>NZ_JANADR010000001.1:4777500-9882385 GCF_024199925.1 Bradyrhizobium sp. CCGUVB1N3
TTGAAACCTCCTATTTTATTCAGAAGTCTCATACCTTCACTTGATAACCGGAAATCCAAAACCTCTTCGATCGAAATCTAAAGGCCTGGCTTCTCTCATTATCTGATCGAACCCCACACCGATGTCTTTCGACAAAGGTCTTGGAGTTCCGGCTATCGAAGGTGGGTTTCCCCATTCGGAAATCCATGGATCAAAGCTTCTTCGCAGCTCCCCACGGCTTATCGCAGCGTAGCACGTCCTTCATCGCCTCTCAGCGCCAAGGCATCCACCGAACACCCTTAAGGCACTTGATTGCTCTCATTATCAATGTCCACACACTCGGCAGAATGTTGTCTGCATAATTGCCTTGCGGCGCGCGCCCTCGATGAACGCTATATGCAGCCGGACATTGACTAGAAAGACCAGCTTGCTTCGTAAGATCGTTCCGATAGCGAGGCGGTCAAGCTTCGCTAAAAGGATCATTTACAACTCGCTCGTCTCTCAACGCAGCCTTGTGAGCTACCCTGGAAGACGCACGAGCGCCGAAATGATCCGGAGATAATGAAGTCTCGCGCAGATATTCTCTGCACGATCCAACTCGGATCGATCTCCTCTTTACGATGTAAGAAATCACGCAACTTGCTGTCTATCCAGACTAGCAAGATGCGAAGTGATGTTTCGCGGACGATTTAGGTGCACGATCAGTCGATGATCAAACCATCTGGTGGAGCCAGACGGGATCGAACCGACGACCTCATGCTTGCAAAGCACGCGCTCTCCCAGCTGAGCTATGGCCCCGTAACCAGAAGACGAATGCTCGCTCGATGAAAGTGGTGGGCCTGGGAAGACTTGAACTTCCGACCTCACGCTTATCAAGCGCGCGCTCTAACCAACTGAGCTACAAGCCCTAACGCTATCCTCTCAAGGACTAGGGGCATGCTCGCGTGCAGCCGGCGACCAGCGCCGAATGCAATCGCACAGCGCAGCCCCGGCGCGTGTTCGTCCGCGAAGAAAGAGAAACGTAGACGGCGAAATCCCGCCAATGGAGCTCAACGATCTGGCGATCTGTTGGCCCCTGATGTTTCTAAAACGATCCGATAGTGAGCGTGAGCTCTCTGAAGGATCATCCTTAGAAAGGAGGTGATCCAGCCGCAGGTTCCCCTACGGCTACCTTGTTACGACTTCACCCCAGTCGCTGACCCTACCGTGGCCGGCCGCCTCCCTTGCGGGTTAGCGCACCGTCTTCAGGTAAAACCAACTCCCATGGTGTGACGGGCGGTGTGTACAAGGCCCGGGAACGTATTCACCGTGGCGTGCTGATCCACGATTACTAGCGATTCCAACTTCATGGGCTCGAGTTGCAGAGCCCAATCCGAACTGAGACGGCTTTTTGAGATTTGCTAGGGGTTGCCCCTTCGCTTCCCATTGTCACCGCCATTGTAGCACGTGTGTAGCCCAGCCCGTAAGGGCCATGAGGACTTGACGTCATCCCCACCTTCCTCGCGGCTTATCACCGGCAGTCTCCTTAGAGTGCTCAACTAAATGGTAGCAACTAAGGACGGGGGTTGCGCTCGTTGCGGGACTTAACCCAACATCTCACGACACGAGCTGACGACAGCCATGCAGCACCTGTGTTCCAGGCTCCGAAGAGAAGGTCACATCTCTGCGACCGGTCCTGGACATGTCAAGGGCTGGTAAGGTTCTGCGCGTTGCGTCGAATTAAACCACATGCTCCACCGCTTGTGCGGGCCCCCGTCAATTCCTTTGAGTTTTAATCTTGCGACCGTACTCCCCAGGCGGAATGCTTAAAGCGTTAGCTGCGCCACTAGTGAGTAAACCCACTAACGGCTGGCATTCATCGTTTACGGCGTGGACTACCAGGGTATCTAATCCTGTTTGCTCCCCACGCTTTCGTGCCTCAGCGTCAGTATCGGGCCAGTGAGCCGCCTTCGCCACTGGTGTTCTTGCGAATATCTACGAATTTCACCTCTACACTCGCAGTTCCACTCACCTCTCCCGAACTCAAGATCTTCAGTATCAAAGGCAGTTCTGGAGTTGAGCTCCAGGATTTCACCCCTGACTTAAAGACCCGCCTACGCACCCTTTACGCCCAGTGATTCCGAGCAACGCTAGCCCCCTTCGTATTACCGCGGCTGCTGGCACGAAGTTAGCCGGGGCTTATTCTTGCGGTACCGTCATTATCTTCCCGCACAAAAGAGCTTTACAACCCTAGGGCCTTCATCACTCACGCGGCATGGCTGGATCAGGGTTGCCCCCATTGTCCAATATTCCCCACTGCTGCCTCCCGTAGGAGTTTGGGCCGTGTCTCAGTCCCAATGTGGCTGATCATCCTCTCAGACCAGCTACTGATCGTCGCCTTGGTAGGCCATTACCCTACCAACTAGCTAATCAGACGCGGGCCGATCTTTCGGCGATAAATCTTTCCCCGTAAGGGCTTATCCGGTATTAGCACAAGTTTCCCTGTGTTGTTCCGAACCAAAAGGTACGTTCCCACGCGTTACTCACCCGTCTGCCGCTGACGTATTGCTACGCCCGCTCGACTTGCATGTGTTAAGCCTGCCGCCAGCGTTCGCTCTGAGCCAGGATCAAACTCTCAAGTTGGACTTGAACTTTGAACCGGCTGATCACAACGTTTGACGAGGTCCCACCATTTTTCATCAACCGAAGTCGACGAGCTGCCTGCGATTCACATCGCTGGCAACGATGGTGTAACCTTTGAAACGTGTACCGCCGAAGTCTTTCGTCCGGTCTCGATCAGAAAAGCCGAAGCTTTTCAGAAGCGAGACCCGCAAGGACTCCGCCGTCCACGTTTCTCTTTCTTCATCTTCACTTGTCAAACAGCCCGGGACCGGAGAGGCCCCAACCTTCCTGGGAGGAAGGGTTCCGACACCCTTACCGACGATGAATGAACTCCAACCGATTTGTGTCGGCTGTTGTGCACTCAACAAGGTGAGGAGCATCAGTGGCGCGTTCGCTCGCCTTGGTCAGTGACCCGGCGGCGCCGCGCTCAGTGGTCGGGTTATAGGCCCCACCCATCGGGATTGTCAACGGCCATTGTCAACAAATCGTCGCACGCCGAAAACCGTTGTGCATTGCGGAAAAAGTCCGGTGTTTTCCGAGGCTTACACGACGCGCGCTTTCGCCTCGGGCGACGCGTTCGGAGAAAATCCGGAAAAAAAGTTTGGTCCGCGAGAGAAAAAAATTGGGGTTCCGAAGGGGTCCCAAGCAGCCCTCCCGGCGGCAGCGCTCGCCCTGGCCCGATCGGGAAACTTTTTCAGGATTTGGCGCCGTACTAGAGCCACAATCCCGCGGCGTTCTGGTATGACACAAGCTTGAATCGTTGGATGCCTGTGGGGGCTGCCGGCGGTTTGCACTGGTCAAGGGGAGGCGATC
This sequence comes from Bradyrhizobium sp. CCGUVB1N3, assembly GCF_024199925.1. Lineage (NCBI taxonomy): Bacteria > Pseudomonadati > Pseudomonadota > Alphaproteobacteria > Hyphomicrobiales > Nitrobacteraceae > Bradyrhizobium > Bradyrhizobium sp. CCGUVB1N3. The sequence continues at coordinate 4,780,894 of NZ_JANADR010000001.1, forward strand.
TGAAAGATGCAGCTGCCTTCCCGGGACATTCGAGAGACATCGAAAGACTTTCATCCGCTTCGCTGTTCGTGAGCTCGGCCGGCCCCTTGAGGGCTTTCTGGCCGACGAGCGTCTTCAGGCGGCGCGCCTTGGTCCGAAGATCCCCCTTGAAGAGGGCGAGGTCGGCAAGGCGCGAGAACAGGCTTCGCGCATGTCGGTGATATTGGGGGACTTGGGTTGAACCATAGGGCGTCACGCGGGGGTTATGGGCGTGAGACCGGGATCATTGATCTCGGCCACGAGCCGCCGCTTTCCGTCGATGGTTCCGAAGCTGCCGTCATCGATCGCCGTCGCGTCTCCGTACAGTGGTTCAGCGGCACGATTCTGACCGGACTCTGCGGCGCGGCCTTGATCGGCGGCGCCGTTTTCGCATCTCTCGACGGCGAGATGACCTTTGCCAAGGTGCCGGAGCGCGTCGAAGGCGCGCTGCGCGGCGCATTCGGTGCGGCAGATCGCGCCGCTACGCTGCACAAGAGCGACCGCCTGCCGCCGCCCAACGAATCCACCGCCTCGCGCAACATCGTGCGTGTCTCCACCGTTGCCCGCGTCGGCAACCGCGACGTGATGCGGGTACGCCCCTTCGTCCGGATCGCCGGCAATCTGTCGATGACGACGAGCGATCTGTCGGCGAAGATTCCGCCGTTCAACGCCCAGCGCATGCTGACCGACGTCGGGTCCGATCCGAAGACCGCATCGGACGACCCGAACAATCCCGAAGCCGTCGAACCCGACGCCGAGGTCTCCTTCGTCACCAAGGACCTGTCGCCGGTGCTGCCGAAGGCCAAGATTTCCGCGGTGGTGGCGCTCGACGATATCCTGATGCGGGTGCGGGATGCCGCCAACTGGCGCGGCAATGGCGGGGTGCGCTACGCCGCGCTCGCCAACGCCACGGCCGACGTTTCTGGCGCGACCGGCCAGTCCGACATGAAGATGGCCTACGCCACCGAGGCGTCGACGTCCGATCCTTACGCCGGCTTCGAGACGCGCGTGGTGCCGGAAAACGTCACGCTGCTGCCGAAGACCAAGGAACAGATCACCGGCGGCAATCCCAATGGCGAGCGCGTTCACGTCGTGAAGAAGGGCGACAACGTCGCTTCCGCGCTGCGCGATCTCGGCGCGACGCCCGAAGAGATCAAGGCGATCGTCGCGATGCTCGGCCCGCGAGGCCGCGACGGCGGCCTGAAGGAAGGTGAGAAGCTGCGCATCCTGATGGCGCCGGCAAGCCCGGGCGCAAGGCTGCAGCCCTACCGCGTCGTCGTCGCCAACGACACCATGGTCGAGGCGATCGCGGCGCTGTCCGATCTCGGCAAATACGTCGCGGTCGACGTCTCCAGCATGAACACCATCGCCGACGCCACGACAAACGCCAACAGCGACGACGATGACGAAGACGATGGCACTGGCGTGCGGCTCTACCAGAGCATCTACGAGACCGCGATGCGCAACAAGGTGCCGATGCCGGTCATCGACGACATGATCAAGATCTACTCCTACGACGTCGATTTCCAGCGCAAGGTGCAGCCGGGCGATTCCTTCGACGTCTTCTACGCCGGCGAGGACGAAGGCGTGACGGCGACCGACAAGAGCGAGGTGCTGTTCGCCTCCCTCACGGTCGGGGGCGAGACCAAGAAATACTACCGCTTCCAGAGCCCCGATGACGGCGTCGTCGACTACTATGACGAGACCGGCAAGAGCGCGAAGAAGTTTCTGGTCCGCAAGCCCGTCAACACTGCCATCATGCGGTCCGGTTTCGGCGGTCGCCGCCATCCGATCTTCGGCATCGTGAGGATGCACACCGGCGTCGACTGGGCCACCGCCTACGGCACGCCGATTTTCGCGGCCGGCAACGGCGTGATCGAGAGAGCCCAGCTCGAGGGCGGCTACGGCAAATATGTCCGCATCAAGCATAACAACGGCTACGAGACGGGCTATGGCCACATGTCGGCCTTTGCCAAGGGCATGGAAGCGGGCAAGAAGGTGCGGCAGGGCCAGGTGATCGGCTTCGTCGGTTCGACCGGCGCGTCGACCGGACCCCACGTCCATTACGAAATCCTGGTCAACGGCCGCTTCGTCGACCCGCTACGCGTCAAGCTGCCGCGCGGTCGCTCGCTCGAAGGGCCGATCATGGCGGGCTTCGAGAAGGAGCGCGACCGCATCGAGGCGATGATGAGCAACCGCTCCAGCGGCATCGCGCGCATCTCGGATGCGACCGGCGGCCCGCTCCAGGTCACTAATCGCTAAGTCACCAACCGGTAATTTTCTCCGGACCCGGCCTTTTCACGGCCAGGTTCCGTCCTACCTCCCCAATTGCGGAACTGATCGGCGGCGTCTCGATTGACCCGCGCGACCTGTTTGAGCCGTTAAGCAGAGGAGGACCAACCATGCGCCTCTCACGCGACGACGTCACAAAGGCCGTCAGCGGGGCTGACGACGTCACCATTGCCCAGATCATCGGAACCGGCGCGACCATCGACGAGCTCGCCGAAGCCCAGGCCTGGCTCGCCAATGACGAGCCCATGATCAACGACCTGCGGCCGCTGGCCCATGGCCGCGTGCGCGAGCTGGTGGATATCCTCTCCGAGCTTGACGAGGGCGGCGACGAGGATGACGCGGCCGATTCAGGTCCCGCTCCCGCGATCAGCTAGAGCGGCCGAATAATTCACCCCGGAGAGGAGGCCTCTTCCGGGGTGCATGTTGTACCTGACGAACGCGAAAATCAGTTCAGCTTGCGCTTCGGCACCGGCGCCTCGAACTGAGCGATCTCGGCCGTCTGCGCCGCCTTGCCGTTGAAGGTCAGCACGTTGCCCTCGGTGGAGATCGCAACGGTGTCGCCGTCCTTCACGTCGCCGGCCAGGATCATCTCGGCGAGCGGATCCTGGAGATAGCGCTGGATCACCCGCTTCAGCGGCCTTGCGCCGTAAGCCGGATCCCAGCCCTTGGCAGCGAGCCAGTCGCGGCCTGCGCCATCCAGCGTCAGCGCGATCTTGCGATCGGTGAGCAGCTTCTGGAGTCGCGCGAACTGGATCTCGACGATCCGGCCCATCTCGCTCTTCTGCAAGCGATGGAACAGGATGATCTCGTCGACGCGGTTCAGGAATTCGGGGCGGAAATGTCCCCGCACCATTCCCATCACCTGCTCACGCACGGCGGATGTATCTTCGCCCTCGGGTTGATTCACCAGGAACTCCGATCCGAGATTCGAGGTCATGATGATCAGCGTGTTACGGAAATCGACGGTACGGCCCTGGCCATCGGTCAGGCGGCCGTCGTCGAGCACCTGCAACAGGACGTTGAAGACGTCCGGATGCGCTTTCTCGATCTCGTCGAACAGCACCACCTGGTAGGGCCGGCGCCGCACCGCTTCGGTGAGCGCGCCGCCCTCGTCATAGCCGACATAGCCCGGAGGCGCGCCGATCAGGCGCGAGACCGAGTGCTTCTCCATGTATTCGGACATGTCGAGGCGGACCATCGCGGTCTCGTCGTTGAACAGGTACTCGGCGAGCGCCTTGGTCAGCTCGGTCTTGCCGACGCCGGTGGGGCCTAAGAACATGAACGAGCCGATCGGCCGGTTCGGATCCTGCAAGCCCGCACGCGAGCGGCGTACCGCGGTCGCGACCGCGTGCACGGCCTCGCTCTGGCCGACGACGCGCCTGCCGAGCGCCTCCTCCATCTTGAGGAGCTTTTCCTTTTCGCCCTCCAGCATCTTGTCGACGGGCACGCCGGTCCAGCGCGAGACCACTTGCGCGATGTGGTTGGCGGTGACCGCCTCCTCCATCATCTCACCAGAACCTTCGCGCGCCTCGATATCGGCGAGCTTCTTCTCCAGCTCAGGGATCCGGCCATAGGCCAGCTCGCCCGCCTTCTGGAATTCGCCGCGCCGCTGCGCATTGGCAAGCTCAACGCGCAGGGCATCGAGCTCGGCCTTGAGCTTCTGGGCGTTGGAGAGCTTGTTCTTCTCCGCGCTCCAGCGCGCCGTCAGCGCCGCCGATTTCTCCTCGAGATCGGCGAGCTCCTTCTCCAGTGCCTGGAGGCGCGTCTTGGAGCCGAGATCACTTTCCTTCTTCAGCGCCTCCTGCTCGATCTTGAGCCGGATGATCTCGCGATCCAGCGAATCCAGCTCTTCGGGCTTGGAATCGACCTGCATCTTCAGCCGCGCCGCGGCCTCGTCCATGAGGTCGATCGCCTTGTCGGGCAGGAAGCGGTCGGTGATGTAGCGGTTGGACAGCGTCGTCGCCGCCACCAGCGCGGAATCGGTGATCCGCACGCCGTGGTGCTGCTCGTACTTGTCCTTCAGCCCGCGCAGGATCGAGATGGTGTCCTCGACCGAGGGCTCGCTGACGAAGATCGGCTGGAAGCGCCGCGCCAGCGCCGCATCCTTCTCGACGTGCTTCTGGTACTCATCGAGCGTGGTCGCGCCGATGCAATGCAACTCGCCGCGGGCAAGCGCCGGCTTGAGCAGGTTGGACGCATCCATCGCGCCGTCGGCCTTGCCGGCGCCGATCAGCGTGTGCATCTCGTCGATGAACAGGATGAAGGTGCCTTCGGTCGCGGTCACCTCCTGGAGCACGGCCTTCAGCCGCTCCTCGAACTCGCCGCGGTATTTCGCGCCGGCAATCAGCGCGCCGAGGTCGAGCGAGAGCAGCTTCTTGTCCTTGAGGCTTTCCGGCACGTCACCGTTGACGATGCGCAGCGCCAGGCCCTCGACGATGGCGGTCTTGCCGACGCCGGGCTCGCCGATCAGCACGGGATTGTTCTTGGTGCGGCGGGAGAGCACCTGGATGGTACGGCGGATCTCCTCGTCGCGGCCGATCACCGGATCGAGCTTGCCGTCGCGCGCGGCCTGGGTCAGATCGCGGGCGTATTTCTTCAGCGCGTCATAGGCGTTCTCGGCGGTCGCGCTGTCGGCCGTACGGCCCTTGCGCAGCGCCTCGATCGCGGCGTTGAGGTTTTGCGGGGTGACGCCGCCCTTGTTCAGGATCGTGCCGGCCTCGCTGGACTTCTCCAACGCGAGCCCGAGCAGCAGGCGCTCGACCGTGACGAAGCTGTCGCCGGCCTTCTCGCCGGCCTTTTCGGCAGCATCAAAGGTGCGCGCAAGCTCGGGCGCGAGATAAATCTGCCCGGCGCCGCCGCCAGAAACCTTCGGCACCTTGTTCAGGGCGTCCTCGGTCGCCTTCAGAATCGCACGGGAATTGCCGCCGGCGCGGTCGATCAGACCGGCAGCCAGGCCCTCATTGTCGTCGAGGAGAACCTTCAGGAGGTGGAGAGTCGAAAATTGCTGGTGCCCCTCGCGCACAGCGAGCGACTGTGCGGACTGGATGAAGCCCCTGGAGCGTTCGGTGTATTTTTCAATGTTCATCTTGTCTTTCCCTCGGCCTGCCCCTGGAGCCCTCAAAGGCACTCCAAACGGCATCTTCATTGGGTTTCCGCTGGCCGCATTGACGTTCCTCAACCAGCAGCGGTCGTTAGCAGCCGACGCTGGCGCCGGCCTGACGCAGATGTGGGAACCAAGTCACGGGAACGGAAGAGGCTTCTTCACAAATTCGTGCACGAACCGGCCATCTTGGCGGCAGCAGGTGGAATCCCTTAACTTGTCACCATGATTGCCGAGCCGACTGCCGAGATCACCGGCCTTTACCGCTATCCGGTCAAAGGCCTTACGCCCGAGCCCCTGCCCCGCGTCGCCTTGCGGGTCGGACAGACCCTGCCGGCCGACCGCCGCTACGCCATCGAGAACGGCCCGAGCGGGTTCGATCCGGAGGCGCCGCAATGGATGCCCAAGACCCAGTTCCTGATGCTGATGCGCAATGAGCGGCTGGCGGCCCTGCATAGCCGGTTCGACGACGCGACCAATCTTCTGGCCATCCGCAAGGACGGCCAGGTCGTCGCGAGCGGCGACCTGGAGACCGCGAGCGGGCGCGCCGCCATCGAGAGCTACTTCACGGGGAATTTCCAGAGCGAGCTGCGGGGCCCGCCAAAAGTGCTGTCGGGACGCGACCACAGCTTCTCGGACGTCGCCCGCAAGGTCGTCTCCATCATCAATCTCGGCAGCGTCCGCGCCATCGAAGAGATGCTCGGCGGCGCCGCCGTGAATCCCCTGCGCTTCCGCGCCAATCTCTACCTCCAGGGCTGGCCGGCCTGGCACGAGCTCGACCTCGTCGGCCAGACACTTGCGATCGGCGCGGCGCGGCTGAAAATCGTCAAGCGCATCGTCCGATGCGCGGCCACCAATGTCGATCCGGAGACGGCGATACGCGACCTCGAGATTCCACCCACGATCATGCGCCACCTCGGCCACATGGATTGCGGCATCTATGGCGAGGTGATCGCGGGAGGCGAGGTCGGCGTTGGCGATCAGGTTGCGATGGAAGAGCCGGTCCCGGCGTGAGCTGCGGTATGGTGGGCAAAGGCGCGAAGCGCCGTGCCCACCATCACTCCACGCGAGCAGAAGTGGTGGGCACGCTTCGCTTTGCCCACCCTACAACTTCGTCGCTTCTCAGTTCGGCATCACATACGCGTAGATTCGCCCGCGCGAGATCGGTGCCTCGCGGACGCGATTGCCGTTGTTGCCGGAGATCATGATCGGATTGCCCTGCGCGTCGATGCCGGTGATGATGCCGACATGGCCGCCGCGGCGGCCGCGCGACATGACCGCAATCGCGCCGACCTGCGGGCCGGAGACGCGCGTTCCGTAATGCGCGAACGAGCTCGCCATGTCGGAGCCGGAGCCCTGATGGCCGGTATGCTGCAGCACCATGTTCATGAAGCGCGCACACCACAGGCTGCCGCGCCCGGTCGGATTGCCGCCGAGATAGCGGCGCGCTTCCGAGACGAGGCCCGAGCCTCCACCGAAGCCGCCTGCCACGGCCGCGGCATTGGCGCTCTGATCATAGCTGGCCTGCGTATCCATGAAGCCGTTCGCCTGCAATTGCGCGGCGCCGCGCTCGAAGCGCGATGAGCCTGCGTGGCGATAGTGATGATGCCTGCCCGCATGGTGCGCAGCGTGATGCACGTGAGCGTGCCGCTCTGCGCTGTGACGATGAGACCGTGCTGATGCTGGAGAGACAGATGCGGCGAACGCCGCGGAGAAGAGAGCCAGCGCGATGACGTGACGCAGCCGGCCGAACGCAAACAACTCAAACATTCTTCATCCTTCGTTGACACCCCCAATTTCCCATCGGCCCGTGCGGTGGCCGACATCCGCGGGCTTATCAGAATCCTGATGTGGCGAGATCAAGACACGTCGACAGAGATTTTGCGCACCGGTTAACGGGTGTTAGAACCTTCATGCGTGAAATGCAGAACGGCATTCCAATGCCGCAACAGTGCGGGGAGGATTTCTATGCCTTACGCGACAACCAAGGACGATTGCCGCCTCTACTTCGAGGAAGCAGGCCACGGCACGCCGATCATCTTCCTGCACGAATTCGCGGCCGACTGCACCAATTGGGAGCCGCAGATGCGCTATTTCTCGCGCGGCCACCGCTGCATCAGCTATTCGGCGCGGGGCTATACGCCGTCGGACGTGCCCGCGTCAGCCGACGTCTACACCTACAAGCACTTCACCACTGACGCGCTCGCGGTGCTCGACCATCTCGGCATCGACAAGGCACATCTCGTCGGGCTTTCGATGGGCGCCTATTCGTCGCTTCAGATCGGATTGAACGCGCCACAGCGTGCGCTCTCGATGACGCTCGCCGGCGTCGGCTCCGGCTCGGAGCTCGACAATCTCGAAGCCTGGCGCAAGCAGTGCCGCGCCAATGCCGAGCAGTTCGAGACCCTGGGCGCCGCGGAAGTTGCGAAAGTCACGCGCGAGGCGCCGAGCCGGATTCCCTTCCTGGTCAAGGACCCGCGCGGCCACGCCGATTTCTATGCCGCACTCGCGCGGCACGATTCCAAGGGCTCGGCCAACACCATGCGCGGCTTCCAGGGCGGTCGCCCCTCGATCTACACCATGACGGATGCGATCAGAGGCGTTGCCACGCCCGCGCTGATCATCTGCGGCGACGAGGACGACCCGTGCATCTCGCCGAGCCTGTTCCTGAAGAAGCATCTGCCTGCCGCGGGGCTCGCGATGTTTCCGAAGTCCGGCCACGTGCTCAATCTCGAGGAGCCCGCGCTGTTCAACGAGACGGTGGCGCGGTTCATCACGCTGGTGGAGGCGGGACGCTGGCCGGTGCGCGATCCGAGGTCGGTTGCTGCTAATTAGTTTGCTGTCGTTCCGGGGCGCTCGAAGAGCGAACCCGGAACCTCGAGATTCTCAGGTGCGCAATTGCGCACCACAGTTCGATGCTTCGCATCGCCCCGGAATGACGCCAGAGGCGTCACTTCCCGCCGCCGCGGCTCAGCAGAAACACGCCCTGCTCGCCGAACAGATTCCACACCCACCATGGCAATCGCAGCCGCAGCGGGCGGCCGTAGAGATCGAGCGCTTCGGCGCGCTCCATCTTGACGCCGATCTCGTCGCAGAGCTGGACGAAATCCTTGATGGTGCAGAAATGGATATTGGCGGTGTCGTACCAGGTCGCCGGCAGATTCTCCGTGCGCGGCATGTGGCCGCCGATCAGGAGCTGCAAGCGCATCTTCCAGTAGCCGAAGTTCGGGAACGACACGATGGCGCGGTGGCCAATGCGCAGAAGATTTTCCAGCACCACCTTCGGCTGCCGCGTCGCCTGGAGCGTCTGCGACAGGATGACGTAGTCGAAGGCGTCGTCGGGATAGTTGATGAGGTCGGTGTCGGCATCGCCCTGCACCACCGCAAGGCCCTTGGCGACGCAGCGGTTGACGCCCTCGCGCGACAGCTCGATGCCGCGGCCGTCGATGCCGCGGGTCTCCAGAAGCTGAAGCAGATCGCCGTCGCCGCAGCCGACGTCGAGCACTTTCGAGCCGCGCCTGACCATCTCCGCGACCAGCAGATGATCGGCGCGGTAGTGACCTCCCTGCTCAGCCGCAAGGCCGTCGAGTGGCAGAACTTCCTGCACGGACATTCTAGCCGCCTTTGCCGTTGAGCCCGCGCGCCTTGCCTGCCGATTGCAGGAAGGCGCGGGAGATATCGAAGAATTCGGGGACGTCGAGCAGGAAGGCGTCGTGGCCGCGATCGGTCTCGATCTCGGCGAACGACACCCGCGCGCTCGACGCGTTGAGCGCGTGCACCAGCGCGCGCGATTCCGCGGTCGGGAACAGCCAGTCGCTGGTGAAGGACACCACGCAGAAGCGTGTCTTGACGCCGGCGAACGCCTTCGCCAGCACGCCGTCATGGTCGCCGGCGATGTCGAAATAATCCATCGCCCGCGTCAGATAGAGATAGCTGTTGGCATCGAAACGCTCGACGAAGGACGAGCCCTGGTAGCGCAGATAGCTCTCGACCTGGAAATCGGCATCGAACGAAAACGTCGGCAGCTCGCGGTCCTGCATGCGCCGGCCGAACTTGCGGTGCAGCGCTGCATCCGAGAGATAGGTGATGTGCGCAGCCATCCGCGCCACCGCGAGCCCGCGATGCGGATGGATGCCGTGATCGGTATAGCGACCGTTCTGCCAGTCGGGATCGGCCATCACGGCCTGGCGGCCGAGCTCGTGGAAGGCGATGTTCTGCGCGGAGTGCCGCGTCGAGCAGGCGATCGCGAGCGCGGAGAACACGCGCTCGGGATAGGCCGCGGTCCATTGCAGCACCTGCATGCCGCCCATCGAGCCGCCGACCGCCGCAAACAGCGTGTCGATGCCGAGGCGATCGATCAGCATCGCCTGCGCGCGCACCATGTCGGGGATGGTGATGATGGGAAAATCCAGGCCCCACACCTTGCCCGTCGCCGGATTGAGCGAGGCGGGTCCCGTCGAGCCCATGCAGCCGCCGATCACGTTGGCGCAGATGATGAAGTAGTGTTGAGGATCAAGGGGTCGGCCGGGCCCAACCAAGGTCTCCCACCATCCGGGCTTGCCGGTGACGGGGTGCACATTCGCGACATGCTGGTCGCCGGTCAGCGCATGGCAGATCAGCACGGCGTTGGAACGCTCGGCATTGAGCTCGCCATAGGTCTGGTAGGCGATCTGGAACGGGCTGAGGTCGATACCGCAATCGAGCGACAACGGCTGCTCGGCGCCGAAATACGCAACCTCGGAGCTCGGATGATCTGCCTCGTGCGAGCGCTCTTCGGCGATCGCGGGGCTCGGTACTGACGTGACGGCAACCATCTGACCATCGACCTCGTTGGCGACGGCTCTCAAGCCGCCGCTGACATCAGGCCATGAAAAACCCGGCCTGAACGATAGGTTCGGCCGGGATCGGATGCGTCCCCGGCCTGTTTAGCGAGTTTTTTAACGTGGCTGCAAGCCGGCCGGCTCAAATGACCACGGAACAGGCAAAAGTTAGTGGCTTAAGCGGTTTTCGTCAAGCCGAGGCCGCGGGTTAACCAAATGAGGCCTTGCGAAGTCAGGCCAAATGACCGTCATTTCTCTTTGCTTTCGGCGTCCATCCTGCCTAATCAAGACCCATAGTGCCCGCGGATCCGGCTCAGCCGATCCGCCTTTCACGAGCCCCTGACAGACTGACAGATATGTCCCAGCGTCCGCCCGCGCCACCGTCGTTGCAGGAATTGCGCAAGGAGATCGATGCGATCGACGAGGACGTGCATCGCCTTTTGATGCAGCGCGGCGACATCATCGATCGCCTGATTCAGGCGAAGCAGACGCAGGAGGTCGGCTCGGCTTTCCGGCCGGCGCGCGAGGCCAGCATGATGCGCCGCCTCGTCGAGCGCCATCGCGGCATCCTGCCGCTCGACACCATCGAGAGCATCTGGCGCGTCATCATCTCGACCTTCACTTATGTGCAGGCGCCGTTCTCGGTGCATGCCGACGTCTCGGTCGGCGAGTCCGCGATGCGGGATTCGGCGCGATTTCATTTCGGCTTCACCACGCCCTATGTGCCGCATTTCAGCGCACAGGCCGCCGTCGAGGCGCTGGCGAAATCGAAGGGTGATTTGGCTCTGGTCTCGGCGATCTCGAGCCGCACGCCATGGTGGAGCGAACTCGAGGCCGAGGGCGCGCCGAAAATCATCGCGCGGCTGCCGTTCCTCGAGCGCGCCGACCATCCGGCCGCGCTGCCCGTCTTCGTGATCTCGCGGGTTGCCGACGACGCCATGGTCACGGAGGTCCAGACCTGGAGCGTGCGCGTGTCTGGCTGGAACGCCGACACGGCGAGGGCGCTGGCGCCGCTGGCCGACATCGTCGCGGTGCCCGATACCGCCTTCGACGGCGCTGCGCTGTTGGTGTCGGAGACCGGCATCGGCTTCGAGAAGATCAAAATCGCCCTGATCCGGGCCGGCGCCTCGGTCCGCTCGTCGGCTCTCGTCGGCGGCCACGCAACACGCTATACGGTGCCCCCGAACGGGTCGGCCAAATCTGATGTGAAGGCTTAAGGCCACCCGCATCCTTTCCGGAGTAGACGATGTCCCGCCCCGTGCCGAATCCCGGCATTCTCGATATTGCGCCCTACACGCCCGGCAAGAGCCCGGTGCCGGAGCCGGGCCGCAAGGTGTTCAAGCTGTCGGCGAACGAGACGCCGTTCGGGCCCTCGCCGAAGGCGATCGAGGCCTTCACGCATGTGGCGACGCATCTGGAGGACTATCCGGAAGGCACCTCGCGCGTGCTGCGCGAAGCGATCGGCCGCACCTATGGCCTCGATCCCGACCGCATCATCTGCGGCGCCGGCTCGGACGAGATCCTCAATCTGCTCGCCCACACCTATCTCAGCCAGGGCGACGAAGCGATCTCCACCACCCACGGCTTCCTGGTCTACCCGATCGCGACCATGGCGAACGGCGCCAGGAACATCGTGGCGGCGGAAGCGAACTTCACCGCCGACGTCGATGCTATTCTCAAAGCGGTGACGCCGCGCACCAAGCTCGTCTGGCTCGCCAACCCCAACAACCCGACCGGCACCTACCTGCCGTTCGACGAGGTCAAGCGCCTGCGCGCCGGCCTGCCATCGCACATCCTTCTGGTGCTCGACGCCGCCTATTGCGACTACGTATCGCGTAACGACTACGAAATGGGGATCGAGCTGGTCGCGACCACCGAGAACACGGTGGTGACCCACACCTTCTCCAAGATCCACGGCCTCGCCGCGCTCCGTATCGGCTGGATGTTCGGACCTGCGCATATCATCGATGCCGTCAACCGCATTCGCGGCCCGTTCAACGTTTCGACGCCGGCGATGTATGCCGCGGTCGCCGCGATCGAGGACACCGCGCATCAGCAGATGTCGAAGCAGTTCACCGAGACCTGGCGCAACTGGCTGACCGAGGAGATCGGCAAGCTCGGGCTGAAGGTCACGCCGAGCGTTGCCAACTTCGTGCTGATCCATTTCCCGACCGACAAGGGCAAGACCTCGGATGATGCCGACGCCTTCCTGACCAAGCGGGGACTGGTGCTGCGGGCGCTGAAGAATTACGGCCTGCCCCATTCGCTGCGCATGACCATCGGCACCGAGGAGGCCAATCGCCTCGTGGTCGAGGGCCTGCGCGACTTCATGGGCGGCGGCAAATGAGCGTGGCCCCGCATTTCCAGCGCGTCGCGCTGATCGGCTTCGGCCTGATCGGCGGCTCGATCGCGCGTGCCGCAAAACTCCAGGGCCTGGCGTCCGAGATCGTCACCACCGCGCGCTCGGAGAAGACGCGGGCCCGCGTCGCCGAGCTCGGCATCGTCGACCACGTGGTCGCGACCAATGTCGAGGCCGTGAAGGACGCCGACCTCGTCATCCTCTGCATTCCCGTCGGCGCCTGCGGCCCCGTGGCGCAGGAGATCGCTGCGCATCTGAAGCCGGGCGCGATCATCTCCGACGTCGGCTCGGTGAAGGGCGCGATCGTCAGGGACATGGCGCCGCATCTGCCGCAGGGCATTCACTTTGTACCCGCGCATCCGGTGGCGGGCACCGAGCATTCGGGCCCGGATTCCGGCTTCGCCGAGCTGTTCATCAATCGCTGGTGCATCCTCACGCCACCGGAGGGCGTCGACGCAGCCGCCGTCGATCGCTTGCGCGCGTTCTGGGCCGCGCTCGGCGCCAAGGTCGAGATCATGACGCCGGATCATCATGATCTCGTGCTCGCGATCACCAGCCATCTGCCGCATCTGATCGCATACACCATCGTCGGCACCGCCGATGAGCTGCAACAGGTGACGGAGTCCGAGGTGATCAAGTTCTCCGCCGGCGGCTTTCGCGACTTCACGCGCATCGCGGCGTCCGATCCGACGATGTGGCGCGACGTATTCCTCGCCAACAAGGAGGCCGTGCTGGAGATGCTCGGCACCTTCAACGAGGACCTCGCAAAACTCACGCGCGCGATCCGCCGCGGCGACGGCGAAGCGTTGTTCGACCACTTCACCCGCACCCGCGCCATCCGCCGCGGCATCGTCGAGATCGGCCAGGATTCGGCGGCGCCTGATTTCGGCCGCCAGCATCCGCCGCTGACGAAGCAGTAATTTTTCGCTGCGTCATTCCGGGGCGACGCGTTAGCGTCGAACCTGGAATCCAGAGATTGTGGCACAAGATTCCGGGTTCGCGCTCCGCGCGCCCCGGAATGACGGGGAAATCAATACAGCGGCGGGAGCTGCGCGACCTTCAGCGCGCCGAGCATCACCGCGCCATCGGCGAAGCGAAGCGGGAAGCTGCGCGCCTTCTTGCCTTCCAGCGTGCTTTCGGTGCCGAGCGCGTTGATGCCGGCGGCGACGCCGACATTGGCGTTCTGCTTCACGACCTTGCCGAGACCGGGAATGGCGCGGTCGAGCGCACCGAAGAGGTTGTTGAGGTCCTGCGACTTCACGCCCGGCGCGACGCGGTCCAGCGTTGCCTGCGGCACGCCCTCTTCCAGCATCTTGTCGATGCCGAGCGCTGGGATCACGCGCTCGAGGCCGGTCACCGTCATCTGCAATTCGCCGTCGAGGCGGCCGTTCGGCGAGATGCCAAGCGTGCCGGCCGCGACCGCGATCATCTCGCCCTGCTGAATGCGCGACTGTACGATCTCGATATGGCCGCCGGCGGCCTGGAGCTCGCGGAAACGCTGCGGCCACGGCTTTGGCGCAAAATCCTTCAGCCCCGAGATCTTCGAACGCACGTCCGCTTCGAACGGCTCCGCGAGCAGCGGATGCACGCCCTGGATGCTGCCTTGCGCGATCTGCAGCACGGTTTCGATGATGGGATTGTCGCGCGAGGATCCCTCGGCGAGGCGTCCGTGCAGCTCGACCTGCCTGGCCTTTGCAACCGGCACCTGCACCGAGCCGTCGACGCGGTTGATGGCGGGATCGTCGAACACGATCGAGGCGCGATCCGGCACGGCCGGCAAGCCGACCACGCTGCTGCGACCCTTGCTCCAGTTCACGACGAAGGACGTCTGCGTGACGCCGTCGGTCAGCGTCGCCGGCGCGGTGAATTCGGCGATCACAAGCTTGGGATCATAGACCTGGGCAACGACCAGAATGTTGTCGAGCTTGGCCGTGAACGGCGTCTTGCTCGCGGTCTGCGAGACCAGCGATACGCTGGCGCCGGAGCACTGCACCTCGAAGCGGAACGGGAAGCCGGCGATCGAGCGCCTGGCGCAATCATAGATGCGGCCCGACTTGGCCTCCTGGGCGCGCCAGGCGTCGGCCGCCACTTCGGCCTGGGAAGCGGCATAGAACCAGAAGCCGCTCCAGGCGACGGCCAGAATCAGGAGGAGGACGGGCGCGATGAAAAGCCCCCAGCCGGAGCGTCGCCTGGCGGCAATGGTCATATCGGACATGCGGCGACCCTTTGACCCCAGATGATGGCAAATGTAAGCGAGGTCGGCTTACGGCAAAAGGTGGAGAATTCGCTTCGCCTGGGCGGCGGGGTCTGGTAGCGGTGCCAAACATGTCCGAAATCACCCTCCCCTCCGTCACGATGGCCGCCGGCGACCTCTGGGTGTTCGGCTATGGCTCGCTGATGTGGCGGCCGGGCTTCGAATTCGAGGAGCGCCTGCCGGCGCGCCTCGTCGGCGAGCATCGCGCGCTCTGCGTCTATTCCTTCGTCCATCGCGGCACGCCGGAGAAGCCGGGCCTCGTGCTCGGGCTCGACCGCGGCGGCGCCTGTCGCGGCATCGCCTTCCGCGTCGCGGCAAAGAACCGCGCCGATGTGGTCTCCTATTTGCGCGAGCGCGAGCAGGTCACCTCGGTCTATCGCGAGGTGATGCGCTCGGTGTGGCTCGAGAACGATGCGCGGCAGCGCGTCAGCGCGCTCTCCTACGTCGTCGACCGCGGCCACGTGCAATATGCGGGACGCCTGTCGCTTGCCGAGCAGCACCGCCACGTGCTGCAAGGCCATGGTCAGTCCGGCGCCAACCGCGACTATGTCACCGCGACGGTGAAGGCGATCGAGGCCGAAGGTTTTCGCGATACGCAGCTGCATCAGCTTGCGGCTCTCCTGCACAACGATGCGCACTCCCTGCATGATCCGGCTCCGAGCAGCGAGCAAGACGAGCGCTAGCTGCTTGAAGCCACGTAGCTCGGCGCACTGCCAATGAGCTGCTCCTGCTCCTTCCGTCCGGCTTCGACGATGCGCCCCGTGGCCTCCTCGATCGCGCCGCGCACGCGCGCGATGTACTCGTCCTTCGGCAGGCCCGGCGGCAGCGGATCCAGGAATTCCACCACCAGCGTGCCGGGGTAGCGCATGAAGGTACGGCGCGGCCAGAACAGGCCGGAGTTGAGCGCGATCGGCAGGCACGGCACACCGCAGGCCGAATAGATCTGGGCAAAGCCCGTCTTGTAGTCGGGCGGCGCGCCCGGCGCGCGGCGGGTACCTTCCGGGAAGATCACCAGCTGGCGGCCGGAGCGCACCGCATCGCGTGCCCGCCGCGTCATGTCCAGGAGCGCCTTGACGCCGGCGCGGCGATCGATCGCGATCATGCCGGTCTTGCCCAGGAACTGGCCGAACACCGGAATGTGCATGAGCTGGCGCTTGAGGATGAAGATCGGGCGGTCGAAGAAGCGCAGCAGCGCGAATGTCTCCCAGAAGGACTGATGCTTCGCAGCGATCACCAGCGGCCCCGTCGGGATCTTCTCCACGCCTCTGAATTCCACCTTGATGTTGCAGATCGCCCGCATCAGGAACAGCGTCGAGTTCGCCCACCATGCGGCGACCGTCAGCGTCGCGCGGGGCGACATCAGGAAGGTCGGCAGCGCGATGATCGCCAAGAACACCAGGACGGCGTAGAACAGCACGTTGAAAACGAGCGAACGCAGGAAGAGCAAGAACATCAATGATCCTAGTTGGCCTGTGCGGTAGCGGGCCGTTTCGGCTGCACGCCTGAAGGCTGCTCCGACACTTCCGGCGAAAGGTCAATCCCGAAATCCTCGAGCCGCACGCGCAGCTCGGCGGCAATATATTTGACATACTCCGACAACAAGAGCCGTAGCGTCGAAGACGAAGTCCACCACGGCTCCTCGCGCCACTTGTCGCCGACCACCGCAAACGGGATCAGCGCAATCTCCGGCATCGCGTGCGAGAACTCCACCAGCGCGCGCGGCATGTGATAGTTCGAGGTCACCACGATCAACGACTTGAAGCCGCGCTCGTGCGCCCAGCGCCGCGTCTCCGCGGCATTGCCGCGGGTCGAGACGGCATAGCGGTCGAGATCGACGCAGCAGCGCATGTAGGACTGGTTCTCCGGCAGCGTCCGCGAGATATCGCTGACCGTGGAGGTCGGGTGCACGCCGGAGATCAGGAGCCTTTGGCCGTAGCCCGCAGCGAGCAGCTCCATCGCATCCGACACCCGTGACGATCCGCCGGTCAGAACCACGATGCCGTCGGCCTTGCGGTCCGGCGCGAGCTCGGCGCCGCGCATCTGCGACAGGAACGCAACGAACCCCGCCGCCGCGCCGACGAAGGCGACCGCGAGCGTCGACACGAGGGCCGCACGCAGCCAGCCGTGCGGCAAGTTCGGCGATCGATCGGCGGTCGGCGAGGTCATATGATGTGGTGATCCCTTCCCCTGGCAATTTTAGGACGTTTTTCGATGAAGTGGAGTCCGGTTTGACGCGCAGCGCCCTATTCGACGTCGTTCAGCGTCGCGAACAGCGTCTGGCGCGACGCCACCGCGGTGATCGCGCCGATCAGGACCGCCTGCACCGCGAGCACGACGTAGCCGGATGGCCGCAGCGAGAAAGTGCCTAGCAGGGCGGCGAACTGGTCGCCGACCGGCGTGCCGGAAAACCAGCCGGCGATCGACTCGGAGAAGCCGAACACCAGCATGGCGATGCCGCCGCCGATCACCCCGCCTTCGAGGCCGAGGCGGAGGAAATGCCGCAGGAAGCGGTTGGCGATGTAGCGATCGCCGGCGCCGACGAAATGCAGGACCTCGACGATCGGGCGATTGGCGGCCATGGCACCGCGCGTCGCGAACGACACTGAGATGATGGTCGCGACGATGACGAGCGCGAGGATGCCGAGGCCGGCGAGCACGGTGGCGTTGGTCATCGAACGCATGCGCTCGATCCAGGCGCGGTGATCGTCGACGCTCGCGCTTGGCGCGACCTGCGCCACCCGGCTGCGCAGGGCGGCGAGATCGAGCGCCGTGCCCGGCTGCACGCGGGCGATGATCATGCGCGGCACCGGAAGATCGTCCATCGACAGGCCGGTGCCGAGCCAGGGCTCGAGCAGCTTGCCGGATTCGTCCTTGCTGAACGGCTTGACCTCGACGATGCCCGGCTGGGCGCGCATCGCTTCCGTCACAGCAGTGGTGTCGCGCTCGATGTCGCGTCCGGCCTGGGGACGGACCTGGATGGTGATTTCGCTCGCGACGTCCGACTGCCATTCGGCCGCCGACGCACTCACCAGCAGCACCGTGCCCGTGGTCATCGAGGCAAGGAAGGTCATGATTGCGACGACCGCGACCAGCGCGCGGCCATGGATCGAGGCGCGCGGCACGATCGGCGACATGTTGCGCGCCCTGGCCGGGACCTGCGGACGCTCCTGTCCGAGGTCGACGAAGACGCCGCGCTCGTCGGTGCTATTCATAGACGTGCAGTCGTCCCTGGTGCAGCACGAGCCGGCGCGCCTCGTACTGGTCCATCAATCCGATATCGTGGGTCGCGATGATCACGGCGGTGCCGGACTTGTTCAACTCGATGAAGAGCCGCAGCAGGCGCCGACCGAGCGTCGGATCGACGCTGCCGGTCGGCTCGTCCGCAAGCAGGAGTTGCGGCCGCGAGATCACCGCGCGCGCGATCGCCGCGCGCTGCTTCTCGCCGCCCGACAGGATCGGCGGCAGCGCGTCCATGCGCTCGCCCAGGCCCACCCAGCGCAGGAGATCGATGACCTCCTTGCGGTAGCTGGATTCGCTGCGGCCCATCACACGGAACGGCAGCGCGACGTTCTCGTAGGTCGTCATGTGGTCGAGCAGGCGAAAGTCCTGGAGCACGATGCCGATGCGCTTGCGCAGGTCGGCGATCTCGTCCTTGCCGAGCAGCGAGATGTCGTGGCCGAACAGATTGACGAGGCCGCGCGTCGGCCGATGCGACAGGAACAAGAGGCGCAGCAGCGACGTCTTGCCGGCGCCGGACGGGCCGGTGAGGAATTGGAAGGAGTGCGCCGGGATCTGGAAGCTCAGGTCGCGCAGAATCTCCGGCCCCAGACCGTAACGCAATCCGACATTTTCGAACCGAACCAAGCTCAGCTCCGTTCGAGGTGGGGCGCGGCGCACGCCGCAAAGCTCTGCCGCACGCGATGAAAGCGTTGTGCGGCCGTTATGGTTTCCGATTCGTTAACGGTCGCCTTGTAGCATCGAAAGAGCCCGGTTCCGCTACGGCTGGGTCATCGCCGAGGCTGGTCCATGCACATCGTATGCCCCCATTGTACGACATCCTACGCCATCAAGCTCGCAAGCCTTGGGGCGAATGGGCGCACGGTGCGCTGCTCCCGCTGCAAGGAGACCTGGGTGGCGCGGCCCGAGGATGCCGTCGAGGAGGTGCAGGAGAAAGCCAACGCGCCGGCCATGGCTGCGGCGAGCCAGCCCGAGGACCAGTCCGACATCGCGGAGCAGTGGAACACCTACGCCCGGGAGGATGCCGCCGCTACGCCGGTGGTCGACAGCCCCTCGATCGCCAGTGACTGGCCCACCGAGGACACCAGGGACGACGACTGGTCGGAGGCAGAGGCCACCGACGAATTGGCCGGAGAGCCGCACCAATCCTGGTTCCGCGGGTTGTTCCGCCGCCGCGCCCGGGTCGCCCGTCCGGTGAGCCGGCCGCCGCGAAGATCCTATTTCGGCCTGCCGACCGCCTGCGCTGCCATGGGCGCGCTGGCCGTTGCGCTGGTGGTCTGGCGCGCAGACATGGTCCGGCTGCTGCCGCAGACCGCGGCGTTCTACAAGATGGCCGGCATGGATGTGAATCTGCGCGGCCTCGCCTTTAGGGACGTCAAGGTCACTTCGGAGACCGTGGACAGCAAGCAGGTGCTGGTGATCGAAGGCGCGATCGTCGGCGAGACCAGGAAGGCGGTCGACATCCCCCGCCTGCGCTTCTCCGTGCGTGACGCGCAGGGCGCCGAGATCTACGCCTGGAACGCGGTGCTGGAGCAGACCGTGCTGCATCCCGGCGAGCGCGCCTTCTTCAAGTCGCGCCTCGCCTCGCCGCCACCTGAAGGCCGCAATATCGATATTCGTTTCTTCAACCGGCGTGACATCGCCGGCGGCAGCGCGTAACCGGCTGCCCGCTGCCGCAAAGGTTTGGCCCGATGCCAAAGGTGCTGATCGCCGATGACGAGGAGTCCATGCGGACGCTGGTGGCGCGTGCCATCGCAATGGACGGCCACCAGACAGTCACCGCGCAGGACGGCGCCGAGGCGCTGGAGATCTTGACGCGCGAGGATGGCGCCTTCGACCTCCTGCTCACCGACATCCAGATGCCCGTGATGGACGGCATCGCGCTCGCACTCTCGGCCGCGCGCGATTTTCCGGACCTCACGATCTTGCTGATGACCGGCTTTGCCGACCAGCGCGAGCGCGCGTCGAACCTGAATGCGCTGGTGCATGACGTGGTGACGAAGCCGTTTTCGGTGGCGGATATCCGCACCGCAGTCGCCGACGCGCTCGCGGCGAAGAAGAGGTAGCTGCGGCGAGCCCGCAACATCCTCGACGCAGTGACACGAGTCCGGTCCCACACATACGGTGTCGTCCTGAAGGCCAGGACCCATACCGCGTGATGTGTCCGTCGGGGATCGCTAGCAGTACCGGACGACGGGTCTTCGCCAAACTACTCCCTGGGGTAATCGCGACGAGCGTAGGCGCTCGCGCGGGGGTCCTGGCCTTCGCCAGGACGACCTTGGGGGAGACATCGCGCGTCAATATACCGAGCATACCCAGCGCGGCTGGTGAGGCCCGATCGCCTCAAAAATCCTTCAGCAGCCGCTCGAGATAGTCGAGCTCGAGCTGCGGACGGGACGGATCGCCCAGGCGGCGGCGGAGCTCTTCGAGGATGCGGCGGGCGCGCTGGACGTCGATCTCGCCGGGGATCTTCACCGTGTAGTCGTCGCTGAACTCGCGGCCGTGCAAGGGACGGCCGAGCGGGTCGGTCTGGTTACCGCCGCTCTGCTGCCGGCCGGCACGATTGCCGGGGCCGTCGCCCTGACCGTCGCCGTCGCCCTGCTGCATGGCTTCGGCCATCTTCTGCGCGCCCTTGCGCAGCGCGTCGAGCGCCTTGCCTTGCGAGTCCACGGCGCCGTCGGCATTGCCTTCGCCGAGCTTGGAGCCGGCATCGCCCATGGCGTTGTCGGCGGTATCGAGACCGCCGTCATCATCGCCCTGGTCGGCATCATCATCGCCGCCCTGGCCCTGCTGGCCCGGTTGTCCCTGCTCGCCTTGCTGACCCTTTTGGCCTTTCTGACCCTTCTGACCCTTTTGGCCGTTCTGCGCGAGCCCGCGCTTCTGAAGCTCCTCCTGGAGCTTCTTCAAGCGGTCGCGCAGCGCCTGCTGGTCCTGCTGCAGGTCGGACATCGACTGATCGCCCTGCTGGCCCTGCTTGCCGCGCATGCGGTCGCGCCGGGAATCCTGGCCCTGCTTGAAGGTCTTGTCGCGCAACTGCTGCTGCTTGCGGATCATGTCGCCGAGCTCGTTGAGCGCCTGCTCCATGTCGCTGTCGCCGCTCTGGCCCGGCTGCGCCATTTGAAGACCCTCCAGCATCTGCTGGAGCTGGTCGAGCAACTGTTTCGCCGCATCCTTGTCGCCGGAGCGCGACAGGCGCTCCATGCGGTCGATCATGTTGTTGAGATCCTGCTGGCGCATGATCTTCGTGTTGGGATCAAGCGGACGGGCGAGCTGCTGCGGGTTGTTGCGGAACTGCTCGGCGAGCTGGCGCATGAAATTGTCCAGCGCCTGGCGCAGATCCTGGGTGAGCTTCTTGATCTCCTCGTCGCTCGCACCGCGCTCCAGCGCCTGCTTGAGCGCGTCCTGCGCCGCGCGCAGCGCCTTGTCGACATCGGTGATGTTGCCGTCCTCGATCGTCACTGCAAGCGCCCAGAGGCTCGCAACGACGTCGCGCAGCGCATCGTCGGTGCGAGCAGCCTCCAGCTGCCTCGCGATGTTGTAGAGGCCGAGATATTGCCCGGTCTCGGGCGTGAACAATTCCGGCGCAATCATCAGCGCATCGAGCGCGGCATAGACGTCGGAGTTCTTGTTGCCGTCGAGCGCCAGGATGCGACGCTGCTCGATCAGCGCGCGCGCCAGCGGCTTGGTGAAGAGGCGCTCGGGCAAACGCATGTTGAAGGGTTCGCTCTTCGCCTCATTGCCTGCCTCGTCCTTGGCAGTCAGCGTCAGCGTGACGTCGGCGCCGGCATAGGGATCCTCGCTGAGGTCCTTGACGGTCTGGCCGAGGCCGTTGCGGGTGCGCGCGTTCGGCAGCACCAGTGCGAATTGCGGCGGCTGGAACAACGGCCGCGACGCGGCCTTCTCGTCGGACTTCTGAGCGTCTGACGGACGCACGGCGAATTGCGCCTGGGCGCCGGTGACGCCGTAATCGTCCTCGATCTTGTAGGACAGCTGCAGCGCGCCTCTGGCCTGACGCTCGGGATCCTTGGCCAGCGAAATCGTCGGCGGCCGGTCGGGCGTTGCGGCGAACCTCCATTGCGGCTGGCCGGAGGGCGCGCGGACATGCGCGGTGCCGTCGCTCGCGATGGCAAAATGCTTCTCGTTGGTGCCCTTCGGAGCCTGCTCGTTCGGCGCAACTTCCTTGAGGCCGCCGGAGACCACGACATCGAGGCTGCCGCCGGAGGAGCGCACGATCAGCGTCGAGCCGGCGGGAACGGCGAGCGGGCCGCTCGCGGGAAGTGCGGCGGCCTCCTTGTTGGCGGCCGACAGGATGATCGGCGGCTTGGAGGTGTAGACCGGCGGGGTGACCCAGGCGTCGACGCGAATATTCGTCGGCGCCAGCACGCCATTCCAGTCGAAGGCGGCGCCCATGCGCATGGCGCGCTCGTCGCCGGCGGCGAAGAAGGTCGCAACCAGCATCACCATCACCAGGGCGCGCAACGCCCAGGGATCGTGGATCGCGAGCCGCGGATGCGGCAATCCGGCGCGGATGCGCTTGAGCGAGGCCAGCGTGCGCTCGCGCTGCGCCTGCCACAGCGCCTGTGCGACCGGATCCTGCGTGCTCAGGGTGTCGGTGAGCGTCGTCGCGGGCCGGTGGCGGATGCCGGACCCATTGTCCAGGCGGCTCAGGCTCTGCTCGCGGCTCGGCCAGCGGAAGCGAATCAGCGGGAACAGGGCGGCGAGCGCCGCGACGGCAAACAGGCCGAGCCCGACCGCGCGGGCGATGAAGGGCAGCGCCAGCCACAGGCCAGCCCAGGATACCACGAGAAACAGCCCGACAACGGTCGAAAACCGCGCCAGATGCGGCCAGGCGCGCTCCCAGGCGATCGCATATGTGGCCCGCTTGAGGGCCTGCGCCAGCTTGAGCCGCGACAGGGCGTTGCCATCGCGGATCGGGTCTGACGGGTCGGGGGTGACGCCGTTCAATCAGCTCTCCAGGTTGCCCGGTACGACAGCCTAGCACAACGGCAGCACTGAGGCACCCGTTCCTCTACGGGATCCCGCACCCAAGCGGTGCATAACACGAAGGCGTGACTGGTTGTGTTCGTCACCGTAGGTTTCGGTCGCAAATCCTTCAAGGCAAGACACGAGGAACGCCATGGACAAGAAGATGCACGACAAGGGGCTGGAAGTTCGCAAAGCGGTACTGGGCGAGGCCTATGTCAACAATGCCCTGAAGAACGTCGACGACTTCAACCGGCCGTTCCAGGAGATGCTCAACGAATATTGCTGGGGCACGGTGTGGGGTCGCGAGGAGCTGCCGCGCAAGACCCGCAGCATGCTCAACATCGCGATGATCGCGATTCTCAACCGCCAGCACGAGTTCCGCGCGCACCTGAAGGGCGCGCTGACCAACGGCGTCACCCGCGACGAAATCCGCGAGATCCTGATGCAGGTCGCGATCTACGGCGGCATGCCGGCCGCGGTCGACAGCTTTCGGATCGCGCGCGAGGTGTTTGCGGAGATTGACGGCAAGACGTGAGGGACACCACCGTCTCTCCTCCGTCGTTGAGTGACGCAACCCCACCTCCCCAACGCCGTCCTGGCGAAAGCCAAGAGGTGGATTCGGACCCATAGCCACCGGCAGACGCGGTTACGGGCACTCGGAGTTACTACGTCGCGCCACAACTCCTCCCTGGGGTAATGGGTCCTGGCTTTCGCCAGGACGACCTCGGAGAACGTGGCGCGCTTCCGTCCATCACCCACAACAACAAGCACAAGGAAACACCATGGACATCGGATTCATCGGGCTGGGAAACATGGGGTTTCCGATGGCGCGGCGGCTGATCGAGGCGGGGCATCGGCTCGTTGCGTTCGATACGCGGAAAGAGGTCCTCGATACGCTGGTTGCGCGTGGCGCCACCGCGGCGACGTCGCCGAAGGATGTCGCCGACCAGGTCGAGACGGTGATGGCGAGCCTGCCGTCGCTGCAGGCCTCGCTCGAGGTCGCAACCGGTGCGAATGGCGTGATCGACGGCAAGCGCGTCAAACGCTTCGTTGATCTGTCGACCGTCGGCTCGCAGATGGCGGTGAGGATTCACGGCCTGCTGGCGACGCGCAACATCGTGCAGATCGACAGCCCGGTCTCCGGCGGCGTCGCCGGCGCCGAGAAAGGCACGCTGGCCGTGATGGCGTCCGGACCTAGGCGCGAGTTCGACACGATCAAGGCCGCGCTCGACGTGATCGGAAAGGTGTTCTTCATCGGCGAGAAGCCGGGCGCGGCGCAGACCATGAAGCTCGCCAACAACTTTCTCTCGGCGACCGCGATCGTCGCGACATCGGAAGCGGTGGTGATGGGCGTGAAGGCCGGGCTCGATCCGGCCGTGATGATCGACGTCATCAATGCGGGCTCGGGCATGAACACCGCGAGCCGCGACAAGTTTCCGCGTTCGGTCCTGCCGCGCAGCTTCGACTTCGGCTTCGCGACGGGGCTGATGGTGAAGGACGTGCGGCTGGCGCTGGAGGAGATGAAGCAGCTCGGCCTGTCGATGGAGGTCGCGGATGCGGTCGGGCGTCTCTGGGAGACCGTGATCAGCGAGGAAGGCGCGGGTTCGGACTTCACCGCGGCGATCAAGCCGATCGAGAAGCGAGCCGGGGTGGTGGTCGGCGGGAAGACATAGCCTTCGCGGCGATCGCGCGAGTCCCGCAGATTTGCCCGACGCGCCAAACGGTTCCGCCGAGCGACCGTGCGTGAGGCCGACAACCCCGGGCTACTTTGCATGGGGTTGTTTTGCGGCTTTTCGCTACGACAGCCTCACAGCCACGGCGCGGGCGTGTCCATGGCGATGAGCTGCTCGACATCGATGCGGGGACGCACCACCGCATACTGGTCACCCCTCACCAGCACCTCCGGCACCAGCGGCCGTGTATTGTACGTGCCGGCCTGCACGGCGCCGTAGGCGCCGGCGGTCATGATGGCGAGGAGGTCGCCCGGCTTCGGCGTCGGCAGCGTGCGGTCGAGCGCGAGGTAGTCGCCGGTCTCGCAGACCGGGCCGACGACGTCGGCCAGGATCGTCGGCGCGCCTGCAGCGGGCTGCGTAACCGGCAGGATGTCGTGATGGGCTTCATACAGCGTCGGACGGATCAGGTCGTTCATCGCGGCGTCGATGATGACGAAGTTCTTGCCGTCGCCGTGCTTCACGTAGATCACCCTGGTGACCAGGATGCCGGCATTGCCGACGATCATGCGGCCCGGCTCGAACATCAGCGTGCAGCCGAGGTTGTGCGTGATGCGCCTGACCATGGCGGCATAGGCGTCGGGCGCAGGCGGCGCCTCGCGGTCCATGTAGTAGGGAATGCCGAGGCCACCGCCGAAATCGACATGCGAGATGTTGTGGCCGTCGGCGCGCAGCGCCTGAACGAATTCGGCGAGGATGCGGAACGCGATCTCCATCTTGGAGAGATCGGTGATCTGGCTGCCGATATGCACGTCGGTGCCGGTCACCTGAATCCCCGGAAGCTTGGCGGCGCGCGCATAGACCTCGCGGGCGTGGACGATCGGGATGCCGAACTTGTTCTCGGACTTGCCGGTGGAGATTTTGGCGTGCGTGCCGGCATCGACGTCCGGATTGACGCGCACGGAGATGCGCGCGGTCTTGCCCATCTCGCTGGCGAGCCGCGACAGCAGCTCGAGCTCGGGCTCGGATTCGACGTTGATGCAAAGGAGGTCGGCGGCGAGCGCCGCGCGCAGCTCGGTCTCGGTCTTGCCGACGCCGGAGAACAGGATCTTGCTCGCCGGAATGCCGGCCGCGAGCGCGCGCTTCAACTCGCCGCCCGAGACCACGTCGGCGCCGGCGCCGAGCTTGGCCAGGGTGCGCAGCACCGACTGGTTGGAGTTCGCCTTCATGGCGTAGCAGACCAGCACCTTCTCGCCGGCGAAAGCATCCGTGAAGACGCGGTAGTGCCGCTCGAGGGTTGCGGTCGAATAGCAATAGAAAGGCGTGCCGACGGTCGCGGCGAGATCGGAAAGGTTCACCGCTTCGGCGTGCAGGACGCCGTTGCGATAGTCGAAATGGTTCATGGTGTTCGCTCAGTCATCCCGGCTCATCTGCCGGGCTTTTCGTCCAGCAGCGGGTCGAGGACAAACGATTTCTTCTTGCCCTTGGTGGCGGCGGGCGCGGCATCCGCGCCGTAGGTGGGATTGAACACGCTCGGCGTCTTCTGGGCCTCGGTCTCCGTGTCGGTGGGAGCCGGGGCGACATTCGCCGTGGACGCGTTGGAGGCGGTCGGCGGCAGATCGAGCGGCCCCTTGCGGCCGCAACCGGCCAGCGCCAGCGCGCTCAGGCTCAAGACAATGATGGCCCACCCCGAACCGGTCGGGCGAAACTTTAACGTCACGACGAGATCCCCACTACGCGGGCCGCACCATACAGAGATTGGCTCGCTCTGGCGAGAGCCGGATGACCATGAAAAACAAGCGAAATTTTGCCCTCAACGCGATTTTCGCTCTTTTTCCAACCGCTTCGCCCAGGCCTTGGCCTGCGCCGTCACGTTCTTCGGCGCCGTGCCGCCAAAGCTGGTGCGGCTCTTTACCGACGATTCGACCGAAAGCACGCCGAGCACATCCTTGGTGATCTTTGGCTCGATCGCCTGCATCTCCTTGAGCGGAAGCTCATGGAGCGCGACGCCGTCGCCCGCGGCCTTTGCCACGATCCGGCCGGTGACGTGATGGGCCTCGCGGAACGGCATCTTCAGCGTGCGCACCAGCCAGTCGGCAAGATCAGTCGCGGTGGCATAGCCCTCGCCCGCAGCAAGCCTCATCTTGGCTTCATCCGGCACGAGATCGCGGACCATGCCGGTCATGGCGCGGATCGCGAGCGATAGCGCGGCAAAGCCCTCCATCGCGCCCTGCTTGTCCTCCTGCATGTCCTTTTGATAGGCGAGCGGCAGGCCCTTCATCACGATCAGGAGGCCGTTGAGCGCGCCGATGACGCGGCCCGTCTTGGCGCGCACGAGCTCGGCTGCGTCAGGATTGCGCTTCTGCGGCATGATCGAGGAGCCGGTCGTGAACTTGTCGCTGAGGCGGATGAGGCCCACCAGCGGCGAGGTCCAGATCACGATTTCTTCCGCAAAGCGCGACATGTGCACGGCGCAGATCGAGGCCGCCGACAGCGTCTCCAGCACGAAGTCGCGGTCGGAGACCGCATCGAGCGAATTCGCCATCGGCCGGTCGAAGAGAAGTGCTTTCGCAGTGGCGTGGCGGTCGATCGGGAACGAGGTACCGGCGAGCGCTGCAGCACCCAGCGGCGATTCATTCAGCCGCTTGCGGGCATCCTGAAAGCGGCCGCGATCGCGTCCGGCCATCTCGACATAGGCGAGCAGGTGGTGGCCGAACGTGACGGGCTGCGCGGTCTGCAAGTGCGTGAAGCCGGGCATCACGGTCCCGGCATGTTCCAGCGCGCGTTCCACCAGCGCCTGCTGGAACGCAGCGAGCGCAGCGTCCGTCTCGTCGATGATGTCGCGGACGAACAGGCGGAAGTCGGTCGCGACCTGGTCGTTGCGCGAGCGCGCGGTGTGCAGGCGGCCGGCGGCGGGGCCGATCAGCTCGGACAGGCGGCTCTCGACATTCATATGGATGTCCTCGAGCGCGCGCTTGAACGTGAAGCCGCCCTTGCCGATCTCTGACAAAATCGTGTCTAGACCCTTGCCGATATTTTTCGCATCAGAGGCCGTGATGATGCCCTGCGTGGCGAGCATCGCGGCATGGGCCTTGGACGCGGCAATGTCCTGGGCGAAGAGGTGACGATCGACGTCGATGGAGACGTTGATTTCCTCCATGATCTCGTCGGGACGTTCCGAGAACCGGCCGCCCCACATCTTGTTGCTCATGATCCCCTGCTCACGCCTTGCTTCTAGCTGCGCGGCCTGTGCCGCACGTTTGCTGACTGCTGCCAGCCGTATTAAGAGGCCCCTGATAGCCATATCTGCGACCGGATGACAAACGATATGCTCGACCCCAACGACATGCTCGACCAACGGAAAGCGCGGGCGGCCACGCGCCGGATCCCCCTCGTGATCGCCACCGTGGCGGTCGGGGGCCTGGTCGGCTTTGCGGCGCTGTACGGGTTGGGCCTGAAGCGGGGGCCGGCGGGCGATCCGGCCTGCCGCGCCGCGGTCCAGACCGCCAGCAGGATCGCCCCGCTCGCCCATGGCGAGGTGGCGGCGCTGACCATGGCGACGGCGCCGTTAAAACTGCCGGACCTCACCTTCGAGGACGCCGACGGCAAGCCGAAAAAGCTCTCCGACTTCCGCGGCAAGACGGTGCTGGTGAACCTCTGGGCGACCTGGTGCGTGCCCTGCCGCAAGGAGATGCCGGCGCTGGAAGGGCTCCAGGCCACGCTGGGCAGCGAGAATTTCCAGGTGGTCGCCATCAATATCGACACCCGTGACCCCGAAAAGCCCAAAAACTTTCTGAGAGAGGCCGGCATCACCCGCCTCGGTTATTTCAACGACCAGAAAGCCAAGGCTTTCCAGGACCTTAAAGCCATCGGTCGGGCGCTGGGCATGCCGACCTCGGTGCTGGTCGACCCGCAGGGTTGCGAGATAGCGACGATCGCCGGCCCCGCGGAATGGTCCAGCGACGACGCGCTGAAGCTGATCCAGGCGGCCATGAAGCAGGTCGCCGCGGCGCTGTAGGGCTGATTTCAGGCGGTCACGTTGAGATTGTTGCCGATGCCGGCGCCAACATTGGCGAGCGAGGGCTGGCCGGCACCGAGCAGCGTCAGGACGGCGGATTTCTCCGCATCCATGTTCTGCTTCGTCACGGTCGCAGCGATGTTCGACTGCAACGCGCCTTGCTGCGCGGTCAGCATGCTGCTGACCATGGCCATCATGTCCATACGCATACCCTCGTACGGGCGGCAGCCTAGGCCGCAGAGGTTAACGAGGGGTGGAGATCAGCGCGTCGGGACCGGCTTGGCGCCGCGGTAGTCGTAGAAGCCGCGCTGCGTCTTGCGGCCGAGCCAGCCGGCTTCGACGTATTTCACCAGCAGCGGGCACGGGCGGTATTTCGAGTCGGCCAGCCCCTCATGCAGCACCTGCATGATGGAGAGGCAGGTGTCGAGGCCGATGAAATCGGCAAGCTCCAGCGGGCCCATCGGATGATGGGCGCCCAGCTTCATCGCCGCGTCGATCGCCTCGACGTTTCCGACGCCCTCATAGAGCGTGTAGATCGCCTCGTTGATCATCGGCAGCAGAATGCGGTTGACGATGAAGGCCGGGAAATCCTCGGAGACCGCGACCTGTTTGCCGAGCTTGGCGACGAATGCCTTGGAGGCCTCGAAGGTGGAATCATCGGTGGCGATGCCGCGGATCAGCTCGACCAGCTCCATCAGCGGCACCGGATTCATGAAATGAATGCCGATGAAGCGCTCGGGGCGGTCGGTGGCCGCGGCCAGGCGGGTGATCGAGATCGAGGAGGTGTCGGAAGCGACGATCGCTTCGGGTTTCAGGACCGCGCAGAGCTCGTGGAAGATCTTGCGCTTGACCTCCTCCTTTTCGACCGCGGTCTCGATCACGAGGTCGCAGTCGGCGAGGTCATCGAGCTTCTCGGCGAGCGTGATGCGCGACAGCGCCTTGGTCTTGTCGTCCTCGCTGACGGCCTTTTTGGAGACCTGGCGCAACAGATTGCCGTTGATGGTGGCCATGCCCGACTTCAAACGGTCGGCCGAGATGTCGTTGAGCACCACGTCGAAACCGGCCAGCGCCGCGACATGGGCAATACCATTGCCCATCTGCCCCGCGCCGATCACGCCGACCTTCTTGATCTCTGCCATAATGTCATCCACCGGAACGGCGCGGATGCCGCGCCCTGCCTATCCCCCGTGAGCCGGGGGTCCGATTTAATCAGAACCCGGGCTCGAAACCTAGATTGGATCGCCCTCTTCCGCGTCCCCCGCGAAAGAAAGCGCCTCAGAAATGAAACACCGGCCGGAGTTTAGGACATCCGGCCGGTGTTTCTACGGTGTTTTACTTGCCGAGCTTGCCGAGTTCGGCCGTGAGCTCAGGAACCGCCTGGTAGAGGTCGGCAACCAGGCCGTAGTCGGCGACCTGGAAGATCGGCGCGTCCTCGTCCTTGTTGATCGCGACGATCACCTTGGAGTCCTTCATGCCGGCGAGATGCTGGATCGCGCCGGAAATGCCGACGGCGACATAGAGCTCGGGGGCCACGACCTTGCCGGTCTGGCCGACCTGCCAGTCGTTCGGCGCATAGCCGGCGTCGACCGCCGCGCGCGAGGCACCGACGCCGGCGCCGAGCTTGTCGGCGAGCGGCTCGATGTACTTTGCGAAGTTTTCCCGGCTCTGCATGGCGCGGCCACCGGAGACGATGATCTTCGCCGAGGTCAGCTCGGGGCGGTCGCTCTTGGCGACTTCCTCGCCGACGAAGGACGACAGGGCCGGATCGGCCGCCGCCGCGACGCTCTCGACGCTCGCACTGCCACCGGCTGGCGCTGCAGCGAAGGTCGAGGTACGCACCGTGATGACCTTCTTGGCGTCCTTCGACTTCACCGTCTGGATGGCGTTGCCGGCATAGATTGGCCGCTCGAAGGTGTCGGGCGCGACGACCTTGATGATCTCCGAGACCTGCATGACGTCGAGCAGGGCTGCGACGCGCGGCATCACGTTCTTGAAGCGCGAGGTCGCAGGCGCGACGATCGCGTCATAGCCGGACGCCAGCGAGACGATCAGCGCGGCCAGCGGCTCGGCGAGATCGTGCGCGTAGGGCTCACCGTCGGCGAGCAGCACCTTCTTCACCCCGGTGAGCTTTGCGGCGGCATCCGCCGCGCCCTTGGCGTTCTGGCCGGCGACCAGCACGTCGACGTCGGTGCCGAGGGCGACGGCCGCCGTCAGAGCCTTGTTGGTCGCATCCTTCAGCGACGCATTGTCGTGTTCAGCAATCAGAAGCGTCGTCATCAGAGCACCCCGGCTTCGTTCTTGAGTTTCGACACCAGCTCGGCGACGTCCTTGACCTTGACGCCGGCCTTGCGGCCCGGTGGCTCCGTCGTCTTGAGAACCTCAAGGCGCGCGGTGACGTCGACGCCGTAATCGGCGACGGTCTTCTCCGCGATCGGCTTCTTCTTCGCCTTCATGATGTTGGGCAGCGAGGCATAGCGCGGCTCGTTGAGGCGGAGATCGGTCGTGACGATCGCAGGTCCCTTCAGCTTCACGGTCTGCAGGCCGCCGTCGACCTCGCGGGTGACCTTGAAGTCAGACCCTTCGACCTCGAGCTTGGAGGCGAAGGTCGCCTGCGACCAGCCGAGCAGCGCGGCCAGCATCTGGCCGGTCTGATTGCTGTCGTCATCGATCGCCTGCTTGCCGAGGATGATCAGGCCGGGCTGCTCTTCGTCGGCGACCTTCTTCAGGATCTTGGCGACCGCCAACGGCTCGACGGTGCCCTCGGCCTTCACCAGGATGCCGCGGTCGGCGCCCATGGCGAGACCGGTGCGGATCGTCTCCGACGCCTGCGCCGGTCCAATGGAGACCACCACGACCTCGGTGGCCTTGCCGCCTTCCTTCAGGCGCAGCGCTTCCTCGACCGCGATTTCGTCGAATGGGTTCATCGACATCTTGACGTTGGCCAGTTCAACACCCGATCCATCGCCCTTGACGCGGACCTTGACGTTGTAATCGACCACCCGCTTTACCGGCACTAAGACCTTCATCGATCCTCTTTCACTTGAATTCTTGAGGGGGGTTATCAACTGGCGCGGAACCTAATGGCCCGGCCCAGTCCGGTCAACGCGCGCGGAGGCCCAAAAATTGGCTTTGCGAGCCAATCTTGGCGGTTGCTTAGCGGTTCTGGCCCGGCACCCAGAGCACGTCGCCGGCGCCATTATGATTGGCCGCGCGGCTCGCGACAAACAGGAAATCCGACAGCCGGTTCATATATTGGATGCCAGCCTCCCCGACTGGCTCGTCCGGCTTTGCAGCGAGTTCCACCATCACGCGTTCCGCCCTGCGGCATATCGTGCGCGCGACATGGAGGTGGGCGGCGGCTGGGGTTCCGCCCGGGAGCACGAAGGAGGTTAGCGGAGCGAGCTTTTCGTTCAGCGCGTCGATATCGCGCTCAAGCCGCTCGACCTGGCTCGCCACGACCCGCAACCGCTCCGCCTTGCCTTCACGCTCGGGCACCGCGAGATCGGCGCCGAGATCGAACAGGTCGTTCTGGATCCGGCCGAGCATCGCATCCAACTCCGGCCAGTCCCGGACATGCAATCGCACCACGCCGATCGCGGCATTGGTCTCGTCGACGGTGCCATAGGCTTCGATCCGCAGATCGTATTTCGGACGGCGCTCGCCAGAGCCGAGCGCCGTTGTGCCGTCGTCACCGGTACGGGTGTAGATACGGTTGAGAACGACCATGTTTGCCTCTCTAGCCGCCGGCTCTCAATGCCCCATCGCCCAGACCGCGAGCATGGCGACGACGATCGCCACGAACTGAAACAGCACGCGCAGCCGCATCAGCTTCTGCGAGGTGTTGGGCGAGCCGCCGCGCATCATGTTGACGAGACCGAGCAGCAGCACCAGCGCCACGGCGCCGACAGCCACCGGCAGGATGAAAGAACTCAGGAAGGATGCCATTAGGGGTAGATAACACTGTGTTTGCCGCGGCGCCATCGCGGCGCGATCTGGCTTTTAGGCCAATAATATCAGAAGCTAAGCGGATGATTTTTGATTTGAGCCAGCACGCACGCTCCCCCTCTCGCCGCTTGCGGGGAGAGAGAGCAGAGCAGCGCCGGGGTACGCCGTGAGGCAGATCCGCTATCTCTACCTCGTCGTGATGGACGCGTTCTACACGTTCCTGGCCGATGACGGCTGGGCGATCGCGAGCCATATCGCGCTGTCGAGCCTGATGGCGCTGTTCCCCTTCCTCATCGTGTTGACCTCGCTGGCAGGCTTCTTCGGCTCCAAGGAGCTCGCCGATCAGGCGGCCGGGCTGATGCTCCAGGTCTGGCCCAAGCAGGTTGCCGATACCCTGTCCGGCGAGATCCACGACGTGCTGACCACGACCCGCACCGACGTGCTGACCATCGGCGCGGTGCTGTCGGTCTATTTTGCCTCGAACGGCGTCGAGGCCTTGCGGGTCGCGCTCAACCGCGCCTATGCGGTGGTCGAGATGCGGCGCTGGTACTGGCTGCGGCTGGAATCGATCGGCTATACGCTGGTCGCGGCCTTCACCGCGCTCGCCATGGCGTTCCTGATCGTGCTCGGACCGCTCATCATCGAAGCGGCGCGGCGCCACATCCCGCTGTTCGTCGAGTCCAACGAAAGCATCCTGACCTGGGTGCGCTACGGCATCACCATCGGCGCACTGATCGTGGCGCTGTTCATCCTGCACGCCTGGCTGCCGTCGGGGCGACGCGGCTTCCTCCAGATCCTGCCCGGCATCGTCTTCACCATGGTGGCGTCGCTGATCTCCGGCATCGTGTTCGGGCAATACCTCGCGCGCTTCGCCAACAACTACGTGACGATGTATGCGGGGCTGGCCTCGGTGATCATCGCGCTGGTGTTTCTGTATTTCATCGCCGCGATCTTCGTCTATGGCGGCGAGCTCAACGCCGCGATCATCAAGTCGCGGCTTCCTCACGGCGTGTCGCTTCAAGCAGCGCAGTCGCTAGCGCACGCGGAGACACAGGCTTGACCAGGAAGGCATCGGCGCCGGCCTCGCGCGAGGCCGTCTCGTCCTCGCCGCGGCCGGAAATGCCGATGATCGGGATCTGACCGAGCGGCGGACACATCGTGCGAATGCGTTTGATCGCCTCGATGCCGTCGATGCCCGGCAGCACCATGTCCATCAGCACCGCATCGAAAGCACCTTGCGCAAGGCGGTTTTCCGCGTCCTCGCCACGACCGATGAACTCCGCATGATGGCCGAGCTCGGTCAGTATGGTGTTGAGCACGACGCGGCCGAACGGATTGTCCTCGACGCTGAGCACGCGCAGCGATCCCATGGCATTCGACGGCTCACCATCACCGCTTCCGTCCGAAGTATCGATGTCCTCAGCGGAGCTCAACGCGACGGTCAAGATGAAGGTGGCGCCGCGCGTTGGCCGCGTCTTCGCGGTGACGTCGCCGCCCATCGCGCGGGCCAATTGCTTCACGGAGGAGAGCCCCAGCCCGGCACCGCCGAAGCGCGAGGCGATCGTGACATTGGCCTGCGTGAACGGACGGAACAGACGCTTGATCTCGGCCATGGTCAGCCCGATGCCGCTGTCCGAGACTCTGAAGGAAACACCGATCTTGCCTTTGCCCTTCGGCGGACGCCAGGGCAGGACCTGCAGCGCCACCCAGCCCTGTTCCGTGAACTTCACGGCATTGTCGATCAGGTTCTCCAGCGCCGCGCGCAGGCGAACGGAGTCGCCCACCACCAGGGCTGGAAGCCGTGGGTGGATATCGATCTCGGCCTGCAACCCCTTGGCGGCCGCGCGGCCGGCAAGCGAGTCGCCGGCGGCCCGCGCAAGGGCGCGCAGATCGAACAGATCCTGGCCGAGGCCATTGCCCCCATCCTTGGCTGTCTTGGCAGCGTCCACGAACAGGGTCGCAAGGCTCGCCAGATGCTCCGCGCCGGCCTTGATGGTGTCGGCCCAGCGGCGCTCGCGCTCGCCAAGGTCCGAGGTCGCAAGCAGATCGCTGATCGCGAGGATTCCGGTCAGGGGGGTGCGGACCTCATGGGCAAAGGCCGCAAGCGCGGCCTGGATCACATCCGCCGCGGCAGATTTCGTGGTCGCCTTGGCGCTGCGCTTGCCTGCCGCCCCGGTACGCCGCTTTTCACGCGTGGCAGCAAGCGGCTTTGCACGCGACTTCACACGCGACTTCCCAGGCGACTTGGCACGCCTCTTGGGCAGCCGCCCGGACGACCGCGTGGTGCGCGCGATGCGCGTTTTCGCCGCCATGTTTCCCCTTGAACCCCGGCTCGAAGTCAGCATGGCACGGAGCGGCCCAGGGAGTCACGGAGGCGTTTAGCTAAACCCCAGAGAAACTTAACGTAATCCCACCAACGCGCGGATGTCGGCAGGGCGCGCTCCCGCCGCGCGCAACTCGCGCAAACCCGTCGCGCTGCTTGATTTGGAGAGCTTTTGCCCAGCCGTATCGCAGATTAGCCGGTGGTGGCGATAGGCGGGCGCGGGCAGGCCGAGCAGTTCCTGGAGCAGGCGGTGGACCGACGTGGCCTGAAACAGATCCTGACCGCGCACCACCTCGCTCACCCCCTGAAGCGCATCGTCGACGACGACCGAGAGGTGATAGCTGGTCGGCGTCTCCTTGCGCGCCAGGATGACGTCGCCCCAGGCCTGCGGTTGGGCAGGAATGCTGCCTTGCTCGCCGGCAGGCCCCTTGCCGTCCTCGCGCCAAATGAGGTCCGCCACGCGGCGGCAGGCGGCAGCCATGTCGAGCCGCAGCGCATAGGGCGCGCCGGATGAGATCAGCCGCGCGCGCTCGTGGGCGGGGAGCGATTTCGCGGTGCCCGGATAGAGCGGCGCGCCATCGGGATCGCGCGGACAGGCTTGATCAGCCTCGCGCTGCGTCACCAGCTTTGCGATCTCCGCTCGGCTTTCGAAGGCGGGATAGACGAGGCCAAGCGCGGTGAGCCTGTCCAGCGCGGCGCGATAGGCGCCAAAATGCTCCGACTGCCGCCGCACCGGCGTCTCCCAGGCGATCCCAAGCCAGGCGAGGTCCTCGTAGATCGCCGCCTCGAACTCTACCCGGCAGCGCGTCGCGTCGATGTCCTCGATGCGCAGCAGGAGGCGCCCGCCCGTCTCGCGCGTGCGATCGAAGTTCAAGAGCGCGGAGAAGGCATGTCCGAGATGGAGATAGCCGTTCGGGCTGGGGGCAAATCGGAAAACGGGTGGCATCATTCTCGGGGTACTCGTCATTGCCGGACATAGCAGTCTGAAGGACGGCGTCGCTTCCGCTCGCCTATGACCCGGCGGTCGACGTAACTTCGTCATTCCGGGTTCGATGCTTCGCATCGCCCCGGAATGACGGAGTAGGATAATCAACACCGGGTCAAGCCCGCACATGACGAGTTTGATAGCCATGACCATCCACCTCGAAACCCAGTCCGATCTCGAAGAGGCCATTCAGGCACTGGTCAAGCGTGATACTCGGCTGAGGCCGGTGCTGGAGATCGCGGGCATGCCCAGCCTGCGGCGGCGCGAGCCGGGTTTTGTGGGGCTCGCGCACATCGTCTGCGGCCAGCAGCTCTCGACTGCGAGCGCCGGCGCAATCTGGGGGCGGCTCTCCGCCGCCTTCGATCCGTTCGACCATGACGCCGTGCGCCGCGCGCGCGCCGACCGGCTCGGACGGCTCGGCCTGTCCGCCGCCAAGATCAAGACGCTGAAACATCTCGCGCGCGAGCTCGCGGCCGAACGGCTGAACCTCGACGTGCTCGCCGAGGAGGACGCCGACGCCGCGCATCATACGCTGATCGCGCTGCCCGGCATCGGACCGTGGACCGCCGACGTCTATTTGTTGTTCTGTCTCGGCCATGGCGATGCTTGGCCGGCCGGCGATCTCGCCGTGCAGGAGGGCATCCGCATTGGGCTGGGTTTGAAGACGCGCCCCACCGAAAAGCAGATGGCCCCGCTCGCCGAGCCCTGGCGTCCCCTGCGCGGCGCGGCTGCTCACCTGTGGTGGAGCTATTATCGCGCGGTCAAGAAACGCGAAGGCGTCATCGCCGGCGAGGGGCAGGCGAACGCCGTTTTAAACAATGTTGCTGTTGCAAAGCGCTCGCGGGTGAAAGAGAAGATGCCGGCACGGAAAAAGCCGGGACCTACACCATGACATCGACCGACTTCATCGTTGCGCGCAACGACCTCGAGCAATGCAAGCTGATCGAGACCGCAATTCCCGATCCAGCCGCGCTTCCATTGGATGCGCTGCTCGTGAAGGTCGAGCGCTTCGCGTTCACCGCCAACAACATCACCTATGCCGTGATGGGCGACGCGCTGAAATACTGGCAGATCTTTCCGGCGCCGCAAGGCTTCGGCAACATCCCGGTGTGGGGCTTTGGCGAGGTCATCGCCTCAAAACATCCTGGCGTCTCCGTCGGCGAGCGGCTGTTCGGCTATTTCCCGATGGCGACGCATCTCGTCATCGAAGCCACGGACGTCAGCAAGCGCGCGCTTCGCGACGGCGCCGAGCATCGCAAGCAGGTGTCGCCGGTCTACAACCTCTATTCCCGCGTCACCGGCGATCCCGCCTTTGCCGGGCATCAGGGTGATCTTCAGGCGCTGCTGCGGCCGCTGTTCATGCTGTCGTTCCTGGTCGACGATTTCCTCGCCGAGAACGACGACTTTGGCGCGCGCAGCGTGCTTCTCTCGAGCGCCTCCAGCAAGACCGCGTTCGGGCTCGCGCATCTCTTGCACAGCCGCGGCCGCAAGGTGATCGGGCTGACCTCGGCGGGCAACACCGGCTTCGTCGGCTCGCTGCCCTGCTACGATGAGGTCGTCACCTATGATCGCGTCAGCTCGCTGCCGACGGATATGCCGGTCGCCTTCGTCGACATGGCCGGCAGCAGCGCGTTGCGGGCCGAGCTTCACAATCATTTCCGCGACCAGATGACTTGCTCGGTGCGTGTGGGATTGACACATCGCGCGACCGACGCCGACGAAGGTAGCCTGCCCGGCGCAAAACCGCGCTGGTTCTTTGCGCCCGACCATATCCGCAAGCGGGCGAAGGACTGGGGCCCGGGCGGTATCGACCAACGCTTTGGCGTGGCGTGGTCGGGCTTTGCGCCGATGCTCGAAAAATGCCTCACCGTGATCGAGAACCGCGGGGCTGAGGCGGTGCAGCAGATCTATCTCGACACATTGAAGGGTCGTATTCCACCTGAGCAGGGCCACATGCTCTCCTTACTGGGGTAGTCGGCTTTTGGCTCCCGCTAAAACAGTATAGCGTCGATCTCAGAGGAAACGCCGCGAAGACGGCCCTTCATGAGGTCGCGCAATGCTGGACAGGACGAAGGACATCCTTGTGTCGGCGCAAACCTGGCTCGATCAGTTCGAGCAGGCGCTTGCCGACCCAGATCATGGCGTGCTGCATAAGCTCTTCCTCGGCAAGAGCTTCTGGCGCGACGTGCTGGCGCTAAGCTGGAATCTGCAAACGATCGCCGAACGCGACGCGATCGTGCGGGAACTAGGTGCTCTCGCTGCAAGAGCTGCCGCGACCAATTTCGAGATCGCATCCAATCGCGCGCCGCCACGCCGGGTCATGCGCGCCGGCACCAACACCATCGAGGCGATCTTTGGTTTCGAAACCGCGGTCGGACGCGGCAGCGGCATCGTTCGGCTGCTGCCCGATGCCGATGACGGCGACCGCCTGAAGGCATGGACGCTGCTCACTGCACTGGAGGAGCTGAAGGGATTTGAGGAGCAACTCAACCGCACGCGGCCGCGCGGCCAGGCCTATTCGCGCGACTTCCGCGGGCCGAACTGGCTCGATCTGCGCAAGGCATCCGGCTCCTATGCCGATCGTGATCCAGCCGTGCTGGTGATCGGCGGCGGCCAGGCTGGGCTGGCGATCGCGGCGCGGCTGAAGCAGTTGAATGTCGACACGCTGATCGTCGATCGCTGGCCACGTATCGGCGACAATTGGCGCAAGCGCTATCACGCGCTCACCCTGCACAACCAGGTTCAGGTCAATCACCTGCCCTACATGCCGTTCCCGCCGAACTGGCCGGTCTACATCCCCAAGGACAAGCTCGCGAACTGGTTCGAGGCTTACGTCGATGCCATGGAGCTGAACTACTGGACCGGCACCGAGTTCGAAGGCGGCGCTTACGACGAGGCGGAGGCGCGCTGGACCGTGCGGCTGCGCCGTGCCGATGGCACGACGCGCACCATGCATCCGCGCCATGTGGTGATGGCGACCGGCGTCAGCGGCATCCCGAGCATGCCCGATATTCCGAGCCTGAAAGATTTCAACGGCACGCTCGTGCATTCCAGCCGCTATGAGGACGGCGAGAGCTGGGCCGGCGAGCGCGCGATCGTCATCGGCACCGGCAATAGCGGCCACGACATTGCGCAGGATCTCTACTCCAGCGGCGCGGAGGTGACGCTGGTGCAGCGCTCAGCCACGCTGGTGACCAATATCGAACCCTCGGCACAGCTCGCCTACGCGACCTACAACGAGGGCACGCTCGAGGACAACGATTTGATCGCAGCCTCGATGCCGACGCCGCTCGCGAAGAAGACCCATGTGATGCTGACGGAGCAGTCGAAGGCGCTCGACAAGGAGCTGCTCGACGGCCTCACCCGCGTCGGCTTCAAGCTCGATTTCGGCGAAGGCGGCACCGGCTGGCAGTTCAAATACCTCACCCGCGGTGGCGGCTACTACTTCAACGTCGGCTGCTCCGATCTCATCGTGAAGGGCGCAGTCAGGCTGAGGCAATTCGAGGACATCGAAAGCTTCGTCGCCGAGGGCGCACGGATGAAGGACGGCGCGATCATCCCCGCCGATCTCATCGTGCTCTCAACCGGC
The DNA here is from genome assembly GCF_024199925.1 of Bradyrhizobium sp. CCGUVB1N3. Lineage (NCBI taxonomy): Bacteria > Pseudomonadati > Pseudomonadota > Alphaproteobacteria > Hyphomicrobiales > Nitrobacteraceae > Bradyrhizobium > Bradyrhizobium sp. CCGUVB1N3. The sequence continues at coordinate 4,820,490 of NZ_JANADR010000001.1, forward strand.
TACAAGCCGCAAGCCTATCTGGTGCGAAAGCTGTTCGGCGATGCCGTTGCCGACCGCGTCGGACCGATCTGGGGCTTTGGCGACGGCTTTGAGCTGCGCAACATGTATGCGCGCACGAAGCAGCCCGGCCTGTGGTTCATCGCCGGCAGCCTCGCGCAATGCCGGATCAATTCGCGCTTCCTGGCGCTCCAGATCAAGGCGATCGAGCAAGGGATGTTGCCGCAGGATGTGGAGACCCCGGCGCGCACGACCTGAGCCAGCAGCAAGGGAGGACACCAATGCCAGCCATACTCGGCTCGGGCGAGCATCGTTACCGTGTCGTCGAGAACTGGGCAAAACTGCCGAACGGCTGGCAGCTCACCGACGTCGCGTCCGTCGCGGTCGACAGCAAGGACCGCATCTACGTCTTCAACCGCGGCGCCCATCCGATGGTGGTGCTCGACCGCGAGGGCAATTTCCTGCGGAGCTGGGGTGAAGGACTGTTTGCCCGCGCCCACGGTCTGCATATCGACGCCGACGACAATCTCTATTGCACCGATGACGGCGATCACACCGTGCGCAAATGCACGACCGACGGCAAGGTGCTGCTGACGATCGGCATCCCCGAGAAGCCTGCGCCGTTCATGAGTGGCGATCCGTTCCACCGCTGCACCCACACCGCGCTGTCGCCGAAGGGCGAGATCTACGTCTCCGACGGCTACGGCAACGCGCGCGTCCACAAGTTCACGCCAGACGGCAAGCTGATGATGAGCTGGGGCGAGCCCGGCACCGACCCCGGGCAGTTCAACATCGTTCACAACATCGCCACCGATGCCGACGGTTATGTCTACGTCGCCGATCGCGAGAACCATCGCGTGCAGGTGTTCGACGGCAACGGCAGATACGAGACGCAGTGGAACAACCTGCACCGGCCTTGTGCGCTGTGCTGCTGTGGCGGCAAGCAGCCGACCTTCGTGATCGGCGAGCTCGGACCCGGCATGGCGGTCAACCGCAAGGTGCCCAATCTCGGGCCGCGGCTGTCGATCGTCGATGCCAAGGGAAAGCGCATCGCGCGGCTCGGCGGCGAGGAGGGGCCGGGCCTCGCCAGCGGAAAATTCCTGGCACCGCACGGCATCGCGCTGGATTCGAAGGGCGACATCTATGTCGGCGAGGTCGGCGTCACCGACTGGAAGACGAGCTTCCCCGACGATGAGATGCCGGCCGTCGTGCGCGCCACGCGGTGCCTGCAGAAGCTGGAGCGGGTGCGCTGACCACACGCGTCATTGGGAGAGCCGCCGCGGGGTCACTGCCCCCTCCCGATCACGACCTGTTGTCCGGGACCGGTGCGCAGGCTATTCGCCCGGGAACGGAGCCACCGCATCGGTGGCGCGCCAGCGGGCAACGGTACGATCGGGCAGACGGCGCGCGGCGGTGACGCTTCCCCGAAAAGCGGCTTTTTTGCAGCGTGCTCCGACCCGCGGTCGGCCTGAATAAGTCGCTCAACGGGCTTCACAATCCCGTCACGCTGCATGTAGTATGTCAGTACATGCTGCTTCGCAGCGATATGGAGGCCAGGAGCGTTACTTGAACGCACATGTCTCGCAAGGCAGTTGGCCGGTCTTGGTGCTGAATGCGGACTTCCGGCCGCTGAGCTACTACCCGCTGTCTCTCTGGTCGTGGCAGGACGCGATCAAGGCGGTGTTTCTCGATCGCGTCAACATCGTCGCACATTACGACCAGGCGGTACGAAGTCCGACGTTGGAGATGCAATTACCGAGCGTCGTCTCGCTCAAATCCTTCGTCAAGCCGACCACCCATCCTGCCTTTACCCGTTTCAACGTCTTCCTTCGCGACCGCTTCAATTGCCAATATTGCGGCTCGCCCGAGGATCTCACCTTCGATCACATCATCCCGCGCAGCAAAGGCGGCCAGACCACCTGGGAGAACGTGGTCGCGGCCTGCTCACCCTGCAATTTGCGCAAGGGCAACCTCACGCCGGCGCAGGCAAAGATGTTTCCGAGGCAGACGGCGTTCGCGCCGACCGTGCACCAGCTCCACCGCAACGGCCGCCTCTTCCCACCGAACTATCTGCACGATAGCTGGCTCGACTATCTCTACTGGGATACGGAGCTGGATCCATAAGATCCGTACGTCAGATGCACGGTGGAACCACGACGTGGAACCATCCGGCCTGCCGTGCGTTATGTTCCCATGACAGTCGATCATTCGGTACGCCCGCCCCGGATTCTCACGCCCGACGAGCGCAGGGCCCGCGACGAGGCGCGGCGGGCTGATGCGGAGCAGGCCATGCGTGAGCATGAGGCCGCGCAGAAGGCGCTCTATTCCAACATGGAGCGGCTGAGGGCGGAACGGCTGGCGCGCGAGGCCCGATCGCAAGGTGGATAGGCTGCGCCTCGAGGTTCAAGGCCGCAAAAATCCTTTCCGATTCGTTACAGTCCTTTAAGCCTCGAGACGGCAATCTCGGGCCTGATGGGCGATGCAGGCTCCTGCACGCCGCCACCGGGCCCGAGATCGTCATGCTTGCCGAAGCGCTGGAGCAGATTCAGTCCTCGCCGTCGAGGCGGGCGATCTATGTGCGCGTCATCCTCGTAGCGCTGGCGGCGATCGTTGCCGTCAAGACGTTCTGGTTCGCGCGCGTCGGCATCTGGGGCTTTCGCGAGCTCGCCGACTTCGACGCGTTTCACATCGTGGCGCAGCGGGTCTGGCTCGGCGACGTCGGCGAGGTCTACCGGCTCGCGACCTTCGGCAAGATGCAGGCAGATGCCGCCGGCGGCACGACCGGCGTGATGCCCTGGACCTACCCGCCGCAATTCGACCTGCTGCTTGCGCCGCTCGCCTTCCTTCCGATCGGCGCGGCGTATCTGTTGTTCACCGCGGTAACTCTCGCGCTCTATCTCGTCACGTTGCGAGCGATCGCGCGAGAGAATTTCTCGCAACTCCTGATCATCCTGTTTCCTTCGCTCGCAGTCACGATCGGCTGCGGCCAGAACGGCTTTCTCACCGGTGCCCTGATAGGCCTGTTCTGTCTCAACCTGCAAAAGCGTCCGGTGCTAGGCGGCCTTGCGCTCGGCGCGATGGTGATCAAGCCGCACCTTGCGATTGCCGCCGCCGTCTATCTGCTGGCGACGCGCCGCTGGACTGCGATCGCCGCTGCCGCAACGGTGGTCCTGGTGAGCTCGCTTGTTTGCACGTTCATCTTCGGGCCGCAGATCTGGAGCGCGCTGATCGGCTCAGTGAAGGAATCGACGGGCTATCTCGATCAAGGCTACTATCAGCTGTTCCGGATGATCTCGGCCTTCGCGGCACTGCATACGGCAAGCATTCCCGCTGCGGGTGCGTTCTGGGGACAGGTCGGCGTCGCCGCCCTTGCGCTGCTTGCGGTCGTGCTCGGCGCCTTGCGCGGGCCCTCGCCAGGCTTCGCGCTCGGCGTCACGGCGATGGCCTCGGTGATGATCAGCCCCTACGCCTACGACTACGACCTGCCGATATTGGGGATCGGTCTCGCGCTCGCGCTTCCGGATCTTGTCCACATCGCGTCGGCACGCGAACGCAGCGCGATGTACGGGCTGATCCTGCTCGCCGGCGCCTATGGGCTCGTGCTGTCGACGCAGGTGGGTCAACAGGTGGCGCCGGCCATGGCCGGGTTTGCGCTGATCGCGATGCTGGCGCTGCTGCTGCGATGGCTGTTGCGCGCTGAGGCCGCCGTTCGCGACGGCAGCACGGGTCACCTGCCGCGCAATGCGCTCCATGTGCCCGACTAGAAACCTCCGGACAGGCTGCGCGTTCACCCCGAGTTCACCCTTGGACTTCGTTCAGGCGCAGTTTAGTCTCTTCAGACGGAAATCCTGACTTGCGCCCTGCCGTCACTCATGGAGGTTCGTCATGCCCGCTCAAGACAAGGACCACGTCTACAAGATCCTGGAACTGGTAGGATCGTCGGAAAAGTCGATCGAGGATGCGATCCAGAACGCGGTCAGCCGCGCTGCAAAAACCATCCGCGAGATGAAATGGTTCGAGGTCGTGCAGACGCGCGGCCATATCGAGAGCGGCACCGTGCGCCACTACCAGGTCACGCTGCGCGTCGGCTTCACGCTCGAAGCGTGAGAGGGGGACACGAGGCGCCGCCGCAGCGCGAGCCGCGGAGTGGTTAACATCGTCCCACGATAATCCGTCGAAATATCGGGGAATCCCCCGGTCGAGTACGGACTCCGTGCAATCAGCGCGGATGAAGCAACAAGCCGTTAAGGCGATGGTGAGAGGTTTGCGCCGGATTGGAGCAAACCGGATGGTCACGAGCCGCGATCTCGGCAAAACCCGTCTCCCGTTTTGGGCGGCGGGATTCGTGGTACTGATCTGCATTGTCATCCTGGCCTTGAGCGGGTGGCGCGAATGGGAGACGCGCAACGCCGAGCTCAGGAATGCCGAGGTGGACGTGGCCAACCTCGCCAAGTCGCTGGTCCAGCATGCCGACGACACGTTCGAGCTCGCAGATACACTCCTGGTTGGCCTCGTCCATCGCCTCGAGCTCGACGGAATGGGCCCTGACACGATCGCAAAGCTCCAGACGTATCTGCCGACCCGCAAATCGTCTAACCGCATCCGCGGCATCTTCGTCTATGACGAGACCGGCCGATGGCTTGCCACGACCGAACAGATCGATCTCTCGAAGTTCAACAACAGCGACCGCGAATATTTTCAGCACCATCGCGCCTCGCCGGATCGCAACACGCTAATCGGCCGGCCCGTCAGGAGTCGCGCCGGCGGCCAATGGATCATCACCGCGTCTCGACGGATCAACAACCCCGACGGCAGCTTCGCCGGCGTCGCCTTGGTCACGATCGACGTGGCCTACTTCGTCAAGTTCTATGAGCGATTCGATGTCGGGGCAAACGGATCGGCGTCGCTGCTCAACAATGACGGCATCATGCTGGCGCGCAGCCATGACGAGAGCGGAAGCTATGTCGGGCGTGACTTGTCCAATGCGCCGTTGTTCAAACAATGGAGCAGCCGGCCAGCCGCTGCCGTCTACTATTTCAAGTCGCCGCTCGATGGCGTGCAGCGCTTGAGTTACTATCAACGAAGCGATCAACACCCCCTGATGGTACTCGCGAGCAGGTCGCAGGATGACGTGCTGGCCCCCTGGCGCCGGGCGGCCGCCGTGCGAATGACCTACGTCGTTGGCCTCGTCCTGCTGATCGCGGTGATCGGCTTCTACCTGGTCCGCCAGCTTCTGCAGCGGCAGCGCATGGCGCAGGCCCTGGCCGCCAACGAAGCTCACTTCCGCCTGCTGGCCGAGCAATCCAGCGACATGGTGACCCGGATCGGGCTCGACAACCGGCTGCTCTACGTCTCCCCGTCATGCGCCCGCGTCGTCGGCTGGTCGCCCGACGAACTCCTGGGCAACTCGGCCGTGGCCGGCATCCACCCGGAGGATCTGGAGCGGATCGAGCAAACCATTGCCGCGCTGAAGAATGGCGAAGCCGAGGAAGCGCGGTTCGTCTATCGCCAGCGCCATCGCGAGAAGGGCGAGATCTGGGCCGAGTCGGCCCTGCACGTGACACGGGCATCCGACACCGGCGAGATCGACGGCGTCGTTGCGATCATGCGAGACGTGACCGAGCAGAAGGATCTTCAGGACAGGCTCGCCTCGCTGGCGACGACCGATGGCCTGACCGGGCTAGCCAACCGCCGCGCCTTCGACGAGCGGCTTGCCGAGGAATGGACGCGCGCCCGTCGCGACGGCACGCAGATCTCGCTGCTCCTGATCGACGTCGATCATTTCAAGAAGTTCAACGACCATTACGGACACCTCGCAGGCGATGGCTGCCTGCGCGCGCTGGGCAAGATTCTGGCCGCGCATGCGAGGCGCCCCGCTGACCTCGCGGCGCGCTATGGCGGCGAGGAATTCGCCCTGCTGTTGCCGAACACCGGCGCCGACGGCTGCGCCCAGATCGGCGAGGAAATTCGCGATTCGCTGCACGAGCTCGCCATGCTCCATGCGCAGAATCCGCCCTCGCGCCTGGTGACCGTGAGCGTGGGTGCGGCGACGGGCCTTCCGTCGCAGACCGCGACGGATTGCAACGCGCTGGTTGCGGCCGCCGATCGCGCGCTCTACGCCGCCAAGGACAGCGGCCGCGACCGGCTGGTGATGTCGGGCCAGGTCGTGCCCTGGCCGGCGAAGAGCGCGTGAAGAAATCGACCACTCACCACGCGTAGCGAACGAGGCCCTTGCCGGCATAGCTGCGCGTGACGCTCGAGAACTCGCCTTCGAAGCTTGCCGCCGCCGACCAGCCGCTCAGCCACTTCATCTCGACAGACACGCTGGTGAGTGCTGCGCGCTTGCGCGGCGCCGTTGACCACGAAGCTCGCGCCGGGCAACGCTTGGAAGGTCGCGGCGATCGAACGGTCCGGATCGAAATCATGCGCCCAGGCGAAGCGGCCGCGCAGCGTCACCACGCCGTCCTGCATGGCGGCTGCATCAACTGGCCCGACACCGCGCATCGTAGCGGCGGCGTACGCCGCGCCCGACACGAGTACCGCGGGCTCGGGTATGGCCCTCATTGCGGCGGACTACTGCAAGCGTAGTGAAACGCGCGCGGCGCTCAGGCAAGCTCCACGCCACCTCGCTCGGGGATCAGCGCGAGCAGCGCCACGATGTCGAGGATGTAGAGCAGCGCGAGCCCGGCGATCGCGGTCGGGAAACCGTAGGCCGCGCTGACGATGCCGACCACCAGCGGACCGAAGCCGGCGACCGCGCGACCGATATTGAAGAACACGTTCTGCGCGGTGGCGCGCGCCGCGGTCGGATAGAGCTCGCTCATCAGCGCGCCGTAACCGCCGAGCATGCCGTTGACGAAGAAACCCATCACGGCGCCGCCGATCAACAGCGCCGTCGCGGCCGTCAGTTGCGAATAGACCACCACCATGATGGCTGCGCCCAGCATGTAGCTCAGGAATGCAGGACGGCGGCCGAAGCGATCGGCGGCGTGGCCGAACCGCGTTGAAAGATAGTTCGGCAGCCAGATCATGATGCCGTAGTAGCCGAAATTCTGCACCGAGCAGAGGATGATCAGCCCGAGGCTGATCCTGGTCGTCTCCCTGTCGGCCACGAGCGCGCGAAGCGAGGAGGCCGCATCCGCCGGCTTCGCCTTGTGCGCCACGAAGACATCGGGCTCGTGCAGCCTGCGCCGGATCAAATAGGCGACCAGCGCCGGAAACACGCCGAGTGCGAACATCCCGCGCCAGCCGATGAGGGGCAGCAGGATCGGCGTCACCAGCGCCGCAATGAGCACGCGAACTGCCAGCCGAGACCGACATAGGATGTGGCTCGCGCGCGTTTCTCCGCCGGCCAGGCCTCCGCCACCAGCGCCATGCCGATACCGAACTCGCCACCGAGACCGATGCCGGCGATGGCCCGGTAGGTCAGCAGGTCCCAATAGCCCTGCGCCAGCGCGCACAGTCCGGTAAAGATCGCGAACAGGACGATGCTCCAGGTCAGGACGCGGACCCGGCCAAGCCGATCCGACAGCATGCCGAAGACGAAGCCGCCGAGCACCGCGCCGACCAGCGTCCCCGTCACCAGCGAGGCGGCCTGGGGCTGCGTGAGATGGAGGTCCTTCGAAATCGCGCTCAGCATGAAGCCGAGGATCAGAAGATCGAACCCATCCATGGCGTAGCCCAGCGCCGAGCCCCACAGCGCCCGGCGTGCCATGGCGTCGACATCCCCTGCACGGGACGCCGACAGTGCTTCGGCTCCAGCGAGACTGACATCCTGTATCTGGCTCATGGCCCCCCGCTCGCCAAACGATCCCTCGGGACGATCCCTTGGGATGATCCCTTGGGATCGCGTCCCCGTTACGTCCTCACCCTACATCTCACACCAGATGACACGCCACGGCGTGCCCGCCCGCACCTTCCTTCAGCTCCGGCGCGCTCTCCGAGCAGCGCGGCTGGGCGATCGGGCAGCGGGTGTGAAAGTGGCAGCCCTTTGGCGGATTCATCGGGCTCGGCACGTCGCCCTTCAGGCGAATACGGTTGCGCTTGAGCTTGGGGTCGGGCACCGGCACGGCGGAGAGCAGCGCCTTGGTGTAGGGATGTTGCGGGTTGCGGTAGAGATCGCTCGCCTTCGCCAGTTCGACGATGCGGCCGAGATACATCACGGCGACGCGGTCGGAGATGTGCTCGACGACCGAGAGGTCGTGCGCGACGAAGAGATAGGTGAGGTTGAGCTCGGCCTGGAGATCCTCCAGCAGATTGATCACCTGCGCCTGGATCGAGACGTCAAGCGCGGAGACCGGCTCGTCGCAGACGATCAGCTTCGGCTCGACCGCGAGCGCGCGCGCGATCACGATGCGCTGGCGCTGGCCGCCGGAGAATTCGTGCGGGTAGCGTCGCATGTGCTCGGCCTTGAGCCCGACCTTCACCAAGAGGCCCGCCACGCGCTCCTCGCGCTCCCTGGCCGACGACGCGAGGTTATGGATGGTGAAGGCCTCGCCGAGGATCGCGCCGACCGTCATGCGCGGATTGAGCGAGGCGAACGGATCCTGGAACACCAGCTGCATGTTCCGCCGCATCGCGCGCAGATCGTTGCCGCCGAGCTTGCGCACGTCCTGGCCGTCGAAGGTGACCTCGCCGTCGGTCGGCTCGATCAGGCGCAGCACGCAGCGCCCCGTCGTGGACTTGCCGCAACCGGATTCGCCGACGAGACCGAGCGTCTCGCCGCGATTGACCGAGAACGACACGCCGTCGACCGCGTAGACGCTGGCGACCTGGCGCGACAACAGGCCGCCGAGTACCGGAAAATGCTTCTTGAGGCCCGAGACGCGCAGCAAGGGTTCGCTCATGACGCGTCTCCCAGATGACAGGCCATGCGGTGGCCGGGCGCGATTTCGCGCAAGCGCGGCTCCTTCTCGGTGCAGATGCTCATGGCGTGGCGGCAGCGCGGCGCAAAGCGGCAGCCGACCGGCGGGTTGATCAGGATCGGCACCGAGCCGCCGATCGCCTCCAGCCGCGTCTTGTGCTCGCTGTCGAGATCGATGCGGGGGATCGAGCGGATCAGGCCTTGCGTATAGGGATGACGGGGATCGCCGAACAGGTCGTCGACGAGCGCCTCCTCGACCACCTTGCCGGCATACATCACCACCACGCGCTGCGCGGTTTCGGCGACGACGCCCATGGCGTGGGTGATCAGCATCACCGCCATGCCAAAGCGTTCCTTCATGTCCTGCAAGAGGTCGAGGATCTGCGCCTGGATGGTGACGTCGAGCGCGGTGGTGGGTTCGTCCGCGATGACGAGCTTGGGCTTGCAGGCGAGCGCCATCGCGATCATCACGCGCTGACGCATGCCGCCGGAGAACTGGTGCGGATAATGGTGCACGCGGCCTTCGGCATTCGGGATCTGCACCAGCTTCAGCATTTCGATGGTACGCTCGAGCGCCTGCTTCCTGGTTACCGCCTCGTGGCGGCGCAGGCTCTCGGCGATCTGCTCTCCGACGGTCAGAACCGGATTGAGCGAGGTCATCGGCTCCTGGAAGATGAAGCCGATCTCCTTGGCGCGGATCTCGTCGAGCTGCTGGCTCGTCAGCGGCACGAGATCGCGGCCCTCGAAGATGATCTCTCCCGCAGCGATGCGGCCGGGCGGCATCGCGATCAGCTTCAGGATCGACATCGCGGTCACGGTCTTGCCGCAGCCGGATTCGCCGACGACGCAGAGCGTCTCGCCCTTGTTGATGGAGATGTCGACGCCGTCGACAGCCTGCAAGATGCCATCGTCGGTCGAAAAGTGGGTCTTGAGACCTTTGATTTCGAGCAGCGGCGCCATCAGATCACCCGTCGCGCATCGAGCGCATCACGCAGGCCGTCACCGATGAAGTTGATGGCGACCACCGCGATGAAGATCGCACCGCCCGGAAACAGCGCCCAGTGCGGGCCGATGTCGAGAAAATCCTTGGCATCATAGAGCAGCCGTCCCCAGGTCGGCGTGTCCGGCGGAAAGCCGAGGCCGAGGAAGGACAGCGTCGATTCCGCGATGATCGCCGCAGCAACGTCGATGGTGCCGGCGATGATCACCGGCCCCACCGCATTGGGCAGGATATGCCGTACCACCTGGCGCACCGGGCTTGCCCCGAGCGCGCGCGCCGCTTCGACGAACTCCTTCTCGCGGATCGACAGAAACTGCGCGCGCACCAGACGCGCGACAGGCATCCAGCGCAGGCCGCCGATAACGAGCACGATCAGGATGAAGATGCCGCCTTCGGGTCCGAACATCGCCTTCAGCCCGTCGCGGAAGAGATAGATGAGGAGCAGCAAGAGCGGCAATTGCGGCAGCGACAGGAAGAGGTCGGTGAGCCACATCAAGCCATGTCCGAGCGCGCCGCGCGACATGCCCGCGAGCGCGCCGATCAGCGTGCCGACGAACACCGAGACCAGCATCGCGGCAAGCCCCACCGCAAGCGAGATGCGACCGCCATAGATCATGCGCGCCAGCAGATCCTGGCCGAGATCGTCGGTGCCGAAGGGATGGGCGAGCGAGGGCCCCTGCATGCCCGCCACGATGTCGATATCGTTGATCTTGACCCGCCAGAGGAAGGGGCCGACCAGCACCGCCAGGATCAGGAGCAGCAGCAGGAACGCGCTGAGCACGGCGAGCCGATGGCGGCGAAAACGCCGCCAGGTCTCGCGCCATGGCGAGTAGACCGCCCGCTCGGCGGCCTTCTCAGCGGAGGGAGATGCGAGGGTCAAGCCAGCCATACAGAACGTCCGCGATGAGATTGAACAGCACAACGAGGCAGGCGAACACGAAGGTGACGGCCATCACCACCGGCGTGTCGTTGGCGAGAATGGAGGAGATCAGCAGCGAGCCGATACCGGGGATGCGGAAAATCTGCTCGGTGACGATGGCGCCGCCGAACACGGCCGGCATCTGCAACGCAATGAGCGTGACGACCGGGATCATCGCATTGCGCATGACGTGCTTGACGATCACCTTGGCTTGTCCGAGCCCCTTGGCGCGGGCAGTGGTGACGTAATCGAGCCGTATCACGTCGAGCATCGCCGAGCGCACGAAGCGCGTCATGGACGCGGCCTGGAACAGGCCGAGCACCGCCACCGGCATGATCGCCTGCCGGATCATCTCGAGCACCCAACGGATGCCGGTCCCCTTGACGTCGGTGGTGTAGACCAGGGGCAGCCAGTCCAGCGTGACCGAGAAGATCAGGATGAACAGGATTCCGGTGAAGAAGGTCGGCAGCGAGAAACCGACGAAGGCGAGCGTGTTGGCGATCTGATCGAACAGCGAATAGGGCTTGGTCGCCGCAAAGACGCCGACCGGGATCGCGACCAGGAGCGCCAGGATCTGCGAGGAGCCGACCACATAAAGCGTGGCCGGCAGGCGCTGCAGGATGAGCGCATCCACGTCCATCCGACTGACGAAAGAGAAGCCCCAATCGCCGTGCGCCATGGCCGAGAGCCAGTGCAGGTAGCGAAGATAGATCGGATCGTCGAGGCCGAACTTCGCCCGAAGCGCGGCAGCGACTTCGGGCGGCACGTTCGGATTGGTCGCCAGCTCCGAGAAGGGATCGCCGGGTGCGAGCGCCAGAACGACGAACAGCACCAGCGAGATGCCGAGCAGGCTCGGAATGGCGATCAGGACTCGACGCAGGACATACTGACTCATACGGAAAGACCCCGTCTACGCCCGCGCGATCATGCCTCCCGGTACCAGTCGAACAGGTTGTCGGTCTCGTTGGCCCAGCCGCTGACGATACACACCAGATTGTTGGCGGCGGCTTCCACCTTGAGGCGATGCTGCACGGGGATGAACGCGGTGTCGCCAATCAAGAGATCGTTGGCTTTGATATAGAGCGCCGCGCGCTTGATCGGATCCATCTCGCTTTCTGCGGCCTCGATGATCGCATCGTACTCCTTGTTGGCGTAACGCAGGAAGTTCGGCCCCTGCCACTTGTTTTCTTTCGTCGCCACGTTGGCCGAGGTGAAACGCCGCATGATCTGGAGCGGATCCGGCTGGGTCAACGGAATCTGGAACATCTCCATGTCGGCGTAGAACTTGGGATAGGTATCCGGATTGCCGACGTCGGAAGAGAAGAACACCGAGGCGACCACCGACTTCAGTTCGACGTCGATGCCGGCCTTCTGGCAGGCTTGCTTGATGATGGCCTGGGTCTTCTGGCGCGGGCCATTGATCGAGGTCTGGTAGAGAAGCTTGAGCTTCTTGCCATCCTTCTCGCGGATGCCATCCGCGCCCGGCTTCCAGCCCGCGTCGTCAAGGATCTTGGACGCCTTCTCGACGCTGAATTCCCAGGTCGTGTTCTTGGAGACGAACTTCTCGGGACCGTTGAGGAAGTTGGCCGTCGTGCGGCCGGCGCGGCCATAGATGACTTTCTTGATCGCTTCGCGATCGACGAGCAGCGAGAGCGCCTTGCGTACCGCCGGGTCGGAGAACAGCGGATGCTTGGTCTTCATCGACGAACGTTCGCCGTCGACCTCGGTGTTGGGGTCCGTGAAGTTCAGCGCGATGAACTCGGTATCGCCGCCCACGGCATAGATGGTCTTTCCCTTGCCGCCCTTCTCGAGGCGCAGCAACACGTCGTCTTCCACCTGGATAAGGTAGCCGAAATCATACTCGCCGGTCTGGATGACCGCGCGCGCCGCCGAGACGGCATCACCGCCGCCCTTCATCTCGAGCGTATCGAAGTACGGGCGATTCGGCATGTGGTAGTCGGGGTTGAGTTCGCCACGGATCAGATCGCCCGGCTTGAACTCGATGAACTTGTAGGGACCAGTTCCGACGGGAGAAAGATTGTTCGGTGCCTCGCGGGATTTGGCGCCCTTGTAGTCCGCAAAGAGATGCTTGGGGATAATTGGCCCAAAGCCAGCACCCACGAAGGCATCGGCCCAGAACGGGGTCGGCTTGGGGAACAGGATACGGACGGTCAGATCGTCGACCTTCTCCACCGTGATATCGCGATAGACGGCAATGCTGGTCGCTGCAGTCGCGGGGTCCTTGGCATATTCCCAGTTGAACACGACGTCGTCGGCGGTGAACGGCTTGCCGTCATGCCATTTGACGCCGGGCTTGAGCTTCCAGGTCACCGACTTGCCGTCGGCGGCGAGCCCGCCGTTCTGGATCGAGGGGATTTCGGCGGCGAGCACCAGCTTCATGTTGCCGTCGGGATCCCAGCAGGCGAGCGGCTCATAGAACAGGCGCGAGCCGTCCTGGTCCTTGGTGCCGGTGGCGAAATGCGGATTGAGCAGGGTCGGGCCCTGCCACCACAGCAGCTTCAGTGCGCCGCCGCCGCCACGCTTGGTGGGCTTGTAGGTCGAGGGGCCCTCGGCCATGGCGACGCCGCCGAGCGCGAGGATCTGGTTGGCCAGCGGGGCGCTCAGGCCAACAGCGGCCATGCGCTTGATGAAGGCGCGGCGATCCATGCGGCCGTCCGCCACCTTGTCGATCATTGCGCGCAGTTTCTTGTCCAGCATGGTGGTCCCCCGTCTGGTTCCGATATGGATGCAGGCGGCCGCAAGGTGCGGCCGCCCAGGTTGGCTGGCGGTAGATGGCACACCGAATGGGGCGCACGTCAACTGCGACCGTGTGTATGCAAACGGTCTTCTGGCTGTCCGTTGGGCAAAACTCCGTTTCGCCGCCCAACCGTTCGGCAATTCGGTGCTAAAACGCCCGTCAGTCAACGCTGCACTGCAGAAAATTTGTTCGGCAGATCAGACGAAGTATCGAGATGAAATTCTACGCCACGGACATGTCCAACGGTGGCGCGACATGGTCCGGCAGCGGGCAGACATAAGGCGTCTTCGCCGTCCGCTTCGTCAGATCCGCTTTCGCGGCCTTGATCAGCTCCGGCTCCGTGAGCGCCTTGATGCCGAGACCGGCCATCGCCTTGGCGGCCTGCACCATCGCCTTGTGGGCGTGCGGGCTCTTGCCCTGCGCCACCACCTGCCAGGTGTGGAACGGCGTGCCGATTGCAACCGTTGGTGCGTGGACCTGCACGGTCGGCACCACCCAGCTCACGTCACCCACGTCGGTCGAGCCGACCAGCGGATTACGCTTGGCATCGAGCGGCACCAGGAAGTCGGCGAGCGGCCGCTCGGTCGGCTCCATGCCGATCGCGTAATAGACCGAGGAGATGTCCTTATCGGTCAGTGTGGCGCGAATCTGGCCGGCGAAATTCTCGTCGGCATCGTCGAAATGCGGCGGCCCGAGCTCTTCCATGACCCTGTGCAGCGCCTGCTCCAGCGGCGCATTGGGCAGGATGTTGGAGACGGCGGAAATGATCTTCATCTCCACCTTGGTCTCGGTCATCAGGGCCGCGCCCTGCGCGATCTTGCTCACGCGCTCGACCAGCTCGTTCATGCCGGGCAGATCGCGGGCACGAATGGAGTAGCGCACGCGGGCATGGGCCTGCACCACATTCGGCGCGATGCCGCCGGTGTCGAGCAGCGCGTAGTGCACGCGCGCGTCGCTCGGCATATGCTCGCGCATGTAGTTGACGCCGACGTTCATCAATTCGACCGCGTCGAGCGCGGAGCGACCGAGATGCGGCGAAGCCGCCGCATGCGAGGTCCGGCCGGTGAAGGTGAAATCGGCGCGCGTATTGGCGAGCGACGGTGTCACGGCGACTTCCCAGAAGCTGTGCGGATGCCAGGTGATGGCGATGTCGGCATCCTCGAACGCGCCAGAGCGCACCATGAAGGCCTTGGCCGCGCCGCCTTCCTCCGCCGGGCAGCCATAATAGCGCACGCGGCCAGGCACCTTGTGCTCGGCGAGCCAGTCCTTCACCGCGGTCGCCGCAAGCAGCGCCGCCGAACCAAGCAGATTGTGACCGCAGCCATGGCCATGGCCGCCCGTCTCGACCGGACGATGCTCGGCAACGCCCGCCTCCTGGCTGAGGCCCGGAAGCGCGTCATATTCACCAAGGAAGGCGATGACCGGACCGCCCTCGCCCCACTCGCCCATCAGCGCGGTCGGAATATCAGCGACATTCTCGGTGATGCGGAAACCCTGATGCCGCAGCTCGGCGAGATGTTCGGCGGCGGAGCGTGCCTCGGTGTAGCACACCTCCGGCGTTCCCCAGACCTTGTCGCTCAAGTCGATGAAACGCGCCTTGATCGTATCAATGCCACGCCAGATATCGCTGCGGTTGTCCATGCTTCGGTCCGTGATCTCTTGGTCAAACGAAGCGCCAATGGTTAGCAGCTTCGCTTGAGCCCGCCTAGCACCGACCGGGACACCTGCCATGCGGTCGATGCGGCACGCGAGTTGTGACACCAATTTCATCAATTCGCGTTGGCCAACTGTTCCAATGGTCTTTCAAGACAGCCCTTCGAGGCATACATTGCCCCTGCTTCGCGCCTTGATCGTTGCTGCAAATGCTGGAACGCCCAGGCCAAGAGACTCGCAAGGAGAGAACTCCATGCCCGCTCTGACCGAATGGAGAGTGCCGCCGGCACATCAGCCGCGTGCCGGCGATTACGGATTTGATCTCGACCGCGCACTCTCCTCCGTCGTCGGCCTGCATTCCATCATCCCGTCGGACGCCTTCAGCGCGGAGACGCTCGGCACCGAGCGTGCCGGCAATGGCATCGTGATCGATGACGGGCTGGTGCTGACCATCGGCTACCTCATTACCGAGGCGGAAGCGGTATGGCTGCATCTTGGCGACGGACGCGTGATGGAGGGCCATGTTCTGGGTTTCGACCAGGTCACCGGTTTCGGCCTGGTGCAAGCGCTCGGCAAGCTCGATCTCGCGCCTGTTCCGCTCGGCTCATCGGCCGCGACCGGGATCGGCGACCGCGTCGTGGTCGGCGGCGCCGGTGGGCGCACCCGCTCGGTCGCGAGCCAGATCGTTGCCAGGCAGGAATTCGCCGGCTATTGGGAATATCTGCTGGACGAGGCGATCTTCACCTACCCTGCCCATCCGAACTGGGGCGGCACGGGGCTGTTCAACGATCGCGGCGAGCTGATCGGGATCGGCTCGCTGCAGCTCGAGCGCGAGCGCGACGGCAAGGCCGAGCACGTCAACATGGTCGTACCGATCGACCTGCTCACGCCGATCCTGGACGATTTGCGTAAATTCGGCCGCGTCAACAAACCGGCACGGCCGTGGCTCGGGCTGTTTTCGACCGAGATCGATCGCCGCGTGGTGATCATCGGCATCTCCTCGAACGGGCCGGCGGCGCGCGCCGAGCTCAAGACCGGCGACGTCATCCTGGCCGTCGATGGTGAGAAAGTGACGAGCCAGACGGGCTTCTATCGCAAGCTGTGGGCGCTCGGCACGGCAGGCGTCGATGTGCCCCTGACGGTGCACCACGAAGGCGTCACCTTCGACGTGACGGTGACCTCGACCGACCGAATGAAGCTGTTGAAGGCACCAAGGCTGCACTGATCAAGCTGCACAGACAAGGCCCCACTCAAGCAGAACAGGAACGCGAGCCGATGAGCGAGGCCGTGGTGGACGACATCGTGGCCGTGCTGCCGCCACTGCTCAACGCGCTGGAGGCGCTCGGTTTCGTCGCACGGCACTTGCACCCGCCGGCCTTCGACTCCGTCATGTCCGCGATCGGCACGCCAGATGAGGCGTTGCAGGCCGCGCGGTCGCAGCTTTCCGAATGGCCTCACGCCTTCGCCGACATGCGGAGTTCGCTTGATCGGGCGTGCGAGGAAACGCTCGCCGCATTCGTTGGCCTGCGGACCGTCCAAGCCGGCAATGGCGATCTCGTCGCCGTCTTCCGCGCGATGCGTCACGTGCCGCGCGCGCAGGAAGCGCTCTATCCGCTCGCGATGAAATTTCCGCCGGTGAGCAGCTTCTTTCTCAACGCCGCAATGCGCGAGGAAGAGGATCTGCTGACCCGGCTATCAGGGGCTCCCACCGGGCAGACCGGCATCTTCCATCGCAACAACGAGCCCGGCAGCCGCGGCGGCTACTCGCTCTACGTGCCGGAATATTACACGCCCGATCGGTCCTGGCCGCTGGTGATGGCGCTGCATGGCGGCAGCGGCAATGGTCGCGGCTTCCTGTGGAGTTGGCTGCGCGACGCGCGCAGCAACGGTGCGATCCTGATCGCACCGACCGCGACAGGTCCGACCTGGGCACTGATGGGCGACGACGCCGATACGCCGAATCTGATGCGCATCCTCGAAACCGTCCGCAGCCTGTGGAATGTCGATCCGTCGCGCCTGCTTTTGACCGGCATGAGCGACGGCGGAACGTTCTGCTATGTCAGCGGGCTCGAAGCCGCCTCGCCCTTCACACACCTTGCGCCGGTCTCCGCAACCTTCCATCCGCTGATGGCAGAGATGGCAGACGGCGCGCGCTTGCAAGAGCTGCCGGTCTTCATCACCCACGGCCGGCTCGACTGGATGTTTCCCGTGCAGGTCGCACGGCAAACGCAATCAGCCCTGTCTGCCGCCGGCGCTGACGTCACCTATCGCGAGATCGATGATCTCAGCCATTGCTACCCGCGCGAGATCAACGCGGAGCTGCTGAAATGGCTGAATGGGGCGTGAACAGGTCGTCCTTATCCTCGCCGCACTGACCGGGAACTCTCGTCCGGCACTGAACGTTATTGCCGGTCACCGGAGGTTCGCTATGAAGACTTTGTTCGGAATGATCCTGGGCGCGCTGCTGCTTGGGGTAGGCGTCTACATTCACGATTCGATGCAGACGTCCGCCAATGGCGATGTCGCTGCTACCAATCGGACGATCGTGAACTGGGATGTCGCCAAGGCCGACTGGGACGCGCTGGTGGACCGCGCGCACAAGGACTGGGTGAGAATTTCGTCGAAGTAACGGCTTGCGCTCAGCAAGCCATCGACTAGGCGCCGTCGCCATCCGCGACGGCGCCTTTGCCTTGCCGAAGCGCAATCAGTTGCTCTTGCCCGCCTTCGCCTTGCGCGCGTCCGCGATCACCTGCTCGAACTCGGCCATGGTCAGCACGCCGGGCACGCGGAATTTGCCGACGATGAAGGACGGCGTGCCGCGGAAGCCGAAGGCCTCGGCCTGATCGTTGTTGCGCTTCAGGATCGCGTCGATGTCCTTGGCGCGGCCGGTCAGATCGCGCTTCAGGCGATCCATGTCGACGCCTGCGCCCGCCAGCAGCTCGTTGATGCGCGGCTCGGTCAGACGCGAATTCACACCCATCATCGCATCATGCGCCTGGTCGTACTTGTCCTGGAATTTGGCCGCGAGCGCCATCCGCGCCGCGGTCACCGAGACCGGTCCGAGGATCGGCCAGTCCTTCAGCACCAGCCGGACCTTGCCGTCGTCCTGGACGATCTGGCGCAGCTCCGGCTCGACGCGGCGGCAATAGGGACATTGATAGTCAGACCATTCGACGATGGTGATGTCGCCGTCGCGGTTGCCCATCACGGGCACGTCGGGATCGCGCAGCACGGCGGCTTCGGTCAGGATGGTATCTTCGTCGGCCGTCGCGGCGCGGCCGGGGCGGAGGCCACCTGCGAGCACCGCGCCGGCCCCAATCAGCGCAAGTGCCTCGCGACGCGTCCGTTTGCCTGTAAGTCCGATCATAAACCCGTTCCAATTCGGCCGTTCTGTGCTTCTACGGCCTGAGGCGCAGAAACGTTACGCACCAGCATATAGAGTGCCCCGCCGGTAATGACAGCCGAAAAATCCGTATGCGGGCCATCCCGCCTGCTCGGATCAGGCGGGGGAGGCGCCCTGGGCCGCGTCGCGGCGGATCAGCGCCATCAGCGTGGCAGTCATGGTCGCAACCAGCGTCGTCGCACCGTCCTGCCGGGCGAAGGCCTTGGCCTCGCAGAAAGTGAGCGTGCGGCCCGGCTTGACCACCTCGGCCCTGAAGACAAAGCCCTCACCCCGCGCCGGCGCGAGCAGGTTCGTCTTGAACTCCACGGTGAGGATGTCCGCCTCGCACGGCATCAGCGTGAAGGCGGCAACGCCGCAGGCATTGTCGAGGCCTGCGGTGATGATGCCGGCATGCACGAAGCCGTTCTGCTGGGTGAAACCGGCCGCATATCCCATCGCCAGCTCCGCCTCGCCCGGCGCAAGGCGCGCGAGCGAGATGCCGAGCGTGCGCATCGCCGGCTGGCCCTCGAACAGCCGGGCTGCGGCCGCGCGAAAATCCGGATTCTTCGGCTCGAAGGTGGCCATCGCGTCACGCCATGGCCGGCTCGGCGAGATGCCGCATCGCGGTCTCGCGGATCACGGCTTCGAACGGCGTCGATTTGCGCGCCTCCCGGTCCATGTGCACGCCGGTGATCTCGCAAGTTGCTGATATCTCGCCGGTCTCGGCGTTGGTCATGTCGTGCCGGAAGCGGATCGATTTCTCGCGGACCTCGAGCAGGATGCTGCGGATCTCGATGATGTCGCCGGCGAGCAGCTCGCGCTTGTAGGTGATGTTCTGTTGCACCGCGGCCATGCCGCGGCCGGAGGTGCGCAGATAGCTCGGCGTCAGCCCGAGGCGCGCGAACAGATTCCAATTGGCCTCATCGAACTTGCCGACATACCACATGATGTTCATGTGGCCGACATGGTCGCATTGCCACGGATAGACCGTGCCGCGATAGGTCGCCTCCTGCATCGCCGTTTCCCGCCTTTTTGATTTTGATACGGTAGCGTATCAGGGCCATGACGGGTTAGCAATACGGCACCGTATCAAACCTCGGTGAGAGGCGAATTCATGAGTGATGCCAAAGGTGATGTCTGGGTGGAGGCGACCTTCGCGGAGCTTGCCCGCACCGGGGTCGAGGGCGTGCGGGTCGAGGTGCTCGCGAAAAATCTCGGCGTCACCAAAGGCGGCTTCTACCGCCGCTTCGCCGACCGCGCCGCACTGCTTGGCGCGATGCTGGAACGCTGGCGCGAGGGGCGCACGGAAGCGATCGCGCAGCAGACGAGTCTCGACGGACAAAGCCCGCGCGAGCGGCTGAAGGCGTTGATCCAGCTTTATTCCGAACGCATGAACCCGGCCGCCATGGCGATCGAGCTTGCGATCCGGCAATGGGCGAGAGCCGACGAGACTGCGGCATCAGCGGTGGCAAGCGTCGACGCGGCGCGCCTCAAACATGTCGCGGAACTCTATCGCGCGACGGGCCTCAGCGCCGATGAGGCCGATGCGCAGGCTTTCCTGTTCTACTGCTTCGTGTTCGGCCAGAGCCTGCTCTTCGTCGAGCGCGGCCCGCGCAAGCGGGCGCAGATGATTGCGAGATCGGCCGAGAAGCTGCTCGCGAACGACTGAACGGCCGGAGCGTCGCCCCGGCCGCCGATATCGATTCAAGCCTTAAGCCTTAGGCGGCGCCCTTCAGCTTCTTGTTGCATTCCGAGTAGTAGCCACCGCCCTTCTCGATCCACTTCATGCCGCCATTGGCGTTGGTCGTCTTGTTGGCGTTGTACTGGTCGACGCAGGTGTGCAGTCGGGCCTTGCCGGCGCTCTCCTTGGCATATTTCGGATCCACCGCGCTCGGATAGATCGCGTTGCCCATCGGCATCGTCGGCGCCGGAGCGGCGGCGGGCGCGGCCTCCTTCTTCGCAGCCGCAGGCGCGGGAGCGGGAGCCGCCGGGGCCGCAGCGGTCGGCGTTGCATCGGCGCCGCACTGCGCCTTGCGGAAATCGTTCCATTTCATCGTGCCGAGCGTGCCGTCCTTCTTGGCCGCCTGATATTTCGCGCTGCATTCTTGCGTGGTCAGCGCCTGGGCCGGAACGGTTGCGAGCAGCGCGGCAAAGCCGGACGCCGCAATTGCGCAGAACAATCTTGTCTGAATGGTCATCCTTCGTCTCCTCCTTGATCTGCCCCGGGGGAAGCAAATTGGGACCACTATCCTAGCGTGTCGGCGGCATCCGACAAGGAAGCGATGCTTTTCGCGGCCAAAATTTAGTGATCGCGGCGCGCCGTCCATTCATGTGGCGTTCAGCAATGCGGGCCGACGTTCTGCCCCTCTCAATTTCAACCAAGAGTGCACCACATGACCCTCGCCTCGCGCATCGCCGTCGTCGCCCTCGCCTCCCTGTTCGCCACTGGCACCGCCTTCGCGCAGACCACGGCGCCGGCCGCCAAGAGCGATACTGCGGCCACCACGACCGACAAGAAGGCGCCGAAGCAGCACTCGGCCGAATCGCTCGAATGCTCCAAGCAGGCGGATGCCAAGGGCCTGCACGGCAAGGAGCGCAAGAAATTCCGCTCCGAGTGCATGAAGGAAGCGAAGGCCGGCACCGCCGCCCCCGCTGCGAAGTAATCCCGTCACATTCGCCCCCGGAAGCGCGCGCATTGCGGCATGACATGGCCGCAATTGTGCGCGCTTGTCCGATTTGCCATAAGGCGGTGTGAAGCAAATCACCGCCTCCGTGCCCATTGAGCCGCCCTCCCGCGCCAAGATCAGAAGCGCGGTCGAGACGCTCGTCATCGGCGCGGCCGGCGGACTGGTCTTCCTGTTCGCCAACCTGCCGGGTGGACTGATCTCCGGCGCCATGATCTCGGTCGGGATCGCCGCGATCGCCGGCCGCCCGCTCGCGGTGCCGCCGATCCTGACGCAGACCGTGCTTGTGCTGCTCGGCATCTCGCTGGGGTCCGTCGTCTCGCGTCATCTGATCCAGCAGGTCAGCGCCTATCCGCTGACGATCGGACTGCTCGCGCTTGCGACCTTCTGCTCGACCTTCGGCTCGAGCTATTACCTGCAACGCATCCATGGCTGGGACCGCACCTCGGCTTTTCTCGCCGGAAGCCCCGGCGCGCTGTCGCAGATCACGATTCTTGCGGTCGAGCGCGGCGCCGACCTGCCGGGGATCGCGGTGGTGCAGACCATGCGCGTGATCATCCTCACCGCAGCGTTGCCGATGGTCTTGGCGATTGCTGGTGTGGCGCCCTCGGCGGCGCCGTCGCTGACGACCACGATCGCCTCGCCGTTCGAGCTCCTGATCCTCGTCGTCGCTTCGCTCGCGCTATCGCTGCTGTTGCGGCTCGCCAAATTCCCCGCGAGCTGGATGTTCGGCGCGATGATCGCCTCCAGCGTGCTGCACGGGGCGGGTTGGATCGAAGGCGGCCTGCCGAACTGGATGCGGGGCGTAGCGCTGGTCGGCATCGGCGCGCTGATCGGCAGCCGTTTTGCGCGGATGAAAATCAAGACCCTGGCCGGCCACATCAACGCGGCGCTCGGGTCGTTCGCGATCGCGATTGCGATCTCCGGCATCTTCGTCGCGATCGTCGTGCTGACGACCCATGTGAAGTTTTCCGACGTCATCGTCGCGTTCGCGCCGGGCGCGATGGACGCGATGCTGGCGCTGGCGCTGACCCTGCACATCGACCCGATCTTCGTCGGCGCGCATCATCTGTCACGCTTCGTGTTCGTGACCATCGCAACCCCGGGAATCGTGCACCTGTTCGGACGCACGCAGGACGATGTGGACGATTGACGGATTCACGGTGCCGTAGGGTGGGCAGCAAAGCGAAGCGTTCCCACCTCTTCTGTCGCAATCGTGGAAATATGGTGGGCACGGCGCTTGCGCGCCTTTGCCAACCCTACGCAGCTAGCTGCGCTTCGCCGTCGTCACAAATCCCCATGCGGCGATCGCCGCCATCGCGAGCGAGATCAGCACGTTGTAGCCGGCGAGCGAGAGGCCGAGGAAGCGCCATTGCACCTCGTCACAGCGGATCACCTTCACCGTATCGAGCCGCGACAACAGATCGGAGGCCGAGCCGAGATTGACGACGGGACCGGAGCAATCGGTCGGGCCCTTCCAAAAACCCCATTCGACGCCGGCGTGATAGGTGCCGAGGCCGGCATTAGCCAGTGTCGCCAGCGCGAGCAAAGCGAGCCCGGCCAGCAGCAGCAGCCGCGGCGCGCCACCTCTCGCGGCAAGCGCCGTAAGCGCGCCGAGCGGGATCGCCAGGTAATAGGCGTAGCGCTGCTCCAGACACAGGGGACAGGGCAGGATCTCCAGCACGAGCTGGAAGAACCACGCGCCCGCGATCGTCGCGGCCGCAATCAGGGTGACGGCCGCCGAGGCCGTGAGCGCCGGATTGGCGGCGGCCGGGCGGGACGCTGGTATTGCAGCACTATTCGTCGTCACGACGGCCTCAGGGGTGAAGGGGCAAGTCTAGCCTCTAGCCTTCGCCGACGGACCTGTCGAGAACACCGAACATCACTTTGGCGCGGGTTGACCCCGCCTTTTCCATGGCTATAGTCCGCCGGCTTCGCGACGCCCAGCCACGGGCCGACCGAGGGCCCCTGTGGCGGAACTGGTAGACGCGCTCGACTCAAAATCGAGTTCCGCAAGGAGTGCTGGTTCGATTCCGGCCAGGGGCACCAACTAGGCTGTTCAAGCCAGTTCTAAAGCGTCCGCAACCGTCCGCGCAGTGCTCGGAAACCCTTGAAAAACAGGCATTTCCGCGTACATCGGTGTTCGTCACCGTTTGTTCTCATCCGATCCCAGCCGCCGGATTTGTTGGTATTTTTGTTGGTATCGGGAGAACAAACGTTCACGGTGACTTTCGCTATTTCCGAACGAAGGGAATGAGCAGATGGCCGGCAAGAACGATGGCACGAGCGCCACCCCGAAACAGATCAAGAGAGCTGGCTCCGCAAATTCGGACAGTAGCTTGAGTGGATTTTCTGCCTGAGAGCGGCGAGGCTTCTTGCCGCGAATCAGGAGCGAAGATGACGAAGAGGAGTCGCCGGACGCATTCTCCGGCATTCAAGGCAAAGGTGGCTTTGGCGGCCGTGAAGGGGGAGAAGACGTTGGCCGAGCTGGCGCAATTGTTTGATGTCCATCCGAACCAGATCACGACCTGGAAGACCCAACTCCTGGAAGGCGCCGCCGGAGTGTTTGGGCAGGACAACGGACCGGCCGAGGCGCCGGTCGATTTGAAGGCGTTACATGCCAAGATCGGCGAGCTTGCGTTGGAGAACGATTTTTTGTCCGGCGCGCTCACCAAGGCGGGCCTGCTGAGCGCAAAGCGATGATCGACCGCGACCATGATCTGTCTGTCGTGCGCCAGGCGAAGGTCCTGAACCTTGCCCGCAGTACGGTTTACTATGAACCTCGGCCGGTTTCGGCCGAGGACCTTGTCTTGATGCGCCGGCTCGATGAGCTGCACCTCGATTATCCCTTCGCAGGGGCGCGCATGCTGCGATCGCTGTTGCAGCGTGAGGGCATGCAGATTGGCCGCCGCCACGTCGCGACGCTGATGAAGCGCATGGGGATCGAGGCGATCTATCGCCGTCCGAACACGAGCAAGCCCGCACCGGGCCACAAGATCTACCCGTACCTATTGCGCGGATTGAAGATCGAGCGGCCGAACCAGGTCTGGGCAATGGACATCAGCTACATTCCGATGCGACGTGGATTCGTCTACCTCGCGGCGGTCGTCGATGTGTTCAGCCGACGGGTGTTGGTCCATCGCGTATCGATCACGATGGAGACGATATTCTGCGTCGAAGCGCTCCAGGAGGCGTTGGCGAAGCACGGCAGGCCCGAGATCTTCAACACGGATCAGGGTAGCCAGTTCACCAGCCTCGACTTCACCGGCGTGCTGCTGGACGCGAACATCGCCATCAGCATGGACGGCAAGGGTGCCTGGCGCGACAACGTGTTCGTCGAGCGGCTGTGGCGCACTGTCAAATACGAGGAAGTCTATCTGCGTGCTTACGACAGCGTGCTCGAGGCGCGAGCATCGATTTCCAAATATCTGGCGTTCTACAACCGAGGACGTCCTCACTCGAGCCTTGACGAACGCACGCCCGACGAGGCTTACTTCGGCGCGCAAACGATGGTGACGGCCGCATGATCGTCGCCAACGATTTTGCTGCGGCTCTGGTCGGGCTTACGCCCTCCCGACGCCACAGCAAAATCGTAAAGCCCCGCCTTCAGCATAACCCGGCAGGAATCCACTTAATTTTCGCGGGGCGCTGTCCAAACAACCGGGGCCAGCTCTCAAGACCGACGTCGACTGTCGAGCCGCCCGACCCAAATGCGACAAAGGCGCGTGGAGTCCCGCCAAGATTTCCGACGCGACCGGTGGTGGTCTCTATCTCTTCGTCACGCCGGACGAGAACAATCCCGGCAACGCTGCCTCCAAGCTCTGGCGAATGGGCTACCGATTCCATGGTCGGCAGAAAACGTACTCCATCGGCCCTTACGGCAACGGCAAGGGCGGCACGTTCTCACTCGCCGACGCGCGTCGCGAACGTGACAAAGCCAAAGACCTGCTCAAGGAAGGCAAAGACCCAAGCACCGAAAAGCAGCTCGACAAGCATAGGCAGTCGGCCGCCCGGCCCTTCGGGCAATGGGCCGACGAGTGGCTCGCGAAGAAGAAGGTGGAGAAAGTCAAACGCGGCAGAATTGTCGCGGTGCGCGACCCCAAGACGATCGAGGTGCTCGAGCTGCGCGTCGGCTACGTCAAGGCTCGCTTCGGCAAGTTGTGTAGGCAAGACATCAAGCGTCCAGACGTGCTCGCTTTCATGCGTTCATACGAAGTCGAGGGAAAGTTGGAAACGCGCGACCGCGTGCGCAGCATCGGTGAGCAAATCTGCGACTATGCCGATGTGGAAGGCGACGGCCACAATCCATTTCGCAACCTGAAGGGACAGATGATTGCCAACATTTCGACGCCGCGTCCCGGCGTCACCGAACCACGTGACGTGACGCGCGTCTTCAAGCTCATCAGTGCACCATGGACGAGAGCGAGGTTTGGCGACGTTGTCGGCCTTGCCTTGCGCTTCGATGCGCTGACCATTCCCCGCCCCGGCATGGTCAATGAAATGGAGTGGAGCGAGGTCGATTGGGATGCCGAACGCTGGACTATTCCAGCCGCCAAGATGAAGACTGGTTGGGACCATGTCGTGCCTTTGTCACGGCAGGCACTCGCAATTCTGCGCAGCGTTCAGAAGCTGACCGGCCATCGCCGGTATGCGTTTTCCTGCTCAAAGGACGCTCCGCTATCAAACAATACGCTCAATAAGCGCTTGCGGCTGCTTGGGATTGACACCAAGACCGATCACTGTGCCCACGGATTCCGGACCACGTTCTCGACCCTGTCTCACCACGAAGAGATCAAGGACGCCAAAGCATGGGATGGCGATGTCGTCGAGCTGCAGCTTGCGCATCTCGATAACTCTACTGTGGAAGGTCTCTACAAAAAGCACGGACCGCTCGCGCTGATCGGCTCGCGCACGAAGCTGATGCAGCACTGGGCTGATCGGATCGACCACTGGCTCGATCCCAAGAAGGTGACGCCGATCAAGGGAGGCGCGCTTGCTTGAGTCACTTAAAGGCGCTCCATCCAGGTCGCCTGCGCCGCTAGAATGGGTGGTTGCGGGGAGGCGCAACCACCGATACCGGCATTCGATTCAAGTTGCGATCTGAGGGGGGTCCCCTGCGTGTCCAAACGAAAATAGCAGACGAAAAAATCAACAAAAACAATGAATTTTGCTCGTAATTGACCAGCTTTGTCGCCGTTTGTTGGCGGGTTTTCAGTGGTTGATCGGTGGTCAGCCTCCGACCTCTCGCGCGAAAAGCAAAGTAGCTTCCTGGGGGTACTCACAGGGTTTTTCATTGCGGCGCTCGCGGCGGTAGCGACTTTCGGCAAACAGGAGATGGATGACCCGATGCCTGGCGAACCGCCTGTTCGGCTCGAGCACACGGTCAACACGGAAACCTATTTCGAGAATCTGAGCCGTCGCCGCTTTCTATCGTTCTTGTTTGGTTATATGGCCTTCCTGACACTGGTGCTCTACGTGGTCGGTTACGTCTATCTCATCACCGATAAATATTGGTTATCTGAAGCGGCTCCGAGTTGGCGACCGACCATCTTCCGGGTTTTCTGGTGCATGTACGTGTTTGCCTTGGCGAACCTGTTGTCGAACACACTTCTCGGCCTTTTCTATTTGACGGATCGAATTCATCGACCGAACCGGGTGGCTCGATGGGGGCCTCCGATGATGCCCCCCAGAACTGACTCCTTAGATCGGGGATCGCCGTTCAGGAAATTGGTGGGCTTAAGACTGCTCATTTCTTTGCCATCCGCCCTATGTCGACCAGCAGTCAACTTCCCGCAACCGGCGGCGAGCTCAAGGGCGCGGCGCTGAGTTTGTCCGCGGAGCCGGATTCGATCGCGTCATTGCCGCCGCTGTTTGGCGCTTCGAAGTATTTCTTTGCTTTGAGATGTTTTTGCAACGCGACAGGTCGGTAGGGCCCGAAGCTCGTGAAATTGCGCACCGACTTCATTGCCAGCCGCTCGTAGACGGAGGAGTGAAGTTGCGCCGTATCGGGCACCTCCCGAACCGCCTTCGCCCATCTAAGAGCAGTCCCGCCCATTCCCACCATACATTCGTCGTGCATCATGCCATCGGCCGACGGATATAATCGTAGCAAGTTCCTGTCGACGATGACTCGACCTGCCTCCGGAATCTTCTCGGTGATGAATTCCGCCATCCAAGCCAGCGTGATGTCCGACAGGCGCGACTCGTTCTCGGGATAGCTTCCGCCGATATCGGCATGATTGCCGGCAAACCAGATCTGGTCGAATTGCTCCGGCTCACCCTGCCTTTCCGGCCACTTTACGGTACCGCTTCCGCCCCAGGGTACCCGCTTGAAGTCCTTTCGGCCTTCATCGATTGATTGCAGATGCCGCGCGTATTGGATGTCGGATGGAAAATGCCGATCGTAAGCCCAGTCGGGAAAGAAGCGTTGCCAGCCAATCGCGGCGACCGCGTCCCAAATCCCGATGAAATAGGCGGAAGCCCCTGCCCCGCGCCCGACCTGTGAACAGTAGGCATCGCGAAACTGGGCTGCTCTCTTTTCCGCCTCCGCGCCTTCCCTGGGCATTCCAAGCCAGTAGATGGAGGACACCGCGTCCTTGGCGACTTTCCTCAACGAATTCGGATCCAGACTAATCGGCTGGCCATTCCGCTCCTTCGTCGGAATACCGCAGAGCTCGAGCACATGCGCGAGGCACCTGGCGGTGTAGGCGCCGCGGCTGAAACCAAATAGGTAGATGCGGTCTTCCGGCGCCCAGACGCCGACGATTGCGACGTAGCAATCGATTATCTTCTTCGTAATTCCGAATCCGAACATCTGCTGGACCGTCTCTTTCAGCCCATTCCAGCTGTTGTTATGTCCAGGCATCGGCGTCCCAATACCGGGAATGTAGAGCGCTAACTGCTTGCTCGGGTCGATCATCGATTCAGGCCCCGTGCGCGTTGCCCGATAAAGTTTGTAGACGTTTGTGCGACTCTCGTCCGGCAGGAGACCGCCTTCGTTGCCCGTGCCATCCGCGAACACCAGGATGTTCTTAGTCATTTCAGTCCCCTTTATCACGTGACGAGAGGCTCGAGCGTGGCATCTGCGACGATGATGCCGGTCGCATCGGTGAAGATGGCAGCGACGTCCCTCGCCTTCTGACGGTACGCATCGTACGTACTTTGGCCAACCAGCGGGATCGCCTCTGCCAGGCTCATCACCTGCCCCTGCTTGGCGGCCACCGCGGCAGCCTTCAGTTTCTGCTCATCGGAACGGAGACCGGAAATAGCCGCATTGAGGTCGGAAATGTTGGTCGGCGTCACCAGCTTGCCGCCGATGTAGACGAGTTGGCTAAGTCCAACGATACCCAGGATCGTGTCCGGAACAACGAACGTCGAAAGCTGATTCACGCCCGCGGCGATCAGGCCTCCGATCACGACCAATCCGAAAATGAAACTCTGATAGCGATATACATCGAAGACGCCATCGGTGGAGAAGAAGTCACGCCAGGTCGCGTTCGACGGGTCGACGATCGTCTTGGCCATCGGAAGCCAATTGCGTCGCAGTAGCCATGCCCGGTTTTCCGCCGACAGCGTGTTGCGTTGGCTATCAGTGCCCTTGGCTATGGTGGCGCCGACCCCGCTGATGCCCAGCAGCGTCAGGATCGATCCCGAGAGATCGACCAACGTCCCAGTCTGAAGCAGCAGCAACGTGATCAGAGCGGCAACCGCCAGGGAGAAGGCCAGCGTCTGGAAGGTCGAAAGGCTTCCTTTTCCATCCGTCCCCGCCGAGACCTGTGCGGGGTTCAACGCGCGGAAGAAGGATCCCAACGTGTGATCCTTCTTGCGGAGCGCGAAGGCTATCCAGATGTAGAGAACCAGCACCTCGAGAAGAACAGCACCGATGCTGAACCAATAGGGACTGAGGCGGACGCTTACGGACGAGACTCGCCATGGAGACTGCCCGACCGGACTGTTGCAGGTGTAAAGATAAAGATCGACCTGTTCCAAAACCAAGCCAGATCGTCTCCCATGTTTAGTGTGACGATGGTCTGGTCGGGCTCAAGCAGATGCTTCTTTACCAGCGTGTCCGATTCCGTCGCGCGGTGCGTGACGACGTCCTGCCTCTTGAACAGATAGGTTTCGTCTCCGTAGTCGATCCCGGCGAAATAACGGACGCCATCGACGAACGGCGCGCGCACGCCGACGTCAACGCGCTGGTTCGTGGGCAAGAAGTTCGTGGCCAGCACGATTGGTGCGCCTACCGGATTGCGACCAGATCGAAGCTCGATGGCGAACTCTCCGGGTTTTACGCACTGCTTCTGAGGATCGCTTGGCGATGCCTGAACGCTCGCAGGGGCGCCGGCCCCCGTCGACTGCGCTGACTTTTGAACCGAAGGATCGGATCGCGGCTCGCCAGATGTCGATTGCGTCGCCGAAGGGTTCTGCCCGTCGCCTTGGGCCGGTTGAGCCTGCTGCACTCTCGCTGGCGAAGAGAGAAGGGCAGTTGTCAGCGCCGCGACGCAAACAGCGAGGATGCGGGATTGAGCCATTTTTCACCGGTGGTAAGCAAACCACCAGATCATTACCCATGGTTGCTTATGCCCCGCAAGCCAACTTCTATGATTCGTTGCGCTTCTCCCCGTGTAAAGCAAGAGGTCGAACCAGGATTCGGTCAGTCGGTCTCTCGAGCTCGGCTTCGCCAATTGGCGGAGGAGTCTTGAACATGAATTCGACGGCCGGAAACATCTCATCATTGCTACCGACAAGCGCGGCGAGCGCCGCGACCTTGGCGCCCGTCGTGGGCTGACTTCGGCATGACAACAGCTTCGGATCAATGCTGCGCATCCTGATTCGATAACAATTGCTGGCGGCAAGAGGGACGATTTTGCCGGAAATCTGCATCCTGTACGTGTTAGCGGATTCAAACTCGAACAGGCCGCGCCGAAGGCACTCGCGACGGAATGCAGGTGCATCCGAGGGCGGGAGTGACATTGAATGACGGTACACCTATCTGTTCTCGCCCGAGCTGATGGGGCCCGTTGCAGGGATCTGCATTGCACGAGATTGTCGGCCTGACCAGACTTCCAATGACGAGGGAAAACCCAAGACCATCACACGCTCTCGATATTGCTGCGTGTCGCCTGAATGGCTGTCCGCCGGAAGTGCGCGGCGCATCGGCAAGGGCCCCGCGCAAGGCAAACAATTGTGCCTGCTCCGGACCTTAGCGACGTAGGTCTTTATCACCGGAAATAGCAGGATCCTCGCTCGCTCAAAAATCGTATGGAAAGTAGGCAATGGCCACTTACCGCATTGATTGTGTTCACAAGCCTAATCGGATGAGTCGGCATGAGCACATCACGGATGTCGGTGGGCCCAAGCCCGAAGGAGGAAGATGGCAGGACAAGGTGGAAAACGTTGTCCGCTTTATCGAGAACAAGCAACACAGGTTCTACACGCAAGATGGTAATTCAACCGCCTGGGTTGCCGTGCGAAAAAGCCCGTGGGACGCAAATTCATTCAGACCCACGCAGATGGTGTCTGGACTGACAATCTGCTCGCCCTCGACGAGTGCTCGACCTAGCTCAACCGCAGCAGACGCCCACAAGCGGTTTCTCGTCAATACGCGCGGGGCGATGCAATTCTCCAGCCCCGATCCGATCACAAAGATGATCCTGCGCAGACGCCAGTAAAAAACCGAGCAGCGGGCTCGGCACGCGGCCGCCAGGAACCGATGCGGGGGAGGTGCGGCGGGCTCGACGGACTTCGACTGCGTCGCGATCCAGCGCGACTTGGCGCATATGCGCCGCATTCCGTTGCCGAATGCGAGATAAGAGCAGCGATCGTCACGCCAAGTTGTACCAAACTTGATGATCTTTAAGCGACTCTTTTAGGGCTTCGATATGAAGAAACTTCTGGGACTTTTGCTGCTCGCCCAATCCTTCTTGCTTTCCGCCGAGGCCATGGCGCAGGGGCTTCCTGCTCCCTCATACTGGAAAAATGAACGAGGTTCGGAACTGCTGATTTGGTCCGCCAATAGCGGCGCAATACAAGGGATTTTCACAAACCATGCTCAAGGGTTTGCTTGCCAGGGTCTCCCTTATCCTGCATCGGGAGCCTTTAGTCCAACCGGCTTGTATTTTGTTGTTACTTTTGCCCAGTGCAATTCCTTTACCCGCTGGGTTGGAAAAATTCAGGGGTCTCACATGCCAACGTCTTGGACGCTGTTCTACGTTGATAAGAAAGGTAAGCCTAGCAAGTTGAAGGGCGCGGATATATTCACGCGGCTCTGGTAGTTTTCAATCTTCTTGCAACGCCGCGACCTTCAATTGGAAAATCGCTCTCGCGACGTTTGCATTGCGAAGCGGCGCGTGACGCTGAGCCCGACGCTCGAGGGCCCAGCGGCGCGGCGCATTTAGGCCTATTCTCCGCTCTCATAGAAGAGCTCGAGCGGCAGGCCGACCAGCGCCTTAACCGAGCGGCCGGACGAAGGAGTGCGCCTTGCCCTACGAGATTGATTTTCTCCGTCCCGGTGATAGCAGCGGTGACGCCATCATTGTGAAGTGGGGCGAGACCAAGGAAAGCGGATTTTGGCTGAACGTTGTCGATGGCGGCTTCACCGACACCGGCGACCAGATCATCGAGCACATCGAGAAGTTTCACGCTAAAGACGCCAAGATCGCCAACGTGGTCCTTTCGCACGCCGATAACGACCATGCCCCGGGCCTCATCAAGGTGCTGGAACACGAGACGTTCACCATTTCGACCCTCTGGATGAACAAGCCCTGGGATTACGTCGATGAAGTCATCGACAAATTCCACGGCGCCTACACTCGCGAGGGGCTCATCAAGAAGATGCGCGAGATGCATCCGTACTTGGTCGAGATGGAGAAGATCGCCAACAGGCGCGGCATCGCAATCAAGGCGCCATTGCAAGGCTCGCAGATCGGCGCGTTCACGGTTCTCGCACCCAGTCGCGCACGCTACGTCGCGCTGATCCCCGATCTCGACAACAACCCGCCGGCTACCTCGGCCTCCAACGAGACCTCGGTGGTGCAGTGGGCTTCCTTCGGCAACAAGCGCGTGCTGCTCACTGCCGATGTCGGCCCCGAAGGACTCGCTGAGGCGGCCGACTACGCCGAGCAGATCAGCCTGCTGATCCAGCCTACGCTGGTGCAGATTCCTCACCACGGCAGCCGCCGCAACGTGACGCCCGCGGTGCTCAATCGCTGGCTTGGCAAATACCCCGCCGACAATCAGGGGAGCGCCATCGCGTCGGTAGGGAAGAATGCCGACATTTACCCGCGCAAGAAGGTCGTCAATTCCTTCACGCGCCGCGGCTACCACGTCTACGCCACGCACGATGGCTGGATCAACTTCACCTACGGATACGACAACCGGCGCGGTATGAAGGACGCTGACGTCATTCCGTTCACCTCAGACGTCGAAGACGATGATTAAAGTGCTCCCGAAGTTCGACAAGTATACCCTCTACGCCCGTCTCTTCCCGGCAGTCATCGCAGCAGCCCCTGCCATCGCGTTGGTCTGGGCGGTGATTGCGAGCAAGGAGGTGATGTTGGTGCAGGCCATTGCAGGCACCGCCCTGGCCGTGCTGCTGATGGTGTTCGCCGACGTCGCCAGAAGGAGAGGCAAGGCCATAGAGCCGCGCCTGATCGAGCAGATGGGCGGCCTGCCAAGCGTCACGATGCTGCGACACCGCGACACGACGTTTGACGCAGCGACCAAAGCCAGGATGCATACGTTCGTGGCCGAAAAGCTGGCAGAGCCAGCGCCGGCAGCAGAACAGGAGGTCGCCGCCCCTGAAGCCGCGGACGACTTTTACATGCGCGCCGGCAATTGGCTGCGCGAGAATACGCGCAGCAAGAAGAAGTTCGACATTCTGTTCAACGAAAACATCACTTATGGCTACCGGCGCAATCTGTTTGCGCTCAAATGGCCGGCCTTGATCCTGAACGTCCTGATCGTCATCGGCAGCGCCGCCTACCTGTGGCTTCAGCAAGGCCCACTTGATCTGCTGCCCGTTTTTGTGATCGCGTTCCTGCACGCAGCCTATTTGACGATCTTCTCAACCCCTTCGGCCGTCGAAGAGGCGTCCCGCATCTACGCGCGCCAGCTACTGCTAAGCTCGGAATCGGCAGAACTTCGGAAGTCGCCGCCGGCGGCCGCCAAACCGCGCACTCGCAAGAAGAAAACTGAAGAGCCTGGTGCTCTCGCGACCTAGATCGTGAACCCTATCAACCAAATGATCGAGAATGGTGGAAAATGGCTAGATGCACAGCACCAGTAGAAGGCCATCGGTCAGCGAGCGCTGCAGCGAACTGCCCTGCATGCCGTGGCCGCTATCGCGGCTTCAGGTCGTCCCCGTCCTATACGCCATCCTTTTCCCCGACCTACACACCGTCCTACTCCTCGTCGGGGAGCAGCGGGGGCGGCCGAAGCAGCGGCGGCGGGTCTGGCAGCCGCGTAAGGGCGAGATGGTCGCGACCCGGTTCGTCCGTGATGTACACGCCGACCGAGGTGCGGGAGCTCACGCCGGTCCGCGAGGCCGTCGAGAAGCAAGCATCCCTTGACCTTCGGGACGTCTTTCTTTGCCATGCGTGGGACGACCGGCAGGGGGCAGCCAAACAATTGCACGATCTGCTTGAGGCACGTGGTGTCAAAGTATGGTTCAGCGAAAAGGACATTGGCCTCGGCGTGCCATTACTCCGCGCCATCGACAAGGGTCTAGCGAACTCGCGGATTGGGATCGTATTGGTGACCCCTGCGTTGCTGCAACGCCTCCCAAAAGAAGGCATCGCCGACAAAGAACTTTCGGTACTCCTCGCTGGTGCGCGTCTCGTTCCCGTTGTGCATCAGACGACGTATGAAGCTCTCCGGGAAGTCAGCCCTATGCTCGCCTCGCGAACCGGCCTCGACACTGCAGAAGAGACAATGGCGGGCGTCGCAGCCAAGCTCGCTGAGCTGGTCGCTATCTAGCTCTATTGCCGGGTTGGCCGGCCCCACGTCGCACTATTTCACTGGCAGAGGTATCCTTTTTAGATATTGCTACCGATAGTATGGAGCGACAAACAGGGGTTCTTCCGCATATTTGGTGCAGGTCCCTTTTGCTTTTCATCGTGCGCATCATGCATCGTCAGGCGGCTGCAAGTAGCTTGTTTCTGAGCAGTGCATATCCTGAACGCCCATACATTTGGCGCTTGATCGTCTTGGGACGATTGATCTGTCCCTCGACGGGGCTGGTGCTCCATGGTTGGGTGATGGCTGCGCGGACAGCTGCAATGTCGCAGCCGATGCCTTGTGCAAGCGAGGCCAGTTCGCTGGTCGAAGCATCCTCGATCCATTGATCGAGACCCGCGTCATCGTCGCCCCGTATCAATGCCGCAAGCCGTCGAGCGAGCTCACCGGCATTCGAAAGCTCCGGCGCATTCTCATAGAGATGATGAAGGAACCGCTCGGTCTGCTCATCGAGCGATGTAGGCTCTTTGCTCGGGAGCCATGCACAGTTGCGGCGCGAGGGCAGTCGCCACCGCACATTTGGCGCAGCCGTCGATGAACCCTGCTGGCGGGCAGCAGTCCACCGGTAGACGGTCGCTTTGCTGCCTTCAAAGCTGCGGAGCTTGATTTCGGTCCACAATTGCAAACCGTGCCGTTCACCTTCCTCCCAGCGCTTTTCCAGATAATCTCGAAAAGGATCAATGAGGACAGAGTCCGCGGGTGGCCGCCGGTGCTCAGGCTCACCGCCCGCATCAAGCCACCGTTCGACCGTCCTCACGCTCATGCCGATCCGCGGCACGATCCCGCG
Organism: Bradyrhizobium sp. CCGUVB1N3; assembly: GCF_024199925.1. Classification (NCBI taxonomy): domain Bacteria; kingdom Pseudomonadati; phylum Pseudomonadota; class Alphaproteobacteria; order Hyphomicrobiales; family Nitrobacteraceae; genus Bradyrhizobium; species Bradyrhizobium sp. CCGUVB1N3. Next base: position 4,855,547 of record NZ_JANADR010000001.1, read on the forward strand.
CGGCGACAGGCCGGCGGCGCGCAAATCGAGGATGGCGGAGATGGCCGGGGTTTCGGTGCGCCCGGCCTCCTCCGCTGGCACCTGGCACATCATTGGGTTGTTGTGCCCTCGTGCCTCAGCAGCGCTTTCTCCGCAGGAACGAACAATAACCCGTTCGCTTGCTCGCTGCGCCAGGATTTAAGCCGACGTTGAAGCGTCATCGGTGCCTCCGCCGCTACCCACCGAATTCTCCAATTTTGCAGCTTCTCCGCAACCGACGGCACCTCCGACCGCAGAAGCGCTTGCACAAGATGAAGCCGACGCACCGCTGAACGCCTACGCCAAGGCGCGCAATTTGCGTCTCTATCGCCAATTAAACGGCGCCTATTACTTCGTCAACCTCGGACCCGGCGACACGTTGGTACGCAATCCGGCTGATCCATGCAGCCACGATTTCTCGCGCGAAGAGGTCATTCGCTATCTCGGCCAGATGCCCGATCGATCGCCTGAGATTGAGCGAGGACGCAACACTTGCTGAAATCCATTCAGCGATTCGAGATGGCCGGTCCGCCTCGTTCGAGAAGATGACGGCCATCGTCGAAGCGCCGTAAGCGAAGCTCATTGCGCCGGGCCTTCATCATCCAGCTTCAAGTGGTAGCGCGTGTGTCTGAGTTCACCAGTTCGGGTGAGAGCACCTTTCGCGACCAGGTCCTGAAGGTCACGTGTCGCCGTTGCGCGAGGAGCCTTGGTGATGCTGATGTAGTTTTCGGCGCTCAAGCCGCCCTTGAATCCATCGATGCCCTCTTTGAACATGCGGGCAATGGCCTTCTCCTGGCGGGCGTTGAATTGCCCGCGCAGACGCTCATAGAGCTTCGTCTTCGCAATATAGAAGTCGACGCGCTTATTGGTGTTCTCCTGCGCTTCGAGGACTGTGTTACCGAAGTACATCAGCCAATCGGTTGTCTCCATGTCCTTGTTGTTGTGTTCAAGAGCCTCGTAATAGGCTTTCCTCTTGCGTTCGATCGTATGGGCCAACGCGATGAGCGTTGGCTGGCCGAGATTTTGCGCCAGCGACTTTTCTGCGAGCGCACGTGCAATTCTGCCGTTTCCGTCCTCAAAGGGATGAATGCTGACGAAGTACAAATGAGCGATGGCGGAGCGCGTGATCGCCGGCAACGGGTGAGCGCCGTCGGGTCCGGTGTCGTTGAACCACTCGACAAAGGCGGCCATCTGTTTCGTCATGGTTTCGGAAGGCGGCGCCTCAAAGTGAGCCTTGCGCTGACCGACGGCCCCGGAGACCACCTGCATGGGTTCGGGATGAGTGCGGTAAGCCCCGATCGTCTTGATGGTGCGGTCTCCGCTCATCAACATGCCGTGCCACCCGAACATGGTCTCGTCGGCCAGGGGCTTCGAGAAGTTGAGGTACAGGTCGACCATCATTTGCGCGATGCCGCGCTCGGCAGGAGGCACGCCGGCTTGCTGCTCGCCGAGGCCGAACTGGTGCCGCAACGATGACTGAACGCTGTCACGGTTGAGGATTTCGCCCTCGATTTCTGAGGTCTTCAAGGCCTCATCGCTGATGAGTTCGATGCGCAGGTTCTCCTGGTCGTCCGGGCTGACATGCTTGAACGCGCCGATGAACTCCCCTGAGCGTAGCAGGAATTCCGCCTCCAGCGGCTCTAGGGCGGTCGCGTCATAGGTAAAGCGGGGCCAGGTCGGCTCCTCCCAGTTCCAGGCCATGAGTTATAGGGCTCCTCTCTATAACTCATATTGGCGTCTTAAGTGAGCTATAGCAAGCTCCCCTATAGCTCATCCGGACCCTCTGCGGAATAACGCCTGACCGGTCCGACCTGACCAGTTGTGTGCGAGTCCTTCCCGGAGCAGCGGCGAGCTGCGCAGTATTGGGGTGAGCCAAAACCAACCTCGTCTCCCCCTTCGGGCCGCAATCCCTCACGCAAGGTCCAATTCACGTCCTGCCGTTCAAGCCCTGCCTTCGGCACCCCAGCTGGCAAGGGGCTTGAACGCCAAGCCGTGACCGGTCGGGCTCGGCATGGCTTGAGCCGTTGTTACGGAAGGCCGCTCCTTGGCCCCTTCCCCAACAGATTGACACGTCACGCTGGGATCAACGCGGACCGGCCCATTCCGGGCCGGCTGTGCCAATGTGGTGTACGGAGATCGTCATGAACAAGCTCGTCACTCTGCCAATCGTTGATGCGGCGCTGATCGTACCGACGGATGACAAGGCAGTGCGCCTCGCGAGAGAGGTGCAGGACACCGAAAAGCGCGTGCGCCTGAGCGGCGTGGCGCGGAACTTGCTGGAGCGCGACGGACTTTCAGAGAGCGCCTATGCTGCTCTTTGTGAGCTTAATGTGCTTGCCGGGAAACTGACCAAATCAAGGCCGACGACAGTGGCAGGCCTCCTCGCCAAGGCCAACGCGGCTCAGCTTCTCGATGGTTACGGAGAAGGCTTCTCCGCGGAAATCCAGAAGGAACTCGCTCGCGACGTACTGCGGCTGCTTGCGCCAGGCTCTGCAGCCCATATCTCGGCCGAACTCTCGATCCGGCATGGTTCTCGGCGAACCAGCGCTATCGCTGAAGCCGTCTCAGAATATCGGCTCGCTGTACGCGCGGAGGCCAGAGCGCGGCAGGCCCTTGAGCAGACTGGTGGAGGAGCATCCGGAGTTGGAGGACGTACGCCCGGCGGTCGCCGCAGGCATCCGGGACTGCAAACCGATCTTCGTTCGCTGCCTTGCCGACTGGCATATGTGTTTTGGTACTCAGCATGATAGCGAGTGGCCGAAACTCAGCCGGGCGCTCGATGAAGCCAGACCTGCCCATGCACTTGCGCGCAAACGCGTGGGCATCACGAAGGCCGCAATTGCAGCCTACGAGGCCGGACGCGCCACCGCCCGTGCGTTTGAGAAGATATGCAGCCTGAAGCCGGAGACGCCTCATGAAATGAAGGCATACGCAGGCGCCATTGTCCGGCATATGGAAAGGGAGGAAAAAAGGAGCCGATCAGCAACACCTACCCTTATTCGGATGACCGTGACCATCGGGCCTGGAAAGGCCGTCGGCATTACGCCATGTACACGGCATTGCGCATCCTCAATCACCTTGCCCGCGGACAGAAGCCCGCAAGTGATCCAACTCTTGCTGAGGCTGCGCTTGTATGTGCAGCCTCTCATTCCTTGTCTCTTAGTCAATGATCGCCGTTCCGCTCTTGGCGAAGCGGGCGCGGGCGTTTCTCTTTAAGAGCTGGTAGGCCGTCATGATGGTGCCATCCTTCACGACGAGCCGCTTGCCGACGAGACGGCGGAAGCTGTGCAGGACCTTCTTCAAGCGGTGCTCGGCCTCCCGGTAGCCTCCCTCCTAGACGAGATAGCCGTCATCGAGTTGAGTGCCCATTAGGACGATCAGATCAGCGTCTCTTGGCATGATGCCGCGCTACGGCATGCGCGTCGCCGCATGCTTTGTGATGGTGAGCGTGTTCATGGCGTTGCCTTCTTTGCGCCGCTCGTGAGCTTCGATCTGTGCGTGCACAAATGCATCGGCCTGCACCCACGCACCGCGACCCGTTGTGTTGCCGACAACGCCGGGTCGGTTCGTCCTATTTGTACGCCACAGCTACCTAGCAGCCATACCTGCGCACTTGATTTCTTTCTTGCTGGAGCAGCCTACGATCTTATTGCGTCAGACCCGCAGTCGTTTGGGGCGGAGGCATGCGCGGCAAGGACGAAATGGCTCAGATCGGGGCACTAGGGTCGCCAAATGGTCGGAAGATGCCGGACGCCACGAAGCGCCATCGCAAGAACCGTGGCATGCCACCGCCCGCGAGCTTCGATATCGATACGCTACCGGGCAGCTCTAATTTGACGGCATTAGAGGCGGCCGCGGTCATCCGACGCACACCCGGAGCGCTGGAGCAGTGGCGGCGCGATCCGAACCACCCGCTGAAATGGCGCTACGTCGACGGCCGCCCGCTCTATCGTGTCGATGCGGTGCGCGACTATCTGGCCAAGTGCGATAAGGCGACTAAGACGCCTCAGCCGCATAATGCTCACGTAGACGGTCGAGCAGCTCGGCCTTGATCGGGTCAAGCGGATTCGTCCGCTGCAGGCGCACGATTTTGCCGACCCGTCTTGCGCCTACCAACTCCGCAATATAGTCGTGAGCCGCTTCGAACGCCATCTTGCGGATGATCCACTGTTCGTCGTGATTGTAGACCTGATCGATTCCGCTTGGCTTTTGCCCAACACACAGCCGCTGGATTTCGTTGTCATAGCCACAGCGTGACATGATGGTGCGTAAGCTGCGCCTTAGGTCATGCATGGTGAACTTGGCGACGCTCGCCTCCTTGACCAGTCGGTTGACCATCTTGGTGAAGCCGGACATCTGGCCGCCGGTCTTTGGTGACGGGAAGACATAGTCGGAGGTTGCCCGCTGGAAATGTTTTGCGGCCGTGAGCACCTCGTCAACCAGGTGAGTGCGCGGGACGTCGTGGTGTAGCCCCATCTTGGTCCATGCCGCATCGAAGGTGATGCGGTCGTCCATGATGTGCTTTTGCCACTCGATGATGGTCGGCTCGCTCCGGCGCGCGCCGCCGAGCAAGCACATCCTTGTCAGGAGCCCAAAGGTGCCGAGCTTGCCGGACGCTTGCCAAACCCTGATGATTTCTTCATCGCTCAGTGCGCGGCCCTTCGTTCGGCGTCCCACTCTTTGCGCACGAGTTTCCTTGGGCTCGCGATAGCCAGCGAGCACATTGTGGTCGACGTAGCCCTCGCCGACGCACCATTCGAGGAACGTGTGGGTGTGCTTGCGCAGGTCCTTGGCCGCGCCGCGCTTGCCGGTCTTTGCGACGCGGTCGACTGCCGCCATGATTTGCCGCCGCGTCAAGTCGCCCACGCCGATTTCGGCCTGCTGCTTGAGTCCGCGCCGCAGTGCCGACATGGCTGGCTTCCAGTTGACGACCTGACGTCCGGTCAAGGACGTCTGGTAGGGACCATCTTCGACGATGAGGTCCGCCAGGATGGTGCGTTGCTTCTCGGTTGCCTGTTGCCGCCTCGCCTCGCGTTTCGCATCGTTGGGGTCCGTGCCCTTGACCACCTCGCCGGCGGCGATGGTGGCAGCCTTGCGCGCGGCCTTCTCATTGTACTTCGGCCACGGGCCAAGGGTCTTGCGCTGGGTCCCCCTCACCCCCGGCTTGGTGAAGAGGTAGACCCAGGTCCGGCCGCCGGTGGCGCGCATGCGCAGGGCGAGGCCGGGCAGCTTGTCGTCGTGGAGATAATGCTGAGTCTTGCCGAGTGGCAACGTGGCGTTGCGGATCACTGCATCGGTGAGTGTTAGCTGGTTGGTCGGCTCTGGCATGACTCTTTCCCCGCCTTTTGTGCCCCGGTGTACCCCGCGAGGGGAAAATCGCGCCCTATCAGAACCGGCCCTCCAAGCTTCACTGTGTGCCCCAAAAAGGAAGGACCGAGAGACCGTAGCTCGAACCCTCCCTCATTTTTGTGCCCCAAGGGAAAAATCTGAGGGGGCACAACAGGGGCACACAAAATGCAGTATGGCCGCTTATGGCTCACTGGGGCTTAAAAAGACATAAAGCACTGTAATAAAATGAATTATTTCGACATAACTATGGCCACGCGCGGCCCGACTTGATCTACATATTGTGGTTCACACGGGAGAGGTCCAAGGTTCGATCCCTTGTGCGCCCACCATTGATCCTAGATTTCGAGAGCCGCTGAAAGCTCCCTTGCCGAGGCCGGCGAACGTGCGCCTTGCCCTCGCAAGCAGAATTCAGGCAGCCGACCGACATGGTCCGCGAAGTGCCACGAACCGACATTGCAAACGCAACTACTTGAGATCGCCTACCGGCTCGCTCGTAGCTAGTTCGGGAGAGCGGCATCTCCCCCACATTGAGAGTCAAGGATCAGCAGATCGAGCTGGTGAAGGTGTCAGAGGCAATTCAGATCGTCTCTATATCCACGGGAGAGTCGCAGCAGCGGCGGATTGCAATTCTGCAGCGTGACGACGGGTATCTCACGTTCGTAGAAGAATACTACTGCAGGTCGCAATACGGGGGCGAAATCATAGCTGAAGGTTGGCATCGACTTCCGCTCGAAGGCATTTTCGAGAGCGCAGAATCGGCTGAGGTGGCGCGCGGCTAGGACCTTGGAGGACGCGAGCACATTCGCGACGAGCCTCTTCCATCCAAGATCGGTGTAGTGAGCAACCATAATGCGCTGCCATTCAATGGGGGTCACACAGTCCTTCGCTGCGTGCTCAACGAAGGTCGCCAATAATTGTCGAGTGACGGGGCGTTCCACAGTCTGTAGCAACCAGAACCTGCCGTCACAAATCTGTGGCATGATCGATGCATGTTGAGGCCAACTGGGATTTCAGTGCCCAGTTCGAGAACAGATCGCTGCGGGGACCTGTCCCATTTCGAGCCCGGCAGCCTGATTTTTTTTGCTCCATGGCGCACGCATGCGTGCGCCAGGTAAAAACAAGAGGGCAAGAACATGAGCGATAAGCTACCGTCTGCGGCAAGATTTATGGTGCGGCAGGCATCTCAGGGTTGGATGGTCTACGATCGACAACGTAAAGGCCCCGCATTGATCGGGACTAATCTGGCTCTGGCGGTCAATCTGACGAAAGAGCAAGCCGAGCGCATCCAGCGAACGCTGGCTGCCGGCCTTGGGCCACAGGCCATCATAGTTTCAAATAGATCCGATTGCCTGTTCGTCAGTCGTTAGCCCAATGTGGGCCCGCTCCGGTTTTAGTCTCTAGAGCCCCGTTAATACGTCGCCAAAGCTCCCCCGGGGTGCCAGCCAACACCTTCTGGGCCTTCCGTTTTGCCGCCGCGTCGTTGGCGCATTCAAACTCCACCGCGCCGACCAAGTCACCGCGCTCATCCAAAATGTGGAGACGATAGCAGGTCATTGCCCATCCGTGCTTAGGCCCGACATTTTCTATCCCCCTGCTCAGCGAGCTTTGCAGGCCCCACGCATTCCAACTGGGACGCTCACGCGGAATGAAGCCCGCCATTCGCGACGGGCTCAAGGTTAAGGGAGAAAAGCGCCATGAAGACGCAGCAAAAGCCTACGACGAGTCGCGCCGATGCTGTGTGTCGCGATTGACACTGTGGACAACAAACCGCCCCCAGCGCGACACGCGAGGAATGACGGATCGGGGCTGGGGCAGCCCATTTGACGATCGGGTCAAGGTTCGCGGGCGCAAGCTCGTCACGCTGCGCGAAGCCGGCGAGTACATCGCCGCGTTGCCGAAGAAAGTGCACGACACGCCGGAATGGCAAGCGGCGATGGAAGCCCTGTTCCTGGTGGCAGAGCAAGGCGGAGCGACGATGCTTGCGCGCATTGGCATCATGCGATGCGCTGAACCGAAAGAACTGGGCCAGCAATGACCGCCAGCGTTTTCAACCTTGCGGACTTGTAACGACATGAACACCAAGGCGCCGCCCCCACGGCCAAATGCTGGCGAAATGTGACGGCTTATCAGCGGCTCACCCTTGGCCCCACAGAAACCACTCCGATGTTACTTCAAGCCGCAATTGTTTGCCTGATGGTACTCAGCATGAGCATTCTCATCGCCCACGCGGTCGACGCTCTTAGGACGTAGCAAGCCCGCCAGCGTGGACCGGTGGACCGTCGCTCGCCAATGTAGGGCAAATCAATCACGGCCGTCTTAGCGACATCCTGGGAAAAACTGGCAAAAGGCATTTGAAAGCCAAAAATGCCGTCTAATCTCTGCATGATGAGTCGGGGGTTAGTTGTGGGCGTTTATTTGTTATCCCTCGCCGCCTGCCTGGTCGCGATGCTCCTCTTTCTGGCATTCAGCCGATAAGGCCGACAGCGGACACATTTGTTGCCGCCAATCCTCAACCGGACGCGGAAATTGCGGTTCCTCGAGGATGGTTTTTGACTGTGCAGGAATGAGCGCATTCACTCCGCGAGGAGGTGGATGCTTTGCTCGCCTGGATCTTCACTCTTGTCGTTGCCTTAAGCGTGGCGGTTCTCATCGCTCACGTGATCGACGCGATGCGGACCTGATTGCTCGGTTGCAGATACAGGGTGTTCTCGGATCGTCGAAGTTGGCCTGGCTGTCGAACAGACCTGATCGAAGGCCCGGTCGAGGGCCTTGTGGTTCTTGGCGTGGTTGGTCTTGGCGTGGTGACCTTCTGATCCGCTTGTCCCGTGTCACGGAGACGCGGAAGTGCAAGCTCTCGCGCTGAGGCCTCTAGCGGCTCGTCCTTCATTCCATTGCGGAGCTGCGCCTTAATCCTCCCAGAGGCGCTTTCCGCACCCGCATTCGAACATGTGAGTGATGCCTCCGGTCTCGGAGTCCACCACTGTGCGTACGAGCTTCATTTTCTCGCCACAGATACGGCAGGTTCTGCTTGAGTTGTCCTCGACAACGCAAATCTTCTCAGCGCGAAATATTTCCATGAGTCCCGCCCCCCGGTCCGAGGTGACCGTAGCTGGAAATTACAACTTATTGCAGCAGGGAAACTGGAAGAACTAGGTACGAAGTGGCGTCAAATTTGCGACTGTACACGGGGCAAATTAAGACGCGTCAGCGAGTCTTGACGACCCCTTTTCAAGCGTTCCTCTCCGAGGAGGTAGCGCGATCGGATTGCGGAAAAGGTGCTTATTAAAAGACGGACAAGCCAATAAGGAATTTGCATGGGCCAGCGCACTACTAGACTACCGAATACGCTTGCAACGAGCCTGTTGTCTTATTCTAGGCCGATTCCGACGCGACGCTCAGGTCGGGCGGCGCTCGGGACCAACCGGCATGATCAGGATTGTTGCCGTTTGCACGATGTGCGTAGTCGGCATGGCTTCCCCGCTCGGCCCAAGCCGCGCGCCAGCACCAGTCGCCGAAGTTGGTATGGCGTCGGATTTTCCAGCGGTCAGCGGCAACAAAGGCGATCGGCTACCGATCCACACCGAACCAATTGCGCCGAAGGTCGACGTCGAGGCCGATAGGCCGGCCGTACCGACATCCCAAATCGCTGTTGCCCCGCCGCCGGCCGAACCCAAGGCGGAACGAAAGCTGCCCGAGTTCATTCCTCGTCACTGGCACGATCCGACGGCTTCGAAAAACAAGATCCAAAACCGCGGTGTCGCCGATGCGAAGAGATCGCAGACGCGTCCGATCGAAAAACCCAAGGAAGTCAGCGAAACGAAGAATTGCAGTTCAGACGGACTGGCCCCCCTTCTGCGGCAGCTTAATCTGCAGCCGCGCTGCGAGTGACAAGCTCGAACGCAGCTGCATGAATCGGTTGAGTGAGCTTCGCAAATCCGCTTCGTCGCGCCGGTCGGCTCAACCTGCCTTGCGCACCGTCTGCAAAAACTCCGCGACGTCGCGCTTGAGCGCGTGGGCCTGGTCCTGCAGGGCGGCGGCTGCAGCGAGCGCGGCTTCAGCGCCGGCATCGGTTTCGCCCGCGACGTTGCGGACGGAGCCGACCTGATCGGTCACGGCCGCGGTACCGTTGGCCGCCTGCTCGACATTGCGAGCAATCTCGGCAGTCGCGGCGCCCTGCTCCTCGACCGCCGAGGCAATCGTGGTCCCGATCTCGGTCATGGCGGCGATGGTCTTGCCGATCTGGCCGATCGCCGCGACCGACTGGCCGGTCGAGCTCTGGATCTCGGCGACGAGGCCCGAAATCTCTTCGGTGGCGCGCGCCGTCTGCGTCGCGAGGCTCTTCACCTCGTTGGCGACCACGGCAAAGCCCTTGCCGGCCTCGCCGGCACGCGCGGATTCGATGGTGGCATTGAGCGCGAGCAGGTTGGTTTGGCTCGCGATCGCCTGGATCAGCTGGACCACCGAGCCGATCCGCTCGGCCGAATTGGACAGCGCGCGCATCAGCGCCTCGGTGCGCGACGCCTCTTCCTTGGCCTGGTCGGACACCGAGACGGAGCGGGCCACCTGGCTCGAGATTTCCTTGATCGAGGCCGCGAGCTGGTGCGTAGCGGCCGCAACCGTCTGAACATTGGAGGAAGCCTGAGCCGAGGTCGTGGCGACCTGCTCGGCGAGCGAGCGACCGCGCTCGGCGACGCGGGCGAGGCTCTCCGCGCTCTGTCCCATCTCTTCGGCACGGCTCGATACGCCGCCGATGACGCCTTCCATGCCACGATCGAAGCGATCGGCAAGCGCCCCCATCATCGCCGCGCGCTCGGTCTCGGCCGCGGCGCGCTGCGCGGCGGCGTCCTGCTCCATACGGCGGACGGTCTGCGCACTTTGCCGGAACACTTCGACGGCACTGGCCATATGGCCGATCTCGTCGCCACGTTCGCCACCGGGGATCGCCTGGTCGAGCTCGCCGGCCGCAAGCGTCTGCATGCGCAAGGTCATCTGGCCGATCGGTCGCGACACGCTGCGCCCGATCAGCCAGGCAAGCAGCGCGCCAAGGACGAGTGCGGAGCCTGCGACCACCATCACCATGCTGTGCGTGCGCTCGACCGCTTCCGCCGTCAACCGGCTTTGCTCCGTGCGCGCCGCGCCAAGCGCCTGGCTGATCGTGCCGGTCTGCGCGTCAATCGCTTTGCTTGCCTTGCCGAGATCGGCCTGGCTCTTGCGCAGCTCGCCGACGGCGGCGACGAGATCGGGGAGTGTCGCCGATTGATCCGCAAGCGACTTTTTGAGCACCGCAACCAGGTTCTTCAGACGCGGCGCGTCGGCGCCACCGATCTCTGCCTCGCTATTGGCAATCGCGCCTTGCGCATACCCGATGGCAAGCACGGCATCGTCGGCGTCGGCTTGGGCCTGGGTCGCCATGTAGTGAAGCAGCGCAACACGCACCGCTTCGACCGAGCCGGCCAAACGCAGCGGGTTCAGCAAATGGTCCGCCCCGGACTGGTTGGCGAGCGTCACCTGGATCGCGGCGACGTCGAGACCGGCCGAAGCGCCGAGCGCCTCGCTCCTGGTGCTGGCGTTGCGCAAATGATCGACGGCGGCAGCGACTGCCGTGAAGGACTTCCTGTAAGTGTCGAGCGCTTCGACAAGCACGCCACGGCCGGCCGCAATTGCCGGTAGGCGGCCGAATTGCTGGTCGATCTGCTCGAAGACCTGGCCGAACTTATCGATCGCCTTGGCCGCGCTGTCGCGATCGCCGAGGTTGCGCGTCCGGATGAATTTTTCTACCGCGAGATCGGTCGAGAGCAGCGCGGCATGGACGCGGGCCATGCCTGCATCGCCATCGGCACTGGTGACGAGATCTCGGACCGTGCCGCCGATACCGGAGAGCCGCATCACGGCGAGCAGCGCCAGCACGGTGAGCAAGCCAAGGATCAGCGCGAAGCCGCCGAAAATGCGTGGGCGGATTCCAATGCGCGACAGGAGCAGGGACAGGGTCATGGCTTTTGAGGCCTTTTGATTGAGCATGATCTTTTCGGAAGACCGCTGCACGCGCTTCGGGCCAACGGCGCCCTTCGGATTCATCTGGTGCTCTACGGCGTAGCCCGGATTTGCGCGAGCACGTCCTTGCCGAAACGCTTCTCGAATTCAGGCTCCAGCGGCTTCACCGCATCGATGAAGGGCTGGCGATCAACTTTTTCGATGATCTCCATGCCGCCTTTGCGCAGCTCGTCGAGTTTCTTCGCCTCCTCTTCAGCACCGGCCTTCCAGGTGGCTTCGGCACCAGCCTTGGCAGCGGCGATGATGGTGGCCTGATCCGCGGGCTTGAGGGCCTGGAACATGTCGCGATTGGCGACGAAGGCGATCGGCGCGAAGAAATGCCCGGTCAGGCTGACATGTTTCTGGACTTCCTCGAGATGGCTGGTGGCGATGGTCATGACGGGATTCTCCTGCCCGTCGATGCGGCCATCCCTCAGCGCCGAATAGACCAGCGTGAACTCCATCGGCACGACCTCGGCGCCCAGCGCCTTGAAGGTCATCTGATAGACCTCGTTAGGCAGCACGCGGATCTTCAGCCCTTGGAGGTCGGCGGGCGAGCGGATCGGCCGTTTTGAATTGGTGATATTGCGAAAGCCCTGCTTCCCGATCGCGAGCAGCACCAGTCCCTTATCGGCGAAACGTTTAGCGAGCGCAGCGCCGACCGGCCCCTCCGCGACTGCCTTGGCTTGCGCAGCGTCGCGGAACAGGAAAGGCACGTCGAAGACGCCGAATTCCGGCACGGCGGAACTCACCACCGAGCCGGAGAGAGTTGCCATGTCGACCACACCGCCGCGCAGCGCGGCCAGGATAGCCGTCTCGCTCCCCAGCGTGTTGCCACCGCGTTCATCAAGGATGATGCGGTTCTCCGCAAGCTCAACGAGCTTGCGGCGGAATTCGTCCGAACCGATCTGCTGCGGCGCCTGCTGTGCCGAATTGAACACCAGCGACACCATCTGCGGCGTCCCGGTGGCGGGCATCAGCCCAAGAACCGACAGCACCAGGACAGCGCTGATCAGACCAACAGATTGCCGCTTCATCCAACGATCTCCCCCAGGCGCCGCGACGATAGCGGGATACGTTGTACGAAATGTTAACCTTGAGCGGCGCGCGGTCATACGGTGCATCAGGGTCGCAGGTCGGCGCCTCGCCTTCGCCTGTCGTCGATCCCGTCGCGAAGCCGACTTACCTTCTCTTCCAAAGCGCGATGAGATGAGGGTGAATCATCATCGCGCTTCGGGTTGTTGCTTGAGCATGATCTCGGCGCAAACGCGATCCGCTGATGTCGCGAGGGAGGACCGCTTCACGCACTTTGCGCCAACGCGGCCCTTCGGGTCCGGATCATGCCGTAGAGGCCGCCATCAAAGATTCTTGTTGAGGTAATCGCGGACCAGCAGCTTGTTTTGATTCGGCGTGAGACTGAAAAAGAACTTCACCGTTCCTTCGCCGTCCAGGGTCACCGACGGGGTGGACGCGCCACCGCAGGTCAGCGTCTTGACCTTTGCGCTCAACGCTTCCTTGCCGAGAGAATCCGAGCAAATATCCTCCATCGCAGCCAGGGCCGCGGTACACCACGAGACGACGTTCTGGCTGGCGGTCTGCGCGGAGTCGAAGCCGCTCCAGTCGAAGCCAGTCTTCAGATGCGTGCCACAAGCGCGGTCCGTGAGCTCGGCGGCATGCCCCAGCTCAGCTTCGCGTGAAGCGTGCATCCGCCGGTCTTCCAACGATTCCGCCGCCGCGATACGTACCCCAAGGCAGCAAAGCGCGAGCGCAAGCGCCGACCACTTGAGGCCACGGATCCTTAGTCTAGGCATTGAATTTCTCCTTTGCATTCGTGCGATTGCCAAGCTTGGTCGCAAGTCACCCGTATCGGGTTCGAACAACAGCAAGGCTGCAAGCGGATTTGACGTCGAGAAGGATGCCTCCGCGGAAACATGAATCAACAGCTCTCGACGTCCCGCAGAGCGTAGGGCCTCGTTTCCGCCTTCCCGCGGACGGTTGATTCCGTCTTCGCGGCCCAGAGCGTCAAGATCCATGCCGTGTCGATCGGATTGAGAGGGCTCAACTGCAAGTTGCCGGATAAAATTATGCTTATATGAAATAACAATGTTTGCTCTGACCTAATCAAGCGATTACGGTCCTCATCCCTTTTTGGTAATGAGTTCGGGGCCCGCCAATGACCGGTTTCCAAGCCAAGCTGGAACGCTTTGAATGCCTTGCTGACGAATGCGAGTTGATTGCCAAGCGGGCGGATGGAGGCAACCGCGAGCTATACCTGCGGATGGGCGAGCACTATCGCGGTTTGGCAAATGATATGCGCGCCCTCATTGCGTCGTTCGACGTCGCCGCCTGATCGCTCGCACCCCGGCCACGGCAGCGCGCCGTCACCCGGTCAGCGGACATTTTGCCCGAGCGCCCAGCCCTCAGCTGGTAGCTGATCCGCGCGCCCTCGGCCAAGCCCGCATAGCCGCTGATTTGCCACCGAAATCCTCCCCAGCCGTACACTCTGGCGATAGGAACGTTTTGATCCGCTGCGAGTCACTACAGGCGCAATCGATCCGGTGTTGCCTGAGGGTCGACCAATGGACAAAGCAGCCAATTACGCCATCTCGGCTCTCATCATGGGAACCGGTATCTGGATCTTTGTCACCGGCCTGTCCTCCACCTCACCCGCCCTGTGGACTGTCGTCGCGCTAGACCATATCTTGATCGGTCTCATAAGCGCCGTCGGCCCCAGCTAGCAATTTCGGTGAGGCCTAAAGGATGCTCGACAAAGCGATGCAGCTTCAGCTTCCTCACTGGCTGATGATCGCCGGCATGTTTCTGGTGATCATCGGGACTCTGGGCATGCTCATTCCGCGGCGAAAGGAGCCGTCTTCGAAGCAGTCGGCCAATGACCGATAGCCAAGCCTCACGGGCGCCCAATTGCGCTCTCCGCATGCCTTGAATGTGCGGGATTAGATCCCCTCGAGCGAAGTGCCGTTGCGCTGCCGCCAGAATGGCGCGTCGGGAAAGCGATGTTCGGATGCGTAGATTGCGCGCTGCGTGACGAGATAGGACGCGATCCCTTCCAAGAACTGTCGTTCATATTGCCGGAATGCGGTGCAATCCTGAGCCAGGAGGCCCGTTGCACTCCCGGCAGCCTGGATGCCGCTCCATAGCGCGGTGGCAAGACCGTTCGCGCCCAACGGATCGAGGGCACTCGCGGCATCACCAGCCCGGACGATGCGATCGTCCATCAGCTTTGACAATGTTACGGTGCTCGCCGGCGCGAATTGCAGTTGGGCGCACGTGGCCGCGTCGATACCGAGGCTCGTCAGCCGCGCCGAGACCGCGCTGGTCTGCGAGGCCATGTGTGCCCACAGATTCATGTCTCTGCGCAGTCCCGCCGGCAGCAAATCCGAATCCGTGAAGAAGCCGAGCAGGATCCGGTCGCGGGGCATCACGGACATGTACCACCATCCCGTCGCCACAGCCTCGACAAGAGTCGCCGGCACGGCTTCGGCCTCGTCCTCGAGGTCGAAGATACCGTAACAGGCCACCAGCTTGTCGAGACGGCGAAGCTGCGCTTCGGATCCAGACGTCACGGCGGAGCGGCCGGAGCAATCGACGACGAACTCCGCTTCGATCGAGGAACCGTCGGCAAGATCAACAGCGACGTGTGTCGGCGATCTCGATAGCCGGCGAGCCTCGGAGGAGAGCCGCTCGACGCCGTCGGCATCAAGCGATTCCGCCATGCGCTGTTCGAGCCGTTGCCGATCGATGTGCCAGCCCGACTCCTGGTGAAACGTGTCGCGCCGCAGCGCGGCCCGGCCCCACAGGGAATAGCGCCCCTGACACGCGATCGCGGTCTCCGCGTCAAGCAAACCTGACCAGCCGAGGCTTTCCAGATAGGGCGACGCCCGAAACGAGAGCGTTTCGCCGCGACTGGCGACATCGTGTCCGGGCGCAATGAGAAGGGGACGGCATCCCCGCCGCAACAGGGTGCGGGCGCAGGCCATTCCTGCCATTCCCGCGCCCAGAATCACGACCTTGCGCATTCTCGTTCAGGTGGGATCTTTGCTCGCAGAGAGATCGAGCGTACCGCGCTGCACTTCGACAAAGACATCCCGGGGAATGCCGGGGAGATCCTTCGGTCCGGTGCGGCGCACGACGACGCCCATTTGCGTCCACAACGCGATCATTCGCCGCAGTCCATCGGTGTAGCTCGCCTCGACATGCAGACCGATTCCAGTCGCCCCCCGCGACCATGCAACTCGCGCGTGATAGAAGCGAAGTCGCTCTTCCGCGGAAAGATCCGCCCGCATCATCTGTTTGTAGAAACCTTCCGGCAGCACATCGACCGGAAGCAGTGCGGGCCACCATACGGGCGTCGGGAACCCCTCTCCGGTGAGCACAGACTGGCAACTGAACGCATCGCCCTGCCAGGGAACGCCCATCCATCGCGTGAGATCACCGGGCGCCTGTGGCCCCACGGGGGCACCATCTTCGGGCCGGCCGGGATGACCGGAGAAGACATTTTGCGGATTGAGCTGCAAGCCCACATCCTGAACGAGGCTTTTCCTTTTGGAGATGGCGATGCGGAAGGGCAGCGCCGTTTCCTTCGTCGAACGATAAAGCGCAGCGTGACGGACCGGCCATGTAATTTCCACGCCCGGATGGAACGCACCACCCGAACACGCATCCAGCGCCGCGCGGGTGAGCGCTTCCGGCCGCAGCGACAACGGCATGTCGTCGAGCTGCCCGACGGCGTCGGCTGCTGAATCGTCGAAGTCGTTGGTGAACGCACCTTTGGCCCAGTGGCTCAGGATCTGGTATTGCGTGGAAGTCAGCGTGAGCCAGCCGGTCGGGCTTCCCGGGAAGTTGACGCCATCACCCAGCATTGGCGGCAGCGCGTCGGGGCGCCGATCTTCGCCGCCGGGTTTGCGGAACGCCGCGAGAATCTTTTCGCGTGCGGGACGGGCTTTTTCCGTGGGGTCGGCAAGCGTTTTGATGACAGCCGGATCTGAAAGATCGTCAAGATCGTTCCAGGCTTTGCTGAGATAGGACGCCTGCACGATCCACTGCATCATGCCGGAGCGCCGCAGGATCGGAAGGACATCCCGGCGGAAGGACACTGGCGCGGCCAGCATTTTCATATGCCCGGACGCGATCATCGCTTCACGTGCGGCGTCGTAGAGGCTGACGATCGGTTCGATCTGGGGCGCGAATTTCGGACCGCAGCAAACCACCCAGGCCGGCTCGCAATCCACGTCCGCATCGCCGATCCGGGCCGTGGCCTTCACCCAGCCATCACACCAATCGTCATGCCATCCGTCGTTGTTGGTGAAATCGCGCACCGGATTCTGTGGCAAGGCGGAATTCGAGACGCCATCGGCAGGAAACACCAGAAGACGACCGGATTCGTCGGTGCGCAGATGGCCGAGCGTCACCGGCATCTTCTTCCAGAACTGACCAGCCATGCGGTAGGTCGCGTCGCGCCCGTCCGCGTTCTTCGAAGCGCCGTCAATCCGAACCGGGCCAGCGTCGATGACCAGCATCTCTTCGCGGCGAGCCTGCGCTATTTGGGCGTTACGCAGCGCGCCGGGAATGCCGGGCGCGCTGTCGCCACCATCCATCGCGTTCGAGTAGCCGTACCAGGCCGCCTTGCTGTTGGCCACGTGCACCGTCCAGCGCAGACCATCGGATGCACCCAGCTCGCGTACCACGCGTCCCTGATCGTCATAGCCGTACACGCGAAAACGCTGGACTTGCTTCTTGAGACGGCCCGGTCCCTGCTTGAAACCGCCCGGCGGCTCGTTCATCAGCCCCGGAACCTCGGGTGCGAAAAACCATTCGTCGCCATTGCCGACGCGCGAAAAGCCGATCGCCGGGAAAATCGCTGCACGCACGATGCGCGCGCCAGCCGGCGCCGGCTCCTGCGCTTGCACCGGCAACACCGCCGCCTTGAAAAGCGCAGGCGCGGCAAAACTGAGGGCGGATGCGCTGATCAGAAAATCGCGGCGCTTCATGAGCAAGAATCTCCGGCTGTGATCTGCTATTGCCGACGGGTTCTCTAGCGGTTGCGAAAACCGGGAATCAGCGACCAGCGCATCGCCCGAATTCATCAGATCGATGAGCTGAACAGAACAAGCACTAGGTAGAATTATTTAACGGGTGATTATCATCGCTTCGGTCCGCTTCGACGACGGCCGCGCTGCGATCCGACGAGATATTCTCACCTAGCGCACGTCGTGAGCGCACCTTCACGCGATCGAAAGAATCTCGAGCTCCTGATTGCCCGAACCGACGACGTCGCCGACCGCCTTCCCGATCAGCGATTTCGCGACCGGAGCTACGAAGGAGATCGACCCGGCCTTCGGATCGGCTTCGTCTTCCCCGACGATGCGATAGGTCTGCACGCGGCCATCGGCCCGGCTGAACGTCACCGTGCTGCCGAAGGCGACCGTATCGGTCGACGCCGGATCGGGGACCAGCTGGGCCGTGCGCAGCCTTTCTGCGAGGTAGCGAACGTCGCGCAAGGGCACCGCCGACTGCCGGCGCTTTTCGTTGACATCTTCGATACGCTGCGCGGCCTCATAGGCCTCGCGCGCCTGCCGAAGCTGCAACTCCAGAGCTTGCAATCCTGATTGCGTCACCAGGTTGGGATGCGGCGAAATCGGGCGATCCGGCAACAACGTCTCGGATGCGGTTTCGGCACTCTCTTCTTTGGTAAAGGCGACGCTCAATCCAGGACCTCATCGATGTCGAGGGGCGGCGCAACGTGGTCGCGTCGCACCGCTTGCCAGCATGCGCTACTTCTTATCAAACGGAATGTACCGCTGATACTCCTTCGGCACCGAGCTGCGGTAGCGCGAGGGAACCGTGCCGGTGTCGATCGAATGATCGATTTCCTGCTGCCGCGTCATCTGCTTCTTCCTGGCCGGCTTCTTCTCGGTGGTCTTCTTCGAATCCGTTGACGGGGTCGCGGTCGTCGCAGTCGCGGCGGCCGGAGGCGTCGTTGTAGCCGGCGCGGTGGTCTGGGTCGTCGCAGCCGGCGCCGTCGTGGTTTCGGCAGGCGCAGGGGTCGTGGCTTGAGGTGGCGGCGTGGTTGCCGCAGGCGGTGTGGTGGTGCCGTCGGTGCCCTGCGCCAGCGCGGTCGGCATCTGCAATATGAGCGCGACTACGGCACTCGCGGCGAGCAAATATGACCTTTGCATCAGAACCTCCAAAAGTTCCTGATCCGAATGATGAAAGCTAATCCCGCGCGATGGGCGTGCGCAAGTCGCCGAGCATAGGCCGCAAGACCGGCGCGAAATTTGGCCGGCCTCACACAACGGACGTTGCCGCGCCGCCTAATGCGGCGGGCCCAGACCGGTCTCCGTTAGCCGTTCCATGAGCCAGACGGTCTGTGTTCGGTCGAGCACGCCGCCGACATAGACTTCCGCCATCGTGACGTTCGCCCTCGAAAGCACGAACAGCACACCGATCCAATAGGCGAACCAGACATCGGGATCGGTCAGCGCCTTCAGCTTCTGCTGGTCGTGCTCGATCGCGGTGTGATTGCTCACATTGCGGATTTCGATGGCGAGCAAATTGTTCGGGATCTCGCGCTGATGCACAACGACGTCGGGATAGATCGATTTTCCCAAATGATCGTCGGTTGAGATGATCGTGCCGCGCGGCAGGTGCAGCGTGCGCTCGCCGAGCCGGTCGTAGTTGCAATCGACCGACCAGCCGGAGAACTGTTTCTCGAGATAGACGGCGAAGCGGTGGGTAAGCGTGCGCTCGCCGACATCCTTCTCGAACAGGAAGTCTTCCTGGGCGTAGAAATCCTGGAGCGCCGCGATCACCTTGTTCAGCTCGGTCCGCATCGTGCCCCCGCCCCAAGCGCTCTAATCTTGCCGCGTTACGAGACCCTCATAGTGAGGAGCGCGGAACGCGCGTCTCGAACCATGAAGGCCCGGATCTCGCCCGCGGCCATCCTTCGAGACGCCCGCTCGTCGCGGGCTCCCCAGGATGAGGGGAGAGTACGCATGATACAATCGAAGCAATCAGAGCTTACCTCACATCACGACTTCGATCAGCCGCGGCCCCGGCTCGGCGACGGCTTCCGCAAGCGCCTTGTTGAGCTCGTCGGCGTTGGTGACGGCGCGGCCCGGCACGCCCATGCCCTTGGCAAGCGCCACGAAGTCGAGGGTCGGGCGATCGAGTCTGAGCATATCGGTCGCGCGCTGGCCGGGCTCGCCGGCGCCGACGCCGTCGAACTCACCACGCAGGATCTGGTAGATGCGGTTGGCGAACACGATGGTGACGATGTTGAGTCCCTCTCGGGCCTGCGTCCAAAGCGACTGGATCGTGTACATCGCGCTGCCGTCGCCGACCATGCACATGACCTTGCGGTCAGGACAGGCGATCGCAGCACCGATCGAGAGCGGCGTCGAGAAACCGATCGAGCCGCCCATGTTCTGGATCCAGTCGTGCGGTGCCGCTGCCGCCGTCGGCGGAAAGAAGCCGCGCCCGGTGGTCAAGGATTCATCGATCAGGATCGCATTCTCGGGGATCGCATAGGCGATCGCCTGCGCGATGGTGGTGAAATCGAGCGCGCCGGTCGGTTTGACCAGCTCCTGGAGTTTTTGCGGCTTGACGTCGTTCGAGGTGGCATGCAGCGCGCCGGCAAGCGCTTCCAGCGCCGCGACCGAGTTCTCGCCCCAGTCGGTCATGCGGTGAACCTCGCAGCCCTCGGGCTTCAGAAGGCTCGGCTTGTTCGGATAGGCGAAGAACGCCACAGGATCGTTGGCCTCGACCAGGATGATGTGGCGGAAATCCTTCAGCAGCGGCAGCGCCTG
This sequence comes from Bradyrhizobium sp. CCGUVB1N3, assembly GCF_024199925.1. Lineage (NCBI taxonomy): Bacteria > Pseudomonadati > Pseudomonadota > Alphaproteobacteria > Hyphomicrobiales > Nitrobacteraceae > Bradyrhizobium > Bradyrhizobium sp. CCGUVB1N3. The sequence goes on from NZ_JANADR010000001.1 coordinate 4,875,769, forward strand.
GTCGATCACATAGGGAATGCGGTCGATCGAGAAGCGGCCGCGGCCGCGCGCCATGCGCGGGCGGAAAGTCGGGCCCATCACGTGGCATCCGGTCTTTCCTGCGATGCGCTGCGCCAGCGCAAGCCCCTGCTCGGATAGCGCGCTGCCAACCATCAACAGCAGCGTGCGACTGCCGTCATTGCGGAGGATTTTGGCAGCAAGCTCGACCGCCTGCGGCGAATAGGACGGGCGCTGCTTCTCGGCCGGCACATCGGCGACACCGTCGGCCTCGTTCCAGGCGGTGTCAGCCGGCAGGATCAGGGTCGCGATCTGCGCCGGCGAGCTCTTGGCGGCGGCGATCGCCGCGGCGCCATCGGCGGCAACCGACCTGGCATCCGGCGAGGTCCGCACCCAGGACGACATCGGCCGCGCCAGGCCCTCGATGTCGGAGGTGAGCGGCGCGTTGTAGCCGATGTGGTAGCCGGCGTGCTGGCCGACGATGTTGACGATGCCGGAATGCGCCTTCTTGGCGTTGTGCAAGTTCGCAAGACCATTGGCGAGGCCGGGGCCGAGGTGCAGCAGCGTCGAGGCGGGCAGGCCCTTCATGCGGTAGTAGCCGTCGGCTGCGCCCGTCACCACGCCCTCGAACAGGCCGAGCACGCAGCGCATGCCGGGAACACGGTCCAGCGCCGCGACAAAGTGCATCTCGGACGTCCCGGGATTGGTGAAGCAGATGTCGACCCCGCCCTTGACCAGCGTCCGTACCAGACTTTCCGCACCGTTCATTGTTTCGCTCCCGCGGCCTCTTTGCTTCGGATCCGTAATCGATCAACCATTGTTCGCCGTTTTCGTCAAAGCAATAGCGGACATTGCTGCCCTGCCGGATGCAACGACGAGGCTTCTTGGCTAATACAGCTTTGCGGTCCTGCGAGGTTTCCGGGTTTGGCAATCGTTAAGGATTGCACGTGCTCACGCTGCCGTGGCTTGCGAAACGCCGGCAAATATGGCCTGTGGTCGTCCATTGAATCGTTTTTTTGCTGGGGGAAAGAATGAACCGGTTTTTTGCCGCACCGATCGCCGCCATCGCGGTCCTGACCATCAGCGCAGGCGGGGTGTCCGCGGCGGGGATGTTTGACTTCACTGGCACCAGCTCCACCGGCTTTCTCGGCGGCGGGGCGAGCCCGATCCCCCGCAGTACCGTCATGTATCCCACCAACTACGCCCCCGGCACGATCGTCATCAACACCGGGGAGCGGCGGCTCTACCTCGTGTTGTCGAACGGCCAGGCACTGCGCTACGGTATCGGCGTCGGCCGTGACGGTTTCCGCTGGGGCGGCGTGCATCACATCAGCGCCAAGAAGGAGTGGCCGGATTGGACGCCGCCGGCGCAGATGATTGCCCGCCGGCCGGACCTGCCGCGCCACATGCGCGGCGGTATCGAGAACCCGCTTGGCGCCCGCGCGATGTATCTGGGCTCGACCCTCTACCGCATCCACGGCTCCAACGAGCCGGAGACGATCGGACAGGCGGTCTCCTCCGGCTGCTTCCGCATGACCAACGACGACGTGACCGACCTCTATGGCCGCGTCTCGGTCGGCACCACCGTCGTCGTCCTGAACAACTAGCGCATGCGCGGTCGAGGGAACCCGATGGGCTCCCTCGAAGGTGGTCTTGTGCGCCCGGCCGGATTCCGGCAGCGTCGGCTGACAATGATCGCATCGCGCCCGCTTTCGCATTTCTCGCGCACCGCCCTGCTGGCCCTGTCGGTGCTGGGCTGCACCGCCGACGTCTGCGCGAATGCAGGCGCGGGAGGCGAGCTGCCGGCGATCGTCTCGCGCCAGCGCAGCGAGAAAAAGAGCTTTACCGACGGCGAGATCGTCGACGGCTTCCTCAAGACCGCGTTCGGCGCCGAGTATCATCTCGCCGGCCGCGTCGACCGCATCCGCAAATTCGACGCGCCGGTGCGCGTCTTCGCCGAGAGCGACGGCCGCGCCGACCGCAAGGCGCAGCTCGCCAAGGTCGTCGCCGATATTGCGAGGCGCGTGCAGCATCTGGACATCGCCATGACCGACGATGCCGAAGCCGCCAATGTCCGCGTCAAGCTGGTGCGCGACCGCGACCTCTATCGCACCATCTCGACCTTCTATGGTGCCGAGAAGGCGCGCGAGATCCGCTCCTCGCTCGATCCGCAATGTCTCTCCGGCTTCCGCAAGAACGAGAACTTCGAGATCGAGCATTCCGACGTCATCCTGACTGTCGACAATGGCGACTTCGTCTTCCTCGACTGCGCATATGAGGAAGTGCTGCAATCGCTCGGGCCGATCAACGACACCGCGAGCGTGCCCTGGACCATGTTCAACGACAATGTGTCGATGGGCTATTTCGACGTCTATGATCAGTACATCCTCAATCTGCTCTACGATCCGCGCATCAAGGCAGGCATGACGGTGCTGGAGGTCCGCGGCGTTCTGCCCGAGGTGCTCGCCGACGTCCGGGCCTGGGTGAAGCAGGTGAATAATCTGGCGGAGTAGAGCGGCGTCGGCGCGGGATCCCCATCATCGGTCGGACCACGATCTGATCGAGATGCAACGCCTCGATTACTGACGAGAAAAGGATGTCGGATGAGTGAGAGCAGCGGCGGTCAGGCAAGCACGCAACAAGCCGGCTTTGCGGGTGTCACACGCAGGGTTCTCGAACGCCTTGCCTTGCCGGGTGATCGGCGGGAGCTCGTCGTGGTCGAGGTGACCTATCCGCCCGGGGGCGTCGCGCCGCTTCACCGGCATCCAGTCGGCGGCGTGATCTTCATCGTCGAAGGCGTTGCCGAGTCGGCCTATGGCGACGATGAGACGCGACAGTATCGAGCCGGCGAGACCTTGCAGGATCGCTCCGACAGTCCCCACACGCTGTTTCGCAATTGTGACTCGGAGCGCCCGCTCCGCTTTCTGACTATCTACGCTCTTGAACCCGGGCGCTCCTACACAACGGATCCCTGAGATCCGTTGAAGCCGCTGCAGTTGCTGACGTCTCACCCCTTCTGCGCCTTCGTCATCAGGAACTGCATGCGCATGATGTTGTTGCCGGGGTCGAAGTATTCCGTGATCAGCGCTTCGAACTCGCTGCGGAAGCTGCGCAGCTTGTCCGGCTCGTCCTTGTATTGCTGGACCAACTTCGTCAGCGGGCCGGCGGTTGCCTCCATCAAGCGGCGGAAATGCTGCGGGCTGAGCGCGGACGGCGTCATCATGTCCATCTCGTAGGCGAGGCCCTTGACCTTACCGGATAGACGCTCCGCGATGATCTTCGGATCGCCCCACAGTACCGGCGAGGCTACGCCCTCCGGCGGCGGGACGTGGCGCGCGACCAGCGCGAACATCCGCCCGGTGTAGAGATGCGGCGGCCATGTCGAGAAGGCGATCGTTCCGCCACCTTTCAGGACGCGCAGCATCTCGCCGACCGCAATTTCGGGGCGCGGCGCGAACATGTGGCCGAACTGGCTCAGCACCACATCGAACTCGCCGTCGCCGTAGGGCAGCTTTTCGGCATCGCCCTCGGTGAAATCGATATCGAGCTGAACGAACCCGGCATGCTCGCGGGCCCGCTCGAGCAGGACGGGAGAGAGATCAAGCCCCCTCACCTTCGCACCTCTGCGCGCCGCAGTGACCGCGACCACGCCGGTTCCGCAGCCGACATCGAGCAGCTTCTGGCCGGGCTTGACGCCGGCGAAGTCGACGAGCTTGGCGGCCGGCGGCGTCGTGAACGCTTCCATCGGCGAGAACAGCGACCAGGCTTCCTTCTGGATCGCCTTGAAACCTGCAAACGGATCCTGAGCGGCCATGGAACTCTCCCTTCGGCTTACGTCGGTCTCTATGGGGCAGGGGAAGGCGTGTGAAGGTTCAACGGGGACGGCGACCGGCGGCCACGGCGGACATCGCCCTCCCGCTGCCCTCTCACCGCCCTTTGATTTGGATCAAGAGTAGTTCGCGTGATTGTATTTGATTCCCGTTAAACCAATCGTCACGGGAGGCCGGCCGTGCGGTTTTCTGTCCTGGTCGCCGTCCCGGCACTGGCTGCACCGGGCTTGGCGCCGGTTGCGCCTCTCGCGGCCGACTGCCGGGTCACGGGCTCGCCATCCAGCTTCGGCATCGACATGACGGCCTACTTCGCCGTCAGGTCGCGCGAAACATGCAAATTCCCGATCAGAATACCGGGCGTGATGAAGAGCTCGGGCATTTCGCAAAAGCCCGAGCGCGGGGCGCTGAGGCAGCTCAACGTCACGACCTTCACGTACACGGCGCCGCGTGGCTACAAGGGCGGCGATACCTTTGCCATCTACGGCTCTAGAGAAGGTCCGTACGGCTCAGGGAGGTCGGTCATCAGGGTGAACGCAACGATCGAGTAGTGGCGATAGCCACGTCGAAACCTGGAAGGAGACGCAACATGCGCATGCTTCATTCGATGATCCTGGCGGGCACGATGGTGCTGGCGGTAGCACCGGTGGAGGCGCAACGCTATGACCCGCGCTACCCGGTGTGCCTGCAGTCTTGGCATGAGCACGGCATCACGTTCTTCGACTGCAGCTATATCTCGATAGATCAATGCCGGGCGACGGCCTCGGGACTTAACGCCATGTGCCTGGAGAACCCGTATTGGCAGCGATGGCAGGCGCTCAGCTCGCGGCGTCAAGGCCGAGACTATTAGGCCGCGAGGATCGGGCTGAGCGATGGATCCCGCGAAGCGAAGCTATCCTGCGCGCTACCGCGCTCCGCCCTCGTCGACGAGATGCTCCCGGAAGAACCGCATAACCCTCGGGTTGAACTCGCGGTGGAAGCCGGCCCTGTCGAAATCTGCCGGATTGTCGGTGCAGATGCGCGGTACGGCGGCTGCGAGCTCCGTCGAGCAGGGAGCGAGGAAGGCGTAGTGGCCGGCTGGCACGACGTGCAGTTCGGGCTTGCCCGGCAGGCTACCAGCGATACGCGCGTCGCCCGTACCGTCGCCGACGCCCGGTCCTCCCAGCTCTGATCGCCAGAACTGCAACGGGATCCGGATCACAGCAAGATTTTCCGACGTGAAGACGGGTGGCGCCGGATCGACGATCACTGCGGCGCGAACGCGCGCATCATGCGGCGGATCGGGCCGCAGTGCGCCGCCGCGAAGCTCGGCGCAGATTCCGGTCTTCTCCTGGCAAAGGCTTGCGAGCCTCTCGAAGTCCGGCTTGGTCCCGGCCAGCACCAGGCCGGCAGCGCCGCCCAAGGAGAAGCCGAACACACCGACCCGTGCGGGATCGACGGCCGCCTTGTCCTTCCAGTCGTGCAGCATGAAATCGAGCAGGTGAATCATCTCGACCGGGCGCGTTGCCCAGACGGAGAGCGTATCGCGCCGCGAGGAGTCGTTGGCGTTGTCGCCGGGATGATTGATGGCGGCGACGATGAAGCCGGCGTCGGCCAGCGCCTCCGCCGTGTCATGATGCGCGCCGAACCATGCGCCGCGGCCGTGGGAGAACACGATCAGCGGCAGCTTGGTCCCCGCGACGGGACAATCCTTCGCACCCAGCAGGCCGAATTCGGCCGGCACCGAAAGATTGCCGAGCGCCACGACCTTGGGCTCGCTCGCGCAAGGGTACCAAATGGCGCCCTGGAGAGCGGGATCTGAATCGAGAAGCTGGATGCCTGCAGCGTTTGCGGGAAAGACCAGACCACAGAAGATCAAGGCACAAGCGATAGACGTCTTGAGTCCCACGACAGCCCCCTACATTCGCGCGGCGGAGCTGATCAACGAACGGCGACGGAATTGTGTCGGGATTTTCTTGCACGCGGAGTGGTATCGACGCGGGCGGCTAGACTTTCCCGGCCCCGCCGCAAATGCCCTTCAGCGCCACCCACTCCTCCGCGGTCAGCAGCGGCTCGCCGCTGGCGGGGCGGTCCTCCCTGGTCATGCGGGCGAGGCGGTCTTCGGTCAGCGGGTGGCTGGCGAGGATCGTGAAGCCGCTTCCGCCTTCCTTGCCGGTGATGCGGAACATCAATTCGGCCGCGGGTTTTGGTGAGCGGCCGAGCGCGTGCATCAGGTCGATCGCGAAGGTGTCGGCGGCCGTCTCGGCCTCGCGCGAGTAGGAGGCTTCGACCACGCTGCGCGAGGCGAAGATCACGGCGCTTGAGCCGGTGACGTCGCCGAACAGCAGCCCGATCAGGAAAGAGGTGCCGCCGTTGTAGATGATGCCGCGCATGTTGTCGTGATGCTTGAGATGCCCGAGCTCGTGCGCAAGGATGCCCGCGACCTCATCGACATTCTCGGCCTTGTTGAGCAGCCCGCCGAGCAGATAGACCTTTCCGCCGGGCAGCGCGAAGGCGTTCGGAATCGCGGTCGGCAGCACCGCCGACGTCACGGTGTCGTCGAGGCCTGCTGCGTCGCGCAGGCGCTTCATGAGCTTGGCGAAGGCCGCCTGCCCCGCCGGGTTGTCGCACACGCGGCCGCCGAACGCGGCCTTGACCTGCACCTCGGCGGCATCTCCGATCCGCCGCTGCAGCGGCTCCGGCACCAGCGGTGCAAGGCGGTCCGCCGCGAGTGGCACGCCGAACAGGATGACCGCGAGAATCGAGACCGCCGCGGCCAGCGACCACCCAACGATCTTTGCGACACCGTGGCGGCTCGCCTGGTGCTCGTCGAGCCGCAGGCAGCGCGCGGCGATCTCGCGCGCAAGCGGCGCCTCGCGCACTTCGAGCCGCGCCAGAGGCGGCGCAGAGGTGCAGGACAGGCGCAACACGCCGGGCGGACTGTCGGCGCGGCGGATATCGGCATAGGCCCAGCGTGTCGGCGCTTCGCCCTCTTCGCGGATCTCGAGCTGGTCGTCGAGGCCGAGCGTGACCTTGCGGCGGCGGCTCGACACGCCGTCGAAATAGACGGTCGGCGAAGCGGCGTCCTGCGCAACCTCGATCTGTCCGGACAACTCGCTCACGACCTAGAAGCCCGCAACATCCAGCCCGTCGGCAAGGCCCTCGCCCAGCGCGCTGGCGAGCTCGCCGCCGGCCTTGGCGTTCGCAGCCGCCTCGATGCCATGCACATGCGTCGTCTCGAGCACTTTCACCCAGAGGTCCCGCTGGAGATAGACGCGCATCACGATGTTGAATGCAAGGGCCGTGGCAAGATAGCCGATTGCCATCAACAGCAGCAGCGGGATGCTCGTGCCCGCCTCGGGCCCGAACAGCTGCTCGATCGAGAGCCCGGTGAGCCTCATCACCAGCGCGGTGCATCCGGCGATCCAGGATCCAAGCAGCGTGAACAGCAGCAGGGACCAGCCGACCACCTTCCAGTAGAGGCCGTAGAACGCGTCATGCGGCAGCTTCGAGGAGAGGCTCACGCCATCGATGCGGATGCCAGCCAGCCACCAGCGCCATTCACGCGCCTTGAATTCGGCATAGAGGAAAGGCGCGAGCAGCGGGATGGCGAACGCCAACGGGGTCAGCAACCACAGCCCCCAGGCGCGCTTGAAGAACTCCCAGCCGGTCCCCTCGAAATCGCCGGAGAGGTCACCGTAATGGGAATGCCGCATCTTGTAGCGCTCGAGCGAGGCTTCACGCCACGGCAAGGCAAGGCCAAGCGTCAGGAACACGAGCAGTCCCCAGAGCATCGCGCGAAGCGAATAGGCCCAGCCCGATCCGTCCATCCAGAAGCGCACACCGCGCCACACCGTGCGCGTCAGGCGATAGCGCCGCGCGCGAAAAACCGCGAACTGGCCGAAGGCGTAGAAGGCGATGAACAGAGGCGTCGAGGCAAAGCTCTGCCAGCGTTCGAACTCGATGCCGACGAGGAAATAGGCGAGATAGATCGGCACCAGGATTGCGAGCGCAAACAGGAAGCCGATCAGGAGCTCCTTGGCCCGCCCGGTATATTCGGCGGCATCGCCGTCGACCGAGGTGTTCGACCAGAGATGCCGGCGCATGTCGGTGACGAGCCAGAAGCGGTAGAAGCCGAATGTGACGAGCTCGAGCGCGGCGCCCCTCGTGACCAGCCGGCGAAACTCGCCGCGGTCGCCTGTGAAATCGACCCGCGCCGGCGGCAATGGCGGCGGCACGGGCGGCGGAAAGACAGTCATTTGGTTCACGGCAATCAATCCTGGGTGTGCGGACCCGATACGATCAAATCATAAGGCAGAGGTTAGTCGGCCCCCAAGATGGGGCGGTTCGATTTCGCGGCGGTTTCGGTCGGTTTCTCCGATACTTCCCGAGCATTAAACGTGCTGCAGATCACGCTCAGCCGCAGGGCGGCCGCCTCGCTCACAAATCCGGGTGTGGCAAAACTCGCCCTTGCCCCGACGCACGCAACGGGCTGTAATTGCAGGGACAAATACCGCAGCGCAGAATTCAAAAAAACCGCGCGGGGCTGCAAGGGAGAGCCGGTCATGCATGGGACCATCGAGAGCACAGTCACGCGCGCGAGCTTGCATGAGCGCGCCGCATCGCTGCCGCTGGAGCAGCTCGATCCCGGCCATCCCGAACTGTTCAGGACCGATGCGCTCTGGCCCTATTTCGATCGCCTGCGCCGCGAAGACCCCGTGCACTATTGCAAGGACTCGATGTTCGGCCCGTACTGGTCCGTGACCCGGTACAACGACATCATGGAGATCGAGACCAACCATTCGGTGTTCTCCTCCGCCGCTTCGCTCGGCGGCATCACCATCCGCGACATCGATCCCGATTTGCGCCGCGAGAGCTTCATTGCCATGGACCCGCCGCGTCATGCAGCCCAGCGCAAGACCGTGGCGCCGATGTTCACGCCGACGCATCTGGACGAGCTCGCGCTCAACATCCGCAAGCGCTCGGCCGAGTGCCTGGACAATCTGCCTCGAGGGGAGGAGTTCGACTGGGTCGACCGGGTCTCGATCGAGCTCACCACGCAGATGCTCGCGGTGCTCTTCGACTTCCCCTGGGAAGACCGCCGCAAGCTGACGCGCTGGTCCGATGTCGCGACCACCATTCCCGGCTCCGGCGGTCTCGTCGCCACCGAGGACCAGCGGCAGGCCGAGCTCCTGGAATGTGCAACTTACTTTTCGCGGCTGTGGAAGGAGCGCATCGCGCAGCCGCCGAAGAGCGATCTGCTCTCGATGCTGGCGCATGGCGCGGCGACACGCGACATGGACGCGAAGAATTTCCTGGGCAACCTGATCCTTCTGATCGTGGGCGGCAACGACACCACGCGCAACACCATGTCCGGCTCGATCTACGCGCTCAGCCAGCATCCGGAGCAGTATCGGAAGCTGCGGGAAAATCCTGCGCTGCTGGACAGTTTCGTGCCCGAGGTGATCCGCTGGCAGACGCCGCTCGCCCATATGCGTCGCACCGCGCTGGCCGATTTCGAGTTCCGCGGCAAGCAAATCAAGAAGGGTGACAAAGTCGTGATGTGGTACATCTCGGGCAACCGCGACGAGGAGGCGATCGAAAGACCCTACGAATTCATCATTGACCGCGCCCGGCCACGCACGCATCTCTCGTTCGGCTTCGGCATCCACCGCTGCGTGGGCTTGCGGCTCGCCGAGCTGCAATTGAAGATCATCTGGGAAGAGATTTTGAAGCGCTTCGATCATATTGACGTGGTTGGCGAACCCAAGCGGGTTTATTCGAGTTTCGTGAAGGGCTATGAGACTCTGCCGGTCAGGATTGCGGCGTGATCGGCGAAAACTGGAGCAACCAGCCATGAACATCCAAACTCCGGTCAGGACCGACAAGGCCGAACGCATGCGCCGGGCGCGCGAGGAGGCCTATGCGACGCCATTGAAGGACTACCATCCGGGTGCGCCGCGGCTGTTCCAGGACGACACGCTGTGGCCGTGGTTCGAACGGCTGCGCAAGGAAGAGCCGGTGCATTACTGCACCAACGCGCCGATCGAACCCTACTGGTCGGTGGTGAGATACAACGACATCATGCATGTCGACACCAATCACGGCATCTTCTCGTCCGACTCGACGCTCGGCGGCATCTCGATCCGCGACGTGCCGGCCGGTTATGACTGGCCGAGCTTCATCGCGATGGACCAGCCCACCCACTCGGCGCAGCGCAAGACGGTGTCGCCGATGTTCACGCCCACGCATCTGGACGAGCTGGCAAAGCTGATCCGCCAGCGCTCGCAGACCGTGCTGGACAACCTGCCGCGCAACGAGACCTTCAATTTCGTCGAACGCGTCTCGATCGAGCTGACGACGCAGATGCTGGCCACCCTGTTCGACTTCCCCTGGGAGGAGCGGCGCAAGCTGACGCGCTGGTCGGACGTCTCCACCGCGCTGCCCAAGAGCGGCATCGTCGCCTCCGCCGAGGAGCGGCGGAAGGAGATGGACGAGTGCTACGCCTACATGTCCAGGCTGTGGAATGAGCGCGTCAATTCCGCGCCGCGCAACGACCTGCTGTCGCTGATGGCCCATAACGACGCCACGCGCTTCATGGACCCCGACAACCTCATGGGCAACATCATCCTGCTCATCGTCGGTGGCAACGACACCACGCGCAACACCATGACCGGCTCGGTGCTGGCGCTGAACGAGAACCCCGAGCAGTACGACAAGCTCCGCGCCAATCCGGCGCTGATCGATTCCATGGTGCCGGAGGTGATCCGCTGGCAGACGCCGCTCGCGCACATGCGGCGCACCGCGCTGCAGGACACCGAGATCGGCGGCAAGGAGATCAAGAAAGGCGACCGCGTCGTGATGTGGTACGTCTCCGGCAACCGCGACGAGGAGATGTTCGAAAGACCGAACGACTTCATCATCGACCGGCCGCGGCCGCGCACGCATCTGTCCTTCGGCTTCGGCATCCACCGCTGCGTCGGCATGCGGCTCGCGGAACTCCAACTCAGGATCATCTGGGAGGAGATGCTCAAGCGCTTCGACCGCATCGAGGTGGTCGGCGAGCCCCGGCGGATCTATTCCAGCTTCATCAAGGGCTACGAGACGCTGCCGGTGAGGATTCCGGGCTGAGGGCAGTACTTTCGCTGTAGGCAAGGCACAGCTCATTCTGTCTCCTCACCCTGAGGAGCCACGCAGTGGCGTCTCGAAGGGCGAGGCCACCGGCGGGGCCTTCATCCTTCGAGACGCGCGCAAGGGCGCGCTCCTCAGGATGAGGGTCAGACAGCGGTGGCCCGCTATAGAAAATCGGCATGACAGGGTGAGCCAGATGCGAAGGGAAGGCTGCCCGCACTTGGCGTAAGTCCCGCAACATGGCTGCCCATTGCAGCAACTGTTATGCCAATTTGATGTCCCAGACGCCGTCCTTGCGGCAGGCTGCCACTTCCTCGCGCAGGAGCGCTGCGACGGCAACAGTCGCCGTCGAGACGGTGCGGTCGATCGGAGAGGCAACAATGAGCTCGCGCGTCATCGGCTTCGAGACACCGGCGGTTTCCAGTCGCCCATCAGCGACCTCACCATGCACCGACGAGGGCGGCAGCAGGGCAAATCCGAGGCCCTCCTCGACGAGGCTCGTCAGCACGCGGAACGAATCCGCCTCGAGCTGGACGTTGAGCTTGATCTTGCGCTGCGCGGCCGCGTGCTCGATCAGCGCCCGGAGACCGTGCGAATGACTGGGCAGAACCAGCCGCTGCCTGAGCAGCCACCCGATCTCGACGCTCTTCTTGCGGGCGAGCCCGCAGCCGCGCGGACCGACCGCGACGATGTTGTCGCGTCCCAGGCTCTGCACGGTGAGATGCAGATCGGCCGAGCGCCCGTAGAGGATCGCAAGATCCATCTCCCCGCGATGCAGCCATTCGACCAGATGGCCGCTGTAGCTTTCGACGATGCGCAGCGTGATGCCTGGATAGGTTTCCACGCAGCGGCGGGCGAACCGCGCCGACAGCACGCAGCTCACGGTCGGAACCAGGCCGAGCACGACATGGCCCGAGAGCGGTCCCTGCGCGGACTGGATGTCATCGCGGATCTGGTCGATCTGCCGGACGATGCCGGAGGTGCGCGCGAGCAGCAGGCGACCGGCGTCGGTCAGCACCATGCCGCGGCCGTTGCGGGTGAACAACTCGGTGCGCAGCTCGTGTTCCAGAAGCTTGATCTGGCGGCTCAGCGCCGGCTGCGCCACGCGCAAGGTGTCGGACGCCTTGGAAAGGCTGCCGAGCTCGGCCACGCAACTGAAGGTCCTGAGCTGACGGAAATCCATGCTTGCCAATCTTTGAACGCTACTCCATACGCTATAGCAAATGAGCATAGGGGGTTGGCGCTGTCCAGACAACGCCGGAGGATCGTCCTGCGTTATCCTCTCGAACGAACCCAACGGGAAACGCCATGACCCAACAAGAACAACACAACGACGATCACGCCGATATCCGCGAAGCCGTCGCAAAGCTCTGCGCACAGTTTCCCGGCGAATACTGGCGCAAGCTCGATCGCGAGATGGCCTATCCAAAAGCCTTTGTCGATGCGCTCACCGAGGCCGGCTACCTCTCGGTGCTGATCCCCGAGGAATATGGCGGCGCAGGGCTGAAGCTGTCGGCAGCCGCCGCGATCCTCGAGGAGATCCAGCGCACCGGCTGCAACGGCGGCGGCTGCCACGCCCAGATGTACACCATGGGCACGGTGCTCCGGCACGGCAGCGACGCGCAGAAGGCCAAGTATCTGCCGAAGGTCGCGACCGGTGAATTGCGCCTGCAGGCCTTCGGCGTCACCGAGCCGACCAGCGGCACCGACACCTCCTCGCTCAAGACGTTTGCGCGTCGCGAGGGGGATCACTACGTCGTCAACGGCCAGAAGATCTGGACGAGCCGCGCCGAGCATTCCGACCTGATGATCTTGCTCGCGCGCACCACGCCCAAGGAGAAGGCCAAGAAGCGCACCGACGGGCTCTCGGTCTTCATCGTCGACATGCGCGAGGCCAGGGGCAAGGGCCTCGAGATCCGCCCGATCCGCACCATGATGAATCACGCCACCACCGAAGTGTTCTTTACGGACATGAAAGTGCCCGCGGAGAACCTGATCGGCGAGGAAGGCAAAGGTTTCCGCTACATCCTCTCCGGCATGAATGCCGAGCGCATCCTGATCGCGGCCGAATGCGTCGGCGATGCAAAGTGGTTCATCGCAAAAGCCTCGAACTACGCCAAGGAGCGCAGCGTGTTCGGCCGGCCGATCGGCCAGAACCAGGGCATTCAGTTCCCGATCGCCAAGGCCTATGCCTCGATGCGCGCGGCTGAATTGATGGTGAAGGAGGCGACGCGCAAATACGAGGCCGGGCTCGACTGCGGCGCCGAGGCCAACATGGCAAAAATGCTGGCGGCGGATGCATCCTGGGAAGCGGCGAACGCCTGCGTCCAGACCCATGGTGGCTTCGGCTTCGCCGAGGAATACGACGTCGAACGAAAATTCCGCGAGACGCGGCTCTACCAGGTCGCGCCGATCTCGACCAACCTGGTGCTGTCGTTCATCGCCGAGCACGTGCTCGGCATGCCCCGCTCCTACTGAGGTCGCGCCATGGGAGCACTTGACGGGATCAGGGTGATTGCGGTCGAGCAGGCGGTCGCGGCGCCGTTCTGCTCGTCGCGCCTGGCGGATGCCGGCGCCGAGGTGATCAAGATCGAGCGTCCCGAGGGCGACTTCGCCCGCGGCTATGACGCGGCGGCCAAGGGCCAGAGCAGCTACTTCGTCTGGCTCAACCGCGGCAAGCAATCGGCGGTGGTCGATCTTGCGACCAAGGAAGGCCGGGCAGAGCTCGAAAAGCTGATCGCGAGCGCCGATGTGCTGATCCAGAACCTCAAGCCCGGCTCGATGGACAAGCTCGGGTTTTCGCGCGAGCGGTTGCTGCGCGACTATCCGAAGCTGATCTCCTGCACCATCACCGGCTATGGCGACGAGGGCCCCTACGCGCATCGCAAGGCCTATGATCTCCTGATCCAGGCCGAGAGCGGGCTTGCTTCGATCACCGGCAATCCCGACGGCGCCTCGCGTGTCGGCATGTCGATCGTCGACGTCGCGACCGGCGCCACCGCGCATGCTGCGATCCTGGAAGCGCTGATCGCGCGCGGGCGCATGGGCAAGGGCGCCGACATCCGCATCTCCATGTTCGACGTGATGGCGGATTGGTGCACCGTGCCGCTGCTCAATTCCGAAGCCGGCAATCCGCCCAAGCGCATGGGCCTGCGCCATCCCTCGATCGCGCCATACGGCGTGTTCACCTCAAAAGACGGCAAGGACATCCTGATTTCGATCCAGAGCGAGCGCGAATGGAAGACGCTGTGCGCGGAGGTGCTGGACCAGCCCGCGCTACCGAGCGATCCGCGCGTCGCCAACATGGTCGAGCGCGTGCGCAACCGCGACTTCACCGACAACACGGTCGCAGACAGCTTCGCGAGCATGACGCGCGATGAATTGTTGAAGCGGCTGTCGGATGCCGACATCGCCTTCGCCGAGGTCAACACCATGGCTGATCTCACCACCCATCCGCATCTGCGGCGTATCGAGGTCGATACACCGAGCGGCCGCGTCAGCTATCCTGCGCCGGCGCCTATCATCGTCGGTGAGACGCGCACCTACGGCGCTGTGCCCGCCATCGGCGAACGGCCCGGCCAGAAGAAGTAGCAAGAGCGAGGCGTCATGACCGAGAAGCTCGACATCGATCATTTGCGGCAATGGATCGGCCGCACCCAGGACGCGACCGATATCGTCACCGCGCAACTCGTCAAGGGCCTGCGCGCGACGCTGTTCCAGGAGGTCGGCGAGCCCAAAAAGGGCGACGCGGCGCCGTTCACGGTGCACTGGTGCCTCACGCAGCCGGTGTTTCCGATGTCGATGCTCGGCCCCGACGGTCACCCCACCCGTGGCGGCTTCCTGCCGCCGGTGCCGCTGCCGCGCCGAATGTGGGCCGGCGGCGAGATCGAGTTCATCGAGCCCTTGTGCGTCGGCGATGAAACGACCCGGACCTCGCGGATCGCCGACGTCACCGTGAAGACCGGCTCGACCGGCACGCTATGCTTTGTCGCGGTCGAGCACACCATCACCTCGCCGCGCGGCATCGCCATTCGTGAACGGCAGGACATCGTCTATCGCGAGATGACGGGCAGCCAGCCCGGAGGCGCGAAAACCCCGCCCCCGCCGCCCGGGGCGCAGCACCGCGAGACGCATGTTTCCGATCCCGTGCTGCTGTTCCGCTATTCCGCTCTGACGTTCAACGGCCACCGCATCCACTACGACCGCGACTACGTCACCAAGGTCGAGGGCTATCCGGGCCTGATCTTCCATGGGCCGTTGCAGGCAGCACTGATTGTCGAGATGGCGGCAAAACTGCGCGGCGGCAAGGCGCCGAAGAAATTCAGCTATCGGGGCATGCAGCCGCTGTTCGAGGGAACGGAGTTTTCCGTCAATGCAAACGAGACCGACGCCGGCCTGGAGCTGTGGACGGCGAATGCGGAAGGGCAACCGACGATGAAGGGAACGGCGGTGTGGTGATACACTCTCGTCGCCGTTGCGAGCGCAGAGGCGATGTAGAAGTCTAGCAGGCTGTTGAAGAAGTCTCTGGCGAAGCGTTTTGGATCGTGATTCCCTAGGATCAGGATTTTGCTGGGGTGGCACGATGCGGGGAAGTGACGAACGGTCTGGCTCGCTGTTCAGTTATGTTGACCTGGAGGCTCGGGTTCGCGTCGACCACCCGCTGCGGGCGATCAGGGATCTGGCAAATGCGGCGCTGGGCGATCTTTCTGGGGAGTTTGGCAAGCTCTACACGGACTTCGGTCGGCCCTCGATCGCACCGGAGAAACTGCTTCGGGCGATGCTCCTACAGGCGTTCTATGGGGTTCGCTCGGAAAGGCATCTGATGGAACGGATGGAGTTCGATCTTCTGTTCCGCTGGTTCGTCGGGCTTGGGGTGGACGATGCGGTTTGGGACCATTCAACCTTCTCGAAGAACCGCGACCGGCTGCTTGAAGGTGAGATTGCGGCCAAGTTCTTGAACGCGCTTTTGGCGCAGCCGAAGGTGAAGCGTCTTTTGTCGAGCGATCACTTCTCGGTGGACGGCACGCTCATTGAAGCCTGGGCTTCGATCAAGAGCTTCCGGAGGAAGGATGGCAGCGACAAAGATCAGGACGGTCCGGGACGCAATGCCGAGCGCAGCTTCCACAAGGAGAAGCGATCCAACGAGACCCATGAGAGCACGACCGATCCTGAGGCCAGGCTCTATAAAAAGGGCGACGGCCAGCCGGCCAAACTCTGCTATATGGGCCATGCGCTGATGGAGAACCGCAATGGTTTGGCGGTTTTAGGTGGAGTGAGCCAAGCTACTGGCACCGCCGAACGAGAGATTGCGCTTGCCATGATCGACAGGCGCGGGTGTGCGAAGCGGGTCACTCTGGGGGCGGACAAAGCCTACGACGTCACGCAGTTCGTGCATGACCTGAGAGATAGATCGGTTACTCCGCATATCGCGATCAATGGACATCTGAGTAAGACCGGCAAGCGGCGCAAGACGGCGGTCGACGCGCGTACCACGCGTCACGACGGCTATGACATCAGCCAACGCTGCCGCAAACGCATCGAAGAAGTCTTCGGCTGGATCAAGAGTTCCGCTGGCCTGGCCAAGGTCAAGCTGCGAGGCCGCGACCGGGTGGATGCCGTCTTCGTCCTGGCGCTTGCGGCCTATAATCTGATCCGGCTGCCCAAGCTTCTGGCGGCACCGGCATGAGCATCCGAGGTAGATGGCGGGTCGTCGAGACACCAGGCTACGACATGGCCGTGGCGGGCGCCTACATCCTGTTCGATGACGACGGCGGCGAGTTCGCCTTCGATTGCCTCACGGGCTGCATTCATGGAGCCTGTGACGGCGATGCCGTCCAGTTCGGCTGGCAGGGAAACGACGAAATGGAGCCAGCCAACGGTGATGGCTAGGCCGAACTGCGGGATGACGGCTCACTCGAAGGTGAAATCTGCCTCCTTAATGGCGACGACATCCCATTTATCGCGCGTCGCTCGAAGACTTCTTCAACAGCCTGCTAGACCCTCACCCTGAGGAGCGCGCCCTTCGCGCGCGTCTCGAAGGGCGAGGCCGAGAGCCGGGCCTTCATCCTTCGAGACGCGCGTTCCGCGCTCCTCAGGATGAGGAACTAAAAAGGGACGGAAACAATGGCAAAGAACGGAAAAACCGGCAGCAAATCCGTCTCCGTCAAAGAGGCAACGCTCGACCTGCTGCGTGGCTTCGGCATCAAGCGCGTGTTCGGAAATCCGGGCTCGACCGAGCTGCCTTTCTTGAGCGACTGGCCCGACGACATCGACTATGTGCTCGCGCTCCAGGAAGCCTCCGCCGTCGGCATGGCCGACGGCTACGCGCAGGCCACGCGCAATGCCGGCTTCGTCAATCTGCATTCGGCGGCCGGCGTCGGCAACGCGCTCGGCAATATCTACACCGCGCATCGCAACCAGACGCCGCTCGTCATCACCGCGGGCCAGCAGGCGCGCTCTATCCTGCCGTTGCAGGCGTTCCTCTACGCCGAGCGCGCGTCCGAATTCCCGCGGCCTTACGTCAAATACAGCGTCGAGCCGGCGCGGCCTGAGGACGTGCCGGCCGCGATCGCGCGCGCCTATCACACTGCGATGCAGGCGCCCTGCGGCCCCACCTTCGTCTCAATCCCGATCGACGACTGGACCCATGCGACGACGCCGGTCGAGGCGCGAAAGGTCAGCCGCGAACTCGGACCCGAGCCCGAGGCGATGAAGGCGCTGGTCGCAGCGCTCAATTCCAGCAAGCACCCTGCCCTCGTCGTCGGCCCCGGCGTCGACCGTGCCGGCGCCGTCGATCTGACGGTGCGCGTGGCGGAAAAGGCCAAGGCGAGCGTCTGGGTGAGCCCGTTCTCGGCGCGCTGCTCCTTCCCGGAGCGCCATCCGCAATTCGCAGGCTTCCTGCATGCCTCGCCCGGCCAACTTTCGGATGCGCTGCGCGCGCACGATCTCGTCGTCGTCATCGGCGCGCCGGTCTTCACCTTCCATGTCGAGGGGCACGCCTCGATCTTCGACGGGGGCACGACCATCTTCCAGATCACCGACGATCCGGATGCCGCCGCGGTGACGCCGGTCGGCACCAGCATCGTCGCGACCATGAAGCCGGCGCTGAACGCGCTGCTCGACATGCTGCCGGAGAGCAAACGCGCGACGCCAAAGGGCCGCACACTGCCACCAACGCCGAAGGCGGCCGATCCGCTGCCGGTCGAATTCCTGCTGCATTCGCTGTCCGAGGCCATGCCGGAGGGTACTTCGCTGGTCGAGGAAGTGCCCTCGCACCGTCCGGCGATGCAAAAGTTCATGCCGATGCGCGGACAGGACAGCTTTTACACCATGTCGAGCGGCGGCCTCGGCTACAGCCTGCCGGCCGCAGTCGGCATGGCCCTGGGCAAGCCGACCAGCCGTACCGTCTGCCTGATCGGCGACGGCTCGGCGATGTATTCGTTCCAGGCGCTGTGGACCGCCGCGCAGCGCAAGCTGCCGCTCACCGTCGTCGTCATCAACAATTCCGGCTATGGCGCGATGCGCTCCTTCAGCCAGGTCATGCAGGTGCGCAACGTGCCCGGGCTGGAATTACCCGGCATCGATTTCGTCAAGCTCGCCGAAGGCATGGGCTGCGACGCGGTGCGGGTGACGAAAGCGGCGGAGCTTGGCGAGGCGCTGAAGCGGGGGATGTCGTCCGAGGGCACGAGCCTCGTCGAGGTCGTCGTGGATTCCGCCGTGCCGCTGCTCTACGCACAGAAGAATTGACGCATAGTCATTCCGGGGCGATGCGAAGCATCGAACCCGGAATCTCGAGATTCCGGGTTCGGGTCCTGCGGACCGCCCCGGAATGACCTCCGGTCACTTCCCGAACTCCTCCCGCATCTTGGCCTGGATCTTGGCCATGCCGCCGATCCAGCGGTCGTAGTTCTCGGTCTTCTTGCGCATGTAGCCGAGCACCTGCGCGTGCGGCAGGATCAGGAACGTCTCCTGCGCAATGCCGGCGAGCGCGTCTTTCGCGACCTGTTCGGGCGAGAGGTCGCCGTCGCCACTTTGGGGGCCCTTGGGGATCCCGCGCAGCATGTTGGTGTCGACGCCCTGCGGGCAGAGGATCGAGACGCGGATGTTGTGGGCCTTGTGCGAGATCGCAAGGTTTTCCGCAAAGCCGACCGCAGCGTGCTTCGTCGTCGAATAGGCAGGGCTGCCGACCTGCGAGAGCAGGCCCGCGGCCGAGATCGTGTTGAGGAAATAGCCGCCGCCGCGCGCTTTCATACGCGGGACAAGGTGTCGTGCCGCGTAGACGTGGGCCATGACGTGGATCGCCCAACTTCGCTGCCAAGGCTCGTCCGACGAGCCGCCGGCGTTCACTGATAAGGGATCGAAGCCGCCGCCGATGCCGGCATTGGAGCAGAACAGCTCGATCGGGCCGAACTGCCGCTCGCTCTCCTCGATGACGTGGGCGATGTCCTTTTCCTGTGCGACGTCGCATTTGAAGGCGGCGCCGTTCACGGTCGCCGCAACGGCTCTGGCGCCGGCGGCCTCCATATCCGCGACCACGACCTTGGCCGCGCCTGCCTGATGAAACACCTCGCACAGCGCCTTGCCGATGCCATTGGCGCCGCCGGTGACGACCACGACCTTGCCGGCCACCTGCATCCGACGTCTCCTCTTATGCCGCTTATACCGCTTCTGTTCGCGCTCAGCTCAGGACGAGATCGAGCACCGCGGTATAATGGCACGCCGCGCCGGCCAAGACAAAGCCGTGCCAGATCGCATTCTGGAAACGCAGGCGCCGCCAGGCGTGGAAGATGACCCCGAAGGAATAGAGCGCGCCACCCGCGACCACGAACCACAGCGCCATGGTCGGCAGCGCCTTGACCACGGCGTCGTAGAGCATCAGGCCGCTCCAGCCCATGGCGAGGTAAATACCGACGGCGACGCGGTCGAAGCGGCCGGGCCAGCCGAGCTTGAGCACGATGCCGAAGATCGCCACGCACCAGACACCGACGAGCAGCGCCAGAGCGAAAATGCTGTCCTTCAGTTCCAGGATGAACGGCGTGTAGGTCGCGGCGATGAGGAGATAGATCGCCGAGTGGTCGAAACGCCGCAATATCCATTTGGCCGGCGACACCGGCCAGAGATTATAGGTCGCCGACAGCACCAGCATCGAGAGCAGGCCGGCGACGTAGATCGAGACGCCGACGATATCAACCGTGCTCGCATTGGCCGCCGCCAGCACCACCAGAACGGTCGCCGCGACGATGCCGGTCAGCACGCCGACGGCATGGATGACCCCGTCAGCGATCAGCTCGGCACGGTCATAGTCCCAGCCAATCGCATCGGCTGCGGCATGGACGGAGCTGGACGCAAGTTGTTTCAATCTGAAAACGCTCATGGCAGTCCGAAGGCGACGCGGTGGCACTCTTGTGTGGGTCTTTCGTGGTCGGCGAGGCGTTCAAAGGCTGGTTCACCCGAAAACGCGGTGGAAGTATGAAGCTTGATTTTCGTCAGGCAGTTGCCACTTTTGTGACTAGTCCAATTTGCCTATTCCGCCGGCACGAGAGCCCTCGCCTCCCCCATGGTATTCAGCTTCCAGGATATGGTCGAAGAGGCACGCCTGTCGGCCCGGGCGCTCCTCGACTATGGCGAACATTTCTTCAACCCGACCGTCCGGCTCGGCGTCACCGGCCTGTCGCGGGCCGGTAAAACCGTGTTCATCACCGCGCTGATCCATGGGCTGACGCGCGGAGGCCGTTTTCCGGTGTTCGAGGCCTTTGCCTCCGGCCGCATCGCACGTGCAAAACTCGCGCCGCAGCCCGACGATGCCGTGCCGCGCTTCGACTACGAGAACCATCTGTGCGCGCTGACCGAGGACCGTCGCTGGCCGAACTCCACCGTCGACATCAGCGAGCTCCGCCTCGTCATCGACTACCAGCGCCAGAACGGCGCGGACCGTAACCTGACGCTTGATATCGTCGACTATCCCGGTGAATGGCTGCTCGACCTGCCGCTGCTGCAAAAGAGCTACGAGCAATGGTCGGCGGAAAGCCTTGCGCTGTCGCGCGCGGCGCCGCGGGCGCATCTGGCGGCCGACTGGCACGCGCATCTGGCAACGCTCAAGCCGGAGGCGGCCGAGGACGAGCAGGCGACGCTGACCTCGGCAAGGCTGTTCACCGAATATTTGCGCGCCTGCCGCGACGAGCGCTTCGCCATGAGCCTGTTGCCGCCCGGCCGTTTCCTGATGCCTGGCAGTCTCGCCGGCTCGCCGGCGCTGACCTTTGCGCCGCTCGAAGTGCCCACCGAGGGACAGGCGCCGGAAGGATCGCTCTGGGCGATGATGGTGCGCCGCTACGAAGCCTACAAGGACGTCGTGGTGCGCCCTTTCTTTCGCGACCACTTTGCCCGCCTCGACCGCCAGATCGTGCTGGCCGATGCGCTCGCCGCGTTCAACTCCGGCCCCGAAGCGCTGCACGACCTCGAAGCCGCTCTCGCCGGCATTCTGGATTGCTTCCGGATCGGACGCAGCACCTTCATCTCCAGCCTGTTCCGCCCGCGCATCGACCGCATCCTGTTCGCGGCGACCAAGGCCGATCATTTGCATCATTCCAGTCACGACCGCCTCGAAGCCGTATTGCGGCGCGCGGTGTCGCGGGCTGCAGCGCGTGCTGAAAGCACGGGCGCCGAGATCGACGTGGTGGCGCTCGCCGCCGTCCGCGCAACGCGCGAGGCGCAGGTCGCGCGCGGCCGCGACAGATTGCCGTCCATCCTCGGCACGCCAGCGGCCGGTGAAAACGCCGGCGGCGAGTTTTTTGACGGCAATACGGAGGTAGCGACCTTTCCGGGCGACCTGCCTGCCGACCCGGAAGCGCTGTTCAACGGCGCCGAGTCCTTCCGCGGGCTTTCGACCTCCGCCGCCGAGACGAGCGACTTCCGCTTCCTGCGCTTTCGTCCGCCAAAGCTCGAGCGCGAGGGATCCGAGGAGCCGGCGCTGCCTCACATCCGCCTTGACCGTGCCTTGCAGTTCCTGATCGGAGACAGGTTGGAATGAACGAGCGACACCAGCAGCGGCGGCCCGCGACGTTCCGGCTGGATGACCCCGGCGTCGTCGTGACGGAAGCCGACGAGCCCGCACGGCTCAGCCACGGCGCGATCCAGATCACGCCCGAGCCTGATCCTTTGGCGCTGCCCGTGCCGGTCGAGACGCCGGTCGTGGTGCGGCGCGGCTTCCCCTGGGGCACGCTGTTCTGGTCGGGCCTTGCCGGGCTGACGCTGCTCGGGGTCGGACTTGGCGTCGTCCATTTGATCGAGGATCTCTTTGCGCGCAGCGAGAGCGTCGGCATCGTCGGTCTCGCTCTGGCTTTCGTCACCACGCTCGCGCTCGCGGTCGTGGTCGGGCGCGAGGCATTCGGCCTGATCCGGCTCGCGACGATCGAAAAACTGCACCAGCGCGCCGCCGCCGTGCTCGCCAGCGACAACCGCGCCGAGAGCCGCGTCATCGTGCAGGATCTGCTGCGCATCGCACATCAAAACCCGCAGCTCGCACGCGCCCGCGCGACACTGCAAAACCACGCCGGCGAGATCATCGACGGCGCCGACATGATCCGCCTCGCGGAGCGCGAGCTGATGAGGCCGCTCGATGCGGAAGCGCGGCGGCTGGTGTTCTCGGCCGCGCAGCGCGTGTCGATCGTCACGGCGGTGAGCCCGCGCGCGCTGATCGACGTGCTGTTCGTGTTCGTGGCCTCGCTGCGCCTGATCCGCCAGCTCGCGCGACTCTATGGCGGCCGCCCCGGTGCGCTCGGCATGATCCGGCTCTTGCGCCACGTCATCGCCCATCTCGCCATCACCGGCGGCATGGCCGCGAGCGACAGCCTGGTGCAGCAGATGCTCGGCCACGGGATCGCAGCAAAGTTGTCGCAGCGGCTCGGCGAAGGCGTGCTCAATGGACTCTTGACGGCGCGGCTCGGGCTCGCCGCCATCGACGTCACGCGCCCGCTGCCGTTCGCGGCGCTACCGCAGCCGAAGCTGTCAGATCTTGCGACGGACTTGCTGCGGAGGAAGGAAGACGAGGAGTAGCGTTCGCGCGACACGCACTCGGTCCCCCTCTCCCCTTGCGCTCCAAAGGACCCGAGAACCCGATTGGGACGCGGTCGCCCCTAACTCCTGCCGTACTGGTCTTCATCGTATGCCTGAAGGATGCGGACAAAATCGGCCATGCTGGATCGATCCCGATTGTCGACCATAGCCGCAACCTGAGTATTGGACGCGGGCTGGCTCCCTTGCCAAAACCGCATCACGAGATCGGCGATGTTTTTCATGGCGCACTCTCCGCAGTCAACTGTGGCAGTGGACACTAATTGCTGAAGCGGCGACGCGCGGCTCGATCAAGGGAAAGGCCGGCGGGCGCTACGCCGCCGACGCTTGTCCTGCAACTGCCTGCACGTGGGCCGGTTCCGTTGCTTTTCACTTCGCATTCAATAGCTAGCACTGAGCACTCGGTTGACGCCATTGTGCGCGGGTATGAAGTGATCGTACTGAGGTACGCTCGGGCTAATCATCGGTATAAGTCGATCAGACGTCGGTTTAATCCCAAGTGCACACAAAAGAATGGCCGCCTGCGTTGCCACAAGCGGCCCAAGTCCAGGGAGGAAACGCCCAAGGAGGGCAGCGATAGCGGGAGCGCTACCGCATCCCGATAGATACGACGATCGCGATTGGCGGCTCAATTGAACGTCGGTAAACGTCGGGTATCCCAACGATGTAACGGACCTATACGAAGGTTTAAGGCGCTCGCCCCCAAGCCGACCACTTCCGCAACGCGTAGGCCGTCACTGCCAGCGCGTTACGTCAAGCATCGAGCACCGCCGCGACCTTGACGCGAACCGTGCCAGCTTCGAGCGCACCCCATCACCATCTGCTACGCGAGCGCTCGTGTCGCTACGTCTCCCGCCAGCACGCGCCACCAAAACAGCGGCGAGTCCTTTGGCGGGGACAGCTCCGGGGTCCAGCCGGTGAGCTTTTCCAGCGCGTAGGTGTCCATCACGAGGCCGCGCCAATGGCGGTCGACCTGTTCGAGCGGCTCGCGTGTGACGGGCAGTGAATTCCACAGCGGCAGATGATTGTCGGGCTCGCGTCCGACATAGAGGCCGGCATGGCCGCGGATCCGGTCGATGCCGGGATCAGCGAAATCCTGGAAGCGGCCGCGCTCGTTGATCTCGATGACCGGCACGCGCCCCCTAAACAGCCAGCGCAGCATGGCGTAGGTGCGATAGTCCGTCGTCGCGATCCAGGTCGCACCGGTCTTGTCGAGCTGCGCTTGGGCGCGCGCCGCGACCTCGTCATAGCCGGCTTCGGCGCCGATCGGATCGATCTTGCCGAGGAAATTCCAGGGCGCGACCATGTAGTAGAGAAACACGGCGACGACGAAGGCAATGCCGGTCGTGACGGCCGTGTTGGCCCAGAAGTTTGCCGATCTCGTCATCCGCTCGGACCAGCCCTCGCGCCGCAAGCTCACGAGATTGATGGCCGCAGCGGCGAACCCGACCGGCCACATGAACATCGGCCAGGTCTCGCCGACCCGCAAGGTGAGCGATTTCCAGAGGAAGTAGAGGAACGGCACCAGCACCGCGGTCGAAAGCAGGATCGCGACCGGCTCGCGCGTGCGGTAGCCACGCCACGCCGTCAGCGTCAGGCCGGACAGCACCACCGGCAGCAGGACGAAGCCGACCAGACCGAATTGCAGGCCGATGTAGTCGCCGATGGTGCGCCAGGAGATGCCGTAATTCGCGGTCGCGCGCACGCCCTGGAAGCGGAACGAGGCCCAATCGTGCTGCGCGTTCCAGATCAGGACCGGGGAGAACACGGCTATCGCGATCAGCACGGCGAGATAGGGATAGGGGCTGCGCAGCCAGCGCCAGCGCCAATCCGGCACCAGCGCGAAGGCGGCCACCGCGGGCAGGAACATGATCGCGGTGAATTTGGACAGCAGCGAGAGCCCCGCGAAAAATCCGGCAGCGAGCCACCAGCGGCCGTCGCCGCTCTCTGTCAGCCGCACCAGCGACCAGAACATCGCGACCGCGACGGGGATCATCGCGACGTCGGGCGCGACCTTGGACATCAGCAGCCCGTAATAGAGCGCCGCCTCCGGCATCAACAGCGCGAACACGATCGCACGCGCGTCGCGGGTGACACGGCGCACGATGTCGGCGAGCAGGCACTGCGTGACCAGCATCGCCACGATGCCGCCGAAGCGGACGCCGAGAGGCGTGTCGCCGAAGATCGTGGTGCCGAAGCGGATCAGCCAGGCAATGCCCGGGGGATGATCGAGGAAGCTCAGCGCAGCTTCCTTTGACCAGGTCCAGTAGTAGGCCTCGTCGGTGCGCAACTCGAGCATCGAGGCATAGACGATGCGCAAAGCCGTCATCGCCGCGATCACGAGCGCGGCAATGATGAGGCGCCGGCGCGCGGCGCCGTCGGGCTTGGCTGTCTTGTCGGGGGCTGTCGTCACGGGCGCGCTTTTCCCCGACTTGGAAGGGGGAGTCAATGCGGGGGATGTTGCCGCGCGTGTCCATGTCATGCCCCGAATTGTAGGGCGGGCAAAGCGACTTGTCCGCCGTAGCTCGAAGAGCGAAGGCGGAAGCGTGCCCACCATCTTGCGCCGTGCCCGGGAGCGGTGGGCACGGCGCAAGAGCGCCTTTGCCCACCCTACAATTCCGTGTCTGCGGCCCCATGCCGCGCAAGTGATCGGGCAAGCTGTTCTCGGCCGGAATTAAACTCTACGATGGCTGATCTACATGACGAGCTGATACAAACGAATCATGGCAACCACTCTCGCACGATTTTCCGAACTCTTCCGCAGCACCAGCATTCGCCAGGTGCGGCTGGTCTGCGGCGTCATCCTGTTTGCCTATGTGGTCAGCCATTTCCTCAACCACGCACTCGGCAATATCTCGGTCGAGGCCATGCAGACGGGCGTCTATTACCACGTCCTGTTCTGGCAGTTCCTGCCGGTCGCGATCCTGTTCTACACCGCGGCATTGCTGCATGCCGGGCTCGGCGTCTTCGCGCTGTATCAGCGCCGGCAGTTCCGCTGGAAGACGGTCGAGCCGCTACAGCTCGTGCTAGGCCTCAGCATCCCCGCGCTGGTAATGGCGCATCTGATCGGCGTGCGGCTCGCCCATACGCTGTATGGACATGAGAAGCTCTATCCGCAGGAGCTCTATCTGTTCTTCGTCGCGTCCTCCGCCCGGCTGTGGCAGATGACGATCCTGCTGGTCGTCGCCTGGATCCATGGCTGCATCGGGCTCTATTTCTGGCTGCGCATGAAGTCGTTCTTCCAGCGTGCCGCACCCTGGCTGCTCTCCGCAGCCGTGCTGATCCCGACGCTGGCGATGCTCGGCATCTACCAGGGCGGACGCAGCGTCGCTGCAGACAGCGACGATGCGGACTGGCGCGCGGCCAATCTGACCCAGCGCCAGGTCGGCACCGTCGCGCAAGACCACACGCTCAACCGCATCACCGGCGGGCTGACGTTCGGCTATCTCGGCCTGCTCGGCATCGTGCTGCTCGCGCGCGGCGTGCGGGGCCTGCGCGAGCGCCGCGGCGGCATGATCGCGCTGTCCTACGGCAACGGCAAGACGGTGCGCGTGCCCAAGGGCCTCAGCGTGCTGGAGGCGAGCCTGCGCCACAACGTGCCGCATGCCAGCGTCTGCGGCGGCCGCGCGCGCTGCTCGACCTGCCGCATCCGCGTGATCGGCGATCATGGCATCCTCCCCGAGCCCTCGCAGCGCGAAGCCTTCGTGCTTGCGCGCGTCGGCACCACCGATCCCTCCATTCGCCTCGCCTGCCAGCTGCGGCCAACCTGCGATCTCTCCTTCTTCCAATTGTTCACGCCGCACACCGCGGCAAGCACGGAAGGCTCAACGCCGGCGCGGATCGGCCAGGAGCGCTATCTCGTCAGCCTGTTCGTGGACATGCGCGGCTCGACCCAGCTTGCCGAGAAGCGGCTGCCGTTCGACACCGTCTTCATCGTCAACCGTTTCCTGGGCGCAGTCTCGCAGGCGGTGATCGAGAATGGCGGCCAGCCGAACCAGTTCGTCGGCGACGGCATGCTGGCGCTGTTTGGCCTGGCCGCCAATCCGCAAACCGCCTGCCGCCAGGCGCTGCGCGCAGCCGGCAGCATCGCCAGCCATGTCGACGAGCTCAACGAGCTTCTGAGCCATGATCTGCGCCAGCCGATCCGCTTCGGCATCGGCATTCACGGCGGCGAAGTCATCATCGGCGATATCGGCTATCGCGATCACATCGTATTCACCGCGCTCGGTGACGCCGTCAACGTCGCGGCGCGGTTGCAGGACATGACCAAGGCGCTCGCCTGCGAAGCCATCGCCTCCGACGAGGTCCGCCATACCGCCGGCCTTGCCGAGGACGCGCTGCCGCAGCAGGAGGTCGCGATCCGCGGCCGCGACGAGCCGATGACAGTGCGCGTCATCGCCGATGCACGGCTGCTCGCCGGCCTGGTCGATCGCGAAGAACGCGCCGCGGCCTGACAACACGCGTTCGTGCTGCGATGCAGCGTCAGGGTTACGCTGCGAAAGCACGAATTGACTTCGCGCCCGCCGATGCGACAGATGATCGCGAGATCAGCGGTGATGACCGCGACTCGACCGAAATGCTCCGGAGGGAGACAATGATCGACAGACGCGACCTGCTCAAAGGAGCAGGACTTGCCGCGGTCGCGGCCACACTGAGCTCGACCAAGGCGTTGGCACTGGACACCGTGACCCTGCCCTTCGCCAATGGCGAGCGGCCGCTGGTGAGATATCCGCAGAAGCGGCCGATGATCGGCCTGACCAGCCGGCCACCGCAGCTCGAGACGCCGTTCGCGATCTTCAACGACGGCCCGCTCACGCCGAACAACGCGTTCTTCGTCCGCTATCACCTCTCCGACCTCCCCTACAATCTCGATCCCGACAAGTTCACGCTCGAGGTCAAGGGCAAGGTCGACAAGCAACTCAAGCTGTCGCTGACGGACATCCGCAAGATGAAGGCGACCGAGATCGTCGCCGTCAACCAGTGCTCCGGCAACAGCCGCGGCTTCTCCGATCCGCGCGTCGCCGGCGGTCAGCTCGGCAACGGCGCGATGGGCAACGCGCGCTGGCGCGGCGTGCCGCTCAAGGCCGTGCTCGAGATGGCCGGCGTGCAGGCCGGCGCCAAGCAGGTCACCTTCAACGGCATGGATGGCCCGGTCAGCGACAAGACGCCGGACTTCGTCAAGGCGCTCGACCTTGATCACGCAACCGACGGCGAGGTCATGCTGGCCTATGGCATGAACGGCGAGGACCTGCCGTTCCTCAACGGCTTCCCGCTGCGCCTCATCGTGCCCGGCTATTACGGCACCTACTGGGTCAAGCACCTCAACGAGATCACCGTCATCGACAACGTCTACGACGGCTTCTGGATGAAGTCGGCCTATCGCATCCCCGACACGCCCTGCAATTGCGTCGAGCCGGGAACCGCGCCGAAGGCAACGATCCCGATCAACCGTTTCACCATCCGCTCCTTCATCACAAGCGTCGCCGATGGCGCCAGGCTGAAGGCCGGCCGCACCACGCTACGCGGCATCGCCTTCGACGGCGGCACAGGCATCAAGGAGGTCTCGGTCTCGATCGACGGCGGGAAGAACTGGACGCCGGCCAAGCTCGGCAAGGATCTCGGCAAATACTCCTTCCGCGAATGGAAGCTGCCGGTGAAGCTCACGGCCGGCCCGGTCGAGCTGAAGGTGCGCGCGACCAGCATTGGCGGCGAAACCCAGCCGGACACACCGCGCTGGAACCCTGCCGGCTACTTGCGCAACGTCGTCGAAACCGTCCGCGTCACGGTCGCCTGAAGGAGAATGACGATGAAGCGCACCGTTCTCCTCACGCTCACTCTCGCGGCCGGCATTGGCGCCGTCACCGCCGCCCCCATCGGCTACCAGAATCCGGACGAGGTCGCCGCCTTCAAGCCCGGCCCCAATCTCGACGTGGTCAAGAACAACTGCACGGCCTGCCACTCGGCCGACTACGTCAACACCCAGCCACCGATGAAGGACAGGAAAGCCTTCTGGCAGGCCGAGGTGACCAAGATGATCAAGGTCTACGGCGCGCCGATCGACGATGCCGATGTCGGCAAGATCGTCGACTATCTCGCCGCGACCTATTGAGGGGCCGCCCGCCGCCGGCCCGCCAAATGACCGCGAAACGGGCAAAAGCGGCAAAAACGCCGCGAAGTTGAGCGAATTTCCGCAGGAAAGCGGCATGGTTTGAGCTACCAAGCCCGTAACATTCCGGTGTATCCTGCTTCGACCGAGCCGGCCGGTTTGCGGGGACTGGCGGCTCGTGCTTGTGGAGGAAAGTCCCGCGGAGAAGACGTGATGCCCAAAGGTACGGTCAAGTGGTTCAACCCGACGAAGGGTTATGGATTCATCCAGCCTGCGTCGGGAGGCAAGGATGTGTTCGTGCATATCTCGGCAGTGCAGAAAGCCGGTCTGTCCACCCTGAACGAGGGTCAGACGGTGGAATATGAAGAGATCGCAAACCGGGGCAAGACGTCCGCAGAAAACCTCAAGGTATAAGCCCTTCGGCATTTCGCCGCCTCCCGGATCGGATCCGGGAGCACGGGCCAAAAAAATTTAGAAGACGATCAAGTGCATTCGACGACAGGCGTTGCGATTGCGCGAGGGGTGAGCTTTTTTGCGCGTAAAACCCCTGATCGACACATCCTCCCCGACAATCGCGACGGCACGTTTCAGCCGACCGGCAAAGGTGCGTCGCGCTTGATCTCCTCCATCACCGCATAGGTGCGCGTCTCGCGCACGCCCGGCATCGACAGCAAGGTCTCGCCGAGAAAGCGGCGATACGCGGCCATGTCGGAAAGGCGCGCCTTCACGAGATAGTCGAAGCCGCCGGCAACCATGTGACACTCGAGCACTTCGGGCGCGAGCTTCACCGCGCGCGCGAACCGCTCGAAATTGTCCGGCGTGGTCTTGTCGAGGAGCACCTCGACGAACACCAGAAGGCCGAGCCCGAGGCGGTGCGGATTGAGCCGTGCGCCATAGCCTTCAACAAACCCCTCGCGCTGGAGCCGCTTCAGCCGCTCGCCGATCGAGGTCGGCGACAGGCCAATGCGCTCGGCCAGCTCGACATTGGCGATTCGCCCATCCTGCTGAAGAATCCCAAGGATTCTCCGGTCGATTTTATCAAGATCCATACTATCCACGGAATTCACGTAGCTATGCTTTATTATCTAAGGCAAAATCGTTATCTTGTCTATCGAACTACGGCGATGTGCGGATTAGGTTTGAGCCGCCACAGGACACGCCATGTCGAACATTTCCTCCCCCTTAAGCGCGGCTTACGCGCCCGATGACGCCGAGATTGCAGCCCCACTGTTGCGGACGGCGCACCTCGCCCCTCCCCAGGAGGCGCGGATCGACCGCACCGCCACGCGGCTGATCGAGGCGATCCGCAAGCGTGATGACCGGCTCGGCGGCGTCGAGGACATGCTGCGCGAGTTCGCGCTCTCGACCAAGGAGGGCCTCGCGCTGATGGTGCTGGCCGAAGCCCTGCTCCGCGTGCCCGATGCCCGCACCGCCGACCAGTTCATCGAGGACAAGCTCGGCGAGGGCGATTTCGTCCACCACGAGACCAAGTCGACCGCCTTCCTGGTCAACGCCTCGGCCTGGGCGCTCGGCCTGTCGGCACGCGTGATCCAGCCCGGCGAGACGCCGGACGGCACCATCGGCCGGCTGGTGAAGCGGCTGGGCGCGGCCGCCGTGCGCGCGGCGACGCGGCAGGCGATGCGGCTGATGGGCAACCATTTCGTACTGGGCGAGACCATCGAGCAGGCCCTGGAGCGCGCTCGTCCACGTTCCGGCCAGCAGCCGCGCTACTCCTTCGACATGCTCGGCGAAGGCGCGCGCACCGCCGCTGACGCCAAGCGCTATTTCGATGCCTATGCCAGCGCGATCGACACCATCGGCAAGGCGGCGGGCGAACGTCCCCTGCCCGACCGGCCGGGCATTTCCGTCAAACTCTCGGCGCTGCATCCGCGCTTCGAGGCGATCAGCCGCGAGCGTGTGATGAAGGAGCTGGTGCCGCAGCTGCTGGAGCTCGCTCAGCGCGCCAAGGCGTTCGACCTGAATTTCACCGTCGATGCCGAGGAAGCCGACCGGCTGGAGCTGTCGCTCGACGTGATCGCGGCGACGCTCGCCGATCCCTCGCTCGCTGGCTGGGACGGCTTTGGCCTGGCGATCCAGGCCTATCAGAAGCGCGCGGTCGCCGTAATCGACTATGTCGACGGCCTCGCCCGCGCGCATCGTCGCAAGCTGATGGTGCGGCTGGTCAAGGGCGCCTATTGGGACACCGAGATCAAGCGCGCGCAGGAGCGCGGGCTGGACGGCTATCCGGTATTCACCCGCAAGGCGATGACGGACCTCAACTACGTCGCCTGCGCGCAGAAGCTGCTGAGCTTAAGGCCGCGCATCTTCCCGCAATTTGCGACCCACAACGCGCTGACGGTCGCAACCGTGCTGGAGCTTGCCGGCGATAGCGGCGGATACGAGTTCCAGCGCCTGCACGGCATGGGCGAGGCGCTCTACGAGCAACTCGCGCAGGATCACCCAAAACTCGCCTGCCGCACCTATGCGCCGGTCGGCAGCCACCGCGACCTGCTCGCCTATCTGGTGCGGCGCCTGCTGGAGAACGGCGCCAACTCGTCCTTCGTGGCGCTAGCCGCCGACTATCGCGTGGCGATGACCGCCCTGCTGCAACGCCCCGCTGACATCATCGCAAAACCGCAAGCTGCGCATCACCCGAAGATCCCGCTGCCGCGCGAGCTGTTCGCGCCGGAGCGGCGCAACTCCCGCGGCGTCGAGTTCGGCGAGCGCGCCGCGCTCGATCGTCTGCTGGCCGACATCGCAGCCGAGCCAACCGATCTCAAGCCTGTCACTGAGGCCACGCCCGAGCAGTCGAACGCGGCGGTCGCTACGGCGCGCACGGGCTTTGCGGCCTGGAGCCGGACGTCCGCTGGCACCCGCGCGGCGGCGCTGGAGCAGGCCGCGCATCTCCTGGAGCAGCGGGCTCCGCACTTCATCGCGCTGCTCCAGCGCGAGGGCGGCAAGACGCTCGACGACGCGCTCTCGGAGTTACGCGAAGCCGCCGATTTCTGCCGCTACTACGCCGCGCAGGGCCGAAAGCTGTTCGGCACAGGCGAAGCGATGCCGGGCCCGACCGGCGAGAGCAATGTGCTGACCTTGCGCGGCCGCGGCGTGTTCGTCGCGATCTCGCCATGGAATTTTCCGCTCGCGATCTTCCTCGGCCAGGTGACGGCGGCGCTGATGGCCGGCAACAGCGTGGTGGCAAAGCCCGCCGAGCAGACGCCGCGGATTGCACGTGAGGCCGTGCGGCTGCTGCACGAGGCCGGCGTTCCCGCAAATGCGCTGCAGCTCGTCACCGGCGATGGCCGGATCGGCGCCGCACTGACCGCGCATCCCGATATCGCCGGTGTCGTGTTCACCGGGTCGACCGAGGTCGCCCGCGCGATCAACCGGGCGCTCGCCGCCAAGGATGGCCCAATCGTGCCGTTGATCGCGGAGACCGGCGGCATCAATGCCATGATCGCGGACGCCACCGCGCTGCCCGAACAGGTCGCCGACGACGTCGTCACCTCGGCGTTTCGTTCTGCCGGCCAGCGCTGCTCGGCATTGCGGCTCCTGTTCGTGCAGGAGGACGTCGCCGACCGCATGATCGAGATGATCGCTGGCGCCGCGCGCGAGTTGAAGATCGGTGACCCCAGTGACGTTGCGACCCATATCGGCCCGGTGATCGACCGCGAGGCCAAGCAGCGGCTCGATGCGCACATTGCCCGAATGAAGACGGAGGCACGGCTGCATTTTGCAGGCAGTGCACCAGAAGGCTGTTTCGTGGCGCCGCATATTTTTGAGCTCGCTCATAGCGGGCAGCTCACCGAGGAGGTGTTCGGCCCCGTCCTGCATGTCGTGCGCTACCGTGCCGAAAATCTCGAGCGCGTGCTGGCCGCGATCGAGCGCACCGGCTATGGGCTCACGCTCGGTGTCCACTCGCGCATCGACGACACCGTCGATGCCATCGTCGAACGGCTGTCGGTCGGCAATGTCTACGTCAACCGCAACATGATCGGCGCCGTGGTGGGCGTGCAGCCGTTCGGCGGCAACGGCCTGTCCGGAACCGGCCCCAAGGCCGGCGGCCCGCATTATCTGGCGCGCTTCGCCACCGAGCAGACAGTCACGGTCAACACCGCTGCAGCCGGCGGCAACGCCGCCCTGCTTGCGGGCGAGGAGTAGCGCCGAGATCGCGTCAATTACCGTCACCCTGAGGCCGCCGCGAAGCGGCCCTCGAAGGGCGACGGCCCGGCTGCATCTCGGCCGTTCATCCTTCGAGGCTCAACATGGGGCGCGGCGCGCCCCATGTTCGCACCTCAGGATGACGGAACTGATAGGCGCAAAGCACGGCTGCGCAATGACCTGCTATGCCGTTGCATCCCGCAAAAACATCGGTCAAATGATCGGATGATCGAGACGCGCTAATTCCAGCGCGCGGGAAACAAGCCGGAGCGGCGGCACGATGCAGAAGGGCATTTTCGACGGCCTGAAGGTTTTGGATTGCGCAAGCTTCATCGCCGCGCCCGCTGCCGCGACCGTACTGTCGGATTTCGGCGCCGACGTCATCAAGATCGAGCCGCCCGGCATGGGCGATCCCTACCGCAATCTGCCGAACCTGCCGGGCTATCCCGCGAGCGAGCACAATTTCGCCTGGCTGCTGGAGGCGCGCAACAAGAAGAGCCTTGCGCTCGACCTCACCAAGCCGGACGCGCAAGCCGTGCTGTACAAGCTGGTCGCCGAGAGCGACGTCTTCATCACCAACATGCCGCCGCAGGTGCGCGCCAAGCTCGGCATCACCTATGACCATCTCGCCCATCTCAACGAGCGGCTGATCTACGCCTCCTTCACCGGTTACGGCGAGAAGGGTGAGGAGGCCAACAAGCCCGGATTCGACAGCAACGCCTATTGGGCGCGCTCCGGCCTGATGGACCTCGTGCGCGCCGACATCAACACGACGCCGGCGCGTTCGATGGCGGGCATGGGCGATCATCCCTGCGCCATGGCGCTCTATAGCGCGATCGTCACCGCGCTCTATCAGCGCGAGAAGACCGGCAAGGGCGCGCATGTCGCCTCAAATCTGATGGCGAACGGCGTGTGGGCCGCGAGCGTGCTGGCGCAGGCAAAACTCTGCGGCGCCAAGTTCGGCGAGCGGCGGCCGCGCGAGCGCGCGCTGAATGCGGTGACCAACCACTACCAGTGCAAGGACGGCCGCTGGATCATCCTCTCGCTGCTGAGCGAGGATCGGCAGTGGCCGACGCTCGCGCGCTGCATGGGGCGGGAGGATCTGATCACCGACGCGCGCTTTGCCACCAAGCCGGCCCGCCATGCGCGCTCGGTCGAGCTGATCAGGATCTTCGACGAGGTGTTCGCCACCAAGGATCTCGCCGAATGGCGAAAGATCCTCGACGGCAACGGGCTGGTGTTCGGTGTCGTCGGGATTCTCGACGACATCCCGAACGACCAGCAGATGCTCGACAACGAGGTGCTGGTGCCGTTCGAGAACGACACCATGCTGACCATCAACAGCCCGATCTGGGTCGACGGTACAACGAAGGTCCAGCCACGCAAGCCGCCTGAAGTCGGCGAGCACAGTGACGATATCTTGCGCGAGGCGGGATACGACGAGGCGACGATCAAGACGCTGCGCGCGTCGGGTGCGGTGGCGTAGGGGCGCTGCCCTCGCACAACATTTACGGATGTCGTCCCGGCGAAGGCCGGGACCCATACCGCGGACTTCAGCCGATGGAAGTTCGCGCGTTACGACCGCGACGCGATCCAGATCAGTGCGAATATCATCGCGCCGATCACGACGGCGACCGCGATCGCCCAGGTGCTGACCCGGATGCTGCCGGTGATCTGCTTGGCTTCCTCGTTACGCGCGATCTGGCGATTGCGCTCCTTGTTGGCTTCGCTGCTGTCCGTCATCGGTCATCCAAAATCGGTTCTGGTCGCCCTAACGCGTCTTCACAAAGCACATGCCGATGCGGGTCGAAGTCGCAGCGGCCTGACAGGCAAGACCTTTACCACAGGTCCATGACGTAAAACTCTTGTCGGCGCCGGCCGATCCCGGCGGTTGCAAATAACAATGCGCGCCCCATCCGTCCTGATATTCGGTTCCCGCAAGCTCGGTACTGCCGCGAAGCTGCGGCCGGCTGGCGAAGCCGCGCGAGAAGTCAGGACGCCTGCCCTGCGCAAACGCGGTCAGGATGTCGCGGCGGCGAACCTGGTCGCCGAAGAAATGCGGCGAGGCCGGCACGATGGTCGACGGCTTGTCTGCGAGCCAGTCGACGCCCGGGAAATGGAAGCCGCCGATGCCGCGGGTCTGGTGGCAGCCGGCGCAGGTGATGTCGTTGAGCCGGCGCTGGAAGCCCGCAACCGAGCGGATGTTCTGCAAGCCGATGCCGCGCTCGCTGGCGGTCTTCAGCGCGCCGACCACGTCGCTGTCGGTGAACGCGGGATCGCCTTTGCCCTCACCCTGCATCAGGCCGAATTCGGGCTGCAGCGCCGACGTATCGAGGCCCGCCGGCGTCGGCGCGATCGCGGCTTTTGCGAGGAATTTTTCCGGGATCAGGACCGTGCCGCGATCGAACTCGCCAAAATGCTCGGGGGCGAGCAGCCAGTCCTTGAAGTCGCGCCTGAGCGCATCATCGCCAAGAATGCGATCGCGGTCGATCTGGTTCTCCAGCGTCGACTCTTCGAACAATTTGGTGTCGGGATTATATTTGAACACCTTCAGGAGATAGTCGGTGCGGAAATCGTGGCTCGCCGATTTCGGCATGACCGCGATCTGGATGTTTGTCTCGATGCGGTCGAGCATCGCATCGGAGGGAAACGGGAGTTGCTCGACGAGATCAAGCGGATTGTCGTTGGCGAGCCAGCGCCGCGCGATCTCCGCGCAGGTCGCCGGCTTTCCGCTCGGCACTGTCTGCCGTTCGTCCCGCGCCTTCAGCACCAGATTGAACGTCATCGGCAGGCGCGATGCGGTCTTGCCGCCATCCGGGTTCGTCTCGAAGCGGGCAAGACGGTAGATCAGCCGGATCTCGCCGCAGGAAGCCTCCGACACGTAGGCGCGGTCCATGCGGTTGACGATGCCCGCCAGCACAAAGCGGGTGTCTCGGGAGTTGAGATTGGCCCGGTCGAACAGTTGAACGTCGAAGCCTTCGCCGGCGCCAATCGTCTCGCTCGGCGCATCCGCCTTGTGGCGCGCAACGTAGCGATCGAACTCCGCGTCGATCGCGGGCTGTATCCGCGCAAGCTGCGGCAACCATGCAAACAACATGTCGGTCGTGAGCGGGAAATTCGCGTTTCGCTCGCTCCATAACAACCGCGAGATCGTCAGCGCGTCATGCTGATCGAGCTTGCGCAGCTGCTCCGGATCGGTGATCGCGGTGCCGCGATCCAGGCCTGCGTTCTCCGCAGCCGACGGCGACAGCGCGCCGCTGCATAGCGCGACGAGGGCAACGAGAATTCGCAAACAGCGACGGCTCATGCCTCCACTAACACCGCCGCCATCGGCCTATTCAAGCAAAAAGGCGCTTCACATCGCGGTGAAGCGCCTTTCCTCAAACTCGGAGTCGTCCGGCTTAGCGCGCGACGATCAGGCCCTTGGTGGTGACGACGACCCAGCGGCCGTCCTGGCGGCGGATCGCATCGATCCGACCGAGACCCGGCACGGGGTCGCCGGCATAGACCTCGTACAACCCGCCGCGGCCTTCGATCAGCGCACCACCATTGGCGACGTCGCGGAGGCGCCAGCCGTCGATCGTCGGCAGCCGCCCGATTTCGGGCTTCGGCACCGGGAGCGGTACGGCGGCCTGTACAGGAGCTGTGGCCGGCGCTGCTGCGGGCGTCGCGGCGGCGACCTGAGCAGGGGCCGGGGCGATCGAGCCCGTGGTCTCCTTCGCCGCGGTGGTCTGCGCGGGCGCAGCGGCCTGCGCCGAGCGCAGCTTGTCGACGGCATCGGACAGTTTTGCGAGCTTGGCCGCAGGCTCAGCCTGCGCCTTCTCGAGCTTGTCGAGGCGGTCGCTGGTCTTGTTGAACTGACCGGTCGCGGACTTCGAGGTGTGATCAAGGCCCGCCTTCAACGCGACGACGTCGGCATCGATCCGCGCGACGGAGGATTCCAGT
The DNA here is from genome assembly GCF_024199925.1 of Bradyrhizobium sp. CCGUVB1N3. Taxonomy (NCBI): domain Bacteria; kingdom Pseudomonadati; phylum Pseudomonadota; class Alphaproteobacteria; order Hyphomicrobiales; family Nitrobacteraceae; genus Bradyrhizobium; species Bradyrhizobium sp. CCGUVB1N3. The sequence goes on from NZ_JANADR010000001.1 coordinate 4,912,984, forward strand.
GCGCTGGTGTCGGCAACCGGTGCCGGTGCAGCAACCTGGTTCGCCGCGAAGTGCATGACGCCCGCGGTCGCGAGCGCGCCGCTGATCGCGCCGACGACGGCTGCGAGCGCGACGACGGCGGCCATCGCCGAGAGCCGGCGCTTGCCACCGGTGTCCTTTGCCTCCGCCTTGACCTGCGGATCCGGGTGATCCCAGGCGCGGTCTGACGGCGCCATGACGATCAGCTTGCCGGGCTTCAGCTCAGGCTTGGGTTCGTGCAGCTTGGGCTCTTCCGGCTTGGGTTCTTCGGGCTTGGGCGCGTCGAGCTTGGGCACCACCAGCCTGGGCGGCTCGACCTGCGGCGCTTCGGCCGTGGGGGCATCCGGCATCGGGGCATCCGGCTTGGGCGCCTCATGGTCGGGCGCGATCGATGGGGCGTCGGCGCGCGTTTCCAGGCCAGCCTCCGACGAAACCTCGGCGGGCTGCGGTCCAGCGGCCTGTTCGGGCATTGCTTCGCTCACGGCTCAAATACTCCAGTCAGGATTGACCTTTTGGTAACTTTCATTGCTTGCGAAATCCTTACCCTTGGACCCGCTTACCGAAATTTTAGGAACTCATCCGGGGCCGAATTGGGCCGGGATCATGGAACCGGCGTGGCGGGCCGGGCGCAAAATTGCGTTCGGCACGGGCGGGCCGATCCGCGATATCGGGCGAAGCTGTTGTTTGCCTGACAAATTTCCCCGGTTAACGTGGCCTTAACCGTCCCGTCAGCGCCAAGGACGTCCGTTTGCGAGGCGAAGCACGACGCTTCCCCAATAGTCGTCCTGGCGAAGGCCAGGACGACACTGGAAATTCACATCACCACCGGCTTGTCCGGCAGCTCGTTCGGGTGCGGGCCGCGCGGCTGGAAGTGGTGCGCGAGCTCGCGCGAGACGGCTTCGATGCCCTTGATCACGCCGTGTTCGAACCGGCCGGCGCGGAACTCGCCTTCCATCTCGCGGCAGATCTTTTCCCAACCTGCGGCGCCGACCTTGGCGTCGATGCCGCGGTCGGCGACGATCTCGACGTCCCGGTCGGCGAGCAGGAGATAGATCAGCACGCCGTTGTTGTGCGCGGTGTCCCAGATCCGCAAATGCGAGAAGACGTCGAGCGCGCGCTCGCGTGCAGGCTGGTTGCGAAAGAGCGGCCTGCCGTCGAGCGCGCCTTCGACGACGAAGCGGACCTGACCGGAATGGGTGGTCTCGCCTTGCTTGATCGCCTGCTCGATGCGGTCGAGCACTTTTGGCGTGAACACCTGCTTGGCGCGCCAATGGTGCTGAACGAGATGCCTGGTGATGCGCTTGATACTCATGGCCTACCAGCTCCCCGAGGCGCCGCCGCCACCGAAACCGCCGCCGCCGCCGCTAAAACTGCCGCTGTCGCTCGACGACGAGCCGCTGCTCCAGCCGCCTCCCGAGGAACCGCTCGACCAGGAGCCGCCGCGCGCGGAGCGCCTCCCCGGACCTGATGTCGGAGCGAGATCAGCGATGAACGCCAGGATAAAGGCGATGGCACCGACGCCGAGCGCCAGTGCCAGTGCCAGTGCCAGTGAGCCGATCATGAACCAGGCCATTGCCGCAAGCACACCGCCGGTCGCAACCGAGCCAAGCAATCGGCCAAAGATCGTGCGCAGGATGCCGCCGACGAATAGCGAGGCGAACAAAGCAAAGGGAGCGACAGACCCGAGATCGTTCAAGTCGCTGGCAAAGCTCGTGCTGCGTTGAGGCGCCGGCAGCGGCTCGCCGTCGATCACGCGCATCATGCGATCGACGCCATCCGAGATGCCGCCGGCAAAGTCGCCGCTCCTGAATTTTGGCGTGATGACCTCGTCGATGATCCGCCGCGAGGTCACGTCGGTGAGCGCGCCTTCGAGGCCATAACCGACCTCGATGCGCAGGTGACGGTCGTTCTTGGCGACGAGCAGGATTGCGCCGTCATCGATCTTCTTGCGGCCGATCTTCCAGGCATCTGCGACGCGGATCGAGTACTGCTCGATCGTCTCCGGCTGCGTCGACGGCACGATCAGGACGGCGATCTGGCTGCCCTTGCGGTTCTCGTAGTCCCGCAAGCGCGAGGACAGCGAGGCGACATCGCCGCTCGACAGCGTCCCGGTCAGGTCGACGACGCGCCCGGTGAGCTGTGGCACGGCGACGTCGGCTATGGCGGCGAAGGCCCAACTGACCAGCAACGCAACAAGGAAGGCGCCGCGCGGTGCGAAGGCAGGACAGGCGCGCAACAACCTCACTGTCATCGCCCGGCTTGACCGGGCGATCCAGTATCCCAGAGAAGCCGGAGCGATACGGAGAGGCTGCGGCGTACTGGATTCCCCGCTTTCGCGGGGAATGACGGCGGAGGACGTGGTGGGCATCGGGGCCGAACGCGCTTACTTCGACGGCGACGGCGCCGGGTTGAAATCGACCTTCGGCGCGGTCGAGATTTCCTTCTCGTTCTCGACGCTGAAATTCGGCTTCTCCTTGTAGCTGAACATCATCGCAGTGAGGTTGGTCGGGAAGGAGCGGATGGTGACGTTATAGTCCTGCACCGACTTGATGTAGCGGTTGCGCGCCACCGTGATGCGGTTCTCGGTGCCCTCGAGCTGCGACATCAGATCCTTGAACAGCGCATCAGATTTGAGCTGCGGATAGTTTTCGGTGACGACGAGGAGGCGCGACAGCGCGCTGGACAATTCGCCCTGCGCGGCCTGGAATTTCTGGAACGCTGCCGGATCATTGAGCACCTCGGGCGTTGCCTGGATACTGCCGACCTTGGCGCGCGCATTGGTGACCCCGAGCAGCACGTCCTTCTCCTGCTGGGCAAAGCCCTTCACCGAGTTGACGAGATTGGGCACGAGATCGGCGCGGCGCTGATACTGGTTCACCACCTCGGACCAGTTGGCCTTGATCTGCTCATCCTGACTCTGGATCGCGTTGTAGCCGCAATTGGTCAGGCTAAGGCAGGCGAGCGCTGCCAGCACAGTCAGGATCTTGCGCATGAAATTTCTCCCGGTGGAATCTGGCGCAAACTATCAGATTGGTCATGGCGCGTGTCGAGATTTTCGTCATTCCGGGGCGATGCGAAGCATCGAACCCGGAATCCTCCGCCGCATTCGCGCGAACATCTCGAGATTCCGGGTTCGCGCTGACGCCCGCCCCGGAATGACGGCTAACCCACCTTCACGTCGCGGATCGCCTGCCAGATCTTCTGCGGGGTCAGCGGCGTATTGAGCTGGGCGATGCCGAGCTCGGCGAGCGCGTCCATCACGCCGTTGGTCACGCAGGGCGGGCCGCCGATGGCGCCGGATTCGCCGCAGCCCTTGGCTCCGAGCGGGTTGGTGCGGCAGGGCGCGGAGTCGTCGAGCGTCACCTCGATCGGCGGCACGTCGTCGGCACGCGGGATGCAATAGTCCTGGTAGCTCGCGGTGAGGAGCTGCCCCTCGGCATCGTAGGCGACACCTTCGTAGAGCGCCTGGCCGATGCCCTGGGCGACACCGCCATGGATCTGGCCGGTGACCAGCATCGGGTTGACGGCAACACCGACGTCATCGACCGTGGTGTAGCGCACGACGCGGGACACGCCGGTCTCGGGATCGATCTCGACCTCGCAGACATGCGTGCCGTTCGGCCAACTCGCACCGTCCACCTCGCCTTCGGAATCGACGCTGAGCTTGGCGCCTTGCTCCTTCTCGGCGATCTCGAACAGGCTGATGCGACGGTCGGTGCCGACCACGGTGAGCATGCCGTCCTGATACTCGATATCCTCGACCGAGGTCTCCAGCACGTTCGACGCCTTCTCGCGCGCCTTCTGGATCAGGTCGTTCGAGGAGACCGCGACCGCCGTGCCGCCGACGAACAGCGAGCGCGAGCCGACGCTGCCGAATCCGGTCGCAAGATCGGTGTCGCCCTGCACCACGTCGATCTTGTCGAGGGGAATGCCGAGCGTATCGGAGATCATCTGGGTGTAGGTGGTCTGAAGTCCCTGTCCCATCGCCATGGTGCCGGAATGCAGAATGACGCGGCCCTGCGAGGTCGCGTGCAGGCTGACCTTCTCGGTGTGCGCGCGGCCACCGGTCCACTCGATGTAGGAAGTCAGCCCACGGCCATAGAGCAGGCCCTTCTTCTTCGCGGCGCGCTTGCGCGCGGCAAAGCCGTCCCAGTCGGCAAGCTTCGCAGCGCGGTCGAGCATGTGCGCGAAGGCGCCGGAATCGTAGACCTGTCCGGCAGCGTTGGTATAGGGAAGCTGCGCCGGCTTGATGTAGTTGGCTTTGCGGATCGCGCGCGGATCCATGCCGATTTTTCGCGCCGCGGCGTCGAACAGGCGCTCGACGATGAACACCGCCTCGGGGCGGCCCGCGCCGCGATAAGCGCCCACCGGTGCGGTGTGGGTCATTACCGTCTTGATCTCGAAATGCACCAGCGGCAGGTCGTAGACGCCGGTCTGCACGAAGGGACCGAGCACCAGCGGGATGATGTTGGCGGCGCCCGAGGAGTAGGCACCGGTGCAGCCGATCGACTTGACGCGATAGGCCAGTACCTTGCCCTTCTCGTCGAGCGCGAAAGAGGCGGTCGAGGTGAGGTCGCGGCCATGGGTGCCGCCGACGAACTCGTCGGTGCGGTCGCCGCGCCAGCGGATCTTCTTGTTCAGCTTGGTCGCGGCGTAGGCGACGATGCCGTCCTCCGGATAGAGGTTGGTCTTCTGGCCGAAGCCGCCGCCGATGTCGCCGACCAGCACGCGCACACTTTCGATCGGCCGCTTCAGCACCGCACCCGCGAGCACGTCGCGGGTCGAGGCCGGCGTCTGCGACTGCACATGCAGGAGAAGCCGGCCGGACTTCTTCTCGATCTCGGCAATGGTCGAGCGCGGCTCCATCGCAGACGGCACGAGGCGCTGGCTGACGAGATCGAGATCGACCACATGCGCGGCCTTGGCGAAGGCTTCTTCCACCTTGGCAGCATCGCCATAGGCCATCGCGCCGACGATGTTGTCGGGCGCCTCCGGCCACACCACGGGCGCACCGGGCTTCACTGCCTCGACGGGATCGACGACCGCGGGCTGCACATCGTAGTCGACCACGATCGCCTCGGCCGCGCTCTGCGCCTCTACGCGCGATGAGGCAACCACCGCCGCAACGGCCTCGCCGGCATAGCGCACGACCTCATGGGCGAGCAGCCGGCGCGGCGGCACCGTCATCGGCTTGCCGTCGGGGCGCTTGAAAATATTCAGCGTGGGTATCTCGCCGATATTGTCCTTGATCAGATCGGCACCGGTGTAGACCGCGGCCACACCTGGCATCGCGGCCGCGGCGCTGGTGTCGATCGACGCGATCTTTGCGTGGGCATGCGGCGAGCGCAGCACGTGCAGCCACAGCGCGCCATCCTCCGGCTTGTCGTCGATGAACTGTCCCTTCCCGGTGAGCAGTCGCTGGTCTTCCAAACGCTTGACGGGCTTGCCCGCCCCGAAACGCAAATTGCCGGGAAGAATGTTCATTCCGCTTGTCCTCTAAGCCTAAAGTGCGGCCGCCTTTTAGCGGATCGAGGCAAACGAGGCCAGCCGACGTTTTGTGCGGGCAGGACCCTCAAATTCGTCATGCCACGACATGTTCGTCATTCTGGGGCGATGCGTAGCATCGAACTATGGTGCGCAATTGCGCACCTGAGAATCTCGAGATTCCGGGTTCGCCCTTTGGCACCCCGGAATGACAGTCATGAAAGATCTCGCAACGCCGCCTCGACGATCTTGCGCTGCTCGGCCGTCAGTGCGGCCTGCGGCGGGACGGGGTCGCCGACGTCGTAGCCCTGGATCGCCAGCCCTGCCTTGATGCAGGCGGCGAGGTTGAAGCGGGCGAAGGCTTCGTTGATGCGCCACAGCTTGCGCTGGAGCGCCATGGCCGCATCCCAGCGTCCGTCCTTGCAGAGATCGTAGAGCGTGACGCTCTGGCGCGGGATGATGCAGGCTGGTCCCGCCATCCAGCCGAGACCGCCGATCAGCATCACCGCGGCCGGAATATGTGCGGAAGCCGAGAACACGCGGATCTTGTCGCCGCAGCGGTTCATGATCGACAGCAGCCGGCCGGTGTTGGTCGAGGCGTCCTTGATGTAGCCGATGCGCGGATGCTCGGCGAGGCGCGCAATGACGTCGAGCGTGAGATCGGAGCGCTGGAATTGCGGATTGGTGTAGATGACGACGGGAATGTCGACAGCGTCCGCAATGCTGCGGAAATAGGATTCGACCTGGGCCTCGGTGAGCGGGAAGTACGCCTCCAGGATCGCGAGAATGCCGTCGGCGCCGAGCTTCTGGTAAGCCTTCGCCTGCGCGACCGCATCGGCGGTCGAGGTCGAGGCAACACCGGCCACCACCGGCACACGGCCCCTCGCGGTCTCGATCGTGGTCTGCACGACCGTCGCGCGCTGTGCGGCGTTGAGATAGGCGAACTCGCCGGTCGAGCCGAGCGGCGTCAGCCCATGCACGCCGGCGCCGATCAGGTCGTCGCAGAGCCGGGCGAGCACATCGGTGCGCACCGTGCCGTCCGCATCGACCGGCGAGACGAGATAGGGAAAGACGCCGTGGAAACCGGGCATGTCAGGCAACCCTGCGGCAGATCGGGCGTTGCAGGTCCGCCCATGTGGTTTCGCGGGTGCTAACATGCCCCCGTGAGACCGACAAGCAAGCCGGCGAATGATCTTTCGGAAAACCGCTCCACACTTTTCCGGATCATGCTCTAAGGCTTGATGAGATCAGGTCTGTCGCAAGCGACTACCAAAATCCGCAAAACAACCCCATGCAAAGTAGCGAATGATTGCGGCGCGATGCGCTGAAACGCTTCGGCCTAGCGCTTCGTCTTGTCGAGCACCATCCTGCCCTGTGAAGCAATGCCACCCCACCTGGCGGACCAACCGACTTTCGCGGCGGAAGGTCGCTCGGTGCCCTTCTGATCCCAAGCTCCCTGCAGCGCAAACAGGGCGCCTTGAGGATCGGCGCATCGCACGATCCAGCAACCATCGGGCAACTCGCTTGGACCCTGGAGGACGCGGCCTCCGCCAGCATGAACGCGCTTGGCGGCCGCCCCGATGTCGTCGACATTGAAGTAATAGAGCCAGCACGGCTGCGATACGCTTGGAAGCTTGGTGAGCATGCCGCCGATCGTCTGCCCGGCCACCGAAAACGATTCATACAAGTCTGCCGGATCGGTTCCAGCATGGGCCTTCTGCCAGCCAACAAGCTCGCCGTAAAACGGAAAGATCTTGGTTCGGTCTTCAGCCAGCAACTCGTGCCAGCCCACGCGCCCGGCCTCGTCCAATCCGCCGGGTTGCCGTTGGCCATATGTCAGTCCTGTGACCAGCGCAAACGTCGCTCCTTGCGGATCGGCAACCACTGAAATTCGGCCGATATTGCTGTCGGTGGGCGATACCAGAATGGCGCCCCCAAGACGGCGGATCTGCGCGGCCTTCGCATCCATGTCATCGATGGCGACGTAGCCGACCCACCGCGGTGTCGCCCCCAACCGCCGTCCCTCTTCCGGCAGATCCATGAGACCGCCTACCGGAATGTCGCCGGCCGTAACCACGCTGTACGCCAATCCTGCCGTCGAGGCGTCCTTCACGTCCCAGCCCACAACCTCGCCATAGAAGGCGCCGGCTGCCGCGAGGTCGGTGGTCATGAGCTCGTACCAGGCGAAATGTCCGAGGTGATCGACCAAACCAGTTTCTCCGTTCAGGCTGGGGACGATTGTGGCACTGCATCAGGGGCCCGCAGCGCAGACGGGGTGAGGAACCAAAGGCAAACTCGTTCATGAAGATGAATGCAATCTGAACGAGCGCGACTGCATCTTGGTCCGTTCGTGAATCTTGCCTGCCTTGTCCGCTCGGCGTACACTTTCCTCCGTGGATGTCCTTCCTGCAAACATTCGGAGGATGCGACCATGCAGCGAGTGAAGCAAGCGTCGAAAAAGAAGCGCGTAGCCAAGGCCGCCGTGCCGGCGTTGGGAGCCGCCGGGTTGACTTTTTCGCTCGCCGGCAGCGCATCAGCAGCGGCGATACCAACAGACGACGTTCAGCAGAGACTCAACTTTTCACCGGGGCATGCGATCATGCTCGGTGAAGAGGAAATGACTGACGTCAGCCTCGCCACCTTCCATCTCTTCGACAAGGAAGACGCAAGTAGCCGCGTACAAGTGGCTTGGCGCGGATGCGGCGGTTGCCGCGGCTGCAGAGGCTGCGGCGGCTGCAGAGGTTGCCGATGCGGCGTCGGTTGTCGATGTGCCGGATGTGCCGTGGTGGGATGTGCCGTCGTATCCTGCGCGGGCTGCTGTGCATCGTGGGGCCGCTGCCGCTTGTGCTAGGAGGCAGCACTCCTGACTGTGTATCGACACGTCGCGATTTCTTTGGCCGGGCCCGCGAACGACCCGGCCAATTTGTTGCTTTCGTGCGCCCGCAATCGGAAGTGACAGGAACAGGATCGGCGTGCTGACCCGATGACAGTCAATGGCAAGAGCCGCGCTGCGAGGCAGACCCGCAAAGGCATTTTGCGATTCGCGCCCAACTTCACTGCCTATGTAATTCCTCCCGATGTGGTCTGTCTCTATTCCGAGAGCCGCAAGTTCTTCCTGCACGGCGATCTGTATTGTGCAGTAGCCACAGCGATCGGAAAAAATGGCAAGGCTGCGCCCGAGATCGTTCGCCGGCTTTCGAAGAGTTTCCCCACCGACAAGATCGAGGAAGCGATCAGGCGGCTGCTGGAGCGCCGATACGTCGTTAGCGGAGCATCGCACGCATTCGCAGGCGCCGTTGATGGATATTGGGCTAGCCTTGGCCTGCCTCCCGAGGCGGCGGAACAAAATCTCCGCGCCTGCCCCGTGCGGGTCGAATCGATCGATGTCAAAGGCGCCAAAGAACTTGTCGCAGCCATGAGCAAGCTCGGCGTTCAGATCACCAAGCGGGCGCCTGCGCTCACGATCACGCTGGTGAACGACTATCTTGATCGGCGGCTCGCTGACCTGAACGGGGAGCGCGTGGCCGACAAGACGCCCTGGCTGCTGGTGCAGCCGTCCGGCGTGTTTCCGCTGGTGGGACCTGTGTTCAAGCCGGACGAGAGTGCCTGCTGGACCTGCCTGTTCGATCGCATGATCCGCAATCGGGAGATCAAGGGCTTTCTCGACCGCGGACCGGCGCAGCCGGTCGCCGTATCGCCCCTGGTCGACGACACCGTAGGACAGATCGCCATCCACTTCGCCGCCGTCGAAATCGCAAAAGCGATCGCCTCGGGATTTCGTACCGATCTGTGCGATCACATCGCAAGTTTCGACCTGACTGGTGCCGTCATCGCCAAGCACTACGTCGCGCGGCGCCCGCAATGTCCGACCTGCGGCAGCAAGAAGCTGCAGAATCCGCGCCGGACGGAGGCGCCGATCGAGATTGCCGAGGGCAGAAAGCTCATCATGACCAGCGGCGGTTACCGCACCGTGACGTCGCAAGCCACCGTTGCGCGGTTCCGCAAGCACGTCAGTCCGCTGACCGGCGTCGTCTCGCGGCTCGAGCGGATCGAGGCCGATCTGCCGATGAACACCAATTATTTCGCTCACCACAATTTCTCTGCGCCGGCCTCGAACGTCGACCAGCTCAGATCCGGACTGAGCGGCGGCAGCTTCGGCAAGGGTTCCACGGCCGAGCAGGGCGAGGCCAGCGCGCTGATGGAAGCGATCGAGCGCTACTCCGGTATTTTCCAGGGTGACGAGATCAGGACGACGCGCCGCTTTACCGATTTCGCTCCCGGTGACGCTCTTCTTCCCAACGACGTCCAGCTCTTCAGCGACACGCAGTTTCAAAACAGGCATGCCCCGCAGGCCGACGATTCACATCCGGTTCCCGAGCCGCTCGATCCCTCGACCAAGACCGAGTGGTCGCCGGTCTGGTCGTTACGCGACAAACGGTTCAAATATCTTCCGACCGGCCTCTTGTACTTCTTCTATGGCGGCTTCCACACGGATTCCAACGGATGCGCGGCCGGCAACACCCGCGAGGAAGCCATCGTTCAAGGCTTCCTCGAACTGGTCGAACGCGATGCCTACGCCATCTGGTGGTACAACCGGGTGCACCGTGCCGAAGTCGACCTCGCGCAATTCGACGATACCTATGTGCGGGATCTGCAAGCCCAGTTTGCCGATGCGGGGCGCCGGCTTTGGGTGCTCGACATCACCAGCGATCTCGGCATTCCCTCTTACGTGGCGATCATGCACTGGATGCAGAACGGACACGAGAACATCGAGTTCGGCTCCGGCTCGCATTTCGATCGCCGCATCGCGCTGCTGCGCTCCCTCACCGAGCTCACCCAGTTCATGTCGGTCGGCATGATGGGCGGCGGAAGTGGCGAGAAGCCGACGCTTGACGGTGTCACGCCGCTGCGACTGGACGATTATCCGTTCCTGATCCCAAGCGACAATCCGATCGTCCCGCCGGCACCGAGCCTCAAGGTTCACGACAATACGCGCGACCAGGTCAATGCCTGCATCGAGATTGCGATCCGAGCGGGATATGATTTCCTCGTGCTCGACCAGACGCGGCCCGACGTCGAGGTCCCCGTCGTCAGAGTGCTCGTTCCGGGCCTGCGGCATTTCTATCGCCGCTTCGCGCCCGGCCGGCTTTACGACGTTCCGGTGAAGCTTGGACTATTGGATCGCCCGCGACTGGAAAGCGAACTCACTCCGTTCCTTCCACACACCTGAAGGTTGGCATCGTTGCGCAACTTCCGGAAAAAGCAGACCAGGAAGATCGCACCCGTCATCGCCGCCCGATTGAACGGTCGTTTTTCTCTTCACATGCAGGCGGACGGAAGCATCGCCGCTGCCCTGGGCGGCTATTCGGTCAATCTCGGACAACTCAGTGCGGCGGCCATCGATCGCGCGGGACATCTCGCCACCGGTCTGCCGTTCGCCTCCTTTGCCGGCAAGAGCGTCCTCGCAAGGCAGGTTCATGCCCTGGTGCAGCGAATGGCACGGCACGGGCTTCTCGAATTCCGCCTGTCCTCTCCGCGCGACGAGCAGGACCTGGTCGTCATCGAGCCGCAGGTCGCCGAATACTGGCCACAACGCGCAAAGCTGGGCAACGGTGATACCGTCGTGTTGTCGCGCTTCGCCTATATGCGCCGGCGCGGCAACGAGATGGTGCTGGAATCGCCGCGCGCCGGCGCGCTGTTCCGGATTTGCGATCCCGCCATCGCGGCCACCCTCGCGGCCCTGTCGCGGCCCCAGAAGATCAGCAAGCTTCGCCGCCAAGCGGCCTCCCTGAATCTCGATCTGCTCGGATTGCTGCTCGACAGCCAGATGCTGATCAAGCTCAATGCGAAAGACGGCGACGGCCTTCGGGTGGGTGAAGGTGACGGCAATCTTGTTCTCTGGGACTTTCACGATCTCGTGTTTCACACGCGGAGCACGGAGGGTCGGCATGCCAATCCGGTTGGCGGCACGTTCGCCTATGCGGGCGTCGTTCCACCGCTGCCGGCGGTGCGTCCGCCCTGGCCCGGCAAGACAATCGACCTCCGCAAATTTTCCACACCGAATCCGATCTCGCCCTTCGCGGAGCTGTTGCGCGAACGCCATTCAATACGCGATTTCGACGACCAGCACCCGGTCACGCTCGCCGAGCTCGCACAGTTTCTCGGCACGACAGCCCGCGTGCTGTCGGAATGGAAGAGCGGCGCGAATCTGGACGGCGGCCCTGAAGTCACCTACAGCACGAGGGCTTATCCATCGGCGGGCAGCGCTTACGAGCTGGAATTGTACCTGGCGGTCTCGAACTGCGAGGGGCTTGCGCGCGGATTCTACCACTACGATGCGGGTGGTCACGCACTGGTAGCGATCGGTGCTTCCGCCCAGCAGCTCCAGGCGCTTTCGACGGCGGCCGCGTTTGCCATGGACGCGCCCGGTCCACCGCAAATCTTGATCACGATCGCCGCGCGCTTTGGGCGGATCTCCTGGAAATACAGCTCAATCGCATATTCGCTGATCCTGAAGGATGTCGGCACCATGATCCAGACATTCTATCTGGCGGCGACCGATATGGGCCTTGGCGGCTGCGCCATCGGCACCACCAACATCGACCTGTTTGCGAAAATCACCGGGCTCGACTTTCATGTCGAGAGCCCGGTCGGTCAATTTGCACTCGGACGCGGCAAGAAGCCGCTGGCCGCAAGCTAGAGAGCCAGCCCCGATTTTTGGGCCTGACCTCAAGGACGCTCGATGCCGTTCATATCTTAAGCAGCCGCACCCGCGTGCCCCAGGGATCGACGGCTTCAACGCCGTTGCCTAGCGCCGTGACCTGCGCACCCGCCTTGCGCAGGCGCTCGTCCTGGGCGGCGAGAATGTCCTGCTTCTCCGTCACCAGCGAGAACCAGGCGAGCCCGGTCGTGGTGTCGTCGCGGCGGCCGGCGCCCTGGCTCTGCCAGACGTTCATACCGAGATGGTGGTGATAGCGGCCGGAGGAGAGGAAGGCGGCGCCGTTGCGGCGGCGGGTCGCATCGAGGCCGACGGTGCCGTGATAAAAGCCTTCGGCCTGCACGAGGTCGCCGACACGCAAGTGCATGTGCCCGACGCGCAGGCCCTCCGGTGCCTTGGCGTAGTCGCTGACACGGGTGTTGGTGAGCGACAGCAGATCCGGAATGTTCAGCTCGTCGGATGCCATCTTCACCGAGCCCTCGCTCCACTGCCATTGCGAGGGATCGCGGTCGGCATAGACCTCGATGCCGTTGCCTTCGGGATCGTCGAGATAGACGGATTCGCTGACGAGATGATCGGCAAAGCCCGACAGCGGCACACGATGCGAGGCGGCATGCACCAGCCAGCGCGCCAGATCCTTGCGCGTCGGCATCAGGAAGGCGGTGTGATAGAGGCCGGCCGCATTGCGCGGCTCGATCGCGGCATCGGGATGCGCTTCCAGCACGAGCAGCGTCACGCCGCCGGCGCCGAGCCGCGCTGAACCTGCCGAGCGCTCCATCACCGAGAGGCCGAGCACGTCGCGATAGTAATCAGCGACCGTATCGAGATTTTTGACCCGCAGCGTCACCATGCCGACCCGCATCGGCGTGCGGCTCGCATAGGTCGGCCCGACGCTGACCGGATTGCCTTCGGCGCGCGCCGCGGCCGCGGCGGCCGCCGCGAGCGTGGTGGCGCCAGCAAGGTGAAGCAGCGTGCGGCGGGTAAGATCGATGGTCATCCGGGTCTTCCGAAAATGCGTTGAGGCCGTGCGGCGCAATAGCCGGCCGATTGCTACACGTTCCCGTGACCTCCTCCCAATCACATGTTCGTCGGCCGGGACATTACGGAGCTTCCTGGCCATCCGGCCAGTTTCCGGATCGCCCGCGGCATCCCAGATTTGGGACAACCGACAGGAGCCCTCCATGACCGACCCCACCCCCCTCGCTGCGCTCTCGTCAGCGCTTTCCGATGTCGCTACGCGCGCCGCGCCTTCGCTCGTCTCCGTCCACTCGCATCGGCTGCGGGCCTCCGGCTTCGCCTGGAAGGCGGGCCTCATCATCACCGCCGATGAGGCACTGGCCGACGAGGGCGAGGTCGAGATCAGGCTCGCCGACGGCAGCACGCGGAAAGCCACGATTGTCGGCCGCGACCACACCACCGACATCGCGCTGCTGCGCGTCGATGCCGACATCCCGCCGGTCAAGCTGGCCTCCGCCGCCCCCGCGCTCGGTTCGCTCGCCGTCGTCGTCGCAGCCGACCGTGGCGCACCCACGGCATCCCTCGGCATGGTGTCGCTCGCCGGCCCACGCTGGCGCAGCCTGCGCGGCGGCGACATCGAGGCGCGGATCGAGCTCGACGTGCGCCTGCGCCACAGCCATGAGGGCGGCCTCGCGCTGAATGCACAGGGCGAGCCGTTCGGCATGGCGGTACAGGGTCCGCGGCGCGTGCTGGTGATCCCGGCCGCGACCATCGAGCGCGTCGCGGCGCAGCTCGAGACGCGCGGCCGGATTGCACGCGGCTATCTCGGGCTCGGCCTGCAACCCGTGCGGCTCGATGACGGCGTCGGCGCGATGGTGATGAATGTCGACAAGTCCGGACCATCCGCCGCGGCCGGAATCCGGCAGGGTGACGTCATCGTGGCCGTCAATGGCGAGAAGCTCGCTGGCGTCCGCGCGCTGTCGCGATCTCTCGGACCTGAGAGCGTGGGCTCGGTCGTCGACGTCGCGGTGCGGCGTGGCGGCGAGCCGGTGAGCTTCAAGGTCACGATCGGCGAGAGGCCGGAGGCGTGAGCGAGGACACGACGCAGGACATCGCGATCGCGCTGGAGATCGGCGATCCCGCCCTGGCCGATCGACTTGCATTGCTGCTCGGCAGGGTCGCCGGCCTGCGCCTCGTCGCGCCCGGAGATCCAGCCGCGGTGGTCGTACGCGACCGGCAGGTATCGCCGGCCGATATCGAGCTGACGCCCCGCGAGTTCGACGTGCTCGCGCTGATGGCCGAGGGCGCCTCGAACAAGATGATCGCGCGCCAGCTCAGCATCTCCGTGCACACCGTCAAGTTCCACGTCGGCTCGCTGCTCGACAAGCTGGATGCCACCGGCCGCACCGACGCGGTCGCGCATGCCGCGCGGCGCGGCGTGATCAACCTGTAGGATCAGAGCGCAGACGGCGGCGGGAATCTGAGCGCGACGGTCAGTCCCGGCGCGTTGTCACGCAGCGAGACCTCGGCACCGTGCAGGCGCGCAACGGCTGCGACGAGGCTCAAGCCGAGACCATTGCCGGGCGTGTAGCGGCTCTGCTCGAGACGGTAGAAGCGCTTGAACACCTGGTCGTGCTGGCCGCTCGGGATGCCTGGGCCGTCGTCGGCGATTGCGATCACTGCGGCGCCGTCCTTGGCGGCGCAGGTCACGCTCACCTGCCCGCTTGCGCGACCGTGCTTGATCGCGTTGTCGACGAGGTTGGCGATGGCGTCGAACAGCAGGTCACGATCGCCGGTGACCCTGACCTCGCGATCGCCCGTCAAGTTGAGACGAGTCGCAACCTGCTCGGCCGCGGCATCGTAGAGCTCGACCACCTCGCCGGCGATCTCCACGAGGTTCAGCTCGCGGAACGCACCCTTGCGCGCGCGGGTCTCGATCTCGGAAATGCGGGTGATCGATGCGAACATGCCGAGCACGGCATCGAGATCGGCGATGGTATCGCCGATCAGCGCCGCATCATTCTCGCTGTTGCGCGGGGCGTGATAGGCCTTTTCCAGCCGGCCGCGCATGCGCGTCAGCGGCGTGCGCAGATCGTGCGCGACGTTGTCGCTGACCTGCTTGACCTCGCCCATCAGCGTCTCGATGCGGTCGAGCATCTGGTTGAGGTTTTCCGCGACGCGATCCCATTCGTCATGGCTGCCGCGCAGGGGGATGCGCTGATCGAGGCCGGAAAGCATGATGGCGCGGCTGGTGGCGTTGATCTGCTCGATCCGCCCCACCGTCCGCCGCGTCACCAGCACGGCGGCCACCGCGGCGAGCACCAGCAGCAGCAGGGCGACCGCGATCATCGCGAGCTCGATCATCCCGGTAAAGCCGTCGTGATCGCCGACCTCGCCGACCCGGCTCTGCACATAGGCGAGCGTCCCGAAATAGACCCATGCGATGATCGCGGCGACGATCAGGCCGAAGACCGCAATCGCGATCAGCGCCAGGCGGAACGTCGATGATTTCAGCGTGTTAGCCAGGAGCACGGAGACAATATCCGATGCCGCGGATGGTGTGGATCAGCGGATAGGCTTGGGCATCGTCGACCTTGCGGCGGACGCGGCCGACATAGACGTCGATGATGTTGGTGGAGGGATCGAAATGCAGGTCCCAGACGTGCTGGAGCAGCATCGCGCGGGAGACGACGCGGGCCTCGTTGCGAACGAGATATTCCAGCAGCTGGAATTCGCGCGGCAGCAGCGGGATCTTCTTGCCGCGACGGCTGGCGTTGCGGGAGATCAAATCGATGGCGAGATCGCCGACGCGCAGGATCGTCTCCTTTGCGATCGTCTCGCTGCGGCGGCCGAGCGCCTCGAGGCGCGCGAGCAGCTCGACGAAGGAGAACGGCTTGACGAGATAGTCGTCGCCGCCGGCGCGCAGGCCCCGCACGCGGTCGTCGACCTCGCCGAGCGCGGAAATGATCAGGAAGGGCGAAGCGATGCCGTCGTCGCGCAGCTGGCGCATCACCGCGATGCCGTCGATGTCGGGCAGCATGCGGTCGATGGTGATCACGGCATAGTCGCGCTGGCTGCCGCGGCTGAGCGCCTCGCGCCCGGTCGCGGCGAGATCGACCTCGTAGCCGCTCGTCGTCAGCTCTTCGGCGAGCTGGCCTGCGGTCTCCAGGTCGTCCTCGACGACGAGAATGCGGCGGTGACCTCCGGTCATCCTTCAACTCCGCGCGACGATCGCCACCAGACTATCCCGTTCCGGGGCAGGACGGAACTGCCCGGCGGCGATCGCGACAACGGTGCGGTCACGCGATGCTAGTACCAATCGTCCCCGCACACATTGACCCACTGCCAGCCCCAGGGCGTCCAGCTCCGGCGCCAGCAGCCGTCGTAATAGCCGGCATAAATGAAGGGCGCGCCGAAGAAGAAGCGATGGTGATGCCGGAAGAAGAAAGCGTGGCGGCCGATGAATGGCCTGCCGTGCCAGCCGGTGCCGGCGAAGCGCGGGCCGACGAAGGCTGCACGGGCGGCCATCGGGCTGCCTGCAAAGCGCGGCGCGAAGGCCGCGCGGCCTGCAATCGGAGCGCCGGCGAAGCGCGCGCCACCAAGGCTCGCTCCGCCAAAGCGAGCACCGCCCATGCCGCCAAAGTGAGCGCCACCCATACCGCCGCCCATGCCGCCGGCACGCATGCCACCGCCCATGCCGCCACCGCCAAAATGCCCGCCGCCACCACCGCCAAAGCCGCCACCATGCCCGCCGCCGCCACCGCCGCGTTGGGCTAAGACGGGCGACGCAACCGCCAGCGTCGCGGCGACCGTCGTCGCGACGAGGCCGGTGAGAAGCCTGTTGGTCATCGGAATATCCTCCATACAGAGCGGCGACAATCGCGCCGCGCGAGAAGGACCAGATGAGGAGATGGCAGGCTCTCCTTCAACTTACAAATGCGCCAGATTCTGACGCGGAAGTTAGGAATGCACGACTCTCTCGCTCCCTCTCCCCGTCTCACGGGGAGAGGGTGGGGTGAGGGGTTGCTCCGCGAGTCCGATTTCGCCTGGGCGATCACCCGTCAACTCCACGCAAGTCGGAGCGACTTTTGACCTTGGCCCGCGGGGTTGCCTTGCCCCTCACCCGGTTCGCTGACGCGATCCGACCTCTCCCCGCTGAAGGGCGGGGGGAGGTTAAGACGAGCGCTCGCCTTACGCGGGCTTGCCGCGGCCGCTCTTTTCGGCGGCACGGCGCAGCGCTTCGGCGAGTGCGCCGCCGCCGGAGGATTCCTGCTTGCGCGGCGCCGATGAGGTCATGCGGCCGGCGTTGCGCGAATTATCGCGCTGCATGCCGGGCGCGTCCTTCGTGGCGCCGACCTCGTCGTCGAGCCGCAGCGTCAGCGAGATGCGCTTGCGGGCAACCTCGAAGTCCAGCACCTTCACCTTGACGATGTCGCCGGGCTTCACCACCTCGCGCGGATCCTTGATGAAATTCTTGGACATTGCCGAGATGTGCACGAGGCCGTCCTGATGCACGCCGATGTCAACGAAGGCGCCGAAAGCGGCAACGTTGGTCACGGTGCCCTCGAGGATCATGCCCTTCTGAAGGTGCTTGATCTCCTCGACGCCCTCCTTGAACACCGCAGCCTTGAACGCCGGGCGCGGGTCGCGGCCCGGCTTTTCGAGTTCGCGCAGGATGTCGGTGACGGTCGGCAGGCCGAAGCTCTCGTCGACGAAATCCTTCGGCTTCAGCGTACGCACGATCTCGCTGCTGCCGATCAGCGCCTTGATGTCGCTCTTGGTCGCCACGAGAATCCGGCGCACCACCGGATAGGCTTCCGGATGGACACCGGAAGCATCGAGCGGATCCTCGCCGCCGAGGATGCGCAGGAAGCCCGCGCACTGCTCGAACGCCTTGGGTCCTAGCCGCGGCACCTCCTTCAGCGCCTTGCGCGACTTGAACGGACCGTTGGCGTCACGATGCTGCACGATGCTCTGCGCCAGGCCGGAGCCTACGCCCGACACGCGCGCGAGCAGCGGCGCGGAGGCGGTGTTGACGTCGACGCCGACGGCGTTCACGCAGTCCTCGACCACGGCATCGAGCGACTTGGCGAGCTTGGCCTGGCCGAGGTCGTGCTGATACTGGCCGACGCCGATCGCCTTGGGCTCGATCTTGACGAGCTCGGCGAGCGGATCCTGGAGGCGCCGGGCGATCGAGACCGCGCCGCGCAGGGTCACGTCCAGGCCCGGCAATTCCTGCGATGCGAAGGCGGAGGCCGAATAGACCGACGCACCGGCTTCCGACACCACGATCTTGGTCATCTTCAGCTCGGCGAGGCCCTTGACGAGCTCGGTCGCGAGCTTGTCGGTCTCGCGCGAGGCGGTGCCGTTGCCGATCGCGATCAGCTCGACGCGATGCTTCAGTGCGAGCCTGCCGAGCGTCGCGAGCGACTCGTTCCACTGCCGCTGCGGCTCGTGCGGATAGATCGCGGTCGTGTCGACCACCTTTCCGGTCGCATCGATCACCGCGACCTTGACGCCGGTGCGGTAGCCGGGATCGAGCCCCATGGTGACGCGGGTGCCGGCGGGCGCGGCCAGCAAGAGGTCGCGCAGGTTCGAGGCGAACACGCGCACGGCCTCGGTCTCGGCCGCGTTCCATAGCCGCATCCGCAGGTCGATGTTGAGATGCACCTGGATCTTGGTGCGCCAGGCCCAGCGCACGGTGTCGATCAGCCAGCGGTCGCCCGCGCGCTTGAGGTCGGCGATGCCGAACCGCTTCATGATCTTCAATTCATAGGCGCTGGGCACGCCCGCCGGCAGCGCTTCGGCCTCGGCCTGGATCTGCAGGTCGAGGATCTCCTCCTTCTCGCCGCGGAACATCGCGAGGATGCGGTGCGACGGGAGTTTTGTCAGCGGCTCGGAGAACTCGAAATAGTCGGCGAATTTCTCGCCCTCGGTCTTCTTGCCCTCGCGCACCTTGGAGGCCATGCGCGCATTGGTCCACATCTCCTCGCGCAAGCTTCCGATCAAATCGGCGTCCTCGTCGAAGCGCTCGACCAGAATGGCGCGGGCGCCGTCGAGCGCGGCGGCTACATCGGCCACACCCTTCTCGGCGTTGACGAAGACTTCCGCCACCACCTTCGGATCGTTCGTGGGCTCCGCCATCAACTGGTTGGCGAGCGGCTCGAGGCCGGCCTCCTTGGCGATCTCGGCCTTGGTGCGGCGCTTCGGCTTGAACGGCAGGTAGATATCTTCCAGGCGCGCCTTGCTGTCGGCGGCCATGATGGTGGCCTCCAGCGCCGCGTCGAGCTTGCCCTGCTCGCGGATCGATTCGAGGATGGCCTTGCGGCGGTCTTCGAGCTCGCGCAGATAGACGAGGCGCTCTTCCAGCGTGCGGAGCTGCGCGTCGTCGAGCGCACCGGTGGCTTCCTTGCGGTAGCGAGCGATGAAGGGAACCGTGGCACCGCCGTCGAGCAGCGTTACCGCCGCCTCGACCTGCTCCTCCCGGGCCCCGAGCTCCTGCGCAATCTTCTGGTTGATGTTTGCCACGCCAGTTTCCTCTAATCCAAGCACGCGACGCGAACCGAACCACCGGTCGCGGGACGCCGCTTATGGACCATCCCGACTTGATTCATCAAGGTACGCCACGGAACCGTCGACAGGGGATTTTTTTGTTGCGCTGATGCGATCTCGCCACATTCGGCTGGTTGCACGCCGAGGCGACCTGCAAGGGGCCCGGCCTCAGGACGACGTTCGGCGGCATGGCTTTCGCCCATCCCGTCATTGCGCGCGCGACGGCACACAGGAATATCGATATTCCGAAGTCCTGTAACGTGAGCTATTTGGTCGCGGGAATTGACCCATCGCTGGCGTTGCCCGACCGGCAGCGCTCACAGCGCGACGCGCGGAAGGTCTTCAATCTCAGGATTTAGTCCCGCACGGCGTGCCGGCAGAACTATCGGCAAATCGTCAGATTCGGCGGCGCAGCCATGCGGGTCCCGTCGATTGACACGCCCTTGCGCGAAACTATGGTCGCCGCCGAACGAGAGGATTGAATCGCCATGACTTTGCCGATGAGCTGGAACGAGTGGGCGCAACATGATGGCGTGGCGCTGGCTGCGTCCGTCAAGAAGGGCGAGGTCACCCCTGCCGAATTGGCGCGCCAGGCCGCGGCAGCGGTCGCGAAGGTCGATTCCGCATTGTCGGGCGTGGTCGAGCTGTTCGACGACGTGATCGCGGATCCCGCCAGGGACGGCGCCAATCTCACCGGCCCGTTCGCCGGCCTGCCCTTCCTGATGAAGGATCTCGGGCCCACCATGAAAGGCCGCTTGCAGGAAATGGGCTCGCTGCTGATGCGCGGCAATCGCGCAGGCGCTGACACCTTCCTCACCTCGAAATTCCGCCAGGCCGGGTTGAACCTGATCGGGCGCACCACGACGCCCGAATTCGGCGTATGCAGCTCGGCCGACAATCCGGCCGTCTATGTCACGCGCAATCCCTGGAATACCGACTACACCACCTGCGGCTCGTCGGCGGGCAGCGCCGCGTCGGTGGCGGCCGGCATCGTGCCGATTGCGCATGCGACCGACGGCGGCGGCTCGATCCGCATTCCCGCAGGGGTCAACGGCAATATCGGGCTGAAAGTGTCGCGCGGCGTGTTCTCGCTTGCGCCGCATATGTCCGATCTCACCGGCCTCGTCTCGATCCAGGGCTGCCAGTCACGCAGCGTGCGCGATACCGCCGCCTTCGTCGATCATGCCCGGGGACCTGCGCCCGGCGAGTTCATGCCGTTCTGGACCACGGCGCAGCCCTACACAGAGATGATCAAGCGCGATCCCGGCAAGCTCCGCATCGCGCTGTCGCATCAATGGGGCGATTATCGCGCGACGCCGCACATCGCCGCCGAGCTGGAGACGGTCGGCCGCTTCCTCGAAGGCCTCGGCCATCACGTCGACTTCACCCTGCCCGAGCTCGACTTCCGTGCCGCCTTCGACGCACAGACCACCTGCTACATTTCCAACTTCGCCGTCGTGATTTCCAACATGCTCGCCGCGCGCGGGCTGGAGCGGCCACCGGAGGATCTGATCGAGCCGATGAACATCCGGATCTGGGAGGCGGGCCGCGACACGAGCTTTGCCGAGCGGGCGAAGATGCAGGCGGTGTTCAACACGACATCGCGCGGCTTCGGCGCGTTCTTCGAGCAGTGGGACGTCATCCTGACGCCGGTCACCGCGCTGCCGACGCCGAAGGTCGGCACGAAGGAGTATCTCACGATCTCCGACAATCCGGATGTGCTGGACTGGTTCGGCAATCTCTGGCGCAATTTCGCCTTCACGCCGTTGGCGAACCTCTGCGGCATGCCGGCGATCTCGCTGCCGCTTGCGGAGAACGAGCACGGCCTGCCGCTCGGCATCCAGGCCATCGCCAAGCAGGCCAATGACGGCCTCTTGCTGCAACTCGCAGCACAAATCGAGCGCGCCATCGATGGCAAGTGGAATGCGGGCAAGAAGCCGAAGGTGCACGTGACGAAGGGCTGAGCGGGCGGAGCTCATCCTGACGTCGTCCTGGCGAAAGCCAGGACCCATTATCACAGGCCTTAGTTGCTAAGGCGCGATGATGGCCGACATCTCTCGCAGCAAGTGCATTTTGGGGTTATGGGTACTGGCCTTCGCCAGGACGACTTCCAATCTCAATTCTTCATCGCCGGAATCGTTTCCGTCGGCTGCTGCTGGCCCTGCTGCATCATGGCGAGGGCCTTGTCGAGCGCTTCGCGCAAGGCGATGGCCGCGGCGGGGCTACAGCGGATGTGTCCGGTCTGAATCACGTCGACCCGCACGCCCGGGCCGACCGGCATCAAAAGGTTCGCGGCGAGCTCGATCTGGATCGCGCCGTTGTGATGGCCGAAGCAGGAGACGCCGTCGAAATAGATGAATGGTGCCCGCTCGGCGCTTCCTGTCGAAATGGTCACGCCCCCTGGATTTGTCGCCGGCGCGTCGGGGTCTGCCATGAGGTTCCTCGTCGTTCTGCAAACAGATGGACCCGCACCATCGTTGCTTCTCCCCCACATGTCGAGCCCCGAATGGCGCCTGAGATTTTTGCGGAAGCGACGAGAACGGTCTAAAAGACGGCCATGTCAAGATCGCAAGATACGACGCTCCCGTTCGACGCACTTGTCGAGGCCATCAAGGGCCGCCGCTCCGATTATGGCTATATCAGTGGGCTCAGGCTCGACCGCGCAGCGCCTGGTGAGGCCTGGTCGAGCCTGCCCTACCGCCCCGTCTTCGTCGGCGACACCGAGACCGGCGTGCTGCATGGCGGCGTCGTCACCGCGATGCTGGACGAGAGCTGCGGCATGGCGGTGCAGCTCGCGCTCGACGGCACGCGCGCGATCGCAACGCTGGATTTGCGCATCGACTACCAGAAGCCGGCCACACCCGGCCTCGACATCAGGGCGCATTCGATCTGCTATCGCACCACGCGCTCGATCGCGTTCGTGCGCTCGACGGCCTACCAGGAGTCGGAAGACGACCCGGTTGCAACCGCGACCGCCTGCTTCATGATCGGCGCCAACCGCACCAACATGCTTGCCGACCGCGCGACGGACCAGCACAGCATCCCGACGCTGGACGCGCCGGAGGATCCGGCCGGTCCCTTCGCCAACAGCCCGTTCGCGCGCTGCCTCGGCATCCGGATCCAGGACGGCGGCACGCTGATGATGCCGTTCTCGCCAAAGATCATCGGCAACCCGATCCTGCCCGCGATCCATGGCGGCATGACCGGCGCGTTCCTGGAGACAACGGCCATCGTCGGCGTGACGCGCGAGCTCGGCATCTCCGCGCCGCCCAAGCCGATCGGGCTGACGATCAACTATTTGCGCTCGGGCCGCGCGCTCGACAGCTTTGCCAACGTCTCGATCGTCAAGCAGGGCCGGCGCATCGTCGCGTTCGAGGCAAGGGCCTGGCAGGGCGACCCGGACAAGCCGATCGCATCCGCCTTCGGCCATTTCATGCTGCGGCCAACACCGGGGAGTATTGAGGAATAGCCGCATTGGGGCTTGACGGCCGACGCGCGCGCCACAACGATGACGGAGGTTATTGTCTGAGCATGGTCTTTTCGGAAAACCGCTTCACGCTTTTCCGGATCATGCGCTAGGAGGGGTATCCGATTGCGGCACCCGATCGACATCATCGCCATGTTCGCCGCCATATGGCTGTTGGCGTCGATGGTGCTGGACGCGCTGACTCCGAAGGAACTGACAGCGGTCATGATCGGTATCGCGATCGGACCCGCGGTGATCATCACCGCCATCTTCTACTATCTGCGCTTTCCGCGGACCGATTTCGCGGTGCTGTTTGCCGCGCTGTGGCTGATCTCCGACATCGCCATCGCGTTCATCTCGCCAAAACCGCTGCCGAATTTCCTGATCGTGCTCGGCTTCGTACCGCCGCTGCTGGTCGGCGCGGTGCTGCACTGGCAGCGCTTTGCGCGCCGGCACGAGCGACTGGTGTGGCCCTCGGCAAGGCGAAGCTGAGACGCACCGCTCTCACACACCCGCAATCGCGAGATCGTAGGCCGCAATCGTCGCACTGGCGCGCGCCGCAACGTCGGCCGCGGTCATGCCCGGCTTGTAGAGGCTGCTGCCAAGGCCAAAGGCACGAACGCCGCTTTTGACGTATTCGGCAAAATTCTGTTCGGAGACCCCACCGACGGCCGCGATCATTGCGCTTGCCGGCAATACGGCGCGGATCGCGGCAATGCCCGCGGCGCCCAGCACGCTCGCCGGAAAGAATTTCAGGCTCGATGCGCCGGCGCGCGCCGCAAGCAACGCCTCGGTCGGCGAGAACACGCCGGGCATGGTCACCATGCCGTGCTCATGCGCGCGCGCAATCACCTGCGTGTCGACATTCGGGGCCACCAGCAGCTTGCCGCCGGCCTCATTCAGCCGATCGACATCGGCGGTCGTGAGCACCGTGCCGGCGCCGACCAGAACCCCGGCCGGCGCGCGCCTGACCGCGATCTCGATCGAGCGGAACGGATCAGGCGAGTTCAGGGGAATTTCGATCGCGGTCATGCCGGCCTCGATCAGCACGCTGACGATACCGTCCGCCTCGTCGGGCTTCACGCCGCGCAGGATTGCGACCAGCGGACGCTTCATGGTCGGAAATGGCACGCTCATGTAAGGGATCCTTCTATCTCGTCCAGATGGCGCGCGCCGCCATCGCAAGGCCGCGGCGCACCGCCTCGTCGGCGTCGATCGGCTCGACCGCCACCGCGAGTGTTTCAAACGCCAGCCGATACAGCATTTCCAGCCGCCCCGATGCAACCAGCCTGATGCCGCTTTGCGGCCAGCCGTGTGCGAGCCCCGCCGCGAGCTCGATCCCGATCAGGGTGCCCGAGATGGTTTCGCGCGCCGCGGCCGGCGTGCCGCCGAACAGGAGCTGCCGCGACCGTACCTGGAACAGGAGGTTGGCTGCGGATGCCGGGGTCTTGAACCCAGCCGCAACCGCTGACCTGAACGCCTCGCGGTCTTCCAAGTCATCGGCCCCAGTGACAGCGTGCGAGAGGATCGTCTCGCGCGAGACGACGCTGAAGAGCTCGCCTGTCATGAAGGTGGCAAAACGCGCGACCGTTCCGCCGCTGACGCTGACCCATTTCGAATGCGTGCCGGGCATGCAGACCAGCGCCTCGCCGGCTGCATCGAGACCAAGCACACCGAGCAACTGGGTCTCCTCGCCTCGCATCACATCCGGCGCGCCGGCGTCACGCTGCGCAATTCCCGGCAGAATGCGGATGTCGCGCGACTGTCCGGCGACCGGTACCGCGCGCGCCAGGATCGCAGCGAGCGGCGCCGGGGTATCGACATAGCCGGCTTCGACCCAGCCCTGGCGGGCCCCGGCCATGCCGCAGATCAGCACCGGCAGCTCGCTTCCCGCTCCGACCGCATCCAGATGCGATTGCAGCACGGTGGCAAAACCGGTCTTGGCCGCCGCCATCATGCCTTCGCTGCTGCGGCGCTCGGCCAGAACCCGGCCGTCACGGTCGATGAGCCAGAGCCGGAAGCTCGTGGTGCCCCAATCCACCGCGGCATAGGCAGCTTCCGTCATGATACCCCACGTCCTCCGATTTGATCGTCTGGCCCTGACATGACGGCTCGTTGAGGCGGCGTCAATCGGGAACCGGCACGCTGGCGTTGCTTCGCCTGCTCACCAGGCATCGATGCAGGGGCGTTTCTTGGAGGTGCGCTCTGGGGGCTTCGGTACGGAGCGCAGGCCCGCCATGATCCAGCGCCGCGTCTCGGCGGGATCGATGACGTTGTCGATTTCGAACACCGAGGCGATCGAGACAGCCTTGCCGTTGGCATAGAGCTCGGCGACCTTGTTGCGATAATAGGTCTCGCGCTCGACCGGGTCGGCGATCGCCTCCATCTCCTTGCGGAAGCCGAGCCTCACATACCCTTCGAGGCCCATGCCGCCGAACTCGCCGGTCGGCCAGGCCGCAGTGAAGAAGGAGGCGTGGAAGCCGCCGCCGATCATCGACTGTGCGCCGAGGCCATAACC
This sequence comes from Bradyrhizobium sp. CCGUVB1N3, assembly GCF_024199925.1. Lineage (NCBI taxonomy): Bacteria > Pseudomonadati > Pseudomonadota > Alphaproteobacteria > Hyphomicrobiales > Nitrobacteraceae > Bradyrhizobium > Bradyrhizobium sp. CCGUVB1N3. The sequence continues at coordinate 4,938,697 of NZ_JANADR010000001.1, forward strand.
TTTGCGCAGCACGATGCCGAACAGCGGCACGGTGAGGCTCGCACCCGTGACGAACATGCGGGATACGTGGCGCACGATCGCGGTCTTCTCCGCTTCCGGCCCGACCATGAAGCCGGGCGTATCGCAGAGCGAGACGACGGGTAAATCGAAGGCGTCGCAGAGCTGGAGGAAGCGCGCTGCCTTGTCGCCGGCATCCGCATCGATCGCGCCACCGAGATGGCGGGGATTGTTGGCGATCAGGCCGAACGGCTTGCCTTCGATGCGGATGAAGGCGGTGATCATGCCGACGCCGTAGTCGCGGCGGAGCTCGAGCACGGAGTCGGTGTCTGCGATCAGATCGATCACGGTGCGGATGTCGTAGACGCGCAGACGGTTCTCGGGGATCGCACGGCGCAAGAGACGCTGATCGGCCGCTTGCCATTCGCCCACCGCCCCCTGGAAGTAGGACAGGTATTTCTGCGCAACCCGCGTCGCCTCCTCCTCGTCCTCGACAAGGATGTCGATGACGCCGTTCGGGGACTGGAACGAGACCGGACCGACCTCGGCGGGATGATAGACGCCAAGACCACCGCCTTCGATCATGGCCGGACCGCCCATGCCGATCGAGGCGTTCCTGGTGGCGATAATCACGTCGCAGCAACCGAGCATCGCCGCGTTGCCGGCAAAACAATAGCCGGAGACGACGCCGACCACCGGCACGAGGCCGGAGAGCTTGGCGAATTGCAGGAACGACGGGCCGTCGAGACCGGTCATGCCGAGACGGTCGGTGTCGCCCGGCCGGCCGCCGCCACCTTCGGCGTAAAACACCAGCGGCATGCGCCATTGCTCGGCCAGCGTCAGCATGCGGTCGATCTTCTTGTGGTTCATGTGGCCTTGCGTGCCGGCGAGCACGGTGTAGTCATAGGCGACCACCATACAGCGCGCATCATCGGGGCCGAACTTGTCCGCATTGACCGTGGCGACGCCGGTGATGAGACCGTCCGCAGGGGTGTTCTTGATGAGGTCGTCGAGCTTGCGGCGGCGACGCTGCGCGGCGATGGCAAGGCTGCCATATTCCATGAAGGAGCCGTCATCGACGAGCTGCGCAACGTTCTCGCGCGCCGTGCGCTGATTGGTGTTGCGGCGGCGCTCGACGGACGCCGGGCGATTTTCGTCGCGCGTGTTGGCCTGGCGCGAAAACGTCTCGGCGAGATCGGGGCGGATGTGATCGAGATCGATCACGGCTTCCTTGGCCGCGCTGTCGGCTGCGACGTCGAGCGGCTCGAGATAGAGGATCGGCTCGCCATGCAGCAGCGTGACGCCGTCGCCGGCCACGAGCTTCGTCACCCGGCCGCCCTGCTCGGCCATCACCAGGTGCTCCATCTTCATGGACTCGATCACGGCGAGCTGCTGGCCGGGACGCACGATCTCGCCCTCTTTGACCTGGATCGTGACCACGGTGCCCTGCAAGGGCGCCGCGACCATCACCGTTCCCTCCGGCACCTCCTGCACGGCATGCGATTGCGCCGCGTGATCGCCGGGCTTTTCGCTCGCGGCGAAGAACAGCGGCCGCGCCGCGCCGTCGGCGGCCTCCACGAGTTTGCCGACGTTGCGATCGATGAAGTCGGTCGCGATACGATTGGTCTTGAAGTCGGGATGGGCCAGCACCGCCTGGAGGAAGGGGATGTTGGTGACGACGCCATCGATGCGGAATTCACGCAAGGCGCGCGAGGCCTTCGCGACCACGTCGTGCCAGGCCTCGCCCGGCGTATGGACGATGACCTTGGCCAGCAGCGAGTCGAAGGCAGCGCTGGTCTTGTAGCCGGCATAGCCAAAGCTGTCGACGCGCACCCCGGGGCCCGACGGCGGCTCGAACACGGCAAGCACGCCGCCGGTCGGATGCGTGGTCCCAAGCTCGTCCAGCGTCTCCATGTTGACGCGGAGCTGCATGGCATGGCCGCGCGGCTTCGGGATCGAAGCCTGGTCGAGATCTAGAGAAGCCAGCGAGCTACCTGAGGCGACCGCGAGCTGGGCCCGGACGAGATCGACGCCGAGCACCTCTTCCGTCACGGTGTGCTCGACCTGAAGCCGCGGATTGGCCTCGATGAAGGCGAAGCTGTCTTCAGCGGCGCCATCGACCAGGAACTCGAAGGTGCCGAGATTGTCGTAAGCCGCGTGCGAGGCGAGCTGCTTCGCCGCGTCGATGATGCGGCCGCGCAAGCCGTCGCTGAGCGAGGGGCTGGGCGCCACCTCGATCAGCTTCTGGTGGCGGCGCTGGACGGTGCATTCGCGCTCCCAGAGATGGCTGATCGCGCCATGATGGTCGCCGATGATCTGCACCTCGATGTGGCGCGCCTTGCGGATCAGGCGCTCGGCATAGACGCCGTCAAAGCCGAAGGCTGCCTTCGCTTCAGACTGGCAGCGCGCATAGGCTTCCGCCAAATCCGCAGCCTTCTCCACGACGCGCATGCCGCGGCCGCCGCCACCGGCCATCGCCTTGATCACGACCGCGGCAGACTTGCCGAGGGACTCGAAGAACGCCTGGATCTCGCCAAGCGAGGACGGCCCGCTGGTGCCGGCGATGATCGGCACGCCGCAGCGCCTGGCCAACTGACGCGCCGCGACCTTGTCGCCGAACAGCTCGAGCGCAGTGACCTTCGGCCCGACGAAGGCGATGCCGTCAGTCGCGCAGGCCTTGGCGAAGTCCGCGTTCTCGCTGAGGAAGCCATAGCCGGGATGCACAGCGTCGCAGCCCGCCGCCTTCGCCGTCTTCACCACGCCTTCGATGTCGAGATAGGCCCGCGCGCCGCGGCCGGGAATTTCGATCGCCTCGTCGGCGACCCGGACATGCAGCGACAGCGCATCATCGGCCGGAAAGATCGCCACCGTCGCAATGCCGGCATCCGCAGCGGCCCGCGCGATGCGGATGGCGATCTCGCCGCGATTGGCGATCAGAAGCTTTCGGAACGACATTGAGCGGGCCTCCATGCACCGCCTGTTTGCAGCGGGCATGGAAGGACGTCAACGACAAGCGGGGGTGGAGTCAAGGGTGACGCGTGTTATGGCGCGCGCCGGTGCCACGAGGCGGAATTCTTCACCTCGCCCCGCTTGAGGGGAGAGGTCGGATCGCATCGTCAGATGCGATCCGGGTGAGGGGGAGTCTCCGCGAGCTCATTCCTCACCGTCATGGCGGATAGAGCCCCTCACCCCACCCTCTCCCCGTAAGAACGGGGAGAGGGTGGGGATAGACCGGAGATAAAGGTTCACGCCGCCCTTACGCCGGCGACGAAGGTCGTCACCTCGTGCTGCAGCGCCTGCAGCTTCTGCGTCAGCCGGCCGCTCGATTGCAGCACCTGACCTGCGGCATGGCCGGTCTCGGAGGTTGCCTCCGTGACGCCGGAGATGTTTTGCGAGACCTGGTTGGTGCCCGACGCGGCGTCCTGCACGCTGCGGGCGATGGCTTGCGTCGCGGCGCCCTGCTCTTCCACGGCCGCTGCGATCGAGGAGGAAATCTCGTTCACCTCCATGATGGTGGTGCGGATGCTCTGGATGTTGCCGACCACCTGATCGGTCTCGGCCTGGATCGCCGAAATCTGCGCACCGATCTCGTCGGTTGCCTTCGCGGTCTGGCTCGCCAGCGACTTCACCTCGCTTGCGACCACGGCAAAGCCCTTGCCGGCTTCGCCGGCGCGCGCCGCTTCGATGGTGGCGTTAAGCGCGAGCAGGTTGGTCTGTGAGGCGATCTGGTTGATGAGGTCGATGACCTCACCGATCTTGTGGGCCGCCTGAGCCAGCCCCTGCACGGTGTCGTTGGTGCGCTGGCCGTCGGCCGCCGCCTTGTCGGCGACTTGCGCGGCCTGCGCGACACGCTGGCTGATCTCCGTGATCGACGACGAAAGCTCGCCGGCGGCGGAAGCCACGGTCTGCACGTTGCTCGAAGCCTGCTGGCAGGCATCGGCGACGATGCTCGCGCGCGCGCTCGCCTTGTCGGCGGTTTCCGACATGCCTTGCGCCGCCTGCTGCATCTGTTGCGCCTCGTTGAAGACGTCGCGGACCACGGCCTGGACACTGGCCTCGAACTTGCCGGCGAGATCGACCATCACCTTGCGCTTCTCGGCGTCCGACTTCTGCTTCAGCTCCTGCTGCTCGGCATGCATCTGGTGCACGGCCGCGGCATTGTCCTTGAACACGGCGAGCGCCTTGGCCAGCCCGCCCACTTCGCCACGGCGGCCGGTATAAGGCACCTCGAACGCGCTGTCGCCGGCGGCAAGCCGCTCCGTGAGCGCAGTGATGTTCGCGAGCGGCTTGGTGACGCTGCGGCCGATCAGGAAGGAGGCGACGAGAACCAGCGCGAAGACGGCAAGACACACCCATGCGAACGTCATCGCGGTCTGGCGGAACACGGCGTCGACGTCGTCGAGATAAATTCCGGTGCCGATGATCCAGTCCCACGGCGCAAAGCCCTTCACATAGGAAATCTTCGCCACCGGTTGCTCGAAGCCGGGCTTGGGCCAGAGATAGCTGTAGAAGCCCGCGCCCTGCCCCTTCACGACGTTGACGAAGCCCATGAACAGCGCGTTGCCAGCAGGATCCTTCATGCCGGAGAGATCCTTGCCGTCGAGCTCGGGCTTGATCGGATGCATGACCATTTTCGGAGCCATGTCGTTGATCCAGAAATACTCGACCTTGTCGTAGCGCAGGCTCTTGATCTCGGCCTGGGCGGCGGCCTGCGCCTGCTCGCGCGTCAGCTTCCCTTCGCTCTCCAGCTTCTGGTAGTGCGACAGAATGCCATAGCCGACGTCGACCATCTGCTGGGTCTTGGCCTGGCGGTCGGCGACCATCTGCGCACGCATGGTGTAAAGCGCGATCGGCGCCAGCACGATCATTCCGAGGAGGCTGATGGCGACGATCAGAACAAGCTTGAAGCTGATGCGGGAAAACATCTTGGTGCTCGCATGAATTGGCAGAATGCTGAAACGCCAATTTATCCCGAACCGCTTAGCAAATATTTAAGCATTCGGGCTCCATCGCGCGTCACCAAAGCGCGGATCGCGCTTTAGGCTATTGTTTGAGCATGATCTATGTCGCCGGCACCCCGTGCAGGAGACGATTGCGATATTCCCCCGGCGAGGCCTTGAACCAGCGCCGGCAGGCCCGGAAAAAGCTGCTCTGGTCGGCGAAGCCGAGGAGATAAGCTGCCTGCCCGAGCGACAAATGCAGCCGACCGAGATATTGGTCCGCCAGTTCCCGCCGCGTATCGTCCAGAAGCTGCACGAACGAGGTCGCTTCCTCTTCCAGCCGCCGCTGCAAGGTGCGCTCGCTCATGCAGAGCTCGACCGCGACATCGTCTCGCCGCGGCTCACCGTCGGGAAGCCGCCGCACGATCGCCTCCCGCACGCGAAAGCTCGTCTGTGCGTGATCGAAGTGGCGCAGATATTCGCCGGCATAACGCTCGTGCAGCTCGGCGAGTTGCGGATTGAAAGTCGGCAGCGCCAGGTCCATGTCGCGGCGCGCCAGCGCGACGCTGTTGCGCTCGGCGTTGAACGTGACCGGGCAGCGGAACGCGGCGTGATAGGGCGAGATATCCGCGGGCGCGGGATAGGTCAGCGCGATGGCACGCGGATTGACCTCGCTGCGCGCGATCCAGCGGCAGAAGCCGATCACGGTGACGAAGATGAACTCGATGCGCTGACGCGGGACCGGCCGGCTGCCGCCGAACAGCACGAAATCGATGCGACAGCAATCGCTCTCCTCCGTCATGCTCATGGTCAGCGCGTCGCTGAGGATGAGCAGATAACGGTTCAGCCGCTCGAAGGCACCGCGCAGATCGGCGCATGACATCATGGTGTAGCCGACCACGTCGAATGCCGCCGGACGCGCGACCTGGTGCTGCGCAAGCGATAACGCCGGATTTTTCGACCGTTCGACCGCGAGTTCCCAGAGGTGGCTGATCTTCTCGGTGGCGAGCCTTGCGCTCGGACCTTCCAGCTCCTGCGGATCGATGCCGGCGGCCGCAAACAGGCTCGCGACATCCAGCCCCTCGGCGGCGAGCAATTCAGCGATGCTCCGCACCCAGACCGCGGCGGTCGTCCGCTTCGACATCCCCAACGCTCCTCCAGCGCTTGTTGGTTGATTGGCGCCGCAACTGCCGACGCGCCCCGGCCGCCTGTCTCGGAATATGACACGAAACGGCTGGCCGTGCCACTGAAGCAACGCTTCGCGCGGTCGAACCTGAAGCGAGCACGCGCCGTTACCCTGCAGTCTCGACATTGTCATTCCCGTGGGCTCTTATCTCCGCACGACGCCATCTTGATGTGAACATGGAGCCTGCCGCAGGCGGGCGTATTGGAGATCGCCATGGCGGATCTGGAAGGCACCGAGGGCATGCCATGGCCGCTCGGCTGTTCCCGCAATGAGGCGGACCAGAGCTGCAACTTCGCGCTCTATTCCAAGCACGCGACCGCGGTCACGCTCCTGCTCTATCGTTATGGCGAGTTCGCGACGCCGCTTCGCGTCCTCCCCTTCTCGTTTCCGGCCAACAAGACCGGCCGTGTCTGGCACATGCGGGTGTCATCAGACGCGGTCGCAGACGCAAGATATTACGCGTATCAGGTCGATGGTCCTTTCGATCCCGGCAACGGGCAGCGCTTCGATCGCGACAAGATCCTGCTCGATCCCTATGCGATGGGCGTGCTCTTCCCTCCCGCATTCAGCCGCGATGCCGCGATGGCCGCCGGATCGAACGCGGGCAAGGCGCCGCTCGGCCTGCTCGCCGATGGCGCGACAGCCCCGCCTCCGGACCGGCCGTCGGCACCACGCCATGACCACGAGCTGATCATCTATGAAATGCATGTGCGCGGCTTCACGCGGCGAGCCAATTCGAATGTCGCTGTGGAGCAGTGCGGCACCTTTGCCGGTATCGTCGCAAAAATCCCGTATTTGAAGGAGCTCGGCATCACCGCTGTCGAGCTGATGCCCGTGCACCAGTTCGAGCCGGGGACGACCAATTACTGGGGCTACATGACGCTCAACTTCTTCTCACCGCACGCGCCCTACAACGTGGCCGGCACGCCGGAGGGTGCGCTTCGTGAATTCCGCTTCATGGTCGACGAGCTGCACAAGGCCGGCATCGAGGTGCTGCTCGACGTCGTCTACAATCACACCGCGGAGATGGGCAATGGCGGCCCGACCTATTCCTTCCGCGGCATCGACAACTCGACCTACTACGCGCTGTCGCCGACCGACTTCTCGAGCTACGTCAATTTCAGCGGATGCGGTAACGATTTGCGGACCGTGCACCCGGCACCGCGGCTGATGGTCGTCGACAGCCTGAGATATTGGGCGAACTCGATCGGCGTCGATGGCTTCCGCTTCGACCTCGCCTCGATCTTCGCCCGCAACGAGGACGGCTCGCTCAATTCCGACGATCCGCCGATCGTCGTGGAAATCTCCGGCGACCATGATCTCGCCGATATCAGGCTGATCGCAGAACCGTGGGACGCCGGCGGCGGCTACCAGATGGGCCGTGCCTTTCCAGGCCGCTCCTGGAGCCAATGGAACGATCATTTCCGCAGCACCGTCCGCGGCTTCGTCAAGGGCGATGGCGGCCTCGTCGCCGATCTGATGACGCGCCTCTACGGCAGCACCGACCTGTTTCCGGACACGCTGACTGACGCCAACCGGCGTACGCAGAGCATCAACTTCGTCGATTGCCATGACGGGCTCAATCTCTGCGATCTCGTCAGCTACACCAATAAAGACCAGCGCAGCTGGGGCTGCGGCTACGAGGGCACGAACAACGTGCCTCCCGAGGTGGCCGCGCTGAGGAAGCGGCAGGTCAAGAACTTCTGCTGCCTGCTGATGCTGTCGAACGGCGTGCCGATGTTCGTTGCGGGCGACGAGTTCATGCACAGCCAAAACGGCAATCCAAACGTCTACGACCAGGACAACGAGACCACCTGGCTCGACTGGGACCTCGCTGAAACCAACGCCGACGTGCTGCGCTTCTTCCGCATGATGATCGGCTTCCGCAAGGCCCATCCGGTGATCGCAAGGAGCACCGGCTGGGGCGCCGACTGCACGTGGCACGGCACCGACGGCGATCCCGATCTCGGCAGCGGATCGCGCTCGGTCGCGCTGCATCTGCGCGGCGCATCGACGGGCGGCGCCGACATTTTTGCGATGTTCAATGCGTATTGGGAGATGCTGAGCTTCAATCTCCCGGCGTCGTCGATCTGGAGGCGCGTGGTGGATACGGCGCTGGACAGTCCGCTCGATATCGTCGCGGAGACGAATGCGCAGCCATACATCTCCAACTCGTACAGCGTCGGCCCGCGATCGGTCGCGGTCCTCGTTTCGAGCAAAGCGGCTTAGCCGGAAGGCCGTCGCTACTTCGTCCTCTCGGCCGTGCGCGTCTCCTGCGCCGCCAATTGCACGTTGTCCGGCCTGGACGGCAGCATCGGCTCGACGACGTTGAACAGCAGGAAGTTCTTGGCCCGGTCGAGCGGCGTCCGCGGCAGGACGCGCCAGAAGCGGCCGTCCGGGGGCGCGATACAGCGGGGATTCATCGAGACGCCGTACTTCAACGCCGCGCCCGCGAACAGGCGCCCTCCCTTGTCGACGACGCTCTGATCGCTCTGGGATTCGACCGCAAGCTTCACGAGGCTCTTGATCTCGTCCGACGAAGCCTTCGCACTGGCGGTGAGCTTGTCCTGCGCGTCGCGATCAAGCTTGTATTCGGCCGTCGCCTGCAGGATCTTCTGCCCCTGGCACACATAGCCTCCGCCATGGAGATACTGCATCGCGACCTCGTTGCATTGCGGCTTGCTCATCAGCTTGGTGAAGATCTGCAAGTTCGCGCCGAGCGGAATTTCCTCGATCATGACGTCGTTCAGCGAGGCGCGCACCTTCACGACGTAGTCCTTGTCCGCGCTGCCGCTGATGACCCAGCCGAGATCGATCTTCACGCCGGTGTTGAAGCGCCCGTTGCGCTCCAGGTTTTCCTGCATCTCCCAGCTGCGCGACGATACGACCGCGCCATCGAGGTCCGCCTTGTCGGCGTGGCAGATCGCCTTGAATTCCCTCACCTCGGGGTCGACATAGTAGAGCGATCCGACCTCCATGAGATTGGACGGCGGATTGATCGGCACGAAGCCATAAGTACGCAAGGTGTCGCCCAGAGGATCCTCACCGCCGGACATGTTCCAGTAGTGCAGCGCCAGCGGAACGGCCACCGTCGCCACTGTCGCCGCGAGCGCAAACTTCGTCATGGTGCGCATGACTACCTCCCGCCATCAATGCTGGCGTCATTCGGTTGATCTGAGCCTGCTTATCGGCCGGGGCAGCAAGCCGACCCGCACGGGACATAGCCCGCGGGACAGGCGAACACCGGCGCGAGACTGCAGCTCGTTACCAAGATTGCGGCGAGCAGTCCGAGGATCCTGACGATACGCATGACGCTTCTCCCGGTCATACCGGCCCGGTCACATCCGGGCATGCGTCCCCCTCTGCGCATCAGCCTACGCGCGACACCCGTTGAGGTCGTGTGAAGTCGTTCACACCCGCGACGAAAAACCGCGCCTTCGCGAACGAGTGCAGCCACCGGGCTGCGCGCTCGGAAACGTCAATTTTCGTTTCAAAAGGAGACAGGCCTAATAGCTGATAAAGCAGGCGCGCTTGCGCGAACTCCAGGTGTAGCCGGATGGACATGGCCGCCGGGGCTGCGCGCCCGCGGGGCACTCGTTCCAGACGCGCGCGCCGCTTCCCCATCCATCGGCGGCGCAGGCCCCGGAAACGGTGGGGTGGCAGCCGGGGCCACATCCGTCAGCGGCGGTGGCAAGACCAATGCCGGCAACGGTTGCGGTGAGCAAAGCGGTGACGAAGAGCGCTCTCATGATGTCCGCCCCTTCTGGTTGTCTCCGGCCTCCAGCCGTCGGCAGGAGCAGCGGGAACCCGGAATGACGCGCAGACGGGGGCTTTGGTTCCCGGCGGTCAGTGGTTACCGGATGCGCCGTGGCCGCGCTGATAGGTGCTCGGCGACGGCCAGTTCCAGGTGCCCAGTGTCGCCCGGTCCGGCTCGAAGATCTCGATCTTGAGCGGATAGCAGGCCGCGACGTCGCTGGAATGCGTCGCGCTGCAATCGCCGCCCGGGCAGGCCGACAGCGCGCCGAGCAGATCGATCTCCGCGAAGAGCTCGATGAAATCGCCGGGACGGACCGGACTGGCCTTCATGAAATACTGGTGCGTATCCGCAGTGAAGCCGGTGCACATGAAGACATTGAGCACGTCGTGGACGTGATGCTCGACCGCACGCGCGTCCGTCTTCAGTTCGGCAGCCAGCGCGCGCGACAGGTTGGAGTGGCAGCAGAAATCGTAGGACGCGCCGCCCAGCAGCAGGTTCGTATAGGGATCGCAGCGCGTGCCGATGACGTCGTGGATGCCGGCGCCATCCGTGTCAAAACCGTACCAGCCGAGCGTATCGTGGCTGATGGTCGCCATCGGCCGCAGATGCGGCATGGTGCTCCACAGCCGGTCGCCGGCGCCGACATGCGTTGCGTGAAGCGCGCGCGTCTTGCCGCTGAAGAAGCGCTCGGAGAGATCGTGGGCGTTCCAGAGATTGAGATCGCCCACCTGCGGGCCTTCGATGCTGACGATGCGGAAGAACTGGCCGCGCAAGACGCGAAACGCGCGGGCATCGCGCGGCGGCACCACGATCTCCTGCGTCTTGACCATCGTGCTCCGCGCGGCTTCCAGCACGGTCATGTCGGGCTTTGGCATGGTGCCTGCGGGATAGACAACAGTCGGCTTGGCCGCCCGGCGTGAGGCTGCGTCGGCGGGGGCAGGTGGGATTTTGGGAGACATGAGTGACCTCAAGGTGAGCGCAGAGCGCGATCGCGCCTGCAGATCATGCCGCAAGCTCCTGCGCCATAAAAGATCAGGACCGCCGCAACGCGCGGTAAACCCCGTGCTCGAATTGGCGATAGGCGTTGAGAGCTTCGCGGTCCGCGAAGGGCAGGATTTGCATCATGATGACGCCCGCAAGGCGCTTCGCCGGATCGATCCAGTAGTAGGTGTTGAACAGGCCGGCCCAGGTCAGGCTGCCGGCGCTTCGGCCATCCGGGACGGGATCGAGATTGATCATATTGCCCAGCCCCCATCGCAGATGAGTGCCCGGAAAGAAGTTCACGTCGTTCGACAGGGCCGGATTGGTCGTCTTGAGGATTCCGGCCTCGAGAGGTCCGATCTGGTTTTCGGACATCAACGCAACCGTCGCCGGCTGAAGGATGCGGTTGCCGCGCAGGCTGCCGCCGTTGAGCAGCGCCTGTAGCACGGCCAGGTAATCGGACGCGGTGGAATAGATGCCGCCTCCACCCAGAAACACCTTGCTCCCGCCCGGCTTTTCCAGCGGCTGCACCAGAAGCTTGCCTTCCGCATCCCGCACGAACAGGCTCGCCTCTCGCGCGCGCTGCTTGTCATCGAGCGCGACGACGGTGTCGTTCATGCCGAGCGGACCCGTGATGCGGTCGCGGAAGTAGCGCTCGAGCGGCTCGCCGCTCGCGATCTCCACCATCCGGCCGACACGGTCGAGACTGCCGCCATAGGCCCATCTTGCACCGGGCTCGAACATCAGCGGCATGCGCGGCAGGTTCGGCTTGCCGCGCGCGACCTTGAGATAGCGGGCGACCTTCGGATCCCAGAGCAGATAGCTGAAGCCGGAGGTGTGCGACAACAGATGGCGCAACGTCAGCGGCCTTTCGGGAGGATGCAGTTGCGGGGCACCCTTCGCATCGAAGCCGGCGAGCACCTGGACCTCTGCCAGCGCCGGATCGATATTGGCGGCCGGCTCGTCCAGATGCAGCCTGCCCTGCTCCACGAGCTGCAGCGCGGCGACCGATGTCAGCAATTTGACCATCGAGGCGATGCGAAAGATCGTATCGGTCGACATGCGCGAGGCGGCATCGCCGTTGCGCAGGCCGAAGGCGCCCTCGTAGAGCACCGACTGCTCGTTCGCGGCCATCGCCACCACGCCGGGAATCTTCTGCGCGCCGACGCTGGCCGACAATGCGCCATCGATCTCCCGGCTGCGCAGCGGCGCCAGCGACGATGCGGCCCGGCCGGGCACGGGAATGGCGGCGGCCATGCTTGCGGCCGCAAGCCCGACGGTTTGCTTGAGCGCATCACGCCGGCTGAGCGGACCCCACATGAGGTTTCCTGGAAGCTGATCCGGATTCTGATCTAGTATAACCCAGACAACCCCGGGTCGCATGCCCCGAGGTGACTCGACGGGGCTGATCAGGGCATCAGCCGAGGGGGAACCAGGATGCAAGTCGCCGGCCTCGTGCTTCCCGTATTTGCCATCATCGTCACCGGCTGGCTCGCCGGTTGGCTCGGCTACATCTCGCGGTCGCTGGCCGACGGCCTGGTGCATTTCGCCTATAACGTGGCGATGCCGGCGCTGCTGGTCGTCACCATCGCGCAGGAGCCGGCGAGCAATTTGCTGGAATGGCGCTTCCTGTTCGCCTTCGGCGGCGGATCGATGCTGTGCTTCGCGCTGGTCTTTCTCGTCGTTCGCATGGCTCTGGGGCGCGACCTCGCCTCCAGCACGATGCAGGGCATGACCGCGGCGATGACCAATACCGGCTTCGTGGCGCTGCCGGTCCTGCACTCGATCTATGGACAGCCGGCCGTGCTGCCCGCGGCCATCGCGACCGTGTTCGTCGCCGCGGTGATGTTCCCGGTGACCGTCATCCTGCTCGAGAGCGGCGGCCGCGACGCGGCTGGTGCTGCGCACCCCTCCGCACTCGCAAAGCAGATCCTGCTCAACCCGATGGTCCTTTCGACCCTGATCGGTCTTGCCTGGGCGATCACGGGCCTGCCGATTCCCGGTCCACTCAAGGCCTATCTGAACATCTTTGCGGCCGCGCTCACGCCGTGCGCTCTGTTCGCTATCGGGCTCGGCCTCTCGATCGAAGGCGTGCGCGCGAACCTCAAGGCGTCGCTCGTGCTCGCGACCGTCAAGCTCGTGCTCATGCCGCTGCTCGTGTACGGACTGTGCGTGGCCTCGAACCTCAACCCCTTCTACACGATTGCCGCCGTCATCTGCGCCGCCGTGCCGACGGCGAAGACGGCGTACATCCTGGCCGGCGCCTACAAGGTGGAGCATTCGCTGGTCGCGGCCACGGTCTCGATCACGACTCTGCTGTCGGTCGCAACGCTGTTAGGCTGGCTCTACGCGCTGCAAGGCCTTGCGGCCAAAGCGGGCTAGCTGTGGACGCGGCGCTGTTTTTTTTCGCGGAGCCTTCCTGTCACCTTCCGGGAGGACAGAACAAAATGTCGAAAACAACCCCATGCAAAGTAGCCGACGGTGCCCGAAGCATGCATTGCTGATTTTACGAAATGAACTTGACACGTCGGGCAAATCACCTGCAATATGCCATCATCGCACGACCGACTTGATCGACCGACGCTCCCCCACCCTTAGGCCGCCAACACCTCTCGCGCCGTTGCTGCGAAACGTGGCGGAAACGCCTCGGCGCACCATCGCGGCAAACTCACTCAATTGTTCGAGCAACAACCGGTCCTGAACGGAAGGAGACGGCAATGGCGACATTCTGCGGAAGCTGCCTCTGTGGTGAAGTGGCCTTCGAGGTCGAGGGCCCGTTCGACCGTTTCCTGAACTGCCACTGCTCGCGCTGCCGGAAGGCAACCGGGTCAGCGCATTCCTGCGAGGTGATCGTGAAGACCTCCGCACTGCGATGGCTGCGCGGCGAAGCATCGGTCACACGCTACGACCTGCCGACGGCGCGAAGCTTTGCGACCGCCTTCTGCAAGATCTGCGGCAGCCCCATGCCACACCTCACCCGCAGCGGACGCGAGGCGATCATCCACGCCGGCGCATTCGACGAACCGCTCGGCGCGACCCCGGACCGGCACGTGCAGTGGGCCTCACGCGCGGAGTGGTACGTGCATGGGGAGGGGCTGGAGGTGGAGGAGTAGTTCGTTGGCGCGCTCCGCTGATCGCCCTGGAGTTGCATATCGACACAGAACAGGGTACAGGGGCGCACAGCAACTTCATTTGCAGGAGGCGATCATGCTGACGATTGCACGCTTCCCGGGTTCGATGCGCGATAGTTAGCGCGTGCCCCGGGATTTTAGTCCCGGGTGAGACCTCAAAACCCTCGACTCTTCGAATCTGAATCTGCCTGCGAACGCCTCGCGTCCGCGCGCGCGGAAACTATTGTCATGACCTCGTCTCTTGTCCTGGTCCCACGCCGGGGGGCCGGGCGTTCGAACATGCTCGAACGTCAACTCCGGAGGTACCATCCCCGCTTCGAGGGAGCGGTGCGTGCTCTGGCGATGCGCCACCCTCGCATTGCGGACCTCGCCGCGAGCTTTCCTGCGCTGCTCTTTGCGCTGGCCGTCCCGCGCGCCGGGCTCGATCCTGCGCATGCGCTTGCGCGCATCATCGACGGCTTGGCGCTAGCGGACATAGCGGCGGCGGCTGGCGTACCGATGTGGCTGCGCAAGCTGCCTCCAGAGGCGTTCGTGCGTCCGATCACGGGGCTGCCCGACGGCGAAGTGTTTCGCCGGCAGATCGCCAACCACATTCCGCGCTCACACAGGCTCGCGCCGACGTGGCTCGAGGCCGTCGCTAACGTTGCCGAGCTGGCGCATGAATCGGCGGCGGTGTGGATCGCGCGCGAATGCATCCGTGAGCCGCGGCGCATCAAGCCGGCGCGCTTGCGGCTCATCAGTCTCTGGTCGTGGTTTTCCGTCGCGCCGGCAACGTTCGGACGTGAGCTGATCGAGCGGCCGTGGGCGCCGAACATGCATATTGGTCCGGCGCTCGCGGCCGCCGACGACTGGCGATTGAAAATCGCGCTGCATGTGAACCTTGGTCCGCGCCCGATCAGCGACATGTGGCTCCACGCGGGTCACGTCGACGGGTACGATTTCCATCCGTTGAACTCGATCGCCTCGATCGCCGAAGAGGCGATCGCGATGAGGAACTGTCTTCGCACCTATGGCAACAACCTCGCCCACAATCGCTCGCCGCTCTGGAGCGTCAGGCGGAACGGAGAGCGCGTCGCGACGCTGCGCGTTGCCTGCCGCTATCGCGATCCGCTCCCCAACATCGTCGAGCTCAAGGGCGCCGGTAACAGAGATGTATCGCGGGAACTGTGGTGGGCGGCGCGCCGGTGGCTGCACACGCATGACCTGTCGAAGATCGATATGGCGGGTCGCGCATGGGGCACGGCACCGCTCGATCGCGACACCTGGCTGTCGCTCTGGCGGCCCTATTGGATCGCCAGGCGCCGCATCCCGGAATGGCTGCCGGTCGCGCCGTCGCGCGATGCTCTGGAGGCGTTGTGAGCTGCACATGGCGCTCCCTAGGGGAATCGAACCCCTGTTCAGCCTTTGCAGGCGGCGCCGCTCCCGTTCGGCTGCGGGCCATTAGCCCGGCGCGCCCTTGACTTGGATCAACCTCCGCCCCCGTAGCCAGTGTCCAAGTCATTGCTCCACGCACCTTCGGCTGAAGAGGTGTGACCAATCGTGAGGCCGCTCCTTGTTGGGGGCTTGCGTTTAGCAGGGGTGCCGGAAGAGTGATGTCCGTAACCTGATAACGCTGCGGAGAAGCCTACCATGCAGTTGTCTAAGGTCGCCGCTTTAACACTTATCGTTGACTGTCTAACCCTACTGTCCGTGTCTTCTGCGCAGGCCGCTCCTGAATGTTCCATTTCTGGGACACTAGCGGATTGGGGCGAGAATTCGACGGCCGACATTGACCTCGCGTCCGGGGGAAGTTGCCAATTTCCAATCAAAATGCGCGGCACGGTGAGTGGCTCGGACATCTCTCAAAAGCCGTCACACGGCAAGCTGAAAAGGCTCAACCCGTCTACGTTCGAATACAAGGCGAAGGCAAAATATAAGGGGAGCGACACATTTGCCATCAAAGCAACGGGTCAGGGGCCGACGGCTTCTGGCACGTCGGTAATCACCGTGCACGCGACGATGAAATAACGTCCACGGCCGCTTTACCCGCGAGTATCGGCCGTTCGAGGAAATGCCACCGGCGTCGCCTCAGATCGTCGCGCTTCTCGCATCAATCTTGGCCACATCGCCGCGCCGCCGCAAAATCATCATGCGCCTCCTGCAAGCAGCGGCGCCGGCCTGAAGGAGAACTCCGCCGCGAACCGCTCGCAGAAAGCTGGCCAAACCTCCGGATTCACGAGATGCGGCGGAACAATGCCGGAAAACAGCGCGATCCACTGCCGCGCCGCGGATGCGGCCATCTCGCGCAGCGCTTCATCGGTCATGCCGGCAATGTGCGGTGTCACGATAAGATTATCGAAAGCCAGCAGAGGATGATCGACCGGCGGAGGCTCCTTCAGGAAGACATCGAGCGCCGCACCGGCGATCGCGTTGCTGGCCAGCGCCGCAGCAAGTTCGTCCTCGCGGACAATACCACCGCGTGCCGTGCAAATCAGATAGGCCGAAGGCTTCATCACCTCGAAGATCGCGGTCCCGATCATACCGAAGGTCTCGTCATTGCGCGGGCAATGCACCGACACGAAGTCCGATAATGCAACCAGTTCGTTCAGCGAGACCTTCCTTGCTCCGTGCCTGGTGATCTCCGCCTCATCGAGATAAGGATCACAGGCCAGCACCGTCATGCCGAACAGGCCGCGGCACAATTCAGCGACGCGCTTGCCGACGAAGCCAAGACCAATCAAGCCGACGGTCTTGCCGCGAATCTCTCGGCCGATATGACCGTACCGATCAACCGTTTCGGAGCGACGCAATTGCCTGTCAGTCACCGAGATCCGCTTGGACAGCGCCAGCATGAAGCCCAGCGTGTGCTCTGCGACCGCCTCGAAGTTCGATCCGGCCTGATTGCAAACGGCGATACCGGCCCTGGTGCAGGCCGATACGTCGATCACGTCAAAGCCGGCGCCGCTGGAGAAAATCGCCAAAAGGTTGGGACAGCGCTTGATCAGGCTTGCATCGGCAAACCACGGCGTATGCATATCTCCCCGCGTCGACGCCTGATAGCCGTGGGCACGCTGCAGATTGGTCCAATTGACGTCTT
This sequence comes from Bradyrhizobium sp. CCGUVB1N3, assembly GCF_024199925.1. NCBI lineage: Bacteria > Pseudomonadati > Pseudomonadota > Alphaproteobacteria > Hyphomicrobiales > Nitrobacteraceae > Bradyrhizobium > Bradyrhizobium sp. CCGUVB1N3. Next base: position 4,955,765 of record NZ_JANADR010000001.1, read on the forward strand.
CCGGATCGGAATAGCTGAGCTTCGTGAGATCTATACTGGAACAATCACCAAGCATTTGTTCGGCAACCGGATCCAACCAGCGCTCGAAGAAACTCAGTCGCGCGATATTGGTGGCCATGACGTCCTCAAAGGCAGCGACGGTTCAGACGATGTCAACCGTTGCTCGATTTGAACGGCTGCGGATGTGCCGGAAAGCGGGCGGAGCTGTCGATATTGAATATGCGCTGGGCGTTGAGACCGAGGATATTGCGCTTGGCTTGCTCGTCCAGGAACGGAAGGTCCCAGATCGTGCTCGGCAGATCCATGTCCCAATGGGGATAGTCCGACGAGTACAGCAACTGGGTCCTGGCGTTGATCATCTCGAAGGTCAGCTCAAGCGCCTTGCTGTTGTTGACCATTTCCATCGGCTGCGTCGTGTAGAACATGTCGCGCATATAGTCGCTGGGCAGCTTTTTCAGCGCGGGACATTCCGACGTCCGCATCCGGTAATCGTTGTCGAGGCGCTGCATCAGCCACGGCACCCAGGCGATGCCAGATTCGATCCAGATCACTTTCAATTTCGGGAAACGTTCCGGCAGCCCGTTGACGACCCAGTTGGCGCAATGAACGGCGTTGAAGAAGGTGAAGCCCAGCGCATGCGCCGTAATGAAGCGATTGGTCGTTGCCATCATCTGGTCGGTCCAGTTGTAGGAACCGTGGAACGCCAGTGGCAATCCCATTTCCTCTAGCAATCGGTACGATTTCATATAGGCGTTGTCGTAGACACCCTTGTAGCGTGTCGACACCACCATGAATCCGATCACGCCCTTGCAAGTGCCGAACTCCTGAATCATCCTGTACGTCGCTTCGGGATCATTGAAGGGCAGATACAGCATGGTGCGCAGCCGCGGATTGAGCGGCAGCAACCTCTCGATCATCCAGCGATTGTAGGCGCGAGCCATCTGGGTCTCGACTTCGGCTTGCGGATGCAGGCCCAGAAACAGCATTGGGGTCGGAAACAGGCAGGCATAGTCCACACTGAGCGAATCCATCCAGCTCATGGCCTGCTCGGCATCGCGATGAGCGCCGACGCCGACGGTTTTCTCGGTTTTCCGGCCAAAGTAGCGCGTGACGCGGCCGCCGAGGTCCTGATAGCCGGGCTGATCGTACAGCAAGGCGGAAACGCTCTTTGTCTTTAGCGTGTTCAGCATCACCTGGCGAAGCGGCTCGTTCTCGACATACTGAATCACCTCGACAATGTTGTCGGTCTCGTAGTGATGACAGTCGACGTCGATGATCAGCACGTCATCGAGACCGCGATCTTCCGCCTGTTTACGGGCATTGGCGAGATGCCGACGAGTCTCGAAGCCATTCATCGACAGGTCGTATTCGGGAGCGCTCGAACGAAAATCCATATCATTCACCTCAACGCGTTCCCGACCAGGACTGCCACATGCCGAGCTCGAACAATTCGAGGTTGGCTGATTTCAGCAGACCGGTCGCAGCGACCATGATGGAAGTTGCACTGATCTGCGTCCCGACGGGCAGTGGCAGAGATTTCTCGCCACCGTCGAACTTGGTTCCGAGCATGTTGACGCCGGCCGTGAACAGATCATGCAGCGAGGTCACGGGAAACCGATCGGCCTCGCCGTTGGCCTCGATGTCACGCATCAATCGCGCCAGCTCGGCGATCAACATTGCCGCTCTTGCGCAGTCCGGCGAAGGAGAAGCCGGCGATGGTGCCGCTGAGGTATCCAACTCATACAACGACATAGATGTCCCCGTCCCGCTCGACGACCTCAAACTTGCGGATGCCGTGCTTGCCGTCGCCGGCGCAGCGGCCTGTCTCGACGTTGAACTCCCAGCCATGCCAAGGGCAGACCAGATGCAGATCTTCGGTAAAGCGCATGCCGTGATAGGTGCGATCTTCCGCAATGATTTCTTCCGGCCTGTGCACCAGGACGCCTTCGCAGACCGGACCGCCCTGGTGCGGACAAAGGTTGAGAAAGGCGTGGAGCCTGCCCTTGGCGCGAAGCACACCGATCTGCTGCTTCCGATGTTCGATCAAGGCGCGATCGCCTTCCTTCAAATCTGCGGATCGCCCAGCAAAAACTTCCATCCGATATCCTCACGAGCTATGCCGCATGCAGATTGGCGATCGATTGACCTTGTGGGAAACGAGAATTCTTCCAAAGCTTATGAAAATGCTGAATATGCCATTCCGCCGCGGATAGCCGCGAGACAATGAGCCCCGAGCGAGCGTAAGATGCACAACAGATACTTGCCCTCGACCAGCTATTTGCTGGCTTTCGAATCCGCAGCGCGGCACCTGAGCTTCACCCGCACCGCGATGGAGCTCAACATCACCCAGACTGCCGTCAGTCACAGGATCAAGGCGCTCGAGGATTTTGTCGGTGTGCGGCTCTTCGACCGCGACACCACCTTCATTCGCCTCACACCGTGGGGGCACGAATATCTGGAAACCGTCCGCGGCGCCCTGACTGCCATCTCCGGCGCAACGTCGCGCCTGATCGACGGCCAAAACGAGAACTCGTTGTCGATTACAGCGCACATCAATTTCGGATTGAACTACCTGATCCCTCTTCTGCCCGATTTTCGAAAAGCGTTTCCCAAAATCGCGTTGCGGGTCAACACAATCACCTCGTTCGATGAGCTCGAACGGCACGACTACGACGTGGCCGTGCGTTACGGATCCGGACATTGGCCCGGTTACGTCTCTTGCCGACTCAGCCATGACGAGTGCTTCCCGGTCTGTAGCCCGGGACTGCTGAAGTCCGGAGTCGTCCTGACGAACCCCCTGGACCTGAACGGCGCGCCGATCATCCGCACCGCGTCGCAGATACTTGGCGACGACTGGCCTCAATGGCTGGAAGCCGCGGAGGCAAAAGACGTCCAATTGAACGATGCAATCGTTTGCGATCGGCTCTTTGCAACCGTGCAAGCAGCAGTTCACGGCCTGGGGGTCGCGATGGGGCGCGCGTCCGTCGTCAACAACGAGTTGGCGACAGGCGCTCTGATCGAACCCTTTTGCATCCGCCTGCCGCTGACCACCGGCGCTTACATCACTGCCGATGTCGATAAGGCCACGCGCCCTGTGGTGCAGGACTTTACAAATTGGCTGATAAGCCGAATTGGCGGCCACGAGCCGATTTCTCCGCCACCCGCGGTGTAGCGCGTACGCCTTGTGCCGCGGATCGACGGGGCGGTATTCGGCGGAGCGCTGCCCCGCCGAAAGCAGATTTCGGTGGACTGGTTTCTGCAAGGTCATCCGCTGCAGGGAAATGGAAGATAGGACCGGTCAATGACTTTCGCGGCGTCGATCGACGTCGCAATCAAGCCTTCGCGCGCCATGGCGTCCAGCGGCCCCTGAAACAGCGCTGGCGAGAGACATGCGTTGGGGTCGCGGTAATAGTCTTTCTCGGTCAGAAAAAATGAATCGATCACCTCAGGCGGGGATTTGGACAACGCGGCCGTAACCTCAATGGCCTTCTTGCGGTTTGCCGGATCGTAGAGCCACTTCAGCGCATCGACATAGTCCGCAAGCCACGCCCTGACGGCCCCAGGTTGCGCCTTGAGATAGTCGTTGGTCGCGGCCTGGAAGATCACCGCATAGGGCGGAAACGCGTCTCGTCCCTGGAACACCTGACGAATTCCGCCCTTGGCGCGCTCATTGGCAATGAAGGGGAGCGGCAACACGCCGGCATCCACGCGCTTTTCGCGGATCGCAGCCCCGATGCTCGGGAACGATATCTCGACGATCTTCACGTCCTTGCGCGGATCGATGTTGTTCTTCTTCAATACCACGCGCAGCAGAAGGTCGGTCGCAGTACCGAATGCATTGACCGCAATCGTCTTGCCCTTGAGATCGGCAACGCCGTGGATCGGGCTATCTTCAAGTGTGTAAAAGCCCTGCGTTGCGTAACCTTCGCGCGCATCCTGGAAATTGTCGGCAATTGCCTTGATGCCGTTCGGCACGGCTCCGCGGGCGACGGTGGTGGCGAACGCCGGCAGGGACAGCGTGGCGAGATCGGCTTGACCCGCGGCAAGCAGCGACGCCGCTTCCGGCGTACCGCGCGTATAGGTCACATCGAGGATGTACTCCTTGCCGTGACGCTTCAAAACGTTCTCCTTCATCCAATCGGTGAAAAGAACGGTATTGATCTCGTTCGCGCCCAGTCCGCCGCCCGTTGCATAGCGAATGTGCGGGATGCCCTGCCCGCGGGCAGCATGGGGAGAGACAACCGCCGCCGCCGAGATGGCCGCGCCGATCTGCAGGATCGCGCGGCGCGAGATTGGTTTGGCCGCCTTTATCACCGGGGCAGGCATGGATATCGTCTCCTTCGGCTCGGACAATTGGACATTAGGATCGTAAGACAATATCATCTGGCGATCGATGTCCGGTGACCAAAATGGCGTCTTTGGTGCGAAAGCTGCTGAGCTCGCGACCGACCTGATCCGCGGCCGTACGCTTCTTCTCGCGGCGACGATCTGATCGCTACCAGCCGTGCAGCAGGTGATCGACTCCTTGCGGTGTGTCGATCGCGAGGTCGGGGTCGATCTCTCGGTAACGCCCGCGATAGAAAAGGAGCGGACGCGGGTTACTGCTCGACGTGGTCGTATACGACATCACGCGGCCGACCAGGATCAGATGATCCCCGCCGTCATGCTTGGCATAATCCTCACATTCGAAGCAGGCGCTGGCATGGGGGATGAGCGGCAGGCCGTTAGCGCCAGTCATTTCTGCCATGCCGTCCCATTTGTCCGTGAGCGCGCGCGCAAAGCGGTTCGAAACATCGCTCTGCGCTTCGCTCAGGATGTTGACGGCATAGTGCTTCGCGCCGGCCCAGGTATCGTAGGCCTTGGCGCTGCAAGCGATACTGAACAGAATCAGCGGAGGATCAAGAGATACCGAATTGAACGAACTCACCGTAGCGCCGATGCGTTCACCATCGGGCGCCAACGTGGTCACGATCGCAACACCGGTCGGAAACAGGCCGAGCGCATTACGAAATGCCCGGGAATCTATCGTCATCACAGGAGCTCCAGGATTACGGATCAAAAGGTTGCCGCCCCGGCCAACCGGGAGACGCAAAGTCGCGGATGGATTTCCAGACCTCGAACGATCTGTCTGGCCGTGGCGCGAAAAAGGCCCATCGATGCTCACCATTGAGGCAGAGGATTGACAGCAGATTGTCATATGATCTTAATGTCTGATTATAGAACTAGGCACCCGGAATCGAACGATGGGATTGATGGAATTGACGCGACCGTCTCCAGCAACGCAGGACATCGGTCCGACCCGTCCAGGTTCGAAGATCGCCATCACCGGCGTTTCGAAGCAATTCGAGCGTCGCGGGGAATCGGTGTCGGCGCTCGATCGCGTCGATATGTCCATTGCGGATGGCGAGTTCGTCTCGATCGTCGGCCCGTCGGGCTGCGGCAAGAGCACGCTGCTCTATATGCTCGGCGGCTTCGTCGCCTTCGGAAGGGCTGATCGAAGCCAACGGCCGCCGCGTCACCGGACCGGGCATCGATCGAGGGGTGGTCTTTCAGGAATACGCCCTGTTTCCCTGGCTATCCGTGGAAGACAACATCGGCTACGCGCTCGCGCAGAAGGGCATGAAACGGGACGAGCAGCAGCATATCGTATCGCGCTACGTCAAGCTCATGGGCCTGTCGGGGTTCGAAAGGTCATTTCCGCGGGAACTTTCCGGTGGGATGAAACAGCGGGTGGCTCTGGCGCGTACGTTTGCCTACGAACCGGATATACTGCTGCTCGACGAGCCGTTCGGCGCCCTCGACGCGCAAACGCGCGAGGTCATGCAAGACGAGCTGCTGCGGCTTTGGAAACTCAATCGCAAGACCGTGGTGATGGTGACGCATGACGTGGACGAGGCCGTCTATCTGTCGAACCGCGTCTGTGTGATGTCCAAGCGCCCCGGACGTATGGTCGAGGAATTCCGGATCGTTCTCGATCACACGCAAACGCGCGAGAACGTTGTATTGTCGGATACTTACCGCGAATTTCGCAACGCGGTGTGGCTTTCGGTACGCCGCCAGGTGACGCCAGCAAACGGCGCGCCGGCATGATCGGACCGTCTTTCCGACACTTCGTCGATCAAGCTGTGCCGATCGCGCTGTTCATTGCGATCTGGCAGATCCTGCCGTCGGCCGGCCTGATCGATCCGGCCATTCTGCCGACCCCCCTGCTTGTCGGGAAGGCCTTGTGGCAACTGGGTCAGACCAAATCCTTCTACATGGACCTGGGCATGACACTGTGGCGCGGCTTCGCCGGCCTGATGGTGGGCGCCGGACTAGGCATTCCACTCGGCGTACTTATGGCCACCAGCGCGCGCGCTCATGCTTTCTTCGATCCGCTGGTCAAGGCGACCTACTCGCTCCCCAAGACCGCGCTGGTCCCGCTCTTCATTCTGTGGTTCGGCATCGGCAGCATGACCAGCATCGTCGCGGTCGCGATGTCGACCATGTTGCCGCTCATCGTCTATACCTATCATGGCGTTCAAGGTACGCCCAACATCCTTGTCTGGAGTGCCCAGGCCATGGGGACCAATGCCCGGGCGCTGACTTGGCGCGTGAGGCTACGCTCGGCACAACACGGCATCCTGACCGGCTTAAGGATCGGGCTTGGCTTCTCATTCCTGATTGCGATTGCAGCGGAGATGATTGCGGCCAAGGTCGGTATCGGCAAGTTGCTGTTCATGTACGGCGAGACCGGTTCCTACGACTATATGTTTGCTGCCGTTGCCGCCGTGGTTTTGTCCGCCTATGTGGCCGACCAGGCGTTGCTATGGATTTCCAACTATTGCCTGCGTTGGCAACAACCACTGCTGGCGGGGCAAGGCTGATGGTGACCGAACGGACGAAACGTAGCGGCTTCATCGAAGCCGCATCGTCCCTCTACCCTCTCATCCTTGTAGCTGCCGCCTGGGAGATGGTGACGCGTGCCGGATTGGTTCGGCCGATCTTCCTGCCGCCACTGTCGCAGGTCATTGCAAGCTTTCCGGACTTGCTTGGCAATGGCGAGATTCTGTCCCCCCTGGCCATCAGCCTGGGCCGCGCGGCAGCCGGCCTTGCCATCGCCGCGGTCGCGGGAATTTCGCTCGGCTTTCTGATGGCACGGATCCGCTGGATCAGATGGCTGTTCGAACCTCTCATCGCCCTGAATTTCCCGTCCCCCAAAGTCGCCTTCCTGCCGATCTTCATTCTCTGGTTCGGAATCGACCATATGTCGAAGATCGCGCTCGTCGTCACGACCTGCATCTTCCCTTTCATCATCGCCGCCGAAGCCGGCGCGCGGACTGTGCCGCGTGCGCAGATCTGGGCCGCCGAAATGATGGGCACGTCGCGCTTCAACATATTGGCCCGGCTGATCCTTCCAGCGGCCTTGCCATCGCTGATGAGCGGCATTCGCATCGCTGTGCCCTACGCCCTGGTCTCGACGTTCACCGCGGAAATGATCGCCGGCGGGGGCGGTCTCGGCGGCGGCCTCGTCTATGCGCAACGGCTCTTCGAAACAACCACGGTATTTGCGCTGCTTCTGCTCATGATGCTCACCGGATACTTGATCGATTTTGCCGTGCTCGCGCTGCGCCGGCGTGTGCTGCACTGGCACGAAGAATCGTGAAACCGCCGACGTCCAAGAACCGAGCGGGCCGCAATCCATAAGGTGTAAAGTACGAGGTTGGCCGAATTCACTTCTCGACGAGCGCCGCCAGACGGCCCCAGCGGATCTCTGAGAATACCCGCTCGACGTTCACGGTCAGCGACTGCGTAACGCGGACGACGGCCTGAAAGTCCTGGTGGCTCACGCCTTCGAACAGAATGTCGTTGACCTGACGTACCAATGGGGCAATGCGCTCGACTTCGGCCTCTCCATACGGCGAGAGCGAAACCAGGACGCTGCGGCGGTCCACCTGATGCTGACGCTTGACCAGCAGACCATGCTTGATCAGCCGATTGACTTCTGTCGTCACGTGAGGCGCGGCCAGCCGCACATGCTCGGCAAGATCGCGGATGGTAACCCCGCTGGCCTTTTGCCGATAGGCGGTCCCAATCAGCACCGCGAATTGACTGCCGGTCAGGTCGAGTGCCTTGCCGAAAACATCCCGGCACCGCAGCAGACCGTCCAGCGCCGTGACCATGGCGTAAAGTCCATCGCGGAAGCCGCGATCATGACCGTCCTTGAGGAAATCTTCCCGCGAGATGGTGATTGGCGGGCTGTAGGCGCCATGATCAGGGCGCGCTGAAGCCGGCGCAGCCCTGCGCGGGCGCGCGTCGCCCCTGCGAACACCCGCCAGCCTCTGCGGGGCACCGCCGCTCGATCGCTTATTGCTCAAATCCGATACCTGTCTGCTTTGCAACGCACTCGATTTTTTAGCACCGTTAAATCCGGCCTCCAATCAATCTATTCCCGGCACAGTCAGTTGACAGCTACATATATATGTACATTATGTATGTATATCTAGTCAGGAGGCAGGGATGAGTTTGCAAAAGGTCAGCACCACCGCGCCCAACGGCGCATTCCGTACCGGCGCGGACTTTCTGGCCAATCTCGCGACGACGCCGCGTGCCGTGTTCGTCGATGGCGAACGCATTGCCGATCCGACGGCGCATTCGGCCTTCCGTCAGGGCGCCAGGCAGATTGCCTCTTTGTACGACTTCGCTTTTGCGCCTGAAAATCTTGAGGTCATGACGTATGTGGAACCCGAAACGGGGTTCCGCGCGCTTCGCTGCTACCAGATTCCGAAGACCCTCGCCGATCTGGCCGCCAAACGCCTCGCCGCCGAAAAGTGGGCCGAACAATCCTTCGGCTTGATGGGCAGAACCCCGGATCACGTGGCGAACTTTTTCACCGGATACGCCGCCAAACCATCGGTATTTGCCAAGTCGGGGCCGCAATACGCCGAGCGCGTCGTCAATTTCTACAAGTATCTTCGTGACCACCATCTATACGTCGCCTACGCAATCGTGCCGCCACAGATCGACCGCAGCAAATCCGCGGCCAACCAGTCCGAACCCGATCTCTATGCCGGTGTCGTCCGAGAGGTAGACGGCGGCATCATCGTCAAGGGAGGCCAGCAGCTCGCGACCGGCGGCGTCTTCGCGGACTATCTGCATCTCAGCAGCATCCATCCGCTGCAGCCCGGCGACGAGAACTATGCGATCAGCGTTGCGGTCCCGATGAACGCGCCCGGCGTCAAGCTGTTCTCCCGTCGCGCCTTCGCGATGCAGGCCACCAACTCCTACGATTATCCGCTGACCAGCCGCTTTGACGAGACGGATAGCTTCGTGGTGCTCGATGACGTGTTCGTACCGTGGGAGCACGTGTTCATCTACCGCGACATCGAACTGTGCCGCGATCAGTGGTGGAAGACCCCGTCGCACACCTACGGAAATCATCAGGCGCAGGCCCGTTTCGCCACCAAGCTCCGCTTCCTGATGGGCATGGCCAAGCGCATGAACGAAGCGACCGGCAATGACGGCGCCCCGCCGGTCATGGTGCAGATGGGAGAACTGGCTGCGCTGGCATCGATTGTGGAGGGAATGCTGCTCGCCCAGGAGGCGCTCGCCACTTTTGATGACGAAGGCGTGCTGTGGCCATCCAAGAACATGCTTTATGCGGTGATGGCATTGCAGGGCGAGATCAATCCGCGCATGATCGACATCGTGCGCGAACTGACCGGGGCAGCGATGATTACCCTGCCCTCTTCGGTCAAGGACTTTGAAAATCCGGAGAGCGTCCGCGATATCGAGCGTTACTACCGTTCGTCCAACATGAGCGCACGCGACCGCGTTGCCCTGATGCGGATGGCCTGGGACTTTATTGGCACCGAGTTCGGCAACCGTCACCAGCAATACGAGAAATTCTACGGCGGGGCGTCCTTCATCGTGAAGATGAATATGTTCCGGAACTACGACTTCAAACGGGCCGGTGCACTTGTCGATCGCGCGCTAAGCCTTCCACCGATTTGACGGCAGGCAAATTCATCTGCTTTGATCATTCAAATGGCGCCGATCGATACGGCGCCATTTTCCTTGCCGTTCTATCGTCTCACTCTTGCAGAGCTTCCTCTCGCTTGTCGCGAATCGACGGAACGACGAGGATGATCAAAAGCACGATTGCGGCGATGAGGAAGGACAGGCTGATCGGCTGAGTCACGAATGTGGACGGGTTTCCGCGCGAGATCAGGAGGGCCCGGCGCAGGTTTTCTTCCATCATTGGACCGAGAACGAAGCCAAGGATCAACGGCGCCGGCTCGCAATCGAGCTTGATGAAAATGTAGCCGAGCAGGCTGAGCGCGGCCAGAAGGTAGACGTCGAAGACATTGTTGCCTGCGGAATAAACACCGATGACGCAGAACGCGAGAATTGCGGGGAATAGCAGCCTGTAGGGAATCTTGAGCAGCTTGATCCAGATTCCGACGAGCGGCAGATTCAAGACCAACAGCATCAGGTTCCCGATCCACATCGATGCAATCAGGCCCCAGAACAACGACGGACGCTCGGTCATCACCGTCGGACCGGGCGTAATGCCCTGCACCATCAGCGCGCCGATCATCAGGGCCATCGTGGGATTCGACGGCACGCCGAGAGTGATCATCGGAATGAACGACGTTTGCGCGCCGGCGTTGTTGGCCGATTCCGGCCCGGCGACGCCGCGAATGTCGCCGTTGCCGAAATTACGCGGCGGCCTCGCGACCTTCTTTTCCAGCATATAGGAGGCGAACGATGCCAGCAGGGCACCGCCGCCAGGCAGCACGCCGAGTATCGATCCCAACGCGGTACCTCGCAATATCGAGGGCGTCGACAGCTTCAGATCTTCCAGTGACGGAAGCGCCCGGCCGATTGGCTGGGCCGTCACGTCCTGGTCCTGATCGGTCTCGAGATTGCTGACCACTTCCGAGATCCCGAACAACGCCATGCTGATGGCAATGAATCCCAGGCCATCCGTTAATTCCGGAATGCCAAAGCTGTACCGCGCTGTTCCCGAATTCAGATCGGTGCCGACCAGGCCAAGCAGCAGACCCAGCACGACCATGGCGATGGCCTTAATGACCGACCCGCGCGCGAGAACCACAGCAGCGATCAAACCAAACATCATCAACGAGAAATATTCGGCTGGACCGAAACGGAGGGCCACCTCGGTCAGCAGAGGTGCAAAATAGGCAATGGCGATGGTCGAGACGCAGCCTGCAAAGAACGAGCCGATCGCGGCTATGCCGAGCGCCGGGCCCGCGCGGCCCAGGCGCGCCATCCTGTATCCGTCAATCGCCGTGACCACTGACGACGATTCGCCGGGAATGTTCACAAGCACGGCCGTGGTCGAACCACCATATTGCGCGCCGTAATAGATGCCGGCGAGCATGATCAGCGCCGATTCCGGCGGCAAGACAAACGTTATCGGCAGCAGCATGGCGATGCTTGCAACGGGACCCAGGCCCGGCAGCACGCCGACCAGCGTCCCCAGAAGCACGCCGACGAAACAATACAGCAGGTTTGAAGCACTGAGCGCGACGCCGAAGCCAAGCCCGAGATTGGAAAGGATGTCCATGGCGGGTCCTAGAGCGCAGGCCAGAGAGAGATCGGCAGTTTCAGCGCATAGACGAACAGAGCCGACGACAGTGCCGCAAGGAATGCCGCGAGCAGTATTCCTTCACGCCAGCGGAATTCGCGATTGGCAAGCCCTCCCAGCAGCACGAGGACGATCAACGAAAGGACGAGACCAAGCGGACGCAGCAGCGCACCGAACAGGACGATGGCGCCAAGCAGGCAAACAAGTCCTCGCCAGTTCAGCGCCCGAACGGTATCTTCCGCACCCACGATGCTCTTGAAGGTGATCACGACACCTATCAATGCCAGCACGATCCCGAGAATCAGCGGGAAGAAGCCGGCGCCCATTCGCGATGCCGTCCCGAGGTTGTAACTTGGGGCGAGCACTGCGAAGCCTGTGCCAAAGGCCATAAACAACAGCCCGGACGCAAAGTCCTTTTGACTTTTCACGCGCATCTTTGATTCTGACCGTCGCTGAAGCCGCGATTTATTGGAAACACCCGGGTTGAAGATAGCCCGACAATCGAGAGGCGCCCGAACGAGTGCCCGTCTTCGCTTGTGTGGTGATCAGGCCATCTCGTAGCCAATAACGGCCTTGATCTCGAGAAAATCCTCGAGCCCGTAAAGACCCATTTCGCGACCGTTTCCCGACTGCTTGTAGCCGCCGAACGGCGCCTCGACATCCTGCAGCTTGCCGTGCGGCGCGCCATTCAGATAGACACGCCCCGCACGCAACCGCATCCCCACCCGGCGCGCCTCCTCCACGGTCCCGGCCCACACATATCCGGACAGGCCGTAGATCGTGCCATTTGCAATCGCGATCGCGTCGTCTTCGTCCTTGTATGAAATCATCGACAGGACCGGCCCGAAGATTTCCTGCTGGGCAATCGTCGAGTTCGGATCCACGTCGGCGAAAACCGTCGGCCGCACATAGTAGCCGCGGTTGAGGCCCGCCGGCTGCCCGGGACCGCCGGTCACCAGCCTGGATCCTTCCTTGATGCCGGCCTCGATCAGGTTCTGCACCCGGTCATATTGCATCTTGCTGACAAGCGGACCCAGTTTGGTTTCATCTGACAAGGGATCGCCCACCACCACAGCCTCAGCGGTGGCCTTCGCGAGCGCGACCGCTTCTTCCATCTGGTCCTTGTGAATCAACATCCGCGTCGGCGCCTGACACGATTGGCCGGTGTTGGTGAAGGAACGGAGGACTCCTGCCGGGACGGCCTTTGCAAGATCGGCGCCAGGAAGAATGACGTTGGCGGATTTTCCTCCCAGTTCCTGATGCACCCGCTTGACCGTATCGGCGGCCGATTTTGCAACCAGGATGCCCGCGCGCGTCGATCCGGTGAACGAAACCATATCGATATCCGGATGCGAAGAAATCGCCTCGCCAACCACCGGGCCATCGCCGTTTACGAGGTTGAAGACTCCCTTCGGCAAGCCCGCCTCATGCAGGACCTCGGTCAACAGTATCGCGCTGAGGGGCGCAACTTCGCTGGGCTTTGTCACCACCGTGCAGCCTGCCGCCAGTGCGGGAGCGAACTTCGATGCGATCTGGTTGATCGGCCAGTTCCCAGGGCGTAATGAAGCCACAGACGCCAATTGCCTCGCGCACAATGCGCGTGGTACCCATCATGTGACCGAAATCATAGTCCCGCAGCGTGACCCGCGCCTGTTTGAAGTGCGCCAGCGTGGTATCCGCCTGCACCGACTTGGCGAACCACAGCGGTGAACCCATTTCCGCGGTGATGACGGCCGCGATTTCGTCAAAGCGACGCTCGAACGCCACGATGATGCGGTCGAGCAGATCCAGCCGCTCCTGCTTGCTGGTTTGCGAGAACGACGGAAACGCCGCGCGCGCCGCTTTCACCGCGCGATCGACGTCCTCGGCGCATCCCAGGCTGATCTGTCCCGTCGGTTCTTCGGTTGCAGGATTGATGACGTCAAACAGGTCGGGCTTGACCGGATCGACCCATTCGCCATTGATGTAGAACTTGGTGTTGTTCTTGCTCATGATCTGTTCCTGAATCGGTTCAATTTGTCTGACTTCACTTGGGCGAATTCACTCGCCGCGGGAAAGCGGAGGGTTGGAATAGCCCGGCGCCACATGGGCATCGATCAAATACGGGCGGCCGGCGCGAACTGCGGCGAGGCCACGCTCGATGGCAGCCTCGAGCTCGCTGGCAGTCTTCACCGGACCTTCGGACGCAATGCCTTGCGCCTTTGCCATCGCAGCCAGATCAATCACCGGCTCGGCGATGCGCTGACCGATCCAGCGGTTCTCCGGCGGGCGCCCGCGCATCCGAGCGACGGCTTCCTGATGCAGTTCGTCGTTGAAGTTCGAACGATTGTTGCTGACGATGAACAGCGCAGGAATTCCGTAGTGAGCCGCGGTCCACAGGGCCGATACGCCCTGCATGAAATCGCCGTCGCCGAGAACCGCAACCACCGGACGGTTCTGATCCTTCAGCGCCAACGCGACACCAATCGTAAGGCCAGGACCGGCCGCGAGACCCGCACCGCCGTCATGTCCCATGAAATCCAGGGGATCGCGGAACTGATAGACGTCACCAGCCCAACCAATCGTGACATGGGCAAGCGTGAACGTCTGATTGCCACGCACCTTGGCAAGCGCAACCTCGATGTCGCGCGGCCCCATTTCCGTTTCAGCGTTCGGCGTATAGGCGGGTTTCGGAGCGGTGTTCCGATTGTCGCCTTTCCACAAGCTCTTGCCGGCAAGTCTGGTCTCCAGCACCGTCAGCACGTCCTCGACGAAGCCGTCTGCGCCAGCAACGACGGGAATGTCGACCGGCGGCAGTGCGAAATAGTCCATGCTCCAGCCGCGATGCAGACTGGCGTCGAGCGTTACATGGGCAATCTTTGCCGGATAAGCTTCCGTTTTCCGCATCATCTGCAGCAAGACTCCATTGAGATCGACCCAATCGAAGCTGACGATCACATCGGCTTTGCGTACGGCTTCCTTCGCGGTCGGGCTTAACCAATAAAAGGGCGGCACGGCGTGCAGCTTGTGCTCGGTCGGAAAAATCGCGCGCTCGCGAATGGAGGTCATTACCGACGCACCAGTCAGCTCGGCAAGCTTGACGCGATTGTCCCATGCCTCGCGCGAACGGCCCCCTCGCCCGAACAGAATCAACGGGTTCTTGGCGCTGGCCAGCAGTCCGGCCACGGCCTCGATATCTTTCCGGCTCGCGCGCGGCGGCGTGGCGGGCTGATACCGCGTGGTGGATGGTACCTGCATCGGCTCGTCGAGTTTCTGCTCCTGCAGGCCGGCATCGAGACAGATATAGACCGGGGCGGTCGGCTGGCTGTTGGTGAGTTGCGCACCGCGGAGAAAGGCCTCGACGATGCCGTGCGGCGAGCGCGGCTCGTCATCCCATTTGATAAAGTCGCGCAGCAAGGCACCTTGATCCTTGGCCGTATGAATCCAGTCGATCCAGGGTCGACGCTTTTCCGGCGCTACAGGACCGGTCGCTCCGATCACGATCATCGGCGCACGATCGCACCATGCATTGAAAATGCCCATGGAGCCGTGCAGGAGACCGACATTGCTGTGCAAGACGCAAGCCATCGCCTTGTCGGTCGCCTTCGCGTAGCCGTGCGCGATCGAAACGACATGATCTTCGTTGAGACACAGCAGCATCTGTGGCGTTTCATTGCCAAGATTGTTGACCAGGCTGTCGTGGAAGCCGCGGTAGCTGGCCCCCGGGTTCAGCGCGACATAAGGAATATCAAGGACGCGAAGCATCTGCGCCGCAACGTCGCTGCCCCATTCGGCTGCATTGGAGGGGGTCACCGCGGGACGTTCAATATTCTTCATCGTTCCATACTTCCTCGGTAGGCGCTGCTGTTCGCCTGGTGCGCAGCGCGGTTCGTTGAGTTAAGGGATTCGACGCGATCGGTGCAGCTTGCCGCAGATAATCTGGACCGAGGTCGGCGAGACCGGGACATCCCAGAAGCGCCAGCGACGTTGCGATCTCGTCGTGCAGGATCGTCAGCAGCCGTGATACGCCGGCTGCGCCATTGGCTGCGAGCCCGGCGGCTTGCGCCTTGCCGATGCCGACGAAATCCGCTCCCAGCGCGATGGCCTTCAGCACATCGGTGCCATGGAGAAAGCCGCCATCGATGAAGATCTTGCAGCGGCCCGCGGTAGCTTGCGCAACCACCTGAAGCTGATCAAGTGTCGCAGAGGTATGGTCAAGCTGACGGCCGCCGTGATTGGAGATGTACACCACGTCGACGCCGTTCTCGACACAAAGCGCCGCGTCATCTGCAGTCATGATGCCCTTGAGGATCAGCGGCATTGCGGTTCGGCGACGCAGCCAGCCTATCGTGTCCCAGGTTAGTGCCGCCTGCTCGCGGGTAATCTGGACGTCATGACGATCGGCAAAGTTGACGCGGTCGACCGCGGCGGCGGAGGAGAAGCCGTTGCTCAGGTCCCTCTCGCGCCGGCCGTAAACGGCAGAATCGACGGTCATGCACAGCGCAACGCAGCCCGCCCCCTCCGCGCGCCCGACGATACCATCGAGCCAGTTCCGATCGCCGCGCATATAGAGCTGCAGGACGAGATCGGTCTTTGGAGAGAGCCGCGCAACGTCCTCCAGGGAGGGCTGGGCCATGATACTGAGAAACATCGGCACGCCGGCATTCGCGGCAGCTTTCGCACAAGCAAGCGCGGCCTCCGGATCGAAGAGACCGAGAGAGCCGATCGGCGCCAGAAAGATCGGCAAGGATGCAATACGATCGAAGAAAGGGCGTTCAATCGAAAGTTTGGAGACGTCGCGCAGAACGCGCGGCAAAAACTCGCGTGAATCCAGCGCCATTCTGTTGCGCGCGATCGTCGTCTCGGTTTCGGAGCCGCCTACGAAATAGTCCCAGACCTCCGGACGGAGCCGACGAGCCGCAAGTCCAAACAGCCCTGCAATCGTGCGCTCGTCATTCGAATGCTCCATGCCCGACTACATCAACCCATCAATTCAGATGTGATGACGTTATGATTGTCAGACAATCATGTCAATGATGCGCCTGCGCTTTTGCAGGCCTGCGCAACGATTGAGCAGCACCGACCCGAACGATGCAAAACTGATTTGAGACACGCGAATGCAAAAACGGTCGAGCGAACGGATCCAGCCCTTCAGGAAGTCGCCCGCCTGGCCTCCTGCTGAAGTTGACGGGGCTAAGCAGCGCTCTCGTCAGCGTTCATGAGTTCGTAGGCGGCATTTGCCGACGCATGGGCATTCTCGACATGCTTGATTGCGGCATTGCGAGCTGCATTGCTGTTCTTTGCGGCGATTGCCTCGTAGATCGCCTTCATTTCCTGCAAGCTTACCTTGGCTCGGCCTGGCCGCGACATCGACCGGGCACGCAGGAAGTTGATCCTGGCCAACAGGCCGGACAGAGTCTCCTCGATGATCCGATTGCCGCAGATACGCAGAATATGGGCATAGAACTCTGCGGTCGACGCGACTTCTGCCTGCATGTCGTTAACGCGTGCCGCCTTGCCGAAGGCGGCAAGAGACGCACGCATTAGCTTGAGATCGTCTGCACTGGCACGCTTGGCAGCGATGAAGGCGGCCTCACCTTCAAGCAACGCACGCACCTGATAGATCTCGGCCGCCTGCTCCCGGGTCAGAACCGGTATTTGCGGCCCGCGATTGGGTATGATCTCGACCAGCCGCTCCGCCTCGAGGCTCCTCAACGCCTCCCGGATCGAAGACCGGCTCACCCCCAGCATTTCGCAGAGCTCAGCTTCCACCAAACGATCGCCTGGCTTGAATATGCCCTCGATGATTGCCTCGCGGAGCTTCTCAACGATCTGTAGCTGAACGGTCTTGGGCGATATCCGAAGGTTATGAGTCGCCATCTTTATCGTTTTCCGATTTGCCGCGACCCGATGCGATCGAACACGGTATAGCTTGCCTTGAACCAATCATTCTTCGCGAGACGGTCGCGCCAAGCCGTTTTCCTGGCCTTCTCCCGCTCAGGCGACTGTAAAGCCCGCGCATCGGCGAGATAATGCAATGCGATATGAGTGTAGCTTTCAGGAACGCCATCGGTAACGCGCATTCGCCGTACCATCAACCAATCTGAACACTCCATCAACAGCGGAATATGCTCGGTTTCATACCATGCGTCGAAATCCGGACGCGCTTCGGCAGGAATATTGAAGCACACCGCATACAATACGGGCGCATCCAGCAGTGCTGAATTCGCGTTCTCGGCCGGCCGCACCGACGCCTCGCTCGCGAGGTCGCGCGTGAAACCCGTAACATTGGCCAACATCCACGCGGTCTCTTCCGATGGATTGTTTTTGATGACTTTATAGGCATCGCTGGACAAAACATCGACATTGTCCATCTCGTAGACCGCTAGATAGCCCGGACCATCCTGGCGCCGATAGCGCTGCGCGCTGATGAAGCCCGGACAGCCCATTCGCACCGGGATGTGATGCGTGTCGTACCAGTTGTGAAATCTGGCGGTGCCCCCTTCTCCAGGAGTCATTTCCGAGAACAGAACAGCTTGGCCCTTGATTTGCATCTAATAACGCCTGATTGACAGATTGTCCGACGAAATGCTAGCTGTTTGCCCGCTTCTGTCAAGTACTTCGAAAGTCGCCAAGAATGGAACTGAATATTCGCCGAACTTACGCCCTCGTCGAGAACAAGAGCGAGTTGGCAGGACAAAGAGTTGCCACTCCGATCCGCAAGGTTGCCGTGGTCGCAGTCCTCGCCAATCCATATGTCGGCCGGTACGTCGAAGACTTGACTTCTCTGATCGAAGCAAGCGTTGGCCTCGGCGCCTCGATGGGCCAAATGTGCATGGAAGCTCTCGGTCCTTATAAAGCGCAGAGCTACGGCAAGGGCGCGCTCGTCGGACTGGATGGCGATGCCGAGCATGCCAGCGCGTTGGTTACGACCGCTTATGCCAACCCGATCCGCGACGCGATCGGCGGCGGCAAGGCCTGGATCTCATCCATGGTCAAGCTGTCGCCCCCGGGGGGCCTGATCGACATCCCAATGAACCATAAGGACGATGTCTATGTCCGTTCGCACTATGACGGGATGACCATCGCCTTGCAGGATACGCCGATGCCCGACGAGATCGCCATCATCTTCTGCATGGCGAGCCACGGCCGCCTCAATGCGAGGGTCGGCGGGTTGACCCATGACGAAGTGGTCAGGCGCGACAATCTGAAAGAGCTCCAATGAAGACGGCGGTTGTCAACCTCGGGTCGATCATGAGCGGCGACCTGAAATCACCGGTCATACCGGGTGACACCATCATCACGAATGAAGGCCTAATTGTTTCCGCCGGCACGGCCTCGAGCAATGCGGTCGAGAACTGTGACGTGGTGATCGATGCCGGCGGCGCCATCGCGATCCCGGGCCTGATCGACTCTCATGTTCACATCACCTTCGGAGACTATACGCCTCGCCAGAAGACAGTCGGCTTCCTCGAAAGCTATGTCCATGGCGGCGTCACGACGGCAATCAGCGCCTCCGAGGTTCATGTTCCCGGCCGTCCAAAGGACGTCGTTGGAATCAAGGCCCTGGCCGTCGCCGCCCACAAATGCTTCGAGACATATCGTCCCGGCGGCATGCGCGTGTGCGCGGGATCCTTGATCCTGGAGCCGGGCCTTCGCGAAACCGACTTCGACGATCTCGTTTCGTCCGGAGTCTGGATGGTGAAAGCCGGCTTCGGCGCGTTCAAAACGCCGTTCGAGTACGCGCCACTTGTTGCCATGGCCAAGTCGCGCGGCATGGTCTCAATGGTCCATACCGGCGGATCGTCCATCCCCGGGTCTTCCGGAATCTGGGCCGACCATGTTCTCGCGATCAATCCCGACGTATCGTATCACGTGAACGGCGGCCCGGTCGCGATGCCGGACGAGGACTTCCCCCGGCTCGTCAACGAGTCCGATGTCGCGATGCAGGTTTGCACCGCCGGAAATCTTAGAACAACGCTTCTCGTTGCGGATCTGCTGCGCAAGGCAGATCGCAACGAACGTCTGCTGATTGCGACGGACACGCCGACCGGAAGCGGCATCATGCCACTTGGCATGCTGTACACGATCAGCCACTTGTGTTCGCTCGGTGGCATGGCCCCCGAACTGGCCATTGCGGCCGCAACGGGCAACAATGCGCGCGTTTACCGCCTCAACAGTGGCGTAATCGCGCCCGGACGTGACGCCGATCTCGTCATCATCGATGCTTGCCTTGGCGGGTCGCAACCGGACGCTCTCTCGGCGCTTCGTAACGGCGATGTCCCCGCTGTCGGTGCTGTGATCACGGCTGGTATTCCGCGTTTCGTGGGGCGCAGCCGCAACACGCCGGAAGCGACACGCCGCGTTACCGTGTCTCAGAGCAAGGTCGTACAGGACTTCTCAGGAGCGGCGCACTAACACGTACGGAGCTTGCGATTGGCTCCCTTCTTGCACGGGATTCTGACGAGGACATAACGAACCGCCTTTTCAGTACGTCGACGGAGTGAGGAAGCACGAGAATGAAAACTGGATCTATCACGCGGCGGCGCTTCATCGTCTCCAGCGCAAGCGCCATTCCTTTAATCGCGGCGCCTGCAATCCTGTCGGCACAATCCACGCCGCTCACGATGAAGGTCGGAACGCCGACGCTGAATGACGTTCAGCATGAATGGATGAAGATCTTTCAGCGCATCCTCGAAGCGGACACCTCAGGTCAGATCAAGGTCGAGATATATCCCGCAAGTCAGCTCGGCTCGATCCCGCGCATGATTGAAGGCACGCAATTTGGATCGATACAGTGCTTTGTCGGCCCGCCGGAATTCCTGGTCGGCGTCGATAGTCGCTTCGAGGTGCTCGGTGCGCCCGGCCTCTTCAAGGATATGGCCCATGCCAATCGCGCGATCCAGGATGCGGCTTTCAACAAGGCCTTCCTCGCGCTCGGCGCCAACAAGGGATTGAAGGGAGTTGGCATCTTCGTGAGTGGACCAACGATCTTCAACACCCGCACCAGGATCGAAAAGCTTGGCGACTTCGAAGGGCAGAAGATTCGCGTCCTGGCGTCGGCGATCCAGACCGAACAATTGAAGAAGGTCAAGGCCACCGCCGTGCCTATGCCGCTCGGCGAGGTCCTGCCTGCACTCCAGCAAGGTACGATCGACGGTGTGATGAGCGTACTGTCTGTCCTCGCAGCGCTGCGCTTTTACGATGCGGCCAAATATGTGGTCGAGACCGATCAGGCGATGGTGACGGTCGCATCCGTCGTCAGCAAGCAGTGGTACGATGCGTTGCCACCTGCCCTGCAAATGAAGGTTGATGAGGCCGGCCACAAGGCGAGTGTCGAGGTCTTCCCGTGGGCTGTCGACTTCACTACGAAGCAACGCGCGGCATGGACGGCCAACGGAGGCGTCATCACCGAGCTTTCTGCGGAGGATCGCACCGAGTTCGTGAAGCGAGTGCGGCCGATTGGCGCCGAGGTCACGGCAAAGAAGGCTCCGGAGCGCGAGCTGTTCGAACTGCTATCCAAAACCGCGGAGGCCGCGGCGTGACAGCCGAGCTGGCCGGCGGCGGCGCGACCGCCACATCGCCCGGTAAGCTGCTCCGGCTTGGAAACGGCATTTCGATGCTATCGACCACGATTGCCGGCATCGCCATGCTTACGATCGTGGCGATCAACGGTGCAAACGTGGCTGGACGTTACTTCTTTGCGAGTCCGATACCCTGGGCCGAAGAGTCCATGCTCTATCTGATGATTCTGGTGGTATTTGCCGCTGTCGCGAGCGTTACCTGGAGAGGCGCACACATCAGGATCGAACTGATCCTTGAAGCGATGCCGTTTCGATTCCGGCAAATTGCCGCTCTGGCGTCGGCCATACTCACCATCGGAATCTGCCTGGTCGTGGCGCTTAGCAGTTTCGACGTTGTTTCCCAGCTTTACGCGTTCGATCAGCGCAGCGATGCCATGGAGTTTCCCGTCTGGATTCCGCAATCCGCAGTGTTGATCGGATTATTGCTGGTCGCCGCCATGACCGCATTGCGTCTGGTCGTCTACGGACCGACCGTCTCCGACCACTCCTGATATCGAAAGAATATCGATGAACGCGCTGGTCTTCGGAGTGTTGCCCATCACATTGCTGGCGATCGGCACGCCGATCTTCGTGACGTTGCTCATCGCAACAGCGGCCGGCATTCTGATGATGGGTGGCATTCCCTTGCGTGCCGTTCATACAGCCTTGTTCGGCAGCCTCGATGCCTTCTCCCTGCTCGCCGTTCCCCTGTTCATTCTTGCGGGCGACATCATGGCCCGCGGCGGCATCGCCCGCCGCTTGATCGAACTGATCATGGCCGTCGTCGGAGGCGTTCGCGGATCGTTGCCGTTGGCGACGGTTGCGTCGGCGTCGGCCTTTGGCGCGATGTCCGGATCAAGCGTCGCCTGCGTCGCAGCGATCGGCAAGCTTACACTGCCATCCCTCGAGAAAGCGGGTTACGGACGCACCTTTTCAGTCAGCCTCATCACCGCCACCGGCGTGATCGACGTGATTATCCCGCCGTCGATCCCGATGATCATCTACGCGATCGCTGCACAGCAATCGGCGACGCAATTGTTCCTGGCCGGCATCGTGCCAGGCCTGATCGTGGCATTTGCGCTGGGCATCTATGTGGTGATCTTGTCCAGGATGCGAAACATTCCGATTGGAGCGAAGCCGCGCTGGGACGTCATCTGGCCGGCGGCACGCCGTTCGGTATGGGCTGTGCTTGCGCCGGGCGTGATCCTCGGCGGCATCTATGGCGGTGTCTTCACGCCCACTGAGGCAGCTGGCATAGCATGCGTCTATTCGATCTTCGTTTCCGTGATGGTATATCGCGAACTCACATGGGCTGACATCTGGTCAATCACACTGGAATCGTCATTCCTGGTGGCTCAGATCATGATCATTGTCGCAGCCGCCGGCACCTTCTCCTGGCTGATCACGACCAGCGGCTTTCCGGCCATGCTTGTGTCCCTGATCGACAGCCTGTCACTGCAGACCTGGGCATTGCTACTCGCCATCAACATTCTCTTGCTGTTGGTCGGGAGCGTCCTGGAGCCGCCGGCCGCCATCCTTGTGCTGGCTCCACTGCTGACGCCAATTGCGAACAAGGCCGGTATCGATCCGATTCACTTCGGTATCATCGTCACCGTGAATCTCGCGATTGGAATGTTCATGCCGCCTTTCGGACTCAATTTGTTTGCGTCGAATGCGATCTTCAAGACACCGCTGCCGCAACTTTATCGAGGCGTGATCCCCTTCTTCTTTATCTACCTCTTCGTCCTCGCTTTGATCACCTACATCCCGGCCCTGACATTGGTGCCAATGGCGCTGTATCGCTGACGGTACGATCGGATGTCGGCTCTTCAATTCCCCCTGCTACACCGAAGGAGATTTTCCCGATGAGACGCATTCTGTTGATCGGGTTGTTCGGACTATTCGGCATTGCAGCAGCGGTGGCCGAGACGTTTCCATCGAAGCCCGTCACGCTTGTTATCCCCTATTCGCCGGGCGGATCGTCTGATGTCGTCGGACGCAGTCTGGCGCAGAAACTCAGTGAAATCTGGAAGCAGCCTGTGGTGGTCGAGAACCGTCCGGGAGCCACGACGACGGTCGGCGCGGAGTATGTCTCGCGTGCCGCACCGGATGGCTACACCATGCTGCTGGCCGCGCCTCCCTTCGTCATTACCCAATACGTCTATCCGAATCTCGGTTACGACACCGAGAAGAACTTTGAGCCCGTCTCATTGGTCGCTTACTTTCCGCTTATCATGGTCGTCAATCCATCGCTGCCCATCAACAACCTGAAGGAGCTAATCGAGTATTCGCGCAAGAACCCGGGTATGGTCTATCCCTCCCCCGGAGCGGGCACGACGCCTCATCTGATGGGTGAGATGCTTGCAAAGCACGAGAAACTCGACACCATCCATGCCCCCTACAAGAGTGGCGGACAGGGTGTCATCGATCTGGTCGCCGGCCGTTTGCAGTTTTTCGCCGGCGCGCCAGCCGAAGTCATGTCGCACATGAAAGGCGGCAAGCTTCGCGCGGTTGCCGTGCTCGACGACAAGCGGCTCTCAGTTCTTCCGGATCTCCTGACGTCACCCGAGCAAGGTTTCGGATATCTGCAGGCCCAAACCTGGTCGACGGTCGTCGTTCCCAAGGGCACCCCGAAGAGCATTGTCGACAAGATGAGTGGCGACATCGCCACGGCCTTGCAGGACCCGGGGTTGAAGGAACGACTCGTATCCCAAGGCGCGGTCGTCGTCGGATCAACGCCGGAGACGCTTCGCGATTTCTACCGCAAAGAGCACGCGAAATTTGGTCCGCTGGTCAAGGCAATCGGCCTGAAACCGGAGCAATAGGCCTGCCGATCTCGAAATTTCCCTCGATCTCCCGGTGCACAAATCGTGCACACACACCTTCTAACCGATTGAAAAATTTGAACTCACGCTCGAATCCATCATTGGACAAATTGTGGCGCCGTTCCCAGGCGCCAACTGCTTAGGCGGGTCTGACAGCAATCAACACTGCGAGCTGGATAGGATTTGAACCTATCACCTTCAGGTTATGAGCCTGACGATTGCCGAAACGGCTATTCGACACGCTGGCCCGCGCGCCAGCCCATCTCCCAGAAGTCTGCCTCGAGTCGGGTGGCTTCCTTGAAGATCGCAATCAGCTCTGCCTCGCGGGCCGGCGTGGCGTAGAGATCGGCGAGACGCTCCAGGTGCGCCCGCGCTTTCGCCGCGACCTCCTGGTATGGCACGCCGGCATACTCGGCGATCCAAACGCGATAGGGGTTCGTCGCAGCGTCCGCATCGGGTAGCGAGGCGAGCCGCGTTGCGATCTCCGCGTAGCCGATCACGCAAGGGGCAAGCGCCACCTTGAGTGCTAGCAGATCGCCGCGCATTCCTGCGTCGAGCACGTAGCGTGTATAGGCCAGCATCTCGACCGCCGGAGGGTTTGTTCAAGGTCGCTCGGGGACAGGCCCCAACCGGCACAGAGCTTCACATGCAGGTTCATCTCGACATCAAGGACGGCCGAGAGGCCGGCCGCTGCTTCACGCATGTCGGCAAGCTTGGGCGACTTGTAGACCGAGAGCGCATAGGCGCGAGCAAACTCGATAAGGAAAAGATAGTCCTGAGCGAGGTAGTGACGAAACGCCGCTTCGGCGAGCGAGCCGTCTGCCAACCCGTTCGTGAAGGGATGCTCGGTGTAGGCCCGCCACTCAGCGGATGCTTCTGTCTTTAGACGCTCGAAGAAACTCACGATCTTTTTTGCCTGGCTTGCTTTCCCATGAACGTCTTTGGCTCGCTACCGATAGCGCGTTGCGAACCGGGTGGACGCTGACCTTGAACAGGCCGCCGCGATCAGCCGGCACGATGGCGCACGGAATTCGCTGCCGCCGGTCGCGGGGACTGACTTGCGTTCTCACGTTATCACCAACAGATGGCACATGCCCTAAGTCCAAGTTTCAATTGTGGACGAACCGCACCAGTTTCGCACCAGAAACAACCCGCACGAAGCGCGACGAACGTGGTCGAATTCCACAGAAAGCGCAGGAAAATCAACGGCGGCGGCCATTATCCCGCGCTTCGTCACTCCCAGCCGTACTTTAGCGGTCCGCAAATTACATCTCCGGCTTCAATCTAGCCATGATTTCTCAGCCCGATCGTAGATGCGGCGGGTATTTTCGCCGAAGGATCGCGTTTCTAAGGGTCGAGAACCTGCGAGCGGAACGTGCAACTCGGCGATGTCCACACAAGACAATGCGCGTGATCCGGCGACGACTGCCGATGATTGCGATACGAGGATGCCGCGCCCTTGAGAGGCAATTCGCGATCTGGTCGAAACCGTAACGATGTTGTGTTGCGCGGAGTCCACGGGTCTGGATGGTTGCTGCCGTGGAATGACGGGCCGAATGAAATGCACTCCATTGAAGGACAAAGAATTTTCGATCTTCTCAGACTGAAACCCACTCTACGAGCTAGGCCCAGAAATCGGTTTCGTGCACCTGGGAGGCGCGGTCGGCTGTTTGCATGCTCGGCTTCGAGCGCTGGGACGCTGACCGAAGGAGGATCAAATGCAGGTTGCAACTACCCGCTCGTCCAGGAATTGGCCTCTGGATTGCTTCCGTCGTCGGGAAATGAACGCAGAGTATCGCGATCCCAATACAGCGCTCCAGCTTGATCTCGACCTAGAGGCAGGCCATATGTTCACGAGAAGAGCTGTTGTTCAGGGTTTGACCGTAGCTGCGCTGAGCTGCACAAGCTGGGTCTTGTCGAGTTGGCAAACAACGGCGTTACCACGGTCCACAATTGGTCCAACAATACCCGCACGCCAGCACATGCGGACGCCGAGCTGACAGCGCGCCGCGACGCAATGGTGCGCGCCCGTTTCGCCTATGCGCATCCGGACCTGCTCGATCAGACCAAGCTAATCGATTTCAACGACAGCGACCGGGTTAAGGACCAATGGTTCGGCAAGACCTCGCCGTTCGAAGGCGTTGTTCACCTCGGCGTAAACCTTCGGGGGATGAGCCAAAGCACGGAGGCGGTGTTCCACGAGGAAATAGGACTGGTGATGAAGCGAGGACTTCCTCGTGCCATTCACGCCGGATAGTTACCGCCAAACACCAACAATGCCAACGACTACGAGAAGCGCGGTTATCTCGGCCCGGACCTGCTAATCGCTCACTATGTGGTGGGCGACGGTGGCGACTTCGCGGCGCTGGCGAGAACAAGGACTCCGCTCAGCTTCGCAACCGTTTCGGAAATGCGCCTTGGCAAGGCCGGTGACCACTGTGCCGCCTTGATGCGCATGCGAAGAGCGGGCTTGACGCTCTCTCTTTCCGTCGATGCCAGTCTCATCGGTCCGCCGAACATGTTCGAACTGATGCGAACTACGTGGAATCTGGGCGTTCCGTGGCAGGGCTCAGAATCGGCCGATCAGAAGCCGATTGGCTATTCCGAAATCATTCGCAT
The DNA here is from genome assembly GCF_024199925.1 of Bradyrhizobium sp. CCGUVB1N3. NCBI lineage: Bacteria > Pseudomonadati > Pseudomonadota > Alphaproteobacteria > Hyphomicrobiales > Nitrobacteraceae > Bradyrhizobium > Bradyrhizobium sp. CCGUVB1N3. The sequence goes on from NZ_JANADR010000001.1 coordinate 4,982,344, forward strand.
GGCGACTATCAACGGCGCCACCGGGGGCGGTTGCCCGGACCTCCGCGCAATACTGCCGTGCCTTTTCGACATCTTTCCGCAGATTGCCGAATAGCGCTTTGCGATGGCCGACAGCGCTTTGAAATTGTAGCAGACTGCCTGCAACCGCGCGGCAGTCGCGTCGATATCGGAAACCCGTATCGCCGCGATGTCGGCCCCGGCCGACGAGGATCAGGCGATAGCCGCATTCACCCAGTGTTTCGCCAGGGCGGCGCCGAGCCAGAGCTGGTTCGCAGCCGCCGTCAAGAAGGCGCAGAGCCAGCTCGACTTGCTGCCACCGCGCCGAGGCGGGCCACGACCGGCTTCCCGAGAAGCGGCGAATGTATCACTGAAGCATAGTCGAGTATCGCTCAGTACTAGTGCGAGTGCAAAACTGCATCGCTGCCTAAAGTTACGGTCGGCAGCTTTTCCGTTTTTTAGTAGTTGCCCACTAGAACGATTGCCGAGGAGCTCTGGTGTGCAGGTGGTCGTCATGGAAGAACTGGACTCCGAGTACAAGCCCGCTTGGACCAATGGTTGGATCGCCGCCGCTTTGGCAGTGATTGCGATGATGTTGCTGGCCGTTGATGTTGCGGACCAGAACTTAGACTCTCCCGGCGGAGGCGTCGAAGGTACCAACTCCTATGCGGCAGTGTTTGCTGCTGGAGCGACAGTCAGTCCGACCGATCCCGGCAAACCGGTGCGCGGTCTTGCGCTCCTTGCGCAGAACCGATCCGTGAAGAAGGTCGCGGCCCTGCAAAGCGAGGCCACCCAAAGTACCGCTGACTAGCCGGCAAACGACACGCTTTGCAAGGCACGGCCAACCCGACGCTGATCTTCGATACGATCAAGTCCAAGACAAAAAACGAGCCGCCCAGGCTCGCCGGCGCAAATCACTTACATGCGTATCCCAGGAGTCTTGACAATGAAGCATGCGATCGTTGCTCTTCAGATTTTCGCGACGCTGACCTCGTCCGCAAGAGCCGAGAGTTTCACGCGCGAGCAGAAATCGACCATCGACCTTGTTGCCCGCATCATCGTTGCAGGCACCGACGACAACTGTCGGCATGTTGTGACAATCGACCGCGCGATTGCCGAAGAGCTCCTGAACGCAGGGGTTACACCTGATCAGCAGATGGACTCGATGGAGGTCACCCTGTCGGTTTCGAGAGCCTATGCGCGTTCGAGCTACGACTCGAATCCTTCGCGGTTCTGCAAGGAGGCGTGGCAATTTGCCGGGGAAAAAGGAACGCACAAGCGGCAAATGCTTGAAATAAAATAGCCCGGCCCGGGAAATCGGTGCAGTCGCGCTAGCTGATCTGGCTGAGGGTCCAGACCGGCGGCACCCAGGCCGGCGCCACCCAAGACGCCACCAACATATTTTGCGCAAAGAGCGCGGTAGGCGGCGGCTTCCGTGACGATGAATGCGCTCCCGCTCGGCGCGCGTTGTACGATTTCGACTAGGGATGCGGCCTCAAGACTTGTGCTTACGATGCAGCCGACAGCCCGAAAGGCTCTTTCGAGCTGGTCCGAGGCGAGCTCGGACCCGACGTAGCGCCGCCAAGCTTGCAGAAAGCAGCGCTTCAGCTCAATCAGGGTAGCCCCAGCGGGCGGCAGAACGACAACGATGCTTGCGCAAAGGCCGGCCGATCGCCTTTGCGAAACATGCGCAGCAGCGCGGCGATGGAAGCATCCAACCAAAGGGCATTTTCCCCCAACAGGAATAGATCTGCACAGCCGGGAACGGGACCCTTCTTCCGGAAGAACTCCAATAGCCCATCGTCGTCCTTCGGTTTGGCCGCGTCCGACATCCGGTCCTCCGCAGAGGGCGCTCCGATCGCTCCAGCAGTTCAAATTGGAGAGGAGAGCCCGCGGTTACAATGCACAGCGAACGATCGCGCCCTGCGCCAGCTCCAAGGATTCGATTAGTCAACAAATCAGGACGCTAAATTGGTATGCGACAGCTGATGAGTCGTCGGCATCCGACAAGACACCAACTGGACACCACCCGCAGGCCAACAGCTAAGTTATTGAAAAATGGCGCTCCCTAGGGGAATCGAACCCCTGTTTCAGCCTTGAGAGGGCCGCGTCCTAACCGCTAGACGAAGGGAGCGTGAGGGACAGGACATAGCCGCGAATTCCGTCGGCGGCAAGCCTCGTTCGGGGGCGATAATCCCGGATATGCGGCGACTGCGGCTCAAGCTTAACCGCGCGATGGCCCATCCGGGCTCGCGTTCACTCAGAACCACTGGGAACACTCACGGCGCCTTCAGCTTCTCGATCGCGGCGGCGCCGGCGGCCGGCTCCAGCCGAAACAGCCCCGCGCCCGCAAATGCGGACTTCAATGGCGACGTCGATCGGATCTGCTGCCCGCTGCTGCCTGCGATAGCCTGGTTGAGCAGGTCCTGACCGATGGCGCCACCGCGCTGCGTCCCGACCCCGAAGTAGTAAGTCTGGCCGGCCTCGATCGGGACTTCGACCTCGTAGTCCGTCATGGACATCGTCGTGTGGGAGGCGATCTTGTAGGTGCCCGGCGGGCGCTCGACGGAGAAAAACGACCCCATCTCGAGCTTTCCGACGGGCTTGTCGTCGATCTTGATCTCCGACGAGGCGGCCAATCCGCCCATCGCGCCGAAAATGCCCTTTTCCCGCAGGAAGCACAGCCGCGCGAGCCGAGCGCCCTTCGGTTTGGCCTGAGCTGCAGGTCCGGTTTGTTTGGCCTGCGCTGCAGGTCCAGCCTGCTTAGGCTGCGCGGCGGCCGCTGCAGGTCCTGCGCATCCGACCCATCCGACGACGACAGCAATTGCAACGACGAGTGACTTGATACGCCCCATTCCCAGTCCCAGCCCCAGCCCATATTCCCCGGGGCAAGACCTAAATCAGAAGTTGCACGGCAAGACAACATGGACCGGAGAACGATGCTCAACTCATCCCGAGCCCGGCTTTACGGCTCATAGGCAAATTTCAGCCTGCCGGCGGGCCGCAAGGTGTGGGCATCGAAGGTGCGGATTTCGGTGCCCCCGCCGACGTCGAGGGTTACCATCACGCGGTCGCCGGCCACCGCCGTCGAGACGATCTTCGCGCCCTTCGGCAGGGTGGCAGTGACGTCGCTCAAGGCCTCGGTCGCCCTTCCCTCGGACTTGAAAAGGCGGTAGCCCACCGCGATCAGGACGGCGCAGATCGCCAGCGCCGTGGTCAACCCCGCGATCAGCATCATCCGCCGCACCCGCGCGAACAGCGCGGCCTGCTCGGAGGTCGGTTCGGGAACAGCGGTTTCGGTCGTCATGCAGGGCTCTGGGTCAGCGCAAAGGTTGGAGGTTGTCGTCGCCGGCGACGAGGGTTCGGCCCGGCTCGATCGGGTGCTGGCCGCCCGCCTGCCGGACCTGTCGCGATCAAGGCTGAAAACCCTGATCCTGGCGGGCTCGGTGACACTTCGTTCGGAGGCGATCCGCGACCCCGCTTATCATGTCACATCAGGCGATACGATCACAATCGACGTGCCGGAGGCCGCCCCCGCTGAGCCCCTGGCTGAGGACATCGCGCTCGATATCGTCTTCGAGGACGACGACATCATCGTCATCAACAAGCCCGCGGGCCTGGTCGTGCACCCGGCGGCCGGGCATGAGACCGGCACGCTGGTGAACGCGCTGATCGCCCATTGCGGCACCTCGCTGTCCGGCATCGGCGGGGTGCGCCGGCCCGGCATCGTGCATCGGCTGGACAAGGACACCACCGGGCTGATGGTGGTCGCCAAGAACGACCTCGCCCATCAGTCGCTGTCGGCGCAATTCGCCGACCATGGCCGCACCGGTGAGATGCGGCGTGGCTATCTCGCCTTTGCCTGGGGCGTGCCGAGCCGCCAGCGCGGCACGGTCGATGCGCCGATCGACCGCCACCCGCATGCGCGGGAGAAGATGGCGGTCCGGCAAAACGGCCGCGCGGCGGTGACGCATTGGGAGATTCTCGAGAGCTTTGCCGGGCGCGACGGCAAGCCGGTGGCCTCGCTGCTCGCTTGCGAGCTCGAGACCGGGCGCACCCACCAGATCCGCGTCCATCTTTCCCATATGGGCCACCCCCTGCTGGGGGATGCCGTCTACGGCCCCCACTTCAAGACCAAGGCGAACCAGCTCGGGCCCGAATCGCAGGGGGCGCTGGCCGCCCTCGGCCGGCAGGCCTTGCACGCCTATCTGCTGGTAATTGAGCACCCGCGAAGCGGAGAACTCCTGCACTGGGAACAGCCTTTGCCGGAGGATTTGCTTCTCCTCGAGGGGAGGCTGAAAGCGGCGCTATGACGCAGGCTGCTTCAGAAAAGCTTTACATTACAAAAAGTTATGGCAGCCACACGGGGACGTGACGTCAGTAATCCTTCCCTAAATGACCCCCGATGGGGTATATTGCGCCTGCGTTCGAAGATGATCGGACGCGGAACATCGCAGCCCGGCCGGCTTTAACCAAGCGGTCGTCTGCCTGGCCCGCCGCTATCGGGGGCCTGAACCTTTGGAGGGCGCAAGTATGGCCCGTGCAGCCACGTTGCCGGTTCTGAATGGAGAATCCGGCCTTTCCCGTTACCTCGCCGAGATCCGCAAGTTTCCCATGCTGGAACCCCAGCAGGAGTACATGCTCGCCAAGCGTTGGCGCGAGCATGACGATCGCGACGCGGCGCATCAACTCGTCACCAGCCACCTCCGTCTCGTGGCCAAGATCGCCATGGGCTATCGCGGCTACGGCCTGCCGATCTCCGAGGTCGTCTCGGAAGGCAATGTCGGCCTGATGCAGGCGGTCAAGCGATTCGAGCCCGAGAAGGGCTTCCGTCTCGCCACCTACGCCATGTGGTGGATCAAGGCGTCGATTCAAGAGTACATCCTGCGTTCCTGGTCGCTCGTGAAGATGGGCACCACCGCGAACCAGAAGAAGCTGTTCTTCAACCTGCGCAAGGCGAAGAGCAAGATCTCGGCGCTGGACGAGGGTGATCTGCACCCCGACCAGGTGAAGCTGATTGCCAAGCGCCTTGGCGTCACGGCTCAGGACGTCATCGACATGAACCGCCGTCTCGGCGGCGACGCGTCGCTGAACGCACCGATCCGCGACGACGGCGAGGCCGGCGAATGGCAGGACTGGCTGGTCGATACCTCGCCCAACCAGGAAGCCTTGATGGCCGAGCACGAGGAATACGATCATCGCCGTGACGCCCTGAACGGCGCCATGGGCGTGCTCAACCCGCGCGAACGCCGCATCTTCGAGGCGCGGCGCCTTGCGGACGAGCCGATGACGCTGGAAGACCTCGCTGCCGAGTTCGGCGTGTCGCGCGAGCGCGTCCGCCAGATCGAGGTCCGTGCCTTTGAGAAGGTGCAGGCCGCGGTCAAGGGCACGATCGCGAAGCAGGAACAAGCAGCGCTGGAAGCCGCGCACTAAGCGCGGGATTTTTCAGCGCCAGAAATTGGCGGATCGAAGAGACTTAAAAGCCGGCGGCAACGCCGGCTTTTTTGTTGGCTAGCAAGAAGCACCGTGCACGCGGCGTCCCTTTTCGATGTTTTGGTTCGGACAAGCAGGACGAGGGAGCGCTCCCTATTCGCCCCACTCCCTCGCCAGGGTCGCGAGCCAGCAGCCTTCGCAGTAGCGTCCGTCCTTGAAGTCGATCCAGTTGTGCGCATAGACGTGGTCGAGCGGGATGGCGTAGCGCGCCCGCAGGACAGCCACGAGGGTACGCCACGCCGCAACCTGCGCCTCGGTCGGCCCCGTCGTCACGTCCGGAAAATTGCCGGCAAACTCGACACCGATCGAGTTGTCGCGCACGACCTGATGGTAGGTCGCGGAGTTGTCGATGAAGGCGTTGTCGTTGCGATTGGCGCCATCGCCATGGGTCGGCACTAGGTTTTCAGGGACGGCCCAATAGACCGTACCGTCGGTCTCGACCCATATCGTGACGCCGCGCCGCGTCGGGTTCTTCGATTGCGCCAGCGCCCCCATGCGGGCGGATCCCGCCGGCCCCTCGGTCTGGTGCACGATGATGTTGTGCCAGGCATGGGCAGCACCGACGTCGCCCCAGGGTGCCAGCCAGACCATGTTCAGGCCGGGAATCGTCGGCGTGCCCGACGCCCGCGCTATTCTGGCAAGGTCGGGATCGGTTGCCGCGGCCGGAGCGAGCAGTGCAAACGCGGCGAGCAGCATCGCGAGAAGGCGGGAAAGCATGAGGCAAACCTAAAGCGCGATGACGATTCATTCCAATCTCATCGCGCTTTAGCATGCGTCAGGCGAACTTGCGTGCCGCTTCCGTTGGCAGTTGCGGCAAGTCCGGCTGGAGCGGCGGCGCGGGATCGTAGACCGCAAAATCGTTCTTGCCGTTTTTCTTGGCGCCATAGAGCGCATGGTCGGCGTTCGCCATCAGCCGGTCGGGAAACTGGCCGATGCCGCGCTCCCACTGCGCGATCCCGATCGAGACCGCGATCGGAATCTCGCCTCCTGCGCAGGTTTCGGCATCCCTGCGGCAAACGTCCAGCACGCGGCGGGCAATCAGCGCGCCCTCAATCTGGGTCGAGGACGGCAGCACGATACAGAACTCGTCACCGCCGGTGCGGGCGAGCATGTCGCCTGGCCGAAGGCGCGTCTGTGCCATCAGGGTGAAATGCTGCAGGCAGGCATCCCCCGCGGCATGTCCATGGGTATCGTTGATGGCCTTGAAGCCGTCGAGATCGATGACCAGCAGCGAGAACGGCTCGCCGCTGCGCTCCGAGCGGGCGCACTCCTCGGTGAGGCGCTGCAACAGGTGCCGCCGGTTGGCGACGCCCGTGAGGTCGTCGAGCAGTGCGAGATCGGCGACCTCGTTGCGCAGGCGCTCGATCGCCATCAACAGGCAGCCGAAATTCCAGGCCATCGCCAGGAACACCAGAACCAGGATCAGGCCCGCTTGCAATCCATTGAAGTTGATCGCGGTGATGGCGCCGCCAAAGCCGAGCAGCGCGGCAACGGAGCGGATCACGTGCGCGGACAGCAGCATGAAGGCGACGATCGCGGCGAGACGCGCGCCGGGATTTTCCCGGCCATCCTGCTTGCCGAGGAGGAGCGGCAACACCATCAAGATCGGCGTCGATTGTCCCAGCGAATAAATCAGGACGCGCGCGGGCATGTAGTCGATCACGACCAGGAACCCGGCGAGGCCGGCCGTGGTCAGCAACGAGACCGCGATCGCCGTGCGCCAGGCCACCGGCTTGTCGTAGAACCGCGTCACGCCCATGCAGGCGAGCCAGGACGAGAAGATCATCAGCCCGCCGCCGGCAATCAGCGGAAAGCGCGGATCCATCACGCCGCGCAGCATGGTGATGCCGGCACCGACCGCCGCGAGCACCGCGGCCGCCGTCCAGAACCGCGCCGCCTCGAACTTGGGATAAGCGTTGGCCACGTAGGCCCAGATCAGGCCGAGAGCCAGGAAGTTGATGACGATGACGATCCAGAGTGTCGACACGCTCAGCATGGCGACTGCGAGACACGCGTCGTCTCGCCCTCTCCGTTTGGCAGCCGTCCGTCCATAACCATCCCCGTCTTGTTACCGGGACAATGCGCGCGGCGCGCTTAACGGAATCTCACCGCGATCTTCGAAAGCGCGCCTTTGGTTTTGGATTGATGAACGCCGCGCGCGCGTTGCCGGATCGTTAGCCATGTCGTGCGGGCGTCTGGCGGACGGCGGCAAGGCGGATTCGCAGACGGAAATCACCCATAAAAGCGTTTGATCTGTGGATAACGTAATGACAGCGGCGTGACAGCGCGGGGCAGGCGCCCGCGAATCTGCTGAGTTTGGTGTCGAGGATGTTGCGAGGCTGGCCCTCCGCCGAGCATCCCTCGTGTCGCGTTCCACCATTAACCCTTGAGAGGATACTATGGCTAAGAAAGCGAAGAAGGCGAAGAAGGCGAAGAAGGCCAAGAAGGCGAAGAAGAAGTAACGCTACTTCTTGTTCTGCCCGGGTGGAGCCTCGCTCCGCCCGGGCGTCAGTGGGGCGGTTCTAAAACGGCGGGCGCGGGCCCGCTTTTTTATTGGCCAGGCGTCGACTGCTTCACTCCATTCCTCGCCCTTTGCGGGGAAAGGCGAACAAGCCTACCGCTCCGCGAACGCCAGCCTCGCGCCGAGCGCGGCAAAACCGGCGGCAAAGCTGCGGCGCAGCCAGGCCATGACGCGCGGGCGGGAAATGACGCGCTCGCGCAACGAGGCGGCAAACAGGCCGTACACCACGAACACGGCAAAGGTCATTGCCATGAAGACACCGCTCAATTCCAGCATCCGCGCCAGCACATGGGCTTCATCAGCGCCAATGAACTGCGGCAGGAAGGCGAGAAAGAAGATCGAGAGCTTTGGATTGAGGATGTTGATCAAGAACCCCGTGACAATCACCCGCCAGCTCGAACGCTCCGCGATGTTCGCCTCCACCGCCAACGCTCCGGTCTCGCGCAGCGCCTGCCAGGACATGTAGAGCAGATACGCCACCCCGCACCATTTCAGCGCCGCAAAGGCCAGCGCGCTGGTGTGCAGCACGGCGGCAAGCCCAAGCATCGCCGCCGTCATATGCGGCACGATGCCGAGCGTGCAGCCGAAGGCGGCGGCAACGCTCGCCCGCGAACCGCGCGTCAGGGCCGCCGCCAGCGTGTAGAGCACGCCGGTGCCTGGTGAAGCGACTACGATCAGGGAGGTAAGCAGGAAGGACAAGGTCATGACCCGACCTTATCACAGCCCTGATGGCGAGAAAGCACCGCCCGAACGGCCGTCAGGAGAGCTGGGCGAGCTCGGCCTCGCGCAGCACGTCGAGCGGAGCCCAGGGCTTGGCCCAGAACTTGGCGCCATCAGGCAAGGGCTGCGTCAGCGGACGCCCGGAGGTGACGACGACGTCCAGTCCTGGATTGCGTTCCTTCGCGATGTGGGCAAGCTCGACCCCGTCTGTACGGCCGCCGAGTTGCACGTCGGTCATCAGGAAACACAGCGTGCCCGCCGCCACGTCGAGAACGTGCCGGGCATCCTCGCCGCTTGCACACTGGATGACATGATAGCCGCTCTCTTCCAAAAGAAGACTGAGCATCTCGCGCTGCATGGCATCGTCCTCGACAATCAATGCCACTGAACGAAATCGCCGGGCCTGTCCCATGGGCTGCTCCTGAATTGCTGGCCAAGGGCCTCAAGTATCCTATGTTAAAAAGGGAACCGCGAATTGGTTCGGCTTCGGGCCAAATATTGTAAGTAGTGTTCCCTCCCTTGAACCCATGGAGCTCGTATGACGACGATCCGCGGCGCCGCCGCCATCACGGGAGCCTCGAGCGGCATCGGCCGCGCGCTGGCGATCGAATTTTGCCAGCGCGGCTGCGATCTCGCACTCGCCGATCGCGACGAAGCCGGGCTGAAGGCACTGACTGCCGAAATCGGAGGCAGAAGCAAGGTCAGCGTGCATCGCGTCGATGTCGCAGAGCCGGGCGACATCGCGCGTTTCGCGAGCGAGGCGGTCGCGGCGCATCCCGCGCTCAACATCCTCGTCAACAATGCCGGCGTCGCGCTGCTCGGCTCCTTCGGGGAAATCGATCAGGCGCAGATGGAGTGGCTGTTTGACATCAATTTCTGGGGCGTGGTGCACGGCACGCGCGCCTTCCTGCCGCATCTGAAGGCGAGACCGGAGGCACATATCGTCAATCTGTCCTCCAGCTTCGGCATCATCGCTCCGCCCGGACAATCAGCCTATGCGGCCGCGAAGTTCGCGGTGCGCGGCTTTTCGGAGAGCCTGCGCCATGAGCTTCAGGTCGCGGGAAGCCCGGTGAAGCTGTCGGTGGTGCACCCCGGCGGCATCGCCACCAACATCGTACGCAATTCGCGCACCGGCGTTGGCGTCACCGACAATGCCCGCCGCGCGCAGTCGATCGAGTGGTTCGAGAATGCCGCGAAGACGACGCCGAAAGCCGCCGCCCTGCGCATCATCAAGGGAATCGAACGCAACGAGCCGCGCATCCTGATCGGCAACTACGCCCGCTTCATGGACCTTCTGCAACGCTTCCGCCCAGGGACGTATTGGAAGCCGCTACAGCGAAGGCTGGAGAAAATGGCGCAGGCGAAGTGAGAGTCAGGGGGCGCTCAGCAGTCCCACGCGTATCGCTGTCATTCCCCGCGAAAGCGGGGAATCCAGTACGCCGCGGCCTATCCATCTTCGTCACTGGACTGCACCCCTGAAGTGAGACACGATAATTTCAGTGACAGCGGGGTTGTCACGATGCGTTATCGCGCTTTGTTTTGGGCGAACGCGGTTTCGAATTCAAGAGGCGACTGATATCCGAGCGCCGAATGGAGGCGCTCTTTGTTGTAGACCTCTGCGATAAAGCTGTTGATGTGGCGGCGCGCGTCGCCCAGGTCAGTAAAGGCCCGGCCGTTGACCTGCTCGGCCTTGAGCGTCTTCATGAAGCTTTCGGCCTTGGCGTTGTCGAAGGGATTGCCCGGCCTGCTCATGCTGATGGTGATGTCGCGATCGGCCAGTCGCTGGCGATAGGCGATGGACGCATATTGCACTCCGCGGTCGGAGTGATGGATCAGGCTGCCGGGTGCCGGCTTCCTGGTGGCGATGGCTTTCTCCAGTGCAGCGATGGCGAGTGAGGCATCGAGCGTGTCTTCAAAAGCCCATCCGACAGCCTTGCGCGAGAAGGCATCCAGAATGACGGCGAGATAGGCGAAGGTCTTGGCGAGATGGACATAGGTGATGTCGGCGACCCAGATCTGATCGGGTGCGGATGGCACCAGGCCGCGGACCAGATTGGGGACGACGAGAACGCCCGATGGCCGTTCCGCAGGCGGCTTCAGGAACGGCGTCTTGCGCTGCGCGAGCAGATTATCCTGGCGCATAAGCCGCTGAACTTTCTTGGCATTCACCGCCATACCTTGGCGCCGGAGGGCAGCTGTCACCCGCCGATAGCCGTAGAAGACGTGCTTGAGGCAGATGCGCTGGATCACATCGCGCAGCTCGCAATCTGCTGTCTCGCTGCTGCGTTTGGCGAGATGGCGGTAATACGTCGCGCGCGGCAGGCCCGCGAGGCGGCATAGTCGCTGCACGTCGGCGTTTGCGTCTGTTACCTGCGAAGTCATCGCTTGGATGACTTCGACGATGCGGATGCGGGTTTGCCTTGCGCTGCCGGCCGCTCCAAGGCGCGCAAGGCTTGTCGAAAAAAATCGAGATCCATCTGCTGGCGCCCCACCAGCCCTTCGAGCTCGGCGATGCGCGCTTTGGCGAGCGCGAGGGCGGAGCGCTTGTCGTTGTACGTCGCTAGCGGCTTCAGCTTGCGGGGGCCAGGCTTGGGTCCGCGCTTGCGGTTCAACCCGTCTGGCCCATCGGCCTTCCACGCCTTGATCCAGTCGTGGAGAATCTTGCGAGAAATCCCGAGTTCACGGGCTACCGGCAGAACGCCGTCGCCTCTCTCAACCCGCTTGATCGCCTTTATTTTGTAGGCCGTCGGAAACTGACGGTTCTTTCCTTGTACTGCCACAGGTCATCCTTGAAATGCCTGTCACTGAAATTATCGTGTCTCGCTTCAGGGGTGCAGTCCAGTCACTGTCACTGGAATACTGGATCACCTGCTTTCGCGGGTGATGACGGTTGAGAGTGTGGAAGGCGCTTGCCACAAGTTCGTCATTGCGAGCGCAGTTCGTAGCGTGGGCAAAGCGACTTGTCCGCCGTAGCTCGAAGAGCGAGGGCGGAAGCGTGCCCACCGTGTGTTTGTCCGCAAAACAAGGTGGGCACGGCGCGTTGCGCCTTTGCCCACCCTCGCATTTCTCTTCACTGCCCCATCAGCCGATCGGCAAAATACCCGATGGTCTTGCGGTAGATCAGCGCCCTGTTCCACTCCCGCATGGCTTCGAAATTGGCGGTGCCTTCGCCGTAGGGCTGGCCCATCTTGAAGCCGTTGGTGTGCAGGAGGTTCGCGGTCGAGGCGAGCACGTCGGCGACGCTGTGGCGGAGGTCGACGCGACCGTCGCCGTCGAAATCGACGCCGTACTTGATGTAGGACGACGGCAGGAACTGCGTCTGCCCGATCTCGCCGGCATAAGCGCCGATCAGGTCGCGCAGCGGCAGGTCGCCGCGCTGCACGATCTTGAGCGCGGCGAGCAGCTCGCCCTGGAACAGCTCGGTGCGGCGGCAATCATGCGCAAGCGTTGCGAGCGTCCGGATCACCGGCAGCTTGCCCATGTCGCCCTTGCCGAAATCGCTCTCCAGCCCCCAGATCGCGACCAGTATCTGCCGGGGCACGCCGAACTGCTGCTCGATGCGCGAGAGCAGCGCGGCGTGGCGCTGGAGCAGCGCGCGGCCGCCATTGATGCGGCCGGGACCGACGCGGGTCGAAACATACTGTTCAAAACTCTTGTTGAAGGTGTAGCGCTGGCGCCGGTCGAAGGCGAGCACCGCGCCGTCCTCCGTCAGCCCGCCCAGCGCGGCACTGGTCACGCCAGAGGAGATGCCCGCGGCCTGCGCTTCGGACGCCATGCCGGCGACGAACGCATTGAAATCGCCGCCGCAGCGGGTGGCCTCAGCCGAGCCGCTGGCCAGAAGAACGATGGAAGCGATGGCCAGACCGAACCTCAGCATGTCGAATCCCTAAATCTCTTGCGCAAAAACGGCGGCGATCATGCCCGGGAAAGCCAGGCACGTCAAAGCTAGCGGCGCCTCATGTCGAACAACGTCTTCAATCCTATCAGGATGAGGATGGGTGCCTGGCTGCCATAGCTGCGCGCCAGCATCGCGCCAAAGATGATGCCGGCCTGCATCATCACGATGCGGCCAAGCGTGGTGCCGACGACCGGACCAACGCCGTCGGCCGGCGATGGCGCCGCCCCGGCGCGCATGGGCCGCTTTGGCGAGAGTCGCGCCTGGATCGCCTCGACGACATCGGGCCGCGCCGGCGAGCGGCAAAAGTCGACGAGACCGGCCAACGCCATCAGCACGAGCGGCACCCAGGCGCCGGACTTGACGACGAACTCGCGAACGAAGCTCGCCGCACCGGTGATGCGATGCGACCAGTCGCCGGAGAACACCACCCACAGGATCAGGAAGTGCCCGGCCATGAACGCGAACAAGAGCCCGCCGAACAGTTTGACCATGTCCGCATTGGTCGCAGCCCGCGTGCGGCCGTTGACGGTGATCTCACCGAGAAGATGCTCCGGTAGCCGCGCCAATGTCAGCACCATCCAGAAGCCCGCGACCGCCGTCTCCATCCAGTACAGCATCAGCAGCTGAAAGGGATCGACGTGGCGATAGAGCAAGCCGTAGAGCGGCAACCCGTTGGCGGCCGCCGTCAGCAGGTTCTGCGCGATGAGGACGGGCATGGCGGGGAGCGGTGCGAGCGTTCGTGGTCGGGGGCAGCGGGCCTTGATCGTTCGGGTCAGCCCATCAGTCGTCCCATGAGTCGTCGCGGCGCCGGGAATGGTTCGATCGCGGCGAAAAACTGTCAAAGTATCTTTCCGCGAAGCACGTGTGCGGCAATGGATCGAGCAGCAGGTGAGCATCCCGATTCGGCGCTCGGACAGAACCGGCGAGGCGACAGGCGAGACTAATGTTCTGCGCCCCGTTTTCTCCCAACCGACAGAGAGTGCCGATGCCCGCGCTGCGCCACATCCTCGGACCGCTTGCCCTTGCCGCCCTGCTCTCGTTCCACGCCGTCACCGCCGCTTCCGCACAAACCCGCGATGTCGCGGGTGCCCGGGACTATCCCGGCGTCGGCCGGTTCGCGGGCAGCGTGATCACGGGCTATGTGACAAAGGATTTCGACGCGACGCGGATGCAGGCAGCGGCATTCAGGGACGGCCAGCCCACCGACGCGCGGCGGCTGGAAGGCCGCGTCGTCCGCATCGCCTACCGCACCAATCCCGGCCCCTCGATCCTGGAAGTGTCCCGAAATTTCGAGACACAACTTGCAAAGGCCGGCTTCGAGACCCTGCTGGCCTGCGATACGGATGCCTGCGGCGCCATTCCCTTTACGGAAAGCATCGACACGTTGCCGGTCCCGCAGATGTGGGTCGACGGCTTCAACTACCGCTATTTTGCGGGACGCAAGACCGACGGTGGCCGCCAGACCTATGCCAGCGTCATCGTCAGCCAGAACAACCAGGAGATCTATGCACAGCTCATCGTTGCCGAGTTAGGGGCGATCGAAAACAAGATGGTGGATGCCGCCGCAATGGCAAAGGGCATCGGTGAGACCGGACACATCGCGCTCTATGGCATCTATTTCGATACTGACAAGGCCGTGCTCAAGCCGGAAAGCCGCCCGACGCTGGAGCAGATTGCAAAGCTGCTGACAAGCCAGCCGCAGCTCAACGTGTTCATTGTCGGCCACACCGACAGCCAGGGCGCCTACGACTATAATCTCGATTTGTCACGCCGCCGCGCCGAAGCGGTCGCGGCCGAGCTCGTGAAGAGTTTTCGCATCGCGCAGACGAGGCTGCGTACGGCAGGCGTCGGACTGCTCGCGCCGGTCGGCTCCAACGCGACGGACGCCGGCCGCGCCCTCAATCGCCGCGTGGAGCTGGTGGCGCCATGATGACGGACCAACTTTCTCGTCATCCCTCATTGCGCAATTGCGCAATGAGGGCGGCCCGGAATCCATTGAACCACGGAGCCGGCGGCGAGATGGATTCCGGGCTCGCGCTACGCGCGCCCCGGAATGACGAGCGCGAAACTCCGCCCCTAACGGCTTGATGCTTCGCGCGCTGGTGCTAACCTCGATCCACCGGTGCAGACAAAGCTGTACGTCATGCCCAACGACCAACAACCTCCTCGCCCGACGCGCCTCGCACTCCTGCGCGTGCCCCTGTTCCGGCTGCTCGCGATCAACCTTGCGATCGGCGCCTGTGCCGCGACGCTGCTTGTCGGCGGGCTGCTGCTCATCAATCCCGCCCACTTGCGTGATCTCATCTTCGCCGACAGTTCGCCGGTCGTCGCAATTTTCCTCCTGCTCGGCTCCTTCCTCGTCACCTTCGGCTCGGCCGCGATGGGCAGCGCGATCATGGCGCAGGGCCGCAAGGAGGATGATGGTGGAGGCGGCGGTGGAAAGCTGCAGCTGACCCCGCAAAAGCTGATCGACGAACCGCGTTAGCGCGCACGCATCGAATGGCCATTGACGCGCGATGGAACCGATGCAACCGGCTGCTGCCGCGGACAAACGCGGCGAGTTCCAATCGCGGCGTCGTGATCGAGATAGTTCGACAGGCCAAGCAAATCGTTCGAATCTCAAACGCAAAACGCGACGGCGATTAACATATGTGTGTTGCGCAAGCGACATCGCCCTGTCACAATTTTTTCTTGCCAGCACGCTGATCCAGCGATACACTTCTATCTTAAGTTGTCGTCCTTGCCAGCCCCGGGCGACGCTGAAGTCCAAAAATAAACGGCGGGCTTTTCGGCCCGCCGTTTATTTGAGGCTGAGGGCCGCACCAGACCTGACGCGGCATTTGACGCTTCCATCTCGCAAACAATTGTCGTCGATCGATTGCGCTGATCGACTCCGCGGCCACGAGCTCCGCACCGGCAGCCAGCAAAGCCATTTGACTATGGCGCCCTGATCGATCACAAGCCGGCCATGGCCAAAAAACCCGGAACCAATCCCAAAGGCGAATTCGCCTTTTTCAACGTCGTCTATGAAGACGATTCCCAACGCTCCAACCGCCGCGTGCCTGCCGAACTGCTCGGCGGCCTCGACGGCGACGACCCCGCCCGCAGCTTCATCATGGAGCAGGACCGCGAGATCGCCGAAAAGTCCGGCCGCCCGGCGCTCGAGATCAAGCGGATCGAGCGGGTCGGCGCGAAGAAGAAATAGGCCGACACAGGCAGGCGCTCACCAGCGCCCGCTCCGCTTGTTCCAGGCAAACAGCAGATCGGCAAAACGGTCATAGAAGAACCGCGTGAACGGCAGCGCCACGCGATTGCCCAGCAGGGCCGCAAGCCACCCCTCCCCCGGCGTCGTCAGCCACAGCGCAATCGCGACATCCGCGCCGACGACGAGGCGGCCGGCCTCATCGGTCGCATGCAGGCGTCGCCTGACGTCGTCGAGCGATGCGCCAAAGTGCGCCAGCGCGTCGGGCTGCTCGTTGATATCCTTGAACTCGATCGTGCCTGTACGCACCAGCGCCAGCAGCTTGTTACGCTGCCAGTCGATGCCGGCGTCGCAGACGGGGCAGCGGGTGTTGTACCAGACGGTGAGGTGAGGACTCGGCATGAGCGGTTAAGCTCGCAGTAGTGGCTAAATAAGAAACGGCAGGCTCACGCCTGCCGTTCCGAATACCAAGAGTGGCCTTCCGATCAATTATCCAAAAAGCTCCGCAGCTTCCGGCTCCTCGACGGATGCTTCAGCTTCCTTAGCGCCTTGGCCTCGATCTGGCGAATACGCTCGCGCGTCACCGAGAACTGCTGGCCGACTTCTTCCAGCGTGTGGTCGGTGTTCATGCCGATGCCGAAGCGCATGCGTAGCACGCGTTCTTCACGCGGGGTGAGCGAGGCGAGCACCCGCGTGGTGGTCTCGCGCAGGTTCGACTGGATCGCGGCGTCGATCGGGAGGATCGCGTTCTTGTCCTCGATGAAATCGCCGAGATGCGAATCCTCTTCGTCACCGACGGGCGTCTCCAGCGACAAGGGCTCCTTCGCGATCTTGAGGACCTTGCGCACCTTCTCCAAGGGCATGCCGAGCTTCTCGGCGAGCTCTTCCGGGGTCGGCTCGCGGCCGATCTCGTTGAGCATCTGGCGCGAGGTGCGCACGATCTTGTTGATCGTCTCGATCATGTGCACGGGAATGCGGATGGTGCGCGCCTGGTCGGCGATCGAGCGGGTGATCGCCTGCCGGATCCACCACGTCGCATAGGTCGAGAACTTGTAGCCGCGGCGGTACTCGAACTTGTCGACCGCCTTCATCAGGCCGATGTTGCCTTCCTGGATCAGGTCGAGGAACTGCAGGCCGCGGTTGGTGTACTTCTTGGCGATCGAGATCACGAGGCGGAGGTTGGCTTCCACCATCTCCTTCTTGGCCTGGCGGGCTTCGCGCTCGCCCTTCTGCACGGAGTGCACGATCTTGCGGAATTCGCCGATCTCGAGACCGGTGAGGGCTGCGAGCTGATGCACCTCGTGGCGGAGGTCCTTGATGCGGTCCTTCTCGTGATGGACGAAATTCTTCCAGCCCTTGGCCGAGAGCTTCGAGACGCGGTTGAGCCAGCGCGGATCGAGCTCGGAGCCGGTATAGTTGCGCAGGAAGTCGTCGCGCGCGACGCCATGGCTGTCAGCAAGCCGCATCAGGCGTCCTTCATACGAGACGAGGCGCTTGTTGATGTCGTAGAGCTGCTCGACGAGTGAATCGATGCGCGCCTGGTTGAGGCGCAGCGACTTCACCTCGACGATGATCTCGTCCTTCAGCTTCCGGTACTTGCGCTCCTGGTGCGGCGAGAGCGACGGGCCGTGCGACGTGCTCTCGAGCTGGTTCTGGATGTCCTGCTCCTGGAGCTTGCGCAGCTTCTTGTAGTTGTCGGCGATCTTGTCGAAGATCTCGACGACCTTCGGCTTGAGCTCGGCCTCGATCGCCGCGAGCGACATCTGGTTCTCGAACTCGTCGTCCTCGTCCATGTCGGCTTCGGCGGCGGCTTCCGCCGGGTCCTTCTCGGCCTCGGTGCCATTGCCGACACCGGGCGCGGGACGGAACGGGGTTGGCGACGGCGGCGCGGCGGGCGGCGCGACGTGCGCGGGCGCAGCACCTGTCGCTGCGACGGCTTCACCACCTTCAGCCGGTACTTCGCCGTTCTCGCCTGCGGGACCGCCGATCATCGCGGTGTTCATGCCGGCCTTGGCGTCCGGACCGGCATAGGTCGCTTCGAGATCGATGATGTCGCGAAGGAAGATCTTGCCTTCGTTGAGCTCGTCGCGCCAGATGATGATGGCCTGGAAGGTCAGCGGACTTTCGCAGAGGCCTGCGATCATCGCCTCGCGGCCGGCCTCGATGCGCTTGGCGATCGCGATTTCGCCTTCGCGGGACAAGAGCTCGACCGTGCCCATCTCGCGCAGATACATGCGGACGGGATCGTCGGTGCGCTCGCCCGGCTCGCTCTTCTTGACCTCGGTGACGGCCTTCTGGGTGACCTCGACGAGCTCGTTGTCGGTCTCGTCCTCGCCGCCCTCGTCCTTGTCGTCCTCGCCTTCAGAGTCGTCGGCTTCGGTGACGTTGATGCCCATGTCCGAGAGCATGGACATGATGTCCTCGATCTGCTCGGGCGAGGTCTGGTCGGACGGCAAGACTTCGTTGAGCTGATCAAAGGTCACGAAGCCGCGCTTCTTGGCCTGCTTGATCATCTTCTTCACTGCGGCGTCGGACAGGTCGAGCAACGGCGAGGGCGCGTCCTGGGAATCCTTCTCCGGAGCGTCCGCTGCCTTGTCGTCCTTTTCCTTGTCCTTCGCCTGCAGCGTCTTTGCCTTGGTGGCCATCCATTGCTCCTAAACGCGCTTCATACAGGCGGCTCGCATGGGCCTGCCCGAATTCACTTGAACCTGTTTCGACGCTCTCGCTTCGTCAGATCTCGACACGGAAAGGGCGGCGCAAACCTCTTTTCGCCACCCCAGAACTTCTCTCGCCGGATTTGCCTAACGCTTCGTGAGCACCTTTGTCGCCGGCGAATGCAGGTAGAGTGCCAAACAGCGAATGCGCGGATTTATTCCTGACGCGTCTGTTATGCCTGCGGCCGCCTCTGGCCAAAGTGCTACAAGACAGTTAAGCCTCGATTAACCCTGTTTCTGCCGCCAAACCTTGGATTTGGCGAGTCTTTTTGCGGTTCCGGCCCCGGCCGTCCGCATGATTCTTATCTCACACGCTCTTCTGAGACCGGCCCGACAGCTCGCCAAAACCCTCGATCAGGGCTTCGGTGCCGTCGACCTCGGCCATCCTGGCCTTGACGTCACGCAGCCACGCCAAATTGGCCTCGCTGGGGTCTTCCCCCAAGGCCAGCTCGGCGTCTTTCAGCTCCCTAAGTAGTGAATGCCACTGCCGATGCAAGGCGACGAGCTGATTCCAGGTGGCAAGAACGTCATCCGGTGCTGCGCCCTCGCGTGCCCCGAACACGGCCTGGGTCGTGATGGCGCGCTCAACTCTTTGAAGTAGCGGAGAAAATCCGCCCCGATCGAGGTCGGCGCGCATCTTCTCGGCCTGCTCGGACGGGTCCGGGCTGTGGTGATGGTCGTTGGCGAAGGCGGCAATGATACCGGCACGGAGCTTGTGGGCCTCGGGATGGGCCAGCTCCAGCGCGGCGACCTCCTCCAGATGGTCGTG
Organism: Bradyrhizobium sp. CCGUVB1N3; assembly: GCF_024199925.1. Taxonomy (NCBI): domain Bacteria; kingdom Pseudomonadati; phylum Pseudomonadota; class Alphaproteobacteria; order Hyphomicrobiales; family Nitrobacteraceae; genus Bradyrhizobium; species Bradyrhizobium sp. CCGUVB1N3. The sequence continues at coordinate 5,001,658 of NZ_JANADR010000001.1, forward strand.
CAGCAGCCAGGGGTGGTTGATCAGGCTTTGCAGGATCAGGGCTTCCCTGCGGGAGATGGCGCTGCGCTGTCCCCGCATGATCGGGCTTGCCGCGAGCTGCGGGCTCGCCGCCTGGTACGGACCGGAGGGGAGCGAGGTGGGAATCGGGCCGCCGCGGCGCCCCTGGCCGGCGAATCGATTCGCGCCGCCCCCGCTGCGAGGCTGGAAGGAGCGGCCGGGCTGCGCGCGAAAATTGCCGCGACCGGCGAAGCCGCCGCGCCCGCCGTCTTCAGGCGCAAAGGTGCGCTGCAGGCGCACGGCGAGATCCTGACGATAGTAGCGCCGCACGACCTCGTCGCGGATGCCGTTGCTGAGCTCGTTGATGCGCGCCTCCAGCGCGGCGCGGCGCTCGGGCGTGACAAAGCTGCCGCCTTCGAGCTCGCGCGACCAGATCACGTCCGCAAGCGGTCGCGCCGCCGCGATGACCTCCTCGACCGCGCCGCGACCACCGGAGCGCACGAGATCGTCGGGGTCCTGCCCCTCCGGCAGCAGCGCGAAGCGTAGGCTCTTTCCGGGCGCGAGGAACGGCAAGGCAAGGTCCGCAGCACGATAAGCGGCCTTCTGGCCGGCCTTGTCGCCGTCGAAGCACAGGATCGGCTCGTCCGCCATCTTCCAGAGCAGCGCGAGCTGGCTTTCGGTCAGCGCGGTACCGAGCGGCGCGACGCTGCCTGCAAAGCCCGCGGTGACCATGGCGATGACGTCGACATAGCCTTCGACCACGATCAACGCCGCGCCGTCATGCGCAGCTTTCCGCGCGGTGGCGTGGTTGTAGAGATTGTCGCCCTTGTGGAAGAGCGGCGTCTCCGGCGAGTTCAGGTATTTGGCCGGGACGTCCTTCTCCAGCGCCCGCCCGCCGAAGGCGATGACGCGGCCGCGCAAGTCAGTGATCGGAAACATCACGCGGTCGCGGAAGCGGTCGTAGGGGACGGGGATGTCGTTGCCCGCGACCAACAGGCCGGTCTCGATCATGTCCTCGACAGAGACGCCCTGCTTGCCCAGATGCTCTTTCAGCGCAAAGCGCTCGGGTGGCGGCGGCGCATAGCCGAGGCGGAACTGCAACTGCGTCGCAGGCGAGATGGCGCGATCGGCGAGATAGCCCCGCGCCTTGGCGCCCAGGCGCGAAGCCAGCGTCTCGGCAAAGAACTTTGCCGCGAGCTCCATGACGTCATGCAGTGTCCTGCGGCGCTGCTCGTGCCGCGCGGCATCCGGGGTTGCCGCCGGCAGCGGCAGGCCCGCCATGTTGGCAAGCCGCTCGACCGCTTCGCCGAACGGCAGGCCGTCGGTCTCCATCACGAAGGTGATGATGTCGCCGTGCTTGCCGGAGGAGAAGTCGTGGTAAAAACCCTTCTGGTCGTTGACGTAGAAGGACGGCGTCTTCTCCTGCTGGAACGGCGACAGCCCCTTCCACTCCCGCCCCGCCTTCTTCAGCTTCACGCGCTTGCCCACGACTTCGGAGACCGAAAGCCGGGCACGCAGCTCGTCGAGGAATTGGGGCGTGAAGCGCAGCATGGGGTGATTCTAGGCGTGAGTCGGGGCCTTGTGCCAGCCCGCTAGCCATATAGGGCTGGCTCTCGGAAATACGACGGTCGTGGGGTTTCTCCCGGTTATTCACAGGGGCTCTCCCACCACGTCGCGCTTGAACCCCGCGGGGTTCCGCGCTTCCATGTCCCCATGTTCACGACGTTTCGAGGCGGCCACAGCGGGGGTTGGCGCGTCACCTCGGTCTCACCCGTCAAGGGTGATCCCCTGCCATTCATGCCGGCGCTGTCGGTGGTCGACAGCGAGGCGGCGGCGCTGCCGCTTGTGCCGTCGCGCAATTCGTGGCGGCTGGTCGGCGTCGCGAGCTATCTCCGCTACACCGAGCGCGCCGAGAAGGAGCAGCTCGTCGCGGTTCAGGCCGGTCTCGGCCGCACCGAGGCGACCAGCGCGGCGCTGATCCCGATCCGCAAATCGCAGGCCTGGTGGGACCTCACGGCCGAAGAGCGGCGCAGGATATTCGAGGACAAGTCGCACCATATCGCCAGCAGCCTGCGCTTTTTGCCGGCGATCGCGCGGCAGCTCTATCACTGCCGCGATCTCGGCGAGCCGTTCGACTTCCTGACCTGGTTCGAATTCGCGCCGGCGCACGCCTCGCTGTTCGAGGAGCTGGTCGCGATGCTGCGCACGACCGAGGAGTGGTCCTACGTCGAGCGCGAGGTCGACGTGCGCGTGGTGCGCGAAGTGCTCGCAGGCTAAAGCATGATCCGGCCCCGAAGGGCCGCGTTAGCGCAAAGTGTGAAGCGGTTTTCCCTCGCGACAAACGCGAAACGCGTTTGCGCGGAGACCATGCGCAAACAACAACCTAAAGCGCGATGACGATTCATCCTAATCTCATCGCGCTTTAGTGTTCGAGGAAACGGCCGGACGCGATGTGCGGCAGGTCCGTGACCGGCCAGTTGTAGAGGTAGGTCCAGGCCTTCTCGGTCGCGCCATCCGCAGGCGTGACGTCGATCAGCGCGCGCAAATATTCGGTCGGCTCGGGAAAGCCCTCGCCGCAGGCCTCGTACATGTCGAGCTCGCGCAGCAGCTCGTCCGGCGCGCGGAGGCGAAAGAGTTCGCCGTGCACGAGGTCGGACGCGGCCTCCGACAGCAGGAGCCCCGGATAATGCTTCACGAGAACGAGCCGGCCGCGGCAGGTCGCATCCCCAAGGAAATCCGCATGCTCCGCCAAGAGCCGCGCCATCGGATGGTCGAAGCCGCGCATCAAGGTGCCGTAGACGAAGAGACGATCGGTGGTCATGGGGTGTCTATAGCCGCCAATTGTACGGAACAACAGCGCCACTCACCCGGTGTCGGCCTGGCGAAAGCCAGGACCTATAACCACCGAACGTGGGAGCAGGCAACCTGATGACCACGGCGTCGCGCCACACTGACAATCGGGATAATGGGCTTTCGCCAGGACGACACTGAGGAGACGTTGTGCCTGACATCGTCATTGCGATCGTGACGCGACAGCTCACGCCGCCTTCACCACCTCGTCGCTGACGACCTCGAACTTCTTCAATTCCATCCGGCCAAAGCTCGTCGACAGCGCGACGTCGGCGGCGTCGCGGCCCGTCGCCATCAGGATGCGGCCGATGCGCGGGACATTGTGGCGGGCATCGAAGGTGAGCCACTTGCCGGAGAGGTAGACCTGAAACCAGCCGGAAAAATCCATCGGGAACGGTTCGGGCGGAATGCCGATGTCGCCCATATAGCCGGTGCAGTAGCGCGCCGGAATGCCCATGCAGCGGCAGAAGGCGACCGCGAGATGCGCGAAGTCGCGGCAGACGCCGGAACGGCTTTCATAGACGTCGTGCGCCGACTTCATGTGATGGGCGTGCTCATAGCCGAAGGTGACGTGCTGATGCACGAACTCGGTGATCGCGCAGACGCGCGGCCAGCCAGGTTCACTCTTGGCGAACAGCGACCAGGCGATGTCGGTGAGCTTATCGGTCTCGCAATAGCGGCTCGGCATCAGATAGAGCAGAAGCTCGTTCGGCAGGTGCTCGATCGGCAATTGCTGCGCGGTCGGCATCACCTCGTCCGGCAGGCCGGTGTCGCGCACCAGCGCGCTGCCTTTCAGTGTGACGCCGCCCGCGGGCGCGACGAGGCGGCCGCAGATATTGCCAAAGCTGTCGTGATAGAAGCGGATCGGCACGTCCGGCTCGGCCACCACCGTCTCCTTGCCGATGATGTCGGCCTGGCGCGAGGGATGGATGTTGAGCATGATCACCATCGGCGTCGGCTGTGGCGCAGCGTAAGCAATCTCGAAGCCGACCTTGATGTCCATCTACAAAACCTCTGTCTCCAGCTCCTCGTCGCTCTCTTGGTCGTCCGAGACCACCTTGATGTTCACCTCCATGGCCTCGAACGCCTCGGCCGAGCCGAGATAGACGCCATGCAGCGGGATCGCCTGGCGGGGATCGCGGGCCACCGCGACGCGGATCAGATCGCGCGTGCCGACGATGCCGTTGGTCGGATCGAGCTCGATCCAGCCCGCGCTCGGCAGGTACACCTGCACCCAGGCATGGGTCGAGCCGCCGCCGACATGGCGCGTCTCGAGATCCTCCGGCACGAAGATGTAGCCGGAGACGAATCGCGCGGCGATGCCGAGCCGGCGCAGCGCCTCGATCATGAACAGCGCGTAGTCGCGGCAGCTGCCGGTGCCCGTTTGCAGCGTGTCGAGCGGATGCTGCGTGCCCTGCTCATGACGCTTGCGATATTTGAAGGCCTTGCGGATGCCGTGCGTGATCCCGCTCAGGATCTTGAACGTCGGCGTCGGCGCCTCCTCGTCGAGGAAGCTGCGCGCCCATTCCGACAGCTCGCCGTCGGCATCGGCATATTGCGGCGTGATGTAGTGGACGAGGTCGGGGAATTCCTCGTCGTCATAGACGAAGGGATAGAAATAGGCCGGATCATCCGGCGTCAGCGCGAACTCCTCGACCGGATTGTGCTCGACGGTGACGTGCCAATCGAACGTCAAGACCTCCGCGCGCTCATCGAAATTCGCGATCGCGACCGAGTTGCCGAACACGTCGTGGATCCAGTGCAGCGACATCGGCTGGGGCGAAATATGAAGCCGGCTGTCGAGCACGCGCAGATCATGGCTATCGCGCGGGCGCAGCATGATGCGATGCTCGCCGAACGCCACCGGGCGGTTATAGCGATATTCGGTCTTGTGATGAATCGTGAGCAGCGGCATCGTGGGCAATCATGGTGATTTTGGATCGGCTAATCTATAGCGTTGGCTGCCCAATTTTAAGAGCAGAGTGCATTTTCCATAGGCAGTCAGGATGACCTTAGAGGCGGCCGGCGCGACGAATCAGCTTCTCGGCAAGGGCGACATTCCGCCGGTGCATGAGACGAATGCGGCAGGAAGCGCGCCCTTTCTGCTCATTTGCGATCATTACGGGCGGGCGCTGCCGCACGCGCTCGGCGATCTCGGTGTCGCCGAGAGCGAGCTGACACGGCACATCGCCTGGGACATCGGGATCGCCGGCGTCGCCGAGCGGCTGGCACGGATGCTGGATGCACATCTGATCGCGCAGCGCTATTCGCGGCTGGTGATCGACTGCAACCGCCCGCCAGGCGTCGCAAGCTCGATCCCCGTGATCTCGGAGGCAACGGTGATCCCGCGCAATGAGGGGATGTCCACCGATGAGCGCGACGCCCGGCGCCGTGAGATTTTTGATCCCTATCACGGCCGCATCAATGCGGTGATCGACGCGCGTGTTCACGCCAGGCGGCCAACGGTGCTGGTCGCGCTGCACAGCTTCACGCCGGACTATGCCGGCGTCGCGCGGCCCTGGCACATCGGCACGCTCTATCACCGCGACACGGTGCTGCCGCACCTCTTGCTGAAACATCTGCGCAGCGAAAGCGATCTCGTCGTAGGCGACAACGAGCCCTATGCGGTGAGCGACCTCACCGACTACACCATCCCCGTCCACGGCGAAGCCCGCGGCCTCTTCAACACCGGCATCGAGATCCGCCAGGACCTGATCACGGACCAATCCGGCCAGCAGCAATGGGCGGAACGGCTGGCGAGGATTTTTGCAGAGATCGAGAAAGAGCTGAGGGCGGAGGGGCTGGTGTAGCCGCGGCTCGACGCAAGCCGCTGCTCATCTCTTCAATGACCGTGTCGCAACACGACACGCTGCGAGAGGCTATTTGGCGCGGGTCAGCGCCAGCCAGATACCGCCGCCGATCATGAAGCCGCCGGAAACGCGCGACATCATCCGCGTGCGGCGCGCCGAGAAGAATTTTCGGGCGCGGCCGGCAGCGGTGGCGTAGAGCGCGTCCGTCATCGCGGCCGTCACCATGAAGGTCGCGCCCAGCAGCGCGACCTGCGGGAAGTGATCGCGGTTCATGTCCATGAACTGCGGGATGAAGGCACCGAAGAACACCAGCACCTTCGGGTTCGACAGCAGCACCAGGAAACCTTGCAGGAAGAAACCGCCGCGCGGCGGCGCCGGCGGCTCGTCGACCTTGACACCCTCGACCGGCGACCAGATCAGCTTGATACCGAGCCAGATCAGATAGGCGGCACCGGCAAAGCGCACCCAGTCGAACCAGTAGCCCATGGTCGCCATCAGCGAGGTCAGCCCGATCGCGACGACGCCGATCACGATCGCAAGACCGGCCTGCGCACCCGCGACGTTGGTCAGCGCCGCACGGGTTCCATGCCTCAGACCATTGGCGATGACGAGCGTGACGATCGGACCAGGCAAAAGCGCCAGCGCAATGCAGGCGGCAACGAAGGCGAGATAGGCTTGCAAGGACATCATGGGGAGGACTCGCTGAGGGAGTTGCGGGTTATTAATGCATGTTTGGCGCGGGGGCGAAAGCTCGACATGTGCGGCACGCAAACGCCACAAACACCGTCGTCATACCCCGCCACCGGGCCTCGCCTCCGGCGAGCCCGACGACAGGCTCCGGCGCGGTATCCAGTACGCCGCGGCCCCTCCGTATCCCATGACTGTCTCTGGGATACTGGATCACCCGCTTTCGCAGGTGATGACAGCAGCATGGGCGGCGCGATCGCGCCACCCTCACCTTCCATCCAGCGCAGCGATCATCCATCGCTTCAACTCCGGGGTTTCCAGGAACTCCAGCGCCGCGCGCTGCATCGCTCGCACTTCGCCTGCGCCCTGCACGACTGCGACAAGGAGATCGCAGCGACGCGACAGGGCGATGCCGGTGGCGTGGCGCGTGCCGTCGGGCATGTCGAGATCGTAGCGTCTGGCGCGACCATGCAGCTCGCCGACGCGCGACCGGTCGCCCGGCGCTGTCGCTACGAAACGCGGGCTGATCAGGTCGAGATCGGCGACACGATCGACCTCGTCGTCATCGACTACGCCGCGGTCGCAATTACAGAAGCCGAGCTTTGCACGGACATATAGCTCGGCGCCGGCGCAGGCCCCATCGCAGCGGAACGCACGGCCCGCGGGCCAGCCGTCGCGCGGGAACGGCCAGGCGATCTCGCGCCAATGTGCGGATGTCTCCACTGGTGCCGGCGCGAGTTGATACGCGCCGACGCCGGAGGCGCCGAGCGCGATCGCCGCAACCGCTATCGTCGCCGCGCGCCGCATCGTCAGTTCTTCGGCAGGCCGGCGACGGCGCGCGCAGGTCCAGTCAGCTCCAGAACGTGCATTCCGGTATTGGCGCGATCGACGATATAGATGTAGCCGCGGTCATCGGTCTCGACATTGTTGGTCTGGATCGCGACCTTGCAGCGCTCGCCACCTTCGATCGGGATGCAGCGCTTGTCGGTTGCCTGCGTGATCGCCGGGATGAAATAGCCGACCTCCTTGGGGTGATAGGGATCGCGGATATCGAGCGCGCGCACGCCGGCATTGAAGAAGGCGATGAAGGCCATCTTCTTGTAATAGACCGGCGCCATGCTCTCATTCGACGAATGCGAGCCGAAGCGGCCGCCGCGCTGGCAGAACTGCCCGCTCGCCTCGGGCACCGTGTAGCTCGAGATCATCATCGGCCGCGTCTCCGTCGTGACGTCGGCAAACCACACCATCTGCCGCGCCTCACCGCATTCGTTCAAAATCGCCTCGTCGACGATCATCACGATATCGCGGGTCTTGCCGTCCTTGTCCTCGGCGAACTCGGCGACGGGCATGTCGAGCATCGGGAACGTCGTATGCGCGCCGTTGAAGGCGGACATCGGCAGGCGCGCGATCTCGGGATAGCGCAGGTTCTCCGGCGTCGGCTCCTTGCCGCCGTTCAAAAGCTTCTCGCGATCGACGATCTGCAAGATGCCGCCCTTGTTGGTGCCATAGCCGAAATAAACGCGGTTGCCCGTCGGCCCGGTCGAAATCGGTCCGTGCAATTCGGTCGGCACCGCGCCGGTCGCGCCGGGTTCCTGGCCGGGCAGGCCGAAGTCGCGGATCTTCTGCGGATGCGCGGGATCACTGAGATCATAGACCTGCGTCATGCGGCGCGTGCGCCAGTCCGGCGCGCCCGAGACGAGATAGGCAATGCCGGTGTCGCATTCCCACCAGCTCTTGTGCGTGTCCTTCAAGCCACTGATGCGCGTGACGAGCACGGGATTGGCGGGATCGGCGACGTTCCAGATCTCATGCGCCTCGCTGCCGAAGGTGCGGAGCAGATAGACGGCGTTGGCATCGCCCTTTGGCAACGACTTGCCGTCGCAGACCCGCACCATCTGCGCGCCGCCGGATTCATACTTGCCCTCCTGCCCCGGCAGGTGGCGCAGATATTTGGGATGCGCGGGGTCCGTGACGTCGACGATCGAGGTGCCGTTCGGCTCGGCCTGACCCGTCAAGGGATTGACGGGATTGGGCACGTCGTCGGTGCCGCCGTGATGGCCGATATAGGCGATCCAGCGATCGCCCTGATGATGAATGGTCGGCTGATAGGCGCTGCGCGCCTGAAGGTCGTTAAATCCGACCAGCTTCATGTTGGAGGTTTCGGGCGGCGCGCCGATCACCTGCTGCTTCTGGGCGTGGACGCTGCTGCATGCAAAAAGAACGAGGCAGGCAGCAAGTTGGACGCGACGAAACATGTTTCCTCCCGGAACCAATCTTCGTTGGCTGAGATAGGACGCTAACACAGGGACCGTGCCGAAAACATGATCTCGTGATCAAGGCAGTCATTCCGGAAACCGCGTAGCGGTTATCCGGAATCTCGAGATTCCGGGTTCATCGCTGCGCGATGCCCCGGAATGACGACACGCTTGACAGGCAACCATTTGGTTGCATATTATCATCGGCATGGATGAGGTCTTCAAAGCGCTGGCCGACGCCTCGAGACGGTCGCTCTTGGACAGGCTTCACGCCAAAAACGGCCAGACGCTGAACGAGCTCTGCGAAGGCCTGGAGATGACGCGCCAGGCCGTCACCAAGCACCTTGCCATTCTCGAAGAGGCCAATTTGGTCACTACCTTCAGGCATGGCCGCGAGAAGCTGCACTATCTCAATCCCGTGCCGATCCATCAGATCGGCGAACGCTGGATCAGGAAGTTCGAGCGCGGGAAACTTGCCGCGCTCAGCGAGTTGAAACGTCAACTGGAGAAGCGCGATGAGTAAGCCGAGTTATGTCTACGTGACCTATATCGAGACCTCGCCAGAGGCGCTGTGGCAGGCGCTGACCGACGGCGATTTCACCGAACGCTACTGGTTCGGCCATCGCATCGCCTCCGACTGGAAGGAGGGCGCGCCCTACCGCTTCACCAACAACGGCAATCCGACGGTGGAGGGCGAGGTCATCGCCTTCGATCCGACGCGGCGGCTCGCTTATAGCTGGCACAATCGCAAGGCCGAAGCCGCGGGTGAAGGGATCTCGCGCGTCACCTTCGATCTCGAACCACGCGGCAAGGTCGTCAAGCTGACGGTTACGCATGACGAGCTCGGCGAGGACGGCAAGACCCTGCGCGACATCTCCGGCGGCTGGCCGATGGTGCTGTCGAACCTGAAGAGCCTGCTCGAGACCGGCCGCACCATCGAGATCGTGCCGCCGGGTTATTCAAAGAAGGACGCCGCGTGATGCCTCGGCCTGGATTCATCTATGCATTAGCGATCCCGCCGGCCGCGCTGGGCATCGAAGGATTTGCATAATGAATCTCGATCAGTTCAAGCCGCTCACGGTCTACACGATCTACATCGCCTCCACGCCCGAGAAGGTGTGGGAGGCGCTGACCTCGGCCGAGTTCAGCCGGATGTATTTCTTCGGCAATGCGGTCGAGGTCGAGCCGCGGCTCGGCGGCGCCTTCACCGTGCGCACGCCGGACGGCGCGTTGCACATCAGCGGTAAGGTCCTCGCATACGACCCGCCGCGAAAACTCTCGGTCACCTTCAACGTCAACTGGCCTGAGCTGATCGAGAAGCTCGGGCCGACGCTTGTCACCTACGAGATCGAGGAAGCCGGCGACGCGGTCCGACTCACCATGAGCGAAGGCCACGACCGGCCGCTCAGCGACGACATCCTTGCCGGCGGACGGCAGGGCTGGCCTGCGATCCTGTCGAGCCTCAAGAGCGTGCTCGAGACCGGCAAGCCGCTGGTGGTCAAGATGGGCCCGCCGCAACGGATGCTGGACGCGCTGAAGGCGATGGGGATCAAGACGCCGTAGGCTGATCGACGTCATTCCGGGACGCTCGCAAAGCGAGCGAACCCGGAATCCGGAAGTTTTGGCGCGAGATTCCGGGTTCGCGCTGACGCGCGCCCCGGAATGACCGCGCTTAGGCCGGCACCGGCGCCACGATCCGCCGATACAGGTGCCACGTCGCGTGGCCGAGCACCGGCAGCGTCACGATCAGCCCGAGAAAGTACGGCAGCGCCGAGACGATCAGCAGCATCACGATGACCGCGGCCCAGCCGATCATCGGCAACGGGCTGGTGACGACGGCGCGCACGCTCGTCACCATCGCGGTGACGAAATCGACCTCGCGGTCGAGCAGCAGCGGAAACGACACCACGGTCAGCGAGAACAGGATCAGCGACAGCGCGGCGCCGACCGCATTGCCGATCGCGAGGAACAACAGGCCCTCATTGGTGGTGAGCACCACCGTCATGAATTCCTGGAGGCTCGAGAACGAGGCGTGCAGGCCGAGCAACAGCGCAATCAACAGCCGCACCTGATACATCCAGACCACGAACACGAACAAAGTGACGAACGCCATCCAGCCGATCTCGCTGCGCGAGCGTATCGTCGACCAGATCGCACCAAAGGAGACGGGCTCGCCCGCTTCGCGGCGACGGCTGACTTCGTAGAGGCCGATCGCGACAAACGGCCCGATCAGCGCAAAGCCCGCCGCGAGCGGATAGACGAGATAGATCAGCCCGAACGCGGTGAGGCAGAGCATGATGGCGATGCCGCCGGCGGCATAGAGCACGCCGAAACAAAGCCCGTACAGCGGCAGCGCCTGGAAATCCCGCAGGCCTTCGACCAGCGCCTCCGCGATGTCGGTCGCGGCCACAGCGCGCACCACAGGATCGACTTTGCCTGAGATGGACATTGGCTTCCTCCTCATTTGCCGGCGCGATCTTCGTCGCGCGCGGCACTCTTGGCGCCAATGTTAGCCCTCTCTCGAAACGCTTGCACGAGAGAGTTGAGCGGTCAGCAGATACCGCGATTGCCTTTCAGGCAATGTACCGCGCGATCCTCGCCCTTGTCAGGAGCGCAACGCGAGCAGAAGTGCCACACCGAGATTGGCCACGAACAGCGCCGCGTCGATGACGAAGATCCTGAGCATAGGCCCCTTCAACACGGGCCAGTAGGCCACGCCGACGCGCCCACCGCGCATCAGGACCGGAAGATTATAGGCAAACTGGCTGAAGTGGCAGGCGGCGAAGAACAGGAACAAGACCAGCTGCGCTTCGATCGGCTGGAAGAAAGGCGGCCGAACGGCCAGAAGATAGAGCGAAAGAATTCCGATCGGCAGATTGATCCCGCCCAAGAACGCCACGCTGGCCGACAAGGTCGGCGCGATCGGATTGCCCCGCTCCTCGCGCGGCACGAGAATCTTCAGCGTATTGCGCTGGGCAATGCTGAACTGGATGAAGGCACCGCCGAACCAGAGCGCGTTGAGCAGCAGGACGAAATCTGAAAGACGCATTGCTATTTTCCGTAAAAGGCTTCGCTTCGCACGACACGACCGGCATCATCGAAGTCCATGAACTCGCTGGCGCGCGTGTCGCCCAATTGCCACCACACCGTGAGGCGCGCGATCGTGTCGTCCCAGCTCCAATTCAGGATCTTCAGGTCGGCGCTTTCGATGCTGCCATAGGCTTTCCGCCAGTAGGCGCGGATGTTCTCGGCGCCGGTGACGATGGGGGAGTCGGTCAGTTTGAGCGCCAGAGGGCTGCGCATCTCCGCATCGTCGGCGAAATGCGCGACGACCGCGTCGATATCGACCCTGCACCAGTTCGCGCACCATGCCGCGACAAACCGCTCGGCGGCAGCGCGATCCATTATCTGTCCGCTCATGACAACGGGCCCTCCCCTGGCCCGTTGTCAAAAGAGTGGCAAAGCTCGCTTCTCATGTCAACTAAGTTGACTTGAAAATCCGTCAGTTGTTGTCGGCGATCGTCTCCATGACGGCCATCCATGCGGCAGCACCCGGCGTCCCGACGCGATCAAACGCTTCGCGCAGGACCTTGCGCTCATGGTCCGATGCCCTTTGCTCGATGCGTTGCCCCGCTTGCGTCAGGCGCAACTGTTTGGAGCGATGCTGCTCGGGCGACCGCTTCGACGTCAGGAGCTTGCGCTCCAGCAACAGGTTGAGCGGCCGGTTCAAGGCCTGCTTGGAAATGCCGAGTATCTCGATCAGCGTGCCGATTGCGATATCGGGCCGGCGCGCCACCACGTAGAGGATACGATGGTGCGGACGCGACAGGCCCTGCTTCGCAAGATACTCGTCGGCCAGGAGCGTCATCCCGCGCCAGCCGTAATACATGAGCTCCAGCGCCGCATCCAGATCGTGCAGCTTCTCGAGTGAGGCGCGGTGAAGCCCCGCGGCTTGAGACGTCTTTGGCATCATCTGACTGCGTCGAATTGAAAGAATTTATCCCCGCGTCCGCACCGTCGCGAAAAACTTTCGCACGTCGCGCACGAACAACTCCGGCTGCTCGAAGGCGCCAAAATGGCCGCCCTTCTCGATCTCGCTCCAATGGGTGATGTTGGGAAAATTGGGCTCCATCCAGCGCCGCACCGGCGTAATGATCTCCTTGGGAAACACCGCAACTCCCGTCGGCACGTTGACCACCGGCGTCGTGCGGCGCTTGCCAAAGCTCTCCCAATAGAGCCGCGCCGAGGAGGTCGCCGTCTCCGTCACCCAATAGAGCATGACGTTGTCGAGCAGCTCGTCCCTGCTGAAGATGTTTTCCGGATGACCGTTGCAATCGGTCCAGGCCCAGAACTTTTCCAGGATCCACGCCGCCTGCCCGCTCGGCGAATCCGTGAGGCCATAGCCGAGCGTCTGCGGCCGCGTGGATTGTTGCTTGGAATAGCCGGAGTCGAGATCGACATAATGCTTCAGCCCGGCGAGCGCCCGCTTGTCCTCCGCCGTCGGCTCGCCCTCGACCTTTGGTGCCGCATTGAAGGCGAGCGTGATGTGGATGCCTGCGCAATGCTCACCGTCCTGCGCGCCGAGCGAGGTCGTCACCGCCGAGCCCCAATCGCCGCCTTGCGCGCCGTAACGCGCATAGCCGAGGCGGTCCATCAGCTTGGCCCAGGTGGCGGCGATGCGGTCGACGCCCCAGCCGGTCGTATTAGGTTTCGCCGAGAAGCCGAAGCCCGGCAGCGAGGGACAGATCACATGAAAGGCATCGGCGGGTTTGCCACCGTGTGCGGCGGGATCAATCAGCGGCTCGATCACCTTCTGGAATTCGACGATCGAGCCGGGCCAGCCATGGGTGATGATCAGCGGCAGCGCGGCAGATTCTTTCGAGCGCGCATGGATGAAGTGGATATCGAGCCCGTCGATCTCGGTGGTGAACTGATCGAAGCGATTGAGCTTTGCCTCGCGCGGCCGCCAGTCATATTCGTTGGCCCAGTAGCCGCAGATCTCCTTGATCCACGTCAGCGGCGCACCCTGGCTCCAGTCGTCGACCAGCTCCGCCTCCGGCCAGCGCGTGCGCGCAAGGCGCGATTTGAGGTCGGTGAGGATGTCATCGCTGATAGCGATGCGGAACGGCTTGATCGCGCTGGTCATCGGTTGCCTCCCGATTTGTGTAAGGAGAAACTAGGACGGATCGAGGCCGCATCAAAGGTGTCCCTTCTCCCCTTGCGGGAGAAGGTGGCGCGAAGCGCCGGATGAGGGGTTCTATCCGCGCATTCGTTGCGGCAGCTTCATTCGCGGAGAGAGACCCCTCACCCGGCTTCGCTTCGCAAAGCCACCCTCTCCCGCAAGGGGAGAGGGTAAAAGGGCTAGCCCGTCAGCGCCGCCTTCACCAAACCACTGGCCTTCGCGAAATCCATCTGCCCGGTGTACTTCGCCTTCAGCGCCGCGATCACCTTGCCCATGTCCTTCATGCCGGCGGCGCCGCTCTCGGCGATCGCATCGGAAATCGCCTTCTTCACGTCGTCGTCGGACATCTGCTTGGGCAGATAGGCCGAGATGACGGTGATCTCCTCGCGCTCCTGCGCGGCGAGTTCGACGCGGCCGCCCTTCTCGTAAAGCTCGACCGCCTCCTGACGCTGCTTGATCATCTTCTGGAGCACGCCGAGCAATTCGGCATCGCTAAGCGGCGGCTTGCCGTTGCCGCGCGCCTCGATATCGGCGTTCTTGATGGTCGAATTGACCATGCGCAGCGTGCCGAGCTTGCGCTCGTCCTTGGCCTTCATGGCCTCTTTCACCGCAGCGTTGATGTCGTCGCGCATCATGGTCCTGATCCTTTCGATGTATTGTGCCTGATCTAGGCCGTTCGCAGGCCGTACACAACTCAGTTCCTCAGCCATTCCGAGAGCGCCGCGGCGGTCGCCTCGGGCTGCTCGGGCTGGGGCAGGTGCCCGCACTCCCTGAGGATCACGAGCCTGGCGCCGGCGATGCCCTCGGCCATCTCCTTCGAGAGCGCGTTCGGGATGGTGTTGTCGGCGTCGCCCGTCAGCACCAGCGTCGGACATTCGATCGTCGCCAGCATGGGGCGCGAATCGACACGCGCGATGATCGCGGTCTGCTGCCGGAGATAGCCCTCGACGCCGACGTCCTCGTCCTGCGCATGCACGAGCCGCAGCAGGTTCGCATCATGGCGCCGCGATGGATGCACCAGCTCCGGAAACATCTCCTCGCGCACGGCGCGAAGCTCGCCGCGCTCGGCGCGCGCCATGTGCGCACGGCGGCGTGCGGTCGCCTCCGGCGTATCGGGTCGCGCCTGCGTATTGATCAGCGCGAGCTTTGCCACCCGCTCCGGCGCCTGCCGCATGATCTCGAAGGCGACGTAGCCGCCCATGGAATGGCCGGCGAGTGCAAAGCGCGGCGGCGCCTCGGAAAGGATACGCCGGGCGATCGCCGCCATGCTGTCGTCGCGGATATGGTTGGCAACCATCACGGGGCCGAACCGCCACAGCGCGGGAATGACAGGGGCGTAGATGCGGTGCGAGGACGCCAGTCCAGGAACCAGCAGAAGCGGAGTGGTCTGGTTCATTATTGCCTCGCAAGCCCCCGAATTTGCCGGAAATTGTCGATTCCAGCTTAAGTGCCCGAAGAGGCCTGTCAAATATGCAAAAACGCATGTGAATCCGCGCTTCTCCGCTTTGACGGCAGCGCCGCGCCGGACTATGTAGCGGGCTCATGACACAATCCGAAAACGATCCCGCCTGGCCGGACCACAAACCGACCGCGCTCCTCGTGCTTGCCGATGGCACGGTGCTCGAAGGCTTTGGCCTCGGCGCCGAAGGACACGCCGTCGGCGAGGTCTGCTTCAACACCGCGATGACCGGGTATGAGGAGATCCTGACCGATCCCTCCTATGCCGGGCAGCTCATCACCTTCACCTTCCCGCATATCGGCAATGTCGGGACCAACGAGGAAGACATCGAGACGGTGAACATGGCCGCGACGCCCGGCGCGCGCGGCGTGATCCTGCGCACCGCCATCACCGATCCCTCGAACTACCGCGCCACCCGCCATCTCGACCAGTGGCTGAAGGCGCGCGGCATCATCGGCCTCTCCGGCATCGACACGCGCGCGCTGACCGCGCTGATCCGCACCAAGGGCATGCCGAACGCCGTGATCGCTCACGCGAAGAACGGCGAGTTCGACCTGCACGGCCTGAAGGAAGAGGCGCGCGAATGGCCCGGCCTCGAGGGCATGGATCTCGTGCCGATGGTCACCTCGGGTCAGCGCTTCACCTGGGACGAGATGCCCTGGGAATGGAATAAAGGTTTCAGCCGCCAGGAGAATCCTGCGTACAACGTCGTCGCCATCGACTACGGCATCAAGCGCAACATCCTGCGCCTGCTCGCCGGCGTCGGCTGCAAGGTGACGGTGGTGCCGGCGACGACGTCGGCCGATGACATCCTGGCGATGAAGCCGGATGGCGTGTTCCTGTCGAACGGCCCGGGCGATCCGGCTGCGACCGGCAAATATGCCGTGCCGGTGATCAAGGAAGTGATCAAATCCGGCACGCCGACATTTGGCATCTGCCTCGGCCACCAGATGCTCGGCCTCGCCGTCGGCGCCAAGACCAAGAAGATGCATCAGGGCCATCACGGCGCCAACCATCCCGTGAAGGACGAGACCACCGGCAAGGTCGAGATCACCTCGATGAACCACGGCTTTGCCGTTGACGAGAAGACGCTGCCCAAGGGCGCGACGCAGACGCACGTGTCGCTGTTCGACGGCTCCAATTGCGGCATCCAGCTCGACGGCAAGCCGGTGTTCTCGGTGCAATATCACCCCGAGGCTTCGCCCGGCCCGCGCGACTCGCACTATCTGTTCCAGCGCTTTGCCGATCTGATGCGCGAGAGGAAGCGGGCGTAAGGTTTCACGCAATCACTGCCACGACGTCATGCCCGGGCTCGCCCCGGGCATTTTTGTCATTCCGGGCTCGACGCTGCGCGTCGCCCCGGAATGACGGGGAACGTCGACTGACATGCCTCGTTGAACCCTGCTATCCTGATGCAGGAGCCCGCCATGTCCGTCGTCCACGACAATGCCGAGCCGCTCGAGATCGTCTTCGAAGACGACGGTCTCGTGCCGAACAACATCCTGCCGTTCCTGGTCTATCAGGGCGCGGTCAAGCTCGATCCGAAGCGTCCCGAAGAAACCATCGAAGGCCTGTTCGCGGCGAACAGCTGGGGTGGCACCTGGCGCAACGGCGTCTACGATTATCCGCATTATCACTCGACCGTGCATGAGGTGCTCGGCGTCGCACGCGGCCACGCCCGCGTGCGCTTCGGCGGCGATCACGGCCAGCAGCTCGACATCAAGGCCGGCGACGTTGCGATCCTCCCCGCTGGCACGGGGCACCAATGCATCAGCGCAAGCGACGATTTTTGCGTGATCGGCGCCTATCCGCCCGGATCGAAGATGGAGGTCACGCGCCCAACGCCGGAGAACCACGCCAAGGCGCTGAAGACGATTCCGAAGGTCGAGCTGCCGCCGAGCGATCCGGTGATGGGCAAGCACGGGCCGCTGCTGCGGCTGTGGCAACGTCCCTAGCGCCGTTTCAGCACCGTGCTCAGGCGCAGTACAACCGATAGAGCGTCTGCAGCACTTCGCGAACTTCAGGGCTGGCGAGCCGGTAATAAATCGTCTGTCCGTCCCGCCTTGTCGTGACCAGATCCAGCGCGCGCATCTTGCCGAGATGCTGCGACAATGCGGCCGAGGACAGCCCGACAAGGTCGGCGAGATCGCCGACCGACCGCTCCCCGTCGAGAAGGTTGCAGAGCACCATCAACCGCTTTGCGTTCGCCATCGCGGTGAGCAGGCGCGATGCCTCCTCGGCCTTCTCTTCGAGGGCCACTGCTGCGGTTTCGGGAACCTTGCGCTTGTTGTGATTCTTCATGCTTGATAATTTAGAATATTCGAATATAATAATCAACTATAGTTTCTAAGGAGCACCCCATGCCGACTATTTTCACACCGCTGGCCTCGCTTGCGGGCGGGGTCCTGATCGGACTTTCCGCGGTGATGCTGATGGCTGTCAGCGGTCGGATCGCCGGCGTCAGCGGCATCGCCGCGCGCCTGCTGCCGCCCTTCGGCGATAACGCAACCGCGGGCCGCTTCGCCTTCATCGCCGGGCTCATCGCCGCGCCCGCGCTTGCGCGCCTTGTCACCGGCGAGTTTCCACCGCAGGCCATCGAGACCGGCGGCGTGCTGCTGGCTGTTGCCGGCGTGCTGGTCGGCTTTGGCTCGGTGTGGGGAAGTGGCTGCACCTCCGGGCACGGCGTCTGCGGCATATCTCGCCTGTCGACCCGCTCGATTGTCGCCACCCTCGTGTTCATGACCACCGGCTTCGTGACGACCTTCGTCGTCCGGCATCTCGTGTGAGGCCTGCCATGTCCGTCCTGATTCAATTTGCCATCGGCCTGATATTCGGAGTCGGACTCTTGATCTCTGGCATGTCGAATCCCGCGAAGGTTCTCAATTTCCTCGATCTCGCGGGATCGTGGGACCCGAGCCTGATGTTCGTGATGCTGGGTGCCGTCGCCACCGCTTTCATCGGCTTCCGCCTGGTCCTGAAGCGGCAACGGCCGCTGCTCGGCGACACCTTCCATCTGCCGGCCAGGAACGATCTCGATCCGCGCGTCATCGTCGGGCCGGCGATTTTCGGCGTCGGCTGGGGTCTCGCCGGCTTCTGTCCGGGCCCCGCCTTCGTGGCGCTCGGCTACGGCACTTTGGTTTCGGTCCTGTTCGTGATCGCGATGATGGTCGGCATGGCCGCTGCCCGCGCGCTCGCGGAGCGGCAACCGACGCTAGCGACGCCATCCTACGAGTAACGGAGTTCCCAATGTCAGATCTTCCCGCTGCGGTCGATCCATCGGTGAAGCCGGTGATCACCCCGTTCTTTGATCCGGCAACCAATACCGTCAGCTATGTGGTCAGGGATCCCGGCTCCAAAGCCTGCGCCATCATCGATTCCGTCATGGACATCGACTACGCCGCCGGGCGCATCTCCTATCACTCTGCCGATGCGATCATCGACTTCGTTTTGCAGAACGGCCTCACGCTCGAGTGGCTGATTGAGACCCACGTTCATGCCGATCACCTCTCGGCCGCGCCCTACATCCAGGGCAAGCTCGGAGGCAAGATCGGCATCGGCGAAAACATCACCGTGGTGCAGGAGACCTTCGGCAAGGTGTTCAACGAGGGCACCGAATTCCAGCGCGATGGCAGTCAGTTCGACCGGCTGTTTGGGGATGGCGACAGCTACCGGATCGGCGTGATGACGGCGGTTGCCCTGCACACGCCCGGCCATACGCCGGCCTGCGTGACACATGTCATTGGCGATGCCGCCTTCGTCGGCGACACGCTGTTCATGCCCGATGGCGGCTCGGCGCGCGCGGATTTTCCGGGCGGCGACGCTCGCAGCCTTTACCGCTCGATCCGGCGGATCCTGTCGCTGCCAGATCAGACCCGCCTGTTCATGTGCCATGATTACGGTCCGAATGGCCGCGATATCCGTTGGGAAACCACGGTCGCCGAGCAGCGCGCCCACAACATCCATGCCCGCGACGGCATCTCGGAGGAGGAGTTCGTGGCCGCGCGCGAGGCACGCGACCGGACGCTGGAGATGCCGAGGCTCATCATCCCGTCACTGCAGGTCAATATGAAGGCCGGCCAGCTTCCTTCCCCCGACCCCAGCGGAAAGCGCTTCCTCAAGGTGCCGCTCAACGTGCTGTAGCGCACAAGAATAGTGGCAGCGTGTCTCCCGCACTGATGCGTGGGGAATCTCCTGGAGCATGAATTATGGTTGCGCTCTCGCTGGCGCGAATGACGCTCGGTTCGCTCTCCGGCTCACTCGTCGGCTTCTCACTTGGGCTTGTCGGTGGCGGCGGATCGATCCTGGCCGTCCCGCTGATGGTCTATCTCGTCGGTGTCGCTAACCCGCATCTCGCGATCGGAACGAGCGCGATCGCGGTGGCGGCGAATGCGGGGATCAATCTGGCGAACCATGCCAAAGCGGGCAATGTGAAATGGCCATGCGCGAGCGTCTTTGCGGTGGCGGGCATTGTGGGCGCGCTCGGCGGCTCGACACTCGGCAAGATGCTCGACGGCCAGAGACTGCTGCTGATCTTCGCGCTGTTGATGCTCGTCGTCGGAGCATTGATGCTGCGCAAACGCGCGGGCGATGGCGATTTTGCCGTGAGGCTCGGTCGCGACAATTTCCCGGCGCTCCTGGGCCTCGGCCTTGTGACCGGTGCCCTGTCGGGCTTCTTCGGAATCGGCGGCGGCTTCCTGATCGTGCCCGCCCTGATGCTGGCGACCGGGATGCCGATCCTCAACGCCATCGCCTCCTCGCTCGTCTCGGTCACGGCCTTTGGGCTCACCACCGCGACCAACTACGCTTTCTCCGGCCTGGTCGACTGGAGGCTCGCGATCGTTTTCCTTGCGGGGGGCGCCGTTGGCGGCCTGCTCGGCGCGCGGCTGGCCAAGCATCTCGCCGGCAAGAGAGGCGCGCTCAACAACGTCTTCGCCGCGCTGATCTTCGCCGTCGCGATCTACATGCTCTATCGAAGCTGGATGGCCCTTGGCCAATAGACCTAGAGCCTAGCTGGCCGACGCGCGCCCACCATTTTCCACCGTGCAGTGGCACGGCGTTGAAACGGCTTTGTTGCGGCGGAGTACGCCTACGCCGCGTTGCTGCCTTCCTGACGCGAGGCCTCGAACAGGAACCAGGTCCGGCGCTCGGTCTCGTCGATGAAGACCTCGAGCAGGCTCGCACTGGCGACATCGCCGGCTTCGTCGCACACCTCGTGGGCTTTGCGCATCGCGGCTGCGACGTGCTTGTTGTCCTGCATCAGCTCATGCAGCATCTCGCGCGGCGGGACGTAATCCTCGTCATTGTCCTTGATGGTCTTGAGCCTGGCGACCTGGCCGATCGACTTCAGCGTGGCGCCGCCGATCTTGCGGACGCGCTCGGCGAGCTGGTCGGTGGTGGCGAAGATCGCTTCCGACTGCTCGTCCAGCAGCAGATGATAATCGCGGAAGTGCCGGCCGCTGACGTGCCAGTGGAAATTCTTGGTCTTCAGGTACAGCGCAAAGGCGTCGGCAAGCAGCACGTTGAGCGCTGCCGAAACCTTGTCGACCGAGCCGGGCGCCAGATCGGTCGGGGTGTCGAGATCGGATGAGATCTTGTGGTTATCAGGCTTTTTGCTCACGGGAGACCTTCCTGTTAGGACGCGGACATTGACGGCGCGCCGTCGCACCCCTAACGCAGGCGAGCAGCGCCGGTTCCTCCCACCGGAACCGCTTTGCCGGGACCTTCGAAGACCATGGACGATTGGATCGACTATTACGACTCCACGCACACGATCTATGTCAGCAAGCTGCATCGTGATTTGCACTTCCAGATCATCGCGCGGGACATCATCGGCTATATCTCCTCGCCCGACGCGACGGTGCTGGACTATGCCTGCGGCGAGGCGCTGTCGGCGGGCGCGGTGGCGAATGCCTGCGGCAAGCTGATCCTGGCGGAGCCCGCGCCGGGCGTGCGTGGCCGGCTGATCGCGCGCTTTGCGCCGAACACCAAGATCCGCGTCCGCTCGCTTGAAGACGTGCGCAAGATGGCCGAACAGTCCATCGACCTCGTGGTGGTGAACTCGGTGGTCCAATATATGACGCCGCAGGAGCTGGACTCCGCACTCATCGTGATCCGCCGGCTCCTGAAACCTTCAGGCAAGCTGGTGCTCGGCGATATCCTCCAGCCCGAGGTCGGCATGTTCAGGGACGTGATGGCGCTGCTCAGCTTTGGCGCGCGTCACGGCTTTCTGAGGGATGCGCTGGTCGGACTGGTCTCGACCGCGCTGTCCGACTACCGCCACCTGCGCTCGCGCATCGGACTCCAGCGCTACAGCGAGGACGAGATCACCGCAAAGCTTACGGCGGCGGGATTTTCGGTGCAGCGCGCGCACACCAATATCGGCCACAACCGCTGGCGCATGACCTTCATCGCGCGCCCGCCCTTTGCGCGCGGTTAGGGTTAACAGGGAGTGGAGGTAGCCTGCCCGACTGCGATCGGTAATGATCCAGTCGGCCCGGTGGCGGAAGCGTCAACGCGAGGGCGGTGCATCGCTCTTTATCCTGGTTCAAATCCAGGCCGGGTCTCCACGCTTCGCCCCTGCGGGGCTACGCGTGGCGCAGCAACGCAAGGCCCGCAGGGGCGAAGCGTAGCTGGAGCGGAGCGAAAGCGAAGACGGACTGCCCCGCCCAAAACCTCAATCCGCTTCCACCACTTCGCACGCAGAAGGCAGCTGCAGCCGGTCGGCATCTTTAGCTGCCGAGTTGATCACGGCGTCGAGCAGGCCCGGGAAACGCGTGTCCAGATCCTCGCGGCGGAGCCGCATGAAGCGGTTGGTGCCGGCCACGCGCGTCTGCATCAGGCCGCATTCGCGCAACTTGGCGAAGTGGTAGGCGAGATTCGACTTGGCCCCGAGGCCGCTGAAGTCGCCGCAGCAGAGTTCACTGCTGACGCGTTCCTGCTGGGCTAGTTGGTAGATGATCGCCAGCCGGATCGGATCGCTGAGGCAATCCAGAACCATCGGCAGCTCGATCTGCTCGCGGGTAGGGTGGAGAGGTGTGCGGCTCATGACCTGAGAATCATAGCGAAGCGGCCCCAATGTTCAATAGTTCTTGAATCAATTGACTCCTCCCACCTGCGCATTCAATAGTTCAATAAATGTTGAACATAGGGATGTTGTCCAATGAGCGTATTCTGGCTGGCCCTTGCGGCGTTCGCGATCGGCACGGAAGGCTTTGTCATTGCAGGACTTTTGCCATCGATTGCCACTGACCTTTCGATTTCGGTCTCGGCAGCCGGCCAGTTGGTCACCGCTTACGCCCTCACCTATGCGGTTGGCTCGCCGATCCTGGCGGTGACGCTGAACAACATCGACCGCCGCACCGTGCTGGCACTGGCGCTATCGACCTTCATCGCCGGAAATCTCGCTGCGGTGGCGGCATCCAACTACCCCCTGCTGCTGGCCTCGCGGATGCTGATGGCGCTGGGCGCCGGGCTCTGCATGCCGACGGCGCTGGCGGTGTCCGTGGCGATCGCATCGCCCGAACGGCGCGGCCGCGCGGTGGCGCTGGTCACCTCAGGCCTCACGGTCGCGACCGTTGTTGGCGTTCCCGTCGGCAATCTCGTCGGCAGCCTGCTCGGCTGGCGCGCGACCTTCGCCATGGTCGCCCTGCTCGGCGCCGTCGCGCTCGCTGGCCTGCTGTTCGGCCTGCCCCGCGGCCTGCCGCGCAACACCGCTTCGCTCAGCGAACGGCTGGCGGTGGCACGGCACAGCAACGTCTTGATTGCGCTTCTGATCACAATTCTATGGGCGCTCGGCGGCTTCACCGTGTTCACCTACTTCGCGGTCCCATTGCGCGGCCTTGGCTTCGATGCCTCCCAGATCAGCCTCGCATTGCTGGTGTTCGGCGGCGCGGCCGCGATCGGGAACATGCTCGGCGGCGTTCTGGCCGACCGGCTCGGCACGCTCACCACCGCAGCGCTCGGGCTTGCGGGCATGGCGACGGCGCTGATCCTGCATTCGCTGGTGTTGAAGCTGATGCCGGGACAGGCGCATTACGCGGTGCTGGGCGCGATCTTCCTCTGGGGCATTTCGGGCTGGGCGTTCTATCCGGCCCAGATCGCCAGCATCATCCGGATCGAGCCGCAGGCCTCGATGATCGCGCTCTCGCTCAACGCCTCCGCCATGTATCTCGGCTTCGCCATCGGCGGGGCCCTGGGCGGCGCGGTGCTTGCCGCACTCTCACCGACCGACCTCGGCTGGGTCGGCGGATCGAGCGTTGCGGCCTCGCTTCTGGTGCATCTTGCCAGGGGCTGGCAGGCGCGGCCAAAACCCGTGAAAATTGCCGGTTGATGGGCATTTTTCGGGGTTTCGCCGCCCCGAAAACTGGTCTAAGACCCACCCGCGCGCGAGGGAAACCCGCGCTCTCGGCTAAAGGGGACGCGCGGCAAAGCGCGCCCTTTTTTTGTGCCCAAAATCCAGCCCGCGAGCGGTGATGCCCAAACGAACCGACATCTCGACCATCCTGATCATCGGCGCCGGTCCCATCGTGATCGGCCAGGCCTGCGAGTTCGACTATTCGGGCACCCAGGCCTGCAAGACCCTGAAGGAAGAGGGCTATCGCATCGTCCTCGTCAATTCCAACCCGGCCACCATCATGACCGACCCGGAATTGGCCGATGCGACCTATATCGAGCCGATCACGCCCGAGATCGTCGCAAAAATCATCGAGAAGGAACGTCACGTCATTCCCGGCGGCTTCGCGCTGCTGCCGACCATGGGCGGCCAGACCGCGCTGAACTGCGCGCTGTCGCTGCGCCGGCAGGGCACGCTCGAAAAGTTCGGCGTCGAGATGATCGGCGCGACCGCTGACGCCATCGACAAGGCCGAGGATCGCCAGCTTTTCCGCAACGCCATGGAGAAGATCGGGCTGCAGACACCGAAGTCGCGGCTTGCCAACGCCTCCGAGCTGAAGAAGTCCTTCCGCGACAAATATCTCGCCGAGCGCGAGAAGCTGTCCGGCGAAGCCGTGGAAAAACTCGACCAGCAGTGGGCGCTCGGCGAGAACGAGCGTCGCAAGCGCTACCAGGAATATGCGCTGGGCCAGGCGATGATGGCGCTGTCCGAGATCGGACTGCCCGCGATCATCCGGCCCTCCTTTACGCTGGGCGGGACTGGCGGCGGCATCGCCTACAACAAGGAAGAGTTCCTCGACATCATCGAGCGCGGCCTCGATGCCTCCCCCACCAACGAGGTCCTGATCGAGGAATCCGTTCTCGGCTGGAAAGAGTTCGAGATGGAGGTGGTGCGCGACAAGAAGGACAATTGCATCATCGTCTGCTCGATCGAGAATTTCGATCCGATGGGCGTGCACACCGGCGACTCCATCACGGTGGCGCCCGCGCTGACGCTGACCGACAAGGAATACCAGATCATGCGCGACGCCTCGCTGGCGGTGCTGCGCGAGATCGGGGTCGAGACCGGCGGCTCGAACGTGCAGTTCGGCATCAATCCGGCCGACGGCCGCATGGTCGTGATCGAGATGAACCCGCGTGTTTCTCGCTCTTCGGCATTGGCGTCGAAAGCGACGGGCTTCCCGATCGCCAAGGTCGCAGCCAAGCTCGCGATCGGCTACACGCTGGACGAGATCGCCAACGACATCACCGGCGGCGCGACGCCGGCCTCGTTCGAGCCGACCATCGACTACGTGGTGACCAAGATCCCGCGTTTCGCCTTCGAGAAGTTCCCCGGCGCCTCCCACACGCTGACGACCTCGATGAAGTCGGTCGGCGAGGTCATGGCGATCGGCCGCACCTTCCAGGAAAGCCTGCAAAAGGCGCTCCGCGGGCTCGAGACCGGGCTGACCGGTCTCGATGAGATCGAGATCGAGGGCCTCGGCCAGGGCGACGACAAGAACGCGATCCGCGCCGCACTCGGCACGCCGACGCCGAACCGGCTGCTCCAGGTCGCGCAGGCGATGCGGCTCGGCTGGTCCAACGAGGAGATCTTCAACTCCTGCAAGATCGACCCCTGGTTCCTCGCCGAGATGCGCTGCATCGTCGACATGGAGGACAAGGTCCGCAAAAACGGCCTGCCGCAAAATGCCTTCGGCATGCGCACGCTGAAGGCCATGGGCTTTTCGGACGCGCGGCTCGCGGTGCTCTCGGAGAGCACGGAGGCCGATGTGACGGCGAAGCGCCATGCGCTCGGCGTCCGCCCGGTGTTCAAGCGCATCGACACCTGCGCCGCCGAGTTCGCCTCGCCCACCGCCTACATGTACTCGACCTATGAGGCGCCGTTCGCGGGCGCAGTTGCGGACGAAAGCGAGCCGTCGGACCGGAAGAAGGTCATCATCCTCGGCGGCGGTCCGAACCGCATCGGCCAGGGCATCGAGTTCGACTATTGCTGCTGTCACGCCTGCTTCGCGCTGCATGACGCCGGCTACGAATCCATCATGGTCAACTGCAACCCGGAGACGGTGTCGACCGACTACGATACCGCCGACAGGCTTTATTTCGAGCCGCTAACGGCCGAGGACGTGCTGGAGATCATCGCGACCGAGCGCAGCAAGGGCACGCTGCATGGCGTGATCGTGCAGTTCGGCGGCCAGACCCCGCTGAAGCTCGCGCGTGCGCTCGAGGCCGCCGAAGTGCCGATCCTCGGCACCTCGCCCGACGCGATCGATCTCGCCGAAGACCGCGACCGCTTCAAGCGCGTGCTCGACAAACTTCGTCTCAAGCAGCCGAAGAACGGCATTGCCTATTCGGTCGAGCAGGCACGGCTCGTCGCCGCCGATCTCGGGCTGCCGCTGGTGGTGCGTCCGTCCTACGTGCTCGGCGGCCGCGCGATGCAGATCATCCGCGAGGAGAACCAGCTCAACGACTATCTGCTCGGCACGCTGCCGGAGCTCGTCCCCGCCGACGTCAAGGCGCGCTACCCCAACGACAAGACCGGGCAGATCAACACCGTGCTCGGCAAGAACCCACTGCTGTTCGACCGCTATCTCTCTGATGCCACCGAGGTCGACGTCGACTGCCTCTGCGACGGCAAGGACGTCTTCATCGTCGGAATCATGGAGCACATCGAGGAAGCCGGCATCCACTCCGGCGACTCCGCTTGCTCGCTCCCGCCCTACTCGCTCGATGCCCAGACGATCGAGGAGCTGGAGCGGCAGACCCGCGAGCTCGCGCTCGGCCTCGATGTCGTCGGCCTGATGAACGTGCAATATGCCATCAAGGACGGCGAGATCTACGTGCTCGAGGTCAATCCGCGCGCCTCGCGCACGGTGCCGTTTGTCGCCAAGGTGAGCGGCATGCCGGTCGCCAAGATTGCCGCCCGCGTCATGGCCGGCGAGAAGCTCGCCGACTTCAAGCTGAAGAAGGCCCAGCTCAAGCATGTCGGCGTCAAGGAATCGGTGTTCCCCTTCGCCCGCTTCCCCGGCGTCGACACGGTGCTCGGCCCCGAGATGCGCTCGACCGGCGAGGTCATGGGCATCGACCGCTCCTTCGAGGTCGCATTCGCCAAGAGCCAGCTCGGCGGCGGCACGCGGGTGCCGCGCAAGGGCACGGTGTTCGTCTCGGTGCGCGACAGCGACAAGAACCGCATCGCGGACGCGGTGCGGCTGTTGCAGTCCGTCGGCTTCAAGGTGCTGGCGACGTCGGGCACCCAGCGCTTCCTGGCCGACCAGGGCATTCCGACCGAGAAGGTAAACAAGGTGCTGGAGGGCCGGCCTCACATCGTCGACGCCATCACCAATGGCGACATCCAGCTCGTCTTCAACACCACGGAAGGTCCGCAGGCGCTCGCCGACAGCCGTTCGCTGCGGCGCGCGGCCCTCTTGCATAAAGTGCCGTATTACACCACTCTTTCCGGGGCCGTGGCGGCCGCGCAGGGCATCCGCGCTTATCTGGGCGGAGACCTTGAGGTTCGTACCCTGCAGAGCTACTTTTCGGAAACCTGATCGCTAGCGGGGGCTAGGCCCTCGCTAAGTGATTGGCAATGAAGCCACAATGGCCGGAGGAACTGTCCGGCCATTGTGGTTGTTCTGTTCCGGCGCCAGCCCCACATAACGTTCCGGTGGCCGCGTGTTCAGCCCCGGAAATATCGACGAATCAAGGTTGCCGCGCCCTCTGTTTTGTGGGGCGTGCAGCCGAAGGACGAGAGAAGAGATGGAAAAGGTTCCGATGACTTCGGCCGGATTTACCGCGCTCGGGGAAGAATTGAAGCATCGCCAGTCGGTGGACCGTCCGCGGATCATCGAGCATATCGCCGAGGCGCGCTCGCACGGAGACCTGTCGGAGAACGCGGAATATCACGCCGCGAAGGAAGAACAGTCCCACAATGAAGGCCGCATCGCCGAGCTCGAGGACAAGCTCGCGCGCGCCGACATCATCGACATCTCCAAGCTCTCCGGCGACACCATCAAATTCGGCGCCACCGTGACGCTGGTCGACGAGGACACCGAGAAGAAGACGGTGTGGCAGATCGTCGGCGAGGTCGAGGCCGACGCCAAGAAGGGCCGCATCTCCATCACCTCACCGCTCGCGCGCGCGCTGATCGGCAAGAAAAAAGGGTCGACCGTCGAGGTCAATGCACCCGGCGGCGCCAAGGCGTACGAGATCACCAAGGTCGAGTGGCGGTAATCCGTGCCGCGGTACCGAATGGAAAAGCCGCGCGGCAAGCGCGGCTTTTTTGTCTCTGGGTCGTTGCGCGATTGTGAACGGCCGCAATTGTGAACGACGACGTCCTCCGTCATGCTCTCTTGGCTGCATCAAGGGAGGACACGATGGACGTCGATCGTATCGCCGCGCAGAGCCAGCCCTATCTGCTCAGCCTGTTCCGCTTCATCACCGGACTTCTGCTGTTCCAGTTCGGCGTGGCAAAACTGTTCAAGTTTCCGCCGGTCGAGATGTTCGCCGATGTTACGCCGCTGTCGCTCTGGGGCATCGCCGGCATGATCGAGCTGGTGTTCGGCGGCCTGCTGATGCTGGGCCTGTTCACGCGCCTCGTCGCCTTCGTCCTGTCGGGCGAGATGGCGTTCGCCTATTTCATCGAGCATCTGCCGCATAGCTTCTTTCCCCTCGTAAACGAGGGGACGCTGGCGATCCTGTTCTGCTTTGCCTGCCTTTATCTTGCAGCCACCGGCGGCGGTCCGATCAGCGTGGACGCGATGCGGCGCGGATGAGACTTGCGTCAGCGCCGTCCCTTCACCTCGAGCGGCACGGCGGCTTCGTATTTCGAATTGTGCAGCACCAATGACGTACGCACGTTGCGCACATGGGGCGCCGCGGTCAGGTGGGTGACGAAATCCTGGAACGTCGCCATGTCAGGCGCGACGCATTTCAGGATGAAGTCGACCTCACCCGACAGCATCCAGCATTCGCGTACCAGCGGTTCGGCACGCACGAACTCCTCGAAGGCGCGCAAATCCGCCTCCGCCTGGCTCGACAGATGAACGGCAGCGAACACCGTGACGTCGAAGCCGAGCTTTCGCGAATCGAGCAGCCCGCGATAACCGTGGATGTAACCCTCCTCCTCCAGCGCCCGGACACGACGCAGGCAGGGCGGCGGCGAAATGCCGACACGCTTGGCCAGCTCGACATTGGTGATTCGGCCGTCAGCCTGGATTTCGGCGAGAATTTTGAGGTCGATCTCGTCTAGGTTCCGCGACACGTGATTGGAACTCCTGGCCTTATCTGCGGTATCGGGTGGGTTCGTCGCAATCCTCATAACCAGTCCCGCCAAGATGCGCAATTTTATTGCGCGTGCAGCGCAACGATCTTTTGTTCCCGGGGGGAAAAATCCGCCGACATGGGCTGCAATTCTTGCATAGCTCGCCAGAAGGCTTAGATTAGCACTGACATTTCAGCGCCTCCGCGGCGCCTTCCCAGGCACTATCCGCGCCCGCGCTGCAACTCCCCCAAGAGAGAGGCACCGGTCCACATGCGCGCGCCCATCCATGCCAAGGTCGTCATCATCGGCTCCGGCCCCGCCGGCTACACCGCGGCGATCTACGCCGCGCGTGCGATGCTCGAGCCGATCCTGATCCAGGGCATCCAGCCGGGCGGCCAGCTCACCATCACCACCGACGTCGAGAACTATCCGGGCTTTGCCGACGTGATCCAGGGCCCCTGGCTGATGGAGCAGATGGAGAAGCAGGCGGTCCATGTCGGTACCAAGATCGTCACCGACCTCGTCACCAAGCTGGAGACCGCTCAGCGGCCTTTCCGCCTCACCTGCGACAGCGGCGACGTCTATCTCGCCGACACCGTGATCCTCGCCACAGGCGCGCAAGCGCGCTGGCTCGGGCTGCCGTCCGAAGGGAAATTCCAGGGCGGCGGCGTGTCGGCCTGCGCCACCTGCGACGGCTTTTTCTACCGCGGCAAGGAAGTCGTGGTGGTCGGCGGCGGCAATACCGCGGTCGAGGAAGCGCTGTACCTGACCAACCATGCCTCGGAGGTCACCATCGTGCATCGACGCGATCACTTCCGCGCCGAGCGCATCCTGCAGGAGCGTCTGTTCAAGCACCCGAAGATCAAGGTGATCTGGGACTCAGCCGTCGACGAGATCTGCGGCATCGAGAACCCGAACAAGGTCACGCATGTCCGCCTGAAGAACGTCAAGACCGGCGCGCTCACGAACGTGAAGGCCGACGGCGTCTTCATCGCCATCGGGCACGCGCCGGCGACCGAGCTCGTGAAGGGCCAGGTGAAACTCAAACCGTCGGGCTATGTCGAGGTCGCCCCGAACTCGACCGCAACCTCGGTGCCCGGCCTGTTCGCGGCCGGCGACGTCGCCGATGAAACCTATCGCCAGGCCGTCACGGCCGCAGGCCTCGGCTGCATGGCCGCACTCGAAGCCGAACGTTTCTTGGCCCTGCGCGCCAGCGAGCGCGCGGCAGCGGAATAACGACCATGCCTCGAACACGCGACGGATTTACCGATATGGACTGGGACAAGCTGAAAGTATTTCACGCGGCGGCGGAAGCGGGCAGCTTCACGCATGCGGGCGAGCAGCTCGGCCTGTCGCAGTCGGCTGTGTCACGCCAGGTCTCGGCGCTGGAGCAGGAGCTCTCGGTCTCGCTCTTCCACCGCCATGCCCGCGGCCTGATCCTCACCGAGCAGGGCGACCTGTTGTTCCGCACCGCGCATGACGTGTTCATGCAGCTGCAGGCAGCGCGCGCCAAATTGACCGACAGCCGCGAGCGGCCGAGCGGCGACCTCAAGATCACCACCACGCCCGGCGTCGGCATCAACTGGCTGATCCCGCGGCTTGGCGAGTTCACAGCACTCTACCCGGAGATCCGCATTTCGCTGATCGTGACCGACGAGGAGCTCGACCTGTCGATGCGCGAAGCGGATGTTGCGATCCGCACCCGCAAGCCGACGCAGCCGGATCTCATCCAGCGCAAGCTTTTCGCGATGGGCTTCCATGCCTATTGCTCGCCGGAATACATCAAGCGTTTCGGTACGCCGCGCACGCTCGAGGAGCTCGATGCTCACCGCATCATCACGCTCGCAGATGGCAACTTCGCCCCGCATTTGCAGAACCGCAACTGGCTGGTCGAAGCTGCGCGCAACGGCTCGGGTCCGCGCGAGGCTTACTTCAAGGTCAACAACATCCTTGGCCTCGTGCGCGCCTGTCAGCAGGGCCTCGGGATTGCGGCGCTGCCGGATTACCTCGTCGAGGAACAGAGCCGCCTCGTGCAGCTGTTCGGCGAATCGGACTCGATTCAACTCGATACCTATTTCGTCTATCCTGAGGAGTTGAAGACGGTCGCGCGCGTGCAGGTGTTCCGCGACTTCGTGGTGAGCAAGGCGCAGCGCTGGCCGTCCTGATTTCCGCATGACTGACATGCGACCTCGGCTGTTGCTGCAACGCTCTCGCCAAGCTCATAATGCGTACGCACTGAGCCTTCGCGTTGCGCATTTGTCCCCCTCCTCCAGTGGCGCGGGAGTTCAGTAATCCCTCTTGGAAGGTGATTGTGTCGGCCTCACGTGGCCAATACCTAAGCCGGGCTCTTTCGGGCCCGGCTTTTTTTCTGCCAATTCGGCCTTCGCTTTCCGCGTGTATTGACAGTTCCACATATCCCCCGCATCATTTGCACACGATGATCACGAATTCGTGCGCAATCCTCTCGAAGGCGATCGCCTCGAAAAAAGGCCCCCATCCGGGGCCAAGGGATATTTGCGCGCGCTAGACCTTCGTCATCGTCGCGATCCCGAAAACCCCGCCGTCTGGACGGGGTTTTTTCATGTGCCCTCCGTCTCAGACCTCAACTGAAAAGGAGATGGAACATGACCGACCTGAGACAACAATTGCAGGGCCTCTGGCTGCCTCTGGTGACACCGTTTCGCGACGGCCGTCTCGATGAGCGCTCGCTGCGGCAGCTCACGCGGCACTACGCCGCGCAGGAGGTGCGCGCGGTGGACGGCTTCATCCTGGGCGCGACCTCCGGCGAAGGCATGACGCTGAAGGGCGCCGAGCTCGAGCGCCTCGTCGCAATCGTGCGCGAGGAACTGGCCGCACACCGCCGTAGCATTCCGATCGTTCTTGGCCTCTCCGGTGCGGACACCGCGCGGCTGAAGGAAAGCCTGGATGAGACCGCGGACTGGCCGATCGACGGCTATCTGATCGCGAGCCCGTACTATCTGCGGCCATCGCAGCGCGGCCTCTTGGCGCATTTCGAGGCGCTCGCCGATCACGCCGCCTGGCCGATCGTGCTCTACAACATTCCGTATCGCACCTCGGTCAATCTCACGAACCAGACGCTGCTCCGCCTCGCCGAGCATCCCAACATCGTCGGCCTGAAGGATTGCGGCGCGAACCGCGAGCAATCGATCGCGCTGCTCCGCGACAAGCCGGATCACTTTCGTGTGCTGACGGGCGAAGATGCGCAGACCCATGAGGCGCTGAGTGACGGCGCCGACGGCGCCATCCTGCTCTCCGCCCACATCGAGACCGCGACCTTTGCTGCGATCCAAGCCGAGCTGAAGCGCGGCAATGCCGATGCGGCGCTCGCGCGCTGGCGGGAGGTGGCCGAGCTGACGCGGCTGTTGTTCACTGAACCGAGCCCGGCGCCGGCCAAGTACTGGCTGTGGCGAACAGGCCTCATCGACAGTCCCGAGGTGCGCCTGCCGATGGTCGAGGTCGGAAGCGAGCTTGCCGCTGCACTCGACAGAGAGATCGCGCGGAGGTTGGAAAAATCGGCCGATGGAGAAGCGCCGGTGGCTCCACGCCCTGACCGCCGCATGGCAGCGCCTTTCATGCAGACCTGAGCATGGACGAATAGAGACATTTCCGATGTCCGATTGGCTGCGGCGCGATATCGGCCTGACCGAAGACGTCATGACATCGGCATTGGAGCGGATCGACGACATCAGGCAGAGGCACTACGGATGGCTCTAGTGGATGCGAGCCAAGATGCAGTTGACTGCGCAACCTTCACCTCTCCCCGCGCACACTGCTGTCCCTTCTCCCCTCGCAAGGGGAGAGGGGAAGAAGCGTGTCCATGGTTAACCCCGCGTGAGCGGCCTTCGCAGGCGCCGCATGGCGCATCCACGGCTCGTTTACGCATCGCGCCCTATCGTTTCTCCCAAGGACCAATCCATAGGGGGAAACCATGGGACATCGTACCCGGCCGACGGCCGCGGAAGACTTCGCGCCCGCCGATCTCATGCAAGGACTTCTGGTGATCTCGTCGTTCGGCTTCTGGGCCGTGATGCTCGGCCTGATGCCGGTGCTGCTGTTTCGCGTCTGGCTCGCCGGCTGACGCGAGGATAGTTAATCGGCGGTAGCGTCCGTGTTCGAATTGTACGGGAACCAGCGAGGCGGATGTTAAAACGTTTCTAGTATCACTTGACCCCACAAGCGAAGAACTCGCGGGGGCGTTTAGTGAATACTCAAAATGATATGGCGCCTGGTTATCAGGCCGCCGCGCAGCAGGGCTTTACCACCGAGGACATCCTCTGGGCCGCCGGCATCTGGTCGGTGATCCTCACGCTGTCGCCGGTGATCGTGTTCTACATGCTGATGGTGGCGTAACTCTCCTGTGCCAAGCACTCTCCCCTCATCCTGAGGAGCCGCGGAGCGGCGTCTCGAAGGATGGGCCACGGGCGATATCCGGGCCTTCATGGTTCGAGACGCGCGTTCCGCGCTCCTCACCATGAGGGTCTTGCCGGCTCCTGAAACGCAAAACGCGCGGGCCAACCGCGCGTTTTTCGTACCCAGAAAATGAATAATAAAAAAACTACGCGGCCTGCTTGTGCATTGCGCCGGATGCCGACGCCGTGCCACGGATCGCCTTGACCGAACGCTCGATCGCGGCCCACAGCCTTGCGATCTCCTGCGCGGCGCGGCTCTCCGCCTGATATTCCCGTGCACCCTCGCCGTGGCTCAGCGCCATCAAGAGATCCGAGCGGTTGGTGATCTGGCCGCCCCAGACCGGCGCGCGGAACTTGGCGAGCGCCTCGCGGGCGATGGTGACGATCGGGCTTTCGGCTTCGTCGCGGCGGGCGGGTGCGCCGTTGAGCACGACCGCGTAGGGCTTGCGCGCGGCGCGGCACATCTGGATGGTTTCCTGCACCGCGTTGACGTCGAACACGCCAGGCCGCGCCGGAATGACCACCATGGTTGCGTTCTTGATCGCGTCGTCGACCACGGCCGACAGATTCGGCGGCGTGTCGATCAACACCCATTCATAGCCGTCGCGCTTGGCAGCGGAGACGATGCCGCTGACCGAGTTCACGGCGGCCTTGATCTGCGGTTCGTTGGTGCCACGCAGCTTGTGCCACAGCGTGAGCGAGCCCTGCGGATCCGCATCGACGAGCAGAACAGGCTTTGTCGCCTTGATCTGCGCGGCAAGATGAGCAGCAAGGGTACTCTTGCCCGAGCCGCCTTTACGCGATGCAAAAACAATAACGTTCATACCCTTGGCCTCCAGATTGACCCCAGGTACCGAAAATGAATCAGCGCGCTGATTCGTGAAAGAAAAATTTACCGGGAGTTGCGCCAAGGCCACGAAATAACAAGGCGTGTTGGCTTTTGAGTCACACTGCATGCGGCGTCGAGGACATGAACCGCAATGAATAGCGGTTCGCGAGCGCAAATCGTGCGTTTTCTGGGCAATCGTTCGGCAAACAGCGAAACGCAACCTGGCCGAGTAAATCGATTCCCGGCTCTTTTCCGTCGGCCGAGGGCGGAATTGCCGCAAGGCTTCGCGGCGGAGCGTGAACAAAAGGAGTCCTTCAGCTGACGTCACACATCATCACTGAGTCATTTTGATTCAACCCGCCACTTTGGAGGTGCGAGCCGTAGTCTCGGTAACCTCCCCCGCTTGCGGGGGAGGTCGCTGCGCTCGAAGAGCGCGGCGGGTGGGGGTCTTTCCTCTCGGGGGCTCGATTGCGGAGACACCCTCAC
This sequence comes from Bradyrhizobium sp. CCGUVB1N3, assembly GCF_024199925.1. Classification (NCBI taxonomy): domain Bacteria; kingdom Pseudomonadati; phylum Pseudomonadota; class Alphaproteobacteria; order Hyphomicrobiales; family Nitrobacteraceae; genus Bradyrhizobium; species Bradyrhizobium sp. CCGUVB1N3. Next base: position 5,036,291 of record NZ_JANADR010000001.1, read on the forward strand.
CCCAACCCTCTCCCGCAAGCGGGAGAGGGAGCGCAGCCTTTATTGCGATGTCAGCTGGCTTCCGATGAGAGCTCTAACAGGCTGTTGAAGAAGTCTCTGGCGAAGCGTTTTGGATCGTGATTCCCTAGGATCAGGATTTTGCTGGGGTGGCACGATGCGGGGAAGTGACGAACGGTCTGGCTCGCTGTTCAGTTATGTTGACCTGGAGGCTCGGGTTCGCGTCGACCACCCGCTGCGGGCGATCAGGGATCTGGCAAATGCGGCGCTGGGCGATCTTTCTGGGGAGTTTGGCAAGCTCTACACGGACTTCGGTCGGCCCTCGATCGCACCGGAGAAACTGCTTCGGGCGATGCTCCTACAGGCGTTCTATGGGGTTCGCTCGGAAAGGCATCTGATGGAACGGATGGAGTTCGATCTTCTGTTCCGCTGGTTCGTCGGGCTTGGGGTGGACGATGCGGTTTGGGACCATTCAACCTTCTCGAAGAACCGCGACCGGCTGCTTGAAGGTGAGATTGCGGCCAAGTTCTTGAACGCGCTTTTGGCGCAGCCGAAGGTGAAGCGTCTTTTGTCGAGCGATCACTTCTCGGTGGACGGCACGCTCATTGAAGCCTGGGCTTCGATCAAGAGCTTCCGGAGGAAGGATGGCAGCGACAAAGATCAGGACGGTCCGGGACGCAATGCCGAGCGCAGCTTCCACAAGGAGAAGCGATCCAACGAGACCCATGAGAGCACGACCGATCCTGAGGCCAGGCTCTATAAAAAGGGCGACGGCCAGCCGGCCAAACTCTGCTATATGGGCCATGCGCTGATGGAGAACCGCAATGGTTTGGCGGTTTTAGGTGGAGTGAGCCAAGCTACTGGCACCGCCGAACGAGAGATTGCGCTTGCCATGATCGACAGGCGCGGGTGTGCGAAGCGGGTCACTCTGGGGGCGGACAAAGCCTACGACGTCACGCAGTTCGTGCATGACCTGAGAGATAGATCGGTTACTCCGCATATCGCGATCAATGGACATCTGAGTAAGACCGGCAAGCGGCGCAAGACGGCGGTCGACGCGCGTACCACGCGTCACGACGGCTATGACATCAGCCAACGCTGCCGCAAACGCATCGAAGAAGTCTTCGGCTGGATCAAGAGTTCCGCTGGCCTGGCCAAGGTCAAGCTGCGAGGCCGCGACCGGGTGGATGCCGTCTTCGTCCTGGCGCTTGCGGCCTATAATCTGATCCGGCTGCCCAAGCTTCTGGCGGCACCGGCATGAGCATCCGAGGTAGATGGCGGGTCGTCGAGACACCAGGCTACGACATGGCCGTGGCGGGCGCCTACATCCTGTTCGATGACGACGGCGGCGAGTTCGCCTTCGATTGCCTCACGGGCTGCATTCATGGAGCCTGTGACGGCGATGCCGTCCAGTTCGGCTGGCAGGGAAACGACGAAATGGAGCCAGCCAACGGTGATGGCTAGGCCGAACTGCGGGATGACGGCTCACTCGAAGGTGAAATCAGAGCTGGCCCCGGTTGTTTGGACAGCGCCCCGCGAAAATTAAGTGGATTCCTGCCGGGTTATGCTGAAGGCGGGGCTTTACGATTTTGCTGTGGCGTCGGGAGGGCGTAAGCCCGACCAGAGCCGCAGCAAAATCGTTGGCGACGATCATGCGGCCGTCACCATCGTTTGCGCGCCGAAGTAAGCCTCGTCGGGCGTGCGTTCGTCAAGGCTCGAGTGAGGACGTCCTCGGTTGTAGAACGCCAGATATTTGGAAATCGATGCTCGCGCCTCGAGCACGCTGTCGTAAGCACGCAGATAGACTTCCTCGTATTTGACAGTGCGCCACAGCCGCTCGACGAACACGTTGTCGCGCCAGGCACCCTTGCCGTCCATGCTGATGGCGATGTTCGCGTCCAGCAGCACGCCGGTGAAGTCGAGGCTGGTGAACTGGCTACCCTGATCCGTGTTGAAGATCTCGGGCCTGCCGTGCTTCGCCAACGCCTCCTGGAGCGCTTCGACGCAGAATATCGTCTCCATCGTGATCGATACGCGATGGACCAACACCCGTCGGCTGAACACATCGACGACCGCCGCGAGGTAGACGAATCCACGTCGCATCGGAATGTAGCTGATGTCCATTGCCCAGACCTGGTTCGGCCGCTCGATCTTCAATCCGCGCAATAGGTACGGGTAGATCTTGTGGCCCGGTGCGGGCTTGCTCGTGTTCGGACGGCGATAGATCGCCTCGATCCCCATGCGCTTCATCAGCGTCGCGACGTGGCGGCGGCCAATCTGCATGCCCTCACGCTGCAACAGCGATCGCAGCATGCGCGCCCCTGCGAAGGGATAATCGAGGTGCAGCTCATCGAGCCGGCGCATCAAGACAAGGTCCTCGGCCGAAACCGGCCGAGGTTCATAGTAAACCGTACTGCGGGCAAGGTTCAGGACCTTCGCCTGGCGCACGACAGACAGATCATGGTCGCGGTCGATCATCGCTTTGCGCTCAGCAGGCCCGCCTTGGTGAGCGCGCCGGACAAAAAATCGTTCTCCAACGCAAGCTCGCCGATCTTGGCATGTAACGCCTTCAAATCGACCGGCGCCTCGGCCGGTCCGTTGTCCTGCCCAAACACTCCGGCGGCGCCTTCCAGGAGTTGGGTCTTCCAGGTCGTGATCTGGTTCGGATGGACATCAAACAATTGCGCCAGCTCGGCCAACGTCTTCTCCCCCTTCACGGCCGCCAAAGCCACCTTTGCCTTGAATGCCGGAGAATGCGTCCGGCGACTCCTCTTCGTCATCTTCGCTCCTGATTCGCGGCAAGAAGCCTCGCCGCTCTCAGGCAGAAAATCCACTCAAGCTACTGTCCGAATTTGCGGAGCCAGCTCTATCTGCCTCCTTAATGGCGACGACATCCCATTTATCGCGCGTCGCTCGAAGACTTCTTCAACAGCCTGCTAAGTCTCGTCGGCCTTGGATTTCTTCGGCTTCTTGCTCGCCGTCGTCTTCTTCGCGGCCGGCTTGCTCGAGGTCTTCTTCTTCGCAACCGGCTTGAGGTTGACGGGCTGGCCGGTAGCCGCCTCGCCAGGTTCCGGCCCCTCGCGGAAGAATGCCCGGCACTGGGGCGAGAGCTGCGACTTCTTCTGGATCATGCAGGCGGTAATTGCATCGACGTTCGGAACGAACTCGCCGCACAGCCGCATCGCATCGGGCGTGCAGGCCTGCTGCTGCTCCGGTGTATAGGCGAAGCTTGCGCGGGGCTGGACGATGACGGCCAGGGCGATCGCGGAGATCGCGGCGGCCAGGAACCTCTCGAAACGAAACGCCAGCATGATCCCCCCAATCTTTCCGAGTCGGTGGGAATAGTGGGTGAAGCCTTCCGCCTTGGCAACCGAGCCGCGAAACGAAAACCGGATGCTGTGCGCTCCATGCAACAGAAGGGTCAGCCCAAAACCGGGCTGGCCAGGGGGCTTAGGTTGGATCGACGTCCTATCGCGAAGCGCCGGGTGGGGACTCTTTCCACATTGAGGGAGCCCCGTTGCGGAAACACCCTCACCCCAGCCCTCTCCCGCAATCGGGAGAGGGAGCGCCACGACTGCCAAAACAAAAACCTCGAAAACAACCCCATGCAAAGTAGCCGGCGGGGCCGGCGCGGAATTTACGGATTTTACGAAATCAATTTGACACGTCGGGCAAATCAGGGGCAATATGCCATCATCGAAAAGCGTGTGGGGTGGTCAGCGGATATCCCCTTAAGGTGAGGGCCGCATGGCTATCGTGTTGATCGTCGCGCCGGTGTTTGCCCTGATCGCGGCCGGCTATGCCGCGGTGCTGTTTCGCTTCGTCTCCGAGACCGCGCACAAGGGCATCTCCGAATTCGCCTTCAGCATCGCCATCCCCGCCCTGCTCTTCCGCACCATCGTCGTCTCGGAATTCCCGTCGATCAGCCCCTGGCGGATGTGGGGCGCCTATTACGGCGCGCTGGTAATCACCTGGATCGCGGCGCTGGCGCTATCAGCCCTGCTGCGCGAGCGGCGCGAGGATCGCGAGGACGGAGTCGTGTTCGCGATCGGCTCGGTCTACGGCAACATCGTGATGCTCGGCATTCCCCTCACGCTCTCGGCGCTGGGCAACGAGGCCGCAGGGCCGATGGCGCTCATCCTGTCGGTGAACACGCCGCTGCTGTGGCTGTGCGGCACGCTGCAGATGGAGTTGGTCGACCGCAAGCAGAAGGGCTCGGCGCTGTCGGTCATCCTGCCCGTCATTCTGGATCTTTCGCGCAACCCGATCATGCTGGCGATCGGCTTCGGCCTTATCTGGCGCCTTACCGGATTCGGCCTGCATCCGGTCGTCGACAGGACGATCGAGCTGCTGGCGCAGGCGGGATCGCCGGCAGCGCTGATCGCGCTCGGCATCAACCTGTTCCGCTTCGAGGTCAAGGGCGAGAAGCTCGGCATCGTCGTGATGTCCGCGCTCAAGCTGCTGGCGATGCCGGCGGCCGCGTTCGTGTTGGCCAAGCTGTTGAACCTGCCGCCGCTGGCGGCCGGCGTGGTCGTGCTGTTCGCGGCCATGCCGACCGGCGCGAACGCGTATATCTTTGCGGTCCAGTATCAGCGGCTGGTCAACCCGGTGTCTGGCGCGGTTGCGCTGGGCACGCTGCTGGCTGCGGTGACGCTGCCGGTGGTGGTGGTGATCGTGGCGGGGTTGAATTAGGGACCAAGCGATAGCCGCATGCACACGCGCAATCGATTCTGGTCGCTATAGCGGCCCTCAGCTTGCTGCCCCTTTTTACAGATCGTTGCGCCGAGTTGAGCGGCAATCGAGAAAGCGACAAGGCCGTTGCAGATTGCAACCAAGCGATATTGGACCAATCGGCAACTTAGGTCAGCACAACGATTTCGACGCGGCGGTTCTTCTCACGCCCATAAGGATTGTCTTTTCCGTCCGGCCGCGTATTGGGTTCGATAGGTTTGGTCTCGCCCTTTCCGATCACGATGACGTCGGCGGCGGTGCAGTATTTTTCCGCAATGAACCAATTCGCCACGGCTCGGGCGCGTCGCAGTGAAAGGCCCATGTTGTATTCAGGGCTTCCGATGCTGTCAGTATGCCCGGTAATCTGGACCTTGCCTCCGGTGTCTTTGAATGTCCTGATCCAATCTCCGGCGTCCTGAAGCGCCCATACCGCCGTTTGCTTGAGATTATCCCTGTCAAAATCAAAGAGAGCATCGGACGGCACTTTGTATCCGATCTGCGCACTGAACTGGGCTTTCGTGCGCACGTCTTCCTTCTGCTTCAAGTTTATGTTGATCTCGATATCGACGTCTCCAACCGGCTTCCCGTCGCTGAACATGATTTCCGTGATGCCGTGTTGTTTGCCCGCACCGGGAAGAGCCCAGGTCCGCCCATCCATTTTCGTTGTTCCAAGGACCGGACTGGTCGGCGAAGCACCGTCCCGAAAAGTCACCTTGTTCCATGCATAGACGGCCAGATTCAGCTCGCCCACTTCGACCCAGATCCCGTTGAAGTCGTGAAAGTTCACTTCGCGGCTGGTCTTGAAGTAGCCGTAGGGGGAGGCACTGAAGGAAGCTGAAACGGGAAGGGAAACGCCCGCGCCGCCGCCTTTCATCGCCATTCGGTGGGCCCGACCGGTTTGCCGATTGACCAAATCGAACATGCCCAAGCCCGCACTCGCCACGCCTACGCCGACACCGACCGATGCAAGTGCCGAGACAGCCCATAGCGTTGACTTCTGTGCATCGATTGGGAGCGGCTTGCGCTTATAGTGCGTCATTGCCGGGTGCCTTTCAGGCTCGCGGCCCCATGCTGATCTGTCGCAACGCCACCGCGCGCGGTTCAACTTACCGGACGGCAGGACGGCCAGTTCCGGTGCGCACAGTTTGCGAGGTTTGCCAAAGCGGCTGCTCGCATCAGATGGGCAAGCCACACTCCGACCAATCCGCCAGCGAACTGCACAGCGATGTAGGCGGAAGCAGTCTTTCAAGCGATGCGGTTCCTGATCGCAAACGCCAAGGTCACCGCTGGATTGAATGAGCGCGCGCGGCCGATGTCAGGCCGCGCGCGCCGAGCGATGTGCGAGGACTTCGTTCAGTTCTGCATCAGCTGCTTCGCGTTGTCGGGCGTGATCGCGGTGGTCGGCACGGTCACCACGGTCGGCACCTTCTCGGCGCAATCGAGCAGAACCGACTTCGCCATCTCGATCGCCTCCGGGCCTCCGGTCGGATAGGTGAAGGTTGCCGCCCACTCGCCTTCCGCAACTGCGCGGATGCCGCCGGCAGGCCCGGGCAAGCCATCGGTCCCGAGGATCTTCACTTGATCGAGCTTACCGGCGCCCTTCGCCGCGAGACGCGCACCGGCGGCCATCATGTCGTTGCTCGCATAAACGGCCTTGATGTTCGGATGGGCCTGGAGCATCGCGGCGAACGCGGTCTGCGCCTTGTCCGGCAGCCAGTCGGCGGCCTGCTCGGCGACGACCTGGACCTTTGGATTGTCCTTCACGCCGGACTTGAAGCCGTTGAGCCGTTCGACGGCGGGCGTCGAGCTTGGCAGGCCCTGGAGCACCGCCACTTCGCCGCCTTGCGGCAGGAGCTTGTCAGCGACGTATTTGCCCGCCTCCTCGGCGATCTTGAAATTATCCCCGCCGATGAAGGCCGTATATTCCTTGCCGGCCTCGCCGACCGTCTTGCGGTCGAGCTCGATGACGGGAATGCCGGCCTTCATGGCCCGCGCGACGACCGGCGTCAGAGGCGCGGCCTCGAACGGTGAGATCAGGATCAGGTCGACCTTCTGGGTGATGAAATTGTCCATCTGCGAGGTCTGCGTGTTCACGTTGCCGGCGCCGTCGGCAATCTGCAGCTTGAATTGCGGCACTTTCTTCGCCGCAGCGGTCAGCTGGTCGTTGACGTGCTGGCGGTAGGGCTCGGCATTATTGGCCTGCGAGAAGCCGATGACGAACTCCCCGGTCTTACTGCACTCCTTGACCAGCGGCGCCGCCTGCGCTGCACCAGCGACGAGCGTCGCCGTGCCGGCGCCCAGCACCAGATTGGACCAGAACCTTGCCTTCCTAGATGCGCGTCGCATGATTTCACTCCCCTGTTTGCTTCGAACATTCCGCCACTGACGAGCGGTCTCCTCCCGGCGGGGCTTCGCCGCCCGGTCTTTACGTCGCCATTGGGGTCAACGACCCAATCCCTCGCGGCGACGAACGAGAGATTGAAGAACCGCGGCCACGACGATGATCGCGCCGGTCGCGAGCAGTTGCAGGGCCGCATTGATGTTGTTGAGCTGGAGGATGTTGGCCAACGCGCCGAGCATGATCGCACCTGCGATCGTACCGATCATCGAGCCTGCGCCGCCGAACAGGCTGGTGCCGCCGATGACCACCGCCGCGATCGCGGTCAATTCATAGCCCGTGCCGTCGTTGGCGCTGCCGAAATTGAACTGGCCGGCGTGGACGATGCCGGCAATGGCCGACACCAGACCCGTGATCGCGTAGACCGAGATCTTGACCAGCGTGACCGGCACGCCGGACAGCCGTGCCGCCCGCTCATTGCCGCCGACCGCGAAGACGTAGCGGCCAAAGCGCGTGAAGTTCAGCACGAAGGTGGCCACGATCGCGACGACGAGAAACACCAGTGTCGCGACCGGAACCGTGTTGTTGAACAGACGATCGCCCAGCACCGAGAAAATCGGCGGCGCAAGACCCGGACCATTGCCGTAGGAGATGTTGATGTACTGGTTGTTGGAGATCACCAGCGCCAGGCCGCGCGCGACCTGCAGGCCCGCCAGCGTCACGATGAACGCCTCGAGGCGGAAGCGGGTCGAGATCGCGCCTTGCGTGCAACCGAACAGGGCGCCGCAGGTCATCACGAACAAGAGGGTCGGAACGAGCCCCCAGCCCCAGGTCGTCATGATCGTGGCGGTGAGCACGCTGCACAGGCTGAGCAGCGCGCCGACCGACAGATCGATCCCCGCGGTGATGATGACGAAGGTCATGCCGACGGCGATGATGCCCGTCTCGGAAATCGCCCGTACGATGTTCGCGATGTTGTCCGGCGCCACGAACAGGATGGAGCCGTGCCGCCGCGGCGAGAAGATGATGCCGCCGATCGCAACAAGGATGAGGCCAATGACGCTCTGAAAGCGGACCGCGATGGCGAAGAAGTCGAGACGGCGTGCCCGTGCGGGCTGCACGCGCGTGGATTTCACGAGTGTTGCGGCGTCATTCATCGCTGTCATCCTGACTGGATTCGGCTACCGCAAGGATGTCGTCCTCTGCGGCACCACCGGGAAACTCGGCAACCGTACGCCCGCCCCGCAGCACGACGATGCGATCGCAGAGGCCGATCAGTTCCGGCATTTCGCTGGAGGCGACGAGAATGCCGACGCCTTGCGCGGCGAGTTCGCGAATCCTGGCGTAGATTTCGCCCTTCGCGCCGACATCCACGCCGCGCGTCGGCTCGTCGAGCAGAAGCAGGCGCGGCTCACCAAGCACCTCCTTGGCAAGCGCGACCTTCTGCTGGTTGCCTCCGGAGAGGGCGCCGACCGCGAGCTCCGGCCGCGGCGGCCGCACGTCGAACGCCTTGATCGCTTGACCGGCAAGCCTGGCCTGGCGCGCTTGCGACATCAGAAAGAACGGCGACACGCGCCGTAGCACCGAGGCGACGAGATTGCGTTCGACGCTGTCGCGCAGCATCAGGCCGGCGCCCCGGCGATCGTCACTGACAAAGGCGACGCCGGCGCGGCGAGCCTCCGGAATCGAGGTCAGCCTCGCCGGCCGTTCCTCGACCTCGACGCGGCCCGACCAGGCGCCGGGACCGCCCGCGCCATAGAGCGCGGAGAGCAACTCGGTCCGTCCTGCTCCCATGATGCCGGCGAGCCCGACGACCTCGCCGGCGCGCACCTCGAGCGAGACCTCGCGCGGCGCGCGCCAACCGGCCCGATCCCGGCGCGGGCGCCAGGCGGCCCGCTCCAGATGCAGCACACGGCGGCCGAATGCGCCGCTGCGGCGCGGATAGAGCTCCGTCAACGGCCGTCCGACGAGTAACGCCACCAGATCGGATTGCGGCGCAGCCGGCGGCGCCGTCCCTGCGATCCTGCCGTCGCGCAGGACCGTCACGCGGTCGGCGACGCGCGGAACCTCTTCCAGCCGATGCGAGATGTAGACGATGCCGACACCGCGCCTTGCGATGTCGCGCATCACATGAAACAGCCGCTGCACCTCTGCGGCGGTCAACGCGGCCGTCGGCTCGTCCATCACGAGTATCCGCGACGCGTAGGTCAGGGCCTTGGCGATCGCGACGATCTGCCGCCGACCGACCGACAATTCACCGACCGGCTGATCGACGTCCACATCGAAGCCGATCTCGCCAAGCCTTGCCCGCGCCGCGCGGCGCATCGCGCCGCCATCGAGCACGCCTGCCCGCGTCAATTCCCGGCCGAGGAACAGGTTGGCAGTCACATCGAGGCTCGGGACGAGATCGAGCTCCTGAAAGATCGTCGCGACGCCGGCGGCCTGCGCGGTACGTGGATCGGTGAAGCGGACGGCGGCCCCGTCGATGCGGATCTCGCCCTGATCCGGCGCGATGACGCCGGAGAGAACATTCATCAGGGTCGACTTGCCCGCGCCGTTCTCGCCAAGCAGCGCGTGGATTTCCCCGCTCTTGAGATCGAAATCGACGCCGCGCAGCGCCTGTGCACCGCCAAAGCTCTTGACGATGCCACGCATGGCGAGCAGCGGGGTCTGGGCGCCGGTATTCATTGCGGCCTCCCGCAGGATTCGCGCTCGATGATAACAGCGTCGAGTTGAATGGTGCGCCGCGCCCCTTGCGGAGCGGCAATGCGCTCCATGAGCAGGAAGGCGGCGCGCCGGCCGATCTCCGCGCAGGGCTGCGCGACCAGCGTCAGGCGCGGCTCGAAGCAATCGGCCCATTCGAAGTCGTCGAAGCCGACGACCGAGATGTCTTTCGGCACCCGCAATCCGCGCCTGTGGATCGCTTTCATGATGCCGATCGTCGCGAGATTGTTGCCGCCGACCAGCGCGGTCGGCGGCTGATCGAGATCAAGCAGCCGCTCCGTGGCCTGCATCGCGCTGGTCGTCGTCGCGCTGCCGGTGACGAGAAGGCGTTCGTCGATCACGTCGCCGGCGCCGGCCAGACCCTCGCGATAGCCGGCAATACGCTCGAGCGTGGTCGCGAATCCGGGATTGCCGCCGACATAGCCGATACGGCGATGACCGAGCGCGGCGACCCGCGCGACGAGATTGCGCATCGCCTCGCGGTTGTTGATGCCGACCTGATCGAAGGCGGGATCGGGCATGCGATCGACAAGCACACAGGGCAGCCCGACGTCGCGCAGATAGGCCAGCGCGCGACGCCCGGGATCGGGGCTGGGCGCGAGAATGATGCCGTCGACGCGCCGCTGATGCAGCGCCATGACGACGTCGAGCTCACGGCCCGGGTCATCCTCGGTGTCGGACAGAAACACCATCATGCCGAGGCGCGCGCACTCGGTTTCGATCGCACAGATGATGTCGCTGAAATAGGGATTGGAAATCGAGGAGATGGCGATGCCGACCGAGCGGGTCGAAGCGGCCTTCAGGCTCCGCGCCATGATGTTGGGACGGTAGCTCAAGGAGGTGATCGCCGCTTCCACCGCGCGCGCCGTGTCCGGCGCGACCCGCCGCGTGCCGTTTACGACATGCGAAACGGTCGAGACCGAAACGCCCGCTTTGCGGGCTACATCGGCGATGGTCGCCACGTCCCCTCCCGTGCCTGGATCTTGTTGAGCGATCCAAATTCTCAGGGATTATGGCATACGAAAACGTTTGCGCAATCGTTTTTCTGGCTTTTTATGAAATCGTCCGCGAGGGATGGCCTCCAACCCTTCGCATTGCGTGCGCCCGCGCGACGGCTCAACGGCAGAGCGGTTGAACCTGCCGGCGCTAGCGGCCGGCGTGGTCGTGCTGTTCGCGGTGATGCCGACCGGCGCGAACGCAAAATTGGCGCCCGGTGTTACGATTTTGCCTTTGCACGCGAAGGTAGCTACCCTGCCCTGAGGCGTGTTGGAGGAGGCGGATATGGGACATCGCGAAGACATGCTCGACGTCATCAGAAGCGCTTACGCGGCGCGCGGTCGCGGCGACGCAAACGGCCTCGTGGCAGCTTTTCATCGCGAGGGTGTGTTCACCTTGGTCGGCGACAACAGCGCGCTCGAACTGACCGGAAGCGCTCAGGGGCACCCAACCTTGCAAGCGGCTTTCGGTCAATTCATCGCCAATTTCGAGTTCGTGGAGCGCGATATCCTGGACGAGTTGGTTGACGGGGAACGGGCTGCAGTACGGTCGCGCCTCCTCGTCCGATACGTTCCGACCGGGAAAACCTTCAGCACCGAGGTCCTGGATCTGTTCAGATTTCAGGATGGCAAGATCATTGAGCTGATCGAGTTTGCGGACACTGCGCAGATCAAGGCCGTGATCTCATAGCGCCAACGCTTGCTCAGGCGCATAGGTCGCCAAGCAGTTTTTCCGCTGCCGACAGCTAAAGACGAAACCAAGGCAGGGTGAGATAGACGCAAGCGATCATCGAGAGCGTAGGAATTACCCACACCCAACCCAACCAAACGTATCGCGCCGGGCCTCCGCGGAACGACGCAGCAACAAGGCCAACCATCAATGCCCCGAGTGCGGCCGTCGCAGCCCACCCGTACCAATAAATCGCCGGAGCAAGAAACCCCATCGCAGGGTCGGCCACGTCTCGTGAGTGATGCGTGCCCGCGAGCACGATGCCGAGCGACGGGAAAACGGTGAAGAGAGCAAGGTCCTTGGCAAGTGCGACCACGTAGAGGAAGGCAAACGTGGTCCCGAACGCGAATGCAAAGCGTCTGAATGGGGCTGAGGAGGTCATGAGCCGAAACCCATGATGTTGTTAGCGACGTGACCGGACAGAAAGCCCCACCAAATGATGAAGGCAAGTATCGAGGTGAGCGCCGTGCGCGTCTGAGCAGGTTCGTTGGCAAGCGGCCGTCGCCAGCAAACCCAGTAGGCGGGCAGCAACGCCAACCCGATTGCTGCGAAATGTTCCTTGAGGTCGAAGAAGCCGAGGACATGCCAGTGACCCGCACGCTCTAATTCGGGCCTGACATCCACACGGAAATAAAGGTAAATGATCCCGCCCAGCAGCGTGGAAACGGCATACAGGACTACCACGGCGTTGGCGAACGAGGCCGACGGTATGGAACGAAAGCGGCCAAAGAACGAGCCGGGTCGCGCGTCCGCCGACCCCCATGCCGCTAAAGTCTGGTGTGTTATCGCGCCAAGCAGTGCGACCGCGACCAAGCCGTGAATGATCAGAATAGCTGTCGCCAGAACCTCACTCCCGTAAACACTGGCATCCTGCTCACCTAAAGAGTTCCTCAGTCCCGAATGGCTCTGCCGACCACGGCCGGAAGCGATTGAGGGTGAATTTCGTCTTCTGGCCGGGTTCAACGTCCACCAGCACGTAGTTGTACTCCTCTTGCGGAGGCTGGCCCTTCCAGTAAAGGTCCTGGGGATAGTCAGCGGCCACCTTGATGCTGGTTCGCCCCGGCAGGATTGGGTCTTGTTCTGCGCCCCCACCGCCCAACATCAGATACCTTACGCCATCTACGTCGTAGATTTCCGTGGTGTGGACGTGCCCGTTCAATACGACCACCTCCATGTCCTTGGCATACGACGCAATCACCTTGTGCGGGTTATCGGGAGCCGGGATCGGGCCTAAGCCTGACCGCGCAAACACGGGATAATGGAAGACGATAAACGCCTTCCGAATGCCATTGGCCTTCGCCTCGTCCATCCACTTTTGAAGCTGGGTCATCTGCTCGGCATATTTTGGCCGATCAGCGTCCCACAGCGACGGCGAACGGTAATCGTACTTGCCACTCCAGAGATAGATGAAGCGGGTGCCCTTGAAGTCGAATTTGTAGATGAGGTTTTCCGGCGTGACGCCGAATTTTTTCAGATACGGCACAGCCGAAAGAACGCCCTCAATCTTTGGGTCGGCCCACACCTCATGATTGCCCACACTCATGAAAAAGCGCCCATCCAGACCGGCTGCGCGCATCTCGTCATCGGGCGCGGGTAGCTTCTTCAACATCGTATCATTCACGCGCTTCCAGTATGGGCTGTCACTGACGGTCAAGCCCTGATTGCCCCACCAGACGGCGTCACCGCTATTGACCACGAATTTGGCGCGACCGGATTGAACGTCCTTCACGATTTCACGGGTCACCCATTCGCCGCCCTGAAGCCGGAACATCGTCCGATGCACTCCAGGAAGCAGTTTCAAGTCTTCTACGGATGCCTCGGTGACCCAACCTTTATCTACCGTCAGGGTCATCACTTCCGTCTTGGATGCAAACGGCATGACTACCTTGATCAGGTCCTTTGTGACCGGATCGAAGATCATCTTCACATCCTTCGCTACGACGGCCTCGGCAACCTTTTCCGGCATGACCAACCCGAACATCTCGACGAAGAACTTACTGAGGTCCGGTTGTCCCTCTTTCAACGGTAGGTACATCATCGGTCGGGTATCGCCGACCGCCGCGAACGAAAAGCCGCTCCCGGTGGGAACGGGTGCTTGCGCGGTTGTTGTTTGAGCCTGCGCATTGGCAATGAGCGGCACGGAGAATGCTGGCAGAGTTGCAAGTGCGCTGAGAACAAGGCGACGACTTGCATCGTTCGGCCGGGAGTATGGCATGATGATCCCCGCTGATTGAGGGAGCGAATACGCCACCGCACCGTTCGCGGCTCATTGGCATTGTCGAGGCGGTTGCTGTCACACCCTTGAGGCAAATCAACGCTTTTGCGCCGGCTGCCCGCTTGGTTGGGTGAGTACCGCCAAACCCCAGCATTCACATTGATAAGACTTAGGAATTTTTGCTGCCTTGAATTTCGTTTGTATCAGGTTTTTGTATTCTGCGAAACTGGCCAACGGGGGGTCGTGTGCCGCGCAACCGTTACGATGAGACTTGGCATCGTTTGCTCGAATGGACGAAGGGTCAAACACCGTCAGAGCGACTGGCGGCGCAGGTTTTGATCTATGAGAAGTTCACCTCTTTAGACCCGAGCCATCCCCTTGGTGGCCCTGATGGAGGCAAAGATGCGCTGGCAAGGCGAGAAGGTCGCACCTTTGCGATGGCCGTGTATTTCCCCCGGGGACGCCAATCTTTCTCTGCCATCGCGTCCAAGTTTCGATCTGATCTCGCAGGGGCGATAAAGTCTGGAGCGGACGGCATCGCGTTTGTCACCAATCAGGAATTGACACTCGGCGAACGTGAAGAACTGGCAGAAACTGCCGGGACGATGGTCACCGAGCTTTTTCATCTGGAGCGGCTCACTACCATCCTCGATGATCCGTCGATGGCCAAGGTTCGCGAGCAGTTCTTGGACATAGCGGCCGATCAAGCGCCTCCTCTTCAGCTCGGCGGTATTGGCGGTTTAGCTCTCGGCTCTGGCGGAGGCGGTGGAGCGGCAATAGGCGGCAATGCGTCTGGCGGGGCCGGTGGACCAGGCGGCAACATAACGTTCCTCGAAGGTAGTCCAGGACAGGCACCCGGTGCCGGTGGCGGGGGAGCGGGCGTGGTCGGCGAGGGAGCCATCGGAGGAGAAGGTGGCGGCGGCGGAGAAATCGTTCAGGGAGTTTTCGGCCCTGAAGAACTCGGCGGAGTTCATCACCTTCAATTTCACGTTGGGGATGGCGGCAAGGGCGGCCCCGGCGAAGACACCATCGTCAACCTTTGCGCGGAGGACGGTACTGTTCTGCGTCAAATCCGGGCCAAGGGCGGCAAAGCGGGCTCAGCGCCCTACTGTCCGCAATCAAGTAGAATGCCTACGCAAGACGATTTGGATGCAGGTTTGAAGGTTACGGGGATGCTGGCGGCTGAATTCGTTCGGTCGCGCGACGGCTTGTGGACGGTCGTTGAAGGTGGTTGGGACTGGATACAGGTAACGATAGTCCCATTTCGTCAACCGCTGCCTCTCTTTGTCGAGTTGGAGACTGGCACGATAGATCCACCCGGCACCAACCTTGAGCTCACTCTAGTCGTCCTGCGTCCCGATGGCTTCGAGGCCTTCAAGGAGAGCCAGATCATTAGAGTGGAGGACGGCCTAGTTAGGCGTTCGCGTTTCGCCAGAGCTTTGGAGCTTGTTGGTTCTCAAGGAGGGATTTGGCATGCGCAGGTGAGAGCGGGTCAGAAGGTGATTGGCGACTTTCCAATTGAAGTGCGGCTTCCCGAAACAACAGCTGACGTTGCGCATGCAACCGAGAAGTAATGGTCCCGTTATCCGCGTCTCGACCTCGGCGGACCACTCGGCAAGCTGCTTCTTCGCTTCATGCTTTGCCGTCTGACCGGGTATCCGAAGCTGTGCTTCCCATCGCACGCCGTGCAGGCGCTCGTACTCATCTCGCACATCTGCCGGGATGCCTTTTCGAGCAAACCACTCGCCATTTTTCGCTCGACTTAACCCGACCATCCGCAATGCCATTTGTTGCGCCTTTTGTATTTTAGGCGGCGCAAATACGTCAGGTCTATCAGTAAGATGCTGGAGATGCGGGGCAATTCAACTGCGCTGGTACAGTTGGGTGGGCTCGAACCACCGACCTCCTGTTCCACAGACAGTATCTTGCCGCCGCCGCATTTGCGAGCCACCACGCCTGAATTCTATTAATATAGATATTTCAATAAAATAGATCACCACCACCACGCTGTCATTCGCCTCGTTTTGCGCTACCGTGGTAGCTATTTGGTAGCTAGCGGCACGAACGGGAGTTCGCATGGCATCGGCAAGTATCACGATCAGGGCTGTGCAGGGCCTCGCCCCGGGTGAAGCCATCTGGGATGCGGGTCATAAGGAGGCGGTGCGCGGCTTTGGCGTACGGCGTCAGCGCGACCAAGCGACCTATGTCCTCAAGTACCGGTTGTTCGGCCGCCAGCGGTTCTTCACGATCGGACCGCACGGGTCGCCCTGGACGCCTGAGAAGGCGCGCCGGGAAGCCAAGCGATTACTGGGACTGGTCGCGGACGGGAAGGACCCGGCAGACACCAAAGCAGAGGCCAACCTCCAAGCGGCCGACACACTCCGCAAGGTTACGGACGAATACCTCGGCGTTGCAAAGAAGAAGCAGCGACCCCGGACGTACTCCGAGACCGAACGCTACTTGTTGATCGCGTGGAAGCCCTTGCACTCAATCTCGGTGTTCAAGATCACCCGCCGCCATGTTGCGGCGCGAGTCGCTGATGTTGCAGCGCAGCAAGGGGCGGTCTCCGCCGCTCGCGCTCGGACAGCCCTATCCACACTGTTCAATTGGGCCATTCGAGAGGGCCTCGACATTCCGGGAAACCCGGTCCTCGGCACCAACCGCCCCGATCAGCCGACGTCCCGAGACCGGGTGCTATCCGATGCAGAACTAGCCGAGGTTTGGCGGGCATGTGGTGATGACGACTACGGACTTATAGTGCGCTTGCTGATCCTGACAGCTCAGAGACGGGACGAGGTCGGGGGAATGCAATGGCCCGAGCTCGACGCAGCAGCCGA
This sequence comes from Bradyrhizobium sp. CCGUVB1N3, assembly GCF_024199925.1. NCBI lineage: Bacteria > Pseudomonadati > Pseudomonadota > Alphaproteobacteria > Hyphomicrobiales > Nitrobacteraceae > Bradyrhizobium > Bradyrhizobium sp. CCGUVB1N3. The sequence goes on from NZ_JANADR010000001.1 coordinate 5,052,858, forward strand.
GCGTTGGAACCTCCCCAGCGCTCGGACCAAGAACCACCGTGAGCACGTACTGCCACTCGTCCCAGCTGCCTTGGCTCTGTTACCGTCCCGCCGGGATGATCGCGACTGGGTCTTTGGTGATGGTCCTCGCCGAAAGGGCGACAAACACCGTGGGTTCTCCGGCTGGTCGAAATCAAAGGCCGCGCTTGATAGGCGCATTCTTGCCGCGCGGCAGACGGTAGATGAGGACGCTAAGCCCCTACCCCATTGGACCGTACATGATCTCCGTCGCACGGCTGCAACCGTGATGGCGGATCGGTTGGGCGTCTTGCCGCATGTCATAGAAGCGATCTTGAACCACGTGAGTGGCCACCGAGCAGGCGTGGCCGGGATTTACAATCGGGCTCGTTACGAAACCGAAATGCGAGATGCGCTGGAGCGCTGGACTGAACACCTAGCTTGGATTGTGCCGCAATGCGGTGCTCTATCGGCAGGCCCGCCACCCAACGAGCCAAGTGGCTAATTCCGTTCACCGGAAGCGCTCCATCACTCGCGATCGCGGAACGGAGATAGGTTCAAATCATGGAGACGTAACACCGATTTCTGCGGAATGGGGTCGCAAACCTGGAATCGTCGGAACCGGTGGTTTAGGGTGCTCGGAACAACAGATTTCTGCAGTTGGTCGAATGCGAAGTCCCGAGGTTCGCTGCTCGATGGCTGGACTTTCCTGTGAACCGCAGCAAACGAGACAGAGCGCACCGAAAGCAGAGCCAACCACGGTTAGACTAGGCGACCGAAACGACGTTTATTGGGTGGCGAGCCAGGACATCGCGCAGAGTCTGGAACACCTCGGAGAGTGCGACAATATCTCTTGCCGCGCCAAGGCAGATGCGGGTTGCGCTGGGATCCTCCTCGCCGACCGCGGACGCGATGCGTGGGATCACAAGTATGCCACGACCTCGGGCGGTGGCAGTTCGTTTCTCGAAGCATTGTTGTGGATCGCACGCACGGCAGCCCGTGGAGAGACCTTCCGCCAGTTATATCCAGCCAGGGAGGCATTTCACCGCGCGCCAGCAGCGCTGTCGTGCATGGTTTCCAGTCTCAGCCCCGGTGTCTCGTCCGAAAACCGCCCCCAGCTTAGCCGCATTGCCTGCGACCATGACGTTGGTGGCCTCGTGTCCGTTCAGGACCCGCGCGCTAGCGACGGAGTCCAATCGCCCGGTTCGGGTTTCCGCATTAGGTAGCTGACAACCATGTCGACGAGATGGGCCTGCCGGCGCTCGATATTCTCGGGCGCCCCCAGCTTTCGCTTGAAGAGGATGGATAGCGTGTGCTGGTTCGACAGATAGAAGTATCCCAGAGCGGACATAGAGATGTACAGCTCGACAGGATCGACGCCTTGGCGAAAGATTCCCTGCTGGACCCCGGCTTGCAGAATTTCGCGCAGGTTTTCCGATAGCTTGTCGTACATCGTCCGGATGATCGTTGATTTAACAATGTGCTTGGCGCGATGCAGGTTCTCGGTATTCAGGATCACGATGACGTCAGGCTCTTCGACAAAGACCCGAAAAGTGTTCTCGCACAAGCGGATCATCGCATTGAGTGGATCGAGGCCATTGACTGACACGTCGCTCTGACGCCTGCGCAAAGTCTCATAGGTCCGCTCGAGAATGCGGATGTAGAGATCCTCTTTGCTGCGAAAATAGTGGTAGAGCAGATTCTTGCTGATCTTGGCCCGCTCCACGATGGCGTCGACACGGGCGCCATCGAATCCGCGGCGTGCGAACTCGACCTGCGCTGCCGCGAGGATCTTTTCCTGCGTTCGGATCGAATCTCGGATAGCGGGTTTTTCCGCCATCTGCCCTCCATCGTTTCAACCGACAGTGCGCTCAGCACGGAGCCTTCTGTCGTTCACCGACCAGCGGCGCGCAGCGGTCGACCGCCACGGCAACTGTTTCGTCACCATCACGAAGCCACCAGTCGAACTTGGAAAACAGTTCGATCTCGAACGGCCCGTCGTAACCCATCTCGTCGAGAACCGCTCGGTAAGCCCCAAAGTCGACTACACCATCGCCGACCATGCCTCTGTCATGGTATACATCGCGCGTCGGCACAAGCCAGTCGCCCAGATGGAACGTCAGGATATTTTCCGGCCCCGCCTGGCGCAGCCCCGGCACGAATTCCGGATCCCACCAGCAGTGATAGGTGTCGGCGACGATTCCTGTTCCTTGGCCAAGCCTGCGGCAAATGTCGAGGCACTGAGCAAAGGTGTTCAGACAGGAGCGGTCTGCGGCATACATCGGGTGCAGGGGCTCGATGCCCAAAACCACACCGACCTCCAGCGCATAGGGTAAGAGCTGTTCGAGCGCACCAAGGACCCGCGACCGCGCCGCGGGCAGATCCTTTTCACCGGTCGCAAGGCTCCCGGGAACGACAACCAGGGCCGTTGCCCCGATCTCGGCGGCCGCATCGAGACGCCTGCGGTTCTCCGCGACGGCGGCATCAAAGCCGGCGCGATCCGCAATATTGACCCAGGCGCTCGTGCAAAGGCTGGGCACGAACAGACCAGCATCGCGGATCAGCCTTGCGCCCTGACGAACGCCACAGGCATCCAGGTATTCCATCCAGACACCGATGCCGGCGACGCCCTGTCGGGCATAGCCGTTCACGGCTTGCTCGAGGGTCCAGTCCCGTGTCGTGATCTGATTGATCGCGAAACGACGCAAGTCAGCCATCATGCCATCTCCGTCTGCAGGTTGCGCAGGTCGGCGGTTGCCTTTTGGTCGATGCGACCGTCCTTGATCACGACGCGGTAGTATTCGCTGGCGAATTCCGGTGTGATCTTGCCATCAAGCGCGTCGTCCAGCACCGCTTCCAGCGGGCGCTTCATCGGGTTGCCGTAGCCGCCCCCGCCCGCCTGCTCATGACGGATGACATCTCCACGCGAAACGTTACGCGTCACCTTGCTATCCAGCAGCTCGAACTTGCTGCCGTCGACGCTGAGCAAGTTGCGCGAAGCCGCTCCCTCGTTGCCGCCGAAAAGCCCGTAGGGACGATGGTGGTAACGGTCCGAGCGCAGCTGCATGACCGCGTCTTCGGCCAGAAGGCGGTACTGCCGGACCACGCCGAGCCCGCCGCGACGCTCGCCGGCGCCGCAGGAGTCGGCGCGCAGGGCATACTCCTCGATCCGGATCGGATAGGTCGATTCCATCAGCTCGACCGGCATGTTCGACATGTTCTGCGAGGGATTGGTGATCGCGTCGATGCCGTCCTTGGTGGCGCGCGCTCCCAGCGCGCCATTGATCATGTCCACCATGACGAACGGCAGCCGCGTCACCTTGTCATAGCCGCCAAGGCAGACGACCGAGTTTCCACCCTCGCCCGCCGCCGCAACACGTTCGGGAACGATCTGAGCCAGGGCGCCCAGCACCGCGTCGACGACACGATAGCCGGTCAACGCGCGTGCCGCGACAGGTGCCGGGAAGTGTGGGTTCAACAACGTACCGAGCGGTGCCGATACGTCGATCGCACGGTAGACGCCGGAGTTGTTCGGCACCTCGGCGTCGAGAACGCAGCGGATCGCCAGATAGCTCGCGGACTTCACGAACGACAGCGTCGAGTTGATCGCGCCCTTCACCTGAGGCGAACTGCCGTTGAAGTCGACATCGAGGTGGTCGCCCTTCACGGTAATCGCCACCTTGATCGGGATCGGCGCCTCATCGAACCCGTCACCGTCGATGTAATCGGTGAACTCGTAGCGCCCGTCGGGCCAGTTTGCGATCTCGTTCCGGGTCAGACGCTCGCCATAGTCCAGGAAATCTCCCAGGAAGCGGTTGAACGCAGGTGCGCCATATTTGTCGACGATGCGCAACAATTCTCGCTCGCCCATGGCGCAGGTTGCGAGTTGCGCCTCGAGATCGCCGATCACCAGATCCGGCAGGCGAACGTTCCGCCCAATGATCTCGAAAACGATCTCGTTGCGTACGCCACGATCATAAAGCTTGAGCGGCGGAAGACGCAGGCCTTCCTGGAAAATCTCCGTCGAGTCGCTCGCATTGGAGCCGGGCACGCGGCCGCCGACGTCGCAGTGATGGCAGATCACCACCGAAAAGCCGATCTGCTCGTCGCCATGGAAGATCGGCTTGAACATGAAGATGTCCGGCAGATGCATGCCGCCCTCGTACGGATCGTTGAAGATGATCACGTCGCCGGGGTGCAGATCGCCGCCGAAGCGCTTCAGCAGCGCATCCATGGCGTCCGGGACTGCGCCCAGATGCAGCGCCACGGTCTTCGCCTGCGCGAGGATACGGCCCTTGGCATCGCACATCGTTGTCGAGTAATCGAGAACGTCGCGGACGATGGGCGAACGGGCCGTTCGCATCACCGTGTAGGCCATGTCATCGACAATGGATTCGACGGCACTTTTCAGAACAGCGAAGGTGATCGGATCGTGAGCGGAAATCTCGGCCATGGCTTCGTTCCTCAGGAAAGGCGAATATGGAGGTTCAGGAAGTCGTCACGCTCGACGCTCGCCATGGGCGGCACGACGACGGTGCTGTCGTTGGCTTCCAGGATAACCGGACCGATCAGCTTGCGCGGCGAACGGGTGCGGTCGTAGATCGGCGTATCGATCCAGCCCTCGGCCTTGCCGTAGTAAACCTTGCGGCGCGAAACGGGCCCTGCCTCTTCAGATCCGACCGCCGACAGCTGGCGAAAGTCCAGGCGGCCCTGGCGCAGGCCACGGCCGGTCATCCGGATGCTGACGACTTCGACGGCATCCGAGGAGACGTAGCTGTAGATCGAACGATAGGTCTCGAGGAACGCGGTTCGCACCGCCTCGGGATCGAAGGGCTCCGCGAACGGGATGGCCAGCGACATTTCCTGTCCACGGAAACGCATGTTGGCCTCGGGCAGGAGCTCCATCGCGTCCTCGGGGATGCCTTCCTCGCGCAGGTTGGCAACGGCCTGCCGGCGCAACTCGTCGGTCACGGCCGCGAAATTATCGAGATCGACCGTCTCCACGACGCCGCCGATCGGAGCCGTGAAATAGCGTTCGACGTCTCCCGACAGCATGCCCATTGCCGTGAACACACCGGGGGTCGCAGGGATCAGCAGGCTGGTCATCGACAGGAGCGAGGCGATGGCGGCGGCATGGACGGGACCGGAGCCTCCGATGGCCACCAGTGTGAAGTCACGTGGGTCGACGCCCCGCTCCACGGTCACCGCACGAATGGCGCGCGCCATGTTCGCGTTGACTACTTCGCGCACGCCATAGGCCGCCTCGCTGGCGCTGAGGCCAAGCTGGCTGCCGATCTGGTCGGCGATGGCTGCCTCGGCGGCCGCCTTCGACAACCGCCTCGCACCACCCGCGAGCTCTTCCGGCAGATAGCCCAACACCAGGTTGGAATCGGTTACGGTGGCCCTGTTGCCACCGAGGCCGTAGCAGGCCGGACCGGGATCGGCGCCGGCAGAAACGGGTCCTACCCGGATCAGTCCCGCACTGTCGAGCGCCGCGATCGATCCAGCACCGCTGCCGACTTCGGCAACGTCGACGGTCGGAACGCTCATCATGTACCCGCCGGCCTTGATGAAGCGACTGGGCGTCGAAATTCCCGCCCGGAATTCATACTCGCTGACCCGGCTCAATTCGCCCTCACGCACCAGCGACGCTGAAGCCGTGGTGCCTCCCATATCGAAAATGACGAGGTTTTTCTGGGCCAATGCCTCGCCCAGACGCGCCCCGCCGACGGCTCCCGCGGCGCGGCCCGAGGAAATGAAGAACACCGGCTTCGCACAGGCCGTCTCGGCCGAGGCGAGCGCGCCGTTCGAGTTGCTGACCAATAGCGGTGCATCGATGCCGAGGCTTTTGATGCCGGCCTGCAGGCGCTCGAGATAGGCGGCCAGCACGGGACCGACATAGGCATTCACAACCGTTGTGCTGGTCCGCTCGTATTCCTTCGCCTCCGGCAGCACCGAGACCGACGTCGTGATCTGGACGGCAGGAAAGCGCTTGCGGATCAGCGCCTCAGCGCGCTGCTCGTGGGCGGGATTGCGATAGCTGTTGAGCAGGCAGATCGCGATGGATTCGGTGCCCGCCTCGACCAGCATGGCAGCCGCGGCAATGACGCCGGCCTCGTCGAGCGGCTCGATGACGCTGCCGTCGGCAGCGATCCGCTCCCTGACCTCGAGGCGGTAGCGGCGCGGGATGAGCGGCAGCGGCTTGTCCCACTGCAGGTCGAACATGTTGGGCGTGCGCAGCCGCCCGATCTCCAGCACATCGCGGAAGCCGGCGGTCGTGATCAGGCCGGCCCTGGCGCCCACCTTCTGAAGCAGCGTGTTCGATCCGACGGTCGTGCCATGCACGATCTCACGGACGTCGCCGACGGATATCCGCGCGTCCGACACGAGATGCGAGATGCCGGTGATGACGGCCTCCTCGGGCGCGCCGGGCGTCGAGGGAACCTTGGCGTGATGTAGGCGACCATCGCCCTCGATCATCACCAGATCCGTGAACGTCCCCCCAATGTCGACACCGATCCGCGCGGTCCTGATCGCCGAAGTCGCCATGCAAACCATCCTTGTTGAACTAATTGGTTAGTTCTGTATCACGCCGCGAACAGAGCCGGCAACGTAATTTTTTGGCATTTTATGCCTGAAATTCAGACTTTTCGATCTCGGCTCTTGCTTGTTATCTAACTAATAGTACTATTCTCCTTTGAACCAATAAGGGCGGATGGCCAACACGGCCCACTTCTGGAGAGGACAAATGAGAAATATGCGACTTCTGTCATCGGCCGCTTTTGCGATGCTTTTGGCCCTTGCCGGGCCCGCCCTTGCAAACGAGAAGCTGACGGTGCGGCTAGACTTCTCGCCCTGGGGCAGTCACGCAGCGATGCACCTCGCACAACAAAAGAGCTGGTTCAAAGAGGCTGGACTTGATGTCGATGTGCAGGACGGCCGGGGCTCCGCTAACACCCTGCAGCTCGTGAACGCGGGCCAAGCAGATGTCGGACAAATTCAGCTCGGCCTCGTGCCCGCGGCCCGCCACGGCGGCGCCAAGGTCAGGGCGATCGCGGGGTTCGACAGGCGCACGGACCTGTGTGTGCTCGTCGACAAGGACGCGCCGATCCGGAAGATCGAAGACCTCAAGGGCAAGAAGCTTGTCGTTTTCGCCGCCAGCCCATGGGCGCCCTATATCGACACGTTCCTCGCCGCCGGAGGGCTCGACCGCAACAACACGACGATCGAATTCGTCGATGCCGCGGCGCTGTGGGGCACCTACACGTCGCGACGCGCCGACGGGCTGATGTCGACTGTCGCTTCCGCCCTGCCGCTCGCGCAGGCGACCCGGCCGTCAAAATGCCTGACCTCCGACATAGCGGACCTCTATTTCCCGAGCTACGGGCTGATCGCCTCCGACGCAACGATCCAGAAGCGCGGCGACACGCTGAAGAAGCTGATCGAGGTCGAACAGCGCGCATGGGCCGAGATCGCCAAGGATCCCGACCTCGGCGTCAAAGCCATGCTCGCCGAGCGTCCAGACGCAATGCTGAAGCCCGACGTCCTGCGCGAGCAGATCAAGCTGACCCTCGAATACTTCAACACGCCAGCGACCGAAGGAAAGCCGATTGGCTGGCAGGCGACCGAGGACTGGAACGCCGCGCTGAAGGGCATGGAGCGCGCCGGCGTCGTGCCCGCGGGCTGGAAGGCCAGCGACTATTTCACCAACGATCTGGTCCCGCGCTGACGAGGTCGCCATGAACATGATAGCCAACAGGATCGCCGATAACTATCTGCAGGTCAGAGGCGCGGGGAAAACCTACCCCTCCAAGCATGGCCCGGTCGTTGCGCTCAGCGACATCAACCTGGATGTGCGCCTCGGCCAGTTCAACAGCATCGTTGGTCCGAGCGGCTGCGGCAAGAGCACGTTGCTCAAATGCATCGCCGGACTGGAGACAATCACCTCCGGCAGCATCAATGTGTCGGGCAAGCCTCTGATCGGTCCGCCGGATCGCATGGGCGTGGTGTTCCAACGTGACGTGCTTCTGGATTGGCGCACCATTCTGGACAACGTGCTGCTGCAGGCTGAATTTCTTGGCCACCCGCGCGAGCAGTACCGCGGCCGCGCCCTGCAGCTCCTGGAGCGCTTTGGCCTCAAGGGCTACGAGAAGCGACATCCGTGGGAGCTGTCGGGCGGCATGCGTCAACGCGCCTCGATCTGCCGCGCCCTGCTATGCGACCCCGACCTGCTCCTGATGGACGAGCCCTTTGGCGCGCTGGACGCGATGACCCGCGACGATCTCAATGTCGAGCTCGCGCGCATCTGGCAGGGCACCAACAAGACCGTCATTTTCATCACGCATTCCATCTCGGAGGCCGTGTTTCTCGCCGACCGGGTGGTGATGATGTCGCGCGGACCGGGCCGCATCGTCGACATGTTCGATGTCGATCTACCCCGCCCCCGCCCGCTCTCCGTGCGCGAGACCGATGCATTCGGTGTTTATGCCCAGCGTATTCGCCACCACTTCGCCGAACTGGGAGTGCTTCACGAATGACAAGCAGTTTCATCGCAAAATTCATGCGCGACAGTCGATCACTGGACATCGTCCTCGTCCTGATCGGCTCGATCCTGCTCTGGGAGGCGGTCGTGCGCATCTTCGATCCGCCCGCCATCATCCTGCCCGCGCCCTCCGCGATCTGGGCGGCGTTCTTGCAAAGTCCATGGATATTTATCCGTAATATGCTCTACACCCTGTCGACGACAGCCATCGCCTTCGCGATCTCCGTCGGATTGGGCGTGATTCTTGCTGTCGGCATCGTCCAGTCGCGGTTTCTCGAGCGCACGGTCTATACGCTGCTAATCGCTGTGAACTCGGTGCCTAAGGTGGCGCTGGCACCACTGTTCGTCATTTGGCTGGGGACCGGTGTCTCGTCGCAACTGGCGGTGGCGGTGATGCTGGCGATCTTCCCGATTGTCATCAATACCGTGCTGGGCTTGCGCTCCGTCGACCCGGATATGCTGAATCTCGCCAAAGCAACCCGGGCCTCAAAGTTCGACATCATCTATAAGATACGAATACCCAACGCCCTGCCTTCACTGTTCTCGGGTATGAAGGTTGGCATTTCCTTCGCGCTGGTCGGAGCGATTGTCGGCGAGTTCGTGGCCGGTGGGCGAGGCTTGGGATTCCTGGTGCTGACAGCCCAGGGGCAGTTCGACACAACGCGCGTCTTCGTCTCCCTGGTGCTGCTCGGCGTGATGGGCACCATCCTGTTCTACGCCGTCGATGTCATGGAGCGCATCGCCCTGCCCTGGCATACGTCGCAGCGCCAGCCGACAACCTGATCACGGAACGGGAGGGACGCATGCATCCCTCCCTCGTACCCGCCATCGAAAGCGATCCACGATGTCCTCTCCCAATCTGCTGACCGCTGGAGGGTTGGCCACACCGTTCAAGTCGATTGCCGTCGACGAAGCGCTTGGTATTCTCAACGTCCACTTCGGTGTCACCGGCACGCTCGATCGCTTGGCAACCGAAAAGGACGACACCTTCCGTCTGGCAACGCCCGCGGGAGAGCGCTTCATCGTGAAGTTCTCCAACCCGGATGAGGACCCGAATGAGTTGGCGCTTCAGTCGGACTTGCTCGATCACCTGGCAAGACACGACGGCGGCCTTCCGACGCCCCGCGTGGTGCGCGATCGCGATGCTGCGACCTTCTTCACGCACATCGATCGCCATGGCCAGCCACGTCTGGTGCGCATGCTGACGTATCTGGAGGGCACTCCGCTCGACCGCGTCGACGAAACGGCCGCCGATCGCGCCCGGGTCGGCGCGGTGCTTGCGAAGCTGCGTCTGGCCATGGCCGACTTCAGTCATCCATACGACGGGCGCGAGATTGCCTGGGACGTCCAGCATCTGCCGAAGCTCGCCTATCTTCTGGGCGGCATTCGCGGTCCCGAGCAGCGTAGGATGCTGGAACGCGGTCTCCAACGCTTTCACGAGATCGAGGACCTACTCAAGCGGTGCCGCCGTCAGGTCCTGCATAACGATTTCAGCCGCTCGAACATCGTCACCGATCGCGCCAACGCCAATTTCGTCACGGGCGTGATCGATTTCGGAGACGCCGTGCGAACTTATATCGCCGTCGACGTCTCGACTGCGTTGTTGAACCAGCTCGACGCTGAAGGCGACGACGCGATGTTCGATGCCGGACGCGACCTTCTGGCAGGCTATCTGTCTGTCGCTGGCCTGACAAGCACCGAGCTGGAAGTCCTGCCACACCTCGTCATGGCTCGCGTAATCGCGCGCGCGCTGATCACCACATGGCGCGCTGAACAATTCCCAGACAATGCCCGCTACATCATGCGCAACACCCACCAGGGCTGGAAGCAGCTGCACTACTTCCTCGAGCGGTCGCGCGACCACATCAGCGAGACATTCGCTGGCGCGCCCCAAAGCATCCGCCTGGAAAGCATCTGAAAGGAAGCACGATCATGAATGCGCCCACCAAGCCCAAGGTCAATGTCGGGATGGTCAACGGCTTCGACCCCAACAACATGGACGGTCTTGACGCCGCACTTCAGGACAAGATCCGCCAGCGCCGCGAGCTGCTGGGACCAGCCTACCGGCTGATGTACGCCGAGCCCGTCCAGATCAGCCGCGGCCTCGGTACGAAGATGTGGGATGCGCAGGGCAACGAATACCTCGACGCTTACAACAACGTCGTATCGGTCGGCCACTGCAACCCGCGCGTCGTCGAAGCGGTCCATCGTCAGATGCAGACGCTCTGTACCCATACGCGCTACGTGCAGGACGGTATCCTCGAATTTGCCGCCGAGATCATTCCGACGTTCGGCGCGCCGATCGAACACATCATGTTCACCTGCACCGGCTCGGAGGCCAACGATCTGGCGTTGCGCATCGCCATGCACCAGACCGGCCGCAAGGGCATCATCATCACGTCCGAGGCCTACACGGGGAATTCGTTCCTAACAGCAGGGCTGTCCCCGTCGCTTGGCAAGAACTCCCCGTTGGGGACCTGGGTCCGCAGGATCCCTGCGCCCGATTCCTACCGCCTGCCCGCGGGCCAAGTTGCCGAGCTTCTCGTTCGCCAGGTCGCACACGAGATCACGGAGCTTGAACGGCGGGGTGAAGGGATCGCCGCCTTCATCGCGGACTCGCTCTTCTCATCCGACGGGATCTACGCCAATCCCACGAATATCCTGCAGCCGATCACCGAGCTCGTGCACAAGGCCGGCGGCGTCGTCATCGCCGACGAAGTGCAGGCCGGCTTCGGTCGCTCGGGCGACAAGCTGTGGGGCTTCCAGCGCCATGGCCAGACGCCGGATATCGTCACCATGGGCAAGCCGATGGGCAATGGCTTCCCAGTCGCGGCCGTGGCGGTCCACGGAGAGGTCATCGAGCGCTTCGGCAACGAAATGCGTTATTTCAATACGTTTGGCGGCAATAGCGTGGCCATCGCGGCGGCAAAGGCAACGTTTGATGTCATCCGTGAGGATAATCTGCAGCACAATGCCGCGCGCATCGGCGCCATGATTCAGAAGGGTCTCCGGGAGATCGCGGCCAACGATGAGCGCATCGGGGACGTCCGCGGCGCTGGACTTTATGTCGCGGCGGAGTTCGTGAAGGATCGAGGCACGAAGGAACCCGACTCGGCAACCGCGCTCGCCGTGGTCGATGGCCTGCGCAAACGTCGCGTGCTGATCTCGGCGACCGGCTATCATGCGAACTGCTTGAAAATTCGTCCTCCTCTCGTCTTCTCGGAGAGCGATGCCGATCGCCTGTTGACCGAAACGCGCGCCGTTTTGAGGAGCATCTGACCTACTCTCAAAGAGCGGCGCAATCGAGCCGCTAGACTAGCGAAGCTTTGCAAAAGGAGCTTCTTCGCATCCACCTTGATACGCGGGGGGCCAGCACGCAGACAGTCGCGCCCGTGCTGGCGCCCGCGGGAAGCCTGGGTTTTGGGTACCTCGCTTTCGCAAGAATCGTTGGTTGCGGGGAGGCGCAGCACCCGATTGTTGCGATTGATGGAACGGGAGATCCCTAAGCTTGTCGCATAAGCGGGGTCCGACCGGGGCGCTGATTAAGAGACAGCCACAGGTTAAGACAAATCAATGACTTACCGGTCGCACCCCTAGACTTATCAGGCTGAAAATGGGCATTCGTCGCACGATCATGATGCCTCGGGTTGGGCGATAAGGGCACTATACCACTTACGCGAAGCGGGTTGCTGCAGCCCGCGCCTTAGTTGTCAACCCGTGCATACGCAGACAACGTCATTCGTCCTCGGCCACCATGGCTGTGGCGCTTCGGTCGCCGAGAGACTCGTGGCAGGCGATGACTTCAAGAAAAGCACTAGCGCGTACGATTGGTTGGGCCCAGGATTTACTTCTGGGAGTCCAATCCGGTCCGGGGAATTCAGTTCGCTGAAGAACTAAAATCAAGCGCCAGAGGCCGAAGAAGGATACGTAAGCCCGCGGTCGTAGGGGCGGCCATTGATCTCGGGCAGTGTTTGGATCTGACTACGGCTGCAGGTATCGCTCAGCTTGGCCGCAGAGAAGCAGCGACTACTGGCCGAAGCGGCAATCGCCCTGACTATCTCTGGGAGATCGGTAGCGGAGAGAATTGGATGGCGTACCATCTGGCCGCGCTGCTAACACTTCATGGTGTGTTCCTGACGCGCGGCACGACCAATCCAGGAACTTCCTTGTGATCGATCAGCCCAGCCAAGTCTATTTTCCGAGCGACACATTCGCTGCGTTCATCAAGGGTGAGCAGGCCGCAGGCGGGCAGGATCAACGGCCTTGACGTCGCAGGCATCTGACAGACATTGAGAGTACCGAACGCATCTTCTCCAGCCTCGCGCGCGCCCATCGAAGCTTTGAGGGTCGCGTTTAGATTATCGTTCTAGATCATGCAGACCGAAATGCTTGGGGTAAAGTGGATGGTGTGGTCGGAGTTGCCAATTGGCGCGATGACGAGGACTTCCTTTTCCCGGCCTCGTGGATTTCTCCACAGTCTCAGGACCCAGAGGAGACTGACAAGGACAACTGATATGACGCCGCATAGCCGTCCAGACCCAAACCTGTACTTCGCGACATGTTCGATGTGCATTCCGACAAACGTCTTTTGACGCTTGCATTGAACCTCCAAGTCAATTTCCTGTTGTCGGAACAGCGAAGCAAATTTCGAGCAACGTTGGGAAAACGTGATGACGATCATCGATGGATCGTCACGGGCCCGCTACATGGTTAGATTCACGGCAAGCCGTCCTTCACGGGCCCGGATGCGCGCTTAGGATAGCGTCCGAGACGACCTCATCTGGAACGATACTCGGTGAGGCGTTGCTCGTCACTCTCCCGGCCCACGCAACGCAATTGCGCCCGGCGGCCTTTGCTTCATATAGCGCACGATCTGCCTCTTCCAACAATAGATGAGGATCACCAGCAAACGTATCCCACCAAGCCAGTCCTGCACTGATACTTACGCTGCATCCCGGCAAGCCGGGATGAGGCAGGTCAACACTGGAGACCGCCGCCCGCAATTCCTCGCAAACACGCTCCAGTTCAATGGCCGTGATTGAGGGAGCTATCGCAGCGAATTCCTCGCCACCGTACCTAGCAATCGAAATGCCTTCTCTATCCGCCTTGCAAGCGAGTGCCTGCGCCACCGTCCGAAGGCAGACGTCGCCAGCAATATGCCCGGCCGAATCGTTATACTTCTTGAAGTGGTCGACATCCATCAGGATAGCGCCGACACTCTTACATTCTTTCTCCGCGCACAGACGTGCGGCTTCTGCCTCGAAATAGCGACGGTTTGGAAGCCCGGTCAATGCGTCTGTGTTGGAGATGCGCAGAAGCTCTCGATTCACCAGACTCAATTCGGTCGCCGCATATTCGTAGCGGAGCGCTTCCAGGAATCGTCGCCGCCGATCAATCTCGTTCTTTCGGATCACCAGGAGCACCGTCAGGGACGCCGCGGTACCGATAATCGTATCGCTGACGAATGAACTCGAATCCGTTCCGAAGAGTAGTGGCAGGGTTGGGTGCAAGATGGCCGCAGAAATGCAGGTAACAAGTCCCGCAGGAAACGACATTGGTACAGCCGCGAGACATATGGCAAATACCATGATCGCGGCGAGCATATAGTTCTCCATCATCGCTGGCGGCGCTGACGCTCCCGCGAATTCGATGACAGCCATGGTCGATATGATCGCGGCGCCATAGGCGAAGCTGATCTGCAAGGCGTTGCGGGAACGCAACCCGCAGACCGCGACGCCAGCGCAAAAGAGTGCGACCAGACAACGCCAATGCCAAGCCGCAGCAAAAACCTCGACGCTATTTGAACGGTCAAAGCCAATTGCGGCAAGCATCAGAACTCCGCAGACCGCCGAGGAGCGCGCCATGTGACGAGCCATCGAACGTCCGCGTCGAAGTGCATACATGCCCTCCAGCTCAGGCTGAAAGGACCAACAAGACGCGCGCGCAATCTCGCTCTCGAAATCGGTACGATCCATGAAGGCGGCAAACTCATTGAAAAGTCACACGATAGTGGTCCGGGAGAGGTTAAGAATGGGTGCCGGCCACGCGGCCATGTGGACCACCAGACATCATCCGCAAATTTACGGAGCGACCGAAAGCTGAAAACCGGCGACCGCTCGGCTTCAGCTATGTGCGCATCGACCAGTCCATCAGCTGCCCCAACCGCGCCGGGCCGATTCCGGGGAACTCGACAATGAAATCCCAGCCCATCACATCGACTGTGCTCTTGTTGCAGATCGAACCGGTCTGCGCGCAAAGGAGCTGGAGCTGGCTTACCGCCGATAAGACCGCCACGTTCCGACTCGACGGGATGGAAGTTTGGCCCAATTCACAGACCCGGATTGTTCGTCGTTTCTCCATGACCGCCTGAGTTGGCGATCAGGAACATGACCCCTCCCCCCTCTATCATGTCCGGATCGCAAACGCAGATTTGAATGTGAGTTTTCTGGAAGAACCCCGAGGTCGGATAGATGCGCTCACCCCCGATGAACATGCCTCGCACTGTGTCAACGGGAGCTTCAGATCGATCCAACCGTACGTCGTGAACTCGCGCGAAGGCGTTGGTACTCGGCGAAGTCGAAAGTCGCGATCTGGATCGGCGTGAGCTTCTCGACCCAGAACGAATTCTTCCCTTGGCAACACCGACTGTCTGCGAGCTTGCCGTGGCACTTCAGGATGCGTCGCGCTGCTCACGGGCATAAGCGTTGAGGCGGGTGAGTTCCTCGACGTATACGCGGTGCAACCTGCGAGGCGCGACGAGTCCCTCGACGAAGCCGGCGATGCCCGTCTCGCCATCAAACCTGGAGGTGATGTTCACCAACGCCTGCTCGCCGTGGGGAGTCACAGTAAATGTCCTGACGAGGCCGGAGCTTCCGGTGTCAGCCTGGACCAAGATTCGGCCGCGCTCCGGCTCAGTGATCTCCATCCGGAGATTCCGGACGCCGCCAGCAGATTTTATTTTGAAGCTGACGACGCTGCCTGCTCCTACGCCGCCTTCTTCGACTTGGAAGTCGTAGAAGGGGGGCGGCAGGAACCGAGCGTGAAGGTGCATGTCTGCGAGGTATCGGTAGACATCGTGCGCGGGCGCGTCGATGGTGCGCTCGGCGGACGCGACGACGTATTTTGCCATGAGTCTGATCTCCTTGTTTGTGTTGACCGTGGATCCGAGCGTGCTTTCCTATGAAGACTGGTCGCTGCGGGAGGCCATCGACGTGAGATGCACTACGGTGACCGACGATTTTGATTTCGAGCGTTCTCAGAAATTCTCGCGCGAAACGGCCCTGAAAAACGTCATGCAGCTAGTAGCTAAGGTCAAAGACGAGGCGCCAAAGGCGCTCAATGGCCCTTGCCATCCAGCCACCCGCGACCGAGCCGTTCACAAAATCGACGGCTCCGGAGTTCATCGTCTTCGGTGTCATCCCGCCTAATTCATTTTGACTAACTACGGAATCATTGACGATGAACAAGACTCCGTCGCCTGCCTGCTGGTCGAGCATTACCGTCGCCTCCTACTGCCTGAGCACCCAGCCCCAGACTGATGAACGATGACGACTTTGCCCTGGACAGACAGAATAGCAATCGCCTAACTTCCTATGTCTCCATACATAACTGGATGGCCCACCATACGAGCCGGAGGAGCGAACGTGGACTTACAATGGGACGACCTCCGCATTTTTCTCGCCGTTTGCGATGCTGGGAGCATGAGTGGCGCCGCGCGGCACTTGAAGGTGAGCCAACCCACTTTGAGCCGGAGGATTGCGGAGATGGAGTACGGGCTCGGCGAGCCGCTTTTCGTCCGCAAAAACCAGGGCATCACCCTAACGAAAACTGGAATAAGGCTAATGCCCGCAGCCCAAGGCATGGCGCAATGGGCGACGGAAGCCAATCGCTCACTCGATGCGAAGAACTCTCCTGTCAGTGGCCGCGTGCGCGTTACGGCCGCACCGACGTTCGCCTTAGATCTCCTGGCGCCGTTCGCGGAAACCCTCAAGAGAAAGCACCCACAGATCGCTCTCGAGGTGTTGGCCAGCACGGAACGCTTGAATCTCTCGCGTGGCGAGGCGGACATCGCGCTCAGGAGATATCCCTCCGATGATCCCGATCTGATCACAGTCGGCGAAACTGTGATTCCGATCGGCGCGTACGTCAGCAAGGACTACGCACGGAGACTGCCCGCGAAATATGGCTTTCGCGACCTCGACTGGATCGCATGGGCGGGGCAGCTCGAGATGGTCAGCCCGAATCCGGAGCTCGCGGCCAAGATCCCAGACTTTCGTCCCACTTTCGCATCTGACGACTACAGCGTACAGGTCGCGGCCTGCCAGGCTGGCGTTGGCGCGATGATCCTTCTGAAGACGCCCCATCGGCTCAAGCGGCCGGGAGACCTCGTGGAGCTCAAGCTCGAGCTTCCAGCCTCACTCCGCGCAGAACTCGCGATCATCTGCCACAAGCGCATGGCGGATCTCCCCAAGGTCAGAACTGTTCTGGACCTGCTCAAGCAAGAGTTTTCTGACCTGAGGAAGAGTCAAGGCGCGAAGAAACCCTGAATGGTGCCGCCAACGATCCCAAGGTCATGGCTTTGATCTTAGGTGTAGACCTTATTGGTTCTCGGATATCGTGTAGCCATCGCGGGTCTGCGGCAGCTTCCAGCCCAGAACCTTGCTTGCGACGAGCGTGCGCAGCACCTGGGCTGTGCCCCCGCCTATCGTGAACATGCGTACATCACGCGCCATGCGTTCAAGCGGGAAGTCGCGCGAATAGCCGCGGGCCCCGAACATTTGCAGCGCGTCGTTGACGATCTTGATCGCGGCCTCCGACGCGAAGATTTTTGCTTGGGCTGCGAGCATCGGGTCGGGAAACGCGCTGCCATCCGGACCGCGCGATGCTGCCGCGGCATGCAGCATCAACCGGGACGCCGTGAGCTGCGTCTGCATGTCGGCAAGCATCCATTGCAAACCCTGGAATTCGCCGATCGGCCTCCCGAACTGCTCGCGCGTTTTCGCCCATTGGACGGCGTGCTCCAGGGCGCCGGCGGCGATCCCCATGGCGACGGTGCCCGCGCCAACGCGCTGGCTGTTATAGGCGTTGATGAGATCGGCAAAACCGCGTTTGAAGCCCGACGGGGGCAGCAGCACCATATCTGGCGTGATCTCCAGATCTTCGAACACCAGCTCGCCCTCGGGCATGCCGCAGAGTCCCATCGTCGTTTCGCGCCTGCTCATGCGCAGACCGCCGGCGTCCCCGCGCACAGCTAGGAAGCCGCCGACGCCCAGCTCCTCGCCGCCCTCATCGAAAACCCGCGCGAAGATCAGGTGCAGGCGCGATACGCCGGCGCCCGTGATCCAGTGCTTCTTGCCGTTGATCACGTAACGGTTGCCGCGCTTGTCGGCCCGGGTCTTCATTCCGCTGGCGTCGCTGCCCGCGTCGGGCTCGGTAATGCAGATCGCCGGCTTGTCGCCGGCCAAGACGAGATCGGCAGCCCGCTTGCGCTGGGCGTCAGTGCCATACGCCATGACAGTCGAGATTGCACCCATGTTGGCTTCAACGACGATGCGCGCCGAGACGGTACACGCGCGCGCCATCTCCTCGATGACCAGAACTGTGTCGAGGAAGCTGCGGCCCCCTCCGCCATACTCCTTCGGAATGGTCATTCCCATGAAGCGCTCGGTCTTCAGCGCTTCGACGACGTCCCAGGGATATTCACGCGATTGATCGACCTCGGCGCCGCGCTTGCGCAGCAGCCCGTTCGAGAACGCCGCGGCTCTTTCCTTCAGCGCCAGTTGCTCCGATGAAAGCTCCATGGCGTACCTCCTCTCAGCCGCGGCCCATGGCGTAGAACTCTGCGTTCGGACGCATGCTCGTCACGTTGGCAAGCCGGTTCGACAGGCCGAAGAAGGCCGAGATCGCAGCGATGTCCCAGATGTCCTCCTCGGTGAAGCCGTGCGACTTCAGCGTGGCGAAGTCGCTCTCGGAGACCTTTTGAGCCTCGGTGGAGACCCGGACGGCGAAATCCAGCATCGCTTTCTGGCGATCAGCGATGTCCGCCTTGCGGTAGTTGACGGCGACCTGGTCGGCAATCAGGGGATCCTTGGCACGGATCCGCAGAATTGCCCCATGCGCCACCACGCAATACTGGCACTGGTTGAGGTTGCTGGTTGCGACCACGATCATCTCGCGCTCGGCTTTCGTGAGATTCCCGGGTTTGTCCATCAGCGCGTCGTGATAGGCGAAAAACGCGCGGAACTCGTCCGGTCGGTGCGCGAGCACGAGGAAGACGTTCGGAATGAAGCCCGACTTCTCCTGAACGGCCAGGATGCGGCTGCGGATGTCGTCGGGCATGTCGGCGAGATCGGGAACGGGAAAGCGACTGACTGCAAGGGCTTGGGTCATGACTTTGGATCCCTAGGTTATTGCTCGTTGGAAATTGGCACGATTACGCGGCCGCGCACCGTGCCCGAAATTAGACGATCTGCAACGCTGATGCAGGCTCCGAGCGGCACGCGCTCGGTCATCGCATCAAGGAGAGAAGGATCGAGGTCGCGGGCAAGTCGCCGCCACGCCTCGCGGCGTTCCTCGCGAGGACACATGACGCTGTCGATGCCAGCGAGTGTGACGCCTCGCAGGATGAAGGGGGCCACGGTCGCCGGCAAGCCCATGCCTGCGGCGAGACCGCAGGCCGCGACCACACCACGATACTTCATCGATGCGCAGACGTTGGCGAGCACCTGTCCGCCGGCCACATCGACCGCGCCGGCCCACTCTTCCTTCGCGAGCGGCTTCCCCGGTTCGCTGAACCGCGATCGCGGCAAGATACGCTTGGCACCAAGCTTCGTGAGATAGTCCGATTCTTCAGGACGCCCTGTAACTGCGGCCACCTCATAACCGAGATTGGCGAGTAGCGCCGTTGCGACACTGCCCACGCCGCCTGCCGCGCCGGTCACGAGCACCTCGCCACTTCCCGGCGTAACGCCGTGGCGCTCAAGCGCAATCACACAGAGCGCGGCAGTGTAACCGGCCGTCCCAATGCTCATCGCTTGAGCCAAGGAAAAGGCCGGCTCCAAAGGGATCAGCCAATCGCTCTTCACCCGGGCGACTTCGGCCAACCCGCCCCAGTGCCGCTCGCCCACGCCCCATCCGTTCAGCACGACCCGGTCGCCTGGCTTGAAATTCGCGTTTGAAGATTCTTCGATGGTCCCCGCGAAATCGATGCCAGGGATCATGGGAAAGTTACGAACAACCGGATTCTTTCCCGTGATGGCCAACGCATCCTTATAATTCAACGTCGAGCAGGCAACGCGTACCGTCACATCTCCCTCGGGCAACTGGTCGCGAGCAAGCTCAGCCAGTCTTACCGACTGCCGGTTGCCATCATGCTCGATCAGCACGGCTTTGAAATTCGACCCCACTGTCAACTCTCCTTACACGTTGCCCGGATAATCGAAAAAAAGCCTTCGGCGAATAAGTCGAGCGCGTCGGGGCGCCGTTCGAGCTTGGCGCGCAGGACCGCGCCCTCCCAGCCTGTCCAAAAAAACTGCGCTAGGCCTTCGCAATCGATGCCACTGGGTATCTCGCCCGCCTCTTGCGCCGAGCGCAGACAACGGGACGTCCGCGCTTCCCAGTCCCGGAAGACGGCGGCCAGGCGCTTTCGAAACGGCTCCGGCAGGACACCCATCTCTTGTCCGAGATTACCGATGAGACAGCCACGCCGGTAACCGTACCGCGCCATCCCCGACCCTGCGTCCGCAATGAAATCACGGAGACGGTCGAGGGGAGCACGCTCCATGTTGTCGAACCATCGATCCAGCTTGCGCGCGAAAAAGTCAGCATAGGCGTCGATCAGCTCGAGACCGAAGGCGTCCTTGCTGTCAAAGTAGTGGTAAAATGACCCTTTTGGCACATCGGCAGCTTCCAGGATCTCCTCAACTCCAACGGCGCTGAAGCCCTTCTCGGTCAGGATCGCGACGCCCGTGCGTAGTAGCCGTGCGCGCGGCGCGTCCGGCCGTGACTGGTCCTTGGGCGGGCGACCACGACGACGGGGCCCTGTTGATGGCAAAATCACTTTCACAGCGATTTATTAGACCGAATGTCTTGTAAAATCAACAGCCGTGGCCACCGCCGAGCCTGGACATCGAGGGAGCTGCTAGCGCCGTTCCTTTCCGCTGATTGCCGATCGCGTATCGATTTATGAGCAGTTCAAAGTCGCCTCAGCCAGCATTCCCGATGCAGCGCATGGAATTCCGATGTCCGTCGCAATGATGACGGTGCCTGGCATTCCCGGGTTTCAGCACAGAGTCTTCCGACATACGATCACACGCCGATTCTAATGAGCGATGGTCAAATCCATTCCACAAGGCCATCCGCCTCGAATAGAGCGGATGACCTTGTCATGCTTGGTCGCAGGAACCATCAGACTTGGTTCCAGCCGCCGTCGACACAGAGTTCGCTGCCTGTCAGATAGGATGAGTCATCGGAAGCTAGGAATAGGACGGCTTTTGCGATCTCATCGGCGGTGCCGCTGCGGTGCATCGGAATTTGGGCATGCACTTGGGTCTTGGTCTGCTGGATCATCTCCTCACTCACACCCGATTTGCGCGCTTGGTCAGTGTCGATGTAGCCGGGCGCCATGGCGTTCACTCGTATGCCCTTACCGATGAGTTCCGCCGTGAGCGAGCGTGCAAGCGAGCGAACGGCAGCTTTGCCCGCCGAATAGACGCTGACATAGGGCATGCCCTTCGTGGTCAGGGTCGTGGTGTTGAGAACGATCGAGCCGCCGGACGTCATGAGCGGCAGGAGCTTCTGCACCGTGAAGTAGGTTCCCTTGAAGGTACAGGCGATCGTGAAATCGAATTCTTCCTCCGACATATATTCAAACATGTTCGGTCGCGCCGCACCGGCGTTCGCGAAGATGATGTCGACACGGCCGTGCTTCCTCTCGACAAACGCACGCAGCGCTTCGATGTCCGCCATCTTCGAAATATCGCAGCCGATCGCGTCGGCGCCATTTCCGATGCCCTGCGCCGCGGCATCGAGCCTTGCCTGATCGCGCCCGGTGATGATGACCTTCGCGCCCTCGCGTGCGAACAGCTTGGCTGTCGCCAAGCCCATTCCATCGCTGCCGCCGGTGATAACAGCAACCTTGCCACCTAGTTTACCCATATTTCGTCTCCTATTTCGTCCTTTGGCGCGCCCGATGTGAACCGCGCGTTTTATGGAGCTTGATTTGTTTTCCTCATTTCTGGCGCTCCTTTCGCCTTGGACGGACAGAATAGCAATTACCCAATTTCCTATGCCGGCATACATAAGTGGATGGCGTGGACCGAGGAGTGAACGCGGAGCTACGCGGTTGCCTGTGAGGTGCCCTTCAGGAAAGTAATCAGAAACGAACGTGGGTGAATTGGGTAGGAAGATCGCTGTCATCCCGACGCTCACAACCGTCGCTTACGGATCTGAAAACTCGGCCTGTCGTCGGATGTGACAATTCTGGCACGACACCCAGGAGATGCCCATTGCGGAGCGGTGTTGGGTTTGAACAAGCTCCACGAAGGCTCTGCATACGGGCTTCATACGCCTCTTGGCGAGCTATCTCGTGATACTAGGGGACGGCAGGCACCTTGCAGATCTTGCACCAAAAATCGCTGCCCCGTTTATCCGTACGGATTTCGAACTCCTCCGTGACCCAATCAATCCGGTTTCGCAAAGGTTCGATTTCGGAAAGCTGCGCGCGACCGGTCCGTCCACAGCTCGGGCACCGCAGGTGTTCGGTCCAACTAGATTTCGTCACTCGTGCACCTCGCGGGCGCCAATCACGCCATTCCCAAGCTGAGTGCAATTTTAGGTCGGCGCCGAAATCGCACAGCTAGGCTGCATTGCTGAGACCAAACTCGGGCGCTGCCTCTCTTTCGGTGCAGAGACGTCAACCTCTCAACTCAAACATTGCGCGACGGTTGCCGTATCTCCGCACTCGACCACCAATGGAAAGAGAATTTTCGACGTCTGATCTCAGTAACCAAGGGCGATGCCATCTCGGCGGGAATCAGCCCCGCCTCTGAGAAGTCCACGTTTACGGTCGATCCAAATCGCCTGGGCTGTTCCGAGCGGACTCTGAGTTCGCGTAGGAAGGTGTCCCAACGCACGAAGCCCCTCGACGATCTTAGCCGGAACGGTCGCTTCGACGTCCAGCACGTCGCCGCGCGCGAAGATACGCGGTTGGTCGATCGCTTGCTGCACCGACATTTTGTGATCGAGTAGGTTCGACAGAACCTGGATCTGTCCGATGGGCTGGAAATGCCCTCCTGTCACGCCGAACGACAAGACGCACTCGCCGCCTCGCGTCAGCATCGCAGGCAGGATGGTGTGCATTGGTCGCTTGCCCCCCGCGAGCACGTTGGGATGGCCGGGTTCGAGCACAAAGCCAAAGCCGCGGTTGTGCAGCAGGACCCCGCATTCGGGGGCCACGATGCCGCTGCCGAAATCGTCGAAGACGGAGTTGATAAATGAAACTGCGGTGCGATCCTTGTCCACGACGGACAGGAACACCGTATCTTTGTGTTCCGGCATTGTGATCGGCGCGACGTCGCTCAGCCGCCCGCTAAATGATATCCGGCGAGAGAGGATGTCGGCACGGGCAGACGAGGTCATGCGCTCGACCGGCACATGCCCGGTGTCGGGATCGCCGACGAAGGAGTCGCGCTCTGCATAGCCAATGCGCGCGATCTCGGCCAAGAGATGGTAGCGCTCCACCGATACGGGAGCGAAGTCCGCGACGCTATAACGGTCGAGCAAACTTGCCATGGCGAGAACGGCAACGCCTGTGCCATTTGGCGGACATTCCCACAGTTCAAAACCACGGTAGGACGCGGATATTGGCTTCTCGTAGCGCGGCTGGAAGGCAGCAAAATCCTCGACGGTATGAAAACCACCGAGCGAGCGTAGAGCCTTTACGATGCTCTCCGCAATCCATCCCTCGTAAAACACGTCGGCCCCCTTTGCGGCGATATCCCGAAGGGTGCGGGCCAGCATAGGCTGCGTGTGCAAATCGCCGGGGGCCGGCGTTTCGCCGCGAGGCAGAAAGACCGAAGTCGTAGCAGCCAGACGAGAGAGCTTCGGCACATGCCTCCCCCAGTCCCTCGCCAGCCGCTCAGCGACAGGATAGCCATTTTCCGCAGCGGCGATGGCAGGTGAAAGGAGACGCGCGAGCTCAAGCGTCCCGTGATCCTCGGCCAGCCGGACCCACGTTCGTACGGCACCTGGAACCGTAACCGCGTGCGCACTCTCGGGGTCGAGCGTCGTTACGCCGGCTTCTGCGAGCCGTTCGACACTCGCGGCCGACGGCGCTGCTCCAGATCCGTTGAGCGCGATGATCGGTTGCCCTTCCCGCTTCAGTAGAACGAAACAGTCTCCACCCACACCGGTCTGGGTTGGCTCAACGACAGCAAGCACAGCTCCAGCCGCCACCGCCGCATCAATGGCGTTGCCGCCTTCGCGGAGCACGTCGATTGCCGCCAGCGTGGCCAGCGGGTGCGGGGTCGCGGCCATTCCATTGACGCCGAATGCTTCGGAACGTCCTGGGAATTCGAAATCTCTCATGTTCGCCAGACTTTCAAAGTGTGTCGGGACACCGGTTGGCTCCCAACCAGTCACGTCCAAAAAAGACCGGAGCACGAGCCCCGGTAAGTTTGGGAGGTAAGGAGTCGAACGCAGTGTCTCAGGAAGCTGAGCTTGGTCTCAATTCAACGCCTAAGACCGCGCTCGCCGAACGTCGGATAGCTACAGCTTCGCCACGAGAGTATTTCCTACACGTAGTGCGTTTGACGGTCAGAAACGCGTCTAAATGCGCCCGCATTCTGCATGAATGTTGCAGAATAGGGTCGCAATTCGCAAAGCCGCCACCTTGTGAGATGCCGTTCGATCATGGAGATGAGTGCAGGAACTTCGACGTGAGCGAGCGTGCGTCTTCCGCACGAAGGCATGCTCGGCCCCTTTCGATCGCATCTTCCGAAGCTCTATCTTATCGCTAAAGAATATCTACGCGTAGCGATCGTGACCTAAGTGTCCGACCGAAAAATAAGTTGAGTGATATCAGCGAGTTCTGATTCCATTGGTGTTGCGAAGCATCAAAGGGATCGAGAATGTGGACTGATATCACTCGGGCACAGTTTGCCCGAGAGGAGCTGCGTTTGCCAAGCGACTTGACGGATGCGGAATGGGTCGTGCTGGAGAGGTTGCTTCCTGTGCGGGCCAAGCGCGGGCGGCGCCCGAAATGGAGCTATCGGGACATCGTCGAGGCAGTGCTCTATCTGCTGCGCGGCGGGTTGCCGTGGCGCATGCTGCCGCCCACTCTGTTTCCACCAATGACCACGGTGCAGTACTATTTCTACCAATGGCGGGACAGCGGATTGTGGCAATCGATCAACCACGCACTCCTGATGCTGGCGCGCGAGGCGATCGGCCGGGAGGCCTCGCCGACGGCTGGTGTGATCGACAGCCAATCGGTCAAGACCACCGAAGGTGGCGGCCCTCGCGGCTACGACGCGGGGAAGAAGATCAAGGGTCGAAAGCGCCACATCGTCACCGACACCCAAGGGCTCCTGGTCGGCGCGATCGTTCACGCTGCCGACGTCCAGGATCGCGATGGCGCGCCAGATGTCCTGTGCAGCATTCGCTACCGCTTCCCCTGGCTGCGCCATATCTTCGCCGATGGCGGCTATGCCGGCGGAAAGCTCAAGGCGGTGCTGGGAAAGATCGGCCGGTGGACTGTCGAGATCATCAAGCGCTCCGATGCCGCACAGGGCTTCGAGGTGCTTCCGCGCCGCTGGGTGGTCGAACGAACCTTCGCCTGGCTCGGCCGCAACCGCAGATTGGCCAAGGACTTCGAGCGAACCATCGAAAGCGCAACTGCCTGGCTCTTCCTCGCCTCCGTCCAACTCATGACAAGGCGCATCGCAGCCATAAAAACAGCAATGCAATTTTGAGTCAGACTCTAAGGCGCGATGGGATTGGGGTGAATCATCATCGCGCTTCAGCTCTGTGCTTGAGCACCTCTCCGACCAGGCGGATCGCGGATTTCATATCAGCGATCTCTCAAACCAGGAACTGCCTTGCCGACGGCTAGCGCTCAGTTCGATTGATCCGCTGCTTGTCCTCGAAAACGGCCATGGCAGCATCGACACCTCCGCCGCGGTGGGGCACGCCGGCAGCCACCAGGCCCATCTCCACTCCGGACAACGCCCCGAGCAGGCTGAGCTCGTTGCATTCGCCGAGATGACCGATGCGGAAGACCTTGCCTGCGACCTTGCCCAGTCCGGAGCCGAGCGAAACGTTGTACTTCTCGAGCGTGATCTTGCGGAAGCGATCGGCGTCATGGCCCGGTGGCATCAAAACCCCGGTCAGAACAGGCGACTGCTCGGCCGGATTTTGACAGAGCACTTCAAGGCCCCACGCTTCGACCGCGGCGCGACACGCCGTCGCGAGACGCTTGTGTCGGGCGAAGACGTTGTCGAACCCCTCCTCTTTCAGCATCTCGAGCGCTTCTTTCAGCCCGAAAAGCAAGTTGGTGGCAGGAGTGTACGGAAAGAACCCTGCATTGTTGTGCTTCAGCATCTCCTGCCAGTCCCAAAAGGACCGGGGCATCTTGTTGTCCTTCGACGCAGTCAACGCCTTTTCAGAAATCGCGTTGAAGCCCAATCCAGGAGGAAGCATCAATCCCTTCTGAGATCCGGAGACCGTCACGTCAACCTTCCATTCATCGTGGCGGTAGTCGACTGAGGCGAGCGAGGAGATGGTGTCGACCATGAACAATGCCGGATGCTTCGCTGCATCGATAGACTGTCGGATCTCGGCGATCCGGCTGGTCGCTCCCGTGGAGGTCTCGTTATGGACAACCATCACCGCTTTGATGCTGTGGGATTTGTCCTCCAGCAATTTTGCCTCGATTGCTGCTGGATCGGCGCCATGGCGCCAGTCGCCGGGGACGAAGTCGACCTCAAGACCGAAACGCGTAGCGATCTGTTTCCAAAGCGTTGCGAAATGCCCCGTCTCGACCATGAGAACCTTGTCGCGCGGCGACAAGGTATTGACGATGGCAGCTTCCCAGGCACCGGTGCCGGACGAGGGGAAAATAATGACGGGCTGCTTCGTCTTGAACACGTCCTTGCAGCCATCGAGCACGCAATTCCCCAACTCGGCGAATTCGGCACTCCGATGATCGATAATGGGCATCGCGATCGCGCGCAGGATGCGGTCGGGTATCGGGCTAGGTCCGGGAATCTGCAAAAAGTGGCGACCTTGCATGATGACTTCCTCCAAATGGGCTAAGCGCTGACCAGCGGTGCGCCCCGCTCTCTTTTGCATTCATTTTTTTGGAAGTCAATCCAATTTTGGAATTCAAAATATGACTATGGAGCCTCGACAACTTCTCCCGGCGGGCTTACCGATAAGAGATGACCGACACAGCGCTTGAACCATCCGAAGATCAGACAACCCCAGCAGCTCACGGGGACGACAAAGGCCCCGCCTCGTTGCACGACGAACTGCTTGGCAAGCTTCGGGATTTCATCGTCGAAGGCAATCTCGCCGACGGAGCACGCGTTCCCGAACGAACCCTATGCGAGCAGTTCAACATTTCGCGGACTCCCCTCCGCGAAGCCCTGAAGGTGCTGGCCGCCGAAGGGCTGATCGAACTGCTCCCCAATCGCGGCGCGCGCATCCGCGCCTTGAGCTCCGACGACATCCGGGACCTCTTCGACCTCATGGGAGGTCTCGAGGCGCTGGCAGGTCGACTGGCCTGCGAGCGCATAACGGACGAGGAAATCGCCGAAATTGAGCAGATTCACCACGATATGTACCGAGATTATCTTCGGCGGGACATGCACGAATACTTCCAGAGCAATCAGGCCATCCACCAAAAGATCCTGGCGGCCGCTCGAAATCCCAGCCTAACGGCGACTTACGCCAACCTGTCTGGCCGGATCCGCCGGGTTCGCTATACGGCCAATCTGGCCAGAGATCGCGATCGCTGGGGGGAGGCCATGCGCGAACACGAGGCCATCCTGGACGCGCTCCGCCGCCGATCCGGAGGCGAATTGGCCAACATTCTGTTCGCTCACCTCAGAAACAAGCGAAAGGCCGCGCAGGGACAGACTTAAGGCGCCCTCCTGTCGAGCACTTGGCCCACATCCGGCATTGTGTCGGCATATTCTGCGATATCCAATTCAATATTGCATGCAAAATTGTTTCGTTCTAGTGTCCTGCCGACGCGCCAACTGATCGTAAGCCGGCGCGGTACCGAACCCAACAGGGACGGACACGGGCAGTGCGGATGGGGGACCGAGGCCAGACAGGGCCCATTCCCGTCGGTGATTCACCCATTCCTTCGTCTCTGGGCTTCATGATGAAGGCGCGACATGAACCAGACCGCATATGCAGGCCCCTACCGGCACGATGTCGCCTTCGAGAGACAGCTCTCTCGCGCATTGGAGGGTGAGGTCCGCTTCGATGCATTCACCCGCGGACGGTATGCGACGGACGCCTCGATCTATCAGATCATGCCCCAAGGCGTCGCCTTCCCAAAAACCGAGGCAGACATCGCGGCGGCACTGACAATTGCAGCCGAACACGGAATCCCCGTGATCGCGCGTGGCGGCGGCACTTCTCAGAATGGCCAACCGATCGGCAATGGCCTCGTGCTCGACCTGAGCCGCTACTTCAACGCGATCCGCGAGTACGATCCCACGGCCCGTTCGATCTCAGTCGCCCCCGGGATCGTTCTCGAGGCACTCAACACATTCGTCAAGAAAGACGGCCTGTTCTTCCCCGTCGAGCCGTCGACGGCGAGCCGCTGCACGATCGGCGGGATGACGGGCAACAATTCTTCCGGAGCGCGCTCGCTCAGATATGGCAAGACCGTCGACAATGTCATCGCACTCAAGGCCATGTTCAATGACGGCGAATCCTTCACGCTAAGTGATCGACCGATCGGCGATAACTCATCTTCGCGCACCCGCGATTTGATGAACAGGATGCTCGCGCTGGCCGAGCGCCATCGATCCGAGATCGAGACCATCTTTCCGAAGGTCCAGCGTCGCGTCGGCGGCTATAACCTCGATGAATTGCTGGCGGTCCGGCCCAACCTCTCCCACCTGCTGGTCGGCTCGGAAGGCACTCTTGCAATCACGACGGAAGCGACACTGCTCCTCTCGCCGCTGCCCCGGCATCGCGTCATGGGCGTCTGCCACTTCCCGAGCTTTCGGGCTGCCATGGAGACGACCCAGCATCTCGTCGCACTAAATCCCGTGGCGGTCGAGCTCGTCGACAACAACGTTCTGGTTCTCGGCGCCGACATCCCGCTGTTCATCCGCACTCTCAACGATATCACGAGAGGAAAACCGAACTGCCTCCTCCTGGTCGAGTTCGCTGGAGATAATCTCTCGGAACTGAAAAAAGATCTGAAACGACTGGATCAATGCATGGCCGACCACGGCTTTGCGGATGCGGTGGTCGAGGTCATCGAACCAGAGCGACAGAAGCGGGTTTGGGAAGTTCGAGAAGCCTGTCTGAACATCATGATGTCGATGAAAGGGGATGGGAAACCCGTCTCGTTCATCGAAGATTGTGCCGTTCCTCTGGAGCACCTGGCCGATTACACGGATGCGGTGACGGCCCTATTCGAGAAGCACGGCACGCGCGGAACCTGGTATGCCCACGCGTCCGTCGGCTGCCTCCATGTTCGTCCCATCCTGAACATGAAGACCGAAGAGGGCGTCAAGGCGATGCGAGCCATCGCCGAAGAAGCTTGCGACCTTGTGAGACGATTCAAAGGGTCGTTCTCAGGCGAACACGGAGATGGCATCTCCCGCTCAGATTTCATCGAGCCGATGTTTGGCGGATCGCTCACACGCGCCTTCGAGGAGGTCAAGGACGCGTTCGACCCCGGGAACCGGTTCAATCCAGGCAAGATCGTCCGGCCTTATCACATGGACGATCGCAGCTTGATGCGCTTTCCGCCGGAATACCGCGCCTCTGCTCCCGCGAAGACAGCTCTCGACTGGTCAGAATGGGGCGGCTTCGGCGGCGCCGTCGAGATGTGCAACAACAACGGTACATGCCGGAAGATGGCGGGAGGCACGATGTGTCCGTCCTGGCGCGTCACGCGGCAAGAGCAACACCTCACCCGAGGCCGGGCAAATACGTTGCGGCTCGCGATCTCCGGACAACTTGGCCCGGAAGCCCTAACCTCTCCAGAGATGAAGGAAACACTGGACCTTTGCGTCTCCTGCAAGGGTTGCAAGCGTGACTGCCCCACGGGCGTCGACATGGCGCGGATGAAAATCGAATTTCTGCACCACTACCATGGTCGGCATGGTCTGCCGCTCAAGGAGTGGCTGATCGCATATTTGCCGCGCTATGCACCACTTGCTGCAAAGCTCGCCCCTTTCATGAATTTGCGCGACCGCATACCTGGCTTGGCGTGGCTAACCGAACGCTGGCTGGGGTTTTCGGCGCGACGTACATTGCCTGTGTGGCGCGCCCCCTGGCACGACAAGCGTCATCGAGCTTCGCCATCGGACGTCGTGGGAGACGGGCGCGATGTGGTACTCTTCGGCGACACCTTCAACCGGTATTTCGAACGCGAAAACTTGGAAGCGGCTGAAAGAGTGCTACAGGCCGGCGGATACCGGATGCATCGTGTCACAGCAAAGGACGGCGGCCGGCCATTGTGCTGCGGACGAACCTTCCTTTCGGCAGGCCTTGTCGAGGAGGCCCGCCTGGAAGCGAGGCGGACTGCGGAAGCCCTGACGCCATTCGTTTCGAAAGGGGCACGGATCGTCGGGCTCGAGCCCTCCTGTCTCATGACGTTCCGCGACGAGTTCGCCGCCCTTCTGCCGAAGGAAGACGTTGCACCATTGGCCAAGGCGGCAAGGCTGATCGAGGAAGTGCTGGCCGACGACCTGGCGACAGGTGCTACCACCTTGTCCTTCCGGGACCAGCAGAGGCGGACCGTGCATTTGCACGGTCATTGTCATCAAAAGGCGTTCGACGCGATGGGCGCGGTGGAAAAAACCTTGCGGGCTGTCCCGGGACTCGACGTCAAGCCGATCGAGTCCAGTTGTTGCGGCATGTCCGGAGCATTCGGTTACGCAGCGGCCACGATCGACATCTCGATGGCGATGGGCGAGTTGTCTCTTTTCCCCGCCGTCCGCCAGGCAGCCCCTGAAGATCTCGTCGTCGCGGACGGCACAAGTTGTCGCCATCAGATCTGGGACGGAGCCGCCCGCGAAGCCGTTCACGTCGCGCGCGTCCTCGCGATGGCGCTAGACGATTGATCAGCAGGCCCCTACTTGGTCGTCTTCTCGGTGGGTAACTTTAGGCCCATCGACGCTTTCACGCGATCCATGACCACCATCGTCCTGAAATGCTTGACGTTGTGATTCTCGAAAAACAACCGCTTAGTAAGCTCTTCGTAGTCTCTCATCGAAGCAATGGTGATCACCAACAAGAAGTCGTTGTCGCCAGTAATGTAGTAGCACTGCTGGACTTCGGGAGTTGCTTTGAATGCCTTCTTGGCAGCCTCGAGCAGATCAAGACGCTCGTTTTCTATGTGGACTTCCACGAGAAGCGTGATCGGTAGTCCCACAGTCTCTGGATCAAGGATGGCGACGTTGCTTTGGATGACGCCGCCCTTCTGAAGCCTGCTGATCCGGCGTTGAACAGCCGCAGCGGAGAGATTGACCATGTCTCCAATAGTGCGTTGCGGAGTTGTGTTGTCGCGCTGAAGAATTTCGAGGATTGCTAGATCATGTTGATCGAGGTCCTGCACCCCGAGCCTCTCCGGCATTAACCCCTCCATCGGCAAGTAAGCCTCTCAAGCTAAAAGCCTTTTTGAGTTCGCGCGCAATATCTTTTCGACGAGAATCCCCTGCGTCTCGGGCTCCCCTCGCCCCTCCTCCTTTCGTCGACAACCCCGACCCGAGCTTTCGGCGCTCCCCCCGAAATATCGCTCCGAGCGATTTCGAGTGAACCACCACAATTCGTTCGGCCAATGCCGAGAAAACGAGGGAAGATTGCATTCGGAAGCTTGAATCCGAGCGCACAACTCGGCCACGCCGCAATACTGATCATATCCGAATACGCACATTCTTAAAGCATAAGAACCGCGGCACAGGGAGCGGCAGCGTGGGAGTTCTGATGTCTAGCGTTGCCCACCCGACCATGAGGGAAGATGCGATCGCCGCCGCGCGAAGCTACGTCGTTGACGGCGGCTTCACGGCCGAGATGGCCCCTCGCATTGCAATCCGCAGCGAAAGCCCGCGCCAGGATAGCCGCGACGACAACCTTCACTACTTGAACAAGGAAATGCGTCCGCTCCTGGAGCGGATGGGTTTTTCATGCCAGGTCATCGAGAACCCTGTCGAGCGGCGTCTACCGGCTATGTATGCCGAGCGAATCGAGGATCCGGGTCGTCCTACCATTCTGATCTACGGGCACGGCGACGTCCTGTGGGGCATGGCTGGCGATTGGAAAGACGGTCGCGACCCCTGGATACTGGATGAAGCCGAAGGTCGCATCTATGGCCGGGGCACTGCGGACAACAAGGGGCAGCACTCAATCAACCTAGCTGCCTTGCGCATCGTCTTGGAAAAACGCGGCCATCTGGGATTCAACACCAAGGTGCTCATCGAGATGGGCGAGGAGACCGGCTCGCTCGGGCTAGCCGAACTCGCAAAAGAGCATCGCGATCTGCTTAGGTCGGACTGTCTCATCGCTTCCGATGGCCCCCGTTTGGCAGCAGGTGCTCCAACTTTGTTTCTCGGCGGTCGCGGCAGCGTCGGCTTCCGTCTCACCTGCAAGATCCGCGAAGGAGCATACCACTCCGGGAACTGGGGTGGCCTGCTCGTCAATCCCGGCATCAGGCTTGCCCATGCGATTGCCACTATTACCGATCCAACCGGCCGCATCGCGATTCCGGAATGGACTCCGGATCGCATGCCGCCCGAGGTCCGCGCAGCCCTGAAAAAGATTGCCCTCGAAACAGGCCCCGAGGACCCGGAGATCGACGACAACTGGGGTGAGCCGGGATTGGCGGGCGCGGAACAGGTCTACGGCTGGTGCAATTTCGAGGTCCTGGCCTTCATTTGTGGCCGGCCTGACGCGCCGGTCAATGCCGTGCCGGGTACCGCTAACGCGATCTGCCAGCTGCGCTATGTCGTTGGCGTCGATCCGGCGAAAGTTCTTCCCGCCCTGCGCGCCCATTTGGACGCGCGAGGTTTCTCCGACGTGACGATCGAGGAAATCAAGGAAGACTTTTACCTTGCGACCCGGACCAACCTCGACAACGGTTGGGTTCAGTTCGCTCTCTCGTCGATGGAGACGACGCTCGGTCGCGAAGCATCTTTGTTGCCAAACTTTGGCGGGTCGCTGCCGAACGAAGTCTTTGCCGAGATCATCGGCATGGCGACCCTCTGGATTCCGCACTCCTATCCGTCCTGCTCCCAGCATGCACCGAACGAGCACATGCTCGTCTCCGTGGTGGAAGAAGGAATGCAGATCATGACGGGCTTGTTCTGGGATCTCGGAGAGGTAGCGATCCGGGATAGGCAACCAGTCGCATCGACGACTGCCTGACTCCGACCACTCCTCGCTCGACGAACGGTGATGCCGTAAGGCACGCCCAAGAAAAACAAACACATCGCATTTAACAGGGAAGGAACGACTATGGTGACTTTAGGATCCGCTCGCACGCGCGCAGGTAGGCCGCATTCAACACTGGCGATCGCGTTTGGTGCTGCGGCGCTGGTAGCGGCGATGACCATCGTCCCGCGAAGCGCCCAAGCCCAGACCGGTCAGAGTGCTCCTCCTTCAGACAAGGTCGACACGCTCGGAGCCATCAAGGCACGGGGGTACTTCATCTGCGGAGTGGCAGGCGATCGGCCGGGATTCAGCTTCCCGGACAGCAAAGGCGTGATGCAAGGCCTGGATGCGGACATATGCCGCTCGGTCGCAGCCGCGATCTTCGGCGACCCGGAGAAGATTCGCTTCACCTCCCTCACCAGCTTGACGCGCTTCCCTGCACTCCAATCCGGCGAAGTCGACATGCTGGCCCGCTTCACCACGTGGACTCTCACTCGCGAAGCCAGCCTCGGTCTAGACGTCGCCTCGGTCTATTTCTATGACGGCCAGGGGTTCATGGTGAAGAAAAGCCTGGGCGTAAAGAGCGCGCTGGAGCTCGATGGCGCCACCGTCTGCGTGACGCAGGGCTCGACAAGCGAGGCCAACATGGTCGACTTCTTCCGCGCCCACAATCTCTCACTGAAGCCAATCGTCATCGAAAAGATCGAACAGGTCCGCGATGCGTTGGCAAACAACCGATGTGACGCCTATACGAACGATTCCACGCTCCTCGGCTCCCTGAAATTTGCGATGGGTCCAGCCGGCGACGAATACATTCTTCTTCCCGACATCATATCAAAGGAACCGCTCGGAACCTTCGTCCGCAAGGGCGACCAACGGTTCTTTGACATCGTTCGCTGGACTTACATTGCCATGCTGACCGCCGAGGAAAGCGGCATCACCAAAACCAATATCGACACCTTCCGGAAGACACGAGACCCACAGAATCAGCGTTTCGTGGGCGAGACCGGCGATCTAGGTGCCGCTCTTGGGCTGGATGCGCAATGGGCCGTCAATGTGGTCAAGGCCGTCGGCAATACCGCTGAGCTCTGGGACCGCACCATCGCAAGCCTGGGCATTCAGCGCGGCGTAAACCGCCTCGCGAAGGATGGTGGCCTTCAATACGCTCCCCCGATGCGGTGATACCGCTCGCGAGCGGCGGCGTGAGGAAGGCCTTCCGGCAATCCTCTCGTCTTCTCCTAGGGAGACGTACTCTCAATTTGACTCACTTCTTGCAGTTCGTAGCAGAGCGACATGACGGCACTCAACAACGACATACAAGCGCACAATCGTCGGGCAATAATGCTGGGCTCGTTTGTTTCAAACGTCGCCGTGCGTAGAATCGTTTGGCAAGCGCTCGCAGCGGTTGCCCTGTTTGGAAGCGTCTTCTGGCTCGCCGGCAATCTCCACCACAATCTTGCAGCGCGCAACATCGCATCGGGTTTCGGCTTCCTTACTCGCGAAGCGGGTTTGCCTATTGCCGAACACTTGATCGCTTACACGCCGGCAGACAGCTATTTCCGCGCGCTTCTCGTAGGGACTCTGAATACGCTATCGGTTGCGTTCTGGAGCATCATTCTTGCGACCATTCTCGGCACCGCAATCGGCGTCGCGCGCACTTCGAAGAACTGGCTGCTCGCCAAGCTTTCTTCCATTTACGTCGATCTGTTCCGGGACGTCCCGCTCCTGCTCCAGCTCTTTCTTTGGTACACCATCCTTCAGAAACTTCCGCCCGTGCGGCAAGCTCTAAATCCCGTCGCCGGCGTTTTTCTATCGAATCGTGGATTGAGCTTCCCCGTTCTCGATTGGCAAACCGCGCATGGTTGGACGCTGCTCGCCTTTGTGCTCGGCCTACTGGCGACGACGCTGTACGCGAAGCGAGCGTCGCGCAAGCAACTGGAGGAAGGACGCGCAAAATCGTTCTGGCCGGTAGCCATCACCCTTTTGGTCATCATCCCGCTCGTCGTCGGGTTCTCGCTCGGCGCATCGACTAACCTTGATATGCCTCAGCCAAAGGGTTTCAACATTCGCGGCGGCGTCACCGTTTCTCCGGAATTCTTCGCGCTTCTCGTAGGTCTAGTCATCTACAATGCTGCGTTCATCGCCGAAATCGTCCGATCGGGGCTCGAATCGGTGGGCCGAGGGCAGCACGAAGCGGCTCGCGCCCTCGGGCTCCATCCGCAAAACATTCTGACTTGGATCGTATTTCCGCAGGCCCTGCGCGTCATTGTTCCTCCGTTGACGAGCCAGTATCTGAATGTGACCAAAGGCTCCTCGCTCGCCGTCGCGATCGGCTACCAGGACATTGTGTCCGTCGCGACCACCTCGATGAATCAAACGGGTCAGTCCATCGAGCTCGTGGGCGTCATCATGGGCGTCTATTTAACGATCAGTCTTTCTATCAGTCTTCTGATGAACATCTACAACGCCCGCGTGGCGCTGGTGGAGCGCTGACCATGACCGCTTTGGTTGAACACATCGTCAATCCGACACCCGTTGAAGCGCGCGAACGCCCGGAATTGATCGGTGGCGGCTTCTTCGCTTGGGCGCGGGAGAAACTCTTCTACTCTTGGCTTTCCTCGCTCACGACATTGGTCTTGCTGGCGGTCATAACGAAGGCCGGAATCTCGCTGTTTCATTGGGCTTTTTTGGACGCCGTGTGGAGTGTTCCAGCCGGCCCACAGGGCCCCATAACCGATAGCTGTAGAGCGATAGGAAGGGGAGCTTGCTGGGCAGTCATCAGGGAGAAGTACCGCTTCATCCTGTTCGGCATATATCCCTTCGAGCAGCAATGGCGACCGGCGATCGTCATCGCCCTTTTCGTCGGATTGTTCGTCGTGTCTGCGATGAAGCGGTTCTGGCGCATCGAATTGGCAGCACTGTGGGTGCTTACGCTCCTCCTGATCGGACTGCTCATGTGGGGCGGCGTATTCGGACTCACATTCGTTTCCCAGGCAAGCTGGGGCGGCCTGCCACTTACGCTTATCATTGCGACTATCGGGGTCGCGCTCGCGTTTCCGTTGTCAGTCTTCGTAGCCCTTGGCCGACGCTCGGACCTTCCATTCATCAAATGGCTCTGCGTGGCCTATGTCGAAGTTATTCGCGGCGTCCCTCTGATCACCCTCCTTTTCATGGCGAGTGTCATGTTTCCGCTGCTGATGCCCGAAGGTGTCAATCTTGACAAACTTCTTCGGGCACAGATCGCTATTATCCTGTTCTTCGCTGCGTATCTCGCGGAGGTCGTGCGTGGCGGCCTGCAAGCGCTTCCAAAGGGGCAGTATGAGGCCGCCTACGTCTTGGGGCTTTCCTATTGGCAGACTTCGAGACGGATTGTACTTCCTCAGGCCCTGCGAACGGTCATTCCACCGCTTGTCAACAACTTCATCGGCTTCCTCAAGGACACCTCTCTGGTCCTGATCATCGGTCTATACGACCTCCTGCATTCGGCACAGGTCGCCGTCGCCGAGCCAGCCTGGCAGGGATTCGGAGTGGAGACCTACATCGTCGCCGGCCTGATCTACTTCGTCTTCTGCTTCGCGATGTCGAGATACAGCCAATGGCTGGAATTCGGCCTCAACATGCATAGACACCGTTAACCATTGACCACTCGGGCGACAACTTGAGCCGCTCCTTCCGCGAGAGACAGCAGATGAATCAAGAGGAACTTAAAGTGGTCGAGCCAGCGATCGCCGAGACTAATTCGCCAACAAAGGCGATCGCGGTTTCGATACAAAAGGTCAACAAATGGTACGGCAACATGCACGTACTTCGCGACGTCGACCTGGACGTTGCAGCCGGCGAACGGGTCGTGGTCTGCGGGCCTTCAGGCTCGGGCAAGTCCACGCTTATTCGCTGCATCAACAATCTTGAGGAACATCAGCAGGGCAAGATCTTTGTGGACGGCATACAGGTCGACCACAACATCGCCCATCTGGATGCCATTCGCCGGGAAGTCGGAATGGTATTCCAAAGTTTCAATTTGTTCCCGCATCTGACGGTGCTCGAAAACTGTACGCTCGCACCAATGCTTGTGCGCGGCGTCGCTCGCGCAGACGCCGAAGCTCAGGCGAGAGCCTACCTGGAGCGTGTCCGTATTCCTGATCAAGCCAACAAGTTCCCCGGCCAGCTTTCGGGCGGACAGCAGCAGCGCGTTGCCATCGCCCGCGCCCTATGCATGAAGCCTAAGATCATGCTGTTCGACGAACCAACGTCGGCTCTCGATCCGGAGATGGTCAAAGAGGTGCTCGATACGATGGTTTCGCTCGCGAGGGATGGCATGACGATGATTTGCGTCACCCATGAGATGGGATTTGCCCGCGAAGTAGCCGATCGCGTCGTGTTCATGGACCACGGCCAAATCGTCGAATCCGGAAGTCCGCAGGCGGTGTTTGGCCAACCAAAGACCGATCGGCTCAAGCTATTCTTAGGTCAAGTTCTTAGACAGCACTGATCTTCCGATGTGCCAACTCGGGAAATACCGAGCCGATGGATTGATTGACACAACAGGAGGCCGCGGCTCGCCGAGGCGAGTCCCGGAAGCGGCTCTATGGATGGATGGCAATGTCCCTTGCGATTGACGCGACTCGTCCGAACGAAACACGTCTCGCCGCCTAGCCAGCGCAGATCCCGTCTTGAGACGAAGAGGCCGCGAAAAGATCAACGCGAACAACCACACTGCCTTTGGAGGAGGACTACAACATGAGACATTTGGATTTGCGCTGTTCGACGCCCGCGAAGCGCCATGACGTGTTGCGCCGAGCCTTGCGTACGACGATCTGCGCAGCAGCGTTAGCGATCGCGCCGTTGGTCACTCAAGCTCAGGCACAGAACTCACCCGCAGCAGCCGGTACGGTAGACACGCTCGGTGCCATCAAAGCCCGCGGATATCTGATCTGTGGCATCTCGGGGGACAAACCCGGCTTTAGTTTCCCCGACAGCAAGGGCGTCATGCAGGGGCTCGATGTTGACCTCTGCCGTTCCGTCGCAGCCGCAATCTTCGGCGATCCCGCGAAGGCGCGCCTCACTTCTTTGACTAGTCTTACGCGCTTTCCCGCACTGCAGTCTGGCGAAGTCGACCTCGTTGCGCGATATACGACCTGGACTCTCACCCGTGAGGCCAGTCTTGGTCTGGAGGTCGCTGTAGTTTACTTCTATGATGGCCAAGGTTTTCTCGTAAAGAAAAGCACTGGTGCAAAAAGTGCGCTGGATCTCAACGGCGCATCCGTCTGTGTGGAGCCTGGTTCGACCGGCGAGGTGAATCTCGTCGACTATTTTCGAGCCAATAAGCTTGAACTAAAACCTGTTGTCATTGAGAAGCTAGAACAGATCCGCGACGCGCTGATGAGCGACCGCTGCGACGCCTACACGAATGACAGTGCGCAACTGGGTTCGTTCAAGGCGACGCTGGGTCCCGCAGGCGACAACTATGTCGTGCTACCCGAAATCATATCGAAAGAGCCTCTCGGAATTTTCGTCCGCAAAGGTGACCAACGCTTTTTCGACATCGTCCGCTGGACGCATGTCGCGCTGCTCACCGCCGAGGAGTTCGGGATCACCCAATCAAATATAGAAACGTTCCGTAAGAGCGCTGATCCCCAAATTCAACGTTTCATGGGCGAGACGAACAATCTCGGCGCGGCTTTGGGCCTGGACACCCAGTGGGCTGTGAACGCAGTTAAGGCGGTCGGCAACTTCGCCGAGATCTGGAATCGCAATATTGTACCGCTGGGCATTCCCCGCGGCATCAACCGCCTCGTGAAGGATGGCGGCGCGCACTACGCCCCGCCGATGCGTTGATCGCAGCGAGATACGCACTTTCCAAGGAGACATGCCAATGATCGACTTTGCGACGCTGGACCGTGAGATGACTGAATGGAGACGCGATCTCCATCGGCATCCAGAATTCGGGTTCGAGGAGCGCCGCACTGCAGCCTTCGTGGCAGCAAAGCTCCGCGAATTTGGTTTAGACGACGTTGCCGAGGGGGTTGGCGGTACGGGAGTGGTTGGGACGCTGAGGCGCGGAACAGGCAATCGCTGCATCGCGCTGCGCGCCGACATGGACGCACTACGCATCTCTGAGCAAGGAGAGATTGGCCATCGGTCACTCAATCCCGGTGTTATGCATGCGTGCGGGCACGATGGTCATACCGCGATGCTTCTTGGGGCCGCCAAGCTTCTATCCGAAGAAGGAGGGTTCGATGGCACAGTGCGTTTTGTCTTCCAACCCGCCGAGGAATGGGGCCGAGGGGCACTCGCGATGCTCGACAACGGTTTGATGGAACGGTTTCCGTTTGAGGAAATTTATGGCCTCCATAACATGCCAGGTCTTGCGGTCGGGCACGTGCAAACCCGTGTTGGGCCTATTATGTCGGCAGAGGACAACTTCGAAATTGTGCTGAAGGGCATCGGCGGCCACGCCGCCCGTCCTCATCATGGCAAGGAGACCCTTGTGGCCGCCTGCGCAACCGTCATGAATATTCAGTCGATAGTGTCCCGGCGGTTGAGCCCGACCGATATCGGTGTCGTCTCGGTGACCGAGCTCATTACCGACGGTACCCGGAACGCACTACCAGGACTGGCACGGATCCTGGGCGATGCACGCAGCTTCTGCCCCGAAGTCAGCGCGGAGATCGAGGCCCAGATGCGTGTTATTGCTGAAGGAACCGCCCGCACCTACAATCTTGCCGTCGAGGTTACATATACGCGCGAGTTTGTGCCGCTCCTGAATGACCCTGCCCTCGTCGAGGAGGCGTTTGCGGCCGCACACACCGTCGCTCCGCCGGAGAATGTCGCGACCGCACGTGAACCTATGACTGGATCGGAAGACTTCGCACGGTTTCTGGCGCACGTGCCGGGCTGCTTTCTATTCGTAGGCAATGGTACGAACTCTGCTCCCTTGCACAACCCAAGCTACGACTTCAACGACGAGGGGCTTCTCACCGGCACCAAGCTCCATGTCGCAATCACGCGGCGTCGACTACCGGCGGCATAACGCTGGGCACAGCGACTGAAGAGCCCAGCCGGGGGCGACCTACAAGGATGGATGGCAATGATTCTTGCGATTGACGCAGCTCGCCTGATCGAGCGTATCAAAGAACTTGGGGCAACCGGCCGCGACGAAACCGGACGCCTTTGCCGTGTCGCGGCTACCGACGCCGATCGCGAGGGGCGAGACCTTCTTTGTGGTTGGCTGAAGCAAGCGGACTTGCGCATCGAAATCGATCGCATCGGCAACATCTATGGCGTCTGGGAGCCGGAAGGCTCTTCAGGCGGGCCGGTAGTGATGGGATCCCATATAGACACCGTAATTGATGCCGGCATCTACGATGGCTGCTTTGGTGTTCTGGCCGGTTTGGCGGTAATCGAAGCAATGCAGCAAGCGAACCTGCGACCGGTTCGGCCTCTTGCCGTCGTCGCCTACACCAATGAAGAGGGTGTGCGCTACGCTCCTGACATGATGGGCAGTCTCGTCGCAGCGGGAGGATTGGCTACCGACGACGCTCTTGCAGTCGTCGGGACCGACGGAACGACGCTTGGGGCTGAGCTTGCTCGTATCGGCTATGCGGGGTCCCGAGAGCCGGGATTCCTGCGCCCCCACGCTTACGTCGAACTCCACATAGAACAAGGTCCTGTTTTGGAAGCCGAAGGCCTGCCTATCGGTGCGGTCGAAAACCTCCAGGGCATTTCGTGGCAAAGAGTAACAATAGGCGGCACAGCAAACCATGCAGGAACGACGCCGATGGTGATGCGTCGCGATGCCGGTGTCGCAGCGGGACGAGTTATCGCCTTCCTTGATGACCTCGCGCGAAGAACGCAGAACGCAGTGGCGACTGTCGGCACCATCCGGTTCGAACCGAATGCGATCAACGTGATTCCGTCAGCCGCGGTCTTCACTGTCGACTTGAGGAATCCGGACGAGGATCGGCTGAGATCTCAGGAGGCTGCTCTCCAGCGCTTCTTAGATGACCTTCGCGATGAAGGTTATGAGGTAACGACCGAGCGTTTGGCTCGCTTCGAACCCGTGACGTTCGCGCCCGAAATCGTGGCTGCCGTTGAGCAGTCCGCGGCCGAGCGGCAATTATCTTGCCGACGAATGACGTCAGGCGCGGGTCACGACGCGCAAATGATTGCACGCGTTGCGCCGGCGGCAATGATATTCGTGCCCTCGAGGGGTGGGATCAGTCACAACCCAGCAGAGTTCACCGCCGACAGTGAGCTGATCGCGGGCGCAAACGTCCTTCTCGATGTCGCGAGGAAGCTGAGCCAATGAATAAAAAGACTGATGCTTGGGCCACATTAACCGCGTCGGCTTTTCCGGAGGATGTAAATCCAGAGAGGATGGAGCCAAGACAAGCAAGCGCTTTGTCGGTTGCACGGCTCCAGACTGTCCAGGCGAGCGAGCCAAGGCGCGAATTCACAATTGAGAGCTCGACGCTGGCTTCACCGGATGGACGCAAACAGAGCTAGAAGGGTACCAATCCAGGCTGGCAGGTTCTCCCGAACGCGAAACTCTCATTTGCGAGGGTGAGCGAGAGGGAAATCTTCGATATCGGGGTGAAGATGTAGCGCAGTGATCGCGTTGAGGGCGATATCTATGATGGGCTTGGACAACGGACTGCCTTCCTAACCAACACCGAAGGCGCGACTGATCCAGTTCTCTATGAGGCTCTCGTGGGCATTCGCCCCGAGAACGTGACGGCACAAAAGCTGAGTAAGACTTGAGGGACGCTGCGGCAAGCTCCACGGCTTGTAGCTATCGCACGTCTTGATACGGAATCCTTACGTACGCGCACGCCGTTGCGATTGGCATAGCCTTTCCCGATGATCGCGGAGACAAGACCGTGCTGAACGACACCCGATCTGGACGCATTACAACGCCCGAATTCCTACAGGGACTGATCGACACGCTGACGCAGCGCGGCCGCGCGGTGCTGGGCATGAAACAGGAGCGCGGGCACGATGAGGATCGCGACCTCGAATTTTTGGGCGAGGCGCTGCTCTCCCGGCGCGGCGAAGCCTCGGGGGTGGCGATCGCACAATCGCTGCTGGCGGCCTTCGAGCGGGCCGACGAGCCGCAGCGGCTCAAATTCCTGGCCTCGCTCGCCGACCGGTTCGGACCTGACCGTCGCGCGATCGAACTTGCGATTGCCGACTATCAGCGCAAGGAAGGCGGCGACGGAACCAGACTGGAAGCGCTACATGCGGCGGCCGAGCCGCGCCGGCAGGAACTGGTCCGGCGCCTCAACCTGTCGCCGGGGGGAACGGCCTCGCTGGTGCGCATGCGCGCCGTGCTGCTCTCCCTATTGGCCAAACACCCCGAGTTGCAGCCGGTCGACGACGATTTCGTTCATCTGTTCTCATCGTGGTTCAACCGGGGATTTCTCGTGCTGCGGCCGATCGACTGGAATACGTCGGCGAGCATTTTGGAGAAGATCATCCGCTATGAGGCGGTCCATGCCATCCAGGACTGGGACGATCTGCGCAACCGCCTCGAGCCGCCGGACCGCCGCTGCTACGCCTTCTTCCACCCCCAGCTCGTCGACGAACCGCTGATCTTCGTCGAGGTGGCGCTGACCAGGGAGATTCCCGGCGCAATCCGACCGCTGCTCGACAAATCGCGTCAGGCGATCGAGGCGCATGAGGCAACGACGGCCGTGTTCTACTCGATCTCCAACACGCAGAAGGGACTCGGCGGCGTCTCGTTCGGAAACTTCCTGATCAAGCAAGTGGTGCAGGACCTCGCCCGCGAACTGCCGAACCTGAAAACCTTCGTCACGCTGTCACCGGTGCCAGGCTTTGCCGGCTGGGTGCGACGAGAACTCAAGAACGAGGCTTCCAGTGCCATCGATGACGATACCCGACGCGTGCTGGATGGACTCGAAGGTGGCGGCGATATCGCACCGGCAAAGGACGCCATCAGCGCGCTCGCCGCTTACTATTTCCTGAAGGCAAAACTTCCTTCCGGAAAGCCGGTCGATCCCGTCGCGCGCTTTCATCTCGGCAACGGCGCTCGCCTCGAGCGGCTGAATTTCTCGGGCGATCCTTCCGCCAAGGGCATCAAGCAATCCTACGGCATGATGGTCAATTACCTCTACGACCTCGACCACATCGAAGCCAACCACGAAGCGTTTGCCGAGCACGGAACCGTCGTCGCCTCTGACAAGGTGAAGAAAGCGCTGCGCGCAAAATTGTCGTCCCGCGACCTCGTTCCGGCCGCCCCAACCACCCCTCAACGGAAGAAGCCGTCATGACCTGGAATCTGTACGACCGCTTGCTCGCCTCCGCCGGGTCCGATCAATCGATCAGCATCGAACGGGAAAGCGGCGCCACGCTGACCTACGCCGACCTCTCCGCGATCAGCGGCAGGCTGGCAGGATTCCTTGCCAGCATCGGCGTTGGTCCCGATCATCGCGTTGCCGCCAAGGTCGAAAAATCCGTCGAGGCGATCGCGCTCTATCTGGCGACCCTTCGCGCCGGCGCAACGTATCTGCCGCTCAATACTGCCTATACGGCCGCAGAGACCGAATATTTCGTCCGCGATGCCCAACCGACCTTGATCGTGTGCGACCCGAGGGAAGCGGCCGATCTGCGCGCCATTGCCGCAAAGGCCGGCGGGCGCGTCGAGACACTCGATCAGTACGGCAAGGGCTCGCTCGTCGACGCGGCCGCGGGCCGTCCCACCAATTTCGACACCGTGCCGCGCAACAAGGATGATCTTGCCGCCATCCTCTACACGTCGGGCACCACGGGTCGTTCCAAGGGAGCGATGCTGACGCACGGCAATCTGGTCTCCAATGCCCTGACGCTGGTCGAGCAATGGCGCTACTCCCGCAACGATGTCCTCATCCATGCACTGCCGATCTATCACATCCACGGTCTGTTTGTGGCCTGCAATGTGACCCTCGCCGCGCGCTCACGAATCCTGTTCATGCCAAAATTCGATGCCGAACAAATTCTGGCCGCGATGGCGCGTTCGACCGTGCTGATGGGCGTGCCGACCTTCTATGTCCGCCTGCTGCAAAGCCCGAGTTTGAATGCGCGCACGACAGCCCACATGCGATTGTTCGTTGCCGGCTCGGCGCCGCTGCTGGCGGATACACATCGCGCCTGGAAGGAGAAGACCGGTCACGAGATCCTCGAACGCTACGGCATGACCGAGACCGGCATGATCGCCTCCAACCCCTATGAGGGCGCGCGCATCCCCGGCTCCGTCGGCCGCCCGCTGCCCGCCGTCGAGGTTCGCATCACCGATCCAGAAACCGGCAACAAACTATCCACCGATGAGGTGGGCATGATCGAAGTGAAGGGACCGAACGTGTTTTCCGGCTACTGGAACATGCCGGAGAAGACCGCGGCCGAATTCCGCGCCGACGGCTTCTTCATCACCGGCGATCTCGGCAAGCTCGATCGGAGCAGCTATCTCTACATCGTCGGCCGCGGCAAGGATTTGATCATCACCGGCGGCTTCAACGTGTACCCAAAGGAAATCGAAGCGGAGATCGACGCGATCCCGGGTGTTTCCGAAAGTGCCGTCGTCGGCGTTCCGCATGCCGATTTCGGTGAAGGCGTCACCGCTGCAGTGGTGCGAACGCCGGGCGCTACCGTCGATGAACGCGCCATTCTCGACGCGTTGTCCGGACGACTGGCAAAGTTCAAGCAGCCGAAGCGCGTCATCTTCGTCGACACTTTGCCGCGCAATGCTATGGGTAAGGTGCAGAAGAACCTGCTGCGTGAACGGTTTGGCAATCTTTATTCGATCAAGGTCGGGTGAACGCCGCGCTATACGGGCGAACGTGG
Source organism: Bradyrhizobium sp. CCGUVB1N3 (assembly GCF_024199925.1). NCBI lineage: Bacteria > Pseudomonadati > Pseudomonadota > Alphaproteobacteria > Hyphomicrobiales > Nitrobacteraceae > Bradyrhizobium > Bradyrhizobium sp. CCGUVB1N3. Next base: position 5,097,856 of record NZ_JANADR010000001.1, read on the forward strand.
GCCTCACACGATGGGCGCAAGGGCTGGATCGAAGGTCCCCTCATATTCGAAGCTCGCCGTACCCGTCATCAGCACGTGGTCGTCGCTCTCGCGCCATTCGATATTGAGCTTGCCGCCGGGCAGCGTGACCTCGACGCTGCGGTTAGCGCGCTTCAGCCGCGCCGCAGCAACCGCCGTCGCGCAGGCCCCCGAGCCGCAAGCCTTGGTCATGCCGACACCGCGTTCCCAGGTGCGGGTCGTGATGTGGTTGCGATCAACTATATGAGCGAGCGTGATGTTGGCGAGCTCGGGAAAAATCGGATGATTTTCGAGCAGCGGACCAAAACGTCCGAGATCATAGCCGTTGACGTTGTCGACCCAGAAGATCGCGTGCGGATTGCCCATGCTCACGACTGCGGGCGAATGGAGGATCGGATTATCGATCGGCCCAACTTGCAAGTCGATGTTGCGCGTGTCGCTAAACTCATGCGCAAGCGGAATATCCCGCCAACCGAACTTGGGAGCGCCCATGTCGACGGTATAGAGATCGGGCACCGGCCCCTGCCAGCAATAGAGCAGGCCGGCGCGCGTCTCCAACGTCGCCACGGTCTGCCCGGTCTTTTCGAAGATCCGGCGGACCACGCAGCGCATGCCGTTGCCGCAAGCGCCGGCTTCCGAACCGTCATTGTTGTAGATGCTGACGAAGGCTTCGGTACCCGCCGACCGTGGCCTGTGAAGTACCATCAGTTGATCGTAGGTAACGGCGCCCGCCATCACGAGCACATCGTTCGACGTAACGGGAGCATCGGAGTTACGCATGTCGACGACGACGATCTCGTTGCCGATGCCGTTCATCTTGGCAAATGCGCGATTGGCGAGCGGGCTCATGGCAGCACCCTTTTCTCACTGGCCACAAAGACCCCCCTAAAACGTTGACCGCGCTTTCACCGGCTGATCCTAGTTAGCAGGTTCTTCCGACGTAAAATGCTCATTTGCGCGGGTGAGCGAGAGGGAAATCTGCGATATCTAGGTGAAATTGTAGCGCAGTGATCACGTCAGGGGCGGTATCTATGATGGACCTGGTCAGCAGAAGATGACGCCATGTTGCTCCGCAATACCCTTAGTGACTATCGTTCAGCACTCGACCCTTCCGATGCCGACGCTCTCGGCATCGAGGCTGCTCAAGCCGTAGAGCGCTTTCTCCAACATCGAGAGGGGGCGATCCCGACCCCCCTGGTTTCACTTCCCGCCCTTGCGCGTCGTCTGGGTATCCAATCCATTTACCTCAAGGACGAGGGACACCGCCTTGGTCTCGGCAGCTTCAAAGCGCTCGGAGGAGCTTATGCCGTCATCCAGCTTGTTCTCGAGTTGGCGTCGAAACAACTCGGCCGTCCGGTCGACGTTTCCGAGTGGCGCTCACCTGAGGTGGCCGCAGTCGCCGCGGGACTAACGGTGACCTGTGCTACCGACGGCAACCACGGCCGGTCGGTGGCACAAGGCGCCCAACTGGTTGGCGCAAACTGCGTCATCTTTGTCCATGCGGGCGTTAGTGACGAGCGATGCCGAGCGATCGCCCGCTATGGTGCTCGCATCGAGCATGTTGAAGGCAACTACGATGATTCCGTTGCGACGGCATCGAGTGTCGCCAGCGAGCGGGGCTGGATCGTGGTCTCCGACACATCGTGGCCTGGTTACGAACGCATCCCACACCTTGTCATGCAGGGCTATACCGCGCTACTGCGTGAGGCGCTTGCCGCACTACCAAAACCTCCGACCCATGTGTTTGTCCAGGCAGGCGTCGGCGGCATCGCCGCAGCAGTTGCGGCCCATTTTGCGCTTGTGTTCGGAAATGACAGACCCTTCCTGACCGTGGTGGACCCGGCCCGAGCCGCCTGCCTTCTCGAGAGCGCCAAGGCTGGCCATATTGTGAAGGTGCCGCACGACAGACCGACGGTTATGGCAATGCTCGAATGCTACGAGCCATCACTTGTTGCCTGGCGCATTCTCTCCCGCGTTGCAGATGCCTTCATGACCGTCGAGGACGACGCGGCGATCGCGACGATGAAGGATCTCGCGTATCCCGTCGATGGCGATCCGGCGATCGTCGCCGGCGAAAGCGGTGGTGTCGGTCTCGCTGGATTGGCAAGGGTGGCGCGTGATCCGGCGCTGCGCGCGGAGATCGGGCTCGGCCCAGATTCATCCGTCTTCCTGATCAATACCGAGGGGGCGACTGATCCGGTGCTCTATCGGAAGCTTGTGGGCATTCGTCCCGAGGACGTGACGGCAAGAGTGCTCAGCAAGCATTGAACTGCAAAGAGCTCAATTCACTGGGGAGCATATCGCGAAGGAAACGGAGGCACCCTCGGTACGTGCAACAGCCACGACGTCAGACGTCGCTTCGGGCGTCGAGGAGTTCGGCCGCCTGCATGCCTGCAAACGAAAGTCCTGGACCACACCGTAAGGCCGGTCCCCGCGGCCTGTATCGACGGCGGCGCGTCGCAACGTCCCAGCTCGCTGATCCGTCCTAAAGCGGCAGCATCCGGTTCAACAGCTCGAGCAGCGTGCGCTGCTCGGCCTCGGTGAGCGGCGCCAGCATCTTCCGATTATAGGAGTCCGTCAGCCGCGCCCCCTCTTCAATGAGCTTTGTGCCCTTCGGCGTCAGCATGAGCTCGATCGCGCGGCGATCAGACTTCGAGCGATTGCGCCTGATGAAGCCGGACGATTCCAGCTCGTTCAAGATCTTGATCAGGTTCGGCAGGCGCAGCCGCAGCAGGCTCGCGAGGTTGCTCGGCGGCACGCCGGGATTGTCGCGGATGATGGCGAAGATCGCGTAGGTCGCGGGTGTCAGACCGAGTGCGGCGAATTCCTCGTAGAAGCCTTCGAAGAACTTCAGCTGCGCGAGGCGCAGCATGAAGCCAGGCGTTCGTTGCAGCGCGCGCAGGTCCAGCGAGCTTTCCGGCGGTGATGCGGACTTCGTTCCGGTTCTTACGCGTCTTGGGCTCATCATCTTCATCCGCAGGGCGGCCGAAATCGGCCGAATTGACACTCTCAAAAATAGCTATAAAATATAACTATTATTCAGCGGCACCAAGACCGCCCATGGGAGGGACACAATGAACAGCAAATTCCTGCATAAATTATGCATTCTGGCCGCGACGCTGGCTGCAGCGCCGGCATTCGCCCAGGACGTGGTGAAGATCGGCATCCTCAACGACCAGTCCGGCCCGTTCGCGAGCTATCAGGGCATCGGTTCAGTGGTCGCCGCCAAGATGGCGGTCGAGGATTACGGCGGGAAGGCCGCCGGCAAGCCGGTCGAGGTCGTCGCGGCCGACCACCAGAACAAGACCGACATCGGGATTGGCATCGCCCGGCGCTGGTACGAGAACGAGAGCGTCGATGCGATCTTCGACATTCCGAACTCGTCGATCGCGCTCGCAGTGGCCGGCATGAGCGCCGAGAAGAACAAGGTCTTCGTCGGATCTGGCGCCGGCACGGTGCTCCTGACCGGCGAGAAGTGCACGCCGAACACCGTGCACTGGACCTACGACACCTATGCCTATGGTCGCGGTCTCGGCAAGGCGATCGTCCAGCAGGGCGGCAAGAAGTGGTTCTTCATCACCGCCGACTACGCCTTCGGTCATGACCTGGAGAAGCAGGCTGCGGAGGCCGTGAAAGCCTCGGGCGGCGAGGTGCTCGGCAGCGTGCGGCATCCGCTGGGAACGGCCGACTACGCCTCCTTCCTGCTCCAGGCCCAGGCGTCCGGCGCGAACGTCGTCGGCTTCGCCAACGCCGGTGACGATACCATCACGTCGATGAAGCAGGCCGCTGAGTTCGGGCTGACCAAGGATCACAAGCTGGTCGGATTGATCCTCGGCATGAACGGCCTGCCCGCGCTCGGGCTAAAGTTTGCGCAAGGCGCGCAGATCATGAATCCGTTCTACTGGGATCTGAACGACGGCACGCGCGCGTTCGCAAAGCGCTTCGCCGAGCGGATTCCGTCGAAAGCCTATCCGAACGACATGCAGGCCGGTGTCTATGCCTCGGTCATTCACTACCTCAAGGCGGTCGACAAGGCCGGCGGCGCCAAGGACGGCAAGGCCGTCGTCACCGCGATGAAGGAGATGCCGACCGACGATGTGCTGTTCGGCAAGGGCTATATCCGCAAGGACGGCCGCAAAATCCATCCGCTGTACCTGCTGCAGGTCAAGGTGCCCGAGGAATCGACGTCGGCATGGGATCTCTTGAAGGTCGTCGCCACGATCAAAGGCGAGGATGCGTTCCGCCCCGAGAGCGAAGGCCAGTGCCCGCTCAGCAAGCAATAGCGGATCGGAGCTGACCATGAGCGGCATTGCATCCAGTCCGGTCGATCCGTTTGCACCTGACTTCCTGATAGAGCCCTATCTCGCCTATGAGAAGTTGCGCGCGCTCGGGCCTGCGTTCGAATTGGAGCGCTACGGCGTGTGGGCGATGGCCGGCTATGCCGAGGTCGAGCCGGCCCTGAAAGACTGGAAGACGTTCATCAGCGGCGAGGGTGTCGGGCTCCACGGGATGAACCCGACGCTGCCAAAACCGCTGACCCTTCAGATCGATCCTCCCGACCACGATAAGGGCCGCCGGGTGCTCGGCCGCACGCTGTCTCCGGGCGTCGCAAGGAAGCTGCGCGAGACGTTCCAGCGCGAGGCGGAGAAGAAGGTCGCGGAGCTGATCGACAAAAGCATGTTCGATGCCGTGACCGATCTTGCCGAAGCCTTTCCGATGAAGGTGTTTCCCGATGCGATCGGCATCCGGCCAGACGGCCGCGAAAAGCTCTTGGCCTGGAGCACGTTCGTGTTCAACAGCTTCGGGCCGGAGAACGAGATAGCGGCGGCATCACGGCAGGAAGGTCTCGCCGCGCAGAGCTGGATCATGGAATGTTGCGCGCGGGATGCGCTACGGCCGGACAGCCTCGGCATGATGATCTACCAGGCGGCCGACGAGGGCGAGATCACCGAGCACGAGGCGACGCACCTGGTGCGGCCGTTCCTCACGGCGGGAATCGACACCACCGTCAACGGCATCGGCAACACCCTGCTCGCGCTCGCCACCCATCCGGGCGAATACCGCAAGCTGCATCACAAGCCGGAGCTGGCGCGCAACGCTTTCGAGGAAGGCCTGCGTTACGATTCGCCGGTGCAGACGTTCTTCCGCACCACCTCGCGCGAGGTCGAGATCGGCGGCGGCGTGATTCCGGCGCATCGCAAGGTGCTGCTCTTCATGGCCTCCGCCAACCGCGATCCTGCGCGATGGGACAGGCCCGATCAGTTCGACGTCGAGCGGGTTGCGACCGGACATGTCGGCTTCGGCGCCGGCATTCACGCCTGCGTCGGCCAGATGATCGCGCGCCTGGAGGGCGAATTGATCTTCGGCGAGCTTGCAAGGCGCGTGAAGACCATCGAGCTCACGGCAGAGCCGAAGCGCAGGCTCAACAATTCCCTGCGCGGGCTGGAGAGCATGCCGGTTCGCGTGACGGCGGCATGAGCTGTATCACGCGCGCGGTCGGCCCGCTTTAAGGTCAAGTTGTCGCGACGACCTCTGGCCAATTGCGAGACCTCTGGATCAAGGAAAAAGTGCCGGGCTGTTGCAACCTGAGCTGCAACAGCCCGGCAAGTCTTGGGAGGAGCAACACCGGACATCGGCGACTATTTCGGGCGTCGTGTGAACGAGCTATGATCACGGTTGAGGCTAGGAAAACGGCAAACCCTTTAAGCCACTAGTCCACTGTGAAGTAGGCTCAGTGCCCCTTCCAATTCGGCTTGCGTTTCTCCGCAAAAGCCTGCGGTCCCTCCACCGCATCCGCAGAAGCGAGCATCACCTTCATAGCCGGGTATTCCCACTCCTCTGAAATTCCCTCGGAAATGGAGCGTGACAGCCCTCGGAGAACCGCTTCCTTAGTGGCCCGGACCGACATGGGACTGCAGGCAAGGATCTCGTCGGCCCAGCGTCTGGCGGCATCCAGAACGTTCCCGCTGACTACCTCGTTGACGAGACCTAACGATAACGCTTCCTCCGCACTGACCCGACGTCCCGTCAGCATCATGCCCATCGCTCGCTTGAGGCCGATCTCCCGAGGGAGTCGCTGAATTCCCCCAGCGAGCGCCGCCAGGCCGACGCGCGGCTCCGGCAGCGCGAACATCGCGTTCGTCGAGGCAACCACGATATCGCATGCCAGTGCGATCTCAAATCCGCCGCCCATCGCGACTCCATTGACCGCCGCGATCACCGGTTTTGCCAGATCAAAGCGCTTTGTCAGACCAGCGAAGCCCTTGGCTGGGGTCGTCAGCCCTCCGCCAGCCGCCTGCTGCTTGAGATCGTGACCTGCACAGAACGCTTTCGGTCCGGCCCCCGTGATGATCGCCACCCACTGCTCGTCGTCGGAAGCAAATTTGTCGAAGACGTCCTCAAGCTCGGCGTGGCAATCAGCATTCAAGGCGTTACGTGCCTCAGGCCGATCAATCGTAACGATTGTGCATCTGCCCTCACGGGCGACCTTGACATGTTCGTACGTCATTGCGGCTTTAGCCTTTCGAAGTGGAATATGCCGATGGCACAGCTGTTGTCTGAGACGATCAGTTTGCAAACAATCGAGGTTCGGCAAATCGATTATCAGTGCAGAGTTTCTTGGCTTCTCGCGATCAAAACCCGCCGACAGTGGCGAATTCCGACAAGTCGGCGCGATCCGCGCGCAGACTGTTGATAGGATGTGCTGGATCTTTGTAACCCAGAGCCATGCCACAAAAGAGCATGAGATGGGGAGGCAAGCCGATGAACTCCGCAACGGTCTCGTGCCAGAGCGCCCAAGCTTCCTGCGGGCAAGTGCTCAACCCCTTCTCCAGCGCGAGCAGCATAACGGATTGCATGTACATGCCGAGATCTGCCCATTGCCCAGGTTCCATTTGGCGATCGATGGCGAAAAACAGGCCGACTGGCGCACCGAAGAAGCTGAAGTTCTTAGCAAGCTGATTGAGACGCGCAGCTTTGTCTTCGCGCGGAATCCCGATCGTGCGATAGAGATCCTCGCCGTTCTTGAAGCGTCGGCTTCTATACGGCTCCTTCAGTTCTGGTGGATAGATATTGTATTCCGGCTTCTCGCCCTTCGGATTGATCTTGATTCGCTCGGCCATTAGCGCCTTGAATCGAGCGAGTTCTTGACCTCCTAGAGCCCAGACATGCCAAGGCTGTAGATTGCCGCCGGAAGGTGAACGGCTGGCCGCAAGCAGGATGTCTTCGACGACCTCGCCGGGGACGGGAACGTCCAAGAATGCCCGCACGGAGGTGCGCGAGTTCAACGCGTCAGAAACTCTCATGAAACTTTCTCCAAAGACTTATCGAGAAAACTCGTCATCCGATCCGGACGACCATCTTTCCTAGAGCCGAGCGCGTCGTCATCGCTTTGAACGCTTCGTGGAATTCCTCAAACGCAAAGACCCGTCCCACCACAGGAGCAAGCGTCTTCTCGCTCAACCAAGTGAACAGCTGGGCGATGACGAGGTCTCTCACATCCGGCTCGCGACGACCAATCTGTGCCAGGTCGACACCCAGCAGCGCGCCCCCCTTCAGAAGGGGCAGATTGAACCGCAGCGCCGGAATCGTCCCTGAAGCAAAGCCGATCACCAGGTGCCGTCCGTTCCAGGCGATCGAACGGAAGGCCTGCAGGCTCAGATCTCCGCCAATGGGATCATAGATCACGTCCGCCCCGTGACCGCCGGTGAGTTCCTTAAGTTCGTCGCGCCACCCTTCACGCGTATAGTCCAGGCCCGCATCTGCACCATGACTGATCGCAAATTGTCGTTTCTCCTCAGTCGAAGCTGCCGCAATGACGCGGGCTCCCAGCAACTTTCCAACCTGGACAGCGGCTATTCCGACCCCACCCGCGGCTCCCAAAACCAGAAGTGTCTCGCCTCTTTGTAGCTTTCCCCGAGCGCTGAGCGCGTACAGTGCTGTCAGGTAGTTAGCGAAGAACGAGGCGCCGACCTCCGGCTCTATGCCCTTCGGCGTGAAAAAAAGGTCTTCGGCTGGCACGCAAATATACTCGGCAAGGCCGCCATTTCTGACCATCCCGATGACCGGTTTACCGGGTGCGAAGCCCTTAGCATCTTCCGCCGCCTCGTCGACGACGCCCGCAAACTCCGACCCCGGCGTAAATGGCAGAGGATCCTTGGTCTGATACAGCCCCTGCACCTTCAAGCCGTCCACGAAACCGACGGCGGCTGCTTGAATTCGAACGCGGACCATTCCCGGCGACAATTCAGGTTTGGCCACTTCCTTGATGGCGATATTTTCGATGCGATCGTAGTTTTCGACCAGGACTGCTTTCATGACATCCTCTTGAGCGAGCGCCGATCCGGATCGGCCGTCGAGCTCGCGCGATTAGGTTCAGAGATCTCCAAACTCTAAAGCGCTCGAGAGATCACTTCCTTCATCATTTCACTCGTTCCACCGTAGATGCGCTGCACGCGTGCGTCGGCATACATTCGTGCAATAAGGTACTCGTTCATGAAGCCGTATCCGCCGTGCAACTGCAAACATTCGTCGACAACCTTACCCTGCTGCTCCGATGCCCAGAGTTTGGCCATCGAGGCTGTTGCCGCATCGAGCGTGCCGGAAACCAACGCCTCGACGCATTCATCAACAAAGCTGCGCGTGACCTTCGTGATCGTCGCCAACTCGGCCAGTCTGTATTTTGTATTTTGGAATTCGGCGATCGACTTTCCGAAGGCCTTGCGCTCGCGGACAAAATCGAGCGTGGCCTCGAGAGCGCCTTCCATTGCTGCCACTGCCATGACGCCGATAATCGTGCGCTCATAGGGCAGGTCGGACATCAATTGATAGAAGCCGCGACCTTCCACTCCTCCGAGTAGATTCGAGGCTGGCACGACAACCTCGTCGAAGAACAGTTCGGAAGTGTCCTGAGCCTTCAGTCCGAGCTTGTCGAGCAAGCGGCCGACCTTAAAGCCGGGAGCTTTTGCCGTCTCGACCAGGATGATCGACATTCCGCTCGCCCGCTCGGACGGATCGGTCTTCGCAACGACGAGCACCAGGCCAGCAAGGAGGCCGTTCGAAATAAAGGTCTTTGAGCCGTTGATCACATAGCTCCCGTCGCGCTTTTCAGCGCGGGTCCGTATAGATTGGAGATCCGATCCGGCACCCGGTTCGGTCATCGCGACCGCGCCGACCAGCTCTCCACTCGCCAAACGCGGCAAGTATTCGCGCTTTTGCTCCTCCGTTCCGTGATTCAGCAGATAGTGCGCCACGATCGTGTGGACCGACGGGTTCATTCCCGTCAGGCCGCGTCGCGCCATGGCGTCGTAGAAGATCGCTTCGTGCCGAAAGTCGCCACCGCCGCCGCCATATTCTGTCGGAATGTCCGAACAGAGAAGTCCAAGCGCGCCGGCCTTAAGCCAGAGTTCGTGCCCGACATTCCCTCGCTCGCGTGCCTCTTCGTCAAATGGCGCCATTTCCTTGTCGACGAAGCGGGCGACCGTTTCGCGATACATCTCGAGGTCGGAATCGAGCCAGGAGGGTCGATAGTCAATCATGCGCCTACTCGTCGTTCCTATGAAAGCAACCATCGCTTTCGTTTCCGGCTGGCTTCCGCATTTTCATCCAAACGTGATCGATTGAACCCGTCGCGCACGACTTCGACAAAGCTTCGATTTCATCTGCTGTCGAAAGCATGCGCGGCGGTTCTCTGCGTGGGGGTCTATTCCGTGTCCCCGTTGATCACGTCTCCGAAGAGCTCCCACTTTTCGCCGCTAAAGCGCATCAACCGAAGTTGGCTGATCGGAGCAAAGTCGGTCGGCGAGGTGTTCAGGTAGATTCCCGGCAAGAGCGCCTCGGTCCGCCAATCCTTCAGGTTCGCAGCCTGCTTCATGACGTTCTCGCGGGTGAGGTCGTCGCCGCATTGCTCCAACGTCTGGGCCAGCGTCTCCGCAAGCGCGTAGCCGGTGATCAGCAAGATGTCGCGCTTGTTGCCTTCGGGATAATACTTGCTCAGAAAGCCCTGAAACTCCTTCATGCCGGGATCATTCTCCCACTGCGGATCCGCCGGGTCCTTCAAGTAGGTGGCGGAGATGATGCCCTGTGCGTTCTCAAAGCCAGCAGGTTTGATCACGCTGCCGACCGACGCCGAGACGTTGCTCAGGATGTGCAGCGGCTTCCAGTCAACTTCGGCAATCTTCTTGATTGCCTGAGCCGCAAATTTGGGTGAGCTGATATCGACCAGGGTATCGGCCCCTGTCGCCTTGAGCTTGACGATGTGACTGTCGATCGTCGGCTCTGATGTTTCGTAGCTTTCCTCGGCGATGATCTGAGCACCGAGCTTGTCCTTGAGACCCTTCAGGTAGTCCTTTCCGAGATCGTCGTTCTGATAGAAAACGGCGACTTTGGCGTTTGGCTTTTCCCTGAGGATGTACTTCGCGTAGGCGCGAGCCTCGCTCTGGTAGGAGGGTTGCCAGCCCGTAGTCCAGGGGAAGTTCTTGGGATCGTTGAACTTGGTGGCGCCCGCCGCCACGAAAAGCTGTGGGATCTTCTTGGAGTTCAGATACTTCTGGATAGCTGTGTTGTTGGCCGTGCCCAGCGGATCGAACATGAGCAGAACTTCGTCGCTCTCCACCAGCTTGCGCGTCTGCTCGACGGCCTTGGGCGGTGAGTACGCGTCGTCATAGCTGATGAAGTTGACTTTGCGGCCGTTGATCCCGCCCTTGTCGTTGATCATCTTGAAGTATGCGGCCTCCACCTGGCCGATGACGCCGTAGGCAGATCCCGGACCGCTGTACGGCATGAGATTACCGACCTTGATCTCGGTGTCGTTGGCCCCCGTATCATACTTCTTCTGGGCGAGCGCCGCGCCCGACGCGAGCGCGATCACTGCTGTTGCCAGAGCGGTCGTCCCTATAATCCTAGCAAGCATATGAAGTCTCCTTGTGAGTTTCACTTCTGTTTTAGTTTGGCGACCCAGCCTTGGCTTAGGATCGCGACCTGCCTTGCGCCATGTGGCACAAGATAGATGACGAGAAACAAGAGGACGCCGAACACGGCGCCGGAGAGGCCCTTGGAGATGCCCTCCGCGATGTTCGGCACGAAGATGATGAAGGCCGCACCGACGATCGAGCCCGGCAGCCAGCCGACGCCACCAACGACCATTCCGAGGAACAGCTGGATCGCGAGCGTGATGGTGAAGCTGTCGGGCGCCACGAACTGCACCGCTATGGCGCTTAGACCGCCGGCCACGCCGGTGATGCCTGCGGACACGCCGAAGGCCAGCGTCTTGTACAGCGCGACGTTGACGCCCATGGCGGAGGCCGCGATCTCGTTGTCGCGGATCGCCATGAAGGCGCGGCCCGAGCGCGAGCGCAGCAGATTGACCGCGAAGATGTAGATCGCGAGCACGACGACGAGGGTGAAGTAATACAGCCACATGTCCTGCGACATCTTCAGGCCGAACGGCGCATCGGGCTTGGTGACGACGAGGCCCTGCACGCCGCCGGTCCAGTGCTCGAGGAAGTTCAGCTTCAGAAGCTGCGGCATGGCGGTGGCGAGCGCGAAGGTCGCAAGCGCAAGATAGACGCCGGAGAGCCGCAGCGCCGGCTGGCCGAACAGGAAGCCCGCGCCGAAGCAGAGCACGGCCGCGACCGGCAAGCAGAGGAAGTACGGGATGTTGAACTGCTCCATCATGACAGCGGTGACGTAGGCGCCGATGGCGTAGAACGCGCTCTGGCCGAGCGAGAACTGTCCGGAACCGCCGGTCAGGATGTTCAGCGCCAGCACGGCAAGGCCCAGATACAGCAGCTGGGTCAACTGGAAGATCACGAAGTTCTTCGCGAACAGGGGAACGGCGACGAGAAGCAGCAGCACCACCAGCGAGGTGCCGGTGCCCAGCGTCATGGCCCGCTTCGGAACGGCTTCGACCGCCTCGTTGCCTTCGGCAACGACTTCTTCTGCTGCGCTCATGATCAAACTCGCTTGACGATGTGCCGGCCGAACAGGCCAGCGGGTTTGACGACCAGGACGGAGATGATCAGCGCGAGCGCGATCGGGAGTTTCAGCTCATTGCCGACGCCGGGGATGTAGGTGCCGGCGAGGTTCTCGAAGATGCCGACCAGGAAGCCGCCGACCACGGCGCCGAACGGGCTGGTGAGACCGCCGAGCACGGCTGCGGCAAAGCCGTAGATCAGCACGCCGCCCATCATGTTGGGCTCGAGGAACACCACCGGCGCAATCAGCATGCCCGCGATCGCGCCGATCGCAGTCGCCATGCCCCAGCCCAGTGCAATCATCCAGCTGGTGTTGATGCCGACGAGGCGTGCCGATTCAGGCACCGACGCGCCCGCACGCATCGCAAGGCCGATCCTTGTGTACTGGAAGAAGAAGTAGAGGCCGAGCAGCAGCAGCACGGTGACGCCGATCATGCCGACCTGGTGGGTCGAGATCAGCTGGCTGCCGAGGAACGGCGCCGAGCCGAACGGGGTCGGATATTGCTTGATGGTGAAGTCCCAGATCAGGCCGGCCGACGAGTTGATGATCGCAAACAGCGCGATGAAGCCGGCGACGTTGGTCAGGACCGGCGCCTTCGCAAGCGGCTTGAACAGGATGCGCTCGATCGCGATGCCCGCGACGAAGGAGAATGCCAGCGTGATCAGGAAGGCGGCCCAATAGGGCACCCCCCACTGCATCAACTGCCAGGAGATGAAGGTCGAGAACATCGCCATCTCGCCTTGCGCGAAGTTGAGATGGTCGATGGCCTGGTAGATCATGACCACGGCGAGCGCCATGCAGGCGTAGATCGCGCCCGTGGCAATGCCGGCCAGGACCTGGTTCGTGAACAGCTCCATTGTCCCGGCTCCCTCAGTAACCCAGATAGGATTTGCGGATTTCTTCGTTGTTCGCGATGTCCTTGGCATTGCCCGACATCACGATGCGGCCGGTCTCGATCACATAGGCCTGGTCGGCGAGCTCGAGCGCCAGCTGGGCGTTCTGCTCGACCACCAGGATCGACACCTTGTCCTCGCGGTTGATCTTGCCGAGGATGCCGAACAGGTCACGGACCACCAGCGGCGCGAGGCCGAAGGAGGGCTCGTCCAGCAGCATCAGCCGCGGCCGCAGCATCAGCGCGCGGGCAACCGCGAGCATCTGCTGCTCGCCGCCCGAGAGCGTGCCGGCCTGCTGGGTGTGGCGCTGCTTCAGCACCGGGAAATGCGCATACATGCGCTCGATGTCGGAGACGATGCCGGCGCTGTCCTTGCGGGTGATGGCGCCGAGCTGGAGGTTCTCCTCCACCGTCATGGTGGTGAAGGTGCCGCGGCCCTGCGGCACATGGGCGATGCCGAACCGCACGATGCTCTCGGTGGAGCGGTTGTTCAGCGGCTTGCCGTCGAACTCGATCCCGCCGGTGGAGCGCACCATGTTGCAGATCGCGCGCAGCGTGGTGGTCTTGCCGGCGCCGTTGGCGCCCAGCAGCGTCGTCAGCGATCCCTCGTTGAGCGAGAAGGACAGGCCATGCAGCGCCTGGACCTGGCCGTAATAGGCGCGCAGGTCCTTGACGTTGAGAAGAGTCGTCATTGGTCCTTGCTCCCGAGATAGGCCTTGATGACGTCGGGGTCTGCCTGCACCTGGGCGGGCGTGCCTTCCGCGAGCTTCTTGCCGAAATTGAGTGCGACGACGTGGTCGGCGATCGACATCACGAGGCCCATGTGGTGCTCGACCAGCAGCACGGTCATGTGACGCTCGTCGCGGATGCGGCGAATGAGGTCGCCGAGCACATAGACTTCCTCGTGGTTGAGGCCACCGGCGGGCTCGTCGAGCAGCAGGATCTTCGGATCGGCCGCCAGCGCGCGCGCCAGCTCGACGCGCTTCTGCGTGCCGAAGGGCAGGCCCGACACGGTGGTGTGGGCGACGTCCTCGAGGTCGAGATAAGCGAGGATCTCGTGCACCTTCTTGTTGACGTCGCTCTCGCTGCGGCGGATCCAGGCGAGGCGAAGCGAGTCGCTGATGATGTCGCTGGAGGTGCGCGCATGCGTGCCGACGCGGACGTTGTCCATCACCGAGAGGTTCGGAAACAGCGCCACGTTCTGGAAGGTGCGGCCGATGCCGATCTCGGCGATCCGGTGCGGCGGGCGCGTCAGGATGCTCGCGCCTTCCATCAGGATGTCGCCGGACGACGGCTGGTAGAGCCGGGACAGGCAGTTGAAGAACGTGGTCTTGCCGGCGCCGTTGGGGCCGATCAAGCCGAGGATCTGGCCCTTGTGCATGTCAAAGGACACGCCGTTGAGCGCGGTGATGCCGCCGAAAGCGACCGTCACGCCACGAACCGAGAGCAGAACCCCTTGATCCTTCATTTGCCTCACTTGAACCATGCTCTACCCCAAAACGCCGGAGCACCGGCACTCTCTTCAGGCCGGGAGACCTTCGGACTTCAGCAATCCCGCGAGCCGGCCACGAATCGTAACCTTGGCGTCAGCCACGATCCGCTCGATCAGGCGCTGGCACGTGGGGACATCGTGAATGAGCCCTTGCACTTGCCCTGCCCAGATCAACCCAGCGTCAAGGTCACCGGTTTCGAGCGCAACGCGTCCCTTCGCCCCCGAGACCAACGGCCGGACATCATCAAACGCGGCTTCAGGTACATTCGATATCTCAACGACCTTGTCGGACACGCTGTTCTTGGCGACCCGGCCCGTATTCCGAAACCTGCGGAAGATAAGGTTCGTTGCGCGCTCGTCGTTCTGAACCAGAAACTGCTTCACTGCCTCGTGTATCGGAGCCTCAACCGTCGCGCAGAAACGCGTGCCCATGTTGATTCCGTCGGCCCCGAGAGCCAAGGCAGCTGCGAGACCACGACCATCACCGAAGCCGCCGCTGGCCAACATCGGAATGGAAATCTTGTCTGCCGCAGCGGGGATCAATACGAGACCAGGCACGTCATCCTCTCCGGGATGGCCAGCGCACTCGAAGCCATCGATCGACACAACGTCGACCCCCATCTTCTCGGCGGAAAGGGCGTGTCGAACCGAAGTGCACTTGTGAATGACGATGATGTCATGTGACTTGAATTCATCCACATGCTCTTGTGGCCGCGCGCCTGCCGTCTCGACCACCTTGATGCCGCTTTCGATGATGGCCTTTCGATACTCGGCGTAAGGAGGAGGTGTCACCGAGGGAAGGATCGTCAGGTTGACCCCGAAAGGCCTATCGGTCATCGATCGGCAGCGATCAATCTCTCTCCGCAGATCGTCCGGGGTCGGCTGGGTCAAAGCCGTGATGATACCCAACCCGCCAGCGTTGGAGACCGCGCTGGCGAGCTCCGCACGCCCGACCCACATCATGCCGCCCTGCATGACCGGGTGGCTGATACCGACGAGCTCCGTAAAGCGGGTTTGGAAGGTCATCCCAAAACCTCAACGATGGTCACGTTGGCGATGCCGCCGCCCTCACACATCGTCTGAAGGCCATATCGCTTGCCGCGGGCCTTCAAAGCGTGGACCAGCGTCGAAAGGAGCTTCGTGCCCGAAGCGCCGAGCGGGTGACCGAGCGCGATCGCGCCGCCGTTTACATTGAGCTTTGCGGGGTCCGCCTCGATGGCCTGAAGCCAGGCAAGCGGCACCGGTGCGAATGCCTCGTTGACTTCGTACAAGTCGATATCACCGATCTTCATTCCTGCCTTCGCGAGAGCCCGTCGGGTAGCGTTGATGGGCTCCTCAAGCATGATGACGGGATCGCCAGCGGTTACCGTAAGACCGACGACGCGCGCGATCGGCTTCAGATTGTGCTCCTTGAGAGCCCTCTCGCTAACGACCAGCGCGGCGGATGCGCCGTCGCAGATCTGGCTTGCATTGGCGGCGCTGACAACACCACCGTCTTTCAGAAGCTTGACCGAGCCAATCGACTCCAGCGAGGCGTCGAACCGAATGCCTTCGTCCACGGTGTGCTCGCCCCCTTCGATCTTGAGGGGCACGATCTCGTTCTTGAAGGCTCCCAATTTCGTAGCCTCTGCGGCCCGCCGATGACTTTCGAGAGCGAACCGATCCAATGTGAGCCGATCGAACCCGTATTTCTTTGCGATCATTTCGGCGCCCTCGAACTGGCTGAAGGTTTCCACACCGAACCGCTTCTGAATGCGGTCGCTGATTGGACCGGTCCCGATGCCTTCCTTCTGGTGCAGCAACACGTTCGAGAACATCGGGACGCGGGTCATGCTCTCCGCGCCGGCGGCGATCACGACGTCTTGCGTGCCGGACATCACTGCCTGGGCAGCGAACTGCACCGCCTGCTGCGAGCTGCCGCATTGCCGGTCGATCGTCACGGCCGGAACGGATCCAGGGAGCTTGGAGGCAAGAACCGCATTCCGTCCGAAGGCGAACGCCTGTTCGCCGGCCTGCGTCACGCAGCCCAGAATCACGTCGTCGACGGCAGCAGGATCAATCCCCGAGCGGTCCACGACCGTGTTGAGCGTTTCCGCCGCCAGATTGGCGGGATGCCAGCCGGCCAGCTTGCCGTTGCGCCTGCCACCTGCCGTTCGTACAGCTTCGACGATATAAGCTTCGGCCATGGAACAATTCCTTTCATCCGTTTGAATTTCGACGAGCGACGAAGGCCGCTACGCGACGACGTGATTCTTCCGAGTTACCCAG
This sequence comes from Bradyrhizobium sp. CCGUVB1N3, assembly GCF_024199925.1. Lineage (NCBI taxonomy): Bacteria > Pseudomonadati > Pseudomonadota > Alphaproteobacteria > Hyphomicrobiales > Nitrobacteraceae > Bradyrhizobium > Bradyrhizobium sp. CCGUVB1N3. The sequence continues at coordinate 5,114,499 of NZ_JANADR010000001.1, forward strand.
CGCGGCAATGCTCCGCATCTCGCGCTCGAGTTGCGTCTCCAGCGTGCTATCGTAACTTTCGAGCAGGAGACGCCGGACCGCACCGAGCGCTGCCACCGGCTCGGCCGCGAGCTTCGCAGCGAGTTCGGCGCCGGAGGCAAGCAACTGCTCGCCATCGACGATGCGCGTGACGATACCAATTCGCTCTGCCTCGTCGCTCGACACGCGACGGTTGGACAGGATGATCTCCTGAGCTCGCCTGAGGCCAACCACCCGCGGCAGCAGCCAGCTCATTCCTCCGTCCGGGCTGAGGCCCAAGGCGGTGTAGGCCGGGCTGAAGTGAGCCGAGCGGGTTGCCAGCGCGACGTCGCCGATCATCGCGAGGCTCATGCCGGCTCCGGCTGCGGGGCCGTTCACGAGCGTGATCAGCGGCTTTCTCATACGCATAAGGCGCATGATTGCCGCGTGCAGCGTTTCCGCCAGATCCTCCAGGAAGGCCGAGACGTCGGCGCCGGCTGCGGCGAAAGCGCTGACGTCCCCGCCCCCGCAAAAAAGCTTGCCGCGCCCGGTCAGAACAACGCACCGGATGTCATCGTCCTCGTCGCAACGTTTGGCGGCCTCCAGAAGAGCTCGAGCCAGAGCGGGATCGATCGTGTTACCGTGGTCCGGGCGCGACAGGGTCACGGTCGCGATCTGCTCGGTGCAGGAGAACTCGATAGGGGCGCTCATGGGAGGTTCTCCAGCGCGCGAACAGCCAACGCAGCCAGTTCTGGAAAGGTCTTGCCGCGCTCGATAGCCTGCGTCGAGGAGGCCGTGCCGCGCAGCGCGCGACCAGCAATGCCATGCATGATCGCCGCGAGCCGGAAGAAATTGAAAGCAACGTAGAAGTGCCAGTCCGGAATCGTTTCGCGTCCGGTCGCTCGGCAATACCTCTTGATATATTCCGCTTCGCTCGGAATGTTGAGGGCCGCCAGATCGGCTCCGCCAAGACCGGCGACGATATGAGGAGGCATCCGATACATCATCGCGTGATAGGCGAAGTCCGCCAGCGGATGTCCGATGGTCGAAAGCTCCCAATCGAGTACGGCGATAATTCGCGGCTCTCGGGGATGAAAGATGAGATTGTCGCAGCGAAAGTCGCCATGGACGATTGCGACCTCCTCACCTTGGGGAATGCGTTCCGGGAGCGCTTTGACGAGGCGGTCCATGTTGGCGTCGCGCCCGGCCTCAGGATCTTCCTGATACTGCCGTGACCAGCGACCCAGCTGCCGCGCGAAGTAGCTGCCCGGCCTTCCGTAGTCGCCCAGACCAATCGAAACCGGCTTAATGGAGTGCAGCTGCGCGATGACGTCGCACATGGCATAGAAGTAGGAAGGACGATCTTCGCGGCTCACCTCGGGAAAAGTTGCATCCCAGAAGATGCGGCCTTCGACGAGCTGCATCACATAGAATTCGCTCCCGATGACAGACTTGTCGGCGCAATATCCGTAAATGCGCGCCACCGGAAACCCAACTTGCGACAGCGCGCTTTGTACGCGAGCCTCGCGATCGACTGCGTGCGCGCCGGATACCAGCAAACCCGGCGGTTTCCGCCGCAGGACGTAGACACCGTCCGCTGACTGAAGACGGTAGGTCGGGTTCGACTGACCTCCCCTGAATTTCGAGGCGTTGAGAGGTCCTCTAAATCCATCGACGTTGGCCGTCATCCATCGCGACAAGGCGTCCTCGTCGAGACGATAACCCTCGGAGGGCTCAGTCAGTCCGGAATTCGCCGCTTCGTCGAGAGCGCTCACGGGTTTGCCTTCTGCCAGTCGCGCTTGATCTTCTTTGCAAGCGACCATTTGTGCACCTCGGTGGGGCCGTCATAGATTCGAAATGCGCGAACCTCACGGAAGACCTGCTCGACGATGGTTTCGTTGGTGACGCCAGATCCACCCATCACCTGCACGCAGCGATCGGCCACCCGCATGAGCGCCTCGCTGACCGCGACTTTCGCCATCGAGCTCTCGTTCGTACCGAGCGATCCCATATCGAGAACGCTCGCACACCAGGCGATCATCAACTCGGCCTGTTTGAGATCGATGAGGTTGTCGGCAAGCATGAAGCCAACTCCCTCGTGATCAATCAGCGTCTTCCCGAAGGCTTGTCGGCGGTTCGCGTATCTTGTCGCGATTTCGTTGGCGCGAATGCAAGCGCCCAGCCAGCGCATGCAGTGCGACAACCTGGCCGGCGACAGGCGGATCTGTGCATACTTAAAGCCCTCGCCCGGGTGTCCGAGCATCTGATCGGCGGGGACGCGCAAATTTCGGATGGTCACGACAGCATGGCCACCCGGCATCGAGCTGTCGATCGTGTTCGGTACATGATCGATGGTGATCGCCGGATCGGGCAGATCGACGAGGAACATGCATGCGCCCTCCTCGGCCTTTGCCATCACGATGCCGACCTTGGCTCCGCGTGCCCCCGTGATGAAGGCCTTGCGTCCATTCACGACCCACTGGTTGCCGTCCGGACGACAGGTCGTCGTCATCATGGATGGGTCTGATCCCGCTCCCCCCTCCTCAGCTGGCTCGGTCATGAAGAATGCAGACCGCGCGCGCCCCTCGACGAGCGGTTTTAGAAACCGCTCCTTGATCTCGGGCGAGCCGATTTTGCCCAGAAGGTACATATTGCCTTCATCGGGGGCCGCCGTGTTGCATGCGAGCGGTCCAAGCGGCGATAGGCCTGTCTTGGCCAGGACTATCGCCGTCTCGCTCTGCGAGAGATGTGAACCGTCGGGCAGTATGTGCGGCGTCAATACGCCTGCCGCCCGCGCCAGTTCACGCAACTCCGTGACCAGTTCGTCCTTTGGGCAATCATGATGATCACGGCGAGGATCGCGCTCGTACGGAACCACGATATCCCGAACGAAGCGCTCGACGCGATCGGCGATCTCCTGAGTACGCTGCGCGCCGATCCCGCTCATTTCGGTGCCATCCGGATTGCGCCGTCGAGGCGGATCGTTTCGCCGTTGAGCATTGGATTGGCGATGATGGACTCGACCATTTGAGCAAATTCGGAGGGATGACCGAGCCGGCTCGGAAATGGAACCTGCTTGCCGAGCGACTTCTGCGCCTCTTCAGGCAGCGACATCAGCAGCGGGGTCAGGAAGATGCCGGGCGCGATCGTCATGACCCGGATGCCGTAGCGCGCGAATTCACGCGCAAGAGGCAGGGTCATGCCGACGATGCCGCCCTTGGATGCCGAATAGGCGGCTTGGCCGATCTGGCCATCGAATGCGGCAACGCTGGCGGTGTTGATGATGACGCCTCGTTCCTCGTCGGCAAGCTCAGCCGCATGAAGACGCGCGGCGAACTTCGACAGGACATTGAAGCTGCCGATCAGATTGATGTTGATCGTTCTGGCGAAGTCACGCAGCGGCAGCGCCTTGCCGTCTCGGCCGATAGCCTTGCCGGGCGGGCCGAGGCCGGCGCAGTTGACCAGGATGCGCGCTTTGCCGTCCAAGCGCTCCGCGGATTCGAGCGCCTGCTCGACGCCATCCTCATCGGTCACGTCGACTTTAACGAAGTGCCCACCGATAGCCTTGGCGTGCGCCTCTCCCAACTCGGAGTTGAGATCCAAGATCGTCACTTTGGCGCCGGCCGCCGCTAAACGCTCGGCCGCGGCGCCCCCGAGACCGGATGCGCCGCCGGTGACGATCGCGGCTGTTCCCTTGATGTGCATGCTTATCTTTCCTGTCTTCGAGGTTCAAACTTCGATTGCCATCGCGGTCGCTTCGCCGCCGCCGATGCAAAGGCTGGCCACGCCTCGCTTGAGACCGCGCGCCTTGAGCGCAGCGAGCAAGGTGACAATGATGCGCGCGCCGCTCGCGCCGATGGGATGGCCGAGGGCGGTCGCACCGCCATTGACGTTGAGTTTCTCAGCCGGAATATCGAGTTCGCGTGCGGCGATCATCGCTACCACGGCAAACGCCTCATTGATCTCGTAGAGATCGACGTCGGCGGCCGACCACCCGGCCTTGGCGAGCACCTTCTGGATTGCGGGCACCGGGGCGGTCGTGAACAGAGCCGGCGCGTGGGCGTGAGCAGCGTGCCCCCGGATCGTCGCGGCGATCGGGAGCCCCAATCTCTCGGCGATGCTTCGGCGGGTCATTACCAGGGCGGCAGCTCCATCGGAAATGGACGACGCGTTGGCAGGAGTGATCGTGCCGTCAGGAGCAAACGCCGGCTTCAGGAAAGGAATCTTCTCCGGCTTCGCCTTTCCGGGCTGCTCGTCGGTATCAGCGACCGATCCAGTTTTGGCTGCCGCCGGCAGGGCCACTATCTCATCAGCGAATGCTCCGCCTGAAATTGCGGCCTTGGCCCGGTCCAGGGACCGGAGCGCATATTCGTCCTGCGCAACGCGACTGAACTGAAACTCGCGCGCAGCATCTTCCGCGAAGACGCCCATGGCCTTGCCTGGAGTGTACGCATCCTCCAGTCCGTCCATCATCATCGTGTCGATGATACGGTCATGCCCGATGCGCGCGCCGCCGCGATGCTTGGGTAGCGCATACGGCGCGTTCGTCATGCTCTCCATGCCGCCCGCGACGACAACGTTCGCGGAGCCCACCGCAATCGCGTCGTGAGCCAGGATCGCGGCTTGCATCCCGGAACCGCACATTTTGTTGACGGTCGTTGCCTGAGCGCTGAGAGGCAACCCCGCCCCGAGCGCAACTTGTCGAGCGGGAGCCTGACCAAGAGCGGCCGGCAATACGCAGCCCATGACCACTTGGTCTACGTTTTCCGTCGCGACGACGGCCCGTTCGACCGCCGCCTTCACTGCTGCAGCACCCAGCTCGGTGGCCTTGAAGCGAGCGAGCGACCCCTGGAACGACCCGATGGGCGTACGTGCGTAGCTCGCGATGACAACTGGATCGGACATAGACGCTCCTCGATGCATTTCGTTGCCGGTCACGTTGCTGCCGCGGTTTTCGCAAGATCGCGCGCAATGACCATTCGCTGAATGTCTGATGTGCCTTCGTAGATCTGGCAAACGCGCACATCGCGGTAGATCTTGGCGACCGCATAATCTTCCAGATAGCCGTAGCCGCCGAATGTCTGTAGCGCGCCGGAAACCACCTCCTCGGCTGTTTCGGAGGCTACGAGCTTGGCCATCGACGCTTCCTTGAGACAGGGTAGAGCGGCGTCCTTCATCGCGGCCGCATGCAGCACGAGCTGATGAGCGGCCTCAAGTCTTGCGGCAAGGTCCGCAAGACGAAATCCGACGGCCTGATGCGAGATGATTGGGGCTCCAAAACTCTTGCGCTCGCCCGAGTACCTCACCGCCGCGTCAAGAGCGGCGCGCGCCATTCCCACACATTGAGCCGCAATGCCGATGCGGCCGACTTCAAGATTGGAGAGCGCTATGGAGTAGCCCGCGCCCTCCGGCCCGAGCCGCAACCCTTCTTCGACGAAAACGTCATCGAACCGAAGGGCACAAGTGTCGGACGCCGCCTGCCCCAACTTGCGTTCGACCCTCTCGACGCTGTACCCGGGACTATCAGTAGGGACCAGAAAGGCCGAGATCCCGCGTTTGCCCGCTGCAGGATTGGTTACAGCGAATACGATCGCGAGGCCGGCAGTTCGTCCCGACGAAATGAACTGCTTCGCTCCGTTTAGCTTGTAGCCATCGCCCGCGCGAACGGCGCGCGTCCTCAACGCGGAAGCATCCGAGCCCGCCTCCGCCTCTGTTAGTGCGAATGCGCCGATCATTCGCCCAGAGATCAGCAAGGGTAGAAATTTCGCTTGCTGCGTCGGCGTACCGTCCTTCAACAAGCCTGATACGATCAGACTGTTCTGAATGCTCAATATCGTAGACAGCGCGCCATCAGCCGCTGCGATCTCGATGAGTGAGGCCGCATAGGCCACGTAGTCCGCACCAGCTCCGCCGACAGCATCGGGAGCCGTCATTCCCATCAGACCAAGACTCGCGAGCTCTTCAAATAGCTCCGGCGGGTACCCATTGGCTTCTTCGTACTCGCGGGCGCGGGGAGCAATCCGCTCCTGAGCAAACTTGCGCACCTCGTCGCGGATGGCGGCTTGAGTTTCGTTCAGGATCATGACGAAGCTCCCGCCGAATATCCGCCAATGACGGGTAGACGGCGAACGAGTGCGACCGCGCCATGAACGAGGGAGCGAAGCAACGAAATAGCTGATTTCATTGAGTTTTGCGCCGATTTAATCGGCTCCTCCCCTGTCGAAATCCCGCGCTTCTGCATCGGCGGATAAAAGTGATATTGACGTCATATTACCGATCATCCGTCCCGTCAAGGCTTCGCGCGGATGCTGCGAGCCAAACGCGTGGCACTTTGGGATGATGACCGCTCGATCGCGCGCTTATGGCCCTGGGCGGCATTCACGACGATGCGCAACGCACCTGCTTGGCCGCCGCACGCAGTCGCATCGATGGCCGATCGCGGCCCAACCGAATAGTCGATGCGGCAATTTAAGACGGCATGATGCTAGAGCGAGCAAGCAAGACAGACCAATTGAACCCACGCACAGCAGCGAGCTGGCGACTGGATCAATCGATGGCGATAGGCTGCCGGCTGCGGATACAATCCGAAATTTCGGTGAGGCCGCCTCAATCGCGCATGGCTCTCGTGCACGGTTCGATTGTCAGGCGGTAGGCAACTAACTTGCTACCGTCGAAAACTTCCAGGGAGGAATCGCAGACCGGACAGCGGTACTCGCCTATTTCGCCCGGCCGTGACGATAATTCGAGACGTCGAAAACCAGCGCCGCACTCAGGACAAACGACGTCGCTCTTTTTCATGTCACACCGGCCTCATGCTGCGAGATGATATTTCTCTAACCGCCGATGCAGCCAAGCGGAGCGACTTCCGCCTTGCTACCGGAAACCAGCGTTCGTGGACGCACGCCCTAGTTTGGAGCAGGCGAATCTTCTTTGACCGCGCCAAACACACCTCGGTACCAGATCTTCGCGCAGTGCGATCCTATGTGCTCGACCTCGGCGTCACTTGGATCTTCCGAGGCGAGATCAAGCTTCATATAGGAAACCTGCTCCATCGTAGCGCCGAGCACTTCGGCAGCCATTTCAGGATCGAGTTCGCGACCTAGTTCGCCTAGCCCTTGAAGCCGTGTCAGCCAGGTGGAGGTACGCCTAACGAAGCGGCTACGTTCCGTGACATAGAGAGACAGAAATGTCGCCTTCTCGCCGCGAGCGGCCGCCTCCCGCATGACACGCAATAACTTACGATGCCGGGCATAGATCTTGAGATAAGCGATGGTATTCTCAACGAACTCTGCTTCGGTTGCCTTCAACGAGCGGCCAATCCTGCGTTTGCTTGCGACGTAGATCTCGTCGACCAGCGGCTTCAACACGGCCAGCAGAATTTCGTCCTTGTTTCGAAAGTGCCGATAGAAGTTGCCGTAAGACGTGCGGGCAATCTTGACAATGTCCTCGACCCGGGTGGCCTCATACCCCTTGCGCGCGAATACACGCGCCGAGGCGTTGAGCAGCCGCTCACGCATCGCGGCCCCCTTCGCTGTCGCGGGGGCCAGCGGCTCTAAAGCAGAATCATCGGTCTCCAGCATTTGCCATCCATAGCATCGCGATCCCTTGACCACTAGCCCGCAATCAGTAATGTGACATCAATATCAGTTCTTGTTCAAGCTCAAACTTCAAGCAAATCAAGGGTAGGAAGAGCAAAAGGCGCTGCCTGACTTGCCGCCGTAGCCAGTGAAACGCCTTGCAAGCGCAGGCCGACCATAGGCGGTCAGCATCACGAACCCGCCAGCAAATTCCGCTCGATATCAACTCCGCGTCTTCCTCGGAAGGGCGGCATCCAGGGAGTGATCATGTATCCGGGGACCCATGCACTTACAAATCCGGACCGCCCTGCCCTCATCATGACAGCGACCGGTGAGGTCGTGACCTATGCCGAATTGGAGAACCGGTCACGGCGAGTTGCAAATTGGCTCTTCGACGCGGGCCTGCGGCCTGGCGATGTGGTCGGCGTACTCTCCGACAATAGCTCTTGGATTTTCGACATCTATTGGGCCACTCAGCGTTCGGGTCTGTATCTGATGCCGATAAACTATCGGTTGAGCTCTGATGAAGTCGACTACATGCTCGCCAACTCCGGCGCTGCCGCGTTGTTCGTGGGTCGCGGTGGTGTCGAGACGGCCTCAAGACTTGGTACGCACAGCCAGCTCAAGCGTCGCATCAGTCTCGAAGGGGATCTGCCTGGTTACGAGCCATACCAGCATCTACTGAAAACCGCGCGCGCCACCATGCCATCCTTCCAACCTCGTGGCGCCGACATGCTGTATTCCTCCGGCACAACCGGCAGACCCAAAGGCGTAAAGCATGCGCTGCCGGAGCGGCAGGTTTCCGATCCAGGCGATACGATGGTGCAGATGTTCTCGTCGAACTTCGGTTTCGACGAGAGGACCATCTACTTGTCTCCTGCGCCGCTCTATCATGCCGCGCCGCTGCGAACCTGCGCGACCGTCCAAGCGCTCGGGGGCACTGCGTTGGTCATGGACAAGTTCGACGCCGAAGCGGCTTTGGCCATCATCCAACGCTACAAGGTGACCCACAGTCAGTGGGTCCCGACCATGTTCGTCAGGATGCTCAAACTGCCCGAGTCAGTGCGGGGTCGGTATGACATCAGCAGTTTGCAGGTTGCCATTCACGCCGCCGCTCCGTGTCCCGTTGAAGTCAAGCGAGAGATGATGACGTGGTGGGGTCCGGTATTGTGGGAGTACTACTCCGCCACCGAAATGAACGGGATGACCGTGATTGGGCCCGAGGAGTGGCTCAGAAAGCCCGGCTCCGTCGGTCGCGCCGTACTGGGGAAAATTCATATCTGCGACGAGGAAGGCAACGAAGTCCCAATGGGTCAGACGGGTGCCATCTATTTCGAACGCGACGGGATGCCGTTTGTCTACCACGACGAGCCCGAGAAGACACAAGCCGCGCAACATCCTGCACATCCGTATTGGACGACGGTCGGCGATATCGGACACGTCGATGCCGACGGCTATCTGTTCTTGACCGACCGCAAGGCATTCATGATCATCTCCGGTGGGGTCAACATCTACCCTCAAGAGATCGAGAACGTCCTCGTCATTCATCCTGCGATCGCGGACGTAGCCGTTATCGGTATTCCCGATCCTGAAATGGGCGAACAGGTCAAAGCAATAGTGCAACTCATGCCCGGCATCGAAGGCAACGACGACTTGGCGCAAGAAGTCATCGCCTTCGTGAAGGCACGGGTTGCCAGCTACAAGGCGCCCAAGAGCGTCGACTTCGTGCCCGAAGTCCCGCGATCGCAGACGGGCAAGCTCATGAAGCAGGAGCTGCGCAAGAGGTATTGGCCCGAGAAATCCGCCTAGCGACCGCAGTCAAACAATAAGAATGACGATGTCTAAGCGGGAGCCGAGCGTCAGAGTCGTAAGCGGCACGCGACAGCCGACAGACAATTCAGACGCATCAATTCATAGGCAGCACCGATATGATCAGCGAGTACATGCAAGATGGCATCCTGATAGCGACCATCGACATGCCTGGTCGCTCGATGAATGTCTCCTCGAACGCGTTGATGTATGAATTCGAGGTCGTAATCGACCGGGCGAATAGGGATCGCGACGTCCGGGGACTTATAGTGACGTCCGGCAAGAGTTCCTTCCTCGCTGGTGCCGATCTGGAGATGGCTCGCGCGTACACGAAATTGGGCCTCACCGCGGATCGTGACGAGCTTCAGGCCGTTTGCGGCCGGTTGGGCCGACTATTTCTGCGCCTAGAGACTTTGCCTAAACCCACGATCGCCGCTCTGAATGGCCTCGCTCTCGGTGGTGGCCTTGAGGTTGCAATGGCCTGCCGTTGGCGGATCGTAGCCGACGACCCCCGGGTGCAACTTGGGCTGCCGGAAATAAAGTTGGGCTTGATGCCGGGCGGAGGCGGAACGCAACGCCTCCCCCGCCTAATCGGTATCGAACGTGGTTTAGAGTTGCTCTTGAATGGAAGCTCCGTCGGGCCTGACGAGGCAAAGCTGTTAGGGCTGGTCGATCAAATCGTCGCCAAGGATAATCTGATCGATATCGCCGTCGCTTTCACAGAACAAGCGTCTCGACGGCAGCTGCCATCCAAGTTTGCTCCGAGACTGCAGCCCGGACCGTTCAATCTGGAGGATGCTGATATCGTTCGCCAAATCACGCGGCATTACGGCCACGGCGACGACGTCACTGCAGACTATCCAGCCTATGACGCTATTGTGCGGAGTGTTGTGGAGGCGCGCGATCTGACGGTGGAAGAAGGAACGCGCGTCGAATTGAGCCATGTTGTCGAACTCATCCAAGACCCAGTGGCCGGCAACATGGTCTCGACCTTGTTTCTGTCACGTCAACGTGCGAGCAAATTGCTGGCAGGTGCTGCGACGATCACCCGCTTCGCCGTCGAGGGGACTGACGCCGGTGCGCAAGCGCTTTGCGCGGATCTTCGCGCCTCGGGAGCCTCCGTTGTCGACCTTTGTCAATCTCAGCCGTCAGACGTACGCATCGTGTCTGGCTCCTATCGCACGGAGAACGAGGCCGATCTCAAAATCCTGAACGCAGCGCAAGATCGGCGCGAACATTTCATTGGCGTCCACTCCGCGAGTTCGTCCGAGTACGGGCGCGCCCTTGAGATCATAGCAACGCCCGGAGATGATCGCATCGGCAAGGCGCTTGCTCTGGCTAAACAATTGCGAGCGACGCCCTATATCCATGACGGCGAGCGCTCGCTGTTGGCGATCCTCGCCCTGATAAAGGATCGGGGCATCACGGAAAACTTCCCGCGCTTACTCATCCTAGCTGCGCAGGCGCTTGCAGCGAACCGACGAGAGGCGCGCAACGAGGTCGGGGATGCCTCTTTGGCAGATGTTGCCTGTGTGGTGGGCGGCGTGTTCCCCGCCTATTCCGGAGGGCCATTGACTTGGTGGTCGTCGGAGGGGCCTCTTGCTCCAGATATCTTGCGTTCAGTGGATGGGTTCTTGAGCGGCGGATGGCTCCCTGAAGAGTGAACGGCTCCTCAGCTCCTGATCTAGTGGCCTGTCGTCGTATAGCGTCGCCCCCCGTCGTCGGGCATCTAGGCCCTAGCTGCTATGATCGACGTCTCGCTCGCTCAGATGCTCGACGTACGGGCGGCAGGTCGCGCGTTCCGTGGCTTGGCATGCGATCGGCCTCGTCCGTCTCAGTATCTTCGGTGGCCGACTCTGCCCTTCGCAGGATTAGGTCTGGCTTTTGCCAACGCGTTGCGTTGGAGACACAATTCTTCGATTTTCGTCAGCATTCTTTCCACAATTGCCTCCGCCGCGTCGACGCGTATCCCAGCGAGTCGGAGACGGGCGATCTCTCTGCGATGACGCCCAACCTGAAGGCGCGTGCGATCTATCTCGTGACGTATCGATTCAAGAGTCGGCATGATGAGTATTTCTTATGCTCAGAACCAATAGATCGAAGCGCAACCTCAATGTAGTGGCGGTTTTGGAGCCAGGCCGCTATGCTGCCTCGCTATGCCCCAGGCGCGCATTGAGCTTGCGGATCAGTTCCTCGGCCGCGTCCGCGATCACGGTACCCGGCGGGAAGATCGCTTCGGCGCCCGCCGCATAAAGCGCGTCATAGTCTTGCGGCGGCACCACGCCGCCGACGATGATCATGATGTCGTCGCGGCCCTGCTTCTTCAACGCGGCCTTCAGCTCCGGCACCGCGGTGAGATGGGCGGCAGCGAGCGAGGAGACGCCGAGAATGTGAACGTCGTTCTCGACGGCCTGTCGTGCGGCTTCGTCGGCGGTCGCAAACAGCGGCCCGATATCGACGTCGAAGCCGATATCGGCAAACGCGGACGCAATTACTTTCTGGCCGCGGTCGTGGCCATCCTGGCCGATCTTGGCGATGAGGATGCGCGGGCGGCGGCCTTCGGCCTCCTCGAACGCGTCGATCAGCGCCTGAACCTTCTCGACCTGGTTGCCCATGCTGGATGCTTCCCGCTTGTAGACGCCGGTGATGGATTTGATCTCGGCGCGGTGCCGGCCGAACACCTTTTCCATCGCGTCCGAAATTTCGCCGACGGTGGCCTTCGCGCGCGCCGCGTCGATCGCGAGCGCGAGCAGATTGCCATTGCCTTCGCCGGCCGAACGCGTCAGTGCGGCGAGTGCGGCATCGACCTCCGTCTGGTTGCGCTCGGACTTCAGCCGCGTCAGCTTGTCGATCTGAAGCCGGCGGACATTGGTGTTGTCGACCTTGAGGATGTCGATGGCGGCTTCATCCGTCGGCTTGTACTTGTTGACGCCGATCACCGCCTGCTTGCCGGCATCGATGCGCGCCTGGGTCTTGGCCGAGGCCTCCTCAATGCGCAGCTTGGGCACGCCGGCTTCGATCGCCTTGGCCATGCCGCCGAGCTCCTCGACCTCCTGGATGTGGCTCCAGGCCTTCGCGGCGAGATCGCGCGTGAGCCGCTCGACATAATACGAGCCGCCCCAGGGGTCGATGATGCGGGTGGTGCCGCTCTCCTGCTGCAGGAAGAGCTGGGTGTTGCGGGCAATGCGCGCCGAGAAATCGGTCGGCAGTGCCAGCGCCTCGTCGAGCGCGTTGGTGTGCAGCGACTGGGTATGGCCTTGCGTCGCGGCCATCGCCTCCACCGTCGTGCGCATCACATTGTTGAACACGTCCTGCGCGGTCAGCGACCAGCCGGAAGTCTGGCTATGCGTGCGAAGCGACAGCGAGCGCGGGTCTTTCGGGTTGAACGGCTTCAAGAGCTCCGCCCAGAGCAGCCGCGCGGCGCGCAGCTTGGCGACTTCCATGAAGAAGTTCATGCCGATCGCCCAGAAGAACGACAGGCGCGGCGCGAAGCGGTCGACATCCAGGCCTGCGGCGAGACCGGCGCGAAGATATTCGACGCCGTCGGCGAGCGTATAGGCCAGCTCGAGGTCCTGCGTCGCGCCGGCCTCCTGCATGTGATAGCCGGAGATCGAGATCGAGTTGTATTTCGGCATTTTTTGCGAGGTGTACGCAAAAATGTCCGAGATGATCCGCATCGAGGGCGCAGGCGGATAGATGTAGGTGTTGCGCACCATGAACTCTTTCAGAATGTCGTTCTGAATGGTGCCCGACAGCTTTTCCGGCGGAACGCCCTGTTCCTCGGCGGCCGCGACGTACAGTGCGAGGATCGGCAGCACGGCGCCGTTCATGGTCATGGACACGCTCATCTGGTCGAGCGGAATCCCTGCAAACAGCGTGCGCATGTCGTAGATGGAATCGATGGCCACGCCGGCCATGCCGACATCGCCGCCGACGCGCGGATGATCCGAGTCATAGCCACGATGGGTGGCGAGGTCGAAGGCGACCGAGAGGCCCTTCTGTCCGGCCGCGAGATTGCGGCGGTAGAACGCGTTGGAATCCTCCGCCGTGGAGAAGCCGGCATATTGCCTGACCGTCCAGGGCTGGTTGACATACATGGTCGGATAGGGGCCGCGCAGGAACGGTGCGATGCCCGGATAGGTGTCGAGGAAATCGAGCCCTGCAAGATCGGCTTCGCTGTAAGCACTCTTCACCGGAATGCCCTCGGGCGTTAGCCACGGCTCGGCGCGACCCGCGGATGCGGGGCTTGCGACCTTCTCGAACGCAACATCACCGAAATTGGGAATACGGGTCATCGTTTCGTCCATATCGCCGTTGAGCGCACGAGGCGCAGAATCTTGCCTTATACCTGTTCTGTCCGCTGATAGACGCCCTGCAGTGTTGCGAGCGCATCAGTGCCGGCAAAGATGAAGCCGGCGACGCCGGCCGCACGCAGTGCCGTCTCCGCTTCGGCTGGGCGGCCTGCCAGATAGGTGTGTCGGCTGCCGGCCACTTGTAACGCCTTAGCTGCGGCTTCCGCCTGGTCGGCATAGACCTTGTCACTGGAACAGAGGCAGGCAATCGTGGCGCCCGACACCTTGAACGCAGCCGCAAGCTCAGCCGGATCGGTAAAGCCGTTACTGTCGACAGCCATAATGCCGCCGGCCTCGAAGAAGCTCTTGGCAAAGGTGGCGCGCGCCGTGAAATCGGCGGGCGTGCCGAGATTGGCGAGGAACACGCTCGGCCGTGCGCCGTGCGCTTTGAGGGCCGCATCCGATTTGTCGCGCAGCGCCTCAAACGGTTGCGCGAGCCGGATCGGCGGCAGTGCATCGAACTTGTATTTCTGCTCGCCGTAAGGCGGAAGCGCGACCGGCGTTGCCTTCAGCACCGCCGTTTCGCTCTCATGCAGGTTCGGAAACTCGCTGGCGCCGGTCAGCACGTCACGACGCTTGGCGATGTTGGCGTCGCGCGCCTTTCGCGCAGCCGCCACCTTGCTCTGGAACAGGCCCTGCTGAAGCGCGGCGAAGGCGCCGCCGGCTTTCTCGCTCTCCTGGAACAGCGCCCAGGCTGCGTCGCAGAGCTGCGCCGTCAGTGTCTCGATGCCGCCTGCGCCGGCCGCGGGATCGCTGACCCTGGCGAGATTGCTTTCTTCCAGCAGCAGGAGTTGCGTGTTACGCGCCACGCGCCGCGCGAACGGATCGGGCAGGCCGAGCGCCAGCGTATGCGGCAGCACGGTGATCGCGTTGGCACCGGCAAGTCCCGCCGCGAAGGTCGCGATGGTCGCGCGCAGCATGTTCACGTAAGGGTCGCGCTGCGTCAGCATACGCCAGGCCGTATCGGCGGCGATGAACAGCGGCTTCGGCGTCAGCCCGCACGCCGTTTCGATGCGCGCCCAGAGCAGCCGCAGTGCGCGGAATTTCGCCATGGTCAGGAATTGGTCGGCGTCGGCGGAAAGCCGCGCATAGACCATGCCCTGCGCAGCTTCCAGCGGAACGCCGGAGCTTTCGATCGCGCGCAGATAAGCGACGCCGCAGGCCAGCACGAAGGCAAGCTCCTGCACCTCGGAGCCGCCGGCATCGTGGATCACGCGTCCGTCGGCGGATGCGAACGGCCCCTTGAAGCCGAGCGCCGCGAGGCCCTTGATGGCGCCAGTGACGGCGGGAACGATCTCGTCCCATGTGAAGGGGCTGTGGCCCCACACGGCACCGGCCGCGAGCGGATCGAGCCCGAAGCGGATGTTGCAGGCCGCAGGTGAGAGGCCGTTGCTCTTCACATATTCCGCGACATGGGTCGCGGCCATCCGCGATTGCGGTCCGATCTGAAGTTCGATGCCGATGCCAGCATCGAGATGGACGTCCTTCAAGACCTTGGCAACGGCTTCAGCCGAAGGTTCCAGACCAAAGCCGTGGGCACCGGCGCCGCCGGCGAACACCAGCGCGAGCCCCGTCGCGCCGTTCTCCAGATCCTGCAAGGCCTGCGCATTTGCGGCCGCCGCGTCGGGATGGTCGATCCGTTGCATGATCTGCCACGGCGCCGCCGCGGCCCGTCCGACCACGGGCGAAACGCCCTTGGCGCGCGGATAAAGCGGTTCGATCTTGAGGCCGTCATAGGTCTTGCCGACCAGCTTCTCGAACGGCGCGCCCTTCAGCACGCCGTCGACCAGCTTGCGCCAGTCCTCGACGGTCGCCTTGGGAAAATCCGCCGCCAGCGGCAGGTCATCCGGCGTCACGGTCTGGGCCCCCTTTCACATCGGCGCAAAATTCCGGCTCGGGTCTGCACGGCATAGACAATCCCCCTACGAAAATTGACCTACTGGCAATTCTTCCAGGAGCCCATGATCGCCGCGAGCGACAGTTCTTCTGGGTCGCGGGCCATTGAGGGTGTCCTCGAGAACCGCGGCGCCGGAGCAGGCTGTAGAATTCCATGGCGCAAAAGAAAGACCTCCCGCGAAACCATGTGCTCGTGGCGCGAGGCTTCCGTCATCGTCAAGACCGGAGCGAAGCAAATGTCGGTCCCTTCCATGATCTTGCACCACTCCTCGCGCGTCTTGCTCTTGAAAACTGCCGCAAGTCTTTGCTTCAGCTTTGGCCAGGCTGCGGCATCCATCTGAGCATCGAAGTCAGGATCAAGCAGGCCTGCATGCTGTCGCAACAGCGCGTAGAATTGCGGCTCGATGGATCCAATCGAAACAAAATTGCCGCAAGCGCATTCGAAGACACCATAGAAATGCGCCCCTCCGTCCAGCATGTTTTGCTCGCGGCCTTCCACCCAGTCCCCAGTAGCGCTCATGTCGAAGAACATGGTCATCAACGAGGCTGCTCCGTCGCACATTGCGGCGTCCACGACTTGTCCCCGCCCCGACGTCTTCGCTTCCATCAGCGCCGCAAGAACTCCGACGATGAGATAGAGGGCACCTCCGCCGAAATCACCGACCAGATTGAGTGGCGGGATCGGCCTTTCGCGTGTACCGATTGCGGCGAGCGCGCCCGTGATCGAAATGTAGTTGATGTCGTGACCCGCTGCGTTCGCGAGGGGACCATGTTGACCCCAACCGGTCATCCGCCCGTACACAATTCGAGGATTGCGGTTGAGAATAACGTCGGGACCTAGCCCGAGGCGCTCCATCACGCCCGGACGGAAGCCCTCGATCAGGACGTCCGCCGTACCGAGAAGCTCGATGACATCGCCTTTGCTCTTGTCATCCTTCAGGTCGACATCGACCCACTTGCGACCACGCGCCGCAATTCCCTTCAAATTCCTGGCAGCACCGACACGGTCAAGGGTCACAACCTCGGCGCCCATGTCTGCCAGCATCATGCAAGCGAAGGGGCCGGGACCGATGCCGGCGAATTCTACGATACGAACGCCGGCAAGAGGGCCGTTTGCTCCGACCGTCTGCGAGCCCGAAGCAGCTACCATGTGGGATCTCCCATCTGATTTTCTTGATCGTCGGTTGCTCGTTTAGAGAATGCGCTATCCGAACTCCAGGATCAGCGCGTCCACCGCGAGCGTCGCGCCGGCGCTGGCGTGAATCTTCTTCACGGTGCCGTCCTGCTCGGCGCGCAGCACGTTCTGCATCTTCATGGCTTCGACCACCGCGAGCGTCTCGCCGGCCTTGACCTCCTGCCCCTCGGTCACCGCGATCGAGACGATGAGGCCGGGCATCGGACACAGCAGCTTCTTGCCGGTGTCGGCGGCCGTGGTCACCGGCATCAGCTTCGCCGACGCGGCTTCCGCTTCGGTCCAGACGTAGACCGGCACCTCGACGCCCTGATGCGCGAGGCGGATGCCGTTGGCGATCGGGCGCGTCTGCACCGCGACGAACTGTCCATCGATCGTGCCCTGCCAGACCGGATCACCCGGCTTCCATGCGGACTGCAGCAGATGCGCATTGCCGGCGTTGCCTTCGGCATCGACGAAACGAACGGCGATCGCCTCACGCTCGCGGGCGATCTCGAGCAGGATCTCTTGACGGTCGAGCCAGACCGCGCGGCGGCGCTCACGCTGCACGACGCGGCCACCCATCTGGCCGGAGATCTGCCGCTTGCGCTCACCCAGTACGTGATCGATGGCAGCGCCGATCGCGGCGATGCGCCGGGCGACCTCGCCGTCGGGCACGCGCACCGCAAAGCCCTTGGGGAATTCTTCGGCGATGAAGCCGGTGGACAGGTTGCCTTCGCGCCAGCGCGGATGATGCATCAGCGCCGACAGGAACGGGATGTTGTGCCTGATGCCGTCGACATAGAACGAGTCGAGCGCGGTCGCCTGCGCCTCGATCGCCGCGGCGCGCGAGGGCGCGTGCGTAACGAGCTTGGCGATCATCGGATCGTAATGGATCGAGATCTCGCCGCCCTCCTGCACGCCGGTGTCGTTGCGCACCGTGATGCCGTCCTTGCTCACCTCGGCCGGCGGACGATATTTCACCAGGCGCCCGATCGAGGGCAGGAAGTTGCGGAACGGGTCTTCGGCATAGAGACGCGATTCCACGGCCCAGCCGGTCAGCGTGACGTCCTTCTGCGCCAGCGCGAGCTTCTCGCCGGCGGCCACGCGGATCATCTGCTCGACGAGATCGACGCCGGTGACGAGCTCGGTGACGGGATGCTCGACCTGCAGGCGCGTGTTCATCTCCAGGAAGTAGAAGCTCTTGTCTTGCCCTGCGACGAATTCGACGGTGCCGGCGGAATCGTAATTCACGGCCTTGGCCAGCGCGACGGCCTGCTCGCCCATCTTGCGGCGGGTGGCCTCGTCGAGCAGCGGCGACGGCGCCTCCTCGATGACCTTCTGGTTGCGGCGCTGGATCGAGCACTCGCGTTCGCCGAGATAGATCACGTTGCCGTGCTTGTCGCCCAGCACCTGGATCTCGATGTGGCGGGGATCGACGATGAACTTTTCGACAAAGACGCGGTCGTCGCCGAACGAGGCCTTGGCCTCGGCCTTGGCGAGATTGAAACCTTCCGCGACCTCGGCCTTGGAATGCGCGATGCGCATGCCCTTGCCGCCGCCGCCGGCGGAGGCCTTGATCATGACGGGGTAGCCGATCTCATCGGCGATCTTCACCGCGTGCTTGTCGTCCTCGATGACGCCGAGATGGCCCGGCACGGTCGAGACCTTGGCCTTGGCGGCCGCCTTCTTGGATTCGATCTTGTCGCCCATCGCCGCGATCGCGCCCGGGTTCGGGCCGATGAAGACGATGCCGGCGGCTTCCAGCGCGCGCGGGAACGCCTCGCGCTCGGACAGGAAGCCGTAGCCGGGATGCACGGCCTCGGCGCCGGTCTTGCGGCAGGCCTCGACGATCTTCTCGATCACCAGATAGCTTTCGGCCGCCGCGGGCGGCCCGATCAGCACGGCCTCGTCGGCCATCTCGACATGGAGGGCGTCGCGGTCGGCCTCGGAATAGACCGCAACCGTCTCAATTCCCATCTTGCGAGCGGTCTTGATGACCCGGCAAGCGATTTCGCCGCGATTGGCGATCAGGATTTTTTTGAACACAGCTATCTCACAACGGCAGATTGTCGTGCTTCTTCGCAGGCATTTCCGTCTTCTTGTCCTTCAGCATCGCCAGCGCCCGGGCGATGCGCTTGCGGGTCGAGTGCGGCATGATGACGTCGTCGATGTAGCCGCGCTCGGCCGCGATGAAAGGCGACAGGAAGCGGTCTTCGTATTCCTTGTTGCGCGCGGCGATCTTGTCGGGGTCGCCGATGTCGCTGCGGAAGATGATCTCGACCGCACCCTTGGCGCCCATGACAGCGATCTGGGCGGTCGGCCAGGCGTAGTTCATGTCGGCGCCGATCTCCTTGGAGGCCATGACGTCGAAAGCGCCGCCATAGGCCTTGCGGGTGATGATGGTGACCAGCGGCACGGTGCACTGTGAGTAGGCGAACAACAGCTTTGCGCCGTGCTTGATCAGGCCGCCATATTCCTGCGCGGTACCCGGCAGGAAGCCCGGCACGTCCACGAAGGTGACGATCGGGATGTTGAAGGCGTCGCAGAAGCGGACGAAGCGCGCGGCCTTGCGCGATGCGTCGCTGTCGAGCACGCCGGCCAGCACCATCGGCTGGTTGGCGACGAAGCCGACGGTGCGGCCGGCGATGCGGCCAAAGCCCGTGACGATGTTCTTGGCGAACATGTCGGCGATCTCGAAGAAATCGCCCTCGTCCACGACCTTCAGGATCAGCTCCTTCATGTCGTAGGGCTTGTTCGGATTGTCGGGGATCAGCGTGTCCAAGGACATGTCGACGCGGCCGATGTCGTCGAAGCTCGGCCATTCCGGCACGCCGTCGGTGTTGTTGGACGGCAGGAAGTCGATCAGGCGCCGCATCTGCAGCAGCGTCTCGACGTCGTTCTCGAAGGCGCCGTCCGCGATCGAGGAGCGCGTGGCGTGCACCGAGGCGCCGCCGAGCTCTTCGGCCGTGACGACCTCGTTGGTGACGGTCTTCACCACGTCCGGGCCGGTGACGAACATGTAGCTGGTGTTCTTCACCATGAAGATGAAGTCGGTCATCGCAGGCGAATAGACGTCGCCGCCGGCGCAGGGGCCCATGATGACGGAGATCTGCGGGATCACGCCGGAGGCCAGCACGTTGCGGCGGAACACGTAGGAATAACCGGCGAGCGCGGCAACGCCCTCCTGGATGCGGGCGCCACCCGCGTCATAGAGGCCGATGATGGGCGCCCTCGCCTTCATCGCCATGTCCTGCAGCTTTGTGATCTTCAGCGCATGGGTCTCGGACAGCGAGCCGCCGAACACGGTGAAGTCCTTGGCAAAGACAAAAGTCTTGCGGCCGTTGACGGTGCCCCAGCCGGTGACGACGCCGTCGCCGGGGATCTTGTTCTTCTCCATGCCGAACTCGGTGGAGCGATGCTCGACGAACATGTCGAACTCCTCGAACGATCCCTTGTCGAGCAAGAGCTCGATGCGCTCGCGCGCGGTCAGCTTGCCGCGGGCGTGCTGGGCCTCGATGCGCTTCTCCCCGCCGCCGAGCTTGGCGCCGGCGCGACGAGCCTCGAGCATTTCGATCACTTCAAGCATCGGCTTGGCCTCGCCCGTTGTTCGTCCAACCTCGTGAGAAGTGGAATGCGAGGGCGACTGCAGTCACTTTCAGCAAGTCAGCGATGATGAATGGAAAGAAGCCGAGCCGAAGCAGTGGTGCATCGAACCCGATGACGATCCCAAGCCATAGGAGACCCGAAACATAAATAGTTGCCAGGAAGACCCCGGCGCTCGCTACGATCGACAGGAATGAGCCATTCCGATCACGCTCAGCGAGGTAACCAGCCAACAGCGCTGCCGGGAGACAAGCGAGCAGGTAGCCACCCGTCGGTCCCAGAATGTAGGCGAGACCGATGCCCTTTTCGGGAGAGCCGGCAAAGACAGGAAGCCCTGCAATGCCCTCGAAAAGATAGGCGAGTACGGCAAGACTGCCTCGGATCGGACCGAGGTTAGGCTGATGCCGAAGACCACGAAGGTCTGCATGGTCATTGGCACCGGAAAGAACGGGACCTGAACCTTCGCTGAGACGGCAATGAGCAGCGAAGCGCTTACGATCATCGCCAAGTCGAAGCTAATGCGGCGCGGTGCGCTGCGGAGCACGCCAGGATTGTAAATGATCATCATGAGCTCGATTGGAGAACGGAGCGGTCTCCGTACGAGGCAAAGCGCCTCCGCGAAAGGCTTGAAGAGGCACAGCTGCACATGATACAAATTTGCAAAACGCAAATTGCGAAGCTGCAAAAAAATGTCGACTGGCAAGCTCTATATCGGACGAAGGGTTCGCGAGGTCCGCGAAGCGGCGAAGCTTACCCAGACAGCGTTCGCGGAAAGATTAGGTATTTCAGTCAGTTATATAAATCAGATCGAGAACAACCAGCGATCGGTCTCGGCATCGGTTTTGGTTCTTCTGGCCGAGCGATTTGGGATAGACCTGAGTTCCATATCGACGAACGACGGCGATCGGCTCATCGCAATACTATCGGAAGCATTGGCCGATCCCGTCTTCTCCCCCCACTCCCCCAGCCTCCAGGAGCTGAAGCTCGTCGTTCAGAACGCACCTAGCTTTGCGCAGGCGCTGCTCAGTTGCCATCAGGCCTACCGGCGCAATAGCGAACAACTCGCAAGCCTGGATGACCACATCGGCGGCTGGAGCACCGAACCGACCCCCTATGAGGAGGTTCGCGACTTCTTTCACTTCACCGACAACTATGTTCACGATCTCGACGTCTCAGCCGAGAGTCTGGCGCTTGAGCTCGACATCGCCAACAGCGACGCAAACGCAGCGCTCGCGAAGCACTTGGAGAACCAACACGGCGTGCTGATCCGGAGAACGGATCCTGGCGATAGCTTCTTGAGGCGCTTCGACCCTACATCACGAATCCTCTTCTTGAGCCCATATCTGCCTGCCGCGACACGCAGCTTTCAAATGGCGCTTCAGATCGCTGCGCTTGAGCAGGAAGACCAGATCGAAAAAATTGCGAAACGTGCCGAGTTTCGCACTGCTGACGCGCGCGAGGTGTGCAAGGCTGGCCTGCGGAATTATTATGCGGGAGCGCTGATCCTGCCGTATCAGCCATTCCTCACAACTGCGAAAGAGTTGCGCCATGACCTTGACCTGATCGCTGCCCGCTTCGGTGCGAGCATGGAGCAGGTTGCCCACCGGCTCTCCACGCTACAACGGCCGGGTCACAAGGGCGTGCCGGTTTTTTTCGCGCGTGTCGACCGCGCCGGAAATATCACAAAGCGCCATAGCGCGGCGAAATTGCAGTTCGCGCGCTACGGCGCAGCGTGCCCACTATGGAATGTGCATCAGGCGTTCGAGTCACCGAGCCGCATCATTCGGCAGCTCGCCGAAACACCGGACGGCGTGCGCTTTCTCTGCATTGCGACCGAACTCGCTAAGGGCCACGGTGGGTTCGGAACACTGCGGCCGCGCTACGCGATCGCCCTTGGATGTGAAATCTCCTACGCACGAGATTTCGTGTATGCCGATGGACTCGATCTGACGAGCAAAGGCGCTTACGATCCGATCGGAATCTCTTGCCGCATCTGCGAACGTGCGGATTGCGCGCAGCGCGCGGTTCCTCCATTGAAAAGCAGGTTGACCGTCCACCGCAATCGGCGAAACGTTTTGCCATATGAGATTTCCTAGGTCCCGAGTACCGGCCGCTGACCTCTGCGTGAGACTCGAAGCGAGACCTAGAGGCGTCAATTCGGGTTGGCGTTTGACAGGCCTGCGAGAACGTTGGGAACGGAGCGAACTTTCTCGCGCGTAGGACAATCCTGACCGCCCGGATCACGCCGGACACACCCGCTTGCCGCGGCCATGCTGGGCCTCGATGCGCTTCTCGCCGCCGCCGAGCTTGGCTCCGGCGCGCCGAACTTCGAGCTTGTCGATTGCGGCAATCATCAGCCGCACCTTCACGTTAGGAGCGAGTTGAGAACACACATACGGGGAGCGTGGGCTTGACCAAAAGTCCAACTTTAGTAACATGACGTCAGTGTCATAATTTTTACTGCTGTAAAATATCGGCAATTAATTGATATTGCTTGATAAATTTACAGACAGAAGAAGCTTTGATGCCGAAATCAACGGTGACAATGGCGCCGCTTTGAGAGAGCTGCGGGACGTCTAGGCGTCCAAACGATCAAGCAAGAACGAGACAGGAGGAACGCTGAATATGCGTGGTTTGATATTTTTTGCCGTCGCCGCTGGCATCACAATCGGTTCGCAGGAAGCATTGGCCCAGAAGCAGTACGGCCCGGGCGCGAGCGACACCGAGATCAAGATTGGAAATATCCTGCCCTACAGCGGGCCCGCTTCCGCCTACGCCATCGTGGGAAAGATCGCTTCTGCCTACGTGACGATGATTAACGAAAAGGGCGGAATCCACGGACGGAAGATCAATTGGATCTCGTATGACGACGCCTACAGCCCGCCGAAAACGGTCGAGCAGGCCCGCAAGCTGGTTGAAAGCGACGAAGTCCTATTCCTCTACCAGACGCTCGGTGTTCCGCCGAATCTTGCCATCATGAAGTACATGAACCAGAAGAAGGTGCCGCAGCTCATGCTCGCCACCGGGGGCACGAGGTTCGGCGAGGATCCGAAAGCGTTTCCGTGGACGATGCCCTTCAATGCATCCTATCAATCGGAAGGTCGGATCTATGCAAAATGGGTTCTGAAGGAACATCCCGCCGCGAAGGTGGCCGTCCTCGTTGCCAACGACGAGTACGGCAAGGACATTTACAAAGGCGTCAAGGATGGGCTCGGCGACAAGACCTCGATGATCGTCGCTGAGGCGACCTACGACTTTAGCGACCCCACGATCGATTCGCAGATCGTCAAGCTGAAGGCGTCAGGAGCAGATTTGCTTCTGAATCTGAGCCAACCCAAGTTTGCCGCGATGGCGATCCGGAAGATGGGCGAGCTGGATTGGAAGCCTGTCCATATCCTCAACAACGTTTCGAGCTCAGTAGGAGCGGTGATCAAACCGGCCGGCTTCAGCTACGCGCAAGGCATCATCAGCGCAGGTTATTACAAAGACCCGACGGACCCGCGTTGGAAAGGGGACCCTGGCATTCAGGAATGCGAACGCTTCTTGCAGAAGTACGCACCTGATGCAGACCGCAATAGCAGCCTCGTCACCTACTCCTATGCAGCTCTTCAAACACTCCAATATATTCTCGAGCAGGCGGGGGACAATCTGACCCGGGAGAACATCATGAAGGTCTCAGAAAGCCTGAATGGTTTCGCACCCTCGACTTTGCTCCCCGGAATCACTCTCAACACGTCGCCTACCGATCATTTCCCGATCGAACAGATGCAGTTGATGAAATTTGAAGGAGACAATTGGGTCACTTTTGGTCCGATCATCGAAGGCAAGTTGTCCAACTAGGAGCACCCGAGCCGCACGGATTTAGAAGTCCGTGCGGCTTCCGTTCTCAGACGGCTACAATGTGCGATCGAAGGAGGGAAGGTGGACTCGTCGAAGCAACTGGCACGGTTTCAGGATCGCCTAGCCTTACCGTTGATCGCAGCTCCGATGTTTCTCGTCTCGGGCATCGAACTCGTCGTGGCCGCGAGCCGAAACGGGGTAATAGGATCATTCCCGACGGTGAATTGCCGCAGCGCCGACGAGCTCGATCATTGGCTAACTACGATCAACGAACGCCTGCACCGCTACGACTCCGAAACCGAGAGACGCCATGCGCCAGTCTGTCCGAACCTGATCGTACACAAATCCAATGCCCGCCTGTCAGAGGATCTGCAGGTTGTCCTTAAACACAAGGCAGAGATGGTCATCACCTCGGTCGGATCCCCGACCCCCGTGCTTCGACCGCTTCAGGAGTCCGGCGTCATGGTTCTTGCTGACGTGGCGTCCATTCGGCACGCAGAACGAGCAGTAGAGGCAGGCGTCGACGGTCTCGTGCTGTTGACGGCAGGGGCTGGCGGCCAGACCGGCTGGCTCAATCCATTCGCGTTCGTCCGTGCGGTCCGCACGTTTTTCGACGGTGTGATCGTGCTCGCTGGCGGCATTAGCGACGGTGTCGCTCTGCGAGCGGCGCAGGCACTCGGCTGTGATCTCGCTTACATGGGAACGAAGTGCATCGCGACTCGCGAGAGCATGGCTGATCAGAGACACAAGCAGATGCTCGTAGAGAGTTCTGCGGACGATGTCCTTCTGACTACCGCGTTCACGGGATTGCAGACCAACATGCTGAGGCCGTCGATCGAGGCAGCGGGCCTCGAACCGGACAACCTGCCGCCGCACGGTTCGATCGAAATCGGTCACGACATCGACATCGCCGCGCGGGAAGCTCGACCCAAGAGGTGGCGGGACATCTGGAGCGGCGGGCATTCAACTTCCGGAGTCAGAAATATCCTGTCCGTTGATGATTTGATCGCGCAGACCATCACGGAATTCCGCAGCGCCGTCCAGGCGCGATGATCCGCGCCCCTAAGACTTCGCCCAGCTTCCTTGGATGAGCAGGGCCAGAAAAGAAACAACCAAGACGAGGTGGAAACATGTCACTCCACGCTTTCCCTGCGGTTTGCGAGCAAACCCTGCGGGCGCTCGCACGCTACCCCTCCCGAACAGCCTTTAGCTGGCCGGAGGGGACCCTAAGCTATCGAGGCGCTTTCGACCTGATTGGACGCATGCAGAGCGTCTTTATGCAGATGAATCTGCCTCCAGGATCGCGCGTCGCACTCCTGACCGCCAACCGGGCAGACATGTGGTGCGCGAGCGTCGCGGCGCAGCTCGCCAGGTTCGGCATCACTTGGCTGCACCCGCTCGGCTCCCTTCAAGATCAACTCTTTCAGCTTGAGGACTCAGAGTCCGCGATGCTGATAGTCGACGCGGCTGCGTTCCACGATCGAGGCGGCGAGCTCGCGGCGAGCGCTGCCGGGCTGAAAGCAGTGTTTACCCTAGGTCGCGCTCAATACGGTACCGATCTGCTGAAGACCATCGAAGCCGTCGGACACGTAACCCCGCGCAGCTTCGCCGAACCCGACGACATCGCAATTCTCAACTATACGGGCGGGACCACAGGGAGATCGAAGGGAGCGCTTCGATACCACCGCCAATATGGCGGATTCGCCGGCGCAATCCTGGCCGACTTCGAGATTCCGGAGGCAGCTCGGTATCTTGCCGTCGCCCCGATCAGCCATGTCGCAGGAACCAAGGTGCTTCCGACCTTGATGACTGGCGGAACCATTCACATGCTGAAGGGCTTCGATCCGGAAGCGGTGCTCCACACAATACAGCGCGAGCGCATCAATTTCACACTCTTCGTACCGACAATGATTTACATGCTACTCGATCATCCGTCGCTCTCAAGGACCGACCTCTCGTCACTCGAACTAGTCTTGTACGGTGCATCGGCGATGTCGACGAGCCGCTTGGTCGAGGGGATCGAGCGAATCGGACAGGTATTCTCTCAGCTCTACGGCCAGACAGAGTGCTATCCGGTTTCGGTGCTGCGCAAAGCCGACCACGATCCGAAGACGCCCGAATTGTTCCTTTCTTGCGGCTTCCCGATATCGGTATGCGACGTAAAAATTCTCGACGACGACGATCAAGAAGTGGAAACGGGCGAAGCCGGCGAGATCTGCGTTCGTGCACCGCACGTGATGGCGGAATACTGGAAGCAGCCCGACATCACAGCCGAAACGTTGAAGAACGGCTGGCTGCATACCGGCGACATCGCCCGTAAGGACGAGCGTGGCTACATGTTCATCCTTGATCGCAAGAAGGACATGATCGTTTCCGGTGGCTTCAACATCTTCCCGCGCGAGATTGAAGACGTTTTGTCGGAGCATTCCGAAGTCGCGATGGTCGCAGTGGTGGGCATTCCCGACGAAAAGTGGGGAGAGGCCGTCACCGCCATCATCGTTCCGCGCGAAGGCTCGAACCCTAATCCGGACGAGTTGATCAACTTGGTCAAATCACGCAAAGGCTCTGCTCATGCGCCGAAACAAGTCCAGTTTGTCCAACACTTGCCGATGACCGGGGTCGGAAAGGTCGACAAGAAGGTTCTACGAGCGAACTTCTGGACAGGACACGACCGCATGGTCGGATAGGTCACCCACAGCATCAGGGCTTCAGCAGTGTACGTTTGACGCGTTGGCCCGCGATCGACTGCTGGGAGACGCCAGCGACCGATGGTCTCCCTGATCGCGGATAGGACCCCCTTCTCGTCTCCGAAGCCGAGTGGACTGAAGCGGTACGGCGCGCCGGCCACTGCGAATTCTGTACCGGTCTCAACGTTGCGCCGCAGGGGAGGAAACTCGCCCCGCGGCTTCAACGCTTCTCCAGAGATATGATTCAAAGCCAGACCTAGCTAGAGGCCTCAATTCGGGTTGGCGCCAGAGGCGTGCGAGAACGTCCGGGGGCGGCGCGGACTTTCTCGCGCGTGGGCCACTCTTGGGCCGTCGGGATCATGCCGGGTGCGGCGGCACACGACTAAACAGCGGGCGGCTTTTTTTGGACAGATGCTCCGAAGGCTGGCGTCAAGGATGCGATCCTTGCGCTTTTCGGCGAGCAAGAAAAGCCCGACTTCCTTTCGGAGGCCGGGGCTTTGGATGGCTGGCTATCGCAAGCATCGTTGGTTGCGGGGAGGCGCAACACCCGATTATTGCGATTGATTGAACAAGAGATTCCGAAGCTTTTTGCATGAGTAGACTCTGACTGCGGCCTCCTATTGAGAACTGCCCGTTATCAATGGCTTACTGGTCGCGCCGGTATTTTCAGGCCGCAGATGGATAGTCGTAGCACGATCATGGTGCGGAGGCTGAAGAGCAGAGCGTGCGTGGGCACGCGCGACCTCAGCCCTCCGGCTGGAGCAGTCCAAGAGTATCGTGCAGGGTTGGGCCGTCGTACTTGGTGCGGAACAGGCCACGACGTTGCAGTTCCGGCACGAGGCCGTGGACCAGCGGTTTCTGATCATCCGTCGCCATCACAAGGTGTCCACTTATTTTGGCGGACACCTCATGCATTAGCTAGAGCACTCAAAAGCAAGGATGCGGAGAAATTCGCGCTTACCCAGCAAGGACGGTACCGCTCGATCAATCACTGGGCTTGTGCGGACATAAACTGATGCCAAGATGCAGTAGACGAGGAACAACAACATATTCCCGTCGGGAGGCGATCTTGCGCTGATAGCCCACGTCTACAAGTGTCGCGACGCAGCGCGGGACGACATACTTCTAGCGCGGTGCCGGCAACCACCTGATAAAAAGAGGTCATCGCCGGAAGTCTCCAAGACCCGCGGGTCTCGTTCAAGCGTCGTTAGATGTAGGAGGAGCCGCCTTCCGTCATTTAGCGAATTTTTCAGGTCGTGGAATCCGTAGCCAGTTTTCATGTTGCTCCACGGTTGCCAAAACCACCTCGATCGCGGCTTTTACGGAACCCCTATGGTCCTCAAGGCGACATGCTGCCGACGTCCACCAATGGATTGGATCATTCTGGAGCGAGCGCCACACGAGCTCT
Organism: Bradyrhizobium sp. CCGUVB1N3; assembly: GCF_024199925.1. Taxonomy (NCBI): domain Bacteria; kingdom Pseudomonadati; phylum Pseudomonadota; class Alphaproteobacteria; order Hyphomicrobiales; family Nitrobacteraceae; genus Bradyrhizobium; species Bradyrhizobium sp. CCGUVB1N3. Next base: position 5,142,842 of record NZ_JANADR010000001.1, read on the forward strand.
TTGGTGCCTCCATCGCCACGGCGCTTTAGGAAGCGTGGCGTCGTAAACGTAACCGCTTGTTCCGTTCGGAGGAGAGCCGCGGTCATTCTAACGCCATGGAGAATCTTTGACGGAGAGTATCCTCCTTCAGCGCACAGTCTGAGCAACTCATCATAAAGGCCCGGAGCGTAATGTCGCGCGAACTGCACCAAGGGATATGGGCTAAGATCATCTAGGAAAATCCTTGGCTGGGAACAAAGTGGATGCGTGGCATCCATCACAATCCCAAGGGATTGAGCAAGTGGGGGGGATACCCAAAACCCCCTATCATCGAAGGGAAGCCGAAGGACGCCGATGTCGATGTCGCCTGCTCTCAGGAGGCTCTCCTGATCGGCAGTGCAGGCTTCCACAGGCTCAGCTTCAATCCGGAGTTGCTCAAGTCGGCGAACCAATTCTTCTATCACCACCCGAGACGTTTCTGGCGGGAGAGCAATTCGCACTCGGTGCCTGCGACTTGGGGATTGAGACCGAGCTGCTCGTACGGCCGCGTCAAACGCCAGAATGGCGTCGCGAGCGTAAGGAACAAGTGCCTCGCCCGCTTGTGTTAGCTCGACTTTCTTGCTCGTCCGATCAAATAGTTTGACGCCAATTTCCTCCTCCATGTCAGCAATGCGCTTGGACAGCGGAGGCTGGCTCATATGCAGTGCTCGTGCAGCCTTTGCGAAGCTCAGCGCCTCGGCCACTGCGAGAAAGTATCTGAAATGCCGGACATCCATTCCCTGCGATCCTCAAGCCCTGCGATCGATCGCTTTCGACCATGCCTGAGTATACCAGATCTGGACAGCCGTCACTCGCCGCCGTGCCAGCCATTCAATCGAGATAGGGCATGCCCGGCGTGAACGATGATAGGGGTGATGCGGGCGCTCGCTTCCTCGATGGACCATCGGGCTGTTGGGCAAGACACAGCCAAAGCGGCACAAGCGGTGCCATCCACATTAAGGATCGGCGCAGCGATAGACAGCCCACCCAGGAACAGTGGCGGCTCGATAAGCGAAAAGCCACGTACGCGAACTTCTTCCAGTCTCCTGAGCAGCTCGTCATTGGACGCCCATCGCGAACCGGTGCGCGAACGGATCTTCTCGACAATTTTCAGCTGCGCGATTTCGGGCATGTCTGCCACGAGAACCCATCCGGACGCAGACCCCTCGATAGGATACCGTGCACCGACAGGCACGGAGGCGCTAATAACTTGCGAACTCGGGACACTGGAAACGACGACAATCTCGGATCGATCCAAACGAGCGAGGGTCACCGTCTCATCGAACCGCTCGGCAATGTCGCGCAAAAACGGCTGAGCGAGTTCAATTAGGTTATCTGCTGCGATATATCGCGAACCTAAGCTGAGGCTCTTAGGCGCCAGACTCAGTTGCTTGGTCTCCTCTTCACGCTGCAGATAACCGAGCTCACTTAGCGTGTAGACAATCCGCTGGATTGCGCTGCGCCCCAACCCTGTTTTGAGGCTCAGCTGCGCTATATTCATCGCGGGGCTGCGCGCCCCGAAGGCCTCGAGGACGATGAAGCACTTCTCGATAGCTTCGACAAAGAGGCGGTCGTCTCGATAGTCCGTGAAACTACCGCTCGCTGAATTCTGCGAAGCCATGGTCTCACGCATCGTGGGTGCGGTCGAGCAAGATCGTATCGGAAGGGCTCCAGGTAACCCAGACGTGGTCTCCTGATGCGAGCGTGGCGAGCGGTTTGTGGCTCGACAACAACTTGACGCTCAAGGCGATATTACCGGCCGCGCGGAGCCGGACACGACTAACACCACCGATAAACTCAACGCCCTCCACGGTGCAAGCCAGCTTGTTATCGGCTGCGGTCTGGCCAGGGGTTGCCGCGATTGAGATGCTCTCAGGACGCATCATCGCAAACGCTTGCTCGCCCGGCTTGAGAGTACAAGGCTGAGTGCTCCGAACCGAACCTGCTCCTTCGTCGAGTTCAACTTCAATGGTGGAACCTGATGAGGTTACTTTACCCGGAAGAACGTTCGACTCGCCCAGGAATTCCGCAACAAACTTGCTGGTCGGCTGATAATAGAGTTCGCGAGCTGCTGAAAGCTGGGCAATCGAGCCGTTGTTCATGACGCAGATCCGATCGGAGAGCGCCATAGCTTCGTCCTGATCGTGCGTGACATACAGTGCGGTGATGCCAAGCTGCCTATGAAGTCGCTTGATCTCAAACTGCATGGCTTCACGCAAGCCCTTGTCCAGAGCACCAAGCGGTTCGTCCATCAAAATGACCGGCGGATCATAGACGAGGCAGCGAGCGATCGACACGCGCTGCTGCTGCCCGCCAGACAGTTGACTAGGTTTCCGATCAGTCAGTTGGTCGAGTCGGACAGTGGCCAGCACGGCCCGCACACGGTCAGCGATCTCATTCTTGGCCACACCCCGCACTTTCAACGGAAAGGCGACATTGTCGAAAACGGTCATATGCGGGATTAGCGCGTAATGCTGGAAGACCATGCCGAGGTTGCGTTCGCGTGACGGCAGGTGCGTGATGTCACGGCCGTCCAGCAGCACTCGCCCTGTTGAAGGCATTGCGGCGCCGGCAACGATGTTGAGGAGCGTGGTCTTACCGGATCCTGAGGGCCCAAGTAGGCTGACAAACTCTCCCTTTCGGATAACGAGATCGGTAGCCGCTAAGGCAGTCATATCACCATATTGCTTGCTAACTCCATCAACCCGGAGTCGGACAGCTTCGGAATTCGCGGTGGCGTTCACGGATGAGCCCCTAGTGTGTTGGGTTTCGCTGGAGGAGCGCTGCGCCGAGGCATGCTGCTGCCGATACAATGGTCAGGAGAGTAGCAACCGCAGCCAGAACCGGTGACACTTCCCAATGAATTGCCGTGAACATCTTGACGGGTAAGGTGGTGGCCGAGGTGCCGCTCAAGAACCACGAGAGCACGACCTCATCGAAGGACATCAAGAATGCGAACAGAAAACTCACCAAGATGGTTGGCCGAAGTTGCGGAATAACGACATATCGCAGCACTTGCGACCGGTTGGCGCCCAAAACCTGCACAGCCAGTTCGATCCGCGCATCAAGCGCCTTCAATCCGGAACTAGCTGTTACGACTACGAAAGGCAGGACATAGGCCGTGTGGGCGAGGATGATGCCTGTCTTCGTTCCCGACAGGCCGGCTCGCCCTAGATAGAGATAGACGCCCAGGGCGAGGACGATACTTGGGACAAGCAGCGGACTCATCAATATCAGCTGCACCGCCGAGCGGCCTCTTATCCATGCCCTTGCGAGCCCATATGCTGCGGGCACGCCAACAAGAAGAGCGATCAAGGAGCTGACAAGCGCAACTTCAATGCTCGTCCAGAGCGATGTCATCCAGATTTCATCAGCGAAGAACCGCCGAAAGAGTCCTAGTGACCAAGTTGCCGGGGGAAACTGTACCTCGGCGCTGTCGCCGAACGCGATCGGGATAACGATCAGAGTAGGTAGCAGCAGGAAGATGTAGACCGCCCACGCCAGGCAAGAGCCAATTCGGCGCCAAAGGGTCGTAGCCAGATCAGAGACCATTGTATCCCCCTTAGAGAAGACTCTCGCCGCGTTTCGCCCGGAGCAGTGCGGTAATGAGCAAGCCAGAGAGACAGAGCAGGATGATCGAGATGGCAGACGCGGTTGGCCAGTCCAGAACTTCCCGGGTGTAAAAATCGATGAGGTTGGCGATCATCATATCCTGTCGCCCCCCCAGCAGGGCAGGGGTTACGAAAAAGCCCAGAGACAGCGTCAAGCTCATAAGCGTACCCGCCAGTAGACCAGGTAGGCTGGCGGGCAAGATCGCATTCCAGAAAATTCGAACTGGACCCGCACCCATGACCGCCATGGCGCGCTCAATGCTCTGATTGCGTCCCAAAAGGCTCGCTAGAACCGGCAAGATGACAAACGGAACAAGGTAGTGGGTAAGGCCAATCATCACGCCCACTCGGTTGAATAGCATGGTGACGCCCGCCTCACTGCCGAAGATAGCTCGCAGCGTGCGATTGATCACGCCCTGGTCCCCAAGGAGGACGATAAAGGCGAAGCTCTTCACCAGGATGCTGGTCCAGAACGGAAGCATCACAAGTGCCATTAACAGGGCCCGTCTACGAGGAGGTTGGAGCGCCAGGTGGAACGCCGCAGGATAGGCAATCAGCACCGTCAAGGCGGTCGCCTGCAGGCTTATCGTAAGAGTGTTGCCTAAGACGCGCTGGAAAAGCGGCTCGCCGACAAGTGCGACGTAGTGCTGGGCCGACGGCGGGGTATCTAAGCTAAACGAGAGCGTGAATATCAGCGGAACAAGGAAGACACCCGCGAGAAGCAGCAGCGCGGGGGCCAAGTAGGCCCAGCCTTCTAGTGGCCGCAATGTGAAAGATGACATGCTTTTGAACCGTCTGCCTGGTGAGCGGAGTAATCCGCCCACCAAATTTCAGTAGGGTGACTTTCAGTTGCTCAAATCAAAAGCCACTGCTTGAACCGAGCCTGCAGCTTGTCAAAATTCTCTCCCCACCACTCATCGTTCAGTATTGCAGAATTCGGGCCTTCCAGATTTGGGACCCACTTGCGGGAAGCTTCGCTCATGAGGGGCACCGCCTTTTGATTGTTTGGCAGGAGACCGAGTTCGTCTGCAAAAGCCGCCTGTCGATCAGGACGCAAAATGAACGCGATGAACTGCATCGCTTCAGGTTTGTTGGGGCTCGCTTTGGGCACCGTCAGATAACTCACGCCCAGCAGCACTTGCTGCAGGGCGAAATCGATGGAAGCGCCCGATTCCTGCGCAACTTTGGCCCGATTCGAGTAGGTGTAGGAATAGTCGACCTCGCCGTTCTGGATCAACGAGATCGTTTGGGGCGTCTGCTCAACCCACTTCGTGACAATCGGCTTGATCGTGTCGAGCTTTCGGAACGCTCGCTCGACATCCAGGGGGTAGAGATCCTTCGGCGCTACGCCGTCGGCGATCAATGCGATTTCGAGCATCTCGGAAACTCGCGTCCGGAGCGCTCGCTTTCCGGGGAAAGCCTTCGCATCGAAAAATTCCTTGAAATTCGTGGGGTGCTTGCCTTCCGGGTGTGTTTTCGGGTCGAACGCGATGCCCCCCGCGAAGAAGTACATGCCGACGCGGTGTTCTGAGGCCGGAAGCTTGAGGTTGTCAGACTTGATGACGTCGCGGTCGAGAGGGGCCCAGAATCCCTGTTTCGTCCCGGCCAATGCTACTGCCCCAGACGCATCGAACACATCCCATTCAGAGCGGCCCATGATGGATTGGGCCTTGAGCTTCGCTAGGTCCGGGCCATCCGCAACTGCGACATTGATGCCGGTTTCTTTGGTAAAGGGCGCGATCCAGTGCTTCTTCATCGCCTCAACCAGCGAGCCGCCCCAGCTCACGACCGTGATCGATTTGGATTGAGCCAGGGCACTACCGGTAATGGCAGGAGCGACTATCCCACCAATGCCGATGGCGCTGGCACCAGCGAGAATTTGTCGTCGATTCATACCGAGCTTGGTCTTAGTCATCGCATTCCCCTCTTCTTTCTGGTTATGACACAAGTGGTGGGTGACTACCGTAAGCGCGTGGCGCTTCCTTCGATTTTCCAGACTTCGGTACGGCTCTCGCTTGAAGCAGCGCCGTTCACCGCGACCCTGAAATCGACCTTGTCGGACAGCACCGCGATGATTGCGGGAAAGAGCTCACCGATTGCGTCGTGGATCTCGTCCGGAAATCCGTCCTGTAACGGCGCAAACTGCCGGCGTTCGATAAAGAACGAGCCATCTTTGCTGCGGCTCTGATGTTCGATGCCCAAGTCGCTCAAGATGTCCGAAAGAAGCCTGGCCATAGCGGGTGCATCTTTTTCAGCGCAGCCGAACCGGCTGGCGATTTCGCGAGCGTACTGCGTTCCGATGCCCCTTGCAGCTTGCGCTACAAGGTAGGCGGCATAAGGCACGCCATACGATCGCACCAAGACCCCGACAGGTCCGGCGGTATAACCCTCAGCGTAGCGGCGCCTCGCCTTAGCCAGCCGTTCAAGAGGCCATTCTGCTTCGTCCAGTCGGGGCGCGATCGCCGGATCGAAACCCGGACTACGGTCCACCGTCTCGAACTTCAGAGCCTCATCGTATGTAATATCGTGATCGTATTCGATGAAGTAGCCTTCATCGTAAGGGGCGCCATGCTGGTAAAGCTTGGTGCATACATACCCCAGACGCGGACAACCGAGCCAGGTACCGTTGTTCTGGTGCCAAGCACGGAACGCCCCAATCTGCGTCGAGGCCGGGATGGCGAGCAGCCCCGAGCCGGGGTACGCCCACGCCGGCGCGAGATAGCGGATCCAAGCTTTCTTCGGGCCTTCTTCGGCGTACTCCATATCAACCGCGCCGACTGCGCAATTCGACAGGTAGTGATACTTGGCAGCGGCGATCGCGGGCGGATCCTTGTCGATGCCGAGCTTCTTAAGACCAGCGATGAAGTGCTTGGCACCGTGTGAGCGCATGAAATTGAACTTGAGGTCAGCAACGCCTGACTCGCCCTTTTCCCTCATGGTGACCAGTTGCAATCCGGCGTACATGCGGGACCAGAGATAGGTGCTAAATTCGACGCTCGACAGTTCGGTAGGCATGATTGGGTAATCTCCAATGGGGGACCGTTCGGGCAACGCTTGGAAACGCCGTCCGGGGGAACTTCGCTCGGGGTATTCGTGGCTCGGCGCCTCGCGGCGCGGGTTGTGTCCAGCTTCAGCTATCAGCCTTCGGCCAATTTCTTTCGGTAACGGCGGCATTCGAAAAAGCGCTCGATCTCCTTTTGCGGCGCACCGACGTTGAACGCCTGCTCATAGGCTTCCATGGCCATGGCGATCGCCTTTCGATAGCGATCTTCGTCAAGCAAAGTATTGGCGCGTTTTGACAGGCTGTAAGCGACTTGAGGCTGCTTGGACAGCCGCTCCGCTGCTCTCAAAGCAGCGCTAAGCACGCCTTCTTGCGGGACTATCTCATGAACGAATCCGAGGCTGCGGGCTTCTTCGGCGTTCATCAAGCGGCCTTGCAGAGAGAGCTCAATAGCGCGCCGCCCCACTCGCTCCCACATCAGCCACGTCCCGAATATACTCGGCAGGCCGGAATTGATTTCCGTCTGGCCCATCGTCACGCCGGCGTGCGTAACGACGAAATCGCAGAACTGGGTGACCTGGAAACCGGAACCGGCTGCGACGCCATTCACCGCAGCGATAAATGGCTTTGGAAATTGTCTGACGGCATCGTAACAGCGGGTCAGGCGTCCAAGCCACGACCCGATTTCCGACCCATCTTTGAATGCTTGTAGCTCCCAAAGATCTTGACCTGAACAGAATGCCTTGTCGCCTGCGCCGGTCAGGATCGCCGCCCTGATGCCTGGATCGCCCCCCGCTGCCGTAAGATGGCCTGCCAGTTGATCTCGAACGTCAGACGTCCACGCGTTGTATCGATTGAGGCGGTTGATCTTCAGGATCAAGACCCCCTCGCGAACCTCGCTCAAGAGCTCGTCGGAGTTTGGCTGGTTTTGGGGAGCTTCCAACATGACCCGGCTCCCTCAGACGTTCCGGACAGGCTTAAACCCGGCCTTCTCGGCGTCCCAAGCCGCGTTCAAATCAACGACGATATCGTTCTTTTTTATGCGCTGAGTCGGGCCCCGCGGGAACTCATCGACGATCTGAATGTAGCGGGGAATTTGGTAGTACGCGAGGCGCTCGCTGCAGAACTGCGCGATAGTCAGCGGGTCCGCCTCAGCCCCGTCCTTGGCCTTCACAACCGCCAAGATATCCTGCTCTCCCATGGGCGATGCTACGCCCAAAACCGCGGACTCTTCAACGTTCGGAGCGGCATTGAGCACCCGCTCAACCTCCCATGCCGAGACATTTTCTCCCCGCCGGCGCAAGGCATCCTTCTTACGGCCCTTGAAGTAGAAATTGCCATCTTGATCGGTGGAGGCTGTGTCACCCGTATAGACGCAGCCATCGGCTCGGAGCACCTCCGCCGTCTTCTCGGGATCGCCAAAATACCCCAGCATGGTAATACCGGGCATCTTAGGCTTCAGCACGATTTCGCCGACGACGCCTGGCCCAACACGGTCCCCGTGGTCATCAACCAACCAGCTGTCAAACTCTTCTACCGGTGTGCCAATGGAGCCGAGGACATCCCGCATGTTGATGTGGGTGAAATTCTGACCTTCGCTAAGGCCATAACCCTCGCGGACGATCAGCCCGAACCGTTCTTCGAACTGACGCCAGGTGTCTTTCGGGCAAGCGGCGCCCCAAGCAATAGACACGGTGTTGTTACGCTCGCTCTCAGTCACGAGCTGCGAGAGGAGGATATTGATCAGGCCGCCCAGATAGTGAAATTTTGTAGCCTTTGCATCGGCGATCTGGTCCCAGAGTTTGGAGGCACTTAACCGCTCGACCATATAGATGCTCAGACCATGATGAAGAGCCATCATGACGGTCATCCAAGCTGCCACATGGTAGAAGGGCTCCCACAGGAAGAAAACATCATCCCGGTTGGCTTCGGACAATACGCCTGCGTTTTTTGCGCCGATCCAATAAAATCGGTCCGACAACATTGCGCCTTTGGGCGCACCGGTCGTACCGGAGGTGTAGTTAATCGCAAGAAGATCGTCGAGCGATCGCGAAACGGGGGTCACCGCCGACCGGCTAGCGCGGAGGAGATCGTTGAGACTGTGTTCGGAATTTCGGTTATCGCCATCCTCGAACCAGATCAGGACGGGGGCTTTGGGGACCGTTGCGAAAGCCGCACGTACCGCATCCGTTTGAACGCGATTGGCCACAAAAGCGGATGGCTTTGCACTCGAAACCTGGAGCTCGATGCCTGCGCTCTTGAGGTGAACGCTGAACGGCACTGCCGCAGCACCAATCCAGGAGGTCGCCAGATAGAGGGCAATGTGCTCGACGGAAGTGGTCAGCATAAAGCCGACCCGATCGCCACGTTTCACACCAGCCTCTTGGAGCGCGCCCGCCATTTCCTGGACTTTGGCGAGCAGGCTGCGAAACGTCGTTTGCTGCCCCTTGAATTTGCAGAAGACGCGATCGCCTGAGTCTTGGGCACGCGCGAGGAGAAGCTGGGGGATCGTCTGCATCGAGCCTGTCTCTAGGTTCGCGGCGCTTCAGTTCGGCCGAGTTGAGCGATTGTGTAGCGATTGCCGTTGATCGACCAATACCAATTGCACCTCGATCGATATCGTTTTGGAATTGATAGCGCCGCACTTGGAATTTGGAACTGACGCGTCGCAGAAGCCGAACGCTTAGCCTCGGAAGGCGACCGACGACACATCAGCGCCTTAAGATTCTCAGCGAAATCGTAGGGAAGCCTGGACACCGATCCACCTGGGATGGTGGTGCTTTAGCTTAGCTCCAGACCTAGGTGCTGCACGAAAACAGATGTTTAACGGGGCGTCTCTTGCAGGATCCACTCAAGGAAAGCGCGAGATAGAGGTCTGCCGCCCCTCCGGAACGACCACGTACGTAGTAGCTTTTTCAGTTCGCCAGCCGGCGACCGGAGAAGAGTTCGGGAAGCTCAAGACAATCACCGCTACCGCCAGCGCTGCTGCCATAGACGCTGCGCGCAACGCATTCAAAGCCTGGCGACTGTACCGCCGTAGAAAGGCTCAGCGCCGCTTGATCAACGGTCAGGTGCAGTCTCCGCGAGCAGCCACTCCCGGAATGCGGCGAGCGGCGGGTACTTCGCCCGTTCGGAAGGCCAGACGAGGTAATATCGTTCGGGACTTTCCATAGGCAGGTTGATGGCTCGGACCAGCTTGCGGCTCGCGAGCTCATCCTGGATGAGGAAGGTCGGCAGCAGCGCCACGCCAAGACCGGCGATCGCCGCCTGGGCTGCGGTGGCAAACTGGTCGAACACCATCCCCTGAGTGGTCCTGCCGGGCGCATCGTGAATCAAGAACCACCGGTCCCAGGCATGAAAGCGCGTGGAGATGCTGAGCAGCGGCGCGTTTCGGAGATCGCCGGCAACACGGAAGTGGTATTGGCGCTTCAGGCCGGGACTGCAGGCCGGGATGACCTGTTCCGACCGCAACAGAGCCATCTCGGCGCCGGGCCATTCCGGCTGGCCGAAATGAATCGCAGCGTCGAGCGACTCGACCCGGAAATCGAAATAGGACAACCGCGTTGCCAGGTTGATGGTGATCCCGGGATTTGCTGCCAGGAACCTCGGCAGACGCGGCGCGAGCCAGCGGGTGCCGAACGTCGGCAGGATGGCGAGATTGAGGCTCCCGCCCCTCGGGTTCGCATGAAGATTGAACGAGGCGGTGCTGATCTTGTGGAGCGCTTCGCGAATCTCGCGCGCATAGGATTCGCCGACGGAGTTCAGTCGAACGGTCTGCCGCTCGCGGATGAAGAGCTCCACCTCGAGCTGCTCCTCCAGCATCTTGATCTGCCGGCTGACGGCGCTTTGGGTCAGCTGAAGCTCGCGCGCGGCCAGCGTCATGCTGCCGGTCCGCGCGGTGGCTTCGAACGCCGCCAGCACGGCGGTGGAGGGAAGAAAACGGCGAGGTGTCTGCGGATCCATTGCTATCATTCCAATTCAGAATGACCTTCTGAGCAAACATCGTTTGAATTGGCCGATCAAGCAAGGTCTAATCGCCGGATCATAACGAAATAGCATGAACTTGGGATCGGTCCGTCGATGACGGCCGATCCGCCGTCGACGGAGATGATGATGCCAGCGCTGCGCGCGGATGCGGACGAGATCCGTACTTTGTTTTCCCGCGCCATGTCGGACATGTACCGGGCCGAAGTGCCGCAATACGGCACCCTGGTGGAACTCGTCAACGACACCAATCGCGAGACCTTGCGGCAGCACCAGCAGCTGCGGGCGAGTCTCGCGCGCAGTGACGAGCTCGAGCGGTTGGGTGTCGAGCGTCACGGTGCCATCCGGCTCGGCCGCGCCGACGAATTGCGCGACATGCGCCGCGTCTTTGCGGTGATGGGGATGCATCCGGTCGGTTACTACGACCTGTCGATCGCCTGCGTGCCCGTCCATGCCACGGCCTTCCGGCCGATCGACGATGCCGCGCTTCGCCGCAACCCGTTCCGGGTCTTCACCTCGCTGCTGCGCCTCGACCTGATCGAGCATGAGAGCCTGCGCGCCGAGGCGGAGCAAATCCTAGGTCGGCGTCGCATCTTCACGCCGCGGGCGCTCGAACTGGTCGGCACCTTCGAGACGACGGGTCATCTGACCATCGCGCAGGCGGATGAGTTCGTTCGCGAAGCCCTGGAGACGTTCCGCTGGCACAGCGAGGCCACGGTCAGCCTGGAGGTTTACAGCAAGCTGCACGCGACCCATCGACTGATCGCCGACGTGGTGAGCTTTCGCGGCCCGCACATCAACCATCTGACGCCACGCACGCTGGATATCGATGCCGTCCAGGCCGCAATGCCACGGCGCGGCATCGCGCCGAAGGCGATCATCGAAGGTCCGCCGCGCCGCGACTGCCCGATCCTGCTGCGTCAGACCAGCTTCAAGGCGCTGGAGGAACCGATCCTGTTCCGGCAGGCCAATGAGACGATGGCAGCCGGGACACATACCGCCCGCTTCGGCGAGATCGAGCAGCGCGGCGTTGCGCTCACGCCCAAGGGTCGCGAGCTCTACGACCGATTGCTCGCCTCCGTGCGGCAGGCCGGTGCGGCCGGCGCATCCGCACGCGACTACGACAGCGAACTGGCCGAGCGCTTCAAGATGTTCCCGGACGATTGGTCGGAGCTTCGCGCGCAAGGGCTCGCCTTCTTCCGCTATTCGGCGACGTCGGCGGGCATTGAGGCATGCAAGCGGCATCCGCCGCCATCCAGCCTCGATGATTTGCTGGCTGCGGGTTTTCTGCGCTACGATCCGATCGTCTACGAGGATTTCCTCCCGGTCAGTGCGGCAGGAATTTTCCAGTCGAATCTCGGCACCGACCAGCAGCAAAACTACGCGGCGCGCTCCAACCGGGCTGCGTTCGAAGTCGCCCTCGGTGCTGGGGTTCACGATGAAATGAAGCTGTACGCGCAGGCGGAAAGGACCTCCCTGGAGCAGGCCGTGCGCCAGCTCGGGTCACCGCACCTTGCATGCCGGGCGATGGCCTGATTGAACCGCCCTTCAACTATCCAAGAGAAATCGCCATGACCATCACGACCCAGACCCCAGCACGCGCCGTCAAATCCCTGGCGGACGAGGCAGACGCGCTCCTCGCCGCACTCGGCGTCAAGCGGAGCCGCTACACCGGCGGCAAGCTGACGGCTCGATCGCCGATAACAGGCGAGATCACGGGCCATGTGAACGAGATCGGTGCCGCCGATGCACAGGCGGCGATCGACAAGGCGCACGCGGCCTTCCTCGAATGGCGGCTTGTCCCCGCTCCGAAGCGCGGCGAACTCGTCCGCCTGCTTGGCGAGGAATTGCGCGCCAACAAGCCGGCGCTCGGCAGGCTGGTATCGATCGAGGCCGGCAAGATCGCGTCCGAGGGCCTCGGCGAGGTCCAGGAGATGATCGATATCTGCGACTTCGCGGTGGGTCTGTCGCGCCAGCTCTATGGCCTGACCATCGCGACCGAGCGCAGCGAGCACCGGATGATGGAAAGCTGGCATCCGCTCGGCGTGACCGGGATCATCTCGGCGTTCAACTTCCCGGTCGCGGTGTGGTCCTGGAATGCTGCGCTGGCGCTGATCTGCGGCAACAGCATCGTCTGGAAGCCGTCGGAGAAAACGCCGCTGACGGCGCTTGCGACCGAAGCGCTGTTCGATCGCGCGCTCGCGCGTTTCAAGGCAGAAGGCGGCACGGCGCCGGACGGGCTGTCCGCGGTTCTGTTCGGCGGCTGCGAGATTGGTGAGATCCTCGTCGATCACGCCAAGGTGCCTCTGGTGTCGGCAACCGGCTCGACTGCGATGGGGCGCGTCGTCGGGCCGCGGCTGGCCAAACGCTTTGCGCGCGCGATCCTCGAACTCGGCGGCAACAACGCCGCAATCGTCGCGCCGACGGCCGACCTCGACCTGACCTTGCGCGGCGTCGCGTTCGCCGCCATGGGCACCGCTGGTCAGCGCTGCACGACGCTGCGGCGCCTGTTCGTCCACGACAGCGTCTACGACACGTTCCTGCCGCGCCTGAAGCGCGCCTATGAGTCTGTGACGATCGGCGATCCGCTCAAGGACGGCACCCTGGTCGGTCCGCTGATCGACGGCGCGGCCTACGCATCGATGCAGAAAGCGCTGGGCGAGGCGCGCACTGCGGGCGGCACAGTGTTCGGCGGCGAGCGGGTTCGCACTGACGGCGGCGATGAGGCCTATTATGTCCGCCCGGCGCTGGTCGAGATCGCGAGCCAGGTCGGTCCCGTCGAGCACGAGACCTTCGCGCCGATTCTCTACGTCATCAAGTATCGTGACTTCGATGCGGTGCTCGACCTGCACAACGCGGTCCCACAGGGTCTGTCGTCCTCGATCTTCACCAATGATCTGCGCGAAGCCGAAGCCTTCCTGTCGGTACGCGGTTCGGATTGCGGCATCGCCAACGTCAATATCGGCCCGTCCGGCGCCGAGATCGGCGGCGCCTTCGGTGGCGAGAAGGAAACCGGCGGCGGGCGCGAGTCGGGCTCGGACGCCTGGAAGGCCTACATGCGCCGCGCGACCAATACGGTCAATTTCGGCCGGACATTGCCGCTCGCCCAGGGCGTCAAGTTCGACGTGGCGTAAGAGGACACATGAACGCCCCACTCCACAGCCCCGCGTTGTTCCGCCCCTCCCACCGCCTTTCGTCGATCGGCGTGTCGGAGATCCTGAAGATCAGCGGGCTCGCTGCGGAGATGAAACGCCAAGGCCGGGACGTTATCATTCTCGGCGCAGGCGAGCCGGATTTCGACACACCGGATACGATCAAGGAGGCAGCCGAGCGCGCGATGCGCGCCGGCGCGACCAAATATACCGCGCTCGACGGCGCACCGGAGCTTAAGGCCGCCATTCGCGCGAAGTTCAAACGCGACAACGAACTCGACTTCGCTCAGGACGAGATCACGGTGTCGGCCGGCGCCAAGCAGGTGCTCTTCAACGCCATGATGGCGACGATCAACCCCGGCGATGAGGTCATCATCCCGACCCCGTTCTGGGTGACCTACGCCGACATCGTCGCAATCGCCGGCGGCACGCCGGTGCTGGTGCCGTGCTCCGAGGCCAATGGCTTTCGTCTCTCGGCCGACGATCTCGCGCGCGCCATCACGCCTCGCACGCGTTGGGTGATGCTGAACTCGCCGTCCAATCCATCCGGCGCGGCCTATTCGGAGGCCGCCTACCGGCCGATCCTCGACGTGCTGCTCGCAAATCCGCAGGTCTGGCTGATGGTCGACGATATCTACGAGCACATCGTCTATGACGGCTTTCGCTTCGCCACGCCAGCAGCCATCGAGCCAGCGCTGCGCAGCCGGACGCTGACCATCAACGGTGTTTCGAAGGCCTATGCGATGACCGGCTGGCGCATCGGCTATGGCGCCGGACCAAGTGCCCTGATCCGGGCCATGGCCGTCGTGCAGAGCCAGTCGACCTCCTGCCCGTCGTCGGTCAGTCAGGCCGCAGCCATCGAGGCGCTGAACGGGCCGCAGGATTTTGTCCGCGACTGCTGCCGGTCGTTCCAGGAGCGGCGCGATCTTGTCGTCGGCGCGCTGAACAGGATCGACGGGATCACCTGCCGCGTGCCCGAGGGCGCTTTCTACACATTTGCAAGCTGTGCCGGCCTGATCGGCAAAATCACTCCTGACGGGCAAACGCTGGAGAACGACAGGGACTTTGTCGAGTATCTGCTGCGCGGCGCCGGCGTTGCGGTGGTGCCTGGTTCTGCTTTCGGGCTTGCTCCCTATTTCAGGATTTCCTACGCAACGTCTTTAGCTGAGCTGGAGGAAGCATGCCGGCGCATTGCGCACGCAACCGCTAGACTTTCGCAAATGGCGCGCTCACCCTGGTCGGATCTCGCGACCAACGCGGATACACACTAGCCCCAAAACATATAGTCGTCTGTCGATCAGCTTACTTTATTTGGTGCCGCAGTCTGCGCGGACGCTGGTCCAGCAAGCGCGAATTGAAATTGTTGAACTAGCGATCAAATGCAGTGGTCCATTCGCATCGACGCCCAATCACCAAAACTCGCCATAGGGTTTCGACGTGCCAGTGGAATTTCGCGACCTACGTTGGGCGATCGCCGCGTCCCAGCATCGAAGTCTCCGTCAAGCGGCTGAGATGCTCAGGGTCAAGCAGTCGACGCTCAGTCGCTGCCTGCGCAATCTCGAGCACAAGGTCGGCAGCACGCTCTTCGAGCGCACCAACGGTGGCACACGACCAACCATTCAAGGCTTGGAATTTCTCGATGCCGCCCGACGCATCGTGGGTGAGACGGAAGCCATAACGGCGCGCCTCAAAACCCACTCGCGTGGCGAGAGCGGCCGATTGATCATTGGCATCCATGCTTCCCTCTCGGCCGGCAATCTCCGGGCCACCCTCCTGGAGCACCGGCATCGCTTCCCTGATGTCGATTCACATCTCGTCGACGGGACAAGAGACCAACTGATCTCCGATCTCATCAATTCCGCCATTGATATCGCCTTGGTAGCCGAGCCCAATCCGAGGTGGAGTGACAAGTCATTACTGGTCTGGAGCGAACGCGTCGTCGTCGCTCTTCCCGAACACCATCCGCTGACAGCCCGCAATGTGGTTCACTGGGGCGAACTGCGGCAGGAAACCCTGTTGTTGTCGCAGCACGGCCCAGGACCGGAATTCCACAAGCTGCTCATCAGCAAGTTGGGAGCGGCCGATCCTTGCCCGGTGCTTCGCCATGATGTGTCGCTCGACCGGCTCCTCACCTTGGTCGGCGCCGGCTGGGGGATGTTGCTGGCCCTGGAAGGTGCGACCGGCGCTACCTATCCGGGCGTCACCTTCCGCGAGGTGCATGATGCAGAGGGCCCGACACGGCTGAGCTTCCGCGCCTACTGGCGGCAGGCCAACAGCAATCCATCACTGCGGCCGTTCCTCGATCTGCTTCGTGAACGCTATCCGGATCTCTCAGCTGAGCCAGGTACAGACTGACCACCGTTTCGTCGGGCCTTCGCAAAGGCGCGGTCAGTCGCCATAAAGCGCTCGATCATCGGCGCGATCAGTTTGCCGGGCTCGGTCGGCATGGTCGCGCTTCCTCCCCGCGTCAGAATCTCGGCGTAGCTTTTGAGATCCCTGAAGACCGCCGCCGGCAGCTCGACGGTGAGCTTGACTGGTTTGTCGTCTTCGAGCGGCCTAAGTTTGAGTTTTGTCACGGTGTTGCTCCCTTGCGGTACGGCGCCAGCACCAGATCGCGCGTGACGATCACGCGGACCGGGAAACCCGGCCGGATGGAAAGCGTGGGCTGGATGTTGAGTTGGCGCTGGACGATCTGCTGGCCGGTCTGGCTGATGCTGTTGGAGGCACCGCTGCGGATCGCTTGAACGAGGTTGTTCTCGTTCTGGCTGGTGCCCGCCTCAGCTCCGACGCTAAGCATGGTCGAGAGGACGGCGGCCTTGAACAGCATACCCCAATGGTTGTCGACCTCGTCCTCAAGCCCGGCATAACCGCCGGTGTCGGCGCCGGGCTGGCGCTCCAGCACGATTGAGTTGCCGTCCGGCATGATGATGCGGGTCCAGACCAGGAGGATCCGACTCTGGCCGAACGCAACGGAGCTGTCATACTGACCGATCAGCTTGGCACCCTGGGGTACCAAAAGATATTTGCCGGACGGACTATCATAGACCGCCTCGGTCACCTGGGCGGTGATTTGGCCTGGCAGATCAGACCTGATGCCCGTGATGAGCGCCGCCGGAATCACGGCGCCCGCCTGCACGACATAAGGAGAAACTTTGGCCTCGAGCCGGTCGGGACTGACCGTGCGCTTGTCCGTCGAAGCGTTGAGAAAGGCCGTCTTGCGATCCTGCATGTTCTGGGCTGATCCCGCATCGACGGGTGGTGACGTGGCCGTGGCTGTCGCAGTTGTGGCCGAGATATTTGGGATGACTTGGCTGGCGGTCTGCGGTTGCTGAACAGTCTGGGCGAAGAGGCGGCTGACGCGGGCCGCCTCGATCTCCTGGGATCTGTGCTGCGCCTCCGGATCGGGCACCGTTCCCGGGACCACGGTATTCGCTGCCGCGCCTGCGTTGAGGATCGGCTTGCCGAGATCGCCGGGCAACGGCGGCCCGAGCGGCGGCACTTGGCGCGGCAGGCCGGTATAGTCCTTCGGCAGGGCGGCGAGGCCCTCAGGTGAAGGGCGGTTCTGGGTGTTGAGCAACTCCTGGCCGGCTTGCTGCTTACTGCGGGTCTGGAGGGCGTAGCCAAGCGCGCCCGCGACCGCCAGCGCAGACACCGCACCGAGGCCGATCAGCATCTTGCGCGAGAGGCGCGTTACAGGGGGCCGCTCGCCCCGAAGCCGAAGATCCGGAGGCGCGACGGGTGGGACATCGTTCTGGCGTTCGTCTTCGCTGCCTATCGCCATGCGCGTGGCCTTCCGTCGGTGCGGACGATGCGCACGCGCCGCTCACTGTCCTTGTCACCGAGGCGCAATTCGGCGGCGGCGAACAGGCGATCGACGATGTAGTAGTTGCGGTTCGCGCGGTAATTCACCAGTTCGGAGCCACCGGCCGGACCGATGACGAACAGCGGCGGCATTTCGCCTTGAACGATCCCGCTGGGAAATTCGATGTAGACCTTATTCCCGTCGTCGAAGGCGCGCAGTGGACGCCAGGCCGGATCATCGCCCTCGATCGCGTAGCGGAAGTTGATCGAGCCAAGATCGACGCCGGCGGCGATCGGCGCGGCTGCTTCTGCCGTCGCATTCCGCTGCCGAAGCGCGATCAGCTGGTCCTCGGGATACTGCCAGGAGACCGAGGCCATATAGGTCTTCTCCGTCGAGCGTAGCTCGAGCAGATAGGTCCGCCGGTCGGTGTTGATGACGAGATTGGTGATCAACTCCGGCCGCGTCGGCTTGATCAGGATGTGAATCTTCCTGGCTGCACCGGTCCCGCTCTCGGTATCGCCGATGATCCAGCGCACGGTGTCGCCGGCAGCGACCGGACCCGAGCCGACAAGTTGCTCGCCCTCCTGGAGGGCGACATCGGTGATCTGGCCGGGCGCCGTATAGACCTGGTAGAGGGCTCCGCCCGAGAAGGGATAGACCTGGACCGCATTGATGAAACCGTTGCGGACTGGCTGCACGCGCGCTGCGGCATTGGCCTGTTTGACGCGAACTTTGGGATCGGCGGCTTCGGGGATGCGTTTGCCGGCGACAAGCGGTTTCAGCTGCCCCGGCAACGGAAGGGGTTTGGGCAATTCCACGATCTTGACCGGTGGCGGTGGATCGCTGGTCAGCGTCGCCGGCTCCGCGCTATCGTAGTTGATGTCGGGCGGGATGAAATTGTGCGCGCAGCCGCCAAGCGCCGAGACGGACATCAGCAAAGCCGCCATCGCGGATTTACGGAAACACGTGTCGCTGGCTTTCCGGTTTTGATGAATGATGTAGAAAGTAGCCGGACCTCCGGCATTTGGAGAAAACGGCGGGGTCATTGTCCCAGCTCCTTCGACCAGTTGATGGCGTTGACGTAGATACCGAGTGGATTCTTGCGCAGCCGGTCGGCGTCGGTGGGCGGCTGAATGGCGATGGTAAGGATCGCGGTCCAACGTGTGGTGCCGGCGAGCGCGCCGTCCTGATAGCGGTGCTCCACCCAGGCCACGCGAAAACTGTCTGATGAGGCGCGGATGACGCTGGAGACGTCGATTGCGACCTGCTGCTTGCCGAGACTGGCGAAGGGATCATTGGCGCGGGCGTAATCGTTCAGCGCCACCGCGCCCGCCGTGGTCGTAAAATCGTACGCTTTCAGCCAGTTCTCCCGCACGATGATCGGATCGGCTGGAAGCGAGCGCACCATCGCGATGAAGTGCGCGAGGTACCAGGCAATTTGCGGATCGCGCGGCCGGTAGTCGGCCACAGCGGGCGCCACGGCTTGTGCTTCGCCGAGCTTGTCGACCTGCACAACCCAGGGAACGACGGTGCCGTGCGCGGACTGCCAGACGAGCCCGCCGGCAAGGCCGCAAGAAAGGATCAACGAACCGAAGGCCATTAGCCGCCAGTTCTTTGCCTGCACGCGCGCTGAGCCGATGCGGTCGTCCCACGCTTGCGCGGCGCGCTGATACGGGGTTTCCGGTTCGAGCGTGCGGCCGTAGCGGACCGACGATCGCCTGAAGATTGACATCGATTATTCTCCTCCCCTGAGGTCGACGGAGTGGCCGCCGCCATGGCTGTCGCCGGATTTGAGGGCTTGCGCGGCCGTCTGCGCGCCGTGAACGATCGTCCGATTGCGCTTGACGCGCTGGGCCCAGGCGGGCGGACCGCTCTCGCTCGCCGCTCCAGGGGTGGCTCCATCGTTTGCGGCCGCGCCACGCTCAATGGTCCCCATGGTCGAGGAACCACCCGTGTTTGCGACACCGGCGCGGGCGCCAGAAGTGAAGCTCTCCGCCATGGCCCCCGCTGCTTGCGCAGCGGCGCGTCTTGCGGGAGCGGTCGCCGCGCTGGCTGCAGCGCGGCCGGCGCCACCGAGACCGGAAGCGATGCCGCCAGCGCCGGACCCGCCGGCTGATGCGAGGCTGTAGGCAGAGGACATGCCGCCTGCCATCGCCGCACCACCGCGTGCGGCGGCCGCAGCACCGGAGGTCGCGGCCATTGCTCCCCTCCCCGCGAGCCCAAGCCCCGCGCCCGCCGCCATCGCCGTGCCGGCAACGGCAAGGCCGGTGCCGACGGCAGCACCCGCGCCAAGCTGCGGTGCCCCGGACACAAGACCGGTTGCGATGCCGGGACCGAAGATGCCAAGGCCGAGCATGGCGAGCGAGGCGAGCACGACCGAGAGCGCCTGCTCGATGGTCGGTTGGCCGCCGGCATAGGCTGACGTGAACTGGGAGAACAGCCCGGAGCCGATGCCGACGATGACGGCTAGCACCATCACCTTGATGCCGGAAGCGACGACGTTGCCCAGTACCTTCTCCGCAAGGAACGCAGTTTTGTTGAACAGGGCGAAGGGAATGAGGATAAAGCCGGCGAGTGTCGTCAGCTTGAACTCGATCAGGGTCACGAACAGCTGCACTGCCAGAATGAAGAAGGCGATCAGCACCAGCAGCCAGGAGACCATCAGCACGGCGATTTGGACGAAATTGGCGAAGAAACTGGTGAAGCCCATCATCTGGCTCGCGGCGTCGAGCAACGGCTGTCCGGCATCTAAGCCGACCTGCGCAAGTCGGCCCGGCCGCAGGAAGTCTGCGGTCGATATCGACGAGCCGCCGGCCTTCAGGCCAAGGCCGGCGAAGCTGTTGAAGATGACGCCGGAGAGATTGTTGAAGTTGGTGACAATGAAGGCGAAGAAGCCGACATAGAGCGTCTTCTTCACCAGCCGCTGAAGAATGTCTTCGTCGGCGCCCCAGGCCCAGAATACGCCGGCCAAGGTGATGTCGACGACGATCAGCGTCGAGGCGAGGTAGGTGACCTCGCCTTTGATCAGGCCGAAGCCGGAGTCGATATAGGTGGTGTAGGTATTGAGGAAGGTGTCGATGACGCCGACATTGTTCATCACTCACCTCCTTCCTTGGCATTCGCCGTCGGCGGAGTGGCCGGCGCGGCCTGTGGCAGCAACGGCCGCGCCGGCCTGCCGAAGAAGCGCGCGCGGTTCTCCTCCCAGACCGCTCGGCAGTGCGGATCTTCGGCATCCTCCGGCCCGAGCGCGCGGCAGCGGCGCAGCTCGGCCGAGAGATCATCTGATACGGAGACGGCGGGAGCGTCGGACATGGCCCGCGGCACTGGGCGCCGATGGATATAGGACAGCGTGGCCATGAAGACGGCCAACAGGGCAACCATCGCGATTGCGCGCCAAAAATCCGAGCGATCCATCTTCCGCGCCTTCAGTTGCCGCTGAACATGGTGACGTTGCCGGGCTGGTAGCCGCTGCGCGCCGCAAAGATCTTGTATTGCTGGGCGCCTTGCGACTCCGTCGCCGTCACGCGTGCCTGCTCAAGCGCATCCGCCCGCCCCTTCGCGGCGAGAACCGCGACCAGGTCTGAGAGCTGCTGAGATTGCAGGGCAAGGAGCTGGTTGCCGGCTTGAGCTGCCTGTAGGGCGCCACTGGCGGACTGGCTGGCTGACACCAGCGACGTCATCGCGCTGGAGTTGGTCGGGATATTGCCGACGACGCCGGCCTGCACCTTCAGCGAGTCCTCGAAGGCGCCTACCGAGTTCTGCCAACGGGTTTGAGCGGCGGCGAACAGCGTCGCGTTGGACCCCGTGGTCGGCGCCGCGCCGTAGCTGCCGGAATATGCCGTTTGAATCTGCTGGACGTTGAAAGAAATATTCTGCGCCTGGCTCAGCAGCGATTGCGTCCGCGCGATCGTCGACTGGAGCTGCGCCAGCGTCGACATCGGCAGGCTGGCGAGGTTCTTCGCTTGATTCACCAGGCTCTGGGACTGGTTGGTCAGCATCTGGATCTGATTGTTGATCTGCTGCAGCTCGCGCGCCGCCGTCAGCACATTCTGGCTGAAGTTGGAGGGGTCGTAGACGATCCACTGCGCGTTAGCCCGCGTCGTCACAAGCGGCGGAAGCGACAGGGCGAGCGAGAGAGCGGTCGCGGCCACTAGGCTTGCGCGCGGCGTCTTGCGGGTGGTCATGATTACACCTCCAGGTTTGTCAGGTCGGGAATGAGGTCGGCGGCCCATAGGAGCTCGTGATCCGCGAGCCAGGCCGGCGTAAAATTCTCGCGGCCGTACTCGGCGAGCAGCCGTTCGATGGCGGCATGGTCCGCCTTGGATGAGGCCGCGCAGAAAGCGAGCGCGATCGGTCCGAGACCCAGCTCAAATAGCCGATTGCCGCGCCGCGATTGGCAGTAGTAGTCTCGCTTGGGTGTCGCTCGTGCGATGATCTCGATCTGGCGATCATTGAGGCCGAAGCGCCGATAGATCGCCATGAGCTGGGGCTCGATGGCGCGCTCGTTCGGCAGGAAGATCCGCGTCGGGCAGCTCTCGACGATCGCGGGCGCGATGTTGCTGCCGTCGATGTCGGAAAGCGATTGCGTGGCAAAGACGACGGACGCATTCTTCTTCCGCAACGTCTTCAGCCATTCGCGCAGCTGCTGGGCGAAGGCCGGATCGTCGAGAACAAGCCAGCCCTCGTCGATGATGAGGAGTGTCGGCCGGCCGTCGAGCCGTCCTTCGATGCGATGGAAGAGGTAGGTGAGGACGGCGGGCGCAGCACCGGCGCCGATCAGACCCTCGGTCTCGAACGCCTGGACTGACGCGAGGCCAAGCCGCTCATCCTCGGCATCGAGCAGCCGGCCGGAGGGACCGCCGACGCAATAGGGTTGCAGCGCCTGCTTGAGCGCGGTCGATTGCAGCAGGACGGTCAGGCCGGTGATTGTGCGTTCCTCGACGGGCGAAGACGCGAGTGAGGTCAAGGCCGACCAGACATGCTCCTTCGCGGTCGGATCGATAGTGACGCCCTCCTTAGCGAGGATCGCGGTCACCCATTCGGCGGCCCAGGCGCGCTCCGCCGCATCACCGATGCGCGCAAGCGGTTGAAGCGAGACGGAATCCTCGGCGCTATTGGACAGGCTGCCGCCGAGGTCGTGCCAGTCGCCGCCCATGGCGAGTGCCGCGGTTCGGATCGAGCCGCCGAAATCGAAGGCAAATATCTGGCTCTTCCGATAGCGGCGGAACTGGATCGCCATCAGCGCCAACAGCACAGACTTGCCGGCGCCGGTGGGGCCAACGATCAGGCTGTGGCCGACGTCGCCGACATGGAGCGAGAAGCGGAATGGCGTCGAGCCTTCGGTCTTGCCAAACAACAGCGGCGGCGCCTTGAAATGCTCGTCGCGCGCCGGCCCCGCCCAAACAGCCGAAAGCGGAATCATGTGGGCCAGATTCAATGTCGAGAGCGGCGGCTGGCGAACGTTGGCATAGGCGTGCCCCGGCAGCGAGCCGAGCCAGGCCTCTAACGCATTCACCCCTTCCGGCATGCAGGTGAAGTCGCGACCCTGGATCACTTTCTCGACGAGGCGAAGTTTTTCGGTGGCGCGGCCAGGATCCTCATCCCAGACAGTGACGGTCGCGGTGACGTAGGCTTGGCCGACATCATCGGTGCCCAGCTCCTGCAAGGCGAGATCGGCATCAGTGGCCTTGTTGGCAGCGTCGCTATCGACCAGTGTCGAAGCCTCGTTCGTCATCACCTCCTTGACGATGGCAGCGATCGACTTCCGCTTGGCGAACCACTGCCGGCGGATCCTGGTCAAGAGCTTCACCGCCTCGGTCTTGTCGAGGAGGATCGCACGCGTCGACCAGCGGTAAGGAAAAGCAAGCCGGTTCAGCTCGTCAAGGATTCCGGGATGGGTCGCGGTCGGAAAACCGACCACCGTGAGCGTGCGAAGATGATGGCTGCCGAGGCGAGGCTCGAGGCCGCCGGCGAGCGGCTCGTCCGCGAGCAGCGCGTCGAGGTGCATCGGCGTCTCCGGGACGCGGATGCGCTGTTGCCGGGTCGAGATGGTCGAGTGCAGGTATGTGAGCGTGTCGCCGTCATCGAGCCAGCCCACCTCGGGCATGAACCCCTCGACCAATTGCAGGACGCGGTTGGTCCGATCGACGAAGCCGCGCAGCAGCTCGTAAGGGTCGACGCCGTTCTTTGCTCGCCCCTCATAGAGCCAGCCCTCGATGCGCGATGCATCCTCGGCCGGCGGGAGCCAGACAAAGGTCAGGAAATACCGGCTCTCGAAATGCGCGCCGGCCTCCTCGAACGCATCCCGCCGCTCGAGATCAACCAGCGCGGATGCCGCATCGGGAAAGGCACTATACGGATAGGTCTGCGCGGCGATGCGCTGGGCCTCGACGAAGATCGCCCAGCCTGAGCCGAGACGGCGCAATGCGTTGTTGAGGCGGGCTGTTACGCCGACCAGCTCCGCAGACGTCGCGCTGTCGAGATCAGGACCACGGAAGCGCGCCGTCCGCTGGAACGATCCGTCCTTGTTGAGAACGACGCCGCGTTCGACCAGAGCGGCCCAGGGCAGAAAGTCCGGAAGGCTGGCGGGTCGATTGCGATACTCAGTGAGGTTCAGCATGGCAGCCTCATGTGGCCAGATAAGGCGGATAGCGGAGGTGGCGCCTGACGACGTCCACGAATTGCGGGTCGCGCTTGGCCGCCCAGACGGCGGCGGCGTGGCCAACAGCCCAGAGCAGCGCGCCGGGAATCCAGAGACGCAGGCCGAGCGCAATGGCGGCCGCCAGCGTGCCGTTGGCGATCGCGACGCTGCGCGGCGCGCCGCCCATCAGGATTGGGTCCGTCAGCGCCCGATGGACCGGTGCAAAGAAGCCCGGCACCTCTGGATCGACGATTCCCACCATCAGACCAGTGCCCCGCCCGAGAAGGAGAAGAAGGTCAGGAAGAAGCTCGACGCAGCGAAGGCGATCGACAGGCCGAAGACGATCTGGATCAGTCGGCGGAAGCCGCCGGCGGTGTCGCCGAACGCAAGCGTCAGGCCTGTCACGGTGATGATGATGACCGAGATGATTTTGGCGACCGGACCCTGCACCGACTCCAGGATCTGATTGAGCGGCGTCTCCCACGGCATCGAGGAGCCGGAGGCGTAGGCCGCGGGCGCGAACGCGATTGACATGATGGCAATCGCGGCGACCTCGGTGAAGCGGCCGCGGACGTGACGGATTGCGGAAGGAAACTGGATCATGGGGGATCTCCGGGGAGCGAGGGGTCGCCGCCCGCCCCGGCGGATTGGACGCGGTAATCGCCGGTGGCGGGATCGAGCCCGGCGATGAGAGCGAGTTCAGCAAGGCGGCGTTCGCTGCCGCGACCGCGCAGCACCGCGACGAGATCGATTGTCTCGGCAATCAGCGCCTTCGGAACAGTGAGGACGGCTTCCTGGATGAGCTGTTCGAGGCGGCGAAGCGCGCCCAGCGCCGTGCCTGCGTGAATCGTTCCGATCCCGCCGGGATGGCCGGTGCCCCAGGCTTTGAGGAGCTCCAAAGCTTCGCTGCCCCGCACCTCTCCGACCGGAATGCGGTCGGGGCGCAAACGCAGCGAAGACCGGACCAGATCGGATAGCGACGCGACGCCGTCCTTGGTGCGCAGCGCGACCAGATTCGGCGCCCTGCACTGTAGCTCACGCGTATCCTCGATCAGCACCACGCGATCGGTGGTGCCGGCGATTTCGGCGAGCAGTGCGTTGGTGAGGGTGGTCTTACCGGTCGAGGTGCCGCCGGCGACCAGGATGTTCTTGCGCGAAGCGACCGCAGCACGCAGCGCCGCCGCCTGACCGGCGGTCATGGTGCCGGCGGCGACGTAGTCATCCAGCGTGAACACCGCTACCGCAGGCTTGCGGATCGCAAAGGCCGGCGCCGAAACGACAGGGGGAAGAAGTCCCTCGAACCTCTCTCCCGTCTCGGGAAGCTCGGCCGAAACGCGGGGTTTGTTGGCATGGACCTCAGCGCCGACATGGTGCGCAACCAGACGCACGATCCGTTCACCGTCGGCCGCGGGCATCGTCTGTCCGCTGTCCTCTAGTCCGCCTGATAGCCGATCGATCCAGAGCCGACCGTCGGGATTGAGCATCACCTCGACGATCGAAGGGTCTTCGAGGAACGTCGCGATCGCCGGGCCAAGCGCGGTGCGCAGCATGCGCGCGCCACGCGAGAACGCTTCCGAATGGAGTGAGGTGCCCGCCACGATTGTCCCCGTCGAGCGCCAACCGCAGTATGTGATTGGCGACGGGGATGAGTAGAGAGGGCAGGAAATGGGTCAGTTCAACAAGTATTCAGCCGTCGTAGGAGCAAGGCGTAGAGCAACGAAAAAATACTTGCTACGTCGAAATGCAGATCGCCCCCTCACGACAAATTCTGCGACAGCTTCGTCAGTCATGCTGCGCGGCGCAGTTCTCCGCCCTCGGCCCGCCAAACGCTAGGACTAGACGTCTACCTGGTATTCCGGCGCAATCAGTGCGGCTAACGCATTAGCTGTCGCTGCTGATAGCGTCCAGCCAAGATGGCCGTGACCAGTGTTGTAAAACACGCGCGTATCGCGACCTCGCATGACGCGCGGCAGCATGTCAGGCATCATAGGACGAAGGCCCGCCCAAGGAACAGCATTTCTGGTACTCATACCGGGGAAGTGCGTACGACACCATTTGATCAGTGGCTCAATCCGCGCTGCTCGGATATCCTTGTTGATGCCGTCGAACTCGGCGGTCCCGGCCACTCGAAACCGCGTTGAGCCGAGCCGGCTGGTGACGATCTTGGCGTGGTCGTCGAGCAGGCTTGTCCACGGGGCCGCTTCCTGATCTGAGTTCTCGGGAAGGTGCACGGTGATTGAATATCCCTTCACTGGATAGACATCGACGCGATCACCCAGACTGGCGGCAAGGCGGCGCGATCCTACACCGCCGCAAACGACCACGCGATCGAACTCGTCGACACAAGCATTTGTGCCTTCTCCGGCTTCTGTCGATCTCCAATTCACGCCAAGGTGCTTGCCCTTACCCAGGGCGATCGACAGCACCTCAGCCGAAAAGTTCATTGTCGCTCCGAGACGTTCACAGGCACAAGCTAGACCGGTCGTGAACTTATGGATGTCGCCGGTGAAGTCGGACTCAGTATAGAAGCCGCCATAGAATGAGCCTTTGAGTGCGGGCTCAATCGACCTGATTTCCTCTGGGGTTACCGCGCGGCGTTCGAGCCCTCCTTTGGCGAGCAATGCGGTAACCTGAGCCGCGGCGGCGAATTCTGCCTTGGTGTGATAGAAGTGCAGGATGCCGCGGTCTTCGCAGTCGAAATCGATGTTTTCCTCTTGCGCCATCCGCCTCAGGTGAGCGCGTGACTCGATCGCCAACCGCGCTGTCGTGACGGTATTCACTTCGTATTTTGGGATAGAGACAACGAACTGCGCCATCCAGGAGAATTTGTGCCAGGATGGCTTCGGATTGACCAGAAGTGGCGCACCCGGGGTGAATATCCACTTGATACCCTTGAGCACCGTGGCCCAACTATTCCAGACCTCAGCGTTCGAGGCCGAGAGCTGACCACCGTTGGCGAAGGATGTCTCCATCGCTGCATAGGGATGCCGGTCAAAGACGGTGACTTCGCATCCTCGTTTAAGCAAGGTGTAGGC
Source organism: Bradyrhizobium sp. CCGUVB1N3 (assembly GCF_024199925.1). NCBI lineage: Bacteria > Pseudomonadati > Pseudomonadota > Alphaproteobacteria > Hyphomicrobiales > Nitrobacteraceae > Bradyrhizobium > Bradyrhizobium sp. CCGUVB1N3. The sequence continues at coordinate 5,170,085 of NZ_JANADR010000001.1, forward strand.
TGTGGTGATGCCAGTGATGCCCGCGCCAATGACGGCAACGCGACAACGGTCAGAGACAGTCATAGGTGCTCCTGCCCGCGCAGTGCGCGGGTCATCTACACCCCCTCTGTCATTGGCCTGAGAGTTTCGTCGCGAGCACGACCATCCGGCCTGCGACTTTCACCATCGGCGCAGGACTGTCGCCCTGCTTTTCAGAGTCTAAGAACGTTCTGCGGTTGCTTTGCCTGAGAGTTTCCGGGGTCGTTGCTCCGTCGGCGCCGCTTCGACCGAAGCCGAAGCGATCTCTCCCCCATTGACGGCAACAATCTAAGTCGGTATACCCGGTATGTCAATTGTCGCCGGTAGCTTCGGGCTCAAGGGCTGGACCAGCGAGCAGCACGAATCATCGAGGTTCGCGAAATGGCCGTGGAAAGATCTCTCGCGAATGCCCAGGTCTCGCTGGGCCCCGATCGAAGTTCATTTGCACTTTTTCCACCTAAACTGCAGGGCGTAAGGTCCTTCGATGGGAAATATCAGTACCCGTTGGAGATAGCATTCGATTACTCTCGCGTGGATCGAGCAGTGATCTCCGGCGACGCTGGCCCGGGCATGCTTCAATGGCGCAGCTTGCTTCCTCCCATTGTCGATGAGTTGAGCATGGGCGAGGGCAGCACCCCGCTGATCGAGATTCCAAGACGAACAAGTCAAGCCGATGCACGTGTGTTTCTGAAGGATGAAAGCAGAAATCCAACGTTCAGTCACAAAGACAGATTGAACCTATGTGTCGTCAGCGCAGCCAAGATTTCCGGCTCGCGCGGCATCATTGCGGCGTCCACAGGCAATCATGGCATCTCAACGGCTGCTTATGCGGCCAGAGCAGGATTGGCCTGTATCGTCCTTGTCCCTGAGAGATTCAGCAGAAGCTATTTTGCAGCGCTTAGCGCATACGGTGCGCATGCAGTTCCTGTGCGAGCCGACGCTAAATTCAGGATCTTGAGTCAATTCGTAACTGAGGTCGGCTTCCATCCGACCAGCAATTCGACGGAATTTCATACGGGTCACCCCTTCGGGCCGGAGGGATACAAGACAATCGCATATGAACTCTTCAACCAGTTGAAGAGGATGCCGGCGGCCCTTGTCGTCCCCACAGGTTATGCTGAGCTATTGTTTGGCCTGGTCAAAGGATTTCAGGAGCTGATCGAGCTCGGTATAGCAGCTGATTTGCCCCGGGCGTTCTCGGTTGAGCCTGAAGGGATGGCTCCATTGGCAAGAGCGCTGAAAACCGGGCAGCCCATGGCCACCGTCGCTCCCGTGGAGAGCCGCCTGACGTCCATTGCGTGCACTGTCAGCGGGTACCGCGGTGTCCGGGCAATTTCGGAATCCGGTGGCACAGCACTAACGGTCACCGATCAGCAGGCCTTGATGGCGCAGGCCAAGTATGCCCGCATCGGCCTTTGGCAAGAGCTTTCCAGTTCAGCTGCCTTGGCGGCTGTCGATTTGATCGCTCCAGGGTTCAGGGACAAAGATGTGGTGGTAATTGGCACATCAAGTGGGATGAAAGATCCAATCGATTATCACGTCGTCGATCGAGTTTGCACGAGCTTTGACGATTGCCTCTCCTATCTGCGAGATGAGTATTCCTTCGATGTCAGTCGGACAGGCGTGCGATAGCGAACTGGGTCAATCCTGATGCACGCAACTGGGACATTTGAGAGGCTCCAGCCATTGCGCACTGCTATCAAGATGACCGGCGTCAACAAATGGTACGGTGAATTCCAGGTCCTGCGCGACATCAACCTGGAAGTCGACCGCGGTGAAAAACTCGTCATCTGCGGGCCCTCAGGCTCGGGCAAATCGACGTTGATCCGCTGCATCAATAGGCTGGAGGAGCACCAGAAAGGCCAGATCATCGTCGAGGGCACGGAGCTCACCGGCGACGTCAAGAAAATCCATGAGATCCGTCGCGATGTCGGCATGGTATTCCAGCAGTTTAATCTGTTCCCACATCTCACGATCCTCCAGAACTGCATGCTTGCGCCGTTCTGGGCGAAGAAAGTGCCCAAGAAGGAAGCGGAAGAGATCGCGATGACCTATCTGCGCAAGGTCAGAATCCCCGAGCAGGCTAACAAGTATCCGGGTCAACTCTCGGGCGGGCAGCAGCAACGCGTTGCTATCGCGCGCGCTCTTTGTATGAAGCCGAAGGTCATGCTCTTTGACGAGCCCACCTCAGCGCTTGATCCGGAGATGGTGAATGAAGTGCTCGAAACCATGGTCAGTCTTGCCAACGAAGGAATGACCATGATCTGCGTCACGCACGAAATGAACTTCGCGCGCCAGGTTGCCGATCGCGTCATCTTCATGGACGGCGGCCAGATCGTCGAGATAGCGACGCCCGACGAGTTCTTCAGCAGACCCCAGCACGAACGCACAAAGCTCTTCCTCAGTCAGATCTTGCGCTGAGGAAGCAGTTGCGCACCAGACGAGAGAGCGGGGTCCAACTGCGCAATCCCATTCGCATCTCTGCGTACCGCACTGTGCGAGCTGTATACTAGCACGAATACCCCTGGACTGCTGAGAGGCGAGCCGTATCCTAGCGGTAACTGGCTCCACAAAGCGCTTTGGCAGTTATGTCGCTTGAAGAGACCTTCTCATCGGCGAAGCCGTATTTTGCCATGATCTTCTCAACCGTGCCGTCGGCCATTCGCTGCGCCAGGCTTTCATTGAAAAGATTACGAAACTCTGCATCCTCCGGCCGGAACTCAAAGGCGCCATAGGCTTTCTTTTCTCGGCCATTTTCGAGCAATCCCGTGAAGGGTGCCGCACGCTCCACACCTTTCACGTTAGGGTCCCTCAGAATACCGACAGCCGATCCACTTGCGAACAATACCGCATCAACGCGATCAGCTAGAAGCGCTCCCAGAAGAGCATCGTTGTCTGGAAAGAGCTGAATTCGATCCTTGGCAATTCCCGCGGCCACTGCATTCGGCGTGGTCGATGCGCCTCGCATGTCGCCCAATCGAACATGCGGGTCTTTTGCTACGTCTTCGTAGCTGTGGATGTTCAGAGGATTGCCCTTCTTCACCAGAACCGCATCGCCACCGGCTTGGAAGGGGTTCGAGAAGCTTACCTGTTCGCATCGCGCGGCGGTGATCACCATACCGGACGCTACGGCATCGATTCTACGCGATAGAAGGCTTGGAATCAGCGCGCCGAAATCCATGACCACGAAGTCGATCTTCTTCACGCCCAGTGAGTCCGCGACCGCCTTCAGAACCTCCGGATAGAGACCGGAAACGCTTCCATCATCTGTTTTGAATCCCCATGGCCACTTGTTGTGGACACCGATCGTGAGTTTGCCCTCGCTGGCCACCTTCTCCTTGAGGGTTTGCGCGTCTGCACCCGACGCCACAGCGCCTAATGCAACAAGCGCTATAGCTCCAACTCGTGCGGTTCTGCGGAAAATGTCCAAGATCTTCATCGGCAACCCCTATTCTCGCTTTTCAAATGCAACACTGCGAACTATCTGTGCAATTCCTCTTTGCTGCGAACAGTCACAGTTGGGCTTCGAACAGTCGACCCCAGCCATGCAAGACGTCGTGACATTCCGCCAGTCGTAGAGCATGCCAACACAAAGCTTGATTGGATGAGATGATGGATTTTCCAGTCTGGCGCTCCAGTTCGTCGATAACAGCCGCAGCACGCATCTGCGTGCAAGCGATTACGATCGTGTCTACATCCGCTCTCTCAGCCACCTGTCGCACGGCGCCGGAGATGCTCTTCGGAGAAATGAATGGCGCATCGTCAGCGACGCAGCCGTCTTCATTGTGAAACGTACTGACCGTCGGCACCTCGAATCCCGCAGCCTCGATCTCGCCGATCATCCGTTCGGCCACTTCGCGGGAGTAGGGCGAGACATAGCCCACACGGCGGGAACGCAGCGCTCGAAGAGCAGAAAGAATGGCCGTGAAGGGATTTGTGACCTTCGCGCCCGGATGAACGTTACCGATTCGTCGCGCTAGCTCTTTGGGCCCGATGGCCATCGCGGCAGAGGTGCATCCCAGGGCGACAACGTCCGAAGGACGCATCGTGTTGATCAGCCGGAGGGACTCATCAAGGTTGTCGGCCTGCTTCGTCATTCCATCCAGAGTGACTGGCTGATTGCGCTCCCGGGATGCTGGGATGCGACTTTCGTAGAGCGCGACCCCCGGAACTGTCAGCATCGCTCGCGCTTCGTGTGAGAGCGACTGGTCGTTCGCAATGACAACCATTCCGATGTGCGCTCTCGAACCGAAGCCACTATCGATATCGTAGCGAACATCAGTCCAACGCTTGGCGTCCTGCTTGGCTTGTTGCGAGGACATATGACCTCCTAACCTTGTGTTTCTGGACTGGCTCTCTTCACGTCGCACGCAGTTTCGGGCGATGCAGTAAGACGGCTAACGACATTCGAACTCGGAGACGCCCCCTTACCGCTCGGCGCACCCGTGCGGGCCTAGCCACGCCATTCCCGAACCTCGGACATCATACCCGGTATACTCGGACTGCTTAGTTGCCTTGTCAAGCAGGGACCCTTGAAAAGACCCGATTGACCGTGATGGGGACTGCTGGTCGCTCCTAGCGGGCCGACCATCCCGATAGGGTCCAGGATCGTCAACGCGGCTCTGGTAAGCCCAGATGAACTTCGATCTGCTAATTGCGCAACAGTTCACGAAGGAATTGGCGAGTTCGCGCGTGCTCCGGGCTGGCAAAAAACTTGACGGGAGGAGCCTCTTCCACGATTTTCCCGCCGTCCATGAAGATGACCCGGTCCGCCACCTCGCGCGCAAATCCCATTTCATGCGTGACGCAGATCATAGTCATTCCTTCAGCGGCGAGGCCGACCATGGTGTCGAGAACCTCCTTCACCATCTCGGGGTCAAGCGCCGAGGTTGGCTCATCAAAGAGCATGACCTTCGGCTTCATACAGAGCGCGCGCGCGATGGCCACGCGCTGTTGTTGTCCACCCGACAGTTGAGCGGGGTACTTTCGTGCCTGCTGCGGTATGCGGACACGCTCGAGATTCTGCATCGCGAGCGCTTCGGCGGCATCGCGCGCCATCTTTCGCACCCGGATCAAGGCCAACGTACAGTTGTCGAGTACGGTCAGATGAGGGAACAAGTTGAACTGCTGAAATACCATGCCGACGTCGCGACGCACCTCGGCCAACCCCCTCATTCCCGCATGCAACTCCGTACCATTGACAGCAATTCGGCCTCTCTGATGGGTTTCAAGCTGATTGACGCATCGGATCAACGTCGATTTACCTGATCCGGATGGACCGCACACCACGATCCGCTCGCCAACAGCTACAGCGAGGCTGACGTCACATAGGACCTGGAAACTCCCGTACCATTTGGACAGACTCTCGATTAGCACGGCCGCAGGTTCCGCTGCTGTCCGCTGCTGGCCGCCAGCACTGTCCCATTCCGCGGTATCCGACATCATTTCGTCCTCCGTGGCCGCCTTTGTGACGGGTTTAGTGCGACGGGGCGAGTACTCCGAGGCGCCGCTCCAAACCCGTGACCAAAGCGACGGCTATCAATGCCAAACCAAGGATAAGAAGGCCGGCGACAAACATCGGTTCGGCATAACGGTATGTGTCCGACGCCACGTCAAACGCACTGCCGAGCATCTCCGGGACTGCGATCGCCGCCAGGTACGGCGTCGCTTTAAGGACGGAAACGGAATACGCGCCGAGCGGCGCGGCAACGTTGCGCAGCATTTGTGGCGCGATCACAAAGACCAGGGTGTCGCGCCAGCCTAGACCGAGGGTCTGAGCAGCCTCGCTTTGCCCGCGCGGTACGGCGTCTATTCCGGCTTTGAACACTTCAGACATATAGCCGGAGTAATAAAAGCCGAGACCGAACACGCCCACAAACATCGGCGGCAGAGTGACGCCATAGTAGGGAAGCACGTAGAACAGAAAATAGAGTTGAGCCAACACAGGTGTCGAACGAATTGCATCAATGACGAACTGAATGACTGGACGGACAAAAGCGTGGGAGCGTCGAAGGATCTCCCAAAGAAAGCCCATCGCCGCCGCGCAAATGAAGCTGAGGATTGCAACCAGCACCGTGTTGCCCAGGCCCTCCAGGATCCTCGGGACAATGTGCATGGCAAAAGCGAAATCAAAATTCATGGGAGCCTGCACGTCCCTTCGCGACCGACTTTTCGAGATAGCGTCCGAAGATCGTCACCGGATAGCAGATGATGAGATACGCAAGGAGAAGACCAGAGTAGATTGGCACCGGGTTGTAGCTCAATTGAGAGATCTCCTTCGCTCGAAAGGTCATATCGGATAACGTGAGCAATGAAACGAGCGAGGTACCTTTTATCAGCTGTATGCCTAGATTGATGAACGTCGGGATCATCGCGGCTATCGCCTGAGGCAATTCGATTAGGCACAGCACGGCGAAGCGGCTTAGCCCCAACGCAAGTCCGGCTTCGCACTGTCCCTTGTCAATGGCTTGAAGTGCCGCGCGGACTGACTGGCTGCCATAGCCTCCGATATTCAGGCCAAGCACCAACGAGGCGACAGCAATCCCTGATAGATAGATACCGAACGCTGGCAGCGAATAGTAGAACGCGTACAGCAGCACAATTACCGACGAACTGCGCCAGAACTCAATGACAGCGGTAACGCCCCAACGATAGATGCCACTTGAGAAATGCTGCAGTACGCCGGCGACAAGGGCGAACGGGACTGCATACAACAGCCCTAGCAAGGTCACACTCACGGTGATACCAACGCCGGAGTAAATGCCGAGTAAGATCTGCAGCAAGCTCATCTTCGCTCGTCCATGCTGCTACACTCAGCCCCCGAGTTGCCCCGCCGTACGGCTCGACATCGCAGTCGCGAACACCGCATCTTCTGAGCGTCCATCCCTTTGCACGACTTCCGTTCCGCTGGGCGCGCACCAGAGCTGCGGAAGGCGATTATAGTTGAAGTTCAATCCGGGCCGTTGACCCGTGGCATCAGACCCCTGAGCTCGATTAGCCAAGCACCTCTGACGACCTCGAAGACGAAACCGCCTTTTTAGTGCCGGCCGAGGTAGCCTGCTTGGTAGATCGAGGTACGGCCGAGATCGTTCGGATGCCAACGACCTCACCGCCGTTCGGCCAAGCTCGAAGGAGCGACCAACCGAAATCTGCCGCTCGCTCCCTTCACGCTCGACTTCGTCTCAACATTGACCGGTTGATATGGACCCGATATACTCGGTATGTCAAGCTCAGTTATGCTGCGGCCCTCGCCTTCGAATTGTGCAAACCAGCGTCTAGGGGCTCTTCCGGCGGCGGTTTGGGATGCACCCGCGGCCTAGCGAAGAAGCGTATGTCGGTGCGATGGGCGTAAGAACATAGGCGCTCCGGCGCCACCATCTCGGGACTGCCCAATGCCTGACCAATATCAGAATCGCCGGGTGTACGATATAAGACCGGCCGCACAAGTTGATACGGGCAACAGGAGATCAAGTTGGTCAACACAACCAACGCGAAGGCAAACCTGCGGAGATCCAAATTGATCGATGCCGCCAAGACGAAAACGGGGAAATCGAAGTTGGTCAACATAGCCAACGCGAAAGCAAAAAAGACTCAGTCTGCGGCGGGTCCTGCTGGCTCGCAAAATCTGCGTGCCAAGTTTCAGCACGCCTCACGCCCCTTGCATGAGATGGTCCGCATCACTCTACAAGAGCGCATTCAATCTGGAGCCTACTCCAGGGATATTGCACTACCCTCGGTGCCCACGCTGGCTGACGAATTCGGCGTCAGCGCGATCACCTTGAAACGAGCGCTTCGCGACCTGAAAATGGCAGGCCTGGTTCGCTCCGTTGCAGGGCTCGGCACGTTCATCCGCGAACAGGAGCGGTTTGTGCTCAATATGAGCGCTGCACTGAAGCTCTCCGGCATGAAAGACGATGCCCTGCGTTCCCGCCGCTCTCTGCGGATTAAGCTTCTTTCTATCGCTAAGAGCGAAATTCAGGAGCCGGCACTTCTGCCCTTCAATCCACCTACGCAAATTTATCTCCGCGTCGAAAAAATGATATTCGTCGACGAGATTCCTATCGCCTTCGATCGCGCATTCATCTCTCTGCCAATTGACCAAGATTTCATTGATTCACTTGGTGCGCGCTTTATCTATGAAATCATGCGTGGGCGTCAGATGCCGGTTATTTCCAACCGCATGATCATCGATGCGGCGCCGCCGGCTGAGGATGCTCAGGTCGCGCTAGGCATTCCCGACGGGTATCCAACCTTACGAAAATGTTATCACTTTGTGGCGGGTGCCCCGCCGATACGAGTTTATGGGATATCCGTTTCGCCTTTCGATCGCGTCGCGTGCTCGCTGGATTCATCGGAGGCGATCCACACTTGAACGGAGATCCGATCATTCCCTTATAGCATTGAGAATACTTGAAGCGAGCACGCTGGCACCAATTGCGAGAGCGTCCTCGTCGAGATCGAATTCGGAAGTATGGTGCGGCGCGATGATCCCACGGTCGGCATTACCGCATCCGACGAGAAAGTAACATCCGGGAACCCGCAGCAGGAATTCAGCCATATCCTCACCTGCCAACGTAGAATAGTCGACATTCGCATCGCAGACGCCACTCAGCGAGCCGGCCGCCGCGCTCCTCACGTTGGCAACGGCACTCGGGGCGCTAATGCAGGCAGGAATGGAGCCCGAAGCTTCCAATGATATCGAGACCTTGAACTGCCGGCCGATCGCTTCCGCGATTTCCTTCAAGCGCTCGAGGATAAATGCCCGGCTAGAGGGCGACTCGGTCCGCAACGTCCCCCCCGCTGAGATCATCTCGGGTATGACGTTGTGGATCGAGCCGGCTGCCAGTTGCCCTATACTGATCACTGCGGCTTCCTGAGCGTCAACTTCTCGCGCCACGAGATGGTAATTTGCCTGAATCAGCTGCGCGAGAGCGCCGACGGTATCATGCGCGAGATGCGGGATCGCGCCATGCCCACCACTCCCCTTTATGGTCCAGGACAGCTTGTCGCAAGAAGCAAAGAGCGCCTTTTCGGTAACCGCAAGCTGTCCGGTCTGAAGCTCGCTCCATAAGTGCAGACCATAACATTGCGCAGGATTATAGCGTTCAAGCACACCGTCCCGGATCATCGCCAGGGCGCCCCCACCGGGCTCTTCAGAGGGTTGGAAGCAGAGAACAAGCCGACCGGCCAAAGATTGCCTTTGCCGGGCAAGGATGCGGCCCACTGTAAGCGCAATGGCCATATGGCCGTCATGCCCACACGCGTGACTGTTGCCAGGAATTGTCGAGCGACCTTCACGGTCGGCCACTTCCTCGATAGGAAGCGCATCCATATCGGCGCGAAGCATGATCGTAGGGCCCGGCTCAGGCCCTTCGATCGACGCAACCAATCCTGATTGTCCGTAGGCGCGCTCGTCGACGTTGAAGTCCAGTTTCGTCAAAGCTTCCGCGACGAACGCTCTCGTACGCGGCAAATCGAATCCCAGCTCGGGAATTCGGTGCAAAGCGCGTCGGCACGTAAGAGCCCATTCAAAATCATCGTCCGCTATCAACGCTTCTTGCTTGAGATAGGATCTATAACTGCCGATCGACAAACTCGACCTCCGTGCTAACGATCAATTGAATTGCTCAACGCCGCCATGGTCATCTGGCACAGACAGCGGAGTAGGTGGCGTCCGGCATTTCAGCCTCTGAAAACCCATATTTCACCAAGATCTTCAACAGCGTGCCGTCAGTTCGCATCGACTTCAGTTGCTCGTCATAAGCGTTGCGGAAGTCGGCATCTTCCTGGCGGAAGGCGACAGCTGCGTAGTTGAAGCGTGGATTGCCCGCGGCGTCCCGTTTGCCCGTGAAAGGTGTGGCACGTTCAACGCCCTTATCTTTGATGTCGTTGTACAGAGCGGCGATGGACGCGGCGGTGGCCGAGACCGCATCGACGCGACCGGCAACGAGTGCCGAAATCGCGGCCTGATTGTCAGGAAACAGGATCTGCCGGTCGCTTGGCACGCCTGCCGCCAATGCGTCCGCCGCCGTGGTGAAGCCCCGAGCGGTTCCAATTGTTGCGCCGGGATTCTTCGCGACATCCTCATAGCTGTGCAAGTTCTTGGGGTTGCCGGCTTTCACCAACAACGCATCAGCCATTTTGATGTCTGGATCGCCGAACGCTACCAGTCGACAACGTTCGGGAGTGATGAATAATCCTGCCGTCACGACGTCCACCCGATGCGCCTGGAGTGCAGGGATCAGGGCGCCAAATTCCGTGCTGACGGCCTCGAACTTCTTTACGCCCATCCGGCTGAGCGCCGTCCGAAGCACATCAACGGAGAACCCGTTAAACTCGCCGTTCGCGTCCTTTAGTCCCCACGGCGCCTGATTATAAACGGCAACTCGGACTGAACCGGCGCTGAGAGCCTGCTGGTATGTGGAATCGGCATGCGCCGCCGTCGCCGCAATCAATCCTGCGCAAATCGCCAAACACGATGACAAGCTTGACTTGAGCATGACCGCCTCCTCAGCCTCCAGATCCGTTGACCATAAAGCTATACCCGGTATACCGTGTCGTCAATGGACCGGTACCGGGAATTGTAGCCGGTCGGATCGGAAGGGATCACGATGGCAATGAATCTGCAGGGTGAAGAAGTGGCGCGGAGAATGGAGAGGCTTCGCCAAGAGATGGCACACCGCTCCATTGACGCCTTCGTTCTGACTGATCAGTCCAACTTCGAGTACTTTACCGGATACAAGTCGCTGTTCTGGACTTCCAAAACACGTCCATTTTTCGCGGTCATCTTTGCCAACGACAGTGCGGCCATCGCAATCGCAAGCACGGCCGAGGCGCGGACCGTGAAGCAGTCGGCCGGAATGCCTGCAAGCCTCCGATTCGAATTCTACACCGGGTTCATCGAAGCGGGCCTAGCGAAGTTGCTGGAGGTTGTAACACCCAAGCTGCCCGCATCGCCGGTGATTGCAGTTGATTACGGCAATGACCACTTCGGCCGCGGATCGCTGGTACTCCCTCAAATGTGGCGATCGCATAGCCAGAAGGTCGAGGTCATCGACGGGTCAGCCACCATCTGGGCCGTACGCATGATCAAAAGCGAACTTGAAATCCAGTTGAAGCGGCAAGCCATGAAGGTTGCCACTGATGCGTTCTTCACGTGTCTTGAAACACTTAAGATCGGGGACACCGAGGAGCAGTTCGCCGTTTCGTTGAAACGCGAGATGCTTGCCCAGGGTGCAGAGAGCATACCATGGCTTCCGGTTCGATTCGGGCGCTCAGATATGGCGTATAGTCTCCGGCCGACGCAAAGAAAGTTGGCTGAAAACGACTACATCTGGGTCGACATCGGATGTGTTCGCGAGGGCTATATGTCCGATGTCAATCGAATCGCCAAAGCTGGTCGCGTAACGGTGGAAGAACAAGAAGCCTACGGAACTATTCGAAGACTGACGCTCGATTCGCTGCATTCCATCCGCGCCGGCATGACTGGAGGAGACGCGTTCAGAAAATGCGCGGAGCTCGCGTCCGCAACACCATTTGGTGCACCTGCCGGTGCGGCATCTCGCATTGGACACGGTTCAGGTATTGACCTAACCGAACCTCCTTCAATCATGGATAGCTCCGATGAGGTGATCAAGCCTGGCATGATCCTCCATATCGAGCCAAAGTATGAAACGGAACTTGGTGTATTCCAGCTTGAGGAGGTCGGCGTGGTCCGAGACGCTGGCATAGAAATGCTGACGATAACCGCGCCGGAGATATTTCCGACGATTAGATCCTGTGCATAGCAGCTGATCCAGATCGGGAAAGCATAGGCCGCGAAGAGGGTGACAACGTAACTCCGGGGGTTAGGGGATTGAATTGACCTAGCGATGTTCGATCTCCCGGACAGAAGGTATGGCAAGCGCTATTGGAGACTGCGCGCTCGCCGCAACAATTGCTACCGTAGGAGCGTACTACGCCTGCTTCAGCCCGGTCTGTCTACCCTGGTGCGAAAACCGGCCTCGAACTTCCGAGATGGACTTTGCCGAAGGCCAGCAGTTTCCGCAGTTGATGGTCGAGCGGTCTCGGGAGCAACTGGCGACCGCCCCGCACACGGCGCCATAGACTTTGCGATAGTGAGTAGCGAACGAGTCGTGCTTGGAAGTGAAGTTGATGGTCGTTTCAGGGCCGAAGCGAAGGAGGCGCTGAAGCAGCGCAAGCAAATGAAATGACCCATTCAAGAGAAACCTTGGTCACAGACGACTCGCCATAAGGCTTCAACCGTGCCAGTGGAATTTCGCGATCTACGCTGGGCGATCGCCGCGTCCCAGCACCGAAGCCTCCGCCAAGCGGCAGAGACGCTCAGGGTCAAGCAGTCGACGCTTAGTCGCTGCCTGCGCAATCTCGAGCACAAGGTCGGCAGCACGCTGTTCGAACGCACCAACGGCGGCACGCGACCGACTATCCAAGGTCTCGAATTCCTCGACGCCGCCCGGCGCATCGTGGGTGAGACGGAGGCCATAACGGCGCGCCTCAAGACTCACTCGCGTGGCGAGAGCGGCCGATTGATCATCGGCATCCATGCTTCCCTCTCAGCCGGCAATCTCCGGGCTACCCTCCTGGAGCACCGGCAGCGCTTCCCCGATGTCGATCCACATCTGGTCGACGGGACGGGAGACCAACTGATTTCCGATCTCGTCAATTCCGCGATTGATATCGCCCTCGTGGCCGAGCCCAATCCGAGGTGGAACGACAAGTCATTATTGGTCTGGAGCGAACGTGTCGTCGTCGCCCTTCCCGAACATCATCCGCTGACAGCCCGCAATGTGGTTCATTGGGGCGAACTGCGGCAGGAAACCCTGTTGTTGTCACAGCACGGCCCGGGACCGGAATTCCACAAACTGCTCATCAGCAAGTTGGGAGCTTCCGATCCATGCCCGGTGCTTCGTCATGATGTATCGCTCGATCGGCTCCTCACCCTGGTCGGCGCCGGCTGGGGGATGCTGCTGGCCTTGGAAGGTGCGACCGGCGCTGTCTATCCGGGCGTCACCTTCCGCGAGGTGCATGATGCAGAGGGCCCAACCCGGCTGAGCTTCCGCGCTTACTGGCGGCAGGCCAACGGCAATCCATCACTACGCCCATTCCTCGACCTGCTTCGTGAGCGTTATCCGGATCTCTCAGCTGAGCCAGGAACGAGCTGAACAGCACCTCGCCGGGCCTTCGCAAACGCTCGGTCGGTCGCCATAAAGCGCTCGATCATCGGCGAGATCAGTTTGGCGGGCTCGCCCAATGGCTGTCGACCTCGTCCTCGAGCCCGGACAATTGTCTCTGGTGTCCCCGTCCTCGCATTCTCGCCGACCAACATCGTGACCGTGTGCGTTGGGGACATTGATTACGCAGCGTCGATTCTTACCCAGGAATTGCTTGCGATGCACGGTATTGAACCGCTACCGCGGCGGGATTTTCGTCCGCGCGGGTAGGCGATCATCAAACCATCGAGCAGGTTCCCTCACGTGGGCTCGCTCTCCTGAATATCCTCCGGGATCTCCTGCCGGAGCTTCGGCCCTTGATTCAGCCGTCGCCCGAGGGCCGCAACGAAATTGTCGTAGCGCGCACCCGCCTGCGCCCGCGCCGCCTTCGCGGCCGGTTCGGGGAGTGGCGGTGACGTCGTGAGCCAAAACCGAACGAACAGCGCCAAGGTTTCGACCGAGATCCCCATGTCGCGCTCGAGGCGCGCGATGCGACGATCAATTTGGTCGAGTCGCTTGGCAATGGCAGCCTCCCTCCGCTCGTCGGCATCCGGCGACAGGAATGACGCGATCGCGGCTTCGGCGATGAGAGACATCGGCTGCTCGCGGCGGGTGGCATAGGCTGACAACGTTTTCATGACCTCCGGGTCGAGATAGACCGACATCTGAGCTTTCTTCTTCGGTGCGGTCATGCTGCCTCACAATCCGAGATCGTCGCCGGGATCGAGCGATGCTTGGCGCGCGACGCCCTGCATCACATCGTTCATGCGCCTGATCCGCGGGGCATCTTCGTCGAACTCGTCGGCAAGATCGGCCGCGAACTCGTTGTCGAGCGGTTCGGTCTTCTCCACAGTGTCGTGACCCAGTTCATGCTGCCGCCGACGATCGGCGATCTTCGGATCCTCTACGTCGGTCTCGTCGTTGGCCGAGGCCGGAGGGGGCATGGGGCGCGGCGGGAGTGGCCGTAAACTCCAATCGTCCGGCCGTGTGTCGTTGGGCTTGGTCAGCATCGGCGGCGCCAAAATGCGCTCCTGGAAACGAGTGTCCTCGTAGTAGCGCGCCTTCCTCGCGCGGATCGGATGCAGGCCGGACATCATGACGATCTCGTCCGAGGGCGGAAGCTGCATCATCTCGCCAGGCGTCAACAGCGGCCGGGCGGTCTCCGACCGCGATACCATGAGGTGACCGAGCCAAGGTGCCAGCCGGCTGCCGGCATAGTTCTTCATCGCCTTCATCTCAGTCGCCATCCCCAACGCGTCAGACACCCGTTTCGCCGTCCGTTCGTCATTGGTCGCGAAGCTGACCCGGACGTGACAGTTGTCGAGGATCGAATTGTTCGGCCCATAGGCCTTCTCGATCTGGTTCAGCGACTGGGCGATCAGGAAGCTCTTGATGCCGTAACCTGCCATGAAGGCGAGCGCCGACTCAAAGAAGTCGAGCCGGCCGAGCGCGGGGAATTCGTCGAGCATCAGGAGGAGCCGGTGCCGGCCTGCCTTGGCCATCAGATCCTCGGTCAAGCGGCGGCCGATCTGGTTGAGGATCAGCCGGATCAGCGGCTTGGTGCGGTTAATGTCCGATGGCGGCACCACAAGGTAAAGCGTGGTCGCTCGCTCTGCGCCGACGATGTCGGCGATCCGCCAGTCGCAGCGACGCGTCACCTCCGCCACCACGGGATCCCGATAGAGACCGAGGAACGACATCGCCGTGCTGAGGACACCGGAGCGTTCATTACCGGATTTGTTCAAGAGTTCTCGCGCGGCGGAGGCGACGACGGGATGGACACCGGCCTCACCGAGATGCGCCGTCCGCATCATCGCAGCGAGCGTCGATTCGATCGGCCGCTTGGGATCGGATAGGAAGGCCGCAACGCCGGCGAGGGTCTTGTCCTCCTCGGCATAGAGGACGTGGAGGATGGCACCGACCAGAAGCGCGTGGCTGGTCTTCTCCCAATGGTTCCGCTTCTCGAGGCTGCCCTCGGGGTCGACAAGAATGTCGGCGATATTCTGGACATCTCGCACCTCCCACTCGCCGTGCCGCACTTCCAGCAACGGGTTGTAGGCTGACGACTTCGCATTGGTCGGATCGAACAGAAGAACCCGGCCATGCCCCGCACGAAAGCCAGCGGTCAGCTGCCAGTTCTCACCCTTGATGTCGTGGACGATCGCCGATCCCGGCCAGGTCAGCAGCGACGGGATGACGAGGCCGACGCCCTTGCCCGATCTCGTGGGAGCGAAGCACAGGACGTGCTCCGGTCCATCATGGCGGAGATAGGCGCGTTCGAACCGGCCGAGAACCACGCCATCAGGCCCGAGCAGGCCGGCCTGCGCGATCTCCTTCGCCTCGGCCCATCGTGCAGAGCCATAGGTCTCGGCATTTTGGGCTTCGCGGGCGCGCCAGACCGACATGCCGATCGCAACCGCCGCGGCGATGATGCCGCCGGATGCTGCGATATA
Organism: Bradyrhizobium sp. CCGUVB1N3; assembly: GCF_024199925.1. NCBI lineage: Bacteria > Pseudomonadati > Pseudomonadota > Alphaproteobacteria > Hyphomicrobiales > Nitrobacteraceae > Bradyrhizobium > Bradyrhizobium sp. CCGUVB1N3. The sequence goes on from NZ_JANADR010000001.1 coordinate 5,185,785, forward strand.
GGCACCCTCGATGAATACGTGCGGCGCATAGGCATCGTAGGCATACCACCACCAGAAGAAGGCAGGCGGAAGGTAGATCGGAAAACCGAGCAGTTCGAACCAGGGTTGCCCGAGTTGAGATTGGAAGCCGAGCTGCCACGCCGTCCATTCCGTTGCGGTCCAGATCGTCAACAAGACGATCACTAAGACAGTGATAACCTGCCCCCAGAGGATCTTGGTCGCGGACATGGCGGGCCCCTTTCATGAATTCGGTGATTGCTGGGATCGCTCACAGGCCGAGCCCGCGGCTGCGCCCAAAACCCCAGTCGACGCCACCGTGGTCGCGGGCGACGCCGGAGACATGGCGACCGAGTTGCTTTTCGAGTGAGGGGGTCCAGGGCACGAGCTGGAAGCCGAGGCCGTCGTCGATCATGGCAAATCGACCGGAGGCGAGCACGAAGCGCTGTCGATAGGTCCCAGCGACATAATCGCCGGTGACCGACGGATTGTATGGTTGGCCCGTCTCGGCCGCGACCTGCTGACCAAGAGCTTCCACCTCCCGGCGGCGCAGCGTGGCCACGAGGTTCTTCGAAAACACCAATCCGCGTGCCTGGCGCTCAGCAAAACCTTGCTCGATCAGCTGCTCGGCCCGCCGTTCCATGGCTTGCCGCACCTCGGCGCCGAAGCCAGCCTGGCCAAGTGCCACCGGATCGCGCGCGACCGCCTGTCGGTCGAGCCATGTCGCGCCACTCGCCATCACCTGCGCTTCGATCGAAAGATCGGAGCGAACGGCCAGCGCCAGGCGACGCTGTCCTCGCGCATCATCGAATTTGCGGAGTTCGACGATCGAGCCTGGTGCACTGTCGCCGGCAGCATCAAGATCGGCGAGCCTGATATGGTGGGTACGGCCATCGACGCCGTCGACGACGGCATAGGCAGTCCCCTTGAGCTCGTCGTCGAGACCGCGATCGACGAGGCGTCCGATCACGGGGACGTCGAGGCTTTCGCCGGCCAACACGTAACTCGCAGTCCCGCGCTCGATGCCGCGTTCAGTCAGGCTACGGTGAATGCGTTTGATGATGTCGCCGCGATCGCCAAGCTCGCGCAAGGTCGTCTCAGCGGCCTCGTCCATGACCCATTGACCCGGCCCGAGTTGATGCGCAAGGCCAAGGCCCTCGAGGCGCCGCAGCCGGCCAACCTTCAGCGCATGGAACTGATCGGGCTGCTGGGCCGGATCGGGCGCAAGGTCGATGACGCCGTGCCGGCCTGCGTCGCGAACAAGCTGGCGATCGAGCTGGGTCCAGCGTTCGGCGTCGACCTGATGCTCGAGCGAGCGGCGGATGTCGAGATCGGAGCGCAGGCCGAGTTCTTGTGTAACCAAGTCCTGCGCGCGGGCACGCATGCCCTCCTTGATGTAGGCGCGCGAGATCACGAGGTCCTGGCCGTCCTCCGTAACCCCACGCACGAGGATGTGGACGTGCGGATGCTGGGTATTCCAATGATCGACCGCAACCCAGTCGAGCTTGGTGCCGAGATCCTTCTCCATCTGGCCAACCAGTTCGCAGGCGAAACCTTTGAGGTCGGCCATATCGGCTGCGTCCTCCGGCGAGACGATGAAGCGGAAATGGTGCCGGTCATTCTGGCAGCGCTCGGCGAAAGCCTTGGGATCGGCATCGTCGGTCTCGGGGTCGAACAGGTGGGCCTTCTCCCCGTCCCGGGTGACGCCCTCGCGCCGGAGATAGCCGAGATGCGCGGCGAGCGGCGCGGAACGCACTGAATGACGGACGACCCGGGTCTTGATGGTCACCAGACGTGAGCGGCCGGTAAGCTGACGGTTCGCCCGTTCGCTGGCAACCCGGCCGCGGCCGAAGCGCGAGTGACGATGACTCGCGAGACGGCCAGATCGCGACACGCCGCCGCCGGCGCGCTGCGCAGCCGCGAGCGCCTGGGCGATGAACGGCTTGGCTCGCTGGCTCCGCGAGGAGCGGATGCGGCCGGGCCGAGGCTGAAATTCCTTCTCCTCAGCCATGGCTAGCCTCGGCAATGTGCGAATTTGAGAATCCGTGCAATGAGTTGATGGTCGCGCGCACATTGCGTGTCGAAGCCACACATTGCCGGATCAGCAAAAAAAGAAAGCAAGAACAACCGACCGACCGAGCCGCACATTGCGGCCTTTTATCTCGCCATCGTTCCGGTCGCTGGTTCCCAGGGCTCAACTTCCAAGCCAACAGACTTTCGGCACTCGCGGCGATTTGCGACAAAACACGTCGGCTGGCGGCCGATTCATTGCGAACGAGCCGCCGCGACCTGGCGGTTGACTTGCGAAGCCTCCACTGTTTGCGAGCGCTTGCGATAGCGATCGTTACCCGTAGGGCCGAGACACCCATAGGGTGGCTCGGTGAGGAGCGAAGCGACGAGTAGAGCGCGGGCCGAAGGCATCGCCCATATACTATCAGCACGTTATTATCGCACCCCTCCGCTTCGCGGCCGATGGCGGTGGTAAGCTGCCATCGCGCGACCAATAGCCAGACCTCCGCAGCAAGGACGCAGACGGGCGAGCGTCGATCCTTGTGTTCATGCTGATGACAACGTGCAGTCATCGCGATCCTCCCGTTGTCGAGAGTGCGACGAATAGGCCATTCGACTGCGGTGCAATGGCCGAGAGATCGTGCACGGGAACCGCAGCCGGCTTGTCGGTCGCCGGTCGATCAGATGCCGCTCGTGTCGTGGAAGACAGTCCGTCAGCGCGGGTGAAAAACAGCGGAGCCCGCGTCCAGGATGAACGCGAAGAGGCCACGACGAGGAGAGGTCCTGGCGTGCTCTCCACATCGACAAAAGGGACGATGGCAGCAACGTAGGCGACGGTCTCGGCGGGCAGCGGACGATGTCGGTCGCGGTAATCTTCATAGCGGCCGGGACCAGCATTGTAGGCCGCAAGGAATCCCGGCGAGCCGTAGCGGTCGTGCAGTTCGCGAAGGAAAGCGGCGCCCGCAAAGATGTTGTCGTGCGGATCGAAGGGATCGTGTCCGAGGCCGTAGCGCACGCGCATCTCCGTCCAGGTCTTGGGCATGAGTTGCATCAAGCCGAGCGCGCCTTTGGGTGACACAGCGCGCCGATCGCCACCGCTTTCGATCCTCATAACTGCGCGGATCCAGTCCACCGGAATGCCGAAGCGCTGCGCGGCTTCCGCCACAAGAGTGGCATAGCGCTCGCTCACCTGCTGACGTTGGATTGGTGCCGCCTGCGCCGCCACCGTTGACCCACCCATCACCAACAGGCCGGCAAGCAGGATAATGGCAAAGCCTGCTAGGTCTCCGCCGTAGCTTGAGCAAGCCGCAGTGCTCGTGCCCGTCGAAGGCGTGCTCCGTGCGCCAACCCGCGGTCGCCGTTGACGGCCGCGCGCGACCGCCGACTGATGCTTGAGGGGGATCAGGCGAGGAGACGACACGAACAAGGAGATCGAGCTCTGATGCGCCTTGCAGCCAGCACACGCGACGGGATCCTGCATGCGATCAGTCCCGCTCGGCGCGCTTGGGCTGACGATTCCAGTTCAGCGTCCAGATCGATTTGTCGTCGCTCGACTGGAAGAGATTGGCGCGGATCGGGCGCGATAGCGTGGGATCGTCGATGACCAGCGAAACGTACTCGCCCGCCTTTTCGCCGGTGCGCTTCCAGCCAGCGCCGATCTCCGGACCTTCGCCATCGCCGAGGCGGATTCGGTAGTCCGGCGCGTTTTCGGCATCTGAGGATTCGGCCGGGACGAGGGTGAGAATTCGCTCGAAGAACAGCGTTTCAATGCGCCCGGTGAATCCGGATTTCTCGCGGGTGAACTGGCCGATTTGCGTCATGGAAACCTCCTTGCTTGCTGGGTTGTGAAGCGGGTCAATGGGTGGCGGCACGCCAGACGAAACGGCCGTCGCCGGCCTCATCCGTCCAAAGCGGGACGGCGCGCGCGATGATCGAGCTCGCTGGCAGCGAGCCGAAATAGCGTCCGTCCAGGCTGTCCGGGACGGTCGGGTTCATGAGGAAGACCTCGCCCGGCTCAAGCGTGGTGCAACCGCTCCAACGCGGCAGCGGACGGCCGAGATGATCGCGATCCTGCGCGGCGCCGACATCGACAGCATCGACGGTGACGGTGTCGCCGGACCGGCACACGGTCTGTCCGGGCAGCGCCATCACATGCTTCAGCAGCGGCACGCCCTTTGGCAGGAAGCCGCCCTCGGCAAGGAAGTTCGCGATCGCCTCTGGGAGCCGCACCACGACTAGGTCGAGCGCGTGCAGTTCACCGATGGGATGTAGCGCATAGAGCCCCGTCGGCGTGCTTGCTGTGGCGTTCCAGATCAATCGCGGCGCGGGATGAACGAACACTGCGCCGCAGCCGGCGAGCATTATGATGTATGTCATCATGAGGTAGCCGAAGCGGGTCATGGCGTGACACTCCGGCGCTTGAGCCAGGCGACATGCTGCTCGCGCGTGTAGGCGCGTGGCACATGGCCGGCGGCGAGGCGGTTGTGGAGATGCCGCCAGTATTCGGGGGCGGCGTCGGCCGGATCGATGGCGAGTGCCTCAATGGCATCGACCGCCTGCAACACGCGCTCGACCTTCGGCCAGCTATCGACGCGCAGCAGGATCTCGCCGCCGGGACGCACGAAAGGCAGCGTCTGATAGCGCTGGCCATTCTCCACGGCACGAACGATGTCCATGCGCGAGACCACGGTGCCATAGTCGTTGGAGGCCCAGCGGACGAAGCCGAAAATGCTGTCGGGCGCAAAGCTTGAGACGCTGCGGCGACGGTCGAGAATCTTCTCTTCAGTGCGACGGCCGAAGCGCAGCCAGTGCTCGATTCGCTTCTCGATCCAGGTCAGTTCGACATGCGTGAGCGCAACCCTGCGCCGATGCGAGGACGGCACGGCACGTGGCGGCAAGGCCTCATTGTCGTTCATGACGGCTCTCCGGTATCGGTGGGGAACTCGCGCGCCAGCAGCTCGCGCAGCATGTCGGCGACGGTGACACCGCGCTGGAATGCGGCGACCTTGATGCGACCGCGTAGCGCGGGCGTGACGTCGATGGTCAGACGCGCGGTGAACGCGTCTGCATCATCCGTGCGGCGCGGCGACGTATCGCTGGCCTTGATCCAGCTTTCGGCATCGCCCGGCCTGGACGCGAAGCCGCGTTTGGTGGAACGCTCGCTCATGGCGCGAACCTCGCAACTTCAGAGGCGAGCGCGACGATCTCGCGGGCAGCGGGGCTCTCATCGGCAAATTCGAAGACGAGCCGGCCGGACTGGGCGGCATCGGCGAAGACGACGCGCTGACCGATGGTGCTCGCGAGCACCGGCGGATCATGCTCGGCGAGTGTTTCCGCCGTCTCGCGGGCGATCATCGTGCGTGCGCCGCAGCGATTGAGCACAAAGCGGGCGGCGAGCTGCGGACGATAGATACGGGCCTCGCGCAGCAGATCCAGCATCTCGGCGGACGCCCAGCCGTCGAACGGCGAGGGCTGCACGGGGATCAGCACGAGGTCGGCCGCCAGCAGTGCCGAGCGCATCAGTCCGGCGACGCGCGGTGGCCCGTCAATGACGACGTGATCGGCAGCGCGCGCGATCTCCGGCGCCTCGCGATGGAGCGTGTCGCGCGCAAGACCAACGACGCCGAACAGCCGCGCGACGTTCTCCCGCGCCCGTTGCTGCGACCAGTCGAGTGCTGAGCCCTGCGGGTCGGCATCGATCAGCGTCACGCGCTTTCCGCGCAGCGCCCATTCGCCTGCGAGGTGCAGGGCGAGCGTGGTCTTGCCGACACCGCCCTTCTGGTTGAGCACCGCGACAATCATCGCTTGCCTCCCGGCTTGTGGTCGGGAGGAGGCAGGGATTGTTCGCTTGAGTGCGTGGTTGGCGGCTCATCGCTCGCGGCGGTGTTATCCGCAACACGCACCGGCCCACTACAACAGTTAGATTCTAAGTTAGACTCTAAGTTACGGCCCGGGATCGTCGCGTCTTGCCAAAGCGTTAGCTGTGGTTTGCACTCCCGAAATCCCGATACCGGCACGCCCGAAGTCCCGATAGCGCGCACGCCCGAAGTCCCGAGCTGATTCACAGCACCATCCACAGGGGCTGTGGATGACTTACCTGGCAGGATACGCAGTAGCTCGTTGCGATCGGTGCGCTCGATGCTCAGGCGGTAGCCCGGCAGCGGTTGACGGGCAGCGATCCGGCGGAGATCAAAGGCGAAGTCAGCGAGCTTGGCGAGGCTGCCGGATTTCTCGTGAAGATGCGCGACCTCGAACAGCCAACCCATCGGTTGGCGGCCGGCATGCTTGCGCGCGACGCGGTACAGCCAGCGCTCGATCCCGCCGGTCAGGCTGAAGTACGCCGGGTCGATCGTGAGAACGAGGGAGCGATCGATGACGCCACGATAAAACCAGTCGGGGAGGACGAACTCCATGCCTTCGACGCGACCGTCGGCCCTCGCGCATTCCTCCCATTCGTTGATCCAGGAGAATTGGTGACGCCGCCAATGTTCGCCCTGCCGGATGCTGGTGCGGATGACGGTCGCCTGGAGGCGGGCCAGTGCCCCCTTGAGCAGCTTGTAGTCGCGCGCCCCGGTTTGCCGGCGGATTGCGGTCAGAAGCTGGTATGGCGTGAAGCGCAGAAAGCGCGAGGTCTTCAGACCAAGGTTTTCAGCCTCGACGATCTGGCTGGCCGCCCAAATCAGCACGTCGGCGTCCCAAATCGACGCCATGCCATGCTCGGGAACCGCATAGACTTCGACGCGGACGTCGCCGGCCTGGTAGAGAATGGGCTTCGTGCGCTTGGCCTTGGCAAGCGAGAAGAATGGCCGCTCCATCAGGTCGCGCTGATCGCGCGGGCTGGCGTCGCTCGTGGCGACAACGAACGGGTCGAGCTTGCTTCGCTCGCTGGGCACAATGAGGCGGCGCGACGACATGGGCGAGCGTTGCCTTAGCGATGCGCATTGCCGGCGGCGCGGGCCTCGACGTAGCGAGGGTCCGACGTTGACGTGCAGGCGGCCTGATCTGCCCAGGCTTCGAGATCGCCGATGGCGTAGACGACGCGGCCGCCGAGCTTGCGGAAGGTCGGGCCGTTGCCATGGCAGCGGTATTTCTCCAGCGTACGCGGCGAGAGGCCAAGGAGGCGCGCGGCCTCGGGGGTGCGCACGTAGCGCGTGGTAAGCTGCGCGGTCCGGTCGAGCATGGGATATCTCCGTCTTGCCTCGAAGCGCCGCGGCCAAGTCGCGGCATGTCGGGGCCAGAGTGGCGGAGAGTTCAGGCGTTGGGGGTGGACGAAAATATTTGCCGGTGCGTGTCCCCCTACGTTCGCGACAAGGCGAGCTGAGGCATTGCCAGCGGGCGCGGCGCGATCGGTGTGATTGCAGCGGATTACGTAGAAGATTGACGCGCGCGTCAGAAACCGCGCAGGAGTTTTAGATAACCTCGCTCGACCAAGGCTATCGACTCGTGAATGAGGCGGTTCGCCTTACGGCGAGCATGCGAATCCTTCCACTCGACCGAACGACGCTGGGCGTGATCGGAGGCCAGCACCTTCGCAGCCACGTCGCGCGGGCCACCACCTAGGTCGTGGACGTCGAAGGCGTGAAGGAGCTGAATCAATCGCCGCTTCTGAAACGACGTCAACCGCAGAGCCGCCGGCAGAAGACCGATACGCTGGTCCCCAAGACGACGAACGAAGTTTAGCGCGACCTCGAGCCGCAGTTCGCCCATGCTATCGAGCGGCACGAGCACGGCAGGACGTCGCGCGGCCTGCTCGTCTTGCAGGCGCAAGTGAAGCTCGCCTGATCCGTCTGCGATCACCAGCTCGCGTCCGTCGGCATCGGTCCGCTCGATGAGCGGCTGCCCAAGGACGTTACGATCGACGGGTGTGGTGGTTTCGAAGCCGGAAGGCGCCGGCTCCAGGATCACAGTTCCCGGCGATACCTGGGGCAGCCATAGGGTGGGTTCAAGTCCAACGGGAGAGGCGGGGTCATGGGCGACACCGTAACCTCCAACGACGTGCGAGCTCGGAACGGACAGTCTCGGGATCAGCACCCTCGCGTGTGATCTGGCGCTGTGTACGGGCGAAGTCGCGGCGGTAGTCAGCGTTGCGGCGAAGGAACTCGAGGGCGAAGCCCGGGCGTTCGAGACGATTTAGGCGTTCAATCGTCTCCGGCGAGCGCCAATACTGTGTGGGCATGGTGTGTCCTCTTGCTTCTTCACGTTCCGCGCTCCCCAGCGAAGGCCACGGCACGATCAGAAAAGAGGGGTCGGCAAGCTAGACCTCGAAGTTGCATCACGCGTGATCGCAACTTGCGTGACAGGAGCAGCTCACTGCATCGGTGGTTCCAACAAATGCTGATATCCGGCGTCCGTCATCCATCGCGCGCGGGCCAGATGGCTGTCATGGACGATTTTGGCACGATCGGGTTCTCGCGCGGGATCAAGACCGAAGAGCGCTTCAACGACCTCACGCCAATCGGCGCCCTCTTCTTCGGCCATTAGCAACCGAACGTAGATTGCAAGATGTTTCTCGTCGTAGGCGTTCACGCGATCGGTTTGTGGCGGGCGATCCTGAAATGGTGGTACGTTCATTGCAATCATCTCCCCCAGCATCAAAGCAATGCCGGACATTCATTTGACGGCGGGAACTTTGCAACACGCGAAATGTCGCGCGACCCAGACCGTGATGCATAGGCCGCATCACGGTGTGCCCGCAGGTGGCGAACGATGGCTCGTAAGGCACCGGCGCTCTCTAAATCGTGAATCGGCGCCCGCTGAACACGCCCGGCACGAAATCGCAACCCGGTTCGGCATCCTGCTGACGCCCTCGGCGGTACGGAGTCCGTACCGTCGGACCCCCGCGCTGATCGCCAACCGTTCATCATGCATCCGGTTCGGGCTTTGAGGCACATCGACAGCTTCGATCATTGGGGTCTGCCCGATTGTAGAGAATACTCCGTGGTGAAATACTCTTCAATAGACCTCTCTCATCTACCATGGAGATACGGGAGATTCTGGCGCGCAATTTGAGAAAGCACCGGCAGGCCGCAGGCCTGTCTCAGGAGGAGCTTGCCCATCGCGCCGAGATCGATCGCGGTTACATCAGTTCACTCGAGCGCTGCCGGTATGCGGCCAGCATCGACGTGCTCGATCGACTTGCCCGTGAGTTAGGAGTCGAAGCAGCGGATCTCTTGCAGAAGAAAGCGCGCGGCACGCTACGCGGAAAGCGGGCCACTTGACGACTTGAGAAATTGAGCTGGCCGAACATCGTCGAGCGCATTGAAGGCCAACGAAACGCGGCCAATCAAACCGTGACGAGCCCGCCGCCGCTGACCAGGATCTATTCCGCCGTCCCCAACTACTCCGTCGCCGTTCATTGAAAGCCCGCGCGGCACTCCTCGGGGAGGGTGATGCCCCGCCCGGACCAACCGGGCGGGGCATTGTACGCGTCTCAGTCGCTGCGCCGACCGTTGGGGCGGGACCAGATCAGGCTGTGGCCATCGCCCTCCTCGTCGTCGAAGAGATTGGCGAAGATCGGAGCAGTGAAGCTCGGATCGTCGAGCTTGAGGCCGAGATAGTCGCGGCCCTCGTTGGAGCGCTTGGCCCAGGCGGCGCCGATCTCAACCCGGCCAACATAGACGCGGTGGCTGGGGCTGTTCTCACCGGAGCGGTTGGTCTCGGGGACAATCCGGACGTTCTTGGCCTGGAGCGAGAGGGTCACGATTTCGCCGGTGAACTCGTTGTTGCCGGTCTTCTTGAAGGTGCCGATGGTCGCCATGGAAGTTCTCCTTGATCTCTGTTTTCCGAGCCCGCACCTTGCGGCCTCGATGGTGATCGACAGGCCGGAGGCGATCGACGGCGCACCCCGCAGGGGCTCGACAGCAAAGGAGGAACTTTCTTGTCTCGCGCGAGGAATGACGGCGCAGCCGGCAGGGGAAGAAAGTTGCGACGCCGCTGTTGCGCCTTAGGCGATCGAGGCTTCAGCCGGCCTTCGGCCAGATCAATCCATCAAAGAGGCCGTTCGGTGCGCCTCGGCCTGACAGAGCTGGCAATCAGGGAGAACCCGGCGATTTCGACAGCACCGAGAGTCCGGCGAGTGAGTTCGATGGTGGCAGGCCCCCTCTCCTGTCAGCAACGGACGGATTTGGCGCTCGTGATCGCACCTCGGCGGGACGGCCCGTTCACGTTTGTTGTTGGCCATATCCTTCAGACGACACCGCTTGGTCCATGCCTCCATGATGACATGACGAAGCTGGCCCTTGCGACGATCGCTCGAGCTTCGTCAGCCAGATCGACCTCATTCAACTCGGCGACGAGGGCCGCATGCGTTCCGGATATTTGATCCAGTCCCGCCCTCAATGTGAAGCTACAGTCCGCTACCATTAACCGGCAGGTCCGGGTGCGGTCTTTCCAGTGATGCGGACGAACGCCGCGATGCTGGCGGCAATGGCTCCCACGACAGCAAATATCGTCTGCCAGATCGGTGCAGGCATCGCGATTAGCGCGATTCCATGCGTGGCGCTGTAACCGGCGACAGTGGCGGGCGCGACGTAGAGAACGACGATCAGCATTCGAAGCCAGGTCCACGGCACATAGGCGAGCGCAAGCTGGCCGATGCCGAAGGTCGCGCCGGCCGCGCCGAGACCCACGGCAATGCAGCCGAGCACACCGGCACCGGTATGAAAGGCCCAGATGCCGGTCGTGAGGCCAACGAAAAACGGGAGGGCAAAGACAGCAAGGGTGAACAGCAGCCAGCAAAGGAAGCCAATGCCGGTGATGACGAGCAGCGGTCCAACGATGATCATGGCGGAGGGCTCCGTGAGATAGAGGTCTGACGGTCGCGCCTTCCACCACCACCACGGCGCGCGCACGAGTATAGCGGAGACACCTGTGATCGCGAGCGGAAATCCCGTGGGACTCGTACCAGGCCTCCGCGATGCTCGGTTCCTTCATCGCTGGAAGGGTCGAATTCGTGCTCATGAACAGGTGGGCATAACCACGACCACGGGAGACGACAGAAGTTGACCAATTCGATCAGGTCGCACGCCAGAATAATTTACCTGCAAAATCGATGGTTGAGAGAACAAATTGTTAATGGGGCGCCGACAGCCGCTCGCACAGTTTGCAGCTTTTGGATGATCCGGCGTGTCGGCACAGGCCCTGATGCTGCCATGTACCAATGCAACTGGTGCTTGCCCCCTGGAGAGATTGTTATGGCAGAATCCCCTCACATCGTCCTCACGCCGTTCTTCCGCCCTCGCGATGAGGACGCTGATGAGCAACAGATGTACGTGGCAGGATTCGTCGATGAGGAGGACGAGGCGTGGGGTACGCTGATCCCACTGGAGGCGGAGATGGTTGAGCAAGCCGTTATGAGGCACCAGACATTCGGCGTTTGGTGCGACTCCGACGGCCGCATCCAGCCGCAGCCCGATAGCGACGGTCTGTTTGAACACCTTCTCGATAAGGGTCAATTGAAGGGGACGCCGCTAGACGAACTGGTTGCCGAGGCTATCGAAGAAGGCAGGAATGAACCTAATGATGAGATTCTCGACATGTTCGAGACTCTGCATGAGCGGCTGGTGCGCGCCACGAGCGCAGTCGCTGACGAGATTGCGCGGCGTAGGCGATGAAATCCAGGCACGCGAGCGCTGAGTGAAAGAGAATCTGGGCTGCGTTTGATACCTGGCCGAGTGCCGAATATTCCTGTCAAATAGGGTTAGGTAAGGACGGATTCAATCCTCATCAGATTGATCACGCGTCGTGGCGGCTCGCGCCGGCTTCATTTGGATCGAGCGTCAGCCCCAACTGATGGGGGTGTACGGAACTCGACGGCGCTTCAGTTCTTCCTCAAGGCGCAGCGCTTCTCGTTTCGCAGTCTCGCCCAACAGACGATGTTTGCTGCCTAGGCGCAGATCGGCCGCAACTTGCTGCCGAATATTTTCGTAGAGTTTAAGGACGCTCGCGTCACTTAAATCCTGGATGGCCATCGACATCTTCTCAAAGACATTCACGAAACAAAATGGAACCGCAGATGAGATCCGCGGCTCCCCGGGAAATAATTCATTAAGACGCAATGTAGTCCAGCCCCGGCGCCGACCTCAGAGTGCCTCGTTCATTGAGATTTGTGGAGCGTCAATGGCAGTTACGTTTGCGAAAACAAAATTAACGTTGCTTCTTCACCACACCGGACTCAGCCTGGCCTGTTAGACTGCCCAGACGCTCTTGGACTGTCTTGGACGGCAAAGTTGTCGCCTTTCGGTCCCGCGTCACTGTTCAGTCGCTGGTGCATTTCCTTGCTGGCCTTGAAGCGCGGAAGGCGCTTCTCGTCGACTCGCACGAGCGCGCCCGTTCGCGGATTTCTGCTGATGCGCGCCCGCCGTTGCGTGGCAGAAAACACTCCGAATCCGCGAAGCTCAACCCGGTCGCCGCGCGCGAGCGCAGCGACGACCTCGCCCAAGATTGCATCTACAATGTTCTCGACGTCCCGCTGATAAAGGCGCGGATTTCGGCCGGCGATACGCTCGACGAGTTCGGACCTGATCATTGGCACTGGCGTCCACAGAATTTGTGGGTGACCATTTCTCGAAAGCGCTAGCGCCTGTCAAGCCGCAGCAGGCGTCATGACAACCAGAACCTGCCGAGCGCAAGCCGGCTGAAGATGTCAAGCATTTGAAGTTTGTCATCGCCCGGTAGCGCTAGCATTCGTACCTGCCGGTCGCCTGCAACCGCTTCAACTCGAAAGGCTGACCGGGAGCGATACCGAGTTGGCCTTCTATGCGCGCGCTGCACGGATCGCCGTTACCGGCGTTTCGGACTGAATGGGTCCAATCGCGGATATGGGCAATCCGCCGCCTTGCCGCGTTAGCGATTGAAGCCGAATGGCGGAAACACGGCAACGCCGTGGTTCCGGCGCAGCCGAAAGCGCGGCCCGCAGGGCAACGCACAGGCATTGACGATCACCGCCGTAAAGAAGAACGCCCACGATCTACAAGAATTGTCCTGATATTGTCTTATCGAGGAATTGCGATTCTTGACGGTCCCTGACTTCCGGTCAGCCTCTGCGGCACCGAGGTGGTCACGATCATTCGAGCCCAACAGGCAAAACGAGGATACCGGTATGGGAGAGATCAATATCCCCCGCGATCAGCAAGATGCTCTCGCGGCGGTCGATACCAACGAGCTGGACAGGCTTATCGACCAAGCGGTCGGCAAGGAGCAATTGGGTGATCTGCATCGTCTCCGTCTCACGAGCTGCGGACCCTACATTGCAAGAAAGCTCCACTACTTCGAACAGGCGTTGACGGAACAACGCCAGGCTAAGGCACCAGGAAAGCGCGCAAGAACAGCAGACGCCCTCCGACGCGCGGGTCATGACCTATCCTTCGCGGTCGACGCTATGAAGCGCCGAATGGAAACGGAACAAAAGGAAGGGCAGCTCTTCTACGTCGATGACCAGATCATGCCGCCTTATCACTTCGACAAACGCCTAAGTGTCAGAGTGAGCTATCGGTGGCGCCGGACCGTTGATGACGAGTGGACGCTCGGCAGCATAACCTTCATCCATGACGTGGATCTACGTCCCGACTATACGATCCCCGTCCCCAAGCGGAAGCCGAGCGCTGCCAAACAGGAGCAGGATCGACAGACCAAGTTGTATCAAACGTGGGAGCACCTGATGAGAGGAGCGCTCTACTCGGTGAGGGACTACTTTAGAGACGGTGGTGACGGAGACACGATCCCGGAAACATTCCAGGCCACGGTCGATACTCATACCCGCGACCTGAACAATTACAGCACTCAGTTCTGGCGCCAGCGCCCTTGAATTCTTCTGTCTATCCGGAGGATTGAAGGCGGAAGATGGCGGCGCCTAAGCGCCGCGTGTTCCAAACCGCCAGACCGGAATGCCGAGCTTCTTGGCCTTGTCGGCGAGGTTGTCCTGGATCCCGGTGCCCGGGAAGTGCATCACGCCGATCGGCAGCACGTCGAGCATCGCATCGTTGCGCTTGAACGGCGCGGCCTTGTTATGCTTCGTCCAGTCTGGCTTGAAGGCGATCTGCGGGACTTTGCGGTTGTCGGCCCATTTGGCGGCGATCAATTCCGCGCCCTTGGGCGATCCGCCGTGAAGCAGAACCATGTCCGGATGCTTGGCGTGGACCTGGTCGAGCTTGTTCCAGATCAGCCGGTGATCGTTGAAGTCGAGGCCGCCGGTGAGTGCCACCTTTGGCCCTGCGGGCATAAGCACCTGGTTGTCGGCGCGCTTCTTCGCGGCCAGGAAGTCGCGGCTGTCGATCATCGCTGCCGTGAGATGACGGTGATTGACCTTCGATCCGTTCCGCGGACGCCACGCTGAATGGGTATAGCGCTCGAAGTACTCGGCGGCCTGGTCGCGCATCAGCTCGAAGGCGTTGCGTCGCTCAATCAGCGTTTGGCCCTCTGCTGTCAGGCGCTCCAGCTCGACGGATTTGATCTCGCTCCCGTCCTGCTCCCGCTGCGACCGCTGCTGGGCCAGCTCGTTATCGTCGAGCTCGCGCTCGATCTTGTCGATGGCACGATGGAAGACGTTCACCGTCGACCAGAGCAGGTTTTCGAGGTCGGGTTCGAGGCGGGTGTCGGACAGCGCCACCACGAGGGCGTCGAAGATGTCGGAGATGCTGCCAGCGAGGATTTGTGCTTCGGGAAGCGGCCGGGGATCGGGCTCATCGTGGAAGGGCCGGTGGCCGTAGAGCTGGAGTTCCTGGAGGACTTGGTCGGTCGCGGATGAGTTTTGCTGCGGCTCGAAATCGTCGTCATGGTCGGTGATCATTACGGCTATCCTCGTCGGATTGGCCGCGCCCATCGCGGCCTTCATGGCGACGAAAGCGGCGGGCGGACCGGACTTGCACCCGTAGCGCAGCGAAGGGCCGAAGCGGAGCGGAGGACCGAAGGGGGGCGACTATTTTGCCTCGCGATGTAAAGGCGGCTTTGCCGCCGACGGAAAATAGTCGGCCCCCGAGGTTGCCGGTCCGGGCCGCTTGCCGCCCGATCGCCCTCTCAGAAGGCCGTGGGTGCGGTCCCTTCCGGCGCCGAGGGAAGCAGGCCCATCGGCCTCGGAGTGAGAAGCGGCTGCGTCGCCCCTCATCCCGTTCCGGCTATGCCGCCAGCTCCATGAAGCGTGCAACGTCCTGCGCCGCGATCTGTGTCCGACTGATAGTGCGAAGGCTGTCGATCCCGAGCAGGCGGAGATCTTCATTGAAGTCGCCAAGCCGTGGCGAGATCACGATCGCCTCGATACCGGCCGCCTGCGTCCGGTCGATCAAGGTCGCCATGGCGCCATCACCAGCGGGATCATCGTCACGCGCGATGTAGAGCCGGCGGAGCGTGTCCGGGAACAGGATGGAGGACAGGTGCGCTGCCGAGAGCGCCGCCACCATTGGCATGGTGGGCAGAACGCACCGAAGCGACAGCATCGTCTCGATGCCCTCACCGGCCGCCATCACCTCGCCCGCCACACCGAAGCGAACCGCATGTCCGAGCAAATCGCCCATCGCCCGTCGCGGCGTGTCGATCGGCGCCTTGCCGAGATTGGCTTCGCTGAAGCCGCCCGGATCGAGCCAGCTACGATGCGCGCCAGTCACGCGGCCCGAGAGGTCCGTGACGGCGGCGATCATCGCCGGCCATATCTCGGTCGGGGAGTGCTCGTCCGGCCGATAATAGCAACGTGGATGGAAGCGCAGGCTTCCGGTTCCGTGCAAAGCCGTAATGCCGCGACTACGGAGATACGCTTCTACGAGGGTACCCTCGATCGGTTCCGACATCGCGAAAAGCCGTCTTGCCGCATCCGGCGATCCCGCGGGTACGGTCGATTTCGGCGGCCGGACGCGATTCACCTTGGGCTCAGGGTCGGGACGCGGCAAACTGAGGAAGGAGCGCGCTTCGTTGGCGACGTCCTTGAAGTCGACCAGTCCGCAGCTTTCTCGGATCACGTCGAGCAAATCACCATGCTCGGAGGTGGCGGCGTCAGTCCATTTGCCAGCGGGTCCTTTCGCGGACTCCTTGAGCCGCACGAACATCGAGCGGCCGGGGGTGTTGCGCACATCGCCGACAAGCCAGTAGCCGCCTTGTCGCCGTCCTGCGGAGAGATAATGTCGGCACACTGCCTCGGCGTCACGCGCAAGACGGCGGGCCAATTCGGAAGCGTCGTAGCGGGCCATCAGGCGGCCTCCCGCTCGCCGACGCGCTCGACCGGATAATGGTCGATCACCTTCGCCAACACGGCAACACCGGTCGCATCTGTGGGAACGAACATGCGCAGCTTCCACGAGATGATCTCGCTGAAGAGGCCGTAGGCGCGCAGCCGGTCGCGCATCGTGTCGGTGAAGCCGGACAGCTCGATCCGGTGGGCGCCCATCACGCGCACGCGGCGGAGCTGTAGATCCTCTCCGAGGTCAAGGACCGTCCTCCCTTCCATCAGGGCCGCGAACGCCGCCTCCCGTGTGAGGGCCGTGGTCCCGATCATCGAGGCGTTCGCCGCCCAGGCTGGCGAGACCCTGCGGCCGATGATGCGCTCGCCCTCGTCGGTCTGAAGCCGATAGACCCGCGTCGAATCGTTCGGGAGCCGCTTCCAGATCGGCAGCAATAGGCCGGCGACGATGTGGCGCGTGCTCTCGGCGAACTCCGGCACATCAGTGACTTCGCCGGTCCATGCGGCGGCGAACGCCTCGCGCGCGGCCGCCTGCCAGTGGCTCTCGTCCATCATTTTCTGGGAAGCATAATGGTGCTCCATCGGCCGGATCAGCCGCACGCGAGTTTCGATCTCGCCGTCATCGAGCATGAAGCTCGGCGCAGGGATCTGCACCGCGGCGCGGCCCGAGCGTTCGTTGACGAGTAGCACAGCCCGAGCATCGGCCAGATAATCGAGCACTTGATCCAGCGTTAACGGGCGATTGCGCCGGCGCTCGGTGATGGTGAGGAGACGCGTCTCCGCGCCGGTGGCGGGATGCGTGTAGATCGTGCGCCGGTCAGTGACGACGAAGCTCTCGGCCTGGAGCGTTTCGAGCCCGACGTCGTAGACCCCGCCGGCGATCGCGCCCTCGACCTTGGTGTTCAGCAACTGCTCAAACGCCGTGAACAGGACGCCCTGCAAGTTGATGGTGAGCGCCAGCAAGCGATTGAGGAACGTGGTGATCGGCGGCAATTCGTCCTTGATGCCGCTCTCATCCGTCAGCTTGAGGCCAGTGGCGTCCTCGAACATCTGGAGCGAGCAGCCTTCGACCTTGCCGCGTACAAGTAGCAGATACAGCTGGCGCAGCGCATCTCGGGCGTAGTGGCTTTCCAGATTGTCCTCGGGCCGGAACAGGCCCTGGCCGCCGGTCTGGCGCTGGCCGCGCGTGATCGCCCCCAGCGTGTCGAGGCGGCGGGCAATGGTCGAGAGGAAGCGCTTCTCCGCCTTCACGTCGGTGGCGATCGGCCGGAAGAGCGGTGGCTGTGCCTGGTTGGTGCGATTCGTCCGACCGAGGCCCTGGATCGCGGCGTCGGCCTTCCAGCCGGGTTCGAGCAAATAGTGGACCCGAAGTCTGCGATTCTGTGCCGACAGCTCGGCGTGATAGCTGCGCCCGGTACCGCCGGCGTCCGAGAAGACGAGCACGCGCTTTGCGTCATCCATGAAGGCGGCGGTTTCTGCGAGATTGGCGGAAGCGGCCCGGTTCTCGACGGCGAGGCGGTCACCCCTGCGCACCACGCGCCGCGAACGCCCCGTGACTTCCGCCACAAGGTCCGTGCCGAAACGCTGCACGATCTGGTCGAGCGCCCCGGGAACAGGCGGAAGCGAAGCGAGCCGTTCGATCAGCTCGCCCCGGTGGGCGACGGCCTCGCGGCTCTCGACCGGCTGGCCGTCGCGGAAGACGGGGCGGGACGAGAGATTGCCCTCGCTATCGGTGAAGGGCTCGTAGAGCTGCACCGGGAAGGAATGGGCGAGGTAATCAAGCACGTATTCGCGCGGCGTGATGTCGACGCGGACGTCGTTCCATTCTTCGGTCGGAATCTCGGCTAGCCGTCGTTCCATGAGCGCCTCGCCAGTCGAGACGATCTGGATGACCGCGGCATGGCCGTGGGCCAGGTCCCGCTCGATGGAGCGGACCAGGGTCGGCGTCTTCATGCTGGTGAGCAGATGGCCGAAGAAGCGCTGTTTTGCGCTCTCGAAGGCCGAGCGGGCGGCCGACTTGGCCTGGCGGTTCAGCGTGCCGGTCTCGCCGGTGATGTTGGCGGCCTGCATCGCCGCCTCGAGGTGATTGTGGATGACGCTGAATGCGCCAGCATAGGCGTCATAGATCCGGCGCTGCTCGTCGGTGAGTTGGTGCTCGACCAGTTCATACTCGACACCGTCATAAGAGAGCGAGCGGGCGCTGTAGAGACCGAGCGCACGCAGGTCGCGCGCCAGAACCTCCATTGCCGCGACGCCACCGTCCTCGATCGCCTGCACGAACTCCGCGCGAGTGGCGAACGGAAATTCCTCGCCGCCCCACAAGCCGAGCCGCTGGGCATAGGCAAGATTGTGGACGGTGGTCGCGCCGGTTGCCGAGACATAGACGATCCGGGCGTTCGGCAGCGCGTGCTGCAGGCGCAGGCCCGCACGGCCCTGCTGCGAGGGCGCTACATCTCGCCGCTCGCCCTTCCCGCCGCCAGCATTCTGCATGGCATGGCTCTCGTCGAAAATGATGACTCCATCGAAGTCGGAGCCCAACCATTCAACGATTTGCCGGACGCGGGAAAGCTTCTCGCCGCGGTCGTCGGACCGCAGCGTAGCGTAGGTTAAAAATAGGATACCTTCGGAGAGAAAGATCGGGCGCCCTTGCGCGAAGCGCGAGAGCGGTGTGACGAGCAGACGCTCCATGCCGAGCGCCGACCAGTCGCGCTGGGCGTCCTCGAGCAACTTGTCGGACTTCGAGATCCAGACCGCCTTGCGCCGGCCCTTCAGCCAGTTGTCGAGGATGATGCCGGCGGACTGGCGACCCTTGCCGGCGCCGGTGCCATCGCCGAGCATGAAACCGCGACGGAAACGAATGGCGTTCGGCGCGTCGTCGCGCGCGGCCGTGACGAGATCGAAGGTTTCGTCAACTGTCCGTGCGCCCGCCAGATAGTCGCCATGCGCCTCGCCGGCATAGATCAGCGTCTCGAGCTGGGCGTCGGACAGGATGCCGTCACTGACGAGGTTCGCAGGTAGGCGTGGCCGATAGCTCGGCTTCGGCGGCGCGACCGAGGCCATCGCGGCCGACTGCACCAGCTTGGTCGGGTGCGCCTGCGCGCCTGGGAGCCGGATCGATTGGAGCTGGTATTCCTCGTAAATGGCGTCGCTGAGACGCGCGCCCTCGGGCGGCGTCCAGTCGATCGTCTCATAGACGAGGTCGACGGCTTCGGGATCAGCGACCGACGCCTCAGCCGAACGTGCAGCAGACCGTGCGAGATAGCCGCGCACGGTGCGAGGTGCCGGCGAGACCGACGCGGGAAGTGCGCTGTTCGATCCGACGGTCAGGCGCGCCGGCACGCGCTCGCCGATCCAGCGGAGAAGCGTCGCAATGTCGGGCGCGATCCCCGGCGAGTCCGGGAATGTGTGGCGGTCGTCTGCCGGCGCCTTGTCGATGACGGTCAGGCGCGTCCCGATCGTGGTGCCGTGCTTGGCATAGACCGCGCCGTTGATCGCAGCGGTGAACACCACGCGGCCGCGTTCCTGCAATCGGACGAAGGCGTCGCGCCAGGCTGAGGCTTCGGGTGAGAAGTTTGCGCCGGTGATCGCTACCAGCCGGCCACCATCGGCGAGACGCGCCAGGGCGGAGGCGATGTGACGGTACGCAGTGTCGGCCATGCGACCGGACACATTCGCCATCGCCGAGAACGGCGGGTTCATCAGTACGATGCTCGGGACGATCGCAGGATCCAGGTGATCGTCGATTTGGGCCGCGTCGAAGCGCGTGACAGGGACGGCCGGAAAGAGAGAAGAGAGCAACATAGCCCGGGTCTCGGCCAGCTCGTTCAGCACGAGGCTGCCGCCGGCGATCTCCGCCAGGATAGCGAGCAGCCCAGTACCTGCGGACGGCTCCAGCACGCGATCCGCCGGCGTGATGGCGGCCGCGGTCAGCGCAGCCAGGCCCAGCGGGATCGGCGTCGAGAATTGCTGGAAAGTCTCGCTTTCGGCCGAGCGGCGCGTGTGGGTTGGGAGAAGGCCGGCGACTTTCGTCAATGCGGAAAGCAGTGAAGCCGGAGAATCGGCTTTGCGGAACAGCGCCCTTCCGTACTTGCGCAAGAACAGGACAGTGGCAGCCTCACAGGCGTCATAGGCCATCTTCCAATCCCAGGCGCCCGTCGCATCGGATGCACCGAAGGCGGTTTCCATGGCGGCGCGCAGGATCGCGGCGTCGATGCGCCGGCCCTTCTCAAGATGCGGGAGGAGTTGCTCCGCCGCAGCGATGAAGGCCCTGGCGCCCTCGCGAGCGCGGACAGGCGAGATCGGCGCGGCCGGGTTGGCCGCGATCGGGGAAAGATCGGTCATGAGGGGATCCTTAAGGAGAGCGGGAGCGGACGAGCCGGCCGCGCTCTCTCTCGACCGCACCGGCTCAAACCCGTCCCGGCCTGCCTCTCACTCTCCGCCCGATGCCTTGAAACGTTCTGGGCGGGCCACTACCTGTGCTGTGTCAGGGTCGCTGCGCATTGCGCGGCAAGAACCGCTTGTGGCGCGAGCCTCAAGAGCTGAATGGCCTGGTCAACAGGCTGCCGCTGACCTGCCCCCGTGCTTTTGCGCGGGGCGGGTCTCGGCATGCGGTTCACGAGCCCCGACAAGACCATCGAACCGCTTCGTACAATGAAGGACGATTTGATGGCTCAGATTCTAAAATTTCCCAGCAAGAAGATCGAACCCGTAACCGTTCGCAGCGGCAGTAAGCACCGCATCAGCGTCGAAGTGCTCGACGATGTTCGGCCGCGACGCACGCGGTGGACGGTTCAGTTTGAGATCCAGGAAGCGGCAGGGCGTGCTGCCTTGAAAGGCTTTACCGATCGCGCCGTAGCCCAGGGCTATCGACATCGCTTCCAGGTAAGCAGCACGCGGGCGGTACGGCGGTTCGTGGCGGAGACGTCAGGTCTCGTCGCCGCCGGCAGGATCGCGATCTGGATCGATGGCCTGCGGGTGCAGCCGCGGGTGGCCCGCAGCGCATAAGAATAGGCTGGGGCGACATTCGTCGCCCCAGCCTATCTTTCTACTCGGCAGCGATCATGTGCGGCTCGTCCGGTTCGTCGGTCGGAGCTTCCTCGTCGTCGCCCGCGAGGAATTCCGGCAGCGCCGCGTCATCGCGCTCGGGCTCCGTGGTGTGGACGGTCGCCGCGTGGTCGGCGTCGGCCATTCTCAGAGGCTCGGGCAGCCAGCCGGTCTCGGCCAGGAGGCGTTCGGCCTCCTTGGCCATGTCGCCCTTCTTCAGATGGTCGATGAGCTGGGCGGCCCGCTCGCCGGCGCCTTCCCGCACCGCTTCCACGATGCGGCGCTTCGGCACCCGGCCGAGATAGTTCTCGACGGTCGGACGCCAACCGTCTTCCGCCATGTCGAGATCGACGGCTTTGGCGATGCGATCAGCCTCCCTGATGCGCTGCTCGACGGTGTGCGGCGTGACGCCGCCGCCGTAACGGTCGCCCTTCTCGTACAGCGCGTTGACGCCGAACGAGGCGCAGTGTGCAAAGAGTGCCGCCTGCTCGTCGCCGGTCAGGCCGGTGAGCCAATCCCAGAGGTCCGCCTTGTCCTTCGGCATCCGCTCCTCCCAGGTCTTGTGGCGCGCGTCGATCGCTTTAGCCGCCGGCGTGTTCTTCAGCCCCTCCGCCCGCACCGGGAAGCTGGCGCTGCGCACGGAGATCTCCATCGCCGTCCCATAGGAGAAATAGCGGGAAAAGACATCGAGGCAGAACTTGTGCAGCACCGCCTGGAAGGCGACCGAAGGCATGGTCGCCAACTTGTTACGCAGCGCCAGCGTGCGCTCCGCCGTGAGTTCGGTCAGCAGACGGTCGGGCAGCGGTTTGATCGCATCATCATCGTCGTCCTCGGGCTCCACGACCTGGCCCCCGACGGTGATGACGGCGCGCTGGACGACCGGCACCGAGCGCTCCGCGCCGTCTGGATCAACCGAGGCGGCTGATTCGCCGTCGTCGCCCTGCCCCGGCTCGACCACACGCACTTCGTCCTCCGGCCGCACATAGCCTCGATCGACCGACAGCCTGCCTTCGGCGTCGATGCCGACGAACGCGCCCGCGCGAGCAACATCGGCCGGCGGGTAAGTGACGGGTCGATCGTCGAAGGCGGCGATAGCCGTCTCGATCTCGCCAAGTCGCTGATCAACCTCGTCGGGCAGTTCGTCCACGCTGTCATACTCGGCTTCAAGCCTGGCATATTCGGTGGTGAGCGCCTCGATGGTTGTCTGCTCTTCGTCCGTGAGATCAGCGGACACGCCGTCCAGCTCGCGCAAGCCCCGGGTGTGGCCATAGGGGAAATCGGTCGCGGCGACCTCGATCCACTTCCAGCCTTCGGCAGCGATCGTTTCCGCCTCTGCCTTCAACTTCTCGGCGACCAGGCTATCGAGCAGAGCGACTTCCTCCAACCAACCGCCGTCGTCGGACTGGAAAAGGTCGCGCAGCACCACGCCGCCGGCCGCCTCGTAGGCCTTGAGGCCGACAAACACGGCGCGCCGGTCGGAAGCGCGCACCGTCTTCTCTGTCAGCATGCGGCGGATCTGATACGGCTCTTTCTGCCAAGAGCCGGAGATAGCCTGCCAGACCTGCAACTGGCGGCCATGATCAGTGGTGACGGTGAAGGCCATCAACTGCTCGAGCGACATGCCGTCATCGGCATAGACGTCGAGCAACTCGGGCGAGACCGCGGCGAGGCGCAGGCGCTGCTTCACCACGTTGACGGAGGTGAAGAAGGCAGCGGCGATGTCTTCCTCGGTCTGACCTTTCTCGCGCATTGCCTGGAAGGCACGGAATTGGTCGAGCGGGTGAAGCGGCGCGCGCTGGATGTTCTCGGCGAGCGAGTCGTCCTCGGCGAGAATCTCCGTCGTGGGATCGCGCACGACGCAAGGCACCGGCGCGCTCTTGGCCAGGCGTTTCTGCTTCACCAGCAGCTCAAGCGCGCGATAGCGACGCCCGCCGGCTGGGATCTCGAACATGCCGGTCTCGGCACCTTCGGCGTTCAGGACCGGCCGGACGTTGAGGCTTTGGAGCAAGGTACGCCGAGCGATGTCCTCGGCCAGCTCCTCGATGGAGACGCCGGCCTTCACACGGCGGACGTTCGATTGGCTGAGTACCAGCTTGTTGAAAGGAATATCGCGTGAGGACGACAGGGTGATCTTCTGAACGGCAGTGGCCATCGGGGTAGTCTCCGCGGCGGGCAGCCGAGAGACGCTCTCTCGACCTCCAACCCGCCGCGAAAACCGGCGCAGCCCTCTGCCTCTCTTCTTTCGGCGCCATCACAAGGTAACGATGGAGAGGCGCGTCACTCCCACTTCCGCTTGGCCCGCGCCGCGCCATAGAGGACCCGCTCCGCCTCCCGGATGCCGCCGGTCCGCCGTGCGGCCTCGACCCAGACCGAAATCGGGACCATGCCATCGAAGAGAATGTCGCGCTCGATTCCCATGCCGAGCGACAGACGGATCGCCGTCATCTCTGCCAGGCTGAACGACCCCAGTTCGGCTTCGCCGAGATCGATCAGACCGAAGAGAGTATCGCCGTCAGCGTCGAGCTCGGTCGCAAGCCAGACTCCCGCACCGAGCGGGTTGAAGAACTTGACCACAGGAACGTGGTCGACGTCGGGCTCACGGCCATTGGCGAGCAAACGCTCGCGCAGTTCGGCGGTCAGGAGGATCATGCCGCCCTCCTGTCGATGACGCATTGGGCCTGGTCGTCGGGCGGCAGAAAGCCGAGAATCCAATCGGCCGCCTTGCTAGCCTGCGACGCGGCGCGGACGACGGCGCGATTGTCCTCGCGTATCACGTCTAGCCAGGAGCCGATGTAATCGGCGTGCCGGACGGTCGGCACGATGCCGAGTGAGGCGCAGCAGAAGGCCGCGTTCATTTCAGCTACCAACTCTTCGAACGCATATTTCTTGGTGCCGAAGGTGCCGGTGAGATCGCGGCCAAGCCGCGAGGCATGGCCGGCGGCGTGACCAAGTTCGTGCAGAGCCGTGCGATGCCAGTTGATCGGCTCAAAATAAACGTGCGGCGGCGGTACCATGACAAAGTCGGCGTCCGGCGCGTAGTAGGCGCGATTGCCGCCGATCCGAAAGTCGACGCCGGTGGCCCGGATCAGCGCCTCGACCCGGGGCTCGATCAGGCCCGGCGGAGGCGGCGGCGCGACGATCGCCACGTCATTGGGCAGGCCGTCGCACTGCGCCGCATTGAAGACGGTGAACCGTTTCAGGAACGGGATAGTGGCGGCTTCTTCGCCGGTCTCACGCGCGCGCTTCTTCTCGTCGTCCGGCACGAAGCGGTCAGCATAGACGACGGTCGTGCCGTGCTCACCCTTTCGAACGTTGCCGCCGAGCGAGAGCGCCTGGCGAAACGTAAGCCAGCTCTGACCAGGATAGCCATGGGCGACTACGGCGCCCCAGAGAATCAGCACATTGATCCCCGAATATTGCCGGCCTGTGGCGGCGTTCTTCGGCATGGCGAGCGGCGCTTTCGCTGCAGCCGTTCCCCAAGGCTGGACCCATGGCACGCGGCCGGCCTCCAGCTCGCCGATGATCTTGTCGGTGATTTCGTCATAGAGGTTTGCTCGACTCTCGCTGGCGCGCGCTCGAACAGCATGTCTCGACATAGCGAGTCTCCGCGACGGGCGACGCGAGCCTCTCCCGCGACTTCCAACCCGTCACGGCCAACCCTGCCGGCACTCTCACTCTCTTATCGCGGCCGTTCATAGCGCACAGGCTGGCCGAATGGCGCTGACCGGTTCCGCGAGCGCGCGGCGTCAGGGATGGAAGCCCGAAGGGTGAAGACCTGCGAAGCAGGGCTTCAGCGCGGCCAACAGCCCGATCCGAAGGAAGACGCCATAAGGATCAAACCCCTGACACGGCATATATTTTTGTCGTTGTAGCAGTCTCCACCGGTCCGTTGTCTGCACGGCGCTCCGGCCGATTTTCAAAACGTTCGAGGAAGATGTGCAACGCGTTTCGCTTGCGGAGGGGATTGGGAAGGCTAGTTTGGGAACGAGCACTTGCGGCAGCGTGACGGCATACTGTCGGGATCCTGTCGTGTCGAAAGTGCAGTGGCGATGTCAGGTTGGTCAGCATCCAACGGAAAGGCTCATCCATGGACCCAGCAACGCTGACAGCGCTCGACCCGAAGACCCTCGGCTTCTGGGTGAAATGCATTCGCGAAGCGTCGAATTGGTCGCAGGAGGCCGTCGCGGCTTCTGCCGAGCTCGATGTCCGCACCATTCAACGCGTCGAGGCGGGGAAGTCCGCCAGCATCACGACCCGTCGGGCGCTGGCCAAAGGGCTCGGCTACGAGAACCAAGATATCTTCCAAGACCCGGCCTTCATCGCCACGGTGCACCGGCTGCTGGACGAGTTGCTGGCCGGGAATCGCGAGCGGCTAGAGGCGCAGTTTCCCGATCACGTACGCCTGTCCGTGACGCTCGTCGGCGACGGTGATGCTCTCGGCCGTCTCGCCGACGCCTCGGAAGCCACTCTGCTGCATGCGGACGACTCGCTGCCGCCGGAAGCGAAAGAAATCGCCGCGACGCTTTTCGACTATCTCCGCGACGTTGGCGATATCGGCGCCGAGGCGTCGTTTTCCGACAAGCTCGCCTATAACAGAGAGATGGACGCGATGCTGAAGTCGCTGGACGGGCTCGGGGTCTCGGTCTATTCGGGCATCCGGAGCACGAAGATGGCCGGTACGTTCTGGCCCGACAAGACCCCGGTGCCGATCACGATCGGCTACCTCACGGTCGTGCCGTCGGAGCGCCGCGTCACGGAAATCATGGTGCCACGCCGGCTTTCATAGATATCTGACGACGCCCGCGTCTGCGGGGCACTCAAACAGAAGGCAAATAGATGCCAGGTTCCGACCTGTCAGAGCTGATCGCCGGAAAAAGCGAAGACCTCGGGGTCGAATACAAGGCCTGGATGGACACCTCGCAGCCCGAGGTCAGAGCAAAGCTCGCGCGCCACATTGCGGCGCTCTCCAACCACGGTGGCGGCTACCTAATCTTCGGGGTGGACGACACGACACGCGAACCTCAAGGCGCAACGGCGCTGGATCCGTCATTATTCAGTCAGGATGCGATATCGGCAATCGTGAAGCGTTATCTTGATCCGCGCATTCAGGTCCGGGTCGAGCAAGCCGATCACGCTGGCGTACTCTACCCTGTTGTCATCGTGCCATCTCATGGCATCCGGCCGGTGATCGCGGTGACTGACGGCCCTCAGGACGACAAGGGACGGCGCGTTGGTGTCCGGCAAGGCGAGATTTATATTCGAGCCGCAGGTCCGGAGAGTGTGCAAATCAAGCACGCGGATGATTGGAATACATTGCTCGAACGCTGCCTGTCGCAGCGCTCGGATTTGCTCGGCAAGATTCTGCGGCAATCGATCGCGCACCCCTCGCAGCCGAGCACCCGCAGCCGTGATCTCCTGTTGGCTGCTGTCGAGGCCGCCGCGCAGGACTTTGCCGCGCAGACGGAGGCGCTTGCCGGGCTGGTCGAATCGAAGGAGCAGGCGCGTATTCGCGCAGCCGGCCAGCAGTTTTCCTTGCTGGGCTACGTGCTTGTCAACGCGGACGGCGAGCCAATCGATATCGAGAACGTCCGCGGCGTGAATGACCGCGTATCGATCGCGATGCATCGTTACGCGTACACTGGATGGGCGTCCTTCCTGCCTTTGACGGTACCTGAACGCGCGCCCCAGATCCGGACGGGAAGCTTGCTCAGCACGGAGCATGGCTTTCTGGAAGGCATGCGTCTGGAGCACACGGGCGTCCTGACCGGCGCTTTCGACTACTGGCGAATTTACGACTGCGGTATTGCCGTCACGGCGGAGTCATACCACGAGGATTACGCGACCTCGAGGCAAGGTGGCGCGCCCCACCTCTCACCATTGCAGATTCTGGTGAAGCTGCATTCGTTGCTGGCCCATGCGCGCCTGCTCGGCCAGGAGATTCCCGGCGTACAACAGGTCATCGTGCGCATGGACTGGCGAGGCCTGGCTGGGCGCATGCTGATGTGGGATACGACGCGCGTCGTCAGTCCGGTCAAAGTCACTGATGATCGCTTCGTCAAGACAGTAACGCTGCCTTGGTCCGACCTGCGCGATGACTATTTCGCGGCGCTTCGTCGCGTGGCGCTGCCGATCTTCGGTTTGTTTGCCAATGCCGGCTGGCTCGATCCCGATTCTTGGTTCACGCCCGAATTGGTGGAACAGGAGTTTGCGAAGCTCCGGGTCGCAACGATGCGCTTATTCGACAGGTGACAGCTGAGGACGTTAGGCAATAGCCGGGCGACACTATCGTAATATCTAGAACGGCCAAAGTGGTGGGGCGTTAGATATCGACGATGGGCGGTGTTCGGCAGTACGGATTCGGCACATCGTATGTTGTACCGCCGACGGACACTGCCCGACTGAGCAGCAGATTCGAGTCAAACGCTGGGTGACGACTTAACGCATCGGGACTTGCACTGAAACGGATTCGTTCGACGTGAGTCCGGTCGGTGGGGCTTGCGTCGGGATGAAGCGCGTTGGCAACCAACGCATTCAAGCCCGTACCTTTTCCATCCGAAGAAAACTCGGCTAATGCCACGAAATCCCGTTCGGCAAGGCCAACGAAATGCAGCCACACGATACAGGGATTCTGACGCGAGCATTGGTCCGCGGCTTCTTTGATAATCTTGATGACGCGTTGACTCAAAGTGGTTGGCTTGTGAGGGCGCAGGACCAAGCCAAAAAGATGATTCTGGGCCTTGACGATGCAACGAGCCTCGTCTCCGATCTCGGGATCGGCCAGAATTTGCCGCCGCAGTTCATCGTTTTGTCCGGCGTCCAGCAACGCCTGCCAAGCCGGCTTGGCGACGAACTGCAGCGAGAAATCCTGACCGTCAAATGCTGTCGCGGTGTTCCCGCCAAGGGCTTCCTTGAGGTGACGGGCGAGATGTCTGCATTCTGCGGTCGGCCTTTTGAAAGTTAGAACGAACAGACCCGTCCCTTCCACCGGAGGGCTTTTCAGGACGCAAGTGCGGAATGTCTCGGATAGATCAACGTTCAGTTCGACCTTGATCTGCGAGCCCGTATCTTCGGTCACGGTCTTGCATTCAACCTCGATCGGCCCGGTCGGGCTGTCAACAATGAGATCAAAATTTCCTATCCCCTCGAGATCGGCGAAGACCACGGTGCACTGTTTTCGTGAGAAATGCATGAAGCACCGGATCTCGTGTTCGATCTGGCGAATATCGCGATCAGGCTTCAGGTTATCTATCACCATGGAGCGCAGTCGCGTTTGACCTTGCGGCGACAGCGTGCTCCGGATTCTGTTGATACCGGCAATCAGCGATGCCGCTCTCACGGCCTGCAAGTCGGCGAGATCGAGATGAAAGGCAGGCGATCCGTCAGTGAAGCGATCCCATTGATCATGAAAATAGAACCGGTCCCCGAAAAGCGAGCGAATCGATGGGGACAGCGCTTCCAGTTTCTGACGCAGTTTGCGAAGGGCGCTGTCAATATCGGAGGCGCCGATGAAGTCGACAAACCCGGCAAACTCTCGGGGGAACTGAGATTGTGCAAGTCCTTGCTGATCATGGGCTGGCGCAGTGGTATCGACAGCGCGCTGAAGCAATGTCGGGTACGGCATCGGTCGCCCCGCCTCCCACCCTTGCAGAGTCCTGACGGAAATCCCGAGCTGAGCCGCGGCCTCCGCTTGGGAATATCCGTGATGGGCGCGCCATTCCTTCAGGGTCTTGGCAACGTCATCGGTTCGAGGCCGCCCAAGCAAATCGTGCAATTCTTCGACAGAAATCGGCATGCCAGCGTTATATACGCAGATTGCGCATATACGCAATCTGCGTATACTGACAAGCTGCGAGGTGGAACCCACGGTTCCGGCTTGTGACAGCGGACGACATGAATGGCGCAAGCAGGCGGGCCGGCCGCAATCAACGGTTTTCTCTACCAGATCATCCAACATCTCGGTTGGCTGGCGGACATCGCTTTGTCGGGCAGCTTGGATGGCCAGCAGATCGAGGAAGCATGTCTTGTGCTGGAGCCTCGCAGCGGGGGCGATGCACGTGCGGAGGCTTCCGGGACCTACCTCGTAGAGCAGTACAAAACGCGGCGCGGCGGTACATGGGCGGTCTCGGACATACAATCTGTCCTTCGCGATCTCCGAAAGGCCGTGCCACCGTCGCCCCCCGCGATTGGCTGCTACCGCTTCGTAACTGACGGCCGGGCGGGTCGCCTGGAAGAATTGAATTCCTTTCTTGCTGACGTGAAAGGCATTGCAGCACCGAGCGAACTCGATGATGTCGAACGGAAGAACTTTGGAACGGATTTTGTCGGCACCCATCGGGAATTCTTCGATCACCTCGCTGCAGTGACGCGAAGTGCAGGCGCTGAGCCGTCAGCCGATGAGGCGGATCGCGTTTTTCATCTCTTGTCGCACTTCGACATGGAATTTGGCAACGATGGCGTTGGGCGCGCAGAGGCAATAGAAGCGCTCTTACGACGGTACGCAGACAACCTTGGAGATGAGCGGAAAGTTCGTGAGCATCTGGTCGGCGTCCTGATCGAGCGGTTGAGCAAGGGCGAAGTGCGACTTGATGCCAATGCAATCGATGCGATGCTTCGACATGTCGGCCTCAACCCAGAAAGGCTGCGAAAGGCGGCGCTTCTTGGCGAAACGATGAGCGCTTTGACGCGTCGTCGCCTCGCGCCCCTGAAATACCAACCAAGCCGTGATGTAAGATCCGCTCCGCATTGGCCGCAGGACAAACAGATTCTGGTGATCGCGGGACAAAGCGGTGCCGGCAAGTCGTGGCAACTCGGCCGGCTACTGCAAACATTCGCTCAAGAGGGCCAACCGGCCACACTGATATCGGGCGCTACTACGACCGAAGACGTGCTGGCGCGAGCAGCTCGCGATCTATGGCAAACAGGCCTTGGCAATACATCCGACAAGACGCTCGTTGCCGTCTCGCTCTTCTTGCGCGAGATCGCACCGAATGCGTGCGGCTCCCGACTGATCATCGCTGTGGATGATATTCAGGACATCGACTTTGCCCGTCATCTCGTCAGGCAGGACTGGACAGATTGGGATATGCGGCTCGTCTTGACTGCTCCGGATGCGGTCGCGCGGTCACTTGCGGTAACGGATGGCGACGCCATTCATCTCCACCTCGTTTCCGACTTTTCGGTCGACGAGCTCGATGCCCTTCTGAAACAAACCGGGCGGCGCTGGGCCGACCTTCCATCAGACCTCAAGCGGCTCCTCCGCAATCCCATTCTGGCCGGCCTCTTTGTCGAACTTCCCTATTCGTCCATTCAAAGCGCGCCGCGCAGCGAATACGAGATCTTTGGAGGCTTCTGGCAACGGATCGCCGCAAAAGGACGCCCTGGCGATGAAGGGATCGTCATGGCGCTCGCGGCCAATGCGAGCGAGGCGAGACCGTACCCGCTGCCCAGGCCCCAGTGGCGTGACATCGGCCTCGACAGCGACGACGCATTGACTCGATTGGTCGGTGCCGGCTGGCTGCGCAGCACGGCGAATGGCGAAGTCCTATTTTCCCACGACCGTCTGCTTAATTGGGCCGTTGCAAAATCACTGGTACATCGAGTTGAACGCAATCAGTTGTCAACTGACGCTCTTGGAACATTCCTGACCCGTCAAGATGACACGGACAATCGACATATTCGCAGGCGGCTCGGCTATCTGCCGATGGATACACTGTGGCTCTTGGCTGCCGATCCCAACAAGCCTGACGCACCCAGTCAGCTTGTCGCGATGCTGGAAGGCAGTCGTGAATTCGGCAGCTACGGCGAAGACCTTTATACCCATCATCTGCCAACACTCGCTCAACGGGCCGTTCCCATCCTCCTGGAGCGATTGAATGCCCGCGTCTCGGAACCGGAATCTTGGTATCAAATCGGCCTGATCGGCAAGGCTTTCGCCAATCTTGCCTCGCAGGAGAACGTCGACCTGGCGGCGGTGATAGGGCTTCTGCTGAACGCGCCAACTAAGCAACGGCAGAGCGTCGCCATCGCAGCGCTGACGACTGCGCCCGACCCTCTGCTTCTCGACCGGCTCTGGACGATACACCAACAGCGCTTGGACGCATTGGACGACAAGACGGATGCTTCACGGCACGGCGACTATCAGGCGAGCTTCGCAGCACTGCGTGCTGGAGTGGAGCGAGATCCGAGTTGGCTTCGCAACCGCATCTTGGCCGCCGACGCGGAAAAGGAGCGCGTTTCGGAACTCGCTTATCTTCTCAATGGATTGGAGCACGCCAATGCGCCTGGGATCTGGAAGGAGGTCGGGGACGCGCTTATGGTGAAAGTTTCGGCCAGCAAGCCTCGCAGCCTGCTCTATTGCATCGCGCGTTTCGTTGACCGGACAAAGCTGGATTTCGTGATTTCGAATTTGTCACGCTCGCAGGATTTTGCAAACGGCGCGGCGCTGGCTGCACTTTCGATCCTTGATCCGCAAGCCGCGATCGATCGCCTCGTCGAGGTTGATGAGTCCGAGCGATATATGTCCCGAAACGAATGGCTCCCGGTGCTCATGCGTGCGCAGCCGGAGTTGACGCTCAAACGTATCCGCAGCCTGGCAGAATCCGATTCCAAGGGCCGCCGCGTGATCGAACTTCTCTTCGCGGACCGACCGGACGATATGGATGTTGCTACGCTTCGGCTTCTGCTTCGCACCCTGGAGCGGGAGTTGCGGGAGCGTCTTGACGAAGCGGTCACGGGCGAACCGAACTGGCTTTCTCATTCGTTGGAGCTGCTTGGCGGCCTCACGCACCCCGGTCTTCTCGCAATCCTTGAGGCCGAGGCCGGAGGTGAACTTGAGCAGATGATTGTGGCAGTTGCCTGCAGCCGCTTGCGCACCAACAGCAACTATCGCGATGGCATCCGGGAAGGCGCGCGTCGGCTTCTGATCCTCATGGGCGGCGACGGCATTGCAACACTGATCATGCGGGAACTGGAGTCTGAGCATTTCTGGGTTCGCCATGGCGGGCTAAATTGGGCATTCGTACGCGCCAACCCCGGCATTGTTGAACGTCTGGCTATGCTTGCGCGCCGGCCGGTCCCGCAGGATGGCAATGGCAATCTCGAATCAGACCTGTACAGGGAATTCTACGAAGCTACGTTCGCACTGGCCGCACTGGGCGCTGACGCAGCTTTGGTTGAGACGATCCAGAATAGCGGCGTGACCGCTGTATCGGTTTATCTCGCTGAGCTTCGCGCTCATGACGGGCCGGTGTCGAAGTCCCTTACCAAGCAAGCACTCGAAGTTTTGCGGGATGTCGCATCGACCGAGGAAGCCCTCCTGCCGGCGCTGACGGTCGCCTGGCTCAGTGATGACACAGATCTGATTCCGGAAGTGCGCGCTGTGCTCAAGCGCGTGAAACCAGAGGGCCGGGTTGCGGCTTATGCCTGCATGGCGCTTTGCACACTTGGTGATTCATCTGATGAGTTTGCACAGCTCGCTCAAGGCCTCCTGCACACTGACAAGAATGCGAGCTGGGGCTTGAATGCCTTGATTGGCATCGGGGATCGAGGACTCGAGTTGATCGGACACTGGCTTCTGAGCCGGAACGCGGCCAATCGCACCGACAGCGACGACCTCGCTATCCGCGCATTGTACAGTAGCCCCACAACGAGGACGCTGAGTGTTCGTGCGGCAGTTGATCGTTGCCGTCGCGGCCACTTCTTGCGCGACGGTCCTTATGACATCGCAGCGGAATCGGAGGAGCCGGCGATTCGAGAGCAGATTCTAGACAAGGCTTTCGCGGCTCGTCCAACAGTTGTGACACAGTCCCATCGAGCCATCGAAGGCCTGGCAACGTTTGATGCCACGCGGGCAGTTGAGGCAATTGAACTCGGACTTCGCTCTCAGCCGGCGCTCGAACGGCAACTGTGCAGGCTCCTTGTACGCGTTGCGCCGGAGACCGCCGCCGAGAGGCTTGTAGACGCCGCGCTTGCGATCGACCGCGCTTCACTGCGGCGCGCCGCCGGCCGGACATTACGCTGGCTCGACGCAGCGGCAGTCAAGAGTATCCTCATCGAGCGGATGCGAGGTTCGGCCGCCGAACGCAAGGCGGCCTGCGAGGTCGCGAAATACATCGCCACCTCGGAGATTGAGCAAGCTCTTGGTTCTCTAGCTGAGCACGACAGCTCTCGGGAGGTAAGACATGCCGCCTTCGAGGCCATTGCTTTCCAGCGGGAGCTCGCCAACGTCCGCGCATTGTTTGCGGCATTTCCGTCCGCAACGTCCGACCGGCGGTGGAGCTTGTTGATCGCGATACTCGATGCGGTTGATCCGTACTTGTACACGGATGGCGAAGACGAGCTTTGGCTTGGCAGAATTCTCGTGGATGGCATCCCGGCCGTATACGAGCGACACGCCAATACGGTCTTGGAGCGGCGCAGGCAAAACGAAAAGTAGTGCGACACCCCGGCCGGGCTGTTCTGATTGAGGAGCCACGAGATTCGCAGCTACTCGTAAAGACCCCAGTTTCGGTCCGGATCGTTACGCCGATTGTCGGCCTCGGGTGGAATCGTTTCGGAATGCCGTTTCTGGCCATCGGAGCCGATCCAGTCAAACCGTACGGCCCAACCCGTACTCTTCCCGCTGTTGCTTCGATAGCCGATCACGTGCTTGTGCACGGTAGTGCCCGCCAGCACCATTGAGGCTGATCCGGTTCCGATATTCGCGATAAAAACACTGTCGATGAGGCGATGGTTGGTAAGATCGCTTTCTGTAATCAACGAAGGGTCTTTGACCGCGCGCTCTCGTCGTTCTCGTTCCGCGATTTGCGTCCTGAGCTCGTCGGCGCGCGCCAGGTATTCCTCTGCGGCCGGAGCATCCACTAGTTTTTTACCCTTCTTCATCGGCAGACGCCCGTCCTTGTATGCGGCCAGGATTGCTGCCGCTGCATCGGGGCCGACTTCCAAGACGAGGTCGAGAAACGACCTGTCGCGCGAGCGAATGTCGCTGCGCTCGGCGGCGGACAGGAGGTCACCTTCGAGAACGAGCCGTCGCGTCTTGATGGGCATGATGCCCGGAAGGCCAGCCAGGAAATCCGTAAGGGAGCGCATTCGTCAAACGTCTCTTTTACGATGCCAGGATCGAATGATGTGCATTTCACGATCTGCTAATCTTAGGGGTCAAGGACGGGTGCCATTTCATCGATATGTGCGTCGATCCGCGCGAGGACCTGCGCAGGCACAACGTCGCGCTCTGGAAGAACTGACCACTTGTCCCGCACGGCAGCCGCGATCTCGGCTACGGCGGTCACCACCGCTCCTTCCGGAAGACGGCTGCGGTTCGCGAAATTGCGCCAGCGTTCTGGAGTCAACGCCTTGAAAGATTTTTCTCCAGCGAGGCTTAGGGCCAGCCCGTCCTTCGGAATGTAGGGAATTGTTGAGAGCACGTCATAGACAGGCGACAGCGTTGGTGTCCGTCCATCCCCGGGGTAAAGCAGCGACCAATTCTTGAGATGCATATCCCCGTTTCCAGTGATCGCGGTGAGTGCGAGACGCCGAACAAACTCGATTGCCGAATCGAAGGAGACGCCGCTGGTGAGCGCTGCAGCGATATTGTGATATGCCGCGCCAGTGTATTTCTCGGACGGATAGCGGCCGAAGACCTGCGCGAAGTCCTCCATATGCACGCGCGCGCCGTCAGCGCCGCGGTCGAAGCGGCGGACCAGCAGCACCTTGCCTGTGGACATGGTGTTGAACTCTTCCGGAATGCCGGCGAACTCCGTCTTTTCGACGAGTTCGCGTGCTGGCACTTCCATCCCCAACGCTTCCGCCAAGGCCAGGACCGCGAATTCGTTTTCCGATAGTCCGATGTGCGTGAGGGAGGGAAACTTTGCGATGTATTGCCCTTGCTCGTCGTCG
This sequence comes from Bradyrhizobium sp. CCGUVB1N3, assembly GCF_024199925.1. Lineage (NCBI taxonomy): Bacteria > Pseudomonadati > Pseudomonadota > Alphaproteobacteria > Hyphomicrobiales > Nitrobacteraceae > Bradyrhizobium > Bradyrhizobium sp. CCGUVB1N3. The sequence goes on from NZ_JANADR010000001.1 coordinate 5,220,889, forward strand.
ACGGCAAGCGTGATCCCCCCCTCCTTTCCTGTGTTCTTCATTACAGAAAGCTTCATCTGAACACCGGCGAGCGAAAAGCGTGCTTTCTTCTTGCCTTCGGCCTCCGGGCCGGCTGGAACGGGGCTGCCGTCACTTGGCACGGCGCGCACCGCTCCTGGCAGGTTAGTTCCAAGCGCGGCCAGGAGATCGAAGTCGTTTCCCGGTCTGACTGACGCGGCGTGGTGCTTTTCCATCGCTTCGCGCAGTTTCTCTTCGGGCAGCAGGTTCGCAAAGAACGGAGGTAGCGCCCCGCGTATAGGTTTGGGATCCCGCCGGAGGCCGCCATCGGCTGAACGAAGCGAAAGGCTGAAGATCGGCGGGTTGTTCATGCTCCGGTAGTCGGGCAGGAGGTTGAACGCGTTGTAGTCACCCGGCGTCCGGACAAGGGTGCCGACGGGAAGATTGTTCAATGAGATATCGAGTGATTGGATGCGTTCAGCCGCGAGGACCGCCTGGTTCATGCCCGTTACTCCTCTTCGACATCTGACGTGAACGCGGGGCGATCATCATCGTCGGTCGCGGGCTGCAGCATCGACTGAATGGCAGGCACCAGAGCCTGCGGGATCAACATCATTTCCATGCCAAGGGCGCGGGCGACATTGACGAGTGTCGTTGCGCGGGCGGCCGCAGCTCCCGTTTCGATGTCGCGATAGCGAGGTCTGCTGATGTTCGCGCGAAGAGCGATTTGCTCCTGAGACAAGCCAGCAGCGATGCGGGCCTTTCGGAAGCGCAGACCGAGTTCTTGGAGAAGCGGGTCTGGGATGGAAGTCATGATACGCTCTCGGATCATTTGATATAGAATGATATGTAAACAGATCATTGAACGCAAACAAGAAGAATCGAAGACAGATCTTTTACATTGCTATTGAGCCGTAAACGCATCCTTGGCGAATGCTCGCCTTCAACAGCCTGACGAAGAAACACGCCTTCGGTCCATCCGGCAATCGAGTCGCGAAGCCAGGGGCGGGTCCTTGACGTCCGACGTATGTAAGATTATCTTACCACACGTCGGATGAAGGAGGTGCCTCATGGATCCCGCCGCATTAAAAGAGAAGCTGATCGCCATCCTCGGCCAGATTCAGGCCGATAGCGGCCTCGAATGCCCGCCTCTCAGCGGCGGCACTAAGCCCGTCGAGAACCTGCCGAAGTTCGATAGCAAGGTCTGGCCTGTTGCGACCACAATTCTCGCCACCGAGATCGGCGCGACGATCCCAAACGACGTGAACATCTTCGTCGACGAGACGACCAAGCTTCCGCGCTCCATCGACGAGACCGCTGCCTTCGTCTGCGATCTACTCAAGAAGCAGAGCGAGAAGGTAGCCGCGGCAGCATGACCGAACTCGATTCCGCCAAACGGTCGCAGATCGCCGAGCGTCTGAAAGAAGCGCGCAAGCTGGCCGGCCTGTCACAAGGCCACGTCGCGAAGATGCTCGGCCTGCATCGTCCCTCCGTCAGCGAAATGGAATCCGGCAACCGCCGCGTATCGGCTGACGAGCTCGCCCGGCTTGCCGAAATCTATGACGTCAGCGTCGCCTGGTTGCTCGGCGAAGCGCCCGAGACGCTCGATGCCCAGGACCCTCGGCTCGAGCTTGCCGCACGGGAACTCTCCAAACTCAAGCCCGATGATCTGGAACGCCTGCTCAAGCTATTAGCCGCCATGCGCAGCGATTCCACCGCGAACGGGGGCGATCGCTGATGAATGTGATGCGCACCACTAAGCTCAGCTTCAACCGCCGCGCCCTGGCGACCCAGGCCATGCAGGCCGCCACGTCCACGCGCGCTAAGGCCAAGCTCGACCAAGCCGGGCCGATTTGCATCTACGGGCTATGCGAGACGCTGAGTGTCGCGGTGCGCTTCAACAACATCAACATGGAGGGAATGTATCAGCGCGGCGCCCTTCCGCGCATCCATCTCTCTGCGCGACGGCCGCTGCCGCGGCGCGCCTACAATTGCGCGCATGAGCTCGGCCATCATGTGTTCGGTCACGGCTCATCGATCGACGAATTGCGCGAGGACGCCAAGGCGAATCCCTGGGAGGACCCAAAGGAGTTTCTGGCCGATACCTTCGCGGGTTTCATCCTTATGCCGATCATTGGCCTGCGCCGTGCCTTCGCGGTTCGCGGGTGGGCTCCGGAAACGGCGACACCGGCGCAGATCTTCACCATCGCCTGCGAGTTCGGCGTCGGATACGCGACGCTGCTCACTCACCTGTCGGCTGGGGTGAACATGTTGTCGCGCGGCCGCGCCGCCGCTCTGCAACGTGTCACGCCCAAGGCTCTGCGCATGGAGATCCTCGGCGCGTTGACGCCGGAGCCGTTAATCGTTGTCGATTGTCATCGCAACGCGCCCACGTTGGACGCGGAGGTCAGGACGCTGCTTCTTCTGCCGGCGGGTGCGGAGGTTTCGGGCGGCGGGCTTGCGTTCGAGCGCGATCTCGCCGTCGGGCGTCTGTTCCGGGCGGTAAAGCCGGGAATCTTCCAGGCCAGCGCTGGTGCCTGGGCGGTCTTCGTGCGCGTCGCTCCGGTCCAGAAAAACGAGCCGTCGTACGGCTACATCGGTCTCGCTCAATATCGCCACTTGGAGGAAGAACCGGATGAGTAAAGCCAAGATTTTGGTGCCGCCGCCGCCGGTGGTGATTGACGACACCAACTTGTCGCGTGGTTGGGCGCGGCTGTTATTGCAAGTTCTCGACGGCGCTGGCACGGAGGTCGCCCCGTTAATGATGAGCCTGAGCGGCTTCGAGCCGAACGGCGTCGCCGCCGAAGATGCAGCACTGCGCCAAGCCCTCGACCGGCTGCTCAAGCGCAAGGGCCGGCTCGTGGTCGACGACGTCGCGTTCACGATCTTCCCTCAGCGCCTCTGGGAGATGTCGCGCGGCGACCGGGCCCGCCTTTTTGCCCTCTATCGCGCGACATTCCCGCGATGGCAGGCGATGAACCGTAAAGCTAATGGCCGCGGCCTATATTTCGAGCGCATGGTGATGTATGGGCGCGGCCCGTGTGACGGCAATCAACTGGAGTGGATTTTGTCTCAGTTCAATTCGAGGACGGGCGTGCGCCGTTCGATGCTTCAAGCGACCACCTTCGATCCAGGCCGCGACCATGTCGCCAGCGCGCAATTGGGCTTTCCCTGCTTGCAGCAGGTGAGTTTTGAGCCGACCGCCGCCGGCCTCGTCACCAACGCTTTCTATGCCACCCAGCAGATATTCGACAAAGCCTATGGCAACTATCTTGGCCTGGCCCAGCTCGGGGCTTTCATGGCCCATGAGATGGACATGCCGCTGGCGCGCCTGAATGTCATGGTCGGAATCGCCAAGCTCGAGCGGATCACCAAGAGCGATACCGACTTCGCGCCGTTGGTCGCGGCTGCCCACGCCCTCACCGAGCCGTCTGTCGCGCTGGCGGCGCGGCCGTCTGTCGCTGCTGCGACGGCAGGAGTGGCGCATTGAGTCCGAAGTCTTCGAACGCCCCGCACAAGCGTCCGCGGGGCCGCCCCCCGAAATCCCGCCCAGTCGCGGCCACCGCATCACTGCCGATGTATCTGCCGGTCGTCACTCGGCCGCCCGAGCCTTCGGCGGCGCCAATACCGATCGTGCTGCGTCATCTGGCCCCCGCCAAGGTATCGGAGGTCTATGAGAGTTATTGGCGCTTCGCCGCCGAACGGCAGGCGGTGTTTTTCCGCCGCACACGAGGCGAGACCTACCCGTGGACCGACAATCCAGTGCTGGCGATCTATAAGTTTACGAACGCCTACCGTGCATCCGACCGCGTCAGCCAATATCTGATCCGGCATGTCATCTATCGCGACGACCTGCCCAAGTCCCCGCGCGAAGTCTTTTTCCGCATCCTGTTGTTCAAGCTGTTCAACAAGATCGAGACCTGGGAGCTTTTGGAGCGAGCGCACGGACCCATCACCTTCGAGGATTATCAGTTCGACGCCTATGACGCGGTTCTAATGCGAGCGATGCGGACTGGTCGGCGTATCTACTCGGCCGCCTACATCATGCCGCCCGGCAGTCGCGCCTTCGGTCGACCCGCCAAGCATCAGAACCATCTGTTGCTGCTTGAGCGCATGATGGCGGATCGGCTAGCGGAGCAGTTGGCGCAGACGCGGACCATGCAGGAGGGCTTCGAGAAGCTGCGCGCCTATCCAACGATCGGCGACTTCCTTGCCTATCAGTTCATCACCGACATCAACTACAGCGAGCTCACCGATTTCAGCGAGATGGATTTTGTCGTGCCAGGACCGGGCGCGCGTGACGGCCTGCGCAAATGTTTCGTCGATCCAGGTGGCCTGAACGAGCCAGAGCTCATCCGACTGATGGCCGACTTACAGGAGCAGGAGTTCGAGCGGCTTGGTCTTGACTTTCAATCGCTCTGGGGGCGCCGGCTGCAATTGATCGACTGCCAGAACTTGTTTTGCGAGGTCGACAAGTATGCCCGTGTGGCGCATCCGCAAGTCGCGGGGAAAACGGGCCGCGTACGCATCAAGCAAAAGTTCGAGCCAACCCCAGAGCCGATCGATCTCTTCTATCCCCCCAAGTGGAAGCTCAATGAGAAGATTTGTGTTGCGGCGTCGCAACGCGCTGCTGCGGGATGACGCCGAAGGAGAGGTGCATGGATTTTGACAGCTATCAGAAGGAGGCGCTGCGTACCGATCGCGTACCTGCGCGCGACGGCACCGACGACGATGCCGCCTCGCTGATCGTCCCTATGCTCGGTCTCGCGGGTGAGACCGGCCAACTGCTGAGTGAATACAAGAAGCATCTGCGTGATGGTGAGGCGCATCGCCTTTTCAAGGAGCGTGTGTCCGAGGAACTGGGCGATCTGCTCTGGTACCTTGCCAACGTCGCGAGCAAGTTCGATCTCTCGCTGTCAGACATCGCCGCCGCGAATTTGGCCAAGGTCAAGCAGCGCTGGGCTACCGAATGTACTGGACCGTTGAGCTTTGATGCAGGGCTCCCGGAAGGCGAGCGGCTGCCACGTCGATTTGAAGTTGAGCTTGTCGATATTGAAGGTGAGGATCGCCAACGGGTACGCGTCGTCATTGATGGCAGACCGTTCGGGGCGGAACTCACCGACAATGCCTATGATCCTGATGGCTATCGATTCCACGACGTCTTCCATTTCGCCTATGCCGCGGTTTTGGGCTGGTCGCCCATCACCCGTGCCTTGCTTCGACGAAAGCGCAAAAGTCGACCGCTGCTCGACGAAGTAGAGGATGGCGGACGCGCCGCTGTCATTGAAGAGGGTGTGGCGGCGCTGGCGTTCGAGTATGCGCGTCGTCACCGTTTCCTCGAGGGCGTGGCGGCGCTCGATTTTCAGCTTCTGCGCACGATCAAGGACATGACGTCTTACCTGGAGGTGCGGCAATGCACCACCGGCGAGTGGGAACAGGCCATCCTGCAAGGTTTCAACGTGTGGCGGGCTGTGCTCTCCGCGCGTGGCGGGCGCATCTCTGTCGATCTCGATGCCCGGTGCATTACCTTTCAAGGGACATCCCGGGATCAGGAGCCGTCAGCTTGAGCGTCGGGGCCGAGCGCAAGAGCACTCGCCATGGCCATTCCGCCGGCGTGGCTGATGCTGAGCAACCACGCGGTCACCCCCAACGTCGCGGCAGCCTTCGCCGCGCCGCCGGTGAGCCGCACGGTTGGCGCCGCGCCAGCCGCGCGGTGAATCACGACATCGGTGAATGCGACTCCTGCGCCAAATCCCGTGCCGAGCGCCTTGAGCACTGCCTCCTTGGCGGCGAACCGTCCGGCCAAACGTTCGATCCGATCGGCCGCATCACCGATCTCATCGAGTTCGGCCGGAACGAAACAGCGTGGTATCAGAGGATCACGGGGGTCCTCGATCCAGCGCCGCAACTCAGCGACCTCAACCATATCTATTCCATGTCCGATGACATTCATGCCGGTCACCAAGCTCCACATCGCACGGTTCCGTTCGCGGGATCCTCTCCATCGCTCCTAGCCCTTTACTGTAGATGAGCATGCCAAATTCCGCGACTTTTCTCCATCTGACCGATGTCCATTTCGCGCTGTCCGGGGTACCTTTCGAGCGTGACGACCACAAGGTCGATATCCCTGCAATCGAGCAAGAGACGCGCGAATCTGCGCTGGAGCTGATGTGCAGTCGTCTGGCGGAGCGCCTGAAGCGAAGCGGACCGAAGTTGGATGGCGTGTTGTTTTCGGGCGATGCGCAAGATCGGGGACGGCCCGGCGGGCATCGGTTTCTCTTCGATCTGCTTCTTCTCCACTTTGGACCGCTGGGCGTGACCCCCGCAAACATCGTCGCGATACCAGGCAATCACGACGTTCCTCGCGATAGTCCACCGAGTTCGAAGGCCCGCTACGAGGCCTTCAGCGAAGTCTGGCGAAAAGCGGGATGCGTGACGCCGTGGCTTGATGGCGTGGACGCAGCGGGCAACGATGGCGGGCCTCATCGGCTTGTCGGCGGGGATGGGCTCTGGGCGATCTTTCCGATCAATACGAGCAACTGGTCGCACGTCACACGGATCTTGCCGGAGCCTCTTGCAAGCGTATGGGCCGATCTACCGGCTCTCGCCGCTTCCGGCGACACCGCCAGCGCGGACAAGCTCCGCGCCCAGCTCGATGACCTGGCGCGTTACGACATGGCGCGTGTCTCGGGCAAGCAATTGGAAATCCTGCGGGAGCTTATCGAGACTACACCTCAGCCGTCGGCGGGGCGTCAACTTCGGATCGCGCTACTTCATCACCATTTGCGCGCTCCAAGCTTGCGTGAGGAGTTGAAGCCGTTTGCGGACGTATCCAATTTGGAGCAGGTCCGAGCCTTTTTGCGAGATCGCGGGATCGCCATTGTGCTCCACGGTCACAAGCATGAGCATTCGGCCCAGTTCGAGCACATTTATAATCAGGAAGGCGATCAGGATCACCGCACCCTCGTGATCTCCGGCGCAACCTTTGAGCCTGGGCGCGAGTCGGACGCGGCGCGCTTGATCACGATCACCGGCATGCCTAACAGCCCAGCGGTGACGATTGAACCGATTGCCATTCCACGCGCTGGTGTGGACTCTCGCGATCCACCGCCGATCGCCCGTCGGATATGGTCGACAGATGTCGTTCCGGGAGCACCTGTACTGATCCAAGGCAGCGACCTGGATGAGGTCTATGACCGCGTTTGCGAAGCGGCGGCAAACGATGCCGCCAACGGGACGCTGATCGTACATCTCGACTTGCCGGCAGGGCTAAACGATGAACTGCCGCTTCCCTCAAACTACCCCTTGCCGGAACCGATGGAGGGACCTGAGCGCCGACGTTGGCTGAAGGAGCTCGTCTCGTGGTGGCAGCTCGAGCGATCCGGGCTGGAGCATCGGATGCCGTTTGTGCATGGCACTCGCCTCCGCCGTTACGGCGGAAAAATCAACCAGGTGGATCGCGTCATTAAGCTGCTCAAGACGAAGGCGAGCACACGCGCGCTTGCGGTGTTGATTGATCCATTTCGAGATTTCACACCCGATGGCGTGGACGAAGAGTTTGCATCCTTCTGTTTGGTGGAATTCAAGCGTCGAGAGCTTGGGGGTGCACAGCGTGCGGTCGATGTGATCGCATTCTACCGTGCGCAAGAATTTGCCCGATGGTGGCCGATTAACATTGCCGAGATGCGTCATCTTCAGTGGGAGATCTGCGCCGCACTTGGATTTTTGCCCGGCCGGATCACTACGATTGCCGCGGACGCGCGCACGCATTCTCGCTCACCGACGCAGGTTGCGATGCCGATTATCGATCGATGGCTGGACCAAGCGCCCGAACGGCTTCATTTGCTCGCGAATGCATTGGTCCACGGCAGCGTCCGAGAGGGCGCCCAGCGGGATGCAGTGAGGGGATGGGAGCGCGCCCTTACGGATCTGGAAGCGACCGCGACGGAGTATAATCCTGACGGTCTCCCGATCGCCATCGAGGGCCTCAAGCTGTTGGCTTCATACCTCGAGGTTGTCGATGAAGAGGGAGACACGACCCTTCAGAACTTCGTTCGCGTTCTACGACGTCTAGCTCGTGACAATGAGAGTTTTGAAGATGGCGCACGCAGCAAGGCGGAGTTTGACCGCTGGGCGGAGAGTGCATTGGAGGCGGTATCAGAATTGCGCGCGCTCACCAAGACGCGGTTAGGAACCGTATAGTTCGGCACAAAATCAATGCCTATGTTGTTAAGAGGGGAGATGAACATGAGGGGCGACCCGACAAATGTGGCGGGCCCGGCTGAGTCGAAGGGCGGACGGGCATTGTCATGCATATCGTCCGGCTGAAGATCTCCGGTTTCCGTGGAGTTCGTTCGGCGGATATCGTGCTAGGTCGTCACGCCGTTCTGGTTGGCCCTAACAATAGCGGCAAAACCACCATCATTGAGGCGTTGGCCCTGCTTTTCGGCCGCGACCGTCTCGTTCGTCGGCTTACCGAGCATGATTTTCACGGTAGCTCGCCAAGCGAGACCGCGCGCATCCTGTGCATCGCCACGGTCACGGGCTTCGCGCCCAATGATCCGCATCATCATGCGTCGTGGTTCAGCCCCGAGCGCGGCGTAGAGAAATGGTTCGACCCGAACGCCAAGACTCTTCGTGCCGCCCCAGACGTGCAACACACCGAACTAGCCGTGCAGATCTGCTTTGCCGCGCGGTTCGATCTGGATGAGCTGGAGGCCGAAACGCTCCGCTTCTTCGTGGATGATGAGGCCACGCTAGGCGACCCGTTCGCGGAAGACACGCACTTGCGAACGATCCACACAAAGGTGCTCCAAGAACTGGGGTTTTTTCTCGTCCCGGCCTCGCGCACATGGGATCGCTGGATTTCCTTCTCGTCCGAATTGTTTCGCCGCGTGGTGGCCACGCGCGGGGACATGCCGGCGCAGGCGGTGCGCGCCGAGCGAGCGCGCCTCTGGACGCCGCCGGAGGGTACGCGCCTCGAAGATCAGCCGGGGCTTTCTGAGATTGTCGGCGCGGCCAATGACGAACTGCGCGCACTTATGGCGAGCACGCCCAAACTTCAACTACGCCTGACCTCGACCGACAGCGATTCTGTTCTGGAAAGCGTCGTACCGCATTTCGTGCAAGGAACGGGGCCGACCCTTCCCTCGCAGAGGCAGGGCACTGGCCTCGTCTCCCTGCAAAGCCTTCTGTTGCTCATGCAATTCGGCAAGGCACGCGCAGAAACGGGGCAGTCCTTCGTGCTGGCCGTCGAGGAACCAGAACTTCACATACAGCCTTCGCAGCAGAAGCGTCTGGTCAACCGCCTCAACGCACTGTGCAACCAAACTATCGTAACCACGCATTCGCCCATCGTCGCCGCGATGTTTCCTGCGCCCGACACGCTGTTCATTGAAACGCGCGAAGGCGTCCTGAATGCCAAGCCGCTCATGGACCCGGTGCCCGCGCAACCGACCAACCACCAGCAGCACCTGCTCTTTGCTTGGCGGCAAAAGCTGGTGGGCGCGCTCATGCACGAATGCGCCCTGATCCCCGAAGGAGTTTCGGACGTCGCGTGGCTTGAGGCGCTGCAAACGGCCCTTGAGCTGCATCAGAGTTGGGACGCCGCTGGCGACGGCGCACCGCTTCTCTCCACCTTCGTTGGCGTCGTGCCGACTATCGACGCAAAGATTGCTGACACATTCGCGTTGGTCAGCGCCGTTCACTCGCGACCCTGCATCCTTGTTGACGGGGACAATGACGGGCGCAGCTATTTCGATGCGGTGAAGGCAAGCAACCCGCCACCGCGCTGTGTCGTGTTCTGGCCGCAGGGCTGGGCGATGGAGCATGTGGTCTCATGGATCGCGGGTGCGGATGGAGGCGCGATGCTGGCTGTGCTTGGAACCGTGTTGGGAACGTCGTTCGCCGACACTCAAGCGCTCGCTGCCTACTTGCTCACTCGGAAATCTTACGCGCCGACTCACGAGAGCGCGGCCGTCGTTCTCATGGCTAATACGGCCTGCCGGGCACGCGCCTCACAGTTGCTCGACGCGTTGTGCGCCGTGCTGCGCGATCCGACGAATGTTAACACACCACTCTTCACGCGCATTGCAGCGGACTCGACCGCCGATATGCACGTTTTCCGGTTCGCGCCGCGATGACATTCGATTTCTTTGAGGGCGCGGCGGGGACGGGCAAGACCCACAATCTTGTGGGGCGCGCAGGAGAGATCGTTCAGGACGGCGCATTGGGCGAGGGTCACAAGCTCCTGGCGCTCACCTTCATGAACGGCGCGCGCCGGCGGCTGGATGCCCGCCTTAGCGAAAATCCAGTGTTCCGCAGGCGCTTTGACTGCCAAACCTTCGATGTGTTCGCTCGGACACTGGCCGCGCGGCGCAGGAGTCTGATTACGCCCGAAATGCGAGTTCGGGCGGACGCCCTAAACGAATTTGATGGACCATGCACTCTGGCGGCAGACCTTCTAGAACACGAACCGGTCCGTCGATGGGTGGCGCGGAGCTTCCCGCTCGTTCTGGTCGATGAGGCGCAAGACCTCGACGCACACCGGATGCGCATCCTTCAAGAGCTTTCGTCATCGTGCCGGATCGTTGCAGCGGCGGACGCTTTCCAGTGCCTTGACAACGGACGCGATACCGCACCCCTCATGGGCTGGCTTGAAGGCGCAGGACAAACCCACCGTCTCACGCAGGTTCGGCGCACGACTCAACAGGGGCTTCTTGCCGCCGCGCTGGCCGTGCGCGAGGGACGGGACATCAAGGCCGTTCTTACGGCCAGAACGTTCAAGAACAGCACAACATGGAGCGGCGGAGGTTTCCGGCTTCTGGATGCGCCCGCGACAAATGCCAACCACGCGCTTCTGGCGTGGGCGATTGCCAACGACATTGCGCAACGTCAAGGCCCGGTGGTCATTCTCACACCGGATGCAGGCAACGCGATTATTCGTGCCGCGCTCAACACCGTTCAGACCAAGCAGCACACGCGCAAAAACAGCGGCGTGACCTTCGGGCCGTATCCGCATACGTGGGACCGTCACGACAATGAGGAAGCCGACGCCTTGCTGGCCGATATCGCTCTGCCGGGAGCGGCGACCTGCGCAGGCTTGCGGGCGCTGCTAATGCCCTTGGCCGGACACGCGCCTATCGCACAGGCCCTTAGTCGCATCGACCGCCTGCGCCGGGCGCATGGGCAGACAACCTTCACCGCCGCGCAAGTCACCGAGTTCGTGCGGCAATCTGTACGTAACCGTTCGCGTCTGGGCTTCCGGCAGCAACGCGGCCACCTTGCCATGACGATCCAGCGCGCCAAGAACCGGGAGTTTCCTAACGTCATCGTGCTTTGGCCGCATACGGCGACGGGTAGCCCGGACCATCTGCGCCGATTGCTCTACAACGGCATCACGCGCGCGCAGAATCATTGTACCGTTATTGTGCTCGGTCAAGGACGGTTGAACACCCCACCTTTCGCGCCATCCGTTGGCTGACCCGAAGATCTGACCTTGTGGGTCATGAACAGGGCGCACTCCTCGGAAGCTAGGCGGCCGCGCGCATAGAATTATCGGCGCGACCGAGAAAGCGGTCGTAGGCGGAAACCGCAGTCTGGCTTGACGTTACGCCGGTCCACGCATCGGATTGATGATCTGGACACCGGCAAAGTCTTTCTCGTTGTCCGTTGCCACAACGCAGTCGTTCGCAGCGGCGACGGCAGCGATAATCATATCGAGCCCGCTGCGTGGCCGGCCGGCGGCTGTCCCTTCCGCCATCAATTCCGCCCAGATGAGGCCCGCCTTCTCGTCGAACACCAGGATGCGATCCGCGAACAAAGCTTGAGGCCCCTCCGGACCAGAGAACCAGGCATCAAGCGCTGCGCGCTTTTTGCCGTTCGGCTTCTCCAGGATACCGCGAAGGATTTCGGCAAGCGTAAGCGAGGCAATGAACAACTGCTCATCGCGCTTACCCGCCATCCAACTCAGGAGCGATTCCGGTGGCTGCGGCTTGACGACGTTACTGATGATATGGGTGTCGAGGAGATAGCGCGTCACAGGTCGACCTTGCGACCTTCTTCGCGTGGGCGCGTCAGGTCGAGATCGGCGCCGACGAGCGGCGAGCGACGCAATGCGTTCAAGATGCCACCGGGCTTGGTGGGCTCGCCGGAAACCGCCTGTTGAACCGTGCGCCGAAGATTGCTCGCTTCCGGCCCTTCCTTGCTCAGCTTGCGCGCAAGCGCTCTAATGAGGTCGCGGTCGGTCTCGAGGGCTTGGAGTTCGAACCGCACAATGCCACGTTTGGTCAGCCGTGATCGGTAATTTTCGATCGCCCTTTTCTGCGCGCTCTTGCCCACTTATGGCCTCCACGGTATATCTGGATATATAGCCGAATCTTAGGTTCGCTGCAAGGCCACGGCTCGTTTGTGATGTCCAGAGCGGCGGAGATGATAAGAGGGTGGAGCTGTGGGCGACATCGCAATTGCGCGAATGGCGGTTTGGACTGGTCATCACGAAAATGTTTTTCGTGCGCTCGACTTCGCGACATCTCGATCTGCTACGCCGCTTATCTCGGATCAACGCGCGAATGCGATGCAAGACATTGATCCTATGAGATGTTTTGCCTTGTCCTGCGACAGCAATTCGTCATCCTTGCCAAGATGCGGAGCGATCCGCCCAATGGCAAGGACGCGGCGGTGGCGCGACAGAGAGGAACGACAGCCGAAAAGCTTCGCGTGGTCGTCGATGCGGTACCTGAAGCCACGGTTGCGTTCGTCGCATCCAAGCCTGATCCTCGCCTTGTCAATCTGGTGCGGCTGCTCGCCCGGCAAGCTGCGCGTGATTTCATCCAGGCCGAAACGGACAGCCGGAAGCGTGACCGTCTCCCGGACTAAGGAGGCGTCATGAAGATCGCACTTTACGCCCGCTACTCGTCCGACAATCAGCGCGACGCATCGATCGAAGATCAGTTGCGGCTCTGCCGCCTCCACGCCGAGAAGCAAGGTTGGACGGTGGTCGACAGCTACACGGACCGGGCGATCTCCGGTGCATCGCTACTTCGCCCAGGCATCCAGGAACTGATCAGCGACGCCATGCGCGGGAAGTTTGCGGTGGTGCTTGCCGAGGCAATGGACCGCCTCAGCCGCGATCAGGAGGACATTGCCGGGCTCTTTAAGCGCATGGCCTTCGCCGGGGTACGGATCGTCACCCTCTCGGAGGGAGACGTCACACATCTGCACGTCGGGCTGAAGGGCACGATGAACGCCTTGTTCCTGAAGGACCTCGCTGACAAGACGCGGCGAGGTCTGCGCGGCCGCGTCGCGGACGGCAAGTCGGGCGGCGGGCTGTGCTTCGGTTATGACGTCGTCAAGCAATTCGCCGCTAATGGCGAGCCGATCCGAGGTGACCGCACCGTCAACGAGGCCGAAGCGGCTGTCGTTCGCCGTATCTTTGCGGACTACCTTGCCAGCAAGTCCTCGCGCACAATCGCATTCGAGCTGAACCGCGAAGGTGTGCCTGGACCGCAAGGCGCTGAATGGGGACCGTCGACCATTCACGGCAACCCAAAGCGCGGCGTTGGCATCCTCAACAACGAGCTCTATGTGGGTCGCCTCGTGTGGAATCGGCTCCGCTATCTCAAAGACCCTGATACCGGAAAGCGCGTTTCTCGGCTGAATCCTGAATCCGAATGGGTGATCCAAGAAGTCCCCGAGCTGCGCATTGTCGATCAGGAAATGTGGGATGCGGTCAAGGCGCGTCAGCAGACGCTCGCCTACGAGCCTTCAGCGCCTGGCGAGAACAGGCTTAATGAGCGCCATCGGCCCAAATACCTCCTCGCCGGCCTCGTGAAGTGCGGATGCTGCGGCGGCGGGTACACAATGATTTCGAAGGACCTGCTCGGCTGCGCAACGGCTCGCAACAAGGGAACGTGCAATAATCGTTTGAACATCCGGCGCGATGCGCTGGAGACCTCTGTGTTGAGCGGCCTTCGCACGCACCTGATGGAACCAGAGCTGTTCAAAGAGTTCTGCGATGAGTTTACCCGCGAGGTGAACCGGCTGCGGATTGACCGAGGAGCGGACCTTGCGGCGATGAGGAACGAGCTTCCGCGCATTGAACGTGAACTTGGAAAGCTGGTGTCCGCCATCAAGGCTGGAGGTCCGATCGAGGCCATTGTCGAGGACATGAAGCGGCTCGAGGCCAGAAAGGTGGAGGTACGGGAGAAGCTCGCGAACGCAGAAGAGCCGCCGCCTCTCCTGCATCCCAACATGGCGGAGATCTATCGGCAGCGCGTGGCCGCGCTGTACGAAAGCCTGCGAAGTGACGACGACAAAGGGGAGGCAGCGGAGGTTTTCCGTACCCTCGTCGATCAGGTGACACTGATGCCCGAGGCGGAGGAACTCGCGATCGTGCTGCGCGGCGACCTAGCCGCGATCCTCCGGTTTGCGGCAGGCAAAAAGAACCCCGACGTCCTTTCGGAAGCCGGGGCTCTGAACGGCTTGCTATCGCAAGCGTCGGTGGTTGCGGGGATAGGATTTGAACCTATGACCTTCAGGTTATGAGGCTGATGATTGCCGAGAGGGTTGTTCAACACGCTGGCCCGCGCGCCAGCCCATCTCCCAGAAGTCTGCCTCGAGCCGAGTGGCTTCCTTGAAGATCGCAATCAGCTCTGCCTCGCGAGCCGGCGTGGCGTAGAGATCGGCAAGATGTTCCATGTGCGCCCGCGCTTTTGCGGCGACCTCCTGGTACGGCGCGCCAGCGTACTCGGCGATCCAAACGCGATAGGAGTTCGTCGCAGCGTCCGCATCGGGTCGCGAGGCGAGCCGTGTTGCGATCTCCGCGTACCCGATCACACAGGGGGCAAGCACCACCTTGAGTGCCAGCAGATCGCCGCGCATTCCTGCGTCGAGCACATAGCGTGTGTAGGCCAGCATTTCGACCGCCGGAGGGGTTTGTTCAAGGTCGCTCAGGGATAGGCCCCAACCCGCACAGAGCTTCACATGCAGGTTCATCTCGACATCAAGGATGGCCGAAAGGCCGGCCGCTGCTTCACGCATGTCGGCAAGTTTAGGCGACTTGTAGACTGAGAGCGCGTAAGCGCGAGCAAACTCGATGAGAAATAGGTAGTCCTGAACAAGGTAGTGACGAAACGCCGCTTCGGGGAGCGAGCCGTCTGCCAATCCGTTCGTGAAGGGATGCTCGGTGTAGGCCCGCCACTCAGCGGATGCTTCTGTCTTTAGACGCTCGAAGAAACTCACGATGCTTTTCGCCTGGCTTGCTTTTCCATGAACGTCTTTGGCCCGCTACCGATAGCGCATTGCGAACCGGGTGGACGCTGACCTTGACAGGCCGCCGCGATCAGCCGGTTCGACGGCGTGGGGAATTCGTTGCCGTCGGTCGCCGGGACTGACTTGGGTTCCCACGTTAGCACACCGCGAATCGCGCAAGGACTGGGGAGAAATTTCATCAGGTCGGGTGGCGTCGCAAACGGTACTCGAACCTGTGACCTCGTCATTACGAAAATTGCTTTTAGAACCAGACCGCGTTTCCATCGCCGTGGTAGCTATATGGTAGCTAGCGGTCGTCGACTTCGCGTGAAGAGTTGAGCAAGTTGTATCCCGCCAAGGTAAGAGCGAGTCGTCCGGACTCAATAAAACCGGGGGTTCTTGAATCCGTAGTGAGTCGGATTCCGCAATAACGGCGAGTCGAAACCGCGGGCTTTCAGGATAACGGCGAGTCGATGTAATTCGATCTACATCTAAGTCATTCTACTATCTACGTTTATTGGCGCACCTTACATTGGCTCTTCGTGGTACCATCACTACGCGGCACCTGCGGCTGGGACCAGCCTACCGGTTTCTTTGCCGCGGCCTGCCCTATTGGGCTTCACCAGCTGAGGTGCCATCGCCGGCATCGACCGGAACTGCCGCGCGCGGGCCCGCGCTCATGATCGTGTCGTACGATACCGGGCTCCACCTTCTGGTCTCGCGGTTGAATTCCACGAACTGCCCACCGTGCACGGAGAATATCCGAAATTGCGGAAAACAGGCGAAGGCGGCGTCTCTGTCGACTTCTCCCTCGCCGCCGAAGAAATGCCTGACGAGGATCGGGCCGAAGGCGAATATTCCGACCGTGCGGTAGCCGCGAACGAGCCACTCGTTGCTGGTTCTGCGCTCGTCGATGCTCCGTGCGCAGCTTTCCGAGGTAGGAGCGTAGCCGCCCGATATGATTTCGCCGGTTGACGGGTTGAACGAGGTGCCGTCGTCGTTGGCCCCAACGGTGACAACGGAGTCGTTCGAAGGGATATCGACAATGATGCCGATGCTGCCACCGGCATTCGGGTCCGCGGGGTGCATGTCGGGATGCTGATATGGCCCGACATCGCCGGCCATGATCGTGCTGAAGGAGAGCGGGACGTCGGCCAGACCGGCCGCCTGCCGAAGGTCGTCAGGAAAGACTAGGCCGGGGTGGTTGCTCATCAGCGTCGAGAAATGGACCAGCAGTGCCTGGCGCTCCCGGAGGAAAGACCGGATCGAGAAGTCGGTCTGGCTGGGCGGCGTGGTTTCGGTGGTGTCTTGAGTGTTCATGGGTATCCTTCTTGGGACCGTTGATATCGTCCTCAGGTTCCGGTCAGGCCTTGGGAAGGACCCCAGGAATTGGGGATCGTTGTATTTAGAAATCGGCAGACTTTGCCCGGGGGATTCCGGCGCCAAAGCCGAAAATATTTTTACGATCCTGGCAGACCTCTTGGCGCCCGGACAAGGTCCGCCTTCCTATAATGGAAATCGCGATCTTAACCCTCGAGGACCCGGCCCGAAGTTCCCAGGACGCGAGGCTTCCGGGCGAGCAACACGGTGGTCGCCCGGAAGATTTGCTCACTACGCCATCATGAGCCGCGGCGGACCTGATTTCTCCCGTAGCTGGAGATCCCTCAGGACTCCCGCAGGCATCCGAACGTTGCCCACGGACGTGACCATCAGCGGCAACAGGTCGATCAGCAGCGGCAATCCGGTGATACCGAACGACTTCAGGCGGGCCTCTTCCTCGGCCTGGCGATGCCGATCCTCCCACGGTGCGGTGGCATCTTCCCAGAACCACGTTTCATCTTGGTGCTTGATCCAGTCTGTCGATGGGACCTGCTGCGGTCGCTGTCCGTCGCGCAGGCGCCAGAGCGGAGCGTAATCTCGCGAGAACAGGACCTTGCTGCCGTCCGGCTCCGTCCAGGCGCCGTAGACGAAGTAGAGCCGGTGCGGCAGAAACGGCGGCAGCGGATCACGAGGAATGGAGATCTCCTCGCGCGTGCAGATCCCACAGCGATTATCGGTGATGATCTGCACCGGGGAATCGCGCCCACGGCCGAAGTCGGCCGTCAGCATGGCAAGGCGCCGGGGTCCGGCGAAGCTCCCTCGGAAACGAACAGTGGTCCCCGCCATTCCAGAAACGGGCCAATCGCCTGTTGCCTTCCAGCACTGCAGGCGGATCGCGAACTGATCCTCGATGGTGCCGGCGTCACCGGTCAGTCTGGACGCCAATAGGACGTACAGCGCCTCCCCGGCCGTGATGTCGAGAGCCCGGGCGAGCTTCAACGTCAGGTCGGCGCTGCGGCTGCGGAAGTCCCCGCGGGAAAGATCTTGGTCCAGCGGCACTGGCGGCTGGGCGGAGTGGGCAAACTCCAGTTCGTGCCAGTCGCGATAGCCGAGCACCGTAGCGAGGCCGTTCTGAACCTTCGACAGCGGTAGGCGATCTCCGAGCAGCCGGGCAACGCGTTTCGCGGCCTTTTTGGGTCGGTCGAGATTGGGAAAATGGAAGCGCATGACAGTCCTCATCGCGGGCGCGCGATATGGCGAGACAAGTCCACTTGGCCTCAAGGCGCCCTAGAAAAGGATGTCCATTGAGAGTTTGTTTGCGATTAGTCTGTCCTGCCCCGAAGGCTTCGCCAATGTGGACGGCCCGGCTGGACAAGCCGGTACCCGGACAGAATGGATGACGGACGCCGATTGTCAAGGATCGGTCCAGGCGAAACGCTCGGGCATCGCACGCGCCTTCACTCTCCGCAATCGCCGGCCCGGATCTGGCTTCGCACAGGGCCGGACCAATGTTCGGCCCGATTTCGCGGACGTCCTAGTTCCAGAGAACTCCGCTCGCCAGCTTCCGCGCGCGCTTGCGCAGCCAAGCATACCGCATCTTCTTGGCTGCTCGGGCCTCTGCCGAGGCCGCATAACTCGCCATGTAGCGCGTGAGCGGCTTGAACGGCCTGCGGATGGTAACCAGCAAGCGTTTGAAGCGGTACTCATAGGTAAAGTAAAAAATGCCAGCGATGACGAAAGACAGCGAGATCATCATTATGGATTGAAGCAATTTCTTCGGGAGGTCCGCAGGGTGCAGGTATGGAGCGGCGTAGAGCGCCGCGACCGCCTGGGCCATGAGAATGCCGGACAGAACGGCAAGAAACTTGATGACGAGCCAGGTGACGGCTGCGGTTATCCATTCGACCAGGATCAGACGGTTTGCACATCCGAAGATGCCGCTGACGAGGTAACTCATGAGTTGCGGAAGCAGGACGGCGATGTAGATCGACGCGATCAGATATCGTTCGTCGCGGAAATCCATCGAAGTATTCTGAAACCAGACGATGAAGCCGCCGAGCGGCGCAGCCCCGCTCATGGCGGAGCCGGCTATGGTCTCCGAATGCGCCCACACATAGAAAAAAAGGCCGGAAAACAGCGTGAACATCAGCCAGAACGCGTACCAGATGGTGAATACGTGACCGGGGTGTTTGTGCCGCAAGTATAAGATAGCACCGACGAGCCCGCCGAGCAGAGCCAGATCGGCCACGCCGAGCGCGATGTAAGTCCAGACAGTCATGGTGTGCCTTTCGCTTGGTCGCTCGCCGAAGCACCCACGCTTCCTCGTTCGCCCTCCTGGCTCGCGTACTTCTGCCTTCGCCGGTCCCGCAATCTCTCCAGAAGCGATGGAGGGCGGTCGCTGGATATCAGCTGGTCGACAAATTCCCGCTCCGAATCGTCGACCCCATAGACGTACTTGACCGCCTGCTTGACGACCCTGGCGTTGACCTCCTGAACCAAATCCTTGGAAGGCTTGCTTTTGAAGCTCCGCTCCACTTCCTCGGTATTGGTCGCTAGGAACAGCCGATGGGGCCCGATGGGCAAGGTCAGGTAGCAACCGGGTTCGCTGAACGTCTTGGACATGTGGAGGGGCCTGTCGGACGAAAGGAACGGCGGCGCGTCGTCTGGCGTGGTCACAACGGACCAGCGCATTCGGTTGAGCGCCTGGCCAATGCCTTCATGATCCATCAGTTCAGGCGCAACGTTCATGACCCAACGGGCCATGTGGTCGGGATCTCTCTTCTCGATAAACTCCTCAATCGTCTCGGGATCGTCCGGCTTACGGTTGGAGGCGTATTTCTGCTTCAGCAGCGTAAGGTCCCGCTTCCAGTCGTCTTCCAGTATCTCCGTGAGAGCGGCCAAGTCCTCGGGCATCCGAGTCATGAGCGTGATCAGGAAGAGCGACCAAGCCGACGTCTGTTCGGCATCGTTCTTTACCTTGTCGACGTTAGCCTCGATCATGTCGAGGGCTTTCGCCGCGAAATTGTCGACAGGGCTCATGAACTCGTCCTCGACCTGCTGCGCGATCGATTTGGGAACGCCTTTCTTTTCGTACAGCCTGTCCTTGAAGCCCGTTTGTTTCGGGTAGACGCGCTGGTGATGGATCTTTTTGTAGGGGCGGCTGAACTCGCAGATCCGGCCGTCGTCTCCGGCCCAGCGCCTCGAATAGAACTGCGGAACGTAGTGATGCCGGATCGATTGTTGGGCTGCCCCGCGCAGCCAGATCATATTAGGGCAGACGGCCTCCGTCTCCGCGGTGCAAGGCTGGATGTACGGATGCCCGCAGAAGCCGCACACCACGGCGCGCGGCCGCGTCGGCGGCATGACATCATCGTCGCTCATTTGCGTACGCAATCGTTTTCAATGCTTTGTTCGCGTCGCCTCGCCCCTGGTAAAGGCCCAGCAATACCCCTTCGTCTTCGATCGTTTCAACGCGAAAAAGCGTCCAGCGCTTATCCTTGCCCTGCACGATACGGAAGGTCCGACCGTTGCGACGGCAATAAAACGAGGCAGAGCTATCGATTGAAGTCCAACCGCAATCCGCTCCGGAGAGAAAGCGCTGTTCTAGCTTTGCACGCTCCTCTTCTTTCAGCTTGCGATATCGCTCCTCCTGCTCTCGCCGGAGCCTTTCGTCCTCCCGCTCCAGATGTTCCTGAAGCATTCCGATGATGGCGCGCATCTCGGTACCTTGCGCCTTTTCCGAGCGATACAGCGCCAGACAACCATCCTTGAGGTCTTCGTTGGGATAGGTCGTGTAGGGCTCCTCCCAGATCGCGCGCAAACGCTGCTCCACGTCCGTCTTGGTCAGCGTCGGACCGGGCAAATTATTGAGAGAGGCAAGCAGGTCTTCTATCGGAATCCAGCACGGAGCAGCAGCCTTCGCCACTTCCTCCCGCTCAGCTTCCCACTTGCTCCAGATCGAGCCCGCTCGATCGATCGCGTTCACGATGTCCCGGGCAAGCTTGTGCACGCTGTGCGGATCGCGCAGATGCCGCAGCGATGGGCTTTTCACGAAGTCGAAGAGCAACGAGGCCACGGCATACTGGCGGTCGGAGTTCATGCGGGCCCCTCCGGTTGGCAGGCTCGACATGCTATCAACTAGAACGCGATTGGACGAATCGCGACGAATGACTGCCAACCAGACGCCCTCCACGCCAAGGATTCGCCTGGAGCGTTCTGCGAGGTCCATCACAGTCTTGATTGCAAGACAGGTGCGCGCCCCTGACGACGAGGCAAGGTACTGACCTCTAGGCGTAGGATTCACCGAGGCGTCGGCGCGCGCAGTTGCGGCGGCAATTCGGCGAGACCGGCGGCCAGCTCGTCGAGGGCTCCCTGATTGAAATACCCCACGCGCTAGGCCTCCACGTCCTCGACCTCTCCGCGGTCGCCGACCAGCGCGATGCGGATGCCGGAGGCGGCGCAGCGGGGCGCCAGTTTGCGCCCGACCCGGCGCGTCACCTCGGTTGCCGGCATGACCGCGACCTGGCGGGTGCCGGGTGCCCTCATCATCAATCTGCCGACGATCTCGCAAAGGCCTTTGTCCAGCTTCGAAAGCCGGCCCGGATGGCGGGTCTCGATGGTGCCGCCTTTGCATTCGGCTTCGATCGTGACCCCGTTGGCTTCGGCGGTGACGTCGCTCAGTCCGGACTGCGGATGGATAACGATGCGCCGCCCATCGGCGTCCTCGAACGTGCCGGCGAACGCGCTGCGGGCCGTTGCTATCCTGCGGAAACCACGCTTCTCCAGCCACCCTGGGAAGTCGATTTGCTGCGCGTGCTGCCCGTCGGGGTGGATCCTCACTTCGCGGACCGGCTCCGTCCGGAATAGGTGCATGGCATAGGCCAACATGACGGCGCCTTCGTAGAAGTGCCGATCTGGCCGATCGGCCGGCGCTCCGGCGGTCGGTGGCCGCTCGACGATCAGGTCATCGAAATCCATGTCTAAAACCCGACAACGTGCAATTGTACGCGGACTGTAGCTACCGTGGGTCAGGCGCGCCAGTCCGCAAGCCTGGCGCGCGGTCGCGACCGGGCTTGCGTTGCGGTCCTGTTCCGAAACGGCCCCGAACGGTATATGATCCAGAAGATCGTGCGGCGCATTTCGGAAGTCGCCAAGACGGATCACGAAATTAGAGATGCCGGAGCCCTGCTCACCGTGTTCTCCGAGTTGCGCGATGCCGGCCGGACCGTCGCGGAGGAGTGGAAGAAGATGAATATTTCCATCGATGTCAACAAAAGCCCGCTCATCAAGGAAGGCCTCGATCGTGAGCGCGCCAAAAGCTTCGGCAAGCTGATCGCAAAGCAGCTTCAGCAGAAGTTCGGTGCCGATCCCGCCGACATCGAGCGGCGTCTCGCCGACCTCAACGCCGACGAACTCGAAGCCATTGGCGAGCGCATCATCCAGGCCATTTCGATCGAAGAAGCTTTGACCGTCCCGGCGCCATCGACCGCGCCACGGTGAGCGAGAGCGGCCCCGAGCCGGTACGCAAGCCATCCCCACGCGGGTCCGATCATGACGCCTCCGTCACCGCTAGAGCCGCCCGAAATCTATCAAGTGGAGATCGCGACAACCGACGGCGGAATGACCGCCGTCGCCGTCACCGACCCCGGCAGCGGCCGCAGACTTACGGGCTCGACCACGGCATCCGCAACGCAAATGGTGGCCGTCCTGATCGAGGACCATCGCGAGCGGGCGGAAGCGGACCCGGTCGATCCCTCGCTCGCCGAAGAGAAACGCAGCCGTCGAGAGAAGATCACCTCCGTCGCCGTCTCCGTGTTCGGCGACGAAACCATCGCCCGCGCGTGGCTCACGAGGCCTCACTGCGACTTCGATGATCGACGCCCGCTGGCCGTGGCCGCCCGCGACGACTGCGGTCTGGCCGCCGTCACCGCCAAACTCGCCTCCTTGGACGCCCACCCCCACGTGGAAGCGCCTCCCGCACGCACCGTCCGGACACTTTACGCGGAGGCTCTGGACGTGCTGCTGCGCGGAGAGATGGCCGATGTCGCAGTGGCGAGAGATTGGGACCTGCTGTCAGAAGTGGCGCGGCTGGCCTTCGACGACGCCTCCACCGACTTGGCGGTCACCGACCCCTCCCTGTTCGCCGCCTGGCGCGAGGCGGTCACGAAGTTTCATCTCAAAGGATGGACGAACATGACCCCGCAGCGTGTGGAGGAAGTCCGGAAACGAGCTGCGGAGCGCGCTGCGGAACGTCAACGTCGTGACGCTGCTACTCTCCGATAGATTGCTCGACGGCATCAAAACACGCCAGCGACCCGATCTCTTGGCGACGAGCCGCGCATTCGCTTCGCGGGAAGACAAATGCGACAACAAGCATCAACGTGCGCGCGCCGACCTCGTGGAGCAGGCTGAACGGCCGGGGCGTTTGCTCTTTGCTCGCGGTCCTCGTCATGACCGCATCCGACGCATGAAGGTCGCTCTCCGACGCGTCATTTCGTCATCGGAGCTCTCCAGCAAGCGATCGAGCGCATTCATCATGGGCGCAGCGGACGTTAAAAGTTGGCCGTCCAGTGCCTTTTCGTCGTCGCGGTAGAGAGCGTCACGCAATCTGTCGAGCAGGCTCTCCGACGGAACGCCGCCCGGCATCTCGACCGAGGACGGCAGCGCGCTGCGGCCGGACCAGCGACCGAAGAAGTCCCAGCCGGGCGGCGAGCTTTCATGTCGCAGCATCAGCTCGAGAATTTCCGGGGTGATGTCGACCGCCCGCATGGTCTGCTCGCAAACCATCGGATCCTCGAAATCCGCACCGTCGAACCAATCTCGAAACTCCGGGCACGTGGGACTCGTCGGACCCGTAGCGATGAAATCGAACGTCCCGTGCTCGTCGGTGCCGCTCGACGCCGAGAAGGGGAAGCCCGGGCACCAGATTCCCGCCGCCGGATTAGGCCAGCCCTTATCGCTCGTCGATCGCGGCCCGGACGCAAGCAAGGTCCAGGATTCCAGAAGCAACAACGCTTTTGCCCTACCGCGTGCACGCGACGGACCGACCGCCAAGTGCACCGCGTAGCAGAGCTTAGCCTTGACCTTGCCGATCGGCCGAGACCGGTTCTTCAGCGATTGCAGCGTGTGCTCTAGGATGTCGGAGCCGTCGTTCTCGCTGCACTCCACCTCGGCATGTCCGACGACGCGGGGAAACAAGAAGATGCGCGGCCAGGTGAGATACCAGCTGAACTCCGGATCTTCCCCACGATATTCGAGCTGCCCCGTCGGCTCGTCGAATTCCAGGCGGCGCTGATCGCAAGCGGCCCAAAGCCGGCTCAGGTCGATAATCGTTCCGTCGGCGGCTTTCCTTGGCCTCGAGAGATATCGGCCGATCTCGGCTAGGCCTTCGGCGAGCTCCTCGAACTCGTCGCGCCGCGCCAAGGGGACGTACGGCTCGAGGAAATCTTGCACGGCGACGGCAAGCTCATCGAGGAGCGGAAGCTGATCGCATTCCGCAAGCGCCGCCGCGGCGACGACCAGGTCTCTGTATCGGACGAGAGTCTTGTTGAAGCGCCCCGCAGCGAATCTCGTCTGCCCTGACTCGCGCTCTTCACGCGTCAGGTGGAAGCGGTAGAAGTTTTTCGGATCGCGCGCGATGTTGGCTGTCTGGCAAATCGCGGAGCAAGAGAGGCCAAGCCGATCCGCGATCCGCGTCACGACCAAGGCCGCCGCCGCGGCCTGATCGTCGGTCAGTTTGCGGCCGGCCGGAAGCTTGTAGCCTGACTTGGGTCGCAACATGTCGCAGACCCTGGTCAAGGTCTGTCCGGGGTGGGCGACGGCGGCGAGAGCGTCGTTCATCAATCTGCTCAAGGGGGTCTCGGTGGTCATGCTCATCTCCTCGCGGGTTCGGGATGGGCGATGGCTACCGGGAAGCCTCCGGACGCGCATTCTGTTCTGCTAAATCTAAAATATCGTATTTTGCAGAACACGGATGAGGAATTTTGCAGAACATCGTGAGCCCCAGCAGGTTGGCTCGCTCGGTTCGCCGGTGGACGGTCGGGATCTTTTGAGTCCTCTTCGTGGGTGGGGGCGCTGGGCCTGGGGTGACGGATGCTGCTGGGGTGCCCGAGCTCATGCTGGAGCCATGGACTCGATCAGCCAGACCCCACCGGAGACGCCATGCCGTCGGCAAAAATGCCGCTCCAGACGCCGATTCCCTGAAAATCGACATCGGGGGGCGCCTAAGGGGGCCGTCCGCCACCCTGAGCCCCGCGTTCGCGCCGTGCCGGAAATCACCTAACTGCGTGCCTCACGACTGCGCTCCGGACCCGGCGCCATCTTTCGGAAACAGGACTGCTCTGGCTCGATCCGCCGTTTCGAGCGACTTCCCCAACACGACCGGGCTCGGCTTCATCCGTCTCGAGTATTCCGAGTGCGCGATGAAATTGTGAAGCGAGCACAGTGGGTCCACGTCTCGGATCTCCTTCACGTAGTCGGACAGCAGCCGTGCAAGCGAAATGGCGCCGGACGCCACCCCGCCTTCCAGGTTCTCCAGATCCTGGATGGTCATGACGATCAGCGGCCTGACGCTCTGGCCGGCATCACCATCGAGCAGCTTTCTCATCTCCTTGCGGAAGAAGACACCTGTGCCGGGGCTGTCCAGGCGCAGATCGTGTGCCACCACGATCGGATAGATTTCGGTGGGGCTCGCGAATTCGTCCGGAAGCTCTGGCCAATCGCGCTTCGAGATTGCGCCGGTGCTCTTCGCGAGTTGCCAGACGGCGTTTCCCTTACTGATGTACTTCTCTCGCAGGTGGCCCACGAAGTCGGCGTACTCGTTGCCGGAGACGAGCTCCTCCTTGAGAAACTTGGCTTTGGCCTCGAACACGAGGATGGCGGCCGCCTCGCCGGCAACGGCATCGACCTCGAACTCCGTCTTCTTGCCGTTGGCCTTCTCGAGATTGAGCCTGGCGTTGCCGAACATGCGCCCGACGATGGCATTCGCATAGTCCTCGAACGCCAAGCCGAACGCGTGGAAGACCGCCCTTCCGCGCTCCGGGTGATCGCGCAGCAGGAAAAACAGAGGCCCGATCGAGAGCTTCGCGGAATAGAAGACCGGATCGATGATGACCGATGCCCCGTCGGGAAAGAGGATGATCGGCCTTTGCCACATCGCCTTTTCGAACTCG
Source organism: Bradyrhizobium sp. CCGUVB1N3 (assembly GCF_024199925.1). Taxonomy (NCBI): domain Bacteria; kingdom Pseudomonadati; phylum Pseudomonadota; class Alphaproteobacteria; order Hyphomicrobiales; family Nitrobacteraceae; genus Bradyrhizobium; species Bradyrhizobium sp. CCGUVB1N3. The sequence goes on from NZ_JANADR010000001.1 coordinate 5,246,625, forward strand.
GCCTGGCTCCCCTGGCTGGCCTGCGCGAACTGCTCCGGCGTCTGGCTATCCAGCGCGAGATAATCCGGAAACACGCCTCTGTACGTGGTAGCGGCCCCGACCGTGTTGATCTTGAAGACCCGGCCTTCGAGTTCGTTTCCGACCATGATGTAGGACATGAGGCCGGAGACGCAGGTCGAATATTGGTCGAACGTCATCCTGGTCGCCTCCCGGAATTCATCTTCGAACTCCGGGTAGTGCTTCGGGAAATGCTCCGCGAACAGCAGCCATCCGCGTCCGATCGTGTTGACCACGTTCGGCGCAGGGTTGGTTTCCTCGATGACTTTCCGCAGATATCCCATGTGATCTTCGACGGTGTCCTCGGTCACTCGCGCGAAATTCCGGGACGCCATCGTGCGCTCGGTCCACAGCGCGCTCGCGACGAGCGCCGCCTTGAGAAACTGCGCTCGATTCTTGGCGGCTTCGTAAAAGTCGGGACGGGGCCCCGGAGAGCAGTGCCTCACGGCCAGACGCATCAGATGCAGAAGCTGGCCCCGGAAGAATACCGCATGCGTTCGGTGTCCGCCGCGCGGTCCGGTGAAGCTCAGAATCCTCTGTTCCTCCTTCGGCAACGCGATGAACGACATCGCGGCTCTGTTGCGGCGCTCCATGGTTGCGATTCCGATTCCGGAGACGATCGCGTTGAGCCGCGCGCAGAGGATCACGGTCTCCTGGAGAGGGAGAGAGGCCAGCAGATTTGCGGCATACCCTTCGGTGGACGGCAGCCCATAGACGTGGGCTATGTCGGCGAACGAGTTGACGTCGCGCGCGTTGACGTAGCCCATCAGCTGGCGCTCGACAGAAACGGGTCCCGGACCCTGAAGCGCCAGAAAGTCTCCCGGATCGGTTTGGTTTTTCGGCCGTACAACGGATCGCTCCCGCAGCAGGCAGTGGTGAACACTGCCCGGGCCATATAAATGAGGATCCCCTCATAATCGTTCAAGCGAGGTCGCTGGACCGGCCCGATGGGCCTGTCGTCGGCAGGAACGCAGCTACGGACGTCGAAGCCCTGGAATCGATATCTGGACCCCCGAAAACGCCTTGACTCACTGCCGGCTCGCTGATCTCGACTCTGACGCTGGACGCAACGATGAAGCGGCCGCCACACCCTCCCGAGCTTGTGTAATCGAACCCGACCGATCCAAGGTAAGAAGCCGGCGAAGGAGGTGGCGGCGAAGAAGCCCGCAGCCAGACCGCATCGGAAGTCGGCGTAGCGCTCGCTACTTCTTCGAGTAGAGCAATTCGTCGAGCCGGCAGGCGGCCCGGTAGATTGACCCGCGACGATTGCTGCTTCGGGGGTCCGCTCCCTGGGCCCGATCCAGGCAGTCGAGCAGGATTTTTCTGATGCTTTCGAGGTCCTTCGGCTTCGCTGTCGTAGGCAGAGCCTGCACAGCGCCGGCGAAGACTACATCCTCGTCAACGTCGGCCGGCGCCGCGATCTCGCCGCGCGCCAGCTTCGCGCGCAAGGCTTCGGCCTTCCCGGTGGATTGACGGAAGGCAGCGTCCTTTCCGGCGAGCCTATCGACGAGCGCGTCGCGCGACGACGGGTAGGTCGCGACTTGCTTGCGCAGATCCTCGGCGACCTGGTCGGCCGTCGACTGCGTCTGGTCGATATAGAACCACACCGGAAACCATTTGCGTTGGGCGTGAGCCTGAAAGTGGATGTACTGCATGGGCTCCGCGACCTTTTCGTTCCGCAGGAAGTTGCGGACGACCGCGTCGGGGGTCACGTTTTCGCGGATGATTCTCGTTCGCTCCCTTTCCACTTCCGAAACGGGCTCGACGTCGCCGATCAGCCTGAGTGCCGGCGCCCCCTTTTTCTCGTCGAACTCGCCCTCGCGCACGAACTGGATGCTCGGGAGCAGGGATTTGTCGATGAGGAATTTGCCGCTGGTGCCGGCGACTTCGCCGGAGTCCAGATCGATCGTCGCTTCCTTGCCGATTGCGACGCGGTTCATGCGGGCGCTGAACTCGGCGACCGCCCGCTGCTCACGCGCGGCGATGATCTGCCTGAGCTCTCCCGGCTTGATCAGGCGGGTCTCGCCGACGTACCGGAAATAGATCCCACCTTCCTTCACGTCCTGGCCGACGTTCTTGATGGCGATGACGGGCCCATGGTCGTGCTTCTCCACGTAAAGCACGCCGACCTGCTTGCCGCCGAGCTCGATGAGGCCCTTCGTGATGTGAGGAACGGGATCGAGGGCGCCGGCCAGGATTCTGTTGAGGAGCGAGATGTCCGACTTCGTGAAGATGTCGTCCGAAAGCCCATCCGCATGATAAGTCGCGTCGGTGACGCCAAACAGGAGATAGCCGCCCTTGTTGTTGGCCAAGCCCGCGATCGCGCGCAGTGCCTTCGAGAACCGATCCTCCGGCTGAAGCCGGAAACCTGCCTTGCACTCGATGCGGTCGGTCTCGCCGCCGACCAGCCGCCACGTGCCGGTTTCGCGGACGAACAGGGAGCGAAGAATTCGGATGTCGACCGGAGACGGAGCAGGAGGCGACTTGGCATCCGGATCTTGCCGGGCGGCAAGGAAGGCCTCGAGCTCTTCGGGCTGGGCTTCCTCGACGGATGCCCCGTACACCCCTTTCTTGATCTGGGTGATGCGTCCGGAGCTGATCAACCGGTCCGGCTTGTTGAAGTGAAAGTGGATGACGTCGTTCCGCCACCCCTTACGGAGCATCGCCTTCACGATGCCGATCTCGGCATCGGAGAGATTCCGCTTCTTGGCCATGTCGCCCCCGGCGCCGAATCGTCGGGCCGGTGGCGCAGACGGTTCGCACAATGTTGCTTGACGTTGGTGCTACTGGAGGATGCAGGGGCAGCGCAAGAGCCTGCGAAGTTACCTTGCCGAGTCGGGCGGGCACTCCGGGCAGGTGTCCCCCATCGAATCGAGGACGTCGCGAATTTCTGCAAGAGATTCATCAGGAGAGATCCCGGCCGGCGGATCGTGACGAGCGGCGGCGAAGGCGCGGTCGCGCGCATGCGGGTCGGCGCGATCCTGCATCCAGCCGTGCTCCTCGCATTCGTGGATAGCGCCTGACTCCTGCAGCACGCCGATCGCCCATCCGCGCAGCGTCCGGATCGCCGGCCGTCGTTCCATCGTCATCAGCATCGACAATCGCTCCTGCCGTGACGAATCCTTCCGCCCGCCGGCCCGTTCCCGGCCGTTAGCACAAGCCAGGGATTCGAAATCGGGAGGGCTCGAGTTTGTCCACCTGTTCCGCAGGACCTGTGCAGAACGTTATTGGGCTATAGCGGCGTGCCCTTGACGTGTCCCCGCCCGCTCACGAACTATGGGAACCTCTTTTGATGTCACTTGGGCGTCGAGATTTTACGCAGCAAATGGCAGAGGTTGCGCGCGCATGACCCAGGCGGCTTCGACCCGACTCCTCGACGAGAAGAGCGTCATCGCTCCCGTCCGCAAGATGGCGAAGGGATGCTCCGATCTTCGGCTCGCCGTCGCGTTTTGGGGGAAAGGCGCCTCGAAGATGCTGCGCTTGTCGAGCGCAAAGAGGGGCCGCGTCATCTGCAATCTGGAGTCTGGAGCCTGCAATCCGGCGGAGATCCGCAAGCTTCGGGCTTCGAAGAAGTTCAGGATCAAGACTCACGCCCAACTTCACGCGAAACTCTACTGGTCGCCGACAGGCGTCGTCGTCGGCTCCTCGAATGCGTCCGCCAACGGTCTAGTGGTCGGTGCCGACGTCGCGAAGGGTTGGCGGGAAGTCAACGTTCTGTTCGACCAGCAGGATCAAGTCCGCCGCGCCGGCGAGCGCTTCGATGCGCTGTGGAAGCAGGCGAAGCCCATTACAAAGATTTTGCTCGATGAGGCGGACCTCAAGTGGCGGGCCCGGGCCAAGGCTACGAAGGTGCTCTCGGTGAAGAGCAAGACGCTTTTCGGCGCCTACGCGGAAGATCCGTCGATCTTTCGCGACGAGCGGATTTTCCTTGCGATCTACGACAGCTATCTTTCCCGCGAAGCGTCGGCGGAGCAGAAGAAATGGAGAGCGAAGAAGGAGACCGAGCAGTTCGAGGACGGTCTCCTGGCGAAATCGAGCACGCTGACGACGTACGAAGGCTGGCGCAAGATGCCGGCGGGCGCGTGGCTGATCGACTGCTCCTTCATCAATTCCAGAAGGCCGAAATTTCGAGGAATATTCAGGGTCTGGGAAGGCGGACTTCTGGAATTGTCCGAATCCAGCATCCAATTCGCCTATCGGATGCGCTCGATAGTGATAGGAGACCGTTCCTTCAAGCTTTCACCGGCGGAGAAGCGTAGCATCGAGAAGAAGGCGGCCACGCTTATCCGGGCGGCTCATAGAAGTCGCAGCGACCTGCTCGCACTCGGCGATCTTGTGCGTATCTGTCGAAATTGAAAAAGTACGCCCATCCTTCGTGAGGAGGCGGCGTTTCCTCGTCGATCAAGTCGCCGGCGCCGGGTCTTCCTTCGTGCCACGTGCGACGATCCGCAGCGCGCCGTCCGGCAGCGGCCGCTGCAGCTTCAGCGCTTCCTCCGCCGGCGCGGTCATCCAGGTCTCGACCTCGTCGGGCGTCGTCAGGATCACGGGCATCGCCTTCGGGTGGATGGCGCCGACCTCGGCGTTCGGCTCCGTCGTGAGGAACGCGTAGAGGTCGTTCGTGGTCTCGCCTTCCTTGACCTTCCGGACAGACGTCCAGTTCGTCCAGATGCCGGCGAAGCAAGCGAGCGACCGGGTCTCGTCGAGCGCGAACCAGACGTCGCCGCCCTCGGGCTTGTTGAACTCACTGAACGAGTTGAACGGGACGATGCAGCGGTGCTCCGGACCCAGCCAGCGCGCCCAATGTTTGCTCTTCACGTTGCGGATGTTGGTCGTGCCGCCGTCGGGCTCCATCCGGAGCAATTCCTTGAAATCGACCTCCTTGCCCTTGGCTTGGTGCTTCTCGGCGCGCTTCTTGGTGGCATCCATCAGCGCCTTGGACGACGAAGGCATGCCCCACCGCGCGGTTGCAAGCTCGCGGCCGTCTCGTCCGCTGCGAACGATCGGCGCCTTGTAGTCCGGAAAGACGCCCGGCATCGGCGCGAGGTTGCCGACGTAGCGGTTGACCACGCGGAACAGCGCGCTGATGGCGGCTTGATTGGTGGTGATTGAATAGAGGTTGCACATCGTCAGGTCTCCGCAGCGGCCTGGCGAGCGCGCTGTGCCAACTGTAGCAGCGTGGCCGGCGGGCGGCGATTGACCTTGGCGCACTTGCTGCAGCGGAGCCGGCTCGCCAGGTCGTGCACGAAGGTCGTCGGCGGATGGCGCAGCGCGGCCAGGTCGACGTCCCGCTTGGTCTTGCACCGCGAGCATTCGATCTCGAGCCACGGGTAGCCCCCGTTCACCGCTTGGTCGATCGAGGGAGACGGGTCGATGGGCCGGCCGTCGCTCCACATCCGCTCGTTCCATGATTCGCACAGCAGCTTGTCCGCGGTCCGGATCAGAGCCTCGCCTTTGGCCCGGGCTTCGGCGGACTGGCCCGCGAGGATCGAAGTCATCGCGCGGGCCTTCCCCAATTCCTTCTGCAGCGCCTTGCGGTCGCCTCCGGAGAGTGGGGTCGGGTGGTATTTAGGGGCCATGGCCGTCCCGCCAGCGAACTACATGCCGCCAAAGTCCGGCCAGCACCCATCCTCTTCGTGACGCCCGGTCCGCTGGCCGCACGTGTTGTCCAGCAGACGCTGGCCGACGTCACGCCAGAGCGCCGCCGCACCGTACAGCCGGACCGCGTCGGCCTTCTGGATCTCGACGGTCCGCCCGCAGCGCCGGCAGCCGACCCGCAGCAGGTGCTGCGGGACATCGGCAAGTCGCCGCGTCCGGATGCCGGGGTCGGCCTGCCTGGCGTCGGCGCCGGCGTCCCGCAGCAAAGCGTCCCAATATTCAGCTGGCATCGGGTCCGCCGGACCGACGGGAGGCACTGTGGGGACGCGCCTGCCGACCGCAACTTCGGCGGCCATCTTCTCCATCTGCTTGGGGGTCGGCAAGCGCCAGCTGGCGGGGCGATCGGTCATGCCGAACTAGAACATATCATGAACATTGGAGTCCAGCCCGTTTGGCTGGGATAGTGGAACGGAATGTGTTCGCGCGCGACTAAAGTAAAAACGATTGCGCTTGCGGGACGATTCAACCCATGCGACGATTCTGCTGCTTTCGCGGGCACTCGGAGCTCCTAGAAAGCAGCGAGATCAATTTGGCTGGGTCATTTTCTCGACTTCTACATTGCCGACGAACGTCATGCGCGGAGCGCTGAGCATCAGGGAGGACATCACACCCCTGCGGTTCCAACGGCGAAATAGGAGGGAAGGAAGCCGGCCTGAGGCTGAGGTAGGGGCATGGGCATTTTGGAAGCGACCGGCAGACCCGAGCGGATTGTAGCCGCCTGGCGTCTTGCGGCGTCCGGATTCATGATGGCCGCCGTGGGCTGGAGGGCCATCTAAGGTGCCAAGCTATCTTGAGTTCTTCGCAGGCGGAGGAATGGTGCGCGCCGGACTCGGGGGCCGGTGGAAATGCCAGTTCGCGAACGACTTCGATCCTTTGAAGGTCCAAGTCTACTCGGACAATTGGGGCGAAAAGGAAATCCTGGAGGACGATATTCATAAGGTCGAAGCCGCCGACCTCGGGCGGCGCGCCGACCTGGCGTGGGCTTCGTTTCCTTGTCAGGATCTCTCGACTGCGGGCAACGGACTGGGGCTCGGCCAAGCGAATGGCCGCGATCGAACGCGATCCGGAACGTTCTGGGCGTTCATCGACCTCATGAAAAAATTGAAGGCGAACGGCCGCCTGCCCCGCATCGTCGTGCTGGAGAACGTCGTCGGGCTCCTGACCATCAACGGCGGCGAGGAATTCAAGGCGGTCATCGCCGCGCTCGACCGGTTGGGAATGCGCGCCGGCGCCGCCGTGGTGGACGCTCGACACTTCGTTCCGCAGTCACGACAGAGGGTCTTCATCGTCGCCGTTTCAAAGACCGCGAAGGTTGCTGACGCGCTCGTTCGCGACGAACCGCACCCGATCTGGCACCCGGATCCTTTGGTGAAGGCCGTCGGCAAGCTCTCAGGCCAGTGCCGCGAGCAGTGGATGTGGCTCAATCTCGGCGCGCCGCCCGAACTGAAGAAGACCCTGAACAAGATCGTCAAGAACAAGCCCGTCGGCGTCGAATGGCATACGCCGGCGGAGACGAAGCGCCTCCTGGCGATGATGTCGGACGCGCACAAGAAGAAACTGGCTGAGGCTAGGAACTCCGGCAAGCGCATGGTCGGAACGCTCTCGCTGCGGATGCGGCCCTCGCGCGGCAAGACCGTTCAGCGGACCGAGATCTGCTTCCGAGGTCTGGCCGGTTGCCTCCGGACGCCCAAAGGCGGCGGATCGCGGCCCCGCGTCATCGTCGTCAGGGGCGGCAACGTGCGGACGCGCCTCCTTGCGCCCTCGGAGGCGGCTTCGCTGATGGGATTGAAGGCCAGCTACCGACTGCCTGAAGTCTACGAGTACGCATTCAGGGTCATCGGCGACGGCGTGGCGGTGCCTGTCGTCTCGTTCCTGCGCGGAAAGCTCCTGACGCCGCTGCTGCGTTCGATCAAGAAGTCTGGCGGGGCCGAGGCGTCCAGGCCCAAGCAGACTGCGCGAGGGGCCGACCAAAGAAGCCGTCGCGGCCAGCTGGAGCTTCGCATCTGAAAATGACGGTGGCCCTCCCATGCACGTATCTGGAATGGGAGATCGCTCTAACGCGCCACTTCTTGTCTATCGGCCAGGGAGACGCTTCGCCGCTCCGATCTTTCGAAGTCACGGACTACACCCTGACGGAGGCGGTCGGCCAAAAACACACGGATCGGGAACGGGTGATCGAGGCCTTCCGTTCGACTTTGGCGGACAAGCAGGATGCGCTCGTAAAGGCGCTGCAGCGTGGAGAATATCGCAGATATTCGGGCGACGAGATTCCGGGCTGCTTCGCATATTTGGCGCTTACGATGCTGGTCGAGGGAATGATCGATCCCGACGCGAGCGGCCACGCGTTCCGGCCCAAGCTGGCCTCGTTTCTCAAATTGGACCGCGCCTTCCCGCACCTTCCCGGCATCAACCGCATGTGGCTGGACCTCGACGCCTGGCTCAAGGACAGGGCGGCGAGAGGATCGCCTTTCCGCGTGCTCGACCTGCCGCCCGAAGATGAATGGCGAACGCAGATCGGATACTCGGTGCACATGTCTTTTCCTTCCAGGAAAGACAAGCAGGTGGTCCAGAGCTTCCTTTCCGAAAACCGCGACGCGCTGTCCAGCCCGCTCGACTTCCTGGACCGCTTCAGGCGCGTCGCCGACGGCTCCAAGTCGTCCGCATATCTGAAATCGGCTTACAGCGATTTCGCGCGCAGCTATCTCGCCGGGCATCGCGCGCTGTCCGATCATCGCTTCTGGCGTCTGGTTCAGGCAATCAGCTTGGGCAGGAAGACGTCGTCGACGTTCGAGCTCTTGCTCGAGATGGTCCACGACGAGGACGATCTCTGGTCGTTCTTGGTCTCCGACCTGACGACCGGCCGCGGGCTCGGGTCTCACGCAACGCTCGCCAAGGCTCTTGTCGCATGCGCCGCCGTGGAGGGACACGATCTGACGCATGCCATCGATCTCGGCGTGGTCTTCTTCCATCAGACTGGGCATGCCCGCTGGGAAGCGATGCCGTCTCTCGCCGACGGACCCAGCAAGGTCATCGTAGGCCTGTCGCCGCGGGTCGCTGGCAAGATCGGCGCGAAGCTGGGGGTGCTGGAGCAGAGCGGCGATTGGGCCCTCACGCGCATCGTGCCGTCCGGCAAAGCGCACGACGTCATCAGCGCCGTGATCAAGCTTCCGTCGGCGGGAGAGCAGATCAGGAGCGTGCGGGTGTTCGGCGGAGTGCGCAGCGCCGGCGAGTGGCTTGGCAGGCCTCGGGTTCTGCCGAACGTTGCTGCCGATGCATGTGGCCTGTCGATCGCGCCTCGCGGCGGCGCGGCTGACCTCTCGGTCTCATGCGGGGAGAAGTCTCCCGGGACCTATGCGATCCGGAGCGAACGCGCCCTCCATGGGACGTACGTGGTGCAATCGGCCGCCGACGCGACCGGCACATCTCCGTCTTGGTCTCGCAGCCTCACTTTCGTTCGCGACGCGCACGTTCACCGTTCGATAGGCGAGGCAAAGGGCGCATCGGTCCCGGAATGGAGCGATGTCGTCGCCATGCAGGATAAGGTCGCCTCACCGCCTCGGGGATGGAGCGACATCCACCCCGCGCTCGATGACCTCATCGAGGCCGTATACGCGGGTGGAGGATCGTCCGGCTGGTCGGAGGCCGAGCTCGTGCCGATGCTCTCCGACATCCTCTCCGGCGAAGCCAGCCCATGGGACGTTCTGCGGAGCCTTCAGGAGGCGGCCATGATCGAGCCGATCCTGAAGCCAGGATGGAAGGGGCGCACTTGGATGCTGCGCCGGCCGACCATCGCGCCGCTGGGACCGCCCGCGGCCGGACTTGTCGTCGTCGATGGCTGCGTCGGCGCGCGTCTGGCCGAGGACTTCAGGGAGGCCGTCGCAGCCATGGGCGGCCAGCCGTTCCGATCGGGCGGGGTGGCGCGTTGGTCTCCGCCGCTCCTCGGTGCGGCCTCCGTGCAGCCCGACGAGCTTGCCGCGCGCCTTCGTTGGATGGTGGACTCGCCGAAGGTGGCAGGTAAAGCGCCGGCGTCGTTCGTCCGGACGCCGATCAGCCACGAGTTCTATGCTCCGGCTTCCTTTTGGTCATGGAAGCGCGGCCATTTCGTCACGGCCCGCGACGAAGACCGCGAGCCGGTGCGCCTGGTCCGCTGGAAAAGCGTCGCCGACCGTGATCACGATGTCTACGTGGTCTCCACCCGAGGAGGGGAAGCCAGGTTGCTCTCCAGGCAGGCGGCGATCGCGCATGCCCACGTCACTCGCCGCGCCGCGATGTTCAGCTTCGAGGCAGGGACACTTGTCCGGTCCGCCAGCGAGGGCGCGCTTCCGGCGCCGATCTCCTCCTGGCTCCGCTGCCGGAATCTCGCGAATGCAGGCTCGTCCGGCAAGCGGCATTATGCGTATCCCGCAGCGGCGACGGACCTCCCAAGACTCCAGAGCCTGCTTCCGAACATCGTCCAAGCCGATGCGGCTGGGTCAGCGCACGATGCGGCGCTCGCCGTGCGCAGGTCGCGCGACGGGACGCGCCTGCTTTGGATCAACGACAGCGTAAAGGCGGCGCGCGTGTTGCCGCCGGTTGGGTAGGTGCCAAGTGTCAAACGACAGCAACTTCGTGGTGGGCGTCTGCACGAGGACTCAGGGGCCGTCGGCCTTCGTCGAGGTGCGTGCGCAGTCGATCGAAGGCGCGATTACGGACATATCGGCGTCGTCCCATAATCTCTTCGGCAAAAGCGGCGAGATCGAGGTCAGGGCGGTGCGCCCCGCGCTGAAGCCGGGAGACTGGGTGCTCGCGCGTCCTTCGCTCGAAGGTCCTCCGAAACGGCAGCGTTACGTCGCGGCTTCAGGCAAGCGGCTCGTCTCCTTCGAGGATTTGTCGGGCCTCTACGCGCCGGAAGCGGCCCGCAGGCTGCTGGTCGAAACCGGGCGACAAGACGGCTTCGCGGGCGACAAGATCTTCCGCATCAGCGCGTCCGACATGATCGAAGTGCGGATGGCGGTCTCGCCCGATGGACGCTCGCGGATCGTCGATCCAAAAGACCTGAGGTCGCTGCCGCTCTGGCCCTACCAGGCGGACGCGCACATCCGTGTGCCGACCTCGACCGGCCATCTCGACCTCCTCGCCAAGGATGCCGCGGCGTCGCAGAGCGGGGTCGTCAACTGGAGCACGGACGCCGACTTCCTGGCGCAAGTCATTCGAAGCCTGGCAAGCGAGGGCGCGGAAGACGGCGCTCTAAATCAGGTGGCGACGCTCCTTTCTGGCCACGTCGCGAGGCTCGAGAACTCGCTCTCGGAGGCCGAGCGGCTCGATCCGCGGGTCGGGCACGAGATCATGCGCTCGAGACGGCTCGCCGATGTCATGAAGTCGCGCGACGACTTGCTCCGCGACTTCATGAACGTCCTTCGCTCGGATCCGGAAGTAAGGGCACAGCTGACCGCCCGCACCGAGGAGCTCGCGGCGGAAGCTGCTCAAGCCAGAAGCGAGACCCTCGTGCAGGAACGCACGGCCGCGCTCGAAGCCGACCTGAAGGAACGGCGCGCGGGCGGCGAGGCTGAGATAGCCGCAACGCTCCGCGAGCTTGAGGCGGCCGAGCTGGCCTCGATGACTGCGCGCCTGAAAACGGCAGAAGAGGCCGCGCTGGCGGGCATTTCGGCGAAGAAGGCGGAAGTCGAGACCGAGGTCGAGCTCCTCGCGGAAAGAAGTGCGCAAATCGAGGCGCAGAACGCCGCCGAGGGCGGCCGTCTCGCCGAAACGCAGCAGCTGCTGCGAACGCTCGACGCCGAACTCGCGAGCCGAAAGGACGAGATCGACCGCATCGTCCGCATCGAGTCGCTGCTGCACGCCCGAGGGAATGCGCCGGCGGAGAGAGCGCGGATTCCAGGGATCCGCCCCGTCAACGATGCGAAGCCGATCGCGCTCGGCGAACTAGCGGCCTGGGTCGACGCCAGCAAACTGCTATCGACGGCAGGCAAGCATCTCTGCGTTCGGGCCCTGACCGACCTGCTTTCTGGCAGCCTGCCTGTGCTCAGCGGGAGCGAGGTCGACGATTTCGTCGCGCTGCTGGCGGCGGCGGTCGGCGGAGGAAGGCATGTCTCGTTCGACTGCGACCCGACGGTGATCACGTTCGACGATCTCTGGGTCCGTCCCGCCGGCGGGGCGCCAACCGCACTGGGCGAAGCAGTCGCTGAGTGCGCCGGTCAGGGCGCGGTTCGCGTTTGCGTGCTCCGCAACATTGACCGGTCTGCCGCGCATCTCTGGGTGGAGACGCTGGCGGACAAGCTTCGCAGCGGCGTCATCCCTGAAAACATGCTGATCTGCCTGACGTTCGCGGAGCCGCCTAGCGAGGCGCTGGCAGAGGCTCTCAAGCGGCTCCCGTCCATCGACACGAGCGGCGCAATGGAGAAGGCTGGCGTCATTGCCGCGCTTGCGCGATCGCCTGCCGATCGCCTTGAGCGGCGCATCGAAATGTCGACGATCGAGCCGGCGTCCGGGCCTGCAGCCGCCGAAGCGGCCGGGAAGCTTCTGGTCAAGGACGTGCAGATCGGTTTCGCGGACGTCGACTGGTTCGCTCGCCTGGTGACGGTCGCCTCCGCGCTCCTCAAGAAAGACGCGGAAGATTTCATCCTCGCGGCGGCCCGCCGACGGGCGGCGGCCGAGAAGGGCGGCGCGCCGAGCAACGGAAAGCCGGGTCTGCGCGTGATCGAGTCCGGAGGCGCGTCGAATGCTTGACCCGGTCGGCGGCTTCGAACGCATCAAGGACTTCTTCATCGCCTACGTCGAGACGGCGTTCCGTATCTCCGATCGCAGGACCGCCGCAGCGCGCCGATCGCTGCTCGAGTCGGAGGGAATGCTCGCGGCGGCGCCGTTCGTCGAGCCGGTGCTTCGTTACTTGGCGGCCAAGGAGCCTATCGAGGAGCTCATCGACGATCCGGCGCTCGATCGGCTTTCACGAGCCGGAAAGGTCGCTTTCGCCGAGCTTTCACTGTCGGGGTTGTTCGACGGCGAGCCCGCGGACGGCGAGATCAAGCGCAAGTCGATCTTCGCGCCGTACATCCATCAGAAGGACATGCTGCTCCGGGGCGTGCAGCCCGGAAAGCCCGGCATCGTGACGTCGGGCACGGGATCGGGAAAGACGGAAAGCTTCATGCTGCCGCTGCTCGCGCAGCTTTCCGACGAGGCGGTGGGCTGGCCGGCCCCCGGACCCGGCTATCTACAGGGCCGCTGGTGGCGCGGTTCGGAGCGGTACCGGGCGCAGAGAGGCGGCGAGACCAGGCGCGCGGCCATCCGTGCGCTCGTTCTCTATCCGATGAATGCGCTCGTCGACGACCAGATGGTCCGTCTCCGCCGGACGCTGGATTCGGACGCCGCCCGGGCCGTCATGGACGACCGCTTCAAGGGCAATCGGATCTTCTTCGGCCAATACACCAGTGCGACGCCGGTCACGGGCTACGAGCGTCATCCGCGCCGGTTCGCCGATCCGGTGGAGAAGAAGCGCCGAGCACGGCGGCTCGGCAAGCTGCGCGCCGACATGCGCTCGTTCGAGAAGAGCCAGAATGCTGCCCGCGCGCATGACGCAATGAAGGCGGCCGACGCCGCAGCGGGAATCGCTCCGCCGGAAGACCCGACGCGCTACATCTTTCCGAGCGTGGACGGCGGCGAGATGGTCAGCCGCTGGGACATGCACGCCGCGCCTCCGGACATCCTCGTCACCAACGCGTCGATGCTCGGCACGATGCTGTCCCGTGAAGTCGAAGAGCGGATGTTCGAGGAGACCCGCGACTGGCTGCTGAGCGACGACAAGGCGTATTTCTACCTCGTCATCGACGAGCTTCATCTGGTGCGCGGCTCGGCCGGGACCGAGGTCTCGTTCCTGATCAAGTCTTTGCTGCAGCGTCTCGGCCTCGACGATCCGGAGCACATGCACAAGCTCCGGATCCTCGCGTCCAGCGCCTCGCTGCCGCTGGACGAGGTCCGCGGGCCCCAGAGCTTGCGGTATCTGCGGGATCTCTTCGCGCCGTTCGGCACCTGCAAGGAAGCAGGCGACCTCGGGACGACGGAGACCGAGTTCTGGCGCGGTTGCGTCGTGCCAGGCGAGGCGAACGTGCTCCCGTGGGCCGGACGGAGCCTCCCGCCGGAGCCCTTCGAGCGCCTGCTCACGGCGAGCGATCCGGACCAGCACGGGTTCGTCGCCAAGATCGAGCCGACCGAAGAGATTCGATCCACGTTCGCCGACGTGCTGGGCGCGCTTGGGATCGCGCGCGACGCACCCGACCGCGTGGCGCAGGCCGCGGTCCAGGCCGCTGCCGCCTTGACCGCGGCATGCCAAAGCGGCGACGGCGTCCGGGCGACCTCGGTCTCCGACATCGCCGCTCGCCTTTTCGGCCACAAGACTCGGATCGACGCCGTCCGTGGGCTCATGCTCGTCCGCGCGCTGCCCGAGAGCAAGCACGCCGAGTTCAAGACCAAGCTGCCGGAGGGCGTGCCGTCCTTCCGCTTCCACGGATTCATCCGGAACGTCGAAGGACTATTCGGATCGATCCGCGCCGTGGCGGACGGAATCGAAGTGGAGGATCTGACGACCGAGAGGGGCATCTCCCATGGCGTTCCGGCGCAAGGCGAGACGCGAGGCCGCCGCCTGTTCGAACTCCTATACTGCGAAGCTTGTGGAGAGCTCCTGATCGGCGGTCAGCGCGGCGACAAGAACTCGGGCGCCGTCGTCGAGATGCTGCCGTCGGCGGCGGACCTGGAGAACATTCCGGAGAAGGGCATCTCGGAATACTACGACAAGATGCTGTTCGATCAATTCGCGGTCTTCTGGCCACGGCGAGACGCATGGAAGGGCTCCGAGAAGGGGTTCGACCGCTGGGAGCCGGCTTCGCTCGATCCCAACACCGGCGCGGCGACGGTCGGCAGCGACGTGCCGCCCGGCCACATCGGCGGACATCTGTACTTCCAGACCGACGCGGCCGTGACCGTGAAGAGGAGAGTGGCGTTCCCCAAGACGGCGCAGCCCTTCTGCTGCCCGAAGTGCTCGACCGACTATTCGTCCAGGCCGAGGGAAAGCCGGTCCCGCTCTCCGATCCGTGCGTTCCGGACCGGCGTCGGGAAGGCCTCGCAGATGGTCGCCACCGAGATGTTCGAGCTCCTGCACGCCATCGGTGCCGACGCGAAGAGCATCGTCTTCAGCGACAGCCGTCAGGATGCCGCGAACCAGTCGCTCGAGATCGAGCGGCTGCATCTCCGCGACCTTCGACGCGAGATACTCGTTTCCGCCGCGAGAGCGGCGCTCAGCGAGGCGGAAGCCACGTATCTGACGAAGGACCAGCAGAACGCGATGATCGTCGAGATGGCGAAGACCGATCCCGGCGCCATCCCCGCGATGATCGAGGGCTGGAAGAAGAACTCGGGCGGCGGCGCGATCAGCGTCCCGACCCGAAAGGTCCGTCTCGACCACCTGCTGCAGTTCTCCGTCAACAGCACGAGCGTGTCTCGCATCACGTCGGAGCTCGTCCGGCTGGGCATCCATCCCTTCGACGAGTTCGGCAGAAAGCGCTTCAACCGGCAACCTTGGTGGCAGGCGTTCAGCCAGACCGCTGACGAAGTCACGTTCTCCGGCGCGTTGACCCCCGTCCTGCGCGGCGACCTCTCGCAGGAGATCATGAGGAGCCAGTACGAGCTCATCGAGGACGTGATCTTCGCGAACAGCTTCTTCGCGATCGAGGAGACCGGCCTCGCGTACCCGTCTCTGTCGGAGGACGACGGCGACGCCGCGGACGAGATGGACGCATGGCTCCGCGTTTTCGCGAGCGGCAACCGCGTCCAGGAAGGTCAGTATTTCGATCCGACGGACTACAAGCAGTGGCACTCCGCGCAGGATGTCCAGGAATCGAACAAGGTGCGGCGGTTCGCGGACCAGATCTTCGGCGCGCAATGGCAGATCGGCCTCGACGACGTGCTGAGGCGGCTAACGGCGAAGGATCAGCTCGGTGGCACGATTCAGGTCGGAAAGCTCTATCTCAAGATCGCGCGGAAGGACGATCCGTACTGGCGGTGCATCGCATGCGAGCGGGTGCACATGCATCGGGGCGTCGGCAGATGCACGCGCTGCTACGCGCCGCTGCAAGTGCCGCGGACTGGATCCGTCGAGGAGCTTTGGGATTCGAACTTCCTCGGACGGCGGATCGTGCGCGGCGCCGAGCAGGGCATTCCGCGCTTCAGGCTGAAGTGCGAGGAGCTCAGCGGCCAGACCGACGACTTCTCCGACCGCCTGCGGCGATTCAAGGACATATTCGTGGGCCTCGACAACCTGGTCGGCCAGCATGCGCAGGAGATCGACATGCTGTCGGTGACGACGACGATGGAGGTCGGCATCGACATCGGCTCTCTGCAGACCGTCTATCAGGCGAACATGCCGCCGCAGCGATTCAATTATCAGCAGCGCGTCGGCCGCGCCGGCCGAAGAGGGCAGGCGTTCTCGTTCGTCACCACGTTCTGCCGCGGCCGCAGCCACGACGCATTCTACTTCCGTCATCCGGAGTCGATCACGGGAGACCCCCCGCCCGCCCCGTTCCTTGCGGTAGACCACAATCCCATCCCGCTGCGGCTGCTGCGAAAGGTGTGGCTCCGGCAGGCGTTCGCGCTGGTGCGGAACGAAGCCATACGGGACGGGCTGCCGTATCCCGGGGACGATCTCACGCCGCCGGACGTGCACGGCGAGTACGTCCCGACGACTGAGTTCTACGAGGCGGGCTCCGCCTGGCCGGACAAGCTCCGCAAGGCTCTGGACGAAACGGAGGAGGTCCGTCAACGCTTCATCCGGACGGCGGTGCTGAAGCCAGCGCAGCGCCAGCAGCTTCTCGACAGGTCCGCGCCCGAGACGCTCATGGGCGAGATCATGGGCCTCGCCGCGCAGAAGCCACGGGTGCGCGGCGGCCTTGCGCAGTTCCTGGCCGAGCAGGGGCTGCTGCCGATGTACGGCATGCCGACCCGCGTCCGGAATCTCTATCTCGGCGCGAGGCGCGAGCCCGGCGTCGTGCCCGAGGAGTACGACTGGAGCCTGATGGATCGGGACCTCGAGATGGCGATCTACGAGTTCGCGCCGGGGGCGGTTCTCGTCAAGGACAAGGCGCGGCACCGCGTCATCGGCTTCACGGGGCCCCTGCCTGAGCCGGAGCGGCGCGGAAGGGAAATCGTCGTCGATCCGCCCAAGTCCGACTGGTTCGGCGAGGCGACCCACGTGGCGTGGTGCGGCGCTTGCGGCGCTGCGAGCCACACGGCCGACCGTCCCGGAGGGCCGGTCACGTGCGATGATTGCGGAGTCGACATCGCCGAGGATACGTTCAACTATTACGTCTCGCCGAGCGCCTTCCGCACCGACTTCCGCCCGACCCCCAAGGACGTCGAAACGCCCGGTCAAATGGCGATCCGGACGGTCGCGACGATCCAGCACGACGGCGTTCCCAGCACGATCGGCAGTCTGACGGTGCATGCAGGCGCGGGCACCACGATCATGAACCTGAACAGCGGCGTCGAGGACGAGAACGGCCAAGCAAAGTTCTTCAGCGCTGACGTCGCCACCGACAACGACGTGCTGGGCTGGCAGAAGAACGTCACTGTTCCCGAGCAGGCCATCGATCCGGACATCGAGCGGATCGCGGGAAGCCCGAGATGGACCCTTACAGCGCCGCACGGCATGCGTTTCGGGCTCCTCGCGCGCAAGGAGACCGACGCGCTCTTCCTCGAGGCGACCGGCTTCAATCGCCGGCTCAACCTGGATCTCGTTGCCCGGCGCGGCCTTCGGTCCAGAATTGGCGCCAGGTCGGCGGCCGTCAGCGCGACGCATCTGCTGGTGCAGAAAGCGGCGCTCGTTCTCGACGTGGCTCCGGACGAGTTCGAGGCGCTGGAGCCGCGACTCAGAGGCGACAGCCCGATGCTTCAGATCGCGGACACGCTGATCAACGGATCCGGACTCTGCCGGCGGCTTGGCGAGCCCGGGCCCGACGGCCGTCCTCAGATCGTCCGGCTGGTCGAGGATGTCCTCGGAGACGACGGGCAGTGGCCTCTCAGGGACTTTCTGAAGGAAGATCACGTCACTCGCTGCTCGACGTCGTGCTACGTGTGCGTGCAGCAATATCAAAACCGCAGATACCATCCGCTGCTCGACTGGAGGCTGGCGCTGGCGTACCTGCGCGGGATGATGGACCCGCACTATGCGTGCGGACTCGACGGGAATTTCGACGGACACCCTGAGCTTCGAGGTTGGCTCGAGAAGGCCCACTCTCTCGCGCAGGACGTCACGTCGATGCGACCGAGGACGCTTCGCTACGTTCGCGTCGGCCCCCAAGGACGGATCCCGTGCATCGAGGAGCGCACGGTGGATGGACGGCTCGAGCGGCGCTACGCGGTCGTCCATCCACTTTGGAGACTGGATGCCGCCTCGGCGCGCGAATTCGGCATCGCCCCGGACGGCAATCAGCTTTGCTTCGTCGACACGTTCGATCTGGAGAGGCGGCCGCTCAACGCCTTGAGGTTCGCCGCAGTCCGCCCAGAGGACACCGCTCTGACGCGTTGAGGCGGCTGATGTCTTGACGGCAGTCACCGCGTCTTGGGCGACCTCGCGACGACTTTTCGGCGGAGAATTCCAGCGAGCTTTCGGGGATTCTTCGCCTCGCACTCCCAAATGCGGACACATCGCCAGCCGGCCTTTCGCAGGTCGGCGGCGGCGCGCGCGTCCCTGCGTACGTTCCGGTCGAACTTGGCGGTCCAGTATTCGACGTTCGAAGCTGGCATGCTCGCCCTGCGGCAGTCGTGCCTGTGCCAGAAGCAACCATGCACGAACAATGCGATGCGCCTCGACGCGAAAACCAGGTCGGGCGTCCCGGGCAGATCTTTTCGGTGAAGTCGGAACCGCAGCCGCAATGCATGCGCTGCCTTGCGCACCGCCATTTCTGGCTTGGTGTTTTCCGAGCGGACCTGGGCCATCGTCCATGAGCGGAGCGACGGATAGCTTTCCTTCGAGCTGTGCGTATGCATTGCGGTTCGCTTAGCGGCCTTCAGGTAAGGCCGTTTTGGACGTGCTCGGACGGTTGCTCTGCGATGGACTGCCATTGCGCGTCTAAACCGTCGAGTCCAAGTAGTTCGTCAGACACCGAACTCTATTTCGTCATCGACCCTCGGGCACTGCAACTCACGTTTTCAGCTTTGCCCGCTTTTGTTTGCGGCGCTCAACATACTCGCGCGCGGCATCCTCTATTACCGACCATGCAGCCCGCCTCTCTTCGATCGCTACATCTTTGATGTCGGCGACGACCACGGGATCGAGCATCACCAAAACCTTGACCCGATTGCCGATCGGCGTCCGCAGCCCCCTGACGGGAGCTTTCCTCCTGCCGCCCATTCCACCTGTCCGCGTGATTCCACTTTGTTAACCATATCGGACAGGCGCCCGCGGTGCGAGCCATAAAGGCACCGTCTTATATAAGAGTGCGAGTTCCTCTTATATAAGAATTTTCACCAACCGCTTGACTCCAGCTCGCCTTTTGCGTTCTATGTTCTTGTTTTGTTCTAAGTCACGTTGAGGTCGGTAATGTCGGGCGTCGTTGGAAATTGGAGAGTCGAGCTCGTCGAGCGTTACCGCGATCTCTTCCATCCGCCGGCCGGCGCACCGATGTCTGCCCAGGGATCCCCCGAGTGCGGGTCCGGCTGGCGCGACTTGCTCGACAGGATGTGCGTCCGAATCCGGGCCGCGGTCCGGCCTGACGGTGGTGCATTCCGCTTCACCCAGATCAAGTCCAAGTACGGGACGCTGCGCGTCTACTGGGACGGCACGCTGTCTCCGGACGCGGCCGCCCTGGTCGAGGAAGCCATCGCCTTGGCGGAAGCCCGCAGCGCCTGTAGCTGCGAGATCTGCGGCGAGGAAGGCCGGCTCTATGAGGGCGCCTGGCTGACGACGCGCTGCACGACGCATGCCGAAGGTCGCTCGCCGGTCGCCGTCCGCCCTGGCTTCGAGAACATCTACATCGTCAGGTACGTGGTCGGCGGCAAGAGCCGGATCACCTGCCGCCGATACGACCGCGAGAACGACGCCTTCGTTGACGTTGATCCCGCCTCGCTGGACATCGAGGAGGAGTGAGATGGCGCGCACCCACGATTGGCGCATCGACCTCATCGAGGCACACGCCGCTCTCTTCCGCGCTCCCGTTGGACATCCGGAGCAGGCATCCGGCTATCCCTGGTGCAAAGTCGGCTGGCGCGATCTGCTCGAGCGCCTGTGCCAACGGATCGAGACCGCGCTGCGCGAAGGGGAGACCGTCCACTTCAACCAGATCAAGGAGAAGTTCGCCGGATTGCGCTGCTACTGGCGCGGCGACGTTTCGCCGCAAACGGCGGCGAAGATTCATGAGGCGGTGGCGCTCGCGGGGGCCCGCAGCGCCTGCACGTGCGAGCGGTGCGGGGCGGAGGGCAGGCTCTACAATGACAATGGCATCTACATGACGCGTTGCGTCTTGCACGGCCAGGGCATGCCCGTGCCATCCGGACCGGGGCAGCAGAACGTCCACGTTGTACGGCTCCCGACGCCCTCTGGCTTTCGTCTCGTCGCGCGGCGCTACGACCGCGAAGCCGACCGTTTCAGCCAACCGCCGTCGCACGACAGGGAGCACTGAAATGGCCAGATTCCGCTGCCGCGCCTGCGGGCAGGAAGGCGAGTTTACCTACATCGGCGGCCACGAATGCCCACGCTGCGGCTCCGCCGACGTGCAGTTCGCGCTCGGCATCGACGAGATGCCGGTCGAGCTCATAGACCGCATCATCGAGAGCCTCAGTCAGGCTGAGTCCCTGGATGAAACTCCGACCGACGAGGAGGACCGCTGACATGAGGCTCTGGATCATGTCCGACCTCCACATCGAACTCACCCGCGGTTGGGACCTGCCGGCAGCAGCCGATCGTCCGGCTTTCGACGTCTTGATCATCGCCGGCGATCTGATCCCAGGCGCGGAGCGCGGCGTCGCGTGGCTGCGCGAACGCGTGGCGGACCGGCCGGTCATCTATGTCATGGGCAATCACGAATCCTATGGCGGCGACATCGATCGCACGCTCGAAAAGGCCAGGGTCGCGGCCGAAGGAACGAACGTGTTCGTGGTGGAGAACGAGTGCGTCCGGATCGGTCACGTGATCTTTGCCGGCTGCACGCTTTGGACTGACTTCGCCATCCGCGGCGACGCATATCGTGGCATGGCGGTCGCGGGCGAGCGGATGAACGATTTCAAGAAGATCCGGACCGCGAATTACCGGCAGCGTTTCCTGCCACGACACGCGCTTACTCGGCACCTCACGTCCGTGGCGTTCCTGGAGAGCGAGATGCGCAAGCGACGCAACGGCAAACTCGTAGTCGTTTCGCACCACGCTCCAATTCCCGAGATGACCGACGACCCCGGCGGATCGGGCGAGGATCATACGCTCGATCCCGCATATCGGAGCGATCTCAGGCGGCGGCTGATGGTGTCGGTGCCGGACGACGGGAGCGGCGCGCTGCAGCCGGCGGATCTATGGGTCTTTGGCCACACCCACTCGTCTTTCGACGCCGAGATCGGCGAGACAACGCGGGTCGTGAGCAACGCCAAGGGCTACGGCCCGTGGCCCGGCCATCAGCGCGGCTGGGACAACCCGAATTTCAACGAGAAACTCGTCATCGAGATCTGAAAAGGGGGACGGCCATGATCGACGCTAGACAACCAGATTCGCACGGAGACCCGCGCCGCCCTTTCAATGGTTTGGGATGCTTCATCATGTTCACCTTGATGCTCGATGCCGAGCCTCTCGAAGATGAAGGCGAGGACTGACATGAGGCTCTGGATACTCAGCGATCTGCATATCGAACTCACGCGCGGGTGGGACCTGCCGCCCAGAGACGCGCGCCCTCAATTCGACGTCCTCGTCGTCGCCGGCGATCTGATTCCGCGGGCGGAGAGAGGCGTCGCGTGGCTTATCGAGCGCGTGCAGGACAAGCCCGTCATCTACGTGGCAGGCAATCATGAATTTTACGGTTGCGATATCGACAGGACCGTCGAGAAAGCGCGCGCGGCCGCGTCCGGGACGAACATCCACGTGCTGCAGAACGAAGCCGTCTCCATCGACGGCATCACCTTCCTGGGCGCGACGCTTTGGACTGACTTCGATCTGTTCGACGACCCGGAATACGCAATGAGGGTCGCTGGCGATGTCATGAACGACTACCGCAAGATCCGGCACGGCAATTATGAATTCCGGCTGCGCCCGACGCACACCCTGACGCGCCACCTGCAATCGCGCGACTTCATCGCGCGCGAGCTGCGGAAGGGTGGGCGAAACGTCGTGGTCACGCACATGGGGCCGGTGCCGGAAGCCATGCGACGCGGTTGCGAACACGACATTTCGTCGGCGGCTTATACCAGCGATCTCCGGGATCTCATCCGCGAGGGAGCGCCTGAACTTTGGGTGTTCGGCCACACGCATGAGAGTCGCGACTTCGAGGTCCGCAGCACGCGCATCGTTAGCAACGCCAAGGGCTACGGCCCGTGGCGCGAGGGTGAGACCTGGGACAATCCGAACTTCGACGTGAACTACGTCATCGAGATCTGAAAGGGAAAACGTCCATGATCGACGACAACCATCAGCCCGCCGAAACTCGCCCCGTCATTTCAATGCTTTCGGATGCTTCGTCATGTTCACTCCCACCCGCCGCGGCCGCCCCGACTTCTTCACATCCGCCAAGACCCCGACCCCGGTCCCTGCGCGACACGTTGCGTTGCGCGAGGCTCTCGTCCTGGCGTCTCTCGATCCGGCGGTCCGGTCGATCCTTCACGTTCCGTCGGCGCCTGCTGGGGCCGCGCAAGTAGAGGTCGTCGTCCTGCAGCATGACCGCGGACGATTCCATCTCGACGTCGTGCCGGCGCGCCGCGTGCGCGACCTCGACGAGGAGGGTCTCATCCAGATCGCGCTGCGCGACCTCGGTCTGGAGCCGCTCGTCGTCACGGCCGAGGACCTGCGCACCGAGCCCCGCAGATCCAATGCGCGCCTGGTCTGGTCATACAAAGACCGGCCAGTGCCCGTCCCGCTGCGCCTGAATATCCTGAAGACCGTTGCCGACGAGGGCCCGATCGAGCTTGGCCGCCTGCTCGAGATCATCCGCAGCGGCGAGGACCCCTCGCCGGCCGTGATGGCGCTCGCCTGCGCCGACCTGCTCGAAATCGACCTGACGTCCGAACCGCTCGGTCCATCCACCATGTTGAGAGCCCGCACATGAAAAAGCCGACACGCGGTCGCCCGTCCGGCACCGTCATCCGCATGACTCCGAAACGACGCCACGATCAACGCACGGCTCCGCTGATCGACCGCATCTACGACCCCAAGCTCGGCCGGTTCGAGGACGACGATGACGACGACCAGGTCGAGGGAAACTTCCTCCTCGAACCCGAGGAAGACGCGGCCCCGCCGGACGGCGACCGCCCGAACGCGGTGACCGCTCTGGTCGGAGCGGCCTTCGAGGCGGCCACGACGCCGGAGCTGCGGCGCCGCCTCCGCCATAACCAGGCGCTCTGCGCCATCGTCCATGTGCCGAGCACCGCTTGGGTCATGCCGGTCTCGCTCTATTTCCGGAGCACTTTCGGCGAACGCTGGCTGCAGCAGACCAGGCATGGCCCCACTCCGGGCGACAGAGGATTCTCGACCAGCTCTGCCTCGGTCTCCCTCGCCTTGTCGGGCGGCCAATCGGTCGTCGGCATTGCCGCCGATCTGGACCTGCTTCCCCGAGCGCTGATCGGCGCCGCGGACACGACGGTCCGGCTCACGCATCCGAATGGCACCGTGCTGAAGACGGCGATTGCCAGGTTTTCGAAGCGGACGGCCCCGCCGCTCGACGATTCAATCGCGGCCGATCTCGACCTCACCGACCTCGTCGCGGCATTCCGCCCCGGCGCCGGCCCCGCGCGGATCGTGCAGCGGCTCGCTGCGGCCGCCGCCGCGCTGCGCGTCTATGCCGACAAGAGGGAGACGACGCCATGCTCGTCGTGACGGTCGAGATCTTCCCCGGCGGGTTCGAGACCGCGCGGCGGACAGTCGGGACGCTGCGCATCGCGAACGAAAGCAACCTCGCCGACGTGTCGGACTACCAGGTCGTGGCCATTCGGTCCGCCAATCCCTTGACGGACGAGCCGGCAGGGGTCGCCGAATTCCGGGTCCTCGGGCACGACCGCCGGCAAGCCGTCTGGAAGCTCCTGCAGCGCGCCTGCGAGGAGGCCATCGTGGCCGACTGGGTCGAGCTCTAGGCCAATTGAGGAGAGAAAGATGCGCTTTCTGATGGTCCTGATGCCCCCAAATTCAGCGCCCGACCTTGCACCTACGATCGGTTTGCGTCGCCCGCCGGTCCGGCCCCCCTCGAAAAGGGCGGCCTCTAGGTCGCAGGCGCGAGGTTTTCCACAGATCTGTCGAGACCCAGGAAAACTTGGCTTTGTGGTCCGCGACAGGACGCCAGAGCGCGAACGGACCCTGCCGCGGTCCTTGCGAGCCAGAGTCCGGCCAAACCCGCTTTTCAAGGATTCGAGGTTTTTGTCACAAGCGGCGGTAGTGCCGACACCGCGGCCTCGGACGCGGATTCCCCTCCATCCGGAGTTTGCAAGTCCCGAGTCGGCAATGGACCTGGCGATGGAGCCCGAAACGACGTCAGCCTATGCCACACAAACAGATTCAACCAGCCAGTTGTGCTGGCCCAAGGTGGCGATCGTAGATTTGGCGGGGCCGGCGAGGCTTCCGAGATTCTCGTTGCGACCGAAACCAGCGATCGTCATCTTCCCGCCCGTAAACGCAAAAGAGGCCCAAAGCGAAAGGAGACGGACGACCCCATAGGCCAAAAAACGAAAGCGGCCCCGCGCGAACGGGACCGCCTTTCGTTCAAGGGTAGCCGACTTCGAGAAACCGGACACCGCCATCACAGAGACCCGCACCTGAACAGCTTGGCGCGGGCATGGCAAGGTCTCGGCCATCCGGTTTCTCCCAGATCCCCGCAATTCACCGCCCCGCCGGGAACACCCTTCCCGGCGAACGGCGAAGCCTTGCCGAAACCGGCGTCTACGAACTCACGGAGAGCTTTTTGACGAAACGAGACAACCGGATCAGCCGGATCGCCGCCGGCCTGGTGCAGAGCGGACCCCGCATCGTCGAATCCGACGACGGCGGACCGCTGCGCCTCATCATCAACGGCCGGCACATCAAACCTACCAGCCGGTATCCCGCTTTCAAGGCGAACGGGGCAGGCCTCCCGTGCGAGGCGGATCATGAGGAGGGGCTGCTGAAGATCAGCGACGCCGACAAGGCGGTCATCAGAGTCCTAGCCCAACCGCATCGCGTCGTGATCCCTGTGCCGTGGCAGAGCCCGCCGCTGATCTATTTCCCGGACCTGCGCAGAGACTTGGCCGACGGCACGGTCGAGATCATCGAAACCGAAGGAAAGAACGATCGCAGGAAGAAGGAGCCCCACTATCAATTCAAACTCGACGTCGTCCGCGAGGTCTATGCCGGCGAAGGCTGGACGTTCCGGACACTCGTGCAGAAGCAGATATTGGGCGGCCGCCTGTACAGGAACGCCCACGAAATCAGCACCTGGGCCTATGCAAAGATCCCGTCATCCCGCCAGTTTGCGCTGGAAGCCGCCATCGACGAAGCCGCAGGAGCGCTGCCTTTCGGCAAGGCGGCGGAAATCGTCGGCGGCGCGCCGCTGCTCTATGCGCTGGTGGTCCGCCGCTCGGTCTATTTCGACCTGAAGCTGCCGGTTTCGGACGACCTCCCGGTGATGCGCGTGGATCACGACGCACTGCGCCGCCATTCGCCGCCGTTGCTCTGAGGAATCTACGTGACCGTTTCTCTCGCCATCAAGCAAAACGATGTCATCGAACGAAAGCGCGACCTGTACCGCTATGCGCTCGAATTGCCACTGGCTCGCATGCTGTTCATGCCCGTGGAGCCCGGCCAGGGGGCCGAGTTCACCTGCACCGAAGACGAATTCGGGAAGCTCTTGAAGGAATGCGAAATCCGCGCCCACACCATCATCCGGGACCATAACGGCGACATCATCGCGGACGGTGACAAAGACCTCGCCCCCGGCAAGGATGACAGTAAAGCAGTCAATGACGCCCGTTCGCTGTTCTTCTTTCTGAAGAAATGGCACCAAAACCCGACGAGCCTCCACCACCCTCGTCTGGACGATTTCGTCGAAGAGCATGCAACGGAGGCACGCAAGCTCGGCCATACCTGGATGCCGAGTTCCGGCGCCATGCATCGCCACATCCTCAAGTACCCCGATATCGAGCAACTGACCGCCCGGTTCCTCATTTCGAAGTCGGGCACGGTGACGCGCCAGCGCTGGCATCCGGAGATTGGCAAACTCCTGGAAAAAATCATCGATTGGCACTGGGAAGAAGGAACTAGCGGCCGCCATCTGAGCGACTCGATCGCCGAATTCGATGGCTGGTTCAACGAAGCCGCAAAGCGCCTTGCCACGGATACCGCGCTCATCGAGCCGCTGCACAAGCCCAGCGATGAAACCGTGCGCGCCTACATCAACTCGGCGGAGTGCTATGAAACGGTCTGCCGGAAGTTCGGTAAGGCACGCGCCGATGCACAGTTCGCCGGCAACTACCATCCCATACCCGCATCCAAGCTGCTCGAGGTCGTTCTGATCGACAGCACGGTCCTCGACACTTGGTGTGTGCTCGACGACGAATTCATGCTTCCGCTGGGCAGGCCCACGCTGACCGTCGCCATCGACCTTTTCACAAGGATGATCCTGGCGGTCATCATCACGTACGAACCCCCGAGTCTTTACACCGCGATGGCGTGCTTGAAGCGCGTCAACATGTCCAAGGAAGACATCAACGAACGATGGCCGACCATCGTCCGTTCGTCTGACGGATGGGGCAAGCCGACCACGGTCGTGGTCGACAACGAGCTCGCCCAATCCGGAAAATCATATCAATCGGCCTGCGAGGACGCCAAGGTCCACGTCAAGTGGGCTCCTGTCGCTCGGCCTCAGTATAAGGCCGTGATCGAAAGATTCTTCCTGACGCTCAAGAAGATGCTGCTCGATAAGCTTCCTGGCGGCATCCCCTATAAACCAGACGTCATGCGGCAACTTGGTATCGACCCCAAAGAGGTCGCGACCATTCCGCTGAGCAAGCTCACCGAGCTTGTCAACATGTGCATCAACGACGTCTACCACTACGAACCCCATTCGACGATCGGAATGCCGCCGGCGCTGGCCTGGGAAAAATCCAAGCAGAAACACAAGCGCCCGTTCATCGGCGACATCGACTTCCTGGACAAGGCCTTCGGCGCGCTGGAAACAGGGGTGCTCACGACGTCCGGCATCAAGTTCGACAACATGGAGTTTCACGACCCCAAGACCACGGGGGCCCTGATGGACGATCTGGGCGGCAAGGCGCCGCGGCGGAAACGCCGCAAGTCGCTTCTATCATCCCTGAACCCCCAAGTGATGTTCAAGTACAATCCGGCGAACATCGAAGCCATCAGCGTCTGGAACGAGCTCCGGAAGGAATACATCCGCCTACCCAACATCGCCGGAGAAGGCGCCGCCGGTCTGTCGATTTGGCACTGGCGGATCCTGCGGATCTGGACCGAGCAGGAGAGCATCGCGTTCTCGACGCCGTCCGAACAATTGGCGGCCCGCCGCCGGCTCCGCGAAGCGGTCGAGGAACAGATACCGGCGGCGGCGTTCAAGGCTATCAAACAGCAACGCCGCATCCTCCACGAACCCTCGGAGCTCATCGAAGGCAAGATCACCTTGAAGACCAAGGCCCCTCCGACGGTCGGGGGGATGGCGCAGGACGACGTCGAAATCGACGTCGCCGCTTTCGCTCCCGATGGCAATCGCGTCCCGCCGCCGGGCCCCGCACGCGGCCGGAGCAAGGGCAAGAAGGTCGACGGCCGGACGAAGGAACGCATGAAGGAGGCCAAGCAGTCGGCTCCGGAACTTCGCTCAGCAAAAAGGGCCGACCTTGTGGCGGCCTTTGCCCGGGATGCCGCAACGAACCACCCCGCGCCGCCGGTCCAGGCCGGACCGGCTTCGCCTGCCTCGGGCGTCGACGCCTCGCTCGCAGCTTTCTTCCGCAAGCGCAACGCCGGCAAGACCGACGCCGGCGACACCAGCGTGTGAGACCTACACCATGACCCCTGCAATCTATTCGCCAGATGAAATCGCACGGCGCATAGCGCTCTTCGAGCGAATTCGCCACCCGCACAAACTATTGAGCGAGATTCATCGCGCGCTGAACATCGTCCGCGCCGAAGTCAACCAGTCTCGCGCCGACATGGTCGAATTCGCGAAACAAAACCCCGGAATGACGATCAAGCCAAGTCCGCTTCCGCTGATCTGCGTCATCGGACCGTCCGGCACGGCGAAATCTCACGTGATCAAGACCTACTACGAAGATGTCTGCCGAACCGAGAACTGGCAGGTGGGCAGGCGGGCAGTGTTCGACTTCGAACTGTCGGTCGACGCCAACAAGAGACAATTCCACGTCGATGCCCTGACGGCCTTGAAAGACCCCGATCCCGAGAAGGGTAACGAATCCGTGCTGCGGCGCCGCTTCGGCAAATTGACCGACAAGCTCGGCACCGAATTGGGCCTCTGCGACGAGGTGCAGCATTTCATCGCCAGCGACACCGGAAAGCGTACCAAGAGCGTCATCGACGCAATGAAGAAGACCCTCAACACCGGCATCTGCGCACTGGGGCTGTTCGGAACCCAAAAGGCCGCGGACATTTTCGATGCGAGCGAGGAGTTCGGCCAGCGAGCGCACATCCGGTTCGACCTCAAGGGAGGCAATCCCGACGTCGCCGACGACCGCGCGCTGTTCGTCGCCTTCCTGAAGACGTTCAAAACCGAAATCGAAAAGATGGGCATCCTCATCAGCACGAAGACGCTCGAGGACGCCGAGACCATCGGCTGCCTGTTCCTCCAGGCCAGCGGAAGACTGGGCCTGTGTCAGAGGATCATGAAGGCTGCCCTCCGCGTCGCGCTTGAGAGCGGCGCCACTACCCTCCTCCCGGTCCATTTCGCCGTCGCCATCGATCGCGGCAAGTTGCTGTTCGGGATCAAGGAGAACCACTTCGCGAGCCATGCCGAAGCGTTCGCAGACTAGTTCGGGCATCCCATCCATGAACACCTTCCCAATCCCGACGACTCCTCTACCTGATGAAAGCCTCATGGGCTTCGTCGCACGAGCCTGCGACGACAACGGGCATCCTTCGGTCATCCGTGTGCTGGAGCTCGCCGGGTTTGAGACGCTCCGGGCACGCTTTCTTCCGGTCAGCGAAACCGTTGATCTTGAAAGCCTCGCACAATTCTTCGGCTGCAAGGAAGCAGAACTGCGCTCGAGAATGCAGTTGCCCATCGAGGTTCAGGGCTCGCTGCCGAACACTTTCATTTCTCATTTCGGTTCGCCGGTCCGACGCTTGATGCGCGAACCGGCTCTTCGGCGCGTGTCTCCTGCATCCCTTCGCGTTTCGCCGCATCACAGGGCTCTCTCGGCACTGCGACCGCTGCGGTACTGCCCCGAGAGCGGCGAATTGCTGACGTCCGACTGCCCGAACCCGGCATGCGGCAAGCCACTCGGCTGGAATTATGCGCAGGGCATCCCTTTCTGCGAACACTGTCTCGACGACGACTTTTGTCCCACCACGGATCTGCGGGATCTGGAATTGCCGCGTCTTGTTGGGGACGAACTAGCCCTCTACCGCTCGGCAACGGGCTTGCTGACCGGTCACCCCGACGCCATGCGTGCGCTGCCCCCGGCTTTCGCGTCATGGCATGGGTGGGAAGTCTTCGACATGATCGTCATGCTGGGCAACCACCTATGCAGACGCTTTCCCGATCGGTTCAAACTGAGGGGGGCGGCGTGCTTCGCTCTTCCCGACTGGCATCAAAACCTCATGTCGTCCGCTCGCGCGGTTCTGAACTGGCCAGACGGCTTCGGCGACCTGGTGAAGATCCTGAATGATGCTGCCGGCACGCGCACTGGGCACTACGGCCGCCATAAAGAGCTCGGGCCCTTGGCCGACTTCGGTGACAATTACGGCGCGCTTCCGAAGGTCAAGGCCGCGATCGAACTCGCGATCGCCGGCCACTATGAGACCGTCCGCGGGTCAGCCCCCGAACGCAGCTATCAGGCGCCTCCGGAGCGTGCAGATGAGATGATCTCCTACCGCGAGGCCCTCACGAAGTACGATGTGACCACGATCTTCTTGACCTCGCTCGCGAAGAACAAGGACATCGAGGTCATCCAGACCGGGGACGAGAAGTTCGCCCCGACCTATTACAACGAGCGGCAACTCGTTGAATTGCTGGAGGCCCGTCGGGAGGTTTTGTTGATCGATCGCCTGGTGGCGATCACGGGTCTGCCCATGTTCGCGATCGAGGGATTGGTTGGGTCCGGCCACATCCACCTCGCCGCCGGTGCTCTGGCAAGATTTCGCGATCCATCCGTACATAAGTCCGAAATCGAACGGTTCGGAAGCAGGATCGAAGCCAATGCGAGCGCGGCCGGCTTCCAAGATGGCAAGCCTTTGATGAGAACGGTTTTGGATGCCGGCGGCGCCGGCGGCGGCCTGCTGGTGAGGCTGGTTCAACTTTGTCTCGATGGCCGAATTGAGTATTGGCTATCGGAACGCCGCGGCGGCTTCATTTCGCGAGTGGTCCTGTCCGCTAAGGCCGTCGGGCTCGTTGAGACAATGGTCGACGAAGTTGCGCCGGCCCCTACCCCGACGAAGATGACGCGTCGGGACGTCACGATGTATCTCGACATGCCGACCGAAGACATCGTCGCGTTCGTCAAGGCTGGGGTGCTGCAGGCGGAGTACAAGGTAAACGGGGAGAGCGTCCGACGATTCAACGAAAGCTATGTCACTACCTCCACGGTCGCGAGGCGGCTGAACATCAGCGTTCAAGGGGTCAAGCGCATCATGGATGGCCGCGGCGTACAGCCGGCGCATTCGGTCGATCCGCCTGGACGTTCGACGACTTTCGCCTGGCGCAGGGCAGACGTCATTCCGATCATCGAACGAAGCGTTCATGCCCCGCGACATCGTGAAGGTGTTGGATCGAGCACACAGCAGCCATTCGACGAGCATTCGGCTGATGACGACACTATCCCGTCGGACCGCCGATCGTCCAAGACGTCAAAACCGAAAGGAGCCGCTTTCGATGAGTGACAGCAGCACTGCACCGGCGGCGCCGACCGACGTATCTCGCCGGCCGAAAACGGGAGCCGAACGACAACGGGCCTTTCGCCAGCGCCAGCGGGAGAAACGCCAGATTGCGCTGGCTTCTGCCGGCATCGGTTCGCCTGGCCCGATCGGCGATCAAATCGCCGCCTTCGAGCCACCAGTCACGACGAACGTCACGGTCACGCCGGTAACGGTCAGCGCGTTACCCGTGACACTCGTCACGAAAGACGTGACGTCACGCGTCACGGAAGGCGTAACGTCTCGCGTTGCGGACGAAGTAACGGTGTCACGCCGTCACGTCACGGAGCGGAGTTCGATCGCTTCATACTGTCTAACGACGGCGGCACTGGCGCTCGCCGGCGTCGGCCTCGTTATGAATGGGTGGTTCGCCCGAACGCTCGGATCGACCGATCTGGCAGGCTGGACGTTCGTTGTGGGCGGCATGGCAAATGACGTCGTTGCTCTGACGGTGCCTGCAGCAGCCGCAAGGCTTTGGCTTGAACGGCAACGAGTGACTTCGGCAGTGGCGTGGCTGGTATGGTCCGCCTCTTTTGTTTTCGCTCTGATCTCTGGTCTGGGGTTCGCCTCCGTCAACATCGCGGATTCCACCCTGGCTCGCGCGTCACGCGTCACACCTGCCGTGACGATTGCTCAGGACGCGTTACGTGATGCCATGACGTCGCGTGACAGGGAATGCGCGGGCGGCGTCGGCCGCTTTTGTCGCGAGCGCGAGCAAACCGTGATCGAGCGTCAGCGTGCGCTGAATGCTGCGGTCAGTTCGGTCGAGCGGGCCGTCGATCCGCAAACCGAGGCCGCGAGTAAGATCGTCGCTTGGCTCAGTGCCGGGAATGCTAATCCCACAGCGGCGGACTTCGCGATGCTCCGATTGTTGCTGCTGTCGTTGCTTCCGCAGGTCGGTGGCCTCCTCTTGATGATTGGCCGAGTCCGCTGAGGGCTGCGCGCTCTTGCGACCGGGCTCCAGATTTGACAGAATCGGACGGTTCCGCCGCTTTTCCGCGAAACGACTCACCGTTATTGCGGAATCCGACTCACCACGGATTCAAGAACCCCCGGTTTTATTGAGTTCGGGCGACTCGCTCTTACCTGGGGCGGATAAGTTGTTGATTTTGCTGGTACAGTTGGGTGGGCTCGAACCACCGACCTCCTGTTCCACAGACAGGCGCTCTAACCAACTGAGCTACAACTGCATTTTCGCGCGTGCCGCCCTTGAGGCTGCCTGAAAGGCTTGAAGCGCCGAGGGGGGCTGGACGGGCCGGAAACTAGGTGCAACGGCCCTGTTTGGCAAGGCCGCAAGCGACCGAAAATCCGGCGTAAATCACCTTATTCCAGAACAAAACCCGGGCCGTGGGGCCCGGGCTTCTTATTCTTTGGGCATGATCTTGTCGGAAAACCGCTGCACACTTTGCGCTGGCGCGGCCCTTCGGGTCCGGATCATGCCTAACGTGCCGATCGGCTTCAGGCGGCGGGCTTGTAGAACTTCGAGGCGTTGGCCTTGATGGGCTCGACGGTCTCGGCGGCGACGCGCTGACCGATCTCGGCGAGCTCCTTGGCCTGGGCCTGGAAGGTCTCGAGCTGCTTGCGGCTGTGGGTGTTCCACAGCTCCATCGCTTCCGCCGGCGACTTCTGGCCGAGCAGCTCCTGGGCGAAGTCCAGGTGCGCGCTGGTGTTGGCCTTCATGAATTCCATGAGCTTGGCGGTGTACTCGCCGATGCCCTTGTTGGCGGAGGCGAACACCGCCTCGATGGTGCCGTTCTGGCTTTCGGCAGCATCCTTGAACTTGGCGTAGCTTTCGCGGGCCTGTGACACGCCCTTTTCAGCGAACGCACGCATCTGCTCCGGGACCTCGAACGGAATGATGGAGGCGGAGAATGGATCAGTCGCACCTGTCATGGTTAATCCCTCACAATGGTCGAAGAATGAGTGAGCCGTCTGGCGCGCCCGCCGTCCAAGATGGCGGGTACGATAGAGGTGGAAACGCTTAAAACGAGATGGCTCGCCCAGCGCCTCCGATATTCTACGGATATCATGTCAACATTGTGCATCGCAGTGCATTCTGAGGTGCGACGCCGCAATTTAATCTCGGCCAGGACGTAGTTCCTTGCCGGGGAACCCTGGGGTTGCGGGTGGCTGAAGCGCAACCACGAAGGCGGTCCGCTCCCTCTCCCGCTTGCGGGAGAGGGTTGGGGAGAGGGTGTTTCCGCGTCGGGATTGTCCGAGGTTTGCGGAGAAAATCCCTGGATGGAGAAAGCCCCCACCCGGCGCTTCGCGCCGACCTCCCCCGCAAGCGGGAGAGGTTGAGTGAGCCCGCAGCCCGAGCCTGGAATCCATCGGGCCACGGAGCGCGCAGGTAAATGGATTGGGCTCGCGACTTCGTCGCGCCCCGGAATGACAGTGGACTAGTGCTTCGGCTTGGTCGCGTCGATGGCGGCGCGGCTGACGGCCTGGCCCATCTCGCTGGCCTGCTCGGCCAGCGCCTTCATCTGCGCCTGCACATATTCGCCGTGCAGCCGCATGATCTCGGACAGATCCTTGGCGTGGATCAGCGACTCGGCGTAGTCGAGCGAGGCCTCCACGTTCCTCTCGGCAAAACCGAGCGCGCGGGCGTTGAGGTCCCTGGCGCCGGCGCGCATGCTTTCGCCGCGCTCCTCGATCGAGCCGGCCGCGGCCTCCGCGCCGCTGAGGAATTTCTCGAACGCATCACGCGCCTGCTTGAAGCTCGTCTCCGCCATGGATCGCATGTCCTGGGGAATCTCAAAACGTTCACGGGCTGGTTCGCTCATGCTGCCACTCCTGTTGCTTTGGTATCGGCCTTCGTCGGCCGTTTTTTTCGGAAGCGCCGCCGGCGTAGCGGCGAATGGCCTGGCCGATGTGGCGGCCCGCTTCCGTCAGGGCCCCGCAGCCCCTTACCCACATGCAACGCGCGGACGGGCTTGCGGGTTCAGCTTGATTAAGGTTATCGCGGCTTATGGCCGCTTCTTAGGGTCCGCGGACGTGGACCTGCCGGCGGGGGCGGGCGATACTAACCCTTTCTTAAGGCTGCCATTCCCGCGGCGGCCTTGCGATCAAGAGTTGCATGACCACCAAGACAAGCCGGTTGGATGAATAGTTCGGATTTCCAGTTGCAAGGCGTGGACGATCCGCGGCTGGCCGTGCATGCGACGTCTCCCCTGCCCGCATGGCTGTGGTCGATCGACGGCAAGCACGTGGTCTGGGCCAATCCGGTCGGAGCAAAACTCTTTGGCGCAGCCAACGCCACCGAGCTTGCCAAAAAGATCTTCGGGCCGGCCGATCCGCACCGCCGCCAGGTGGCGCAGCTCGGCCGACGCCTGTTGCCCGGCGGCGCGGTGCGGCTCGAGCGGCTGCGCGGTTTCGGTAGCACGCTCGGCATGCTGATGACCTGCGCCTGCGCGCGGCTCGAATTTCCCGACGGCAGCCATGGCCTGCTGGTCGCCGCGATGTCATCGAGCGGCCGCGTCATGCCGCTGGTCGAACGGCTGCAGCGCCTCGTTGAAGGCGCTGGCGTGCCGATGGCGGCATTCACACCGGACGGCCTGTTCATCGGCACGAGCGACACCGCGCGCGTCCTGCTCAGCATTCCCCATCTCGCCGCGGCGGGCCTCGACGCGGCGCGCAGCACCGCGCTCGCGCAGGGCCGGGCCAGGACGCCGCTCGGCATCGGCCATTTGGTGCTGCAACGGGTCGGCGTAGGCGCCGACACCGGTCTCGTCGCGCTGTACGAGCCCGGCGCAGCAGAGCCCGCGCAGGAGCCGCGAGACATTGCGCCGGAGCCCGCGCCCGAGGCGCCGGCGGTCGAGCCCGTTCAAACTGCGGCGCCCATGGCACCGGCGGTACCGGACTACGAGCAGCCGGCGCTGGTCAACGAGGCCCCGGCCGAGTTCGCGCTGTTTGATGCCTTCGCCGAGCCGCTCGAAACCGCGGCGGTGGCAACGCCCGCGCCGGTTGAAGATGCGGTTGATAACCCGGACAATGACATTGTCTCGCCCAAAGCCGCGCCGATCAGTGCCGCGATGGACCAGCCGCCCCCTGCCGCGGACGCGCCCGCCACGCCGCGCAATCAGCCATTGCGCTTCCTGTGGCAGATGGATGCGGTCGGGCGCTTCGTGCTCGGCTCGGACGATTTCATCCGCCTGATGGGCACGCACACCGCCGCCGGCTTCGGCCGTCTGTGGTCGGAGATTTCAGCGGAGTTTGCGCTCGATCCCGAGGGGCGCGTCGCAAGGGCTCTCGCCACCCGCGACACCTGGGCCGGCATCACCGTGAACTGGCCGGTCGATGGCGGCGAACGGTTGCCGGTCGAGCTCGCGGGCATTCCGTTCTATGACCGGTTGCGCAACTTCGCGGGCTTCAAGGGCTTCGGCGTCTGCCGCGATCTCGACGGCCTCAACCGGCTCGATGCGCTCAGGCGCTTCGAGCTGTTCACCGATCCGCCCGCCCACACGATCGAGCCCGTCACCGAGCCCGAATTGAAGGCCGAACCGCCGCCGGCCGTATCAGACATTCCAGAGCCCATTGCCGAACTGCCCGAACCGATCATCGACGCGCATTCACAACAAGCCGATTTGGATAGACAAGTGGAAACGCCCCCCAACGTCGTGCCATTCCGCCCGCTCGGCGACAACAAATTGCCGACGCTGACGCCGGTCGAAAACTCCGCCTTCAACGAGCTCGCCCGGCAATTGTCCGAGCGGCTCGAGCGCGAGAGGGACGCGGCTGCAGCCTCGATCGAGCCGCAAGAGACGACACAGGCGACCATCGAGGAGCCGCCTGCTCCGCCCGCAGAGGAGAGGCCGCGCGAACTGGCCGAGTGGCTGGTGACCGAACCCGAGCCGCCGCCGCGCGGCGAGGCCTTGCGCGACCGCATGCTGCTCGACCTCGTGCCGACGGGCATCCTGATCTACCGGCTCGACCGCCTGCTCTACGCCAACCCCGCCTTCCTCGCGCGCGTCGGCCATCCCAGCCTGGGCGCGCTGGAGGAGGCCGGCGGGCTGGATGCACTCTACGTCGCGCCGGGCGTGTCATCGGAGAGCAGCACGTCGGAGGCCGGCACGCCGGTGACGATCAGCGCGACCGACGGCTCGGACGCGACGGACGCGCACCTGCACACCATCATTTGGGACGGCGACACCGCGCATGCGCTGATCTGCGCGCTGCCGCCAGCCGCGCCTGTCGTTGCCCACACCGTGAGCGCTGCGGCAGAGCCCGAGCCCGCGTTCGAGGACGAGCTGGAGCCTAAAGCTGGCCAGGAAGCCGGCCAAGAACCCGGTCAAGCCAATGCGGAAGATCTCGCCGCGATCCTCGACACCACGGCCGAGGGCATCGTCATGTTCGATGCCGAAGGCAACATCCACGCCTGCAACCGCAGCGCCGAGGCGCTGTTCGGCTATGACGGCGAGACGCTGCTGCAGCAGAACCTCACGACGCTGTTCGCGCCGGAAAGCCAGCGCGTGGTGATCGACTATCTCGACAGCATCAGGGGCGACAACATCGCGAGCCTGCTCGACCACGGCCGCGAGGTGCTGGGACGCGAGAGCAAGGGCGGCGTCATTCCGCTCGCCATGATCATGGGCCGCACCCAGCCCGACGGCCCGAACTTCTTCGCCGTGTTCCGCGATCTCTCCCAGAGCAAGAAGGGCGAGAGCGAATTGAAGCAGGCGCAGCGCCTCGCCGACGGCGCGGCGAACGCCAAGGCCGACATGCTGGCGCGCATCAGCCACGAGATCCGCACCCCGCTCAACGCCATCATCGGGTTTGCCGAGGTGATGATCTCCGAGCGCTTCGGCGCGCTCGGCAACGAACGCTATGGCGACTACATGAAGGACATCCGTGCCTCCGGCGAGCGCGTGATCGCGATCATCGACGATCTCTCGGAGCTTTCGCGGATCGAGACCGGCAAGCTCGATCTCACCTTCGGCAATCTCAACCTCAACGATCTCGTCGAGGCCTGCGTGGTGGTGATGCAGCCGCAGGCCAACCGCGAGCGCATCATCATCCGCACCTCGCTCGCGCATGCGCTGCCGCAGGTCTCGGCTGATGCCCGCGCGCTGCGGCAGATCACCATGAACCTGATCGGCAATTCGATCCGGCTCGCCAGCGCCGGCGGCCAGGTCATCGTCTCGAGCGCGCTCACCGACGGCGGCGAGGTCGCACTTCGCATCCGCGACACCGGCCATGGCCTTTCCGAGAAGGAAGTCGCTGCCGCCATGGAGCCGTTCCGCACCCCGCCGCCGTTGGATGCCTCGGAAAGCGCCGGCCTCAGCCTGTCCCTGATCAGGGCGCTGGTCGAAGCCAACCGCGCGCGCTTCAACATCAAGACCGCGGCGAACACCGGCACGCTGATCGAGGTGGTGTTCGCCCCGTCGCTGGCAAGGGCGTAAGGCCACGCGCACGGCTGCTTCTCCCCCTCTCCCCGTTCTTACGGGGAGAGGGTTGGGGTGAGGGGCTGCATCCGCATAGACGGTAAGAGTTGGACTCGCGGAGACTCCCCCTCACCCGGATTGCATCTTCGATGCAATCCGACCTCTCCCCGCAAGCGGGGCGAGGTAAGGGGCAGCTCAGCGCGCCGCTACGGCCGCGCGCGGGATGGCCAGCGCGCGCCATTTGCTGCCGAGGAGCAGCGGGCCGAAGGCGATCGCAAAGCCTGCGAACGCCGCGATCCAGCCGAACGCTGCGACATGCAGCAGCACCTCGCTATCTGCAGGCGAAATCACGGCACAGATGCGCGCCAGCGCCGCCACGACGATAGCGGCGTAGATCGCTTGCGTCGCGACGGAGGCCGTCAGCGCCTGCCCGGTGTGGCCGAGAGTTGCACGCGTCATCACCGCGAGCGTCATGGTGCCGGCCGCTCCCGCCATCCAGGCGTGAATGCCGGCACTTGCCGGCAGCGCGCCGAACGCGGCCGCCGCATGCAGGAGGAAGCCGAGCGGCACGAAGGCGTAGCCGATATGCAGGATCAGCAGCAGCCGCTCGCGTGTGGTGCGATCGCCGGCCCAGCGCGCCAGACGCACGATGTGCAGCACGCCGGCGAGCGCCATGGCAACGCCGGTGATGGCACTCAACGGGCTCACGATCCAGCACACGAGCGCCAGCGCGCTCAAGCCGATCACGCCGCCGTCGAGGCGGCCGAACGGCACCGGCAGGCGGCCGGGATTCATCTTGACCAGCCAGTTCCGCGTAAAGCTCGGGATGATGCGGCCGCCGATCAACTGTAACAGCAGCACGACCACGGCGATTCCAATTCGGATGCTGTAATCCGCGGCACCCGCGATATGCGCCTCCAGGTGGAACGCGACGTTGCCGGCGAGCAGCAGCAGTACCAGCATCACCACCGGCAGGTTACGCCAGTTCTTCCCCGCCGAGATCTCGCGCAAGGCGGCGGCGACGACCAGTGCCAGGAACGCGGTATCGACGAGAAGCGCAAAGACCCAGCCGAGCCCGGCCGAGCACGTCACCGCAATGCGGCCCGCAAGCCACACGATGGCGAGCACCGCGAGTGGCGTGCCCTGAATCGGCAGCCGCCCCGTCCAGTTCGGGATCGCCGTGAACAGGAATCCCGTGATCACGGCCGGCAGGAAGCCATAGAGCATCTCGTGCACATGCCAGTCGCGCGGCGCGAACGCGGAACTCAGCGACAGCTCGCCA
Source organism: Bradyrhizobium sp. CCGUVB1N3 (assembly GCF_024199925.1). Lineage (NCBI taxonomy): Bacteria > Pseudomonadati > Pseudomonadota > Alphaproteobacteria > Hyphomicrobiales > Nitrobacteraceae > Bradyrhizobium > Bradyrhizobium sp. CCGUVB1N3. The sequence continues at coordinate 5,285,284 of NZ_JANADR010000001.1, forward strand.
TAGAACAGCGGCAACCAGACCAGGATCGACGCGGCGGCCTGGATCGCGGCCAGCAGGAAGAACGGGCGAAAGCTGTGCGCCAGCAGCGGCCAGCCTTGGTGGTTGCGGGTACGGGCGCCAGCCATATCGGTAAACTCCGGCTCAATCGGGCTTTGCACATGAAAATACCGGCGCGGGGTGACCAGGTTTTGCGCTAACGCAAATTGCCGGCCGAATGGCGTGCAATCACAAAGTCCTGAAAGGCTCGCGCCATGGAGGCAGAATGGCCAAGATCGACCCGTCACTGGTTGCTCATTTGCCGCTGTTTGCCGGCTTCACCAACGAGGAGCTCGAGGAGATCCTGTGCGAGGCGCGCTCCTCGCGTCATCCGAAGAACAGTGCGGTCTTTGCGCAAGGCGAGGACGCGCATTCCTTCTTCCTGCTGCTGCACGGCCACGTCCGCGCCGCCAAGACCACGCCGACCGGCGAGCAGATCGTGGTGCGCTATGTGGCGCCCGGCGAGACCTTCGGGCTCGCGATGGCGATCGGGCTCACGCAATATCCGGCGACCGCGACCGCGGTCGACGACAGCGTCGTGCTGGCATGGCCGACCGGCGCCTGGCCGCGGCTGGTCGAGAGGTTTCCGGCACTGGCGACCAACACGCTGCAGACCGTCGGCACGCGCTTGCAGGAGAGCCACACCCGCGTGCTGGAGATGTCGACCCAGCAGGTCGAGCAGCGCGTCGCGCATGCGTTGCTGCGGCTTGCAAAGCAATCCGGCAAGAAGCTCGACCACGGCATCGAGATCGACTTTCCGATCAGCCGCCAGGACATCGCGCAGATGACCGGCACCACGCTGCACACCGTGAGCCGTATCCTGAGCGGCTGGGAGAGCCAGGGCCTCGTCGAAAGCGGGCGCCAGCGCATCATCCTGCGCGAGCCGCACAAGATCTTCGTGCTCGCCGAGCAGAGCGCGGACGGCGGCTCGGCGCGTTGATCACGCCGGCACGTTCTCGCACAGCGCGGCCAGGAATGTTTCGCGATCGATGCCGTGCTCGCGGCATGCGTCGTCGACGGTGTGGAAGCAGGCGATCGGACAGCCGACGCACGCCATCCTGAACCGAAGGAACACGCGGATCGTGTGCGGCGCCGAGCGCATGATGTCGTCGACGAGATCGTCAGATCGGAAGGGCATGGGTAACTCCGTTCCGATGGGACGATAGCGGCGTTGTCGACAGTCTCTTTGTCGAGGCGCAAGCTCGCACCGGTTCCTCCGCCGTCATTCCGGGGCGCGCGAAGCGCGAGCCCGGAATGACGATGGGAAAATACCTAGACCGCCCGGCTGTGCAGCTGCTTGGCGGCGTCCAGATGCGCGTCGAAGGCGGCGGCGACGCTGCGGACGAGGAAGCGGGAATCCCGGGCGACCGCGAGCTGGTTGCCGTCGAGCCTGACCACGCCGTCGGAGATCAGCGTCTGCAGCCGCGGCGCGGACTGCAGCATGCTATCGGCTCGCGCGCCATGCCGGGCACAGATCGCGCCGAGATCGGCGCCGTAGTCGCACATGATGCGCTCGATGATGTCGGCGCGCAGCCGGTCGTCGCCGGTCAGCGCGTAGCCCTTGAGGGTTGCGAGGCGGCCGGCCTCGATGGCCTTCGCATAGGCGACGATCGATACCTCGTTCTGGACGTAGCCCTGCGGCAGATGACCGATGGCGCTGGCGCCGAAGCCGAGCAGCACATCGCTCACATCGGTCGTGTAGCCCTGGAAATTGCGACGCAACGTCTTGCTCGCGAAGGCCAGCGCCATGGCGTCGTCCGGACGTGCGAAATGGTCGAGCCCGATCTGCACATAGCCGGCCGCCTTCAGCGCGTCGGCGATCGCGCAGGCCTGGTCGTGCCGTGCCGGGCCATTGGGCAGAACCGCCGCGTCGATCTTGCGCTGGTGCTTCTTGAAGGTCGGCACATGGGCATAGCCGAACACCGAGAAGCGGTCGGGCTCGAGCTCCAGGCTGCGCCGCACCGTGTCGAGACAGGAGGCGATGGTCTGGTGCGGCAGTCCGTAGATCAGGTCGAAATTGACGCCCTTGATGCCGGCGCGCCGCAAGCTCCGGGTGACGGTCGCAGTCTGCTCAAAGCTCTGCACGCGGTTGATCGCAAGCTGCACGCGCGGATCGAAGCTCTGCACGCCGAGGCTGGCACGGTTGACGCCGGCAAGCGCCAGCGCGTCGGTCATCTCTTGCGTCAGCGTCCGCGGATCGATCTCGATCGCGATCTCGGCCGACGGCAGCACGAAGTACGCCTGCCGGATCGCCGCCATCAATTCGGTGAAAGCCTCGGGCGCCATGATCGTCGGCGTACCGCCGCCGAAATGGATGTGCGTGACCTTGATGCGACGGCCGATCGTGTCGGCCACCAGATCGACCTCGCGGCGCAGCGTCCGCTGATAGGCCGCGATCAGATCGTCGCGGCGGGCGATCTGGGTGTGGCAGCCGCAGTACCAGCACATCTTGCGGCAGAACGGCACGTGCAGATAGAGCGAGGCGCTGACATTGGTGGGAAGCTCGGCGAGCCATTGGCCGTAGGCCTTGGCGCCGACCGCGGGCGAGAAATGCGGAGCGGTCGGGTAGCTCGTGTAGCGCGGCAGACGTTCGTCGCCGTAGCTTGCCGCGAGATCCGCTCTCATGTCCTGATCCATTCCTGATGTCCGAGGTCTTGCGGGACGCGCGCCCCGCAAGTCCTTTGGCTACCCCGGATTTGGCCGTTCCACCTTGCGCTCGCTCAAAGTGCAGCGGAATTGGCGCCGCCAGAACTTTGCGCTCGCGCAAAGCGCCGATGGCGGTTTCGGCGCATGTCGGAAGCTGATCCTGCGACCGATCGGAGCTGGCGCCATGGCGCATCTCGCACTCGACATCGTCCTCTGGCTGGTGGGCGTTCGCGGCCATATTCCGCGGTTCGACGATTTTCGCCCCGCCCCGCCCGCCGCTGCCGCAGGCTCCAATCATGCGCTGCGCGCGCTCGCCGCGGCGGTTGTCATCTTCGCCTCGCTGCCGCTCGCGATCTGGGCCGCGGTGTGGCTCGTCATCCAATTGCTCTAGCTGCGCTTCTTAAAACAAGGGAAACAGCCGTCATGAACACGTCCAAGCGCGCACTCGCCTGCGCAGCCGCCCTGTCGTGCCTTTGGTCGCAACCGGCGCTGGCCGGCGATGCGACGTCCGGCGAACTCGTCATCAGCAAGGCATGGAGCCGCGCAACGCCCGGGGGCGCCAAGGTCGCCGGCGGCTATCTCACCATCGAGAACAAGGGAGCCGCGCCGGAGCGGCTGAAGGCGGCATCGACGACGCTCGCCGCCAAGACCGAGATCCACGAGATATCGATCAACAACGGCGTCATGACCATGCGCCCGCTCGAAGGCGGCCTCGCGATCGCGCCGGGACACTCCGTCCAGCTCGCGCCGGGCGGCGGACATCTGATGTTCGAGGGTCTCAAGGCGCCACTGCAGCAGGGCGATCAGGTGCCGGTCACGCTGTCGTTCGAGCATGCCGGCGAGGTGACGGTGACGCTCGACGTACAGGCCCTTGGCGCGCAAGCGCCCGAACCTGCAAACAGCGCGCGGGCGCCGGAGCAATCAAACTCCGCGCAAGCGTCGGAATCGACAAGCAACGCGCAAGCGCCGCAGCCCGCTAATCGCACGGAAGCAGCAGCGCCTGCGCCGGCAGCCACTGAGGCAGACGAAAGCTTCTTCACGCATCTGCATGCCGAGAAGGCGATGGCGAACGTCACGGTCTCGCCGGGCCGTGCCGGCCCGGTCGAGATTGCGATCCAACTTGAAGATGCGAATGAGTTGCCGCTTGCAGCCAGCTCCGTCTCGGTCACGCTCGGCAATATCGAGCATGGTGTCGCGCCCATCACTGCGAATGCAGAACGCGTCGGCCACGATCAATGGCGCGTCACGATGTCAGCGCCGCTGTCCGGGCGCTGGTCGCTCGGCCTCGACATCCACATCACGCCGTCGGATGCGGTTAACGTCGTGTCACCGATCCTGCTCCGGTAACCGACCTAAGTACTGCTCCGGAGGCAAATCAGGCGAAAGGTTGTTGCAGCGCAAACTCTCTTGCACCAGGAAGCGCAGAGTGGGTCCCGTCATCAAAACCTTTTCAGATGAAGGATGCTTCCGATGCTAACCCGCAGAGCCGCATTGATCAGCGCCGCCGCGACCGCCCTCATGCTGGCGACACCCGCTTTCGCCGCCAATGATCTCAAGCTGCCGCGGCAGAAGGTCGAGCTGGTCGCACCGCCTTTCGTGCACGCGCACGAGCAGGCCACGACGCAGGGCCCCAAGATCATCGAGTTCAAGATGACGATCCAGGAGAAGAAGGTCGTCATCGACGACAAGGGCACCACCTTCCAGGCCATGACCTTCAACGGATCGATGCCCGGGCCGCTGATGGTCGTGCATGAAGGCGACTATGTCGAGTTGACGCTGGTCAATCCCGCGACCAACACCATGCCGCACAACATCGACTTCCATTCCGCGACCGGTGCGCTCGGCGGCGGCGAGCTCACGCTGGTCAATCCGGGCGAGCAGGTCGTGCTGCGCTGGAAGGCGACCCGCACCGGCGTGTTCGTCTATCACTGCGCCCCGGGCGGCCCGATGATCCCCTGGCACGTCGTCTCCGGCATGAACGGCGCCGTGATGGTGCTGCCGCGCGACGGGCTGAACGACGGCAAGGGCCACGCGCTGAAATACGACAAGGTCTACTACATCGGCGAGCAGGACATGTATGTGCCGCGCGACGAGAAGGGCAACTTCAAGTCCTATGACTCGCCAGGCGAGGCCTACACCGACACCGAGGAGGTGATGAAGAAGCTGATCCCCTCGCACGTCGTGTTCAACGGCAAGGTCGGCGCACTCACCGGCAAGAATGCGCTCACGGCCAACGTCGGCGAGAACGTTCTGATCGTGCACTCGCAGGCCAATCGCGACAGCCGTCCGCATCTGATCGGCGGCCATGGCGACTATGTCTGGGAGACCGGCAAGTTCTCCAATGCGCCGGAGACCGGGCTTGAGACCTGGTTCATCCGCGGTGGCTCGGCGGGAGCAGCGATGTACAAGTTTCTGCAGCCCGGCATCTACGCCTATGTCACGCACAACCTGATCGAGGCCGCCGATCTCGGCGCCACCGCCCACTTCAAGGTCGAAGGCAAGTGGAACGACGACCTCATGACCCAGGTGAAGGCGCCTGCGGAAATCCCGGCTCCCAATACCAACTGATCGCGACAAGGGGCCGGCGATGAACCGGCCCCTCTTCTTTCGGGGGACTCCCATGCTGATCGCATTCAAGCTGAAGCTGGCGCTCGCCTGCGTCGCCGGATTCGCAACGCCGCTTGCCGTCGCACCTCTGATGACTGACGTCGCCACGCACAGCGCGCCTGGCGAGCCGGCGATCGTGGAGATCGCCGCAGGCAATTTCACCTATCGTGCCGCCGGCGATTTCACGCGCGCGGGCCAACAGGCGGAGGTGCCACTGCGAACGGTGCGCTTTGCAAAGCCGCTTGCGATCATGCAGCAGCAGGTGTCCTCCGCCGACTATCAGCTCTGCGTGCTGGACGGCGCGTGCCGCGCGCTCGACCGCGACGTCGTGGTCGCATCCGATCATCCCGCGGTGCAGGTGAGCTGGCACGATACGCAGGCCTATGCCGGCTGGCTGTCGCGCAAGACCGGCAAGAGCTGGCGCCTGCCGAGCGATGAGGAATGGGCCTTCGCCGCCGGCAGCAGGTTCAGGGATGACGGATCGCCGGTCGACGCCGCCGATCCCTCAAAACGCTGGATCAGCCGCTACGAGCGCGAATCCGAACGCGACCTGGCGGACACCGCAACCTATCCATTCGGCAAGTTCGGCCCCAACGAGCATGGCATCGAGGATTTCGCCGGCAATGTCTGGGAATGGACCTCGACCTGCTTCGTGCGCGAGCGGGTCGACGAGAACGGCAATGCGGGCCGTCAGACCGTCAATTGCGGCGTGCGCGTCGCCGAGGGCGCTCACCGTGCCTACGTCACCGACTTCATCCGGGACGCCCGCGCCGGCGGCTGCGCGCAAGGCGTCCCGCCCGCCAATCTCGGCTTCCGCCTGGTGCGCGAGGAGACGTCATGGGTCGCGAGCGTGTCGCAGCGGCTCGGCAAGGCGTTGTCGGCGAGGTCTTGATGTGTCGGCACGTTGACGCGTGAATTGAGAGAGCGACGGCGACGCCCCGCTCCGTCATTGCGAGCGCCCTCCTCACTCTCAGGCGCTGTAGGGTGGGCAAAGCGGAGCGTGCCCACCATCGTCACCGCGGACACGGAGGGAATGGTGGGCACGGCGCTTCGCGCCTTTGCCCACCCTACAAGCTCAAACGAAAATGGCCGGGACGAAGCCCGGCCATTTCGCGATTATCCGCCGACCGCGATCTTACGTATTCTTCAGCGCGACACGAAACTCGGCTTCGGTCTTGGACTTCACCTCGTCGAGGGTGACGCCATCGGCGAGCTCGATCAGGGCCATGCCGCCGTCGCCGTGCTTGTCGATGGTGAAGACGGCGAGATCGGTGACGACCATGTCGACGACACGCTCGCCGGTCAGCGGCAGGTTGCACTTCTTCAGGAGCTTCGCGCCGTCCTTGGCGGAATGCTCCATCACCACCACGACGCGCTTGACGCCGGCGACGAGGTCCATCGCGCCGCCCATGCCCTTGACCATCTTGCCGGGGATCATCCAGTTGGCGAGGTCGCCGTTCTGGGCCACCTGCATGGCGCCGAGGATCGACAGGTCCATGTGGCCGCCGCGGATCATGCCGAAGGAATCGGCGCTCGAGAAATAGCTGGTCGAGGGCAGCTCGCTCACAGTCTGCTTGCCGGCATTGATGAGGTCGGCGTCTTCCTCGCCCTCATAGGGGAACGGGCCCATGCCGAGCATGCCGTTCTCGCTCTGCAGGCTGACGTCCATGCCATCGGGGATGTAGTTCGAGACCAGCGTCGGGATACCGATACCGAGGTTGACGTAGTAGCCGTCACGCAATTCCTTTGCGGCGCGCGCGGCCATCTGTTCACGGGTCCAGGCCATCTTATTCTCCTGTAGTCCTTAGTTGCGCATGATCTTGCCGGAAAACCGGTGTCCACTTTTCCGGATCATGCGCTCAAGCTGCCGGGCGCGGGCGGGTGTTGCGGAATTCGATGCGCTTCTTGGCCGTGCCGACCTCGACGATGCGCTTCACGAAAAGACCGGGCGTGTGGATGTGGTCGGGATTGAGCTCGCCGGCCGGAACCAGATGCTCGACCTCGGCGACCGTGATCTTGGCGGCGGTCGCCATCATCGGATTAAAATTGCGCGCGGTCTTGCGGTAAATGAGGTTGCCGGCAGTGTCGCCCTTCCAGGCGTGGACGATGGCGAGGTCGGCGAACAGGCCGCGCTCCATCAGGTATTTCTGGCCGTCGAACTCCTTCACTTCCTTGCCCTCGGCGATCAGCGTGCCGACGCCGGTCTTGGTGTAGAAGGCCGGGATGCCCGCGCCACCGGCGCGGATGCGCTCGGCGAGCGTGCCTTGGGGGTTGAATTCGAGTTCCAGCTCGCCCGCGAGGTACTGCTGGGCGAACAGCTTGTTCTCGCCGACATAGGACGAGATCATCTTCTTGATCTGCCGGGTTTCCAGCAGGCGGCTGAGCCCGATGCCATCGACGCCGGCATTGTTGGAGACCACCGTCAGGCCCTTGACGCCGGAGTCGCGGATCGCGTCCGAGAGCGCCTCGGCAATGCCGCAGAGGCCGAAACCGCCCGACATGATCATCATGCCGTCCTTGAGAATGCCATCGAGAGCCGACTTGGCGTCGGGATAGACCTTGTTCATGCGGGAAACCTTGGGTGTGAGGCGTTGCGCCCTTGTTGGCCGGGATTATTAGGCGAAATGGTCTTGAGCCGTCAATGATACGGGGTTTCCGGCGCGCGGGCCCGATGATAGAGGCTGCCCACGGCGTGGGCATAACCGCCTCCCCGGCCTTGAAAGCGACAAGAAAACCCATCAAGTTGCGGGACTTGTACGTGGGGCACGTTAGGCTCCCGGCTCGTCCCGTTGAGCGCCCGACAACCCAACCCGATCAGGACATGCCATTGACGATGGCCCAAGGAATGAAGCGCCTGGGGACGCCGATTGCGGCGCTGCTCGGCATTGTGCTGATCGCCCTGGTCGCGACCTCCTGGCTGATCAACCGCGACGCGCTGCGCAAGGCGGTCGAGGGCCAGATCCGCGCCGTCACCGGGCTCGAGCTCAATGTCGCCGGCGCCATCGACATCTCGGTGCTGCCGGCGAGCTACGTCTCCTTCCACGACGTCAGCCTGAAGGGTCCCGGCGGGGACAGCGATCCGGCCCTGCATGTCGAGGTGCTCACCGCGAATTTGCGGCTGCTGCCGCTGCTGCTCCAGCGCTTCGAGATCTCCGACCTGATGCTGCTGCGGCCGCATATCCACGTCAGCCTCGAGGCCAATGGCGACAGCAACTGGACCCCTTTCATCCAGACCATCGCGCGCACCATGAAGCCGGGCGCCGACAACCAGGTGTCGTTCTCCGAGATCCGGGTCCAGGACGGCGTGCTCGACTACGAGGACGTCGCCAGCCACGGCACCGAAAAGTTCGAGGACATCGACCTGTCGCTGGCCTGGCCCTCGATCTCGCGCTCCTTTGCAGCCACCGGGCAGTTCGACTGGCGCGGCGAGCGCGTCGACGGCTCGATCAGCTTCTCCGATTTCGTCGCAGCGCTCTCAGGCGACCGCTCGGGCCTGAAGGCGCGGATCACCAGCCCGCCGCTGAAGCTCGCCTTCGACGGCAGCGTCGCCAACCGCACCAGCGCGATGATGGAAGGCACGCTCACCATCGACAGCCCGTCCTTGCGCAACGCGCTGCGCTGGACCGGCCAGCCGCAGCCGGGCAGCGGCGGGTTTGGCCGCTTCGCGCTCAAGGCGCGCGCCAACGTGGTGGGCGCCTCGATCGCTCTCACCAACGTCAATGTCGAGCTCGACGGCAATGTCGCCGAAGGCGTGATGACCTACGCCAACAACGGCCGGCAGACGCTCCAGGCAACGCTGGCCGCCGACGCGCTCGACTTCACGCCCTACATCTCGACCTTCCGCCTGCTGGCAAGCGGCGCGCGCGACTGGAACAGGCAGCTGTTCGACCTCAACGGCCTGTCGACCACCGATCTCGACATGCGCCTGTCGGCGGCGCGTCTGACGGTGGGACCGTCGAAACTCGGCCGCACCGCGATCGGCGCAAACCTGCGTAACGGAACGCTGGCGCTCTCGGTCGGCGAGGCGCAGGTCTATGGCGGCATCGCCAGGGGCTCGTTCGGCATCGCGCGCTCCGACACGGTCGCCGACGTCAAGGCGCAATTCCAGTTCATCGACGTCGATTTGCAGGCCTGCACCTCCGAGCTGTTCGGCATCAACAAGCTGTCCGGCCGCGGCAACATCAATGTGTCGCTGGTCGCCTCCGGCTCGAGCCCGTTCGGCCTCGTGCAATCGCTCGACGGCACCGCCTCGGTAACCGGGCATGACGGCGCGATCTCCGGCTTCAACGCCGAGCAGCTGTTGAAGCGGCTGGAGCGGCGGCCGCTGTCGGGCGGCGGCAATTTCCGCAACGGCTCGACGCCCTATAACAACATGACGTTGTCGGTGAAGTTCGCCGACGGCATCGCGACCGCCGACGACATCCACATCGAGGGACCGGCCGCGAAGATCACGCTGACCGGCACCGCCTCGGTGCCAACGCGCGAATACGATATGAAGGGCGTGGCGAGCCTGAACGGCGCATCCGGCTTCGAGTTGCCCTTCGTCGTGCAGGGGCCCTGGGACGATCCGCTGATCTTCCCCGATCCGGAAAGCCTGATCCGCCGCTCGCCGGCCTCCGCGCCGCTGCTCGAATCCGTGCGCAATCCCAAGACGCGCGACGCCGTGCGCTCGGTGCTCGAGCGCTTCACCGGCACCAAGCCCGCTGCGCCCGACGCCGCGGCCGCACCGACCGCGGACAACGCGAAGGAAAGCGCCAAGGACGGCGCCAAATCGAATTGACGCCGCGCAATCGACAGAGCGCGAATTGATTGCCGTGAATTGATGCCTCGATTGGATCGATGCGCGACGTTAAGACTGTTCGCGGGCGAAATCCCCCTCGACCTAGGTCTGACAAGATGCCGCTAGATCGGCCCCCGCCCATGCGCTAGTGTTTTCCCCGACCGGTTAAACACCGGCGACTTGAGGGAGAAAAACGTGAAATCAAGGGTTATTGGCGCATTTTCACTCGCGGTTGCTGCGGTCGGGCTGTTTGCAGCCACTGCACCCGCGTTTGCCCAGCAGAAGACCATCACGGTCTGGTGGGGCAAGGGCTTCTATCGCTCCGAAGACGACGCGCTCATCGACACTATCAAGAAGTTTGAAGCCAAGACCGGCATCAAGGTCGAATTGTCGCAGTACGCGATCCAGGACATGATTCCGAAGACCGTGGCCGCGCTCGATGCCGGCACCGTGCCGGATGTTGCCTATGCCGACACCTACGACGTTCAGGTACAGGGCAAGTGGGCCTATGAGGGCAAGCTCGAGGATCTGTCCGACGTCATGGAGCCGATCAAGGACAGGTTCGTACCGAACACGCTGGAAGCGTCGATCCTCTACAACGACGTCGCCAAGAAGAAGGCCTATTACGGCTTCCCGCTGAAGCAGCAGAGCATGCACGTCCAGATCTGGGGCGACATGCTGGAGAAGGCCGGCTTCAAGCAGAGCGACATCCCGAACGACTGGGAAGGCTACTGGTCGTTCTGGTGCGACAAGGTGCAGCCGGCGATCCGTAAAGCCACCGGCCAGCGCATCTACGCCGTGGGCCAGCCGATGGGCGTGGAATCCACCGACGCCTTCCAGTCGTTCTACACCTTCATGGACGCCTACCACGTCAAGCTGGTCGACGACGACGGCAAGCTGCTGGTCGACGACCCCAAGGTTCGCGAGAACCTGATCAAGGCGATGAAGGACTACACCGACACCTACATCAGGGGCTGCACGCCGCCCTCCTCCACGACCTGGAAGGATCCGGACAACAACGTCGCCTTCCACAACAAGACCATCGTGATGACCCACAACTTCACGATCTCGATCGCGGCAAAGTGGTTCGAGGATTCCACCAACCAGAACCTGACGCCGGAGCAGCGCGAAGCCGGCAAGAAGGCCTACGAGCAGGACATCATCACCGCGTCCTTCCCCAAGGCGCCGGATGGTTCGACCATCCGCTACCGCTCCGACGTCAAGACCGGGTTGATCTTCACCGCGGCCAAGAACAAGGCCGAGGCCAAGCAGTTCGTCAGTTTCCTGCTGCAGGAGGAGAACGTCCGCCCCTACATCGAGGGCGCGCTCGGCCGCTGGTTCCCGGTGACCAAGGAAAGCCAGGCGAGCCCGTTCTGGCAGGCTGACCGGCACCGCAAGGCGGTCTACAGCCAGTTCACCGGCGGTACGGCGCCGTTCGACTTCACCAAGAACTGGAAGTTCACGATCCTGAACAACGAGAACGTCTGGGCCAAGGCGATGAACCGGGTCGTGAGCGAGAAGGTCCCGGTCGACAAGGCCGTCGACGAGCTCATCGCCCGCATCAAGCAGGTCGTGGGTTAAGTCATCCTGCCTCTCCCCGCTTTGCGGGGAGAGGTGTAGAACAACACCGGCCGCATTTTGCGGCCGGTAGCCCGTTTGAAGAGTTCGAAAAGAATGGCGATCACGCTCTCTGGCGATCAAGCGATAGCCTCGCCGCCTCTGTCGTCGCGGCTGACCCCGGCGCAGGTCTGGGGCATCGTGCTGCTTGCGCCCTATTTCCTCGTCTTCCTCGCCTTCGTCGTCTATCCGGTCGGCTATGGCCTGTGGCTGGCGCGCAATCCCGCGAGCTATGTCGCGCTGTACAACGACCCGATCTTCGCGCGCGCAGCGGTCAACACGCTGATCTTCCTGGTCATCGGCATCAACATCAAGATGCTGATCGCGCTGTTCCTGTCCGGCTTCTTCGCCCAGCAGCGCCCCTGGATCAAATGGCTGTCCGTCATCTTCATCCTGCCCTGGGCGGTGCCGTCGATCCCGACCATCCTGTCGGTGCGCTTCATGCTCAATCCCGAATGGGGCATGGTCAACCACTTCATCTTCAACCTGACGGGCGATGACGGCCCGAACTGGCTGAACGATCCGACGGTCGCGCTCGCGATGGCGATCGCCGTGCACATCTGGAAGTCGCTGCCGTTCTGGACGCTTATCCTGCTGACCGGACGGCTCGCCATCCCCCACGATCTGTACGAGGCATGCGACGTCGACGGCGCCAATTGGTGGCAGAAATTCCGTTTCATCACCTGGCCGTCGATGCAGACGCTCTACATCACCTGCACGCTGCTCTCGATGATCTGGACGCTCGGTGACTTCAACAGCGTTTATCTCTTGACGGGCGGCGGACCGGCCGACCTGACGCATGTGCTGTCGACGCTCGGCATCCGCTATCTCCGCCTCGACCAGCTCTCGCTCGCGATGGCCTCGATCGTCTGCGCCATGCCGTTCGTCCTGCCGCTGGTCTATTTCATGATGAAACGGTTGTCGCGATGAAGCTTCCCACCCTCCGCGAAGTTGGCAACGAGGCCAAGCTGCTGCTGATCGGCATCCCGGTCTTCATCTGGACCATGATTCCGATCTACCACATGTTCCTGTTCGCGATCTCGCCGAAGGAGGACGCGTTCTCGGGCAAGATGTGGCCGGATCATCCGACGCTGCACAATTTCCACATTGTGTTCTTCCAGGAGCACTATTTCCTGCGCGACTTCTGGATCCAGTTCTGGAATTCGACCGTGATCGCGCTCGCCGCCGGCGCGCTGACGCTGTTCGTGGCGACTGCGGCGGCGTTCTCGATCTCGCGGCTCAAGGTGCCCGGCGGCCGCTGGGTGATGAATCTGGCGCTGTTCACCTATTTCATTCCGGCCGCGTTCCTCGCCGTGCCGATGTACCGCACCATGGGCAATTACGGCCTGCTCAACAATCACTGGTCGCTGATCCTGGCGATGGTGACGATCGCTTCGCCTTACGCGATCTGGGTGCTGAAGCAGGCCTCCGACAAGCTTCCGGTCGAACTCGACGAAGCCGCGACCATGGACGGCGCCACCACGCTGCAGCTGTTCCGCCTGGTCTATGTGCCCTTGATGATGCCCTCGCTGGTCGCGATCGGCACCTATGCCGTGCTGCTCGCCTGGAACGAATATCTCTACGCGTTCCTGCTGCTGTCGAACGACCGCGAGATCACCCTCCCCGTCGCGCTCGGCAACTTCCTCGCTGCCGACGATTCGCCGTGGGAACTGTTGATGACGACCGGCTTCATCTACGCGCTGCCGCCCGCCGCGGTCTACTACGCCTTCAAGCGCTACATGGTGGGCGGCCTCACGGCGGGTGCGGTGAAGTCCTAACTATCTGCCGCGCGCTTCCTGCGATAGGCGACCACGAGCGCGATCGTCGAGCCGATGAAATAGCCTGCGGTCGCGCCCGAGACGGCGCGGCCGACGATGATCGCCAACGCGCGGTCGCCGGCGTCGATCGCCGAAATCACGCCGACCGCGTATTGCAGGCCGAATACGGTGAGGTTGCGGACCAGGCCAAACGCGCTGCCCGGACGGATGATCTCGCCGCTCTTGTGATCCACCTCGAACGGGCGCGGCGTCAGGATGCCGAGCGGCATCAGCGCCAACGCCGCCGCAATCCAGGCAACGAGCGGCCACGCGCTGTCCTGATGGCCGAAGCCGATCCGCGAGACGCCCCAGACGATGAACACGACCGGCACGATCAAGGCGCGCCAGATCGGCGTCGTGCGCGGCTGCATCGCCTTGATGCCCTGCCACACCAGGAAGGCGAGCAGCGCGAACACCCAGACCGGGGTGTGGATCAGGATCTCGTAGGCGAAGGTCATGATTGCTCCCTGCTCAAAGCGGCGCGGCGCTCTCGCCCTGCGAGCTCGACAATTTCGAGGCGAGCGAGGCGATGACGATGACGATGGCGATCAGGCCGATCACCAGCGTGCAGATCGCGTTGATCTCGGGCTTCACCCCGAGCCGCACCTCGGAATAGATCCGGATCGGCAGCGTCGCCGAGCCGGGGCCGGTGGTGAAGCTGGCGATTACGAGATCGTCGAGCGACAGCGTGAAGGCGAGCATCCAGCCTGCAATGATGCTGGGCGCGATCAGGGGTAGCGTGACCAGAAGGAAGGCGCGGACGGGGGCGCAGCCGAGATCCATGGCGGCCTCCTCGAGCGAGCGGTCGAGCGAGCCGAGGCGCGACTGCACCACGACAGCGACGAAGCACATGGTGAGCGTGGTGTGCGCGATCGTCACCGTCCAGAAGCCGCGCTCGGCGTTCAAGGCGACGAACAGCAGCAAGAGCGACAGGCCGGTGATCACCTCCGGCATCACCAGCGGCGCATAGAGCATGCCCGAGAACAGCGTGCGGCCGCGAAATCCTTCGCCGCGCGACAGCGCCACCGCGGCCAGTGTTCCGAGCACGGTCGCGATGCTGGCCGAGGCGACCGCGACGCGCAGGCTCATCCAGGCCGCCTCGATCATGGCGCGGTCGTTGAAGAACTCGCGGTACCAGCGCAGCGACCAGCCGCCCCACACCGTCACCAGCCGCGAGGCATTGAAGGAATAGATGACGAGGATGAGGATCGGCAAGTAGAGGAACGCCAGCCCCAGCGCAAGCGAGGCGACGTTGAAGCGCGAGAGGCGGGAGACCTTGCGCATCTCACCGCTCCTCCAATTGCCGCCGCCGGACCCGCTCGTACAGCAACAGCGGCAGGAGCAGCACGACCAGCAGAATGATGGCGGCCGCGGAAGCGACCGGCCAGTCCTTGTTGGTGAAGAATTCCAGCCACAGCGTCTGGCCGATCATCAACGAGTTGGAGCCGGCCAGGAGATCCGGGATCACGAACTCGCCGACGATCGGAATGAAGCACAGCAGGACGCCGGCGCCGACGCCGGGCAGCGACAGAGGAAAGGTGACGAGCCAGAACACCGCTCCCGGCGGCGCGCCGAGGTCGGCGGCCGCCTCCTCCAGCGCGGGCTCCATCTTGGCCAGCGTCGCGTAGAGCGGCAGGATCATGAACGGCAAATAGGAATAGACGATGCCGAGATACATCGCACTGTCGGTGGAGAGCCACACCACCGGCTGGCTGACCAAATGCAGCGCGAGCAGGATCTGATTGAGCAGGCCGTCATGCTGCAAGATATTGATCCAGGCGTAGATGCGGATCAGGAACGAGGTCCAGAACGGCACGATCACCAGCACCATCGCCACCGCCTGCCAGCGCGTCGGCAGCCGCGCCATGCCATAGGCGATGGGATAGCCGATCAGGAGCAGGATCGCGGTGGCGGTGGCAGCGACGGTGAGGCTGCGCGCATAGGCGAAAACGTAGAGGTCGTCGGAGACCAGCAGCTTGAAATTGTCGACCGACAGCGCGCCGAAGGCGGCCTTGATCGCCGCCCATCCCGCCGTCAGGTCGAACACCGGCTCGTAAGGCGGCTGCGCGATCGCCGTCTGCGACAGGCTGATCTTCAGCACGAAGCCGAACGGCACCAGGAAGAACAGCGCCATCCAGAGGTAAGGCGCGATCGCGGCGAAGCGCGCGGGCCTCGCGAAGATGCGGCGCGCGCTCATTGCTCCAGCACCACGCAATCATCAGGCGCGAACCAGGCGACCACCTTCTGGTTCAAGCCGTAGGCATCCATATCGAGCCGCGCGGTATTGGCCATGGACGACTGCACCGTTCCGCCGGCGTCGAGCTTCACCTTGTAGCTGGTGCTGCCACCGAGATAGCAGATGTCGGTGACGGTTCCCTCCAGCCGGTTGACCGCCGATCCCTGGCCCGTCTCGCCCGAGGGGCCGCGGCGCGACAGCTTGACCTTCTCGGGCCGGATCGCGACGGACAATTTGCCCTTGTCGACCGCCTCGCGCGGCCCCGCGACGACAAGCGTTCCGGCATCGCGGGTGGCAATGGTCAGGCGACGGGCTTCCTGCGATTGCAGCTCACCCTCGAACAGATTGATGTCGCCGACGAACTGCGCGATCCAGCGCGAGCGCGGCGCCTCATAGAGCTCGCGCGGCGATGCGACCTGGACGAGCTTGCCGGCGTCCATCACGCCGATCCTGGTTGCCATCGTCATCGCCTCCTCCTGGTCGTGGGTGACGATGATGAAGGTCATGCCGAGCCGGCGCTGCAGCTCCATCAGCTCTCCTTGCGTGCTCTCGCGCAATTTCTTGTCGAGCGCCGCCAGCGGCTCGTCGAGCAGAAGCAATTGCGGGCGGCGCGCCAGCGCACGCGCCAGCGCGACGCGCTGCCGCTGGCCGCCGGAGAGCTGGTCCGGCCTGCGCTTCTCCATCCCCTCCAGCTTCACCAGCGCGACCATCTCGGCTACGCGCGTGGCGATATCGGCGCGCGCCATGCCGGCACGCTTCAGTCCGAAAGCGATGTTGTCGCGCACCGACAGATGCGGAAACAGCGCGTAGCTCTGGAACATCATGTTGATGGGCCGCTCATGCGGCAGCGCCTGCGCGATGTCGTTGCCGCCGAGCAGGATGCGCCCTTGGTCGGGCGCCTCGAAACCGGCCAGCATGCGGAGCAGCGTGGTCTTGCCGCAGCCGGAGGGACCGAGCAGCGCAAAGAACTCGCCGGCCCCGATGTCGAGCGACACGCCGTCGACGGCGCGGAACGCGCCGAAATCCTTCACCACGCCGTCGATGCGCAGCAGCGGCTGATCCGTCGCCGGATGCGCGCCCGGCCTGGCCGCGTCGGCCGCCTCGATCGCTCGTAGTTCGTCAGCCATGTTCCCTGCCGGCCCCAATGCAGCCGCACGCTAGCGGCGGAACGCCGCCGGCTCAACCGGTTCGGTGCGATCTATCCAAAATCAGCCTTCATGTCCCAGCTCAATCGGCGTATGATTGCAGCATGACCAAGTTGCTGGACCAGGCTCTCGAGATTGCACGCAGTCTGCCGTCAGACGCTCAGGACGACATTGCCCGAATCGTTCTGCAGCTCGCCGGCTCGGAAGCAGCCTCCCCCGTTGCGCTATCGGATGACGAGCGATCGGCGATTTCCACCTCCAAGGCTGCAGCCGCCCGAGGCGAGTTCGCGACCGATGCTCAGGTCCGCGCGACCTGGGCCAAACACGGCCTGTGAAGATACGCTATACACTTCCGGCGCTCACCGACCTCGATTCCATTTTGACCTATATCGCGAACGCTTCTCCGCAAGGAGCAGCACGTGTTCAGAAGCGGATTCAAGACGTCATCAATCTGCTGCTGGCGCATCCTGAGATCGGCATTCGAACCGACGATCCGGACATCCGCAGGCTGACCACGACGCCCTACCCGTTCCTCATCTTCTACGAAATCGCCGACCAAGAGATCATCGTTCACGCCATTCGTCACGCGGCCCGCGATCCCGGTGGAATGCCGGGTGCCCGCTGAGCGGCTAGATCGCATTCGCCATGAACGCGGCCAGCGCATCGCGATCGGCGGGCGGCATGGTCAGGCCGAGCTTGGAGCGGCGCCACAGGATGTCGTCGGGGAAGCGGGCCCATTCGGTGTGCATGAGGTAGCGCACCTCGGCTGCCGTTAGTTCGGGACCGAAAGCCGGCCCCAGCTCGGCACGACTCGTCGCCTCGCCCAGCACGGCCGATAGCCGCGAGCCGTAGGCACCGACCAGGCGTTGCGCCTGCGCCTCGGTGAGAAAGCGCCAGCGGTCGCGCGCGGCATCGACTTCCGCCTCGAAGCTCTGCCAGGGAAAGTCCCCGCCCGGAAGCGCTACCGCCGCCGTCCAGGGCCGCGACATCGGATAGAACGGCGTCAGCCTGGTCACCGCTCGCTCCGCGCGCCACCGCACGGTCGTGACGTCACCGCCGAACATCGTGAGCAGCGGCGCCTTGCGCCGCCGCGCGTGGAATGCGAGCGCGCCATCCCGCCAGCGCGACGCTTCGGGCGCCAGATTGGCGCCCGACAGCGTCCGCACCACATCGACTGGCACAACGGGCTCGCGGAAATAGCGGCTGGCGGCCTCGCAGAGATAGGTCACGTCCGTGGCCGGCATGGCGACGATCGCAGGATCGCCCGTGAAGGCATGCGTCACGGTGCCGATCAGGGTAAAATCACGCTCGAAAGGGCTGGCGAAAATCAGCCGGCCATCGCTGTTCTGGAAGACGTAGACATTGTCGGACTCGAACAGCCGCGGCACGACGATCTGGCTGATCTGCGCGGCAGCGCCGGCGCGCGGTGGCGGCTGTCGGAGCACGGTCTCGGCGACGCTCACGCTCCATCCGCCGGCCGTGTTTGCCAGCGCGCGGGTCGTGATGACCCTGCGATGGCCGCGATCGACGACGGCGAGCCGCCAGATATCGGTGCGATCGGCCCGCACACAGCGCGCGCCGGTGCGGATCACCGCGCCGCGTTCTGCCGCATCCAGCGCGGTCAGTACCGTGAGCCTGGAATCATCGACGACGCAGTCCGAATATTCAAAAGCGGTGCCGAACGGCCGTCTCAACGCGTTGCCAACGGGATGATGCGTGATGTCGATGGTCGCGGACGGCGGCAAGCCGCCGCGTCCTGCAAGGCGGTCGTAGAGCAGGAGACCGGCGCGCAGGAGCCAGGGCGGACGTTCGTCGGAATGGGCAGGGATCACGAAGCACATCGGACGAACCAGATGCGGGGCGATCGCGAGCCACACCTTGCGCTCGGCCAGCGCCCGGCGCACGCGACGGAAGCCGCGACGCTCCAGCACCGAGAGATCGCCATGGATCAAATGCGGCGTCGCCGAGGAGGCCGCGCCGCCGAGATCGCCCTGTTCGAACAAAATGACCCGCAGCCCGCGTCCGGCAGCGTCGCGCGCGATGCTGACGCCGTTCAGGCCACCGCCGATGATCGCTAGGTCGTAATCCGCCATGAAGCCGTCGTGAACGAACGAAGCAAGGACTTCGCCATCACTAGCGCATGATCCGGAAAAGTGTGTAGCGGTTTTCCGACAAAGATCGATGGCTGGAGCGAGACCGGCGCTCTAGCCGGTCTTGAGCGCAAGCGCCATCGTCTCGGCGCGGCCGATGAGGCCGGCATATTGCCCGATTGGCAGGGGCCTGCCGAGCAGGAAGCCCTGCACGCCGTCACAGCCCTCCTTGGCGAGGAAGGCGAGTTGCTCGATCGTCTCGACGCCTTCGGCGATGATCGACATTTCGAGGCCATGACCGAGATCGATCACGGCGCGCACGATCGCCGCCGATTGCGGATTGCGGCCGAGATTGATCACGAAGGCGCGGTCGATCTTGATCTTGTCGAACGGGAATGCCTGGAGGTAGCTCAGCGAGGAATAGCCGCTGCCGAAATCGTCCATCGAGATGCGCACGCCCAACGCCTTCAGCCGGCGCAGCAGCGCGAGGCCGCGATCAAAATCCTCGATCAGCACGCCCTCGGTGATTTCGAGCTCGAGCCGGCCGGGCGAAAGCCCGGTCTCCAGCAGGATCGAGTGGACGAGGCCGACCACGTCGCCATGCGCAAACTGCGCCGGCGACAGGTTGACCGCGACCTGGAGCGGCTTGGCCCAGGAGGCCGCCTCGCGGCAGGCCTGGCGCAGGATCCACTCGCCCATCTCGACGATCAGGCTGCTCTCCTCCGCGATCGGGATGAACTCGGCCGGCGAGACCTGGCCGCGGACCGGATGCTGCCAGCGCGCCAGCGCCTCGAATCCGATGATTTCGCTCTCGGCGACGGTGTGGCCGGCGACGCCCTGCGGCTGGAACGCGAGGGAGAGCTCGCCATTCTTGATCGCCTTCGACAGGTCCTGGTGCAGCACGCGGCGGTCGCGGATCTGCTGGTCCATCTCGGGCTGGTAGAGGCTGATCGTGCCACGCGACTTCTGCTTGGCGCGGAACAGCGCCGCCCCGGCATTGGCGAGCAGCGAGGCGCCGTCCGCGCCGTTGTGCGGGAAGACCGATATTCCGGTGGTGACCCCGGCGCGCACCGCGCGGCTGTCGATCTGGAATTCCTGGGTAATGGCTTCACCAAGCTGGCGCGCCAGCGCGAGACCCGTGTCGGGCTGCTTGCCATCGATGATCAGGCCGAACTCGTCACCGGACAGGCGCGCGACCACGCCGCCACGGGCGGCGTCCTGGAGCCGCTGGGCAACCTCGACCAGGAGCTTGTCGCCGAGCGCGTGGCCGAAGACGTCGTTGACCTCCTTCAGCCCGTCGAGATCGACGCAGAGCACGGCGAACTCCTCGCCGGTCCCCTCGCAGGCCTCGATCATTTGCGTCAACGCCTGGAGGAAGGCGGCGCGATTGGGCAGGTCGGTCAGGCCGTCGTGATAGGCCATGTGCGCCATGCGCGACTCGGTCTGGCGGCGGTCGGTGACGTCCTCGTGGGTCTTGATCAGATATTGGGGCTCGCCGGCATCGTTGAGCACGGTGGCGCGGCGCGTAAGGAACAGTCGCAGGCCATCCTTGGTGGAGATCGGATGCTCCTCGGTGATCATCCCCCGCTTCTTGATCGCCGCCTCGTCGCGCGCAATGATCAGCTTGGCCTCTTTGGCATTGAAGATATCGGCGGCGGTCAGACCCGTGGCTTCCTCGCGCTTGCGGTTGAGGATGGTTTCGGCGCTGCGATTGGCGAGCAGATAACGGCCATCGTTGACCTGCTCCACGATCAGCGCCACCGGGATATTGTCGACCACGAGTTCGAGGAATTTCTTGGCGCTCTCCAGCTCCTGCGACAACGAGCGTCGATCGGTAATGTCTTCGAACACCAGCAGCAGGAATTCCGGCTGATTGTTCTCGTTTCGAACCACGATCCGGATCGAGGCAACCATGCGGGGCTCGGCGCCGCGCTCGACCTCGAACTGGTTGCGGAACTGCCCGTCGGGCGCGTCGAGCGCCGCCCGGTCGGCCACCTCGATGCTGGCAGCCGAGGCAGGCGCAAACAGCTCGCGCGCGTTCTTGCCGACGACGTAGTCCCGCGAGAAGCCCCAGAACCGCTCATAAGCACTGTTCGCGAAGATATAGCGGCCGTCCTCGATGGTCTTGGCGGCCACGCAGGCCGGCACGTTATCCAGCACCGTTTCCAGGAACTGCTTGGTCGACGCAAGCTGCCGCGACAGGGTGCGCTGCTCGCTGACGTCGAGATGCGTCGCAACCGAGCCGCCATTCGGCAGCACGAAATATTTCACCAGGATGGCGCGCCCGTCGGGCAGCTCGGTGATCAGGCCGTTCGAGCTGGCGGCCTTCTCGTAGAACTCGTCGTCGGTCACGCCGAGCACGCCGCGATCGCGACGCAGCCCGAGGAGGTCTGCCCCGTCCATGTCGGTCCAGAGATCCGCCCGCGCCAGCCCGTAGATATCGAGATAGCGGTCGTTGCAGAAGATGATCCGCGCTTGCGCATCGGTCATCACCACGCCCTGGTTGAGATTGTTCAGCGCGGACGAGACGAAGGCATTGCGCCTGAGCTGCGTGCGCCTCGCCCGCCGCAACGCCGAATGGATCCACAGCACGATGGCCGCCAGGAACGAGCACACCGCGATGCCGCCAAGCAGCGCCTCCCAGACCAGATTGGCATCGAGCCTGCCCAGATAGCTCTGCGGGGCGAAATTCTCGGACAGCGCAAAGGCGCGCGCGGGCGCGACCGTGCAGGCCAGGCATGCCAGCGCCTGCACAGACGTCAGAATCGTGCCGCTCGCGTGCCAGTTCTTGTCAGCCATCAGCCACCCGCGATTTCAACTTCGGATTGTCTGGCCTCACGGGTTGGGATCGGGTAAACGCCTGTCAGCACGACAGAAAAATGTGACGCCAGATACGGCAATTGCCCTGACATGATAAATTCTTCCTTAATGGAGAACCGCCTTGGGGGCGGTTTCTTAAGTCTCTCGGCGCTGCCGCCGACGGACCTCCCGTTCCACCATGGATAGAGTTGACTGCGTCGTCATCGGAGCGGGCGTGGTCGGGCTCGCGGTCGCGCGAAAGCTCGCCCAGGCCGGGCGGGAGGTGATCGTGCTGGAGGCGGCGGAGGCCATCGGCACCGTTACCTCTTCGCGCAACAGCGAGGTGATCCACGCCGGGATCTACTACCGCGCCGGGAGCTGGATGGCGCGGCTGTGCGTCAGCGGCAAGCATGCGCTCTACCGCTACTGCGCCGAGCGCAACATCCCGCACAAAAATTGCGGCAAGCTGATCGTTGCGACGAATCCGAATGAGACCGAGAAGCTGCAATCGATCAAGGCGCATGCCGAGGCCAATGGCGTGCTCGACATGCAGATGCTCGCAGGCGACGCCGCGCGCGCGCTGGAGCCGGCGCTCGCTTGCGATGCCGCGTTGCTCTCGCCCTCGACCGGCATCATCGACAGCCACGCCTACATGCTCTCGCTGCGCGGCGAGGCCGAAGCGGCGGGAGCTGCGTTCGCGTTTCACACGCCGCTGATCCGCGCCAAGGCGTCAGGCGGCGTCCTCGAAATCGATGCCGGCGGCGAAGCGCCGATGACGCTGCAATGCAGCCTGCTGATCAACGCGGCAGGTCTTTCGGCGACGACGGTGGCGCGCAACGTCGACGGCATGCCGCTCGACCGGATTCCGCCGGCCTATCTCGCCAAGGGCAACTATTTCAGCTGCAGCGCCAAGGCACCGTTCTCGCGGCTGATCTATCCCGTGCCCGAGCCCGGCGGGCTCGGCGTGCACCTGACGCTGGACATGGCAGGCCAGGCGCGTTTCGGTCCCGACGTGGAGTGGATCGAAGCGATCGACTATGCGGTCGATCCCGCACGCGCAGAGCGATTCTATCCGGCAATCCGCAAATACTGGCCGGACCTGCCTGATGGCGCGTTGATGCCGAGCTATTCGGGCATACGCCCGAAGATCGTCCCGCCGGCGGTCGCCACGCAGGATTTCCTGATGCAGGGCGCGCGCGATCACGGCGTGGACGGCCTGATCAATCTCTTCGGTATCGAGTCCCCCGGCCTGACGTCATCGCTTGCGATCGCCGACCACGTCGCCGAGCTCGCAAACATCTAGACGTCGCGCGAAAGTAATCGCACGACGCTTCGCACCTCGACACAGGGATGAGCGCAGCAGCTCTCATCCCTGCGTGAAGGGTGCGATGTCAGACCTACGCTTGTACGGGGGTTACTAGTGGAGCGTGCCGTCGTGCTTCAATCGCTCGATCTGGTCCTTGACCATCAACTTCCGGCGCTTCAACTCAACAATTTGCAGGTCGTCTGTTGAAAGGTGCACAAGAGCTTCGTGCAATTCGTTTTCGAGAAGTTTGTGTTTCCGCTCCAATTCAACAAGATGTGCCTGAATTGTCATTCGAAACCTCCTCGATAGGGTTGAACCTCAGGATTCGATCCGGACGAACAAGTCTACATCACCGATTCGTTCTGTCGATGGGTATCCGTGGTCGTACTGTCATTTTTGAAAATTCATATGTAATGAACCGTGAGTACGGAACTGCGACTAGAATTGTCCATGATTTCAATGCGCTTCCGCGGCGACGCCGCGATCCACTTAAATATCTTGCGAGAGAGCGTTGATAGAGGACCCAGATCGCTTGCGATCACGTCGCGCAAGGACGATACTTTCCACAGGCCTTCCACAGCCTTTCGCAACCTCATCGGGTTTTCCGGCTACCGCACATCATGACCAATGAAGACGAGCGCGAACTCGAATCCGAGCTCGCGCGGTTGCAGCAGGAACACCGAGATCTCGATGCGGCGATCGATGCATTGCATCAATCGCCCGCCCCCGACCTGTTGCGGTTGCAGCGCCTGAAGAAACGCAAGCTGTTGTTGCGCGACCGTATCGCCTTCATCGAAGACCAGATCACGCCCGACATCATCGCCTGATCGCCGCCGCTATACCCAATGCATTTCGCGGGGCATCGAATTCCGCTTGACTCAAAAAGAACAAAAGAAGAACATTTGGGCTTCAACCGCTTCCGGGGAAACGCCATGTCCGCAGCCGCCTTCGACAACAGCCACTATGAACAAGCCTGCGATCAGGCGATCGCGATGTGCGACGGCAATCTGCGCAGCACCATCAAGGCGCTGATCATGGCCAACGAATATCTGGAAGCGGAGCTCGAGGAATTGCAGGCGGCAATTTCGGCCGGCTGCATTCCCGAGACGTCGCGCAACAAGATGCGGAGCACCTCCAGCGCCGCGTGAGCCAACGAGCACTCGGAGCCGACCATGTCCGATGTCACCTACTATGTCGCACTGCCTTTCCTCACCGATGAAGATGGATCGCCTGTCGCGGGCGCCGCGGAGGAATGTCAGACCTCGGCCGCCGCGCTGCGGCGCGCCGAGATCCTGGCGCACGGCGCCGGCCATATCGGCGCAATCGCGTTCAGCCGCAGCGGCGATCCCATGACCGGCGAGTTCGGCGACGCCAAGCTGCTGCGCAAGTTCGGCAACGTGCCGGAAGACCTCAGCGCGCTCTAGTTTAGCTGCTGATCAGCCTGATCCGCGGCTCGTGCCGCCGCTGGGCCTTGCGCACGTACATGGCCGCGTCGGCTTCCTCCAGCGCGCGGCCTGCCTCGGCGTGAGATCCGAGCAGCGCGACGCCGGCGGAGGCGCCCGCATTCACGCGCTGGCCGCGAAAGACAAAGGACAGATCGTCGATCGCCTGCTCGAAGCCTGCGGCCTTCGCCTTGGCGTCGGTCTCGCTGAGATTCCACAACAAGAGCGCAAACTCGTCGCCGCCAAGGCGGCCGACCACGTCGGAGGCTCGCACCTGCCGCGTCAGCGCGGCGGCGATCGCCTTGAGAACCTCATCACCGGCGGCGTGACCGAAGGAGTCGTTGATGGGCTTCAGGCGGTCGACATCGAGCACGATCAGCGCGCCGCGGGCGGCATAGCGCGTCATGTAGGCGATCGCACGATGCAGCTCGCGCTCGAAGCCGCGCCGGTTCGGGATACCGAGCAGGAAGTCGGTGTCGGCGGCAGCCTCGAGCTCGTCGATGCGCCGCTGGGCCTGGGCGAGCCTGGTGCGTAGGCTGCGGATGGTCGCCTTGGCGTCGTGCTTGCGGTCGTTCTTGGCGTCGTTCTTGGCCGCGTCGGCGGTCGCAGCGGGCGGCCTGCCCGGCCGCCTCGCGCGCTTGGCTACGGGTTTGGCCGCGGGTTTGGATCGGCTCCCGCTGCTTTTCCGGCCCTTTTTTGCCTTCGCAGCGATCGCCCTTTTTGGTTTCTTCATGGGCGTCCTGCTCAATGAAGGCTTGCGGGGATTCACCAAGACAGGATAGTGCATTCCCTTCTCCTTGCCACCGCCTTGCGAGCCGCCGGCCGGAACCGTTAATCTGGCCTATGTTTCTGTATTCCCGAGCACAATTAACGTCATGACCGCGCCGATCGCCATCATCATGGGAAGCCAGTCGGATTGGGACACCATGCGGCATGCCGCCGATACGCTCACAGCGCTCGGTGTCGCCTGCGAAAGCCGCATCGTCTCGGCCCACCGTACGCCGGAACGGCTGTTTAACTTTGCCAAGGGCGCCAAGGCCGAAGGCTTCAAGGTCATCATTGCCGGCGCCGGCGGTGCCGCGCATCTGCCCGGCATGACGGCGGCGCTGACGGAACTGCCGGTGTTCGGCGTCCCCGTCGAATCCAAGGCGCTGAGGGGCGTCGATTCGCTCCACTCGATCGTCCAGATGCCCGCCGGCATCCCGGTCGGGACGCTCGCCATCGGCAAGGCGGGCGCGATCAACGCGGCGCTCCTGGCCGCAGCCGTGCTGGCCCTGTCCGATCCGGCGCTGTCGAAGCGTCTCGTGGCCTGGCGCAAGGCGCAGACCGACGCCGTGGCCGAGCGCCCGGAGGACAAGGCGTGACTGGCACCAAACGGGTGAAGCTGAAGCCCGGCGACACCATCGGAATCCTCGGCGGCGGACAATTGGGACGGATGCTCGCGATGGCCGCGGCGCGGCTCGGCCTGCGCTCTCAGGTTTTCTCGCCCGATCCGGACTCACCGGCCTTCGACGTCGTGCTCAACGCGACCTGCGCGGAATATGCCGACGTCGAGGCGCTCGAACTGTTCGCGAACGACGTCGACGTCATCACCTACGAGTTCGAGAACGTGCCGGCCGCGGCCGCGCTGGTGCTGGACGCGCGACGCCCCGTGCTGCCCAACCGCAAGATCCTCGAGACCACCCAGGACCGGCTCGCCGAGAAGGATTTCGTCACTCGGCTCGGGATCGGCACCGCCGCTTATGCCGATGTCACCTCGGTCGCATCGTTGCGCGAGGCAATCGTCAGGATCGGGCTTCCGGCCGTGCTGAAGACGCGCCGCTTCGGCTATGACGGCAAGGGCCAGGCGATCATCCGCGAGGGCGACGACATCGCGAAAGCGTGGACCAGCCTCGGCACCAAATCGGCGATCCTCGAAGCCTTCGTGCCGTTCGAGCGCGAGATTTCCGTGATCGCCGCGCGCTCGGCCGAAGGCCAGGTCGAATGTTTCGACGTCACCGAGAACGAGCACCGCGATCA
This sequence comes from Bradyrhizobium sp. CCGUVB1N3, assembly GCF_024199925.1. Lineage (NCBI taxonomy): Bacteria > Pseudomonadati > Pseudomonadota > Alphaproteobacteria > Hyphomicrobiales > Nitrobacteraceae > Bradyrhizobium > Bradyrhizobium sp. CCGUVB1N3. Next base: position 5,311,824 of record NZ_JANADR010000001.1, read on the forward strand.
CATCCTCAAGATCTCGCGTGCGCCGGCCGCGATTCCGGACGCGCTTGCCGAAGAGGCGCGCAACGTCGCCGGCAAGATCGCCGACGCGCTCGATTATGTCGGCGTACTGGCGGTCGAGATGTTCGTGCTCGCCAACGGCACAGGACCGAAGGTGCTGGTGAACGAGATTGCGCCGCGCGTGCATAATTCCGGGCACTGGACGCTCGACGGCGCGTCCGTCTCGCAGTTCGAGCAGCATATCCGCGCCATCGCCGGCTGGCCGCTCGGCAAGCCCGTGCGGCACGGCGAAGTCGTCACCATGACCAACCTGATCGGCGATGAGATCAACCGCTACCAGGAATGGCTGACCGTGCCGGGCGCGACCGTCCACATCTACGGCAAGGGCACGCCGCGGCCGGGCCGCAAGATGGGCCACATCACCGAAGTGCTCCCGGCCCGCGACAAGTGAGGGGACCGCGGCGCTTCGCGACCCCGCGCACCGATGATCATGCGGTTTTCACACCCGCGACGACGCCGGCCGGCTCTTCGCTGAGCCAGCGATAGACCACGCCGCCGAGCGCGCCGCCGATCAGCGGTGCGACCCAGAACAGCCAGAGTTGCGCCAGCGCCCAGCCGCCGACGAACAAGGCCGGCCCGGTGCTGCGCGCCGGGTTCACCGACGTGTTGGTGACGGGGATGCTGACGAGATGGATCATCACCAGCGCAAGCCCGATCGCGAGCGGCGCGAAGCCCGCAGGCGCCCTTCCGTGCGTGGCGCCCATGATGATGAACAGGAACATCATGGTCATCACCACCTCGGTGATGAAGCACACCACCATGCCGTACTGGCCGGGCGAATGCGCACCATAGCCATTCGACGCAAAGCCCTTGGTGACGTCGAAGCCCGGGGCGCCGCTGGCGATCACATACAGCAGCAACGCCGCGACGATCGCGCCGACGACCTGCGCGACGATATAGGGCAGGATCTGTCCGGTCGGGAACCGGCCGCCCGCGGCAAGACCGACCGTGACGGCCGGATTGAGGTGGCAACCCGAAATATGGCCGATCGCATAGGCCATCGTGACCACGCTCAGTCCAAAGGCCAGGGACACGCCCACCAGGCCGATCCCGACCTGGGGAAAGCCGGCAGCGATCACCGCGCTACCGCAGCCTGCGAATGTGAGCCAGAAGGTGCCGATTGCCTCGGCGGCGTATTTTTTCATGTCCATTTGGGCGTCTCCCCTGATTTCCAAGACTTCCGGATCAAAGCTCCGGGAACGGCCCCGCGATTGGCACCAAACCACCCAAATCGCGGCCGCACGGGGGCATTTTTGCCCCATTTAATGGCTTAACTTGGCCCGAAATGCCCTCTTGGACGATAGACATCTCAGGTTTTGTCTGATACATCCGCGCGCTCAAGGTTAAGGGCTTGCGCTTTCTGCCATCCCCTTTGACTTACCAGAATTCAAATCCGATCCACTGAAGAGGATGCCGCGTGCAGGTTCTCGTTCGCGATAACAATGTCGATCAAGCCCTCAAGGCGCTGAAGAAGAAGATGCAGCGCGAGGGAATTTTCCGCGAGATGAAGCTCCGCGGTCACTACGAAAAGCCCTCCGAAAAGAAGGCCCGCGAAAAGGCCGAAGCCGTGCGCCGCGCGCGCAAGCTGGCCCGCAAGAAGCTGCAGCGTGAAGGCCTGCTGCCGATGAAGCCGAAGCCGGTGTTCGGCGCTGGCCCCGGTGGCGAGCGTGGCGCTGGCGGCCGTGGCGGCCCGGGCGCAGGTCCGCGCGGACCGCGCTGATTTTGCCGCTTCTGCAAGACTGAGTTTTCGATGACGCGGGCCCTTGGCCCGCGTTATTGTTTTGTGAGCGGTGCCTTTTCTGGGACGGGGCACTACCGATGCGGCACCAGCGCGAGCGAACCCGTAGATGGCCTCCCCTTTCCCCGCGCGCAGCCCGGCACGGTCGTGCCGACTTTGGCGTCGCTCTGTCACACTCACACTGATCGCGATCGCACTGTCCGGCTGCTCGTTCGACCTGGGATCGCTGATGCCGGAGAAGGAGAAGCCGCAGGACGCGCCCAAGGCCGCTGCCGCGCCCGCCGAGAGCGCGGTCAGCGCCGGCAATGTCACTGAGGCCCAGAACCACACGGCAAAGGGCCAGGCGCTTGCGAAATCGGGAGAGACGGCGGCGGCGCTCGAGGAGTTCAACCGCGCGGTCGCACTCGATCCCTACAATGCGCAGGCGCTCTATGGCCGCGCCCTGATCTATCAGGCGAGCAACGAGCATGAGTTCGCGATCGCGGATTTCAGCGCGGCAAGCGGGCTCAATCCGCAGAAGCCGGAGCCGCTGCTCGGCCGCGCCATCAGCTATCTCGCGGTCGGCAAGGTCAAGGAAGCCGCGGCCGACCTCGACGAGGCCTCCGAGGCCGATCCGCACAATGCGCAAGTCTGGAGCACGCGGGGGCTCGCCTATGAGCGCCTCGGCGACAAGGCCAAGGCGGCGGCGTCCTACACCAAGGCGGTCGCACTACGTCCTCGCGACGATGCCGCCCGCAGCGGTCTGGCCCGTGTCGGCGGCTGAGAACAGGATCGAAGGCGCAACGCGCCAGATCAGTCCGGGGTGACGCTCTTCGGCAGGACCGCGTGGAACATCGACTTGACGCCCGACAGCATCTCGTCGGCGACGTTGGTCTTTGCCTTCGGCGTGGGACCGGCAGCATCGGCCCGCAGATCCAGCGGCGGCGCGATCACCACCGGGACCGGGATATCGGCCGGCGGCGTCAGCCGGTTCGCATCATCCGAGCCGACGGATGCGGTGTAAGGCGGATTCGCCGTCGTCGGGGAGCCATAGGCCTCCGGGCCCGGCGTCGACACCGTGATCGGCGGCGGCAGCGGCCGCACGGAAGGCGGAGCCGCCGTCACAAGCCGTGGAGCCTCCTGAACGCGCGGCGCTTCGCCCGCATGCGCCGTTTCCTGCGGGGCAGAATCGGGCGACTTGCGCAGCCGCTCGATCGCCGCGCGGGCGAGATCGTTGGCGTCAGGGGTGGCGGAATTCGATGCCGGAGCCGCAGAGGTCTCGGCGGCCGGCGCAGTGACGACCGGGGCGCTGATGGTCGGGGCAGGCGTGGCCTTGGCCATGGTCTTGCTGTCGCGGGACGCCGTCGGCCGGCCGCGCGGCGTGGCGGGCGCGGCGGCGGTCTCGTTCTCGGCGGGTTTATTCTCGGCCGGCTGGTCAGCAGCCTTGTCCGCCGGCTTCTCGGCCGTCGGCTTATCAGTCACGGACTTCTCGGAGATGCCCTTCTCGGAAACGCCCTTCTCGGAAACGCCCTTGGCCTTCACTCCGGGCGCGGGGAGATTCGCGACCTCGGCCGGCTTGGCTTCCTTCTTGGTCTGGGCAGGAGCGACCGCGGCAGCGGGGGTGTCGGGGGCCGGCCGGGCGTTGATGTAGTGATTAACGATGTACGCCCCGATGATCGTCGCGAGCACCGAGGGGAAGATATCCATGGAGATTTTAGTCAGGTATTTCAGCATTCCGGCCACTCCCCACACGATCTGATGCGGGAACTTTGAGGCAATAGTAAGGGGTCAACAGCGACGGATAGGTGGCAATTGGCACAGCCGCCTTTACGGTTTCAGCTCGATCTCAAGGAACACGATCTCCGTTGCGGTTTCGTTAAGCACGTCGTGTGCGACACCGGCCTTGCGGAAGTAGGACTTGCCCGCCGCAAGCTGCGCCTTGGAGCGCTCGCCATTGGGCCCCACGATCGTCATCTCGCCGGCCGTGACGGGAACAATCACATAGTCCATCCCGTGAATGTGATGGCCGGTGGCGCCGCCGGGCGGCAACCGCCACTCGGTGACCCGGACCTCGTCGTTGTCGACCTGAACCTCGGATTTGGCGGCCAGCATTCCCATTCTCCTGATTACGGCACGAACAGAATGAATACGTAGACGGCAAATACCACCATATGGACCAGTCCGAACAGGACGTTGGTCCTGCCGGTGCCGAAGGTCAGCATGCTCAGCAGAAATGTCAGGAACATCAGCGCCGTGTTCTGGGGGTTCAGGCCGAGAACGAGCGGCTGATCGAGCGCATAGGTGGCAAGTCCGACGGCTGGAATCGTCAGCCCGATGGTGGCCAGCGAGGAGCCGAGGGCCAGGTTGATGCTTTTCTGGAGGTCATTCTTGCGCGCGGCGGCAATCGCCGAGACCCCCTCCGGCATCAGGATCAGCAGCGCAACCAGGAGGCCGGCAAAGGCCGGTGGGGCACCAATCATGGCGGCAACGGCGTCGACCACCAGTGAGAACTTCTTGGCGAGCAGAACGACGGCAAGGAGCGAGACCAGGAGCAGGACCATGCTGAGAACCAGCATTGTGCCTGGCAGATGGCTTTCGCCGCCCTTCCCGTCATCGGCCTGATTGATGAAATAATCCCGGTGCAGCACGGTCTGCGTGTAGAGAAACACGCCATAGAGCACGATCGTCACGAGATCGACGAAGCCGAGCTGGAGCGTCGAATAGATCGGGCCCGGCGTCGTCAGCGTATAGTTGGGCATGATCAGCGTGATGGTCGCCAGCGCGATCAGCGTGCTGAGATAGACGTTGGAGCCTGAGACCTGGAAACCCTGCTCGCGGTAGCGCAGGCCGCCGATGAAGACGCAGAGGCCGACGAGCCCGTTGCAGACGATCATCACCACGGCAAACACGGTATCCCGCGCGAGCTCCGGCGCCGGCTTGTCGCCGAGCATGATGGTGGTGATCAGCGCGACCTCGATGATGGTCACCGCGAGCGTGAGCAGCAACGTGCCGAACGGTTCGCCGATCCGCTCCGCAATCACCTCGGAGTGATGAACGGCAGCGAACACCGTTCCGAACAGGATCACCAGCAGGACGATCGCAAACACGAAGCCGCCGACCGAAAGGGTGAAGCCGTATCCCGTCGCGGTGACGATCAGGAACAGCAGCACCGCCAGGGCGGGAAATAGCCATGACGACCGCGGCATCGGTCCGTGTGCGCTCATGCAGGCGATTCCTTCAAATGGGAGACCGATTATGCGCGAGAAGATCGCGCCCGTCAGCCCTCAGCTGCCATTGATGAAGTTTCGCGCGATCTCAGTGACGCCAAAGCTGCCGAGATCGTCGTGTCCGCCACCGGGGATGCGAACAAATCGCTTCGGTTCATGAGCCAGCGCAAACAGCCTCTCACCAAATACGATCGGAATGGTCGGGTCCTGCGCGCCATGCATGATCAGGAGCGGCACCGTGACGCGCGTGATCCGCTCGTCCGAGTGAAACCGGTCGCGCATCAAGTAGCGGACCGGAACGAACCAGAAATGCGAGGCAGCGACGTCGACCGTCGACGTATAGGGAGCTTCGAGGATCAGCTTCCCGACCGGATGCTCGGACGCGATCGCAACGGCGACACCGGTCCCGAGCGAGAATCCCCAGGCGACGATGCGTTGGGCGTCATAGCGTGCCGTCGCGAACGAATAGGCGGCCGCGGCATCGCGCAGCAGGCCCTGTTCGCTCGGCGCACCGCTCGAGCCGGCATAGCCGCGATAGGACAGCGCGACGAGGCCGGTGCCGTCGGCCGTCATGGCCCTGAAGCGATCGACGCCGCCGGCGAGAAAATCGCCATTGCCGGGGAAGTAGAGGATCACCGGACGGCCGGGCTTTGCCGGCACGTGCCAGACGATGACCTTCTCGCCATCCGACGTGGTGAGCACATGCTCTTCCGCCTCGGGAAGGCCTGCGGCATCCGGCGGCGTTCGACCGACCGGCGGAATCGGGAACAGCATGTCGCGCTGCCTTACATACAGCACGACGAGACCGGCGAGATAGCCGGTCGCGATGACGATGGCGATCCACTTCAGGAATGTCATGGCTGCACAGCCGATCGGTGGCTCAAGCCTTGCGACGGCTTCGCAGCAATTTCAGGACGTCCGGCCGGATGCTTGCTGGAATCTCGCGACAACCGCACGCCGCCCTGTGGGCCGCGTGCCAGGTGATGCGCTGCGCGCGCGTCGCTTTGGGCGGCATGGGATTGGACCGGTGCCATTCCTTGTTGATGGCCACGGTCCGCTCCCGAAGCGCTGTTACATCGCCTTGACGATGTTCTCGGTGACCTTCTTGGCGTCGCCGAGCAGCATCATGGTGTTGTCGCGGTAGAACAGCGGATTGTCGATGCCGGCGTAGCCGGACGCCAGCGAGCGCTTGATGAACATCACGGTACCGGCCTTCCAGACCTGGAGCACTGGCATGCCGTAGATCGGCGAGGTCTTGTCCTCTTCGGCGGCGGGGTTGGTGACGTCGTTGGCGCCGATCACGAAGGCGATGTCGGCCTGCGCGAATTCGGAGTTGATGTCCTCGAGCTCGAACACCTCGTCATAGGGCACGTTGGCTTCGGCCAGCAGCACGTTCATGTGGCCGGGCATGCGGCCTGCGACCGGGTGGATGGCGTACTTCACCTCCACGCCTTCCTTCTTCAGGATGTCGCCCATTTCGCGCAGCGCGTGCTGGGCCTGTGCCACCGCCATGCCGTAGCCGGGCACGATGATGACCTTCTGCGCATTCTTCATGATGAAGGCCGCATCGTCCGCAGAACCGAGCTTGGCAGGCTTCTGCTCTCCGGTGCCGCCACCGGCTGCCGCCGTCTCGCCACCAAAACCGCCGAGGATGACCGAGATGAAGGACCGGTTCATCGCGTGGCACATGATGTAAGACAGAATCGCGCCGGAGGAGCCAACCAGCGCGCCGGTGATGATCAGCGCCGAATTGCCGAGCGTGAAGCCGATGCCAGCCGCGGCCCACCCCGAATAGGAGTTCAGCATCGAGATCACGACCGGCATGTCGGCGCCGCCGATCGGGATGATCATGAGCACGCCGAGCACGAGCGCCAGAATGACGTTGAGCCAGAAGAACACCGGGCTGCCGGTGACGACGAGCCCGACGATGCACGCGACCAGTGCGACCGCGAGCGCAATGTTGATGAGGTGCCGCGCCGGCAGGATGATCGGCGCGCCGCTCATGCGGGCCGACAGCTTCAGGAACGCGATCACCGAGCCGGTGAAGGTCAGCGCGCCGATGGCGACGCCGAGCGACATTTCGACCAGGCTCTGGGTGTGGATGTTGCCGGGAGTGCCGATGTCGAAGGCTTCCGGCGCATAGAACGCGCCGGCGGCGACCAGCACTGCGGCCATGCCGACCAGCGAGTGGAAGGCAGCGACCAGCTCCGGCATCGAGGTCATCGGCACGCGCCGCGCGACCACCGCGCCGATCGCAGCACCGATGGCGATGCCGACGATGACGAGCAGCCAGGCGAGACCGTCGGCCGGCGGATGGTTGGCAAGCGTGGTGGCGACCGCGATCGCCATGCCGATCATGCCGAACAGGTTGCCCTGGCGCGAAGAGGCCGGGCTGGAAAGGCCGCGCAGCGACAGGATGAACAGCACACCCGCCACGAGATACAACAATGCAGAGAGATTAGCGTTCATCTCAGGTCCCCATCTATCCCATCAGCCCGAGGTGGCCGCTTACTTGGCCTTCTTCTTGTACATCGCCAGCATGCGCTGGGTGACAAGGAAGCCGCCGAAGATATTGATGCAGGCGAAGATCAGCGCGATGAAGCCGAAGCCGCGCGCCCAGCCCGAGCCGCTCGACACGTTCGCAACGCCGCCCGCGAGCAGCGCGCCGACCACGATCACCGAGGAGATCGCGTTGGTGACGCTCATCAGCGGCGTATGCAGCGCCGGCGTCACCGACCACACCACGAAATAGCCGACGAACACCGCCAGCACGAAAATTGACAGCCGGAAGATGAAGGGATCGACGACCTGTGCGACGTGCTCCATGGCTGCTCTCCTTAACTCTTCGGCTGGAAGTTCGGGTGAATGACGGCGCCGTCCTTGGTCAGGGCGGTCGCCTTCACGAGCTCGTCGTCCCAGTTCACGGCAAGCTTCTTCTCTTTCTTGTCGATCATCGTCTCGATGAAGGAGAACAGGTTGCGCGCGTAAAGGCCGGACGCCGAGGCCGCGACGCGGCCGGCAACATTGGTGTAGCCGACGATCTTGATGCCATCGACCTCGGCGACTTCGCCGGCCTTGGCACCTTCGACGTTGCCGCCGCGCTCGACGGCGAGGTCGACCAGCACCGAACCCGGCTTCATCGACTTGACCATCTCGGCGCTGACGAGCTTCGGCGCGGGCCGGCCCGGGATCAGCGCCGTCGTGATCACGATGTCCTGCTTCTTGATGTGCTCGGCGGTCAGCGCGGCCTGCTTGGCCTGGTATTCCTTGGACATTTCCTTGGCGTAGCCGCCGGCGGTCTGCGCGTTCTTGAACTCCTCGTCCTCGACGGCGAGGAACTTTGCGCCGAGCGATTCGACCTGCTCCTTGGTGGCGGGGCGCACGTCGGTCGCGGTGACGATCGCGCCGAGACGGCGCGCGGTCGCGATCGCCTGGAGGCCGGCGACGCCGACGCCCATCACGAACACCTTTGCAGCGGGCACGGTGCCCGCCGCGGTCATCATCATCGGGAAGGCGCGGCCGAAGGCTTCGGCGCCCTCGATCACGGCGCGGTAGCCGGCAAGGTTCGCCTGCGACGACAGCACGTCCATCACCTGGGCGCGCGTGATGCGCGGCATCAGTTCCATGGCGAAGGCGGCGATACCGGCATCGGCCATCGTCTTCAGCGCGGCGTCATTGCCATAGGGGTCCATGATGGCGATGACCAGCGCGCCGCGCTTGTACTGGCCGAGCTCGGACGCCTCGGGGCGCTTCACCTTGATGATGATGTCGGCATCAGCAAGCGCATCGGCGCTGACGGTCGCGCCGGCGGCGGTGTAGTCGGAATCGAGCAGGCCCGACTTGACGCCGGCACCGGGCTCGACGGCGATCTCGGCGCCCAGAGCCTTGAACTTCTTCACCGTATCCGGCGAAGCGGCGACCCGCGACTCCGACGGATCGATTTCCTTGGCAACGGCAATCTTCATGAGGCCTCCGGCGGCGCGGGACAGCGCGCACACGAATTTAGCGTTACTCCCGCAACGTTGGATACCGGTTTTGGAACCGGCTTGTCTGCAAATTTTCTGAGCAACCGCCGCCTTTGGCGGTGCAGCCGACGATGGATCAGGTCAGGAAGATCGCCATCAGGATGACGATGAGCGCGACCGTGGCCGTGCCATACTTCACCAGCTTGATGAAGCCCTCATAGGTCTGCTCGTGGGCAACGTAGTCGTTGCCGTCGGCGGTGGTGTACGCCACTTCGCTATGGTCAGCCATGGATGTCCCCAGTCGAAAGTCGAATTCTTGGCTGGCAATACCGCAATCCGCCGGGCAGGGCAACGGCACAGCTGCTCAGTTTTCCCGCAAATCGGCTCATTTGGATTCCCGATTGTTGGGGGCATCCGCTGCTCGCGGGCGGACGCCCCGCCCATCTGATCCGAGACGGCAATCAAGATGGCCTGGACTGGCCTTTGATGATCGGCAGCCCCAAGGCAAACGCGTACCGCATCGACGGCCTCCTCGCCCCCTACGGTGAAACGGCAAGACCCAACGCGGCACGAATCGTTCCGATCGGCTCGATGCCGTCTGCATTGAGGCGCTTCCGCACGGACTTGCCGTCCTTGTCCCTCACGGACACGTCGTCGAGGCCGGCGAGGAACCGATGCGCGATGTGGAAGCCGAGCGCGCGATAGACCTCGAACTGCTCCTCCGAGAAGAACTGGTCTCCCGTGGACTCGTGCGGAAAGCGCTCGTAGCGGCGCGCATAGTCACGGATGTAGTCGTTCTCGTCGCCGGTGAGCGACGACTTGATATAGATGAGATAGCCGATGTCTCCCCCGCCATAATCGATCGTGCCGATCGCAACGTGGGGGCCGTCTGACGATTTGGGCGTCGGCGTCGGAGGCTTTCCCGCATTGCAGGCCATCCAGCCCAGCGTACAGGTCCGAATCGGCGACCAAGGCAGATCGATGATGATGCCGAGATCGATGCGCGCGTATCTCTGCAGCGTGACGAGCGAGGAGGAGTTCATCGGCGCATCAGCCTCGGCGTCGACGGCAATGATGACCCTGCAACGGCGCCGCAACAGCTCGTAGACGCCGAGATTCTCGATGTGCCCTCCGTCCGTCAGATAGACGGCGTCGCTGTTCTCGTAGAGTCGGCCCGATATTTCCGACCAGAGATAGAACGGCGACGGCCGTCGCCGCACCTCGCCGTTGTTCTCGGCGTAGCGCGGATTCTTGAGCCAGAAGCCGAGACGCACGTTCAGCAAGGCGAGCGTCGGTGTCAGCGCCCTGATGGAATCCGATCCCATGTTGGACGAGGCGGCCGCGCCGGAGATTGCCAGTGCCGTCGCCAGATCGAGACCGCGATCGCCGCTCTCGAATTTCAGCGTCGGCGCGTAGCCGGTCGCCTCGCTTCCCACGCACAATGGCGCGAACACGAAGAAATCGGCGTTGCGGCCTCTGCGGTTGGCGAAGTCGGAGCCCTGGATGTTGAGCGCCGTGTTGATCAGGTGATAGGGAGCATGGAGCTTTCCATGGGCGCAGAGCGAGCTGAGCTTGAGCTCGTCCAGAGGTTCGAGGTCACGCCCCTGGTCGATGCTCGCGACGTTCCGAGCCGGCTTGTGGCGGACGTCCGTGTCCGGCGCATGCTCGTTTCGCGGCAGCGGCTTGAACAGGAACGCCTTGCTCAGGCGGTCCCGATAGAGACGATGCAGCGAGTTGGCGTTCGGCGCGAGACACCACGAGCAGCGGAACAGCACGATCGCGAAAATGAGATACAGCGCGATCACCGACCAGCGTACGCTCTCGCCGAACCGAGGCTTGAAGGCATCGATCGCGCCGCCGAGGCCGAACGAGCGAAGCGCATGCGATATCGTGCCGGCGGCCGAATTCACCCAGCCCGGCGCGTGCTCGATTTGCCGCCCTTCGCGGATTTTTCTCGTGTGTGCACGCTGCGTCGTTCTGTCTTTTATTTCAGCGCTTAGGGTTCCGGCATCGGAGTCGAATTGAAGCTTTCCGGACAGGTGGGTCTTCGATCTCCTGACCGTATCGATCTGGTCGAGCGAGGGCCATTCGATCACCGCGTTCGGACAGACGCGCTGCGGCAAAAGCTTGTCGTTGGTGATGCCCCAGAAGGTCAGATAGAGATAGGCGATCCAGATCAGCAACGGCAACGCCGCGCCGGCGATCCAGATCGCCAGGTTGGCGGAGTGGGCCAGCACGATCGCCAGCAAGTCGGAGGTCCCCTTCCCCTTCAGCAGGGCCGCGAATTGCTGCCTGAAGAGCGTGACGGCGGCGGCGATAGGCGCGGTGATCGCGGCCAGGGACTTCAGCCACGTCACGGCGACGCCTGCGACGACGCCGAGCCCGGCATCCGAAGCTGCATCCGCATTGTCGAACATTTCAGCGATCATGAACGGCTGAAACTCGAAGAAGGCGATCAGGAAGAGCAGCACGAGATAAGTCGCAGCTATCGTCGGCAAACGACCGAACAACACCGCGCCTGTGCTGTTGTCCTGCTGCGTTCTGAGGCCGCGAAATTCCTGCAGCCTGTTCGCCGGCAGATACGATCGCCAAATCGCCCACCAGAAGAAGAACATGACCAGCCCCGCGATGCTCGCGGTGAGCGTGAGGCCGAAATGATCGACCGGCATGAACCGCGCCAGATCGCAGATCACCCCCAACGTGATCGCGATTCCCGCCCCGTATGCAAATAACTCCCAGCGGTCTCGTCTGATCTCGTCGAGCGTATCGCCATATCGTCGCGACGGCGCCCCGTAGCGCAACCGGCCGACGACATAGATTGCCAGGCCGAGGACCAGGCCGATCAGGGAGAAGAAGCCTATCCTTTCGGAAATCCAGTGCAGCCGGTCGCAGTCGTTGTTGACGGACACGCCAAAGACGTTCGCCGCATAGAGCGCGGAACGAGCGGGATTCGACATGATGGTGACGATGGCCAGCACCAGAACGATCGGCAGCGTGAGCCCCACATTGGCCACCAGCCCACGGACCACGATCGCAAGGCCGGTCAGGAGGTCGCGCGCGCCGGCCGGAACGAGATAGTTCGAATAGTTGCGGATATGGCCGACTTCGGGCGTGTCGCTGACTTCGCTCGCCTTGGCGCTCTTCGCGCCGGGATTCGGTGGCTGGCCGAACACGAAGCGCTTTGCGACCGTCATGGTCGCCGTCAACGAGCTTCCGATATAACCACCCCCCGAGACCGTGGAGAGATAGTCGATCCGCTTGATCACGTCGTGATGGTTCAGCGCCTGAAGCACCCCGAGGCAGACCGCGGAGGAACGGATGCCACCGCCGGAAAGCGCCAACCCGACGACGTCGATGGTCTGCCCGGGCTTGAGCTGCGCAGTCTCGATCTGGCGGCCGGCCTCCCGACGCGTATTGATGGCTTCGATCTCGCTCTTGACGAGGGCTTGGTGTTTCTCGCCCCAAGGCCGGAAGTCGATCGTCCCCGTGCTCGACGGGTGATCCTCGCCAGACGCATGCACATGCTCGGCCATGGCTGCCTTCCCCCGGCGCCCAACTTAAATCAATCAATAGTTGCAATATGAGGGGCCGGTGCCGCACAAGATTAGTCTTGCCGGTTTTCGCGAACGTTCAATCCCACGTAGCAGGATCGCCAGTCCCGTCTCGAAGGTGGCCTGGAAACGTGCCGGCAGGAAGAAGGGTGTGAAGGCTGCAAGTGCCCTGAAATGCAGGGCAATGACGTCGTTCGAGACCGGTTTCGCCGACAAGGGAGGCGCCCGCGGCACCGCGTCCACGAGCCGATGGCCGAGCTCGCGAAAAAATGTCGCAGCCGCGGCGCCCGTCAATCCCGTCGAGCGCTGAAGCAGGGTTCGCGCCGCTTCAGCCCATCGCCTCCAGCTCGTCGATCATGCCGGCGATCACGGAAAGGCCGCCGTCCCAGAATTCGGGGTCCTTGGCATCGAGCCCGAAAGGACGCAGCAGTTCGGAGTAGTGCTTGGTGCCGCCGGCAGCGAGCATGTCGAGATAGCGCTCGGCAAAGCCGTCGGCTGCATTCTCGTAGACCGCGTAGAGCGAGTTCACGAGGCAGTCGCCGAAGGCATAGGCGTAGACATAGAACGGCGAATGGATGAAGTGCGGGATGTACATCCAGTAATTCTCGTAGCCCGCCTTGATCTCGATCGCCGGCCCCAGGCTCTCGCCCTGCACCGACAGCCAGATCTCGCCGAGCCGCGTCGCGGTGAGCTCGCCGTTCTTGCGCTCGGCATGGACGGCGCGCTCGAAGGAGTAGAACGCGATCTGCCGCACCACGGTGTTGATCATGTCCTCGACCTTGCCGGCGAGCAGCGCCTGGCGTTGCTTCGCGTTCCTGGTCTGCGCGAGCAGCCGCTTGAAGGTCAGCATCTCCCCGAACACGCTGGCGGTCTCGGCCAGCGTCAGCGGTGTCGGCGCCATCAGCGCGCCGTTCCTGGCCGCCAGCACCTGATGCACGCCGTGGCCGAGCTCGTGCGCCAGCGTCATCACGTCGCGCGGCTTGCCCTGATAGTTCATCAGCACGTAGGGGTGCGCCGACGGCGTGGTCGGATGCGAGAAGGCGCCCGGCGCCTTGCCGGGCCGAACCGGCGCATCGATCCAGCGATCGGTGAAGAAGCGCTCGGCGATGTCGGCCATGTCAGACGAGAAGCCGCGATAGGCCGTCAGCACCATGTTCCTCGCATCGGGCCAGGCGATGGTGTCGGTCGCGGCAAAGGGCAGCGGGGCGTTGCGATCCCAATAAGCGAGCCGCTTCCTCTTGAACCAGCGCGCCTTCAGCGCGTAATAGCGATGCGACAGTCTTGGATAGGCCGCGCGCACCGAGGCGACCAGCGCATCCACCACCTCGCGCTCGACGCGGTTGTTCAGATGCCGGGAATCCGCGACGTCCTTGAATCCGCGCCAGCGGTCGGAAATGTCCTTGTCCTTGGCGAGCGTGTTGGTGATCAGCGCAAAAGTGCGCTCATTGGCCTTGAAGGTTTTTGCCAAAGCTTCCGCCGCGGTCTTGCGCTTGGCGCCGTCGCGGTCCTGCAACAAGTTCAGCGTCGGCTCGATCGCGAGCTCTTTGGGCCCGACCTTGAAGCGCAGGCCGGAGATGGTCTGGTCGAACAGCCTGTTCCAGGCCGAATAGCCGGTCTGCGACTTTTCCAGGAAGAGCTGCTCGAGCTTGTCGTCGAGCTGATACGGCTTCTCCTTGCGCAGATCCTCGATCCAGGGGCGATAATGCGCGAGCTCGGAAGCCTGCATCGCGCGGGTCAAAATATCGTCATCGATCCGGTTGAGCTCGAGCGCGAAGAACAGAAGATGGGTGTAGGCGGCCGTCAGCCGCTCTGACACATCGCCGTAAAACTTTGAAATCTTGGGATCAACGCTGTCGCCGGCGTGGACGAGCCCTGCATAGGAGCCGAGCCGGCCGGCGAGATCGTCGATCGCCTCGTAACGCCGCACGGCCTCCGCGAGCCATTTTCCGCCATCTTCCTTTGCTGTCCCTGTCGCGAGCTTGCCCTTGTAGTCCGTCTCGAACGCGACGCAATCGGCATCCATCTTCTCGAGATCGCGCGCCACTTCCGGCGCGGTGATCCCGGAATAGAGATCGGCGAGGTTCCACTCCGGAAGCTTGCCGGTTTTGCTGGCAGCTTTGCCGGAGGGTTTGGCTTTGGCGGCGGCTTTTCTGGTGATCGGCTTGCGGAGAACGGACGTGCTGAGAGCAGACTTGCTAAGAGCGGACTTGCTAAGGGCAGACTTGGAGCGCGAAGTCATTGTGCTGGAAACCTGTGTTCAACGATCGCAATGGATGGGGTCAGCAAGGTTTAAGAGTGCGTTAATCGGCTTCGGCCAGAGTGCCCCGATTCGAGACAGATAGTTGTAGCGTGCGGGGAACACCATGGCTGCCAGTATTTTGATTGCCGATGACGACGCCGTCGCGCGCCGCCTGGTCGAGAACATGGTGCAGAAATGCGGCTATGAAACGATCATCGTCGATTCCGGCGATGCCGCGCTCGCCGCCCTCACCGCGCCCGACGCACCCGCGGTCGACGCGGTCATCCTCGATCTCGTGATGCCCGGCCTCGACGGCATGGGCGTCCTGGCAAAGATCCGCGAAGCCGGCCTCAGCGTGCCAGTCATCGTGCAGACCGCGCATGGCGGCATCGACAACGTGATCTCGGCGATGCGCGCAGGTGCGGCCGACTTCGTGGTCAAGCCGGTCGGCATGGAGCGGCTCCAGGTCTCCTTGCGCAATGCGCTCAACGCGTCCGCGCTCAAGGGCGAATTGCAGCGCATCCGGCACAGCCGCGAGGGCCGGCTGACGTTCTCCGACATCATCACCCGCAGCGATGCGATGGCGCATGTGATGCGCGCCGCGCAGAAGGCGGCAAATTCGTCGATTCCGGTGCTGATCGAAGGCGATTCCGGCGTCGGCAAGGAGATGTTCGCGCGCGCCATCCATGGCAGCGGCGAGCGCAAGGCAAAACCGTTCGTCGCGGTCAATTGCGGCGCAATCCCCGACAATCTCGTCGAATCGATCCTGTTCGGTCATGAGAAAGGCGCCTTCACCGGCGCGACCGAGCGGCACGCTGGCAAGTTCGTCGAGGCCCATGGCGGCACGCTGTTTCTGGACGAGGTCAGCGAGCTGCCGCTGACCGCGCAGGTCAAGCTGTTGCGCGCGCTCCAGGAGGGCGCAGTCGAGGCGGTCGGCGGCCGCAAGCCGGTGAAGGTCGACGTCCGCATCATCTCCGCGACCAACCGCAAGCTGCTGGATCGGGTGAAGCAGGGCCACTTCCGCGAGGACCTGTTCTACCGCCTCCACGTGCTGCCGTTGACGATCCCAAGCCTGCGCGCGCGGCGCGAGGACATCCCGCATCTGTTGCGGCATTTCCTGGCGCGGTTCGCCGCCGAGGAGAACCGCCCGATCAGCGGCATCAGCGGCGAGGCAATGGCGCATCTCTCAACGCTCGACTGGCCCGGCAACATCCGCCAGCTCGAGAACGCGGTCTATCGTGCGGTGGTCATGACCGAGGGCGACCAGCTCGGTCTCGATGATTTCCCGCTGCTCGCCGGCCACCCGCATCAGATGAGCGACGTTCCGACCGCGCCGCTGATCCTGGAGCCGGTTGCGTCCACCGTCCCCGCCATGATCTCAGGTAACGAAATACCGATCGCTCCGCTGCCGGCCGCCGGCTCCCTCGCGATGCTGACCAGCACCGGGGAAGTACGGCCCCTGGAGGAGATGGAGAACGAAATCATCCGCTTCGCGATCTCGCATTACCGCGGGCAGATGTCGGAGGTCGCGCGCCGCCTCAAAATTGGCCGCTCCACGCTCTACCGCAAACTCGACGAGGCCGGCGTTCACGGACATGGCGGCAAAAGCGGCGAGGAGACGCACTGAGCAGGGCCGCGGAACGACGTTCCCTTTATGGCCCAAACGGGGCGCAAGTCCTTCGCATTGCGGACGATTTGAACCGTGACCGGGAAGTGACAGACAAAGGGAAAAGCGCGTGGCAGAAGCGCACAATCCGTTGCCAAGAGGCTTCCTTGAAGTCAGTTTGTCGTGAGTTGTCCCGGGTAGCGCTGGCTGCGAAAACGGGGCCTGTATATCGTCTGCGTCAGAATCGTTGCGTGCAGGCGTGCAACTTTCGAGAAGCCGGCGCGATTGGCCGAAGCTGTTAGACGATAACAAAGCTGTTCCGTGAATCCGTTTCATGGGGACAGTTCACCCGAGGGTGTGACACGATGCGAGACTGTTTGAACAACCGTGCAGGCTTTGACCGCGTGCTGATGACCGTCGCGGCGACCTTCCTCACGGTGTCGGCCACTTCGGCGCTGGCCCAGGACCAGGCGCGCAGCAGCGCCGCAGAGCTCGCGATCGAAGCCGCGATCCCGCGCCCCGAACCGGCCAACGTCCCGCCACCGACCGCCGCCGACGTCAAGCTCGACACCACGGCCACGGTGCAGGAGCCGGCCAAGGACGCAAGCAGCAACGAGCCCGTGAAGGCGGAAGCCGCACCGGCGCCCGAGAAGGTCGAGACGAAAGCTTCCGACGTCGCCACGACGCCCGCCACCGAGGCGCCGAAGAGCGAGACGGCGAAGACCGAACCTGCCAAGACTGAGCCTGCCAAGACTGAGCCTTCCAAGACCGAACCGGCAAAGACCGAAGCTGCGACCGCGCCGGCCACTCCCGCCGCGCCTGCGACCGCTGCGGCTCCGGCCACTGAACCGGTGAAGGCCGCGAGCAAAGTTCCCGCCGCCGATCAGCCGGTAGCGGACAAGATCAAGGACGCGCTCGGCGCCAAGACCTCGCGCTATTTCGATCGCAAGAACGAGCGCGCAGCCGTCGAGAAGTTTTACGGCGCACGCGACTTCGCGCCGGTCTGGACGCAAGGCGGCAGCCTCAGCGCTTCGGCTAAGGGCGTGATCGCACGGCTGAAGGATGCCGCGTCCGACGGCCTCAACGCCGCCGACTATCCGGTGCCGGATTTCGCGGCTGCCACGACGCCCGATGCGCTCGCCGAGGCTGAGCTCAAGCTCACCGCCAGCATGCTGGACTATGCGCGCCAGGCGCAGAGCGGCCGCATGCACTGGTCGCAGGTCAGCGCCGATATCCTCTATCCCGAGCATCCGATCGACCCGAGCGAGGTGCTGGCCAAAGTCACGACCGCGACCGATGCGTCCGCGGCGCTCGACGGCTACAACCCGCCGCAGAAGCTCTACAAGGAGCTGAAGGCGAAGCTCGCCCAGCTCCGCGGCCAGGGCGAAGGCCCGGTGGTCGAGATCACCGACGGCCCGGCGCTGAAGTACACGCCGGCGCGCGGCAAGAAGCAGGCGGAAGTCGTCGTGCAGGATCCGCGCGTGCCGCAGCTCCGCGCCAAGCTCGGCATCGCCGAGAACGCCAACGACGACCACTATGACGCAACGGTTGCGGAAGCCGTGCGGAAATTCCAGGACGGCGCCGAGATGAAGGCGACCGGCGTCCTCGACGCGCCGACCGTGAAGGCGCTGAACAGCCCGAAGCGCGACCGGCAGATCGACACCGTGCTCGTGAACATGGAGCGCTGGCGCTGGCTGCCGCGCGATCTCGGGGTGCCGTCGCTCGGCGATGCCTATGTGATCCTCAACATTCCCGACTACACGCTGAAGGTGATGCAGCGCGGCCAGCAGGTCTGGACCACGCGCGTGGTCACGGGCAAGCCGGGCACGCACGCCACCCCGCTGCTCAGCGAGACGATGAAGTACATCACGGTCAACCCGACCTGGAACGTGCCGCCGTCGATCGTCTACAACGAATATCTGCCGGCGCTGCAGCAGGACCCGACCGTGCTCCAGCGCATGGGGCTACGCCTCGAGCAGAACCGCGACGGCTCCGTGCACATCTCGCAGCCGCCGGGTGAAGCCAACGCGCTCGGCCGCATCCGCTTCAACTTCCCGAACAAGTTCCTGGTCTATCAGCACGACACGCCGGACAAGCATCTGTTCGCCAGGGACGAACGTGCCTTCAGCCATGGCTGCATGCGGGTGCAGAATCCGGATCAGTACGCCTCGGTGCTGCTCAACATCGCGATGCCGAACGAGCACTACACGCCGGAGCGCGTCCGCGGCATGTACGGCTCGAGCGAGGTCGACCTGAAATTCCCCACCCCGATCCCGGTCAACATCACCTACCAGACCGCGTTCGTGGACGACGGCGGCAAGCTGCAATTCCGCAAGGACGTCTATGGTCGCGACGCGACCATGATCAACATCCTGAAGAACAGCCGCGGCAAGGACCTCGAGAACGTCGTCGCGCATTCGCAGCCAAGCTACTCGCGGCCGGCCACGACGCTGCCCTCCGGCGTCGCGGTAGCCAACAGCGGCTTCTCGTCATCCGGCCCATCGTTCCTCGAGCGGCTGTTCGGCGCTCCGACCCCGCCGCCGGCTCCGGTCGGCCGGCGCCAGCAGCGCGTCTTCACCCGCTGATCCTTTCGGCGGTCTCGCGCCTAAGAATAAATTCCTCAATGAAATCAACGATCCCGTCCCCCGACGGGATCGCTTAACGTTAACCATTCTCCACCAGAACCGCCGCGAGGGGCGTTTTTTCGCCACACTCGACCGGTTAGGTCTGTACCCTGACTTGGGTTTTCGACTTGGGTTTTCGACTAGGGATCCCTCTTGGGATTTCGTTGGGTTGGGGGCGGGAAGGTAAACCTCAAATTAACCTTCTCGCTTTAATAAAGCGTTCATCCTCTTTCGCGCGCTAGCGGGGTTGGCGGGAGAGAGTCCATTTGAACGCTCGTCGACTGGGTGGGCTCATTCGTGCTGGCTGGTTTCGCACGCCAATTCGTTGCGGTGTCGTTGTCCCATGCGGGAGTCAGGGCCGGATCCCGGATCGGCCTGACCTCGCTGCTTTTGCTTGCCGGCGCCGGCTCCGTTCACGACGCGACCGCGCTGAACGAGACCCGTACCCTCTCCTTCCACCACACCCATTCCGACGAAGACCTCACCGTCACCTTCAAGCGCGACGGGCGCTATGACGAGGCGGCGCTGAAGCAGCTCAACCACTATCTCCGTGACTGGCGCAGCCAGGACGAGACCGTGATGGACCGCCACCTCTTCGATATCCTCTGGGAAGTCTATCGCGACGTCGACGGCAAACAGCCGATCCAGATCGTCTCCTCCTACCGCTCCCCCGCCACCAACGCCATGCTCCGCCGCCGCTCCTCAGGCGTGGCGCGCTTCAGCCAGCACATGCTGGGCCATGCGATGGACTTCTACATTCCGGGCGTGCCGCTGGAGCAGATCCGCTTCGCGGGGCTCCGCCTGCAACGCGGCGGTGTCGGCTTCTATCCGACCTCCGGCTCGCCTTTCGTGCATCTGGACACCGGCAGCATCCGGCACTGGCCGCGCATGACGCATGACCAGCTCGCCCGTGTCTTCCCGGACGGCCGCACCGTGCACCTGCCGACCGATGGCACGCCGCTGAAGGGCTATGAGCTCGCCAAGGCCGACATCGAGCGGCGCGGCAATGGCGACGACGCCGCGACGATCGGCAAGCCGAGCTTCCTGGCGGCGCTGTTCAGGGGCAAATCAGCCCCCACCAGCGACGAGGATGACGAGGGCGCAGCGGCCGGCGGCGCGAAGCCGGCGGCGCCGACCGTGGTTGCGGCAGCCGTGCCTGCCAAGACGGCTGAGAAGCCCGCCGATCCGGTACCGACGCCGCGCGCCAAGCCGCAAGTTGCAGCCGCGATCCAGCTCGCCGCGGCCGACATGCAGGTCGTGCAGCCGCCCAAGCCGAAGCCTGCTCCCGCCGCCGACAAATCGGCTGAAGCCAGATCAACTGAAGCGAAGCCGCAGACGCCGGCCGACATCATCAACGCCCGCGGCTTCTGGGATGCTCCGGCGGCTCCGCAGCAGGCGACGCCGGCCCAGGTCGCGGCGCTCAGGGCACGCCAGGCACTGGCCTCGGCGACCGATCCGCAGGCGACCGCAAGCGTTTCTTCCTCGGCCTACCAGGCGCTGGCCTATGCGCCGGCCGCCGCTTCGCCGGTCGACCGCGGCAACGTCGTCGCCGCCTCCGCGCCGATCCCGCGTACGGCCCGTCCCCTTGCTGCGACCCGCGGCCTCGCCCCGGCCACCGAGATCAACACCGTCGTTGCCAAGGGACTACAGACCGGCGCGCAGGGCATGATCGCGACCTCGACGCGGCTCTCCGCCGCCAAGGGCGAGAGCATGTGGCTCAAGATCGTGATGCTGGCGCCGAGCGCCAGTCGTTCGATGTCGGTGACGCTGATGGGCGATGTCGACATGACCGCGATGCGCGCTTATTTCCTCAAGCCGCAGGCCGTCGTCACGATGGGCTTCACGGACGATCCGATGCAGGGCATGTCCTGCGACAGCTTCTCGGGCTCCGCGACCGCCAAGCTCGAGACCACGTCCTTCGTGGTGCGCACCGCTTCGCTGCGCTGATTGCGCCTCCCCACTCTCCGCAAATTTGCTGTCGTCCTGGCGCAGCTATCTCCGGCCGCGGCGGTCGAGATGATATGTGAGCGCCAGCGACAGGCAGACCGCGAGCGGCTGCTTCGCCAGCGTACCCGCCACCGGCAACAGCAGCGCACGGTTCTGCCGGTATTCGAACGCATCGGGAAAGCGCTCGCGAAACGCTTCGATCAGCGTCGTCTTGCAGTTGAACAGCACGGCCGCATGCGTCTCGGAGTCCTTCACGCGACCGAGCCGGATGGTGCTGCCGCTTCCGCTTTTCTCCGTCAGATAGGACGGCTCGCCCCATTTCAGCGTCTCGGTCAACGGACCGACGTCGTCGTGCGCCTTGGCCGTTGCAAAGATCAGCTTGCGGACGTCGAGAAGGCGCCGGCGCACCAGCGGCGGAAAAGCCTCGAAGGCTCGGCTCACCTCGCGCGGCAACGGCGGCTCACTCACTGATTCCTCCTGGATGGATCGACGATCAGGCCTCGCGGGTCGTAACAATCAAGCCGGCAGACCAGCCCCGCGAAGGCCCGTCTCGTAGCGCTGACGATCGACCTCGCGCTTATAGTGCTGGGTGACGAGATGATTGGCTACCGAAAATGCCGGCTCACGCTTGAGAACCTCGGCCGCGTGAGCGCCGGCCGCAACGGCGTTATTCATCTGCGCGAAGATCGCGGCGAGGAACGCGTGATGCGTATGGTCGGGCCGCGTGATCCGTGAAAAGGCTTCGGCAGCTTCGGCGTATTTCTCGGCACAATAATAGGCACGCCCGAGATGGCTCCAGAAGCGTTCGGGGTGATAGGGGTTGAGCCGCATCGCCTTCTTGATCCAGTCGATGCCTTCCTCCGGCCGGCCGAGCCAGGTCAGCAGCTCGCCCTGCTGCACCACCACGAGATCATAGTTCGGGTTGAGCGCGAGCGCGCGCTCCTGATGGTAGCTGGCCCTGTCATGGTCGTCGCGGTTCAGATTGAGCGCGGCGAGGATGCGGTGGACGTCGCTGTCATTGTCGTCGAGCGCCAGCGCGGTCTCCAGCTCGGAAGACACATGCTGAAAGGTCAGGTCGCGATCCGCGCACCAGCCGTAAACCCAGGTCTGGCCGAGGACGCATGCCTTCCAGGCGTGCGCATGGGCGTAGTTCGCATCGAGCGAAAGCGCGCGGTCGAGCAGGGACTGCGCCTGCGCGTTGTCGTCGCGGTTCGAGCGATGGTGCAGGATCTTTGCGGCCAGCACGCATTCATAGGCCGCCATATTGTCGGTCGGCTTGCGTTTCGCGCGATCATGGCTCGCCGCCTCGACGCGGCCGGGCAGCGTCGAGGCAATCGCGCGGGTCATCTCGTCCTGGATCGCGAAGATGTCCTCGAGCTCGCGGTCATAGCGATCGGCCCAGATGTGCCGGTCGGTCTCGGCGTCGATCAGCTGCACGGTGACGCGCACGCGCCCTCCCGCCTTTCGCACGCTCCCTTCGACGACATAGTCGACGCCGAACTCGCGGGCGACGTCCTGCACTTTCACCGCCTTGCCCTTGTACACGAAGGCCGAGTTGCGGGAGATGACGAGCAGATCGTGGAAGCGCGACAGCTCGGTAATGATGTCTTCGGTCAGGCCGTCGGCAAAAAACTCCTGCTCCGGATCGCCGCTCATATTGGCGAAGGGCAGCACGGCGATCGAAGGCTTTTTCGAAATGCCCGGCGCGGGCGCGGTGTCGCTCGCCCCGTCCAGCGCGCCGGCCATCACCTCGTTCAGCCGGACGCGGAAGACGCGGATGGGCCGCGCGATGTTCTTGACGTTCTGCTCGCCCAGATCGTCGAAGTCGATGCCATCGAGACGCTGGCCGAGCTGGTCGCGAACCGCGCTCGAGATGCAGATGCCGCCAGGTTCGGCCAGCGCCTCCAGCCGGGCCGCAACGTTGACGCCATCGCCGAAAATATCGTTCTGGTCGACGATCACGTCGCCCAGATTGATGCCGATGCGAAACTGTATCCACCGTCCCGGCGCAACGTCGGCATTACGCCGACCCATGCGGCGCTGAACCTCGGCAGCGCACAGCACGGCATCGACGACGCTGTGGAATTCGACGAGCAGGCCGTCGCCCGTGGTCTTGATGATACGTCCGCGATTGCGGCTGATGACCGGATCGATGAGCTCGATCCGGTGGGTCTTGAGGCGCGCAAGCGTCCCCGCCTCGTCGGCCTCCATGAGACGACTATAGCCGACCATGTCAGCGGCGAGGACCGCGGCGAGCCTGCGCTCTGGTCCAGGCGCATCCATTGCTCGGTCCCTTCACCGAGCAGCTTAGCAGAGAAGCGGATTTTGCCTAGGTTTGGTGCGCTGCAATTGAAAGGCCGGGTGCCTCTCAGAGCATTCCCAGCGCCTGCATGTAGGTCTCGAGGATCGTTTCTGCCTCGGCGCGCTCGTTGGGATCCTGCTTGCGCAGGCGCACGATGGTGCGCAGCGCCTTGACGTCGTAGCCGTTGCCCTTGCTCTCGGCATAGACGTCGCGGATGTCGTCCGAGATCGCCTTCTTCTCTTCCTCCAGCCGTTCGATGCGCTCGATGATGGAACGAAGCTGATCCTTGGCGAATTTCGTGGCGGGCGCTTCTTCGTTGACGGCGGTGGCAATGGCCATCTCGTACTCCTGATAGAACTGGCAAGGTGAGGTAACGCCGGCGCCCTCGCACCGCGCGTGCTGGTTTGACCCTTAAGTTTGGCAGCGGTTACGTCAAGGCAGCATCGCGCTCGTCCACAGCGCACCCACAAGAGATGCGGCAGTGCCGATGGGCAGCGTCCAAGGTTGATGTCATTCCGGGGCGATGCGCAGCATCGAACCCGGAATCTCGAGATTCCGGGTTCGCCTTCGGCGACCCGGAATGACCGGCGAACCTGACCGGCTCAATGCCCGGGATGGACCTTCTTCATGGCTTCGAGCTGCTCGGGCGTGGCCGTGCCCTGGTACTTCGCCTTCCAGGTCTCATAGGGCATGCCGTAGACCGCTTCGCGGCTCTCGTCCTTGCTGAGAGGCACCCCTTGCGCGTCGGCGGCGTCCTTGAGCCAGTTGGACAGGCAATTGCGACAGAAGCCGGCGAGATTCATCAGATCGATGTTCTGGACGTCGGTCCGTGCCTTCAGATGCTCGACCAGGCGCCGGAAGGCCGCCGCCTCGAGCTCTGTTCTGGTTTTGTCGTCGATTGCCATGACGATGACCTCATTGTCCGGACTGACCGTTACGGGACTAGGTAGGCCTTTGTCACAGATTTTGCCATATCCCGGTGCAAACGGATCCCTTGGACCGGTCCTTAGGCAGTTCCCTCGCCCTCTACGCCAAATCGTCAATGATCTGATATAGCTTCCGCGACTATGATCGCCGAATCTCCCGCCTTCCAGCGCCTCTTCACATGGCTCGTTCGCCTCGCCCCGGCGCTGGCAATCGCGTTGCTGTGCCTGTCGGCGAGCCCCGCCTCGGCCGACTTCCGCCTCTGCAACAACACCTCGAGCCGGGTCGGAATCGCGCTCGGTTACAAGGATGCCGAGGGCTGGACCACCGAGGGTTGGTGGAACATCTCGTCCCGCTCCTGCGAGACGCTGCTGCGGGGCACGCTGGTTGCCCGCTACTATTACATCTACGCGATCGACTACGACCGCGGCGGTGAATGGTCGGGCCAGGCCTTCATGTGCTCGCGGGACAAGGAATTCACCATCCGCGGCACCGAGGACTGCCTCGCCCGCGGCTATGACCGGACCGGCTATTTCGAGGTCGACACCGGCGAGCAGCGCGCCTGGACGGTGCAGCTGACCGACGCCAACGAACAACCCTCGCAACAGCGGGTACCCGGTCTGCCGGGCCCCGTTGGCCCGGGTGGCGGCGTTCCGGGTTTGCCCAATAGCCCGCCGGGTGCTACGCCCCCGGGCTCGCCTGGCCTTGCGCCAGCACCCCCGCCCCCGCCTGGAAATAAGCCATGAGGCGACTTCGCCGTATCAAGATTCTCGCGACCCTGGGACCTGCCTCTTCGGACCTCGCGACAATCCGCCGCCTGTTCGAGGCCGGTGCCGACATCTTCCGCATCAATATGAGCCACACTCCGCATGACAAGATGCGGGAGCTGGTGGCGACGATCCGCAATGTCGAGTCCAGCTACGGGCGGCCGATCGGCATCCTGGTCGACCTCCAGGGGCCGAAGCTCCGGCTCGGCTCGTTCGCCGAAGGAGCCGTGCAGCTCCAGAACGGCCAGACCTTCACGCTGGACTCCGACAAGGCGCCGGGCGACACGACCCGCGTCTACCTTCCGCACCCGGAGATCCTGGCCGCGCTCCGGCCCGGCCATGCACTCCTGCTGGATGACGGCAAGGTGCGGCTGATCGCGGAGCAGACCTCGAAAGAGCATGCGGTGACGCGTGTCGTGGTCGGCGGCAAGATGTCGGACCGCAAGGGCGTCAGCCTGCCTGATACCGACCTGCCGGTCTCGGCGATGACGCCGAAGGACCGCGCCGACCTCGAGGCGGCGCTGGTGACCGGCATCGACTGGATCGCGCTGTCCTTCGTGCAGCGCGCCGACGACGTCATCGAAGCCAAGAAGATGATCCGTGGCCGTGCCGCGGTGATGGCCAAGATCGAGAAGCCGCAGGCGATCGATCGCCTCGCCGACATCATCGAGGCCTCCGACGCGCTGATGGTGGCGCGCGGCGACCTCGGCGTCGAGCTGCCGCTGGAGCGCGTGCCGAGCCTGCAAAAGCAGATGACGCGCATGGCGCGCCATGCCGGCAAACCGGTGGTGATCGCAACGCAGATGCTGGAATCGATGATCCAGTCGCCGGTGCCGACCCGCGCGGAAGTCTCCGACGTCGCGACCGCCGTCTATGAAGGCGCCGACGCCATCATGCTCTCGGCTGAATCGGCTGCCGGCAAATTCCCGGTCGAAGCGGTCTCGACCATGAATCGCATCGGCGAGGAGGTCGAACGCGACCCGACCTATCGGTCCGTGATCATGGCCCAGCGGCCGGACCCGGAATCGACAGTGGGCGATGCGATCGCGGATGCCGCGCGCGTGATGGCTGAAACGCTCGACCTGCCGGCGCTGATCTGCTGGACCAGCTCCGGCTCGACCGCGATCCGCGTCGCGCGCGAACGTCCAAAGGCGCCGATCGTGGCGATCACGCCGAACATGACGACGGGACGCAAGCTCGCAGTGGTCTGGGGCGTGCATTGCGTGGTGGCGGAAGACGCGCGCGACCAGGACGACATGGTCAGCCGCGCCGGTCAGATCGCATTCCGAGATGGCTTTGTCCGCGCCGGCCAGCGCGTGATCATCGTCGCCGGCGTGCCGCTCGGCATCCCCGGCACCACCAACATGGTGCGGATCGCTTCCGTCGGCCCCGAGGGCGACGCCAATATGTAACATCCCGTCATTCCGGGACGCCCGCGCAAAGCGCGGGTGAACCCGGAATCGGGAGATTGCGGCGCGAGATTCCGGGTTCGCGCTTACGCGCGCCCCGGAATGACAGCTTCAACTCAAGCCCCCACCAATGTCTTCGCCGGCAACACCGTCTGCTGCACCACGAGACCACGGGCGCGGGCATCCATCACGCCGACGGCGCGCAGCGCGAGCAGCGTGACCGTCTGCACGGCATCGCGCAGCTTGACCGGGTCCTCCAGATTGTCGGGCGCGAGCGGCCCGACCAGTGCCTCGTGCAGCGCGCCGAGCAGCGCGGTTGCCGCCAGCGCGGTATCCTGCACCGGCAGATGGCCGGCGCGCACGGCGGAATCGATCCGGGAGGCGATTTCGCCCGCGATCTCGCGCCGGCTCGCAAGCCGCGAGGCGCTGACATCGACGTCGACGGGCTCGGCCAGAATGCCCCAGGCGAGCTTGCGCTGGGAAAGCGTGTGCACCGCAACCGTGGTAACGGCGGCCGCCAGCGCCGAGGACGGACCGGGCGCGGCGTCGGCTGCCCGTCGGATCGCGGCGAGCTCGTCACGCGACACTTCGGCAATCAGTTCGGAGATCAGGTCGGCTTTTGAGGGAAAATAGCGGTAGACCGTTCCGGCCGCGACGTTGGCCCTGACCGCGACCGGGGCGATCTGCACCGCCACCATGCCGCCTTCCGCTGCAGCCTCCCGCGCCGCCGCCAGAATGGCGCTGCGCCGGGCGGCTAGGCGTTTCACCACTTGATGGGTCCGCCGGTAAACCATGGCGCACTTCCTGTCCCACGCGCCTGGCCGCGCGTTTCGGCCGAACGCTTCTTCACTGTTTTCGCTGCAAATCGCCCCGCAAGAACTGAACAACTATTCAGAGCGGATGACAAGACCTCAAATGTACGAAGCTGATCTACCAGCTCACGACGAGGCAGGGGACGAGGCAAGGCCCGGCGGGGACGCCGGCAGCTCACGCCAGTCGGCGACCGCACGGGCGACGACGAGCGCGGCAACGATCAGCGTCGCCGCAAGCCCGACCGGGATTTTCAGAAACGGGAAGCTCGCAAGCAGCGCGAGCACGAGGCCGAGCGCACAGGGCTCGTAAGCACGGAAGCCGTCATCGTATCCGGCGCGCACAAGCCAGGCGACGGGAATGGCCAACACCGCGAAATCATACATGTAGGTGTAGGGCGAACACAGCAACGTGCCGGTCGCGAGCGCAGCCGCCTTCAGCGCGTAAGGCAACTTGCTGCGCCACATCAGCACGAGCCCGATCGCGACAACACACGCCACCACCACCTGCAACGCCCAACCGAGTGTCTCGCTACCGCCAAGACAGCGCACCATCGCGAACACGCTTTGGAGCCTCAGCCAGGATTCCGTCCCCTCGGAGAGAACCGCCTTCGAGATCATCGGCATCCAATGGAAGAAGGCAGCCCAACTCTCGGCGCCAAACACGAGCATCGACGCGAGCGCGACGGACGCGGCGGTGACGGCTGCCGAGACGAAGACTTTCCATTCTCCGCTCGCGACAAGGACGAGCGGAAACAAGAGTCCGTATTGCGGCTTGTAGGTCAGGAGGCCCAGACAGATTCCGGCGAGCACGGGGCGACGCGGCAATAGATACAGCGTGCCGCCGATCAGGCTGGCGGTCAGAAAGCCGTTCTGTCCGATCGCAAGATTGTCGAAGGTCGCCGGAAACGCGATCGCAAGCATGACACCGAAGCTGCGCCCGACGATCGCGCGCATCAGCGCGACATAGGGCAGCATGCTGGCGAAGACCCAGCCCGCAAAAGCCACGGCATAGGGAAATTGCGCGAGGAAGGCGGCGACGAACAGGAACGGCGGCGGATAATGCCAGGCGAAGTAGCCGGCAAAATCCTGCCCCAACACGGCGACCTCGACCTGCTTCTGCACCTGCCAGTCCCACGCCTGCACCGCATGGCCGTCGAGCGCCAGCCTGCCGGCGGCCCACACGTTCACGAAATCGGTGGGGTTACCCAGCCCGTTCGCGTCATGGATCCAGGAATGCGAGATAAAGGCGAGCGGGAAATGCAGCAGCGTCAGGACGAGCAGCACGAGGCAGACGTTGAACAGCACGGACGGGACCGCGCCTGGCCGCAGGCCTGACGGCAGGCTCAAGGCGAGTTCGGCCATGCTGCATTCCCCTCAAGACGTCGCGCGCAGCGGCTGAAATGAAAGAGCCCCGGGAATACCGGGGCTCTTCGAATTCACGTCGATCGTCCGAACTTACTTCAGGCTGGACGAGATCGAGCCGAACTTGGAGTTCAGCGAGGTGCCGAGGTTATTGACCACGGTGATGATGGCCAGCGCGATGCCGGCGGCGATCAGACCGTATTCAATAGCGGTGGCGCCGGATTCATCCTTCACGAAGCGCGCAACGAGGTTTTTCATAGACTGCTCCAAAGAGTACACAAGGCTACAACTAGTCTGGTCTGACCGGCTTCCCAGCGCCGCGCGACCATGGAACCGACAGTAGCGACAAAGAATTGCACCGCAGTTAATTCGTCCGCGGAAACATGCAGCGGTTTGCGTGTATTCCGCAATGGTAAACCGAAATTGAAAACAATCAGTTAAATCGTCCGGAAACATACCGGCCACACCTCTGCCGGTTTACTCGAAGTTATGACCGTCATGGTCCAATGCCGCCCGCTAAAGCGCGAATCTTCATCGCGCTTTAGGTTCTTGTTTGAGCATGATCTTTTCGGAAAACCGCTTCACACTTTTCCGGATCATGCTTTGGAAGCCGGCAGGATCAACGTCCGGCAGAACGACGAGGCGGAATGTCCCTCTCCTCTACCTACAGCATGGCGATGCAAAGCCGCGCGCGCGTCCTGGTGCCGCTCTGCGTCGGCGCGGGCGCCTACCTATGCTTCCTCTTTATCGGCGACACGCTGCTCCAGGATTCCGACTCGTTCTGGCAGATCAAGATCGGGCAATGGATCCTCGATCATCGCGCGCTGCCCTATACGGACATCTACTCCTTCACGCGGACAGGCCAGCCCTGGATATCCACCTCATGGCTATCGCAAGTGCTGTTCGCGAGCTCCTATGGACAATGGGGTTGGGCCGGACCGGTGATCCTCACGACGGTTGCGATCGCGCTCACTGTCGCAATCTTCGTCTATCTGCTCGACGCACATCTCGAACTTCCGCGCTCGGTGCTGTTTGCGATGCTGGCGCTGCTTTTGTCGCTGCATCACCTGCTGGCGCGTCCGCACATCCTGGCGCTGCCCGTCATGGTGCTGTGGGCCGGCGTGTTGATGGCGGCCGCCGATCGCAGGAGCGCGCCGTCATGGCTCTGGCTCCCATTGATGGCATTGTGGGCGAACCTGCATGGCGGCTTCGTTCTGGGCCTGGCGTTGATCGGTCCGATCGCGCTCGAGGCGGTCGAGCACGCCGAGAAAGGACGACGGATTCAGCTATTCCTGCGCTGGGTGCTGTTCGGCATCGCCGCGCTGATCGCGAGCTGCGCCACGCCGTATGGCTGGAGGACGCTATGGGGCGCGACCAACATCCTCAACCTCGGCGAACTTCTGACGGTAATCTTCGAGTGGATGCCGGCGAATTTCGCCTCGTTCTCGGCGTTCGAAGGCGCACTGCTCGGCCTCATCGCCATCGGCTTCCATCGCGGCCTCGTGCTCTCGGCGCCGCGGATTTTCCTGATCCTGTTCCTGACCTGGAGCGCGCTGACGCATGTCAGGAGCATCGAGGCATTCGCGTTCCTGGTGCCGCTGGTGCTGGCCAAGCCGCTCGGGCAATTGTCACCGCGCCCCGCTCCGGACTCGGGCAGCGACGAAATCTGGCCGGCTCGCTACGTCACCGCAATAGGCGCGCTGATGATCGTGGCCGCTGGCTGGACCTCGACGGCGATCTATATGGGACATCACCGCTTCGCGTTCACGATGTTGCAGACGCCCGTCGCCGCGGCCGACCTGCTCGAGCAGCGCAAGGCGCAGCGGATCTTCAACGCCTACCAGTTCGGCGGCTATCTGATCTCGCGCGACGTCCCGGTCTTCGTCGACGGCCGCGCCGAACTCTATGGCGAGAAATTCGTCATGGACTTCTTCAAGGCGACCGAGGGCAAGCAGCCCGAGCTTCTGCCCCGCCTGCTCGACGAATATAAGATCAACGCGACGCTGCTGGTTGCCGATGCGCCGGGCCCGCAGATTCTCGATCATCTCAAGGGCTGGAAGCGGATCTATACGGATGACATCGCGGTGATCCATGTGCGGGACAATGCGCAAGTGGCTGACGCGCCCTCGTCCGCGACATCGAAATGATCCCCGCGTTCGCTATTTCCGCTGGTTCACGGGAATCACGAATTTCAGCGCCGACCAGACATCGTCCACGGCGCAAACCTTGACGTCGACGAGGCCGAGCGGCAGCGCCGTGTCCCGCACCACGACGTCGGTCAGGTCACTGGCGATGCCGCTCGCCCTTTTCGGCCATGACACCCAGATCATGCCATCAGGCGCGATCACCTGCCGGTAGCGGCGCAGCTTCGCAGCAAGCCCCTTCGCTTCGACCGCGAACAGATGCACGAGGTCGAGCGGAGCCTTGCCAGTGCTCACCAGCTGTACGCCAGCGGGCAACTCTCCGACGAGATCGCCATAGGCGACCGACAGGCCGTCCACAAAAATACAAAAGCCCGGCTTGATGCCGAGCTTTTGCGAGAGCGGTTTGCCGGAATAGCCGGCCATGGGTGCGCGAAGGCCTTACGCCTGCGGCTGCGGCTCCAGGCCGGGATCCGGATCGGGCCGCGGACGCGACTTGCCGGCCGGCGGCACCGCGGAAGCGCGCGGCGTGCTCGGCTCGAGCACAGACTCGCGGTTCGGCTTCTTGCCCTTGAGGAGATCGACGATCTCGTCGCCGCTCAGCGTCTCGAACTCGAGCAGGCCCTTGGCGAGCGTCTCGAGGTCGGCATGCTTCTCGGTGAGGATGCGGGTCGCTTCCTTGTAGCCCTCCTCGACCAGCCGCCTGATCTCGGAGTCGATCTTCTGGACGGTCGCTTCAGACGCGTTCTGCGTCCGCGACACCGACATGCCCAGGAACACCTCGTCCTGGTTCTCGCCGTAGGAGACCGTGCCGAGCTCTTCCGACAGGCCCCAGCGCGTCACCATCATGCGGGCAAGGCGCGTGGCCTGCTCGATGTCGGACGCCGCACCCGAGGTCACCTTCTCGCGGCCGAAGATCAGCTCTTCGGCGACGCGGCCGCCCATCATGATGGCGAGGCGCGAGGTCATCTGCTCAAGCGACATCGACAGCTTGTCGCGTTCGGGGAGCTGCATGACCATGCCGAGCGCGCGACCGCGCGGAATGATGGTCGCCTTGTGGATCGGATCGGTCGCAGGCACGTTGAGGCCGACGATGGCGTGGCCGCCCTCGTGATAGGCCGTCAGCAGCTTCTCTTCCTCGGTCATGACGAGCGACTTGCGCTCGGCGCCCATCATCACCTTGTCCTTGGCTTCCTCGAACTCGGCCTGGGTCACCATCCGCTTGTTGCGGCGGGCGGCAGTCAGGGCAGCCTCGTTGACGAGGTTCATCAGGTCGGCGCCGGAGAAGCCGGGCGTGCCGCGCGCGATGGTCTTGAGGTTGATATCCGGCGCCAGCGGCACCTTGCGGACGTGAACCTTCAAAATCTGCTCACGGCCGACGACGTCCGGATTGGGCACCACGACCTGGCGGTCGAAGCGGCCGGGACGCAGCAGCGCGGGATCGAGCACGTCGGGACGGTTGGTCGCGGCGATCAGGATCACACCTTCGTTCGCCTCGAAGCCGTCCATCTCGACCAGCAACTGGTTCAGCGTCTGCTCGCGCTCGTCATTGCCGCCGCCAAGGCCGGCGCCACGGTGACGGCCAACGGCGTCGATTTCGTCGATGAAGATGATGCAGGGCGCGTTCTTCTTGGCCTGCTCGAACATGTCGCGCACGCGGGAGGCGCCGACGCCGACGAACATCTCGACGAAGTCGGAGCCGGAAATGGTGAAGAACGGCACGTTGGCTTCGCCCGCAACCGCGCGCGCGATCAGCGTCTTGCCGGTGCCGGGCGGGCCGACCAGCAGCACGCCGCGCGGAATGCGGCCACCGAGCCGCTGGAATTTGCCGGGGTCGCGCAGGAATTCGACGATCTCCTGGAGGTCCTGCTTGGCCTCGTCGACGCCGGCGACGTCCTCGAAGGTGACGCGGCCATGCGCCTCGGTCAGCATCTTGGCGCGCGACTTGCCGAAGCCCATCGCCTTGCCGGCGCCACCCTGCATCTGGCGCGACAGGAAGATCCACACGCCGATCAGCGCGATGAAGGGCAGCCAGGAGACCAAGAGCGAGACGAACCACGGCACGTTGTCGCCCGGCGGCTTCGCGGTGATCTGGACCTTGCTGTCATAGAGGCGCTTCACCAGCGTCGGGTCGTTCGGCGCATAGGTCTGGAAGCTCGAGCCGTTGGTGAAGGTGCCGTGAATATCCGGCCCCTGGATCACGACGTCGCGCACATTGCCCCGATCGACCTCGCTCAGGAGCTGGGAGAAGGCGATGTCCTGGGAGGAGGCGCGCTGGCCGGGATTCTGGAAGAGCGTGAACAACGCCAATAGCAGCAAGACAATGATGACCCAGAGGGCGAAATTGCGCAGATTGGCGTTCATCGATCTTCCTTCGTGGTCGCGCGGATCGCGGCCCTATTCCTTGGGCAAGCTAGAGAAAATCCCCAAGGAATCCTCTCGGTTAGACGCATACAATTTAGGTGCCGCACCGGTCGCTGCCAAGGGAACGAGATGGGACTATTTATCCCATCTTAGCCCGATTCCCGCGGAAATAATGGCGGGGCAGGTTGGGTTTTTCCGGCCTGGTTAAGGTGTCCTGAGGGCAAGGGCCGAGCGGGCCGGTGTCATGATCCGCCCCTGATGCGCCGAGCCGGCGCCGGTTCGATCAGGATGCGCCCCCGGGACAGGCTGATGAGGGCCCCCGCGAGCGTCCGCTTGACCTGAGGTCGGCTGGTTCCGACGGTGCGCCGGCCCGAAGCCTCGATGCCGCGCTCAAGGACCGCCAAGAGGGCCTCGACCTTCCCCAGTTCCGCCGGCCCCTCGTGCCCGACGGCGTCGATCGCCCGCATCAGGAGCCGCAGGCGTACCTCCTCGGGCAGTGTGGCGAAGGCCGAGACCTCAAAGCTTCGCGCAGGCACATCGGACGGCGAACGGTCGCGATCTCTGAGCGCGAGAAAGCGCTCGGCGCCGTCAGCCAGCACGTCGACGGCGGCATTGGCGCGGGCTAGCCGCGCCGCGAGCCGCGCCAGGTTGCGCGCACTACCGCCTTCGGCCGCAAGCTGCGGCAAAAGCGCCCGCAGCCGCGGGCGCGTGAACGCGGTGTCGCGGTTGGTCGGATCGTCGGCGAAAGCGATATTGGCGCGCTTCAAGGTCGCAATGAGCTGCGACTTCGGCACGTCGAGCAGCGGGCGCGCCAGCGCGATCCCGTCCCGCTCCGTGACCGGCGCCATCGCGGACAGGCCGGCGATGCCGCTGCCGCGCAACAATCGCATCAGCAAAGTCTCGGCCTGATCGTCGCGGGTGTGGGCGGTGAGCACATGGGTCGCTCCGGTCGCGCGCGCGGCCTGCATGAGCAGGCCATAGCGCGCGTCCCGCGCGGCGGCGGGCAGACCGGTCCTCGGCTTGGCGCCGGTCCAGCGCATCGTCCGATGCGGCAGATCGAGCGACTGCGCCAGATGCTTGACGTCGCGCGCCTCACGCGCCGCTTCCGGCCGGAGGCCATGATCGACGGTGACCGCGACGAGCTGCGGGCCGCGAGCGAGGCTCTTGCGCCAGCGCGCGGCAAGCCACATCAGAGCGACGGAATCCGGTCCACCCGAAACCGCGAGCACGAGCGCCGGCGCGCGTCTGAAGTCGGCGAAGAGCAGCTTCGCCTCACGCGCCGAGATCGGAGAATTGTCGTCGTCTGACATGACGCTGCCCGCAGGATGGCGCGCCTATTTAGCGCAGCGCCATCCGCATTGTCAGCGCTCAAGAGCCGTTTCCGTTCCGATTGAATCGGAGCGGGGCTCCAGGCTCTAGTTTTGACGCGTTTTCTTCACGCGAACCGGTGTCCACTTCGCTGGAAAACGCTCTAATGAGGCAAAGCGGCTAGCACTTCACCCGCTTCTGCTCGCGATCGACGGCGGCCTTGACGCCGGCGGAGGCGCGCGGGAATTTGCGGCCGACCTCGCCAAAGGCCGCGCAGGCGGCTTCCTTCTCCTTCAGCGCGGCCAGCGACTGGCCGAGTCGCAGCAGGGAGTCCGGAGCCTTTGCGGACTTGTCGTACTTTGTGGTGACGGCGAGGAAGGCCTCCGCGGCGTCACGATATTGCTGACGCTGGAAGTAGCTTTCGCCGAGCCAGTACTGGGCGTCGCCGAGCAGGGGATCGCTCGGATATTTCTGCGTGAAGCTCTTCATGGTCTGCTCGGCCAGCGCATAGTCCTTGCGCTGAATGTAGCCGATGCCGAGATCGAACTCGTCGCGCGGCGATTGCGATGGCGGCTGGGTCGCCACACCACCGCCTGCGGCCGGCGCCGGATAACCGGGCTGCGCCGCGGGATAGCCGGGCTGTGCGGCCGGCGCTGCCGCTTGCGGATAGCGTCCGCCGGTGTTGGCGAGATCGAGCGGCTCGCCGGCGCCGCGGCCGCCGGGCGCGCCGACCGGTGCTCCCGCCGCCATCGGCTGCTGACCGCCGCCGAGCGCGCGCGGCGCACCGGGGGCATTGGGATTTTGGTTCGGATCGAACGCATCGCCACGGCGGCGGGTGCCGGGCGCTCCCGGCGCCGGCTGCTCCTGCACGATCGGCGCGGGCGCCGCGATCTGCGGGTCATAGGGTGACTGCTGCCCCGCCTGCTGCTGGCGATAGCCCGGCGCGGACTGCGCTGGCGGCGCGGCCGCGACGTTGGGCTGTTGTGCCGGCGCCTGCCCGGGGGCCCCTTGCGCACCCCCCTCGAGCTGCCGGAGGCGCTCCTCGAGCTGGCGGTTGCGGTATTGCAGCTCTTCATTTTGGCCAGTGAGCTGGCGCAGCTGGTTCTCGAGCCGCTCGATCCGCATCTCCGGGTCGGCGTCGTCCGACTGCGCGAAAACGGGCGAGCACAGCGAAAGCAGCGCGGCGATCGCCACGGTGCCAGTAAAAGCCTGGAATCTGGATGACATCTTGCCCTGACGACGAAAGCGACGTGGCGCGCGGCGGACAACTCGCCGCGCGAGACATTGAGAGAGGGAGTACGCCAAAAATGTGTCTGGGACCAAGGGCTTTCTATGACCTGATCCGTGAAACGAAACCGGCGCCCAAGGGGGCGCCGGCAAATCAGGTTTCCTTAGTCAGGTTTCCTTGGCGGAACGGCGCACGGCGCGCTGGTCAGGAGCTCGCGTTCAGCACGGTGACGGCGCGACGGTTCTGCGACCAGCAGGAGATGTCATTACAGACGGCGACCGGCCGCTCCTTGCCGTAGGAGATGGTACGCATGCGGTTCGGGTCGATGCCGCGCGAAGCCAGGAACGAGCGCACCGACTGGGCACGGCGCGCGCCGAGCGCGATGTTGTATTCACGGGTTCCGCGTTCATCCGCGTGACCTTCAATGGTGAAGGTGTAGCGCGGGTAGCTCTGCAGCCACTGCGCCTGCTTCTCCAGCGTGACGATCGCCTGCGGCGTCAGATCGGTCTGATCGCTCTCGAAGAACACGCGGTCGCCCACGTTGACGACGAAATCCTGCTGGCTACCCGGTGTCGCAGCATTGGCCATCGCATCCGAAGCAAGGTTCTTGTTGGCGCAGGCGCCCATCGACAGCGCGACGGCAAGCACCGCGACCAGCTTCAATCCCTGGAGGATACGCATAGGATGTTTCATTCCGGAGCCTCCACGCTCACGTTAGTCCACTGCCGTCCGGTCTACAGGGGGTTGGTTAAGCGAACGTTCCGTCAACCTTGATGGGACGTTGCCACGGCCGGTCAAATGCCCCCGATCGGCGAAAAGCAACCGCGATGGTTAATGGGTTGTAAATGTGGCGCGACGGTGAAGGCAAGCCGCGTTGGCCGGCAGAAACGCCTGTTTTGCCAGAAATTTGGGCGCGCCGACCCAAGATGAACAGGAAATGCCGGCGGAGCGGCGCAGTGGCTCAGCACCCTGCCCGGATCAGGCGCGGGCTGCGTCCGCCACCAGCACCCGTCGCTGCGCGACCTGGCGCTCACCGCGGCGCCCAAACAGCATCCGCCGCTCGAAAGCGGTCGAACGCATGACCGGATAGCGTTCAAAGACTCTTTGCCGGAAGGTCGGGAAATCCGCTGCCATGAGCCCGA
This sequence comes from Bradyrhizobium sp. CCGUVB1N3, assembly GCF_024199925.1. Taxonomy (NCBI): domain Bacteria; kingdom Pseudomonadati; phylum Pseudomonadota; class Alphaproteobacteria; order Hyphomicrobiales; family Nitrobacteraceae; genus Bradyrhizobium; species Bradyrhizobium sp. CCGUVB1N3. The sequence continues at coordinate 5,348,516 of NZ_JANADR010000001.1, forward strand.
ACGGCTTCGTGAGACCGGGAACCAGCCGCGGCTCGCCGATGGTCGCATGCAGGAAAACCCGCCGATAGAAAGCCTGATGCTCGGCACGCACGATCGCGAGGCCGAGATCGGCTTTGAAATGCTCGCAGGCCATGTAAGCGATTCGCAGCGTCAGATACGGCAATTCCGGAACCCGCTTCGCCATGTCGGGATCAGCGACAAAACGTGTCGGATCGACCATGACCTCGCCGCGGTCAAGTCTCGGAAGCAGGATGTCGGGAAACACGTCGGTTGAGGTGGACTCGCGCCATTCCGCTGTCAGCAAACTGATGCGCACGGAGCTACAGAGCTCGCCCTGGAGATAGACGCCGAAGGTCCACGCGTTGGGCAGATCGTCATACCGGTCGGTGACCCGGCCGTCAGGGCTCTCCTTGACGGCCCCTTCCCGCAGATATGCACGGTAGCGGAGGTTGTAGATCTCCTCCTTCTCCTCGTGGGTCTCGGCAAGACGATAGTCGACGTCGGTCAGGAGGTCTGCTCCCTGTCCAGCAGCCGAAATGACCGATCGGGCTGAGGACTGCATCCAAACTCCTTACGCAACACCCATCATAACACGCGAAACAACTTCAGCGCGCGTGACAATCCATTAACACCTTCTTAACCGCGACGCAAAGCAATCGATCGATTAGGGTTAACCCGTGCGACTACGGAGCCCCTGGCAACACACTGATGCTGTTGGAAATTTCAGGAAACCGATTACGCGAAGGAGCGCGATCCGACAACCTGGAGCCCGTCTTCGCCACGGCGGCCATGGGAGGCGTTGAGGAGTTGACGCATCCGTACCGCAGGGACCGGGCGGCTGAACAGATAACCCTGGGCTTCCGTGACGGTGCCGTCGGCGCTGATCAGCTCGAGCTGCTCGTTGGTCTCGATGCCCTCGACCACGACCGCCATGCCGAGATCGGCCGACAGCCGCGCCACGCCGCGCAGCAGCGTGAGCGGCCGGTCGGTGTCGATGCCTTCGAGGAAGGAGCGGTCGATCTTCACCTTCTGCATCGGGAAGTTATGCAGGTAGCTGAGGCTCGAATAACCGGTGCCGAAGTCATCGAGCGAGATGCTGACCCCGAGCGCGTGAAGCTGCGACAGGATGTCGTGGGTGAGCTGGGTGTTGCGCAACAGCGAGGATTCGGTGATCTCGATCTCCAGCCGATGCGCCGGGAGGCCAGAGACCTCCAGCGCGTAACGGATTTCGCTGAGCACGTCGCGCTGGTGGAACTGCTGTGGCGAGAAGTTGACGGCGACGCTGACGCCCTCGGGCCACTTCATGCATTCCATACAGGCGCGGCGCAGGATCCAGCGGCCGAGATCGACGATCAGACCCATGTCCTCGGCAACCGGAATGATGTCGACCGGCGAAACCGTGCCGCGCACCGGATGGTTCCAGCGCAGCAGCGCCTCGCAGGTCGTAATCTTGCCGGTCTTCAGATTGACCAGCGGCTGATAGAACAGCTCGAACTCCTCGTTGGCGAGCGCCTTGCGCAGATCGAGCTCGAGGATGCGGCGGGCCTCGACGGTCGCAGCCATTTCGTCGCGGAAGAAGCAGAAGGTGCCGCGGCCGTCGGCCTTGGCGCGGTAGAGCGCCATGTCGGCGTTCTTCAAAAGCGTATCGGCGCTGGAGCCCTCGGGCGAGGTCAACGCGATGCCGACGCTGGCGCCGATCTCGACCAGATGATTGTCGATACGATAACGCTCGCTGAGCCGCTCGACGATGCGGCGGGCAAGCGCCGCGGCATCCTCGGGCGCGTTGATGTTCTGCTGGAACACGACGAACTCGTCGCCGCCGAAGCGGGCGACGAAATCTTCGGGGCGCAGCATCTCGCGCAGGCGATTCGCCACCGCGCACAGAAGCTGGTCGCCGCAGGGGTGGCCAAGCGTGTCGTTGACCTGCTTGAACTGGTCGAGATCGACGAACAGCAGCGCGGAAAGGCGCTCGGCATCGTGCGAGATCGCGAGCAGCCGCTCGATCTCATCGCGGAAGCTGACCCTGTTCGGCAGCGCCGTGAGCTCGTCATAGCGTGCCAGATGGCTGATCTTGGCTTCCGCATTGGTGCGCTCGGTGATGTCCTCGAGCAGCAGCACCGTGCCGCCGCCGGCCATCGGCTGGAACGTCCATGACAGCGTGCGGCAGCGCTTCAGATCGGGATCGGTGGTGACGATCTCCTTCATCTGCGCGCCCTCGATCTCGCCGAGGATCATGTCGCCGCTCTCCGCCGAGATCGAACCGGCGGCCACGCAGGCCGCGACGATGTCGGCGGCGCTGGCGCCGCGAGTGACGAAATTCTCCGACAGCACCATCAAGTCACCGAAGCGATGGTTCATCACTGCAAGCCGCCCGTCGGCGCGGAACATGCACAGGCCGTGCGGCATGTTGTTCAGCGCGGTATCGAACTGGCTCGCCAGCGCGGATTCGCGGAAACTCGAGGTCAGAGCCTTGACGAAGATCGCGTGCAGGCTGAGGTTGATGTTCTTCAAGCCGATGAAGAACAGGACGAGCAGCACGGCGAGCCCGATGTAGTAGAATCCGCCATGCAGCAGCAGGGCGAGCGACATCGGACCGCAGGCAAGTATGACGTGCCATTGGATCACCCTGGGCTGGCCGTAGTTGCGGGCCGCTCCTCCGGCCGTGTAACCGACCGTGACGGCGACGCAGAGCATGTTCGCGACCGGATCGTCGTTGTTGAAGATGACGACGAAGCACCACAGGCCGAGCACCCCTGCATAGATGAGCGCGCCGAGCCAGTAGCGCGGCTCCAGGTGCCTGGCCTGTTCGAACGTCAAGGCCAGCGTTTGGTCTTCGTATCCTCGCATCTGGAACGCGCGCGCGGTCCCGACTGCGATCAGCAGAAACGCGATCGGCCACAGCAAGACGTCGCCGGTCTTCATCGCAGTCATGACCGCGGCCACGGCTGCGGAAGCCGAGCCTAGGAAGATCGCCCAGAAATTCTGCACCATGGAGTTGATGAGAGCGGCGTAGAGTATGGGCTCCAGCTCGTCTCGATCACTCTGCTTCTGGTCGGCCAGCTGCATCGACTTGTTACGCGTCCTGTTTGGAGCGTACTTTTACCCAGCCGAGATGAAGTCTTTCTGAGGGAACATCGTTAAAGTCGCGTTGTTTTGAACCTTCAGCGAACTAATTTCTGCTGAAATATCAAGCAACTGGGCAAGCTTTGCCGGGCACAAGGTGAAGGAAAGCTTGCCGCAATCGACGAAAGCGGAAAACTCGGCGCTGTTTTTCGAAAACTTCGCGCCGATGAACGCGCAACGATGCCGGCCATTATTGGCCCGACGTCGAGGACAGCAGCGGCGACCAGGCGGGGTCGGACGCGTAGCCCGGTGTCGGCACCTTCTGCTCGTTGCGGCCGGAGATGTCGACGCTGAACAGCGACGGCCCACCATTGCCGCCGGGGTCGCGGAAGAACATCACGACGCGGCCGTTCGGCGCAAACGTCGGGCCTTCATTGTGGAAGCCGGAGGTGAGAAGGCGCTCGCCACTACCATCAGGCTTGATGATGCCGATCGAAAACTGTCCGCCGCCTTGTCGCGTGAACGCGATGTAGTCGCCGCGCGGCGACCACACCGGCGTCGAATAGCTGGCGCTGGTGTCATCCTTGGCGAAGGAGATGCGCTGCGCCGGTCCGCCGCTTGCCGCCATCACATAGATCTGCGGCTTGCCGCCGCGATCGGACTCGAAGCAGATGCGGGTGCCATCCGGTGAGTACGAAGGAGAAGTGTCGATCGCCGGCGTGTCTGTGAGCCGCGTCGTCGAGCGCGAGCGCAGATCCATCACGAACAGGTTCGAATTGCCGCCCTGCTGGAGGCTCATGATCACGCGCTGGCCGTCCGGCGAGAACCGCGGCGCAAAGGTCATGCCCGGGAAATTGCCGACGATTTCGCGCTGCCCGGTTTCGATGTTGTAGAGATAGACCTTCGGATCGCCCTGGCCGAACTCCATATAGGTGATCTCTTGCGAGTTCGGTGAGAAGCGGGGCGTCAGCACGAGGTCCGAGCCGCGCGTCAGATAGCGCACATTGGCGCCGTCCTGGTCCATGATCGCGAGCTTCTTGACGCGGCGCTCCTTCGGCCCGCTCTCGTCGACGAAGACGACGCGGCTGTCGAAATAGCCCGTCTCGCCGGTGAGGCGCTGATAGATCTGGTCGGAGATGATGTGGGCGATGCGGCGCCAATATTCCGGCGAGGTGAAATATTGCTGGCCAGTGAGCTGCTGGCCCGAGACGACGTCCCACAGGCGGAATTCGGCCTTGAGCCGGCCGTCGGGCTGGCGCGTCATGCGGCCGGTGACCAGCGCCTGGGCGTTGATCTGCTTCCAGCTCTGGAATTGCGGCGCGACGTCGATGTTGCTGATGCGCTCCAGATAGGCCGCCTGGTCGATCGGATTGAACAGGCCTGAGCGCTTGAGGTTGTTGGTGATCACCTGCGTCACGCCGGCACCGACCTCGCCATCCGAGGGCGAGCCCGCGACAAAGTTCGGGATCGCGATCGGAATCGGCTGGAAATCGGTCGGGTTCACCTGGAGGCGTCCCTGCGCAAACGCAGAGCGGCCGGCCAGCACGGTGGCGGTCGAGCCTGCGGCGATGATGAAGCCACGTCGAGAAAGCAATTGCATCTTATTCATCTGGGTTATGTCTTTTCACGCTTACAGCATGTCTTTGAGGCCGAACGTCATCGGAATGAACTTCCAAGTGTCGTATTGCGCCTTGGGCAGGAATGCATAGGCCTGACACTCCTCGACCGCGCGCTTCGCGCTCTCGGCCATCGCCGTGCCGACCGAGCGCGACGGTCCGCGCACGGCGACGATCGTGGGCGAGGAGGCAACCGTGCCGTCCGGACGCATCTGGATGTCGATGTCGACCTCGAACTGATCGGCGTCCTGGCCATTATAGGGGAATCTGAAGCAGCGCCTCACGGCGGCGACGAACGCGCCCTTCCAGGTCGCGACGATCGCGGTATCCTTGCCGTTCTGCGTGCCGAGCGCACTGGTCGCATTCGGCGTCGCGCCCGTCATCTCGTGACGCGTCGGATCGCGCTTGTCCTCGAGCTTGGCCATGATGTCCATGGGATTGAACGGTCGGTCCTTCGGCTTCGGCGGCTGCGGCTTGGCAGCTTCCTGCTTCGGCGGCGGAGGCTTCTTCTCCTTCTCCGGCTTGTTCAGGGCCTCGGCGATCGGATCGACCTTTTCCTCGGGCTTCTTCTCGGCCTGCTTGGTCTCGTCCTTGGGCTTGGTCTCCTGGACGGGCTTCGGCGGATCCGGCTTCTTCTCGACGGGCTTCTCCACCGGCTTCGGCGGCGGCGGCGTCGTGTTGGTCTGGATCAGCTCCTTCTTGGTGGTGATCTTGCCCTGGGACTCCTCGGGCGGCGTCACCTCGGGAGCGACCTTGTCGACCTTGGGCTTCTGCTTGTCCTTCTCCGCGGTCTGAATGCCGGCGGTCGCCTTGGCGGGCTGATCCATCGAGATGTCGACGGGAATGATGGACTCTTCCGGAACTTCGAGCGCGCGCGAGCTAAAGGAGATCAACCCCCAGCCGATCACGAGGACGTGGAGGACAATCGACGCAACAACAGTCTTGTCGACTTTGACCTTCATCCCTGCTCCGGGATAATCACGATATTGGCCTTGAAGCCGGCGGCCCGCACCTGCCCAAGCAGCTTCATCATGTCGGTGTAGCAGACGTCCTTGTCACCGCGCAGATAGACGACCCGGTCGGCGTCGGACCGCGTGTCCTTGATCGCCTCGATCTTGGACTGAAGATCGCCAGCCGAGATCGGGCTGTCGCCGAGATACAATTCCACGTTCGAATTGCAGCCGCCGGTCGTCCGCTTCACCGACAGCGTCAAGGGCGGCGCATTCGAGGAGATCGACTTGCCGCCGTTGGCGACCGGCAGATCGATATCGATGTTGGAGGTCATGAGCGGCGCTGCGACCATGAAGATGATGAGCAGCACCAGCATCACGTCGACCATCGGCGTGACGTTGATTTCGGCCATGACCGATTTACGCCGGCTGCGGCGGCCGCCGCCACCGGACGAACTGGCTACGTTCATCGCCATGATCTAGAGCCCACGATCGTCTTCACTATAGCGTCCATCACCCACGCTCGTCGATCTGACGGGACAGGATGGCTGAAAATTCATCCGCAAAGCCCTCGAGGCGCTGGGCCTGCCGGTTCACCTCGGAGGTGAACTTATTGTAGAAAATAGTGGCAGGAATGGCGGCGATAAGGCCGATTGCGGTCGCAAACAGCGCCTCCGCGATGCCGGGCGCGACCACCGCCAGGGAGGTATTTTTCGATGCCGCGATCGACTGGAAGCTCGACATGATGCCCCAGACCGTGCCGAACAGGCCGACGAAGGGGCCGGCCGAGCCGACGGTCGCGAGCACCAGAAGGCGGCGCTCCAGCCGCTCGATCTCACGCGCGATGGACACGTTCATCACCTTCTCGATGCGCATCTGAAGGCCGGCAACCGAGCGCGCGTGGCTCTCGAAGGAACGCTTCCATTCGCGCATCGCCGCGACGAAGCAGGCTGCCATCGAATGGGTCGGCTTGACCGACAGCGTGCGATAGAGTTCCTCGATCGACTCGCCGGACCAGAACGCCTGCTCGAAGCGGTCCATCGAGCGGCGGGTGCGGGCATAGAGAAAGATCTTGTCGATCGCGATCGCCCAGACCCAGACCGAGCAGGACAACAGCCCGAGCATGACCGCCTTCACGATCCAGTGAGCCTGCCAGAACAGCGCGATGAGCGACACGTCGGCGGAAGCAGCAACCGGCAGGGCTGACTGAGCGACGTCGGCCGGGTTCATAAGCAGTATCCTCTCAAGGCGATCGTTCCATGTCCTCCGGGAGCAAATGGCTGCCGGTTCCCCAAAGCCGCGCGGGTCGCGCGCACCTGCCAAGCCTGCGCAAAGCCTTGTCTTTTTGGATTGCAGCGGCCCGTCCGAAGCCGGCCGTCTGCTTTCCCTGCCAAGATGTCAAAACTAAGGGCCTCGACTAAGCCTTTGGGCGCGACTTGCCGACCTTACCAGACGCCGACGATAGTTAATGCGGGGTTAGCGCGGGCGGATTTGCCTGCCGGAATGGTAGGCGGTGCAGGCGGTTGGCGGGGGCGCCTGCCACGAATTGCTCTGGCTGCCGGCCCAGAGCGAGGTCGGTTCCCTCCCCCCTTGCGGGGGGCCAGGGAGGGGGGGTGCCCCTCGGGGACCCCCACGCCCTGTGCTCGATGATATTCGAAAGATAGACTTCCGCCGGGGCTAGCCCTCCCCCGCCCCCTCAGGGCAATCGCATATGCAAAAGAAGCGGGTGAGCGGCCTCTTTGCGGCCCATCCTTCGAGACGCCCGCCGTTGGCGGGCTCCTCAGGATGAGGTCTAGTTTCGCGGCAAAATCTTAGACCCTCATGGTGAGGAGCGCCGCTTGCGGCGCGTCTCGAACCATAAGGCCGAGCACGTTCACCAACCCATATGCGAGGAAAGGTCGAGAGAGCCCAGCGGAGCACGCGCCGCGCGAAATCGCCTGACCGGCCGATCATTCTGCTCGCTCGACAAATGAACCGTATGGTGCGTGTGAGGCACAAAACACGCGAGCACATCCGATGGGAAAGATTCGATGCGAGCTGCACGGCTCATAGGCGTTGTCATGCTCGCGGTTGCCGCAACCACGGCGGCCGCGCAGGCCGGCCGCTGGACCTACCACGAAGAGAGAAATGACGGGCACATCCTCGCCTATGTCGAGGACGGCAAGATCGTGTTCGAGCTCGCGTGTGGCCGCGGCTTCTCCCTGCTCATCAAGCACCCAGCGCAAGCGAAGACGGATGGCAAGGCGCGCCTCACACTCGCCGCCGGAAAGAACAACATCAATCTCGCCGGCGAATACGTTCCGCCGGCCGAAAACTCGGCGGCCAATTTCTACCAGAGCTATCTCGGCTACGGCAAAAACGATGAGAGAGTCTATGGCAAGCGATGGCAGGAGCTCGAGTCCCGCCTGCTCGACGCGATCGAATCCAAATCGGGCTTTACGATCGCGGCCGGCGAGTCAAATTATCATCTGCCAGGGGTCGACATCGACAAGTGGCGCAGGCCCTTCGACCTCTGCGGCTATGGCTTTTGGGTGACGCCAAGCGAATTTCCGAGCGAGACCAACTAGCCTCGCGGCGTTGCGCTCCCCATCGCTCGTTGAATTTCAAGGTCGGTGGTGCACGCGCCTCCGCCTTGCTAGAGCCCCAAACTGTAGCTCTCTTGGCGACAACAACATGTGCCGGGATCACCGGCCCAGCCCAAGGAGCGTCCCGTGCAGAAACCAGAAACAGGTGTGCGGTGGATCGTCGCCGCGATCGTATCGGTCAGCCTCACAACGTTCAGCCCCGCGCGCGCAGCATCGGTCGCGCCGGCCGCCGCGGAAAACGGCATGGTGGTGTCCGCGCAGCATCTGGCGACACAAGTGGGCGTGGACGTGCTCAAGCGCGGCGGCAATGCCGTCGATGCGGCAGTCGCGGTCGGCTACGCATTGGCGGTCGTCTATCCGGCGGCCGGCAATCTGGGCGGCGGCGGCTTCATGACGATCAATCTCGCCGACGGCCGCAAGACCTTCCTCGATTTCCGCGAGATGGCGCCCAGGGGCGCGACGGCCAACATGTATCTCGACAAGGATGGCAACGTCATCAAGGGCATCTCGACCAAGGGACACCTGGCCGTTGGCGTGCCGGGATCCATCTCGGGCATGGAATATGCGCGCGAAAAGTACGGCACCATGAAGCGCGCCGATCTGCTCGCCCCCGCGATCCAACTCGCCGAGCAGGGCTTTGCGCTGGAACAGGGCGACATCGACCTGTTGCTTACCACCACCGCGGATTTTCAGGACGATCCCGCCTCCGCCGCGATCTTCCTCAACAACGGTCAGCCGTTCCGGGTGGGCGAGAAGCTGGTGCAGTCGGAGCTCGCCAAGACCCTGCGCGAGATCAGCAGCAAAGGCACCGACGGCTTCTACAAGGGTTGGGTCGGTAGCGCCATCGTGGCCTCGAGCCAGGCGGGCAAAGGCCTGCTGACGCAGGACGACCTCGACGGCTACAAGACGCGCGAGCTCGCGCCCGCCGAATGCGACTATCGCGGCTACCACGTGATCTCCGCACCGCCGCCGAGCTCCGGCGGCGTCGTCATCTGCGAGATCCTGAATATCCTGGAGGGCTATCCGCTGAGGGAGCTGGGCTATCACTCCGCGCAGGCCGTGCACGTCCAGATCGAGGCCATGCGCCACGCTTACGTGGACCGCAACAGCTATCTCGGCGATCCGGACTTCGTGAAGAACCCGCTCGACCGCCTGCTCGACAAGAATTACGCGACCAAGATCCGCGCCGTGATCGATCCGAACAAGGCTGGCGTCTCCAAGGACATCAAGCCGGGCGTCGCGCCGCACGAGGGCAGCAACACCACGCACTATTCAATCGCGGACAAGGACGGCAACGCGGTATCGGTGACGTACACGCTGAACGACTGGTTCGGCGCCAAGGTGACGGCGGCCAAGACCGGCGTGCTGCTGAACGATGAAATGGACGACTTCACCGCGAAGGTCGGCGTGCCGAACCTCTATGGCCTGGTGCAGGGCGAGGCCAATTCCATCGCTCCCGGCAAGCGACCGCTGTCCTCGATGAGCCCGACCATCGTCACCAGGGACGGCAAGACCGTCATGGTGGTGGGCACGCCCGGCGGCAGCCGCATCATCACGGCCGTGCTGCAAACCATGATCAACGCGATCGACTACGACATGAACGCGCAGGAGGCCGTCGACATGCCGCGCATCCATCAGCAATGGCTTCCGGACCTCACCAACGTCGAGAACTATGCGCTGTCGCCGGACACCCGAAAGATTCTGGAGGGCATGGGCCACAAGTTCGGGCCGCCCCAAGATCCCAACCATCTGGCGGTCATCATCGTCGGCGCGCCGGCGCTGAACGGCAAGCCGGTCGGCAACAACCGCTACTATGGCGCCAACGATCCTCGCCGGAACACAGGGCTCGCCGCCGGGTATTGAGAGCCTTGTAGATGCGTGCCCACCGCTTCTGTCGCAATCGCGGAGAGATGGTGGGCACGGCGCTAACGCGCCTTTGCCCACCCTACTGGATTGTCGTTCGACGGACGGTGGCGAAACCTCGCTATGCGGCTTGTTCCATACGCGAGGGTTTATTTCACCGGTCGATCGGCAACACACTCTATTGTTTTTGCCTGTGAGCCGCCTGACGATGCGGGACTGGGCCGCTCGTCAGACGACTGCAGTGGCTGGCGAACTGCCCGACGACCTCGCACGGGAGATCCGCATGGAACAGATTCTGATCAACCTCGTCTCAGGCGCGCTTGGTGGAATTGGCGCGGGCAAGTCTTCACCGACATTTGATCTCGGAATGGCCGGAAACGTCATTTCGGGTCTGGTCGGTGGCGGAGTGCTCGGCCAGGTCATTACGTTGCTGCTTCCGTCCATCATGGCCGCAGCACAATCCGGAAACTTGAGCGTTGGCGGCATCGTGTCACAAGTCGTCGCCGGTGGCGCCGGCGGGGCGATCCTCACCGCGATCATCGGAGCCATCAAGAACAAGGCTGCCGCCTGATCGGTGAGACAGGGCCTCACCACTTCTCCTTCGACGTCCGCACGTCGAGCTCGAACGACCAGGCGCGTTCGGGCTGGCGGTAGAGGAAGGCGAATGCATCAACGATGCCTTCGATGCTGATCAGGCTGTCTTGCCGGTCCGCAGCATCGGGGAAGCGGTTCATGATCTTGTCGCCGGCGATCGCGCCGTCGACCACGACATGGGCGACGTGAATGCCGTCGGGCGCATATTCCTTGGCCATCGCCTGGGCGAGCGTGCGCAAGCCAGCCTTGGCGGAGTTGAAAGCGCCAAAGCCGGGGCGCCCGCGCAGCGAGGCGCTGGCGCCGGTGAAGAGCAGCGTGCCGGCTTTCTTCGGCGCCATGCGGCGCACCGCCTCGCGGCCGAACAAGAAGCCGCCGAAGCAGACGACGCGCCAGGCCTTCTCGAAATAGTCGGCGTCCATCTCGACGATTTTTCCGGGCGTGTTATTGCCGGCGTTGTAGATCGCGAGATCGAGCTCGCTTCCGGCGGCATCGAACAGCGCGGCGACGTCGCTCTCCTTGGTGGCATCGGCGACGAAGGGAACGGCCTGTCCCCCGGCGGCGACGATATCGCGCGCAACCGACTCCAGAGCGCTCAGCGTGCGTCCTGCGACGATCACCTTGAGCCCGTCGTTTGCAAAACGCTTACAGAGCTGGGCACCCACCCCTCGGTCCGGGCCCACACCGATCACGATCGCAGTCTTCATCGCATCCTCCCGCAGAGTTTGGAGCCCAAGTCGCCACTCGCGCAGCATATAGTTCTAAAATAGAACTATATGCTGTTTCACTGTTCTCGCCTAGGCTGAAGAAAAGTGGTTGTCTCCTCAGCAGCTATCATTCCATTTTGGAATTTTGTATTATCGCTGCACGAACGCGTTGAAAATTCAACCTTTTCGGGGTCGGACGAATGCGATGGGATTCGCTTGAGCAGGAACAGTGCTCGGTCGCCAGGACGGTCGCCGTGATCGGCGACCGCTGGAGTCTCCTGATCCTGCGCGACTGCTTTTTGCGCGTGCGCCGGTTCGAGGAGTTTCAGTCGCGGCTCGGGGTGACCCGGCACATCCTCGCCGATCGCCTGAAGAAGCTCGTCCGGTTCGGTGTGCTCAGGCGTTCGCCTTATCAGGAGAGCCCGACGCGCTATGAGTACATCCTCACCCAGAAGGGACTGGATCTCTATCCGGTGGTGATGGCAATCGTGCATTGGGGTGACACTCACATGGTCGATGAGCGCGGCCGCCCCCTGCTTCACGAGCACAAGCGTTGCGGCAAGATGTTCGATCCGGTGCTGGTCTGCTCCGAATGCGGCGAGCCGATCGTTGCGAAGGAGGTCCATGTCCACGCCGGCCCCGGCGCAACGGAGGGCGCGGCCGAGGAGTTGGCGGCCCGCGAGGCCGCGTCATCGCCGCGCTCACAGTAGATTTGTCGCTCAGGGAGACAGGGCCGGCTCCGGGCAGTTCGTCAATCGAGCGGGGTTGCCGACCGCCGTACAGCCATCAGGCACATCGCTCGTCACGACCGAGGAAGCGCCGATCTTCGCGAAATCGCCGATCCGGATATCGCCAAGAATGGTCGCGCCGGCACCAATGTAAACGCCGCGGCCAATCCTCGGCGAGCGCGTGGGAAGCTCATCGCGACGGCCGATGCTGACATTCTGGAGGATCGTGACGTCGTCGCCGATCACGACATTCGAACCGATCACGATGCCCGTGGCGTGATCTAGGTACACGCATGAGCCGATGTTGGCGGACGGATGAATGCTGACCTGCAACGCGTTGGACGATTCGTTTTGAAAGAGCAGCGCCGGATCGATATGGCCGCGCCGCCAGAGCCAGTTCGACACGCGCCAGGCCTGCAGCGCGACGTAGCCCTTGAAGTGCAAGAGCGGCGTCAACAGGCCGGCGATGGCGGGATCGCTGATCGCAACGGCTTGCAGGTCCTGGCTTGCGGCTTCGATCAGGTTCGGCTGGTCGCAAAAGGCGTCGCTCGACAGTTTTGTGAATTGCGTGCGCTCGCCAGCGTTGCCGCCGAGCCGGCGTCCGATCAGATCGGACAAGGCAGCCGCAAGATCACGATGCGCGAGAATGGAGTCCGCAAGAGTCGCGCCGAACACGGGATCCGCGGCAATCGCACGTTGCGCCTCGCGGCGGATCTCCTGCCAGAGGCCGTCGCCCGATACGATTGCAGCTCTCGCCATCGTCCTCTCCGGTCCTTTGCCGCATGGTTTCGCCGGATGAATATAGAATGTTCGTGGGATTGCGCCATCGAGGCCGGTCAAAAGCCAAACCGCCCGCCTGCGGGGCTCGCAGGCGGGCGGCTCGGGGCCATCAGGACTTTGGGGGCGTGTGCCTGAAGGCTTTGAGGATCAGATCAGCCCTGGGGCGGCGGCTCGTTCGGCGGCGTCGGACGGCTCTTGTGCTGCGCCATGAACTGGTCGAACTCTTCCTTGTCCTTGGCGTGACGCAGACGGTCGAGGAAGCTCTTGAACTCGACCTGCTCCTCTTCGAGACGCCGCAGCGTTTCAGAGCGGTACTCGTCGAAGGCGCGGTTGCCGGAGGACGGCGGGCCGAAGCCGAAGCCGAAGCCGCGGCGCTCCATGCGGTCGCGCATGCGGTCCATCTTGTACTGCATCCGCTCCATCTTGTTCTGCCAGCGATCCTGGTGACTCCAGCACGACATTCTTCTGCTCCCGAGTGTGAAAAAGAGAAGGGCAAGGCCGATCGGCCACCAGATGATGAAGCCGAGGATGGTCACGGCAATCCAGCCGGGGTGCCAGGGCGTGTCGAGCATGTGGGGGCGGTCGTAGGGTTGTTCCGAAGGGCCGCGCCATCGATTGACATCAGCGGTGTAGGCCATTTCCCATCTCCATCACGGCAGTCACGCCGTTGTGAATGTAAATAACATTTACATAGGTAGCCGATCCCGCGGTTTTGTCAAGCTGGCCGCCAGACAGGCCCGCCGATTTATTTGCGCAATTTTATTTCAGCTTGCCCCAAGGACCGCCCGAAGTGCCGCCCGGGGAGCTGCCAGAAGTGGAGGATGCCTCCGGTGGCACCGGCGGCGGCTCGGCGCCCTTCGCCGTGGGCCGGCGGTCGATCGGGAAGCCGAGCCCGCGCAGATAGATCAGCACCTCGGCTTCCAGCAGTTCATCCGGCGACATCGGCAGCTTGCGGCGCGCGCCATCGCCGCGGGAGAACAGCGAGGCTACGCCATGCGACATCGACCAGATGTGCAGCGCCATCATCATCGCCGGCGGCCGCGGCGTGCCCGGCGGCGTCAACGCCGCGAGGCGCTCGGCAGCCGCACGGATGACGCCGAAAGCACGCTCGCCTGCGGCCATCAGCGCCGGATTGGCGTCGGCCGGCAGGCCGGATTCGAACATCGCGGAGTAGAAGGCGGGCTCTTCCCGCGCGAAGGCGAGATAGGCTTTGCCGACGCGCTCGAACGCGGTGACGGTGTCCGGGCGGCCATCGTCCCAGGCCGCGGTCAGGCGCTGTTCGAACTGCTCGAAGCCGCGCTGGGCGATCGAGGAGAGCAGTTCATCGCGATCGCGAAAATGCCGGTATGGAGCGGCCGGGCTGACGCCGGCCATGCGCGCGGCGTCGGCAAAGGTGAAGCCGGCCGCGCCCTTTTCGGCGATCAGCCCCAGCGCCGCCTGGAGCAACGCCTCCTTCAGATTGCCGTGATGATAGCCGCGCTCGGCGCGGCGTTGCTCCTTGCGCCAGCTCATGTGAACGACTTTTACATGAGCCGGGCGCGAAGGTCACTAGCGCGGGCGGGGATTGATTAACCCGTATTTCCCCGGAATGAGAGCTAGCCGCCCGGGATCGGCAGCACCGGCATGATCTCGACCCGCTCACCCGGGAAGATCGCGAAATGCGGATGGTTCTCGAACATTTTTGCCGCGGCCTCGTGCGAGGCGGCGCGGACCACGGTGAAGGCGCCCATCTCGTTGGCGATGTCGGCGACGCCCTTGGTGTCGACCTTCTTGGTCTTGCCGAGCGGGCCGCCCATGGCCTGGATCGCGCCCTGGTGCTTCTGGACCCAGGCGTGCCATGCCGCCATGCCTTCCTTCTCCTTTGCTTTGCGTTCGGCTTCCGGCAGCGCATTCCAGGCGGCCATCTTCGCGCTCTCCTTGCTGCCGAGGAAGACCGCGAGATAGGTGTCGTTGGTGCTCATGGGCTTCACTCCTCCGTTGCGTTGACGCTTTGACGAAAGGCAATCGGGCAGGCTAGCGGCCGGGCTGGCCGCCTTTCCGCAGCTCGGCGAAGCCGGCGGCCGCTTCCTGCACATCTGACGAAAAGTCGGCCATCTCCTGCACCTGGCGGATTTCGATGATCTCGTTCGGCGAGGCCGGGCACTTCTTCGCCCAGGCGATCGCTTCCTCGCGCGAAGCGACCTCGATCATCCAGTAGCCCCCCAAGACTTCCTTGGACTCGGCAAAGGGGCCGTCGGTCACGATCGGCTCGCCGGTCGCAAACGAAACGCGCGCGCCCGTCGAGGGCGGATGCAAACCTTCGAGCGTGATCAGAACGCCGGCATTCTGGAGCGCCTCGTTGTAGCGCATCATGGCGGCGACGCGCTCCGGATCGAGTTGAACGTCCTTCGGCGCAGTCTCGTAGCCGAGCGGGATCATCAGCATCATGAAGCGCATTTGGGGCGTCCTTTGGGTCTTATCAGTCCTATTTCGCTTTTGGGCCGAGATCACCGGCTCTCACGGATAAGACGAACCGCATCTTGCAGTCCCGACACGCCGGTGAAGATTATTTTGGAGGTAAGGCCACGACGGGGCTAGCCCTGCTGCCGCAGGAAGGCGCCGTCCCGATAGGTCGCGCCGAAATAGACGTCAATGCGGGCAATCCGGTCGCCTGCAAAAGTCATGAACTCGGTATTGCGGAAGCTCTTGCCGTCTGTTGCCAGACATCGGTAGGTGACGAAGGCCTCGTCACCCTGGATGAAGATGCGCTCGATGTCGTGGCGCGCGATCCAGCCGGCGTCCCTCCAGCAGCGCTCGAAGTAAGTCTGCTTGTCGAGATTGTCGTCGAAGGGACTGGTGAAGCGGAAGTTGACGGCGAGCGCGTCCGCGACGCGGGCGCGGTCGTTGGCGAGATAGGCGGCGAAGAGATTGCGGATCAGCGTGGCGCGGTCTGCCGGTGTGAGCGTCATGGAAACTCCTGTTGAGGCCGGCGTATAATACCGGCGCCCCTCCAACGGAGACGAAGTTGCGTGCTCGAAACCGACATCTGTGGCGCAATTTATGGAATGCAAGCGCCTCGGCAAGGGAGCGAAGGAGATCTGGATTCTCGTGACCTACAATCCGATCCTCGACGAGGCCGGAAAACCGTTCAAGGTTGTGAAGTTCGCAACCGACGTTACGGAGCAGAAGCTGAAAGCTGCCGACAATGACGGGCAGATCGCGGCAATTTGGAAGTCGCAGGCGGAGCTGATCTCGGGCATCACCGGCCAGATCAATCTGCTCGCACTCAATGCCACGATCGAGTCCGCGCGCGCCGGCGAAGCCGGGCGCGGCTTCGCCGTGGTAGCCTCCGAGGTGAAGAGCCTCGCTAACCAGGCCAAGCAGGCGACCGACACGATCTCCTCGGAGAGCGACGCGCTGAACAGCATCTCGGGCGACGTGGCAAGTTCCCTCGGCGCAATCAAGGCCGCCATCGCCGGCCTGAACGAGTTCATCTCCTCCACCGCCGCAGCGGTCGAGGAGCAGAGCATCGTGACCGCCGACATGTCGTCGAACATGCAGCGTGCGTCGGCGGAGCTGTCCTAGTCCGGCAGCCAGCGCCGCGTCATTTCGCTCGCGCCTTCCGGCAGCGCCTCGAAGATCGGTGCGGCCAGCACGGCGTGGACGTGCAGCGTCACGGTTCCCACGTTGCGGAAGCCGTGCTTGCGCCCTGCCGGCACCAGCACCGAGCGGCCGGCGGTGACCCTTGCGCGCGTCTCCTCGAGCCAGATCTCGCCCTCGCCCTCGCGCACCGTCAGCACCTCCTCGACGGTGTGGCTGTGCGTCGGCGCGCCGGCGCCGGGGTCGACCCATTGCTCGAAGATGCACAGCGCGGTGGTGCCGGTGCGGGCCGAGGCCAGCATGCGGGTCCTGACGCCCGGCCGCCACTCTTCCAGCGCGGATGGATCGGAGAGCTGCATGCGGAGGCCTTTCTTGCGGGGACGAAAGCACAGTAAAAGACGCGAAGGCTGTCCGCCTTGGCGGGGGGCTGTTTCGGACACAGGACAGATTAACAGATGACTTCAAGCCCGCAAAAGGTTGCCCTCGTTACCGGAGCCGCGCGCGGCATCGGCCTTGCGACAGCCAGGAAATTCCTCGCAGAGGGCTGGCGCGTGGCGCTGCTCGACATCGAGGGCGAGTTGCTGACGCACGCCGTCGCTGCGATCGACCAGAACGAGACGACGCTGGCGCTGACTTGCGACATCTCCGATAGCGCGGCGGTCGGTGCGGCGATGAAGGCGGTCGAGCAACGCTTCGGCCGGCTCGACGCGCTCGTCAACAATGCGGGCATCGCGGTGTTCGCACCGCTGATGGAGACGTCGGACAAGGACTGGAGCCGCGTGCTCGAGGTCAACCTCACCGGGCCCTTCATCAGCACCAAGGCCGCGGTGCCCCTGATGCGCGAGGCCGGCGGCGGCGCCATCGTCAACATCACCTCGATCTCGGCTGTGCGCGCCTCGACGCTGCGCTCGGCCTACGGCACGAGCAAGGCGGGGCTGGCGCATCTGACCAAGCAGCTCGCGGTCGAGCTCGCCGCGCTCAACATCCGCGTCAACGCGGTTGCGCCCGGGCCGGTCGATACCGCGATGGCCAAAGAGGTGCACACGCCGGAGATCCGCGCAGATTATCACGACGCCATCCCGCTCAACCGCTATGGCCTGGAAGAGGAACTCGCGGAAGCGATCTTTTTCCTGTGCTCGGATCGGTCGAGCTACATCACCGGCCAAATTTTGGCCGTCGATGGCGGCTTCGATGCAGCTGGCATCGGCCTGCCGACGCTACGCGGACAGCGGAGGAATGGGTAGATCCCCGCGCATGGTGGATTAGCTCTGTAGGGTGGGCAAAGCGAAGCGTGCCCACCGTCTGTCCTGGTTGCGGCTGCATCGGTGGGCACGGCGCTTGGCGCCTTTGCCCACCCTACGAAATTACATGTGTGGAGAGTGCCATGCGACGCGTTGTATTCGTCAGGTCCGTGACGGTCGCGGCCGCGTTGCTCGCCTCTGCATCCGCCTGCGCCGAAATCCGCATCGTCCAGTCTCCAGGCGGACGGGTCGGACCATTTCTCGAACTGTTCGATCGGGTGCGCGAGTCCGGCGAGCGTGTGGTGATCGACGGGCCATGTCTGTCCGCCTGCACGCTGGTGCTGAGTCTGGTGCCCGGCGAGCGCATCTGCGTCACCAAGCGCGCGGTGCTCGGCTTCCATGCCGCCCGCTCGGTCGACCGGCAGGGCCGCTTCTATGCCGAGCCGGAAGCCTCCGAAGCGGTGCTGGCGGCCTATCCGGCACCCGTGCGCGACTGGATCAGAAGCCGCGGCGGACTGACGTCGCGGCTATTGCTGCTGAAGGGCCGCGAGCTCGCCGCGATCTACCCGCGGTGCAGGTAAGTTACGGTGCTGGCAGTTGCCGTGCCCTCTCCCCTTGCGGGAGAGGGTAGCTCCGCTGGCAGACACGATCTCATTGGGGTGAGGGGTCTCTCTCCGCGAGTGAACTTCTCAAAATTGAATTCGCGGAGACACCCCCTCATCCGGCGCCATCGCCGAAGCTTCGCTTCGGCGTTCTTAAGGACGGCGGCCGAAGGCCGCCTATGGCACCTTCTCCCACAAGGGGAGAAGGTGCAGTGTGCGTGCGGCAGCAGTTTGCTTCAATTCTTTCTCACATCCCTTCCGCGGGGCAGTTCACCATCCAGGGGATGCCGAACTGGTCGACGCACATGCCAAAGCCCTTGGCCCAGAACGTCTTGCTGAAGGGCATCGTGACGGTGCCGCCATCGGCAAGCGCGTTGAACTTGCGTTCGGCATCGGCCACGTTGGTGATCGTCAGCGAGATCGAGAAGCCCTGCGGCTTCTGCGAATGCTCCGGCGGCGCGTCGGAGGCCATCAGGACGCTGCCATCGGGAAGCGACATGCGCGCATGCATGATGGTCTTTTCGCGGCCGGGTGCAGCCGGCATCTCCGGCGGGGCGTCGGAGGCGCGCAGCATCGCCTCGACCTTTCCACCGAGCACGCGCGCATAATAGTTGAACGCGGCTTCGCACTTGTCCTGGTAAAACAGGTATGGATTGAGCATGTTTCTCTCCTTGACGTGAGGTTTCTACTTCTCGGTGAGCTTCTTCAGATTGGCGAGGCCGGTCTCGAAATCCTTGCCGATCATGTTGTCCATGTTGACGAACACCTGCATCAGCTTCGAGATGAACGGGGCCGGACCGTACATCGCCCATGTGACCAGTGTTGCACCACCTTGCGGCACAAACGTGAACTCGGCGATGTTGTGACCTTCGAACGGCCGCTCGAAATCGAGCTTGATGCGCAGTTTCGACGGCGTATTCGCTTCGAGAATTTCCATGCGCCCGGCGCCGATGTCCTTGTTCCCGTCCCAGGCATAGGTGGCGCCCCTGCCCTGCGTGGTGCTGCCGAAAGCGCGCTTCATGCCGGGATCGCGCCCTTCGTAGGGCGACCAGCTCGTCCAGCGTTGGAAATCGGCGATGAGGGGGTAGATGGCATCGGCCGGCGCCTTGACGGCGAGCGTGCGTTCCACGCGAAACATGTCCGGCTTGGTGCCGGCGAAGGCGAGAATGCCGGCAATGCCGCCGGCAAGCAAAATGGCGACGATGGCAACAGCTTTCAGCATGACTGGCTCCCTTCGGTTTGGTCCTAGGACGAAGGAGAAGGGCTCAGTTCGACAGGGCCGGAAGATTTTTTTCGCCGACGTTTCCACGTCATTCCGGGTTCGCCCTTCGGGCGCCCCGGAATGACGCCAGAGGCGTCACTTCGCCTTGGCCTTCGGCTGGCTGTCCCTGATCAGGCGATCGAGATGCATGCGGATGTGAGCGGCCTCGGCCGAGGTGTTGGCGAGCGCAATGGCACGGTCGAAGGCGATGCGAGCTTCGTCGTTGCGGCCGAGCTGCATCAGGAAGGCGCCCCGCACGCCGTAGAAATGGAAGTAGTTGGCAAGCTTCGGCGCCAAGGGCTCGATCAGCGCGAGCGCTGCTTCCGCGCCGCGCACCTTGGAGACCGCGACCGCGCGGTTGAGCGTCACCACCGGCGAGGGTTGCACGAGCTCGAGCGCGCCATAGAGCAGGTCGATCTGCGTCCAGTCGGTTTCCTCGGGCGTCGCCGCGCGGGCGTGCAGCGCCGCGATCGCCGCCTGGATCTGATAGGGACCGCTCTTGCGATGGCGCATCGCCTTGTCAATCAGCGCGAGCCCCTCCGCGATCATGGTGCCGCTCCACAGCGAGCGGTCCTGATCCTCGAGCAGGATCAGCGAGCCGTCGCCTGCAAAGCGTGCCGCGCTGCGCGCATGCTGCAGCAGCAACAGCGCGGTCAGTCCCATGATCTCCGGCTCGCCCGGAAACAGCCGCAACAGCAGCCGCGCCAGCCGGATCGCTTCCTCGCATAGCGGCTTGCGGATCTCGGCGGTGTCGCCGCTCGCCGAATAGCCTTCGTTGAAGATCAGGTAGATCATCGCGGCGACGCCGGCGAGCCGCTCGGCGCGCTCGACCGCGCCGGGTGCCTCGAACGGCACACCGGCATCCGCGATCTTCGCCTTGGCGCGCGTGATGCGCTGTTCCATCGCGGCTTCCGAGACCAGGAAGGCCCGCGCGATCTGCTTCACGGTGAGGCCGGAGACGATACGCAGTGCAAGTGCGATCTGCTGCGTCGCCGGCAGATCCGGATGGCAGCAGATGAACATCAGCCGCAAAATGTCGTCGCGATAATGCGAGCCGTCGAGCCGCTCGGCGAGCTTTCCTTCGGCATCGTCGAGATCGGAGATCGCCTGGTCGTCCTCGGGCAACGGCTCCTGCTTGCGCGCGCGGCGCACCTCGTCGATCGCGACGTTGCGGCCGACCATGATCAGCCAGGCTGCGGGATCGCGCGGCGGCCCGTTCTGCGGCCAGGTCTTCAGCGCGCGCAGGCAGGCATTTTGGAACGCTTCTTCCGCGGTATCGAGATCGCGGAAATAGCGCAAGAGCGCGCCCACCGCCTGGGGCCGCGCCGAGGTCAGCGCGGTCTCGATCCAGGCGGCGTCGGTCTCGCTCACGTCAAAGTCCCTCCCGGCCTGAATACGCCGACGGGACGCACCTCATAGGCGCCGCCAGGATTGGCCGCACCGAGATCGCGCGCGACGTCGAGCGCGTCGTCCAGATTCTGGCAGTCGACGATGTAGAAGCCGAGCAGCTGCTCCTTGGTCTCGGCATAGGGACCATCGAGCACCAGCGGAGGGTCTTCTTTCCGCAGCGTCGCGGCCGCCGTGGTGGGCAGGAGCCGCGCGACCGGACCGAGCCGGCCCTGCTTGGTGAGCTTGTCCTGCACCACGGCGAGCTTTTTCATCACGGTTTCGTCCTGCTCCTTGCTCCAGGAGCCGACAAAATCCTCATCGTGGTAGCAAAGGATGGCATAGAGCATGGGCACGTCCTGTTTTCTCTTGTGATGAAGACGACTCAATATGCCCTGCTCCGACACGACTTGCGGAAATTTTTTGCAGGAAATATCCGCGCGTTCGTGCCAAGGAGAGCCATGAACTGGGAACTCGATGGGACATGACGAATGACTAAAGGCGCGCTGGCACTCCTGATCAACAGCAGGCAGCAGAACTGGCTGCCGGAACGCTGGAAAGCGCGTTTTGAGGCGGTCTGCGGCGACCGGCGCGTGGTGCTACTGCCTGATCCGGACCTCGATCCGGCCGAGGTGCACTATGCCGCGGTGTGGAAGCCGGTTCCTGGCACGCTCGGGGCTTTCCCGAACCTGCGCGCGATCTTCAATCTCGGCGCTGGCGTCGACGCGCTGATGGCGGATAAGAGCCTGCCGGACGTACCGCTGGTCCGCGTGGCCGTGCCCGACCTCACGGGACGCATGACCGAATATGTCGTGCTGCACGTGCTGATGCATCATCGACAGGAGCTTTACCTGCGGCAGTCGCAGCGCGAGAAAGCATGGGAGCCGAAATACCAATGGCCGGCGAGCGCAATCACGATCGGCATCATGGGGCTCGGCACGCTGGGGGCGGACGCCGCCGACGTGCTGCGCCGATTCGGCTTCCGCGTGGTGGGATGGAGCCGCAGTCCGCGGAGCGTCGATGGCGTTGAGTCCTTCCATGGCGCGGATCAGATGGACGCGTTCCTGCGCGCGACCGACATTCTGGTCTGCCTGTTGCCCCTGACACCACAGACGCACGGCATCCTCAACCGTGAGGTCTTTGCAAAGCTCAACCGCAACAGTCCGCTCGGCGCGCCGGTGCTGATCAATGCCGGCCGTGGCGGCTTGCAGAACGAGGACGACATCCTGGCCAGTCTCGACGATGGCACGCTCGGCGCCGCCTCGCTCGACGTGTTCGTCGAGGAGCCGCTGCCGGCGAGCAGCCGCCTCTGGAGCCATCCGAAGGTGTTGGTCACGCCGCACAATGCGGCCGATACCGATGCGGATGCGATCTCGGCCTATGTCGCGGGACAGATCGCGCGTTTCGAAGCCGGCGCCGCGCTGGAGAATGTGGTGGATCGGGCGCGCGGGTATTGAAGCGTCGGCTGGCGAAGCGTGGATACAGTTATTGTTTGAGCATGATCTCCGCGCAAACGCGTACCGCGTTTGTCGCGAGGGAAAACCGCTTCACACTTTTCCGGATCATGCTCTAGCGGCGAGCGCCGAAAGCCAGAGGCGACGCGCCGGGCGGCAGCGGCGAGTTGATGTCGCTGTCGACCAATCCGGACGACTGCTGGGTGAAGCTCGCGCCGAACGACAGGCTGAGATTCGACGTCGGGCGGAATTCGATCCCAGCATTGGCGCGATAGCCGCCGGGCAACGTCGGCGAGGTGGAGTCGAAGGGCGTGATCGGACCGCCGGTCCCGAGATTGTATTTCAGTGTGTCGAAGCCGGTGTAGATCGTGACCGGTGCATTCGTGAAGTTGTAGCCGAACTTCACGCCATCGGACGAAAGCGAGCCGTAATTGCCGAACGACCTCGCCTGATCGAAGCCATTCATACTCCACGCCGTGCTGTCACGTGAGCTGCTGAGAAACCAGCCTTTTGGGAGCTTGGACTGCGGATCGCTCGCCTCGAAGGCCGGATTGTCCCCCCAGCCCATCAGCCAGCCCGAGTTCATGTAGGGCACAGGGGCAGCCTGGGCATAGGCCGTTCGCCCGCCCAGACAGAGCGCCAGCAAGATCAATGAGAGAGCCAAACCGCGTGCAAAACCAAACATTCGTGACACCATCGAGCGTCCTCAACTATACGCGCCCGGTATCGCGAAAGCCAGAACCGCCGCGCGGCACCTGCGTGAGAGAGGCCCGTCCTGGCAAAAGCCAGGACGACCCTGGAGAGCGAGGCAGTCCTATCGGACCCTTCCCCGTTCACGCTCTCTTAGCGAGAAATTGATAGTCGTTCTTGACCAACGTGGAAGGAACGAACGGACATGCGCGCGACCCTGGGGCTCAGAATGCGGATCACGGTCGCCCTGGCGGTCACGGCGGCTGCAACCGCCCTGTTCGCGGTGCTGGGAGCGATGTGGATCATCTCCGGCATCATCGACCGCGCCGACCAGCGCGAGCTACACAGCCACTATGATGCCCTGCAGTCGCGCATCGCCGAGGAATCCCGCCGCGCCGCCGCCATGAGCGCGGTCGTCGCCGCCATGCCGGCCACGCAGGAGGCGATGGCGAAGCAGGACCGCGACGCGCTGATGCGCCTGTTCGGGCCGGTCTTCGCTGCCACCAGGTCGGACTACGGCGTCGATCAATTCCAGTTCCACGTGCCGCCGGCGACATCGTTTCTGCGCGTGCATCAGGCGGCGAAATTCGGTGACGACCTCTCCTCCTTCCGCAAGACCGTCGTGATCGCCAACCAGGAGCGCAAGATCGTCGTCGGCCTCGAAGGCGGTATTGCCGGGCTCGGAATCCGCGGCGTGGTGCCGATCGCGCAGGACGGCAAGCACCTCGGCACCGTCGAATTCGGACTGACTTTCGGCCAGCCCTTCCTGGACGACTTCAAGACCAATCGCCACGTCGACGTCGCCTTCCATCTCGCCGACGGCGGCGGTTTCAAGCTGTTTGGCGGAACGCTGAAGGGCCGGAGCTTCTTCGATGCCGCCGATTATGGCCACGCCGCCGAAGGCGGCTTCATGGTGCATCAGGCGAGGCTCGACAGCACGCCGGTGGCCGCATTGCTCGGGCCGATCAAGGACTTTTCCGGCAAGCCGCTCGGCGTGGTCGAACTTGTGATGGACAATGCCGACTATGTCGCATCGGCCGACCGGGCGTGGATGCTCGCGCTCGGCATCGCCGCGCTCGGCCTCGTGCTAGCTGCGATCGTCGGCTATCTGATCGCGCGGAGCATCTCACGGCCGATCCTGTCGATCACCTCGGTAATGCGGGAGCTGGCGGACGGTCGGCTTGATGTCGCCATTCCCCTCGGCAGGTCGAACGATGAAGTGGGCGAGATGGTGAAGGCGGTTGCGGTCTTCCGCGACAACGCCGTCAGCTTCAACCGTCTTCAGACCGAACAGGCCGATGCCAAGGCGGAGTCCGAACAGGAGAAGCGGCGCGCATTTGCGTCGCTTGCAGACAATTTCGAGGCCAGCATCCGCGACGTCGTCAACACGGTGTCGTCGGCCGCGGTCGAAATGGAACAGACTGCGCGTTCGATGTCCGATATCGTCGAGCAATCGCGGCATCAGACGCGCGCGGTCTCGTCGGCCTCGGCGCTCGCATCGGAGAA
Organism: Bradyrhizobium sp. CCGUVB1N3; assembly: GCF_024199925.1. Lineage (NCBI taxonomy): Bacteria > Pseudomonadati > Pseudomonadota > Alphaproteobacteria > Hyphomicrobiales > Nitrobacteraceae > Bradyrhizobium > Bradyrhizobium sp. CCGUVB1N3. The sequence goes on from NZ_JANADR010000001.1 coordinate 5,373,118, forward strand.
CGTCCAGACGGTGGCGGCCGCGGCCGAAGAGCTGTCGTCATCGATGACCGAGATCAGCCGCAGGCTCGCGCATGCCACCGAGGTCGTCGGCCGGGCCGCGAGCGACGGACGTCATTCCAATGCGCGGGTGCAGAGCCTTGCCGATGCCGCCCAGAAGATTGGCGACGTCGTCTCGTTCATCAATGGCATCGCCGGCCAAACCAATCTGCTTGCGCTCAACGCAACGATCGAAGCGGCACGTGCCGGCGAGGCCGGCCGCGGCTTTGCGGTGGTGGCATCCGAGGTCAAGGCGCTGGCGACGCAAACCGCGAAGGCGACGGAGGAGATCGGCGCCCAGGTGACGGCCGTGCAAGGCGAGACAACTGGCGCGGTCCAGGGCATCCAATCGATCTGCGCCACGATCCAACAGGTCGACGAGATCTCGGCCGCGATCGCGGCCGCCGTCGGCCAGCAGGGCACGGCGACGCAGGAGATCGCACAGAACGTCCAGCAGGCGGCGGCCCGCACCGGCGAGGTCTCGCAAAATATCGCCGGCGTCACCGAAGGCATCGCGGCGACGGGATCGGCGGCGCAGGAGGTGCTGGGCTCGGCCGTCGAGCTCTCGCGCCAATCGCAACGCCTGCGCGATGAAGTCGATCGCTTCCTCGCGCATATCCGGGCGGCGTAATCGGCGGCTTATCGACGCATCCTGCGGAGCGCGAGGGGCGGCGCAAAGCGCGCCACGCACTCACTGCCGTCCTGGGAGAGAGCGCAACGCCACCGCCCTCGCCCCCAGTCAGAGATCGACGACGATATAGGTATCCTCGACCGTCACGTGATATCGCTCGGCCACGTAGGGGCCCATCACGAGATCGCCGCCCGTTTCACGCCTGACCTCGAAACTTCGCACCCTGGTGCGGCGCGGGTCACACCAGGATTGGCCGGTCGCCATATCGAACTCCCAGCCGTGCCAGGGACAGCGCAGGAATTCGCCGCGGCGCTCCAGGCGATAGTCCCCGGGACCGGACGACTGGCTGAGGCCCGTGACCACGCCGGAGCAGATCGCAGCCCCGCCATGCGGACAGCGGTTGAGCAGCGCGTGCAGGCGCCCCTCGACATTGAACAGGCCGATCTCGCGCCCGTCGATGACGACGACCTTGCGCGTGCCGGGCGGCAGCTCGGCGGCCGGGCAGACCACGTGGCGGCTCATGCGAGGCGATACAATGCCATCGCATTGTCCCTGAATATCTTGCGGCGCTGCTCCTCGGTCATCGGGAATTTGAAAGCAAAGGACGGATTGTCATAGTCCCAGTGCGGATAGTCCGATGAATAGAACAGCCGGTCCCAGCCGATCCAATCGATGATCTCGACGATGTGGCGCGACTGCGCCGGCTCCTCGATCGGCTGCGTCGTCCACCAGATATGCTCGCGCAGATATTCGGAGGGACGCCGCTTGAGATGCGCCACCTCGTTGCGGAATTTCTCGAAATGCTTGTCCATGCGCCAGGCGAGCGCCGGGGCCCAACCGAACCCGCCCTCGACCAGCACGACCTTCAGCTTCGGGAAGCGCTCGAACACGCCCTCGATGATCAGGCTGGCGGCAAGCGCCTCCATGCAGGCCACGAAGACATAGTGCTCCTGCAAATAGAATGTCGGCCAACCGGATCCAGTTGAGGGATGGCCGCCATTGTAGCCGACCGGATGCAGGCCGATCGGCAGGCCGGCGCGTTCAGCCGCTTCATAGATCGGCCAGTAGCGCCGATGGCCGAGCGGATCTGACGGCCGCGACGACAGCATGATCTGCACATAGCGCCGATCGCCGGCGCAACGTTCGATCTCGGCGACGGCTGCCTCGGGAAACTCCTGCGGCACGACGATGCCGGCGCGAAGCCGCGGCTCCTCGCGCACCCAGCGGTCGATCTGCCAGTCATTGGTCGCGCGCGATAGCGCGGCTGCAAGACCGGGGTTGCGCTCTTCCATGCCGCCCTTGCTGAGCGCCATCAACAGGCCGAACTCGACGTTGACGGGATCGAGATGCTGCTTGCGCAGGAGATCGAGATCGGAACCCGCAGGGCCGCCATTCTCGGGAAGCGAATCGGCGCGCATACCGGCGGCCATCATGCGCGGATACATCAGCGCGCTCGGCAGCGCCTGCCGCACATGCACGCCATGGGTCTGATAGTGCTCGCGCCAACGCGGCTCGAGATAGGGCAAGAGTTCGCCGGGCGTGCGGTGCGCCGGATGGATGTCGCAATCGACGACCGCGAGCGTCTGCCGGGCTTTCTGTTCGATGAAAGGTGCATTCATCGCACGTCCTCCTTCGGATGCTCGGCGGCGAGCGTGGTCGCGACCTGCGCCAGACGGGGATAGGTCTCAAGCGGATTCTCGACGAGGATTTTCATGAGCGAGTGCGGCGACAACCCGTCCGGTAGCACATCATCGCCGTCGAACTGCCAGTGCGGATAGTCAGTGGAGAACAGCAGCACCTGATCGGTACCGATGCGGTCGATCGTTTGCGCAACCGCCGTCGCGTCGGGCGCATCGAACGGCTGGATGGTGAAGCGCAGATGCTCGCGGATGATCTCCGACGGCCAGCGGTCGACCCAGGGCACTTCCGGCCGCGCGCCGCGCCAGGTCTTATCGGTGCGCCATACGGTCATCGGCAGCCAACTCACGCCGGACTCGAGCATCACCACCTTTAGCCGCGGGAAGCGGCGGAACACGCCCTCTGCGACCAGGCTGATGGTCTGGTTGGCGAAAGCCTGTGCCTGCGCCACGTAATCCTCGAACTGATAGGACGGCCAGCCCACGATCGTCGGCGCGTAACGATAGGTGCTGCCCGCGTGCACGGCAATGACGAGCCCGTGCCGCTCCGCCGCCTCATAGAGTGGAAAGAACTCGCGACGGCCGAGCAGCTTTTCGCCCATGACCGGCAGCAGCACCTGCACAAAGCGTCGGTCGGGCGCGAGGCGCTCGATCTCGGCAACGGCCTGCGCCGGATCCTGCGGCGTCACCAGGATCGAGCCGCGCAACCGCGGCTCGCGGTCCAGCCATTCCGCCCGCAACCAGTCGTTCACGGCACGGCAGATCGCCGCCGCCATGTCGTCGTTGTAGAGCGCGATCGCGCCGTGGATCACATTGGCAATGCCGAACTGAAGCTCAAAGGCATCGAGCACATGGGCGCGCAGCGTGTCGAGGTCGCTCCGCCCGGTGTTGGACGCCCGCCAGTCGGCGCGTGCGCTGATCGGCGCATTCGGCGGATAGCTCATCATGGCGAACGACATGCGGTCGATCGCGCGGTTGGTGATCTGGTCGCGCCAGTAGTCGTCGAGATAAGGCAGCAGCTGCGCCATGCTGGGTGCGGGCGGGTGCAGGTCGCAATCGATCGCTCCTGCGAACGGTATTCTCATCTTCGGCCTCCGTTGCTTCGCGCGAATGCGGCTAGCAGGCTGTTGAAGAAGTCTTCGAGCGACGCGCGATAAATGGGATGTCGTCGCCATTAAGGAGGCAGATTTCACCTTCGAGTGAGCCGTCATCCCGCAGTTCGGCCTAGCCATCACCGTTGGCTGGCTCCATTTCGTCGTTTCCCTGCCAGCCGAACTGGACGGCATCGCCGTCACAGGCTCCATGAATGCAGCCCGTGAGGCAATCGAAGGCGAACTCGCCGCCGTCGTCATCGAACAGGATGTAGGCGCCCGCCACGGCCATGTCGTAGCCTGGTGTCTCGACGACCCGCCATCTACCTCGGATGCTCATGCCGGTGCCGCCAGAAGCTTGGGCAGCCGGATCAGATTATAGGCCGCAAGCGCCAGGACGAAGACGGCATCCACCCGGTCGCGGCCTCGCAGCTTGACCTTGGCCAGGCCAGCGGAACTCTTGATCCAGCCGAAGACTTCTTCGATGCGTTTGCGGCAGCGTTGGCTGATGTCATAGCCGTCGTGACGCGTGGTACGCGCGTCGACCGCCGTCTTGCGCCGCTTGCCGGTCTTACTCAGATGTCCATTGATCGCGATATGCGGAGTAACCGATCTATCTCTCAGGTCATGCACGAACTGCGTGACGTCGTAGGCTTTGTCCGCCCCCAGAGTGACCCGCTTCGCACACCCGCGCCTGTCGATCATGGCAAGCGCAATCTCTCGTTCGGCGGTGCCAGTAGCTTGGCTCACTCCACCTAAAACCGCCAAACCATTGCGGTTCTCCATCAGCGCATGGCCCATATAGCAGAGTTTGGCCGGCTGGCCGTCGCCCTTTTTATAGAGCCTGGCCTCAGGATCGGTCGTGCTCTCATGGGTCTCGTTGGATCGCTTCTCCTTGTGGAAGCTGCGCTCGGCATTGCGTCCCGGACCGTCCTGATCTTTGTCGCTGCCATCCTTCCTCCGGAAGCTCTTGATCGAAGCCCAGGCTTCAATGAGCGTGCCGTCCACCGAGAAGTGATCGCTCGACAAAAGACGCTTCACCTTCGGCTGCGCCAAAAGCGCGTTCAAGAACTTGGCCGCAATCTCACCTTCAAGCAGCCGGTCGCGGTTCTTCGAGAAGGTTGAATGGTCCCAAACCGCATCGTCCACCCCAAGCCCGACGAACCAGCGGAACAGAAGATCGAACTCCATCCGTTCCATCAGATGCCTTTCCGAGCGAACCCCATAGAACGCCTGTAGGAGCATCGCCCGAAGCAGTTTCTCCGGTGCGATCGAGGGCCGACCGAAGTCCGTGTAGAGCTTGCCAAACTCCCCAGAAAGATCGCCCAGCGCCGCATTTGCCAGATCCCTGATCGCCCGCAGCGGGTGGTCGACGCGAACCCGAGCCTCCAGGTCAACATAACTGAACAGCGAGCCAGACCGTTCGTCACTTCCCCGCATCGTGCCACCCCAGCAAAATCCTGATCCTAGGGAATCACGATCCAAAACGCTTCGCCAGAGACTTCTTCAACAGCCTGCTAGAGCATGATCCGGACCCGAAGGGCCGCGTTAGCGCAAAGTGCGAAGCGGTTTTCCCTCGCGACAAGCGCGGAACGCGTTTGCGCGGAGATCATGCTCAAACAACAACCTGAAGCGCGATCACGATTCATCCCGATCTCATCGCGCCTTAGGCTGTTGCCGTCTGGTCAATCTTGCGCGCCGCTGCAGTGTGCTTGCGCTGCGATATCCCCAGCACCAGGACGCAAGCCGCCACCACCAGCGGCGGCAGCGCAGCGAGCAGGAACAGGCTCGAGAACGGCAGGTGCTGCGCGATCAGGATCCCGGCGACCAGCGGTCCGCTGATCGAGCCGATCTTGGCGACCGACAAGGCCCAGCCGACGGCCGTCGTGCGATTGGTGCTGGAATAGAACTGGCCGACCGAGCTGTTCAGGCCCTGGTGACCACCCACCACGAAGAAGCCGACACACGCCATCGTCGCAAGGTAGGCGCTGTCGCCAAGACCGGCCCAGCCAAGCGAAGCGACCAGCGGTGAGGCAATCAGCGGCACGATCGCAATGGCGATGACACCGAAACGATCGAGCACCCGGCCAATGGTGAGGCCGCCGACGGCGCCTCCCAGGCTGAACACGGTCAAGCCCATGGCAGCCTGCGCGGGCGTGTGCCCGGACGCCTCCGCCAGGATCGGCGTCCAGCTGTTGAGGAAGAACATCGTGATCGAGCTTGCGATATAGGCCACCCACAGGAACGGTGTGATGACCGCAAGCCGTCCGTCGAACAGTGTGGCGAGTTGCGACAGGAGCCCCGTGCCGGCGCTGGCAGCGGAAGCTTCATCGCGGAGGACGAAGCGGGTCGTCGCCTCCGCCTGGAGCGAGGGCTCGATCCGGTTCAGGATGCGCGCGATTTCCGCGGGCTCGCGATTGCGTATCGCGAGGAACTTGATCGATTCCGGAAGCGCGAAGTAGCACAGCGCGGCCCCGAGGAGCGGCAGCACGCCACCGATCCAGAACACGATGGTCCAGCCGAACTGCGGCACGAGACCGGCGGCGATGAAGCCACCGATGCTGCTGCCCGCGACATAGCCGACCATGATGATCGCGACCGCCGTGCCGCGATACCGGCTCGGCGCATATTCGAGGTTCAGCGCGTAGCATAGCGGCGACAATCCGCCGATTCCGATGCCGGCGAGGAAGCGAAGCGCGATCAGGCTCGTGATGTCGCTCGCCCACACCGTCGCCAGCGTGAAGCTGCCGAACACCAGCATCGAGGCCACGATCGACAGGCGACGGCCGATGCGGTCGCCGAGCGATCCGAACACGAGGCCACCGACGAGGATGCCGAAAATGCCGGCGCTGAAGACGATCCCAAGCGCGGCCCGCTCGATGCCCCAGGCGCGGATGATCGATGGTGCCGCGAAGGCCATGGCCTGGAGGTCGTAACCGTCCAGGAACATCATCGTCGTCGACAGGATCAGGACGGTGAGGACCAGGCCGTTGCGGCGCTGGCGCTCGATGACATCGGTGACATCGATGACGTCGGGTGCGCTCATTGCTCGTTCCTCCGCGTTGCCGTTTCGCTTGTGGTGACGGCTTATCGCGCCCAGGAGCCTATTTCCTTCCAGAACGAGGGGGAATAAGCTATTTCGCGCGATGATCTTTTCCAGAATGGATTAAATGGCCGATAGCCTCTTGAATATGAAGGCGTTTCTGGCGACGGCGCGGGCCGGCAGCTTCTCCGAGGCGGGCCGGCAGCTTGGGGTGGCGCCATCCGTCATCACCAAGCGGGTCGGACAATTGGAATGGTCGCTGAAGGCCACGCTGTTGCGGCGGAGCACGCGCCGCCTGGCGCTCACCGAGGTCGGCGAGCGCTATCTCGACGTCATCCGCCAGATCGTGCGCGAATACGACGAGATGGCGAAGGGGATCATGCGATCGCCGAACGAGCTCGAGGGCCAATTGCGCATCAAGGCGCCGGCATCACCGATGGTCATCGACCTCGCCCAACTGCTGTCGTCGTTTCAGATCAAATATCCCCGCGTGACGCTCGACGCGGTGCTGGTGGACCGCACCGTAAATCCGGTCGAGGAAGGCTTCGACATCGTGCTCACCATGATGCCGTCGTCCTTTGACGGCGTACTCGAGGAACCCTTGCACGTGTTCGAACGCGTGCTTTGTGCCGCGCCCTCCTATCTGGCGCGGCGCGGCCATCCCCGGCACGCGCGCGATCTCGTCAATCACGATTGCATCGTGTTTTCGCCGATCGGGCCGGCCTGGACCTTTGAAGGCCGCAACGGCGTGACGACGGTCGCGGTTCGGCCGCACCTCGTGACGAACAACGGCGCGCTCGTGATCGACAGCCTGTGCGCGGGCAGCGGAATAGCAATCGCCTCGCGCACCGCGGTGGCGGAGCGGCTCAAAACCGGCACGCTGGTCGAGCTGCTCCCGCAACTCCAGGTCCCTGATCTCTGGCTCAAGGCACTTGTTCCGGCGACGCGTTCCAATCTCGCGCGCGTGCAAACCCTGCTCGGCTCCATTCGCGATGCATTCCGGGAAGCCGCGGCATCCGTGGCGGCACCCGCGCGGAACGATGGGTAGCCGCACTCTCGCTGTCGTCCCGGCGATGGGTTAGCCTTTCACCCCGACCATCATATCGATCGCACCCTTCACGATCGCATCGAGCTCCTTGCGCGGGACGCGGGCGCGGGAACGGATGGCGATGGTGTGGATGGTGGCCGAGGCGAGCTGCGCCAGCACGACCGGATCGGCGCTGTCGGGCAGCTCGCCCTTCTCCTTGGCGCGGCGGAAGCAATTGGCAAAAGCCTTGTCGAGCTCCGATAAGCCATCCAGCACCATGGCGCGGATCTCGGGATCGCCGACGGCCTCGGAGGCCGCGGTCACTACCGTGAAGCAGCCGCGCGGACCGGTCTCGCCGGAGAGATAGATGGCGAGTGCGGAGGCGAAGATACGCTCCAGCCGTTCGCGCAGCGGCAGATCCGCGCGAAAGATCTCCACCATCGAGGCGCGCGCCTGCTCGCGGTAGCGCTGGTAACTCTTGATGTAGAGCTCGCGCTTGTCGCCGAAGGCGCCGTAGAGGCTCGGCCGGTTCATGCCGGTGGCCTCGCTGAGATCGTCGAGCGATGTCGCGGCAAAGCCCTGGGTGCGGAACAGGTCGAGCGCCTTGCCGAGCGCGACATCAGGCTCGTAGGCGCGCGGCCGGCCACGGCGCTTCTGTGGCTCGGGGGGACCGACGGACGGACCTTTTGATTTTTGTACCATCTCGCAAAATAATCCTTGACCGCCTCCATATTATGCAGAACAGTACAAAAATCAATCCGGCCGGGTTGCGAACGCAAGGTCAAACGACACCACGCCCAAAGGAGGCACCCCATGGATCTCTATTTCTCGCCGCTCGCCTGCTCGATGGCGACCCGGGTCGCGCTGTATGAAGCGGGCGCCGAGGCGAACTATCTCGAAGTCGATTCACCGACCAAGACCGTGCTGAAGGACGGCTCCGACTTCCGCGCCGTCAATCCGATCGGCCTGGTGCCGACACTGCGCACCGACGAGGGCGTGGTGCTGACGGAGAACGCAGCAATCCTGCAGTATGTCGCGGACCGCTTTCCGCAGTCCCACCTCGGCACCGCATCCGGCATCGACCGCACGCGGCTGCATCAATGGCTCTGCTTCATCGGCACCGAGCTGCACAAGGGGTTGTTTGTCCCCGTGCTCGATCGCAAATCGCCGCAGGAGAGCAAGGCCTACGCGCTGGAGAAGAACCTGTCACGACTTGATTATGTCGAGAACCACCTGAAGGGCCGCGAGTTCCTGCTCGACCACTTCACCGTCGCCGACGCCTATCTCGTCACGGTGATCAATTGGACCATGGCGACCCCGCCGATCGAGCTGGCGAAATGGCCGAACCTGAAGGCCTATTACGAGCGCCTCAAGCGGCGCCCGTCGATCGCAAAGGCGATTGCGGAGGAGTTCGAACTGTACAAGGCTGAGCAGGCGCGGCGGAAGGCCGCGGCGTAAGCCGCGTCGATCAACAGACCGTCCCGGCCACCGCCGGGACGATCACGTGCCGCGGAAAAATAGTGGCGATTGCGCTCCCCTGGTCGCCCAGTAACCGGCGGGCTGCCGAGGCCGCGACGCACGGCTATTTCGGTGCCTCGAGGACGATACCGTAGCGACGGTAGATCCGATCGATCGTGCCGTCGCCTCGCAAGCGGTCGACTGCCCCATCGATCGCTTCGCGCAACGCGTCGTCCGGGCGAACCATGCCGACGGCGACATTCCAGTTCAAGTCGGTCACGCTCTCGTCGCGAGCGAGGATCCGAAGCGGCTTCTCCGGATGCGTGAGGTTAAAATAGCTCGCCGCCGTCGGCGTAACGGCGGCAGCGTCGAGCTCGTCGTGCGAGAGAGCGTCGAGGCTGTCGCTCTCGAAGCCGAAGGTCGACGTCGGCACGCGGCGCTGGCCGATGATCATGGCGGCGACGGAGCCGACCTGCACCCCAACCTTGGTGTGCTCGTTCAGGCTCTTGAACGAGCTGAGCGTGCTCGAGGACGGCACCGCCAGCGCGACGCCCGTGCGGTAATACGGCTTCGAAATGCGCAGACGGGTTTCGCCTTGCGCCTCACGGTCGGCGATGACGTCGAGAAGGACATCGCAGGCAGCGCTGCGCATCTGATACTGCGTGATGATCAAGTCGAGCCTCAGCGAGACGCCGAGCTCGCGTGCCAGTGCCTGTCCCAATTCGACCTGAAATCCGGGAGGATCGCCAGCCTTGCTGGCGAAAGGAAGCGAGTTGGGATGGGCGCACAGCCCGAGCTCGCCGGATGAGCGGATCGCCTCCAGGGTTCGCGCCCCCGCCTGCGCCGCTGCCGAGAGCACAACGGCAGCACCGACCATGAGCGAGAGGATCATCTTCATCCGAAGGCCTCGTGTTCTCGGACCAAGCTTGGACTTCGCCGCCTCACCCCTCGTGCGGCTTCAATTGTCGGATATACTTTATGATCTCGTCGATCTGCGCGTCGCTGAAGGTCTCGCCGAACGCAGGCATCGCGCCAGACTTGCCATGCCTGATGCGGTCGCGAAGATAATCGTCGTCGCGAGCCGTATTCATGAGCTGCGGCCCCTTGCCGGCCGCGCGCCCCCCATCGGAATGACACCAGCCACACGTCGTTGCGAACAGTTGCCTGGCATCGAATTCCTCGTTGCGCGGCGCCGGAGAAGCCTGTTGCGCGGATGCGGGCATAGCACACGCGAAGCACGTGGACAGCACCGCCGTCCACAGCACCGGCAAATTCAATCTCATGGGGCGGAACTCCATTTTGTTTATGTTCCATCTACCCCTCTGTCCGTCCCAACGCACGGGGAGCGGGCTTGTGCCCGCTCCCCGCTCAACCGTCCGAAAAGGCCTATTTCAAGCTGTAAACGATGAGCGCGCCGTCGTCGCGCGGCATGCTCTTGTAAACGCCGCCGAAGGTCGGCGCATAATCATCCGACGCCATGCCGCCAAAGCCCGCAGTCACCGCGATATACTGCTTACCGCCAGCGGAGTAGCTGATGATTCCACCCTGATGGCCGGTGCCGTCAGAGTGATTCCACAGCTCGGTCCCGCTTTCGGCATCGTAGGCATGAATGATACCGCGCGAGTCAGGCACGAACACCAGATTGCCTGCGGTCGACAGGACGCTCGCGAGCGGCGGCTCGGGGAAACGGACCTCCCACTTCTTGGCACCAGTCACCGGGTCGCGCGCGTCGAGATGACCATAGATCTCCCCGCCTGGAGGAGGCGCAATTTTGAAATCGGCCCCGATATTGAGCTGCGCTTGCGGGGCGACCACCGGCGTCGTCTTCATGACCTCGAGGGTCATGCACCACTCCTGGCCGAGCTTGTAGTAGAGGCCCGTCTTCGGATTGTAGGAGCCAGAATTGAAGCTGACGCCGCCGGAGATGTGCGGGCACAGCGGCTCGTCGACCTTTCCCGCGGCAAAGTCACGCCGGCCGATCAGTTCACCGGTCTTTGGGTCGATGTTCTTGACGAAATTGCTGTTCTCGGTAATCCGCCAGACGTTCTTCAAACCGAGATTGCGATCGTAGACGAAGATGTAGCCGCTCTTGTTCGGATGCACCACAAGCTTCTGGCCGTCGCGATCGAGCATGACGAATTCCCCGACGGCGCTGTCAAAGTCCCAACCGTCGTGCGGCAGCTCCTGATGATAGAATTTCAGCTTGCCGCTATCGAGATCGAGACCGATCACAGAGCTCGTGTAGAGATTGTCGCCGGGACGCGCACCTTGCGTCTTGTAATCCTTGCCCGACCAGTCGTAGAGCGGCGCCGGATTGGCGGTGCCCCAAAGGATGGTGTTGGTCTCGGAGTCGTAGGTGCCCGGCATCCAGCCGCCACCCCCGCCGGTACGCCACGAATCATTTCCCCACGTCTTCATGGCTTCATCGGTGCCGGCTACCGTCAGGAATTCCCATTTCTTTTTGCCCGTGGTGGCATCGACGGCGAAGATCGGGCCGCGGCCCGGCCACTCTCCACCTTGCGCGCCGATGATCACGGTGCCCTTCGCATAAAGCGGCGCACCGGTGAATCCGACCGTGAGCTTTTGCGAGTCGATCAGCTTGGTCTCCCAGAGGACCTTGCCCGACTTCATATCCAACCCGAACAGCCGGCCGTCCATCGTGCCGACAAAGACCTTGCCTTCACCAATCGCTACGCCGCGATTGTAAGGAGAATGGGTCTGCCTGTTGATGAGCGCCTCATCGAGCTCAGGAAAGAAGTTCCAGATCACCTCGCCGGTCGCGCCGTTCAACGCAAACACCCTGCTGTAGGAACCCGAGTAATAGAGCACGCCATCGGCCACGAGTGGCATGGATTGCAGGCCGCGCGTCGACCGTCCCGGAATGTGGATCCAGGCAACGCCCAGATTGCCGACATTGCCCGCATTGATCTGGGCGAGCGGGCTGTAGTGATAGGATTTGTAGGAACCGTGATAGGTCAGCCAGTCGTTCTGGCCGGCGGCGTCGATGCGCGCAGTGTCCACGGTTTGGGCCAAGGCCGGCGACACCATGAGTGCCGCACCAACGACAAGAGGCAGACCAGAATAGCACCACCACGTCTTCATGTGCAGTTCCTTCCCGCTTATGTGTTTCTTGACAATGTCTCGCGAACGTCCTTGCGACGGACGCTGGCAGCCCGGTTCGGTGTCGGTTGGTCTCCTTCAGATGAGTCGGCGACAGCTTTCCATCTCTCTCGGCGCCCATCGCCCAAGGAGGTTGGTCTGTTGGATTGGCTGCTGTTGCTCCCGCTCGCGGGCATAGAGTACGCCGGATCGCGCGGAGTGCAATCGGGGAATGCGCGCCGAACGCGAATGTCAGTGGCACTGACTATCTCAGCGAGATTAACTAATCCAACCGCGATCGACAGTTTACTCGCGGTGGCTCACAGCAGGAAGGCAAGCGCAGCTTCACAGCGCTCCTCAACCTTCAGCGTCAACAGATCGTCCGCGCGGGTGCGTCCGAGATTGACCGCGGCAATCGGAATGTTCTTGCGTGCCGCCATCTGCACGAAGCGAAAGCCGGAATAGACCATGAGCGACGAGCCGACGATCAGCAGGGCGTCGGCCTGCTCCAGATGTTCTTGCGCGGATGCGACGACCTCGCGCGGCACGCTCTCGCCGAAGAACACGACATCGGGCTTGAGGACACCGCCGCAGGATTGGCAAGCCGGCACGTCGAACGTCGAAAAATCCTCGTGATCGAGATCGGCATCGCCATCGGGCGCATCCGCGGCATCGAGCGAGAGCCAGGCAGCATTCGCGCGGCCGAGGGAGCGCTGGAATTCGTTGCGCGGCGTCTTCTCGCCGCAGCCCATGCAACGGACGAGATCGAGCCGGCCGTGCAGATCAATCACCTGCCGGTGGCCCGCCGACTGATGCAGTCGGTCGACATTCTGGGTCAGCAGCATCTCGCACTGCCCGTTCGCCTCGAGGCGAGCCAGCGCATGATGCGCATCGTTCGGCATGGCCTGGCCGAACCGCCGCCAGCCGATCAGGCTGCGCGCCCAGTATCGCTGCCGCGTGCGCGCATCACCCATGAAGGCCTGGTAGTTGACCGGTTGGGTTCGCTTCCAGTTGCCCTGGCTGTCGCGATAATCGGGAATGCCGGAATTGGTGCTGCAGCCTGCCCCGGTCAGAACGAAGAGACGCTGGTGCCGGGCGACGAAATCTTCGAGTGGACGTTTTGCCATTCATAAGGATGTAGTCTGCTTCGATCGGCTTTGCCAGATGGACACGCGCATGATGATGCTGCGCTGCGGCCCGCGCTTGCCGACGAAATTGTGATTATCGGCCCTGCCCCGGACGGCCCATGATGAAAAGGCGCCGACCTGCAATGCAATCCGGGGCACCCCATGACGTCAGTCGCGATGCCGCCCGCCGTCCATCGTCGTCATCAACCCTGGTACAAGATTCTCTACGTCCAGGTGCTGATCGCGCTCGGAATCCTGGTCGGCTATTTCAACCCCGATCTCGGCAAGGAGCTGAAGCCGCTGGGCGACGGCTTCATCGCGCTGATCAAGATGATGATCGCGCCGGTGATCTTCTGCACCGTGGTGCACGGCATCTCCTCGATGGGCGACCTCAAGCGGGTCGGCCGGGTCGGGCTGAAGGCGCTGGTCTATTTCGAGACGGTTTCGACGGTCGCGCTCGCGGTCGGCTTGCTCGTCGGCGAGGTGCTCCAGCCCGGCCACGGCTTCAACATCGATCCCTCCACGATCGATCCGAAGTCGGTGGCGACCTACGTCACCAAGGCCAAGGAAGAGGGCATCGTCGCCCATCTGATGGCGATCATCCCGGACAGCTATATCGGTGCGATCGCACGCGGCGACATCCTCCAGGTGCTGCTGATCTCGATCCTGTCAGGGTTTTCGATCGCGTTCCTCGGCAAGGCCGGCGAGCCGATCGTCGACGCCGTCGACAAGGCCGCAAAGATGTTCTTCGGCATCATCCGCATCGTCGTGCGCGTCGCCCCGATCGGCGCGTTCGGCGCGATGGCCTTCACGGTGGGGGCCTATGGCCTCGGATCGCTGCTCAACCTCGTGGCGCTGATCGGTACGTTCTATCTCACCAGCATCCTGTTCGTGCTGATCGTGCTCGGCGCGATCGCGCGGGTCGCCGGCTTCTCGATCCTGCGTTTCATCGCCTACATCAAGGACGAGCTCTTGATCGTCCTCGGCACGTCATCGTCGGAAACGGTGCTGCCGCAGATGATCCAGAAGATGGAGCATCTCGGCGCTTCGCGCTCCGTGGTCGGCCTCGTCATCCCGACCGGTTACAGCTTCAACCTCGACGGCACCAACATCTACATGACGCTGGCGATCCTGTTTCTGGCCCAGGCGACCAACACCAACCTCACGATCTGGCAGGAGCTCGGCATTTTGGGAATCGCCATGATCACATCCAAGGGCGCCTCGGGCGTGACCGGCGCCGGCTTCATCACGCTGGCAGCGACGCTCTCCATCGTGCCCGACATCCCGGTCCAGTCGATCGCGATCCTGGTCGGCATCGACAAGTTCATGAGCGAGTGCCGCGCGCTGACCAATCTGATCGGCAACGGCGTCGCCTGCGTCGTGATCAGCATGTCCGAGGGCGAACTCGATCGCACCGCGCTGCACGAGACCATGGCGCATCCGCTGGAGATGGGCGAAGCGCTGGAGCCGGGTGGCGGGTCCTGAGACTCAGATCACGATGCGATGTCGTCGAGTCCGTAGATCGCAGTCGCGTTCTCTGACGACACCAGCCCGCTCTCGACGTCCTCCTGCACGCGCGCCCGCTGGCGCTCCCGGGGATCGCCGATGCCGGCGCCGCCGGGCGTCATCACGACGAGGCGGTCCTCCGACGGCACCTGCTGAAAGCCTTTTCCGCGCATCTTCCTGCCGGACTTCAAGCCGACATAGCCAGCCTCGCCGTCACGGCCGCCATCGCGGCCGCGCGGCGGATGATCGATGCGGTCGAACGCGGCCAGAATGTCGAACGGCGCGTCGACACCGCTGCCGACCTCGATGATCTGGCCGAGACCACCGCGGGTGCGGCCCGCGCCGCCGGAATCCGGCCGCAGCTCCTTGCGCCAGAAGATCAGCGGCGTCTGCGTCTCCGCGATCTCGACCGGCGTGCCGCGCACCCCGCTCGGATAGGCGGTTGCCGACAGCCCGTCCTTGGCAAAACGCGCGCCGGTACCGCCATTGCTGGTCACCGCCATCGAGAATCCATAGTTGCCGCCGGCGCCGGAACGCGTCTGTCCGCGCACGTTGAGGTTCCACAGGCATGAGGTGCCTTCGGCCGGAACACGCTCGGGGATGATCTGGCGCAGGCAGCCGAACACGACGTCCGGCAGCATCTGGCCGATGACGTGGCGCGAAGCCACCGGCGCAGGTTTTGGCGCATTGAGGATCGCGCCTGATGGCGCCGACACCGTCAGCGGCGAGAGCGAGCCGGCATTGTTGGGAATCTCCGAGGCGACGACGCAGCCGAGGCCGAACACGGTGTAGGCGGTGGTGTAGGAGAGCGGCACGTTAATGCCGAACTTCGAGGCCGGCGAAGTGCCGGTGAAATCGACGTGAATGCCTTTCTCCGAGGTCGTCAGCATCGCCGATAGCGTCACCGGCGCATCATAGCCGTCGACGACCATGGTGTTGCGCCAGCTTCCCTTCGGCAGCTTCGCGATCTCGGCAAGCACGGCCTCGCGCGATCGGTCGCAGATGTAGTCGCCGAGCTCATCGAGCGTGTCGATGCCGAACTCGGTCATCATCTCCACCAGGCGCTCGCAGCCGACATCGTTGCAGCCGGCGAGCGAATAGGTGTCGCCCTCGGTGTCGATCGGCAGCCGCGTGTTGGTGCGGATCATCGCCATCAGTGTCTCGTTGACGACGCCCTGGTCGATCAGCTTCAGCATCGGAATGTAGAGCCCCTCCATGAAGACGTCGGTGGCGTCGGGCCCGAAGCCGATGCCGCCGATGTCCATCAGATGGCTGGTGCAGGAGAACAGCGCGACCAGCTTGCCGTTCTTGAAGCAGGGCGTGGTGACGACGAAGTCGTTGAGATGGCCGGTGCCCATCCAGGGATCGTTGGTGATGTAGGCGTCGCCCTCCTTCATCGTCTCCAGCGGAAAATGCGCGACGAAGTGCTTGACCGATTCCGCCATCGAGTTGACATGACCCGGCGTGCCCGTCACGGCCTGCGCCAGCATGCGGCCCCTGAGGTCGAACACGCCGGCGGAGAGATCACCGCATTCACGCACGATGGGGCTGAAGGCGGTGCGGAGCAGAACCTGCGCCTGCTCTTCCACCACCGCGATCAACCGATGCCACATGATCTGAAGGTCGATCAGGCTGGTGCTTGCGCTATTCATGGTCACGCCGCCTTTCGTTCCATGACGATGCAGCCGGCACCGTCGATGTGGGCGTCAAAGCTCGTCGAGACGAATGTCGAGGTTTCGTCCTCCGCGATCACGGCAGGGCCGGCGATGGTCGCCCCCAGCTCCATGTCCTCGCGGCGGTACAAGGGGATTTCGACCAGGCGCCCTGCCCTTCCATCGAAGAACTTTCGGCTGCCGGATGCCTTGCCGGCCGGCTTGCGTGCAACGGCATCGACGACCGGTGGATTGCGCGGCTCGGTGGTCGCAAGCACCGACCAGCTCAGCACCTCGATCGCAGCGCCCGGAATCGGCCGCTCGAACATCGCGGCATAATCGGTCTCGAAAGATTTTCTCAGGCCCGCGAGATCGGCCGCGGTCAGCGGCCGGTTCGGCAGCTCGACCGTGATCTCATGGCCCTGGCCGACATAGCGCATGAACGCGGCGCGACGCTCACGGACCGGCGCGCCGGCAGCACCGGGCTCGACCAACGCCCGCGCCTCGGTCGCCATCTCCTGCAGGAGATCCGAGACCGCCGCGGTATCGAAATCGTCGAGCCGGACATGGCGGCTGCGCACCAGCTCATAGGCGATGGGCGCGGCCAGAAACCCGACGGCCGAGCCGACGCCGGCATTCGACGGCACGATCACCCGGGAGACACCGATTTTCTCGGCGACGCGTGCGGCATGCAGCGGCGCGGCGCCGCCGAAGGCGATCAGCGTGTGCTGGCCGACCACAGCGCCACGCTCGACCGCGTGCACGCGCGCCGCGCTCGCCATGTTCTCGCAGACGACCTCGTGCACCGCAAAGGCGGCGTTCTCCGCCGACAGGCCCAGCGCCTCACCGACGTCATGTAGCAACGCCGCTTTCGACAGTTCGGGGTCGAGCTTGATCGTACCGCCGGCAAAGGCATCGGGATCGATCATGCCGAGTGCGACGTCCGCATCGGTCACCGCAGGCCGCGCGCCGCCGCGGCCATAGCAGGCAGGGCCCGGTTCAGACGACGCGCTCTCGGGCCCAACGGTCACGCGCTTCATCGCATCGATCCGCGCAATCGAGCCGCCGCCGGCGCCGATCTCGACCATCTCGATCACGGGAATGCGCACCGGCAGGCCCGAGCCCTTCAAAAAGCGCGCGGCACGATCGACCTCGAACACGCGTGAGGTCTCCGGCTGATACTTCTCGATCAGGCAGATTTTTGCCGTGGTGCCGCCCATGTCGAAGGAGAGCACCCTGCTCTCGCCGAGCCGCGCCGCGATCTGCGCCGCGAAGATCGCGCCGCCGGCGGGACCGGACTCCACGAGGCGCACCGGAAAGCGCCGCGCCGTCTCGATCGAGGTGACGCCGCCGCCGGAGGTCACGAGATAGATCGCGCCGCGGAACTGCTCGACCGTCAGCGCCTCGGCCATGCGTACGAGATAGCCATCGATCAAAGGCTGCACATAGGCATTGGCGACCGCGGTCGAGGTGCGCTCATACTCGCGGATCTCGGGGCACACCGCCGAAGACATCGTCACGGAGATACCAGGCATCTCCTGCTCGAGAATCGCGGCCGTGCGCCGCTCATGCTCGGGATTGGCGTAGGAGTGCAGGAAGGCGATGGCGACGCTTTCGACATTTTGGGCACGCAATTTCGGCGCCAGCGCGCGTACCGCGGCCTCATCCAGCGGCAACCGCACCGCGCCATGCGCATCGACACGCTCGGGGACGGTGAAGCGCAGGGAACGCGGCACCAGCGGCTTCGGCTTGTCGATGGTGAGATCGTATTGATCGTAGCGGCTCTCGGTGCCGATATCGAGCACATCGCGAAAGCCTTCGGTGGCGATCAGCGCGATCTTCGCGCCACGGCGCTCGATGATGGCGTTGGTCGCCAGCGTCGTGCCGTGAATGAAGACGTCGATGTCGCTGATATGCGCGTGAGCGTCAGTGAGAATGAGACGCATGCCGTCGAGCACCGCCTGCTCGGGACGCGTCGGCGTCGTCAGCACCTTACGCGTCTTGCGATCCAACCCTACATCCAGCACGATATCGGTGAACGTTCCTCCGATGTCGACGGCAAGCCGCACTTCGGCTCCCTCAAGCATTCCAATGTCTCCGTGCTGATCGACCGGTTGGGCTCAAATATTCAGCAATTTCTATGCCATCGACTGCACCGATGGCAATGCGCCCGGCCTTTTCGCCGGGCACCTATGCGATAGCTAAGGCTGCGCGCAGCTCAGCCGTTGAAGGCCGCCTGCGCCTCCGGCAGATCCCAGATCTTCCCGATTGCGGCTGCGCCTTGCGACGTGATCGCGGCCTCGTCGCCATGGACGTAGCGGCCGGCATCAATCAGCACGCGACCATCGACGACCACCTGATCGATATTGGCGCGGTTGGCGAGCGCGACCAATGCGCGCCTGGCATCAAAGAGCGGCTGCAAATGCGGATGGGTGAGATCGACGACGGTGAGATCGGCGGTCGCGCCCGGCGCAATCCGGCCGAGATCGGGCCGCTTGATTGTGTCAGCAGCGGTTGCCGTGATCGACTCGATCAGCTCGGGGGAATTCGCGACATCGGCGCGCTGCGACGACGTCTTGGAGATGAGCGAGGCGGCGTTGAGCTCGCCGAGCAGGTCCATGTTGTAGCCGTCGGTGCCGACCACGGTGCGTACGCCATGGCCGGCGAAGCGACTGAATGCCGCAGTCACGCCGGCGCGCGCGAACACGCGCGGGCAGTTCAGCACGGTCGCGCCGCGCGCAGCCATCAGCTTCAGATCGTTATCGGTGCTGGCGATGCAGTGCGCGGCGAGCAGGTCCGGCGCAAGGAGGCCGAGCCAATCCAGATATTCCGCCGGCGTGCGACCGCCATAGCGCGTGCCGATGGTCTCGACCTCCGCGCGGCTCTGCGCCAGATGCGTCGTGATGGAGACACCAAGCTCGCGCGCGCGCGCCGCACACGCCCTCAGCAGATCCGGCCCGCAGGTGTCGGTCGCGTGCGGGCTCATCGCAAGACCGATGCGCCCTTCGCCGCGGCGGTTCCAGCGCTGATAGAGCGCGTCCCATGTCGCCAGATCCGCTGCGCCATCATCGCCGGCGTAGCGGACCACGCCGTCGGGACCGGCCTTGGCGTCCGATGTCGAGAACAGATAAGGCGCACCATAGAAGCGGATGCCCATCTCCTCGGCGGCATCGAACATTTCCGGAATGGAGTTGCGGAACGGCTCCATCACGGTGGTGGCGCCGCCCTTCAGGAGCTGGAGAATGCCGAGCCGCGCGACGGCGAGACGCTCTTCCGGCGACAACAGGTCGGCGCCGCGCTTGGTCAGCGGCAGAAGCACGGTGTAGACAATGCTCTGGTTGTTGCGACGGCCGTTGCCGTCCTCGGTATGACTGCGCGCTACCGCCTCGCTGAAACAGTGATTATGCAGGTTCAACAGGCCCGGCAGGATGAAGCGGCCGGGGCGGTCATAGACCTGATCGGCGCGCGGCTTGTCGCGCGTGACCGCAGCGATCCTCTTGCCCTCGACCAGAACCCAATGATCGCGCAAGACGTCCTGCGCGCCGTCCTTACGTGACAGCACATAGCTGCCGAAGATTGCGATCGTGCTCATGCGGGGCGTACGTTCCAGAAGACGGCGGTACCGTCGAGAATGCCGGTGATGGACTTGCGATAGGCGGTCGGCTGCTTGTACAGCCCGATCGGCAGATAAGGGATCTCCTCGAAGGCCAGCGCCTGGATCTCGCGGCAGATGCGCTGCTGCTCGGCAAGCTCGGATGCGGCCAGCCACTGGCTGCGCAAACCGCCCATCTTCTCGCTCTTGTACCAGCCGGCGACCTTGCCTTCGCCGCGCAAGTTGGTGTTGCCGGCGGGATTGAGCCAGTCGATGCCCTGCCAGTTGCCAACCGCCGCGCTCCAGCCGCCCTGCCCGATCGGCTCCTTCTTCAACTGCCGTTGCAACACGACGGCGAAATCGAGCGCGGCATATTCGACGTTCATGCCGGCCTTGCGCAGCGTGTCGGCGGCGATCTCGCCGAGCGGGCGCTGCGCGAGCGAATTGGTGGGCACGAGCAGCACGATCTTCTCGCCATTGTACCCGGCTGCCTTCAGGTCGGCCCTGACCTTGGCGTAGTCGCGCGGGGCTCGGAAGACGTCGAGCCCGACCTCGCTCGCCATCGGTGTGCCCGGCGCAAAGAACCCGATCGGCGAGACCTGATAGGCGGGATCGGTGCCCGCGACCGCGGTCATGAACGACGACTGGTCGATCGCACCCAGCAATGCCCGGCGAACCGCGGGGTTGTCGAACGGCGGCTGGAGATGATTGAGCCTCAGCATGCAGGTGTAGCCACGAGGATCGAGCACGCGCGTTTCGATGTCGCCGGCCGCCTTGATCACCGGCAACAGGTCGTGCGGTGTGGTTTCCTGCCAGTCCTGCTCGCCGGTCTGGAGCGCGGCGACACCGGTGCCGGCGTCCGGAGTCGTGGTCCAGACCACGCGGTCGTAGTGTACGATCTTGGGACCTGCGGTCCAATCCGGCTTGCCGTCGCTGCGCGGCTGGTAGCGGTCGAAGCGGGCATAGGCGTTGCGCGCGCCCTGCACGCGCTCGTCGGCGAGATAGCGGAACGGACCGCTGCCGATCACCTCCGTCAGCGGCTTGAACGGATCCTGGCTTGCCAGCCGTTCCGGCATCATGAAGCAGGCATTGATCGCGGCCTTGCCGAGCGCCTGCGGCAATAGCGGAAACGGACGCTTGAGGCGGAAGCGGATGGTGCGGTCGTCGGCTGCAAGCAGCTCGTCGGTCGCCTCCATCAGCTCGCCGCCAAAGCCGTCGCGCGCCGCCCAGCGGCGGATGCTCGCGACGCAATCGCGCGCCAGTACGCGCTCGCCATCGTGCCAGAACAGGCCGTCGCGAAGGGTGAGGTCCCACTGGAGCCCGTCATTGGAGATGACATGGCCCGACAGCATCTGCGGCGAGACCTGGAGCGAGGCGCTCATGCCGTAGAGCGTGTCGTAGACCATGAAGCCGTGATTGCGCGAGACCTGTGCCGTCGAATAGATCGGGTCAACGAAAGCGAGATCGATCACCGGGATGAAGCGCAGCGTGGTCTGCTCCTCGGCGCGTAATATCCCCGGCAGCGAGAGAGCCGGCGCGGCAGCAGCGGCCTTGAGCAGGGAACGGCGAGTGATCAGCATCGAACAAGACTCCTAGGACGCAAAGCGCGCGAGACGGCCGATTGGGGCGCCCTGCACCTCGTCGTCACGCATGACGGTGTGGCCACGCACGATGGTGGCAACCGGCCAGCCCGTGATCTTCTTGCCCGCGAAAGGCGTCCAGCCGCAGGGCGAGACGATCCAGGAGTCCTCGATGGTGCGCTTCGCCTTCATGTCGACCAGCGTGACGTCGGCGTCGTAGCCGGCGGCGAGCCGCCCTTTGCCAACGAGACCGTAGACCCGCGCGGGACCGGCGGCCATCAGATCGACCATCCGCGACAGAGAAAGCCGGCCGGCATTGACGTGATCGAGCATCACGGGGACGAGCGTCTGCACGCCGGTGAGACCGGCCGGGCAGTCCGGCCACGGCAATTCCTTGGCGGCGCGCGAATGCGGCGCGTGATCGCTGCCGATGGTGTCGACGATGCCGTCGCGCACCGCGGCCCAGCTCGCCTCGCGATGACGTTCGCCGCGGATCGGCGGGTTCATCACGCCAAAGCCCTTCAGCGTGTCGTAACACTCCGGCGCCACTTGCGTCAGATGATTGACCAGGACCTCGACGGTCGCGACATCGCGATGGTCGCGCAAATAATTCAGCTCCTCGGCGGTGGAGACGTGGAGGATGTGCGCGGGCCGGCCGGTCTTGCGCGCCAGCGCCATCAGGCGGCGGGTGCCGAGGAAGGCGCATTCCTCGTCGCGCCACTCCATGTGCGAGCGATGCGGCATGCCGCGCGAAAACATCGGCTTGCGGGCCTGGAGGCGATATTCGTCCTCGCTGTGATAGGCGATGCGGCGGCGCCCCGCGCGCATCAGCTTTTCCAGATGCTCATCGTCCTCGACCAGCAGCGACGCCGTGGACGAGCCGGCGAACACCTTGATCGCGCATACGCCATGCTCGCTTTCGAGATGCGCGAGCTCGCCGATATTGGTCTTGGCGCCGGCGATGTAGAGGCCGATGTCGCAAAAGCTCTGCGCTTCCGCGTAGCCGCGCTTCCAGTCGAGCCGCTCCTGATCGACGATCGGCGGATTGGTGTTGGGCATATCGAACAGGGTCGCAATGCCGCCGAGCACGGCGGCGCGCGTGCCGGTGCCGAGCGTTTCGACCGCCGCATCGCCGGGATCACGCAGATGGACGTGGCTGTCGATCAAGCCCGGCAGGACGTGAAGGCCGCTGGCGTCGATGACCTGATCGGCCGTGTCGGCTGTGGTCGCGGACAGCGTCGCGATGCGCCCGCCGGAGATGCCGACGTTAGCGGCTTCCTCGCCCCAGGGCGTGACGCAGGTGCCGTTCCGGATCAGGAGATCAAAATGCATCGTCCGCCTTTCATGCTTTCAACAACACCGCGCCGATGGCCGCGGCGACCGCCTGCTGCGCCGGTTCGACCACGGGAACGCCGATAGCGTCCTCGATCGCGGCGCGATGCGAGGCCATGCCGGCGCAACCCATCACGACGACGTCGGCGCGGACTTGCGTGACCAGCGCGCGGCCCGCCTCGATCAGGCGCCCGCGGATATCGGCGCTCGCAGTTTCCGCCGCGCTCGCGCCGACCGACCAGCTTCCGGCATAGCGACCATCCACGCCCATCTGCCGCACCATGCGCTGCTGGCGGCGAATGCTCTGCGGCGACAGCGCGATGATGCCAAACCGCTCGCCGAGCGTCAGCGCGCGCAGGATGCCCCATTCGGCAATGCCCATCACCGGGCGGCCGCCGGCCGCCTCGCGCACCGCATGCAGCCCGGGATCGCTGAAGCAGGCGAGCACGAAGGCGTCGGCATCCTCGCGCGCGACGCGGCTCACGAGTGGCATGACGACGCTGTCGGCATCGCGCTGCGAGGTGATGCTGGGCGGGCCTTCGGCCAGCCCCACCACTACGATCTCCGGCCCACCGGCGATCCTGAGTGGTGCGACGGCCTCATCGATCGCCGCCGTGACCGCCGCGGAGGAGTTCGGGTTGATCGTCAGGATGCGACGGCGGGTCATGCTTGGCTCAGCGCTTCGCTGCCTCGTGGTGCTGGAAGTTGGCGGCGATGGCTTCGCCGGTGGTGATCCAGAGGTCGGGACAGGATTTTGCGTGGGTCAGGAATTCGCGCAACAGACGAAGTCGCATGGGACGGCCGCTGCATTGCGGGTGCAGCACGGTCGTCACCATCGCGCCCCAATCCCTGACCTCGTCGAGCTCGTCCTTCCAGATCGAGAGCACGTGCTCCTTGGGAAAGATGGAACGCGGGCTGAAGCGGGCGGAGAGGCCATGCATCCAGTCGTCATAGCTCGCGGTCACCGGCAGCTCGATCGTGCCCGGCTTGCCGTCGGCGAGACGATGCCGATAGGGCCGCACGTCGTCGCGGAACGAGGAAGTATAGGCGATGCCGTGACGCACGAGAGCTGCGCGCAGCTCCTCGGTGAACTCACCATAGGGCGCGCGGTAGCCGATCGGCTTGACGCCAAGCCGGCGCTTGAGCGCATCAAAACCGCGCTCCAGCTCCTCCTCGATCCAGGGATCGCCGGGATCGGGCAGGAGGTGATGATAGCCGTGATGGCCGATCTCGTGGCCAGCCTTGAGGATCGATTCGGCCATCGCCGGATGCGCATCGACCGACCATCCCGTGACGAAGAACGTCGCCTTGAGATCGAGCTGGTCGAGCAGCTCGAGCAGCTTCGGCGTGCCGACGCGCGCCTCGTAGCCGCCATAGCTCATGGTGATCAGGCGCTGCGCATGCACGGCGTCCTTGCTCGTCCACGCGCTCTCCGCGTCCACATCGAAGGAGAGGAACATCGCGGACGTGTACGGCTTCGGCCAGGGATAGTTCGGGGCGGGATCGGCCGTGTTCGCCGGGACGAGCGGGATGCTCTGGAGTGCCTTACTGTCCAGCATTGATGGTCGCCTTCTCTATTCCGTTGTCGTTAAGTTTCCATTTCGCCAGCAGCGCACGATAGGTGCCGTCCGCGATCAGCGCATCGATCGCCTCGACGATCGCCTGCTGCAACGCCTTCTCCTTGACCGGCAAGGCGATGCCCGTGAACTGCGTCGCGAAGGCGTCGCCGACCGGCGCATAGGTGCCGGGCTCAAGGTCCATGATATAGGGCAGCGTCTCGTTGCCCTGCACGGCGGCGTCGATGCGGCCCTGCCTGAGCTGCGTGCGCGCATCGGCCGAGCCATCGGTGCCGACGAACTGGATCGGGTTGCTGCCGCAATTCTTCTCGCTCCATGCCGCGATCTCGGCCGGGAACATGGTGCGGCGGCTGGCGCCGACCTTCTTGCCGCACAGCGCGGCCATGTCCTTGAACTCGGCTGCGCGGGATTGCTGCACGAAGAATTTTGGACCGCTGCGCAAATAATCGACGAAGGACGCGATCTCGTGCCGGCTCGCATAGTCGGTGAAGCCCGACAGGATGGCATCCACCCGGCCTGTCGAAATCGACGGCATGAACTCGGCGAAACTGGTCTCCTGCCATTCGATCTTGACGCCGAGCTTGCGGCCGAGCGCCTCGCCGAGGTCGACGTCGAAGCCGGAGAGCGCGTTGGTGGCGGGATCGCGGAACTCCATCGGCGGATAGTTCGGCACCACCGCGACCTTGATGCTGCCCCGTTTGGCGATTTCAGGCGGCAGTTCGATCGCCATCACTGATGCCGTTGTCGCACAAACCAATGCCGCCGCAACCAACACTCTCATCATCGAAACGCCCCCATTCATATCACCGCCGAGAGAAAAGCCTTGGTGCGCGCCTCGCGCGGCGCGCCGAGCACGTCCGACGCCGTCCCGGATTCGACGATCGCACCCTGGTCCATGTAGACGACACGATCGGCGACCTCGCGGGCAAAGCCGAGCTCGTGCGTCACCACCATCATGGTCATGCCGCTTTGCGCGAGCTCCTTCATCACCGCGAGCACCTCGCCGACGAGTTCCGGATCGAGCGCGCTGGTCGGCTCGTCGAACAGCATCAGCATCGGTTTCATGGCGAGCGATCGCGCGATCGCGACGCGTTGCTGCTGGCCGCCGGAGAGCTGTGCGGGATAAGAATCGGCCTTGGCCGCAAGCCCGACACGCCTGAGCAGCTCGATGGCTTCACCGCGCACCTCGTCGGATTTCCGGCCCTGCACCTGCACCGGGCCTTCGGTGATGTTCTCCAGCGCCGTCTTGTGCGGGAACAGGTTGAAGCGCTGGAACACCATGCCGGTCTTCAGCCGCTGCCGCGCGATCTGCCGCTCGGTCAGGCGATAGAGCCGCCCGCCCTCTTCCCGCACGCCGAGCAGCTCGCCGTCGAGCCAGATACCGCCGCTATCGATCGTCGTGAGCTGGTTGACGCAGCGGAGCAGCGTGGTCTTGCCCGAGCCGGATGCGCCGATCAGGCACATCACCTCGCCGGGCCACACGTCGAGCGAGACGCCTCTGAGAGCCTGGAACTCTCCAAAATGCTTGCTGACGGAGCGGATCGCGACGAGGGGCTTTGTCATCGGGCGAACTGCAATGTGCCGCGGGCAAAGCGCCGTTCGAGCAGCATCTGGAGCGGCGTCAGGATCGACACCACAAGGAGATACCACAGGCCGGCGACGATCAGGAGCTCGATCACGCGCGAATTGGCGTAGTAGATGTTTTCCGCGTTGTGCAGCACCTCCGGATACTGGATGACGCTGGCGAGCGAGGTCGCCTTGACGAGGCCAATGAACTCGTTGCCGATCGGCGGAATCACCACCCGCATCGCCTGCGGCAGGATGATCCGGCGCAGCGCACGCAGCCGGCCCATGCCGATCGCCTGCGCTGCCTCATACTGCCCGATATCGACCGACAGCATGCCTGCGCGCATCACCTCCGAGGTGTAGGCGCCCTGGTTGATGCCGAGCCCCAGCAGCGCCGCAAGGAACGGCGTCATGACGTCGACCGCGCGCGCACTCCACAGGCCGGGAATGCCGATGGTCGGAAACACCAGCGCGAGGTTGAACCACAACAGAAGCTGGAGGATCAGCGGCGTGCCGCGGAACAGCCAAGTATAGCCGGCGGCGACCGACTTCAGCACCGGGTTCGGCGACAGCCGCATGATCGCCACGACCACGCCGAGGACAATGCCGAGCGTCATCGCGAGCACGGCCATCACCATGGTGTTGACGATGCCCTCGAGAATCACTTTCGCCGTCAGGAAGCGGCTGACGTAGGACCATTCGATCTGGCCACCAGCAAAGGCGCGCCCAATAGCGACCAGCACCAGAACGATCAGAGCCGCGCTGAGCCAGCGAAACCAGTGCGGCTCGCGCGCGACGTGCATCCCGGACAGGTCGGGAAAGCCCTCCGCGAGTGCGGGCGCGGCCTTCATTGCGGTGCCGCGTTCATCAAGGACTTCTCGACGGCGTTCGCGCCCAATCCCCATTTGTCGAGAATAGCCTTGTAGGATCCATCGGCAATCATGGCGGCGAGCTTTTCCGTGACCACCTCGCGCAGGGCCGTATCATCCTTGCGGAACATGATGCCCTGAAAACCCTTCGCAAAGGGCTCGCCGACGACGCGATATTTGCCGGCCTCCTGCGATTGCGCATAGGGCAGGGTCTCGCTGCCCTGCACGGCGGCGTCGATGCGGCCCTGCTTGAGCTGGTTGCGGACGTCGATCGAGTTCTCGCCGGGGACATACTGGATCGCCGGCTTGCCGGCCGCCTCGCAATTCTGCTTGCTCCACTTCTCGATCTCGACCGGGAAGCTGGTGCTGCGGGTCGTGCCGACCTTCTTGCCGCAAAGATCCGTCGCAGCCTTCGCGTCGCTCTCCGCCATGACGAAGAACTGCGGGCCCGTGGTGAGATAGTCGACGAAATCGGCGGTCTCACGCCGTGAGGCGCGGTCCGAGATGCCGCTGATGATGAAATCGGCGCGCTTGGTCTGGAGCGAGGGGATCAGCTCGGCGAACGGCGTCTCGCTCCACACGATCTTGAGGCCACCAAGCCGCTTGGCGAGCTCGTTTGCAAGGTCGACGTCGAGCCCGACGAGTTCGTTGGTCGCGGGATCGCGATATTCCATCGGCGCGTAGGTCGAGTTGACCGTGAGCTTCAACGTGCCCGCCTGCTTGATCTCCGCCGGAAGCTCGGCCGCCTGCGCGGACGTCACGGCAGCCAATGCTGCGAAACCGAGGAAATGTGAGAGGCGTGTCATGTCAGCTCCCTTGGCTGGCGCCGCGACCGGCCGTTTGATGTCAATCCGCGTCGAGAACGGCCGGCTCGATGACGCCGGCGCGTTCGGTGATCACCCTGTATTGCTCCGGCCGCCGGTGGGCGGCGAAGTTGAACATCTTGTCCTTGCCCTGGCGGCAGAGATCGAGGTCGAGGTCGGCGACGATCACCTCATCGGCCAGCGTCTCGGCTTGCGCGACGATGCGGCCGTTGGGATCGACGATGCAGGAGCCGCCGATCAATCCGGAGCCGTCCTCCTCGCCCGCCTTGGCGACCGAGATGGCCCAGGTCGCGTTCATATAGGCGTTGGCCTGCGTCACCAGCGTCGAATGGAAGGTGCGAAGGCCCGCGTCTTCCGTCGTGCCGCCGTTGGGATCATAGGCCGCCGAATTGTAGCCGATGCAGACCAGCTCGACGCCTTGCAGGCCCAGCACGCGCCAGGATTCCGGCCAGCGCCGGTCGTTGCAGATCATCATGCCCATGATCGCATGGGCCCAGGCCGAGCCGGCGCGGAAGGCGGGAAAGCCGAGGTCGCCATATTCAAAGTAACGCTTCTCGAGCTGCTGATAGCGCGCGCCCGGCCGCGGCTCGACCGAGCCCGGCAGGTGCACCTTGCGATAGCGGCCGAGGATCTCGCCGTCGCGATCGACCAGGATGGAGCAGTTGTAGCGCCGACCGTCCGCCGTCAGCTCGGCATAACCGACATAGAAGCCGACGCGGAGCGCACGCGCGCGTTCGAACAGCTTTGCCACCGCCGGGTTCGGCATGCCGCGCTCGAAATAATGGTCGAGCGCTGCGCCTTCGAGCAGCCAGCGCGGAAAGAAGGTGGTGAAGGCAAGCTCGGGAAACACCACGAGGCTGGCGCCGCGGCGGGCGGCCTCGTCCAGAAGCTTGAGCATCCGGTCAAGCGTATGCGCGCGCGGATCGGCTTTTTGCGTCGGCCCCATCTGGGCGGCGGCGGCGCGAAGGACACGAACCAAGACTGCCTCCAATCTGTGCGCGCTGCTGCCTCATTGGGCGACAGAACTCTTTGATCCAGCGTGCAAATCCGCGGCCATTACGCGGAAACGGCAGTTGAAAAGCAATTCATTGTGCTATGATATTTTGGCTGAGTATATAATCAGGACTTATATGAACCTGCGCCAGCTCGAGATCCTGCGTGCCGTCATTCGCCACCGCACCACGGTCGCGGCGGCGGACGAGCTGGCGCTGTCGCAGCCGGCGGTCAGCAACGCGCTGAAGACGATGGAGGCGCAGGCCGGCTTTGCGCTGTTCGAGCGCGTCAACAACCGGCTGTTTCCCACCGCCGAGGCGATGGCGCTCTACAAGGAGAGCGAAGCGATCTTCGCGCTGCATGCCAAGCTCGAAAGCCGCGTGCGCGATCTGCGCGAGAACCGCTCGGGGCATCTGTCGCTGGTGGCGACGCCGCCGCTCGCCTACAGCATCATCCCCTCCGCTCTGTCGGGTTTCCTGCGCCGCCGTCCGGAGACGCGGGTGTTTTTCGACGTTCGCCGCTACGAAGGCATCATCGAGGGCGTCCTGAGCCATGTCGCAGAGCTCGGCTTCGCACTCGGTCTCACCCATCATCCCGGCATCGCACATGAGGTCGTGCATACCGGCGAGATGGTCTGCGTGCTGCCGCCGCAGCATCCGCTGGCCAGACAGCCGATGATCTCCGCCTCCGATCTCGTCGGCCTGCCCTTCATCGGGCTCGAGCGCGGCACCCGGCTCGGCGAAGCCGTGCGCGACAGTTTTGCCCGCGCCGGTGCGCCGTTCCAGCCGACCGTCGAGGTGCGCTATTGCAATACGGCCTGCGTGCTCGCGGCCGCCGGCGTGGGAGCTGCGGTGGTCGACCCGTTTTCGCCGCGACAAAACGGCGGCAACGGCCTCGTCGTGCGGCCGTTCGCGCCGACGACGCGCGCGGTCGCCTATATGCTGTGGTCGGAAGCAGAGCCGCTGTCGCGGCTCGCCAAGGCCTTCCTCAATGAAGTCCGCAAGGAGAGCAAGCTTCTGGAGAGCGGGACGCAACAGGAGGCAAGGCGCGACGACTGAGCTTGCGCAGGCGCGCACAATCTCTTAACCGAGGACCATTCCCAGCCGAGGACCCGTTCTTAACCGAGGGCATATGGCACGCATCACCATCATCGAAACCGGAGCCGTCCCTCGCAAACATCGCGAGCGCCACGGCTCGTTTCCGGACATGTTCGAACGCATGATCCGCACTGAGGATCCCTCAGCTGCGTTCGACGTCGTCAGCATTCCCGATGGCGAAGCGCTCCCCGACCCCTGCCAGTTGGAGGCGATCCTGATCACCGGCGCGGCGGCCGGCGTCTATGACGGGCTCGACTGGATCGCGCCGCTCGAAGAATTCGTCCGCACCGCCCACGCCAACAAGACGCCGATGGTCGGGGTCTGCTTCGGCCATCAACTCATCGCGCAGGCGCTCGGCGGCGTGGTCCGCAAGTCGGACAAGGGCTGGGGCATCGGCCGGCACGTCTATCAGGTGGCCCCGGACAACGGCGTCATCGGCGGCGAACAGCTCGCCATCGCCTGCTCGCACCAGGACCAGGTCATCGAGCCGCCCGAGGGCGCGCGGACGATCCTGTACTCGGAATTCGCGCCGCATGCCGGCCTGCTCTACGCCAACGGCACGACGCTCTCGGTGCAGCCGCATCCGGAATTCGACGCGGGTTTTGCCAACGTCTGCTGCGAGCTCCGCGAAGGCCACGCGCCGGATAACGTGGTCGCCACCGCGAAAGCGTCACTCGCCGAGCCGCTGGACAGCGCGAAGCTTGGTGGCGCCATCACGAGGTTTTTGACGAGGCGGGCGGCGCCTTAGTCCGCGAGGTCGCGCCGCGCGCGACTCTTCCCTTCTCCCCTTGTGGGAGAAGGTGGCGCGAAGCGCCGGATGAGGGGTTCTATCCGCGAATTCAAACGCAAGAGATTCATGCGCGGAGAGAGACCCCTCACCCGGCTTCGCGGCGCGAAGCCACCCTCTCCCACAAGGGGAGAGGGTGCAGCGCGCCAAGCCCATCTCTCCTCGCTACGCCTCAGAACGGACTATCCCCCAGCCCCGGCACATCCGCAGGCCGCGGCCCCGGCGCAGGCCAGTGGAAGCGGCGATCACTCTCCGCGAGAGCGATATCGTTGATCGAGGCCTCGCGGCGCTTCATCAGGCCTTGCTCGTCGAACTCCCATTGCTCATTGCCGTAAGAGCGATACCACTGGCCGCTCGCATCGTGCCATTCGTACTGGAAGCGCACCGCGATGCGGTTGCCGTCGAAGGCCCAGAGATCCTTGATCAGGCGGTAGTCGATCTCCTTCGCCCATTTGCGCGTCAGGAACGCGACGATCGCCTCGCGGCCCCCAAACACCTCCGAGCGATTTCGCCAGCGGCTGTCCTCGGTATAGGCGAGCGCAACACGCTGCGGATCGCGCGAATTCCAGGCGTCCTCGGCCATGCGGGCCTTTTGCGCGGCGGTCTCTCTCGTGAAGGGCGGAAGCGGCGGACGCGACATGGCGGGGCCTCATCGGTTGGGGACACGCAAATCTAGGCTCGCAGGCTTGGAAGTCGATAGCCCCCTCCCTATCGGCTCATTGCGAAATCACATCGGCCTTCATCAGGTTACGGATCGATTTCGGGATCGGCTGCGCGCGGCCGCCGCTGATGAAGGCGACGCGCACTTCGGCCTTCACCAGCACGTCCTCGCCGCGCCGGATCTCCTGCGCCAGCATGATCGAGGCGCCCTTCACCGCAATCGGCCAGGTCACGATGTCCAGCACGTCGTCCATGCGCGCAGGTTTCAGGAAATCCAGATGCATCGAACGGACGACGAAGGCAAAGCCCGCGTCTTCCGTCTCGGCCTGCTCGAACAGCGCCTGCTGCTCGGCGCCCATAAGCCGCAGATGGTTGGTGCGCCCGCGCTCCATGAAGCGCAGATAATTGGCGTGATAGACGATGCCGGAAAAATCCGTGTCCTCGTAGTAGACGCGGACCTGCATGTGGTGGCGGCCGTTGCGGATCTCGCCGTCGAGATGGGCTGTCACGTCGCGAGCCTCGGTTCATTGTCGAAGCTTCGTGTTTTGCGCAAATCAGCCCAGCGCGCAAGCCGCGGCTACGACACCGCCTGCCCTGTATTTCCCAGCGTCACCAGCACGATTTCCGGGGGAACACCGAGGCGGAAGGGCATGAGGCTGCAGCCGAGCCCGCCGGAGACGATGATGTCGCAATTCTTGCGGACATGGCCATAGGAGAGTTCCTGTCCCGACGGCGCAATCGGCGACCAGCCGAGCAGGCGCACCTGGCCGCCATGGGTATGACCGGAGAGCTGGAGCGCGACGCGCGGCGGCACGCGTGCGGCGATGTCCGGTTCATGCGCGAGCAGGATCACGGGTGCGCTGTCGGTGATATTGCCGAGCGTGACGCCGAGATCGTCGACGCCAACGCGGCGGAGGGGCCGAAAGCGCCGCGCCGGCACATAGGCGAGTTGATCGCCGAGCCCAGCGAGCCAGAACGGACGACCCGCGTGGACCAGGCGTTGCGCATCATTTTCGTAGACCGGAATCCCGGCGGCTTCCAGCGCCTGCCGTGCAACCGGATGCCCCTTGCCTTCGCGCTGCACGGTCCGGTCGTCCCACCAATCGTGATTGCCGAGGATCGCATGCACACCGAGCGGCGCCTTCAGGCGGCCGAGCACCGACGCCCATTCGCCGGCCGGAATGGCCCGCCTCACATGGCGCTGGCTGACGACGTAATCGCCGAGCAGGACGGTCATATCGGGGGCGAGGCCATTGGTGCGCGCGACGATGCCCTCGATCCGATCGAGCGACATCCAGGGATCGCAGGCGTGGAGATCGGCGATGACCGCGATCTTCAGCCTGAAATCGGCGGGCCATTGCGGCGGCAAGAGGTCGTAGCGGGTCACTCGCAGCTGCGCCGGTTCGACGCCGAAGCCATAGGCCGCGGTCGAGACGCCAAAGGCGCCAAACCCGCCCATCAATCGCAAGACACGCCGCCGAGAAAACATGAGATCCTTACCCGTGATGTGGGCAGAGACTGGGGCGCGATTGTAGCGGAATTCGGTTGGGTTTGTGCAGATCGTCAGCAGAAACGTTAACGGCGACTGTCTCCGACCAGCGCATCCAGACGCGTCTTCAATTCGTCGGACGCCCGGTAATACCAGACGCCGCCGAGCAAGTCATGGAATCGCCTGTCGGCGCGGGCCTCGCGCTCGATGCGGTCGATCGTACGCAGGCTGATCACGTCCTCGAGCGGGCCGGCCGCCAGCAGCGACAGCAGCACGGGATTGGACTCCAGCTTGAGGATCTCCAGGATCAGGTCGATCATCCGGTCGGGATCGTCCTCGCGCAAATCGCGCTCGAAATCCATGATCGCGAACAGATTGTCGTCCTGGTCGCGGTCGGATCTGGAGTATTGCTCGATCCAGGCCTGCGCCAGCTCGGACAGCGACATGCTGGCGCAATCGAGCGGCTCCCGCGGGGTGCGCTGGGCCAGGTGATCGGCGTGCCAGGCCGCTTCATGGGCGATCCCGGCGATGCGACGCATCAGCGGCTCATCCTCGCCGAAAAGCACGCCTCCGAGCAACCAGCGCAGCCGCGCATTGTGCTTCGCCTCATGCTCGATGCGCTCGATCACCTCGTTGCCATGGGCATAGAGCAGCGCAAGCAAGAACTTGTCGTTGAGTTGCATCACCGTCGGCTTGTCGGTCTCGGTCTTCAGCACGTCGAGGATGAGATCGAGCGCGCGCTGCGGCCGGCGATGCGGCAGATGATCGAAATAGAGCTTTAGCGCCCAGATGCTGCCGGCCTGGTCGCGCCGGCTGACGCGCTGAAGCGCGCACCACATCGAGGCCAGCTCGGCCAGCGGCATCGGATCGAGGAACGCTTCGGTCTCGTCGGGCGTCCGCAGTTGCGGTGCGGACGCGATGCTTTCAAGCAGTGTTGCGTGCTCACTCAGCCCCATTCTTCCCACTCCAGCCAATGTGCGCGAGCGGCGACCCCGATCGCCGCGCGTCCGCATTAGTGGGAGCACGAAACAGGTGGGTTCAACGTCGGCGCGAGCTAATTAGTCCTGCTCGATTCACAAGCATTCTGCTCCTCATCCTGAGGAGCCCGCGGCAAGCGGGCGTCTCGAAGGATGGCCGCGGGTAAGATCCGGGCCTTCATGGTTCACCCGGCGATGCGCAGCATCGTCCGGTAACGCGCGTTCCGCGCTCCTCACATGAGGATCCAGTGACGCAATAAGACTAGTCGTCGCTCTCGTCCGTGCCGAACAGGCCGAACTGTGCCGTATCGCGCGAGGGTTCGGCGAGGCCGAGATGGCGGAAGGCGTGCGTGGTGAGGAGACGGCCGCGCGGGGTGCGCTGGAGATAGCCGCACTGGATCAGAAAGGGCTCGATGATGTCCTCGATCGCATCGCGCGGCTCGGACAGCGCGGCCGCCATGGTCTCGACGCCGACCGGACCGCCGCCATAGTTCAGCGCGATCGTCGAGAGGTAGCGCCGGTCCATGGCGTCCAGGCCCGCGGCATCGACCTCCAGCGCGCTGAGCGCATGGTCGGCGATCGTCCGGTCGATCGTGTCGGCGTTGGCGGCAGAGGCGAAATCGCGCACCCGCCGCAGCAGGCGGCCGGCGATACGCGGCGTGCCGCGGGCGCGGCGCGCGATCTCGTTGGCGCCGTCCGGGCTCATGCCGACGTTGAGCACGCGCGCGCCGCGGGTGACGATGCCTTCCAGCTCCTCGACCGTGTAGAAATTCAGCCGGATCGGAATGCCGAAACGATCGCGCAGCGGATTGGTGAGAAGCCCGGCGCGCGTGGTCGCGCCGACCAGGGTGAACTTTGCGAGCTCGATCTTGACCGAGCGTGCCGCCGGCCCCTCGCCGATGATGAGGTCGAGCTGGAAATCCTCCATCGCGGGATACAGCACCTCTTCCACGGCTGGGCTCAGGCGATGGATCTCGTCGATGAAGAGCACGTCGCGCTCTTCGAGATTGGTCAGAAGCGCGGCGAGATCGCCGGCCTTGGCGATCACGGGGCCGCTTGTGGCGCGAAAGCCGACGCCGAGTTCGCGCGCCACGATCTGCGCCAGCGTGGTCTTGCCGAGGCCCGGCGGCCCCACGAACAGCACGTGATCCAGCGCCTCGCCGCGCTTGCGCGCCGCGTCGATGAAGATCGACAGATTCTTGCGCGCCTGCTGCTGGCCGACGAATTCGGTGAGCGATTGCGGGCGCAGCGCCGTATCGCCGACATCGTCGCTACGGCGCTCGGGGGTGACGATGCGGGAGGGGGTGTTCACTCGTTGCCTCGCCGGTATTTGTTCGGCAGCAGCTCGCCGATGCTGACGACCTTCGGCTCGCGGCCGTTGTCGGGAACGATGACCCGCGCCTTGGCGTCGTAATCGTGGATCAGCTCGCGGCAGATGCCGCAGGGTGAGACGACGGCGATATCGCCAGGCTCGTCAGGCTTGGGGTGGCGCACGGCGACGATGGTCTCGATGCCGCGGTCACCGGTCTCGGTGATGGCGCGTCCGATCGCGATCGCCTCGGCGCAGACCGCGATGCGGCCGATATAGGCGTCGATGTTCACGCCGGTGACGATGCGGCCGTCGCGCGTGCGCATCGCCGCCCCCACCTCCTGCCAGTCGTTGCGATAACGTTGGCTGATCGCTGCTGTCGCGGCGGCGATGAGTTCCTTGTCTTCGTTGCTCAGCATGGCGGAAAATGCGTTCCTTCGTCAGTCAGCGGCCGGGCAGGATAGTCTATTTCGACAATTCTTTCAGACCCAGGCGAATGAGCTGCGCGGTTTCCGCATTCTCGCCGGCATTGCGTGACGCCGTGGCGATGGCGGCCGCCGCCTGCGGCTGGCCGTAGCCGAGATTGACCAGCGCGGAGATCGCGTCCGCGACGGGCCGCGGAGCGCGCTGGTCGTCGACGGTGCCGGCAAGATGCACCACTGCCGGGTCGACATTGGCAAAAGCCGGTGCCTTGTCCTTCAACTCGGTGACGATGCGCTCGGCGACCTTGGGGCCGACGCCCGGCGTGCGCGACACCGCAGCCTTGTCGCGCAGCGCAATCGCATTCGCAAGATCGGAAGGCTGCAGCGTACCGAGCACTGCGAGCGCGACCTTGGCGCCGACGCCCTGCACGGTCTGGAGCAGGCGAAACCATTCGCGCTCCTGGTCGGTGCGAAAGCCGAACAATTTGATCTGGTCCTCGCGGACATAGGTCTCGATCGCGAGCACCGCGGCTTCACCCGGCGACGGCAGATGCTGCAGCGTGCGCGTCGAGCAATGCACCTGGTAGCCGACGCCGCCGACGTCGAGGATGACGAAATCCTCGCCGTAGGAATCGATCAGGCCCTTGAGCTTGCCGATCATACGCCCACCACCTTCAGCCGCAGGGCGGCGCTTTGGCGGTGATGGGCGTGGGTGATGGCGATGGCGAGGGCGTCGGCGGCGTCCGCCGACGGCGGCTCGGCCTTGGGCAGCAGGATCTTCAGCATCACTGCGATCTGGTTCTTGTCGGCGTGACCGGCGCCGACCACGGTCTTCTTGACCTGGTTGGGCGCGTATTCGGCCACCGAAATGCCGAACATTGCGGGCGCCAGCATGGCGACGCCGCGGGCTTGGCCGAGCTTCAGGGTCGCGACACCGTCCTTGTTGACGAAGGTCTGCTCGACGGCGGCTTCCATCGGCTTGTGGTGGGAGAGCACGGCAGCGAGCCCCTCATGGATCGCGAGCAACCGGCTCGACAGCGGCAGGCCCTCCGGCGGTTCCACCGAGCCGCAGGCGACGTAGACGAGGCGATTGCCGTCGGCCTCGATCACGCCCCAACCGGTGCGGCGCAGGCCGGGGTCGATGCCGAGGATGCGGACGGGATGACGAATCGGGAGCGCGGTCATGGGCCAGTGATAGCGGCTGGCTGCTGTGGGGGAAACAGAAACGGAACGAAAATCCCCGGGGAAGTATGGTCTCGTGCCCCGGGCGCAGCGCAGTGCGCAGCAGTGCGCTGCTGAACCGGGGCCCATGTTGCCGCCGGCACAAGAAGCGCCGCCGTGGGTCCCGGCCCTGCACCGCAGCGTTTCACGCAGCGGTGCGTCCGGGACACGAGAGCGCGCCCTACCCGCCCATCTTCGCCATCAGCGCGTCCGAAATCTCGAAGTTGGCGTAGACGTTCTGGACGTCGTCGTGCTCGTTGAGCAGGTCCATCAGCTTGAGCAGCTTCTCGCCGGTCTCGTCGTCGACGGCGACCGTGTTCTGCGGCTTCCAGATCAGCGCGGCCTTGCGCGGCTCGCCGAACTTCGCCTCGAGCGCCTTGGCCACATCGCGGTAGCTTTCGGTCGAGGCGTAGATCTCGTGGCCGTTCTCGCCCGAGATGACGTCATCGGCGCCGGCCTCGATCGCGGCATCGAGCATCGCATCGTCGGAAGCGACGCTGCGGTCATATTCGATGATGCCGGTGCGATCGAACATGAAGGACACCGAGCCGGTTTCGCCGAGATTTCCGCCGGATTTGGTGAAGAAAGAGCGGATGTCGGAGGCCGCGCGGTTGCGGTTGTCGGTCAGCGCCTCGACGATGACGGCGACGCCGCCGGGGCCATAACCCTCGTAGCGGATCTCGTCATAGTTCTCGCCGTCACTGCCGAGCGCCTTCTTGATCGCGCGCTCGATATTGTCCTTCGGCATGTTCTCCTGGCGCGCCGCGATCACGGCCGCGCGCAGGCGCGGGTTCATGTTGGGATCGGGTGTGCCGAGCTTGGCCGCGACGGTGATTTCGCGGGCCAGCTTGCCGAAGAGCTTCGATTTCTGCGCATCCTGCCGCCCCTTGCGGTGCATGATGTTCTTGAATTGGGAATGTCCGGCCATGCGTGGTCTCTTGAGGAATCGTCAGCCAAGGTCAGGGCAAGCTGAGGGATCAAAGCGCGGGCCTTATAGGCCGCGACACCCCCGGAATGAAAGGGCATACTTGGAGGTATTATCGTAGGGATAAACACTCACCGTCAGGCACCTGTTAACCCTGAC
This sequence comes from Bradyrhizobium sp. CCGUVB1N3, assembly GCF_024199925.1. NCBI lineage: Bacteria > Pseudomonadati > Pseudomonadota > Alphaproteobacteria > Hyphomicrobiales > Nitrobacteraceae > Bradyrhizobium > Bradyrhizobium sp. CCGUVB1N3. Next base: position 5,410,804 of record NZ_JANADR010000001.1, read on the forward strand.
TTCATTTCGGGATGTGAAAATATCCCCATCCCGTCTCCCGACAAGAGTGACCTGATGGCCCTCGGACTACTTCGGAAGCGTCTGCCGGAACAGGCCACGCCCGCAGCTCTCCCGCAGGCGGCCCAAGCCGTCGCCGAGCCCGTTGCCGCACCGGAGGGCGATTCGGCCAAGGAAATTCTCGAGCTTCTGGAACTCGAGCTCGGCGCGATGATCCGCCAGCTCGAGCGCGCCGCCGAATCCGTCGCCGGCGGCGCGGAGGCAACCGCCAACACGCTCGCGACCATCCGCGAGCGCACCGACGCGCTCACGGGACGCAGCAGCGCCGCGCAATCGACCGCCACCACCTTTGCCAACGCGGCAGAGAAATTCACCCAGTCGGCGCAGGGCATCGGCGCCCAGGTCCGCGAGGCCGGCAAGCTCGCCGATGCTGCCAGCGCCGCCGCACAGGAGGCCCGCGCCAATGTCGACCGCCTGCGCGAATCCTCCGCCGCGATCGGCAACGTCGTCAACCTGATCGCTCAGATCGCGCGCCAGACCACGCTGCTCGCGCTGAACTCGACCATCGAGGCAGCACGCGCGGGCGCGGCCGGAAAAGGCTTTGCCGTCGTTGCGACCGAGGTGAAGGCACTTGCGGTGCAGACCCAAGGCGCGACCGAGGAAATCACCAAGAAGATCGAGGCGCTGCAAAAGGACGCGGCAGGTTCGGCGGAAGCCGTGCACCGCATCTCACAGGCGATCGAGGCGATCCGCCCGGTGTTCGACACCGTCAACGGCGCGGTCGCCGAACAGACCGCGACCACCAGCGAGGTCTCCGGCAACGCGGCAACCGCATCCCAATTCATCGTATCCGTCGGCGACAGCGCCGCCGAGATCGATGCCGCCACCAAGGCGGCGGAAGCTCATGGCGAAAGCGTCTCCAGCGCCGGCAAAGCGGTCACGACGTTCGCGCAGAAGCTGAAATCGCGCTGCGCGGTGCTGCTCAGGCAGAGTGATAGCGACGATCGTCGCAAGACCGAGCGGCTGCCCTGCCATCTCAAGCTCGAGATCAAGGGCGCGACAATGCCGGTCTACGAGATTGCGATGGACGGCGTCTTGATCGGCGGCGCGGACGCAGCAAAGCTCGCATCGCACGAAGCCATCGACGGCCTGCTCCAGGATGTCGGCGCCTGCCGCCTGCGCGTCACCGAGCAGTCCAAGGCCGGTGCGCGGGCGCAGTTCGTATCCCCCAATGCCGAGCTGCGCGGGAAAATTGAAGACAAGCTCTGGTCGATCCACGAGGCGAATACGGAATTTGTGACCCGCGCCATGGAAGCGGGCGCCGCGCTGACGAAGATCTTCGAGCAGGCGGTCGCGCGCGGCGAGGTCAGGCTCGACGATCTCTTCGACACCGACTACGCGGAAATCGCCGGCACCAGTCCGCAGCAGTACCGCACCAAATATCTCGACTGGGCCGACCGCGCCCTCCCCTCGTTCCAGGAAGCCTTTCTGGCCAAGGACCCGCGCATGGCGTTCTGCGCCATGGTCGACCGCAACGGCTTCCTGCCCGTGCACAACAAGATCTATTCGCACCCGCAGCGTCCAGGCGATGTCGCCTGGAACACAGCGAATAGTCGCAACCGGCGCATCTTCAACGACCCGGCGGGCCTCGCCGCCGCGCGCAATCTGCGCTCCTATCTGGTGCAGAGCTACGCGCGCGACATGGGCAACGGCAGCACCGTGATGATGCGCGAGATCGACGTGCCGATCCGCCTGCAGGGCCGGCACTGGGGCGGGTTCCGGACGGCCTACAAGCTTTGAAACATGACCCGGGGAAGTACGGAGCGCCTCCGAAAAGACCATGTGCAAACAAAGACCTAAAGCACGATAACAATTCACCCTGAGGTCATCGCGCTTGAGTGCACGCTCAGGCAAGACGGCAAAGCGCGAATCAGCATTAAAACGAATCACGCTTTGAAATGGGAATGGGAACGCCGTTAGCGAGTCGATAGGCGACTCCGACTGGAGGAAGTTCGAACATGTCGGTCGTGCAGCGTGCAGTCATGGACACGGCATCCAACCGGACGCTGGCCGAGCGACTCATAGACCAGCTCGCCGATCGCATCGGCGGCCTCGGGGTCGAGCTCGCCGACATCGCCGGCAACGTCCAGGAGGTCGCGAACCGCGTCGCCAGCCAGTCGGAGCGGTTCCACCATCTGCAGACGACGGCCGAGACGATGGTCTCGGCCAATCGCGACATCGCCAATGCGTCGCAGGCGGTGCAATCGACGACATCCACCGCGGTCGGCGAGATCGCGCAGTCGCGCGACGTGGTCGAGACCGCGGTCGGCCACATCTCCGAGCTCGTCGCAGCCGTCGCTCGCATCGAGGCGCGGCTCGCCGCCGTCGGCTCGGCGCTGAGCCAGGTCGCCAAGGTCTCCGGCTCGATCGAGGCGATTGCGAAGCAGACCAACCTGCTCGCGCTCAACGCCACGATCGAGGCGGCGCGCGCCGGCAGCGCCGGCCGCGGCTTCGCCGTGGTGGCGAGCGAGGTGAAGAGCCTTGCGGAAGCGACCCGCCAGGCTACGCAACAGATCTCGGACACCGTGCGCGATCTCGACGGCCAGATCGGCAGCCTGATCGGCGAAAGCGGCGATGCCTCGCTGCGTGCCAAGAACGCCGGCGACGGCGCGCAGCAGATCTCCGGCATCATCAGCCGCGTGCAGCAGGGCTTTGCGTCCGTGGGCGCGGAGATCGACAGCGTCGCGCGCGCCGCGACCTCCAATCTCGGCCATTGCGACACCGTGATCTCGGAGCTCAGCGAGCTTGCCAAGGGCGTCGATCTCTCTTCGCGCGATCTCAGGAATGCCGACGAGCGGGTGGCGAAGCTGCTCGACACCTCCGAGGGCCTGACCGACAGCGGCGTCGAGACGTCGGACGCGCCGCTGATCCACGCCGTCGTCGACACCGCCAAGCGCATCTCGGCCGAGTTCGAGGCGGCGATCGACCGCGGCGAGATCACGCTCAATCAGCTCATGGACGAGACATATCGCGAGATTCCCGGCACCGATCCCAAGCAATTTCTCACCAGCTACGTCGACTTCACCGACCGCGTGCTGCCGGCGATCCAGGACCCGATCCAGAAATCGGACCCGCGCATCGTGTTCTGCGTCGCCTGGGCGAAGGGCGGCTATCTGCCGACCCACAATCCCAACTATCGCCTGCCGCAGGGCAAGGACCCCGTGTGGAACAACGCCAATTGCCGCAACCGCCGCCTGTTCAACGACCGCGCGGTGAAGAAGGTCGCGGCGAACACAAAGCCGTTCCTGCTGCAAACCTACCGCCGCGACATGGGTGGCGGCCAGTTCGTGCTGATGAAGGATTTGTCCTCGCCGATCGTCGTGAAGGGCAAGCGCTGGGGCTCGTTCCGGATGGGATTTCGGCAGGGCTGACGGCGCAGGCGCTCCCCGTGGTCGTCCTGGCGAAAGCCAGGACGACACCGAATGGGTGGCGCCGCTAGTCAGCTCAACCAGAACCTCGGCGTCGCTGGCTCAAGCCGGCCGCCTGCGCGCACCGGCGCAATCTTCAACGCGAGGCCAGTTGCATCATCCGTCTCCACTGCGACCCCGCTCAGCGTCGCCGTGCCCATCGCCGGCTCGAAGCGGCCGGAAGGGATGCCGGAGGTGAAACGGCGCAGCGGCTCTTCCTTTTGCATGCCGATGATCGAATCGTAGTCGCCGGTCATGCCGGCGTCGGTCATGTAGGCGGTGCCGCCGGGAAGGATCTGGTGATCGGCGGTCGGCACGTGCGTGTGCGTGCCGACGACGAGGCTGGCGCGGCCGTCGCAGAAGAAGCCGATGCCCTGCTTCTCGCTGGTCGCCTCGCAATGAAAATCGACCACGATCGCATCGGCGGCCTCACGCAGGGGACAAGCGCCGAGCTCGCGCTCGATCGCGGCGAAGGGATCGTCGAACGGCGTCATGAAGACACGGCCCAGCGCGTTGACGACGAGCGCGCGGCGGCCGTTCTTGGTCTCGACCAGCGCCGCGCCGCGGCCCGGCGTGCCGCGCGGATAGTTCGCCGGCCTCACCAGGCGCTCGGCGCGCTCGATGAACACCAGCGCCTCGCGCTGGTCCCAGGAATGGTTGCCGAGCGTGACTGCGTCGGCGCCGGCGTCGAGCAGCTCCTGATAGATCGCTTCCGTGATGCCGAAACCGCCGGCGGAATTTTCGCCGTTGACGACGACGAAATCGAGCGACCAGTCGCGAACCATGTTGGGCAGGTGCTCGGCGATCGCCGCGCGGCCGGCCCGGCCGACGACGTCACCCACGAAGAGAATGCGCAACTTCAGAACTCCGGAAATCAAACACGTCCGTTTCCGTTAGCACATAATCCAGCGCGACGTCGTGCGATAGTGCGGGAACGGCCTCGATCTCCTGCGCCGCAAATGCGAGCCCGATGCCGACGACATGCTTGGTCTTGCGCAAATGCGCGAAGGTGAAGTCGTAATGTCCCGCGCCATAGCCGATGCGGTGACCGAGACGGTCGAACGCGGCAAGCGGCGTCAGCATGATGTCGGGGATGACCTCGGCCGCCGCCGGCGACGGCTCGGGAATGCCGAGCGGGCCGAGCATCAGCCGGTCGCTCGGATGCCAGATGCGAAAGATCAGCGACTTGCCGCGCGTGGTGACGCAAGGCAGCGCCAGCCGCGCGCCTTCGGCCGCGAGCTTCTGCATCAGGGGCACCGGATCGATCTCGCTGCGGATCGGCGAATAGCCCGAGACGATGCCGCCGGGCACGATCTCGAACGGCAGGCCGCGCTTGCCGAGCTTTACGGCGGCAGCGGCGCGTTTCTTCTCGCTGAGCGCATCGCGCTTGGCGAGTGCCTTGGCACGGAGTTCGGCTTTGGAGTTGGTCATGCGCTTCGGGTCCCAAGGTCATCACCCGCCTTGTGCGCCCTTGCGCACTGGGGCGGGTGATCCAGTATTCCAGAGGCGGTGATGCTCACACTCGAATGCGCGGCGTACTGGATTCCCCGCTTTCGCGGGGAATGACACTGTACCTTGTGGGACCGACGCATCAGACGCACGAAGGCAAACAAAAGCGCGAAGCCGCAAACGCCGTTGAAGCACTCGATCCCGGAGTTCCCTACGAAAGTAGGTGGGCACCATATGTCCGGGCCCACGGGCCCGGCCAGGGACAGTTCCCTAAAGGATCGATAAGGCCCCGGGGATATATGGCTCCTGACGCGCGCCACAGCTTCGCTTGGGGCAATCTAACAACGATGCTGACGAATCGCCAGCCCACTCCTTCGTCAACCGATCGCAATCCCGTTGCCGACGGTCCGGTTCAGGACCTGGGTCGACTTCTCGATGCGCTCGGCGGCGGCGTTGAGCGCATTGACCACGGCGGTCTGCGTCATCCTGGCCCGCTCGGCGGCGGCATTGCGGAAATCCCTCAGCTCGTTCACCTCGGCTTCCAGCGTGCGGGCGCGATTTCCCGCATCGACCAGCTCGTCGCACACGGTCAGCGCCGCCATCACGGTGAGCCGCGCATCGCCGATCTCGCCGAATTTTCCACGCAGATTCTGGATCCGCGATTCCAGGCTTTCGGCGAGCTTCAACAGCCGCACCTCCTGCCCCTCCTCGCACGCCATGCGATATTGCCGGCCGTTGATGGTGACGTTGATGTGGCTCATCCATCCTCTCCGGTATCGAGCACCGAACGTATCGTGACGATCGCAGAATCCAGCCGATCGGAGATTTCGCGATTGGTGCGCTCGAGCTTGCGCGCCTTCATCAACGCACCGTCGAGCTCGTCGGCGAGTCGCGAGCGATCCGTGCCCAGCGCCTGGATGCGCGTCGCGAGCTCGTTCTCGTCGCGATCGGCATCGCGCCGCCGCTCGACCGCGCTCTCCAGCGCGTCGAGCGCGGCCATGAGTCTGCGTGTCGCGATCTCGATCTCGACGGCGGCGGACTCCGTCATAGCGGAACTGTTGGCAGCGCGATCGCTCATGCAGTCAGCGGCGGACCTCTAGGTTGGCTTACCGCCCGGCAAAAGACTCGGTTCGGCAAGCGGTTAGAAGCAGAAATTTACGTGGCAGGGAAGCCAAGCGCAACGCCGCCTTGAAACTATGCACCGTTTGTCGGGGGCACGCTCCCTGCGCAAACGCGTTCCGTGTTTGTCGCGAGGGAAAACCGGTCTCCACTTTTCGGATTGTGCCCAAGCAACTTTTACGGTCAGCCCGACGTTCGATTGCCTTGGACTCCCGGAACCGAGATGCTATCCAGCCCCGACCCTCAGCGGCCGAAAGGCTCCTTCCCGCGCGGGCGTACACCGCCACCAAGCGCCTCATTTCAGACGGATTTCAGACATGACGCAGGTCGACCCCACCCGTATGGCCAATGCGATCCGCGGGCTCTCGATGGACGCGGTCGAGAAGGCCAAGTCCGGCCATCCCGGCCTGCCGATGGGTGCCGCCGACATCGCCACCGTCCTGTTCACACAGTTCCTGAAATTCGACGCCCAGGCCCCCGCCTGGCCCGACCGCGACCGCTTCGTGCTGTCGGCGGGCCACGGCTCGATGCTGCTCTATTCGCTGCTGTTCCTGACCGGCAATCCGGACATGACGCTGGACCAGCTCAAGCAGTTCCGCCAGCTCGGCTCGCTGACCCCCGGCCACCCCGAGAACTTCCACACCAAGGGCATCGAGACCACGACCGGCCCGCTCGGCCAGGGCATTTCCACCGCGGTCGGCATGGCGCTCGCCGAGAAGATGCTGGCCGCCGAGTTCGGCAAGAAGATCGTCGACCACCACACCTATGTGCTCGCCTCCGACGGCGACCTGATGGAAGGCGTGTCGCAGGAAGCGATCGCGATGGCCGGGCACTGGAAGCTGAACAAGCTGATCGTGCTCTATGACGACAACGGCATCTCGATCGACGGCCCGACCTCGATCGCAGACTCGGTCGACCAGGTGAAGCGCTTCAAGTCGGCGGGTTGGGCTGCCGAGAAGATCGACGGCCAGGATCAGGCCGCGATATCAGCCGCGATCACGCGTGCAAAGAAATCCAACAAGCCGACGCTGATCGCCTGCCGCACCACCATCGGCTACGGCGCGCCACACAAGGCCGGCACCGCGAAAGTGCATGGCGAGGCGCTCGGCGCCGACGAGCTCAAGGCCGCAAAGGAAAATCTCGGCATCTCGCTCGAGCCGTTCTCGGTGCCAGACGACGTGCTCAAGGCCTGGCGCGCGGCTGGCAGCCGCGGCGCGGCTGCACGGCAGGAGTGGGAAGCGCGGATTGGTGAACTCGGCAGCCGCAAGCGCGCCGAATTCGAGCGCCGCCTGCGCCATGAGCGCCCGGCGTCGCTGGCGAAGGCGCTGAAGGCGCACAAGAAGGGCCTTCTGGAAAACCCGCTCAACGTCGCGACCCGCAAATCCTCGGAGGCGGCGATCGAGGCGATCGCGGCCGCGATGCCGATGGAGTTTTTGGCTGGATCGGCCGACCTCACCGGCTCGAACAACAACAAGGCGAAGTCGGCGGTCGCCTTCTCCGCCAAGACGCCGAAGGGCCGCTTCATTCATTACGGCATCCGCGAGCACGGCATGTGTGCCGCGATGAACGGCATCTTCCTGCATGGCGGCTTCGCGCCGAACGGCGCGACCTTCCTGGTGTTCACCGATTATGCGCGGCCGGCGATGCGCATTGCCGCCTTGATGGGCGCGGGTGTCGTCTACGTGATGACCCACGATTCCATCGGGCTTGGCGAGGACGGTCCGACCCATCAGCCGGTCGAGCATCTCGCCGCGCTGCGCGCGATTCCGAACATGCGTGTGTTCCGCCCCTGCGATTCCATCGAGGTCGCCGAGTGCTGGGAGCTGGCGCTGAACCGCACCGACGGGCCGACGGTGCTGGCGCTGACGCGTCAGAACCTGCCGCAGCTCCGCAGCTCCGCCAACGAGAACCCCTGCCAGTACGGCGCCTACGAGCTGGTCGCAGCCCAAGGCGAAGCCAAGGCAACGCTGTTCGCCTCGGGCTCCGAGGTCGAGATAGCGGTCGCTGCCCAGAAGCAGCTCGCCGAGCGCGGCATCCCGACGCGGGTGGTCTCGGTGCCCTCGCTCGAGCTCTTGTTAGCGCAACCAGAGGCCAAGCGTGCCGCGATCATCGGCAACGCGCCGATCAAGGTCGCGATCGAGGCCGCGGTGCGCTGGGGCTGGGACGCCGTGATCGGCCAGGATGGTGAATTTATCGGCATGCATTCCTTCGGTGCGAGCGCGCCTGCCAAGGACCTTTTCAAGCACTTTGGAATTACCGCCGAGGCTGCGATTAACGCTGTCGTGAAGCGCGTTTCCTGAGAGTTGAGCTTGCCGGAAAAAAGGACTACCAAGCTCTCCATATGATCAAGTACCGCCCGGCCGAACCGGGCGTCCGCCCTAAAAAACCCTCGCAGGCGCGCTAGCTGCGTTCTGCGGGATGACAACGGTCATTGAAGGAGACGAAAGATGGCAGTCCGCGTTGCAATTAACGGTTTTGGCCGCATCGGCCGCAACATCCTGCGGGCCATCGCCGAGTCCGGCCGCAAGGACGTCGAGGTGGTCGCCATCAACGATCTCGGACCGGTGGAGACCAACGCGCATCTGCTCCGCTTCGACTCCGTGCACGGCCGCTTCCCGGGAACCGTGACCGTCGAGGGCGACACGATCAACCTCGGCACCGGCAAGATCAAGGTGACCGCCGAGCGCGATCCCTCCAAGCTGCCCTGGAAGGATCTCGGCATCGACATCGCGATGGAATGCACCGGCATCTTCACCGCCAAGGAGAAGGCCTCCGCGCATCTGACCGCCGGCGCCAAGCGCGTGCTGGTCTCCGCGCCCGCTGACGGCGCCGATGCGACGATCGTCTACGGCGTCAACCACGACACGCTGACCAAGGATCACCTGGTCGTCTCCAACGGCTCCTGCACGACGAACTGCCTTGCGCCGGTCGCCAAGGTCCTGAACGACCTCGTCGGCATCGAGACCGGTTTCATGACCACGATCCACGCCTACACCGGCGACCAGCCGACGCTCGACACGCTGCACAAGGATCTCTACCGCGGCCGTGCCGCGGCGATGTCGATGATCCCGACCTCGACGGGCGCAGCCAAGGCGATCGGCCTCGTGCTGCCGGAGCTGAAGGGCAAGCTCGACGGCGTCGCGATCCGCGTGCCGACCCCGAACGTCTCGGTCGTCGACCTCAAGATCGTCGCAAAGCGCTCAACCGACGCGAAGGAAGTCAACGCGGCGATGAAGCGCGCCTCCGAGCAGCAGCTCAAGGGCATCCTCGGCTACACCACGGCGCCGAACGTCTCGATCGACTTCAACCACGACCCGCACTCCTCCACGTTCCACGAGGACCAGACCAAGGTACAGAACGGCACGCTGGTGCGCGTGATGTCCTGGTACGACAACGAGTGGGGCTTCTCGAACCGCATGGCGGACACCGCCGTTGCGATGAGCAAGGTGCTCTAGAGGAAGCGCGATGACGCTTCCTGCCTGGATCGGAATTCCCGGCGCGATATTGCTGCTCGCGATTGTCGTCTACGGATTCCGACAGGGCATGAAGGTCACAAACAAGCAGGAGGGGGATCCGCCGACGCACTATGGCGGCGACTATTCCCCCTAAACCAGTACGCGTGGCGGTGATTTCATGACAAACTTCCGCACCCTCGATGACGTGGACGTGAAGGGCAAGCGCGTGCTGCTGCGCGTCGATCTCAACGTGCCGATGGACAATGGGCGCGTCACGGATGCGACCCGGCTCGAGCGCGTCGCGCCGACCATCACCGAGATCGCGGACAAGGGCGGCAAGGTCATCCTGCTCGCACATTTCGGCCGGCCCAAGGGCCGCGATCCGAAGGAGTCGCTCGCGCCGGTCGCAGAAGCGCTGTCGAAAGTGGTGAAGCGGCCCGTTGCGTTTGCCGACGACTGCATCGGCGAGCCCGCGGCCAAGGCCGTGGCTATGCTGAACGATGGCGACATCCTGTGCCTGGAAAACACCCGCTTCCACAAGGAAGAGGAAAAGAACGATCCGGCCTTCGTCGCGGAGCTCGCAAAGCTCGGCGACATCTGGGTCAATGACGCATTTTCCGCCGCGCACCGCGCCCACGCCTCGACCGAAGGCCTCGGCCACAAGCTGCCGGGCTATGCCGGCCGCACCATGCAGGCCGAGCTCGATGCGCTGGAGAAGGCGCTGGAAGCGCCGACCAAGCCCGTGATCGCGATCATCGGCGGCGCCAAGGTCTCGACCAAGATCGACCTATTGGAAAACCTCGTCAGCAAGGTCGATGCGCTCGTGATTGGCGGTGGCATGGCCAACACCTTCCTGCACGCCCAGGGCGTCGCGGTCGGCAAGTCGCTGGCCGAGAAGGATCTTGCTGCGACCGCCGTGCGCATCATGGAGAAGGCCGAGGCCGCGAACTGCGCCATCATCCTCCCAGTGGACGCCACCGTCGCCTATCATTTCGCCGCCAATGCGCCGTCCCATGCTTACGGCCTCGACGCGATCCCGGCCGACGGCATGATCCTCGACGTCGGCCCGCAATCGGTCGTGCGCATCCATGCCGCGATCGACGATGCGGCAACCCTGGTCTGGAACGGCCCGTTGGGAGCCTTCGAGCTTCAGCCGTTCGACCGCGGCACCGTGGCAGCCGCCAAGCACGCTGCCGAACGCACCAAAGCGAAGAAGCTGATCTCGATCGCAGGTGGTGGTGACACCGTCGCAGCGCTCAACCAGGCCGGCGTCGGCTCCGATTTCACCTATGTCTCGACCGCCGGTGGCGCATTTCTTGAATGGATGGAAGGCAAGCCCCTGCCTGGCGTCGAAGTTTTGCGCACCAAGTAAGTTAGTTGGCCGGAAGGCCCAAACGGGAGAAAAACACAGATGGCTCGGATCACGTTGCGTCAATTGCTCGACCATGCTGCGGAGAACGAGTACGGCGTGCCGGCCTTCAACATCAACAACATGGAGCAGGCGCTGGCGATCATGGACGCGGCCAACCAGGTCGACGCGCCCGTCATCATCCAGGCCTCGCGCGGCGCGCGCTCCTACGCCAACGATGTCATGCTCAAGCACATGATGGACGCGGTGACCGAGATCTATCCGCACATCCCGGTCTGCGTGCATCTCGACCACGGCAATGAGCCGGCGACCTGCATGACCGCGATCCAGGCCGGCTTCACCTCCGTCATGATGGACGGCTCGCTGAAGGCCGACGGCAAGACCCCTGGTGACTGGGGCTACAATGTCGGCGTCACCAAGACCGTGACCGACATGGCCCATCTCGGCGGCATCTCGGTGGAAGGCGAACTCGGCGTGCTCGGCTCGCTCGAGACCGGCATGGGCGACAAGGAAGACGGCCACGGCGCCGAGGGCAAGCTGTCGCACGACCAGCTCCTGACCAACCCCGACGAGGCCGTGAAGTTCGTCAAGGAGACCCAGGTCGACGCTCTCGCGATCGCGATGGGCACCTCGCACGGCGCCTACAAGTTCACCCGCAAGCCGGACGGCGACATCCTCGCCATGAACGTGATCGAGGAGATCCACCGCAAGCTGCCGAACACGCATCTTGTGATGCACGGCTCCTCGTCGGTGCCGCAGGAGCTTCAGGAGATCATCAACGCCAACGGCGGCAAGATGAAGCCGACCTGGGGCGTGCCGGTCGCCGAGATCCAGCGCGGTATCAAGAACGGCGTGCGCAAGATCAACATCGACACCGACAACCGCATGGCGATGACCGGCCAGATCCGCAAGGTCCTGAAGGACAATCCGGAAGAGTTCGATCCGCGCAAGTACCTGAAGCCGGCCATGGAAGCCATGACCAAGCTGTGCAAGCAGCGGCTCCAGGAGTTCAACACCGCAGGCCAGGCCTCCAAGATCAAGCGCGTCCTGACGACAGCCGAAATGGCCAAGCGCTACGCCAAGGGCGAGTTCACCCCGAAGATCGCGTGATCTATCCCTCCCTCTCCCCGCCCTTCGCGGGGAGAGGGTCGGGGTGAGGGGCTGCCTCAGCGAATGCGGTAACAGTGGATTCGCGGAGAGTCCCCCTCACCCGGATTTTACGCTTCGCGTAAAATCCGACCTCTCCCCGCAAGCGGGGCGAGGTGAACGGTCGCCAGCCAGACCCAACGCATACCCAGCCGATCCCCCCCTTTACCCTGCGACCAACGTTAACTCGGCAATTGCCCGAGAACGGTCTATTTTCGCGGGCAAGGCAGAATCGTTTTGGGAGGACCTCTCGATGAATCTGACTGAGCTCAACAAGATCGCACAGGCCATGGTTACGCCCGGCAAGGGCATCCTCGCCGCCGACGAATCCTCCGGCACCATCAAGAAGCGTTTTGACGCGATCGGCGTGGAATCCACCGAAGACAACCGCCGCGACTACCGCGAGATGCTGTTTCGTTCCAAGGACGCCATGAGCCAGCACATCTCCGGCGTCATCCTCTATGACGAGACGATCTGGCAGAACGCCCGCGACGGCACCCCGCTGGTGAAGCTGATCGAAGAGAGCGGCGCGATTCCCGGCATCAAGGTGGATGAAGGCACGCAAGCCCTGCCGATGTGCGCCGGCGAGCTCGTCACCGTCGGGCTGGACAAGCTCGCCGACCGCCTCAAGAAGTACTACGAGCGCGGGGCGCGCTTCGCCAAATGGCGCGCGGTGATCGACATCGGCAGCGGCACTGGCGGCCGGGGCATCCCCTCGATGACCGCGATCAGCGTCAACGCGCATGCGCTGGCGCGCTATGCGGCGCTTTGCCAGGCCGCGCAGATCGTGCCAATCGTCGAGCCGGAAGTGCTGATGGACGGCGACCACGACATCGACCGCTGCTATGACGTCACGCAGCGCGTGCTCAACAAGACGTTCCAGGAATTGCGCGTGCAGCGCGTCGCGCTCGAAGGCATGGTGCTGAAGCCCAACATGGCAGTCTCAGGCAAGAAGTGCGGCAAGCAGGCCTCCGTTGCGGAGGTTGCCGAGAAGACCGTGCGCCTCCTCAAGGCCTGCGTGCCGGCCGCAGTGCCCGGCATCGCATTCCTCTCCGGAGGCCAATCCGACGAGGAGGCAACCGCGCATCTCGATGCCATGAACAGGCTTGGCCCGCTGCCGTGGCGGCTGACCTTCTCCTATGGCCGCGCGCTCCAGGCCGCGCCGCAGAAGGCCTGGTCGGGCAAGGCAGAAAACGTCGCGGCGGGTCAAAGGGCCTTCGCCCATCGCGCGCGGATGAATGCGCTCGCCAGCCGCGGCGAATGGGACAGCGGGCTCGAAAAGAAGGCGGCCTAGACTTGTCGAACAACTCCGCTCCCGCGCGCCCGGCGCCGCGGCTTTATCTCGCGACGCCGCTCGTCGACGATCCCGCTTCGCTTCTCGGCGAGCTGCCCGCTCTGCTCGCCGCCGCCGACGTCGCCGCCGTGCTGGTGCGGCTGAAGGAAACCGACCAGCGCACGATGATCTCGCGGGTGAAGGCGCTGGCGCCGGTCGTCCAGAAGACCGGCGCGGCGTTGCTGCTCGACGGCCATGTCGAGCTGGTCGCGCGCGGCGGGGCCGACGGCGCGCATCTGACCGGCATCGCCGCGCTCGAAGAGGCCATGCCGTCGCTGAAACCGGATCGCATCGCCGGCGTCGGCGGGCTCGCCACGCGGCATGATTCCATGAGCGCAGGCGAGATGGGCGCGGATTACGTGCTGTTCGGCGAGCCCGACGCAGACGGCCAGCGGCCCTCGGTGCAGGCGATCGCGGAACGGCTCGACTGGTGGGCCGAGCTGTTCGAGCCGCCTTGCATCGGCTTTGCCACCACATTGGCGGAAGCCTTCGAGTTCGCCACCGCGGGCGCGGATTTCGTGCTGGTCGGCGATTTCATCTGGGCCGATCCGCGCGGGCCGAAGGCTGCGCTCATCGACGCGGAAGCCGCGATCAAGAAGGCCTATGCGGATGCGCCCGCAAACCGGGAGCATGGCTAGCAGCCGATCATGAAGCCCCTGCTCTCCACATCGTTCCTGACGCTGTTACTCCTCGCCACGCCTGCGACCGCGCAGCTCTCCCTGACACCGCCGGCGGCAACGCCCAGCCCCGCGCCCGAGAAGCCCAAGGACAATTCCAAGGAAAACTCCAAGGAAAAATCTGCGGCCAAGCCGCACGCGATCACCAAGAAGAAGGAGGCCGCGCCGGCGCCAAAGCCGTCGGCCTCGCCAAGCCCGCCGCCGGCCGCGACCGTGATTCCGGCACCGGCGACCGACAACTCCAATGCCGATCTTGTCTACGGCGCCTATCAGCGCGGCCAGTACAAGACCGCCTTCGATCTTGCCACCGCGCGCGCGCAAACCGGTGATCCCAAGGCGATGACCATGCTGGGCCAGCTCTATTCCAACGCGCTCGGCATCAAGCGCGATTACGCCAAGGCGAACGAATGGTACAAGCGCGCCTCCGATGCGGGCGACCGTCAGGCGATGTTGGAGCTCGCGATGATGCGGATGGCCGGCCGCGGCGGCCCGGTCGACAAGGGCGATGCGGTAAAACTGCTCGCCTCCTCCGCCAAGCTCGGCGAGCCCAAGGCCGCCTACAATCTCGCACTGCTCTATCTCGACGGGCAGACGCTGCCGCAGGACGTCAAGCGCTCGGCCGAACTGCTGCGCCAGGCCGCGGACGCCGGCCTGCCCGAGGCGCAATACGCGCTGGCAACCTTCTACAAGGAAGGCACCGGCGTGCCGAAGGACATCGAGCGCGCGGTACGGCTGCTCCAGGCCGCCTCGCTTGCCGACAATGTCGATGCCGAGGTCGAATATGCGATCGCGCTGTTCAATGGCACCGGCACGCCGAAGAATATGCCCGCCGCGGTGGCCATGCTCCGCAAGGCGGCCCGGCAAAACAGCCCGATCGCGCAGAACCGGCTGGCCTTGGTGCTGATCAACGGCATGGGCACGCAGGCCGACAAGATCGAGGGTTTCAAATGGCACCTGGTTGCCAAGACCGGCGGCAAGGGGGATCCCGATCTCGACAAGCAATTGGCCGATCTGCCCCCTGAGGACCGGGCCAAGGCTGAGGCCGCCGCCAAGAAATGGCTCGGGACCAAATGACTTGACGCCAGCCCGGCCGCAGGGCACCCAGTCCCCAAATCCAGCGGCTAGAGTATGATCCGGAAAAGTGCGTAGCGGTTTTCCGAAAAGATCATGCTCAAACAACAACCTAAAGCGCGATGACGATTTATCCCAGTCTCATCGCGCTTTAGGGCCGAATTCTCCCCAATCAAGACTGATCCCATGCTGTATTCCGCAACTATCAACGTCATGGTCAAGGCCGCGCGCCGCGCCGGCCGCAGCCTCAAGCGCGATCTCGGCGAGATCGAGCACTTGCAGGTCTCGCTGAAGGGTCCGGCGAATTTCGTCTCGCTCGCAGACAAGCGCGCGGAGGAGATCCTCTACCAGGACCTCGCCAAGGCGCGGCCCGGCTACGGCTTCATCGGCGAGGAAGGTGGCACGCGGGACGGCACCGACAAGAGCCACACCTGGATCGTCGATCCCCTCGACGGCACCACCAACTTCCTGCATGGCATTCCGCAATTCGCGATCTCGATCGCGCTGGCGCGCGAGGGCACCGTGATCGCGGGCGTGATCTACAATCCCGCCAATGACGAGCTCTACATCGCTGAGCGCGGCAAGGGCGCCTTCCTCAACGACCAGCGCCTGCGGGTGGCCGGCCGCCGCCAGCTCAACGAATGCGTCATCGCCTGCGGCCTGCCCCATATCGGCCGCGGCGACCACGAATCCTTCCGCCGCGAGATGACGGCGATCCAGGACCAGGTCGCAGGGCTGCGCCGCTTCGGCGCCGCGTCCCTCGACCTCGCCTTCGTCGCCGCCGGCCGCCTCGACGGCTACTGGGAGCGCAATTTGCAGTCCTGGGACATCGCCGCCGGCATGATCATGGTGCGCGAAGCGGGCGGCACCGTGAGCGATATCGCGACGCCGGGTGATGCGCTGGTCACCGGCAACGTCGTCTGCGGCAATGAGTTCGTGCACGGGGAGCTGGTGAAGATTTTGCGGAAGTAAGGGGAAACTTTCCTCACTTCGTTCCTTCACGCCCCTTGCGTAAGACCGGACGAATGGAGGCCGCAACATCGCGGCCTCCGGTCTCACGTCGTACTGCAGATTACCACGCCACCCATTTGCGGCCGTGCCAATAGCCGCGGCCCTCGTGCTCGCGGAAGGCAAACTTTTCGCGCGGACCCCAGTGCCAATTGTCCTCGTGGACGACGACGCCTGCTTCGTGGGGAAAGTCGTAGGCCTCATGCGTGTGCCAGCAGGTGTGGCCCTGACACACGATTGCTGCCGACGCAGTGAAGGTCGACATCACAAGCACGCCGGTGCCGACAGCGGCAGCCGCAAGAATCTTCTTCAACATCTGGACGATCTCTCCGTGGACCCCCTAACCCCGCGGGCAAACACATTTGCCGGCGCCGGGTTCCGCCAGAGAAAGTGAAGCTTTCGTAGGGATTCTCGCTTCGGTGCACGAAGGCTCGGTCTGCAACGGCTAGGAATCATCATCGTCCGATTCCTCCTCACGATACTCGCCGCCAAGAGTCAGGCCCTCGATTGTCGTGGCGCCTTTCGACTTGATGACCCGGCGAAGCGGAACGGAGCTCTCGCTCCGCAATGCCTCCATCAGCTGTTCCGAATGGGTGACGATCCAGATGTCGGCGCGGCTTGAGGCCTTGGCGATCAGGCGGGCCAATGGCGCCAAGAGCGAGGGATGCAGGCTGGTCTCGGGCTCGTTCAGCGCGATGAACGGCGGAAGCCGATAGCCCATGAAGACCGCGAGCAGGCAAATGTATTTCAGCGTCCCGTCGGACAGTTCATGTGCCCTGAACGGCCGCGGCATATCCTCCAGTTGCAGGTCGAATTCGCAGAAACCATTTTCTTCCCATGCACGGAGCTCGGCGCCCGGGAAGGCATCCTGGATGGCATCCTGGAGGTCGGTGGCGTCTTCCCTGATGGTATAGAGCGTCGCCAGGGCCGCAGCCACATCGCTGCCATCGGCACTGAGCGAGGGCGTCGTGATCGCGAGACACGGCTTTCGTATCGGTGATGCCGGATCGGTGCGAAAGTCGTGATAGAAGCGCCAGCCCAGCATCGCGTTTCTGATTACATCGATCTCGGGGCATTCCTTGCCGTTGTAAAAGCCCGCGAGCGCCGGCTCAGACGGCAGCACCGCATCCTTGTGGCTGCTCCATGCGCCGCTGTCGGTGCGGACGCTGACGAGCGAGTTTTTCCGCTCCATCAGCAGAACCGTTCGTTTGCCCTGCGTCGCCTCGATGCTTTCGGTCTTGATCATCGGCTCGCCGGAAAACGCCGCCTCGAGCGGGCCGGGAAATCCGATCTCGATGGAATATCTGAGACGGTCGAACCTGACCGACAAGCGCAGTCGCCCATCCTCGCCGCGCTTGCGAAGACCGGACCAGCAGACCGAATTCAATCCGCCCTCATCGGCGATCGTGCGCGTGATCCGCCCGGCGGCCGCGTCGCGCAACAGCGACAGGGACTTGTAGAGATTGGACTTGCCGACACCATTCTCGCCGACGAACACGGACAAAGGATGGATGGGTATCGAGAGCCGCCGGATGGAGCGATAGTTCGAGATCGCAATGTCGGTCGGACGCATCACATGCTCTCAATCGGGAGGCTGTGTGCATTCGCGGTGCAATGCGCACACGGCCTTCAATCCAGGGATGCAGTCTGGATTGACTAACCCGAGAAGGCAAGCTCTCCGCATTGTCATTCTGGGGCGCGCCTCTTGGCGCGAGCCCGGAATCCATTGATCCTCATCAATGGTGGCACGATGGATTCTCAGGTGCGCAATTGCGCACAATAGCTCGTGCTTCGTACGCCCCGGAATGACGGAGAGACGCGTCAGTGGCTTGTATGGACCGGCGCAGGCGGCCCGTACGCCTCGCCGGCCTTCACGGCTTTCGGCTCCCTGTCTCCCGCCAGCACGCGCTGCACGGAGACGAAGAACACCGGCACCATCAGCAGCGCCAGGATCACCACCGCGATCATGCCGCCCATCACGACGGAGCCGAGCGATTGCTGGCTGGCACCGCCTGCGCCGTGCGCGATCGCCATCGGCAGCACGCCGCAGATGAAGGCAAGGCCGGTCATCAGGATCGGGCGGAAGCGCAGGCGGCAGGCCTCGATGGTGGCGTCCACCAGCGGCTTGCCCTCCTTGCGCAGATCCTTGGCGAACTCGATGATCAGGATCGCATCCTTGGCGGCAAGGCCGATGATGGTGATCAGGCCGACGGTGAAATAGACGTCGTTGGGAAGCCCGCGCAGCATCGCCGCGATCACGGCGCCGGTGACGCCGAGCGGCACGGTCAAGAGCACCGCGAGCGGAATGGTCCAGCTCTCATAGAGTGCGGCGAGACACAGGAACACCACGAACACCGACAGCGCGAGCAGGAATGGCGCCTGCGAGCCCGACAGCTTTTCCTGCAGCGACTGCCCGGTCCATTCATAGCCGAAGCCACGCGGCAGTTTGCCGGCAAGCCGCTCCATCTCGGCGATCGCATCGCCCGAGGTGAAGCCGGGTTTCGCCTCGCCCGAGATGCGCACCGCCGGATAATAGTTGAAGCCGGCGATCTGCGTCGGCCCGCGCGACCATTCGACCGTGGCGAAGGAGGAGAACGGCACGAGCTGGCCGCGGCTGTTCTTGACGTTGTAGTTGAGGATGTCCTCGGTCTTCATGCGATCGCGCGCGTCTGCCTGCACCACGACGCGCTGCATGCGGCCGCGGTTCGGGAAGTCGTTGATGTAGTTCGAGCCGAGATTGGTCGAGATCGTGTTGTTGATATCTTCAAACGTGACGCCGAAGGCGCCGGCCTTCTCGCGATCGATCACGAGATTGACCACGCCCGCCTCGGGCAGGCCCTCGATATAGACCTTTTGCAGCACCGGGCTCGCATTGGCCTCGGTGATCAACTGGTCGGCCGCGCGCATCAGGGCCGCATAGCCCTTCTGGCCGCGGTCCTGGAGGCGGAACGAGAAGCCCGAGGAGTTGCCGAGATTGTCGATCGGTGGCGGCTGGAGCGCCGAGATCTTTGCATCGCGGATCGAGGACAGGTCGCGGTTGATGTCGGACACGATCGCGGCAGCGGACTCCTTGGGCCCACGCTCCGACCAGTCCTTCAGCGTGATGAAGGCCTGCGCGGTGTTCATGCCCTGGCCCGAGAAGCTGAAGCCGGTGAGGAAGGTGACGTCCTTTACGCCGGGACGCATCGCGAGATATTTTTCGACCTTCTCGATCACGGCCTCGGTGCGGGCATAGGACGAATCCGATGGCGCCTGCACGTCGGTGGTGACGAAACCCTGGTCGTCGACGGGCAAAAAGCCGCCGGGCAAATTGACGAAGGCCCAGGACAGGCCGACGAGGAGCGCGGCATAGACCAGCATCAGCCGTCCGGTGCGCTTCAGCGAGAAGCCGACGGTGCGGGAATAGCCCTCCTTGCCGCCTTCGAGCATGCGGTTGAACCAGCCGAACACGCCCTTCTTCGCATGACCGTGTCCGGCCGCGACGGGCCTGAGCAGCGTGGCGCACAGCGCCGGCGTCAGCGACAGCGCGAGGAACGCGGAGAAGCCGATCGCGGCGACCATGGTGACGGAGAATTGGCGGTAAATGATGCCTACCGACCCCGGGAAGAACGCCATCGGCACGAACACCGCCATCAGCACCAGCGTGATGCCGATGATCGCGCCGGTGATTTGCGACATCGCCTTGCGCGTCGCCTCCTTCGGCGGCAGGCCCTCTTCCGCCATGATGCGCTCGACGTTCTCGACCACGACGATGGCATCGTCGACGAGAATGCCGACCGCCAGCACCATGCCGAACATCGAGAGCATGTTGATGGAATAGCCGGCGAGCAGCAGCGTGGTACAGGCGCCCAGCAGCGCCACCGGCACGACGATGGTCGGAATGATGGTGTAGCGGATGTTCTGCAGAAATAAGAACATCACCACGAACACCAGCACCACGGCCTCGACCAGCGTCGACAGCACCTTCTTGATCGAGGCCTCGACGACAGGCGTGATGTTGTAGGGAATCTCATAACTGATATTGGCCGGGAAGAAGCGCGATAGCTCCTTCATCTTGGCCTCGACCGCACTCGCGGTCGCGAGCGCATTGCCGGTCGGCGACAGCAGCACCGAGAGGCCCGCGGTCGGCTTGCCGTTCAGACGGGTGTTGAACTGGTAGCTGAGGCCGCCGACCTCGACGCGCGCGACGTCGCGCAGGCGCACGGTCGAGCCGTCGGGATTGGCGCGCAGGATGATGGCGCCGAATTCATCCGGAGAGGAAAGCTGGCCCTTGACCAGCACCAGCGCGGAGATGCGCTGGTCCGCCGTCGACGGCTCGGCGCCGATGCTGCCCGAAGCGACCTGCGCGTTCTGCGCGCTGATCGCCTTGTTGACGTCGTCAGCCGTCAGCCCATAGCCGACGAGCTTGGCCGGATCGACCCAGACGCGAAGCGAGCGCTCGGTCGAATAGAGCGTGGCGCGGCCGACGCCGGGGATGCGGCGGATCTCGCCGAGCACGTTGCGGATCATGAAGTCGCCGAGCCCGACCTCATCGAGGCTGCCGTCGGTCGAGTTCAACGTGATGATCTGCAGCACTGCGCTCGATGCTTCCTCGATCAGGATGCCCTGCTGGATCACCGCGCGCGGCAAGCGCGCCTCGACGCGCTTGATGCGGTTCTGCACCTCGACCGAGGCCGCACCGGTGTCGGTGCCCGGCACGAAATTGGCAATGATCTCGACCTGGCCGAGCGAGTCGCTGGTCGATTCGAAGTTGAGTATGCCGGAGGCGCCGTTGAGCTCCTCCTCGATCAGCCGCGTGACGCTGTTGTAGAGGTTTTCCGGCGAGGCGCCGGGATAGCTCGTCGAGATCGAGATCGAGGGCGGCGCGATGATCGGATATTGCGCGACCGGCAACAGCGGGATCGAGATCGCGCCGACCAGACAGATGAACAGCGCGACCACCCAGGCGAAGATCGGCCTGTCGATGAAGAAGCTCGGCATTTATCCGTTACCCTCGTTGTGTCGCTAGTCCCTCATGGTGAGGAGCGCGGAACGCGCGTCTCGAACCATGAAGGCCCGGCTCTCGCCCGCGGCCATCCTTCGAGACGCCCGCTTCCAGCGGGCTCCTCAGGATGAGGGCCAAGGCACTTGTGACGCTGTAGAGTTACCGTGTCACTTTGGCGTGCTGGGCATCCGTCGTCGCATCGGCCTCGGCCCAGGACTGCGGCTTGACCTTGTCGCCTGCGGCGAATTTCTGGAAGCCTTCGACCACGACCTTGTCGCCGGCTTTCAGGCCGTCGGTGACGAACCAGATGCCGTCCTGCACCGAGCCGGTGCGCACCGGCTGCACCGCGATGCGGTTGTCGTCCTTGACGACGAACACCTCGCTGCCGCCGCCGCCATTGCGCTGGATCGCCTGCTGCGGCACCGCGATCGCATCGGAATCAATGCCCTGATCGATGCGGACGCGGACATACATGCCGGGCAGCAATTCGCGCTTGGGATTGCGGAACTCGCCGCGCAGCGTCACCTGCCCGGTATGGGCATCGACCTTGGCGTCGGAGAACAGCAGCTTGCCGTCGAGCGAATAGAGCGTGTTGTCGTCGAGCACGAGGCGCACCTTGGCGGCATCGGCCGCGATGCGATCGAGATCGCCGTTCTCGAAGGCGCGGCGAAGCTGGCTCAGCTCGGTTACCGACTGGGTGAAGTCGGCATAGATCGGATCGAGCTGCTGAACGGTGGCCAGATTGGTCTCGTTCTGCACCACGAGTGCGCCTTCGCTGACGATCGCAGCGCCGACAACGCCGTCGATCGGCGCGCGCACGGTGGCGTAATCGAGGTTCAGCCTGGCGCGCGCGAGCTCCGCCTTGCGGCCCTCGACCTCGGCCTGGGCCTGGCGCTCGGCGGCGATCGTCTTCTCGTTCTCGGCCTCGGGCGCGGCACGCTGGCTGGTGAGCGTGGCGATGCGGCGCGCCTGTTGCTGCGCCTGCATCAACGCAGCCTCGGCCTTGGCGAGTCCGGCCTCGCTCGCCATCACCTCGACCTCGAACGGGCGCGGATCGATGCGATAGAGCGCTTCTCCCGCCTTCACTTCGCTGCCCTGGCGGAACAGGCGCTCGACCACGATGCCGGAGACCCGCGGCCGCACCTCCGCGACGCGCGTCGGCGCGATGCGGCCGGGCAGCTCACGCACCACGGCACGGGCCTGAGGCTTGACGACGACGATGCTGACATCGGGTTCAGGGGCCTGCGCAGCGGAGACCGCGGAAGCGGATTCATCACAGCCCGCTAGCAGCGGCGCAAAGGCCGCGAGCATCATTGCAACGCATGCCGATCGCGCTCGAAGTCCTGACATTAAGTGGGGTGCCCCAAGGTTGTTGAGAACAAGGGTTGTTGAACAAGGCAACACGCACGGAACAACAATGTCGAAGCGATTCCGCGCGGCTGATGTCGTCAAAATAGAATGCGCGTGCTGCGACGCAACGCATGGTGCGGGCGGCTCAATGTCACACGCGCTAGGGCGCTGAGTTCGCGGTCGTTTTCAGGCCTCACTGGATTGTGAGTCGGGCTCCACGGCCCCCTACTGCGACAGAACATCGCAAGGAAACGAGCGCCGGGCGTAGTGGCGTCCCGGATAGAGTCGAAGGCAATCGAGGATACCGTCAGCGTTCAGCCGCGCGCGCTCAAGCAACGTCAGCTCGCGGGCTCGCCTCCTCCTGGTTGGCAAGGGCATCGAGATCGATGATCTCTGAATCGTGCCAAGATGTCTCGTCCTGGCTCCCGCCGCTGCCATGAACGTGCATCAGGGTCTGCACGCGCCTCGCATTGAGATAGTCCACATGCTGGTGCTGGAGGGCGATCGGCAGCAGCGTCTTCGGCAGTTCGACCAGCGCGAAAGCAGGCGCTTTGCGCGACTCGCTGCCCTCCTGCCACTTGAGCGGATTGAGCGTGTAGATCAATTGCCGCTCGACCTCCGGCAGCTGCGGGCACGTGGCGGCGGGCGGCGGCGGCGCGATGTTGACGTTGCCCACCCGTGTGCGCGCTGCCAGTGTCCTCAGCTCCCAGCGGACCAGGTCCGCGGCCGACAGCACCTCGCGACGCACGTCGTCCACGCTGGCCGAGAAGCGGGTCGCCTCCGCAACTGTCACTGCACCCTTGGCGACGGCGTCGACCAGCGCGGCTGCGCCCGAAGCAAATCCCGGGACGGCCAGATCGATCGCCGCCGCAAGCGCCTCGATACGATCGGCAAGCAATTCGCGGTCGCGTTGCGCGATGGCGCCGGCCAGTGCACGCTCGGTTGCGACGATCTGTTCGTTGGTTTCTCCGAGGGCCGCGCGCGCCGTCTTGACGCGATCCTCGACCGAACGCAGCTCGGCCTCCGCGCGCGCGAGCTTGGCATGGCCGGCGCCAGCCATTGCCAGCCGCTCGGCGGCGGTACGTGTTTCTGCAAGCACGGATTCGGCAAGGCCAAGCTGGTCGGCCAGTTTTTGCCGCTCCGCCTGCCTGCTCTTCAGTGCACTCTCGAAGCGCTCGACCGGGCCGAGCTCACGCTTGAAAAATGCCATGGCAATATCCTCAGGGATCGCGATCCTTCAGCGAATCAGTTGGCAGATCCAATGCTCGAGCCGTAGTTCGAAATTTGGTTAAGATTGCGGCTCGCCGAAAAGGCGCGAGACTCACCCGATCCGCGGGACTGTTGCCCGAACAGGGAAGAGAGGAGCCAGCGCGTTAACGATCTGTTAACCATCGCGGCCTAGCCTGTCGTCATCAGCGCACACACGACTGCCCGGTTCGGTCCCAGGAGGACAGCCGATGCCTATTGAGACGCTGACATATGCCGCACTTGGTGCTCGCCTGAAGATCTCGCCATTGGCGGCTCGTTCGCTTGCCAAGCGGCGCCGCTTGCCGCGCTCCCTTTCAGATAGCGGAAAGGCGCTGGTGAGCGTCGATCTCGCCGAAATACGGCATACGCCACGACGACCAGGAAGTCGGCCAGCAGGCGACGTCGCGCTGCAGGCAGAAAAGATCCTGGCACTACAGGCGGAGATCGCGCGGCTCGAAGCAACAGCAGCCGGTCATCGGGCGGATTTCGAGCGAGAGCGCGAGCGCGCCGATCGCCTGACAACTGAACTGCTGCAGGCGACTGCCGAGGCGACGGCGGCCAAGGAGGCGGCGGCGCGGCTTGAAGGCTCTCTGCAAACTGGCGGGCGATCCAGTGGTTCGACCGACGGCCACGGGCAAGCCTCATCCCGACTGGGGCATCTCCTCGCCGACCTGGTGGAAGCAGACCGCAGAGCATGCAAGTAGGAATCCCAGTTCTCACATTCTCCAACCCGCCAAAGTAAGCGTGAGGCAAACATGACTGACATCACCGATCTTCGCGAGCTGAAAGCACGCATTGTCGTGTTCGGGGTCGGCGGTGCCGGCGGCAATGCCGTCAACAACATGATCGCGGCCGGGTTACAAGGCG
This sequence comes from Bradyrhizobium sp. CCGUVB1N3, assembly GCF_024199925.1. Taxonomy (NCBI): domain Bacteria; kingdom Pseudomonadati; phylum Pseudomonadota; class Alphaproteobacteria; order Hyphomicrobiales; family Nitrobacteraceae; genus Bradyrhizobium; species Bradyrhizobium sp. CCGUVB1N3. Next base: position 5,435,344 of record NZ_JANADR010000001.1, read on the forward strand.
TCGACTTCATCGTCGCCAATACCGACGCGCAGGCGCTCACCATGTCGAAGGCCAAGCGCGTCATCCAGATGGGCACTCAGGTGACCAAAGGCCTTGGTGCCGGCTCGCAGCCCGACGTCGGGCGCGCCGCAGCTGAAGAGGTGATCGACGCGATCCGCGATCATTTGACCGGCGCACACATGGTGTTTGTTACGGCCGGCATGGGCGGCGGCACCGGCACCGGCGCAGCGCCTGTCATAGCCAAGGCCGCGCGCGAGCTCGGCATTCTCACCATTGGCGTGGTCACCAAGCCATTCCACTTCGAGGGTCAGCGCCGCATGCGCCTTGCCGAGGCAGGCATCGCGGATCTGCTGAAGGCGGTGGACACCCTGCTGATCATCCCAAACCAGAACTTGTTCCGGGTGGCCAACGAGAAGACCACATTCGCCGCTGCTTTCGCCCTCGCCGATCAAGTGCTCTATTCGGGAGTGGCCTGCATCAGCGACCTCATCGTCAAGGAAGGTCTGATCAATCTCGATTTCGCCGACGTTCTCTCCATCATGCACGAGAAGGGCAAAGCCATGATGGGCAGGGGCGAGGCCTCGGGCGCAAAGCGCGTGCTCAACGCCGCTGTCGCCGCGATCTCCAATCCATTGATCGAGGACCCGTCGATCAAGCGAGCCAGCGGCCTCATCATCTCCATCACCGGCGGCAAGGACCTGACACTTTTCGAGGTCGACGAAGCAGCAAGCCGCATTCGCGAGGAGGCCGACCAGGACGCCAACATCATCGTCGGCGCCACTTTCGATGAGCGCCTGGATGGCATCGTCCGCGTCTCGGTGGTGGCGACCGGCATCGATAATCTCGGGCCGGCACGCCAGGTACAACAAGCCCAAGAGGTGCAACCAGCGCAGAGCTCAATCGCGGAACTCGCCGGCAGGCTGGGCAACGACGGCCGTCGCGTCGTCGACCGGATTGAGCGTAGCGCACCGATGCCGCCGCCATTGGCGAGCCCGCCGCCCCCGCCGACGGCCCGCCGCCCCGAGGGAAGTCCCGCAAAGCCGACTTCGGAATATGCGCGCCATGCGGCTCCGCAGGGCCTCGATCCGTACGGCCGCTCCCCTACAGCACGCAATTGGATCGAGGAAGACGTCCTCGATATCCCGGCCTTCCTGCGCCGCAAGGCCAACTCCTGATATGTTCGGGCGGTCTAACCGCCTCGTCTCACACTATCGAGAAACTGCTCGCGTTCGCCAGGCGCGTACCCCTGGGAAGCTCCCGAATTCGGTTCATTGTAATCACCGTACGGTGTCGGCCGGTAGTGGATCGGCGGCCCGGATGGCGCGTAGGCAAAACCCGACGCGGGGTCTGAGGCGATCGCGCCCTGATTGGAACGAACAACAGCGTGCCCTCGGTGCGCGTGATGCACCGTAGCCGCGTTCGCAGAGCCACACAGGGTGATCAACAGGCTCAAGGCCAAAATAGAACGCATCGCTTTTTCTCCAATCGGCCACCGCGCCTTCTCAGGTAAGGCTCAGGTCGCGCCGTCCCAACAAGCAGCGGCTTCACGATTAGTCACATCGCTGGCATCACAGGCGCCGGGTCGCTAATTCATCATGGCGAGGTCATCCCACGACGACCAGGTCCGGCGCCTCGTCGAAGTCCGGACACGGGGGCATGGCCGACCAGATTTGCTCACACTGAGTTCTTCGCATTTTGACCCAAAGGCGACATTTCCAGCGGGTCTCACGCCCCGCATCTTAAAATCTGTTACAATGACCAGTCTTGAGCGCCGGGAGGCGACGATGAGACGGCGCGATTTTATCAGTCTTGTAGGCGGTGCCGTAGCATTGCCGTTGGCGGTACGGGCGGAGTCTATAAAGAACAAATATCGGATCGCTTTTCTCACGGCCGGCTTGAAAAGGGATTATCCTCCCGTAACGGAGTTCTTCGATGAGTTATCGCGAGCAGGCTACGTTGAGGGGCAAAATATTGTTGTCGAGTTCTTGTCAACCGAGGGGAGAAGTGAACGGCGCTCAGAAATTGCGCGCGATGCCGTTCGCGGAAATCCAGACGCAATATTTGTAATTACGGGACCTCTCACGCAACACGTGAGAGACGTTACTGCTACAATCCCTATCGCTTGCGCTACCTCCGACCCTGTTGCTCTTGGACTTACGACGAGCTTAGCCCGACCAAGTGGTAACGTGACGGGCGTGGTCGTTGACGCAGGGATCGAAGGCTGGGGCAAGAAATTGCAGCTCTTGAGGGAGGTAGCTCCTAGAGCGAGGAGAATAGGCTTTCTCGCTCGCCAAGCTGTTTGGGAGGGAACTGAAACGCCTGCGGTCGTGCGTGCTGTCCGTGCTGCGGCCGAGACCAATGGGGTGGATCTGGTCGGGGTGCCGGTTGCCAGTCCGATGCAGGAAGTGGAGTACCGACATGCATTCGAAACTATCACCATGGAAAAAGTTGACGCGTTGGTAGTTCAAGATTCTGAGGAGAACCTGGCGCATAGGCGGCTCATTGTAGACCTCGTTGCCAAGGCCAAAATTCCGACTGTTTATCCTTTTCGTGCTTATGCGCAACTCGGCGGCTTGATTACGTATGCTGTCGATGAAGTTGAACTTTTGCGGTATGCCGCGACCCAAATCGTTCAGATAATAAAGGGAAAGCGAGTTCAGGACATCCCTTGGTATCAAGCTCGGTCATTTCAACTGATCCTGAACACAAAGGCTGCATCTGCAATTGGTATCGAGCTTCCCCCAACGCTCCTCGCTCGGGCCGACGAGGTGATCGAATAGGATGAGCGCGGATGTCGGCTCTTGGCCCTTCGGGTCAGTCGGTCGTGCGCCTATTCACGTCCGAAGCTGCGGGTAGATCGGACCTTGCCGAAACCCAGTTACATCGACGCGATTGACCCGGAGCTGACCCCGCGCGGGCGCAATGGTGCGCCAGCGCGGTACAAGTTTAGCTCGCCTTTTTCTCTGCCGGAGGCTTCCACGAGCCGTTCAAGATCGAAGGCCCCCTATCCTTGGGCCAGCGCATCAGCGCCACAGGGCGAGCAGTGCCTGGTTCGCGAACAGCGCGCCGGTGGTGTTGATCTAGATCAAACAATGTCCGGTTGCTTTTTATCCAGCCCAACCGAAAATGATACCAAGACATCGGCAAGACAGGCGCAAGCATCATGTTGGCGAAACGCGATCTTCTCCGTTCGTCCGCCCTGGCGGCACTGGCAGTTGCAGCGGGGCCGATCGCCGCGCTGGCGGAGACCTACGACCAAACGCAAAAGCACGCATCAGTACAGGAGGATTCGACATGCATCGGGGTATTCTGACGCTGACTCTATCGCTCTGCATTGGCGCTCTAACAGCGCCCGGAGCGCTCGCACAAAGCGCCGCGCCGGCAATCACGGAGCAGGAGGCTCACGCAATCGCGGTCGACGCCTATGTCTATTTCTACCCGCTGCTGTCAATGGACGTGACGCGGAGGCAATTCACCAACATCGCGCCCGGCAAGGAAATGGCGAAGGGTCCGATGAACATGTTCAGCAACGTCCCTGAATATCCACCCGCGGATTTCAAGGGTGTCGTTCGATCGAATTTTGACACTTTGTATTCCAGCGCATGGCTGGACATGACCAAGGAGCCGGTTGTCATCACGGTACCCGATACAAACGGGCGCTACTATCTGCTGCCGATGCTCGACATGTGGACCGACGTGTTTGCGTCGCCGGGCTGGCGGACGACGGGCACCAAGGCCGGGACGTTCCTGATAACGCCGCCGGGCTGGCGGCCCGATCTGCGCGAGAGGTTCGCCGAAGAATTCAAGCTTCCAGCGGACACCCAGCGTATCGACGCGCCGACGCCTTACGTCTGGATCATCGGCCGCACCAAGACCGATGGTCCGTCCGACTATGATGCCGTCCATAAGATCCAGGCCGGCTACAAGGTCGCGCTGCTTTCCGAGTACGGCAAAACGCCAAAGCCAGTCGAATTCAAGCCGGACCCGAACGTCGACATGAAGACACCGCCAAAGGTACAAGTCGACACCATGTCGGCCGGCGTGTATTTCGCCCATGCTGCGGAGCTGCTCAAGCTTCACCCCCCGCACGTCACCGACGAGCCGGTCATCGCCCAGATGAAGAAGGTCGGCATCGAACCGGGCAAGAGTTTTGACATCGGCAAACTCGATCCGGTGTTGCAACGCGCGCTGGAGACCGCACCGCAGGATGGCCAGAAACTGATGGCCTGGAAGGTGCCAACGCTGGCGCGCGTCGCCAATGGCTGGTCGATGAACACCGACACCATGGGCGTCTATGGCAACTACTACTTGAAGCGGGCGATCGTCTCGCAAGTGGGGCTCGGCGCCAATCTGCCCGAGGACGCCATCTATCCCTTCAACCTTGGCGACGAATCCGGCAAGCCGCTTGATGGCGCGAACAAGTACACCATCACTTTCGAAAATGGCGCGGCCCCACCGACCAACGCCTTCTGGTCGATCACCCTTTACGATCCGGAAGGCTTCCAGGTAGGCAACGTGCTGAATCGTTTTGCCGTCAGCAGCTGGATGCCGTTCAAATACAACAGTGACGGATCGCTCGACCTGTACTTCCAGAACGAGTCGCCGGGCAAGGACAAAGAAGCCAACTGGCTTCCAGCCCCAAAGGGAGCCTTCAACTTGACCATGCGTCTCTACAGCCCGAAATCGGACGCGCTGGTCGGAAAATGGAATCCGCCGTCGGTCGTGAAGACGCCGACAACGGTCGGTCTGTCGCCCCAATAACGCCGCGATGCCGGCGCCTCGGCGCCGGCATCCCTACTTGCCAGATCGTGGGGCCGGTTCTGGCCCTGGTGCGCGTGGATATTCCCTGAAATCGCAATGATCGGGTTTCTCCTTGGTTTCGCCTTTGATTGCGCCAGCGTGCTGTGGACTTCCAGTGTTGGCACGAATGTCAGCTTCTGGCCCCTTCGAGTCGCCGCTATCAGAGGCGCGGCGAACCTCAGCGCACCCAGATCTGCCGCGCGGGTACTATGAGTACGCGCCCTTGCCTGCCGTCTTCATCCGGTAGTGGCTGACGCCCCATTCGGTGCCGTCGGCGTGACCGAACAGGCCAGCGGTGGCAAGAAAGAACCAGCGCCAGCGCCGCATCCACAGCGCGGTGTCATTGCCATAGACCTGGCGCAAGGTCGCTTCGATGGCTTCGCGATTGCGGTCGAAATTAACGAGCCAGTCGTTCGCGGTGCGCTGATAATGCGTGCCGCTCCAGCACCATTCCTTCTCGACCTCGAACAGGTCGGCATATTGCCTGACGAGATGATGGCTCGGCATCACGCCGCTGGTGAAGAACTGCTGCGCGATCCAATCGTCGCGATTGGCGCGCTCGAACAGATAAGAGCCGGAGCGATGGGTGAAGACGTGCATGAAGAAGCGTCCGTCGACATCGAGCCAGGAGCGGACGTTCGTCAGCAGCTTGTGCCAGTTCATCATGTGCTCGAACATTTCCACCGAGACGATGCGGTCGAACCGGCGGTCGGGTGCGAACACGTTCATATCAGACGTGACGACGCGGAGATTCTTGAGGCCGCGCAGCCGCGCCTCCTCCTCGATATGGTCGCGCTGCGAATGCGAGTTCGAGACCGCTGTCACCTCGGCATGCGGGAACTGCCGCGCCATCCACAGCGATAGCGAACCCCAGCCGCAGCCGAGCTCGAGGATCGACTGGCCATCGGCGAGGTCGGCATGGGCGACGGTCTGGCGCAAGGCTTCCTCTTCCGCCTCCTGCAACGTGGTCGCAGCCGTCCTGTAGAAGCAGGACGAATATTTGCGGCTGGGGCCGAGCACAGCCGCGAAGAAAGCGGACGGCACCTCGTAGTGCTGGGTGTTGGCGGCGTCAGTGTGCTCGGCGATCGGCCGCAGCATCATCCGACCGGCGAACACCGTGTCATCCGCCGCGGTGCGGCCGGCAAGTCGCGTCGCGGTGCGCGAGCACAGCCGCTGGATCGCGGCGCGGACAACGACGTCGGGCAGCGGCACGCGCTCGGCGGTGCCGATGATGGCGGAGACGAAGCTCATGCGGTCGCTCTCCGGACAATCGCTTTGGGCGGCAATGGAAAGAAGGCGCTGGTTCGCGCCTGGTAGGCGCGGTAGCGCTCGCCGCGCGAGCGCAGCATCTGTTCCTCCAGCGGTGGGATGCCGGTGACGTGGACCAGGATCCAGTACGTGAAGACCGGCGCGAGCAGGCTGGCCCAGCCCCATGCGTAGCCGGTCGCAAGGCCGATCACGGGATAAGCGAGCCAGCCCAGCCATTCGAAGAAGTAGTTGGGATGCCGCGACCAGCGCCACAGGCCGACATCGCAGACCTGGCCCGCGTTCGCCGGATCCTGCCTGAACCGCCGCAACTGCGCGTCCGCCAGCGCTTCGCCGAGGATGCCGGTCAGCAGGATCGCCGCGCCCAGAAAGTCCTGGATACGCAAAGCTGGCACAGGAACATGCGCGGCGACGAAGATCGCGAACACCAGCGGCACGGTGCCCAGCGCCTGGTTCTGGAGGAAGACGAACATCCGCCGCGGTGCGTTGCGACCCCACTCCTTCGCAAACGCGGCATAGCGGGGATCGTCGGAAATGCCTTTGGTGCGGATCGCGATATGCGTCCCCAGCCGGCCTGACCACAGCGCCACCAGGCTCGCGACCAGCCATTGCCGTGCATTGGGCGCATGGCCGAAAGCCGGCCAGAGCGCACTGGAGGCGCCAACCAGCCCGACCGAAAACGTCCAGATGGTGTCGACCCAGCCGGAATTGCCGGTCCGCTCCCACACCACCCAGGCAAGCGCCATCAGAAGCGCAAGCAACAGCGCGATGACGGCAAGCGCCCCGAGATAGGTCGTCATGCAAAAAATCCGACTTGAGCCTGTGAAACGCCGAAGTTCTGCAAAATACGGTAAGCTTCAAAGTCCGGTTTCAGGTTTGAGTTCCCCACACCGCCCCGAAATCGACCCCTGCCAGCTTTTTTTGCGCTCGCGCTGTGCCATAGTGCGGGCCGCAATTTGAGGTTTCGCAACGGATGAAATCGGCCATGCCGTCTGGCACTTCGCCCCGCCCCCCCATGGAAATCGACTACATCAAACTGTCCTCCCCCAGCGTGTTCCTGGTGCGGATGCTGGTGTTTCTGGTGCTCTGCGCGCTGGTCGCCGTCGTGCTCTACAAGCAGATCATCACCGCCTTCTTCGCCAATCCCGGGCTGAACGCCCTGATCGGCGGCGTGCTGTTCATCGGCATCATCCTGGCCTTCCGCCAGGTGATCCGGCTCTATCCCGAGGTCTCCTGGGTCAACAATTTCCGCATCGCAGATCCCGGCCTTGCACCATCGCGGCATCCGAGACTGCTGGCGCCGATGGCGGCGATCCTCGGCGGCGAGCGGTCCGGACGGATGAGCATCACCCAGACGACTATGCGGCACCTGCTCGATTCGATCGCGACGCGCCTGGACGAGGCCCGCGACATCTCGCGCTACATGACCGGATTGCTCGTCTTCCTCGGCCTGCTCGGCACCTTCTGGGGCCTGATCGAAACCGTGGGCTCGGTCGGCAAGGTGATCGACGGGCTGAAGGTCGGCGGCGACGCCGGAGCTTTGTTCGACACCCTGAAGGAAGGCCTCGCCGCCCCGCTCGGCGGCATGGGCATCTCGTTCTCCAGCTCGCTGTTCGGCCTCGCCGGCTCGCTGATCCTCGGCTTCCTGGACCTGCAATCGAGCCAGGCCCAAAACCGCTTCTACACCGACCTCGAAGACTGGCTCGCGACCACGGTGCGCGAATATGGCAGCGGCGAGGTGGCGGCCGTCGCCAGCGGCGGCGGTGTGGCATCCGGCGAGCTCCAGGCCGCGGTGGAGCGGCTCCGCTCGGTGCTCGAGGAAGGCAACGCCAGCCGCGGCACGACCGCTGCGATGGCGAGCCTTGCCGAAGCCATCCAGGCGCTGGTCTCGCATATGCGCACCGAGCAACAGATGATCCGCGAATGGGCCGACGGCCAGGGCGAGCAGAACCGCGAGATCCGCCGCCTGCTCGAGCGCCTCGCGCGCCAGCCGGAGAAGGGTTGAGACGGTATCGTGCCCCGGACGCGACGCAGCATGAAATGATGTGTCGCTGAGCCGGGGCCCAGAGAGTGTAAGAAAGATGGGTCCCGGCGCAGCGCCAAGGCGCTGCACCGCGTTCGGGACACGCAAGTGGAGATCGACAAGATGGCTCTTGCCCGCGCGCGCCGCAGCGAAGGCCCCTTCAATTACTGGCCCGGTTTCGTCGACGCGCTGTCGACGCTGGTGCTGTCGATCGTGTTCCTGCTCTCGGTCTTCCTGGTGGTGCAGTTCTTCCTGTCGCAGGAGGTCACCGGCAAGGACAAGGCGCTGGAGCAGCTCAATGCCAAGATCGCGCAGCTCAACGAGCTGTTGTCGCTGGAAAAGCTCGGCAAGCTCAGCCTCGACGACCAGGTCTCGCAGCTCAAGGCCGGCCTCGCCTCGGCCGAGACCGAGCGCAACCGCCTGAAGGGCCTCTATGAAGGCCTCGCCAACGCCGGCAACGATGCCCAGGGCAAGACGACCGAGCTCAGCAAGGCGCTGGATTCCGAGAAGCAGGTGTCCGCGCGCGCGCTGGCGCAGATCGAGGTCTTGAACCAGCAGATCAGCGCGCTGCGGCGGCAATTGGCGGCGCTCGAGGAAGCGCTCGACGCCTCCGAGAAGCGCGACAAGGAATCGCAGACGCGGATCGCCGATCTGGGTTCTCGCCTTAACGTGGCTTTGGCCCAGCGCGTGCAGGAATTGTCGCGCTACCGCTCGGAATTCTTCGGCCGCCTGCGCGCCATCCTCGGCAACCGTCCCGACATCCGCGTCGTCGGCGACCGCTTCGTGTTCCAGTCCGAAGTGTTCTTCGACACCGGCCAGGCGACGCTGCTGCCCGAGGGCCGCGCCGAGCTCGACACGGTTGCGAACGCACTCAACGAGCTCAACAACAAGATCCCGAGCGAGATCGCCTGGGTCCTGCGCGTCGACGGCCATACCGACGTGCGGCCGGTCAGCGGCGCCAACTTCAAGTCCAACTGGGAATTGTCCTCGGCCCGCGCGATCTCGGTGGTGCAGTACCTGATCTCGCTCGGCGTGCCCGCCGAGCGCCTGGTCGCGGCCGGCTTTGCCGAATTCCAGCCGCTCGATACCGCCAACACCGAGGAAGCCTTCAAACGCAACCGCCGCATCGAGCTGAAGCTGACGGAGCGGTAGTGAGCTTCCACCTCCGCCCCTATCGCGCCGAGGACGAGGTGGCGGCGATCGCGCTGTGGCATCGCACCTGGCAGCAGGCCTATCCGCAGATCGACTTCGCGGCGCGGCTGGACTGGTGGCGCGAGCGCTGGCGCAAGGACCTGGTGCCGAAGGCCTCGATTGTGGTCGCCGAGCGGGATGATGGCGCTCTGATCGGCTTCGTCACCATCGACGGCGAGGGTTACCTCGACCAGCTCGTGGTCGATCCCGGACAATGGGGCTCGGATGCTGCGCGCTTGCTGGTCGACGAAGCCAAGCGCCTCTCGCCCACGGGCGTCACGCTGCTCGTCAACAAGGACAACACCCGCGCCATCCGCTTCTACGAGCGCAACGGCTTTGCCCATGCCGGCGACGACGTGAACCCGACCTCGGGCCGGCCGGTGCTGCGGATGGAATGGAAGCCGTAGCGGCGAAGCGCTAGTCTCTCCCTAACGTCGTCCCGGCGAAGGCCGGGACCCATACCGCGGAATCTATCGATTGCGGATGGTCGTAGTACCGAACGACGAGTCTTCGCCAAACCACGCCCTGTGGTTATGGGTCCCGGCCTTCGCCGGGACGACGTCGAGCTTGGGGCCTCTACTGCGCTTCGAATTGACGGAGCTTGAGGTACTTACGGCCAGTTGCCCGCCACCGCCGCTCTACTTTGCATGGGGTTGTTTTCGAGGTTTTGGTTTGGAGGCCCTCACGCCCCCTCGAACTGCAACCTCGCCAGCCTGGCATAGAGCCCGTTCGCCGCGACCAGCTCGGCATGCGTGCCCTGCTCGACGATCCGGCCCTGGTCCATCACCAGGATGCGGTCGCAGGACAGCACGGTGGCGAGGCGGTGGGCGATGACGATCGTGGTGCGATGGCTCATCAGCTCTTCCAGCGCGGTCTGCACCAGCGTCTCGCTTTCCGCATCCAGCGACGACGTCGCCTCATCGAGCAGCAGCAGCGGCGCATCGCGCAGGATCGCACGCGCAATCGCGATACGCTGGCGCTGGCCGCCGGACAGCGTCACGCCGCGCTCGCCGAGCGGGGCCTCGAAACCCTCGGGCAGGCGGCGGATGAATTCGGCGGCATGCGCCAGCTCGGCGGCGCGCTCGACCTCGGCGTCGGTCGCATCGGGCCGGCCAAAGCGGATGTTCTCGCGGGCGGTAGCGGCGAACACCACCGATTCCTGCGGCACCAGCGCGATGCGTGCGCGCAGCTCGCGCGGATCGGCCGATTTGACCGGCACGCCGTCGAGCGCGATCGCGCCGGAGCTCGGATCGTAGAACCGCAACAGGAGGTGAAACAGCGTGCTCTTGCCGGCGCCGGAGGGACCGACGATCGCGACCTTCTCGCCGGGGCGCACGTTGAGCGAGACGCTGTCGAGCACCTTGACGTCGGGTCGCGCCGGATAGGCGAAGCTCACTCTGTCGAAGCCGACCTCGCCGCGCGCGGGCGACGGCAGCGCACGCGGCATCGCCGGCGCCGTGATCTCCGGCTGCACGTGCAGGATCTCGAACAGGCGCTCGGCGGCGCCGGAGGCGGCCGCAACCTCGCCCCAGACTTCGCTGAGCTGGCCAAGGCCGGCCGCGGCAAACGCCGTATAGAGCACGAACTGGCCGAGACGGCCCGGCGAGATCGAGCCGATCAGGACGTCATGCGAGCCGATCCAGAGGATCGCGACGACGCTCGTGAACACGATGAAGATGATGATGGCGGTCAGCACCGCGCGCGCCTGCGTCGAGGTGCGTGCCGCCTCATAGGCCTGCTCGACCTCGCCGCCAAAACGCTTCGCGGCGAGACGCTCGCTGGTATAGGCCTGCACGGTGCGGATGGCGCCGACCAGCTCGGAGGCATAGGCCGAGGCGTCCGCAAGCGTATCCTGTGCGTTGCGCGACAGACGTCGCACCCAGCGCCCGAAGGCGACCAGCGGCAGCACGATCAGGGGAATGGCGAGCAGCACGAAGCCGGAGAGCCGCGGGCTCGTGATCACCATCATCGCGACCGCGCCCAGAAACATCATCATGTTGCGCAGCGCGATCGATACGGAGGCGCCGACCGCGGATTTGATCTGGGTGGTGTCGGCGGTGAGCCGCGAGACCAGCTCGCCGCTGCGTGCAGAGTCGAAGAAGGTCGGCGAGAGCGAGAGCAGATGGCCGAACACGTCGCGGCGCAAATCGGCGACGATACGCTCGCCGATCGTCATCACGAGGTAGTAGCGCGCCGCGCTTGCCAGCGCGAGCACCGCGACGACGGCGATCATCACCGCAAAATAGCTGTTGATCAGCGCGATGCCTTCCGGCGTGAAGCCGAAATCGATCATCCGCCGCACTGCGACCGGAACCAGCAGCGTGGTCAGCGCGGCAATCGTCAGTGCGACGAAGGCAAGCGCGGCGCGGCCGCGATAGCGACCCACATAGGGCGCCAGCGCCATCAGCGGCCGCAGCTTTGCCGGGCTTTTGGCCGGCTGCTCGATCAGCTCGGCCTCGATCGAGGGGGTGTCCGCGGCGTTCATCTCGCCTCGATCGACGTAGCGGTCATCAAGCCGTTCCACTGCGCTCATGAGATCCGACCCATTGGATTAGTCCGCTCCCAATAGGCTGGTGCAAGGGGAGTGGCAAATCCGGGATGTCCCTTAGGGGCAAGCCCGGCTCGCTCATCCCGCAATGGCTTGTTTTGCGAGGTTTCGTGGGGTATAGAGCCGCCCAAATCCGTCATTCGCTAGCCACTCAATGAGGCGCCGGGGCGCCGAGGAATTGCCATGAAAGCCGAGATTCACCCGAATTATCATACGATTACCGTCGTGATGACCGACGGTACCGAGTACCAGACCCGCTCCACCTGGGGCAAGGAAGGCGACAAGCTCCAGCTCGACATCGACCCGAAGTCGCACCCGGCCTGGACCGGTGGCTCCGCCCAGCTCATGGACCGCGGCGGCCGCGTCTCCCGGTTCCAGAAGAAGTTCTCGGGCTTCCTCAAGAAGGATTGATCCGGCCGATCAGGCCGCGACGAAAAACGCCCCTGGGAAACCAGGGGCGTTTTTGTTTTTGGGGGTGTCGGTGAGCAATCGACCCGTCATCCTGAGGCGCCGGAGCGAAGCGGAGGCCTCGAAAGATGAACGGCCACGGATGCAGCCAGGCCGTCGCCCTTCGAGGGTCGCTACGCGAGCACCTCAGGGTGACGGTTCGACAGCAAATGACCTTCGGGACTTACCCCTCGAACGCGGCCTTGAGCGCGTTGAGCTGAGGCACCAGGGGATTGCCGATCGGCGGCATGCGGTCGGTCGGCGGGGTGTGGATGGTGGTGTCGAGGCGGCGCACGCGCGTTTGCAGGCTCATCGAGCGGGTGATCAGGTCCTGCAATTGCTGCGGCAGCTTCTCGATCGTATCGGTGGGGCCGGGATCGGCCGCGGTCAGCTTGACCTTGGTCTTTTCGCGGTTGGCCTGGATCAGCGTCATCTCGCCTTCCTTCACCGCGCGGTGCAGGAGCAGCCAGGATGCGAGCTGCATCAGGCGGGTGGTGAGGCGCATGCTTTCGGTCGCGTAGGTCAGGCTGACGGCGCGGTCGAGCGCCTTGGCCTCGGTGCGGCCGGCGCCGTCGAGATAGGCGGCGGTCTCCTCGACCAGATCCATGCCTTCGCGGAACAGCGCGCCGAACGCCGCCGAATTGGTGAACCGTTCGCTGAGTTGAACGAGAGCGCCGTCGGCTTGCAAACGTTCCATGGTTAACGCCCCTTACGCAACTGTTTACCATCCGGCTTTGCCGCCGGCTTATGATGAACAAATCATTGCGCGGGCTGGCCGCGAAGTCCAGCAGCAACCGCGTTTATGGTTTCCGCGCCTCATTGCACCAAGGCGGGACACGTAGGCGCAAAAAAAGAGCCGCCGGAGACCGGCGGCTTTGAAAGTTGATAACAGGGAGGCGTCAAACAGAGTGGACAGGAGCCACTCGGTGTCCAAACGAGGACGGTTCCAGTCATAAACGTGAAAGCTTAATCGACCGTAAACGAACGATTTTTTTGAGGGTTCGTTAGCCATGTCGGCCATTGGCCGAGGGGGTTGCGGAACCGCTACCGATCCTCATGGTGAGGAGCGCACATCGCGCGCGTTACCGGACGATGCTGCGCATCGCCGGGTGAACCATGAAGGCCCGGCTTGCGCGGCCATCCTTCGAGACGCGGCCTTCGGCCGCTCCTCAGGATGAGGACTGCAGGTGTTGCTACGACTTGAAAATGCTGTTCGCGGCGTCGCGCGAGGCGCGCTTCTTGGTTGCCGCTTCTTCGAGCCTTGCGATCTCGGATTTCAGCAGCGCGATGCGCTCGGTCAATTCCTCGACCGACAACAGTGAGAGGTCCTGTCCGATCTCGTGGGTGATCTTCTTCCGCGGCCGGTCGTCGTCGTCCATCGCCATCATCGCTCCTCCATCACAACCGAGGCTGAAGCGGTTGCCAGCGCTTACTGTGCTGGCTAATCAATTGCCTCGTTCATCCCGCACCCTTTAGGACCAAGGACAAATCATGGAAAAGCTGCCTGCGCAAATGACCGTGGTCGCCATCTCCAAGCCCGGTGGTCCGGAGGTGCTGGTGCCAGAGCAGCGTGCGCTGCCGCAGCCGGGGCCCGACGAGATCCTGATCAAGGTGATGGCCGCCGGCGTGAACCGACCCGACGTGGCGCAGCGTTCCGGCGCCTACCCGCCGCCGCCCGGCGCCAGCGACCTGCCGGGGCTGGAGGTTGCGGGCGAAGTGGTCGCGGTCGGCAGCAACGCCAGGCGGCACAAGATCGGCGACAAGGTGATGTCGCTCGTCGCCGGTGGGGGTTACGCGCAGTACTGCATCGCCCAGGATGCGCAGGCGATGAGCGTGCCGCCGGCACTGTCGATCAAGGAAGCCGGCGCGCTGCCGGAAACCCTGATGACCGTCTGGCACAATGTGTTCGAGCGCGGCGGCCTGAAGGCCGGCGAGACGCTCTTGATCCATGGCGGCTCTTCCGGCATCGGCACCATGGCGATCCAGCTTGCGAAAGCGTTCGGCGCAAAGGTGATCGTCACCGTCGGCTCGCAGGACAAGATCGATGCCTGCCTCAAGCTCGGTGCGGACCGCGCGATCAACTACCGGAACGAAGACTTCGTCGCCGTGGTCAAGGCGGAGACCGGCAATGCCGGCGCCAATCTGATCCTCGACATGGTCGCTGGCGACTACGTCGACCGCAACTATGATGCCGCCGCGGTCGACGGCCGCATCGTGCAGATCGCGACCCTCAACGGCCCCAAGGTCAACGTCAACATTGCCAAGGTCATGGTGAAGCGGCTGACCCATACCGGCTCGACCTTGCGCCCCCGTAGTAATGCGGACAAGGCGGCGATGGTGGCCGCGATCGAGGCCAAAGTGATGCCTCTTCTGCGCGAAGGCCGCATCAAACCGCTGATGGACAGCACTTTCCCGCTGGAAAAGGCGGCGGAGGCGCACCGGCGGATGGAGACAAGCGCACATATTGGCAAAATTGTGTTGGAGGTCTAGTCCGCACGACCCGCAAGCGAGGTGGAAACCCTTTGATTTTCCTCGCTTTCGTGGCATCTATCGCGAAGCGCCGAACCATCTCGTTGCGTTCGGAAATGCGCTTAGCACTGAAGAGTTTGCGTCGAACGCGGAGAACTGACCTTGCGTCTGATCAGGTGCCTCGCGCCCATTGCGCTGGGCCTCATGATTCTTGTCGCCGCGTCGCCTGCACGCGCGCTTGACGCCGTCAGCGTCCGCAGCGACGCGCCCGCGATCGACCTCACCGCCGTACTCGAGCACCAGCGCAGCGACGCTGACCGCATCCAGGTATCCACTGCGCCCGGCACCGACGGCATCGTCCGCCGCATCGAGGTGCGCGCCCGCGAGGGTGGCCAGAACTGGGTGGTGTTCGCGCTCGCCAACAACACCGACGACCAGCTCGATCGCCTGATCGTAGCGCCGCACTATCGCATCGTCTCGTCCGGCCTCTTGTGGCCCGACCTCGGGCTGTCGCGCATTGCGACCATCACGCCCTCGGTCGGCGACCGGCCCGAACGCCAGGAGAGCGCGACCGCAGACGTCTTCCGCGTCACGCTCGACCCCGGCTCCGTCGTCACCTTCGTCGCGGAGCTGCGCACCGACAAGCTGCCGCAGCTCTATCTGTGGGAGCCCGAAGCCTACAAGGACAAGGTCAACTCGTTCACGCTCTACCAGGGCATCGTGATCGGTATCTCCGGCCTGCTGGCGCTCGTGCTCACCATCCTGTTCGTGGTGAAGGGCAGCATCATGTTCCCGGCGGCCGCCGCGCTCGCCTGGGCGGTGCTGGTCTATATCGGCGTCGATTTCGGCTTCTGGGGCAAGGTGCTCGACATGTCGAACAACGCCGAGCGCATCTGGCGCGCGGCGGGCGAAGCGATTCTGGCCGCGACCCTGCTGGTGTTCCTGTTCGCCTATCTCAACCTCAGCCGCTGGCACGTGCGCTACTCGCACATCACGGTGGGCTGGCTCGCCTTCTTAGGCTCTCTCGTCGCGCTCGCCCTGTTCGATCCGGCCGTCGCCTCCGGCATTGCGCGCATGTCGCTGGTGCTGATCGCCTTCGCCGGCTTTGCGCTGATCGTCTATCTCTCGACCCACGGCTTCGACCGCGCGGTGCTGCTGATCCCGACCTGGTTCCTGCTCGTGATCTGGGTGGTCGCAGCCGGCATGACGGTTGCGGGCTCCGTGACCAACGACATCGTCGGCCCGGCACTGCTCGGCGGCCTCGTGCTGATCGTGATGCTGATCGGCTTCACGGTCATGCAGCACGCCTTCGCCGGCGGCGGCGCCACCACCGGCGTCGTCTCCGACATCGAGCGGCGGGCGCTGGCGCTCGCCGGTTCCGGCGATCTGATCTGGGACTGGGACGTTTCCGCCGACAAGGTGTTCACCAGCCCCGAGACCGAGGCACTGCTTGGCCTGAAACGCGGCACGCTGGAAGGGCCGGCTGCGACCTGGCTGGAGGTGCTGCATCCGCTCGATCAGGATCGCTTCCGCGCGGCGCTCGACAGCGTGCTCGACCAGCGCCGCGGCCGCCTGGTGCAGGATTTCCGCCTGCGCACGCCGGACGGCCATTTCATGTGGTTCGCGCTGAAGGCACGGCCCGTGGTCGGCTCCGACGGCGAGGTCTCGCGCGTGGTCGGCACGCTCACCGACGTCACCGAGCTGCGCAATGCCGAAGAACGCCTGCTGCACGATTCCGTACATGACAATCTGACCGGCCTGCCCAACCGCAAGCTGTTCATGGACCGCCTCGGTGCCGTCGCGAATTTCGCCAAGACCATGCCGACGCTGCGGCCGACGCTGATGGTGATCGATCTCGACCGCTTCAAGCAGGTCAACGATTCCGTCGGCATCGCGGTCGGCGACTCCATCCTGCTCACGCTCGCCCGCCGCCTCACCCGCATCCTGAAGCCGCAGGACACACTGGCGCGGCTCGCCGGTGACCAGTTCGGCCTGATCCTGCTGTCCGAGCAGGACCCGGCCCGCATCACCGCCTTTGCCGAGACAATCCGCAAGACCATCCGCGCGCCGATCGCCTTCAACGACCGCGAGATCTTCCTCACCGCCTCGATTGGCCTCGCGCTCTCCGATCCGCAGACCCAACTGACGGACGAGATCATCAAGGACGCCGAGCTTGCGATGTATCATTCCAAGCGCATCGGCGGCGATCGCATCGATGTCTACAAGCCGGCGATGCGCGCGCGAAAAACCGACCGCCTGACGCTGGAAAGCGAGCTCCGCCGCGCCATCGAACGGCAGGAATTGACGATCCTCTACCAGCCGATCGTGCGGCTGGAAGATCGCTCGATCGCCGGCTTCGAGGCGCTGTCGCGCTGGGATCATCCAAAACTCGGACGGATGTCGCCGTCGGAATTCATCACGATTGCGGAAGAGACCGGCCTCATCGTCGACCTTGGCCTGTTCGTGCTCGACCAGACCGCAAAGCAGCTCTCGGTCTGGCAGCGCGCGATGCGCTCACGCGAGCCGATCTTCGCATCCGTCAACGTCTCCTCGCGGCAATTGCTCCGCCATGACCTCATCCACGACATCCGCACCGTGCTGTCGCGCTCCTCGGTCGCACGCGGCACGCTGAAGCTGGAATTGACGGAATCCCTGGTGATGGAGAATCCGGAGCACGCAGCGCAGATGCTGACTCGGATCCGCGAGCTCGGCACCGGGCTGTCGCTCGACGATTTCGGCACCGGCCATTCCTCGCTCGCCTATCTCCAGCGCTTCCCGTTCGACACCATCAAGATCGACCAGTCCTTCGTGCGCACCACGAGCCGCGGCACCCGCCCCGTGATCCTGAAATCGATCATCGCGCTGGCGCACGATCTCGGCATGGACGTGGTGGCAGAGGGCGCCGAGACCGACTCGGACGCGGTCGAGCTCTACCAGCTCGGCTGCGAATACGCCCAGGGCTTCGCCTTCGGCGAGCCGATGGACGCCGACGCCGCGATGCGGCTGCTCACCGAAGTGCGGCTGGAAGCGGCGACCTAGTAGCGCCGCTTCTCGCTCGGCATTTTCCTGAACCTCACGCTCTTGCCGTCCGGCATCCGCGTCGCCGTGAAGCCCGCGGCGAGGCAGGCTTCGCGCTGCGGCATCTGGATGTCGGGGCTGCGCAGGCTGTCCCACCAGGACGCGCGCTGCGCCGCACGCGGCAGGGCCGCGCCGATGATCTCCTCGATCTGGTCAAAGCTCAGCACGAGCTCCATCTGCTTCTGCCGCTTCAGGTAATCGCGCAACGCGTCGTAGTCGTTCACCGTCGTCCTCGATCGTTCATCGGGGCCCGCCCTTGCCGAAAAACGTTAGCCCTGGAAACCGTTTCTTAACTGATTGCGACGCCGGCGTCCCAGCTTAAAGACTACTCAAGATTTCAGGTGCATCCACTAGTGTCGGGAGCAAGTGATGCTGGCTGGATGGCGCGAAGGCACGGCCCGGCGGCCGTGGCGAATTTCGGCGAAGCTGCTGATCATCTCGTCGATCGTGACGGTGATCGGCTTTTCCGCCATTTGCGTCAACGTGATGCTGGACATGCGCCGCGGCGAGGAGGCGCTCGCCCGCCAGACCCTGGAAAACCTGGCCACGACCATCGAGGCCGACATCAGCCGCAACATCGAGATCTATGATCTGTCCCTAAAAGCGGTGGCCAGCAACATGCTGCTGCCCGAGATCGGGACGGTCAGCAAATCGATCCGGCAACTGATCCTGTTCGACCACGCCACGACCGCCAAGCATTTCGGCGCCATTCAGGTGTTCGACGCCGACGGCAAGCTGACCATCGACGCATCCACGCTCGACCCGGTCGCGGAGAGCCGCGCCGACGAGGAGTATTTCAGGGTTCATCGCGACAATCCCAATGCGGGGCTGTTCATCAGCCGTCCGATGCTGTTTCGCGGCGCCTATGCCATCGTGCTGAGCCGGCGGGTCAACGATCAGGACGGCGGTTTCATGGGCGTCGTTGCCGGCTCGATCCGCTTCAGCTATTTCCACGAGCTGTTCGAGCGGCTGAACCTCGATCCGCAGGACACCATCACCGTGCTCAAACGCGACCGCACCATCATGATGCGGCGGCCGTTCGATCTCGACGTGATCGGCAAGAATCTGAGCGACCGGCAGAACTGGAAGCCGGACAATCTGAGGGAAGGTGGCACCTATGCGGGACAGGGCCCCGTGGATGCGACGCTGCGCCTCTATGTCCGCAGTGGCAGTACCATCACCCCCCTGTTCGTCGTCGCGGGCAAGCCGCTGAGCGCTGTGTTCGAGCTTTGGCAGAAGGAAGCCTTGCGCATCGGCGCCGTGGTGCTGGTGCTCGCGTTGTTCGTGCTGGGCTCGACGGCGGTGCTGGCGCGCGAGATCGGTCGCCGCGCCACGGCCGAGAACAAGCTCGAGGAGATGGCGACGACTGACGCGCTCACCGGCCTGCGTAACCGCCGCAAGTTCGATTCCGTGATCGACGTCGAATGGCGGCGCGCAATGCGCCAGAAGACGCCGGTCGCGCTTCTGATGATCGATGCCGATCACTTCAAGGCCTACAACGACACGTTCGGTCACCAGGCCGGCGACCAGGTGCTGGTCGGCATCGCCATCTGCATCTCCGATTCCGTGCGCCGCGCCGGCGACTGCCCCGCGCGCTATGGCGGCGAGGAATTTGCCGTGTTGCTGCCGGGCACTTCGGAGGCCGATGCGTTCAAGATCGCCGAGACAATCCGCTGCAAGGTGCAGGGCTGGTCCGACGACCAGGCGAGCACGACGGTCTCCTGCGGCATCGCAAGCCTCGTCCCCACGGCCGGCATGGACTGGTCCATCCTGGTGACCGCCGCCGACAAGGCGCTCTACGCCGCCAAGGCCGGCGGCCGCAACCAGTCCGTGGTCGCGAACATTCCAAAGCTGTCGCTGGTGGCGTGATTGATCCGTTGAGGTGTCATTCCGGGATGGTGCGTCAGCACCAGACCCGGAATCTCGAGATTCCGGGTTCGGTCCTGCGGACCGCCCCGGAATGACAAGAGAGGGCGCGAGCGCCTTCGCCCTTACGTCTCCAGATACTTCTTCATCTCAGCGAGCAGGCCGTCGCGCAGCTCGGGGCGCTTCAGGCCGTAGGCGATGTTGGCGCGCAGGAAGCCGGCCTTGGAGCCGCAATCATGGCGCTCGCCTTCGAACTCGACACCGTAGAATTTCTGCGACTTGGCGAGCCCGATCATGGCGTCGGTGAGCTGGATCTCGCCGCCGGCGCCGCGTTCCTGCGTCTCCAGGATCTTGAAGATCTCGGGCTGCAGAATGTAGCGGCCGGTGATCGACAGGTTGGAGGGCGCAGTACCCTTCGGCGGCTTCTCCACCATGCCATCAACCTCGAAGATCTTGCCGGTGCGTTTTCCGACGCCGCAGATGCCGTATTGATGCGTGAGATGGTCCGGCACGGCCTCGACCGCGAGCACGTTCGTCTTCTCGCCAAGCTGGCTTGCGGCCTCGATCATCTGCTTCAGGCAGCCCGGCGTGTTGAGCACGAGCTCGTCGGGCAGCACGACGGCAAACGGCTCGTCGCCGACGATGTCGCGCGCGCACCAGACCGCGTGTCCGAGGCCAAGCGGCGCCTGCTGGCGGGTAAAGCTGACCGCGCCGGCCTCCGGCTGGTTCTGCGCCAGAACCTCCTGCTCGGTCTTCTTGCCGCGCGCGGCCAGCGTGGCGTCAAGCTCGAACATGCGGTCGAAATGGTCCTCGATGACGGCCTTGTTACGCCCGGTGACGAAGACGAAATGCTCGATCCCGGCCTCCCTGGCCTCGTCATAGACGTACTGGATCAGCGGCTTGTCGACGATGGTGAGCATTTCCTTGGGCATCGCCTTGGTGGCGGGCAGCACGCGGGTGCCGAGGCCGGCGACGGGGAAGACGGCTTTGCGGATTTTCATGGGATTGATCGAATACCTTGCGACGTGCGGGCGTGGAGCAATGACATCTTGCTAGCCGGTTTGCAGCCGGTAACAAAGGCGGATGTTGGGCCCCCTGCCCCGGGACTTGAGGAAAAGGCCCCCTACAAAATTTCACCTTTGTTAAGATATTGGCAACCGTAACAAGGGCCTCCTGCAGCCGGATTTTGGCCGCACAGGTGGGACATGACGCGATCGATGGCAGGACTTGCAGGAATGACCGGCGCAACCCTGGTTGCGGCCGCCCTCCTGTTCCCGCTTCAAGCGCACGCGCAGGGATCAAACGGCCTGTCCAACCTGTTCGGCGGCATCTTCTCCGGCTCTAACCCATCGCCCGCACAACCCGCGCCGGCCCAGGGCGGCGCGCAGGCGGGAAGTCAACCTTGGAGCGGCGAGGACGGCGCCTCCGGCCATCCCCTGATGACCGCAGCCGCGATCCGGGAGGCCGCCGCCAATTTTGACAATTGCGTTGCATCGATGTGGCCCGATGCCGCACGTCGCAACATCACCCAGGAAAACTTTCAGCGCTTCACCGCAGGGCTCGCGCCAGACCTGCGCATCATGGACCTCCTGGACTCGCAGCCGGAGTTCACCAAGTCGATCTGGGACTATCTCGACATCCTCGTGAACGACAACCGCCTCGCCAAGGGCAAGGAGATCCTCGTCAGGTACAAGGCGCAGTTCGACGCCACCGAGAAAGCCTACGGCGTCGACCGCTATATCATTGCCGCGATCTGGGGCATCGAATCCAACTACTCGACCCAGATGGGCGACCGCAGCGTACTGCAATCCACCGCGACGCTGGCCTGCATCGGCCGCCGCCAGGCCTATTTCAAGGATGAATTCCTCTCCGCGCTGGAAATACTCAACCGTGGCGATCTGAACCCAGAGCAGATGCGCGGCTCCTGGGCCGGCGCGTTCGGCCCGACGCAATTCATGCCGACCGCGTTCAAGCGCTTTGCAGTGGACGCCGATGGCGACGGAAGGCGCGACGTGGTCGACAATCCGGCCGACCTGATCGCCTCCACCGCCAACAATCTCAAGAAGGACGGCTGGGAGAGCGGCGCGAGCTGGGGCTACGAGGTCGTGGTGCCGCAGGGCTTCAACTACATGCTGGCGGACCGGGCCAAGGCGATGACGATCGCGCAGTGGGAGAAGCTCGGAATCACCCGCGCCACCCGCCAGCCCTTCCCGCATCCGGCCGACAAGGCCTATCTGCTGGCGCCCGCCGGCGCCGCGGGTCCGGGCTTCCTGATGCTGCAGAATTTCCGCGTGATCATGAAGTACAATCCGGCCGAGGCCTACGCGCTGGCGATCGGCCATTTCGCCGACCGGCTGCGGGGCGGCCAGCCCTTCGTGCAGCCCTGGCCGCGGCAGGAGCGCGAACTGTCCCGCGCCGAGCGGCTGGAATTGCAGCAGCTCCTGGCCCAGCGCGGCTTCTACAAGGGCACGCCGGACGGCCAGTTCGGCGGCCAGACCCGCGACGCCCTGCGCAACTTCCAGGCCTCGATCGGGGCTCCCGCGGACGGATTTGCCTCCTCCGACATGCTGGAGCGGCTGCGCGGGCGGTAAATCCGTCCCAAAAGTAACCCTGAGCACGAAATCCGGCCTCCGCCCTTGACGAGGGCGGCAGTTCCCCGGTGTATGGCGCAATCAAATCTGCCCGTTTGCGGCCCGATTCCGTTATTATATCGCACCAATTCCGAAACCGTGGCGCGCGCCTCAGAACCGCATGTCGAAGCCGAAATCATTTTTCAAGGCGTTGACCGAGACCGGCCCGTTGATCGCGCTGGGGACGGCGCTTGCGATCATGGTGTCGGTTGCCGGCCCTGCGTCAGCACAGTTCTTCAACTTCCCCGGCTTCGGCGGACCGTCGCGGCCCGCGGCGCCGCGCAGTGGCGGCGGCTGGTTCGGCGGCGACTTCTTCGCCCCCTTCCAGCAACAACAGCCGCAGGCACCGCGCCAGGATTTTTCACGCGCGCCCGCGCCTGCCAAGCGCGACACGATCCCTGAACGCAACGTACTGGTGATCGGCGACTCCATGGCCGACTGGCTCGCCTATGGCCTCGAGGACGCCTACACCGAGCAGCCCGACATGGGCGTGATCCGCAAGCACAAGACCACGTCCGGGCTGATCAAGTACCAGCCGAAGGGTGAGCCCTCGGACTGGGCCGCTGCGGCCAAAGGCATTCTCGACACCGAGAAGCCCGACGTCATCGTCGTCATGCTCGGCCTGAACGACCGCCTGGCGATCCGCGAGCCTGCGGCGGACAAATCCGACAAGCCTGCGGACAAGAAGAACGACAAGGGCGCGCGCGCCAAGCCGCAAGGCAAGCCGGGCGACGCCAAAACCGACTCCAAGCCCGGCACGGATGCCGCCGCAAAGCCTGACGACAAGCCGGCGGACAGCGACCTGCCGCAGGACGACGCCGACAATGCCGATGCGCCGCAGACCGCGGCGCCGGAAAAGACCGCGCGCTCGCCGAACGGGCTCTATGAATTCCGCGACGACCGCTGGGTCGAACTCTATGGCAAGAAGATCGAGGAGCTGATCGGCGTACTCAAGGCCAAGGGCGTGCCGGTGCTCTGGGTCGGCCTGCCCGCAATCCGCGGTCCGAAGGGTACGGCGGACATGTTGTTCCTGGACTCGCTCTATCGCGAAGGCGCGGCCAAGGCCGGCATCACCTATGTCGATGTCTGGGACGGCTTCGTCGACGAAGCAGGCCGCTTCCTGCAGAAGGGCCCCGACTTCGAAGGCCAGATCCGCCAGCTCCGTACCTCTGATGGCGTCTATTTCACCAAGGCCGGCGCACGCAAGCTCGCCCATTATGTCGAACGCGAGATTACGCGTCTGCTGGCGGGGCGCTCAGGCCCGATCGCATTGCCGAGCGAGCCGGCAACGCCCGACACCAGCGCCGAGCCCGGCAAGCCCGCGCCGCGGCCGCTGGCGGGACCGATCGTGCCGCTGGTTGCGGCCTCGATCTCCACCGACCAGTTGCTGGGCGGACCGGGATCGCGTCCGGCCGCGGTCGATGCACTCGCGGCCAAGACGCTGGTGAAGGGCGAGCCGCTGACACCACCGGCAGGCCGCGCCGACGACTATGCCTGGCCACGGCGCGAGGTCGGACGCGAGCAGGCCAAGGGCGATACGCCGGTCGCGGCGACGACGCCTGAAGGCGGCGCCAATCCAAATGCGGGGACGACGCCGAGTGCTGCCGCCGCCATCGCACCGCCAAAGCTCGCGCCGAAGAAGCCGCCGGTGCAGCAACCGGCCCAGGCAACGCCGTCGCTGCGCGATTTCTTCAGCTTCGGCTCGCCATCGCCGCCGCGTCAACTGGCGCCGCAGCCGCCGCGCAATCCCACTCCGGCGATCCCGCGTCCGCCGGGCAATGTTGGGCGATCGGCGGAATTCACCAATCCGCCGCGATAGTCGTCTCGTATAGGCTAGCCGTAGTAGCGCCAGCGCGGCGGCGGGCGGCGGGCTGGCCGCGACATCAACAGCGCGAGCGCAAAGCCGATGCTGCCGGCGACCAGCAGCGCACTGAGCGGGTTGTCCCGCACTCTCTTTGCAAGAGCCTGCGTCCCGTCGCGGAATGTATCCTGCCCAGCTTCATAGGCGTCCTTCGCATAACCGGCAGCGCTATCCGAAGCATCGCGCGCGGCATCCTTTGCCTGGCCGTACAGGTTCTGCACGGCGCCGGCCGCTTCGCGCGCCTTGGCCGAAGCTTGCGTCTTCGCGTCTCCCGTCATCTCGCCGACCGCACCTTCGACGCGTCCGGCAAACTCCTTGGCTGATCCGGCAATCCGATCGTTGTCCATGTTGGTCCTCCTCGGGGGTCAGCCCAAGTAACCGATCAGCCGCAGTGCGGTTCCGCATCCGCTTTAGAGAATGAGCCCGCCGTCGACGACGATGGTCTGGCCGATGATGTAGGACGACAACGGCGAGGCCAGGAACAAGGCTGCACCGGCCATATCAGCCGGCGTGCCCAATCGCCGCAGCGGAATGCGTGACAGCGCGCCCTCGAGCCGCTGGGGATTGGAGGTCGTGACTTTTGTCATCTTGGTATCGACGAGCCCCGGCGCGATGCCGTTGACGCGGATGCCGTCCTCGGCCCAGGCCTCGCCCAGCGTCCGCGTCAATCCGACCGCGCCGGTCTTCGAGGCATTGTAGGCCGGATTGCCCATGGTGGAGTGGTAGGCCGCGGTCGACGAGACGATGATCAGCGATCCCCGCGAATCCCGCAGCATGGGATGAAAGCGCGTGGCGCAGGCCATCAAGCTCATGAGATTGACTTCGAGTACCCTACGGAAGCCGGTCATCTCGAATTCGCCGCGGCGATAGATCACCGCGCCCTGTGCCAGCACCAGCACGTCGAGACGTTCGAACGACGGCTTGAACGCTTCGATCGCCCTGGCATCGCTGACATCGAGCTGCGCGTACGCAAGACCGGTAAGATCCGAGCCTTCTTCCGGCGCGTAATCCTTCGCATGTGCGCGGGTGCCGCAGACTGCGACCTGTGCGCCCTTGGCACGAAAAGCTTGTGCGATGCCGTTGCCGATGCCGCTGGAACCGCCGACGACCAGCACCTGCCTGCTTGAGAAATCGAGCTCGTTCATCGCGGCCTCCCTTTGCTTTTGCTTTGTTTGACGTCTGTGTGGATCGATGCCAGCCTTGTCAATCGCACAACAATAAACGAGCAGGCCCGAGGAAGCAGCATGCCAGACTTCAAGCAGCTCAGCCGATCCGTCAAGGGAATGACCGTTCTCGTCACAGGCGCGGCAAGCGGCATGGGTCGCGCGACCGCACGCGTGTTCGGTGCGGAAGGCGCCAATGTCGCTGTAACCGACTACGACCCGGATGGAGCGCAAGCCGTCGCCAGGGAGGTCACCGCGAGCGGCGGCTCTGCCAAGGCGTGGAAGCTCGATGTTGCCAACGCCGGGGAGATCAGCCGCGTGGTGGGCGACGTCGCTGCGCATTTCGGCGGGCTCGACATCGTCGTCAACAATGCCGGCATTTCCGTACGCGTTGCGATCGACGACGAAAGTTACGAAGACGCCTGGGCCAAGGGCATCGCGGTGATGCTGACGGCGCATCCGCGCATCATCCGCGCCGCTCTCCCGCACCTGCGCAAATCGAACAGCCCGCGCATCGTCAACATCGCCTCCACCGAGGCGCTCGGCGCCACCGCGCTGCACAGCCCCTATTCCGCTGCCAAAGGCGGCGTTGCTAGCCTGACGCGCTCACTTGCCGTCGAGCTTGGTCGCGAGGGCATCACCGTGAACTGCATCTGTCCGGGGCCGATCCGCACCGCGATCACCGACCGGATTCCAGAAGATCACAAGACGATCTACGCCAAGCGCCGCACCGCGCTTGGCCGCTATGGCGACCCGGAGGAGGTCGCGCACATGACCTTGAGCCTGTGCCTGCCGGCGGCCTCGTTCCTGACCGGCGCGGTGATCCCGGTCGATGGCGGCTTGATGGCGCGGAACGCGTGAGAGCCATGCGCGCATAGCGTTGACATCGGCAGGCGCGGGGTTAGCCTTTTCACCAACAGAGCGGGCAAACCGCTCGCAGGCCCCGGGAGAACGCCAGGAGAATCGCCATGACGATCGCCATCCGGCAGCTTCAGAAGCATTTTGTCGGCGAGGTTTCGGGCCTCGATCTGCGCCAGCCGCTCACAAAGGACGAAGCGCGCCAGATCGAGGCTGCGATGGACAAATACGCGGTGCTGGTTTTTCGCGACCAGGACATCACCGACGAGCAGCAGATGGCCTTCGCGCTGAATTTCGGCCAGCGCGAGGATGCGCGCGGCGGCACCGTCACCAAGGAGAAGGACTACCGCCTCTCCTCGGGCCTGAACGATGTCAGCAATCTCGGCAAGGACGGCACGCCGCTGGCGAAGGACAGCCGCACGCATCTGTTCAATCTCGGCAATTGCCTCTGGCATTCCGACAGCTCGTTTCGTCCCATCCCCGCAAAGTTCTCGCTGCTGTCGGCGCGCGTGGTGAACCCCAAGGGCGGCAACACCGAATTCGCCGACATGCGCGCGGCTTATGACGCGCTCGACGACGAGACCAAGGCGGAGATCGAGGATATGATCTGCGAGCATTCGCTGATGTATTCGCGCGGCTCGCTCGGCTTCACCGAATATAGCGATGAGGAAAAGGCGATGTTCAAGCCGGTGTTGCAACGCTTGGTGCGCACGCACCCGGTGCATCGCCGCAAATCGCTGTACCTGTCCTCACATGCCGGCCAGATCGTCGGCATGAGCGTGCCCGAGGGCCGGCTGCTGCTGCGCGATCTCAACGAGCACGCGACGCAAGGAGAATTCGTCTACGTGCACAGATGGAGGCTGCATGATCTCGTGATGTGGGACAACCGCCAGACCATACACCGCGTCCGCCGCTACGATCAGTCGCAGCCCCGCGACATGCGCCGCGCGACCGTCGCCGGCACCGAACCGACGGTGCAGCAACAGGCGGCGGAGTAGGCAAGCTGCGACATCAGCGCAAGTATTTATTGTGATGCGCATTACACTTGGAACTTGAAGCATATGCTAGGCCATGTCGCTCGGCCTGAAGGGCGACGAATGCGACGACGCGAGTTCATTGTACTTTCAGTGGGCGCGGCCGTTGGCTGGCCGTTGGCCTCGTGCACGCAGCAGGCGACGGGCATGCGTCGTGTTGCGTTCCTCCATCCATACCTCGAGAACGATAGCGAAGTGCTGACCCGCGTCATTGCGTTTCGGGAGGGGCTCGAGGCGCTCGGGTGGATCGAGAACCGCAATATTCGAATTGAGCATCGATATACCGGCGGAGATCTGGGCCGAATCCGAGCCTACGCGACGGAGCTGGTGCGTTCGGCGCCGGACCTCATCGTCGGAAGCGGGACGCCAATCACCGCAGCACTGAAAGAAGCGACCAGCACCATTCCGATCGTATTCAACCTCGTCAACGATCCGGTCGGACAGGGTTTCGTGGCAAGCCTGTCGCGGCCGGGCGGCAACATCACCGGCTTCACCTTCATCGATTTCCTATTGATCGGGAAATGGATGGAGATGATTAAGGAGATTGCTCCCGGGGTCAGACATGTAGCGCTCATCTTCAATCCCGACACGACGCCTTTTTACCCGGCATTCCTGCGCGAACTCGAAGCGGCCCGCACATCGCTCGCCCTCGAGCTCTCCGCATCTCCTGTGCACGACGAGGCGGAGGTGGAGGCAGCCATCACGGCGCTCGCACGCGAGCCTGGCGGCGCTCTGATCGTTGCACCGGACGCATTCATCAACAATCACCGACGGGTGGTCATTACATTGACGGAACGACGAAGACTTCCTGCGATATACGGCTTCCGGCAGTTCACTGCGGAAGGGGCACTGATTTCCTATGGACCGAATACTGCCGACATAGTCCGACGCTCGGCTGGGTACGTCGATCGTATCCTCAAAGGTGAAAGACCGGCCGACCTTCCGGTGCAGGCGCCGACGAAATACGAGTTAGTCATCAATCTCAAAACTGCGAAAGCGCTTGGCATTGCACCAGCTCCTGAGCTGCTCGCTCGCGCCGCCGGGGTAATCCAATAGAACTTCTTTGTTGCGGTGCATGAGTCCGCGCCTGGCCCATCAATTGCGCACTCGGCCGGGACGACACCGGAGAGTGTGCAACGCCTACGCGTGCCCGGCCTCGTTCGAGAGCATGCCGGGATCGATGCCGATCTTGCGCAAGGCGCGGGCGTACTTGTCATCGACGTCGTCGCCGAAGATCAGGTCCGCATCCGCATCGCAATGCAGCCAGCCGTTGCTCTGGATCTCGGTCTCGAGCTGACCCGGCGCCCAGCCGGCATAGCCGAGCGCGAGGATGGCATGCTTCGGGCCGGAGCCGTTGGCGATCGCGCGCAGGATGTCGACGGTCGCTGTGAGGCAGACGCCGTCATCGATCCGCAGCGTCGCGTTCTCGATGTAGAAGTCGCTGGAATGCAGCACGAAGCCGCGCCCCGTATCGACCGGGCCGCCGCGGAGTACCTTCATACTCTCGGCGTTCTCCGGCAGCTTGATCTGGGCGCCCTTCTTGATGATACCGAGTTGCTCCAGCAACTCCGGAAAATCGATGCTGCCGGCGGGATGATTGACGATGATGCCCATCGCGCCCTCGGCCGAATGGGCGCAGAGATAGATCACCGAGCGCTCGAAGCGGGGGTCGCCCATGACCGGCATGGCGATCAAGAGCCGCCCGTCGAGATAGCCCGCCGAATTGGGGACGGCGGGGCCGGTCGCCGGGGTGCTGTCGCCAGTTCTCTTGCTCGCAGAACCCATCGGTGAAGCACTCCCCTCTCGGTTCATATCCTGATGTCGGGCTTGCCCGCTGTCAAATCAAGGCTTGCGTGGACCGAATTCCCCAAACCTTAATTCCCAAGAAGCCTTAATTCCCAAGCCTTAATCCCAAGCCTTAATCCCAAGCCAAATTCCAATGCATCCATCACAAGCAATTCAATGGTTTGCGCCGGATCGACCTTGTAAAGACGTGCCATGCTCACCATAGTTCCCAAACACGCCGCGACCATCGTCGCCGCTACCTTGCTCGTGTCGGCGCAGCCCTCGAGCGTCCGCGCCGACGACGCCTCGCCTTGGCAGCGCGACGGCCATTCCGCGGTACGCCTTTTGGCGGGATCGCGCAGCGGCCCGGTGCTGCTAGGCGGCATCGCATTTCAGCTTCAGCACGGCTGGAAGACCTATTGGCGCACGCCCGGCGATTCCGGCGTTCCGCCGCGCTTCGACTTCTCCAAGTCCGAAAATGTCGAAGCTGTGACCGTGATGTGGCCGGCGCCGCTGAAGTTCGACGACGGTGCCGGCGGCCATTCGATCGGCTATCACGACCAGATCGTGCTACCGTTGCGCATCGTCGCCAAGGCGCCGGACAAGCCGGTGACCCTGCGCGCCGAGATCAACTACGCGGTGTGCGAAAAGCTCTGCATCCCCGTCGAGGCGAGCGCCGAGCTGGGCTTCAACAGCGTCGCCTCGACCGAGGACGGCGCGCTGTTCGCGGCGCTCGACACCGTGCCGAAGCCCGCCAATATCGGCGATCCCACTCCGCTGACCATCCGCGACGTCAAACGCGAGGGCGCGACGAAGGTGGTGGTCGACGTGGCCACGCCCGATGGGCGCGACGTCAACCTGTTCGTGGAGGGGCCGACGCCCGAATGGGCGCTGCCGATCCCCTCGCCGCTCGAGCACAGCCCGGCGGGCATCAAGCGCTTCGCCTTCGAGCTCGACAGCCTGCCGCCCGGCGCCAAGCCCGACGGCGCCGCGTTGAAGTTCACGCTGGTGGGGCCGGAGAAGTCGTACGAGTTCAATGTGAATCTGGATTGAGTCCGACTGTCGTCCTGGACAAGCGCAGCGAAGCGGAGCGCAGATCCAGGACCCATAACCCCAGGGAGTAGTTTGGCGAAGACTCGTGGTAGCCAGCTCGCACCACAACTCCTCCCTTTGGGTTATGGGTCCCGGCCTTCGCCGGGACGACACGATGGGATGGAGGCCCTCCACCCAACCGTTTCTTAACGAATGGTTGCTACGCCCAACCTGCCGCATCATGCATGCGGGGGCGCAGGGATCTTCGACGTGGCCGTGATGGACGCACAACCCGCAACGAGTGAGCCTGTCGGGCTCTTCGCACGGTTGCGCACCAAATTGACCGGCGCGGGCGGCGGCACGAGCGAGGCGTCGCTGACACGGCGGCTCGCGGGCACCATCTTCCTCATCCGCGTGATCAGCGCAGGTCTTGCCTATCTCTCGCAGATCCTGCTGGCGCGCTGGATGGGCACGTCCGACTACGGCGTCTATGTCTATGTCTGGACCTGGGTGCTGCTGCTCGGCAGCATGATGGATTTCGGCATCTCGGCGTCCGCACAGAAAATCATTCCGGAATACCGCACCAGCGGCGAGCAGGCACTGCTGCGCGGCTTTCTCTCCGGCAGCCGCTGGCTGACCTTCGTCGTCTCGAGCGTCATTTCGCTTGCGCTGGCCGGCGTCGTCCTCATGCTTTCGCCATGGATCGATCCGGCGGCACGGCTGCCGCTCTATATCGGCTGCATGACGCTGCCGGCCTTCGTCGTGGCCAATACCCAGGACGGCATCGCCCGTGCACACGACTGGATGCAGCTCGGTCTGATGCCGCAATTCATCATCCGCCAGGCGCTGATCATCGGTATCACCGCGTCCGCCTTCCTGCTCGGCTTTCATCTCGGCGCGATCGCCGCGATGGTGGCAAGCGCAGGCGCGGTGTGGATCGCAATGACCGGCCAGATGGTGGTGCTGAACCGCAAGCTCGCGGGCCATGTCGCGGACGGCCCCAAGGCCTACGACATCAGCGGCTGGCTTGCCATCTCGCTGCCGATCATGCTGGTCGAGAGTTTTTACCTGCTGTTGTCCTACACCGACGTGCTGGTGCTCCAGCAATTCCGCCCCTCCGACGAGGTCGGCGTCTATTTTGCCGTGGTGAAGACGCTGGCGCTGGTGTCCTTCATCCACTACGCGATGTCGGCAACGACGGCGCATCGCTTTGCCGAATACAACGCGCTCGGCGACAAGACTCGCCTGTCGGCCTATGTGGCGCATGCCATCAACTGGACGTTCTGGCCCTCGCTCGCCGCGACCGCCGTGCTGCTGGCACTCGGCAAGCCGCTGCTCTGGCTGTTCGGACCGCAATTCCTGATCGGTTACGACATCATGTTCATCGCCGCGATCGGGCTCGTGGTGCGCGCCGCGATCGGGCCGGTCGAGCGTCTCCTCAACATGCTCGGCCACCAGAAGATCTGCGCGCTCGCCTACGCGCTCGCCTTCGTGATGAACGTCATCCTCTGCATCGCGCTGGTGCCGCGCTTCGGCGGCCACGGCGCGGCCGCCGCGACCTCGATCTCGCTCACCTTCGAGACCGTGCTGTTGTTCTGGATCGTGCGGCAGCGGCTCGGCCTGCACGTGCTGGCGTTCGGCCAATAGACAGCAAAAAAACGCCTCTCCCGAGCGGAACCTTTTCAGCCTCTTCCTCGTTTGACTTCGCCTTGCGCCGCAAAACGGTCATTTCGTGGGGAGGGGGCATTTGGGCAAAAATCACCACCAATCTTCAATCAACGCATGGTTTCTTCTTATTTTTCCGCGGTCCATTGCCGCCAGCAGCAACTTTATTCTACGCATATTGCGTGACCAACGAGATAAACCTAGACTCGCCAAGACATGATTGACCCGCTTTACGTCGCTTCAGGATTCGGCGTCGGCCTGCTTGTCGGGATGACCGGCGTTGGCGGCGGCTCGCTGATGACCCCGCTGCTGATCCTGTTGTTCGGCGTCCATCCCTCGACCGCGGTCGGGACCGACCTGCTCTACGCCGCCGGCACCAAGACGGGCGGCAGCGTAGTGCATGGCTGGTCGCGCAGCGTGCACTGGCCCGCGGTGCTGCGGCTGGCCTGCGGCAGCATTCCGGCGAGCGCCGTGACGCTGTTCGTGCTGTGGAAGCTCGATCTCAAGAGCGACGCCGAGCGCAGCCTGGTCAATCTGGTGCTGTGCTTCGCGTTGCTGCTCACCGCAACGTCGCTGATCTTCCGCAAGGCGATCATGGATCGCTGGCGGCGTTCGCTCGAGCGCGTCGAGGACCGCACCACCGCAATCGCGACCGTGGTCACCGGTGCCGTGCTCGGCGTACTGGTCTCGATCTCATCGGTGGGCGCCGGCGCGGTCGGCGTGACCGTGCTGCTCCTGCTCTACCCGCGCCTGCCGATGGCGACCATCGTCGGCTCCGACATCGCACACGCCGTCCCGCTGACGCTGGTGGCCGGCACCGGACACTGGGCACTCGGCGACGTGGATTGGGCGCTGATGGGCGTGCTGCTGATGGGCTCGCTGCCCGGCATCGTGCTCGGCAGCTTCAGCGCGACGCGCGTGCCGGAGACGGTGCTGCGCATGACGCTTGCCTGCGTCCTCTTCGTGGTCGCCGGCAAGATCATGTTCGTTGAGCTGAACCTGTCGTCGGCGATCGTGACCGCGCTGGCCTGGACTCATTGAACGCAGAACGGCCGCACAACTCACACTGTCATCGCCCGGCTTGACCGGGCGATCCAGTACTCCGAGGCGGCTGCGATTGAATCGATAGGCCGCGGCGTACTGGATGCCCCGCCTTCGCGAGGGCATAACAGAGAGTGGATTTACTCCGCCGTCCAGCCGCCGTCGATCGACAGATTGGTGCCGGTGATCTGCGCAGCATCGTCGCTGCACAGGAACAGCGCCAGCGCCGCCACCTGCTCGGAGGTGACGAACTCTTTCGTCGGCTGCGCGTCGAGCAGAACGTCGTTGATGACCTGCTCGCGCGTCAGATTGCGCGCCTTCATCGTGTCCGGAATCTGCTTCTCGACCAGCGGCGTCCAGACGTAGCCGGGGCTGATGCAGTTGCAGGTGATCTTGTTGGTCGCCACCTCGAGCGCCACGGTCTTGGTGAGGCCGGCGATGCCATGCTTGGCCGAGACGTAAGCCGACTTGAAGGGCGAGGCGACCAGCGAATGCGCCGACGCCGTGTTGATGATGCGGCCCCAGCCGCGCTTCTTCATGCCAGGCACCGCGGCGCGGATGCCGTGGAAAGCAGAGGACAGGTTGATCGCGATGATCTGGTCCCATTTCTCGATCGGGAATTCCTCGATCGGCGAGACGAACTGGATGCCGGCATTGTTGACGAGGACGTCGACCGAGCCGAAGGACTTCTCGCCGAGCGCGATCATCCCGGCGATCTCGGCGGGCTTGGTCATGTCGGCGGGCGAGTAGATCGCCTTCACCTTGAAGTCGGCCTCGATCTTGGCACGCTCCTTCTCGATATCCTCGGGCGAGCCGAAGCCGTTGATGACGACGTTGGCGCCGGCCCCCGCAAAGGCACGCGCATAGGCGAGCCCGATGCCGCTGGTCGATCCGGTCACGACGGCGTTCCTGCCTGACAAGCTACCCATATCATTCACTCCTGGTTGAGGCCGGGGGCACGGGTACGTCCCCTGTGAGATCGTAAGTCACCATGGTCTCGCCGGATTGCGGCTTTTCGAGCCAATCCTTGTGGCGCATCGACAAGTGCACGTCGCGGACGCCGGCTTCCCAATGCTCGACCATGGCGACATGCGAGAAGTCGTAGTCCTTGGACGAGGACTCGTAGTTCTTGCTGCGGTAGATCAGGTGCACGACGGTCACGGTACTTTCGCGCGCCGCCTTGGCGAGGAATTCGACCGAGGGATCGTTCTTCAGATAATCCGGCAATTTGCTGATCAGGTCGCGCACGGCCCTGCGAGCATTGTGCAACTGCTTGTTCTTGTCGGTGTTCATCCGCGTGCGGCTGGAAAAGCGGATGTCCTTCTCGCGCTCGGCGGCCTCGAGCAGTGAGGTCGGCAAGTCGCCGCGCGCGCTGAACAGGTCCACCTGGAAGATCAGCATGTCGCGCTCGAATTCGGCATCGAGCACGTAGTCGAGCGGCGTGTTCGAGGCGATGCCGCCGTCCCAGTAATGCTCACCGTCGATGATGACGGAGGGAAAGCCCGGCGGCAGCGCGCCAGAGGCCATGATGTGCTCGGGTCCGATCTTCTTGCCGAGCTTCTTGAACTCGTAGTTGTCGAAATACTTGAAGTTGCCCGAGGTGACGCCGACCGCGCCGATCGACAGGCGCGTC
The DNA here is from genome assembly GCF_024199925.1 of Bradyrhizobium sp. CCGUVB1N3. NCBI lineage: Bacteria > Pseudomonadati > Pseudomonadota > Alphaproteobacteria > Hyphomicrobiales > Nitrobacteraceae > Bradyrhizobium > Bradyrhizobium sp. CCGUVB1N3. Next base: position 5,469,734 of record NZ_JANADR010000001.1, read on the forward strand.
TTCAGATCGTTGATGCGGTCGAAATCGACCAGCCGCTCCAGTGTCCTCTTCAAGGGCGCGGTGTCGTAATAGCTCTCCGCCTCCGGATGACCCGGCGGCCAGAGTGGTGCGGGCGGGACCCGCGGGACGAAGAAGCCCGGCACGCCGAAGGTCGCGATCAATGCGGCGCTGGTGGAGTTGAACAGCTCGCGGCTGTGATCGCTCTTGCCGATCGGCTTCCAGGGCACGGGCGCCGACACCATCTCCCAGAATTCCTTGAGCCGCTTGATGCGGGTCTGGCCCTCATTGCCGGCAATGATGGCGGCGTTGACCGCTCCGATCGAGATGCCGGCGACCCATTCCGGCTCGAAGCCGAAATGGCAGAGCGACTGGTAAGCGCCTGCCTGATAGGAGCCGAGCGCGCCACCGCCCTGGAGCACCAGGACGCGCTGCGCATTGGCGGGAATTCTGTTCGATGCCGGGCCTTGATGATCGGTCATGAGGGGATCAATGGACTGAGGGCGACCCACCGTGACCCCAGTTCACGGCTGCGTCAATGTTTTGGGGATCAAGACTGGCTTATCGGGGCTCGGTAGATGCCAGAATCATCGTCCAGAACACCTTGTATTTGGTGTTCGGAGCATAGCTCGCCGCTATGCCCAATTTTGTGACACCGCTCTTGAGCATGTTGGCACGGTGCGGAGGCGAGTCGCGCCAGCCGGAAAATGCTTCCGCCAGCGTATGATAGCCGGCCGAGATGTTCTCGACCGCGACGGTCGCCGGATAGCCGCCGGCGGCGAGCCGCTTGGCGAGCGGCGCGCGGACGTCGTGGTTCATCTTGTTGGCAGCCGCCATCGCCTGGGACTGGGATTCCGCCAGTCTCATCAGGTCGGGATCGATGATGACCGTGCCGAGGCTGTTGTTCTGGCGGTACTGCGAGATCATCACGGCGGCTGCCTGCGCATCGAGCCGCGCTCCTGATACGGCCATGTCGGCATACATCGACGGCTGCTCGACCGGCGCTTCATTGCCCGCGCAGCCGGCGAGAAGCAAAGTGATGAGAATTGCGGCCGCAGCGCGCATGAATCAGGGCCCCCAAAAAGACGGGCCGTTGTTGCATACCAACCGTGGCTGAAAGGTGAATTTTGCGGAAAATGCTGCCGTCATTCCGGGGCGATGCGAAGCATCGAACCCGGAATCTCGAGATTGTGACGCGAGTTTCCGGGGGCGCGCTATCGCGCGCCCCCGGAATGACGATGTTCTAGGCTGCAAAAATCCGATAACGGCGGAGCTCCAGGCCAACCCTGTCGCCGGCGCGCAACTCCTTGTCGCGGGGCGCGTCAATCTCGATGGTTTCGCCGCTGAACAGCGCGACTTCCGCCCGCTGGACGGGTCCGAAGTTCCGCACATGCTGCACGGCGCCCTCGAAGGCGCCACTGCCGGGCGGACCGACCAGCATGTCATGTCGCCGTACGAACAGCCGTGACGCGCCAGACGTGAGCCCGTCGGCTGCGAGCCCGAGCGGCCGATCGCCAAGCCGGACCACGCCATCGGCAACCTGAACCGGCAGCTCGATGGATTCGCCGATGAAGCCGTGCACGAAGGCGGTCGCCGGGCTCTCATAGACATCAGCGGGCGAGCCGATCTGCTCGATCTTGCCCTTGTCCATCACCACGACCCGGTTGGCGACTTCGAGTGCCTCCTCCTGATCGTGCGTGACGAAGATCGAGGTGACGTTGATCTCGTGATGCAACGAGCGCAGCCATTTGCGCAGCTCCTTGCGTACCTTCGCATCCAGCGCACCGAAGGGCTCGTCGAGCAACAGGATCCGCGGCTCGATCGCGAGCGCGCGCGCCAGCGCGATGCGCTGGCGCTGGCCGCCGGAAAGCTGGCTTGGATAGCGGTCGGCGAGCCAGTCGAGCTGCACGAGATCGAGCAACTCCTTTACGCGCGCGCGGATGGCGGACTCGTCCTTCCGGACCGCGCGCGGCTGCACGCGCAGGCCGAAGGCGACGTTCTCGAACACCGTCATGTGGCGAAACAGTGCGTAGTGCTGGAACACGAAACCGACATTCCGTTCGCGTGCGCCCTGCTCCAGCGCATCCTCGCCGTTGAAGGCAAGCTCGCCGGAATCGGGCCAGTCGAGGCCGGCGATGATCCGTAGCAACGTCGTCTTGCCGGAGCCGGACGGACCGAGCAGTGCCAGCAGCTCGCCATTGTCGACCTTGAGGTCGACGCCGTCGAGCGCAGCAAAGCGGCCGAACTTCTTGACCAGATTCTTGACTTCAATGGTCACGGGCGTCGTGTCCTTCGTCCAGATGACGTTCGAGAATGGTCTTTGCGATCAGCGTGATCAGCGCCAGCATCGCGAGCAGCGAGGCGATCGCAAACGCGGCGACGAACTGGTATTCGTTGTAGAGAATTTCGACCAGCAGCGGCATGGTGTTGGTTTCGCCGCGGATATGGCCGGACACGACGGAGACCGCGCCGAACTCACCCATCGCGCGCGCGTTGCAAAGCAGGACGCCGTAAAGCACGCCCCATTTGATATTGGGCAAGGTCACACGGAAAAACGTTTGCAGGCCCGAGGCGCCGAGCGAGATCGCGGCCTCCTCCTCCTGCGTGCCCTGCTCCTGCATCAGCGGGATCAGCGCACGCGCCACAAAGGGGAAGGTCACGAATGTGGTCGCAAGGGCAATACCAGGCACCGCGAACAGGATCTGGATGTCGTGGTCACGCAGCCAGCCACCGAAATAGCCCTGCGCGCCGAACAGCAGCACGAAGACGAGACCCGAGATCACGGGGCTCACCGAGAACGGCAGGTCGATCATTGTGATCAGGAATGTCTTGCCCTTGAACTCGAACTTGGCGATCGCCCAGGCCGCGACAAGACCGAACACGAGATTGAGGCCGACCGAGATCGCCGCCACCAGCAGCGTCAGCCGGATCGCAGCCAGCGCCTCCGGCTCCGACAGCGCCGCGAGGTAGGCCATGATGCCTTTGGAGAAGGCCTGCGCGAACACCACGACCAGTGGCAGCACGACGAAGACGGTGAGGAAGAGGATCGCGACGGAGATGATCGCGATCCGCACCGCCCTCGGTTCGGTACGAAGGTTTTCGCGCGCGGCGATCGCATGCAAGCGCGCCTTCGTGTCGGGCGTGGAGAGCGAAACCGAATCGGCGATCTGCATCGTCATCGTACCAGCCTCACTGCACCGGAATCCGGTTCTGCGCCCAGCGCTGCAACCGGTTGACCGCGAAAATGATGACAAAGGACACGACGAGCATGACGACCGCGATCGCGGTCGCGTCGGCATAACGGAACTCTGAGAGCCGGATCACGATCAAAAGCGGCGCGATCTCGGACACGTTGGGCAGGTTGCCGGCGATGAAAATTACCGAGCCGTATTCGCCGACCGCGCGCGCGAAGGCGAGCGCAAGACCCGTCAGCAGCGCCGGCCCAAGCGAGGGCAGGATCACGCGGATGATGGTCTGCCAGCGGCTGGCCCCCAGACTGCCCGCGGCCTCCTCGATCTCGGGATCGAGGTCTTGCAGCACCGGCTGCACGGTGCGCACCACGAAGGGGATGCCGATGAAGATCATGGCGATGAAGATGCCGAGCGGCGTGAACGCCACCTTGATGCCGAGGGCCGCGAGCGGCGCACCCAGCCAGCCCTTCTCGGCAAACAGCGAGGTCAGCGCAACGCCGGCGACCGCGGTCGGCAGCGCAAAGGGCACGTCGACGATGGCATCGAACAACCGCCGGCCGGGAAAACGGTAGCGCACCAGCGCCCAGACGATGATGCTGCCCATGACCAGATTGACGCAGGCCGCCGCGAAGGCGAGTCCGAAGGACACGCGCAAGGCGTTCAGCGTCCGGCGGCTGGAAACAATGGCCCAGAACTGCTCGGGGCTGAGCTCGAGCGTGCGCAGGAAGAGGCCTGCGAGCGGAATCAGGATGATGATCGACAGCCAGGACAGCGTCAGTCCCATCGTGAGACCGAAGCCCGGCAGTGTTCGTCGTCGTGCTGCGATTGCGCTCACCAGGCCCCCTGCTTAAGCCCACCTACGACAGCGCCCGATCAGTTCTTGTAGATCTGATCGAAGACGCCGCCGTCGGCAAAATGTTCCTTCTGCGCCTTGGTCCACCCGCCAAAAACGTCGTCGATCGTGAACAGTTCGACCTTTGCGAAGGCGTTCTCGTATTTCTTCGCGACTTCGGAATCGCGCGGACGATAGAAATTGCGGGCGGCGATTTCCTGACCTTCCTTGGTGTACCAATATTGCAGGTAGGCATCGGCGGCGTTACGCGTGCCCTTCTTGTCGGCCACCTTGTCGACGATCGTGACCGGCGGCTCGGCGAGAATCGAGAGCGGCGGCGCCACGATCTCGAACTTCTCGGGGCCGAATTCCTTCAGGGCCAGGTACGCCTCGTTCTCCCAGGCGAGCAGCACATCACCTACGCCGCGCTCGACGAAGGTCACGGTCGAGCCGCGGGCGCCGGTGTCGAGGACAGGCACGTTTTGATAGAGATTTGCGATGAACTGCTTCGTCTTCTCGACGGAGCCGAACTTCTTCTGCGCATAGCCCCAGGCTGCCAGATAGTTCCAGCGCGCGCCGCCCGAGGTCTTCGGGTTCGGCGTGATGACCGCGACGCCCGGCTTGACCAGGTCGTCCCAGTCCTTGATGCCTTTGGGATTGCCCTTGCGCACCAGGAACACGATGGTCGAGGTGTAGGGCGAAGAATTCTGCGGCAGGCGCTTCTGCCAATCGGCCGCAGTGAGCCCCTTGGCCGCGATCGCATCAATGTCATAGGCGAGCGCGAGCGTCACCACGTCGGCCTGCAACCCGTCGATCACGGCGCGCGCCTGCGATCCACTGCCGCCATGCGACTGCTTGATCTCGACGCTCTTGCCGGTCTCCTTCTGATAGGCGTTCGCAAACGCCTTGTTGAATTCGACATAGAGTTCACGCGTCGGATCGTACGACACGTTCAAGAGGTTGATGTCAGCGGCGAGAGCCGAGCTTGCCCAGAGGAGGCCTGCCGCGAGCGGAACGATACGGCGGATCATGTCCATCTCCATTGACCTCGACGACGTCGCTGTCGCCGATGGCATGCAGGCATAACTCGGGTCGAAACGGCCTTAAGTCAACGAAACCGGATTTTCTTGTTTGCGGCGACGTAGCGCGGCTGTGCTACGAAACCTTCATCGTGTGGATGCCGCATTCTGTCTTGGCGCGACCGCGCCAGCGACCGGCCCGCGCATCCTCGCCTTCGACCGTGCGACTGGTGCAAGGCATACACCCGACCGACAGGAAGCCGGACGCGACAAGCGGATGCTGCGGCAATTTGGCGCGCGCGTAGATCGCCTCGATGTCCTCTCGCGAGACGTTGGCGAACGGATTGAATTTCAGCCGCGCGCCGTCATCCTCGACGACTGGAATCTCGGCGCGCACGCCGCCCTGAAAACGCTTGCGGCCGTTGATCCATGCTGCAAACGGTTTTAGCGCCCGCGCCAGCGGCTCGACTTTGCGGATGCGGCAGCAGGCGTCGGGATTGGAGAACCAGAGATCGCGGTCGGGATCCTCACGCGTCAACGTCTCCTCCAGAGGCGAGATCGAGCGCACATCCGTCAGGCCGAGCGTTGCGATCAGCGTGTCGCGATAGGCGAGCGTCTCCTCGAACAGCCAGCCGGTATCGAGGAAGACCACCGGGATCGCCGGATCGACGTCGGCCACCACCTTCAGCAGCGCGGCCGACTCCGTGCCGAACGACGACACGACCGCCAATTGTTCGCGTCCGACGACCTTCAACGCCGCAGCAACGACCTCCCCGGGCGAGGCGTCGCGCAACGCGTGATCGAGTTCCTCGACGGACGGCAGCGCCGGCGCGGATGACGATGGTCCCTGCGACGCGATTGTGTTCACGTGCCGACACCTTCCGAATGGCGCAGTTGCATGCGCCGGTGGAGCGCCGTGATGCGGCCATCGCCGGTCGGCTGGTAGAACACCGAATAGCGCTTCACGGTCTGTGTAAAGGCTTCCGCATCGGCCTGCTTCTTGACCTCGAAGCTGTCAAAGCCGGCGCGCAGCATGAACACGAACTGGTCGCGCAGCACCTGTCCGGTCGCACGCAGCTCGCCGCGATAGTCGTGGCGCTCACGCAGCAGCCGCGACTGGCTGTAGGCGCGGCCGTCGCGGAAAGTCGGGAACACCAGCGCGACCGCGGCCAGCTTGCCGAGATACGGCACCAGCGCGTCGATGTCGCGGTTGTTCGGCCAGATCACGCCGAACTTGCCGGGACGCGCGAGAAGCGCGTCCGCATCCTTCAGGAAGCGATCGCCTGGCACGAGGACATCGCCAGCGGCCGGCAGCGGCGCATCGACGTCGAGCTTGACGAAACTATCTTCGACGATCTTTCCGCCCTTAACGAGTGGCATAAACCCGCTCCTTGAATGGTTCGACGCCAAGGCGCTTCACCGTATCGATAAAGAGTTCTTCCGGTCGCTCGCGCAGCGCCAGATAGGCCTCGACGACATCCTCGATCACGTCACCAACCTCGTCGAACTTCACGCCAGGCCCGATCAGAGACCCAAGCGCGGCGCTCTCGTCGGCGCGGCCGCCGATGGTGATCTGGTAGACCTCCTCGCCGTTCTTCTCGACGCCGAGAATGCCGATATGGCCGACGTGGTGATGGCCGCAGGCATTGATGCAGCCGGAGATGTTGATGTGGAGCCGGCCGATCAAATTGGCAAGCTCGTGGTTGGCAAAGCGCCGCGTCAACTCCTGCGCGATCGGGATCGAGCGCGCATTCGCCAGCGAGCAATAGTCGAGACCCGGACAGGCGATGATGTCGGTGATCAGGTTGACGTTGGGCGTGGCGAGCCCGAGCTTGTCGAGCGCCTTCCACAGGGCCGGCAGATCGCGCTTGGCGACATGCGGCAGCGCCAGGTTCTGCTCATGGCCGACGCGGATCTCGCCGAACGAGTATTTCTCGGCAAGATCGGCGAGCGCGTCCATCTGCTCGGCCGTGGCATCGCCCGGAGGCCCGCCGGTCGGCTTCAGCGAGATCGTGACGATCGAATAGCCCTGGACCTTGTGCGGCGCCACCGAGTTCTTCCGCCACGCCTCGAACTCCGGATCGGCCGCGGCCTGGCGAAGCTCGTCCGGCATATGCGGCAGCTTCTCGTAAGCCGGATAGGTGAAGCGCGAGCGAATGTCCTCGATCACGCTGTCGTCGATCTGAAGCGAGGAGTTGCGGATGTGCTGCCACTCGTCCTCGACCTCGCGCGAAAACTTCTCGATGCCGAGCTCGTGCACGAGGATCTTGATGCGCGCCTTGTAGATGTTGTCGCGGCGGCCGTACTGGTTGTAGACGCGCAGGATCGCCTCGACATAGCTCAGGATGTCGCGGCCATGCACGAAATGCTTGATGGTCTTGGCGATGAACGGCGTGCGGCCGAGCCCGCCGCCGACCAGCACCTCGAATCCGGTCTCGCCCTTCTCGTTCTTGACGAGGCGCAGGCCGATGTCGTGGATCTTGATCGCGGCGCGGTCGTGATCGGACGCGGTGATCGCGATCTTGAACTTGCGCGGCAAGAACGAGAACTCCGGATGCAGCGTGGTGTGCTGGCGGAGCAGCTCCGACCAGATCCGCGGATCCTCGATCTCGCCAGGCGCGACGCCGGCCCACTGGTCCGATGTGACGTTGCGCATGTTGTTGCCGGAGGTCTGCATCGCGTGGATGCCGACTTCGGCGAGATCGGCGAGCGCATCCGGCAGCTCGGCGAGCTTGATCCAGTTGAACTGGATGTTCTGCCGCGTGGTGAAGTGGCCATAGCCGCGGTCGTAGCGGCGCGCGATATGCGCAAGCCGGCGCAACTGTTCCGAGGACAGCGTCCCGTAGGGGATCGCGACGCGGAACATGTAGGCGTGCAGCTGCAGATAGACGCCGTTCTGCAGGCGCAGGATCTTGAATTCGTCCTCGGTGAGCTCGCCCGAGAGGCGGCGCTTCACCTGGTCGCGGAATTCCGAGACCCGCTCGTTGACCAGCGTGCGGTCGATTTCGTCGTAAGCGTACATCGAGAGTGCCTTAAACCTGGGCCTGCGATCCGATGGTCACACCGGTGCGGCGGATCTGCTCGCGCAGATTTCCGGGGAGGATCTTGCCGTCCTCTCCGACCTGCACAGGTGCGATATAGGCGCCGACTGCGCCGACGTCATCAGCCACCGACTCTGCAAGCAACGCCTTGGCCTCATCAGAGTTGCGGACGATCGCGGCATCCGACAAGTCCGCGGACCAGCCCTGGGCGGCGGTACGATAGACCACGATGCCATCCCACGTGCGGTTGGCAGTCACGACCGAGGGGCCGGCGATCTTGATTTTCTTTTGTTCAAGCGGAGAGGTCATTGGGCAGCTTCCAATAGCTCAGAGATGATTTGCCTAGGGGATTGATGGCGAAAGGCGCCGGCATGCCGGACCACATCGCCGATGATGAGAATGGCGGGACCGCCGTCGAGGCATTTGACGAGCTCGGGCAGCTCGGCGAGCGTGCCGATCGCGCCTTGCGCATCGGGGCGCGTGACACGGGAGAACACGCCGACCGGCGTCTCCGGCGAGCGGCCGGCGGCGAGAAGACCCTCGCGCACCGGCGACGCGGCGGTCATGCCCATATAGACGACGACCGTCATCCTCGTGTCGGTCAGCGTCGACCAGTCGACGGTCTCGGCATCGCGCGCCTTGTGCGCGGTGAGGAAGGTGATGCGCAGCGCCTCGTGACGATAGGTGAGTGGCACCTCAAAATCCGCGGCGGCGCCGAGGCCGGCCGTGATGCCGGGCACGATGGAATAGGCGACACCGGCCGCGCGCAGCGCTTCAACTTCCTCGCCACCGCGGCCGAACACGAAGGGATCGCCGCCCTTCAGACGCACCACACGCTGGCCGGACTGCGCGGCTTCGATCATCAGCTTGTTGATGGCGTCCTGGCCGATGCCGGGCTTACCGACGCGGCGGCCGACCGGAATGCGCGCCGTGTCGCGGCGGATACGATCGAGAATTTCAGGTGACACCAGCTCGTCATAGAAAACGACGTCGGCATCCTGGAGCGCGCGCAGCGCCTTGATGGTGAGGAGATCGGGATCGCCGGGGCCGGCGCCAACCAGCGCGACATGCCCTGCCGGCTTGTCGGCCAGCGCAAATGCGGAGGGATCGGCGATAGCCTTGAGCGCGGCTTCCGCCTCGGCCTTTCGGCCCGCGAGCACCAGGGCGCCGATCGGACCGTCGATCACGCGTTCCCAGAAACGGCGGCGCAGCGGAAACTCGGCAATCGCGGCATGAATGGATTTGCGGAAGCCTCCGATGAATTCGGCGAGATCGCCGATTCTGGCGGGCAGCAGCGCCTCGATCTTCTCGCGCACGCGCCGCGCCACGACCGGCGAGGCGCCGCCCGTGCCGACGGCGACCACGACGTCGCCGCGATCGACGATCGCGGGGAAGATGAAGCTCGAATGCTCGAGATCGTCCATGACGTTGACGGGCAGCCCGAGCGACCGGGCGCGCGCCGACATCGCCACGCCTATGTCACCTGCGCCCGCGCATACTATGGCGATTACACCGGTCAGATCCGCGGTGAGCGGATCGCCATCGAGAAAGGTCACGCGTTGCGCATCATCGGCACCGACGCCGCTGAGGTCGCGATTGCCGTCCGTCGCATGCACGCGGATGCGCGCGCCGGCAGCCGCGAGCACGCGCAATTTGGCGCGCAGCAGCTCGCCGGCGCCGATGAGGACCACCGGACCGATCTTGATGTCGAGGAACACCGGCAAGAAGCGCATACGGTACTCGCTTCCCCAATTGCGGGGTTGACTGGAATTATTTTCTATATATGTCTCGTTTCGAGCGCGCAAAGAGAAAATTTTTTCTTCTCTTCCGCACCGCAACTATAGAATTTTCGCCTCCAAACGCAAAGTGGCAGAGATGCATCTTCTCAAGGACGATTCCGCAGCTGTCGGGGTGGGCAGCCCGGCCCCCATCCGGCGTGTGGGCGCGCAAGAATTTTCTGCTGATCTTCCGCCCAGCATGGACCATCTCGACCAGCTGGAAGCGCAGAGCATCTTCATCTTCCGCGATGCCTTTGCCCGGTTGAAAAAGATCGCCCTGCTGTGGTCACTCGGCAAAGACTCCAATGTCATGATCTGGCTGGCGCGCAAAGCCTTCTTCGGCCGGATGCCGTTCCCCGCCCTGCATGTCGATACCGGCAAGAAGTTTCCGGAGATGTATCGCTTCCGCGATCATTACGGAAAGGAATGGGAGCTCGACCTGCGCGTCGAGCCCTGCCCGCCCATTGATGCCGTCGATCCGACGCTACCGCCGGCCGCACGCTCCGCCGCGCGCAAGACCGAAGGCCTGAAGATGGCGCTCGCCAAGTTCGGCTTCGACGGCCTGATCGCCGGCATCCGCCGCGACGAGGAGGCAACCCGCGCCAAGGAGCGCGTGTTCTCGCCGCGCGGCCTCGAAGGCAATTGGGACGTGCGCGACCAGCCGCCGGAGTTCTGGGACCACTTCAACGCCTCGCCGCCGCAGGGCGCGCATTTGCGCATCCACCCGATCCTGCATTGGACCGAGGCCGACATTTGGGCCTACACCAAGCGCGAGAACATCCCGATCATCCCGCTGTATCTCGCCAAGGACGGCAAGCGCTATCGCTCGCTGGGTGATCAGGACATTACCAATCCGGTCGCCTCGACCGCATCGACCATCGACGAGATCCTGGTCGAGCTCGAACAGACCAAGGTGCCGGAGCGTGCCGGCCGCGCGCTCGACCACGAGACCGAGGACGCCTTCGAGCGTCTGCGCGTCGCCGGCTATCTCTGATCCCTGAGGACGCAACGCGGCTATGAACATGATCGTCACTTCTGCTACGCCGGCAACTCCGAACGGCACCACGTCGATGCCAAATGGCACGACGCGTCCGCAGGTCCGCATCGTCATCGTCGGCCATGTCGACCACGGCAAGTCGACGCTGGTCGGCCGTCTGCTGCACGAGACCGGCAGCCTGCCCGAGGGCAAGCTCGAGATGCTCAAGGCCGTCAGCGCACGGCGCGGCATGCCCTTCGAATGGTCGTTCCTGCTCGACGCGCTGCAGACCGAGCGCGACCAGGGCATCACCATCGACACCACGCAGATCCGCTTCCGCACCAATTCGCGCGACATCGTGCTGATCGATGCGCCCGGCCACGCGGAATTCCTGCGCAACATGATCACCGGCGCTTCGCAAGCCGACGGCGCGGTGCTGATCATCGATGCGCTTGAAGGCGTGCGCGACCAGACCCGCCGGCACGGCTATCTCCTGCATCTGCTCGGCGTGAAGCAGGTCGCGATCGTCGTCAACAAGATGGACCGCGTCGACTTCAGCGCCGATCGCTTCAAGGAGATCAGCGACGAGATTTCGGCGCATCTGAAGGGCCTCGGCGTCACGCCGACCGCGGTGATCCCGATTTCGGCACGCGACGGCGACGGTGTCGCCGAGCGAACCGATCGCATCGGCTGGTACAAGGGCCCGACCGTCGTCGAGGCGCTCGACCGGCTCGAACCGGCGCGGCCGCTGGAGGCCCTCGCACTGCGCCTGCCCGTGCAGGCGATCTACAAGTTCGACGACCGCCGCATCGTGGCGGGCCGCATCGAATCCGGCAGCCTCAAAGCGGGCGACGAGATCGTGATCATGCCGGCCGGCAAGATCGCCAGGATCAAGACCGTCGAGAGCTGGCCGGTGACGCCGGTCGCAACCCGTCAGGGCGCTGGCCGCTCGGTCGGCATCACGCTTGATCGCGAGCTGTTCGTCGAGCGCGGCGACATCATCGCGCATGCGGACGCCGCGCCGCGCGAGACGCGCCGCCTGCGCGCGCGCATCTTCTGGCTGCACGACAAGCCGCTCGCCAAGGGCGATCAGCTCCTGGTGCGCTGCGGGCCGAAGGAAAGCCGCGCCACGGTCGTTGCGATCGAGAAGGCGGTCGATCCCGGCGAGCTCGAAAGCAGCGAGAACAAGGCGATCGGCCGCAACCATGTCGGCGAGATCGACATTTCGCTTTCGAATCCGATTGCCACCGATCCCTACACCGAGAACCCGCGCACCGGGCGCCTCGTGATCGAGGTCTCCGGGCGCATCGCCGGCGGCGGCCTCGTCCTGTCGGTCGACGCCGGCCAGCGCGCCGTGCCCGTCGATATCGTGCCGGTGGAATCCGCACTCCGTCCCGACGAGCGCTCCGCGCGCTATCAGCACAATGGCGCCGTGGTCTGGCTCACCGGCCTTCCCGCCTCCGGCAAGTCGACGCTGGCAAAAGCGCTGGAGCGGCGCCTGTTCACCGACGGCGGCTCGCCGATCCTGCTCGACGGCGACACGCTGCGCGCAGGGCTGAACGGCGATCTCGGCTTCTCCGCCGCCGATCGCAGCGAGAACATCCGGCGGCTTGCGGAAGTCGCGACGCATCTGGCCCGCAACGGCCATATCGCGATCGTCGCGGCCGTCTCGCCTGCCCGCGAGGACCGCGCCACCGCGCGCCGCATCGCCGACACGACGTTCCGCGAGATCTACGTCGCAACGCCGGCCGAAGTGTGCGAGAGCCGGGACCCCAAAGGCCACTACGCCAAGGCCCGCTCCGGCGCGCTTCAGTCGTTCACCGGCATCGGCAACGACTACCAGCCGCCGCAAGGCGCCGAGCTGACGATCGACACCTCGACGCGTTCGGTCGCGGATGCGACGGACGCGATCGAACAGATGCTGAAGGCAAGCGGCGTGCTGTTCGACGAGGTCGTGGATCTCGCCGCGAATATTTGACCGCACACATTCCCGGTGTCGTCCTGGCGAAAGCCAGGACCGATACCGCGTGATCTATCCATGGGACTCGGGGGCAGTACCGAACGACGAGTCTTCACCAAACTGCTCCCTGGGGTAATAGGTCCTGGCTTTCGCCAGGACGACATCTGCGGCGCCGCACCTCATCTTGACATTTTGACAGACCTTAGGGGCCTTCTCACGGCCCCGGTTTTGAGGCTAATAGGGGCCCGAAAACCGCCCCTGGCGGCTGCATTTTGCTGCTTTCGGCCCTGAAACCAGCCAAAAAACGCCATTTCCAACAAGAAAGCCCCTCATGAAACGCCACGACGCCCATGGTTTGAAGATCGCCCCTGTTCTCTTCGACTTCGTCGCGAAGGAAGCGGCCCCGAAGACGGGGATCGCGCCGGACGCGTTCTGGGCCGGGCTTGCTGCGATCGTGAAGGATCTGGGTCCCAAGAACCGCGCGCTGCTCGCGGTCCGCGATACACTTCAGGCCAAGATCGACGACTGGCATCGCGCCACCAAAGGCAAGCCGTTCGACATCAATGCCTACACCGCCTTCCTGAAGGAGATCGGCTATCTCTTGCCCGAGCCTGCGACGCAGAAGGTCGAGACGGCCAATGTCGACGAGGAGATCGGCAAGATCTGCGGGCCGCAGCTCGTCGTGCCCCTCACCAATGCGCGTTACGCGTTGAACGCGGCCAATGCGCGCTGGGGCTCGCTCTACGACGCCTTCTACGGCACCGACGCGATTCCGCATGACGCCGCCGACACCGCCAGGGGCTACAGCAAGGCGCGCGGCGACAAGGTGATCGCGAAAGCAAAAGCCTTCCTCGATGCCGCCGTGCCGCTCGCGACCGGCAGCCACACCGACGTCACCGCCTATAGCGTGGTCGCTGGCCAGCTCGCGGTGAAGCTGAAGAGCGGCAACGCGACCGCGCTGAAGAACGCCGCACAGTTTGCGGGCTTCGAGGGTGATGCGGCGGCGCCGTCCGCGGTGCTGCTCGTCAACAACGGCCTGCATGTCGAGGTGAAGATCGATCGCAGCAACCTGATCGGCAAGGACGATCCGGCCGGCGTCGCCGACATGATCATGGAGGCCGCCGTCTCCACCATCCTCGACATGGAAGACTCCGTCGCCGCGGTCGATGCCGAGGACAAGGTGCTGGTCTACCGCAACACGCTCGGGCTGATGAACGGCACGCTGTCGGCGGATTTCGAGAAGGGCGGCAAGACGCTGACCCGCGCGCTCAACACCGACCGCAGCTACAAGACGCCGGACGGCAAGGGCGAGGTGAAGCTGCACGGCCGCAGCCTGCTGCTGATCCGCAATTGCGGTCACCACATGTTCACCGACGCGGTGCTCGACGAGGCGGGCGAGGAGATTCCGGAAGGCCTGCTCGATGCAGCCGTCACCGGCCTGCTTGCGATCCACGACCTCAAGGGTCTTTCCAAGAGCAAGAACAGCCGCACTGGCTCGGTCTACATCGTCAAGCCGAAGATGCACGGCCCCGACGAGGTCGCGCTGACCTGCGAGATCTTTGGCCGCGTCGAGAAGATGCTGTCCCTGCCGGAGAACACCCTCAAGGTCGGCATCATGGACGAGGAGCGGCGCACCACCGTCAACCTCAAGGCCTGCATCCAGCAGGCCTCCAAGCGCATCGTCTTCATCAACACCGGCTTCCTCGACCGCACCGGCGACGAGATCCACACCTCGATGGAAGCGGGCCCGATGATCCGCAAGAACGAGATGAAGGCGCAAGCCTGGATCAAGGCCTATGAGGACTGGAACGTCGACATGGGCCTGATCGACGGCCTGCCCGGCCACGCCCAGATCGGCAAGGGCATGTGGGCGGCGCCCGACAAGATGGCGGACATGCTGCAACAGAAGCTTGCCCATCCCCAGGCCGGCGCCACCACCGCCTGGGTGCCCTCGCCGACGGCGGCGACGCTGCACGCCCTGCACTACCACCAGGTCAATGTCATCGCGCGTCAGCAGGAGCTCACCAAGGGCGGACCTCGCGCAAAGCTGTCCGACATCCTCACCATTCCGGTGTCGAAGTCGAACTGGGCGCCCGATGACGTCAAGCAGGAGATCGATAACAACTGCCAGGGCATTCTGGGCTACGTCGTGCGCTGGATCGATCAGGGCGTCGGCTGCTCCAAGGTGCCCGACATCCATGACGTCGGGCTGATGGAAGATCGCGCCACCTTGCGCATCTCGAGCCAGCATCTGGCCAACTGGCTGCACCAGGGCGTCATCACCGAGGCGCAGGTGATGGAGTCGCTCAAGCGCATGGCCGTCGTCGTCGACAAGCAGAATGCCGGTGACGCCATCTACAAGCCGATGGCGCCGTCGTTCGACGGCGTCGCCTTCAAGGCCGCCTGCGACCTCGTCTTCAAGGGCCGCACGCAGCCGAACGGCTACACCGAATACATCCTCACCGCGCGCCGCCGCGAGGCCAAAGCTCTGGGCTAAGAGGCTGCGGGCTGATCGCCACGCGACCCG
Organism: Bradyrhizobium sp. CCGUVB1N3; assembly: GCF_024199925.1. Lineage (NCBI taxonomy): Bacteria > Pseudomonadati > Pseudomonadota > Alphaproteobacteria > Hyphomicrobiales > Nitrobacteraceae > Bradyrhizobium > Bradyrhizobium sp. CCGUVB1N3. The sequence goes on from NZ_JANADR010000001.1 coordinate 5,485,055, forward strand.
AAACACCGAAAGCCCCGGCTCGCGCCGGGGCTTTTTGTTTGGCCTGTCGCTACGGCTTCGGCCTAAAACACCGTGAGGTACTTCAACAGCGAGACGATGCCGATGATGATGACGATGACGCGCGCGATCTGCTTGGCGCGGCCGTCCATCGGCAGCATGTTGATGAGATAAAGAACCAGTATGACGACGAGAAAGGTGACGAGTACGCCGACGAGCATTGGAAGGCCCCCTTCAGGCAATTGCTAACGAACTCCTAACGCCACACCCGCCGCTTCGGTTCCATTCAGGCAACCCGTTACAACTTCTGGTAAATACGTACTTCTACCAGCTGAGCCACTGGTTAAAACTTTACCCTTTTGCTTCCAAATGCCGAAAACCGCTTGCGCCGCGCCGCAGGCGGCATTGCGGCTGATTTGAGGACAGCCCTCCCTGTTCCGGTTGTCGGGGGCGATGCTGTTCGAACTATTGAAATGGGAATTGGGGACCTCGATGCTCAATCGTCTGACCGTATCCGCGCTGCTCAAGATGGTGATCGCGATCACATCGGTCTGCGTGGTGATTGCATTGTCCCTCACCGCCCTCGAGTCCTGGGAGCGTCTCAAGACCGCCAACCGCATCTCGCAAATCGCCGACGCTTCGGCCGATCTGTTCAAGGCGATGCACAATTTGCGCACCGACCGCTCGACCACCTCACGGCTCCTCAACGCGACCGAGCCGATGGACGCCGAGATCGACAAATACCTGCGCGGCTTGCGCGGAACCGAGATGCCGGCGATGGCGCGCGCGCTCGAGCTGCTGCCGACCATGGACTTCCCGCAATCGGGCACGCTGGTGCCGGAGCTGGCGCGCTTGTTCAAGCTGCTCGGCGATGGGCAGAAGCAATTCTGGGACGAGGTGGTGAAGCCGAAGGATCAGCGCCGCGCGGGCCTTGCCAAGGAATATATGGAGACGACGCAGGGGCTGCTCGAGACGCTCGACAAGATCTCCAATATCCTCGCCGCCACCGTCAATCACCAGGATGCAACGATCGACCAGTTGCTGGCGATCAAGCAGAATGCCTGGTTGCTTCGCAACACCGGCGGCGAGGCTTCGCTGATCGTCTCCAACGGCATCAGCGCCGGCCGCATCGCACCCGAGACCCGCATCGCCTACATCCAATATGTCGGCGGCACCGCCGCGATGTGGAAAGCGCTGGAATTGTCGACGTCCGGCATGCAGCTGCCGCCGGCCCTCGCCTCGGCAATGACGGCGGCCAAGGCCGCCTATTTCGACCCCGACTATCTCGGGCTACGCGATCGTCTCGCCAACGCGGCCTCCAATGGGGAAAAGGCTGAATTGAGTGCGAACCAGTGGACGCAGACCACGGTGGCGCGGCTCGCGAGCGCGGTCGTCGTGGCCGAAGCCGCGCTCGATGCCGCCAAAAGCCATACGCAGGAGCAGCGGTCGGCGGCCCAGCGCGCGCTGATCGTGCAGCTCACACTCCTGGTGTTGGCCTTGGCACTGACCGCCGGGGCGATCACGCTCGTCACTCGCCGCGTCATCACTCCGCTGCTCAATATCCGCGACGCCATGCTGAAGGTCGCCGGCGGCGATCTCACCGTCGATAGCGGCTATCTCGACCGGCAGGACGAGATCGGCGCGCTCGCCGGCGCGCTGGAAACCTTCAAGCAGCAGGCCAATGACAAGCTGAACATCGAGGCCCAGGAGCGCGAGCGCAATGCGGGTGCCGCGGCACGTCAGCGCGCGGTCGAAACCTATGTCGGCGAGTTCGAGGGCGTCATCCGCAAGACACTTGGCGAGCTGGGTGAGGCCTCCGGAGAAATGCGCAAGACCTCGGGCGATCTCTCGGCCGTCTCGCGCCAGACCAACGACCGTGTCCAGGTCGCCGGCAAAGCGTCCAACGACGCCTCGATGAGCGTCGACAGCGTGGCGGCGGCGGCCGAGGAGCTCAGCGCCTCGATCAACGACATCAGCCAGCAGGCGGCGCACGCCGCAGGCATCGCCAGCCGCGCGGTCGGCCAGGCGCGCGAGACCGACGGCACCGTGCAGGGGCTTGCCAAGTCGGCGGGCCGCATCGGCGAGGTGGTCGGGTTGATCAATACCATTGCGGCGCAGACCAACCTGCTCGCGCTCAACGCGACGATCGAAGCCGCCCGTGCCGGCGAAGCCGGCCGCGGCTTTGCGGTGGTTGCCTCCGAAGTGAAATCGCTGGCGAGCCAGACCGCGAAGGCGACGGAGGAGATCTCGGAACAGATCTCCGACATCCAGAAGGTCGCGGGCGACGCCATCAACGCGATCCAGGCGATCGGCGGCATCATCGGCGAGGTCAACGAGGTCGCCACCGCGATCGCAGCGGCCGTCCAGCAACAGGGCGCGGCGACGCAGGAGATCACCCGCAGCACGCAATTTGCCGCGCAGGGGACCAAGAACGTCTCGGACAACATCGCCGGTGTGAAGGCCGATGCCGACACCGCGGCCGGTGCGGCCGATAACGTCAAGCAGGCATCGGAGATGCTGGAGACGCAAAGCCAGCAGCTCGGTCAGCAGGTAACCGACTTCCTCGGCAAGATTCGCGCGGCGTAGCGCAGGCGTATTCACGAGCCAAACCTTCAGCGTCGTCCTGGCGAAAGCCAGGACCCATAGCCACCGAATTCTGCAACGGGCAGGCTGGTGGCCTCGACGTCACGCCACGCGCCCGGTCGGGGTAATGGGTCCTGGCTTTCGCCAGGACGACGTCGGGGGGAGCCGGAGCGCTCCCAACAAAAATGTCGAAAACAACCCCATGCAAAGTAGGCGGGACGCCTCAAACGACGCCAATGGCTTTGACGCGTCGGGCAAATCAGGGGGAAAGTTCCATTATCGGCCTGAGGCGGCCAGCGCCCCGATACCAGCGCCTACTCCCGCGCCACCACGGGCAAGTGACGGAATTTCGCCCGCACGGACTCCGGCAGCGGCGAGAAGTTCATGGCGACGCCATGCCTGTCGCTTGCATTGCGATTGGCGACCACCAATCCGTCGGGGCTCGCGACGATATCGCCTTTGCGCAAGGTCGGATCGTCGGTGACCTTGACCGGCGCCAGGCCTGCGGGATCCTTGCCGTTGCAGGTGCAGCCCGCGACCAGCTCGTTGCGGTAGCGGTAGGCGTTCGGCAGGTCGGGATAGGATTCGCCGCGCTCCGTGACCGCATCGTCGATGTCACTGCCATAGAGCAGCGTGGTTTCGGCCGCTGGGCAGAAGCTGTTGCAGCTCCGCGCCTTGCTCTCGCTGTCGGTGCCCTGTGCCGGGAAGTGTCGGCCGTCGCAGGTGCGTACGCACCAGGCCTGCCCGCCACCATAGGGACGCATCCGCGGTGCCTCATAGCTCGGCGTGTCGTCGGCCGGGAAAGGCATCCTGATCTGTGGCGGCGGCCGGGCACCGAACGCGCCGAACAGCGCCGAGAAGAAATCCTCCGCGTGCGCCGACGACGTCAGCGCCAGGCTGAGCGAGGCGAACAGCAAGGCCGCGGCTCCGCCTGTCGCTTTGACTGTCGAACGCCTGATCATGTTACCTCGGTGTCGAACCGTTCAGGGAGACCGGCGAAAGATTGAGCGCCTGGCGTCCCGAGGCCAGCGTCGTCGTGACCGGACGCGCGGGCTTGCGCAGGCCGTCGCCGCCACGCGCCATGAGCGGCGCGTTCTTCGGGAGCACCACGACCCTGGTGCCGATATTGACCCGGTTGAAGAGGTCGACAACGTCCGCGTTGGTCATGCGGATGCAGCCAGAGGAGACGAACTTTCCGATCGTGGTCGGGTCATTGGTGCCGTGGATGCGATATTCGCTTGCGCCCAGATACATCGCACGCGCGCCGAGCGGATTGCCTGGGCCGCCGGCGACGAAGCGCGGCAGATAAGGCTGGCGCGCGATCATCTCTGTCGGCGGATGCCAGTCCGGCCATTCCGCCTTGCGGCTGATCGACTGCACGCCGGACCAGGTGAAGCCATCGCGCCCGACACCGACGCCGTACCGGATCGCACGGCCCTGGCCGAGCACGTAGTAAAGCACGGTATTGCCGGTATCGATCACGACCGTGCCGGCCGGCTGGCTGCCGTCGAAGCCGACGATCTGCCGGCGCAGCCGCTCCGGCAGTACGGAATCGTCCGAGGTGACTGGATCATCCGAGGCCTGCGGCTGCTCGGGCATATAACCCTGCGTATAACCTTGGCTTTGCGCATAGCCCTGCGGAAAGGCCTGTAGCTGCATCGGCGCGAAGCCGAGCGTCTGCGCGCTTGCGGCGCCAAGTGGCATCGTCAGCAATGCTGTCGCAAAGGCAAAGGTGGTGAAGGCGCGCGGCGAAGGCCGGCGGTGGGATGCAGATAACCGTGTCATGTGCTGCCCCGTTTGAATCCAAGTGCATCAGGGTGATGCGCTGTCCGAACAAACGCGCTTGCAACGACTCAAGTTCCGCGCGCTCTTGCTGCCGGCCGGTCACAGTCAAGCAAAGGCGGGTTCACGAGTCCGCGACGGAACCTTCCGGTCGAAGGCACGTTCTCCAAAAGTCTTGCGCGCGCGGAGCGTGAGTTCCGTGCGGGAGAGTGGCTGTGCGCGTCCATCCAAGTGAACGTCTGCCCAGTGAGCGTCTGCTTGCCAACGACCGCGAAGGCGCGCCGCTTCCCGACAGCAAGAGCGACCTGCCGCCGGTGATCCGGCGCACCGAGTTCGTCGCCTTCGCGCTGGCGGGCCTGCTTCTGATCGCGGTCGTGGCCGTGCTCTATCTCGGCAGGCCGTTCTTCCTTCCCGTGGTGATGGCCTTCGTCACCGGCACCATGCTGTCGCCGGCGGCAACATTTCTGGAACGGCAACGGGTGCCGCGCGCGCTGGCCGCGGTGCTGATCGCGGTCACGGTCACCGCGATGGTCACCTTCGTCGTCGCCCTGATCGCTTCGCCGGTCATGGAATGGAGCACGCGCCTGCCCGAGCTCGGCGCGCGGCTCAAGGACAAGCTGCATGTGTTCGACCGGCCGCTGGCGCTGTGGCAGGAACTGCAAGCCATGGTCGGCGGTTCGGAAGGCCTGCCGAATTTCCAGATGCCGAAATTCGAATGGGTGCAGCCGACCCTGGAATTCCTGTCGCCGACGTTCACCGAATTCCTGTTGTTCTTCGCGACGCTGATCCTGTTCATCGCGAGCTGGCGCGACCTGAGGCGCGCCCTGATCATGACCTTCAGCGACCGCGACGCGCGGCTGCGCACCTTACGGATCCTCAACGAGATCGAGGTCCATCTCGGCAACTATCTCCTGACGGTGACGGTCATCAATATCGGCGTCGGCATCGCCGCCGGAATCGTCTGTGCGTTGACCGGCATGCCCAATCCGGCCGGGCTGGGCGCGCTGGCTGCGACGCTGAACTTCATCCCGATCATCGGACCGATCGCAATGTTCGTCGTGCTGGTCCTGGTCGGCCTGATCGCCTTTCCGACCCTCGGCAGCGGATTGATGGCAGCGCTCGCCTTCGGCGGCCTCACCTTCCTGGAGGGACATTTCGTCACGCCCACCATCATCGGCCGGCGGCTGGCACTGAATGCATTGGCGGTATTTCTCGCGCTCGCCTTCTGGACCTGGCTGTGGGGCCCGATGGGGGCGTTTCTGTCGTCGCCGCTCCTGATCGTCGCGCTGATCCTGAAGGAGCATCTGGCTCCCACCGATGCGCCGCAATTGCCCGGAGACTAGAGCATGATCCGGAAAAGTGTGGAGCGGTTTTCCGAAAAGATCATGCTCAAACAACAACCTAAAGCGCGATGACGATTCATCCTAATCTCATCGCGCTTTAGGAAGTTTCCGGGAGTGGAACTTCCGTCACGGCGGAGCGTTTTTTGGCTGTCTCACCGACAATGATCCGGGAGCTTTCGATGTCAGCGACCAATGGCGAAACCGGGACGAGAGACTGGACCGACAAGGCCACCCGCGAACGCCTCGAAAAGGATGTCCTAGCCGTGAAAAACGATATCGCCGCCCTCACCGAACAGATCACCGACGCGCTCAATACCTTTGCCAACTCCGCCGGCAAGCAGGCCCGTCGCGGCTACAAGCAGGCGCGCCAGCAGGTGGATTCGGCGATGGATGACGCCTCCGAACGCGGCAGCGCGATGATGGATGCGGCGCAGGACGCAGCGTCCTCGCTGGAGGAAACGCTCGAGGATGCCATCACGCAGCGTCCGCTCGCGACCGTGGGGCTGGCGCTCGGCATCGGCTTCCTGATCGGCATTGCCTGGCGCCGCTAGACGCCGGCCATTGGGGGATTGAGGAGCGAGGGCGATGTTTCAGCGGATGATCGACGGCATCAGCGCCTCGACCGGGGCGACCCTGCGACTGACCTCGCTGGCGGCAGCAGCAGCGCTTGCGCTCTTCATCACCACGGCATTTCTCTGTGCCGCGGTCTTCATCCTGGTGCTGCAAAATTATGGTCCGGTACAGGCCTGCCTCGCCGGCGCCGGCGTGTTCTTCCTGCTCACGCTTGCTGCGGTGGGAAGCTACCTCGCATACAAGAAGGAGGCCGAGAAGCGCGCGCGACAGGCGGCGGAAAAAGCCGCGCGATCCGCAGCGCAGAGCATGCTTTCCGATCCCATGCTGATCGCCACCGGCTTGCAGATCGTCCGCGCCATCGGCGTCAAGCGGCTGCTTCCCATCCTTGCGATTGGCGGCGTGGCGCTCGGGATCATGGCAAGCCGGGCGGGGACACCTGAAGAGGACGCCCCGCCTGAGCCGGCCGAATAATTATCGAGCAAAATTCAAACTGATCAGGTCACGCAGCGGCCGGGCTGGAGCAGCTTTGCAACCTCGGTCAGCGAGCTGACGACGGGTTCGCAGGCGACCGTGGGCTTGCGCCCCTGCCTTTGCAGCAAGACAGGCGGCGGCTTGGCATTGCCGGTCTCTATCCTCGCGGGAACACGCAGCATCACTGACGTATCGGCAAGGTCATTGAGGCGCATCGACAGGGTGCGCGTCGGAACAGACGCGGGCCTCGGATTGGTGATGCGGTCCGCCTTGCCGGCGCGATTGACGATGTGGCTCGGCTGGTCGGCGACGGCCCGCCAGCGATCGGCGAGATCGTGGCCCGATGCCAGTTGCACGGCACCAAGCGTCAGCGTGATGGCGACCGCGCTCAAAAACGCTTTGCTGATCTGTGACATGGTTGTTCGTCCCTCGCCCCATGGCGATCGCTGGAACAACGCTGCCGGATTGTCCGGGGTTCTCAGGCGTCACGATCACTTAACCGTGTGCGAAAGAGAGACAGGATCCGGAAAATAATTTGCACTGCGCTGGAACGAGTTTCGCGCCCCGGCGTCATCATGGCAGCCGGTTATTCCCCCCTGCCCCATAAACCGGCGACGTAGGGCGCGACTGTGGTGATGCCAGTCGCGCCTTACTTTTGTCTGCGAAAATTTCCAATTGTTTCCACCACCGCCCCACCATCCGCCCCACCAATCGTATGTACTCTCAGGAAGTCGTGGGGTTGCCTCATTGGCTGTTGCGGGGAAAAGGCGGCGAATGGACGAACCAGAATCGGGTTTTCGAGGACGCCGGTATGGAGGAACGGGGGTTTTCGCGCAGGAGCCGAAGGATGCTCAGCCAGCTCGGAAATTCAATCGCCAATCGTCAGTTAAGCAAGCCGGACCCATCCGAAAGGAGCGGTTTGCTAGCCATCGTCTTCAACGCGGATTCCAAGACTCGCTCTCGAGCAGTTCGTAGAGGGACCTCACGAGCACCAATCGGCGACGTCCGACACTCCTGGTATGGAGTTGTCCTGCCCCAATCAATTCGTAAATTTTGGTGCGACCCAAGCCAGTTGCTTCGCAAGCGTCGTCTATCGTACAGGTCAAGCGCTGGGCGAAGGGTATTTTGCTTCTGTCTGAATCCTTGGACGCGGAGGGCCTCTCTTCGATTTGTTCTTCGCCATTTCTCTGTCCCTGGTCGCGTCGCATGGGTCTGGCCTATCAAATTTATGGCGATAAAAGTTGCTTGTGCTACCCAAAACCGTCAATGCGAGCACACGAGGGCGGTCGGTTGCGCTAGCGCGCGCCGACGCGGATCAGAAAGCGACCGGATATCAGTTTCGGGGCGAGATTATTTGTTCTTTTTCGGCGCGCCCTCGTCAAATCGTCGAGGCTGAAATTCCTTGTATCGCTGACTCCTGAATTTCCATGGAGCTGCATGCAAAGAAGCTTTTATTGCAAGGGAACCTTCGCTTGGCGGTATGACAAGCAGGGTCGCTAGCTGAGTCTAACCTGTGGCATTGCCAGAATGCCAGCCTCGCCGTAAACGATCCCCGCACCGCTGCTGGCCAGCCTCGCGGCAGCCGACTTGAAGCGGGGCCTGTAGCTCAAAGGTTAGAGCCGGCCGCTCATAACGGTCTGGTTGCAGGTTCGAGTCCTGCCGGGCCCACCATTTCTCGAAAGATCAAAGCCTTGGCTCCGGGATGCCCGCTGGTGGGACATTTCGGTGAGGCATTTTGTCGTGCTTGTTCCGTCCTATCTGGCTGTGTCACGTCACGGCATCTACTATTTTCGATGGCCATTGCGCGTTGCGGCTGCGATCAAACACAGGTCTTCGACCGACTAAACTGTTGCTGTTGCTGTTGCTGACAACATCGCCTGCTGCGGCTCGCCTGAGCCTTGACCGGATATATTTTTGGTGGAGGACATTTATGCGACCGATTGCGGTCATCGCGTTGGCTTGTGTGGCATTCTACTTTTTCTTCAAACACAACGCAGAGCACGGCAAGAACACAGTTCGGGCTTTTCTCTATTTACGTGCGATGGCGGGCGGCGCTTCGGCTGACGAAGCCAATCAGATTGCTGGCACTAGCGTGATCAACGTTTCGATTGAAGTTATCCGAGCGGCACAAGATCATGTACGCATTGCTTATGATGGTCGGCAACTAGCAATGATCGCAAATGCAAAAGCACATGGATTTCAACTAGGCTGCGAATAAGCTAGCGCACACGTTGTCTGACGAGCTTACGCGGGCCCCCGCTCCGATGCCGGGATGCCGCTTTTCATTTTCCACTGCCGAACCAGCATATCCCGAATGCTCAGGTCTTCCGCTAACGCACGCGCGCTGTCGGCCATTATTCGATAATCGCGCGGAAGGATTCCGGCCCGCTTGACGGCTGAACCGGGCAGGTCAAGAATGGCGGCACTCTCACACGCGGGTCTTCCGGTTGCCTCACTGGCAGTGAGTTCCACGGATAGCACCCCGCACGATGGAGCTGTTGTAGCGTCCGATGAACGCCGACGTCACCCCTGCGTCCTCTTGCTGCCGTCAGCATCTGACCGTTGTTGGCATCCGCATGTCGGTGGCCGAATATGATGCCGAACGCGCCAATTCGCGAACGCTCGTCGGCAGCTCGGTTGAAGTAACAACGAAGCGAGATCAAGCGATAGCCCAGCTGTTCCATCGTAGCGGATGGACGCAGCTCGAATTAGCGCAGAAGGAAGGCAAATCCGACGGCTGGGTCAATCAGCGACTGCGATTCGGTGGGTTTTTGAATTTCCTTACGCAGAATCTTCAATCGATACCAGCTAGTCTGACCGAGCGTCGCTTCCGTGGGCTGTGGGAGCAAACCAACAAGGATGCGGCCAACGAGGAATACCGCTTCCAGGACGTGCTTAAGCTCCTGGACGCGGCGCGCGAAGTGCGACCTAGGATTGCCCCTGACATTGTCAAGCAGTTCGGCGACGGCAAGTGGCACGAGGCCGATGCTATCGCCAAGGCGCTCAACACCGACGTTGATCACGTTGACGGCGCCATGCGGATGATGACGAAATACGGCACGCACGGCGCCAAGGCCGAGAAGCGATCCTACGGCACATCCCACCGATATCGCATTTTCAAACAGGACAGAGCGATCGGCTCAGCCGAACTGCTCGAAAAGCTGACGCCCATCATCAAAGGGCTGGAAGCCGAAGGCAGAAGCAGCGCCGCTGCGGCATCGCCCGCGGCCGTTCGTATCCTTGCCGGCAAACTTCGTAAGCTTCTGGATGAATGGACGTAGTGAGCGGCCAGCATGGGAGCACCGTGCTGGCCGCCTATTCAATTCAGGTGCTCGGAGACTAGAGCGATGTTGGACACTACATCACAGGATGCCATTACCAGCGCCGCTGGATTTCACCTCAAGACCATAGAGGTCCAGGACCTGACCATGGCGACGGTCAGGGCCTATCGCGACATGCCCGCCTCCGCCGTCGAGCGCGAGATCAACAGCGGCCATGTCAAGCACTTACGCGAGAAAGCCGATGCCGGTCGTCTGGTCAGCTTTCATTGGGTGACCGCGGAGGTCGCCAACAAGCCCGGCGTCATCTTGCGCATTAATGGCCAGCACAGCTCCACCATGCTGGCCGAGATGGACGCCGCGATACCTTCCGGGCTCAAGGTCATTCGCGAGCATTATCTCTGCGACAACGACGACGCCGTCGCCCTCCTGTTCCAGCAGTGGGATGACCGCAAGTCGAGCCGCAGCTCGGCCGACGTTGCAGGTGTCTATCAGGGTCTGCAGGAAGATCTCAATGACGTCTCGAAGCCCTATGGCAAGCTCGCTGTCGATGGCTATGTTTGGTTCCAACGTTATGTCGAGAAAGTCCCGGCACCCGTCGGGGACCTGGCCTACAGCCTGTTCAGCGACAAGACCCTCCATCCCTTCATCAAGTGGTTCGGGACGCTGCACAACAGCAAAACGCGCGAGCTCCAGAACAAGGCGGTGACCGCAGCCATCTTCGGCACCTATCACGCCAACGAGAGTGCGGCCAAGCCGTTCTGGGAGGATGTGGCGCGCGGCGGCGATCCAGACCAGGAAGACCTGCCTACCACTACGCTCGATCTTTGGCTGCGTAGCATCTACGAGGGCACTATCGAATATGATAAGTTCGGTTCGGCCAATTACTACCAGGGTTGCGTTTACTGCTGGAACCTCTCGCGCGATAACAAGAAGGTCCCTGGCAACGTGAAATACGAGGTCAAGAAGAATTTCGCACTCATTCGCGAGTAGTTGCACCGACTGGGAAGGAACATTGGGCGGGGTCTTCGGCCCCGCCTCAGTGCGGCCGCAGGAAATAAGCCTCACAGTAAGGCTGCTCGCCATAGCCCACGAGGTGATTGAATGAGGCGGCTGATGTCGCTTGTTGGTCCTAGAGAGGATTGAACCGCACGCTTATGATTCAACTCTTACAGAGCATGTAGTAACAGCTACGCTGTCGGTATTGGCCTTACTATAGTATTACACATATAATACTATATTGTATCATTAGCTAGTCCAACATGAGTTGTGTTGTATCCTTCCCCACTTACTTTCTTAGACCGATACACCGACACGGTGCACCGATTCCAATCAAGCAAGCGGAGCGATACAACACGCCTCTGAGCAGCATCATTAGCTGAGCCAACATTGAGCGTAGTTTGTAGAGCCTTCCCCTTTATTTCCTAATAGGGAGGCCAGGCGTCCGAGCGCGGCGCGGATAGCGGGAATTGCCGCTCAACAGTCGCGACCATGCTCAAAGGCCCAGCGCGGCCTACTGATGTGGCTCCGCCGATCCCGCGCAACCAACGCTCACAAATTTCGAGGCGCGATCAGCGGGCTCACCAGAGCTTGGAATGCCCAATCGAGATTTTGCCGCCGCCATACTGGTCGCGCTCTGCTCCGGCTGCAATACTGCCAGCGTTAACCTCCGTGCCTTGTCCTTGAGGCCCGCGCATTCAGAACGCGATACACTGATGCACGCCCGATCCGTAGTTTCTCTGCAATTGCAGTTGGTCCGACGCCCATTGCTTGCAACTCACGAACCTTCGCAACATCAACCGACGGCTTTCGTCCTTTGTAGACGCCTCGCGCCTTTGCTTTGGCAATTCCCTCTAGCTGCCTCTCTCTACGCAAGTTCGTCTCGAACTCAGCAAACACGCCGAGCATGTCTAGAAACGCCTTCCCTGCGGCTGTGCTAGTATCGATGGGCTGTTCAGTAGCCTTCAGTGCAATGCCTTTCTCTTTCAAGGATCGCACGATGTCCTGTAGGTCCCCTATTGAGCGAGCCAGACGGTCAATCCGCGTGACGACTAGGGTGTCGCCCTTCCTCATGAAGTCCCGCAGGATCGCAAGCTCCGTGCGGCCCTTTGGCCAGCACCGCCGCAAGGGAATGCAGTTGGTGTTCGATTTTCTTGAAGCGTTACGCACTGCCCGTGCTTACCCCAAGAAAGGCAATTTGCTGGGCTCCAAAGACGGTGAACCGGCAACATCAGACGACCTCGCAGTCTGGGAAGAGTGCTTTGAGGTTGCGCGCAGCTACTGCGCGTTGCTTCTCGAAGTACATCTCGGATTGAACGCAGACGAAGAACGTCAGCTGTTCCATGACCTGAACCGGTTGAGGAAGGCCTACGACGCCAAGGAAGTCGCAGCGCTGGCACGCGAGGTGATGAAGGACGACGCCGCGACGCGCGGCAAGAGTTTTCCGGCCTATCAAAAAGACCCGCTGGCCGAGGCGCTTCGCGTCATCGAAGGCATCCCGAAAGATAAGGTGTTCGTCGAGGGTTACGCCAACTTCCAGCGCGACATGGTCTATGGCGACAAGCCGGATTTGACGACCGCGATGACCTCGCTGAACGCGCTGGCCGATCAGCTTCGGAAGCTGTGAGCCACATGAGCCCTGTGCCGTTCACGCGCCCGACGATCGTCGCCGCCGTCGAGATGCTTGGCAAGGCGGGGCAAGCAGATTTCAACGACCTTGCTCTCCGTCTTGGCCTCGAAAATGAAAATTCCCTTCGACATGGGGTTGGCGGTCGCCAAGAAGGCAAATCTCCTTGGAGGGCACGTCGTTCAGCATCATCAGGCTGAGATCGATACGCTTGAAGGCAGCATGTCCCTCGCAGAAGCCGTCGTCCGCGAGGCTGTCAAACGCATGCCGCTGGAGCTGGTGAAAGAGTTTGAAACAGCCTTCGCCCGGGGGTTGGTCTGCGATGGCTATGTCATTTGGTTTGATGAGGACGAGCGTCCTCAGCTGCGCGCCGCGCTCCCAAGCGGGCTTGGTCTGCCGGCGGTGGACGACGAGGTGCATCAGCTTTTGAAGCATTTCGGTTTCACGCAGTCGTTTGGCCATCTTGATCAGGGGATCGAGGCCCATGCGCGGGGCGATTGGGCGGCAGCAGCTTTTCCTCGAACTCCAACGTGTAGCGCATGAAGGCAGCCCGGGCTGAGAAAGACCGCCCAAAAAGCTGCGCGCACATCCATCTTTTTTTGGACAATGAGGTTCGTGCCCGGCGTAAAGTGTTCGCGGCGCTCCTCGTATTTCTCCCAGTTTTCGTCGCTGTCATCGGTCTGCGGCTGGACTGTCTTCACTTCGGCATGGGCCGCTTTCCCCATATCGAGGCCGAGGCGGAAGTCGATACGCCCTTCAAGCCCCGCCTGCCGTGGCTCGTATTCAAGCTTCACGATCGAATCGTGTTTGATGAACAGGCCCACGACCGTCAATTCGTTGACCCGTTCGATGATGGCGAGGACCCGTTGCGGGGACGGCTTTGCCCTCCACGCGGCAACGGCGTCTTCAAACTGGCCCCACAGGCGCGAGCCGCCCTCGATCTGCGCGTCGGGCCCCGTGATGGTTTCCCGGTACGCCTCCGTGATCGCGGCAACATGGGCTTCGATTTCCGCTTCAATGGACATTGGGATATTCTGCGCCGGATGGCGGCCGATTCCAATGGGCGGCGCCGCCGCAACGATGGCATCGTAACCCGGATGGTTGCGTGTGGTCGACCTCACCGTCTGAGGCGGATGGTGGATTGACGCCCATCAGCTCAAAAAGGGAGCCGCGTCGGCTATTCGCATCGGTGCTTTTGATTTTCTTGACATGATCAGCAACCCAGTTCGGGTCGATACCCTCCAGTCCGGAGATGGCGTCGCCGAGCAGACAGAGTTGATTGACGGCCATACCGTCCTTTCGCTGCCACAGCCTCGCGAGGCTCGTGTCGCTCGTCGAGAGCCAATCGGCTCCAAACGCGGTTTCATTCGCGCCAAGACGCCGGTCGAACTCGTCATCGGACATGGCCAGGTGATCGCGTTGGCGACCTGCAGCAAATCGGCTTGCCATGTCATCACTCCGCGAGCGCAAAATCGGTATCGCGGCCCCTTGTGCCGAGATGGACATAGGGATCAATGAAGGGCAATCGGTAGGCGTTAGCCGTCCCGCGTTCGTTGGCCCGACTAGGAACGTGCTCGACGTGGACCATTCCCACGGAGGCAAGGAAACTGATGCCTTTCCTGATCCGTGGTCGGGCGATACCCGTGTATGCCTCAATTTTGTCGTAACTGATGTGAGCCATGTTGGTGCTATTCGAGCGCCGCCGAGCAAAGAGATAATAGAGCTTTAGCGCGTGCAGTTCGTTCATTGTCCGCAAATGAAAGTGTTCGAAGCCGATGATCCGGCCAGCGCCATAGAGACCACGCGCTGGAAGCTTCGACCAGCCGCCCGCCTCGTTGTAGTTCAGAAGCTGGAACGTGCTTCGACCTGACGGGGCCCTATCGATCACTTGAAGTTTTTCAAGCACCGTGAGTCCGGCCGACACCTTGGCACGGCTGAGGCCCGTGGCGAGAGCGAGGCGATCATAGGTGCAGATCGCCATGCCCTCGTCATCGGCGTGGTGAGCGATCGGAGCCAGCACCATCAGAGCAGCAATGTTGTTAGACCCGCTGGCTTCCGAATTCGTCCATTGCAGTTGCTTGAGCCCGCCATCCTCGATCCATTTTGAGGGAAGCCGAACCCATTCACGCTTCTTCATCGCGCCGTTCCTTCGCGACGGTGAGGACCGCGTGGATCGCGAACGCCGCCAATCCAAACGCGCCCAACACCACAAGCACAGCCAAGACGCCGCCCGACATGCCGCCGAACACCGCCAACCAATCCGCGACCATCATCGAAGCCTCCTTAGGTCTAAAGCTTCGATTTTTTGAAAGGCGGGCCCATATTATATCTAGAGATAGTAAATCCCTTGGATAGGGTTGAATGAAAGAAAAAGCTCAAAAATACGGAAAAATGGGCAAGCCTGAATGGTTCTTAAAAGCTCCCAAAACAGTTCATGGAACATCACCCGTGAACTGATTTTGATGTCCTCCGCGCCTGCCTCGCATCCGGGCGAGTTTGCGGGCCTCAGGGCAAAACTCGAACGAATAAGGAGCATTGCACATTCACGCGCGCGTGCATCAGTCGCGAGGTTAGCCGATGTGGTGAGCCGAAACATCATTTGACTGGAGACGCTTGACTATCGCGTCAGCGGTCTGAGCCGGCGTCCATGTGGAGACATCGATGAAACCATCAATACTGAACAAGCCAGGGACTTCCGCCTGATCGAGACGCAGAAGCATCATTGTTGCGTCGCGGCGTTGCTTGATGGCGTCCCGAATACGGAATCATTCCCGAGTTCGTTCTTCAAGTGCTCGGCGATTGCGCAGACGAATGGGCGGTGCTCGCCAGGAAATGAAAGCGCAACTCTGTAGCGCCGTGTATCAATCGCCTGCGGCGCCGGTGCTTTGCGTTTCGCCTTGGCGAGCATTGCATCGATCGCAGAGAGGGAAGCCGCGTAAGGATCAACGCCAACCTTGGCTTCCATAAGGTAGCGAGGATGCGTTCGCGCGAGGTGATGCAGGAGATGATTGAGCCAAATCGCCAAACGGTTCGCATTGATGCAGGAGATCGGCTTGCCCGTCGTTGACGGAGGCAGGTTCGATGTGAAATCGGCGATGGCTTGGGTCTTGATCCGCTCGCATTCTTTCTCTGAAAAGAGGTTGGCGGCACGCTGCGCCATGCGAATGAAGTGGGCCGTCGGCTCACCTTCCAGCAACCCGTAACAGGAGAACTGGCAGCCCCTCAAACCGGCCATGGCGAAGTTGCTGGTTTGCATATTGTTGTACAGATGCATGGCTGCATCGTCGGTGTCGTCGAGCTGGCCGTAGTACTGCAAGAGCATGATCTGGTGATTGGGCTTTCTGAAGAGGCGATCGGTCGGAATTTTTTCTTGGGAGAAATACAAGATAGATAACGAGAGGTCCGGGAACTTCCCGGCCTCCTCCTCGAAGGCCTTTTGCAACCGTATCAGTTCTGGTCGTTTATCTGGCGCCGGCATGAGAAGAGGGATGCGATAAAAAGGGGGTTAGGTTTTCAAAAGGCAGCTTGGAACGTAGCTGGGGTCTTGATACTCGAACAGCTGGACCCGCCCCATCGATGTGAGCTGCTGACCGAGGAACACCGAGAGCGCAAACGGCCCATAGAAGAAGAGTCGCGTCATGCGGAGCTGGCGCGCCTTCAAGAGCTTGCCAAACTCCTCCCGAACCGCCATCACCATTGCGACGGCGTTCCATCGCCGCCGATCGATTGCGCACCCTGGCTTGGCGGCGCCATGAAGACGTAAGCATGGGGTGCCTGGCCGGTGGACTCGATGTACCGCATGACATCCACGCGGCCATCTCCACGAATGTTCAGGCCAAGCACGAGGTCGGTGCCGTTTGGGTCGGCCTCCGTGATTTCCGTCTGCAAGGTGTAGCCGGGCGTCGGGGTCGCATCCGAGCGCCAAAGCTCCTTTGCGGGCGGTTGCGGAATTTCGAACGTCCAACTGCCTACCGCCGGAAACGTTGCACCAAGGGCAAGGCCGGTTGAAAGGGCGCATTTTCCGCGGAGCCGGATCGTGCGTACGGCTCCGGCCGTCATGATGTGCTTCCGCAAAGTATCGAGTTGCCGAACAAGATCGTTGGTCCAGGCGTCCAGCGAAGGCACCCTGCGCGCTGCCCGGTCGAAGAGCGGCGTCCAATCCAGCTCGTAATCCGCCGGCGGCGTGAAGGCTTCCTTGGTCCAGTTATGAACCCAAAGCGTCACACTAGCTTCTGCCGACAAATCCGCGAGAACCGCAGAGCGCAACAGCGCTTCGATCGAGGATTTGTCCAGCACCACGCCTTTGCTGGCGCCGACCTTATTCATTAGGGCAGCGTAAGCGGGCAGGACCATCGCTCGAATCTTGCTCGCAAAATCGGGATGGCTGAGCATTCTCGCTATGAAGATATCAAGCGCTCGCTCATCATGCGCCAGATCGCCATACCCGATGTCAACAAAGACCTTCTCATGGATGAAGGCGATTTGTTCGTCGCTCAGGCCGATGGCCCGCATACGCTGGTCGACATCGTGTTGTGTCTGCGCGAGCGCGGGAACATCGTCGTCATAAAAGGGCTTGGCGTTACGAAAACGCGCGAGTCCTGTTTCAACTGGCCGCATCTGCTGCGAAAGACTGGGGCATGCCAGCCGAAATTCCTGATACGTGCCCGGCATGTCGGCATCATACCTGCGAAACGCCTCGATCACGTCCTTGAATTCGGCGGGCGCGACGTCGTGGTCCTTGGTCTGAATGTGTTTCCGGCGCGACTTGCCTTCGTCAACATAGCGGATGTCGATATCGCCGGTGCCTTCCGTAAAGATCTGGTGAAACGAGCCATCTTGCAACCAGATCGGAAGGTGGCACACCGTGTAGCGCGTTTGAAAATCGAAGCCTTTTCCAGCGTTCAAGCCGCCATCGCATCCGGCGAGAGAAGGGATCCGGGAGTGTCGGGCGATCCAGAGGGGGTTTTGGCCATTCCTTTCTCCTACGCCCCGAAGGTCGAACCGAAAAGCTTTCGCCATAGCTTGCGGCTTTCGGCTTCATCGGTTGCATTGAGCGCTTGGCGAGCGGTCGAAGCGGCCGCTTTCACCTGGTCGAGGAAAGCATCAAACTCGGCGCTTTCCCAGCGCTTCGCAACGTTGACGGTCCCCAAACCCGGATCGGCAATGAATGGCACGGTGCCCAAGCCACGATAGAACCCGTAGGTCGAATTGATCCCTTCGAGCACATTCACGACAGCCCGCGCGTGCGACGTCGGAAGCCCGATCGTCTGGTGGACGAGCGTTTCGAGAATGTAGGATTTCGGCTTCGATTTGTCGGTGGGAAGCCGGTCGCGCCAGGATTTCATCAGCTTGACGGTCTGAACGTAATAACCGCCCGTATCCTTGTTCTTCTCGCTTGCGGCGCTGATCTGTCCCTTGGGATGCGACTGCACCCATGCTTTGGCGTCGCGGTCCGGAATCCAGAGCGGACCGTCTTGGTAGACGGGCGTGCCGGGCACGATGTCGAGCCAAACGCCTTTGGCGCTAATGCCAATCGAGCGGCCTTGTGGCCGCGTTTCGCTGTAATATTTGTCGAGCACCCCCTGAAGCCAGGTAAGAACAACCTCGGGCTCGGAGCCTTCGGCTTGAATATCCAGATCAAGGATGCACACAACATCGACGTCTTCGATGTTGTGGATGGCGGTATGTCGTCGGTACGATCCCGTCAGGAATGTTTCTTCGTGAGCGTCCTTGGTGTCTTCGTCCGTCTTGAGCTCATCACGGACTTTCTCATGCGCTTTCTTGGCTGTCTTCACAGCATCGTCATCAGGCTCGCATGAGCTGACATAGCGCGCAAAATCGGCAGAAAGCTCCACGCGTCACTCCTTTTCCGGAAGCGCAGGAAGCTGTGTTGCGTCGAGGCCGTATGCAGCAGCGATGCCGGAAAGGAAATCGCCGCAAACGGGGCACTGCTCGTCCCGTTCAAAGTAGATGCCATACCAGCGGTTAATCGTCATTTCATCACTACTGTCGCTCAAGGGAGGCATGTCGGCATACTGCGTACCGGGTTCGGGCCGGTTGAGCCAGAGATACCACGGCGCATCGAAGTCGCGCTTGAGCACATTGAGCGTGGAGGATTTGTCGGCAAGGAGTTCGAGCATGGCCAGTTTGGCGAGCTGCGTCGCGATGGGGAGCACATCCAAGGAAAGGCCCGGCTCCACGGCGACGGGGCGATCCGAATAGGCGATCGCGTCGGCGTCATCTTGTGAAGATACCTCAACATCGGACGCTTCGTCCGGCAAGGAAGAGACAAAGCATTGCTGGCACGGGGACAGCTTCGGGCGAACGCGCAAGATTTGCCCGCCATAGGCGCGGCGGAAGGCACCGCCATAGACGGCGGACTTGTTGGCCGACACGCAAAGCTCGTTGATGAGCAACTTGCTTTGCCGGTTGTCGGTCCCGCAAATGACGAGGTCGGAGGCCTGCACAAGCCCGGCGATCACGTCGCGATTCTCAAAACCGACGCCGATCACATGCACCTCGACCTGCGCACCAGGGTTCTTTTCAAGAATGAGATCGCGCGTGACATTTACCTTCGCGCGGCCCACCTGCGAGATTCCGCCCGGGTGCCGCACCACATTGCCGACGGATAGGCGATCTCGATCCACCAGGATGAAGTGACCAACGCCGGATTTGGCGAGCTCGACCGCGACATGGGCGCCGCCCGTTCCAAGCCCGATACACAGGACGGTTCGGTCTTTGAGAACAGTCGTTTCCAGTATGCCCGCACGGCGAAGGTCGAGTTGAGGCTCAATATCGGCAAACACGACCTCGCGTTGACGGCCGGCCGTCGCAGCAGGCTCAACGAGCTCGGCCCGGTACGCGATGTTGTCTGGCGATACGAACACATCGGAGCGATGTGCTGGCTTGTCCGTGGGAACGATGGAGATCACCACTCCCTCGGTTGTTTGCCCTTGCGGCTGGCCGAGGACGAGCATCGCTGCCGCACGGGTGCCGCTGCCTTGAATGCACAATTCCAACTGCGTGAGCGCATCGCCATCGTCCCACGAGCTGAAGTCAACGGGAAGGGAGCCAGCTTTTGTCAACGAGAGCCACTTGTCGCGCAGCCATCCCGAGGAAAGCGTGACGACGCCGAACATGTCGGCATCGTCAGCGGTGATATTGAGCGCCTGCGGGGTAGGCACACCCTCGGAAACTGCGACGATCGTGCGCTTCGTCTTGTCGTAGACGAGCTTCGACTTACCGGGTTTCCGCTGCGCGATGGCCTGCATCGCATCGCGGATCATCGAGCGTTGGTCGCTCATGCGGCCTCCTGCATGGTACGGACGAAGTCAGCGAGATCGCGCCCGGTGGCGAGATGCTGTTCGTAGGCTTCGAGCCACAGCATCGCCTTGAGAAACACCTTCTGCAGAACGATGCCTGCATGCCAGCGATCGGCGCGCCAATGGCAAATCTGAACCCAGCCTACCGCGTGGGGCTCAAGGGTGTGCATGGCGTGCGAGACGCCCAGCCGAGAAATGGCCACACGATTGAAATTCAGCAAGGGGTTAGGGTCGGTAATATAGAGTGACGGCCGCTGAGTCGGATGACTCGGCGGGATCATGCAGAAAAGATGATAGTTCCTGCCTACGCTGGTCGTCGCCGTGCCGCCAGCGCTGTACGTATCATCCGCCGGGTGGTGAAAAACGCCGAACTGCGTAAAGCCCTCGTTCTGGAGGATTTGATGTTCAAGCGCCAGGCGCTGCCGCTGTGCCATTGTCCACGTCACGCGTTACCTCTTTGGCGCTTTGCCGCACGATAAACCTGCACGATTCCATTAATGTCGGGCACCACGAGCCCTGCCGGTGCTTCAATTTGCTCCGCGCTGCCCGTCGCCCGATCGAGGCGATGAACCTCAAGCACACCCATCGGCCATTTTTGATCGATGGCGAACGCGAGGTGATGCGGCTCCTTCAACTGGGCTACCAGAATTTTTCCAAACGCCATCGTGTGCTGCTCAATGGGGGCGCCGCTCTCCCGCTCCAGGGCTTCGGCGAGATGCGTGATGGCTCGCTCGCGCGTCGCCGGGTCAACCACAGGCGCACTGCCGAGAACAGGCGGCTCACCCGCATCGCCAATGCGAACACGGTCAAGCGCAACGGTTTCCCATTCCTTGAGCGATTGCTCCGGAAACAAGCCGCGCGCGATCAACGCCTCGCGGACCGGGCTGCAGCCGGCGTGCACCGTAACGCTCATCGCGACCGGCTCTTCCTCCGTGGCGAGGTCGTAGAACCACGGGTGAATGCGCACCGTCGGCGTCTGGCGGGATCCTTCCGTCGTAACGATGATCTCCACCATCCCCGGAAAGGCATTGCGTTTCCCGAGCTGACGAATGCGTCTTCGATCGCCCGAACTCGGTTCCGAGAGGCCGAGCCGGTGATGGGAATGCCAATCGCCGAAATAGCGAAGCGCCCAGTCCGCCGCGAGCGGCTCGCTGAGTTGCCTCAGATAGTCGACGTCCAGGCGGAAATGCGCATTGTCGCGCTGCGCGTTCGGCCCCGCCTTCGTTGCGAGAAACACCGTTGGATGATCCGGCCAGCGTCCGAAGAGATCGCCGCCGGTTTCGACGGTCCACGCCGCTGCCTCGGCGGCGATGGCGCGCAGCTCCGACTCCCAGATCACGAATGGCTTGCTGGCCGCCGGACGGGAAGGAGGCGCTGTGGGCGCACGGTCTACCCGCGGCGCAGGCGCGGACGGCGCCAGTGCCTTGGACCTGCGTCGGCCAAGAAAGCTGGCAATCCGCTTGATTACCATTCCGCCTCACCCAATGACTCAAGACCCAACTCAACTACGAATCGGGAGCAGACCATTCTGCACCATGTTGGCGAACGACCGAAAGTTTTTGATACGTATGGACTCGATCTTCATTTGAGCACTCTACCGAGCGGCGATATATCCCGACGTTCTGACGCGCAAAGAACGCTTCCCGCCCACCGGATCGATATCCGAAGTCGGCCTGTCAGATCGATCACGTCTTTGTCTTTGTCTTTGCCGGCCTACAAACAGTCGGCGCGTGAGGTAGGCATAGTAACGCCGTATCGATATCGAATAATGCAACGCCTCCCGCATCGACGCTTGAATTCCGCGCTAGATCACGTCCTCTCGAAGGATTTCATCGCACCGGTCATTCGCCTTGTCGGCACTGAGCAGCCATCGGCAATTTCGCGAACGCAATGCAATGAACCGTTCAATGATCGACAGTAATTGAGCCCCCACGCGCGCTACGTCCTCGAGGCTCGCCAGGACGGCGTTCGAACTGCCGGCGCGAATGTTCGACCTGGTTCAACGCAGCGGGATAATAGACAATCAGGTGTCGACCCGGCGCTGGCACGGAACAAATCGACTTATCACGCTTGCCTTCGACTTGCGCGGCCCTAACGCTCGATCTGCGGAGCCGTCAGTCCTACGGCGGCGGCTCTTCCATTGTCATAGTTTCGCTTAGTACCCTGTTCCGGCCTATTGAGCCGAACGCGTGCGCTCATTGGTCCGATCGCTCTGCGGCCTCCGCGATGGTGCGCCGCTGCGCAGAACGGTGATTTAGCTTGCTCTCGTTTCAATCCTCGGCAGCGAAGTGTGATATTCATCCACGCTGTCGAGGTCGATCATGGTCTTGCCTCCCATTTTGTAAGCCCTGATCCTGTCAAGGGCGATCAGCTCATAAGCCTTGGTCCTTCCGAATTTGCCATAGCGGCAACCGTCCTTGAACTCGACGAGCCGGCGCCTCTTGTTGCTATCATTGTCGACCATGGTTCCTGCGTGCTTTTCGGTGATGTCTGCCACAACCGGATCAAGCCCCCGCTGAGCGAGATGGGTATGTCCAAGCTGCGATCTTGGTGTCGACGCGGCTTTGCCAGGAAGGCACTGCTCGAGGTTCCTGCTGACTTGTTCGACGCCATCTGCGCTTAGCCCAATAGCGCAGGATGCGTTGGTCTAAATCGCCTGCTGCCAAACAAAAGGCTTTCTGCCGCCTCCGCGAACTGCCGCGCGCTATCGCGTACAAATCGGACGAACCGAGAGCGATCCCGCCGTGCTTCCAACCTGGGTTCGATTCCAGTTGAGGCGATTAGGCAGAGGGAGACAGCATGGGCATGCCTGCTGCCAAGGAGCCCGCAAACTATTTTTTTGCTAGCTAATACGGCGCGTCAGTTTGTTGGTATTCCTGTTGGCATCAACAGCAATCGAAGATAAAATGCCATTTAATTTCAACTAGTTGCGGCACTAAGCTGTTATCGGCCAGGGGCACCAGCCTTCGCTGCTTCGCAGCTACGGCTTGGCGAAGGCGGACTGGGTCGCAGGCCCCTCCCTCGCAATCATCGTGCCCGCCTATATTCTCCTGCGTGGGTCTCCACGCAGCGAGCAGCTTGATGGCCAGACGACGCGCGACCGAAGCAAAGCCAGGCGACCTCCCCCGCTATTTCGTCTGGGTGCGCGGGCTCGAAGGGCCCGAGCCGCAGAAATGGATGGCGATGGATTTCGGCGTCGACGGCTGGAAGCGGGCGCAGGTGCTGGCCTATCTCGAGCTGCCGGAGGAGGAGCGGCATCTGTCGCTGTCGATGCTGGCAAGACGCTATCCGCCGCCGCGGGTGGAGGCGTCGTAACAGGCCCGACCAGAGCAGAACCCTTCACCTCCCCCTGGCCGCCGTCGGCGTTAGCCCGAACCTGCGGCGGAAGCAGCGGTTGAAATAGGACAGATCGTTGAAGCCGCAGGCAAACGCGATGTCGCTGATGCGCCCCTCGCTGCGGGCCAGCAGATCGGCAGCCTTTCGCAGGCGCAGCTCGTTCAAGCGCGTGGTGAAGCTGGCGCCGGCCTCAAAGAGCAGCTCGTTGACGTAGCGCTCGGAGAGACCGGCCGCGAGAGCGAGCTTTTGCGCAGAAAAATCCGGCTCCTCGAAACGCGCTTGCAGGATTGCCAGCGCGGCCTGGAGCCGCACGGCACGCAGGCCCCGCCGCGTGGCCGCGGACGCGACGTCGGCGCGTGCGCCGAGCCCGAGCGCTGCAAGATCGAGCAGATGCGCCGCAATCGCCATGCCGGCCTCGTCGACGGCGGCGTGATGGCGCAGGAGAAGATCGCTGTAGTCCATCGCGAGCGACAGCGCGCCGCCTGGCGCGAGCTCCTGTCCAACCAATTCATCGACGTCGGTGACCATCGCGCGCAGCGTCGCGACCGGCAGATGCACGTTGGTGAAGCGCTTGTGGTTCGCGCCGTCAGCGGCGAAGAACGGCTCGTCGAGCTTGAGCAGCACCATCGATCCCGCCCGCAAGGTGATCTCGCGACCGCGGTGACGCACATGGGAGGCGCGATCACCGGTGTTGCGCACGAGACAGAAGCGGTCGTCGCCGGTCTCGATCACCTGCCGCTTCTCGCGCCGCACGGTGACGAAGCTGCCGTCGCAGCGACCGAGCATCGTAGTGCCGATGTGGATCGAGTTCATTGCAGCGCGAAACGGCACGTCGGACGCTGGGTCGAGTTCACCGGTGTTGGAAAAATGCTCGAACAATTCCGCAAAGCGGATGAAGCGCTGCCGCTCGGACAGGCCCTGCGGCAGCATATCGGTCGACAACGCTTTCCGGACGACGGGCATCGGGGAAGGATTTTGGGGAAAGGACTTTTGAACAGACAGGTTTTTGAACAGACATTTGGCAGGCAACGGAGCGAATTTGCCGGGCGCGGACTGAACGCCCGGTGAACGCACCTCGTCAGGCTATCAGCACGATGACGTGATTTAAACAGCGCCGGTCAGTCCAAACCCGAAATCGTTCGACGCCGGACAGTCCAAGACGGCGCACAGGCTCGCGCCCTATTCAGGCCGCGGATGCGCCGGGCTCGTCTTCACGCCGGCGCCTCCCGGCATTCGGGCGGCCGCAGCCTGACGCCCGCTGGAGGAGACAACGACATGCGAACTTCTCTACCCCGCAGCCTCGCGCTCGGCGCGGCGATCGCTGCAAGCCTCGGCATCGGCTACGCAATCGGCGCCCAGCCACACATGGACGAGAGCATCACGATCCTGCAACAGGCCCGCGTCGAGCTCGCCAAGGCCGAACCGAACAAGGGCGGCCACCGCGAGAAGGCGCTCGGCCTGATCGACCAGGCGATCGCCGAAGTGCGCGCCGGCATCGCCTTTGCCGCTACGCATTGAGCCGCCGGACGGAGGACAATACATGATGCGACACATCCTTGGCGCCGCGTTCGTGCTCGCCACGATCATCGGCTCCGCCCAGGCCGCGCCCCTTGCGCCGGTCGGCGCTCCGGAGACGAGCGACATCGTCGCGGTCGCCGGCGGCTGCGGCGCCGGCTGGCATCGCGGCCCCTATGGCGGGTGCCTGAAGAACTACGCCAACCCGGCCGCCCACGCCTGCCCGCGCGGCTATCACATCGGTCCGAATGGCGGTTGCCGCGGGAACGGGAGGTAAGCTGTCTCCCGGACGCCCGGAGCATCTCGCCCGGGCGTCTACCGGCCTGCTTCGAAAGACGTCGCCTACGATGTCAGTGCCTGCGCGCCGGTCAGCGGCGCCGTGTTGCGGGTTGGGATCAACGTCCGATCGATCGCACCCTTCAGCGTGGTCGAGAGATCACGCAGAAACGTCGTGTCGGAGAAGTACCACGAATGCGACGTCACCGCGTCGAGAGTGACATCACCGGTTCCAGCGTAAGTCGCGTGAAAGTGGTCGGAGCAGTTGACGTTGACGGCTTTCGTCGGTGCATCAGCCGGCAATCCGACGCGACCGACGCGCGGCGAAAGTCCGATGCGCTTCACGTTGGATATTTGCAGGACCTGATCATAGCCATTGAAGAAGTTGGTCAGGCGGTAGCAGTGCCTGTAGGTGCTCTCGGTCTCCGGATTGCCCGCGGAGAACGACGAAGCCGACACGTCGCCGGCGATCAGCACGAGCTGGCCGGCCGTCCACGCCGTCGCGGTGGCCTGTCCATCGTCAGCATGATCAAACGCCTCGCGAATGAGATAGGCCCCGGTTGAATGACCGAGGACGTGGACATTGATGTCGCACTTCTGCTGCTGGGTCCGCACGAACAGTTTGATGCCGGCGCCGACCAGCCGGACGGCGGTGATGCGTGCATGGTCGCGGTCCCTGAGATAAGCGAGCGCCAGATCACCTGAAGGCCAGTCGAAGCTGATCACCTGGCAAGCGAACTGGTTCGCCGTCAGCCCGGCCTGAATCTGCTTATGGCGATCGTCGACGGTCGCAACGGTGTTGTTGTAGCCGTGAACAAAGAAGAGAACGTCGCCGCTCGGCCCATCGTCGGGATAGTTCGGATCGGGCGGAAAGAGCGTCATGATCCGGCGGATCCATTGCGCCTGCGTGATCTGATGCCGGGGCGCGGGTCGTTCGTTGTCCGGGACTTCGAGGTAGCGGGCCGGGCCGAGCTCGATTTCATCCGTGAAATCGCCGCCGGACACTTTTCGCAGGCTGATCCAGTACTTCATTGAATCATCTCGAACGATTGACGCTCCCCGAGCGAGCAAAATCATTGCGACGATCATCGATCACGACGCAGTCGGAGCAAAATGCCCAAACGCCCGACACGGGCCCGCGGTCGGTCTCGATCAAAGCTGACTGCCTTGGCCGCAGAAACTTATCGCGCGCCGATCGGCGCCGTCAATTAAAACGTGTATCTTTCGTTCCGCACGCCCTGCACGGCCTGCACCGGTTTGCCTCCGCCCCATGATTATGGGTGTCGCAGGCGACGCGGCGCAGCTAAGCTCGGTTTCGCGCCGCGGGGGACACGCGGCCCAAGGTTTTTGCCATGACGGAACAGGACGGGGCTCCTGCTGCGATCACCATCCTCCTCGTCGAGGATGATGCGCCGACCTGTTGGCGCTTGCAGGATGCGCTGGTCAAGGCGGGGTACGAGGTGCGCACGGCCGGCACACTCGGCCAGGCGCGCCAGGCGATGGCCGCGCGCGCCCCGGCGGTGCTCCTGACCGACCTCCGCCTGCCCGACGGCCATGGCATCGAGCTGATCCGCGAGACGCGGCAGCGCTTTCCCGATACCGAGATCATGGTGATCTCCGCGCTCGGCGACGAGGAGAGCGTGATCTCCGCGATCACGGTTGGCGCCACCGGCTATCTCCTGAAGGACGCCTTCCCGACCGACATCGCGACCACCGTGCGCGAGCTGGTCGCCGGGCATTCGCCGATCTCGGCCTCGATCGCGCGCTTCATCGTGCGGCGAACGCAAACCACCGCAGCGCCGCCGCCGGGGCCGCTGCTCAACACCGCAAGGCTCACCCCGCGCGAGATCGACATCCTCTGGGGCATCGCCAAGGGGTTCAGCTACGCCGAGATCGCGAGCCATCTCGGCCTGTCGCGCCAGACCGTGCCCGGCCACATCAAGAACATCTATCGCAAGCTCGAGGTGCATACCCGCAGCGAAGCGGTGTTCGAGGCGGTGCAGCAGGGCCTGATCAAGCTGTGAGCGAGGTCGTCGTAGAGCCGCTCGTGACGGCAAAAGCGCGCCGGCGGCTGCGGCTGACACGCCTCGTGCCTTACGTGCTGCTGCAGGTCCTGATCGTGATCGCCTGCATCCTGATGCTGCGACTGATGCCGCCCGACGATCCCGACGACTATGCTGTCTCCGAATTCTCGCTGCGGGAGAATGGTGCGACGCAGGCGGTGACCCTGCCGCATTATACATCGTCGCGCTACTCGCTGCAGGACCCGCCGCTCTATAGCGGCCCCTTCACCTTCCGGGCGAACGGCGCGCAGACGGCGTGGTCGGTGTTCCTGCCGCGCTTCAGCAACGCGGTGGAGGTCGCGGTCAACGGCGTCGTGATCCTGGATTCCCGGCGCGACGACACCGCCAACCGGCCCGACCGCAACACGCCGCAGATCGCGGTGATCACGTCGTCGCTGCTGCATGACGGCTCGAACCAGCTCACCGTACGGCTGTTCGTGTGGGGCCCGCTGAAGGGCTTTCTCGACACCGTCTATGTCGGCCCCGACGACGCCTTGCGACCCACCTACGAGACCCGCACTCTCCTGTTTGTCACGTTGCCCGTGGTGTTTTCCGCCTGGCAATCCTTGCTCGCCGTGATCCTCGCCATCATGTGGCTGATGCGTCGGCGCGAGCCGGTCTATGGCGTGCTCGCGCTGGGAATGCTGATCGGCGCACTGCAGGCCTTTGTACCGCCGCCGGTGCCACCGGCACCCTATCCGCAGCTTGCCGCCATCCTGCTCGCGTCCGCGCCGATCGAGAGCGCGCTGGTGGTCGTGTTCGCCACGCTGTTTTTCGGCTGGCGCTGGCCGCGTTACGGCATGCTGCTGTTCGTACCCGGCCTCTCGATCCTGCTCGTCGGATTGATCGCGAGCCAGCCGCTACCACGCATCGTCTTCCTGTTCCTCGGCGTGCCGACGGTCGGGCTGTGCCTGATGCTGCTCGCCATCATCGTGACCAACGCGGTGATCAAGCGGCAGGACGCGGCGAGCTTCACCTTCGGTTGCGCCGTCACCATCGTGCTGACCTGCTGGTTTCACGACATGCTCTCGGTGTTCGATATCGTGCCTGACGACCGCACCTTCGTCACGCGGCTGTCCTATTCGGCGATGCTGGTGGCGATCGGCGCAGGCCTGACATGGCGGTTTGCCCGCGCGCTGAACCAGGTCGACAGCTTCGCTGGCCAGCTGATCGCCCGCGTGCGCGAGGCCGAGGAGCGGTTGAAGGCAAGCTTTGCCCGCGAGGAGGAGCGCGCGCGGGCCGAAGCCCTCGCCAATGAGCGCACCCGGCTGATGCGCGATCTGCATGACGGCCTCGGCGGCCAGCTCGTCAGCATCGTCGCGCTCTCCGAACGCGGCACGGACGGCGCGCCCATCGCCGACGCCGCGCGCGCCGCACTGAAAGATCTGCGGCTCGTCATCGATTCCATGGACGACATCGGCGGCGATCTGATGCTGGCGCTCGGCTCATGGCGCGAGCGCGCCGCGGCACAGTTGCGCCCGCACGACATCGCGCTCGACTGGCATGTCGCGACGCCGCAGGGCCTGCCGTTGCATCCGGAGCTACGGCCATGGCACGTCATCCAGATCGTGCGCATCCTGGATGAAGCCGTGACCAATGCGGTCAAGCACGCGAAGGCGCGGAAGATCACGGTGACGATCGAGACGCTCGGCGGAGCGCCGCAAGATCGGCGCGGCGTGATCCGCATCGCGGACGACGGCCAGGGTTTTGCACTTCCCGACGCTGGTGCCGCCAATGGCGAGGCGACAGGGGCGAGCCAGACCGCGCGGGGCCTGCGCAACATGAAAAGCCGCGCCTGCCGTTGTGGTGCGGCGCTCGAAATCGACTCCTCCCCGTCAGGCACATCCGTGCGGCTGCAACTGCCGCAGCGCTTTCCCGACAGCGACACGGCCGCGGGCTGAAAAAGCCCCCTCCCCGAACGTGTGGGCGACGCGCGGAGAGAGGGTCGGGCGGGATTGATCCTGCGGAGGACGGGGGGCGTTCGCAGGCATCCCTGCGCCCGAAATCTTCTTCCTTTCCCCGCAAGCGGGGCGAGGTGAAGAAGGAGCGCGCTCAGCGCACGCCGACGCGATTGACCGGGCCGCCGCGGTTCATTGGCGTGCCCGCTCGAACACCGACCCCTGGCGCACCGACGCCGGGGGTCGCTACCGCAGCAGCAGCAACCGGCGCGGCCGGGGCAACCACCACCGCCGCGGTGGGTCGCACGACGCAGCCCTGGGGCACGCCGACCGTCTTGCAATAGACCACCGCCTGCGCCGGACTCGTGCCCAGCGACCCCATCGCTGCACCCACCAGCGTCGCAATCGCCAAGCCGATGCTCAGCGCTCCTGTTTTCCTTGCCATCTCAGCTCTCCTGCTTGCCATCCGGCCTGTCGATGCAACCATCGCTTCTCGCGGGCCGACGTAAGGGCTCAATGGCAAAAGATCGTGCGCCGATACATGCCATGAAGATGGCATGGACCTGCGGGCCTGCTCCGCAGATGGTCGCGCCGCCTGGTTTCAAGCCGGACAACGAAACCCGAAGAGGTGAATGATGAAGATTTCAGTTATTGCCGCGCTCGTGCTCGCATCGACCGTCGTGCTCGCATCGACCGTCCTGCCCGTATCGGCGCAATCCGGCCCGACCCCGCAGGAGCAGATGGCCTGCCGAGGCGACGCCAGCAAGTTCTGCGCCGAGCATATCGGCAAGCCGCCGCAGATGAACGCGTGCCTGCGCGACAACAAGGCGAAGCTCTCGGATGCCTGCCGCAAGGTCGTGGAGTCGCATGGAGGTTGATGCGACTGTCATAGTCAGGGACGCGCCTATGGCGCGGCCCCGGGGCCTGCCTGAGGATGGCCTGTGGACGGCGGCTGGACCGGCATTTGCGGCGGCTGAAGACCACAGGCTGCGAGGAGCGAGCCGGAGCCTATCAGGCCGCCGTTCAGCTTGAGATCTCCGATCAAGCGACTCATCGCAACAAAGCCCAGCGTCCGGTAGGCCTCGAATTGTTCCGGCTCGAAGAACTGGTTGAGCGTCGGCTCGTTGGGGAAATTGCTGTTCTTCGCCCGGTAGCCACGCACGATGAAATCGAGGTCCCCGATCATGCGCGCCTTGAGATAAATGAGAAGCCCGCAGCCATCCTCTTTGTCCGGATATTCAATTCTCGCGGTAAAATAGGCCGATTTGGCAAACGGCACATCCAGCGGGAAGCCGGGCACCGGCGCCGGCATCAAATCGTCGACGCGCCGGTCGAGATGCAGGATCACACCAAAATCGTCACGCACGCGCTGCGAGACCGATACCAGCGCCGGCATCGCGGACGCCTCGTCCTCCTCTCCGTCTATGATCAAGATGATCTTCAGGCGTCGGCGGACCAGCTCGTAAAGACCAAGATTATCGAAATTTCCGCCGTCGCTGAGCTCGACGAAATTGCTCTTGCTTGTATAGCCGAATCCCATCACTCCAGCCCAGAATCCTGGATTGACGTGGTTCGGCCTGCGCGGCTTCGTGTTCGGCCGCGCGAACCACCAGCCAAGTCGCAGGTTCATGAGCATCATTGCGATGGAGACGAGTGATTCACGCGTTACGCCCTCTCCTATATAGGCCGCATTGGAGTTGATGGCGGCACCTGAGGCCGCCATGGCGGTCGGCAGCGTGACGGGATTCCTCGAGCCGATATAGCCCGGCGTGCGCTGCCAGCCAGTCGAGGCGCTCCCGACATACAACGGGCTGAAGATGAAGTTGTCTCCGCCCCGCTCGAACAGCTTTGGATCGGGATCGTTGACCATGATCGCGTTGGTGTTGAAGATCGGATAGGGATGCTCGCGGCTCTTGCTGGCGTCGGCCTCTTTCTGAGGCCACAACTCCGCGATCGAATAGCGGTCCGCCTCCGAGTATCTGGCCTCCCAAAGCTTGATGCTGTCCGGCGACGGCATGAACGCCTCCATCAGGCGATCGCGGTAGAAGCGGTACAGACCGAGATAGTTGATGTTCGTGGTGAACGCGAAACCGACGGCGAGACCGATCCACACGAGGATCAAGGCCTGCGGCTGGTCGTTCCGGAATGCGTCCAGCATCTCTGACGGAGTGTCATGGGGCATAACAGCGATCGCCAGCAGATAGGCAATGATCGCGATCGAATAGAGGAACAATGCAGCTCCGAGCGAAGCCACGTATTTCGTCAGCGAGGAGCTCTCGGTATTCCGGGTCAGGTGCCCATAAATGCCGGTTGCAACACTGCTAACGACCGAAAGAACGCCGATCGCACTCTTTGCTCGTGGTTCGTTTTGATCGCCTGTGATCCACACCAGCAATTGGTAGACATAGGGGATGGCGGCAAGGAGGGACAGTCCGATCACCGCAACCAGAAGCTTGCCTCCATAGATCTCCGAAAGGCGTCTCGCCCGATACTGTTCATTGAATGCAATGTTCCCGAAGATCTGAAACCCTACGATGAAGACGAGGCCGACGACCAACGGCCACGGAAGCCACGTGATAAACGTGCTCAAGGCTCCCTCCGACGTATTGAGCGTAGTGATCATGATCACCGAGATCCACGTCACGAAGAGAACCATGGGGACAAGAGCCGATGTCAGCACCACCCGCCAGACTTTCGATCCTCCGGTATCGGTGCTTTCAGGCGGGATGATCGAACTGAAAATAAGCAGTAGTAGTGCGAAATAGGCCGAGAGCACGACGAGACCCATCACGATTTGCGCGAGGATTTCGAACGCAACGTGATGCCCCGGCGCAAGGTAGCAGTGAATCCAGTTCTGGAGATCATTGTGCGACAGGAACGGCGCTAAGGCTGCTGCCGCCATGCCAAGAAGAAACAGCAGAAGGAACCCCGCGGCCGACAATGGAATCCAGACGAAGAGATTGAGGAAGATCGTTCGAAAGATCACCGCCGGCAGCGACCAGATGGTCAAGCCACTCCCGGGTGCCAAGTAGCGCGCATGTCCGCGCAGAAAGGAAAGCAGATCTCTCTTGGTTGGATCGCCAGGGTGAAGTTTGTCCCCGTACGGAAACTTGCTTCCCGATTCGCCGGGCCCCGCATTTCGCCAATGCCATTGCAATGCTGCGGAGGTGTAGCCACCGCCCGAGACGCTCGATAGTCGAGTAGCGGAGAAGAATTTCACCTCTCCGCCCTCACGAATCCGGACATGAAACTCGCGCTTCATCCGGCTTCTATCATCCAGCCGCGGGTCGAATGCCGGCCGTCCACAGGTACATCAGCTTCGGCTCTCGTTTTGCGAGACGTCCGAGCCAGTGTACTGCTGCGGTCTTTCGGCGTTTGAACCTCTTATATTTCCGCATCACCCATCGCGTGAGCGTCTCGTTGACATGGCGAAGGACGTTGACGCACTCCGTGCGGTAGTATCGCCCGTAGTAGTTCAGCCATCCCCTCGCCACAGGATCGATCAGCTTGGCAAGGTCTTTCAGCTCCTGGTTATTCCGTGTCGATGCTATCCGCCATTCGCGGATAGTCTGCCGGATTCCCTTGGCTGCCTTGCGGCTGATGGCCGGCACGAAGCTAACAAACTTCTTACCGCTCCTGTTGCGGGCTTTTCGCGGCCGGAAGGTATACCCGAGGAAATCGAACGTGATTTGCTCATATCCTCCGCTCCGATTGTTGTCCTTGCAGTAGACGATCCGGGTTTTCTCCGGGTGGAGTTCTAGACCGCATTCGGCAAGACGTTCTCGGATCGCTTCCAATACGGCTTTGGCCTCCTCCTCACTCCTGCAATGGACGATCGCATCATCGGCGAATCTTTCGAAACACAGATGTGAGAAGGTCCGCTGCATCCATGCATCGAAACAGTAATGCATGAAGAGATTGGAGAGCACGGGCGAGACAACGGAGCCCTGAGGGGTTCCCCGTGTTCGCTCGTCACGGGCTCCGTCTTTCCGTTCCACGGGAGCTTGCAGCCACCGCTTGACGTAGAGACGAGCCCAGCCCAATTCCACATGGTGGGCTACAGCTTTTTCCATCAGGTCCCATGGAATCGTATCGAAGAATGACTTGATGTCCAGGTCTATGACCCAATCGAATTTCCAGCAGCGCTCGCGCGCCTTCCCCACTGCGTCGAGCGCAGACCGTCGGGGTCGATAGCCGTAGGAGTCGGGGTGGAAGATTGGCTCCACTTCCTTTTCTATGACCATCTTTGCGACCGTCTGGGCAACGCGGTCTCCGACGGCGGGAATGCCGAGTTTCCTGACACTCTTGCCGTCAGATTTGGGGATTTCCACGAGACGAACGGGCGGTGGAAAATACGTCCCCGACGACATGCGATTCCAGACCTTGTAGAGATTCCTCTTCAGATCCTTTTCGAACGCCGCGATAGAGACGCCATCCACGCCCGCAGCTCCTTGGTTTGCTTTGACCTGTTGCCAGGCTTGCCAAACAAGGTGTTTGGAAATGTCATACGGCTTTGCCTCGGACATCAGCTCCTCCCCTTTTCGGGTTGGCTGTCGTCGTTGGCCAGATGATCGGGTCCCTTCGCTCTACCCGCATTACCGGGCTTCATCACTACTGCGAACCCGTCCGCCCCTGCGCCGTGCATCGGTACTCTCCCCTCAGCGGTGCTGCCGCCTTCAGGTTCTCCCTTGTCATCACGACGCAGGTTCCCACGTTCCACGCAAGAGCCTGCCATCAGGATCGCGCCGCCTTTACACCGGTTGCCACCTGGCCAAAATACAGGCCCTTGCCAGATTTGGTCCCAAGGGAACTACAAGCCCTTGGTTTCGACAACATCTGATCCAATTTTCGATGCTTCATCGGCGGTTCGTTTCCACTCGCCTTCCTGAGGCTTACCTGACGGGCATGTCGCCCGCTTTTTCCAACAACGCTCACCACCTCGGCCATTGTGCCGACGCAGCTTGTGGTGGTTTGGACCCTGATCCTGTAATCCGAGTCCGGAGGGCCAACCCCCATCTCTCGCGCAGCAAGGCTACTCGAAGTTTGGGTTACATTTTCATGTTCTCCCTCGTTCCTTCGCCTTCGTGGCGCACTGTAGTCGAATGCCTTCAGCACGTCTTGCGACGCCAAGGCCTGCAGCGCGCCGAGGCAAAACGTTGCCGCGCGAATGCCACCGCCCGAAAGACCGATGCCGGTCCATTCGGTGCAGCCATCCCGCTTCCGGCCCGCTTCGATGAGCGTCTGCTCGATCGTGATGAGTTCGCGCGTCGCAGAGTCGTCGTAACCGGGCCTCAGCGGGCCGGCTGCGTCAGTGTCCTTGCTCGTCAATTGATCTTGCCTCCCCCGCCCCAGGCACTACTCGTCAGATCGCGTCCTTCGCTAGCGTTCCCAGCGCTTTTCCGTCGTCGACCATGGATTTGACATGCGGGGCCCCAGATCGTTGACCCTGACGATGAAATCGCGACTTGCAACAGAGGCAAAGAACTTCACACAGGCCACGCCATCCTTGATCTCATAGGATTTGATCTCTGATCGCTGGCTGTTGAAGCCGTCCGATCCACCGGCGAGACCCGTCGTGAAAATGGTGCCGACTGCAATCTTGGTGGCCGTCACATAGTGGGCGCTCATACCGCCATCGACGATCGCCTGATCGAAGGAGAATTGCGAGCGCATGTTCCTGCGGATCCATTGCCCGCTCGAATCCTCGGAAGCATCGGTGTGCATGCATTGTCCCGGCTGCGTGCCCTTGAGCCCGACATGGAAATTCTTGATCGTGGCCGCGAACTCGGCGCCGCCGGAAGTCTTATCCGCGCGATAGTCGTAGTCGTGATATTCGTCGTATGCCTTCTTGCGGACATTGCTGCGATTAAACAGCTCCGAATTGCCAGTGACTTCGCAATAGGCCGTCGAGGACGCGAGATCGCGGACGAGACGGACCGTGTCGGTGCCGCGGATTCCTCCCGGCACGTTCTTTCGCCCGGACTTGACGACGATGGCCCCGGTCGCGCCATCTCCAGCGAGCGGACGCGCAATGACGTAGACGAAGGGGATCTTCCACTGGCCGCCATCGGGAAGCTCCTGGACGGTATCGAAATTGAGCCACTGCCCCTTGATCTTGACCCACAATTGCTGGTCCTGGATCGGCTGACCCGCAAGGATCTCACATCCTGCATCGGCGGTTTGCGGCGCGGTCACCATCAGCCCTGCGAGGGAAACACATGCGCCCAGTAAGGAAATTCTCATCACGACAAATCTCCATTTGAAGAATGCGTTGCGGTCGACGCGTCGAAAACACTCGCGTCAACGTTCGAATATGCTCGCCTTAAAATTGCAGCTTCGCAATCGTTCCCCTAAAGTCAAGAGGCTTGTTGCAAGCGGAGGCATATTGCACCGCGAAAGCCCGTGACTCAGCGCGAGTGGGCTGATGCAGCAGATTGTCGATGCCTGCTCGATTTTGGTCGCGATTCAGGTCGCTGGCCGACGTGATTTGTCGAACGCGGAACTCAATCGTCGTCGTCAGCTCCGAACAGCCTGATCTGCGGGAAGCCGCGGCTCTGCGGATAGCCACGGCGCGGACCCGAGCCGAATTCGCGGGCGTCGGCATCTTCGCGAACGCTGCGTGCGACGTCGTCCCAGTCAGTCCGATCACGCATCTCGCGCGGATCGCGCATGTCGTAGCGGCGGCGCTCGGCCCAGCGCTGCCGCCGGTCGGCGCGATGCCGCTCCGATGCCGCGCGCTTCACGTCGGCATCCTTCGCCTTTGCATAGGCGTTGTCCGATGACGGGGCCTGCTCGGTCGAGGTCTGCTGCTCAGCTGGCTTGGCAGGCTGCGCGGCTTGCGTGACCTGCTGGGACTCATGGCTTGCAGCCGGCGGCGCAGACGGCTCGGCATTGGCCGTGGCGGTCGGCGCCTCGGCCTTGACGGGCGGCGCGGCCACGGCACCGAAGACCTGCGATCCGAAGACCTGCGATCCCGTGAGATATTGCACGCGCTCGGACGGCGCATTGGGTACTGCCGTCGACTCTGCACGCCGCGCCAGCTTGCTGGTGTCGGGGCCGTGCTTGGGCACGATGGGATTCATGATGTTGCCGGCGACGATGCCGCCACCAAGACCGATGGCGATGGCTGCGACGATGGTACCCCCGCCGACGAAATAGGCTGTCCAAGCGCGCATCGGTCCACTCCCTCTTTCGAGCGAGCAACGCATCGCGCAATTTGATGTTCCGGAAACGAAGCGATGTTAGGAAAAATGCTGCAGTTCCGTCGCCAAGCGCGCGGAACTTGCGAGCTACGCCTCAAATCTGCTGAGCGACCTTCTCGAGCCCAATGATGCGGGCGAGCTTGCGCACTTCCTCTTTCTGGTCGTCACGCAGCTGGAACAGCAGCGGCATCGCAGCCGACTTCAACTGCTGGACCTCATCGCAGTTCGGATCGATCGGCACGCCCTGCACCTGCGGATTGGAGAGCTTGTTCGCCTGGATCTTGCGCGCGACGTTGCGCAGCGCGGTCTCGACCGAGGGCCAGTAATATTCCTGCGACGATGACAGCTTCAGCCGGTCCTTGATGCCCGCGATCTGCACATCGGAGAGCAGCGAATAGGATTTCTGCGGCTGCGGCTTTGCGACCACCTTCGGCTTGGCGGGCGCGTCGCTGGCCGGGGCCTCGGACGCAGTCACCTTGGGCGCCGAGGGGAAATCGGATGGCGTGGCGGCAGCAAAGGCCTGGCGCAACTGCTCGGTGAGAACAGGCCTGTCGACCGGCTCGACGGCGGCGGAGGCCAGCGCGAGCGTCGGGACGTTCAACCGATCGGCCTTGCTGGCGCGGTTGGCGGCGACCGGCTTGGGAGTAAGCTGCGAGACCATGTCGCCGCCCGCGACCGGCACGCTATCACGGCCGAAAATGGCGGTGGCGGCGGCGCCAAGAACCAGGAAGCACGTCAGCGCGACGATGGTGATGGCTTTCGACAAACGTCTCTCCGCGTCCGGCTTGCGATCGCTCAATGCCCGGAAACTGGGCAGGAATTAAGGCCTAACCGTGCCCCCGCAGCGGAAAACGCTGGGACGACGGCGACATCGTCTGGAAAATTCAACGAAATCAGGCGGCTAGCGCCAGGTCGTAGGCGTCCTGGATATCGGCGACGATCTCGGAGGCCTCCCACACCGCCCGCGGCTCGACCGCCTGGAGCGTCACCGTCCAGTTGCCGCCGCGCCGGGTGCGGGGCACGCTGAGGATGTCGAAGCGCACGTTGCGGCAGAGCGGGTGACGGGCGAGCGCATGCGCCACGCGGACGCGGATTTCATCCAGCGAAGCCTGCGTCTTGGAGTTGAGAAAATCGTAGTCCATCGCCTGTCCCCTCTTCGTGCCGATTGGCGGCTACGAGGGGGATTCTGGGAGCGCGATGGTTAATGCTGCGTTAAATGGCGCGTTGTCCGGGTTGCGCGCGCGGCATATGGCGCCTGCCGATTTGACGAGACCTTCAGCGCTTCTCGATCACCAGGCTTTGCACCGCGCGGCCGAAATAGCCTTGCCGGTCGGCGAGCCGCGACATCGCAAGGCCCTTACCATCCGCGCCGATCCAGGATTCACCGTCGAGCAGGATCCAGTCGCCGACCGGCTGCCGTGCAAAACTCACGGTGAGGTCGGCGTTGATGTAGGTCCAGGCGCGAAAATCGAGCGTCGAGGCGGTGCCGTTGGAGAAGTCGGCGGCGACGGCCGCGCGCATCGCCTGCGAGACGGCTTGTCCCTCGATCAGCGGCTTGTCGACGCGAAACCAGATCGCACCAGCGCCGGCCTGGCCGAAGCGGCCGCGCGCCGCGCGCATCGAGACCGAGCGCACGAACGGGCTGGTGGCAGCGTGTCCGTCCTCGACCAGCGACTGCTCCGGCGCCGGCAGAGTCACCGGCAGCTCCTTGACGTCATCGGGCAGCGTCAGCGACTGCCGCCTGATCTTCAGCACGGTCGCACTGACCACGACTACGCCGTCTGCCAGGAGCTTGATGCTGCCGAGCTGGATCTTGCGGCCTTCGCGCAAGACCTCAGTCGCGATGGTGAGCGGCGCCACCGGAACCGGACGCATCAAATCAATAGTGACGCGCGCGATGTCCATCGGCACGGACGTCGCCATCCGCTCGGCCGCCCATACCACGAGCGAAGCCGGCGCCGAACCGTGCTGCATGCGCGGATCCCATGGACCCGCAGCATCAGGGCTGGTGACGACGCTGTTGCCGTCGACGCGGTAGATGGCGTCCATGGCGAGAGCCATCACAACGGCGGATCGATCGCTTCGTCATATTCCTTCTTGAAGCGTGCGATCAGCTCGGCGGCGGGCAAGATTCCCTCGACGCTGCCGATGCCCTGGCCCGAGCCCCAGATCTCCTTCCAGGCCTTCGGCTTGGCGCGCTCGCCGGAAGCATCGGTGCCGAAATTCATCTTGGAGGGATCGGACGTCGGCAGGTTCTCCGGATCCATGCCGGCGGCGAGGATCGAGGGCTTCAGATAGTTGCCGTGCACGCCGGTGAAGAGATTGGAATAGACGATGTC
The DNA here is from genome assembly GCF_024199925.1 of Bradyrhizobium sp. CCGUVB1N3. Taxonomy (NCBI): domain Bacteria; kingdom Pseudomonadati; phylum Pseudomonadota; class Alphaproteobacteria; order Hyphomicrobiales; family Nitrobacteraceae; genus Bradyrhizobium; species Bradyrhizobium sp. CCGUVB1N3. The sequence goes on from NZ_JANADR010000001.1 coordinate 5,523,659, forward strand.
GTCGGCCGAGGACGAGGCGATCATCTCCTTGTACTTCTCGACCGCGTTGGCTTCCTTGGTCGCGATGAAGGCCGAGCCGACATAGGCGAAGTCGGCCCCCAGGATGCGCGCGGCGCGGATCGCCTTGCCGTTGCCGATCGCGCCCGACAACGCGATCGGGCCGTCGAACCATTTGCGCGTCTCCGTGACGAAGGCCAGCGGCGAGATCGTGCCGGCGTGGCCGCCAGCGCCGGCCGCGACCAGGATCAGGCCGTCGGCGCCCTTCTCGATCGCCTTGTGCGCGAACTTCTGGTTGATCACGTCATGGAAGACGATGCCGCCCCAGCCATGCACGGCCTGATTGAGTTCCTCGCGCGCACCGAGCGAAGAGATGATCATCGGCACCTTGTACTTGGCGCAAAGCGCCATATCGTGATCGAGCCGGTTGTTCGACTTGTGCACGATCTGGTTCACCGCGAACGGCGCGGAAGGACGCTCGGGATGCGCGCGGTCATAGGCCGCGAGCTCTTCGGTGATCCGCGCCAGCCACTCGTCGAGCAGCTCCGGCGGCCGCTTGTTCAGCGCCGGGAACGAGCCGACCACACCCGCCTTGCACTGCGCGATCACGAGATCGGGCACCGAGATGATGAAGAGCGGCGAGCCAATCACGGGGATCGACAGACGCCCCTTGAACAAGGCGGGCATGGACATTGCGAAACGATCCTTTGTTGGCGGACGAATTGAAGGTTGGGAGGCATACCAACAAGGCAATCTTTCCACTGTCAAGTATTGCGTTTGCACGCCGTCCGGCGGGACACCGTTACCGCAATTCCAAGACGCGGAATTCACCGCACGAGCGTCAGCGCCTCACTCGCTCAAATCAGGATTGATCAGCCGCTCGAAGGAGAACATCTCGTCCCACTTCTCCTGCGTCAGCAGCTTGCGCTCGACCACCACGATCTGGTGCAGCGACTTGCCGCTCTTGTAGCCCTCGCGCGCGATCTCGGCGCATTGCTTGTAGCCGAGCAGCGGCTTCAGAACGGTGACGATGCCGAGCGAGTTGAGCACCATGTTGCGGGTGTGCTCCTCGTTGGCGGTGATGCCGACGACGCAGTTCTCGCGCAGGCTGTTGACCGCGCGCTCCATGGTGCGGATCGAGAAGAACAACGCGAACGAGATCACCGGCTCCATCACGTTGAGCTGGAGCTGGCCGGCGGAGGCCGCGAGCGTCACCGTAGTGTCGAGGCCGATGACGAGGAAGCTAGTCTGGTTGACAACCTCGGGGATCACCGGATTGACCTTGCCGGGCATGATGGACGAACCCGGCTGCAGCTGCGGCAGATTGATTTCGTTGAAGCCCGCACGCGGGCCGGAGGCGAGCAGGCGGATGTCGTTGCAGATCTTGGTGAGCTTGCTCGCAGTGCGCTTCAAGACGCCGGAGAGCTGCACATAGGCGCCGGTGTCCGACGTCGCCTCGACGAGATCGCCCGCGAGCACGAAGTCGACGCCAGTCAGCGCGCTCAGGTGCCGAACCGCAAGTTTTGGATAGCCGACGGCCGCGGTGACGGAGGTGCCGATCGCGGTGGCGCCGAGATTGATCTCGCGCAACAGCGCGCGGGCTTCCGAGATGCGGTCGACCTCCTCGCCGATCGTGGTGCCCCAGCCGCGGAATTCAGCGCCGAGCGACATCGGCACCGCATCCTGGAGATGCGTGCGGCCCATCTTCAGCACGCGGTCGAACTCGCGCCCCTTGGCGAAGAACGCCTCCTGAAGCTGGCGCAGCGCCGTCATGTAGCTTTCGAGCCGCAGGATCAGCGCCAGGCGGAAGGCGGTCGGATAGGTGTCGTTGGTCGACTGGCCGTAATTGACGTGGTCGTTCGGGCTGACGTGCTGATAGTCGCCCTTGCCGAAGCCGAGCGATTCCAGCGCGAGGTTGGCGATCACCTCGTTGGCGTTCATGTTGGTCGAGGTGCCGGCGCCGCCCTGGATGAAATCGGTGACGAACTGATCCATCATGTCGCCGGCGATGACGCGGTCGCAGCCGAGGATGATCGCGTCCGCAACCTTGGCGTCGATCGCGCCGAGATCGCGATTGGCCATCGCGGCGGCCTTCTTCACGTAGCCAAGCGCCTTCACGAAGTAAGGCTCCTGGTTCATCGGAATGCCGGTGATGTGGAAGTTCTCCTTCCCGCGGATGGTCTGGACGCCGTAGTAGATGTCGTCGGCGATCTCACGCTGTCCGAGGAAGTCCTGCTCCGTACGACTCATGGGCACTCCTTATGGTTTGCTGGCGCGCAGGTCATCGCCTCAGTTCTGGCACAGCGCGCTGGTGACGAACGTATCGGTGCGGCAGTCATCCGGCTTGCGGGGCCTGCCGGGAATCAGGACCTTTGCCGAGCAGCTTTGCGCGGAGTCCGCGTTCAGGCTCTTGCCTTCCTTGTAACCTTTGCCCTGGCAGAGCCTGTCGGCAGCCTGCTTGCAATCGGGCGCGCCGTTTGGCGAGGCCGGGCAGGCCACGCGCCCCGACACCATGCTCGATGGCTTTGCCATGCGCGACAGATCGTTGATGGTCTCGCTTGGACTTTTGATCGGCGGCAGGACCCTGGGCAGCTTGTCGAACAGCTTGCCCATTTCGTTGATCAGACCGGGATTCTCCTCGCGCGCCGGTGCGGCTGATGCCGCGGGAGTTGATTGCGGCGGCGGCGCCTGCGGCCCGGCCTCTTGAAGGCCGAGCGACGGCGCGGGGGCCGTTGACTGCGCCCATCCGGACCCGGCGACGCCAGGCAGTAGGAATAGCGCCGCTGTCACAATTATCCAGAGTCGCGTGACCGGATTGCCGGGTCGAACCATCATGGCCCAACCGTAGCCGAAGCCGCCGCGTCGGCAAAGCGCCTGAGGCGCCGTCAGACAGGCTTGATCAGATCAGCTTGATCGCGACCACGAAGCCGAGCACCAACACCGCGGCGAAGAGCGCCACCCACAATCCGAGATGCCGCTCGATCCTGACCCGGATCCAGTCGCCGTAACGGTTGAGCAGCACAGCGGCGACGAAGAAGCGGCCGCCGCGCGCGACGATCGAGCACAGGATGAACAGCCCGATATTGTAGCCGGCGAAGCCCGAGGTGATGGTGACGAGCTTGTAGGGGATCGGCGTGAGTCCCTTGAGCAGGATGATCACCGCGCCCCATTCGGCATAGGAGGAACGGAACGCGTCGACCTTGTCGCCGAGACCGTAGACCTGAATCAGCCAGTGACCGACCGAGTCATAGAGCAGCGCACCGATGGCGTAGCCCAGGAGGCCGCCCAGCACCGAGGTCGCGGTGCAGACCGCGGCGTAGACCCAGGCGCGCTGCGGGCGCGCCAGCGACATCGGGATCAGCATCACGTCCGGGGGGATGGGAAAGAACGAGCTTTCTGCGAAAGCCACGGCGCCCATGATCCAGAGCGCGTAGGGCTTGTGGGCGGCGTCGATGCACCAATCGTAGATACGTTTCAGCATGGCGCCGCGATGAAGCACCATGGGACGGATTTGTCCATCGCAAGATGGGGCCGATTTGTTCCACTTCTAGTGACGCTTGCGCGTCGCGCGGCCCTCGAGCGCGACAATTGGCCGCCGGGCGGCAACGCGGGGCGACGCGACCTTGGGAAGTTTCATCGGCGATTTCGGCAGCTTCTCGGCGATGCCGAGCATGTCTTCCCGCCGCGCCATCTCGCGCCAGACATCCTCAGGCCGCACGCCGGCCGCGGCCCAGAGCACGGTGAGATTGTAGAGCAGGTCGGCACTTTCCCGGATCACGGCTTCGCTATCGCCATGAACGGCGTCGATGACCACCTCGATGGCTTCCTCAGCCAATTTTTTCGCCATTTTGGCCGGGCCGCGCTGAAACAGCCGGGCAGTCCGCGATGTTGCCGGATCAAGATCCCTGGCCGCGAGCACAGCCAGATATAGCCGCTCAAGCGAATCACTCATGGTACTCAAAACTACTCTAAACCAATGGTAGACGCGTTAACGTCCGACAACAAAAGCAAAATTTAAGCCGGCGCGGCAAGCGCGCCGGCTTTTTGTGGTCAACGGCTTACCAACAGCCGGCGCCGCTTCGGCTGCAATTGGCAAACGGGTCGCGTCCGATGACTCCGTGATATGGATAGTCGCTTCGGTGGTAGTAGCCGTCGCCGTAATAGGCCGGGCCGCCGTAATAGCCGGGACCGCCGTAGTAGGCAGGGCCATAGTCATAGGCGTAGGCATCGCGGGCGGCGGCGATCGCCAGGCCAGTGCCGACGATGCCGGCAAAGGCCGCGGCAGCGGCGGCTCCGCCGCCACCATGCCAGTGGCGACCTCCGGCGAAGGACGTCGAGGGCGCGGCGGTGGTCAGCGCCAGTACAGCGACAGTGGCGAGTACGGCCTTGCGGCCAGTGGTCGTGGAAATTCGGTCAAACATGTCGGCCTCCATGGGTGCCTGCGAACGGGCTTATCCTTCTAAAACCCGCGCATCCCATGTTGGGTTCCCCAACCCCAACAGAAGCTGAACGGCGACAAATTCGCACGGAGATTGCGAAATCGTGACGCATTCCGCTCATCAACCGTTCAGGTTTGATCGGCCAGGATGACACCGCCGGCGCTTTGCAAGCGTCACAAAAAGAAACAACGCTAGTCCGGCGTGAATACATGCGCGCATGCCCGACATTCCTCTCCCGCTGCCTGTTGGCTCTCTGGATCGGGCTCGCGGCGCTGACGTGCTCGCCCCCGCGCGCGGCGAGCGCCGCGGACGACGCGGCTCGGCATGTCGCGATCCGGTTTACTTTCGACCGCCCGATTGAATCGAGCATGGCGCCGTTCTTCATGGCGGCGAAAGACGGGCTGTTCGGCGCCGAGCATCTCACCGTGTCGTTCACCAGCGCCGCAGGCTCGCCGGAGGCGCTTGCGCGCATCGCCAAGGGTGACAGCGATCTCGCCCTCGTCGACATCAACGAATTGATCCGCTTTCGCGACAGGGCGGATGCCGTGCCGATCAAGGCCGTGTTCGTGCTGTTCAACCGCGCGCCCTACGCGATCGTCGCGCGCCGGAGCCGCGGCATCCATACGCTGTCCGATCTCGAGGGCAAGACGGTCGGCGTTGCCGACAGCGATCTGTCGATCCGGCTGTGGCCGGCGCTCGCGAATCGGAACGGCGTCAACGCGGCGCATGTGAGATTCTACAAGATGAGTGCCGCGGTGCGCGAACCGATCCTGTCCGCCGGACAGGTCGATGCGGTGGCCGGCTTCAGCTATCTGTCGGCCGTGAACCTGCGCGACCGCGGCGTGCCGGCCGACGATCTCGCGGTGCTGCGCTATGCCGACTATGGCTGCGAGGCCTACGGCTTTGCCGTGGCCGTGAACCCGTCCTTTGCCGCGTCGAAGCAGGACGCCGTGAAAGGCTTCGTGCGCGCGCTGATCGGCGGGCTCAATGCAACGGTCAAGGAGCCGGAGCGCGCGGTCGACGAGGTCGTCAGCCGGATGGAGGACGGCGTGCGCGACCTCGAGCTCGCGCGGCTATCCACCGTGCTGACCGACAACATCCTGACCGACGAGGTCCGGCGCGACGGCCTCGGCGGCGTCGATCCCGCCCGCTTCGATCGGGCGATCGACCAGATCGCGCAGGATTTCAAGTTCCGCAAGCGCCCCGTCGCGAGCGATATTTTCGACGAACAGTTCCTGCCGCCGGTCGCTGGCCGGCTGATCAATTGAGTAAAACTGACAGCTTCGGCTGTATCTTGCGGCCCATCCCTGATTAGAATGCCACTCGTTCGATCCCGCCCGTGCGAGCGCCGTGCCTTTCATGTCGATCCTCCGTCTCTACACCCGCGTTCTTGAGCTGCTCGGCAAGGAGGCGCGGCTGGGCTGGCTGCTGGCGGTCGCCAATCTGCTGCTGGCGACGGCGCAGTTCGCCGAGCCCGTGCTGTTCGGCAGGATCGTCGACGTGCTTTCCGGCAAGACCGTCGCAGGTTCGAACTCCGCCTGGCCGTTCCTGTTCGCCTGGGTCGCGTTCGGGCTGTTCACGATCGGCTGTAGCGCGCTGGTGGCGCTGCACGCCGACCGGCTCGCCCATCGCCAGCGCCAGGCGGTGCTGACGAGCTATTTCGAGCACATTCTGCAATTGCCGCTGACCTTCCACTCCGGCACCCATTCCGGGCGACTGATGAAGGTGATGCTCAACGGCACGGATGCGCTGTGGCGGCTGTGGCTCGGCTTCTTCCGCGAGCATTTTGCCGCGATCCTGTCGGTGTTCGTGCTGCTGCCGCTGTCGCTCTATCTGAACTGGCGACTCGCGATCCTGCTGTTCGCACTCTGCATCGTGTTCACGGCGCTGACGACCTTCGTCGTGCGCAAGACCTACGGCATGCAGATGACGGTCGAGGAGCACTATAGCGACCTCTCCGCGCGCGCCTCCGACGCGCTCGGCAATGTCGCGCTGGTGCAGAGCTTCGTCCGCGTCGAAGCCGAGGTGCAGGGACTGCGCTTCGTTGCCGACCAGTTGCTCGCCGCGCAAATGCCGGTGCTGTCCTGGTGGGCGCTCGTCACCGTCATCACGCGTGCCTCCACCACCATCACCGTGCTCGCGATCTTCACGCTCGGCATCGCGCTGCACGACCAGGGGCTGACGACGGTCGGCGAGATCGTGATGTTCGTGAGCTTTGCGACGCTTTTGATCCAGAAGCTCGAGCAGGTCGTGAGCTTCGTCAATAACGTCTTCATGGAAGCGCCGCGCTTACGCGAATTCTTCAACGTGCTCGATGCCGTACCCGCCGTGCACGACCGGCCCGATGCGATCGACGTCGGGCGCCTGTCGGGCCTCGTCGAGTTCCACGACGTCACCTTCTCCTATGACGGCAAACGGCCGGCGGTCGAGGACCTCTCCTTCACCGCGCTGCCCGGACAGACGATCGCGATGGTCGGCTCGACCGGCGCCGGCAAGTCGACCGCGATCGCGCTTCTGCATCGCGCGTTCGATCCGCAGTCCGGCTTCATCAAGATCGACGGCATGGACGTGCGCGGGCTGAAGATCACGGCGCTGCGGCGGAACATCGGCGTGGTGTTCCAGGAGGCGCTGCTGTTCAACCGCTCGATCGCGGAGAATCTGCGCGTCGGCAAGCCGGACGCAACCGACCAGGACATGCGGCTTGCGGCTGAGCGCGCGCAGGCGCTCGAATTCATCGAGCGCAGCGGCGGCTTCGAGACCAATGCCGGCGAGCGCGGGCGCATGCTGTCCGGCGGCGAGCGACAGCGGCTGTCGATCGCGCGTGCGCTCCTGAAGGATCCGCCGATCCTGATCCTGGACGAGGCCACCAGCGCGCTCGATGCCGTCACCGAGGCGAAGGTCAACGCAGCTCTCGATGAAGTGATGAGAGGCCGCACCACCTTCGTGATCGCCCATCGCCTCTCCACCATCCGCAACGCCACGAGGATTCTGGTGTTCGAAAGTGGCCGCGTGATCGAAAGCGGAACTTTCGATGAACTCGTGGCCAAAGGCGGCCATTTCGCCGCGCTCGCCAAGGCCCAGTTCATGGTGCAGGAAAATGCACGGGCGAGCATGACGGCGGCGGAGGCCGCAGCCTCGGCTGTGAAGTCCCAGTAAGACCGTCGAAATTCGGCCTATTTCATCGCTGAATACCCGGTCTGGCCCCCTGTTCTCGGTGAACGAGCCGGTATAGGTTTGCACCCGCCGCAAGCGGCGGCGCTGACATACGCTTCAAACCCGAACCTCAGATCATGAGAACCGCATTATCGGGCGGCTCTCCAAGGACCGGAATCGGATAGTGCACTTCTTTCGCCCGCTGCTTCGCCTTGCCCCGTTGAACCTGGCCGTCGTGGCCGCCGCGCTGATGTTACTCGCGCCGCACGATGCGCGCGCCGAGGCGCTGCTGCTGATCGAGGCCGAGAGCGGCAAGGTCTTGCAGGCCGACAACGCGACCATCCCCTGGTATCCGGCTTCGGTCACCAAGATCATGACCGCCTACGTCACGCTGAAGGCGGTAAAGGACGGCAAGCTCACGCTCGACACGCTGCTCACGGTCTCACCGACCGCCGCTTCACAATCGCCCTCGAAGATGGGCTTTCGTCCCGGCACGCAGGTCACCGTCGACAACGCGCTGAAGATGATGATGGTCAAGTCGGCGAACGACATGGCCGTGGTGCTCGCCGAGGGCGTCGGCGGTTCGATCGACGGTTTCTCCGCGATGATGAACCAGACCGCCTCGAGGCTCGGCATGACGCAGACGAGCTACGTCAATCCCAACGGCCTGCCCGCCGACGGCCAGATCACCTCGGCGCGCGATCTCGGAATCCTGGCGCGCTCGTTCCTGCGCGACCTGCCGGAATACGAGTATTTCGTGCACATCCCGGCGATCCGCTTCGGCAAGCGCATCACGCCGAACTTCAACAAGCTGATCGGTCGCTATCCCGGCGCCGACGGTTTCAAGACCGGCTTCATCTGCGCCTCCGGCTACAACCTCGTGGCATCGGCGTCGCGCAACGGACGGCGGCTGATCGCGGTGGTGCTCGGCGCCAATTCCGGCACCGCGCGCGCGATCAAGGCGGCGCAGCTTCTGGAGCGCGGCTTCTCGCAGGACACGCTGTCGTGGCTGCGTCCCACGCTCGGCACGGTCGACAGCCTCGCGCCGGTCGACGCCTCGCCGCCGAACCTGCGCGACGAGATGTGCGGCGGCCACCGCAAGCGCCCGGCGAGCGACGACGACGATGCGCTGATCGCAACCAATGGCAGCACGGGCGGATCGACGTCCCAGACCGGCGGGGAAGCCCAGGTGACTTTCTTCGCCGCCGGCCTGCAACCGCCCACGATGAAGGCGTCGGATCTGATGGCCTCGGCCGCGGCGGCCGTCGAGCCAGTGGCGGTCTATACCGGTCCGACCCGTACCGGTGCAGCCTTGATCGCGGCGGTCGCCGCCGATGCCGACCAGCAGGCCACCCCGAAGGCGCGTGGCAAGAAGTCACGTGTCGCCAAGAAGCCCGACGCGGCCGACAAGCCAAAGGACGCCGGCAAGGACACCAAGACGGCGGCCGCAAAGCCTGACGCCAAGTCGGATGGCAAGCCGGATGCCAAGAGTGATACCAAGGCTGCGGCAAAACCGGCTGGAGTGAAGCACGCTGCAGCCAAATCCGATGCGGCGGCGAAACCCGCAGAGAAGCCGGCGTCCAACGGCGATCAGGCGTCCAAGCCCACCAAGCCCAAGGCCGCTACCAAACCCAAGCCGACGGCCAACAATAGTTAACGGAACCGCAGGCGACGCTGCGGCCGCACTTCGCAGGTGCGACAGCGCGAATTCCGGGGATTCCAGTAGCCTCCTCTCGCTCTTTGCCCTAAGCCTCGACGGCTTGCCACCGGTTCCGGCAGGCTCGATACTGCCGGCAACGAGGCAAGCCCGAGACACAACGGGCTCTGGTCAAGGAGGGGAGTTTCCATGGAGCGCATCTGGCTCAAACAATATCCGCCCGGCGTGCCCGCTGATATCGAGCCGACGCAATACGCATCGCTGGTCGACCTGCTGGAGGAGAGCTTTACCAAGTTCGCCGACCGCAAGGCCTTCATCTGCATGGACAAGGCGATCAGCTACCGCGACCTCGACCAGATGTCGCTGGCGCTCGCGGCTTACCTGCAGGGCCGCGGCCTGCAACGCGGCGCGCGCGTCGCGATCATGATGCCGAACGTGCTGCAATACCCGGTCGCGACCGCGGCCGTGCTGCGCGCCGGTTTTGCGGTGGTCAACGTCAACCCGCTCTACACGCCGCGCGAGCTCGAGCACCAGCTCAAGGATTCCGGCGCCGAAGCCATCATCGTGCTGGAGAATTTCGCCCACACCGTCCAGCAGGTGATCGCCAAGACGTCGGTGAAGCACGTCATCGTGGCCAGCATGGGCGACCTGCTCGGCTTCAAGGGCGTGATCGTCAATGTCGTCGTTCGCCGCGTGAAGAAGATGGTGCCGGCCTATTCGCTGCCGGGCGCGATCGGCTTCAACGATGCGCTGGCGGCGGGCCGCGGCGCGACCTTCAACAAGCCAAAGCTGTCACCCGGCGACGTCGCCTTCCTGCAATATACCGGCGGCACCACCGGCGTCTCCAAGGGCGCCACCCTGCTCCACCGCAACATCGTCGCCAACGTGTTGCAGAACGACGCCTGGCTCCAGCCGGCGCTCAACGCACCGCCGCATGTCGAACAGCTCATGATCGTCTGCGCGCTGCCGCTGTATCACATCTTCGCGCTGACGGCCTGTTACCTGCTCGCGGTGCGTGCCGGCGGCTGCAATCTGCTCATCCCCAACCCGCGCGACATCCCCGGCTTCATCAAGGAGCTGGCGAAGTACCAGGTGAACAGCTTCCCGGCCGTCAACACGCTCTACAACGGGCTGATGCATCACCCCGACTTCAAGAAGCTCGACTTCTCGAAGCTGAAGATCTCCAACGGTGGCGGCATGGCGGTACAGCGCCCGGTCGCCGAGCAGTGGAGGGCGGTGACCGGCTGTTTCATCGCCGAAGGCTATGGCCTGTCGGAGACCTCGCCCACGCTCACCTGCAATCCGGCGACCACGACCGAGTTCTCCGGCTCGATCGGCATCCCCGTGCCCTCGACCTGGCTTTCGATCCGCGACGACGACGGCAACGAATTGCCGCTCGGCCAGCCCGGCGAGATCTGCGCCAAGGGCCCGCAGGTGATGGCCGGCTACTGGAACAGGCCCGAGGAGACCGCCAAGGTGATGACGGCGGACGGCTATTTCCGCACCGGCGATATCGGCGTGATGGACGAGAAGGGCTACACCAAGATCGTCGATCGCAAGAAGGACATGATCCTGGTCTCGGGCTTCAACGTCTATCCGAACGAGATCGAGGAAGTGATCGCGAGCCATCCGGGCGTGCTCGAATGCGCGGTGATCGGCATTCCCGATGCGAAGTCGGGCGAGGCGGTGAAGGCCTTCGTGGTGAAGAAGGATCCGAACCTGACGGCCGAGGACGTGATCAAGTTCTGTCACGAGCAGCTCACCGGCTACAAGGTGCCCAAGCATATCGAGTTCCGGACCGATCTGCCGAAAACCAATGTCGGCAAGATTTTGCGCCGGCAGCTCCGCGACGAGAAGAAGGCCGAGGCGGCGTAGCCACGGCCCTTTCGCGATGACTGACGCCAACGACATCGCGCTGGCCGCCGTTCTCGCCTTCTGGCGCGAGGCCGGCGACGAGCGCTGGTACAAGCGCGACGATGCTTTCGATGCCGAAATCCGGAGCCGCTTTCTCGAGCTGTGGCGGCGCGCGGCGAATGGGGACTTGTCGTCGTGGGAAGCGAGCGATGACGGCACACTGACCCTCGTCATCGTGCTCGACCAGTTTCCCCGCAACATGTTCCGCGGCGACGCCATGACCTATGCGAGCGATGAGCTGGCCCGCGCGGTGGCCCGCCGGGCGCTCGCCCGCGGCGCCGACGGGCGGATCGATCCAGCCTTGCGCGAATTCCTCTACCTGCCTTTCATGCATTCGGAGCATCTGCCCGATCAGCTGCACTGCGTCGCGCTGTTCCGGAAAATCGACGACAGCGACAATCTGAAATACGCCGAGGAGCACGCCGACATCATCCACCGGTTCGGACGCTTCCCTCACCGCAATCGCATCCTCGGCCGCCGCTCCACGAAGGAGGAGCAGGCGTTCCTGGATGGTGGCGGCTTTTCCGGTTGATGACATCACGGTGAAGGGCGACGAGCCCTGCCGCTTTGCGCATCGGAAATATTGTGCGGCGCGGCCGCCCGGTCTACAAAGCGGAACCGATTTTCCAGGGAGAATGACGATGGCGATCCAGATTGGCGACAAGCTGCCCGAGGCGAAATTCCGCGTGATGACGGCGGAGGGTCCGCAGGTCAAATCGACCGACGACATTTTCAAGGGCAAGAAGGTGGCGCTGTTCGCGGTGCCCGGTGCCTACACCGGCACCTGCCACAAGATGCATCTGCCGAGCATCTTCCTCAACGCCTATGCCATCAAGGACAAGGGCGTGAACACGATCGCCATCATCTCGGTCAACGATGCCTTCGTGATGAACGCCTGGAAGCGCGACACCGACCAGCGTGACGAGGCGACTTTTCTCGCCGACGGCAATGCCGACTTCACCAAGGCGATCGGCATGGAGCTTGACGCCTCCGCCAACGGTCTCGGCATCCGCTCCAAGCGTTACTCGATGCTGGTCGAGGACGGCGTGGTGAAGAAGCTGAACCTCGAAGCGATGCCCGGCAAGGTCGAGGTCTCCGGCGGCGATACGCTGCTCGGGCAGCTGTAAGGCTGCCACGGCGGCGGTGCCGTAGGGTGGGCAAAGGCGCGTCAGCGCCGTGCCCACCATCCTTCCTCGATTTCGAAAAGTGGTGGGCACGCTTCGCTTTGCCCACCCTACCAAACCGGGTGATGACGGCGGGCATCGTGGCGTAGTCGCCCGCCCTAATCCGCCACCCGCGCCTGCAACCTCGCCTTCGCAATCCCGTCGCGCGCGAGCTGATCCGCCCGCTCGTTCTCGGGGTGGCCGGCGTGGCCCTTGACCCAGTGCCAGCGCACCTCATGCGCCTTCAGCGCGGCGTCGAGGCGCTGCCAGAGTTCGACGTTCTTCACCGGCTTCTTGTCGGCGGTGCGCCAGCCGTTGCGCTTCCAGCCATGGATCCAACCGGTGATGCCCTGCCGGACATATTGGCTGTCGGTGTAGAGATCGACGGTGCAGGGTTTCTTCAGCGCTTCCAGCGCCGAGATCGCCGCCATCAGCTCCATCTGGTTGTTGGTGGTGTGGCGCTCGCCGCCGTTCAGCTCTTTCTCCTTGTCGCCGAACCTCAGGATCGCGCCCCAGCCGCCGGGCCCGGGATTTCCCGAGCACGCGCCGTCCGTGAAGATCGTGACATTGGGCAACTCGCTCACGCGACCAGTCCTGACGGCAAGAGGCCATAGTCGCGCACGCTCGAGACGCTCTGGTGGAAGCGCAGCTTGCGGACATATTCCAGCGGGTCCTTGGGGCGCACCAGCGCGCCCGGCGGCACGTTGAGCCAGTCGACCAGCCGCGTCAGCAGAAAGCGGATCGCCGCACCCCGCGCCAGCAGCGGCAACGCAGCTTCCTCCGCCTCGGTCAGCTTGCGGACGCGACCATAGGCATTGAGGAAGGCGCGCGCCTTGGTGACGTTGAAGGAATGATCCGGCTCGAAGCACCAGGCATTGAGACAGATCGCGACGTCATAGGCGAACATGTCGTTGCAGGCGAAGGTGAAGTCGATGATCCCGGAGAGCTTGTCGCCGAGGAAGAAGACGTTGTCGTTGAAAAGGTCGGCGTGGATCACGCCCTCGGGCAGGTCGTTCGGCCAGACACCGCTCGAGAGATGGTCGAGTTCGGCTTCGAGGAATGCACGCAATCCAACCTGCACCTCGTCGGCGCGGGCGGCAGCCTGGTCGAACAGCGGCCGCCAGCCGGACACCGAGAGCGCGTTGGCGCGGCGAACCGCGAAATTGGCGCCGGCCAGATGCATCTTCGCGAGCGCCTCGCCGACACCCGCGCAATGTGTGGCGTTCGGCTTGCGCGGCCAGACGCCTTCGAGAAAGGTGATGATCGCCGCAGGCCGCCCCGCAAGCTCGTGCAGCGCCTCGCCGTCCCTGCCCTTCACGGGCAGCGGACAGTTGATGCCGTGCTCGGCGAGATGCGTCATCAGCGCGAGGAAGAACGGCAGGTCGTTCTTCGCCACGCGCTTCTCATAGAGCGTGAGGATGAAGGAGCCCTTGCTGGTGTGCAGCAGGAAGTTGGAATTCTCGACGCCCTCGGCAATGCCCTTGTAGGAGAGCAATTCGCCGAGATCGTATTTGCCCAGGTAATCCGCAAGCTCGTCGGCGGCGACGTCGGTGTAGACCGCCATTTAAAACTACTCGGCAGCGGCTTCGGGGCGCAGCGAGCGCGGCAGAGGGAAGAACTCGTTCTCTTCCGCGGCCGACACCGTCTCCACATGCAGCGTGTAGCGCTCGGCAAAGGCGTCCATGATCTCCTCGACGATCACCTCCGGCGCCGAGGCGCCCGCGGTGATGCCGAGACTCCCGATGTCGCCGAACTTGTCCCAGTCGATGTCGCTCGCGCGCTGCGCCAGCACGGCGATCTTGCAGCCCTCGCGCTCGGCGACCTCGCGCAGGCGCTGCGAGTTCGACGAGTTCGGCGCCCCGACCACGATCAGCGCATCGACCACAGGGGCCACCTTCTTCACCGCGAGCTGGCGGTTGGTGGTGGCGTAGCAGATGTCTTCCTTGTGCGGCCCGTTGATGTTCGGGAAGCGCTCCTTCAGGAGCGCCACGATCTCCGCGGTGTCGTCGATCGACAGCGTGGTCTGGGTCACGAAGGCGAGGTTGTTCGGATCCTTCGGGGCGATGGTCTTGGCGTCCTCGGCTGTCTCGATCAGGGTCACGGCGCCGATCGGGAGCTGGCCGAGGGTGCCGACCACCTCCGGATGATGGGAATGGCCGATCAGGAATATCTCGCGGCCGCGCTTGAAGTGGATCGCGGCCTCGCGGTGCACCTTGGTCACCAGCGGGCAGGTCGCATCCAGCGAGAACAGGTTGCGGGATTGCGCGTCGGCCGGAACCGATTTCGGTACACCATGGGCCGAAAACACCACGGGAGCGGTGGTATTTTCCGGAATTTCAGCCAGCTCCTCGACGAAGATCGCGCCCTTCTTCTTCAACCCGTCGACGACATATTTGTTGTGCACAATCTCGTGCCGAACATAGACGGGGGCACCATACATGGTGAGCGCCCGCTCCACCGTGTCGATGGCCCGTACCACCCCCGCGCAAAAGCCGCGGGGAGAACAAAGCACGATCTTGAGGTCTGGTTTGGCTGACATGAAGCGATCTCGGGACCGAATCGCCCCTCGGCCTTCTGGCGGGGGGACGGTCGATGGATGGAATAGGGCTTAAAACGGTCTGCTTGGACTTTACAGGGACTTGGGCCCCCTTTCGGGCGCTGTCAAGGCACTATCTATAGCAGAACCATTGCGTAATTGCCCCCCGGCGGCTTATATAGGCGTTAATTCCCGTCATCGCTGATGACCACCGGTTTCGCCTCCAGAGGGGTGGGCGAAGCACAAAGGAGATTTGCCATGAGCAACGCACCTCTGATGCCCAAGGCGACCGCCGTCTGGCTGCTCGACAACACGGCGCTGACCTTCGATCAGGTCGCCGATTTCACAAAGATGCACCCCCTGGAGGTGCGCGCGATCGCCGACGGCGACGCCGCCCAGGGCATCAAGGGTATGGATCCCCTCTCCAACGGCCAGCTGACCCGCGAGGAGATCGAGAAGGGCGAGAAGAACCCCGACTACCGGCTTCGCCTCCAGGAGAGCAAGGTAGTGCTGCCGCCCCAGCCCAAGCGCAAGGGGCCGCGCTACACCCCGGTCTCGCGCCGCCACGAGCGCCCGAGCGCCATCCTCTGGCTGCTGCGTAACCACGCCGAGTTGAAGGACGCCCAGATCATGCGCCTGGTCGGCACGACCAAGAGCACGATCGCGAGCGTCCGTGACCGTACCCACTGGAACACCGCCGGGCTGACGCCGATCGACCCCGTCACCCTCGGCCTCTGCTCGCAGATCGAGCTCGATTTCGAGGTGGCGCGCGCCGCCAAGGAAAAGCCGATCGATGCAGCCTATGGCGGCGCCACCCTGCTGCCGGCCTCCGAGACCACGAAGAAGGACGAATACGAACCGGCGGAGAAGAGCAGCGACGACCTCAACGTCGACGCCGTGTTCGCCAAGCTGAAGACGCTCGGCGGCAAGAAGCAGGAGGAAGAGGAGTAGGTTTCAGCTCCTCGGCTGAACGTCGAAATCGATTTGAACGCGGCGGAGCCATCCGCCGCGTTTTTGTTTTTTGGCACTGCGGATCGTGCCACCGCTCATTCTGAGGAGCGCGGTACGGTCTTTCGCCCCGGCGGTTGGCTTCACCGGCTCAACGCCGAAAGCATCACGATGTCTTCGCATCCGGGCGGCACAGCGCGTCTCCACTGCGGGCCATATTGGAAACGAACGGATACGAGCGGCGCATGACGCTGAAGTCGGCGCCACTATCGCCCAGGATTTGCAGGCGCGGCACGTCGTTGGTGCGGAAGATGCGAGCCTGGACAAAGTAGGGCTGGGCTCTAGGCGCCAGTTCGAGCTTGCCGCTCAGGCTGACAAATTCCGGCCCTTCCTTGGACTGCTTCACCCGCAAGACGGTGGCTCCGCACACACCCTCCACCACGTTGACGCCGCACCAACCCTCTCCACAGGATGAGATGTCGAGAACGAACTTGTCGCCGGGCATCTCGTCGACCCAGCGTCCCCCAAGCACGAGGGCGGAAAGGTCGGACTCGGCATGTGCCTTGCCGGCGAAGCAAACCGATGCGGCGTTTGCAACGACAAACGGGAGCGCGATCGCTGCGGCCCATCGTGGGACCATCGGCCTATCGCGCTGCCCGCCACCACCCAGGATGACGTGGCGAAGGTGGGTCAGGAACTCGACGGTCAATACCATGGTGCATGCCTTCCAGAATGATCCATTTGTGTCGCGCTCTCGACGAGGCGGGTTCACGAGCTTGCGCCGCGACAAAGCCGCGGCGGTGAGCCACGATTCCATGGAAGTCTCCCCAGCAAGCTCAATCCGATCGATGAGACGTCCCGGCATTGCAATCATGATTGCGGTCGGCTTGCTGACATTGCCGATCGGGCTTGCGGCGGTGGCATCGGGCTTCGGCGCGCTGCGCCTGCCCTACCCGCTATTCGTCGTGCTTCAACGCCTCCCGATAGTCTTTTCGCTGCACATGATCGCATCGGGCGCGGCGCTCATGATCGTTCCCCCAGCGATCCTGCTGCGGCGATATCCGGCGTGGCACCGTCCGCTCGGCCGTATCGCGGCAGGCTGCGTGCTGATCGGCGGCTTTACATCCCTTCCCGTCGCGATGGCGAGCGAGGCGAACGCTATGGCGCGCGCCGGTTTTGTCGCGCAGGGTACCGTTTGGATTGCGCTGACGGCTGCCGGTCTTCTCGCACTCAGGGCCAGGGATTTCCAGCGCCATGCGCGCTGCATGATGGCCATGGCGGCCGTGACGTCGGGCGCGATCTGGCTGCGGCTAGCGACCATGGCGGCGGTGCAAATGACGTGGCCTTTCGCACCGGCTTATGCCTCTGCGGCCTGGCTATGCTGGCTCGTGCCGCTCTTGATTGCGATCTGCTCAACACGCAGACTGGCGGCGCCCCCCACCTGGCGCGTCTCGCAAATGCCGTGAACAAGCCTGAAATACGTCGTCAACCCAGCTCGATCTCGTCGCTCACCTCATGAGCAAGTCCGACGCTGTCGATCGTCAGCACCACCTTCGCCTTCAGCTTCTCGTGGCCCTTGATCGTGCCTGCCGCGATCGCATCGCGCACGGCCTTCTCGATCTCGCGCTGCGAGGTGACGCCGACTTGCTTGAGGAATTTGCGCAAGGACGTGTTGAACTGGTCCTCGTTCATGACGGCCTCCGTTGACCGGACGGCTTACGGCCGCTCCGGATGGTTGAGCATGTACTCGCCGAGATCGCGCTGGCGTCGATCGGAGCGGGCAGTCGCGGCGCTGCGCTGGACATCGCGGTCCTTGCGGCAGGCGACGTATTCGGGCGAGCCCTGCGCATAGCCGCGGCTCTGGCAGACGGCGTCGTCATCGTCGTTGCCCATCGCCACCGGCGCCTGGTTGCGCGCGGCGCAGGCGGATAGGGCCAGCGCAAGCAGAGCAGCAGCAAGAAGGCGCGACGCGGTCGTGATGGGCATAAGGAGTCCTCGATTTGCCGGCACTCTGTAGCGCGGAATGAGGAAAATGTAAGTCTCTAGCGACGTCATTCCGGGGCGATGCGAAGCATCGAACCCGGAATCTCGAGATTCCGGGTTCGGCTCTTCGAGCCGCCCCGGAATGACCGCAGAAAAGCTCACACCCTTCCCTTCAACGCATCCCCGATTTCATCCAGCACCTTGGGATCCTCGATGGTGGCGGGCATGGTCCAGGGCTCGCCGTCTGCAATCTTCTTGATGGTGCCGCGCAGGATCTTGCCCGAGCGCGTCTTGGGCAGGCGGCCGACGGTGATGGCGAGCTTGAAGGCCGCCACGGGGCCGAGCTTGTCGCGCACCAGGGCGATGATCTCCTTCTCGATCTCCGCCGGCGCGCGCCTGACGCCCGCCTTCAGCACCAGGAAGCCGCAGGGCACCTCGCCCTTGATCGCGTCCTTGATGCCGAGCACGGCGCATTCGGCGACATCAGGATGTGAGGCGAGAATTTCCTCCATGCCGCCGGTCGAGAGCCTGTGGCCGGCGACGTTGATGATGTCGTCGGTGCGACCCATGACCCAGACATAGCCGTCCTCGTCCTTGTAGCCGGCATCGGAGGTTTTGTAGTAGCCGGGGAATTCGGTGAGATAGGCTTCCTTGAAGCGCGCGTCCTGATTCCACAGCGTCGGCAGGCAGCCCGGCGGCATCGGCAGCTTGATGACGATCGAGCCCATGGTGTTGGCGGCAACGGGCTTGGCCGCCTCGTCCACCACGTCGACCTGATAGCCCGGCATCGGCACGGTCGGCGAGCCGTGCTTCACCGGAAGCATGCCCACGCCCATCGGATTGCCGGCGATGCACCAGCCGGTCTCGGTCTGCCACCAGTGGTCGATGACAGGCACCTTCAGCTGCGCTTCCGCCCATTCCACCGTCGGCGGATCGGCGCGCTCGCCGGCGAGGAACAGGGTGCGGAATTTCGACAGGTCGTATTGCCGGATGAATGTTCCGTCCGGATCCTCTTTCCGGATCGCGCGGAAGGCAGTCGGCGCGGTGAACAGCGCCACCGCCTTGTGCTCTGATATCACGCGCCAGAACGCGCCCGCGTCGGGCGTGCCGACCGGCTTGCCCTCATACATGACCGTGGTCGCGCCATGGATCAGCGGGCCGTAGACGATGTAGCTGTGGCCGACCACCCAGCCGATGTCCGAGCCGCACCACCACACCTCGCCCGGCTTGACGCCATAGAGGTTGAACATCGACCATTTCACCGCGACCAGATGCCCGCCATTGTCGCGCACCACGCCCTTGGGAATGCCGGTCGTACCCGACGTGTAGAGGATGTAGAGCGGATCGGTGGCCGCAACCGGCACGCAAGGCGCGCGCTTGCCGTCGTTCAGCGCTTTGCGGCGCAGGCTCGCCCAGTCATAGTCGCGGCGCGGCGTCAGCTCGCAAACATGCTGCGGTCGTTGCAGGATGATGCAGGCTTTCGGCTTCGCCGTCGCGAGCCTGATCGCCTCGTCGAGCAGCGGCTTGTACTGCACGATGCGGCCCGGCTCGATGCCGCAGCTTGCCGAGAGGATCAGTTTCGGCTGCGCATCGTCGATGCGGGTCGCCAGCTCCTTGGCGGCAAAGCCGCCGAACACCACCGAGTGCACCGCGCCGATGCGCGCGCAGGCGAGCATGGCAACCACGGCCTCCGGCACCATCGGCATGTAGAGGAGGACGCGATCGCCCTTCGCGACCCCGAAATCCTGCATGATGGCAGCGAGTGCCTGCACCTCTTTCAGGAGCTCGGCATAGGTGAATTTCGTGACGCTGCCTGTGAGCGGGGAATCGTGGATCAGCGCGAGCTGGTCGGCGCGGCCGCGTTCGACGTGGCGGTCGAGCGCATTGTAGCAGGTGTTGACGACGGCGCCTGCGAACCAGCGGCCATAGGTGCCCTGGGTGGGGTCGAAAACCTTCTTCGCAGGTTCAATCCAGTCGATCTCCTGCGCGGCCTCGGCCCAGAAGCTCTCGGGGTCGGCCAGCGAGCGCGCATGGACCTCGTGATATCGGCCTTTTCCTTCGAGGCTTTCCTGGACGTTCATACCCGGCTCCCGCTTCCTCTTATTCGCTGGCATCGACCTGACGGCGAAAGCGCTGTTCCGCCATGATCAGGGTCAATGCCCGCGCTGTTTGGCGGGTATTTTCCCGGGAACGGGCTGCGGTTCAAGCTGAAAAGAACATTCCGGTTGCGCGTAGTCGGGTCGTCTTGCCGCGCGGGGACTGCGCTCCCTCTCCCGCTCGCGGGGGAGGACTGGGGTGGGGGTGCTTCCGCGTAGAACGCCCCCGAGTGGAGAGAGCCCCCACCCGGCGCTTCGCGCCGACCTCCCCCGCGAGCGGGAGCGGTAACTGAGCACGCGGCGCTGCACGAGAAACTCAAGCGCCGTTAGCTATCCGTCAGCCGCTGCAAACGCGCCTGCATGGCCTTCTTCAGGTCATAGCCGGGCCGGCCGAAGCTCGCGTTGCGGGCATTCAGGAAATCGCGCTGGGTGCGACGGAGGTCGCTCGCGGTGCGGCCGCTCGAGGACTTCAGCACGCGCGCATAGGTGTCGGCGATCTGGCGGTCGAGCACACCCAACTGCGGATCGGAGCAGATCATCTTCTCGACCTCGCGCTTGGCCGTGGCGCAATCGAACGACGGGCCGCTGTCGTCGGCGGACCGCGCGTGCAGCGGGCGCGACGGCTGGGCGCCGAACCTGGCGATCTCCGCGATCATGGTGCGGCGGCCGTCGGCTGCATTCTCGTTGCCGGGATCGAGCCGCAGCGCCGTCTCGTAATCGGCCAGCGCCTTCTTGCGCTCGCCCATCTTGCCGTAGAGCACGGCGCGATTGTTGTAGGTGAGCGCGAAGTTGGGATCGAGTTTCAGCGCGGCGTCATAGTCGCTCAGCGCAGTACCGAGCTCACCCTTGAACTGGTAGGAATCGCCACGGTTGGTGAAGAAATTCGGTCGATGCTCCAGCTTGAGCGCCTGGTCGTAGTCCGCAATCGCCTTGTCGTACTCGTTCTTCGCTGCGTAGGACAGGCCGCGATTGTTGTAAAATTCAGCCTCCGTGGGATCGAGCCGGATCGCCTCGCTGTCGTCGGCAATGCCCTTGTCGAGCTGGCCGAGCTTCTTGTAGGCGGCGCCGCGGTTGGAATAGCTGCGGGCATGGTTCGGATCGAGCCGCAGCGCTTCGCTGAGATCCCGGATCGCTTTCTCGTGGTCGCCGCGGAGGTAATAGGTCGCGCCGCGGTCGGACCAGGCTTGCGCGTAGTCCGGCTTCAGCTTGATCGCCTGGTCATAATCGGCAACGGCACGGTCGAGCCGGCGCTGGTTGGTGTAGACGATGCCGCGCAGCTCGTAGGCTTCGGCATCCTTCGGATCGAGCTCGATCGCCTTGCTGAGGTCCGCCGCCGCACGATTGAGATCACCGCCCTCCTCGCGCAGGAGATCGCCGCGCAGGCGAAAGGCCCGCGCGTTCCTGCCGTCGAGCGCGATGGCGCGGTCGAGATCCTTCAAGGCATCTGCCGAGCCGCCGGAGGTTCGTGCATTGGCGTCGGCGCGCACGACCAGCGCCGCAGCGCGGTCGACGGCCGCATTTGCCGTCTGGTCGATGATGGTGGTGCAGGCCGCGATGAGCCGCGGAATGGGCTCCTTGCTGCCGAGAACGCAATCGACCACGGTGCCGCCCGCTGCCGCGGGGCCGGCAGCAAGGGCGAGGCCGAACGCAAGGGAGACGCCAAGCAGCGCGGATATGGCTGGGAATGAGAGTTGCGCGGAATGATGCGGACCGCACATGGCGATGGCTCCGTGACGACGGCTTTCTCCGTTGTCGCAGTCGCGCGGAGACAGGTTCAAGCCGATTCCCCCTCTGCCCGCTTGCCGCGCCGTGGCAGTCAATACCCGTCGACGCCGTTCAGCCGCTGCAAGCGATCCTTCATCGTCTTCTTCAAATCATACCCCGCCCGGCCGAATTCGGCGTTGCGGCGGGCGATGAAGTCGTCCTGCTCGCGCTGGAGGGTTTTGGCTTCGGCAGGGCTACGGGCCTCGCGCATGGCGCGCGCGTTGGCGGCAAAGATCTCGCGGTCGAGATCGGCGAGCTCGGGACTGGCGCAGATCGCCTTCTCCACGCCGCGGCGAGCGCGCACGCAGTTGAAGCTCGGCTTGCCGGCGACCGCCATCTGCGCGCCCAGGCGCTCAAGCTCCTGCGCCATCGCCTTGTGGTTGGCCCTCGCCTTCTCGTGATTGGGATTGATCCGCAGCGTCGCGCCAAAATCCTGCACCGCCTTGGGCCGGTCGCCCTTCTTCAGCCAGAGCTCGCCGCGGGCGTTGAAGATATCGGCGAGCGAGGGATCGAGCAAAAGCGCGCGGCTGTAATCGGCGATGGCGCGATCGATCTGGTCGTGCCGCGCAAGCAGCGCGCCGCGCGCGACCAGCGCCTTGACCAGATCGGGCTTGGCCGTCTTCTCGTTGTCGATCACGTCGGCGCAAACGGATGTCGCCTTCTCGACGTCGTCCGCCGCCGTCGCCGCCAGGCACGGCGCAACGTCGACCTGCCCGACCGCAGCCGGCTCGCCGCCGGTCGCGGCCCGGCCAGCATGAGCCGACAGCGCGCACACAACCAGGGCGGCGCAAGAACACTGGATCAGAGCAGGAAGTCGCATCGTCTTTGCAGTCGGAAATTTTGACCTCGTGGAGCCGATGTCCACTATACAGCCGGATTGATGCTAGTTTGTCGCATCTCTGCCGTTAAGGTTCCTGGGGATATCTCGTGTCGACCTTCGAATGGATCATCGCACTTCTGCTCGGCGCCGTTGCCTTATCGGCGTTGGCGCGGCGGATCAAGGTCCCCTACCCGACCTTTCTTGCAATCGGCGGCGCCGCTGTCGCGTTCGTGCCGTCCAGTCCATCCTGGACGTTGCAGCCCGACCTCGCTTTGGCGCTTTTTGTCGCACCGGTGCTGCTGGACGCCGCCTACGACACCTCGTTGCGCGATCTTCGCAACAACTGGGTTCCGGTCTCGACGCTCGTGGTGGCTGCGGTCGGCTTGACCACGGCCGGCGTCGCGGTGGTGGCGCATTGGCTGATCCCCGATATGCCCTGGGCCGCCGCGGTCGCGCTCGGCGCGATCGTGGCGCCACCGGATGCGGCTGCTGCGGTCGCCATCCTGCGCCAGGTCCGCCTGCCCTATCGCATGGTCAAGGTGCTCGAGGGCGAGAGCCTGCTGAACGATGCGAGCGCGCTGCTGATCTATCGTATCGCGGTCGGCGCGGTCGTGATGGAGCACCTGAAGTGGAGCGAGATCGCGCCGACGATCGTGCTCGCGCTCGGCGGCAGCGTCGTCGCCGGCTTTCTCGCCGCGCGGATCATGCCGCTGTTCATCACGCGGATCACGGAAGCGCCGAGCGCGATCATCGTCCAGTTCGCCACGACGTTCATGATCTGGATCGGCGCCGAGCATCTCGGCCTCTCCGGCATTCTGACCATCGTCGTCTACGCCATGACCATCGCGCGCATGGCGCCTGCGCGCATGCCGGCGCGGCTACGCGTGCCGTCCTACGCAGTGTGGGAGACGACCGTGTTCGTGCTCAACGTGCTCGCCTTCATGCTGATCGGGTTGCAGATGCGGCCGATCTGGTCGCGCCTCGCGCAGGACGTACGCTGGGAATATTGCGTGGCCGCAGGTTGGATCCTGCTCACGGTGATCCTGGTGCGGCTCACCTGGGTGATGACCTATCGCGCGACCCTGCGCACGCTGATCGCACACGGCATCTATTGCCCAAAGGACCCGAATGCGGTGGCCTCGCCCAAGGGCGGCATCATCGTGGCCTGGTGCGGCATGCGCGGCCTCGTCACGCTCGCCACCGCCTTTGCGCTGCCGGAGAACTTCCCCTATCGCGACTTCATCCTGTTCATCGCCTTCGCCGTCGTGCTGGGATCGCTGGTGATCCAGGGACTGACCTTGCGGCCGCTGATCCTGGCGTTCGATCTCAAGGACGACGATCCCGTCTCGGGCGAGGTCGCGCGCGGACGCGCGCTCGCCTATCAGGCCGCACTCGACGAGATCGACGCCGATCCCTCGGAAGAGGCGGAGATCCTGCGGCTGGAATATCGCGCGCTGCTGATGCAGGCCGAGAACGATCCCAATGGCGGCGTCGCCAGCGGCGAATTGCCCGCCGATCCCCTGCGTCGCCGCGCCATCGACGCGGCCCGCAGGACCATCTTCGACCTGCGCGCCACAGAGGTGATCGGCGACGACGCGTTTCACAAGCTCGAGGAGGAGCTCGATCGTGCGGAGCTGAGCGCGGGAGGATGATGCGCGGCGTGTCCGCACTTTCGCCAGGACGACGGCTGTGCAGGACGACGCCTACGCTCCCGACTTGCACGTGATGCCGCCGTCGACGATGAGCTCGATGCCGGTGACGTATTTCGACTCGTCGGAGGCCAAAAACAGCGCGGCGTTGGCGACGTCCCAGGCGTCGCCCATGTGGCCCATCGGCACCTGGGCGTCGCGCGCGCGCCACATCGCCTCGACATCGCCCTTGGCGTAGCTGGCGGCGAGACCTGCGGAATGCTCGACCATCGGCGTCTTCATCAGGCCGGGCAGGATCGCGTTGACGCGGACGTGGTGACGCGCGAACTCGACCGCCGTGGTGCGCGTCATCATGTTCATGGCAGCCTTCGACGTGCCGTAGGTGACGTAGGAGAGCCCCATGTGGCGGATCGAGGCGATCGAGGAGATGTTGATGATCGAGCCACCGCCCTGCTTTGCCATCACCGGGATCACCTGCTTCATGGCAAGATAGGCGCTCTTGAGGTTGACGGTAAAGACGCGGTCCCAGCTTTCCTCGGTCACCTCGACCACGCTGCCCATCTCGGCGATGCCGACATTGTTGTCGAGCACGTCGATGCGGCCATAGGCCTTGAGGCACGCCGCAACCATGACCTCGATGTCGCTCGCGCGCGACACGTCGGCGGTGAAGGCGGCCGCCTTGCCGCCCTCGCTGGTGATGATCTTCGCGGTCTCCTCGGCCGCAGTGCCGTTGCGGTCGACGCAAAACACCGACGCGCCCTCGCGCGCAAAGGTCACGGCGGTCGCCTTGCCGTTGCCCCAGCCCGGGCCGATCGAGCCGGCGCCGACCACCATCGCGACCTTGCCCTTGAGCCGATCCATCGCGCTTCTCCTTTTTACTTCTGTTGTTCTTCGCAGATGCTCATCTTGGTGATGTTAGCACCGATCGGATGACCGAAAATCTCCGACAACGTCCGGCATTTTCCCTCGCTGCACAACCGCCATTCACCGGCAGCGCCGGAATTGCCGAGCACGACCTCATGCATCGGCGGGCGCTTCGGCTGCCATTGAAACCAGCCGCCAACGAGCCGTGCCTCCGGCGGCGGCTCCATGCCGGCGCCCGAGCCTTTGACGCGCGCCTGCACGAGTTCGAGGCCCGCTGGCGTCACGCGCCAGTCTTCCTGCCAATCGATCTTCTCGATCGAATGCGTCCAGATGAGCGTGAAGGCCGTGAGCGCCAGCGCCTTCACGGCTCCCACGGATGCGAGGCAGAGGCTCACACGGCCTCGACCGTTGCCGGCGGTCGCTGCCGCCATTGCCAGAGCACGATCATCGCCGACAGCACGAAGCCGATGGTGTCGCTGAGCGGGAATTCGCCGAGCAGGCACAGCGCGGCGCCGAGCGCGAGCGCGCGTTCGAGCAGGCTGAGCCGCGTGAACAAGAAGCCGATCGCGACCATGCCGAACAGCCCGATCGCCACCAGCGCCTTGAAGGTCGCCAGCGCCACAGCGCTGTAGAAGCCGAGCTTTGCGGCCATGGGATCGCCCGCCTGCAGCATCAACGCCGGCGAATAGACGAAGATGAAGGGAATGACGTAGCCGGCAAGCGCGATGCGCATCGCCTCCCAGCCGATCTTGTCCGGATTCTCCTTTGCGATCGGCGCCGCGGCAAGGGCGGCGAGCGCGACCGGTGGCGAGAGGTCGGCCATGATGCCGTAATAGAACGCGAACATATGGCTCGCGATCAGGGGCACGCCTAACTTTGCCAGCGCAGGTGCGGCAAGTGCGGCGGTGATGATGTAGGTCGGGATCGTGGGAATGCCGGTGCCGAGCAGGATCGACAGCAGCATGGTCATGATCAGCGCCAGGAACAAGCTCTTCTCGCCAAGCCCGATCACCCAGCCGCCAAAGATGGTGCCGACGCCGGTCTGCGACATCATGCCGATGATGACGCCGACGATGGCGCAGGCCATGCCGACGGTGATGGCGGATTTGGCGCTTTCGGCCAGCGCATCGCGGCAGGCGCGCAAGGAGGCGAGCCCACCGCGGACGAAGGCGGTGATCACGATCAGCGCGACGACGACGCATGAGACCGGCACGATCTGGAGACCGTCGCGCGACAGCGCGGCGACGACAAGCGCGAGCCCGATCCAGAAGATGTAGCGGATCACCATGGCCGATGCACCCGCCGTGATGCTGGCCCCCAGGATCAGCGTCACGGTCAGCGCGAGGCCCATGCTGCCGGCATAGAGCGGCGTAAAGCCTTCGAACAGCATGTAGACGAGCGCCGCGAGCGGCAGCACGAGATACCAGCGCGTCACCAGCGCCTTCCAGGCGCTCGGAATCTCCGCACGCTTCATGCCGGTGAGCCCGTGCTTGCCGGCCTCCAGATGCACCATCCAGAATGCGGAAGCGAAATAGAGCACCGCCGGGATCGCGGCTGCTTTGACGATTTCCGAATACTGGACGCCAAGCGTCTCCGCCATGATGAAGGCGACGGCGCCCATCACCGGTGGCATGATCTGTCCGCCCATCGAGGCCGTGGCCTCGACGCCCGCAGCGAAGGCGCGGCGGTAGCCGAACTTGATCATCAGGGGAATCGTGAACTGCCCGACGGTCACGACATTGGCGACACCTGAACCCGAGATCGTGCCCATCATCCCGGAGGCAAACACCGCCACCTTGGCAGGGCCGCCGCGGGTGCGGCCGAACAGGCCGAGTGAGACGTCGGTGAAGAGCTGGATCATGCCGGCGCGCTCCAGGAACGAGCCGAACAGGATGAACAGGAAGATGTAGGTCGCCGAGACGTAGATCGGCACGCCGTAAAAGCCTTCGGTGCCGAAGGACAGATGCGTGACGACCTGATCGAAGTCATAGCCGCGATGGTTGAGCGGCGACGGCAGGTACTGGCCGAAGAACCAATACAGGAGGCACGCGCCGCACATCAGCGGCAACGCCGGGCCCATCAGCCGCCGCGTGCCCTCGAAGATCAGCACCGCGAGCAGCGTGCCGACCACGAGGTCGACACGCGTCGGATCGCCGTCGCGCGCGATCAGATCGGCATAGAAGATCCATTGATAGAGGCCGCAGAGAAAGCCGGCGCCGCCGATCAGCCAGCCGACCGCGCGGCCGACATCGCTTCTGGCGGTGAAGTTTCCGATCAGGCCGAAGGTGAGCAGCAAGAGGAAGCCGACATGGACGCCGCGCACCACCTGGCTCGGCAGATAGTTGAAGGCGGCGACGTAGAGCTGGAAGGCCGCAAACGCGATACCGATCCAGTAGGCGAGATGGCCCCACCAGCCCGGTCCGAACCCTTCCGGAAAGCCATGCTCGAAATTGTCGAATTCGACCTTGATGGGCGCCTCAGCACCCTCCGCCTGCAACATGCCCGTTTCCCCGCGCCCCTCGGTGGAGCGTTCTTACAGCATTTCGCGCTGCGTCCCAAACACGTCATGCGCGGGCGTGGCCCACGCAGCCACGCCTTCGCCACTTGCGCCGTCATTCCGGGGCGATGCGCAGCATCGAACCCGGAATCTCGAGATTCCGGGTTCGCCCTTCGGGCGCCCCGGAATGACGCCATCGAGAGTCGCTTACTTGATCAGCCCCTTCTCCTTGTAATAGCGGATCGCGCCGGGGTGCAGGGGAACCGGGCTGCCGGTCGCCGCCGTCTCAAGCTTGATTTCCCTGCCGGCGACATGCGCGTTGGCAAGCTCGGGCAGCGACTCGTAGATCAGCTTGGTCATCTGATAGGCGAGATCATCCGAGACCGCCGAGCTCGTCACGAGATAGTTCACGACCGCCGCCGTGGGCACGTCCTTGTCCTGCCCGGTATAGGTGTTGGCGGGGATCACGGCGGAGATGAAGGGCGGGCCGATCCTGTCGACGGTCTCCTTCGGCACGGCAACCACCGTGATCGGGCTCGAGGTCGAAAGGTCCTTCAGCGAGGCAACGCCGAGGCCGGCGGATTGCAGCGTCGCGTTGAGCTGGCGATTCTTCATGAGATCGACGGACTCGGCGAACGGCAGATACTCCACCTTGCCGAGATCCTTGTAGTTCATGCCGGCGGCGGCGAGGATCGCGCGCGAATTGAGCTCGGTACCGGATTTCGGCGCGCCGACCGAGAGGCTCTTGCCCTTGAGGTCGGCGAGCGTCTGGATGCCGCTCTCGGCGGTCGCGACGATCTGGATGTAGTTCGGATAGATCGCGCCGATGGTGCGCAGCTTGTCGAGCTTGGTCTTGAAGCCCGCCTCCTCCTCGCCGTCCCAGGCGGCCTTGAGGGAATCGCCGAGCGTGAATGCCAGTTCGCCGCGGCCCTGCTGCAAGAGGATGAGATTCTCCACCGACGCCTTGGTGGCCTGCACCTGCGTCTTCACGTTCGGAATCTTGTCGCTGTAGATTTTTCCGATCGCGACCCCGAGCGGATAGTAGACGCCGGAGGTGCCGCCGGTCAGCACGTTGATGAACGATTGCGCCTGCGCGCACGACACCGACGCCGCCAGAGCAAGAGCCGAGGCCGCGCCGATCAACTTCAATTTCATGATTCTTATCTCCCCAAACCGGCAGCGAAATTGGCCGGATGAGGAGTGCGGGTCAACCCGTCCAAAAGGCAAAACAGGGCTGCACGAAACAGCCGTTTCGACAGGAACTTAAGGAAATTTTGGAAGGTGCGGCGACATGGCGCAGCCGGACGATGAGCGGGCACACGTGAGGGTCAAATCACGCGCGCCGCGGTCTCGGTCACCTCTCCCGCTTGCGGGCAGGGCAATCGCATATTGGTTTGCGGCGCTCCTCACCATGAGGGTTTAAGATTTTGCCGCGAAACTAGACCTCATCCTGAGGAGCCCGCCAACGGCGGGCGTCTCGAAGGATGGGCCGCAAAGAGACCGCTCACCCGGTTCTTTTGCATATCCGATTGCCCTGCCCGCAAGCTGGGAAGGGAGCGCACCGTCACTGGAAAGTCATGTCCAGACACTTGGAGATGTCGGAGCCGAGGCCGGAGGAGATGGTGATGCAGCCGCGCACCTTCTGCGCGGTCATGTCGGCGGCCCACACCGAATAGCCGCCGGGGCCAAAGAACGAGTTGGTGTTCGGCGGCTCGGTCTCGGTGGCATCGAAATCGTAGTGGCCGTCGGTCTCGAAGATGCGCGGCTTCTTGGTACAGCCGCCGTCGGTCTGCACGTTGATGACTTCCTTGTTGTCGCGGGTCAGCGCAAGCGAGACCTGGCAGCGGAAATATTCCGAGGTCTTGGTATTGAAGAGATAAGTGTAGGACCTGCAGGTCGCGGTGTTCAGCTTGCCCGGGGCAAGGCCGCGGCTGCAGGAAATCCGCTGGTTGTGGCTGAGCTGGTAGTCGTCGGCATGGGCGACGGGCGCGAGCGTCATCAGCAACGCGGCGGGCAAGCAAATTTTTATGACATGGTTCATGCGAATCATCCCTACCCAATCTCTTTGTCGAATTGCGTTCTAGATGGAAAGCGGAACATAGTCGCGAGCGAACGAAGGGAAAATCACAAACTGCTGGGCAGGATGTGATTGGGGACCACGACCCGTTCGACGGGTCGTGGTGCGTTGCGATCGAGGCGTGTATTGACCGGCAAAGACTGTTCGCGATTTGTTCGAAACGGCGGCCAAGTGGTTATGGGGAGGATGAGGATGACTGGATTTGGAACGAAGGCCTCGATGGCTGCGGCGATGTTTGGGGCAGTGATCTTCGGGGCGCTCGCCGCGCCGGCCGTCGCGCAGACCGCCGCGACGCCGTGGGAGCTGAAGGCCGACATGGGCTATGCCTATGACAAGGAAGGCAAGACTTTCTCTTACAAGATGGGCACCAGCAATGCCGGCGACCTCCTGAAGGGCGCCAAGAAGGTGCCACGCGGCACGCTGTTCTTCATCGGCCAGAACGGCCAGCTCTACATGCGCACCGGCCCGTACCTCGAGGGCGACGGACGGTTCAAGTTCGGCCCGGACCAGTAAGGGGGCGGCGGAGCGGCGCCACACATTCGGTGTCATCACCCGCGAAAGCGGGTGATCCAGTATTCCAGAGACAGCTATGGGATGCGGAGAGGGCACGGCGTACTGGATGCCCCGCCTTCGCGGGGCATGACGGCCACCTTCTAAAACGCCCCCGCCAACTCCCTCGCCCCAGCATTGTTGCTGTTCGAATCCATCCGTGCATCCGTCACCGCCAGCAGCTTCGCCACCGTGTTGTGGCGGATCGCGACCGGGTTGCGCTCGTAGCCGCCGCGCTGGAAGAAGTTCGAGGTCGGCACCTGCTCGCGCATGGCCTGGGGCATCGTCACCATGTCGAGGCCGGTACCGTCGCCGGTGAGGTTCATCATCTCGAGCTCGGCGGCGGTGAGCGGGCGGGTATAGCCCTTGGCGCGCGCGAACAGCACGGAGGTCAAAAGCTTGTGGGTCTGAAGCATCGGCCCGACGTCGATGTCCAGCACCATGGCGTGCATTGCCCAGCCCTGTGCGGTGTCGCCGATCTTCTCATGCTCCGACCAGGTATCCGGCACCGACTTTGCGTGCGCCACCATCTTCTTCAACACGGCGAGCTTGTACTCAAGCGCCTTGCGCGCTGCACCTGAGCTCTGTGCGGTCTTCTCGGAGAGCGCGCGGATCAACTCGTGACCCTGCTCGGCGAGCAGTTCGACGCTGTTGGTCGTCAGCAACTGGTTGTAGCCGATCGCGGTCGAGATCGCGCGCTTGCCGCCATGTTCAATTCCCGCTTGCACGTCGTGATTGCCGGTGCCGCCGGTCTCGAACGAATAGACCCGCACCGCCTGCTCGCGCGTCAGCCCGAAGGCGAGCGCATAACGCGCGTAGGCACGCTTGAACTCGACTTCGGTCGCGGGCCGCTGCGGCGTAAACTGATAGAGCTCCTGCGACGCGCGCAACAGATCGGCAACGACGGGGATCGGCTTGCGCGGGCGCGGCTCCGGCTCTTCGGTGGGTTCCGGATTCACCGGCCGCTTAGGCCCGGTATAGAGCGGCGGCGGCTCCAGCACGTAATCGTCGAGCGTGATCTGCTGCCCGCCGCGCCGCTTGGCGTTGCGGGTGCGGCGCTTCTCCGCGATCTGGCCCCAATAGGCTCCGGCCTCCGCGTCAAAGGCGGCGCGCGCCTCCTGGTACTCCTGGAGGCGGCGGCGATATTCGAGGATGGCTTGCGGCGACGCCTGCGCCATCGCGTTGCCGACGGCCGGCGGTAGTGCGGAGGAGTCGCGCGCGGGCGCAGGCGATGCGAACAGGACGAACGCAAACGGTGCAAGCGTCAGCGCGTGCCGAATCGGTTGGTGATGCATGGTACCGTCTTAGCAAGCACCGCGTGACTGTCAGGTTAAAACGCCGTTTACTTCTAAGGTCATTTCCAGGCGAACACCGGCTGTTCCAGCTCGGCAACACGGGTTGCGCGCCCCGCCAGCACCTCGCGGAACTGATAGATCAGCGCGGCGGTCGGAGCGTGGATCAGGCTCCCCTCGTGATGGAAGCGGATCACGCGCCGTGCGCTTTCGGGGATGGCGACGAAGTCGAAGGCGTCATCGCGCTCGATCGTAGCAAGCGCTATTGGGTGCACGGAGGCGACCTCCTCTGGGTTCGGCACGATTCGTCCACTGTCGGCGGCCCAGACCACGACGGGCGTGATCAGATAGCCGGAGCGGGTCGGGTAGTCGTCCAGGAGGCCGAGCACCGCGTCCGCAGCAAGCCTCAATCCGAGCTCCTCGTCGAGCTCCCGCAGCGCCGCCGCGACCGGCGTTTCACCGGCATCGCAGCGTCCGCCGGGCAAGGCCCATTGCCCGCGATGAGCGCGCAGGTGAGACGCACGCAAGGTGAGCAGCAGCGCGGTGTCGCGCCCCTCGCCTGCAGCGGCAAGCGCAATGGCAACAGCGGCGCGCTTCAGTGCTGGCGGCTCGTCATCGTCCGGCAGGCGCACGAACGCCGCGCAGGCGCCGGCGATATTCCGCCGTGTGGCATCGTCGAACGGTCTCATGATGCTTGACTACACCAGGAGCGCGCTTGATGAAATGAGGCGCACATGCTCCGCTTTCACAGACGGACCCGGATATGATCGACAAGGCCGCCGCAAGACTCAAGCACGACGGCTGGGCCGTTGTCGAAACCACCGGTTTCATGCACCTCATCGGTCCCTTGTGGGAGCGCCGGGTCGACGGCCAGTATGAATACGCGCTGATCACGCAGGACAAGCATCACAACCGCCGCGGCATGGTGCAGGGCGGCGTGACGATGACCTTCGCCGACCGAACCTGCGGCATGACCGCGCGATACGTCACCGGCAAGCAGTACATGGCGACGGTGCAGCTCGACACCCATTTCGTCGAGGCCGGCAAGATCGGCGACATCCTGATCTCGCGCCCGCGCGTGGTGCGCTCGACCCGCAGCCTCGTTTTCATGAACACCGAGGTCACCGTCGACGACCGCTGCATCGTGATGGCGAATGGTGTGTTCAAGATCTTGAAGGGGCCGGAGTAGGCTCATTGCAAGACGTCCTCCGACGTCGTCCTGGCGAAAGCCAGGACCCATTACCCCAGGGAGCAGCCGTGGCGCGAAGCTGGTCAACCACGAGTCTTCGCCAAACCACTTCCTGTGGTTATGGGTCCTGGATCAGCGCTCGCTCCGCTCGCTTGTCCAGGACGACGATACTGAGAGAGCATGCGTATTGAAGCATTTCTGGATTGCTCTGCTGCGCTCGCAATGGCGAAGTTGGGCCGCTATGCTGGCGCCCACAAACACGTTGAGGAATAGCCCATGCAATACCGCCAGCTCGGCCGCAGTGGCCTGAAAGTCTCGCCGATCTGTCTGGGCACGATGATGTTCGGCGGCCCCACCAGTGAGGCGGATTCCGCAAAAATCATCGCGAAGGCGCGCGAGGCCGGTATCAACTTCATCGACACGGCCGACGCGTATTCGAACGGCGGTTCGGAAGAGGTCGTCGGCCGCGCGATTGCCAACAACCGTCACGCCTGGGTACTCGCCACAAAACTCGCCAATCCCATGGGCGATGACCCCAATCGCGGCGGCCTGTCGCGGCGCTGGGTGTTGCAGGCAGCGGACGAGAGCTTGAAGCGCCTCGGCACCGATTTCATCGACGTCTACTATCTGCACAAGGAAGACCATGCGACGCCGCTGGAGGAGACCGTGCGCGCGATAGGAGACCTGATCCGTGCGGGCAAGGTGCGCTATTTCGGCGTCTCGAACTACCGCGCCTGGCGCCTCGCCGAGATCTGCAACATCTGCGACCGGCTCGGCATCGACCGGCCCGTGGTGAGCCAGCCCTACTACAACGCCATGAACCGCATGCCGGAGGTCGAGCACTTTCCGGCCTGCGGCTATTACGGCCTCGGTATCGTGCCCTACAGCCCGCTGGCGCGCGGCGTGCTGACAGGCAAATACAGCCCGGACGCACCGCCCGACAAGGAGACGCGCGCGGGCCGCAACGACACCCGCATGATGCAGACGGAATGGCGTCCCGAGTCGCTCAAGCTCGCGCAGGAGATCAAGCAGCATGCGGAGAAAAAGGGCATCACTGCCGGCCAGTTCGCAGTCGCCTGGGTGCTCAACTCCGCTTTCGTCACCTCGGTGATCGCCGGCCCGCGCACCGAGGAGCAGTGGGACGACTACATCCGCGCGCTCGACTATCGCTTCACCGCAGAGGACGAGGCGTTGATCGACGCCCTGGTGACATCGGGCCATCCCTCGACTCCGGGCTATAACGACCCGGCCTATCCGATCGAAGGCCGCCGCGCGCGGACAGCGTAAAGGAAGCGACCATGGCGTATCAGGACCGCTACGGGCTTCCGCTCTCCACCATATCCGATGCGGCGGCAAGCGCGTATCGCGAGGGCGTCGACCTCTTGCTCGCGGGCTGGACCGGCGCAGCGGAGACGCTGGAGCGCGCCATCGAGGCTGATCCTGATTTCGCACTGGCGCACATCGCGCGCGCCCGCCTGCATTCCTTCTATCAGCAGGGCGAGCTCGCGCGGAAGAAAGCGGGCCTCGCGCGCGAGCTGGTGGCGAAGCGCGGCACGGAGCGCGAACGCTCGCATGTCGAGGCGCTGGCGCTCGCGGTCGAGGGACGTCTGCCGGAGGCGCTGGCTGCGACCTTGAAGCATATCGAGGCATGGCCGCGCGATGCGGTGGTGCTGGCACTGCCGCTCGGCGCGTTCGGCCTGTTCGCTTTCTCCGGCATGGCCGATCACGACCGCGCGCGGCAGGACCTGTGCGCAAGCGTCGCGGATCACTATGGCGAGGACTGGTGGTTCCTCACGCTCTACGGCTGGGCGATCACGGAGAATGGCGATGTTGCGCACGGCCGCGCCATCACCGAGCGCGGCTTTGGCCTGAAGCGCGAAAACGCGCATGGCGCCCACGCCGTGCTGCATGCGATGTTCGAGGACGGTTCGATCGACGAGGCGGACCGTCTCGTCGACGAATGGATCGGCGGCTATGACCGTTCCGGAATCCTGCACGGCCATATCCGCTGGCACCAGGCGCTCGGCGCGCTCGAGCACGGCAATGCGGCGCGCGCGCTCGCGATCTATGCCGACGCGCTGCAGCCGTCGATGACGCAGGCGCCGCCGCTCAACGTGATCACCGACGGCGCCTCGCTGTTGTGGCGCCTGTCGGCCTATGGTCACGCAGTGCCGAAAGAGCTCTGGACCGAGGCTGACGCCACCGCGCAAAAACTGTTTCCGAAATCGAGCATCCCCTTTGCCGACGTCCACATGGCGCTGTTCGCGGCCGCCACGCAAGATCGCGACGCACTGGCCCCGCGTCTTGCCGTCATCGAGCAGCGGCTGGCCGACGGCAAGCTGCCTGCGGGCCCCGTGGTGCCCGCGATCTGCCGCGCGATGACGGCCTTCGCCGACGAGGATTTTGCCACGTGCGTGCACGTGCTCGCGCCGGCTCTTTCCGATGTCGTGCGGATCGGCGGCAGCCACGCCCAGCGGGAGCTGATCGAGGATACTTTTATCGTCGCCTTGATGCGCAGCGGCGAGCTCGCACGCGCCCGCGCGATGCTCGACGCCCGCCTGCACCGCCGCCCTTCGCCGCGCGATGCGCGCTGGCAGACGGCACTTCAGTGAAACGCCCCGATCAAGCGGCGCCGAGCCGCTGCCTTGCGCTGTCGTTGGCGTCGGTAATGCCGCTGGAGGCGCCGGCCTTGCCGAGACCGAACGGAGGCATGCCGCTGTAGATCGCCTCATAGTCGCCGGCGTGGACCCTGTAGGTCTCGTGCCAGATGCCGACGTCGCCGCGGCTGTCCTTCAGGCGCCGGTTGAAATCAACCCAGGCCGGCCAGTGCTGCGCGTCGCGCGCCCTGGCGTAGCGCTCCAGATGATCAAAGCTCCGCCAATACTGCACCATGTTGAGAAGGCCGAGTTCGGTGTGACCGAGGAAGCCGACCTCCTTTGAGGCCTTCTCCAGCTCCTTGATCATCCTCGGCATGGCGAGCGCGACCGGCAGCCATTTGTGGAGCGCCCACGGCTTGTTGACGCGCATGCCGATCAGGAACACGACGAAATCGCCTTCGATCCGGCCGGCGACGCGGCTCGGGATTACCTTGGCCATGCGAAGCCTCCCCCCGTAGATTTCCGGAAAGACTGCCGGAGGGCGGTCGCCGCGACAAGCTTTGCCACGAAAAAAACATGGCCCTGGCGACAAGTGCGCGCCGGGACGGGGGTTGGGGCGGTTTTCGCGAATCGCCGGCAGGTGGCGCGGTGGTATTCCAGACGGGCATGTGCTTGGCACAACAAACGGGATCGCAACCAATTGGTGGTTCGATGGTTGATGCACGGAGCTTTTCCGTTTCCGCCACGCGCCATGCGAGCCCGGTGATGCGCCGCTTCCGACCGGTTCTGGCCGCGAGCCTGGTCGCTCTCGCAACTCCCTGTTTTGCCGGGTCTTCCGCCCCCATCCGGGTCAACAACCAGGCGGAGCCGCAAAACTCCTTCATCGACCTGCTGGCGCTGATGTCGGGCCAGTGCAAGACGCTGAAGATCGCCGGGCGCGAATTCGGCTGCAAGACGGTGGCCTACGCCCATGGCGACAAGGGCCGGGTCAATTTCGCGGTCGCGGTCGACGACCCCGCCGACGACAGCCATGTCGTTTCGTTCTCCGGCGAGAACGGCAAGCGCGCCGACGACAATTCCTATGAGCTGCCGATCGACCGCATGCTGCTCAACTCCAAGGACCGGCCGCGGGTCGACGGCCTGCCGGTGCCGGCCGAGCAGACTTCCACCGGCATCTGCCGCCAGACCGGCAATTTCGCCGCAAAGCAGGTCTCGAACATCACCTGCACCGCGACCGACAATGAGGGCCGCAAGTACGAGCTGCTGTTCGTCTCCGACGGCACGCCGGTGAGCGTGCGCCGCGTCCGGCAGTCCTCGCCGTCGATCCAGGATCCGTTCAAGTAGGCAGCGGACGGCCGCTTACCTGCCAAGGAGCAGGATGGATCGCGGCCAATAGCATTGCTACCCCAAGGGCTGGGACGACGATCCACAACGTTTCGTGCTTCATGACGCCCGGTCGCTAAGCTTCCGGGCTCTCAGTACTTGGCGACCACTGGTCCGGACGTGAACTGGTAGTTGAAGCCAGCCCGCAGGATATGATCGTGGAACTTGACTGTAGTCTCGTTGGCGGTGCCACCGAAGTAGGTGGGCGACCCCAGATCGAGATAGAGGTATTCGAGTTTCGCTGACCAGTTGCGGTTGAATTTCTTTTCGATGCCGGCCCCTGCGGTCCAGCCCAAGCGAGTCTGGCTCTCGGAGACCGCCGCGCCGACAACCGTAACCGGCGCTCCGACCGGCGCGTTGCTGCCATCGAACCGTTGCCCGGTCAGCGTTGCCTGAGTGCCGAACTTGACCTCTCCGACCGCCAGACCCCCGGTCGCATAGAGCAGCAGGCTGGGATCGGCCAATAGTCCGGCGCGACCGCGGAAGGTTGCAAACCACGGAAAATCAGTGCTGCTGTCGGCGGTGCCGGTAATGCCAACAAAAGCGGTCCTGACCGCCGTCAGCGTGTCGATCGAACGGCCGCGCTCGCCAGTTCCTTGAATATCGGCCTCGACACCCAGGACCCATTTCCGATCGACCTGCCAGTTGTAGCCGATTTGACCGCCGCCAAGCCCCCCATCAACGCTCTGTCCGATGCTCACAGCAAGCGGGGTGGTCGACATGACCGTGGCGTTGGAGCGGCCCCAGCTATAGCCGCCGTTCAACCCCGCATAAAACCCCGTCCAATTGTAGCCGGGATCGACCATCGGCGGCGCCTTGACGTAAGGCTTCGGCGCCAGGTCAGCAGCCATCGCGCCCGTTGCAAGCAGCGACACCGCCGCCGCCATTCCAATCACGATCCGATTCATCAAAAGTCCCTCTGCTCCT
Organism: Bradyrhizobium sp. CCGUVB1N3; assembly: GCF_024199925.1. Classification (NCBI taxonomy): domain Bacteria; kingdom Pseudomonadati; phylum Pseudomonadota; class Alphaproteobacteria; order Hyphomicrobiales; family Nitrobacteraceae; genus Bradyrhizobium; species Bradyrhizobium sp. CCGUVB1N3. Next base: position 5,561,153 of record NZ_JANADR010000001.1, read on the forward strand.
GGCATCAATGAGGTACGCGGAGTTCGCCGTCTTGGAATATAGCGCCAATCGCTTCACCAATAGCGCCCTGCGGGCGTGACGGCGGCTCCGTGATGCAGAACTGCCACACAGAAGCGCTCCTGCCGTCGCCCTTCGAGGCCCCACGGATTCTATGGTGCGTGCAGGCGCGTTGGCGAGCGCTGTGGCCGATCGCGACCGATCATCGATCGCAACTCCATGAGATCGATGAAGACATCGGCCTGGCGTCGCAACTCCTCCGCAATCATTGGCGGGTGAAGCGTCGAGACCACGGTGACGCGGACGCCCCGCCGCTGCACGGCTTCGACCAGCGATCGAAGATCGCCGTCGCCTGAGAACAGCACCATCTGGTCGATGTGCGCGGCAAGCTCCATGGCGTCGACCGCAAGCTCGACGTCCATCTTGCCCTTGAACTTGCGGTGGCCGCTGGCGTCGACGTATTCCTTGGCCGCCTTGGTGACGACGGCGTAGCCGTTATAGTCCAGCCAATCGACCAGGGTGCGAAGCGGAACATGCTCCTGATCCTCGACGATCGCGGTGTAGTAGAATGCGCGCACCGGATTGCCACGCGCCTTGCACGCGTCGAGCAGACGGCCGTAGTCGATCTCGAAGCCAAGCGCCTTGGCGGTCGCGTGCAGATTGGCACCATCGATGAAGAGCGCGATCCTGCCGGAGAGGAAAGACGACATATTACCACTGATACCGCGCGATGCCCTTGCCGGTGTAGCTGCGGGTGACGTTCGAGAACTCGCCCTCGAAGGTGCCGGACAGCGAGAATCCGTTCAGCCATTTCAGCTCCGTCGCGCCCGTGACCAGCGTGGCATCGTGCGCCTGCGCCGCGCCGTTCACCACGAAGCTCGCGCCCGGCAGGGTCTGGAAGGTGGCCGAGATCGCGCGATCCGGATTGAAGTCGTGCGCCCATGCCGCACGGCTGCGCAGCGTGAGGAGCGCCGTCTCCAGGGCATACGAACGATCAGTGCGCAGGCCGAGCTCGCTGCGGGTGGCGGTGACGTCCCTGCCGGCATAGTTCAGCGCAAAAGTGTTGGCGCCGGAGACCGCCTGCTCGCCATAGCCCGGCAGGAAGAAACTGGTGAACTGCGCCGCCGCATACGGCGTGATCCCCATCCAGGGCGTGACATAGCGATAACCGCCTTCGAGGCGTCCCGACAGCGCGTTGGCATTGAACCGCGCGCGCAGATGATCGACGCCGGCGATGGTCACCGTGCGATCCGTCGTCACATCCTGCCAGCCATAGGCGAGCGCGCCGGCAACGTAGGCATTGCCCATGGTGTGGCGTGCGTAGACGCCGGCCTGGAACAGGTCGGAGCTTCCAGTGCCGAGCCCGTTGGCGACGCCAAAGCTGGTGCCGCCGCCGCCGAGCGCGAAACCGACCCGCGTGTTCGGCGATATCAGGTAATCGGCGCCCGCGGCCACGCCGGCGATGCGGCTCGTCGCGGTGTTTGAGCCGACCACGGTATTGCCGTCGGTGGTCTGCGAGCCGCCATAGCCGGCCGCCCACACGTTCCAGCGTTGCGTGAAGGAATTCCCACGCGCCTTGTCGATTGCCGCATGGGCGTCGCGACCCGCGTTCGTACGCGTGGCTGCGCCGTCGTCGGCATAGCGCGAGGCCCCGCCCTCCGGCTCGCTTGGATCGTTGCGGTTGCCTAAGAACGGATCGAGCATCGTGTTGAGGAACTGGCCCATGGCACTGAAGGTGCCTTGCTGCGCGCCGGTGGCGACTTCGCCGGAGGCCTGCGTCAGCCCGTTGAGGAGGTTTTGGCCCGTCGCGCCGAACAGCGTGTTGAAGCCGGTCGTCATCGAGCCGCCGCCGAGCAGCGCGTTGTCGATCCCTGCGGCGACATTCTTCTGGTTGATGTTGGCAAAGCCCGGCAGCGACGGCGACAGCAATCCGGGGTCGAGCGTCAGCAGCACGTTGTTGCCCGAGTAGCTCACCCGCGCGTTGCGGCCGTAGGCGGAGTTGCTCATCGAGACCGATCCGAACGTCCCGGTCGTGTTCGCCGAGGTGAGGATGGTGTAGGTCGTGGTCGACGAGACGCGGCCGGTCAGGTTCACAACAACGGTGCCGTCGATCTGCGCTGCGCCGGCCACCACGGTGTTGCTGGCGGATGTGCCGGAGACCTGGACCATGTAGGTCGCGGCCGTGGTCAGCACCAGATTGCCGGCGATGGTGAGCGTGCCGATCGAGTTCGGGCCGATCGCGTTGCCCGGCGCCAGCGTGCCGCCGTAGATCGTGGTGTCGCCGACCGTGCCGATGCCGCCCAGCGTGCCGCCGCCAAACACCGTGGTGGCGGAGTTTCCGATCGAGCCGTTCACCGACAGCGTGCCGCCGTTAACGACGGTCGACCCGGTATAGGTGCTGTTCCCGGTCAGGATCGTGGTGCCCGAAAACTGGGCGACGCTCCCGCCGCCGCTGATGTCCGGCGCGAAAACATAGTTCGACGAAGTGTGATTGAAAACGATCACACCGGTGCCGGCGCCGAACTGGATCGTGGACGCCGTCAATGTGCCCGGCGCCGCCGCCGCCGAGCCCGGCGCCGCGCCGATGTAGAGCGTGCCGGTCGAGCCGGCTTGGTCGGCGACATAGATCGCGCCTGCGACCGAGACTGCGCCGCCGTTCGCAATGGTCAGCGTGCCGTTAGAGTTGTAGCCGAGGTAGAGGTCGCTGCTGCTGCTCCACGTCGAGCCCGCGCCGTCGACCGCAACGACGCCGCTCGCGGCAAGGCCGATGACGCCGTACGTGCCGCTCACCGCACCGCCATTCCTGATCACGAGCATGCCCGAACCGGCGCTCCCGACAGTCAAGCCGCCAGCCGCCCAGGTCGAGCCCGCACCGTCCACCACGACGGATCCGCTTCCGCCGATGTAACCGACACGTGCGGCCCCGCTCGTGACCTTGCCGCCGCTCCAAATGTTCAGCATGCCGGTGCCAGCGTCGCCGACATAGAGACCGCCGCCATTGGTCCACGTCGAACCGGCGCCGGTGACCGTGACCGTGCCCGTGGAGAGGGCCAACGAGCCGATCGACGCGTTGAGATTGCTGACCGAGCCGCCATTGGCGATCGTCATCGTGCCCGTTCCGCCTTTGCCGATCGTCAGGAAGTTGCCGCCACCGGCCGCCACCGTGAAGCTCGAGCCCGCTCCGGTCACATTGAGCGTGCCGTTTCCGGTCGAGCTGAAGCCGAGATAGGCATCCAGGCCGCTGGTCACCGCGGCGCCGTTGGCGATCGTCACCGTGCCGGTGCCGGAAGAGCCGACATAAACTTCGCCGCTGTTGCTCCATGTCGAACCGGCGCCATCGACCCGAACGTTGCCGGTCGAACCGGCTTGAACCCCGACAAGTCCCTGAGTATTGCTGACGGCACCACCGTTAATCACCGTCAGGTTGCCGGTGCCGCCGAAGCCGACCTCCAAAGTGCCGCTGTTGTTCCAAGCCGAGTTGGCTCCGGAGACGTTGACGGTGCCATTGCTGTTCGCGAGATAGCCGATGTAGCCGTTGGCGTCGTTCAGTATCCCGCCGGTGGAGGTGCCGAGGGCGTTGAGGATGGTGAGGCTGCCGGTGCCCGCGGCACCCACGAATGTCAGCTGTGCCGATGCCGTTGCGCCGCGGATGACGGTGTCACTGGGCGACACCGTATCGATCGTGACCGTGTCCGTGGCGTTCGGCACCCCCGACGGACTCCAGTTGCCCGCAATGAACCAGTCGTTCGACCCGGTACCGCTACTGATCCAATCCGGGGTGCCGGCGTGCGCGGGGCCAACCAGCGACAGCGCGACGCCGGTCAGCGCGGTCGAGCCGATCAGCAACGCCATCAGGGAAGCCGCGCGTGGAGCAAAGCCACCGCGGACAAGAGCCCGGTTCATACCTGCGTCAGAGTTGAATGAAAGACGTGTACCCCTCGGCATGCTTGACCTCGTGCGAAACCATGATCGATCCCGGTGCGGACACCGGTCAGGCGACTCGTCCCGGCCACATGGCGGGACTGAATCGCGCTTAAACTGCTCCTGGTATCAGTGAGCTATGCGCGGCTCGCTGTCTTGGAACGCACCGCCAATCGTTTCACCATCAGCGCCCTACGATCGCGACGGCCGCTCCATGATGCAGAACGGCCACGGGCAGAAGCGCCCCGAAAGCAGCTTCAAGCGCAACTGCGGACTGCATCCGTCCGCATGGCTCGCCACCCGATGGCGGCGCGATCAGAGCGCAGGAGACGCCGGCTACGTCGTCATTGAACTCCAGCGCCAATCACTTCACCTTCAGCGCCATGCGATCGTGACGGTGGCCAGCCGGTGACAGTGCACTTAACTAGCGATTTTGCGGTCTATCAGGTCGAGCGAGTGCACTGTAATTCCGTAGAGGACTCTCACTTCCAGGTCATCGACCGGACACCACTCCGGTCAAATCGCGCCAGTCACGGCGCTCCGCGCCATGCCTCGCGCACCAACAAAAAGGCCGGCGCGAGGCCGGCCTTTCATCGGAGCAGATTGCTCGCAGCAGATCAGTACTTCGCAACCACTGGGCCGCCGAAGGTGTAGTTCACACGGACGGTGCCCATGTCAACGTCCTGCTTGATGCTCTCGTTGCGTGAGACGGCGCCGACCGGAGCGAGGGTGGACGTCAAGGTAACATCGCGCCGTCCCATGAATAGATGATCGTATTCGACGGCAACCGACCAGCCTGGCGCGAAGCCAAACTCAACTCCGGTTCCGACCGCTCCACCCCAGCGCGTCTCGCTTGCCTGATCAAAAGTGGTGCTATTGAAACGCGTGAAGCCATCGTACTTGTCATGGGTCGCCGCAGCGCCGCCCTTCACGTACCAGAGCACGTTATTCCAAGCATAGCCGACCTGACCGGTGAACAGGCCGATGGCATCGATCTTGGACGTGTTGCGCACCATGTTGCCGAACGCAGCCGGCAAGCTCAGATTCGATGCCTTCAAGTTCGCCCAGTTACCCTGAGCCTCCAGGCCGAATACCCAGCTGGATGCCTGCCAGCGATACCCGATCTGACCGCCCGCGAGGCCACCAGTCGCGTTATGGCAGCCTTCGCTCGCTGACGGCGTAATCGGAAAGCCACGAAAACCTGTAACATCCCAACAGTTGTGGCTCGAAGCGCCACCGCCGTTGAGGCCGATGTAGACGCCTGTCCAGTTGTAGATGGGCGCGACGACGGGCGCCTTGGTGTAGCTTGGCGCGATGTCGGCGGCGAGCGCGGAAGCCGTTCCAACCAGAACCAGCGAGATCGCCAGCGTTAACTTTCTCATTTTCATCTCCGTGCCCTGACGCGACGTATGTTCGCGTCCAAAAGCGCACGGGTGGGGAAGCATCCGGCGCATCCTGGGAGTAACATCCGCACTCCCTATTGTCTTGGAACGCAGCGCCAATCGCTTCACCATCAGCGCCCTGCAATCGTGACGGCGGCGCTGTGATGCAGAACGGCCACGCAATAGCCGCTGCTGAAAATGGTTTCCAGCGCAACTGCAGACTGAACCTCTCGGCGTCGCCCGCCACCCGATGGCGGCGCGATCAAGGCGCGGGAGACACCGGGTTCGCCACGATTGGACTCCAGCGCCAATCGTGTAGATTGACGCGATGTCCGCTGGCGCGGGCCTTTCGCTTGCGCGCGATCTCCGAATATTTTGGGCTGTCGCGAGCCAAGGAGTCATGATGCAACAAGCGAGCGCGCCGAATTTCTTTGTCAACACCTACACGGGCGCGCCGCACGGGCGCGATTACGAACGATGGCGCGAGGAATTGTGCCGGTGCACTTTCAAGACCGACATCCAGCCGGGCGACGGAGGCAGCATCGACTGCAAATTGCAGATCAGCCTGCTGGGCGGCCTGGCACTGGTCGTCCCCAGCGGATCGTCGGCTGAATTCTCGCGCACGCGCGAAATCCTGAACGACGGTTGCGACGACATGATGCTCGGCATCGCCACGTCCGGCCGCGTGCTCGTACGGCACGACGAACAGTCGATCGAACTGTCGGAATCGCAAATGGGCCTCGGGGACATGAGCGTGCCGGGTGGCGCACGCCTGAACAACGAATGCCGGTTCAAGACCATACGAATCCCGCGATCCTTGCTGCTGTCGATCTGCCCCAAGGCCGAGGACCGGCTGGGGCTGGTTCTTGGCGGTCAAGCTCCCATCAGGGAAGCCATCGTTCGCTACCACGCGCTTGCCGCCAATCTTGGCCCGCACACCGACGTGGTCGGCCAGCACCTGATGGCGCAACACATGGTCGACCTCGTCGCCCTGCTGCTGGGGACGGACGCCGACCGCACGGAACTGGCGAACAAGGGGCATTCCGCCGTGCGGCTCGAGCTCATGCGCGCCGACGTCATCGCCAATCTGAGCCGGGGCGACCTGACGATCTACTCCGTCGCGCAGAAAGCGGGCGTCAGTCCGCGCCATGCCCAGCGCATGTTCGAACAGACGGGAAGCACGTTCACCGAATTCCTGCTCGAGCAACGCCTGCTGCTCGTGCGCAAGCTACTGCTCGATCCTCTCAATCGATGGCGCAAGGTCAGCGACCTCGCCCATTCCGCGGGATTCCCCGACGTGTCCTATTTCAACCGCGTATTCCGACGCCGGTTCGGTGTAACACCGTCCGACATGCGCGGCGCCTGAGACGCCGCCGATCGGGTTCGGTTGGAAGATCGGACGTCATCGATCAGAAAACACTCCGCAACAACGGGCTCGCCGCGCCGGTATCGGGCACCGTCTCGAAATCCGGAAAGCGGGTCAACAGCGCCTTTTTCAACGAGCGGAAGTGCTCGATGTTCTGCGACAACTGCTCCAATCGGAGTCGACCGTCCGAGATTTCCGTGTCGAGCAGATTTTGGTGATGGACGTCGAGCGACGCGCGGGTCAGATACTCGTCGACGTCGTTGCCGCTCGTCACCGCGGCGCGCGCCAGGACATCGTCAATTCGCAAGCTGACCTTGGCCCGTTCGGCTTCGGCCACGGAGAGCGCGTCATCGATCGAGCGGACGATCGAGGCAACGCACAGACAATCCGTCTCGACGTCGCACGTCATCAACCGCACCACTTTCTTGAAGCGAATCGCGACCAACCTTCTGGCCAGGCGTATGAGAGCATCCAACATGCGAACAATCATTGCGTCACACCTGCGTCCAGTTAAGCAGCCGCGCTGAAGTGCGGACGGAATCCCGCTCGCCAACGCGACATCGCTGACTTCGGATTTGCAGCTACACGGTTCACCGGGATCGCAAATCCGCACCACGAGCCCGAGTCCAGCAACAGATCCGGGATATCCTGCATTGCGACCAGGCGATCCGCCGTAACCAGCCAGGCGGGGCTCAATCGTTCCGAGTTCCTACCGGGCTGGGCCCTCATTGTCTTGGAACCGAACGCCCAACATTCAGCCGGCCACGACAGGCAATGATGTTGGTAAATAGATGATGCAGAACGACAGCCATACGATTGCGCCGCCCCTCGAAACGGGATGACGTGCCCCAGAAAATACTTCCGGCGCAACCGCAGACTGAATCTGTCCGCATCACTCGCCGCCCGATGGCGGCGCGATCAAAGCGCAGGAGGCGCCGGCCGCGGTGCCGCCGGCGGCTTCTTTGCATAGATCTGCTCGATCTCCGCCGCGAAGCGATGCTCCAGCGCGGGGCGCTTGTTCTTCAGCGTCGGCGTCAGCAGCCCCGCCGCGATCGTCCACGGCTCCAGCGACCACGAGACCGCACGCGGCGTCGCATAGGCCGGATAGTCCTTCACGGCCGCAGCGATCCGCGCGAGCAGTGCGGCACGCTCGCCACCCTCGCCCTGCTTGCCGAGGCCCACGAGTCTCTGTTGCTCCAGCTCCCACGTCTTGGCATTGAGCACCACGAAGGCCGCGAGGAACGGTCGCTGCTCGCCGATCACGAAAGCCTGCTCGAACAGGGGATCGGCAAGGATCGCGGTTTCGAGATCGACCGGCGCGATCTTCTCGCCAGTGGAGGTGACGAGGATGTCCTTGATGCGCCCGGTGATGGTGATGCGGCCATGCTCGATGCGCGCCTGGTCGCCGGTGTGCAGCCAGCCGTCGGCCTCCTTGACCCTGCGCGTCTCCTCCTCCCGGCGCCAATAGCCGAGCATCACGCTCGGGCCGCGGACGAGCAACTCGTCCTTCTCGCCGAGCTTGACGTCGATGCCGTCGAGGACGTGGCCGACCGAGCGCGGGTCGTTGTCGTCAGTCGTGTTGACGGAGACGACCGGTGAGGTCTCGGTCATGCCGTAGCCTTGCAGGACGTCGAGCCCGAGCGAGAGAAAGAGGCGGATGACGGGTTCTGCGATCGGCGCGCCGCCCGAGACGGCCACGCGCAAGCGCCCGCCGAACTGTGCCAGCACCTTGTCGGCGACGAGGCGCTTCAGAATCGGCCAGGCCAGCCGGTCGAACAGCGAAACCGAGCGCTTGCCCTGCCGCGCGTCAAAGCGCCGACCACCGACGGTGAGCGTAAGGCCGAGCAGCGCGCGCTCGATGCGACCGGCCGCTTCACGATGCTGCATGATCAGCGCAAAAATGCGCTCATAGATCCGCGGGACCGAAATCAGTACCGTCGGCTGCACGTGCTTCAAATCCTGGGAGAGCAGCGCAACCGAACGCGCATAGGCGACGCAGGCGCCCGCCGCGATCGGATAGTAATAACCGCCGGTTCGCTCGAAGGTGTGCGAGAGCGGCAGGAAGGAGAGGAAGACGTCGTCCGGCTCGGCGGCGATGCGCTGCGCGATCGCCTTCACATTCGCAACGACGTTGCCATGCGACAGCATCACCCCCTTCGGCCGTCCGGTGGTCCCCGAGGTGTAGACGATGGCAGCAAGATCATCCGCCCGGACGGCGACGTCGGTTATCGCGGGGCCGTCGGCCTTCGCCGGGAGCCAGCGATCGAGCGCGACGACGCGGGCGTCGGTGGACGCAGGACCCAATGCATCCGACCAACTCGCGCAGACGACGCGCGTGAGAGCAGTGACCGGCTGGCCGGTCGCGACGATCGCGTGCCAGCGCTCCAGCGTATCCACGAGCAGCAGGCGCGCGCCGGAATCACCGAGGATGTAGGCGATGCTGTCGGGGTTGTCGACCGCGTGCATCGGCACCGGCACGAGACCGCGCGACAGCGCCGCCTGGTCCATCGCGATATGCGCGATGCCGTTGGGCATCAGGATCGCAACCCGCTCACCGGCTGCAAACCCTTCGGCGGCGAGCGCCAGGCGCCAGCGCTCGATCTCGGCATCGATCTGTTGCCAGGAATAGCTCGCCCAGCGTCCGACCGTCACATCGTATTGCCGATAGGCCTCCCCGCCCGGCGTCAGCGTGACGCGCCAGCGCAACAGCTGTGGCAGCGTCGTCACCTGCGCCAGCGAACACGGGCGATCTTGGGTGTCAGCGGTGAGGTCTGCCATAGAATCATCCCGCGGTGCCGTCGCCAATGTAGAGACCGACAGTGATCCCGGCCAGTGGGCGCGTTTTGATCCTCGGCGATACCGGCGTTACCCCTTCGCCTTGCAGGTGACGGGGCCGTTATCGAGCATGAGCTGGTTGCCGCCGAGGTCGGTCACGATCTGCCCGGCGTAGATGCCTTTGGCCTTGTCGCGCTGCGCCGAGATCACGACCCGCACCCGGCTCTTGTCCGACTCGTCCATGGCGACGACCAGGAGATTGTCGTCGCGGAAGCTGAACAGCGTGACCTTTGACGGGTAGTCGAAGTCGATCGGCGGCAGGCCGCCCTGCTTTTTCGGCACCTCGAACGTCAGCTCCTGGTCCTGCGGGTAGGAGCAGGTGATCGACTTGGCGGCCGCGGCGCCCGCATGGAGGGTGAACAACGAGGCGATGCAGAGGATGGCGGCGCGCTTCATGACAAACTCTTGACGTGAAATCTTGTGCATCTGTCGCACCGGGCGGCCAACACGTTCAGGCGTTAACCGCGAATGTGTTGTATGGCTCCCTGCCATAATATTCCGGGACCTCAGCAAGAGGGACTTGATTTCCATGACGCGCGATCATCTGTTCCTCCTGCGACCCGGCTTTGCCGATCCGGCCTATCCGGGCCGAAACTTCTATTGTTGGCATTGCGCACTGATCGAGGGCGTGCTGGCCTCGTTTCCCGATCTAGCCGAAAGACTTGACGTCGAACGCATCGCCTGGCCGCGGCCGCGTCAGGCGGTCATCGACCTCGTGGGCGAAGCAAATCAATGGCTGCCACTGCTCGTGCTCGCTGACGGGGCGACATCACCGCATCAGACCGGCAGCTATCAGGGGCGCGCATTCGTCGCCGACAAGGACGCGATCCTGGCTGTTCTCACCGAGCGACACGGCTTTCCTGATCCGCATCCATGAAGCCCTGAAGACTTTGCGGCGATTCTGCGCCGGCAAGGCGCTGGGCAAGGCGGCACTTTGTCGCCGGAACGCGCAGGTGACCCATGCCGTTATCTCCGCAGACATCAATTGGAGTGAGTGACGGAATGAAGAATCTCTTTGTGGTGATAGCTGTTGCTTCTGCGGCGCTCGCAGGTTCATCCGCGGCGAACGCCGCCGGCAAGGACGCGGCCAAGACCGCGGCAAAGCCGCACATGCAGGCCGGCCAATCGACCGACATCAGCGCGCAAGGCCGGCATCATCACTGGCACGGCCCGCGCCATCATCATTGGCGGCCTCACGGCTACTATCGCCCGCATTACCGGAGCTACGGCTATTATCCGCGGCCACATGTCTATCACGGCAGGCCCCACGGCTATTATGGCGGCCACCGCTGGTGAGAAGAAAAGCCCGCAGCGATGCGGGCTTTTTGCATGGAAGTCTGCATCGTCAGACTAGCAGCAGCGGCCGGCTTGACGTCGCCACATGGCGGATCAATTCCATATCCTCGCCTGAAATCTCGAACAGGCCGAGACGCAGCTTGTAGCCCCAGTTCGGATTGTCGCGCGCAAACGCGAGGCTTTCGAGCAGCGGCCGGATCGGCACCTCGGCAGCGTCGCTCCATGCGACGTCGCGGCGGAACGGATGGAAGCCGCCACCCATGTCGGCCTGATAGGGCACGCCCGGCTTGACCACGCCGATCGCGGTAAAAGCCTGGAGTCGATCCTTGCCGCCAAAGGTTTCGGTCGGCGAGTAATAGGCGACGTGATCGCCCGGCGAGATCCGCCGCAGCGGCCCGCCCTTGCCGTGGCAGACCTGCATGAAGCCATGCGCACGCCCGATCCGGACATGCTTGGCCGAGGCGACGGCGATCCAGTGCTTCATGTGAGGTCCTCCGACAGAGGTCCGACCTTTAGCAGCAGGCAGTGTCAGATTCTGGCAGCAGCCATTCGGCGCACGGGGTTCGGCCAGGCCGGACACGCCGAGAATCAGGACCCGTCGGCCGTCCCTGCGCCGTGGCCTTTCGAGCTGGCGCTTGCCGCGATCAGCAGCATCGCGTTCAGGCCGGCCGCAAACTCACTTAACGTCTTGGTTGCAATTACTTAAGTACACTAATGGCGAGCGTCGGCCACTGGCCGAGCCTATCGTGAAAACGCCCGGATGAGTTTGGTCCAACCGATGTCAGAGTTTCCTTCGCCGCACTCATCCGCAAATCGCTCGAAGCGCGGGGTCAGCCTGCGATGGAAGATCCTGGCTGGCAATCTGATTACGGGCCTCCTCGCCGTGACCTTCGCCGTTGCGGTCGCCTGGGATGGATGGCGTGATCTGCGCAAGCGGGAAGCGGCCGCGCGCGCACTCACCGCGTTCGAACTGGTGATGAAGGCCAACAGCCTGATTCCGGCCGAGCGTACCGCTTGGTTTGCAGTTACAGGCGCGACGGCCGAAGCGGCGACGTCCGAAAAATTGTCGGCCTTGGACAAAGTTGTCGCCGGCACCGATGCTGCCATCGACGCGGCCAAGAAGGCCGTTGGCGCGGCGGACCTCCCGGTCGGGCCGATTGAAGCTGCCGAGCTTGCGTTACGACAAACCCGCAGTGCCGGGCGCCAGGCGGCGGTCATGGCCAAGGCGCAGCGCCCGCCCAACAGCCAGGCGGCGATCGTGGACGGGCTTGCGCGCGCCGTCGACTCCCTCACCATCGCGACCGGCGAAGTCCTGATCAACCTTTCGCGCACCGGCAGCGACATAGAAAACCTGTTGCCGTCGGCGCAACTCGCGCAAAGCGCACAAGGCATGCGCACCATCAACGGTGCGCGTGCGGCGGTCCTCGGCCTCTTTGTCCGCAATCAACCCTTGTCTGCTGTCCAGAACGTCGAGGTCACCGAATTGACCGGCCAGATCGCGCTGATCTGGCGGCAGATCGAACAGGGCGTCCTCAATGCCGGCGCGGCGCCGGAGCTCGTTCGCTCGATCGACCAGGTGCGCGCCAAGCTGATGACCGAAGGCGAGCCACGGTTTCGCGACGTCGCCGCTGCCGCGCGCGAGGGCCGCCCCTCTCCGGCCAGTGAAGCCGAGTGGCCCGGCTGGATCGCCGGTGTCCTGAACAGCGTGTTGGGCCTGCGCGATGCTGCCTTGGACTTTGCCCACAAAGCCAATGACGCTGCGATTGCTCAGGCGCAGATGCGGCTGAGCTGGGCTCTCGCGGCTCTGTTCGTCGTGCTCGCCACCTCGATCGCCGTGGTGCTCGTAGCGATGCGCCAGGTGATCCGGCCGCTGGCGCGGCTGACCGGGGCGACGCTGCGGCTTGCCGATCGGGAACTCGGCGTCGAAATCCCGGACGGACATCGCAAGGACGAGATCGGCACCATGGCGAACGCGCTGCAGATCTTCAAGGATGCGCTGATCGCGAAGAAACTCGCGGATGAAGCGGCTGCACGGGACGCCGAGGCGCAGATCGAGCGCGGCCGCCGGGCCGACGCCATCACCCGCGATTTCGAGGCCGTGATCGGTGAGATCGTCAGCACGGTGTCGTCCGCGGCGACCGAGCTCGAGGCTTCCGCCGGCACGCTGACGGCGACGGCCAACCGCTCGCAGAAGCTCACCACTGCGGTCGCGGCGGCCTCCGATGAAGCTTCCGTCAACGTGAACTCGGTGGCGACCGCCACCGAAGAGCTCACCTCGTCGGTGACCGAGATCAGCCGCCAGGTTCAGGAATCCGCGCGCAGGGCGAGTGAGGCGGTCGAGCAGGCCCACAACACCAACAAGCGCGTCGGAGAGTTGTCGCTTGCGGCAAACCGGATCGGCGACGTCATCGAGTTGATCAACTCGATCGCCAGCCAGACCAATCTCCTGGCGCTGAACGCGACCATCGAAGCCGCGCGCGCCGGCGAAGCCGGCCGCGGCTTCGCCGTGGTCGCGGCGGAGGTGAAGGCGCTGGCGCAGCAAACGGCGAAAGCGACCGAGGAAATCCACCACCAGATCATGGGCGTCCAGGCGGCGACGAAGGAGTCGGTCGGCGCCATCGGGGAGATCAGCGCCACCATCGCGCAACTGTCGGAAATCGCCTCGGCGATCGCCGCCGCCGTCGAAGAGCAGGGCGCGGCCACGCAGGAAATTGCTCGCAACGTCCAGCAGGCGGCGCTCGGCACCGAGCAGGTATCCGCAAACATCGCCGACGTGCGCGACGGCGCGAGCCAGACCGACTCGGCCTCATCGCAGGTGCTGTCAGCCGCCCAGCTGCTGGCCCGCGACTCCAGCCGCCTTAAGCTCGAGGTCGGCAATTTCCTGGAATCGGTGCGCGCAGCCTAGCCTGCACTTCATCTCGTCGCTTTGGTCTTACCTGACACGCCCTTCAGGATAACCGCCGCTGTCTCCTGACCGCTCGCCAGCGCCGCCTCGACCGTGCCCATGTCGCGGCCGCGGTAAAGGGCTTCGCCGGAAAACAGCACGGCCGCGCCATCCGCGCTGGCGAGAACCGATTGCGCATCGCGCGTTTGCGGCGTGGCCCAGGAATAGGCGCCGCGCGCGAAGGGATCATGCGCCCAGTTGATCGCGCGGGCGGCGAGGAGGCGTTGCGCCAGATCGTCCGGCGACAGGCCGAAGATGCCGGCAAGCGAAGCGAGCCCGGCCTGGATCAGCTCCGCCTCGCCGAGACCGGCGAGGCCTGCGGTCTGCGGACCGCCGAACCAGCCCGTGAGCACGGCACGCTCGGCCGGATGCTGCGTCCACCACACCGGGATTTTCTCATCCGAGAGCAGGAAAGTCAGGTCAGTGAGATCGGCCTGCCGGTCGAGCCACCAGCGGCTCTCGAAACGCAGCAGGATCTTGATGACGTTGCCGAAGCCGATATCCGCGGCGGCCGCAGCCTTCTCACGCGCAACGGGCGGCAGCGCAATCTCCTTGAGCAGCGGCAGCGGCACGGTGAGCACCGCAGCGTCGCCATGATGCACCTCGCCATTGCCACAATGGACGACGACGCGGCCACCCGCCTCCTCGATTCCTGACACGACGCATCCGAGACGGATATCGACGCCAAGGGCACGGCCCTCCGCCTCCAGAAATGCAATGAGAGCGCCATAGCCGCCGACGGGACGGGCCTGCATGTGCCGTCCGCCATCCATCCATTCGTCACGCAGCGCCAGCGTGCTGGCGCGCTCGGGATCGGCGGCGTCGTAACCTTCCACCATCCGCTCGACGGATTGCCGCAGCGACTCGTACTGGCTGTCCGCGAAGTTCCGGCGCAAGAATCCGGCGACGGTCAGGTCGTCCTTCAACCCCTTCACCACCCGGTGAAGCTCGGCCTCATGCGGATCGTGGCGCGCCTCGCGCGAGAGCTTTCCATGATCGAAGCTCCATTGCGTCCCTTCGATCGCCTCGAACGAGAGCCCCGCTTCGGCGAGCAGAGCGCGCGTGACCGGCGCCTCGCCATGGACGAACTCGGCGCCGCCGGCCGCTTGATATCCGAAATCCGCGGCGGGAAGCGGATAAATCCGCCCGCCGCACCTCGCGCGAGCTTCCAGGATCGTCACGCGCCGGCCGGCGCGGGCGAGCTCGCGTGCGGCCATCAGGCCGGCCGCGCCGGCGCCGACGATGACGATGTGCTCCAACGTGTCCGACATGCCCGTGCTTATTGGCCCGCGGCGTTCGGATCGTTCTGCAAGAGATAGCGCAACAGCAGCACGCCGCCGCCGAGCGGCCGCGTGCTCTCGAGCGTCATCGCGGTGACGGGCGCACGCTGTTCGCTGTCGGCGTCAATCGAATCGAACACGATCGGCGCGCCCCCGGCGCCGTCCACGGCCGGACAAAGGATCAGGTTCAGCTCGTCGATGAGACCCGCGCGCAAAAATGCGCCGTTGGCGGCGCCGCCGCCCTCCAGCAGCAGCCGCTTCACCCCGAGCTCGCGATTGAGGATTTGAAGCGTGAGCGAAAGACCGATCTCTGACTTGCCGGCAAAGACATAGGACACGCCCTCGGCGCGCAGGCCAGCAAGATGCGCATCCGACACACCCTCGGTCAGCACCACGACGATCGGATCGCCGCCGATATCGGAGCGGCCCCAGCCGATCTTGCCGTGCGCATCGAGCACGACGCCGTAGGCTTTGGCGTCGCGCCGCGCAAACCAGTTTTCGCGCGGGAGCTTCGCGTTCGTCGTTGCGGGATAGGGCTTGCCCTTGGCGAATTCCGAGCCGGTGACGCGGCCGATCAGCCAGGCATCGCCGCCGAGCTCGTCATGGATCCGCTCGAACCAGTCCGCGCCCGCCCCCTTCGGCCGCCAGCGGCTGTGATGCACGCGGCCATCGACGCTCGATGCCATCAGGCAGATGACGTAAGGCTTCATGCAATTCTCCGTACCTGCTTCTCAGGTCGCTGGTCCGCCGCGCTTGGCGCGATCGTTCAGGATCACCGCGAGCGGATTGAGCTTCGGCGCCTCGACAAGCCTGAGCGTGTTGGTGTCGTGATGATTGAACGGTGCGCCTCGCACGAAAAGCTCGGTCTGGATGAGATAGGTCCAGCTTCCGTCATCGTTGAAGGTGATGTCGCAGCGATAAGTGTCGGTGCGGAAGGCTTGTTCCAGAAAGTCGGTCGAGCAGATTCCGTAAGCCGTGTCGCCGCGCTTCGCCGTGACCGAGATCTTCCGATCATCCGGCCCGGCCTTGCCTGACGCCAGCAAAACCTGGCCGCGCGGAATCGCGAGCGTCTGCATGATCAGCCCGGTCGCCGGCTCCCACAGCCAATAGCCGACCTGATCGTGAAAGGTGATGTCTTCCGCGGGCGTGTTGATGTGGATGTGGTAGCGCAGCCCATAAAACAGCTGCGGTCCATTGGCCTGCGGATCGATCGGCTCCATCCGGATATGCTCGATGAATGTCCGCCGCTCGGGGCCGTCGGCCTTCGGGTTGATATCGACGCCCTTGTCGGCCTGCCAGACGCCGGCAAGGCGGCGCAGCGGCCCGAGGTTGGCGAGGGCGTCCGGGGAGACGTCGTCGGGCTCGGTGAAGATGTCGGCGGGGATGGGGAGCATGGGATGACCTCGCGGGGGTGCGGGGAGCAGCAATAGCACGAGGTGGCTTCCGCATGCGTCTCACAAACGCGAGCGGGCACCGGCGCCGCGCACGGACGATTGCTGGACCAGGATCCGGAAGGTTTCGGAAAAGGACAGCCGGGGGACGGTGCCCAAGGGTCGATCAGGAGCCGAAAAAAGCCAACGCGGCCAGCGAGTCAGGATTCGGGTGGCTCTCGTGGTCACCTTCCGGTTGGGTGTCGTCCAGCGCAACCATTGCTGAGAGGATCGAAGGCAGACATGGCCAACAGGACCTACGGGACCGTCGATCCCGAGCGACAAAAGGAGATGAGCGGGCTGCAGTTCGTCAAGGGCCTTGCCAGCGGGGCGCTCCCCCTGAACACGATCGCACAGACCTTGGGCTACGACGTGGTGGAGGCCGAAAGTGGTCGGGTCGCTATCACGCTCGATCCTACAGGCGCGCACCTCAATCCCTGGGGGACGGTGCATGGCGGTCTCACGGCGGTTCTTCTCGATAGCTGCATGGGCCTCGCCATCCAATCGATGCTCGAAAGAGGCGTCGGCAGCACGACGCTCGAGTTCAAGATCTCGCTTGTCCGAGCCATCACGCTGGAGACCGGCCAGATCAGGGCCGAGGGCCGAGTCCTGAACTGCGGCCGTCGTGTCGGGACGGCGGAAGGCCGCGTAACCGACACCATGGGCCAATTGCTCGCGCATGGCACGACGACCTGCCTGATTTTTCGAGCTAACGTTTGTTGCACCCGATACCGAGCACGAGCGGCACTTCGAACGTCACGCACGCCTCACGGTAGACCTGCTTTGCGGCTGCGCGCAGGCACGCGCTCCAAGTGCAGGGTTTCGACCTGGCCGTCCCGGCCGGCGGCAGTGTAGACGACAACCACGTCAAGCTCGGTTTGGCTCTCGATGACGACGAAGCCCTTCATGAACTCTGCTGAGTGCCCGGCGAGCTTACGAATGTCCGGGCAATCGATCTCCAATGCCTCGTCCGGACCCAATCTCACCGGATGGAACTTCGACACGGCACCCGGCATCAGTCCGGGGAGGCCGATCGCGACCTTCACGCGAAGATGCGCCTCGGTATAGAGCGGGTTGTGCACGTTGATCGCTGTGAAGTACGTCCCGGGCGCAACAATCCCACCATCAGTCTTGCCACAGACGAATTTCGCCGCGTACTGATGGATCTGACGTTCAGCGAACTGCGCCCGATAGTGCGCAAGCACGCGATCAGCCGGAAGCTCCCTGGGGTACAGGGCAACTTCGTCAATCAAGCCTTTGAATGGTCGATCGCGTTGCGTCTGATTGCCAATCCCGACGCCAGACTCGATGAGGTTTGCCGATGTCGGGGGCTTGGGGGAAATGCTTCCCGGTGCACTACTTTGGTTGTCCAACGCACCGTTGAGATAGATGCTGATCAGCGAGCCGTCATAGGTTACGACGATATGGGCCTCGATCCCAATTGACAGGACAGCGATGCTGTCGATGGCGTCACTGACCGGCGCGGAGCTCGTCCGCAACTCCACATGTACATGCCCGTTTGGAAGGATGCCGAAACCGTACTGTGCCAGTTCAGGGAAGCTCGACTTTTCGACGATCCGCTGGTAGCGGTCATTTGCGCCATCCCAGCGAACCTTCGCTTCCATCGTGATATGCGGAGGATTTAGCGAGTTGCTGTTCCGCACGACAATACGGCCTGACATGCCGTCGAACAGCGCCGCGGTGTCACCACCATGAAAGCCGGGTTGGCCGAATGTGATTCCGCCCGTGCAGCTACCGTTGTTGGCATTACCCGACGAATCGGCTGCTGTCGCGCTGCCTGCAGGTTCGCCCAAGCGCCAGAAACCGATCGGGCCGTCCGCCATAACTTCGGCAGCGAAATTACCAATGGCCATTGTGATGCGCCTATGTTGCCGCCATCGCAACGCGCGTCGTAGCGAACAGCGCCGATGGCACCACTCGTTCTAGATCAAGACCAATTCGCACACGTTGACGCCGCCTCCGCGACAGAACCGCGGAGGGAAATTGATCTCAGTCGACTTTCAAATTGTCGAAAATCACCGAACCAAGTGCATTCGCGAAAAGCGCGGAAGTGCAAGCTTTGGCGGTTCGAGCGTACATTAACAATATTACAACCTTTGATGGAGATGGTCAAGGCCCGAACAAAGACGCACCGACTGGTCGGACGGCGGCGTACTTTCGATGGAGCACGGGCGGGCTCAGCGAGCTTGCGTTGACTAGACTGGCGTATCGGGTCGCGCACTTTCGCGGAAGTCGGCCCGCTTTCAGCGAAGCAGGATCGGTCAAGTCAGTTCTCGGGCTATAGTCGACAGACCTAGCGATGCTGCGAGCGAATGTGATTCAGAGGCCCTTTCGAAGGGGCTCTGATGGGCGATCTGTTCTGAGTGCACTGGCACCGCAATGATCGCGGTGACCGCAACGAGACGGTTATCGGCCTTTTTTTTTGCGCACTGCTGCACATCATCTGCCACGGTGTAACGCCCACGTAACCATGACTGGTATTTGGGAACCGACCGTGCGTCGGCTTTAACCTGATCAAAAATACCTAAAATTTAGGATTTCCGAACGCCCGACCGACCGTCGAAGGAATCATCTTGCTGGCCGCCGCTCGCTCACCCAAAAGCCTGTTAGCGATGTTCGCGCCGGGGGATCGAGCCGCGCCGATGCGCCGAATTGGCTCGATCCGTCCCGTTGCCTTTCTGATGCTGTGCGGTGCGTTCCTCATCGCGCTCGTCGTGTGCACCATCGCCCTCATCCTGTCCAACCTGCGTGATCACGCGATCGCGGAGAGCAAGCAGCAACTGCTGGCAACCGCGACGGTGCTGGCCAAGCAGGCGGCGCGTGACTTCGAGGCCGTCGATCTGATCGAGGCAAGTCTGATCGAGCACATGCAAACCCTCGCCGTCGTCTCCGACGAGGTCTACGCACGTGCCATGGCGAGCCGCGATATCCAGCTCATGCTGGACGACAAGATCAGCGGCTTTCCGCATATCGAGGCCGTGATGCTGGTCGGCGCCGATGGGACGCTGATCAATTCGTCCATCGCGTGGCCCGCCCCGCCCCTCAACGTCGCGGATCAGGATTATTTCCAGGCCCTCAAGACCAACCCCGCCTTGAGCTCGAAGCTCGGCCGACCAGAAAAGGATCGGCGTACCGGAGCCTGGACGATACCGCTGGCCCGGAAATTCATGGGGTCTGACGGAGAATTCCTCGGCCTCGTGGTCGGCACGATCAAGTCTCAGTACTTCGAGGAACTCTATCGATCGCTGGTCCGGGGATCCGATGAATCGATTGCGCTGCTCCGCCAGGACGGCGTGATGCTGGCACGCTATCCGCACGTCGATACCCCGATCGACAAGTCCTTGTCCGGCGGCCGGCTGGACGAGATCATGCGATCCGGCAGCGGCGTCACTCGCCTGCAAGATCCGGTCGATGGCTCCGACCGGCTGATCGCGGGCGCGCGCCTTGCCAACGTCCCAATCCACCTGACCACCAGCACCACGGTCCCGGCCGCGCTCGCCGGCTGGCGGACGGAGGCGTTGTTTCTGATCGGGCTCACCATTGTGCTCGTCGTCGCCATCGGCGGCATCGGAGCCGTTTTCGTGCAGCACTTCCGCAAGCAGAGCATTCAGCTCGACGCAACACTGAACAACCAGTCGCAAGGCGTCTGCATGTACGACGAGCATCACCGCCTGATCGTGTGTAACGACCGCTACACCGAGATGCTCCACATCAGCGGCGAGCTCACGAAACCGGGCACCACGCTGCGCCAGATCTTCGACCATCAGATTTCGCAAGGGCTGTACACCGAAAACGGCCCCGACGCCTACATCAGCGGGCTGATGGCCATCGTTGCGGCCAACAGGCCGGCGAGCTTCGTGACCGAGCTTCCCGATGGACGAGCGGTCGTGGTCGTATTTCGGCCGGTGCCGGGCGGCGGCTTCGTGACGACGGTAGAGGACATCACCGAGCAAAAGCGCGCCGAGAAGCGGATCGCGCACATCGCGCATCATGATGCGCTGACCGGCTTGCACAACCGTGCGTCATTTTCCGAGTATCTGGCGACGACGCTGGACGAAACGATCCGCGCCGGCCAGGCGTTCGCGATTCTGTGCCTCGACCTCGACCGCTTCAAGGAGATCAATGACCTGCACGGCCATCCGGTCGGTGACGCGCTGCTGTGCGAGGTCGCGCGGCGTCTGAAGGAAGTCACGGGGAACGCCTTCCTGGCACGGGTCGGCGGCGACGAATTCATCGTGGTCACGCTCGGCGATGCGCAGGCCGCGGCCGCCGGCCAGCTGGCGGAGCAGCTGCGGACGGCCCTCATCGGCGACATAGAGATCGCCGGACGACAAGTGCGCATCGGATTGAGCATCGGCGTGGCGCGCTCTCCGGACGACGGAAACGACCCGACGACGCTTCTGGCCAATGCGGACATCGCCCTCTATCGCGCCAAATCGGAAGGACGCAATGCGATCCGTTTCTTCGAGGCGGACATGGGGGCGCAACTGCGCGATCGCCGCGAATTGCAGCACGATTTGCAATCCGCCGTCGCCAACGGCGAGCTAAGGCTCGATTTCCAGCCGCTGATGCGGGTGGGCGGCGAGATCGTGGGCTTCGAAGCATTGGTCCGCTGGCAACATCCGAGGCGTGGCCTGGTCCCGCCCGGCATCTTCATTCCGCTCGCCGAGCAGAACGGGCTGATCGTCGCCATGGGAGAATGGATCCTGCGCGCCGCGTGCCGCGAGGCCGCGTCATGGCCGAACGAGCTGAAGATTTCCGTCAATCTGTCGCCCGTGCAGTGCCGCAACGATGACATCGTGCGGCTCGTCCATGAAATCCTGATCGAGACCGGACTGAGCGCAGGCCGACTCGAGCTCGAGATCACCGAGGGCGTCCTGATCGATGACTTCTCCGGCGCAGTCTCGATCCTGCGCCGGCTCAAATCGCTTGGAGTGCGCTTCGCGCTGGACGATTTCGGCACCGGCTACTCGTCGATGTCCTATCTGCAGGCATTCCCGTTCGACATGATCAAGATCGACCGGAGCTTCATTTCGAACCTCGATCGCGCGCAATCGAAGGCGATCTTGCACGGCTTTATCGGACTGGCGCGCGGGCTCGAGCTTCCGGTCACTGCCGAGGGCGTCGAAACGCAGGCACAGCTCGACATTCTCTCTCGTGCGGGCTGCGATTTCGCGCAAGGATTCCTGATCGGAAGGCCCGCATCGATCAACCAATATGCGCAAATCGTGGGTCGGCCGCCCCGCCTCGATCGGCACGGTACGCCGGCGGGCCTGGCGGCCACGGCATGAGCGGACGAGACGACCATCCATTGCAGATACGACTTGTCGATTCCAAAGAAAGAGGAGATGGACGGATGCGCATCAAGATCATGCTGGCCGCGGCCGCGCTGAGTATCGCGAGCCATCCGGTGTTCGCCGGCGAAGCGACCGGTACACTCGAGAAGATCAGAAGCACCGGGTCCATCACGATCGGACATCGCGAATCATCGATCCCGTTCTCATACTACGACAGCACCGAGAAGGTCGTCGGCTATGCGATGGATCTCTGCTATCTGGTGGCTGACACCGTGAAGGCGCGCCTCGGTCTGGAAAAGCTCGACGTCAAGCTTGTGCCCGTCACCCCATCGGGCCGCATTCAGTCGGTATTGAACGGGACGATCGATATCGAATGCGGAACGACAACCAACAATGTCGAGCGGCAGAAAGTGGTGTCGTTCTCGACCACGTATTTCGTCGCCGCGAATCGCTTCATGGCCAAGGCGAAGGCCAATTTGCGAACCCTGGACGACCTCAAGGGCAAGACGGTCGCCTCCACCATCGGGTCCACCAATCTCAAGCAGATCAGCGAGCTCAACACGCAGCGTCATCTCGGTCTCACCATCCTGGCGGCCAAGGACAACGGTGAGGCGTTCCGGATGCTGGAATCCGATCGCGTAGACGCCTTCGTGATGGACGATATCCTGCTCCACAGCCGGGTGGCCTCTTCGCCGATCCCCGGCGACTACACCGTGTCAGAGGAGGCGCTGTCGATCGAGCCTTACGGCATCATGCTCCGGCGCGACGATCCGGCCTTCAAGAAAGTGGTCGATGAGGCAATATCGGCCATCTATCGTAGTGGGGACATCCAGAAAATCTATGCAAAGTGGTTTCAGGCTCCGATTCCGCCGAACGATGTCAATCTTAATGTTCCGATGAGCGCGCCGCTCCAGCGCGCGATCGCTCATCTGATCGACAGTGGCGAACCCGGTGCGTATCTCGTGGGAAACAGCACGCAGTGAGCACCACCACGTAAAGTGGCTCCGCGTCACGGCGCGAGATTGAAGCCTGGTTGCATCAATGGCTTGAGGCTGGCGATATCGAGGTGACAGATGCTCGTGATGCGGGACTTCGCGGCGTCGTCGATCGTCAGCGTCATCTGACGGCTTCCAAGACTCCATCGTTGGATATCGCCGACTGACGTTCGCACCAGGTTTTCGCGGTCCTTGAGGATGCTTTCGCGCATATCATTGTCGCTGAGATCGGCCTTCGCCGCCTCGCCAATGAAGTCGTCCAGTTGCGGCCGGCATTGGGCCACGAGGGAATCGAGCGCCTCGCGGCGGAAGACATTCTCAAATGCCAGCATCCGGCCCGCCACGAGATCCACATTGATGTCCACGTGATAGTCCACCGGATGAGCGCTGGAAGGGTATGAGATGACGACATGGGCCGAGACGAGCGCCGGCGAGGCATAGCTGAGCGTCATGGAAAAGTCGTCCGTCGTATCCCCTTCGCTGCCGTCGGATACATTGACGTTCTTGAGTTGGCCGTCGACGGCGCGGTTGAACAGCCGCTCGCCGGCCGACTGCGGCGCCGTGAACCGCAGCCCCGAAACCACCCGGCCATCTCCCTTGCCCCTGAGAAAAAACGGCCGGATCGATCCCGGCAAACCCGGGCCATCGGCCGGCATGCCGGACAGAAAGAGACGGCGTTGATCGCTCTGCGTGCCGAGACAGGCCGACAGCGCCGGTCCCGCAAGCGGCTGACCGCGTGAATCATGGCCGCACAGATCATTGCGCGTCGTGATCCAATGACGCTGATCGGCTACGAGCGCGTCGCGGTCCGGCCCGGATGTCTGGGATCGCAGAGTGGCGAAGGCTTCTGCCATTTGCTCATCGGCCGCCTTGGCGGCCGGGTCGGCGCAGATCGCTTTCTCCTGACGGGTCGAGGCGGCCTGGCAGTTCATTGCCACGGCGCGATGGGTGGTGATCGACGTCAGCGCCGCGGCAATGGCTGCTGTCACCGTCACGGTGCGAAGAACCGGCTTCGAGGAAAACCTCGTGGGGAATCGCGTCGCGACTTCAAGCATCAGGGGCACGTCGTCACCTGATTGCTGCAAATGCCGGTGACCCAGCCGCGGACCTGGCGCTGGCCCTCCATGTGCACGGCCGCCTCGGCAAACGCCCCGGAACAGCCGAACACATGATCGATCGTCGCACTGTCCGGCCCCCCGCCTCCGTCGGTCGTTCGGAGCGTCGCAAGAAGCTGGGCGCTTTCGGCGGGAGCGGCACGCACCTCCGCGCGGTTGATGACAAACCTGACCTTGTCCGCAAAAACCCAGCCGGGACCGCCAAACAGAATCCGATCACCCTTGCCGCTTCCATAGTCGGCAAACTTGACGCGGCTTACGAGAAACCAGCCATTGCGGCTGCCGGTGATGCGGAATTCCGCCGCATAGCGGTCGCCGGCCTGCGCTTCCGCCGGTGGTACGTGGCCGATAATCTCCGCATCCGCTCTCGGAGCTGCCCGGATGTTGAGCCCGGAGGGATCGGGATCATTCGACCACCCGGACAAGGCGCAGGCCGTGACGCCCGACGTATCCACGGTGGCCGCAACTGCGGCAGCCGTCGACAGGCACCACGCCACGCCGATGCCCAGCACCGCAAATCGAATCTTCCTGTTCATCTGCAAAAACCCACCTTCAATTTGACCCGGCCATTGGCGTCATCAGGCGGCCAACGAGCGGAGCAACAGGTCGTCGGGCCCAGCGTGAAATTGGTTCAACGCACAATGCACGAATGCGCGGGGGGTAACGATCGCGCGGTGGAGCTTCCCCGCAACTCACCTCGCAAATCGGGGTGCTCTTCAACCAAGGTTGAGCTGGATCGGCGTCGAAGATTCACCTCTCCCCGGCGACAAGGGGAGAGGTGAACCGAAACCGCGGTGAGCCTATTCAATCAAAACTCATCCCGCGCCACCGTATCGATTCTCGCTGCCTTGGGCTGCTTGCGCCACTGCCGCCATGCGCAACGCCATGGCGGCAGTGGCGCGCGGCTACATCCAGAAGCTGTTCGGGAGCGACGGCACCACGTTCACCGAATACGTCATCACGCAGCGATTGCTGGAAGCCAGGCGGTTGCTGCGCGATCCGGAATCCGCCGGCCTCGGCATCGGCGATATCGCGCTCCGGGCCGGCTTCGGCGACCTGCCGTATTTCACCCGCTCGTTCCGCCGCCACTTCGGCATGACGCCATCGGACGCACGCGAACAGGCGCGCCGCGATGTTCGGGGTGCGGACGAGACGGAGCGCTAAAGCATGATCCGGAAAAGTGTGGAGCGGCTTTCCGAAAAGATTAGGCTCAAACAACAACAACCTAAAGCGCGATGACGATTCATTCCAATCTCATCGCGCTTTAGAGATTTGTCACGGGAGCGCAATGGCGGATGGAAATCCGCAGGTCACGTTTCCCGATCAGCCCGTCTGATTTCGGCAGAGTACGCAGCCCACTCGAAATCAAAGGGGCCTACGTGATCGAGCTTGGATGAAGCCTCGTATCCGCTGTCGTAGGCGAAGTCAGACCATCGTACGCCATCATCGTTTCGCGAAGCAAGTGCGGTTATAGCTCCCAGGCGAGATCGCCGCACTCGGGACAAACAAAACGGGCCGCGCGGTGAGCGTTGCCGACGGAGACATCAGAAGTCAGCATGTTCGCTATTCTGCCGTTGAATCGACGAGCCAGCTCACGTTCGAGCCGCGAGTCCGAAAGACAGCCGCACATATCAAAGCGGAACGCCTGAGTAGCCTTGAAAAGGACACTCCATTGATCACGAAGTCGAATGTGTATCGCATGCCTTAGATCGCCCAAATAAGCGATGGCCCATTCGACTTCGACTTCGCCACGGCGCGGGTCACCACTGATACCGCGCGATGCCCTTGCCGGTGTAGCTGCGGGTGACGTTCGAGAACTCACCTTCGAAGGTGCCGGACAGCGAGAAGCCGTTCAGCCATTTCAGCTCGGCCGCGCCCGTCAGCAGCGCGGCATCGTGCGCAGACGCCGCGCCGTTCACCACGAAGCTCGCGCCCGGCAGGGTCTGGAAGGTGGCCGAGATCGCGCGATCCGGATTGTAGTCGTGCGCCCATGCCGCACGGCTGCGCAGCGTGAGGATCGCCGTCTCCAGGGCATACGAACGATCCGTGCGCAGGCCGAGCTCGCTGCGGGTGGCGGTGACGTCCCTGCCGGCATAGTTCAGCGCAAATGTGTTGGCGCCGGAGACCGCCTGCTCGCCATAGCCCGGCAGGAAGAAACTGGTGAACTGCGCCGCCGCATACGGCGTGATCCCCATCCAGGGCGTGACATAGCGATAACCGCCTTCGAGGCGTCCCGACAGCGCGTTGGCGTTGAACTTGGCGCGCAGATGGTCGACGCCGGCGATGGTCACCGTGCGATCCGTCGTCACATCCTGCCAGCCATAGGCGAGCGCGCCGGCAACGTAGGCGTTGCCCATGGTGTGGCGTGCGTAGACGCCGGCCTGGAACAGGTCGGAGCTTCCGCTGCCGAGCCCGTTGGCGACGCCAAAGCTGGTGCCGCCGCCGCCGAGCGCGAAGCCGACCAGCGTGTTCGGCGATATCAGGTAATCGGCGCCCGCGGCCACGCCGGCGATGCGGCTGGTCGCGGTGTTCGAGCCGACCACGGTATTGCCGTCGGTGGTCTGCGAGCCGCCATAGCCGGCCGCCCACACGTTCCAGCGTTGCGTGAAGGAATTCCCACGCGCCTTGTCGATTGCCGCATAGGCGTCGCGACCCGCGTTCGTACGCGTGGCTGCGCCGTCGTCGGCATAGCGCGAGGCCCCGCCCGCCGGCTCGCTTGGATCGTTGCGGTTGCCTAAGAACGGATCGAGCATCGTGTTGAGGAACTGGCCCATGGCACTGAAGGTGCCTTGCTGCGCGCCGGTGGCGACTTCGCCGGAGGCCTGCGTCAGCCCGTTGAGGAGGTTCTGGCCCGTCGCGCCGAACAGCTTGTTGAAGCCGGTCGTCATCGAGCCGCCGGCGAGCAGCGCGTTGTCGATCCCTGCGGCGACATTCTTCTGGTTGATATTGGCGAAACCAGGCAGCGTCGGCGACAGCAATCCGGCGTCGAGCGTCAGCAGCTCGTCGCCGTTGGCCGCCAGGCTCACCCGCGCGTTGCGGGCGTAGGCCGGGTTGCTGATCGAGATCGTATCGAACGTCCCGGTCGTGTTCGCCGAACTGAGGATGACGTAGGTCGTGGTCGTCGTGACACGGCCGGTCAGGTTCACCGCAAGGGTGCCGGCGAGCTGCGCCGCGCCCACCACCACAGTGTTGCTAGCGGATGCGCCAGAGACCTGGACCATGTAGGTCGCGGCCGTGGTCAGCACCAGATTGCCCGCGATTGTGAGTGTGCCGATCGAGTTCGGGTTGCCCGGCGCCAGCGTGCCGCCACTGATCGTGGTGTCGCCAACGGTGCCGATGCCGCCCAGCGTGCCGCCGGTGTTCACAATGGTGGTGGAGTTCGCGATCGAGCCGTTGACCAACAGCGTGCCGCCGTCAACCGTGGTTGGCCCATTGTACGTGTTGTTCCCGGTCAGGATCGTAGTGCCTGACAATTGGTTGACGGCGCCGGTGCCGGTGATGTCCGGCGAGAACAGATAGCTCGACGAGGTGTGATTGAAATTGATGGCGCCGGTGCCGGCGCCGAACTGGACCGTGGCCGCGGTCAACGTGCCGGGCGCCGCCGCTGCCGAGCCCGGCGCAGCGCCGATGTTGAGATTGCCGGTGGAGCCGGCCAGGCTGGCAATGGTGACAATGCCGCCGACTGATACCACGCCGCTGTTCGCAATCGTCAGTGTGCCCGTCCCGCCACTGCCGATGGAGAGGTCCGAGCTGTTGATCCAGGTCGCGCCAGCGCCGCTGATAGTAGCCGTCCCGAGCGACCCGACATTGGCGCCCAGATAGCCCATGGTGTTGCTGACCTTGCCGCCGTTCGAGATCGTCAAGGTGCCTGTACCGTTCACACCGACCTGAAGGGCGCCGCTGCTGGTCCAGGTCGAGCCGGCGCCATCGATCGTCGCCGTGCCGTTGGAGCCTGCAGCGTAGCCCAGATAGCCCGCCATGCTGCTCACCGTGCCGCCATTCGTGATATTCAGTGTGCCGGCGCCGACGTTGCCGATAACCAGGAGGGCGCCGCTGCTGGTCCAGGTCGAACCGGCGCCATCGATCGTCGCCGTGCCGTTGGAGCCTGCAGCGTAGCCCAGATAGCCCGCCATGCTGCTCACCGTGCCGCCATTCGTGATCGTCAGTGTGCCGGCGCCGGCGTTGCCGATAAGCAGGCCCGACGCGTTGCTCCAGATCGAGCCTACGCCGTCGACCGTCGCGACGCCGGTCGAGCCCGCGAGGTTACCAACAACACCACCGTCGTTGCTCACGACGCCGCCGTTTGAAATCGTCAGCGAGCCAATACCGTGGTTGCCGACCCAGAGGTCTGAGCTGTTGGCCCAGTTCGAACCGATTCCATTGACCGTCACCGTGCCGGTGGAACCTGCCAGGTTGCCCATGACGCCCCCGACGCTGGTGACCAGAGCGCCGCTCAGGATGTTCAGCGTGCCGGTGCCCACGTTGCCGACGCTAAGATTGCCGGTATTGGCCCAGATTGATCCGACGCCGGTAACTGTCGCCGTGCCGGTGCCCAGGAAACCCAGATAGCCGTCGGTGTCGTGGACCATGCCACCATTGGACACGGTCAGCGTGCCGGTTCCGTTAGCGCCAACGGTGAGGGTACTTGTGTTGGTCCAGGTCGAGCCCACGCCGTCAACGGATGCGGCGCCAACCCCGCCCCCTCCCGCCCCCACATAGCCGGCCGCGTTGTTGACGTTGCCGCCGTTCGAAACAGCCAGCGTACCCGCGCCGAATATGCCGACATTGAGATCCCCACTGTTGGTCAGGGTCGAGCCGGCGCCGTCGACTGTGACGGTACCGGTGGAAGCCGCATAATAGCCGATAGAGGTCGTGACGCTGCTGACCACGCCGCCGTTGGAAATGTTCACCGTGCCGGTGCCGCTTTTACCGAGAAGCAGGTCGAAGCTGTTGGTCCAGGTCGAGCCCGCGCCGGCGACCGTCACCGTGCCGTTCGAGCCCCCGGATTCCCCGACCCAACCCAGTACGGTGCTGACCGTACCGCCGCCCGTAATCGTCAGCGCGCCAGTGCCGACATTGCCAACGATGACAAACTGCGCGGCCGCGTTCGCCGCATTCACAACCGTCGGATTCGGCGTCGTCGCGTCAATGATCGCGTTGTCGCCCGCTGTCGGGACGGCGCCGGGGCTCCAGTTCCCGGCCGTGAACCAATCCGTGGACGCCGCGCCCGTCCAATCGGCCGCTTGAGCGAGACCCGGCAATGCCAGGCCAGCTGATAACACCAGAGCGAGAACGGAGGTCGACGACAAAAGGCGGCGGCCGCTGATCGATCCCAGTCCAAGAGCCGTCGATGCCGCGGCGTTGCGCACCCTGATCCTACCCATGTGAATCCAAAATCCCTAATGCAACAGGCGCTTGGCCTTGGTACTTGGAGCTATCGCATCGGGTTTCGAGACCGTCTTGTCCTCGAGTGCGGGGGAATTGACCTGGAGTGCGTTGGGTCCGTTTTTCAACGCGGCGTTACTGCGAGGCAACGGTGGATTTGTTACCGCCATGACTGCGTTTCACCCGCGGCTTGGCGGAGCGTTTGGGCGGCGCGCCATCGTGCGCCGGGCGGGTCAGAACGATTTGTGGATATCGGCGGCGCTATCTGACGGAACGAGGCGTGCAGCCGAAGCGATGGCGGAAGGCGCGGTTGAAATAGGAAAGACTGCTGAAGCCGCTTGAGTAGACGATCTCGCTCACCAGCATCGTGTCGTAGATTCGATCGGACAGGATCTGTCTCGTCTTTTGCAATCGCAACTCGAGCACGTGCTCAGCAAAGCTGAAGCCGGTTTCTTCCAGAAGTTCGTGAACGTAGCGGATGGACAGCCCGAGGTCCCGTGCAACCGTTCGCGCGGAGATGCCAGGATCCGTAAAGCCGTCTCGGATCTTGGCCAGGACGGCCTGCAACCGTGCTGCGCGCAGGCCTCGCGAGCCCGCGAGTTCGGCGGCCTCGCCCTTTGCGCCGGTCGCCAAGCCGACGAGATCCACGATCGTCTCGCTCACATGGGCAATGAGATCGGGTGAAACGAGGGGCGGGCCGGCTTCGAGAACGCGACAATAGCGCGTAAGCAGACCCAGCGCCTCGTTCTCGGCGTCGATGCGGAATGCCAGCTTGTCATCGATATGCTTGAACGTGGTGGCGAGCACGTCGCGGGGGATCACCACATTCGTCCATATATTCCTATCTCCGCCGATCATTTTCAGCGGCTCGGCCGCCGAAACCAAAGCAGCTTGTCCGGGTCCGACACTGTAGTCACGGCCAACCTGCGTGCCGGCCAGTGCCGTATCGCCCCTGTTGACGAGCAGGAGATAACCATCACGACCGTCGTCCGCGATGTTCCCGGCCTGTCTGTTGGCCTGCTTGATCGTGCCAGCCATCTGGCCAAGAACCAGCGACCCGACGGCCGTGGCCTCGATATCGGCCTCGAAAGGCAGCTTGTCCGAAACGCTGTATTCGACCGACCAGACCTCTGCAACGTGAATATCGTGCCAGCGCGCAAATCTCGCCTTGTCGCTCAAATCTGAAGGCAGGTCGCGTGAGGAAAACACCGTCTTATGCAGCAACGACGAGGTCCCTTTCTCGAAGCGAACGCGCCGGCGTCGGCGATGTGGACCCGGACGACCGCCGGTCGCCAGCGTTGAGATGACCAGCGCAAGGCGAGCTAAAACCGTTATCGCTGCAGCAGGCAGGTCAGTCAGAATGATAACTCTTGCGGGCCTTCTCCCTGGCAATCCTCCGCCCGCGCGCAAAAGTGATCAGTCTCGATATTCAAACGCCGCAATGCTCCAACGGCGATAGACTCATCATAGTGAAGAGCCCACTGCGGTGCGCCCCCAAATGAGGGCAGGGAATAACTGTTGAAATTATTGGCGAAAAGCAGACAACTCCAAAGGGCCTACTCAAAATTGATGATGACGCCGGGTAGCTGATCGACCTAGCGTCGCAGAAGACTGAGCGGGTTGGTCTATGCGACCCCGCTCGCGCGAAAGGCGAGGCATGCCGAGAGAAAACAGGCTAGCGAATGATGGGGCTGCGATTTCCGCGGTGATCGACCGGTTCTATAACGCTGCGCTCAATCCGGAGATGTGGCCGTCGGCCTTCGATGCCTACGCTAGGGTCACAGGCGGTGTTGGTGCTGCATTGTTCTCGCCGGACAGCCCTGACCTCGACATGGCTTATGCCAGCGCGGCGCTGACAAATGCTGTATCGCAATACGGGCTTGGTTGGCACGCGATCTGCCCGCGCACTCAAGTCGGGATGAGTCCCGCCATGAGCGATCGGATTTGGAGCGACGAGGAGATCTTCTCCGAAGAGCAAGTGAGACGATCTCAATTCCACCAGGAATTCTTGCAAGGCTACGGCTTTGGATCGCATCTCTCACTAACGAGCTTGCAAATTGTCCCCGGCAGCACTTTCTTCCTGGCGAGCCAACGATCGATCTCAGCCGGAGCCGCCTCGGCAGAAGAGCGACATGCAGCGAATGTTTTGTCCTCGCACGCAGTGCGAGCGCTGCAAGTCTATCGCGGTCTGGTCCGGCCCTCGGTATCGCGCGATCTGCTTGCAGATGTCCTCGCTCATTTGCCGAGCGGCGTCATTGTGACTGATCCGGATGGCAGGGTCGTCTTCATGAATCGAAGCGCTGAGGCGTTGAAGGGAGATGGTCTGCGCGTCGATCGCGGCCAATTGCTGGCCTCCATGCCCCGCGATCAGGCGAAGCTTCCGCGCCTGATCAAGGCGACGCTCACGCCTGGCGCCAGTCCAGCGGATGCGCGGCCCATCGGACTGCAGCGTCCTAGCCTCAAGAAGCCCCTTCTTCTCAGAGCTATCCCGATACGAGCACGCTCGGATCAGCCGCTTCCGCGTATCCTGCGCGGTCTGGATCTCGTGCTGATCACGATTTCTGATCCGGAAGGCGCGCGTCCGGAAATCCCGCTTGAGGCGCTTGAGGCGTTTGGATTGACCCCAAGCGAGGCCGCCGTCGCGGCGATGCTCGGTACTGGCTGCTCGCCGGGTGAGATTGCGGAAGCGCGCAAGATCTCCGTGTCGACAGTGCGCACGCACATCCGGCGCATCTACGGCAAACTGCAGGTCACGCGCCAGGGTGAACTCGCGAAGATTGTGTCGGCGCTCAAGCCGCCCATCTGAGTTCGAACGTCTGGTGCAGACGAGGAACAACGGCAAGCACGCTATCTTGCCGGTGGCCATGCCGGCAGAAAGACGGTGGGACGAGTATCGGCTTGGCGTTCTGAAAAACGGTGAGCCCAAGCGGGTGGCGAGTTGCGCCACCGGTTATACAAAGACGTGCGAGCAATGCGCCGAGCCTGACGACAACGCCGAAACCAAGGCCGTGGCTCACTCGAACACGAATCCGGAGCCGTCTAACGCGTTGTCGACGCCGCACGCGAGCGGTCTATGGAAATACGATCCGGATATTGAGCCAGGGATGACCGATCAGCCGTGGCCAAATGATTGCTTGTTTGCTTCGACTTATCCGCCGCCGCAAGTCAGCCGCACCAATTCGTCTGGCCAAGAGTGAGGCTCAATAGACCGCTTGGGGTCATTCGTGTCGATATTCTGCGCGGAAAGGACGCCAGAAGGTCGCTAATTCGCACTCTTTCGTAAATTGGTGCGCCATTCTCTTATACCATTGAAATATCTATATAATTTCAACCCATTGTCTTTGGAGAGATCTGCGACGGCTCGTTAAGCTCCGGCGAGGAGCGCTCGGTTCGAGACGTCAAAGATGCTCTCGCAGCATGCCGTTTCCGGATCGTGCTCAAAAGAGCCGATAGTGGCATTGAAAGAACTGAAACAGATCGATGACCTCAGCGGCATGGTGTTGATTGAGGTCGGCGATCAAGGCGTTGATCTCGTTGGCGCCAGCGAACTCGGCACTATAAGTACCATCGTTGTTTTTTTCGATGCGGCCGGCGCCCGGCAACGATCGCACGAAAGCGAGCGAGCGCGCCTCGTCTCTGGTTGTTGGCTTGAACTTGATCTTCGCGCTGTTGCAGGGCGGATTGTTGGCGATCGCCGGATTGGCCGAAAGTTGCGAAGACCAGGCGCATGCGAGCAAGAGGCAGAGCAAACCCCACGCACCCGACCGAAATGAGGTCCCTGGCCGTGCTTGCGCAAGATCGCCGCCGATAGACGTGTCCATTCTGTTCTTGTCCCTGCAATTCCTGGCCTGCCGCCAAAGGCTTTACCGCCATGCTTGGTCGCAAGTCGCCCTTTTCGGGTTCGAACACGGACGAGGGCGGCGCGCAGGATGGGTTGAGCTCTCGCGAAACCCATCGTTCCTCGGAACGATATCCCGACCAAGCATCGTCGTAACTTCGTCCGCGAAGCATGATGCTCACACCGCTTGGACACTGCTGGCGAGAACGTCGCACGCTAGCGGCTGATCAATTCGGCATTCTTAGGTGGCATTTCGCGGATTTGCCAATGATAGGTTTCGCAACGGCTCTGGATGATAATTGACTCGGTCAAAACGGAATAGATCGGTAGTTTGAACCGCCTGTTGCATTCGGGCGACACAGGCAAGCCCCCACGAAAAGGACGTCTTAGTGACCTCGCCTTCGATCGATTTTGCGCCCATCCGCTTCTCCACCGACGATTTATCCCAGCACGATCGGTTGGCGCACTGGCGCGAGGTGAGTGGACGGACAATCATGAAAATGGACATGGAGCCGTTGGGCGACGAACCTTTTCGCTGTTCGGCAGCCTTGCGCATGCTGCCCGGCCTTGCGATCGCGGCGCTCAAGAGCACACCGAACCGCCTGACGCGCACGCGCGGGTTGGTGGCCGACGGCAATGATGATCTCGTTCTCGCCATTCCAACTCATGGCGCCACAATGATATCGGCGCATAGCCGCGAAGCGACACTTCAGCGTGGTGACGCGACGCTTTTTTCAAGCGCCGATCCAAGCTCGAGCATCATCCCCATGACCTCGAGTTTTCTTAGCCTGGCAATTCCGGTCGCGAGACTGGCGCCACTGATCTCCAACCTGGATGCGGCGCTGGGGTCGGCGATTCCCGCGAACGTCGAGGCCCTCCGTCTTCTGGTCGGCTATCTCGAATCGCTGCAGGCGGATATGGCGTTATCTTCTCCGGAGCTGAGCCGGCTCGTGGTGAAGCAGGTTTACGATCTCGTAGCGCTGGCAATCGGCCCGACGCGTGATGCCGCGGAAATAGCTGGAGGGCGCGGCGTCCGGGCCGCGCGGCTGCGAGCCATCCAATCCGACATCGCAACGAATGCCGCTACGCAAAGTTTTTCGATCGAGGGCCTCGCCGCGCGTCATCGCATTTCGCCGCGATATATCCGACGGTTGTTCGAAGGCACCGGCACAACGGTCATTGAATTCGTGGTGGCCCAACGCCTCGCGCACGCGCACCGCATGCTGAGCGACGCGCAATACGACGAACGCACCATCAGTTCGATTGCCTTCGATGCTGGATTCAGCGACTTGTCCTATTTTAACCGGTGCTTTCGCCAACGGTACGGTGCCACCCCGTCAGACATTCGCGCCGGTGTGCGACCAACTGACATGACATGATCATAGGACGGACCGGCACTTCGTTGCACGGAAGCTCTCGGCCAACAGGTCAAGGCCAGCGTCGTTGAACGGTATCCATTTCACAACAGCGCATGCGGCCTGATGGTAGCAAGCGATGTTCCGGCCGCTATCGGCGCGGCGAGCTGGCGGCACGACAGCAAGACTCGATCGGGGGCTGGACCGACCGAGTCTTTCGCCGCCGTCCTCACCAGCTCGCCTTCGGCGCCCCCATGCCGGAATAGCTCTGGCCGAGGTTGGAGAATCCGCCCGACGCGCGCGCCGACACTTCCCACGTGCGATTGAGCGCGAGGCGTGAGCCGAGATCGAGCCGCGCGGCATCACTGAGGCAGTGTTGAATTTCGAACGACCCTCGCATTCCATTGCGGCTGCGCCAGACGCCGCGTGACTGTTCGGAAACCTGCTGCGGCGGAAAAGCATCTGGGCGATGGCGACGGGTTACGGAAAAAACGTGACCATGAAGAAAAACCCAGATGATGCCGGAGCTTGATAGGCATCAAATCAGTACCGAGCAACTATCGGCCACCAAACTTATAGGCAAGCCCAATCGTGACAGCGGATGTCCGCAGTCTCGTGGTCGCGAAAACTTCGTCGGTGTTCGTATTCAGAAAGTAAGAGCTTTTGAAAGTTCCCAAATCCGAATAGCGATACTCCGCGCGGGCGAGCCAATTGCCTGTCACCACTCCTTCCACGCCGCCACCAACGGTCCATCCCTGAAATATCTTTGAGCTACTCTCCGTCCGGTTTGCCCAGCACCAGCGGGAATTGGGAGGGGGGCAAACCAAGGTATTTTTCTCTTCCTGAAAGGCGAAACCGCCAGTGCCGTAAATCAAGATAGTGGGGGTCGCCAAGAAGCCTACTCGCCCACGTATGCTTCCGTTCCAGCGTTGTTCCACCGTGGTCATATCTCCCAACGGAGTACTGCTGCCGAGAGGACCATATACGGTGCCGGGAATATAATTCAGCGATCTTTTGGAATTGAAACCCGTTCCTAGATCGCCTTCGACACCGACAACCACGCTCGAAAGTTGGACGTTATAGCCGCCGTAGCTTGCGAAACGTAACGTGTTTGAATCGAGGGTTGCCGTCGGCCCCCCTAGCCCCAAACGATGAGCCGCCGCGGGCGTGCGAGCAGGATTAGAGCTGGCTCCGCAAATTCGGACAGTAGCTTGAGTGGATTTTCTGCCTGAGAGCGGCGAGGCTTCTTGCCGCGAATCAGGAGCGAAGATGACGAAGAGGAGTCGCCGGACGCATTCTCCGGCATTCAAGGCAAAGGTGGCTTTGGCGGCCGTGAAGGGGGAGAAGACGTTGGCCGAGCTGGCGCAATTGTTTGATGTCCATCCGAACCAGATCACGACCTGGAAGACCCAACTCCTGGAAGGCGCCGCCGGAGTGTTTGGGCAGGACAACGGACCGGCCGAGGCGCCGGTCGATTTGAAGGCGTTACATGCCAAGATCGGCGAGCTTGCGTTGGAGAACGATTTTTTGTCCGGCGCGCTCACCAAGGCGGGCCTGCTGAGCGCAAAGCGATGATCGACCGCGACCATGATCTGTCTGTCGTGCGCCAGGCGAAGGTCCTGAACCTTGCCCGCAGTACGGTTTACTATGAACCTCGGCCGGTTTCGGCCGAGGACCTTGTCTTGATGCGCCGGCTCGATGAGCTGCACCTCGATTATCCCTTCGCAGGGGCGCGCATGCTGCGATCGCTGTTGCAGCGTGAGGGCATGCAGATTGGCCGCCGCCACGTCGCGACGCTGATGAAGCGCATGGGGATCGAGGCGATCTATCGCCGTCCGAACACGAGCAAGCCCGCACCGGGCCACAAGATCTACCCGTACCTATTGCGCGGATTGAAGATCGAGCGGCCGAACCAGGTCTGGGCAATGGACATCAGCTACATTCCGATGCGACGTGGATTCGTCTACCTCGCGGCGGTCGTCGATGTGTTCAGCCGACGGGTGTTGGTCCATCGCGTATCGATCACGATGGAGACGATATTCTGCGTCGAAGCGCTCCAGGAGGCGTTGGCGAAGCACGGCAGGCCCGAGATCTTCAACACGGATCAGGGTAGCCAGTTCACCAGCCTCGACTTCACCGGCGTGCTGCTGGACGCGAACATCGCCATCAGCATGGACGGCAAGGGTGCCTGGCGCGACAACGTGTTCGTCGAGCGGCTGTGGCGCACTGTCAAATACGAGGAAGTCTATCTGCGTGCTTACGACAGCGTGCTCGAGGCGCGAGCATCGATTTCCAAATATCTGGCGTTCTACAACCGAGGACGTCCTCACTCGAGCCTTGACGAACGCACGCCCGACGAGGCTTACTTCGGCGCGCAAACGATGGTGACGGCCGCATGATCGTCGCCAACGATTTTGCTGCGGCTCTGGTCGGGCTTACGCCCTCCCGACGCCACAGCAAAATCGTAAAGCCCCGCCTTCAGCATAACCCGGCAGGAATCCACTTAATTTTCGCGGGGCGCTGTCCAAACAACCGGGGCCAGCTCTATTTCCGATTTCGGTCGTTTCCCAATCGGTCTGGTCCCGTTGCCAGCCCAATCCCGCTCCCAAATAAAATCCTGTCCAGTTGTAAGCTGGATCAATAATCGCCGGTGCCCTGGTGTAGGTCCGCGTCGGGAGATCGGCGGCGGTTGCCGGTGCGCTCAGCGCAGCAATTGCACCCAAGGTGAGCAACAGTTTCTTCATACCAAATCCTTCAGCTAAGTTTAAAGAGAAGACCCAAGCCCGTTGACCTCTGTCTAACAGGCCATTCCCATATCTCGCCGGAAGTCTCGCGATCGAAGCAGCCGTCGCTTGCAAACTGGCCTGACAAGACGCAACTGTCTCGGTCCGGCCGGAACGGGGCATCGGCTCATACCGCACAGCAGCGGTTTCTCGGCTGGTCGTGGCCCTTGCGCCACCATTGCCGGGCGGCATTGTCTGGCGATGCCTTGACGGGTTCTTCCTCACCAGCTCACCTTCAGCGATCCCGTGCCGGCATAGCTCTGACCGAGCCTTGAGAATTCGCCGGTGAAACGCGCGGACAGCTCCGACCAGCTGTTCAGGGCGAGGCGCGAGCCCAACTCGACCCGTGCGGCGTCGGAGGCCGCGCGCGCGCCTTCGACGGTGAACGCGGGAACCGGCAACGCGATCATCGTCGCCGTGACGTCGCGGGTCGGCGAGAACTCGTGCACCCAGGCAACGTTGGCGAACGGCATCCACATCATGCCGTTGCCGACGTTGAACCGGCCGTCGAACTTGGTGCCGACGAAGACCGGCAGCGAGGAGACGTTGTGCGCAGCGTAGCTCAAGCCCAGCACGCCGGGTCCTGTGCCCGCGACGCTGGTCTCGGTGTAACCGGCCTGCCAGAGACGCGCGGCCTGCACGGCGGCGAACGGCGTCACTGAGACGGCAGCGAAGTCGTAGCTGCGGCCGACCTCGAGCCGCCCGCCGAGCTGGTCGCTGCCGAACGATCCCTTGGCGATCTCGTCAGCGCCGATGCCGGTGATGGTGCGCGTGGTGGAGTTGTTGAAATGGCTGTAGGCGAGCTGCGCCGAAACGTAAGTCGCGCCGAACTTCTGCATCGCATAGGCGCCGACATGCGCGCCGTCGACCCGGCCCGAGGTGGCGCGATCGTCGACATTGAAGCTCGCGCTGGAGCCGCCGACGGCGAGGCCGACGAGCAGGTCGGGACCAAAGAGATGATCGACGCCGGCCGATCCGCCCGCGATGCGATCGTTGAAGCTCGCGCTGCCGGTGGTCGCGTTGCCGTTCAGCGACTGCCCAGCGCCGAAGCCTGCGGCCCAGGCATTCCATTGCGGCTGCACCAGCGGCGGTGCCTTCAGCGCGTTGAACGCCGAGGTGACGGGGCGTTCCGAGGCGTAGCCAAGCGCACCCGCGCCCGCGGCGCCGCGGTGCCCCGTGCGCCACGCGTCCATCTGGCCGTCCATGGTCTGGCCAAACAGGGAGCCTGCGGCAAAGGCGGTGTTTTGCGTGCCGCTGGTGCCCTCGCCCGAGAGCTGGTCGAGCACGCGCACGGAGCCTGCCTGCAATAACTGCGTAAAGAACGTCGCAGCGCTACCGGTCAGCGCGGTCGAATAACCGGCTTCGAGCGCGTTGCCGACCGCGCGCTGGTTCTGGGTCTCGCCTGCAACTGCACCGAAGCTTTGGCGCGTCAGGGTCACGTCGACGGAAGCGGCGTTATAGGTCGCGGTCGCGTTGAAGAAGGCCGACGACGAGGTGACGGTGGCGAACTGACCGACGACGGACGTGCTGCCCGCGGGGATCAACAAGCCACTCGCGAGGACATTCGTGTAGGTGGTCGACGACTGATAGAGCCCCGGCTGCAGCGCGACGCGCAAGGTGCCGTCAAGGTTGGCCTGACCGTTCACCCACATGCCGTCGTGGAGCCCAGCCGCGTCGACGCGCAGCGCGAGCGTGCCCTGCGCCGTCTGAGTAAAGGTGCCCCCGAAGTTCAGATTATTCGCCGCAAGCGCCGTTCCCGGATCGGTGATCGTGATCAACCCGGCATTGGTCAGGCTATTGCTGACGCCAAGAACATAAATCCTGCCGTCCAACGTACCGTTGTTGGTGATCGTGGTGCCGCCCGTGCCGTAGGAGAACAGCGAGGCGCCGTCGACGCCGCCTTTGATCGTGCCATTGTTGGTGATTGTATCGTTTATGCTTACGATAGTGACCGCCATGCCGACGGCGCCGGTCGCGCTGATGGTGCCGGCGTTGGTCACGGTGCTGCCGTCGCCAAACATGACGACGCCGGTGCCTTGAAAACCAGCCGCCGTGATCGTGCCGGTGTTGCCGAGCGTACTGCTGTAGTCCAGGATCACGCCCGCACCGCCGGTACCGGCGCTGCCGCCGACGGTGATGCTGCCGGAATTCTGGATGGTGTTGCCGTTGCCGTTGCCCCAGATGCCGTACGAGTTCGCGCCGGTCAGGGTGATGGTACCGGAATTTATAACCGTGCTGCCGGTGTTGAGAATAGAAATACCGTTGCCAGACGCCGCCGTCCCGCTGATCGAGCCGCTGTTGGACACCGTGTTGTTGCCCAGCACGATCACGCCCCTGGAATGGGAGCCGATCGAAATCGTGCCCGCGTTGGTGAAGACGTTGCTGCTCCCCCCAAACATGGCATAGCTATTGTCGCCGACCGAGATGGCGCCATTGTTGACCGCGGTGTTGCCGTCGCCGAGACTGACGGCATTCTGGCCTGCGCCGACCGTGATCGAGGCGCCCGACTGCACCGTCAGCGCCAGATTGTTTTCGACACCGGTGCCGAAGCCGGTGTTGGTTGCCCCGCTGCAGGTCACGGTGCTGCCCGACTGCACGCAGGCGGCAGCGGCCTGGCCGGAGGGGATCATGACCGCCGCAAGCAATGAGAGCGGGAACGAGGCGGTGAGTGTCAGCGGTCGCATGCGAAGAGCCGATTGGGGCAGGTGCATCGCCTTCATCCGCCTAACGTCACGTCTCGTTTTCATCATTGATTCCCAAATCTTGTCTTTGCCCGTCTTGCGGCCAAAGCAGCCCTCGCGTGCAAATTGACCGGGCCAAGCACGGCCGTCTTGGTCGTTCCGGCACCGGCGAACGGCCTAAACGGCACCCGCGCCGGTTTCCCATGCGCCTGTGGCAGCTACGCCACCACCCGACGAGCAGCACCGCGCCTTCCGCCGGCATTTCGGCAGCCGCCCCTCGGACTTTCGCGAAGCGGCGAAATGCGTTTGGCGTGAGCAGCCGGGCTGAGGCCGCTTAAGGCCAATCCTCCTACCAGCTCACCTTCAGCGATCCCGTGCCGGCGTAGCTCTGGCTGACTTTCGAGAATTCGCCGGTGAAGCGCGCGGACAGCTCCGACCAACTGTTCAGGGCGAGGCGCGAGCCGACCTCGACCCGGCCGGCGTCGGACGCGGCGCGCGCGCCTTCGACGGTGAATGCGGGAACCGGCATCGTGATCAACGTCGCTGTGACGTCGCGGGTCGGCGAGAATTCGTGCACCCAGGCGAGGTTGGCGAACGGCATCCACATCATGCCGTTGCCGACATTGAACCGGCCGTCGAACTTGGTGCCGAGGAAGACCGGCAGCGAGGAGACGTTGTGCGACGCGTAGCTCAAGCCCAGCACGCCGGGTCCGGCTCCGGCGACGCTGGTCTCGGTATAGCCCGCCTGCCACAGCCGCGCGGCCTGGAGCGCCGCGAACGGCGTCACCGCGACGGTGCCGAAGTCATAGCTGCGACCGATCTCGAGGCGCCCGCCAAACTGGTCGCTGCCGAACGATCCCTTGGCGATCTCGTCAGCGCCGATGCCGGTGATGGAGCGCGTGGTGGAGTTGTTGAAATGGCTGTAGGCGAGCTGCGCCGAAACGTAAGTCGCGCCGAACTTCTGCATCGCATAGGCGCCGACATGCGCGCCGTCGACCCGGCCCGAGGTGGCGCGATCGTCGACATTGAAGCTCGCGCTGGAGCCGCCGACGGCGAGGCCGACGAGCAGGTCGGGACCAAAGAGATGATCGACGCCGGCCGATCCGCCCGCGATGCGATCGTTGAAGCTCGCGCTGCCGGTGGTCGCGTTGCCGCTCAGCGACTGCCCGGCGCCGAAGCCTGCGGCCCAGGCATTCGATTGCGGCTGCACCAGCGGCGGCGCCTTGAGCGCGTTGAAGGCCGAGGTGACGGGGCGTTCCGAGGCGTAGCCGAGCGCACCCGCGCCCGGCACCTCGCCACGGTGACCCGCGCGCCACGCATCCATCTGGCCGTCCATGGTCTGGCCGAACAGCGCACCCGCGTTGAACGCGGTGTTCTGCGTTCCGCTGGTGCCCTCGCCCGAGAGCTGGTCGAGCACGCGCACCGAGCCTGCCTGCAATAGCTGCGTAAAGAACGTCGCAGCGCTACCGGTCAGTGCGGTCGAATAACCGGCTTCGAGCGCGTTGCCGACCGCGCGCTGGTTGGCGGTCTCGCCCGCGACCGCGCCGAAGCTTTGGCGCGTCAGGGTCACGTCGACCGAAGCGGCGTTATAGGTCGCGGCCGCGTTGAAGAAAGCCGACGACGAGGTGACGCTCGCGAACTGACCATTGATGGAGGCGCCGCTCACCAGGACGTCCTTGTAGGTCGTCGTCGTCCCGTACAGCCCGGGCTGCAGCACCGTGCGCAAAGTGCCGTTGAGGTTGGCTTGGTCTACCTACAGACCGTCATAATTGCCGGTATTGTCGACGCGCAGAGCCAGCGTGCCCTGCGCCGTCTGGGTGAACATGCCGCCGAAGCTCAGATTGTACGCCGAAAGCGCCGTCCCCGGATCGGTGATTGTGATCAACCCGGCATTGGTCAGGCTGTTGCCGGTACCAGCGAGGAACATCCGCCCGTCCAACGTACCGTTGTTGGTGATCGTGGTGCCGGTTGTGGCGAGGTAGGAGCCCAGCGAGGCGCCGCCCTTGATCATGCCATTATTGATGATTGTAGTATTGTTGCCGACGATACTGATCGCCTGGGACGCGCTGATGGTGCCGGCGTTGGTCATGGTGTTGCCGTCACCCCAGATGAGGACACCCCCGCCCAAGGCGCCGACTGCCGTGATCGTGCCGGTGTTGGTAAAGTTGTTGCTAGCGTCCAGGTAGACGCCGACGCCACCGCTCGCACCTGTGCCGCCGCCGACCGTAATGGTGCCGGAATTCGAGATGGTGCTGCCTGTCACGTCGGCGGCGATGCCATAAGATCCCGTGCCGGTCAGGGTGATCGTGCCGGAATTGGTCACCGTGCCGCCGCTGCCGTGCGCAACAATCCCACGGACATGCTGCGCCGCCGAACTGATGGTCCCGGTATTGGAGAGAGCGTTGTTGATGCCGACTGTGTACAGGCCGATGGCGCTGTCGCCGAGCGTCATCGTGCCGGCATTGGTAAAGACGTTACTGTCGATTCCCCGCATGCCGACACTGCTGTCGCCGACATCAATGGCGCCATTGTTGACCGCGGTGTTGCCGGCACCGAGATTGATCGCCGTCTGAGCCGTGCCGACCGTGATCGAGGCCCCCGGCTGCACCGTCAGCGCCAGATTGTTTTCGACACCGGTGCCGAAACCAGTGTTGGTCGCGCCGCTGCAGGTCACCGTGCTGCCGGACTGCACGCAAGCCGCGACCGCCGGCCCTGACGGCATCGCGACCAAGGCGGCCATCGACAACACAAGCGGCATGGCACGCGTCAGGGACTGACCGGCCTCCATTTTGGCGGAGAAAAGTGTTGAATCGGCCGCCTTCACCCGCGCCGTGCCGCTCTTCGATTTCATCAGTGATTCCCAAAGTCTTGCGGCCAAAGCAGCCCTCGCAGGCAAATTGACCGGGCAAAGCATGGCCGTCTTGGTCGTTCCGGCACTGGCCATTGGCCTAAACGGCACTCGCGCCGGTTTCCCATGCGCCTGTGGCAGCTACGCCACCACCCGACGAGCAGCCCTTGTCCGGCACGTGGTAGGGCCAGTCGCAAGGCGCACACACAAACGGGCCAGCTAATATGTGTTTATCGTCTCATGCAGTCTGAAACGCGCGAGCGCGGCTGCAATGGATCGCGTGAATTGTGAAAGGTGGGAATCGAACCACGGACAAATCAGATGGGTAGGACGCCAGTTCAATTTTCGTCGCTACCCAGATTCCTACCCTTGTGAGAATCGCTAGCGGTTACTCACCGCGTTCCTTAGCGCTTCATGTGGCGTCAGATCGGGAATCGAACCACCTGAGATTGCAGTATAATCTCGTTATGCGCCCCATGGGCTATTCATGCGCAGGTCGGCGATGCAATTCGAGCACCCGCTACCATGCATATCGCACTATTCCTTTTCCGGCGTAGCTTCGGGTGACGTTGGAGAACTCGCCTTCGAAGGTCGCAGCGGCTGACCAGCCGTTGGTCCACTTCAGTTCGGCGGACGCCGTGGTCAGCGCCGAGTCGGACGCTTGCGCCGCGCCGTTCACGACGAAGCTTGCGCCGGGCAATGCCTGGAAGGTCGCGGAGACGGCGCGGTCGGGATTGAAATCATGCGCCCACGCGGCCCGACCGCGCAGTGTCAGGATCGCATCGCCGATCGCAAATGACTTGTCGCCGCGCAAACCGAGCTCGCTGCGGCTGTCGGTGACATCCCTCGCGCCATAGGCGAGCGCGAAGGTATTGGCGCCGGAGAGAACGCCTTCCGCATAGGCGGGCAGACCGAAGGTCGTGAACTGTGCGGCGGCATAGGGCGTGAGGCCGATGCCGCCCATCCATGGCGCGACAAAGCGAGTGCCGCCTTCGAGGCGGCCCGAGAAGGCATTGGCGTTGAACGCCGCATGCAGGCGATCGATGCCGGCCACGGTCACGGTACGGTCGGTGGTGACGGACTGCCAGCCATAGGCCAACGCCGCGGTGATGTAGGCGGCGCCGACGGTGTGGCGCAAATAGGCGCCGGCCTGGAACAGGTCGGAACGTCCGCTGCCCAATCCATTGACGACAAAATTAGTGCCGCCGCCGGCCAGCGCGAAACCGGCCAGCGTATAGGGCGAGATGCGATAGTCGGCACCGACGGCGGTGCCGTAGATGCGGCTGGTGGCCGTGTTTGATCCGGCGGTGACGCTGCCATCGGTGGTCTGCGCGCCGCCATAACCTGCCGCCCAAACGCTCCAGCGCTGCGCGAAGGCTGGCGCCGGTGCCTTTTGATAGATCGCGGCGTAAGCCTCGCGCTCGGCGCCGGTCTTCACTGAAACTGTCGCGCTGTCGTC
Organism: Bradyrhizobium sp. CCGUVB1N3; assembly: GCF_024199925.1. Lineage (NCBI taxonomy): Bacteria > Pseudomonadati > Pseudomonadota > Alphaproteobacteria > Hyphomicrobiales > Nitrobacteraceae > Bradyrhizobium > Bradyrhizobium sp. CCGUVB1N3. The sequence goes on from NZ_JANADR010000001.1 coordinate 5,605,381, forward strand.
AGTGAATTGCGATGCTCCGTTCGAGGACGAAACCGGATCGCCACGTTCGCTCATGAAGGGATCGGTCATCACGCCCATGAACTGGGTCATCGCGTTGAAGGTGGCCTGCTGTGAGCCCGTGGCGGATTGCCCGGACGCTTGCGTCAGACCCCCTGCGGACAGCGCGCTGTACACCATCGGAATGCCGCCGGTGCTGTTGAAGTAGTTGGTGAGCGCGTTGCCGACGTTCTGCGCATTGCCGTTGAGGCCGGTCGGGATGGCGAAGTTCAGCAGCAGGTTGAGATAGGCGTGGGTCGAATCGTAGCTCAGCGTTGCGTGGAAGTTCGTCGGCAGGTTGGTATTCGCGACCGAATTGAACGTGCCGCTGACGCCGCCCGCGGCGGTCAGGATGGTGTACTGCTTCGCAACATAACTGCCGCTGGCATAAACCGCATTCAGCGTGGCATTGCCGAGCGTCGCCGTGCCTGACACGCTGGCGAACGAGGCGGTCGAAGGATTGATCTGCACCAGATAGATCGCGCCGGAAGCGAGGGCCAAGCTCCCGGTCACCGTGGTCGAGGTGCCTGCCACGCCGGTGCCGGGCGCAAAGGTGCCACCGCTGGCGACCGAGAGGTTTGCCACGGTGCCGTTGCCGGTCAGCGCGCCACCCGTGATCGTGACCTGGCCATTGATCGTACCGGTGTTGTTGGTGACCCCGGCGGTATTGGTGAGGCCTCCGCTCAGCGTTCCCGCATTGTTGGTCGTGCCACTGTTGGTCAGGAGACCCGATACCGTTGCGCCGGCGCTGTTGTTGAACGTGCCGGCGTTGTTGACAGTGCCGGTCCAGGTCAGATTGTTGGTGATGGTCCCGGCGTTGGAAACGACATTGCCGATCCAAATGGAATTGTTGGTGATGCTGCCGGTGTTGGTGGCAACGTTGGCGGCATAAGTGCCGCCGTTGCTCACGCTGCCCGCATTGTTGAGATCGTCGGTCACGCTGCCACCGGCGGCGACCGTGATCGTGCCGCCAGCGCTGTTGGTGATGCCGCCGACGACAGCGGTCAATTGCCCGCCATTGGCAACGGTGATGACGCCGCTGTTGGTCAGTAACCCCTGGAGCGTGTAGTTGCCGGCAGTGCCAATCGCCAATGTCGCGCCGTTGGCATTGGCGAAGGTCGAATCGCTGGTCACGGTGCTACCGACATTGAACGTGCCGCCGGCATTGTTGGCGATCGCGCCATTGATGGCACCGCCATTGGCGTTGACGGTCGCACTGTTGGTGAGGCCGCCTGTGATGGTGCCTGACGTCGTCAGCGTGCCGCCGGTCACCGTGGCGCCGCCGTTGAGCTGGCCAGCGTTAGTCGTCGTGCCCGCGGTGTTGGTCAGCAGGCCGGATACCGTGCCGCCAGCGTTGTTGTTGAACGTTGCCGCATTGTTGACCACGCCGGTGATGGTCGCGTTGTTGTCGACGGTGCCGGTGCCGGAAATCGCCACCGTTCCGGCAATCAGGTTGTTGTTGACGATTGAGCCGCCCGTCGCTGTCGCGCCGCCGTTGAGCTGGCCGGCGTTGGTCGTCGTGCCCGCGCTGTTGGTCAACAGGCCCGACACTGTTGCGCCGGCGCCGTTGTTGAACGTGCCGGCGTTGTTGACAGTGCCGGTCCAGGTCAGATTGTTGGTGATGGTCCCGGCGTTGGAAACGACATTGCCGGTCCAAATGGAATTGTTGGTGATGCTGCCGGTGTTGGTGGCGACGTTGGCGGCATAAGTGCCGCCGTTGCTCACGCTGCCCGCATTGTTGAGATCGTCGGTCACGCTGCCACCGGCGGCGACCGTGATCGATCCGCCTGCGTTGTTGGTGATGCCGCCGACGACAGCGGTCAATTGCCCGCCATTGGCAACGGTGATGACGCCGCTGTTGGTCAGTAACCCCTGGAGCGTGTAGTTGCCGGCAGTGCCAATCGCCAATGTCGCGCCGTTGGCATTGGCGAAGGTCGAATCGCTCGTGACAGTGCCGCCGACATTGAATATGCCGCCGGCATTATTCGCGATCGGGCCGTTGATGGCGCCGCCATTGGCATTGACGGTCGCGCTGTTGGTGAGGCCGCCTGTGATGGTGCCTGATGTCGTCAGCGTGCCGCCGGTCACGGTGGCGCCGCCGTTGAGCTGGCCGCTGTTGGTCGTCGTCCCCGCGGTGTTGGTCAGCAGGCCGGATACCATGCCGCCGGCGTTGTTGTTGTTGAACGTCGCCGCATTGTTGACCACGCCGGTGATGGCCCCGTTATTGTCGACGCTGCCGGTGCCGGAAATCGCCACCGTTCCCACAATCAGATTGTTGTTGACGACCGAGCCGCCGGTCACTGTCGCGCCGCCATTGAGCTGACCGGCGTTGGTCGTCGTGCCCGCGGTATTGGTCAGCAAGCCGGATACCGTGCCGCCGGCGTTGTTGTGGAACGTCGCCGCATTGTTGACCACGCCGGTGATGGTCGCGTTATTGTCGACGGTGCCGGTGCCGGAGATGTCGACGGTGCCGGCAATCAGGTTGTTGTTGACGACCGAGCCGCCGGTGATGGTGGCGCCGCCGTTGAGCTGGCCGTTGTTAGTCGTCGTTCCCGCGGTGTTGGTCAGCAGGCCGGATACTGTGCCACCCGCGTTGTTGTTGAACGTCGCCGCATTGTTGACCACGCCGGTGATGGTCGCGTTATTGTCGACGGTGCCGGTGCCGGAGATGTCGACGGGACCGGCAATCAGGTTGTTGTTGACGACCGAGCCGCCGGTCACTGTCGCGCCGCCGTTGAGCTGGCCGGCGTTGGACGCCGTGCCAGCGGTGTTGGTGAACAGGCCCGATACCGTGCCGGTACTCTGGTTGACGAAGGTGCCGGCATTCGAAATCGTGCCGGTCCAGGTGCCGGCGTTGCTTAGCAAGCCGCTGTCGTTGGTCGCATTTCCGATCCAGACGCCATTGTTGTAAATGGCGCCGCCAGCGCCGTTGCTGGCGATGTCGCCGGTCCATACTCCCGTCGAGGTGTTGGTGATGGTGCCGGTGTTGGTATTGACCCTGGCGTTGTAGGCGCCGCTGTTGGTGACGGTGCCGGTGTTGTCGAGATCGTCATTGACGGTGCCGCCCTGCGCCACGGTGATGACGCCGCTGTTGGTGATACCGGTCGTGGCCGTCAGCGTGCTGGTGCCGTCGACGCCGATGGTGCCGGAATTGTTGATCGTGGTGGCGGTTGCGGTGGCGCCCGTCAGGTTCAGCGTTCCCGACGTCACCGTCCAGGCCTGGGTGGTGGCACTCGAGGCGTTCGACAGCGTCCAGGTGCTGGATCCTGATTTGTTGAACTGCGTGAAATTCTGATATTGCGAGCCGAGTTGCGACAGGTCGAACGAACTGTCGGTGGTGCCGCCGAGCACCAGCGCGCTGGTGCCGTTGCCGACGACGTTGCCGCTGATGCTGGAGCCAGCCCGCAGCTCGAGGCTGTTGGTGCCGCCCGTGAAGTAGATTGCGGTGCTGCCGGAAATGGCTCCCGCATTGATGATCGTCAGGTTTTGTCCGACGATGCCATAGCCCGTGGCCCCTCTCGCTCCGACGTTGGAATAGCCGGCGGCGTCGCCGCCCAGCCCGCCGCTCCCCGCCGAAATCGTGCCGTTGTTGGTGATTGCGGCCCCGTTGGCGTTGGTCACCGTGATGCCGTTGCCGCCGTTGCCGCCGGCGCCGGCAGCGCCGGTATAGCTGCCGCCGGTGACTCCAATACCGCCGACACCGCCATCACCGCCCTGTACGGTGACACCACCATTCACGGTGAGAGCGACACCGGTGTTAGCGCCGTTCACAACGATTCCGCTGCCGCCGCCGCCACCACCACCGCCGCCGCCGATGGACGACGGAAAGGAGAAGTTGATGATGCCCGAGCCGCCGGTGCCGCCGTTGCCGCCTGTTGCTCCGACGCTGATCGTCGTCGTGCCGGTGGCACTGACCGTGGTGCCGGCGCCGCCAGCGCCGCCGCCGCCGCCGCCCGCTCCCTGAGAGGAGGCGCTGCCACCGCCGCCGCCGTTGTCGGACCCACCGCCGCCGCCGCCATTGCCGTTCCCGCCGGTCCCTCCGCTGCCACCGCCACCGCCCGTTGAAGTCCCGTCGCCGGCGAGACCCGCAGCCCCGCCGCCACCCGGGGTGCTGCGGTTCGGTGCGTTACCGCCGTTGCCGCCGTTTTGCCCGATCGACTGGGCGTAGGAAGGTGCCGGTGCCGCCAGAATGATGATGGATGCGACGCCGGCCATCCAGCCGAGCCGGCTCTGGTGGCCGGTCGGCTGAATTGGCGTCAATGGAGCCGGCGAACGCCGATCGAAACCTGTTCCGGTTGAAATGATACGCACCGTAAGACCGCCTGATCCGTTCCCGGAGATGCCGGGCTTTCTGCCGGTCGACATCGCCTTTGCAATTGAATCTTGCCGGCGGAGATGTGAGTCGCCGGCCAATGGTCGGCAGTTAGCCACCCACGGGGCGTCGGTGTCCTGAAAGGGGGACGGTTACTTTCTGAAGCTTTTCTGATATTTGCGTTTCAGCCCGCTTCTATTGCCGAAATTTCGGATATTGCCTGGGCAGCGCGAGCCTTGAGCTTCGATCGATGGAACGGGATCGCGCTGTATCATGTCGGCCTTGCGCAAATTAGAACGGGTCGCTTCGAGGATGCGCTGGCGCCCCTCAAGCAAGCGGACCGCTTTGACACGCCGCAGGTCTTGCTCCTTGGCATGGGGATGATCGGCGCAGGCTGGGCCAATCTGCCGATGGGCCGCGCCGGGGGCGCTGTGCCCTGGCTGCTGAAGTCGTCAGCCAGCGGTCGCACATATATGCCGCTGGCGGCGGCCTATCAGCAAATGGGACGAATCGACCACACCAGAGCGACGATAGAAAAGAGCCCTCGAATTACGGCCCGGCTCGACCATGCGCAACGTGCCACCACCAACTGCAACAAACGCCAGCTAAGCGAAGATGTCCGCTCTGCGGCTGCATCTGGAGAAGCGGGGGTTCGCAGTTTTGTTACGGACGATGGGAAATTTAGTGCCCAGGGGCGGAATCGAACCACCGACACTGCGATTTTCAGTCGCATGCTCTACCAACTGCGCCACCTGGGCGTGCTCCAAGAGAGGCCAAAGCCCATCGAGCGGGCGGCCAACGCACGCAAGATTAAATCAGCGGCGCGCCCTGCCGCAGATTCATGTGCCGATTGACGTCCTTGTAAAGAAGATAGCGGAACCGGCCGGGGCCTCCTGCGTAGCAGGCCTGCGGGCAAAACGCGCGCAGCCACATATAGTCTCCGGCCTCCACTTCCACCCAATCGCGATTGAGGCGGTAAACCGCCTTGCCTTCGAGCACATACAGCCCGTGTTCCATGACGTGCGTCTCGGTAAAGGGGATCGTCGCCCCCGGCTCGAACGTCACGATGTTGATGTGCATGTCATGCCGCATGTCGGCCGGATCAATGAAGCGCGTTGTGGCCCACCTCCCCTCCGTGTTCGGCATCGGCACCGGTGCGATCGAGTCTTCGTTGGTCACGATCGCCTCGGGCTCGGCCAACCCCGGCACGCGCTGGTACAGCTTGCGGATCCAGTGAAGCTGGGCCGGGCCCGGACCGCAATTGCGCAGGCTCCAGTCGCAACCAGGCGGCACATAGGCGAAGCCGCCGGCCCTCAGCTCTTTTTCCCTGCCTGCCAGTTTGAGGATGACCTGGCCGCCCGCGACGAACAGAGCCCCCTCGGCGTCCTTGTTTGGCTCGGGGATGTCACTCCCTCCAGCCGGCGCGATCTCCATCAGATAATGGGAGAACGTCTCGGCGAAGCCCGAGAGCGGCCGCGCCAGGACCCAGACACGCGTGTTGTCCCAATGCGGCAGATGACTGACGACGATATCGCGTTGCACGCCGCTCGGAATAACGGCGTATGCGTTCGTAAAGACCGCACGGCCGCTCAGAAGATCCGTCTGCGGCGGCAGACCGCCCTGCGGTACGTGATACGTTCGCGACGACATCTTTGGGCCTCGTGAAAATAACCGGTGCGGCGGGGCAACTTGCGTTGGCGCACCGACTAAGCTCCGGAATTGTAATCAGGCATCAGATCGAGCCGCATTGTCTCGTCCAGCCAATATTCTTCGAGATTGTTCCCACCGCCCTTTCGGTCGACCACAAGGAACGGACTTGCGTCCTTGAGAACGAGGAGCGGGTGGTGCCAGCAGTCTCTCGCATAGTTCACGCCCTGATGCCCCGTCGCCGCGAATGCCCGATAACTCGCGGCATTGCGGGGGTCGGTGCAAACGACGGCCAGCCAATCCACGCCGCCGAGCGGCATGAACATCTGGCTTCCAAGCGGATGGCGCTCCATCAGGCGAATTTCAATCGGCGCAGGGCGCAGCGAAGCGACAAACCAGCTGATGTTGACCTGTCCGCCTTCCGCGGCGACGTCGATATTGGCGAGGTCGTTGAAACGCCTGGCATAGCCCTGGTTGATCGACAGGGGGATCGCCCCTTCCGTTTCGATGACTTGGCCGAACGGCGCGAATGCCTGCTTCGTCAGGGGCTCAATCGAAAGTATCGCCATCGCCACCTCAAAAGTTTCGGCGTTCAAAGCGTCTGCAGGCCCGCGACGGGAGCATTCACGCCCGCCGGTTCGGCCTGCAAAGCCTCGCCTGACGGATCGATCTCACCGTTCAGGATGCGACGCGCCTTGGCGCGATCGAGGTCGCCTTCCCATGAGGCGACAACGACCGTCGCAACGCAGTTTCCGACATAATTGCCGAGCGCGCGAGCAATGCCGATGAACCAGTCCACCGACAAGATCAGCACCAACCCGATCGCCGGGATGGCCGGAATCGCTGATAGCGTCGCGGCGAGGACGACAATGGCCGAGCCCGGAACGCCATGAGCCCCCTTGGAGGTGAGCAACGCGACGCCGAGGATCGCAAGAAGATCGCCTATGGCAAGCGGAGTGTTGGTTGCCTGCGCGATAAAGACCGCCGCCAGTGTCAGATAGATCGAGAACGCATCCAGGTTGAACGAGTACCCGGTCGGGATGACGAGGCCGACGGTCGATCGCTTGATCCCGAGCAGTTCGAGCTTGCGCATGGTCTGCGGAAGCACGCTGTCGCCCGCGGCCGTGCCGAGAACGATCATCAGCTCTTCGCGCAGATAGGCGAGCAGCTTGAACAGGCTGAAGCCGGACAGCCGCATGATCGTTCCGAGAACGATCACCACGAAGAGGATCACTGCCAGATAGAACAAGCCGACGAGGCCACCGAGCTGCTTGAGCGAACCAATGCCGTACTTCCCGACGGTGAATGCGATCGCACCGAAGACCCCGATCGGAGCGAGCCGGACGACGAAGTTCATCATCTTGAAGATGATCTCGTTCACGCGTTCGATGAAATCGACGACCGGCCTTGCGCGCTCACCGCACAATGACACCGCACAACCAAACATGATCGAGACGATCAGGACCTGCAGGACGTCGCCGGAGCTGAAAGCGCCGACGATCGTCGAGGGAATGAGCTTCATCAGGAATTCGGAAACGCCACCGCCGGCGACCTGAGCCGCGGTCTGGCTGAACCCGCTCAGCGCCTTGGCGTCCAGCGTGCTGGGATCGATGTTCATTCCGGCGCCCGGCTGAAAATAATAGGCAAGCGCAATGCCGAACATCAAGGCGATGGTGGTAACGACCTCGAAATAGAGCAGCGCGCGAATGCCGACCCTTCCCACCTTCGAAAGGTCTCCGGCCGCTGAAATTCCCTGCACCACGACGCAGAACACGATGACGGGCACCAGCATCTTGATGAGTTTGATGAAGCCGTCGCCCAGTGGCTTCATCTGCAATGCCGTGTCCGGATAGGCCATACCGAGAGCAATGCCGAGCGCGAGTGCGACGACGACTTGGAAGAAGAGTGACTTGAAGATTCTGGGCATGAAAAACTTGGGCATGGCTTTCCTCGCTCGCTGGGCTTCCCGTTTGTCTGGCTTGGTGGGCTTGAGCCTCTGCCATTCTTGTCATTGGCGGCGACGTGACGCTGCTGCGTACGGAGCCATACGCCGCTTGCAGGGCGGACGAACGCTCAATCGGTCATTCGTTGACCAGGCCCGGCACCAAGTCCAATATATAGAACGACACGATTGATAGGTTTTCGCTATGGATCTTCGCCAGGTCAGGTACTTCATTGCGGTGGCCGAAGAGCGCAGCTTCACCCTCGCTGCTCGGCGGCTGAACATCTCGCAGCCGCCACTCAGCCAACACATCCAGGCCCTCGAGGCCGAACTCGGCACCCAGTTGCTCTACAGGACGAGCCGCAAGGTCGAGCTGACGCAGGCCGGTGAAGCAATGCTGTTGCGAGGGCGCGCCATCCTGCAACAGGTCAAATCCGCGGAGGACGAGGTGCGCTCGATCGGCGCCGGCCTGATCGGAACGCTGGATCTTGGGGCAACCGGCTCCATCCTGCGTGGCCGTCTTGCGGAGCTGCTGGCGGCCTATCGGGAGGTCGCGCCATTGGTCAGGATGACGGTGCATGAGCAGGCGCCGGCGCTGCAGATCGCGGCCCTTCTCAACCGGACGACCAATATCTCGCTCATTCGCGGTATTCCCGGCGAACGCGACCTAACCAGCAAGCTGGCATGGCGGGAAGAGGTCGTTCTCGCAGTTCCCCGCACCCATCGGCTGGCGAAACGCAAGCGCGTCGCCCTCGGCGAACTGGCGTCGGAAGATCACGTCATTCTGGATCCCGACAGCTCCGATTTCGCGCGCTATGTGCAGACGTGTTGTGTCGATGCCGGCTTCCTGCCGAAAGTTTCGCAGCAAGTCGTCGACGCTCAGTCGATCCCGAGCCTGATTGCGGCGGGCTTCGGTGTCGCGCTCGTACCGCAGTCGATTGCGCGTTTCACGACAGCCGATATCGCGTTTCGTCCGATCAGGCCCTCACCGCCTGCAGCCGACGTGTTTCTGGTGTTCAGGGCGGACGAGACGTCGATGGTGGTGCACAATTTCATCAAGCTCGCCCTCCGATATTTGAGCCACCGGAAGAGGCTGGGCCAATGAATAAGCTTTTGAATTTGCTAATTGCTTTGGGTATCAGGCTCTCAGAGGAGCCGTGGTGCCCAGGGGCGGAATCGAACCACCGACACTGCGATTTTCAGTCGCATGCTCTACCAACTGAGCTACCTGGGCGTGCTCCAAGAGAGGGGCCAAGGCCCATCGAGCGGGCGGTTTATAGTGGGCTGAAGGCGGCCTGTCCACCCACGCTTCGCCTTTGGCTTCGCCGGGCGCGGCCCGGCTGTGTACAAGGTTGGGCGGCGCGGGGATGGAGCCGCTAGTCGCCTCGCTCACGCCGTATAACCGTATGATAATACTGTATTATTCGACATCGTCGGTTCCGTCGTCGCGGCCGGGGATGACGTAGGAGCCCTTGAGCCAGCGGTTGAGGTCGACGTCGCGGCAGCGCGAGGAGCAGAACGGGCGGGTGGCCTGGGACTGCGGCTTGCCGCAGATCGGGCAGGTCTTGAGCGGGGGAAGCGGCTTTTTGACTTGGTCGTCCATGGGGTGAGCCTACACGAAGTCCGGGGATAGGAGGGCGTGGGCGGTGGGGTTCCTGGACGGGCGCAGCGGGACTCGCGGCACCCCCGCGCAAGGGGGCCCCGCCAGCCAGGCCGTTCTACTTTGCATGGGGTTGTTTTCGAGGTTTTGTGGGAAGGCGTCAGACGCCGACGGCGTTGAGCCAGCCGAAGCGGATGGGGAAGCCTTCGCCGCCCAGCAGCGTGGTGGTCTCGTAGAGCGGCAGGCCGACCACGTTGGTGTAGGAGCCAACCATCTTGACCACGAAGGAACCGGCGATGCCCTGCACGGCGTAGCCGCCGGCTTTGCCGCGCCATTCGCCGGAGCCGATATAGGCCTGGATGTCATCCTCGGAGAGGCGCTTGAAACGGACGCGGGTCTCGACCAGGCGCTGGCGGAAGGCCTCGCGCGGGGTGACCAGGGTGATCGCGGTATAGACGCGGTGGTTGCGGCCCGACAGGAGCCGCAGGCACTGCGCGGCCTCATCGACCAGATGGGCCTTGGGCAGGATGCGGCGGCCGACCGCGACCACGGTGTCGGCGGAGAGGATGAAGGCCCCGCGCAGCTCGTCGTCGAGCTGTACCGATTTGAGCGCCGCATCGGCTTTTGCCCGGGCGAGGCGATTGGCGCAGGCGCGCGGCAGCTCGCCCCGCTTCGGCGTCTCGTCGACATCGGCCGGCCGCAAGGCATCAGGCTCGATGCCGGCCTGATTGAGCAGCGACAGGCGCCGTGGCGAACCGGAGGCAAGAACGAATTTGGGGCGGCCGAGCATCAGTTGTTTTGGGGGACGAAGCAGCGGGTGAATTGCGCGCGGAACCTATCGGAAGGGGGCCGGTTTCACAACCCGGGAACCCGGACTTAAGCGATTCGACCGGACTTCAGATGCATGTGCCTGCGGTCTGTGACGCCGGTGTTACGTCGCTTCGCCTCACCCGCTCGCCGCGCCCGCCTTCGCAAAGCGCTTGCGGATGCGCAGGAGGAGCTGATCGCAGACTTCGCGGTAGGCGGCGAGCTTCTGGTCGCGGCTGCCTTCAGTGCCGGTCGGATCGTGCGTCGGCCAGTATTCGACGTCGGCGGCGAGCGTGCGCGTCAGCTCCAGCGCCTTGTGATGCGCTTCGGGCGACAGCGTGATGATGAGGTCGAAATTCAGCCCCTCCCAGTCCTCCAGCTCCTCGAAGGTCTGCGGCTTGTGGGTGGAGATGTCCTGCCCGAGCTCGGCCATCACGGCGACCGCAAAGGGATCGAGCTCGCCCTTCCTGGCGCCGGCGGATTTGACGTAGAGGGCCTGCGGAAACATGTGCTGCAACAGGCTTTCGGCCATCGGCGAGCGCACGCTGTTCAGCGCGCAGGCAAACAGCACCGATTGCGAATCGCGTGCGCGTGGGGGCGCCGCTGCCATCCGTTAGCCTTCTTTAGTAGAGGGCATGGCCTTATCGGAAAACCGCTGCACACTTTTCCGGGCCATGCCCTAGCCTTTCCAATGAAGGACGGTGATGAGCGTGAACAGCCGGCGCGAGGTCTCGAAATCGACCCGCACCTTGCCCTTCAGCCGCTCCTGGAGCGTGCGCGATCCCTCGTCATGGATGCCGCGGCGGCCCATGTCGATGGCCTCGATCTTGTCCGGCGTCGCGGTCCGGATCGCCTGGTAGTAGCTGTCGCAGATCATGAAATAGTCCTTCACGATCCGACGGAATGGCGTCAGCGACAACAGATGCGCGACCACGGGCGTGCCGTCCCCGCGGCGGATGTCGAACATCAAGCGGTTGCCGGTGATGCCGATATGCAGCGTGAACGGGCCCTGGCCGTCGGCTCCTTCCGGCGCGAACAGGTTCTGCTCGATCAGATCGTAGATCGCGATCGCGCGCTCATGCTCGATGTCCGGCCCGGAGCGGCCGATCGATTCCTCGTCGAGCGTGACGCCGACGATGCGATTCTGCGTGTCGTCCTGTGCGGGCTTGTTCATGACAGATTGAGGCGCAATCCCACCGAACGCGCATGGGCGTCCAGCCCTTCCGCTTTGCCGAGCGTCATCGCGGCGGGCCCGAGCGCACGGAGTTGATCGGGGCCGCACTTAAGGATCGAGGTGCGCTTCATGAAGTCGTGCACCGAAAGCCCCGAGGAAAAGCGCGCCGAACGCGCGGTCGGCAGCACGTGGTTGGAGCCGCCGACATAGTCGCCGATCGCTTCCGGCGTGTGCGGCCCAAGGAACACGGCGCCAGCATTGCGGATCCGGCCTGCGAGCGCGTCCGCGTCCCTCGTCATGACCTCGAGATGCTCGGCGGCGATGGCGTCCGCGAGCGGGATGGCTTCTTCGAGGGTCTTCACCATGATGACGGCACCGAAATCGGCCCAGGAGGCGCCGGCGATCGCCGCGCGCGGCAGCGTCTTCAACTGCGCTTCGACCGCCGCTTCGACATCGGCGGCGAGCCGCGCGCTATCGGTGATGAGGATCGACTGCGCGCTCGAATCATGCTCGGCCTGGGCCAACAGGTCGGCGGCGATCCAGTCGGCATTGCCGGTGTCGTCGGCGATGACCAGCACTTCGGAGGGACCTGCGATCATGTCGATGCCGACCTTGCCGAACACCAGCCGTTTGGCGGCGGCGACATAGGCGTTGCCGGGGCCGACGATTTTTGCGACCGGCGCGATCGTCGCGGTGCCATGGGCGAGCGCGGCGACGGCCTGCGCGCCGCCGACGCGATAGATCTCGCTGACGCCGCCGAGATGGGCGGCCGCCAGCACCAGCGGATTGAGCTTGCCTTCGGGCGCCGGCACCACCATCACGAGGCGCGCAACGCCGGCAACCTTCGCCGGCACCGCATTCATCAGCACCGAGGACGGATAGGCCGCGGTACCGCCGGGCACGTAGAGGCCGGCCGATTCGATCGCCGTGTAGCGCCAGCCGAGCTCGACGCCGAGCGAATCGGTGAAGCGCTCATCCTTCGGCAGTTGACGCGCGTGATAGGTCTCGATGCGGTCGCGGGCGAGCTTGAGCGCATCCAGCGTTGCGGCATCGCAGGCTTTTGTCGCGGCCTCGATGTCAGCCGCCGAGACGCGCAGGGAGCCCGCATCGAGCTCGAGCCGGTCGAACTTGCGCGTCGCCTCGATCAGCGCGGCATCGCCGCGCCTTGCCACATCATCGACGATGGCGCGCGCGGCGGCCTCGACGTCGGCCGAGACCTCGCGCTTGGCGGCGAGGAAGGCCGCAAATCGCTGGTCGAAATCGGCGCTGCTGCGGTCGAGGCGAATGGGCATGTTGCGACGGTCTTTGGCTGGTCTTTGGGGGTGGATCGGCGTCACTAGGTCCCCTGCTCAATGGCGCGGCGGGCCACCGCCGTCAACCCTTGGCAATCCGCCCTCGTCCTGGCTTGACGTCGTCCTGGCGAAAGCCAGGACCCATTATCCCAAGTCCTTGTTATTGAAACGAGATGTGGGCCCCGGTTCGATCCATCACGGCCACCGGTGGTAATGGGTCCTGGCTTTCGCCAGGACGACACCGGAGTACGTGCACCGCCCTGCCCCCTTTACGCCGCCTCCCCACCCTCCCCCGTTCCCAGCTCATCCATGCCCAGATCGGTCAGCTCGCATTCCAGGCATTCGACGTCGAGCCGGATCGCGCCGCCATGGGCGAACAGGAGCAGCGCGCTGCCCCCGGGCGCGTTTTGGCCGTGAAACTCGATACCGACGAGGTCCAAGACCCTCTCGGGTGCGGCGAGGTCGATATTGCGCGATTTGCAGGCGAGCACGCGGTCGAAGCGGAGCGCGGAGACCAGCCGGCGCGGCGCGGTCTCGCCGTCCAGCGTCTGCTCCCAATCCAGCCGGTTCATGCCGACCACCAGCCGCTTCTCGCCCTGCCGCCAGATGATGTCGGAGGTCTGCACCCGCGCGTCCTGCACATGGGTGGAGATGACGGCGAGGTCGTCGGCATCGAGAGCAATCAGCTTGAGCTGCGGCGGCATCGGCCTACACCTCTCATGGACGTCGCGGGGCTGCGCCTCAACGCAGCCGGACCGAGGCGGTTTCCGAGAGACTACCCGGCCGCCCCGTCAAAAAACGCCAGCAGGTCGGCGTTGATGGTTTCGGCTTCGGTGGTCGGCATGCCGTGCGGGAAGCCCTTATACGTTTTCAGCGTGCCGTTCTTCAGAAGCTTGGCCGAGAGCGGCGCGGAGTCGGCGTAAGGCACGATCTGGTCGTCGTCGCCGTGCATGACGAGAACGGGCACGTTGATCTTCTTCAGATCCTCGGTGAAGTCGGTCTGCGAGAAGGCGACGACGCCGTCGTAATGCGCTTTCGCACCGCCCATCATGCCCTGACGCCACCAGTTCTGGATCACCGCTTCCGACGGCTTTGCGCCGGGACGATTGTAGCCATAGAACGGGCCGGCCGGCAGATCACGATAGAATTGCGAACGGCTGGCCGCGAGTTGCGCCTGCAGTCCGTCAAACACCTCCTTGGGCAGGCCGCCGGGATTGGCCGGCGTCTGCACCATCAGCGGCGGCACCGCCGAGAGGATTGCAGCCTTCGCCACGCGGCTTTCGCCGTGACGGGCGATGTAGTGCACGACCTCGCCGCCACCGGTGGAATGGCCGACGTGAATGGCGTTCTTCAGATCGAGATGCGCGGTGAGTGCAGCGAGATCATCGGCATAGTGGTCCATGTCGTGGCCGTCGGCGACCTGGCTCGAGCGGCCGTGACCACGGCGGTCATGGGCGACGACGCGGTAGCCATGGTTGAGGAAGAACAGCATCTGGGCATCCCAGTCGTCCGACGACAGCGGCCAGCCATGGCTGAACACGATCGGCTGGCCCTTGCCCCAGTCCTTGAAGAAGATATCGACGCCGTCTTTGGTGATGATGGTGGGCATGATTGCTCCTTCTTGCATTTTTTTTGAGTCATTCCGGGGCGCGCTTAAGCGCGAACCCGGAATCTAGATGTTGTCGAACGAGATTCCGGGTTCGACGCTCCGCGTCGCCCCGGAATGACGAAAACAATCAAGCGAAAGCCATCGGCCTGAAGCGGCGCCAGGCGCCGATGATCACGAGCACGAAGAACACCAGCACGATGCCCTGCACGACCGCGAACACCGGGCCGGACGGCGGAGCCGGCGGCACGGCCGGCGCCAGTGCCGCCAATGCGGGCACCTTGAGGAACGACTGGATGATCAGCACGAAGACGTTGAGATAGAGCGAGATCATCGCCGTCACGACATAGATCGGCCGCCAGGCACCGGAGAGCTTCACGCCATAGAGCGCGATGCAGGCGATCGCGAGCAGAACCAGCGAGAGGATGCCGACCATATGCGACGGCAACAGCTCCTTGAACGGAAACAGGAAGCCGGTGGCGCTGGTCAGAATCGTGAACAGCAGAAAGATCGCGGTGAGGCCCGGCATTCGCTTCGAACCGAGCAATCCGAACATCACGACGATGCCCGAGGCGATCGCGATCAGGCTGATGATGACATGGAGCATCGTGAAGGCAGGCAGGCTCAACCCAAGGACCATGGTTACTCTCCCCATTGAGAAGACGGGGATGGTATTACGATCCTCATCGGACTGCACCATGCGATGTCGCGACACGCAGGCGTTAAGCCATGCGTTCGCCGTTCGATACGACGAACGCATGCCTTGATTTTGCACGGCTGTCACACGCGACCAGCACGCAACTTGCGAGCTTGCATCAAGAGGCATCGGTCAGCGGCACCGACCGATATCCGTCCTCACACTTCCTTGAACTCGTGGATCAGCATCTCGACCCCGCCGCTGGCGAATTTTGGCACGTCGGCGGCCGTGGCTTTTCCTTCGGCACTCTTGAAAGCAGCCTGGATGTCAGCGGGGCTATCGAAGGTCAGTGTGGCAATGAGGTGGTAGGGCGCAGGACCGGCAGGTGTCCCGACCGCGCCTTTGCTGACCGTGTACTTCTTCAGTCCGGGAAGTTTCTTTGCGAGGGGGACGTGCGTCTCGAAATAATATTTGTCGAAGGCCGCAGCATCGGTGGGTGTCTTGTAGAGCACGACAACGTCAGCAGGCATCTTGATCCTCCCGTTTTTGAAGTTTGTTCGTCATTAAACCCTCATGGCGAGGAGGCGCGCAAGGGCGCGCTTCTCAGGATGAGAGCGAGAGCGCTCCATAGCACAGATCAAAGCGCCGGTTTCGCGGCATCGCCGAGGAAACCGTGCAGGAATGCCACGACCTGCGCGCCTTCGCCGATGGCGCCGCCGACGCGCTTGACCGAGCCGGAGCGCACATCGCCGACGGCGTAGACGCCGGGCACGGAAGTTTCGAGCGGCGCAACGAGCCGGCCCTGGTTCTGCTCGGATTGCGCACCGGTGACGACGAATCCGCCGCGATCGAGCGTCACGCCGCAGCCGTCGAGCCAGTTGGTCGCGGGATCAGCGCCGACGAACAGGAAGAGGTTGCGGACGTCGGTGGCGTCCTCGTCGGTCGACAGCCGGCTCTTCCAGCGGATTCGTCGCAGCAGCGCGGCCTCGTCGCCTTCGAGCGCCACGATCTCGGTGTTGAACAAGAGCTCGATGTTCGGTGTCGCCTCGATGCGCTCGATGAGATAGCGCGACATGCTGGCCCCTAAGCCGCCGCCGCGGATGATCATCAGCACCTTCTTCGCGTGGCCCGACAGGAACACGGCGGCCTGCCCCGCCGAATTGCCGGCGCCGACGAGGGCCACCTCCTCGCCGGAACAAAGCCGCGCCTCGACCGGCGAGGCCCAATACCAGACGCCGCGGCCCTCGAATTTCTCCAAATTCTCGATTTCCGGCCGGCGGTAACGCGCGCCGCTCGCGACCACCACTGCACGCGAGCGCAAAGTGTCGCCGCAGTCGAGCGCCAGCGAGAACGTGCCGGCACTGCGCGAGCAATCCAGCGACTTCGCCGACATCGGGATCATGATGTCGGCGCCGAACTTCTGCGCCTGTGTAAACGCGCGGCCCGCGAGCGCCTGGCCGGAAATGCCGGTCGGAAAGCCGAGATAGTTCTCGATGCGCGCGCTGGCGCCGGCCTGGCCGCCGAAGGCGCGCGTATCGAGCACGGCAACCGAGAGGCCTTCGGAGGCCGCATAGACCGCGGTCGCAAGTCCGGCCGGTCCGCAGCCGACGATCGCGACGTCATAGATCTTTTCACCGCGGGGACCACCGATCATGCCGATGGCACGCGCCAGCTCGCTCTCGCCGGGATTGCGCAGCACGGTGCCGTCGGCGGTAACGACGAGCGGCCAATCCTCGGGCTTGGGCGAATAACGTTCGATCAGCTCGGCCGCATCGTGTTCGCGATCAGGGTCGAGCAGATGATGCGGCTGGCCATTGCGGGTGAGAAAGCCCTGCAAGCGCACCACACCGGCCGAATGCGACGGGCCGATCAGCACGGGGCCACCGACGCCACCCTGGATCAGGCTGACCCGGCGCAGGATCAGCGCGCGCATGATGCGCTCACCAAGATTGGCTTCGGCGACCAGCAGAGCGCGCAGCCGTTCGGGTGGGATCAGGAGCGTCTCGACATCGCCGTCGGCATGGCCATCGACCAGCGCCGGCCGCCCGGAGAGCTGGCCGAGTTCAGCCAGAAACTGGCCGGGTCCCTGATCGATCACCGGCGTGACGTGACCGAGCCCGTCGCGCTGGGTGATGGCGACGTGGCCCGACAGCACGACGAACATGCCCGGCCCGCGCTTGCCGGTCTCGAACAGCAGATCGCCGCTCTTGTAATACCTGATCTCGCCGAATTGGCGCAGGCGCTCGATCTCGGCCGGCGTCAGCGTCGGAAAGGTCTGCTCGGGGCGGGAGAAGCGCGAGATCAGCGTGTCCCTGTCGGTTCGTTCCGGTTCGTCCTGCGCCATCACCGCTCTCACTCATTCCAAAAGATCTAGCCGCCGGCCTTTCCGCCGATCTCCTGATCCGGGGTCGGTTCGTCCTCCTGCGAAGGATCGGCCGCCTCGGCGCGCTCGCGCGCCTGCGCCTTGCGCCGCTTCAGATTCTCGCGCAGCGCCGACTTCAGCCGATCCTGCCGGGATTCCGCCGATCGCGTCTTGTCGTTGTCTTCGGTCATCACGGGCCCATCATCATGATCGACGGCAGAATGCCATCGCGCGAGGACAGCTCAAGGGCAGGTGGCCGGCCGAAGCAACGAAGCGGCCAGAATTGGTCGAATTCAGGGTTGCGGCCAACTGGCCAGTTGGCTGGGGATTTCTTCCGGAACCAAATCGCCCCAAAGCGGGTCATTTCGGGTCAAATTGGCCGCTTCGGGCACGCAACCGGGGCAATTTATCGATTTCGCGGGGCATGCGCGCTTGCGCAGAAGGGGGGCTTGTGGCAGACATCGCCCCGCTTGGCGGGCCCGTGTCGCGGCCCGATTCTTTGCCAGCATTTGCTGCCGTAGCTCAGTGGTAGAGCACTCCCTTGGTAAGGGAGAGGTCGACAGTTCAATCCTGTCCGGCAGCACCAGCTTTCCCCCCAATTGAAGCGAGTCCTCCGCCTAGAGAACTCGCCACGCCATACGGATGCCATCGTGATCAAACGTTCCCTGCCCTATGAAGGACTGCTCCACGAGATCGTCGAGCATAATGGCGTGCTCTATCTCGGCGGCGTCGTTCCCGAGGATGCCGGGCTCGACATGGCGGGCCAGGCCGACGATGTGCTTCGCCAGTTGAAGACCCTGCTCGAGGGGGCCGGCTCCGATCTCTCCTGTGTTCTGCAGGTGACGATCTACGTGATCGATCTCGCCGACAAGGCGGCGCTCAACCAGGTGTGGAAGCGCTATTTCACCGCGGAACATCTGCCGGCGCGTGCCGCGGTCGGCGTCGCGGATCTCGGCCCGGGCGTCAAGCTGGAGCTGACGGCGACCGCCGCCCGCCGCTAGGCCCTTCCGGCCGGCGAGCCCCATCCCGTCTCCGGCAGACGGGAGACCGGCGCCAGTCTCGCTTCCAACCAAAACATCGAAAACAACCCCATGCAAAGTAGCCCATCGCCGCCAGGGGATGCCGAAGACATCTGACGCGTCGGGCAAATCAGCAGCAAAAATCCATGATCGCGGCCGCAGCGCGCGACTGACGCCCTACCGGCCGATCTTGGGGACCGGCGTCAGCCGTCCTCATCGATGGCGAGGATGGTCTCGTCGCGCGGCAAGGCGCACACCACCCGCGTGGAGTTCCGCAAAGTAATCGTCAGCCACAAGGTCTCGTCGTCGTGCGCACCGATCACGACGAGGGCATCGAGGTAGGCCGCTCCGTGGTCGTCCGCGACGGAAAAGCCGGCGCGCCTCAGCGCACTGCGCTCCTGTTCGTCAAACTTCACAATCGTCGTCTTGGTTCTAGGGAAGCCCCGCCGCTCGCCTTCTATCCGGGTTGGGCGCTGAAGCCTCGTTAATTTGCAGAAAGATAAAGCGGCACGGTATCGATTGAATTATCGCGATCTGACTGATGCGATGCTTCGCTCTGCCGTCCATCGGTAATTGAAAACCGCTCGACTTGATCGCGCACATGGCAGGCATTCGCGATCAGAAGATCACTCTTCAGCTTTCATAGGTTTAATTGGCATTCGACAGACTGAAATCGATAGAAGGCGAAAGCAGACTTAAGAAGACAAAGGCGACTTGGCCGGGCGTGAAGGCGCTGTACGGACAATCAAGAATAACAGGCAAGCACAGCTACTTTTCGTCCCAGGAGAAACATGCGCGGCATCATCCATGTCGTGGATGACGACGCGTCATTCCGAACAGCTATCCAGCGACTATTAGAAACGACGGGCTACCGGGTCCTCACTTATGCATCGGCTCAGCAATTGCTGGACCAGCCGCCAGACCAAGATGCCGGTGGTTGCATTCTTCTGGATGTCCGGATGCCGGACTTGAGCGGTCCGGAGCTTCAAAACCGTTTGACCGAACTCGGCTCGACACTGCCCATCGTGTTTCTGACCGGCTACCCGGACATCAGCCTCACGGTGAAGGCGATCAAGGCGGGAGCAGACAACTTCTTCACCAAGCCAGTCAGCTCCAACGAGCTGTTGGGTGCGATCGAAGCGGCAATGACGCGCCACGAGACAGAACGAGCGCGAAGAGGTGAATTGGAAGCGCTTCGGGCCCGGCTGTCGACGCTGAGTCCGCGCCAGCGGCAGGTCTTCGAGATCATCGTACAGGGCAAGACAAACAAGCATGCCGCGCGCGAACTTGGCTGCGCGGAGCGAACGATCAAGGCGCATCGCCAAGCGATCATGGCGAAATTGAACGTTCAATCGGTGGCTCTGCTCGTCACGATCGCCCAGCGGCTCGGCATCTCCAGTCCGGGCGAAGAAGGATCACGGGTGAGCGAGTAAGTCAGCTCGACGGGCGGCGCATGACGCCGCCCGCGCGCTACGCACGTAGCCGTCAGCTCAGCACGCCGTATTTCCTGAACCAGGCCTGCATCTGGACCCAGGCATCTTCCGCGGCGTCCTTGCGATAGCTGGGGCGGTAGTCGGCGTGGAAGCCGTGCGGGGCATCCTTGTAGATCTTGAACTCGGCCGTCTTCTTGTTCTGCTCGAGCGCGGCCTTCATCTGCTCGACCTGCGCGACCGAAATGCCGGTATCGGCTTCGCCATACAGGCCGAGCACGGGCGCCTTCATCTCGGGTGCGAGCTGAAGCGGGCTCTTCGGCCACACCGGATTGGCTGGATCGACGAGCGAGCCGTAGAACGCGGCGGCCGCTTTCAGCGCATCGCTAAGCGCGGCATATTCCCAGACGTAGCGCCCGCCGCGGCAGAATCCGATCATGCCGAGCCTGTTGGTGTCGCCGCCCTGCGACGCGGCCCAGGCGACCGTGGCGTCGAGATCGGCGAAAAGCTCGGCATCCGGCTTGGCGTTGACGATGGGCAGGAGCTCCTTGACGTCGGTGACCTTGGTCAGGTCCGGCCCCTTGTTGAAGTAGTAATTGGGCGCGATCGCCAAGGCGCCGAGCTTGGCGAGCCGCCGCGTCACGTCCTTGATGTATTCGTGCAGGCCAAAAATCTCCATGGCCACCAGGACCACCGGCGGGCGGCTGACGCCGGACGGACGTGCATAGTAGCCGGGCATTTCGCCCTCGCCGACCTTGATCTGGACGTCTCCAGCCTGAAGGCCGGTCGTGTCGGTGGTGATGATTTCGGCGCGGACGGGACCCGCGGCTAGCGTGTAACCCGCAGCGACCGCCGCGGTCGCGCTCATGAAGGTGCGGCGCGAGACCGGAGCGACCCTGGTCAACCCAATTACGTCGGCAGTCATGGTGGTTTCGGCAGTCATTCGGCTTGTCCCTTTGTCTGATGTTCGAGCGCGATGAATTTCATCGGCAATTCGGCACCGAAACGCAAGTCACCAGCCTGCGAGGATTCGCGACGTGACGTTAGGCTCCGCTGGTGAGCGGGGATCAGGCATGATCGCAAGTACGGGCTGACGCCGCGCCTCGATTTGTGGCACAACGGCCATCCCCGCCGACCGACCAACGAGGCCAAGCATGCCCGCGCCCAAGCCGCCTGCCTTCGAAACCCTGAGCCTGCATGCGGGCCAGCATCCGGATCCCGCGACCGGTGCTCGTGCGGTGCCGATCTATCAGACCACGTCTTACGTGTTCGGGGATACCGACCATGCGGCGGCGCTGTTCAATCTGGAGCGCGCCGGCCACATCTATACGCGGATCTCCAATCCGACCACGGGCGTGCTGGAGGAGCGGCTCGCGGCGCTGGAGGGCGGCGTCGGCGCGATCTGCACCGCCAGCGGCCAGGCGGCGATGCATCTGGCCATCGCCACGCTGCTCAATGCCGGCGACCACATCGTGGCGTCGAGCTCGCTCTATGGCGGCACCATCAACCTGCTCGCACACACACTGCCGCGCTTCGGCATCACCACGACATTCGTGAAGCCGCGCGACCACGATGCGTTCCGTGCCGCGATCAGGCCGAACACCAAGCTGGTGATCGGCGAGACCATCGGCAATCCGGGACTGGAGGTGCTTGATATCCCGAAGGTCGCTGGTATCGCGCATGATGCGAAAATTCCGCTGCTGATCGACAACACTTTTGCCACGCCCTATCTCAGCCGGCCGATCGAGCTCGGCGCCGACATCGTGATGCATTCGGCGACCAAGTGGATCGGCGGCCATGGCATCGCGATCGGCGGCGCCGTCATCGACGGTGGGCGGTTTGACTGGCGCGGGTCCGGCAAGTTCGCCGTGCTCACCGAGCCCTATGCCGGCTATCACGGCATGGTCTTCGACGAACAGTTCGGCACGGCCGCCTTCATCATGCGCGCGCGCACGGAAGGCCTGCGCGATTTCGGCGCCTGCATGTCGCCGACCAATGCCTTCCAGTTGTTGCAGGGCGTCGAGACGCTGCCCGTGCGCATGGACCGCCACATGCAGAACACGCATATCGTGCTGGATGCGCTGAAGTCCAACAAAGCCGTCGACTGGGTGCTGCATCCCTCGCTGGAGACTCACCCGGACTATCAGCTCGCAAAACAGCTGCTGCCGCGCGGCGCGGGCTCGATCGTCTCCTTCGGCATCAAGGGCGGCCGCGCGGCGGGAAGAAAATTCATCGAGTCGCTGCGCATGATCAGCCATCTGGCGAACGTCGGCGACGCCAAGACGCTGGTGATCCATCCCGCGAGCACCACGCATCAGCAGATGGATGCCGAGCAGCTCAAGGCGGCCGGCATCGGGGAGGAGTTGGTCCGGCTGTCGGTCGGCATCGAGACGGCCTCCGACATCATCGACGATCTCGCCCAAGCGCTGCGCATCTCGCAAAAGGTCTGAAGCCATGAAGCTCTCCGTCAACGGCGCCGAGGTGTTTGTCGCAACCGGTGGCCGTGAATTCGACAAGTCCTGGCCGACCGTGCTGTTCATCCACGGCGCGGGTTTCGATCACTCAACCTGGGCGCTGCATACGCGGTGGTTCGCGCATCACGGCTATTCCGTGCTGGCCCCCGACCTGCCCGGCCACGGCCGCTCGGCCGGACCGTCTCTGTCCAGCATTGCGGAGATGGCCGACTGGACCGGCGCCCTGCTCGGTGCGGCCGGCGTGGCGAAGGCGCACCTGATCGGCCATTCGATGGGATCTCTGATCTCGCTGGAGACCGCGGCGCGCCACCCCGACAAGATCGCGGCGCTGAGCCTGATCGGCACGGCCGCAACCATGACGGTCGGGCCTGATCTGTTGAAGGCCGCAGAGGCCAACGACCAGGACGCCATCGACATGGTCTCGATCTGGGGCCTCGGCTTCAAGGCCGAGCTCGGCGGCAGCCTCGCACCGGGCCTGTGGATGCATGGCGGCGCACAGGCCGTGTTGAAACACTGCGAGCCGGGCGTGCTGTTCAAGGATTTGTCCGCCTGCAATTCCTACACGAATGCGCTCGCGGCTGCCGCGACCGTGAAGGTGCCGACCACACTCATCCTCGGCGAACGGGACATGATGACGCCCGCGAAAGCTGGCAAGGCGCTGGCCGCGGCAATACCGCATGCGCGGACCACCGTCGTGCCGGGCGCCGGCCACATGATCATGGCCGAGCGCCCCGATGAATTGCTAGCGGCGCTTAAGGGCTAGCGGAGACCGCTTCAACCCTTCGACGCGTCATCACGACCCCGGCGTCCACTTCCAGACGATGTCGGTGACATTGACCGGCTTCGGGATCAGGCCGAGTTTTGCGAAGCGGTCGGCGACCGCCTGCTGGCTCCTGATCACGTCTGCATCGAGCGGCACCACGCGGTAGTTGGAGCGCTCGACAAAGCGCTTGATGGCCTCGATGTCGACGCCGGTGGCCTCGGCTTGCGCCTTGGCGACCTCCTCGTGATGGCTGTCAGCCCAGACGCCTTCGGCGGCGAAAGCCGCGTTGAGCTTGGCGACCAGCGAGGGATATTTTTCGACGAAGTCGGAGCCGGCGATGTAGAACGCGTTCGGCTTGGCGATGTCCCTGTCGAGGATGAGCACGCGCGCGTTCTCCTTCTGCTCGGCAAGCGCGAAGTAGGGATCCCAGATCGACCAGGCATCGACCGCCCCCTTGACGAATGCCACTGTCGCATCGGCCGGCGCTAGCGGCGCAGGCGTGATGTCACTCCAGGCGAGTCCACCCTTCTCGAGCGCTGCGACCAGCAGATTATGCGCGCTCGATCCCTTGCCGAAGGCGATGCGCTTGCCCTTGAGATCGGCGAGCGTGTGAATTGGCGAATCCTTCGGCACGATGATCGCCTGCGACGTGCCGTCCGATTTCACCGCGGCGACATAGCGGATCTTCGCGCTGCCGGCCTGAGCGAAGATCGGCGGGGTGTCGCCGACATAGCCGAAATCGACGCTGCCGACATTGATGGCTTCCAGGAGCGGCGGACCGAACTGGAAGTCGACCCATTTGATCTCGATGCCGAGCGGCCTGAAGGCGTCCTCGATCGTGTGACGCTGACGGACCGCCGGGAAGAAGCCGCCCTTCTGGGTGCCGATGCGGATTTCGGTCGGCTTGTCTTCGGCGCGCGCGGGAGCGGCGAGCGCGGTTGCGAGCAGCAGCGCGGTGGTCAAGATGGATCGTCGTGTGATCATGGCAGATGATTCCTTATCGTCGCCGTTTCAGATGGCGAAGTGCGATTGATTGAGGAGATGGCGCCGCTCGGAGAACACCGCGCGCGCGGCGCGCTCGGCGTCGCGGGCCGAACGGAACTGGCGACCTTCGAGGCTGTCGAACAGGCGCTCGGAGGAGAAGAAACGGAAACCGTGCGCATCGCGCGCGATGATGCCGGCAGTGCGGTCGTGGACTTCGATGATGTAGGCTTTGGTCATGGCTGCTCATTCGCCGGGAGTTCGGCGTTCCTGTCTCTGAAATTTGCGATTGCAGGTGTGGCTGAAGTAGCGGTCAGCAACAACAGCGGCCAGTCGCCGCAGAGAAGCAGCGGCGCGTCATGCGCGCGGGCATGTCGCTCTGAACTCGCTGGTCATTCGTTCTCATGCTGCGGTTTTCGGCATCGCGGGAGCAGTTTCGATGCAGCGAATATCGGGCGATCGAGGCGATCGGTCAATGAAATGGGTATCCATATTTCGTGCGGCGGCGTATGCGGGCTTCTCTGTGCGCGAACGGCGACGAATGGAATTATCTCGCGATAGGTCTAAGTGTCAGCGCGATCTCGCTTCCCTTCTCCCCTTGCGGGAGAAGGTGGCATAGGCGGCCTTCGGCCGCCGTTCTCAAGAACGCCGATGCTCCGCATCGGCTATGGCGCCGGATGAGGGGCTTTATCCGCGCATATCAACTGCGAGGAGCACTCGCGGAGAGAACCCCTCACCCGGCTTCGCGTTCCGCGAAGCCACCCTCTCCCACAAGGGGAGAGGGTAAGAAAGAATCACCACATCGTCGCGGCCGCGCGGGCGGGCCAGGCACGGTCGTACTCTTCGCCGCCGACCTTGTTGTCGCTCAGCTCGGCGAGGATCTGGCCGGGAGTCGGCAAGGTCTTGGGATCGACGCGCTTGTCGGGATTCCAGAGATCGGAGCGGACGATGGCACGGGCGCACTGGAAATAGAGCTCATCGATGGTCATGACCATGACGCTGCGCGGCGCCTTGCCGTCGACCTTGAAGGAGGCGAGCAGCTCCGGATCGACGGAGATATGCGCCTGCCCGTTGACACGGATCGCATTGCCGGAGCCGGGGATCAGGAACATCAGGGAGACGCGCGGATCGCGAACGATGTTGCGCAAGGAATCGATGCGGTTGTTGCCGCGGCGGTCCGGCAGCATCAGCGTCTTCGGGTCATGAATGCGCACGAAGCCCGGCAGATCGCCGCGCGGCGAGCAGTCGATGCCCTCCGGGCCGATCGTGGCCAGCGCGGCAAAGGGCGATGTCTCGATGAAGACGCGGTAGAGCGGCGTGACGTGATCGGCGACCTTCACGGTCGAGGCGTCGCCGGTGACGCCATAGATCGCTTCGAGCTCCTCGACCGTCGTGATCACCGTCATTCTACCTGCTCCTTTGCTACTCGCGCCAGCATTCGTTGCGGATCACGCGGACGAGCTGGCGGCTGTGATAATCGGCGCTGCCGGCATTGACGATCGTGACGTCGGCATGCGCCGACGTATCATCGACATGCCGTTCGAGCCGCTCCTGGATATTGCCATCGCTGCGGCGCGCCCGCGCGGCGAGACGCTGCGCGAGCACGTCCGGCGGCGCCGTGATCGCGACCACCACGACGTTGGCGTAGGCCTGGCGCAGCGCGCCTATCACCGTGCGCGAGACGTTGACGACGACCGTGCTGCCGGCGCGGATATCGTCGTTGATCTCGATCGGCAGAGCATAAGAGAGGCCATGTGCCTGCCAGTGCGCGGCGAAATCACCGCCGTCCAGCGCGCGGCGGAATTCGTCCGGAGTCACGGACACATTGTCCTCGGCGGCGGATGCCTCGCGCGTCACGATCCGGCGCGGAAAGACCACATCGTGATCTTCAGCGAGGGCGGTTTTGGCAAGACCAAGCAGCGTATCCTTGCCGGCGCCACTGGGACCGACGACCAGGACCAGGCGTCCGGGCCCGATCGCCGCGGTCTGTTGTGGCGCAATCGATGGGCTCTCGCTCATGCGACGCGGCCTCCTTCCCGCCAGACGCTGCGGACCACGGGAACGCTGCCTGCGACATGGACGCGGATCAGATCGGCGCGCTTGCCGACCGCGATCTCGCCGCGGTCGGTGAGCCCGACGGCCTCGGCCGGCGCCTTCGTCACCGTGCGGATCGCGGCCGGGAGGCTGATCGCCGGCACATGCTGCGGCAGTTGCAGCGCGGCCATCAAAAGGCTCGACGGAATGTAGTCGGACGACAGGATGTCCAGGAGCCCCTCGCGCGCGAGATCGACGGCAGCGATGTTGCCGGAATGCGAGCCGCCGCGCACCACGTTCGGCGCACCCATCAGGATGTCGATGCCGGCGGCGTGCAGGCCGCGCGCAGCTTCCACCGTGGTCGGGAATTCCGCCACTGCGACGCCGTCGCGGATCGCGTCGGTGACGTTCTCCTCGGTGGTGTCGTCATGGCTTGCGAGCGGAATCCTGTAGTCCTGCGCCAGCGCCACGATCTCGCGCATGTTGTTCGCGGCATAGGTCTGCTGGTACGTGAAGCGCCTGGCAAAGAGCTCATCGAGCTGGGCGTCAGTCATGCCTCCGCCCTTGCCGCGATAATAGTCGCGCAGCTTGACCTCGTCGCGGAACTGGCGCTGGCCGGGCGTGTGATCCATCAGCGACATCAGCCGCACGTCGGGACGGCCGATGAGCTCCCTGGCCTCCTCGACCACGCTCGGCATCGGGATTTCGCAGCGCAGATGCAGGAAGTGATCGGCACGCAAGAGATTGTGCTCGCGCGCTATGGAGATGGCAGTCGCCAGCGTGCCCGCACGGCCGTCGACCTCCTCCGCGCCGTCCTCGCGCCAGACCCGCAGCGAGTCCAGCACCGTGGTGATGCCTGATGTCGCAAGCTGCCCGTCATAGGAGATGACGGCGGCGACGGGATCCCAGAACACCTTTGGACGCGGCACGTAGTGAGCTTCAAGATGATCGGTGTGCAGCTCGATCAGGCCCGGCGTGATCAGATCGCCGCCGGCGTCCTCGGCGCCTGCGGGCGCCGTGCCCTCACCGATCTCGGCGATACAACCCTTTGCAAGAGCGATCCAGCCCCGCTCGATCACGCTGTCGGCCAGTACGATCCTGGCGTTGGCGATCACGGTTTCATTCGGCTTCACGTTCATTTCCAGGTCCTTCAGGCCGCAGCGGCAAAACTGGTGACGTCGACGATGCGGTCGGCGATCCGATGGCGGATCTCGTCGTCATGGACGATGGCGACCATGGCTGTGCCCTTGTGTTTTTTCTCCGCGATCAGCTCGACGACGACGGCTCGGTTGGCGGCGTCGAGCGAAGCGGTCGGCTCGTCGAGCAGCAGGATCGGCAGCTCCGGAATGAAGCCGCGCGCGATGTTGACGCGCTGCTGCTCGCCGCCCGAGAAAGTCGCGGGCGGGAGCTGCCAGAGGCGCTCGGGGATATTGAGGCGATGCAGCAGTGCGCCCGCGCGCTGTTGCGCCTCGGGTCGCGCCACGCCGCTTGCGATCAGCGGCTCGGCGACGACGTCGATGGTCGCAACACGCGGCACAGCGCGCAGGAACTGGCTGACATAGCCGATCGTGTCGCGGCGGACGTTGAGGATCTGCCGCGGCTCGGCGCTGGCAAGATCGATCAGGCTACCGCGATGGCGGATGCCGATGCGGCCGCCGTCGCAGCGATAATTGCCGAAGATCATTTTCAGGATCGACGATTTGCCCGCACCGGACGGGCCGGACAGCACGACGCACTCGCCGGGATTGACGCGGAACGTCACGCCTCGCACGACGGGCAGCTCGACGCCACCCTGAAGGTGCATCGTAAAGGTCTTTTGCGCGTCGGCGACGTCGATCATGGCGGTCATCGGGCGGCTCATGGCGGTAGGATCGAGGAGACGAGGAGCTGAGTATAGGGCTCGCGCGGGTCGTCGAGCACCTGGTCGGTCAGGCCGGTCTCGATGACGCGGCCGCCCTTCATCACCATCACGCGATGCGACAGCAGCCGCGCGACCGCGAGATCGTGGGTGACGATGATGACGGCCAGATGCAGTTCGGCAACCAGGTTGCGCAAGAGGTCGAGCAGGCGCGCCTGCACGGAGACATCGAGGCCGCCGGTCGGCTCATCCATGAAGACGAGACGCGGCTCGGTCACGAGATTGCGGGCGATCTGGAGGCGCTGGCGCATGCCGCCGGAATAGGTGCGCGGCGCGTCATCGATCCGCGCGACGTCGATCTCGACGCGCGTGAGCCAATCGGATGCGGTATCGCGGATGCGGCCGTAGTGATTCCACCCCACCGCCATCAACCGCTCGCCGACATTGGCACCGGCCGAGACCGCCATGCGCAGCCCCTGCGCAGGATCCTGATGCACGAAGCCCCAATCGGTACGGAACAGGAAACGGCGCTCGGCTTCGCCGAGCATTGCGAGATCGCGCGTAACGCCGTCGCGCATCCGGTAGGACACGCTGCCGCCGCTGGCGGCAAGCTGACCTGACAGGAGCTGGAGCAGCGTCGACTTGCCGGAGCCGGATTCGCCGACGATCGCCAGCACCTCGCCCGGATAAAGCGCAAAGGAGACGTCGCGGCAGGCGGCGATCCTGCCGTAGGATTTGCTCAGCGACTCCGCAACCAGCAGCGGCTGATCGTTCTCGAGCAGGTGCTCAACCATGCGCCTTCTCCTTGTACGGTGCGGCGCTCAGGCTGCCGTGGTGACCAGCCGTCTGACGTTCCTCGCAGAAATCGGTGTCGGAGCACACGAACATGCGCCCGCCCTTGTCGTCGGTGACGATCTCGTCGAGATAGGAATTCTCGGCCCCGCACAGCGCGCAGGGCGCGTTGAAGCGGTAGGGCTCGAACGGATGGTCCTCGAAATCGAGCGACACCACCTGCGTGTAGGGCGGAATCGCATAGATGCGCTTCTCACGGCCGGCGCCAAAAAGCTGCAGCGCCGGGCAATTGTCCATCTTGGGATTGTCGAATTTCGGCGTCGGCGACGGGTCCATCACATAGCGCGCGTTCACCTTCACGGGATATGCGTAGGCGGTCGCGATGTGGCCGAAGCGCGCGATGTCCTCGTAGAGCTTGACGTGCATGAGGCCGTATTCGGCGAGCGCATGCATGCGCCGCGTCTCGGTCTCGCGCGGCTCGAGATAACGCAGCGGCTCCGGGATCGGCACCTGATAGACCAGCACCTGGTTTGCCTTCAGCGCCGTCTCGGGAATGCGGTGGCGGGTCTGGATCACGCTCGCCTCTTCCGTCGCGGTCGTGGTGGCGACGCCCGCGGTCTTGGCGAAGAATTTCCGGATCGAGATCGCATTCGTGGTGTCGTCGGAGCCCTGGTCGATCACCTTGAGTACGTCGCTGGGCCCGAGGATCGCCGCGGTCACCTGCACACCGCCTGTGCCCCAGCCATAGGGCATCGGCATTTCGCGGCTCGCAAACGGCACCTGATAGCCGGGAATCGCGATCGCCTTCAGGATCGCGCGGCGGATCATCCGCTTGGTCTGCTCGTCGAGATACGCAAAATTGTAGGCGGGCGCGTTCATTCCGCGGCCTCCTTCATCGGCTCGGCTTCATTGGCCTCGGAAAATTCCTGACGCAGCTTGCGCAGCAGGCCAAGCTCGGACTGGAAGTCGACATAGTGCGGCAGCTTCAGATGCTCGACGAAGCCGGTCGCCTGGACGTTGTCCGAATGCGACATCACGAATTCTTCGTCCTGCGCCGGTGCGAGCACCTCCTCGCCGAGCTCGCGCGCGCGAAGCGCGCGATCGACCAGCGCCATCGACATGGTCTTGCGCTCGCTCTGGCCGAAGGCGAGGCCATAGCCGCGGGTGAAGCACGGCGCTTCCGTGGCCGAGCCCTTGAACTGGTTGACCATCTGGCATTCGGTCAGCTCGATCGCGCCGAGCGGCACGGCGAAGCCGACGTCCTCGGCGAAGAACTCGACCTCGACCTCGCCGAAGCGGATCTCGCCGGCGAAAGGATGGTTGCGGCCATAGCCGCGCTGGGTCGAGTACCCCATCGCCAGCAGAAAGCCTTCGTCGCCGCGCGCGAGATTTTGCAGGCGCAGGTCGCGGTCGGCTGGAAAGTTCAGCGGCTCGCGCGTGAGATCGCCAACCGGCACGCCATCTTCTGCTTGCGGTGACGCCTCGATCAAGCCGTCGCGGCCCAGAATATCGGTCACGCGCGGCGTGGCCGCGGGCGAGGCTTCGGCTGTCGCCGGCTCATCCGGCACGAAACCTTCGGCAAGACCCGGATCGAGCAGGCGATGGGTGTAGTCGAAGGTCGGCCCGAGGATCTGCCCACCCGGAATGTCCTTGAAGGTCGACGACACCCGTCGCCGCACCCGCATCGCTCCGGTATCGACCGGCTCGCTTGCGCCGAAGCGCGGCAGCGTGGCGCGGAAGGCGCGGACCAGGAAGATCGCCTCGATCAAGTCGCCGCGCGCCTGCTTGATGGCGAGCGCCGCGAGCTCGCGGTCATAGAGCGAGCCTTCGCTCATGACGCGATCGACGGCGAGGCCAAGCTGCTCGGAAATCTGGTCGAGCGCAATTTCGGGCACGCTGTGGTCGCCGCGCCGCGCGTGCGCCAGCAGGCGATGGGCGTTCTCGATGGCGCGTTCGCCACCTTTGACTGCGACATACATGCTACTGGCTTCCCTTGTTCACGACGCGCGTGGTGCGCGGGATCGCAACCACGGCGTCATCGGCGACCAGCACCACGTCGATGCCGCGCGGAAACAGCGCCTCGTTGATGCGCAGGCGCTCGAACAGGTCGGTTGGCCTGACAGACGCGTGAAGGATCGTCACGCCGTCGATACCAGGGCCACGGAGCTCGAATGCGCGCCCTGCATTGAGGCTCTCCACTTGCAGGACCAATGTGGTAGCGCGATCCGGATATTCGTTGCTGCCAAGCGCAAAGCGCTCGAGCGAAGGAAGCGCGGCACCATCGGCGATCAGCGCAAAGCTCGCGACGGAAGGATCCTGGATCACCGGCGCGCCGGTGTGGAATTTCAGCCATTTCAGGACGTCGGAGCTCTCCGACATCCGCGCATCGAGCCAGAGCGGCGTATCGTGGTCGAACAGCGTCAGCGCGATCGCCGCCGTGCCCCGCATCATGGGACCGGGCGTGCCCGCCGCCGGCACGATCCGCTGCACCGAGCCCGGCCGCGCCATCGCGTCCATGACCGAGCGAAAGGTCGATTGCGCCGACAACACCTTGTCGGCGAAACCCGGTGGCAGCTCCGCAATCGTGGTCATGGCCTCACCCCTCACCGCGCACCATGGTGTAGAAATCAACCTTCGTTGCCGCGGCTTGCGCGGCGCGCTGCGCCTGCCGCGCAAGCAGGTCCGCGCGCAAGGGCGCAACGACCTCCCGCTCGACGGCGCCTGCAAATTCTTCGGATTGCACCAGCGCGTCGCAGAGCGCGATCAGCCTCGCCTTCTCACCGTCGCGACCGAGCGTATAGCCGAAGCCGACCTCGCCGCCCGCAAGTCGCACCGCGGCGCGCGACACCGTGGCCTCCCCAAGATTGAACGGCGCGCCATCGCCGCCGACGCGGCCGCGCAGCATCACGAGGCCGTTCTCGGCTACACGCAGATCGTCATGCCGCGGCAACGCGATGGCGCGAAGTCGGCCGGCGATAGCATCTGCATCCGCATGCACCAGCACGGCCATTGCCGCCTTGCGCCGGGTCTTGAGGCTGTCTTGCGGGGTCACGTCGGTCACCAGGCTTGCCGAATTCAAGTTGTCTATGATAATAGACAACTTGATAATGAAGCGCCATGACTGTTTCGTGACAATCGTGTGATTTTGGAGATGGGCTTCCCCGCGACATGAGCCTTCAGGACACCGCCTCCTCCGGCGTCGCGCTGTGGCGCCTGGTCGCCGACGGCATCGAGCGCGGCATCGCCGACGGCCGCTTTGCCGCCGGCGAAAAGCTGCCGGGCGAGATGGAGATCGCCGAGACCTATCGCGTGAACCGCCATACGGTGCGGCGCGCGCTGGCGGCACTCGCCGAGCGCGGCCTGGTGCGCGCCGAGCGCGGCAGCGGCACCTATGTCGAGGCGCAGAAGCTTGCCTATCCCTTGCGCTCGCGCACGCGCTTCTCGGAGATCGTCGGCGCCGGCGGCCGCGAGCCACGCGGGCAGCTGATCGAGGCGTCGGAGGACGTGGCGAGCCGGGAGCTCGCACGGGAACTCGGCGTGAAGACCGGCGCGCGGCTGGTCCGGATCGAATCTGTGCGCTTTGCCGACCGCACGCCGATCTGCGTCTCGACGTCATGGCTGTCAGCCGAACTCTATCCAGATGCGGGCACGGTCTTCGCCGCCACGCGCTCGATGACGAAACTGCTCGCGCATTACGGCGTCCGGGACTACCGCCGCGGCTCGACCCGGATCACGGCCGGCATTGTCGATGCAACAGACGCCGCGCGGCTCGACCTCGCGCTGGGGCGTCCGATCCTGGTGGTCGATTCGACCGACCTCGATCCCGATGGCAAGCCGCTGGTGACGAAGCGCTCGCGCTTCGCCGCAGAGCGGGTGGAGTTTTTGGTGGAATCGTAGCGGGTGGAATTCTTGATCGAATCGTAGGGTGGGCAAAGGCGCACTTGCGCCGTGCCCACCATATCTCCGAGGTCTCGGCAGAAATGGTCGGCACGCTTTGCTTTGCCCACCCTGCGAGAGAAGCGCTCTATGCCACCGCCCGCCGGCCGATGATGGCGAAGCGCAGCTTGCCGGAGATGAAGTCGATCGCGGCGACTGCGACCAGGATCATCAGCACGAGGAACGAGACCCTCTGCCATTCCAGCACGCGGATCTGCTCGGCGAGCTGAAGGCCGATGCCGCCGGCACCGACGATGCCGATGATGCTGGCCGAGCGCGTGTTCGATTCGATGAAATAGAGCACCTGGCCGGCAATGACCGGCAGCACCTGCGGCATCAGGCCGAAGCGGATCTCGTGCAGGGCATTGCCGCCTGATGCCCTGATGCCCTCGACCTGCTTCTTGTCGGCGGCCTCGATCGCCTCCGAAAACAGCTTTCCGAGCGCGCCGAAGTCCGAGACCATGATCGCGAGCACGCCGGCAAACGGGCCGAGCCCGACCACGTTGATCCAGACCAGCGCCCAGATCAGCGTGTCGACGCCGCGGATCGAGTCGAGGAAGCGCCGCACCGGAAAGCGGATGATGTTCGGCGGCACGATATTGCGCGCGGCGAGCAGGGAGACCGGCAGCGCCAGCGTTGCGGCGAGCGTGGTGCCGAGCAGCGCGATCGACAGTGTCTCCCCCAGCGCCTTCAGATAAAGCGGCAGCGACGTTCCGGGATCGGGCGGAATCATCATCATGGTGATCCAGCCGAGCTGCTTGAGGCCCGCGATGAACCTTGCCGGCTCAAAGCCGAGATCGTTCAGGCCGAAGATGAACACGGCGAGCGCGGCCACGATCATGGCGGGCGTGGCGAGACGCGCCGCCGCCGGCCGTTCGAAGGCATCGGGATATTTTGTCCGCAGCGCCGCGGTGTCGGGCTTCTCGAACTCCCTCATGACCGTGCATCCCTGCCGAACAGCCGCGCGCGCAACCAGCCGGTCGTGATGTCGATGACGAAGATCGTGAGCACGATCATCAGCAGGATCGCGCTGACGTCGGAGTAATAGAATTTTCGGATCGCGACCACGAGCTCCTGGCCGATGCCACCGGCGCCGACGAAACCCATCACCGAGGATTCACGGACATTGATCTCGAAGCGCAGCAGCGCGTAGCTGACATAGCCGGCCGAGACCTGCGGCAATACGGCAAAGCGCATGCAGGACAGCCAGCTCGCGCCGGTCGAGCGCACGCCTTCGACCGGCTTCATGTCGGCATTCTCTACGATCTCGGCGAACAGCTTGCCGAGCGCGCCGGTCGAGTGAATGGCGATCGCCAGCACGCCCGCCATCGGCCCGAGCCCGAAGGCCATGATGAAGATGAGCGCGAACACGATGCCCGGCACGGTCCGAGCAAATTCGAGCAGGCGGCGCACGAGAAAGCGCAGCCAGGGCGCCGGCGAAGTGTTCTCCGCCGCGAGGAAATTCAGGCAGAACGCGCAGACCGCGCCGATCAGCGTACCGACGTAGCTGATCAGCAACGTCTCGCCGAGCAGCTTGCCCCATTTGTACCAGCCCCACAGCCACTCGCGGGGATCAGTCCAAACGCGCTGGCCGCTGTCGAGGGTGAGGATGCGATCGAAATAGCTGACGAAGTTGCCGAAATAAGTGAACAGCGTCCGCAAATTCACTTCAGCCCCGATCGCAGCAAGGATCAGCGCGGCGATGAACAGCGCAGCACCGGCGAACAATCGCAGGCGCTTGCGCGCCACCGCCTGGCGATAGGCCGCGTTCAGCGCCGCCAGCTGCTGCTCGGGAAGGATCGAAACCGCAATGGTCATGGGGTCAACGGACAAGGCTCGACATAGAAAAGAAGCCGGGTCAATTGACCCGGCTCCAGGTGCGTCGTCCCGTTCGATCAGGACGCCTTCTTACGCAGATTGTCGACGAATTTGATCAGCTCGATCGTCTTGTTGTAGTCGTCGGTGGTGATCGGCTCCCAGGGCTTGTTCTTGCCGTCGGAAAGCTTCTTGAACGCCTCGGGATCCTTCTGCGCCGCCTCCAGGAAGGCCTTTTTGATGGCGGCCTTCATGTCATCCGGCAGATCGCTGAGATAGGCGTACGGCGAGTTGATGATGAGGTCGGACTTCACGACGATGCGGAAGTCTTCCTTCTTCATCACCGTGCCGTCGGCCGACTTCACCATACCCTTGTTGAGCATGCGGGTCAGGTTGGAATCATCATCGGCGTTCCACCAGTTGGCGGCGACGTCGACTGTGCCCTGCGCGAGCGCCAGAACGGCGTTCTCATGGCTGCCAGTGAAGACCACCTTGGAAAAATAGGCGTCGGGATCGATGCTCATCTGGTTCAGCTTGAAGCGAGGCATGTTGTTGCCGGAGGTCGAGTTCGGATCGACCAGGCCGAGATTCTTGCCCTTGAGGTCTTCGATCTTCTGGTATGGCGACTTCGCCAGCACGTAAAACACGGAATAATAGCCCTTCGAGCCGTCGGAGTTGACGTCGATGGCGAAGGCGTCGGTCTTCACGCCGGTGAGGCGGGCACGCGCGAAGGACGCCGGACCGTAATAGCCGATATGGATATTGCCGGCGCGCTGGCCCTCGATGAGGGCAGCGTAATCATTGGCAACACGCAGCGTGACCTTGATGCCGAGCTCCTTGGACAGATAGCTGACGAAGGGGGCGTAGCGCTCGGAAGTGCCCGAGCCGTTCTCGATCGGAATCGCGGCGAAGGTGATCTCCGGATATTTCGCTTTCCAGTCCTCGGCGGAAGCGGAAGCGGAGAAGGCCAGCGCGGCGGCGCCGGCAAGGACGATGCGACGAGTGATCATGATACCCTCTTGATCAGTTGAACGCGATGACTGGTAGCGACTTAGGCGGCGGCAGCGGTGCCGAGCGCCGGAACACCTTCGGGCGTGGGCAGCGGCAGGCCGCCCATGACTTCACTGGCTTCGAGATCGTAGAGCTCGCGCGCGACGTGCTCGGTGAGCGCTGACGGCGCGCCGTCGAACACCACGCGGCCCGCCGCCATGCCGATCAGGCGATCGCAATAGCTGCGCGCCAGATCGAGCGAATGCAGGTTGCAGATCACGGTGATGCCGAAATGCTTGTTGATGCGCAGCAGCGCATCCATCACGATCTTGGTGTTGCGCGGGTCGAGCGAGGCGATCGGCTCGTCGGCGAGGATCAGATCAGGCTGCTGAACGAGTGCGCGGGCGATCGCAACGCGCTGCTGCTGGCCGCCGGAGAGCTGGTCGGCGCGCTGGGCGGCGAGCGAGGCCATGTCGAACTGCTCCAGCGCCGACATCGCCAGCGCCTTGTCCTCTTCGGGCCAGGCCTGCGTGAGCGAGCGCCAGGCCGGCATCGCGGCAAGGCGCCCCATCAGCACATTGGTGAGCACATCGAGCCGGCCGACGAGATTGAATTGCTGGAAGATCATCGCGGCACGGGCGCGCCATTGCCGCAGCTCCTTGCCGCGCAACGCGGTGACGTCGATGCCGTCGAACAGGATGCGCCCCTCTGTTGGCGTCGCCAGACGGTTGATGGTCCGCAGCAAGGTCGACTTGCCGGCGCCGGAACGGCCGATGACGCCGACGAATCCGCCAGGGGCGATTTCAAACGAAGCACCGTCCACCGCGGCTTTTGTGCCGAAGCGGCACGTCAGACCTTCAACCACCAGCATGCAGGGCTCCCAACTCGCTGGGCCCAACCGCTAACGCTGCCGCTTTACATTTGTGTGACAAGGGCGCGGCGGTGCGGCGATGCTACGCACGCATCCCCTGTCATCTCTACGTCATGACATCGTCATCGAGCCGCTCGAAGACGAACGCTCCTCCCTGTCAACGGACGCACCATGGTCGCCAAAGCGCTTTCGGTCCAACCGACCATCGATCCCACCGCCAAGCTGCACGAGATCAAGCTCGGCGCCTATTGCGAGGTCGGCGCGCGCACGATCCTGCACGAGGTGACGATGGGCGACTATTCCTACGTCGTGAACGATTCGCAGATCACTTACACGACGATCGGCAAATTCTGCTCGATCGCGGCGATGACGCGCATCAATCCCGGCAACCACCCGATGCACCGCGCCAGCCAGGCGCATTTCACCTATCGCGCCAGTGCCTATTTTCCAGGCGAGAGCGACGAGGCCGAGTTCTTCGACTGGCGGCGCCAGCATCATGTCCATATCGGCCATGACGTCTGGATCGGACATGGCGCGATCGTACTACCGGGCCGCAATATCGGCACCGGCGCCGTGGTGGCCGCGGGCGCCGTCGTCACCAAGGACGTGCCCGCCTACACCATCGTCGCCGGCAATCCGGCCCGTCCGGTCCGGCGGCGCTTCTCCGACGAGATCGCCGGCCGGCTGGCAAAGCTCGCCTGGTGGGACTGGGATCACGAAAGCTTGCGCGAGGCCTTGCCTGATTTCCGCAAGC
Organism: Bradyrhizobium sp. CCGUVB1N3; assembly: GCF_024199925.1. NCBI lineage: Bacteria > Pseudomonadati > Pseudomonadota > Alphaproteobacteria > Hyphomicrobiales > Nitrobacteraceae > Bradyrhizobium > Bradyrhizobium sp. CCGUVB1N3. Next base: position 5,642,513 of record NZ_JANADR010000001.1, read on the forward strand.
TTGGGATTGAAGATTTCCTCGCGAAGTACGAAGCACGGGCCATTGCCAACCATTTGTCTCCCAGCAAGCGAAGCATCCCCGCGTGACCGAAATCTTCCTTGAAGGCGGCCGGGCCCTGATCGGCTCGGAGATCGTCGAGACCTCCCTCGTGGTTTCCGGACAGGATATTGGGGAGATCGATCGCGGGCGCGGTCGTGCGTCGCTTGCGATCGATGCTGGTGATCTTTTGGTCCTGCCGGGCATCGTCGACCTGCATGGCGACGCCTTCGAACGGCAGATGATGCCGCGCCCGGGCGTCGATTTCCCGATCGACGTGGCGCTCGCCGACAGCGACCGGCAGGCCGTCAGCAACGGCATCACCACCGTCTTCCATGGCACGACCTGGTCGTGGGAGCCGGGCCTGCGCTCTGGCGACAATGCGCGACGCCTGCTGGAAGCGATCGAGCGGCTGCGCCCGCAATTTGCTGCCGACACCCGCTTCCATCTGCGGCACGAGACCTACAATCTCGATGCGGAGGACGAGATCGGCCAGTGGCTCGCCGAAGGACGCATCGATCTGTTCGCCTTCAACGATCACATGGCTGCGACCATCCGCGATCTGGCGAAGCCGCACAAGCGCGGCCGCTTGGTTGACCGCACCGGACTGTCCGACACGGCCTTTGAAGAGCTGGTCGGTCGTGTCGCCGCTCGCGCAGCGGACGTCCCGGCGACGACTGCGCGGCTTGCTGCGGCGGCCCGCGCCGCCGAGGTGCGGATGCTCTCGCATGACGATTCGACGCCGGCGATGCGCAAGGCCTATCGTGACATGGGTGCCACGATCGCCGAGTTTCCGGTCAATGAAGAGACGGCGCGCGCGGCGGCAGACGCAGGCGACGCCATCATCTACGGCGCGCCGAACGTGGTGCGTGGCGGCAGCCACACCGGCTGGACCAGGGCGTCCGACATGATCAACAAAGGGCTCTGCTCGGTGCTGGCCTCGGACTATTACTATCCGGCGCAACTGCTCGCCGCCTTCCGGCTCGTGGCCGACGACGTGCTTCCGCTGGCAGAAGCCTGGAAGCTGATCTCGGAAGCGCCGGCAGAAGCCGCAGGCCTGTCCGATCGCGGTGTGATCGCGGAGGGACGGCGCGCCGACATCCTGCTGATCGACGACACCGTGCCGCTGCGGCCGCGGGTGGTCGCGGTGATTGCCGCGGGCAGGCTGGTACATTTCACCGACGCAGCGCGCCTGCACGGTTCGGCCGCAGCGCGCGAAGCTGTCGTCGCCGCCTGAACCGGCTATACGAGAGGCGATGACAGGTTTTCCCCGCTACGCGATCTACTATGCCGCCGATGCCGACAGCACGCTGTCGCGCTTCGGCGCCGAGCTGCTTGGCTATGATGCCCATAGCGGCCGTGAGTTGCCTTTCCCCGCAGAGGCGCTGCACTTGGCGGCCGATTGGCACGACATCACGGCCGATCCCCGCAAATACGGTTTTCACGGCACGCTGAAGGCGCCGATGGCGCTCGCGGGCGGCAAGACCGAGGCCGAGCTGGTTGCGGCGTGCACAGCGTTTGCCGAAAAGCCGCGGCCGATCCCCGTGATTCGTCCGGTCGTCGATTCCATCAGTGGCTTCATCGCGGCAATCCCTGCCGAGCCCGTCAGCGAACTGATACGGCTCGCCGCCGATTGCGTGCGCGATTTCGACGCGTTCCGCGCGCCATTGGCGGCGAAGGATCGCGCAAGGCGCAACCCGGAAAAGCTGACCGAGCGGCAGCGCGACTATCTCGACGACTGGGGTTACCCCTACGTCATGGAAGAATTCCGTTTCCACATGACGCTCACGGGCCGGCTCGATGCGGAACGCCGCGGGCCGATCATCGAGATGTTGCGGAGGCGGTTTGCCAGCCTGGAGCTCGAAACGCTGGCGATCGACCGCATCGCCCTTTTTCGCCAGGAAGACGCAGCGGCACGCTTCCACGTCATCGGCGAGTGGCCGTTGGCGAGATAGGTTGATGGGCACTGCCGGTCCCGTCATCCTGAGGTGCGAGCACAGCGAGCCTCGAAGGATGAACGGCCGGGCTGCAACCGGGCCGTCGCCCTTCGAGGCCTCCGCTACGCTCCGGCACCTCAGGGTGACGGAGTTTTCGCTCCGCCTCATCGCCAGTCCGCGAGGTTGAACGCGAGCGCGGCGGCGCCGACCAGGACGAGACTCGCGGCCCAGACCGCATCCAGATTGAACCAGCTTCGCGATACGAACTTGAGACCGAGATAGCGGTAGACCAGCCACGCAAGGCAACCGCCCGCCGCGACCATGGCGATGACATGCATGAGCGAAACCAGCACCGCCATTGCGAGATTCGCCGTGACGAGAGCGCCGGCGGCCTGGTGGACCGCGTCGAGGTCAGCGGCCTGGCACAGCCCGAGATAGATCGGCACCAGCATCAACGCGGCGCCGTGGGCGATCGCAACCGCAAACGACCACAGCGCCAACTGCGTTGGCGGTATCCGCGCCAGCGCCCGCGGATGGCGCCGATCGATGAGACGGTAGGCGCCAAAGCCGATCACCAGCAGGCTCGCACCGAGCTGAATCGGACGCTGCCATTCGGCCAGCGCCAGCAACAGCGCGAACGGCAGCAACACCAGGAACGTCGCCAGCAGATGGCCAGCCGACAGAGCACCGAGCGCGCCAAACAGCGCGCGCGGACTTCGTTCCATGAGCCCAGCCGAAACCGCGAGCGGCCATCCCATTCCCGGATTGATGCCATGATAAATGCCGCTCGCAAGGAGCGCGAGCCAGAGCCAGGCAAGTGTCCGGCTCGCCTCTCCCCAATCTAGGCCGACGGATAGCAAAAGGAATCCGTCGAACAGTCGCCACCCTCAAGCCTGACCTGATGGGCCCGGTATCCTTCGGGGAAGCTGACGAAATAGTCGCTGGCGAGCTCGAGGCCGCCGTTGCGACCGACATTGGCCATCACTTCGACGCCGGGAACGCCATCGGGATAGAACTGGTCGTCCCAGGTCGAGTAGAGCGAGTTGGTCCAGTACACCCGCTTGCCGTCGCGGCTGATCTCGACCATCTGCGGGCCACCCGCATAAGCCTTGCCGTTCGGATGCGGCGCGCGGCGCACGATGCCTCCCGTGTACACCGAGCCGGCAAGCTTGGGTTTCCGGGGATTACTGACGTCATACTGGCGCATCTCGCCGGTGCCCCAGCAGGAGACATAGAGGAATCTGTCATCCATCGACAGATCGATGTCGGTCACCAGTGGAGGCACCGCGCCGAACCCCTGCAAGAGCGGCGGCAGCTTTTCCTTGGCTGCAGGCTCCGGCGGGATCGTCGCCGTCTTTTCGGCGTGGAATTTTCCGCCCTCGCGCCACCAGGTCCAGATCGAGGCTTCCAAATTGGTGGTGTCGACCACCACGCCGACGAAGCCGTATTCGCGAACCGGATCGTGCGCGGGCCGCACCTCCAGCGCCATCTGATGGTTGGCACCGAGGTCTATGGTTTGAACATTGCGCCGGGCCCGGAGATCCCAGAAATGGAGCCGGTGGCCATATTTGTTCGACAGCAGATCTTCGGGAACGATGCCGTTCTCGAACTGCGGCGGCAGCGCCCATTCGCTCGTCACCATGTAGTCGCGCGGCAGATTCCACCAGAAGTCATAGTGCAGCGTCTGCGGACCGCGATCGATCTCCCAGCGGCCGAGCACCTCGAACGTCTCGCAATCCATGATGAAGACGCCGGGCGGCCCGCTCGTGCCATCCTTGCCGCCGCCGCCGAGCGTGCTGACATAAATGCCGTCCGGCCCGCAGTGGATGGTGTGCGGCCGCGAGTAGCCGGTTTTCTTGAAGACTTCCTCCGGCTCGATGATCTTGTGAATCTTCGCTTTGGTCGGATCGGGCTTGGTGTCGATGATGTAGATGCGCGATGAACGCAGGCCGGGAATAATGAGATAGCGCCGCTCGATGAAGGCGTGCCCGGCGAGCGGAGACAGTGCCGAGGAGCAGGCATTCCAGCCGAAATGATGAAACTCGTCGCCCTTGTTCGGCATCGTCACGGTATGGACGATCCGACTGTAGGTCGGCGATCCCGGCTTGGCGTCGATGACCGCAAGTGCGTCGGGCTTTGAGAAATCCGGGCTGAGCAGCAACGTGTAGGCGAAGTTTTCGGGCGGCGCTTCCATCGCGAGTTTTGGCGATGCGTGGAAGGTCGGATCTGGCCGCATTGTCATGGCACTGCCTCCCTGTTTGCGTCGACTTGCGCCAACCTGGCCCGGGATAACGGCATAATGAAGTGCTGACGCGCGATGTCTCGAGGTGCTCCGCAGGCTTGGTTGGCCCGGGAACATTACGTCATCGCGCCACCGCGCGAAACCGGCCGAAGCGCGCCAATTCGACGCTTCGCCTAGATGGACAGTTGGCTAGACGTCTGGATCGCGCTCTCCTTTGGAGTCGTCCTGGCGAAAGCCAGGACCCATTACCCCAGGGAGTTGTTGTGGCAGAAGGCGCTGGCCACGGCTGCCCGCACAACTGCTTCCTCGGGTAATGGGTCCTGGATCAGCGCTCGCTACGCTCGCTTGTCCAGGACGACGACCGGAGGATGAACCGCGTTACTTCCCCCAGCGCAGCGCCAGCGCGTCGCGTTCCCTGGCGAGCTCGAGCAGGCCCGCGCGCGTGGCCGGGTGCAGCGGTTGCAGGGGGTGGCGCACGGCGTCGGACTTGATCACGCCGCCGGCCTGCATCATCGCCTTGCAGGCGATCAGGCCGCACTGGCGGTTCTCGTAATTGATCAGCGGCAGCCAGCGCTCATAGGCGGCCTTGGCCTCCTCGCGCTTGCCGGCGAAATAGGGATCGACGATCTGGCGGATACCGTCGGGATAGCCGCCGCCGGTCATCGCACCGGTGGCGCCGGCGTCGAGATCGGCCATCAGCGTGATCGCCTCCTCGCCGTCCCATGGACCTTCGATCGCGCTGCCGCCCGCCTCGATCAGGCTGCGCAGCTTCGCGGCCGCAAAGGGCACCTCGATCTTGAAATAGCGAATGTTGGAAAACTCCCGCGAGAGCCGTACCAGCAACTCCACCGACAGCGGCGTGCCGGCGACCGGTGCGTCCTGGATCATGATCGGAATCTCGATCGCCGCCGACAGCACCTTGAAGAACTCGACGATGCCCTTCTCGGGTACGCGGAAGGTCGCGCCGTGATAGGGCGGCATCACCATCACCATGGCGGCGCCGGCGGCCTCCGCCTGCCTGCTGCGCGCCGCGCACACGGCCGAGGAGAAATGGGTGGTGGTGACGATCACGGGAACGCGGCCGGCAACATGCTCCAGCACGGCATGCATCACGGTCTCGCGCTCGGCGTCGGTCAGCACGAACTGCTCGGAGAAGTTGGCGAGGATGCAGATACCGTTCGAGCCGGCATCGATCATGAAGTCGATGCAGCGGCGCTGGCCTTCGAGGTCGAGCTCCCCGCGCTCGTTGAAGATGGTGGGGGCGACGGGAAAGACGCCCCGGTACGGACGCTGGACTTTGGTTTGGGGCGTGGCCGACATCGAAACTTACTCCCTGGATTTCTTGCCGCGACTTGCCGGCGGGCCGCCCGCGATGCCGCGCGAGCATGGTACCGCTACCATTTAGCGCGGTCGCGCACCTGCGGCAATGCCGATCGCGGCGGGAACTTCAGATCTGATGAGCTACGCCGAACGAACGGCGCCGAGGAAGCCTTCGACCGCCACGCGCAGGTGGTCGGCATCGGCCGACATCTTCTTGACCGACTCCGTCAACACGGTGCCGGCATTGCCGGTCTCGCGGTTGAGGCTGGCGACGCTGCCGATGGTGTCGGTCACCTCCCTGGTGCCGAGCGCGGCCTGCTGGAAGTTGCGCGAGATTTCGGTGGTCGCCGCGCGCTGCTCCTCGACGGCCGCAGCAATCGCCGTCATCTTCTCGTCTATGCCGCCGATCGCCCCGCCGATCGACCGGATCGCGGACACCGCCTGCCCCGTCGCGGACTGGATCTCCGCGACCTGGCGCGAGATTTCCTCGGTCGCGGTCGCCGTCTGCGACGCGAGACTCTTGACCTCGCCGGCGACCACGGCGAAGCCCCGGCCTGCCTCGCCGGCACGCGCCGCCTCGATGGTGGCGTTCAGCGCCAGGAGGTTGGTCTGGCCTGCGATGGCGCTGATCATCTTCACGACCTCGCCGATGCGCGCGGCGGTCTGGTCCAGAATCTCGACGGTGGCGTTGGTCTGCTCGGCCTGCGCGACCGCCTCGCGCGCCTCGCGCGCGCTGGCCTGCACCTGCGCCGAGATCTCGCCGACCGATGCCGACAGCTCCTCGGTCGCGGCCGCAATCGTCTCGAGATTGTTGGTGGCCTGCTCGGCCGCGGACGACACCGCAGCCGTCTGGTTGCTCGACTCCGACACCAGCGAACGCACACCCGTCGCGGTGGCATCGAGCTCCCGCGTCGATTCGGCAACGCTGTGGATCACCGCCTGCACGGTGTCGTCGAAGCGCCGGCAGGCCGCGTCGACCGCGCCCGAGCGAACGAGTTGCTGGGCCTGCTGCGCCTCGCGCTCCTGACCGAGCCGTTCCGCCGTCGCCGCGCTCTCGCGCAGGCTCTCGAGCGCTGACGCCATCGTGCCGAACTCGTCGGGATATTTCGACTGCGGCACCGGCGTTGCGTAGTCACGGGCGCTGATCCGTGCGATCGCGCCCATCAGCGATTGCACCGGCCGCACCAGGCGATTGCGCACCACGAATACGCCGGCCAGGGTCACGGTCAGCGCCGCCAGGAAAGCCAGCGACTGCATCACGAGCTTGGCGAGCGCCGTCTCCTGCACCGCTTCCGCGCGCGCGATCGACTGGTCCAACGCCTTGGTCGCGACGGCCACGATCGGCCCGAACGGCGACTGGCAGAGCGCATTCCACTCCTGGGCGGAGACGGCCGGACGACCGCTGCCGTCGAAATTCCTGGTGAGCTGCGAAATCTGCTGCACGACCGAGTCGGTTTTCGCGCGCGCTTCCTTTGCAGCGGAGACGAGATCTGCGGTCACATCAGGCGCGGCGAGGAGTTCCTCGATCCCGGTCCAGCCTGCGCCGACCGTACCGTTCCACTGCGCCACGTTCAGCTTCTGGGCCTCGTCGAGCGGCTTGCTCGAATTGACGTTGGGGCGCAGCGCCGAGCACTGGACGCCGTAGCGGTCGCGCACCTGCCAGGCGAGGCGGCGAACCTGGATCATCCGGGCAATGAAGGGATCGTTCATCCAGGCCCGGTTGGAGACCGCGGTCGAGGCGAGGTTCGCCGTATCGATGGTCTTGCCGACGGCCTCGTACCAGGAATTGGTACGATCGATCTTGCGCTCGGCGCGCGGACGCGCAGCTTCGTCGAAGAACAGGCGGAACTGCGGTGCGGCCTCGCCCCAGCGCTGCTTCAGCGTGCTTGCAAGCTCCTCCCGACGGGCAAACTCGATGGTCTCGATGGCAGCCACGATGGTGTCAAAACCGGCCTGCTCGAGCTTCTCGACCTCGGCCAGGCGGTTGCGCGGATCGTCCTCGCCGAGCAGCGCGCTCTGGGCATCACCGCGGTTGGTCCGCAGCGACAGCACGCCGTGGAAGATTGCCTTGTCGGCGGCAGCCAGCCGTCCGGTCTCCTGGCTGTCACGATAGCGACCGATGGCTCCGGTCATCTGGATCGCCGTGCTGGTCAGCGCACCTACGGCCAGCAGAGCCATCAATACCAGGAGAAGCGTGCTTACCGATTTCTTGATCATCGTCATTGGCAGGGCGCCCAGTTTGGACGGCCACTTTGCCGGGTGACCTGCCAATGCTTCGTTAAGTTTTTAGTCGAATTGGCTGCAATGCAAATTTGCCGCAACGGGTGGTTGGTGTGGACGAATGAGTGAGCTGGCCGGCGCGGAACGCCGGCCACACCAGATCACGCAACCTTCGTGAAATCCGGCGGCCGGCGCTCGGCAAAGGCCATGAAGGCCTCACGGGCCTCGGCGGTGCGCAGGCGCTGTGCGAACTGCTCGCCTTCGGCCGTCATCTGCGCGACCAGCGCCTCACCGTTTCGCATCAGCCGCTTGGTGGCGATCAGCGCGCCGGCCGGCTGCTTCGCAAGGCGCTGCGCGAGCGTGGCAGCCTCGGCCTCGAGCTTGTCGAGCGCCACGACCCGGCTGGCGAGCCCCCATTCGAGCGCGGTCTTGGCCGGCACGGCCTCGCCAAGCGCGAACATCTCGTAGGCGCGGACGTGACCGATGCGCAACGGCATCAACAGGCTCGAGGCCGCCTCCGGCACCAATGCGAGGCTGACGAACGGCGTCGACAACAGCGCGTCGTCGGCGAGCACGACGAGATCGCAGTGCAGGAGCATCGTGGTGCCGACGCCGACCGCACGGCCCTGGACGGCCGCGACCAGCGGGCGCGTGCAGCGCGCCAGCGACTGGATGAACCTGATGACATTGCGGCTGCCTTCGGATTTGCCGGTGGCGACCGCGGCGAATTCGCCAACGTCGTTGCCCGCCGTGAACATGTCGCCTTCACCGCGGATCAAGAGCACGCGGACCGACGGATCGGTCTCGGCGCCCTCGATGGTATCGGCGAGCTTGCCGTACATCGCATCGGTCAGCGCATTCTTCTTGTCGGGGCGCGCCAGGGTCAGCGTCAGCACGCCATTGGTCATCTCGGTCCGGACATGCTCGGTCATGGGACGGCTCCTCTCATTCGTCTGTTGCTCGTGGAAACTTGGTCTGAATGCTCGTCAGCCAGCGCGCGACGATGTCGATCTCGGCGCTGGAAAATCCTTCCGTCAGCGCGGCGTTGATTTCCGTCGCGGCCGCCTTCGCCCGCACTTGGACCGCGCGGCCCTTCGGCGTGAGCCAGACGCGCCAGGCGCGGCCGTCCTCGCGGTCGGCCCGCCGCTCGACCAGCCTTGCCGCGGCCATCCGGTCGACGAGGCCGGAGATGCCAGCCGGCCCAAGATCGAGCGCGGCCCCCGCCTCGCCAATCAAGGCGCCGTCTTGCCGGCCGAGGACGAAGAGGAGCCCGGCCTGGGATGGCGTCACCTCGCTCTCCGGCTGCGCCGCCATGAAGCGCTGCAGCCGGCGCTGCGCAACGTTCAGGAGGTAGATCAGCCGATGGTGCCGTGCCGCCGTCACGCGCGCTCCAATTTATTTCGCATACGAAATATATATAGATCGATGAGGCCAGCCTGTAAAGCGGCGCGGGCGTCACGCCGTTGTGGCGCGACAGCCGTCCAGGAAAAGAGCGGCGGCGGTGCGGACGCGGCGCTCGATTTCCTTGCGCGGTGGCAGCGGCACGCCGCCATAGATCGCGGCGCGCTGGGGGGCCGAGACGGCCATGCCGATCAGCATGCCGGCGGCCTCCTCGACATTGTCGAGAGCCAGGCGCTCCGCCTTCACCTGGACTCGCAGCCAGCGCGCAAGAGCGGCCGCGGTACGCGCGATGCCGTTGCGATAGAACGCCACGGCAAGATCCGGAAACGCCGCGGATTCCTGGAGCACGATGCGCTGGAGAGCGACGACCTCCGGATCAAGCGCGAGGTCGGCGCAGGCGAGCAACGCGGTGGAAAGAGCCTCCGCAATGTCGGGGTGATCGATGCCCTTGAGCTGGACGTCGGAAAGCTGACGGTCGAGCCGGTCGGCGACCATGGCCTCGAACAGCGCCGCCTTGGCCGGAAACAGCCGATAGAGCGTCTTGGTGGAAATGCCGGCGCGGCGGGCCAGCTCCTCGGTGCTGGTGGCGGCGTAGCCGTTCTCGGCAAAAGCGTGCCGCGCGGCGTCGAAGATAATCTGACGCGTCTCGCTGTCATCGCGCAGCGGCGGCCGTCCACGGGGGCGGTATTCGCTGGAAGATTTTTCCTGAGCCATGTTTTTACATGATGCCTGTCATTCCATTGACAGTTTTCAACTTAGCCCTATTTTGGAAATCGTCAAGTTTCCTAATTCAGGGAGCCCTCCATGACCGTCCACACCAGCCCATCCAAGATCGAAGCCACGGGGGTTCCGGCCAGCGTGCCGGAGAGCCTGCTGCCTGCCGAAACAGCGTCCGCTCCATCCAGAAAGTTCAACCTTCGCAAGCTGTTGCTGGCGGGCGTCGCAGCCGCGGCGCTGGCCGGCGCGAGCTGGTACGGCTGGGACTACTGGACGGTCGGCCGCTACCTCGTCTCCACCGATGACGCCTATGTGAAGGCGGACAACACCACCATCGCGCCCAAGGTCAGCGGCTACCTCGTCGCGGTCGCGGTCGCCGATAACGAGCAAGTGAAGGCGGGCCAGGTGCTGGCCCGGATCGACGACCGCGACTTCAAGGTCGCGCTCGATCAGGCCGGCGCCGACGTTGCGGCCGCCAGCGCCACCATCACGAGCAAGGAGGCGCAGCTCGAGGTTCAGCAGGCGGTGATCGCGGCGGCCAAGGCGACGATCGACGTCGACACCGCAACCAAGACCTTCGCGAGCCAAGAGAACAAGCGCTACACGGACCTCGCCGCGACGGGCTTCGGCAGCGTGCAGAACGCGCAGCAGGCGCAGGCGCGCGATGCCGGTGCGAACGCCGCCATCCAACGTGACACCGCCAATCTCACCTCGGCCCTCAAGCAGGTCGATCTGTTGAAAGCCGAGATTGTGCAGGCCAGGGCCGCTCTCGCCCGCGCGGAGGCCGTGCAGCGCCAGGCCGAGCTCAATCTTGGCTACACCACGGTCGTCTCCCCGATCGACGGCGTGGTCGGCAACCGCACCCTTCGCCTCGGCCAGTTCGTGCAGGCCGGCACGCAGTTGATGTCGATCGTACCGACCGACGGCGCCTATGTGGTCGCCAACTTCAAGGAGACCCAGCTCACCCACGTGCATGCCGGCCAGACAGTCGACATCGAGGTCGACATGTTCCCGGGCCAGGTCGTGCACGGCCATGTCGATTCGATCGCACCCGCAAGCGGTCAGGAGTTCGCGCTGCTGCCGCCCGACAACGCCACCGGCAATTTCACCAAGGTGGTGCAGCGCATCCCCGTCAGGATCGCGCTGGATGCCGAGAACGCGCCGTCGATCGCGCTGCGTCCGGGCATGTCCGTGATCCCGACGATTGCGACGCGCTCCAGCGCGCCTGCCGCGCTGGCAGTGACTGCACCCAAGGCAAATCAGACCAAGGCAAACCAGACCTCCGGAGGGTCGCGCCATGTCCAACAGCCTCACAATCCCCGCGCCCGCACGCTCGATTCCGGCCGCGACGCCTGATCGCGTCGTCGCCGATCCGAACCGCGCCAGCGCCACGATCTGGATCGCCGTCTTCGCGGCGATGATCGGCGCCTTCATGGCGATCCTGAACATCCAGATCACCAACGCCTCGCTGCTCAATATCGAGGGCGGCATCGGCACCGGCGTCGACAACGGCTCCTGGATCTCGACGTCCTATCTGATCGGCGAGATCATCGTGATCCCGCTCACCGACTATTTGTCGCGCGTGTTCTCGTTCCGTAACATCATCCTGAGCTTTGCGACGCTGTTTGCGGCATTCTCCGTCGCATGCGCCTTCACCCACGACCTGCCCTCGATGATCGCGATGCGCGGCTTGCAGGGCTTCTTCGGCGGCGTGCTGATCCCGATGGCCTTCACGCTCGTCTTCACCAGGCTGCCGAAAGGTCAGCAACCGATTGGGCTTGCGATGTTCTCGCTCGCGGTGACCTTCGCGCCCGCGATCGGCCCGACCATCGGCGGCTATCTCACCGAGAATTACGGCTGGCAGACCATCTTCTTCGTCAACGTCGTGCCGACCGCGGTCATGGTGACGACGCTGTTCTTCACGCTGGAGCGCCAGCCGCTTCAGCTAGGCCTGCTGCGCGAAGGCGACTGGTTCGGCATCGCCACCATGGCGGTCGGCCTCGCCTCGCTCCAGGCCGTGCTCGAGGAAGGCAACAAGGACGACTGGTTCGGCTCGCCCTTCATCGTGCGACTTGCCATTGTCGCGGCCGTCAGCCTCGCACTGTTCATCTACAATGAGCTGGTCGTGGAAAAGCCGCTTCTGCGCCTGCGGCTGCTGACGCAATGGAATTTCGGCGTCGGCACGATCGCCTCGGTATTCCTCGGCTTCGCCCTGTTCGGCTCGGTCTATCTGCTGCCCGCCTATCTCGGCCAGGTGCAGGGCTACAATGCCGAGCAGATCGGCAACGTGCTGGCCTGGACCGGCCTGCCGCAGCTTCTGCTGATTCCGCTGGTGCCGAAGCTGATGCAGCGCTTCGACGCTCGCTATATCGCGACCGTCGGCCTGCTGCTGTTCGCCACGAGCTCCTTCATGAACATCATGATGTCGCTCGATTATGCGGGCGATCAGTTCCTCGCGCCCAACGTCGTGCGGGCTGTCGGCCAGGCGCTGACGCTGGCGCCGCTCTCCGCGCTCAGCCTCGGCAGCGTCGCGCCGCAAGACGCGGCCGCCGCCTCCGGCATCTCCAACATGATGCGCAACCTCGGCGGCGCGATCGGCACCGCGGTGCTCGCGACCATCGTCACCAAGCGCGAGCAGTTCCACTCCAACGTCATCGGGCAGTCGGTCACACTCGGTCGCGAAGAGGTCCGCGGACGCATCGCGCAGCTCACGAACTATTTCACCGCACATGGCGTGCCGGACCCGAACGCCGCACACGAGCAGGCCATCATCGCGCTCGGCAAGCTGGTGAAACGCCAGGCGCTGGTGATGGGCTTTTCCGACACATTCGCCGTGATCGGCGTGGTGCTGGTGGTGGCCGCGATCGCCGTGCTGCTGACGCGACAGGTCAAGGCAGCGGGCGGGCCGGCGCATTAGGCTTCGACCATCCTGTTTTTTTGAGCGGCCGTCACGCTTGACGGCCGCCACTTTTTGTGTTCTTTCTTTGTTCCATTCAAGCATAAGTTGTAACACGAGTTAATTTCATGATGAGTGATATGCACAGCGAAAGCGGGCCGGCCCAGCTCGTGTTTCATGATGACGAAGATACGCCGGAAGAATTTGTGATCGAGTTGCTGCGCCGGGTTTTCGGCAAGTCGGAGCGTGAAGCGCTCGCGCTGATGACCCGGATTGAGCAGGAGGAAAAGGCCGGCTGCGGCCCCTACCCGCGCTCCGTCGCCGATGCACTGCTCAAATCCGCGCTGCAGCACATTCAATTTGCAGGTCACGGCCTGCGGATCACGCTCGAGCCGGTCAAGACGACTTGCGAGCTTTGCGGCAAGCCCGAGGCGCAGACCGACGTGCGACTCGGGAGCCGTACGATCTGGCTGTGCAACGAATGCATGCGAGCGGCAGGCAACCCCGGCAATGAGCCGGAAGAAGAGGAGTTCGAATATGCCTGCGAGGTACTGGACCGGCAATTCGCCGGCGTTCCACGCAGCAAGCTCGTGACCACGGTCCGCCAGTTTCCGGGACACATGCGCGCAGACATCCAGGCGGCCGTCGATCGGCTGTTCGCCTCCGCGATCCGGCTGTTCGGCATCAACGACGAGCAACGCTACGAGACGCTGTCGATAGCACGGCTTCTGCGCGACGGTCGCCATGCGCAGGCGATTGCGCCGCTCCAGTATTTCGATCTCGACATTGGCGAGAAGAATCCGGTCAAGTGCCTCGACAACGGGCTGTGGCTTTGCACGCAGGGCGATCTCCGCTACGCGGTGCTGCTCTGCGCGCATCGCGAATACAGCCGTGAGAGCGGAATCCGGATCGAAATCGCCGTGCCCTCGGGTGCCGCGGGCGCGGCCCTCGTCCAGCGATGCTTCGGCGAGCTGGAGCAGGCCGTGCAGGCCGCACGCACCTATCGTGGCAAGATCCTCTCGCTCGACGCCGACAGCGATTATCGCGGCCGCTCGCGCGGCATCACCGTGCATCGCCTGCCGCCGGTGGCACGCGACGAGGTGATCCTGCCGGAGCAGACCTTGCGGCTGCTTGATCGCAACGTCCTGAGATTCGTCGGCACCCGCGATCAATTGCGCCGGCTCGGCCAGTCGACGCGCAAGGGCATTTTGCTGTACGGCCCCCCCGGCACCGGCAAGACGCACACGATCCGCTATCTCGCGACGCACTTGCCCGGGCATACGACCCTGATCATCACCGCCGAGCAGATGGGCCTTCTCGGCGCCTATATGAGCCTGGCGCGGCTTCTCCAGCCCTCGATGGTGGTGATCGAGGATGTCGATCTCATCGCCCGCGACCGCGATGAGATGGGACCGTGCGAGGAATCCCTCCTGAACAAATTGCTCAACGAGATGGACGGGCTGAAGGAGGACGCGGACATCCTGTTCGTCCTGACCACCAACCGGCCGGAGGACCTCGAAGGTGCGCTCGCCGGCCGGCCCGGCCGCATCGACCAGGCGATCGAAGTGCCTCTCCCCGACGAAATCGGCCGCAGCAAGCTGGTTCGGCTCTACGGCAAGGGGCTGCCGCTCGATGACGCCATCGTCACCGAGGCGGCGCGGCGCAGCGAGGGCACGAGCTGTGCCTTCATCAAGGAATTGATGCGGCGGCTAGCGCAGGCGAGTCTCGCGCGCGACGGCGGCAATTCCGTCATCTCCGCCGATATCAATGAGGCGCTCGACGAGATGCTGTTCTCCGGCGGTCGCCTCAATGCGCAGCTGCTCGGCGGCGCGCAGGCGATGGCGGCGGGATAAATCGCCGCCGCCGGTTGGAGCATGATCCGGAAAAGTGTGAAGCGGTTTTCCCTCGCGACAAACGCGGAACGCGTTTGCGCGGAGATCATGCTCAAACAATAACCTAAAGCGCGATGACGATTCATCCCAATCTCATCGCGCTTTGGCGTCGTCGACACGCCGCGGTTACGGCGCGCAGAAGAAGCTCGCAGCCTCCGTCGCCGGGCCGCCACTGTAATGCGGCCAGGCCGGCCAGCGGCACAGCGGCAGCGCGCGGACGACCGCGAAGGACGGCGCCTCGACCTTCTGCTCGATGACCTCGAGATCGCCGGGCGCCTTGTCCTTCTCGACCCAGTCGACCAGCACGCTCAGCATATCGACATTGGCCGGCGCGCCGGAGCCGAGATGGTCGACGCCGGGCGCCGTGTAGAGCCTTGCGAACAGATCCGTCGTCGCCGAGCCCATCAAGCGCTCGACGTTCTCGAAATAGCGGATGCCGGCATAGGGGCTCTGCGCATAGTCGGCCATATGCTCGAGCATGATCAGGCGGCCGCCATGCGCGCGGAAACGGCTGAGATCGGGGTTGGTCGAGTCCATCAGTTGGGAGATTTCGAGCAGCCGCGCCTTGTGGTCCTCGGGCTTGTAGGTGGTGACGTCGAGCTCCGGAATGCGAGCGAAGACATATTGAATGGTGCCCGCGCCGTAGACCCAGGCGAAGCCGTTGTTCGGCGCCGGCGGCTGCGCGGGCGCCGCGGTGCCGAGCCACCAGGCCGTCCATCCGCCGGTCGGGCCGACGGATGGCGTATCCTCGCCCGACACGCCCCAGCCCGGATAGTCATCGAGGCCGTTGGCGAGCGGGAACGGGAATTTGTAAGCGCCGTGCAGCGTGTCGATCGCCTTGATCTGCGCGTCGGTGAGGCATTGATCGCCACTCTGTCCGCTCGCGCAGCGCAGCGCCTGCGGCTTGAAGGTCGCTTTGCAGCCGACGGGATTCTCCACCAACGCATCGGCTAGGCCGTCGGCCTTGTCGCAGGCGGCGCGCACGGCGTCAGCCACGAGCTTCACCTGGGCCGGACGGATCCAGCCGTCGCCCATGGTCGCCAGGCCCGACCGGGTGCCGGCATGCTGCAGGCCGACCCAGTTGATGACCGGCACGCGCGAGAAAATGCCATCGAAATCCTCGGGGTAACGCTGCGCCATGGTCAGACCTTCGCGACCGCCCTCGGACGAGCCCATGAAGTACATCTTCTCAGGTCTTTTGCCGTAGGCGCGCTCGATCAGGGTGACGGCGGCGTCGCGCACCTTCTTGTAGGCGCGGTGCGCAAAGTTCTCGAACGCCTCGTCGTTGAGCGCGAAGGCCTGCGGCGGCTCGCCCGGCTTGGTCTCATGACCGGAATCGGTGCCATAGGTGACGAAGCCGCGCGCAAGCGGCGACGGCTTGTCGAAGGGATAGGCCGGCGGCAACCCGAGCCCGGTGATCAGAACGCCATTGAATCCGTCGCCGCCATATTGCAGCGAGCGCCCGTTCCATTCGACCGGCAGGTTGATCTGGAACCTGATCGGCGGCGCTTTCGGGTCCGCAGGCTCGATGTGACCGAGCACCTTGCAGAAAGCAGGACTGGCCGGGGTGACGCGTGCCGACGGCATCGGTCCGCGTTCGGCGACGGTGAGCGGCGACGGCGCCTGGAGCGTCGCGGAGTCGATCTTGACCGCACCGACGCCCGAGGCAAGGCCCTTGCAGACGGTGTCGGCATCCTCGGCCAACGTCAGCGCGGATGCGCCGTCGACATGAGTCAACGCCACCAGCAGGCTCGCGAAACACACGGTTGCGCTGATCTGAGAACGCGTCATCGTTTCCACCCGGATTTTCTTGTTATCAACGGCAAGCGGGCGCATTCAACGCAGCGTGCGGCCGTCCGTCAATCACAGGCGCGGGATTGCGCGTCGTCAGAACGATCCCACGACGCTGCCCAGCGCGATGACGATGACCAGCGCCAGCAGGGACGAGACGATGCCGACCATCACGATATCCCGGTAGCTGTCGCGGTGGGTCAGTCCGCAGATCGCGAGCAGGCTGACCACCGCGCCGTTGTGCGGCAGGATGTCCAGCGTACCCGAACCGATCACCGCCACGCGGTGCATCAGCGCGAGGTCAACGCCGGTCTGCGCGGCGATCTCCACATAGGTCTGGCCGAGCGCATCGAGCGCGATCGTGAGGCCGCCGGATGCCGAACCGGTCAGCGCGGCCAAAATGTTGGTCGCAACCGCAAGCGACACCAAAGGTCCCCCCTCGATTGCGAGCACCCAGTCGCGCACCGTCTCGAAAGCCGGCAGTGCGGCGATGACGGCCCCGAATCCAACCAGGCTCGCGACACTGAGCGCCGGGAGCACGGAGGCATTGGCGCCGGCATCCATGGTCTGCCGGAGCGAGGCCAGCCTCGCCCAGTTCATGGCAATGGCCACGACGATCGCGGTGGCGAGCGCAACCGAGACCGACCATACGCCGGCGACGGCGGACAAGGACGTGCCGCCCCAGCGTTGCTCGGCAAGGTACGAGAAGTCCATCCGCGGCAACACCAGGAGCGACATCACGAGATTGACGGCCACCACCACTATGAGCGGCACGACCGCGCTCAAGACCGGCGACGGCGCTTCGCTGCGACGGCCGCGGCGGATCTCGGCGGGATCGAATTCGCGCGCGGTGGTCGCACGCTCGCGCAACATTTCATTGTCAACGACATGCTCGGCCGTGCCTTGCGCGTCGCCAAAACCCTCACCTGCGCGACGGGCTTGCGCCTCCGCCCGCTGCAGCCACCACAATCCGACGCCGAGCATGACGAGTGCGGCGATGATGCCGAGCCCGGGTGCGGCGAACGGCGTCGTACCGAAAAACGGCATCGGAATCGCGTTCTGGATCGACGGCGTGCCCGGCAGCGCCGACATCGTGAAGGTCGACGTGCCCAGCACGATCGCCGCCGGGATCAGCCGGCGTGGAATGGAGGCTGCGCGGAACAGCGACTGTGCCATCGGCGCGATGACGAAGAACGCGACGAACAGGCTGACGCCGCCATAGGTGACCAGCGCACCGGCCAGCACGACTGCGAGGATCACGCGCTGCTCGCCGAGCCGCTGTGCCATGAAGGTGGCGACCGCCGTCACCGCGCCGCTGTCATCCATCAGCTTGCCGAAGACGGCACCGAGCAGGAAGATCGGAAAGAACTGCGCCAAAAAGCCCGCGGCGCTCGCCATGAAGACCTGCGTCAGATTGGCGAGCAGCGGCTGGCCGCCGAATGCCGCGGCAACGAGCGCCGCGAATGGGGCGAGCAGCAGGACGCTCCAGCTGCGGAAGGCCAGCACCACGAGCAGGCCGAGCCCGACGAGAATGCCGAGAAGCCCCACGTCTCAGCACTCCGCCAGAAGGACATCGAGATCGGCCGTCGAGCGCTGGCCGATGTCCTCGCCGTGACGTTCGAGGAATTCGCTCGCGGCCCGCCGGCCCTCGGCGCGGAGCATCGAGACGAACTCCCATTCCGCGTTCAGCTTGGAGGAGGCGCCGAACCTCGTCAGAATATCGCTCTTGACCCGGTGCGTCCTCATCCGCGCCCAGCGCGCGCCCTCGCCGCTTCCTGGATCGGCCGCCTGACGGAGCAGCGCGATCATGCGCAGCTCCTTCATCAGCGGCGAGTTGAACGAAATCTCGTTGAGCCGGTTGAGGATCTCCGCCGCGGTGCGCGGGTCTTCCGGCCGCTCCGTCGGATTGATCTGCACCAGGATGGTATCGTAGGCGTCGCTTTCGCGGACCAGCGGCGTGATCGTCGGGTTGCCGGCGAAGCCGCCGTCCCAATAGGGCTCGCCGTCGATCTCGATGGCGCGGAACATGGTCGGCAAGCAGGCCGAGGCCAGGAGAACGTCGGCCGTGATCTCGGCGTTGCGAAAGATCCGGCCACGGCCGGTGCGCACCCGCGTCGCCGTGATGAACAGCTTGACCTCGGAACGCGCGAGGCGTTCGAAATCGATGCTCTCGGCGAGCACCTTGCGCAGCGGATTGTAATCGACCGGGAGATCGTAGGGCGAGAACAGCCGCGACATCAGGTCGGTGAAGACGTAGGCCGGCGAGGTGTCGAGCGTCCAGCGCCCCATCAGGCGATCGAGCGGCGAGCGCTGCAACGGACTGAACGCGGCGGCGCGCGAAACGCGGCGCCAGTATTGGTCCAGCGCCTCGCGCGCACCTTTGGCGCCGCCCGCCGTCCATCCGTCGGCCAGCACCGCGGCGTTCATCGCTCCGGCGGAGGTCCCGGAGATCGCGACGACATCAAGCCAAGTCTCTTCGAGAAGGCGGTCGAGCACGCCCCAGGTGAACGCTCCGTGCGAGCCTCCGCCTTGAAGTGCAAGGTCGATCGGTATGCGATCTCGGGTCATCGTGTCCGCCCTCACGCAACTTAAGCTCAACTTCGATGAGACTTGTACGACGAGACTTGTACGACGAGACTTGACCTTCAGCGCCCCGGCTAACCACAGGTAGTGTAGAAAGCGGAAGGTGGGCCGCGCAACGGCGAAGCCCGCCCCGATGCGTCACAGCGTCGTGATACGAAACGCCGTCAACCCGTTCGCGTCAGTGCTCGAACACCAGCCGCGCGCCGATCGTGCCGTCGAGCGCGCGGATCTGCCGGAGCAGCTCGTTCGAATCCTGGCCACCAAGATCGGCGTCGAGCACGACGTAGCCGAGCTCGCCATGCGTCTCCAGATATTGGGCGGCGATGTTGACGTCACGCTGCAAGAAGACCTCGTTCAGCCGACGCAGCATGCCCGGCACGTTGCGGTGGACGTGGCTGAAGCGAGCGCCGGTGGGGCGGAGGTGGAGCTGCACCTCCGGGAAATTGACCGCCCCCATGGTCGAGCCGGTGACGTAATAGTCGACGAGCTTGCGGGCCACCTCGCCGCCGATCCGCTCCTGCGCCTCCTCCGTGGAGCCGCCGATATGCGGCGTGAGAATCACGTTGCTCAGACCTTGCAGCGGGCTCTTGAAGCGATCGGCGTTCGAGGAGGGTTCGACCGGGAAGACGTCGACGGCGGCGCCGGCGATGTGCTCGTCGCGCAAGGCGCGCGCCAGCGCATCGAGGTCGACGACGGTGCCGCGGCTGTTGTTGATCAGGAACGAGCCCGGCTTCATCAGCCGCAGCTCGCGCTCGCCCATCATGCCCGCGGTTTCCGGCGTTTCCGGCACATGCAGGCTGACCACGTCGCTCTGGGCCAGGAGGTCATCGAGCTTCTCGACCGGCTCGGTGTTGCCGTGACGCAGCTTGTCGGTGCGGTCGAAAAAGATCACCCGCATGCCCATGGCTTCCGCGAGGGTGGAGAGCTGCGAGCCGATATTGCCATAGCCGATGATGCCGAGCGTACGGCCGCGCACCTCGCGGCTGCCGGTCGCCGACTTGTCCCAGCCGCCGCCATGCGCCGCGACCGAGCGCGGGAAGATCTGCCGCAGCAGCATCACGATCTCGCCGATGACGAGCTCGGCGACGCTGCGCGTATTGGAGAACGGCGCATTGAAGACGGGGATGCCGCGCTTGCGGGCGGCGAGCAGATCGACCTGATTGGTGCCGACGCTGAAGCAGCCGACCGCAAGAAGCTCGTCGGCGGCGGCGAGCACATCCTCGGTGAGCTGGGTGCGCGAGCGGATACCGAGCAGCGATACGCCCTTTACGGCTTGCCGCAGCGCCTCGCCGTCGAGCGCCTTGGTCAACCGCTCGACATTGGTGAAGCGGGCGCCCTTGAACAGGTCCGCTGCGCTGTCATTGACGCCTTCAAGCAGCAGGGCTTTCGCAGTCCTCTCAGGGGTCTGGCCTGTGGCTGACATGGGATCTCCGTGGGTATCGCCTTCGCGCGCGGCTTAGTCGCCGGCGGGGCGGAAGACAATATGATTTTCACCTGGACACAAGATGGCGGGGCATCTTGATCTCTCGCCCGGCCTGCATGCGCCCGCTCAGATCACGTAAAATCCATGCGTCGCGTCGCGGCGGAGCTGCTCGACGAGGCCGTATTCCCAGTCGAGATAGGCCTGCATCGCGCGTTCAGCGACATCGGTCCCTTCGTAGGGACGTCGATACCGGTGGGCGGGATCTGGCTTGGGCAGCACTTGCGGCGGCCCCATTTCCAGCGCGCCGTCATAGCCGCCTTCGAGCACGTAGACCTCCCAGCCCATCTGCGCCAGCCAGGACGCCGTCATGTCGGCGCGCACGCCTTTGTCGTCGGTCAAAAGGATGCGCGCACCGCGCACGGGCGCAGCCATGTCGATCTCCTGAACGAGCTGACCGCCGGCGTAATGGCGGAAGCCGGCGAGGTGACCGGTCGCATATTCCTCGGCGTCGCGCACATCGAAGCGATACAGCGTCCGCGAGGTTTGCGCAGCGAGCGCCGCCGCCTCGCCCGCGCCGATGTGGCGAACGCCGGCACGATAGGCGACGTCGCGGGCATTGGCCGCGGCGCCCTCGAACGACCCGACCGCACCGCGCCGCCCGGCGCCGTGCTCGAGCGAGTGCCTGGCAAGAGTCCAGCCGATCGTGCCGTTGCGCAGCGCGCGCACTTTGTTGGGGACGCCCGCATTGATCAGCGACTGTGTGCCGATGATCGAGCGCGTGCGGCCGGCGCAATTGACGATGATGGTGGTGTCTGGATCGGGCGCCGCGCGGCCCGCGCGCAGCACAAGTTCGGCGCCGGGCACGCTGACCGAGCCCGGGATGTTCATGGTCGCATATTCGTCGAAGCGGCGAACGTCGAGGATCGCGACATTGGCCTTGTCGGCGATCAGGCTTGCGACCTCGTCGGCGCTGAGCGAGGGCGTGTGACGGCGCGCCTCGACAAGCTCGCCAAAGGCCTTGGCATAGGAGTTGACGTCCTCGAACACTTCGTAGCCGGCCGCGCTCCACGCCTTGAGGCCGTCGTCCAATGCGCGGACGTTGCTGTAGCCCAGCGCGCGCAGGCGCTCGGCGCCGGGTCCGACCAGACCTTCGCCGTCATCATAAAGAACGATCGTCACGTCCTTGCGCGGCAGCCTCGCCTCGGCCTCGATCGCGATGCGTCCCTCTGCCATGTTGGCGGCAAACAGGGGATGGCCGCTGGCGAACGCCGCCTCGTGCCTGAGATCGAGCAGCGCGATCTCCTCGCGCAGCAGGAGCGCGCGACGAATGTCGGCAGGGGTGACGGTGGGAAGCTTCATGGAGCGGCGGGTCCTCGCGAGAATGAGCCTGCCGCTTTTGGACCATTGCCGCGGCCTTGGCTAGCCGCTCCATGCGCTCACTGCTTCGGGCCGACTGTTCCCGTTTCCTTCAGCCGCGCCGATCTGACCCAGCCGGACACGGCATTCCCCGTTCGCGGGTTGGTGTACATCACCGACGACCAGCCGTCGTCGGTCTGTGCATAGGCGATCAACTCGTCCTTGGGGATGACGAATATGCCGCTGATGGCGCAGGCGGGATTCGGAGCCGAATAGAATTGCAGCCGTCCCGTTCCGGTCACGACGTTCGCAGTCGGCGGCGAGAGCATCGGCGCACCCTTGCCGCCTGCTTCCGGCTCCTTGCAAGGCGGCGCAGCGAGAGCGGGCGTGACGAAAACCAAAGCGATACAGGCAAGCAGCGATCTGACCAGAACCATCCGAATCTCCGTGCGGGCGTCGTAATCGCCCTTGGCAACGGAGACATGATATCAGAGCAAACTGGCGCTATCAGCCGGCAGCGGCCACCTGCTTCTCGATGATGCTCGCAACTCGCACGGGGGTTTCCAGCATCGTGTAGTGACCGGCATCGTCGATGGTCTCGAACGTCACGCGCGGATAGGCAATGGCGAACGCGTTGTGCGAGGGCTCGCCGCGATAGAAGGCGATGTCGAGCGCGCCGTTCACGACATGAAGCGGCGCCGCGAGTCGTTGCGGATCCTCGGTGATCGATGAGGTCGTGAACATCTTCAGATAGCCGCGCATCGCCTCGACCGTGCCAGCCTCGCGCGCGATGGTTAGCTTGCGCTTCAGCCAGCCGGCACCATAGCGGCTCGAGGTCCTTGCCGTGATCGCCCGCGCAGCCGCCTCGTCCTGGTCGATCACGGCGTTCAGCGCCTTCAGCGCGGCCTCGTCGGCGTGGAAGCCGGTCGGCGGCACCGGCGAGAACAGCGTGACACTCTGGATCCGCGCGGCGGCGGTGAGCGCGATCTTCTGCGCCACGAGGCCCGACATCGAGTGTCCGACCAAATGGAAACGCGTGAGCGCGAGCTGATCGGCCGTGCGCAGGACGTCCGCGGTGGCTTCATCCAACGTGTAGTTGCCGGTCGCCGCGCGTGACCAGCCGTAGCCGCGCAAGTCCATGACGATGAGCGTGTGACGGGCGGGATCGACATAGGGCAGCACCGGCTCCCAGTTGACGTGATCGCCGAGCCATTCGTGCAGCAGGACGCAGACCGCCAGGCCCGTACCGACACGGCAGTGGCCGAGCCGATCCGCCGTCGCCAGTTGCGGCGCCGGCCAGAGCGAGGACGATGCGATCTGCGCCGATTGCCGGTCCTGGGCCATGGCAGGCGCGGTGGCTACGGCAGCCGTGAGGCCCAGGCCCTTCAGAAGATTGCGACGTTGCATTTGCTCTCCGTGCCAACCCGGATTCGTCCTGATCCAGGGTTCGAAGCACGGAGAAATAGCCGGCAGGCGGCGCAATCGAGAAATTGATTTCCGCAATCACCTTATTGATAACTCTCATCTGGACCCGCGCGCAGTCAGCGGGCTGATTTCCGGGAGCTGCCCTCATGCCGACCACCCTCGATATCGACACGCTCCGCTCCCTGATCGCGATCGTCGACCTGAAGAGCTTTTCACGTGCTGCCGAGCGGGTCGGCCGTTCGCAATCCGCAATCAGCCTCCAGATCGCCCGCCTCGAAGGCCTGGTCGGCCATCCCCTGCTCGAGCGGGTGCGCGGTCGCGTGATCGGCCCGACCGCGCGGGGCACCGAGTTCGTCGCGCATGCGCGCGAGATCGTCGCGCTCAACGAGCGGGCGGTCGCCGCCGTGCGCCGGCCAGCCGCGGGTGAGCGGATCAGGCTCGGCATGCCGGCGGATTTTCTGGAGCGCGATTTTTCCTCTATTCTCTCCGAGATCCGCGCGCGCTGTCCCGGGGCGAGGCTTTCGCTGCACACCGACCTGTCGGCGCGGCTCGCCGAGGATGTCGGCCGGGGCCGGCTCGATCTCGCTTTCTTCAAGCGCGCGCCGTCGAACGAAGCGGGTGCCGCGATCGCGTTCGAATCCATGATCTGGTTCGGAGACGCCACTTCGGCGCGTGGCGGGCATGGCGATGCGCTCCCGCTGGTGGCGTTCGCGGAAGGATGCGCCTATCGCGAGGAGGCGCTCCGCAGCCTGCGTCTGACGGGCCGAGACTGGATCATCGCCTGCGAGGCACGCAGCCTGTCAGCGCTGGTGGCCGCCGTTCGCGCCGGCCTCGGCTATGCCGCGCTCCCGGCAAGGCTCGGTGCGCGCAAATCGCTGAAGCGCACCCATGCGCACGCCGAGCTGCCCGACCTCAATCCGGTCGAGCTTGCGCTCGGCATTGCCGAAGGCCGTAACATGGCCTTCGCCCGGACCATCGGCGGCATCATCGCGGAGCGCTGCGCGCTGGCGTGATGCGCCGCGCTGCGGTCACGCGATCGCGGGACTCACCAGCGCGTCGATCTGCGCCTTCAGCGCCTTGCCGTCGGAGAGGCCACGAAGCGGCGGACGCACGCGCAGCCAGCCGGGATCGGCGGTCTGTGCTGCGAGAATGGCTTTCAGCGTCGCGACCAACGACGGCGTCTTGACGACGATATCGATCGCCGCCTGCATGCGTGCCCCGACGTCCTTGCCGTCGACCATGCCCTTGACGAGCTCGGGCACGATGTTGGCCATGCCGCAGATGGTGCCGGCGCCGCCCGCCGCGATGGCGCGGGTGATGTCGGCTTCATTGCCGACGGTGATGGCGAGCTCGGGGGCCGCTGCACGGAATGCCTGGAATTGCTTGAAGTCGCCGCTGGAGTCCTTGAGGCCGGCAACGAGCTGGCCGTAGCGCTTGCGAAGGCTCGCTGCCACCGTCGTCGGGATGGCGACGCCGGAGACTTGCGGGATGTGGTAGAGATAGGCGCGCAGGCGATCATCCGCGACGCCATCGAAAATCGCCGCGAACGCGTCCTCGATTCCCTCCGCGCCGATGCTGCGGTCGAAATAGGGCGGCAGCACCAAAACGTGGCGCAGACCGAGGCTCAGCACCGAACGCGTCAAGGCGATGCTGTCGCTGATCGCAGGAAAACCACCGCCGATGCCGATGCGATCGGCAGCGACGCCGGCCTTGAGCAAGGCCTCCACGGTCGCGATACGCTCTGCAACATTGAATGAGGTGCCTTCGCCGGTGGTGCCGAACACCACGACGCCGTTGACGCCTTTCTTGAAAAGCCGAAGCGCGTGGTCCGCCAATCGGACGGGGTCAACGGCTCCCTCGGCCGTCAGCGGCGTCGGCGTGGCGACCCAGAACCCGCGAATTGCGTCAGTCATGACATATCCTTTGTGACAGCTATTTCTCTAAGGCTTTGATCAGGCTTGCTCTTTTGGAAAAGCGCGGAACCTGCTTGGCGTTCCCATTTACTTCTTGTACCTTACATACAACATCGCCGCAATTCCATCGTGAAGCGGGTCGCGCCACCAAAAATGCATGGGCGGCGGCGACACCCGGTAACAGAGGCCCCGCAATGACATCGCTGCTCGAACGCCCTGAGGACATGCTGCGCGATCTGCGCGACCGGCTTGGCCAGCAAGCCGTGCTGATCGGCAACGAGGTGCCGGCGCGCAATTGCAACGACTGGAGCGCGAGCCTGCCGCAAACACCGCTCGCGGTGATCCGCCCGGTGGACGCGGCCGGCGTCGCCGCGGCCATTGCGACCTGCCGCAAGGCAGGCCTGCCGTTCGTGCCGCAGGGCGGCTTGACGGGCCTCTGCCGCGGCGCCTCGCCCGAGCCCGGCTGGGTCGCGATCTCGCTGGAGCGCATGACCGGCATCGAGGAGATCGATCGCGCCTCCGCGACCATGACGGTGAAGGCGGGCACGCCGCTGGAGACGATCCAGAAGGCGGCCGACGAGGCCGGCTTCTTCTTCCCGCTCGATCTGGGATCGCGCGGCTCCTGTGTGATCGGCGGCAACCTCTCCACCAATGCCGGCGGCAACCGCGTGATCCGCTACGGCATGACGCGCGAGCTGGTGCTCGGGCTCGAGGTCGTGCTGCCGGACGGCACGGTCATCACCAACCTCAACAAGCTGATGAAGAACAATGCCGGCTACGACCTGAAGCATCTCTTCATCGGCTCGGAAGGCACGCTCGGCATCATCACGCGCGTGGTGCTGCGGCTGTTTCCAAAGCCGCGCTCGACCATGGCCGCCCTGTGCGCGCTGAAGGATTATGCCGCCGTGGTCGCGCTGCTCGATGCCGCGCGCTCCGGGCTCGGCCCGCTGCTGTCGGCGTTCGAGGTGATGTGGCCGGATTATTGGGAGGTGATCACGGCGCGCGCCGGCGTCAAGCCGCCGGTCGCGGCAGGGCACGGGCTCTACGTGCTGGTGGAAGCGCAAGGCACCGATGAGAGCATCGATGCGCCGCGCTTCCAGGCCTGGCTCGAGGAGCTGATGGAGCGCGGGCTGCTTGCGGATGCGGCGGTGGCGCAATCGCTGGCGCAGACCCAGAAATTCTGGGCCGTGCGCGACATCTGTTCCGAGTTCGGCCAAGTGCTGGGGCCGCACCTCTCCTACGACATCGGCCTCGCGGTCAAGCGGATGGACGAGTTCGCCACGCGCTGCAAGGCGGCGCTCGCCAGCAGCATCGAGGGCTGCGAGAGCGTCTATTACGGCCATATTGGCGACGGCAATCTGCATCTCGTCTCCTGGGTGACGGGTCTGCCGACCGAGCGCCAGCCGAAGGACGCGATGGACGCGATCATCTACGGCCTCGTGCGCGAGATGGGCGGCAGCGTCTCCGCCGAGCACGGCATCGGCACGCTGAAGAAGCAGTGGCTCGGCCATGCCCGCAGCGAAGCCGAGATCGCGCTGATGCGCACGCTGAAGGCCGCGCTCGATCCCGATCATCTGCTCAATCCCGGCAAGGTCATCTGAGGACCGATGAAATCGCTGAAGCTCGACACGCCGAAATCGCTGGCGCAGCGCGTGATGCTGCGCCTGCGCCAGGGCATCATCGACGGCGAGTTCGCACTCGGCGCGGCCATTTCCGAGGAGATGGTCGCGCAGTCCTTCGGCGTCAGCCGCACCCCGGTGCGCGAGGCGATGGGCCAGTTGCAGGCGCAAGGCCTCGTGGTGATCCGGCCGCAGGTCGGCAGCTTCGTCTTTACGCCGAGCGAGGAGGACATCACGGCGCTTTGCACGTTCCGGATCGTGATCGAGCCGAAGGCCGCCGAGCTTGCCTTCGCGCACGACCGCGCCGGCGCGATCGCCGCAATGGAGCAGGCCATTGCCGCGATGGAAGAGGCGCTCACGGCCAAGGACAACGTCGCCTATGGGCGCGCAGACAGCGCGATCCACGATGCCCTGTTCGCGCATTGCGGCAATCGCTATCTC
This sequence comes from Bradyrhizobium sp. CCGUVB1N3, assembly GCF_024199925.1. Lineage (NCBI taxonomy): Bacteria > Pseudomonadati > Pseudomonadota > Alphaproteobacteria > Hyphomicrobiales > Nitrobacteraceae > Bradyrhizobium > Bradyrhizobium sp. CCGUVB1N3. The sequence goes on from NZ_JANADR010000001.1 coordinate 5,669,725, forward strand.
CAGGAATCCTATCAACTCGTTTCTGGGCGCGTCGCCGCGCTGCGCACCAATCTGAGTGCGCCCGTCGACGTGCGAACGCCCGAATCCTTCGAGCAGCACCTCACGCTGCTGCGCCTGTTCGAGCGCGGCGACTTCGCCGCTTTCGAGAAGCTGATGACCACGCACATCACCAATTCGGGCAAGACCTATGCGAGGGCATTGCAAATCGCTTGAGCCACCCGTGGCGGGGTGAGTGACGAAACAAATCATAGCCGAAGAGAGGAAACGAGAAGTGTTGAGTGGTTACAGGAAGGCGATCAGGACGTGCACCGTGGCGATGTCGGTGCTTCTGGGCACGGCATGGGCACAGGCCGCGAGCGCGGAGGAGAAGCTCGTCGTCTGGTGGAACAAGGGCTACTACAAGGCCGAGGAAGACGCGCTGCTCGACGTCATCAAGAAGTTTGAGGCCAAGACCGGCGTGAAGGTCGAGCTGTCGCAATATGCGACGCAGGACATGATCCCGAAGCTGGTGGCGGCGCTCGATTCCGGCAATCCGCCCGACGTGACGTATGCGGACACCTACAATTTCCAAGGCGTCGGCAAGTGGGCCTCCGAAGGCAAGCTCGTGGATATCGGCTCCATCCTTGAGCCGATCAAGGGTGAGTTCGCTCCGCATCCGCTCGAAACGGTCATGCTCTACAACGACAAGACCAAGGCGAAGGCCTACTACGCCTTCCCGGTCAAGCAGGCGACGCTGCATCTCCACTTCTGGAAGGACATGCTCGAGGAGGCAAGTCTCAAGGAGACGGACATCCCGAAGGACTGGAAGGGCTTCTGGTCGTTCTGGTGCGACACGGCGCAGCCGGCCGTGCGCAAAGCGACCGGCAAGCGCATCTACGGCATCGGCCATCCCATGGGCGTCGACGCCACCGACAGCTTCATTTCGTTCCTGGTGTTCATGGACGCCTATAACGTGGTGCTCGTCGACGACAACGGCAAGCTCCTGGTCGACGATCCCAAGGTAAAGGCCGGCCTCGTCGCCGCGATGAAGGACTATGTCGAGATCGCCGCAAAGGGTTGCACGCCGCAGTCGGCGACGAGCTGGAAGGATCCCGACAACAACGTCGCCTTCCACAACAAGACGACGATCATGACGCACAATTCGACCATCTCCGTCCCCGGCAAGTGGCTCGACGACGCCAGCAACGAGACGCTGACCGCGGAGCAGCGCGAGGAGGCGAAGAAGAACTACTACGAGCGCATCCGCACCATCGTCTGGCCCAACAAGCCGGACGGCACGCCGGTCCATACCCGTGCGTCGGTGACGGTCGGCATGATCTTCGAGCAGGCGAAGAACAAGGACAGGGCCAAGGAGTTCGTGGCGTTCCTGCTGCGCGACGAGAACCTGCAGCCCTATGTCGAAGGCGCGCTCGGCCGCTGGTTCCCGGTCAAGACCACCGCCCAGAAGTCTCCCTTCTGGGACACCGACGTGCATCGTCGTGCCGAGCGCGATCAGTTCTTCGCGGGTGTCGGTGGCTATGAGATGAGCAAAAACTACAAGTTCACCGTGCTCAACAACGAGAACGTCTGGGTGAAAGCCGTGAACGCCATCGTCACCAACAAGGTGCCGGTCGAGCAGGCGGTCGACCAGATGATCGCGCGGATCAAGGAAGTGGCCGGCAATTAAGGCCTCACCTCAAGCGCGGGCGTTACAGGCGGGTTCGGCCCGCTCAAGCGCCCGCGCCAGGCGCCGGTGTCTGCGCGCGGCGGCAGCGATTTTGATGGCGGCAGGCGGAAATTGATGGGCCGGTCGATTGAATTCGCGGCACGCCCGGCTTATGCGTGGGCCCATGGAAACCACCGCCTGCGCCGCAAAACCCCTCAGTTCCTGGCCCCGCCACCGGGCCCACCCCGGCAAGGCCGCGCCGTTCCTCCCCATGAGCCGCGCCGAGATGACGGCGCTCGGCTGGGATGCCTGCGACATCGTGCTGGTGACGGGTGACGCCTATGTCGACCATCCGAGCTTTGGCATGGCGATCATCGGCCGGCTGCTGGAGGCCCAGGGCTTTCGGGTCGGCATCATCGCGCAGCCCGACTGGCATTCGGCCGAGCCGTTCAAGGCGCTGGGAAAGCCAAAGGTGTTCTTCGGCGTCACCGGCGGCAACATGGATTCGATGGTCAACCGCTACACGGCGGATCGGCGGTTGCGCCACGACGACGCCTATACGCCCGGCGGCGAGGGCGGAAGGCGGCCGGACCGCTGCACGATCGTCTACGCCCAGCGTTGCCGCGAGGCATTCAAGGACGTGCCGATCGTGCTCGGCGGCATCGAGGCCTCGCTGCGCCGGATCGCTCATTACGACTACTGGTCCGACAAGGTGCGCCGCTCGGTGCTGGCCGACGCCAAGGCGGATCTCCTGCTCTACGGCAACGCGGAACGTGCCGTCGTCGAGGTGGCACACCGGCTCGCCGAAGGCATGGCGCCGCGCGATCTCGATTCCATCCGGGGCTCCGCGCTGTTCCGCCGCGCGCCCGAGGACTACACCGAGCTGCATGCGGACGATCTCGACTCCGCCGACGAGGGCGCGGCGCGCCACCCCGGCAATACCGTGATCCGGCTGCCGGGCTGCGAGCAGGTCGAGCAGGACCGCGAGGCCTATGCGCGCGCGTCACGCGTGCTGCACCGGGAGAGCAATCCCGGCAATGCGCGGCCACTGGTCCAGCGTCACGGCGATCGCGACCTCTGGCTGAACCCGCCGCCGATCCCGCTCTCCACCGAAGAGATGGACGCAGTCTACGACCTGCCCTACGCCCGCGCGCCGCACCCGTCCTACGGCGATGCAAAGATCCCGGCCTGGGAGATGATCAAGTTCTCGGTGACGATCATGCGCGGCTGCTTCGGCGGCTGCACCTTCTGCTCAATCACCGAGCACGAGGGCCGCATCATCCAGAACCGCTCGGAAGGCTCGATCCTGCGTGAGATCGAGCGAATCCGCGACAAGACGCCGGGTTTCACCGGCGTGATCTCCGACATCGGCGGTCCCACCGCGAACATGTACCGGATGGCGTGCAAGGATCCGAAGGTCGAGGCGGCGTGCCGGCAAGATGATGAAGCCGGGCATCGGCGCCTATAACCGCTTCAAGCGGATGTTCGATGCCGCGGCAGAACAGGCCGGCAAGAAATATTACCTGATCCCCTATTTCATCGCGGCGCATCCGGGCACGACCGACGAGGACATGATGAACCTCGCGCTCTGGCTCAAGAAGAACCGCTATCGCGCCGACCAGGTGCAGACCTTCCTGCCCTCGCCGATGGCAACCGCCACGGCGATGTACCACACCGGCGTCAATCCGCTGCGCGGCGTGCGCCGCGACGGCAGCGACAAGGTCGAAGCGATCAAGGGCCTGCGGCAGCGCCGGCTGCACAAGGCCTTCCTGCGCTATCACGACCCCGACAACTGGCCGGTGCTGCGCGAGGCGCTGAAGGAGATGGGCCGCGCCGACTTGATCGGCTCGCGCCCGGATCAACTCGTCCCGGCGCACCAGCCGCCCGGCACCGGCAAGGCCGCCGGCACACGACGTCCCGTGCGCCCGGGCGACCGGACGCAGCGATTCACGACGAAGGGCGTGCGTGTAATGAAATGAGTGGAGCGCGGGGTCATCTCCGCGCGTTGCTGTTTTTTCTTCGCCAAGACACCTCTTCCTAACGCACCCCAGAGCCACTCCGCATGGACATCGACGCGTTCGCCCGAGAGATCAGCGCAGGCAAGCCTGTCCAGTCGCTCCAGATGACGGACGATCGCTGGCCGGAGATGGATTGCGAGGGCGCATCATTCGCCGAATGCGTGTTCGAGCGGGTTCAATTCACCAACCCGGTCTTTGCGGACGCGCGCTTTGCCAATTGCAGGTTCGTGTCGTGCCGCTTCGCGCATGGAGACCTTTCGGGCGCGCATTTCGATAGCTGCAGCTTCGCTGGTGAGGATGGCAAGCGGTCCAGCTTTGCCTTCAGCGATCTGCAACGAGCCGCGTTCAAAGCGTGCGACTTGTCTCTCGCTGCCTTCGATCGCACCGAGCTTTTTGCCGTCGAGATGCAGGAATGCAATCTCACCGGGGCGCAGTTCACCAAGGTCGACTTCAGTCGCGCCCTGAGCCGCAAGCAGATCGAGACACGGGCGCGCTTTGATGCCTGCAGGATGGATCTGGTCGAGCTCTCCGAGGCGAAATTGCCCGGTTGCAGCCTTGCCGGCAGCCGGCTTCGTGAAGCCGATTTGTCCGGCGCTGACCTGACCGACGCGGACCTGACGGACTGCGACCTGTTCCAGGCCATCCTCGATGGTGCAAAGCTCGGCGGTGCGGACCTCACCGGCGCCGAGGTGAGCGGATTGAACCTGACGACACTCGCCGACTTCGCCGGCTTAAGGATCGGCGACGATCAGATGTTCCGGCTGCTCGACGCCATGGGCGTATCGGTTCGCGCGCGTCAACGTTGACGCAAAACGCCGCCTACCAGCTAAAACGCAGTCCGACATTACCCTGCGCCGCGCCGCGGGTTTCGTGGTCGGCGTGATCGCGCACGAACTGATAGCTGGCCTGGGCGTAGAGGCTGAGGCGCTGGTCGAGCCGCGCGGTGATGCCGGTGAGCACCTCCGTGCGCGTCAGATTTTGCAGCAGCTCGACACGATCGACATCGAACGTCGTGGTCGCTTCCGCGCCCCATGAATGCCAGACATTGGCGCCGACATAGGGCTGCCAGCGAACGCCACGCGCGTCATCGATCGTCCATTGCCCGCGCAGGCCGAGCCGCCCGACCGGGCCCGTGGTGGTGCCGAGCCCGACCGGGCCGAGACCGTCATTGGCGTTTTTGAAGCTGACCTGCTGCCACACGATTTGCCCCTGCAGCTCGATCACGAAGGACGGCCCGAACGGCAGCGGAATCGGGATCGGATAGCCGGTCTCCAGCGAGGCGACGAGGCCATGTCCGTCCGCCGGCAGCTGCGCGAACTGCGTGGTGGCGAGGCCCTGATAGATCGTGCCCTGCATGATCGCATCGACGTACCAGCCGTTCGGCGGTAGTGCGTCCAGTAGCCGCCAAAGGAATAGCCGGTGAGATTGACCTTGCCGGTGTGGGTGAGCACGTAAGCGGTCGCGGACGAATTGGTGACGAGCCCGGTGACGTCGGCATTCGCCTGCGCGTAGGCGAAGTACACGCCGGCCGCATCGCGGTGGCCGCCGGGCGAAGCGTTGCGCCAGAGGTCGACGCCGCCCCGGAAGCCGCCGAGCCAGCCCGTGGTGCGCGGATCGGCGAACGCCTGGTAGTGATCGTTCAAGCCCTGGCCGAACAGCCGCGCCCAGCCGGATTGGCCCCATCCCGCAAGACCCGCACCGGCATTCGCAAGCGTCATCGTATCGCCGATGCGCTGGTTGAGCGTGCCGAGCGTCACCAATCCCAATTGCCGCGCGATCGGCTGCACCACGCCATAGGTCGCCACCTCCGGACCGATGATCGGATACACGCCGGGCGGCAGCACCGCGGGCGGCGGATCCGGAGGCAGGACTTCCGAGGGCTCGTCCGGCGGGACCGTGACGGGAGGCTCGCCCGGACCGGGCTCCACGACGAAGGACGAGCGCAGGAACCAGTCGTTCGGCACATCACCATTGAGTCCACCTCGGAACAGGAAGTAACTGGCGTCACCCGCGCGCGCCTCGCCTGAAAGAGAGAAGGCGCTCGCCGCCGTCGTGCCGCTGTTGACGGCATTGACCACCAGGATGCCGTTGGCGGACGTCTCCACCCCCGGCCCGCCGGCATTGACGATTCTGAGGCCCGTCGACCCCGTCGCGGTACCGCCATTGATGATCAGAAGATCGGAGGGCGAGCCGTCAGTGCCGAGATAGGTGTGCAGCGTGATGGTGCCGCCGCTACCGGTGTAGTTGTTCACGGTCAGCGTCTTGAAGACGGGCCCCGCGGCCGGCGGCGAGAAGATGATCTCGCTGTCATTGTTGGTGAGGTCGGTGACGGTGGAATTGCCGGTCATGTTCCAGACCGTTCCGCTCCCCAGGCGCACATTGCTGGTGCTGCCGGAAGCCGTGGTGATGGCGCCGGTCAGCGTCGAATGGCTGCTGGTCATGTCGACCACGGCATTCTGCGTCACGCTCATCAGGATGCCGTTGTTGCCTGTCACCGTCGCGCCATTGGTGGTGATGGTGGCATTGCCGCCCTGGGCGGCGAACGCATCGGCCGCAGAGTTCACGACCGTGCCGTCGAGCGAGAGCGTATTGGTGACGCCAGCGGCCGCCTGGAACAGGAAGCCGACGCTGCCGCTGCCGGTGGTCGTGACGCCGCCGCCGGTCAGTGCAATCGAGCCACCGTTCTGGAGGAACCCGCCACGGCTGCCGCTGCTCGTCTCGGTCAGTGTCAGATCCGTACCGGAAATGCTGCTGCCCGTGCCAGTCGCGAGCAAACCACTCTGTCCGCCGCCCCCGCCGAGCGCCACCGATCCGCCGTTGAGGGTCACGCTGGCGCCGCCATCGGCACGCACGCCGGTGTCGCCGCCGCCTGCGTGCTCCATCGACAGGATCGCACCATTGGTCGTGATCTGACTTCCGGTGCCCGAGGCCCACAGTCCGGTATTGCCGCCACCGCCCGCGGCGAAGGTCTCGACGGTTCCTTCGTTCAGGCTGATCAGCCCGCCACCTGTCGCATGCGCGCCGACGTTGCCGCCGGCGCCACTCAGGTTCAGCGACAAGCCGTCCGCGCTGATCTCGCTTCCCGTGCCGTTCGACAGCAGCGCCGTTACGCCGCCGCCGAAGGACGGGCTGATCGTCGATCCCGGCTGGAAAATGATCCGGCCGCCCGACTGTGCCGACGCCGCCGTCGACCAATTGCCCCGAATGACCGAGCCCGTGCTGAAGATGATCGTGCCGGCCGTGTCGGCGAGGCCACCGATGCTGCCGCCGTTGAACGGGTTGATATTGACATTGTTGGTGGTGATCGAGGCGCTCGTCGAGGCATGCACGCCGGGCGAGCCGTTGAGCGTCGTATCCGGCGCGATCCGGCAGGACCCGCTGCCAAGAGTGACGGTACTGCCGGAGACCGCGCAGGTCTGCGCCACGGCGAGGTCAGGTGTCCCTACGCTTGTCAGCCAGAGCGCGACGCTGAATGCACGGATTCTTGTCCGGGCCCGCCGCATATGAAAAGCCGGAGTCTCGATGATACAGGCTGGCCGGCGCCGCACAGCTACGAGGAACATCTCCCTATGGAGATTCCTCGCACTGGTCGTACCCATGGCGCACCTCGCAGGACGCGCCCCCAGGTTGCAAGCTGGGCTCTACGCCCGGCCCAGCGTCAACACACAAATCCGAAATCCAGTGTCTTTGCGCTCAACTGTTGTGTGCGCGACACGAGTTTTGAACGCTTTTGGTTGATTTGATTCAATCGCGTCGTGGGGCGCACGCCTCGCCTGCCATCGATCGTGGCGTTGTCCAAACGAAGCGGAATTGTGGTAGTATCGTCGGATCGGTGCCGAAAGCACGACCTGAAATTTTCACTGGTCTCGGGTGGTTCGCGCCATGCTCAGGCCCGCAGAAGACACACGTGAGACACCAGAGCTGAACGCGGCTGAACTGGGTGCGATTGCCCACCTCTATCGCGGCGAGATCTATCGCAGCACCATCTGGCGAACACGCCTCGACAACACGACCAACTGGTCGATCGTGACCTTGGGCATCGCCCTGTCGTCGACATTCTCGTCTCGAGAGGCATCAGCGCTGCCGCTCATTCTGATAGGCATGCTGCTCGCGGTCTTTCTCGGGCTCGAGGCGCGCCGTTATCGCTATTTCAACGTTTGGCGCGCGCGGGCACGCTTCCTCGAAACACATTGGTATGTTCCGATCCTGAGCGGCAAACGCGGAGATGACGACGCCGGTTGGCGGAACATCCTCGCGGAAGATTACCTGCATCCGCGTCATCATATCAGCTTCGTTCGCGCCGCGGGGCGTCGTATTCGCCGCACATATATCTGGATCATCGTGATCCAGACATCCGCCTATATCGGCAAGCTCGCGATTCATCCGCAAATGGCGGCCCACCTTGATGAGCTCATCGATCGCGCTGCAATCGGCCCGATCCCGGGCTGGGTGGTGATTTGCTGCGGCCTTGTCTACAATCTCTGCTGGGTCGTGCTTGCAGTCGCGACCTATTGGCTTGATCGGCGTGCACATGGCACACGCCCCTCCGCGGGGGGAATGGGTTGACGCGGTCCCGGCGGCGCGCAGATAGGTCGGCAATACTGTCTAACTTCGCAGTGGTTCGAGTCGAACCGTGTCGCTTGCGCAATGACGAATTGCGGCAGTCGACCGCGGCGCCTATGTTGAGATCCGACAACGACGCGGCCGCCTATCGTGCGGCGGGCAGCCTCACGGTGGACGGCGTGCATACCTATCGGAGGCCCCGCCATGTCCATCGCTCCGACGCTGCACCGATATCTTGCTGCCGAGAAAATCCAATATGCCGAGATCCCGCACGATCTCACCATGTCATCCGCGCGCACGGCGCAGGCCTGCCACATCTCGGGCGATCGCCTCGCCAAGGCCGTCGTGTTGCGGCATGACGGCGGCTACATGCTCGCGATCGTGCCGGCATCGCACCATCTCAACCTCCCGGACCTGAAGGACAGGCTTGGCGAGGACCTCGTGATGGCCAACGAAACCGAGATCAATCGGATCTTCGCCGACTGCGCGCACGGAGCCGTGCCGGCCGTCGGCAGGTGCTACGGACTCGATCTCATCGTCGATGACACCATCCAGGCCCAACCCGAGGTCTATATCGAAGCCGGCGATCATGAGACGCTGCTCCAGCTGTCACATGCGCAGTTCGCGCGCCTGACGGCCAATGCGCCGCATGGACGCTTCAGCGTGCACGACTGACGTCTCACGACGGCGGGACGGTCCACCGGTATGCCCTCGTCTCGGCGCGCGTGCGGTCGTACCCGGTTCGTTGTATAGTCAAGTCAAAGGGGGCAGCGCTCGCAACGGAGGTCCTCCATGAAGGTCAAGGATGTGATGCACAAGGGCGTCGATTGGGTCAGCCCCGACACCCCGATCACCGAGATCGCGAAGTTGATGCAAGGGCACGACATCGGTTGCATTCCGATCGGCGAAGACGACCATCTGATCGGGATGGTGACCGATCGCGACATCGTCTGCAAAGGCCTTGCAGGCAAGGACTTCAACGCCGCGCGCATGACAGCGCGGGACGTGATGACCGAAGGCATCCATTGCTGCCGAGAAGACGACGATCTGGCGAAGGCCGTGCATCACATGGAGACGCTGAAGATCCGCAGGCTGCCAGTGATCAACAGGAGCAAGCGGATGGTCGGCATGATCAGCCTGGGTGATGTCGGCCAATCCGCCACCACCGATCTGTTGACCCAATGCGTCAAGGGCGTGTCAGCCCATCATCATTGAGGCAACGCCGGCTCGATCCGGGAGACGTCAATGGCTCCGTGCTACACGGCGCGGGCGAGGGAGGATATGATGGCGTGGCGCGACGACAAGGCCCGGGCAACCCTGATCCACGATGCAGCAGGAAGCGTTCAGCCGGGCAAGAGCCCTCGGGCCTTTGCCGAGCTTCTGTTCGGCTACACCAATCTCGAGGACCTCGCCAATCACGATGCCTCCTCGCTGGCCCTCCTCGCGGAGCAAGCCTGGGAGCATGTGCAGCGACGCACGGCAGGCAGTGCCGATATCCGCGTCGTCAATCCGGTGATGCCGGACGGGCGCGAGATTTCCGTGCTCGAAATTCTCAACGACAACATGCCCTTCCTGTTCGACTCCACCATGGCGGAGCTCACCGAGCAGGGCATCGAGGTCACCCTCGTCGCTCACCCGATCATCGCGGTGGAGCGCGATGACCAGGGCAAGCTGCTGCGCTTCTACGGCGAAGCATTGCCGGAAGGGGCAAGGGGCGCGCGAGAAAGCCTGATTCACCTCCACATCACGCGCCTGGATGCCGAGGCCGACCAGCAGAAGCTGATCGTCGGCCTCACCAAGACGCTGAACGACGTGCGCGCCTGCGTCACCGACTGGCGAGCCATGCGGGACCGCGTCGAGCAAGCGATCAAGACATTCACGTCCAACCCGCCGCCGCTCCCGATCGACGAGGTCGCCGAGGCCAACCAATTCCTGCAATGGCTATGCGCGGACAACTTCACCTTTCTTGGCGTGCGCGAATATCGCTTCTCGCCCGACGGCGATGCGTCAGACGACATCACGACCGGCGAAGGCCTCGGCATCCTGCGCGATCCCAATGCGAAGGTCCTGCGCCGCGGCAACGAAATGGTGGTGATGACGTCGGAAATTCGCGAGTTCATGCGCGAGCCCACCCTTCTCATCGTCATCAAGGCCAATGTCAGCAGCCGCGTCCATCGCCGCATCCGGATGGACTATGTCGGGATCAAGCTCTACACGCCCGACGGCCGGCTCGAGGGCGAGTTGCGCGTCGTCGGCCTGTTCACCTCGGGCGCCTATACGCGCTCGGTCCGGCAGATCCCTTATGTTCGCCACAAGGTGTCGCGGGTGCTGCAGCGCGCCGGCTTCGACCCGAGCGGCCATTCGGGCAAGGCGTTCATGCATATTCTCGAAGAATATCCGCGTGACGATCTGTTCCAGATCGACGTCGACACCCTCTACGATTTCGTCATGGAGATCCTGATCCTCTATGAACGCCCCCGCGTCCGGGTGCTGGCTCGAGTCGACAAGTTCGATCGCTTCGTCTCGATCCTGGTCTTCATTCCGCGCGACAAATACGACACCGATGTGCGCACGCGCGTCGCCAACTTTCTGGCGCAGGCCTATCGGGGGACCCTGTCGGCCTCCTACGTATCCTTCCCCGAAGGCGCATTGGCGCGCGTCCACTACATCATCGGGCGCTATGAAGGTAAGACTCCCGCCGTCGAGCGCGCCACGCTGGAAGCCGGGATCAGCGCCATTGCCGCAACCTGGGCTGACAAGCTGAAGGCCGCGCTGACTGCGTCAACCGATGGCATGCGGGCGCGTATGCTCGCCAATCGCTATGCCCAGGCCTTCAGCGGCGGCTATACCGAGGTTTTCACGGCGGAACAGTCGGTCGCCGACATCGCGACCATCGAAAAGCTGACGCCAGCCCGCCCGGTGACGATTTCGGTTCACCGGTTCGAGGGCAACGACGATCCCAGGCGCTTCGGCCTGAAGGTGTTCTCGGACGCCGCGCCGCTGTCGCTGTCCTATCGGGTGCCGGTGATCGAAAATCACGGCCTGCGCGTGGTCAACGAGCGCACCTATCAGATCGTGCCCGGTCACAGGCCCGAACCGGTCTGGCTACACGACATGACGATCGAGACCAGCGACGGCAAGCCGATCGAGATCAGTCCGGAATTGAGCCATCGCCTGGAAGCGTCGATCATGGCTGTGGTCACCGATCGCGCCGAATCCGACGGATACAATGCCCTGATCGTGCGCACGGCCCTGGGCTGGCGGGAAGTCTCGAGCATCCGGGCACTGTCCCGCTATTTGCACCAGATTCGCGCTCCGTTCAGCCAGGACTATATGTGGGAGACCTTGCGCAAGAACGCCGCGATCACCGCCAACCTCGTCGCGCTGTTCCAGGCCCGCCTCGATCCGCGGCTCACCCTGACCGATGCCGAGCGCGCGGCGCGCGAGACGGCTCTTTTGGCCGAGATCGAGGAACAGCTCAAATCCGTCGCCTCGCTCGATGAAGACCGCATCCTGCGCCGTTTCACCAATCTGGTGCAGTCGACCATCCGCACCAATTTGTGGCAGGTCGGCCAGGATGGACATCCGCGCCCGGTGATCTCCTTCAAGTTCGACGCGCGCGGGATCGAGGATCTGCCGGCGCCGCGACCGCTGTACGAGATTTTCGTCCATTCGCCCCGTGTCGAAGGCATTCACTTGCGCTTCGGCAAGGTTGCGCGCGGGGGACTGCGCTGGTCCGACCGGCCGCAGGATTTCCGCACCGAGATCCTGGGCCTTGTAAAGGCGCAGCAGGTCAAGAACGCCGTGATCGTGCCGGTCGGCGCCAAAGGCGGCTTCGTGCCCAAGCGCCTGCCGTCCCCGTCCAATCGCGACCACTTCATGGCCGAAGGCACCGAGGCCTATCGCATCTTCGTTCGCTCTCTGCTCGAACTCACGGACAATCTCGACGGCGACGACATCGTGCCGCCCGACTCCACCATGCGGCATGACGGCGACGATCCCTATCTGGTGGTCGCCGCCGACAAGGGCACCGCCACCTTCTCCGACGTCGCCAACGCGATCTCGACCGAGAAGAACCATTGGCTCGGCGACGCCTTCGCCTCCGGTGGCAGCCAGGGCTACGACCACAAGAAGATGGGGATCACGGCGCGCGGCGCCTGGGAGGCGGTCAAGCGCCACTTCCGCGAGCTCGGCACCGACATTCAGACCATGCCATTCACCGTCGCCGGCGTCGGCGACATGTCCGGCGACGTCTTCGGCAACGGCATGCTGCTCTCGCCGGCGACGAAGCTCGTCGCGGCTTTCGATCACCGCGACATCTTCATCGATCCTTCTCCCGATCCGGCGACCAGCTTCGCCGAGCGCCGGCGCCTGTTCGACCTGCCGCGATCGAGCTGGCAGGATTACAACAAGTCGCTGATCTCGCAAGGCGGCGGCGTGTTCTCGCGCTCGCTCAAGGCTATCCCGCTCGCGCCGGAAGTGTGCGCCCTGCTCGATATCGACAAGCCGCAGGCGACGCCTTTCGAAGTGATGACGGCGATCCTGAAAGCCCGCACGGACCTCCTGTGGTTTGGCGGCATCGGCACCTATATCCGCTCGTCCTCGGAAAGCGACGATCAGGCCGGCGACCGCGCCAATGATCCGATCCGCATCACCGGCACTGAGGTTCGCGCCCGGGTGATCGGCGAAGGCGCCAATCTCGGCGTCACCCAGCGCGGCCGCATCGAAGCGGCGCAGAAGGGCATCAGGCTCAACACCGACGCCATCGATAATTCGGCCGGCGTGAACACCTCCGACGTCGAGGTCAATATCAAGATCGCGCTGGCCCGCCCCGAGCGCGAGGGGCGTCTCAGCCCCGCCGACCGCAACAGCCTGCTCGCCGCGATGACCGACGAGGTCGGCACGCTGGTGCTGCGCAACAACTATCTGCAGACGCTGGCGCTCTCACTCGCCGAACGCAAGGGCGTGGCCGAGACCGGCTTCCTCACACGCCTGATGCAGTCGCTCGAGCAGCGCGGCCTGCTCAGCCGCACCGTGGAGTTCCTGCCGGACGATGCGGCGATCACCGAGCGCACAAGGCGCGGGCAGTCCCTGACGCGGCCCGAGCTTGCCGTGCTGCTCGCCTACGCCAAGCTGACGCTCTACGACGACCTGCTCGCAACCGGCGTGCCGGACGATCCTTATCTCGCCCGCCGACTATCCCTGTATTTTCCGCGCGAGGTTCCCGACAAATTCCCGACCGCGGTCGAGCTCCATCGCCTCCGACGCGAGATCATCGCGACCAGTCTCGTCAATGCCGTGATCAACCGCGGGGGCCCGGCCTGCATCGTACGCCTGACCGACGAGACCGACGCCGATGTCTCGACCATCGTCATGGCGCAAGTGGCAGTGGACGCGATCTACGAGCTCAGGCGACTCAATGATGCGATCGACGCGCTCGACACACGAATCGACGGGCAGTTGCAGCTCAGCCTCTACGCGGCGGTGCAGGACCTCCTGCTTTCCCGCATGGTCTGGTATGTGCGCAATGTCGATTTCAAGGATGGTCTGAGCGCGGTCATCGCCCGGTTTGGCCCTGCCGTCCGCGAGATCGCAGCCTCGCTCGACGATGTCCTGCCACCGGACCTGCAGGCCGCGCGCAGCAAGCGCCGGCAGGACCTGAGCGATGCCGGCGTCCCGATCGGACTCGCCGGCGAACTGGCCGACCTCGACGCCCTGGTCTCGGCGCCGGACATCGTGACGGTCGCCGAGCGTACCAGCCGCAGCATCGGCGATGCCGCCGCGACCTTCTTCGCTGCGGAAGCCAATTTCCGTCTCGATCGCATCATCGCCGCCGCCCGCAGCGTCCCGGCCAACGATTATTTCGAACGCCTCGCCATCGACCGCGCCGTCGACCAGATCGCTGCGGCCGAAAGACGACTGGCCGCGGACATGCTGGCGACCGGCCAGTCCGGCCAGCAAGCCGTCGAGACCTGGCTCACGGCTCACCCCGAAGCGACGCGCATCCGCCGCTCGGTCGAGGAGATTGCCGCCAGCGGCCTGACGCTCGCCAAGCTGACGGTGGCGGCGAATCTGCTGGGGGATCTGGTCAAGGGCTGACGCGCGCCCGCAAACGGAGGACCCCATGATCCATGCGACTTGCCATACCGCCGACAACGTCGTCTGTCTGGAGTTCGATGCCACGCCCTGGTTCAGCGAGGCCGACGCTCCGAGCATCATCGATCTCGCCCAGCGCGAATGGACGAGCCCGGCGATTGCGGAGTCGCTCGAGCGCCGGCGAGGATACGAACGCTTGCATGACCTCATGGAATATGCGGCGAAGCGACTTCAAGAGGAGTCCCTCGAGGATCCGACCTGGGAAACCTTCGAGTGTGTCGTCGACGGGCCGGAAGCCCTGGCCTGGCTCGAGAAGAACCGGCCTGAGATTGTGGCACGGATTTCGAGCCAGCGCAGGCGAGAGCACTAAGACTCATCGGCTCTGATCGAAACGGAACCTGGCTCGCCCTTTTCTCGCCGCCATCATCATTCACGGAGCTAGCAGGGCGGGGCAAACGGTGGGCAGCGTTCCCGAAGGTTCCGTGTGATCGTCCGACATCTTCTGCAACATGAAACTCAGGTGTCGCGCCGCGCGCTCGTGCGCGGGCTCGCGTCCTTCAGCGCGCTCGCACTTGGCGGATGCGCAGGCTTGGGCGCGACGGGCGCGAGCTTCGACGCATCGTCTCTCTCCGGAGACCCCACACTGCTTGTCACCACCACGCGCAAGCCCGTGAACGGCGGTCGCACGAAACCCTGGTTCGGGCCGGAGCGCGCGACCACCATGACGGTCGCGCGGGCAAAGCTGGTGGCGCCGGACGAGAGCCGTCTTTCGCTCACCACGGTCGGGCTTGGCGATTGGCGCGTGGATCGGGTCGAACCGGTGTCGGCCGACATTGCTGATCTGCTTGGGCAGGCCGGCGGAGGAGGAGACGTGCTGATCTATGTGCACGGCTTCAAGCAGACATTCGAAACGGCGGCGCTCGATGCCGCACATCTGTCCGATGGAATCAAGTTCCGCGGCCGGACCATGGTGTTCTCCTGGCCCTCCAAGGCAGGACTGTTCGACTATGCCTATGATCGCGACAGCGCGATGTGGTCCCGCGACGATTTCGAACGCGTGCTCGCTTCTCTCGTGTCGGCTCCAGGCGGCGGCCGCGTGCACATCGTCGCGCACAGCATGGGAACCATGCTGACGCTCGAAAGCCTGCGTCAGCTCTATGCGCGATACGGCGACACCGTTACGAGCAAGATCGGCGCGGTGGTGTTTGCCGCGCCTGATATCGACATGGACGTGTTCTCGTCGGCGATCCACCGCATCGGTCCGCTTGCCGGCAAGATCACCGTGATCGCCGCGACGAACGATCGCGCATTGGCGCTGTCGGGGCAAATCGCGGGCGGAATGACGCGGGTCGGGGCCGCCGAGAAAGCCGTCATCGAACGGCTTGGCGTACGCGTGATCGACGCCTCCGACGCGGGTTGGGGTATCATCAACCACGATCTGTTTCTGTCGAACGCCGACGTGCAGCGGGTGATCCGCCGCTCGATCAACGGTACGGCCGCGTAAAAGTGCGCCAGCTCCTCCGCCTGCCCGCCTTCGCGCGAAAGCACCGGCCAGATGAATCGCAGCCCGGCAGTGCCGCTGTCGGCCGTTCGCTCTACGGTCATCCTGTCCGCGCGAGTTCCATGCTATCGTGATGCGTGGACGATCATCGGGAGCCTCGGTTGCAGCGCCAGCAGTTCAAGATCGACATCCAGTCGGGCGAGCCGGTCTGGACGCCGGCGCGACGGGAGCTGTGGCGACGCATAGAGCAGCATGATTTCGAGCCCGACACGCCGCTGAACTTCACCCGGCGCCTGGCGCGCGATCACGGCTGGAGCATTGACGAGGCCCGCGCCGCCGTCGATGCCTATCGTCGCTTCTGCTTTCTCGCCGTCGTCTCGACGACTCCGGTGACGCCCAGCGAGATCGTCGACGAGGTCTGGCACCAGCATCTCATCTATTCACGCGACTACTGGACGATCTGGTGCGGCGAAAGATTGCAGGCGCCGCTGCACCATGATCCCACTCCGGGCGGGCCCGAGGCCCAGGCGACCTATCGCCGGCAATATGCCGAAACGCTGGCGCTGCATGAGCGCATGTTCGGCCCGCCGAGCGCGGCGCTGTGGCCGGCGACACACCTGCGCTTCGGACGCCAACGCTATCATGTGACGGACCGCCGTCGCTGGCTTATCATCCCCAGACCCATCGCCTGGATTCGCAGTCGATTGATGAGGACGAACCGATGACATGGAATCCGCTGGACTGGACCGCCGGTCCATTCCTGGCTCTCTATCTGACGACCGCAACCCTCATCTTCGTGCTGGGTTACCATTTCAGGTCGACGATCGGTCCGGCCGCAAACGCGACGCGCCAATTGAACGCGCTGGAATTGGCCTATCTCGGCGGTGGCGCACGGCGCCTCGGCGATGTGATCCTGCTCGGCCTGACGTCGGGGAATGGTGCCACCATCGCGCCCGGCGGCCGCACCATCACCGTCACCGACCAGACGCCGCTGACGACACTCATGCGCAATCCGGCATCGCTCGCGGTCCAGCCGGACATGTCGCGCCAGCAGTTCCAGACGGCGGTGAAGCCGATCGTCCGGCAGATTCAGGGACGCCTGCAGCAGCTCGGCTATGCCCCGTCCGACGAGCAGATGACGTCGTTCCATATGACCGTGCTCCCCTTCGTCGGTCTCCTCCTCGGTCTCGGCCTCGTCAAGGCCGCCGTCGGCGCGGAGCGGCACCACCCGGTCGGCATCCTGATTGTCCTGCTCATCGTCACCGTGATCGGGGGCATCATGCTGGCGCAGCGCCCCGTGCGAACGCGAGCGGGCGATGAGGTCCTCGCAAGCCATCAGGTCTCCAACGCGCGGGCCTCGCGCGCGCCGCGCGATCACGAGCTGCTTCTCGCCGTGGCACTCTCCGGCGCCGTCGTCCTGTCGGGGACTCCCTACGCCCCGGTCTATGCCGCCTCGCAGACGATGAGCAGTGGCGGTAGCGGTGGCGATGGTGGCGGCGGGTGTGGTGGGGGCGGCGGAGGCGGTGGCGGATGCGGCGGGTGCAGTTGAGGGTGGCCCAAAAGCAAAAGTGTCGAAAACAACCCCATGCAAAGTAGCCGGCGATTGCCGACGCGAGGCTCATGAATTTCATCTAAGCCAGTGAAGCGTCAAGAAAATCATCCAATTTCAGACGGAACGCCAGGCGGAGCCTGCCCATGACGCCAGGACTGCACGCGGCGTTTCATCGGGCAAATACACGCGTTGCGCGTGTCGCGATCCAAGCATGAAGAAAATGACGCGCCATTCAGAACCGAACTACGAACTCTTATTTGCTGCCGCGTCCGGCTTTACCGTCGCCAACAATTACCTGAATCAGGCTCTTCTTGGCCTGCTCGCCGGTGACTTCGGCCTATCGCCCGCCGCCGTTTCGACCATTCCCGTCGTCACGCAGGTGGGGAACGCCGTCGGCTTGATCCTGTTGGCTCCGCTTGGCGACCGGTTTGAACGGAGGGGTCTGATTCTGACGACACTCGCTGCTCTCGTCGTTGCGCTGGTGGCAGCGGCGATTGCTCCGGGTTTCGGCTGGCTTGTCGGAGCGAGCCTTTGCGTCGGGTTGTTCGCCACCGTGACCCAGCAGCTTGTGCCCTTCGCGGTGCATCTTGCCGAGCCGGGCGAGCGGGGCCGGGCACTCGGGATAGTCACCGGCGGCATCCTCGCAGGCATTTTGCTGGCGCGGACCTTCGCCGGTACGATTGCCGACCTTGCCGGCTGGCGCACGGTGTTCGCGGTAGCCGCCGGTCTAATGCTTGTCATTAGTGTGCTGCTCGCACTGAAGTTGCCGCGCGCGCGGCCGGGCACTGATCTGGGGTACCGCCAACTCCTCCAATCCCTGGCAACGCTGTTGGGGGAACATGAAATCCTGCGCAGGGCGGTGACAATCCAGGCGCTGATCTTCGCAGCCTTCATGGCCTTTTGGGCAAACCTCGCGCTGCTCCTTCAGGAACCACGGTTCGGGCTCGGACCGACGGCGGTCGGGCTGATCGCCCTCGTCGGTGTCGGCGGCGTGCTCGCAGCGCCGCTCGCCGGCCGCTTTTCTGACAGAAGAGGTCCTGCCATTGTCATTGCGACGGGCGCGGGCCTGGTGGTCGCCGCGTTTGCAATCCTCGGCCTTGTGCAGGGCTCGCTGACCGTCCTGGTGATCGCAGTGCTGGTGATGGACCTTGCCGTGCAGGCCTCGCAGGTCGCCAATCAGGCCCGTGTCTTTGCCATCGACCCGACGGCCCACAGCCGGCTCAATACGATCTTTATGGCCGCCATGATCTTCGGCGGCGCGTTGGGGGCCGGCGCGGGTGGTATCGCGTATTCGCTGTGGGGCTGGAGCGGGATCTGCGCATTCGGCGCCACCGCAGGTCTTTGTGCAGCAGCTCTTTCCGCAACCAGAACAACGGAGAAGACCAACGAGGATCGCGACGCTCGCTCTGTCCAGCACCAACGCTGAGGTCAGAAATCATCGTCAATAGTGCAACGTCGGCTCTTTTGCAGGTCAGCGCCACGTGCTCCTGTCGGTAAAGTTGCGACACCCCGCATCCGCCATCGACAAACTTCTCTCGCGGGATGCGGCCAAGGACCTTGCCGCACGTTTCGACGAGGAATGGCGAAGGAAGGCGCAGGAGTGGGTCAGCGTCGGCGCATAATAGAGCCAATTCAGCGACGCCGGAGTCGAGATATTTCGACGCTTGGCGTCGAAATGGCGCGCCACGGACGATGACGATGGGCACTAAGAATCGCGTCTTAAGGGGTGCATTCCAGGGCAGTCCAGCACTGTCACCGTAACTCCGTTCTGGATCTCTTGACGTGCGGACGCGCGCATGGAACCGTTCGCGCCTCGTGAGACGAGAGCCAAATTCATAATTTCCAAATCCATAATTTAAGGGCCTTACGCGTGAAATCCCCGCTGCATTTGACAATCGCCATCCTTGCTCTCGTTGCCTCGACGCCGGCTTGGGCGCTCAAGGGCCTTCCCGACTCTATTCAGTTGCCGCCAAGCGTGACGTTCAAGAATACGGATCGCAACGTGGATGTCGAAGAATTCGGCCAGGCCGAGTTTCTGATCGAGAAGAACGCCGAAGGCTTCGATCAGCGGATGGTGCAGCAGGGCAAGCACTATCAGAGCGTCTTGCACATGAGTCCCCGACCGAAGCCCGATGACAGCAACAAGACGTGGCAGGAGATCAAACCCTACTGGCTCAAGGCCGGCTGGCAGATCGTGCGCGAGTGGGAAAATGGCGCGACGCTCAAGCGACTTCAGGGCGGAGCGGAAATATGGGCGACGCTCAATGTCGCCAATGATTTCGACGAGATTCAACTCGATATCGTCGAAGTGGGCGGCTCGAAGGTCGCGTTGACCCTGCGGCCACCGGGCGGCACGCCGGAAAAAGTCGGCGACAAGGATGACTTTCCTTATCTTGCCCGCTTCCCGGGGACGACGCTGAAAGCGACCAGCCAGGATCCTTCGCCGCTCGATGTCACCGTGCCGCAGAAGGATCAGGAAAAAGTGCTGGCGGGAACCGGACAGGCCATCAAGACATATGGCTATCCTGCGAGCGTGTCCGTGCTGCAATTCATCACGGCCTACCGTGACGCGCTCGCCAAAGCCGGCTGGCAGATTCTATTTCAGAGCCAGGGCCTCAATCAGTCGGACGGAATTCTGCTCGCGCGTTACGCACAAGGCGGCCGGGACATCTGGGTCTCCATGCATATGGGCGCCGGTGAAATCGGCGTGGCCGTGGCGGATGCCGGCGCGGACGATCTCGCAGCGCGCCTGGACAGGGACTGCCATGTACCGCTCTACGGCGTGCATTTCGATTTCAACAAGGCAACTCTGCGAGAGGAGTCCGAGCCGTTGCTCAACCGCGTGCTGACCACGCTCAAGGGTCAGCCAAAGCTGATGGTCGAGTTGCAGGGGCACACCGACAATGTTGGCAGCGACGATTACAATTTGAAGCTGTCCGGCGCCCGAGCGCTGGCCGTCATGCAATGGCTGGTCGCGCACGGCACTGAAACGTCCCGGGTGAGCACGCAGGGCTATGGCAAGAGCCGGCCGGTCGCTTCCAACGACAGCGACGAGGGCCGTGCGAAGAACCGGCGCGTCGAGCTCGCGCGCAAGGGATGCCAGCGTTGACGGGATCCAAGCTGCGATTGACCTGAGAGATCGCGCGGCAATCCGCCGCTCGGAAAGTGGCGCGCCACGGCCGATGAAGATGGGCACTACTCGCTCGCCCTTCCGCTATGAAGCCGCAGCCCGCCACGCGCTCCAGTCGAAGCATTTGCGACAGCCTACGATCTTGCGCTGCGCCTTATCGTCTGCCTCCCAGACAACGATTGCGCCTTGGCCCCGTCCGCTCTTTTTTGCCGCGACCAACTGCGTTGCGGCCACCGCCAGTCCGAAACAACGGCCGCACGCAGCAAGTGAGATCAAGGTCGGCCTGATAGCGCGCTCGATCTGCGCAATCGTCCTGGGACAAATTGCCAGAATGCCCATTCGCGACAGGGGCACGAGATCGCCAGATCACACCCTATGCCCGGCCCTTGATCTCATAGTGGCCCGGCACGCATTTGTAGCGCTCGATCCGCCAGTTTGAATGATACAGCGGATGTTCACCCATCCACTTCGCAAGCGGCGCCTGCGCCCCCTTCATGCAGTCCTGAAACGTGATGTCGGGCGTCATGCTGCTGTCGGTCACGATCTCCTCGACGCAACTGCCCGCGGCGGCGGCGCTGAGGTGGCAGAGAATTGCAACGACGGTCACGAACATGCATTGCATCCTTTCCGGTTGGCCGGGCGGGCAGCGTGCACGATTGCAGCATCCTCGCCCTTCAACGGCGGGGCCGATCTTACCGAGGGCTATCGATGCGTCATCATACTTTGGTCCTGATCGTACTTTGGTCCTGATGCAGTTCCGTCGTCGCCCGGACTACACGTCGTTGTGCTCGATCAATTCAGGCTGCTCATGCCTGGACAGAGTACCGGCTCTATCTGGAATTGGAGACGCGTATGGCTGGAAATGGCTTGGTACCGATGGCCGACTTCCGTGCGGCTCATCGGAGTGCGGCTCACAGAATCGTCTATCTGATCGTCGACAACGTCGTGGGATGGCCTGGCCGCGCACGCCTGAAGCTCGAGGTCGAACGAACCGATCGCGAAACCATCATCGCCAACCTTGTCGACGGCCACTTCAATGATCCGGTCCGCATCATTGCCTTCGACCCGAAGGCCCACTGGTCGAAGGACGTCTCGAGAGAGCTCGCGGAGGAAATCCAGACGCGTTGCGACATCGACGCGGTGCCGGTGCCGGAGCACATCCAGGACTTCGTCAAACGCTGATTTCGACAGTCGTTGGCAACGCGTGGCACGGATTCGGAAATCTGGACGGCTTACGGCAACCGACGAACAGCGGGCAGATCGCCAAGAACTGCAATCAGCAGCGTAGCGACGTCTTTACGCAACCAGTTCTTGGCGCAACTCATTCTTGGCGCAACTAGTTCTTGGCGTTCCGCTTCTTGCTCGCCCCCCTCAGCGGGGCCGCAGGTGATGGAGCCGGATTGTCCCAGCCTGCCATCTGCAGACAGGTGAGCAGATCGACATAGCTTTGTATTCCTCCTGCCGTAGCCTCGCCTTCGCAGGTTTCACGCATCGGAGCAGGAACGGTCAGCCAAATCGAACCTAGCTGTTGCTGCGCAAGTGTCTCGTCACGCATGCATTCGCCGGCGTCCTGCGCCAGGGCGAGCCCCGACGCTTTGTCGTCAGCAGAAACGTCCCTGCATAGAGCTTCCACGTTCAGGACGGGCACACGGTCTGAAATCGTCACCGTGGGCTGACCAAGAAGCGATAATGCCAACAGCACTGCTTTCATCAGATCCCCTCCTTTTGAATTGGATTGGACGCGGTAGCTTAGGGAGGTTAGGCCTGATTTATTTCCGGCTGGCTTCGCCTGGCCGAGAAAGGATTTCGTCCCGGCCCGACATCGAACTGCCGGCTCGCGGGGGG
The DNA here is from genome assembly GCF_024199925.1 of Bradyrhizobium sp. CCGUVB1N3. Classification (NCBI taxonomy): domain Bacteria; kingdom Pseudomonadati; phylum Pseudomonadota; class Alphaproteobacteria; order Hyphomicrobiales; family Nitrobacteraceae; genus Bradyrhizobium; species Bradyrhizobium sp. CCGUVB1N3. The sequence goes on from NZ_JANADR010000001.1 coordinate 5,692,075, forward strand.
CGTGGCGAATTCCGAACGCCGAGAGCAACGCGCTCCCTGGTCGCAGCCCAAGCAACAAAACGCAAAGTCTGGAGTGCCCAATACCGAAATGGCGCGGCACGGCCGATGAAGATGGGCACTCTTGCTACGCCGTGGCGCTGTGATGCGGTGGCCGGCTACACGCTCCGGGCGGCAAAGCTGCGGCGACCTGCGATTTCGCGCTATGCCTCATGGGCGACCGACGACAGCAGCTTAACTGCCAACGACCGGTGGCCGCATTCGATTCCGCGCCGAGCGAGAGACCGAATTCTCCGGGGCGCCGGCTTCTCTAACCTATGCCGCTCCGACATATCTTCCTATCGCCCGATTGTTTTGGACATGGCACGCCGCGCTCTGATTTATGCTCCAACCGTAAGGCGGGCAGATCAGGTCTCGTCCAAATCGGGAGCGAAACAGTCATGGCGATCTTCCGCCAGCTCTATGTCCAGGTTCTGATCGCCATCGTCGTGGCGGTCGTGTTCGGTCTCCTCGCCCCCGAGGCCGCGGTTGAGATGAAGCCGCTGGGGGACGCCTTCATCGCGCTGCTGCGCATGCTCCTCGGGCCCATCATTTTCTGCTCGGTCGTTCTCGGGCTGACGCACGTGCGCGACATGGGCCAACTCGGCCGGCTCGCCTTCAAATCGCTGCTCTACTTCGAGATCCTGACCACGCTCGGTATGGCGGCCGGCTTTGTCGCCGTCAACCTGTTCCACCCGGGGGACGGCTTACACGCGACCAACCTCGTGCTGAGCGACAGTGTCTCGAAGATATCGGGCGCAGCGAGTCATTTCACGGCGGTGGGTTTCTTCCTCAGCATCATTCCCATCACCATTGTCGACGCCTTCGCCAAGGGTGAAATCCTGCAGGTGCTGTTCGTGTCGATTCTGACTGGCGCGGCATTGAGTATCGGTGCCGGCAAGGACTCCCCGATCCTGCGCGGCATCGAGGAAGCGCAGACGGTTCTCTTTCGCATCCTCAGCTTCGTCATGAGAGCCGCGCCGCTCGGCGCTTTCGGTGCCATGGCGGCGGCGGTCGGCGCCCATGGCGGGGCTACACTGCTCTACCTCGCCAAGGTCGTGATCCTCTATTGGGCGACGTCGCTGGTCTTCGTCTTCGGAGTGCTCGGCGCGGTCTGCGTCATGGCCGGGCTGCCCATCTTCAAGCTGCTGCGCCTGATCCGCGAGGAGTTGCTGCTGGTGCTGGGGACCGCGTCCGGCGAGGTGGCGTTGCCGCGGCTGATGTTGAAGCTGGAGAAAGCCGGCTGCGACGGTTCCATCGTTGGCTTCGTGCTGCCCGCCGGCTACAGCTTCAACCTCGACGGCACCGGCATCTACCTCGCCATCGCGGTCGGCTTCATCGCCCAGGCGACCGACACGCCGTTCTCGTTCGGCCAGCAGATCGGCGTGCTCGCCATCATGCTGCTGACCTCGAAGGGAGGCACCACGGTCGCCGGCGGCGCCTTCATCAAGCTTGCGGCCACCTTGCAGACGGTGAGAGCGCTGCCGCTCAACGGCCTCGGGCTGCTGTTCGGCATCGACCGCCTGATGGCGACCTGCACGGCGCTGACCAACGTCGTCGGCAACACCGTTGCCGTCTTTGTCATCGCGAAATGGGAGAATGCCTTCGATCACGCCAAGCTCGATGCCTGTCTCGCCGCGGAGATGCCGGCTGCGACTCCGGCTGCGCTTGTGTCCGGCGACGCCCAGCCGGTGATGCTGAAGGCCGGCGAGTGATGTTCAGCGCCGCCTCAGCGCCCGTGATCGCCGATCACCTTAGCGCCGATCCAGCTTCCGTCCGCGACGCTGCGGGCGATGACGTCGCGCACCAATACCAGCAGCTCGCCCGCGAGCCAGCTCGGTTGCCGCTCGCGCGGCATGCCGATCGAGACGGTCGAGATCAGCGACGGCCGTTCGATGAACCGGACGCTGAGCTCGCTGCGCTCGGCATCGGCTGCGACTGCGGCAAAGGCGAGGATGGTCGCGCCGAGGCCGCGTTTCACCATCGCCTTGGTCATCGCGACGCTGTCGACCTCGAAGGCGACGTTCAGGCGCACGCCGTGCTGGATGGCGGCTTGTTCGATCAGGCGCCGGTTGCTGTGTGGCAGGCTGGGCAGAATCAGCTGCAGCTCCGACAAGTCGCGCCACCGGATGGTTTCCGGCTGCGGCTTGCCGCGTTTGACCGGCGGCCCCGCGACTACCATCCGCTCGTGCAGGATGGGCGTCATCGCGACGCCGTCGAGCGGGGGCGGATTGTAGAGCACGGCGACGTCGAGACGCCGGTCGAGCAGCCATTCCTCGAGCGAGGAGCTGATGCCCTCGCGCACCTGCAGCGAGGCTTGCGGCCAGCGGTTGCGCAATTCGGCGACGACCGAGGGAGCGATCAGAAGGCCGGCTGCCGGCGGCACGCCAAGCACGACATGGCCGGCAAAGCGCGGATCGGGTGTCCGCACGACACCGGGGATCTGGTCGATCTGCAGCAGCACCGCATGGGCGTGCTCGAGCAGGGTCGTACCGGCCCGCGTCAGGCGCACCCCGCGCCCATGCCGGACCAGCAGCGCAACGCCGAGTTCATCCTCGAGCTTCATCAATTGACGGCTCAGCGCGGACTGCGCGACGTTCAGCACGGCCGACGCCCGATTCAGGCTTCCGGCGCGGGCGACCTGCACGAAATAACGAAGTCCCCGGATGTCGATGGTCGTTTCCTCCGCGCCGCGCAGCTGACCAAACTCAAGTTCTCGCAAGCAACTCGAGGCGAGTCAAACGCACCAGCCCGATTGTGCAAGATGCCAACTGAAACGCGTGCATCATGAACTGGATCCATCTCGACGATATCACGCTGCGTTACGAGCTGGCGGGGCAGGGCCGCGAGACCATGGTTCTGCTGCACGAACTCGGCGGCAGCCTCGAAAGCTTCGACAGCCTGACGCCGCTGCTTGGCGGAAGCCTGGATGTACTGCGCTACGATCTGCGCGGCGCCGGCCTGTCCGAGAAGCCGAGGGCTGCCTTTGCCTTCGACGATCACGTCGACGATCTCGCCGGGCTGCTCGCAGCGCTTGACATCAACGCGCCCGTTCACGTCGCCGGCGTCGCGGCGGGGGCGGCGCTCGCCGTCAGCTTCGCGCTGCGATGCCCGCAGCTTGTCCGCTCTCTAGCCCTCTGTGCGCCCGCGCTCAACGTCGACGAGGAGCGCGTGCGCTATCTTGCCCAGCGCTCCGAGCTTGTGATGCGCGACGGCATGCGCGCGGTGGCCGATGATACGCTCGATCGTTCCTATCCACCGATCGTGCGACGCGATGCTGCGGCCTATCTGAGCTATCGGGGGCGCTTCCTCGGCAACGATCCGGTCGGCTACGCCCGCAACAATCTCGCTTTCGCGCAAGTGCATCTGCTCGACCGGCTCAAGGAGCTTGCGTCCCCATGCCTGGTATTGGCGGGCGCACATGATCTGCTGCGTCCGCCGGACAAGGTCGGCGTGATCGCGCAAATGATTCCGCGCGCGGACTACGCGATCGCCGACAGCGGCCATCTGATGCCGGTGCAGGCGCCGGGCGAGATGGCCCGGCATCTCCTCGATTTTGTCGCGCCTGTCGAGGGCGGCGTTGCGCTTTCGCACGCATCGTGAATGGGACAACGTCATGCGCGTTAGGGATCTGTCACCCGATGAGATGAACGCCGACCAGCGTTCCGTCGCGGCCGAAGCCGCCGCCGGCAAGCGGGGGCGCGTGCCGGCGCCGCTGCGCGCCTGGCTGCACAGCCCCGAGCTGGGGCGCAGGGCGCAGAAGCTCGGTGAATTCATCCGCTACGACACCACGCTGCCGCCACATCTCTCCGAGCTCGCCATCCTGGTGACGGCGCGGTACTGGACCTCGCACTACGAGTGGTACGCTCACAAGCGCGAGGGGTTGAAAGCCGGCATTGATCCGGCGATCATCGCGACGATCGCCGCGCGGCGCGAGCCGGCATTCCCCGATCCCAAGGCAAAGCTCGTCCATGACTATGTGAAGACGTTGCTGGCGAAGGGCCGCGTGCCCGATCTGCTGCATGCGGCAGCGGCCTGCATGCTCGGCGAGCAGGGCGTGGTCGAGCTGGTCGGCATCGTCGGCTACTACACGCTGGTGGCGCTGACCCTCAACGCCTTCGAGATCGATCTTCCCGAGGGCGAGAGTCCGGAACTCGGTGATTGAGGAGGCGGGCATGAGCAGACGTCTCGACGGCAAGGTGGCGATTGTGACGGGCGCGGGCTGCGTTGGCCCCGGCTGGGGTAACGGCCGCGCCGCGGCCGTGCTGTTTGCGCGCGAAGGCGCCAAGGTGTTCGCTGTCGACAACAATCCCGCCAGCATGGACGAGACGCTGGAACGGGCGCGTGCGGAGGGGGGCGTCATCCTGCCCCATGCTTGCAACGTCACCGATCAAGACGCAGTAACGGCAATGGTGGCCGCGTGCATCGAGGCGTTCGGGCGCGTCGACATCCTCGTCAACAATGTCGGGGGATCGGCGCCGGGCGGTCCGGTCGAGCTGTCCGAGCAGACCTGGAACCGGCAGATCGACCATAACCTGACCAGCGTGTTTCTCGGCTGCAAGGCGGTGTTGCCGGCGATGGAGCGGCAGGGCGGCGGCGCGATCGTCAACATTGCCTCGACATCCGGCATTCGCTGGACCGGTTCGGCGCAAGTCGGATATGCCGCCGCCAAGGCCGGCGTCATCCAGTTCTCGCGCGTCGTCGCCGTGCAATATGCGGCGAAGAACATTCGCGTCAACACGGTGGTGCCGGGCCAGATGCACACCCCCATGGTGGAGGCGCGGCTCGCCGGCCAGCGCGCCGGCGGCGATGTCGAGGTCCTGCTGAAGACGCGGCTTGCGCGCATTCCGCTCGGCTTCATGGGGGACGGCCGCGATACGGCGAACGCTGCGTTGTTCCTGGCCTCGGATGAGGCGCGTTTCGTCACCGGCACCGAGATCGTCGTCGACGGCGGCATGAGTGCGCGATGCGATTGAGGTGCCATGACTGAGATCAAGACTGACTTCAAGGCTGGTGTCACGACGGACATCGAGCCCGCTGCGCCTTTGCCCCGGTCCGTCACCATGACGCCGAAGCTGCGTTTGCCGCCGCTCGCATGCGACGCGCATTGCCATGTCTTCGGCCCGTTCGATCGCTTTCCGCTGCCCTCGGATCGCAGCTTCACGCCGCCGGAAGCGCCGGAGGCGGCGCTGCGAACACTGCACGACAGCCTCGGCCTCGCACGCGCCGTCATCGTTCACAGCCAGGGGCATGGCCGTGATCATCGGCCATTGCTGGACGCACTGGCCGAGGGCCGCGGACGCTATCGCGGCGTCGCCGTGTTGACGCCGGACACCGCGCCATCCGAGATCGCGCGCTTCGATGCGGCGCGCGTCTGCGGCGTACGTTTCAACTTCCTTGCTCATCTCGGCGGTGGGCCGTCGGCCGAAGCGATGCGCGCCGTGACAGCGCTGGTGCGGCCATTCGGCTGGCATATCGCCGTGCATGTGACCGGCGCCGATCTGATCCGCTATGCCGATGCCATTGCCGCGATCGATGCGCGCGTCGTTATCGACCACATGGCGCGCCCCGATCTGGAGGCTGAGCTTGACGTTTGTCGGGCCATCCTGTTCCGCCTGCTCGATAGCGGCCGCGTCTGGGTCAAGCTCAGCGGCAGCGATCGCCTGTCGGAAGCCGGCGCGCCTTACCGGGACGTGGTGCCTTATGCGCGCAGCCTCGCTGAGCACGCGCCGGAACGTGTGCTGTGGGGCAGCGACTGGCCGCATGTGAACATCAGCGGTCCGATGCCCGACGACGCCGCGCTGGTTGACCTCATCGCCGAGATCGCGCCGTCGACGGCGCTCCGCCAGCGGCTTCTGGTCGACAATCCCATCGAGTTATTCGGCTTCGGCCCAAGCGACGACGTGGTATTATAGATCGATCCTCAACCGTTGTGAGACGCGCGGATCGCGACAGGGCGACCGTCAATGTTGATGTTTCGGAGATGCGTCCATGAGACCAGTGGTCAAGCTCGCGGTCGGCTTCGGGATCATCGCCGCAGCCTGGATACCCTATAGCTTGACGACCCGCTACGACATTCCATTTGGTGAGGCGATCATCGGCTTCGCCGGCAGCGCCGTCGGCACGGTCATGATTCTGGTCGCGCTCGTGCAGGGCCGCAGGGCGAATTAGCGAAGCGCAATCCGCCCTTCCGCAGCCAAGCGGCTGCACCCCGCGCGTACCCGCGGCTGCTTTGTCGTGAAAAATCGTGAAATGGCGCGCCCGGAACGATTCGAACGTCCGACCCTCAGATTCGTAGTCTGATGCTCTATCCAGCTGAGCTACGGGCGCGTGTTTCGCAAACAGCGAGTGCGGGCGAGGCCCGCATGCAGCCTCCGGACGGAGCCGGCGGGGGTGCGAAAGAGCGCTCTGACTAACCGCTCTTGTCCCGATTGGCAAGGTCTGGATGGGCGGTATTTGGGGCATTTCCGCACCGCCCCTACTCTGTCATTCCGGGACTCGCGAAGCGAGAACCCGGAATCTCGCGCCAAAACCTCCGGATTCCGGGTTCGGCGCGTTGCGCCGCCCCGGAATGACGAATCGGCAAGCGAGCCCCGGAATGCCGGCCCAGTCGGCCTCTGGCCGACCGCCGACCTTACGCCCTCGCCCGCTCGTTGCGGATCGAGAGGAGTTCCACGGGGCGGTCGGGGATCACGATCCGGAAGGTGGCGCCGATGGTGCCTTCGACGAGGTGAATGTCGCCGCCATGGGCACGGATGAGCTCGGCGGCGATCGCGAGCCCGAGACCACTGCCGCCCGGGCGGCCCGAGGTCTGGAACGCCTCGAACAGGTGCTCCCGGGTCTTTGCCGGCACACCGGGGCCGGTGTCGGAAACCTCGAGAATCGCGACCGCGCCCTCGCGCTTGCCGGTGATCCGGATCTGCTGCGGGCCGGTCGCGCTTGCGGCGTGGGTTTCCAGCGCCTGCGCCGCGTTGCGGACCAGGTTGAGCAGCACGCGGAACAGCTGGTCGGGGTCGGCATCGATCGACAGACCGCGCTCGATCGCGGCGACCCAGGTGATCGAGGCATCGGAGGCGAGGCCCGCGGTCTCGCGCACCTCTACCACCACCGGCTCGATCAGGATCAGGCGGCGATCCGGCGCGGCCTCCTGGGCGCGGCCGTAGGACAGGGTCGACTGACAGAATGCGATGGCGCGCTCGAGCGAGCGCACGAGCTTTGGCGCAAAGCGCTGCACCCGCGGATCGGGCACGCTGGCGAGCTGGTCGGACAACAGCTGCGCCGACGCCAGCAGGTTGCGCAAATCGTGGTTGATCTTGGAGACGGCGAGGCCAAGGGCTGCGAGCCGGCTCTTCTGATGCAGCATCGACATCAGGTCGCGCTGCATGTCCGACAGCTCGCGCTCGGCAACCCCGATCTCGTCGCCGCGCTGGCTCGGCACGATGATCCCCGCCGAACTCTCGGGGTTTTCATGGAAGCCGACCAGGCTCGCGGTCAGCCGCCGCATCGGCCGCACGAACAGGTAATGAAGCGCGAGATAGACAAGGCCCGCGGTCAGGCCCGCGATGAACAGCACGACCACCGCGACGTTGCGGGAGAAGCGGTACATCGCCTGCCGCAGCGGCAATTCGTCGGTGACGACCTCGATGAACTGCGCATTGCCGCTCGCCGGGCCGACGATGCGGATGGCCTGGTTGCCGGTCTCCAGCATCATCTGGAAGGAGCCGGTGATCGCATGCCACGCCGTCATCTCGCGCAGATCGATGTCATGCTCGATCGCGGCCGGCAGGTCGGCGCTGGCGAGCAGGCGGCGCTGCTGGCCCATCTTGATCGCCACCGCGCGCGCATTGATGCTCTTGAGGATCTGTCGCGACAGCGAGTCCGGGACCATGCCGAGCGGCGCAGCATCGAGCACCAGCGCCGCGGTGTTCGCCGCGGCGACGCGGTCGTTCAGCCGGTTGACCCAGAAATTGGCGATCGCCGGCACGTAGAGCATGCTCGCCGCGATCATCACCAGGGGGACGGTCAGCAGCAGGAGCTTGCCGGACAGGCCGAGCCGGCGCGGGGCGCGCGTACGCGCCGACGCCTCCGGGAGCCCCATGGGCTCCAGGTCCTGGCGCTCCAGATCTTGGCTCTCCAAGCCCCTTTTGGCGGGCTGAAGGTCTGTCGCTGACACGAATTTCGCCTTCGTTGGCCTCGACTTGCGGAGGATGCGGCCGGTAGCACCGGCCGGTCAAATTACGGATCGCTAATCTGCCGAGGTAGGATGTAAGCGCGGAAACGGCGAGTCGCCACCTCCACCGGCAAAAACCCCGCGGAAACAGCGATATTCGCCAATTGGACCCGCCCCGCGGCGTTGACGAAAAGGGGATGCTCGCTTATAAGCCGCGCCGAATTGTCCGCGATGACCCGGTGTGACACCGGGAGCGGCTCTTTTGGGGCCGGAAAGGGCCCGTTTGGGCCGCATCTTTCGGACGTATCCATCAATTCCAAAGGCAAATTGCCCGGTCAGCGGAGAACAACCCGTGAAGCGGACTTATCAACCCAGCAAACTGGTGCGCAAGCGCCGTCACGGCTTCCGTGCCCGCCTCGCCACCGCCGGCGGCCGCAAGGTCCTCGCCGCCCGCCGCGCCCGCGGCCGCAAGCGTCTGAGCGCCTGAGCCGGACTGGCCCTTTTTGGGATTTCATCATGGATCGGCTGAGGCAGCGGGCGGATTTCCTCGCCGTTGCCAATGGCGCGCGGGTGAACCGGCCCGCGTTCGTCCTGCAAAGCCGTCGCCGCGATGACGACGGCCCGATCCGGGTCGGCTTTACCGTTACCAAGAAAAACGGCACCGCCACCGAGCGCAATCGTATCCGGCGCAGGCTTCGCGAACTGGTGAAGCGCTGCGACCCGGTGTCGATGCACCCCCACCATGATTATGTGCTAGTCGGCCGCAGGGACGCGCTCACGCGCGACTTCGCGGTCATGCTCGACGACCTTCGCGCGGCGTTCGCCAAATCGCAGCGGCCGGCGACGCAGGGACGTGGGCAGAAGCCCGCAGCCGCGGGCCGCAAACCGGATTGATGACGAGATTGAAGAGATGACCGACAATCGCAACACCATCCTCGCCGTCATTCTGTCCGGCTTTGTGCTGATCGCCTGGCAGTATTTCTACAACGTGCCGCAGATGGAGAAGCAGCGCGCGCAGCAGCAGGCGCAGGCCGAGCTCCAAAAGAGCGCGCCGCAGCCGAGCCCGACGGCCTCGCCGCAGTCCGGAACCGCGACGACCGCACCGCAAGCCGGCGCCACGCCTGCACCGGCCGCGCCTGCTGCCACCAACCAGCCGGCCGTTGCCCGCGACACCGCGATCGCAGCCAGCCCGCGCGTGAAGATCGACACCCCGCGCCTTGCCGGCAGCATCGCGCTGAAGGGCGGCCGCATCGACGACCTCGCGCTGGTGCAGTACCGCGAGACGGTCGACCCGAGCTCGCCGCCGATCATCCTCTATTCGCCGTCCGGCACCGCGCAGCCCTATTACGCCGAGTTCGGCTGGGTGCGGGGGCCGGGCGTCTCGGCCAAGCTGCCGGACGCCTCGACAGTCTGGCAGCAGGACGGCGCGGGCAACCTGACGCCGTCGACGCCGGTGGTGCTGAAATATGATAATGGCGAGGGCCTGACCTTCCGCCGCACCATCGCGGTCGACGACCATTATCTTTTCACCATCAAGGACGAGGTGAGCAACGTCGGCAATGCGCCGGTCACGCTCTATCCTTACGCGCTGATCTCGCGCCACGGCACGCCGCAGGTCTCCGGCTACTACATCCTGCATGAAGGCCTGATCGGCTATCTCGGCGAGCATGGCTTGCAGGAATACGCCTACAAGAAGATCGACGAAGCCAAGCAGGTGAACTTCAAGGCCACCGACGGCTGGCTGGGCATCACCGACAAGTACTGGGCTTCGGCGCTCTTGCCCGACACCAACGCGCAGCTCCAGGCGCGCTTTTCGTCGGATCTCGCCAACAACATCCGGAGCTACCAGACCGACTATCTGCTCGATCCCGTCACCGTCGCGATCGGCGGCACCGCGACCGCCAATGCGCGGCTGTTTGCAGGCGCCAAGGAAGCCGGTGTCGTCGGCGTGTTCCCGTTCGCCGGGCTCGGCGGCTACAACAAGGACCTCGGCCTCAACCATTTCGATCTGTTGATCGATTGGGGCTGGTTCTACTTCATCACCAAGCCGATGTTCCTGGGGCTGGACTTCTTCTACCGCTTCTTCGGCAATTTCGGCATCTCGATCCTGCTCGTGACCGTGATCGTGAAGCTGCTGTTCTTCCCGCTGGCGAACAAGTCCTATGCCTCGATGGCGAAGATGAAGTCGATCCAGCCGCAGCTTCAGGCGCTCCGCGAGCGCTACCCCGACGACAAGGTGAAGCAGCAGCAGGAGATGATGGAGATCTACCGCAAGGAGAAGATCAATCCGGTCGCCGGCTGTCTCCCCGTGGTGATCCAGATCCCGGTGTTCTTCTCGCTCTACAAGGTGCTGTTCGTCACCATCGAGATGCGGCACGCGCATTTCATCGGCTGGATCAAGGACCTCTCGGCGCCGGATCCGACCAATCTGTTCACGCTGTTCGGACTGATCCCGTTCGATCCGACCACGCTTCCGCTGTTCGGCCACTACCTCGCGCTCGGCATCTGGCCGATCGTCATGGGCATCACGATGTGGTTCCAGATGAAGCTGAACCCGACGCCGCCGGATCCGACGCAGAAGATCATCTTCGACTGGATGCCGCTGATCTTCACCTTCATGCTGGCAGGCTTCCCCGCGGGCCTCGTGATCTACTGGGCCTGGAACAACACGCTGTCGGTGCTCCAGCAGAGCTTCATCATGCGCCGCAACGGCGTGAAGGTGGAGCTGTTCGACAACATCCGCAGCTCGTTCAAAAAAAAAGTGACTGAGGCGACGTAGCCGCAAATTCAAACCTCATCCTGAGGAGCGGCCGCAAGGCCGCGTCTCGAAGGATGGCCACGGGCACCGGGGCCTTCATGGTTCGAGACGGCGCTTGCGCGCCTCCTCACCATGAGGGACTAGCACTGGGCCGTGGCATGAGTGACGACATCGACGACAGGCTGATCGAAGCGGGGCGAAAGCTGTTCGCCCGCGACTGGCAGTTCATCTGGGCTTCGCCCACGATTCAAACGCTGCCACCGATGGAAGGGCTCGAGATCGCCTTTGCCGGGCGCTCGAACGTCGGCAAGTCGAGCCTGATCAACGCGCTGACCGGCCGCAACAGTCTCGCCCGCACCTCGCACACGCCGGGGCGGACGCAGGAGCTGATCTTCTTCGAAGTCCCGGGAAAGTCCGACCTGCGGCTGGTCGACATGCCCGGCTATGGCTATGCCAAGGCGCCGAAGACGCAGGTCGCATCCTGGACCGACCTGATCCACAAGTTCCTGCTCGGCCGCGCGTCACTGGCGCGCGTCTACGTGCTGATCGACGCGCGGCATGGCCTCAAGGAGGTCGATCTCGAAATCCTGAAGACGCTCGATCGCTCGGCCGTCAGCTACCAGATCGTGCTGACCAAGGCCGACCAGGTGAAGGCTTCGGAGCTTGCCAGCCGCATCGCCGAGACGGAAGCGGCGCTGGCAAAGCACCCGGCCGCGTTTCCGAACGTGCTCGCGACCTCCTCGCGCAGCTCAACCGGCATGGAGAGCCTGCGCGCCGCGATGGCACGGCTGCTGGAAGAGCGGGCGTGATGCCGCAAGCGTTCCGCCTGTTGATCGGGCTTGCCGGTTTGATGGGCGCCGCCGGCGTGGCGCTGGCGGCGGCTGGCGCCCACGGCGCGGAGGCAAGCCGGCTTGCCACCGCAAGCGCGATGCTGCTGTTTCACGCAACTGCCATATTGGCGACGACGGCGCTGCTCGCGCGCGGCCTTCTGCACGGCGGAATTGGCCTCATCGCCGCGTTCGGTTTCGCGATTGCGGCGACGCTGTTCGCCGGCGACCTGACGCTGCGGCAATATGCGGGGCATTCGCTGTTTCCCTACGCCGCGCCGACCGGCGGAACGCTGATGATCTTGGGCTGGCTGGCGGTGAGCGTGGCGGCGGTGGTGCCGAGCAGCAAATAGCATTCTCTTTCTTCCTTCTCCCCTTGCGGGAGAAGGTGGCGCGCGCGGCGCGCCGGATGAGGGGTCTGTCTCCGCGGATAGAGACCCCTCACCCGGCTTCGCTTCGCGAAGCCACCCTCTCCCACTAGGGGGAGAGGGCAAGAACACTTACTTTGCGCCTCGCCCGCCAATCAGATAGAACGCGGCCCGACAGTCCCGCCAGCGAGATCAGTTTCATGACCGACATCTCTCCGCTCGACCAGGCCCGCATCCTGTCCGAAGCGCTGCCGCATATGCAGCAGTACGACGAGGAAACCATCGTCATCAAATATGGCGGCCATGCCATGGGCGACGAGGAGACCGCGAAGAATTTTGCCCGCGACATCGTCCTGCTCGAGCAGACCGCCATCAACCCGGTGGTCGTGCATGGCGGCGGGCCGCAGATCGCGACCATGCTCAAGCGCCTCGGCATCGCCTCGGAGTTTGCCGCGGGCCTGCGCATCACCGATGCCGCGACCATCGAGGTCGTCGAGATGGTGCTGGCCGGCTCGGTCAACAAGCAGATCGTCGGCTACATCAATGATGCCGGCGGCAAGGCGGTGGGGCTCTGCGGCAAGGACGGCAACATGGTGAAGGCGTCCAAGACGACGCGCACCATGGTGGACCCGGATTCGCACATCGAGAAGGTGGTCGATCTCGGCTTCGTCGGCGACCCCGAAAAGGTCGACCTCACGCTCCTCAACCAATTGATCGGCTATGAGCTGATTCCGGTGCTGGCGCCGCTTGCCACATCGCATGACGGCCAAACGCTGAACGTCAACGGCGACACCTTTGCCGGCGCGATCGCGGGCGCGCTGAAAGCAAAACGCCTGCTGCTGCTCACCGACGTGCCGGGCGTGCTCGACAAGTCGAAGAAGCTTATCCCCGAGATGTCGGTCAAGGACGCGCGGAAGCTGATCGCCGACGGCACCATTTCCGGCGGCATGATCCCGAAGGTCGAGACCTGCATCTACGCGCTCGAACAGGGCGTGCAGGGCGTCGTCATCATCGACGGCAAGATGCAGCACGCGGTGCTGCTCGAGCTCTTCACCAACCAGGGCACGGGGACGCTGATCCACAAGTGACGGACGGGACGACGAGAGCGGCCGTCATGGCCGGGCAAAGGCGCCGCACCGCCCTGACCCGCTTGCTGATGACGTTGCCGGCGGCGGTCGTCTCGTTCTTCGCGTCCTCGGCCCCGGCTCTCGCCGACCTCAAGATCTGCAATCGCATGTCCTATGTCGTGGAAGCCGCGATCGGCATCGACGACAAGGCGGCGACCGCGACGCGCGGCTGGTTCAGGATCGATCCTGCCACCTGCCGCGTGGTGGTGCAGGGCACGCTGACCGCCGACCGTATCCTGCTCCACGCGCGCGCGCTCGGCGTCTATGGCGCCTCGCCGATCCCGCAGAACGGCAGCGACATGCTGTGCATCGCGCAGGAGAATTTCGTCATCGCCGCCGCGCGCCAATGCCGCAGCGGACAGACGCAAGCCGCCTTCACCCAGGTGACGCCGACGCAAGGCGACGACGGCAACCTCGTCGCCTACCTCGCCGAGGACTCGGAGTATGACGACGAGCAGGCGCGGCTCGCCGGCATTCAGCGGCTGCTGGCGATCGCCGGCTATGACGCTGGCGCGATCGACGGCGTCGACGGACCGAAGACGCAAGCAGCGCTCGCCGCCTTCCTGAAGAGCCGCGGGCTGCCGTCCGACGTCATGCAGTCGCCAAACTTCTTCAAGACCATGGTCGACGCGGTGCAGGCGCCGTCAATGAGCGGCCTGACCTGGTGCAATGACACGCCGCACAGGGTGATGGCAGCGGTCGCGACCGACGACGGCAAGTCGGTGACGAGCCGCGGCTGGTACCGCATCGATCCCGGCAAATGCCTGCACCCTGACGTCGCCGGCCAGCCGAAACAGATTTTCAGCTTTGCCGAAGCCGTCGATGCCGACAACCGCACCATCAAGCTGACGGACAAGCCGCTGAGCTGGGGCGGCGACAAGCAGCTATGCACACGCGAGACCAAGTTCGAGACCAACGAGCAGACCGATTGCGGCGCGCGAGGATTTGCGGCGGCCGGCTTTGCCGCGGTCGACATGAGCAGCGGCGGCAAGACGCTGCGCTTTGCGATGCCGTGATGTGACGTGATGATTGTTGCTGTGATGATCATCGCGCCACAAATACCGCCGTCGTCCCGGCGAAGGCCGGGACCCATAACCACAGGCAGTCGTTATGCGGCAAGATGTAACCACGATCACGCAAACGACTTCTCCCTGGGGCTATGGGTCCCGGATCTGCGCTCCGCTTCGCTGCGCTTGTCCGGGACGACAGCGCAAGGTTGGATAGCGCGTGCGCCGGTCCGGGACGACGAGCTGAGAATGTTGAGATGACCCCACCCCGCTCCTTCACCCACATCGACACCTGGGTGTTCGATCTCGACAACACGCTCTATCCGCATCACGTCAACCTGTGGCAGCAGGTCGATGCGCGGATCGGGGAGTTCGTCTGCAGCTGGCTGAACGTGACGGCTGAGGAAGCGCGGAATATCCAGAAGGACTATTACCGCCGCTTCGGCACCACCATGCGCGGCATGATGACCCTGCACGGCGTGCGCGCCGACGACTACCTCGCCTATGTCCACAAGATCGATCACTCGCCGCTGGAGCCGAACCCGGCGCTCGGCGAGGCCATCGCAAAACTTCCGGGGCGCAAGCTGATCCTGACCAACGGCTCGGTCGATCACGTCGATGCGGTGCTGTCGCGGCTCGGCCTCGCCGCGCATTTCGATGCGGTGTTCGACATCATCGCCGCCGAGTTCGAGCCGAAGCCGGCGCGGCAGACCTACCAGAAATTCCTCAGCGACCATGCGGTCGATCCGACCCGGGCGGCGATGTTCGAGGATCTCGCCCGCAACCTCACCGTTCCGCACGAGCTTGGCATGACCACGGTGCTGGTGGTGCCCGACGGCACGAAGGAAGTGATCCGCGAGGACTGGGAACTGGAAGGCCGCGACGCCGCCCATGTCGACCATGTCACGGATGACCTGGCGGGGTTTTTGGCGAGGCAGTCGACACGATAGCCGCAGTCGTCCTGGCGAAGGCCAGGACCCATAGCCCCAGGGAATGGTTGTGGCGCGAGATGGGTGGTTACCAATCTTCGCCAAACTCCTCCCTGTGGCTATGGGTCCCGGGCTCGCGCTTTGCGCGCCCCGGGACGACAGGTGAGTATGCCTTGACTCTCCGGGCCCAAATCCCGAAAAAGCCTCCCAATCCGTCACAAATCCCGCCTGAGGAAATCCCGATGTCCCTCCAAGCCCTCGAATCCACCATCAACGGCGCCTTCGACGCGCGTGACGGCATCTCGACCTCGACCAAGGGCGAGGTCCGCGAGGCCGTGGATCATGCGCTGGACATTCTGGACAAGGGCGAGGCGCGCGTCGCCGAGCGCGAGGCCGGCGGCAAGTGGAAGGTCAATCAGTGGCTGAAGAAGGCGGTGCTGCTTTCCTTCCGCCTCAACGACATGAGCGCCATTCCCGGCGGCCCCGGCAAGGCCTCGTGGTGGGACAAGGTGCCCTCGAAGTTCGACGGCTGGGGCGAGAACCGCTTTCGCGATGCCGGTTTTCGCGCGGTGCCCGGCGCGATCGTGCGCCGCTCGGCCTTCATCGCGCGCAACGTCGTTTTGATGCCCTCCTTCGTCAATCTCGGCGCCTATGTCGATGAATCCACCATGATCGACACTTGGTCGACCGTCGGCTCCTGCGCGCAGATCGGCAAGCGCGTGCACATTTCCGGCGGCGTCGGCATCGGCGGCGTGCTCGAGCCGCTCCAGGCCGAGCCCGTGATCGTCGAGGACGACTGCTTCATCGGTGCGCGCAGCGAGGTCGCCGAGGGCGTCATCGTGCGCAAGGGCGCGGTACTGGCGATGGGCGTGTTTCTGGGCGCTTCGACCAAGATCGTCGACCGCGAGACCGGCGAAGTCTTCGTCGGCGAGGTGCCGGAATATTCGGTGGTGGTGCCCGGCGCGCTACCCGGCAAGCCAATGAAGAACGGCCAGATCGGCCCGAGCACCGCCTGCGCGGTGATCATGAAGCGCGTCGACGAGCGCACGCGGTCGAAGACCAGCATCAACGAGCTGCTGCGGGACTGATCGAACCAAATCTGGTCCAAAACCGACCAAACTCCGGGCCGCGAATGATTTCCGCCGCCCGGGGTTTTTTATCATGGATTGGACCTGGTACCTTTTCAGCTTCAAGGGCCGCATCAACCGCGCCAAGTTCTGGCTCGCCGGGTTGGTCATCGTCTGCTGGATGATTGTCCTGGCCGCGATCGTGGTGGCGTTCGGCGCCCGCAGGTTCGGCTTCTCGGTCGAGGACGTCTTCAAGATCGTCGATCCCAATACCTATCGCACGCTGTCGCGTGCCGATCTCCCGCTGATCCTGGCCAAGGTGATCGGCACGCCGCTGTTCGCATGGGTCTTTGCCGCGACCGCGATCAAGCGGCTGCATGACCGTGACAAGAGCGCCTGGTGGGTGTTGCCGTTCTTCGTCCTGCCCGGCCTGATCAACCAGTTCCTGGACCGGATCGACAACGATTACGTCAGCTTCACGCTCGGCCTGATCTCGCTCGTGCTGGCGTCGTGGGGCTGGATCGAACTGCTGTTCTTCCGCGGCTCGCGCAAGACCAACCGCTTTGGTGCCAATCCGCTCCACGTCTCGCCGGCCGCTGAATTGGGCTGGGATCAGAAGCGCGAGCTGGAAATGGCTGCGCAGAAGGCTGGCCCGCCGCCGCAATGGCGTGTAAAGCCGGGGGCATGACTGACGCTGTTTCCCTCACCCGCGACCTCGTTCGCTGCCCCTCCGTCACCCCGGCCGATGCCGGTGCCCTCGGTGTCCTCGAAGACCTCCTGAAGGCCGCCGGCTTCACGACGGATCGCGTCACCTTCGGCGAGCCCGGCACCGCCGACATTGACAATCTCTACGCCCGCATCGGCACCGAAGGGCCGCACATCACCTTCGCCGGCCATACCGACGTGGTGCCGCCCGGCGACGAATCGGCGTGGACGCTCGGAGCATTCTCCGGCGAGGTGAAGGACGGCTATCTCTATGGCCGCGGCGCGGTCGACATGAAGGGCGGCATCGCATGCAGCGTCGCTGCAGTGCTGGAGCATCTCGCAGCGAATGGCGGCAAGCCGCGCGCCGACGGGAAGGGCTCGATCTCCTTCCTGATCACCGGCGACGAGGAAGACGTCTCCATCAACGGCACGATCAAGCTGCTCAAATGGGCCGCCGAACGCGGCGAGACGTTCGACCATTGCGTGCTCGGCGAGCCCTCCAATGTCGAGACGCTCGGCGACACCATCAAGGTCGGCCGCCGCGGCTCGCAATCCGGCACGCTCCATGTCGAGGGACGGCAGGGCCACGTCGCTTACCCGCACCGCGCGTCCAATCCCGTGCCCGATATCTCGCGGCTGATCGTCGCGATCTCGGACGAGCCGCTCGATCATGGCAGCGCGCAGTTCCAGGCGTCCAACCTGGAATTCACCTCCGTCGACGTCGGCAACTCCGCCTACAACGTGATCCCCGGCCAGGCCCGCGCAAAGTTCAACATCCGCTACAACGACAATCACACACAGGCGAGCCTGCGCGAGCTGGTCGAGGCGCGGCTGGCAAAAGCCTGCGGCAACCGCATCCGCGCGCACATCGTCTGGGAGCCCTCGAACTCCAACGTGTTCGTCACCAAGCCCGGCCCGTTCACCGATCTCGCGGTCTCCGCGATCTCGGAGGTGACGGGACGCAAGCCCGAGCTGTCGACGTCAGGCGGCACCTCGGATGCGCGCTTCATTTCCAGCTATTGCCCGGTGATCGAGTTTGGCCTGGTCGGCCAGACCATGCACCAGATCGACGAACGCGTGCCGGTCGCGGACCTGGAGAAGCTGACGCGGGTCTATCGCGGGATTTTGACGCGGTATTTTGGGTAGGACTTCCGCTATCGCCACGTACTCCACCGTCATGCCCGGGCTTGTCCCGGGCATCCACGTTTTTAGCTGCGGCGAAGGAAGATCGTGGATGGCCGGGACAAGCCCGGCCATGACGACGGGGCGCGAAAGCGCTCAGCCAATCAATAATCCACCCGCACCAGATACAGCCCCTCAGGCGGGGCGACGATGCCGCAGGCGGCGCGGTTGCGGGCGGCTAGCGCTGCGGAGAGGTCATCGGCGCTCCAGCGGCCTTCGCCGACCCAGACCAGCGAGCCGACCATCGAGCGGACCTGGCTGTGCAGGAACGAGCGCGCCGAGGTGAGGATCGTCACCTCACGCCCGTCGCGCAGCACGTCGAGCTGGTCGAGCGTCTTCTCCGGCGATTTGGCCTGGCACTCGGTGTCGCGAAAGGTCGTGAAATCGTGCTTGCCGATCAGGCGCTGCGCGGCCGCATGCATGGCGTCGGTGTCGAGCCTGCGCGACACGCGCCAGGCGTGGCCGACGTCGAGCGCGAGATTGGCGCGGGTGTTGACGATGCGATAGCGGTAGTGGCGCTTGATGGCCGAAAAGCGCGCCTCGAACGTCTCCGGCACGATCGCGGCTTCGAGCACCGCGATCGGAGCGGGGCGCAGATGCGCATTCAGGCCATCGCGAAGGCGATCCGGCGCAAAGGGCTTTTCAATATCGACATGCGCGACCTGGCCGAGCGCGTGCACGCCGGCATCGGTGCGGCCAGCCCCATGCACGCGCACGTCAGTGCCGCACATCGCCTTCACGGCCGCCTCGAGCGCGCCCTGCACCGAGGGCAGCGTCGCCTGCACCTGCCAGCCGCAGAACGGCGCGCCGTCATATTCGATGGTGAGCTTGTAGCGGGGCATCCAAGTCCAATTTCGACGTCATCGCCCGCGAAGGCGGGCGATCCAGTATTCCAGAGGCGGCGCAACTAGACCGGAGAGGCCGCAGCGTACTGGATACCCCGCTTTCGCGGGGTATGACAGGGTCACATGAATTTGGCGCCCGCCTTCAACGGCACCCCGCGCAAGAAGTCCGCGGCCTGCATCCGCGCCTTGCCTTCGCGCTGCAGCTCGATGATGCGGATGGCGCCCTCGACGCAGGCGATGGTGAGCTGGTCGTCGAGCACGTCGCCGGGCGCGCCCGAGCCTTTTGCGAGCTCACAGCGCAGGATTTTCACGCGCGCGTTTTCGCTCGCGCCCGCAAGCTCGCTCCATGCTCCGGGAAACGGCGACAGGCCGTGAATATGCCGCAGTACCGCGCGCGCAGGCTTGCTCCAGTCGATGCGCGCCTCGGCCTTGTCGATCTTGGCGGCGTAGGTGACGCCGTCCTCGCTCTGTTTTTTGAGCTGGAGACCGCCACGTCCCAGCGCGGCCATCGCGCGCACCATCAGATCGGCACCGAGCCGGGCGAGGCGATCGTGCAGATCGGCGGCGGTCATGCTGTCCGAAATCGCAAGACGCTCGGCCATGGCGACGTCGCCGGTGTCCAGCCCCACGTCCATCTTCATCACCATGACGCCGCTCTCGGCATCGCCGGCCATGATCGCGCGGTTGATCGGCGCGGCACCGCGCCAGCGCGGCAGCAGCGAGGCATGCAGATTGTAGCAGCCGAGCTTTGGTGCATCGAGGATCGCCTGCGGCAGGATCATGCCGTAGGCGACGACGACGGCTGCGTCGGCATCGAACGCGCAGAATTCTTCGAGGGCTTCCTGCGTCTTCAGTGTTTTTGGCGTCAGCACGGGAATGCCGAGCTTTCGCGCGGCGTCTTCAACCGGCGTCGGCTGCAATTGCAGCCCGCGCCGCCCGCCCGGCTTCGGCGCACGGGTGTAGACGGCCACGATCTCGTGGCCATGCGCGACGAGCTCGAGCAGCGTCGGCACGGAGAAATCAGGCGTACCCATGAAGATGAGGCGGAGGGGCATCAACAGAACTCACTGCGTTCCCTCCCCCCTTGTGGGGGAGGGCTAGGGAGGGGGGTGCCACACGGCGCGCTCTCTCGGCTTGAGCGCGGACGATGCAGGCGCCTTGTTGCTGGCGCTCGCAAATGATGAGCACCTATTGCTGGGCCCCCCTCCCCTGCCCTCCCCCACAAGGGGGGAGGGAGCGCAGGGAGTATGGGGCAGCGCTAAAACTTACTCTCCCGCGCGCTTGGCGGCTTTCTCGAACTTCTTGAACACGCGGTCGCGCTTGAGTTTTGACAGATAGTCGACGAACAGCACGCCATTGAGATGGTCGATCTCGTGCTGGATGCAGGTGGCGTAGAGCCCTTCGGCATCCTCCTCGTGCAGCTTGCCGTCGAGATCGGTGAAGCGCACGCGCACCTTCGCAGGCCGCTCGACCTCCTCGTAATATTCGGGGATCGAGAGACAGCCTTCCTCGTAAACCGACAGCTCCTCGGACGAGGCCACGATCTCCGGATTGATGAAGACGCGCGGCTCTCGCGCGGTCTCGCCGTTCTCGTCACGCTTGGCGAGGTCCATGGTGATCAGACGCAGGGGTTGCGCGATCTGGATCGCCGCAAGCCCGATGCCGGGCGCGTCGTACATGGTCTCGAACATGTCGTCGGCAAGCTTGCGGATCTCCGCCGTGACCTTTTCGATCGGCTTGGAGACCAGGCGCAACTGCTTGTCGGGCAGGATGATGATTTCTCTGAGGGCCATGGCGGCGATTTAAGCCGCGCGCCCGGTGCGGTCAATCCGGCGGGGAACGGCGTTAACGGTCTGCTAACCATAATAATTAGGGCTTCGTTAACCATAAAAATTCACCGCTGGTTAACCATAAATGTTCCCTCTTCGTTCGTGTCGCTTCGCGAATCGGCTAGAAGGGTTGACATGAACGAGATCATTTTTACCGCTGGCGACTGGCCGGTGCGCACCGTCGATGCGCTGATCGGCTTCGGTGTGCTGGCCCTCATCCTGCTCCTGGTGATCGCCATCGTGATCGCCCGCGGCTCGCGGCGTGGCGCGGAACTCGCCATGGCCCAGACCATCCGGGCCGACGAGTTGGAGGAGCGCCTGAGCCAGATGCTGCGCGCCCAGAGCGAGGCGTCTGGCCGCGTCGACGCCATGGCGCAGACGCTCGCCGGCCGCCAGGCCGAGATGGCGCGCGCGGTCAACGAGCGGCTGGATTCGGTCACGCATCGCGTCGGCCAGTCCATGGAGCATACGACACGCAACACCATGGAGAGCCTGCGCGCGCTGCACGAGCGGCTCGGCATCATCGACAGCGCACACAAGAACCTCACCGACCTGACGACGCAGGTGACGACCTTGCGCGACGTGCTCGCCAACAAGCAGTCGCGCGGCGCCTTCGGCCAGGCGCGGATGGAAGCGATCGTCCAGGACGGGCTGCCGAAGGGCTCCTACGAGTTCCAGTTCACGCTCTCGACCGGCAAGCGGCCCGACTGCGTGGTGTTCCTGCCCGACCAGCGGCCGCTGTGCATCGACGCAAAATTTCCTCTGGAGGCGATGACCGCGCTGCACGACGCACGCACCGACGAGGAGCGACGCGTCGCCACGCAGCGGCTGCGCGGCGACGTGATGAAGCATGTCAGCGACATCGCCGAAAAATATCTCGTCACCGGCGAGACCCAGGAGATGGCGCTGATGTTCGTGCCGTCGGAGTCGGTCTACGCCGAAATCCACGACGGTTTCGACGACGTGATTCAGAAGGCCTATCGCGCCCGCGTAGTGCTGGTCTCGCCCTCGCTGCTGATGCTGGCGATCCAGGTGATGCAGCAGATCATGAAGGACGCGCGCATGCGCGACGCCGCCGATCAGATCCAGACCGAGGTGATCAAGCTCGGCGACGACCTCGGCCGCCTGCGCGACCGCGTGCTGAAATTGCAGAAGCACTTTGCCGACGCGAACGAGGACGTCCGCCAGATCCTGATCTCCGCCGACAAGATCGAGAAGCGCGCCGGAAGAATCGAGGAACTCGATTTCAGCAAGACCGACGCGCCGGAGGGACCGCGGCTCGTCGCCAACACGCCGGAGCTGTTTCCCCGCAAGCTCCAGGCGGGGGAGTGATCCTTAAGGTACAGTGTCATGCCCCGCGAAGGCGGAGCATCCAGTACTCCGCGGCGGTCGTGATTGAACCGAGACGCTGATGAGTACTGGATCGTCCGCCTTCGCGGACGATGACTCCGAGGGGGCGTTGAGAGCTTCCACCTCACCGACCGCGGCGAGAGTCTTTTCGGCCAGAATCTGCTACCAACTCTCCATGACCGCACCCGACGCGACTTCCGGAACTGCTCCCGCAACCACCGAGCCCTCCGCCGCCTCCTGGCGCGAGAGCCTTGCCGTGTACCTGCAACCGCGGGTGCTGATCGTGCTGTTCCTCGGCTTCTCCTCCGGCCTGCCGCTGGCGCTGTCGGGCTCGACGCTTTTGGTATGGATGCGGGAGTCCGGCGTCGATCTCGGGACCATCGGGCTGTTCGCGCTGGTCGGTACGCCCTATACGCTGAAATTCTTGTGGGCGCCGCTGGTGGATGCGCTGCATGTGCCGTTGTTCACCCGCGCGTTCGGGCGCCGCCGCGGCTGGCTGCTGTTCTCGCAGCTCCTGCTGATCATCTCGATCCTGCTCCTGGCGCTGACCGACCCCGCACGCTCGCCGTTCTACGTCGCACTCGGTGCGCTGCTGGTGGCGACGACGTCCTCAACGCAGGACATCGTCGTCGACGCCTTCCGGGTCGAGAGCCTGCCCGAGAGCGAGCAGGCCGCCGGCATGGCGTCTTACGTCGCGGCCTACCGCATCGGCATGCTGGTCTCGACCGCGGGCGCGCTGTTCGTCGTATCCGGCTTCGAAAGCACCGGCATTCCGAAGCCGTCCGCCTGGATGTGGGGCTACGTGGTGATGGCGGCGATGGTGCTGATCGGCACGATCACCGCGCTCCTCGCCACCGAGCCTGCACAATCGGCGAAGGCCGAAGCCGCAACGCAGACCGAGACGGCATTCGCGCGCGTCATGCACGCCGCGATCGGTGCCTTCTCGGAATTCCTGTCGCGCAAGGATGCGCTCGCCGCGCTCGCTTTCGTGGTGCTGTTCAAGTTCACCGATGCATTCTCCGGCACCATGACGGCACCGTTCGTGATCGACCTCGGGTTCTCCCGCAACGATTACGCGGCGATCGTGAAAGGCGTCGGTCTTGCCGCAACCCTGATCGGCGGCTTTGCCGGCGGCTTCGTGGCGCGGCGCTATTCGCTTGCAACGAGCCTGTGGATCGGCGGCGTGGTGCAGGCAATCGCGAACCTGTCCTTCTCATGGCTCGCACTCGTCGGCACCAATCAATGGGCGCTCGCCTTCGCAATCACCTGCGAGAACTTCACCAGCGCCATCGGCACCGTGATCTTCGTCGCCTATCTCTCGGCGCTATGCCAGAATCCGCTGCACACGGCGACGCAATATGCGCTGCTCACCGCGCTCGCCGCGGTCGGGCGCACCTATCTCTCGTCAGGCGCAGGATTCGTGGCGAAGCTGACGGGCTGGCCGCTGTTCTTCATGATCTGCGTGGTGGTCGCGGTGCCCAGCCTGATCCTGCTGGCCTATTTGCAGAAGCGCGGGCATTTCGACACGCTGGGTCCGGTGCGGGTTTAACGCCGCCGTAGGGTGGGCAAAGCGACTTGTCCGCCGTAGCTCGAAGAGCGAAGGCGGAAGCGTGCCCACCACTTCTGTTGCGATTGTGGATAGATGGTGGGCACGGCGCT
The DNA here is from genome assembly GCF_024199925.1 of Bradyrhizobium sp. CCGUVB1N3. Classification (NCBI taxonomy): domain Bacteria; kingdom Pseudomonadati; phylum Pseudomonadota; class Alphaproteobacteria; order Hyphomicrobiales; family Nitrobacteraceae; genus Bradyrhizobium; species Bradyrhizobium sp. CCGUVB1N3. Next base: position 5,715,934 of record NZ_JANADR010000001.1, read on the forward strand.
TTGCGCCTTTGCCCACCCTACGGCAGCTCAGTTGAAGACGCGAACCTTCCCTACTGCTTCTTCACCAAACTCCACTTGGTGATCACGGCTTCGCTCATCTGGCCGGGATCGCTGGCGCAGGCGACCTCGTCGACCTTGACGGAGATTTCCTTGCCGACGAATGATTTCAGCTGCGTGGCCTGCGCGTCGCTGCTTGTGACGAGCTGGAAGGTCTCGGGTCCCGTCTCGAGATTGCACAGCCCGTTCGGCGGCGGCAGCCGCCGCGGCTCGGACGTGATCTGGTAGGTCGCAACCTTCTTGCCGTTCTTGACGTCGCGCACGCGCATGCTGTTGAGCTCGCCGGACAGCACCTCTCCGGTGTTGATCGGCTTGCCGGGCTTTGACGGCGGCGGAGCACCATCGTCCTGCTGTGCCGAGATGGCCGGCGTCACCAGCGTCATCATGGTCACGACCAAAGCCAGCCGTTTGGCGAATCGTCTCGTCATGTCGTCCGTTCCGTCGTCTTAGGGAAATAGCTAGAACAGGGTCCGCTGCCGCATTGCCGCCGATAGCGTACCTTCATCGAGATAATCAAGCTCGCCGCCGACCGGCACACCATGGGCGAGCCGGGTTACTTTTACGTTGGCGTCCTGGAGCAGGTCGGTGATGTAATGCGCCGTGGTCTGGCCGTCCACCGTCGCGTTCAACGCCAAAATGATCTCGTGCACCTGCGGATCATGCGCACGGGCGACCAGCGCATCGATGGTGAGATCCTGCGGGCCGACCCCGTCGAGCGGCGACAATGTCGCACCAAGCACGTGATAGCGCCCTTGCGTCGCGTTGGCCCGCTCCAGCGCCCAGAGATCGGCGACATCGGCGACCACGACGATGATGGCGTCATCGCGGCGCGGGTCGGTGCAGACCGTGCAGGGACTTTGCGTGTCGATATTGCCGCAGGTCTTGCACACCTGGACCTTGTCGAGCGCGACCTGCAAGGCGGCGGAGAGCGGCATCATCAGCGCTTCGCGCTTCTTGATCAGGTGCAGCGCGGCGCGCCGCGCCGAGCGCGGCCCCAAACCGGGCAGCCGCGCCAGAAGCTGGATCAGGCGTTCGATCTCGGGACCGGCAACGGCTCCCATGTCACTGGCCGAACAGGCCCGGCGGCAGGCCGAGCCCGCCGGTGAGCGCCTGCATCTTCTCCTGCATGGCGGCCTCCGCCTTACGGCGCGCATCGCCGAGTGCGGTGACGAGCAGATCCTCCAGCACCTCGCGCTCCTCAGCCTTCATCAGCGAGGGATCGATCCTGATGCCCTTAACGTCCATCTTCGCGGTCATGCGCACCGCAACCAGGCCGCCGCCGGAGATGCCCTCGACCTCGACATTGCCGAGCTCGTCCTGCATCGCCTGCATCTTGGATTGCAGCTGCGCCGCCTGCTTCATCATGCCGAGGAAATCAGCCATGGTTGTTCGTCCTTGGAAAGATAGGCTCAGAGATCGTCGTCGCCGTCGGAACCGTCGGGCGGGTCGTCACTGCCATAGTCGGCGCTAATATTGGATTCCGGCGTCTCGGGGGCAAGCCTGCGGACCTCGACAACCTTGGCGCCGGGGAAGCGCGACAGCACCTCCTGCACGCGTGGATCGGCCTCCGCGGTCCGCGCGTGCTCCTGCTTGGCGGCCTGGTTGAGCGAGCGCAGCGTCGGCTGGCCCTGCTCGTTGGACACGATCACCGTCCAGCGGCGACCGGTCCAGAGCTCGAATTTGCGCGCGAGCTCGGAAATCATGGTCTTGGAAGCGTTGGGCTCGAGTGCGACCTCCAGCCGGCCCTCCTCAAAACGGACGAGGCGCATATCGCCTTCGAGCGCGCCCTTGGTCATGAGGTCGCGCTTCTGGCCGGCAAGCGCGACGAGCTGGGTGAAGCTCGTGATGCGCAGCGCGGGCGCCGAGCCTTGGATCTCCGGCGCGGGCGCTGCCATTTGCGGCCGCGCGCCACCACCGAACGAGGGCGGCGACGAAGGCGCACGCACCGGCGCAGCAGAGGCAACCGGCGCGGTCGGCGTGCTGCGCGCAGCGCTTCCGCCGCTTACCACCGGCGAACCACCGCCGTTCTGCTCCAGCATCCTGATCGCTTCGTCCGGCGTCGGCAGGTCGGCGACATAGGCGATGCGGACCAGCACCATCTCCGCGGCGGCCGCAGGGCGCGTTGCGGCCTGCACCTCGGTGATGCCCTTGAGCAGCATCTGCCACATCCGCGACAAGACGCGCATCGAGATCTTCGACGCAAAGTCGCGCGCGCGCAGCCGCTCGGTCTCGCCATAGGCGACGTTGTCGGCGGTGGCCGGCACGATCTTGACGCGGGTGACGAAGTTGACGAATTCGGCGAGGTCCGAGAGCACGACGATCGGATCGGCACCGGTGTCGTACTGGTCGCGGAACTCGTTGAAGGCCGAGGCGATGTCGCCGCGCACCAGCGAATCGAAGAGGTCGATGACGCGGGTGCGGTCGGCGAGCCCCAGCATCTGCCGCACGGCGTCGGCCTTCACCTGGCCGGCCGCATGGGCGATTGCCTGGTCGAGCAGCGACAGCGAATCGCGCACGGAACCTTCCGCCGCGCGCGCGATGATGCCGAGCGCCTCGGGCTCGATCTCGACGCTTTCCTTCGCGGCGATATTGGCAAGGTGCTTCATCAGCACGTCGGCCTCGACCCGGCGAAGATCAAAACGCTGGCAGCGCGACAGCACGGTCACCGGAACCTTGCGGATCTCGGTGGTCGCGAACACGAACTTGGCGTGCTCCGGCGGCTCCTCAAGCGTCTTCAGGAAGGCGTTGAACGCCGCCGTCGACAGCATGTGGACTTCGTCGATGATGTAGACCTTGTAGCGGGCGCTGGCCGGCGCATAACGCACGCTGTCGTTGATCTGGCGGACGTCGTCAACGCCGGTGTGTGATGCCGCGTCCATCTCCAGCACGTCCATGTGCCGGCTTTCCATGATTGCCTGGCAATGCACGCCGAGCGTCGGCATGTGGATGGTCGGGCCCTTCACCGAGCCGTCCGGCATCTCGTAGTTGAGCGCTCGGGCGAGGATGCGCGCGGTGGTGGTCTTGCCGACACCTCGGACGCCGGTGAGGATCCAGGCCTGCGGGATACGTCCGGTCTCGAACGCATTGGAGACGGTGCGGACCACGGCCTCCTGGCCGATCAGATCGTCGAAACTGGAGGGGCGGTATTTTCGCGCCAGCACCCGGTACGGCGTCCCCGGCTGGGCGCCGAGCTCAAAGCCAGCCTGGCTGGCGCTGTCAGGGTTGGCGGGGGCGCCAGCGTCGGTCATCGGTCGATCCGCAATGAAATGTCTCTCGGCCGGCTTTTGCGGAAAGGAGCGCGCTGGCGGGGAGCCCGCCGGCGCAATTCGCTCGAAAAAACAGGTAGGAGACTGACGAGCGACCCGATCCGGACCTCGTTAGGGCTGCTTCCTTCCGGACCTGACCCGGTTGGCGAGTGGCTCGTCCACCGCCAATCTCCCGGTCCCTATTTGGGGCCAAAAGGGCCGGAAAGCAAGCGGGTATCCACTCGGGGACAGCCTGCCCAGCATCCGGGCAATTCCCTGCTCCCGCCGCCGAGAGGCTGTGCTTTCGCTGACGGTGCCGCCTTGGTAAGAACCCTGCCGGAACTACATCCAACCAGAAAAGCGATACCAAAAATGGTTACACGTCGTGATGTTGCATCGATTGTCGGGCTTGGCGCGGTCGGCGCGGCAATGGCGGCAGGCGCGGTCGCATCCCCGGCGGCGGCGCAGACCGCCCCCGATTCCAACGAATCCACTTTCGCGCGCATCCGCCGCACCAAGAAGATGCGGATCGGCGCAGTCAATGGCGGTGCGCCCTATTACATGAAGGACCTCTCCAGCGGCCAGTGGAAGGGTTTTTACATCGACATCGCGAAAGCGCTTGCCGACGACATGGAGGCCGAGCTCGAGATCACCGAGACCACCTGGGGCAATTCGGTGCTCGATCTCCAGTCCAACAAGATCGACATCTTCTTCGGTCTCAACCCTACCCCGAAGCGCGCTCTGGTGATCGACTTTTCGGTTCCTGTCTTCAACAACGCCTTCGCCTTCCTCGCCAAGAAGGATTTCAAGCCGAAGACCTGGGCCGAGCTGAACTCGCCCGACATCAAGATCGCCGTCGACCAGGGCTCCTCGCACGACCAGGTCGTCAGCCGCCTGATCCCGAAGGCGCAGATCTCGCGCCTGAAGACGGCCGACGATGCCACCGCTGCGCTGCAGACCGGCCGCGTCGACGCGCAGTGTCTGATCACCATGCTGTCGCTGACGGTCTTGAAGAAGAACCCCTCGCTCGGCCAGTTCTTACTGCCGACGCCGATCTTCGCCACCACCTCGAACGCCGGCTTCCGCCGCGAGACCGACAAGACCTGGCGCGACTACGTCAACACCTGGATCGACTTCAACAAGGGCCTCGGCTTCATCCGCACCGCGATCCTCACCAACATGGAGCTCGTGGGCGTGACGGAAGCGGACATTCCGCCGGGCGTGACGCTGTAGCTTTGATGAAACGAGGACGAACTCGATCCGCGGATTGTGCCGCGCCCCCTCTCCCGCTTGCGGGAGAGGGTTGGGGTGAGGGTGCCTCCACAGAGAGGCTCCCCGAGAGGAAAGAACCCTCACCCGGCGCTTCGCGCCGACCTCTCCCGCAAGCGGGAGAGGTGCAGTGAGACTGCCGCTCTGCCAAACCAAACTTCTTCGCGACTGAGGTCCAAAAAATATGTATCAGTGGGACTTCGGCATCCTCTGGGGCTATCGCTGGCTCTTCCTGAACGGACTCGGCGTCACCGTCGGCTTCACCGTGGTCATCGTGCTGCTCGGGCTGCTGTTCGGCCTCATCGCCGCGCTCGCGATGCTGTCGCGCTTTGGCTGGCTGCGCGGCATTGCGCTGACCTTCGTCGAGGCGTTCCGCTGCACGCCGATCCTGGTGCAGCTGATCTGGTTCTATTACGCGCTGCCGATCCTCGCCGGCGTCGAGATGACGCCGATCACGGCCTCGGCGCTGGCGCTGTCGCTCTATGGCGGCTCGTTCTATTCGGAGATCATCCGCGGCGGCATCGTCTCGATCGACAGCGGCCAGTCGGAAGCGGGCGCCGCGCTCGGCATGACGCCGCGCCAGGCCATGATACGCATCGTCCTGCCGCAGGCGATCAAGCGCATGATTCCGGCGCTGATGAACCAGTCGATCATCCAGTTCAAGAACACCTCGCTGGTCTCGGTGCTCGCCGTGCCCGACCTCGTCTATCAGAGCCAGGTCGCCGCGCATGACAGCTACCGGCCGCTCGAGACCTACACCGCGGTGGCGCTCGCCTATGCCGCGATCCTGATTCCCCTGACCATCATCGTGCGGCGGGGCGAGAAGCGTCTGGCGGTCAGCGAATGAGCGATACGTCCAAGGAGACTTGCAAAATCGAAATCCGCGGCTTGCGCAAGAGCTTCGGCAGCAACGAGGTGCTGAAGAACATCAACCTCGACGTCGCCAAGGGCGGCGTGGTCGCGCTGATCGGGCCGTCGGGCTCCGGCAAGTCGACCCTGCTCCGCTGCGTCAATCTGCTGGTCGTGCCGAACGGCGGCAGCGTCCGTGTCGGCGAGACGCGTTTCGCGTTCGGTGAGGGAACCAAGCTGCCTGATGTGAAGACGCTTGCGAAATTCCGCGCCAAAACCGGCATGGTGTTCCAGCACTTCAACCTGTTCCCGCACATGACGACGCTGCAAAACGTCATGGAGGGCCCCGTTACGGTGCGCCGCATGGCCAAGGCAGACGCCGAAAAATTGGCGCGAGTACAATTGGCGAAAGTCGGACTTCTGGAAAAGGCCGATCAATATCCGGCGACACTGTCGGGCGGACAGAAGCAGCGTGTCGCGATCGCGCGCGCGCTCGCCATGGAGCCAGACGTGATGCTGTTCGATGAAGCGACCTCCGCGCTAGATCCCGAGCTCGTCGGCGAGGTGCTCAACGTGATGCAGCGGCTCGCCTCCGAAGGCATGACCATGGTGATCGTGACGCATGAGATCGCCTTCGCCCGCGAGGTCGCCGATCGAGTCGTGTTCATGCGCGACGGCATCGTGGTCGAGGACGGCCCGGCGCGGGAGGTGATCGACAGCCCGCGCGAGGCTGCGACGCGCACCTTCCTCAGCCATTTCCACCGCACCGGCGCGTTGCCGCCGGCCAACGCGACATCGTGATGCCCGGTATCGATCGCGCCTATCTCGTCACCGGTGCCGCCAGCGGCATCGGCCGCGCCACCGCAAAGCTGCTGGCAACTCCCGGCACCGCTCTCCTGCTGCACACACGCTCGAATGCAGCCGGCCTCGATGCCGCGGCCACCGAGGCCGCCGCGCGCGGCGCCACGGTCGCAAAATGCCTCGGCGATTTCGCCGAGGAGAGAACCGCGGCTGAGACCGTCGCGGCCGCGCAAGCCGCCTTTGGCCGGCTCGACGCGCTCGTCCTGGTGGGCGGCCATGCCCGCCGCGGCAGTGCGATCGGAACGCCGCCGGATCAATTCCACCGCGCGATGGACGAATCCGCACTGGCCTTTACGCGGCTGGTCGAGGCCGCGCTTCCGCTATTGCGTGCAGGGCACGATGCGCGGATCGTGGCGGTGTCGTCGTTCGTGGCGCATGCGATCCGGCCCGAATTCGCGCCCTTCGCGGCAACGGCCGCGAGCCGCGCTGCACTGGAAGCCCTGGTGCGGCTCACCGCGGTCGAACTCGCCGGCGACGGCATCACCGTCAATGCGGTTGCACCCGGCCTCATCCTCAAGGACAAGCCGAGCGAAAGCCGGCTGTCGCCCGAGCAGATCGCCGCAACGGAAGCATTGATCCCGATGCGCCGTCGCGGGCGGCCGGAGGAAGTGGCCGAGATCATCGCCTTCCTGGCGTCGCCGAAGGCGTCCTACGTCACCGGCCAGATCTGGCACGTCAATGGAGGCCTGACATGACCGAAGCGACCGTCGAACGCCTCAGGCTGTTCCTGATCGAAAGCCCGATCAAGATGGCGCGCCTTCAGGGCGTCGGCAACGTCAAAGGCACGGTGAAGCGCGTGCTGCTCGAGCTCACTGCGAGCGACGGCGTGGTCGGCTGGGGCGAAGCGGCACCGTGGGAGGTGTTTACGGGAACGCCGGAGGCGGCATTCTCCGCGCTCGACATCTATCTGCGACCGATCGTGCTCGGCAAGCCGGTGCGCCGCATCCGCGCGCTGATGGCGGAGCTCGACCGCGCGCTGGTCGGCCACGCGGAGGCAAAAGTCGCGATCGAGATGGCGTTGCTCGACATCGTCGGCAAATCGGCGGGACTTTCGGTCGCCGACCTGCTCGGCGGCCGCGTGCGCGACACCATCCCCCTCTCCTTTTCGATCGCCGATCCCGATTTCGCCGCCGATCTCGAGCGCATGCGCAAAATGGTTCCGGACGGCAACGTCATCTACAAGGTCAAGACCGGTGTGAAGCCGCATCGCGAGGATCTCGATCACCTCTCGGCGATCCGCAAAGAGTTCGGCGACAAGGTCGACCTTCGCGTCGACTATAACCAGGCCTTGGCGCCGTTCGGCGCCGTCAAGATTTTGCGCGACGTCGAGCAGTTCTCACCGACCTTCATCGAGCAGCCGGTGCCGCGCAAATATCTCGACGTGATGGCAGAGCTGACATCAGCGCTGGAAACGCCTGTCCTCGCGGATGAGAGCTGTTTCGATCGCCGCGACATGATGGAGGTGGTGCGCCGGCAGGCCGCGGACGCCGTGTCCATCAAGCTGATGAAGGCCGGCGGCCTGTTCGAGGCGCAGGCCATCATGGCGATCGCCGACGTCGCCGGGCTGCCGGGCTACGGCGGCACGCTGTGGGAAGGCGGCATTGGCCTTGCCGCCGGCACGCAGCTCATTGCGGCAACGCCCGGCATCTCGCTCGGCTGCGAATTCTACATGCCGCATCACGTGCTGACCGAGGACGTCCTGGAGGAGCGCATCCCCCACCGCGGCGGCCATGTCGTCGTGCCCGATGGTCCCGGCCTCGGTATCCGCGTCAGCGAAGCCTCGATCCGCGCCAACGCGCGCGTGCTCGCGGAGGCGTAAGGCACATCAACAACCTCGGTGTCGTCCTGGCGAAAGCCAGGACCCATTATCCCGAGTGTCAATTGTTTCGACACGCTAGGAGACGAACCAGCGTGCCACTTCCAGTGGCCTGTGGTTATGGGTCCTGGATCGGCGCTCGCTACGCTCGCTTGTCCAGGACGACGATCGAGTATGCGGCCCGCGCGGAGCGCCATCCTTCCCCTCGCTAGCTCCGTATCGTATGGTCGGACCAAACAAGCCCGATCGCGCCGGGCCTTTCGGAAACACTTTCATGCCTGATCCCGCCTGGTCGCTGCACTCCCGCCTGAAAGAGGACACCATCGACATCGGCGACCTGCCGTTGTCGAAAGTGCTGGTCATCAAGGACGCCCATTACCCGTGGCTCTTGCTGGTGCCGCGGCGCGCGGATGCGGTCGAGATCATCGATCTCGACGAGGTCCAGCAGGCGCAGTTGATGACCGAGATCACGCGCGTCTCCCGCGCGCTGAAGGAGATCACCAAATGCGACAAGCTCAACGTCGCAGCGCTCGGCAACCTCGTGCCGCAGCTTCACGTGCACATCATCGCGCGCCGCACCAGCGATGCGGCATGGCCGCGCCCGGTCTGGGGGGTGATGCCGCCCTTGGCGCATGATGCCGAAGAGGTCCAGAATTTCATCAGCGCGCTTCGCCGCAAGATCTGGTTGGGTTGAAAGAACGATTGGGTTGAAAGAACAATAATGTCAGCATTCGACTCGTTTCCGCTGGGACAGCCGGCCTTCGTCACCAACGTCCTCGATCGCGCCGCGCATCTGCGCCTCAATGACGAGAAACTGTTCGCGATCGAGCAGAATCCGTCGTCGCGCGCATATGTGATCTACCGCGACTCGCTCCTGGTGAAGCGCGAGGGCGAGCGCGTCCGCGCCCTGCTCTCGATCGACGAAGCCGTCAAATGCGGCGCCAATCCCGGCACGATCTTCTTGGGGCTGCGCGATGGCGCAGCGGTGTTCGGCATGGGCATGCCGCAGGCTGCGGCCGAAAAGCTGATCGGCCGTGAGGACTACGCCGTGACCGAATTGCGCGGCATGGCCATGCAGGGCGCCATCCCGCCACAGGAGCTGTCCGCGATCGCTATGGCGAAGTCGATGGTCACCTGGCATCAGCGCCACGGCTATTGTGCCAATTGCGGCGCGCGCAGCGCGATGAAGGAAGGCGGCTGGAAGCGCGAGTGTCCTGCTTGCAAGGCCGAGCATTTTCCACGCACCGACCCGGTCGTGATCATGCTGGTCGCCTCCGGCGACAAGTGCCTGCTCGGCCGCCAGAAGCAGTTTCCGCCGGGCATGTATTCCTGTCTCGCCGGCTTCGTCGAGGCGGCCGAGACGATCGAGGACGCGGTGCGCCGCGAGATCTTCGAGGAGTCCGGCATCCGCTGCGCCGATGTGCAGTACTACATGACGCAGCCCTGGCCCTATCCGTCGTCGCTGATGATCGGCTGCAGCGCGCGGGCGCTGACCGATGAGATCACCGTCGACCGCTTGGAGCTGGAGGACGCCCGCTGGTTCAGCCGCGACGAGGCTCGGCTGATGCTGGCGCGGACGCATCCGGACGGGCTTGCCGGTCCGCACCCCTTCGCCATCGCCCATCATCTGGTCGGCCGCTGGTTGCAGGGCAAGGACGGCGCATAGCGACGTCGGCCGATGTCCGCCAAAACAATCGCGCCGCGCATCCTCTGCATCGGCATCCCCGTGCGCGACCTCACCTTTCGCGTGGGCAGCGTGCCCGAGCATGGCAGCAAGGCGAACGCCACGCATTTGGAGGAGATCTGCGGCGGCAACGCGCTCAACGCCGCGATCGCCATCGCGCGGCTCGGCGGCCGCGCTGCACTGGTCGGGCCGATGGGCGATGCGCAGGAGACCTCGAGCGGCTTCATCCTCGAACGCATGACGCAGGAGGGCATCGATGTCGGGCACGTCGTGCGCATGCCCGGCCTGACGACGCCGGTCTCGGCGATCATGATCGACGCGAGCGGCGAGCGCACCCTCGTCATCTATCGCGATCCCGCACTGTGGACGGTGAAGCTGCCGGATGCCGACGCGCTGCTCGGCGATTGTGACGCCATTTTGGTCGAGAGCCGCTGCGCCGAATTCGCGCTTTCCCTCTGCGCCGAGGCGCGCCGCCGCGGCATTGCCGTCATCGTCGGCGTCGACCGCGCGATGTCGCCAGGCGATGGCCTGTTCGCGGCCGCCTCGCACATCCTGTTCGCCAGCGAGCAGTTGCAGGAAACGGCCGGCGTCGCCGACGACGGCGGGGCGCTGCAGACGCTTGCGAGGCTGACACCGGCATTCCTCGCCGCCACCCGCGGCCCGCGCGGCACGATCTGGCTGAATGAGCGGGGTGAGCTGGAGGAGACGGCGGCCTTTCCGGTCCACGCCGTGGATACGCTCGGCGCGGGCGACGTCTTCCATGGCGCCTTTGCCCTTCGCCTCGCTGAAGGCCGGGAGGCGCGCGAGGCGCTGCGATTCGCCGCAGCCGCGGCCGCGCTGAAATGCACCCGCTTTGGTGGTGGCCTGGCCGCCCCGCAACGTATTGAAGTTGAAGGGCTTTTGCTCGGGAGCTGACCGGTGCGGGCAGCCTGTCGCCCGGAATATGGACTTGCTCTAGAAGATTTTTCTATATATGAGGGGTTTCGACCCTTGAAATGGAAAAAAGTTCCCCAGATGAGCGACCTCGCCGTCCAACTCCCAGAGACCAACCGCCGCCTCGACGCCATCGACCGCAAGATTCTGATGGTACTGCAGGAAGACGCCTCCCTGTCGGTCGCCGAGATCGGCGACCGGGTCGGGCTCTCGTCCACACCTTGCTGGAAGCGCATCCAGCGCCTCGAGGCCGATGGCGTGATCCTCAAGCGGGTGGCGCTGGTCGACCAGAACAAGATCGGGCTCGGCATCTCCGTGTTCGTGTCGGTGGAAAGCGCCGACCATTCTGAGGCCTGGCTGAAGAAATTCGCCGAGGCCGTCAGCGCGATGCCGGAGGTGATGGAGTTCTACCGCATGGCCGGCGACGTCGACTACATGCTGCGCGTCGTGGTCGCGGACATGCAGGCCTATGACGTCTTCTACAAGAAGCTGATCAGCGCCGTGCCGCTCAAGAACGTCACCTCGCGCTTCGCCATGGAGAAGATCAAGTCGGTCACCGCTCTGCCGATCCCGGCGGTGGTGGCGGCTTAGGGCTCACAGCTCACCGCACGGGAACTGTCATCGCCCGGCTTTCGCGGGTGATGACAGTGGAGTCTACGGCAAGCGCATTCCGACCAGCGCGTGCCTCAAATCTTCTGATTGTACTCGCCCACTTCCGGATGCGTGCGCAGCACGCCGTCCACCATCTCGAACATGTCGCGCATGCGCTGCTCGGAGACCGGGCTTTCGACCACGACGACGAGCTCGGGCTTGTTCGAGGACGCGCGCACCAGGCCCCAGCTGCCGTCCTCAACCGTGACGCGCACGCCGTTGACGGTGACGAGGTCGCGGATCGCCTGGCCGCCGATCTTGGCGCCCTTCTCGTGCAAGCCTTCGAAATGCTTCACTACGGCATCGATGACGCCGTATTTGACCTCGTCCGCGCAATGCGGCGACATGGTCGGCGACGACCAGGTCTTTGGCAGTGCGTTCTTCAGGTCCGCCATCGTCTTGCCGGGTGCGCGGTCGAGCATGTCGCAGATCGCGATTGCGGAGACCAGGCCGTCGTCATAGCCGCGCCCGAATGGCTTGTTGAAGAAGAAATGGCCCGACTTCTCGAAGCCGGCAAGCGCGCCCATCTCGTTGGTGCGGCGCTTCATGTAGGAATGGCCGGTCTTCCAATAGGCGGTTTTCGCACCCTGCTTCTGCAGCACGGGATCGGTGATGAACAGGCCGGTCGACTTCACGTCGACGACGAACTGCGCATCCTTGTGGATCGCCGACATGTCGCGCGCCAGCATCACGCCGACCTTGTCGGCGAAGATCTCCTCGCCGGTGTTATCGACGACGCCGCAGCGGTCGCCGTCACCGTCGAAGCCGAGGCCGACGTCGGCCTTGTGATGCAGCACGGCGTCACGGATCGCGTGCAGCATCTCCATGTCCTCGGGGTTCGGATTGTATTTCGGGAAGGTGTGGTCGAGCTCGGTGTCGAGCGGGATCACCTCGCAGCCGATCGCCTCCAGCACCTGCGGCGCGAATGCGCCGGCAGTGCCGTTGCCGCAGGCCGCGACCACCTTGAGCTTGCGCTTCAGCTTCGGGCGGTTGGTGAGATCGGCGATGTAGCGCGCGGGATAATTTTCGTGGAACTGATAGGAGCCGCCAGCCTTGTTCCTGAAATCGGCGTTGAGCACGATCTCCTTCAACCGGGTCATCTCGTCGGGGCCGAAGGTCAGCGGACGGTTGGCACCCATCTTCACGCCGGTCCAGCCATTGTCGTTGTGCGAGGCCGTGACCATCGCGACGCAGGGCACATCCAGGTCGAACTGTGCAAAATAGGCCATCGGCGTCACGGCGAGGCCAATGTCATGCACCTTGCAGCCTGACGCCATCAGGCCGGAGACCAGCGCATATTTGATCGAGGCCGAATAGCCGCGGAAATCATGGCCCGTAACGATCTCCTGCTTGACGCCGAGCTCGGCGATCAGCGCACCCAGCCCCATGCCGAGCGCCTGCACCCCCATCAGGTTGATTTCCTTGTTGAACAGCCAGCGCGCGTCGTATTCGCGGAAGCCTGTGGCCTTCACCATCGGCTCGGATTCGAAGGCATAGGTGTTGGGCAGCAGCACGGATTTCGGCTTGGGAAACATCGAGACAATCTCGTTAACAGGGCAGGAGGAATATACCGCAGCCATAGCGAATGCTCAGGCCGAGCGGAAGGGCGGGATTGGCGGCTTATGGCCGATAATTGCGGCAGTTTGGTAACGGAGAAACCTTACTCAGCGCTGCTCGGAGTGAGCGGAAAGGTTCAGCAAAGATTCTCGGCCGCTCCATCGCGGATGTGCACTTTGCGCCTCGCAACCTCTGATCGCGCGATCGTGTTGAAACCAATCGGGCCGACCGCGCTTATCCACCCAGGATTACTCCGTCTCGCCCGGTGAACGATCCACAATCGCCATGGCGCAGGACGCGGCCTGACTGATCATTAGAGCATTAACTCACGCCTCGTCTCGAGCTCTCTCCACGACGCAACGCGTAGGAGACAAAGCATGCGCATGGCATCGATCCTGGCCGCGATCGCGGCCGGCACAATCTTGTCGATCGGCCAAATGATGGCCGCTGAATCGGCAAACGAGAGGTTGTCGGGTCTGCCGACCGGTCCCTCGCCTACGCCGCTGCACATCAAGTTCGGCGATCTGACGCTTCCGCCGATGGCACATACGATGTTCTGCGTACACAACCGCGACGAATGCCGCCTTCGCCCGCTGTTTCGTGGCGGTCCGGTTCACTTGACCGAGGCACGATGGGAAGAGCTGAAAGAAGTCAACGGTACCGTGAACCGCGCCATCATCCCGGAACCGAACGAGCTGGGTGTTGCGGCGGAAACCTGGCTCATTGATCCCGAGCGCGGCGACTGTAACGACTACGCCGTCAGCAAGCGCCACAAACTTCTGAGCCGAGGCTGGCCCCAGCGGACGCTTTTGCTCGCCGAGGTCGTGACCGTCTGGGGCAAGCATCACCTGGTTCTGGTCGTTCGCACGCAAAGCGGCGACCTGGTGCTGGATAATTTGACGGCGCAGGTCAGGCCGTGGCCGCGCGCACCCTATCGCTGGATTCGAATTCAATCGCCGAGCAACCCGCGATATTGGAACATGATCGCGCCGCGCAACGTGTAGGGTTTCGCCGTCAGGCCGGTTGACCGAGTCGCTCGCCTACTGTTCCAGCACCATCAGGCCGTTGGCGTATTCGAAGCGCCTCAGCTTGGACAGGAAGGAGAGCCCGAGCAAATTCTCCGACAGCGCCTCGTCCGGCAGCACCATGGCATCGACGTCGCGAACGATGAGGCCACCGACGTCGAGCATGGCGATGCGGGCGCGCGCGGCCTTGATGGTGCCGTTGGCGGTAGCGACGTTCGCGTTGTAATCGCCGCGCGACGGGCGCAGGCCGAAGCGGGCAGCCGAGGTCTCGTTCAGCGCCACCACGGAAGCGCCGGTGTCGACCATGAAGCCGATGCGCTGGCCGTCGATCCGCCCTTCCGTCTGAAAATGGCCACGGGCGTCGCGGGGGATGCTGACGCTGCGATTGCTCCCTTGCGGCGCCGGCGCCTGAACGGCGGCCATCTGGCGCGGCACTGAGGTGGCGGAGGCCGAGCTCATCTTGTCGGCCATCTGCGCCATGAATGTGCCCAGCCCAATCATGATGGCCGCGAAGATCATAATGTTACGCATGACACCACTCGGAACCGAAAACACGATTTCATCACGCTACGCGCCCGTCCGCGAGCGAGCTTGCGACCGGGACGCCGCCATTTTGGCGAAAAGCGTGACGGAAAGGTTAATGCGGGCTGATGGAATTACGTCCCGCGCGGCTTGGCGCGCCGGGTCGGCAGTGCGTTCGCGGGGTCGTCCGGCCAGGGATGGCGCGGATAGCGCCCGCGCAGGTCGGAGCGGACCGCGATGTAACTGCCGCGCCAAAAACCGGGCAGATCGCGCGTCACCTGCACCGGGCGCTGTGCCGGCGACAGCAGTTCTAGAACCAGCGGCACCTTGCCGCCCGCGATCGATGGATGAATGTTGAGGCCGAACAGTTCTTGGAGACGCACGGCGATGGTCGGTCCCTGCTCGGCCTCATAGTCGATCGCGAGCATCGTCCCGGTCGGCGCCTCGAAATGGGTGGGCGCCTCGCGCTCGAGTCGCGCGCGCAGGTCCCATGGCAACTGCGCCATCAGCGCCTCGGAGAGGTCGCCGGCGGAAATATCCTTCAACGCCGTCTTGTCGTAGAGCGCAGGCATCAGCCAGTCATCGCGCCGCGCAATCAGGGCGTCGTCCGACAAATCGGGCCAGCTTTCGCCTTCGGCCTTGCGCAGGAACATCACGCGGTCGCGCCATTGGATGGCGGCTTTCGACCAGGGCAGCCGGTCGAGACCGGCGGCGATCAGACCGTCGGCGAGGATGCGGGCCGTCGTCTCGGACGGCGTGAGCGTGAGCGGGGACTCGGACAATGTGATGGCGTGCAGCGCGCGTTTGCGCCGCGCGCGCAGCGCCATGGCGCCGCGATCAAAGAAAACCTCGTCCGAGGTTTCGATGTGCTCGGCGAAATGGCCTTCGATGTCGCCCTCACTGATCGGCGCGGCAAGCAGGATGCGCCCGTTCGCCGCCGTGCCCGTCATCTCGGCCACCGCGATGTAGGACGCGCGCGCAAGCGAAGACGTCTGCTCGACGGCCGCGCCGCGGCCGTTGGCGAGCACGAAGCTGCCGTTGCCGCGGTTGCGCGCAACACGGTCGGGGAAGGCGTAGGCGAGCATGATGCCGGTGCGCAAGTCGCTCTGCCCCGGCGTCCCTTTCTCCGACGATGCGACTTGCGAGGCCCAGCGACGTGCGAGGTCGCGGGCGCTGGTGGCACGGGGTGAGCGGTCGCGGCGGAATTGATCGAGACGATGGTCGAGATCGACGCTGTCGCCGCCGAGCCCGCGCTCGGTGAGGATGGCGGCGATCTCGGCGGCGGCCTCGCCGCTGCCGGCGCGATGCGAATCCACGATCATGCGCGCGAGCCGCGGCGGCAGTGCCAGCGCGCGCAGGCTCTTGCCTTCCGCCGTGATGCGACCATCGGCATCGAGCGCATTGAGCTCGGCGAGCAGGCTCTTTGCCTCTTTCCAGGCGGGCTGAGGCGGCTGATCGAGGAAGGACAACGTGGCGGCATCGCTCACGCCCCATTGCGCAAGATCGAGCACGAGCGAGGACAGGTCCGCGCTCAGAATTTCAGGCTGGGTGTAGGGCGCGAGCGAGGCGGTCTGCGGCTCGTCCCAGAGCCGGTAGCACACGCCGGGCTCGGTGCGGCCGGCACGGCCGCGGCGCTGATCGACCGCGGCGCGCGAGGCGCGCACGGTCTCGAGCCGCGTCAAGGCGATATCGGGCTCATAGCGCGGCACGCGGGCGAGGCCGGAATCCACGACAATGCGCACGCCCTCGATCGTGAGCGACGTCTCCGCGATCGAGGTCGCCAGCACCACCTTGCGCGTGCCTTTGGGCGCAGGCGCAATGGCGCGGTCCTGCACGGCGGCATCCAGCGCGCCGAACAGCGGCACGATCTCGATTGCAGCATCATGGATGCGCTCGGCGAGAAAGTTCTGCGTGCGCCGGATCTCGGCCGCGCCGGGCAGGAACGCCAGCACCGAGCCGGCGTCAGTGCGCAGCGCGGAGGCAATCGCATCCGCCATCTGCCGCTCCAGCGGCGCGTCGACCTTGCGGCCGAGATAGCGCGTCTCGACTGGAAACGCGCGGCCCTCGCTCTCGACGACGGGCGCTTCCCCCAGCAGTTTCGCGACCCTCGCGCCGTCCAGCGTCGCCGACATCACGAGGATGCGCAAATCCTCGCGCAGGCCGGTCTGCGCATCACGCGCCAGCGCGAGGCCGAGGTCGGCATCGAGCGAGCGCTCGTGGAATTCGTCGAACAGGACGGCGGCGACGCCCGTCAGCTCGGGATCGTCGAGGAGCTGGCGGGTGAAGATGCCTTCCGTCACCACCTCGATGCGGGTGGCGCGCGAGATCTTCGAGCCGAAGCGGACGCGGTAGCCGACGGTCTCCCCGGGGCGCTCGCCGAGCGACTTCGCCATGCGGTCGGCGGAAGCGCGGGCCGCGATGCGCCGCGGCTCCAGCACGATGATCTTCTTACCCCTGGCCCAGGGCGCATCCAGCAGCGCAAGCGGCACGCGCGTGGTCTTGCCGGCGCCGGGCGGCGCCACCAGCACGGCGGCATTGTGCGCTTCCAGCGTGCGCGACAGGTCGTCGAGCACCGCATCGATCGGGAGGGGCGTGTCGAAGCTGCGAGGCAATATCCGGCATCCGTCATCGCCCGCCTCGTGCGCAATTGCGCACTGAAGAGGACGATCCATAAACTCAGACCCTCGTCATCGACGACGGTCGAGCGTACTGGATACCCCGCCTTCGCGGGGTATGACAACAAGATGCGGCGATCAAACCTGCCCGGCAGGCCGCCCCACGCTCTCATAGACGAAGCCGGCGGCTTCCATGTCTTCGGGACGGTAGATGTTGCGCAAATCAACCACGACGGGCTGCACCATGGTCTCCTTCAGCCGGTCAAGGTCGAGCGCGCGGAACTGCACCCATTCGGTGACGATGACCAGCGCGTCCGCGCCCTTGGCGCAGGCATACGCATCCTCGCAATATTCGATGGCCGGCAACTCGTTCTTGGCCTGGTCCATGCCGACCGGGTCATAGGCGCGCACATTCGCGCCCATATCGAGCAAACCCGTCACCAGCGGGATCGAGGGCGCATCGCGCATGTCGTCGGTGTCGGGCTTGAAGGTGAGACCGAGCACGCCGATGGTCTTGCCGCGCAGCGCGCCGCCAAGTGCGTGGCTGACCTTGCGCGCCATCGCGCGCTTGCGGTTTTCGTTGACGGCGAGCACCGCCTCGACGATGCGCAGGCTCACGTCATAGTCCTGCGCGATCTTGATCAGGGCCTTGGTGTCCTTCGGGAAGCAGGAGCCGCCGAAGCCTGGGCCCGCATGCAGGAACTTGGTGCCGATGCGGTTGTCCAGACCAATGCCGCGCGCGACCTCCTGGACATTGGCGCCGACCTTCTCGGCCAAATCGGCGATCTCGTTGATGAAGGTGATCTTGGTCGCCAGAAACGCGTTGGCGGCGTACTTGATCATCTCCGCGGTGCGGCGCGCGGTGAACATCAGCGGCGCCTGGTTCAGCGACAGCGGACGGTAGATGTCGCTCATCACTTTTCGGCCACGCTCGTCATTCGTGCCGACCACGATGCGATCCGGGAATTTGAAATCGCGGATCGCCGCGCCCTCGCGCAGGAATTCAGGGTTGGACGCGACCACCACATCGGCCTTCGGATTGGCCTCGCGGATGATGCGTTCGACCTCATCGCCGGTGCCGACCGGAACGGTCGACTTGGTGACCACGACCGTGAAGCCGGAGAGCGACGCAGCGATCTCGCGCGCGGCAGCGTAGACGTAGGACAAGTCGGCATGACCATCGCCGCGCCGCGACGGCGTGCCGACCGCGATGAACACGGCGTCCGCGTCCGCCACCGGCCCCGAAAGGTCGGTCGTGAAGCTCAGGCGCTTGGCCTTCACATTGGTCTCGACCAGCGTGTCCAGCTCCGGCTCGTAGATCGGGATCTCGCCGCGGTGAAGCGCTGCGATCTTGCGCTCGTCCTTGTCGACGCAGGTGACGTCATGGCCGAAATCCGCAAAGCAGGCACCGGAAACCAGTCCCACATAGCCCGTGCCGATCATGGCTATTCGCATGAAAACCCGCCTGTCTTGGTTAACGCATGATGATGCTTTGCAGCGGTCTTAAAGCATTTTCATGTCCGCGGGGAAGGGCTGGCCCGAAGAAAAACGGCAAGAAAACCGGCATGTGATTTGTAGAGTAAAGGGGACCGAAACCTCGCGCCGTCATACTGCCTCGCTCCTGGGCGGCAAGCGCCTCGAAAAGGGACACCATGACATCGATCGGCACAATCGCGGCAAGCGGAGGTTCCAGGACCTCGCCGGCGCGCCTCGATTGGGTCGATTATGCCAAGGGCATCTGCATCGTCATGGTCGTGATGATGCATTCGGTGCTGGGGGTCGAGCTCGCCGCCGGCGAACCCGGGTTCATGCATGGCCTGGTCGCCTTCGCAAAGCCATTCCGGATGCCGGATTTTTTCCTGATTTCGGGACTATTCCTGCCGCTCGTGATCGACCGCGACTGGCGAATCTATCTCGACCGCAAGGTCGTGCATTTCGCCTATTTTTATGTCCTCTGGGTGACAATCCAGTTCGGCTTCAAGGCGCCGGCTTTCGCAGCCGAAACGAGCTGGCGCGATGCGGGCCTTCTGTATCTCGAATCATTTGTCGAGCCGTTCGGCACGCTCTGGTTCATCTACCTGCTGCCGATCTTCTTCATCGTCACAAAACTGACACGGCGAATCCCGCCGCTCGCGATCTGGCTCGCCGCGGCGCTGCTGGAGACGGCGCGCATCGCAACGGGGTGGACCGCCATCGACGAGTTCTGCGCGCGCTTCGTCTATTTCTATTCGGGCTATCTGTTCGCGGCTCACGTGTTCGCCTTGTCGGATCGCGCGCGCAGGCATCCCGCCCTTGCCCTCGCCGCGCTTGGCGCGTGGGCGCTCGTCAATGCGGGCCTCGTCGCGCGCGGCGCAAGCGAATGGCCGATGATCTCGCTTCTGCTCGGCTTCTCCGGTGCCGTCGCCATCGTAACGATGGGTACGCTGCTCGCGCATGCGCGCCGGCTCAACTTCCTCCGTTTCTGCGGCGAGCATTCGATCGTGATCTATCTCGCCTTCTTCCTGCCGATGGCCGCGACACGGACGCTGCTGCTGCGCACCGGCATCATTCCCGACATCGGCACGATGTCGCTGATCGTCACCATCGCCGGCGTCATCGGTGCGCTCCTGATCTGGCAGGCCGCGCTGCGCCTGCACGCCTACTTCCTGTTCGAGCGGCCGGATGCATTCTGGATCGCGCCGAAGAAGGCGGGGGCAGTGTTGCAGGCGGCGGAGTAGCATCTCGTTCCGGCGTCGTCCCCGCGAAGGCGGGGACCCATAACCCCAACACCGAGTTGTGGCGCGAGGTGGCAACCACGAGTCTTCGCCAAACTCCATCCTGTGGCTATGGGTCCCGGGCTCGCGCTTCGCGCGCCCCGGGACGACGATTTGAGTGTGGGAATCGGCCCAAAAAACGCCCTTCCCAGGCTGTCAAATGCCGCAAAAATTCATACATTGCGGCCATGCCAAAGACCTCCCCGAAAACCTCCGCCAAAGCTGACACCAAGGCTGCTGCGCCCGAAGCCGCCGAAACCCAGTCCGCCTCCGCAAAGCCCGTGGCGGCGAAGGCGGCCGGCAAGGGCGACCACGTCTTCCTGGTCGACGGTTCCTCCTATATTTTCCGCGCCTATCACGCGCTGCCGCCGCTCAACCGCAAGTCCGACGGCTTGCAGGTCAATGCCGTGCTCGGTTTCTGCAACATGCTGTGGAAGCTGCTCCGTGACATGCCCGCGGACAACCGGCCGACGCATCTGGCGATCGTGTTCGACAAGTCGGAAATCACCTTCCGCAACAAGCTCTATCCCGACTACAAGGCGCACCGGCCGCCGGCACCGGATGACCTTATTCCGCAATTCGCGCTGATCCGCGAGGCCGTTCGCGCCTTCGACCTGCCCTGCCTGGAACAGGTCGGCTTCGAGGCCGACGATCTCATCGCGACCTATGCGCGGCAGGCAAGCGACCGCGGCGCCAACACGACCATCGTGTCCTCCGACAAGGACCTGATGCAGCTCGTCAACGACAAGATCACCATGTACGACACCATGAAGGATCGCCGCATCGGCATTCCCGAGGTGATCGAGAAGTTCGGCGTGCCGCCGGAGAAGGTGGTCGAGGTGCAGGCGCTGGCCGGCGATTCCACCGACAACGTGCCGGGCGTGCCCGGCATCGGCATCAAGACCGCGGCTCAACTGATCGTCGAATATGGCGACCTCGAGCAACTCCTATTCCGCGCCACCGAGATCAAGCAGCCGAAGCGGCGCGAAGCGTTGCTCGAGAATGCCGAGAAGGCGCGGATTTCGCGAAAGCTCGTGCTGCTCGACGACAAGGTCCAGCTGGAGGTGCCGCTGGACGATCTGGCTGTCCACGAGCCCGACGCGCGCAAGCTGGTCGCCTTCCTGAAGGCGATGGAATTTTCAACGCTGACGCGCCGCGTCGCCGACTATTCGCAGATCGATCCCGCCAACGTCGATGCCGATGCGTCGAACAGCAGCGGGGCGAGAGGCGGCGACGGCGCGAAGGCAAAGTCGTCCGAGACTTCAGGCGATCTTTTCGCGGCCCCTGCGGCCCCCGCAAAGGGCGGTGACAAGGGCGACAAGTCGGCGAGCCTCAAGGGCGCGCCGATCTCGCTCGCGGCCGCGCGCGAGGAAGCCCTGCGCAAGCTCCCGGTTGATCGCAGCAAATACCAGACGATCAAGACGCTCGCTGAGCTGAACGGCTTCATCGCGCGCATCCATGATGCCGGCCATGTCGCCGTCGAAATCAAGGCCAACTCCATCGATCCGATGCAGGCCGATCTCTGCGGCATCGCACTGGCGCTGGCGCCGAACGATGCCTGCTACGTGCCGCTGGCGCACAAGCAGTCCGGCGGTGGCGCCGGCCTGTTCGATGCCGGCCTCGCGCTCGATCAGGTCAAGCATGCGGATGCGATCGAGGCGTTGCGACCGGTGCTGGAATCGGCGGGCATCCTCAAGGTCGGCTTCGACGTCAAGTTCACGTCCGTCATGCTGGCGCAGCACAGCATCACCTTGCGCAACACCGACGACGCAAAGTTGATCTCCTACGTGCTCGATGCCGGCCGCGGCTCGCAGGAGCTGGATTCGCTGTCGGAGCGCTGGTTCGGCCACGCCATGCTGAAGGAGAGCGAGCTGCTCGGCAGCGGCAAGGGCAAGATCACTTTCGACCAGGTGCCGATCGACAAGGCCGCACCGCTGTCGGCGGAAGGCACCGACATGGCCTTGCGCGTTTGGCGCGTGCTGAAGCCGCGCCTTATCGCCGAGCACATGACCGCCGTCTACGAGACGCTGGAGCGGCCGCTGGTGTCGGTGCTCGCGCGCATGGAACGTCGCGGCATCTCGATCGACCGCCAGGTGCTGTCACGCCTGTCGGGCGACTTCGCCCAGACTGCAGCGCGGGTCGAGGCCGAGATCCAGGAGATCGCCGGCGAGCCCGTCAATGTCGGCAGCCCGAAGCAGATCGGCGACATCCTGTTCGGCAAGATGGGACTTCCTGGCGGCAGCAAGACCAAGACCGGTGCATGGTCGACGACGGCGCAGGTGCTGGATGATCTCGCCGAGCAGGGCCACGACTTCCCGAAGAAGATTCTGGAATGGCGGCAGGTCTCGAAGCTGAAATCGACCTATACCGACGCACTGCCGACTTACGTCAATCCGCAGACCCATCGCGTGCACACGACCTACGCGCTGGCCGCAACCACCACGGGCCGGCTGTCATCGAACGAGCCTAACCTGCAGAACATTCCGGTGCGCACCGAGGACGGGCGAAAGATCCGCCGCGCCTTCATCGCCACGCCCGGGCACAAGCTGGTTTCGGCCGACTATTCGCAGATCGAGCTGCGGCTGCTCGCCGAGATCGCCGACATTCCCGTGCTGAAACAGGCGTTCAGAGACGGGCTCGACATTCACGCGATGACCGCGTCGGAAATGTTCGGCGTGCCGATCAAGGGCATGCCGAGCGAGATCCGGCGCCGCGCCAAGGCGATCAATTTCGGCATCATCTACGGCATCTCGGCGTTCGGCCTTGCCAACCAGCTCGGCATCGCGCGCGAGGAGGCCTCCGCCTACATCAAGAAGTATTTTGAGCGCTTCCCCGGCATCCGCGCCTATATGGACGAGACGCGCGATTTCTGCCGGAGCCACGGCTATGTCACCACGCTGTTCGGCCGCAAGTGCCACTACCCCGACATCAAGGCGTCCAACGCCTCGGTGCGCGCCTTCAACGAGCGCGCCGCGATCAACGCGCGCCTCCAGGGCACCGCCGCCGACATCATCCGCCGCGCCATGACGCGGGTGGAGGACGCGCTGGCGGCAAAGAAGCTCTCGGCGCAGATGCTGCTCCAGGTGCATGACGAATTGATCTTCGAGGTACCCGACGCGGAGGTCGAGGCGACATTGCCGGTCGTGCAGCACGTGATGCAGGACGCGCCGTTCCCGGCCGTAGAGCTCTCGGTGCCGCTGCATGTCGATGCCCGCGCGGCGACCAATTGGGACGAGGCGCACTGACGGCGGACACCCGATGAAAATCGCAACGATCTCCGGCAGCTTGCGCGCCGGTTCGAGCAATACGGCTGCGTTGCGCGCAGCGGCTCGGCTCGCGCCCGCTGGCGTCGAGGTCATCCCTTTCGAAGGAATTGCGGAGCTGCCCTTCTTCAATCCGGACCTCGATGGCGATGACGTGCCTGCCCCCGTCGGGGCCATGCGCAACCTCATCGGACGCGTGGATGGCCTCCTGATCTCCAGCCCCGAATATGCCCGCGGTGTCGCCGGCGTCCTGAAGAATGCGCTCGACTGGCTGGTCGGAAGCCATGAATTTCCCGGCAAGCCGGTCGCATTGATCAACACGTCGCCTCGCGCCACGCACGCGCTGGCCGCCCTCACTCTCACCCTGGAGACGATGTCGGCCCGGATCGCCAAGGAGGCCTGCCTGACGCTGCCGCTGCTCGGCGGCGCCTTCGACGAGCACGGCATCGTCGCAGATCCTGCGGTCGCCGGGCCGCTGCGTTCGGCGATGGAGCGCTTTGCGGAGTTCATCCGGAGCGTTGAGGCCGACGCGTCCTAGCAACGATCACGCGAGGAAGGAATTGTCCTCCGTGCAATTGCGCCATGGCGGCGCGAGCCCTCGCACATTAGAACCAGTGCACCCCGCACGAGTTCATCGATGCCCCACACACCCGCCCTGCTCGGCTTTGCCCTCGTCTGCCTTGGCCTCGTGCTGACGCCTGGGCCGAACATGATCTACCTGATCTCGCGCTCGATCACGCAGGGGCCGGCGGCCGGCATCGTCTCGCTCGGCGGCGTGGCGCTGGGCTTCGTATTCTACATGCTGTGCGCGGCGTTCGGCATCACCGCGCTGCTGCTCGCCATTCCCTTCGCCTATGACGCGCTGCGCCTCGCTGGCGCCTTCTATCTGTTCTGGCTCGCCTGGCAGGCGGTGAAGCCGGGCGGCCGCTCGCCGTTCCAGGTGAGGGAGCTTGCGATCGACAGCCCGCGAAAACTGTTCGCGATGGGCTTCGTGACCAACCTGCTCAATCCCAAGATTGCGATGCTGTATTTGGCGCTGCTGCCGCAGTTCATCGACCCCGCCGCCGGCAGCGTGCTGACACAGTCGCTGGTGCTGGGTGCGATCCAGATCGCGATCAGCGTCAGCGTCAACGCGATGATCGCACTCGCCGCCGGCTCGATCGCGCTGTTCCTGGCGACGCGGCCGAGCTGGATGCTGGTGCAGCGCTGGCTGATGGGCACGGTGCTCGCCGGGCTTGCCGTGCGGATGGCCGTGGAAGCGAAGCGGGTCTAGCAAGCCACAAGATCCAGGCTCGTGTCCCGGACGCGCTGCAGCGCTCTTGCGCTGCTGCGCAGAGCCGGGACCTATTCCCGCATGGGCCCCGGCTCTGCAGTGCACCGCTTGCGCGCTGCACTGCGTCCGGGGCACGAGAGCCGACCGGTCGACTAATCCAGTTTCGCCTCTATCCCCCGCTTCACCGCGGGGCGCGCCATCAGGGCCTCATACCAGCGCTTCACGTTCGGGAAGTCTGCGAGCTCCACCTTGTGGCGCGGGTGGCGCCAGGCCCAGCCCAGGATGGCGAAATCGGCGACCGAGAGATCGCCGGCGACGAAGTCGCGGCCCTCGAGCCGGCGGTCCAGCACACCGTAGAGCCGGCGGGTCTCGGCCATGAAGCGCTTCAACCCGTAGGCGCGGTCCTGCTCGTTCTCCAGCGCGATGAAATGATGCACCTGGCCGGGGAACGGCCCGAAGCCGCCCATTTGCCACATTAACCATTCGTAGACGGGGATGCGGCTGGCCAGCGACTTCGGCAGGAATTTGCCGGTCTTCTCGCCGAGATAGAGCAGGATCGCACCGGATTCGAACACGCTGACAGGCTTGCCGTCCGGCCCCTGGGGGTCGACGATCGCGGGGATCTTGTTGTTCGGGCTGAGCTTGAGGAACTCGGGCGCCATCTGCTCGCCCTTTGTGATGTTCACCGGGAAGACCTTGTAAGGGAGCCCCATTTCCTCCAGCGCGACCGAGATTTTTCGGCCGTTCGGCGTATTCCAAGTGTGGAGCTCGATGGTCATTGGCCGGTTTCCTTCCCGTTTTGTCCGGCATCCCACTACCCCAGGACGTTGCGGCCCGACAACTAGCGGTCCGGCATGGTGGCTGTCCGGCCGGCGCGGACGAAGCCTTGTTGACGGTGGTTTTGCGGGCCAAACCCCCTCTGGCATGTCGGCTCTGTGGCGGATAAATTCCGCCTCCTCCAAAAGAGCCCCAGAGGACCGTCGTGTCGAAATCAGCCTCCCGCGCCCGCTTGTTCGAAATCATCCGCCGGCGCTCCTTCGGCCGCGGCGAGGTGACGCTCGCGTCGGGCCGCAAGAGCGATTTCTATTTCAACTTGAAGCCGACCATGCTTGACCCCGAAGGGGCGACGCTGCTCGCCGAGCTCACCTATGAGGCGCTGAAGGACGACCAGCTCGATTTCATCGGCGGGCTGGAGATGGGCGCGGTGCCTCTTGCCGGCGCACTTGCGCAGATCTCCTGGATCAAGGGCCATCCGATCGCGGCCTTCTTCGTGCGCAAGAAGCCGAAGGAGCACGGCGCAAAGCTTGCGATCGAAGGCCTTGCCAAGGGCGAGACGCTGGAAGGCAAGCGTGTCGTCATCGTCGAGGACGTCACCACCACCGGCGGCTCGGCGCTGAAGGCCGTGGAATCGGTGCGCGAGGCCGGCGCCAATGTGGTGCTGGTGCTGACCATGGTCGACCGCGAGGAAGGCGCCGACGACACCTTCGGTCAGGCCGGCCTGCCGTTCCGCTCGCTCTACAAGGCATCGGAATTCTTGAAGGGGTAGAGTCTCCTCTCCTTCTCCTCGCAAGCGGGGCGAGGAGAAAGCTTCTCCGGATACCGCTCATTTACCATCGCGTCTTATTGTGACCTTGAAGCTGAGACATGTTGGTCTCGGCTGGGTGCGTTGCGTCGGTGGAGTAAGCTTTGCGTACACAGTCTGTGCTAGCGCGCCTGCGGCGCCGCGCGATGTTTTTGGCCGCCATTTTGGCTCTGCCTGTCCTGACGGCTCCGGCGCCGGCATCCGCCGAAGGCCTGTTCGACTTCTTCTTCGGCCGATTGCAGCAGCCGCGGCCGCAGCGTGAGGTTTCGCCGGCGAATTCCTATGTCGATCCGTTCTCGGCACAGCAGAACGGTCCCGTGCAATCCGAAGCGTCGCCGACCCGCTCCGCCAGCGGCTCCGGCCCGGCGTTCTGCGTGCGCACCTGCGACGGCAAATATTTTCCGCTGATGCGCGGCGTGGCCTCGCCGGCGCAGATGTGTCAGGCGTTCTGTCCTGCCACCACGACAAAAATCTATTTCGGCTCCAGCATCGACGGCGCCACTTCGCAGACCGGCGAGCGCTATGCCGACAGCGAGAACGCCTTTGCCTTCCGCAAGGCACTGCGCGCGGACTGCACCTGCAACGGCCGCGAGCCGGTCGGACTTGCGCCGGTGGACCTTGCACTCGATACGTCGCTGAAGGCCGGCGACGTGATCGCGACGAGTGACGGTCTGGTCGCCTATACCGGCATCCGCCTCGGCAGCGAGCAGGCCGCCGACTTCACGCCGGTCGCCTCCTATCCCGGCCTCACCGCACAGGTCCGCTCCCGCCTCGGCGAGATGAAGGTTGCGCCGGTGCGCGCCGAGACGGTGGCGGCGGACGCGCCACCGCCGGAGATCGTGCGTGAGACGGTGCCAGATGTCACGGTGCCGAAGACGCCGGCGCAGAAATCGGGCAGGCGCGCGGGATTGGATTAATCGTCGCGAAACTCTCGTGTCCCGGACGCGGCGCGGCGTGAAATGACGCGACGCTGATCCAGGACCCAGAGTGCCGCGCTGATGGGCCCCGGTTCAGCAGCGCATCACTGACGTGCTGCGCTGCGCCCGGGGCACGAGGCTATCTTCCGATGATCACCCCGATCACGTTCGGTGCAGCCAGATACTTCTCCTCGATCGCCGCGCGCGCCGCGGCGCGGTTGTCCGGCGTGAGCAATCCGCGCTTCTCGGCGAGGATCATCCAGCAGAAGCCCCACCAGTCCGTAAGCATGCCCGCATCGTCGACGAGATCATAACCCTGCTCGGCTGCGAATATGCGGGCCTGCGCCTCGTCGAGGGTGTCGAGGAACAGGTGATCCTCGGCCGAGAACAGGTCATCGCTGACATCGTCGATGGTGTAGCCCCAGATCGACTGGCACACCGCGTTGAACTCGCGGTCGATCTGATCGTCATCGACCGCGTAACGCCGCGCCGCCTGATGCAGCCGCGACAACGAGCGCGCGAAGTCGCCAATTCGGGTGAGGGCGAATTGATCGAAGGCAATGGTGGACATGTAGTCCTCGCGAAATCGGACAGACGCTAGATATTGTGTCGGCAACGCGCCGAATCATAATGATATATCAAAGACTTGCTAAAGTGTTCTTAATTTGTTCCAGTGACTCCACAATGTCGTCCCGGCGAAGGCCGGCAACTGTTATGTCGGCGCGGTCTGCAGGTAGGGCTTCCTGTCGCGCATCATGGCGTTGAGGACGGTTAGGAGCTTCCTGGCGACGGCAATGAGAGCGAGCTTGGCTGGTTTGCCGGCCTGTCGCAGTCGTGCGTAGAAGGCCTTGAACGGATCGGCCCGGCGAACCGCGTTGAGGGCAGCCATGTAGAGGGCGTCACGAACGCGCTTTCGACCGCCGGCGATCTTGCGTTTGCCACGGAAGGCGCCGCTGTCGACGTTGAAGGGGGCAAGGCCCGCGAGTGCCGCGATCTGTTTTGCACCAACACGTCCGAGTTCCGGCATCTTCGCGATGAGCTGCATGCAAGCCACGGGACCCACACCCGGCAGCGAGCGCATCAACTTTGCATCGTCCGCGATCTCCGGCTCGGCCTTGGTCAGCGCCTTGATGTCGGCTTCGATCTCGGCAACCTCGTCGTCGAGAACCTCGATAAGGCGGCTGATCCGTTCGGCCATGGCGCGGTCGTCAGCCTCGCTGCGCCGGTTCTTCTCCTGTGCGCGCATGAGAACCAGCTGATCCCGCCGTTTTGCAAGCCTCGACAAGGCGTTGCGGGCGGGATTGGCGGCCTGCTCAGTTGCCGGCTGCATGACCCGGCCAAAGGCCGCCAGCATCCGTGCATCGATCGGGTCGGTTTTGGCAAGTTGGCCGCTGGCCCGCGCAAAATCGCGAGCTCGAGCCGGATTGATCCGGGCGAAGCGGACACCGGCCTGATCCAGGGCCTCGCGAAGCGCGAGGTCATAGGTACCCGTGGCCTCGAAGACGATCAGCGCATCGCATCGCCAACGCGTCACCTGCTGTGTGATGGCCTGTGCCGCGTTGGCGATGCGCCTGGGCACACCGTCAGCTTCATCAAAGATATCGAGATGTTTTTTGGAGACGTCGATTCCGACGTAACGAAGGGGTATGATCACGGTGCCTGTCCCTGTGATGCGAGGTCTGTTGCCGCAGCCTCGTGCAACTGTTCAGGTTGGTAATGGAACGGGCGGGAGGCCGAGCCGGCTCACGGCGTCAAGCGCCAAGGACCCAACGGCTTCCCGCCCAACCCATCCTGACAGACTTCAAAGACACAGGGACCCATAAGCACTGCTCCTAGACGGTTCCGGAAATGGGCGCCCAGCAATGAATGCACCAGCCGCGTACTACGTCTACATCCTCGCGAGCCGACGGTACGGCACGTTGTACATCGGCATCTGCAACGACCTCAGCAATCGCCTCTCGTTGCATCGCTCGGGGCGCGGTTCGAAATTCGTCAAGAAATATGGTGTGACGCGACTTGTCTACGTGGCGACCTACGCCTCACCATCTGAAGCGATCGCACGAGAGAAGGCGCTGAAAGAGTGGCGCCGCGACTGGAAGATTCGCTTGATCGAGCAGACAATCCGGATTGGCGCGACCTGTCTCATCTTCTCTGACAGCGGCGGCTATGGGTCCCGGCC
This sequence comes from Bradyrhizobium sp. CCGUVB1N3, assembly GCF_024199925.1. Lineage (NCBI taxonomy): Bacteria > Pseudomonadati > Pseudomonadota > Alphaproteobacteria > Hyphomicrobiales > Nitrobacteraceae > Bradyrhizobium > Bradyrhizobium sp. CCGUVB1N3. The sequence goes on from NZ_JANADR010000001.1 coordinate 5,744,985, forward strand.
TTCGCCGGGACGACACCGGGTTCGTGGCGCGCCCCCCCTCAATTCGCCGCCGACAGCATCCTCTCGCCGCAATAGTTCGCGTAGAACTTGCCGCCGCACTGGCGCTTGATGGCGGCGCAGCGTGCGGCGGGGGTGGCGTTTTGCGGGAGGGAGAATGCGCAACTCAGGCCGTCGGCGCTGCGGCCGATCTTGCCGGCGGCAAAGGCGGCGCTGGAAGCAGTGATGCAGATCACGAGCAAGGCGGCCGTGGCGATTTCGATCAGCAGTCTCATCGACCTCTCTCCACACCAGGGGCGGAATCTGCCGCCAATCTAGCACGAAATCCGCGCCTCTCCGTGCGCGACCGGGTTCCCAAAGCGGCCCATTCCTTGCATAAATTTACGCCAGCGCAGTGCACAGTCGCGCCGGCGATGGTTCCGCTCCCGCGACGAGCCGCGTAAGGTTTGCCGCCTAAGATGGCGCGCAAGCTTTGTTCAGTGTCCCGAGACCAGGAAGTGACCGTTTTGCAAGAGCAATCGTTCCAGCCGAATTTTCCCGCAGCCGGTCAGCCCGTCGACGAACTGGCGCTGTCCGAGATCAAGGGTGCGATCCTGGCAAAGCTGCGCCTTGCCATCGGCAAGGACGCGGGCATGGCGACCAGGCACGACTGGTATCAGGCCGCAGCTCTCGCGCTGCGCGACCGCATCGTGCATCGCTGGCTCAGCGCGGAGAAGCGCAGCTACGATGCCGGGCGCAAGCGCGTCTACTATCTCTCGCTCGAATTTCTGATCGGCCGTCTCTTCACCGACGCGCTGAACAATATGGGACTGCTCAACATCTTCGAGGTCGCGCTCGGCGATCTCGGCGTCTCGCTCCCTGAGCTGCGCAAGTGCGAGCCGGATGCCGCGCTCGGCAATGGCGGCTTGGGGCGGCTCGCAGCCTGCTTCATGGAAAGCATGGCGACGCTGTCGATCCCCGCGATCGGCTACGGCATCCGTTATGATTACGGCCTGTTCCGTCAGATCATCAATCAGGGCTGGCAGCAGGAATATCCGGACGAATGGCTGAGCTTCGGCAACCCCTGGGAGCTGCAGCGGCCGGAGGTGGTCTATCACGTCCATTTCGGCGGCGGCATCGAGCATGTCGACGACAGGGGCCGCGACCGCTCGATCTGGCATCCGGCCGAGACCGTGCAGGCGATCGCCTATGACACGCCGATCGTCGGCTGGCGCGGCCAGCACGTCAACGCGCTGCGACTGTGGTCGGCGCGCTCGCCCGATCCGCTGAAGCTCGACGTCTTCAACTCCGGCGACTATGTCAGCGCCTCGTCCGAGCAGGCGCGCGCGGAAGCGATCTGCAAGTTCCTCTATCCGAACGACGAGAGCCCGGCGGGCCGCGAGCTGCGCCTGCGACAGGAATATTTCTTCGTCTCGGCCTCGCTTCAGGATCTCGTCAAGCGCCACCTCACATCCGACGGACAGCTGCGCAGTCTGGCGATGAAGGTCGCGGTACAGCTCAACGACACGCATCCGTCGCTTGCCGTCACCGAGCTGATGCGGATCCTCGTCGATCTCCACAATTTCCGCTGGGACGAGGCGTGGAAGATCACGGTGGCGACCCTCTCCTACACCAACCACACGCTGCTGCCGGAAGCGCTGGAAACCTGGCCGGTCGAGCTGTTCGAGCGGCTGTTGCCGCGGCATCTGGAGATCATCTACCGCATCAACGTTCAGCACCTCGCGCTCGCCGAAGCGCGCTGCCCCGGCGACATCGACTTCCGCGCCTCGGTCTCGCTGATCGACGAGAGGAGCGGCCGGCGCGTGCGCATGGGCCAACTCGCCTTCGTCGGCTCACACCGCATCAACGGCGTCTCGGCGATGCATTCCGACCTGATGCGCGAGACCGTGTTCCACGATCTCAACCATCTCTATCCCGGCCGCATCACCAACAAGACCAACGGCATCACCTTCCGCCGCTGGCTGATGCTGGCAAACCCGAAGCTGACGGATCTCTTGCGCGAGGCTTGCGGCGAGGCCGTGCTCGACGATCCCACGCAACTCTCCCTTCTGGAAGCACGCGCCAGCGATGTCGCGTTCCAGCAAAAATTCCGCGCGGTCAAGCATCACAACAAGACGGCGCTCGCACGCGTGATCGGCGAGCGGCTCGGCATCAAGGTCGACCCGAGCGCGCTGTTCGACGTGCAGATCAAGCGCATCCACGAATACAAGCGCCAGCTCCTCAACATCATCGAGACGGTCGCGCTATACCAGGCGATCAAGGACAACCCCAACGGCAACTGGGTGCCGCGGGTGAAGATTATTGCCGGCAAGGCGGCGGCGAGCTACCGCTACGCCAAGCTGATCATCAAGCTGATCAACGACGTCGCCGAGGTCGTCAACAACGACCCCGCGATCGGCGGCAAGCTCAAGGTCGCCTTCCTGCCCGACTACAATGTCAGCCTCGCCGAGGTGATCATTCCCGCGGCCGATCTCTCCGAGCAGATCTCGACCGCCGGCATGGAAGCCTCCGGCACCGGCAACATGAAGCTGGCGCTGAACGGCGCCATCACCATCGGCACGCTCGACGGCGCCAATATCGAGATCCGCGACCATGTCGGCGCGGAGAACATCGCGATCTTCGGCCTGGAGGCCGGCGACGTGATGATCCGGCGCAAGCAGGGCCTGGATGCCGCCGACGTGATCCGCAGATCGCCGCAGCTCTCGCGCGCCATCAATTCGATCGGCGTCGGCGAGTTCTCGCCCGGTGAGCCCGGCCGCTTCGAATCCATCGCGCACGCGCTGCGCTATCTCGACCACTACATGGTCAGCGCCGACTTCGATTCCTATTACGAGGCGCAGCGCAGCATCGACGCGCGCTGGCAGGTGGTGCCGGCCTGGACGCGGGCCTCTATCCTCAACGTCGCACGCATGGCCTGGTTCTCCTCCGACCGCACCATCCGCGAATATGCCGAGGAGATCTGGAACGTGCCGGTCCACCCGACGACGCCCGCCTTTCAGGAAGCCGAGGATCAGCGCGGCGCGGCGGGCTGATTTTTCCGCGGTACGAAATCGGTTACCTGCGAGGTCATTGCATAGAGCCCCGACTGAGATGATATTACGATCGTCATTCCGGGGCGATGCGCAGCATCGAACCCGGAATCTCGAGATTCCGGGTTCGCGTCTTCGACGCGCCCCGGAATGACTCCAGTCGGAAACCAGAATGCACGCCAAACTCCCGCACCTCTTCGACGAGGCCACCCGCGTCACCGCCGGCGACAGTTGCTGGCAGGGACACACCAGCGATGACTATTGGGCCTTCGTCGGCCCGTTCGGCGGCACTACCGCCGCGACGATTTTGCGCGCGCTGATCGACCACCCGCAGGCCGCCGGCGATCCGCTGTCAGTGACCGTCAATTACTGCGCGCCGATCGCGAAGGGCGCGTTCGATCTCGACGTGCGGCTGGTGAAGGCCAATCGCTCCAGCCAGCATTGGTGCGTCGAGCTGTCACAAGACGGCGGCGAGGTCGCAACGCTTGCCACCGCCGTGTTTGCCGAACGCCGGCCGTCCTGGGAGCACAGGGTGGCGATGTGTCCGGAAGCGACGCCTTTCGAGAAGACGCTGCCGTTCCCGAAGATTTCGGCGTCCTGGGCCAACCAGTATGAATTCCGCTTCGTCGAGGGCGAGATGCGGATGGGGCCGCCGCAGGCGGATCTCGCCAGCACCTATTCGAAGGTCTGGATCAGCGATCGCACGCCGCGCAAGCTCGACATGCTGTCGCTGATGGCGATGTCTGATGCTTTCTTCGGCCGCATCTTCCACGCGCGGCGCGAACTGGTGCCGTTCGGCACGGTATCGCTGACGACTTATTTTCATACCGATAGCGAGGAGCTCGCGGCCGAGGACATCACGCGCGTGCTCGCGACGGCCGATGCCAAGATTTTTCACAAGAGCTACGGCGACCAGAACGGCGAACTGTGGTCGCCAAATGGCCGCCTGCTCGCGACCACCACGCAGATCGCGTATTTCAAGGCATAGCTTTTCGTCTGGCGAGGCCAACCGCGAACGCGGTGATGGAGGCTTCCCGTATCTCACCCCAACGTCGTCCCGGCGAAGGCCGGGACCCATAACCACAGGATCTGGTTTGGCGAAGACTGCCAACCAGCATCTCACACCACAACTTCTCCCTCGGGGTATGGGTCCCCGCCTTCGCCGGGACGACACCGAGTGTGTGGCTCGCGGTAGCGGACAAAAACAGAAAGGGCGGCCTCGCGGCCGCCCTTTTGCATTTCTACCGACGAAGTTACTCCGCCGCGAGCTTCACGTCCGGCGCGGCGGCGCGGACTTCGGCGTCGACCTGGGCTTCGAACTTGGCAAAGTTCTTCTGGAACATGCCGACCAGCGCGCGTGCGGTCTTGTCGAACTCGTCCTTGTCCTTCCAGGTGTTGACCGGGTTGAGGATCTCGCTCGGCACGCCCGGCAGCGCGGTCGGGACCGCGAAGCCGAAATACTTGTCTGTGCGGAATTCGACGTTGCGAAGAGAGCCGTCGAGCGCGGCGGTGAGCAGCGCGCGCGTCGCCTTGATCGGCATGCGCGAGCCGACACCGTACTTGCCGCCGGTCCACCCGGTGTTGACCAGCCAGCAGTCCACATTGTGCTGGGCGATCAGGTCGCGCAGCATGTTGCCGTAGACGCTCGGGTCGAGCGGCAGGAACGGCGAGCCGAAGCAGGTGGAGAATTCCGGCTGCGGCTCATTGCCGAGACCGCGCTCGGTGCCGGCGACCTTCGCGGTGTAGCCGGACAGGAAGTGATACATCGCCTGCGCCGGCGAGAGCTTTGCGATCGGCGGCAGCACGCCGAAGGCGTCGGCGGCCAGCATCACCACGTTCTTCGGCTGCGGCGCACGTCCCGTACGCGAGGCGTTGGGGATGAAATCGAGCGGATAGGCCGAACGCGTGTTCTCGGTCTTGGAGCCGTCGTCGAAATCGACCACGCGGGTGTCGTCGTCCAGCACACAGTTCTCGAGCACCGCTCCGAAGCGCGTCGAGGCCGCGTGGATCTCGGGCTCGGCTTCCTTGGACAGCTTGATGCACTTGGCATAGCAGCCGCCCTCGAAATTGAACACGCCGTTCGGACCCCAGCCGTGCTCGTCGTCGCCGATCAGCGTGCGGTTGGGATCGGCCGACAGCGTGGTCTTGCCAGTGCCGGAGAGGCCGAAGAAAATCGCGGTGTCGCCCTTGGCGCCGACGTTGGCCGAGCAGTGCATCGGCATCACGCCGCGCTCGGGCAGGTAATAGTTCAGCGTCGTGAAGACCGACTTCTTCATCTCGCCGGCATAATAGGAGCCGCCGATCAGCACGATCTTGCGGGCGAAGTCGATCGCGACGACGTTCTCCGACTTGCAGCCGTGACGTTTCGGATCGGCGCGGAAGCTCGGCATGTCGATGATGGTGAGCTCCGGCACGAAGGTCGACAGCTCGATCGCCTCGGGACGGATCAGGAGCGTGCGGATGAACAGCGAGTGCCAGGCAAGCTCGGTGAAGACGCGGGTCTTGATCCGGTAGGCCGGGTCGGCGCCGCCATAGAGGTCCTGCGCGAACAGGCTCTTGCCTTCGGCGTGCTTGAGGAAATCCTGATAGAGCGCCTCGAACTGCTCCGAGGTGATCGACTGATTGCCGGCCCACCACATCTTCTTGTCGGTGGTGGCGTCGCGAACCGTGAACTTGTCTTTCGGACTGCGGCCGGTGAATTCACCGGTGTCCGCGCAGAGCGCGCCATCAGCGGAGAGCACCGCTTCTCCGGCGGAGAGCGAGTACTGATAAAGTTGTGGTGCGCCGAGGTTCCAGTGAACCCGCTTGAGATTCTTTAAGCCGAATTTGTCGGCGCCGAAGGCACCGTTGCGCACGCCCGTCTCTTGCACGAAAAATCCTCCTAGAACCCGCATTACTGGCGCGATCATCTTTGAGCGCCATCCATTGCGGCCACCGTGAAAAATAGGCCGTCCGGCCTCGGCTGGATGACCTAATACTGATGAACGCTGGCGTTGCCAAGCTGATCCCGTAGGATTTGGTTTATTCAAGGGTCGGGCCAAAAGTCGCGCATGCCTGCTCTGAAGCGCGCGCCTCAAAAACAATCGATGATCGCGCAACCAAATGGGCAAATCAGCGTTGTCGGAGATTTTGCAACGCACAATCCGTCGCTGTTTTCCAGCGCTGTTCTATCGTACCGCACCTTCTCCGATCAGCGCGAAGGGTGCCCAGATCGCAGGATAGGCATTGCGCGGTGAGGAGGCGTCATCGAGATAGCTCAACATCGCGCGCCGCAATGCTTCGGCTCGGCCAAGTCCTGGTTCGTTTTTGAGCAAATCGAAAGTCGATGTGGTCAGCCGGGTGGCAGCTTCGGAATCAACTGCCCAATGTGAGACCAGAAGTGCACGTGCACCGGCATAGAAGAACGCGCGCGCCAGTCCCGACAACGCTTCCGCGCCAGGCTTGTCGCCGGCGATCGTGTTGCAGGCCGATAGCACGACCCAGTCCGCATTGAGCTTGAGCTGCGCGACTTCGCTTGCGGTGAGCAGGCCGTCGTCGAAGTCGGTCGGCTGATCCGGCATCGAGAGCGCAAGCGAGGGCTCGCCCAATCCCTTGACGTCACCGGCGACGAGACCATGGGTGGCGAAGTAGATGATGCTGTATTGGGCAAGCGCTGCCCGCTTCAGCGTCGTCTCGCTGGCATCGCGGCCGAGATGGACATCGGCGTCGGGAGCACCGACGTCCTTCGCCACTGCGCTAAGCTCGTCGGCCGTATCGGGCAGTTGCGGCAGCGCCTGGGCGAGCCGCGCGCGATCGACGCCGGCACCGCGCCAGAAATCGGTGTAGGCAAGCGTCGCAATGCTGCGCGCGACAGTCTTCGTCGCGCGACGATCCGCAGGCGCCTCCTGCGCGGGATTGAACAGGGGATCGCCAAAGCCGGTCATCGGCTTGACGCTCTGATCCCGGCGCGCAAAGGCGCGCAGCGACTTCAGGCTGACCACCGAAGGCAACACCGAGACCGCCTGGCGCCGCAACAGCCACGCGGCGCTGCGATAGCCTTCGAGCGTGTCCGGTATCGCCGCTTGCGGCTTCTCGGTGACGAGCAGATGAAACGGCAGTGCCGTCAGCGCGCCGGAGGGAACCACGAGCAGGCTGCGCTTTTCCTTTGTAAGCGTCTCGACGGGCCCGAGCAGCGCGACATAGAATTCGTTGGCGAGTGCGAGATCGAACAGCCCCGACTTATCAGAGGAATCGCGGGCCTTGCCGACATCGAGCCCTTTGCGGAATGCCGAGACCTTTTGCGCGAGCGCGTCAGTGCCGAACGGAATCCGTTTCCAGTCGACGCCTTCGCGCGTGATCGCTATGACATAGCTCTCCTTGTCGACGACGGCATAGAGCGCCATCGCCTCATCAGCCGACAGCAACGCCTGGATCTCCTTCGCCGTCAGAGGCAGCGGGTTGGAGAGCGAGGCATAGTCCGGGAATTCGACGGCAAGTGTTCTCTGCAAGCTCGCGCGCTCGCTTGCGATCACCGCAAGGCGCTGCCGATTGCGTTGCTCGGCGGCCGCATCACGCTGCGCGGGCTGCTTCGACACCGCGGCGATGATCGCCTTGTCGAGCGTGTCGGCCTCGGCGGCGAGATCCTGATCCCGCCGCACCAGTTCGGCGAGCCGGTCGCTGCCGGCGGCAAGCCGCACCGCGAGCTTGTTCACGGCCGCCGCGGCGGAGGATTGCGTGCCGCGCTGGATGGCGGCGAGCGCTTCATCCAGCGCCTTGTCGTCAGCAAGCAATTGCTGCTGTCGCGCGGCAAACAGGATCGGCAGCACGATACGGAGCTGCGCGCCGCTAATGGCAAGCGTCTTTTCCGCGAGCGGCAGCGCCTCGGCGGTCTTTCCCGACGCTTGCAGGAAAAAGGCGAGATTGCTGGTCGAGGTCACGACATCGGGATGATCGGGTCCGAGCGCACGCTCGCGGATCGAGAGCGCGCGGCGATAGAGCGGCTCGGCATCGGCAAAACGCTGCTGGTGCTCGTAGAGCCCGGCGAGATTGTTCAGCGAGCGCGCGACGTCGGGATGATCGGGGCCCAGCACCTTTTCGCGGATGGCAAGCGAGCGTTTGATCGGCGCCTCCGCGTCCGCATCGCGGTTGAGGTCGCGATCGAGCTGGCCGATATTGTTCAGGAGCGTCGCCACTGCGGGATGCTCCGGGCCTCCTGCCTTCTGGTAGATGGCAAGCGCGCGCTTGAACAGCGGCTCGGCCTCAGCGAAGCGTTGCTGACGTTGATAGAGCGCGGCAAGGTTGTTCAGCTCGGGCGCGATCTCCGGCGTGTCGAGGCCGAGAGATTTTTCCAGCAAAGCGACCGCGCGCTTGTAAAGCGGCTCGGCTTGGTCGTCATGGCCCTGCGCGGCGTAGACCTGCGCGAGATTGTTCAGCGCGCCGGCGAGGTCACGGTGGTTGTTACCCTTCTCGAGGCTTGCCACCATGGCCTGCGCCTGTGACAAGGCTTCCGCATATTTGCCGGCGCGGCTGAGCTCGTTGATCTTGGCGCTTTGCACGGCGAGATTCTGCGCCGTGGCAGATGTGGCGAAGGATGCGCCGAGCGCGAGCGCAAGACCAGCTGCCAGCGCCAAACGTACATATCGTGTCATGAAAATTCTCGCTGCCGACCCGGACCATATTGCTTGACCATGGGTCGCAGCGATGGGCGCCGCCGTTCAAGCCGGCTGTTGCTAACCGCCCTTGGCCCGCGCCTCGCCCGCCAGTCTGACCAGCATCTTGCGGAGCGCGTTGCCGTCAGTCACCCGCTCGGGGAACTCGAGCCGCAACACGGCCTGCTCCGACTGCATGTCCAGGCCTTCGGGATCACAGCCGGTGCAACGCCACCCGGCCTCGGCTGCGCCGAGCAATCTTGTCGCGTACAGATTCATGGCGTCGCGATGGTCGGCATTCATGTGCGCGACTGCGCCTTCCTCGGCTTCAAGCAGTTCGTCGGCGCCGGACAGGTCCGTGAGGAACCGCTCGGGCTTCAGATCGACGATACGGCCGAATCCCGCAACCAGATGGGTTCCGGACGGCTTGATCCGGAAGAAGGAAAAATCCTTAAACGAAACAAAGTCTTCTGCGGACGGATGGGCGGCAAGGTAGCGCCGGCGCAGGAGCTCCAGCTCCGTCTCTGCCGCCTGCTCGGCCTGTCCCGACAGCATGATCCGGGCTCCCTCGAGGGGATCGCCGGGGGCGCGCTCGTCCAGCATCAACGAGACCCGGCCGTCAGCGAGGATGTTCTTGGTATGCACTGCGAGCCGCGAGATCAGCAGGATTGGCGATGCGTCGGGGTGGCTCGCCAGATTGACCAGGGAGCAATAGGGATCACCGGTGCCGGGCATCAGAGTCGCCAGCGCCCCCTGCCGGGAGCGCCGCAGCAGCGATTTGGCGAGCTTTCCGGGGTCGAAATCGGAGGTCGGTTGCATCTGATTCTCTTCGGTTTTCCGGCTTTTACGGGTTGCAAGGCCGGCCTTTTCGGGGTTAAACGGGGCCCGGTTATGGGTCGGACCACAGCTGCTTCGCCGTGTTTCGAGGAACTTTGGTCACACTTCAGCCCAGCTTGCATTGCTCGGTGACAAGGTTCGAACCCCAGGTTGGGGGCCCATGTATGCGGCGCATCTCTGATTGCTCGCCGTTTTAGATCACGACCCCAACGGAAAGCAGAGGCTCATGCCCACAATCGCTTTGGTCGACGACGACCGCAACATTCTCACATCCGTCTCGATCGCGCTGGAAGCCGAAGGCTACCGCATCATGACGTACACCGATGGTGCCTCCGCGCTGGACGGCTTCCGCACGACGCAGCCTGACCTTGCCATCCTCGACATCAAGATGCCGCGCATGGACGGCATGGAGACGCTGCGTCGGCTGCGCCAGAAATCCGATCTGCCGGTGATTTTCCTCACCTCCAAGGATGAGGAGATCGACGAGCTGTTCGGCCTCAAGATGGGCGCCGACGATTTCATACGCAAGCCGTTCTCGCAACGGCTGCTGGTCGAGCGCGTCAAGGCGGTGCTGCGCCGCTCGGCGCCGAAGGACCCGACCGCGGCGCCGAAGGAGAATGACGCCAAGGCACTCGATCGCGGCCTTCTGCGCATGGATCCCGAGCGTCACACCTGCACCTGGAAGAACGAGCCGGTGACGCTGACGGTCACCGAATTCCTGATCCTCCAGGCGCTGGCGACCCGGCCCGGCGTGGTGAAGAGCCGCAACGCGCTGATGGACGCCGCCTATGACGACCAGGTCTATGTCGACGACCGCACCATCGACAGCCACATCAAGCGGCTGCGCAAGAAGTTCAAGGTGGTCGACAACGACTTCGAGATGATCGAGACGCTTTACGGCGTCGGCTACCGCTTCAAGGAAGCCTGAGGCCAGCGCGCCTCTTTCGGGGACTTTGCGGACTGACGCGGTCGTCGGTCTCGGCTAGGATGCGGGGACCAAATCGCACGAGCAGTCCTAACGTGGGCGTAAGCATTGCTTGACCGGACGCAGCCTGATTCCAGCCTGAACGCCGAGGATGCCGCGTCCGCGGGCGTTCAGGACCATTCGGCTGAGGAGAAGCAGGTCGCGCAAGGCTGGCGGCCGCTGAACTGGCTCAAGCGCGCCGGGCAGTTCTTCTTCGCGCTCTCGTTCTCGAGCCTCACTCGCCGCATCGTCTCGCTGAACCTCGCCGGCCTCGTCGCGCTGGTCGCGAGCATCCTTTATTTGTCGCAGTTCCGCGCCGGCCTGATCGACGCGCGCGCGCAGAGCCTGTTGGTGCAGGGCGAGATCATCGCGGGCGCGATCGCGGCATCCGCGACGGTGCAGACCAACGCCATCACCATCGATCCCGACCGGCTGCTCGACCTCAAGCTCGGCGACAGCTATGGCGGTTCGGACGACTATTCGCCGCTGGATTTCCCGATCAATCCGGAGCGCGTGGCGCCGGTGCTGCGCACGCTGATCTCGCCGACCAAGACGCGCGCCCGGATCTACGATCCCAACGGCATCCTGCTGCTCGACAGCCGCAACCTCGAGAACGTGCTGCGCTACGACCTGCCGCCGCCGTCCGAGAAGCCCGGCATCCTTGAACGCGGCATGACCTCGGTGCGCACCTGGCTCAACCGCGGCGACCTGCCGCTCTATCGCGAGCTCGGGCCCGAGAACGGCAACGGCTATGACGAGGTGGGTGACGCGCTGAAGGGCCAGAAGCGGTCGATGGTGCGGGTCAATTCGCGCGGCGAGGTGATCGTCTCGGTCGCGGTGCCCGTGCTGCGCTCGCGCGCCATCCATGGCGCGCTGATGCTGTCAACGCAGGGTGACGACATCGACCAGATGGTCACCGCCGAGCGGCTCGCGATCCTGAAAGTCGGCGGCGTCGCGGCCGCCGTCATGATCATGCTGTCGCTGCTGCTCGCAAGCACGATCGCAGGTCCCGTGCGACGCCTCGCCGACAGCGCCGAGCGCGTCCGCCGCCGCATCAAGTCCCGCGTGGAGATCCCCGACTTCACCCGCCGCCGCGACGAGATCGGCCATCTCTCCGGCGCGCTGCGCGACATGACCAATGCGCTCTATCGCCGCATCGAGGCGATCGAGATGTTCGCCGCCGATGTCGCGCACGAGCTGAAGAACCCGCTGACCTCGCTGCGCTCGGCGGTCGAGACCTTGCCGCTGGCGCGCAACGACACCAGCCGCGCGCGCCTGCTCGAAGTGATCGAGCACGACGTGAAGCGGCTCGACCGGCTGATCTCGGACATTTCGGATGCGAGCCGGCTCGACGCCGAATTGCAGCGGCAGGATGCGATCCCCGTCGACCTCAGGCGACTGCTGACGACGCTCACCTCGGTCGCCAACGAGACCAAGCTCGGCCATGACGTCGCGGTCGAAACCCGCTTCGAGGGCCGCGGCCCGACCGACGGCTTGTCCGTGACCGGCCACGATTCGCGGCTCGGGCAGGTGATCTCCAATCTGCTGTCGAACGCGCAATCCTTCTCCGAGCCCGGCAACAAGGTGCGCATGACCTGCCGCCGCGTGCGGACCGAGATCGAGATCGTGGTCGACGATGACGGTCCCGGCATCCGCGAGGACGCGCTGGAGCGCATCTTCGAGCGCTTCTACACCGATCGCCCGCATCAGGGCTTTGGCCAGAACTCCGGCCTTGGCCTGTCGATCTCCAAGCAGATCATCGAGGCTCATGGCGGACGCATCTGGGCGGAGAATCGCGCAGGTCCCCCGGACGAGGACGGCGTGCCGACGGTTGCCGGCGCGCGCTTCGTGGTGAGGCTGCCGGCGCTATGAGCGAGGACAGCGCCAGCGTCCACGCCTCCGCGGTCAGAATAGGGAATGTCGGCGTGCTGATCCGGGGGCCCTCGGGCGCGGGCAAGTCGCGCCTTGCCTTCGATTTGATCATGGCGGGCCGTAGCGGGTTGGTCGAAACTGCCGTTTTGGTGGGCGACGACCGTGTCCATCTGGCGACAGTCGGCAACGAAATTGTGGTCCGCCCTGCCCCCGTCCTGGCCGGCCTGATCGAGATCCGGGGCCTCGGCATCCGCCGCTGCGACTTCGTGGGACATGCGACCGTCGGCCTCGTGGTCGATCTCGCCGCGCCCGATGCTGAGCGCCTGCCGCCGCCGGAGGCCCTGAAAACCACCATTTCCGGTGTCGAATTACCGCGAATCCCGGTCGGAGCCGGTTACCAGCCCCTCCCCCTGGTTGTCGCGGCCTTGACCACTACCAAGAGTTCATCTTCCGTTAACCCTTCGGGCGATTGTTTGAAGGGAAATTGTAACCATATGAACCACACTATCGCGACCGAATAGATCGGCGCACCTCCCCTCATCCATCCGTCTAGATTCAGGGAGATACGCAACATCCCCTCTTGCGCGGGGGCTCTGGATGGTCAAAGTGGCGCGTTCGTGCGGCGCACCAAAAGCGCCCACGAGGAGTTTTCCGATGATTGGTCTAGTACTTGTGACCCACGGGCGCCTTGCCGACGAGTTCAAGGCAGCGCTTGAGCATGTCATGGGCCCACAAAAGCAAATCGAAGCGATCACGATCGGCGCCGAGGATGATTCCGATCTCTGTCGAAGCGACATTATCGAGGCGGTTAATCGCGTCGATTCCGGCGACGGCGTTGCGATCCTCACCGACATGTTCGGCGGTACGCCGTCCAACCTTGCAATATCCTGCATGAGCCGACCCAAGGTCGAAGTGCTCGCGGGCATCAATCTTCCGATGCTGGTAAAGCTCGCCAAGGTGCGCGAGGAGCGTGCGCTGCCCGACGCGATCGCGATGGCCCAGGAAGCAGGCCGTAAATACGTCACCATCGCCAGCCGCGTGCTCGCCGGCAAATGAGCGACGACGGCGCGCCACTCGGAAGTGAGGCCGGTTCCGCTGCCGGGACGGGCGTACCCGAGGGAGCGATTTCCAAAGAGTTGTTGATCATCAACAAGCGCGGCCTGCATGCGCGCGCATCCGCCAAGTTCGTGCAGGCGGTGGAACGATTCAACGCGCAGGTCTGGGTGACGCGCGGCGGCGAGACCGTCGGCGGCACCTCGATCATGGGATTGATGATGCTGGCCGCCGGGCCCGGAACGACGATCACCGTTTCAGCCAAGGGCGATGACGCAGAAGCCGCGCTCGCCGCGATCACCGAGCTCGTTGAAAGCAAGTTCAACGAGGAAGGGACGTAAGCGGCTTCAGCGAACGAGGCTGCGTAGGGTGGGCAAAGGCGCGACGCGCCGTGCCCACCATCCTTCGATGATAGCAACAGAAGCGGTGGGCACGCTTCGCTTTGCCCACCCTACGAGCCTTCGATCACTTCTCCGGCGGCGCGACGTAGACGTTCCACGTCATCGCAGGGCCTGCCTTGCCATGGGTGAAGCGGCGCGTCGTCATCACGATCCGCTCGGCGTTCGGCGCAGTTTCCTTGACCCATTTATCGAAACCGTCCGCGCGGCCGTCGGTCGGATCGAACACCCCGATGAAGCCGAGGCGTTTGACGTCCTCCGCTGCGGTCAGGCCGGAACTCCAGGCTTCGTGCGGCGTGAACGGGCTCGGATGATCGGGGCTGTAGAACGCCATCGGCTGGATGGTTTCCATGGTGCCGGCAACGATCGGCCAGCGTGAGCCGAAGCGCGCGTGCCAGGCTTGCGTCAATTCGCGCGCGAGCTCCGAGCGCGCGCCATAGGTCGCGGTGTTGCCCGCATTCGCCGCCATCTCGCGCGCGGCGATCCAGGGCGAGGCGGCGAGCGTTGCCAGCGACAGCACGAGCCAGATCGCCGTGACGTTGAACAGGCTCGCGCGCTGCACGCGCAGCGCTGGAATCGACACCAGCGCCAGCGGCACCAGGAAGAACAGCGAGATGCCCCAATCGGTCTTCATGTAGATGCCGAAGGCCAGCGCGCCGAGCGGCGGGCCGACCGCGACGATGATCTGGATGATCCAGACGTTCAGCGCCCGCGAAACGTTGACGCCAGGATTGTCGCCGCGCGCCCAGGCGCGGGTGACGATCGCCAGCGGATCGCGCATGAGCAGTCTCCGCCACGGCGGCACCAGCGCCATTGCCAGCGCCGCCAGCGCCACGGGCAGCGCGAGCAGCGCGAAATTGTGCACGACGTAGCCGCGCACGAGCTCGTTGATCTGCGCGCGATCGGTGAGGCTGTAGGTGTCGCCGGCATAGGTCAGCGGCACGAAATGTGCGTCAGCCAGCCAGATGCCATGCGGGACCATCGCGACGAGGAGCGTTGCGATCGCAACCCATGGCGCCGGCGAGGCCAGGAATCTGACGCGGTCCGGATGGATCAGCGCGGCAAGGCCGATGGCGCCGATCATGGTCAGCACCCAGTATTTCGTCATCAGCGCGAGCGCGCCGGCGAGCCCGAGCAGGACGCCGGATTGCCAGCTCCGTTTCTCGAACGCGTTGAGATAGGCGAGCACGAGGAGCGGCAGCGTGACGAGCTGCAACAAATCCGGATTGTACTTGAAACCCTTGAAATTGAAGATCGGGTAGAGCGCGGTCATCACCAGGACGAGGAACGCGCGCTTGGCGTCGACCACGCGCAGCGCGATCAGCCAACAGATCACCATGCCGGCGCTGACGGTCGCCATCGCGAGCGCATAGGTCGCCCAATCCACAGGGGGAAAGACCTTGAACCAGAGACCCGCGATCCAGCCCGACAGCGGCGGGTGCTTGCCATAGCCGAGCAGGAATTTCTGGCCCCACGCATAGGCTTCTGCGACGTCCATATGAACGTCCTGCGCTGCCTTCAGATTGATCAGAATGAAGGTCCAGATCACCGCATGGATGATTGCGAGCTGGATCACCAGCCACAGGCGGGTCTTGGGATCGGTGGCGCTGGCGACCAGCCGGGCCACGAGCCGCCTGGGGCTCAAAGCGCTTTTCGCGTGCGTTCCGGCGGGCAGGATCGAAGTCGTCGACATGGGTGGTTGCGTAGCGCGTTTTGGCCCCGCGTGGAATCAGCTTGGCGTGAAGAAAGGCCCGAAAATACAGTAATATGGTTGCCGCACGGGGATGTGAGTGGTATCCCGCGCCCATGACGACCGCCCCCATTTCCAACATCCGCAATTTCTCCATCGTCGCCCATATCGACCATGGCAAATCGACGCTGGCCGACCGCCTGATCCAGATGACGGGTGGGCTGTCCGAGCGCGAAATGGCCGGCAAGGAGCAGGTGCTCGATTCCATGGATATCGAGCGCGAGCGCGGCATCACCATCAAGGCGCAGACCGTCCGGCTCTCGTACCGCGCCAAGGACGGCAAGGATTACATCTTCAACCTGATGGACACGCCCGGCCATGTCGACTTCGCCTATGAGGTCTCGCGGTCGCTGGCGGCCTGCGAGGGTTCCCTGCTCGTGGTCGACGCCAGCCAGGGCGTCGAGGCGCAGACGCTCGCCAATGTCTATCAGGCGCTCGACAACAATCACGAGATCGTCCCGGTCCTGAACAAGGTCGACCTTCCGGCCGCCGAGCCGGAAAAGATCAAGCAGCAGATCGAGGACGTCATCGGCATCGACGCGTCGGACGCGGTGATGATCTCGGCCAAGACCGGGCTCGGCGTCCCCGATGTGCTGGAGGCCATCGTCAACCGCCTTCCGGCGCCGAAGGGCGACCGCGACGCGACCTTGAAGGCGCTGCTGGTCGACAGCTGGTACGACGTCTATCTCGGCGTCGTCGTGCTGATCCGTGTCGTCGACGGCGTCATGAAGAAGGGCAGCCGCGTCCGCATGATGGGCACCGGCGCGGCCTACGACGTCGAGCGCGTCGGCTTCTTCACGCCGAAGATGCAGCAGGTCGACGAGCTCGGTCCCGGCGAGATCGGCTTCATCACCGCGGCGATCAAGGAGGTCGCGGACACCCGCGTCGGCGACACCATCACCGACGACAAAAAGCCGGTCGCCGAGATGCTGTCGGGCTTCAAGCCGGCGATCCCCGTGGTGTTCTGCGGCCTGTTCCCGGTCGATGCCGACGACTTCGAAACGCTGCGCGCCGCGATGGGCAAGCTGCGCCTCAACGACGCCAGCTTCTCCTTCGAGATGGAGACCTCGGCCGCGCTCGGCTTCGGCTTCCGCTGCGGCTTCCTCGGCCTCTTGCATCTGGAGATCATCCAGGAGCGGCTGTCGCGCGAGTTCGACCTCAATTTGATCGCGACCGCACCGAGCGTCATCTACAAGATGAAGCTGACCGACGGCACCGAGATCGAGATCCACAATCCCGTCGACATGCCCGACGTGGTCAAGATCGCAGAGATCGACGAGCCCTGGATCGAGGCCACGATCCTCACACCGGACGAATATCTCGGCAGCGTGCTGAAGCTGTGCCAGGACCGCCGCGGCTCGCAGAAGGAGCTCACCTACGTCGGCTCCCGCGCGATGGTGAAGTACGATTTGCCGCTCAACGAGGTCGTGTTCGACTTCTACGACCGCCTGAAATCGGTCTCCAAGGGCTACGCCTCGTTCGACTATCATCTCACCGACTACAAGCCGGCCGATCTCGTCAAGATGCAGATCCTGGTCAACGCCGAGCCGGTCGATGCGCTCTCGATGCTGGTGCATCGCACCCGCGCGGAGGGCCGCGGCCGCGCCATGGTCGAGAAGATGAAGGAGCTGATCCCGCCGCACATGTTCCAGATCCCGATCCAGGCGGCGATCGGCGGCAAGGTGATCGCCCGCGAAACCGTCCGCGCGCTGCGCAAGGACGTCACCGCGAAGTGCTATGGCGGCGACATCACGCGTAAGCGGAAGCTTCTCGAGAAGCAGAAGGAAGGCAAGAAGAAGATGCGGCAGTTCGGCAAGGTCGACATCCCGCAGGAAGCTTTCATCGCGGCGCTGAAGGTCGATAGCTGAGCCGGATGAAGGTCCGGCCTGAGGCTTCCGCGGCCGGGCAACAAAAAGCTCGAAAACAACCCCATGCAAAGTAGCCCTACCTGCGTTATGGGCGCTCTCCCCCTCATCCTGAGGAGCCCGCGAGAGCGGGCGTCTCGAAGGATGGCCGCGGGCAAGATGCGGGCCTTCATGGTTCGAGACGCGCGTTCCGCGCTCCTCACCATGAGGGTCTATGACGCAGTAGGCGTAGCCGGCAACGGCCGACATGAGGCTTTCCGATTTTACGAAATAAGGTTGACACGTCGGGCAAATCACCGGCATGATGGCATCATCGCGGCCCGTGGGACTTGGGGTCCTGCCGGGGGACGAAGATGCATCGTTCGATCAACGTTATCGCGGCCGTGGGCCTTGCACTTGGTGGCGCCCTGGGAATGGCGGGGGCCATGGTCACGCAACGGAATGTCCAGGGGATTCTGTGGGCGATCGACGGCTCGGGACTTGTGATGGCCGCAGCGCTGCTCGCCACAAAATACTTTCGAACCGGACATGACGTCGTCGCCGGCGGCTTTCTCGTCTTTGCCATCGGCGAGGGTGTCATCATGCTGTCAGGCCCGGCCGCGGGTCTTGCGGGCAGCGTCCCGGCCTTTGCCGCCGGCAGCGCTCTCTGGGGGACGGCGCTTCTCCTCATCAGCATTCCCGGGCTGTTCGCCATGCCAATCCGAATCCTCGGCATCGTGAGCGCGGTCCTGTTCATCGTCACCGCGGCGAGAATTTTCTGGGGTGAGCCGCTAGAGCCAACGTCCACACCGTTGCCGACCTACGCCTATCCCGTGCTGGTCGCGACCTTCATCGGCTGGATCTGGACACTCTGGCGCGAAGCCGACGGCAAATAGCGTTCCGCGTTATCTGCGAGATTTATTGTTGGCTCTCGCCGCCTTGTTCTTCCTGTCTATGCGAGACATGACTTGTCCCGTTTGCAATCAAGCTCACGCGGCGGCGCAATATGTCGCGCAGGGCCAACAACGGACATTCCAAACAGGGGGACGACGCCGGCTTATCAGTCGTAGCCGCGCGCCGGCCCGATCTGGGGCGCGCGCACCGGCTTTGCCATGCCGAAGAAAACGGTCACGCCTTGGCCGCCACAGCGGGTTGACAGAGCCTCGTCGGCGGTTCTGTAGCAACTGTCGATGTCCTGCCAGTTGTTCATCACCCACACGTCGCCTGAAGGTGAGATGGCGAGGTCCGTCTGCATTTGTAGCCCGCCGCCCACATAGCCGCCGGGCGGCGAGATCTGGTCGCCGGTCTTGAAGCCCGGCGGGCAGTTCTCCGTGCGTACGCCGCACAGGTGCGCGATCGGGCTGTTGGGCATCGCGAAATTGGAAATCCAGACGTTGTCATTGCCATCGACGACCACAGCCCAGGGCCCGGGGAGGCCGTCGCCAGTGAACGGCGAACCGGGATATTGCGCGCCATCCGGCCGCAGCAGGGTGACGCTGCCATCCCTGCCCTTCTGCTCGGACATGGTCCTTACCAAGTAATCCGTAGCCGACTCGATCCCCGCGACCTTCATGCGTGCCGCCATGTCGATGAGGTGAGCCATGCCCAGTAGCCCGTGGCCGAACCGGTTGGTGACCCATACGTTGCCCTGGCTGTCGATGTTGAGACCGCTGTTGACGATTCCAGTCTTGAAATTCTCGGCTTTGCTCGGATCCGCGGCAGGGAAGCGCGTCACCTTATCGCTCGCGTTCGAGACCCAGATCCGATCCTGCCGATCAATGGCGAGGTGAAATGGCCCGAGGAACGACTTGCAAGGCTCGGCACTGTCGCCTTCGCATACGATCCGGCCTTTGGTCCAGTCACCCTTGGGGAAGTGCAGGAGCTGGCGCTTCGAGACGCCGAGGGCCCACACGTCGCCGCTCGGCGTGGCGATGATGCCCTGCATCAGCCCGAGTTGCCCATTGAAGGTGATACCTTCCGGCGGTGTCAGCGGCTTGCCGTTCTTGTCGAACACCGCAATCGACTTGCTTCCGTAGCTGGAAAGCCAGGCGTTGTCCTTGGCGTCGACCGCCGCGCCGAACGTGCCGCCCTGCAAGCCGCCCCCGGCAAACCCGGTGGTGATCGGTGACAGCGGTTTGCCGTTCGGATTGAACTTGGTGGCATTGCCCTGCCAAAACGAATCCTGCCCCTGCCAGCCAATGGTGAAGTTGTCGCCGACCCAAAGGTTGCCCTCGCTGTCGAACATTGCCTTTCCACCTGCGCGATAGCCGCCGCCATCGAATTTCAGCGGCAGAACCCACGCGCTGGGCGCAAAGTTAAGATACGGCATGAACGGCACCGGCCGGAGATTCTTGCCTTGGGGAACTGGATAGAACTCGTCCAGCAGCACAAACAGCCGATCGGGCTTGTACCAGGAAAAGCGAGCGATCGATTGCGCCGCCGTTAGCGTGTCGGTCGGGGCGCCGCTGGTCGGAGGCGTGGCCGCTGCGAAAAGCTTGTTGCACGCATCCGCTTTCACGCGCGTGGCGCAACCCGCCAGCAGGTCCGCCAGCGTTGCGAAGTTGGCCATCGTCGGCGTCTGGCCACTGTTGAGCGGGTCCTGAATGGCGGTGCCCCAGCCACCGGTTTGAAGATCAACGAAGCTCGGCACGTTGCCGGCGGCGATCTTGAGGCCAAGTACATGACCCTTGATCGCTGCGCCATTGAGGAATTGCGCGTGCGTCCACACCGAGGCCACCGTGGTCAACTCATTGATGACGACCGTCGACGGCGGCGTATTGCCCAGCACCGAGAGCAGTGCAACCGCCGGGTTGTCGCCGCTACCCTTGTTCGCTGCGGCTTCGCCACCGTTGGCGACCAGGTACAGGATGACGTCCGTGCCAAGGGTTTCCTGGCTGCCCAACTCGAACCGACCATCACTGCTTGTTCTTGCTTGGGCCAGTTGCCTAGGGTCAGCGCTACTTGCGCCCCAAAGGGTGACGGTCGAATTTGCGAGCGGACCACCGCCCGCCTGGACTTGTCCCTCGATACGCACGGCGGCCGAAGCTGGAGCACATGCGTAGCCCAGTATGCCGAGCGTCAGCAGTGTGGTCACCATGTGCGCTTTGTCGATTGTGAACATATCTGTTCTCCGCGCGCGTATCTCGTTGTCTTGGGCTTTGTGTGACGACGATTCCTGAATTGGCCCTAGTCGTCCGCCGAACGAGATGCCCTGCGGCGTCAACGGCCTGCCAAGTTTGTCGAACACGGCAATGGCCTTGCTTCCGTAGTTGCTGAACCAAGCGTTACCCTTCGCATCGGGGTCTAAAAACCCGCGAGATAGAGCACATAGACGAGCGCAATGATCGAATCGCCCGCAGCGATCGCTGCCGCGACCGAATGCGTGCGCAAGGATGTGCCGAATACACCCAGGCCTAGGGCCGCTTTCTCGATCACGGCGACAACCATCACGGGGCCTCGAACCGATGCATGAAATGCTGCATAGATGAGCAGCGCCCCGACCAAAAAAACGAGCAGACCCCAATGACGCGCTACGGCCAAGCTGACCTCCTCGGTAGGCGCCTTACCGAAAATGATGCGAAGGACTTGAGCGGGGGCTATAAACTGAAGCAGCGTGATCGCTGTGACGGCGCCGGTGACGATCAGAATAAGTTCAATGTGCGCACCGATCATCGTAGCCGTCTATCCGTTGCGCTGGTTACGGTCGACCAATTGAGGTCAATCCAGGCGTATTGCCGAGCCTCCACGCCGATATCGCTCGGTTCGAAATGCGAAAAACTCGGCGCGGCAACTCCGCGCCGTTTCACATCTGGAGCGCAATGCCAGAAGCGCTTGGTTCAGTTACTAACGTGGGGAAGAGGATCTAACATCTCTTCCTTTGAACCATCCGAATGACTCTCGCGTTGCTCCTTGAGAGCGCCCTCGTTGAAGTCGAGAAAGTACCAGTTGGAAAGCTTGTCAGGGTTTGAAGCCGTAAATCCTCCCTTTTCATCGTACCTTCCCAACCAGGTCTTCCCAATAAACATGGGGCCGTATTTACCTTTCACGGCCACCATCAAGTCAATCAGGGGAATCTGTTTGACAAGACGTTCCAGCATGTACGGTTCGGTTAGCGGATCAGAATAGTCTAGAATCACAATGTTCGATTTTGCCCTTGGCGCAAGAGGATGGCTGTCCACAAGCATGGTTTTGAATTTGCACATGGGGATGAATGGAGAGAGCGGGTTCACCACGGAGGATCTCACCCGGTTTCTCCCTTCGGAAACTGTCTTATCATTCGATGAGAAGTAGATTTTTCCACGCCAATTCTTCTCAGCGAACCAATCCAGCCACTCAGGAAGGGGGGTGGCATTCAGGTCGAACACGCGGGCGACCGTGCCTGCGCAAACGCCCACGGGTAAGGCATTCATGGTCAAGCCGTTATCGAACAGGTCGTTCAGCTCGTTGAGCCGCTTTTCCTGGGCCATCTTCTGAAGATCCCAGATTGTAAGTCCCCCATCTCCAGTTCTAAGACCGGGATCGTCATGGTCGTAGCCCGCAATCCGACTGTCTTTGCGCGCAGATTGTGTAGCCATGGTGCAAGCTCCTCATTTGCCTTAGGGGTGGTCGGGCCAGCTTGCAGCACCGTGGCGTGGTGAACAGCGACCGTTCACACACGCTCCCGTCACGAAGCATGCGCGCCCTACCGCGAGAAGCGCCCATTTACGAACGCTCTCGTATTCCTGGACTGCGACTGCCTATTCACACTTCATGCGCGGATTTGTTGATCTATATCAGCAGGTCTACATGACTGACAGTTTACGATTGAAAGCTGCGAGCATTGCAAAGTCATCGTCCACCAGAGTCTCGCACCAGAGATGCGGTGTTCGAGGGGTCGTCGTACAGAGTAAGTCGAGGTCTCCTGACGTTTATCTTCGGCTTCCCGCAGGAGGTTCAAATGCCTGCTCCATCGGAACCAGGCAATCAGCCGGTCAATGCAGACGCAGCATCGTCTAAGCTTTCCAGGCTTTCCAGGTTCTCAAAAACGCAACTCGCGCTTGCCTTCGTCGTTGCAGGCATTTCCGATCTCATCGGCGCCTTCGCGACGTTGGTACCGCCGATTGGATGGGCGCTGGATATTCTAACCGCCGTCCTGCTGTTCATGGTGCTGGGTTGGCAGTGGCTGCTTTTGCCGGGGCTGGCCTTGGAGGCCATTCCAGGCGTGGGGGTCGTTCCACTCTGGCTCCTGGTAGTTGGAGCAATTGCAGTTCTGGGCACGCCGCGGCCGAAGATTGGGCCGCACTGATGATGCGCCGGACCCAGGTTCATTCACACAGTGCCAGCGCTGCCAACTTCCATCTCTGGCTCCGCGGAAAGGATGCCGACCGTTGCTATGCCATCGTGGGACAGCAGATGTCGCACGCGGTGGACGAAATCTTCAGGACCTTTTCTGAAGTGCAGCACGAAATTCAGCGATCCGCACAATATCAGAACGCTACTCAAGGTCCGATGCCCATCGGTCCGAAAACCACGTTGACCGGCAGCGATTCTGGCGCGTTGGGAAACGCGAACGCGTTTCTCAAGCACCTGCAGTCGCTGTTGAGAGATCCAAATACGCTTTATCACACCTACACGCGCTATACGCAGGCGTCGCCGGGTCTGTGGGGGACCTTTTAGGAGCGGGGACCAACGCGAAGATCCTCTTACTTTGTTCTTACCTGAGGTGGAAAAGAGGCGTAGAATTATGCGCCACCGAGGAGTAGCACGCGACCGGCAATCGTCCGCTCGCGTTGCAGGACCCCAATCCAACTGAACGGCACCAAGCTTGGCGCGAACTCTTAGTTTATATTTGGCTAGTTTGTGTTTGGCGCTGTGAACTGAGGGGTTTCATCGAAGTCGCAGCGACTATCGGTTCGGCTCAGAGCGAGGGCCACGCAGTTGCAGGAGAAGCCCGAGCAAGTAAGGCTGGCGCAGCGGCGGGGCAGCGCGCTGACAAACATGGCCGTCGCAGCACTGATTATTGCTGCGCTGTATTTTGGCCGGGAAGTTTTCGTTCCGGTCGCACTGGCCGTTCTCTTGAGCTTCGTTCTCGCGCCCTTCGTCATACGTCTGTATTCATGGCGAGTTCCGCGCACGGCTTCCGTACTCATCGTCGTCTTCTTCGGATTTGCGATCATCTTCAGCTTGGGCGGGCTTATGGTATCGCAGGCAACGCGCCTTGCCGCCAAGCTCCCCGGATATCAGCAAACGCTGAGTGACAAGATCGAGAGCCTCCGCGGGTTGATGGGGAGTTCTGGAACGTTGGAACAGGCCTCCACCGTTCTCAAGGAGCTGGGGACAGAGCTGCAACGTGGTGATGCAGCGACTGGCCGGTCGGACAACGGGCTCGCGAGACAATCACCGGATAGAACGCTTCCGATACCCGTTGAGGTCAAGCAGCCCGACCCTGGCGCTCTGACGACGCTCGCCAAAATTATCGAGCCTCTGCTTTCGCCGCTCACCACGACGGGAATCGTCGTGATTTTTGTGACTTTCATCCTGTTGCAACGGGAGGATCTGAGGAATCGCCTCGTCCGTCTTGCCGGCTCGAGCGATATTCAGCGCACGACGGCAGCCCTTGATGACGCCGGCAAGCGCCTGAGCAAACTCTTCCTGACCCAGATCATCTTCAACGCAGCGTTCGGACTGGCAATCGGCTTAGGTCTCGAATTGATCGGCGTGCCCTCCGCCCCGCTGTGGGGTCTGCTGGCGATGATCCTGCGATTCGTTCCGTATATCGGGGCGCTGATCTCGGCCATATTTCCACTCATTCTCGCCGCTGCCGTTGGTTCGGGCTGGCAAATGTTGGTGCTGACAGCTCTGTTGTTCGTGGTTCTGGAACTGCTCGCCGGACAGGTGCTCGAACCGTTGATCTATGGCCATAGCTCCGGTCTGTCTCCCGTCGCAATCATCCTGTCTGCGTCATTCTGGACGTGGCTCTGGGGTCCCGTCGGACTGGTCATGGCGACGCCTCTGACGGTATGTCTCGTTGTCGCGGGACGGCATGTCGAGCGGCTCAAGTTCCTCGAAATCATGCTGGGCGACCGACCTCCTCTGAGCCCGCCTCAGCTCGTTTATCAACGAATGCTGGCGGGGGATCCTCTTGAAGCCGCGGAACAAGCGCATGAGTTCCTCAAAGGGGCGTCGCTTGAGGAATACTGCGACACCATCCTGCTTGAGGGATTGAAGCTCGCGGAAGCCGACCGCCGATTGGGCCATCTCGACGAAGAGCGACTAAATCGCATTGCTTCAACCGTCGACGAGCTGGTGGCCGATCTGGAAGCTCACGACGATTTGGACTCCCGGGCCCTGGACATGAGCTCGAACCCCGGTGCCGCGATCGCAATTGAGCAAGCCAGGGCGCAACGTAAATTGATCGAGGAAGAAGGCAGATCGCCGCGTTCGGCGCTCTGCATTCCAGGATCCGGAAAGCTCGACGAAGCGACGGCGCTGGTGTTGTCCTATTTGCTGCGGCACCATGGTATCGAGGCGATGGCGGAAGAGGCGGACGCGCTATCAACGGCGAAGTTCTTTTCGCTCGACATGACGGAAACCTCGCTTGCGTGCCTTTGCTACGTCGGCCAACCGTCCACCGCCAAGGTTCAAGACGTCATTCGCAGGCTCAACAGGAAGAATGCCGACGCCCGCATTTTTATCGCCCTTTTTGGAACCGGTGCGGCCACGCCGACGATGGATGCAGTCGGCGCGACGGTTTGTGTTGGGTCATTTGGCGCCACGCTAGAAGCTATCATTCAAACGGTCGCCAAGCCGGGCGACCTTACGACCGTCGACATCAAAGATATTGCGGCTACCTAAAATGCCATGGTCCAACATTCCCATCGCGGTGAGCCTGGCAGCCGCAGCGGTTCTCAACGTCCACTCCATTCATCAAGGAGGATTTGAATGGCAGATGGCCTGCGGAGATTCAACCGTGCCGTCAAACCTCAGTGCTTACGCTCGCCCTTGTGACGGCCTGGTCCGGCACTGCAAGCACGGGGTCACGTGGAAATGTGTCGATACGGCGCGGCGGTAGCGGGCAGGCCAGCTTGGCCTGAAGTGGACGTCCGAGGACGTCGTCACGATGGACCGTCGCCGTAGTTTCGCGAATCTTTCGCCACGAATCAGGATTCTCAATCAGCTTGCCATTCCGAGGCGATCCCGCGGAATAGCGGGGCCTGCGACTATTGTCCGGACTCTCGCGCGCATTGGCTCCATTTCTTGAGTGGGTAGAGTCCAGTAGGGAGAATTGATCCATGGCGAACATCGAAAGATTTCCTAGAAATAAGGCCGTAGATCTGGCCAAACTTGAAGCAGATGTCACAGCGGCTTTGCCCGCGTCGCCCGGCTGGGCTGCGCCCCCGGCTCTATCCGAGCCATTGCCTGACTACGTCGAGCATCGAGAGGGGGTTTCGCGCGTTGGCCAGCTCACTGCCGAGGCCGTTGTGCGCGACTATGAGGCTGCAGCCAAGGAGATCGAAGCCATGGGGACCGAGTTGATCAGCGCGGCGAAAAAATGCGAGGCGATGACCGCCGAGGTGCACACTACGATTGCCTTCATGCGAGATACCGCCGCCTCATATCGCGAGGAAGCCAAGAGGATTTTCAAGCGCATCGAAGAGTGTGCACTGTTTACGGAGGATGTTCGCAAGACTTGCGAAACCGTCAAACGCCGGATGATAGAGGACAGAAGTATCGCCTGAGCTCTGGGTATTATAGGACAGCCTTGCTGCCGGATCAGGCAACCGGCGGCATAGGCGCGTTGCGACTGACCGGCGATTTCATTGCCGCGCTGAAATTGGGCAGATGGGCACACCATTTTTCGTGGGCCGATCGAACCCGAACGGAAATCGACGACACTATTCCTCTGCTGAGCAATTGCCGCGTCTGTGGGCGGCACAGGGGAGAGTCTGTCATGCGGAAACGAAACTGGCGATTGATTGCCGTGGGCGTCGTGCTCCTGGCTCTTGCCGTCCTGTTCTTTCTGAACATGCGGGACATGACGCCCTGGTCCAACAATCCTGTCGTCCTGATGCGGACGGTTGGAGAGGTCTCCGGCGCCGTCGCCGGCATCAGCATCGTGATGATCGTGTTCGGCCTGATCGGCCGCAAGGCGCCTGCCAGCTAGCGTCTCCTCGTGACTCAATCGGAACAGGCCGATAAGAGTACGTTTGACGCCTGCCATGCTTGGCGGCGGCGCAAGAGCGGACCTCGCCGGAGGTCCGGGGCGAGCTAATACCCGACGCGGGATCTTACTCCGGAACGATGATGCCAGCCGCCGCCATGACCGGGCTGCTCCGCGCGATCAAGAACTTGAGCCTGTTGACGGCGCGGATGGCGATGCCGAACGGGAACGGATTGTTCAGGCGGAGGAAGGCGAGCTTCCTCACATAGCCCTCAACGTGCCATCTGGCGCGCGCCCCCCTTCGAAAATAAATCACGTCGCCAACGCCATAGCGCTTCGACGGCATGCCCTCGCTCTCAAGCACGATCGAGCCTTCGAGGATTATGATGGTCTCGTCGAGGTCGTAGTACCAGTCGAACTTGCCTCCAGTGCAGGACCAGATCAGGGTCTTGGCAGTGTTGCATGCGCTCGTCGACAGCAGGCGAGAGCGAGCCTCCGGCTTGCCTTCAATGATCCAGGATGGCTCAATCGGCGACAACTCGAGTTCTAACCCGGAATGCGCGGCTTCAATCAACGCGAGTGGCATTAATCTCCTCCAACCAAAACAAAATCGCAGGTTTCAAAAGCAGCCAATGCCACTTTTCCCCAACTGAGCTGTACAATCAGTTTTTCGGCGGAAGCCGTGAAGAGGGCAGTTTGCCGCAACCGAGCATTCCGCCGACACTCTAAAGTAGTACTCATTTTGGCGAGCAGGACGGGTGTCTGCTGCCTTGGTGTTAAATCGAGCCGTAGGGCGTAAGAAATCTGGGTCCTCGAAGGGATGAAGATGATGCTCAACAACCTGCGAAAACCGACGGGATTTGCACTCATCGCCACGATCATCGCAGCGCAGATCATTTTCTGCGATGCCGCGGCCGCAGCAGACAAGCTCCTCACCGAGGCGGTGAACTTCACGGGCACGTTGACGTATCTCGCCAGCCGGGTGCCCGGCTTCATCCTGCTTGCGGTGCGCAACGGCGAGACGGCTTTCGCCGGGTTCGGCAGCATCAACGACAAGGGAGGAAAGGAGCCTGATGCCGACACGATGTTTCGCATCGGCTCGGTCAGCAAAGTGTTTTGCGGCGAAGTCCTCGCCAGTATGGTGCTCGACGGTGGGGTGCGTCTTACCGATCGTCTCCAGGACCGACTGGGCTACGACGTCACGCTGCCCGAAAAGGCCGGCCATCCAATCCGGCTCATCGATCTCGTGACGCAGGCGTCCGGTTTGCCACGCGAAGTCCCGCGCGCCGAGGGGCCGACGAACGACCCCTTCGGCACCAACACCAAGCAAGCGCAGATCGCAAACCTCAAGACCGATCCGTTGCTGTTTGCGCCGGGTACCGCCGCCCTCTATTCGAATTACGGCTTCGACCTGCTCGGCGCGGCGATGGCGAATGCCGGCGGCAAGCCTTATGCCGACCTCCTGAAAGAGCGCGTGCTTGATCCGCTCGGCATGAAGGACACGGTCTTCAACCCTCGGCCGGGAGATGAATCGCGCCTCATGCAGGGGCACGATTTCGACAGATCGCCCATGCCGGCCGTGCACACGCCGACCAGCATCGAATGCGCCGGCGGACTGCACACAACCGCGAACGACATGGCGCGTTGGATGAAGTGGCATCTCGACCGCTTCGCGACGACCGACCGTGAGCTGCGACTGCTTGATCACGCCGCTTATCTCTACCGCGATGGGCTTGCGTCGGTCTTCGGCCTGGATGATGCCGGGCCAATGGATGCCATGGGCCTAGGCTGGGTCATCAACATGCCGGCCGGCAATCGGCCGCTCATCCTGCAGAAAAGCGGCGGTTTGCAGGGCAACTTCGCCTATCTTGCGATCGCACCGACCCGCGGCATAGCCGCATTTTTTCTGATGAACGCGTTCAATGTCGGCGGTTTCAATGCTGCCGTGGCCGCGACCAACGGGTTAATCGGTGAACTGGCACCACCTCAGGCGCATTTCCGCAATTCCGGATCATCACCTTGATCCGCCGCGCCGGATGGACCACGATCGCATTTCTCACCGCTCACGCCAGAATGGGCGAGGAACCGCGAATGAACGTCACTCCCGGGGTCGGCCTCGTTGAACGGGCACAGGCACTTGCGCCGTTGATTGCGCGCGAAGCGGATGCAATCGAGCGCGCGCGGAGACTGACCGCGCCGGTCGTTTCCGCACTGGTCGAGAACGGACTTTACCGCGCCCTGCTGCCGCAGAGCCTTGGCGGCGCCGAGGCCGCGCCCGAAGCCTTCATGCAGATGCTGGAGGAAGTGGCAAAGGCGGACGCGTCCACCGCATGGTGCCTCGGCCAGTGCAGCGTCTGCGCCATGATCGCAGCCTCGCTCGACCACGACACGTCGCAGGAGATCTTCAACACGCCGCCCGGCATCCTCGCCTGGGGCGCGATCGCGCATGAGGCGCACGCGGTCGAGGGCGGCTATCGCGTCACAGCGCGCTGGGATTTTGCCTCGGGCTCGCGGCAGGCGAGCTGGCTCGGGGCGCATGTCCGCATCAACGGTGCTGACGGCGCGCCGCGCAAGAATGCCGACGGATCGCCGGAGGTGCGCACCATCCTGTTTCCGGTCGCAAGCGCCGTGCTGCACGATGTCTGGCACGCGATCGGGCTCGCCGGCACCGGCACCGATTCCTATGAGGTCAGCGATCTCTTC
This sequence comes from Bradyrhizobium sp. CCGUVB1N3, assembly GCF_024199925.1. Classification (NCBI taxonomy): domain Bacteria; kingdom Pseudomonadati; phylum Pseudomonadota; class Alphaproteobacteria; order Hyphomicrobiales; family Nitrobacteraceae; genus Bradyrhizobium; species Bradyrhizobium sp. CCGUVB1N3. The sequence goes on from NZ_JANADR010000001.1 coordinate 5,774,198, forward strand.
ATCCCCGAGCGTTTCACGGCGTTCCGCGACGTGCCGTCTGCGTTGCGCGAAACCGGACCGCTCTACAGACTCGGCACCGGCTCGGCGTTCAGTCTCGGGTTTGCGGCCGTTTCGCTCGGCGTTGCGCGGGCGACACTCGATGCGGCGATCGCGCTGGCGCGCGGCAAGCACCAGTCGCTCGCCGCCAATGCGATGCGCGACAATGCGGCCGTGCAAGGCCTGATCGGCCGCACCGAAGCCGACCTGCGCGCGGCGCGCGCCTATCTCTATGCGACGGCGGGCGCGATGTGGCGCGAGCTGACCGCGTCAGGCGAATTCAAGGAGCCGCATCGCTCGGCCGTAAGGCTGGCATCGACATGGACTATCCAACAGTCAGCGAAGGTGGTCGATACCGCCTATCACATGGCCGGCGCCACCGCGGTGTTTCGCAACAATCCGTTCGAGCGGCGCTTTCGTGACATGCACGCGATCGCCCAGCAGATCCAGGCGCGCGACACGCATTATGAGGATGTCGGCAGGACCATCCTGTCGGTCGGCTGAGATTGCGCCCCGGTCCTTCTACGCCCTGCGTGCGCCGGGCAGCCGGCCGCTCCAGCCCATACCGATGACGAGGGCAAGCGCCACGAGCAGCACCGTGGCGGCAGCGATGGTGACGATGCGCTCGCCGCCAGAGCAGAAGTCGCGGTCGAGGCAGGCACTCGACAGCAGACCCTGCTCGAGCACGGCGCCAAGCGCCATCACATAGAGAAAACCGCCGAACGCGAGATAGACCACCGTCACCAGAGCGCGGCGGATGCGCGACGGCATCGCGGCGTCCTCGAGCTCGCGTCGCTCGGTGATGAACTGCGAGGAGCTGGCCTTGGAGAGATCGCAGATCCGGACCGTGGAATTGGTGAGGAGATCGTGCACCGCCTGGTTGCGACGGGTCGCCATCATGGTCAGGAACGAGTACCAGCTCAGGAGGCTCTTGATGGCGAAGCGCGCGAGCGCCTTTCCGAAGCTCAGATTACCGCCGCCATCATCGACGACGCGCAAATTGGTCCAATAATGCCCGAGCGTGCCGCCTAACCGCGAGACCAGCACCGGCTCATAAAGCACCAGGATCACCACGACGGCGATACCGAGCATGCGGGCCAGCATATCGCTCCGCACGTTGCTCGCCAATGCCACGGCCCCGAACAGCAGGGCCATCGCCAGCATCCAGTCCAGCAGGATAGCCTTCAGCCGCCGCGAGAAGCGGGCATAACGCGGCCCGTCCGTTGGGGCTTGGTCATTGAGGCTCATGGGTCCGTTCCGATGCTGATCCAATGATCAGACGCCGGACGACGACCACAGGTTCAATCACGCCACCAGCGCGGCGTCCGCGTCGCCCGGCCTATCCGCCCCGCGCTGCGCCTTCAACAGGCTGACGATCTCGGCATTGGGGCGGGCCCTGGAGAACAGGAAGCCCTGGCCCTCGTGGCAGCCTTCGGCGCGCAGGCAGCTCAGCTCGTCCTCGGTCTCGACACCCTCGGCGGTGATGGTGACGCCGAGGCCTTTGCCGAGGCTGACGATCGAGCGGATGATCGCCTGCGATTCGCGGTTGGCGCCGAGATCGCGCACGAACGACTGGTCGATCTTGATCTTGTCGAAGGGGAAGCTGCGCAGATAGCTGAGGCTCGAATAGCCGGTGCCGAAATCGTCCATGGAGATCCGCACGCCGAGCGCACGCAGGGCATGCAGCGTCGCCAGCACCTGGGCGCTCTTCTCGAGCAGCAGCGTCTCGGTGATCTCGAGCTCGAGCCGAAGCGGCGGCAGGCCGGAATGCTTCAGCGCCTCGGTGACCATCGAGAGCAGATTGCCGCTGCGGAATTGCAGCGGCGACAGGTTGACGGCGACGCGGACGTCGTCCGGCCAGGTCGCTGCATCCATGCAGGCCCGGCGCAGCATCAACCCGCCGAGCGGGTTGATCAACCCGGTGTCCTCGGCGACCGGAATGAACTCGGCCGGCGAGACCATGCCGCGCTCGGCATGCGGCCAGCGCACCAGCGCCTCGAAGCCGGTGATCCGTCCGCTCGAAAGGTCGATCAGCGGCTGATAGAACGGCCGCAGCACGTCGTTCTGGATCGCGTCGCGCAGCTCGACCTCGATCTTGCGGCGGCTCTGTGCCTTCGCATGCAGCGCAGCCTCGAAGAACGCGAACGTGCCGCGCGCATCTAGCTTGGCGCGCGACAGCGCCATGTCGGCGCTCTTGAGCAGCTTCTCGGACTCATCGCCGTCGCCGGGCGCCATGGCGATGCCGATGGAGGCGCCGATCACCACGGAATGGCCGTCGAGCAGATAGGGATCGGCGATGGCTTCCAGCAGGCGTTTTGCCAGCCCCACCGCATCTTCCGGCCGGGTCAGGCCGCTCTGGACGATGACGAACTCGTCCGAATTGAGCCGCGCCAGCGCGTCTTCGTCACGCAGGGTGGAGCGCAGGCGCTTGGCGACGCCGCGCAGCAGCTTGTCGCCGACCGCGTGCCCGAGCGTGTCGTTGACCGCCTTGAAATTGTCGAGCCCCAGCATCAGCACGGCGACCTTCTCGGCGCTGCGGCGCGTATGCAGCAGCATCTCGTCCATCTGCTGGCGCAGCAGATTGCGGTTCGGCAAGCCGGTCAGGCCGTCGTGCTGGGCCATGAAGGCGAGCCGCGCCTCGGCGCGCTTGCGTTCGGTGATGTCCATCAGCGCCAGCAGCACCGCCGGCCGATCGGCGTAGGTCAGTTCGCGCGAATAGATCGCAAGATCAATCAGCGCGCCGTCGGCCTTCACATGCTTCCAGGTGCGCGCGGCCTGCTCCTCGCTGCTCCGGTTGGAGGTCCAGGGCGGCTCGCTGTCGAAGGCCTGGAGTGAACGGATCGTCAGCTTCTCGAATTCGGCGCGGCCATAGCCGTAATGCGCGACCGCGGCGTCGTTGACGCCAAGGATGCGCTCGTCGTCCAGCGCGCAGACGATCATCGGCACGGGGTTGCCGTCGAACAGCAGCCGGAACGAGGCCTCGCGCTGCTTCAGCTCAGTGATGTCGACACGCAGGCCGACGACACCGCCGTCATCGGTGAGGCGTTCCTCGATCAGGACGACGCGCCCGTCGGCCAGCTTCTGCTCGTGACGCGCGCCCGGCTGATAGAGCTTTTGCAGCCGCTCGGCGATCCATTCGTCCTCATGGCCGGCGGCTTCCGGATAGTCGCCGCGCGCAACGCCGATGCGCAGCGTATCCTCCAGCCGCGCGCCTTCCGCGAACAGATCGGCGGTCTTGCTGTAGATCTCGGCATATTTCTTGTTCCAGAGGACGTAGCGTCCCTCGGGGTCGAGAAACACGATACCTTGCGGCAGGATGTCGATCGCCTGGCGCAGCCGCTCGTGCGATTTGCGCGCATCCGCGATCGCAGCTTCGGCCTCCGCTCGGCTCTGCACGAGCGCATCGATCTCGACGGGCGCATCGTGAGGCCCAGCGCGCTTCGACGCAGGCTTGCGCGACCGCCCGGCCGTCCAGGTGAGCGCCGTCCGCTTTCGCTTTCTTGCTTTTCGAGACCCCAAACTCAACTTCACCCGTCCCACTCGCGCTCAGCAGTCGCAAGTTGTCCGACAAGTGTCTGAAAAAAAAGTAATCTTGGGCGCGGCGACCGGCGACCGCGCCACTGACGCGACCGCGCGAATTGTACTTTCGTGCTCGCTTGCGAGGCGGCTGAGCCTCGAGCGTCGCGGTAGACCGATGCGGCGGTCGCCAGCGGAGGAAGGGGTGGCGCAAAAACGCGCGCTTCCTATGAATCGATTCCGAATACGTGTCCGTTTGCATACAGGGCGGGGCTATCCCTGGCGTCACCGCACGAATTTTGATCAATCCCACATAGGGTTATTGCAGTGTTAAGAACGGCCGCCGTCAGCGCCGAGGTCTACGTCTTTGGGAGGTAACAACACGCTGGGGCACGTGTTACTTACGAAATCGCCGGTGCAACAGCGACCTTGGTCAATGTCCGATTTGGTCCATCTTGCGGACTCAACTCCGACATCTCCCTAGGTCTGAAAAGGGCCATGAGCGGAAATTCGTCGCGGTGAAAGCGGCCAAACTACAGGGCACCGTTTGGTAATCCGAAGAGACGCGAACCGTGGTCACGAAACCCTTTTCCGACCTCTTGAAATAGTCTAGAAACAGACCGAGGATATCTCTCACAATGTTTTTGGTCGGGTCGATAATCCTGATATTTGAACGAGGAATTGCGATATGGGCAATAGTCAAGATACTCAAAAGCAGCCGCGTGAGAACTCGGAGCCGCAGCAGGCCGGCGACAAGAATATCGAGCATGGCGCGCTGCGGGACGAGCAGCTGGACGACGTAAGCGCAGGAGGCGGCGGTTTGGTCCCCCATTCGCCTACCCCGTCTCCGCGAACTCCATAAATCGCAGCTATCGCACTCGAGGGAGCGGCTCTTAGCCACTCCCGTGGTCGTATGTTCGCGCGGTCTCCTGTGAAAGGAACGATAAGCACCGCTCGCTTTTTACAGGCTCGACTCTTTGGAATGGTATGTCGGCTTAGGGTCTTGGCCGTGTAAAAACGGCCTTGCAGGGCCGTCAGTCTTGAAGCCAAAACTGGGCCGGCCTCAGGCCGCGATCGCGGCGATCAGCGGCCTGATCCCGAGGATATTCATCGCTCTGGTCAGATTATAGGCCAGAACCGAGAGGGCCATCTCGGCGGCTACCTTTGGGAGAGTTTTGGTCAGGAAGTGCGTCGCTCCCATGCGTGCCTTCATCGTGCCGAACGGATGCTCGACAGTCTCGCGACGAAGGCGCATAGCGAGCGGGTTCGCATCGAGCCGCTGCTGCACGGCGTCGAGCAGATCCTCGTGCTCCCATCGCGTGATCCGTCGCTCTGACCCGGGCGTGCACTGGGGCTTGATCGAACAATTCTTACAGGCGTTGGTCCAGTAGCGCCGCAGCATCTTGTCGGCTTCTTCGTTTGTATAGCGATACGGCAATCGCTCCCCGGCCGGACAACGATAGGCGTCTTCCTCCGGCAAATAGACAAAGTCCTGCTTACCGAAGCGTCCGTCCGACTTGGCGCCCGAAGTCATCGGCTTGGGCAGAGTTACCGTGATGCCGGCCTCGTGGCAGGCGAGGATCTCCGGGCTGCTGAAGTAGCCGCGATCGGCAACGGCCTCGAGCGTCTCAGTCTTCAGAACAGCCTTCGCCTGCCTGGCCATATTGGCAAGTTGTGCCCGATCTGAGCCACTGTTCGTCACCTCATGCGCGATGATCAGGTGATGGTCGGTATCGACGGCGACTTGGACATTGTAGCCGACAACGCCGGAGCCGCGGCCACTGGTTGCCATCGAACGGCTATCCGGATCGGTCAGGGAGATTTGCTGATCCGGCGAAGCAAGCATCTGCTTCTCGTAGGCAGCAAGCTTGCCCATCTCCCCCTTCAGCTTCGTCAGCTTCTCGGTAAGCCTCGTCACCTTCGCCGCCAGCGCCTCGCTCGGCTCCTGTCGGTCGGCGGTGTCAAGTTGGCTCAGATAGCGCGCGACGCTCTCCTCCAACTGAGCACGCCGCCGCTCCACCTTCGCGCGCGTGAAGTTCCTGTCCCGGTTGTTCACGGCCTTGAACTTGCTCCCATCGATGGCGACGCTCGCCGTCGTGAGAAGACCCATCCCGCGGCAGAGCTCGACAAAGCGCGCGCAGACCTTACCCAGCCCCAGGCTGTTGTCCTTGCGGAAGTCCGCGATCGTCTTGTGATCGGGAGCAAGCCGACCCAGCAGCCACATCACCTCGATGTTGCGTCCGGCCTCTCGTTCCAGCCGCCGGCTTGACTGCACCCGGTTCAGATAGCCGTAGATGTAAAGCTTAAGGAGCACCGAGGGGTGATACGACGGCCGGCCAGTCGCCGCCGGCGTAACTCCACCGAAGCACATCTCGGCCAGATCAAGCGCATCGACAAACTCGTCGATCGCGCGAACAGGGTTGTTCTCGTCAATGAAATCATCGAGGCATTCAGGCAGCAGCGTCCGCTGCCCACGATCCGCCTCTTCAACGAAGCGCCTCATCGATTCCCCCAAAGAATCACAGGAGAATCATAACAGCAGCCCAGCGTTTTCACACAGCCAGGGTCAATCGCGCCGGTTTGACACTCAGCCCGAGACTTCCGGTCTACCCCCAACTGCGGACATGTCTCTGCGCCGCGCAAACTTTCGCAAAGGGCCATCAGCGGAAATGCGAGCTTTGGTCGTCGCCTAGTTGCTACATGATGCTTGTCAGACGGGCGCCCCGGGCTTGGGGCGCCCGCTCACCGCATATTCTACTTGCCAGCGTGCGACTGAATGGCCTTCTCGATCTGCTCCTTGACGGCTTCCAGGTTGAAGCTCGCACCCTTCTGCATCGGCGGAAACTCGATCGCAGTTTGGGCGAGCTTGCCCACCTCCTGCTGCACGAACTGGAATCGCCAGAACTCGTAAGCGAACCAGTTATAGAATGCCAACGACCCCTTATCGCCGTTCGGCAAGTTTGTGCGTTCGAAGGGATCAAGGCGGAGATTGGTGAGGATCGGCCAATCAACCTTGACCGTGCCACCCAACCAGCCACCGGGCTGATCGGTGAAGCGATACTTGAAGTCGTCGATGCGCACCGCGCTCAGTGTGCCCTCCGTGAAATAGAAGATCGAGTGGCGGGCAGACGGGCCTTTTCCGGTAATCAGGTCCGTCTGGTTGTACCCGTCGAGGTAGACCTTATAGGTCTTGTCGCCGAGCTGCTTTCCCTTCTTCAATTCGTCGGCGATATTCGGATTGCCGGCGGCGGCGACGAAGGTCGGGAACCAGTCGAGTCCGGACATGATGCCGTTTTCGACCTTTCCCGCCGGCACCTTGCCCGGCCAGCGGATCATGCAGGGCACACGGAAGCCGCCTTCCAGGGCGGTTCCCTTGCCGCCCGCGAACGGCGTCTGGCCGCCGTCAGGCCAGGTGAAGTTCTCGGCGCCGTTGTCGGTTGTGAACGCGACGATCGTGTTGTTGTCGAAGCCCTCGTCCTTGAGCTTCTTCATCACGGCGCCGACGATGTCGTCGAGCTGGGCGAACCCGCCCTCGGAAACCGACCAGCCGTTTTCCGAGTTGCGCATGTTCTCGTATTTTTCCGAAAGATGGGTGACGACGTGCATGCGCGTGGGGTTGAGCCAGACGAAGAACGGCTTGTTGTCCTGCTTCGCCTTGTCGATGAAGGCGAAAGTGGTTTGCAGAATCTCGTCGTCGACCGTTTCCATCCGCTTCGGATAAAGCGGCCCGGCGTCCTCGATCCGCTGCTTGCCGATCTTGCCCCAGCGCGCTTGCACCGACGGATCGTCGACGTTGGTCGCCCATGAATGAACCATGTTGCGAGGACCGACCGTGGCCAGCAGCGATTGCGGGTAATTGCGGTGCGCGGGGTCCTCCATCGCGTCGAGGTGATAGAGGTAGCCAAAGAACTCATCGAAGCCGTGCACGGTCGGCAGGAACTCGTTGAGGTCACCGAGGTGGTTCTTGCCGAACTGTCCAGTGGCGTACCCCATGGATTTCAGCGCGGTCGCAATAGTCGGCGCTTGCGCCGGCATGCCGATCGGGGAGCCAGCCTGGCCGACTGTGGTAAGGCCCGTGCGGATCGGCAGTTCGCCGGTGATGAAGTTGGCGCGACCCGCGGTGCAGCTCGCCTCGGCGTAGTAGTCGGTGAAGCGCATACCTTCCGCGGCGAGCTTGTCGAGGTTTGGCGTCCGGCTTGCCATGATGCCCTGGTGGTAGGCGCCGATATTGAACCAGCCGATGTCGTCACCCATGATAAAGACGATGTTCGGCCGCTGGCCGGCCGGTGCGGGTGCTGGCCCGGTTGGTTGTTGCTGCGCCTGCGCGACGGTTGTCAGTCCAACGGCCGAAAGCGCCGAAGCCGCGACAAGAGAACTGCCGCTCAACAGCAGATCGCGGCGTTTCAGTCCTCCGTTGGTCGACTCGATGCTCTCAAGGTTTTTCGAAATCTGGTCATTGCTCATGACGCGATCCTCTTTCCTGTGATGCGCCTGAAGCCGACACGGAGCCGCAGCTTTCCGGGTTGATCTAAATCAAGGATGTCCGCAACGGGTCAAAAGCGCCATTTGGGAGAACGGCCAATGACTTCCGGTCTAACCCGATGAGGCGACGTTTCACGCTCCCACCCGTACTTCGCCGTTGGATCACAAAGAGACATCGGCGTGTTTGGTGACTGCCGCTCGATAAAGGGCCGCGGTCGTGGCTGAGTCTTTCGGGTAGAATCCTAATCAGCGCCTGGCGACTTGGGCACAACAGCTTTCGCATTGTGGTCGGACAAAAGTGCCGGCGCATCGAACTTGCTGGTCTGCAGATCATATCTGCAGCTCCAGCCGCGCACCACGCCGGTCTGCATGGGCTTGCGGCCCTTGACGTCGGCATCCCCCGACAGGCTGATCAGGATATAGCGGTTCGCCGGCCAATCGGCGCCGAGCCATCGGTAGTTCTCTTCAAGACCCCTCACCAGATTCGCCGACATGTGATACTCCGGCGCCTTCTTGATCCTTCGCCAGTCGGGCCGAGTCTTCAAATAGTCCCACGCCAGATCGCCGAGCGGCTTCCTGCTCGCGGATACGTAACCATTCGGCGTGAGGCGGTACAGATAGAGCGTCGACTCGCCCGAGCCGGTCTTTTGCAAGCGAACGATCCATTTCACATCGTTGGTGAAGAGAAAATCGGCGGGATACTCGGCCTGTTGCGGATCAAGCAGCGTGAATGTCCCCTGCCGGCGCGCCCAGAACTGCCATTTCCACTCGTCCGTCTCCTGGTTCAGGTATTGCTCGATCGTTGTCGCGCCGTCCGGCGATGTCTTGGTGTATTTCTCTTCGATCTTGTAACCCGCAGGCGGAGCCGTCGGCGGCGCGGCTGCCGCCCCACTGCAGACGCCGATACTCAAGGCAACCAGCAGGCCGATCCAGGATGTCCTGATGCAAGATGTCCTGCCCTTCATGTACTAACTCCATTGATCCGGTCATTCGCTTTGGGGCGGGATGCGTAGCGAAACCTGCTCACGGGGCTGCGCCAAGCGCCTTCAGTTCAGCAATGGCGGCATCCCGCTCGTCGAAATCCTGCGGGCAATCGCTTACGACCTGACGGAAAAGGCGAGTTGCCTCATCCTTCAACCCCTTCGTCAGCGCAAGCTCCCCACTGTAGAAATGGACCTCGCACACCTTGTCCTTCTTCTTGGCGGCGTCCGGATCGTCTATGGCAGCAAGGACGGCAGCAGGCGTCATCTGGTCCATGAACAATCTGATGACGGGCGCCGGCCAGACGGTCATGTCGACCTTGGAGCTGGCTTGCGCCAGACGGCTCGGGAGATTGTTCCGCCGACTGGCGATATCGAGCCACAACGCCGAATAGGCATTTTCCGGTGCATTCGCACTTGCCCGGCTGAAATCGGACAGCGCCTTTTCGGCTGAACCGGCAAGGAAATATGAACGCCCCCGGAGAACGTAGGCCATGTAGGATCCCGGATCGAGCCGGATCGCCTCATTGTAGTCGGCCATAGCGCGGCCGTCGTCGCCCTTGGCGTGATAAGCGATGCCTCGAATGACGAAGATGTTGGCCTCTTTGGGATCGAGCCGGATCGCCTCACTGAAGTCGGCGATGGCACGGTCGCTGTCGCCCTTGGCGCGATACGCGAGGCCTCGACCGACGAAGGCGCTGATTTTCTTGGGATCGAGTCGGATCGCCTCGCTGTAGTCGGCGATGGCGCGGTCGTGGTCGCCCTTGTCGCGGAAGGCCCTGCCTCGACCGAGGAAGGCCTTGACGTGCTTGGGATCGAGCCGGATTGCCTCGCCGTAGTCGACGATGGCACGGTCGTTGTCACCCTTGTCGTGATAGGCGCTACCTCGATTTTGGAAGGCCCTGGCGAGTTTTGGATCGAGCCGGATCGCCTCACTATAGTCAGCGATGGCGCGATCATTGTCGCCCTTGTCGCTGTAGGCGTTACCTCGATTGACGAAGGCCTTGGCGCGTTTGGGATCGAGACGGATCGCCTCGTTGAAATCGGCGATGGCGCGGTCGTGGTCGCCCTTGTCGTTGAAGGCGTTACCTCGATTGACGAAGGCCATCGCGGATTTGGGATCAAGCCGGATCGCCTCGTTGAAGTCGACGATAGCGCGGTCGTTGTCGCCCCTGTCGTTGAAGGCGATACCTCGACCGACGAAAGCGTTGCCGTGCTTGGGATCGAGTCGGATTGCCTCACTGTAGTCGGCGATGGCGCGGTCGTTGTCGCCCTTGTCGTGGTAGGCGCTACCTCGATTCTGGAAGGCCATGGCCAATTTGGGATCGAGCCGGATCGCCTCATTCAGATCGGCCATGGCACGGTCGAGCTCGCCCTTGGCGTGATAGGCCGCAGCTCGATTGGTGTAGAAAGCCGCGAGATGGGAGCCCTTCCATTGCCCCGAATTGATGCTCTGCGTGCAGTCAACGATCGCAGCCTCGGGGTCTTGCGGACTGTCACACTGCTCCCCGGCAGCGGCTGAAAGGCTCAAGAGCATCATGGCGGCAAAAAGCGCGCTGCAGAATTTCCAATCCGTGGGCCTCATGCGATGTCCTTGAGCGAACGTTGATATCCGGAATTTGTATCGGTATTTGTTGTTCCGGTTCACATTCAACTGGCGCTGGCTGCAAATATGGATCGTGGTGTTGCGCGGTCCCTCGCGCCGGACCAGCGCGAACAGTGCGGCGGCGGTCCTAATTCTTAACCCCGAGGTCGCATTGAGGTATAAGAGGCGCAGCATGAGTCCCTGCCGCCTCACCCCCCTCCTGCTTCTGCTTGTCCTCCTGACCGCCGGCGGCGCGCTGGCCCAGGACAAGGGCAGCGTTAACCCAAAACCGCTGCCGCCGCTCGCCAATCCCAACGACCCCAAGATCGCCGCGAAGGAGCTGTTCGCGCGAAAGCTGCTGCCTTCCACGGGGCCGGCGCATGTCATCGGCTCCTACGTCAAGGGCTGCATCGGCGGCGCGGCGCAGATGCCGCTCAACGGCGACAACTGGCAGGTGATGCGGCTGTCGCGCAATCGCAACTGGGGCCACCCCGACATGATCGCGCTGATCAAGCGCCTTGCGGCCAAGGCGCACAAGGATGCCGGCTGGCCGGGCATCCTGGTCGGCGACATCGGCCAGCCGCGCGGCGGACCTGCGCTGTCAGGCCATGCCAGCCACCAGATCGGTCTCGATGCCGACATCTGGCTGACGCCGATGCCGGACCATCGCCTCTCGCGCGAGGAGCGCGAGGAGACGTCCGCCGTGATGATGGTGCGCGAGGACCGGCTCGACATCGATCCAAAGGTGTTCACCCCTGGCCACGTGCTGGTGCTGCGCGACGCGGCACAGGAGCCGGCGGTGCAGCGCATCTTCGTCAATCCCGCGATCAAGAAGGCACTGTGCCGCGAGGCCAAGGGCGACCGCTCCTGGCTGTCGAAAATCCGGCCGTGGTGGGGCCACGACTATCACTTCCACATCCGCATGCACTGTCCTCCGGGCGCAAGCGAATGCCAGGGCCAGCCGTCGCAATCCGAGGACGAAGGCTGCAAGCCATCCGATCTCGACTACTGGTTCAGCGATGGCGTGCTGCATCCGAAACCGCCGCCGGAGCCGCCCAAGCCGAAGCCGCCGATGACGCTGGCGCAAATGCCCGCCGCCTGCAAAGCCGTGCTGCACACGCCGGACGCCAAGCCGTAACGGCGAGCCGCACGCTGCCGCCTCACACTACGTCGTCCTGGCGAAAGCCAGGACCCATTACCCCAGGAAGGAGTCGTGGCGCAAACTGGCAACCGCCAGTCTTCGCCAAACCACGTCCTGTGGTCATGGGTCCTGGATCAGCGCTCGCTCCGCTCGCTTGTCCAGGACGACGTGAGGAGAGGTCGTGCCAGTTTGTCTTGTCCAGGGATGACGAACTGGATAGCTGGCTCGCACCACTCGAATGCGCTAGGATCGGCTTGCCGCTGTGCCGTAAGCAGGCGGCATGTCGGGATGCGCGTCCCGTTCTTCAGCAACACGCCTGACTGCACGCGCCCCGCGTCTTTCGCGCGGCCAACGATGAGACCCGACATGCGCATCCTCACCTTCCTCGCCGCGCTCTCGCTCAGTGCGACCTCCGCTGTGGCTGCCGAGGAGCCGAGCGGCTGCGACAAGTTCAAATGGCCGATCGAGCGGGACCGCGCCGCGCTCACCGCGCCGGACCGCGCCAGGCTCGCCTCGGGCAGCGAGGCGGCCGTGCCGTCATCGGCCATCACGCTGGCGCTGGTCGCGCCCGCAGATGCCAGGCTGCCCTCCCCGCCGGAGCGCGCGCCAAAGGACGGCACCTTTGCCGGCTTTGCCAGCTTTAAGACCGCCCCCAGGGCCGGCATCTATACGATCAGCCTGTCGGCAGGCGCCTGGGTCGACGTGGTCCAGGACGGGCATTTCCTCAAGCCCGTGGCCTTCAGCGGCGCGACCGATTGTGACGGCATCCGCAAGACCATGAAGTACGAGCTTTCGGCCAAGCCCTTCCTGCTCCAGGTCAGCGGCGCGAAGGAGAATTCGGTCTCGATAGCGATCCTGCCCGCGGAATAGGCGTCGTCCGTTAGACAAACGGTCGCCTTTACCGTAAGCCCCAGCCTGCTATGTTTGCTGTGCGATATCCCTGCCGGCCGTAAGCCGTTGCGGGGATTAGCGGAACAGCGCTTCCGTCCGTCGCAGCCCAATCCACCCAACGCCAGATTTGCGCGTGCGGTTTCGCGCGCAAGCTCGCACGGAGCGCTTCCCATGTTTCGTATTGCCGGACTTTTCACCGCCTTTGTGATCCTGCTTGGCGCGGCCCTGTCGCCTGCGGTCGCCGAGGACAAGACCATCACCGTCTTCGCCGCCGCCTCGATGAAGAACGCGCTCGACGAGATCGACGCCGCCTACACCGCCAAGACCGGCGTCAAGTTTTCGGTGAGCTATGCCGCGAGCTCGGTGCTGGCCAAGCAGATCGAGCAGGGCGCGCCGGCCGACGTGTTCGTCTCCGCCGACACCGACTGGATGGACTACGCAATTTCCAAAAAGACCATCAACGAGCCCACCCGCGTCAACCTGCTCGGCAACAGCATCGTGCTGATCGCGCCGAAGGATTCGAAAATCGACGACGTCACGATCGCCCAGGGTTTCGACCTCGCAAAGCTCGCCGGTGACGGCAAGATCGCGACCGGAGACGTGAAGTCGGTGCCGGTCGGCAAATATGCCAAGGCGGCGCTGGAGAAGCTCGGGGCCTGGCAGGCCGCCGAGCCGAAATTCGCGATGGCCGAGAGCGTGCGCGCCGCGCTGACGCTGGTGGCGCGTGGTGAGGCCGCGCTCGGCATCGTCTATTCGACCGACGCCAAGGTCGAGCCGGGCGTCAAGATCGTCGGCACCTTCCCGGCCGATTCGCATCCCGCGATCATCTATCCGGTCGCCGCGACCACGACCGCGAAGGGCGAGACCTCTGACTATCTCGCCTTCCTCCGCTCGACGACGGCCAAGACGATCCTCGAGAAGTACGGATTCAAGTTCCTGATCAGCCCCATAACTTGATGCTTGCGACTTGATGTCCGCGATCACATCGGCCGAGTGGACCGCGATCCTGCTTTCCTTGCGGGTCGCGGTCATCGCGACGCTGGTGGCGACGCCGTTCGGCATCGCGCTGGCATGGCTGCTCGCGCGGCGCGACTTCTGGGGCAAATCGCTGCTCGACGCGCTGGTGCATCTGCCTTTGGTGCTGCCGCCGGTCGTCACCGGCTATCTGCTCTTGCTGACGTTCGGCCGGCGCGGCCTCGTCGGCGGCTTTTTGGCCGACTATCTCGGCATCGTCTTCGCATTCCGCTGGACCGGCGCCGCGCTCGCCTGCGGTATCATGTCGTTTCCGCTGCTGGTGCGCCCGATGAGACTGTCGATCGAGGCGATCGATCGCCGGCTCGAGCAGGCCGCCGAGACGCTCGGCGCCGCGCCCTGGAAAGTCTTCTTCACGGTGACGCTGCCTCTTGCCTTGCCTGGTGTCCTTGCCGGCATGGTGCTCGGCTTTGCCAAGGCGATCGGTGAGTTCGGCGCGACCATCACCTTCGTCTCCAACATTCCCGGCGAGACGCAGACGATCTCGTCAGCCATCTATTCGCTGATCCAGACGCCGGACGGCGACGCCGCGGCGGGCCGGCTCGTGATCATCTCGATTGTGCTCGCGCTCGGCGCGCTGATCGCGGCCGAATGGTTCGCGCGGCGGGCGACCGCGCGGCTGCACGGGAACTGACCATGCTGCGCGTCGACGTCGAGAAACAGCTCGGTGAGTTCTCGCTTCACGCCTCCTTCGCGAGCGAGGGCCGCGTCACCGGCCTGTTTGGCGCATCGGGTTCCGGCAAGACCACGCTCGTGAACATGATCGCGGGCCTCTTGCGGCCCGATCGCGGCACGATCGTCATCGACGGCGATGTTCTCGACGACACCGCCGCCGGCATCCACGTGCCGGCCTACCGCCGGCGTATCGGCTACGTGTTTCAGGATGCGCGGCTGTTTCCCCATCTGAACGTCGCGCAGAACCTCGACTATGGCCGGCGCATGAACCGGCTGGCGCATGATCCTGCGCAGGAGAAGCGTGTCGTCGATCTGCTCGACATCGGCGCCCTGCTCGACCGCCGGCCCGGAAAGCTTTCCGGCGGCGAACGCCAGCGCGTCGCGCTTGGGCGCGCGCTGCTGTCCAAGCCGCGGCTGCTTCTGCTCGACGAGCCGCTCGGTGCGCTGGACGAAGGCCGCAAGCTCGAGATCCTGCCCTACCTGGTGCGGCTGCGCGACGAGGCCAATGTCCCCATGGTCTATGTCAGCCACGACGCCGCCGAGCTGCGCCAGCTCGCCACCCAGATCGTCATGCTGCGCCATGGCCGCGTGACGTCGTTCGGCGGGGTGAAGGTGCTGACGTGACTCCACTGTCGTCCTGGCGAAGGCCAGGACCCATACCGCGAGGTCTATCCGTAGAGCGCGGTGCTAGTCCCGAACGACCAATCTTCGCCAAACTTCTCCCTGGGGTTATGGGTCCTGGCCTTCGCCAGGACGACGCTGGGGAGATAGGCCGCCCAATAACTTTCGTCGCGCTTGCACGACGGACTAAACCCCCGCGACCGACGTCCACAAATCCGCGAGCTTGCGGCGCAGGGCCTGCATCCTCGTCACCGGCTCGGGCGTCTCCTCGTCCTCGGGCAGGCGCAGGCCGACCACATTGACGCGGCCGCCGGAGATCGAGCGGGCGACCAGCACGATCTCGTCGAGTGCGAGCTCGGCGCCTTCCTTCGGCGCACGGTCGAGATGGATGTCGAAATAATCAGCGAGCGTCAGCTTGCCCTCGTCCTCGCTCACCTTGACACCGTAGATCTCGGCAAGCTCGGCCAGCGTGTGCTCGCCGGAGACCATGAAGTCGCCGAGCAGATGCGGGTCGGGCACGGTGCTCGGCTGCATGTCGACGAAGAAGCGATCGAGCGACTCGGCCTTTTCCGGTGGCGCCAGCAGATAGATGTAGTCGCCGGGCGCGATCGGGTCGGCTTCCGTGGGCGTCAGGATGTTCTCGTTGCGGATGACCAGCGTCGGCTTCGACCAGGACGGGATCAGGCCGCGGCGGAAATACAGGCTCTTGGGCCGCACGGCATAGCCGACGAGCTGCTGCTCGAGCTGCCCGGGCAGGTCCAATTCCACGCGACGCGGGCCGCGTTCGCTGCGCGGCAGCGCGACATGCAGCCGCCTCGCGGCGGGCGCCAGCGTCCAGCCTTGCAAGAGCAGCGAGATGATGACGACCACGAAGGCGACGTCGAAATAGAGATAGGCCTTTGACAGCCCGACCAGCATCGGGATCGAGGCCAGGAAGATCGCGACCGCGCCGCGCAGGCCGGTCCAGGCGATGAAGACCTTTTCCCGCCAGTTGAAGCGGAACGGCGCAAGGCACAGGAACACCGCGAGCGGCCGCGCGATCAGCATCAGGACCAGCGCGACGCCGATCGCGGGCACGGCGCTGGAGCCGAGCCGCTGCGGCGAGACGAGCAGGCCGAGCAGCACGAACATCACGATCTGCGCGAGCCAGGTCGCGGCGTCCAGGAACGTCACCACGGAATTATGCGCGCGGGTCGGCCGGTTGCCTATGATGATGCCGGCGAGATAGACCGCGAGGAACCCCGAGGCGTGCATGATCTGCGAGCCGCCGAAGATCACGAGCGCCGCCGTCGTCACGAACGGCGCGTGCAGCCCCTGCGGCAGCGCCACCTGATTGAGCGCGATCACCACCAGCCGGCCGCCGATCACGCCGACGATCGCGCCCAGCACGGCCTCCTGGATGAACTCCATGAAGACGTGACCCGGCGAGCTCGACCCCAGCGAGATGTATTCGACCAGCATCAGGGTGAGGAAGATCGCGAAGGGATCGTTGGTGCCGGATTCCGCCTCCAGCGTTGCGCCGACCCGTGGACGCAGGCGCAGGCCCTGCGTATGCACCAGCAGGAACACCGCAGCGGCGTCGGTCGAGGCGACGACGGCGCCGACCAGCAGCGACTCGGTCCAGTTGAGGTCGAGCGCGTATTTTGCAAACGGCGCCGTGATCAGCGCGGTCAGCAGCACGCCGACGGTCGCCAGCACCACGGACGGGGCCAGCACCGCGCGGATGCTCTGGAACCGTGTGCGCAGGCCGCCGTCGAACAGGATCAGCGCCAGCGCCACCGAGCCGACCAGATAGGTCGTTCGCACGTCGTCGAACTGCAACTGCCCGGGGCCGGAATCACCGGCCAGCATGCCGATGGCGAGGAAGACGAGCAGCAGGGGCGCGCCGAAGCGCAACGCGAGCAGGCTCGACAGGATGCCCGCCATCACCAGGACGGCGCCGAGCAGGATCGCGATGCTGACCGAGTCGAGGGACGCCATCCGTCGTCACGTGGGAGAGGAAATCATTGTAAAACCATCCTTATCGTCGCCACACTTGCCCGCCAACCCATTTCTGCCACTCGCGGCAATCTGCCCTTGATTTTGCGGCATTAACTCGCATCACGTGCCGGTGTATCGATGGTCCGGCCGCGTCCTTTGTGGGATTCTGCCACTGCCTCGAATCAAATCCTCCCGATTTGCCTCCAACGAGCCCTCGCGACAGACATAGACCTCAAAGAGACATAGACCTCAAAGAGACATGGACTTCTAAGAGACATGGACCTCAAAGACCTCATGGAGTTCTTGCAGACGACGGCGCGCAGCGTCGGCGCCGAGATCGCCTCGCCCTGGTTCTACCTGCAATTCGGGCTGATGCTGGCAGCGGCTGGGATCGCCTGGGCCTCCGAGGCCGCCATCCGCAACCGCATCGACATGACCTCGCTGGCGATGCGCTGGCCGCTGCCGCTTCGCCACTTCGTCCGCGTGCTGGTCGGCAGCGCCTCCACGGCGGTATTCACCTTCCTGGTGATCGTCGAGCGCGTGGTGATGGTCCACGCGACCTGGCCGAGCCGCAGCTATCTCCTGATGGTGGCTGCAAAGCTCGGCCTTGCCTGGCTCGTCATCCGTCTCCTCACCTCGGTGCTGCGCAACGCCGTCATCGTCAAGCTGGTGTCGATCACGGCGTGGTTCGTCGCGGCGCTCTCCATCATCGGCCAACTCGATGCGACGGTCGATCTGCTCGACTCCTTCGGGATCGTGCTCGGCGGATTGCGGCTCACACCGCTTTTGGTGATCAAGGCCGGTGCGCTCCTGATCATCGCGCTCTGGCTTACCAACATCGCGAGCAATTTCGCCGAGAGCCGCATTAACTCCACGGCTGACCTGACGCCGTCGGTGCAGGTGCTGCTGATCAAGATCATCCGCATCGGGCTTTTGACGGTGGCCGTCGTGATCGCGCTCGACGCCGTCGGCATCAACCTCTCGGCGCTCGCCGTGTTCTCCGGCGCTGTCGGCGTCGGTATCGGTATCGGCCTCCAGAAGATCGTCGCGAATTTCATCTCCGGCATCATCCTGCTCGCGGACAAGTCGGTGAAGCCCGGCGACCTCGTCACCATCGGCGACAATACCGGGCGCATCAGCGCGATGAAGACGCGCTATATTTCCGTCGCCGCCGGTGACGGCCGCGAATTCCTGGTGCCGAACGAGGATCTGGTGACGCAGAAGGTCGTCAACTGGACCTACACCGACAAGAACACGCTGGTGAAGATCGCCTTCGGCACCAATTACGACGCCGATCCGCGGCTCGTCTGCAAGCTCGCCGCCGAGACCGCCGCCGCCCATCCGCGTGCGCAGAAAGGCAAGCCGCCGAACAGCATCCTGACCGAATTCGCGGAAGCCGGGATGAAGTTCTCGCTGACCTTCTGGATCGCGGATCCCGACGGCATGGACAACGTCAAGAGCGACGTGATGCTGTCGCTGTGGGACGCGTTCAAGCGCGAGGGCATCCGGGTTCCCTACCCCGTGCGCGAAATTCGCGTCCGCGGCGGCGCGCTGCCGGTCGAAACCACCGTAGAAGTCCCGAGTTGAGACGGTTTTTACCTCCGTTGCGGCTCGGCGCAGCTTGCATGACGGCCCGCGATCATTAAATTAGGGCCAGAAATCAAACGCTTCCGCTGAAAAGACCGCGACCTTCATGAGCTACGTCGAAGCCACCGATACTTCCTTGCGCAAGACCGGACAAATCAAGCTGCATGGCCCGAATGCGTTCGTCGGCATGCGCAAGGCAGGCGCGCTGGTGGCCAAGTGTCTCGACGAGCTGACCGACATCGTCGGCCCCGGCGTGCCGACCTCGCGCATCGACGAGTTCGTCCGCGAGTTCGCCTTCAGCCACGGCGCCTATCCGGCGACGCTGATGTATCGCGGCTATCGCTACTCGACCTGCACCTCGCTCAACCACGTTGTCTGCCACGGCATGCCCGGCGACCGGCCGCTGAAGGAAGGCGACATCGTCAACATCGACGTCACCTTCATCGTCGACGGCTGGTACGGCGACTCCAGCCGGATGTATGCGATCGGCCCGATCGCGCGTAAGGCCGAGCGGCTGATCGAAGTGACCTATGAGGCGATGATGCGCGGCATCGCCGCCGTAAAGCCCGGCGCCACCACCGGCGATATCGGCCACGCCATCCAGAGCTTCGTCGAGCCGCAGGGCATGAGCGTGGTGCGCGATTTCTGCGGCCACGGCCTGGGGCGCATGTTCCACGACGAGCCGAACATCATCCATATCGGCCGGCCCGGCGAGGGCGTGCAGCTCAAGCCCGGCATGTTCTTCACCATCGAGCCGATGATCAATCTCGGCAAGCCGCATGTGAAGATCCTGTCCGACGGCTGGACCGCGGTGACCCGCGACCGCTCGCTGTCGGCGCAGTTCGAGCACTCCGTCGGCGTCACCGCCACGGGCGTCGAGATCTTCACGCTGTCGGAGCGGCACGGCGAGAAGCAGATCGGGTGATTGCCAGCGTGTCATTCCGGGGCGCTCGCATCAGCGAGCGAACCCGGAATCTCGGGATTCTCAGGTGCGCAATTGCGCACCATAGTTCGGTGCTTCGGACCGCCCCGGAATGACAGCGAGGTAGCGGTTGCGTGCCCCGCCTATCGCCGGCGGCGGAATGACGTCGGTGGCCGCTTGTAGGTCGCCGCAAACGCATCGTTGAAGCGCCGCACGCTGCCGAAGCCGGCCGCGAAGGCGATCTGCGCCAATGTCATGTCGGTCTGGTCGATCAGGCGCTTGGCTTCCTGCACACGGCGCGTCGCCGCAATCTCGCTCGGGCTCGCGCCGGCATGGCGCATGAACAGGCGCAGCAGATGGCGCGGCCCGACGCCAAGGGCTTCGGCAAGCTCCGTCATGGACGCCCCATCGAGAAAGCCATCGTTGATCAGGCGCATCCCGCGCGCAACGGTGGTCGCTGTCCCCATCCAGGCCGGAGAGCCCGGCGCCGTTTCGGGCCGGCAGCGCAGGCACGGGCGAAAGCCGGCACGCTCGGCGGCGGCTGCGGTCGCATAGAAGGTGACGTTCTCGGAGCGCGCCGGGCGAACCGGACAGACCGGCCGGCAGTAGATGCGCGTCGAGCGAACGCCCGAGAAGAACAGGCCGTCGAATGCGCGGACACGCGCCAGCCGCGCCCGGTCGCAGGTCTCCCAGTCGAGATGAGGTGGCAGCGTCTGCCGATGCGCCAAAGCCTTCGCCATGACGAAATCATAGTTTCGACGGGGCTCGCCGAGTAGCTGAAATCGGACTCGAATCGGGCGATGAGGTCCGAATCCAGCCAGCCAGCGCCGCGGCTTTTGGATCATTGTGCGGACAGATCCCGGAGCAAATCGCATGAGCACGCAGGCGCAACAAACAACGTCAGGACAAGCCTCTCTCATGTTCGAGATCGGCCTCCTGCTGCTTCTCTCGCTGATCTGGGGCAGCTCGTTCACGCTGATCAAGGTCGCGATCCCCACGATTCCGCCCTTCACGATGGTCGCCGTGCGGGTGACGATCGCGGCCATCCTCCTGATCCTGATCGCTCGGACGCAGGGACACGCCCTTCCCCGCGAGGGCTCGGTGTGGGCAGCTTTTTTCGTGCAGGGGCTGCTGCAAAGCGCAGCTCCGTTCACCCTGATCAGCTGGGGCGAGATACATATCGCGAGCGGCCTTGCCGGCGTGCTCAATGCGACCCCGCCGATGTTCGTGCTGGTGATCACGCTGATGACCGGGCGCGGACGACAGGCGATCAGCGGCCAGAAGATCGTCGGCGTCGGTCTCGGCCTTGCGGGCGTCGCCGTGACGATGGGCATGGATGCGCTGTCCGGGATCGGTACGGCGGCGCCACTCGCCCAGATGGCCGTGCTCGGCGCGAGCCTGTGCTACGCGGTCGCGCCGATATGGGGCCAGCGGTTCTCGAACCTCCCCGCGATCGTCACCGCAGCCGGGGCCATGAGCTGCGCCGCGATCCTGATGCTCCCCACCGCTGCCGTGCTCGAACGCCCCTGGACGCTGGCGCCGCCGCCGGCACAGGCGATCGCGGCGGTGATCGTGCTCGCGATGGTCTGCACGGCCTTCGCGATGGTGATCTATTTCCGGCTGATCCACACTATCGGCCCGCTCGGCACGACCAGCGGAAGCTATCTACGCGCAGGCTTCGCGGTGGCGCTCGGCACCGCATGGCTCGGCGAGCGCTTCACCTGGTCGATTGCCGCCGGAATGGCGCTCATTCTCGCCGGCGTGGTCGCCGTCACGGTGCCCCTGCCGGCGCGAAACAGTGGGAAACCTCCGGGCTGATTATCGCCATTTTCAAAGCCTGATCTTGCCATTCCGTTCGCCGATGACGATCTGTCGTCAGAGGAACAGGAGAGATTTGGTGAGCACGTCGACGCGCCGTGGTTTTCTCGGATTTGTATCGGCGAGCGCCGCGGGCCTGCTGCCAACCGGAGCGCGGGCGGCATCCGAGCAGCCTGCCGCCTCCAGCGAGCCCGCCTGCATCCTGACGCCGCAGGCGGAGGAAGGGCCGTTCTACGTCGACCCCAAGCTCGTGCGCACGGACATCACCGAAGGCAAGCCTGGCATTCCCCTGACGCTGAAGCTGCGCGTCATCGAGGCAGGTCCCTGCACCGCCATCAGCGGCGCGCGGGTCGACATCTGGCATTGCGACGCAAAGGGCCTCTATTCGGCGTTTCCGGGCCAGAGCGATAGCCACAACGTGGACGCGACCGGCAAGACGTTTTTGCGCGGCACGCAGATGACTGACGAGGCCGGATGGGTGACGTTCGACACGATCTATCCCGGCTGGTACGACGGCCGCACCACACACATCCATTTCAAGGTGTTCCTGGGTCAGGCAACCGTGCTGACGGGGCAGACCTACTTCCCGGACGCGCTGAATGAGTTCATCTACACCAACGTTCCCGACTACGGGGATCGCGCGCGGCAGCGCGCCATCCTCAACGTCAATGATGGCGTGATCGCGCACTCCGACCCCGAGCATCGCGCCTTCTGCGCGGTGAAGGAGGAGCGCGACCGCTACGTGGCGAGCTTGACGCTCGGCGTCGACCGCCGTGCAAACGCGACCGTCGGGCGCGTTGGCCCGCCGCCTCCACCTGGCAGGCGCGGCGGACCACCGCCGGGACCACCACCCGCGGGCGGGCCGATGTTCGGCCGTCAGATCAAGGACCGGTTGGCCGCGCTGGTGCCAGGGCTGAAGCCGCGCCGCTGAACGTGTTCGCAATTGGCGGTTGCAAAAACGATGGTCCATGGCAATGCTGGCGCGCGATGTCCGCCAAATCCAGCGCCCCCAAGTCCAGCGATCCAAAGCCCGAACCGGCAGAGCCGCCGCACTATCACGGCCATCGCGAGCGGCTGCGCGAGCGCTTTTACAGCGCCGGCGCGGATGCGCTCAGCGACTACGAGCTTCTGGAGATGGCGCTGTTTCCAGCGCTGCCGCGGCGCGACACGAAACCGCTTGCGAAGGCGCTGATCAAGACGTTCGGCTCGTTCGCCGAGGTCGTGCACGCGCCGGTGGCGCGGCTGCGCGAGGTCGGGGGCGTCGGCGAGTCCGCCATCAACCAGCTCAAGCTGATCGCGGCAGCGGCGAGTCGCGTGACCAAGGGTGAGGTCAGGAGCCGCAATGCGCTGTCGTCGTGGAACGAGGTGATCGACTATTGCCGCTCCAGCATGGCGTTCGCCGACAAGGAGCAGTTTCGTCTCCTGTTCCTCGACAAGCGCAACCAGCTCATTGCGGATGAGGTGCAGCAAACCGGCACCGTCGACCACACCCCGGTCTATCCCCGCGAGGTGATCAAGCGTGCGCTGGAGTTATCGGCGACGGCGCTGATCCTCGTGCACAACCATCCAAGTGGCGATCCCTCTCCGTCGCAGGCCGACATCCAGATGACCAAGGCCATCATCGAGATCGCCAAGCCGCTGGGGATTGCGGTGCACGACCACATCATCGTGGGCAAGGGCGGGCATGCGAGCCTGAAGGGGCTTAGGCTCATCTAGCAACGTCAGACCTCGAGGTTAGACTGAAGCGATAGCTGGCCTCGCAATGTCGACGCAAAGCGGCAGGGACAACCAAGCAGGGCCTGGTCGCAGGCATGCCTTGTGCTTTGCTTATTCGGACCTTCCAGCCCCGACAAGAACATCGTCGGTCCGCCTACTGCGACTTTACGATTTCAAATCGACGATGCTCGCGCGGAGGGTATCGAGATGGGCGCGCATCGCCTCGGCCGCCGCCTCGGGCTTGCGATTGGCGATCGCTCGGAACACGTCAGAGTGCTCCTCATGCGTGCGCTTGAGATTCTCGAGCTTCCAAGGTCGAAGATACCAGATCCGCTCGACCCGAGCATGCAGCTCACTGAACATCTCGCTCAAGATCGCATTGCTTGCGGCCGAGGCGATCGCGTTGTGGAACAGCCAGTCGCTGTCCATGAAAGCCTGGAAATCCTTGGCTTCCATAGATTTGCGGCTGCGGCCCAGGCTGGCCTCGAGATCGCCGATCGCGCCGGGGCTCGCGCGTTGGGCGGCCATGCGGGCAAGCTCAGTCTCAATGACGACGCGTGCTTCGAGCACGGTCAGGGCGTCATTCAGCGAGTCGTGCTGGACAATCAGACCCTTGCGCGGGATGATCTTGACGAAGCCCTGGGCATCGAGAAGCTGCAAGGCCTGGTGAACGGGCGTGCGCCCGATGCCAACGAGGTCACTGACCGTCTGCTCGTTGAGCCTCTCGCCGGGCGAGAGCTCAAGCGTCACGATCATGCGCTTGATCTTCTCGTAGGCGGCGTCACGCAGGCTGCTCTTTGAGCCACCGCGCACAGCCTTGATCATGGGCGGTGCCTCGTTCGATTTTCGTGCGCGTCGCTTCGTTACCGTACCTTGCACCAACCGATGACTCCCTTTCGATGCCATCAGGATACCTAGCACCCGCCGTACTCGCGCCGCCAGGCGCCAAGCGTCCGGCTCCTAGCCGTTCACCATCTCGTTCCACTTTGCAACGATGGCGCTGCGGTTTTCGGTGAAATAGGCCCAATCGATCCGGCGGAGCTGACTGATCACAGGTACTGTCGCCGCGACCGCCGCGGGCACCTGTACGCCCTTGCGCGCGGGGCGGCTGCGGCCCGCGGCAACCCAGGCTGTCTGCGCCGCTTCGCTCAGGATATGGTTGATGAAGCGATCGGCGTCGGCGGCGTTGGGGCCGTTCGCAATCTTCGTGATGTTGAAGGGGACGGCGTATGCGCCTTCGCTCGGCACCACGAAGCCGAGTTCCGGCACGTCCTTGTCCTCCATCAGCGCCAGGGCGTTCCCGCTGAAGTAGGGTGTTGCCCAGATTTCTTCCGTCTTCATCCAGCCGACGGCGATGCTTTCCTGATCCCAGAGGCCCGGACCTGAGAGACGGATTTGGCGAATGGATTTCATCCCCGCGTCGGGCGATTTGAGATCGCCACCGCCGAGCCGAGCCAACGCATCGAGCGAGTAGATCGAAGAGTTGTACGTGACGTTGGGATGCGACACGTGTCCCTTCAGATCCTCCCTCAGCAAATCGCCCCACGACGTGAGCGGCTTCGAGACGCGCTTCTTGTTATACATGATACCCCAACTGCCGTAGCTCGCAGGCACCGCAAGCCCGTTCCAGATCAGGAGTTCCTGATCGACGGACGCGAGGTTCGGGATCGCAGCCGGGGCGAGCTTGGCAAGCAGCCCGGAGTTGCTCACGATTGGCATCAGCACGTCGATGAAGGTCGCGACGTCGACGTTGGGCCTATTGCGGCTCGCCTGCATCTGAGTGAAGCGCGGGCTGTCCCAGGACTCGGTGATCTGCACGCTGTCCTTGGCATCGAAGGTGTCAAGAAACGCCTTCTTGAAGTTGCTTCCCAGCAGTCCCGGATACCAGCTCACCGCGAGCTTGCCTGCCTGGGCACTTGCACGTTCCGAGAAAACAGGAAGAGACGCCGCGATCGTACCCGCGACGAAGGAACGGCGACTGAGGCAAGGCAGGGTCATGACGCATCTCTCCAAAGCGCGACGTTAGGATCTGTGATACTTTTCAGATATACGTATTTACTACGTAAAATACCGGCTTGACAGCACAATAGCAAGATCTATTTATGTTGTGAAATTTCACTGATGGATCGCAGGACACCCCATGCCGGAAGCGACAGCCTCGACGGCTCCGATGGTGCGCGTGAGAGACCTTCGCAAGAGCTTCGGCGCGTACCAGGCGCTGCACAGCGTCGACCTCGATATTCGCGACGGCGAGTTCCTTACGCTTCTGGGGCCTTCGGGCTGCGGCAAGACCACGCTCATGCGCGTCATCGCGGGGCTCGAATCCTCCACGGCCGGCACCGTTGCCATCAAGGGGCGCG
The DNA here is from genome assembly GCF_024199925.1 of Bradyrhizobium sp. CCGUVB1N3. Taxonomy (NCBI): domain Bacteria; kingdom Pseudomonadati; phylum Pseudomonadota; class Alphaproteobacteria; order Hyphomicrobiales; family Nitrobacteraceae; genus Bradyrhizobium; species Bradyrhizobium sp. CCGUVB1N3. The sequence continues at coordinate 5,799,540 of NZ_JANADR010000001.1, forward strand.
ATGTCGGACGGCTGCCCCCGCGCCAGCGCGGCGTCGGCATGGTGTTCCAGAGTTACGCGCTCTTCCCGCACATGACGGTGGCGGACAACGTCGGATATGGCTTGCGCGTGAAAGGTCTGCCCGCGAAGGAGATCGCGTCCCGCGTCGCGCATATGCTCGACCTCATCCGCTTACCACATGTCGCCGATCGACGACCCGCGCAGCTCTCGGGCGGCCAGCAGCAGCGCATAGCGCTTGCCCGCGCGCTTGCGACGAAGCCCTCCATTCTCATGCTCGATGAGCCGTTGGGCGCGCTCGATCTCAAGCTGCGCCGCCAAATGCAGCTCGAACTGCGCCGCATCCATCGCGAGACGAAAACGACGTTCCTCTTCGTCACACACGATCAGGAGGAAGCTCTTTTTCTGTCCGATCGCGTCGCCATCATGCGCGAAGGCCGGATCGAGCAGCTGGGCACGCCGCTGGAGGTCTACCACCGGCCGGTCAACGACTACGTTGCGGATTTCGTGGGCGACGTGACCCTGCTTGACTGCGAACGGGCGGACGATTCCGGCAAGACCGCCACGGTCGCCGGTTTGGACCCCTCCCTGCCGATCCAGCTGCGCGAGCCCTGTCCCGCCCAGCACTTCAAGGTGGCCGTACGCCCGGAGCACGTCACGATCGCTGGCGGCACGGATCCCGGCATCCCCGCGGTGATCGACGACGTCATCAACGAGGGCAGCACGACGCTGCTTGTCCTGCGCGCGCAGAACTCTATCGAACTGCGGGCCCGTGTCATGACCCGTCCAAGCCAGTCCTGGTCCAGGAATGCGCAGGTCAACGCTCTCATACAAGGCGCGGCGGCGCTGCCGGGCTCCGCGTCATGAGCGCGACGCCGACAGATCAGGCGTCGAGTCTCCGACGGCGCATACGTGGCTACGCGCTCGCATCGCCGAGCTTACTGCTCATTCTCGCCCTGCTGGCCGTGCCGCTCGTACAGATGGTCGATGCCAGCTTCAGGAGGCAGGACTTTGGCCTCCTGCTGCCCGGCTTCACCCTTGAAAATTATCGCGCCATCCTAAGCTCTGCGAGCTCGCTCGAGCTGTTTGCCAAGACGGGATTTGCCGCGTTCCTCGTTACGGCGCTGTGCGCGCTGCTCGGGTTCCCGGTGGCGCTTCTCATCGCCAGCGCACAACCCAGGCAGAAGCCCTTCCTCTACTTCCTCGTCGCCGCGCCCCTGCTCGTCAACACGGTCGTGCGGAGCTACGGCTGGCTGCTGATGCTCGGCAATCAGGGCGTCGTGAACATGGTGCTGAAGGCGGCCGGCCTCATCGACAAGCCGATTGCACTCTCCGGCAACATGACCGGCATGGTCATCGCGGCAACGCAGGTGTTCCTGCCGTTCATGATCCTGTCCCTCGTGGCCTCCCTCGAGGCCATCAATCCACACCTGCTTGAATCGGCGGAAACGCTCGGCGCGTCCGGCCTGCGCCGCTTCCGCGACATCACCTTGCCATTGGCCATGCCGGGCCTCATCGCCGGCTCTGCACTCGTGTTCAGCCTCATGCTCGGCGCCATCATCACGCCCCTGATGCTGGGTGGCAGCGCGATTCGCTACCTCTCCATCGCCATCTACACCGACGCGATGGTGCTCTTCGACCTGCCGCACGCAACCGCGTTCAGCGTCATCTTGCTCGCAGTCGTGATCGGGCTCTACATCGTGCAGTCGCGCTACATCCGCAGCTACAAGGATCGGTAGCGATGCGCCCGTCTCCCGTCGTCCGAATCATCGCCGGCCTTGTCTACGCGTTCATGCTGATCCCGCTCGTCGTCATCATGCTGTTCAGCTTTAGCGAAAAGTCCTACTTCAGCTTTCCGCCGTCGGGATTCTCGCTGAAGTGGTACGTCAAGGCCTGGGAGAGCGACCTTTTTCTGATGCCCGCTTTTCGCAGCCTGGCACTCGGAGTGCTCGCCACCCTGATCGCGGCCGGCTTCGCCGTCTCGGCTGCGCTCGCCATGCGGGCCCTGCGCCAATTCCGTGTCACCCGCGTCATCGAGTTCTTCTTCCTCTCCCCGCTGATCGTGCCGCACCTCATCCTCGGCATCGCGCTCCTGCACTATTTCAATGCACCCGGCCTCATCGACAGGTTCGAGGGGCTTCTCGCCGCGCACGTCATTATCGTCTTTCCGTTTCTTTTCCGCACCGTGCTCGTGAGCGTTCAGGAGCTCAATCCTCAGCTTGAGGAAGCCTCCGAGCTCATGGGTGCCGGCAAATTTACGACGTTCCGGCTCGTCGTGCTTCCGGCCCTGACCCCGGGCATCGCCGCGGGCGCCATCCTCGCCTTCATCGTCTCCTTCGACCAGTTCACGATTTCTCTGCTCATCACCCAGCGAGAGCAGATCACGCTGCCGGTGGCGATCTACAAGTACCTCTACGACGTGAATGATCCCGTCGCGGCGGCGGTTTCGACCGCGCTGGTGGTCGTTGGCTTCTCGATTGCCATGCTCGTCCAGCGCTTCAGCTACGCACGCAACTTGCCGGCCGGCTAGTTTCGCCCGGTGGAGAATAAACTGACATGAAAAAACGCAAGTCTCGTCGCCATGCCCCTGCGGGGGTACGCGCCGTGCTCAGCCGTCGCAGCGTCATTGCCGGCGCTGGTGCGATGCTGCTCACCGCGGCACCTGCCCGCGCCGCTTATCCCGAGCGTCAGATCACACTCGTCGTGCCCTATGCGGCTGGTGGCACGGCCGACACGCTCGGCCGCATGGTGGCAGAAGGGATGGCCGACGCTCTCAAAAGCACGGTCATCGTCGAGAACAAGGGCGGCGCCGGAGGCGTGATCGGCTGCGCCACCGTGGCGAAGGCAAGCAATGATGGCTACACACTGCTGTTCACCGCAGGCGGCCCGCTCACCATCGGACCGAACCTGCGCAAAACGCCGCCCTACCAAACAACCACCGCCTTCACGCCGATCGGCCTGTTGGCGCAGGTGCCGAGCTTCCTCGTCGTCCATCCGCAGTCACCCGTTCGCTCGGTCGCGGATCTGATTGCCGCCAGCAAGAACGGTACGCTCCGCTACGGCTCTCCGGGTTTTGGCACGTCCGTGCATCTGCTGGGCGAGTTGTTCCGACAGAGGGCCGGCAATTTCGAGGCCGTGCACGTGCCGTACCGCGGCGGTGCGCCGGCCATGAGCGATCTGCTTGGCGGCCACATCGACTTCATGTTCGAGAATGCGCCCCAGCTCCTGCCACAGATCACGGCCGGCGCGCTCCGCGCCATCGTGGTGACGGCCCCGAAGCGCCTCTCCGTAACGCCCGATGTACCTGCGTTCGCCGAGCTGGGTATTGGCGACATCGGTTTCGGCACCTGGTACGGGATGCTGACGCCTCCCAGCCTTCCCGATCCCCTGCGGGAGCGGTTGCAGGCCGCATTCCACGACGTCACCCAGACACCGGCCTTCAGTGCAAAGCTCGTAGAGCTCGGTGCGAATCCGGATATACGCATCGGCGCGCGTTTTGCGGAGTTTATTGTGCAGGATCAGGCGCAATGGCGTGACGTCATCGCCAAGGGCAACGTTGAAATTCAGGACTGAGATGGCGCGGCATGACGCCGCCACATCGGGCTTGCAGTGTCGGAGAATGAGATGATCACCAAAGAAATTTTGCTCGATACCTTGAACCTGGATCCGCGTCAGTGGCTGGATTTCCCCGAATACGGCTTCAAGCAGTATTTCCTCTGGAAGAACGAGCAGACCGGCGCCAGCATCGCACTGCTCGACTTCGCCAAGGGCGGTCGCATTCCGATCAAGCATTCGCACGCCTCCAATCAGTTCATGTACTGCCTCTCTGGCGACTATGAGTACACGGACGTCGGTTTGCGGTTGAAGCCTGGCGCCTTCTACATGAATCCGAAGGATCACCCTCACGGACCAACGATCGCGCACGAGCGCAGCCTGCTGATCGAGGTCTACGACGGCCCTCACTACTATGAGAAGCCGGTCTTCCATACCGACGAGACCATCGGCCAGTTCCTCGCCCCGAAAGACAAATAGGCACCCCGACCTTCGTCACGAGCACAGCGAGAAAAGGAACCAGTCATGCCGATCGTCCAAATCAAGAGCGAACACGCCCCCGAGCCCGCACCAGGCCTTTGGTCCAACTGCCTGAAGGCCGGCGACTTCGTCTACATCTCCGGCCTCACGTCGCGGGCGAAGGATCTCAGCCCCACAGGCGGCGACGAGTACGCGCAGACCATCCAGATCTTCACCCGGATGCGCCATCTCGTGGAGGCTGCCGGCGGCAGCATGGCCGACATCGTCAAGCTGACAATCTTCGTCACGAACATCGCCAACCGCGAGTTGGTCTGGAAAGCGCGCAAGGAGTTCTTCGCCGGTGCCTTCCCGGCCTGCTCACTGGTCGAAGTGAGCAAGCTCGCGCACCCCGAGATCCTCGTCGAGATCGAGGGCGTGGCGCAGCTCAACCAAGGCGGCCGGCCAAGCGCCTGACGCCGGGCCCGTCCCCGGCGGCACTTGACGGAAACAAAGCAGCGCCGCCGCCTATGCGCGCAAGACGGACGCGACGCAGCGCTCCCGCGTGCTTGAAAATTGCCTCATCATATCCGGCATGATGCTGTGTGACGATCACGAACGCATGATTCCGACAGCCGACAATCTCCGCCCCTTCTCAGGTTGGATGGGAGAAAAACTCCCGCTCAATCAAGACGATGGAACGCGCAATAGCTTGCTGTAAATTGGAAACCGAAAGAAGGCGCAAACGTCAGACGGAATCAAATGATCGACAAGGTGTCTCTACAACTGAAGTGGCTCCACCAAGCGCAGTTTGCGGGCTACTATGTAGCCCAGGAGCAAGGTTTCGATCGCGAGGAGGGCCTTGAGATCCAAATCGAAGTTGGTGGCCCGGGGACCGACCCCGAAAGGATTGTCGCCGAAGGCAAGGTGGATTTCGCACAGGGCGGAGGTTTTGAGAGCCTCCTCTCAGCCAGGGACAACAATCAACCACTCATCGCGATCGCCGCACTATTTCAGAAAGTCGACGTCGTATTCGTCGCAAAGCCAGCGACCAATATAAAGAGTTTCGCGGATCTGAAGGGAAAGACGATCAGCACGTGGTATACGGGCATTCACTTGATCCTTCGGGCTATTCTGCGTGCAAATGGAATCGGCTTGGAAAGCGTCAACGAGGTCATGCAGGCGGCGACATTGACGCCGTTCCTCGAAGGGGAAGTAGCAGTCGCCGCGGCTACATTTTACAATCAACTTCCAGCTCTCCGCGAACGCGGATTTTCGGACTTGGTCATACTCGACCCTGCGGCATATGGGGTCGTTATTCCTCGCGACACCATCATCACTTCCGAGCACTTCGCAACTACGCGACCCGACGTCGTTCAACGCTTCTTGCAAGCTAGCTTGCGCGGCTGGAAACATGCGATTGAGAATCAGGCGGATGCCGTCGCGGCGGTGATGCGGCGCGACCCGAGTCTTGAACGGCGTCACCAAACTATAATGATGAAGGAGATTGCCAAGTTGTTGACGTTCGGATCCGGCACTTCAAACGGAATTGGATATATCGATCCGCGGGCAGCGGACTTTACGCACGATTTCTTGCGTAAACATCAGCAGATCGCGCGCGCTGTCGCTTTGGATCAGGCCTACACGTTGACTTTCTGGAACGCTGTAGCCTCGAAATACAAGGCCGTTGCTTGAACGGCCTCAGAGCGCTCGTGACGAAGGTTGAAATAATGATGTACCAAGAGCGCTTCATGATGCGAACGATCGAGCTTTCCAATGCCGCCTTGACGACCGAATCGTGGGTAAGCGCGGGCATGCGAGCCTGCGCGGCTTACGGCTGATCTGAGCGGCGGCTTTGCGCGCGGCGGTCCGCGCCGTTGGGAGATCGATCCTGGGAGTTCAAAGCGCCTGAACGAAGCCTGACAGCATTTCTTTCAACACATCGGGCCGCTCGATTTGAGGCAGGTGGCCGCACGCGGCGATCGCTTCGAAACGGCTGCCTGGAATGGCCTCGGCGAATGCGCGGCCGTAGGCCGGCGTGACGACGCGGTCGCTTTCTCCCCACACGACGAGCGTCGGCCTCTCAACGCCGGACAAGCGTGCTGCGAGATCGGGATCCTGCATGTCTTGCGCACGCCCATAGAAGGCCAGCGCGGCGAAGTTCGATTGCATGGCCTGCCGTCGCGCCTCGCTCAGCGAGGCCGGATCGATGCGAAATCTGTCCGGCTGGTGGTAGCTGAAATCGGCAATCTGCGGCGGAGCGATCGCAAACACATCCAGAACCGTTTCGCCCGGCACCTTGATGCCGACGGCATCGACCAGCACGAGCCCGGCAAGGCCGTCGACACGCGAGGCCGCCATTTCAGCCGCGATCCAGCCACCCATCGAAAAGCCCACGGCGACTGCGCCCTTCAGGCCCGCATCCGCGATCAGATCGACATAGCCCATGGCAAGCGCCTTGATGCCATCGATGTCCGAAGGACGCTCGGTTCCGTCAAAGCCGGGATGCGTGGGCATGATGACGTTGAAGCACTGCGCCATGTCCTCGGCGAACGATGTGATCGTCGCGATGCCGCCTCCTCCGTGCAGCAGCAGGAGAGGTCTTCCGCGGCCGAATTGCGTGACCTTCAATCCCCTCTTGGCCGCCGCGGTCGTCAGATCTGTGGGTTGCGGCACCATATTGACATCTCCGGCAGATGACGTGATTTTATATAAGGTAATTTATATAAGGATGTTTATATCGTGTCAATCCGCCTGGATGAGCTTGGGCGTGCCATCAAACAGCTCCAGAGCAGACATCATCGGATGTTCGAGGCGCGCCTCGCCGAAATCGGCTCTTCCCTCGCGCAGTGGGATGCTCTTCGCGCGATCCAGCGCAACCCTGGCGCGTCGTCGCACGCCCTGGCGGAGTACACCTTCCAGACCGACCAGTCCTTCGGCGCGCTGGCAGCGCGCCTCGTTGAAAAGGGCCTCGTCATTCGTTCGGCGGGCAGGGGGCGCATCGTGAGCTACAGCCTGACTCGGTCCGGAGCCGCGACCCTGCAACGCGGCTCGGACTTGACCGACCAGGTGCTTGCCGAAACGTTCGAGCCGCTAAACGCGGCCGAGCGTGGGCAGCTGTTTCGCCTGCTCACGCGGCTGATCGACCATGTCGAGCGATGAACCCGGCCTGGACAGGCCGTACCGGAGGCGTGCATCGTGACCATGCGGAATCGCGTCGAGCGATTCGACTGATCTGAAGAGCTTCCAAGCAAGTAATGAGATGAAATGAGCGACTGGCTGCATAACCTGCCGGTGCCGTGGATGGCGCTGGTGATTTTCGGCTTCACCTATTTTCTCGCCGCGGCCCTGTTCGCGGCGGTGATGGTGTTCGCGACGGAGGCGCGCGCGAAATCGCTGAAGACGATCTCGCCGGGCATGCTGCCGGTGCTCGGGATCATCTTCGGCCTGTTCGTCGCCTTCACGGCGGCGCAGGTGTGGGGCGACAGCGATCGCGCCAGCGCTGCCGTCAGCCGCGAGGCCAGCGCCTTGAGGAGCGCCGAGTTGCTCGCCGCCGGCCTGCCGGCGGAGCAGGAGGCACGCCTGCGCGCTCTGGTGCGCGACTATGTCGGGCAGGCCGTCACAATGGAGTGGCCGATGATGGCGCAGCGGGAGGTCTCCCTGAAGGCGACGCCGTCGGCGCTCGCGGACGCCTTGCAGCTCGTCGTCGCGATGACGCCGCAGGGTTCGGGGCAAGCAACCGTGCAGCGCGAGCTGATCAGCACGCTCGAACAGGCCCTGGATGCGCGCCGGCAGCGGATCATCATCAGCCTTGCCGCCGTGAACGCCGTCAAATGGTGGTGCCTGTATTTGCAGGCGACGTGTGCGCTTCTGGTGATCGGCCTCGTCCATTGCGACAACCGCCTCGCGGCGGCAATCGCCATGGGGCTGTTCGCGACCGGCGTTTCGGCTTCCGTCCTGCTGATCGCCGCGCATGACCGGCCATTCGCCGGCCAGATCTCGATCGGCCCCGAACCGCTGCTCCAGATCATGCCGGAGAAGCAGCCCTGAGCGCCGCGTGCTAGAGCATGATCCGGAAAAGTGTGAAGCGGTTTTCCCTCGCGACAAACGCGGAACGCGTTTGCGCGGAGATCATGCTCAAACAATAATCTAAAGCGCGATGATGATCCCAATCTCATCGCGCTTTAGGAAATTCCGGCGATCTCGCGTAGCCGGGGAGCAAGTGCGGGAGTGGCGCAGACGATCGGGTTTCCGTTGCTGATGCCGTCGCCAGCGAAGAAATCATTGATCGATGCGCCCGCCTCACCGGCGATGACGATGCCGGCCGCGACGTCCCATGCATTGATGTGCAGCTCGAGATAGGCGTCGGTGCGCCCATTCGCGACATGGCAGAGCCCGAGCGCGCCCGAGCCGGAGCGCTTCACCGCACAGCCGGCGGCGTTGCCGCGCTGGAGGACGGCGAGATAGCGCTCGAAGGGAATGCGGGTCGACCAGCCGAGCTCGACATAGGCGCGCTTGAGGTCCTCGGTGGCCGAGACGGCGATCGGCCGCCCGTTCAGTGTTGCGCCTTGTCCGCGCTGGGCGACATAGAGCTCGTCCAGCGCCGGTGCGGCCACGATTCCGATGGTGGGGACGCGATTCAGCAGGAATCCGATCGAGATGCACCAGTTGCGGTCGCCGTGGGCGAAGTTCATGGTGCCATCGATCGGATCGATGATCCAGACCGCATCGCTTGCTGCGCCGCCACCCTCCTCGCCGATCACCGTGTCAGTTGGGAAGAGCACGGCCAGCCGCTGTCGCAGGAAATCCTCGACGGCTCCGTCGGCAACCGTGAGCCAGTCCTGAGCGCCCTTCATGGTGACGCCGAGGCTTTCCTGCCTGCCAAAATAGTCCAGCGCCAGGCGCCCGGCCTCGGCGACGAGGCCCTGGACGGCATAACGCCGCATTGCGAGCTCGGCCGGCATCATCGTCCAGCAACCTCGATGGCCACCGGCGTGCCAAAGCACTCCGCAAGATCAGGGATCAACCACGGGAGCAGGGCTTCGTCGTCACTGTTTGGCATGAGCCAGGTCGATTGCTGGTCGGCAGGCATGATTTCACAAATCCTGGTTTCAGAAATCCTGACTTCACAAATCTCGGGTTCACAAATCTGTTGCATCAGCACGCTACGGATCGCTACGTTTATTCCAAGCCGGTCGCGGAATGGAAGGACAATTCCATTCTGGCAGAATGACATCGGCGTGGAGGGAACGAATCGTGCAGGCTGAAACGCATGGCGTGTCGAGCGCCGGCGCGGCTATCCAGGTGCGCGACCTGCATGTCGCCTATGGCGGCACGCCGGTCCTACACGGCATCAGCCTCGACTTTGCCCCCGGCAGCTTCACCGCTCTCCTGGGCTCTTCCGGCTGCGGCAAGACCACCCTTCTGCGCTCATTGTGCGGCTTCGTGCCGGTGCAGTCCGGCTCGATCATGGTCGGTGACCGTGACGTCGCCCTGCTGCCACCGGAGAAGCGTGGCATGGCGATGGTGTTCCAGTCCTACGCGCTGTGGCCGCATATGACCGTGCTGCAGAACATCGGCTACGGGCTGAAGCTGCGGGGCACCGCCAAAGCCGAGATCGCCGCCAAGGCGGCTTCGCTGCTCACGATGCTGGGCCTCAGCGGCTACGAGCAGCGCAAGGTCACGGCGCTGTCGGGCGGGCAGCGGCAGCGCGTCGCGCTCGGCCGGGCGTTGGCGATCGACCCCCGCATCCTGCTGCTGGACGAGCCGCTGTCCAATCTCGACGCCAAGATCCGGATGGCGATGCGCCACGAGATCCGCGCGATCCAGCAGCGGCTCGGCGTCACGGCCATCCACGTCACGCATGATCGCGAGGAAGCCATGACCATGGCGGACCGGCTCGTCATCATGCAGGCGGGCCGGATCACCCAGGTCGGCACACCCGAAGAGGTCTACGATCGGCCGGCGAGCGCCTTTATCGCCAATTTCATGGGTGCCGAGAACGTCCTGCCCGTGCATGTCGCTCGCAACGAGGACGGGACGGCCGTCAGTGCCGGCCCCGCGGTCGCCCGGCTCGCGCACGACGATGCCACGGCGCTGCCCACGGGCGAGGCCGTGGCCTATTTCCGCGACGACGTCGCAAGCCTCGCGGCGCCCGACGCGATGCCGCAGGGCGATCTCCTCGTGCCCGGGCGCATCGCCGCGCGCAGCTATCCCGGCGGCCTCTATCGCTATCGCGTCGAGGCGGTCGGGCGGCAGATCACGGTCGACGACGCAACACGCCATGAACCGGGCGCCGCCGTCGGCCTCCGCATCCCGTTACGACGCCTTCACATCTTCCCCGCGGCCGAAGCCGCCACCGCCGCCTGACCAGGAGCCAGACCCATGCGCATTCTCACGATAACCTGCTCGGTGGCGGCGCTGCTGTCAGCGTCGCCCCTCGCCGCACAGACCCTCAATGTCGCCTCGGCCGGCGACCAGAATATGGTCGACTACGTCAAGGACTATCTCGGCCCGATGTTCGAGAAGAGCCATCCCGGCGTGAAGGTTGTCTCGGTCGGCACCGGTCCCGGCGATGCCGGCTCCCAGAAGATCTTTGAGAAGCTCGACGCCCAGAAAGGCGCAGCGACCACCGATTTCGACGTGGTGGTGATCCACCAGAAGGCCGCCGGGACGATGGTGAAGCAAGGGCTGCTCGCGAAATACACGGACAAGGTCGACACCGCGAAACTGGTTTCCAGCGAGACCGCCAAGAACTCGCTCGGCGCCGACGTCTCGGGCTACGTCATCCCGATGTTCCAGTCGCAGACGGCGCTCGCCTACAATGCCGACATGCTCAAGAACCCGCCCGACAACTTCGCCGAGCTGAAGGAGTGGGTGAAAAAGAATCCGAAGCAGTTCGGCTACAATGGCATCAAGGGCGGCATGTCCGGCGTGGCTTTCGTCGCCGGCTGGATCTATGCCTTCGGCGGCGACGCCGGCAAACTGATTCAGGGGCCGTATGATCCGGCCGAGAAGGCCAAGTGGGACGCAGCCTTCAGCGAGCTGAAGGACTTCAACAAGAACATCGTCATCACGCCCGGCAATGCCGGCACGCTCGACATGCTCAACCGCGGCGAGATCGCGATGGGCCCGGTCTGGGTCGACATGTTCTATTCCTGGCAGGCTGACGGCAAGCTGCCGCCCAACATGAAGCTCAAGCTCGCATCGCCCGGCATGCCCGGCCAGCCGATGTACTACGCCGTGCCGGAGAAGGCGGCGCAGCCGAAGCTCGCAGAGGAGTTCATCGCGCTCGCCACCAGCCCGCAGGTCCAGGCGGACGGCATCGTCAAGAAGTTCAACTGGTATCCGGGCATCGACGCCAAGAACCTCGAAGGCAAGCTCGACAAGACGGCGTGGGACAAGCTCTTCACCGACATCACCCCGGCAGACCTGTCCAAGAACGCGAAGCCCTTCCCGATCGCGCCCTATTTCAACGACATCCTCGAGGGCTACGAGAAGAAGGTCGCGAACTGAGGGGCGCGCTTGGCGAGATGGCGTTCGGAACGCCGCGGCATATCATGAGCCTGTCCCCACGCCAGCTCGCCTTGCTGCTGATCGCGCCGGGTCTCGCGCTCGTCGCGGGGCTGTTCCTCTACCCGCTCTGCTTCTCTCTCGTCTCGGCCTTTACCGGTCCTGAGGGCGGGTTCTCCCTGCAGGCCTTCGGCAAGGCCTTCGAGCTCTATTCCGGCGACGTCGTCTTCACGATCGTCATCGTGGTGACCTCCTGCGCGTTGACGGCGGTGGCGGCGGTCGCCATCGCCGGCACCCTGACGCTCGGCGAGAACCCGTGGGTCGTCGGAGCGCTCCGCGCCCTTTACCGCTGGCCCCTGTTCATTCCCTTCATCGTGGCCGCGCAGTGCATGCGCACCTTCCTCGCCAAGAACGGGCTGATGAACAACACCTTCGTCTCGCTCGGCCTGCTGGAGCCGTTGCAGGCGGCGAGCTATCTCGACTGGCGCGGAATCATCATCACCTTCGTGTGGAAGCAGACCCCGTTCGTCGCCCTGCTGCTGGCCGGCGCGCTGGCCTCGCTCGACCGCGCGACTCTCGAGGCCGGGCGCAATCTCGGCGCCTCGCGGCTCAGGGTTCTGATCGAGCTGGCGCTGCCGCAGGTGATGCCGACGCTGCTCGTCGCGCTCGTCCTGTCCTTCGTGACGATGCTCTCGGTGCTCTCCGTGCCGATGATGGTGGCCGGTTCGCAACCGACCATGTTGACCGTCGACATGGCCTTCCGCATCAACGCCTATGGCGACTATGCCACGGCGAATGCGCTCGGCGTCATCACCTACCTGATCAGCGCCGGTGCTGCGATCCTCTATCTCCGACACGGCATGGCGAAGGAGGGCGCGCCATGAACCGCGTCGCATCCGTGCTGCGCGCTGCGCTGGCAGGCGTTCTTCTTGCGGCCTTCGCCTTTGCGCTGATTGGTCCGCTCGCCAATCTGGCACTGTGGTCGGTGGCCGAGCGTTGGTACACACCCTACAAGCTGCCGGTCACCTACGGCACCCGCTACTGGGAGCAGGTCTTCCGCCCGACCGGCGACGCCATGGCCTCGCTCGGGACCTCGGTCTCGATTGCGGTGTTGACAGTTGTCGTCGCACTCGCGCTCTCCGTGCCGGCCGGCTACGCGCTGGCGCGCCTGAAGCTGCCGATGCGCTGGCTGTTCATGATCGTGTTCCTGCTGCCCCAGGCCTTTCCCTCGGTGGCGATATACATCAACGTGGCGCGGATCTTCTATGGTCTCGGCATCAACGGCACAGTGCTCGGCGTCGTGCTGGTGCACGCCGCCCACGGCCTGGTCTATTCCGTGTGGATCGCGGCCGCAGCTTTCGCGGCAGTCGACAGGGATCTCGAACTCGCGGCCCGGAACATCGGCGCCTCGCCGCTGCGCACCTTCTTCACGGTGACGCTCCCCCTGGCTGCGCCGGGTGTCATCGCCAGCGGCATCTTCGTCTTCCTGGAATCACTGGACGAGTTCACCGGCACGTTCTTCGTCGGCGTTCCGCAAGTCACGACGCTGCCGCTTTTGCTCTACAATGCGGCGATGGGCGGAAACTACCAGGTCGCCTCGATCACGGCACTGATCCTCCTGGTGCCATCCGTGCTGTTCATGCTGTTCATCGAGCGCTTTTTGCGCGCGGACGTTCTGGCAAAGGTGGGGGCATAGCCCTCGCGAGGCGGTATCATCGCGTGCGCCTCGCGGGAGATCGGCTTCGCTCGCTGCCAGAACACCTCGCGGCGAGGCGAACCTTGAGCGTTGCCTGGCGACTCAAATTTCCAAGCCGGCGTCACCAGACGCCGGCTTCAGATCGAGCGACGCCGTCGCTCTAGTAGCAATAACGCGGATCGACCCGCACATAGGCGCCGTCGGGGCGCTGCATGTAGCAGCCGCGCTGATAGGCGTAGTAGCCGGAACGGCGGCGCTCGCCTTCGGAGGCGATAGCCGCGCCCGTGCCGGCGCCGACGATCGCGCCGACCGCGGCACCGCGGCTGCCGCCGATCGCGCCACCGAGAATGGCGCCGCCGACGCCGCCGACGATCGCGCCGCCAATGGCGTCCTGCGCCGCAGCCTCATGTACCGGGGCCAGCGTCGCAACCGCCAGGCAGGCCGCCATTCCAAATCCTCGAAGCATCTCGATCCTCCAGTGTGACGCCGGCATTCATATCGTCGGCGGCGGATTCGGGCCAGAACAATCACGCCCTTTCAGGCGCGAGGCGCTATGCGATGTCGCCGTGGCCTTGGATTTCGTACCGGCAGGGGAACGCGCGTGCTACAGAGCACAGGTTGCACGGGCCGAACGGGCGGCCGAGAATTTCCAAATGCCATTTCTGAGGGATAACGACATGATCCGTCGATTTCTGGTGCTGATCGGCCTGGTGCTGCTGACGATCTCCTCCGCAAAGGCCGGACCGAACGAGGATGCGGTGGCGGCGCGGGCGAGTTGGGAGCAGGCCTACAATGCCGGAGATGCCGACAAGTTTGCCGCGCTCTATACCAAGGACGCGATGCTGTTCGGCTCGACCGCGCAGCTGTTCACCGGCACCGACGGCGTTCGCGCCTATTTCAGCAAGCTACCCGCGGGCATCAAGGTCAAGATGGGCGATCAGCAGGCGATCGCGACCGGCCCCGACGTCGTGCTCAGCTCGGGCTTCGCCGACTTCACGCTCGCCAACGGCACCGTGCTGCCCTTCCGCCTGACGCTCGCTTTCGTCAAGGTCGACGGCAAATGGCTGGTGGCCCAGCACCACGGTTCGCCCGTGCCGAAGTGATGCAGCCCAGCGCGGTCGCACGCCCGTCAACCGACCATGTCCCGGTCGACCTTTCGCAGCCGCACGAAGGCCGCCCACGCCTTCGGATATTTCTTGTCCTTGGGATCGATCGTGAGCAATGCGCGGCACGCCTCCTGGATGTCCTCCGATGACGGTCGCATCCTCGCGTTTCCGGGCGACCGCGATTTCTCCCAGCGCTCCTCGACATCTCTCGCCAAGGCAACGACCTCGGTCGGCGTTCGTTTCCGCGTCGGCCTGGCGAGCGGATGATCCGGGGGGAATGTCGGCCATGTGGTCGGCGGCTGATCGACCCGCCACGCGGACTCATCGGGCCGAGCTCCCTCGCCTGCCGGACTTGCGTGCAGTGCGCCCTGCTGTCCGCCACGTTGTTCGTCCTCCTGGACGGACACGCCATTTGTCGTCTGTCCCACGAACTGGCGGAGCTGCTGCTCCATCGCGCCTCCAGGCGATCCCTGTGCTGCCGACGGCGCAAGCTTTGTCAGCGTCGACACCGACCGCGACCCCACATTGGGAACGACCTTCTGCACGGTCTTTGCGATCGACAAGGCGCCGGCGGGTATCGCCGCGTCTTGCTGCGCGACCGTTTCCTCGTCCGTCATCGGGCAGGACTTGAACGCGGTGGGCTGCTGCGTAATCCGGCCATCATTGTCGTCGATGCGGGCAAAATCGACGGTCACGACGTAGACGAAGGCTGCGTCGGCAAGCTGGCCGGACTTGTCCCTTGCCTTGACGGCGCCACAGACATATCGCGACGCGCCTGCCTCGACCGAGCGCAATGTGCCGAATTGCGCCGAAGCCGGATCGATCAGCACGCGCCGAACCGCGGCGCGGGCTTTCACGTGATCGATGGAGACGAGATTGAGGACGAGGTCTGGATTGATCAATTGGGGCTGGTAGTACCAGACATACTCGGCGGTGAGAAATGCGACACCAATGCTGGTGGCGATCAGAAGTGCGGGTACATTCACAGGGCATGCTCCCAGCGTATCGCGCTGGAACTTTTTGGTTGTAGTTAGAGCCTTCATGCCATCTATGCGAGTACGTCCTAACAATTGGTAAACCGGTTGAATCTGGAACCAATATCTACCGGAAGACGAGCACGGGCAGTTTCGGCCGGCCTCGGTTTCATCCCCGAAGCGAGGCACGCTGAATATGCCGGCGACGCCGACCGACCCGGTGCGGAACCCGCCGTCACGGTGCGGTCCAGCGCTGCACGGCTTCGGCCGTGTCACCCGGGTTGGTGTTGAAGCAGATCGCAGCGTTCGGCGCGAGCTGGTGCACAAGGTTGAGCACCCTTTCGAATACGAGCAGGCGCTCCTTCGGCTCGCGCAGTCCGGCGCCGATCACCACGCAGTCAAAACTCACCTCGCGCAGGGCTGACGTGACCGCCGCCTCCGCCGTCTCGTCGAGATCGATCAGGCAGCTCGTGACGTCATAGCCGAGGCCAGTGATCCGCAGGAGCTGCGCGTCGATATAGTTGCGCACGAGCTCGGGCGTGAGCTGCGGGAACGCGCTGTAATCCGCGCTGCCTGGCTCGATGCCGATCGCGAGCACACGTTTGGCCATCGCAAGATCCCGTCGCAATCGTGACCGTCGTGGCAACGGCGATTGCGCCCGGCTGGTTCCAGGAGTCCGAACGGCCGGCTAGATCGGCAGCCATCCCTTGACAGGCCAAACTCACGCTACCTATAGTATTATGTTTTACTTCCACTACCTTTTCGCTTGCGTGCATTTTTTCGAAAACATTTTTGGAGGAAGCACATGGTCATCAGAGCCGCCGCATTCAATCAGGGACAATTTCCGACAATCGCCTTCGTCAATCTGGCCAAGACCCCGCTGGGCGTCGACCTGACCAAGCTGGTCGCGGCGCTGGCCAAGCAGCTCCAGCGCGACTTCGTTCCGATCTGGGGATATCCGGCCAAGCTCTACGTCGCCAAGAAGGCGAAGCCGGGCGAATGGCAGGTCGTCTTCCTCGACGACGCCGACGAAGCGGATGCGCTGGGCTATCACGACCTCACCAAGAACGGACAGCCGGTCTCGAAGGTGTTCGTCAAGACCACCATCGCCGCTGGCGAGAAGGTCAGCGTCACGGCGTCGCACGAGCTGCTGGAGATGCTGATCGATCCCGGCGCCCAGCTCTGGGCCCAGAGCGATGACGGCAAGTTCTACGCCTACGAGATGTGCGATGCGGTCGAGGAAGAGGTCTATTCGATCGACGGAATCGAGGTCAGCGATTTCGTGCACCCGGCCTTTTTCGAATCCTTCCACAAGCCGGGATCAGTGCAATTCGACCATCTCAAGAAGGTCAAGCGCCCCTTCCAGACCCTGAAGAACGGCTATCAGATCGTGAGCGACGGCAAATCCGTGGACGAGGTCCACGGCTCGCGCGCGAAGGAACGCCATTTCCGAAATGTCGAGGTGCGGACCATGCACCGCAGCGAGTACCGCAAGGCACTCATGGCAAAAGCGTTGCGTCGGCCCAAAGCCGCCGCCTAGGTTCAACCGTCATTTGCGTCGGCCCTGCGCAGATCGCCTGCGATCGGCGCAGGTCGCGCGGGCGCCTCAAGCCGTGCCGTCGAGATCGGCCATGGCTGCTGCGCGTCGCTCCATCATCGCCCGCTCGCGCGCATTGGTGGCGAGACATGCGGCCGCCTCGAACGACACGCGCGCCTCAGCGAAGCGGCCGAGCTTTTGCAGCAGGTCGCCGCGGACGGCCGGCAGATGGTGATAGGCTCTGAGCGCCGGCTCGTCCGCGATCAGGTCCACGAGATCGAGCCCGGCTTGTGGCCCCTCGGCCATGCCGAGCGCGACCGCCCGGTTGAGCTCGATCACGGGCGAACGCACCAGCGTTGCAAGCTGTCCATAGAGCTCGGCGATGCGCCGCCAGTCGGTGGCCGAGGCCGTCTCCGCCGTGGCGTGACAGGCGACGATGGCAGCCTGCAGCGTGTAGAATTTTCCGCCACCGCCGAGTTCGCGCGCGCGACCGAGCGCCAAAAGACCACGGCGGATCTGGAGCCGATCCCAAAGCGCGCGATCCTGGTCCATGAGCAGGATAGGCTCGCCATCGGCGCCGACGCGGGCGCGCATTCGCGCGACGTTCAGCTCCATCAGCGCCATGAGCCCGTGCGCCTCCGGCTCCAGCGGCGCCAGCCCGACCAGCACGCGCCCCATGCGCAGCGCCTCGTCACAGAGTTGCGGCCGCAGCCATTCCTCGCCGCGCGAGGCCGCATGGCCCTCGTTGAAAATGAGATAGATGACCTCGAGCACCGAAGCGAGACGCTCGGACAGTGCCTCGCCGCTCGGGGTCTCATAGGCGAGGCCCGACCGGGACAGCGTCCGCTTGGCGCGCAGGATGCGCTGGGCAATGGTTGCCTCCGGCACCAGAAAGGCGCGGGCGATCTCATCCGTGGTCAGGCCGCAGATCATGCGCAATGCCAGCGCCGCGCGGGCGTGCCGCGGCAGCAGCGGATGACAGGCGGTGAAGATCAGCCGCAGCAATTCGTCACCGATGTCGTCATCGAGGGCGGCGTCGAAATCGGGCACGGCCTCCTGCTCCTGGATGAGGTCGCGCGCCAGCATCTCGTGCTTGCGAGCCAGCATTCTGGCCCGGCGCAGATGGTCGAGCGCACGGCGTTTGGCGGTCGCAACCAGCCAGGCGCCGGCATTGTCCGGCACGCCGCTGAGCGGCCAGGCTTCCAGCGCGGCGACCAGTGCGTCCTGGGTCAATTCCTCCGCCAGCGGCACGTCGCGCAGCATCCGTGACAGCGTGGCGATCAGCCGCGGCTGCACGATGCGCCAAGTGGCGTGAATCTTGGCGTGAACCTTGGCGTGAATCCTGGCGTGGATCGCACGATCGATGTCGGCGGCCGTCATCGCCGCCGACCGGGACGAGCGGTGATGTCCATCAGGCCTCCGCGGCCACCCTGGACGGCGCATCGGGCCGGCAGCCCCCCTCCATGTCGGGCGTGGCGAACGCCCGCAATTCGCAGGTGCCTTCCCAATCCGGCATGTGATCGAGGTGCAACTGCATGAATTCCCTCGCCATGGCCACGGCTTCCTCCTTGTCGCGCAGCTCGAAGATGGCGTAGCCGCCGATCACTTCCTTGGCCTCGACGAAAGGGCCGTCGATGACGCTGAGTTCGCCGTCGGCGATCCGCACCCGCGCACCGGTCGCGAGCGGCATCAGACCGCCATTGTCGATCATCCGCCCGGCCTTGATCTCGCGCTCGGATATCTTCTGCATGGCCTCCATCAGCGCCGGGTTCGGGGCGGCCATCGGCTTGCTGGAGGTGACGATGTACATGAAGCGCATGAAGAACTCCCGTTGCGGCGAGGAGCAGCCGTTTTGGCCGCGCAACCGGCTCGCTATAGGAGTGACGATCCAGCCTGCGCCGGATCGACATGCGCGAACAAATATTTATTGCCGCAGCAGGATCAGGGGATCGGCGGTGTCGGGCACGCGGCGCCACTGCGCGTTGTCGTCGGCCTCGAACTGCCAGGCTTCGCCGGCCTTCGACATCAGGATGATCTGGCCGCGCTCGAGCCGCCATTGCGTCGGGTTGAACTGCGCGATCTCGGCGTCGCATTTCGACTTGAGGAAGACCTGGAAATTATCCGGGCCGGCTTCGGTGTTGGTCAGCACGAGCGTGCAGACCGGCTGGCCGTTGCCGCGCACCATGGCCCAGTCGCCGATCATCTGGTCCATCGACTTGGCCATCGAGCGGGCGGCGGCGAGGTTTTGCAGGATGTAGACGCCCTCACCCTGCCGCAAGCCCTCGAAGATGCCGGCCTCGACCTCGGTGAAGTCGATCACGGATTCGCCGGTCGCATCCTGGAGCCGCACGATGTCGAGGCCTTTGACGCTCCAGGCCGTGATGTCCTTGGTGAAGGGCAGCGCGGTCTTGCAGGCCGGCTCCAGCTCGAGTTTCGAGGCCTGGCCAGCCGCGTCGCCCTTCAGCGTCAATACGCAGGTCTTGCTGCGCTCGGTGGTGGACAGCTCCCACTGCCCGACCATGTCCTTCTTCAGGGTCGTCGTATCCTGCGCCTGCGCTACACCGGTCACGGCGACGAGCGCCGTGACGATTGCCCACGCACCGACCCGAAGATGTGTCATCCGCGACTCTTCACCGGAGTTTCCGCGACCGGGGTGATCGGCGGCTTGCCGGCAAACCAGGTCTTGAGGTTGTCGACCACGAGCTGGTCCATCGCGTTCCGCGTTACCACGGATGCCGATCCGATATGTGGCAGCAGAATGACATTCTGCATTGTCTTGAGCTCATCCGGCACATTCGGCTCGGCAGCGAACACGTCGAGACCGGCGGCGAGGATGGTGCCGGATTTCAGCGCCTGGACCAGCGCAGGCTCGTCGACGACAGAGCCGCGCGCGACGTTGACCAGCACGCCGCGCGGACCGAGGGCTTTCAACACCTCGGCGTTGATCATCTTGTTGGTGCTCGCGCCGCCTGGCACGATAACCATGAGCGTGTCCACGGCCTTCGCCATCTCGATCAGATCGGGATAGTGCTTGTAGGAAACATCCTTGGACGGATTGCGCGAGTGGTAAACGACCGGCACCAGCGAGGCTTCGATCCGGCGCGCGATCGCCTGACCGATCCGGCCCATGCCGACAATGCCGACCTTGCGGTCGCGCAGCGAGCCGACGCTCAACGGATAGTTCTGGGTCGTCCAGAGGCCGGAGCGGACATAGCGGTCGGCCTTGATGAACTCGCGCAGCGTGGCGAGCAGCAGGCCCATCGCGACGTCGGCGACCTCTTCCGTGAGCACGTCGGGCGTGTTGGTGACGACGACATTGTGTTCGCGCGCATAAGCCGTATCGACGTGATCGTAGCCGACGCCAAAATTCGCCACGATCTCCAGCTTCGGGAAATGCGACAGCGAATCCTTGTCGGCCCGCACGGTGTGATAAGTCACGGCGATGCCGCGGATTTTTTCGCGGACGGCGGGCGTCAGGCGCTCGAGGTCGGCCCGCGTCTCAGCCTTGTGCACGACGAAATGGTCGGAGAAGCCATTTTCGAGGATCGGCCGCACCGGCCCATAGATCAGAAGATCGATCTTCTCGGACGAAATCGGAGCGGCCGTCATCAGTTTTCCTTTCCAAGAGCGCTTTCATGCCAGCGCCGTAAAACGAGGTGCGAAACTAACGCCAGCACCCCATAGATGACAATCCCGGCAAGCGACAGCAAAAGCAGCGCCGCGAACATGCGAGGTATGTTGAGACGGTAGCCGGATTCGGCAATCCGGTAGGCAAGACCCGATCCGGCCCCGGCCGTTCCCGCCGCGATCTCGGCAACCACGGCGCCGATCAGCGACAGGCCGCCGGCAATGCGCAGGCCGCCGAGGATATAGGGCAAGGCCGAGGGCAATTTAAGAAAACGCAGGGTTTGCGGCTTCGACGCACCATAGAGCTGGAACAGGCCGGCGAGGTTGCGGTCGACCGAATTCAGCCCGAGCGTGGTGTTGGCGAGGACCGGGAAGAACGCGACGATGAAGGCGCAGACCACGACGGCGGTTTCCTGGTCGAGATAGATCAGCAGCAGTGGCGCGATCGCGATCACCGGCGTCACCTGGAGGATGACCGCGTAGGGAAACAGCGAATATTCCACCCATCTCGACTGGTTGAACAGCAGCGCCAGCGCGATGCCGCCGAGGCTGGCTGCGATAAAGCCCTCGAGCGTGGTGAGCAAGGTGGTGACCAGCGATTGCGACAGTACCGCCCAGTCCTTGACGAGGGTCAGGAACACGGCCGAGGGCGCCGGCAGCACATAAGGCGGGATCTGCTTGATGCGGACCACGAGCTCCCAGGCGATGAGACCTGCCGCGAAGAGGACGAGGGGAAGCGCGAGACGCGCCGCGCGCAAGGCGCGGTTGTCGGGTTTCACCGGGACGACGGGCTCCGCGCTCATAGCACCGACTGCCCGGAATAGGACGGCGCGAGCGCGCTCGACACCTTGCGGCAATAATCGGCATAGCCGGCGGAGGTGCGAAACTCTTCTCCGCGCGGCTCGACGGTCTCGATACGGATGTCGGCCTGGATGCGGCCGGGGCGCGCCGTCATCACCACGACGCGCTGCGACAGGTAGACGGATTCGAACACCGAATGGGTGACGAAGATGACAGTCTTGCGCAAGCGCCGCCACAACGCGAGCAAATCGTCGTTGAGGCGAAAGCGCGTGATCTCGTCGAGCGCCGCAAACGGCTCGTCCATCAAGAGGATGTCGGGATCGGTGACGAGCGCGCGCGCCAGCGAGACCCGCATCTTCATGCCGCCGGAGAGCTCGCGCGGAAAGGCGCCGGCAAAATCGGCAAGGCCCACACTGGCAAGAGCCTCATCCACGCGCGCGTTCGCCTCGGCCCTGGCGACGCCAGCAAGCTTCAGCGGCAGCCGCACATTCTCGCGCACGCTGGTCCAGGGCATCAGCGTCGGCTCCTGAAACACGAAACCGATGGCATGCCCGGGCCGCGCCACACCCTCGTGGCGCGAGACCCGCACCGTTCCCGTGCTCGGCGGGCTCAGGCCCGCAATCAGACGCAGCGCCGTCGACTTGCCGCAGCCGGACGGCCCGAGCAGGGAGATGAACTCGCCCTTGCGCACGGCGAGGTCGAACGGCCCCAGCGCCACCACGCCGTTGTCATAGGCCTTCGTCACGCCGCGCAGACTGACGGCCAGCGCCGTCAGCTCGGCATCGCGCCCGGACGAAGCTCGGACGTCCGCCATCGGCTCGCTTTTACGGCTTGCTCGGACGCAGCTCGGCGCCGACGCCCTTGTTGACGAAGCGCAGCGTGTAGGATCTGCGATAGTCGATGTCGGAGCGCACCACGCCGGCCTTGACCATCTTGTCGAAGAAGGAGGTGTAGCGCTCGTCGCTCATGGCGCCGATGCCGTTCTTCAGGGATTCGCCGGAATCGACGATGCCATATTCCTTCATCTTGGCGACGGAATAGGCGAGCAGCTCGTCGGTCATTTCCGGGTTGAGCTTCTTGATCATGGCGTTGCCGGCGGAATTGTCGCGATAGATGTAGTTGTACCAGCCGACGATCGAGGCATCGACGAAGCGCTGCACGAGGTCCGGCTTCTTCTCGACGATCTCGCGGCGGGTCTCGATCAGGGTCGAATAGGTGTTGAAGCCGGAATCGGCGAGCAGCAGCACGTTGGGCTTGAAGCCCGCAGCCTTCTCCACCGCAAAGGGTTCCGAGGTCACATAGCCCTGCATCGCGCTCTTGGGGTTGGCGATGAAGGGCTGTGGATTGAAGTTGTAGGGCCGCACGTTCTTCTCGCTGAAGCCGTATTCGGACTTCAGCCACTGGAAATAGCTGGCCATGCCCTCCTTGGAGACGAACAGCGTCAGGGGCTTCAGATCCTCGATCTTGCCGACCTTGGCATCGGGCTGGGTCAGCATCACCTGCGGATCCTTCTGGAAGATCGCGGCGATCGTCACGACGGGCACGTTGTTGGCGACGGCGTCGAACGACATCAGCGTGTTCGCGGCCATGAAGAAATCGATCTTGCCCGCGATCAGCAGCATCCGGTTGTTCTCGTTGGGCCCGCCGGGCACGATGGTGACGTCGAGCCCGTAGCGCTTGTAGGTGCCGTCGGCGACGGCCTGGAAGAAGCCGCCATGCTCGGCCTCGGCGACCCAGTTGGTGCCGAAGGAGACCTTGTCCAGGGTCTCCGCCGCCCGCGCCGGCAGGATCGACAGGCATGCCGCCATCAAGCCTGCCATTAACGCTCGCAGCAGATGAAGGGGGCGCATGATTGGACTCCGTCGATCGTTCTGGACCATGATAAACCACAAGAATTTCGGGGACGCGGCCAGCCGGGCCACGTCCCCTCGAGACCGCCAAACTACTACGTTACAAACTCGCGCAAAGAAACCACGATGAGACCTTCCCGCGACTGGACCGACATCCGCTGGAGCGAAGCGGCGCCCACGGAACCGGCGCGCTGGATCGCGGTCTTGCCGCTGGCGGCGACCGAGCAGCATGGGCCGCATTTGCCGCTCGAGACGGATGTGCTGATCGCAGAGGCGTATCTTGCGCGGGTGCGCGAGCTCGCGCCCGAAAATCTTCCGGTCACGTTTCTGGGGGTTGAGCGGATCGGAATTTCCACCGAGCACATCGACTATCCGGGCACGCAGACGCTGCCGACCGAGGTGGCGCTGAAGAGGTGGACGGGAATCGGCGAGGACGTTGCGCGCGCGGGCCTGAAAAAGCTCGTCATCGTCACCAGCCATGGCGGCAACAGCGCGGCGATGATGCTGGTGGCGCAGGATCTGCGCGCGCATCAGAAATTGTTGGTGGTGACGACGTCGTGGTCGCGGCTCTCTGGCGCGGAGCAATTGTTTCCGGCCGACGAAGTGCGCCACGGCATTCATGGCGGCGCGGTCGAGACCTCGATCATGCTGGCGCGCTATCCGTCAGAGGTGCGCAAGGATGCGATCGCAGATTTTGCTTCGAGCAGCATCGCGATGGAGCAGCAATATCGCTGGCTGTCGACGCAGCGGCCCGCACCGTTCGCCTGGCAGGCGCAGGACCTGCACCTGAGCGGCGCCGTCGGCAACGCGACGCTGGCCTCTGCCGAGAAAGGCGAACAGCTCGTCGACCGGGGTGCACAGGCCTTCTGCGAGCTGCTGGCCGAGGTCGATAACTTCGACGTGAAGAGGCTCGCGTCAGGCCCCCTCGCCTAGCTCATATCTATTTGAAATTCCTGGATTATCGCTCGAGCTTGGGGGCCAGCTTTTCGCCCTTCGAACCCGAACGCACGAGCCTCCGTCCAACTAAGCACGCGGGCCACAACGGACCGCCTCACCCCGGATGGAGTTTGAAATGTCGATCAAGACCAAGATTGCCGCCATTACTCTCGCGGCCCTGACCATTGCCGCCAGCGTTGCGTCCACCACCTCGACCGCCCAGGCCAAGCCGCTCGGCTGGGGTTGGGGCGTCGGCGCCGGTATCGCCACCGCCGCCATCGTCGGCACTGCGATCGCCGCCAGCAATGACCCCTATTACTACGGCTATCACCGCTGCGGCTGGGTCGCCCAGTATGACGCCTTCGGCCATTACCTCGGCCGCGTCCGGTCTTGCTACTGATCTTATGTTCGTGAGGCCCAATCCCTGAGTGGATCCTGCGTCCGACACGGGCGCCTCATCCACCCCGTGTCGTGCCCCCGACCCCGTCCGGTTGTCCCCCCGGACGGGGTCATCCTTTTTGGCGGCGGAAATTGTTGCAGTCCCGTCACACAAGGATGCGAACCATCGTCTGCGACATTCCGTCCTTGTTGCTATTGAGAATTATTCGCAATAAGGTTCGCAACAAGCGCAGGGACTTGGCAAGAAACCTGGGAAGAAACCACCTCCAGCCGGGATCATCTGGTCCGATGGGGTGGATTGCCTAGACCTGATGACAGGATGGCCGCGAATCGGCAGGGATAACGCGGTTGGGGCAATTCGCGTTTGGGGGCGTGCGTTTTGACGTTGAGAGCACATCGACACCGGTTGTTGCGCACGGCCGCCGCGATCGCCTGCGGCATGCTGGCGCTCCCCGCTGACGGCCACGCGGCCGATCTGCCGCTGAAGGCGCCGGCGCTGAAGGCCGTCTATGACTGGACCGGATTCTATATCGGCGCGCATGCCGGCTACAGCCGCGGCTCGTCCAACTTCGCCCTGAACGACGGCACGGCGAACAGCGGCAGCGGTATCTTCAGCGGCATGATCGGCGGCGTGCAGGCCGGCTACAATTACCGGCTCAACTCGGGTCTCTTGCTCGGCGTCGAAGGCGATTTTTCGTTTCCCAACTACATCACCTCCAACTCGATCGTCTCCTCGCTCGCAACACCGGCCAACGCAGTGGCGCAGCAATGGGACTACACGGCAAGCCTGCGCGGCCGGGTCGGCTATGCGAGTGGTCCGTGGCTCGTCTATGCCACCGGCGGCTTTGCGTGGATGGGCGAGCGCTATTTCGATGCGCCTGCCGTGGGCGATAGCCAGAAGGTCCTGAACACGAGGCCGGGCTGGATCGCGGGTGCCGGCATCGAATATGGCTTCGCGCCACATTGGAGCGCCCGGCTCGAATATCTCTACAGCCGCTTCGACGGCGCCAATATCGGCTTCTCATCCGGAGCCCAATACTCATCCTCGTCGCTCGACATGCAATCGATCCGGCTTGGCCTCAACCGCAAGGTCGATTGGCCGGGCATGCCGGGCTACGACCCGAAGACGTCGCTCACGGATACCGAGTCGGATCGCTGGGAGATTCACGGCCAGAGCACCTATCTGCCGCAAGGCTATCCGTCATTCCCCGCGCTCTATAGTGGGGCGAACTCTCTTTCTCCCTCGGCACAGGCCAAGGCAACCTGGAGCAACAGCCTGTTCCTGAACGCGCGGCTGTGGGACGGCGGCGAAGTCTATTACAACCCCGAGCTGCTCCAGGGATTTGGATTGAACGACACGGTTGGCGCCGCCGGCTTTCCCAATGGCGAAGCGCAGAAGTCGAACTTCCCCTACCCGCATTACAACACCTCGCGCCTGTTCCTGCGCCAGACGTTCGGCTTTGGCGGCGAGCAGGAGGAGCTTGCGAGCGGCCAGTTGCAGCTTGCAGAGAAGGTCGACGTCTCCCGCCTCACGCTGCAAGCCGGCAAATTCGCAGTGGTCGACGTGTTCGACGGTAATGCCTACGCCAAGGATACCCGCAAGGACTTCATGAACTGGTCGATCTGGGCACCGGGTGCCTTCGACTACTCGGCTGACAAGGTCGGTCTCACCTACGGCGTCACCGCAGAGCTCAATCAGAAGCAATGGGCGCTACGCGGCGGCTATTTCCTGATGGTCGCGGAATCGAACTCGAACCATTTCGACACCAACATCCCCGAGCGCGGCCAATACGTCATCGAGCTCGAGACGCGCTATTCGCTATTCGGCCAGCCCGGCAAGCTCAGGACCATGGGCTGGGTCGACAGCGCCAATATGGGCAGCTTCCGCGAGACGTTGGATAATCCTGCGCTCAATCTCGATATCACGCAGACCCGGCGCGGTCGCCTCAAGGTCGGCTATGTCGTCAACCTCGAGCAGGCGCTCACCGACGATGTCGGACTGTTCGGCCGCTGGAGCTGGAACGACGGCAAGACCGAGACGCTCGCCTTCACCGACATCAATCGCAGCCTGTCGGGCGGACTCTCGATCAAGGGCACGAAATGGGGCCGGCCCGACGACGTGATCGGGATTGGCGGCGCCATCAACGGGCTATCGCAGGACTATCGCGACTTCCTCGCCGCCGGCGGTCTCGGCGTGCTCGTCGGCGACGGCGCGCTCAACTATCGAAACGAGCGCATCCTCGAAACCTACTATGCCTATGCGCTGAACAAGTCGCTGACCCTTACTGCCGACTACCAGCTCATCGTCAACCCCGCCTACAACGCCGACCGCGGGCCGGTGTCGGTGTTTTCGGGACGGCTGCACGGCGAGTTCTGAGATGGCCGCGAGGCGGCCGTCTGCCCGCCTTTCACCGGGAAGGGGCGGTACGCCGCCGCTGCTTCTCGGAGAGCTAAACTAGCAGGTCTTATACTGTAGGTGCTGGAGGCAAGTACACGTAGTCGTCGAGCTGGTGTACTTGACGTCATAGTAGGCAGGGCCAGTCGAGTTCGTGGGGCTGTTCGTTGAACAGCGCGGAAACTTCCAATAGGTGTCTTGAAGATTTACGGTCCCGCTGATCGTAAACCCGAGACTGGGTGTATAGGCATAAGAGACCTCACCCACAATGAACGAAACCTGGTCGTTTTGATTGTTTGGATTGTTTGCGTTGCCCACCGTTCCATTGAGCGATGTGGGCACTGTCAAGCCCGTCAAATCGGTCCTTCCCTGTCCGAAGGTTGTTCCGTTATACGACTGACTCCATCGAAGGGTCAGGTTGCCATTGGCATCGCTGGAGACTTCGGACACCGTGACTGACAGGATCGGGTTGCCGCTGCTGCCATTGACGGAATACGGTGCAATGATGGAGGTCGCCCCGGTGATTATGTTCTGCATCGAGGCCGTGCTGAGCGACGTGTTCTGCGTCACCATATCGGCGACGGAGTGAGCCGTCGCGCTGACCTTGACGTTGATCGCCATTCCAGTCGCGAGTTCGACGCCGCCGACCAACAGCACCAACATGAACGGCACCACGATCGCGAACTCTGTCGCTGCCACGGCATCGGCGTCGGTCGCAAATTTCCTTACGCGAAATGACAGGCTGGTCATAGGCTGATACCTCTAGGGAGTGGCCGGCTCGTTCTGGAAAGCGGCTGATGCCATGATTAGCCGGGAGCCGTTGGGCTGGTTTGCCATATTGAAAGCGATCGGCCCAAAGAAGATCGGCCAGAGATACATCACGCGGACAACAACGATATCGCCCGCAGTTCCGGGATTGAACTGCCAGGTATTGGTGACATTTCCACTGCTGTCGTAGGTCAGCGTCGGCATGCCAACATTGGTGGAGGACCAGTTATTGGCGACCTGGACGTCGACCATCAGGCCGCTAGTGCTGCTACAGGTGAAAAGGACCGTGGCATTATTGCAGACGGTAGTCTTGAATGCGGCCGCGGCTGCGGCCGCTGTCAAGCTCGCATCCTGCGCCTGCACCTGCCCAGTCAGAATTTGGCGAGCCGATTGCCGGACGGCGTTTTCGAGGATCGACTGCGCAAAGAAAAGCAGGAACGTCTGGATGAGAGCAGCGAGGATGCCAAGAAACGGCGTGGCAATCAGCGCGAACTCAACCGCCGTGGCGCCTTCGGTGTTCCTGAGAAAAGCGCCGAAATGATTGCGGCGTCTTTTCCCTGGTGTGGTTTCTAACTGGGCCATGGCGCTTTCTTACTGCGTGAGGCTGGCGGTACTTGAGGCGACCTTGATGAACAGGTCCGTCAGCGCCTGCTTGATATCGCCGCCGGTTTTGACGTGGGAGTAGAAGCCAGGCGAGGCGCACGCTTGGAGATTTAGCGCGATCGTGCCGGTTGAGGGATCAGGCTGGTCGTACTTGTCTATCCAGCTCATGTACCAGGAATCCGTTGTCTGGATACCGGTGGTGGCACTGGCGATGAGTTGCAGATACTCCGTGTAAAGGATCGCGATCTTAATGCCCTTGTTCTTGATGGTCGTGCATATCGTCGTGTCGAGCGGCTGCTGGCATCGATTGTTGGAGGCGAGACTCGCGTTGGGGCAAGCTGAAGCGCCCGAGACGATCTTGTCCTCGACGCCGTCGGTGACAAGGAAGACCACCTCCTGTGGCGTATCTCCTGACGTGTTGCTGCCGAGGCCGGGCGTAGGCATGATCTTGTTGAGGCTGGTGAGCGCGCCGGCGATATCTGTGCCATTGTCGGTCTTGCAGTTCGTTGTCGCAACGACGCAGTTCTGGTAGGCGACCGGCATCAACGCAATGTTGGAAACTTGGGCTCCGGCCGTCGTCGGGGTGGTCAGCGTCGCCAGTGCGTTCAAACCCAAGTCGAATGTATAGAGGGCCGCTTGATAGGTGGTGTTGTTCAGGGCCGACATGCACTGCATGACTCCCCCCGAAACGCCAGACTGCGGGCAGTTCGACCATGTATTGAGCAACTGGTTGACGGCACTTGTCACGAGATCAATCCGCAGAGTGATATTCCTGGATCGTGCGATCGCGAGGTTATCCTGGGTCCCACCGTCGTGACCGATATTGGTTTGATGACAGGCGAAGCCGCAATTCTGCGAGGCTTTTGCCGACTGGTACTTGGAGGCGGTGTAGGTGATGAGATTGCTGATGTCGGCCGTGGTCGCGCCGATCCCCATGGATGGCGAGTCGTCCATCAGCAGATAGAAATTCATGTTGGGCGCGCTCGCCGCCTGCGCTGTCGCCGAGCCGTTGATCGGCCACGACGTAGTGTTCATGAGCACCGCGGGAAAATTGTTGATGGATGCGGTGCTATACGAAACACTGACGGTGCGCTTAAGTCCTAGGTCAGTCACGGTAATCGTCGGTGAGGGTATCGCGGTCAACCCCGACGCAAGACTGTTCGCCGTCGACATGAAGATGGCATTAGCGGTGGCTTGGGCCACCGTGCGGGTTTGCATCAGCATAGCGGGCCTGACGGCTGCGATTGCGGCTGCGTCGGCAGCCGCGTCCAACTGCGCCTTCTTGCGCAGCGCTTGGGTGAAATCGAGCGTCATGCCAAGCAGAAAGACGATGGGAACCATCGTGAGCGCGGTGATCACGGCAACGTTGGCCTTCCGATCTCTCGCGAAACGAAGCACTGAGCGGCGGAGCATGATCTTTACCCTGATTGCCGTCGCTGCGGCGAAAACGTTTTCCCGAAATGTTGCGATCGGAGCAGACGGTCAAGTTTTCACCGCCGATCGCGCGATCAACACGTGCGAATATGCGTACGGCCTCGTTAATCAAGGTTTACAGGCAATACATAGACACGGCCTGAAACCGAACGGGATGTGTCACATTGAGAAGGCATCATTAATGTCGGCTAAACGGGTTCCCAGAAACCTGGCTCCGAAAATCCGGGCTGGTGCATGAAGGCGCTCTGGGCAGCATGGACGCGCGCATCCGACCGGCGGCGCCTGCCGGGACAGAGCGGAAAGATGCGACAATTTTGCCAAGGGCCGGCGAAATCGGCCAACGCATTCATATATGAAGACATTCATACATGAGGTGAGCGGCCGGCAGATCGCCGGCCGAAGCCTTTCCAACCATCGTGCAAAATGCTCTCGCTCGAACTCCTCATCGTCGTCCTGCTGATCGTCATTAACGGCCTGTTGTCCATGTCGGAGCTGGCGGTCGTCTCCTCGCGCCCGGCGCGGCTCTCGATGCTCGCGGCCAAGGGGGTGCGCGGCGCCGAGCGCGCGCTGGCGCTGGCGTCCAATCCCGGAAAGTTTCTCTCGACGGTGCAGATCGGCATCACGCTGGTCGGCGTGCTCTCTGGTGCGTTCTCGGGCGCGACGCTCGGGCAGCGGCTGGCGCAATGGCTGCTCGGATTCGGCCTCTCGTCAGGGATCGCCGACATCGTCGGCGTCGGCATCGTCGTGACCCTCATCACCTACGCGACGTTGATCGTCGGCGAACTGGTGCCCAAGCAGGTGGCGCTACGCGATCCCGAAAGCATCGCGGTCAAGGTCGCGCCGGTGATGGACTGGCTCGCGAAGATCTCGCTGCCGCTGGTGGTGTTGCTGGATCTCTCCGGCAAGCTGATCCTGACGCTGCTCGGCCGCAGCGGCAAGGCGGAGGAGACGGTTTCGGAGGACGAGATCCATCACCTCGTCAGCGAGGCCGAGAGCGCCGGCGTGCTGGAGCCCGGCGAGAAGGAGATGATCGCGGGCGTGATGCGGCTCGGCGACCGCCCGGTCGGCGCGGTCATGACGCCGCGCACGGAGGTCGACGAGATCGATCTCAACGACGCGCCGGAGACGATCCGCGAGATCATGTCGAAAAGCCCGCATTCGCGCTTTCCTGTGTCCGATGGCGACCGCGACAAGCCGATCGGCGTGCTCCAGGCCAAGGATTTGCTCGTCGCCTATATGAACGAGCGCACGCCCGATCTGCGCGTGCTGGTGCGCGACGCGCCGGTGATTCCGGCCTCCGCCGATGCGCGCGACGTGCTGGCGATCCTGAAGGCGGCGCCAGTGCATATCGGCCTCGTCTACGACGAATACGGCGCCTTCGAAGGCGTGGTCACCGCGGCCGATATTCTGGAATCCATCGTCGGCGCGTTCCACTCCGAAGAAGGCCCGCCGGAGCCGGCCTACGTCACGCGCGCCGACGGCTCGCTGCTGGTCTCGGGCTGGATGCCGGTCGACGAATTCGGCGAGCTGCTCGGCTTCGAACTGCCGCCGCATCACCGCTACAACACCGTGGCCGGCCTCGTGCTGCAACACTTCAACGTGCTGCCTGATGTCGGCGACGCCTTCGACCTCGGCGGCTGGCATCTCGAAGTCGTCGATCTCGATGGTCGACGGATCGACAAGATTTTGGCAAGCCGAAGGAGTGAGCAGGCGGCGGCGTGAGCATCCATGAACCGGGCCGGCCCTCACAGAACCGGCTGGAACGAATCCGCCCGCGCCATCCGCCAGGCATCGCGGAAGCGCGGGTCTTCGGTGCCTTCGAGCAGCTCCCCCGGCCGCAGCGCCGGATAGAGCTGCGCGAACGACTTCACCTCGGTGGTCGCGGTGCGCTGGGTGAAGTGGATCGGGCGCAGCTCCTGCGGGTGCTCGAGGCCGGCCGCGGCGATCAGTTCGGAGAGCGAGTGCAGCGTTGCGTGGTGGTAGTTGTGCACGCGGTCGATCTTGAGCGGCACGTAGAGCGCGCGCGCACGCGTCGGGTCCTGCGTGGCGACACCGGTCGGGCAGCGGTCAGTGTGGCAACTCAGGGACTGGATGCAGCCGAGCGAGAACATGAAGCCGCGCGCCGAATTGCACCAGTCGGCGCCGATCGCCATGGCGCGCGCCATGTCGAAGGCGGTCGCGACCTTGCCCGACGCGCCGATCTTGATGCGGTCGCGCGCGTTGATGCCGACCAGCGCATTGTGCACGAAGTTGACGCCCTCGCGCATCGGCATGCCCAGATGATCCATGAACTCGAGCGGCGCGGCGCCGGTGCCGCCTTCATTGCCGTCGACGACGATGAAATCCGGATAGATGCCGGTCTGAAGCATCGCCTTGCAGATCGCCAGGAACTCCCAGGTGTGGCCGATGCACAGCTTGAAGCCGGCCGGCTTGCCGCCGGAGAGCTTTCGCATCTCGGCAATGAACTGCATCATCCCGATCGGGGTGGAGAAGGCGCGGTGCGAGGCCGGCGAGATGCAGTCCTCGCCCATCTTGACGCCGCGGATCTTTGAAATCTCTTCAGAGACCTTGGCCGCCGGCAGCACGCCGCCATGGCCGGGCTTGGCGCCCTGGCTGATCTTGAGCTCGACCATCTTGATCTGGTCTTCAGTTGCGATTCTGGCGAAGGCGTCCGGATCGAAGCTGCCGTCGAGATGGCGGCAGCCGAAATAGCCCGAGCCGATCTCCCAGATGATGTCGCCGCCCATCTCGCGGTGATACGGGCTGACCCCGCCCTCGCCGGTGTCATGGGCGAAGCCGCCCATCTTGGCGCCGGCGTTTAGCGCGCGCACGGCGTTGGGGCTGAGCGCGCCGAAGCTCATGGCCGAGATGTTGAACACCGATGCGGAATAGGGCTTCGCGCAGTCCGGCCCGCCGATGGTGATACGGAATTTCTCATCGGTCCGCGTCTTCGGCGAGACCGAGTGATGCATCCATTCATAGCCCTCGCGATAGACGTCCTCCTGGGTGCCGAAGGGCCGCTTGTCGAGCTGCATCTTGGCGCGCTGATAGACCACCGCGCGGGTGTCGCGCGAGAACGGCATCCCATCCTTCTCGCTCTCGAAGAAATACTGCCGCATCTCAGGGCGGATTTCCTCGAGCAGGAAGCGCATATGCGCCGAGATCGGGTAGTTGCGCAGGACCGCGTGGCCCTTTTGCAGGAGATCGCGGACGCCGAGCAGCGTGAGCCCGCCGAAGATCACGATGGGGATGATCAGGATGTCGAAAACCCTGCGGTCGGCAAGCCCGATGCCGATCAGGAGCGCGGTGACGACCGCGCAGATCGTCAGCACGATGAAACGCGGCGAGAACGGGAGCAGCAGGGTCTCCATGACACCCTGTTCGAGAGGTCCCCTGGGCTGGTTGTGCGCTTTGTTGACGTTGGACACGATCACATCCTCTCGTCGGGCTGACGGGTACTATACGCCTGCGCCTTCATACGGATATGACGCGGCTTCCGTATCAGGCTACCGAATTCGGCCAGCGCAAATCAATCCGCCGGGCAGGCGGGATGCTGCGGTGCAATAGATCGGATCGGATAGAGACGGCGGGAGCTGCCCCGAACGGCGCTCGCTATGCTCGCTTGTCCGGGACGACAGTGGAGAGGGTGGCGCGAAAAGGGCACCACTCTCCGCGCGGAGATCAGCGCTCCACGAAGGCCTTTTCGATCACGAAATGGCCGGGCTCGCTGCCGGAGCCCTCGGTGAAGCCGCGGCCCTCGAACATGCCGCGGAGCTCTTCGAGCATTCCGGGGCTGCCGCACATCATGATGCGGTCGGTTGCGATGTCGAGCGGGGCCTGGCCGATGTCGTTGAAGAGCTGCTCGGAGTTGATGAGGTCGGTGATGCGGCCGCGGTTGCGGAACGGCTCGCGGGTCACGGTCGGATAATAGACGAGCTTCTCGGAAAGCATCGGCCCGAACAATTCGTCATCGCGCAAGGTCGCGACGAGCTGCTCGCCATAGGCGAGTTCCGAGACCTGTCGGCAGCCGTGAACCAGCACGATGGTCTCGAACCGGTCATAGACGTCGGGGTCCTTGATCAGGCTCGCGAACGGCGCAAGGCCGGTGCCGGTCGACAGCAGCAGAAGCCGCTTGCCGGGAATCAGGTTGTCGGCAACGAGCGTGCCGGTCGCCTTGCGGCCGACCAGGATGGTGTCGCCTTCCTTGATCTTCTGAAGGCGCGAGGTGAGCGGGCCGTCCTGAACCTTGATCGAGAAGAACTCGAGCTCTTCCTCGTGATTGGCGCTCGCCATGCTGTAGGCGCGCAGCAACGGACGGCCGTCCACTTCGAGGCCGATCATCGCGAACTGGCCGTTCTGGAACCGGAAGCCGGTGTCGCGAGTGGCGCGGAAGCTGAACAGGGTATCGGTCCAGTGCTGAACGGAAAGGACCTTCTCTCGATAAAACGCGCTCATGTGTTTCGATATTCCGAATATATACGGTTTAGAACAAAAGCGTTGCCCGGCCCCTTCGACGTGGGGCGAACACCACTGTCATGGCGGATGATTTCGCGTGTGTGATGTACGCCATTGAGGTCAATAATCAACCTCGTTTGCGCAGCAATTGATGCCGATCAAACCGGCATTTCCCGTTGATTTGTCAGGATAATTAACGATCTTCTCTTTCCGGGCCGCATTGCAGCAATTTCTTTGCCCAAATGGCGCACCTAGCAGCACTTAATTTCCATTTCGCTCGCGAGAAATTCATTAAGAATAGCTCTGCTTTCGGCCATGGCAGACCGCCGATTCCGGCATGAAGCGACCTTTTGGCGGGACAAGCACGATGCCAAGCAATGAACGGATATTCGTCCAGGCGATACGGAGTTATTGCGCGCGGCATGGCATCGCCATCGACGTGCGCGCGGACGGCTGGCTGATCGCGATGGATAGGGGCAAGACCCGCCGCTTCGCCTTCGGCTACGACATCGGCCTCAACAGCGCGATTGCACATCGCCTCGCCAACGACAAATCCGCAACATCGGAGGTGCTCGCGCTGACGGGCGTGCCCGCTATCGCCCATCACCTCTTCCTCAATCCGAAGCTCGGCGAGCAAATCGCCGGGCCGCGCTGGTGGGAGGCGATGCTTCGGCTACTGTTGCAGAACCCGCAAGGGCTCGTGGTGAAGCCCAACGAGGGCACGGCTGGCCGCTCCGTCATCAAGGTGACTGGTAGCGCCGAGCTCGAACAGGCCGTGAGCGAGATCTTCGCGATGAGCCTTGGCCTGGTGATCGCGCCCTATGTCGAGATCGAGGACGAGGTCCGGGTCATTCTCCTCGATGAGACGCCGATGGCGGTCTATGGCAAGGAGCGGCCGTCGGTCACCGGCGACGGCGTCCAGACCCTGCGCGAACTGGCGGCCGCGATGCCCAAGGTGAAGCTGGATGACCTCGACACGCGCGCGCTCGACGCCGTCGTGCCGAAGGGCGAGCGGCGGGTCCTCACCTGGCGTCACAATCTCGATGCCGGCGCAAAGCCTGTCCTCGTCGCGGACGGCGAGCTCCGCACCGCCTGCGCAAAACTCGCCATCGACGCCGCCCGCGCCGTCGGCATCACCTTCGCATCGATCGACCTCGTCCGCGTCGATGGCGCGTGGCAGGTGCTCGAGATCAACTCCGGCGTGATGATGGAGGCGCTGGGGAAGCTCTATCCTGACCTGGTGCAGGCGACGTACGACGCGGCGCTGGACCGGGTGTTTGGATAGCCGGCCGTTGAGCGAAGGCTGGCCTGCCGTTGAACCAGAGCGGCGACAGGTCCGCGCACCGTTGATCTACGTCAAGGTCGGCTGACCCTTGGTCCTCACGTTAGGTTCGGCCGCACATGGCTGCCGTAGTTTCGCACGCCGAGGAGGAGGATCACCATGCATCGGAGGAAGCATCTTTCGATCAAGTCCGTCACAGTTGCGGGAATTGCTGCCAGCGCCCTGTTAGGGTTTGCCGGCGTCACTCTCAATCCAGCACCAGCCAAAGCGGTCGTGTACTGCCAGTACATTGATTATCCGCCCAGTTGCGTCGCAAGAGCAGGCGTCGTGCTCAGGCCCCGGCCGGTGGCACGTGCCGCGGTCCGCGCTGGCACGGCCGGTCCAGGCAATTGGAATGGGGGCGTCAATCGCGTCGGGGTACGGCGGTAAAGGCTCGTTTCGTACGTCGCGACCGTTAAATTGCCGGCACGTCAGGCCGCTCGGCCCTCTCCCCTCACAAAGGGAGAGGGGACAGCAGCGAGCGTGAGGCTCGACTGCTGCTCAATCGTGGCCGCTAATTATTCGCGCCCGGCGAATCGTCCATTGCCTTGAAGGCTTCCTCGAGCTGCAGCGAGATCGGCACGTTGAGCCGTTCGCCGGTCGGAAGCCGCGCCACGAACCATTTGTTGTAGAGCGGGACGAGGTCGTGGTTGGAGCCGAGCTTGCGGAAGGTGCGGTCGACCACGGCCGACAGTTGCGGCTCGTTCTTGCGGAACATGATGCCGTAGGGGTCGTAGGACAAATAATCGCCGGTGACGCGGAACTTGTCCTGCGCCTTGTGGCGCACGATCAGGCCGTAGAGCAGGATGTCGTCGGTGGCGAACGCGTCGGCCTTGCCGTCGGCCAGCATCTGGAACGACTGCTCGTGATCGGGCGAGGTGACGATGTTGAGGCCGAGCGAAAACTTCTTGTCGACCGCGTGCATCGCCTGCTCGTTGGTGGTGCCCTTGGTCACCACGACCGTCTTGCCCTTGAGGTCGGTGACGGCAGACACGGTGGACGCCTTTGGCACCATCAGCTTGGTGCCGGCAACGAACATCAGAGGTGAGAACGCGACCCGTTTGGCGCGCTCGGCGTTCGCCGTGGTCGATCCGCATTCGAGATCGATCTTGTTCTGAAGCACGGCATCGATACGGTCGTCCGAGGTGACCTTGACGTACTCGATCTTGAGATCGGGATCGTCGACCTCAACGCCGATCTCCTCCACGATGGCCTCGCAGAGCTCGAGGCTGTAGCCGATCGGCCGGCCCGCCTGGTCGAGGAAGGAGAATGGCGGCGAGCTCTCGCGATAGCCAAGCCGGACGACGTGACTGCTCTTGATCGCTGACAGCGTCGGGCTGAGCCCTTCACTGCCACCGGTCTGCCCCGAGGCGCCGGTTGCCAGCGCGCATGCCAGCAACAGGCCCGCCGATATCGCCGATGTCAGGCGCATGACGCACTCCTGTCAGTGGCCGGCCATCGCCGGCACTTCGCCGGGCACCATGTCCGGCGTGGGAGCCTCGCCCGGTCCGAGCGCATGCTCGGGCCCGAGCTCGCCTTCCCACTTCGCGACCACGGCGGTGGCGAGCGAGTTGCCGATCACGTTGGTGGCACTGCGCCCCATGTCGAGGAAGGTGTCGATGCCCATGATCATCAACAGGCCCGCCTCCGGGATGCCGAACTGGGAAAGCGTCGAGGCGATCACCACGAGTGAGGCACGTGGCACGCCGGCGACGCCCTTGGAGGTGATCATCAGGGTTGCGAGCATCGCGAGCTGCGTCGCGAGCGACATCTCGATGTGATAGGTCTGCGCGATGAAGATGCTCGCGAAAGTGCAGTACATCATCGTGCCGTCGAGGTTGAAGGAGTAGCCGAGCGGCAGCACGAAGCTCGATATGCGCGAAGAGGCGCCGAACTTGGTCAGGCCCTCCAGCGTCTTCGGATAGGCGGCCTCCGAGCTCGCGGTCGAGAACGCGATCATCAACGGCTCGCGGATCAGCCGCAGGAGATGGCTGTAGCGCGGTCCGATCGCGATGAAGCCGACGACCATCAGGATGGCCCACAGGATCATGAGCGACAGGTAGAAGCCGCCCATGAACACGACGAGCTTCCACAGCACGAGGAGGCCGTTCTTGGCGACGGTGGCGGTGATGGCGGCCCAGACCGCGAGCGGCGCGAACAGCATCACATAGCTCGTCACCTTCAGCATGATGTGGGAAATGTCGTCGATCAGGCCGAGGATCGGCTTCGACCGCTCAGGCATCGCACCCATCGCGACCGAGAAGAACACGGCGAAGATGACGATCTGCAGGATCTCGTTCTGCGCCATCGCGTCCGCGATCGAGGTCGGGATCAGGTGGGTGAGGAATTTCTCGATCGAGAAGGCCGAGACCGGCAGGCCGGTCGACTGCCCCTTCTCCGGCAGCGTGCCGGGGAAGTTCGCGCCGGGCTGGAGCAGGTTGACCATCACGAGGCCGAGCATCAGCGACACGAAGGAGGCGCTGACGAACCAGCCCATGGTCTTGGCGAAGATCCGCCCGAGCCTTGCGCCCGAGCCCATATGCGCGATGCCGCCGACCAGGGTCGCGAACACCAGCGGCGCGATGATCATCTTGATCAGGCGCAGGAACATCATGGCGATCAGGTTGATCGAGGCCGCCCACTCGGCACGGGTGTCGGGCATGAAATTGTAGATCGCCGACCCCACAATGATGCCCAGCACCATCGCGGCCAGAATGTATTGCGTAAACCTGTTCGACATCGCTTACCCCCACGTACACCGGCGTTTCATAGTGTCGCAGATTTTGACAGCGACGCAACACGCTTGGCGGCGCCCGCGTTGGCCGGATGTTCCCGTTGTGAAAAAGGGTGGAGCGATCTAGCTTTCACGCAGCGCACAACGGATGCGGCTTGCATGTTTTCTGCGCGGCATCTGCATCAATAAAAGTCAAACAATTGGAGAGGGAATGACCATGAGCGGGACCGTCAATCGCCAGATTCTTCTGGTCGAGAAGCCGAGCGGCAAGCTTGGACCGGAGCATTTCAAGATGGTCGAAGGCGCCGTGCCGGAGCCGAAGGACGGCGAGGCGCTGTTGCGCGTGCGCTACATCTCGCTCGATGCTGCGAACCGCGCCTGGATGCATGGCGCGACCTATCGCTCCGCGGTCGAGGCCAACAGCGTGATGGCCGGCGGCGCCATCGCCGAGGTCGTCAGCTCCAAGGCGCCGGGGATCGCTGCCGGCGACATCGTGTTCGGCGATACCGGCTGGCAGGACTACGCCGCGGTGCCCGCAAAGCATCTGACGAAAATGCCGAAGCTCGAGCCGCTGACGCATCTGCTGAGCGTGTTCGGCATCGCCGGCCTTACCGCCTATTTCGGCCTGCTGGAGATTGGCAAGCCCAAGGAGGGCGAGACGGTCGTGGTCTCGGCGGCCGCGGGCTCGGTCGGATCGATCGTCGGACAGATCGCCAAGATCAAGGGATGTCGCGTGATCGGCATCGCCGGCGGCGCGGACAAATGCAACTGGCTCACCTCGGAACTCGGCTTCGATGCCGCGGTCGACTACAAGGACGGCGCGGTGTTCAAGGCGCTGCGCGCAGCCGCACCTGATGGCATCGACGTCTATTTCGACAATGTCGGCGGCGACATTCTGGAAGCCTGCCTGCCGCAGATGAACAATTACGGCCGCATCGCCTGCTGCGGTGCGATCTCGCAATATGACGGCGCGCCGTCCGCGCATGGTCCGCGCGGCGTGCCCGGGCTGATCGTGGTGAAGCGGCTCGTGATGCAGGGCTTCATCGTGATGGACTACATGAACCAGAGCCAGCGTGCGCTCGCAGACCTGCAAGCCTGGGTCAAGTCGGGGCAGTTGAAGGTGCAGGAGGACATCATCAGCGGCCTCGAGAACACGCCGCGGGCGCTGATCGGATTGCTTGCGGGCGAGAACCGCGGCAAGCGGATGGTCAAACTCTGACGATGTTGTCCCGCCGCATTCCGCGGGCATAATCTACTTGCGGTAGAGGACAAAGCAGCCAATGATGCCGCGCGCGAAATGACCCTCGCGCCGATTGCGATCATATGACTTTTTCGAAGCTCCGATTTCAAGGCATGGGCTTCCAAGGGCAGGAAATTGACGCAAATGTTCAACAGCTCAAGAATTGTCGCAGCGCGCAACGCGTTGCTGGCGGCGGCTCTCTTCGCAACTGCAGCACCGACCTTCGCGCAGGCTCCGACCGACGCGCAGAAGAGTGCGATCCGCTCCGCATGCCGGGCCGACTATCAGGCGCATTGCGCGAGCGTGACACCGGGCGGCGCCGAGGCGCTGCAATGCCTAAACAAGAACATGTCGAGCCTGTCGTCGGCCTGCCAGAGCGCGGTGCGCGCGATCGAACCGGTGGCTGCGCCAAAGACCGAGGCTGCGCCGGCCGCACCGAAGGCTGAGTCCGCGCCGGCCACCGAACCTGCCAAGCCGGCCGCCACGACCGAAGCACCCAAAGCCGAGACGCCCAAGGCTGCCGCGGCCAAGCAGCCGAGCAGCGCACAAGTCTCCGCAATCAAGAGCGCCTGCCGCTCCGACTATCCAAAAGTCTGCGCCGGTGTGCCGCCCGGCGGCGCGCCTGCGCTGGAATGCCTCGAAAAGAACAAGGCGAAAGTCTCGCCCACCTGCGCGAAGGCGGTGAGCGCCGCGACCGGCGGTGGCGGCGCTCCGGCCGCCGCGGCGCCTGCGGGCGCGGCCCCGGCGGCGGCCGCACCTGCTGCAGCGCCAACGGTGATCGTGCTGCGGCCCTTGCGGCCACGCGAAGAACTGCTCATCGTGCGTTCGGCATGCGGCGGCGATGTCCGGACATTGTGCGCCGGCGTGGCACCGGGCGGCGGCCGCATCGCGCAGTGCCTTGCAACCAACGCGGCCTCGCTGTCGCCCGCCTGCAAAGAGGTTCTGGCCCCCTTCGCCGCGCGCT
This sequence comes from Bradyrhizobium sp. CCGUVB1N3, assembly GCF_024199925.1. Classification (NCBI taxonomy): domain Bacteria; kingdom Pseudomonadati; phylum Pseudomonadota; class Alphaproteobacteria; order Hyphomicrobiales; family Nitrobacteraceae; genus Bradyrhizobium; species Bradyrhizobium sp. CCGUVB1N3. The sequence continues at coordinate 5,839,896 of NZ_JANADR010000001.1, forward strand.
AGGATCGCGCTAGGATCGCACAACGCCGCGCATGGCCAGTTCCGCGCGGCGATCGCTGGCGGCGTGCGCAGGCAATGACGCCACGGAGTGAAGCTCGGGATAGTAAGCATACCGTCAATCAGGGAGGACGACGTTGCAGATCGCCGTGATCGGCGGGGGGCCTGGCGGGCTCTACTTCGCCCATCTCTGGAAGAAGCGCCACCCCGAGGACCAGATCGACCTGTTCGAACAGAACCCGGCCGACGCGACCTGGGGCTTTGGCGTCGTGTTCTCCGACGAGGCACTTGAGTTCCTGCGTTCCGACGACCCCGAGACGGTCGACGCGATCGCCCCGCACATGGAGAGCTGGGAGAACATCACGCTGAACCTGCATGGCGACAGCGTCGCCATCGATGGCGTCGGCTTCTCCGCGATCGGACGGCTCGAACTGCTGAGATTCCTCCAGCAGCGTGCGCTCGATGCCGGCGTCACGCCGCGCTTCGACACGCAGATCCATTCCATCGATCAGCTCAACGGCCATGATCTGATCGTCGCCGCCGACGGGTTGAACTCGCTGGTGCGCCGCTCGTTCGAAGGCGATTTCGGCACCTCGCTGTCCTACTCCTCCAACAAATTCGTCTGGTACGGCACCTCGAAACGCTTCGACACGCTGTCGCAGACTTTCGTGAAGACCGATCGCGGCGCCTTCAACGCCCATCACTACCGCTACTCGCCGACCATGAGCACCTTCCTGGTCGAGTGCGACCATGCCACCTGGCAGGCCTATGGCTTTGCCTACAAGGACGTGGAGCAGTCCAAGGGCGTGTGCGAGGAGATCTTTGCCGACACGCTCGGCGGCCACTGCCTGGTCTCCAACAAATCGGTCTGGCGCAATTTCCCCTGGGTCTGGAACGAGCACTGGTCGTTCAAGAACATGGTGCTGATCGGCGACGCCTTGCACTCGGCGCATTTCTCGATCGGCTCGGGCACGCGACTCGCGATCGAGGACGCGATTTCGCTGGTGAGGGCGCTGGAATCCGACGCGCATCTTGCCACCGCGCTGCAGCGCTACCAGGCCGAGCGCAAGCCGATCGTGCAGAAGCTCGTCGACGCCGCACGCACCTCGGCCGGCTGGTACGAGCGTTTTGCCGAGCACATGAAGCTCGACCTGATGGATTTTGCCTACAGCTACATCACCCGCTCCGGGCGGATCGACGATGCGCGCCTGCGCCATATGTCGCCGGCCTTCATGGCGCGCTACGCGGCGGAAAAGAACGGCGAGAGCGCGCCCCGGGACGACGGCAGTGGGTGAAGCGCGAGTGCAGCCTCACTCACCCACCCTCAACCCGCCTTGCCCAGGTGCTCCAGCGCGTCCTCGGCGCGCAGGGGGACGCGGGAGGCTTCGTTGTTGAGATCGACGAGCTGCACGAGCAGCGTCAACAGCGTCTTGCGGTCGGCGGGCTTGAGCGGCTCCAGCATGCGCGCCTGCGCACGCTCGACCGCGCGGATGATGTCCTTGAGGATCGCGGCACCTTGCCTCGTCAGATAGAGCAGCTTGATCCGCTTGTCCTCGGGCGCCGGCCTACGCTCGATATAGGCTTTGGACTGGAGCCGCTCGATGACGCTGCCCAGCGTCGAGCGGTCGAAGGCGATCACCGCCGACAGCCGGGTCGCGTCGATGCCGGGATGGGTGTGGATCGCAACCAGCGCTGCATATTGCACCGGTGTCAGGTCGAACGCCTTGCACTCCTCCATGAAGATCGAGACCGCGATCTGCTGCATGCGCCGGAACAGATAGCCCGGCGCGGCATAAACCGCGTCCATCGTGATCGGAGGAACAGGCTTACTCGGCATCGGGCTGCTTCTCCGGCGCGGCGTTGGCGAAGGCCGGCAGCGCCTTCGCCGCGGCCTCCGCCTTGAGCAGGCGCGGATAGGCCGAGACGTCGACGCCGAAGCGGCGGGCATTGCCGAGTTGCGGCACCAGGCAGAGGTCGGCCAGCGTCGGCGCATCGCCAAAGCAGAACGGCCCCGGCTCGTCTTTCACCAGAGTCTCGCAGGCCGACAGCCCCTCGCGATTGACCCAGGCGGCCCATTCCTGGACCTTCTCTTCCGCCAGCCCAAGCTCGCGCAGGCGCGCCAGCACCTTCAGGTTCTGCACCGGGTGGGTGTCACAGGCGATGGCCAGGGCAAATGCCCGCACCTTGGCGCGCCGCAAGCTGTCCTTCGGCAGCAGCGGCGGATTGGGGTGGGTCTCATCCAGCCATTCGATGATGGCGACCGACTGGGTGAGGATCGTGCCAGCATCATGCACCAGCGCCGGCACCAGCCCTTGCGGGTTGATGGCGAGATAGGCGGGCGCGCATTGCTCGCCCTTGCGCAGGTGATGCGGCAGGTGCTCGGCCCCCAGCCCCTTCAGGTTCAGGGCGATCCGCACCCGGTAGGCCGCGCTGGAGCGGAAATAGCCGTGCAGCTTCATCGGAATCCTCCCTCATTATCTTTCCCCGTCATTCCGGGGCGATACGCCAGCATCGAACCCGGAATTTCGAGATTCTCAGGTGCGCAATTGCGCACCATAGTTCTCGCTTCGCGAGCCCCGGAATGACTGCGTGTCAAGTTGACGCTACCTAGATTGGCAGTATACTGTCAATCTACAAAACGGACGGGAGGCCCGCCATGGAAGCCGTAGCGAAGACGCCGGAACGCGAGGCGTTCTACAGGAAGATCGACGGCGAAAACCTCACCGCACTCTGGACGGTCATGAGCGATCTGATCACGCCGGAGCCGAAAAGCGCCTGCCGGCCGCATCTGTGGAAGTTCGATGTCATCCGCGACTACATGACCGAGGCGGGCAAGCTGATCACCGCCAAGGAAGCGGAGCGGCGGGTGCTGATCCTGGAAAATCCTGGACTGCGCGGGCAATCGAAGATCACGACCTCGCTCTATGCCGGCGTGCAGATGGTGGTACCCGGCGACGTCGCGCCCGCGCATCGCCACAGCCAGTCGGCCTTGCGCTTCGTGCTCGAGGGCAAGGGCGCCCACACCGCGGTTGACGGCGAGCGCACGGCGATGGAGCCCGGCGACTTCATCATCACGCCGTCGATGACCTGGCACGATCATTCCAACGAGACGGACGAGCCGATGTTCTGGCTCGACGGTCTCGACATCCCCCTGGTGCAGTTCTTCGACTGCTCGTTCGCGGAAGGCGCCAAGGAGGATCAGCAGAAGATCACCAAACCCGCTGGCGACAGCTTTGCGCGTTACGGCCACAATCTTCTGCCGGTCGACGTGAAGCGATCCTCGAAGACCTCGCCGATCTTCAGCTATCCCTATACCTACACCCGCGAAGCCCTGGAAAAGGCCAAGGCGCGCGAGGAATGGGACGCCTGCCACGGCTTGAAGCTGAAGTTCTCAAACCCCGAGACCGGCGACTACGCGATGCCGACGATCGGCACCTTCATCCAGCTCCTGCCAAAGGGTTTCAAGACCGCGCGCTATCGCTCCACCGACGCGACCGTATTCTGCGCCATCGAAGGCAAGGGCCGCACCCGCATCGGCGATGCGACCTTCGAATGGGGCCCGCGCGACCTGTTCGTGGCGCCGAGCTGGAACTGGGTGACGCACGAGGCCGACACGGATGCCGTGCTGTTCAGCTTCTCCGACCGTCCGGTACAGCAGAAGCTCGACCTCTTCCGCGAGGATCGCGGCAACGTGTGAGCGCACGGTGCCGTAGGGTGGGCAAAGGCGCACTTGCGCCGTGCCCACCATCTCTCCATGAATGGAGCAGAAATGGTGGGCACGCTACGCTTTGCCCACTCTACGGCTTCTGTATAGGCCTCACCGCCAATGCAGCAACCTGGTCTCCAACCAGTTGATCACCTTGCCGACCGCAAGCCCGAACACCGACAGGATCACCACGCCGGCAAGCAGCTGATCCGTCTGCATGAGATTGCCGGCCTGGAGCACGAAGGCGCCGATGCCGTACTGAGCGCCGATCATCTCGGCGCTGACGACGAGCAGGAGCGCGACCGAGGCGGTGATGCGGAAGCCGGCGAGGATCGAGGGCAGCGCGCCCGGCCAGATCACCTTGCGCACGATGGTCGTAAACGGCACGTTGAAGCTCTGCGCCATGCGGATGAGGTTGCGCGGCACCGCATCGACGCCGCTATAAACCGAGATCGCGGTCGAGAAGAACACACCCAACGCAATGGTGGCGATCTTCGGCTCTTCGCCGATGCCGAGCCAGAGGATCAAAAGCGGCAACAGCGCGATCTTCGGGATCGGGAACAATGCCGAGATGAAGGTGATGCCGACGCTGCGCGCGAGCCGCGACAGGCCGATGGCAAAGCCGACGGCGATGCCCGCTGCGGTGCCGAGCAGCCAGCCGACGCTGATGCGCAGGAGCGAAGCGGAGATGTGCTGCCATAGCGCGCCGGACACGGCGAGCTCATAGATCGCACGCGCGATCGCCGATGGCGCCGGCAGGAACAGCGGATTGACGAGGCGCGCGCTGCCGGCGATCTGCCACACCGTGATGGCGAGCGCGAGCGCGACCCAGCCGCCAAAGCGGCTGCCCGCTGGCACGAAGCCCGCGCCGCGGAAACGAACCGGCCGCGTCGTCGCGTCTTTCACTGGCGTCTCGGCCTGGGTTGCGCGATCAAGCATGCTGGACCTCGCGCTCGGCATCGATCGCCTCGTTGCGGATCAGCGACCAGATCTGGTCCTGGAGCGCGAGCAGCTTTTCACGCGCAGCAGGCACGCCCCGTTGGGCGCGCGTCATCGGCACCGTCACGACCTCGCGAATGCGGCCGGGTCGTCGCGACAGCACGACGATGCGGTCGGCAAGGCGAGCGGCCTCCTCGAGATTGTGGGTGACATAGACCGCGCCCATGCCACCATCGGCGAGCAGGCCGACGAAGTCTTCCATCAGGAGCTCGCGGGTCTGCGAATCCAGCGCCGACAGCGGCTCGTCCATCAAGAGGATTGCGGGCCTCACCGCGAGCGCGCGCGAAATGCCGACGCGCTGGCGCATGCCGCCGGAGAGCTGTTTTGGATAGGTCGCGCGAAAATCGGTAAGTCCCGTGCGGCGCAGGGCATCGTCGACCTGCGCGCGGCGCTGCACGGACGAGAGCTGCGTGTGCAGCAGCACGAATTCGACGTTCTCCTCCACCGTGGCCCAGGGCAGCAGCGCAAAATCCTGGAACACGAAAGTCAGCGGATTGAGGCTGTCCGCCGGCGGCGCGCCGCGCAGCTCGGCCGCGCCCGAGGTCGGCTGTAGCAGGCCGCCGAGAATCGACAGCAGCGTGCTCTTGCCGCAGCCCGACGGCCCGACAATCGCCACCACCTCGCCCGCACTGACGGCGAAGGAGACGTCGTCGAGCACGGCAAGCTCGCCGAAGCGATGGGTGATGTGGTTGGCGATCAGGTCCACGCGGCGCCCTTTGCACTCACTCCGTCATCCTGAGGAGCCGCGAAGCGGCGTCTCGAAGGATGGACGGCTCGGCTGCATCCCGACCGTTCACCCTTCGAGGCTCGCTTCGCGAGCACCTCAGGGTGACGGGGATAGTTAGAAGAGCGCTTCATCAATCCGCCTTCACGTAGTCCTTGTCGATGATCGCGTCCGCGTCGAAGCCCTTGTCGGCGAAGCCCTGCGCTTGCAGCCATTTGATCTGGTTGTCGACGTTCTTCACGTCCAGCTTGCCGTCCGGATCGATATAGGCGCAATTGCCGACCACCTGCTCGACCGGCAGGTTGGTGTACTTTGCGATGATCTCGAGCAGCGGCCTGGTCTTGTCGTTGATGGGCACGGTGCCGTCCTTCATCGCGGCGAGGATGACGTCGTGATATTCGCGATCGGCCTTGGCGAGCGCGCCAAGCAGCTTCGTCACCAGCGCCTTGTTGGCGAGCGTCTTGGGCGAAGCGAACACGGCGCCCAATTGCCAGGGCGTCTCGTCGCCGACCCAGCCCAGGAATTTCGCGCCGCCTTCGTCCATCAGCTTTCGCGCGGTGGAGATGGGAAGCAGCGCGGCGTCGACGGTTTCGCCCTTCAGCGCGGCCGCCGCATTCGACAGCGATTGCAGCGGCACGATCTTCACGTCCGACAGCTTGAAGCCGTATTTGTCCGCGAGCAGGCCGAGCGAATAGTGAAAGGATGATCCGACCTGCGTCATCGCGACACGTTTTCCCGCGAGATCCTTCGGCGTCTTCAGCCCGGCCGCGTAAGCGTTGTTGCTGGCGAAATAGCCGATCAGGGGATAGCCGGCCTTTTCACGGCTCATGCCGCCGATCACCTTCAGCGTGCCCTTGCCGGCGAGATTGTAGAGACCCGCGGTGAAGGCGGTGACGCCGAAATCGACGTCGCCCGAGGTGGTGGCGACCGCGATCGGCTGCGCCGCATCGAAGAACTTCAGCTCGATGTCGAGGCCGGCGTCGCGGAAATAGCCCTTGTCCTGTGCAATGAAGACCGGCGCTGAGGACGACAGTCGGAGCACGCCGATTTTGGCCTTCAGCGCCTCCTCGGCCTGCGCGGCTGCAATCGTCGTCAGCGCCAACAAGCCCACACCCGCGAACCGCGCAACCCAACCCATCCGGCTTCCTCCGTCGTTTCTTTACAGGCCCTCTGGCACGGTCTGGTCCCGCCCGATGAAGGCGCCCTGTTGTTTCAATGTTTCCTGCAATTTTGCAACCGGGATGTCACGCGGGACATGGTTACCCGACAGCGCCAGCGCTGCTGCGGAACCGGCCGCCTCCCCCATCACGAAGCAGGCCCCGGAGACACGCGCCGCCGACTGGCCCTCATGGGACATGGAGGCGCAGCGGCCGGCGACCAGGAGATTGTCTACGCCCTCCGGCACCAGCATGCGATACGGCAATTCGTTGTAGCCGCGCGATTCCGGGATCGGCGGGAAGGTGAAGACGACGTCGCCCGGCACATGCGCCTCGATCGGCCAGCCATTGACGCCGATGGAGTCCTCGAACGAGGCGCAGGTGAGCACGTCCTCGCCGCTGAGCTGATAGCCGCCCGTGATGCGGCGGGTCTCGCGGATGCCGAGCTGTGGCGGCAGATCAACGATGTAGGATTTTTCAAAGCCCGGCACGGTGCGCAGGAATTCGAAGGCGGCGAGCGCCTGCCTGCGGCCGTCGATCTCGCCGCGGGTGAGATCGTCGGGCTCGATACCGTTGATGGCATGACCGTCCTCGCGCGCCACTTGGGTGAAATTGACCCGCCATTCGATGCCGTGGCGCTGCGGCCGCACGATCGCGCTTTTTCGTGGAAAGCTGTGCGTGCCGGCGGCGAGCGCCTTTTCCATCAATTGCGGAATGGTGCGCCAGGCTTCGCCCGCCTTGTCGGGATCGATGCCATTGAGGCGGAACATCATCGATGGATACAGCGGATGGCCGTGCTCGTCGCCGACTTCAAAAGGCGCGCCGGCCCACGCCGCGAGATCGCCATCGCCGGAGCAATCGATGAAGATCTCGGCTTGCACCGCCTGCCGTCCCGCCTTGGTCTCGACCATCAGCGCATCGATACGGCGCGCATCGCCCATCACGACGCCGGCGCCAAGCGCATGGAAGAGCATATCGACGTTGTGGCTCGCGAGAAGATCGTCGGCCGCGATCTTGTAGGCCGCGGTGTCATAGGCCTGCGCAAAAACCTTGCCGAGGATCAGATGCGGCTTGTTGAGGCCGTCGAGCCGATCGATCCGCACGAGCAGCTCGGAGGCCATGCCCTGCACGAGACGGTGGTGATTGCCGTAGACATTGCCGTGCAGGCCGCAGAAATTGGTGACGCCGGCGGCCGTGCCCATGCCCCCCAGGAAGCCGTAACGCTCGATCAGGAGCGTTCGCCGCCCTGCCCGCGCCGCTGAAGCGGCCGCAACAATGCCGGCCGGCCCGCCGCCGAGCACGACCACTTCATATTCCCCGTAGAGCGGCACCTGGCGCGCAGGTTCCCGAATGGATTTTTGCTGCAAGACGATAACCCGATCGTTTGAGGCCCAAGGCGGGCCTTTTTGCTATCTCGACAAAGGAAGCGACGATGTAAAGCCCTGTGGCGCCACAAGACGATTGATCCCATGCAGCGTAACTGACAGAACAGGCGTCTCCCTAGGATCGATGTCTTTGAAACGCACTCTAATTTCGCTGATCTGCCTTGCGATCTCGGCCGCTCCCGCTTCGGCGCTCGAGCAGAACTGCCGCTTCATCCAGGCCAAGACCGACCGCGAGGCCTGCTACAAGCGACAGGAGGAAGAGCTCGCGGCGAAGCGCAAGCCCGAGCCGCCACGCGAGAGCACCACACTGGAATCGCTCAAGCAGATGCGGCAGGACGACGACGCGGTCTACCGCAGCATGAGCAGCATCTGCCGCGGCTGCTGAGTGGCGAGCAGGCGATTTAAGCCTTGCCGCCCCATTTCGCCCCGCGCTTCTCCGCGAACGACGCAAGCCCTTCCGCCGCTTCTGCGCTCTGGCGCTTCAGCGAATGCAGATGAACGAGGCGCGCGTAGGCGGCGTCATCGACGCTCATGCCGCCGAACGAGCTTTCCAGTGCGAGCCGCTTGGTCTCGGCCATCGCTTCCGGCCCGTTGGCGAGCAATTGCTCAACGACCTTCGCGCCGGCGGCCTCCAGCTCGGCGAGCGGCACGACATCATGAACGAGGCCGATGCGGCGCGCCTCATCGGCGCCAAACCGTTCGCCGGTCAGCGCGTAGCGGCGGACCCGGCGCACGCCGATGGCGTCGCAGAGCTGCGGGATGATGATTGCGGCCGTGAGGCCCCAGCGCACCTCGGTGATCGAGAATAGCGCATTGTCGGCCGCGATCACGACGTCGCAGGCCGCGATCACGCCGGTGCCGCCGCCGAAGCAGCCGCCCAGCACGAGGGCCACGGTCGGAATCGGCAGCGTGTTCAGCCGCTGCACGGCCTCGAAGGTCGCTCGCGAGGCGGCCTCGTTCTCCCCAAGCGATTGCGGACGTACGCTGTTGATCCATTTGAGGTCGGCGCCGGCCTGGAAATGCTTGCCGTTGCCCCTGAGCACCACGACCCGCAGGTTGGGCCTTTTGCCCAGCTCATCCATCGCCGCGAGCACGCCTGATATCAGCGCACCGTCATAAGCGTTGTTCGCCTCGGGTCGATTGAGCGTGACGGTCGCGACCCCGCGCTCGTCAAGGGTCCACAAAACGGGGCTGGCCGGCATGGGCGATCCTCTCGGCATTATTCTTTCTCAGGCCACGCACTATGACCGTGGCCGCGCCCCGTGATCCATCACTTTCCGCGGGGAGGCGGTCGCGCCCATCGCATGGCGGCTTGTGCCATGCTGCTCCCAGGCGCGAACCAAAAGAGACGGGGCAATCACATCATGCGCATTTGCATTTTCGGCGCGGGCGCCGTCGGCAGCCATCTTGCGGTGCGGCTGGCGCGCGCCGGCCATGAGGTCTCCTGCGTGATGCGCGGGCCGCATTTGGAGGCGGTGCGCGCCAATGGCCTGAAGCTGCGTGTCGGCGAGGCGGAAGTTTGTGCCAAGGTCCGCGCTTCCGGCGATCCGGCCCAGCTCGGGCCGCAGGACGTCGTGATCTCTACGCTGAAGGCAACCGGCCTGCCGGGCCTCGTCACCGGCATCGCGCCGCTGCTCAGCGAGAATACCGCAATCGTGTTTGCGCAGAACGGCATTCCCTGGTGGTACAATATTGGGCTACCGCCGCGGCATCCCGCCCCGCCCGACCTTGCCTTCCTCGATCCGGGTGCGCGGCTGAAGAAGATGATCGGCAAGGAGCGCATCGTCGGCGGTGTCGTGTTCTCCTCCAACGAAGTGGTCGAGCCCGGCATCGTCGAAAACCTCTCGCCGGACCGCAACCGGCTCTTGGTCGGCGAATGCGACGACCGCAACAGCGAGCGCATCAACCAGCTCCGCGCGGCACTGAACGAGGCAAAGCTCGACTCGCCGCCCGTCTCCGACATCCGCGAGGCGATCTGGTCAAAGCTCCTGACCAACATGTCGCTGTCGGTGCTGTGCCTGCTGACCGGTCTCACCGCGCGCGGGGTACGCAACGACCCCGCTTTCGCGGATGTCATTCCGCGCCTGCTCAACGAAGCCAACGAGATCGCGCAGCACTACATCCCCGAGGTCAAGCGGGTGACACGGAGCGGCCCGGCGCCCAACCACAAGCCCTCGCTGCTCCAGGACTACGAGCTCGGCCGCGCCATGGAGATCGACGTGCTGGTGAAGGCGCCGGCCGCCTTTGCCCACGCTGCGGGCCTGTCGACGCCGTCACTCGACCTGGTCGCGGCCCTCGCGATCCAGAAGGCGCGCGACAAAGGGCTTTATGCGGGATGACCGCGCAAAGGCTCAGACGAGCTCGTTGATCCACGCCGCGAGCGTATCGAGCACCTCTTCCATCGCCTCTTCATTGCTGCGGCCGGATTTCCGCAAGACCAGGAAGGAGTGATCGCCCCCGGCGACCTCGTGCAGCCTGACCTTCGGACCGAGTTCCTTGATCACAGGTTCGAGGTAGTGGAGATCGGCGAGCCTGTCCCGCGTTCCCTGCAGGAACAGCATGGGGATCTCGATCCCGGACAAGTGGGCCGCGCGCTCGATCGACGGCTTGTTGTCGGCATGCAGGGGAAAGCCGAGGAAAGCGAGCCCGCGCACGCCGGGCAGCGGCGCTTTGGACTGCGCCTGCGAGGTCATGCGCCCGCCGAACGACTTTCCGCCGGCGAACAGCGGAAGACCGGCGCAGAGCCGCGCCGCCTCCTCGACCGCCGCCCGCACGGCAGCGTGCGCGATCATTGGCGTGTCGGGTCGGCCCTGCTTCTTCTCCATGTAGGGAAAATTATAGCGCAGCGTCGCGATACCGCGCTTGGCCAGTCCAGCCGCGACCTCGTCCATGAACGCGTGCCGCATGTCGGCGCCCGCGCCATGGGCGAAGACGTAGCAGGCGCGCGGCTTGGCCGGCATCGTCAGCAGCGCAGAGACGGCGCCCACGCGCGCGATGTCGATCTTGAGCTCGGTCGTCATGAGCTCTGTCGTTTTGGCGGTCAAAATCGCACACCCCGAAAGGCTCGAATCCGGTTGCCTTGGTAGCGTCCCCGGCGCAGCCTGAAAACACAATAATTGGCGGCTTCCCGCGGCGTACCAAGACAGTCGCATTACCGACCGGAGTTTTTCATGTCCTACCGCTCCTCTTGGATGACCGAAGAGCTCGAAATCTTCCGCGACCAGTTCCGGAAGTTCCTCGCCAAAGATCTGGCGCCGCACGCCGAGAAGTGGCGCGCGCAGAAGATGGTCGACCGCTCGGCCTGGCGCGGGCTCGGCGAGATGGGCGCGCTGTTGCCGAGCGTGCCCGAAGCCTATGGCGGCCTCGGCGCGACCTTCGCCTATGATGCCGCGGTGCTGGAGGATATCGAGAGCACGGTGCCGGAGGTGACGACCGGCGTCTCCGTGCACAGCGCCATCGTCGCCCACTACATCCTCAACTACGGCTCGGAGGAGCAGAAGACGCGCTGGCTGCCGAAGATGGCAAGTGGCGAGATGGTCGGCGCCATCGCCATGACCGAGCCCGGCACCGGCTCGGACCTGCAAAGCGTCAAGACCACCGCGAAGAAGCAGGGCAACTCCTACGTCATCAACGGCCAGAAGACGTTCATCACCAACGGCCAGGCCGCCGACCTCGTCATCGTCGTCGCACGCACCGGCGAGGTCGGCGCCAAGGGCATCTCGCTGATCGCGGTCGAGACCGCAGGCGCGGACGGCTACCGCCGCGGGCGCAACCTCGACAAGATCGGCCTGCATGCGTCCGATACTTCGGAACTGTTCTTCGACAATGTCACGGTCCCGCCGGAAAACCTGCTCGGCAACGAGGAGGGCCTGGGGTTCGTGCAGTTGATGCAGCAATTGCCGCAGGAGCGATTGGCACTGGCGGTCGGCGCCGTCGCCTCGATGGAGCGCGCAGTCAAGCTCACCACGGACTACACCAAGGAGCGCACCGCCTTCGGCAAGCCGCTGCTCGAATTCCAGAACACCGCGTTCAAGCTCGCCGAGCGCAAGACCGAGGCGATGATCGCCCGCGTCTTCGTCGACTGGTGCGTCGAACGCCTGGTCGCAAAAGACCTCGACACCGTCACCGCCTCCATGGCGAAATACTGGTGCTCGGAAAAGCAGGTCGAGACCGCCGACGAATGCCTCCAGCTGTTCGGCGGCTATGGCTACATGCAGGAATACCCGATCTCGCGCATCTTCGTCGATTCCCGCATCCAGAAGATCTATGGCGGCACCAACGAGATCATGAAGCTGTTGATCGCCAGATCGCTGTAGTCAGGTCGCTGTAGCGCGGCTACTTCATCCGTTTGTCGGCGGCGACGAAGTCGATGAAGGTCCTGACTTTCGCGGAAAGATATTTGCGGCTCGGATAGACCGCGAACAGTTTTCCCACGAAGGTGATCTGGTCGGGCATGACGTGCTCGAGACGTCCGGCCGCGATGTCGTCGGTGACCAGCCATTTCGGCAGGAAGGCGAGGCCCATGCCTTGGAGCGCTGCCATGTGAAGCAGCGTTTCGTTGCCGCTGCGCAGCACCGGGTTCAGCTTGACGGTCTCGGTGCCGTGTTCACCGGCCAACGAGAAGCTCTCGCCCGGATAAAGCGCGTAGTGCAGCAGAGCCTGGCCGGCGAGATCGGCCAGCTTGGTCGGGCGACCAGCGCGTTTGAGAAAGGCGGGAGCTGCAACCATGTAGAACGGGACCCCGGAGATCGGCCGCGCGATCAGCGCCTCGTCGGGCGCGCCCGTCGCGCGCAGGGCGAGATCGAAGCCCTCCTCGACCAGGTTGACCAGCCGCCCGCTGAGATCGACGTCGAGGCGTACCTCGGGATAGCGGGCCTGGTACTCCGCCAGCACGCCGGCGAACATCGCATTGGCCATCCACACCGGCGCGGTCAGCCGCAGCACGCCGCGCGGAACGACGGTCGCCTTGCTGACGGCGGCTTCGACCTCGTCGAGCGAATCGAGCATCTGGCGCGCCTGCTCGAAATAGAGCGTGCCGCTCTCGCTGAGGCTGACGCGCCGGCTGGTCCGGTTGAGCAGCCGCGTGCCCAGCCGTTTCTCGAGCTGCATCACGTGCTTGCTTGCCATGGCGGGCGAAATGCGCAGGCGCTGCGCCGCAGTCGCAAAGCTCTTCAGCTCGGCGACCAGGCAAAACACCCTCATGCTGACCAAGGAATCCATGAGATCATCAACATTCAGGAAAGGAACCCATCCTAGAACACATAATGATCAAATCTGGCGAAACTATCAAATGGTGGTAACCACTCATCGGAGAACCACCATGTCGACCACCGCTCTCGAGACCGCTTCGCCCGGCCGCGCCCTTCGCATCGGCCTCTGGATCGCCCAGATCCTGATCTGCTTCGTCTTCACCTCGGCTGGGCTCGTCAAGCTGCTCACGCCGATCCCGCAGCTTGCCGCGATGATGCCTTGGGCGGGCCAGTATTCGGAAGGCTTCGTTCGTGTCATCGGGCTGATCGATCTCGCCGGCGGCATCGGCATTCTCCTGCCGGCGCTGACGCGCATCCTGCCGCGACTGACGGTGCTGGCCGCGCTCGGCTGCACCGTGTTGCAGGTCTTCGCGCTCGTCTTCCACATCTCACGCGGCGAGGCCGCGGTGACCCCACTCAATTTCGTCCTGCTGGCGCTCGCCCTCTTCGTACTGTGGGGACGCGGCCGCAAGGCGCCGATTGCTGCGCGCCAGTTCTGATACGGGATAGGGTGCGCCGGCCATGACGGTGCTTTCCAACCGACTCTCCCGCAGGGGATTGCTGGCCGGCGCCTCGATCGTCACCGCGGCCAGCTCACGTGCCGCGGCCAAGGAGGATCGCCTCGTCGACGGCGTGGTGATCCTGATCGACAGCAACGAGCCCTATGTCATGGGGCACGCCATCAGCTACTCGGCCAATCTCGCAAGGCACTTTGCCGAGCGGGGCATCAAGCTCATGATCGAGGTCGTCGCCAACGGCAAGGGCATCGAGGTGTTTCGCGCGGACAAGACCACGCTCGCCGAACCGCTGGCCAGCTTACGGCAATCGCTGCCGAACCTCAGCTACAGCATGTGCGCATCCTCCAAGGCGATCGCGGAGGCCAAGGAGCAGATCACGATCCCGCTGATATCGGGCGCAACGCTCGTGCCGTTCGGCATTGGACGCGTGGTCGATCTCCAGCTCAAGGGCTGGGCCTATATCCATGCGTGATGCGCCTCGTGTGAACCGGACCGGACTGACGCGGCGCGCGATGCTTTTGGCGGCACCGGCGCTGGGATTGGCACGCCTGCATGCTGCTCCTGCGGGAAATGGCCCGTGGCCGCCGGTGTTCGAGACTGGACGCAGCCAGTTCACCGTGGTGCGGCCTCGCGCGCCGATGCCGCCGCTTCGGCTACAGGATTTGCGCGGCAGGGATGTCGTACTGTCGGCGAAGCCGGGGCGCGTGACCCTCATCAATTTCTGGGCGACCTGGTGCGCGGCCTGCCGCCTCGACCTGCCTGTCATCGCAAGCCTCGCGCGATCGCGAAGCGATGGCCTCGATGTCCATGCGATCTGCACCGACACCAGGGATCTCGGGAAGATCACGCGCTTCCTCGGCAGCCTCAGCACGCAAAATCTTCTCTCCTATGTCGACGCCTACGGCGTCGCCGTCGCGGCGGGCGATCCAACTGACGCGGCCTTCAGGCTGATCGGCATGCCCGTCACCTATCTCATCGGGCGAAGCAATCGCATCGAGGGCTACATCACCGGCGCGGCCGACTGGCTGTCGCCGGCGGGCACAGCACTGCTGCAATTCTACCGCGAGGAGGCCTAGCGCATGATCCGGAAAAGTGTGAAGCGGGTTTCCGAAAAGATCATGCTCAAACAATAACCTAAAGCGCGATGACGATTCAGCCCAATCTCATCGCGCTTTAGCGCGTGACCTTACCGGTTGCGCCAGTCGCGCGGCCGGCAATCAAAGCGCTGCTTGAAACGCCGCGTGAAGTGGGAGAGGTCCGAAAAGCCCCAGTCGAACGCGATAGCGCCGATCTCCCGGCCCACCATGGCCTGATCCCTTAGGTCGGCCGCGGCGCCGTCGAGACGGCGCTCCATGATGTAGTCCGAGAATGTCGTGCCGGAACGCTCGAACAGCTTGTGCACGTAGCGCTCGCTGATGCCGACGGCGCCAGCGACCGCGGCGACAGTCACACCCGGCTCACGCAGCCGCTCGTGGATGGCGCGGCGCAGCGCCAGCACCGTTGCATCGGCAAAGCTCGCGGCTTCCGCGGTCTGCGCACGCGAGCGGCGCGACAGGCTCAGCGCCACGAGGTCGAGCAGCACGCCAAACAGGCGCTCGCTGTCCTCTTCGGTCATCCGCAACGCGCCGGCGTTCAGCGACCGCGCCGTCTCGACGATGAGATGGCCGACATGCGGATCGTCGGACACCCGCTCAACCTCGAAATCGAATCCCGGCGGCAGCCGGTCGCGCAGCGCGCGCGAGGGCACCCAGAAGGAGGCGACCTCCAGCGTCGGACCGCGATCATGCAGCAGCCTCACCTCGCGGTCGCTGTCGCAGATGCCGACCTGGCCGCGCGACAGGCTGACGTCGCGATTCCCTTGCAACATGCGGCAGCGGCCGGCGAGCTTGAAGTTGAGATAGAAGCAGCTCTCGCTGGAGGCCGCGATATCGGCGCGCGAGCGATGCACGGTGTGCTCGGGAAACACCACCCGGTTGACCGCGGCGGCGCCGAACCGGATCGTTTCGACCTTCGCCGGAAAGCGCGAGGTCGTCGCCGATTCCGGCGTCAGGTTCATGAACGCCTGGCAGATCGCCTCACGGTAGTAGGAGAACTGCTCGGCGGGCCTGGTTTCCGCAGTATTCCAGACGAAGTGCCGGGGCCGGCTTGCGGGAATGACCTGCTCCATCAGTTCGCTCCGAGACCAATCCGGTTCAGCGCCAGACAAGCGCAGGAAATGCGGGCCGGTTCATTATGGCTGCAAGCACAGCCAATGACCGGCGTTCAGTCGGCAATGTCCCGGCAAGGTCATTGGCCGCGCCGATCTAATCATCCTTGCGGAGGAGCTACAATATGTCGACCTACGTCCTCGTCCACGGCGCCTGGCACACCGGAGCCGAGCTCGAGCCCGTCGCCGCCCCGATCCGCGCGGCCGGCCACCAGGTTCATTTGCCGACCATCCGGGGTAACCGCCCGGGCGATGCCAAGACCACCGGGCTCAAGGAGGCGATCCAGTCCATCGCCGATTATCTCGCCGAGAACAATCTGAAGGACGTGATCCTGCTCGGCCACTCCTATGGCGGCATGGTGATCACGGGGGTCGCCGACCTCGTGCCGGAGCGGATCCGCCGGCTGATCTATTGGAATGCCTTCGTCCCCAACAATGGCGAGTCACTCAACGACATGGTGCCGCCGCACTATCTCGGCCTGTTCGAAATGATCGCGGCCGAGCGCGGCGACGGCTCGGTGGTGCTGCCATTCCCGATCTGGCGCGAGGCGTTCATCAACGATGCCGACCTCGAACTGGCCCAGCGTGCCTACGACATCCTCAATCCGCATCCGCTCAAGACGTTCAGCGACAAGATCGCGCTGAAGACCAACCCGGCCGAGATGCAGCTGGCGAAGTCCTACATCAACTGCACCGAGGATACCGCGCTGCCACACGGCTATCCCTGGCATCCGCGGCTGTCGGAAAAGCTCGGGCTGTTCCGCCTGGTTCAGGTGCCGGGCAGCCACGAATTGTGCTTCTCCGATCCGGCCCGGCTGGCGCGAGCGATCATGGAAGCGGGACGGGACTGACGCGCCGTCCGTCAAAAGCGAGACGAGGTGCGGCAATTGCCTGCGCCGCCGGCTTCGGCGGCACAGCCCTTGCTTGGTCGCAAACGGAATCGGATCGGTGGACGCAACCCTCCTCGTCACGTGTGGCTCCCCGCCATACGCTACCCGTCATCGGCAGCCGCCATCTGGTTTCGTTTGCGTCAGGTCAGGAGAATAAAGAATGGTTCACGTCTCGCGCCGGAAACTGCTTCAGCTTGCGGCTGTTGCGCCATCGGCACTTCCCGTTGCATGGACGTCGCTTGCATCTGCCGCGAGCGGAAAGAAGATCCTGACGGCGGTGATGCAATCGGACTTGCGCGTCACCGATCCCGGCTTCACGACAGCCATCATCACCCGCGACCATGGCTACATGGTCTACGATACGCTGCTCGGCATCGATTCCAGCTTCAAGGTGCGGCCGCAGATGGCCGATTGGACGGTGTCCGCGGACAAGCTGACCTACACCTTCACCTTGCGCGACGGCCTGAAGTGGCATGACGGCGCGCCGGTGACGGCGGAGGATTGCGTCGCCTCGCTGAAGCGCTGGGGCACGAGCGTCGACGGCATGGCGCGCAAGCTGATGGACTTCACGGCAGGCATCGAAGCCCCCGATGCCAAGACGATCGTCCTCAAGCTGAAGGAGCCCTATGGCCTCGTGCTGGAGACGATCGCCAAGCCATCGTCGATCTGCGCCTTCATGATGCCGAAGCGGCTGGCCGAAACCCCGATCAGCAAGCAGATTCCGGAGCAGATCGGCTCCGGTCCGTTCAAGTTCGTGGCTGCCGAATTCCAGCCCGGCGTGAAAGCCGTTTACGAAAAGAACACCGACTACGTGCCGCGCAAGGAGCCGGCCGAATGGACGTCGGGCGGCAAGGTGGTCAAGGTCGACCGTGTCGAGTGGCTGACGATGCCGGACGCGCAGACCGCGCTCAACGCGCTGCAATCCGGCGATGTCGATTTCGTTGAAACGCCGCCGTTCGACCTGCTGCCCCTGCTCGAATCCAACCCGGACATCAACACCGCAATCCTGAACAAATTCGGCTTCCAATCGTTCGGCCGGATGAACTTCCTGCATCCGCCGTTCGACAATGTGAAGATTCGCCGCGCCGCAATGCTCGCGATCAACCAGAAGGACGTGCTCGACGCGCAGATCGGCAATCCCAAATACTACAAGCTCTGCGGCGCATTCTTCATCTGCGACACGCCGTTCGCCAGCGACGAGGGCGGCGAGACCCTGATCAAGGGCAACGGCATGGCGGAAGCCAAGAAGGCCTTGGCGGAATCCGGCTATGACGGCACACCCGTCGTGATCCTGGCGCCGGGCGACCAGATCCTGCTGAAAGCGCAGCCGATCGTGGTCGCACAGCTCCTGCGCGAGGCCGGTTTCAAGGTCGATCTCCAGGCAATGGACTGGCAGACCGTGGTCACGCGTCGAGCCAACCAGAAACCGCCGAAGGAAGGCGGCTGGAACATGTTCTTCACCTACCAGGGCGCCGCCGACTCGATGAATCCGCTCGTCAATGGCGCGATGGTCGGCAAGGGCAAGGAGGGTGGCTGGTTCGGATGGTCCGAAGATCCCAAGCTCGAGCAGCTGCGCGACGCCTTTGCCCGCGCCACCTCACCGGAAGAGCAGAAGAAGATCGCCCTCGACGTGCAGAAGGAAGCCTACGATCAGGTGATCTACGTCCCGCTCGGCCAGTTCCAGGCGCCGAGCGCCTGGCGCAAATCGCTGACCGGCGTGATCGACGGCCCGGCGACGCCGCTGTTCTGGAATGTGGACAAGAACGAGTGAGAGGATCGACCAGACATTCAGTGTCGTCCCGGCCTAGTGCGCAATTGCGCACGGGGGCCGGGACGACGATGAGCTTTTCGTATCCCAGCAAGCGGGGAGAGGCGAAGAACGAAGCCGCGCCAGCTACTTCGGATGCCACCAGCGGCCGCCGATGACGACGCCTTCGGATACGATTTTCTGGCTACCCGTCAGGTGCTCGCCGACGACGTCGACATAGTCGAACTGCCCTTCGCGAACCGTGATCAGCGTGGCGTCGCCGACGCTGCCCACCTTGAGGCTGCCGAGCTCCGGCCGGCGCAGCGCCATCGCGGCGTTGACGGTCGAGGCCGCAACCACGTCGGACAGCGACATCCCCATGCACAAGAATTTCGACATGGTCGTCACCTGATCGAAGGCTGGACCATCGATACAGAGCAAATGGATGTCGGAGGAGATGGTGTCCGGATAGAACCCGTTCGCCAGCATCGCGCGCGCGGTCTTGAAGGCGAACGAGCCCTTGCCGTGGCCGATGTCGAAGATCACACCGCGCTCGCGCGCCTCCAGCACCACCTTCTTCACCGTGCCTTGCGCGGTCGCAGGCGTGTTCGGGAACGGGCGGAAGGCATGGGTGAGCACGTCACCGGGACGCAGCCGCGCGAGCACCTCTTCATAGCTCGGCGGCGGATGGTCGATATGCGCCATCAGGGGCATGCCGACCTCCTCGGCCACTTCGAGCGCGATATCGAGTGGCACGATCCCCGAGGTGCCCGAGGCGTGCAGGCCGACCCGCACCTTGATCCCGACGATGAGATCGCGGTTGGCGTCCGCCACCCTGGCGGCATCGATGGGGTTCATCAGCCGCAGCTCCTCGCTCTCGCCGACCATCACCTTGTGCGAGAAACCGAAGATGCCGGCGTGCGAGACGTGCAAATAGGCGAGGATGCGAACCTGGCTCGGCTCGATCACATGCTTGCGGAAGCCGGCGAAATTGCCGGGGCCGGCGCTACCGGTGTCGATCGCGGTGGTCACGCCGGAGAGACGGCAAAACTCCTCGGCATCGATGCCGAGCGAGGTGCCGCCCCAATAGACATGGGTGTGCAAATCGATCAGGCCGGGTGTTACGATGTAGCGTGAAACGTCGCGCACATCGGTCCCCGGATCTGCCTTAAGCCCGCTGCCGATCGCCGCGACCTTGCCACCCGAAAACGCAACATCCGTCACGGCGTCGAGCTTCTGCGAGGGGTCAACGACCCGTCCGCCGCGCAGGATCAGGTCAAAAGGCATCGTCATCTCCGGATGTCGCAAGGCATTGCATGGAACAGGCATGGGCCAGGCTGGAAGGTGCTCTTCCAGCCTGGCTGTTTGCTCGTTCCTGTTAGCAATTTTCGCGCCGGCTGAGCAAATCGACGGCGGTTACTGGCCGTTGGGCTTGCGGGCCGCCTTGGGCGCCTCATCCTTCAGCCGCTCCAGCGCATCCGGCATCATGCGGCCGAACATCGAGCTCAGCATCGCGGTCGGGATCAGGCCCGCATTGCCGGTCTCCTGGCCCGGTCCGCCGGACATCAGGAATTGCGGCACCAGCGGCTGGTTGATCTTCGTCAGGGCGTCTGCGAACTTCGTGAAGTTCTGCTCGGCCAGCCGGAACTCCGGCCCGCCATAGGCCTCGACCGAGAGTTTTGTCGCCTGCGCATTCGCAGCGCCGACCGCGAGCACCCGGTCGGCTTCGCCCTGGCCTTCGAGCCGCGACTGCTCGCCGACCGCGGCCGCCGTCACCTTTCGGGTCTCGGCATCCTTCTGCGCGCGTGCGAATGCCGCGGCGCCCTCGTTCTCGTTGACCTTGATCTGGATCAGCGACTGCGTCAGCGCCGACTGCGCGGCCGCTGTCGCCTTGGCCTCGTTGAGCGCGCGCTCCTGCACCGCGGCCTTCTCCTGCTCCTGGTAGGTCTCGATCTGCTCGCGCGCGATCTGGCGCGAGCGGAGCTGGATCAGGATGTCCTCGATCGTGTGGTCGCCAGCGGCGGCGCGCGGCGTGCCTATCAGGACCTCCTGGAGGTCGAGCGAGTAGCTTGCGAACTTCGCCTTCATCTGCCCCGCCGATTCCTCCTGGACCGACGCGCGGTTCTGGAGCAGTTCGATCAAGGTCATCTTCTGCGCGATATTCTTGAAGAACGCGCTGACCATCGGATCGAGCGTCTGCTCGACGAGCTTCTTCACGTCGCCGAAGCGCTGGATGATCATCGGCGCCTTCTTGTAGTCGATGTGCATCACCACCGAGAGCGGCAGCGTCGGCTCGAAGGCGTCCTTGGTGATCAGCGAGATCTCTGACAGATTCTCATCGAGCTTCATCGCACCGACCTCGCCGCGCACCCATTTCAGGATGAAGTTGACGGTCGGGATGATCTCGATCTTGCCGGCATAGGTGTTGAACGCGTATTTGCCGGGCAGCAGCGGATCCCGCCAGACACCGCGGCCGCCGTTGACGACGAGCTCGCCGTGCCGATACTGCTCGCCCGACACGTCGTCGGACTGCGGTCCGGTGTAGAAGATGACGACGCCGACATTGCCGACCGGGATCACGGTCTTCGGCACCGCCTCGACGGTCGCGAACAGGCGGTTGATGTACCAGGTGCCCTCGACGATGACCTGGAGCTGCCGGCCGCGATAGCCGCCGGCCCGCAGGAATTGCTCGGGCTCCTGGAAATTGTTGTGAAAGGTCTCCCGGTCGCGCAAGCCGACGCCGACTTCGGGTGCGATGATCTCGCCTGAAGGCAGCGACGGGCCGTCATGCACCGTGACGATGCCGACGAGGTCGTGATCGGCCGCGAGCACGACGGGCGCAAAGCCCCATCGCTCGGCGATCGTGAGCTGCATGGCGTCGAGCACGCCGCGCTCCTGCTCGCTCAGGGCATGACCGTGGACGCGATCGTCGGTGATGATCGCGAACTGCGTCGTGTTGATCGCATAGGTGCCTTCCCGCAGAATCTTTCGCTGCGGCCCCTTCTGGCCACCGCCAAGCAGGAATCGACGCGCGTCCTCGAAGTCAGACTTGTCCTCGCTGTCATTGGCGCCGAGCACCTGCGAAGCGGCGAGCGGTGCGCCGTCACGCGCGAACACATAGGCGATCTTGCCCTGTCCGACCGTGACGAGATCCGACTTGTGGATCCGGTACATGAACGGAAAGAACACGTGCAGGCCGCCGCGAAGGACTTCCGGCTCATAGCCGGCTTCGCCATTCAGCGCGATGAAGCCGCCTTCGATCGAGCCCTTGGTCGTCCACAGCTTCTCGACGATGCCGACCTGGTTGTTCGGGATGTAACGAAAAATATTGGCGACCCGCAGCAGGATCAGAAACGCGACCGCCGCCGCGGCCCACAGCGCCGGCTGGATCAGCCAGGCGCTATCGAAACCATTGAGGTTCATAGTTCATCTCCACAATTCGCAACTGGGCGGCTTTGGTTAACCAAGCCACACCCCAGAATTGCGGGAGCGCAGATGTGAATACGGACCCTGCTTCGCAAGCAGGCTGTCGCGTGAAGCCGTGCCAATCTTTTTTTTATTGGCTACTTGACGGGCGGGACAGAGTGAGAAAGGCGGCCAGTTCTGAAAAACCGCATTTGAGAGTGGCGATCCCGGGATGACTCGAACATCCGACCTACGGTTTAGGAAACCGCCGCTCTATCCGGCTGAGCTACGGGACCGCGGAACCTGCAGAGGGTGCAGGCACTTGGGGTCTGCATAGCAGAGCAGGTCGCAAATCGCCAGCGTTGCGATGCGCCGAAAGGACGGCAATGCGGCGGTCTCAATCGTGCTCCTCGAGCTGGGCCGCCGTGCCGTGAACCGGGCAATTTGCGTCGGGCGCGGCCAGCATCCCGGAGGGCTCCAGCTCATCCGTCTTGGAGTCGTGCGAGATCACCTGGCAGGTGCAGCCGAGCGCGATCGCCTCCGCCGTTCCGGGTTTTGGTAACGCGCCATCCGGCGTTGCAGGTAGTCGCATCAGAACCTCCCGCCTGTTGGATGTCCACTTCTCCCGCAAAGCGAAACATTGACCATCGTCAATCGTTTCATCACCACTCTAATATCCCCGATTTGGTCCATCGGGAGCGCCACCATGATCGAGAGCATCAGCGCCATCACGCTCGCCACCCATGACATGCCGCGTGCCGTCGGCTTTTACCGTTCGCTGGGCTTTGAGATTCTGCACGGCGGCGAAGCCGGTTCGTTCACGAGCTTCCGCGCCGGTCCCGGCTATCTCAACCTGATCGCCCAGCCCGCGGACAAGCACTGGTCCTGGTGGGGCCGCGTCATCTTCTACGTCGCCGACGTCGATGCGCTCCATCAGCGTGCGCTCGCGGCCGGATGGCAGCCCTCGACCAGCCCACGCGATGCCGAATGGGGCGAGCGCTACTTCCATCTCACCGACCCCGACGGCCACGAGCTCAGTTTTGCAAGGCCGTTGTCCTGACCCGGTTAAGTCACGCCCGCTGACGTTCCCCAATGGGCAGGTGGCGGCGTCTCAGCCGCTGTGGCAAGCTCGGCGCGGTTTCCTCATGCGAGAATTGTATCGGGTTCTAACCAGGGAGGACGACCATGGTGGCCTATGTCGTGCTGGGAAACTTCACCGATCAGGGAATCCGGAACGTCAAGGATTCACCGAAGCGGGCCGATGCTTTCAAGGAAATGGCGAAGACGTTCGGCGTGACCGTGAAGGAGATCGTCTGGACGCAGGGGCGGTATGACTTTGTGACCCTCCTCGACGCACCAGATGAGGCCGCGGCCATGTCGCTCAGCGTCAGTGTTGGCGCACTCGGCAATGTCCGCACGGAAACGCTACGCGCGTTTTCGGCGGCGGACATGACGAAGATCGTCGGCAAAATGCTCTGACATTTGAGCCCGCATAAGCGCGACTGCACCGGACCGCGATGTCGATCCCGGAGAGGCGGCCTCATCGTCCTCAGTCGGCATGGGTCCGCAGCTCACCGATCTGCGGTGCAGCCCGACGTTCTATTTTGCTGCAGACAGACGCACAGCCGCCAAGAGGCTGTCTTTGAACTCGCCCTTCAAGGTAACAAACAAGCTCGACCATTTCCGGCTCTTGAACTCGCAGCCGCCCCGTGGACAATATTCTTTATCTCGATAGTCTCCGAAAACGACGCCAAGTAGGGTCATTCGACGACCCCACAGACGAAACAGGGCGCTACCCGATGCCCCGACTTCGAACTCGCAGTTCGTTTCAAACGTCTGCCAATCCCTTACGTCGCGTATTTGGCACTCCTGTATCGTCTTGTTGAACGGCCCGTCCTTGTCCGTCTTTCCTGTGGCTTCGATATCATAACCGACAACCGCCAGGACACGCTCCAGCTCCACCAGAATTTCGGGCTGTTCATAGATTTCGTAGGGCGTCACGTCTGCGGGAAATGCGAGTTTTGCGACTGCCCAATCGGCGCTACCCTGTCTCGGTGCACTGTCCACGCACGGGCCCATCCATATGGTCGCTGACAAGGGAACGGTCCGCATCTGCGCTCCCAAATAGTACTCGAACGTACACTTGTCGGGCGGCGTCCGAAGCTTGCAAATTTCCCGAAACGCATGAGCTACCGTCGTGATCACGTCGCGCGCTCCGGTCACTTGCGCGCTACTAGCTCCACCGGGGCACCGTAAGATTCCACTTGCCGCAAAGCGGCTTCCAACCCCATCTGCAGAGAGACTGTTTGCTTTTGCGTACCCCTCTTCCGTCATTCGCCGGTTTCTATCCGCCAAAGCAACAGTGACTATCGGCTGCATGGGATGATCGTTGATAGTCTCATGGCCGTTGTAGAGGAACGCTGACGCACGGTCGGCACCAAGGCGCCGCATCTCCAACGAACCAACCTCGTTGTCTCCAGAAACAAGCAGAAGGAGAACGCCAGACAGGATGAATGCGCAATTCCTCATCACTTGAAGTAACCTCGGCATAAAGAATATGAGAGAGCTTTGGCTGAAACAAAGGGTGTGAAATCGCTTTCGAAAGGAGCAACGGCCGACTTCGCTTTAATCCATCTCGTCTTCTTGGTGGCACCGTAATCGTGCGCTCACGGGACGAAGTGTAACAGCCCGAGCCGAGCCTTCAAGGCATCCGCAGCTCAGCGGTCCGCGGTGCAGCCCGGCAGATCGAACAGCGCTGCGAGCCCGCATGTCGAGGTCAGCATCTTGTCGCCGTCGTGACCGACGCCGGCGACGTCGAACAGCTTGTGATTGGGCGTGCCGTGGTCGCGCCTGGCCATCGCGTCCGCATAGGCGTGGCCGCGGGCGTAGCGATAGGGTCCTTGCGCGCGCGCCATGCAGCTCTTGTCCAGCGCCGAATGCTCAGGGTTGGTATCGCGCGTGCCGAGCAGATAAATCACCTCGCGCTCGACATAGCGCTGCTCGAGCGCGGCGGGCGCGGCGTCGCTGAGATAAGGAGGCCGCACCTCCATGCCGTATTTCCAGTTGTCGTAGCCGGCGCAGGAGGCGGCGATCGACGGCTCGGGCCGCTCGCTACTGAAATACGCATAGGATGACGGATTGGCGACGACGTAGCGCACCTCGATGTGCTGGCGCGCCAGCGTCGCCTCGCCCCTGCCGGCGATGGCATAACGCTGCGCGACCTGGGCGCCGCCGGAATGACCGGCGACCACGACCTGCTTGAGGTTCGGAAAGATCCGCCGGTCGCCGAGCTTGGCGAGGATCGCATCGAGTGCCTCGAACGAAGAGGCCGGGTTCGGCGCGAGTGCAGCCTCGCCGCCCTCCCATCCCTCCAGCGACCAGCGCAGCGTCTCGTCGGGCAGCTTGTACGCATCGATATCGACCTGCGCCAGAAACTGCGGAACGATCATGATGGTGGCCTTGCCCTCCTGGCCGGCCGCCGCCTGCGCCGTTCGCGCTGACTTGTAATAGACGTCCGCATTGCGCAGCCGCCCGTGCAGCACGATGACGGCGCGGGTGATCGACGGCAGCGGCAGCGCCCAATCGCTGGAGAGATAAAGTGGCAAGAGGCCCTGGTCGCCGACCGCAAGGCGGGCATCAGCGACCGCCTTCACCGGCGCGCGGTTGGGCGCGTCCTCATCGGCGGCATTCGCGCGACACGACAGCAGCGCCAACGCAATCGTTGCGACATATGTCCGCCATCTCATTGCCAAAAATCCTCTCACGCGAAGCCTTGACTAGAAGCCTCTTGACCAAGAAGGCTTCTAAACTTGAGGTCTTGCAACTCTATGCGCATCGTGTGCCATGCCGCTGTGACCGGCCGGCCACGTCAAGCAAAAAATGTCAGCAATGCAGCCATGAAAATGTCGGGTTCCACGGGTGACAAGTGGCTGGAAACAGGCGAAAATTCGACTGATTCAGTTGAGTTCCACAAAGATTGTATCTGTTGAATGTCGTTCGTGATCGCTTCGCGTAGCGCGAGATCGTCGCTTGGCTTGATTGCAGGGCTCATCCTGCTGATGCCGGCGCATGCCCACGCGGAATGGTGGAAGCGCACGCCGAGCGATTTCGAGGAATGCGCCGATCGGGCCGAGAGATACGCGACCAAGCAAGAGAAGACGGCGGCGCTCGCCGAGTGCAACGCCAAGTTCGCCGGCCGCCGCAAGATAGGTGGCGGGTACAGCTACTACGACGTCCTCCAGGATCGCAGCTTCGACATCGCCGGTCCCAATCCGACGTCGGAGGAACAGAAAAAGATCGACGAGTCCTACGCCGCCTATCTCGCCAATCAGCGTCGGGCCAACCTGGCTGCCGAGGCCGCCGCTAAGCAGCAGCAACAGCAACAACAGGAGCAAGTCCAGCAGGTCGCACTGCGCACCGAGACGGCGCGTGTGCCGGTTCCGGTGGAGCGGCCCAAACAGCCGCGCCCGAAGGCATGCACCAAGGACTCGTTCTCCTGCGAATGGCCAAGGCTGTCGGAGAGCTTGAACGAACTGAAGAAGCTGTTCAGCCCGACGCCGAGCAAGGCGAAGAAGGGCTAACTGTCGCGTCTCGCGCCAATGTCGTAGGGTGGGCAAAGGCGCGCAGTTCGCGCGCCGTGCCCACCATCTCTCCAGGATTGCGCCAGAAGCGGTGGGCTCGCTTCCATCCTCGCTCTTCGAGCGAGGATGGCTGCTTTGCCCACCCTACGGCGCCATCAATTCGCGTGCTTCTTCTTGGTTCGCTTATGCGTGGTTGTCGGCGGACCAGCTGGCGCAACCGTCGTCGCCGCGCTGCTCGGCGCCGACCGGCTCTCCTGTAACCGCCTGTCGTAGCCGGGCGACGGGGTGACGGTCGGCGGACGCGCCTGCGCGAGCGTTGATGCACCCCAGAGCATTGCAGCTGCAATCGCCATCATCGGAACAGGCTTCATCGGCACGCCTTCGGTCGGACCAACGCTCACGCACCACTGCGGATCTGCTGCGGCGTCAGGCGCGGCGGGCCTTGCCCTGCGCTTTCCGTCTCCCTGATCAGCGCAGCAATGCGGCGGCACAGCGGCACGTCTACACCATGCTGGTCCGCCAGCGCGATGATCGCCCCTTGCAGATAGTCGATCTCGGTCTTGCGCCCCTGCTTCAGGTCCTGCCACATCGAGGAGCGCGCCTCGGGATCGATCTTCATCGTCCGCCCCAGGATCACGTTGAAGATCATGTCGGGCAGCCGCAGCAGCGTCGGTGTCCAGCGCGGCGGGATCGGCGTCGCCGACACCGGGTTGATCCCCGCCGCATTCATCGCCGCAAGCCCCTCGGCCATCTGGTCCGCAAACAATCGTCGCCAGTCCCGGCTCGCGAGCTGCGCGGCAAGCGGCATGTCGGACAGGGCGCTCAGCGCATTGTTCAGATTGATGATCAGCTTGCCCCACTGCACGCCAGTGATATCGGGACTCGCGCGCATCGCAACGCCCGGCACAGACAGCGCCGCAGCGGTATCGGCCTGATCTTTCTCGACGTGAATGTCGCCGGAGGTGGAGCGATGGAAGCGCCCCTCGCCCATTGCGATCACGTTGAACGGCACCATACCGGCGAGCACGCGCCGCCCCGGCAGCCTGTCGCGCAGGATTGCCACATTGCCGACCCCGTTCTGCAGGGAGACGATGACGGCATCCTCCGGCGCGTGCCGGGCGATCAGCTCGGCGACCTCAACCGTGTCGGCGCTCTTCACCGTCACCAGGACCACGCCAACACTGTGAAAAATCGAGGCATCCTCGGACAGCGCGAGCTGGCCCGCAGAGAGCTGCTGCTCGCTGCCGTCGAAATCCGTCAACCGCAGGCCGAACCGCTCGATCTGCGTCTTCACCCGCGGCCGGACCAAAAGCGCCACGCGGCGCCCGGCCGCCGCGAGCTTGCCGCCGACGAAGCAGCCGATGGCGCCTGCGCCAGCCACGGCGATCGGTCGTTCCGTCACCACCCGTTTTCTCCGTTTCAGATCCGCCCCTCGATACCAGAGGCCAAGCTCGCTGCCCATCAGGTCCGCTGCCCATTGCGGTTGCTGCGCGACCGCCTTGTAACCGTCATGAGAGCCCCATATGTTTTCGCCCCGGGGGGCATGTTCAGCGGCAGGAGAGCACCATGGGTCTACTCGACGTCCTCAACGGCATGCAGAACGGCCCGCGCGGGTCGAGCACGCCGAGCTCCTCGCAAGAATCCTCCGGCGGCATGTCGCCGATGACCATGGCAATCCTTGGTCTGTTGGCGTGGAAAACGTTCAAGCATTTGACGGCCGGCCAAGGCGGCGCGGCGCCGCAATCGTCACCATTGCCGCCGCCCACGCAGGCCAATGCCGGCGGCGGAGCACTTCCGGGCGGCGCACCCGGCGGCGGCGGTCTCAGCGACGTGCTCAAGGGCGGCCTCGGCGGCCTGCTCGCGGGCGGCGCCGCCGGCAGCGTGCTCAGCGGCGGACTCGGCGATCTCCTCAACCAGCTTCAGCAGGGTGGCCACGGCGAAACGGCGAATTCCTGGGTCGGCAAGGGTCAGAACAAGCCGATCGCACCGGGCGACCTCGCCAACGCACTCGGCGCCGACCAGATCCAGAGCCTGTCCGCCCAGAGCGGCCTGTCGCGCGACGAACTCCTGTCCGGTCTCAGCCAGTATCTGCCGCAGGTGATCGACCACCTGACGCCGGACGGACGGCTGCCGACCGATAACGAGCTGTCGGGCCGGATCTGATCGAGCTCTGATTTCAGTCGTATCGTTGCTGCAAGGGAGTTGCGAACATGGGCGGGATTATCTGGGTCATCATCGTCGGTTTCATCGCCGGCCTCATCGCGCGCTGGCTGATGCCGGGACCGAAAAATCCGCAGGGCTTCATCCTCACCACCGTCCTCGGCATCGTCGGCGCGTTTCTCGCAACGTTTATCGGCCAGGCCATCGGCCATTACAGCCTGGACCAGGGTGCCGGCTTCATCACCGCCACGATCGGCGCGGTGGTGGTGCTGTTCATCTGGCACCGCCTGGTGGCGAGCGGCGTGATCAAGGGTTGACGTTTCGCTCCGTCATTCCGGGGCGATGCGTCGGCATCGAACCCGGAATCTCGAGATTCCGGGTTCACGCTTCGCGTGCCCCGGAATGACATTCCTCACGTAATCAGATGCAGCCCGGCATCCATGCGCACGATCTCGCCGGTCATGTTGCTGGAGGCCGGCGTCGCCAGGAAACAGACGAGCTGCGCGATGTCGTCCGCGCTCGAGGCGACCTTGAGCGGCACTTTCGCGACCACGCTGTCGCGCACCTGCCTGGCGCCATCCTCGCCGCGGCCCTTGGTGAACCAGGGCGTATCGATATAGCCGGGGCAAACCGTGTTGACGCGGATCAGCGGCGCAAGCGCGCGTGCCAGCGACAGCGTGATGGTGTTGAGCGCCCCCTTGCTTGCGGCATAGGCGATCGAGGAGCCGACACCGCTGATACCGGCAACGGAGGACACGTTCACCACCGCTGACGCCCGCCCCGAGGCGTTCGCGCCGGCCTCGAGCAGCTTACGCGCCGCACGCACCATCTGGAACGGACCGATGGTGTTGACGCCGTAGAGCCGCTGAAAATCTTCCGCCGACAAACCGTCGAGATTGGCGTGAGCGACGTGCTTGGTGGTGCCCGCATTGTTGACGAGCGCGTCGAGCCGGCCCCAGGCCTCCGCCGCCGCGACGATCCTGCGGCAATCCTCGTCGCGCGAGACGTCGCCCTGTGCGATCACGACCTCAGCCGCGCCGGCCTTGCGGCAGGCTTCCGCCGTAACCTCCGCTTCCTTCTGGCTCGACGAATAGTTGATGACGAGCCGCGCGCCGTTGCGCGCGAGAATGTTCGCGGTCGCAGCTCCAAGACCGGATGCGGACCCCGTCACGATTGCGCACAAGCCGTCCTTTGCCATCCGGTTATCCTCTCTTGTTCTGAATGCCAGCGACCCTGTTTAGCGAGTTTGCGGACGGCTGCAAATCGACCAAACTCCGCTAAGCGGAATTAGTCGTTTGCCCATGCCCGCGCCGCAGGCGGACCCGCGATCAACGCTTGTCAGGGCCGTGGCTTTTTCCGATCATCGGGCGCAAGAAGAGACCTGCGCACCCGCTCGAAACGACGGACGCGCCAATGGCAAAACACGGGGCAAAACACGGGGAACGCTGTGGCGGAGAGTGACAACATCGTCGTCGAGACTGCGGAGAAGATCTTCGCCGATCTCGCCGATCCGCAAACCATCAACAACGACAAGAAGGACGCGTGGAAAGCGCCGCTATGGCGGGCGCTGAGCGAGGCCGGACTGCCGTTGGCGTGGGTGCCGGACGATCTTGGCGGCTCCGGCGCGAGCCTCGCCGATGGCTTCGCCCTGCTCAATGCGGCGGGGCGTTTTGCGATCGCAGTTCCACTGGCCGAAACCATGCTCGCCGGCTGGCTGCTCGCGCAGGCGAAGATCGCCTCCCCGGAGGGCGAGATGACGGTGCTGCCGGCGAACCCGAAGGACCGCATCACCCTCAATCCCGACGGCTCACTCTCCGGCCGCGTCCGCGGCGTGCCCTTTGCGAAAGCGGCGAAGCATTTCGCGGTGCTGGCGCACGGCAAGGACGGCGCCTCCATCGCACTGGTCGATGCCGGCAAGGCTAAGGTCGAGGCCGGGCTCAATGTCGGCTACGACAACAGTGACGTCGTGACACTCGACAAGGTCGCGCCCATCACGATCAAGCCCGCGCCAAAGCACCTTGACCAGACCATGATGATGTTGATGGGTGGCGTCGCGCGCAGCCTCCAGATCGCGGGCGCGCTGGAATCGATGCTCGACATTTCCGTGCGCTACTCCAACGAGCGCGTCGCGTTCGAGAAGAAGATCTCGAAATTCCAGGCGGTGCAGCACAACCTCGCAAAGCTCGCCGGCGAATCCGCCGCGGCGCTGGCGGCCGCGACCTCCGCCGCCGATGCAATCGCGAGCGCGACTGCCTTCAACGACGAGGTCTATCTCGAAGCCGCCTCCGCAAAAATCCGCTGCGCGGAAGCCGCCGAAAAGGGCGGCGCCATCGCGCATCAGGTGCACGGCGCGATCGGCTTCACCATCGAGCACATATTGCATCGCTACTCGCTGCGGGCGCTGGCCTGGCGCGACGATTTCGGCTCGGAGAGCTACTGGGCCGTCGAGCTCGGCAAGCTCGTTGCCGCCAGAGGCGCCGATGAATTGTGGCCGCTGGTTGCGTCACGCTGAGTTCAGGGAACGAGACACATGACCGCCGCTCTCCGTTTCGATCCGATCCGCCTGCCGCCCAAATGCGAGGAGCTGCGCAAGGAAGTGCGCGCCTTCCTTGCCGAAGAAATGGCCCGCGGCACATTCAACCCGTTCAAGCCGAATCGCGAGGACACCGACGTGCCGGAATTCTCCCGCCGCGTCGGCGAGCGCGGCTGGATCGGCATCACCTGGCCGAAGAAATATGGCGGCCATGAACGCTCCTTCCTCGAGCGCTATGTGGTGACCGAAGAGATGCGCGTTGCGAATGCGCCGACGCGTCGCTTTTTCGTCGCCGACCGCCAGAGCGGACCGGTGCTGTTGAAATATGCACCCGAGCACATCAAGATGGATATCCTGCCGCGCATCTGCCGCGGCGAATTGTGCTTCGCCATCGGCATGAGCGAGCCGAACTCCGGCTCCGATTTGTTCGCGGCCAAGACGCGGGCGACCAGGACCGACGGCGGCTATCTCATCAACGGCACCAAGATCTGGACCTCGTCGGCGCACATTGCCGACTACATGATCGCGATCTTCCGCACCTCGCAGCCGACCAAGGAAAACCGCCGTCACGGCCTGACGCAGTTCCTGGTCAAGATGAAGCAGCCGGGCATCGAGGTGAACCCGATCGGCCAGATCACCGGCCAGTACGAGTTCAACGAGGTCGTCTTCACCGACTATTTCATTCCGGATGATCACGTGCTGGGCGAAGTCGACGGCGCCTGGAAGCAGGCGACATCCGAGCTCGCTTACGAGCGCTCGGGTCCCGAGCGCTTCCTCGAAACCTACTACGTGCTGACCGAGCTGGTGCGCGCGGTCGGCAACGATCCGGATACGCGCAGCGCCGAAGGCATCGGCCGCCTCGTCGCGCAGCTCCACACCATGCGGCGCATGTCGGTCTCGGTTGCGGGCATGCTCCAGGCCGGCAAGGAGCCGGTGGTCGAGGCCTCCATCGTGAAGGACATCGGCACCGTGTGGGAGCAGCAACTGCCGCATCGCGTGCGCGATCTCGCCGCCTTCGTCGAGGAGACTGCCAGCAATCGCGAGACACTGGAGCGGCAGCTCGACTTCGCCATCAAGACCGCGCCGAAACTGACCATCCAGGGCGGCACCACCGAAGTGCTCCGCGGCATCATCGCCCGCGGGCTTGGCTTGCGCTAACGAGGATCATCATGAGCAGCTACAAGGATATCGGCGTCGAGAAGGTCGGGCACGTCGGCACCATCGAGATCCGCCGCCCGCCGCTCAACTTCTTCGACATTTCCCTGATCAATCAGATCGCGGACGCGCTCGACGAATTCGATTCTGACATCGAGATCCGCGCCTCCGTGCTCTCGGCCCAGGGCAAGGCATTCTGCGCCGGCGCCAATTTCAACGACCCGGCGCGGCAGGAGCAGGAGGCACGGGCGGCAAAAGGCGATCCAGCCGATAGCCTCGGGCCGATCAACCATCTCTACATCCAGGCCGTCCGCATCTTCCGCGCCAAGAAGCCGATCGTCGCCGCCGTGCAGGGCGCTGCCATTGGCGGTGGGCTCGGGCTCGCGGTCTCAGCTGATTTCCGCGTCACCTGCCCGGAGGCGCGCTTCTCCGCGAATTTCACAAAGCTCGGCTTCCACCCGGGCTTCGGCCTGACGGTCACGCTGCCCGAGCTGATCGGCAGGAACAACGCCGAGCTGATGTTCTACACCAGCCGCCGCGTCACCGGCGAAGAGGCCCACAGATGGGGCCTCGCCAACGAGTTGGTGTCGCAAGACCAGGTGAAGCCGGCCGCTTTGAGGCTCGCCGGCGAAATCGCCGAATGCTCTCCGTTAGGGCTCGTCTCCACCCGCGCCACTATGCGCAACGGATTAGCCGATCGCGTGATGGCCGCAACCAACCACGAGCTCGCCGAGCAGACGAGGCTGCGCGCGACCGAGGACTTCAAGGAAGGCGTGAAGGCGACGGAGGAGCGCAGGGCTGCGAACTTCAGGGGGCGCTAGCTGGCTTTCTTCCTTCTCCCCTTGTGGGAGAAGGTGGCGCGAAGCGCCGGATGAGGGGTTGCATCCGCGCATTCACCGCAACAGAGTTGTCCGCGGAGAGAACCCCTCACCCGAGTGAGACGGCGGCTGATGGCGGAGCCGCCCTCTCCCACAAGGGGAGAGGGCACAGCAATTCGCATCGCATCTTGCTACGAGCTGCTTCACCCTCTTGCAAGTGAGCGGCTCACTTCCTCCCCACAACCAGCGCATCCACGATTGTGACACCCTGCCCTTCCGGATGCACCAGCACCGGGTTGAGCTCGATCTCTGCAATCTCCCGCGCATGCCGCGCCGCAAGCACGGAGACATCCGCGATCAACTGCGACAGTGCGCCAACATCCGCCTTCGCCGCCCCGCGAAAGCCGTTGAGCAGCGGCGCCGACTTCAATCCAGCCAGCATCGCGCCGGCCTCCGCCGCGCTCACCGGCGCCGGGCGGTAGATGACATCGCGGAACAGTTCGGTGGTGATACCGCCGAGGCCCACCATCACCAGGGGGCCAAAGGTCTTGTCCGTCATCGTACCGACGATGATCTCGACGCCCCTCTTTGCCATTGGCCCAACCAGCACGCCCTGAACCGCGGCATCCGGCCGATGCTTGCGCGCGTTGTTTAGGAGCGCCTCGAACGCAAGAAACACCTCGCCCTTGGTCGTGATGTTCACCCGCACGCCGCCGACCTCGCTCTTGTGCGGAATGTCAGGCGACTGGACCTTCATCACCATCGGGAAGCCAACGCGCCCGATTGCCTCGTCGAGTCCGCCCTTCTCCGCAACCAGCACCTCGTCCGGCAGCGCGATACCGGCCGCACGAAGCAGGGCCTTGCTGTCGGCTTCGGACAGGACCGGCGATTGCAGAAACGCCGAGAGATCGTCCAACGGAAGCCGCATCTCCTCAGCAGGCATGGGCAGGTTGAAGGTCGCAAAGTCCACGAGCTGCCGCAAGGCGACGCCGACATGCGTGAGGCCCGACAGCACGACGACGCCGGACTTGGCAAGCTCTCGCCGCGCGAACTCCGACGGCAGCGTGTAGGAGTAGAACACGACCGGCTTCTTCTGGGCCGCCAGCACCGGCTTCAGCTCCGCCTCCTTGAAGGGCATCCGCACCTCGCTCGACAGCGACAGCATGACCAGGATCGCGTCGACCTCGTCGGACGCAGTAAGCAGATCAACGCTTTTCTGGAGGCCGCCCGAGGTCACGCCCTGGGCGGTGACGTCGATCGGATTTCGCGCCGTGCCGTATGACGGCATCAATGTCCTGATCTCCGCCTGAATCGGCTCGGACAGCTCCGGCACCTGCAAGCCCCTGAGCGCCACCGCATCCGTGCCCCAGATGCCGGCACCGCCGGACACAGTGACGACGGCGACACTATCGCCTTGCGGCAGTGGATTGCTGGCGAGCACCGCGGCGATCGTGAGCGCCTCGTCGAGATCGTTGGAGACGATGAAGCCGTATTTGGCGAACACCGCATCATAGGCCGCGGACCATCCCGCCATACTCGCGGTGTGCGAGGCGGCCGCGCGCAGACCAGCGTGGGAACGGCCGACCTTGGTGACGATGACGGGCTTCTTGATCTCGGCCGCACGCCGCGCCGCCGCGAGAAACTTCTCGACGTCGCGGATGCCTTCGATGAACAGAAGGATCACATCGGTCGCTGCGTCCTGCACCATGTAGTCCAGGAACTCGCCGGCGCCGAGATCGGCTTCGTTGCCGGTGGAGACGACGTAGCTCACGGCAACGCCGAGCGCCTTCGCACGGTTGTAATAGGCAAAGCCGATGCCGCCGCTTTGCGCGACGATGCCGATCCGCCGCATGGTCGCGACCAGTGGCACCACGCCCGGTTTGACATCGACCGCCGGACTGAACGTTGCCGCCACCCGCTGCACCTGACTGAGAAAGCCTTCGGCATTCGGGCCGGAGATGCGCATGCCCGTGCGCCTCGCCAGATCAGCGATTGCCTCCTGCAGCGCGGCGCTGTCGCCGCCCTCCTCCGCAAAACCGGACGAGATGATGACGGCGTTCTCCACGCCGGCGGCGGCGCATTGCTCGAGCGCCGGCAGTACCGCGCGCGCCGGGATGATGACGACGGCAAGATCGATCGGCGCGCCGATGTCCGCGATCGCCTTGTAGCAGGTGAGACCGTCGATCTCGGCGTAGTTCGGGTTCACCGGATAGATCTTGCCGGGATACTCGTTCCTGCGCAGCATCGACAGCAGCCGCCCCGGGATCTTCTCATGATCGCGCGAGGCGCCGATCAGCGCGATGCTTGCCGGTGCGAGGAAGCTGTCGAGCGGATGCCGCATGAAGTGATCCCCTTCTTGTTCTTCGTGAGCCCACCGCACGCTCTTGACCCGTCATCCCAGCGCAACGGCGAAGCCGTTGTCGCTGGAGGTGCGAGCTGCGCGCTGCACCGCACCGTGCAGGGAGCCTCGAAGGATGAACGGCCCCGCCGGTGACCGTCGCCCTTCGAGGCCTCCGCTACGCTTCGGCACCTCAGGGTGACGGATAACAATCAAGGGATCAACTGACGCGGAACGTCACCCCACCCAGCAAGAATTCATTGCCCGCCACGGCAAGCCCCTTCTCCCTGGCCGCATGCAGGACACCCGCGACATCCGCCACCCGAAACTCCAGCGCGCTCATGATTTCGCTTGCGCCCTTGACGAAGCGGAAGCTGGCGTTGGGCAGCTTCAGCTCGGCCTCGCCGCTATCAGCCTTGCTCGGTGCGACGCCGATCAGCTTGCCCCAATGCTCGGCCAGGCCTTGCGGATCCGGGCTCTGCATCTCGACCGCCGTCAACGCCTGCGTCACGTCCTTGCGGATGAACTTTTGCCAATCCGGCCCCGCCGGCGGATAGGGGCCCAAGACATCGTCGCTGCCTCTGGTGTGATTGAACTCGATAAAGCCGGCGCGGCAGTCGCGGGGATGCAGTTGCACGCCGTGATAGGGCGGATGGTCAATCACGTTCGCGGTGCGCACGCCCATTGCATTCGCATTGCGGCCGCGCGCGTCCGGATCGTCGCAGCAGAAGATCGCCATATAGCCGCCGCGGCCGCCGGTCTTGGCGATGAAGCGGCCGGCCGCGGTGCCGTCCTGAAACGGCGCCACCACCTCCAGCAGGACCGTGTCGACCGGCAGCAGCGCGTTCTCCAGTCCATACTTCGCGACATTGCCGTCGCGATAGCAGACGGCAAGGCCCATGATACCGGCGATGTCGGAGATCACGGGCTCAAGCTGCGGCGCGACCAGGCAGATCTGCCGCAAGCGCATATAGCCGGTCATGGTCAGGCGCCCTTGAAGGTGGGTTTCCGCTTCTCGACAAAAGCCTTTGCGGCTTCCTTGTGGTCCTCGGTATCGCCGCAGCGGGTGTGATGAATGGCTTCGCCGTCGAAGCAATCCTCGAGCGGCAGGTGCTCGGCATTGTTGATGTTGCGCTTGATGTAGCCGAGCGCGATCGACGGGCCTTGCGCCAGCGACAGCGCGAGCTCGTGCGCGGCGGCATCGATCTCGGCATCGGGCACCACCTTCGTCACCATTCCGATCGCTTGCGCCTCCTTCGCGCTCAGCACCGGCGACATCAGATAGAGCTCGCGTGCCCGCGCGGCGCCGATGAGCTGGGTGAGGAAATAGGTGCCGCCATAATCGCCGGAGAAGCCGACCTTGGCAAACGCCGTCGTGATCTTGCAGGACTCGGAGGCGATGCGCAGGTCGCAGGACAGAGCCATCGAGAGGCCGGCGCCGGCCGCCGCGCCGTCGAGCTGCGCCACCACGGGTTTGGGCATCTGATGCAGGATGCGCGACACCTCCATGCCGCGGCGCAGGTTCGCGAGCTTGGTCTCGAACGGCAGCGGCGCGCGTCCCTCGGCCATCGACTTGACGTCGCCGCCGACGCAGAAGCTGCCGCCGGCGCCCTTGAACAGCACCGCGCGCACCTCGGGATCATCGGCCGCGCGACGCGCCGCCTCGACCAGCCCGCGCACCATGTCGGGGTTGAGCGCGTTCTTGCGCTCGGGGCGGTTCATGGTGATGGTGAGCAGCCCGCCTTCGAGCTTTTGCAGAACCATGTCGTTGCTCATGGGTGTTTTACCTTTGTTTGTTGTGTTCTTCGTCGTTCGGGGGCTCGCGAAGCGAGAACCCGGAACCTCGAGATTGTGGATCGAGATCCCGGGCTCGCGCTTACGCGCGCCCCGGGATGACGCTTCGCGTCATTTTTTCACCAGCGGGCAGCGCGACTGCTCGAGCGACTGGAACGCCTCGTTGCCGGGCACGGTGGCGAGCAGCTTGTAGTCGTCCCAGCGGCCTTTCGATTCCGACGGCTTCTTCACCTCGAACAGGTACATGTCGTGCACCATGCGACCGTCCTCGCGGATCTTGCCGCCCTTGGCAAAGAAGTCGTTGATCGGCGTTTCCTTCATCACCTTCATGACCGCGGTGGCATCGGTGGTGCCGGCCGCCTTCACGGCCTTCAAATAGTGCGTGACCGAGGAATAGACGCCAGCCTGCGCCGAGGTCGGCGGCCGCTTCACGCGCTCCTGAAAGCGCTTTGAGAACGCGCG
This sequence comes from Bradyrhizobium sp. CCGUVB1N3, assembly GCF_024199925.1. NCBI lineage: Bacteria > Pseudomonadati > Pseudomonadota > Alphaproteobacteria > Hyphomicrobiales > Nitrobacteraceae > Bradyrhizobium > Bradyrhizobium sp. CCGUVB1N3. The sequence continues at coordinate 5,877,718 of NZ_JANADR010000001.1, forward strand.
GGTGTCGTCGTTCATGTCCCAATAAAAGGCTTCCGCCAGCAGCAGGCCCTGCGCTGTCTCGAGCCCGATCGAGTCGATGTCGGTGACGAAAGCGAGCAGCGGCGAGATTTTCTGGCCGCCTTTCGCTAGGCCGAACTCGGCCGACTGCTTGATGGTGTTGACGGTGTCGCCGCCGGCATTGGCAAGCCCAATCACCTTGGCCTTGGAGGCCTGCGCCTGCAGCAGGAAGGATGAAAAGTCCGACGTGTTGAGGGGGTGACGGACATTGCCCAGCACCTTGCCGCCGGTCTTCACCACCACATTGCTGGTGTCCTTCTCGAGATCCTGGCCGAAGGCGTAATCGGCGGTCAGGAAGAACCAGGTGTCGAGGCCGGATTTCACCGCGGCAAGTCCGGTCGTGTTGGCCTGCGCAAATGTGTCGAACACATAGTGCACGGTGAGGGGACCGCAGGCCTCGTTGGTCAGCCGGATCGAGCCGGGCCCGTTGAAGATGACGATCTTGTTGCGCGCCTTCGCGATCTCGCCGGCGGCGAGCGCGGTGGCGGAGGCCGCGACGTCATAGATCATCTCGACGCCCTGATTGTCGATCATGTCGCGCGCGATGTTGGCGGCAAGGTCCGCCTTGTTGAGATGATCGGCCGCGATGATCTCGATCTTGCGGCCCAGCACCTCGCCGCCGAAATCCTCCGCCGCCATCCTGGCCGCCATCTCGCTGCCAGGACCGGTGATGTCGGCGTAGAGGCTCGACATGTCGAGAATGCCGCCGAGCTTGAGAGGCGCCTTGTCCTGGGCTTTGTCCTGAGCCTGCGCTGTGCTCGCGACCAACGCCGCGACAAAGATGGCGGACAAAATCCTTTTCATGGAAAACCTCCCTTATCGCGCCGTGCTCTGATGGCGGCTTGGTTGTTAGTATTGGCGCGATCATGCAGGATGGGAAAGCGTGCAGCAAGCGTAGCGGCATCGCGAGGTGAGACGCTTGTTTTCCGCAAAATGGAATGACTTCGTAGAACGGGCAAAGGCGCGAACGCGCCGTGCCCACCAATTTCTTGGAACGATGCTTGTGGCAGCGGCACTTCTCGCGGCCTGTCACGGCACAACCTTCGCAGCCCCTTGCCAGTTCGACTCCCAGGGCGAAGGACGCGTCGCCGACATCGTCGATGCGCGCAGTGTGCGCCTCGACGACGGGCGCGAGGTGCGCCTCTCCGGCATCGAGCCGACTACGACAACGAAGCAGGCGCTGGCCGCGATGCTCGCCGGCCGCGACATTCGCCTGCGCGGCACCGATGACACGCCGGACCGCTACGGCCGCCAGCCCGCGCTGGTTTTCGTCGGCGAGAGCGACACCTCCGTGCAGGTCCTTTTGCTGTCCCAGGGTGATGCAATCGTCTCCGCCGAGATCGCGGACAAGGACTGCGCGGCGGCCCTGATGGCGGCGGAAGCCGAGGCGCGGCGCGGAAAAAAGGGCAGCTGGGCTGACCCGTCGGCCATAAAAAACGCGGAAAGTCCGGACGATATTTTGGCCGGGATCGGGCGCTTCGTAGTGGTCGAGGGTAAAGTCCTCTCCGTCCGGCAAGCTGGGGCAACGACTTACCTCAACTTCGGCCGGAACTGGACACGCGGCTTTGCTGTGACTATTTCAAGGCGCATGGTTCCGGTCTTCGAGAGCGCCGGGATCGTTCTCAAGTCCCTGGAGAATCGAAAGATTCGGGTCCGGGGCTGGGTCGAGGGGAATGTGGGGCCGCGGATTGACGCGCTCCGGGTGGGACAGATCGAATTGCTGGGCACGAACTAGCCGGGGTAAGGCCTTAAGGCCAGCACGGGTTAAGCGACGTGAATGGGGTTTTGGGACGCGGGAAAGAGGTGAGCCGCCGCCTTCGGGCTGCGCCGGCTGCGCTTTGCCTTGGTCTATCTTTTGGCCTGGGTGCGCTGCTCTCTGGATGCGGCGACATGGGCCGGTTCCAGACCACGACCGCGCCGGCCGTCACCCTGCCCAAGCCGCCGAAGCCCGCGGTTGCGCAGACGCCGGCCACGGAGAAGGAACACGAGCGCATTCTTGCCAGCTATGGGGGCGCCTATGACGATCCCCGGCTCGAGCAGCTCGTCACCAAGACGGTCGAGCGGCTGGTCGCGGCCTCCGATCGACCCGATCAGGGCTACAAGGTCACGATCCTGAATTCCGGCGCCGTGAACGCCTTCGCGCTGCCGAACGGCCAGCTCTATGTCACGCGCGGCCTGCTCGCGCTCGCCAGCGACACCTCCGAATTGTCATCCGTGCTCAGCCACGAGATGGCGCACGTGCTGTCCAAGCACGCCGCGATGCGCGAGGACCAGGCGCGCCAGGCTGCGATCGTCACCCGCGTCGTTACCGACATGAGCAACGATCCCGAGCTCACCGCGCTCGCGCTCGCCAAGACCAAGCTCACCATGGCGAGCTTTTCGCGCAACCAGGAGTTCGAGGCTGACGGCATCGGCGTCGGCATCTCCGCGCGCGCGCATTTCGATCCCTATGGCGCGGCCCGCTTCCTCTCGGCGATGGAGCGCAATGCCGAGCTGAAAGCCGGCAAGAACGCGCTTGATCCGCGCGCGCAGGACTTCACCTCCTCGCATCCGGCGACGCCCGAACGCGTGCAGAATGCGCAGACGATCGCGCGGCAATATGCGGCGCCTGAGGGTGCCGAGCGCGACCGCGAGACCTATCTCGGCGCGATCGACAACATCGTCTACGGCGAGGATCCGAGCGAAGGCTTTGTCCGCGGCCGCCGCTTCCTGCATCCCAAGCTCGGCTTCACCTTCCAGGCACCCGACAATTTCACGCTCGACAACACCGCGCAGGCGGTGATCGGCGTGCGCGAGGGCGGCTCGCAGGCGATGCGCTTCGACGTCGTGCGGGTGCCGGCCGAGCAGACGCTCGGCGACTATCTCAATTCCGGCTGGATGGAAGGCGTCGACAAATCCTCGACCGAGGACATCACCATCAACGGCTTCCCGGCAGCCGCAGTGACCGCCAAAGGCGAGCAGTGGCAATTCAAGGTCTACGCGCTGCGCTTCGGTAGCGACGTCTACCGCTTCATCTTCGCGAGCCGGCAGAAGACCACCGAGAGCGAGCGCAATGCGCGCGAGACGGTGAACTCATTCCGCCGCCTGACGCTCGAGGAGATCCAGGCCGCGCGTCCCTTGCGCATCAAGGTGATCACCGTGCAGCCCGGCGACACCGTGGAATCGCTCGCCCATCGCATGGCCGGCATCGATCACCCGGCCGAGCGCTTCCGCGTGCTCAACGGCCTCGACGCCCATGCACAGGTCAAAGTGCGCGACCGCGTGAAGATCGTGGTGGATTGACGCGCGCTAGGCGCGAACGCCAATGCGCGTTTGCGCAGTTTGGGATTGGGCTCACGCAAATTCCATAGTCGTCCCGGCGAAGGCCGGGACCCATAACCCCCGGGAGGGGTTGTGGCGCGAGCTGGCAACTCCGAGTCGTCGCCAAACTCAATCCTGTGGGTATGGGTCCCGGCCTGCGCCGGGACGACGGCTGAACAAGATCAGCCGCCGGCGCACCTAATCACTTACCCGCATCCATATCGCCGCGTTCGCGCTGGCCGCTCAGCCAGAGCGCCATCAGCGTCCACAATGCGCCGGAGAGCAGATAGGCACCCGAGGCAATGACGCCGAGATTGGTGGCGAGCAGGAGCGCGGCGAGTGGCGCAAATCCGGCGCCGAACAGCCAGGCCATGTCAGAGGTGAGCGCCGAGGCCGTGTAGCGGTACATCTGCTTGAAGTTGGAGGCGATCGCGCCGGAGGACTGGCCGAAGGACAGCCCAAGCAGGATGAAACCGAGCACCATGTAGATGGTCTCGCCGAACGCGCCAGCATCGAGCAGCTGCGGGGCAAAGCCGCTATAGACCGCGATCGCGATCGCCGAGCCCATCAGCAGCGACTTGCGGCCGACGCGGTCGGCGATAATGCCGGAGGCCACGATTGCCGCGACACCGAAGGCTGCGCCGACGATCTCGATCATCAGGAACCTTACCGGGCTTTCATGGGTGAACAGAAATACCCAGGACAGCGGAAACACCGTGACCATGTGGAACAGCGCGAAGCTCGCGAGCGGCGCGAAGGCGCCGAGCATGATGTTGTGGCCTTCGCGCGCGACGGTGTCGGAGATGCGTGAGGGCTGCAAGTCACGGGTCTCGAACAGCGAGGCATATTCCTCTGTCGCGACCATGCGCAGACGCGCGAACAGCGCCACGACGTTGATGGCGAAGGCGACGAAGAACGGATAGCGCCAGCCCCAGTCGAAGAAATCGTCGGCCGAGAGATTGCCGGCGAAATACGCAAACAACGCGCTCGCCACGATCAGCCCGAGCGGCGCGCCGAGCTGCGGCACCATTGCGTACCAGCCGCGCTTGTTCGGCGGCGCGTTGAGCGCGAGCAGCGAGGCAAGCCCGTCCCACGCGCCGCCCCAAGCGAGACCTTGGGCTGCTCGCGCCAGCGCCAGGAGCCAGATCGCAGCCGCGCCGATGTCGCTGTAGCCGGGCAGGAACGCGATCGCCACAGTCGCGGTGCCCAGGAGGAACAGCGCGGCGACCAGTTTTGCGGTCTTGCCGTATTCGCGGTCGATCGTCATGAAGATGACGGTGCCGAGCGGCCGCGTCATGAAGGCGAGCGCGAAGATGGCGAAGGAGTAAAGGGTGCCGGTCAGTTCGGTGGCGAACGGAAAGACCAGGCGCGGAAACACGATCACCGAGGCGATCGCATAGACGAAGAAGTCGAAGAACTCCGACGTGCGCCCGATGATGACGCCGATGGCGATCTCGCCGGGATTGGCCTGGTCGTGGCCGTGCTCGCCGCGGTGGATGCCTGCCATTGCGGGGGTCTGTGCGGTCGCCATTCCTGCGCTCTTAACGTCCTGAAATCATAAGCCGACCACCCAACGGTCGCCGGGCAGCCTGCCCCTCTCTGACGCAACATTCCGCACTGCAACATTGGACAAATTGTCCAATGTCCCGATTGGTGCGCTGCAGCTACGCCTTGGCTGGACTACGAAATTTCCAACCAAAAGGCCTACCTGTGTCCCGTCTACGGATCCTGGCGCTACTACCTTTGGCGGTCGCTCTGAGCGGCTGCAACTTCATCGTGCTCGCGCCGGCCGGTGATATCGCAGCGCAACAGCGCGACCTCGTCGTCATCTCCACCGTCCTGATGCTCCTGATCGTCGTGCCCGTGATGGCTCTGACGGTGCTGTTCGCCTGGCGCTACCGCCAGTCCAACAAGGCCGCGCGCTACGAGCCTGAATGGGACCACTCGACCAAGCTCGAGCTGGTGATCTGGTCGGCGCCGCTGCTGATCATCGTTTGCCTCGGTGCGCTGACCTGGATGGGCACGCATCTGCTCGATCCCTACCGTGCGCTGGACCGCATCGCTGCCGATCGTCGGGTCGATGAGGCGACGGTGCCACTCGAGGTCGATGTCGTCGCGCTCGACTGGAAGTGGCTCTTCATCTATCGCGACTACGGCATCGCCACCGTCAACGAGCTGGCTGCTCCCGTCGATCGCCCGATCGACTTCCGCATCACCGCCTCGACGGTGATGAACTCGTTCTACATCCCCGCACTGGCCGGCCAGATCTATGCGATGCCGGGCATGGAGACCAAACTGCACGCGGTGGTCAACCACGCCGGCACCTTTAGGGGCTTTTCGGCGAACTACTCCGGCGCCGGCTTCTCCGGCATGCACTTCGCCTTCCACGGCCTCGACGACAAGGGCTTTGGCGAGTGGATCGCGAAGGCGAAAGCCGCCGGTGGCACGCTCGGCCGCAGCGAATATCTCCAGCTCGAGAAGCCGACCCAGAACGAGCCGGTGCGCCGCTTCGCCGGCGTCGATGCCGATCTCTACCGCCTCATCCTCAACATGTGCGTCGAGCCCGGCAAGATGTGCATGAGTGAGATGATGGCGATCGACGCCAAGGGCGGCGCCGGCCATGAAGGGCTGAACAACACCCTGCCGCTCACTTACGACAAGTACGCCCGCCGCGGCACCGCGCTCGGACCCGAGCCGAGCTTCGTGGCCAGCACCTGCACGCCTGACGCACCGCAGGGACAGACGAGCGCCGCGGTCAAGGCCCCCGCCGACACCACGCCGCTGCTCGGCGCCGGCTTGAAGCGGCCGACCTTCACGCCGCTCAAGTCGACGTCCTTCTTCATCGGCCAGCGTCCGAAATCAGACTCCTGAGAGAGCATGCATGTCTACCAATCCTGATCTCATCAAGCTCGTCTTCGGACGGCTCAGTCTCGAATCGCTGCCGCTGCACGAGCCGATCGTCGTCGGCACTTTCGGAGTGGTCTCGCTCGGCGGCCTCACGCTGCTCGCCGGCCTGACCTATCTCCGCCTGTGGGGCTATCTGTGGCGCGAGTGGTTCACCACCGTGGACCACAAGCGCATCGGCATCATGTACATGATCCTCGGCATCGTCATGCTGCTGCGCGGCTTTGCCGACGCCCTGATGATGCGCCTCCAGCAGGCGATCGCGTTCGGCGGCTCGGACGGCTATCTCAACGCCCATCACTACGACCAGGTCTTCACCGCCCATGGCGTGATCATGATCTTCTTCGTGGCGATGCCGTTCGTCACGGGCCTGATGAACTACGTCGTGCCGCTCCAGATCGGCGCCCGCGACGTGTCATTCCCGTTCCTGAACAATTTCAGCTTCTGGATGACGGTCGGCGGCGCGGTGCTGGTGATGATGTCGCTGTTCATCGGCGAATTCGCCCGCACCGGCTGGCTCGCTTATCCGCCGCTGTCGAACATCGGCTACAGTCCTGACGTCGGCGTCGACTACTACATATGGGGATTGCAGGTGGCCGGCGTCGGAACGACGCTATCGGGCATCAACCTGATCTGCACCATCGTCAAGCTGCGCGCGCCGGGCATGAGCATGATGAGGATGCCCGTCTTCACCTGGACCTCGCTCTGCACCAACATCCTGATCGTCGCCTCCTTCCCGGTGCTGACCGTCGTGCTCGCGCTGCTCTCGCTCGACCGCTACATCGGCACCAACTTCTTCACCAGCGACTTCGGCGGCAGCCCGATGATGTATGTGAACCTGATCTGGATCTGGGGTCACCCCGAGGTCTACATCCTGGTTCTGCCCGCGTTCGGCATCTTCTCCGAGGTGACCTCGACCTTCTCGGGCAAGCGGCTGTTCGGCTACACCTCGATGGTCTACGCCACGGTCGTCATCACCATCCTGTCGTACCTGGTCTGGCTGCACCACTTCTTCACGATGGGATCGGGCGCCAGCGTCAACTCGTTCTTCGGCATCACCACGATGATCATCTCGATCCCGACGGGCGCGAAGATGTTCAACTGGCTGTTCACGATGTATCGCGGCCGCATCCGCTTCGAGTTGCCGATGATGTGGACGATCGCCTTCATGCTGACCTTCGTGATCGGCGGCATGACCGGCGTGCTGCTCGCTGTTCCCCCGGCCGACTTCGTGCTGCACAACAGCCTGTTCCTGATCGCCCACTTCCACAACGTCATCATCGGCGGCGTGGTGTTCGGCGTGTTCGCCGGCATCGGCTACTGGTTCCCGAAGGCGTTCGGCTTCAAGCTTGATCCGTTCTGGGGCAAGCTGTCGTTCTGGTTCTGGGTCACCGGCTTCTACATGGCCTTCATGCCGCTCTACGTGCTCGGCCTGATGGGCGTGACCCGCCGCCTGCGCGTGTTCGACGATCCGTCGCTCCAGATCTGGTTCGTCATCGCCGCGATCGGCGCCGGCCTCGTCTTCCTCGGCATCCTCTGCATGCTCATGCAGTTCGCCGTCAGCATCCTCCGGCGCGAAGCGCTCAAGGACGTCACCGGCGACCCCTGGGACGCGCGCACGCTGGAATGGGCGACCTCCTCGCCGCCGCCGGACTACAACTTCGCCTTCACCCCCGTCGTGCACGACAATGACGCGTGGTGGGACATGAAGCGCCGCGGCTACAAGCGTCCGCTCACCGGCTTCAAGCCGATCCACATGCCGAGCAACACCGGCACCGGCATCATCCTCGCCGGTCTTTCGACGGCGATGGCGTTCGGCCTGATCTGGTACATGTGGTGGCTTGCCGCCGCGAGCTTCATCGCTCTGCTCACCGTCGCGATCGGCCATACCTTTAACTATCACCGCGACTACGACATCCCGACCGACCACGTCGTCCGGACCGAGGAAGCGCGCACCCAACTGCTCGCCGGAGCCAAGTAAATGACGATCGCTGTCAAACCCGACCAGTCGGGCGAGCCGCTGTTCTACCTCGCCGACGAGCACCCGCATCCGGAAGGATACAGCACCTCGCTCGGCTTCTGGATCTATCTGATGAGCGACTGTCTCATCTTTGCGATCCTGTTCGCGACCTTCGGCGTGCTCGGCGGCAACTACGCCGCCGGTCCCGCGCCGAAGGATCTGTTCGACCTGCCGCTGGTCGCGGTCAACACCTCGATGCTGCTGCTGTCGTCGATCACTTACGGTTTTGCGATGCTGACGATGCAGCAGAACCGGGTCGGCGCGACGCAGGCCTGGCTCGCGATCACCGGCCTGTTCGGCCTCGCCTTCATCGGCATCGAACTTTCTGAGTTCGCCCACATGATCCACGAGGGCGCAACCCCGCAGCGCAGCGCCTTCCTGTCGTCGTTCTTCACGCTGGTCGGCACCCACGGCCTGCACGTCACCTGCGGTCTGATCTGGCTGGTGACGCTGATGACGCAGGTCTGGCGCTTCGGCTTGATCGAGGCCAACCGGCGCCGGCTGATGTGCCTGTCGATGTTCTGGCACTTCCTCGACGTGGTCTGGATCGGCGTCTTCACCTTTGTCTATCTGATGGGAATGCTGCGATGAAAACTGAAGCTCACACCTCGCACGCAGCCGATCATCATCACGATGCCCATGCGCACGGCTCGCTCTCGACCTATCTGTTGGGCTTCGTGCTCTCGGTCGTGCTGACCGCCATCCCGTTCTGGCTTGTCATGGGGGGCGCGCTTCCGAGCAAGCACCTCACGGCGCTCGCGATCATGGCTTTCGCGGTGGTCCAGATCGTCGTGCACATGATCTACTTCCTGCACATGAACACAAAGGCCGAGAACGGCTGGAGCATGATGGCGATGATCTTCACCATCGTCATGGTCGTGATCGCGCTGTCCGGCTCGCTGTGGGTGATGAATCACCTCAACAGCAACATGATGCCGGTCCACGAGATGAGCGGGATGAAGTGAGCGCAGTCGTGAACCACGACGGACGGAAAACGCGCAGCCTCACCAAGGCTGCGCGCCCGTCTTTGTGGCTCGCGACGCTCTCTCTCGCCGCCATCGCCATCCTGATCGGCCTCGGCATCTGGCAGGTCCAGCGGCGCGCCTGGAAGCTCACACTGATCGACCGTGTCGAGGAGCGCGTTCATGCGAGGCCAATCGCGCTGCCGCCGCCCGCAGCCTGGCCCGCGGCTACGGCGGCGAGCGACGAATACCGCCACGTCAGCGTTACCGGCCGCCCGCTGAACGACCAGGAGACGCTGGTCAGAGCCGTGACGGAGGAAGGCCCCGGCTTCTGGGTGCTGACGCCGCTTCTGCGCGACGACGGCACGATGGTCCTGATCAATCGCGGCTTCGTGCCGGCGGAGAAGCGCGATCCTGCGACGCGGCCGGATGGCAATGCGCCCCATACCGTCGAGATCACCGGGTTGATGCGCATGACCGAGCCGAGGGGCGGCTTCCTGCGCGACAACGATCCCGGGCATGACCGTTGGTATTCGCGCGACGTCGCGGCGATCGCCGCCGCGCGCGGATTCAATGAGGTCGCGCCCTTCTTCATCGATGCCGATGCAGCCCCCAACGCCGGCGTCTATCCGATCGGCGGATTGACCGTGATCCGCTTTCCCAATAACCACCTGATTTACGCGCTGACATGGTTTGCCCTGGCCTTTATGCTGGCCGGTAGACTTTTCGTCACATTCGGCGGCGGGCTGTTCCGTCGCAGGCGCTTTGTCCACGAAGGGGCCGGCGAGACCGCCGCCCGCGGGACGGGATCAGATGCTGGAACGATCGTCGAGCCGACCTGAGAAGGAAAAGCTCTCTCTCGGACGTGACGCGGCTGCGCTTCCCGCGCAGGCGGACGGCCGCACCGAGCCGACGGCGACGTCCCTGCCCGCGCCGACCGATGACGAGACCAACCGCAAGAATATGGCGCTGCTGATCCAGCTGCGCTGGACCGCGGTCGTCGGCCAGATCGTCACGATCGGTGCGGCGCATTTCGGCCTGGGCATCGAGTTGCCGCTCACGCGGATGGGTGCGGTGATCTCGGCGCTGGTGCTGCTCAACATTTCGAGCCTGGTCTGGGTGCGCCATCGCGCCGCGATCACCAACAACGAGCTGCTGGTCGCACTGATGCTCGACGTCGCAGCGCTCACCGCCCAGCTTTACCTCAGCGGCGGCGCCACCAATCCCTTCACCTCGCTATTCCTGTTGCAGGTGACGCTGGGTGCGGTGCTGCTCGACGCCCGCTCGACCACCTGGTCGCTGGTGGCGCTGACCTGCGCCGCCTTCGTCTGGCTGACGCTCGCCTACCGGCCGCTGGACCTGCCGCATAACCCCCTGAGCGACACCTACAGCCTGACCGTCGTCGGCATGCTCTTTGGTTTCGCGCTCAACGCCGTGCTGCTGGTGGTGTTCGTGACCCGCATCAACAGGAACCTTCGCGATCGCGACGCGCATCTGGCGGCGCTGCGCCAGCATGCCGCCGAGGAGGATCACATCGTCCGCATGGGCTTGCTCGCCTCGGGTGCTGCGCATGAGCTCGGCACCCCACTCGCCTCGCTCTCGGTGATCCTCAACGACTGGCGCCGCATGCCGGATCTCGCGGGCGACCATGAGCTCACCGAGGATCTCGCCGAAATGGAGACCTCGCTGCAACGCTGCAAATCGATCGTGACGGGCATTCTCGTCTCCGCCGGCGAGGCCCGCGGCGAGGGCTCGGCGCCGACGACGGTGGCCGCGTTCCTGACCGCGCTGGTCGAGGAATGGCGCAACGCGCGCTCGGCGCGCACGCTCTACTTCACCAACACCTTCGGCGAGGACGTCGCGATCGTCTCCGACATCGCGCTGAAGCAGGTGATCTTCAACGTGCTCGACAATGCCTACGAGGTCTCGCGCGACTGGGTCGAGCTGTTGGCCGAGCGCGAGGACGACAAGCTCGTGCTGTCGATCAGCGACCGCGGCCCGGGCTTTGCACCCGAAATGCTCGCGCAGCTGGGAAAGCCCTACCAGTCGAGCAAGGGACGCGCCGGCGGCGGGCTCGGCCTGTTCCTGGTGCTGAACGTCGTGCGCAAGCTCGGCGGCACGGTGACCGCGGAGAACCACAGGAAGCGCGGCGCCACCGTGCGACTCGTGCTGCCGCTCTCCACGCTTGCCATCGGAGGCGGCTTTGACGCCTGAGCAGTCCCTGATCATCGTCGAGGACGATTCCGGCTTTGCGCGCACGCTGAAGCGCTCGTTCGAGCGCCGCGGCTATTCTGTCGTGATCGCAGCCTCGATCGAAGAGGTCCGGAAGGAGCTCGAGGACAAATCATTCGGCCGCGCCGTCGTCGACCTCAAGCTCGGCGGGGCCTCGGGGCTGGCTTGCGTCGAGCTCCTGCACACCCATGACGCCGACATGCTGATCGTGGTGCTCACGGGCTTTGCCAGCATCGCCACCGCGGTGGAGGCGATCAAGCTCGGGGCCTGCCACTATCTCGCGAAGCCCTCCAACACCGACGACATCGAGGCCGCGTTCCAGAAGGCCGAAGGCAATGCCGAGGTGGCGCTGGACAGCCGGCCGACCTCGATCAAGACGCTGGAGTGGGAGCGCATCCACCAGACGCTGATCGAGACGGATTTCAACATCTCGGAAGCCGCACGGCGGCTCGGCATGCACCGCCGCACGCTGGCACGAAAGCTCGAGAAGCGGCCGGTAAAGTAAGCTGACCCTGCCTTGCCGTAATCGTAGGGTGGGTTAGCGAAGCGTAACCCACCGCTGTTCATCTTCGCAGAAGGGGAAGAGGTGGGTTACGCTACGCTAACCCACCCTACGGCTGCTGATGCTCGTCAACGGCCGCAAGGCCCACGCGAGGAGACTGCCCCGTGACCACGCTTGTCGAGCGCATTGACTTCTCTGCCGTATTGCCGCGCGCACGCAGCCGGCGCGACACCGAAACCGTCGAGTTTGCGCAGGCCGCGCTCGCAGCGGCCAAGCAGGAGGGCCTGCAGCTGGCGGTGCGGGCGCGCTATGTCGCACTCGCGGTGATCGCTTGTCTGCTCATGTACATCAATCCGGCATGGGACCAGCTCTACTATGTGGCTCTGCTCGGCCTGTTCGCGCTGATCGGCTGGGCGCAGGTCAGGGTGGGACGGGTCGGCGTGTCGCGGCTGGAGCTGGCGCTGTTGTTCTGCGACCTCGCGCTGCTGACGTTCGTGCTCCTGGGGCCGAATCCTCTTGGATCCGGGCATTGGCCGGCAGCGATGCAACTCCATTTCGGCAACTTCATCTATTTTTTCGTGCTGCTGTCGGGCGCGACGCTGGCCTACTCCTGGCGGACCGTCATCGCCGTTGGCACATGGACCGCGGCGCTTTGGATCATCGGCGTTGCATGGGTGTGGTGGCAGCCCGACCCGGATCCCGCGCGGACCGCTCGCATCGCCGCGGCGATCGGTAGCGATCACCGGATGTTTCAGTTGATCTCGCCCAGCTCGATCGTGTTCGCGACGCGTGTCCAGGAGATCGTCGTGTTCATGATTGTCGCAGTGACGCTCGCCCTGGCGGTGCGTCGCAGCAACGATCTCCTGATCCGTCACGCCGCGGTGGAGCGCGAGCGCGGCAATCTTGCGCGCTATTTCTCACCGAGCGTGGTCGAGGAATTGTCAGGGCATGACGAACCACTGAAGCAGGTGCGCACGCAAAACGTCGCGGTGCTGTTCGTCGACATCGTCGGCTTCACGGCCTTTGCCGACGCGCGAACGCCGGAAGAGGTCGTGCGCACCTTGCGCGAATTCCACGCGCTGATGGAGCAGGAGGTGTTCCGCCACAGCGGCACGCTGGACAAATATCTCGGCGACGGATTGATGGCGACCTTCGGCACGCCCTTCGTTGGCAAATTTGATGCCATCAACGCGCTGCGTTGTGCGCAGGCGATGATGGCGGCCGCGGATCGCTGGAACGAGCAGCGCAAGGCGGTCGGCGAACCTCCGATCCGCGTCAGCTTTGGCCTGCATTACGGACCCGTCGTGCTCGGCGACATCGGTGTGACCTGTCTCGAATTCGCGGTGATCGGCTCGACCGTGAACGCGGCAAGCCGGCTCGAAGCCTTGACGCGCACGCTCGGCTGCGCGCTGGTGGCGAGCGACGATCTCGTCAGGCGCGCCAGGATCGAGCTCGACGAGGCAGACGCAGCGTTTCGGCCGCTGATAGAACACGCCCCGCAGACCGTCCGCGGCCTCGAGCAGCCGATCGCGATCTGGACGCAGGCGCGCGCTGCTTCAGGCACGGCTGTCGTAGCATAGCGACGCTACAGTCCACCGTCGGTGTCAACCCGATTTTCTTGCCTGGGCTCGTATGCCAGTCGGCGACTCGCCAAAGCGCGAGTGAAACGATCGATTGAAATAGGAGATATCGGAAAAGCCGACCTCCAATGCGATGTCGGAAATCAATCTCGGGCTCGCGACCGGCTCGGTAAGAAGCGAGAACGCTCGTTGCAGGCGCAACTCATTCACCTGAGCGGTAAACGATGATCCCGAGGTTTCAAGCAGCCGCTGCAGATAGCGCGGAGAGACGCCTTGGCTATGCGCAACCGCTTCCAGATTGAGTTCCGGGTCGTCGAAATGGGCAGCGATGTAGTCCAATACCGCGGCCAACCGGGTTGCCACAACCGCGCTGGCGTTGCTCTCACTCGACAGGCGATCACGGTTCAACATCATTGCCGCAAGATCATGAACGTGCGTCGCCACCAGGGAACGCAAATCGGACGTGGCCAGGCGAAGTTCGTCCCATAGCGGACGCATATAGCTTCTCATGAGCCGCAGGGTGGTCTGCTCGCGCGGGATAAGCCGCATCGTCGGCTCGTCGACATTGCTCAGGCGCGACGCAAGCTCGGCACGAGGGATCACCAGAGCGAAGTAGCTTCCTTGTGCAAAGCTCACGCTCCCTCTGCTTCTGTGATGCACCGCGACGGCGTCGCCCGCGCGGAGCGTTATCTCCCGGCCGCGCTGAGCTACGACGCAGTCCTTCGTCATGTTTATGATGACGGCAACGGATCCATCGGCATCGGCCGCGTCGCTTGTGCGGCGGAATCGAAGCGGCGACGAGGTGGAGGAGAACGTATTCAACCCCGGCAGGACGCGTAACGTCGATTTGGCGTGAAATGGAATATCCGACAGCGGCTCGATATCGACGCGAAGGATCTTGTCGCCGAATTCCTCGCGCCACATGGACAGGCGCCGTGGCTCGGGAAACTTGTCAGTCGAAAGTCGAAATGTTGCGAGCTCAGGCAAGCATTCCGACGTCTGGCGCTTTCCTGTTTCACTCATGAGCTTCGACCTCAGACGTGTCTCGACACCTCGCAAAGCAAGAGCGGATTCGAGGCGTGAGATGCTGACAAGATACCCTGTGGTCGTTCGCATCGGGTGGTACTCCACTCCGGGAGAGCTTCGAGGCATCCGCTGACTGAATAGATTCGCAGAGCCACGTGGGTCACTCCTTCGATCAACACCCAGTCGGCAAATTATTCACCCGAACCACAATCCGAGCGTGTTGACAATTCGCGTACCCCAGTTCGCCACCACCGTTCGCAATTGACCAAGAAGATCTGCCGTTCGTTTGTTAGTCTGGCAAGTTACGGTGCGCAGGAAAATAGCATACTGCAATTTGTCGAGGCGGGATGTGAGCTGGTTCACGTTTCGTACATAGTCGACGGAAGGAGATTGCCATGAAGAAGATGTTCTTAATGGCTGCGATTGGGCCGGCGATGGTAGTCGGCTTCTCTGCGAGGGCAGCAGAACTTCCAAGCTTTGAACTCACGGGCTTTCCGATCACGTGGCACCAGGTTGCGGTGATGGGCGCATCCGGGGTTCAAGAGCAGTCTCCCGCCCCCATGCTGGAGTTTGCCGGCATGCCCGCTTCTCCCCACCAGGTCGCTGTCCTGACTCCGCGCCGGAGCATGATCGCGCAGGAGAAGGCGCCGAAACTGACTACGGTCGGGTTCTCTGCGCGGTAGTAGCGCGGCCTGCGGATCAGCATCCCGCTACCAGACTCAGCTTTGCCGATGCCATTTTGACGAAAGCATGATTTCAGGAGCCGCCTCGGACCTCATTTTGTCCGGGCGGCGGCAACGAAAAGTCCGGTGCGCCTTTTCGAC
This sequence comes from Bradyrhizobium sp. CCGUVB1N3, assembly GCF_024199925.1. Lineage (NCBI taxonomy): Bacteria > Pseudomonadati > Pseudomonadota > Alphaproteobacteria > Hyphomicrobiales > Nitrobacteraceae > Bradyrhizobium > Bradyrhizobium sp. CCGUVB1N3. Next base: position 5,893,125 of record NZ_JANADR010000001.1, read on the forward strand.
ACACAGTGACTGGTTGTCTACGTCTCCGCAATCAACTGGACTTTGGTGCGCGGTGCCTGAAGCGCCCGCATGTGAGCACAACCCGAAACGAGGACTGCCATGCGCAAGTATGCCTGGCTCCTGAGGGTGCTGATCGCAGGCTCTCTCGCTGGAGGCAACGTCGCCAGTACTGCCGTCGGCAATCTCGGGCTTCAATTGATCGACAAGGATGCCCCGTCATCCGTCGATGTCGAGCTCGTCATTGCTGTTGATGTCTCCTATTCGATGGATGAGGACGAACTTGTCGTCCAGCGCGAAGGTTATGCGCAGGCCGTCACCTCCAAGGAATTTCTCCAGGCGCTCAAGGCCGGGCCGAGCAAGAGGTTGGCCGTGACCTATTTCGAGTGGTCGGCATCGGATGATCAGAAGATCATCGTGCCCTGGAGGCTCATCGACGGCCCGGAATCAGCAGATGCACTGGCCGCTGAGATCATGAAGACGCCGGTTCGCCGAGGCTCCCGCACGTCAATTTCCGGCGCGATCCGCTTTGCAGTACCGCTGTTCGACCAAGATCGTTATCACGGGCTGCGACGTGTGATCGATATTTCCGGCGATGGCGCGAACAACGAGGGTGCCCCCGTGACTGTGGCGCGCAATGCGGCGCTGGAGAAGGGTATCACGATCAACGGCCTGCCAATCATGATGAAGCGAACGGCCGTTTCGATGATGGACATCGATGACCTCGATTCATATTACGAGGATTGCGTGATTGGAGGCCCAGGCTCGTTCATGTTGGTGATCAGAGAGCGAGAAAAATTCAAGGAGGCAATCCGAACCAAGCTGGCAATGGAGGTCGCCGGCCTGACGCCGGCGTACCGGATCGTCTCGGTGGCCGAAAGCGAACCGAGGGTATCCTGTGGCATTGGCGAGGAAATATGGGAGAGGCGAAGCCGGTGGTGAGAATCGGCAACGGCCATTTTCTGCTGGGCAGGCCTCGGCTGCGATTTCCCCTCATGGCCGGGGACAAGCCGGTGGGGACGGGCGAGTGAAAGGCGGACCTATTGGCTCGACGCGTCCGATCGCAGGAAGGAGACTATTTTTGCCCTGTCGTCCGCAGATGCAAGTCCGCTGTATGGTTTCATGCTGTTGCCCGGTACCAGCTCATCCGGATTGGCGATAAAGCGATCGAGCTTTTCTTCGTCCCACGCGAAGTTGGCGCCCTTCATCGCGCTAGAGTAGTTATAATCCGGCAGCGAGCCGGCCTCCCTTCCGACGATCCTGTACAGATGCGGGCCCAAGCGATTGTCGCCGTCCTTCATCGTGTGGCAGGTCCGACATGCATTGTTGAACACGCGTTGTCCTGACGCGGTGTCCGAACTCTTTCGCGCCGGCTCCTGTCCATGGGAAGGCGAATGCAGCACGTACACCACCCCGCTGAGGGCCGCGAGTGCGCCCACCCAACCCATGTGCTGCACGCGCGCGTCTCGCAACTTCGGCAAGGCGAGGCGCGTCAGGAGCTGTGGTTGCTTCATTTGATCACCTCGCTGGCGCAGCGATTGTGCGACTCACGACGGCTTCGAAGTCCCGTTTCCCACCTGCATCTTGCAATTGGCAGATCAGGACTGGAATTCAAATGAAATTGTCCGCCGGCTTCCTCGGAATCTGGTCTTGGTCGGTGCGCGAATTGCCACGGCCCGTTTCGCTACCTCGTTCCGTAAGCGCGATCGCCGGCATCGCCGAGGCCGGGCAGGATGTAGCCGTGCTCGTCGAGCCCTTCATCGATCGCCGCCGTCCAGATCGGCACGTCCGGATGCAGGCCGCGAAGCCGCTCGAGGCCTTCGGGCGCAGCGATCAGGCAGGCAAGCCGGATATCCTTCGCGCCGCGCTCCTTCAGCCGGTCGACTGCGGCCACCGCCGTGTTGGCCGTCGCGAGCACCGGCGTCACCACGATCGCGAGCCGTTCGCCGAGGTCTGACGGCGACTTGAAGAAATATTCGACGGCCGCGAAGCTGTGCGGTTCGCGATAGAGTCCGATATGCGCGACGCGCGCGGTCGGGACCAGATCCATCATGCCGTCGACGAACGTCGTGCCCGCGCGCAGGACTGGAACGAACACCAGCTTCTTGCCGGCGATCTTGGCCGACTGCATGCGCGCAAGCGGCGTCTCGACGACGACCTCGGAGAGCGGGAGATCGCGCGTCACCTCGTAGCACAGGAGCATCCCGATCTCCTTGACGAGTTCGCGGAAGGATTTTGTCGAGATGGACTTGTCGCGCACCAGCGTCAGCTTGTGCTGCACCAGGGGATGATCGACGATCGTGACGCCTTCCATGACGTGATGCTCCTGAAATTATCGATGCGCAATGCGGCAGGTTCGGACCATGCGCTAGAAAACCGTGCCGTCGCTGATCACCTTGAGCGGCGGCGCGCCGTCGGGACGGCGCGCAAATGCAATGGCCCGGCCCGCGGCCCAGGTGCCGCCTTCCAGAATGCTGGCAAGAGGCAACGACCCCGGTGTGCGGCCGAGTTTTGCGCGGACCTGACCTGCGAGGCGGTCGAGCAGCGCGACTGTCAGCGCGCGCCACTCCACGACGAGCAGCGAATCCACCGCATGCGAATGCTCGGCGTCAGCGGCGTCGCGCAGGCGGAGCACCTCGTGATCGACGAACAGGCCGCCGTTGCGGTATTCGGCAAGGCCCGTGAGGCCGTCGATGTCGGTTACGTCAAAGCCGGCGCGCTGCAAAGGTTCGATCAGCGAGTAGCTCAGCCACTGCGACAGCTTGTGCAGGGGCACGAGACCTGTGGTCGTATCATCGGCCTTGATCGCGGGATGGCGCCAGCAATCGCCGAGCGCAATGCCGGCGAGCTCGAGTCGCGACGGCCAGATCGGTCCGAGCTGGCTCAGCACTTCGGCAAGAATCACGGGCGCGGGGATCGCCCCGCTCACGGCTCGTGCCGCGAGATGATCGAACAACCCACCCGGACGCGGCCGATCATGCGTACCGAAGACCTGCGGACGAGACGCCACCAGCTGTCCCAAGCGCCGCAACAAATCCGTACGTCCCTCGAGGCCGAGCAGCGGATTGTTGTCCGTGACCTGGAAACCAGACTGGAGCCGCGCGAGCGGGAGTTGCGCGATCACATCCGCATCGACGCGGAAGGGAGAGCGCGGGTCACCGGAAAATGCGCCGGCTGCGAACATGTCGAGGCTTGCCAGCGCAAGCCCCTCGGAGCGGCCGATGTCCTGCCCCGTCATGGCATCGCGGTAGCGCCAGGCAGCGCCCGCGCCCGCATCCAGCAGCACGCTGACGATGGCGAGATCGAATTCGGCGCGCGCCCGCGCGGCGCGATCCGGCCAGGACACGGTGTCCGCGAGGCGCGACCAGCGGTCGACGCCGCCGAGGACGAAGTGCCGCCACCGCGCGTGAAAGGGAATATCCAGCGCAGGATAGGACCGTCGCGTGACCGCGAGCACGGCATCCACGACAGCGTCCATGCGATCGAGATGAACCGTGAAATGCGTCAGTCCGTCGTCGAGGCCGATGTCGAGCATCTGCGCGGCGCGCGCGCGAACCGCCTCCGCCGAGAGCAGCGATCGGGCCTCTCGTTCTGTGGCCGCCGCCATCACGTAACTCAATATTTCTCCAGCGAGCGTCCGACCGTGTCGGTCAAATCCTTCGCTGTCGGAATCTCTTCGGCGTAATATCCGGCCGCCTTCTTGGCGGCGATTTCGACATGCGCATCGGCCGGAATGAGCTCCAGCGGGATCGGCACGCGCTCGATGATATCGATGCCCTGCCCCGTGAGCGCGTCATACTTCATGTCGCTCATCGACAGGAAGCGATCGATGCGCTTCAAGCCGAGCCAATGGATCGTGTCGGGCATCAGTTGCTGGAAGCGCGCGTCCTGCACGCCGGCGACGCATTCGGTCCGCTCGAAATAGGCGGCGGCTGCGTCGCCGTCCTCCTGGCGCTTGCGCGCATTGTAAACCAGGAATTTCGTGACCTCGCCGAGCGCCCGCCCCTCCTTGCGGTTGTAGACGACGAGCCCGAGCCCGCCCTCCTGCGCGCCGCGCGCGCATTCCTCGATGCCGTGAATGAGGTAGGGCCGGCAGGTGCAGATGTCGGAGCCGAACACGTCGGAGCCGTTGCATTCGTCGTGCACGCGGCAGGTGATCCTGGTGCGATGATCGGGCAGCTTGGTCACGTCGCCGAACAGATAGACCGTGGTGCCGCCGATTGGCGGCAGGAACACCTTCATGTCGGGCCGCGTCACGAGCTCGGGGAACATGCCGGCGGTCTGCTCGAACAGGGTTCGCCGCAGCTCGGTCTCGCTGGTGCCGAAACGCACGGCAACGCCCGGCAGATACCAGACCGGATCGATCGCGATCTTCACCACCGACACGCTGCCATTGGCATGCACGACCTCGCCGTCCGGCTTCAGCCGCTTGGCGGCCAGTGCCTCGCGGATCTCCGGCAGGTCCAGCCGTGCGCGCGTCACCGCGATGCTCGGCCGGATATCGGCGCCCTCGGCAATTTCTTTCCGGAAATTCTCGGCGACGAGATGCCCCCACGGATCGAGCGCGACGATCTTGGCGGGATCGCTCCATTGCGGGAACGGCCCGATGGTCGCGGCCGGAAACGTGTTGGTGAGATCGGGACGCCGGATCGGATCGAGCGCGCCGGCGGAGACCGCGAGCGCGCGATAGACGGCGTAGGAGCCGCCATGGCTGCCGATGACGTTGCGGTCCTGGGCTCGCGAGCGCGACACCGTGCCGACGATCGGCCCCCGCGCGCGCGCATCCGCTGCACCCCACTGGATCGGGAAGGCCGCCTTGCCGCCCGGCTCCGGATGGGAGGTGAGGCGGATATGTTCGGTACGGTTCGAGCGGCTCATCACCGGGCTCCCATAAAGCCAACGGCCCGCCTATCAGACGGGCCTGGACCATCCTACCGTGCGGTCATGACAAAGCCGTTCACGACCGAATTGAACAACATAAGGGCTGACAGACCTGTTCGCTAGATGTTCGTTGCGCATCCAGGACGATCGGGCCGCCCGCTCCCTTGCTTCATTCATGCCTTCGAGGGCGATTGCCCTCGCACCAAAACGAACAAGCCCGGCCGTTCGGCCGGGCTTTGGATTTGCTTGCCGCGAGCCGAAGCTGCTGCTTACGCGGCCTCGTCGGCGACTGCCGTATCGTCGCCATCGGTATCGTCGATATCGCCCTCGGTGTCCGCATCGGCCTCGCCCTCGGCGGCTTCCGCCTTGGCGTTGGTGCGGCGCGGGCTCTTGGCGAGCTGCGCCTCGATCTCCTTGACCGCTTCGGTCTCGGTCGAGTGCTGCACCACCGCAATCTCGCGGGACAGACGATCGAGCGCCGCTTCATAGAGCTGGCGTTCCGAGTAGGACTGCTCGGGCTGCGATTCGGAGCGGTAGAGGTCGCGCACGACTTCCGCGATCGCGACGATGTCGCCCGAATTGATCTTCGCTTCGTATTCCTGGGCGCGGCGCGACCACATGGTGCGCTTGACGCGGGCGCGGCCCTTGAGGGTCTCCAGCGCCCTCTTGACCAGCGCCGGCTCGGACAGCTTGCGCATGCCGACATTGGCGACCTTGGCCGTCGGAACGCGCAGCGTCATCTTGTCCTTGATGAAGTTGATGACGAACAGCTCGAGCTTGGCCCCGGCGATCTCCTGCTCCTCGATGGCCAGGATCTGGCCGACGCCGTGAGCGGGATAAACGACGAATTCATTGGCCTTGAAGCCCTGGCGCTGGGTCACGACCTTCTTTTCCTCGACCTTCGGCGCAGCGGCAGCCGGCTTCACGGCGGGCTTGGCGGCAGCGACGGGGGCCTTGACGGGAGGAGCCTTGGCGGCGACGGGCGCCTTGGGCGCGGCGGCAACAGGAGCTTTCACTGCAGGCTTGACCGCAGCCTTGGCAGCCGCGGGCTTGGAAACGGTCGCTTTCGCGGCCGGCTTGGCAGTCTTGTTAGACATTGCGCTTCTTTTCTTAGAGGACTTTGCAGCCGTGTGCTTAGTCGCGGCACGACCCTTGGATGCGGATGCGCTACGGCTGGCCGCGGCGACTTTTTTGGCATCCTTATGGGACGCCTTAGCAGAAGTACTCTTTTTACGCGTTTTCTGTGACACAGCCTGCGCGCGGAAAACTGCCACGCCCCTGTTCGACATGAGGTTTCACGGGAACCCAGAGGGGCCAACGGGGCTGACGGGGTTCGGCTTAATGTGCCCAATATAGCACATTTCCCGCAAAAATCAATGATTTAGGGGTTTTTGGGCCTGTTTCCAGCGCTGACTAAGGTATTAGGGTTAAGTTTGACCCGAGTTAGTCCCCAGAACCGGGCTTTTGAGAAAAATATTTCTCAAACTTGCCTTCCTTGCCGTCGAATTCCTTCGCGTCCTCCGGCGAATCTTTCTTCTGGGTGATGTTCGGCCAGCTCTTGGCGAATTCGGCGTTCACTTCCAGCCACTTTTCGAGGCCGGGTTCCGTGTCCGGCTTGATGGCGTCCGCCGGACATTCCGGCTCGCACACGCCGCAATCGATGCATTCGTCGGGGTGAATGACCAGCATGTTCTCGCCCTCGTAGAAGCAATCTACCGGGCAGACCTCGACGCAGTCGGTGTACTTGCACTTGATGCAGTTTTCAGTGACGACGTAAGTCATCCAACGCTCCGAAAAGCTCTCTCAAATTCGCGGCTTGCGTAGCGCGTAAACACCCACGCCGCAAGATCGGGAACGGCCGAACATGACTGGTTTTCGCAAGTCTTCAGCCAAGAAGTGAACAACAAGCGCAATTAATTACGCTTTGCGCTCGTTCAACTCCTCATACAGCACGCGCGCCGAATTTGCGTCGCCGCGCCGCTCGTTGAAGGCGACCACCTTCATGACCCGCACGGTTCGATCGAGCGCGATGGTCAGGACGTCGCCGATCTTGATCGCATGCCCGGGCGAGGTCTCGCGCACGCCGTTGACGCGGACATGGCCGCTTTCGACGAGTTCGGCCGCCGAGGTGCGCGCCTTCACCACCCGCGCATGCCACAGCCATTTGTCGATCCGCTGACGCTCGGTCGTGGGCTACTCCTTGCGGCCGGCGAGCTGCTCTTTCAGCGCGGCGAGCTTTGCGAAGGGCGAGTTCGGATCGATCGGCCGATCGCGCTCGCGCGGGGAAGCGCTGGAGGCGTAGGGGCGATGCGAGGGACCGGATTCGCGGTCGCGGCGATCGCGGCCCTTGTCGCGGTCACGACCACGGCCGCCGTCACGATCACCGAACTTGCCCTTGCCGCGATCGCGATCCTTGTCGCGGTCCTTGTTACGTTCCTGGCCCTCGAAGCGGCGGCCCTTGTCGTCACGCGGCTCGCGGCGCTCGCCGCCTTGACCCTCTTCGCGGCCCTTGCGGAAGTCCTTGCGACCGCCGCCGTGACGATGACGCTCGCCGGGCTTTGCGGCATCAGCGGCTGCGGCCTCGCCCTCGGCGGGGGCGGCCTGCGCGCCTTCCTGCGGGCGCGGCTGGTGATGATGGCGGGGCCGGTGCCGCTCATGGCGCGGCTTGCGATCCTCGTGACGGCCGCCGGGACGCCAGACCTCGACGAGCTGCGGCTCGGCGGGGGCCGCTTCCGCAGGCGCGGCGGCATCAGTTGATGCGGCAGCTTCCACGGCGGCGGCAGCGTCGGCCGGCGCAGCCTCGGTGGCGGCTTCGACGGTTGCAGCTTCGTCCGCGGGCGGCGCGATGCCGGGCGCGTCCTCGGGCGTGACCGGCGCCTCGGGCGTCGCCTCGAGCGCGGGCTCGGCATGAGGCTCTTCCTCATGCTGCTCCATGCCCGGCGCGTCCTCGACGGTAACAGGCTCGACCGCCGCCTCAACGGCAGGCGCCGCGTCATCCGCCGGCACTTCCGCAACGGCCTCGGCGGCCGTCTCGCTCGACGTTTCCGCGGTGCCTTCAGCGGGCGGAGTCTCGGTCGCGACCGTCTCTGCCACGACGGGCTTCGGCGGCAGCGGCGCGCGCTTCTCCATGCGATAGCCGAGCGCGCGCAGCACCGACGCAAAGTCTTCACCGGCCGAGCCCGTGAGCGAGGTCATCGCCTGCGTCACGATAAAGCCGCGGCCGTCGAAGGCGCCGGCCGGCTTCTCGCCGGGCGAGGCCTCGCGCCAGGCGAGCGCGGGACGGATCAGATCGGCCAGACGCTCCAGGATGTCGACGCGCACGGCGCGCTCGCCGCACTGCTTGTAGCCGAGCACGCGATAGGCATCGCGGGGCAGCTGCTTGTCGGCCGGGAACGAGGTGCGGCCCGAGCTCGCCAGATGCTGCGCGCCCGACAGCGCCGAGAGATCGACATTGTCATGCTTGAGCGCCCAGAGCAGCGCGGCCAGCGCGCGCCCGGCGGGCTTCAGCAGCTGCGGGAAATAAAGATGATAGGCGCCGAAGCGCACGCCGTATTTGCGCAAGGTCGCGCGCGAGGGCTGGTCGAGATCCTTCAGCTCATTGGCGATCTTCGGCCGCTCCAGAACACCGAGCGCCTCGACGAGCTGATAGGCGATGCCGCGGGCAATGCCGGTGACGTCCTCGGCTTTCGACAGCTCGAACATCGGCCCGAGCAGCTTTTCGATATGCGTCTTGAGCCAGAGCTCGAGCCGCGCCTGCACCTTTTCACGCGGGGCCCCGGTGAGGCGCTCGTCGGAGATGATGCGCAATCGCGGATGCAGCGCCTCCTCTGCGGCAACGAGGCGCGCCACGGCATCGCCGGTCCAGCGGATGGTGCCTTCCGAGGTCAGCACGAACTGCTCGTCGGGTGCGGCGGACAGCTTCTCGGCGCGCGCATTGATCTCGCCGGCGAGCACTGCCTGCGCCGCAGCCTGCAAGGCTTTCGCATCAGATCCTGCTTCCGCAGCATCCGGTGCAAAGGTGAACCCATCAAGACGGCCGATGACGTGGCCTTCGACGATGACTTCGCCGGTCTTGCCGATTTCAGTATTCAAGCTCGTGTTCTCCCGCAGGCGGCGCATCAATACACTGGTACGACGGTCAACGAAACGCTCTGTTAGCCGTTCATGGAGCGCATCTGACAATTTATTTTCGACCTCCCGCGTGACCCCCTGCCAGCGTTCGGGGTCTTTCAGCCAGTCCGGGCGGTTGGCGACGAAGGTCCAGGTGCGGATCTGCGCGATCCGGCCCGACAGCGTATCGATGTCGCCGTCGATACGGTCGGACTGGTCGACCTGGGCGGCGAACCAGGAATCGGGGATGCAGCCCTTGTTCATCAGGAAGCCGTAGAGCGTAGTGACGAGCTCGGCATGGGCCGCCGGCGAGAGTTTCCGGTAATCCGGGACCTGGCAGGCCTCCCACAGCCGTTCCACCGCCGCCTTGCCGTGTGCCTTGTCGCGGACCTCGCCGTCGCGGGCGGCGTGATCGAGCACGCGCATGTCCTCGGCAATCGGCGCGCGCGTCAGCGCCTCATGGCCCGGGGCCAAATTGAGCGAGACCTGGAGCGCGCCGAGCGAGGAGAAATCGAGCTTCGAGTTGCGCCACTGCAATACCTTCACCGCATCGAAGGTGTGGTTCTGCAGCGCATTGACGAGCTCGGGCTCGAACGGCGCGCAGCGGCCTGTTGTTCCGAACGTGCCGTTGCGCGTGGCGCGGCCGGCGCGGCCCGCGATCTGCGCGAACTCGGCCGGCGTCAGGCGGCGGAACTGATAGCCGTCGAACTTGCGGTCGGAAGCGAAGGCGACGTGATCGACGTCGAGATTGAGGCCCATGCCGATCGCATCGGTGGCGACGAGATAATCGACGTCGCCGTTCTGGAACATTGCGACCTGCGCATTGCGCGTGCGCGGCGACAGCGAGCCGAGCACGACGGCGGCGCCGCCATGCTGGCGGCGGATCAATTCGGCAATCGCATAGACCTCATCGGCGGAGAACGCGACGATCGCGGTGCGCCGCGGCTGCCGCGTGATCTTGCGGTCGCCGGCAAATTCAAGGCTCGAAAGCCGCGGCCGCGTGATCATGGAGGCGCCGGGCAATAGCCGCTCGATGATCGGGCGCATCGTCGCAGCACCGAGCAGGAGCGTCTCGTCGCGGCCGCGACGGTTGAGCAGCCGATCGGTGAAGACGTGGCCGCGCTCGAGATCGGAGGCGATCTGCACTTCGTCCACAGCGAGGAAGGAAACGTCGAGATCGCGCGGCATGGCCTCGACGGTCGAGACCCAGTAGCGCGGGTTCCTCGGCTTGATCTTCTCTTCGCCAGTGACGAGCGCGACGCTCTCGACACCGGCGCGATCGGCGATCTTGTTATAGACCTCGCGCGCGAGCAGCCGCAGCGGCAGCCCGATCATGCCGGACGAATGCGAGAGCATCCGCTCGATGGCGAGATGCGTCTTGCCGGTGTTGGTCGGCCCGAGCACCGCAGTGACGCCGGCGCCAGGCGCGCGCTCGGAAGCGAAGGAGGAGGGAGGAAAGGCCATTCTGGGGATTAGCTAGTCGTGATTGAGCCGTTTGTCAGTGGCGTTTCGTTCGCCCCTCATCCTGAGGAGCGCGGCACGCGCGTCTCGAAGGATGCAGGCCCGGCTGGTGCCGCCCTTGCGCCTCCGGAGCGAGCCGGGCCCCTCGCCCTTCGAGACGGCCGCTGCGCGGCCTCCTCAGGGTGAGGGGATCAAATGGCGGCGATGGGGCTCTCATATGTCAGCCATATCTCCGAACACTACGAAGCAGGTGGACCGACCTTCCCCCGCAACTGTCTCATTTTGCAACGCTTTCTCGCTCGCGCTTAAGCTTCGGAACGACTCCGGAACGAATCGCGGCCGAATCGCTGACTCCCCTTGGCTTCCGGATTCGTTCACGCAACATCTCGCGCCAGCCGTTTTCAGGCGCACTAGATGGAGTTTTGGCCGTCGGCACAAGCGGCGTTTTCGGGGCGAGTTCCTTAATGTTGGGGACGGACCGGAGTCGAATCAGAATCGACTGAGAGTCAAATGGATTCATGTCGCGCCTCTCACCCTCCCCTGGAGGGGTCCGAGACGAGCGTAGCTCGCTCGTGGGTCGAGCGCGCGTAGCGCGAGCGGGGTGGGGTGACAGTCTCTCCACCTCAACAGTGCCCGCGCGGAGAGATCACCCCACCCCGGCGCTTCGCGCCGACCCTCCCCCTCCAGGGGAGGGTGAAAGCGGCGGCGCACACGCCACGCAACTTTTTGCGAAAACAACCCCATGCACAGTAGGAATAGACGGTCGCGGCGGCAATTCCCACCATATGTAGTAGGTTCGCTACCTCACCGTCATTCCGGGACGCGCCGTCAGGCGCGGGCCCGGAATGACAACGCCTACTGCGTCTTCGCGACCTTCGGCGGCTGGGGGGCGGTGATGAAGCTGGTGGCTTCCAGCATGGCCGGGCCCAGCGGGGTCGGGATCTTCACCCAGAACGGCACCAGGATGCGGGTGCCCGCCACGGGGGCGAAGGCGATCTCGATGTTGCGCTGAGCAGCGAGGTATTTGATGACCGGGCGATCCGGGATGTAGCCGGCGACCGGCACGAAATAGAGCGCGCAGACCACGACCGGACCGCGATAGCCCTTTTCCGCCTTCACGCTCTCCATGCGCTTGAAATCGAGCTTGAGGTCGTAGCGCATGCGGCCGTCGAACACGGGCGCACCCAAGTGGCAGGCCTCCGGCGACACCGGCTCGCCGGTGCCGGGCACGCGCAAGAGCGAGGCCGTCATCGGATCCCAGACGCCGCGGCGATGCGCCTCGGTGACGACGATACGGTCAGGATCGACCGGCGGCTCGGGCGCGATGCCGAACTCCTTCACATTGCCCTTGTCGAGGACGATGTGGATCTCCTCGGTCTTCTTCGAGGTGGTGGTGGAGGCCTGGTAGCCGGTGGCAACGAGGGCGCCGTTGACGACGCGCCCTTGGCTAGCGCCGGTGCCGGACCCGCCGGTGAAGGATTTCAGGATGCCGATGGTGCCGCCGCTGGCCGCGGCCGAGAACACGTCTTCCTGGATGTCGATGGTCCAGGCGCCACGGCCGACCGGAATGCCCGACAGCGTCGCCTCATACTGCGCCTCGAGCCGCCCCTGCGCCGACGCAGGCGCCATATCCCAGCCGAGGCCGCAAAAGGCCATCAGGGCCAGCCAGCCGCGGGCACGCGGCCGGGGCGAGAAAGGAAGAGGCATGATCACGTTCAGTTGCAATCCAGCGGGTGCGCCAGTCCTGTTACTTAAGCCAAAACCGGCGGCAAACAATGTCAGCGTCGAGCAATCCGCGCCCGTCCGCCTGGAACCGGCCTCTCTTTCCGCCCCGATTACGCCCTTTATGTGATGGTAAGGCGTTTCAATCATTGCCGTTTTCGTGAGTGGCGGCCGCGTACTCGAAAACCTCTCCCGCTTGCGGGAGAGGTCGGCGCGAAGCGCCGGGTGAGGGCTCTCTCCGCCCAGGGACACCCTCCGCGAACCTCAAAGGCTCTCGCCCGTGGAAGCACCCTCACCCCGACCCTCTCCCGCAAGCGGGAGAGGGGGAACTGGCACCGGCGCAAGGCGAAGCACCTGCCTCAAATCCTTGACTACCCGCCCCTTCCCCCCTATACGTCCGCCCGCTCCCTGCAAGGACAGAGAATTTGTAACCCCCGTGGCGCCCCGAATGGCCGCCGCAAATCGCTGGGGGAAAGGATAAGGGTTTTTAACATGTCTCGCCGCTGCGAACTGACGGCCAAGGGCCCCCAGACTGGCCACAAGGTCAGCCACTCCAACATCAAGACCAAGCGCCGCTTCCTGCCGAATCTCGTCAACGTGACCTTCATCAGCGAAGCCCTCGAGCGCAACGTGCGCCTGCGCGTCTCCACCAACGCGGTCAAGAGCGTCGACCACAATGGCGGCCTCGATGCCTTCCTGCTCAAGGCCAAGGCCGACGTCCTGTCGCCGCGCGCCCTCGAGCTGAAGCGCGCGATCCAGAAGAAGGTCGGCGGCGCTGCGCCGGTCAAGAAGGCGAGCTAAGAGATCTAAGAGCTGGGCCGGGGGCACGCGTAAGCGTCGCGTGGCGTAGCTTTAAAAGCGTTGAGTTTGAGTGACGGCCGGGTCGAGAGATCCGGCCGTTTTTGTTTGGGCACGCATCCTAGCGTCGCGACTAGGTCCGGGGTAAAACTGAGCCAAAGGCTTCAAATAGTTTAGCTTTCAAGAGGTAGCCTTAAGCGTCTGCCAAGCGGAAGCGTATCTTCCTGATGCATAGTTACCAAAAGCAAACGGTTGCCGTGCACAATCAACTCGACGACCACGTCGAGGGCGAGCGACAGACCTATCTTCGTGTCGCGGAGATTGTGTTGAGCAAGTCTCGTGTCCCACTTAGCGCAAGCGAGATCGTCGATCGGGGGGTCGAGCACGGACTCTTTGGCGACCATGTGATGGGACGCACGCCTCAGAAATCCATGCAGGCTCGGCTCAGCATCGACATCTTGCAGAGGAAAGCTGATTCCAGGTTTGTCCGCACTGGTCGGGGACGCTTCACTCTGCGCACTTCACTAGGTTCGCCAAACAGCGAACTCGGTATGGCAACCGGCGAAATCCAATCGGAATATGTGGCTGAACGTCGGACTCTTCGCACGCCGCGCGAGGAAGTTCTTTGCGTTCCCGAGTCCGCTTTTCGCGATGTGCTGACGTTTCAGGGGATCGACACGGACACCGCCCCAATATTGGGCCAACTACTCAGCGAAAGGACAACTGTTTACCTTGGACGATCCCAAGCCGAGGTCTACAACGACGCAAAGCAGTTCATAACCTACGTGCTGGTTCAGTGCGGACAGCGCCTTCTGTTTTTTAAACGATCCTATCTTAGTCGAGCAGCCGAGTTCCTGAGAGGGTCAAAATGCATCGGCTTTGGCGGCCACGTAAGCGCTGCCGACTTAGACATGTTGTCCCGTACTGACTTCGGATTGTCCGCCTGTGGCCGCCGCGAGCTAGCGGAAGAACTCTTTCTACCGGAGTTGCCCCGACAGAAACGCAAGGTTTCGACCGAAGCGGGCCTTACAGATAAGGCAACTATAGATCTCTTCCAACGCGTTCCGTTAGAATGCCTCGGCGTCTTGAACGACGATTCTTCGGAGGTTGGGCGGAGGCACGTTGCGGTTGTCTACCGAGCGTGGCTCCCAGATTGGAACATCGCCAAGAAGCTGCAAAAGGGTGACTCGTCGATCAAGGGGCTCGGATGGATAGACCTTTCTGCGGACAAAGTTGACATAACGGATTTCGAGTATTGGTCCCAACTTTGTCTTCGGCGCTTCTATCCTTCTACTCTTTTTGCGAGAGCGAGGTTTGAGATACTCAACAACTCTCGTTTGGCAAATGATCGCGTCCTAGTCGTCGCAGGCAGAATTGGATCAGGAAAATCAGAGACTGCTAACTATTTGAGCCAGCGCCTTCATTGCTCCCTCGTCAGGACGGGAGATCTGGTCCGTGAGCTAATGGGCTCACCTCCTATCGCCGAGATCGGACGAGAAGAATTTCAAGCGAGGGCCTACCGATTCATTAGCGCGGAAGGCGGCACCCAAAAGCTGGCAGAGGCAATCGCCAACCAGATCGACCGCAACAGCGGGACCCGTGCGATTATCGATGGCATTCGGAACCTCGACACATTCGAACACCTTGAGAAACTTTGTCCTGGCGGAGTTGGCCTACTCTTTGTTCAGACGCCGCCCGACGTCGCCTTTGATATGTACCGGGCGAGAGAAGCGGGGACACTGAAATTCAGCTATCGTGACTTTCTGAGGGTCTACGACGCCCCTGTTGAAGCAGAGATATCAAGCCTCGGGCGCCGAGCTAATGCATACATCTATAACTCATTTGGCATGGAAGCCTTTCGTCGAACACTGGATGAACTCTTACCGAGGATGCGTTCATAACGTGGGAAACAATGGCGGCTCGGCCGCTAGTCGGTACCGCATAAATTCCTTGAGCGCTTTGATCGACTGCGAGACGGCCAACTTATCGCTGAGACCGGAACGATCGTCCTTGACGATCTCTGCATAGGTCTTTCCACCAAAGCCATCCGGGCAGAAGATAGTATCCCAATAAAATTCTCTCGTTCCTCTTGCGATGTTACTCAGAGAGCCCTGCGCTTCCCCGACAAATGTGTGGACGTTCAGCCCGTCGCAATATCCGACGACAGCTCGCGCAATGGCCCGACTGGTAAGAGTCGAGCAGGCGGCCACGAATTGCTCCGGCGCAAGCGAATCCCACATTGGCTGAGTAAGTCCGCCTGGAAAGGATTTAGCTTCGAACCCTTCCAAAATCAGGCCGGCATGTTCCACGATACAAGGGACCTGAATCTGCCGGTACGCTGATTCGACTTTGAATTTCACCATTGCCACGAGATCGCACAGAAGCGGCTCGGTCGTCGCCACTTTCCGAAAGCGAACGTCGAAGAGCTCGCCAAGCTTTTTGCCGGTCGGCTCAAGCTCAATTATATCCTTCGCTAACGCCCATTCCTCCTTCTTGAAATCACTCCAAGAGCAGTAGGCGACCTGTATGGGAGAATGGCTCATCTCTAACTTCTCATGCCGTGAAGTATTGCAGCCACGTTCGCCGATATATCCTCAGCACCTACCGGTATGACTTCAATATTGCGCTCATTGAACAATCGTCGCTCGAACTCAGAAGGCTCTGGGAGAATTATGTATGCTCTTCTTCCACTAGAGGAGTTGGGCAGATCGGCGAATAGCCGATTAACGATGTGAAAGATGTAGTTTACGTTTGGATCACGAAAGCTATATCCGATGAAAAGAACAGCTCTTCCAAGAATGTCCCCGCGCAGCTTGAAGTCCATTGGGCTTTCGAGTCGCATTCGTTCCATGTATTGCGATTCCGAAACCACCATCTCTTTCGGGTTGTTGAAGTCTCCGTGAAATTTCACAACCTCGACCACGGACCTATCGTGAGCGATGGTGTGCTCGCCGGACACGATGTGAGTATTTCGCCGACTCTTCTTTAGGGCCCGCTCGATGAAGTCATCATAGTTTGTCGTGTAGTAGAGACTGCAACGATCCAACTGCACCAACTCTGAATGTATTGGTGAAGCAAGGATGTCCGCATCCGTCGCTTCCGAAAACTGCAACGACAGCCAATTCGTTAACGGCGCGAGTTCGCGATTCAAAATTTTGAAGTACTCAAGTATCTGAAGATCATTGCCGCGGAGGCGAAGCAAGTTTGCCTCGTTGCAGCCGATCAGCGCGGCTGCTTGATCCACCATTGCCTCCCATGATGGCCCTCTCTTCGTTCCTCCTCCCCAAGTGACTGACATTGAGGCCCCGGCACCAACAAATGGGACCACGCGCCTATCGCGATACAATCTCCGCAGATCGAGAGGACAATTCATTGATTTTTCCTCACCAGCAGACGAGTAAGGCTATGGAAATGAGGAATGCCATTATGGGGATGGACCTCATGAATGATGGAATTTGACTCGAGTAGGATCGACTGCCCCCGGTACTGGTCAACATAGAATGAGTGGGGCATCAGGGTCGGTGAAAAGTTCGGATGGGCCGACAGATCATGCGGACCATCGTTGAATGAAACTAGAAAATGAAGTCCGTTGACGTGCGTCCTCTGTAAGGCCGTTTGGAGGAGTGACGACATTTGTTCAGGGGAAGAGAGACAGTGTGCGAGGCCATACAGAACAACGACATCAAAGAGCTCCTTCTTGGCCAGGTAAGTGAGTGCATCAGAAACGAGCCATTCAATCCGCAAATCTTGAAATGCTCGCTGTCCATTGCTTATGGCCTTGGCGGAGCAATCAACGGCTATTACGCTTGCACCACACCGAGCAAACGCTGCGGCGTTCTTCCCCTCACCGCAGCCGAGGTCGAGCACGCGCATCCCGCGAAGATCCCGATGCTCTTCAATGAACGACGCTATTAATGAACCAGGGGACGTTCCCCAGAAACAGTCGCAGGCCGTATAGCCTTCGTCGTAACCGCCAGATTTGCTGTCGCCCGTCATAAGCCCGCAGTATGGTCTACTAAAAAAGACGCACAGCTTATGAATATCGACACCTTTGCGCAATCACTGGTTGCTTGAATCCCCACCTAGCTGACTGGCGCCATAGTGCCGTTGGCGCTGTTTGCGCTATACGCGCCCCGGCAGCATCACCGAGTGGACGCTTCGATGGAGCACGAAGCCAAGAACGAAACCACAAACCGCACCCAAGAACGTCGTCATCTGCTGCGACGGGGCAACGAGATCTCCGAGAACATCTCCAATGTGCTCAAGCTGTATCGCTGCCTGCACAAGACCGAGAAGACGCGGCCGCTGCAGCTGGTGGTTCTATGATCCCGGGGTCGGGACGGCCACGGAGCCGACGACGTGGCACCCCCGGAAGGCCAACATCAATCCGGTGCCCGGGCTCGCTCGCGCGTTAACCGTCCATTAACCAACGCAGCCTAGCCTCAAGTCATCGTCCAGCCATCATCAGCCCGAAATGCCTCCCCGGTTCAATCCAGGAAGACAGCCGATGTCCGTTGAGTTGTTGACGTATGCCGAGCTAGGCGCCCGCCTCAACATCTCGCGGGAGGCCGCTCGTTCGCTTGCCAGGCGGCGCCGGTTGCCGCGCTCGCGGTCGGATGATCGCAAGGCTCGGGTGAGCGTCGATTTCTCCGAACTCCGCTACAGGCCCCGCCCGCGACTCGGTCGCCGCCAGGCGGACCCCATCGCCGTCTCCATGGCAAAGATCGAGGCATTCAGGAGCGAGGCGTTCAAGGCGGAGATCGCGCGGCTCGAAGCAAAGGCAGCCGGCTACAGGGCGGATTTCGAGCGCGAGCGCGAGCGTGCCGATCGCCTGGCCGTCGAGCTGCTGCAGGCGGCGGCCGAGACGAGAGCAGCCAATGAGTGGGCGGCACGATTGGAAGATGAAGTGGCGGATTTGCGGACCGGCCGCCGGGCCGGCGGCTCGCTCGCGGGACAGGCCGCGCTTCGCTTGGGACGTCTGGCCGCTTCCATCGTGCAATCAGACCGCGCGGCTTGCAGGTAGCACGCGATAGTTTTCTCAAATCCCCGGCTTGCCGGACCAACGCGAGGGAAGAATGGCTGGCAACACCGATATTCACGAAATGAGGGCGCGCATCGTCGTGTTTGGAGTCGGCGGCGCCGGCGGCAATGCCGTCAACAACATGATCACGGCCGGGCTGCAGGGGGTCGAGTTCGTCGTCGCCAATACCGACGCGCAGGCGCTTGCCATGTCGAAGGCCAAGCGACTCATCCAGCTCGGCACCCACGTGACCCAAGGCCTTGGCGCCGGCTCGCAGCCCGAATTGGGACGCGCCGCAGCCGAAGAGGCCATCGATACGATCCGCGATCAATTGACCGGCGCACACATGGTGTTCGTGACGGCTGGCATGGGCGGCGGTACCGGCACCGGGGCTGCGCCTATCATAGCCAGGACCGCGCGCGAGCTCGGCATTCTCACGATCGGCGTGGTCACCAAGCCATTCTACTTCGAGGGCCAGCGCCGCATGCGCTCTGCCGAAGCCGGCATCGACGAGTTGCTCAAGACAGTCGACACCCTGCTGATCATCCCGAACCAGAACCTGTTCCGCGTGGCCAGCGAGAAGACCACATTCGCCGACGCCTTCGCCCTTGCCGACCAGGTGCTTTATTCGGGCGTGGCCTGCATCAGCGACCTCATCGTCAAGGAAGGCCTGATCAATCTCGATTTTGCCGACGTTCTCTCCGTCATGAAGGAGAAGGGCAAGGCCATGATGGGACGGGGCGAGGCGTCCGGCGAGAAGCGCGTGCTCGCCGCCGCGGTGGCCGCGATTTCCAATCCATTGATCGAGAACCCATCGATCAAGCGCGCCAGTGGCCTCATCATCTCCATCACCGGCGGCAAGGATCTCATGCTGTACGAAGTCGACGAAGCGGCGACCCGCATTCGCGATGAGGCCGATCCGGACGCCAACATCATCGTCGGCGCGTCCTTTGACGAGAGCCTCGAAGGCATCGTCCGCGTCTCGGTGGTGGCGACCGGAATCGATAATCTCGACCCGGCGCAACAGCCGCCGGTGGAAAGCTTACTCACGCAGCTCGCCGGCAGGCTGCGCAACGACAGCCGCCGCATCGCCGATCGCATCGAGCGCAGTGCACCCCTCCCGCAATTGGAGAGCCCGCCGCTCCGGCCGGAGGCCCGCCACAACGTGGGGCAACCGCCAAGGCCTACTCCGGAATATGCGCGCCACGCGGCTCCTCGGCCGCTCGATCCTTACGGCCGCTCCTCGCCGCGCAATTCGACCGACGACGGCATTCTCGATATCCCAGCCTTCCTGCGCCGCACCGCCAGCTGAGCGGTGGCAGGAAGCGGAGTTGCTTGTCTCCAATGCCTGAAATGGACCGCTGCTACGCGACGCAGCAACAACCTAGCCGTCGTCCCGGCGAAGGCAGGGACGACGGCGGAGTTTAAGGCGCGCCGTGTGCCGATCCTTCACGCTGCCGTGCTGCGCGGATCGTCCCTTTTTTCCGCCTCCTTGTCGCGAGACAACCACGCTGGGAAACGAAGCAGGCGATCGTTGTTGTCTTTTGGCGGCTCGATGGGCGCCTCGCTGGCCGAAATCGGGAGGTCCAGTTCAGCCTGTCCAACCCGCACCGCATCCGCGCGCTGATCCAGTCCGCGCAACAGCGGATCGAGCACGCTGTCGATTTCGGTCGCCACCGACACTAGAAAACTATTGAGCTCGCGAGCCTCGGGCATAACTGCCGCAGCCGGCTCGATCGCCTTGCAGAGACCATCGACGACAGGTGCAAACGCGCTGGCAGCTTGTGTGATTCGCGTTCTTATCGCTTCGATTTCGCCCAAAACGCGATCCCGTTCCCGCCTTTTTTTCTCCTCCGAAAGGCGGGCTTCAAGTTCGGCGATCTGAGCCGTCAGGGTCGTGGCTTCGGATGCAAGTGCATCGCGCCGTCCGCGCACGCGATCGAGATCGCGGCTGAGATTGTCCACTAAGTCGTCCTTTCCGAACATTGGTTTGCTCCGTAGGACAGCCGTTTTGCTCCGAAAGACAGCCTTTTTGCTACGCAAGACAGCCTTGTTGCTACGCAAGACAGCCTTGGCGCGAACCGCCAGCGTGGCAGCCGAACGAATGGCCGGATCGGCCAAGCCAGGCATCAACTTCGGTCGCATCACATGGGCCGACATGGTGACCCCCAATCGTCCGCATTAGGCGACCGCATGGTTAACAAGCGGTTAATTTCAACAGCCGATGCTCGCTGCCATCCAATTCCGCCATACTCGCCCCACCCCTAACCCCGAAAATCAATGCTCCGCAGCACGATCCCCGGCGGGGTGCCCTCGAACTCCGTCGCGCGATATTTGCTTGCGGCGCACGCCTCGATGCGGTCGCGCAGGCGGATGAACTGCGCTTCGCGCTGTTCGGGGCGGACCTGCGGGCCGCGCTCGAGAGAGTCCATCGCGGAGGTCGAGATCGCGCACGGAATCTCCCTGGGCCCGTCCTGCATAGAGAACCGCACGATCATCCGGTCGTATTCGTGGCCGATATAGCGGCCGCTCGTGAGCGTCATGGGCCAACTCCCTTGAACATCAATATCGCCCGACGGCCGGGTTCGCTTCAGCCCTCCCCCGAGAGCCGGGCGAAATCGTCGAACAGCGCCGCCACCAGCGCGCGGTGCCGGGTGTCGTCGGCCGGCAGGCTCGCGGCGTAGAGGTTGAGCACGTAGCGCGCCTTCGCCGCCGCCTCCGGCCACGAGGCGGCCGGAACGGTCAGCAGACGACTTTCGAGATCGGCCTCGCGCTCGCGCAGCTCCCTGAGATTGTTTTCGACCTCCGCCAGCGCGCGGCGCAGCCCGGTCGCCTTCTGGGCGGCCATGCCGCGGTGCTTGTCGAGATCGACCGGCTCGTCAGACATCAAGACCCCTCATTGGCAGAACTGTCATCGGACCAACTCGCACCGAAGCCATCCGCACCGGCGACTGCTGCATCGCCAGTGCTCGCATCGATGCGCTGCGCCTTTCGCGAGAGGACCCCAACCGCCGCTGATATCCGAACATGCGCCCATTCAATGCGAATAGCCATTGCCTTGTCGCGCGCGCCGTGCAGGCGGACAGCGTTACGATGACGGGGGCTCACGCGCGCGTTTTAGCGCTCGCTATTCGCCGGCCGCGGGCGTAGGCTCGGATATCATCGCATTTGTCGACGGCATCGACCGGTGATTGAGGGTGATTTGCGCTCCCGCCGCCTGACAAGCAGGAGCGCGTTCCGGGCGGCGGAGTGGATCGTCCGACGTGGATCCTGCCGACTTGGATCGTGCCGGCTTGGATCGTGCCGGCTTGGATCGTGCCGACAGTGATCGTCGTTTCTTCTGCTTCTCGTTCTTGTTCTTTTGCCCGGAGCCGCCGTCGTCAATGGCCAGGACAAGTCGCGTGCCATATCTGGTCAGCGGGACCAATGAATACGGCAGCTCCAATCTCGGCCGCGGCACGGCCGCGGTCGCGCTCCGGCTCGCAAGGAAGCTGCTGCGCGAAGGCTACATGGACGTGAGGGTCTGCACGCCGCGGGGACGGGTGCTGCAATCGGACGAACTGGACGAGCTCAAAACACCACGGGAGGACAGCGCCATGGCAAAGGGCCAGCAACGCAGCAATCGTGAAGTCAAGAAGCCGAAGAAGGAGAAGGCCAAGGTGATCGCCGCCGCGCCCAGCCGCAAGGACGTCGCCTGGCAGCCGGACTTCGGCCCGACCAAGAAGAAGTAGTGAACCCCAGGCAGCCGGGTAAGGGGGGCTCTCCGCGAGTCTCGCTGTAACCGTGTTTGCGGAAGCAGCTCCTCACCCCAACCCGCTCAGCGCGAGCGAAGCGCGTCGCGCCCCCGTAAGAACGGGAGAGGGAGCACACCTTCGCGCGTACCGACATCGTCCTACCTCCGCCGCTTTTCCGCTATACTCGCCCCGGTAGCATTGCCGGAGGGGACGCTTCGATGGAGCACGAGGCCAAAAACGAAACTAAGAACGAACCCAGGAACGAACACACGACGGCACCCAGGAACGAACCGAAGAACATCGTCATCTGCTGCGACGGCACCGGCAACGAGATCTCGGAGAACATCTCCAATGTGCTCAAGCTGTATCGCTGCCTGCGCAAGACCGACAAGACGCGGCCGCGGCAGCTGGTGTTCTATGATCCCGGCGTCGGCACGGTCACGGAGCCTTCGACGTGGCACCGGCTGAAGGCCAACATCAATCTGGTGCTGGGGCTCGCCACCGGCTATGGGCTCGACGACAACGTGCTCGCGGCCTATGGCTTCCTGGTCGAGCATTACGCGCCGGGCGACCAGATCTATCTGTTCGGCTTCTCGCGCGGTGCCTATACCGTGCGGGTGCTGGCGGGGCTGATCCACAAAATCGGCCTGATCTCGCCGGAGCAGGCGAACCTCGCAGGCTCGGGGCTGATCGCCTACAAGCAATATTCCGGAACGGGCGAGGGCAACGATCTCAGCGCGCTGACGGATGCGGGCGCCGACGAGGACGGGCCGCTGCCGGTCGACCGCTTCGATCTCGCCGCGCAGTTCGCGCGCATCACCTCCTCGCGCTGGCCGACGATCCGCTTCATCGGCGTGTGGGACACGGTGGCGAGCGTGATCGTGCCGCGGCCGGACCGGCTGTACTGGCCGAGCCTGGAGGAGCTGGCGTTCACGCTGCAGAACCCGAGCGTGAAGATCTTCCGGCAGGCGATCGCGATCGACGAGCAGCGCTGCATGTTCCGCCTCAAGGAATGGATGGAGCCGCAGCAGTTCTGGAGCAACCGCTTCGTGCCTGATGACAAGAAGGAGCCGCAGGACATTTTGCAGGTGTATTTTGCCGGCGTGCATTGCGACGTCGGCGGCGGCTATGCCGAAACCGGCAGTAGCTTATCGAAATATCCGCTGCTGTGGATGATCGACGAGGCGAGCAAGGCGGGGCTCAACTTCAACCCGCGCACGGTGAACCAGCTCGCCTGGGGCGTCCAGCGCAAGAACAGCCCGTTCAGTTACGTGGCGCCCGATGTGAAGGGCCAGATGCACAATTCGATGACGGCTGCCTGGCGCGTGCTCGAATACATTCCGAAGAGCGCGAAGTACAAGGAATGGCCGGAGCGGCAGGTCTATTTCGGCTTCTACATCCCCGACTGCGAGCCGCGCCTCATCCCCGAAGGCGCGCATGTGCATGAGAGCGTGGTGCAGCGGATGGCTGATTTGCCGGACTACAGGCCGGTGAATCTGCCGAAGGATTTCGTCACCGTGCCGATGCCGGTCGCGCCGGAGAAGCCGACGACGGTGGAGGCGGCGTGAGGGGGCGAGGTGTGCGGCGTAAGGTGAGCACGCTGCGTTCCCTTCTCCCCTTGCGGGAGAAGGTGCCTTGCCGAAGGCAAGGCGGATGAGGGGTTGCTTCCGCGAACTCACATGCAACAGCTTCGCCCGCGGACAGATACCCCTCACCCGTCTCGCCGCTTTGCGGCGAGCCACCCTCTCCCGCAAGGGGAGAGGGGACGAGAGCGCGCCGCGGGGCGAGAGGAGCAGAGCGCAGCCACGCGTGGCTAACGCTTCCTGAATCGCATCGAGGAATCGCTAAAATTCTTACGGAAGGGTTAGCGTGATGGTGCGACACTCTGTGCCACTCTTTCCCGCAAGGACGCATCTCGCGTAAGGAGGACAAGCGACATGCAGCATCCGCGCCGATTTACACGCGTCAAGCCGAGCGGGCTGGTGTCGCGGCAGGCCAAGATCATCACGGACCCGAAGGCGCCGGTGATCGACTGCACGCTGATCGACTATTCGCCGGGCGGCGCCTGCGTCGATCTCGGCGGCCAGGTCAAAATCCCCGACCGCTTCGAGCTGCTGCACGTCAACACACGCAAGCGCTGCCGCGTCGCGTGGAAGCGCGGGACGAAGGTGGGCGTGGTGTTTTAGAGGGGGCTTGCCCCCTACTTCCGCCATCGTGCCTTCGTGCCCGCGACGATCTGCATGGCGACGCCGGCGATCCAGCCGAGGAGGACGAGCCAGGTCCAGACGATGTTCGGCTCCTCGCGCAGCACGATGACGGCGACGGAGACGAAGGCGGCAACGCTGGCGCAGAGGGTGCCGGCCGAGCTCAGGAATTCCGCGGCGTCGATTTGCTCGTGCGCCTGGTCGAAGGGAAGCTGCGGCGTGTCGATGCCGAGATAGAAGCCGACGGCACCCAGCAACATCATCAGCACCAGGAAGCCCTGCGTGGTCAGCATCGGGATCGCCGATCCGACATAGGCGCCGACGAACAGGCCGCACGCCGCCCCCGCCAGCGCCAGCCCGCAACGCTCCAGCAGGTGGGCAGACTTCCGGACACCATAGCGCATGGCAGGCCTCGCGGGATGTTGCACCGGCGAGGTTAGGCCAATTTCGAGAGTGGCGGAAGGTTAGTAGAGTCACGGAGGGGTGATGCGGGGTGGTGCGCTGCGCGCGTGAGGGAGGAGCAAGCGCGACCACATATACTGCTGTCGTCCCGGCGAAGGCCGGCAACTGTTATGTCGGCGCGGTCTGCAGGTAGGGCTTCCTGTCGCGCATCATGGCGTTGAGGACGGTTAGGAGCTTCCTGGCGACGGCAATGAGAGCGAGCTTGGCTGGTTTGCCGGCCTGTCGCAGTCGTGCGTAGAAGGCCTTGAACGGATCGGCCCGGCGAACCGCGTTGAGGGCAGCCATGTAGAGGGCGTCACGAACGCGCTTTCGACCGCCGGCGATCTTGCGTTTGCCACGGAAGGCGCCGCTGTCGACGTTGAAGGGGGCAAGGCCCGCGAGTGCCGCGATCTGTTTTGCACCAACACGTCCGAGTTCCGGCATCTTCGCGATGAGCTGCATGCAAGCCACGGGACCCACACCCGGCAGCGAGCGCATCAACTTTGCATCGTCCGCGATCTCCGGCTCGGCCTTGGTCAGCGCCTTGATGTCGGCTTCGATCTCGGCAACCTCGTCGTCGAGAACCTCGATAAGGCGGCTGATCCGTTCGGCCATGGCGCGGTCGTCAGCCTCGCTGCGCCGGTTCTTCTCCTGTGCGCGCATGAGAACCAGCTGATCCCGCCGTTTTGCAAGCCTCGACAAGGCGTTGCGGGCGGGATTGGCGGCCTGCTCAGTTGCCGGCTGCATGACCCGGCCAAAGGCCGCCAGCATCCGTGCATCGATCGGGTCGGTTTTGGCAAGTTGGCCGCTGGCCCGCGCAAAATCGCGAGCTCGAGCCGGATTGATCCGGGCGAAGCGGACACCGGCCTGATCCAGGGCCTCGCGAAGCGCGAGGTCATAGGTACCCGTGGCCTCGAAGACGATCAGCGCATCGCATCGCCAACGCGTCACCTGCTGTGTGATGGCCTGTGCCGCGTTGGCGATGCGCCTGGGCACACCGTCAGCTTCATCAAAGATATCGAGATGTTTTTTGGAGACGTCGATTCCGACGTAACGAAGGGGTATGATCACGGTGCCTGTCCCTGTGATGCGAGGTCTGTTGCCGCAGCCTCGTGCAACTGTTCAGGTTGGTAATGGAACGGGCGGGAGGCCGAGCCGGCTCACGGCGTCAAGCGCCAAGGACCCAACGGCTTCCCGCCCAACCCATCCTGACAGACTTCAAAGACACAGGGACCCATACTGCGTGATCTATCGGTGGCGCGCGGTGATAGTTGCCCTGTTAGCAACGCAACTGAGAGTCTTCGCCAAACTTCTCCCGGTGGTTATGGGTCCCGGCCTTCGCCGGGACGACGCTGCTATTGTGGCGCTGCCATCGCGCCCCCTCACCGCGCGCCGAACGTCGTCTTGCCGAACAGCGCCTTCTGCGTTGCGGGCTGCGAGCGCCAGTATTGCGGTGGGGCGTCGACGACACCGCCGAGTTCGGCGGCGGCGTGCCAGCCCCAGCGCGGGTCGTAGAGCATGGCGCGGCCGAGCGCGACCATGTCGGCTTTCCCGGATGCCACGAGCTCCTCCGCCTGCTTTGCCTCCGTGATCAGGCCGACCGCGATCGTCGGCACGCCGGTCTCGCGCCTGATCGCCTCCGCAAACTGCACCTGGTAGCCAGGGGCGAGCGGAATCTTCTGATGCGGCGATACGCCGCCGGAGGAGGCATCGATCCAGTCGACGCCGCGCGTCTTCAGCTCGCGCACGAAGCGAAGCGTCTGCGGCAGATCCCAGCCGCCCTCGACCCAGTCGGTCGAGGACACCCGCATGCCGATGGGCTTGTCATGCGGAAACGCCGCGCGCACGGCGTCGAACAGCTCGAGCGGGAAGCGCATGCGGTTGTCGAGCGACCCGCCATACTCGTCGGTGCGGCGGTTGGAGATCGGCGAGAGGAATTGATGCATGAGATAGCCGTGCGCGCCGTGCAGCTCGATCGCGTCGATGCCGAGCCGGTCGGCACGGCGCGCGCAATCGACGAAGGCGTCGCGGATGCGCACCATGCCGGCGCGGTCGAGCGCGGCAGGGGCCGCCTCGCCCTCCTTGTGCGGCAGCGCGGAAGGAGCGACCGTCTGCCAGCCGCCCTGCTCCTCCGCTAGCTGCTGCCCGCCGTCCCAGGGCCGCGCGGACGAGCCCTTGCGGCCGGCATGCGCGAGCTGCATCGCGACCGCGGCGGTAGAATGTTTTCGCACGGCGCCGAGGATCTGTTTCAGCGCGGCCTCGCAGGCGTCGCTGTAGAGCCCGAGGCATCCCGGCGTGATGCGGCCGATCGCCTCGACATGCGTCGCCTCGATGCAGAACATTGACGCGCCCGACAGGGACAGCGAATTGATATGGGTGAAATGCCAGTCGGTGGCGACGCCGTCATCGGCCGAATACTGGCACATCGGCGACACCATGACGCGGTTCTTCAATGTGAGGCCGCGCAGCTCGATCGGGGAAAACAGGGCGCTCATGCGGGTTCCGGCGGATGGAGGGGCGATGGGCGGAAAGTGTAGTGGCCGGGCGGGGGAATGCTAGCCGCGCGGCGGGAATGGCGGCTAGCGGCGGAGTGCATTGCGCTCTCGCATGGTCGCAAGGCGCGGCCATATCCTCCGCCTCGTCCCGGCTTTCGCCAGGACGACACATACCACCTACTCCCAGAACGCGCCCGGCTCGGGCTTGCCGATGCGAAAGCGGTCGCCGCGGACGAGCTCGACCTCGGCTCGCGCGGAGAACTCGACCGAATAGCGGCCGTCATCCATCTTGCTCGACTTGCAGAACGCGCCGAGCCTGTCGGCGAGGCCTGCGTCCTGCATCACGAACAGCCGATGCTCGGAAAAGCGAAAGCGGCGCGGGCCCAGCCATTCGACGCCCGGGCCGAAGGCGCGCATGTCGCCGTCGGTCTTGCGGTCGACCTGGTGCCCCGTCATGACGCGGAACAGGTCCGGCGTGGCGATCAGCTGCGCGCGGCCGCCCTCGATCCTGTAGATGTTCAGCGTGAGGATGTGGCGATCGCTGCGGAAGGAGACGGCGACGTAATGCGAGTCCGGCGACCAGCCGGCGTGATAGGAATCGGGTGCGGTATCGAGATTGTTGTTCTCGCTGATGTCGTCCAGCGTTGCGAGCCGGCGGTGGCCGGGCTCGGCCATCAGGTAGACGCGGAATTTGTCGCGGCCGCCCTCGCCGCTGCCATGCGCGGCGATCGACAGCTTTCCGTTCGGCGCCTTCCCGCCCGCGACGACGGCGTATTCGTCCTTGGCATAGTCGTGCTCCGCCGTGGCATGCGCCGGCGACAGGGCGGTGAGGGTGAGAGCAATGGCAAGCATGGCGCGACGGATGAGCATGACGATATGTCGCGGCACGGCGAGCGCGCGTTCAACACCCGCCGTCGTCCCGGGGCGCGCGAAGCGCGAGCCCGGGACGACAGCGCTACTCCACCAGCGTGAACTGCAGCAGCAGCGTGCGCTGGAGAAAGGAAAAATTATCGTCCGAAACCAGCGTCAGTACGGTCTCGCCATTCGCACCGAGATGGGCGTCGATGCCTTCCATGTTGTCGATCTCGTGGCCGAGATCGGCGGCGAAAAGCTCGGGACCGTCGACCAGCGCGCCAGGGGCGATCGATTTCAGGGGGATCGCGCGGATGCGGATGTTGACGCCGGTAAACCAGGAGAACTTGCGCTCCAAAATCAAAAGTTCGCCAGACGGCAGCAGCACGGCGTCGCTGATGTCGAAATTCTCGGTGCGGCGCACGCTGAACTGGCCGGGCGACGGGCCGCCGATCAAAAACGCGATCAGATTGCCGTCGCGATCGAGCCCGCGCTCGGAGAAGGCGATCAGCGTGCCGGCCAGGGGCTGCCCCTTTTGCAGGTCCTTCGGCACAAACACCAGCGCCTCGAGCCCCTTGTTGTAGGGCAGCTTCTTCGCCGCCGGCGGCAACGGCAGCACTTCGCCGCGAGCGCGGGTAAAGCCTTTGGAGAAATCGAAGCGCATCAGCGCATTGACGCGCTCGAGCCCGACATAAACGTTAGCGCCGTCGAGCGCGATCGATTCCGTGTCGTACCATAGCCGCTTCTCGGTGATCGGCCGCCCCTCGGCATTGAGCATCGGCGCGGCCTCGACGTTATCGAGCCCCACCATGTCGCGCCCGGAGTAGCGGATGGTGCCGCTGAACCATGCGCCCTGATCGGAGATCGCGATGAAGCGCTCGCCTTTCTTGCGCTCTCCTTGGGCGTCGAGGAAGCGGATGCCGGAGAGGCCGCCGAAGCCACGAAAGGGCGAGGTCAGCACCAAGCCGCTGCGATATTCCAGCGCGCCGAAGCGGGTGCGCGCGCGATCGCGGGGCTCGAACGAAGGAATCGGCCGCGCGTTCACCTCGATGGCGACCGGCTCGGTGACGGTGTGCTGGGCTTGGCCCGGAGATTTCGGCGACGGCTGAGTCGCGATCTGGGCACGTGCGTTTGCGGAAAGCGCGGCGCTGGCTGCTCCCGCCGCCGCATGGCCGAGAAATTGGCGGCGGGAGAAACGCGCGGTCACGAATGCAGTTTGCGGCGCGGCCGGCTTGCAGGTTGCGCGGGCGCTGCGTGCGTCTCGCTGAAGAGCTCGGCGAGCTTTTCGGTGATGGCGCCGCCAAGCTCTTCGGCGTCCACGATCGTCACCGCGCGGCGATAGTAGCGCGTGACGTCATGGCCGATGCCGATCGCGATCAGCTCCACCGGCGAGCGCGTCTCGATCTCTTCGATGATGTGGCGCAGGTGGCGTTCGAGATAGTTGCCGGCATTGACCGACAGCGTGGAATCGTCGACCGGCGCGCCGTCGGAGATCATCATCAGGATCTTGCGCTGCTCGGTTCGGCCCAACAGGCGCTTGTGCGCCCAGTCGAGCGCCTCGCCGTCGATGTTCTCCTTGAGCAGCCCCTCGCGCATCATCAGGCCAAGGTTTTTCCGCGCACGGCGCCACGGCGCGTCCGCCGACTTGTAGATGATGTGGCGGAGATCGTTGAGGCGGCCGGGATTGGCCGGCTTGCCGGCGGCAAGCCAGGCCTCACGCGATTGTCCGCCCTTCCAGGCGCGCGTGGTGAAGCCCAAAATCTCGACCTTGACGCCGCAACGCTCCAGCGTGCGCGCCAGAATGTCGGCGCAGGTCGCCGCCACCGTGATCGGGCGTCCCCGCATCGAGCCGGAATTGTCGAGCAGAAGCGTCACCACGGTGTCGCGGAACGTCGCTTCCTTCTCGCGCATGAAGGACAGCGGGTGATAGGGATCGGTCACCACGCGCGACAGGCGTGCGGGATCGAGAATGCCCTCTTCGAGATCGAACTCCCAGGCGCGGTTCTGCTGCGCCATCAGGCGGCGCTGGAGCCGGTTGGCAAGCCGCGCGACGATGCCTTGCAGATGCGCGAGCTGCTTGTCGAGGTAAGAGCGCAGCCGCTCCAGTTCGTCATGGTCGCAGAGATCCTCGGCGGCGATCACCTCGTCGAACTTCGGCGCGAAGGCGTGATATTCCGGCCCGCGCGGCTCGTTGGCCCCGCGCGAATTCGGCCGCGTCGCCTCGCCCGGCGTCTCGTCGTCGCCGAGCTCGCCGTCGTCGAAGGTATCGGAGGTCGAGGCCTGCGCGCTTTCCATCGCGCTCTCGCTCATCTCCTCGCTGGTCGCCTGCGCCTGGTCCGCGCTCATCTCCTGCGCGGCGTCGGAATCGGGCGAGCCTTCCGCGCCGGCCTGATCGTTGTCGCCGTCGCGGTTATCGTCCTGATTGTCGTCCTCGTCGGAATCGGCGTTGCGCTCGTCGCCGAGGTCGAGCGCCGAGAGCAGGTCATGCACGGCATCGCCGAATTTGGTCTGGTTCTCGACCAGGCCGTCGAGCCGGTCGAGCCGCCTGCCAATCCTGTCCTCCAGCGTCGGCCGCCAGAGATCGACCATCTTCTTGGCCGCCGCGGGCGGCGCCATCCCGGTCAACCGCTCGCGCACCAGCATCGCGAGCGCATCCGCCAGCGGTGCATCGGCGCGGTCGGTGATCTCGTCGAACTTGCCGCGATGGAAATGGTCGTCGAGCATCGCGGTGAGATTCTTGGCAACGCCAGCCATGCGGCGCGCGCCGATCGCCTCGACGCGAGCCTGCTCGACCGCCTCGAACACGCCGCGCGCCTGCGGATTGCCCGGCATCAACTTGCGATGCAGCTTCGGATCGTGACAGGCAAGCTTCAGCGCGATCGAGTCGGCGTGGCCGCGCACGATCGCCGCATCGCGCTTGGTCATTTTTCGCGCCGGCTCGGGCAGACGCGCCTTGCCCGGCGCAAGGCCGGGGCGCTCGGCGGCAAAGCTGATTTCGAGCTCGGGCGTCTTGGCGATCGCCTTCAGGCACGAGGCCACCGAGCGCTTGAACGGCTCGGTCGGCGCTTCCTTGGTGTTGCGGAACTTGGAGTTGGATGTGCTGCTCATAGCGACTTCGTAAACCAATGGCGCGTCACGCCGCCCGGATAGCCGTCAATGGCGCCGAATTCTTCGTAGCCGCTAGCGCGGTAGAAGCCCGGCGCCTGGAAACTCATCGTGTCGAGATAAGACCGGGTCGCCCCGATCTTTCTCGCCTCGTCCTCGATCGCCGCGATCAGCTTGGTGCCGTGGTCCTTGCCGCGGAATTTCTGCTCGATCCAGAACAGCTGGATGAACAGAACCTGCGTCCAGACCCCTCCGACGATGCCGCCGACGATCTTGCCGCGCTCTTTCAGGGAAATCGCGAGGCGCTTGTACTTCTGCTTCCCCATCCGCTCATTGTTGTAGGCAATGAGCCCGGCGAGCACAGCCTTCTTGGTCGTCCCAACGGTGCGCTCGACGGTGATGGTTGCCATGATTCAAACTACATGGATCAGCTGAGCGCCACGTTGACCGCCGATTCCGGCAGCTCCGCATTGAAGCAGCGCTGGTAGAACTCGGCGACCAGGGGACGCTCGAGCTCGTCGCACTTGTTGAGGAAGGTGACGCGGAAGGCGAAGCCGATATCGCCGAAGATGTCGGCGTTCTCGGCCCAGGTGATCACCGTGCGCGGGCTCATCACCGTCGACAGATCGCCATTGGCGAACGCGTTGCGGGTGAGATCGGCAAGGCGAACCATCTTGTTGACGATGTCGCGGCCTTCCTGGGTGCGATAGTGCTTGGCCTTCGCCAGCACGATCTCGACTTCCTCGTCATGGCCGAGATAGTTGAGCGTGGTGACGATCGACCAGCGGTCCATCTGGCCCTGGTTGATCTGCTGGGTGCCGTGATAGAGGCCCGAGGTGTCGCCGAGGCCGACCGTGTTCGCGGTCGAGAACAGGCGGAACGCCGGATGCGGCTTGATCACCTTGTTCTGGTCGAGCAACGTCAGGCGGCCGGAGACCTCCAGCACGCGCTGGATCACGAACATCACGTCCGGGCGGCCGGCGTCGTATTCGTCGAACACCAGCGCGACGTTGTGCTGAAGCGCCCAGGGCAAGATGCCGTCGCGGAATTCGGTGACCTGCTTGCCATCCTTGACCACGATCGAGTCCTTGCCGACGAGGTCGATACGGCTGATGTGGCTGTCGAGGTTGACGCGCACGCAGGGCCAGTTGAGCCTAGCTGCGACCTGCTCGATATGGGTGGATTTGCCGGTGCCGTGATAGCCCGTCACCATGACGCGGCGGTTCTTGGCGAAGCCTGCGAGGATCGCGAGCGTGGTGGCGCGGTCGAAACGGTAATCGGCATCGACTTCGGGCACGTGAGGATCGACTTCGGAATAGGCCGGCACTTCGAGATCGCTGTCGATCCCGAAAACCTGGCGCACCGACACCTTCATGTCGGGCATACCGTTGACTTCCTCAACTTTGGACAGGGCGGCGGTCGTCATTCATCCTCCGAGGCCCCGGGCGGTCCCGAGACCAGTTATTTGCACTTTGGCTGCGGCTGGGTGCAGTTGCGAACCTATCAGAGACGAGAGGCCGGCAGAAGCCCGCGCCCCAATCAAAGTTCCGTTGTCTTTTCATTTAGATAGGCAAGGAACGCGATTTTTGGAAGGCTGCCCTGCGAATCACGCCGAAATTCCGTGCTCGCCAAGCGCCTCGCCCCCGCTTTGGCACTTTGGCCGCCCTGCCCTACTTATGTAAGGTCTGAACCCGAATGCTCCTGCCCGACACAGAGACGACGTGACTTCCATCCTCGATCCCTTCATCGCGTTTGTCTCGGCCCATGCGTGGCTGGCCTATCTGACCCTGTTCCTGGCGGCGCTGCTGGAAGCCGTTCCGGTGGTGGGCTCGGTGGTGCCCGGCTCGACCATCATCCTGGCGCTGAGCGCCCTGGTTCCGGGCGGCGAGCTGAAACTGCAATGGGTGCTGCTGGCGGCCGCCTTCGGCGCGGTCCTCGGTGACGGCTCGGCCTATTGGATCGGGCACAAGCAGCAGCGCGAGATCCTCAACACCTGGCCCCTGACCAACTATCCCCGCGTGGTCGAGGAGAGCGAGACCTTCTTCCGCCGTTTCGGCACCTGGGCGGTGTTCTTCGCCCGCTTTGTCCCACCAATCCGGGCGTTCGTGCCGGTCACGGCCGGCGCGCTCGGCATGACGCCTTCGCGCTTCTACACTGTGAACATCCCCGCGATCCTGGTCTGGGCCCCGGCCCATGTGCTGCCCGGCGTGCTCGCGATCACGGCGCTGCATGAATATGCCGGGTTGCCGCACCATGAGCATGTCGGCAAGCACATCTGGATGTTCACCGTCACCGGCGTCGCGATCATTCTGGGCCTCGCGATCTGGACCATCCGCCGGAGGCATGGCAGCGGAGCCGCGCCGGCGAAGCCGGGGGGTTAGCTCTGTTGCGTAACCAAGCGCTCCACCCCTCATCCTGAGGAGCGCGGAACGCGCGTCTCGAAGGATGGCCACGGGCGAGAGCCGGGCCTCCATGGTTCGAGACGCGCGTTCCGCGCTCCTCACCATGAGGATCTAGTGACTCAGCAAGACTAGCTACGTGTTTCCCCGCCCGTCATCCTCCGCCCCGGCGCTGGCCCGACATAGCGTGCCCGCGGGCGGATCAACCTTCCGTGCTGCAACTGCTCGCTGGCATGCGCGATCCAGCCGACGCTGCGCGCCATCGCGAACAGTGCAAGCTCGCTGCCGGCCGGGAGGCGCAGGGCGTGCACCAGCACGGCGAGCGCATAGTCGATGTTGACGAGCTCGCCGGTCGCCTCCGCAATCCGCTCCGGCACTTCGCGGGTGAATTTGCGCGGCGCGCCGGCCCGCGCCAATGCGTTGAGCAGCGACTGCGCGCGCGGATCGCCACGCTTGTAGACGCCATGGCCGAAGCCGGCAAAATGCTCGCCGAGCGCGACGCGCTCGCGCACCATCGGCTCGACATCGCGATCCACCAGCGTCTTCACGAGCTGCGAGGCCAGCACGCCGGCGCCGCCATGTTTTGGACCTTTCAGCGCGGCGAGGCCGGCGATGACGGCATCATAGAGATTGAGGCCGGTCGAGGCGGCGCAGCGCGCGGTGAAGGTCGAGGCATTCAATTCGTGCTCGGCGAGCAGCACCAGCGCGCGGCGGATGAGATCGGCGGCATGCTTGTTGCCGGGTGCCCAGGCGTCGGCGATCTGCTGGTGCAGCGGCGCGGCCGAGGACTCGGCATTGAGCATGGTCGCAACCAGCAGCCGGACGATGCGGGCTCCGACCATCGCACGGCCGTCTGGCGCGCGGGTGAAGGCGCGGGGATCGGCGCTCGCGGCAAGCGCCAGCACCGCGATGGCGCGGTCGATCGGCGCGGCGCGGCGTGCGGCCTCCGCGATCGCACGCATCTCGCCGGAGACGTGGGGGCAATTGTCCGATGCAAAGGGATCGACGCCGGAGACGTCCCAGAGCAGCGTCGCGGCATGCTCCAGCGTGTCCCGCTCGGCAAGATCGACGCAGTTCACCCCGCGATAGATCGCGCCCTCCTCGGTGATGGTCGCGATCTCCGTATCCATCACCGGCAGGTCGGCGTCGAAGCTGCGCAGGCCGCGCGGCTCGGGCGACGGGGCGCGGCGCTCCTTCAGGCTGCGGACGTCCTCGGCGCGGTAGCGGTTCTTGCGCGAATCCGCCGTCGGCTCGGAGCGGATCAGACCGCGGCTGACATAGGCATAGAGGGTCGCCGGCGAGATCGCGAGCTCGGCCGCGGCTTCGCGGGCGGAGAGGTAGAGCTCCTCGGAATTTTTCATATTGATTTATGTAATCAAGATTGATCAATCTGTCGAGAGGCCTGACCTTTCTCCTGATGAAAGGAGACAGGTCATGAACATCCACCTCACCAAAAGCCAGATCGGGCTGGACGGGGTTCCCGCCGCCGAAACCGTGCTCAGCCATGTCGACGGCGAGCGCGGCGCGTTGATCATCGCCGGCGAGCATGTCGGCACGCTGGCAAGCCAGTCGAGCTTCGAGGGCGTCACCGCAAGGCTCTGGAACGGGGCGAGTCACAGCACGCTCAACGAAGCCAATGTGCGGGCGAGCCTCGGGCTTGCACGCGAACGCGCCTTTGCGCGGCTGCCGGATCTTTTGCCGGCAACCCGCGGCATGGGCATCGTCGACGGGTTTCGCGCGGCGGTCGCTGGCTTGCGCGCCGAGAACGGGCTGGAGCACGAGGCGACCATTGTCGGCGCCTTTCCGGTGATTGCCGGCGCGCTGGTGCGGCGCGCAAAAGGCCTCGATCCGGTCGCGCCGGATACGAATGCGAGCCACGCCGCCGACACGCTGAAAATGCTGCGTGGCGCCGCGCCCGAGCCGCGCGAGGTCGCTGCGCTCGACGCCTATCTCGTCACCGTCTGCGATCACGGCATGAACGCATCGACCTTCGCCACGCGCGTGGTGGCTTCCACACAAGCCGATCTCTTCGCCGCCGTCACCGCCGGCTATTGCGCGCTGACCGGACCGCTGCATGGCGGCGCGCCGGAGCCGGTGCTGGAGATGTTGGATGCGATCGGCTCGCGCGAACGTATCCAGCCATGGGTCGATGCAGCACTTAAGCGCGGCGAACGGCTGATGGGTTTTGGCCATCGCGTCTATCGCGTGCGCGATCCGCGCGCCGACGTGCTGAAGGCCGCGATCGAGCGGCTTGCCGCCGACGGCGCCGACCTGCCGTTTGCCGGCGAGGTCGAGGCCTATATCCGCGCCGCGCTGCGCAAGAAGAACCCGGATCGTCCGCTGGAGACCAATGTCGAGTTCTTCACCGCGATCCTGCTCGATGCCCTCGCGATCCCGCGACAGGCCTTCACGCCGATCTTCGCCGTGGCGCGCGCCGCAGGCTGGACCGCACATGCGCTCGAGCATCGCCGGACAGGACGGCTGATCCGACCGAGCTCGTCGTATGTTGGGGCGATGCCGAAGGAGTGAGGCGATTAACGTTCCGTAGGAGCACGACGGCGGAGCCATTCACTCCGCCGTCGTCCCGGCGAAGGCCGGGACCCATAACCCCAGGGAGTGGTCGTGGCGCGAGACTGGTAACCACGAGTCTTCGCCAAATACTCCCTGGGGGTATGGGTCCCGGATCTGCGCTACGCTTGTCCGGGACGACGCCAGAGAATGCGGCGGCAGCTACGACAAGAGGAGGCCTACGCCTCCCTCACCACCGTCTTCAGATAATTATACGCCTTGATGATCTCGATCAGGCGGTCTTCGGTGGAACGGTCACCGCCGTTCGCATCCGGGTGGTGCTGCTTCACCAGCGCCTTGTACTTGGTCTTGACGTCGGCGAGCGTGGCGTCGGGGCCGAGCCCCATGACCTGAAGCGCCTTGCGCTCGGCGTTCATCACCTTGCGTGTTTCAGCCTTGGGCTGGGCCTCCGGCCCGCGCCGCCAGTTGGCGCGGCCGTTGATCTCGCTGAACATGCTGAACGGATCGAAGGCGCCATCGATCTCGGCTTCCGCCCCCTTCTTGACGCCGCCATTGGCGCCCATCTTCCAGGTCGGACGGTGGCCGGTGAGCGCATCCTTCTGGTAGCGCGCGACGGCATCGGCATTCATGCCGGAGAAGAAATTGTAATTCTGGTTGTACTCGCGCACGTGATCCAGGCAGAAGTGCCAATACTCGCGCGAATTTTCGCGGCCCTTCGGCGCGCGATGGCTGCCCTTGTTCTGGCAGCCGGTCCATTCGCAAGCGACCACGGTCTCGCGCGGCTTGGCTTCTGGCTTCGCACCCCTCGGCTTGACGCGGATGGAGTCGAAGAATTTTGATGAATCGATCGGCATGACTAACTTTGACTACGCAATGCAAAAACCTTCAAGTCTTGACATTGCGAATGGCGTAGAAGCACGGGAACTAAAGTAACGCGATCGCGCGACTTAATGGCTCACACGACAGGCAACGACATGGCTACACAAGACACTATCAGCAACAAGTTGCGCGAAGCTTTCTCGCCGGACAGCCTGCAAGTGGTCGATGAATCACATTTGCATGAAGGCCATGCGGGCCACCGGGCGGGCGGCGAGACGCATTTCCGCGTTTATATCGTGTCTGATGCCTTCAAAGGGAAGAGCCGGGTCGAGCGTCACCGCATGATTAATTCGACGCTGGCCGCGGAACTCTCCGGTGGCGTGCACGCCCTCGCCATCCACGCGCAGGCGCCGGGGGAAGGTTGATTGCTTCTTCACCCTCCCCTGGAGGGGTCCGAGACGAGCGTAGCTCGCTCGTGGGTCGCTGCGCATGAAGCGAAGCGCAATGCGCAGCGGGGTGGGGTGACGGTCTCT
Source organism: Bradyrhizobium sp. CCGUVB1N3 (assembly GCF_024199925.1). Taxonomy (NCBI): domain Bacteria; kingdom Pseudomonadati; phylum Pseudomonadota; class Alphaproteobacteria; order Hyphomicrobiales; family Nitrobacteraceae; genus Bradyrhizobium; species Bradyrhizobium sp. CCGUVB1N3. The sequence goes on from NZ_JANADR010000001.1 coordinate 5,930,225, forward strand.
CCGCGTCGAACACCGCCCGTGTTGAGAGATCACCCCACCCCGCTCGCGCTACGCGCGATCGACCCTCCCCCTCCAGGGGAGGGTAAGCACTCAAAACGACGTCCCGGCCCGCCTCGGCTTGGCCTCCTCCACCTCCGCCTCGCGCGGCACCGGTGAAATACGGAGTGCGGTGATGCGGTTGCGCTCGCGGCGCAGCACGCGGAAGCGGAAGCCGTGGAACGTAAAACTCTGGCCGCGGTCCGGGATCGAACGGGCCTCGTGAATGACGAGGCCGGCAACCGTCGTCGCCTCTCCATCAGGCAGGCGCCAGTCCATGGCGCGGTTGAGATCGCGGATCGGCACCGAGCCGTCGACCACGACCGAGCCGTCAGGCTGGGCGCGCACGCCCGCCACCACGACGTCGTGCTCGTCGGAGATATCGCCGACGATCTCTTCCAGAATGTCTTCCAGCGTCACAAGACCTTCAACTTCGCCGTACTCGTCGACGACGAGCGCGAAATGGGTCTTGCGGCGGCGGAACGCCTTAAGCTGCTCGGAGACGGTGCGCATCTCCGGCACGAACCAGGGCGGCAGCGCGATGGTCGAGGCGTCGATGCGCGAGGTGTCGCCTTCGGAGGCGCGAATGGCGCGCAACAGGTCCTTGGCGTGCAGCACGCCGATGATGTTTTCGGGCTTGTCGCGCCACAGCGGGATGCGGGTGTATTCGGTCGCCAGCACCTCGCGCACCAGATCCTCCGGCGGCAGGTCGGCGTTGATCATCATCATCTCGGTGCGATGGATCATGACGTCGGAGACCTGAAGCTCCCGCAGGTCCAGGAGGCCGCCGAGCATGTCGCGGTCCTGCTTCTCGACCTTGCCTTCATGGTGCAAGAGATCGACCGCGCCGCGCAGGCGCTCGGTCGGCGACAGGATCGCCTGGTGCTCGCCGGCAAGGCCAAACAGCCGCATCAACAGGCGCACGATGACTTCCACCACCGTCAGCAACGGCCCGAGCACGTACATCGTCAGCCGCATCGGCCGCGCCACGGCGAGCGCGACACGGTCGGGCGCGTTGATGGCGATGGTTTTTGGCAAAACTTCCGCGAAGATCACGACCAGCGCCGTCATCACGCCGGTCGCATAGAGCACGCCGACCTCGCCGAACCAGTTGGTGAAGATACCGGTCGCGATCGCCGAGGCCCCGATATTGGCGATGTTGTTGCCGAGCAGCAGCGCGCCGATCAGCCGCTCGCGCATGTCGAGCAACCGCGACACGACGTCGGCCTCGCGATGACCCTGCCTGGACAGCCGCAGCATGCTGGCGCGCGAGGCGCCGGTCAGCGCGGTCTCGCTCGCGGCGAAGAACGCCGAGACCAAGAGGCAGAAGACGACGATGGAGAATCCGAGCCAGTCCATGACCCAACCGCCGATGTCAGTTGCTCATCACGCCTTGCGCGCGAGCTTGTTTTGCAGGTTTTCTTGCAGGAAGTCGCGCACCAGCGACGGTTCGACGTCTTTTGCGATCACGGCGCGCCCGATAGCCTCAAGCAGGATGAAGGTGAGCTTGCCGCGCTTGACCTTCTTGTCCTGCGCCATCAGCGCCAGCAGCGCGTCGGCATCGGCGAGCCCTTCCTGCGCGAAGCCGGCGATGTCCTGGAGCCGCGTCGGCAGCCCTGCTTCCGCGAGGTGGCGTTCGACGCGCGCCGAATCGGCGGCACCGATCATGCCGAGCCTTGCGGAAAACTCCGCCGCCAGCACCATGCCGATGGACACACCCTCGCCGTGGAACAGCCGGTCGGAGAAGCCGGTGGCGGCTTCCAGCGCGTGACCAAAGGTGTGGCCGAGATTGAGCAGCGCGCGCTCGCCGGTCTCGCGCTCGTCACGCGAGACGACGCCCGCCTTGGCGCGGCAGGAGGTCGCAATCGCATGCTCGCGCGCCGAGCCGCCCTTGAAGATGTCGGCGTGGTTCTTCTCCAGCCAGGTGAAGAAGGCCTCGTCGCCGAGCACGCCATATTTGGCGACCTCGGCATAGCCGGCGCGGAACTGCCGCGGCGACAAGGTGTCGAGCACGGCGGTGTCGGCAATGACGAGCACCGGCTGGTGGAAGGCGCCGAGCAGATTCTTGCCCTGTGGCGAGTTGATGCCGGTCTTGCCGCCGACGGATGAATCAACCTGCGCCAGCAGCGAGGTCGGCACCTGCACGAAATCGACGCCACGGCGCAGGATCGCAGCGGCAAAGCCGGCGAGATCGCCGACCACGCCGCCACCGAGCGCGATGACGAGATCGTTGCGCTCGATCTTGGCCGCAATCAGCGCCTCGCTGACCTTTTCGAGCCCGGCATAGGTTTTGGAAATCTCGCCTTCCTCGACGACGATGCGCGAGGTCGGAACGCCCGCGGCCGCGAGCGAGGCTTCAGTCGGCTCCAGCCAATGTTTTGCGACGGTGCGGTCCGTGACGATCGCGGTGCGCACGCCGGGGCGCAAGCGCGCGACACGCGCGCCGAGCGAAGCCAGCACGTCGCGGCCGATGATGATGTCGTAGGCGCGCTCGCCGAGCGCGACGTCGACGATAACAGGATCTGAATGTTTCAACGGCGCGGTCATCTGGCGGCACTCGCTACATCGTCAGGTGGGCCGCCGCAAAGATAGATGCGCAGCGTCTCGAGGCACTCTTCCACGATCCGGTCATGCGGCACGTCGCGCGAGGAGATCGTGAGGTCGGCGTTCTGGTAGACCGGCTCGCGCTCGCTCAGCAGCCGGGTCACCGTCCCCTCAGGATCCGGGGTCTGCAGCAGCGGGCGATCGGCCCGGCGGCGCACCCGCCGCATGATGATGTCATGATCGGCCCTGAGCCAGATCGAGACCGCCTTGGCCGCGATGCGCGCCCGCGTCTCCTCGCGCATGAAGGCGCCGCCGCCGGTGGCGAGCACCAGCGGGCCGCCGTCCAGGAGGCGCGCGATCACCCGCGTCTCACCGTCGCGGAAGTAAGGCTCGCCATGGCGCTCGAAGATTTCCGGTATGGTCATGCCCGCGGCCGCCTCGATCTCGGTGTCGGCATCGACGAAAGGCAGCTTGAGCCGGGCCGCGAGCCGCCGGCCGATGGTGGATTTGCCGACCCCCATCATGCCGACCAGCACGATCGAGCGGCCCGCAAGCGCCGACAGGATGTCGGGCTCGGGCGAGCTTGGGGCTGGCATGGCGGCGTCGGACATGGATCTCGCTCAATCTGCCGCCAAAGGCGGCATGTCGGGCCACCTATACGACCCCGAACGGGCCCTCGCCAGAGACTCTTGCCACGAAACGGCGAACATGTTGGATGATTTCATTGGTTAATTCGCCCCGACGAGACCCCTACCGAGACCTCGCCCGATGCCCAGCCTGTTCCGCTTCCTGACGGTCGTCGCCGTGCTCGCCGGTATCGTCTATGGCGTGATCTTCGCGCTGGCGAATTTCGTCAGCCCCAAGTCGCGGGAAATGACGGTGACCATCCCGCCTGACAAATTTCTCAAGAAATAGCGGCTAGCCTAGAAGGCATGCCCGCAAAACCCTCCGATACCCAACTGACCGGCCTGTTCCTCGACATGCTCGCGGCGGAACAGGGCGCCGGCGCCAACACGCTCGACGCCTACCGGCGCGACCTCACCGACTTCTCCGACTTCCTCGGCCACAAGGGCGAGGATTTCATTGGCGCGGACACGCAAGGCTTGCGCGACTATCTCGCCGATCTCGATACGCGCGGGTTCAAATCGACCAGCGTCGCCCGCCGCCTGTCGGCGATGCGGCACCTGTTTCGCTTCCTGCTCAACGAGCGGATCCGCAGCGACGATCCCGCCGCGATCCTGTCGGGACCGAAGCGCGGCCGCGGCCTGCCAAAGGTGCTGTCGATTGCCGACGTCGATCGCATGCTGAGGCGCGCCAAGGAGCTGAGCGAGGCGGCGGACGCTTCGTCCTCGCAGCGGCTGCGCAGCTTGCGGCTCTATTGCCTGCTGGAAGTGCTCTACGCCACGGGCCTGCGCGTCTCCGAGCTGGTGTCGCTGCCGCGCTCGGCCGCAAAACGCGACGCGCGCATGATCGTGGTGCGCGGCAAGGGCAACAAGGAGCGCCTGGTGCCGCTCAACGAGGCCGCGCGTCAGGCGATGGCGGATTATCTCGCCGCGACGGACGCGGCCAAAGGCGACACCAAGGGCGACGGCAAAGGGGACGGCAGGTCGAGCAAGAAAGGCAGCCTCGCCGCCTCGAAATGGCTGTTTCCCTCCTTCGGCGAGAGCGGCCACCTGACGCGGCAGCATTTTGCCCGCGACCTGAAGGAGCTCGCTGTCGCCTCCGGCCTTCAGGCGCGCCTCGTTTCACCCCACGTGCTTCGCCACGCCTTCGCCAGCCACCTCCTGCACAACGGCGCCGACTTGCGCATCGTGCAGACCCTGCTCGGCCACACCGACATCTCGACGACGCAGATCTACACCCATGTGGTGGAGGAGCGGCTGAAGAGCCTGGTGCGCGACCTGCACCCGCTGGCGGAGAAATAAGGTCTCGTGCCCCGGACGCGGGGCAGCACGACAGTGATGCGCCGCAGAGCCGGGGCCCAGACTGCTTGCTAGGTCTCGGCTCTGCGCAGCAGCGTACTGGACGATGCTTCGCATCGCCAGGACACGCTGCAGCGCGTCCGGGACGCGAAGATCTCGCCCGACCGTTAACACCATCCGCCTTGACTTCGGCCGTTTCTCCGCAGAAAGAGCCGTCTCCTGCCCGTGATTTGGCGCGCTGCGTCGGTGTGCACAAGCCAACTCATTGAAGAAGCTACACTTCTATCCGCGGCCCCAAATCCGTTTCGCCTCCTCGCCCCGTCCTCCTTATATTGAACCGATGCCAGACCACATGCGCAGCTATCTCGATTTCGAAAAGCCCGTCGCCGAGCTCGATTCCAAGCTCGACGAATTGCGCGCGCTCTCGGCCTCCGGCACCGATATCGCCGAGGAGGTCGGCAAGATCGAGGACAAGGCCGGGCAGGCGCTCGCCGACCTCTATGCGAATTTGACGCCATGGCAGAAGACGCTGGTCGCGCGTCACCCGCAGCGGCCGCACTTCTCCGACTTCATCAAGGGCCTGGTCACGGAATTCACCCCGCTCGCCGGCGACCGCAAGTACGGCGAGGACGAGGCGCTGGTCGCAGGCTTCGGCCGCTTCCGCGGCGAGGCGATCTGCGTGATGGGCCAGGAAAAGGGCGATTCCACCGAGAGCCGCATCAAGCACAATTTCGGCATGGCGCGGCCTGAAGGCTATCGCAAAGCGGTCCGGCTGATGGAGATGGCCGAGCGCTTTGGCCTGCCCGTGCTGTCGATCGTCGATTCTGCCGGCGCCTATCCCGGCATCGGCGCGGAGGAGCGCGGACAGGCCGAAGCCATTGCGCGCTCGACGGACGCCTGCCTGTCGCTGGGCGTGCCGAACGTTGCGATCATCACCGGCGAGGGCATGTCGGGCGGCGCGATCGCGATCACCACCGCAAACCGCGTCCTGATGCTGGAGCACGCGATCTACAGCGTGATCTCGCCGGAGGCCGCCTCCTCGATCCTCTGGCGCGACGGCACCAAGGCCCAGGAAGCCGCCAACAGCATGAAGATCACGGCCCAGGACATGCTGCGCTTCGGCGTCATCGACAGCATTTTGAAGGAGCCGGTCGGCGGCGCCCATCGCGACGCGGCCGCCATGATCGCCACCACCGGCGAGGCGATCGAGCAGGCCTTCAATGAGCTGCGCAACCTGGACGCCGACGCCATCCGTAAGCAGCGCCGGCAGAAATTCCTCGAAATCGGCCGGAAACTGGGGTGATTCCGCGCATTTTGGCGCCGTAGGGTGGGCAAAGCGAAGCGTGCCCACCATTGCCAACCACATGGACGGATAGAATGGTGGGCACGGCGCGCGAAGGGCGCGCCTTTGCCCACCCTACACAACTAAAGGAGCGCTGCGCTGCGTCCGGGGCACGAGAGATCGCCCGAAATGGCCCACTAACACCCGATTAACCCTTTCTTCGCCCGAATCGGCGATCCCGGCCGTAATTAGGCCGTTACGCCCTGATTTAGTCTTTGTTGACCATCCCTATGGGGCAACGGGCTCGTGATCCGCGCTTGGGTTGCGACGGTTTGGCCCAGAGGGTAAGATTTTAATCAATGGCTTCAGGGCATAAGCGCTGGGGCTTGGTCTGCAAAAAACCCGTCAATCGCGGGTCCGGATCGCCGGTCAGGCCATGCTCCAGAAGTGGGGTTTTCGCTGACATGCCCGGTGAGTATGGGGTCCGTCTTGATTTCTAGCTCGCTAGCACGCGCGCTTTTGACGTCGGTTGCGCTTGTCGCCAGCGTGCTGCTGGCCGGCTGCGACACCGACCAGGTTTCGCTCGCGACCAACGCCAAGGCCAACCAGCCCGTCTCGCCGAAGCTTCTCGCCGCGATGACCGAGAAGGACATGGATCTGCAATCGCCGATCCTGGTCCGCCTGTTCAAGCAGGAGGCCGAGCTCGAGGTCTGGAAGCAGACCCGCTCCGGCCAGTTCGCGCTGCTCAAGACCTATCCGATCTGCCGCTGGTCGGGTGATCTCGGGCCGAAGGTGCGCGAAGGCGACCGCCAGGCGCCCGAGGGGTTTTACTCGATCAACCCCAGCCAGATGAATCCGCAGTCGGCCTATTATCTCTCGTTCAACACCGGCTATCCCAATGCGTTCGACCGCGCGCTCGGCCGGTCCGGCTCGCAGCTGATGGTGCACGGCGACTGCTCCTCGCGCGGCTGCTACGCGATGACGGACGAGCAGATCGCGGAGATCTATTCGCTCGGGCGCGAATCCTTCTTCGGCGGTCAGAAGGCGTTCCAGTTCCAGGCCTATCCGTTCCGGATGACGCCGGTGAACATGGCCAAGCACCGCAACAATCCGAACATGGCCTTCTGGAAGATGATCAAGGAAGGCAATGATCATTTCGAGGTGACGCGACAGGAGCCGAAGGTTGACTTCTGCGAGAAGAAATACGTCTTCGACGCCTCCAAGACGCCGGGTGCCACGCGCGATCCGGTGTTCGATGCCTCCGCAAAGTGCCCCGCCTATGTGATTCCTGAAGACGTCGCGAACGCGGTGCGCGAGAAGCAGGAGAAGGACGAGGCGGAATACGCAAGACTCGTCTCTCGCGGAACGCCGGTTGCGCGCATGAACACCGGCATCGACGGCGGCATGAACAAGGTGTTCGCTGCGAAGATTCCGGAGGGCTCGACCGGCCTGTCCGAGGGCGCCGAAGGCTCGACGCTCCAGATGCTTGCGATGTCGAAGGCGCCCGGCACGATCCCCGGCTCGGTCAATCCGCCGAGGCCGAATCTCGAGCCTGTCGCCGCAAGCCCGCAGAGCGAGCCGGTCGTCGCCGTCCCATCGCAGGCCAGCAACACCCGCGTCGCCGCCGCCGCGCCGGCTGATAAGTCCCAAGACAATTCGCAAGGCGGCGGCTTCTTCTCCGGCCTTGCCCGCAAGATGGGCATGGGTAGTGCCGACACCACGGCAACCGCATCGCCGCCGCCGGCTACCACCGCTTCGGCAACTCCGCCCACGGCGGCATCCCGGCTGAAGGCCGCGGTGACCCGGTTTGTGCCGGGACACGGCACGGCCAAGGACGCCAGCAAGGACGCGCCCAAGGAAACAGCCAAGGAAGCGGCCAAGCCGGTCGCAGCCGCCAAACCCGCCGATCCGAAGCCCGATACGCGCGTCGCCGCATCACGCCCGCCGCTGAAGCCCTCAGTGTCGGATAGCGCGGCTGCTGCCGGCAGCAAAGACGCGCAGCTCGCAGGCGCTGCGCCGGTGATGTCGTCGAACTCGTTCGACAGCCGGTTCGGGGCGGTGAAGTAAAGCGGCGTCTTCCCTCGTCGCGGCCAGCAACACATTCGGCCGTCATTCCCCGCGAAAGCGGGGAATCCAGTATTCCAGAGACAGCGCGAGGATACGGCGGCGTACTGGGTCGCCCGGTCCCGGCTACGCCATGGCTTCGCCGGGCAGGCAAGCCGGGCGACGACTCGCTGAGTGCGCGCACCGCCTTTTCCCGCCCGACAGGTTGGGGGGCACCCGAAATTCCCTACGGCGCCAGATATCGCAGCAGCTCCGGATTGCCCCTCACCTCCCCCGCCGCGCCTTGCAGCGCGACGCGGCCGCGGTCCAGCACGTAGGCGTAGTCGGCGACGCGGAGCGCGAGGTCGAGGTGCTGCTCGACGATGATGACGGCGATCTGCTTGGCAAGCTCGATCAGGCGCTCGGTGATCTCCTCGATGACGCCGATCCAGACGCCCTCGGTCGGCTCGTCTAGCAGCAGCAGCTTTGGATCGCCCAGCATGGCGCGGCCGATGGCGAGCATCTTGCGCTCGCCGCCGGAGAGCGTGCCGGCGGGCTGGTCGAGGCGCTGGCCGAGCTTCGGGAAGATGGTCAGCACGCGGTCGACGGCAGAGGAGTCCTTGGCTGCGAGCGAACCCACGGCGAGATTGTCTCGGACCGACAGGCGGGCGAACACCGAATGCTCCTGCGGCACGTAGCCGATGCCGGCGCGCACGCGCTCTTGGGTCGCGCGGCGGCTGATGTCGCGACCGTCGAAGGCGACCTCGCCCTTCCACGCCGGCAGCTCGCCGACGATGGTCTTCATCAGCGTGGTCTTGCCGGCGCCGTTGCGGCCGAGCACGGCGACGCCGCCGCGCCAGGGAATGCCGAGGCTGACGTCGAACAGCACCTGGCTGCGGCCATAGCCGGCGTCGAGATGCTTGATATCGAGAAATTCTTGCTCAGGCACGGCGCAGATAAATCTCCTGGACGGATTTGTTGGCCTGGATCTCGGACACCGTGCCGGATGCCAGCACCTTGCCCTGGTCGAGCACGGTGAGGCGGTCGCAGATGTCGCGGATGAAATCGAGATCGTGCTCGACGATGACGAGCGAGCAGTGATTTTTGATCGGCTGCAAGAGTTCGCCGGTGACGCGGCGCTCCTCGAGGCTCATGCCGCCCGTGGGCTCATCGAGCAGCAGAAGCCGCGGTCGGCCGGCGAGCGCCATCGCGATCTCCAGCCATTGCTGCTGACCGTGCGACAGCGTCGCCGCCGCATCGAAGGCGCGGTTCGCAAGACGGAACTGCGTCAGCATCGCCATGACCTGGTCGTGCAGCGCACCACGCGTGCGCGAGAACACGAGATCGAACAGCGAAGACTGAGCCTGCAGCGCGAGCAAGATGTTGTCGTAGAGCGTGAGCGTCGGCAGCACGCTCGTGATCTGGAATTTCAGGCTCATGCCGGCCCGCGCGCGCTCGGTCGGCGTGAACGCGGTGATGTCGGCGTTGACGAAACAGACCTTGCCCTGCGTCGGCACTTCGGCGCCCGCGATGCATTTCATCAGCGTGCTCTTGCCCGAGCCGTTCGGCCCGATCAGGCCGTGAAACTCGTTCTCGCCGACGGTGAGCGCAGCACCGTCGAGCGCGGTGAGCTTGCCGAAAATCTTGGTGATGCCCGCAGCTTCAAGAAGCGGCATTGCGCTTCTCCTTCAGCTTCGCACCAAAGCTGCCGACGCGCTCGCGCTCCCCTAACACGAAGCTGATCAGGCCGAGGGGGCGGAACAGGATGACGAGCAGCAGCAGCACGCCCAGGATGATCGGCCAGATGTCGCGATAATTGTCCGACAGCCAGAAGCTGACGCCTTCGATGATGACGGTGCCGATGACGGCGCCGATCAGCGTGCCGGAGCCGCCGAACAGCACGTAGAGCACGACCTGGGTGGAGACGACGACGCCGACCATGTTGGGCCAGACAAAACCCTCGTGAAAGGCATAGAGGCTGCCGGCAAGGCCCGCGATGGTGCCGCCGACCGCGAACACGATGGCCTTGAGATGCTGCGCCTTGTAACCGAAGAAGGCGATGCGCTGCTCGTTCTCGCGCAGGCCCGCAAGCGCCAGGCCGAATTGCGAGCGAACCAGGAAGCGGCACAGGAGGTAGGCGACGACGAGAATGCCGAGCGTGAGATAGTAAAAGACCGGTCCTTCCGAGAATTCGTAGGAGCCGAGCGTCATCGGCGAGATCGAGGGGATGCCGTTCTGGCCGCCGAGATAATACCAGCCGCGCGCCAGGCGATCGGCGGCGTAGGAGCCGGTCAAGGTGCCGAGCGCGACGAAGATCACGCTCGAGGGATGCCGGCCGAGCAGCAGGAAGCCGCCGAGCAGCAGCGCGAAGGTGAGGCCGATGATCGTGCCCGCGGGCAGCACCAGGAAGATGTTGGTGATGTCGAGGTCGCGCGCCAGCAGCGCCACGCCGTAGCCGGCCGAGCCGAAGAACAGGGCCTGGCCAAAGCTCATGATGCCGGCATAGCCCCAGACGAGGTCGAACGACAGCGCGAACAGCGCCAGGATGATGACGCGGGTCGCGAACACCGTGAGATAATCCTGGAGCACGAACGGCGCGATGAGCGCCGCGAGCAGCACAAGGCCCTCGACGATCGGCAGGACCTTTCGTCCCGAGGCTGCCTGCCGCGCTTCGCTTTCAGCCATCGCACCGTCCGGTTCGTCGCCGACATCGGCGTCGATGGCTTCTCTTACCACACTCATCGACTTCAGCATTCCGTCTCAGCACTCCTTGGGGTCGACGAGCCCGTCGCTGCGCCCGACGATCTCGTAATTGCCGCCCTTGGCCACCGCCGTATACATCTTCATCTTGCAGTGGCGCTTGCCCGGCACCATCTCGGCCGGCCCGCCCGGACCTTCCGCGATCTTGGCGTGGTCGAGGGCTGCTGCGACCGACTCGCGGTCGATCTTGCCGGCTTCCTTGACGGCGGCTTCCCACAGCTTCAGGCCGCGATAAGTGCCGGTCGCGGCACTGCCGGCAGCGAACAGGAAGTTGCCGGGGAAATCCTTCTCATAGGCCGCCTGGATCCTGGCGTTGACCGGATCCTCCTTGGTCAGCACCTTGAAATAATCGAGGCAGCTCGCGAGACCCTCGATCTCGTTCGCCTGGTTGATGTTGAGCGTGTTCTCATCGTAGTAGACGCAGGCAAGCCTTCCGCCGTTCTTGAGGAAGCCCGCTTCATAGAGCTGCTTGAAGAACGGACCGACGCCGGGCGGGATGACGGTGTTGAAGACGACGTCGACCTTGTTGGAGATGATGCGGTTGACGGTCGCCGAGAAATCGATCTGGTCGAGCGGATAGTATTCCTCGAACACCACCTCGCCGCCGTTGGATTCGATCACCTTGCGGGCGTAGACGTTGAGCGTGTGCGGCCAGACATAGTTGGCGCTCGGCAGCGCGAATTTCTTGCCGCCGTTCTTGATCAGCCAGGGGATGAACTCGTCGCACTGCTGCGCCGGCGTCGGCCCGGTGCAGAACAGATAGGGCGTGCACTCCTTGCCCTCGTAGAGCTGCGGATAGATGTAGAGCGTCTTGCCGCGCGCCACGATCGGGTCCTTGATCGCGTTGCGCATCGACGAGGTGATGCCGCCCAGCACCATGTCGACCTTGTCGCGCTGGATCAGCTTGCGCACGTTGCCCACCGCAACGGATTCGTTCGAGGCGGTATCCTCGATATACAGCTCGAGTGGCCGGCCCAGCAGGCCGCCGGAATTGTTGATTTCCTTGATCACCATTTTTGCGACGTTGGCGTCGGCATTGCCGGCATAGGCAATCGGGCCGGTGAGGTCGGTCGCAATGCCGACCTTGATCGGGCCCTCCGCGGCGTTCGCCCAGTCGGGGCGGATCACCCAGCTGGTGGCGCCGGTCGCGATCGCGCCGGAGGCAAAGGCGAAATTCGAGAGGAAGCGGCGGCGGCTGAGATTGACGCGATCGAACATGACTAAACCCCTTTTCCAGCGATGAGGCCTTGCGGCCGGAATTTGATGAAGGCAATTGCGAGGACGAAGACGAGAACGTCGGCGACCACGGGCGCGATGATCCAGGGCAGCGCGGCGCTGAGCGTGCCGATCACACCGGCGCCCGCGACCGGACCGATGAAGGAGCCAACGCCGCCGACCATGACGGCGACAAAGCCCTGGATCAGGAAGCGGATGCCGAGATCGGCGAACAGGCTGAACACCGGAACGATCAGCGCACCGGCAAGCCCTGCGAGCGCCGCGCCGAAGGCAAAGGTGGCGCCGTAGATCAGCGGCGTCGAAATCCCGGAGGCACGCGCCAGCGCCGGGTTCTCCAGCGTGGCGCGCACGCGGAGCCCAAAGCTCGTGCGCGAAAGCAGGAGATAGCAGGCGCCCATCACCAGGAGCGTGATCACGATGATGATGAAGCGCCAGGTCGAGATGTGCACGGTGCCGAGATCGATCGAGCCACCGATCGGTTCCGGCACGGTCAGATAGAAGCCGCCGATCAGCCCGCGCACGGATTCGCGGATGATCAGGCCGAGCGCATAGGTGCCGAGCATGGCGACGATCGGCGCGGCGTAGAAGCGGCGGATGATCAGCCCCTCCAGCGCGAAACCGAGCGCGCCGACCAGGAAGGGCGCGGCGACCATGCCGGCCCAGATCGGCAGGCCGTGGCTATAGGCGAGATAGGTGATGTAGGCCCCGAGCAGGACGAACTCTCCTTGCGCGAAGTTGAAGATGCCCATCATGCTGGCAATGATCCCGAGCCCCAGCACGATCAGGACGATGATCGCGCCAAAGCTCAGGATTTCGAACGCCGCGACGAATGCGTTAGCCATACGTTGCGATCCACCCAGCCAGCATTACGTCTCGCCTCACATCTTCTTCCAGTCGCCGATCTGCTCGAAGGCATGCGCGGCGCGGTAGATCGTCGATTCCTCGAAGTGGCGGCCGACCAGCATCAACCCGACCGGCAGGCCGTCGACCATGCCGCAGGGCAGCGACATCGCCGGATGATGAGTGATGTCGAACGGCGCGGTGTTGGCGATCATCTCCAGCGCGCGGGCGACATAGTCCTCCCGGCTGGCATTCGCCGGCGGCAGCGGCGTCGCCTTCATCGGCGTCGTCGGCAGCAGCAGCAGATCGTAGTCGCCGAACGCCTTGTCATAGGCGGCCGTCAGGCGGCGGGAGATGTTGAGCGCCTTGCCGTAGTAGCGCGGACCGAAGGTGTTGTTGATGTAGGTGCCGAGCAGAAGGAACAGCTTTGTCGTCTCGGAGAGCGAATCGGCCTGCCGGCGCCAGCCGCGATGGAAATCCATCAGCGAGGTCGAATAGAGGTCGCCGCGGGAAAGGCCATAGCCGTCGCCATACATCATGGTCTGGGTCATGCCTTCGGTGCCGATCGGCGTCCAGATCGCAGGGCCTGCGAGATGCATCGGGATCGACACCGTCTCGACGGTGGCGCCGAGATCCCTGAAGCGCTTCGCCGCCTCGCGCACGCTTTCATTGACGGCGGCTTCTGCGGTCGGCAGCTCAAACCCCTCCTTGAGGATGCCGATCTTCATGCCCTTGATGCCGGCCCCGAGCGCCTTGGTGTATTCGTCGACCTTCGGCGACTTGATGCGGGGATCGTAGCCGTCGTCGCCGGCTATCACCTCGAGCAGCAGCGCGTTGTCGGCGACCGTCGCCGTCATCGGGCCGGTGTGATCGACAAAGATCTCGATCGGCATGATGCCGGTATAGGGCACGAGGCCCCAGGTCGGCTTCATGCCGTAGATGCCGCAGAACGAGGACGGCATGCGGATCGAGCCGCCCTGGTCGCCGCCGATCGCCATGTCGACCTCGCCGAGCGCTACGACGACGCCGGAGCCGGAGGACGAGCCGCCGGCCGAGTAGCCCATCTTGTGCGGATTATGCACCGGACCGACCGCGCCGGTGTGGCTGCCGCCGGACATGCAGAAGGATTCGCAATGGACCTTGCCGGCGATCTCGGCGCCGGCGTCCAGCATGCGCGTGACGATGGTGGCGTCGAAATCGGGCACGTAGCCTTCCAGCGTCGCCGAGCCGTTCATCATGGGAACGCCGGCGAGCATGATGTTGTCCTTCAGCGCGACCGTCTTGCCCTTGAGCTTGCCGCTGGCGGCGCCCTTCACGGTCGACTTGCGATACCAGGCGTTCCGCGGGTTCTCGTCCGGCGAAGGCCGGTAGCCAGGCGTCCGCGGATATTTCACCGGCGGCAATTCGTCGGGCATCGCCGCGACGAGATTGTAGGCCTCGATCGAGCCCTGCATCAGGCCGCGAAACGAGGCGACGTCTTCATCGGTCAGCGCAAGGCCGCACTGTTCGGCGACGCTGCGGAGCTGGGTTGGGGTGGGAAGGACAACTGACACGACGCTCTCCTGAATCTTTTGAATGGTCTTTTGGACGTGCGGCCGCAGTCCGCATTGCGAGCGCGGACCACCGGCCTCGTCGCAACATTCAAAACGGAAATATTTTCCTTTTCAAGTATTATTTTGCGTCCAGGCGTCTGCGAGCATCCGCATGCCGTGTCAGATCGGCTTGATCAGCTTGAAGTCGAGACCGTCGGCCTCGGCGAGATACATCGGCATGCGCGCATGCCCGTTGCGGACCGTGACGGGCCCGCGCGCGCCGCTGTAGACGACGTTGCGGGCCGCCGCGAGCATCGGCCCCATCGCCAGCGTGCCGGCCTTGGCCGCCACGGCTTCGAGGAAGCGCAGCCCCTCATAGCTGGATTGCCCGAGCGAGCCGATCGGCGGGGCGTTCGGGCCGAACATTGCGCTGTAGCGGCTCTGGAAGTCGTCATTGGCGCGCGAGCCGACGGCGGGGAAATAGCCGGAGGCGCAGAACAGATTCTCGGAATTGTCGGCGCCGATGCCGAGCAGCACGGTCTCGTCCATCGCCCCGGCGAGCCGCAGCGTGGTCGTGCCGAGGCCGCATTCGCCGAACGCGCGGTTGAAGGTGATGCTGTCGGTGCCGATCAGCGAGATCAGCACGACATCGGGCTTGGCGGCGCGGATCCGCGCCAGATGCGGCTCGTGATTGTCTTCGCCGAGCGGCACGAACTCCTCGCCGACGACGTGCCCGCCAGTTTCCTTGATGTAGCGCTTCACCGCGCGGTGCGACTGCCAGGGCCAGACATAGTCGCTGCCGATCAGATACCAGCGCGCGGCCTTCTTGACGTCGGCGAGCCAGTGGATCGACGGCCGGCTCTGCCAGCGTGGCGTCTCGCCGATCGCCATGACGCCCGGCGTCTCTTCGCCGCCCTCATAGACCGGCGTGTAGATGTAGGGGATGCGGTGGCGGGTGGTGACCTTGCGCAAGGCCACGCGGACCGCGCTGGTGTGCAATCCGACGATCAGATCGACCTCGTCGAAAGCAATCGCCTGCTCGGCGCGATCGAGGATCTCGTCGAGCGGCCCACCCGCATCATAGATCGACAGTTCGATCTCGCGTCCGAGAATGCCGCCACGCTTGTTGATCTCGGCGACCGCGAGCTGCGCGCTGCTGGTGGCGCACGGCCCCCAGACACCGGGCGAGCCGCTGCAGCAGATGAAGCCGCCGATCCGAAGCTTGCTGCTGGCGCCGCGTCGCCGGAAGAAGCTGTGATCGCTCGGCGACAATGCGCGATCGACCGCCGGCGACGACAGATTCCTCAGCAGCAGGGACGGCGGAAACGCGGGCCCGCCGGAAGCCGGGAATTTCACCGTCGCGCCCACGCCAACTCCTGTCCCAGACTCAAAAGCACGTTAAGCGGGCGACCGCGGCATCCGCCCTTTTGTTGGGCAATCATCCTATTTTGAAAATATTGAATATTCAAGAATTGAAGTGCATATAGAAGCAGCATCGATTGCAAGACATTCACTCATTTGGATCAATACGAAGTCTAAGCCGTGGCCAAACCGCCAAAAGAGAACTACCCCATCACCGAGCACCTCGCCTATCTGCTGGCGCAAGCCAACCGGGAGATCAACCGGCAGCTTGAACTGCGCTTGAGCAAGGAGGGCGTGCCGGTCGAGCAGTGGCGTATCCTGAAAGTGCTGTCCGACGGCGACGGCCATTCGATGGGCGAGCTCGCGGACGCCGTGCTGCTCAACCATCCGACGCTGACCAAGATGATCGACCGCATGGTCTCCGACGCGCTGGTCTATCGCGTGCAGGACCCGAACGACCGCCGCAAGGTTCTGATGTTCATCTCGGACCGCGGCAAGGTGCTGTGCAAGAAGCTCAACTCGCTCGCGGTCGATCAGGAGGAGCACATCGTCGAGAGCTACGGCGACAAGTCGACGAGCGAATTGAAGCGGCTGTTGGAGAGCCTGATCGACAGCTCGAATTAGGGCTGTCGCAATCTCTCAAAGTCGCCATCCCGGACAAGCGAACTCCTGACGACGCGAAGCGTCGTCCAGAGCGAGCGCAGATCCGTGATCCATAACCACAGGGAGTGGTTTGGCGAAGACTGCTAGTTGCGCTTCTTCGCGCGGTACGACGACTGTGCGCTCTCGATAGATTCCGCGGTATGGGTCCTGGCCTTCGCCAGGACGACAGCGGAATGTGCGTGAGCGCCGTCGCACTCAACTGGCGCCGCGGCGTACTGGGTCGCCCGGTCAAGCCGGGCGACGACGGCGGAGATTGAGGGGAGAGCGTCGCGTCTCACAGGTTACGCGGCGCACCTCCATCATCAAGCATACCTGCCGTGGCAATGCTTGTACTTCTTGCCGCTGCCGCAGGGGCAGTCCTCGTTGCGGCCGACCTTGCCCCAGGATGCCGGGTTCTTCGGATCGCGCTGCGCGGCGTTGGCCTGCGGGGCCAACGTCACGTTGGCGAAGGCCATCTCGTCCTCGCCGGTATCAGGGTTGAGCTTGTGCGCTTCCATCGCGGGCAGGATGGGGGCTTCCTGCTCCGGCGGGACGATCTCGACGCGCATGAGCTGCGCCGTGACGGCCTCGCGCAAATGCGCGCTCATCTCCTGGAAGAGGTTGAAGGCCTCGGTCTTGTACTCCTGCAGCGGATCGCGCTGGCCGTAACCGCGCAAGCCGATGACCTGGCGCAGATGGTCGAGCATGATGAGATGCTCGCGCCAGAGATGATCGAGCGTCTGCAGCAAAATGGTCTTCTCGACGTAACGCATCACGTCGGGGCCCCACTGCGCGACCTTGGCCGCCATGTGCTCGTCGGCGCGGGTCTCGATGCGGGTGAGCAGCTCCTCGTCGGCGATGCCCTCTGCCTTGGCCCAGTCGTCGACCGGCAAATCGAGATCGAGCACGCGCTTCAGCTCTTCCTTGAGGCCCGCGACATCCCACTGCTCGGCATAGACATGCTCGGGCACGTGCTTGGCGACGAGGTCGTCGACGAAGGCGTGGCGCATGTCGGCGATGGTCTCGGCGACGCTCTCGTCCTTCATCAAGTCGACGCGCTGGTCGAAGATCACCTTGCGCTGGTCGTTCTGGACGTTGTCGAACTTGAGCAGGTTCTTGCGGATGTCGAAGTTGCGCGCCTCGACCTTCTGCTGCGCCTTCTCCAGCGCCTTATTGATCCAGGGATGGATGATGGCCTCGCCCTCTTTCAGGCCGAGCCGCTGCAACATGCTGTCGAGACGATCCGAGCCGAAAATGCGCATCAAATCGTCTTCCAGCGACAGGAAGAACTTTGAGCGACCGGGGTCGCCCTGGCGGCCGGAGCGGCCGCGGAGCTGGTTGTCGATGCGGCGAGACTCGTGACGCTCGGAGCCGATGATGTAGAGCCCACCGGGCTTGTTCACGGTCTTGGCAGGCTTTGAGCCCTTGGCCGGCTCGATCTCGACGGTCTCCTCGGCCTTGAGCACGATGTCGCGGAAGTGCTCGATGTCGGCCTTGATCTGCTCGATCTTCCTGGCCTTCTCGGCCTCGTCCTCGATCCCTGCGGTCTCCTGCTGGATACGCATCTCCAGCGAGCCGCCGAGCTTGATGTCGGTACCGCGGCCGGCCATGTTGGTCGCGATCGTGATCGCGCCGGGAACGCCGGCCTCGGCAACGATATAGGCTTCCTGCTCGTGGAAGCGCGCGTTCAAGACCGCGAACAGCTTTGCGGGCTTGCCGGCGCGGGCGGCTGCGTACAGCTTCTCCAGCGCGCTTTCCTTGCCGAAATCGATCTGCTTGTAGCCGTTCTGCTTCAAGAACTCTGCAAGCACTTCCGACTTCTCGATGGACGCCGTGCCGACCAGCACCGGCTGCAGGCGCGCATTGGCGCGCTCGATCTCGGCGAGGATGGCGACGTATTTTTCCTTCTGCGTGCGGTAGACCTCGTCGTCTTCGTCCAGACGCGCGACCGGCAAATTGGTCGGGATCTCCACCACCTCGAGCTTGTAGATGTCGAACAATTCGTCGGCTTCGGTCGCCGCCGTGCCGGTCATGCCCGCCAGCTTCTCGTACATGCGGAAATAGTTCTGGAAGGTGATCGAGGCGAGCGTCTGGTTCTCGGGCTGGACCGCGACGTGCTCCTTGGCCTCGAGTGCCTGGTGCAGGCCTTCCGAATAGCGCCGGCCCGGCATCATGCGTCCAGTGAATTCGTCGATGATCACGACCTCGCCGTCGCGGACGATGTAGTCCTTGTCGCGGGTGAACAACGTGTGGGCGCGCAGCGCCTGGTTGACGTGGTGCACGACCGAGACGTTCTCGACGTCGTAGAGCGATTCGCCCTTGAGCTGGCCGGCGTCGCGCAGCAGCGTTTCCAGCTTCTCCATGCCGCCTTCGGTCAAGGTTACCGTGCGCTGCTTCTCGTCGACCTCGTAGTCGACGACCTTCTCCAGCTTCGGCATGAAGGTGTCGATGGTGTTGTAGAAGTCCGAACGGTCGTCGAGCGGGCCCGAGATGATCAGCGGCGTGCGCGCCTCGTCGATCAGGATCGAGTCCACTTCGTCGACGATCGCGTAATAGTGCGGCCGCTGGACCATGTCCTCGAGCCGGTACTTCATGTTGTCGCGCAGATAGTCGAAGCCGTATTCGTTGTTGGTGCCGTAGGTGATGTCGCAGGCATAGGCCGACTTGCGCTCGGTATCGTCGAGCCCGTGCACGATCACGCCGGTGGTCATGCCGAGGAAGCCGTAGATCTGGCCCATCCAGCCGGAGTCGCGGCGGGCGAGGTAGTCGTTGACGGTGACGACGTGGACGCCCTTGCCGGCGAGCGCGTTGAGATAGACCGCCAGCGTTGCGACCAGCGTCTTGCCTTCGCCGGTCTTCATCTCGGCGATGTCGCCCTCATGCAGCACCATGCCGCCGATGAGCTGGACGTCGAAATGGCGCTGGCCGAGCGTCCGCTTGGCCGCCTCGCGCACCGTGGCGAAGGCCGGCACCAGGAGGTCGTCCAGCGTCTTGCCGTCTGCGAGCTGCTGCTTGAATTCGCCGGTGCGGGCCTTGAGGGCTTCGTCGGAGAGCTTTGTGAGCTCCGGTTCCAGCGCGTTGATGGCGTTGACGCGGGACTGGTATCCCTTGATCCGCCGGTCGTTGGCGGAGCCGAAAAACTTGCGGGCGAGCGCGCCGATCATGCCAAATTCCTGTGTTCGCGATTACCGCGTTGCAGCCAAGAGGTTGTCACCAACTTGCCTATCAACTCACCGTGACGCCTCGCGGCCAAGACCCCGTTCCGGGGTCATCCGCCTTATGGGTGGGAATTGAGCAAATCTGGGTTCAACGGCCAAAAACGCAGCAAAATAAACGCTATCGCCATGGACGCGACCGGCCAGAGATATGGCCCGCCTCTAGCCTTGTCAACGGCGGCCGGGTTTCCGCTAATTCATCATTTTGACAGGTTTTTCGCGTTGCCAAGGCACCCCGATTGGGCGAGTGTCCGCCCGCCCAAATACCCCCTTCAGGATAAGGATTTTCCATGACCACCTCGTTCCCGGTAACGAAAACCGGCCTGCGCTTCGGCCTTGCCACCGCCCTTGCGGGCTGCCTTGCACTGGCGCTGATCGCAGGTCCCGGCCGGGCCGCCGACGACCCGGTCCTGGCCAAGGTCAACGGCGCGGAGATCAAGAAGAGCGACGTCGCGCTCGCCGAGGAGGAACTGGGGGCGAGCCTGGCGCAGATGGACCCGGCGACCAAGGACGAGAACGTGCTGGCCTTCCTGATCGACATGAAGATCGTCGCCAAGGCCGCCGAGGACAAGAAGATCGCCGACGGCGACGAGTTCAAGAAGCGCATGGCGTTCGCCCGCAACCGCCTGTTGATGGACAGCCTGCTCGCCCAGGAAGGCAAGGCGGCGACCACCCCCGACTCCATGAAGAAGGTCTATGAGGAGGCCTCCAAGCAGATCACCGGCGAGCAGGAGGTGCGCGCCCGCCACATCCTGGTCGAAACCGAGGACGAGGCCAAGGCCGTGAAGGCCGAGCTCGACAAGGGCGCCGATTTCGCCGAGCTCGCCAAGAAGAAGTCCAAGGATCCGGGCTCCGCCGATGGCGGCGACCTCGGCTTCTTCACCAAGGAGCAGATGGTGCCGGAATTCTCGTCGGTGGCCTTCTCGCTGGAGCCGGGCAAGATCTCGGACCCCGTGAAGTCGCAGTTCGGCTGGCACATCATCAAGGTCGAGGAAAAGCGCAGCCGCAAGGCGCCGGATTTCGACCAGGTCAAGGCCCAGATCGAGAACTACGTCACCCGCAAGGCGCAGGCTGATTACGTCGCAAAACTCCGCGCTGAGGCCAAGGTCGAGCGGCTCGACCAGCCGGCAGCGGACGCAGCCAAGCCCGCTGAGAAGCCGGCCGACAACAAGATGGCGCCGCCGGCGAAGAAGTAAGAATTCGCTGTCACTTCGCTGACGCCAAGAGTATCTAAGCATCGCAATGGCCGGGCATCGCCCGGCCATCTGCATATCCAGACCCATCAAGGCGCTCTCACGATGTCCTCAGCCGTCTCTCCCCTCGCCCCGAAACACGTTCCCGACATGCCCGTGATCGCGGGAGTCCGTCTCGCGACGGCCGAGGCCGGCATCCGCTACAAGAACCGCACCGACGTGCTGCTTGCGCTTCTGGACAAGGGCACCGCGGTCGCCGGCGTCTTCACCAAGTCGAAGTGCCCGTCCGCGCCGGTGGAATGGTGCCGGGCCAAGCTCAGGGGCGGCAAGGCGCGCGCGCTGGTCGTCAATTCCGGCAATGCCAATGCCTTCACCGGAAAGACCGGACGGGCATCGACCGCGCTGACCGCGAAGATCGCAGCCAAGGCCGTCGGCTGTAGCGAAAGCGAGATTTTCCTGGCCTCGACCGGCGTGATCGGCGAGCCGCTCGACGCGACCAAGTTCGACGGCGTGCTCGGCCGTCTCGCTGAGACCGCCGAGCCGGGCGATTACCTCGCCGCCGCAAAAGCGATCATGACCACTGACACGTTCCCGAAGGTCGCAACCAGAACCGTGAAACTCGGCAAGGCCAAGGTCACCATCAACGGCATGGCCAAGGGCGCCGGCATGATCGCACCCGACATGGCGACGATGCTGTCGTTCATCTTCACCGACGCGCCGATCGCGCCTGCCGCGCTGCAAGCGCTGCTCAAGAGCGGCGTCGAGGACACGTTCAACGCGGTGACCATCGACGGCGACACCTCGACCTCGGACACGCTGCTGGCGTTCGCGACCGGTGCCGCGGCCGAGCACGGCGCGCCCAGAATCAGCCGCGCCAGCGATCCTCGCCTGAAGGCCTTCGTCAAGGCGTTCAACGAGGTGCTCGCCAACCTCTCCGAGCAGGTCGCCCGCGACGGCGAAGGCGCACGCAAGCTGGTCGAGATCACCGTCGAAGGCGCCAAGACCAAGGCGTCGGCGCGCAAGATCGCGATGTCGATCGCGAACTCGCCGCTGGTGAAGACCGCGATCGCCGGCGAGGACGCCAATTGGGGGCGCGTGGTCATGGCGGTGGGCAAGGCCGGCGAGCCCGCCGATCGTGACAGACTGTCGATCTCCTTCAACGGCATCCGCGTCGCCAAGAGCGGCGCGCGCGATCCGTCCTACGACGAGGCGCAGGTGTCGGAAGCGATGAAGGCGCCGGAGATCGCGATCAAGGTCTCGCTCGGCCTCGGCAAGGGCCGCGACCGCGTGCTGACCTGCGACCTCACCAAGGAATATGTGGCGATCAACGGCGACTATCGGTCGTAAGTTCAGGCATGGCCGAACTCAAGCTGACATTGGTGGTGGCCTGCGCGCTTGTCGACGCCGACAAGCGCGTCCTGATCGCGCAGCGCCCCGAGGGCAAGACGCTCGCCGGCCTCTGGGAGTTTCCCGGCGGCAAGCTCGAGCCAGGGGAGCGGCCGGAGCAGAGCCTCATCCGCGAGCTGCACGAGGAGCTCGGCATCACCGTCAGCGAGCCGTGCCTGGCACCGCTCACCTTCGCGAGCCACGCCTACGAGACATTCCACCTGCTGATGCCGCTCTACATCTGCCGCCGCTGGGAGGGGATGGTGACGGCACGCGAAGGCCAGACACTGGCCTGGGTCCGCGCCAACAAGCTGCGCGACTATCCGATGCCGCCTGCGGACATCCCGCTGATCCCGCATTTGATTGATTTGTTGATGTGAGGCTCGGTGTGCCCCGGACGCAGCGCAGCGCTCTTGCGGTGCGCTGCAGAGCCGGGGCCCACGGGTACACAGTCTCGGTCCCGGCTCTGCGCAGCAGCGTTTCACGCTGCAGCGCGTCCGGGACACGTCAACCCTTCCCCGCCCTCTTCACCGCCTCCGCCAGGCTCGCCTTGGCCGAGCCGGGCTTGAGCGGCTGCTGCTGGCTGGCATGTGGGGCCCAGCCGGAGAGCCAGATGACGTCGAACGTCGCGCGGATGCGGCCGTCCGGATCGGCGAAGCGCTCGGCGTAGATCTCGGCCATTCGCAGCATCGTCGCGCGCCGCGTCGGGGTGCGCCGCCGCTCGACCAGCACATTGGCCGCGCCCATGCGGCGCAAATCCTGCATCAGCGCGAAAGCGTTCGCGTAGCGCACCACGATGCGATCGACGTCGGTGACCGGAAGCGCAAAACCCGCCCGCTGGAGCAGCGCGCCGATGTCGCGCAGGTCGGCGAACGGCGCGACGCGCGGCGATACTCCGCCCTCGCATTCGGCCTCGGCCGCGGCAAAAGCCTGGCGCAGCTCGGTCAGGCTGTCGCCGCCGATCATCGCGGCGAGCAAGAGACCGTCAGGCTTCAACGCACGACGGATTTGCGCGAGCACGCCCGGCAGATCGTTGACGAATTGCAGCGCCAGCGCGGACGCCACGAGATCGACACTCTCCGGCGCCAGCAGCAGCTTCTCTTCGCCCGCCGCATCGAGCTCGATCCGCTGCGCGTTGCCGAAGCGCGCGCGCAACGCCGACAGCCCCTCGCCGGGGGTCCAGAGATCGGCAACGGCGCCAAATTCGCGCATCACCGCGGCCAGCCGATCAGCCATGTCCTCGTCGACGCGGTCGAGCAGGAAGCTGACAGGCCCCTGCACGCGCGCACGAGACTGCCGCGTATGCAGCAGCGCACGGTCGAACAGGGCGGGCGGGATCTGCGGGTTTTGCGCCATGCCGCTGGTTACGCCGAATGCGATGTTCCTGGCAATCTCCGCTCGCGTGTCCCGGACGCGGCGCGGCACGCATGACGCACCGCTGAGCCGGGACCCATGCTTCCGCGCACGCCGTTCCTGGGCCCCGGCTCGGCAGCGCACCGCTTCGCGCTGCGCTGCGTCCGGGGCACGAGATCGAGCAGCTTGAGCGGATCTCCGTGCAACGCTAGCCTTACCCTATGGAATCCGACAGTGCCCCCTCCCGTTCCATCGCCACACCTTTGCGTGCCGCATGGGCTGCCGGCCACCGTCTGCTGTCGCGCGCGGCAAGGCTCGCGCTCGACATCGCGCTGCCGTCCTTGTGCGTGTCCTGCCGCGAGCCGGTCGACGGCGAAGGCGTGTGCGCAGCCTGCTGGGCAAAATTGTCGTTCATCGCCCCGCCCTACTGCCCGCGGCTCGGAATCCCCTTCGTCTACGATCCCGGCCCCGAGATGCTGTCGATGGAGGCGATCGCGAGCCCGCCCGCCTACCATCGGGCGCGCGCCGCGGTACGCTATGACGACGTCGCGCGCACGCTGGTGCATTCGCTGAAGTACCAAGACCGCACCGATCTTGCGCCGGCCATGGGCCGCTGGATGACGCGCGCGGGGCGCGAGCTGCTCAGCGAGGCCGACATGCTGGTCCCGGTGCCGCTGCACTGGCGGCGGGCCTGGCGCCGCCGATACAACCAGTCGGGCGCGCTCGCGCGCGTGATCGAGCGGCAGACGGGGGTCAAGGTGAAAGGCGACGTCTTGCGCCGGGTCCGCGCCACGGAGCAGCAGATCGGGCTGTCGCGCGCCCAGCGCGCCACCAATGTGCAGGGCGCATTCCAGGTATCTGCCGACCACCAGGCCGAGGTGCAAGGCCGGCGTATTGTCCTCATAGATGACGTCTTGACCTCCGGCGCAACACTGGATGCCTGCGCCCGGGCCTTGCTCCGCGCCAAGGCGACGCAGGTCGACGCACTGGTCTTTGCCCGGGTTGTGGAGACCGGGTCACGTCCCATATAATTCGATCAATTCATGAATTGAGAGCGCCAGGCGAGATGAGCACTGCTGTCGAGATCTACACGAGGCCGGGCTGCGGCTATTGTTCCGCGGCCAGGTCGCTGTTGACCCGCAAGAAAGCCGCCTTCACCGAGTTCGACATCGCCAAGAACCCGTCGTGGCGCCAGGAGATGTATGACCGAGCCGGCGAGGGCTCGACGTTCCCGCAGATCTGGATCGGCGAGAAGCATGTCGGCGGCTGCGACGAGCTCTATTCGCTCGATCGCGAAGGCAAGCTCGATGCACTGCTCGAAAGCGTCAAGGCGGTCTCATGAGCCAGAATCAAGCTCAATCGCAGGATCGTACCTTCACTGCCGCCATGGTGCAGATGCGCACCGGCCTTCTGCCTGAACCGAGCTTCGCGCAGGCGAGCAAGCTGATTCGAAAGGCGGCGGCGAACGGCGCGAACTACGTGCAGACGCCCGAAGTCAGCAACATGATGCAGCTGAACCGCAAGGCGCTGTTCGAGCACCTCGCCAGCGAAGAAGACGACGAATCGCTGAAAGCCTATCGCGCGCTCGCCGCCGAATTGAAGATCCATCTGCATATCGGCTCGCTGGCGCTGCGCTATTCGCCGGAGAAGGCGGTCAACCGCTCCTTCCTGATCGGGCCCGACGGCAATGTGCTGGCGAGCTACGACAAGATCCACATGTTCGACATCGAGCTGCCGGACGGCGAGAGCTATCGCGAATCCGCGAACTACCAGCCGGGCGAGACGGCTGTGATCTCCGACCTGCCTTGGGGCCGCGTCGGACTCACGATCTGCTACGACGTGCGCTTCCCCGCGCTCTATCGCGCGCTGGCCGAGGCCGGCGCGTCGTTCATCACCGTGCCCTCCGCCTTCACCCGCAAGACCGGCGAGGCGCATTGGCATGTGTTGCTGCGCTCACGCGCGATCGAGACCGGGTGCTTCGTGTTTGCCGCGGCGCAGGCCGGCCTGCACGAGAACAAGCGCGAGACCTATGGTCACTCGCTGATCATCGATCCCTGGGGCGAGATCCTCGCCGAGGGCGATGTCGAGCCCGGCATCATCGTGGCCAAGATCGATCCGGCCAAGGTCGAGACCGCGCGCAAGGCGATTCCTTCGCTGCAACACGGCCGCCGCTTCGGCGTCGCCGATCCGAAGGCTGGCCCTGATCATCTGCATCTGGTGCGAGGATCGGCATGATCCGCTATGCGCTCCGCTGCGAGCAAGACCACGCGTTCGAAAGCTGGTTCCAGAGCTCGTCAGCTTACGACCAGCAGGTCAAGCGCAAGCTCGTGACCTGCCCGATCTGCGGCTCGGCCAAGGTCGACAAGGCGATCATGGCGCCGCGCATCGTCGGCAAGAAGGGCCGCGAGCGCGCCGCGCCCGAGCCGACCACGCCCGCGCCGACGACCGAGGTCACGCAGCAGACGCCGACGTCGCTGATGCTGGCGCAGGAGCGCGAGCTGCGCACCAAGCTGAAGGAATTGCGCGATCACATCGTGAAGCATGCCGATAATGTCGGCGAACGCTTCCCGAATGAAGCCCGCGCCATGCATTACGGCGACAAGGAACACCGCCCGATCTACGGCGAGGCCTCGCCTGATGAAGCCAAGGCGCTGATCGACGAAGGCATCGAGGTGTCGCCGCTGCCGGTGCTGCCGGAAGACCGGAACTAGGCCCCGACCAGCACCGCGACGCCGATTACGATCAGCGCGATGCCGAAGAGCTCCCGCGGCGAAACCGGCTGCTTGAACGAGTAGTAGGCTACGCCCTGCGCGAACAGCACCTCGATCAGCGCGAGCGTACGGACATTGGCCGCGGCCGTCAGCGCAAAGGACAGGAACCAGAATTGCGAGGCGAAGGCGCCCATGAAGCCGGCGAGCAGCGACGGCTTCCACAAGCCCAGGATCGCCTGCAGGATTTTTGGTGCGCGCCAGAGCAGGTAGATCGTCAGGATCAGCGTCTGCACGAACAGGCCGAGCACCAGCGTGAACGACGACGCCGTCACGAAGGAGACGCCCGGTACCGTGATGATCGCACCGCGGAAGCCGACGGCTGACAGTGCAAACGCCGCCGCGGCGACGAGGCCGATGATGGTCGGCTTCAATTCGGCAAAACTCTTCTCCCCACCCGGCCGCAGCGCAGTGATGACGACGCCGACGGTCGCGATCACGATCGCCAGCACCTTGAGCCAGGTCAGGTGATCGCCAAGGAAGACGAAGCCGAAGATCGCGGTCTGGATCGCTTCGGTCTTCAGGTAAGCCGTCGTCACCACGAAGGACCGATCGTTCATGGCGAGCAGCATCAATCCGGTGGCGACGATCTGGCTGAGCGCGCCGAGCAGCAGCCACGGCCAGAACACGGTCGGCGGCGCGCTCAGATGATCGCCCGAGACGACCAGCACCAGGCCTAAGAACAGCACCGAGAACGGGAAGCCGAACAGGAAGCGGATATTGGTCGCGCCCCAGGTGCCCAGCGGCTTCGTCAACGACCGCTGCATCGCATTGCGCGCGACCTGCCCGAGCGCAGCAATGACGGTGAAGGGAATCCAGAGGCTGGTGATGGTGAGCATGGGCGGGAGAAGTGTGGCGGCGAGGAGTGGAGAACGTTTGTCGGCAACGTGCCGCTAGCGGCGAGATAGGTCAATCACGCCGAAGTCATAGGAGCGATGCTCTTGCCACAAACTCCGTCGTCGTCCTGGACAAGCGAAACGCAGATCCAGGACCCATAACCCCAGGGAGTGGTTTGGCGAAGACTCGTGGTTACCAGTTTCGCGCCACAACCTCTCCCTGGGGTTATGGGTCCTGGCTTTCGCCAGGACGACACCTTTATTGCGACTTCGGTACGCTTCGTGCGAACAACTCAGCCGCTACACGCAGCGCACGCCTCACACCATCCCTTCCGCCACGACCATGTAGTTCACGTCCATGTCGGAGGAGAGGCTCCATCGGTCGGCGAAGGGCGAGTAGACGACGCCGGTCTGCTCGGTGATGACGAGGCGGTTGTCGAGCAGATATTTGGCGAGCTCGTCGGGGGTGACGAACTTGTTCCACTCATGGGTGCCACGCGGCAGCCAGCGCAGCACGTATTCGGCGCCGACGATGGCGAGTGCAAAGCTCTTCCAGTTGCGGTTCAAGGTCGAGACCACCATCAACCCGTTCGGCTTCAGCATCGCGGCGCAGCGGCTCAGGAAAACGCCGACGTCGGTGACGTGCTCCACCACCTCCATCGCCAGCACGATGTCGAAGCGCTCGCGCGGATCGACCTCCTCGACCGTGGTGCAGCGGTAGTCGATCGACAGATGCCCCTTGTCGGCATGCAGCTTTGCGGCCGCGATGTTGCTCGTGGAGGGATCGATGCCGATGACCTGCGCCCCAAGTCGCGACAGCGGCTCGCAAAGCAGGCCCGCACCGCAGCCGATGTCGAGCACGCGCAGGCCTCCGAGGCAGTTGAGGCTGCGCACGTTGCGCTCGAACTTGCGGCAGGCGGCGTCGCGGATATAGCCGAGCCGCAGCGGATTGATCTTGTGCAGCGGGGCCATCTTGCCGTTGGGGTCCCACCACTCGGCGGAGAGCTTCGAGAACTTGGCGACCTCGCCGGCGTCGACGGTCGAGGCCTGGCTAACAATCGTGCTGGCGGAACTGTTCTGCTGCATGCTCATGACAACGCGCCGTCCTACCGCACGGTGATCGAATTGCGGAAGGCAAGTGGGGACGCGATGGTCTCGATCTTCTCGATCCCCTCGCCCACGCCGCGGATCGTCACATCGCCGTAGTTGAAGATGCGACCCAGGATGGTCTGGTCGACATCGACACTTTCGACCTTGTCGAGACTCATTTCAAAGGTCTTTCGGGTGATGAACCCGGTCTTATGCACAACCCTGAAATTGGTCACGTCGGTCTCGGTGGTGAAGCGATGGAACCAGCCCTTCAGCGTCCAATAGAGGGCGCCGAGCGCCACCAAGCCGGAGGCCGTGAGCCACAGCAGCACGAGACCCTCGGTGGTCGTCTGCCGGGACATCAGAAAAAGGACCAGGGCCACGATCCAGGCCAGAATCGCCGGGAAATAGAAGATCCAGTGCGCATTGGTCGAATACAGCACCTTCTCGCCGGGCTGCAGGATCTCGTCGATATAACGCGCCATAACCTCGATTAACCCGTTCCCCGCTACCTGCGGGTCCGTCAGGAACCCGCTTGCCCCCGGCCCCGCCGCTCTGTATACGCGCGGTCGGTAGCTGCCCGCCAAACGCGGGCCACCATACTGATCCTCAAGAGGGAATGCACGCGTCGTCATGAGCCGCCTCGTGATGAAATTCGGCGGCACGTCCGTCGCCAATATCGAACGTATCCGCAACGTCGCGCGCCATGTGAAGCGTGAGGTCGACGCCGGGCACGAGGTTGCCGTGGTGGTCTCGGCGATGTCCGGCAAGACCAACGAGCTGGTTGCCTGGTGCACCGAAGCCTCCCCCATGCACGACGCGCGCGAATACGACGCCGTGGTCGCCTCCGGCGAGCAGGTGACGTCGGGCTTGCTGGCCATCGTGCTCCAGAGCTTGGGCATCCAGGCCCGCTCCTGGCAGGGTTGGCAAATCCCGATCAAGACCAGCGACGCCCATGCCTCGGCCCGCATCGAGGACATCGACGGCAGCGAGATCATCAACCGTTTCAAGGAGCGCAAGGAGGTCGCGGTCATCGCCGGCTTCCAGGGCATCAATCCGGAGACCGGCCGAATCACCACGCTCGGCCGCGGCGGCTCCGACACCTCGGCGGTCGCAATCGCCGCCGCCGTCAAGGCTGACCGCTGCGACATCTACACGGATGTCGATGGCGTCTACACCACTGACCCGCGCATCGTGCCGAAGGCGCGCCGGCTCGACAAGATCGCGTTCGAGGACATGCTGGAACTGGCCTCTCAGGGCGCCAAGGTGCTCCAGGTTCGCTCGGTGGAACTCGGCATGGTCCACAACATGCCGATCTTCGTCCGCTCGAGCTTCGACAAGCCCGAGGACATCGACCCGCATGCCAACCAGCCGCCCGGCACGCTGATCTGCAGCGAGGAGGAGATCATGGAAAACCACGTCGTCACCGGCATCGCCTTCTCCAAGGACGAGGCCCAGATCTCGGTGCGCCAGATCGAGGACAAGCCGGGTGTCGCCGCCTCGATCTTCGGGCCGCTCGCTGATGCCAACATCAACGTCGACATGATCGTCCAGAACGTCTCCGAGGACGGCAAGACCACCGACCTGACCTTCACGGTCCCGGCGACCGACTACGCCCGCGCCAGGGAGACGATCGCTGCCGCCAAGGCCAAGATCGGCTACGCGCGGCTCGACAGCGCCACCGACGTCGCCAAAATCTCCGTGATCGGCAGCGGCATGCGCAGCCATGCCGGCGTCGCCGCCCAGGCCTTCTCGGCCCTCGCAGCGCGGAATATCAACATCCGCGCCATCACAACCTCCGAGATCAAGTTCTCGGTTTTGATCGACGCCGCCTATACCGAGCTTGCGGTGCGGACCCTGCACACGCTCTACGGTCTCGATCAGGTTTAGACGAATTTTCTGTTAGCGGCCGCAGCAAACGCGAAGGTGTACACACCTTCGCGTTTGGCAGGCGTTTTGCTTGGCAAAACAAGCCTCAATTCGCTATACGGCGAACAGGGTGGGCTGCCGCAGACTGTGCCCCAGTCCAGGCGGTGCCGACTCGGCACAAGTGCCAAGTCTAAGAAGATTTGGGCTTGTACCGACGCCGGACTAGCAAATTTGTTGTTTCTCTGGAGTTTTGGGCCAGCCGCCGGCTACCCCGCCGGG
The DNA here is from genome assembly GCF_024199925.1 of Bradyrhizobium sp. CCGUVB1N3. NCBI lineage: Bacteria > Pseudomonadati > Pseudomonadota > Alphaproteobacteria > Hyphomicrobiales > Nitrobacteraceae > Bradyrhizobium > Bradyrhizobium sp. CCGUVB1N3. The sequence goes on from NZ_JANADR010000001.1 coordinate 5,960,412, forward strand.
CCAGGCAGATGGAGGAGATTGACGGCACATGCGGAGCGCGTCGGGAGGTCCCCGCGTCTTGTTGAGACGGCTCCGCGAAACCATGGCGGAGCAGGTCTCGGCCCAGGAGCGGCTGGACAAGATCGTGGTGCTGATCGCCGCCAACATGGTGGCCGAGGTCTGCTCGGTCTATGTGCTGCGCGTCGACAACACCCTCGAGCTCTACGCCACCGAAGGCCTCAACCGCGAGGCGGTGCACCATACCGTGCTGAGCGCCCATGAGGGCCTGGTCGGCCTCGTCGCCAGCGAGGCGACCCCGCTCAATCTCAGCGACGCCCAGAGCCATCCGGCCTTCTCGTTCCGTCCCGAGACCGGCGAAGAAATCTACCACTCCTTCCTCGGCGTGCCGATCCTGCGCGCCGGCAACACGCTCGGCGTGCTGGTGGTGCAGAACCGCGCCAAGCGCACCTATGTCGAGGAGGAGCTCGAGGCGCTCCAGACCACCGCCATGGTGCTGGCGGAACTGATCGCCTCCGGTGAGTTGTCCGCGTTGGCCCAGCCTGGCCTCGAGCCGGCGGCACGGCACTCCATGCAGAAGGTCGGCGCGATCCTGTCCGAGGGCATCGCGCTCGGCCATGTCGTGCTGCACGAGCCGCGCGTCGTCATCAAGGACTACATCGCCGAGGACCTGCCGAGGGAAATCAAGCGGCTCGACACCGCGCTCGCCAAGCTGCGCTCCGACCTCGACCGCATGCTGGAGCGCGGCGACGTCGCGGAAGGCGGCGAGCACCGCGACGTGCTGGAAGCCTATCGCATGTTCGCCAACGACCAGGGCTGGTCGCACAAGCTGCACGAAGCGGTGGCGACCGGTCTGACCGCGGAAGCAGCCGTCGAGCGCGTGCAGTCCGACACCCGCGCGCGGATGCTGCGCTCCACCGACCCCTATTTGCGCGACCGGCTGCACGATCTCGAAGACCTCGGCTATCGCCTGATGCGACAGCTTGTCGGCCAGGATCACGCGCCCTCGCGCGAGCAACTGCCCGACAACGCCATCGTCATCGCGCGCGCGATGGGGCCGGCGGCGCTGCTCGATTACGACCGCAAGCGGCTGCGCGGCATCGTGCTGGAGGAAGGCACTGCCAACTCGCATGTCTCGATCGTGGCGCGCGCGCTCGGCATCCCCGCGGTCGGCGAGGTGCCGAACGCACCGGGTATCGCCGATCCCGGCGACGCCATCATCGTCGACGGCACCTCCGGCTCGATCTATGTGCGGCCCTCGCAAGAGATCGAGGCGGCCTATGCGGAACGCGTGCGTTTCCGCGCCCGCCGCCAGGCGCAGTATCTGGCACTGCGCGACCGGCCCTGCGTCACCAGGGACGGCGAGGCGGTCGAGCTGATGATCAACGCGGGTCTTGCGATCGACCTGCCGCATATCGACGACACCGGCAGCGCCGGCATCGGCCTGTTCCGCACCGAGCTGCAATTCATGGTCGGCCAGAGCCTGCCGCGCACCAGCGACCAGCTCGCGCTCTATCGCACCGTGCTCGACGCCGCCGGCACCAAGCCCGTCACCTTCCGCACCCTCGACATCGGCGGCGACAAGGCGCTGCCCTATATGGAGGCGGTGATCGAGGAGAATCCCGCGCTCGGCTGGCGCGCGATCCGGCTCGGCCTCGATCGTCCCGGCCTGCTGCGCGGCCAGATCCGCGCGCTCTTGCGCGCCGGCGGCGGCCGGGCGCTGCGCGTGATGTTCCCGATGATCTCGGAGGTTGCCGAATTCGATTCGGCGAAAGCGCTGGTCGAGCGCGAGCTGACATACTTGCGCCAGCATGGCCACACGCTGCCGGAGCGCATCGACATCGGCACCATGGTCGAGGTGCCGGCGCTGCTCTACCAGCTCGACGAGCTCCTGAAGAAGGTCGACTTCATCTCGGTCGGCTCCAACGATTTATTCCAGTTCCTGTTCGCGGTCGATCGCGGCAATGCCAAGGTCTCGGAGCGCTTCGACACCATGTCGGCACCGATCCTGCGCGTGCTGCGCGAGATCGTGCGCAAGTCCAAAGCCGCGCATAAGTCCGTCTCGCTGTGCGGCGAGATGGCGTCCAAGCCGATCGGCGCGCTGGCGCTGATCGCGATGGGTTACCGCTCGCTGTCACTGTCGGCGACCGCGCTCGGGCCGGTGAAGGCGATGATCCTCGACCTCGATGCCAAGAAGGCCGGCGCGATGCTCGATCCGCTCCTGGACGCGCCGACCGGCACCGTCTCGATCCGGCAGAAGCTGACGCAATTTGCCGAGGCCGAAGGGCTGTCGTTGTAGCGGGCCGGTCCGAAAGCCGTCCCGCTCGCCCCTTGCATCTGAGACCTGATCGATGTCGTCACTCCCTGAAACCAAACTGGACGTCCTCCTTGCACATCATGCCTCTCTCGAGGCCGAGTCGCTCGGCCAGCTCTCCTCCGAGCGTTATGTGCAGGTCACGCGCGAGCTCGCCGAGATCAGCCCGCTGATCTCGGCGGTGAAGACCTATCGGTCTGCGGTGAAGGAGCTCGCCGATACCGAGGCGCTTATCGCCGATCCCGCGACCGATACCGAGATGCGCGGCATGGCGGAGGCCGAGCGCGACGAGATCTCGCCTAGAATCGAGGATCTCGTGCAGAAGATCCGCGTGGCACTGTTGCCCAAGGACGCCATGGACGACCGCAACGTGGTGCTGGAAATCCGCGCCGGCACAGGCGGCGACGAGGCCTCGCTGTTCGCCGGCGATCTGTTCCGGATGTACGAGCGTTTTGCCGCCTTGCAGGGCTGGAAGGTCGAAGTGATCTCGGCGAGCGAAGGCACCGTCGGCGGCTACAAGGAGATCATCGCCGAAGTGCAGGGCCGCGGCGCGTTCTCCAAGCTGAAGTTCGAATCCGGCGTGCACCGCGTGCAGCGCGTGCCCGACACCGAGACGCAAGGCCGCATCCATACCTCCGCCGCGACCGTCGCCGTGCTGCCGGAGGTCGAGGATGTCGACGTCGAGATCAAGAACGACGATCTGCGCATCGAGACCATGCGCGCGCAGGGCGCGGGCGGGCAGCACGTCAACAAGACGGAATCGGCGATCCGCATCACCCACATTCCGACCGGCATCGTGGTGATGATGCAGGACAGCCGCTCGCAGCACAAGAATCGCGCCTCGGCGATGAACATCCTGCGCTCGCGCATCTACGACGCCGAGCGCCAGCGCGTCGATGCGGCGCGCTCGGCCGACCGCAAGGAAAAGGTCGGCTCCGGCGACCGCAGCGAGCGCATCCGCACCTACAATTTTCCGCAAGGGCGCGTCACCGACCACCGCATCAATCTGACGCTTTACAAGCTGCCGCAGGTGATCGCGGGCGAAGCGCTGGGCGAGCTGATCGATGCGCTGACCACGGAGCACCAGGCGGCGCAGCTCGCCGCGCAAGGCGCGGCGGCCTGACGCGTGCGCACCCCCTTCACCGGACAGACCATCGAGAACGCGCGGCGCGCGCTGGCGGCGCAGCTGCGATCCGCGGACGTCGAGGAGGCGGAGCTCGACGCACGCATTCTGCTCGGGGCCGTGCTCGGCCTCGATCTCACCGGTCTCATCACGCAAGCGGCCCGATCGCTGACGCCAGCCGAGGCCTCGCAGCTCGCACGATATGCACAGCGGCGCGTGGTGGGCGAACCGGTCGCGCGCATTCTCGGGACCAAGGAATTCTGGGGCCTTCCCTTTCAGCTCTCGGACGCAACGCTGGTGCCGCGGCCCGACACCGAGACCGTCGTCGAGCTGGCGCTGGAGATTTTTCGCGAACGGCCCGCCTCTGGACGGCCGCCGCGGATCGCCGATATCGGCGTGGGGTCAGGCGCGATCCTGCTGGCGCTGTTGCACGAGATTCCGGATGCGTTCGGCGTCGGCACCGATGTCAGCCTGACCGCGCTCGGCACCGCGAAGGCCAACGCCACAGCGCTTGGCCTCGCCGACCGTTCCGCCTTCATCGCCTGCTACTACGCGGCCGCGCTCGCGGGACCCTTCGACTTGATCGTATCGAACCCGCCTTACATTCCTTCGGGCGACATCGCGAATTTGAGCGTCGAGGTCCGCGACTACGATCCGCGCCTCGCGCTCGACGGCGGCAATGACGGCTTCGACGCCTACCGCGCCCTGATACCGCAAGCGGCCGAGCTTCTTGCTCCCGGCGGAGCCCTGGTGGTGGAGGCCGGACAAGGTCAGGCACGCGGCATTGAAACCTTGATGGCGGCTGCGGCGTTAGAGGTTGAGAGGCCGCCCAAGGCTGATCTGGCGGGCGTCTTAAGGGCCGTGTCGGCCCGAAAAATGCCCCCATAAAAGCCCGATTGGGTTGCAAAAACCTCTTGGAATATCCCGTGGGAACGACTACGTTTCGGTCAAACATCGGTGCCGGCCCCGTAGACCTACGGGCGACTGCCGGGCTCTCGAGGCGAGAGCTGCACTGTATTGAAGGTTCCAAGCCGCAGGTTCTGTTAAGCGCGATGGCCCGTGGAGCTGCGCTGCTTTCCGACCGCAAAGTGAACGAAAGCCTGATATTGCGCTTGAAGATTTACGCAAGAAACCAGGGCTTGTTTCGGCAGGCAGAATGAATGGGTTCGCCGGCGATAGGCGCTGGCGATGGGGAACGCGTCTTGGTTGAACGCGAAGGTCAGCGACATCGGCAGGGACCTTGGTCGGGACTTGGGCAGGGATGCGAGCTGCGCGCGGCGCGCGCGCCAAACCTGCGCCGCAGCAATTTTGGTCACTCTCAACAGCAGTAACGCGTACAAACTTTTCAAGGGCTGGAATTAAAGGCAGGACATGAGAAACGGTCAGAATAAGCAGCGGATGCGCAACCGGAATAACAACAACAACAACAACAATAACCGGCGCGGCCAGAACCCGATGACCCGGGTTTACGAGTCCAACGGACCCGACATCAAGATCCGCGGCACCGCCTCGCATATCGCCGAGAAATATCTCCAACTCGCGCGCGATGCGCGCTCTTCCGGCGACCCGGTCGCGGCCGAGAACTACTACCAGCACGCCGAGCATTATTTCCGCCTGATCGCCGCCGCTCAGGAGCAATTCCGCCAGAACCAGCAGCCGCGCGGCGGTGAAGAAGTCGTCGTCAGCAACGACGACAGCGAAGACGACGGCGAGAGTTTTTCGAACTTCGGCCAGGAGCCCGGCTTCGTCCCACAGCCCCAGCAGCAGCCCTATGTTCGCGACCGCGACCATCAGCGTGACCACCAGCAGCGTGGCGAGGGCCAGCCCTATCAACGCGACCAGCAGCAGCCGCGCGAGCATCGCGATCGCGACCACCGTCCGCAGCCGCAGTATCAGGCCCAGCCGCAACCGCAGAACCAGCCGCAGCCGGTGATTGCGGATGCCGGCAGCGTCGATCGCCTGCCCTCCTTCATCACCGGCGCGCAGCCGCAGATCAATGGCAGCCAGGGCGGATTCGAAGGCGGCGGTGGCGGCGAACGCTATCCGCGGCGGCGCCGCCGGCCGCATGGCCCGCGCCCCGACCGCGAGGCAGCGCCGGCCGCCGCATCGAGCGACGATCTCGCGCCCGGCGAGTAAGCCGCAGAGCCCACTTCGATTTATCCGACATGAAGAACGCCCCGGCCCGCCGGGGCGTTTTGCTGTCAGCTCCGCGTCACCGTCGTCGAGGACGGCACCAGCACGGGCTTCAACGAGGGGATCAGCCGCGCGCGCTCGCGCTTCGCCGGGATCACGCGATAGACCTGCTTGGTCGCCTCCACGATGTGCACGCCGGCAAACGGCAGCGACAGCGCGACACCCGCGCGCTCCCACATCAGCGCCGACTTCAACAGCCAGCGGCCGGCATAGGGCGGCATGAACAACGCCTCGCCCCAGGCGGTCGGCGTGAACCAGGTCTGGCGCAACAGATCGGTGATCTGTGTGCGCGAATATGGCCGGCCGTGGCCGAAAGGCGTGTTCTCGGTGCGCGTCCACACCCCGCGCCGGTTCGGAATCACCGCAATCACGCGGCCCGATGGCGCCAGCACCCGCCACACCTCGCGCAGCAGCGCCGCCGGGTCATCGCAGATCTCGAGCGCATGGACGAGCAGGATGCGGTCGACCGCGGCATCCGGCAGCGGCAGCGATAACTCATCGACCAGCGAGGCCAGCGCGGGCCGGCCCGTCGGCCATTTCAGCACGCCCTGGGCGGCCGGCATGAAGGCGATGCAGCGCTCGGCATCCTCGCGGAACAGGCCGAGATAGGGGGTGGGATAGCCGATGCCGAGGACTCGCTGCCCTTCCGCACCCGGCCAGCGTTCCTTGATCCCGCGATTGATCAATTGGCGCGCCACGATCCCGAGGCGGCGCGAGTAGAAGTCACGCAGATCAATGACATCGATGCTCATGACCGCAATGTAACATGCGCCCGGCGGCCCGGGCGCGCGGAATATTGCATTGCCTGCGCAACGTTAACGCCATATCTGTTTGCCGGGGCTGAGCGCGATGGAGATGTCATGGCCGCCGAAATTCGTACTTTCACCTGTTTAAACGACAATTTCGGTTATCTGATCCACGATACGGAAACCAAGGCAACCGCCTCGATCGACGCGCCGGAAGCCGGGCCGATCCTGAAGGCGCTGGAGCGCGAGGGCTGGACGCTCACCGACATCCTGATCACCCATCACCATGGCGACCATGTCGGCGGCGTCGCCGAGCTCAAGCAGAAATATAACTGCCGTGTCGTCGCGCCGCACGACAAGACGACGAAAATCGCCAATGTCGATCTGCGCGTCGTCAACGCCGATGTCATCAAGGTCGGCAGCCTGCTCGCGCGCGTGCTGGAGACGCCCGGTCATACGCTTGACCATATCTCCTACGTGTTCGACGCGGAGAAGACGGTGTTCGCCGCCGACACGCTGTTCTCGATCGGCTGCGGCCGCGTGTTCGAGGGCAACTACCCGATGATGTGGGATTCGCTTCTGAAGCTGCGGGCGCTGCCCGATGACTTCAAGCTCTATTGCGGCCACGAATATACCGCCTCCAACGTCAAGTTCGCGCTCACCATCGAGCCTGACAATCCAGCGCTGCAGGCCCGCGCGGCGGAGGTGACCAGGCTCCGCGCCGAGAACAAGCCCACGATCCCCTCACTGCTTGGTGATGAGAAGCGAGCAAATGTGTTCCTGCGCGCCGATGACCCCTCGGTTGCAGCCAAGCTACACATGAAGGGCGCCGATGGCGCCATCGTGTTCGGCGAATTGCGCGAACGCAAGAACAAGTCCTGACGGGGGAGTAATGCCGACCGCTGCCGAGATCATCGCGCGTCTTGAACTGCGACCCCATCCCGAAGGCGGACATTACCGCGAGACGTTTCGCGATCAGAGCACGGACACCAACGGGCGGTCGCGCTCAACCCTGATCTATTTCCTGCTCGCCCGCGGCGAGCGCTCGCACTGGCATCGCATCGATGCGGTAGAGACCTGGCACTACTATGCCGGAAGCCCGTTGACGCTACGCATCGCGCATGAGGGCTGCACGCAGCACGAGGTACGTCTCGGCACGGACCTCTTGGGCGGCGAGCGGCCGCAAGCGATCGTGCCGGCGCATGCCTGGCAGATGGCCGAGACATCGGGCGAATGGACACTGGTCGGCTGCACAGTGGCGCCGGCCTTCGAGTTCGCGAAATTCGAGCTCGCGCCGAAGGGCTGGGAGCCTTAAAGGCAATCGGAAATCGGGTGGGAACCGCGGGTCGCACGCCCTATCACGCCGCTCCTCACAACAGGAGCGACGGATGCACGGCACTTTCGACACTTCACACATTCAGATCGAACCGGCCATTCTCTATTTCGGGACGCCGGTCGTCCTGGTCGGCACGACCAATGCGGACGGGTCCCACAATCTCGCGCCGATGTCCTCGGCTTGGTGGGTGGGCTGGCGCTGCATGCTCGGGCTCGCGCGGGAATCGCAGACGACCGCCAACATGATTCGTACCGGAGAGTGCGTGCTCAATCTGCCGTCCGCCGATCTCGTCGGTGCCGTCGATCGTCTGGCGCGGACCACCGGCTCTAATCCGGTGCCGCCAGGAAAGGCCTGGCGCGGCTACCGCTACGTGCGAGACAAGTTCGGCGTCAGCGGATTGACCGCGTTGGCGGCGGAGACGGTCGGCGCGCCGCGCGCCGCGGAATGTCCGGTGCAGATGGAGGCCAAGCTCGCGCACGTCCACGACATGGCGCAGGACGACGCCATCTTTCGCGGCCATCTGACCGCGATCGAGATGCGCATCACGCGCGTGCATGCGCATCCCGCCATCATGATGGCGGACGAAAATAACCGCATCGATCCCGACAAATGGCGGCCGCTGATCATGAGCTTCCAGCAGTTTTACGGCCTGACGCCGGAGCGGCTGCAGCGCTCCGAGCTCGGACAGATTCCGGAAGCGATGTATCGGCCGCCGGGCTGGCGGCCTAGCGCGGCCTGATCGGCTTCCACAACACCAGGTCCTTCGCCGCGATCAGGCCGCCGCCGGCGATCAGGATCGCGGCGATCGCGATGTTGGCGCTGGCTTTGGCAAAGCCCGCGGCGATGAGGAATGCCGTCGAGAGCAGCGGCGTCGCGTAGGATGCCGCGCCCAGCACGCGGATGTCGCCGCGCTTCATGCCGATGTCCCAGGCGTAGAACGCAGCGCCCACCGGACCGACGCCCAAGCCGATCACCGCGAGCCATTGCAGCGTGGTCTCCGGCCACACAGTCGTTTCGAGCACGACGTGCATCAATGCCGCGAGCACCGCGGTAACCAGGCAGAAGCCCGCGACCGCATCGGTCGGCACCGCTTTCAGCCGGCGCGACAGCACCGAATAGGTCGCCCACACGAAGGCGGCGATGAAGGCTGCAATCAGCCCCGGCAACTGGCCCGGCGCGAAGCCGGACGTGTTGCCTGCGAACAGAAGCACTGTGCCGACGAGGCCGAGCACGGCGCCGACGACGTGATGCACCGCGAGACGCTCGCCCGGCAAAAAGGAGGAGAACAGCACGATCAGCAGCGGCCAGAGATAATTGAGCAGACCCGCTTCGGCCGGCGGTGCGAAGCGCAACGCGAGGAAATAGAGCGCGTGATAGCCGAACAGGCCGCCGACCCCGACCACCCACACCGCACCCGGCTGGCGCAGGCTTAGCGCCGCTTCGCTGCGGCCGATCCAGGTCAGGAGACCGACGAGGCCGCCGATCACGAACGTCATCGCAGCGAGTTGGAATGCGGGGATCTTGCCGGTCGCGACCGTCATCACCGCAAGCAGGGACCACATCAGGATCGCGGTCAATCCGATCAGCGTCGCGGTGCGGGGAGTCATCAGAGAGGATACCTCGTCATTCCGGGGCGGCTCGAAGAGCCGAACCCGGAATCTCGAGATTCCGGGTTCGCCGCTTTCGTGGCGCCCCGGAATGACAGTGCATGGGCAGATGCCCGGGACAAGCCCGGGCATGACGATGTCACCGATATGATCGGGCGTGATGCTCGCGCATCACACCATGTACTGGCCGCCGTTGACCGACAGTGTCGAGCCGGTGATTGCGCCGGCCTCATCCGCTGCGAGGAACACCACCGCGCGGGCGATCTCCTCGGGCTCGCCCAGGCGGCCGATCGGGATCAGCGGCAGGATCGCCTTCTCCAGCACGTCTTTCGGCACCGCCTGCACCATTTCGGTGTTGATGTAGCCCGGGCAGATCGCGTTGACGGTGACTCCGCCCTTGGCATTCTCCAGCGCGAGCGCCTTGGTGAAGCCGATCTCGCCGGCCTTTGCGGCGGAATAGTTCACCTGGCCGAACTGGCCCTTCTGGCCGTTGATCGAGGAGATGTTGATGATGCGGCCGAACTTGCGCGCGCGCATGCCCTCGATCACCTGGCGCGACATGTTGAACAGCGAGCCCAGATTGGTGCCGATCACGGCGTTCCATTGCTCGACGCTCATCTTGTGGAAGGCACCGTCCTTGGTGATGCCGGCATTGTTGACGAGCACATCGACCGGGCCGACCTCGGCCTCGACCTTCTTCACGCCCTCGGCGCAGCCGTCGAAGGAACTGACGTCCCATTTGTAGACGTTGATGCCGGTCTCGGCCTTGAACTTCTCCGCCGCCGCGTCATTGCCGGCGTAGCTTGCCGCGACCTTGTAGCCGGCCGCCTTCAGCGCCTTGCTGATCGCAGCACCGATGCCTCGCGTACCACCCGTGACCAATGCAACACGTGCCATATTGTATTCCTTCCCTCGACGTTTCCTTGGGCGCTTCTAGAGATTTTAGTGATCGTTTTTACTGACGGATTATGCGGGTGGATTGACGGACATCAAGAACAAAACGCCCGGCGGTGAGCCGGGCGCTTGTCTTTAGTCGAGGCTTACGCGGTTGCGAAGAATATTTGAGTTGCAACCGCTGCCTTTTTAGTCGCGTGCAACGCACATAGCGATGCCCATGCCGCCGCCGATGCACAGCGTGGCGAGGCCTTTCTTGGCGTCGCGCTTCTGCATCTCGTGCAACAGCGTCACCAGCACGCGTGCGCCGGAGGCGCCAACCGGATGGCCGATCGCGATCGCGCCGCCGTTGACGTTGACCTTCGAGGTATCCCAGCCGAGGTCCTTGTTGACGGCGCAGGCCTGCGCCGCGAAGGCCTCGTTGGCCTCGATCAGATCGAGATCGCCGATGTTCCAGCCGGCCTTCTTCAGCGCAAGGCGCGAAGCCGGGATCGGGCCCGAGCCCATGATCTTCGGATCGACGCCGGCCTGCGCCCAGGACACGATGCGCGCGAGCGGCTTCTTGCCTTCCTTGGCCGCCTGCTTCGCGGTCATCAGCACCACGGCGGCAGCGCCGTCATTGATGCCCGAGGCCGAGCCTGCGGTGACCGTGCCTTCCTTCTCGAAGGCGGGACGAAGCTTCGCCATCCCTTCGAGCGTTGCGCCATGTCGCGGATATTCGTCGGCGCTGACGACCACGTCGCCCTTGCGGGTCTTGATGGTGACCGGAACGATCTCGTCGTTGAACTTGCCGGCCTTCTGGGCGGCTTCCGCCTTCTGTTGCGAGGCGACCGCGAACTCGTCCTGCTGCGCGCGGGTGATCTGCCACTGCCGCGCGACGTTCTCGGCGGTGTTGCCCATGTGGTAGCCGTTGAAGGCATCCCACAGCCCGTCCTTGATCATGGTGTCGACGAATTCGAGCGCGCCCATCTTGACGCCGCCGCGGAGGTATTGGGCATGCGGGGCCATGCTCATGGATTCCTGGCCGCCGGCCACGACGATCTCGGAATCACCATTGAGCAGCGCCTGGTAGCCGAGCGCGACAGTACGCAGGCCCGAGCCGCAAAGCTGGTTGACGCCCCAGGCCGGGCTCTCGACCGGAATGCCGGCGGCGATCGAGGCCTGACGGGCCGGGTTCTGGCCCTGAGCGGCGGTCAGGATCTGGCCCATGATGACTTCGGAGACCCGGCCGGGCTCGATGCCACCGCGCTCCAGCGCGGCCTTGATGGCGATGGCGCCGAGGTCGTGGGCGGGAAGGGTCGCGAAGGCTCCGTTGAAGCTTCCGACCGGGGTGCGGGCGGCGCTGACGATGACGACATCGTCTGACATGGGGCATCTCCTGGGGCTTGAGGTTCTTGTAAGAAGGGCAGGCGTACCGTCGAAATGGGCTCGCCAGTCTCGCTTGGCATCCTGTTAACGTCGTTGCGGCATGTCAATCGGCTGGACGCCAGATTCATGCCGCAGCGCATTCAAAATAGCGCATCTGGCGCTTTCGCAAGCAAGTTTTTGCTCTGCAATTAACCGTGGCGCACAAAACGGTAGCGTGAGCCCTTTGAAAATGCTTATTTTGTTGCGTTGCGTACTCTTCCCGCCCTGCGGCATAATCCGCCGGGTTCCCGTTCTCAGCGTTTGCAAGTGAGAGCCCATGGCGAAATCAGACCAACCCACCACCATCAAAAAATACGCGAACCGCCGGCTCTACAATACCGGAACGAGCACCTATGTGACGCTGGAAGATCTCGCCGCCATGGTGAAGGAAGGCGAGGATTTCCTGGTTTATGACGCCAAGACCGGCGACGACATTACCCGCTCGGTGCTCGCCCAGATCATCTTCGAGCAGGAGAACAAGGCCGGCCAGAACCTCTTGCCCACCACCTTCCTGCGCCAGCTGATCCGCTTCTACGGCGACAGCATGCAGATGGTGGTGCCGAAATATCTGGAGCAGTCGCTCGCGACGCTGACCCAAGAGCAGGAGAAATTCCGCAAGCAGATCGCCAACACCCTGTCCGGCACGCCCTTTGCGCCGCTGGAGGAGCAGGTCCGCCGCAACATGGAGCTGTTCCAGCAGACCTTCTCGATGTTCAAGCCGTTCGCGACCCCACAGCGCCCCGCGACGCCGGAGCCCGAGCCGGACGCGGGCGGCGAGGCGCCGAAGAGCGACAACATCGACGAACTGCGTCAGCAGATGAAGGACATGCAGGAGCGCCTCGAGCGGATGTCGAAGAAGGAGGAGTAGGCTCCTCCACCCCCTCACCTGCCAGCCCATGGGCTGTCCCTGCGTCGTTATCGTATCGAACATTTCAACGCACACCGCTGTCATGCCCCGCGCGAAAGCGGGGCATCCAGTACGCGGTGGCTTCTCCGTATTCGTCGCCGCCTCTGGAATACTGCATCGCCCGCTCCAATGCGCAGTTGCGCACAAGGCGGGCGATGACGCCGATTGTGTGGGACGCACGTACCACAAGCACGCCATTGCGAGCGCAGCCAGCTCGCATTTCAAAAGGCTCCGGCAACCTGCCGTTGGCGCGACGTCATTTGCCTGACGATCAGTTGCAGAATCCGCACCGGCCGTCACGGTCCGTAAACTAAGGCGCTTAAGACAATCTTCCCGGATGACCGCTTAAGCTCCGCCTCGCCGATTACGCCCGTTCATTGTCCCGCTCCTGACCAAGCGCCTTGCCGATGACGACGCCCAGCAAGACAGAGCCGCGCGCGAGCGTTCAGCACGGGCCCGAAGCCCTGCTTGCGTTGAGCCAGCTTGCGCTCGACCGCATGGAGCAGGGCGTCTGCGTCTACGATTCCGACAACCGGATCGTGCTGTTCAACCGCCGCTATCTCGATCTCTTCAATCTGTCGCCCGACGTCGTGCGGGTGGGAGCGAGCTATCGCGAGGTGCTCGCGCACAGCGCTTCGCTCGGCAATTTTCCGACGAGCGAGGTCGACAATCTCTACAACGAACGCATCGCCCTGATCGAGGCTGGCCAGGCCTTCAGCACAGAGCAGCGGCTCTCCAGCGGCTTCGTCCTGGCGCTCGATCTGAAGCCGCTCCCCGAGGGCGGCTGGATGACGATCTGCGACGACGTCACCCGCCTCGACCGGCTCGAGGCCGAGCTGCGCGTGCAGACCGAGCGCAGCCAGCATGCGCTCACCAACATGTCGCACGGTCTCATCATGTACGACGCGGAAGGCAGCGTCGTCGTCTGCAACGAGCGGTTTCTGCGCCTCTACAACCTCGACCCCGACATCGTGAAGCCCGGCGTCTCGCACAGCGACGTGATCGCGCACTGGGTCTCGCGCGGCAATCTGCCCGGAATGCCCGCGAAGGAATTCCACGACAGGCGGATGAACGACGTCCGCAGCAAGAGCTCGGACGTCGTGCTCGTGATGCGCTACGACGGTCGAATGGTGCAGGCGATATCGCGCTTCCTGCCCGACGGCGGCTGGGTGACCGTGCACGAGGACGTCACCGAGCGGCTGCGCTACGAGGAGGCGTTGAAGCAGCAGAACTTCATGCTTGACGCGGCGCTGGAGAACATGGCGCACGGGCTCGCCTTCTACGACGGCGACATGCGGCTCAAGGTCTGCAACAACCGCTACCGCGAGATCTACCGGCTGTCGGTCGAGGAGGCCAGGCCCGGCACGCATCTCGGCGAGCTGATCGAGCGGTCGATGGCGAATGGCGCCTTCGCATCCGAGTACAGTCCGCAGCAGATCCTCGAAGCCGCCCGCGCGCGCATCGCAAGCCGCGACGACTCGTCGATGCGGCGGGCCATGGCCAACGACACCGTCGTCTCGGTGCGCTACTGCACGTTGCCCGAAGGCGGCTTCGTCGCGACCTACGAGGACATCACCGAGCGCGAACGCGCGGTCGAGGAGCTCAGCGAGCAGTACCGCCGGTTCGACGCGGCGCTGAACAACATGAGCCAGGGGCTGTGCATGTTCGACAGCCACCTACGCGTCATCGTCTGCAACACGCGCTACATCGAGATGTACGGCCTGTCGCCCGACATCGTGAAACCCGGCATCTCCATGCGCGAGATCATGGAGCATAGCTGCGCGCTCGGCATCCACCCGAACACGACGGCGGCCGCACTCTATGCCGACTACCTCGAGCGGCTGCGCGAGGGCGCGCATACGCTGCACCGCCATTTGAGCGACGGCCGCATCATCAAGCTCAACCACACCCGCATGTCACATGGCGGCTGGGTCGTCACCTATGAAGACGTCACCGAGCGCCACAAGACGCAGGCCCGCGTCGCGCATATGGCACGGCACGATTCGCTGACCGACCTGCCCAACCGCGTGCTGTTCCGCGAGAAGATGAGCGAGGGCCTGAGCGAGGTGGCGACGGCCGGCGGCGCGATGGCCGTGCTGTGCCTCGACCTCGACAACTTCAAGACCGTCAACGACCGGCTGGGACACGCCGCCGGCGACCGGCTGCTGCGCTGGGTCGCGGCGCGGCTGAAGGAGCAGGCCGGCGAGCACGCCACCGTGGCGCGGCTCGGCGGCGACGAATTCGCACTGATCCAGCGCGGACCGCAGCCGGAAGCGGCCGAGCGGCTGGCACGCCGCCTGATCGAGATCATCGGCCGTCCGCCGCCGCTCGAAAACCAGTCGATCCATGTCGGCGTCAGCATCGGTATCGCACTTGCGCCCGATCACGGGTTGGACACGGACGAGCTGATGAAGTGCGCCGACCTCGCGCTCTACGGCGCGAAGGCCAAGGGACGCGGCGCCTATCAGATCTTCGAGCCCGCGATGGAGGAAGAGGCCCGCGCGCGGCATGCGCTGGAGGCAAATTTGCGCGGCGCGCTCGAGGGGCGCGAATTTCATCTGATGTTCCAGCCGCAGGTCCGCCTCGACACATCCGAACTGACCGGCTTCGAGGCGCTGCTGCGCTGGAAACATCCCTCGCGCGGCATGGTCTCGCCGGCGGAGTTCATTCCGATCGCGGAGGAAACCGGACTGATCGTTCCTATCGGCGAATGGGTTTTGCGCACGGCGTGCGCGACTGCGGCAGGCTGGCCGGACATGAGCATCGCGGTGAACCTGTCGCCGGTGCAATTCCGCGCGCGCGGCCTCGTCGCCATGGTCACGAGCGCGCTTGCGGAGGCCGGCCTTGCGCCGCATCGGCTCGAGCTCGAGGTCACCGAGACGGCGCTGCTCGACGACAGCGAGGCGACGATCGAGATCCTGCATCAGCTCCGCGCGTTAGGGGTGCGCGTCAGCCTCGATGATTTCGGTGTCGGTTATTCCTCGCTCAGCTATTTGCGCAAGTTTCCCTTCGACCGCATCAAGATCGACCGCTCCTTCGTCGGCACGCTCGGCGAATGCCCGGAAAGCATCGCCATCGTCCGCACCATCGCCAGCCTCGGCGCGGTGCTCGGCGTCGAGACCACGGCGGAAGGTGTCGAGACCTCCGACCAGCTCGACTTCGTCCGCGAATGCGGCTGCACCGCCGTGCAAGGATTTTATTTCGGCAAGCCATGCCCGGCCGCGGAAGTCGGCCGCGCGATCGAGCGGCTGAGCGCAATCAGGCAGGTGGCGTGAGGTGCCTCTTCCCTTCTCCCCTTGTCTTGTGGGAGAAGGTGGCGCGAAGCGCCGGATGAGGGGTTGTTTCCGCGCACTCAAATCGAGAGACGTCCTCGCGGAGAGAACCCCTCACCCGTCTCGCCGCTACGCGGCGAGCCACCCTCTCCCACAAGGGGAGAGGGGAAGAGAGCGGCCGCCGCCACACAATTTCGACATCCTACCCCGCAGCGGGCACCACGCTGTCCTGCGACGTGCCCCACGGGCGCTCGGCTGAGGCGAGGCCGATCAGGCGACCCTGGATGTAATCACAGCCCCAGTCGCGCAGCATGTTGGCTGCTTCCTCGTCCTGCACCCATTCGGCGACCGTCTTGATGTCGAGACGGCGGGCGAGGTCGATCAGGGTCTGCACGAAGGCGCGGTCGTCGGCGGAACGGGTGATGTTCTGCACGAAGGCGCCGTCGATCTTGACGATGTCGACGCCGAGCTTGCGCAGGTTGCGGAACGAGGTGTAGCCGGCGCCGAAATCGTCGATGGCGATGCGGCTGCCGAAATGCTTGAGACGGCCGACGAAGGCGCGGACGTCGTCGATGTCCTGAATCGCGACCGTCTCGGTGATCTCGACGATCAGCCGCTCGGCAACGCCCGGATGGGCCTGCATCAGCGATTCGATCGACGCCCACCAGTCGGGATCCATGGTGGTATCAGGCGAGATGTTGAGGCTGAGCCTGACCTCGGGCGAGGCGGCAAGCTCGGCGACGACGAGCTCGAGCACGCGGTGATCGACGAGGCGGATGAGGCCGAGACGCTCGGCGACCGGCACGATATCGGGCGCGAGCAGCGTCCGCCCGTCGCCCTGCTCCATCCGCACCAGGCATTCATAGAATGCCCTGTCGCGCGTCGCGGCCGAGACCACCGGCTCATAGGCGAGCACGATGCGGCGATCGTTCAGCGCGGTGACGATCTCGTCGGTGACGCGGATGTTGACGCGGCGCTGCGCGTCGCGTTCCGCATTCGGCCGCCAGGTGCCGAACGAGCCGGCGCGGCGGCGTTTGGCGGCATCCAGCGTCTCATGCGCACGGTTGATCGCTTCATCGGCGTTGCGGGCGTAGCGTGGAACGCTGACCGCGCCGATCGAGGCGGTGACCGAAACCGGGCCCGACTTGGTCGGCACCACCTCGTCGCGGATGCCGGCGAGGAAGCGCTCGGCGGCGACGTTCATGTCGTCGACGGTGCAGTTCTTCAGGATGAGGCCGAACTTGTTACCCGAGAAGCGGCCGAGCACGTCGCCGCCGCGAAGCCGCGCGCGAATGCGCTTTGCCACGTCGAGGATCACGGCGTCGGCAACGTCGAAGCCGAAGGCGTCGTTGACACGGGCGAGATGGTCGATGCCGACCAGCATGAAGGCCGATGCCGAGCGGAAACGAGTCGATTCTTCGATCGCCTCCGCAAGCGCCGCGATCAGGTGGGTGCGGTTGAGCTCGCCGGTCAGGGGATCAAGCCGGGCGAGCTTTGCAAGCTCCTCGTCGCGGGCGTGGCGCTCATTGTTGATGCGGACGGCGCCGATCGCACGGACCGGCCGGCCATCGGGACCCGCGAACCAGCGGCCGGTCTCCTCGATCCAGACCACGGGATCGGAGGCGCTCATGCGCACGCCATATTCGGCCCGGTAGGGCGTGCCGCCGGCGCCGTGCACGGCCGGCGAGTGGGCCAGGGCGGCCGTGCGCAGCGACTGCGACGGCTCGATCAGCCGGGCGAATTCCGCGCCGGTCGCCAGCCGCTCGGCGGGGATGTCGGGGAAGACTGAGCCGACCTGCTCGCCCCACTGAATCGCATCGCTCGCGATATCCCAGATGAAGACGGCCTCGCCAAGGGAGGCCAGGATGTCGGAGGCTTGCGGCAGGGCAGCGGTCAAAGGCGCCTCGTTTCGGGACAGCAAAGACGGTCTCACGCTCCTGAGGATAGAGCGAGATTCGGCTTTCACCCTAGGCAAAGTTCATAAACAATTTGGAAACCACGTTTCGAAACTGGTCCGGAACCAGAACGGCCCGGCCGGCATAGACCTTGCGAGTACCTCACACGCACGGCGGCCCGCGTCCCGAAACGCGACAGTCTCGCCGGATTTTGAGCCGGATTAACGGTGTTTGCGATGGTGAGTGCGGATCGAGCAGCGGAAGCGGAAGGCGGCACAGGGACCGCCCTTGTTCCGCTGACCCCGACGCTCGAATGGGCGCACAAGGTGGTGGTGCTGCCGCGCCCGGACCCGAGCTTCGTCACCCAGCTCATCGCCAATGCCGAGCACCTGCCGCAGGCAAGCCGGCTGCGCCGGGCGAGCCCTGCCGATGCGAACATGGCCTATGGCCACAAGCGCCCGCTGGGAAGCGTGAGCGCCAGGACGCGCCAGGTGGCGTGAGTTTCTTACCTCACCCCGCAAGCGGGGCGAGGGAGCGCACCGCCGATGCGGCGATGATGGAGCTTCTCGAAGGTCAGCGCGGCGGCGTATCCGGCGATCCCGGCGTGCCGTTGCTCGGCTGGAGATGCGGCGAAGGGATTTCCGGCGAAGGCGCAGCTTGCGGTGCCTTCGGCGCGGGGGGATCCATCAGCACGGATTCGGCGACGGACTGCGCCGATGGCGCGGGTGCAGGAGGCGCTACGGTTGCGGGCTGCGGCGCAGGCGCCATGCGCGGCTCGACGGCCGGCTCCTCCGCCTCCTCCTCGACCTGACGGCGCGCCTTGCGCGGTGCCGGTGCGGCCTCGGTGACATAGGCGCGACGGCGGGTGCGCTGGGCGACGCCGCCGATGAAATCGGCCATCGCCAGCAGCACCAGCAGGAAATAGATGGAGTTGCCGAATTTGGGCCACATCACGAATTCGGCCACGGCCGCGCCGAACACGATCAGCGACAGCAAATGATCCATCAGGAATTTTGCGCCGGGCCGCGCGCCCTTCACGACCTCGAGCAACAGCAGCACGATTCCAAGTGCGAGCAGGAGATCGCCCAGCGTGACCGGCCACGGCTCGCCCGTGATCATCGGCACCTTGAACAGCACATCCGTGAAGGACACGGTGGGCATCAAGAAGACGATGATGTTGTAGACCGCGAGCGGAATGAGAAGCAGCGGGAAACCGACCATCGCGTGTGCGCCTTCCTGATCGAGACGTCCGGGCAGGACAATGCGGCGGCGAAGCGTTTGCTCCGCCGCCGTCACCGTCTTAACTCACTGATTGGCCGAATCCAGGCGAACGAAAAGTCGCCCCGCCTGTCGATACGCCGGCCTCAGGACTCTTTCTTCTTCAAGACCTGCCGGCCCTTGTACATGCCGGTCTTGAGGTCGAGATGGTGCGGACGACGGAGCTCGCCGGAGTCCTTGTCCTCGACATAGGTCGGCTTCTTCAGCGCGTCAGCAGAGCGGCGCATGCCACGGCGCGACGGCGAGGTTTTTCTTCTCGGAACGGCCATTATCAGTATCCTCTAGGGATTGGTGTTCGAGGCATCGTCCGGCCTTCCGGACGGCTCAGCACCCGCAATACGGGGCGAGCTGAATGCCGATCAAGGCCGGGCTTATAGAGGAAGGCTGTTCGTAAAGCTAGGGTTTTAGGCCGGAAAAAGTGCCCGAAATGGGCTCAAAATCCGCGATTTTCCCGCCAGCAGGTCGAAACGGCCTGCGCTCGCGCCATATAGGTCACCGCCAGCCGCCGCACCCCCGGTCCCGGGGTGCGGGCGCTGCGTTTGACCGGGTTTGGCAGAATCGAGGCCAAAAGTCCCGCCTCCCGGGGCGAGAGGTTGGCGGCGGATTTGCCAAAGGCATAGGCGCTGCCCGCTTCGACGCCGAACTGCCCCTGCGGGCCGAGCTCGGCGATATTGAGGTAAATCTCCAGAATCCGCGGCTTGGGCAGGACCAGGTCGATCCACAGCGCCAGCGGAAACTCCAGCACTTTCCGGATGGGGTCGCGTCCCTGCCAGAGGAACAGGTTTTTGGCCACCTGCTGGGTGATGGTGGAGGCGCCGCGGAACGACGTCCCGTCCTCCTGCGCGTCGTCGATCGCCTCGCGCAGTGCGCCCCAGTCGATGCCGTGATGCTTGCAGAAATGGGCGTCTTCAGCGCCGACCACCGCACGCGGCAAATAGGGCGACATCGCCGCCAGGTCGATCCATTGCCGCTGCATCGGCGCGCCACGAAGGGAGCGCCAGGCCATCAGCGTCGAGACCGGGTGGCCGGTGCGGTAGAACGGCGCGATCGCGTAGGGCAGGAGCGCCGCGACGGTCAGTACCAGAGCCAGGATTTTGACGATGCGAAAAATCGACCTTGTCCTGCGCCAAAATGGAAGTGATGAACGGGCCCGGCGATTAAGCCTGTGATAATTCGGGCCTTTTCCAGCAGTTTTAAGGCGTTCCAAATGATTGACGAAGCGGCTCGCATAAAGGCATTGTCCGGCCGAATTTTAGTTCTGGAGCCTTTCTTGATGACCGGCACGCCCCCGTCCGATTTCGCCAAACGCCTGGACAAGACCGCTGACGATACCGAGGCCCTGCTGGCCAGGCTGTTGTCGGACGACATCCTGCCAGACGAGATTGCGCGCCCCAAGCGGCTGATGGACGCGATGCGCTATTCGAGCCTCGGCGGGGGCAAACGCCTGCGGCCTTTCCTGGTGGTCGAGAGCGCCGCGGTGTTCGGCGTGCCGCGCGAGGCTGCCCTGCTGGTGGGCGCCGCGCTCGAATGCATCCATTGCTATTCGCTGATCCATGACGATCTGCCGTCGATGGACAATTCCGACCTGCGCCGCGGACGCCCGACGCTGCACAAGCAGACCGACGACGCCACCGCGATCCTCGCCGGCGACGGGCTTTTGACGCTCGCCTTCGACATCGTCACACGCGACGAGATCCATCGCGACGCCAATGTCCGGCTCTTGCTGACGCGCGCGCTGGCGCGCTGCGCCGGCATCGGCGGCATGGTCGGCGGGCAGATGCTCGATCTCGCCGGTGAAGGCCGCTTCGGCGACCGCGAGCCGGTCGACGTCGCGCGGATCCAGCAGATGAAGACCGGCGCGCTGCTGCGCTATGGGTGCATCGCCGGCGCGATCTTGGGACAAGCCTCCGCGAAGGAGTATCAGGCGCTCGACGATTACGGCCGCGCGCTCGGCGAAGCCTTCCAGATCGCCGACGACCTGCTCGACGTCGAGGGTGATGCGGCCGCGCTCGGCAAGCCGTCGGGCCAGGACGCAGCTCTCGGCAAGACCACCTTCGTCACCCAGCTCGGCATCGAGGGCGCCAAGCAGCGCGTGCGCGACCTGCTCGCACGGGCCGATAGCGCCGTCTCGATCTTCGGCGACCGCGCCGCGGTGCTGCAGGCAGCAGCGCGGTTCGTGGCGGAGCGGAAGAACTGATCGAACGATGACGGACGGCAGCAAAGAAGATCCCGTCCTCGTCCGCTTCCGGAAGATGTCGCGGCCGGTGCGCGTGGTTTATGCGCGGCCGAGGACCTTCATGGCGCTGGCTGCGGGCGTTCTGGTCTGCCTGCTGCTGCCCGACTCATTGCGGCTGGTAACGCGGCTGTTGCTTGGCTGGGACGCGCTGATCACGGTCTATCTCGTGCTGGTCTACAGCATGATGCTGAACCAGGACCACAGCCACATCCGCCGGGCCGCCGTCATGCAGGACGACGGCCGTTTCGTCATCCTGCTGGTGACAGCGGTCGGCGCATTCGCGAGCATCGCGGCCATCGTTGCCGAGCTCGGCACCCATCGCGGCGTCGGCGAGCTGTCGCTGGCGATCAGCACCATCGCGCTGTCATGGGCCGCCGTGCACACGACCTTCGCGCTCCATTACGCCCACGACTATTACCGCCACGCCAAGCCGGGCGGCCTGCAATTTCCGAGCGGCGACAAGGACGACCACGCCGACTACTGGGACTTCGTCTATTTTTCCTTCGTGATCGGCATGACCGCACAGGTCTCCGACGTCGGCATCACCGACAAGACCATCCGCCGCACCGCGACCGCGCACGGCATCGTCTCGTTCATCTACAACACGGCGCTCTTGGCGCTGACGGTGAACATCGCGGCGAGCGCGATCGCGACATAAGTCGATCAGGCGCGCCGGGTCGCTCAGCCCGCTCCAACGTGCCCGCGGTGCTGCGGCAGATTGTCCGTGATCTCGTACCAGGGCGCCTTGGAGCCGACGAACATATGCGCGGTGGGGCGGATCGAGGGATCGTCGAGCAGGGTTCCCATGGTGACGTGGACCCATTGCCCCGCGCGCACCACCGAATAGAGCAGCGAGCCGCAGCGGGCGCAATGTGCGTCGTGGGTCATGTCGTCGCCATAAATCAGCCGCGCATCCTCGCCTGCGACCACGCGGAACTTGTGCCGCTCGATCCCGGCGAACGGCTTGAAGGCTGAGCCGGTGGTGCGGCGGCAGTTCGAACAATGACAATTCAGCGCATAGACGAATTCATCCGCGACGTCGTACTGCACGGCGCCGCAGTAACATTTCCCAGTGAGGCGGCGACGGCTCGTCGTGCTTGTCACGATCTTTCTCCAGCGGGGATGCGCCATGACAATCTAGCGGGTCGGCCCGCCCCTGCCGATCAGCTTTTCGCGAGCAAACCGCTGGCGGTTTGGCAAGCCGCGCCTTACGCTCCCGCGTCGCGCCAACGTGCCAGAGAAGGAGAGAAGCATGGGGTATGACCGTTCGAGCGTCGAGGCCGTCGTACAGGGCTATTTCGACGCGCTCTATGAAGGCGACGCCGACAAGCTCGGCGTGGTCTTCCACCCTTCCGCCGATCTGCGCTGGGTGGAAAAGGGCGAGCTCAAGATCCTGACGGTGCCGGACTGGCTCGCCTGGGTGCGCAAGCGGGCCTCCGCAAAGTCGGAAGGCAAGCCGCGCGAGGATTTCATCGTCACCATCGACCGCTCGGACGACAAGACTGCCTTCATCAAGGTCAAATGCCAACTGCCGCCACGCTACTTCACCGACTATCTCGTGGCGATGAAGCTCGCCGATGGCTGGCAGATCGTGTCGAAGTCGTATCGATATGACCTGAAGGAGTGAGCGCGCGCTCCTCCTCGCAATGACGGCGGGGAGAGATCGTACTCTGCGTTCCCTCCCCCCCTTGCGGGGGAGGGTTAGGGAGGGGGGTGCCACACGGCACGCTCTCTCGGCTCCAGCGCTCGCTGCACGTGCCGTTCTCTCACGACCGATACACCTTTTCCTGCGCTACCCCCCTCCCCTGCCCTCCCCCACAAGGGGGGAGGGAGCACACCGTGCTTCGCTGCGCCACCGTATCTCGCAGGGACGCGTTCACACCAGCGCGATGAGTGACGGTGCCGCCATAGATTTGTCCGAGCCGTCGATGACACCTGTCGCAGATGCATCGTGATCGCACTCATGGGCATCTCCGCAATGCCTCACTCCAATCCCTTCTGAAGGATTCCCATGTTGCTCGATCGTCGTTCGCTGCTCGCCTCGCTGTGCGCGCTGGCCGCAGGTCCCGTATTTGCTGAAGGCGCACCACCTGCGCTTGAAACCTACGAGCGCGAGAGCGGCGGTCGGGTTGGCTTCCATGCCGAAAACCTCAGCTCCGGCAAAAAGCTCGGCTGGCGCGCCGACGAACGGTTTGTGATGTGCTCGACGTTCAAGGCCTCGCTTGCGGCCTGCGTGCTGGCACGGGTCGATCGCGGCGAGGACCAGCTGGCGGCGACGATCCGCTATGGCGAGGCCGACCTGCTCGACTACGCGCCGGTGGCGAAGGAGAACCTTTCGAAAGGCGCAATGTCGGTCGCCGACATGTGCAAGGCCAGCGTCGAGCTCAGCGACAACACCTGCGCCAATCTCCTGCTGGCGCGGATCGGGGGACCGGCGGCACTCACCGCATTCTGGCGCTCGCTCGGCGACACCACCTCGCGGCTCGACCACAACGAGCCCGAGCTCAACCGTTCGCGGCCGGGCGACCCGCACGACACGACCACGCCCGCTGCCATGGCCGGCAACTTCCGCCGCCTCGTGCTCGGCGAAGCCTTGTCCGCGGCCTCGCGCGCAGAGCTCACCGACTGGATGGTGAACTGCAAGACCGGCGCGAAACGGCTGCGCGCAGGTCTGCCCGCGACCTGGAGGATCGGCGACAAGACCGGCAACAACGGCAAGGACGCCTCGGGCGACATCGTGGTGGCCTGGCCAAAACCCGATATGCCGATCCTGATTACGGCCTACACCCAAGGCGGCACGCCGAGCGCCGCGCAGATCGACGCCGTGTTCGCCGCCATCGGGCGGATGGTCACCGAACGTCTGGGATGATCCGGCCGCATTGACCCGCGCGGCGCTTCCTGATCAAGAAAAGGCATCATGGAAGCGAAGTTCCAGATCTTTCTGATTCTCCTCGGCGTGCTCGCAGCCACCGCGCTGGTGGCGCGCCGCTTCAACATGGCGCCCGCCATTCTCCTGATGCTGGCGGGCGTGGGGCTTGCCTTCGTGCCGGGCATGCCGCGGGTCGAGCTGCCGCCGGAAGTGGTGCTGCTCCTGGTGCTACCGCCGCTGATCTACTCGGCGAGCGTCGCCATGAGCTGGCGCGAGTTCAGGAACAATCTTCGCCCGATCGTGCTGCTCGCGGTCGGCTGCGTGATCTTCACCGCGGCGATGGTGGCAACCGCCGCGCATTTCCTGATCGGCATGCCCTGGACCACCGGCTTCCTGCTCGGAGCCATCGTCGCGCCGCCCGACGTGGTCGCGCCGCTGGCGATCGCGCGCAAGCTGCACATGCCGCGCCGCATCCTGGTCGTGCTCGAAGGCGAAGGGCTTGCCAACGACGCCACCGCGCTGATCCTCTACCGCTTCGCGCTCGCCGCGATCATGACCGGCAGCTTCTCGCTGCCGCTTGCGACCGGCGAATTCTTCCTCATCATTGCCGGCGAGGTCGCCTACGGCATCGGGGTCGGCTGGCTCTCCTTGCGCGCCCGCAAATGGGCCAGGGATCCGCAGGTCGAGATCACGCTGTCGCTGATCACGCCCTACCTCGCCTACTGGCTGCCCGAGCATGTCGGCGGAAGCGGCGTGATCGCCACCGTCGCCTGCGGGCTCTATGTGAGCTGGAACGGGCCGCTATGGATTTCCTCGGCGACGCGCCTGCAGGGCATCTTCTTCTGGGACCTCGTGATCTACCTGATCGAGGGCATCCTGTTTCTGCTCACCGGCTTCCAGATGCGCGCGCTCTACGAGCAGTCGAAGGCGTTTCCGCTCGACGAGATCCTGATCGCGACCGGCGTGGTCGTGGTCATCGTGGTGATCGCGCGCTTTGCCTGGCTCTATCCCGCGACCTACCTGCCGCGGATGCTGAGCCCGAGCCTGCGCCGGCGCGATCCCTCACCGCCCTGGCAATGGGTGTTCACGCTGGCCTTCACCGGCGTGCGCGGCGCGGTGTCGCTCGCGGCCGCGCTGGCGCTGCCCTTCGTGCTGTCGGACGGCGAGGCCTTCCCCTATCGCGACCTGATCCTGTTCGTCGCCTTCGGCGTCATCTTCGTCACGCTGGTCGGCGTCGGCCTCGGCCTGCCCAAGGTGGTGCGATGGCTCGGCGTGGCAGACGCCGGCCGCTCCGAGCACGTCGCCGAGCACGAAGCCGAGATCGCCGCACGGCGCCAGGCGCTCGATGCAGCGCTGAGGTCGCTTGATACACTTGCCGAGGAGAAGGAGCTGTCCGACGAGGTGGTGCACCTGTTGCGCGCCCGGCACGAAATCCGCGCCAGCCAGCTTCCCGACTCACTCGACCCGAGCCGCCACGACGTCTCCGCCGCCGGCACCACGCTGACGCGTCAGCTGATCACCGCAGAGCGCAGGTTCATCCACGAGCTGCTGCGTGACGGCAAGATCACCGACGAAGTGCGGCGACGGATCGAGCGCGATCTCGATCTGGAGGAGGCCAGTCTCGCGAACAGGGAATTCCAGAGGGTGCCGCTGTAGCGGCATTCTCCATTGTCGTCCAGGACAAGCGAAGCGCAGATCCGGGACCCATAACCACAGGGAAGAGTTTGGCGAAGACTCGGAGTTGTCATCTCGCGCAACGACTTCTCCTTGGGGTTATGGGTCCCGGCCTTTGCCGGGACGACTGTGGGGAGAAATTTTTCAGCATCGATGCGGATTAATACTTCGCGCAAAACTCCTTCATCGCAGTGGCAACCGCCGCCGCAATCACCTGCTGCCGCGCCGGCGAGTTCATCGCCATCTCCTCGTCGCGGTTGATGATTGAGCCGGCCTCCAGCAGGACCGCGGCGCGTCTCGTGCGTGAAAGCACGACGAGCTGGTCGTAGCGATAGACGCCGACATCCTTGTCCAGCAGCTGGTGACGATAGCGACCCATCAGCGGCAGGGTGTACTGGTGCGCGTAAGTCAGGTCCTGCGCCTTCAGCTCCCTGCCGAGAAGGCGGGCGAATGCGAGGCTCGCCGCGTATCGCGGGTTCTGCCGCGAGACGAACAGCGAATGGCCGGAGAAGCGGTCGCTGAAATGGCTTCTTGCGCCTTCGAACTCCCACTCCTCCAGGAATTTGTCCGGCACGGCGTCGTGATGAATCGACAGGAAGAGATCGGCTCGCCAGTCGTTGGCGGCGTTGACGCGCTTGAACAGGCTCGGCCGCGCCCTGCCCTCCGTCACCAGAAGACGCGTCGTGGCAAAGCCGTCCGACTTCAGTTTCTCTGCGATGAGCCTGGCAAGCCGCAAGTTGAACGCGAACTCTGGATCGTTGCGCGCGCTGTCCGCACCGAGCGCTTCGGCGGTGTGGCCAACATCCACGACGATGCGGAATCTGGCCGGCGCGCACTGTTCGGGCGCGGGCTTGGGATTGGGCCTGGGCTTCGCGCGCACGATCTTCCGCGCCGGCACGGCATGGCTCATCTCGATAGGCGCGAGCATCAGCGGAAGAAGCGAAGCAACGACCGCTGCAATGATGGGCCTCACGGACGGCAGCTCACACCGGCCGCTCCCCCTTCACCGTCACGCGCGTCCCTGACCGCGTGTGCGGCCAGTAGTCCCACATCGCGCGGTGCTGGGTGCAGCGGTTGTCCCAGAAGGCGATGGCGTTCTCGGTCCAGCGGAAGCGGCACTGGAACAGCGGGTTTTCGGCGTGCTGGTAGAGATAGGCGAGCATCGCGTCGCTCTCGTCGCGGGGAATGTCGATGATGTTGCGGGTGAAGCCGCGGTTGACGTAGAGGGCCTTCTTGCCCGTGACGGGGTGCGTGCGCACCACCGGGTGCTCGGCATGCGGATAGCTCGGCTTGTCGGCGACGCCGTAATTGGCGTAGAGCCCGCGATAGATCGGCTCGCCGTCATGCAGCGCAATGAGGCCGTCGAGATAGGCTTTCATGCGTTCCGACAGCGCCTCATAGGCCGCATACATGTTGGCGAACAGCGTGTCGCCGCCGCGCGGCGGGCATTGCTTGATGTAGAGGATCGAGCCCATCGGCGGCTCGAGATCGCAGGACACATCGGAATGCCAGCCCTCGCCATTGGCTCGCGGCGAGTTCGCATCCGCATAGATCTTCATCAGTGCGGGATCTTCGTCCTCATGCGGAGCGGCGGGATGAAAATGCAGCTCGCCGAACTTGCGGCCGAAGGCGAGATGCTGCTTTGGGGTGATATGCTGGTCGCGGAAAAAGATGACGAGGTTTTCGGCCAGCGCGCGATGGACCTCGTCCATCTGCCGGTTGGAGCGCGCATCCTCGGAGACCAGCTTGCCGATGTCGACGCCGGTGATTTCGGCGCCGATGATCGGCGTGAGTTTTTCGACGGCGATGGTTTCATACGGCGCGCCGTCGCCTGCCATGTGGCGATAGCGCGGACCCTGCTTGCCGGCGAGCGAGCTCATGGGTGTTGCTCCCAATCATTGTTGATTGAGGGCATCGTAGCGTGCATCGTTGGAAGCGCAATGCGCGCCGCAATCTCAGCTCGTCGTCCCGGGGCGCACGTAGCGCCCGGGACGACGGCGGTATGTGGTGGGGCGCGAACGGAGTGAAAATTACTCCGCCGCGGTCTCCGGCACCTTGGCGCCCTGGCCGTAACGTTGGTCGATGTAGTCGATCACCAGCGCCTTGAAGTCGGCGGCGATGCCGGGGCCGCGCAGGGTGCGGAACTTCTTGCCGTCGACGAAGACGGGGGCGGCGGGCGCCTCGCCGGTGCCGGGCAAGGAGATGCCGATATTGGCGTGCTTGGATTCGCCGGGGCCGTTGACGATGCAGCCCATGACCGCGACGTTGAGCTCTTCGACGCCGGGATATTTCGTCTTCCAGGTCGGCATCTCGTCGCGGATGAAATCCTGGATCGAGCGTGCCAGTTCCTGGAACGTGGTCGAGGTGGTGCGGCCGCAGCCCGGGCAGGCCGCAACCAGCGGCACGAAGGTGCGGAAGCCCATGGTCTGCAAGAGCTCCTGCGCAACCTGCACCTCGCGGGTGCGGTCGCCGCCGGGCTCCGGCGTCAGCGAGATGCGGATGGTGTCGCCGATGCCCTGCTGCAGCAGGATGCCGAGCGCGGCGGACGAGGCGACGATGCCCTTGGTGCCCATGCCGGCCTCGGTGAGGCCGAGATGGATGGCATAGTCGGAACGGCTCGCCAGGACCTCATAGACCGCGATCAGATCCTGCACCGCCGAAACCTTGGCCGACAGGATGATGCGGTTCTTGGGCATGCCGAGCTCTTCGGCGCGCGCCGCCGAGAGCAGCGCGGACTGCACCATGGCTTCGCGCATCACGGCGCGGGCATCGCGCGGATTGGCCGAGGCCGCGTTCTCATCCATCAGCTTGGACAAGAGCTCCTGGTCGAGCGAGCCCCAATTGGCGCCGATGCGCACCGGCTTGTCGTGCTTGTTGGCGATCTCGATGATGTCGGCGAACTGGGTGTCGCGCTTGTCCTTGAAGCCGACATTGCCGGGATTGATGCGGTACTTGTCGAGCGCTTCCGCGCAGGCCGGATAGTCGGCGAGCAGCTTGTGGCCGATATAGTGGAAGTCGCCGATCAGCGGCGTGGTGATGCCGCGCTTGCGCAGGCCGTCACGGATGTGCGGAACGGCGGCGGCGGCCTCGTCGCGGTCCACGGTGATGCGGACCATCTCGGAACCGGCACGCGCGAGCGCTGCGACCTGGGCGATGGTGCCGTCGATATCGGCCGTGTCGGTGTTGGTCATCGACTGCACGACGATCGGCGCGCCGCCGCCGACGGCGACGTCGCCGACCTTGACCTGGGTGGTGTTGTGGCGCGGCGCGGGCCCCGCGATGTCGGAATCGATGGTGTTTTCGGGCTTGTTCATGAGGTCCAAATATCAGGTTTTGGTGACATTCAGCAATGCATCGCGCGGGGCGGCAGCGTCTTGGCTAGGACGGTTAACCAGAAAAAGCCCAGCAATTACAAGGATTGCGGCCGCCCCGAACGTGAGGCTGAGGGTGTCATGCAGGATGAAATAGCTAGCGACGACGCCAAACAAAGGGGTGATGAAGGTAAAAGCCGACAATTTGCTGGCCGAATAGGCCTTCACCAGCGCGAACCAAAGCGTGAACGTGGTTCCGACCACCCAGACCGCCTGGAACACCATCAGCGTGATTGAGAGCGGGCTCGGGGTATGGGGAATGGTCTCGCCCAGGAGGTACGCGGCCAGGCCCAGAATCGGGATCGACATCGCGACCTGGTAACCAATGGCCTTTTCCGGCGGGGCGAAGCGCAGCCGTGTCGACTTGGCGACCAACGTGGTCGCCGCCCACAGCGCGGCGCCGCCGACGATCATGAGGTCGCCGAGCAGAACCTGTGAATCCACGTTGGGCTGCGGCACGCCGATCGCAAGCGCCACGCCGGCAAAGCTGACGGCAAGCCCGAGCCATTGCGTGCCGCTGAGCCGCTCGCCCAGCACCTGGTAGGAGCCGAGCGCAACGAAGAACGGCGCGGTGTAGAGGAACACGACCGCGCGCGAGGCCGGGGTGAAGTGCAGGCCTTCATAAATCAGCACGAACTCGACACCGAACATCAGCCCGGCGATGAGACCAGCGGCAAGCGTGCCGTCGCGCTCGAAGAATTTTGCGCCGCGCAAGGTGCCGATGATGAACACCACCGGCAGCGCGCCGATCGAGCGGATGGTCGCCTGCAGCACCGGCGGGATATCCGGGATGACCAGCTTCACCGCGATCTGGTTAAAACCCCAGGTCAGGCACAGCATGAGCATCAGGGCGATGGCGCCGGCGCTCAGGGGGCGGCCAGCGGGCGGGCTTGTTGGTTCTATCGACATGTCTTCCCGGGACCGGCTTTGCGCCGTTGTTATCAAGAAGCTTTCTGACAATGGGTGCAGGTGCCTGTGATCTCGACCACAGACAGTTTGGGGGCAAAACCCGAGGCGCGTGCCGCGGCATTGAGACCTTGCGCGACGGACGCAGCCGGAATCTCGCCGACGAGGCCGCAGCGCTCACAGATCAGGAACGCAACCGCCGAGACCGCGTCGTGGTCGTGGGCGCAGGCGAGATAGGCGTTGCGGCTCTCGATCCGGTGCACGAGGCTATTGGCCATCAGGAACTCGAGCGCGCGATAGACCGTGATCGGCGCCGGCCGCGGCATCGATTTGGCTAGCTCGTCGATCACCTCATAGGCCCCGAGCGGACGGTGGCTCGAGAGCAGCGCCTTGAGCACCTCGCGGCGGATCGGCGTGAATTTCTGCGCGCGCTGCTCGCAAACGGCTTCCGCATGCATCAAGGCATCCGCGGTGCAGCGGCCGTGATCGTGGTCAGGCGCGGGAAAGGCGGGTTTGACGAGGCTCATCGCGGAGGCTTTTAGCATTTCCGGACCGGGAACCCAAAGAGCGCCGCTTCGAACGGCTGACAGCCATGCTTTTCCGGCGGAGCAGCGCCGCGTTAACTTGCCATGAAATAATCATAAGCTTGCTTATTATATGCCAAGCTTATTGGAGACCAAGCATATGAGCCGCACGTCGGTCGATCAGAACTTCCTGTTCACGCTCGGCGAGCTCTATCGCCTGCTGCGGGTCTATGCCGACAAGGAGGCATCCCGCTACGGCATCACCCGCGCGCAATGGGCGGTGCTGGCCAAGGTCGAGCGCAGCGAGGGCATGAAGCAGTCCGAGCTCGCCGAGCTCCTGGAGATGCAGCCGATCACCCTGACGCGGCTGATCGACAAGCTCTGCGACAGCGACTGGATCGAGCGCCGCAGCGACGCCTCCGACCGCCGCGTCAAGCGCCTCTATCTGAAGAAGGCCGGCCGCGCGCTTCTCGGCAGGATGAGCGGCCTGAAGTCCGAGCTCACGGCCAACGCGCTCGACGGCATCAACCCGGCGGACGCCCATCGTCTGCTCACCCAACTCGAAACAATCAAGGAAAACGTGCGTCACGCCATCCAGACCAGCGGAGCGGAACAAGCACGCAAGGAGCAGCGCTATGGCTGATCAGGTCCTGAAATTCGCCCCCGAACAGAAGGGCAACAGCGGCAAGCCCACCAAGAAGCTGGCGGCCGAGCCGCGTCGCCGGCTGCTGGCCGGCCTGCGCCGCTATCGCCGCTTCCTCCTGATGGTGGTGTTACCCGCGGCGGCCGCGATCGGCGGCGTCACCTTCTATCTGCATGGCGGCCGCTATGTCGGCACCGACGATGCCTATGTCGGCGCGCAGAAAGTTCTGGTGACGCCCGACATCTCCGGCAAGATCGACAAGGTCGTCGTCAGGGAAGGCCAGCTCGTCAAGCAAGGCGACGAGCTGTTCGAGATCGATCCGGTCCCGTTCCGTCTCGCGGTGGAGGAGGCCAAGGCGCAGCTGGCGCAGGCCAAGACCACCTACGACAACCTCGTCGCCAACGTCAAAATCTACGGCCAGATGCTCGATCTCGCCCAGCAGGGCATCGACCTGAAGCAGCGCGACGTCGAGCGCAAGCAGGCGCTGGTGAAGAACAATTATGGCTCGCAGCTCGATCTGGACAACGCGTCGAACGCGATGGTCACGGCCGGCGCGCAGGCGCAGTTCGTCAAGCAGCAGCTCTCCAATGCGAAGACGCAGCTGCTCGGCAATCCCGACCTGCCGCTGGAGGAGTTCCCGCCCTATGTGCAGGCCAAGGCCAAGCTGGATGACGCCCAGCGCAATCTCGACCATGCCGTGCTGCGCGCCCCGATGAGCGGCGTGGCGACGCAGGTCGACCAGATCCAGCTCGGCCGCTTCGTCGCCGCCGGCACGCCGGTGTTCTCCATCGTCGACATCGCGCACCCCTGGGTCGACGCCAATCCGAAGGAGAGCGACCTCACCTATGTCGCGGTCGGGCAATCGGTCACGCTCGAGGTCGATGCGTTCCCCAACCATGTGTTCAAGGGCAAGATCGGCTCGCTGTCGCCGGGTACCGGCGCGCAGTTCGCGATCCTGCCGCCGCAGAACGCCACCGGCAATTTCGTCAAGGTCGTGCAGCGCGTGCCGGTGCGGATCTATTTCGACGAGAACGACAAGTTCGTGAAGAAGCTGAAGGCCGGCATGAGCGTCTATGCGACCATCGACACCGGCCACCAGCGCTCGCTCGCCGGCCTGCTCGGCCTGTCGGCGACCGCCAACCAGGACAAGGAAGACTGACCTCCATGTCCGGTCCGGCCAACACAGCGATGGTCCCCGGCCTGCGCCGGAACATGGTGACGATCTGCGCCATGACCGCGACCATCATGCAGGCGCTGGACACGACGATCGCCAACGTCGCTTTGCCCTACATGCAGGGCACGCTGTCTGCTTCCCAGGACCAGATCAACTGGGTCCTGACCTCCTACATCGTCGCCGCCGCGATCATGACCGCACCGGTGGGCTGGATCGCCAACCGCTACGGCCGCAAGCGCATCTTCATCATCTGCTCGGCCGGCTTCACCCTCGCCTCCGTGCTGTGCGGGCTCGCGCAGGACATCAACCAGATGGTGCTGTTCCGCCTGCTCCAGGGCGTGTTCGGCGCCGCGCTGGTGCCGCTGTCGCAGGCCGTGATGCTGGATTCCTACACGCTCCAGGAACGCGCCAAGGCGATGTCGATCTGGGGCATGGGCGTGATGATGGGCCCGATCATGGGCCCCTCGTTAGGGGCTTGGCTGACCGAGACCTATTCTTGGCACTGGGTGTTCTTCGTCAATCTGCCGTTCGGTGTGATCACCGTGCTCGGCCTGATGGTCTTCATGGATGAAACCAAGAAGGACCTCAGCCTCAAATTCGACTGGCTCGGCTTCACCGCGCTCGCCATCGCGATCGGCTCGCTTCAGCTCGCGCTCGACCGCGGCGAGCAACTCGGCTGGCTGGAATCCAACGAGATCATCGCCGAATTCATCGTCTCGGCCGTCGCCTTCTACTACTTCCTCGCACACTCCTTCACGACCTCGACGCCGTTCATCCGCTTTGCCCTCTTCAAGGATCGCAATTTCGTCACCGGCTGCGTCTTCATGATCGTGATGGGCCTTGTGCTGTTCTCGACCATGGCGCTGGCCTCGCCCTACATGCAGAACGTGATCGGTTATCCCATCATCACTGCCGGCCTGCTGCTCGCAAGCCGCGGCTTCGGCACCTTCTTCGCCATGATGCTGGTCGGCCGCATGATGCGCTATTTCGAGGCGCGCACCCTGATCATCGCAGGACTGACACTGACCGCAGGCTCGCTGTACCAGATGACCGGCTGGACCGACCTGACCCAGGCGCCGGAAATCGTGACCGTCAGCATCATCCAGGGCTTCGGCTTCGGCCTGGTGTTCGTGCCGCTGTCAACCGTCTCGTTCCTGACGCTGCCCAACAACTTGCGCACCGACGGCACCGCGATGCTGACGTTGATGCGCAACGTCGCCAGCTCGGTCGGCATTTCCGTCGTCATCGCCGAGCTGACGCAGGGCTCGCGCAAGACCTATGCGATCCTCTCCGAGCACATCAACCCGTTCAACCACGCGCTGCAGATGCCCGACGTGCGCGGCATGATCAATCTGTCCACCGACGCCGGCCGCGCTATGGCCGATCGGCTCGTGGCCGTACAGGCGCAGATCATCGCGTTCGCGCACGACTACCAGCTCGTGATGATCTTCATCCTCTGCACCATCCCGCTGGCCCTGATGATCGGCTCGACCAAGGCCGCGCTGCGCAAGCAGGCGGCGGGGCCGGAGCAAGCGGTGATGGAGTAAGAGCTCACTCTCGTGCCCCGGACGCAGCGCGGCACGATAGTGATGCGCTGCTGAGCCGGGGCCCACACCTCGGCAAGATGGGTCCCGGTTCAGCGGCGCATCGCCATAGCGCGTCGGAGACGCGCGTAACCGCGCTTGAGGCGCTGCACCGCGCCCGGGACACGAGGCCTCACTCCAAAAACTCCTCGCAGCCGAGGTCATCGACCGCCATCAGCACCCGCTGGAGGTTATTCCACCAGATCACCGGCGGGATGTTGACGCTCCATTGCCAGACCGCGCTGGTGATCTGCCAGAGCACCGACAGGCGATAGTCGCGATGAAGCGCATCGCGGCTGTAGTCAGCCACGCCATGCGCAATCAGCGTATCGTAATAGGTGTCCAGCAGCGGTCGTTCGAGCACTTGACGGGTCTCGGGATACCATTGCAACGCCATCATATAGGCAAGGTCGCTGGTCGGCGCGCTGATGCGCCACTGGTCGAAGTCGAAGATGCGCACGGTGTCCGTCACCGCGGCGCGCGGCAGCAGGAAATTCCAAGTATGGGCGTCGCCGTGGACGATGGTGACATTGCGGCGCGAATGGTAGCGCTGGAACAGCCGGCCCGACTGCTCGATGAAGCGGCGGTAGAGCAGTCGCCGCTCCTCGCTGAGGCGATCGCCGAGCAGATCGGCAAAGCGGTCGTAGTGGCCAGCGAAGGTTTCCATCAGCCTCGCGGTGTCGTCGGTGCTCATCCAGGTGCCGACGGTTTCGCCGAGGCGGCCGTGGTCCCACCACACCGCATGCATGCGTGCCAGTGAAGTGACGATCGCGGTCGCATGATCGCGCGAGGGCGGCAGCGGCCAGGCGGTTGCAATCTCGTGGCTGTCGGTCAGGTCTTCAAGCAGGAGATGCCAGGCAAAACTCTCTTCGTCGAAATTCCCGTCGAAGCAGCGCGGCACGAGCTGCGCCGGCATCGAGGGTGCGAGCTTGGTATAGAACGCCACCTCCTGCCGACCCGCGTTCGGCACGTTCTTGCCAAACTCCGCATGGGCCGTCTTGAGGATCAGGGACTGCGGCGCGCCATTGGATTCACCGACATAGCGCAGGCCGAGGCGCGTGATGTGCGACAGGATCGTGTCACGCGACGACAGCACCTTGACCTCGCGCACTGCGCCGCGGTCCAGCGCGCCGGCCTTGCGCAGCGCGCCGGTGAGATAGGTAGCATCCGTCACGGCCGGCAGTTGCGAATCTGTCATCATGTGCGCCCGGGGTGTCGTGCCATTCTGCACAATCACCCCACTGGGCGCCAGCCGTCGCGGCGAGGATCGGTTACGCCGCCGCGGTCGATTCGCGCACCGTGCGGACAACGACTGCGCGCAGCGATTCCAGGTTCGCCGACATTCCGGTGATCGCCTGCCTGACCTCGGCGGCCTGCGCGTTCACGGCATTGGCGTCGCGGCTGACATTACCGATCTTGGCCGAGACTTCCCTGGCAGCCGAGGCCGATTCGGAAATCGACCGCGCGATCTCCCTCGTCGCCGCATCCTGCTCTTCCATGGCAGCTGCAACCGACGTCGCCACGCCGTCGATCTCCACGATGTGACCACCCATCGTCTCGACGGCATCGACCGCGGCCTGCGTCGAGGCCTGGATCTCGGCGATCAGGCGGGCGATCTCCTCGGTGGATTTGGCGGTCTGGTCGGACAGCGATTTCACCTCGGCCGCCACCACCGCGAAACCGCGGCCGGCTTCCCCCGCGCGTGCCGCTTCGATCGTGGCGTTGAGCGCCAGGAGGTTGGTCTGGCCGGCGATGCCGCCGATCAGGTCGGAGACCTCCGCGATCTTCCTCACCGAGCCGGCAAGCGCCTGAATGGTCGAACGCGCCTGCTCGCGCCCGGCGACCGCCGATCTGGTGACCGTGCTCGTGCGCGCGACCTGGGTCGCGATCTCCCGGATCGAGGCGCTCAGCTCCTCGGCCGCGGCAGAAACCGTCTGCGAATTGCTCAGCGCCTGCGTCGAGGCCGAGGCAACCGCCTGCGACTCCGAGGACAGCGAACGGGCGATCTCCGACAGGCTCGAGGCGGCCTGCTCGACGCCATGCGTCGCCGCGGTGGCCGTGTCGACGGAACGGCCGGTCTCGCGCTCGACCGTCTCGGCCATCCGGTGGAGGGCGCCGCGCTTGGTCCGTGCTGCCTCCTGCTCGGTGCGCAGCTGCTCCTCGCGCAGGCGGCCATTGTCCATCGCCGCCTGCTTGAACACCAGCAGCGCGCCGGCCATCGAGCCGACCTCGTCCTGGCGGTGCGTGAAGGGTACGTCGGCGGCGAGGTCGCCGGTTGCGAGCTTCTGCATCGCTTCGGTCATGCGCACGATCGGACGCACCACCCCGAAGGCGACGCCGGCAAGGCCGGCGGCGATGAGAGCCAGCACGGCGGCCGAGACGCTCCAGAGAATATAGGTGATCGAGCTGTCGCGGTCGGCGGCCAGTTTCTCCATGTCGGCGTTCTGCTTGTTGGCGCTCTCGACGATGCTGTCGATGACGGCACGATGCGCGGTATAGGCGTCCTTGAGCTGGGCGTAGGCGCGCTCGGCGACGGCCATGTCCTTGCCCTTGAGGGCCGGCAGAAGCTGATCGGACACGAGCTTCCAGAATTTCTGCACCTCGGCGTCGGATTTCACGACGAGCGCGGTCTTCAGATCCGAGCCGAGGCTCGAACCGCTCCAGAAGGTCTTGCGGTCGTCATAATCCTTGCGGAGCTGGACCAGGCGCTCGGCATGGGCGGCCACCTGATCCGGCTCGCGCATGGCAAGGGTCGCCTCGAGATAGGCTTCGATGACGTATTCCGGCGGCGGCAGGATGTCCGCGATCAGATCATTGCCGAGCTTGATCTCGGAGTAGAGCGGGCCTCCGACCTTGAGCTCGCGCAGTGCATAGAGGCTGGTGGAGACGACGGCCGTGAAGCCGATGGCGAGAACAATACCGAACGCAATGATCGCGGAAGACAGCGACAAACGAATTTTCATGGAACATTCCAGGGGCGCGCACCAAATCGGCGGCGATCCTAGACCGTGGCGGTAAACGCCAGATTGCCTCGCGCAAAAATTGCATCGCGAGACCTCCGAAGAACTACGGAAAAAAACGAACCGCGGCTAACCGGCTTCTCACACAGCGCATGATCCGTATCGCAAATCACAGCGCGCGCGCAAAAAAACAAGGCGGCGCACCGGGATCATCAATCCCGACGCGCCGGTCCTGGCTCGCGAGTCTCACACGTCGAAGAACACCGTCTCCTCGTCGCCCTGGAGCCGCAGGTCGAGGCGATAGACTGGCTTGGCCGCATCGCGCGTTGCGATCAGCGTCGCGCGGCGGTCGGCTGGCACCAGCGCCAGCACGGGATCGGAGGCAAGGCCCGCATCGTCGCTGAAATAGATACGGGTGTAGAGATGCCGGAGCATGCCGCGCGCGAATACCGCGACCAGGAGATGCGGCGCCTGCGGCTTGCCGTCGGGATCCGGCACCACGCCGGGCTTGATGGTGTCGAAGGAATAGTTGCCCTCCTTGTCGGTGCCGCAGCGGGCAAAGCCGCGGAAGCTGGCGTTCGGCAGCGCGCGCTTGTCCTGCGGATCGGCGTAGCGTCCCTGCGCATCCGCCTGCCAGATCTCCAGCATGCAATCCGGAATGGCGACACCGTCGCCGTCGAACACCTTGCCCTCGATGCGGAGGCGGTCGCCCGTGACGTCAGGCGTGAGCGTCGAGTTGGTGAAGGCGTCGTTCCACTCATACTCGCCTGTCGGCGTCAGGCCGTATTTGAAGAACGGACCGACGGTTTGCGATGGCGTGATCCCGTTGGGCTTCACAGAATCCTGCACTTAAGTGTTCTCCATTGGCGTGGCGTTCTGGCCGCGCAGCACGATATTGAAGCGATAGCACAGCGCCCATTCGGGCTGGGTGTTCTCGAGATCGAACGACGAGACCATCCGCCCGCGCGCCTTCTCGTCCGGCACCGCGTTGAAGATCGGATCGAACGGGAACAGCGGATCGCCGGGGAAATACATCTGCGTCACCAGGCGCGTGACGAAGGAATGGCCGAACACCGAGAGGTGGATGTGCGCGGGCCGCCAGGCATTATGATGATTGCCCCAGGGGTAAGCGCCCGGCTTGATGGTGACGAAGCGGTAGTAGCCCGACGCATCGCTCTGGGTGCGGCCGGCGCCCGTGAAGTTCGGATCGAGCGGCGCAGGATGCTGGTCGCGCACATGCACGTAGCGGCCGCAGGCATTGGCCTGCCAGATCTCGACCAGCGAATTCGGAACGCCGCGGCCGTCCTCGTCGAGCACGTGGCCGTGCACGATGATCCGCTCGCCGAGCGGCTCGCCCTTGTGCATGCGGGTGAGATCATTGTCGCCTTCGCGCACGGTCTCGTGGCCGTAGACCGGGCCGGTCAGCTCCGACAGCGTGTGGCGCATCGGGATCAGGGGCTTGTGCGGCGCCCGCTTGATCGAGCTCTTGTAGTCGGGCGACAGCGGCAAGGGATGCGCCTTGTTGCTGTCGACGGGATAGATGAATGTCATGGCCAAACTCCTGGCGAACTCCTCCCCGGCCATTTTGGTCCGGCCGGTCAACGCTTCCGCCAATCATTATAGTATATAACTAATTGGGGGAAGCGGGTTTAGCGGCCTCCTGCGCCCGGCACCCGACATATGGACGCACTATTTGATCGGCGGACGCGGCAGCACGGCCTCGCCGGCCTCGAGCCGGTAGGTGTGGTCGAGCGAATACCAGGGCGTCGCAACCTCGCGCTCGGTCGGATGCGGCGTATCGTGGCGCAGGAACTTGCCGATCAGCGCCTGCGTCACGCCGAACTGCACGTCGCTGTCGATGTAGGGATCAGCGGGGTCGTAGACCTGCGAGATCAGCACCTTGAATCCGGACTTGAGGATCAGCGCGTGCAGATGCGCGGGACGATAGGGATGCCGGCTCTGCGCCTTGAGGAGGCGGCCAACCACGCCGTTGGTCGGAATGGGATAGCCAACCATCATCACCGAGCGGAAGGAGAAGCGTCCGTCCCGGTCGGTCGTGAACTTGCCGCGCAGGTTCATGTCCGCCTGCTCGGGATCCTGGTTCTCATAGAGACCGACGGGCGAAGCGTGCCAGACATCGACCTCAGCGCCGGCGACGGGACGGCCGTCTTTATCGACGACGCGGGCGCTGACGAACAGCGGCGCACCCGGCGTCTCGGAGCGGACGATCGATCCGCCATTCTCGACCCGCGGCGAGTTCAATCGCCAGAACGGCCCGAGCAGCGACTGGTCGGTTTCCGTATTGCCCTGATCGCCATTGTTGAGCAGGCACACCAGCGGGGAGACGCCGAGCGAGCCGGCCATCAGCACGACTTCATTATGCGTGTCGGTCGTCAGCTTGCCGAGCTCGGCCACGATCGCCGTGGCATCGCGGAATTCCGCCTCGGTCAGGCGGACATCGCGGACGAAGGCATGCAGGTGCTTGACCAGGGAAACCATGATCTGGCGAAGCCGCGGATCGGATGTCCGCTCCATCACCGCCAGTGCCGCGGCCGTAACGTCCTGCTCACGCTCGATGATCATGGGCGGTCCTCTCCCCCGTCATTCCGGGGCGATGCGAAGCATCGAACCCGGAATCTCGAGATCCCGGATGCTGCCCTCGCGGGCGGCTCCGGGATGACGGGCCACGCGGTGGCCCGTCAGTTCAGCTTCTCGATCGCGACCGCGACGCCCTGGCCGACGCCGACGCACATGGTGGCGAGCGCTAGCTTGCCGCCACGCTTCTCCATGCCGTGGACGGCGGTGAGCACAAGACGCGCGCCGCTCATCCCGAGGGGATGGCCGAGCGCGATCGCGCCGCCATGCGGATTGACGAAATCGGCATCGTCCTTGACGCCGAGCTGACGCATGCAGGCGATGCCCTGGGAGGCAAACGCTTCGTTCAGCTCGATCAGGTCGAAATCGCTGATCTTCTTGCCCAGCCGCTCCATCAGCTTGCGGGTCGCAGGCACCGGGCCGATGCCCATGATGCGCGGCGGCACACCGGCCGAGGCAAGGCCGAGGATGCGCGCGCGGGGCGTGAGACCATGCTTCTTCACGGCAGCTTCGGACGCGAGGATCATCGCGGCCGCGCCGTCATTGACGCCGGAGGCGTTGCCAGCGGTCACCGTGCCGGGATTGCGCACGATCGGCTTCAGCTTTGCGAGGCCTTCGAGCGTGGTCTCGGGACGCGGATGCTCGTCCTTGTCGACCGTGATGGGGCCGGCCTTGCCGCCGGGAATGGTGATCGGCGTGATCTCCTCGGCGAAATAGCCGGCGGCGATGGCCGCGCCGGCGCGCTGCTGCGAGCGGATGGCGAAGGCGTCCTGGTCGGCGCGCGAGATCTGGAATTCCTCGGCGACGTTTTCGCCGGTCTCCGGCATGGCGTCGACGCCATATTGCGCCTTCAGCAACGGATTGATGAAGCGCCAGCCGATGGTGGTGTCAAAAATTTCGGCCGAGCGCGAGAAGGCTTCCTGCGCCTTGCCCATCACGAAGGGCGCGCGCGTCATGGATTCGACACCGCCGGCGATCGCGAATTCGATCTCGCCGGAGCGGATCGCGCGGCCTGCCGCGCCGACGGCATCGAGGCCGGAGGCGCAGAGGCGGTTCAGAGTCTGGCCGGGAACCGAATCCGGCAGACCTGCGAGCAAGAGCGCCATGCGCGCGACGTTGCGGTTGTCCTCGCCGGCCTGGTTGGCGCAGCCGAAGAACACCTCGTCCACCTGCGACCAGTCGAGCTTGGGGTGCTTGGCCATCAGCGCCTTGATCGGGGCAGCGGCGAGATCGTCGGCGCGCACCTTGGCGAGCGAGCCGCCGAAGCGGCCGATCGGGGTCCGGACGGCATCGCAGATAAACACATCACGCATCGTTGTTCTCCCTGAATGCCGCGGTTCGGCCAAAATTCTTCAATGACGGCGGAGTTTTAGGAGGGCGCCCGCGGCAGGTCAATTGACGGTTTCGCGGGGCCTGCATGGCTCGGCGCATGCTTGCCATGAAACCTCGGCGTCATTCCGGGTTCGCCCTTCGGGCGCCCCGGAATGACGAACGAGGATGCGGCACTCATATCCCGCCCTACGGACAGCGTGGAAAACCCGTCTCCAAGAGCCAAACCGATAGGATGCGCAAACGAAATTTTGTAGGTTGCGCCGCCCATGACACTGCAACAGCCCATCCCCGCGCCAGAACCTGAACCCGCGCCCACGCCGCAGGCGGATGCTTCCGCGCGCGTCACGCCGATGATGGAACAATACCTTGAAATCAAGGCGGCGCATCCGGGCTTGCTTCTGTTCTACCGGATGGGCGATTTCTACGAATTGTTCTTCGAAGACGCCGAGATCGCTTCCAGGACGCTCGGCATCGTGCTGACCAAGCGCGGCAAGCATCAGGGCGCGGATATCCCGATGTGCGGCGTGCCGGTCGAGCGCTCCGAGGACTATCTGCACCGCCTGATCAGCGCCGGCCACCGGGTTGCGGTCTGTGAGCAGACCGAGGATCCCGCCGCGGCGAAAGCGCGCGGCAACAAGAGCGTCGTGCGCCGCGGCGTGGTGCGGCTTGTCACCCCGGGCACGCTGACCGAGGACACGCTGCTCGATGCCCGCGCCAACAATTATCTGCTGGCGATCGCGCGCGCCCGCTCCTCTTCCGGCGGCGACCGCTTCGGCCTCGCCTGGATCGACATCTCGACCGCCGAGTTCATGGTGACGGAATGCGCAGGCGGTGAGCTTGCCGCAACGCTGGCGCGCATCAATCCGAATGAAGCGATCGTCACCGACGCGCTCTACAACGACAGCGAGCTCGGACCCGTCTTGCGCGAGCTGCCGGCGGTGACGCCGCTGACCCGCGACGTCTTCGATGGCGCCACCGCCGAGAAACGCCTGTGCGACTACTTCGCCGTCGCGACCATGGACGGGCTCGCGCAGCTGACGCGGCTGGAAGCCACAGCTGCCGCCGCAGCCGTCACCTATGTCGACCGCACCCAGGTCGGCAAACATCCGCCGCTGTCGCCGCCCGCGCGCGAAGCCTCGGGCGCGACCATGGCGATCGATCCTGCCACCCGCGCCAATCTCGAGTTGACGCGGACGCTCGCCGGCGAACGCCGCGGCTCGCTGCTCGACGCCATCGACTGCACGGTCACTTCGGCGGGCTCGCGCCTGCTGGCACAACGCCTCGCGGCACCGCTCACGGACGCGACCGGTGTCGCGCG
Source organism: Bradyrhizobium sp. CCGUVB1N3 (assembly GCF_024199925.1). NCBI lineage: Bacteria > Pseudomonadati > Pseudomonadota > Alphaproteobacteria > Hyphomicrobiales > Nitrobacteraceae > Bradyrhizobium > Bradyrhizobium sp. CCGUVB1N3. The sequence continues at coordinate 6,002,566 of NZ_JANADR010000001.1, forward strand.
CCGCCTCGATGCGGTCAGCGCCTTCGTCGCGGATTCCGCCGCGCGCGAGGACATCCGCAGCATCCTGCGCGGCGCGCCCGACATGTCGCGGGCGCTGGCGCGGCTCTCGGTCGGCCGCGGCGGACCGCGCGATCTCGCCGGGATCCGCGACGGCATTTTGGCCGCGGACCAGGCGCTGGCGCGGCTGTCGGAGCTCGACCAGCCGCCGCAGGAGATCGCCGCGGTGATGGCCGCGATGCAGCGGCCCTCACGTGAGCTCGCGGCGGAGTTTGCGACCGCGCTCGCCGAGCAATTGCCGCTGATCAAGCGCGACGGCGGCTTCGTCCGCGAAGGCTACGAGCCGGCGCTCGATGAAGCGCGGAACCTGCGCGACGCCTCGCGGCTCGTGGTTGCCTCGATGCAGGCGCGCTACGCCGACGCGACCTCCATCAAGGGCCTGAAGATCCGGCACAACAACGTGCTCGGCTATTTCGTCGAGGTGACCGCGCAGCATGGCGACAAGCTGATGTCGGCGCCGCTGAACGCGACCTTCATCCACCGCCAGACGCTGGCCGGGCAGGTGCGCTTCACGACATCCGAGCTAGGGGAGATCGAGGCCAAGATCGCCAATGCAGGCGACCGCGCGCTCGGGCTCGAGCTCGAAATCTTCGAGCGGCTCTGCGCCAAGGCGCTTGAAATCAGCGAGGATCTGCGCGCCGCCGCGCACGGCTTTGCGCTGCTCGATGTCGCGACGTCGCTGGCAAAGCTTGCGGTCGACGAGAACTACGTGCGGCCCGAGGTCGACGGCTCGCTCGGATTTGCGATCGAGGCTGGCCGCCATCCCGTGGTCGAGCAGGCCTTGAAGCGCAACGGCGAGCCGTTCATTGCCAACGCCTGCGATCTGTCGCCGGCGCCAGCGCAGAAATCCGGCCAGCTCTGGCTGCTCACCGGCCCCAACATGGCCGGTAAATCGACCTTCCTGCGCCAGAACGCGCTGATTGCTTTGCTCGCCCAAATCGGCAGCTTCGTGCCGGCGACGCGCGCGCGGATCGGCATCATCGACCGCCTGTTTTCGCGCGTCGGCGCCGCCGACGATCTCGCCCGCGGCCGCTCCACCTTCATGGTCGAGATGGTCGAGACCGCGGCAATCCTGAACCAGGCCGGCGAGCGCTCGCTCGTCATCCTCGACGAGATCGGGCGCGGAACGGCGACCTTCGACGGCCTCTCGATCGCCTGGGCCGCGATCGAGCATCTGCATGAGAGCAATCGCTGCCGCACGCTGTTCGCGACGCACTACCACGAGCTCACCGCGCTCTCGGCCAAGCTGCCGCGGATGTTCAATGCCACCGTGCGGGTGAAGGAGTGGCAGGGCAATGTCGTGTTCCTGCACGAGGTGCTGCCGGGCTCGGCCGATCGCTCCTACGGCATCCAGGTCGCGAAACTCGCCGGCCTGCCGCCGGCCGTGATCACGCGCGCCAAATCCGTGCTGGCGAAACTCGAAGCACAAGACCGCGGCCAGACCGCGCGTGCGCTGGTCGACGACCTGCCGCTGTTCGCGGTGCCCTCACGCGCCGCAGCGGAAGCCACCCCGCCGAGCGAGGCCGATCTGCTGATGGAAACGATAAGGGCGCTGCACCCCGACGAAATGACGCCCCGTGAGGCACTGGATGCGCTCTATGCGCTGAAGGCCAAGCTGCCGAAGCAGTGACGGTGCCGTAGGGTGGGTTAGCGCAGCGTAACCCACCTCTTCTCTCGCGGCGACGAACGTGGTGGGTTACGCCTTCGGCTAACCCACCCTACCCAAGCTAATGCCTGCCTACGCCCTTGCTGCGATCGCAGCGGCTTCCGCGGCAGCACGCTGCATGCTGGTCGACATCTCGTTCGTGACCGTGCTCTGCTCCTCGACGGCGGCGGCGGTCGAGGTGACGTATTCGCTGACGTTGTTGATCGCCTGCTTGATCGAGCCGAGCGCGCTGACGACGTCGCCGGAGATGCCGTTGAGGTTGCCGATCTCCTGGCCGATCTTGTCGGTCGCCTGTCTGGCCTGGTTGGCGAGGCTCTTCACTTCCGATGCGACCACCGCGAAGCCGCGGCCGGCCTCGCCGGCGCGCGCCGACTCGATCGTGGCATTGAGCGCGAGCAGGTTGATCTGCCCGGTAATACTGTTGATCATCTCGATGATTCCGCTCATCGCCTGCGCCGCCTCGGTGAGGCGCTGGGCCTGCGCGTCGGCGGAGGCGACCTGCTCCACTGCGCTCATCGCGGTCTCGCGGGATTTGGTCATCGCTTCGGAAATCTCCCGCACCGAGGCGTTCAATTCCTCCGAACCCGCGGCGACCGATTCCATCATGCCGCGGACGCGCTCGTTGCCCATGCGGACCAGCACCTGCTTCGTGGTGTCGGTGGCGTATTTCACCACCTTGAACGGCTTGCCGTTGAGATCGAGGATCGGGTTGTACGAGGCCTGGATGTAGACCTCCTTGCCGCCCTTGCCGATACGCTTGTATTCGGCCGCCTGGTACTGGCCGCGGTTGAGCGCGGCCCAGAACTCGCGATACGCCGCACCGTCGCGTTCCGACGGCTCGACGAACATGCTGTGATGCTTGCCCTTGATCTCGGAGAGGCCGTAACCGAGGGTGGCGAGGAAATTGTGGTTGGCGGTGATGATCGTGCCGTCCATGTTGAACTCGATCACCGCCTGCGCCTTGTCGATCGCCGCGAGCTGGCCGACGAGATCGGCATTCCTCCGCTTCTCCGCGGTGACGTCGGTTGCGAACTTGACGACCTTGAAGGGCCTTCCCTTCTCGTCCAGCACGGGATTGTAAGAGGCGAGAATCCAGACGTCGCGACCGCCCTTTCCGATCCGCCTGAACTCACCGGACTGAAGCTCGCCACGATTGAGGGCGGCCCAGAACTCGCGGTAGGCGGCGCCGTCGCGTTGATCGGAGGGCATGAATAGGCTGTGATGTTTGCCCTGGATTTCGGCGAGGGAGTACCCCAACGCGTTGAGGAAATTGTCGTTGGCGGTCACGACGGTCCCGTCGAGATTGAACTCGATCACGGCCTGCGCGCGGCTTATGGCGGCGGCCTGGGCCTCGAAATTGAGATTTTGCAGGCGAATCGACGCATCGGCCCACTCGACCGCCGTGCCGGCGCGCCTTCCATCCGGATGCTTCAACGGCGTCGCAACCAGATCGAAGCTCCACTGACCAATCTTGATTGTTGCGCGATGCTTGGAATTGAGAGCCTCGAGCATCCGCCGCTGATGGCTGGGATTCTTGTGGAAGATGTCGATGTTGCTGCCGATCAGGCGATCGACGCTAAACTGCGGCAGATCCTTCTTGAGATCGGCTTCCGCGTTTCGCAGAAGGCGGGTCACGGACTCGTTCATATAGACAATGTTCAGGTTCTCGTCTGCGATCATGACGTTTGCGTCGATGACCTTGGCGGCCAGCAACGCGTACGCATCGAAACTCGGCTTGCGTCCAAACATCAATGCTCTCCGTATGAATGCGCCAAATAAACCGCGCGTCCAGGGGACCTCATAAGCTCGTGCCGGCAGTGCGAGAATCTGGCGAGCGGGACATCTTTGCAGATAAAGCTCGAAGAAAGTTCTAATAGACTTGTCGGAAATCGGCGGTCCGGAGTCGCGCGCCGCTTTGAAACGGAGCCGGTTCACCGCAGAGTTGTCCTGTCGCGCCATGCTGTCGCGAGCGGCCGTAGCACTACGGTCGCGGCCGCGCTTTGAGCGCGCGCCGCCCATTCCACCACAGCGTCAGATTCCACGTCACGCAGGTTGCAAGCGCAAGAGACAGGCCTACCGCCGATCCTAATTTCACGACCGCGACGTGCAGCACCGCGATCGCCATGCCGAAGCCGAGTAGACCCCAGGCAGAGTTGGCAAGCACAGCGGCGGTCGGCGGACCGCCGATGCGCGGGTGCAGGATCACCATCATGCTGGTGAAGACGATCGGATAAAGCGCGATGATACCGCTAACACGCGGCCCGACCCAGCCTGACGTTGACACCACGATGGCAACGAGGGTTGCGACCAGCGCAGCGCGGAAGGGAATGTCATACCAGCGGCGCGTCACCAGCGGCATCTTCACATGGCGATAACGCGCCAGCAGCGGAATGCAGATACCGAACGCGATCAGGTTGGCGGCAAGCCCCGCCGTGAGCGACCAGTCGAACTGGCGGATGATCGAGGCAAGCACAATCCAGACCGCGACTGCCGTACCGCAGCTGACGATGAGGTTGCGCCGCTGCGCCAGCACCACGTAGGTGAGCCCAAGGAAGATCGTCGCGGCGTTGACGGGAAGGCTCGCCAGCGCACCCTGCGCGATGAAGCCGGCATCGTGATCGAGCGAGAGGAAGACGTAGGAAGGACCGGCCGAGATCGGCAAGGTCGCGACCAGTCCCCCAATCACGGGGCCTGAGCGCTCGGCGACGATCGACGCCGTCACGACAAACGCCGCAGCGATCGCCATGCGCAGGAGAACGAAGAGGAGGAAGGTGAGTTCGGCGGGCATTTTTTCTTCTTACCCTCCCCTGGAGGGTCCGAGACGAGCGCAGCTCGCTCGTGGGTCGCAGTGCATGGAGCGAAGCGGAATGCGCAGCGGGGTGGGGTGACGGTCTGTCGACGGAAGCGGTGCCGAGTGGAGAGATCATCCCACCCCGCTCGCGCTGCGCGCGATCGACCCTCCCCCTCCAGGGGAGGGTAAGGAAGTCACATCCTCTGCATCGACACCGACACCTTCGGGCCGTTCTTGATGGTCTGGTAGACCACGCAATAGCGCTCGGTGAGTTTCAGCAGGAGGTCGAGCTTGTCCTGCGGCGCGTCGGTGTCGATCTCGAAGCGCAGGCGGATTTCGGCGAAGCCGACCGGGGTCTCCTTGTCGACGCCGAGCGTGCCGCGGAAGTCGAGATCACCTTCAGCGTAGACATTGCCGGTTTTCAGCGGCACATCGATCGCGGTCGCGACCGATTTCAGTGTGACGCCGGCGCAGGCGACCAGCGCCTCGAGCAGCATGTCGCCGGAGCAGAGCTCAAGCCCGGAGCCGCCGGTCGCCGGATGGAGGCCTGCCACCGCGAGCGCGCGGCCGGTCTCGACCTTGCAGGCGATTCCGTCGCTGTCGGTCGAGCCCTTGGCCTTCAGCGTGATCAGCGCGGCTTTCGGATCGGTCTTGTAGCGTTCCTTGATCGGGGCCTGCATCTGGCGGAGTTCTGCGGCATCCATTTTTGTTCTCTCCCGGAAGATCGCCCCTCGATGTACCGGCTGGGAGCAAAATTGTCACCACCACATCGCCTGGCCGGGACCCTGGGTTGCGTCACGGTCAGGCACGTTGCGATCGAGCGAGCGGTCGAGCGAGGTCAAGACGTTGCGCTTGAAACTGTCGAACAGCGGCGAGTTGCGGTCGCGCGGGCGCGCCAGATTGATCTCGATCTGGTCGAAAAGCCGGCCCGGCCGCGGCCGCATCACGAGCACGCGATCGGCCAGCACCACGGCCTCGTCGACGTCGTGGGTGACCAGGATCAGCGTCGGGCGCGTATCGGCCCAGAGGTCGAGCAGATGATCCTGGAGATCCCTGCGGGTGAAGGCATCGAGCGCCGAAAACGGCTCGTCGAGCAGCAGCACTTCGGGCTGCGGCACCAGCGCACGCGCGATCGCGACGCGCTGCGCCTGCCCGCCCGAGAGCTCGCGCGGCCAGGCCTCGGCCTTGTCGGCAAGCCCGACGCGATCGAGCGCCCGCGCAACTTTTTCGCGCCGCTCGCCGGCGGGAAGGTCCGCAAGGCCGAAGCCGATGTTGCCGGCGACACTGAGCCAGGGCAGCAGCCGCGGCTCCTGAAAGATGATGCCAATCTTGGCATGCGGCGCCGTGATCGTCTCGTTGTCGAGCGTCACTGCACCCGTGCTGGCGCGATCGAGGCCCGCGATGGCGCGCAGTAGCGTGGACTTGCCGCAGCCGGAACCGCCGATGATGGCGACGATCTCGCCTTGCTTGATCGCGGCGGAGAACCGCGCCAGCGCCTCGACGCCATTGGGATAGGTTTTGCTCACCCGTTCGAGCGCCAGCATCACGCCCCTCCCCGCTCGCGCCCAAAGGCATCCTGCCAGCGGAGCAGCGGCGCCGTTGCGATCTCGATCAGCCAGTCGGTGAGCTTGCCGAGGATGGCGAAGATCACGATGGCGGCGAGGATCTGCGCCGGCTTGCCGAGCTGCTGGCCATCGAGCAGGAGATAGCCGAGACCTTCGGAGGCACCGATCAATTCGGCCGCGACCACGAACATCCAGCCCAGCCCGAGGCCGACGCGCAGCGAGACCACATAGGCCGGCAACACCGCGGGCAGCAGGATGCGGCGGATCATGGCCGGGCCCGGGAGACGGAAGACGCGGCCGACCTCGACGATCTTGCGATCGACCGAGAGGATCGCACCCATCACCCCGAGATAGACCGGAAAGAACACGCCGACCGCGATCAGCACGATCTTCGAGGTCTCGAAAATGCCAAGCCACAGGATGAACAGCGGCACCCAGGCGAGCGACGGGATCGCGCGCAGCGCCTGGATGGTCGGATCGAGCAGCCGGCGCGCCAGCGCCCAATAGCCGGAGACGGCCCCGAGCAGCGTGCCCGCGACGACACCGAGAGCGAAGCCGAGGCCGACGCGCCACAGCGTCGCGGCGATGTGCCGCGTCAGTTCACCGGAGCGGGCGAGCTCCACGATGGTCGTGAAAATGCGCGATGGCGGCGGCACCAGCCGGCCATTGGAATAGCCGAGCCAGACCACAAGCTCCCAGCCAAGCGCGAGCGTCAGCGGCAGCAACAGCCCGAGCAGCGGCCGCGCATAGCGCGCGACGCGCGAGGGAGCGCGCACTGCGGCACTGTCGGCGTGTTCCACGGCTGGCGCGTCAAAGGTCATGGCCATAGCAAGCGCGTCTCTCGAGGGAATGCAAGGGAGCGCAACATCCTCAATCGTCGTCCCGGCGAAGGCCGGGACCCATAATCCCAGGGAGATGTTGTGGCACGAGCTAATGGTTGCCAGCCTTCGCCAAACCACTCCCTGGGATTATGGGTCCCGGGCTCGCTTCGCGCCCCGGGACGACGAGCGGAGTTTGTTGCGCCGGCCCGCCTCTTCCCGACAGAACTAATTCGTCGGCAGCGGGACCTGGTCGTCAATCAGGGCATCGAGCGTGGCCTTGACGTCGACTTTGGCGTCGACGACGCCGGCCTGCTGGAGCGCGAGGCCGGCGGCGAGGATCGACTCGCGCTGCGGCGCGCCGATGCGGCTGTGGGTGAGCTCGGTGCGCTCCTTGAGCTGCTTGTCGACGACCGCATCGGGCAGCTTCGTTACCGCGACGAAGGTCTTCTTCAGCTCGTCGTAATTGGCCAGCGAATACTTTCGCGCGTCCTCGTACACGGCGAGCACGCGGCGGACGATGTCCGGATAATCCTTCAAAAACTGCTCGCGCACATTGAGGATGCCCCAGGTGTTGGCGTCAGCCTTGCGGTAGAACAGCTTCGCGCCCTCCTCGACCTCGGCCTGCGCCATCATCGGATCGAGGCCGGCCCAGGCATCGACGTCGCCGCGGATCAGCGCGGTCTTGCCATCGGCATGCTGGAGCAGCACCGGCGTGATGTCCTTCTCCGACAGCCCCGCGCCTAACAGCGCGCGCACCAGGAAGATGTGCGGATCGGTGCCGCGCGTCACCGCGACGCGCTTGCCTTTGAGATCAGCAACATCAGCGATCTTGGAGTCTTTGCCCGTGACCAGCGCCGTCCATTCGGGGCGCGAATAGACGTAGATCGACTTGATCGGGTTGCCGTTGATCCTGGCGACCAGCGCCGCCGAGCCTGCGGTCGAGCCGAAATCGATCGAGCCGGCATTGAGGAATTCGAGCGCCTTGTTGGAGCCGGCCGACTGCACCCAGGTAATGCTGATGCCGTCCTTGGCGAATTCCTTCTCGATAAGCCCCTTCTGCTTCAGGACCAGCGACACAGGATTGTAGGTCGCCCAGTCGATGCGAAGCTCCTTCAGCGGCTCGGCCGCGCGCACCAAACCAGGGGTCAGCGCGAGCGCCACAGCGCCCGCCAGCAGAATGCGTCGTGAAAATCCGGTCATGCCCACCTCCTTACGAAACTTCATTGTTTTTCAATGAGTTATACCTAGAGGTCAACGAGAAAATCGCTGTCTTGAAACCAGGCCGACCGAGAACAAATTTGTCGAAAGCCGGCCTTTCCAAGCATGGAACGACTATTGCGAGAGAATGGCGGGTGACAGCGCCTGTCACCTCTTATATCCGGTGAAGCATGGACAGTGTCGCGCCCCAGCACAAGCAGGAGATGGATGATCGCTTCGACAGCGCGCGGGTTACCGCCGCAGTCGATGCGCTTGCTGCAAAGCATGAGGGGCGCGAGGACACGTTCCGCACGGCGATGGCGCAACTGCTCAAGACCGAGCTGATCGCAGCGCGCGCCGAAGCGCAGAGGATCCTGCTGAAAGACCGCCACGGAAGGCGTTGCGCCGAGCGGCTGTGCCATGTGCAGGACGAGATCATCCGCATCCTCTATTCGGCCGCGACCCGCCATCTCTACCGCTCGCCGATCCCGACCGGCGCCGAACGGATGGCCGTGGTGGCGACCGGCGGCTATGGCCGCGGCCTGATGGCACCGGAATCCGACATCGATCTCTTGTTCATCCTGCCCTACAAGCAGACCGCCTGGGGTGAGCAGGTCGCCGAAGCCATCCTGTATTGCCTCTGGGACATGGGCCTGAAGGTCGGTCACGCCACGCGCTCGGTCGATGAATCGATCCGGCAGGCACGCGGCGACATGACCATCCGCACCGCGATCCTGGAGACGCGCTTCCTCACCGGCGACCAGCCGCTCTATGACGAGCTGGTCGCGCGGTTCGACAAGGAAGTGGTGCAGGGCACGGCATCCGAATTCGTCACCGCAAAGCTCGCCGAGCGCGAGGAGCGGCATCGCCGCGGCGGCCAGTCGCGCTACCTGGTCGAGCCCAACGTCAAGGATGGCAAGGGCGGCCTGCGCGACCTGCACACGCTGTTCTGGATCGCGAAATACGTCTATCGCGTGCGCGACACCGACGAGCTCGCCGAGCGCGGCGTATTCGACGCGCAGGAGTACCGCACCTTCCGCCGCTGCGCCGACTTCCTCTGGTCGGTGCGCTGCAACTTGCATTTCTACTGCGGCCGCGCCGAGGAGCGTCTCTCCTTCGATCTCCAGCGCGAGATCGCGGTCCGCCTCGGCTACACCTCGCATCCCGGCATGCAGGACGTCGAGCGCTTCATGAAGCACTACTTCCTGGTCGCCAAGGAAGTCGGCAATCTCACCGCCATCCTGTGCGCGAAGCTGGAGGACCAGCAGGCCAAGCCCGCGCCGGTGCTGAGCCGGATGATGGCGCGCCTGCGGCCAAGCACCGTGAAGCGGCGCGTGCCCGACAGCGACGACTTCATCGTCGACAACAACCGCATCAACCTGGCTGCACCCGACGTGTTCAAGCACGATCCGGTCAACCTGATCCGCATCTTCCGCCTGGCGCAGAAGAACAACCTCGCCTTCCACCCCGACGCGATGCGCACCGTGACGCGCTCGCTCAACCTGATCAACGCGCAACTCCGCGAGAATCCCGAAGCCAACCGGCTGTTCATGGAGATCCTGACCTCCAACGACGCCGAGACCGTGCTGCGACGAATGAACGAGACCGGCGTACTCGGCCATTTCATCCGCGCCTTCGGCAAGATCGTCTCGATGATGCAGTTCAACATGTATCATCACTACACGGTCGACGAGCATCTGATCCGCTGCATCGGCTTCCTGCAGGACATCGAGCGCGGCGGCATCGAGGAGTTCACGCTCGCCAGCGACCTCATGCGCAAGACACGGCCCGAACACCGGTCGGTGATCTATATCGCGACGCTCCTGCACGACATCGCCAAGGGCCGGCCCGAGGATCACTCCATCGCGGGCGCCAAGGTGGCGCGGCGGCTCTGCCCGCGGCTCGGCTTCAGCCCGGCCGATACCGAGCTCGTGGCGTGGCTGATCGAGGAGCATCTGACGATGTCGACGGTCGCGCAGTCGCGCGACCTCTCCGACCGCAAGACGATCGAGAACTTTGCCGCCGTGGTGCAGTCGGTCGAGCAGATGAAGCTGCTCACGATCCTGACCACCGCCGATATCCGCGGCGTCGGCCCCGGCGTGTGGAACGGCTGGAAGGCGCAGCTCTTGCGCTCGCTCTATTACGAGACCGAGCCGGTGCTGACCGGCGGCTTCTCCGAAGTCGACCGCGGAAAACGCCTTGCCGCCGCGCAGGCCGAATTCCGCATTGCGTTTGCCGAATGGCCGAAGGAGGAGCTGGATGCCTATGTCGGCCGGCACTATCCGGCCTACTGGCTCAAGGTCGAGCTGCCGCGCAAGATGCGCCACGCCCGCTTCGTCCGCGCGAGCGAGCAGGCCGGCCACAAGCTCGCAATCAATGTCGGCTTCGACGAGGTGCGCGGCGTCACCGAGCTCACGATCTTCGCCGCCGACCATCCCTGGCTGCTGTCGATCATCGCGGGCGCCTGCGCGTCGGCCGGCGCCAACATCGTCGACGCCCAGATCTACACCACGACCGACGGCCGCGCGCTCGACACCATCTCGATCTCGCGCGAATACGACCGCGACGAGGACGAGGGCCGCCGCGCCACCCGCATCGGCGAGATGATCGAGGACGTGCTGGAAGGCAAGCTGCGGCTGCCCGAGGTGGTGGCCCGGCGCACCGTGCGCAGCAAGGCGCGCCCCTTCGTGATCGAGCCGGAAGTGATCATCAACAACCAGTGGTCCGACCGCTACACCGTGATCGAGGTCTCCGGCCTCGACCGCCCGGGACTGCTCTACGAGTTGACCACCGCGATCTCCAAGCTGAACCTCAACATCGCCTCCGCGCATGTTGCGACCTTCGGCGAGCGCGCGCGCGACGTGTTCTACGTCACCGATCTCCTCGGCGCCCAGATCAACGCGCCGACGCGACAGGCGGCGATCAAGAGCGCCTTGACCCATGTGATGGCGGGCGAGAAGACGGTTCAGCCGGCAGCGTGAGGTGGCGCGCCCCGACTCTCTTCTTTCGTCATTCCGGGGCGCGTGCAGCGCGAGCCCGGAAGGACGAAGCGAAAGTGCGGCGCGCGTGACCGCTAAACTTCGACCCCCTCATGCCTCAGCAGCCAGCGCTTGCGCTCGAGGCCGCCACCGTATTTCACCAGCGAGCCGTCAGCGCCGATCAGGCGGTGACAGGGCAGCACCACGCTGATCGGATTGGAGCCGTTGGCATGACCGACGGCGCGCACCGCCCTGGGCATGTCGAGCTTTGCGGCCAGCGCGCCATAGCTCAGCGTAGTGCCTGAGGGAATCGTTGCGAGCGCCGTCCAGACCTTGCGCTGGAACGGCGTGCCGGCGACACGCCATTTGATCGACTTGAGCTTCGCAAGATCGCCCTCGAAATAGCCTGATAGCGCCGATCGCATGTCGGCCGGCGCGCGCTGCGCGCGCAAATCCACCGCGCCATAGTGCAGACGCAACAGCTCGCGCATACGGCGATCGTAGTCCTCCCAATCGAGCGCGCGCAGGACGCCGTCGGCATCGACGACGAGCAATGCGGTCCCGATCGGCGTCGTCAGATGATCGAGGCCAAATCGCTCGGGTGGATTTGTTGATGACGTGGACATTCTGGGCTCATCACATCGCGGGACTGTCGCACTTGTCATGCGAAGCATGTTAGCGTCCACCCGAATCCTGATCCACTTTTGGGGGCACAATTGATCTGGATCGCCAATCTCCTGGTCGCGCTGGTCGCGGCCCTGCACGTCTTCTTCCTGGTCCTGGAGATGTTCCTCTGGACCAAGCCGCTCGGCCTCAAGGTCTTTCGTCAAACGTTCGACAAGGCCGTGAGCTCCGCGGTGCTGGCCGCCAATCAAGGGCTCTACAACGGCTTCCTCGCCGCCGGCCTGATCTGGGGCCTGGTGCAGGGCACACCGGCCTTCGCCGTCCAGATCAAGGTATTCTTCCTCGTCTGCGTGATCGTTGCCGGCGTCTTCGGCGCTGCCACCGTCAGCAGTCGCATCCTGCTCGTGCAGGCGCTGCCCGCCGCGATTGCTCTGATCGCGCTGTATCTCGCCTAAACCGCTCCGGTGCGCCATCGCGATCCTTGCGTGGCGCAGAACCTTCCGCCACAATTCCCGACAGCGATGGCGGCCGCTCAAAACGGGCGCAATCAGACCATCGGCAGATAATTCCGTCAGGAGGAAGATTCCGGATGAACAATCGTCTAGCTCATTTGGCCGCCACCGCGGCCTTCGCCCTTGCGCTCGCGGCTTCCCCAGCGCTCGCGCAGAAGAAATACGACACCGGCGCGACCGACACCGAGATCAAGATCGGCCAGACCGTGCCGTTCTCCGGGCCCTATTCCGTCTATGCCAATATCGGCAAGACGCAGGCCGCCTACTTCAAGATGATCAACGATCAGGGTGGCATCAACGGTCGCAAGATCAACCTGATCCAGTATGATGACGCCTATTCGCCGCCGAAGACGGTCGAGCAGGTGCGCAAGCTGGTCGAAGGCGACGAGGTGCTGTTCACGTTCCAGATCATCGGCACCGCAGCCAATGCCGCCGTGCAGAAATATCTCAACGGCAAGAAGGTGCCGCAGCTGCTCGCCTCGACCGGCGCGGCACGCTTCAACGATCCGAAGAACTATCCCTGGACCATCGCCTATAATCCTAACTACGTGTCCGAGGGGCGCATCTACGCAAAATACATTCTCGAAAATCACCCCAATGCCAAGGTCGGCGTGCTCTACCAGAATGACGACATGGGCCGCGACTATCTCGCCGGCCTGAAGAGCGGCCTCGGCGACAAGGCCGCCAGCATGATCGTCGGCGAGGTGTCCTACGAGGTCACCGATCCCACGGTCGACTCGCAGGTGGTCAAGCTGAAGTCGATGGGCACAGACGTGTTCTTCGACGCCTCGACGCCGAAATTCGCGGCACAGGCCATCAAGAAGCTGGCCGACCTCGGCTGGACGCCGGTGCACATCGTCGACATCAATGCGAGCCCGATCTCGGCGACGCTGAAACCCGCGGGCCTCGACATCTCCAAGGGCATCATCTCGACCCAGTATGGCAAGGAGCCCGGCGATCCGCAGTGGAAGGACGATCCCGGCGTGAAGGCCTTCTTCGCCTTCATGGACAAGTATTTCCCGGAAGGCGACAAGCTCAACACCGTCAACACCTATGCCTATTCGGTGGCCGAGTTGCTGACGCAGGTGCTGAAGCAGTGCGGCGACGATCTGACGCGCGAGAACGTCATGAAGCAGGTCGCCAGCATCAAGGACTTTACCCCGAGCTTCGCGCTGCCCGGCATCAAGATCAACACGGGACCGAACGACTTCCGCGTCAACAAGCAGATGCAGATGATGAAGTTCAACGGCGAGCGCTGGGAGCTGTTCGGCCCGATCATGGAGGACACCGGACCGTCGGGTTAGTCTCGTCAGGCCAACGCTCTCTCCGACTCCCTCCCCCTTGCGGGGGAGGGAACGCAGCGGAAATTGTGGCGAGAGATGTCCCTCGTTGAGGCGAACGCCGCCCTCGCCTACTCCGGTATCTCACCAAAATTCTTGCCGACCGGCTGCACCGCATGCCGGATCAGGCGGGAGTCTTCGACCGCCGCTTGCCGGTGTTTCACCGCTTCGCGATAAACGGGATCGCGGATCATCTCGACGAAGGCGGCGACGCCTGGATATTCGGCGATGAAGCAGTGGTCCCAGCGCTCCTCCTGCGGACCAATCAGCATGATCTCGAACTTGCCCTGCCAGACGATGCGGCCGCCGAGGCGTGTGAACACCGGGCCACTTTCGCGACCATAGGCCGCATAGGCCTCGGCGCCGGACGCTTTGCGGCCGTCCGGATAGGCCGCCTCCTTGCGCAGGCGGACCAGGTTGAGCATGTGGATCGGGCCCGGGCGGTCGTTCTCCCGGAATTGCGCGAAAACCTCCTTGGTCGGATCGATATGGCCCATGAGCGTTCCCTTTCGTTGATGGCTCGATCCTAGCTTTGCCGCACGCCTCGCGGAACCACCGGCGCGCGCCCGCCGCACCTCCTAATCGTGCGTTAAGCTTTGCGTAACCGGGCCTTAAACAGCCGCCGTTACCGTGCAGCGGGGCGGGCTGACCGGGCGTTTTGGGGATGGCGTTGGGAAAGAAAAAAGGCGGGCGCAAGGAGCCGCTGTTTGGCTTGCCCGCAGCGCTGGCCGATTTGCGCCTGACGGCGGCCGATCGCATCCCCAATGCCTCGGACGACAAGCCGAAAAAGGCCAAGGCCAAGCGCCAGAGCGACGATGCCGATGACGAGCCGCCGCGCGAAAGGAAGGCGCCCGTGAGCCGCAGCGGCGCAAAGCGAAGGTCGAAGTCGAAGATCGGTTTTGGCATTGGCCGTCTCGTCTATTGGGGCGCGGTGCTCGGCCTCTGGGGCGTGATCGCCGTGATCGGCGTCGTGATCTGGGTCGGCGCCCATCTGCCGCCGATCCAATCGCTGGAGATTCCAAAACGCCCGCCGACGATCCAGATCGTCGGCATGGACGGCAGCGTGCTCGCGCAACGCGGCGAGATGGCCGGCGCCAATGTCGCCCTGAAGGATCTGCCGCCATATTTGCCGAAGGCCTTCATCGCCATCGAGGACCGCCGCTTCTATTCGCATTTCGGCATCGACCCGGTCGGTATCTTGCGCGCCGCCGTCACCAATGTTCTCCATCGCGGCGTCTCGCAGGGCGGCTCGACGCTGACGCAGCAGCTCGCCAAGAACCTGTTCCTGACGCAGGAGCGCACCATGCAGCGCAAGCTGCAGGAGGCCGAGCTTGCGATCTGGCTGGAGCGCAAGCACTCCAAGAACGAGATTCTGGAGCTCTACCTCAACCGCGTCTATTTCGGCTCCGGCGCCTATGGCGTCGAGGCCGCAGCGCAGAAATATTTCGGCAAGTCGGCCAGGAACGTGACGGTCGCGGAGGCCGCGATGCTCGCGGGCCTCGTCAAATCGCCCTCGCGCCTTGCGCCCAACCGCAATCCCGAAGGCGCCGAGCAGCGCGCG
Source organism: Bradyrhizobium sp. CCGUVB1N3 (assembly GCF_024199925.1). Lineage (NCBI taxonomy): Bacteria > Pseudomonadati > Pseudomonadota > Alphaproteobacteria > Hyphomicrobiales > Nitrobacteraceae > Bradyrhizobium > Bradyrhizobium sp. CCGUVB1N3. The sequence goes on from NZ_JANADR010000001.1 coordinate 6,017,678, forward strand.
CAGGTCGTGCTCGCCGCGCTGGCGGAGGCCAAATTCATCACCGAAGCGCAGGCGCAGGCCTCGATCGGCCATCCCTCCTACAATGTGAAGCCGGCCGGCGCCGGCACCGTGAATTACGTCGCCGACTGGATCGGCGAAGTGCTGGACGATCTCGTCGGACAGATCGACCAGAGCATCACGGTCGAGACCACGATTGATCCAAAGCTCCAGAGCGTGGCGGAAGCCGCCATCATCGATGAGCTCGCGGCGAAAAGCGTGAAGTTCAACGTCAGCCAGGGCGCGCTGGTCGCCATGACGCCCGACGGCGCGGTGCGCGCCTTGGTCGGCGGGCGGAACTATTCCGAGAGCCAGTACAATCGCGCGGTGACCGCCAAACGCCAGCCGGGCTCATCGTTCAAGCCGTTCGTCTATCTGACGGCGCTCGAGCAGGGGTTGACGCCCGACACGATCCGCCAGGACGCGCCGATCGAGGTCAAGGGCTGGAAGCCCGAGAACTACACACATGAGTATTTCGGCGCGGTAACGCTGACGCAGGCGCTCGCGATGTCGCTCAACACGGTCGCAATCCGCCTCGGCCTCGAGGTCGGGCCGAAGAACGTGGTGCGCACCGCGCACCGGCTCGGCATCTCCTCGAAGCTCGAGCCCAACGCCTCGATCGCGCTCGGTACCTCCGAAGTCTCGGTCGTCGAGCTGGTCGGCGCCTATGCGCCGTTCGCCAATGGCGGCCTCGCCGTGTCGCCGCATGTGGTGACGAAGATCAAGACGATAGAAGGCGGCAAGCTGCTCTACATGCGCCAGGGTGACGAGCGCAACCAGGTGATCGAGCCGCGCTATGTGGCGATGATGAACACGATGATGCGGGAAACGCTGATCTCCGGCACCGCCAAGAAGGCGGAGATCCCCGGCTGGATGGCGGCCGGCAAGACCGGCACCAGCCAGGATTACCGCGACGCCTGGTTCGTCGGCTACACTGCCAACCTCGTCACCGGCGTCTGGCTCGGCAATGACGACAACTCGCCCACGAAGAAAGCCACCGGCGGCGGCCTGCCGGTGGAAGTCTGGTCGCGCTTCATGCGCACCGCGCACGAAGGCGTGCCGGTCGCAAGCCTGCCGAATTCGCAAGTCGGCTGGGGTCTGTCGAACCTCGCGCAGGCGGCCTCGCAAGTCTCCGCCCCGACGCAGCCCGCTCCCGTCAGCAACGGTGGCACTCGCCCGCCCCCGACGCGCGCCAATGTGCGACCGGAGCCGGCCGCGGGGCTCGATGGCTGGCTGATGGATCGGTTGTTCGGCGGGAACCGGTAGCTGATCAGGCGCGATCAGACTTGGCCTGAACAAAAAGCTCGAAAACAACCCCATGCAAAGTAGCCGTCGACGGCCGGCGTGACGCACGGTGGATCTGCGTAGCCATCTGACACATCGGACAAATCAGCGGGCACGGCGCAATTTCGCTGCGCGTGGGGTCAGGCGTGCTGACGTCACCACCTTTTCGACTGTCATTCCCCGCGTAGGCGGGGAATCCAGTACGCCGCGGCTTCTCCGTATTCGTTACCGCCTCTGGAATACTGGATCGCCCGCCCCAGTGCGCAAGTGCGCACAAGGCGGGCGATGACACCTTCAATTGGGCTGGTAACGAGGACTCAATCCTCGATCCCGTACCGATGCAGGTCGTTGCCGTGCGTGTCGAGCCACTTCTTGGCGCGCTCGACCGACGGGCAGACCTTCGCGCACACCCGCCAGAACCGCGGTGAGTGGTTCATCTCGACGAGATGGGCGACCTCGTGGGCGGCGAGATAGTCCAGCACGTAGGGCGGCGCGAGGATCAGGCGCCAGGAGAACGACAGCGAGCCGGCGGAGGTGCAGGAGCCCCAGCGGCTCGACTGATCGCGGATCGACAGCCGCCTGACGCGAACGCCGAGCTCGCCGGCGTAAGCTTCCGCCGACCGCTGCAGATCGTGGCGCGCCTCGCGCTTCAGGAAGTCATGGACACGGCGATCGACGTGATCGACGCCGCCGGCAACGCAGATGATGCGCTCGCCGCTGTCGCGCACTTCCGTCCACACCGTGCCGCGCACGCCGGCGCGATGCACGATCCGATGCGGCAAGCCACGAAGCGGTATCACGGTGCCCGTCTGGAACGGCGCGGCCTTGGGCAAGCGGCCAAGGCGCGCGGCTATCCATGCACCGTGACGCTGCGCGAAGTCTTTTGCCTCCGCGAGCGTGCCACGCGGCGGCATTGTGAGGATCGCTTCGCGATCGCTCGGATGAATTCGAAGCGTATAGCGCCGCGCGCGACGGTGTCGGCGCAGCCTTATCGCAAAGAATTGCGACCCGTGGTGGATCACAAAGGTCTTGGGTTCGTGGGGCCGCCGATAAAGGAGCGCGCGAGTGGCCATGTCTGTCAGTCCGGGGAGCAGGAGTTCGCCCGGATTCTGCCATAACCGCCGCCACGGAAAGCGCTCGGCGCAAAAACAAATCATTTGCCCAATATACAGGGGTTGGCAGCCCGGGAGGCCCTACAGACTGGGGTTGGAACCCGATTTTTTCGCCCCCGCTGGACGCATGCTGGGGCCCCAAAATCTGAGGCCGCACTCACTCCTAGGAGGCTACCTAAATACCGCGAATCCGACGGGAACCCGGGCCCGTCGGAAGGCCCTGGCGGACGCGGGAAACCCGAAAAAGCGGCCTATTCGGCCGCCAGCGCCAGTGAAGCCTTCGGATTCGCCGCCGAAATCATGAAATCGTGGATACGCGGCACGATTTCCGACTTGAAGCGCGAGCCATTGAACACGCCGTAATGTCCGACGCCCTTCTGCACGTAATGCACGCGGCGATTTTCGGGGATCGAGCTGCACAAACCATGCGTCGCTTCGGTCTGACCGAGACCCGAGATGTCGTCGTTCTCGCCTTCCACCGTCATCAGCGCAACACGCGTGATCTTGGTGGGATCAACCCGCGTGCCGCGATGGGTCATCTCACCCTTCGGCAGCGCGTGCTTGACGAACACGGTATCGACCGTCTGCAGGTAATACTCCGCGGTCAGGTCCATCACCGCGAGATATTCGTCGTAGAAGTCGCGGTGCTTGTCGACGAGATCGCCGTCGCCCTTCACCAGATGGGCAAACAGCTGCTTGTGCGCATCCATATGCCGGTCGAGATTCATGCTGATGAAGCCGTTGAGCTGCAAAAAGCCCGGATAGACGTCGCGCATCATGCCGGGATGCGGGAACGGCACCTTGGTGATGACGTGGTTGCGGAACCAGTCGATGCCGCGCTCTTCGGCAACCTTGTTCACCGCGGTCGGATTGCGGCGGGTGTCGATCGGGCCGCCCATCAGCGTCATCGAGGTCGGCACGAACGGGTCGCGCCGCGCCTCCATGATCGAGACGGCCGCGACGACGGGGACGGAAGGCTGGCACACCGCCATCACATGGGTGTTGCCGCCGAGCACATGCAGCATCTCGATGACGTAGTCGATGTAGTCGTCGAGATCGAAGCGGCCTTCGCTCAGGGGGACCATGCGAGCGTCGGCCCAATCGGTGATGTAGACCTCATGCGCGGGCAGCAGGGCCTCGACAGTGCCGCGAAGCAGCGTCGCGTAATGGCCGGACATCGGCGCCACGATCAGGACGCGCGGCTGAGGGCTGCGCAGCGGACGGGTGAATTTGCGATCGAAATAGAGCAGCCGGCAAAACGGTTTTTCCCAGACCGGGCGGACCTCGACGGGAACACGTATGCCGTTGACTTCGGTGTCGTCGAGCCCCCATTCCGGCTTGCCGTAGCGGCGCGTGGTGCGCTCGAACAATTCGCAGGCCGCGGCCAGCGATTTGCCGACATCGGTGTGCGACCACGGATTCAGGGGATTCTGAAACAGGATCTTGGTGGCGTCGGTGACGGCGCGCGCTGGATTGAGAGAGGCATGCGCCATCTCGTACATCCAGTACATCGGCGTCGTTAAGACCGGACTGCCTTCGGCCACTAGGGGCGGTGCGCCGCCAAACTCACCAATGGGCATTATCGTACATCCTCTCGCATCGCAGCATACTGCCGAATGCGTAATATTGCGTCAATGCATGGTTCCGTACATGTACGGGTCCGAAGTCGCAAAAACGAGCCTGAATCCACGGGAAATTGAAACTATTCGCCGCTGGACAGCAGCGAGCCGTGCTTCTTGGCGCTGCGCAAAAGGGCAAGGAATGCCCAGAAAGACGCCGCCAGAAGGCCCGCATTGATGGCGAGCGCATCGAGCATCAGGTCGGCGCGGAAGCTGTGCTCGATCAGGAGCGCCCGCATTCCCTCGAACACATAGGTCGGCGGCAGCGTCCAGGCGACAATCTGCAGCCAGGGCGGCAGCACGCTGACGGGATAGTAAATGCAGGCGAGCGGCATGATCGCGAACATCAAGGTCCAGACGATGCTTTCGGCCCCGAGCCCGTTCCGTAACACCAGGCCGGAAACGAAGATGCCGACCGCCCAGCTCGTGAAGATCAGATTGCAGAAGAAGGCGATCAGCGGCAGGCCGAGGCTGTAGAAATTGAAGTGAAACAGAAACAGCGCGAGCAGCGTCATCGGGATGACGCCGATCGCGAGCCGGATCAGGCTCATGACCATGAGCGCGAGCAGGAACTCGATCGGCTTAAGCGGGCTCATCATGAGATTGCCGATGTTGCGCGCCCACATCTCCTCCAGGAACGAGATGGAGAAGCCGAGCTGGCCTCGGAACAGGATGTCCCAGAGGATGACGGCGCCGATCAGCGTGCCGCCGGCCCGCGCGAAGAAATTGGCGTTTTGCGCGATATAGAGCTGGATGAAGCCCCAGGTGATGACCTGGAGCGCCGGCCAGTAGAGCAGCTCCAGAAGCCGCGGCCATGACGACATCAACAGGTACCAGTAGCGCAGGATCATCGCATTGATGCGATGCATCGCCAGGCCGCGATGGAGGGAAATCTCGCTCATCGCACCGCCTCCCGCGCCGCTCCGTTGCTGCGGCCGCGCGCGACGTCGAGAAACACCTCTTCCAACGTGGCGCGGTTGTAGCGGGCCATGATGGCGTCGGGCGTGTCGTCATCCTCGATGCGGCCGCGCTTCATGATGATGACGCGGTCGCAGAGACGCTCGACCTCGAGCATGTTGTGCGAGGCGAGCAGGATGGTGGCGTTATGGGCCTTGCGGTAGGCCTCGAGATGCGCCCGCACCCAGTCGGCCGTGTCGGGGTCGAGCGAGGCCGTCGGCTCGTCCAGCAGCAGCAGCTCGGGCTGGTTGATCAGCGCCTTCGCAAGCGCAACGCGGGTCTTCTGCCCGGCCGAGAGCTTGCCGTTGGCCCGGTCGATGAATTCGTTGAGATCGAGATCGTCGGCAAGCTGCGCGATGCGACCGGACAGATCCTTCACCGCATAGAGCTTGCCGAAAATCGTCAGATTCTGCCGCACCGTGAGCCGCATCGGCATGTCGACATAGGGGCTTTCGAAATTCATCCGCCCGAGCACATCGGCGCTCTCTTCCGGCATCCGATGCCCGAGCACCCGCACGCGGCCGGAGGTCGGCAGCACGAGACCCATGATCATCGCGATCGTCGTGGTCTTGCCGGCGCCGTTGCCGCCGAGCAGACCCGTGATGCTGCCGCGCGGAAGCGAAAAAGAAATGTCGTCGACCGCGCGGGTCTGCTTGTAGAACTTGACGAGATGGTCGACCTCGATCGCCGCGGACAGTGTGCTGTCCGCGACAGTCAGCCGACTTGAAGCCTTGTCATTCTCGGTCATGCTGGGCGTTCTTCTGCTATTGCGGCGGCAAGCGCAAGACTTGTAACCAGACGGATTGTGTGAGCCACCCGCGTTTGTGACCTGAGAAGGCAGTGCCCAATTGGCCGATATGACTGAAATTGCCGCTTCCGAGTTTCGCCATTCGCGGCGGCATATCCGCCTGGATACGATCCTGCGGCTGCGCTGGCTGGCGGTGCTCGGCCAGCTCGCCGCCATCTTCATCGTGGCGCAGGGGCTGGAATTCAACGTTCCGATCATCCCCTGCGTCACCATCATCGGGCTGTCGGCGGCGCTCAACCTCGCCCTGCAAACGGCGGTCAATCCGATGCGGCGGCTGGAGGGCGTCCATGCGGCCGCACTGCTGGCGCTGAACATCGTGGAATTGGCTGGGCTCTTGTTCTTCACCGGCGGATTGCAGAACCCGTTCTCATTCCTGTTCCTGGCCCCGGTCCTGATCTCGGCGACCGCGCTGCCGGCGCGGCTCACCTTCGGCCTCGGCCTGCTGGCGGTCGCCTGCGCGTCGGTCCTGGTCTTCTTTCATCTGCCGCTGCCCTGGGACACCGACGATCCCCTGGTGCTGCCGCCGATCTATCTGGTCGGCGTCTGGCTTTCGATCGTGCTCGCAATCGGCGTCACCAGCCTCTACTCCTTCCAGGTGACGGAAGAGGCGCGCAAGCTCGCGGACGCGCTCGCCGCGACCGAGCTGGTGCTGACGCGCGAGCAGCATCTGACCCAGCTCGACGGGCTTGCGGCGGCGGCCGCGCATGAGCTCGGCACGCCGCTGGCGACGATCTTCCTGATCTCGCGCGAACTGGAGAAGACGGTGAAGGACGCAACCTTTGCCGCCGATCTGAAAACCCTGCGCGAGCAGACGCAGCGTTGCCGCGACATCCTGAGCAAGATCACCCAGCTCTCCTCCACCGGCGCGCCGTTCGATCGCATGAAGCTGTCCGAGCTGATCGAGGAGGTCGTGGCACCGCACCGCGATTTCGGTGTCGCCATCAAGGTGCGGATCGCGGTGGCGGCGACCATGGAACCGGTCGGCTCGCGCAATCCCGCGATCCTCTATGGCGTCGGCAATATCGTCGAAAATGCTGTCGATTTTGCCCATACCACCGTCGAGGTGAACGCCTGGTGGAACAATGACAGTCTCGAGATCCTGATCTCCGACGACGGACCCGGCATTCCCCCTGATATCTTGAACCGGATCGGCGAGCCCTATCTGTCGCGCCGGCGCTTGCAGGATGACGGTGGAGGCGAGCGTCGCGGCCTGGGGCTCGGGGTGTTCATCGCGCGCACGCTTCTGGAGCGCACGGGCGCGAAAGTCTCGTTTACCAATCGGACGTTCCCCGAGCATGGCGCCGTGGTGCAGATCGCATGGCCGCGCGAGCGATTTGAGGCTACCGAGACGATCGAAGAAACAATAGGATAGACCGCGACGTTGCGTCGCACTGCATAACCGGTCGACTTTCGGCGACCTTGGCAGCGCACGATTGCAACGCCATATGTTCCAGCGTTGGAGAGAGGACAAAACCTTGAACGCCATCGCCGAACTGAATGAACAGGCCGACCGCTCACTGCTGATCGTCGAGGACGACAAGCCGTTTCTGGAGCGGCTGTCGCGCGCCATGGAGACGCGCGGCTTCACCGTGACCTCCTGCGATACCGTCTCGGATGGATTGGCAGAGATCGGCAAGGCCGCGCCTGCCTTCGCGGTGGTGGACTTGCGACTCGGCGACGGCAACGGCCTCGACGTGGTCTCGGCGCTGAAGAAGAAGCGCCCCGACGCGCGCGCCATCGTGCTCACCGGCTATGGCAACATTGCCACCGCCGTGACCGCGGTGAAGATGGGCGCGATCGATTATCTCTCCAAGCCGGCCGACGCCGACGACGTCGTCGCCGCCTTGCTTTCAACCGGCACTGAAAAGTCCGAGCTGCCGGCGAACCCGATGTCGGCCGACCGCGTGCGCTGGGAGCACATCCAGCGCATCTACGAGATGTGCAACCGCAACGTCTCGGAAACCGCGCGCCGCCTCAACATGCACCGCCGCACCCTGCAGCGAATCCTGGCCAAGCGCGCGCCGCGGTAGTTCCGCATGCTGTAGGGTGGGCAAAGCGAAGCGTGCCCACCACTTGGACCATCCAGCATTGAGGCAGAAGAGGTGGGCGCGGCGCTACGCGCCTTTGCCCACCTTACGAGATCGCCGCTACTCCCAAAACTCCGCATGGCCCTGCGGATCGACCAAGCGATTGATCCGGAGCGCAGCCGCCATCGCAAAACGCACCGTCATCTGCTTGCGGGTGGGGGCCGGCAGCTTGTGCTCGGGCGCCTCGCAGTGGAGATGCGCGCCATAGGCATCCGCGATGATCAGGCCGGTATCTTGTGGGAAAATCTCGCAAGGAAGGTCCTGCGTGAAGGCGAAGAACAGCCGGTCGCAATGGGCGCGATACTCGTGCCATTTCTGGTCGCTGCGCAGATCCTCGACCGATGACTTGATCTCGACGATCCAGATCTCGCCGCGCTCGTTCAGCGCGACGAGATCGGCACGACGGCCCGACGGCAGCGGCAGTTCGCTGACGCAGGAGAAGCCGAGCGATCGCAACAGCCGCGCCGTGCCGCGCGCGACCGCGAGCGCGGTTTCGGACTGGCGGCCGTCGGTCGGCGGCACGAGTGCGATGTGGCGGGCAGCGTTGTCCATGGGGCAAGTCTAGCCGATTCCGCTGCGCGCGCCCACTGTAGGATGGAGGCGAGCTGCAGCCAATTCTCAGCTGTCGTCCCGGCGAAGGCCGGGACCTATAACCACCGGGCCGAGTTGCAACGCAAAGCTGGTAACCACGAGCCTTCGCCAAACTTCTTCCTGTCGCTATGGGTCCCGGCCTTCGCCGGGACGACGGATGGAATCTTCATCGCGACGGCGCGATCACCACGCCTTCATTGCCGCGCAAATCCAGCACGCCTTCGAGCTCCTCGCCTTCGCGGTCGAGGAAGGTCGAGAGCAGGATCTCGCTGCCGAAGCGGACCGCGCTGGTGGTGACGGCGACCGGGTCGGGGCCGAGATTGAGCACCACGACCAGCGCGTCGTCGCCGGCCTGCCGGCGATAGATCAGGAGGTCGCCTTGCGCGGCGATCGGATGATAGTCGCCCACGACCAGCGGCGGGTGCGCCTTCCGCAAGATGATCATGCGCTTGTAGAGATTGAGGATCGAGAATTTGTCGGCTTCGAGATTGACCACGTTCTCATGAGCGTAGATCTCCGGCAGCGGCAGCCACGGCGCAACTTGAGAGAAGCCGCCAAAATTCGAAGAATCCCATTGCATCGGAGTACGGCAGCCGTCGCGGCCGACGCCGATGCCTGGCACGTTCTTCTCGAAGGGATCTCGGACGTCCTCGGGCGCGATCGCGACCTGGCTGATCCCGATCTCGTCGCCATAATAGAGCGTCGGCGTGCCGCGCAGCGTCAGTAGCAGCATGGCGGCGACGCGCGCCTGCTCCGGCCCGACGCGGCCTGCGACGCGCGGCCGGTCGTGATTGCCGAGCACCCAGTTCGGCCAGGCCCCCTTCGGCAGCGCCTTCTCGTAGTCCTCGATGATCGTCTCGATCGAGCGCGCGCTCCAGAAGGTCGAAAGCAGCGCAAAGTTGAACGGCATCTGCGCGCCGGTGAGATCGTTGCCGTAATAGGCCATCAGCCGATGCAGCGGCAGATAGATCTCGCCGATCAGCACGCGCGCGCGATACGCATCGGTGACACGCCGCATCTCGGCGATGACGTCATGCACCTCCGGCTGGTCGGTCGAATACTGCGTGAGGATTTTTTCGTGCGGCGGACGTCCCTCCACGTAATGCGGGTTCGGCGGGTTGTCGCGGAACTCCGCGTCCTTGATCAGGTGCCAGATGACGTCGACGCGAAAGCCGTCGACGCCCTTCTCCAGCCAGAACCGCATCACGTCATACATCGCCGCGCGGACATCCGGGTTGCGCCAGTTGAGGTCCGGCTGCCGGTCGAGGAAGGCGTGGTAGTAATATTGACCGGTCGCTTCGTCATAGGCCCACGCACTGCCACCGAACTCGGACAGCCAGTTGTTCGGCGGACCGCCGTCGGGACCGGGATCGCGCCAGATGAACCAGTCGCGCTTGGGATTGTCGCGCGAGGAGCGGCTGGCGATGAACCAGGGATGCTGGTCGGAGGTGTGGTTCGGCACGAGATCGAGGATCAGCTTCAGCCCGCTCTCATGGGTGGCCTCGAGCAGCGCATCGAAATCCTCCATGGTGCCGAACAGGGGATCGATGCCGGTGTAGTCGGAGATGTCGTAGCCGAAATCGGCCATCGGCGAGCGGAAGACCGGCGACAGCCAGATGGCGTCGACGCCGAGCGATTGCACGTAAGCCAGACGCCGGAGGATGCCGGCGAGATCGCCGACCCCGTCGCCGTCGGTGTCCTGAAACGAGCGCGGATAGATCTGATAGAAGATGCCATCGCGCCACCAGTTTTCGTCGCTTTGAGCCATACTTTTGTGATTTCCCCCGAAAATATGTGCCTCAGACGAAGCAACGCGGGACTGGCGCGCCTGTTCAGAGGAACAGGGTAATGGGACGTCCGTATGACGCGAGTTCGCGTCATGCCGCGAGGATGGCGTTTGATGCGGACTCGCACCGCAATTTCGCGCCGATCCCGCCCTCAGCCCACCGCGATGCGGATGGAACCTTGGTTCCGGGGACGAAACCCTGGAGGAGACCCATGAGGTCACGCATCACCCGTAACTCGCTCGCTTTCGCTCTCGCCGTCCTTCCGTTGCCCGCAGGCCTGTCCTCGGCCATGGCACGACCGACCGTCGAGGTCGCCTTCGTGCTCGATACAACCGGCTCGATGAGCCAGTTGATCGAGGGCGCCAAGCGCAAGATCTGGTCGATCGCCACGGCCATCGTCGATTCCAATCCGGACGCCGATATCCGCATGGGCCTCGTGGCCTACCGCGATATCGGGGATGACTACGTCACGACCAAGATCGAGCTCACGCGCGACATCCAGGATCTCTACGCCAACCTGCTCGAGTTCAAGGCGCGCGGCGGCGGCGACTGGCCGGAAAGCGTCAATGAGGCGCTGGATGTCGCCATCAACAAGCTGCAGTGGACGCCAGGCGCGGAGTCGCGACGCATCGTATTCCTCGTTGGCGACGCACCGCCGCACATGGACTACGCGCAGGACACCAAATATCCGCTGACGCTGGCAGTCGCCAGACAGAAGGACATCATCGTCAACACCGTGCTCGCCGGCAATGCACGCGATACCGAGCGTGTGTGGCGCGACATCGCACAGATTGGCGACGGCCGCTTCATCGCCATACCGCAGGACGGAGGGCAGGTCGTGGTGATCGAAACGCCCTACGATCAGGACATCATCATCCTGCAGCAGCAGATCAACGAAACTGTGATTCCCTATGGGTCGCCGGAGCTCCAGAAGCGCACCGAAATCCAGGTGGAAAAAGCTGGGCGCATGGTATCCGCGGCGCCGGCAAGCGCCTCCGACATGGCGAGCTTCATCAACAAGCGGTCCAAAGCGACCTCGCAGGCCATCACCGGCGACGGCGATCTCGTGGCCGACGCCGCTGCCGGCGGCACCAGCGTATCCTCCGTCAAGGAAGCAGATCTGCCGGCGAGGCTGCGCGCGATGAAACCCGAGGAGCGCTCGGCCGAGGTCGCCAAGCAGATCGACCGACGCAAGGCACTCAACGAGCAGCTCGCAGCGCTGGTCGCCAAACGCGACAAGTATGTCGGCGACCAGCTTGCGAAAGCGCCGAGAACATCCTCTTTCGACCGGGTCGTTGGGGATACGCTCAGGGCACAGATCAAGCGATAGGGCCGCTCCGGCGGCGGCGGCGAGGACAAACTGCAATCAGATCCTCGCCGCTGCGGTCGCCGTCCAAGGATCCGGCCTCCCTCAAGACCTCAAGACAACCGTTCCGCGAGATCCCGCGCGAATCTTTTGCTTGGCGGGCCGCCAAAAATCGGCAATGTGAGGCCATGACCGAGCAAACCGAACAATCCGAGGCGGCGAAAGCCGGTGCGATCATCGTTCCCGTGACGCTGTTCGAGCAGAACTGCACCATCATCTGGGACGAGCCCAGCAAGAAGGCCGTGGTGATCGATCCGGGCGGGGACGTTGCAAAAATCCTGGACGCGATCAGCCAGACCGGCGTCACCGTGGAGAAGATCTGGCTGACGCACGGCCATATCGATCACGTCGGCGGCGCCGCCGATCTGCGCGACGCACTGAAGGTGCCGATCGAAGGGCCGCACGTCGCCGACAAGTTCTTGCTCGACAATGTGGTCGAGAGCGGGGCGCGCTTCGGCATGACCGGCGTGCGCAATTTCGCACCGGACCGCTGGCTGGAGGAAGGCGACACCGTCTCGATCGGCGATCTCTCCTTCGACATCCTGCACTGTCCCGGCCACTCGCCCGGCAGCGTCGTCTTCTTCAACAAGGAGTTGAGGTTCGCCCATGTCGGCGACGTCCTGTTCGCAGGTTCGGTCGGCCGCACCGACCTGCCCGGCGGCAGTCACGCGACGCTGATCAACTCGATCACGACGAAGCTCTTGCCGCTCGGCGACGAAGTCGGCTTCATCTGCGGCCATGGCGCGGGCTCGCGCATCGGCCATGAGCGGATGACCAATCCGTTCATCACCGGCGAGCTGTAGCTTCACTGCGTCACAGGCACCGGCCCTCATCCTGAGGAGCCCGCGACTAGCGGGCGTCTCGAAGGATGCCCGCGGGTGAGAGCCGGGCCTTCATGGTTCGCCCGGCGATGCAAAGCATCGTCCGGAGACGCGCGTTCCGCGCTCCTCACCATGAGGGGTCTTGTGACACAGTAAGTTTTAGGCTGCCCTACTCGGCGGCGTCGGCAAGCGCCGCCGGCTCGCTCAAATGCCGCTCGCCCCAATCGCGGATCGCCGATATCACGGGCACGAAGCTCTTGCCCTTGCGGGTCAGGCGGTATTCGACCTTGGGCGGAACCACGCCGAAATCGCGCCGGTCGATCAGCCCGCTCTCGGTGAGCGCCTTCAATTCGCGGCTGAGCACGCGCGGGGTGATCTCGGCGCTGCCCACGGCACCTCGGAGCAGGCCGCTCCTGATCTCGCCGTAGCGGCGCGGGCCGTCCTTCAAGTCCCAGACGATCCTGAGCTTGTACTTGCCTGCGATCATCTTCTGGAAGGCTGCGACCGGGCAGCTCCGCGGGGCCGATCTCGCTTTCGCCATCTCGTCACCTCCTTCACATCCCGAGGATTAAGGATAGGAGGGACGCCAAAAAAGTCCATACTATCAATTTTGTCCATACTTGCAGGACTGCTCCCAAGGCGCAGATGATGGCGCACATGACGAAGGGAGCCTTACATGAAGCACTTCATGATCAAGTACCAGTTCAGGAACGGCACGACGGAGGCCTGGCACCAGGAGATCGGCCGCTTCATCAGGGCGATCAACGCGGATCCGGAGCTGAAAGGCAAAATCGGCTATCGCTGCATGAAGAACCGCGACGACAACAGCTATTTCCACCTTGCCAGCGTCACCGACGAAGCCGCGCAAAAGACGCTGCAATCGCGCGATTTCTTCAAGCACTATACCGAGATGACGCGAACGGTCGCCGGCGGCGAGGTGACGGTGACGCCGATCGAGCTGATCGATCAGACGGCGTAGGATTGAGGCTGTAGCGCCACCACGAACTCAGGCCTCGTCCCGGACAAGCGTAAGCCCAGATCCGGGACGACGAGCTGAAATGGGAGCTACTTCATCAGTCCCGCGGCCGTCAGTGCGCGCGTGATGACGGCACTGAGGTCGAGGCCACGCTTGGCCTTCTTGCTGGGCTTCGCCTTGACCTTTGCATTGGGCTGCGGCTCCGCGACGGCGGTGCGGATCGACCTTGCAAGATGCGGCGCGGGCGACAGGGCCGGCGCCGGCTTCGCCGCCGCGGTCGGCTTCTTCTCCAGCGTGGGGCTGCGGATCCAGTCGGTCAGGCCGAAGAATTTGGCGATATGGTACGACGAGGAAATGCCGGCCTCGATCAGGAAGGCGCCTTCGATGCCGTAGCGATGGTCGTTGTCGGCGATGCCCAGCGGGGTGCCGTGCGCCATGTCGGTGATGGCGAAGGATTCGACGATGGTCTCGCCGTCCGCATTCCACCAGGCCTGACGCGGATAGCCGTCGACGACGGTCTCCGCCATCGGCGCCAGCGGCAGGTCGTGCAGGTCGAGCCACTGCTTGACGATCTCATCGGCATTGCCGGGATTGACGGTGCGATCAGCGCTGCCGTGCCAGACCGAAATCTTCGGCCAGGGACCGCGATGATCGGACGCCTTGCGCACGAGATCGCCGAGTTCGCGCGCAGGACGCTCGGGCGAATGAAACATGCCGTCGAGCGCCTGACGCAGGTTCGACGCCACGCCGTAAGGCAGCCCCGCAATGACCGCGCCGGCTGCCAAAACCTCCGGATAGGTCGCGAGCATCACCGAGGTCATGCCGCCGCCGGCGGAGAGGCCGGTGATGAAGACACGGCGCGCATCGATGCCGTGCGTCGTGACCATGTGCGCGATCATCTCGCGGATCGAGCACGGCTCGCCGCTGTCGCGCGCAATGTCTTCCGGACTGAACCAGTTGAAGCAGGTGTTGGCGTTGTTGGCGCGCTGCTGCTCCGGCATCAACAGCGCGAAGCCGTAGTGCTTTGCAAGCGTCGACCATCCGGCGCCGAGATCGTAACCAGCCGCGGTCTGGCCGCAACCATGCAGCACGACGACGAGCGCGCGCACCTGCTGCAATTGCGCCGGCACGTACGCGAACATGCGCAGGTTTCCGGGATTGCCGCCGAATCCGCTGACTTCCGCGAGTGGGCTGTGCCCGCCTGCGCCACGTGCCGTTTCGGCAAGACGCAGAGCATTCAGCTTTGGCAGACGTCTTAAGAGATCGACATTCCTGGTTAACGACACCGACAGCTCCTGATGGGGCGACTTCCAACTTCACCCCAAAGCAAATAGTTGCTGCGGCGCAAAATAAAAAGTGTGTGTGCCGTTCAGCTACCCGGGAATCCACGGGGATTCCCCGAAATGCCTCAACTTCGAGCATGCGCGCGACGCATCCATGTCAGAAATGCGACGCAGACAATGATTAACGTCGCAAACGAGGCGAGTGCGACGAAGAATGCTGCACGCGATGAGTGCACCGATTCGATCGCGAAATAGAGCGCGCCGATGGCGGCGACACCGGCTGCATTACCGATCTGTATGGTTGTGCCGTACATGCCGGATGCCGAGCCTGCTGCGACAGGCTTCACCGTCGAGAGCACGGCGCCCGAAAGCGGCGCCATCACGAGACCCTGGCCGTAGCCGAAGACGATCATGGTGAGCGCGAGCATGACCGGCGTCGGCGCATCGACAAAGACGGCGAGAACCGCGAGCGCGGCGAGGCCCGCGATCTGAAGAGCGCAGCCCTCGATCAGCACCTTGGTGCCGCGATGCCGCGCCCGCGCGCCGCTGTGGCGCGACGAACTTCGCTGCCTGGATGGTTTCAGATCGGATGCACCACCGCGATTACCTCAGAGATAGGATTTCGCACATGGCTGCATTCCGCTGCGCGGGAGACGGCGCGATTGCGCTCGCATGCGCGAGCACGTAGCCTCGCGGACCTAACAAACAGAAAATTCAGCCGGAGAGAACGCCATGGCGCGCCTGAAATTCGGAGCCTTTCTTGCCCCGCATCTCCCGATCGGGGAGCATCCGATGCTCCAGTTCCGGCGCGATCTCGACCTGGTCGAGCAGCTCGACGCGCTCGGCTATGACGAGTTCTGGTGCGGCGAGCATCATTCCTCCGGCTGGGAGATGATTGCTTCGCCCGAGATGTTCCTGGCGGCGGCCGGCGAGCGCACCAAGCGCATCAGGCTCGGCACCGGCGTGGTCTCGCTGCCCTATCACCATCCCTTCAACGTCGCGCAGCGCATGGTGCAGCTCGACCACATGACCGGCGGACGCGCGATCTTCGGCTCCGGCCCCGGCGCACTCGCATCCGACGCGCATACGCTCGGCATCGACCCGATGACGCAGCGCGACCGCCAGGACGAGGCGATCGCCGTCATCCGCCGCCTCTTCAACGGCGAGCGCGTCACCGCCAAGAGCGACTGGTTCACCATGAACGACGCCGCGCTCCAGCTGCTGCCGCTCCAGGAGGAGATGCCGTTCGTGGTGGCCTCGCAGATCTCGCCGTCGGGCATGACGCTCGCCGGCAAGTACGGCATCGGCATCATCTCGCTGGGCTCGATGACGACGCAGGGCCTGATGTCGCTGCGGCAGCAATGGGAGTTCGCCGAGGATGCCGCCAGGAAGCACGGCACCAAGGTCAACCGCGCCGACTGGCGGGTGCTGCTGACCTGGCACATCGCCGAGACCCGCGAGCAGGCGCGCCGCGAGGCCGGCGCCGGGCTGATGCGCTGGCACAACGAATATAATGTCGGCACGCTGCAACGGCCGGGCCTGACCGCGTTCTCCTCGCCCGACGAGGCCGTGGACAAGACCGCCTTCGTCGAGGGCGCGGCCTCGACCATCGGCACGCCCGATGACCTCGTCAAGACCATCAAGAACGTGATGGAGGTGTCCGGCGGCGTCGGCGCCATCATCGGCTTCGTGCACGACTGGGCCAATCCGGAGGCCACGCGCCGGAGCTGGGACATGGTCGCACGCTACGTGGTGCCCGAGATCAACGGCTATATCGACGGACTTCGCAGGTCACAAAAATTCGTGATCGAGAACCGTGCGATCTTCGAGCGCGCGGGGCAGGCGGTGATGGCCAAGATCATGGAGAACGAGAAGGCCGCCGAGGCCTTGAACCAGACCGGCCCCGGCCGCGTCGCAATCCCCGCCGTCAATGCACCGGATTTGCAGAAGGAGGCGGCGAAACGGCAGGCCTGAGGCCTGCGTCGCGGCATTCGCCTGCGAATGCCGTCACATCGTTTCCGCCCCAATCGTGCTATGCTGTCGACGTCAGCCGGGCCGTGGTCGCGTGATCCGGCTCGGTCAACAACCGGAGCCAACGCCATGACGATGCAGAGTGTGGCCTCGCCCGCGATCAGCTGGACCGCGCCGAAGCGCAACGAGCTCAAGCATATTCCGGGCGACGAGGGCTGGCCGATCATCGGCAAGACGTTCCAGGTGCTGGCCGACCCCAAGGGCCACATCGAGGCGGCCGGCGCAAAATACGGCCCGGTCTATCGCACCCACATCTTCGGCGAGACCAACGTGGTGTTGCTCGGGCCGGAGGCGAACGAGCTCGTGCTGTTCGACCAGCAAAAGCTGTTCTCCTCGACGCACGGCTGGAACAAGGTGCTCGGACTGCTGTTTCCGCGCGGCCTGATGCTGCTCGATTTCGACGAGCACCGCCTGCACCGCAAGGCGCTGTCGGTCGCCTTCAAGTCCGGGCCGATGAAGTCCTATCTCACCGATCTCGACAAGGGCATCGCGGCGCGGGTCGCGCAGTGGAAGGCGAGGCCCGGCGCAATGCAGCTTTATCCGGCGATGAAGCAGCTCACGCTCGATCTTGCCGCGACGTCGTTCCTCGGCGCCGACATCGGGCCGGAGGTCGACGAGATCAACCGCGCCTTCGTCGACATGGTGGCGGCCGCCGTCACCCCGATCCGCCGTCCCCTGCCCGGCACGCAGATGGCGCGCGGCGTCAACGGACGCAAGCGCATCGTCGCCTATTTCAGGGAGCAGATTCCGCTGCGCCGCGCCAAGCAAGGCGGCGAGGATCTGTTCTCGCAGCTCTGCCACGCCACCCATGAGGACGGCGCGCTGCTCTCCGAGCAGGACATCATCGACCATATGAGCTTCTTGATGATGGCCGCCCATGACACGCTGACCTCGTCGCTGACGTCCTTCATCGGCGAGCTTGCGGCGCATCCGGAATGGCAGGGCCGGCTGCGCGAGGAGGTTACGGCGCTCAAGCTGCCGGCCGGCGCGCCGACGAGCTTCGATGATCTCGAAAAGATGCCGCTGTCGGAGATGGCGTTCAAGGAGGCGCTGCGGATCAAGCCGCCGGTGCCGTCGATGCCGCGCCGCGCGATGCGCGACTTCACCTTCAAGGGCTTTACGATTCCGGCCGGTACGGCGGTCGGCGTTAATCCGCTCTATACCCATCACATGAAGGACATCTGGCCGGAGCCTGATCATTTCGATCCCAAGCGCTTCACCGAGGAGGCGCAGCGCAACCGCCACCGCTTCGCCTGGATCCCGTTTGGCGGCGGCGCGCATATGTGCCTCGGCCTGCACTTCGCCTACATGCAGGCGAAGTGCTTTGCGCGGCACTTTTTGCAGAATCTCGAGGTGTCGCTGGAGCCCGGTTACAAGCCGGATTGGCAGATGTGGCCGATCCCGAAACCGCGCGACGGATTGCGGGTGGTGGTGAAGGCGGCGTGATTGCGCTACGCGTACAGACCTCATCCTGAGGAGACCGCGAAGCGGTCGTCTCGAAGGATGGCCACAGGCAACAGCAGGGCCTTCATGGTTCGAGACGGCGCGTTGCGCCTCCTCACCATGAGGATCTGAATTTGAGAATCGTGAAGAGATGGTGGGCAAGGCTCCGGCATGCACCTCGCCTTCCGGTATAAACCTCAGTCGATCACAATTTTGGCACGTTCAGCGACAAAGACTCCCGCTGGTTGCTCCAGCCTGCCCATGGGATGTTCCTGTTTTCGAATGATTTGAGGCCAATCGACCGGCACCGCGCGGCGTCGTTCCAACGGCCAATATTCCCCCCTGCCAATGCCGAGGCAAGCTATGCTTGCGCAGGCGGCCTGTGCATCGCCTTCATTTGCAGCCCGCCTTCCGAGTTCGCTTCGCGGTCGAGCGGCAGATGATGAAACTGGTCGACGAATTCCGGAAAGGCTGGCTCGGCATCTCGCCGCCTTCGCTGGCGCTCAGCGTCGGCTTTGCGACGATCTGTCTCGTGCTCGCGACGCTGGTGCGCTGGGGCCTCGCCCAGGTGCGGCCGGACATTTTCTTCACGCCGTATTTTCCGGCCGTGTTCTTTGCCGCCGCATTCGGCGGCCTGCGCGTCGGCGTCGTCACCGCGTTGATCGGTGGCGTGCTCGGCGTCAGCCTGAATTTCGGCGACGCCCATGCCGACACCGCGCGCTTCGTCCTCCTGGTGCTGTACTGGGCCGTCACCGCGCTCACGATCTGGGGCGTCGAGCACTATCGCTCGCTGCTGATCGAGCAGCGGCGGATCTCCAAGCGCCTGATCGAGGAAGAAGAGTATCGCAAGCTCCTGGTCGACGAATTGCAACACCGGCTCAAGAACAAGCTCTCGACCGTGCACGCGGTGCTTCATCAGGTGCTGCATGACCAGCCGCAGGTCTGGGCCCGCGTCGATCCGCGGCTGCGGTCGCTGGCAGCAACCGACGATCTGATCGCACGCGTCGACAATTCCGGCTGCGATATCCGCGACCTCCTGATCTCCGAGCTCGGCCCTTACGGCCATGTGCGCTTCACGCTGAACGGCGAGCGGCTATACCTGCCGGCGAAGCTCGCGGTCACGCTGTCACTGATGTTTCACGAGCTCGCTACCAATGCGAGCAAATACGGCGCCTTCTCGGCCCCGCGCGGCCTGTTGCAGGTGTCGTGGACCGCCTCCGACGGTCGTCTCACCATCACCTGGGACGAAACCGAAGGACCCAGCGTCGACAAGGTCTCGGCGCCGGGCTTCGGCACCAAATTGTTGAAATCCGCACTCTTGGCTTTCGACGGCAAGAGCGAGATCTCGTACTTGAAGAGCGGCGTTCATTGCATCATGCAATGTCGCATTCCCAAATCCTGACAGTTTGGCGGCAAAGCAAGCCGCGCGCATCCCTCGCGGTTTCGCAAGGGCCATTGACGCTCTGTTAATGACGATCGCCGCCGCTCGTGCCGGCGCAACAGGTTGTTGCGCACCCGCCCCGTATTTCTGCGTATCCCTTAACCAAAACTAAGAGGGAACTCTGCAAGATCGCGCCACTACAAAGCCGCGCCTGAACAGCAAGATTCATGAATTCTATGAACGACAGCAAATACTCCGGCGCGGCTGATGCCGAGCTCGGATTTCTCAAGGAAATCGTTAGAATGCTGCCTGCCGGCGTGACCGTGCAGGACGCGCGCGGCGACATCATTCTGGTTAACGATGCCGCCGCCCGCCATCTCGGCATGGATGGCAGCCGGCCGAAGCCGGACCTGACGCAGCGCCGCCAAGCCTCCCAGCGGGCGATGCAGGCCGGCCAGCCGGTGGTGGCCGAGGAATCCGTTCATGACGGCACTGCGCGCCAGGTCCTGCTCACCACCCATCGTCCGGTCCGCCTTGCCGGCCGCGATCTCCTCATCTCCGCCTCCTCCGACATCACCGAGCAAAAGAATTTCGAGGACCAGCTGTTTCGCTCGGCCTATTTCGACGAGCTCACCGGCCTGCCCTCGCGGCGCGTGATCGAGCATCGCGCCAACGGCATTTTGGCGCGCGAGGGCAGCAGCGAGCGTTTTGCGCTCGCCTTTCTCGACATCGACAATTTCAAGCACATCAACGACTATTACGGCCATTCGGTCGGTGATGCGCTGCTGGTCGAGCTATCGAAGCGGCTCGGCCGCGACCTGCGCGAGACCGACATGCTGTCGCGGATCTCGGGCGACGAATTCCTGCTGCTGCTCTCGCCGATCAAGAGCGAAGAGGAGGTCGCCGAATTCATCCAGGCGACGCTGAAGCGCCTCACCGCGCCCTTCTTCATCGACTCCTCCGAGATCTTCGCCTCCACCTCGGTCGGCGTCAGCCTCTATCCGGATCACGGCCGCAGCTTCGAGGTGCTGCGCCAGAATGCCGACATCGCGATGTACCGCATCAAGAACGACGGCAAGGGCTCCGCCGCATTCTTCGATTCCGGCATGGAGCGCGAGGCGCTCGCGCGCATGAAGATCGAGCAATCGCTGCGACTCGCCATCCTCGAGAAGCGCTTCTGCTGCGCCTTCCAGTCCAAGGTCGACATCAGGACCCAGGCCGTGAAGGGCATCGAGGCGCTGGTGCGCCTGCGCGACGATGAGGGTGTGATCCAGGCGCCGGGCTCATTCATCAACCTCGCAGTCGAGCTCGGGCTGATCGACGAGCTCACCCATCTCGTGCTGGCCGAGATCGTGAGGTCGATCGACCTCATCAACGACACTTTTGGCGCGGAAGCCACCATCAGCATCAACGTCGCCGCCAAGCAGGCGGGCAATCCCGAATTCATGCGCTCTTTTGCGCGGGCGCTGGACGAGACCGGCTTCCCGAAACGCTTCATGATCGAGGTGACGGAGGACGCCTTCGTCGCTACGAATCTTTTCCAGTCCGAGATCCTGCCGATGTTCCGCAAGCTCGGCGTCGGCATCTCCATCGACGATTTCGGCATCGGCTTTTCCTCGCTCTCGGCCCTTGCCGACATCACGGCCGACGAGATCAAGATCGACCGCTCCTTCATCACCGATATCCATAAGCGCCCGCGCAGCCAGGGCATCTTGCGCGCGATCGAATCCTTGAGCGAAGCGCTGGGCATGACGGTGATCGCCGAAGGCCTCGAATCCTATGAGGAGCTGGCGTACCTGCAAGCCGCGACCAAGATCCGCTTTGCGCAGGGCTATTATTTCGCCCGGCCGGTCTTCCTGGAGGAGCTGAAGCTCGCAACGCCCGCGACCAGCGAAGCGCGAGTCAGCATCGCAAGCCGCCCGGCGCAGCAGAACCGCCAAGGCTATTCGCGGGCGGGTGGGTTTCGGCGGTAAGGGCGAGGTCAGCGTAACAATCTCGATGTCGTCCCGGGGCGCGCGAAGCGCGAGCCCCGCGACGGTAGTGGTTGGGGCCGTTAGCGCATCAACAAACTCGATGTCGTCCCGGCGAAGGCCGGGACCCATAGCCCCAGGAAGGAGTCGTGGCGCGAACTGGTAACCACGAGTCTTCGCCAAACCCCTCCCTGTGGTTATGGGTCCCGGGCTCGCGCTTCGCGCGCCCCGGGACGACGCGAGTGCGGCACCCTCTCGAACCACGTTTTCTCCCTTTGAAATTGCTGGCCTTTTGCTAAGAAGCAGGCGAACGTCCGGGCTTGCCTCGCTTGGCAGCCACCGAGGTACGCCATGTCCGCGCCCTCCTCCGTCGTCAGCGATTCCGCCTATATTCGCGCCCGCGCCATGGAGACGCTGTTCGAGCGGCTGGAGCATCTCTGCGAGGGCGCCATTGCGATCGATCGCAACGGGCGGGTGGTCTATGTCAACGAGAAATACGTCACCGCGATCGGCCTCTCGCATGAGTCCGAGGCGCTGGGACGTCCGATCGAGGAGATCATTCCCAACAGCCTGATGCGGCGGGTGGTGGAGACCGGGGAGCCGATTATCCTCGACATCATGGAGCTCGGCGGAGAGCAGCTCGTCGTCACCCGCATGCCGATCGAGGACGAGCGCGGGAATATCATCGGTGCCATCGGCTTCGTGCTCTATGACCGCCTCGAAGGGCTGAAGCCACTGCTCGCGCGCGTCACCCAGCTCGAAAGCGATCTGCGGCTGGCGCGGCGGCAATTGTCGCACGCACGTGCTGCGCGCTTCACTTTTGCCGACTATGTCGGTGCGACGCCAGGGATCGCGCAGGCCAAGGAGCTGGCGGCGCGCGCCGCGCGGCAGAACGTCACCGTGCTGCTGACCGGCGAGACTGGAACGGGCAAGGAGATGCTGGCGCAGGCCATTCACAACGCTTCCTCCCGCGCTGAAAAGCCGTTCGTCAGCGTCAACGTCGCAGCCATTCCCGACACGCTGATCGAGTCGGAATTCTTCGGCACGGCGCCCGGCGCCTATACCGGGGCCGACCGCAAGGGGCGCGAGGGAAAATTCCGCATCGCCGATGGCGGCACGCTGTTCCTCGACGAGATCGGCGAGATGCCGCTCCAGCTCCAGGCCAAGCTGCTGCGCGTGCTGCAGGAGCGCGAGATCGAGCCGCTCGGCTCCGACAAGGTCACCAAGATCGACGTGCGCGTGGTCGCGGCGACCAATGTGGACCTGCACAAGCGCGTCAGCGAGGGCGCCTTCCGCGCCGATCTCTATTACCGGCTCAACGTGCTCTCGATCGGCCTGCCGCCCTTGCGCGACGGTCTCGACGATCTCCCTGACATCTGCGCGCGGCTGCTCGAGGACATCAGCGCTACCGGCGATTACGTCAACGCCAGGATCACGCCGAGTGCGCTTGCCGCCCTTGCCCGCTACGACTGGCCCGGCAACGTCCGCGAGCTCCGCAACATTCTGGAGCGCGCGCTGATCCTGAGCGATTCAGGACGGCTGACCGGCGAGGACTTTGCCCGCATCCTGCCCATCGGCGCAGACACCAGACCGGTGGCGCAGGTCCGCACCGGCGGCACCGTCATTCCCTATGCCGAGGCTGAAGCCGAGTTCGAGAAGCACACGCTCGAACAGGCGCTCGCCGCCAGCAACGGCCAGATATCGGAAGCGGCAAAGATGCTCCAGATCTCGCGTGCGACCTTCTACAAGAAGCTCGCCAAATTCGGCCTCGCCTCGGGACCGGCCTCCGTCTGAGTTTCGAGACAGAGATTGTCCGGAGTCTCAGACTCCGGACACCGCGCACCGCGCGTCCTTTCCGGCGCGGATGCGCGAATTGCCGGGTTTTCAGCCACTTTGCTCTTCTCCATCGCATCTGGCGCGGAGCTTGTTTTTCGCTCTGCACAAAGACGCATGCTGCAAATGCGCACTTGGCAAAAACAGGGAGGACCCAAGATGAGTGGAGCGATCACAGTCAATCAGCTTCAGGCAAAGCAGCCATCGCACGTCACCGTCGCCACCGCGAGCCTGATCGGCACGGCGATCGAGTGGTACGATTTCTTCCTCTACGGCACCGCCGCCGCGCTGATCTTCAACAAGCTGTTCTTTCCGACCTTCGACCCCATGATGGGGACGCTGCTGGCGTTTGCGACCTATGCGCTCGGCTTCATCGCGCGCCCGCTCGGCGGTGTCGTGTTCGGCCACTACGGCGACAAGATCGGCCGCAAGACCATGCTCTATCTGACGCTCTTGATCATGGGCGCTGCGACCGCGGCGATCGGCTTCCTGCCGACCTATGAGACCGCCGGCATCTGGGCCGCGATCCTGCTCGTCGCCTGCCGCCTGATCCAGGGCTTCGGCTTGGGCGGCGAATGGGGCGGCGCCGTGCTGATGGCGGTCGAGCATGCGCCCGAGGACAAGAAGGGCTTTTACGGCAGCTGGCCGCAGCTTGGTGCGCCGCTCGGCCTCGTGCTCGGCACGCTGGTGTTCTCGGTGGTGTCGTCGATGCTGACCGACGCGCAGCTCCTTGCCTGGGGCTGGCGCATCCCGTTCCTGTTCTCGATCGCACTGGTGCTGGTCGGCCTGTGGATCCGCTTCACCATCGCGGAATCGCCGGAGTTCCAGAAGGTCAAGGACACCAAGCAGGAAGTGAAGATGCCGATCCTCGAGGCCATCCGGATGTATCCGAAGAACATCCTGCTCGCGATGGGCGCGCGTTTTGCGGAGAACGGCTTCTTCTACATCTATGCGACTTTCGTGCTGGCCTATGCGACGCAATCGCTCGGCATGAACAAGCAGGACATGTTGAACGGCGTCCTGATCGCGGCCGCGATCGAGACCTTCACCATTCCCGCTTTCGGCGCGCTCTCCGACCGCGTCGGGCGGCGGCCGATCTACATCTTCGGCGCGGTCTTCTCCGCGCTGATGTCGTTCCCGCTGTTCATGCTGCTGTCGACCAAGGAACCGCACCTCGCCTGGATCGCGATCGTGCTGGGACTCGCCATCGGACATGCCGCGATGTACGGCCCGCAGGCGAGCTTCCTGTCCGAGCTGTTCGGCACCAAGGTGCGCTATAGCGGCGTCTCGCTCGGCTACAACCTCGCCTCCATCTTCGCCGGCGCGCTGTCGCCGCTGATCGCGACCGGCCTGATGACGGCCTATGCGCCGGCAACCTGGCCGATCTCGCTGTACATGATCGTGCTCGCGATCATCACCATCGTGTCGGTCTACTTCGCCACCGAAACACGCAAGATAGTTCAGGCCTGAACTGCCTGAGCCATGTCTCGCGCCGCGAGGAGCGGCCTGTTCCAGGACTGCTCCTCGCGCTAAGATCGACGCAAAACGCAACAACGGCATGCGGTCCAGGGATCGGGAGGAACGCCGTGAGCCAGCACCCAGCTCTGCCTTACCTGCGCAATTCCGAGAAGGGCAAGATCGTCACGGCGGCGGAAGCCGTCATGCTGATCCGCGACGGCGACACGGTCGCCACCGGCGGCTTCGTCGGCATCGGCTTTGCCGAGGAGATCGCGATCGCGCTCGAGGAGCTTTATCTCTCCAACGAGGGCGATGCGCCCTATACGCAAGGCAAGCCGCACAATCTGACGCTGGTCTATGCGGCGGGCCAGGGCGACGGCAAGCATAAAGGCCTCAACCATTTCGCGCATGAGGGCCTCGTCCGGCGCGTGATCGGCGGGCATTGGGGCCTTGCCCCGAAATTGCAGCAGCTCGCGATTGCCAACCAGATCGAGGCCTATAACCTGCCGCAGGGCGTGATCACGCATCTGTTCCGCGACATCGCGGCGCACCGGCCCGGCCACATTACCCGCGTCGGCATGGGCACCTTCGTGGATCCGCGCAATGGCGGCGGCAGACTGAATGCGCGTACCACCGAGGACATGGTGGAGCTGATCACAATCGGCGGCGAGGAGTGCCTGCTGTACAAGACGTTTCCGATCCATGTCGGGATCATCCGCGCCACCACCGGCGATCCCGACGGCAATCTCACCATGGAGAAGGAGGCGCTGACGCTGGAAGCGCTCGCCATCGCCATGGCCGCGCATAATTCCGGCGGCATCGTCATCGCCCAGGTCGAGCGCGTCGCCGAGAGCGGCAGCCTCAATCCGCGCCAGGTCAAGATTCCCGGCATCCTCGTCGACTGCGTCGTGGTGGCCAAGCCCGAGCACCACTGGCAGACGTTCGGCACGCAATATAACCCGGCCTTCTCGAGCGAGATCAGGGTGCGTGCCACATCGCTCCCCGCAATGCCGATGAGCGAGCGCAAGATCATCGCCCGCCGCGCCGCCTTCGAATTGAAGGCCAACAGTGTCGTCAATCTCGGCATCGGCATGCCCGAAGGCATTGCCTCGGTCGCCAATGAAGAGCGCATCATCGACCTCATCACGCTGACGGCCGAACCCGGCGTGATCGGCGGCATCCCCGCAAGCGGCATCGACTTTGGCGCGGCGATCAACACGCAGGCCGTGATCGACCAGCCCTATCAATTCGATTTCTACGATGGCGGCGGCCTCGATGCGGCTTTCCTCGGGCTTGCCCAAGTCGATCGCGCCGGCAACCTCAATGTCAGCAAGTTCGGACCGAAGCTTGCGGGCGCCGGCGGCTTCATCAACATCAGCCAGAACGCCAAGGAAGTCGTCTTCGTCGGCACCTTCGGTGCGGGCAAGCAGCACATTGCGGTCAGCGACGGCAGACTGTCGATCGTCCAGGAAGCGAAGTCACGCAAGTTCGTCGATCATGTCGAGCACGTTACCTTCAGCGGCGCCGTCTCGGCGGCGCGCGGGCAGCGCGTGCTCTATGTCACCGAGCGCTGCGTCTTCAGCTTGCGCCCCGACGGCCTCGAGCTCGTCGAGGTCGCCCCCGGCATCGATATCGAGCGCGACATCCTGCGCCTGATGGACTTCAAGCCGCTGATCCCGCGCGACCCCACCCTGATGGACGCGCGCATCTTTCGCGACGATCTGATGGAGCTCCGCGAGCGGCTTCTCACCATCCCGCTCGACCAGCGCTTCACGCTGGACGAGCAGCAGAACCTGTTCTTCGTCAATTTGGAACGCTATCCCCTGCGCAGCAAGGCCGATATCGACGCCATCGCGCGGATCGTCGAGGCCAGGCTCACCCCGCTCGGCCATAGGGTTTACGCCATCGTCAACTACGACAACTTCTCGATCCTCCCCGAGCTGATGGACGACTACTCGGCCATGGTCCGTAGCCTCGTCGACCGCTTCTATTCCGGCGTGTCGCGCTACACGACATCAGGGTTCCTGCGCATCAAGCTCGGCGAAGCGCTGGAAAAGCGCGGCGTAGCGCCGCACATCTTCGAGAGTGCCGCCGAGGCGCAGTCGGATATGCGGCAGGTCGAGGGGACGGACGCACGCGATGATGGCGCGTCACGCGGCGCGCGGCAGGCTCAAAAATGATGCAGACCTTGCATGCGCGGCCTCGGGCAGAAGGTCGAATTGCAATGTTCTTCGCGCCGTGCAAATCGCTATTGCCCAACAAAGTGAATCAGGAGGGATCATCTTGCGTTTACCCGTCATCATAACAACAACCATAGCAACAACGATTCTTGGCCTCGCCGCGGCCACCGCAGCGCGCGCAGATGACCTCAAGATCGCGCTGATCTACGGCAAGACCGGTCCGCTGGAGGCTTATGCCAAGCAAACCGAGACCGGCCTGCAAATGGGTTTTGAATACGCCACCAAGGGCACCATGACGCTCGACGGTCGCAAGATCGTCATCATCACCAAGGACGACCAGGGCAAGCCGGACCTTGCGAAAGCCGCACTCGCGGAAGCCTATCAGGACGACAAGGTCGACATCGCGATCGGCACGACGTCCTCGGCTGCGGCGCTCGCGATCCTGCCCGTCGCCGAAGAGAACAAGAAGATTTTGATCGTCGAGCCGGCGGTCGCGGACCAGATTACCGGCGAGAAGTGGAATCGCTACATCTTCCGCACCGCGCGTAACTCTTCGCAGGACGCAATCTCCAACGCGGTCGCGATCGGCAAGCAGGGCGTCACCGTTGCGACGCTGGCGCAGGACTACGCCTTCGGCCGCGACGGCGTCGCCGCCTTCAAGGAGGCGCTGGCCAAGACCGGTGCGACGCTCGCCGCGGAAGAATATGCGCCGACCTCGACCACTGACTTCACCGCCGTCGGCCAGCGCCTGTTCGACGCACTGAAGGACAAGCCGGGCCGCAAGGTGATCTGGGTGATCTGGGCCGGCGCCGGCAATCCGCTGGCCAAGCTCCAGGACATGGATCCGAAGCGTTACGGCATCGAGCTCTCGACCGGCGGCAACATCCTGCCGGCGCTCGCGGCCTACAAGGCGCTGCCGGGCATGGAAGGCGCGACCTATTACTACTACGACATCCCGAAGAACCCGGTGAACGACTGGCTGGTGGCCGAGCACCAGAAGCGCTTCAAGGCGCCGCCGGACTTCTTCACGGCCGGCGGCTTTGCCGCCGCGATGTCCGTCGTCGCCGCCGTCACCAAGGCGAAGTCGACCGACACCGAGAAGCTGATCACGGCAATGGAAGGCATGGAGTTCGACACGCCCAAGGGCAAGATGGTGTTTCGCAAAGAGGACCATCAGGCGCTCCAGAGCATGTATCACTTCAAGGTCAAGGTCGATCCGAACGTCGCCTGGGCCATCCTCGAGCCGGTGCGCGAGCTGAAGATCGAGGACATGGACGTTCCGATCCGCAACAAGCGCTGAGTTTTCTTGCTTCACCTCCCCCGCTTGCGGGGGAGGTCGGGTGGGGGCTCTATCCTCTTGGGGGTTCTCGTCTGCGGAGACACCCTCTCCCCAGCCCTCCCCCGCAAGCGGGGGAGGGAGTGCAGCGTGAACGCGTATACATCTTCATCTCATCATTCACTCGATCTCCCATGGCCCTGACTCTCGAAACCCGCGACCTCACCATCCGCTTCGGCGGCCATGTCGCAGTCAACAACGTCACCTGTGCGTTCCGCCCAGGCGAACTCACCGCCATCGTCGGCCCGAACGGCGCCGGCAAGACCACCTATTTCAACCTGATCTCGGGCCAGTTGCGCGCGTCGAGCGGCAGCATCTTGTTCGACGGCAGCGACATCACCGAGCACTCGGCGCCGCTGCGCACCCGCGCCGGCCTCGGCCGCGCGTTCCAGCTTACCAATCTGTTTCCCAACCTGACGGTGGAAGAGAACGTCCGCCTCGCGGTGCAGGCGGCGAACGGCACGCATTACGACATGCTGCGGCCGTGGATGGTTCGGCGCGACCTGATCGCGCGCGCAGATAGCATCCTCGACCAGGTGGCGCTCGGCAACCGCCGCGGCGTCGCCGCGACCGCGCTCTCGCATGGCGACCAGCGCAAGCTCGAGGTCGCGCTGATGATCGCGCTCGAGCCGAAGGTCTTCATGTTCGACGAGCCGACCGCGGGCATGAGCATCGACGAAGTGCCGGTCGTGCTCAATCTCATTGCACAACTCAAGCAGGACAGGAGCAAGATCATTCTCCTGGTTGAGCACAAGATGGATGTGGTGCGCTCGCTCGCCGACCGCATCATCGTGCTGCATAACGGCCAGCTCGTCGCCGACGGCCCGCCGGCCGAGGTGATCGCTTCCCCGATCGTGCAGGAAGCCTATCTCGGCGTCGCACCCAAGAAAGCTGCAGAGGGCGCAGCATGACCGAGCTCTTAAAACTCTCCGGCGTGCACACCCATATCGGCCGCTATCACATCCTCCAGGGCATCGACCTCGCGGTCGCCCAGGGGCAGACCACCATGCTGCTCGGCCGCAACGGCGCCGGCAAGACCACGACGCTGCGCACCATCATGGGCCTGTGGCAGGCCTCCTCCGGCGAGATCAACCTCGCCGGCGATCGCATCGAGAGCCGCACCACGCCCGATATCGCCCGGCTTGGCGTCGGCTACGTGCCGGAGAGCATGGCGGTGTTCTCCGACCTCACGGTGAAGGAGAATCTGGTGCTGGCGGCGCGCGACGGCCCGCTCGACGACGCCCAGCTCGACTGGATTTTTGGCTTCTTTCCGGCGCTGCGCCGCTTCTGGCTGTCGCGCGCCGGTAGTCTCTCCGGCGGGCAGAAGCAGATGTTGTCCATCGCGCGCGCCATCATCGAACCGCGCAAGCTCTTGCTGATCGACGAGCCGACCAAGGGCCTGGCGCCCGCGATCGTCATGGCGCTGATCGAATGCCTGAAGGAGATCAAGCGCAAGGGCGCAACGATTCTCCTGGTCGAACAGAATTTCTTTGCCGCCCGCGAGCTCGGCGACAGCGTGCTGGTCATGGACAACGGCAAGATCGTCCATCGCGGCGAGATGGCGGCGCTCGCCGCCGACGTACCGCTCCAGGAGCGGCTGCTCGGCCTGAGCCTGGAGGCGCATCAATGACCGACCTTGCTGCAACCGATCCGCTGCCGAAGCCTAAGCGCGACCTCGCGCCGATCCTGCTGCCGATTGCGCTTGCGCTCGTCATGATCCCCTTCGTCGGCTCGACCAGCTCCTGGCTGACGCTGACCGCCGCGAGCCTCGCCATGGGCATGATGATCTTCATCATGGCCTCAGGGCTGACGCTGGTGTTTGGCCTGATGGACGCGCTGAATTTCGGCCACGGCGCCTTCATCGCGGTCGGCGCCTATGTGGCGACCCTGATCCTGCTACCGTTCGCGGCCGCAATGCAGGCGGATTCGCTTCTGATGAACCTTGCCGTGCTGGCGCCGGCTGCGCTGCTCGCGATGGCGGTGTCCGGTGCGCTCGGCCTCGTCGTCGAGCGCGTGCTGATCCTCCCCGTCTATGGCCAGCACCTGAAGCAGATTTTGATGACGACCGGCGGCCTGATCGTCGTCGAGCAGACGCTTTATGCCGTGTGGGGCCCGCAGATCATCCCGCTGCCGCTGCCCACCTCGCTGCGCGGCTCCTTCATCATCGGCGACGTCGCGATCGCGAAATACCGCCTGCTCGCGATGCTGGTCGGCCTCGTCGTCTTCATCGCGATCCAGCTCGTGCTCAACCGCAGCAAGCTCGGGCTTCTGATCCGTGCCGGCGTCGAGAACCGCGAGATGGTGGAGGCGCTCGGCTATCGCATCCGCCGGCTGTTCCTCGGCGTGTTCATGACGGGATCGGCGCTCGCCGGCCTGGGCGGCGTGATGTGGGCGCTCTATCGCGAGCAGGTCCACGCCTCCATGAGCGATGACCTCACCGTGCTGATCTTCATCGTCGTCATCATCGGCGGGCTAGGCTCGATCGGCGGCTGCTTCATCGGCGCGCTTCTGGTCGCGATGGTCGCCAATTACGGCGGCTTTCTGGTGCCGAAACTCGCCCTCGTCTCCAACATCCTGCTGATGGTCGCCGTTCTGATGTGGCGGCCGCGCGGCCTCTATGCGGTGACCAGCCGATGATGATCCTGTCAGGCGACCCGCCGCGGAGTCGCGTCCTCACCCTCATTCTCGTCGTCATCATCCTGGCGCTGGCGGCGACGCCCTACCTGTTTCCGGGCGCCAAGGCGATGAACGTCGCGGCCAAGATCTGCATCTTTGCGGCGCTGGTCGCCTCCTACGACCTGCTGCTCGGCTACACCGGCTCGGTGTCGTTCGCCCACACGATGTTCTACGGCATCGGTAGCTACGCGATCGCGATCGCGCTCTATTCCATGGGACCGAACTGGACGGCGGTGGTAACCGGTATCGTCGTCGGCCTGCCGCTCGCGGCGCTGCTGGCGCTTGCCATCGGACTGTTCTCGCTGCGCGTCGCGGCGATCTTCTTTGCCATGATCACGCTTGCGGTCGCCTCCGCCTTCCAGGTACTGGCCTCGCAGCTCTCCTGGCTCACCGGCGGCGAGGACGGGCGGAGCTTTCAGCTGCCGGAATTGCTGCGACCCGGCACCGTGCTGATCCCGAAGAGTTTTGCGGGCTTCGAGTTCAACGGCCGCACCCTGACCTTCTACCTGGTCTTCGCAGCATCAGCCCTGATGATCCTCGCGCTGCTGCGCGTGGTGAACTCACCGTTCGGCCGCGTGCTCCAGGCGATCCGCGAGAACCGCTTTCGCGCCGAGGCGCTCGGCTTCCGCACCGTCTTCCACCTCACCTACGCCAATTGCCTCGCAGCGCTGGTCGCCGCCAGCGCCGGCATTTTGAATGCACTTTGGCTACGCTATGCCGGGCCCGACACCTCGCTCAGCTTCTCGATCATGCTCGACATTCTCCTGATGGTCGTGATCGGCGGCATGGGCACGATCTACGGCGCGATCATCGGCGCGACCATCTTCATCCTCGCGCAAAACTATCTTCAGTCGCTGATGGGTGTTGCCTCGAAGGCAGCGGCGGACGCCGGCCTGCCGCTGCTGCCGGGCCTGTTGCACCCGGATCGCTGGCTGTTGTGGCTCGGGCTACTCTTCATTGCCAGCGTCTACTTCTTTCCGACCGGCGTGGTCGGACGCCTGCGCAATGCCGGCGCCAAGCCAGCTAAAGACGCATCGCATTAAGTCGGCATTAACAACGCGGTTGCTCCGTTTCATGTGTGCAACGCGCAAGCTGAAGGCGATGCAGGATAGTCCGCTCTCGCCATCGACCCGGACAATAGCGCCGCCCGATTAAGCCTTAAATAACCGGCTTTCCTAAGGGTTGGGCCATTTGTGCATAGTATGCCTGTTCCCCCAGGGAGGGGGAATGCGCCGGATGTCGTCCAAGATCACGAGCAGAATATCCGCGGCCGCAAAAGGCGGCTGGGACGCTGCCGTTCGGCGCGGACCCGTGCTGTGGCTGACGCTGTGCGGCGCGCTGCTGGTTGCCGGCATCTTCGTCGTCACCACCATGGTGATCGGCGACTTCCGCGAGCGCGCACTCGTCAACAACGAACGCGAGCTGGAGAACACGGTCCTGCTGCTGACCCGCCACTTCGATCAGCAGTTCGAGGATTCCGAGACCGTCGCAGCCGACCTGATCACGCAGATGAACCTGCCTGACATCTCTTCGCCCGAGATGTTCCGCGAGCGCATGTCGAGCGATGAAGCCCGTCGCATGCTCGCGAACAAGATCAGCGCCGTGAACTATCTCGGCGACATCGCGATCTATGACACCAACGGGGACATCATCAACTGGTCGCGAAACGAGCCGCTGCCGAAGCTCAACGTCTCGTCACGCGCCTATTTCCAGACTTTCAAGTCCAATCCCCAGTCCGAGCCGGTGCTGCTGGAGACCGTGCGCAGCCTTCTCATCGGCAAGTGGACCACGGTGGTGGCGCGACGGCTGACCAGCCCGCAGGGCGAACTCCTCGGCGTCATGGTGCGCCGGATCGACCCTGCGAGCTATCAGAAGTATTTCTCCTCCGTCGTGCTCGGCAGCGGCGCGGCTATCACGCTGTTCGACCGCAGCGGCACGATGCTGGCGCGCTACCCGCATGTCGAGGAGTTGATCGGAAAGAGTTACGCCAACGCACCGCTGCTGCAGAAGATCGCGGCCAAGGGCGATCGGCAGACGCTGCGGATCGAGAAGAGCCCGGTCGACGGCCAGGGGCGGCTGGGCGCCGGCGCGCCGCTCGTGCATTTTCCGATCATCATTATCGCAACCAATACGATGGAATCGGCGCTTGCGGATTGGCGCGAGCAAACCCGCTTCTTGATCATCGCGGCCACGCTCGTAGCGACGATCATCGCACTCATCCTCTATTTCATCATCCGCCAGATCAGCGGCCAAAATCGCGCGACGCAAGCGCGGATCGAGTCCGAAAGGCTGCGGCTCGACACCGCCCTGAACAACATGTCGCAGGGCCTGATCCTCTACGACGCCACGGGACACATCGTCACCTGCAACCGGCGCTATGCCGACATGTTCGGCCTATCCACGGACGTCATCAAACCCGGCTGCCACATCCACGAGGCGATGTATCATCGCAAGGAGCGCGGGACGTTCGACGGCAACGTCGAGGAATTTTGCGCCGGCGTCATGAAGATCGTCGCCGAGGGCAAGGTCTCCACGAGTATCCATGAATTCGCGAACGGCCGCGCCTTCCAGGTCATCAACACCCCGCTTGCGCAAGGCGGGTGGGTCGCCACGATCGAGGATATCACCGAGCGGCGAAACCTGGAGCAGGAGCGCGACCGCAATTTCACCTTCCTGCGCGAGATCATCGACCATATCCCCTCGCAGATCACGGTGAAGGACGCCCGCACGCGGCAATATCTGCTGGTTAACCGGATTGCCGAGGAGGTGTTCGGGGAATCGGGCATGACGATCGTCGGCAAGACGGCCTTCGACATTCTTCCACCAGCAGACGCCGAGACCGTCACCCGCGACGACGACGGCCTGCTGCAATCGCCCGAGGGCCTGATCCTGGGTGAGCAGGCCTGGGAAACCAGGACCGGCGACCACCGCTACGTCATCTCCAAGCGCATCGGCATCCGCGACAAGGCCGGCGAGCCGCGCTATATCATCAATGTCATCGAGGACGTGACCGAGCGGCGGCGCGCCGACGAGAAGATCGCGCATATGGCGCATTACGACGCGCTGACCGATCTGCCGAACCGCGTGCTGTTCCGCGAGCAGATCGAGCGCGAGCTCGAGAAGGTCGCCGGTGGCGAGCAGTTCGCGTTGCTCTACATCGACGTCGACGAATTCAAGGGCATCAACGATTCG
Organism: Bradyrhizobium sp. CCGUVB1N3; assembly: GCF_024199925.1. Classification (NCBI taxonomy): domain Bacteria; kingdom Pseudomonadati; phylum Pseudomonadota; class Alphaproteobacteria; order Hyphomicrobiales; family Nitrobacteraceae; genus Bradyrhizobium; species Bradyrhizobium sp. CCGUVB1N3. The sequence continues at coordinate 6,051,905 of NZ_JANADR010000001.1, forward strand.
CTCGGCCATCACGTCGGCGACGAACTGCTGAAGGCGGTCGCGGCCCGCATCCGCACCTGCCTCAAGCCGGGCGACCTCATCGCGCGGCTCGGCGGCGACGAGTTCGCGGTGATTCAGACTGGGATCGAGACGTCCACCGACGTGCTGGCCTTCGTGACGCGGATCCACGAGGCGATCCGGCGGCCCTACCACTGTCTCGGCCATCAGCTCTCGACCGACGCCTCGATCGGCATCGCGCTGGCGCCGCAGGATGGCACCGATCTCGACCAGCTCGTCAAGAATGCCGACCTCGCGATGTACGGCGCCAAGGCAGAAGGCCGCCGCACCTACCGCTTCTTCGTGCCGGCGATGGATGCGTGTGCCAAGGCGCGTCTTGCCATGGAGCAGGATCTGCGCCAGGCCCTGGTCGACGGCGGTTTCGAGCTTCACTACCAGCCGCTGGTCAATTTGCGCTCTGGCGAGGTCTCCGGCTGCGAGGCGCTGCTGCGCTGGCGCCACCCCGAGCGCGGCATGGTCTCGCCGGCCGAGTTCATTCCCGTGGCGGAAGATACCGGCCTGATCAACGAGCTCGGCGACTGGGTGCTGCGTACGGCCTGCACCGAGGCCGCAAGCTGGCCCCGCCACGTGCGGATTGCCGTCAACGTCTCGCCGGTGCAGCTCAAATGCGGAACGCTGGCGCTGAAGATTGCGAGCGCGCTCGCCGCCTCCGGCCTCGATCCGTGCCGCCTCGAGCTCGAGATCACCGAGGCCGTGCTGATCCGCGACGACGAGGCGGCGCTCGCGATCCTGCATCAGCTCCGTTCGATCGGCGTGCGCATCGCGCTCGACGATTTCGGCACTGGCTATTCCTCGCTGAGCTATCTGAAGCGATTCCCGTTCGACAAGATCAAGATCGACCGCTGCTTCGTTGCCGACATCGCCGAGACGAGCGGCGCGCCTGTCATCGTCCAGGCGGTGGTCAACATCGCCAGCGCCAGCGACATGACCACCGTCGCCGAAGGCGTCGAGACCGAGGCGCAGCGCGAGATGCTGCGCAACCTCGGCTGCACCGAGATGCAGGGCTATCTGTTCAGCGCGCCGAAGGCCGCGACCGAGGTACGAAAACTGTTCGGCCCGAGCAGTGCGCAAGTGGCGGCGGTGGCTTGAAGCCGGCGTTTTCCCGCCTCCCCCAAGACCGAATTTGCCGGCCTTGATCGCGGGATTCGGGAGGTTCCGGCCCCGGCGGCGCAGGTCCGCCCGGGGCTGAGAAGGACGCCCGGCAGAGGTTGCCGACCCCGCGCCAATCGGCTAAATGGGGCCCCACTGCACCCGTAGCTCAGCTGGATAGAGCGTTGCCCTCCGAAGGCAAAGGTCACACGTTCGAATCGTGTCGGGTGCGCCAGCAACGGGCCGAAGCACGATTGGACCGGCCAAAGCCTTGCTCAATGCTTGATCGGCTCGAACACCACGATCACGCCGGTGGGCTCCGGCTCGTGCGCCCTGAGGCTCGTCAGTTCCGGATCGCTCCAATCGGCGAGGCTGACGACTTCGCCGGTCCGGCTCTCCATCTCGGATGAGTCAGTGGGCTCCAGCACTTTCAGCCCGCTTTCGTCGACGAAGAACGTGTGGTCTCCGAACAGGTCGTTGAGTTGAGGCACGGCCGGGTGTCCATCGGGAAGCACCTGGGCGCCCAACTGTTTCATGGTCTCCTTGACCTGGATGGCATTCAGCTTCATGAGCCGCTCCATTTCTTGCTGATGCGGTTTTCGACTTGTCCATGGCGGGTTTCGGCCCCTAGGCCAGTCCGCCCGGCTCAGACTCCCGAACAAAGCCCGCGCGCAAATGTTCCTTGGCGAAGCATTCGAGGAGCCCCCGGTTGCACATACCGCGCTTACGGCACGAGATTGCCGCGCTATGTGCACGATTGGGACGATCCGTCGCGGGACGGCCACAGGATGTGGTTAGAGATCGAAATTGGTAGGCAGCATGACCACGTCGCGAATGGTCATGCCCCGTGGCCGCGTCAGCATGAACATCACCACGCTGGCGACTTCGCTGGCCTCGAGCAGGCTCCCGGAGTCCCTCGCTTCCTTCAGCTTCTCCGGCGGCCAGTCCGCGATCAGCGCGGTGATGACGGGCCCGGGCGAAATCGATCCCACGCGGATGCCGTGCTTGAACACCTGGCGCCGCACCGTCTGCACGAAACAGTTGATCGCCCATTTGGACGATGCATAGACGGGCTCCCATGGCGTCGGAAAATGGGCCGCCAGCGAGCTCGTGATGATGACGTCGCCGCTCCGGCGTTCGATCATGTGAGGGAGCACGTCGTGGACGTTCTTCATCACGACGTTGACGTTCAGGTTCAGCATCCGGTCGATCGCGGTGCTGTCGGCATCGACGAGGTCGCCACCAATATACGTGCCCGCATTGGCGTGCAGGATGTCGAGCTGACCGGTCTTCTCCAGGACGCGCGGCAGCAGGGTGGCGCAGTCCTTCGGGTCGAGCAGGTCGATGACGAGTGGGATCGCGGCGTCGCCAAGCCTGTTGCAGATGGCCTTCAGGGCTGCGGCATCGCGGTCGACCAGCACCACGCGCGCGCCCGCGGCCAGCATCGCCTCGGTGCTCGCGAGGCCAATGCCCGACGCAGCCCCCGTCACGACGGCAACCTTGCCTTCCAGATCTTTTGCCAGATCTTTTGCCATGGGTGTTCTCCTTGTTGGGCGCTTCGTCCGGCGCCTGCCGCGGCGTGGCGGTCGTCACTCCCCGCGGTTTTCCCCGACCGACAACGCGCAGATGCGCGAGAGGTGTGCATAGGGCAGGCCCGTCTCCGTGGCCCAGGCGTTGAACTGCGCCTGCACCTTGGCGAGGTCGCCCTTCGACTTCACCTCCTCGGCGATGTCGAGGCCGGCATCGCGCAGGCATGCGACGACGTCCCTGGAGGTGACGAAGCCGTCCCAGCCGACGAAGCGCAGCAGCATCTGGCCGGTGTTGCCCCCGAGCCTGCTGCCGCGCTTGGCAAGGAGATCGAGCAGGCCGACCTCGTCCGAGGACGGCCACTTCGCCAAAAACTTGCCGAAGCTGCCGTGCTCTTTTGCGATCGCCTGCACGAAGGCGGCGTTCTCGCGCACCGACAGGATCTTTGCGCCGTTGCGCACGATGCGGGCGTCGCGCATCAAACCTTCCCAGTAGTCCTCGGGCTGAAAGCTCAGCTTGGCCGGCTGGAAGCGCAGGAAGGCCTGCTCAAAGCCGTCCCATTTCGAATCGATCACACTCCAGGCAAAGCCGGCGCAAAACACCCGCTTGGTCATCTCCGCGAGAATGCGATCGTCAGGCAGTTTTGTCAGCGCCTTTGCATCGGGCTTCGCCGGCAGCAGCTTCTCGAGCTGCCTGGGCCCGCCCTTGCGCTTCTCGGCCCGGGCGCGAATGGTCTTGAACGAGGTCATGCAATCACCAGCCTTGAGGCCGCGCTACGACATCAGACTTCGCCGGGGAGGTCCAGCCCTGGGACACCGGACAGTCGCAGCCGGCAACGCGCCGCAACATGCTTTGACGACCTGCCTTTGGCCACCTTCTGCCAATTTGCCGCGGCCACAAGCCGACCACGCTGGTCTGCTTCTTGCTTTTCCTACCGCTGGAATTCCAGCACTTTCTCATTTTCAATTTGCCGACCTGACGGATTTTCAATGCGTTGCCTGGTCGTCGCCGACCTGCATTACTCGCTGCCGCAGCTCGACTGGCTCGTCGGCGCCGCGCCGCAATTCGACCTGGTGATCTTCGCCGGCGACGCGCTGGACATTTCATCGATGGTGGATTTTCGCGCGCAGATCGTGGTGGTGAAAAAATACCTGGCGATGCTGGCGCGCCGGACGCGCGTCATCCTGTGCTCGGGCAATCATGACCTCGATGAGCGCAGCGCCGAGGGCGAGAAAATCTCGCGCTGGATCGCTGACGTCCGCGGGCTCGGGATTGCCTGCGACGGCGACGACCTGAGGATCGCCGATACGCTGTTCACGGTCTGCCCGTGGTGGGACGGCCCGGTGGTCAAGGCGCGCATCGCCGAGCAGCTGCGCGAGGCCGCCGCAAGACGGCCACAGCGCTGGGTCTGGGTTCATCACGCGCCGCCGGCGAATTCGCCGACGAGCTGGGGCGGCAAGCGCTTCTTCGGCGACGTCGATCTCGTGCAATGGATCGCGCAGTACCAGCCGGCGATGGTGATCTCGGGCCATGTGCACCAATCGCCCTTCATCACCGACGGCTCGTGGTACGACCGGCTCGGCACCACCTGGGTGTTCAATGCCGGCCTCCAGCACGGCCGGCCGCCGACCCACATCGTGCTGGATCTCGACGCAGCCAAAGCGTTCTGGCTCGCGGCGGGCGAAGCGCAATGGATCGATCTCGATGCACCCCTACGGCGGCCCGCGGCGGCGGTCGCCGAGGCGCCAGACTGGCTCACATCCTTGGATCGGATTGCCGATCCGAGCCTGGCGAAACCTCCTGCGGCGGCAGGTTGATCATGCTTTGCAAGACGTCTCCGACCATCGCCAGATGGTTGCCTTGGCCGGCATATTGCCGCTTGAGATCGGCAAGATAGGTATTGGCGACATTGAGCCGCTGCGCCAGCAAGCGCGCGAGCAGAAGCGCGACCTCCGGCTTCTGAATGAGGAACGAGGCGGCATCGTCGAACTCGTAGATGACGGAATCGACGCTGGCGCGCACCGTCGCGGTATGCGGCTGTTGGAGCAGCACCGACATCTCGCCGAACACGGCGCCTGGATCAGTAATGGTCGCAACCACGGTGCCGCCCTTGATCACCTCGAGCTTGCCTTCCATCAGCACGTAGAGGTGCCCGGAGGCGCCGCCCTCGGTCAGGATCAGCGTACCCGCCGGGGCCTGCCGCTGCGTTCCGCCAGTGCAATAGTCCAGGACTGCGCGCATATCGATATCCCCGTCGGCCCGAGACTAGGCACCGGCGCGACCGGCGTCGAAGGGATAAAAGCAGCGACGCTGCTCAACTTTTCGGCATCGGCCACCATGCCGCATCGCATCACAGGCTCGGCGCGGGCTCCAGCGGCAAGGACTGCAACCCACCGAAGCGGCGTTCCCGGCGCTGGAAGGAGGCGAGCGCCTCGGCGAGATCGCCGGCATCGAATTCGGGCCACATCCGCTCGGTGAAGTGCAGCTCGGCATAGGCGCCCTCCCACAACAGGAAGTCCGACAGCCGCTTCTCACCGGAGGTGCGGATGATGAGATCGACGTCGCGCAAGGACGCCTCGCCGGTGACGAGCTGCGAGAAGGCCTCGCGGGTGAGACTCGTCAGCGCGGCGGCCTTGGCGGCGGCGTTGAGGATGGCGTCGCGCGCCGAATAGTCGACGGCGATGCGCAGATGCAGCGCGTTGCCATGGGCGGTCGCGCGCTCGGCGCCGGCAATCGCCGCGGCAATGCCCTCGGGCAGGCGATCGCGGCGGCCGATCACGGAGAGCCGCACGCCGTTCTTGACCAGGCTCTGCACCTCGTTGGCAAGATAGAAGCGGAGCAGCGTCATCAGCGCTGCGACCTCGGCCTTGGGCCGGCGCCAATTGTCGGTCGAGAACGCATAGAGCGTCAGCGTGCCGATGCCCCGCCTGGGTGCGGTTTCGACGATGCGCCTGATCGCCTCGACGCCGGCCTCGTGGCCGCGGATGCGTGACAGGCCGCGCCGTGTCGCCCACCTTCCATTGCCGTCCATGATGATGCCGACGTGAAGCTTGTCGTTTGCCTGCGTGACGTCGCTTTGCATCGCAAAGTCTCCGGTCAAAAAAGGGGGATCAGGTCGAGATGATGCCGAGGCGGCCGAGCGGCGGCGCCTCGCGGCCGGCGGCCTTGGCGGCATCGCGCACCAGGCGTTCGAGCACGGTGAGATAGTCGAGGAAGCGGCGGCGACCGGCCTTGGTCAACCGGCAGGTGGTGTGGGGACGGTTGCCTTCGTAGCCCTTGGTGACGTCGACGAGGCCCGCCTCCTGCAACACGGCGAGATGCCGGCTGAGATTGCCGTCGGTCAGGCCACAAAGCTGCTTGAGATCGGCGAAGGCGAGTCCCTTCGGATGCGCCATCAGCGAGGTCAAAAGGCCGAGTCTCGCCTTCTCGTGGATGACGCGGTCGAGCCCTTCATAGGAGAAGGGCGCACTTTCAGTCTTCGACATCATGGTCTCCGGACGCAACATAGAGAATGACGGCCATCGCCGACTGCCCGATCACGAAGGGCAGACCCATGGTCCAGGGCGAGAGCGTGTGGGTCTGGCTCGCCAGCACGACGACCGCGAAGCCCGACACGAAATACCAGGCGCCCGCAAGCGCCACGCCGCGGGGCAGCGAGCGGACGGAGGCGAAAATGCCGAGCGACACCAGGATCTGCCAGAGGCCCGGCAGCAGCCAGAGCGTCTCGGCCGAGAACTTCCACAACACCACCGCGAGCAGCACGCCTGCGACACCGGCCGGCAAAAACTGCTCGACCGCCTGGTAGATCATGGCATCGGCAAGGCCGGAGTGATGGCGGCGCGAGCGCGCGCGCATCTCGATCCAGATCGTGGCGCCGGAGAGCGCCGCCGCAAGACCCCAGCCGAGGAAGAACGCGAGCGGATCAGCGGTCGGGTTGTCGATGAAGAGATATTGCAGGATGGCGGTGATCAGCGCCAGCGCGCCTGTTGCGGCCATCGTCGCGGGGCCATAGCCGCGAAAGGCGGTGCCGGCTGCGATCTGGCTCCGGATCGCCACGATATCCGCCAGCGCCTTGTCGAGATCGGGCATCTGCAACGTCGAGCCTCGCTCCACCCTCACCCCCCATTCGGGGTGTCGTTTACTTTGTAATGCAAAGTATACCGTACTGCAAAGTAAAAGCAAGGGCGCCGTCGTCCGACCGGGCGACGGCCGGCTCCGGACAACTGCCGGTTGCGCATCGGCGGATCGGACAGATAAGATGCGGCACAAGAAGCGTTCCGGGGGCTTTGCAATGTTGAAGTGGGCCGTTGCGTGCGTGCTGCACGTTGTTCTGGTCGGGTTTGCCAATGCCGCGGGGCCGTTCGGCTCCGTCAATATCGGCAATTGGGTCGGCGGCGCGTTCAGCAATGATGAGTCCGGCGCGTTCTCGCATTGCGCAGCGACGGCGCCCTATGCCAACGGCGTCATTCTGGTCGTTGCCCAGAATGCAGCGGGCTCATGGCTGCTGAGCTTCGCCAGTCCCGGCTACAAATTCAACAAGGGCGAAAACGCCGCGATCGACGTGATCTTCGACGGCCAGGAGCAAGCGCGTGTGTTTGCCACAGCCAATCGATCCGACATGCTCACCGCGATCATGCCACCGAATGTCGTGCGGTCGTTTCAGAAGGCGAGCCTGATGGTCGCGACGGCCGGCCACACCGTCCTGCAATTCCAGTTGACATCGAGCGGGCCCGTGATCGCGGCGCTGGCCAATTGCGTCACCAAGGTCAAGGCCGACGGGCTCAGCAAGGCCGGCGATTTCACCAAGGTCGCGGCGAAGCCGGCGACGGCCGAGAAGCCGGCGGCACCGCCCGCCGGCAAGCCTGGCAAGACCGCGAGCTTCAGCGGCACGGGCTTCGTCGCAAGCGCCAACGGGCACATCGTGACCAACCACCATGTCATCGAGGGCTGCGTCGGGGACATCAAGGGCAACCTCACCGGCGAAGCGACGATGGTGCTGCGCGTGGTGTCGCGTGATGCAGTCAACGATCTGGCGCTGCTCCAGGCGCCGGCGACGGCAACGTTCAAGGACTTTGCCAAGATCCGCGATCGTTCAATCCGCTCCGGCGATTCCGTCGTGGCGATCGGCTTTCCCTATCATGGCCTTTTGACTTCCGACTTCACGGTCACGACGGGCATCGTGAGCTCGCTCAGCGGCATCCTCAACGACACCCGTCACCTCCAGATCAGCGCGGCCGTCCAGCCGGGCAACAGCGGCGGCCCGCTGTTCGATACGTCCGGCCAGCTGGTCGGCGTCGTCGTGGCGAAGCTCGATGCAAGGACGCTGATGAAGGCGACGGGAACGATCCCCGAGAACATCAACTTCGCGATCAAGACCGGCGCGGTGCGCGACTTCCTCGACAATTCCGTGGTGCCCTACCAGACCGCCGAGCCGAAAGGCGAGCTCAAGACCACCGACATCGCCGGCAACGCCCGCGCCTATACGATGCTGATCTCGTGCACGGGGACAGAGCAGGCCGACGCGAAGCGGTAGCAGTTAGGTATTCGGGGCGATCCCATCCACTCAGCGGCCGCAGGGCGGGCAAAGCGACTTGTCCGCCGTAGCTCGAAGAGCGAAGGCGGAAGCGTGCCACCTCTTTGGTCGGCAACCTCGGAGAGACGGTGGGCACGGCGCTTCGCGCCTTTGCCCACCCTACGGCAGCCCATCCGGGGCTCTAGCTATGACAGCAACCCGCCTTCGCCGCATCGGGCGCGTACTGGTCGCGCAGCCGCACCCAGTCCATCGGATAGGGCAGACCTTCCTCGTGACGGCCGAGCGGGGTGAGGTCGAGGTACTGATAGGCCGCGTTCATCATGTCGAGACCGCGGGCAAAGCAGGAGTAGGTGTGGAAGACGGTGCCGGCCTCGTCGCGGAAGAACACGCTGATGCCGGGCAGCTCGGGGCCGTAGAACGGCGTGGTGCCGAAATTGTACTTCGGCTCGCCGTTGGCGATCTCGTCACGCGTGAACGTCACGCCAAAGTCATGGTTGAAGTCATTGCCGCCCGAGGAGACCCAATCGAACGTCCAGCCCATGCGTTTCTTGAACGCCTCGAGCTTGGCGACCGGCGCGAGCGAGATCGCGACCATGGTGGTGTCGCGCGCGGCAAGATGCGGCACCATGCGCTCGAAACCGTCGACCCAGAACGAGCAGCTCTTGCAGGCCGCCTCCCAGTCGGGCGCGAACATCACGTGCTGTACGACGAGCTGCGGACGTCCCCTGAACAGGTCAGCGAACGCAACCTTCCCGGCCGGTCCGTCGAACACATAGGTCTTGTCGAGCTTGACCCAGGGTAGCTGGCGGCGCTCCTCCGCGAGACGCTCGCGCGCCTGGCTGAACTCCTTCTCATGTGCCAGATGGGCCTTGCGCGCCGCGATCCACTCTTGGCGGGAAACGATCCGATGTTGCTGCATGACGGGCTCCGTTGATCAGGCGACGAAAGCGTCGAGCTTGTCGAAGAACGAGCTCCAGCCGCGCTGATGGTTGTCGCGTGCGGTTTCGTCGAAGAACTGGGCATGATGGAAGATCATCAGCGTGCCGCCGTTGTCGGGCTTGAACGAGATGGTGACGAGCGACTCCCGTTCCGGCGTCGAGTGCCAGGCCCAGGAGAACACCAGCCGCTCGTTCGGCACGACCTCGCGGTAGATCCCGCCGGCCTCGAAATATTCGCCGTCGTCGCGGACGAAGCTGATCCGGTAGCGGCCGCCGGTGCGGACGTCGAGGTCGGCCTGCACCGTCGCGGGCTTCATGTTCGGCGGGCCGAACCACTGCGCTAGCTGCTCGGCCTGCGTCCACGCGGCGTAGACCCTTTCCGGCTTCGCGCGGAGCCGGCGCGTGAGGGTGAGGCTTGGACGTTCGCCGGCGCGGGTTGCGGCTGCTTGGTCGACGGCCATGGGTCTTCCTCCACAAAAGCTGCAAGGCGATCGAAATTGTCGGACCAGAAGCGCGCGTAGCGATTGAGCCAGTTCATCGCCTGCTCCATCGGCTGCGCGGTGAGCCGGCAGGCGACCGTCCGCCCGGTCTTCTCCCGCACGATCAGGCCTGCATCCGACAACACCTCGAGATGCTTCATGATCGCGGGCAGCGAGATCGAAAACGGCGCGGCCAGCTCGCTCACCGACAGGCCGTCCTCCTCGACGAGCCGCGCCAGCAGCGCGCGCCGCGTCGGATCGGACAGCGCCGCAAAGGTTCGGTCCAGCGTCTCGACCTGATACTTAAACATATGGTTTAGTATAGGCGGAAGCGCGAGGACGTCAAGCAGGACCGCGCGCATAATCCTCCGCACGAGTGCGTGATCACGCGCAGGCCTGGAACCCGTTCCGGCCCGCACATGAAAAAGCCCCGCCTCGCGGCGGGGCTTCGTCGGCGTCGTGATGCGCCAGCCGAGGTTGCTACTCGACCTTCAGGCCGGCGAACTCGACGACCTTCTTCCACTTATCGGTCTCCGCCTTGATCATGTCGCCGAACGCGTCCGGCGTCTGTACGAGCGGCTCGCCGCCGAGCTCGACCAGGCGCTTGGTCATGTCGGGCTCCTTCATGATCGTGTTGATCTCGCCGTTGAGCTTGGCGATGATCTCCTTCGGCGTGTTCTTCGGCGCGCCCATGCCGAACAGCGCGCTCGCCTCGTAATTCGGAACGGTTTCCGCGATCGCCTGCACGTCGGGCAGTTGCGAGGAGCGGTCGGCCGTGGTGACGCCAAGCGCGCGAAGCGAACCGGAGCGGATGTGCTGGATGATCGAGGGCATGTTGTCGAAGATCACCTGCACCTGGCCGCCCAGCATGTCGGTGATCGCTGGCGCGGCGCCGCGATAGGGCACGTGCTGCATCTTGCAGCCGGTCATCGCCATGAACATCTCGCCCGACAGATGCACCGAGGTGCCGTTGCCCGAAGAGGCCATGTTCACCTTGCCGGGGTTGGCCTTCACATATTCGATGAACTCGGCGACGTTCTTCGCCGGCACGTCCTTGTTCACGGTCATCACGTTCGGCACGCGCTGGAACGAAGCAACCGGCGCGATGTCGCGCACGAAGTTGAACTTGAGATTGGCGTAGAGCGAGGCGTTGATGTAGTTGGCCGGGTTGACCAGCAGCAGCGTATAGCCGTCAGGCTCGGCATTGACGACCGACTCGGTGCCGATGTTGTTGCCGGCGCCGGGCTTGTTCTCGATCACGAATTGCTGGCCGAACTTTTCCGACAGCCGCTGGCCGATCAATCGCGCCAGGATATCGGTGGCGCCTCCCGGCGGATAGCCGACGACCCATTTCACCGGCCGCGCCGGATAATCCGCCGCAAAGGCCCTTGAGAGCGGCGTGGTTGCAAGCGGACCGGCGGCGAGCAGGCCGAGCGCAGTGCGGCGTGTGATCATCTGAAGTCTTCTCCCGGTTTGTTGTTCTTGAAGGCAGCGCGTTGTAACAAGGCGCGCCAGCAACGAGAAGTGCGCTACCTGCATTGCGACGAAAGGATAAGGCATGTCCGTCAAGGTCCAGGCCCTCGATCACCTCGTCATCAACGTCGCAGATGTCGCAGCTACCGCCGAGTGGTACCGCAGAATCCTCGGCATGGAAGTGAGGGTGTTCGACCCGGGCGGCGGCAAAGCGCCGCGGACCTCGCTGGTGTTCGGGCAGCAGAAGATCAACGTCCGGCCGCGCGACGCCCACAAGGTGGAGTGGTTCACCGCGGACCATGTCACCGCCGGCAGCGAGGATCTGTGCTTCCTTACCGCGTCCACGCCCGACGAGGTGGTGTCGCATCTGACGGCGAATGGCGTCGCGATCGAGGAAGGCCCGGTGGCCAAGCAGGGTGCCCGAGGCACCTTGCGCTCGGTCTATTGCCGCGATCCGGACGGCAGCCTGATCGAGATTTCGTCGTATGAGGATTGAGGTGGGCTGGCGTTCATGAGGCAGGTCGTCATTCCGGGGCGGTGCGTCAGTGGGTAACCGGTGGCACGCTGCCGTAGGGTGGACAAAGCGAAGCGTGCCCACCCTCTTTCCACGAATCTGGACCTAAGTGGTGGGCACGGCGCTACGCGCCTTTGCCCACCCTACGGCAGCGGAGAATGTTTCGTCAGAACGATCCCAGCGCCACCGGGCGAAAGGCCTGCACGAGCTGCTGGTCCAGCTTGCCGCCCATGCCTTCCAGCATCGCGAAGGCGCGGGAGTGGGTGAAGGGCAAGCGGTAGGCGCGCTTCTCGACCAGCGCGGCGTAGATGTCGACGATGGTCGTCAGGCGGACGATGTCGCTAATCTGGTTCGATGAGAGCTTGTTCGGATAGCCACTGCCGTCGAGGAACTCGTGGTGGTGCAGCACCACATCGAGCATTTCCGGCGGGAAGCCACCCTGCGCCGCGAGCGCCTCGTAACCGCGGCGCGGATGCTGGCGGACCTCGTCCATCTCCTCGTCGGTGAGCTTGCCGGGCTTATCCAGCAGCTGTGACGGCACGAAGGCCTTGCCGACGTCGTGCAGCAAAGCCGCGCGGGTCAGGCGGCGCTGGTCGTCCTCGCGCATGCCGAGATGCTGCGCGAAGGCGACCGCAAAGCCGGTGACGAACAGGCAGTGCCGGTAGCTGCCGACATGGTGGCAGCCGACGGTGGTCAGCCACTCGCGCAGCGAGGAATGCTTGATGGCCTTGAGGATCTTGCTCTCGGCCGCGACGACGTCGTCGAAGGTCAGGGGCACGCCGAGCGGCAGCTTCTCGAACATTTTCGCCAGCACGCCATGCGCCGCCTCGACGCCGCGGTTCAGCGTCTTGCCGCGATCGCTGGAGTCGTAAGTGGTGGTGTCCGGAAACGCGGCGCGGATGCGCTGCAAGATGGCCTCGGGCTGCAGCGGCCGCGAGATCGTGTCGGTGGCGCCCAGCGCCCAGGCCTGCATGGTGCCGTGGTGGAGCGCATCCGCCAGCACGAACAGCCGCGGCATCGAACGATAGGCGTCGCCGCGCAGCTTGTTGCGCACCCGCTGCACGCTCTCGGACGAGCGCAAATTGATGTCGACGACGATGCCGGAGAGATCGCGCGCCGGCTGCTCGGGGATTTCCTGGGTCGAGACCGTTGCGACCTCGCCGACCGACTGCAGGATGTGGGCGAGCTCGCTGCTCTGGTCGCTGCGGTCGGAGGCCAGCAGGAGCCTGCGTTTGGCGGCGGGTTTGGCTGAGGCGGTCATGGCTTCCCCAAAAGCAACTGAAACAGGCAACCGAAAAGAGCACTGCGCTCGACTGCACCACCCTAGCGACATCAGGTTCTCCGGCCCTTAATGCGCGTGCTGAACGGGAACCTGCGGGGTTTGCTCAAATTTGAGGGATTTTGCCGGGGTGCTGTCGGGGCCGATCCAAAATATCGAAAACAACCCCATGCAAAGTAGCGTGGCAGCTGCCGAGACCATTTGCCAGGTCGGCCAAGGAGACCGCGCGCGATGGCCCGCCCCACTCCCCGCCGTCATCACCCGCGAAAGCGGGTGATCCAGTATTCCAGAGGCAGTGCGAGGATACGGAGTGGCCGTGGCGTACTGGATGCCCCTTCGGTTCGCGGGGCATGACGCGGAGTGTTGGCAAGACGGAGCGCAAAAAAATCCGCCGGAGGTTGCCCTCCGGCGGATCGTCTCAATTGCAGCCGGTGGCCTGCCTTACGCCTTCATGTTCGCCTTCACGGCTTCGGCCGTGATCGGCAGGCTGCGGACGCGGGCGCCCGAGGCGTTGAAGATGGCGTTGCCGATGGCCGGGGCGACTACCGTCACCGCGGGCTCGCCGACGCCGGTCGCCTTCTCGCCGTTGGCGATCACGGCAACCGCGACCTCCGGCATCTGGCTCATGCGCAAGGGCGTGTAGCTGTCGAAGTTGGTCTGCTCGATGCCACCGTCCTTCAGCGTCGCCTTCTCGTACATCGCAAGCGACAGGCCCCACAGCGCCGCACCCTCGACCTGGGCGCGGATGTTGTCGGGATGCACCTGCGTGCCGACGTCGGTCGCGACCGTGAGCTTCTTCACGGTCACCTCGCCCGAGGGCGCGACGGCGACGTGCGCGACGCACGCCGTCCAGCTTGCGGTGGCGCGTTCCTGCGACGACACGCAGGCCACACCCATGCCCTCGCCTTTCGGCAGCTTCTTGGTGCCGTAGCCGGCAAGGCCCATCGCGGCGAGCAGCGTGTTGCGCAGCCGCTGCGCGCCGCCGTCGTTCTTGCCCGCGCCGTCGAGCAGCGAGATGCGGAGCTGGGCGGGATCCTTGCCCGTCGCAGCCGCGATCTCGTCGATCATGCTTTCGACGGCCCAGAAGGTCCAACCCGGCGCCACCGAGCGGAGCTGACCGGACGGGGTGGCGTTGTGCGCCATCTCGTTCTTGATCGCCCGCACATAGTGGTTGGGCACGGTGTAGAAGAAGTCCGACCCGTTCACGGTGAAGGAGTCAAGCGGACCCTTCTTGTCGACCGAGGGCGACAGGAAATCGGGGATTCCCCAACGCTGGGTCGGCCAGGCCGAGACCACGTCGTGGCTGAGCGCGACGAGCTTGCCGTCGCCGTCCATGCCAGCCTTTACTTTTTGATAGGTGAGCGGACGCGAGAAATCCATCGTCATGTCGTTCTCGCGTGAGTAGATCACCTTGACCGGCTTGCCGACTGCCTTGGCCGCCTGCACCGCCGGCACCATCATGTCGGCATCGAGCCTGCGGCCGAAGCCACCGCCGAGCCACATCTGGTGCATGACCACGAACTTCGGATCGATCCCGGCGGCACCGGCGGCGATCGCGCCGGAGCGCGTCGCGAACTGGTTGCCGGAATAGATATGCAGGATGTCGCCCTTGAACTCCGCAGTGGCGTTCATCGGCTCCATCGGCGCGTGGATGTTGATGCTGGTGGTGTACTCCGCCTCCAGCACCTTGGCCGCCGAGCCGAACGCCGCAGAGGGATCACCGTCCTTGACGAAGAACTGGCCGGAATCGTCGAGGCCCTGGAGCCGCTTCGCCTCGTCCAGCAACGACTGGCTCGACAGCTTTGCGTTCGGACCGCCGTCATAGGCGATCTTCAGCGCGTCCGCCGCCTTGCGGGCCTGCGCGTAGGTGTTGGCCACCGCGACGACCCAGCCCGAGGTGGTCTGCGTCTTGTCGTCGACGATCACGGCCTTGATGAAGCCCGGCACCTTCTTGGCGTCGCTGTCGTCGACCGATTTCACCGTGGCGCCGAAGCGCACCGGCGGGGTGACGACGTTGCCGTAGGCCATGCCCGGCAGCATGACGTCGATGCCATACTTGGCCGTGCCGTTGGTCTTGGAGGGGATGTCGAGCTGCGGCACCGAGACACCGACCATGGTGTACTGATCCGGCGTCTTCAGCTTGATGGCCTTGAGGTCGTCGGCCGTAAAGGTCTTGGTCGCCTTGCCGCTCTTGACGATCTCGGCAAAGCTCATCTGCTTCTTCGACTTCGGATGCGCGATCACGGAATCACGCACCACGAGCTCGCCTGCCGGCACGCCCATCGCGGTTGCGGCGGCGTCCGCCAGCGCCATACGGCCGGCGGCGCCGGCGCGGCTCATGGCGTCGAAGTTCATCATGGTCGACCAGCTGCCGCCGGTGATCTGCGCACCCAGCACGGGGTCGTTGAACTTCGGATCGTTGGAGGCGAGCTGCACGCGCATATCGCTCCACTTCGCGCCCAGCTCCTCGCAGACGATCTGCGCCATGGTGGAGGCGATGTGCTGGCCCATGTCGGCCTTGCCGCAGGTCACGGTGACGAGACCTTCCGGCGAGATCGCGTACCAGACGCTGGGCTCGAAGTTCGAGGGTGCGGCAAGCGCATCGCTGATGCCGGGCACGCCGGCATAACCGAGCACGAGGCCGGTGGCCGCGGTACCGACCAGGAACGAGCGACGGCTGAGATCAACCGTCTCGGGGGTGACGTTCTTCACGTGCTGATTCATGTGGGCCTCCGCTCGTTGCCGGCGGCGGATGCGGTGCGCATCTCGGTTGCGGCCCGCATGATTGCCTTCTGGATCCGCGAATAGGTCATGCAACGGCAGAGATTGCCGTCCATATGCGCCACGACCTCTTCCTTGGTCGGATTGGCATTCTTCGCCAGCAGCGACGCGGCCTGCATGATCTGCCCGGACTGGCAGTAGCCGCATTGCGGCACCTGCTCGGCGACCCACGCCTTCTGCAAGGGGTGATCGCCCTTGGTGGAGAGGCCTTCGATGGTGGTGATCTTCTTGCCGGCGACGTCGCCGACCATGGTCTGGCACGAGCGGACAGCTTCGCCGTTGACGTGCACGGTGCAGGCGCCGCACAGACCGGCACCACAGCCGAATTTCGTGCCGGTCATCTGCAATTGCTCGCGGATCGCCCAAAGGAGCGGCGTATCGTTCGCCGCATCCACGGACATACTCCGCCCGTTGATGGTGAGAGTAGGCATGGTTTTCTTCCCCTGCCGGTGCATGAAGCCGCTTACGGCGGCAACTTGTATGGCCGACACCCACCGGGCTGGCATCGGCCTTGCGCGCAAGAATGATCGCGTTCGTTTGCGGAGGCAAATGCAATTTGGAATTGATCGAAACAAACGTGATGCACGCATCGCCCTTGTGCATTGCGACAAGGCCGTTGGTGCAAACCGGCTGACGGAATAAGCGGCAGGCTTCGCGCGATGCATGCATGCCATCACGGCATGCCTTGAATGATCTGCCAGTATCCTCGAAGTAACCCGTCGCGCTAGGATGTTCGACAAACGAACATGGATGGGCGCGATGCCACAGATCGATCGGGACGGAGTTGCCATCCACTACGAAGTCCACGGCAGTGGGCCGCCGCTGCTTCTGACCCACGGCTATTCATCGACATCAGTAATGTGGCATGGGCAGATCGATGCGCTCGCCAGGCACGCCTCGCTCGTGCTGTGGGACATGCGCGGTCATGGCCGCTCCGACTATCCCGACGACCCGGCCGCCTATAGCGAAGCGCTGACCGTCGGCGACATGGCCGCAATTCTCGATGCGATCGGCGCGCCGCGCGCCATCATCGGCGGGCTGTCGCTTGGCGGTTACATGTCGCTCGCCTTCTATCGCGCGCATCCGCAGCGCGTCCGTGCGCTCCTGATCATCGACACCGGTCCGGGATTCAGGAAGGACGATGCGCGCGAGGCCTGGAACGCGCGCGCACGCGCCACCGCCGACAAGCTCGATCGCGAGGGTCTCGACGTGCTGCAATCGGCGACCCGCGAACGCGCGACCGCCAGCCACCGCAACGCCAGGGGGCTTGCGCTCGCCGCGCGCGGCATGCTGACCCAGCGCGACGCGACGGTGATAGAGTTGCTGCCGGACATCAAGGTGCCGTCGCTGATCGTGGCCGGTGCCGACGACACGCCGTTCCTCGCAGCGTCCGACTACATGGCAGCCAAAATCCCCGGCGCACACAAGGTCGTGATTCCCGCGGCCGGGCATGCCGTCAACATCGATCAGCCGCAGGCTTTTGTTGACGCGGTGGTCCCCTTCCTGACAAATCTGCCGCACGAAGCGGGCCGCGAAGGGACCTGAACGATGAAGCCGACGATGGTCGCAACTGTCGCGATGACGCTGGGCATGATGACGGCCTCGGCGCAAGCCGAGCAATGGGCGCCGCCGCGCCTGCCCTTCGTCATGACATTGTCGAACACCGCGCCGCTGGCCTTCGGGATGGATGCCGCCCAGGCGGCGCAGGCGCTGGGCCAGCCGCTGCAATATGTTCGCGGACGTCCCGGCAACGAGATCTACCTCGCCTTGCGCAATCTCGGCGGCAGCCGGCTCATCCCCTACCGCCACCGCCTGTTCCTGCAATTCCGCCATGGTCGCCTCGCAGGCTGGAAAGAGGACTACGGCGAGAACTGGATGTGGGAGTAACACAACTCTCAATCCTCATGGTGAGGAGCGCCGAAGGCGCGTCTCGAACCATTGAGGCCCGGCTCTCGCATCTCGGCCTTCATCCTTCGAGACGCGCTCCGCTGGAGCGCTCCTCAGGATGAGGTGAGAGAGCGGAAATTCGGGATCAACAACTCATTCAACAGCCAACAACGAAGGACAACCTCGTGGGACACGACATTAAACTGACGGCCTCCGACAATTTCCAGCTCAGCGCCTATCGCGCCGACCCCACTGGCGCGCCGAAGGGCGCGGTGGTGGTCATCCAGGAGATCTTTGGGGTCAATCATCACATCCGCTCGGTCTGCGACCGGCTGGCCAAGGAAGGCTATGTCGCGATCGCGCCGTCGATCTTCGATCGCACCTCGCCAAACTTCCAATCGGGCTATTCGCCCGACGAGATCGCGGAGGCACGCAAGTTCGTCGCCAATCCCGACTGGGAGGCGATGCTGCGCGATACGCAGGCCGCGATCGATGCGGTGAAGACTGTCGGCCCGGTCGGCATCATCGGCTTCTGCTTAGGGGGAAGCATCGCCTATGTCGCAGCGACACGGCTCTCCGGCCTCTCGGCCGCGATCGGCTATTATGGCGGCGCCGTCGTGCGCTTTGCCGATGAGAAGCCGAAGGTGCCGACGCAGCTGCATTTCGGCGAGAAAGACGCGGGCATTCCCCTGACCGACGTCGAGACCATCAAGGGCAAGCGGGCGGACGTCGAGGTCTTCATCTACGCGAACGCTCAGCACGGCTTCCACTGCGACGAGCGCGCGAGCTACGACAAGGCCAGCGCCGACATCGCCTGGCCGCGCAGCATGGCGTTCTTTGCCGAGCATTTGCACAAGTAGCGTCCAACTCTCACCGTCCTCATTCCGGGATGCGCCGATAGGCGCAGGCCCGGAATCCACCGTGCCGCGAAGTTGGTGGCGAAGTGGATACCGGGCTCGCGCTGCGCACGCCCCGGAATGACGAAGGAGAGAGAACAGCGCAGCTCACTTGGCGGAAATCGGGTGGTCGCTACGTGACGTATCACGATAGAGCTGGCTCAAAGCCAACTGACGCGGAATATCGTCATGCGAGACACCACGCGACTCATCATCCGCAACCCGTTCGGCACCATGGACGTGCCGGAACCCAACGACCATGACGTGATGACCTATGCCGCGACGGCGACACTCGCCGGCGGCGAGGACGACGGCAACGCGGCACAATGGGCCCAGGTCCCTGCATCATCCGATCCTCTGGACGGCGCCTGGGCAAGCCGCTGGAACGGCGGCGCCGATCCGACCATTTTGGGCGATGCCCCGGACAAGTGGAAACAGGGCCGGGCCGAGCTCCGCGTCGCTGGGAACCGGATCTATCTGCGCTTTGATTGGGACGATGGCCGAAGGCACGGGCTCATCGATGCCGCGCGTGACGGCGCAGATCTCCTGGTCGGAAAATACATCAACCTGACGGACCCCGGCATCACGCGGCCATGGGTCGGGCGCTTGGTCGACGCGACGCGCATCGACGGATGCTTTCCAAACGGTCGCCTCGACTTCAGGCGGTGAGGCGCGAGCTGTGACTAAGCCGTGTACTCGCAAAAGGGAGTAATGGGCAGAAGGCGTGCAAGCTTCACCTGCCGACATTCACTGTGCTGTGCGCGAAAAGATCTCAAAGACTTGGTTAGCCAGGGCGTAGCCGAGATCGACATTGTTTTTCGCGGAGAAATGGATTCCATCCAGACCGCCTGTTGAGATCACGCTTCCTGCGTCGAAGAAGTCGACCTTCATGAAGTTGGCCAGAGACCTGTACTGTGTCGCAAGCTCCATCGTCTTCTCGCGCCCGCCCTCGAACATTCCCTGGAGCCAGGGATCGGCTACGGGCGCAAGTGGAGGCGGCGCCACAACGAGCACCTGAGGGGCTCCGTAAACCGTGCCGACGCCACCCGTCGACGTGAGGACCTGGCCGACCAGCTTCGACATGCCGAGCGCAATCTCATATGGCGTGCGATGATAGTAACTCTTCGCATCGTTCGTTCCGAGCATGATGATGACGAGGTCCAGCGGAAGGTGGCTTGCCAGCGCGGAGGGCAGATAGGCGGATCCGTTCAGGCGCGGATCAACGGGATCATCGATCGCTGTCGTTCGTGCACTCAGACCTTCCTCCACGATTTCGTAGTCGGACCCAAGTCTGGAGGCCATGATCCCCGTCCACCGCTCCGGATAAGGAAATCTTGTCGTTGGTGCTCCCTCGCGAACGGCAATCCACCCCCAAGTCAGAGAGTCGCCAAAACACAGGATTCGCCTGGCCATGAGAACCTCGTTCAGTTGAACTAGGAACGGATGCTGTGAAGGAGTCCGACCAACGACCCGCCGGCATGCGCCAAAAGTCGACAAGCCCTGCTCCGAACCAGGTCGATACTCTAATTCGAATTTCTGAGGTGAGGTGGAAGTGAAGGAGAAGACACCGACAATGTTTCGGTGCCGTCGTCGTCATACCAAATCGCCATTGAAATTCTTTGTTGAAGCGCAGTGTTCCCCGATAGGTTCGGGATGGTGTGATAAGAGACGTTTGTTTCGCTCTTGATAATCCTGCAATTTGGCGATTCTCGACGCCAAATGTTGACCTGCCGTTCAATGTCTTTGGCATCCGGACCGATAAACATCTTGAGTTTCATGCGCGCGCTCCTTCGCTACCGTTAATAGGCATTTCCGCGCCGGCTGAGGGCCCCGTCAAGCCGGAACCGTCATCGGTTCCTACAAGCCACTCCTGGAAAAGAAATGTACTAATTCTAATGTCCTTAGTCGAATGCCCGATGTCCGTTCTGGGTCAATCGGGCCGCTTCGTCCCGGCAGCTATAGCCTCCTGTCAGCCCTGATGAACGGACGTCTTCAGCGCGGGCCGTAACGGCTCTCTCAGCATGTCATTCCCCATTGCGCAATTGCGCAATGGGGATGCGCCGACAGGCGCAGGCCCGGAATCCATCGGGCCTCAGAGATCGTGGCAGAATGGATTCCGGGCTCGCGACTTCGTCGCGCCCCGGAATGACGGCGGTGAGAGATTTAGAACCAGCGTTCGCCGACGTACACCGTGTCGCCCGGGCCGAGCGGCGTGCCGAGCGGCACCACGGCGCGCATCGCGCCACCGGCATCGCTGCGGGTCACCGTGACCACGTCGCGTTTGGCGCGCGGCGAGAAGCCGCCGGCGATCGCGACGGCGCTCTCGACGGTCATGTTCGGCACGTAAGGATACTGTCCGGGCGCGGCGACCTCGCCCAGAATGAAGAAGGGACGATAGGCTTCGATCTCGACCGCCACCGAGGGCTCGCGGATATAGCCGTTGCGCAGGCGCGCGGCGATTTCGGAGGCGAGCCCGGCCGTGGTGCGGCCGCGCGCCGGCACCGCGCCGATCAACGGCATGGTGATCGCGCCGCCGGCATCGATGGCGTAGGTGTTGGTGAGACCTTCCTGACCGTAGATCACGACGCGCAGCTTGTCGCCGGCATCGAGGTGATAGGACGCGTCATAGCGCACCGGCACCGGCATGGGCGCGGCATAGCCGACATCTACGGGCGCGGGAGCTGCGGCAAAGGAATTGCGGAGCGCGCCGATGGCGCCGCCACCGGAATTGTCGACGACGGCAACAGGCTGCGGCCCGGCGGGCTGGCCATAGGCCATGTAGTCGAGATCGCTGCGCGGCTGCGCGACCGCGACGGGACCGACGGTTTGCATGCAGCCGCCAAGGGCGAGCGCGGCGGACGCTGCCAAGATCGACAATCGAAACGCGCGCGCAACCCGCACTGGAGCCATCCCC
The DNA here is from genome assembly GCF_024199925.1 of Bradyrhizobium sp. CCGUVB1N3. Lineage (NCBI taxonomy): Bacteria > Pseudomonadati > Pseudomonadota > Alphaproteobacteria > Hyphomicrobiales > Nitrobacteraceae > Bradyrhizobium > Bradyrhizobium sp. CCGUVB1N3. The sequence continues at coordinate 6,073,272 of NZ_JANADR010000001.1, forward strand.
TGAACCGAGATAGCTCCAGTCTTGCACCGGCTATGGTTAATAAAGCGTTGAGTTCACGTGAGACGCGACAGTGCAACCAACGGGCACAGTGCGCTCCCTCTCCCGCTTGCGGGAGAGGGTTGGGGTGAGGGTGCCTCCGCAATGAACGCTCTTTGAGTGGAGAGAACCCTCACCCGCATTGCATCTCACGATGCAATGCGACCTCTCCCGCAGGCGGGAGAGGTGCAGCGAGTTCGTGGCTTACGCGCTCACGCCGACGCCGATCGGGCACGAGACGCCGGTGCCGCCGAGGCCGCAATAGCCGGCCGGATTCTTGGCGAGATATTGCTGGTGGTAATCCTCGGCGAAATAGAACTCGCCGGCGGGCGCGATCTCGGTGGTGATGGCGCTGAGGCCCTTGGCTGCGAGCGCCTTCTGATAGAGCGCCCTGGACTCGTCGGCCGCCTTCTTCTGCGCATCGCTATAGGTGTAGATCGCGCTTCGATATTGCGTGCCGACGTCATTGCCCTGGCGCATGCCTTGCGTCGGGTTGTGGTTCTCCCAGAACGCCTTCAACAGGCGCTCGTAAGGGATCTTCTTCGGATCGTACACGACCAGCACCACCTCGGTGTGGCCGGTGCGGCCCGAGCAGACCTCTTCGTAGGTGGGATTGGGCGTATGGCCGCCGGCATAGCCGACCGCGGTGACGTAGACGCCCTCGCCGAGCTCCCAGAACTTGCGCTCGGCGCCCCAGAAGCAACCGAGCCCGAACACGGCCTGCTCGAGACCCGCAGGGTAAGGCGGCTTGAGCTTCTGGCCGTTGACGAAATGGGTGGTGGCGGTGGGCAAAGGCTGCGCACGGCCCGGCAGCGCATCGGCTGCGCTCGGGAGTGCAGTGGTCTTGCGCATGAACAGCATGGTCGGATCTCCGAAACGAGCTGCCCGTCGCCCAAGCAGGGGCGCTTGAGGCGGCGTGCTCGCGATACCTGTTGAATATAGGCATTTACGTCTGGAGAGGCAGCCCTGTTACGCAGCCTCCTTTGCAAGGGACGGTCAGTCCCGCGAATAGCCGATCAGGGGTTTCCTCGGCCGGAACAGGATCATCAGGAGGATGCCGAGGATGCCGAGCACGGCGAAAACCGGCTGGTCCAGCACCAGGCGGATCACCGAGGTCCATAGCCAGGGGGCCTTGGCCTCGACCCAGGTCCGGAACGCCTGCTGGCTGGCCTGATGGATATCGTTCCAGAACTGGCCGAACCGGGTGAACCGCAGGGTCTGGTCCGCCACCCAGCGGGCGCCGTCATAGACCATGAAGATGAAGCCGCCAGCCAGCAGCAACAGGCCGATCAGTCGGAAAAAGCCGCGGATCATGCATCACCTTAATATGCCCATCCGGCCGGGACGGGGCGAAACGCCGCCAGCCAATACCGGGACGCAAGCAGAAATTCAACCTCGTCAGTACGTTACGGCGGTTCCCGTTCCACCAAAGGCAGTTTTCCGGCCTCCCGAAGCCGTTGACGGTGCCGCAGGCCCCCTCTATAAGGGCGCCAACTGGCGGCGGGCGCAATCCCGCCGCCGCTGTTCTTTGAGCCATGTGAGGCAGCCTTAGTGAGGCAATAGCCGCAAGGCTGGCACGCGGGCTCAACAGAACTGCCTTAGCAACCGAACACCCTAAAACCGAGCGTCGATTTCGCGGTTCAAGCAGCCGGCGCTAATCCGAGCAAGAAGCGACCGGTCACCGCAGAGGATTTTTGAGACTATGGCCAACACCACTTCCGCCAAGAAAGCGACGCGCAAGATTGCCCGTCGTACCGCCGTCAACAAGTCGCGTCGCACCCAGATGCGCGGCGCAGTCCGCACCGTCGAAGAGGCGATCAAAGCCGGCGATCGCGCCGCCGCGCTGAAGGCGCTGGCGAACGCCGAGCCCGCCCTGATGCGTGCCGCGCAGCGCAACATCGTTCACAAGAACAACGCGAGCCGCAAAGTGTCGCGGCTGACGCATCAGATCGCCAAGCTCGGCAAGTAATCTGAACGAACACCGCGTAAGCGGACGAAGCCCGGCATGCGCCGGGCTTTTTCTTTTTGTCGTGCGCGCGACGAAGACCAGAGCGCGTCAGCCGGAGCTTCTGCTCCAGCGCTCCCGCCATCGGAGCTCTTGATCCCTGCTCTTTGACAGGAGCTCGCTGATAGACGGGAGCTCTTCGATCGAAGCTCTTTGAAAAATTTTTCGGCGCGCTATTTTACCTCCCGTAATTTTACCTGCTGGCTATTCTGTCACACTGGAAACCTTCATCGCAGTTGCGAAAAGCCTGTGTGGCGCGGCAAAACGAATTCCCGCCCCGCCATCATCCTGCACGCCATGGTATCCAGGGGAGTTGTGCAACGGCAGGGTTACCCTGCAAAACGAGACTCGAAAAACGATGTCTCGATAATCACTTATCCACATAGTGACCGGAAGCATTTGGAAAATTGGCTCACACGGCACTCGCGTGACGCTTTTGTAAATTTTTTTTGCGCGCCGTCGGATAATTGTCACATGACGCGCATTGCCTTCGATTCTGCACGGCGATTCAAAAACTTGGTTCTCGACCCTGTGAACAACTCTGCGCGCGCGTTAACGCAGATAAGGATTTAAGCTCCTCAACTGTGAATCAATTTCATTGCGAGTCTCCGTGCATCGTGTATTTCTTAAAGCCGTCCGCAGCGCCCACGATCTTGAGACCAGCGCGGTTTTAGAAACGGGGCGAGCGTGCAAATCGGCGGCGGTGTGCACGTTGGCGGCGCTTTACCAAGCGATTGTCGGTTTGAAACCCATAGCAATATGGGAACGGTAGTGCTTTGTCCAAATGTCTCCAAGCGGGGCATTCGTGTCTCGCTCGCGTTCACACGCAACGGAGAGACAGCGACAGGCGACCCGACAAGCGCGAGGGCAGCGCCACCCGGACAAGCTATGAAAGACGGGCGGGCCTCGCGCTAGGAATGTGGAGTTCCTGCGCGAAGTTCATAGACGACACGCAGGACCTTGCCGTGAGCAATCACGGCAGGACGGGGAGGCACCATGTCGAACGATCGTAACGCGGTATTGAACAACATCTCTTCTTCCAATGATGCCGTTTCGAGTTCGTCCTGCGACCAGCCCCCGGCGTGCCCCTGCGCGCTGAGTACGCGCTGACCTCGCGACCCCACAATTCTTGACATCACTGGTCTGCTCTGCGGCGTTCGCGCCGAACGGTTGATCTGTGCCTTCAAGATGGATTCGCTTGAGGTCGTGCCGTGGCAGGAAACCTGCAACGGCACTCGCAACGCAACCTTATCTCCAAAGAAAAGTTTACAAACGATGACATCGGAACAGGATCGCTGGTCACGCGTGAAGGGTCGGCTGCGCACGAGCGTTGGCGAGGACGTCTACACCAGCTGGTTTGCACGCATGGATCTCGAAGGAGTGCAGGAGGAAAGCGTGCGGCTTTCGGTTCCGACGCGCTTCCTGAAGAGCTGGATCCAGGCCCATTATGCCGAGCGCGTGCTCTCCTGTTGGCAGGCCGAGATGCCGGAAGTGCATCGTATCGACCTCACCGTGCGCACCGCTGTGCGCCCGACCATCGCACTCAAGGAAGCGCCGGCGCCGATCGAGGCCAAGCGCATGGACGGCCGCCCCTCGGCCGAGCTGCGCGCGACCGCGACCGCGCCGGTCTCCGCCAACCATGACGCGCTCGGCGGCTCGCCGCTCGATCCGCGCCTGACCTTTGCAAGCTTCGTCGTCGGCCGCGCCAACACGCTGGCGCATGCGGCGGCACGCCAGGTCGCGGAAGGACGCCGCGGCGATCCCGTGATGTTCAATCCGCTCTACATCCATGCCGGCGTTGGCCTCGGCAAGACGCATCTGCTCCAGGCGGTGACATGGGCCGGCAATTCCGGCAGCGAGCGCAAGGTGCTCTATCTCACCGCGGAAAAATTCATGTACGGCTTCGTCGCCGCGCTGAAGACGCAGACGGCGCTCGCCTTCAAGGAAGCGCTGCGCGGCATCGACGTGCTCGTCATCGACGACCTCCAGTTCCTCCAGGGCAAGTCGACGCAGGCCGAGTTCTGCCACACGCTGAATGCGCTGATCGATGCCGGTCGCCAGGTCGTGATCGCGGCCGACCGCCCGCCGTCCGATCTCGAGAGCCTGGACGATCGCGTCCGCTCGCGGCTCGCCGGCGGCCTTGTGGTCGAGATGGGATCGCTCGGAGAAGATTTGCGGCTTGGCATTCTCAAGTCGCGTGTCGCGGCTGCCCGCGCCCATCATGCAAGCTTCGACGTGCCCGAGGAGGTGCTGAACTATCTGGCGCGCACCATCACCCATAACGGCAGGGATCTCGAAGGCTCGATCAACCGGCTGCTTGCTCACTCGAAGCTGAACAACCAGCCGGTGACGCTGGAGATGGCCGAGCGCGAGGTGCGCGACCTGATCCGGCCGCAGGAGCCCAAGCGCATCAAGATCGAGGACATCCAGCGCGTGGTGGCGCGGCAATATAATGTCAGCCGTTCCGACCTCCTGTCCTCGCGCCGAACCGCCAACGTGGTCCGGCCGCGGCAGGTCGCGATGTACCTCGCCAAGACGCTGACCCTGCGCTCACTCCCGGAGATCGGCCGCCGCTTCGGCGGGCGCGACCACACCACGGTGCTGCACGCGGTGCGCAAAATCGAGGCACTGGTCAGCAAGGATACGGCGCTGTCCGAAGAGGTCGAATCCCTGAAGCGGCAGCTGCAGGAATAAACCCCTAGGCCCTTCCGACCTGGCATTGATCGTCCCGGCTTTGCCGCCGGGGCGAGAGGCAAAATCGGGATGTAAATCGTGGGGAACAGCACCCCAATCCCTTGAATCGGATGGCTTTACGCGCCACCTTGCGCGACCCTGGCGGCTTTGATCATATCGGCTGGATGATCCGGCTTTGTCGGGTTTCTTCCCTGCCGCGGCGCCGCTTTCGGCCGCCCGGCTTTTCCATCCTGGGGATCGGGCGGGTAGTGCAATGAAGGTTACGGTCGAACGCGCGCAACTCCTGAAATCGCTGGGCCACGTCCATCGCGTGGTCGAGCGCCGCAACACGATCCCGATCCTCGGTAACGTGCTGGTGCGTGCAGAAGGCGCAAAACTGTCGCTGAAGGCGACCGACCTCGATCTCGAGGTGACGGAGACGCTGCCTGCGGAAACCGCGACCGCCGGTTCCACGACCGTGCCGGCGCACATGTTCTACGACATCGTGCGCAAACTGCCCGACGGCTCGCAGATCGTGCTGGAAGGCGACGGCGACCGCTCCGTGCTGGCGATCCGTGCCGGCCGCTCGCGCTTCACGCTCCAGACGCTGCCGGAGAATGATTTTCCCGATCTTGCGGCCGGCGACATGTCGCATTCCTTCAACCTCGCCGCCAAGGACGTGAAGCGGCTGATCGACCGCACCCAGTTCGCGATCTCGACCGAGGAGACGCGCTACTATCTCAACGGCATCTATCTGCATGCCGCAGGCTCAGCCAAAGCCGCGACCTTGCGCGGCGTTGCCACCGACGGCCACCGCCTCGCCCAGCTCGATCTGGTGCAGCCCACCGGTGCCGCCGGCATGCCCGGCGTGATCGTACCGCGCAAGACCGTCGGCGAGGTGCAGCGCCTGATCGAGGACAGCGAGGCCGAAGTCACGATCGAGCTGTCGCAGGCCAAGATCCGCTTCACCATCGGCAATGTGGTGCTGACGTCAAAGCTGATCGACGGCACTTTCCCCGACTACGGCCGCGTCATCCCGCAGAACAACGACAAGGAACTGGTCGTCGACAAGAAGGATTTCGAGGCCGCTGTCGACCGTGTCTCCACCATCTCCAGCGAGCGCGGCCGCGCGGTGAAGCTCTCGCTCTCCGCGGGCAAGCTGGTGCTATCGGTCACCAATCCGGATTCCGGCAGCGCGACCGAAGAGCTCGAGGTCGAATACGCCTCCGACGCGCTCGACATCGGCTTCAACTCCCGCTACCTGCTCGACATCGCCGCCCAGATCGAGGGCGAGGTCGCAACCCTTAAGCTCGCCGACCCGGGTTCACCGACCCTCGTCCAGGACCGCGACGACAAGAGCGCGCTATACGTGCTGATGCCGATGCGGGTGTGAGGCGCGTGAGCCTCCCGGCGCATAGTGAAGGCACACTGCCATCGCTTCGCGACCAGGGAGAGCTGCGCATTGCTGTGCCCTCTCCCCTTGTGGGAGAGGGCAGCTCCGCTCGTCGACCCAAGCTCACTCGGGTGAGGGGTCCTCTCTCCGCACCTACAATGCGAAGGCAACCCCTCACCCGGCTTCGCTTCGCGAAGGCACACCGCCGCCGCTTCACGAACAGAGTGCGATGTGAGGGGCTTGTGCCGCAAGACCCGCATCATCGACCGGCCGCCACGCATCTGCGTGAATTCGCGAAGAAGATGCGACGAGAGCCGACGGATGCCGAAGCTGCGATGTGGCGATTGCTCAGGGATCGCCGGCTCTCCACTGTCAAGTTTCGCCGACAAGTCCCCTTCAAGAACTACATTCTCGATTTCGTCTGCTTCGAGAAGCGGCTCGTCATCGAAATCGACGGTAGTCAGCACGCAGAATCGCGTAGCGATGCTACTCGGGAAGCCGCACTTGCTGCCGAAGGATTTCAAATCGCCCGCTACTGGAACAACGATGTCTTGCAACAGCCCGCGGCCGTATTGGAGGACATCCTTGCCAAGCTCAGTACGCGGTAAGATACCCCTCACCCGTCGCCTCACTTCGTGAGGCGCCACCCTCTCCCACAAGGGGAGAGGGTGAAGAGTCCGGTTTGCGACGAACAGAGCATGACCCCTTCCCGCATTCATCGCCTGACGCTGACGCAGTTTCGCAATTACCGGGCGGCGGGGCTCGAGACGACGGCTGACATGGTGGCGCTGGTCGGCCCCAATGGTGCGGGCAAGACCAATTGCATCGAGGCCATCTCGTTTCTGTCGCCGGGCCGCGGCTTGCGACGGGCGACGCTGGAGGACGTCGCCGACAATCAGGGCGACGGATCCTGGGCGGTCTCCGCGCAGGTCGAGGGCGCGCTGGGCCTCGGCACGCTCGGCACCGGCATCGATGCGCCGCGCGCCGACAGCGCGGTGAGCCGGCGCTGCCGCATCGACCGCGAGCCGGTCAACTCGGCGAGCGCCTTCGGCGACCACATCCGCATGGTGTGGCTGACGCCGGCGATGGACGGCCTGTTCATGGGCGCGGCCTCGGAGCGGCGGCGCTTCTTCGACCGCCTGGTGCTGGCGATTGACAGCGAGCATTCCAGCCGCATCTCGGCGCTCGAGCGTTCGCTGCGCTCGCGCAACCGGCTGCTCGAGGTGCGCAATTATGACGACCATTGGTGCGACGCCATCGAGCGCGAAACCGCCGAGCTTGCGGTCGCGGTCGCAGCGACGCGCGGCCAGACCGCTGCAAAGCTCACCGCGATGCTCAATGGCCGCGCGCAATCCTCGGCGTTCCCGTCGGCGCAAATCGCGCTCGACGGCTGGATGGAGAACGCGTTGCTTGCAGAGACCGCGACTTCGGTCGAGGACCGCTACCGCCAGATCCTACGCGACAACCGCCCGCGCGATGCGATCGCCGGCCGCACCACCGACGGGCCGCACCTCACCGATCTCCAAGTCGTCTATGCGCCGAAGGGGATGCCGGCGCGCGATGCCTCGACCGGCGAGCAGAAGGCGCTGCTGATCGGGCTCGTGCTGGCGCATGCGACGCTGGTTGCCGAGATGACCGGCATCGTGCCGCTCTTGCTGCTCGACGAGGTCGTCGCGCATCTCGATCCGCACCGCCGTGCGGCGCTGTTTGCCGAACTGCAGAAACTCGGTGCGCAGGTGTGGTTAACCGGCGCCGACCCTGCCGCTTTTGCCGAGATCGGCAGCTCCGGCGAGGTGTTCGACGTCGAGAACGGGCGCATCACGGCGCGCCGGTAGGGTCACCGTTGAACCTGACGGGTTCCCCCGGCGACTAGTCTCTTGAGGCCGCGCCGACAGTGTCGCAGCCGTTGCAATCGCGCGATGCCCCGATTGGCGCGCAACATCCTTGGAGATTCGACGATGTCGACAGTAAGGCGCGGGACGAAAGTTCCGGCACGATGGCGGCTGTTTGTGTGCGGCCTCTTCCTGGTGGCGAGTTGCCCAATCGTGGCAAGGGCCGATGACGGCTTGGTTGACGTTCGCACGCTGCCGAAACTGGAAGGCGCGGTGGAGGATGCCGCGCGCACCGAATCCCACAGTCTGCAGTATGGCGTGCCGACAGTGGTCGCGGCGACGACCGCCGCCGCGCGAAAGCTCCTGAGTGCCGACGGCTGGGTACAATTTGTCCAGCCGACCGAAGAAAACAGCCCCATCTTGATGTTCAGGAAGGGACGGCTGGGACTGCACGTCTCCTTCACGCAGGGCCTCGGCCGGCCCGATCAGTCCGTGGTGTATTATTCCGCGAACCGGATCAGCGGTAATGTGCCGTTCCCCGCGACCGCTACCGACATCGTGTTCGACGAAAATCGTCCCTATCTCAGCTGCATCGCTCCGTCGTCGTTCGATGCGACACAGGACTTCTTCGCCAAGGAAATGGCTGCGATCGGCTGGCAGCCGCTCACGGCTGAAGCAGCCGCGCGCTGGCCGAACGCCGACCTCAATGCAACCGTCGCAAATGGCGTGCGCACCTTTTACGTCCATGACGACAGCAATGGATTCTATCGACAGAAGCCGATCATGCTGACGCTGACGCGCCGCGACGACGGCCGCACCAATGTCGAGGCCAGGATCGCGCCGTTCGCGCTGCCCGCGGACCTTCAGGCCGGCGACGACATGGCCGGCCTTCCACGCCCCAATCCGATCAAGTCGGCCCACGGCAAGGGCAGCGCCAGCTCGAATCAGCGGGAGATCACGGTGGCCGTGATTGCCGATCTGCCCGCCGTGCTCGCTTTCTACCATCGCGCGTTTGCGGCGCGCGGCTGGACGGAAGAGGGGAATGCGCCTCTTGCCGCAGGCGATGACGTCGCGCTCAAATTCTCTTCGCCCGAGGAAACCGGCGTGCTGCGGCTCGGCCGCAAGTACGACTTCACGATGGTCTATCTGACCGCGCAGGTGAAGGAATCCGTGCTCGCCGCCCGCGCCAAGGCGAAGAAGGACGCCGACGACCAATTCATGAAGGACGCGGATCAGATGGTGAAAGATGTCCTCGCCGCCGACGAAGTCCGTCGCAAGACACAGGCCGCCACCTTGTCCGATACGCCTTTGCAGGCGCAGGCCGGCAGCACCACGCCGGTGCCGCTGCCGGAGAACGCGCAGGAAGTGGATTTCAAGGGCGATGACGGCCGGCTCGAATTCAACTCCAGCTCCAGCGTCAAGGCGATTGCCGCCTTCTACCGTACCTCGCTGAAGCAGGCGGGCTGGAAGGAACAGCCCTCGGTGATCAACCAGCCGAACATGGCCGTGCTGGAGTTTTCCAAGGGCGGCAAGACGATCTCGTTCACGGTGATGCAGATGGGCGCCAAGGTGAATGTCAGCGCCGACGGGTCCGGCCTGCGCATGGCCGCGGCCAAGCCTGCGTCCACGGGCAAGCAGGCCGGCGGCGATCAGGCTGGCGCGCAGGCCAAAGCGTCCGCGCCACTCGAAGCGGACCCGGAGTCTGCGCTTCCCGTGCCGAAGCAGCGCACCGCGACCTCACTCGGCACTGCAAAACTGCCCGGCATCGAGGCTCCGTTCCGCCGCGAGCTCGAAGCCAGCGTGCCTGCCGAGCTCAGCGACGTGCTCTCGTTCTATCGCAGCGAACTCACCAAGCTCGGCTGGCAGGAGAAGCCGGATGGCGCGGTGGTCGCCGCCGATCGCGTGCAGCTCGCGTTTGCTTCGCCGCAGGGACCAGCCGTGCTGAAGCTCGGCCGCGCCAATGGCGAGACCTCGATCAATCTCGTGCAGAAGAACCCGGATGCCGCGACAAAAGCGGACATCATGCCCAAGCCCGGACAGGCCAAGCTGCTGCTCGGCAACATGGGAAATCAGGAGGCGCAGCTCACGATCAACAAGCAGACCGTCAAGATCGTCGCCGGCGCTGGCGGTCCGCAATCGCCGAAGGGCCCCATGCTCGATCTGCCACCCGGCAAGTACCAGTACTCGCTGAGCGTGCCCGGCCGGCCCGCCCGCACCGAGAGCATCACGATCGCCGCGGGTGACGCCTGGGGCCTCATGGTGGGGCCGACCGGCGAGGTGCTGCCGCTCCAGATGTACTGAACCGCCGGCTTTGCCTGTAACGGCCAGGTTGAACCTGGCCGGTTCGTGCGGCGACTAGTCGTCTAGAGGCTGCGGCCACCGTGTCGCAGCCTCTGCATCGCGCGAAGATCAAGACGCGCGACATCCTTGGAGAGTAAGCATGACGAGGGTAAGGCATCGGACGAAAGCCCCGGGACGGTGGCGGCTGTTTGCATGCGGCCTCTTCTTCCTGGCTAACTCGCCGATCGCGGCACGGGCCGAAGGCCTCGTGGATATGGTGGAGGCCTATCGCGGCTGCGTCGCGCCGAGCCCGCTTGCCAGGATCACGGCTGCGATCGGATGGCAGAAGCTCACGCCAAAGCCGGGCAAAGACATGCCCGTGCCGGCGGAATCCAGCTTCAGCAGCTTCAACACTACGGTAGCGTTCAGAATCAAGGAGCCGCTCCGGAGCACGCTCGAAGCCTGCGTGCCCGCCAAGCTCGGCAACGTGCTGGCCTTCTATCGCACCGAGCTCGGAAAGCTCGGCTGGCAGGAGAAGCCGGATGGCACGGTGGTCGCCGCGGATCAGGCGCAGCTTGCCTTCGCCTCCCCGCGGGGGCCGGCCCTGCTCAAGCTCGGCCGCAGGAACGGCAACACCTCGGTCAGTCTTGTGCAGAAGAATTCGGACGCCGCGACCAAGACGAATCTCATGCCCGTGCCCGGTCAGGCGATGCTGGTATTCGACAATAAAGGCGACAACGAAGCCGTGCTCACCATCGACAAGCGGACGATCACGATCGCGGACGGTCAACGGAACGCGCTGAGCCTCGATCTGCCGCCGGGCGAGTATTCCTACGAGCTGCGCGTGGCAGGCCATCCAGCTCGCGCCGACACCCTCACGATTGCCGCCGAAGACACCTGGGAGCTTACGGTGGGACCCGATGGGAACGTACGGTCGCCGCTCCAGCTGTACTGAGCCCGCCGGCTTTGCCTGTAACGGCCAGGTTGAACCTGTCCGGTTCGTGGGGCGACTAGTCGTCTGGAGACGGCGGCGACAGTGTCGCAACCGCTGTATCGCGCGAAGATCGCGACGCGCGACATCCTTTGGAGAGTGAGCATGAAGATGGTCAAGCGCGGGACGAAAGCTCCAGCACGATGGCGGCTGTTTGCATGCGGCCTCTTCCTTCTCGCAAGCTGCCCGCTTCCGGCTCAGGCCGAGGGCTCGGTGCCGCACCTGTCGCGGCTGTACCTGGCGCAGCTGCAGGACGGGCCGCTCAAGCTCGATCCCGGTGCCGATCTGCCCGTGCCGACCCGGATCAGCCACAGACAGTTCACTTTCAACTATGCTGACGGCGTCAAGGCCCCGATCCGGCGCACGCTCAAGGCCAGCATTCCCGCCGAGCTCAGCGACGTGCTCGCCTTCTACCGCACCGAGCTGGCGAAGCTCGGCTGGCAGGAAGTGGCAGATGGCGCCGTCGTTGCGGCCGAGCAGGCGGAGCTCTCGTTCACATCCCCGGAGGGGCCGGCGACCCTGAAGCTTGGCCGCGCGAAGGACGAGACCACGGTCGACCTTGTACAGCGGAATCCGGAGGCCGCGGCCAAGGCCAAATTCCTGCCGATAGCAGGACAAGCGCGTCTGATATTCGGCTATCTCGTGCCGGATGTGGCTTCGCTCGCGATCAACGATCAAACCATCAAGATCGCGGGCGGCGAAAATCACCCACAAACGCTGGATCTGCCGCCCGGCACCTATTCCTACGAGCTGCTCGTGTCGGGCCATCCGGTCGGCACCAATACCATCACTGTGGCCTCAGGCGAGGCTTGGTCCCTCGGGGGAGACAACGGCGATAAGCCCTCCCGGATTTACTGAACTCCAAAGCCTTCCCCGGGGCGGCCACGGCTCCTCGGAACCGGCGCCGTCACACCGGGAAATGCGGTCGTTTTCGACGCGAGAAGCGCCCTCGAATCGGGCTTTTCGCGGGCTTCGGAATCGGCCTTCGAACGCCTTGAAAACCGGTTAAAAATCCCTATCTGATCAAAGGGTTGCGGGAGGATACTTTGCGCTAGGCGCAATCCTCCTTTCATGGCACAAATAGCGTCCAAATCAGTGCCCTCCGTGCGCCGCTGATTCGGGACATCCTCGAAGGCCTCTCATGACAGAACCTGCTCGGCAGCCGCGTGCCGAAAACGAGCCCTCCAACGCGAGCGAATACGGCGCGGAATCGATCCGCGTGCTCAAGGGTCTCGATGCCGTCCGCAAGCGCCCGGGCATGTATATCGGCGACACCGACGACGGCTCGGGCCTGCACCACATGGTCTACGAGGTCGTCGACAACGCGATCGACGAGGCGCTCGCGGGCCACGCCACGCGCGTCGACGTAGTGCTCAATCCCGACAATTCCGTCACGGTGCGTGACGACGGCCGCGGCATTCCCGTCGACATCCACAAGGGCGAAGGCATCTCGGCGGCCGAGGTCATCATGACCCAGCTCCACGCCGGCGGAAAGTTCGACCAGAACTCCTACAAGGTCTCCGGCGGCCTGCACGGCGTCGGCGTCTCCGTCGTCAACGCGCTGTCGAGCAAGCTCGGGCTTCGCATCTGGCGCGACGACAAGGAGCACTACATCGAGTTCGCCCACGGCGATGCCGTCGCACCGCTGAAGGCCGTCGGCGACGCGCCGGGCAAGCGCGGCACCGAGGTGACGTTCCTCGCCTCGACCGAAACCTTCAAGAACGTCGAGTACGATTTTGCAACGCTCGAGCACCGTCTGCGCGAGCTCGCCTTCCTCAACTCCGGCGTCAACATCATCCTCTCCGACATGCGCCATGCGGTCGAGAAGCGCGAGGAGATGCATTATTCCGGCGGCGTCGAGGAATTCGTCAAATATCTCGACCGCAACAAGAAGGCACTCGTGCCGGCGCCGATCATGGTGCGCTCGGAAGCCAACGGCATCGGCGTCGAGGCAGCGCTGTGGTGGAACGACAGCTACCACGAGAACGTGCTGTGCTTCACCAACAACATCCCGCAGCGTGACGGCGGCACCCATCTCGCCGGTTTCCGCGGCGCGCTGACGCGCCAGGTCAACGGCTATGCCGAGGCCAACGCGAAAAAGGAAAAGATCGCGCTCACCGGCGATGACTGTCGCGAAGGCCTTACCGCAGTGCTGTCGGTGAAGGTGCCCGATCCGAAATTCTCGTCGCAGACCAAGGACAAGCTGGTGTCCTCGGAAGTGCGCCCCGTGGTCGAGAACGTGCTCAACGAGGCGCTTGCGGCGTGGTTCGAGGAACACCCCAGCGAAGCCAAGATGATCGTCGGCAAGGTGATCCAGGCCGCCGCTGCCCGCGAAGCCGCGCGAAAGGCGCGCGAGCTGACGCGCAAGAGCCCGCTCTCGGTCTCCTCGCTGCCCGGCAAGCTCGCCGACTGCCAGGAGAAGGATCCGGCGAAGTCGGAACTGTTCATCGTCGAGGGCGACTCGGCAGGCGGCAGCGCCAAGCAGGGCCGCAACCGCGAGTTCCAGGCGGTGCTGCCGCTGCGCGGCAAGATCCTCAACGTCGAGCGCGTGCGCCCCGACAAGATGTTGGGAAGCGAGCAGATCGGCACGCTGATCACCGCGCTCGGCACCGGCATCAGCGACGACTTCTCGATCGAGAAGCTGCGCTATCACAAGATCATCGTGATGACGGACGCCGACGTCGACGGCGCCCACATCCGCACGCTGCTACTGACCTTCTTCTACCGGCAGATGCGCGACATCATCGACGGCGGCTATCTCTACATCGCCCAGCCCCCGCTCTATAAGGTCAGCCGCGGCAAGTCCGAGCAGTATTTGAAGGACGAGCGGGCGCTGGAAGACTATCTGATCGACGCCGGCCTCGATGACTGCGTCTACATCCCCGGCACCGGCGGCGATCGCTCCGGCCGCGACCTGCGCTCGTTGGTCGACGACGCCCGCGTGGTCCGCAGCGTCCTGCGCAACCTGCACAGCCGCTACAATCGCAAGGTGATCGAGCAGGCCGCGATCACCGGCGTGCTGAACAAGTCGATCTACGGCAATCCCGAGAACGCGGCCGCGGCGGCGCAATACATCGCCGGACGGCTCGACAGCCAGGCCGAGGAGGTCGAACGCGGCTGGGTCGGCCACTACGTGGAGGGCCAAGGCTTCCAGTTCGAGCGCACGGTGCGCGGCGTCAAGGAAGCCGCGATCATCGATGACGCCTTCCTCGGCTCGGCCGAGGCGCGCAAGCTCGACGAGTTCACGACGAAGCTTCAGGACGTCTATGCCCGCTCCGGCAAGCTGCGGCGCAAGGACACCGAGCACATGGTCCACGGCCCCGTCGATCTGTTCGAGGCCGTCACTGACGCCGGCCGCAAGGGCATCACGCTGCAGCGCTACAAAGGTCTCGGCGAGATGAACCCGGAACAGCTCTGGGAAACCACGCTGGACACCGAGGTGCGCTCGCTGCTCCAGGTGAAGGTCAAGGAGGTCGACGAGGCCGACGACATCTTCACCAAGCTGATGGGCGACGTGGTCGAGCCGCGCCGCGACTTCATCCAGGAGCATTCCCTCAGCGCGACCATCGACATCTAGGCAACAGGGGCAGAGGCAGTGGCGCCCATTCAGTACATCGTCGAGGGCGGTCACCGGCTCTCGGGCTCGATCGAGCCGTCCGGCAACAAGAATTCGGCGCTGCCGATCATCGCGGCTGCGCTGCTCACCGAGCATCCGGTGACGCTTCAGAACGTGCCGCGCATCCGCGACACCGAGACGCTGGTCGAGCTGATCCGCTCGGTCGGCGCGTCGGCCGAATGGCGCGAGCGCAATACGCTCGTCATTCACGCCAGGAGCATCCGCGCCGCCGATCTCGACCCTGAGCTCTGCGTTCGCATCCGCGCCTCGATCCTGCTCGCAGGCCCCCTGCTCGCCCGCTGCGGCGAGGTGATGCTGCCGCCACCCGGCGGTGACGTCATCGGCCGTCGACGGCTGGACACGCATGTGCTGGCGCTGGAGCAGTTGGGCGCCAAGGTCACCGCGACCGACCGGCTGGAGTTTCGCGCGCCGAAGCTGACCGGCGCCGACGTGTTCCTGGACGAGCCGAGCGTCACCGCGACCGAGAACGCACTCGTTGCGGCCGTGGCCGCCGATGGCGTCACCTATTTGCGCAACGCCGCCTCCGAGCCGCATGTGCAGGACCTCGCCAACTTCCTGGTCGCGCTCGGCGCGAAGATCGAGGGCATCGGCACCAATACGATGATCGTGCATGGACCGGCGACGCTGGGCTCGGCGAGCTATGCGATCCAGCCCGACCACATCGAGGTCGGTTCGCTGATCGGGCTTGCCGCGGTGACACGCTCGCCCCTGCGCATCGTGCGCGCCGGCGTCGAGCATTTGCGCTCGATCCGCATGGGCTTCGAGCGGCTCGGCATCGTCTGCCGCGTCGAGGGCGACGATCTGATCGTGCCGTCCAACCAGACCCTGAAGATCCAGGACGATTTCGGCGGCCACGTGCCGAAGCTGGAAGACCAGCCCTGGCCCGCCTTCCCGGCCGACCTCATGTCGATCGCCATCGTCACCGCCACGCAATGCGAGGGCGTGATCCTGATGTTCGAGAAGATGTTCGAATCCCGGATGTTCTTCGTCGACAAACTGATCGCGATGGGCGCACGCATCGTGCTGTGCGACCCGCACCGCGCGATCATCGCGGGGCCCAGCCGCCTGCGCGGCGCCTCGATGATCTCGCCCGATATCCGCGCCGGCATGGCCATGCTGCTTGCTGCCGTCTGCGCCGAGGGCACTTCGACGATCAACAACGCCGACCAGATCGAGCGCGGCTATGAGCGCATCGACGAGCGGCTGAACGCGCTCGGCGCCAAGATCAAGCGCGTGCCCGAGCGGAAGAGCTGAGGCAGCTTCGAATCTGAAATGGTCGCGTGCCCCGGACGCAGCGCAGCACGAAAGTGATGCGCTGCAGAGCCGGGGCCCATGTCGCCAGATGTACGACCGTGATTCTGGGTCCCGGCTCGCGCTTCGCGCGTCCGGGACACGGGGGCCATGTTTTCGACGCGCGGCGATGCTATTGCTTAGCACATGCTCGAAACCGTCCACCGCCCATCGCAGCAGCTCGCAGTGCCCAACCAACTCGCCGATGAGTTCGGCGAGACGTTGCGGCTGGCTGTGCCGATGATGCTGACGCAGCTCGGGCAGATCGCGATGATGACGACCGACCTCGCGCTGATCGGCCGGCTCGGCGAGGACGCGGTGGCGGCTGCGGCGCTGGCGCACACAGTCTACTTCATCAGCTTCACTTTTGGCCTCGGCCTGGTCGCCGCAGTGGCGCCGCTGGCGGCACAGGCATTTGGTGCCGGAGATCCCCAACGCATCCGGCGCTCCCTTCGCGTCGGGCTGTGGGTGGCGCTGTTGATCTCGCTGCCGATGATGGCTTCGCCGCTCTACGGCGAGGAGATCCTGCTGGCGCTCGGACAGACGCCGCATTCGGCCGCGCTTGCGCAGCGCTATCTGTTCGGGCTCGCCTGGGGCATCGCGCCGGCACTCGGCTTCATTGCGCTGCGCGGGTTCATGGGCGCGGTGAACCGGCCGCAGCCGCCGCTGTGGATCACCTTTGCCGCGATCCCCGCCAATGCGGTGCTGGTCTATCTGCTGATCCACGGCCTGTTCGGCCTGCCGCAGCTCGGCCTGCTTGGCGCGGGGCTCGCGACCACGCTGGTCAATTTCGGCACGTTCTTCGCCGCGCTGGCCATTGCCGCGTTTCGAAAGCCGTTTTCGGACTATCATCCGCTCGTCCGTCTCTGGCAGGTCGACTGGCCCTTGATGCGCGAGCTGCTCAGCATCGGCGCGCCGATCTCGTTCGCGCTGCTGATGGAATACGGGATGTTCTCCTCAGCCGCGCTACTGATGGGACTGATCAGCACCACCGCGCTTGCCGCCCACCAGGTCGCACTCCAGGTCACCGCCGTCTTGTTCATGATCCCGCTCGGCATCGGCATGGCGGCGACGGTGCGGGTCGGACACGCTTTCGGCCGCAACGAGCCGGCGGCAGTGAAGCGCGCGGGGCTCGTCGCGGCGCTGCTCGGAATCGCGCTCGTCGCGGCGCTAACGCTTGCCATCGTGATCGGACGATTTGCGCTCGCGCGGCTGTTCTTCGGCGGTGGCGAGACGAGCTCGGAAACGATCGAGCTGACCGCGACCCTGCTCCTGGTCGGTTCGACCTTCTTCATCGCCGACGGCCTGCAGACCATCATCGGCGGGGCGCTGCGCGGCCTCAACGACACCACGATGACGCTGGTGTTCGCCATCATCGGCTATTGGTGCGTCGGCTTCCCGACGGCCTGGCTGCTCGCCTTCAACGTCCATCTCGGCGCGGTCGGCGTCTGGATCGGGCTGTCGCTCGGGACCTTCGTCTATGCCGCCCTTCTGATCTTGCGCTTCCAGCGGCTGGCGCGCAGATTGGGGGCATGACGCCCGTCCGCGAAGTCACCCCCGAGGTCGACGCCGACGCACTGCTCGCCGGCGCACAGTTCATCGACGCCCATCGCGTTGCGATCGGCGGGAAGGTGCTCACCGCCCGCGAGGCCTGTGTCCGGATGGTGCTGCACGGGCCGCGCTGGATCGATACGCTGCTGCGCCTGCGCAACATCCTGGTGACGCCCTTCGGGCTCAAGACGTCGGGCGAAGGCGCGCCGGCGCCGGGCGGCTTGATCGGGCTGTTTCCGGTGGTCAGCGAAACGCCGGAGCGCCTCGTCGCCGGCTTCGACGACTATCATCTCGACTTCCGCATCGTGGTCGATGTCGCCGGCGATTCAACGCAGAAGCAGGTGACCTCGACCACGCTCGTGCGGACGCATAATCTCTTGGGCCGTACCTATCTCACGCTGATCATGCCGTTCCACAAGCTGGTGGTGCGCGGCATGATGGGGCGGATCGTGGAGCAGGCCTGACGACGCTGTCAGCGGGCCTCTAACTCCACGACCGTGAACCAGTTTCTCCGCGCAAGCGACTGAGACGTGACGGCCGGCAGCTATGCCGGCCTACGTTTTGCTCGCGTTCGGAGATCGCATGTATCTGGGAAAATTCTTCCATCGCCCGCCCGGAGATGACGATCGCGAGCTACTGCTGATCCTGGGCGGCGATCCCATGATCATCGGCATCTACATGCGCGAGGGACAGGACGGTTCGGACGAGTTTTTGCGCGAGACCTATTCGGACGCAATCGTAGCGATCTCGGCCTTCCGGCGCGAAGCGGCCAAGCTCGTCGACGCCGGCTATTTCGAGACCAGCCACACCAAATATACGCTGCGCAACCTCCTGCCTGATCCGCAAAAAAAGCCGGATTGGCAGAAGGGCATGGACGAACTGATGATGGCCGCGCTCAGCGCGCCGCTTGCCGAGCAGGCAAAGCATCTCAAGACGCTGAAGGGCACGCCGGCCGAGCACGAGCCGCTGTATTTGTGGCTTGCCGCTCATCACGGCCTCGCGGCGGATGCAGACGCGCAACAAACGCTCCGTTTTGCCGAACGGGCGCGCGATACGCTGGCCGCGCGACGTGCCGCCAAGCAACCGCATTACGCCTGGTCGATTTACGACAGCCAGCTGGAGGGGCGTATCCTCGAATCGCT
This sequence comes from Bradyrhizobium sp. CCGUVB1N3, assembly GCF_024199925.1. Taxonomy (NCBI): domain Bacteria; kingdom Pseudomonadati; phylum Pseudomonadota; class Alphaproteobacteria; order Hyphomicrobiales; family Nitrobacteraceae; genus Bradyrhizobium; species Bradyrhizobium sp. CCGUVB1N3. Next base: position 6,092,102 of record NZ_JANADR010000001.1, read on the forward strand.
CAGCGACGCTTTTGTGCGCGTGGGCAATCCATCCGCGGGGCTCGCGGCGATCGAGCGGGCCTGCAGGGTCGCAGCAAACCACGCGCGCATCCTGCAGCGCGCCGTCATCCTCTGCGTTTATTTTCCGGAGCGCGCGGAGGACGCCTTCGACGATGCCTATCGCTGGTCGCGCTATGGCGGCTATGAGGACATCATGGCGCTGCCCGGCTACGCGGCGTACGAGGCGGGGCGGAAAGCGGGCGCAAATGGACAATGGCGCTGGAAGGCTGCCGAAGCTGCGCGCGAGGAGGAAGTCCGCAAGGCGGAAGCCGAGCTTGGCCTTCAGCTGCCGGACGACTATCGCAAATTTCTCCTGACGCGCGGCGAAACCGAGCTCTTGGTAAGGCTCCCCGAGCACTCCGCCGAGCTGCGCTTCCATCGGCCTGCGGATCTCGCCACCGAGCGCAACAACATTCTCGACTTCGTCTCTTTCTCGGACGCAGAGAGACTCGAGAAAGCCGTGATCCATTTCCGTGAGGAATACGGCGTCTCGTTACGGCACCTGCTGCCCGTGGCCGAGCCGGCACAGGCCAGCCGTTGTCTTCTGCTCCACCTCGAACCGGGCGAACGCTACGGCTGGTGCTATCGCTGGGATCATGACGGCGCCTGGGAGCTGGAGACGCCGGCACCGAGTTTTGACGCCGCACTCGCCGCACTCACCGGCGGAATAGAGCAGCGCGACAAGCCGACCCTCGGCTTTCTCAACATCTATCTCGATTGATCCGCGACCCGCGCCGGCTTGTCGGCCGCCGCTTCCGACCACTCGCCGATGACGCGATCGAGATCGCAGAGATTCTGGTGCATCTGCTCCAGCGAGAAGCCGAGCGCGAAGAAGCGCTCCGCAGTATCGCCGGGCTGGCCACGGATCAGGCCGTCACGGCGGACGGCGGCGACCGCATCGGCGTAGTTCTGGACCGCGACGTGCACAGGATGGATCGGCGGCGCGCCGGCGCCGGAGCGCAACGCCGCGGCTGCCGAACGCAAAAACTGCGCGACGACAGTACCGACCTCCGACAGGGGCCCGGCGAGCCTGATCTGCACATCGGCCGGCAGCGGCACCACGGTGGCGCGGCCGATCATCACGACGTCGTGGCGCAGCCGCAGGACGGTTCGCAGCAGGGGACCGGTGTCGGGCCCGCTCGACAGGCGCGCCGCGCGCTCGCGCTCGGCCTCGGCACCGGTGGTGTTGAGGCCCACCATCGCGGTGCCGATGCCGTCCTGGATCCGATGCAGCGCGTCGTTGTCGCGGCCGCGCGTCAGGCCGGCCAGCAGTTCGGTGAAGGCATCGGCGATCAGCTCGAGCAGGCGCGCAGCGCCGGCACGAATCTGCCGGATCGCACGCGACGGCAGCACCAGGAAAGAGACAAGCAGCCCCGTGATCGCGCCGACCGCGACCTCGCTGACGCGATCGATCGCCGAGGTCATGGGATCGGAATGATGCATGGTGGGAACCAGAAGCACGATTACGGCGGTCACCGTCGCCGCGCTGAGACTCGGATTGATCGCGGCGATGAAGGCGAGCGGGGCGACCGACAGGACCAGAAGCCCCAACAGCCCGGCTTCGCTGGAATAGGGGATCAGGATCGCAATGGCGCCACCATAGATGGCGCCGCCGATCGTGCCGAGCATGTAGTCGCGCGTCGCCTTCAGCGAGCGCCCGACGCTCATCTGGGTCACGATCAGCGAGGTCAGGACCGCCCAGAGCGGCAGCAGCAGATGCAGCGCGGTCGCGATCACATAAGCAGCGGTTGCCGCGACCGTGACCCGGATCGCCAGCCCCAGTTGCGTCCTTCGCGACCGGACCTGGTCGTATAGCTGCCGTGCGAATGCCATCGTCGAATATCCCGATCCACGTAACCGGTCCAAAGCATAGCTGATACCCGCATCCGCCGGGCGGCTTGAAAGGGGAAATCCGCCCGCCTACCCTGCCGGCCAAAACGAGGAAACACGATGGCCCACGAAACCGCAACGCTCGCCGCCTACGTCGCCGATCTGAAATACGAGGATATTCCGGCCGAGGTGCTCGAGCGCGCAAAAGTGCTGACGCTCGACTTCCTCGGCAGCGCGATCCGTGCACGCCGCGAGGCGGAATCGACGCCGTCGCTGCTGAAGATGCTGGAAGCGCTGGCGCTCGACGGTAAAGGCGACTCCACGGTGTTCGGCGATGCCAAGACCTGGACGCCCGCGGTCGCCGCGCTGCTCAACGGCGCCCTCGGCCATTCCCTCGATTTCGACGACACGCATGCGGATTCCTCGCTGCATCCGAGCGCACCGGTGGTGCCGGCCGCGTTTGCGGTCGGCGAGATGGTCGGCGCCTCCGGGCGCGACGTGCTCACTGCGATCGTCGCGGGCTATGAGGTCTGCTGCCGGCTCGGCAACGCGCTCGACCCGACCTCGCACTATGCCCGCGGCTTCCATCCGACCGCGACCGCAGGCACCTATGGCGCGGCTGCCGCCGCCGCAAAGCTGTTCGGCCTCTCCGAGACGCAGATCATCTCCGCCTTCGGCGTCTCCGGCAGCCAGGCCGCGGGCTCGCTGCAATTTCTGCTCAACGGCGCCTGGAACAAGCGCTACCAGGTCGGCGCCGCCGCGATGAACGGCGTGATCGCGGCGACGCTGGCCCGCAATGATTTCATCGGCTCGACGGAATCGGTCGAGGGCAGGCATGGCTTGCTGGTCGGCTACACCGACGACGCACATCCGGACAAGGCCATTGCCGAGCTCGGCAAGAGCTATGAGACCATGAAGATCGGCGTCAAACCCTATCCGAGCTGCCGCTATACCCACGCCGCGATCGACGCGCTGATCGCGATGCGGCGCGAGCACAATCTGACGCCCGGGCAGGTCAAGCGCGTCGAGATCGGCCTGCACCGCAACGGCATCACGCTGACCGGCGATGCCGCGACCAAGCGGCACCCGCGCTCGATCGTCGGCGGCCAGTTCTCGATGTACTTCACCGGCGCGCTCGCCCTCGACCAGGGCAGCTTTGGCTGGGACGATTACAATCGGCTCGGCGATGCCGCGATCGATGCGCTCGCCGACAAATTCGACGTCGTGCAGGATTCGCGGCTGGAAGGCCGCGTCCATCCCTTCGGCGCACGCGTGAGCATCACCACCGACGACGGCGTGCACGAGCGGCTCTACGCCGATCCCTCGGGCGAGCCGAACTCATTCCCGGATGCGCAGGCGATGCAGCAGAAATTCTTGACGCTGGCCCGCCCCGTGCTGAACGCGCGCGCTGAGCAATTTGCGGATGCGATCCTGTCGCTGGAGCGATTCGATCGCGTGGCGAAGGCGACGCAGTTGGGGAGGCAGTGAGTCTCCGCCCCCTCTCCCCGTTCTTACGGGGCCGCGACGAGCTTCGTTCGCGCTGAGAGGGTTGGGGTGAGGGGTTCTCTCCGCGAGAGACCTGCCAGTTTAGTTCGCGGAAACAACCGCTCATCCGGCGCTTCGCGCCACCTTCTCCCACAAGGGGAGAAGGGAAGAAAGCGGTGCTAATTCGCGCCCGCCACCTTCGCCTCGTCATGCGTTGCCGCGACCACGTCGCGGACGAGGTCGAACACCCCGTCCACCTCCGGCGGCCAGTTCAGCGAGCGGCCGAGGCGCACGATCACCAACTGCTCCGATGGGATCACGATCGTGTACTGCCCGATCGTGCCCTTGGCGAAGAAGGCATCGCGCGGCCAGCCGTGGTCGACGCGAAACTTCGCGCCAAAGCTGTCGCCCTGATTGGTCCAGAAGCCGGCGCCGATGCCGACCCAGGCATTTGGCGTCGTCGCCGCCGAATAGTTCACCCAGCCCTCGGGCAGGATGCGCTTGCCGCCGGCAACGCCGTCATTGAGATAGAGCTGACCGAAGCGCGCCCAGTCGCGCGCGGACGCCAGCATTTCGCCGGAGCCCTCGATCGTGCCGGCGCCGTCGAGCTGAAGCGTGACGTTGACCATGCCGAGCGGCGCGAATAGTTCGCGGCGGGCGAAGCGGAGCGCATCTGCGGGCTTACCGCCGGCGGCATTGCGGATCAGCTGCGCGAGGATGACGAAGTTGCCGTCGTGATAATTCCAGGCCGTGCCCGGCGCGGTCGCAAGCGGCGCGCGCTCGGCAAAATTGGCCATATCATCTTCTGCGTATTTCATGGCGTTGACCGGCTCGAGCGCGGAGCCGAGCGAAGCCTCCAACGAACTACCGAGCGCAAGCCCAGCGGTGTGACGCAGCAACTGATCTACGGTGATGGCATGGCGCGGATCATCAGGATTTTGCCAGGCGGCGATTGGCGCGGGCCCATCGAGCTTCAGCTTACCCTGGCGCACGAGAATGCCTGTCAGCGCTGACATCACCGACTTCGTCATGGAGAAGCCGAGCAGCTGCGTCTCCGGCCCGACACCGTCAGCATAGCGCTCGGCGATAATGCGGCCGGCCTTCATGACGACGATCGCGCGGGTGCGGCGATAGGGCGGCTGCGCGGGCTCGGTGAAGGCGCGGTCGAGCGCGGCTGTCAGCCCCTCGCTTTGCGGCGACACAATTCCCGGGCCGGCAATCTGCGGCAGCAGCGCGGGCTGCTTGTCATCGAGCGGTAGCGCAACATCGGCGATACCATGGCCGTGCTCGAGCGTGCAGCCGAGCCCCTCGCGATAGACGGCATGGCTGCGGCCGATGCCGAACAGCGACACCGTCACGTCCTTGCGCGCGCGATCGACCTGAAGATCCATCGCCCAGGTCAGGAGACCCGCGCCCGGCATCGCATCGGTGGTCTCGGCGAGGTTACGCTGGGGATCGAGGCCGGAGACGAATGTCTCCGAGCAGAGCGTGTCGGCGATGAAGCCGGTGGCAACCTTGGGCACGTCACGCGCCCGCGCCGCGCCGAGCGCGAGGCCGGCACAGGCAATGGCGGTGGTAGCGAGGATGATCTTGCGGCGTCGGGTCACGGGCTTTCTCCGGCTTCGGGGCGAGTGCCGGAGAGGGAGCCGGATACGGGCGGGAAGCGCTCGCCGGATTTGGAAAACGACCTTGTTGAAATTGATCGAGGCTGGTCGATTTCGGAATTATTTAGGTATTTCAATTGATTATAATGGCTCTGTCGCCCGGTCGCGATGCGCTCCCTCGCCCCGTTCTTACGGGGAGAGGTTAAGAGAACTCAGGCCGCATCGGCCTTGAGCCGGCGATATTCCGTCGGCGTCACGCCGGTGACCGCCTTGAAGGCGCGGTTGAAGGGGCCGAGCGACTGGAAGCCGGCGTCCATCGCGATGGTGATGACGGGAACCTCGGCCTGGGCGGGATCGGCGAGCGCAGCCTTGGCTTCCTCGATCCGGTGGTTGTTCAGGAACACATTGAAGTTGCGATAGCCGAGCCGCTGGTTGATCAGCCGGCGCAACCGGTATTCCGGGATCTTCAGCCGGCCCGCCAGCACGCCGATGGTGATGTTCTCCTGGCGGTAGATCCGCTCGTCCGCCATCAGCCGCATCAGGGCGTCGATCAGCTTCTGGTCGGCGGCGTCTTCAGTAGCTTGCGGGCTGAAAATGACCGCCGGTGCGGCCTCCGCGGCGACCGGAAACAGATCGGCGGCATCGACGCGCATCATGGCGTAGGCGATGACCGCGACGATGCAGGTGAGCACGCCGGCATTGATCGTATCGGCGGCATCGCCGACGCGGTAACCCGCGACGGAGATCTGAAGCAGCGCATTCACCCCGCCATAGAGCGCGCCGGCACAGACGATGAAGACGCGAACGCGGCGGCGGCGCTCGACCAGGTCGGCCGGCCACGAGGCGATCGTCTGCCCAATCGCAAGCGCGATGAAGCCGAGCACGATCAGGTTGACCACCGTCACCGAGAACCGCACGTGGCCGCCAGGCGCAATCCAGACGCAGCCTGCGAAGCTGAACGCCGTCACCAGCGCCCAGACCCATCCGTGCCACCAGCTTAAGCGAAACTCGTCGTCGAACAGCGCGCGCGTGAACAGCCAGAACACCACGATGTTGCCGGTCGATAGCGCAACCAGCGGCGCATGCGATGCCGGGATCCGCGACGTGACACCAACCGAATAGCTCACCGCATGCGCGGCCAAGCCCAGTGCGAGAGCAGCACCGAGCCGCCCCGCCAGCACGTTGCGAAAATCTGAGAGCAGCGACGCGGCCAGCACCAGCAGCAAAGCGACGCTGGCAGCGCGGAAGGCGAGTTCTGTTGCGGCAAGGGTCATCGGGCGACGTGAACGCGGTCTCGGTTGAAATCAGCCGAACATCGTTCGTTGAGCCGGCTTTTTCAAGGACCATCCGCATCCACAGCTGTCATCGCCCGGCTTGATGTTTAGACCGGACGATCCAGTATTCCGAGACGGCAGTGATTGAACCGATGGGCCGCGGCGTACTGGATGCCCCGCCTTCGCGGAGCATGACAGCGAGTATACGGCGGTGGCGCCCGCACAACATTTAGCCTCGGCCTTTGTCGCGACGGCAATGTGAAATCCTGCTACGATCGGCCCAAGAAACTCGAGAAACTCAACTCAAGAAGGAACCCGTCATGAGCTGGATGCCCGACAACGATCCCGTGCTCGGCGATCCCAAAACATGCGATGCGCTCGATCTCGTCATCGTGCCGCGCACCCGCGATCTCGGCGATGGATTTGAAGTCCGCCGCGCGCTGCCGCATGGCAAGCGGCAGATGGTCGGGCCATTCATCTTCTTCGATCATTTCGGCCCGGTGCAGTTCGTCTCCGGAAAGGGCATGGACGTGCGGCCGCATCCGCATATCGGCCTTGCCACCGTCACCTATCTGTTCGACGGCGCGATCATGCATCGCGACAGCGAGGGCAACATCCAGGAGATCCAGCCCGGCGCGATGAACCTGATGACCGCAGGCCGCGGCATCGCGCATTCCGAGCGCACGCCGGATACTGAGCGCGCCTCGGGTCAGAAAATGCTGGGCTTGCAAAGCTGGATCGCGCTGCCGGCGGCCTCGGAAGAAATCGCACCCTCGTTCCAGCACTACGCCGCCGGCGACCTGCCGATGATCTCCGAGCGCGATTTCACCGCGCGCGTGATCGCCGGCTCTGCGTTCGGCATCACCTCGCCGGTGTCGATGGTCTCGCCCTGGTTCTATACCGAGGTGACTGCGGCGGAAGGCGCGCGCGTGCCACTCGACCCCGATCACGAGGAGCGCGCGGTCTATGTCGTCGATGGCGAGGTCGAGATCGCCAATGAACGATATGAGGGACCGCGCCTGCTGATCTTCCGGCCCGGCGACCGCATCACCGTGACGGCCGTGAGGCCGACGCGGATGATGTTTCTCGGCGGCGATGCCCTGGAGGGACCGCGCCACATCTGGTGGAATTTCGTCTCCTCCAGCAAGGAGCGGATCGAGCAGGCCAAGCAGGACTGGAAAACCGGCCGCTTTGCGGCGGTTCCGCAGGAACACGAGTTCATTCCGCTGCCGGAATAGGCTATCCCGACTTAAGCTGCGCTGTCGCGCGGCACCAAGATCTCCTGCCTGAAAGCCCTGCCGATGACCACCATGCTGACCAGCGACCTGCCGCTCCCCAAGATCGGACGCGGCAAGGTGCGCGATATCTACGCCGTCGATGACGACCGCCTGTTGCTCGTCACCACCGACCGCATCAGCGCCTTCGACGTCGTAATGGGCGAGACCATCCCGATGAAGGGCGCGGTGCTGACCCAGATCAGCGCCTTCTGGTTCAATGAGCTCGAAGGCGTGGTGCCGCATCACGTCATCAGCGCCAACACGGATGAGATCATCGCAGCCGTGCCGGCGCTGAAAGCCCACCGCGCCGACATCCTCGGCCGCGCCATGCTGTGCAAGCGCACCACGGTGTTTCCGATCGAATGCGTGATCCGCGGCTACATCTCCGGCTCCGCCTGGAAGGAATACGCGGCCTCCGGCACGCTCGCCGGCGAAAAGCTGCCGGCAGGCCTCGTCGAGAGCGAGAAGTTGAACCCTGCGATCTTCAGCCCGGCGACCAAGGCCGAGACCGGCCATGACGAGAACATCACGATCGCGAGGATGCGCGAGATCGTGGGCGACGAGGTCGCCCATACGCTGGAGAGCATGACGCGCGCGATCTACACGCTCGGCGAGGAGCTGGCGCGCAAGCAGGGCATCATCATCGCGGACACCAAGTTCGAGTTCGGCCGCGACAAGGACGGTCGCATCATCCTGATCGACGAGGTGATGACGCCGGACTCATCGCGCTTCTGGGCGGTCGACGCCTACAAGCCGGGCCAGCCACAGGCCAGCTTCGACAAGCAGCCGTTGCGCGACTACCTCGATGTCGAACGCCGCGCCGGCCGCTGGAACGGCGACGCCCCGCCTCCGCCGCTGCCGGCAAGCGTCGTCGAGGCGACGAGCAAGAGGTATTTGGAAGCGTATCGGCGGGTGACGGGAAGCGATCTCGCCATCTGAGTTTGACTTCCGTCTCGTGAGATTTACGCCACCAAGCCCTGCGATAAGGCAACTGGCGTGACCCATTGCGGTGCGTCGGGACAATAGCTCCCGGCGCCGATCTCCAATATGATACTGGGCGTCATTGGCTCTCCGAGCACGACAGAGCGTGCCTCCGATGAAGCGACTCCTATCGCAATCGCTACGGCCGCCGCTTGCACCTAGCGCAAGCGGCTTCGGTTGCACGCCTCTCCAGACCAGCGCGAGGAAGACCTCCAGGGACCGCGCAACGGCCCCTGGACAGCGAAAGCGCATGTGGAAGACAGCAATGGAGAAGAAACATGACACGTATATTGGCGACAAGAATTGCAATAGCAGTCTCGACCTTCGCCTGCGCCGCGTTGTTCTCCTTCGCCTGGTCTGAGGAGCACGGCGTCTCGATGTCGGTCGACAGCGCGCAGGCGCGGGTCGGTCGCCCGCTAACTCCCGTAAGCGCTGCCGGCGTGGCGCGTCGACAGACGCGGCGAGCCACATACGGATACGGTGCCGCCGCAGTCGGGGCGGGCGCCGCAGCAGTTGGCACAGCCGCCGCAGTCGGCACGGCCGCCGCGGTTGCTGCAACATCACCGGGATGGGGGACCGCACCCTATACGGGTACGGGCTACTACGGGGGTAACAGTCCCTACGCGTCTTACGCCTACTCGCCAGAGGACTGGCGCAGGCGAAACGGCATGGTCTGCGAACCCGGTACGCTGACCAAGATGGACGACGGCCGGATGTATCGCTGTCAGTAAGGCCGCAAACGTATGAGCGGGAGGCGGCTTTCGAGCTGTCTCCTGCACCTTGCACCTCTGCCAGAAGACGCGCGCGCCCCGCAACCACGAGCGAGCCCTTCTGTAATTCCTCGGCTCCATCGATCCCGATCAAGCCGGGATCGCCGGCGCGAGCGTCGAATGCCGGTTAGATGCCGGACATCATCACGTATTTGATCTCGACATATTCCTCCATGCCGTGATGCGAGCCCTCGCGGCCGAGACCACTCTCCTTCACGCCGCCAAAGGGCGCGACTTCCGTCGTGATCAGGCCGGTGTTGACGCCGACCATGCCCGACTCCAGCGCCTCGGCAACGCGCCAGACGCGGCCGAGGTCGCGGGAATAGAAGTAGGAGGCGAGGCCGAACGGCGAGTTGTTGCACATCGCGATCACCTCGGCTTCGTCCTTGAAACGGAACACCGGCGCGAGCGGGCCGAAGGTTTCTTCATGCGCAACGAGTGCGTCCGGCTTGACGTTGGCGAGCACCGTCGGCTCGAAGAAGCTGCCGCCGAGCGCATGGCGCTTACCGCCGGTGACGATCTTGGCGCCGCCCTTCACCGCGTCCGCAATGTGCTTCTCGACCTTGTCGACCGCTTCCAAGTTGATCAGCGGGCCCTGCACCACGCCGGCCTCGGTGCCGTCGCCGATCTTCATTGCAGCGACCTTCTTGGAAAGCTTCTCGACGAACTCGTCGTAGATCTTGTCCTGGGCATAGAGCCTGTTGGCGCAGACGCAGGTCTGGCCCATGTTGCGATATTTCGAGACGATCGCGCCCTCGACCGCGGCGTCGATATCGGCATCGTCGAACACCACGAAGGGCGCGTTGCCGCCAAGCTCGAGGCCGAGCTTCTTCACACCGACTGAGGCTTGCTGATAAAGAATCTTGCCGACCTCGGTCGAGCCGGTGAAGCCGACGAAACGCACGGCGGGATGCTCGCACAGCACCTTGCCGATCGCCGACGAATTGCCGGTGAGGATGTTGAACACGCCCTTCGGCACGCCGGCCTTTTCGGCGAGCGCGACCAGCGCAAGCGCCGTCAGCGGCGTTTCATTCGCGGGCTTCAGCACCACGGTGCAGCCGGCCGCGAGCGCAGGCGAGACCTTGCGGGTGATCATGGAGCAGGGAAAGTTCCACGGTGTGATCGCGCCGCAGACTCCGATCGGCTGCTTGATCGCAAGCAGGCGCGCATCGGGGCGCTGCGTCGGGATGGTCTCGCCATAGACGCGACGTGCTTCCTCCGCGAAAAATTCGACATAGGCGCCACCGATATCGACCTCGCCGAGCGCCTCGGTCAGCGGCTTGCCCTGCTCCGAGGTGAGGATCAGTGCCAGATCTTCGCGATTGGCCGCAATCAATTCGAACCATTTGCGCAGGATATTGGAGCGCTGTTTTGCCGTCAGCTTGGCCCAGGCCGGAAACGCGCGCTCGGCGGCTTCCACCGCCTGCGTGGTCTCCGCCGTGCTCAAAACCGGGATTTTGGCGAGCTCGACACCGTTCGCCGGATTCGTCACCGGCCGCGACGCCGTGCCGACCCAGGCGCCGTCGATGTAGCAGGCCTCGCGCAGCAGCGAAGGATCCTTGAGACGGTCGCGCAGGGTTGAGGTGGCTTGCGGGGCGCGTGCGGCAGCGGTCGGGGTCATGACGTTGCTCCTGGACTCAGATTGGCCCGGAATATAGGGGCATGTGGCGCATAATGCACCGCCCCGCAACGCAAGTCTGCTTCAAGCTGATCCGGGGGTCGACGCTGCCTTAGGCCGCGCCGCTCATATAGGTCTCGCGGCGGCCGATCATGCGCTCGGCGGCCGCCTTCGCGTCGGCCTTGGTCGAGGTCGCGCAGGTCCGGTATTCGAGATCCGGCACGGCCTTGGTGTCGCGGCGACCGAACCAGGACTTTGCGCCGACCGGCAGCAGCGCGAGCGCCTGCGCCAGATTGTCGACAGCTCCGAAGGAATATAGCGCGCCGGTGCCGGCAATCCGGACTTCGTAAATGCCTGGCGAAATCGGCGCCTCGAGGTTCTCACCCCGTCCGGCACGGGGATAGCGCCTCCATTCACTCCAGGTCGAAATCATTCCAAGCCCCCAGCATTTGCATCAAATCTTTGGCCGCCACGTCGATTTGGCCGTGTTCTGAACGCCTTAGTGCACAATATGTTTCAGAGCAGTATGCCCGAAGCATATCGCCTGATGCCCCGCGAGGTCACGGCGAAGTGCGGTCATCCACCGCAGATTGTGACGAGGTGTTGCCGTTTCGTCCGCTTGTCGTCCTTCGCGGGTGACCCGCCGTCAAGTCACGACATCGCGAACGCCGCAGGGGTTGAGATGCTTGCCGCACGTGGTTCGCAGGAGGACAATCGATCACTTCCAACAATAATCAAACCGGAGGAAATGCGCATGCAAAGCAAAGCCCAGATCGATCAGGTTCTGCGCCAGAAGAGCGATGCGAAGGAGATTCCCGGTGTCGTCGCCATCGCCGCGAGCGGCAACGACGTGCTCTATCAGGGCGCGTTCGGCAAGCGCGACTTGTCCAAGCCCGATGCGATGACGCTCGACAGCGTGTTCTGGATCGCCTCGATGACGAAGGCGGTCACCGCGGCCGGTGCGATGCAGCTGGTCGAACAGGGCAAGCTGTCGCTGGATGCGCCGATCGGAAAGCTCTTGCCCGATCTCGCCGCGCCCCAGGTGCTCGAAGGCTTTGACGCCAAGGGCGAGCCGAAGCTGCGGCCGGCGAAGGGAGCGATCACGCTGCGCCAGCTCATGACCCACACCGCCGGTTTTACCTACAACGTGTGGAACGGCGACTGCGCGCAATATCTGGAGAAGACCGGAACCCCGAACATCTTCTCCTGCCAGAACGTCGCGCTGAAGACGCCGATCATGTCCGATCCCGGCACGCGCTGGGAGTATGGCATCAACATCGACTTCGTCGGCAAGGCGGTGGAAGCCGCGAGCGGCAAGCGTCTCGATGCCTATCTGCGCGACCACATGTTCAAGCCACTCGGCATGAACGATACCGGCTTCAAGATCACCGACAACATGCGCCAGCGGCTGGTCGCCACGCATGCACGCGGCGACGATGGATCGCTGGCGCCGATCCCGTTCGAGATCGAACAGAATCCGGAATTCCACATGGGCGGCGGCGGCCTTTACGGCACTGCCGGCGACTACATCAAGTTCACCCAGATGATCCTCAACAAGGGCCGCGGCAACGGCAACCAGCTGCTGAAGCCCGAGACGGTCGCGCTGATGGGCCAGAACCACATCGGCGATCTCACCATTGGCAAGATGACGACGGTGGCGCCCATGTACACCAACGATGTCGATCTCTTCCCCGACATCGTGAAGAAGTGGGGGCTCTCCTTCCTGATCAATACCGCCAAGACGCCGGAAGGCCGCAGCGCCGGCAGCCTCGCCTGGGCCGGTCTCGCCAACACATATTTCTGGATCGACCCGGCTCGCGATGTTTCCGGCGTGATCCTGATGCAGCTGTTGCCGTTCGTCGACGCCAAGTGCCTGGAGGCCTTCGCCGGCTTCGAGCGGGGCGTCTATGCCGGGCTCGATGCAAGCGGGCAGAGGGCCGCCTAGCCGTTTAGTATGAGGCGCGCCTTGTCGCCCGCTCATGACAGGATGTACCGTGCCCCGAAGGCTTCGCCCTCGGGGCACGTGGCCATCATGAACCAGGCTGGAGGACACGACCTTGGCAGACAAAGCTGGAAGCTACGTTAGTGGCATCTCCGACACGCCGCTGCTCGGCGACACCATCGGCCGAAGTCTCGACCTTGCCGTGCGGCGCTGGGGCGATCGCGAGGCACTGGTCTCGCCGAGCCACGGCGTGCGATGGACCTGGAAGGAGTTTGCCGAACAGGTCGACGCGCTTGCCGCCGGCTTCCTCGCGCTTGGCCTTGAGCGCGGCGCGCGGATCGGCATCTGGTCGCTGAACCGCCCGGAATGGGCGCTGACCCAGTTCGCGGCCGCCAAGGCAGGACTGATCCTGGTGACGATCAATCCCGCCTATCGCCTGAGCGAGCTGGAATTCGCGCTTCACAAAGTCGGCTGCGCGGCGATCGTCACCGCGACGGCCTTCAAGACCAGCAACTACATGGAGATGCTCAACACGCTGCTGCCGGAGCTTGCCAGCGCCAGGCCCGGGCAATTGCACGCGGCGCGGCTCCCTAATTTGCGCACCGTCATCCAGATCGGCGGTCCCGCCGCATCAGGCACGATCCCGTTCGAGGAGGTCGCGCGCATGGGTGGCGCCCGTCACCGGGAACAGCTGGCGGCGCTCGGCGCGTCCCTGCAGTTCGACGATCCCGTCAACATCCAGTTCACCAGCGGCACGACCGGCTCGCCCAAGGGCGTGACGCTCACCCATCACAACATCCTCAACAACGGCTATTTCACCGGACGCGCGATGCGCCTGACCGAGACGGATCGCATCTGCATCCCGGTGCCGCTGTATCACTGCTTCGGCATGGTGATGGGCAACCTCGCCTCCGTCACGCTCGGCGCGGCCATGGTCTACCCCGGCGAGGGCTTTGATCCGCTCGTGACACTGCGCACGATCGAGCAGGAGAAGTGCACCGCGGTCTATGGCGTGCCGACCATGTTCATCGCGGAGCTCGATCACCCCGAGTTCTCGACCTTCAATCTGACATCGCTGCGCACCGGCATCATGGCGGGGGCGCCGTGTCCGATCGAGGTGATGAAGCGCGTCAACACCGAGATGAACATGCGGGAGGTGACGATCGCCTACGGCATGACCGAGACCAGCCCGGTCAGCTTCCAGAGCGCGGTCGATGATCCGCTCGAACGCCGCGTCTCCACCGTCGGACGCATTCATCCGCATGTCGAGGTCAAGGTCGTCGATCTCGACGGCAAGATCGTCAAGCGCGGCGAACGCGGCGAGCTCTGCACCCGCGGCTACAGCGTCATGCTGGGCTATTGGGAAGACAAGGAGAAGACCGCCGACGTGCTCGACGCCAACGGCTGGATGCACACCGGCGACCTCGCCACCATCGACGACGAGGGCTATTGCAACATCGTCGGCCGCATCAAGGACATGGTGATCCGCGGTGGCGAGAACCTCTATCCGCGCGAGATCGAGGAATTCCTCTATCGCCACCCCAAGATCCAGGACGTGCAGATCTTTGGCGTGGCGGATACGCGCTATGGCGAGGAGCTCTGCGCCTGGATCCGCGTCAGGTCAGGTGAGAAGCTCACGACTGAGGAGGTCCGCGCCTTCTGCGAGGGCCAGATCGCCCACAACAAGATCCCGCGCTACGTCGAATTCGTCGACGAATTCCCGATGACCGTGACGGGCAAGATCCAGAAGTTCCTGATGCGGGATGCCGTGGAGAAACGACTCGGGCTGAAGGCGGCGAAGACGGCGTGAGAGGAAAGTAGCTTCTCGCGAGCCGACGCTCATTCATTGACGTCGTCCTGGCGAAAGCCAGGACCCATTACCCCAAGAGGCTGCTGCTACGGACGCTCGGGCCCGATCGAGTCCAACAACGACCTGCGGGGGTAATGGGTCCTGGATCGGCGCTCGCTCCGCTCGCTTGTCCAGGACGACGTGCTGCAATTTGGCTCGGAACGCGCGACGGCGCAGCTACACCGTCAGCCCGCGCTGCTGCGCCAGCTCCTTCAGCGACACAAGCGGGCGGGCGCCGATGTGCTGGATCACTTCGGCGGCAGCGAGTGCGCCGAGCTGGCCGCACTGCTTGTAGGAGAGATCCCGCGCGAGACCGAACAGGAAGCCGGCAGCGAAGAGATCGCCGGCGCCGGTGGTATCGACGAGCCTGTCGATCGGCGAGGCCGGCACCGCGACGGCGTCTTCGGACGACACCACCATGCAGCCCTTCTCGCTGCGCGTGACCACGCCGAGATTGACGTCGTTGCGCAATTGCTTGAGCGCTGCGTCGAAGTCCGAGGTCATGTAGAGCGAATGCAGCTCGGACTCGTTGGCAAACACGATATCAACCGTGCCGTTCTTCATCAGCGACAGGAACTCGTCGCGATAGCGGTCGACGCAGAACGAATCCGACAGTGTCAGCGCCACCCTGCGGCCCGCATCGTGCGCAATCTTCGCTGCCTTGAGGAAAGCATCCTTGGCGTTCTTGGGGTCCCAGAGATAGCCCTCGAGATAGACGATGCGCGCGGCCGCGATCTCGGCCGGATCGATGTCGGCGGGCGACAGGTCCTGCGCCGCGCCGAGATAGGTGTTCATGGTGCGCTCGCCATCCGCCGTCACCAGGATGTAGGAGCAGCCGGTGGCCGGACCGTCGTTGGCGGCCGGTGTGTCGAAGGCAACACCGGCAGCGCGGATGTCGTGCACATAGAGCTTGCCGATCTGGTCGTCCTTGACCTTGCCGACATAGGACGCCCGCGCCCCCAGGCTCGCAACACCGACGATGGTGTTGGCAGCCGAGCCGCCCGACACTTCCGTGGCCGGACCCATATCTTTGTAGATCGCGGCGGCGCGCGCCTCATCGATCAGGGACATGCTGCCCTTGGTCATGCCATGCTTGGCGAGAAAAGCCTCGTCGGCCCGGACCAGCACGTCGAACAGTGCGTTGCCGATCCCCAAGACGTCATATTTGGCGTCATATTTCGCGTCAGCCATTCACTTTGATCCCGTTGCCCGATTGCGGTTGCGCGGAAAATCCGCTTCCTATCAGCTCGAAAACTTGGCTCGCGGCCTATCACGTTAGGCCCCGCACGAGCAAGCAACGAAGGGTTATCTTTTGACGCGGTTTCTTCACGCGAACCGGGACCACTTCGCTCGAAAACGCTGTGGTATGCAGGCCCGATGATCCGCTCATTCCTGACCGTCTCGACGGGAACATTGGCCTCGCGGCTGTTGGGCTTTGCCCGCGATTCCCTGATCGCGGCGCTGCTCGGGACCGGTGCCGTGGCGGACGCATTTCTCGCCGCGTTCCAGCTCGTCAACGTGGTGCGCCGGCTGCTCAGCGAAGGCGCGCTCAATGCGGCGCTGGTCCCGGCCTGGCTTGGCATCCGTGAGCGCGACGGCGAACAGGCCGCGGCGGCCTTCGCCGGCCGCGTGCTGGGAACGATCAGTGCGGCGCTGATCGGAGCCTCGATCGTGATCGCGCTCGTGATGCCGCTGATCATCACCATCATCGCGCCTGGGTTCGCCGGAAGCGACACGCGCGATCTTGCGGTGGCAAACGCCCGGCTGATGCTGCCCTACCTCGCCTTCGCCGGACCGGTCACGGTGCTGATGGGACTGCTCAACGCGCAGGGCCGCTTTGCGCTCACCGCGTTCTCCCCGCTGCTGTTCAACATCGCGCTGATCGCCGCCATCGCAGCTCTCCTGCTGGGACACGCCGATGCCCTCTTCGCCGCATGGATGCTGGCTGCGACCGTCGGCATCGCCGGCCTCTTGCAACTGTTGATGCTGGGCTCGCAGCGCAGCGCGCGCCTCGCAACGCCCTTGCGCGTGACATTCGACAAGGAGACGCGCGGCTTCTTCGGCAAGGCTATCCCCGGCATGATCGCAAGCTCGGGGCCGCAATGGCTGATGGTGGCCGGCGCCATCATCGCCTCCGCGACGCCGTCCGCAGTCTCCTGGCTCTATTTCGCCAACCGCCTGATCGAATTGCCGCTCGGCATCGTCGGCGTCGCCATGGGCACCGTGCTGGTGCCGGAGCTAACGCGCGCGACCGGCAGCGGCGACCGCGGCGCCGTGGCGCATGCCGAATCGCGCGCGCTGGAGCTCGCCGCAGGTCTCGCGCTGCCGGCGACCCTCGGCCTGATCGTGCTGGCCGAGCCGATCGTGCGGCTGCTGTTCCAGCACGGCGCGTTCGGCGCAAGCGACAGTGCGGCCACCGCACGCGCGCTGATGGCGCTGGCGCTCGGCCTGCCCGCCCATGTGCTGATCAAGGCGCTGTCGCCGGCCTTTTTCGCGCGCGGCGACACCATCGCGCCGCTGATCGCGACCGCAAAAGGATTTGTGGTCGCCGTGGCGCTCGCGGTGGTGCTGGGCCATCTCTTCGGCGCGACGGGCATTGCAGCCAGCATCGCCAGCGGCGCCTGGAGCAGCGCGCTCTCGCTGCTCCGGAAAGGGGTGGGCGAATTCGGCTTCTCGGTCGACGCCGCCGCCCGCAAGCGGCTGCCGCGGATCGCGCTCGCGGCGCTCGCCATGGGCGCCCTGCTCTGGCTCGCGACCGCCATCACACCCGCCGGCGGCCACACCCTGCTCGGACTGATCGTTCTCGGCCTCCAGATCGCAGGCGGCCTGGTGGCCTATGGCCTGCTCCTGAAACTGTTCGGCATTGCCTCCTGGCGCGAGGTGCGTGCCGCCTTGAGGCGGCCGGCGCATCAGGACCAGGGCGCGTGAGAAGCAGCGAATTACACTTGACGGAGCAGCGCCGCTGTTGGAAACGACGGCCCGTACCTTCCAGGAAAGCTTGCCAGGAAAGCTGCCATGCCATTCGTTGAACGGGTTTTTTCGGGCGTCCAGCCGACGGGCAATCTGCACCTCGGCAACTATCTCGGCGCGATCGTCAACTTCGTGAAGATGCAGGAAACGCACAACTGCATCTATTGCGTCGTCGACATGCACGCGATCACGCAAGGCGTGGACGTCTGGGGCGGACCGGCGGAGCTCGCGCGCAACACGCGCGAGGTGACCGCGGCGTTCATCGCGGCCGGCGTCGATCCGAAGAAGCACATCGTCTTCAACCAGAGCCAGGTCGCCGGCCACGCCGAGCTCGCCTGGATCTTCAACTGCGTCGCGCGCATGGGCTGGCTCAACCGCATGACCCAGTTCAAGGAGAAGGCCGGCAAGGACCGCGAGAACGCCTCCGTCGGCCTCTACGACTATCCCGTGCTGATGGCGGCCGACATCCTGCTTTATCGCGCCACGCACGTTCCGGTCGGCGAGGACCAGAAGCAGCATCTCGAGCTCTCGCGCGACATCGCGCAGAAGTTCAACAACGATTTTGGCGATTCGATCCGCAGCCACGGTTTTGGCGACGGCCTGTTCTTCCCGCTGCCGGAGCCGCTGATCACGGGACCGGCGACGCGCGTGATGAGCTTGCGCGACGGCACCAAGAAAATGTCGAAGTCGGACGCGTCGGACTATTCGCGCATCAATTTGACCGACGATGCCGACACCATCGCGCAGAAGGTCCGCAAGGCAAAGACCGATCCGGAGCCGCTGCCGACGGAGGAGAAGGGCCTGGAAGCGCGCCCCGAGGCGGACAATCTCGTCGGCATCTTCGCCGCGCTGTCGGGCCGGGCGAAAGCCGACGTGCTGCGCGATTTCGGCGGCGGCCAGTTCTCCAGCTTCAAGAATGCGCTGGTCGATCTCTGCGTCACAAAGCTGGCCCCGATCGCCGGCGAGATGAAGGGCCTGGTCGCCGACCCCGGTCACATCGACGCCATCCTGAACGACGGCGCCGACCGCGCGCGCGCGATTGCGGACGAGACCATGGCGCTCTCCAAGGACATCGTCGGCTTCATCCGCAAGCGCTGATTGTTGCGCCTGCGAAGTCTGGCCGACGCCCGCGGCGCCGGCCAACGTCCCTCTCCCAAAGACAAAGGGAGTGTGGCAGCATGCCGAGCGCGAACACGCCGGGACATGCATGAGCAGCAAGCGACGATGCTTCGAGCCGGGTCACAAGCCGAAATGCCTTGTCATCGTTGACGACACCGCCGAATGGGATCGCGCGGTCTATTACGCCAGCCGTTGGGCGATTCGCGCCGACGGCGGCGTGGTGATGCTGCGCATCATTGAGACCGAGGACCAGAACCAGCAATGGCTGGGAGTCGCCGACATCATGCGCGCCGAGGCGCAGGAGGCGGCTGGTGCCGCGCTCGACCGCGCCGCCGGCCGCGCCAACGGTATCGCCGCCATCACGCCGGAGCGTGTGATCCGGGAGGGCGCCCCGATGGAACAATTGCTCGATGTCATCGACCAGGACCCTGATATCGCGATGCTGGTGCTCGCCGCCAATCCCGGCGCCGAGGGACCGGGTCCGCTCGTCGCGCTGCTCGCCAATGCGGTCGGCACGTTCCCCATCCCGGTGACGATCATCTCGGGCGAACTGAGCGACCCCGAGGTCGACGCGCTGTCGTAGTGCGCGGCTGTTACCCCTCCCCTTCTTACCCTCCCCTGGAGGGGGAGGGTCGCTTCGCATGCAGCGAAGCGGAATGCGGAGCGGGGTGGGGTGACAGTCTCTCCGCGTCGAACACCGCCCGAATAGAGAGATCACCCCACCCCGCTCGCGCTCCGCGCGATCGACCCTCCCCCTCCAGGGGAGGGTAAGTGGGAGCGTTCCTAACCCGCTGATCCCGCAGCGAAACCTCCCACCCGCCCCTTGACCGTGCGTTTGGCGTCGCCATCTGGTACTGAGAGCTCACGCGCCGGCCTTGAACCGGCGACGTCCGGAGAAACCCATGTTCATTCAAACCGAAGCCACCCCCAATCCCGCCACGTTGAAGTTCATTCCCGGCCGCGTCGTGTCCGACGGCGGCCCCATGGAATTCGCCTCGCGTGAGGCCGCCGCCCGTTCGCCGCTGGCCGAAAGGTTGTTCGACGTGCCCGGCGTCACCAGCGTGTTCTACGGCAGCGACTTCATCACCGTGACCAAGGCGAGCGGTGAGTGGCAGCAGCTCAAGCCCGCGATCCTCGGCGCCATCATGGAGCACTACATGTCCGGCGCGCCGCTGCTCGCCGATGGCGTCGCCGCTGGCCACGACGACCTCGACGACGAAGACGAATTTTTCGACGAGGCGGATGCCGAGACGGTCGACATGATCAAGGATCTGATCGAGACCCGCGTGCGGCCCGCGGTCGCCAATGACGGCGGCGACATCACCTTCCGCGGTTTCAAGGACGGCGTCGTCTACCTCAACATGAAGGGCGCCTGCTCCGGCTGCCCGTCGTCGACCGCGACGCTCCAGCACGGCATCCAGAACCTGCTGAAGCATTTCGTGCCCGACGTGGTCGAAGTCCGGCCGATGTGATCAAGGTATCGTAGGGTGGGCAAAGGCGCACTTGCGCCGTGCCCACCGTCCAAGGTGAAATAGCAGTGGTGGGCACGCTTCGCTTTGCCCACCCTACGAAGTGCGGCGATATAAGGGGGCTGCGAGGAGTGAGTGACGAATGGCGAATAGGCGCCTGGTTCGCTAAACTATTCGCTATTCGCCACTCGCCATTCGCTTTTTCATGCTGATCCTTGCCATCGATACTGCGCTCGACGCCTGCGCCGCAGCGATACTCGACACAGAGACCGCCGAGCTGCTCGCGCAGGAATCGCTGCCGATGAAGCGCGGGCATGCGGAAGCGCTGATGCCGCTGATCGCCCGGGTGATGCAATCGGCCGAGCTCGGCTTCACCGCGCTCGACCGCATCGCGGTCACCACCGGACCCGGCAGCTTCACGGGCCTGCGCGTCGGCATCTCGGCCGCGCGCGGACTTGCACTCGCCGCCGGCAAGCCGGCGGTGGGGCTGACGACGCTGTCGGCCTATGCTGCTGCCATCGTCAGCCAGAACAGGCCGGCGCCCGTCATCTCCGCGATCGATGCGCGGCATGATCATGTCTATTTCCAGATCGTCGCCGGCGACGGCAACCAGCTCGTCCGGCCACGAGTTGCCGGCATCGATGAGGCGATCGCCGCCTCGCAGTTTGGCGCTCCGCACCTGGTCGGCAATGCCGCCAAGATTCTCGCCGATCGCTGGCCGAAGGACGCAGCCCCACCGGTCGCCGTCGACCCACAGGCCGCGCCCGACATCAATTGGGTGGCGTGGCTGGGTGCGGCTGCAGATCCCGATACCACGCCGGCGCGTCCGTTCTATTTGCGGGCGCCCGATGCGAAACCGGCCGCCATTCCGCCGCTCGCAGCACACGCCGCAACCTCATGATGAATTGGCTCGCCGGATGGTGGCGCGGCGGCAGCGCCGTCGTCGAGGGCGCGACCGCGCGCGACGCTGCGCGACTCGCAGAGCTGCATGGCGCATCCTTTGCGCGCGGCTGGGGCGAGGGCGAATTCGAAAGCATGATGAGCGAGCGCAACACGCTGGTGCATCGCTTGCGATTGGGCCGCAAGACGATTGGTTTTGCGGTCTCGCGGATGGGCGCGGACGAGGCGGAAATCCTCTCCATTGCCGTCGACCAGGCCTATCGCGGCCGCGGGCTCTCCCGCGCGCTGCTCTTGACCCATCTCGGCCACCTCGCCGGTCGCGGCGTGCGCACTATATTTCTCGAAGTCGAGGAAAATAACCGGCCGGCCCGGGCGCTCTACGACGGCATCGGATTCATGGTGGTCGGGCGCCGCGAACACTACTATAAGCAGGCGAACGGGGAACAATTGAACGCACTTCTGATGCGACGTGACTTGTCGTAACATCGATTGAACAAAGCGCCCGCCAGGCAGACAACCCTATGACCGTGCTCAAACATTCTTCCGCGACCAAGGCGACCGGCATTGAGGCGCGCTGTGCCGCGACCGGCATGCGCATGACCGAGCAGCGCCGCGTCATCGCCCGCGTGCTCGCGGAAGCCGTGGATCATCCTGATGTCGAGGAACTCTACCGGCGCTGCGTCGCCGTCGACGACAAGATCTCGATCTCGACCGTCTATCGCACCGTAAAACTGTTCGAGGATGCCGGCATCATCGAGCGCCATGATTTCCGCGAGGGCCGCGCGCGCTACGAGCAGATGCGCGACAGCCATCACGACCACCTCATCAATCTGCGCGACGGCAAGGTGATCGAGTTCACCTCCGAAGAGATCGAGAAGCTGCAGGCGGAGATCGCCCGCAAGCTCGGCTACAAGCTGGTCGACCACCGGCTCGAGCTCTATTGCGTCCCGCTCGACGACGACAAGCCCCAGAACTAGTGGCGGTGGATCTCATCATCTTCGATTGCGACGGCGTGCTCGTCGACAGCGAGGTGATTTCCTGTCGCGCGCATGCGGACGTGCTGACGCGCCACGGCTACCCGATCACGCCGGCGCAGGTGCTGGTCCGCTTCCTCGGCGTATCCGAACGAGACGCGCGGCTGATGGTCGAACAGGAAATCGGCCGCAATCTCCCCGACGATCTGGAACATCAGGTAAATGCGGCCACGCTGCAATTTTACGCCAGCGATCTGCAGGCAATCACCCATGTGGCCGGAGCGATCGGCGCAATCGATCTGCCAAAATGTGTCGCCTCGAGCGGCACGCCGGACAAGATCCGCCACGGTCTGACTTGCACCGGGCTTTACGACCAGCTTGCGCCGCATATTTTCTCCGCCGCGCAGGTCGCACGCGGCAAGCCCGCGCCCGATCTGTTTCTGTTCGCCGCGAGGCAGATGACAGCCGCGCCCGAACGGTGCCTGGTGATCGAGGACAGCGTACCCGGGGTCACTGGTGCCCGTGCCGCCGGAATGACCGTGCTCGGTTTTCACGGCGGTAGCCACTGCCCACCGGGTCACGCCGCTAGGTTGCGCGCGGCCGGCGCCGAATTGACGTTCGATGACATGCGGCAGTTGCCGGAGCTGGTCCGGCGGGTCGCGGCGGACGCCCTGCCGGGCTGATTTCGCCCTTCTGGGCGCATGAACCCGGAATCCAAAGGTTTTGGGTCGAGATTTCGGCTTCGCTCGCTCTGCGAGCGCCCCGGAATGACCTCTTTGAGGGTTCAATCGCTGGATTTTCGTCCCTTCAGCCTATATCTGAGGGCCGTTCTCCACCTCAAATCCGGGTTCCATGACGCCGCCGCGCAAGCTGCACATCAAATCATATGGCTGCCAGATGAACGTCTACGATGCCCAGCGCATGGTCGACACGCTGGCTCCGGATGGATTCGTGGAGACGGCGAGCGCTGAAGACGCCGACCTCGTCATCCTCAACACCTGCCATATCCGCGAGAAGGCATCGGAGAAGGTCTATTCCGAGCTCGGGCGCCTGCGTGTCGCCAAGGACGAGGCGGCACGCGGTGGCCGCACCATGCAGATCGCGGTCGCCGGCTGCGTGGCGCAGGCCGAGGGCGAGGAGATCGTGCGCCGCGCGCCGGTCGTCGATGTCGTGGTGGGCCCGCAGAGCTATCACCATCTGCCGGAGCTGTTGAAGCGCGCAGGCCATGACGGCCGCGCGATAGAGACCGAATTTCCGGCAGCCGACAAGTTCGGCTTCCTCGCCCAGCCAAAGCCTGACGCGATCCGCGCGCGCGGCATTTCCGCCTTCGTTACCGTGCAGGAAGGCTGCGACAAGTTCTGCACCTTCTGCGTCGTGCCCTATACGCGCGGCGCCGAAGTGTCGCGTCCGGTGGCGAAGATCGTCGACGACGTGAAGCGGCTCGCCGACAACGGCGTGCGCGAGCTGACGCTGATCGGCCAGAACGTCAACGCCTATCATGGCGGGGGACCGGACGGACAAAGCTGGCCGCTCGGCAGGCTGCTCGAGCATCTCGCACAGATTCCCGGCATCGCGCGCCTGCGCTATTCGACCAGCCATCCCCGCGACGTCGATGACAGTTTGATTGCGGCCCACCGCGATCTGCCCGGCCTGATGCCGTTCGTGCACCTGCCGGTGCAGTCCGGCTCGGACCGGATCCTGGCGGCCATGAACCGCAAGCATACCGCCGATGATTATCGGAAAGTCATCGACCGTTTCCGGGCTGCCTGCCAAGATATTGCTTTTTCATCAGATTTTATCGTGGGCTTCCCTGGGGAGACCGAGCAAGATTTTCGCGCGACCCTCGCACTGGTCACACAAATCGGCTACGCTGCGGCGTACTCGTTCAAATATTCGGCCCGGCCGGGAACCCCGGCCGCGGATATGCAGGAGACGGTGTCCCTAGTCGAGATGGACCAGCGATTGGAGCGGCTCCAGGAGTTGATCGACGCCCAGCAATCGGCCTTCAACAAGGCTGCGATTGGCACAACCGTTGACGTGCTGTTCGAGCGCGAGGCGCGTAATGCCGGCCAGATCGTGGGCCGCACCGCTTACCTTCAGCCCGCGCATGTGATGGCATCGCCCGACATCATCGGAAAAATCCTGCCGGTTCGCATCGACAGCCTCGAACGCTACAGCCTGCTTGGCGAGCTCGTGACGCCTGAGCTCGCGCAGCGGCCCGCTTTATCGCCAATCGCCACTGGAGCCTGAACCCTTGCCAAAAAGCGCATCGGATTCGTCCTCGCTCGCTCCCAGCCGCAAATTTGACCGCGACATGCAAGTTCCGCCCGAAACCCAGGTCGTCATCGACTTCGATGACAACCGCGCCGCTTCCGCGCTGGTCGGCCCTTACGGGCAGAATCTGGCGCAGATCGAGCGCCGGCTCGGCGTCGTCGTCGATTCCAAGGGCAACCACATCACCATCGGCGGCACGCGCGACGGCTGCGACGCCGCACGGCGCGTGCTGGAGATGCTCTACGCCCAGGCGGTGAAGGGACAGGATCTCGACCAGGGCGAGGTCGAAGGCGCGATCCGCGCCGTGATCGCGCAGGGCTCGCTGTTCGAGTTCGACGCCAAGTCGGCCAAGTCGACCTTCGAAAGCATCAATTTGCGCAAGCGTCCGGTGCGCGCGCGCACCGCCGCACAGGATTCCTACATCCGCGCCCTGAAGCGCCATGAGCTGGTGTTCGGCATCGGCCCCGCCGGCACCGGCAAGACCTGGCTCGCGGTTGCCCATGCCGCGCAGCTGTTCGAGCGCAAGGAAGTCGACAAGATCATCCTGTCGCGCCCGGCGGTGGAAGCCGGCGAGCGGCTCGGCTTCCTGCCCGGCGATCTCCGCGAGAAGGTCGATCCCTATCTGCGCCCGATCTACGACGCGCTCTACGACCTGATGGACGCGCGCATCGTCGAGCGCGCGCTGCAGACCGGCGAGATCGAGATCGCGCCGCTCGCCTTCATGCGCGGCCGCACGCTGACCAATGCCGTGATCATCCTGGACGAGGCGCAAAACACCACCTCGATGCAGATGAAGATGTTCCTGACCCGTCTCGGCGAGAACAGCCGCATGATCGTGACCGGCGATCCGTCGCAGATCGACCTTCCGAACGGCCAGACCTCCGGCCTGTCGGAGGCGACCCGTCTGCTCGGCGGCGTCGAGGGCATTTCACAAGTTCATTTCACCGCCGAGGACGTGATCCGCCACGAGCTCGTGGCGCGGATCGTTGCCGCCTATGAGGGGTCGGCGCAGCGGCCGGCCGCAGGCAAGCCATAGCGAGAAAAGCCGGATCGAAAGACGCAAGACGAGCGCCGCCCGTTCCGAACAACACCATGTCACATTCCAACCTTCCAATGACCGAGGTTCTCGTCGTTGCCGACTGCTGGCAGAACGAGCCCGATGCCGAAGCAGTGATCCAGCGCGCCATCGCCGCGGCGGCGGCTTCCGTCGACGACGACGTCTCGGACGCCGAAGTAGCCGTGATGCTGACCGATGATTCCGGCATCCGCACGCTGAACGGCAACTGGCGCGGCATCGACAAGCCGACCAACGTGCTGTCCTTTCCTGCACTCCAGCCGGAGGGCGAATGGAAGGCCGGCGATGCGCCGCGCATGCTCGGCGACATCGCCATCGCCTATGAGACGCTGCGACGCGAGGCGGACGAGGAACAGAAGCCGTTCGACCACCATTTGAGCCACCTCGCGGTGCACGGTTTCCTGCACCTGATCGGCTACGACCACGAAAACGACGCTGACGCGGAGGAGATGGAAGCGCTCGAACAGGACGTCCTGGCCCAACTCGGTATCCCGGACCCCTATGCAGAGCGCTGACGGATCGATTGAGATGGCGGATTCCGAACCAATCCACGACAATCCGCGCAACACCCGCAACCTGCCCGCGGTGGTGCAGCCGGGCGAGATCGCGCGTCCGACCGCCGAAGGCTGGCTGATCCGCGCCATCCGCACGCTGTTCGGCTGGAAGGCCGGATCGGTCCGCGACGACCTCCAGGTCGTGCTCGATGCCACGACGCCTGACGATGCCGGCTTTTCCGCCGTCGAGCGCACCATGCTGCGCAACATCCTCAACCTGCATGAGCGCCGCATCGCCGACGTCATGGTGCATCGCGCCGACATCATCGCGGTGAAGCGCGACATCCCGCTCGGCGAGCTGATGGACCGCTTCGAGAGCGCAGGCCATTCCCGCTTCGTGGTCTACAACGAGACGCTCGACGATCCCGTCGGCATCGTGCACATCCGCGATCTCCTGACCTTCATGACGGCCAAGGCCCGCGTCTCGGAAGCCACCAAGACCAAACGCAAGAAGCCGCTGCCCGCCGGTCTCGATTTGCGCGCCGTCGACCTCGCGCTGCCGCTGCAGGACGCCCACATCATCCGCAAGCTGCTCTACGTGCCGCCCTCGATGCGGGCGATCGACCTGCTCGCGCAGATGCAGGCTTCGCGCATCCATCTCGCGCTCGTGGTCGACGAATATGGCGGCTCCGACGGGCTGGTCTCGCTCGAGGATATCGTCGAGCAGATCGTCGGCGAGATCGACGACGAGCATGACAGCGACGAGCCGCCGTCGATCGTGCGCCAGCTCGACAATTCCTTCATCGCCGATGCGCGCGCGAGCCTCGACGACGTCCGCTCCGTGATCGGCGAGGATTTCGTTACCGGCGAGGCGGGTGAAGAGGTCGAGACGCTCGGCGGCTATCTCGTCAGCTTCGTCGGCCGCCTGCCGGTGCGCGGCGAGGTGATCTCCGGCCCCGGCAATTACGAGGTCGAAGTGCTCGACGCCGATCCGCGCCGCGTCAAGCGCCTGCGCATTGCGGCTCGCAAGGAACGACCGGCACCGCGCACCCAGCGCGAAAGCCGCCGCCGCGAGGCGTCACCCGATCAAGGAACCCCGCCAACCGGCGACACGCCCAATCCGCCGCCCGGCGACGGAGCCGGCTCGCAGTGACCCCAGCGCAACGACTTCGGATGGTCGCGCTTGCCATCATCCTGACCTGGGGATGGAAGCGCGCGCTCATTGCCATGGCGGCCGGCGCGCTCTCGGTGCTGGCGCTGGCACCGTTCAATGCCTGGCCGGTGCTGTTCCTGACCTTCCCGGTGCTGGTCTGGCTGATCGACGGCGCCGGCGGCGGCCGGTTCGGCGGCGTTCCCGCCGCGGCGCTGACCGGCTACTGGTTCGGGCTCGGCTATTTCGTCCCCGGCCTCTACTGGATCGGCTACGCCTTCTTCGTCGATGCCCAGACCTTTGCCTGGCTGACGCCGTTCGCGGTGCTGGGCCTGCCGGCCTACCTCGCCATCTACACGGCGATCGGATTTGCGCTGGCGCGGCTGCTCTGGACCAAGGACGGCGGGCGCATTCTCGCGCTCGCGGCAAGTCTCACCGTGGCCGAGTGGTTGCGCGGCCATGCCCTGACCGGCTTTCCATGGAACGCCTTCGGCTATGCGCTGTCCGAGCCGCTGCCGCTGGCACAGACCGCGTCGCTGATCGGCCTGTGGGGCATGACGTTCCTGACGGTCGCGATCTTCGCCAGTCCCGCGGTGCTGATCGACCGCACCGCGGATCGGAGAATGCCGTGGCGCGTGCCGGTCGCAGCGATCGCATTGCTGATCGTCATGGGCCTCTTCGGCGCGATCCGCCTGTCGCTGCATCCGACGACGATGGTGGCGGGCGCAAAGCTCCGCCTGATGCAGCCTAACCTCCAGCAGGACGCCAAATTCAACTACTCCGCCAAGGCGGAGGTGATGAAGAAATATCTCGCCCTGTCGGACCGCGCCTCCGGACCTCAGTCGACCGGCGTACGCGATACCACCATCCTGATCTGGCCGGAATCAGCCTTTCCGTTCTTCCTGACCCGCGAAGCCGACGCGATGGCGCAAATCGCGGACCTCCTGCCCAAGGGAACAGTGCTGATCACGGGGTCGGTTCGTGCGCCCGATCTGCCGCCCGGCACGCGAATCACGCGTGCCTATAATTCGATCTATGTGATCGACCACGACGGCAGCGTGCTTTCAGTCTACGACAAGCTGCACCTGGTACCGTTCGGAGAATTTCTTCCCTATCAGGACCTGATGGAGAAGCTCGGCTTCGAGCAACTGACCCGGGTCCAGGGCGGCTTCATTCCCGGCACCGCGCGGCATGCGCTGCCGGTGCCGAGCGCGCCGACCGCGCTACCGCTCATCTGCTACGAGGCCATCTTTCCCGGTGACGTTGCCGGACGCGAAGAACGGCCGGGCTGGATCGTCAACCTGACCAATGACGGCTGGTTCGGAATTTCCACCGGCCCCTACCAGCACATGGAGCAGGCGCGGATGCGCGCCATCGAGCTCGGATTGCCGCTGGTCCGCTCGGCAAATACAGGGGTTTCGGCGGTCGTCGATCCCGTGGGCCGGACCATCGCCAGCCTTGGCCTCGGCATCGAAGGCGTGCTGGATTCGGGCCTGCCCGCTGCGATCCCGCCGACCGTGTATGCCAGGGTCGGCGACATTCCGGCCGCGATCCTCGTCGCGCTCGCCCTCATTCTTGCGGTGCGCAAGCGCGTTGCCAGACGGCTGCCCTGATCGCTGCCGGCGCTGCCGGTAAACTTTTGACAACCGTAATCCACCGGTTGACAGATCGGCGGCCCGCTCCGCATTCTGCCCTTGCTGCACCAAGACAGTGGGGCGTTGCTAAATTTCTCCGCAATGTTTCCCAAAAATCCCAAGAGAGGTTTTGGCGACGTTATCACCTGACGCATACTCCCCTGTTGCGCTAAAGGTGTCTGAGGAGGACAGAGGAGATGTCGAAAGCGCCCAACCCTGTTGACAAATATGTCGGCAGCCGCGTGCGCATGCGCCGCATCATGTTGGGCATGAGCCAGGAGAAGCTTGGCGAAGCGCTTGGCCTGACGTTCCAGCAGATCCAGAAATACGAGAAGGGCACCAACCGGGTCGGCGCGAGCCGCATTCAGCAGATCGCGGAAATCCTCCAGGTACCGGTATCGTTCCTGTTCGAGGGCGGGCCGAGCGGCACGCCGGGCCCCGATGGGTTCAGCGAAGGCGCCTCGCCCTCCTACGTCTCCGACTTTCTCGCCACGTCCGAAGGGCTGGCGCTGACGAAAGCCTTCACCCGGATCACCGATTCCAAGCTGCGCCGCTCGATCGTCGATCTCGTCGAGCAGATCGCCGCCCGCGAAGGTCCCGACAAGCGCTGACGCGCCCTGCATTGGGGCCATGAGGCTGCGCCAAATCCGGCCTTTGTCACGATGTTTGGTCCGCGTATAAGGCGCGCGACCCTCCATGACATTCCTCACCCCGAGGCACAGGCGACGACATGTCCAGCTCAAATCCGTTCGACACTGCGAGCATCCTTGAGGGCATCCGCCACTGGGTGGAGATCGAGACGCCGACGGAAGCGCCTGAGCAGGTCAACAAGCTGATGTCTGTCGTCACCGAGCAGCATCGCGACCTGCCCGTCACGACCGAACGCGTCGCGGGCATCAATGGCTGCGGTGATCATCTCGTGGTGCGCTCGGCATGGGGACAGGACAAACCCGGCATCCTCGTGCTCAGCCATCTCGACACCGTACACCCCATGGGCTTCATCGAGCGCCTGCCCTTCAAGGTCGAGGGCGACAGTGCCTTCGGCCCCGGCATCTACGACATGAAGGGCGGCGCCTATATCGCCCATCACGCCTTCCGCAACCTCTGCGCCACGTCCGACCGCTCGCCGCTCGGCATCACCCACATGTTCACCTCGGACGAGGAGATCGGCAGTCCGACCTCGCGCGCGCTGATCGAAGCGGAAGGACGCAAGGCCAAATATGTTCTGGTGACGGAGCCCGCGCGCGACGGCGGCAAGATCGTCACCGGGCGCAAGGGTGTCGGGCGTTTCGAAGTGTTCATCAAGGGCGTGCCCGCGCATGCGGGCTCGCGGCCCGAGGATGGCCGCAGCGCCATCCGCGAGCTCGCCAACATCATCCACGCACTTGAAGGAATGAACGATCTCGAGCGTGGCGTCACCGTCAATGTCGGCGTGGTGCGCGGTGGCACGCGGCCCAACGTCACGCCGGAAGAAGCCTATGCCGAGGTCGACCTGCGCGTGCTCAGCCATGCCGACGCCGAAGAATTCGTCGGAAAGATTCTTGGACTGACCTCGAAGACCGAAGGCGTCGCCGTCAGGGTCACCGGCGACCTCAACCGACCGCCCTACGAAAAGAGCAATTCCGGCGCGTCGCTCTATGAGCACGCGAAAACGCTGGCGGGCGAGCTCGGCTTCGATCTGATCGACACCCACACCGGCGGCGGCTCGGACGGCAATTTCACCGCGGCCCATACCGCAACGCTCGACGGACTTGGCGTCGACGGCAAGGGCGCGCACACCCATTATGAGCAGCTCTACGTCTCCTCGCTCGAGCCGCGCGCGCGGCTGCTCTATCGCCTGTACCAGACGCTGCGATGAGCGAGCGCAGATCGGATCCGGCTCGCGCTGACGACGGCGAGCGCGCGTTCTTCGGCCGCCGCAAGGGGCACAAGCTCCGCCAGCACCAGGCCGACCTCGTCGCGCATCTGCTGCCGCATCTTGCGCTCGACATCACGCAACAGGCGCCTGCGAATGCGTGCGCGATCTTCGATCCCGCCGCACAAGCGCTGCGGCTCGAGATCGGCTTCGGCGGCGGCGAGCATCTGGCGGCGGAGGCGCAAACCTTTCCGGCCACCGGCTTCATCGGCTGCGAGCCCTATGTCAACGGCATGGCCAAAATCCTCGCGCAGATCGAGGCGCACAATATCGGCAATATCCGCCTGTTCGCAGGCGATGCGGCCGAGCTGCTCACCTGGTTGCCGAGCTCTTCGCTGTCGCGGATCGACCTGATTCATCCCGATCCCTGGCCGAAGCGGCGGCACTGGAAGCGGCGCTTCGTCCAGGACAAGACCATAGCCGCGATGGCGCGCGTGCTGAGAAGCGGCGGAGAATTCCGCTTCGTCTGCGACATCGACGATTACTGCGCCTGGACGCTGTCGCATCTCGCCCGCGCGCCGGATTTCGTCTGGCTCGCCGAGCGCGCCGACGATTTTCGGCAGCCCTGGGAGGGCTACACCATGACGCGCTACGGCAGAAAGGCCGAGCGCGAGGGCCGCAGGGCGGCGTATTTGCGATTCCGGAGAGTCTGAGCCTCAGATCGTCTGACGGCTGCGCCAGAAATTCACGACGCGATCGGCGGTCGACGGCATCAGCTTGGTGAAGTTCATTCGCGCCACCTCGATGTCGGCATCTGCGGGCGCGCGCTGCGGGCCGTACCACAACAGGATCAGGGCGCGCACGGTCGGCCAGCCGAGATTCAAGACCCGGCCCAGGACCAGGATCGGGTCGTAGCGGTCGCCCGCGATCAGACGGTCGAGGACGGAGAGCCTGACGCCGGACATCGCGGACAGCGCAGCGATGGATTCCTCATATTTGTGGGCCTTGGCGAAGCCGAGCAGCGCGCTTTCGCCGAGATGGCCTTCGCGATTGAGACCGAGCACGGTGCGCTGCGCTGCCGAGAAGTCGCGCCGCGGACCTTGCGGCAGCGAGGCCTCTTCGATCTCGTTCATCGCCCGCCTGATCTCCATCTGGCGCGCAGGCTTGACCACGCTCGACAGACGACGGCGGATGACATCGAGCGTTCCGCCCAGAAGCTCCTTGAGCTGGTCGCCGGAGAGATCGTCGCGCTGGCCGATCTTGAGCGTCAGCACACCGTCCTGCGCCGCGCGCTTGATCAGCTCCGAATAGCCTCCTGCCGAGAACATCGCACCGGCGTTGCCGGCAGCACGCCGCACCACGTCGCGATCGCCGCGCTCGACCAGCACATCGGTGATCTCTGCGGACAGGACGGGCCGCTCGGTCATGGCGAGAAGGTGGCCCTGACCTTTCAGGCGCGCGATCTCGATCAGCGCGGCCTCGTCGAGCATCGGCGAGCGGCGCAGCACGGGGCCCGCCACCTGAATTTCGTTTTCGCGCGCGAGCTGACCGACGAGATGGCGCGGCGCGTTCCCCACGCGCGAAAACCGTTCGGCGAGATCGATGCGCGCCGTCAGATCGGCATGCGGAACGAGGTCGATCAGGAGATTGTCGAAGAGATCGACGAGATCAGGCCTGAGCTTGGCGGCGTCCTGGAAGAACAGTGCGGCGATGGCGCGCGCAATGTCGCTGCGACGCCTGGGGTCGCCGCGCCTGACGATCTCGTCCAGTCCGGGAATGAGCGACGTGGCAACGGTCATGAAACGCAAACTCGCATTGGGCACGCCGGGAGTACACGAGAAGCCTTAAAATGCACCGCCAGCAGGCAATTTAGGCCATCCTTGGTGAAGGAACGGTTAGGCCGGGGACCGCATAAAAAGGCGCTCCTGGGGTGGCCGGGCCTTGTCGAGAGGGGCAAAAAGCGCTATATCCCCGCCAACTTATCTTCTCATACGATCGGTATTGAGAGTGGGCCCGGAAGGACCCGCTCTTTTTTATTACCTGCATCGACGACGAGATCGGGCGACCACGTTGGTAAGGGTCGACCGACCCCACGAGTTCCCTAAGCAGCTTAAAGCAAGCGTTAACCACTAGAAGCGTCTTGACCCCTGATATGATCGAACCGAGCCCTGGTTCCACAGATACCGAGCTATTGGCCGAGCCGCGGCTCGTGGTCGAGCCGGGCGTGGCCGCGCGGGTCTCGGCGATCGCGGGCCCCGTGCTGCAAGGCATGGGCTATCGCCTGGTGCGAATCCGCATCTCCGGGGAAGCCGGCTGCACGGTCCAGGTCATGGCGGAGCGGCCGGACGGCTCGATGCAGATCGAGGATTGCGAGGCGATCTCGCGGGCGCTGTCGCCGGTGCTCGACGTCGCCGATCCCATCGACCGCGCCTATCGGCTGGAGATTTCCTCGCCGGGTATCGACCGCCCGCTGGTGCGCCGCTCCGATTTCGAGCGCCATCTGGGGCATCTGCTGAAGATCGAGATGGCCGTCGCCCATGACGGTCGCAAGCGCTTCCGCGGCACCATTGCCGGCATCGAAGGCGACCGCGTTCGCATCACGCGCGACGAGGTCAAGGCGGGCGAGGATGCCGACCTTCTCCTGGTGATGGAGGATATCGGCGAGGCGCGGCTGGTTCTGACCGATGAGCTGATCGCGCAGTCCATGCGCCGGGGCAAGGCGCAGGAGCGCGAGATGCGCCGCAATCTCGGCCTGGAGCCGCCGCAACCGGCGCACGCCAAGATCAGCGAACAGACGACCAAGAACACCAAGCCGAAAAAGAAGCCGGCACCGAAGAACACCAAGCAACATCGCCTGGCCGCCGAACGTGCGCGGCGCGGCGAAATCGAGCCTGACGAAGGAGACTAGCCATGGCAGTCAGCGCCAATCGACTTGAATTGCTGCAGATCGCCGACGCCGTTGCGCGCGAGAAATCGATCGACCGCGGCATCGTCATTGCCGCGATGGAGGACGCCATCGCGAAGGCGGCGCGCGCCCGTTACGGCAGCGAGACCGACGTTCACGCCGAGATCGATCCCAAGAAGGGCGAGCTCCGGCTGTCGCGCCACATGCTGGTCGTCGACAAGGTCGAAAATCACTCCAACCAG
The DNA here is from genome assembly GCF_024199925.1 of Bradyrhizobium sp. CCGUVB1N3. Lineage (NCBI taxonomy): Bacteria > Pseudomonadati > Pseudomonadota > Alphaproteobacteria > Hyphomicrobiales > Nitrobacteraceae > Bradyrhizobium > Bradyrhizobium sp. CCGUVB1N3. Next base: position 6,125,832 of record NZ_JANADR010000001.1, read on the forward strand.
ATTTCACTGGTCGATGCGCAGCGCGCCAATCCCGGCGCCCAGGTCGGCGACACCATTGCCGACACGCTGCCGCCGCTGGAATATGGTCGCATCGCCGCGCAGTCGGCCAAGCAGGTCATCGTGCAGAAGGTGCGCGAGGCCGAGCGCGACCGGCAGTACCAGGAATTCAAGGACCGCATCGGCGACATCGTCAACGGCGTCGTCAAGCGCGTCGAATATGGCAGCGTGATCGTCGATCTCGGCCGTGGCGAAGCCATCATCCGCCGCGACGAGATGCTGCCGCGCGAAGTGTTCCGCAATGGCGACCGCGTCCGCGCCTATATCTTCGACGTGCGCCGTGAGACCCGCGGCCCGCAGATCTTCCTGTCCCGCACCCATCCGCAGTTCATGGCGAAGCTGTTCGCGCAGGAAGTGCCGGAAATCTATGACGGCATCGTCGAGATCAAGGCGGTGGCCCGCGATCCCGGCTCGCGCGCGAAAATCGGCGTGATTTCCCGCGATTCCTCGGTCGATCCGGTCGGCGCCTGCGTCGGTATGCGCGGCTCGCGCGTGCAGGCCGTGGTGAACGAATTGCAGGGCGAGAAGATCGACATCATCCCCTGGTCGCCGGATATCGCGACCTTCGTGGTCAACGCGCTGGCGCCGGCCGAAGTGTCCAAGGTGGTCATCGACGAGGACCGCGAGCGCATCGAGGTCGTCGTTCCCGACCAAAACAACCAGCTGTCGCTGGCGATCGGCCGTCGCGGCCAGAACGTCCGCCTCGCCTCGCAGCTCACCGGCTGGGACATCGACATCCTGACCGAGCAGGAGGAATCCGAGCGCCGCCAGGCCGACTTCGAGAACTCCACCCGCGTCTTCATGGAATCGCTCAATGTCGACGAAGTGGTCGGTCAGTTGCTGGCGTCCGAAGGCTTCACCTCGGTCGAGGAACTGGCGATGGTCGACGTCAAGGAACTCGCGGGCATCGAAGGTTTCGACGAGGAGACCGCGCAGGAGCTGCAGAACCGCGCGCGCGAATATCTCGATCAGCAGGAAGCCGAACTCGAGGCCAAGCGCAAGGAACTCGGCGTCGAGGACGCCGTCAAGGATGTGCCCGGCGTCACCTCGAAGATGCTGGTGAAGTTCGGCGAGAACGACATCAAGACCGTCGACGACCTCGCCGGCTGCGCCACCGACGATCTGGTCGGCTGGACCGAACGCAAGGAGGGCGGCGAGCAGACCAAGCATACCGGCGCGCTCGATGGCATCGACATCTCCCGCGACGATGCGGAAGCGATGATCATGCAGGCGCGCGTCAAGGCCGGCTGGATCACCGAGGCCGACCTCGCCAAGCCCGCTGAGGACGCCGAGGCGTCCGAACAGCAGCCGGCTTAAGGGCAATCAGGAGATGTCGCCCGGATGCTTGCCAGCACTGACCCCGAACTCGACCATGGACCGCGGACCGAAAGGTCCGCGACCATGCGCATGTGCGTGGTCAGTCGAAAGGTCCGGCCGATCGACGAGCTGATCCGCTTCGTCGTTTCACCCCAGGGCGACATTGTTCCCGACCTCAAGCGCAAGCTGCCCGGCCGGGGTATGTGGATATCGGCTTCGCGGCAGGCGGTTGCGGAAGCCGTGCGCCGTCACCATTTTAAAAAAGCCTTCAAGCGCGACCTGCGCATTCCTCCGACGCTTCCCGCTGATACGGAAACGCTCCTGGTTCGGAGCGTGACCGAGGCACTGGCGATTGTAGCCAAAGCGGGCCAAGTCGTGGCCGGCTTCGGCAAGGTCGAAAGTGCGCTTCGGGAGGGGGCGGTTGCAGCCCTGATCCACGCCAGTGACGGGGCCGAGGACGGAAACCGCAAATTGGGCGCGCTGGCGCGGCAAAATGAGGGGAAACGCGGCGACAAGCCGCAAATTCCCGTCGTCACCGCATTGAAATCGGCAGAATTGGATTTGGCACTGGGCAGGTCAAATGTGATACATGCTGCGCTGCTCGCGGGCCCGGCGAGCAGGACATTCCTGTCACGTAGCCAGATGCTGGTCCGATACCGGATGGCGGACGATGACGAGACTGCCGAAAAGCGCGGCCAGGATTTCTGAAGACAAACGACGACCGGTATGACGGTGCGGCAACGCACAACGACAACAAGATCAGGATTAGGACTGCTGAATGGTTGATACCAAGACCCCTGGCGACAAGAAGCTGAGCGTTCCGAGCAAGACGCTGACGCTCAAGCCGCGCGTCGAAACGGGCACCGTGCGCCAGAGCTTCAGCCATGGCCGCAGCAAGCAGGTTGTGGTCGAGAAGCGCGGCAAGCGCCGGATCGGAGACACCGGTCCCGAGCCGCACGTGCCTGAGGTCGCAAAGCCCGCGCCGGCGGCACCTGCCCCGCGCCCGGCCGCACCGCCCCCTGCCCCGCCGCGCAACGCCAATTCCGGCGTGGTGCTGCGCACCCTGACCGAGGACGAACGTTCCGCCCGCGCCAGCGCGCTGGCCGACGCCAAGCTGCGTGAGGTCGAGGAGCGCCGCCAGGCCGAAGAGGAGGCCCAGCGCCGCGCCGTCCGCGAAACCGCCGAGCGCGCCGAGCGCGAGGCTGCGGAAGCCCGCCGCAAGGCCGAGGACGAACGTCATCGCCACGAAGACGAAGCCAAGCGGAAGGCCGAGATCGAGGCCAAGAAACGTTTTGGCGAAGGCGAGCAGCCGCAATCTGCCGCACGTACTGCGACGGCGGCACCGGCGGCTCCTGCGCCGCGACCCGGGACGGCCAGTGCACGGCCGACGGCCTCCGCGGCCCGGCCCGCAACGACCACACAGCGGCCGGCCGGCCCTCCAGGTCGCGCTCCCGCAGTCGCGGCCGGACCGGACGAGGACGAGGGTCCGCGCCAGATCCGTCGCGGTCCCGGCGGCGCCGCGCGTCCTGTGGCAGCCCCCAAGACCACCCACAAGCCCGGCCCGCAGAAGGAGCGCGGCCGCCTGACGGTCGTCACCGCGCTCAATGCCGACGAGGTGCGCGAGCGCTCGATCGCCTCGTTCCGCCGCCGCACCCAGCGACTGAAGGGCCACGCCTCGAACGAGCCGAAGGAAAAGCTGATCCGCGAGGTGATCATCCCGGAGGCGATCACCATCCAGGAACTCGCCAACCGCATGTCCGAGCGCGCGGTCGACGTCATCCGCATGCTGATGAAGCAGGGCGCGATGCACAAGATCACCGACGTGATCGACGCCGACACCGCGCAGCTCATCGCCGAGGAGCTCGGTCACACGGTGAAGCGTGTTGCCGCCTCCGACGTCGAAGAGGGCCTGTTCGACGTCGTCGACGATTCCACCGATACCGAGACGCGTTCGCCGGTCGTGACCGTGATGGGCCACGTCGACCACGGCAAGACCTCGCTGCTCGACGCGCTCCGTCACGCCAACGTGGTCTCGGGCGAAGCCGGCGGCATCACCCAGCATATCGGCGCCTATCAGGTGACTTCGCCCGAAACCGGCAAGAAGATCACCTTCATCGACACGCCCGGCCACGCCGCGTTCACCGCAATGCGCGCCCGCGGCGCCAAGGTCACCGACATCGTCGTGCTGGTGGTCGCGGCCGACGACGGCGTGATGCCGCAGACGGTCGAGGCCATCAACCACGCCAAGGCGGCGCGGGTGCCGATCATCGTGGCGATCAACAAGATCGACAAGCCCGATGCCAAGCCCGAGCGCGTGCGCACCGAGCTGCTCCAGCACGAGGTGCAGGTCGAGTCGTTCGGCGGCGAAGTGGTCGACGTCGAGGTCTCCGCCAAGAACAAGACCAATCTCGACAAGCTCCTGGAGATGATCGCGCTGCAGGCCGAAATTCTCGACCTGAAGACCAATTCGCAGCGCCCGGCCGAAGGCACCGTGATCGAGGCCAAGCTCGATCGCGGCCGCGGCCCGGTCGCGACCGTGCTGGTCCAGCGCGGCACCTTGCAGGTCGGTGACATTATCGTCGCCGGCGCCGAGATGGGTCGCGTCCGCGCGCTCATTTCGGATCAGGGCGAGACGGTGGACGAGGCCGGCCCTTCCGTGCCGGTCGAGGTGCTCGGCTTCAACGGCCCGCCCGAGGCCGGCGATCGTCTCGCGGTCGTCGAGAACGAAGCCCGCGCCCGCCAGATCACCAGCTACCGCGCGCACCAGAAGCGCGAGAACGCGGCAGCCTCGATCTCCGGCATGCGCGGCTCGCTCGAGCAGATGATGTCGCAGTTGAAGACCGCGGGCCGCAAGGAGTTCCCGCTGATCGTCAAGGCCGACGTGCAGGGTTCGCTCGAAGCGATCCTCGGCTCGCTCGAGAAGCTCGGCACCGAGGAAGTCGCAGCCCGCATCCTGCATGCTGGTGTCGGCGGCATCTCGGAATCCGACGTCACGCTCGCGGAAGGCTTCAACGCCGCGATCATCGGCTTCTCGGTTCGCGCCAACAAGGAGGCGGCCGCGGCTGCCAAGCGCAACGGCATCGAGATCCGCTACTACAACATCATCTACGACCTCGTGGATGACGTGAAGAAGGCGATGAGCGGCCTGCTCGCGCCGACCTTGCGCGAAACCATGCTGGGCAATGCCGAGATCCTGGAGATCTTCAACATCTCCAAGGTCGGCAAGGTCGCCGGCTGCCGCGTCACCGACGGCACCGTGGAACGCGGCGCCAATGTGCGCCTGATCCGCGACAACGTCGTCGTGCACGAAGGCAAGCTGTCGACGCTGAAGCGCTTCAAGGACGAAGTGAAGGAAGTGCAGGCCGGCCAGGAATGCGGCATGGCCTTCGAGAGCTACCACGACATGCGCGTGGGCGACGTGATCGAGTGTTATCGAGTGGAGACGATCCAGCGCTCCCTGTAAGTCCAAATCTTACCGAAGCGCCCGGATCTTTTTGAACTGAAATTGCGAGAGCGCGATGGCCGGATTCATTCCGGCCATCGACGTCTCGTTCGTTTCAACATGACAAACGACAATGCCCGTGTCCCATCACGGGCATGACGAGGTGATTTTCAAAGAATGCCCCGCCACCATCAGAAAAAGAGCTCCGCGCCCGGCGGCTCGCAGCGGCAGTTGCGCGTCGGCGAGCAGGTTCGCCATGCGATGGCCGATATTCTGGCGCACGGCAGTGCGCATGATGCGGATCTCGAAGGCCACATCATCACCGTGCCGGAGGTACGGATGTCGCCGGATTTGAAGCTCGCGACCATCTACGTGATGCCGCTCGGCGGCCGCGACACCGAGCGCGTGATTGCCGCGCTCGATCGCAACAAGAAATTCCTGCGCGGCGAAGTCGCGCGGCGCGTTAACCTGAAATTTGCACCTGACATTCGCTTCCGCGTCGACGAGCGATTCGACGAAGCGGAACGGATCGAGAAATTATTGCGAACGCCTGCGGTGCAAAAAGACCTGGAACAGGATCCGGATTCGGATCGGGAAGAAGAACAGTGATGACGGACCCGGCTCACGGTGCAATCGGCACCGAAGACGCTGATTCGCGCGACGTGCAGAAAAATAATTTTGCCGAGCTGCGCGGCGACGCCACGCCGCATTCGCAGGAGCGCCGCGTCAACAACGATCCGCGCGCCAAGCAGCAGAAGAACAATCAGCCGCGCCGCGACCGGCGCGACGTGCACGGCTGGGTCGTGCTCGACAAGCCGATCGGAATGACCTCGACGCAGGCTGTTGCCGTGGTGAAGCGTCTGTTCCAGGCCAAGCGCGCCGGCCACGCCGGCACGCTCGACCCGCTCGCCTCCGGCGGCCTGCCGATCGCGCTCGGGGAGGCCACCAAGACCGTGCCCTTCGTGATGGACGGCCGCAAGCGCTACCGCTTCACCGTCTGCTGGGGCGAGGAGCGCGATACCGACGATATCGAGGGCCGGGCGACCGCCACCTCCGACCAGCGCCCGACCCGCGAGGCCATCCTGGCGCTGCTGCCCCGATTCACCGGCGTCATCGAGCAGGTCCCACCGCGCTATTCCGCGATCAAGGTCCAGGGCGAGCGTGCCTACGACCTGGCACGCGACGGCGAGGTTGTGGAACTGGCCCCCCGCCCAGTCGAGATCCACCATTTATCCCTTGTAGATCAACCAGATAACGATCGAGCGGTATTCGAGGCCGAATGCGGCAAGGGGACCTATGTCCGTGCGCTGGCCCGGGATATGGGCCGGCTTCTCGGCACTTACGGCCATATTTGCGCGCTGCGGCGGACCCTGGTCGGCCCATTTGGCGAGAACGACATGATTCTGCTGGATCAGTTGGAGGCTTTGTGCCATAGAGCCGCGTCCGGCGAGGGCAGCCTCGCCGACGCGCTTTTGCCCGTTGAGACCGCGCTGGACGACATCCCGGCACTGGCCGTCACTCGGGCTGATGCGGCAAGGCTCCATCGGGGCCAGGCCGTTTTGTTGCGCGGACGGGATGCGCCCAATTGTAGTGGCACAGTCTATGTCACGGTGGCAGGCCGTCTTTTGGCGCTTGCTGAAGTTGGCAATGGCGAAATCATCCCCAAGCGTGTGTTCAACCTGACCGGCCTGACTGCCAGCGCCGGTCGCAACGAGAGAAATTGACGATGTCGATTGCCGCAGAACGCAAAGCGGAAGTCATCAAGACGAATGCCACCAAGGCCGGCGACACCGGCTCGCCCGAGGTCCAGGTCGCGATCCTTTCGGAACGCATCAACAACCTCACGAACCATTTCAAGACCCACGTGAAGGACAACCATTCGCGCCGTGGCCTCTTGAAGCTCGTGTCGACGCGCCGTTCGCTCCTCGACTATCTGAAGAAGAGGGACGAGGCGCGATACAAGGCGCTGCTCGAGAAGCACAACATTCGTCGTTAAGAGCTCTTGCGCGCGCCACCGGCGCGCGTTTTTGCGCGTGGTTTCGAACGAAAGCACTTTTTTCAAGGTTTTTGATCGAGGCTCACGCGCATGTCGGGTGCGGGCCAATACCGATTCGCATCCGGGGCATGATGGTCGAAGGCCGCGATTAGGCGTTCGCGTTCATGCCGACTGACCAGTCCAGCAGCAATCCGGCGGCTGGGCGCAACGGGCAAGGCGCCCGTATGACCCGAAAGGATGGACGCCATCCGAAATCCAAAAACCATGGCAGGATCGCAGGACGCTGATCACCCGCTTCGATCAGCGTCCCGCAATCTTGCGCATGGTTTTTGTTTTTCGACGCGCCCCTTCTTTCGAGAACCCATGAAAGAAGACATCTATGTTCAATAAGCATTCAGTCGAGATCGACTGGGGCGGACGCCCTCTCAAGCTCGAAACCGGCAAGGTCGCGCGCCAGGCCGACGGCGCCGTCGTCGCCACCTACGGCGAGACCGTGGTGCTCGCGACCGTCGTGGCCGCGAAGGCGCCGCGCGAAGGCGTCGACTTCCTGCCGCTGACCGTGGACTACCAGGAGAAGACCTACGCCGCGGGCCGCATTCCCGGCGGCTATTTCAAGCGCGAGGGCCGTCCGACCGAGAAGGAGACGCTGGTCTCCCGCCTGATCGACCGTCCGATCCGTCCGCTGTTCGTCGACGGCTGGCGCAACGAGACCCAGGTGATCGCCACCGTGCTGTCGCACGACATGGAGAACGATCCCGATATCGTCGCACTGGTGGCATCGTCGGCGGCGCTGACGCTGTCGGGTGCCCCCTTCAAGGGCCCGATCGGCGCCGCGCGCGTCGGCTTCGTCAACGACGAATACGTGCTCAACCCGACGCTCGACGAGATGGTCGACACCCAGCTCGACCTCGTCGTCGCCGGCACGGCCGACGCCGTGCTGATGGTGGAATCGGAAGCCAAGGAGCTCAACGAGGACATCATGCTCGGCGCCGTGATGTTCGGTCACCGCCACTTCCAGCCGGTGATCAACGCGATCATCGAGCTCGCCGAGAAGGCCGCGAAGGAGCCGCGCGAGGTCACCACGATCGACAATTCGGCGCTCGAGAAGGAGATGCTCGGCCTCGTCGAGCAGGAGCTGCGCGCCGCCTACGCCATTCCGGTCAAGCAGGATCGCTACGCCGCGGTCGGCAAGGTCAAGGAAAAGGTGATCGCCCATTATTTCCCTGAAGGGCAGGAGCCGAAATACGACAAGCTGCGCATCGCCGGCGTGTTCAAGGAGCTCGAGGCCAAGATCGTTCGCTGGAATATCCTGGACACCGGCAAGCGTATCGACGGCCGCGACAGCAAGACCGTGCGCAACATCATCGCCGAAGTCGGCGTGCTGCCCCGCGCTCACGGCTCGGCGCTGTTCACCCGCGGCGAGACCCAGGCGCTGGTCGTGACCACGCTCGGCACCGGTGAGGACGAGCAGTACATCGACGCGCTGTCGGGGACGTACAAGGAAACGTTCCTGCTGCACTACAACTTCCCGCCCTACTCGGTCGGCGAAACGGGGCGCCTCGGCGGCACCAAGCGTCGCGAGATCGGCCATGGCAAGCTCGCCTGGCGCGCGATCCATCCCGTGCTGCCGCCGCACCACGAATTCCCCTACACCACGCGCGTGGTGTCGGAGATCACCGAGTCCAACGGCTCGTCCTCGATGGCATCGGTTTGCGGCGCCTCGCTCGCCCTGATGGACGCCGGCGTGCCGTTGAAGCGCCCGACTGCGGGCATCGCGATGGGCCTGATCCTCGAAGACAAGCGCTTCGCGGTTCTCTCGGACATTCTCGGTGACGAGGACCATCTCGGCGACATGGACTTCAAGGTCGCCGGCACGGAAGCGGGCATCACCTCGCTCCAGATGGACATCAAGATCGAGGGCATCACCGAGGAGATCATGCGCGTCGCCCTTGGCCAGGCCAAGGACGGCCGCATCCACATCCTCGGCGAGATGGCAAAGGCCCTGACCGCGGCCCGCGCCGAGCTCGGCGAATACGCGCCGCGCATCGAGACCTTCAAGATCCCGACCGACAAGATCCGTGAAGTGATCGGCACCGGCGGCAAGGTGATCCGCGAGATCGTCGAGAAGACCGGCGCCAAGGTCAACATCGAGGACGACGGCACCGTGAAGGTCGCCTCCAGCGACGGCGAGGCGATGAAGGCCGCGATCAAGTGGATCAAGTCGATCGCGTCCGAGCCCGAAGTCGGCCAGATCTATGACGGCACCGTCGTCAAGGTGATGGAGTTCGGCGCCTTCGTGAACTTCTTCGGTTCCAAGGACGGCCTCGTCCACATCAGCCAGCTCGCTTCGGCGCGCGTGCAGAAGACCACCGACGTCGTCAAGGAAGGCGACAAGGTCAAGGTCAAGCTGCTCGGCTTCGACGACCGCGGCAAGACCCGCCTGTCGATGAAGGTGGTCGACCAAACCACCGGCGAGGACCTCGAGGCCAAGGACAAGCCGGCCGACGGCCAGCAGGCTCCGCGCGAAGCGGCCGGCGAGTAGATCTCTTACGCATTGGAAACACGAAGGGCGGCCTCTCGGCCGCCCTTTTTGTTTGTGCTGACGTGTTGAACGGTCAGGCGATGTCGAAGCGGTCGGCGTTCATCACCTTGGTCCAGGCCGCCACGAAGTCCTTGGCGAACTTCTGCTTCGAATCCGCGCTCGCATAGACTTCGGCGAAGGCGCGGAGCTGGGAGTGCGAGCCGAAGATCAGGTCGGCACGGGTCGCGGTCCACTTGACCGCATTGGTCTTGCGGTCACGTCCCTCATACGCGCCGTTGGCGGCTGGTGCCCACTGCGTGCTCATGTCGAGCAGGTTGACGAAGAAGTCGTTGGTCAGCGTCCCCGGCTTCGCCGTGAAGACGCCGTTCTTCGAACCACCTGCGTTGGCGCCGAGCACGCGCAGACCGCCGACGAGAGCCGTCAACTCGGGCGCGGTGAGCCCCAACAGCTGCGCCCGATCCACCAGGGCTTCCTCCTGCTTCAGGAACTGATGCTTGCCGCCGACATAGTTGCGGAAGCCGTCGGCCCGCGGCTCGAGCGGCGCGAAGGACGGAACGTCCGTCTGCTCCTGCGACGCATCCATGCGACCCGGCGTGAACGGCACCTTCACATCGACGCCGGCATCCTTCGCAGCCTTCTCGACCGCGGCGTCACCGCCGAGAACGATGAGGTCGGCAAGCGAGATCTTCTTCTTGCCTGCGCCAAACTCCTTCTGGATCGCTTCGAGCTTGCCGAGCACCTTGGAGAGCTGGGCCGGCTGGTTGGCCTCCCAATCCTTCTGCGGAGCAAGGCGGATACGCGCGCCATTGGCGCCGCCGCGCTTGTCGGAGCCGCGGAAGGTCGAAGCCGATGCCCAGGCGGTAGAGACCAGCTCGGAGACCGAGAGGCCGGAAGCCAGGATCTTCGTCTTCAGCCCTGCGACGTCCTGCTCGCTGACGAGCTCATGATCGACGGCCGGAATTGGATCCTGCCAGATCAGCGTCTCTTTCGGCACCAGCGGGCCGAGGTAGCGCGCGACCGGACCCATGTCGCGGTGAGTGAGCTTGAACCAGGCGCGAGCAAACGCGTCCGCGAACTGGTCGGGGTTTTCGAGGAAGCGGCGCGAAATCTTCTCATAGGCCGGATCCAAGCGCAGCGAGAGGTCGGTCGTCAGCATCGTCGGCCGATGCTTCTTCGACTTGTCGAACGGATCCGGAATGATCGCCTCGGCACCCTTGGCCGTCCACTGGTTCGCACCGCCCGGGCTCTTCGTCAGCTCCCATTCGTACTTGAACAGGTTCTCGAAGAAGTTGTTGCTCCATTTCGTCGGCGTCGTTGTCCATGTCACTTCGAGACCGCTGGTGATGGAATCGCCCGCCCGCCCCGAAGCGTGCTTGCTCTTCCAGCCGAGACCCTGCTCCTCGAGTGCGACCGCTTCCGGCTCCGGTCCGACCAACGACGGATCGCCCGCACCATGGGTCTTGCCGAAGGTGTGGCCGCCGGCGATCAGCGCGACGGTCTCCTCGTCATTCATCGCCATGCGGAAGAACGTCTCGCGGATGTCCTTGGCGGCCGCGACCGGGTCCGGCTTGCCGTTCGGTCCTTCCGGATTGACGTAGATGAGGCCCATCTGCACCGCGCCGAGCGGCTCGGCGAGCTGGCGTTCGCCGCTATAGCGCTCATCGCCCAGCCACGTACCCTCGGGCCCCCAATACAACTCTTCCGGCTCCCAGACGTCGGCGCGACCACCCGCGAAACCGAACGTCTTGAAGCCCATCGACTCCAGCGCGACATTGCCGGCGAGGACCATCAGGTCGGCCCACGAGATCTTGCGGCCGTACTTCTGCTTGATCGGCCAGAGCAGCCGGCGAGCCTTGTCGAGGTTGGCGTTGTCGGGCCAGCTATTCAGCGGCGCGAAGCGCTGCTGACCGGCACCGGCGCCGCCTCGACCGTCGGTGATGCGGTAAGTGCCCGCGCTGTGCCAGGCCATGCGGATCATGAGGCCGCCGTAGTGCCCGAAGTCGGCCGGCCACCATTCCTGGGAGTCGGTCATCAGCGCATGCAGATCCTTGACGACCGCATTCAGGTCGAGCGTCTTGAATTCCTTGGCATAGTCGAAGTCCTCGCCCATCGGATCCGACAGATCGGAATTCCGGTGCAGGACTTGAACATCCAGTTGGTTAGGCCACCACTCGCGGTTCGAGGGTGCGGGTTTTCCGCCCGTGAACGGGCATTTTGCTTGATCGTCCATGAATACCTCCTCTGGTGGCGTCACTCGTCGCCATGACCCAGGTAGAACCACTCTAAGCGTCACCTCCTATCAGGTAAAGTTGACTTTAATGATCGCTACGATAGGATTTTCTGATGATCAATCTGACGCTGCGGCAGCTCCGGTATTTCGATGCGCTGGCGCGTCTTGGCCATTTCGGGCGCGCGGCGGAAGCCTGCTCGATCTCGCAGCCGGCGCTGTCGATGCAGATCAAGGAAATGGAGGAAACGCTCGGCGGGTTGCTGCTCGAGCGCAGCGCGCGCCAGGTCGCACTCACGCGCTTCGGCGAGGAACTCGCCCAGCGCGTGCGCGAAATCCTGCGCTCGGTCGATGAGCTCGGCGACTTCGCGCGCGCCTCGCGCGACCGCTTCGCCGGCCGCCTGCGCATCGGCATGATCCCGACGATCGCGCCCTATCTCCTGCCCACGATCACCAAGAACCTCACGCGCCTGCATCCGGAGCTCGACATCCGCGTGCGCGAGACGATGACACCCAGGCTGATCCAGGAGCTGACCGAAGGCCGGCTCGACACCGCGATCGTCGCCCTGCCGGTCTCCGAACCATCGCTGACCGAAGTTGCGCTGTTCGAGGAAAAATTTCTGCTGGTGCGGCCGGGCACGGATGAGGGAACGCCGGTGCCCTCACGCGAGATGATGCGCGAGATGCGGCTCTTGCTGCTCGAGGAGGGACATTGTTTCCGCGACCAGGCGCTGTCGTTCTGCAACATGCAATCGGCCCCGCCGCGCGAGATGCTGGATGCGAACTCGCTGTCGACGCTGGTTCAGATGGTCAGCGCCGGCATCGGCGTGACCTTGATCCCGGAAATGGCCCTGCCGGTCGAGACGCGCTCGGCCTCCGTGTCGGTCGCGCGCTTCGCCGATCCGCAGCCCTCGCGCACCATCGGCATGGTCTGGCGCAGGACCAGCCCGCTGGCGCGGCAGTTGCTGCAAATCTCCGAGGTGGTGTGCCTGTCGGCCGGCAAGGTGCGCGCACGGCACGCGGCGAGCGCCATTCCGCGCAATCCCAGGGCCTGATCGGCGCGCGGCAGATCGTACCCATGTCCACTCCGGTCATCCGCCCCGCCGAGCCGCACGAATACGACGAGATCGCCCGCGTATGGATGGAGAGCTGGGTCTCGACCGGCTTGGCAGAGGCGAGCAATTTCCTGCTCGCAAACCTGCGCGCGCGCCTGCGACGCGAGATCGAGGACGGCTGGAGCCTGTTCGTTGCCGACGACAACGGCACCATCGCCGCCATGCTGGCACTGCATCTGCCAAAACTCTATCTCGACCAGCTCTTCGTCGCACCCGCCTATCAGGGCCGCTCGCTGGGCCGGCAGTTGCTCGCGTTTGCGCGAGCGCAGATGCCCGACGAAATCGAACTGCGCTGCGTGCGCGAGAACGATAAGGCCTGGCGCTGGTATGAGCGCGAGGGCTTTTTGTTCGAATGGGAAGAGATCGCGACGGCGACGGGCTTCATGATGAAGTGCTATCGGTGGCGCAGAAAGAACGGCATCGATCGATTGCCAGGCAGTGTCTCAGTTTGAACTTAAGGGCTGCCTGCGATAGCCTCGCGATGCTCGCGACGGGAGAACAATTTGCCGAGGTTCAAGCTTCATTCTCCGGGCGCTTGGGGCGAAAAGAACGCCAGAGAATACAGCTATTCGATGGTGTTGGAGATCGATGGCCGGGTTGAGTTATCCGGCCAAGGCGGCTGGCATCCCGATACGCTCGATTTCCCGGTCGGCGTTCCGATTGAGGCAGAGATCAATCAAGCCTTCGATAATGTGGCCTTCATGCTGAACGAGGTCGGGCTTGATTGGGCAAACGTCGCTCACATCAACTCATACCATACGCCGGAACCGGACGGGACGATCCTCGCAGCTACAGCAGAGATGGCGCGGCAGTTTCGCCTTCGCATGCCCGATCATAAGCCGATCTGGACCTGCCTAGGCGTCGCGGTACTTGGCGATCCTAAGATGCACGTCGAAATCCGCGTCACGGCCTTTAGAGAGTGACGGCAACGCGCTTTCTGTAGGGGCCGCACTTTCCGTATAGAAAGGCAAGGTTGACCAACTTCTCGCGTGAAGCATGCATCGCCACCCCAGCCGTAGCGACTTGCCAAGTTGCACGAGACGCGCGATGCACGAGGAAAATCGCGTCCCGATGAAAGGTGAGATCCCATGATCAAACTCTACTGGTCGCCCCGCTCGCGCTCCTTCTCCGCGCTCTGGCTGATGGAAGAAACCGGCCTGCCCTATGAGCGTGTGCTGACCGACATCACGACGGGCGCGCAGAAGGCGCCGGAGTATTTGAAGATCAATCCGATGGGCAAGGTGCCGGCTCTGGTCGACGGCGATGCCGCGCTCGGCGAGGCGGCCGCGATCTGCGCCTATGTCGCCGATCGCTACCCGGAGACGAAGCTCGCGCCGGTGCCGACCGATCCGCGTCGCGCGCGATACCTGCAATGGCTGTTCTTCGGGCCAGGCTGCATCGAGCCCGGGTTGATCCAGATCTTCACCAAGCTCGAGGTGCCAACTTCGACGGCGGCCTGGGGCAGCGCGACGCAAGTGTTCGACGTCCTCGACACCGCGCTGGCCAAGGGACCATGGATCCTTGGCGACGAGTTCACCGCCGCCGACATCGTGATCGGCTCGGGGCTGAATTTCGCCGTGCGGATGTTCAAGATGGTGCCGCCGCGGCCGTCGTTCGACGCCTATATCGCCCGCTGCGTGGCGCGGCCGGCCTTCCAGCGCGCGGAGAAGATCGCGGCGGGGTGAGGCGAGGTCGAGCCGCCGCGCTCAGAGCTTCACCTTTAGGACGGCCAATCCGGATTGCTGAAGAAGACCGGACGATGTGGTGTGCATGCCGTATCGAATGCCGAGATCAACGCGATCGCTGCCGGCGACGACCAGTCCGAGACCTGCGGAGTAGATCCAGGGCGAGAGACCGAGGCCATTGGTGACGAAGGTATCGCCACCTCCCGCAAAGGCGGCTTTGATCTGCAACCCCTGATTCAAGACGTTATAGCCGATCCCGAGATCGGCAGTGAGATAAGCTTGCCTCGCGAACTCATACGCGCTCCTGAGCCCTGCCGTGAGCGTCAGCTCACGATAGTCTTGCGAATCGACATTGAGGCTGAAGCCGCCGGCGCCGTTTTCCTGATAGGCGGGCGAACGCACCTGCCCGTAGTCTAATCGCAATGACGGCACAAGCGTAAGTCCCCCGCTGATCTGGACCTGCTGCTTGATCGCGGCGCCGGCGTGACCGCTGTAGGAACGATAGCTTGCCGCGGCAGTGCCGTTGACGAAGGTCAACGAGCGGTTTTCACCGTTGTCATTCAGTGCGCCATCGAGCTGGGCCTCGAGCTGAACGTCGCGGCTGACCGCGTAGGCGCCGTAGAGTCCCATCTGGTATGAATCGATTGCGAGCCGATTGGGGACGGCGTCCTCGCTCCCCGTCACGGTCTGATGGGAATAGGCAAACACGCCGCCGAGAAGGGTGCGCGGAGAAACCGTCGCATCGACCCCCATAACGACGCCGCCACCGGACGCATTGTATCCGGGAACACCGTCCAGGCTGCCTTGCCGAACGATGCCGCCGAGCGGCTTCATCCAGATGTTCTGCTCGGGCGCAACGCCGGAGTTGAGCCCACGGACGTCGTCGAGACGTCCCATGACGGCCTGCTGAAACGCGCGCTGGGCGGCATAGGTTGCCTGCGATGCCGCACCGGTGAGAACCGGCAAGGTCTGATTGACGGCATTGGAAAGGCTCGGACCACTCAGATTGTCGAGGGTGATGAATCCCGGCACCATGGCGCCCGTCCAGCCGAGCGACGTCGTCGACATCCGGTAAAGCATGTCCGCGGCCGCGAGCCCTGCCCGGTTGTTCTGGGCGCGCAGGGTGTCGGCATAGGGCTGAATCAGGGACAGGTAGGCTATAGCGCCGGTCGGATTGCCCGTCAGGTCGTAGGCGCTGACCAGCATCTGCGAACCCGACGCGTCACCGCTCGCCGCCCCGTAGAGGCTGGTGAGCGTGCCACGTGACAGCGTGTTGAAGAGGACGTTGCCCTCTGGTGTCACCGAGCCCAGCAGGGTGAAACTGGCGGCACCGCCGGCGGGCGCGAAGCCGGCGCCCCAGAAATATCCGTTCTGATAATTCGTGATCACGAAACGTCCGGGAGCGGACGTGCCAAACAAGGTGGGGCTGACGATGCGCCATGGCGTGCCCGCCGTCCACGCCCATTGCGGGACCGAATTGGCCGGGACGGCCTGCGAGGGCGGCGGGGTGAACGTCGCGGGATCGTAAGGCAGCATGTAGGCCCAATGCGTCACGAGCAGGCTGTCTCCCGTGATCATCTGCATTTCCATCTCGGTCACGCCGTTGATGATTCGCATGTTACCGAGGCCGACGGTCACGGCACCGCCCGAGGTCGGTGTGAACAGCATCGTGATCTGACCCGCCGTCGTCACGAAGCCCTGGATCGTGGACGTGTCGGTCGCGAGCGCCGACCCGATCTTGAGCTGCGCAACGCTCGCCCCGGTGAATGATCCATTCGTCGCGGTGGATAGCGACCACAGCGTCTGATCGCCGATCGGAATCGGATTCGAAAAACCGGTATTCGGCGCAGCGTAGGCCAGCAATTGTGCCGTCGGCACGTACCAGTGCGTATTGGACAGGGTCGAATCCCAGATCGCCGACTGTGCCAGGATAGGGAAGCTCCCGCAGGTCAGGGCAGCGCCCGCAATGGACGCGAGCACACCCGCGCGACAGATCGCACACACCATCGGCAAGATCGTTCCTTCCGAACCGCGGGTCGCGCCGCCGGTCGTGCGGCGCTACCGGGCGCAGGAAACATCATCTTGTTGCCGAGTCTGCCCCATGATCGTGGGGTGCGAGGAAGCGCCGCGGCCCCAGGCGGGCCTCGGAAGGCTCATTCCGCCTTCAGATCTTCCGGCTTCGGCATCAGGACGATGTTGTAGCCGGAATCGACATAGTGGATCTCGCCGGTCACGCCGCCGGAGAGATCCGACAGCAGATACAGCGCCGAGCCGCCGAGCTCGTCGAGCGTGACGCCGCGGCGAAGCGGCGAGTGCTTTTGCATGAACGCAAACATCGCACGCGCTTCGCCGATGCCGGAGCCGGCGAGCGTACGGATCGGGCCTGCGGAGATCGCGTTGACGCGGATGCCGCGCGGTCCGAAATCGGAGGCGAGATAGCGCACGGAGGCTTCCAGCGCGGCCTTGGCAACGCCCATCACGTTGTAGTTCGGCATCGATCGCTCCGAGGCGCCGAAGGTCAGCGTGATCATGCTGCCGCCCTCCGTCATCAGCTCGGCAGCTCGTTTTGCGACCTCCGTGAACGAGAAACAGGAGATCACCATGGTGCGCGAGAAATTCTCTCGGCTGGTGTCGGCGTAGCGGCCCTTCAGCTCGTTCTTGTCGGCAAAGCCGATCGCGTGGATGACGAAGTCGAGCTGGCCCCATTTTTCGCGCAAGACAGCGAATGTAGCGTCGACGCTGGCGATGTCCTCGACATCGCAAGGCAGCACCAACTCGACTCCGAGAGACTCCGCGAGCGGCTTGACGCGCTTGCCCAAAGCGTCACCCTGGAAGGTGAAGGCGAGCTCGGCGCCGTGGGCGTGCAGCGTCTTGGCCATGCCCCAGGCGATCGAGTGATCATTGGCGATGCCCATGATCAGACCGCGCTTGCCTTTCATCAGACCTTCCATTGCCTCGTCGCTCCCATTTCGACGTCATCGCCCGCGAAAGCGGGCGATCCAGTATTCCAGGACGGTTCGTGATAAATCGAGAGGCCGCGGCGTACTGGATGCCCCGCCTTCGCGGGGCATGACCAAATCAACCAATCACACATCCAACCGGCTGAACACCAGCGTGGCGTTGGTGCCGCCGAAGCCGAACGAGTTCGACAGCACGGTGCCGATTTTGACGTTGTCGATGCGCTTGCGCACGATCGGCATGTCGGCGAACACCGGATCGAGCTCCTGGATGTGCGCGCTCTCGCAGATGAAGCCGTTGTTCATCATCAGCAGCGAATAGATCGCTTCCTGCACGCCGGTCGCGCCCAGCGAGTGGCCGGTGAGCGCCTTGGTGGCGGAGATCGGCGGGCACTTCTCGCCGACGCCGAACACCTTTCGGATCGCCTCGATCTCCGGCGGGTCGCCGGCCGGTGTCGAGGTGGCGTGCGGGTTGATGTAATCGACCTTGGTCTTCACGGTCGACATCGCCATCCGCATGCAGCGCTCGGCGCCTTCACCCGACGGCGCAACCATGTCGTAACCATCCGACGTCGCGCCATAGCCGACGATCTCGCCATAGATCCGCGCGCCGCGCGCCTTGGCGTGCTCGAGCTCTTCCAGCACCAGCACACCGGCGCCGCCCGCGATGACGAAGCCGTCGCGATTGACGTCATAGGGACGCGAGGCGGTGGCAGGCGTGTCGTTGTATTTCGAGGACATCGCGCCCATGGCGTCGAACAACACCGACAGCGACCAGTCCAATTCCTCGCAGCCGCCGGCGAAGATGACGTCCTGCTTGCCGATCTGGATCGTCTCATAGGCATTGCCGATGCAATGGTTCGACGTCGCGCAGGCCGACGAGATCGAGTAGTTCACGCCCTTGATCTTGAACCAGGTCGCGAGCGTCGCGGACGCCGTCGACGACATCGCCTTCGGCACCGCGAACGGCCCGACGCGCTTCGGTCCCTTGCTGCGGGTGATGTCGGCGGATTCGACGATGGTCCGGGCCGACGGGCCGCCCGAGCCCATGATGATGCCGGTGCGGATGTCGGAGACTTCATCAGGCCCGAGACCGGAATCCAGGATCGCCTGCTCCATCGCGATGTGATTCCACGCGGCACCCTGGCCGAGGAAACGCATCGCGCGCCGGTCGATCACTGTGGCGGGATCGAGTGTCGGCTCGCCCTGCACCTGCGAGCGGAAGCCCATCTCGGCATATTTCTCTGCCCGCGAGATGCCTGACTTCGCCTCGTGAAGGCTCGCAAGCACTTCCTGGGTGTTGTTTCCGATGGACGAGACGATGCCCATCCCGGTGACCACAACCCGCCTCATGACCGCCTCGCCCTAATCGTTGTCGCCTTCAATTGATGCGCCTTGCTTCAGCCCAGGCTCGTGCCCTGCTTGAACAGGCCGACCTTCAGATCCTTGGCGCGATAGATAATCGTGTCGTCGACCGAAAGCCACCCGTCGGCAATGCCCAGCACCAGCTTTGAGCGCATGACGCGCTTGATATCGATCTGGTACACGACCTTGCGGGCCTCGGGCAGCACCTGGCCGCCGAACTTCAATTCGCTCAACCCCAGCGCGCGACCGCGGCCCTCGCCGCCGATCCAGCCGAGGTAGAATCCGACCATCTGCCAGAGCGCGTCGAGGCCAAGGCAGCCCGGCATCACCGGGTCGTTCTTGAAATGGCAGCCGAAGAACCAGAGGTCCGGCTTGACGTCGAGCTCGGCGCGCACCAGTCCCTTGCCGAATTCGCCGGCGGTATCGGAGATTTCCGTGATGCGGTCGAACATCAGCATCGGCGGCAGCGGCAATTGGGCGTTGCCCGGGCCGAACATCTCGCCGCGGGCACAAGCCAGCAAATCCTCGTATTCGTAACCGTTGCGCCTGTTCAGCATCCCGGAGCCTCTGTTCAAATCCCGATGGGGCAGTTCTGGCGAGAATGGCCCCGTTTCTCGACGGAAGGAGCGCCATTCGCCGTTGTCAGGCGCGAAAACCGCGCGACCGGACGGACCGCGGGCCAAGCCTCGTCGAGCCCGACTGCGCCAAAATCGGTTAAGCGGGACCGCGCGCTCTCTATCATAGGCCCTTCCGGCGTCAAAGCGCCCTTTACAGGGTTAAATAATCGCATCTCGTCCCGGTTCCGGCCCGACTTAGAACCACTCTAGTTGCGAGAAACTTGCATCTGCATCTATCCGTCCATATATTGCACGACAATAGTGTTTTTCCTCGCGTGCCCTGAAATCGGAAATGAGCGATAGCGCCCCGAACCACCACGACGAAACCGCCCATTCCGCGTCCCTCCACTCCGGACGCCAGCCGGCCTTGACCGGCTGCCCGTGGCACGACGTCAACGAAATGCTCCAGGCTGCCGGGCTTCGCCCGACGCGCCAGCGCATGGCGCTGGGCTGGCTGCTGTTCGGCAAGGGTGCCCGGCACCTGACCGCCGAAATGCTCTATGAGGAAGCGACGCTGGCCAAGGTTCCGGTGTCGCTGGCGACCGTCTACAACACGCTGAACCAGCTCACCGATGCCGGTCTGCTGCGCCAGGTCAGCGTCGACGGCACCAAGACCTATTTCGACACCAACGTCACCACGCACCACCATTATTATCTCGAGAACAGCCACGAGCTGGTCGACATTCCCGACCCGCATCTGGCGCTGTCGAAGATGCCCGACGTGCCCGAGGGCTACGAGATCGCGCGCATCGACATGGTCGTGCGCCTGCGCAAGAAGCGCTGAGATCTGTCCCGCGTCGTCCCGGCGAAGGCCGGGACCCATACTTGAGTGATGCCTCAATAAGGCACGCCGGTTGCTGCCTTCAAAAACAACCCAATCCTGTGGTTATGGGTCCCGGCCTTCGCCGGGACGACAGCGACATGCGCGTCAGTTCACCAGCTCGTCGGAGTAGACGCCCCAGAGCCGCTCCTGCTGGATCCAGCCGTCAAAACCGTTGCCGGTGACGTGGCACCAGCCGGTGGTACATTTCTTGACCTGGGCGACAACACCGACCTGGAGCTTTGCAGCAACTGCGCTGTCGGCGTCGGCGCGATCATAGATCGGCGCGAGATCGTCCTTGTGCTTCATGGTGACGACCGCGGTGCGGCGCCCCGACAGCAGCGAATGATAGACCCAGCCCTCGGCGCCTTCGGAATCGCGCACCCGGCGCCAGTTCTCGAACTCGGCGGTGATTTCGACCGGCAGACCGGCGCGGGTGTAGACCCAGGCCACATCGTTGTCCTTGGTCGGGCCGGCGCGGACATTCACATGGTCTGATTTGAGGCTGACATAGCGCGGCACGGGAAGGCCGCTCGCGGTCTGAACCGCGTCCTTGGCCGAATGTCCGGGGCTGACCGAAGCGCCCAGCCAACCCAACACGAGCGCCACCAGCGACCAAAAACGCCCCAACGCCATCACGACCCGTCTCCTTCCGGAACCCCGGCGCAAGTGCGCCGAATTCCGAGAATCACTTCCAAATCCATGCCGCATGCCCCTCTCCCCGCCCCACGCGGGTCTTTCCCGGCTCTGCCGTGGTTCTTGTCTTGGCCCGGCCATCTGCTAGAGAGGACGAGCGTCTAACAAACCAGTTTGGCCCGATTTTCCGGGTGGAAATATCGGGAGAGCTTGAAGGAAACGCCGGGGACGATGCGGCAGGGCCAGTGTCGAACAACCGGGTTAATGAGGTCTGAACGGTAAGCCTTTGTCGACAGAGGCGACCAGCGATGCCTCATGAGAGCAGGACATGTCGGTCAAGAAAAAACCCCTCGTCGTCGTGACACGCAAGCTGCCGGACTCCATCGAGACGCGCATGCGCGAATTGTTCGACGCCCGGATCAATCTTGACGACACTCCGATGTCGCGGGAGCAGATCGCGGAGGCGGCGCGCTCGGCCGACGTGCTGGTTCCGACCGTGACCGACCATATCGACGCCGACATCATCAACCAGCCCGACTGCAAGCTTCGCCTGATCGCGAATTTCGGCAACGGTGTCGACAATATCGACGTCGAGGCGGCACATGCGCGCGGCATCACCGTCACCAACACGCCAAAAGTTCTGACCGAGGACACCGCCGACATGACGATGGCGCTGATCCTCGCGGTGCCGCGGCGGCTGATCGAGGGCGCTTCCGTGCTCACGGAAGGCAAACCCTGGGCGGGCTGGTCGCCGACCTGGATGCTGGGCCACCGCATCGGCGGCAAGCGCCTCGGCATCGTCGGCATGGGCCGCATCGGCCAGGCCGTGGCGCGCCGTGCCAGGGCCTTCGGCCTGCAGATCCACTATCACAACCGCCGTCCCGTCGCCCCGAAGATCGCCGAGGAGCTGGGCGCGACCTATTGGGAAAGCCTCGACCAGATGCTGGCGCGGATGGACATCATCTCGGTGAACTGTCCGCACACGCCTGCGACCTATCACCTGCTCTCGGCACGGCGGCTGAAGCTGATCCGGAAAGAGGCCTATATCGTCAACACCGCGCGCGGCGAGGTGACCGACGAGGATACGCTGATCAAGCTGATCGAAGCCGGCGAGATCGGCGGCGCCGGCCTCGACGTCTACGAGCACGAGCCCGCCGTCAATCCGAAGCTGGTGCGGCTCGCGAAAGCCGGCAAGGTGACGCTGCTGCCGCACATGGGCTCGGCCACCATCGAAGGCCGCGTCGACATGGGCGAGAAGGTGATCATCAATATTCGCACCTTCCTCGACGCCCACAAGCCGCCGGATCGCGTGCTGCCGAGCATGCTCTGAGGCTTCGCTGCCACCGCTACTCGCGGTGGATGCTCAGATCGTCGAACACGGGTCCATCGCCATTGAGCGGATTGGCCGGATCGCGCGCGTAGCGCAGCGTCTCGAAGCGCATCGCGCGCGCATCCAGCATCAGGAGACGGCCGACCAGGCCCTCGCCGAAGCCGACGATCTCGCGGATCGCTTCCAGCGCCATCATCGAGCCGAGCACGCCGGCGAGCGCACCCATCACGCCGGCTTCCGAGCAGGCCGGCACTGTGCCCGGCGGCGGCGCCTCCGGGAACAGGCAGCGATAGGTCGGATTGAACGCGCCTTGTTCGTTCTTTTCATGCGCGCGGATGGTCGTCAGCGAGCCGTCGAAGGTGCCGAGCGCGGCCGTAATCAACGGTCTTTTCGCAAAGAAGCAGGCGTCCGATACCAGATAGCGGGTGGAGAAATTATCGGAGCCGTCGAGCACGAGGTCGTAATCGCCGATCAAGCCGAGCGCATTGTCGGCGTTGAGCCAGGTGGCGTGACCGACAAAGCGCACATGCGGATTGAGCGCCGCGATCCGCTCCGCGGCGCTCTCGACCTTGTGCCGGCCGATATCGGGCGTCGTGTGGATGACCTGGCGCTGCAGGTTGGAGAGCGACACGACGTCGTCATCGACCACGCCGAGCGTGCCGATGCCGGCGGCGGCGAGATACATCAGGGCCGGCGCGCCGAGACCTCCGGCGCCGATCACCAGCACGGAGGCCTGCTTCAGCGCGGCCTGGCCTGGTCCGCCGACATCGCGCAGCACGATATGGCGGGCATAGCGTTCGAGTTCGTCGGGACTCAGCATCGTTCTGTTCATCCTTCCGGTGCTGACCCTCATGGTGAGGAGCGCGTAGCGCGTCTCGAACCATGAAGGCCCCGCTGTCGCCCGGGGCCATCCTTCGAGACGCGGCCCTGCGGCCGCTCCTCAGGATGAGGACTTAGCTCATTGGCCTGAGATTTAGCCTAAGACTTGGCCTGAACCACCCCGAGATTGTTTGCGACCAACGAGATGTGCTTCAATGAGCCCACGTTCAATGGTCGGGTTGGATTTGTCATGAGATCGATGCTGGCGGCAACATTTGTGTTGGTGACCGCGGCGAGCGCGCACGCGCAGATGACGACGCCGCCGCTTCCCGGCACCAAGCCGAAGACGGTCCAGACCGTTCCGATCCGTCCCGCGTTGCAAACGCCGTCCGAGACCGCCGACGCCATGGCGCAGGCGGAGCGGCTGCTGCTGCAATCCAACCTCGCCTGGGTCGGACAATATAACGGCGCGATCACCGGCGACGTCAGCGAGCGCATGGTGAACGCCATCAAGGAATACCAGAAGGCGAATGGCGGCAAGCCGACCGGCGTGCTGAACCCGCAGGAGCGGGCCGCGCTCGCCGAAACGGCGCGCAAGAAGCAGGAGAGCGTTGGCTGGAAGATCGTGATGGAGCCGACCAGCGGCGCGCGGCTCGGCATCCCCGGCAAGCTCGTGCCGCAGCAAGCGACCGATGCCAACGGCTCGAAATGGACCTCGCCGACCGGCACGGTGCAGGTGCTGCTCAGCCGCCGCAAGGAGGCGAACCCGACCACCGCAAAGCTCGCGGAAGCCGAGAAAAAGGAACCGGCCGGGCGCAAGGTTGATTACACCGTGATGAAGCCCGACTTCTTCGTGCTGTCGGGATTGCAGGGCCTGAAGAAGTTTTACGTGCGCGGCACCTTCAGGGGGGACGAGGTACGGATCATGACGATCCTCTACGACCAGGCCATGGAAAACACTGTCGAGCCGGTCGTGATCGCGATGTCGAGCGCCTTCAATGCGTTTCCCTCGGTCCCGCAGGCGGGACCGCCACCTCGGAAAACCGTCGAATATGGCACCGGCATCGTCGTCACCGATGACGGCGCGATCGTCACCGACCGTCTCGTCACCGACGGCTGCCTCGCCCTCACCATCGGCGGCTACGGCAATGCCGACCGGCTCGCGGAAGACAAGGAGCACGACCTCGCGCTGTTGCATATCTACGGCGCGCGCGGCTTGAAGCCGCTGAATTTGGCCAGTGGCGCGGCGAAGACGACGATCGATATCGTCGGCATCGCCGATCCGCAGAATCAGGGCGGCAGCGCCGCTGTCTCGAGCCTCAAGACCGCGCTGGCTCCGGTCACCGGAGGCGATGCAGCGCTCTCGCCGGCGCCGGCGGTTGGATTTTCCGGCGGCGGCGCGATCGATGCTGACGGCAAGTTCGCCGGCATCGCGCTGCTCAAACCGGTGGTCGTCGCCGGCCCCGCCAACGCGGCACCGGCAGCGCAAGCCGTGATGGTATCCGCCGATGTCGTGCGCAATTTCCTGAAGGCGAACGATGTCACCGCAAATGGCAGCTCGACGGATGCAAAAGCGGCCGTCGTGCGCGTGATCTGCGTGCGGAAGTAGGTCGGGCGACGGCCACGCCTCTTCTCTCGTGTCCCGGACAAGGCACGGCATGAAATGCTGCGCCGCCGAGCCGGGACCCATGCAGCCAAATTCCGAGCGCGCAGTTTCTGGGCCCCGGCTCAGCAGCGCATCACTGACGTGCTGCGCCGCGTCCGGGGCAAGCGCAGCCTGAACCGGTACGTACGACTACGGATTCAGTATTGCTACGGATTCGCCGGAATCCCAGATTCCGCCATCATCGTACCGTTGATTCGGACATCCGCGATCCCCTTTGGATCGGGCCGGGCACGTCCTGAGCGAGAAGAGCTCAGCATCCGTCGATGCACGTTCGCGTGGCGTTACCCAGGACCCAGGCACTCCAAAGGATTCATCATCTATGCATACTATCGTACTGGCCACCCAAAAGGGTGGCAGTGGCAAGAGCACCCTTGCCATCGGCCTCGCGCTGGCCGCCCGGCAGGCGGGATTCAGCGTTCGCCTGATCGAGACCGACCCGCAGGGCACGCTGTCGAACTGGCAGCGCCGCCGCGCCACAGCCGAGCCCGTCGTCGAGCCCATCTACCATGCATCCGCGCTCGAACCGCGCCTTAGGATGCTGGCAGGGAGCGGCCTTCAACTCGCGATCGTCGACACCGCAGCCGGGCTTAGCGCCGTGACCACCGCGGCGATCCGCCACTCCGATCTGTGCCTCATCCCGGCGCGCCCGAGCGTCGCCGACATCGAGGCCTCGGCCTCGACAGTCAGCGTCGCGCGCGCGTGGAAACGGCCCTTCAGCTTCGTCCTGAACCAGACGCCGATCCGCGGCCAGCGCATCGACAATGCGGCCAACACGCTTGCCGAGGAAGCCGCCCTCGATCTCGCTGATGTGCTAGCGCACCCCCTGATCGTGATGCGCAACGACCATCAGGATTCGCTCGCAGCCGGCCTTGCCGTCAGCGAGTTCGCGGCCAACGGCAAGTCGGCAGACGAGATCCGCGGCCTCTGGCAATGGGTCCAGACCAGGCTCAGCGTTTCTGCCGCGACGACCAATCTGCTGATCGACCAGGTCATTTCGGCCGCCGACGGAATGTTGCACGCCGCCATCGCGTCGAAGGATACGGCCACTCTGGCGTCCTGAGCGGGGCGATCGCCCGGACGACAGCCGGGCTCCCTGTTCTCCGGTAGCAGGGAGCCCGAGCGACGAAGCAATCCGGCTACCAGCCCGGCCGGATTGCTTCGCTTCGCCTTGGTAACATCAGTCGGGCTCGATCTGCCTCGCACGCAGCCAGCTTTCGCGCCTCACAATCCATTTCTCGGATTTCGACTCCCCGCCGTGATGCGCAAGCTCGATGAATCCGACGAATTCCGCACCCGTCTTCCGCTTGACGCGCCGTGACGCCGCGTTGGAAACCGCGTTGCAGACGAAGAAGTGGTCGAGACCAAGTGTCCGAAATGCGAAGTCGTTGACCGCGGTGATCGCCTCCGTCATCAAGCCACGATTCCAATAGGGCTCGGCCAGCCAGAAGCCGCGATTGCCCTTCCTGCCGTCAGCCCGAGGACGGAAGTGGATGATTCCGATCGCTTCGCCGTCGCCACCCCTTGGCACCAGGACCCAGAGATAGATCTCCTCTCCGGCCGAGACCTTTTCAAGCTGCTGCCTGACGAACGTCTCTGCGCCATCAGCGGGATACGGCCAGGGGACGACCGCAGCGAGATGCCTGATGATATTCCAATTGTCGAAGTGGCGCTGGATCGCCGGCGCATCCGAGAGCGCGAGCGGCCGCAGGATCAATCGTTCGGTATCAATGACCGGCGTTTGCATGACCTGCTACTTCTGACATTTCGGACACCAGAACGTCGACCGCCCGTTCTGGGTGAAGCGCTTGACTGTGCCGCCACAGCGAGGCGTCTTGCAGGGCTCGCCTTCGCGATCATAGACCTTGAACGAATGCTGGAAGTAACCGAGCTCGCCGGTGGTCTGGCGATGATCGCGCAAGCTCGAGCCGCCCGCCTTGATCGCATCGTTGAGCACGGCGTGGATCGCTCCGACCAGCCGCCTGGCATGATCGGTGGACTCGCCCTTTCGCGTGGCGAGCGTTGCGGCGATCCGGCGCGGCGACAGATGCGAGCGATGCAGCGCCTCGCAGACATAGATGTTGCCAAGCCCTGCCACCACGCGCTGGTCGAGCAGCGCGGCCTTCAGGCTGGTCTTCTTGCCGGCACAGGACTGCGCCAGCATCGCCGCGTCGAATTCGTTGCCGAGCGGCTCTGGGCCGAGCCCGCGCAACAGCGGCTCGTCCTCGAGCGCGTTGCGCGCGATCACTTTCATGTAACCGAAACGGCGCGGATCGTTGAACACGATGTCGGCGCCCGAGGACATGCGAAACAGCACGTGGTCGTGCGTTGAGTCCTTGCCCCTTGGATAGTGAAATTCTTCCGGCGACTTTTCATCATCCGGCTTGATCACGCGGAATGAGCCGGACATGCCGAGATGCATCAGCAGTACGTCACCGGAGGCGAGGTCGGCCATGAGATATTTTGCGCGCCGGCCGAGCCCGGTGACCACCTGGCCCTGGAGCCGCGCCACGAAATCCGGCTGAAAGGGAAAGCGCAAATCGGCCCTGCGGGCCTCCGCCTTGACGATTTTTGCGCCTTCCATGACGGGCTGGAGGCCGCGGCGGACGGTCTCGACTTCAGGCAATTCAGGCATGGTCGGGCATTCACCTTATGAGGGCGGTGTGATAGCGCCATTGCGGCGGCCGCGCTATGGTCCGCCTCGTGGAGTAGAGTAATGGATCGGCCGGGCGAAACCACGCATTTTGGCTTCAGGGACGTCCCCCTGAGCGACAAGCAGACGCTGGTGAACGATGTGTTTCACAGCGTTGCCTCGCGCTATGACCTGATGAACGACCTGATGTCCGGTGGCCTGCACCGGGTCTGGAAGGACATCATGATCAACGCGCTCGACCCGCCGCGGAGTGACCGGCCGTTCGTGCTGCTCGATGTCGCAGGCGGCACCGGCGATATTTCGTTCCGCGCCGCCAAGGCGGCAGGCGCCGGCTTTCATGCCACAGTCTGCGACATCAACGCCAACATGCTGGCCGTAGGACGCGAGCGCGCCGAGAAGAGGCATCTCGACACCCAGGTCGATTTCGTCGAGGGCAATGCCGAAGCGCTCGCGTTTGCCGATCGCAGCTTCGACGCATATACGATCGCCTTCGGAATCCGCAACGTGCCGCGGATCGATCTCGCACTCAGCGAGGCCTATCGGGTGCTGAAGCCGGGCAGCCGCTTCTTGTGCCTTGAGTTCTCCACGGTCGAAACGCCCGGGCTCGATCGTCTCTACGACCTGTTCTCGTTCAAGGTGATTCCGCCGCTCGGCCGCATGGTCACGGGCGATGCCGAATCGTATCAATATCTCGTCGAGTCCATCCGCAAATTCCCCAAGCCGAACGCCTTCGCCGACATGATTCGCGAGGCCGGCTTCTCCCGCGTGAGCTGGCAGACCCTGTCCGGCGGCATCGTCGCATTACATTCAGGCTGGCGTTTGTGATCTCTGCCATTACCCACATTGCGCGTCTTGCCCGCGCCGCGATGGTGTTCGCGCGCGAGGGCGTGTTCGGCGCCGTCGATCCGAGCCTGGTGCCGCCGCCCGGACAGCTCGCCCTGAAGCTTGCCCGCCTCGTCGAACGGCGCGGCCCAAAGCATGGACCGCGGCTGTCACGCGCGCTGACCCGGATGGGCCCGGCCTATCTCAAGCTCGGCCAGTTCCTGGCAACACGCCCGGACGTCGTCGGCGTCGTCATGGCGCGCGACCTCGAAAGCCTCCAGGATCGCCTGCCGCCGTTTTCGCAAGCCGAAGCGGAAGCCGCGATCGCGACATCGCTGGAGCGTCCTCTGACTGAGGTGTTCGCGAGCTTCGGCCCGCCCGTTGCGGCGGCCTCGATCGCGCAGGTGCATCGCGGCGAGGTGGTGCGTGACGGCGCGCGCAAGGCGGTCGCGATCAAGGTGCTGCGACCCAACGTCGCCGCGCGCTTCCGGCGCGACCTCTCCGATTTCTTCTTCGTCGCGCACAAGGCCGAGACCTATTCGGCCGAGGCGCGGCGCTTGCGCCTCGTCGAGGTCATCAACACCATGTCGCGCTCCGTCGCCATGGAGATGGACCTGCGGCTGGAAGCGGCCGCGCTGTCGGAGATGGCGGAGAACACACAAGCCGATCCGGACTTCCGCGTGCCCGCGGTCGACTGGGACCGCACCACGCACAACGTGCTGACGATGGAGTGGATCGACGGCATCGCGTTGAACGACCATGTGCGCTTGCGGGAAGCCAATGTCGACCTGCCCGATCTCGGTCGCAAGATCATCCAGAGCTTTTTGCGCCACGCACTGCGCGACGGTTTCTTCCACGCCGACATGCACCCGGGAAATATGTTCCTGGACGAGGCGGGCCATCTCGTCGCGGTCGATTTCGGCATCATGGGCCGGCTCGGGCTGAAGGAGCGCCGCTTCCTCGCGGAAATCCTGCTCGGCTTCATCACCCGCGACTATCGCCGCGTGGCGGAGGTGCATTTCGAGGCGGGCTACGTGCCCTCGCACCATTCGGTCGAGAACTTTGCGCAGGCGATCCGCGCCATCGGCGAGCCGATCCACAACCGTACCGCCGAAGAAATCTCGATGGCGAAGCTGCTGACGCTTTTGCTCGAGGTCACCGGCCTGTTCGACATGCAGACCAGACCCGAGCTGATCCTGCTCCAGAAGACCATGGTGGTGGTCGAGGGCGTGGCGCGCGGATTCGATCCCAAGCTCGACATCTGGAAGACCGCCGACCCCGTGGTGCGCGAGTGGATCGCGCACAATCTCGGCCCGATCGGCCGCATCCAGGGTGCGATGTCCGGTGCCGGCGAGCTCGGCCGGATCCTGGCGGGACTGCCAGCAATCGCCAGCCGCGCGGTGACGGTGCTCGAGCAGCTGGAAACCATGACCCGCGAAGGCCACATGCTGTCGTCTGACACGATCGAGGAAATGGCCCGCGCGGAGGGCCGCAAGGCCCGGTGGCAGACGATTGGCCTTTGGGTCATTGCCCTCGCCCTGGTCGGAATCCTGCTCGCCATCCGAGGAAATTGATTGCAATGCATTCATGACGTGATAGCATTGCTATCATTCCCTGCTGGAGGGCGTCATGGCTAGCCTGACAATCCGCAAGCTCGACGAGGGCGTCAAAACCTATTTGCGCCTGCGCTCGGCCAAGAACCGCAGGTCGGTCGAGGAAGAGGTCCGGGTCATCCTGCGGGAGCTGATCGAGGGACGCGAGGAGCCGCTGACGCCGTTCGCGGTGCCATCGGCGGCATCTCCCGCCCTCACATCCCCGCGCACCAGCGCCCTGCCTGAGGCCAGCGTCACCCTGATCATCGGTGGCGGGATCGCAGCTTACAAGTCGCTCGACCTGATCCGCCGGCTGAAGGAGCGGCGCGTCGAGGTCCGCTGCGTGCTGACCAAGGCCGCGCAGCAATTCGTCACGCCGCTGGCGGCAAGCGCGCTGTCCCATGAGCGCGTCTATACCGATCTGTTCGACCCCCAGAGCGAGTTCGACGCCGGCCACATTCGCCTCGCGCGCGACTGCGACCTGATCGTGGTGGCCCCGGCGACCGCCGACCTCATGGCCAAGATGGCATGCGGTCACGCCGATGATCTTGCCAGCGCCATCCTACTCGCCACCAACCGAAAAATCCTGCTGGCGCCGGCGATGAACCCACTGATGTGGAATAACGCCGCGACACGCCGCAACGTGGCGCAGCTCCAGCGCGACGGCGTGGTGATGATCGGCCCCAATGCCGGCGAGATGGCGGAAGCCGGCGAAGCCGGCGTCGGGCGGATGTCCGAGGCGATCGAGATCGCGGCGGCCGCCGAGCGCCTGCTGCGGCCGCCCGTGCCGCGGCCGCTCGCGGGCAAGCGAGTGCTGATCACCGCAGGTCCGACGCATGAGCCGATCGATCCGGTGCGCTACATTGCCAACCGCTCCTCCGGCAAGCAGGGCTTCGCCATTGCAGCCGCTGCGCAGGCCGCAGGCGCCGAGGTCATTTTGGTGAGTGGCCCGGTCGACCTCGACGATCCCCACGGCGTCAACGTCAAGCATGTGGAATCGGCCCGGCAGATGCTGGAGCAGGTCCAGGCCTCGCTTCCGGTCGATATCGCCATCTTCGCAGCAGCCGTTGCCGACTGGCGCGTCGCCAATGAGGGCGAGCAGAAGCTGAAGAAGACGTCGGCCGGCATGCCGCCGCTTCAGCTCGTCGAAAACCCCGACATCCTCGCCACGATCTCGAAACTCGGGGACAAGCGCCCGCCGCTGGTGATCGGCTTTGCCGCCGAGACCGAGCACCTCATCGACAACGCCAAGGCCAAGCTCGCGCGCAAGGGCTGCGACTGGATCGTCGCCAACGACGTCTCGCCGGCAACCGGCGTGATGGGCGGCGACCGCAACACCGTGCATCTGCTCAGCCGCAAAAGCGATGGGGAGGACGGCGAGATTGCGGTTGATTCCTGGCCGGTGATGACCAAGGAACAGGTCGCCACCGAGCTGATCGCGCATGTCGTAAAAAGCGTGGCCGACAAATCCCTGGAGCCCGCATCTTGAGCACGAAGGTCACCGTCGAACTGCAACGCCTGGGCCATGCCGAAGGCCTGCCGCTGCCGGCCTATCAGACGGCCGAGGCCGCCGGTCTCGACCTGATGGCCGCCGTTCCCGAGAGCGAACCTCTGACGCTCGCCCCCGGCAAGCACGCGCTGGTGCCGACGGGACTCGCGATCGCATTGCCGGCCGGGTACGAGGCGCAGGTGCGGCCACGTTCGGGGCTCGCCGCCAAGCACGGCGTCACCGTGCTGAACTCGCCCGGAACGATCGATGCGGACTATCGCGGCGAGATCAAGGTGATCCTGATCAATCACGGCGACACGGCCTTCGTGATCAAGCGCGGCGAGCGCATCGCGCAGATGGTGATCGCGCCGGTGGTTCAGGCCAGCCTGGTTCCCGTCGCCACGCTGTCGACGACGAATCGCGGAGCCGGCGGCTTCGGCTCGACCGGACGCTGAACCTTTCCGACAATTCCGATCGAGTTGACCGCAAAACTACGCGGTTCACATGGCGTGGCCGGCATTTTTTTGGGGCCACCTTTGCGTTCACGATCTGGACTCTTACCGGTCGAGTCACGTTGAGGATATTGTCTCTTGATTCGCGCGCGGCGGGGGAAATCGCCGGGCGCAAATCCGTGCGGTCTTGGGGCAATGATGTCAGGCGTGATCGTGTCGATGCGTCGGACGCTGCTGTCGTGCACGTCACTGGCGCGCAACGGCCTGCTCGGCGGCGCGCTCGCGGCATTGCTGCCGGCTGCGCCGGCCAGCGCCGCCGACCTCATCGACACACTTTCCACACTGCTGGACTTCAACCGGCAGGAAATCGCGGTGCTGGCGACCGCGCTCGCTTTGCTCGGCTTCTCGGTGGTCGCCGCGATCCTGTTGATGCGGACCCGCGTTCGCACCGCGAAGAACGAGGAGCAGTTGCAGACCCGGATCGGGGAACTGCAGCTGCAGGCCGACCGCTTCGGCGCGCTGCTGTTCGCGGAGCCGCAGATCCTGATCTCCTGGCCCGCAGGCGATAATCGCGCCCAGATCTCCGGCGACATCTCCATGGTCCTGCCGCGGGACACCTCGCCGCAGCGAGTCCTGGCGTTTGGAACCTGGCTGCCGCCGGAGCCCGCGCTCCAGATGGATCACGCGGTCGAGGCGCTGCGCGAGCATGGCGACGGGTTCCAGCTCAACCTGTCGACCGCGAGCGGCCGTACCCTCGAGGCGATCGGCCGCGCCATCGGCGGCCAGGCCATTATCAGGATCCGCGATCTCTCAGGGCTGCGGCGCGAGCTCGCCGAAACCAATCTGCGCCACAAGGCGCTGCTCGACGAAACCGAGATGCTGCGCGGCTTTGCTGCAGCTAGCCCCTGGCCGATCTGGGCCAAGAGCGCGAATGGCGCGCTTGCCTACGCCAACCCCGCCTATGTGCGGGCGACCGAGGCCGCGAGCGTCACCGACGCCCAGGAGCGCAAGCTCGAGCTATTGGACAGCGCCGACCGCGCCGACATGGAGCGCGGGCTGAAGGATATGGCCGGCTTCACCTCGCGCCTGCCGATCGTGATCGGCGGCGAGCGCCGTATCTATGACGTGCGCGCCGTCAACGTCGGCGACGCCAGCGTCGGCGTCGCGATCGACGCCAGCGAAGCAGATGCACTGAGCTCGGCGCTGGTGCAGATGGCGGAGGCGCATCGCCGCACCCTCGACCAGCTCTCCTCCGGCGTTGCCGTGTTCGACGGACAGCGGCGGCTTGCCTTCTACAACGACTCCTATCGCCGGCTCTGGGATCTCGACCGCACCTTCCTCGATGCCAATCCCGATGATTCCAGCGTGCTCGACCAGCTCCGCGCCGCGCGCAAGCTGCCGGAGCAGCCGGATTTCCGCGCCTGGAAGGCCAAGCTGCACGAGGCCTATCGCGCGGTCGAGACCGCCCACGACACCTGGTTCCTGCCCGACGGTCGCGCGCTCTCCGTGGTCACCACGCCCAGCCCCGAAGGCGGCGTCACCTATCTGTTCGACGATGTCACCGAGAGCCTCGATCTCGCCCGCCGCTTCGACGGCCTGATCCGCGTGCAGCGCGAGACGCTGGACAGCCTCGCCGAAGGCGTTGCGGTGTTCGGCAGCAATGGCAAGGTCCAGTTGTCGAATCCGGCCTTCGCGCGGATGTGGAAGCTGTCGAACGAGGCGTTGCGCGAGCAGCCGCACATCCAGGCCGTGGAGGGCTGGTGTCAGCCGCTGTTCGATGAGGCGAACGTCTGGCGGCAGATCCGCGAGGCCGTCACCTCGATCGAAAATCGCGCTGATGTGCCGCTGAAGCTGGAGCGCAAGGACGGTAGCGTCGTGAACGGCATGATCCGGCCGCTGCCCGACGGCGCCACCATGCTGACCTTCCAGGACATCACCGACACCGAGAATGTCGAGCGTGCGCTGCGCGAGCGCAACGAGGCGCTGGAAGCCGCCGACCAGATGAAGGTGGATTTCGTCCACCACGTTTCCTACGAGCTGCGCGCCCCGCTCACCACCATCATCGGCTTCGCGCACTTCCTCAGCGATCCCTCGACCGGCCCGCTGACGCCGAAGCAGGCCGAATATCTCGACTACGTCACCAAATCGACCAACGCGCTGCTCGCGCTGACCAACAACATCCTGGATCTTGCGACCATCGACGCCGGCGCGATGAAGCTCGAGCTCGGCCCGGTCGACGTCTCCAAGGCGATCGAGCTTGCCGCTGAAGGTATCCAGGACCGGCTCGCCACCGACCGCATCCGCCTCAAGGTCGAGATCGCGCCCGACGTCGGCAGCTTCGTCGGCGACGAGAAACGCGTGGTGCAGGTGCTCTATAACCTGCTCGCCAATGCGATCGGCTTCTCGCCGCAGGATTCTACCGTCGGCATCAGCGCGCGCCGCACCGAGCGCAGCGTGGTCTTCACCGTGACAGATTCCGGGCCTGGAATACCTGCCGACATGAAGGACAAGGTGTTCAACTGGTTCGAAAGCCGCTCGCAGGGCTCGCGCCATCGCGGCGCCGGGCTCGGCCTGTCGCTGGTGCGCTCCTTCGTCGAGCTGCATGGCGGCAAGGTGCGGGTGGATTCGATCGTCGGCAAGGGCACGACCGTGACCTGCGACTTCCCGACCGACCAGGCGGCGCATCGCGACGCCGCCGAATGACCACATCAACGACATTCTCCGTCGCGCTTTTCAACGAGACGGCCACTGCGCAACTGATGGCCGACCTCGCGCTCCTGGTCGGACCCGGCGACGTCATCACGCTCTCCGGCGATCTCGGCGCCGGCAAGACCGCCGCCGCACGCGCCATGATCCGCTATCTCGCGGACGACGAGATGCTGGAAGTGCCGAGCCCGACCTTCACGCTGGTGCAGGGCTACGAGCTGCCGCCGTATCCGGTGCTGCATGCCGATCTCTATCGCGTCGAGGACGAAGGCGAGCTCGAGGAGATCGGGCTATCGCCGCTGCCGGGAGCAACTCTCGTCCTCGTCGAATGGCCGGAGCGCGCGCCGTCCGCCTTGCCTCTCGATCGCATCGATATCGCGCTCACGCATCGGCCGGCGCTCGGCTCGACCGCGCGCGCGGCCGACATCACCGGCTACGGCAAGGCTGCCGCGCAGGTCGCGCGGCTGAAGGCGTTGCGCGAATTCCTCGAAGGATCCGGTTTCATGGAGGCAACGCGCCGGCGCATGAACGGCGATGCCTCGACCCGCTCCTATGCGCGGCTGATCCGTGACGACGAGATCGTCATCCTCATGAACTTTCCGCAGCGCCCCGACGGCGCCGCGATCTACAACGGAAAGTCTTACAGCGCCGCGGTGCATCTCGCCGAGAACGTAAAACCCTTCGTCGCGATCGACGAAGGCCTGCGCGCGCAAGGCATGTCCGCGCCTGCCATCTACCATTCCGATCTCGACCATGGCTTCCTGATCACCGAGGATTTCGGCAGCGAGGGCGTGATCGAAGGCGATCCGCCGCGCCCGATTGCCGAACGCTATGAGGCCGCGACCGACGCGCTTGCCGCGCTGCACGGCAGGACATTGCCGGAGATATTGCCGTTGTCCGGTCATGGCGACTACGCCATTCCCGTCTTCGACGCCGAGGCACTCCTGATCGAGATCGGGCTGATGCCGGAATGGTACCTCCCCGATCGCGACGCTCCGCTGAGCGAGGAGAGGCGCGCGGAATTCTTCGCGATGTGGCGCGAGCTGCTCGCAAAGCCCTTGGCGGCGCCGAAGACCTGGGTGCTGCGCGACTATCACTCGCCCAACCTGATCTGGCTTGCCGACCGCACAGGCATCTCACGTCTCGGCGTGATCGACTTCCAGGACACCGTGCTCGGGCCGCGATCCTACGACGTCGTGTCGCTGCTCCAGGACGCCCGCATCGACGTGCCGGAAAGCCTCGAGCTGACGCTGCTGTCGCGCTACATCAAGGCGCGCCGCGCTGGCGATGCCTGCTTCGATCCGGCGGGCTTTGCCGAGCTCTACGCCATCATGTCGGCGCAGCGGAATACGCGCCTGCTCGGCACCTTTGCGCGCCTCAACCGCCGCGACGGCAAGCCGCATTATCTTCGCCACCAGCCGCGGATCTGGACCTATCTTCAGCGCTCGCTGGCCCACCCGTCACTGGCCCATATGCGCGACTGGTACCTCGCCAACGTCCCGCCGCCCAAAAGCTGATCCAAGCCCCGATTTACCGGCTGTTAGCCATCGCAGCGGTAACCTCGCCGGCTGGAGGCCGGAAAGATACCGGGTGGGAGGCGAGGACGCATGGCAGCGAGCACCGAACGACGCAAAGGCGATCGCGTCGTCTTCGAGCGCGGGATACCTGCCCATATGATGGGGATCGACGGGACCTGGCGGCGCGATTGCACCATGGAGGACGTCTCCGAGACCGGCGCCAAGCTCACCATCGAGGGCTCGGTCGAGGGCCTGCACCTCAAGGAATTTTTTCTGCTGCTGTCGTCCACCGGATTGGCCTACCGACGCTGCGAGCTGGCCTGGGTCAATGGCGACCAGATCGGCGTCAACTTCCTGAAACTGGGCGACAAGAGGAAAAAGGCGCGGTCCACATCCGAGGGCGCTTGATTGCAACACCCGTCTTACAAACGTCATCCCGGGTGATTATGGCGGTTTGGCCGGCTCGTCCGCGTGCTAGGATTGCGGCGGCAGCGAAACAGAGGTTCTGAGAAAGTCAGGCATGCCCGTCAAACCGACCAAAGCCATGGTGCTCGCAGCCGGCCTCGGCCTGCGCATGCGCCCCCTGACGGAGAAGATGCCGAAACCGCTCGTGAGCGTGGCAGGCCAGCCGCTGCTCGATCATGTGCTCGACAAGCTCGGCCAGGCCGGCGTCGCCGAGGCCGTGGTCAACGTGCATTATTTGCCGGACCAGATCATCGACCACGTCGCTGGCCGCAAGCAGCCGCGCGTGATCATCTCCGACGAGCGCGATCAGGTGCTCGGCACCGGCGGCGGCGTGGTCAAGGCGCTGCCATTGCTGGGCGATGCCCCCTTCTTCCACGTCAACTCCGACACGCTCTGGATCGACGGCGTGCGCTCCAACCTGGAGCGGCTTGCGGAGAATTTCGATCCGGCGCGGATGGACATCCTCTTGTTGATGGCGCCGACCGCGAGCAGCATCGGCTATAGCGGCCGTGGCGACTACTCGATGCAGCCGGACGGCACCTTGCGTGCCCGCCGCGAGAACCAGGTGGTGCCCTTCGTCTATGCGGGCGCGGCCATCATTTCGCCAACGATCTTCGCCGGCGCCCCCAAGGGCGAGTTCTCGCTGACAAAAATGTTCGATCGCGCCGGCGAGCAGGAGCGGCTGTTCGGCCTCCGCCTCGACGGCCTGTGGATGCATGTCGGCACGCCCGACGCCGTGCACGCCGCCGAAGAGGCGTTTCTGGAGAGCGTGGCTTAAAGCGCGCCCCAACTTGTAGGGTGGGCAAAGCGCAGCGTGCCACCTCTTCCATCAAACCATCGGACTCAGAAGTGGTGGGCACGGCGCAAGTGCGCCTTTGCCCACTCTACCAAGTGCTGCTAACAGCGGACCATGATGCATCCTGCGTCGGCGAATCAGGCAGCTCATGCGCGTCTTCACCGTTCCAGTCTCGGTTCCCTTCCTGCGCACGGTCGTCGCCGCGCTGCTCGACGGCCGGCTGGTCGAAGGCTTTGAGGCGCGCAAGGCACCGGCGCGGCTGGCGGACGCCACGCTCTATTTGCCGACACGGCGCGCGATGCGCGTGGTGCGCGAGATCTTCCTGGAGGAGATGAAGGCTGACGCGGTGGTGCTGCCGCGCATCGTCGCCCTCGGCGACATCGACGAGGACGAGCTCGCCTTTGCCGACGAGGCCGAGCAGTTTTCCGGCGCGACGCCGCTCGACATTCCACCACGATTGGGCGAGCTCGAACGCAGGTTGACGCTGGCGCGGCTGGTCGCGGCCTGGGCCAAAGGCGAGGTGTTGGCGCCGCTGGTGGTTGGCGGCCCCGCTTCGACGCTGGCGCTCGCCTCGGATCTTGCGCGCCTCATCGACGACATGGTGACGCGTGGCGTCGACTGGAGCGCGCTCGACGGGCTCATTCCCGACCAGCTCGATCAATACTGGCAGCATTCGCTTCAGTTCCTGCGCATCGCGCGCGAGGCCTGGCCGAGCCATCTCGCCGAGATCAATAGGATCGAACCTGCAGCACGGCGCGATCAGCTCATCGCCGCAGAAGCAAAGCGGCTGACCGCGCATCTCGCAGGGCCCGTGATCGCAGCGGGCTCCACCGGTTCGATGCCGGCCACCGCAAAATTCCTGCACGCGGTTGCTTCGCTCCCGCATGGCGCAGTGGTGCTGCCCGGGCTCGACACCGATCTCGACGAGGACGCCTGGCGGACCATCGGCGGCGTGCGCGATGCGCTGGGCAAGTTCGCGGAACATCCCGCCTCGAACCATCCGCAATATGCGATGCACGCGCTGTTGCAGCGCTTCGGCTTCAAGCGAAGCGACGTCGACATCCTCCAACCACCGGCGGAAGGTGGACGCGATCTCCTGGCGTCCGAATCGATGCGGCCGTCGAACGCGACGGAAAAATGGCACGACCGGCTGAAGCAGAGCGATGTCGCCGGCAAGATCACTGCCGGCATGAAGGGGCTTGCCGTCGTCGAGGCGCCCAATCCCGAGATGGAAGCGCTCGCGATCGCGATTGCGATGCGCGAGGCGCGGCATCTCGACAAATCCGCCGCGCTGGTGACACCGGATCGCGCGTTGGCCCGGCGGGTGATGGCGGCGCTCGCGCGCTGGGATCTCGCCTTCGACGATTCCGGCGGCGACGTGCTGATGGAAACTTCCGCCGGTACCTTTGCGCGCCTTGCGGCGGAAGTTGCGACGAAGGGCCTGGAGCCGCCGACCTTGCTCGCGCTCCTGAAGCATCCGCTGTGCCAGCTCGGCGCTGCGTCCGGCGCGTGGACGCGTGCGATCGAGGGCCTGGAGCTCGCGGTGTTGCGCGGCACGCGCCCGCCGCCCGGCACGGCCGGGCTCTCGCGCGAGTTCACCCGCTTCCGCGATGAGCTTGCAAAACTCTGGCGCAACGAGGTCTCCGCGCTGCATCGGAGCGAGCCCCGCGCGCGGCTGAAGGCCGAAGACCTCGATCGTATCCAGGCGCTGATCGCGGCCCTGCAGGCGGCGCTGGCGCCGATCGAGAGCCTGGCGTCGTCGAGGCCCTACGATTTCGCCGAGCTCGCGCATCGCCATCGCGAGGCCCTGATCGCGCTGTCGCGCGACGAGCAGGGCGTTCCGCTTGCCTTCGAGGACCGCGAGGGGCTGGCGCTCGCCGCAGCCTTCGACGATCTCCTCCGCGGCGGGACGACGAGCGGGCTGGTGGTTCCGCTACCGGATTACGCTGACGTGTTCCAGACTGCGTTCGGCGACCGCGCGGTGCGGCGGCCGGACAAGCCCGGCGCGCGGCTCCAGATCTATGGTCCCCTGGAGTCGCGGTTGATGCAGGCCGACCGCATCATCGTCGGCGGGCTGATCGAAGGCGTGTGGCCGCCGTCGCCGCGCATCGATCCCTGGCTCAGCCGCCCGATGCGGCACGAGCTCGGCCTCGACCTGCCGGAGCGCCGCATCGGCCTCTCCGCGCATGACTTCGCGCAGCTGCTCGGCGCCGACGAGGTGATCCTCACCCATTCCGCCAAGGCCGGCGGCGCGCCGGCGGTGGCCTCACGCTTCCTGCACCGGTTGGAGGCGGTTGCGGGCGATGATCACTGGAAGGCGGCAAAACGCGCCGGCGAAAAATTCGTCCAGTTCGCGAGCGCACTGGACCAGCCCGACGAGGTCACGCCGATCAAGCAGCCCGAGCCGCGGCCGCCGCGCGCAACGCGGCCGCTGAAGCTGTCGGTCACCGCGATCGAGGACTGGCTGCGCGATCCCTACACGATCTACGCAAAATATATTCTGCGGCTCGATGCGCTCGATCCCGTCGACATGCCGCTCTCCGCTGCCGACCGCGGCTCTGCCATCCACGATGCGCTGGGCGAGTTCACGGAAGCCTATGCCGCCCGCCTGCCGCAAGATCCGGTGCGTGTCCTGCGTGCGATCGGCGAAAAGCACTTTGCACCGCTGATGGAGCGCCCCGAAGCGCGGGCGTTGTGGTGGCCGCGCTTCCAGCGCATCGCCCGCTGGTTTGGCGAATGGGAGCAGGCGCGGCGCGATGCGATCGAGGCGATCACCGCCGAGACCCGCGGCGAGATCGCAATCGCGCTCAGTAGCGAGCGCACGTTCCATCTCTCCGCGCGCGCCGACCGCATCGAGCGGCGCCAGGGCGGCGGATACGCGATCCTCGACTACAAGACCGGCCAGCCGCCGACCGGCAAGCAGGTGCGCATGGGATTGTCGCCGCAGCTCACGCTGGAAGCAGCGATCCTGCGCGAGGGCGGTTTTCCCGACATCGACGCCGGCTCATCCGTCAGCCAGCTCGTTTACGTTCGCCTAAGCGGCAACAATCCGCCGGGCGAGGAGCGCCTTCTCGAGCTCAAGATCAAGCCAGGCGATACACCGCAGCCGCCGGACACTGCAGCCGCGGAAGCACGAAACAAGCTGGAGGCACTGATCCGCGCCTTCGAGGACGAGAACCAGGCCTACACCTCGCTGAACCTGCCGATGTGGACCAACCGCTACGGCGCTTACGACGATCTCGCGCGCATCAAGGAATGGTCCGCAGCCGGCGGCTTAGGGATCGAGGAATGGTGAAGGCGCCGCGCCCCATCCCCGATGCCGTGCGTGCGACGCAGGCGCGCGCGTCCGACCCGAACGCATCGGCCTTCGTGTCGGCCAATGCCGGCTCGGGCAAGACCCATGTGCTGGTGCAGCGCGTGATCCGCCTGTTGCTGTCGGGCGTGCCGCCGGAAAAGATCCTCTGCATCACCTTCACCAAGGCGGCCGCCGCCAACATGGCCGAGCGCGTGTTCACGACGCTCGGCCATTGGGTGACGCTGGACGATACCGCGCTTGACGACGCGATCCGCGCCGCCGGGATCCCCTACCCCAACGCAAAACTGCGGCGCGAAGCGCGAAAGCTGTTCGCCTGCGCGCTGGAGACGCCGGGCGGCTTGAAAGTGCAGACCATCCACGCGCTGTGCACCCGCCTGCTCCAGCAGTTCCCGTTCGAGGCCAACGTGCCGGCACGCTTCGCCGTCATCGACGAGCGCGACCAGACCGACATGATGGAGCGCGCCAATCTGAAGGTGCTGCTGGAGGCCGCGCGCGACCCTGATAGCTTCACCGGCCGCGCCTTGCTCACGGCGATGGCGAGCGCCGCCGACGTCACCTTCAAGGAGGTCGTGCGCGAAGCCTGTCTGAGCCGCGACCACTTCATGGCCTGGACCGATGCGGCCGGCAGCGCGGAAGCTGCTGCTGCGGAGATGGCAGCGGTGCTGGGCGTCGATGCCGCTGACCGCATGGAGGACATCGAGCAGGAAATTCTCGACGGCCCATTCCTGCCGCGATCGCGCTGGGACGACATCGCCTTTGCGCTCGAGGACGGCAGCAAGTCCGATAACGACCAGGCAGAGCGCTTACGCGCCGCAAAAGTGTTTTCCGGCAGCGCACAGGTCGATGCCTATTTGAGCGTCTTCCTCACCGACGAGAAGCTGCCGCGCAAGGCGGTGCTGACCAAGAAGTTCGGCGATCACAACCCGTCCGTCGCGCGCCTGTTCGAGGCCGAGGCGCAGCGCCTCGGCGCATTGATCGAGAAGCGCCGCGCGGTCACCGTGCGAGACCGCACCGAGGCCCTCCTGCATATCGCGACCGCCGCCGCGGCGAACTACCGCCGCGAAAAGCAGGAGCGCGGCCTGCTCGACTACGACGACCTCATCGACAAGACGCTGACGATGCTGAACCGCGTCAGCTCGGGCTGGGTGCATTACAAGCTCGACCGCGGCGTCGATCACGTGCTGATCGACGAGGCCCAGGACACGAGCCCGCGGCAGTGGGACATCGTCGCGCACATCATCTCCGAGTTCACCGCCGGCGAGGGTGCGCGCGAGGGGCTCAACCGCACCATCTTCGCCGTCGGCGACGAGAAGCAGTCGATCTTCTCGTTCCAGGGCGCCGCGCCGCACGAATTCGACGCGCGCCGGCGCGAGCTGCACCGCAAGTTCACCGCAGCCGGCCTGAAGTTCGATCCGGTCGCGTTCACCTATTCGTTCCGTTCGGGCGCCACGATCCTGCACGCGGTCGACCACGTCTTCCGTGAGCCGGAGATCTACAAGAGCATCCATGCGATCGAGATCGGCCATCCCCTGCACAATGCACTCAGTGACGCCGGTCCAAGCCTGATCGAGCTGTGGGATCTTGCGGTAGCCGACGACAGGCAGGACATCGAAGGTTGGCGCGCGCCGTTCGACGGCGTCGCCGTTACCAGCCCCGAGGTCAAGCTCGCCCGCCGC
This sequence comes from Bradyrhizobium sp. CCGUVB1N3, assembly GCF_024199925.1. NCBI lineage: Bacteria > Pseudomonadati > Pseudomonadota > Alphaproteobacteria > Hyphomicrobiales > Nitrobacteraceae > Bradyrhizobium > Bradyrhizobium sp. CCGUVB1N3. The sequence continues at coordinate 6,167,904 of NZ_JANADR010000001.1, forward strand.
ATCCAGGCCGAGATCAAGCGTCTGGTGGAAAGCGGCACGCTGACCGGGCATACCGGCGAGCGGCGTCCCCTGCGCTATGGCGACATGCTGATCCTGGTGCGACGGCGCGGCAATGCGTTCGACGCGGTGATCCAGGCGCTGAAGCACGCCGGCATCCCCGTCGCCGGCGCCGACCGGCTGAAGCTCACCGAGCACATCGCGATCATCGACTTGATGAACCTCGCCGATGCGCTGCTCCTGCCACAGGATGACCTTGCGCTCGCGGTGGCGCTGAAGAGCCCGCTGTTCGGCCTCGATGACGACGATCTGTTTGCTCTCGCCTGGGACCGCAAGGGATCGCTGCGCCGTGCGCTGGCCGAGCACGCACGTGGAAGCGAGAAATTCGCAGCCGTGCAGCACCGGCTGGAAGCGTGCGAGGCCCGCGCGCGCAACGAGACGCCGTTCGCCTTCTTTGCCTGGCTGCTCGGCGGCGACGGGGGCCGCGCGCGCATCCTGCGTCGGCTCGGCTTTGAAGCCAATGACGCGCTCGACGAATTTTTGGAGCTCGCGCTGAACTATGAGCGCAAGGCGCCGGCCTCGCTGCAAGGTTTCGTGGCCTGGCTGCGCTCGGCCGACACCGAGGTGAAGCGCGACATGGAGATCTCGCGCGACGAGGTCCGCGTGATGACCGTGCACGGCGCCAAGGGCCTGGAGGCCTCGGTGGTGTTCATGGTCGACACCACGTCCTCGCCATCGGATACGCAGCGCCTGCGCCTGATCCATGTGCCGCGCGGCAACGGCGGTGAGGTCGTGGTCTGGGCCGGGCGGAAGGCGGACGACCCGAAGCCCGTCATCGACGCGCGCAAGGCAATGCTCGAGGAAACCGAGGACGAATATCGCCGCCTGCTCTATGTCGCGATGACGCGCGCGGCCGACCGGCTGATCGTCGGCGGCTGCATGCCCGGCAACATGAACACGGTGCGCAGGCTGTGCTGGTACGACCTCGTCGACAAAGGGCTTACCGGTTCCGGCCTTGAAAAGGAGACGATCGAGACGCCGCTCGGCAAGGTGACCCGCTTTGGCCGACCGGAGGACGCCGCGGCGCTGGGCACGCCGGCGACCTCGACCGAGGAAACCATCGCCCTGCCAGACTGGCTGCGAAGCCCGGCGCCGAGGGAGATCCTCGATGATGATCCGGTGCGTCCATCGGGACAGGCCGCCGCCCAGGAGGGCCGCGCAGTCCGCACGGGCGAATCGGTCCAGTCCCGGGCCCTGGCATTGCAACGCGGCACGCTGGTGCACCGGCTGCTGCAATCCTTGCCCGACATAGCTCCCGACCGCCGGCGCGAGGCCGCGCTGGGCTTCATGGCGCGCAACGCCGCGGACTGGCCGGAAGCCGACCGCGCGGCGCTGGCCGACAAGGTGCTCACCTTGATCGCCGCGCCGCGGTTTGCCGCCGTGTTCGCCGCCGGCAGCCGCGCCGAGGTCGCCATCGTCGGCCGGCTCGAGCGATCCGGTCGGCCACCCGCGCTGGTCTCCGGCCAGATCGACCGACTGGTGGTGACCCCCGAGGAGGTCCTGATCGTCGATTTCAAGACCAACCAGGTGGCGCCGAAGAGCGCCGCGGAGGCACCGGCGGCTTACGTCCGGCAGCTCGCGCTGTACCGGGCCGTGCTGTCCCGGCTTTATCCCCAAACGCCGATCAGGGCCGTCCTGCTCTGGACCGAGACCCTTGAATATATGGAGATTTCTGCTCCCGCGCTGGACGCGGCGCTGGCATCCCCTCATGTCGGCGTGAGCGTCCTTGACCCGGCAAGGCACCGTTCATAGGTTGGCACCATGATCTTTGGTGCGATTCCACGTCGCGCCGTTTCCTTTCAACCGAACGAGGTACTCCAATGGCCGTTGGCAAGGTTTCTGACGCCGATTTCGAAGCCGAAGTGCTCAAGGCGAACGGCCCGGTGGTCGTCGATTTCTGGGCCGAATGGTGCGGCCCCTGCCGCATGATCGCACCCGCGCTCGACGAGATCGCCGGCGCGATGGGCGACAAGGTCAAGATCGTCAAGCTCAACGTCGACGAGAGCCCGAAGACCGCGTCGAAGTACGGCGTGATGTCGATCCCGACCCTGATGATCTTCAAGGGCGGCGAGATGGCCTCCCGCCAGGTCGGAGCGGCGCCGAAGGCAAAGCTCCAGCAGTGGATCACCGCTGCGGTCTGATTCCTGCGTCGCGATTACGATGATTTTGAAGCGGCCGGCGATATGCCGGCCGTTTTGTTTTCACGGGGTGATCCAGCCCGTCGCAAGTGCGTGGGCCAGCTCGGGCTGACCGTTGCGCCGCGCCAGCGCGGCCATCGCCTCGTGATCGTAGGCGATGTGGCGGAAGGTCACCTGCCAGGCACCCCTCACCAGCTCGAGAATTGCATAGCGCGCGGCCGACGTGCCGGCCTCGACGAGGTGAGGATACGGATGCTCGTCGCGATAGCCGGGGCTGCCGACGCTGCCGGGGTTGACGATCATCCGGCCGTCACGCAGCCGCACGGCGCGCGCGAGATGCGTGTGGGCGCAGAGGATCAGGGATTGCGAAACGCCTCGGGCGAGCTGCTCGATCCGTTCGAGCGGCGATAGCGCGACCGTGCCGTCAGGATGCACCGTGTCCAGCCAATAGACTTCATCGTTGTCGGGCGTCGCGTGGCAGAGGAACACCCGATCGCGAAACACGCGCGTCATCGGCTGCGCGCGCAGCCAGTCGAGATGCGAGCTATCGAGCTGCGCATGGGCGGGGCGATCCCATGAGCCCATCTTCTCGGGCGGCCGGTCGAGCAGATAGCGGTCGTGGTTGCCGAGCACATGCACGGCGCCCAGAGGCATCAGGATATCGATCGTCCGACGCGCATCGAGCGGGCCGCTCAGCATGTCGCCGAGATTGACGATGTCCTCAATGCCGTGCGCGCGGATGTCGGCAAGCACCGCCTCCAGCGCGAGATAGTTTCCATGGACGTCGGCAATCGCTGCAAAACGCATCGTCATTCTCTATCTCGTGTCCCGGACGTAGCGCAGCGTGAAACGATGCGCTGCTGAGCCGGGGCCCATCTGGCCTTGCTGGGTCCCGGGTCTGCGTCGCGTCATTTCATGCCGCGCCGCATCCGGGACACGAGAGTTTTATGCAGGAGGCGTGCCGTTGATTCCGAGCACGTGGCCGGCGAGATAGAGCGAGCCGGTGATCAGGATGCGCGGCGGCACTTCATAGGCGAGCCGTGACAGCCCGCGCAGCGCGGCCTCGACGCCAGGCGCGGTCTCGACGCGCATGCCGAAACTGCGTGCGGCATCCGCAAGCCGGTCGACCGGCATGGCGTTCTCGGTCTCCGGGATCGGCACCGCGATGATGTGACGGGTGAGGCCGGCGAAATTGGCCAGAAACCCTTGCGCGTCCTTGTTGGCCATCATGCCCGCGATCACCACCAGGGGACGCGACACCCGTTCCTCGAGGTCGCCGAGCGCGGCGGCCGCGACACGGCCGCCCTCGGCGTTATGTCCGCCATCAAGCCAGACCTCGGAGCCCTGCGGTCCCCAGCCGAGCAACGCACCGGAGGTGATCCGCTGCATCCGCGCCGGCCATTCGGCGCCCACGATGCCGGCTTCGAACGCCGCATGAGGAATCTTGAAGGCGCTCACTGCACGCAGCGTCGCGATCGCGAGGCCGGCATTGTCGAACTGGTGGCGGCCGAACAGGCGCGGCGCCGCAAGATCCATCAGGCCGCGGTCGTCGGAATAGACGAGACGTCCGTGCTCGACATTGACGTGCCAGCTCTCGCCGGCGGCGAACAGCGGCGCGCGCATGCGCTTGGCCTGCGCCTCGACCACCGCCATGGCCTCGCCCGTCTGCTCGGCCGATATCACGGGCACGCCACGCTTGATGATCCCCGCTTTCTCGCCGGCGATCGCGCTCAAGGTGGGCCCAAGGAAATCCATGTGGTCCATGCTGATCGGCGTGATCACGGTGGCTGCCGGCGTGTCGATCACGTTGGTCGAATCGAGCCGCCCGCCGAGGCCGACCTCGAGCAGCACCACATCGGCCGGATGTTGTGCGAACAGGTGAAAGGCGGCGGCGGTCTTGAGCTCGAACACGGTCGCGGCTTCACCGGCATTGACGCGCTCGACCTCTTCAAACGCGGCCCGCAACTCGTCGTCGTCGACCAGCACGCCGCCACCGACGCGGCCGAGCCGGACGCATTCGTTGATCCGGACCAGATAGGGCGACGTATAGGCGTGGACGCGCAGGCCTGCGGCCTCGAGCGTTGCGCGGAGATAAGCGAGCGTCGAGCCCTTGCCATTGGTGCCGGCAATGTGGATCACCGGCGGCAGCTTGCGCTCGGGATGGCCGAGCCGCTCAAGCAGGCGGTGCATCCGCTCGAGCCCGAGATCGATACGCTTCTGATGCAGAGCCGACAGCCGCCCGATCACGTCACCGAGCGACGGCTTTGCGCTGTCAGCGGAGGCGTTCACGCGTGCGGTGCGGCCGGCGCCACTTCGGGGGCCGTTACGATCTGCGCCGCGCTGGTGACCGGCTGCGCTGATTTCGACGCGCCCTCCAGCGCCGGTGACCTGGTCAGCAAGCGGCAGAGCCGCGCCAGCGTCGGGCGCAGATCATGGCGATGCACGACCATGTCGACCATGCCGTGCTCCTTGAGGTACTCGGCGCGCTGGAAACCCTCGGGGAGCTTTTCGCGGATGGTCTGCTCGATGACGCGGGCGCCGGCAAAACCGATCAGCGCGCCGGGCTCGGCGATCTGCACGTCGCCGAGCATCGCATAGGATGCGGTGACGCCGCCGGTGGTCGGGTTGGTCAGCACCACGATATAGGGCTGTTTTGCCTCGCGCAGCATCTGCACGGCGACCGTCGTGCGCGGCATCTGCATCAGCGACAGGATGCCCTCCTGCATGCGCGCGCCGCCCGAGGCTGCGAACACGATGAACGGCGACTTCTTCTCGACCGCGAGCTCGAGCCCGCGCACGATGGCTTCGCCCGCGGCCATGCCGAGCGAGCCGCCCATGAAGTCGAAGTCCTGCACGGCGATGACGACAGCGGCGCCTTCGAGCTTGCCGTAGCCGACCTTGATCGCATCGTTCAGATTGGTGCGGGCCCGCGCATCCTTGATGCGATCGGCATATTTCTTTTCATCGCGAAATTTCAACGGATCGGGGGCGACGTCCGGCAAAGCGACGTCGAACCAGGTCTCGTTGTCGAAGATCGACTTGAGCCGCGCCACCGAGCCCATGCGCATGTGATAGTTCGAGCCGGGGATGACGAACTGGTTGGCCTCGACGTCCTTGTAGAACACGAGCTGCCCGGAATCCGGGCATTTGATCCACAGATTCTCCGGCGTCTCCCGCCGCAGCATGTTGCGGATCTTCGGCCGGACCACATTGGTGAGCCAGTTCATGGTTTGCTCCGATTAGCCATCCCGCCTGGGGATCGCCTGATGGGATATATGGCGGCCGGGACTTTCCCCGGCAAGCCGCCGTGTGGTCTGCCTTGGAAGCGGAATTATGGCCTATTCCGCCGCCTGCTGCGCGCCCCTGACGCCCTGGGCCAGGGACGCCGTCAGCTCGGCAACGGCGTTAACGGTTTTGCTGGTCGCCCGGCCTTCCGCATCGAGGCTGTTCTTGAGCGCATCGACCAGCGCGGTGCCGACCACGGCGCCGTTGGCATGGGAAGCGATGGCCCGGGCGTTCTCCGGCGTCCGGATGCCGAAGCCGACGCAGACCGGCAGTTTTGTGTGTCGCTTGATGCGGGCAACCGCCTCGCTCACGGCCGTGGCATCGGCAGCGGCCGCACCGGTGATGCCGGTGATGGCGACGTAGTAGACGAAGCCCGAGGTGTTGGCGAGCACGGCCGGCAGGCGCTTGTCGTCGGTCGTCGGCGTCGCCAGGCGGATGAAGTTGAGGCCGGCCTTCATCGCAGGCAGGCAGAGCTCGTCGTCTTCCTCCGGCGGCAGGTCGACGATGATGAGGCCATCGACGCCGGCCGTCTTTGCATCAGCCAGGAACCTGTCGACGCCGTAGATGTAGATCGGGTTGTAGTAGCCCATCAGCACGATCGGCGTGGCATCATCGTCCTTGCGGAAGCCGCGCACGAGCTCGAGCGTCTTCTTCAGCGTCATGCCGGCCTTGAGCGCGCGAAGCCCGGCGGCCTGGATCGACGGGCCGTCGGCCATCGGATCGGTGAAGGGCATGCCGAGCTCGATCACATCGGCGCCTGACTTCGGCAGCGCCTTGATGATCTCGAGCGAGGTCGCGGGATCGGGATCGCCGGCTATCACGAAGGTGACGAAGGCCGAGCGGCCGGCTTTCTTGAGCTCGGCGAAACGGGTGTCGATACGCGTGGTCACTTGCTCTTGCCCCTCAGGATATCGCCGACCTGCGGAACGTCCTTGTCGCCGCGGCCGGAAAGATTGACGACCATCAGGTGATCCCTGGGCCGCTTCGGCGCGAGCTCCATCACCTTGGCGATGGCATGGGCCGGCTCGAGCGCCGGGATGATGCCTTCGAGCCGCGACAACAGCTGGAATGCTGCGAGCGCCTCGTCATCGGTCGCCGAGAGATAGTTGACGCGACCGATCTCATGCAGCCAGGAATGCTCGGGGCCGATGCCGGGATAGTCGAGACCGGCCGAGATCGAATGCGCGTCCTGGATCTGGCCGTCCTCGTTCATCAAAAGATAGGTGCGGTTGCCGTGCAGCACGCCGGGACGGCCGCCCGCAATCGATGCCGCATGCAATTGCGTCAGCCCATGGCCTGCAGCCTCGACGCCGAAGATCTCGACCGAGGGATCGTCGAGGAAGGGATGGAACAGGCCCATGGCATTGGAGCCGCCACCGATGCAGGCGACCAGCGAATCCGGCAGCCGGCCTTCGGCCTCCTGCATCTGCACCTTGGTCTCGTTGCCGATGATCGACTGGAAGTCGCGCACCAACGTCGGATAGGGATGCGGGCCCGCCACCGTGCCGATGCAGTAGAAGGTGTTGTGCACGTTGGTGACCCAGTCGCGCAGCGCCTCGTTCATCGCATCCTTCAGCGTGCGCGTGCCCGACTGCACCGGAAACACCTTTGCACCCAGCATCTCCATGCGGATGACGTTGGGCTGCTGCCGCTCGACGTCGACGGCGCCCATATAGACCACGCATTCCAGGCCAAAGCGCGCGCACAGCGTCGCGGTGGCAACGCCGTGCTGGCCGGCGCCGGTCTCGGCAATGATGCGCTTCTTGCCCATGCGCCGCGCCAGCATGATCTGGCCGAGCACGTTGTTCACCTTGTGCGAGCCGGTGTGGTTGAGCTCCTCGCGCTTGAAGTAGATTTTTGCGCCGCCGAGATGCTCGGTGAGGCGCTCGGCGAAATAGAGCGGCGAGGGCCGGCCGACATAATTCTTGAGATAGCCGTTCATCTCGGCCTGGAAGGCCGGGTCGGCCTTGGCCGCGGTGTACGCCTTCTCCAGGTCGAGGATCAGCGGCATCAGGGTTTCGGCGACGAAGCGTCCGCCGAAGATGCCGAAATGGCCGCGCTCGTCCGGGCCGCTGCGATAGGAGTTTGGTTTGGCGATGTTCATCGTACGCTCAACTCTTGGGTGGCGCGCGCGGCGCGAATAAAGGCTTTGATCATCTCCGGGTCCTTTACGCCGGGGGCGCTCTCGACACCGGTGGAGACGTCGACGCCGCCGGCGCGGGTGAGGCGCAGGGCCTCCGCGACGTTCTGGGCGTGCAGCCCGCCCGAGACCATATAGGGCAGCTTCAGTTCGAGGTTTTCCAGCAGGTGCCAGTCGAACGGCGCGCCCAGCCCGCCGGGCCGCGTTGCGTCCTTCGGCGGACGGGCATCGAACAGGATGCGGTCGGCAACCGCGGCGTAGCCGGGCAGCACCGCGAGATCGGCCGCCGTCTCGACCGGCAGCACCTTCATCACCGGGCGGCCGAACTTCTGCTTGATGTCGCGCAGCCGCGCGACGCTCTCCTTGCCGTGGAGCTGAAGAATGTCCGGCGACAGCGCGTCCATGATGTTGTCGAGCGTCGCGTCGTCGGCATCCACCGTGAGCGCGACCTTCAGCGCCCGCTGCTTGACCTGCCGACCGAGATCGCGCCCGGCTTCCAGGGACAAATGCCGGGGCGAGGGTGGAAAGAACACGAACCCCACCATGTCGGCGCCGGCGTCGAGCGCGAGGTCAAGCGTCTCGCGCGTGGACAGGCCGCAGATTTTGACGAGCAGGGACATGGTCTCAAAGCGCGTGGAGGCCGCGCACCGCGCGGCCGGAAAAACGGGGTTTTCGATGCGGCCGCTTCTACAACGTCGCGCGCTGCTTGTCTCGCCCGACGGGGCCGTAAAGGCCGGCTCCGGACGGAGCCGGCAGGCGCTGCGGATCGGGCCTTGCGGGGGCCGTGGACGCCCGAAAATCCGCCAGTTCGGACCTTGCCGAGCGCGCATCCGCCTCGTGGCGGCGTGCCGCGCGGCGCCAGTGCCGCTGGCCGAACCAGACGGCGCAGCCGCCGGCCAGCACCCCTAGGACAGCCACCAGGATCAGGAGCAGGAATAGCGGCAGGGCGACCGACAGCGACGGATCGGCCGAATCGAAGGGGTCGAAGGAGACCGTGACCAAATGGTGGTTGGCGACGGCGAAGTCCACGAGCAGCAGAGCGAACGGAATCACGATCAGCGCGGTCAGGAATTTTCGCATCTCGATCGCTCGCCTTGAATCATGCTTGTGGCCGCACCAAGCGGCCAGGCCGGTTAAGCCCGGACGACGGCCTTAACGGCCTTAATCCGGCCCGCCGGGGTCCGGATGGTCGCGGTTCAGCCGCTCGCGCATTTCCTTGCCCGTTTTGAAGAACGGGACGCTCTTCTGGTCGACGGGCACATGGGCGCCCGTCCGTGGATTGCGCCCTGCGCGCGCGGGGCGATGCTTCACCGAGAAAGCCCCGAAGCCGCGCAGCTCGACCCGATCGCCGCGCGCGAGCGCTGCGACGATCTCCTCAAGGATCGCATTCACAATGTTCTCGACATCCCGCTGGTAAAGGTGCGGGTTGTGCTCGGCGATACGCTGAACAAGTTCGGATTTGATCATCGAGAGATAGGACCCGGAAGCGTGCGGATGACCATTTCCGTGAAAATGCCTTGAACTGTCAAGACGCTAAATCAAGTTTGGACAGCGCTAAAGTGCGTGACAAAGGCCGGAGAGGGGGGCTGTCACAATACCCGCCGAACGGGAAAACCCTCTCGGCCTCGCTCGGTTCCCGTCAATTTGACGCGGCGGGCTGCCATAGCGCCAGCATTCCGTCCAAACCGATCCGATCGACCGCCTGAGCGACGCCGCTGCGCTCGATCTGATGCGCCAGCGAGCTCAAACCGATGGCTTCGAGCGTGACGGTCGCCGCCGTCTTGAGGAATGGCAGATCGCCAAAGCGAGGCTGGAGCTTGTAGTCGCGGACCGGCAGATCCTTCTTGACGCCCTTCTGCTCGACGAGCCAGGTCACCGCAGTTTTCTCGTCACCGAGCTGGTCGATCAGCTTCAGCTCGATCGCCTGCCGACCGGTGAAAACGCGGCCATCGGCGACTTTGTCGAGCTGCGCATCATCCATGCCGCGCCGCTCCTTCACCAGTCCCTTGAACCAGGCGTAGGAGTCCTTCACCAGCGCATCGAGCGCGGCGCGCGCTTCGGGGCTGGTGGGCTCGAAGCCGTTCGGCGCAGCCTTCAACGGCGAGGATTTGACCTCCTCGACCTTCACGCCGATGGTCTTCAGGAGGTCGGTGACGTTCGGAAACTGGAACAAGACGCCGATCGAGCCGACCAGCGAGCTTTGCTGGGCGATGATGTGGTCGGCCGAGATCGCGGTGATGTAGCCGCCGGAAGCGGCAAGCCCCTCGACCACCACGACGAGCGGCTTCTTCGCCTTCAGACGCGTCAGCGAATCGTAGAGCTGCTCGGAGCCCGCGGTGGTGCCGCCCGGCGAATTGATGTGAACGATGACGGCAGCCGCGCGCGAATTCTCCAGCCGCTCGAGCGCCTGGGTGCGATCGGCGTCGCTGCGGATCAGGCCATCGATCTGGACACGCGCGATCGAGCCGGCGGACGCGAATGTACCGCGCGCGCCCGGCGTCGCGACCAGCGCAAAGCCTGCAATCGCCGCGATCGCGATCAGCGCGGCAGCGACGCGCCAGAAGGTCAGCTTGCGGCGGATCCGGCGGCGATCGACGATGATGTCCGAATCGAGCGACATCGAAAAATCTCCAAATGTGGGTTCACGCCTTTTGCAGGCGCAGCGTGACCATCGGCTTATCTGGATACATCAATTGCGATGCAATTTGAAGAATTGAAGGCCTGATCGCGCCGCACCCTTGGTGTCGTTCCGGCCTCGTGCGCAATTGCGCGGGGGGGGCCGGGACCCATAATCCCAGGGATGTAACGCGAGCTGGCAACTCCGAATCTTCGCCAAACTCAATCCTTTGAGGATGGGTCCCGGATCTGCGCTCCGCTTCGCTGCGCTTGTCCGGGACGACGAAGGAATTTGTGATGGCGCAACAAAAAAGCCCCGGCAGATCGCCGGGGCTTTGATGCTTGCGAAACAAGCGTACCGCTTACTTGTTCTCGCCGCGGTTCTTGAGCGCGGTACCGAGAATGTCGCCGAGCGTCGCCCCCGAATCGGAGGAGCCGTACTGCGCGATGGCTTCCTTCTCCTCGGCGACTTCGAGCGCCTTGATCGACACCTGGACCTTGCGGGCCTTCTTGTCGAACTGGATGACGCGGGCATCGACCTTCTCGCCGACGGCGAAGCGTTCGGCGCGCTGGTCGTTGCGGTCACGGGCAAGCTCGGAGCGCTTGATGAAGGTGGTGAAGTCGGTACCGGCGATCTTCACCTCGATACCGGCTTCCTTCACTTCGAGCACTTCGCAGGTCACGACCGCGCCCTTCTTGACATCGCCCGGCTCGGCGAAGGGGTCGCCTTCGAGCTGCTTGATGCCCAGCGAGATGCGCTCCTTCTCGACGTCCACATCGAGCACGACGGCCTTCACGACGTCGCCCTTCTTGTAGTTGTCGATCACCTGCTCGCCCGGAAGCTTCCAGTCGAGGTCGGAGAGGTGGACCATGCCGTCGACGTCGCCCTCGAGACCCAGGAACAGGCCGAACTCGGTCTTGTTCTTGACCTCGCCCTCGACCACCGAACCGGTCGGATGCTTCTCGACGAAGACCTCCCAGGGGTTGCGCATGGTCTGCTTGAGGCCGAGCGAGATGCGGCGCTTGACGGAATCGACCTCCAGCACCTGCACTTCGACTTCCTGCGAGGTCGAGACGATCTTGCCGGGGTGCATGTTCTTCTTGGTCCACGACATCTCGGAGACGTGGATCAGGCCTTCGATGCCCGGCTCGAGCTCGACGAACGCGCCGTAGTCGGTGATGTTGGTGACACGGCCGGTGAAGCGCGCACCCAGCGGGTACTTGGCTTCGATGCCCTGCCACGGATCGTCCAGCAGCTGCTTCATGCCCAGCGAGATGCGGTGCGTCTCGTGGTTGATCTTGATGATCTTGACCTTCACGGTCTGGCCGATCGAGAGCACCTCGGTCGGGTGGTTGACGCGGCGCCACGCGATGTCGGTGACGTGCAAGAGGCCGTCGATGCCGCCGAGATCAACGAACGCACCGTAATCGGTGATGTTCTTGACCACGCCGTCGATGACCTGACCCTCTTCGAGGTTCTGCACCAGTTCCTGACGCTGCTCGGCGCGCGTCTCTTCCAGCACCGTGCGACGGGAGACGACGATGTTGCCGCGGCGGCGATCCATCTTGAGGATCTGGAACGGCTGCGAGTTGTTCATCAGCGGCGCGACGTCGCGGATCGGACGGATGTCGACCTGGGAGCGCGGCAGGAAGGCCACCGCGCCGTCGAGGTCGACGGTGAAGCCGCCCTTGACCTGGTTGAAGATGACGCCGTTGACCTTTTCGTTGTTCTGGAACGCCTTCTCGAGCTTGCCCCAGCTCTCTTCGCGGCGCGCCTTGTCGCGCGACAGCACGGCCTCGCCGAGGGCGTTTTCGATGCGATCGAGGAACACTTCCACCTCGTCGCCGACCTTGAGGTCGCTCTCACGGCCGGGGCCGGAAAATTCGCGCAGCGCGACGCGGCCCTCGGTCTTCAGGCCGACGTCGATGACGGCCATGTCCTTTTCAATTGCAACAACCTTGCCCTTGACGACGGAGCTTTCCTGCAGATTGCCACCTGCAAAGGACTCGTCGAGCATCGCGGCGAAATCGTCACGCGAGGGGCTGTAGGTATTAGCGGAAGTCGAAGCCATTTGTTCTCCAGTTGCGGACGTCTTGCCGGCCGTTGGGTTTATGGGCGTATCGCGCGCGCATTGTCGGAAGGTCCGCAAAACCTTCGAGCGACCGCTCATTGCCCCGGGTCTTCACCGAGAACAGCAGGAGCGGGCCGGCGAGAGCCCGCGCGTTCGATACGTTGAATTGCTTCCGGAGCCTTAAATCGTCGCCGGTCCCAAAACGGGGATCGGAATATCGACCTTCAAGAACGGGAGCGGGCTCTTCCTCCAATGACGACCGCGGCTTAAGCCCGCGGACGGCCCGCTCGGACGGCCTCGATAATGTCGATGGCGGCCCGGACGCCGCCTTCTATATCCAGTTGGGAGTTATCAAGCAAGTAAGCATCCGGGGCGGGCTTGAGGGGCGCCACGGGCCGATTCTGGTCGCGTTCGTCGCGCGCGATGATGTCGGCCAGCACGGCGGCTTCGTCCGCCTCCTCGCCCCGCGCCCTGGCCTCCATGGTGCGGCGGCGGGCACGGACCTTGGGGTCGGCGACGACAAAGATCTTCACGTCGGCGTCAGGGCAGATCACGGTTCCAATATCGCGGCCGTCGAGCACCGCACCGGGCGGGTCGGCGGCAAATTGCCGCTGGAAATTGACCAGGACTTCGCGAACCCTGGGAATTGCGGAAACCACGGAGGCGGCGTCGCCAATCTGCTGGGTCTTCAGGACGGGATTGCCGAATTTTTCGGGATCAAGTTCCAAGGCCACCGCGACGGCCGCGGCCTCGTCGCGCAGGTCGGCGCCCGCCTGCATCAGCGCATGGGCCACCGCGCGATAGATCACGCCGGTATCGAGGTGACGATAGCCGTAATGATGCGCGAGGCGCTTGCCAAGCGTGCCCTTGCCGGAGGCTGCGGGGCCGTCGATGGCGATGATCATGAAAAATCGGCCCCCAGCGAACGCATCATCGGAATGAAGTCAGGAAAGCTGGTGGCGATGAAGGCGGTGTCGTCGACCTTCACGGCCCTGTCGGACGCACAGCCCATCACCAGCGCCGACATCGCGATCCGGTGATCCATATGGGTGGCGACGAGACCGCCGCCGGGCACATGGCCCCTGCCCACGACGATCAGATCGTCGCCGGAGATCTCGACCTTCACGCCGTTGACGCGCAGCATGTCGGCGGTCGCCGCCAGCCGATCGGATTCCTTGACGCGCAGCTCGTGCAGCCCGCGCATGATGGTCGTGCCTTCGGCGAAGGACGCCGCCACCGCGAGCACCAGATATTCGTCGATCATCGACGGCGCACGCTCCGGCGGAACCTCGACGCCGCGCAGTTTCGAGGCGCGCACGCGCAAGCTCGCCATCGGCTCACCGGCGTCGCCGCGGACCTCGCTCTCCTCGATCGAGCCGCCCATTTCGCGGAGCGTCGTGAAGAGCCCGGTGCGCAGCGGATTGGTCATGACGTCGGACAGGATGACATCGGAGCCTTCGGCGATCAGCGCGGCGACGACCGGAAAGGCCGCCGAGGACGGATCGGCCGGCACGACGACGTCTGCACCGTGCAGCTCGGGTTGTCCGGCGAGCGTGATGCGGCGGCCATGTGGGCCTTCGTTCACCGAGGTGATGTCAGCGCCAAAATGCTTCAGCATCAATTCGGTGTGGTCGCGGCTCGCCTCGGTCTCGATGACCGTGGTGATGCCGGGCGCGGCCAGCCCGGCCAGCAGCACGGCCGACTTGATCTGGGCCGAGGCGACCGGAGTCTTGTAGGTGATCGGCAGCGGATCGCGCGCCCCTTGAACGGTCAGGGGCAGACGGCCGCCCTCGCCGCCGGACACGACCCTGGCCCCCATCTTCTCGAGCGGATCCAGGATCCGTCGCATCGGGCGGCTGCGGAGCGAGGCATCGCCGTCGAACACCGCGGAGATTGGGCAGCCTGCGACCGCCCCCATCACCAGCCGGCAGCCGGTCCCGGAGTTCCCGAAATCCAGGGGCGCCTTGGGCTGGGCAAAGCCGGCGACCCCGACCCCGCGCACGCGCCAGGCAAAATCGCCGGTGCGCTCGACCGTGGCGCCGAGCGCCTGCATGGACTTGGCGGTATTGAGGACATCCTCGCCCTCCAGCAGGCCGGTGATCCGGGTCTCGCCGACCGACAGCGCGCCCAGGATGAGCGAGCGGTGGGAAATCGACTTATCCCCGGGTACCCGCACTTTCCCGGTCAGGGCGCCGCCGGCGCGCGACTGAAGCGGCCTCGGTTGGTCGGAATGGGTCAAGATTGTGTCCTTGAATGCCCTCGGATGGTCTTTGTGTGTCCTTGGGGGCTCGCGGGCGCAGGTACCACATGGTCAGCCCGCCGTCACGGGCATGTCTTTCTTCCGTAATGCGCTATTGACAGCGGGCCGCCAACTAGCCAAGTGAAGCACCGCTTTTCAGACATTCCCAGGATTCCTGCCGTGGCCAAGTCCGAACTCGGAACCAAACGCATTTGCCCGACCACGGGCAAGAAGTTCTATGACCTCAACAAGAATCCGGTGATCTCGCCCTATACCGGCGAGGTGGTGCCGATTGCGCCGGTGGCGCCGTCGCGCCCGACCCGCGGCGCCGAGGCGCGCAGCATGGCCCAGGACACCGCGCCGGTGCCGGCCGAGGCCGAAGAGGTCTCGCTCGAGGAGGCCGATGCCGAGGAGAACACCGGCAAGGTCAAGGCCGCCGTGCCCGAATCAGAGGACGACATCGAGGTCGACGAGACCATCGAGGACGACGATGACGATGATTCGACCTTCATCGCCGACGACGAAGAGGGCGATGAGGACGTGACCGACATCATTGGTGATGTCGGAGGCGATGAAGAGACTTGAGATAATTCCAGAACTGTGGTTCTGGGTCTTTCCCGACGCGCCGCCCAAGACGCGTCGGACGGTTAAGGGGCCATAGCTCAGCTGGGAGAGCGCTTGCATGGCATGCAAGAGGTCGGCGGTTCGATCCCGCCTGGCTCCACCAGCCTTCGCTGGCTTCGCCAGCTACGGCGCGGCAAGCCAGCTCCGCTCCATCGTAGCGAAGCTAGCGAAGGCTGCCGCGGCGTAGCCCGAAGGGCGAAGACGGGCCTCGGCAAAACCTCGCCCTGAGATACTATCCGCCCACCGCGTAGAGCGGGGGGGACAGGATGAAGTACGTCTACATTCTCGAAAGCCTCAATTCCGAACATTTCTACATCGGCATCACCGAAGATCTGCGAGCCCGTCTCGCAAAGCACAACGCCGGCGAAGTGCCCCATACGTCAAAGTATGGCCCTTGGCGCATTAAAACCTACATCGCTTTCAGCGACGCGGCGAAGGCGATTGCGTTCGAGAAATATCTGAAATCGGCTTCGGGCCGCGCTTTTGCGAAGAAGCGCCTTTGAGGGCAACAGAGGCTCGCGCGGCGAGGTTCGAGAGGATGGAGCTTGCCGCTGTTAGCCCCCTACTCCCCAATTACCGCATTCAGCCGGTCGCGCAGCGCGACGATCTCGTTCTTCATCGCGACCAGCTCGGGTACCGTGCAGTCGGACGCGGCCAGGATCGACTGCGGCACGCTGCGCGCCTTGTCCTTCAATGCCTGCCCCTGCGGCGTCAGCGCGATCAGCACCTGGCGCTCGTCCTCGGTCGAGCGCGTGCGCCTGACGAGCTGCGCTGCTTCCAGGCGCTTGAGCAGCGGCGTGAGCGTGCCCGAGTCCAGAAACAACCTCTCGCCGATATCCTTGAGCGGCACGCCGTCGCGCTCCCACAGCACCAGCATCACCAGATATTGCGGATAGGTCAGGCCGAGCCGGTCCAGCAGCGGCTTGTAGACGCGGTTGAAGGCGTGCGCGGCGGAGTAGACTGCAAAGCAGATCTGATTATCGAGCCGCAGCGGCTGGTCGGCGGCCAGTTGTTTCCGGGCCATGGAAAACCTCAACGGAAAAAGCTCACGAGATTCGCTTCGACATTCTGGGGCGAAGTGGCGGCACATTCAATTGCGAACAATTAAATGTGAGGCCGCCGAATTTATATTGCGCACAATCTAATTGTCTGCAATACGTAACGTACCCCAACCGGAAACCAGGGAGACCCAAGATGTCCGTGAACGTCCTCTACAAGACCAGCGCCAAGGCCACCGGCGGCCGCGACGGCCACGCTGCAACCCTCGACGGCGCGCTGGACGTGAAGCTCACCACCCCGAAGGAGCTCGGCGGCGGCGGCGGTGCGGGCAACAATCCCGAGCAGCTGTTCGCGGCCGGCTATGCTGCCTGCTTCATCGGCGCGATGAAGTTCGTGGCCTCCCAGGGCGGGCCGAAGGTTCCCGCCGACACCTCGGTGACCTCGACGGTCGGCATCGGCCCGCGCTCGGAAGGCGGCCTCGACGTCGAGCTCGTGGTTTCGTTGCCCGGCGTTCCCCGCGCGGAGGCCGAGGCACTGGTCGAGAAGGCCCATCAGGTTTGCCCGTACTCCAACGCGACCCGTGGCAACGTCGACGTCCGCCTGAAGGTTGCGTGAAACCAAAGGCGGCCTGGCTGGCCCGAGATCCCCCTCGAGCCAGCCACCCGCCGCCTCGATATGCCACGCCGCGGGATTGGCCGCGGTGGCGCATGCGGCCCTACGCCGGGAGCCATTGCTGGCCCAGGCGAACCTCGCTAGGCCAGTGATCGAACAGAGATCAACGAGCTGAAACGAAGGTTGCCGTCATGACTTCCGAAGCCGCAATCGGTGCAATGAGCGGATTGCGCGTGATCGATCTCACGCGCGTGCTCGGCGGCCCCTATTGCACGCAGATTCTCGCCGACCACGGCGCCGACGTGATCAAGGTCGAGCCGCCCGCAGGCGATGAGGTGCGCGAATGGGGACCTCCCTTCCATGAGGAGGACGCGGCCTACTTCGTCGGCATCAACCGCAACAAGCGCTCGATCGGCCTCGACCTCGCCTCCGAGGGCGGCCGCGCCGTGCTGCTCAAGATGCTGGAGACGGCCGACGTCCTGATCGAGAATTTCAAGCCCGGCACGCTGGAGAAATGGGGCATCGGTAACGAGGTGCTGCGCGAAAAATTTCCGCGCGTCGTGCATTGCCGGATCTGCGGCTTCGGCGCCGATGGCCCGCGAGGCGGCAATCCCGGCTATGACGCCATCATCCAGGCGATGACCGGCATGATCGCGGCGACGGGCTCGCGCGACAGCGGGCCGATGCGGATCGGCGTGCCGCTGGTCGACATCACCACCGGGCTCTATGCGGCGATCGGCATCCTGATGGCGCTGTCGGAGCGACAGCGATCGGGCCAGGGGCAATTCCTCGAGACGACGCTCTACGAGACCGGCCTTGCGATCATGCATCCGCACACCGCGAACTACTTCATGCACGGCAAGCCCCCTGGCCTGACCGGCAACGAGCATCCCAATCTCGTGCCCTATGCGATCTTCCCGACCAGGACGGACGACATCTTCATCGGCGTCGGCAATGACGGCACTTTCCGAAAACTGGCCAAGGAGATCGGCAAGCCCGAGCTCGGCACCGATCCACGCTTTGCCCGCAACAAGGACCGCATCGCCAATCGCGAGGCGCTGCGCGCCGAGCTTGCCGCGGTGTTCAGCCAGCATGAGGCCGAGCCGCTATGCGACCGGTTGCTTGCGGCAGGACTGCCCGCGGGTCCGGTGCAGAAGATCGACCAGGCGTTGAACAATCCGCACACGATCTACCGCGGCGATATTATCGAGAAGGACTGGTACAAAGGCGTCGCCTCGCCGATCCGGCTCGATCGCAGCAAGCCGAGCCTGCGCCGCGTGCCACCGAAATTCAGCCAGCATGCCACTGAAGTGCTCGGCGAGTTCGGATATTCCACGGCCGAGATCGACGCGATGGTCGAGAACGGCGTGGTCTGCGGTCCCGAGCGCAAGCGCTAGGGTCTGTACTCAATAAGGATTCCGGCTGAGCCCGGTTTGTGATTCAAGGTCTCCGAAGATGATTTGGAGGCCGGGATGGCGAAGGCGCTCTACCTTTTGAACGATGCGGAATGGCGGCGGATCGAGCCGTTGTTGCCCCGTGGTCGGCGTGGAGCGCGTCGCGTCGACGATCGCCGGGTGATCAGCGGGATCGTCTACATGCTGCGTTCGGGCGGTCGCTGGCGCGATTGCCCGGCGGGGTATGGTCCCTACACGACGATCTACAATCGCTATAATCGCTGGAGCCGTCAGGGGATTTGGCACGACATCTTCAAGGCTCTGACCGGTCATAGCGGCATCTTCGGCACCGTCGCCATCGACAGCACCCACGTCAAAGCCCACCGCTCCGCCGCTGGCGCAAAAGGGGGGACTTCGCGCAAGGTATCGGCCGCTCGCGCGGCGGGCGCACGACGAAGCTCCACGGCCTGACCGACGCCAAAGGACGGCCTCGGGTGCTTTTGCTCACCGCCGGCAATGTCAACGACATCACCGTTGCCGCCGATCTGGTCCGCGCTATCGGTCCCTTCCGCCGCCTGATCGCCGACCGCGGATACGACGCCGATCACCTGCGCCACCTGATCAAGGGCCGCAAAGCTGAACCGGTCATCCCCTCGACCACATCAAGGCGCAGCCCTATTCCTTACGACAAACGCGCTTACAAGCAGCGAAACCGCGTCGAACGTATGTGGTGCAGACTCAAAGACTGGCGTCGCATCGCCACCCGATACGACAAACTCGCCAGGAATTACCTCAGTGCAGCCTTCATCGCCGCCGCAGTCACCTATTGGCTCAATTGAGTCCGGACCCTAGGGCTTCACTAGGCTTCAGCGTGGCCGCAACGGCAGTGCGCTCCCTCCCCCGCTTGCGGGGGAGGGTTGGGGAGAGGGTGTCTCCGCAACGGGACAATCCCCAAGAGGAGAGAGCCCTCACCCGGCGCTGCGCAGTAGCCGAGGCTTCGCCTCGGCGTCTCTTAAGAGGACGGCCGCCGAAGGCGGCCTTTGCCTCTCCCGCAAGCGGGAGAGGTTTTCGAGCTTGCGGCCGCATCGCGTTGCCAAAGGGCCACCTGTTCTGCCGAGCGATCCGCTCACCGCCGACCCAATGCTGCGGCGCGGCCGTAGGCGTCTTCGCCTATTTGACGACTTCCCTTTTGCGGCGCTTGCCGCTTTCGTTTCGGCCGCATACACAGTCATGTGAACGTCACATGGCGCTGCTAGCGCAAGCGCTCTTTGATGACGGCCCAAGGGAGGTTTCTGAATGGCTCTTCGACAATTTGCAGCGGCTGCCGCCATTGCCGCCACGTTCGGCTTTGCCGCCTCGCCGGCGCTGGCCGTGACCGAAATTCAGTGGTGGCACGCGATGACCGGCGCGAACAACGACGTCATCGTCAAGCTCGCCAACGACTTCAACACGTCGCAGAGCGACTACAAGGTGATTCCGACCTATAAGGGCAGCTATCCCGATACCATGAACGCCGGCATCGCGGCCTTCCGCGCCGGCAATGCGCCGCACATCATGCAGGTCTTCGAGGTCGGCACCGCGACCATGATGGCCGCGACCGGCGCCGTCAAACCCGTCTACAAGCTGATGGCCGAGACCGGCGAGACGTTCGATCCCAAGGTCTACCTGCCCGCGATCACCGGCTACTACTCGACCTCGAAGGGCGAAATGCTGTCCTTCCCGTTCAACTCCTCGTCCACGGTCATGTGGGTCAATCTCGACGAGCTCAAGAAGGCCAATGTCGAGATCCCGAAGACCTGGCCGGAAGTTTTCGAGGCCGGCAAGAAGCTGAAGGCTGCCGGCCATGCGACCTGCGGGTTCTCCAATGCGTGGGCCACCTGGGTCAACCTGGAGCAGCTCTCCGCCTGGCACAATGTGTCGCTCTCGACCAAGGCCAACGGTCTCGACGGCTTCGATACGGTTCTTCAGTTCAACGGTCCGCTCCAGGTCAAGCATCTCGAAAACCTGGTCGAGCTTCAAAAGGACAAGACCTACGACTATGCCGGCCGCACCAACACCGGCGAGGGCCGCTTCACTTCCGGCGAGTGCCCGATCTTCCTGAGCTCCTCGTCTTTGTTCGCCAACATCAAGGCGCAGGCCAAGTTCAACTTCGCCGCCGCGCCAATGCCCTACTATCCGGACGCCAAGGGCGCGCCGCAGAACTCGATCATCGGCGGCGCTTCGCTCTGGGTGATGGGCGGCAAGACTCCCGATGAGTACAAGGGTGTCGCAAAATTCCTGACCTTCCTGTCGGACACCGACCGCCAGGTCTGGGTCCACAAGGCATCCGGCTATCTGCCGATCACCAAGGCGGCCTATGAGAAGGCGAAGGCCGAGGGCTTCTACAAGGATCAGCCCTATCTCGAAACGCCGCTGCTCGAGCTGACCAACAAGGAGCCGACCGAGAACTCCCGCGGCCTGCGGCTCGGCAACATGGCACAGCTTCGCGACGTCTGGTGCGAGGAGATCGAGCAGGCGCTCGCCGGCAAGAAGACCGCCAAGCAGGCGCTCGACGCCGCCGTCGAACGCGGCAACACGATGCTCCGGCAGTTCGAAAAGACCGCCGTGAAATAAGGCGATAAGCGGCAGGCCGGTCTCGCGGCCTGCCGCTCTCCTCACATCATGCAAAAGCAAGCCATTTTCCAATCCAGGCTATTGCCGTTCGCGCTGGTTGCGCCGCAGCTCGCGATCGTGCTGATCTTTTTCTACTGGCCGGCCGCGCAGGCGGTGATCCAGTCCTTCCTGCTGCAGGACGCCTTCGGCCTCTCGACCAGCTTCGTCTGGTTCGACAACTACGTCGAACTGCTCAAGGATCCCGCCTATTTCGAGGCGATCGTCCGGACCTTCTTCTTCTCGTTCGCGATCGCGCTCTCGTCGCTGTCATTGGCGCTGCTGCTCGCCGTGATGGCGGACAAGCCGATGCGCGGCGGCGCGGTCTATCGCACCCTGCTGATCTGGCCCTATGCAGTCGCCCCGCCCGTGGTCGGCGTGCTCTGGATCTTCATGCTGCACCCCTCGCTCGGCGTGATTTCGCGCTATCTGCGCGCCGCCGGCATCGACTGGAATCCGCTGCTCGATGGCAACCAGGCAGCACTGCTGGTCATTCTCGCCGCGGCCTGGAAGCAGGTCTCCTACAATTTCCTGTTCTTCCTAGCCGGCCTCCAGGCTATCCCGAGGAGCGTGATGGAGGCGGCCGCGATCGATGGCGCCCGCCCGATGCGGCGGTTCTGGACCGTGACCTTCCCGCTGCTGTCGCCGACCATCTTCTTCCTCCTGGTCGTCAACATCGTCTACGCCTTCTTCGACACCTTCGGCATCATCGACACCATGACCCGCGGCGGTCCCGGCAAGGCGACGGAAACGCTCGTCTACAAGGTCTATTCCGACGGCCTGCTCGGCGGCAATCTCGGCAGCTCCGCGGCGCAATCGGTCATCCTGATGGCGATCGTCATCGTGCTGACGGGAATCCAGTTCCGCTTCGTCGAACGCAAGGTGACCTACTGATGGTCGAGCAAGAGGGCATCCGCCGCTACGTCGCCCATGTGATCCTGTGGATCGGGATCGCGATCGTCGCCTTCCCGGTCTATATCGCGATCGTCGCCTCGACCCAGGACAACGCGCTGATCGCCAACGGTCAGATGTCGCTCTTGCCGGGCGGACACTTCTTCGAGGTCTACTACCAGACCATCTTCGTCGGCACGAGCGGCTCGACCCGCGAGCCCGTCGCCAACATGATGCTCAACTCGCTGATCATGGCGATGCTGATCGCGGTCGGCAAGATCGCGATCTCGATCATCTCGGCCTATGGGATCGTCTATTTCCGCTTCCCGTTCCGGATGCCGATCTTCTGGATCATCTTCATCACCCTGATGCTGCCGGTCGAGGTGCGCATCTATCCGACCTACAAGATCGTCGCCGATTTGCACATGCTCGACAGCTTTGCCGGCCTGTCGCTGCCGCTGATCGCGTCGGCCACCGCGACGCTGCTGTTCCGCCAGTTCTTCATGACGGTGCCGGACGAGCTCCTCGAGGCCTCGCGCATCGACGGCGCGGGACCTCTGCGCTTCTTCTGGGATACGCTGCTGCCGCTGTCGCGCACCAACATGGCCGCGCTATTCGTGATCCTCTTCATCCTCGGCTGGAATCAATACCTCTGGCCGCTGTTGATCACCACCCGTGACGACATGCAGACCATCCAGATCGGTATCCGCAAGATGATCACCACCACCGATGCGCTCACCGAATGGCCGATCGTGATGGCGACCGCCGTGCTCGCGATGCTGCCGCCGGTGTTCGTCGTCGTCGCGATGCAGAAATTGTTCGTGCGCGGCCTGGTCGAGACCGAGAAGTGAGTTTTTGGAAGTGAGTTTTTGGAAGTGAGTTTTTGGAAGTGAGTTTTCATGGCTAACGTCACCCTGCGCAACGTCCGCAAGACCTATCCCGGCGGCTTCGAGGCCATCAAGGGCGTCGACGTCGATGTCGGCGACGGGCAGTTCTGCGTGCTGGTCGGTCCAAGTGGCTGCGGCAAGTCGACGCTGCTCCGCATGGTCGCGGGGCTCGAGACCGTCAGCGGCGGCGAGATCGACATCGGCGGCCGCGTCGTCAACCAGGTCGAGCCAGCCGACCGCGACATCGCGATGGTGTTCCAGAACTACGCTCTCTATCCGCATATGAGCGTCTACAACAACATGGCCTATGGCCTGCGCAACCGCGGCATGGCGGAAGCCGAGATCAAGACCCGCGTCGAGGAAGCCGCGCGCGTGCTCGAGCTCGCGCCGATGCTCGAGCGCAAGCCGCGCCAGCTCTCAGGCGGCCAGCGTCAGCGCGTCGCCATGGGCCGCGCCATCGTGCGGCAGCCGAAAGTGTTCCTGTTCGACGAGCCGCTGTCCAATCTCGATGCCAAGCTACGCATCGCGATGCGCGTCGAGATCCGCAAATTGCAGCGCCGGCTCAACACCACGTCGATCTACGTCACCCACGACCAGCTCGAGGCGATGACGCTCGCCGACATCCTCGTGGTGATGAACGGCGGCCAGGTCGAGCAGGTCGGCAATCCCCTGGCGATCTACGAGAAGCCGGCCACCACCTTCGTCGCGTCCTTCATCGGGGCGCCGCCGATGAACCTGATGTCGACGCGGCCGGACGAGATCAGGACGCAACTCGGCGCTAACGGCCGCGCGGCGGAAGCCGGCATCCTCGGCATCCGCCCGGAAGACCTCGTCATCACCGACCAGACGCCGGCCGGCGGCGTGGCGCTCGCCCTCACCGTGGAAGCGATCGAACGGGTCGGCGCCGAAACCTTCGTCTATGGCGCGCGCCGGCAGGACGAGCAGCCGGTCGCAGCGACGCCCGGCGAGCTGCCGCCCGGCGAAGTCATCGTCCGGATCCCCGGAGCCGAGGCGCCCGCGATCGGCCAGAAGATCCGCGTCGCCGCGGTCCGCGAGAAGCTGCACCTTTTCAGCGGCGACGGCCGCAAGCGGATCGAGGCCTGAGGCTTCCCAAGGCCGGTCGATAAAAAATGTCGAAAACAACCCCATGCAAAGTAGCCGGGGGTCTCGCCCGTCATTCCGGGGCGTCCGAAGGACGAACCCGGAATCTCGAGATTGTGGCGCGGAATTCCGGATTCGGCGCTTCGCGCCGCTCCGGAATGACGAATCCACAGCCCCCCGCTAGGTGCTTGAACCGGCACGGGGATGTGCCCATATTGGGTCACAAGGGGTGCCATTCAGGGCCCTGAAACGTCAAAGTCGCTTTCCGCGAGGACTTTGTAAACTATGTCTCGTGTTCCCACGTTATCCAGTCCGTTCCTTCTGGGCTTCGACGAGATCGAGCGCGTGCTCGATCGGGTCGTCAAAGGCGCCGACGGCTATCCTCCCTACAATATCGAGAGGTGCGACCGGTCGGACGGCCAGCCCGAGCGGTTGCGAATCACGCTGGCGGTCGCCGGCTTCACCCGCGACCAACTCGATGTAACCATTGAGGAAAACCAGCTCGTGATCCGCGGGCGGCAGCAGGACGACAAGACCCGGCAATACATCCATCGCGGCATCGCCGCGCGCCACTTCCAGCGCACCTTCGTGCTGGCGGAAGGGATGCTGGTGCTGGGTGCGGATCTGAAGAACGGGCTGTTGTCGGTCGATCTTGCCCGGCCTGAACCGGAGAGGATCGTTAAGACAATCGCTATCAATGAGCACGAATAATGGAACGAGTAGCGGACTCGACCGCTTAGTTTCGAGAGAGGAGTCGAGACCATGAGTGAAGGTCACGTTGTATTCGAATACGAAGCCAAGAATGTCTCGCCCGAGACGCTGGCGAACCTCGGCGAAGGTCACATCGCCTATGTGAAGCAGATCCGCTCCGAGGACGTGCCCGGCCTGTTTCCCGAGGCGCCCAAGATTGCGCCGGGCCTGAAACTCTTCGCGCTGCACGCCGCCGACGGCACCCCGATCATGCTGACCGACAGCCGCGAAGCCGCGATCGCGAATGCCTGGAGCAACGAGTTGCAGGCGGTGAGCGTGCACTGAGCGCGCGCGTCGCTCGGATAAGATTTTTGGCGGGCATGCCTTCGCACGAAGGCGTGCCCGTTTTCATTTGGTCGCTTCGATCGGGCCGCGGGCTTGCTCAACCTCTCCCGCTTGCGGGAGAGGCATAGGCCGCCTTCGGCGGCCGTTCTAGACTAGAAGACGCCGAGGCAAAGCCTCGGCTATGGCGAAGCGCCGGGTGAGGGCTCTCTCCCCGCGGGGATACGCCCCGCAAACTTCAGACGATCCCAACGCGGAGACACCCTCACCCCAACCCTCTCCCGCAGGCGGGAGAGGGAGCGCACCGTCGTGTGGCGGCAGGCGGTGAGCGTGCACTGACGAGAGGCGTCATTCAGCATCTCTGAGTTCAGATGCGCGGGTTTGCTCGATCAAAATCGAGCGAGCCCGCGCATTTTCTTTGATGGCGGCAAGCTCGCTCAGGTCAATCGCGCGCGGATGTCCGGTTTGAGGACCTTGCCGACCTTGGAACGCGGAAGATCGTCCCAGATTTCGATCTGCTTCGGCGTCTTGACGCTACCGATCTGCTGCTTGACGAAGGCGGCCAGCGCTGCCGGGTCAATGCTGTGGCCGGCACGCGGCTGCACCACGGCCACGATCCGTTCACCCCACTTCGGATCGGGCAGCCCGATGACCGCGCAATCCTGCACCGCCTCGTGGGCGCGCAACGCGTTCTCGACCTCGATCGAGTAGACGTTGAAGCCGCCGGTGATGATCATGTCCTTGGCGCGATCGACGATGTAGAGATAGCCGTCGCCGTCGATATGGCCGATGTCGCCGGTGTGGTGCCAACCATGCGCCGAGACCTCGGCTGTCGCTTCCGGATTTTTGTAATAGCCGTCCATGACGAGCGAGCCGCGGACCACGATTTCACCGCGCTGGCCCGTCGGCAGCAAATTGCCATCGCCGTCCATGATGCCGGCGGTCACCAGCGGGCTGATCCGCCCGGCAGAAGCGAGGCGCTGCCGTGCGATGCTGCTGTCCGGATTGTAATGCCCGTCGGGCGGCAACATCGAGATCATCATCGGCGCCTCGGTCTGACCGAATAGCTGGGCCATCGGCCCGATCCGCTGCAAGGCTTGCTCGAGCCGCGCGGCGGATATCGGCGCGGCGCCGTACCAGAAGCACTGCAGCGAGGCGAGATCGCTCGAACCGAGCTTCGGATGATCCAGCAGCATGTAGATCACGGTCGGCGGCAGGAACGTATGGGTGACGGAAAAGCGCGCGATCAGCGTCAGGAACTCGCCGATGTCGGGATGAGGCATGATCACGATGCGCCCGCCGAGCGTCATGATCGGAAAGCAGAGCACGCCGGCGGCATGCGTCAGCGGCGCCAGGGCAAGATAGACGGGCCGGCCCCTGAACGGATAGCCCATCAGCGTCAACGCGGTCATCGCCTCGATGTTGCGCCCGGACAGCATCACACCCTTCGGCTTGCCGGTGGTGCCACCGGTGCCCGGAAGCATCACGAGATCGTCGATCGGCTCACGTTGATAATGGTCGTCGGCGAGGCCGGCGAGCCAGCTGTCGAACGAGGGCGCGAACGGCAGCTCGGCATCGAGGCAAACGAGCGCGTGCAGCTTCGGCAACTCGGACCGCACCGCCTCGACCATCGGAGCGAAGCTGGAATGAAACAGCAACAGGCTGCAGTCGAATCCATCGAGGATGAATTTGTTCTCGGCCGCTTCATTCCGAGGATTGATCGGGCACCAGACCGCGCCGGCACGTGAGATGCCGAACACGCAGGCAAAGGCGACCGGATCGTTGCCGGAAAGGATCGCGACCTTGTCGCCTGCTGCAATCCCGGAGCGCGCGAGCCCGCGCGCGATCCGGTAGCTCAACTGCTGGACCTCGCGATAGCTGAGATCGTGTCCGTCCATGGTCAGGCAGGGCGCATCGGCGCCGAGCGAGGCGCCTTTGTCGAGGTAATCGATGAAGCGCATGGTCGACCTCATGGGAGGCGAGTGGCGCGTTGCCGCGCCACCCGCAATCAACTCAATCTTGCACGGTCAGGATCGGCTTGCTGACGAGCCCGAAGCTACGCAATTGGCCGAGCAGCTCGCGATGGCCGAATGCCTGGCAGCCCGAGGCGAATCCGGTACGCTTCGGCGCTTGCTGCAGCAGTGCAAACGCCGCATAGGCCTGCAGCATGCCGGTCTGCTTGTAGTTGCTGTTGCCGTAGATGATGCAGTGCGCGCGCCCCAACGGGCCGGAGGCATGCACCGAATCCATCGACTTGTTGACGCGCGGGTTCTCGCGCGGTGGCATGGTGTTCATCACGCCGGCAGCGGTCTGCGCCAACGCTGCGTAGCGGTCGTCGGGGTTCATGTCCTTGGTCGCCTTCAGCGCGGCGGCGACGATCTGCGGCACGCCCAGCATCAGCGCGCGGTTGAACACGCCGCCCAGCACCTTCACGTTGGCCACGCGCGGATCGCGCTTGAACCATACCGGGTGTGAGGTGCCGCCCCAAGGCAGCGCCAGCGCCAGCTCGTGCTGGCCGGGGATGGCGAGGTTGTAGAGGCCGGCATCGGGCTGATGCTCGACGTACTTGTTCTGCTCCAAATAGTAGGCCTTGGCCATCGCGGCGGTGACCAGGATGGTCTGCGTCGAGGCGATGGTCGGACTCCCGCCCCAGAACACGGCGATATCCAGCGTGTCGAGGCCAGGCGTCTCCAGGCACAGCTGCGCGGCGATCTCGCCGGTGGTGTACATCTGCGCGATGCCCGGCGCGAGCAGCAGGCCGGCATTGGCGAACTTCGTGCCAAACTCCTGATCGAGCGTGATCAGCCAGTCCTGCTCGCCGGTGGTGTCGGTGTAATGGCACCTGGAAGCGAGGCAGGCCTGCACCACCTCCGTGCCGAACTTGGCGAAGGGGCCCACGGTGTTGAGCACCACCGAGGCGCCCTTGAACAATTCAGTCAACGCGGCGACGGTGTGCGGCACCGCCACCACCTCGTAGTCGGCGGTTTCGATGCCGGCCACGTTCGACTTCATCGCGGCGTTGAGCTTCTCAGCGCTGCGCCCGGCGGCGATGAAGGGGATGTTGTACTCGCGCAAGTATTCGCAGACCAGCCGGCCGGTGTAGCCGGACGCGCCATAGACGATGACGGGCTTCTTCTCGCTCATTGCGATCCTCCGAAATGCTTGTTGTCGACCTCGTTGTTACATGCCCATGCCGCCATCGACCGGCAGGCCGACGCCGGTGATGAAGCGCGCTTCGTCCGAGCACAGGAACACCGCGGCATTGCCGATGTCGGTGACCTCGGCCAGACGCCCGAGCGGCGTTTGCTCGACCACGGAGCCGACGGCCGCGTTGACGTCGGGCGCAAGGCCAACCTTGACGATGTCGTTGGCGAGCTGCAGGCCCATGTCGGTTGGAATCAGGCCCGGATAGATGCAATTGACGCGCACGCCGAAGCCGAGCTTGCCGGCTTCCATCGCCGCCACGCGCGTCATGCGATCGACCGCCGACTTGGTGGCGGAATAGACCGCGATGCTCGGAAAGGCGATCGTCGCCGCAACCGATGCGATGTTGACGATCGCGCCGCCCTTGCCGGCGGGCCCGCCCGGCCGCATCGCGCGGAAGGCATGCTTCATGCCGAGCACCGTGCCGACAATATTGACGTCACACATCCGGCGCGCGTCTTCAGCCTTGATCTCGCTCACCAGCGAGGTGATTTCGATCCCGGCGTTGTTGATCAGGATGTCGTAGCCGCCGAGTGTCGCGACCGTCGCGGCGACCGCCTTTTCCCACTGCGCATCGTCGGTGACGTCGAGCTTCACGAAGCCGGTCTTCGCGCCGGTCTTGGCGATCTCGGCCGCGCTGGCCTTGCCGGCGTCATCCAGGATGTCACTGATCATGACGGCTGCACCGGATCGCGCCAACGCCTGCGCAATGGCGGCCCCGATCCCGCGCGCTCCGCCGGTGATCAGGGCTTTTCGGCCCTCGAGATTCTTCCCACTCATCGCACGTCCTCCCTTGGCTGATTTATCTTGGCTGATCGGTTTTGGTGCTGCGGCGATCGGCAGCACGGTGCCGGCAGACTGCGCTCTAGCGGCGCAACGGCAGGCAGATCCGGTCCCGGCGGCGCGCCGCCGGCGGTTGCATTTCCTCCGCTTGTCGGACGTCTTGACGACTGTCCAAATTCTTGGTGCCACCCTCGTCCCCGAGCTTGACACTTGTCAAGCAAAAATTTGACAGCTGTCAAAGAGGATGGTCTGTAGGCGATGGAGCAGACGACAGCCGGACGATACGAATCGTCGCGACGAAGAGACACGAGGGAAAGCGCGGAATGGCGCGGCGAGCGACAGGAACGGCCCAGCGGGTGGCCGCGGCGGCAGAGGTTCTGCGGGACGAGAAGTTCAATGCGCGGCGGATCGAGCTTGCGGAAGCGGCGCTGGAAACCCTCGGCGAGCTTGGCTTCGCGCGCACCAGCCTGCGCGAGATCGCGCAGAACTCGGCCTTCACACACGGCGTGTTTCACTATTACTTCAGCGACAAGCTCGACCTGATCTGCTGTTGCGTCCGGCACTACAAGGCAAAGTGCGTCACGCGATATGACGAGGTGATCGCCTCGGCACGGAGCCGCGACGAGTTGACCGAGGGGTTTCTGGCCAAGCTCGCGGCCACGCTCGAGACCGAAGCCCGGATGCACCGGCTCTGGTACGACATGCGCTCGCAGGCGATGTTCGAGCCGGCGTTTCGCAAGGACGTGCTTGAGATCGACAAGAGCCTGGAAGCGATGATCTGGCGCGTCGCCTCGCGCTATGCCGAGCTGAGCGGCAGGCAGCCGATGTCGTCCCCGGCTGCGCTCTATGCGCTATTCGACGGCCTGTTTCAGAACGCGTTGCTCAGGCATCTCGCCAACGACGCGAGCGCCGCTCCCGAACTGCTGGCCGAGGTGCGACGCCTGCTGCCGACGATATGAGCCGATAGGCGGATGCGCGCGCGTTGCCGCTATCGCCGTAATGCGATGAATGATTACGCCGCGGTCGCGGGCGGCAGCGCCAGCACCGAATAGATCGCCTGTGCATCGCGCGAGGCGCGCAGCTTCTTGGCGATGTCCTGGTCGCGCAAGAGACGCGCGATGCGCGCCAGCGCCTTCAGATGATCGGCACCCGCGCCTTCCGGTGCGAGCAGCAGGAAGACGAGGTCGACCGGCTGACCGTCCATCGCCTCGAAATCGATCGGGCGATCGAGCCGCGCGAACAGGCCAAATATCTTTTCCAGCTTGGGCAGCTTGCCGTGGGGAATCGCGACGCCATAGCCGACCGCGGTGGTGCCGAGCTTCTCCCGCTGCAACAGAACCTCGAAGACCGAGCGCTCGTTCTGCCCGGTCAGCTCGGCGGCCTTGGCAGCGAGTTCCTGCAAAGCCTGTTTCTTGCTGTTGACTTTCAATGCCGGGAGAATCGCCTCGGGTGCGACCAGATCGGTAATCGGCATGGAGCTTTCCGAGGTGAATTAAGCCGTCAGGTTCCGAATTGGCCAAGTTGGAAGACCAGATTTGGCCGGCGTCAATAACGTGAAGCAGGAGGCGGACTTAGCCCCGGTCCTGATGTGGGGCGCTTCTACTCCAACGCAATCCCGGTGCCAACTCCCGCAAACGCCTTTTACCACGGTCATCCTTAAAGGCAGGGGTCTTACGGGCCCGCACGGGCGTTGCGCGCGGCCGGGCTAGCCCCCGGATTTGGACCCCGGGGGATCGATCCAGCCCACATTCCCGTCGGCCCGGCGGTAAATGATGTTCACCCGGCCGCTAGAGCCGTGTTGAAAGACCAGGCATGGGGCGCCGCTGAGGTCGAGTTCCATAACCGCTTCACTGACCGAGAGGAGCTTTAGCGAGGTGGTTGCCTCTGCAATGATCACGGGGCTGTAGCCGGTGACCTCGTCCTCGCCCTCGCCGGGGGCCTCCAGGACGTAAGCCGTGGCGTCCAGCGCGGCCAGCGCCGCGGAGGCCGCGGCGGTCTTGCGGGCCGACCGGTCCTTCAGCCTGCTCTTGTAGCGCTTGAGCCGCTTCTCGATCATCAGCAGCGCCTGGTCGGCACTGGCATAGGCATCCGACGCGTTCGAATCGGCTTCCAGCGTGATCCCCGAATCGAGGTGCAGCGCGCAATCGGTGCGGAAGCCGAACCCGTCCTTGCTCAGCGTAATGTGGCCGGAATAATTGCCGTCAAAATATTTGCGCAAGACCTCATCCGTGCGCTCGGCGACGCGGCCGCGGAGGGCATCGCCGACGCTGATGCTTTTGCCCGAAATCCGGAGAGTCATGTGATGCCTCGCCTGGTTGGTGCCTAGCTTGGATCAATCCCGAGGGGAGATTGAGAGTAGCGCGATTTGAGGCGCGCGCAATCAGGCCGGCTCGGTGTTGCGGGAGCGATCGGACAGTGCGGTGGAGAGGACGTTCCCAAGGGCGCTCTGCTTGTCGCGACGGCGTTGTACCGAAGAGGGAATGCGCATGGCTTCGCGGTACTTCGCAACCGTGCGCCGGGCGATATCAATGCCGGACGCACGCAACCGTTCCACGATCGTGTCGTCCGACAGGATCGCGGACGGCTCCTCCGAATCGATCAGCTGCTTGATGTGGTGGCGGACGGCTTCGGCGGAATGCGCCTCGCCGCCATCGGCCGACGCGATCGACGCGGTGAAGAAATATTTCAATTCAAAGGTGCCGCGATTCGTCGCCATGTATTTGTTGGCGGTGACGCGCGACACCGTGGATTCATGCATCTGGATGGCGTCGGCGACCGCCTTCAGGTTGAGCGGCCTCAAGTGTGCGACACCATGGGTGAAGAAGCCGTCCTGCTGGCGCACGATCTCGGTTGCGACCTTCAGGATGGTGCGGGCGCGCTGATCGAGCGCGCGCACGAGCCAAGTCGCGTTCTGCAAGGCATCGGTGAAATAGGACTTGTCGCCGTCCTTGCCGATCTTCTTCGACAGCTCGGTGTAATAGGTCTGGTTCACGAGCACGCGCGGCAAGGTGTCGCTGTTGAGCTCGACATGCCAGCCGCCGTCGGGACCCGGACGGACATAGACGTCCGGCACCATAGTCTGGAGGCGCGCGGAGCCGAACTTCATGCCGGGCTTGGGATCGAGGCGGCGGATCTCGCCGATCATGTCGGCGATATCCTCGTCGTCGACGCCGCAGACCTTGCGCAAGGCCACGATGTCGCGCTTGGCCAGGAGATCGAGATTCTCGACCAGCGCCTGCATCGCCGGATCGTAGCGATCGAGCTCACGAAGCTGAATCGCCAGGCATTCGCTCAAGGAACGGGCGCAGACGCCGGGCGGATCGAATTTTTGCAGCACCGCAAGAACGTCAGCGACATCCTGCTGCGATGCACCAAGCCGCTCGGCGGCCTGGCCGAGATCCGGCGGCAGGTAACCGGCCTCATCGACGAGGTCGATCAGATATTGTCCGATCATGCGCTGCGCCGGCGCGGTGAACGCGACCGAGAGCTGCTCGGCGAGATGGTCGGACAGTGTCGTCTCTGCCGCGACAAAAGCTTCGAGATTGTAGTCCTCGTCACCGGAGGCACCGCCGCCCCATTCGGTGTAGACGCTCGGCGCGGCATCCTGCGCATTGCGCGCCGCGGCTTCCGCCGGCTCTTCCGAAAAGACGTTGTCCAGCCCGGTATCCAGGGTCTGCTCGATCTCGGCGCGGGTGCCGAGATCCTTGCTCATCCACTCTTCCTGGCCCGGCTCGAAGGCTTCGCCTGAACCGCCGCCCGGCTCGTCGCCATGGCTGCCGCCGGAGTCGTCGCTATCGCTGAACTGGGCCGTTTCCGTCGGGGCATCGCCCGCGCCCTGCTCGTCATTGGCCCGCTCGAGCAGCGGATTGCGCTCGAGTTCCTCCTCCACGAAGGTCGTGAGATCGAGATTGGACAGCTGCAGCAGCTTGATCGCCTGCATCAACTGCGGCGTCATCACCAGCGACTGCGACTGCCGGAACTCTAATCTCTGCGTCAGCGCCATGAAGCAAGAACCGTTCCCAAAAATTTGGTCCGATTTTTGCTTATCCTAGTCTGAGCCCGATGTACACGTCTTGACGAATGCAAAAAACGGGCTAGAGGCGGAACTCCTCGCCAAGGTAAAGACGGCGGACGTCCGGGTCATTGACGATCTCATCCGGACTGCCCTCGGTCAAGATTTCACCGGCATAGACGATATAGGCACGATCGGTGAGGCCGAGCGTCTCGCGCACATTGTGGTCGGTGATCAAGACGCCGATGCCACGATTGGTGAGGTGACGGACGAGGTCCTGGATGTCGCCGACCGCAATCGGATCGATGCCGGCGAAGGGCTCGTCGAGCAGCATGTAGTTCGGGCGCGTCGCCAGCGCACGTGCGATCTCGACGCGGCGGCGCTCGCCGCCGGACAGCGCGATCGACGGTGATTTTCGCAACCGCGTGATGTTGAACTCGTCGAGCAGCGAGTCGAGCTGCTGCTCGCGCTTCTTGCGCGACGGTTCCACCACTTCGAGCACGGCACGGATGTTCTGCTCGACGGTGAGGCCGCGGAAGATCGAAGCCTCCTGCGGCAGATAGCCGATGCCGAGCCGCGCGCGCTGATACATCGGCAGCTTCGTCACGTCATGGCCGTCGAGCTCGATCGCGCCGCGATCGGCCTTGATCAGCCCGGTGATCATGTAGAACACGGTGGTCTTGCCGGCGCCGTTCGGACCGAGCAGGCCGACGGCCTCGCCGCGGCGCACATAGATGCTGACGCCGCGCACCACCTGGCGGCTGCCAAAGCTCTTTTCCACGCTATGCACAGCCAGGAAGCCCGGCCGTCGCAGGAGTTGAGGGCCACCCGCGCCGTTGGACTTGGTGGAGGGCTTGTCAGTGGTTTTGGCCGGTCTGGCGGCGGGCTGGGGGCGCGGCCGCGGCGCATCCTGCGCCGGAACCGGCTGCTCGCGCGCGATCGGGGGTGCGTCCCGCACCGGGCTGGTCAGGAGGCTGCCGACGCTGTCACCGAGCGCGGTGATGTCGTCACGGAGGCGCGCAAATCCTGGCCGGCCGCGTTTGGCGGGGCGCCGACGGAACATGCTGAATAAATCGACCATCCCCGCTGTCTCAAGCCTTTCACGGTAATCCCGCGATCACGGTGATCCCGCAATCTGCCGCCCCGGCGCGATTCGCCGGCGCAGCATGAGTGAAGGGGTGTGTCTTGCCCAGAGAAACACCCTCGATCCCTTATCAGAGGAATCCGCCGCCGAGCCCGCTGGGGTAGATACAGTCTTGTCGGGCAGGCTTCAACCTCGCTCCGGCAGCGCTGCACGTAAGCTGCTGAATTTACTTCTGTTTGCCTGCGCCGGGCAGCGCCAGCGGCGGGCCGGCGCCGGGCTTGGAGGAACCGCAATCGCCGCCGCCACCCTGCGGCAGCAGGGCCTGCACCCTGCCGCTGTCGGATTCGACGCGGGACACGCCGGTGGTCATGTCGACCATCAGACGGTCGCCGCGCAGCACGTTCTTGCACTGGGTCAGGACCACGCCGCCGAGCATCGTGATCAGATTGGTCTTGGTGTCGAAGATGGCGGACTCGCCGGTCACCACCTGATCCTTCTGGGTCACCACGACATTGCCGCGCGCTTCCAGCCGCTTGATCGAGGAGCTGCCGTTCGGCCCCGGCGTCGCCGATTGCATCGGTGCCGCCGCCTTGGCGGCTTTCGCCGGCTGCGGAGCCGGCTGTCCCGAATTCGAGCCGCCCGATTCATAGAACACGACCAGCGTCTTCGACGTCATGGTGGTGTCGCCCTGCACGACCTTCACGTTGCCGGCGAAGGTCGCCTCCTTCTTCTTGTCGCGCATCTCGAGCGAGGCGGCCTCGATCTGGATCGGCTGATCGCGGTTCTGCGAAAACCCCTGCATGGCGTTGGGCACGCCCTGCATCGTGCTTTGCGCATGCACTGCTGCGATCAGCGTCACGCCAAGCGCGAGAGCGCCGGCACTGAATGCAACGCTTTTCAAGAAGCCGTTGCGCGGAAGGTGCTTCGTCATGGAGATCATCTCGGGGTCGCAGACTTGTTTTGCAGCGAGCGCGTTTTCGGCGGCGGCGCGGGCTCGACAGGCGCTGGCGGCGCGGCCGCCGGCTCGTCATTGCCCAGCTTGTCGAGGTGCATCACGACGTTGCCTTCGAAGCGGATCACCTCGCCGCCCTCCATGACCTTCAGGCGATCGGAGGACAGGGTGCCGTTGGTCAGCTTGACGTCGACATGTTCATCCGAGGTGACCGTGTTGTTGGCCATGTCGACGAAGGCCTGGCTGAGACGGGCCTCATAGCCCGTCGACGTCCGCATGAAGATATCCTTGCGCAGATCGAGCTGCTGCTGCTTGTTGTCGAAGGTTCCGGTGAGGGCGTCGAGGAATATGGTCGATTGATCCTGCATCAGGAGCTTGGCCCTGAGCTTGTGCAAATCGACATGGTCGGGGTCCCTGATGTCCTGGGTCGCCGTGTTGGCCCAGAGCTCATAGGGCCGCTGGTCGGGCGTGTAGCCCGACAGGTGCGGCGTTTCCATGGTGATCTTGGTGCCTGAGACCACCAGATTTCCGGGATCGAAAGCCACTTCCTTCGTGGTCCGGAACTTGTTGAAGGCCGAGACGAAGATGATCACGCCCATCGCCACGACGACCGTCGCCGGCACGGCGATGCGCAGGATGTGGACCAGCCGGCTGTGACGCGCCGCAGCCGCGAAACGCGCCTCCAGGCCGTCATAGGCTGGGGTCTGGACCAAATTCACCGCTGCTCCGGGGCGCCGATCGACGCCCGATTGTATCCGGCGCCGCCGGAATATGCAGCCCGCGACAGGCCGTTACGACTGTGTCCGAAACGGGGCGGCCCGGGCCCGCAAAACGCCCTTCCGGCCGGCAGCCCGCGCCTCAAGAGTGCGCAAAAATGTCCTCGGCCTCCCAGCCCTGCAAATCGAGCTTCGCCCGCGTCGGCAGGAAGTCGAAGCAGGCCTGCGCCAGCGCGGTGCGGCCCTCCCGCACCAGCATGGCATCCAGCCGCTCGCGCAAGCTGTGCAGGTGGAGGACGTCGGAGGCGGCGTAGGCGAGCTGCGGCTCGCTCAGGCTGTCCGCGCCCCAGTCGCTCGATTGCTGCTGCTTGGACAGGTCGACATTGAGCACCTCGCGGACGAGGTCCTTGAGACCGTGGCGGTCGGTGTAGGTGCGGGTCAGGCGCGAGGCGATCTTGGTGCAGTAGAGCGGCGTCGTCATCACGCCAAAAGCTTCATACAGCACGGCGATGTCGAACCGCGCGAAATGGAAGATCTTTGTGACGTTAGGGTTGGCGAGCAGCGCCTTCAGGTTCGGCGCGTCGGTGTGCCCCTTGGGGATCTGAACCACGTCGGCGCTGCCGTCGCCGGGCGAGAGCTGCACGACGCAGAGCCGGTCGCGATGCGGGTTCAGGCCCATGGTCTCGGTGTCGATCGCGACCGAGGAGGTGTAGCGGGACAGGTCCGGCAGATCGCCGCGATGCAGGCGTACGGTCATGGCGTTTCAAACCTCAGTCGAATCGATGCGCGGCTTTCAAGGCTAATGCCCGGAACAGGAACTGGCGAGGGTCGGCGCGCGAGCAACCCCCCGGGCCGGCTGGCCTTTCGGCGGTGTATCCGCTGGCAGATATCCGCGCAAGCCGACCTAAAGCGCGATGAGATTGGGATGAACCGTCGTCGCGCTTTAGCAGGCTGTTGAAGAAGTCTCTGGCGAAGCGTTTTGGATCGTGATTCCCTAGGATCAGGATTTTGCTGGGGTGGCACGATGCGGGGAAGTGACGAACGGTCTGGCTCGCTGTTCAGTTATGTTGACCTGGAGGCTCGGGTTCGCGTCGACCACCCGCTGCGGGCGATCAGGGATCTGGCAAATGCGGCGCTGGGCGATCTTTCTGGGGAGTTTGGCAAGCTCTACACGGACTTCGGTCGGCCCTCGATCGCACCGGAGAAACTGCTTCGGGCGATGCTCCTACAGGCGTTCTATGGGGTTCGCTCGGAAAGGCATCTGATGGAACGGATGGAGTTCGATCTTCTGTTCCGCTGGTTCGTCGGGCTTGGGGTGGACGATGCGGTTTGGGACCATTCAACCTTCTCGAAGAACCGCGACCGGCTGCTTGAAGGTGAGATTGCGGCCAAGTTCTTGAACGCGCTTTTGGCGCAGCCGAAGGTGAAGCGTCTTTTGTCGAGCGATCACTTCTCGGTGGACGGCACGCTCATTGAAGCCTGGGCTTCGATCAAGAGCTTCCGGAGGAAGGATGGCAGCGACAAAGATCAGGACGGTCCGGGACGCAATGCCGAGCGCAGCTTCCACAAGGAGAAGCGATCCAACGAGACCCATGAGAGCACGACCGATCCTGAGGCCAGGCTCTATAAAAAGGGCGACGGCCAGCCGGCCAAACTCTGCTATATGGGCCATGCGCTGATGGAGAACCGCAATGGTTTGGCGGTTTTAGGTGGAGTGAGCCAAGCTACTGGCACCGCCGAACGAGAGATTGCGCTTGCCATGATCGACAGGCGCGGGTGTGCGAAGCGGGTCACTCTGGGGGCGGACAAAGCCTACGACGTCACGCAGTTCGTGCATGACCTGAGAGATAGATCGGTTACTCCGCATATCGCGATCAATGGACATCTGAGTAAGACCGGCAAGCGGCGCAAGACGGCGGTCGACGCGCGTACCACGCGTCACGACGGCTATGACATCAGCCAACGCTGCCGCAAACGCATCGAAGAAGTCTTCGGCTGGATCAAGAGTTCCGCTGGCCTGGCCAAGGTCAAGCTGCGAGGCCGCGACCGGGTGGATGCCGTCTTCGTCCTGGCGCTTGCGGCCTATAATCTGATCCGGCTGCCCAAGCTTCTGGCGGCACCGGCATGAGCATCCGAGGTAGATGGCGGGTCGTCGAGACACCAGGCTACGACATGGCCGTGGCGGGCGCCTACATCCTGTTCGATGACGACGGCGGCGAGTTCGCCTTCGATTGCCTCACGGGCTGCATTCATGGAGCCTGTGACGGCGATGCCGTCCAGTTCGGCTGGCAGGGAAACGACGAAATGGAGCCAGCCAACGGTGATGGCTAGGCCGAACTGCGGGATGACGGCTCACTCGAAGGTGAAATCTGCCTCCTTAATGGCGACGACATCCCATTTATCGCGCGTCGCTCGAAGACTTCTTCAACAGCCTGTTAGGTTGTTGTTTGAGCATGATCTTTTCGGAAAACCGCTTCACACTTTTCCGGATCATGCTCTAGGGCTGATGGACCTTGCGAAAATCCGCCAGGAAGACCCAGAAGCACAGCAGCGCTGCGACGAGCTGAAGGAAGCCGCCTTCGATGGCGCCGCCGGAGATCGAGACCGAGGTCGGAATGAGGATTGCGACGGTCAGAACGGCCACGATCGCCATGGCCGGAAGATCGACGATCAGAACGGCGGCATAGATCGCCAGTTCAAAGAAGGCATATTCCTTGAGCCGCGGCGAACAGAGATAGAGCGCATACATCGCCAGAACCGTGATGCGCGCGGCGTCGCGGGGATGATCGATCAGCCATCGATCCAACCTGTTCGCAAGCCATCCGGTCTCGGGTATGGCCCGATCCCCGATGGCGCGCGACACCGACAGGGTGAATGGCGCCAGCACAAGCGCGATCGCCGCAAGCCCGTAGAGGGCGAAGACGATCGCTTCGCTGCCCGCCAGCCCCCAATGCTTCGCCACGCCCTGGACGAAAATGAAGAGCGAGGGGTTCATCCTGTCCTGGGCAACGCCAAGCTGCCCGGGAATTTGACCGGAGATTGCGCGGAGCCAGCTTCCGAAGAGGTCGGCGTAGAACAGCATCGAGATCAGGATCGGCAAGATGAACATGCCGATCGCGACGGCGATCAGGATGAGCTTGCGAAAGCGCGGCTGCGGCAGGAAATAGAGCGAAGCCAGGACGGGACAGAAGACCAGCTTGAATGATGTCACGAGGCCGAGGACGGCGGCACCGGTCAAGCGCAGCATGAAGCTCTTGTCTTCCTCGTCAAGGGGGCCGCGACCGAGCAGGAGCGCCAGCGCAACCGCCGTCAGCAAGCCGGTGAAAATCGAAAAATTCCCGGAAGCCAGCGTCCATTCGAAACCGACGAACGCACCGAGCGCACAAAGCACGCGCAGACATGTGTCGCGCAGGCCCGCACGGGGCGCGCCAAGACCGGGCAACAGCAGTCCGCAGAGAATGGCGAGGACGAGATAGACAGCCCGGTGATGATCAACGAGCAGCCCTGCGGAGCACAGGGGACGGAAGAGATCCAATGTCACCGGCAGATAGGGGTACGCGAACGTCGTGTTCCGCAAATTGCTGATAAGGTAGGGGTCAAGCCCCTCCCTATAGGCATCGACTGCCGCGCAATTGACGTGAAGGTCCCACCCGAGTTGCCCGCTCGAATTGCCGTCGACGACGAAGCTTGCGAGGACCGGGATTGCGAGGAGCGCGGCAAGAAGCATCAACCAGGCGTTCGGCAGTTGACCGACGGCGCCACCGGGATACGACAAGGCGAGCTCAGCTTTCCCGACCGACGTCGCCGTCAGATTCGGCCGCTGTGCCTTGTCGTTGGCCATGTGGAACGCCCCGGCGCCTTCAGAGCCCTGCAGCCTGGCGCTTGACGGCCGACACGCAGAGATGCGCGGTGCGGAAGGACACATCCCCCGCGTCCCGAGGCGGCATCGTATCGCAGATCTCCACGACATAGCCGATGCCCTTGCGCGCGGCGTAGGCGAGCCGTGATGCGTGATCGTTCGCCGCAGCCGTCTCGGTCATCCTCTCATGCCAGACCGAATAGTAGGACGGCGTCCACATCGCAGCCGCGCCGCGCTTGTAGTCGACCCAGACCCGGCGGTGCGAGATGAATTCAAAGTTGCCCTGTCGCGACAGCGCGATGTCCGCAATCGACGGCGTCGGTTTTGCGTCGAGGTCCGGTTTCGGCGGCACGATGAAGATCGCGCTCGTCGGCGTCGACGTGCGCGCCCAATTGCCCACATCAGCCCATTCCTGCGCCCCCGCGGAATAGGCCCGATCGAACACGAAATAGTTCCAGGCGCCCAGCGGAAACAGCACACATCCGGCCAGGGCCAGCAACGCGTATCCGACCCTGCGACAATAGGGCGGCACGGCTTCCGCCGCTTCGCGAATATGTCGGGCTGCCAGGATGATCGGAATGGCAATCAGGAATGCGACATCGCCGAGATAGAGCGCCAGCACGATCGCGCAGCCGGGCAGAAACAGGGCAGAACCGTCGCGACGCAACCACGTGGTGGCAAGCGCCGCAATCGCGAGGCCCGCCAACAGATGAATGATCGTACCCGAGCGAAGCAGCTGAATGTTGAGGAGGAAAGGCGACGTGCTCAGGGATGGCAGGACGACGCCGAGCAGATAGAGGAGGATCGCCCCGAGATAGGCGACCTGCAGCTCACGAGCCGTCGGCCCGAACCAGTAAAGCGCGATTGCACCAAGGGCCGCGATCTCCGTGATCTGGAGGATGCCGGACATCGAGATCGAATCGATCAGGGAGTGTCCGGCAAAATATTCGCGGAGATAGGCGGCATAGTCCACGCCAAGCGATTTTCCGAGCTCGGGATTGGACAGGATCGCGTGGAGCACCGGAAACATGATCGGTGCGGAGATCACGAGGCCGATCGTGGTTCGCAGGCAGATCGCGCTGAGGCTCGTTTCCTTCTTGATGAAGAGGCAAATGGCGATCAGCGCCAGCAACGGCGCGAGCCAGATCGCCATGAACGCATTGACGAAGAACGTGACGCCCAGGGCGACGGTCGCCGCCGTGAAGCGCCCCCGAGCCGCGAAATAGATGCCCAAGAGAATGGTGCCGTTGGCGATTTCCGAGTGCGTGAAATAGTTGATGAACAGGCCGCCGGTGCCGGCAGGGCTATAGCCCAAAAGCAGCGGCATCGAGCAGACGAGCAGGGTAAACACGATCCTGTCGCGTCGATCGGTGATGCCGAGCAGCGACGCGCAGCACAGGAAGCCGAGGACGGAGAGCAGCCTCGACACAAAATTCAGGACGAAGAAGACCAGCTCGGTGTGGTCGAAGTATTTCTGGGTGTCGCCCAAGACGATCCAGACGCCGGATGCGAAGTAGCGCATCGACTGGATGAACGCATCGTCCTGATACTGCGGCTCATTGAAGAGGCCGGCGACGATCGGAAGGTGGAAGATGTTGTTATCGACGCCGAAGACGAATCCGCTTGTTAGGATCGACAACAGCGAGCCCGCCAGTGCAATGGTCAGCGTCTCGATGAAGGGAGCCGAAACGCTCGCGGCGCCCTCGCGCCGGTCGATGGGCATGGTCAGGCTTGTTTCGGTCATCAGATCGCTGCCAGCATGATGCAGATCATCGCCATCACCGTGGTCCGGCTGGCGTTGTCCTTGAAGGTGTAGAGAATCGGGTCGTCCGGCATCTCGCGGCGATGCGCCATCATCAGCGCGCGGCCGAACCAGTAGAGCAGCAGCGGGTTGAGCAGCCACAACATCCAGGGCCGGCTGTAGAGCGTCATCACCGCCGAGGACGAGACGTAGAGCGAGAACACGATCACCGCGTTCATGCCGCTCGCGGCCGCCATCGCCGCAATGACCTGGAGGTCGCCGATCCTGTAGTCGCGGTTGGCCGGATCGGAAAGGCCCGCGCCCTGCCGCAGCGTCAGCTCGCTGAACCGCTTGATCAGCGCCAGCGAGGTGAACACGAACAGCGAGAACATCAAGAGCCATTCGGACAGCACCACGCCGACACCGACGGCGCCGGCGACGATGCGCAGCGTATAGAGGCCCGCGAGCGTGACGACGTCGAGCAGCATCTTGCGCTTGAGCAGAAGCGAATAGGCGATCGTGGTGCCGAGATAGGCGGCCAGCACGGCGGTGAAGACACCGGAAATGCACAGGCTCGCGGCGAACGCGCCGAGCCACAGCGCAGGGATTGCGAGAAGCGCGGAGGCGATCGGCAGATCGCCGGCCGCAAGCGCGCGGTGGCGCTTGGTCGGATGCTGGCGGTCGGCCGCAAGATCCAAGAGATCGTTCATCAGATAGGCGCCGGACGCGCAGGCCGAGAACGCCAGGAACGCCAGCAGCGCCGCGCCGAGCGCCGACAGGCTCATCTGATGCGCCGTCACCAGGGGCACGAAGACCAGCGTGTTCTTGGCGTATTGATAGACGCGGAGCGCGTTCACCCAAATCTTCAGGCGGTCCTTGGTCTTCAGGCCGGCCTTGCGTTCGGCGTTCGGGGCACCGCGATTGCCGACATAGTCGAAGGCGTCGAGATCGGCGGTCGCGATCACGCCGTCAAAGCCGAGATGCGCGGCGATACCCTCGGCATGGTGGCGCAGGCGGGAGGCGATCACATAGACCTTGCGGCCCTGCGCGCGCGCTGCCAGCGCGAGATTCAGGACGTCCTGCTCATAGGGAAGGCTGGCATAGTCGAGCCGGGCGTCCTCGACGAGGTGCACAAGCTCGTCCTTGCGCCAGTCCTTGCGCCAAGTCCCGGCGGCACGCAAACGGCCGAGCATGTGCCCGGGCTCGCAAAGCAACGCTTCCAGCAGCAGATCCGAGCGCAGCAGCGCGCCTTCGAGCTCAATGACCAGCGCGCGCGGCGCGGCTGCCGGGGGCGGCAACGGCTCCGAACGGGCGAGTTCGTGCTGCCATTGGGGCTGCTCCATTCGAATACGCGCTCTACTGACTGGCATGGCCGGCCAGCGGCCGGGGAGCAGGGAAATGGACGGCTAAAACCGTAATTTCCAAACGCTAAGGACGGCTTAATCGGATTGGAGAAGGTGGGGCGGGATTTCTGGGATCAGGAACCGGCTGACTCGGCGTCAACCAGCCCATTCGGGCGAATCGCGCCTTCCGCACTCCGATTCAACCGTCACGTAGGGACTGCGAACGAAAATGATGCGCCAGGAAATGACTTGGGTGTCCGTCAAGGAAGCACCTGAGTTTTCAGGAATTTTCCGTCTCGGACGTGTCCCGGCTTGTACGACCAAGCCGCACCTGTCTGAACGACAATCCGTGGAGAGCCTATCGTCTGCGGGCTTGTCGTTTGCCGCTGCAAACGGCAAGCTCACAATTCTTCGAGCGCTATTTGGCAGAATAGGAGGGACTTATGATCAAGCTGATCGTGCTCACCTTCATCACCATGGCTGCCATTGCGCCGCCGATTGGGACGCCTGTCGCCCACGCAGGGTCAGTTGATTGTTGCGGCAGAAACCAGTGCTGCTGATCGAATGCCGCGAATCATAAGACGCGCATGGCGTTGGATAGGCGCAAACGACAAGCAGTTGATAATCTGCTTCGCCTTGGTTGGTGGCTTATACGCCCTTTTTGAGTACTGGTCTCACCAGGACGGTGATCGGGAGCAAGAAGTCGCCCGCTATGTTCAGCTACAGGGGGCTGAACATGTGGCTTCGGCTAGAGCAAAGCTCGAAGTCTTAATGAATAGGCCTGATGTTTCCGCCTTGAAGAAGGAGACCTACGGTCCTTTTTTGAAAACTTGATCACTGATCAAGAGACGGCTGCAGCCGCATTGGTCGAGTTGAAGTTTTTCGATTCGCTTGCGATGTGCGTTGAGAGCAACCGCTGCTCCAAACAACTCGCTTGCCAGTATTTCTTTTTAGACGCGGAAGGATTCCTGCAGAATTTCCGACCGCTCCTGCTGAAGCTGCAGGTAAGGGACATTCTGGATACGGATTCAACAGTGTACCTGAAGCGATTTGGCCATCACCATTGTCAACCGGATATGAAGAAATACTGCAGCAGCTCGCTGATCAATTACCGCTCGGATGATTGCAAGCCGTTCAAGCCTCCGAAATACAGCCAGGTTTTCGATCCCCTCTCGGTGACGGCGGGACTATCCGCTACTGCCACGCTGTGAGTATGCGGTGACATAGCCTTCTCGCCAATGGTCAGAATTCAACTCGTATCGGCCAACGAGAAAGCCTTCGGGAGCGTGCGGAAACTTCGAGCTGTAGCGCACGAAGCCTTGCAGCTTCACCTTCCGCTTCGCTCCTGTAAACACCGATCAGCTTGTCGGACGTGACCGCACGCCTGCCGATCCATCGTCCCGCACTCCGATCCCGCGAACAATCCCGGTTGACGACTATCGTTCATTTGACCGGAGCGACTCTCTTCACACAGACAGGCTCGCTCGCCCCGGTTTGGGTACAATCCCAACCGGGACCAAATCCCGCGTGCGTCGCTTGTTGCGAGAAGTTCGGACGTTCCACGGCGAGAAAGACAAACATGCCGAGGACGGCGGCAACGAATGCGATGCCGACCAAATCTCCAAACCTGAGATGCGGCCACGGCCATTTCATCCCGCCTGGATATCACGATTGGATAGCCCAGCAGAGGAGCCCCAAGCTCAATCAGGCCGGCATACCTAAAAATCTGCTACTTCAGGCTGCGCCTGTCCCGGGTGGGCGGCGCAAATTGCCCCGATTTCAATCGCTTGGAAGGGGGTGGTGCCCAGGAAAGGACTCGAACCTTCACGGCCGTGAAGCCACTGGCACCTGAAGCCAGCGCGTCTACCAATTCCGCCACCTGGGCATGCCGCTTGGGGCACGGCGCGGTTACTACGGATCGATGACGCGCTTGTCAAATCGAACGTGGCGAGCCGATTGCGCATCGCAAACCGGCCCGATACAAGCCTGCCTCAGGCACAGCCTTCGGCAGGAACGGACCCCCATGGCATCGAATCTCGACACCCTCGTCACGGTTTTCGGCGGATCGGGGTTTTTGGGCAGAAACGTCGTCCGGGCGCTCTGCAAGCGCGACTACAGGGTCCGGGTCGCGGTCCGCCGGCCGGAGCTCGCCGGCTTCCTCCAGCCCTCGGGCAAGGTCGGGCAGGTCCACACCGTGCAGGCCAATCTGCGCTACCCGGCCTCGGTCGAGGCGGCGCTGCGTGATTCGCATATCGTGATCAATCTGGTCGGCATCCTCGCCGAGAGCGGCGCGCAGACTTTTGACGCCGTCCAGGCCAAGGGCGCCGAGACCGTCGCCAAGGCCGCAGCCGCCGCCGGCGCTTCCCTGGTGCATGTCTCCGCGATCGGCGCCGACGCGCAGTCGGCCTCCCTCTATGCCCGCGCCAAGGCCGCCGGCGAG
This sequence comes from Bradyrhizobium sp. CCGUVB1N3, assembly GCF_024199925.1. Taxonomy (NCBI): domain Bacteria; kingdom Pseudomonadati; phylum Pseudomonadota; class Alphaproteobacteria; order Hyphomicrobiales; family Nitrobacteraceae; genus Bradyrhizobium; species Bradyrhizobium sp. CCGUVB1N3. The sequence goes on from NZ_JANADR010000001.1 coordinate 6,212,774, forward strand.
CAGGCGGTGCTGGCGGCCGTGCCGTCGGCCACGATTTTCCGTCCCTCGGTGGTGTTCGGACCCGAGGACCAGTTCACCAACCGCTTTGCGGCGCTGGCGCGGATGTCGCCGGTGCTGCCGCTGATCGGCGGCGAGACCAGGATGCAGCCGGTCTATGTCGGCGACGTCGCGACCGCGATTGCGGACGCCGTCGATGGCAAGGCCAAGGCGGGCGCGACCTACGAGCTCGGCGGTCCCGAAGTTCTGACCATGCGCGAGATCATCGAGACGATCGTCGCGATCACCAATCGCAAACCGATGCTGGTACCGCTGCCGTTCGGCCTCGCCCGCTTCCAGGCCAACTTCCTGCAATTCGCGCCGGGCGCGTTCAAGCTGACGCCGGACCAGGTGACGCTGCTCGAGAAGGACAATGTGGTCTCGGATGCCGCGAAGGCGGCCGGGCTAACCCTGGAAGGCCTCGGCGTCACGCCGGATTCGCTCGAAGGCATCGCCCCGCAATATCTCTGGCGCTTCCGCCCCGCCGGCCAGTTCCAGCGCAAGAACGGCGTAGCCTGACCTCGCCCCGCTTGCGGGGAGAGGGAGCGCAGCTTCAGAACTTCAGCTTCTTGAACACGGCTTCGGGCAGCGCCTTGATGATCAACATCACGAGGCGCCATTTGCCGCTGACATAGACGACGTCAGTCCGGCGCTCGACGGCGCCGAAGATGGCGTCGCCGACGACTTGCGCCTCCACGGTCAACGGGCCGATCAGCTTCATGCCCTCGGTCATCTTCGTGCGCACGAAGCCGGGCTTGACGGTGCCGACGTGAACGCCGCCTCGGCTGGCGCGGGCGCGCAGGCCCGACAGGAACGCGGAAAACCCGGCCTTCGCCGAGCCATAGACATAGTTCGAGGCGCGGCCGCGGTCGCCCGCGACCGAGGACACGCCGACGATCGAGCCACTGCCGCGTGCCAGAAATTTTTCGGCGAACAGGCCGAGGATCAGCGCCGGACCTTCGTAGTTGGAACGCATGATCGTCGTGGCATGATCGAGGTCGCGCTCGGCGGTCTCCTGCGAACCCAACAGGCCAACGATCGAGGTGACGACATCGGGTAGCGCGGCAAGGCCCGCGACGAAGCCGTCGAACGAAGCGGTATCCAGCACGTCGAAGCGATGCGTGCTGGCGCTGATGCCATAGCGCGCGTGCAGATCGGCGGCATCAGGCTCCAGCGCGGCGGCATCGCGGCCCGCGAGCTGAACATCCCAGCCGGCCTTGGCGAAGCTGCGCGCGGTGGCGCGTCCGATATCGGAGCTGCCCCCCAGCACCAGCACGATCTTGCGAGAGTTCACGGCTGCACCTCATCAAACAGACGCTGCGAAAGTTTTGAGCGGATTTTCCTGGAGGGATCGAGCGATGCCCGGATCTCCTTGAAGCGTTGCAGGGCCGGATAGCCGGCCTCGAACGTGGCGCGCGACTGGCGCGCGTCCTTCGCGAGATAGAGGCGGCCACCGGCGGCGACGACGAGACGGTCGATCTCGTCGAGGAAATTCATGATGCTTCCGGTCACCGGGAAATCCAGCGCCAGCGTGTAGCCGGGCATCGGAAACGACATCAGGCCGTCGCCTTGGCCGAGCTTCTTGAGCACGGCCAGGAACGAGGCATCGCCGCGCCGGGAGACGCGATCGAGGATGTCACCGAGCACGGCAAGCGCGCCGTCCTGCGGGATCACGCATTGATGCTGGAGAAAGCCGCGCCGCCCATAGATGCGATTCCAGCCGCCGACGCCGTCGAGCGGAAAGAAATAGGGAAAGATCGAGACCAAATGACTGCCGCCGGCGCGGCGCGCGCCCATGCGGTAATAGAGCTCGTTGAAGGCGCGGACGCTGTAGCGGTTCAACGTCATCGATGGGAGATCGATGGGCACGTTGAGCCGCGGGTCCTGCCCACGGGAGAATGCTTCCGCACCCTGCGGCAGCTCGCTCGCGCGGGCATGCTCGCCGAGATAGATCAGCGAGCGGCCGAGGTCGCTGCCGCGCGCCACGCAATCGATCCACGCCACCGAATAGGTCGCGGAGTCGCCGGCATCGAGCGCGCGCATCGCCGCATGCAGATCGGACGCCGAGATCACCCGTTCTCGGATCCAGCCGGTCTCGACCGGTCGCAGCCGCAGCGTCGCCTCGAGGATCACACCGGTCAGGCCCATGCCGCCGATGGTGGCGCGAAAGACATCCGGATTCTCCTCGCGTGAGACCTCGATGGTCTCGCCCGAACCGGTGCGCAGCAGGATTTTGTCGACATAGCGGCCGAAGCCGCCCTCGCAATGATGGTTCTTGCCGTGCACGTCGGCGGCGATGGCGCCGCCGACCGACACGAAGCGGGTGCCCGGCACGACGTAAGGCAGGAAGCCGCGCGGTCCAAACGTGTCGATCATGTCGGACAGCAGCACGCCGGCCTCCAGGCGAATACGCCCGGTCGCCGGATCGAACGACCTGATACGGTCGAACGCGGTCATGCCGATGGTCTGGTTGACGCCGATGCCGGCATCGCCATAGGCGCGGCCATTGCCACGCGCGACGCCGCCGGAGGTCGCGGCGATGGCATCGTCGACCGCACCGAACGATCGCGGTGTCAGGAGGTCGGTATCGACGACCGGGAAACGTCCCCAGCCGCTGATCAGCGCCATGTTCAGCTCCTTCGCGCGGGCTTCTCGCCCTGCTTCAAGGAAACTGCCTACCGTCCAAACACTTACATTACGTTGAGAAAGCTGCGCGATTCCCGATCGAATTACCGTCCCAGCGCCAGCGCGATCAGGCCGAGCGAGCCGACGATGACGCGCCACCAGGCGAACAGCGTGAAGCCGTGGCGCGTGACGTATTCGAGGAAGGTCTTCACCACGATGATCGCGGTGACGAACGACACCACGAAGCCGATCGCGACGATGCCCATGTGATCCATCGTCATCTCGGAACGGTTCTTGTAGAAGTCATAGGCGAAGGCGCCGACCATGGTGGGGATGGCGAGAAAGAACGAGAACTCCGCCGCCGCGCGCTTGTCCGCCCCGAGCAGCATCGCGGCGACGATGCTGGCGCCCGAGCGCGACACGCCCGGAATCATCGCCAGGCATTGCGCGATGCCGATCAACAGATAGGTCAGAAGCGGAAACCGCGTCGCATCATGCTCGCGCGGCTTGAGATCGAGGCGATCGACCCAGAGCAGGATGGCGCCGCCGACGATCAGCGTGAAGCACACCACCCAGGGATTGAACAGCATGCTCTTGATGTATTTGCCGGCGACGAGGCCGACGATGACCGCAGGGAGGAACGCGACGAGCACGCCGATCACGAAGCGGCGGGCATAGGCATCGCCCGTGAACATGCCGATCGCGACATCCCACAGCTTCTTGAAGTAGAGCCCCACGATCGCGAGGATCGCGCCGAGCTGAATCAGGACCGTGAAGGAATCCCAGAACGCGCCTTCGCCCAGACCAAAGAAGCGCTCGGCAAGCAGCAGATGTCCGGTGGAGGAAACGGGGAGGAACTCGGTCACACCCTCGATGATGCCGAGGATCACTGCCCGTATCGTGTCTGACATATTTACGGTCCATTTCGGCTGGAAAAGCGGGGCTCTTCTCGCCTATTCGTCCCCCTGCCGCAATCGCTAAATGCGAGTTTCACGGGGTTGCCTCGCGGTTTTGAAAGACTAGTGTGGCGCCGAACAAACATTGATGGATTCTTAAGCACCCCCGAAATAATTAAAGGCTGCATGTTCACGCTGTTTCATCATCCGTTCTGCCCGCATTCGCGCTTCATTCGCCTGATCATCGGCGAGTACGGGCTCGACCTGAAGCTGGTGGAAGAGCGCGCCTGGGAACGGCGCGAGGCCTTTCTGACGCTCAACCCGGCGGGCACCACCCCGGTGCTGGCGACCGAGGAACAGCTGTCCGTTCCGGGCGCCGCGATCATCGCCGAATATATCGACGAGGCCCATGGCGCCGCGATGGGCGTCAAGCGGCTGATGCCGGAAACAATTGCCGAGCGCATCGAGGTGCGACGGCTGATGGCGTGGTTCAACGAAAAATTCTTCGAGGAAGTCTCTCATCCGCTGGTGACCGAACGCATCTACAAGCGTTTCATGAGCGAGGAGAATGGCGGCGGGCCGCCTTCGGCGGACGTGATGCGCGCCGCCAAGGCCAATGTGCGCTATCATCTGGCCTATATCGGCTGGCTGGCGCAGACGCGAAACTTCCTCGCCGGCGACCGGCTCACCTACGCGGATCTCGCCGCCGCGGCGCATCTTTCGGCGATCGACTATCTGGGCGACGTGCCATGGAGCGAGGACGAGGCAGCAAAGGCGTGGTACGCGCGGGTGAAATCCCGCCCGTCGTTCCGCCCGCTGCTGAGCGAATGGCTGGCCGGCGTGCCGGCGTCGCGGACCTATGTGGACCTGGATTTCTGACCGACGCCGATCTCTCTGACCTGAAGACGGCGCTGGCGCGCGAGGCGCAGGCGCTCGGCTTCGACTGCATCGGCGTCACCGCGCCCGGCGCGATCGAAGGTGCCGGAAAACACTTCCTCGAATTCATCGCCTCGGGCGCCCATGGCGACATGGACTGGCTTGCGGCGCAGCCGGAGCGCCGCGTCGATCCGCGCGGTCTGTGGCGCGACGTGCGCTCGGTGATCATGCTGGGGGTCAATTACGGCCCTGATCAGGATCCGCTGGCGATCCTGCGTGAGCGCACGCGTGCGGCGATCTCGGTCTACGCGCAGGGCGATGACTATCATGACCTGATCAAGAAGCGGCTGAAGGCGCTGGCGCGCTGGCTGGTTGCGGCGGCGCCTTGCGAGGTCAAGGTGTTCGTCGACACCGCGGCCGTGATGGAGAAGCCCTTGGCGCAGGCGGCGCGCTTGGGCTGGCAGGGCAAGCACACCAACCTCGTCTCGCGCGCGTTCGGCTCCTGGCTGTTTCTCGGCGCGATCTACACCACGCTGAAACTGCCGCGCGATGAGAGCGAGATCGATCATTGCGGCTCGTGCCGTGCATGCCTCGACATCTGCCCGACCGCAGCATTCCCCGCGCCCTACAAGCTCGATGCGCGGCGCTGCATCTCCTATCTGACGATCGAGACCAAGGGACCGATCCCGCACGAGTTTCGTAAAGCCATCGGCAACCGCATCTATGGCTGCGACGACTGCCTCGCCGCCTGCCCCTGGAACAAGTTCGCGCAAGAAGGCCGCGAGGCAAAGCTCGCCGCACGCGAGGCGCTGCGCGCGCCTGATCTGGCCGAGCTCGCGCGGCTTGACGATGCGGCATTTCGCACGCTGTTCACGAAATCGCCGGTGAAGCGTATCGGCCGCGACCGCTTCCTGCGCAACGTGCTGATCGCGATCGGCAACTCCGGCGATGCGGCATTGGCGGAGGAGGCGCGACGTCTGCTGGATGATGCGAGCCCCTTGGTCCGTGGCGCCGCGGTGTGGGCGTTGGGGCAGTTGATGAGCAGCGAGGAGTTTGCCGCGATGAGAGCGGCTGCGATGACCGCAGAGCAAGACGACAGCGTGCGCGAGGAGTGGCGCGCCGGCTCCTGACACTCCACTGTCACGATGACAGCGGTGGATGAGGAAGACGAACACCGCTCCTGACCCTCATCCTGAGGAGCGTGCTCTGCACGCGTCTCGAAGGATGAAGGCCGAGCTGCTGGAGCCGGGCTCTCATGGTTCGAGACGCGCGTTCCGCGCTCCTCACCATGAGGGCAGACACCTTGATTTCCCCGCGCGTTCCTTCAAGGTCGCGCGTCATGACAAACACGCCTTTCTTCACGCGCAGCGGCGATACATTCCATCCGACGGAAGTTGCCAATGGTCCCTGGGATCCGAAGTCGCTGCACGGACGCGTTATCGTCGGCCTGCTCGGCTTCGGCATTGAGGAGCGTCATTCAGGCCCCGAGTTCGTTCCGGCGCGGCTCACGGTCGACATGTTTCGCCTGCCGACGATCGACAAGCCGATCGAGATCACCACGCGGCTCGTCCGCGACGGCCTGCGCATCCGCGTGGTGGAAGCGGAGTTTGTCTCCGGCGGCGTCAGCATGGCGCGCGCCTCGTGCCAGCTCCTGCGGCGGACGCAGAATCCGGACGGCAACATCTGGTCGCCGCCGAACTGGGATGCACTGAGGCCTGCCGACATTCCAAAGCCGACCGATCCGCGGCTCGGCATGCACGGCAAATGGACGACGCGCCCCATTGTCGGCCATATGGGCTCGCTCGGTCCGCGCCGGCTCTGGATGAGCGAGGTGCGCGAGCTGGTCGACGGCTTTGCGCTGACGCCGTTCACGCGCGTCGCGGTGGCTGCGGATTTCGCCAGCCCGTTCGCCAATGCCGGCGATCAGGGCCTCGCCTTCATCAACGGCGACGTCACCGTGTATCTGCACCGCCTGCCGGTGACGGAATGGATTGGCTTCGAGGTGGTGAACCACCACTCCGCCGACGGCATCGCGATCGGCGAATGCTGGCTCTATGACGAGCAGGGACCGATCGGCACCTCGACGGTGGCGGCACTCGCGCAGCGCAAGCCGATGGCGAATCCGTCGAAGCGGTAGCGGCGCGTTTCTCATCCCCTGCCCCGCCACCGGGTCTCGCCTCCGGCGAGCCCGATGACAGGCTCCGGCGGGGCATCCAGTAAGCCGCAGCCTCTCAGCTTGATCACCGCCGTCTCGGAGTACTGGATCATCCGCCCCAGTGCGCAATTGCGCACAAGGCGGATGACGACACCTTTGGTGTGAAAACAGCTCACCCGATCTCCGCGACCGCGGCAAGGATGCGCGCGATGTCCTGCGGGCGCGACAGGCGATGATCGCCGTCCTGGATCAGCGTCAGCACGACGTCATCGGCCGGCAGGCGATGCGTCAGCGCGAAGGCGTGCTGCCACGGCACGTCCGGGTCCCTGGCGCCTTGCAGAATGCGCACGGGACAGCCGACGTCGATGGCGCTGCCGAGCACGAGATGGTTGCGGCCTTCCTCGATCAGGTTCCGCGTGATCGGATAGGACGAGCCGTCGCCATACTCCGACGGCCGAAGCCAGTGGCCCGTGGTCTCGATCTCCTTCTTCACATTGGCCGGGAAATTCTTCCACAGCAGCTCTTCCGTGAAATCAGGCGCTGGCGCGATCAGCACAAGCCCCGCCAGCGATGGCTTGCTGGTGCCGGTTTCCTTGCCGGCGCGCTTCCTGATCTCGCGCGCGAGCAGCAGCGCCATCCAGCCGCCCATGGAGGAACCGACAGCGATCTGCGGGCCTTCGCAGAATCGCGCGAACACCGCGACGCTCTCCTCGAGCCAGCGCCCGATGGTGCCGTCGGCGAAATCGCCGCCGGATTCGCCATGGCCGGAATAGTCGAACCGGACGGAGGCGCGGCCATGCGCCACCGCCCAATCATCGAGCGCCACGGCCTTGGTGCCCTGCATGTCCGACTTGAAACCACCGAGCCAGAACAGCCCGGGCCCCTTCCCGGCCCGGGTGCGGACCGCGATCCTCCGCGGCGAGGGACCCTCGCCCACTTCGATGAAGTCGGGAGCCTGGTTGGCAGTCGAATTGGTCATGGAACGTTTACTCTTGCTGTGCGGTTTGAGCTGTCGGGGCGCCCGCGGCACGCCGGGATGGCATTGTCCCTTAGGGACGCTTGCGGAACTGGGACAAGGTGTCTATGTCGAGCGGCGTGCGGATGGGCGTGACCAAAATGCCTCGCATTTGAGCGTTTTTCGCGTGCGAGGTGCGACTTGCTTGCCCGCAGACGCATCTTCCTTCAGACTACCCGCTTCGTTCACAACTTTGGAGAACCAACATTCGCCGTCCCAATAGAGCCCCGCCCGTCGCCGCCAAAGACGGGCCGCGCATCAATGATGATATTCGCAATGCGCAGATCCAGCTGATCGACCAGACCGGTGACAACAAGGGTACGGTCGAGACCATGATGGCTATCAGACTGGCCCAGGAAGCCGGCATGGATCTCGTGGAGATTTCGCCGAATACCAGCCCTCCCGTCTGCAAGATTATGGACTACGGGAAGTACAAATATTCCGCCCAGAAAAAAGCCGCTGAAGCCCGCAAGCGGCAGAAGATCGTCGAGATCAAGGAGATCAAGCTCCGCCCGATGATCGACGATCACGACTACGACGTGAAGATGCGCGCGATGCAGCGGTTCTTCGAAGAGGGCGACAAGGTCAAGATCACGCTGCGCTATCGCGGCCGCGAAATGGCGCACCAGGAGATCGGCACCAAGCTTTTGGACAAGATCAAGAGCGACGTCGCCGAACTCGCCAAGGTCGAGCAGGACGCCAGGTTCGAGGGCCGCCAGGTCGTCATGGTGCTGGCGCCGCGCTGAGCCGGGCTTATTGCAGCCAAAATTTCAACGGCCCGTCCGGATCTCCGACGGGCCGTTTTGTTTGTTGAAGGTGCCAGCCGCAAGCACCGCTGTAACCTCTCCCGCTTGCGGGAGAGGTCGGCGCGAAGCGCCGGGTGAGGGCTCTCACCTCTTGGGGGTCATCGCTTGCGGAGATACCCTCTCCCCGACCCTCTCCCGCAGGCGGGAGAGGGAGGGCACCGTTTCCCCGGGTAGTGCTTACGTTCGCGTCGCCTGCCAGGTGCCGCTGCAGCGGTCGCCGGAAATGATCCCGTACCAGGAACCGGCGCCGGCAGCGCGGGTAAGCCGGCCGCCGCCGCTGGCATGGGAGGCGCCGACCGAGACCTGGACGGCGACAGTACCGGCGCGGTTGACGGTGCCGGACACCCGGCCGCCGCCGGCCGAGGTCACGCGGCTGCCGATCACCGTGAACGGGACCATGTAGCCGGAGCTGCAATTGCCCCGCGTGGTGGCGAAGGTGACGTTCCAGACCCCGTCGTAGCCGCCGGTCCGGGCATCGGCGGTCGACGGAACGACAGTCGCACCAAGCAAGATGAGAAGCGCGACGGGGCTGAGGCGAAAGGCACGAGGCAAAAGGGACAGCGGGAAATGGGGCATCTTGTCCTGTTCCGGGTGGCAAGGCATGAAAATAAGCGTACCGACCTCAAATAGTCTGCGGGCCCGTTTCGGCGGTTCATCATTGCCAATTGGCCTCACCTCTGCCATAAGCCCAGCCTTCATCGCCCGGCTGATTTAAGGGCTGCCGTGGCGGTGCCCGTGCGGGTTTCGCGCTGATTTGCTTGGCAAGTCGCAAAAACATGAGCACAATCAACGCTCTAACGAGCATTTTTGACGGCCAATCGCCTTCGCAGGCGGTATTCTGTTATGGCCATTAGGAGAGCCAAATGCCCAAGTTGAAGACCAAGTCGGGCGCTAAAAAGCGCTTCAAGGTGACTGCTACCGGCAAAGTGATGCACGCCCAGCGCGGCAAGCGTCACGGCATGATCAAGCGGACGAAGAAGCAGATCCGTCAGCTCCGCGGCACCCGCGTGCTGTTCAAGACCGACGGCGACAACGTCAAGAAGTACTTCTTGCCGAACGCCTGATCGCGTCCACGATCAATTCAGCCGAGCCGCGGATGCCGCGGCGTTCCGAAAACCAAAGTCATCTCTGAAGGATTTTTGTCATGTCTCGCGTCAAACGCGGTGTGACCGCCCACGCCAAGCACAAGAAAGTCTACAAGGCCGCCAAGGGTTTCTACGGCCGCCGCAAGAACACGATCCGCGCCGCCAAGCCGGCCGTCGAGAAGGCCGCACAGTACGCCTTCCGCGACCGCAAGCGCCGCAAGCGCACCTTCCGCGCGCTCTGGATCCAGCGCCTCAATGCCGCGGTGCGTCCGTTCGGCCTGACCTACAGCCGATTTATCGACGGCCTTGCCAAGTCGGGCATCACCGTGGACCGCAAGGTGCTGTCGGATCTCGCGATCCGCGAGCCCGCTGCGTTCCAGGCGATCGCCGAGAAGGCCAAGGCCGCGCTGGCGGCGTAAGCCGTCCTCCACTGTGCTCTGCGCAGCTTTCAGCTTGTGATGGCCCGGGCAGAGGCGCGTCGTCGCGCTTCAAGTGCCTTCGCGCTTTAAGTGCCCTGGCTGTCATCTCTCGCGCAAACACACTTCTCAGACGTGGATGCCCGGCGAATCTAACGCGAAGACGCGCTTCGCGCTTTTGGGCCGGGTGTGACGGGCTAGGAGCATCGGCTAAGCATCCTGGCCAAAAGGGATTGCCATGACCGATCTTACCAGCACCGATCTTGCCAACCTCGAAGCCCAGATCATCGCCGATGTCGCGACCGCCAACGACGAGGCCGCGCTCGAAGCCGTTCGCGTCGCCGCGCTCGGCAAGAAGGGCTCGATCTCCGCGCTGCTCGCCACGCTCGGAAAAATGTCGCCCGACGAGCGCAAGACCCAAGGCGCGGCGATCAACCAGGCTAAGGACAAGGTCGGCCAGGCGCTCGCCGCGCGGCGCGACGTCCTGAAGTCGGCAGCGCTCGATGCGCGGCTCGCCGCCGAGACCATCGACGTCACCCTGCCCCTGCGCGAGCCTGCGACTGAGGCCGGCCGCATCCATCCGCTGAGCCAGGTCTGGGACGAGTTGACCACGATCTTCGCCGACATGGGCTTCTCGGTCGCCGAAGGTCCCGATGTCGAGACCGACGACTATAACTTCACCAAGCTGAACTTCCCGGTCGGCCATCCCGCGCGCGAGATGCACGACACCTTCTTCTTCCATCCGAAGGAGGACGGCTCGCGCATGCTGCTTCGCACCCACACCTCCCCGGTGCAGGTGCGCACCATGCTGAGCCAGAAGCCGCCGATCCGCGTGATCTGCCCGGGCCGCACCTACCGCATCGATTCGGATGCGACCCACACGCCGCAGTTCCACCAGGTCGAGGGGCTCGTCATCGACAAGAGCTCGCATCTCGGCCACCTCAAATGGATCCTGCACGAGTTCTGCAAGGCCTTCTTCGAGGTCGACCACATCAACATGCGCTTCCGCCCCTCGTTCTTCCCGTTCACGGAGCCGTCGCTGGAAGTCGATATCCAGTGCCGCCGCGACAAGGGCGAGATCCGCTTCGGCGAGGGCGAGGATTGGCTGGAGATTCTCGGCTGCGGCATGGTGCATCCGAACGTGCTGCGCGCCTGCGGCATCGATCCCGACGAGTACCAGGGCTTTGCCTGGGGCATGGGCATCGACCGCATCGCCATGCTGAAATACGGCATCGCCGACCTGCGCCAGCTGTTCGACAGCGACGTCCGCTGGCTGTCCCACTACGGCTTCAAGCCGCTGGAAGTGCCAACGCTCGCGGGAGGGCTGAGCTCGTGATGGGGGCGCTTCACCGAAATGGCCTCGCAATGATTCTCTCCGTTCCCTCCCCCCTTGTGGGGGAGGGGCAGGGAGGGGGGTAGCCACGGATGCCGCACGCAGTTGTGAGCGATCGTCAGCGCAGCCGAGCGAAGCAGCTTCGCCGAGCGATGACGCGCGCCGAAACACTGCTGTGGCGCTACCTCAAGGCCAACCGGATGGATGGCGTCGGTTTTCGTCGCCAAACTCCAATCGGGAACTACATCGCCGACTTCGTTTGTTTCTCTTCAAAGCTCGTCATCGAGCTCGATGGAGAATCCCACGATTTCGAAGAGCGTCAGAGAGCAGATCAGCGTCGCGATGCATTCTTCGCCGCCGAAAGCTTTCAAGTTCTGCGATTCACGAATGAACAGGTGATGTCGAACCTTGAAGGAGTTGTTGAGGCGATCCGCAAGGCAACTTCGGCCGGAGCAAGCGGCTCACCCCCCTCCCTAACCCTCCCCCACAAGGGGGGAGGGAACTCTGACACCGACCAAGACAACACAGTAACCAATCAAGAGACCCGAGGCACACAGCCATGAAATTCACCCTCTCCTGGCTGAAGGATCATCTCGACACCGACGAGTCGCTCGACAAGCTCGCCGAGAAGCTCACCATGATCGGGCTCGAGGTCGAGAACATCGAGGACAAGGCGAAGGCGCTGAAACCCTTCACGATCGCGAAGGTGATTTCCGCCGAGCAGCATCCCAATGCGGATCGCCTGCGCGTCTGCATGGTCGACACCGGTGACGGCGGTGCGCCGGTGCAGGTGGTGTGCGGCGCGCCGAATGCGCGCACCGGGCTCGTCAGCGTGTTCTCAGCCCCCGGCACCTACATTCCCGGCAAGGACATCACGCTCGGCGTCGGCACCATCCGCGGCGTCGAGAGCCGCGGCATGCTGTGCTCGGCGGCCGAATTGCAGATCTCCAACGATCACGACGGCATCATGGAACTGCCGGCGGATGCGCCCATCGGCGCAGGCTATGCCGAATGGGCGGGCCTCGGCGATCCCGTGGTCGAGATCAACCTGACACCGAACCGGCAGGACTGCACCGGCGTGCACGGCATCGCGCGCGACCTCGCCGCAGCCGACATGGGCAAGTTCAAGGACCCGACGATCAAGGCCGTGAAGGGCGAATTCCCCTGCCCGGTGAAGGTGACGGTCGAGGACACGACGCTGTGCCCCGGCTTCGCGCTGCGGCTGGTGCGCGGCGTGAAGAACGGCCCCTCGCCGGAATGGCTGCAAAAGCGGCTGACCGCGATCGGGCTGCGCCCGATCAACGCGCTGGTCGACATCACCAACTTCATGACCTTCGATCGCGCGCGCCCGCTGCATGTGTTCGACGCCAAGAAGGTGAAGGGCAATCTCACCGTGCGCCGCGCGCGCGACGGCGAGAGCCTGCTCGCACTCGACGGCCGCACCTATAATCTCGATCAAAACATCTGCGTGATCTCGGACGAGCACGGCGTCGAATCGCTCGCCGGCATCATGGGCGGCGAAGCCTCGGGCTGCGACGAGAATACCACCGACGTGCTGATCGAATCGGCGCTGTGGAACGAGATCAACATCGCCCAGACCGGCCGCAAGCTCGGCATCAATTCGGACGCGCGCTACCGCTTCGAGCGCGGCGTCGATCCGGCCTTCATGGTGCCGGGCCTGGAGCTCGCGACCAAGCTGGTGATGGAGATGTGCGGCGGCGCGCCCTCGGAAACCTTCGTGACCGGCAAGGCCTTCGGCGACGACCGCGTTATCGATTTCCCGCTGTCCGAGGTGAAGCGTCTCTCCGGCATCGAGGTGCCGCAGGTCGAGATGAAGCGCATCCTCACCCATCTCGGCTTCATGATGGCGGGCGCAGGTCCGACCGTGAAGGTCGCGGTGCCCTCCTGGCGTACCGACGTGCACGGCAAGGCCGACATCGTCGAAGAGATCGTCCGGATCTACGGCGTCGACAAGGTGCCGGAGACGCCGTTCGAGCGCGGCGAGGACGCGCGCAAGCCCGTGCTGACCGCGCTGCAGCTCCGCACCCGCCGCACCAGGCGTGCGCTCGCAACCCGCGGCATGGTCGAGGCGGTGACGTGGTCGTTCATCGCCAAGCCGGCGGCCGAACTGTTCGGCGGCGGCCAGCGCGAGCTCGAGCTTGCCAACCCGATCGCATCCGACCTTTCCGACATGCGGCCGAGCCTGCTGCCGGGCCTGATCGCGGCGGCGCAGGCCAATGCCGACCGCGGCCTCAGTGATGTCGCACTGTTCGAGGTCGGCCAGCTCTTCAAAGGCGATCGTCCGCAGGATCAGTTCCTTGCGGCAAGCGGCGTTCGTCGCGGCTTCGCGTCGTCGGAGGGTCTCGGCCGTCACTGGTCCGGCTCTGCCGCGGCCGACGCGTTCGACGCCAAGGCCGATGCGCTCGCGGTGTTAGCTGCGGCCGGCGCGCCGATGCAGGCGCTGCAGATCGTCGCGGGGGGACCAAAATGGCTTCACCCCGGCCGCTCCGGCACCATCCAGATCGGCCCGCAGAACGTGCTCGGCTATTTCGGCGAGATGCACCCGCGCGCGCTGGAAGCGCTCGGCGCCGACGGCCCCGTGATGGCGTTCGAGGTGATCCTCGACCGCATTCCCGAGGCCAAGAAGAAGCCGACGCGGGCAAAGCCTGTGATCGAGCTGTCGGCGTTCCAGCCGGTCTCGCGCGACTTCGCCTTCATCGTCGATCGCGGCGTGAAGGCCGGCGACATCGTGCGCACGGCACAGGCCGTCGACAAGAAGCTGATCACCGCCGTCAACGTGTTCGACGTCTATGAGGGCAAGGGCATCGACGACGGCAAGAAGTCGATCGCGATTGCCGTGACGATCCAGCCGCGCGAGAAGACGCTGACCGACCAGGAGATCGAGGCCGTAGCGGCGAAGATCGTTGCCGAGGTGACGAAGAAGACCGGTGGCACTTTGAGAGCATGATGCCGAAAAGTGTGAAGCGGTTTTCGGACGACATCATGCTCCAAAGTCAGAGAGCATGAGTTTTTCGGAGCTTCTCCCGAAGGACGTCAGTCTCGCAACTGCGATTGCGATCTGCGCCGTCGCTTTCGTCGCAAGCACGGCGCGCGGCTTTTCCGGTTTTGGAGCGGCGCTGATCTTCATGCCGCTTGCCAGCAGCGTAGCGCCGCCACGGCTCGTCGCGGCGTTGCTCCTCATCGTCGATTTCGTGTCCGCCGCGCCGTTGCTCCCCGACGCCTGGCGCAAGGCCGACCGCAAGGCGACGGCGGTGATCGTGCTGGGCGCGCTGATCGGCGTGCCGATCGGCACCTATTTCCTCAGCGTGCTCGATCCCGTCACCACGCGCTGGATCATCTCCTGCTTCGTCGGGGCGCTGCTGATTCTCCTGCTGTCGGGCTGGCGCTATCGCGGCAAGGATCACGCCTGGCTTTCGGTCGGCATCGGCGGCCTCTCCGGCTTTTGCAGCGGGCTGGCGCAGACCGGCGGTCCGCCGATCGTCGGCTACTGGCTCGGCCGCCCCATCGTCGCGACGGTCGCCCGCGCCAACATCGTGCTGTTCTTCGGCGCCTCGGATCTCTTTTCCATGGTCAGCTACGCAACGAGCGGCCTGATCACGCGCGATGCGCTGCTGCTCTCCCTCGTCGTCGGCCCGGTCTATGCGGCCGGCGTCGCCTTCGGCGCGTCACTATTCGGTCGCACCAGCGAAAAAGTGTTTCGCGCCATCTGCTACGCGCTGATCGCAATGGCCGTGATTTTCGGCCTGCCAGCGCTGGATGGGGTGTTGCGGTAAAACCGTCCCCGTCGTCGTCCCGGCGAAGGCCGGGACCCATAATCACAGGGAGTGGTTTGGCGAAGACTCGTGGTTGTCAGCATGCGCAAAAATCACTGACCGGGGTAATGGGTCCCGGCCTTCGCCGGGACGACGATCTGCGCTTGAGGTGATTATCCGCGACAACGGCTAATGTTTTTGCCGCCGCTTCGTCGATTGCGTCGGCACCTCGACCGGCTCGTCCCTCAGCGCGCCGATGCGGCGGAGCGCGGCTTCGGCGGCGCGCTCGCCGCTCTCCCAGGCGCCATCGACGGTGCCCCAGAGCGCGTCGTGCGTGGCTTCGCCGGCGAGATACATGCAGCCGATCGGCTCGGTCAGGATTTTTCGCGAAAGCTGGCCGCCCGGCGCGGACGCCGACATCGCGCCCATCACGAAGGGCGACGCATTCCAGCGCGTCGCGCTGACCTTCTTGATTCCCGCCGTGGCCTCGCTGCCGAACAGTTTTGTGAGCCATTCCCTCGCGAATGCGGCCATCGCCTGCTCGCCCTGCTCCGACAGGTCGCGGCCGAAGGAGCCGCCGACGTCGATCGAGCACAGCGAGGAACCGCCGATATTGGCGAACAAGAGCGCGGTGCGGGTCGAGTTGCTCTGCTCGATCAGGATGTCGTCGCGCGCGAGCCCAAGTGGATTGCCCGGCAACTGCAGCACGATGTGATCGTAGCTGCCGAGGCTGAGCTTGGAGGCCGCATCGAGCGTGCGCTTGGGGATATCAGGCGCGAACTTGATCGTGCCTGCCGTGAGCACATTGGTCGAGACGGTGATGATGGCGGCGCGGGCGACGATCTTGCCGGCTGATGTTTCGACGCTGACGTCGCGGTTGCTCCAGAGGATGCGGCCCGCCGGCGTCGACAGCGCGACCGGCGTCTGCTCGCCGAGCCTGGTGATCAGCGTACCCAGGCCTTGCTTGCAGGCGATCGCGGAATTGCGGTCCTGCGCGCGTGCCTTGTCGATCGCCGAAAGCTCCTTGAGATCCTTGCCGGCGAAGTTCGCGCCCAGCAAAAACTCGGCCGTAGCAGCCCAGTCGCCGAGATCCTTTGGCAGCACCGACGCGCAGGCGGCGTCGAGCTTGCCGCGCGAGGCTTCGTCAACGGCGCGATTGGCGCGCACCAGCGCTGCCAAAAATTCCTCGGTCTCGCCGGCGCGCGCGTTGCGGCGGCCGATGCGCATCTTCTGGCCGGTGGGTGCCGGCGACACGTCGAGCCCGACGCCGCGCGCGAGACGGATCATCGGGTTGGTGTCGGGGTTGTGCATCCAGCGGGCACCACGATCGACTGCCGTATCGAACGTGCTGCTGTCCGTGATGCAGCGGCCGCCGATCTGGCTGGCCGCTTCCACCACCACGACCTTGCGATTGGCCGCCATGACCCGCCGCGCTGCAGCGATTCCGGCTGCGCCGGCGCCGATCACGACGATGTCAGCCTCGCGCGGCAGGGGTGCCGCGGTCGCGCGCAGGATCGGGGCTGCGGCAAACGCCGCCGACGCCGATAGGAAGCTGCGGCGCGTGATTGTCATGTCATGGTTTCCGGGGACTTGAAGCGGACGGGAACAGCTAGCGAACCTTGCCGCATCTGGCGCAGCGCGGCAACCATCATGGTGAATCAATCGTACTTGATCGCCGTGCGCGATGAACCAAATTGCAACGCGTATCGACCATGATAGAGAAGGGAAAAAGGCAGCCGGACAAGGCTGCGGGGAGCTCGCAATGGGGACCGTCCTAGACTCAGTCGGCAAGCTGATTGCCGCGTACCTCTCCAAGGAGGTGCCGGGCTATGAGCCGTTCACGCCGAGCGACCCCGAACATCTTCGCGGCGTCATCCAGCCCGGCGACGTCCTGCTGGTCGAGGGCAACAACCGCATTTCCGGCATCATCAAATATCTCACGCAGTCGACCTGGTCGCATGCCGCTCTCTATGTTGGCCCCGTGGAGGGCGCCATAGAGTCCGACGGCGAGCAGCACGTGCTGATCGAGGCCAATATCGGCGAAGGCGTCACCTCCGCGCCGCTGTCGAAATATTTTCCATATCACACGAGGCTGTGCCGTCCGGTGGGACTGTCCTACGAGGACCGCACCACCGTCTGCCGTTACGCCATCAACCGTATCGGCTTCGGCTACGACACCAAGAACATCCTGGACCTGATGCGCTTTCTGTTCCCGCTGCCGATCCCGCAGCGCTGGCGGCGGCGCATGATCGCGCTTGGCTCGGGCGATCCGACCAAGATCATCTGCTCGGCGCTGATCGCGCAGGCCTTCGACGCCGTGCGCTATCCGATCCTGCCCAAGATCACCAAGGCCGGCAGCCGGCAGGCGCGCCGCGAGATCCTGCACATCCGCGATTCTTCGCTCTACATGCCCCGCGACTTCGACATCTCGCCCTATTTCGAGGTCGTCAAACCCACCATCGTGCACGGCTTCGACTACACAGCCTTGCACTGGGCCGACAAGCAGAAGCCGCTCGAGGAGGTGGCGGGCACTTTCAGTGTGTTTCCAGAAACGCTCCGTTCGCCGCCGCTCGTTCCTGAAGCGCTTGACGAAGAAGCGCCGGCTGAGGTTTCGGCTCAAGAAGTGACGGGTACGGCCGCGGAAGTGGCCGAACGTGTCACTGTCTCCGGACATTTCCCGCTGCTGAAGATGCTCGCGATGTACCGCCCGCGACGGCGGGGACGGACGCGAGAGAGGGCGGCGTAAACCTCCTAGTCCGGTGTCGTCCTGGCGAAAGCCAGGACCCATTACCCCAGGAAGCAGTTTAGCGAAGATTCGTCGTTCGGTACTGTTACCGAGCGCACTCGATAGATTCCGCGGTATGGGTCCTGGCTTTCGCCAGGACGACATCGGGGAGATCCCGCGCTTTCTTCTCGGCCTGTCATTCGCAGTGACGTCGAGGGCCGACCCTACCGTTCCGCGCGGCTGATGACCGCCATCAGCTCCGCGATCTTTTCCCGCTGATCCGTCTTGTTGCCGCTCGAGATCGCGTGCTCGACGCAGTGGGCGACGTGGTCTTTCAGGATCTCCTCCTCGACCCGGCGCAGCGCCGCGCGCACCGCGGAAATCTGCGTCACGATGTCGATGCAGTAGCGGTCCTCCTCGACCATTTTCGACAGGCCGCGGACCTGCCCTTCGATCCGGCCCAGACGTTTGCCGACGGATGCCTTGATGTCCTTGCGCATGACGTCTATATACCCCTACCGGGTATGGGTTGCAAGCCTGAGCCAAGGCCGGAGCGCTGGAATGAACGAAGCCGAACAGAAGCCGGTCGACGCGGCCGCAAAGTCCTCCGGATGCGGATGTTCCGCCAAGGCTGCCCCAGTGGAAAAGCCCGCGGCATCATCTTGCTGCGGCGGCGATGGCGATCACACCGGCCACGCCCATCATGCTGCGCCCGGCGACAAAGTCCGCGATCCCGTCTGCGGCATGACGGTCGATCCCGCGACATCGAAGCACCGCTGCGAACATCACGGCGAGACCTTCCATTTCTGCTCCGCCGGCTGCCGCACCAAATTCGCAGCCGACCCCGCCAAGTATCTTGCGAAGGAGAAGGCATCCGAGCCCGAGATGCCCGCGGGCACGATCTACACCTGCCCGATGCATCCGGAGATCCGCCAGGTCGGCCCCGGCAGCTGCCCGATCTGCGGCATGGCGCTGGAGCCGGAGGTGGCGAGCCTCGACACCGGGCCCAATCCCGAGCTCGCCGACATGACGCGGCGGTTCTGGATCGGCGGCGCCCTGGCGGTGCCGCCGGTCGTGCTGGAGATGGGTGGCCATCTCGCCGGCCCGCACAACTGGATCGATCCGACGCTCTCGAACTGGATCCAGCTCGTGTTCGCCACGCCCGTCGTGCTGTGGGCCGGCTGGCCGTTCTTCGTGCGCGGCTGGCAATCGCTCCTCACGCGCAACCTCAACATGTTCACGCTGATCGCGATGGGCACGGGCGTCGCCTACGTCTACAGCCTGTTCGGCACGCTGGCGCCGCAGATCTTCCCCGCGACCTTCAGGGGTCATGAGGGCGCGGTCGCGGTCTATTTCGAGGCGGCCGCGGTCATCACCGTGCTGGTGCTGCTCGGCCAGGTGCTGGAGCTGCGCGCCCGCGACGCAACCTCCGGCGCGATCAAGGCGCTGCTCCAGCTCGCGCCGAAAACCGCACGTCGCGTCGAGCCTGATGGCAGCGAGCACGAGGTCGAGATCGACACGCTTCATGCCGGCGACCGCCTGCGCGTCCGTCCCGGCGAGAAGGTGCCGGTCGACGGCATTCTGCTGGAGGGGCGGTCCTCGCTCGATGAATCCCTCATCACCGGCGAATCCATGCCGGTCACCAAGGAAGCCGGCACGAAAGTCATCGCCGGCACGCTGAACCAGTCCGGCAGCTTCATCATGCGTGCCGAAAAGGTCGGGCGCGAGACGCTGCTGTCGCAGATCGTGCAGATGGTCGCCGATGCCCAGCGCTCGCGCGCGCCGATCCAGCGGCTCGCCGACCAGGTCGCCGGCTGGTTCGTGCCGACGGTGATCGCCGTCGCCATCACCGCCTTCGCCGCATGGGCCTGGTTCGGCCCCGAGCCGCGGCTCGCCTTCGGCCTGGTGGCCGCGGTCAGCGTGCTCATCATTGCCTGCCCCTGCGCACTGGGCCTCGCAACCCCGATGTCGATCATGGTTGGCGTCGGTCGCGGCGCGCAGGCCGGTGTCTTGATCAAGAACGCCGAGGCGCTCGAACGGATGGAGAAGATCGACACGCTCGTGGTCGACAAGACCGGCACGCTGACCGAAGGCAAGCCGAAAGTCGTCGCGATCGTCCCGGCCGATGGTCATGCCGAGGATGACATCCTGCGTCTTGCCGCCAGCGTCGAGCGCGCCAGCGAGCACCCGCTGGCCGATGCGATTCTGCGCGCGGCGAAGGAGAGGCAGCTCAGCATCAGCCAGGTCGACCAGTTCGACTCGCCGACCGGCAAGGGCGCGACCGGCAAGGTCGACGGCAAGACCGTCGTGCTCGGCAACGCAAAATATCTTGCCACGATCGGCATCGACACGACGCCGCTCGATGCGGAAGCGGAGCGGCTGCGCCAGGACGGCGCCACCGTCATCGACATGGCGATCGACGGCAGGCTGGCCGGGCTGTTCGCGATCGCCGATCCGGTCAAGGCGTCGACCCCGCAGGCCCTGAAGGCTCTCGCTGCCGAGGGCATCAAGGTGATCATGCTGACCGGCGACAACCGCACCACGGCAGAGGCCGTTGCGCGCAGGCTCGGAATCGCCGACGTCGAGGCGGAGGTGCTGCCGGATCAGAAGAGCGCGGTCGTGACCAGGCTTCAGGCATCGGGCCGTATCGTCGCGATGGCCGGCGACGGCGTCAACGACGCGCCGGCGCTGGCGGCAGCCGAGGTCGGCATCGCCATGGGCACGGGCACGGACGTGGCCATGGAAAGCGCCGGCGTCACCCTGCTGAAGGGCGATCTCACGGGCATCGTTCGCGCGCGAAAACTGTCGCAGGCGACGATGCGCAACATCCGGCAAAACCTGTTCTTCGCCTTCATCTACAACGCGGCCGGCATCCCGATCGCGGCCGGCATCCTCTATCCGGCCCTCGGCATCCTGCTGTCGCCGATCATCGCGGCCGCCGCGATGGCGCTGTCGTCGGTCAGCGTTGTCGGCAACGCGCTGCGGCTTCGCGCAACACGGCTGTGAGGGTGTACTCCCTCTCCCCGTTCTTACGGGGAGAGGGTTGGGGTGAGGGGCCGCCTCCACATAACTGGTAAGAGATGGGCTCGCGGAGAGTCCCCCTCACCCGGAATTCAAGCTACGCTTGAATTCCGACCCCTCCCCGCAAGCGGGGCGAGGTTAGAACAGCGCGGCTGAGGCACGGGAGTATTTGATGCAGCGGGTTACGATCACGATCGAGGATGATTTGCTGGCGGAGATCGATGCCGCGGCTGCGGCACGCGGCTACCAGAACCGCTCCGAGATCATCCGCGACCTCGCCAGGGCCGGGTTGCAGCAGACGGCGGAGGACACCGCGCAGACCGGCCCCTGCGTCGCCGGCCTCGTCTATGTCTACGACCACGCGGCGCGCGACCTCTCCAAGCGCCTGGTGCAGGAATTCCACGGCCATCACGACCTCGCGCTGGCGACGCTGCACGTCCATCTCGACGACGACAATTGCATGGAGATGACGGCGCTGAGGGGATCCGCCGACGAGGTCAAGCATTTCGCCGACCACATCATCGCCGAACGCGGCGTGCGCTACGGCCGCGTGGTGATGATCCCGACGGGCGAAGGAAAACAAACGAAGGTACGCAAGCACGCGCATAAGCATGGATAGCCCGCGTACGCGCTGCGTCCCCCTCTCCCCAGCGGGGAGAGGGGGACAGAGTCCTCGGCTCACTCCCGTTTCAACCAAAAGCCATCGTGCTTTGAAGCACGAAGAGATCAAGATGAATCGTCATCGCGCTTCAGGTTGTTGTTTGCGCATGATCTTTCCGGAAAACCGCTTCGCACTTTCCCGGATCATGCCTTAGTAGCGCGCGGCGATCGGCGTGGCGTAACCGCCGAACCGGTAGTTGAAGCGCACGGTGACCATATCGACATCCTGGCTGATCCGGTCGTTGAGGATGCCTGCAAGGCGCGGATCGACCACGGAGAAGGAGTTGTTCGCGTGCCCCATCCACAGATGGTCGTATTCAAAACCGACCGACCAGTTGGGTGCGAAGCCATACTCAAAGCCGACACCCAGCGTGCCGCCCCAGCGCGTGTTGCTCGCCGACACCAGACCGATCCCGGTGATGTTGTCGAATATTGTAAAGCGATTGCTGGTCACGGCCGCGCCGCCCTTCACGTAGAGCAGTGCCGCGTTCCACGCCCAACCGAGTTGGCCGGTGAAGAGGCCGATGCCGTCGGTTTTCACCGTGGTTGATAGCGTTTGATTGAACAGGCTGGCGCGCGTATTGCTGAGGTCAGCCCAATCGCCTTGTGCTTCCAATCCGAACACAAACTGATTGGTTTGCCAGCGATATCCGAGCTGTCCGCCGACAACGCCGCCGGAACGATCACGGCAACCGCTGGCGACGGTTCCTGCGACCGTGACGAAATCCACGCAGTTGTGGCTTTGCCCCCATCCGCCGTTGCCACCAATATAGAACCCGCTCCAATTGTAGATCGTCGCGATCGGGGCCGGTGGCGGCGCCTTGACGGCCATGTCGGCGGCCGATGCGGGAGCAGCCATGCCCATGGCCACGAGGCCGACTGCGGCGAGCAAAAACTTCGTCATCCTATTGTCTCCGTGTCCCTTAGTGGAGGTCTTCTTAAACAACCTCTTCCGCACGATTGCGTGCATATCTCTCTCATTCCACCCGCAAGTTTAGTTGCGTCGGGCCTAAGTCCCGTAACAAAATGGCAACACCCAAGCGCAATCGATAATTGCAGTGACAGTCATCCGACGCGCGTTGCTCCGTCGCCGTCAGGACGCTACGGCGGTTCAGCCAAGCCCGGCAGACGGCGCGCCAAGCCCGTTGCCGGCGACATCATTATCGTCGCTCGTTCAGCATGGCAGCGCGTACGCGGCTTCACGGCGCCTTCAAGGAAGACCGGCTTCGATTGAAAACAACCCCAGCCCTGCCTTGACCTCATCGAGCGTCGCCTGCGTGATGCGTTTCGCACGCTCGGTTCCTTTGCGTAGCTCTGCGAGCACGTAGGATTGATCCTGCGCGAGCCGGTGTCGGCGTTCCCGGATCGGCGCGAGCAAGGCTTGCAAGATATCCTCGAGGCGCTTCTTGACCTTGACGTCGCCGAGGCCCCCTGCCCGATAGCGCGCCTTCAGGTCATCCACTTCGGCCTGATCCTCGGCGAATGCGTCGAGATAGGTGAAGACGACATTGCCCTCGACCTGTCCGGGGTCGCTGGCCCTGACATGTCCGGGGTCGGTGTACATTTTGCGCACGGCTTCGCGAATTTCGTCCGGGGACGCCGACAGCGCGATGCTATTGCCCAGCGACTTGCTCATCTTCGCCCGGCCGTCGATGCCGGGAAGCCGGCCCGTGGTCGGGATCATCGCCTTGGCTTCGGGCAGCAACTCGCGTCCGACCTGGCGGTTGATCCGCCGCACGATCTCGTTGGTCTGCTCGATCATCGGCGCCTGATCCTCTCCAACCGGAACGACGCTCGCCCTGAACGCGGTGATATCAGCGGCCTGCGCGACGGGATAGCAGAGGAAGCCGGCCGGGATGTCGCGCTCGAAGCCGCGCGTCTGGATTTCCGCCTTGACCGTCGGGTTGCGCTCCAGCCGCGCCACGGTGACGAAGTTCAGATAGAGCAGCGACAGCTCCGCCAGCGCCGGCAACGCCGATTGCAGGCAGATCGTCGTCTCGCGGGGATCGATGCCGACGGCGAGATAGTCCAGCGCGACCTCGATGACGTTGCGCTTCACCTTGTCGGGATCGTCCGCATTGTCGGTCAGCGCCTGGCTGTCGGCGATGAGGACGTATTGCCGGTGCGACCGCTGCAGCGCGACGCGATTTCGCAGCGAGCCCGCATAGTGCCCGAGATGCAGCGGGCCGGTGGGGCGATCACCGGTCAGGATGATCGGCTTTTCTTGCGCAGGGCAAAGCATTGACGTCTCCGGAATTGGAGCCGCCGCGCTTCGACAGTGGGTTCTTGGGATGACGACCATGCCGAACACGGCGGCGATGGTCGAATGAAAGACATGACGACGCGCCGCTCCTTCAGAAGGAGCGCCACCAGGTGCGTATGGAAGGGTTCACCGCGTCGATCATATCAGCTTATTCGCACAATCCACCGGCGCGCATCAAGAGCGTTCATCAAGGCCTGCAACGACCCTCTCCCCGCGAAGAGCGGGGAGAGGGAGAAGCACACGTGAATCACGCCGCCAGCAGATCCTGCAACGCCGTGCCGTTGGGAACGCCGAGGCCGGAGCAGGCGTCCCAGCCGGGGCCGGCCTTGTACATGCCGTGCAACTGACCGGTGATGTCGTTGTTGCCGCTCGTGATGTCGCGGAACGCGCCTTGCGCGCTGGCTGCGTAGATCAGCGGATTGATGAAACCGACCGTCTTGCCGAATTTCTTGGTGGTCGCTTCATTGATCCGCGCGATCAACCCGGCCATCAGCGGCGCCACCGCGCTGGTGCCGCCGATCGTGGCGCCGGCGCCATTGAGGAAGATCTGATAGCCGGTGGCCGGATCGGCGTCGCCCGCGACGTCGGGCACACCGCGCCCGCTGTGATGCGCCGGCGATTTCGGGACGTGGGCGTTGGCCTGGTATTTCGGCTGGGCGAACACGACGCTGACGCCGCCGCCACCCGCTCCATCTTCCGGCCCCCCGTTCCAGACCACCTCCTGGATCTGGCCGTTCGACGCCTTGAGATTGGTGCCGCCGCAGGCCAGTGCAAACGGGCTCGACGCCGGGAAATCCGCGTGCGGCTTGCCGTCCCAACCTTGGCCCATGTCGGCCGAGCCGTTGTCGCCGGAGGCAACGCAGACCGTGACGCCCATCGCGGCTGCGTCGCGGATCGCCTCGTTGAGACCGTCGAGGAACTGTTGCGAGTTCTCCGGATCTTCGGGGCCACCCCAGCTGATCGAGATCACCGAGGGTTTTCGCGCGCTGTCGTGGACTGCGGCCTTCACCGCATCGATGAAGCCGTTGGTGGTGTTGGGCGCAAAATAGACCACGATATTGGCGTCAGGCGCGATCGCGCCGGCCACCTCGATGTCGAGCACGACCTCGCCGTCGGCTTCGGAATGGCCGGGCTTGTTGGCTCCGCCGTCGACGCTCGCCGGCGCGATATGCGGCATCGGGATTCCGGCCTTCTTGAAGAACGTCTTCAGGTCCGACGTCTTGTAACCGGCGCCGGTCGGCTTTCCCTTCTGGTCGATGTCGTTGAGCTCGATGATGGCGATGCACTGGCCGGCGCCGGTCTCGCCGTCCGGGAAGTCGTAGAGCTGGGCGATCTGCTCGACCGAGAAGCTGCGGCTCTGCGCCGCGTGCGCGATCGCCGCCCGTCCGATCCGCTTGTGCCGGAAGTGCGGACGCGCGACCGGACGATTGTCGAGCCCGTGCACGCCAATGACGATACCCTCGAGCTCGGCCGGAATCTGCACGCTGCCCTTGCGCATCCGATAGGTCGCGCCCTCGTGCTTGACCTTGTTGAGCTTGACGCCGAAGGCCGCGCTGAGCGCCTTCACCGTGCCGGTCAGCTTCACCGTGCGCGAGGCCAGATGCACGCTCTTGACGTTGAGATCGTGGTGATGGGCGAAATTGTCGATCTTGGCGACATCGGCGGGATTGGCGCCCATCTGCTCCGCAAATTCGCTGCGCGAAAGATATTGCCGTTCGCGCGGCAATTGCGCACCCAGCGTCATGACGGTCTCGTCGTCGGAGCGCTTGGCGCGCAGGCGGACGCTGATCTCGATCTCCTGCTTGGGATCGGCTGCGCCAACCAGCTTGGCTCCCTTCGGCAACTTCCGTGCGCTGTTCGCCAGTGCCACGCGCTTGATCGTGCCTGCCATGACTTCCTCCGTTTGTGATTGGAAGGGCGATTGCCGGTATTCAACTATAGGTGTAAGCTGAAGCCGGAATTGGTTCAGATATTGAGTGACATTTTTTCAGAAAAACCTTTGTCTTACCGATCAAAATATCGACAGCCTCAATCCGGAACAAAATTGGTCAGCGGCTCGGACCAATTGATATCCGCGAACTCGATTTAAAATTGCAACCGTCGGTCCGCTTGGCCGACCAATGGAAGATACTGTCAAAATCAATTGGCGCAGGAGCGTGCGATGCTGGCTGACCGCAAATGGGTTCAGAGAAATCTGGGTTTCGATCCGATCACGACGCCGCCGCCGCGCGACACCTTTACCGTCAAGCGTCTGGCGGACGCGGCGGTGAAGCGGTCCGCAAAAGTTTCTCCGGAAGATTTTCAGCGCGAGATCATCGACTTCGATTCGGAATCGCCGGCGGGCCGCGAGTTCATGGCCTTCTCGACGGCGACCGGACTGTCGCGCTTCACCGACATTCCCTGGCCGAAGGGGCTCGCGCCGCAGACCGGGCCGAAGCCGAGAGGCAACGGCAACAGCCCGTTGCCGCGCGCGGACGTGCTGGTGGTAACCTGGACCGTCGACGAGGGCCATGCGCTCAGCCGCGTGCTGACCCCGGGCAAGGACTCCCGCAACGACTACCTGCCCTACAAGCACAATTTCGCGACTATCTCCAAGAAGATGCGCAACGGCTGCCCGGCCATGGAGCTGAAGCGGCTCGGCACCTACTGGACCACGACGATCGGCAAGAAGAAGGTCGTGATCTTCAAGTCCGATTCGCACATGTCGCAGGACGGCCCGCAATTGCCGAACATCGACGTCTGGCGCCAGATCATCCAGGAGGTGCAGCCTTCGCTCGTCATCACCACGGGAACCGCCGGCGGCATCGGCAAGGAGGTCGAGGTCGGCGACGTCATCGTCAGCCCGATCGTTCGCTTCGACTGCCTGTCGAAATTCAAGAAGCAGCCGTTCGCGCAGGAGCATTTTTCGAGCAAGTCGGCGAAGACGACGCGCTTTGCAGAGGCCAAGACGCTGTTCAAGGCCAATGCCGGGCAACTGCCGAAGGACAATACGCGGCCGCCAAAAATCTTCGTGGTGAAGCCGAGCGGATTGAGTTCCTCCGTGGTCACCACCGATTTCTTCGGCTTCGACACCTCGGACAATCACTTCCATCTCCAGGGTCTCGGCGACGTCTCCGAGATGGGCGATGCGATCCTCGGGCTCGTCGCCAAGGACATGGGCGAGAAGGCGCCGCGCTGGCTTGCGATCCGCAACGTGTCCGACCCGCAGATCAAGGCCGAGGGCACGCTGAAGCAGCAGGAGCAGGTCGCCGCCCAGATCTACAAGGGGTTCGGCCGCTGGAGCTCGGTCTGCAGCGCGATCACCTGCTGGGCCAGCATCGCGGCCGAAAAATAGGCCCCCGGATCGCAGCAGGTCAGCCTCCCTTGCCGAAAGGCGTCGGCATGTCTACCTCTCGCGAGTGAATTCCCGTGAGAGGTACCCCGATGCTTGATGCCGCCGTCAAGGCGCTGTCGCAGATCATCTCGCCGCCGATGCGCTCGATCCTGTGGCGCTCGATCGGCGTCGCGCTCGTGCTGATCACCGTGCTGGCGATCGGCTTGCAGCGGCTGCTGAGCTGGTTTGCCACTTATGGCGAGGTCTGGCTCGAGGGGCTGCTCGGCCCCGGCTGGCACTCCGCGCTGGAAGTGCTCTCCTGGATTGTCTCGATCGCGGCCGGCCTTGGCGTGGTGTTCGGCGGCATCTTCCTGATGCCCGCGATCACCTCGCTGGTGGCGAGCCTGTTCGTCGACGACGTCGCCGATCACGTCGAGCGCGAGCACTATCCGGCCGAACGGCCCGGCGTCGCGCTGCCGTTTACGATGGCGATCCACGAGGGCGTCAAGACGGCGCTGCTGACCATCCTGGTCTATCTGATCGTGCTGCCCTTCGTGTTCCTGGCCGGCGCCGGCTTCCTGATCTTCTTCCTCGCCACCGCATGGCTGCTGGGCCGCGAATATTTCGAGCTCGCCGCCATGCGCTTCCGTTCGCCGGAGGAAGCCAAGGCGATGCGGCGCGACAACGCCGCGACGATCTTCGCCGCCGGCCTGATCATCGCCGCCTTCGTCTCGATCCCGATCGTCAACCTGGCGACGCCGATCTTCGGCATGGCCTTCATGGTCCACATGCACAAGCGCCTGTCCGGCTCGCGGCCGGAGCTGATCGAGCCAGCGCGGTTCATGCGCTAAAGCGCGACGTCGCATCCGAAAAGTCGGTGCGCTCCCTCTCCCGCTTGCGGGAGAGGGTCGGGGTGAGGGTGTCTCCGCAACGAAACAATCCCCAAGCGGAGGGAACCCTCACCCGGCGCTGCAGCGCCGACCTCTCCCGCAAGCGGGAGAGGTGACCGACCCCGCGGCGCGATTGAACGAACCAACCGCCATCGCATTCAGGTCACCGGCACGCCGCACTTGCGCAGCACCGTCTTGGCAAAACCGAACGGCGCCGGCGTGAACGGACCCGGCGGGGCGCGGGTGAGCAGCGCGACGCAGCCGAGCGCTGCGATGGCGAGCCAGAAGCACAGCCAGAAGCCGTCGATATAGGCGAGCACATTGGCCTCGCGCTGCACGAAGCCCGCGAGCGTGCCGACCGCGCGGGCCTGCGCCGCCCCCAGGCCATGCGCGGCGAAGCGGTCGGCAAGCTGCTTCAGCATCCTGACCACGTCGACATCACCGGCCGCGATATGCTGGCCGAGGTAGTTGGAATGAATCTGCTCGCGGACGCGCAGCCACGTTCCCATCAGCGCGATACCGATCTCGGCGCCGCCAAGCCGCATGACCTGGATATACGCCGCAAGTGCCGTGGCGCGACTCGGGTCGGAATTCGACAGCAGCGTGATGATGATCGGCAACAGCGTCAGTGCCTGCCCGAGCGATTGCAGCAGCACGATGCCGATGAAGTCCTCGCGCGCCCAGTCATGGGTGAGCTCGGTGCCCCAGAGATTGGCCGCGGCAAAACAGGAAAATCCCAGCACCACGACCAGCCGCGGATCGAAATGCCGGAGCAGCCAGATCGAGATCGGCACCAGCACGAACATCGGCAACGCGCCGCAGGTCAGCAGGAGCAGCCCGCTCTGCTCGGGCCTGAGCAGGCCGACGGTGGCGAGGAAGTTCGGCACCAGCGATGAATTGGAAAGACTTGCGAGCGTGTAGAGTAGGATCGCGATCAGCGACAACCCGACATTGCGCGAGAACAGCACGTTCACATGCGCCCAGGGTTGGCGAACGAGCGATTCGTTGACGAGGAAGCCTGCGAACAGCACGGCACCGCCGGCGAGCAGCGCCATCACCGTGCCGGACTCCAGCCAGTCCAGCCGATTGCCCTGGTCGAGGCCGGCATAGATCATCGAGACGGAGGCGCCAAGCAACACCATGCCGCCCCAATCGGCATGGCGCAGCAGGTCGCGATTGACGGGTTCGCGGGGCGTGCCGAGATAGACCATCAGGCCCATCAGCGGCGCGACGACCATGCCCTGCCAGTACAGCCATTGCCAGCCGAGATGGTCGACATAGAAGCCGACCAGCGAGCTCGACGTATCCAGCGCGAAGCCGACGCGGATCGAGTAGATCGCAATGGCCGGCAGCCACCAGCGGATCGGCAGATTGCGGAACACGATCATCAGCGTCGCCGGCACGAAGGTGCCGAGCAACAAACCATGCACGATGCTGAGCCCGATCAGCGCGGGAAAATCGTGAACGAAGGGAATGATGAAGGAGATGACGGCGTAGACGAGGCTCGGGATGCCGAGCACGCGGCGGAGGCCGAACGCCGTCGCCAGCCACGCCACCGCGGGCGCGATGAGGATCTGCGAGCCGATGCCGGCGGTGGAGAGCCAGGCGCCCTCGTCGAAGCCGAGCGAGAACGCGCCGCGCAGATCGGGCAGGCCGACCGTTGTCAGGCGGCTGTCGAAATTCGCGAGGAACGAGCCGAGCAGCACGGCCACGACGGCGAAGACCGGTCGCGGCGCGATGCCGCCGCGCGAGACCGGCCCGCGATCGGCACCATCATTTGCCGCCATTCGTCCCCGCACCATCGGTGTGGATGCTGGTGACGACGGACATTCCCGGCAGGAGGCGTTCGACGAGTGGCTGGTTGTCGTCGAGCTGGATGCGCACGGGAACGCGCTGCACCACTTTTGTGAAATTGCCGGTCGCGTTATCCGGCGGCAGCAGCGCCACTTGCGAGCCGGTCGCCGGCGCGATCCGCTCGACCCGGCCGCGCAGGCGCTCCCGCGGGAAGCTGTCGACCGTGATGTCAACCGGCTGGCCCGGCTGCACGTGCGTGAGCTGGGTCTCCTTGTAGTTCGCGATCACGTAGACTTTCGGCAGCGGGACGACGTTGATGAGGTTGGTGCCGATATTGACGTAGTCGCCGGGCTGCACCTGGCGCTCGCCGACGACGCCATCGAACGGCGCCGAGATCCTGGTGTAGCCGAGCTTGAGCCGGGCGCTCGCAAGCGTCGCCTTGGCCGCTTCGAGATCGGCGGCGCGCTGCTTCTTGGTCCCTTGCAGGACTTCGAGCTGGTGGCGCTGCGCGGCGATCACGGCGCGGCTTGCGCGCACATCGGCCTCTGCCTTCGCGAGCGCCGCGACCGCCTGCTCGAGCCGCTGCCGCGTGCCGGCCTCGGTCTGCGTCAGCGATTGCTGGCGCTGCTGCTCCTGCTGCGCCTCGACCAACAGCGCCTCGGCAGACAATCGCGCGGCCTCGGCCTGCGCGATCGTCGCATATTGCAGCTCGACCTGATTGCTCAGATTATCCAGCGCCGCCTGTGCCGCAGCAACGTTCGCCTCGGCCTGCGCGACCTGGGCCTGATAGTCGGCGGGATCGATCTGGATCAGGAGATCGCCGGCATGCACGCGCTGGAAATCGGTGACCGCGACGTCGAGCACCTCGCCCGTCACCCGGCTCGCAAGCCGCGTCAGCTCGGCACGGACATAGGCATCGTTGGTGGTCTGGATCGTCGCGCTGCCGACCCATTCATCGAAGCGCAGCGTCGCCAGCGCGACGAAACCAAGCGCGACGATGACGGCAAACAGCGGAATGGCGAGCCGGCTCCAGAGACTCGGAGCCGGTCGTTGTGACGGCTTGGAAGCGACGAGGGGAGCAGCAGGCGGCGGCGAACTGACTTGTTCTTGTTGACTCACGGCACCACCCCGGTTCTGCGCAGGCCACCACGATGTCCGGCCAGCAAATCACCACACCGGCACGCCGCCGATCGTGCCTCAGACCGTCTTCTCCGGCCACCGGCAGAGATCGTTGATCAGGCATACCTCGCAGCGCGGCTTGCGCGCGAGGCAAGTATAGCGGCCGTGCAGGATCAGCCAATGATGGGCATGCAGCATGAACTCCGCCGGGATCACCTTTTCGAGACCAAGCTCGACCTCGAGCGGCGTCTTGCCGGGTGCAAGGCCCGTGCGGTTGCCGACGCGGAAGACATGCGTATCGACCGCCATCGTGTGCTCGCCGAAGGCCATGTTGAGCACGACGTTGGCGGTCTTGCGCCCGGCACCCGGCAATGACTCGATCTCGGCGCGCGTGCGCGGCACCTCGCCGCCGAAATCGGTCAACAGCTTGGCCGACAGCGCGATCACGTTCTTCGCCTTGGTGCGATAAAGGCCGATGGTCTTGATGTACTCGCGCAGGCGCTCCTCGCCGAGATCGAGCATTTTTTGCGGGGTGTCGGCGACCTGAAACAATTCGCGCGTCGCCTTGTTGACACCGGCGTCGGTGGCCTGGGCCGACAGCACGACGGCAACGAGCAGCGTGAAGGGATTGAGATGCTCGAGTTCCCCTTTCGGCTCCGGATTGGCCTTGCGAAAGCGGGAAAAGACCTCATGGATCTCGGCCGGCGTCCAGCGCTTTACAGCCTTGAGCGATGTCTTTGCAGCCTGCGCGGGCTTGGCGACTTTCGTCTTTGCCTTGTTCTTCGGCACAGCGGATTTGCGGACGGCCGTCTTGCGGGTGATTTTTGCCATGACCGGGATATACTGACAGGCCATGAGCACAGGCAACGAAATTGAGCGCGGGAGCGAAGTGCAGATCTTCTCTGCGCTGCTGACGCCGCATCGCTCGCTGAACCGCACCGGCTTTCTCGCCGTGATGCTTTTCCTCAGCGTCGTTAGCTTTGTGACCGGGATCGTCTTCCTGATGATGGGCGCCTGGCCGGTGTTCGGCTTTTTCGGCCTCGACGTGCTGGTGATCTGGTGGGCCTTCAAGGTCAATTTCCGCACCGCGCGGGCGAGCGAGGAGATCGTGGTCACGGTTTCCGAATTGCGCGTGCGGCGGGTCAGCCATCGCGGCCATGTCGCCGAATGGGTGTTCAATCCGCTCTGGGTCCGGCTCGAGCAGGAGGCGGACGAGGAATATGGCCTTGAGCGGCTCTATCTGGTGTCGAGGGGTCGGACCGTGTCGATCGCAGGCTTTTTGGGTCCGGAAGAAAAGGCAAGCTTTGCCAAAGCCTTAATCGAGGCCTTGAATGCCGCCAGGCGCGGCCCGACCTACAATCCGATCGCTTGAACCCTGTCAGAAATCGGGTGGTTAGGAGCGCCTGCTCCTCCTACATTTCCAGTCATGATGACCCTCGCCATACATGACACGCGCCTGGCCAGGCCGGGCTCCCAGAACGCCGCGCTGCGGGACTATGATTCCGTGCGCCGGGCGATCGCCTTCATCTCGGAAAACTGGCGCGCGCAGCCGACCATCGAGGCCATGGCGGATGCGGCCGGCGTCACGCCGGATGAGCTGCATCATCTGTTCCGCCGCTGGGCGTCGATCACGCCAAAAGCCTTCATGCAGGCGCTGACGCTCGACCATGCCAAGCACCTGCTGCGCGATTCCGCGAGCATCCTCGATGCCGCGCTCGACTCGGGTCTGTCGGGTCCGGGGCGTCTGCACGATCTCTTCGTCACCCACGAAGCGATGTCGCCGGGCGAATGGAAGAACGGCGGCGCGGGCCTGACGCTGCGCTACGGTTTCCACGCGTGTCCCTTCGGCACCGCGATCGTGATCGCGACCAATCGCGGATTGTCGGGGCTCGCCTTCGCCGATCCCGGCGAGGAGCAGGCCGCGCTCGCCGACATGACGCGGCGCTGGCCGAACGCAACTTACGTCGAGGACCATGAGGGGACCGCGCCGCTCGCCCAGCGCATCTTCGACCCAAAACTGTGGCGGCCGGACCAGCCGCTGCGCGTGGTCATGATCGGCACCGATTTCGAGGTACGGGTGTGGGAGACGCTGTTGAAGATTCCGATGGGACGCGCGGTGTCCTATTCGGACATTGCCTGCAAGATCAACAGCCCGAAGGCTTCGCGCGCGGTCGGCGCTGCGGTCGGAAAGAATCCCGTCTCCTTCGTCGTGCCCTGCCACCGCGCGCTCGGCAAGGACGGCAAGCTCACCGGCTATCACTGGGGCGTCACCCGCAAGCAGGCGATGCTGGGATGGGAGGCAGGGCAGTTGGGGGTGTAGTAAGCCCAGGTAGTCGTCCCGGCGAAGGCCGGGACCCATAATCACAGGGAGTGGTTTGGCGAAGACTTGCAGTCGTCGTGTCTTTGCGTGGGACCAATACCGCCTGCCGCCGATGGATCACGCGGTATGGGTCCCGGCCTGCGCCGGGACGACACCGAGTGTTGGAGACGCCTTACGACGCCAGATCCAGCTTCGACTCCACCGTCGAATCCGCGTTGAGGCGGTAGATGATCGGCACGCCGGTGGCGAGCTCGCGCTTCAGAATGCCTTCGGGCGACAGCTTTTCCAGCACCATGATCAGCGCGCGCAGCGAGTTGCCGTGGGCGGCGACCAGCGTGCGCTTGCCGTTGAGCACGCCCGGCAAGATCTCCTGCACGTAATAGGGCAGCGCGCGCGCTAGCGTATCCTTCAGGCTTTCGCCGCCGGGCGGCGGCACGTCATAGGAGCGGCGCCAGACGTGGACCTGCTCCTCGCCCCATTTCTTGCGGGCATCGTCCTTGTTGAGGCCCGAGAGATCACCATAGTCGCGCTCGTTCAGCGCGAGATCCTTCGACGTGGGCAGGCCGGTCTGGCCAAGTTCGGTGAGAATGAGATCGAGCGTGTGCTGGGCGCGCGTCAGCACCGAGGTGAAGGCGACGTCGAAGACGAGTCCTTTCGCCTTCAGCTTGCGACCGGCGTCCTTGGCTTCCGCCACGCCCTGCGCGGTGAGATCGGGATCCTTCCATCCCGTGAACAGGTTCTTCAAATTCCATTCGCTCTGGCCGTGGCGCACGAGCACGAGAAGACGTTCGCTCATTCCTGCTTTCCGTTCGTTGCGTTCGATTGTTCAGGTATCGCCGAGACCGAGCACGTCGGCCATCGAGTAGAGGCCCGGCTTCTTGCCGTGGGCCCAGAGCGCCGCCTTCAGCGCACCATGGGCGAACAGCATGCGGTCCTCGGCGTGATGCGACAACGTCAGGCGCTCGAACGGTCCGAGGAAGCTCACGCTGTGATCGCCGGCCGCGGTACCGCCGCGCAAGGACGCAAAGCCGATGTCGCCGGAGCGGCGCGCGCCCGTAATGCCGTCGCGGCCGCGGGCCGAATGATCGCTCAGCGAAATGCCGCGGCCGCTCGCGGCGGCCTCACCCAACATCAGCGCCGTGCCCGAGGGCGCGTCGATCTTGGCACGGTGATGCGTCTCGACGATTTCGATATCAAAAGTATCGCCCAGCGACTGCGCCACGCGCTTGACCAGCGCGGTGAGCAGATTGACGCCGAGGCTCATATTGCCGGATTTGACGACAACGGCGCGATTGGTGACGCTCTTGATCACCGCGTCATCCGACGCCGAGAGGCCGGTCGTGCCGATGACATGAACGAGCCCTCGCTGCGCGGCGATCGCCACATTGGCGATGGTCGCGGCCGGTACGGTGAAGTCGAGAATGCCGTCGGCCTCCGCCGTCATGGCCCAGAGATCGGCGGAAAGCATCACGCCATTGGCCGGGAGACCCGCGAGCACGCCGGCATCCTTGCCCAGGAGTTCCGAGGCGGGCGCTTCCAGAGCGCCGGCCAGCACCGCACCTTGGGTTTCGGAAATCGCACGCGTCAGCGCCCGGCCCATCCGGCCGCCGGCTCCAGCAACAATCAAGCGCATGTCGGACATGGTGTGATCCTCTTAACGGCCCGTTGTAGCGGGGGGATGCTGTTCCGGCAACCGAGGGGGGTAAGCGAAGGGAACGCGCGCACCCTTACCCTCCCCTGGAGGGGGAGGGTCGCTGGGCATGCAGCGAAGCGGAATGCACAGCGGGGTGGGGTGACGGTCTCTCCGCATCGAGGAGTGCCCGAGTGGAGAGATCACCCCACCCCGTTCGCGCTACGCGCGATCGACCCTCCCCCTCCAGGGGAGGGTAAGGCTACGACGGCTGCGGGCCGTCGTAGCCTTCGATGACGATGAGGTCGGCGATCGAGTGCGGCTGGCGCACCTTGATGTTGGCCTGGTACTCCGGCGAGTTGTAGCAGGCGAGGGCGGCCTCGTAGTCGGGGAATTCGATCACGACGTTGCGTGCGCGGCTCTGGCCCTCGACGCTGGTGAGCTTGCCGCCGCGAACGACATAGCGTCCACCGAACTTCTTGAAGATCGCGAGATTGGCGGCCGCATAGGGCTTGTAGCCCTCGTCATTGTGAACGTCGACGCGCCCGATCCAGTAGCCTTTTGCTGCCATTCTTCTTCTCCTTGTGATGTTCAGCCCAGCGCCTGCGCGATCTCGGCCTGGATGGCCTCGGCCGCCGCTTTCGGGTCGGCGGCCTCGACCACCGGTCGGCCGACGACGAGATAATCCGCGCCCGCGGCAATCGCGCGTCCCGGCGTCATGATGCGCTTCTGGTCGCCGGTCGCCGCGCCTGCGGGACGGATGCCGGGCGTGACGAGGTTCATCTGGTGGCCAACGATCTTGCGCAAGCTACCGGCTTCCTCGGGCGCGCAGACGAGCCCGTCGACGCCAAGCACCTGCGCCTGCTGCGCGCGCGCCTCGACCAGCTCGGAGACGCCGAGCCGGTAACCGGCCGCATGCAGATCATCGTCATTGTAGGAGGTCAGCACGGTCACGCCGAGAATCTTCAAGGCCGACGCGCCGCGCCCTTCGACCGCCGCCTTCATGGTCTGCGGATAGGCGTGCACGGTGAGGAAGGTCGCGCCGAGCTTGCTGATGCTCTGGACGCCCTGCATCACCGTATTGCCGATGTCGTGCAGCTTGAGATCGAGGAACACTTTCTTGCCGCGGTCCGCGAGCTTGCCGACCAGCGGCAGGCCGCCGGCATAAGTGAGCCGATAGCCGATCTTGTAGAAGGTGACGCTGTCGCCGAGCCGATTGATCATTGCCTCCGCGAGGTCCGGGCTCGGCAGGTCGAGCGCGACGATCAGGCGGTCGCGGGGGGCGATTTCGGCTTGCGTCATGTCACCTCACATCATGCGTTGGGAAATGTCGATCAATTGCCGCACCAGATCCTTCAATGCGGCGATATCGCCCTCGTTCTTCAGCCTGTCCATATCGTCATAGGCCTGGTCGGCAAAGGCGAGCGCGAGCTGGCTGGCAATCACGTTGGCGTGGCAGGAGCTCAGGATCAGCCGCAACGCCCCAAGCGCACGCGCGCCGCCGAGCCTGCTCTGAGATGCGCCGGCGATCGCAAAAGCACGGTTGCGAAATACGTCGCCGCGCCTCTCGTGTGGGTCCTGGACGCGACTGATCCAGTCGATCGCATTCTTGAGCAGCGGCGGCACGGAGGCGTTGTATTCGGGCGTGACGATCAAGATCCCCTGATGCGCGCCGATCATGCGCTTCAGGTTGACCGCGTGCTTGGGGACACCGGACTTCACATACAGGTCTTCGTCATAGATCGGCAGCGGGAAGTCGGCGAGCGAGACGCGGGTGACGTCGACGCCGGCCTGGGCGAATTCATAGGCGGCAACCGCCGCCAGCTTCGCATTGTGCGAGCCGGTGCGCAGCGAGCCGGGTATGATCAGGATCTTGGGTGCGGCCATCCAGAAAAAACGCGTTCGGCGAAAAGGGTCCGCCGCGCGAAGACGAAAGCCGGCGGAATTAGTCTTTGCGATACACCCAGACGCGGGCCGGCGGAAGGTTCATCCAGATCCGTTCCGAGGCCTCTGTGGACACGCCGGGCAGCGATTTCGGGATCGGCGGCACCACCGAATAGGTGAACTGCACGAAGGGTGCGCCGGGCGCGAGCGCCGTGAAGGCATCGCGGATGAGCCTCAGGCGCGTGAACATCGGCTTTGTGACCAGCGGCAGGCCGGAGACGACGGCAGAGGCGGGCGCGCTCAGCACTTTCCAGAGCGTATCGCGCAGGCGGTAGGCATCGCCCTGCACCACCGTGGCTTGCGGATAGCGGTCGCGCAGCAGCGCGCAGAAGCCGGGATTGTATTCGACGAGGACGAGGCGCTTTTGGTCGATGCCGCGCTCGACCAGCGCGGAGGTGATGGCGCCGGTGCCGGGCCCGAGCTCGACGACCGGTGCGTCCGAATCGACATCGACATATTGCGCCATGGTGCGGGCAAGCAGCCGGCCCGACGGCATCACTGCACCCATGTGCAGCGGCTTTTCAATCCACGACCGGAGAAAGCGTACCTCGTCGTCAAGACGGGGCTTTTTCAACGCACGCGCAGACGATTGCATGGGCATGTCAGGACCGGACGGGACCGCGTGACCGCGGCGTGTCAGAAAATGGTCATAAAGAGGTATAGGCCGCGGGCGATACGGTCAAGCCGAGTCAATTCGCCCGATTACCGAAGAAATCCTTGACCTTGGCGAAGAAGCCCACGGATTCCGGCTGGGTCGCGCCGGAGGAGAGCTTTTCGAACTCGGCCAGCAATTCCTGCTGCTTCTTGGTGAGATTTTGCGGCGTCTCGACGGCGACCTGGACGTACATGTCGCCCGTCTGGCGCGAGCGCAGCACCGGCATACCCTTTGATGCAATGCGGAATCGGCGGCCGGACTGGGTTCCGGCCGGAATCTTCACCTTGGACTTGCCCTTGTCGATGGTCGGCACCTCGAACTCGCCGCCAAGGGCCGCGGTGACCATCGAGATCGGCACGCGGCAATGCAGATCGGCGCCGTCCCGCTGGAAGAACTGGTGCTGGGACAGCGACAGGAAAATGTAGAGGTCGCCGGCCGGGCCGCCGCGCACCCCGGCCTCGCCTTCGCCGGCGAGCCTGATCCGCGTGCCGTCCTCGACGCCCTGGGGAATATTGACCGACAGCGTCCGCTCGCGCGTGACGCGGCCCTGTCCTGCGCAGGACGGGCAGGCGTCCTCGATCATCTGGCCGCGGCCCTGGCAGCCCGGGCAGGTGCGTTCCAGCGTGAAGAAACCCTGCGACTGCCGCACGCGGCCGGCGCCGGCGCAGGTCGAGCAGGTCTTCGGCTTGGTGCCGGCCTTGGCGCCGGTACCCGAGCAGGATTCGCAGGTGACGGAGACCGGGATCTCGATCTGCGCGGTCTTGCCGCCAAAGGCTTCCTCGAGCGTGATCTCCATGTTGTAGCGCAGGTCAGCCCCACGCTCGCGGCCGCCGCGGCCGCGCTGTCCGGCCATGCCGAACAGGTCCTCGAAAATGTCGGAGAACGAAGAGGCGAAGCCCGCGCCGAAACCGGCACCGCCGCCGCCGAAGCCGCCGCCCTGTTCGAAGGCCGCGTGGCCGAAACGGTCATAGGCCGCGCGCTTGTCCTTGTCCTTGAGGACCTCGTAGGCCTCGTTGATTTCCTTGAAGCGGACTTCGCTGCTGTCATCCCCCGGATTGCGGTCGGGATGGAATTTCATCGCCAGCTTGCGGAACGACGATTTCAGGACGGAATCGTCGGCGGAGCGTTCGACTTCGAGGGTTTCGTAATAGCAGCGCTTGGTGGACATGTCTGACTCGGCCTATCCAATCGCGATTCAAGTCGGGGCGAAACGACGTCGCCACGCGACGATATAAGCGCCCTTCCGCCTTGCGGCAGAGGGCGGCACGACGGCATTGAGAATAACCGCTGGGAATTGATCGATCGTAACGGGGACGATCTTAACAGAACCTCGCCCCGTCGAGCCCGACACGAAAGCCTCCCCCCTGAGGGGGGAGGCCGACTGAGCGTGTGGGGTCCAAGCCGTCCGCATCATCACCCTCTTGGGGTTCAGGCGGACTTCTTGTTGGTCTTGTCGTCGTCGACTTCGGTGAATTCCGCGTCGACGACGTCGTCCTTGGCCGCATCCTTCTTGGCGGCGGCCTCGGCCTGCTGCTTGTACATGGCTTCGCCGAGCTTCATCGAAGCCTGGGCCAGCGTGTTGGTCTTGGCCTTGATCGCCTCGGCATCGTTGCCCTTCAGCGCTTCCTTGAGGTCGCTGACGGCGTCCTCGATGGCGCGGCGCTCGGTCTCGGCGACCTTCGAGCCGTGCTCGGCCAGCGCCTTCTCGGTGGAGTGCACCAGCGCGTCGGCATGGTTCTTGGCGTCGACCGCCTCGCGGCGCTGCTTGTCCGCCGCGGCATTGGCCTCGGCGTCCTTCACCATCTTGTCGATGTCGGCTTCCGACAGGCCGCCGGAGGCCTGGATGCGGATCTGCTGCTCCTTGCTGGTCGCCTTGTCCTTGGCCGACACGTTGACGATGCCGTTGGCGTCGATGTCGAAGGTCACCTCGATCTGCGGCATGCCGCGCGGGGCCGGCGGAATGCCCATCAGGTCGAACTGCCCGAGCATCTTGTTGTCGGCAGCCATCTCACGCTCGCCCTGGAAGACGCGGATGGTGACCGCGTTCTGATTATCCTCGGCGGTCGAGAACACCTGGCTCTTCTTGGTCGGGATCGTGGTGTTGCGGTCGATGATGCGGGTGAACACGCCGCCCAGCGTCTCGATGCCCAGCGACAGCGGGGTGACGTCGAGCAGCAGAACGTCCTTGACGTCGCCCTGGAGCACGCCGGCCTGGATCGCAGCGCCGATCGCGACGACTTCGTCGGGGTTGACGCCCTTGTGCGGCTCCTTGCCGAATAGCTGTTTCACGACTTCCTGGACCTTCGGCATGCGCGACATGCCGCCGACCAGAACGACTTCGCCGATCTCACCGGCGGTGACGCCGGCATCCTTCAACGCCTTGCGGCAGGGCTCGACGGTCTTCTGGATGAGGTCGTCGACCAGCGCCTCGAACTTGGCGCGGGTGAGCTTCATGGTCAGATGCTTCGGCCCGGTCTGGTCCGCCGTGATGAACGGCAGGTTGATCTCGGTCTGCGTCGTCGAGGACAGCTCGATCTTGGCCTTTTCAGCGGCTTCCTTCAGGCGCTGCAAAGCGAGCTTGTCGTTGCGCAGGTTGATGCCCTGCTCCTTCTGGAATTCGTCGGCGAGATAGCCAACGAGGCGCATGTCGAAATCTTCGCCACCGAGGAAGGTGTCGCCGTTGGTCGACTTCACCTCGAACACGCCGTCGCCGATTTCGAGAATCGAAATATCGAACGTGCCGCCGCCGAGGTCGTACACGGCGATCGTGCCGGTCTTGGTCTTGTCCAGACCATAGGCGAGCGCAGCCGCGGTCGGCTCGTTGATGATGCGCAGCACTTCGAGGCCCGCGATCTTGCCGGCATCTTTCGTCGCCTGGCGCTGGGCGTCGTTGAAGTAGGCGGGAACGGTGATGACGGCCTGATCGACCTTCTGGCCGAGATGGGCTTCCGCGGTCTCCTTCATCTTCTGCAAGATGAACGCCGAAACCTGCGAGGGCGAGTAGGTCTGGCCGTCGGCCTCGACCCAGGCGTCGCCGTTGGAAGCCTTCACGATCCTGTACGGAACGAGCTTCTTGTCCTTCTCGACCATCGGGTCGTCGTAGCGGCGGCCGATGAGGCGCTTCACTGCGAAGAAGGTGCGCTCGGGATTGGTGACGGCCTGGCGCTTGGCAGGCTGGCCGACGAGGCGCTCACCGTCGTCCGTGACGGCGACGATCGAAGGCGTCGTGCGCATGCCCTCGGAATTCTCGATGACTTTGGCGTTCTTGCCATCCATTACGGCGACGCACGAATTCGTGGTGCCGAGGTCGATCCCAATGACCTTTCCCATGGTCCTGATATCCTTCTTTATTGCGGCAGGTTGGTTGGGCCCAGAAGGCACCCGATCCAAAACCCCCTAAGATCAAACATCCGCGATATTGCGATGGTTGACGCTCATATAGGAGGGGGGGAGGGGCCCGCAAGGACCGAACGCAAGTTTCAGCCGCGAAAACATTGGGTTTTGGAAGATCATACCGGCCTCGAAGGCCCCTCACAGTGAGGGTTTATTAACGGGTTCAGTCCTCAGCCCAAGGTTCGGTGTAAGGTTCGGTGTAAGGTTCGGCGTAAGGCTCAGCGCCAAGCCCCATGCCCGATCGTTCCCCCACCCTGTTACAGCGCAGCCAAACCCGTTAAAAGTCCGGGCGACAAAAGTCCGGGCGGCCGGACAGCTCCGCCAGGAGCCGCGCCCCGCGCGACAAAGGGGCCCGACGCCCCACCATCGAACGGCCTCAATGTGGACCAAGTAGACTAGCCATGAAATTGATACGCCCCCTCGCTGCGCTCGCCCTCCTCATTGCCTCCGCCCTTCCGGCTCTCGCGGCCGATGCCGTCTTCCCGCCGGGCCTGCGCGTCGGCATGGTGCCGTTGATCGGCCTCTCCAAGGCCAAGACCTTTCCGGGCTTCGAGAGCGAGGACGGAGGCGTGAAGGTGCTGGTCACCGAGCTGCCGCCCGACGCCTATGGCGAAGTCGCCAATGCCTTCAAGGCCAATCCCGGCGGCACCGGCGGCATCAAGCCGGACAAGCTCGAGACGCCGGCGGGCCTTGCCTATTACACCGTCGAGACCGGCAAGGCCGGCACGGAAACCGTGAAGCGCTATTCGATGATCGTGCCGGGCACCGGCTTCTCCGGCTATGTCGCCGTGCAGATCCCCGAGAACGCCACCAAGATCTACTCGGACGAGGCGGTGCGACAGATGTTTGCCACCGCGGTCACGCGCAAGGAGGTGCCGGTCGACGAGCAGCTCGCGCAGATGCCGTTCAGGATCACCGATCTCGCCGATTTCAAGAACGTCCGCACGCTGTCGCCGGGCGCCAGCATCGTGCTGGCCGACGGCGACGAGACCACGGGCTTCGAGCCCAAGCCGTACATGATCATCGGCATGATCGGCGCAACGCCGCAGCAGGCGGATGACCGCGCCCGCTTCGCGCAGGAGGCGGCGATGCAGATCCCGGGCATGCGCGAGTCCAGAATCACCATGTCCGAGCAGATTCGCGTCAACGGCCAGCCGGCGATGGAAACCCGCCTCGACGGCGTCAGCGGCAAGGACAAGACCCAGGTCACGGTGGTGCAGTGGATCCGCTTCGGTGGCGGCACGTCGCTGCGCATCATCGCCAGCGCCCCGCGCGACCAGTGGTCGGAGGCCTTCACCCGCTTCCGCGCCGTACGCGACGGCATCCAGCCCAAAGGCTGACCAAAGCCGGCCGTATTTTCGGGCTTTCGTTTGTACACAAATGGAACTAGCCTATCCCCGTTGGGTTCATCCTGGAGGGAGGACGTACGATGCTGGATCGGCGCAAAGTACTCGCGGGTGTTTCGACTTTTGCTCTCGCGAGCCTGGTTTCAAGCAAGCTCTGGGCGGCGGCATCTATCAAGCCGGACGATGCATCCGCGCTGCTCGTGATCGACGTGCAAAACTGCTTCCTGCCCGGCGGCAGCCTCGCCGTGAAGGAAGGTGAGCAGGTGGTGCCGATCATCAACAAGATCGCAAAATCATTCGCCAACGTGGTGATGACGCAGGACTGGCACACGCCGGGGCACGTATCGTTCGCCTCCGTCCATTCCGGCAAGAAGCCGTTCGAGACGATCGACCTGCCCTACGGCAAGCAGGTGCTGTGGCCCGACCATTGCGTGCAGGGCACCGACGGCGCCGCGCTGTCGAAGGACCTGTCGATCCCGCAAGCCGGGCTCATCATCCGCAAGGGTTTTCACAAGGACGTCGACAGCTACTCGGCTTTCCTGGAAGCCGACGGCAAGACATCGACGGGCCTCGCCGCCTATCTGAAGTCGCGCAAGATCAAGCGCGTCTTCGTCGCGGGCCTCGCGACTGATTTCTGCGTCGCCTGGACCGCGCTCGACGCGCGCAAGGCCGGCTTCGAAGTCTATGTGGTGGAAGACGCCTGCCGCGGCATCGACACCCAGGGTTCGCTGGCGAAAGCCTGGGCCGACATGGCCAAGGCCGGTGTGAAGCGGATCCAGTCGGGCGATATCGCGGTGACGGCGTAAGACCGCGCAAACTAACCGCAAGACCCTCATCCTGAGGAGACCGCGAAGCGGTCGTCTCGAAGGATGAAGGCCGAGTCGCCGCAGCGGGGCCTTCATGGTTCGAGACGGCGCTCGCGCGCCTCCTCACCATGAGGGTCGTGGTCTGTGGGAACGCGGGAAGCGCGGCTTACGCTGCGCCGTTCGACTCGTTGCTGTTGGCGGCGGCAGCGGCTTTTGCGCCGCCCTTGGCGACGCCGACCAGGGCCGGGCGCAGCACGCGCTCGCCGATGGTGTAGCCGGCCTGGACCACCTGAACCACGGTGCCCGACGGCACCGACGGATCGGGAACCTCGAACATCGCCTGCTGGAAGTTCGGATCGAACTTCTGGCCCGAGGGGTCGAACTTCTTTACGCCGTGCTTTTCCAGCGCGTTGAGCAGCGAGCGCTCGGTCAGCTCCACGCCCTCGATCAGCGCGGTCAAGCCGGGATCGGCGTTGGCACGCACCTCGGCCGGCACCGCATCGAGCGCGCGCTGGAGGTTGTCGGCGATGTCGAGCACGTCGCGCGCAAAGCCGGTGATGCCGTAGAGCCTGGCGTCGGCGACCTCCTTGGTGGTGCGCTTGCGCAAATTCTCCATCTCGGCCAGCGTCCGCAGCATGCGGTCGCGCGCCTCGGCGGCCTCCTTCTGCAAGATCTCGACCGAACCGGGCTCCGGATCGTCGGGCATTACATAGGGCTTCGACACCACGGGCTCGCCGGTCGGCGCAGTCGTGTCTTCGGGTTGCCGGTCTCGCTCGTTCATCGGCTGCCTTCTCGAACTCGTCTCAAGGGATTTTTCTCGCCGGGATATCGTGCTTCGCAGCGCGAAAATCAAGCGCCCGTGATCAGGCGAAATCGGGTGTCAGCCACCCAAAAGGCGGCTGACGATGCGGGCGGCATAATCCACGGTCGGAATCACGCGGGCATAATTCAGCCGCGTCGGCCCGATCACGCCCAAAACGCCGACGATGTGACCGGCGGCATCCCGGTAGGGCGAGATGATCGTCGAGGAGCCTGACAGCGAGAACAG
The DNA here is from genome assembly GCF_024199925.1 of Bradyrhizobium sp. CCGUVB1N3. Taxonomy (NCBI): domain Bacteria; kingdom Pseudomonadati; phylum Pseudomonadota; class Alphaproteobacteria; order Hyphomicrobiales; family Nitrobacteraceae; genus Bradyrhizobium; species Bradyrhizobium sp. CCGUVB1N3. The sequence continues at coordinate 6,256,717 of NZ_JANADR010000001.1, forward strand.
CTTGTTCTCCGAGCCGATGAAAATGCGCACGCCCTCGGCGGTCTCGGCGCGCCCGAGCAGGTCGATCACGCCGCGCTTGGTCTCGAGATCATCGAACAGCAGCCGCACCCGCTCGAGATCCTCCAGCGCGTGCAGGTCTTCCAGCAGATTGGCGTGGCCGCGCACGATGAGCTGGCGGTCCTCGTTCTCGCCGCCGGACCAGCTTGCGATGCCTGCCGCGATCACCTTCTGCGTGAGCTGGTCGAGCTCGGCTCGGGCCTGCCCGAGTGCGGTTTCCAGCTCGAGCCGCGCCTCGGCCAGGGTACGGCCGCGGATGCGGGCATTGAGGAAGTTGGAAGCCTCCGTCAGCGCCGAAGAGGGAACCCCGGGCGGCAGCGTCAGCACGCGGTTTTCGACCTGGCCATCCTCGCCGACCAGGATCACCAGCGCCCGCTCCGGTTCCAGGCGGACGAATTCGATATGCTTCAGCCGCGCATTGGACTTCGGCGTCAACACCACCGCCGCGGCGCGGGTGAGGCCCGACAGCCGCGTCAGCGCCTCCTCCAGCGCCGCCTCGACGGATTGGGCGTGGCCGACGGTGGTGAGCTGGCTCTGGATCGATTGCCGCTCGGCCTCGTTGAGCTCGCCGACCTGCATCAGGGCATCGACAAAGAAGCGCAGGCCGAGTTCCGTCGGCAGCCGGCCGGCGGAGGTGTGCGGGGCGTAGATCAGGCCGAGCTGTTCCAGATCGGCCATGACGTTGCGCACCGAGGCCGGCGACAGCGGCAGCGCGATGAGGCGGGAAATATTGCGCGAGCCGACCGGCTCGCCGGTCGCCAGATAACTCTCGACGATTTGACGAAAGATGTCGCGAGAACGCTCGTTGAGCTGGGCGAGGCCCGCGCGCGGCGCGATCAGATGAATCGGATCGTGATGGGCCACAGACGGTAACTCCTCTCAGATGCACATAATTTGTCCATCCGGAGGGCCTCTGACAAGCGCGTCTTTGGCCAAATGGGGATGGCGTTCCGCCGCCCCGGGGGAAAAGCCCTTGCCGGGCCCCCTTCCCCCTCCTAAAAGCACCGCGAACAGCCTTTTTCCTGAGAGTTTTGGAGGATTTCCCATGCGGCCAAGCCGCCGTGCGCCCGACGAATTGCGCCCCGTGTCGCTGGAGCGCGGCGTGGTCAAATATGCGGAAGGCTCGTGCCTGGTGAAATTCGGCGACACCCATGTGCTGGTCACCGCCACGCTGGAAGACCGCCTGCCGCCGTGGCTGAAGGGCCAGGGCCGCGGCTGGGTCACCGCCGAATACGGCATGCTGCCGCGCGCGACCTCCGAACGGACCCGCCGCGAGGCTTCCGCCGGCAAGCAGAGCGGCCGCACCGTCGAGATCCAGCGCCTGATCGGCCGCTCGCTTCGCACCATCGTCGATCTCGAAGCGCTCGGCGAACGCCAGATCACGGTCGATTGCGACGTGCTCCAGGCCGACGGCGGCACACGCACGGCCTCGATCACCGGCGCCTGGGTCGCGCTGGCCGACTGTGTCAACTGGATGAAGACGCGCAACATGATCAAGGCCAAGGTGCTGCGCGACAACGTCGCCGCGATCTCCTGCGGCATCTACAACGGCACCCCGGTACTCGACCTCGACTACGCCGAGGACTCCGAAGCCGAGACCGACGCCAATTTCGTCATGACGGGCGACGGCCGCATCATCGAGGTGCAGGGCACGGCGGAACGCGAGCCGTTCACGGAAGGCGAGTTCCTGTCGTTGATGGCGCTGGCCCGCAAGGGTGTCGCGCGTCTCGTGGACTTGCAGAAAATGGCGGTGGCGTAGTCAATAGGCCATGCACCGGCGAATCACAGGCAAGCTCATCATCGCGACCCATAATCCCGGCAAGCTGGCCGAGATGCGGGAGCTGCTCGCGCCGCACGGCGTCGAGGCGGTCTCGGCCGGCGAGCTTGGCCTCGACGAGCCCGAGGAGACCGGCAGCGACTTTCGCAGCAATGCCGCGATCAAGGCCATCGCCGCTGCAAAGGCCATGAAGCTTCCCGCCTTCGCCGATGATTCCGGCATCGTGGTCGACGCGCTCGACGGCGCGCCGGGAATCTACAGCGCGCGCTGGGCGGGCCCCAAAAAGGATTTTGCCGCGGCGATGGCGCAGATCGAGCGCCTGCTGCAGGAGCGCGGCGCCACCGCGCCCGACCGCCGAAGAGCGCATTTCGTCTCCGCACTCTGCGTCGCCTGGCCCGACGATCATCTCGAGGAGGTCGAGGCGCGCGTCGACGGCACGCTGGTCTGGCCGCCGCGCGGCACCGCCGGCTTCGGCTACGACCCGATGTTCCTGCCCGAGGGCCACGCGCGCACCTTTGGCGAGATGGAAAGCATCGAGAAGCACGGCCTGCCGCCTTTGGGCCTCGGCTTGTCGCACCGCGCCCGCGCCTTCGTGAAACTTGCGGAGATCTGCCTTGAGCCGCGCTGAGAAGGAAGCCTTCGGCGTTTACGTGCACTGGCCGTTCTGCCTGTCGAAGTGTCCCTATTGCGACTTCAACAGCCATGTCCGCCACGCCGCGATCGACGAGATGCGCTTTGCCCGCGCCTTCGCCCGCGAGATCGAGACCACGGCCGAGCGTGCGCCCGGCCGTGAGGTCACCTCGATCTTCCTCGGCGGCGGCACGCCGTCCCTGATGCAGCCCGCAACCGTCGGCGCCGTGCTGGAGGCGATCGGCAAGCACTGGCGCGTCGCTGGCGATGTCGAAGTCACGCTGGAAGCCAACCCGACCAGCGTTGAGGCCACGCGCTTTGCCGGCTATCGCGCCGCAGGCGTCAACCGCGTCTCGCTCGGCGTGCAGGCGCTCGACGATGTCTCGCTGAAGATGCTCGGACGCCTGCACAGCGCGCGCGAGGCGCTGGATGCGGTCGCGATCGCGCGCCGTTCGTTCGACCGCTACTCGTTCGACCTGATCTACGCCCGCCCGGACCAGACGCCGGCGATGTGGGAGGGTGAGCTTCGCCACGCCATCGATGAAGCCGCCGAGCATTTGTCGCTCTACCAGCTCACCATCGAAGAAGGCACGCCGTTCTTCGGCCTGCACCAGGCCGGCAAATTGAAGACGCCGGATGAGGCGGTCGCGCGCGCGCTCTACGACGTCACGCAGGAGACCTGCGACAAGCTCGGCCTGCCCGCCTACGAGATTTCCAATCACGCCCGCCGCGGCGCCGAGTGCCGGCACAATCTGGTCTATTGGCGCGGCGAGGAATATGCCGGCATCGGCCCCGGCGCGCATGGCCGGCTCGACATCGACGGCATCAGGCACGCGACGGCCACCGAGAAGCGTCCCGAAGCCTGGCTGATGCGGGTCGAGACCAACGGCGACGGCGTCGTCACCGACGAGCTCCTCAACAGCGAGGAGCGCGCCGACGAATTTCTGCTGATGGGATTGCGGCTCGCCGAGGGTATCGATCCCAAGCGTTACGCCGCGCTCGCCGGCCGCCCGCTCGATCCCCGCCGCATCGCGCTCTTGCGCGAGGAAGGCGCGATCACCGTCGACACGACCGGCCGCCTGCGCGTGACCAGCAGCGGATTTCCGGTGCTCGATGCGGTGGTGGCGGATCTGGCGGCGTAGCGAGGTGCGGTAGGGTGGGCAAAGCGAAGCGTGCCCACCTCTTCTGTCGCAATCGCGGAGAGATGGTGGGCACGGCGCGCGAAGAGCGCGCCTTTGCCCACCCTACAGCACCTTCGCTTGCGGCTACGCTCCAAAACTCTTCGGCGAGCCTGCGACCGCGACGCCGCCGCCGGTCGTCACCTTCATCACGGCGAGCCCGCGCTCGTTGGTGCCGTCGGCGCGGAAGCGGAACAGGCCGTCGATGCCGGCAAAGCCGGACGGGTTGGTGAGAACGTCCTGTGAGAAGCGCGTGGTGCCTTGCGTGCGCGCGAGCGCTGCGACGAGCGCCACTGCATCATAGGCGAGCGTCGCCGTGCGCACCGGCTCGGCGCCGTATTTGGTGCGGTAGCGGCCGGAGAAGGCGCGGAAACCCGCCGGGTCCGGCGCGGCGTAGAGACCGCCTTGCAGCGCCTGGCTGGCATAGACGCGCGGATTATCCCAAAGGCCGGTGCCGAGCAGCTGGATGTTGCGCAGGTTCGCGCCCGCCGCGGTCAGCGCATCGGCCACCGCGACGACGGAATCGCCGTCATCGGCGATGAACAGCGCGTCCGCGCTGCCGAGCGCCTGCGCGACGTTGCGCGCCGGCCCGGCGCGATCGCCGCCGAATTTCTCGAACGCAACCACGCGTCCACCCCGCCGCGGCACGGCCGCCTTGAAGGCCGCCTCCACCACATTGCCGTAGGCGTTCTCCGGCAGCAGCGCCGCGAAGGAGCGCTTTCCGATGCTGGCGGAATATTCGACGATGCGGTTGACGTCAGATTCGGGCAGAAAGCTCAACAGGAAGACGCCGCGGCCGGCGATGCTGGCATCGGTCGAGAACGCCATCACCGAGATGCCGCGCGTGCGCGCGACCTGTGCGACGGCGGGTACCGACTGCGCGAACAGCGGCCCCAAAATGATCTCCGCGCCTTCGTCGACCGCCTGCTGCGCGCCGCCTTGCGCGCCCTGCGGCGTGCCATTGTCGTCCTTGATCAGGAGCTGGACGTTCGGGTTCTGGAATTCGGCGAGCGCCATCTCGGCGGCGTTGCGCATCGACTGCGCGGCGAGCCCGGCATTGCCGGCGGCCGACAGCGGCAGGATCAGGCCGACCTTCACCCCGCCGGTGCCGGCGGTGGTGGCCTGCTGCGGCGGCCCGGCAGGCCCCGGCTGAGGGGAGGATGAGCTGAATGGATTGGAAAACTGGCTGAGGCTCTGCTGCACACCGGTGCAGGCCGAGAGCAAGGGCGTGCCGAGCAGGAGCCCGAGCGCGGTCCGCCGGGTGGCTCCCGACGGTCGGGGCCCGGAGATGAGAGACTTGGGGTAACGCGGGCCCGGCATGGCAGCTCTTCGTAACGACCAGCCCATCCAAGGTCCGGTCAGGACTTCACCTCCGCAAGGGAGGACGCGGATTGCAGCATAGTGTCGGCAAATAGTTAACCAAAACAAAAGGATAATGACCGCTTAACGCGGCCGCCCCTCCATCATGGCAAGCTGTCCGCCGATTTTGCCGGGCTGCACCAACGCGGGCTTTTCGCCACGAATATGGCGCAAGCGCGTCTCTCCCTTTAAGTATCCATTATGCGCGCAAAAGCCGCCCCGATAAATACGCCTGAAGGTGCGGCGGAACCCGCCGCGCGCGGTTTTGCCATTGGCGCCCATCACTTTTCAGCGGCCAAGGCGGCGCCGGGCCTCCACCTCGTCGCCACCCCCATCGGCAATCTCGGCGACATCACCCTGCGGGCGCTCGAGACGCTCGCCGGTGTCGACATCATTGCCTGCGAGGACACCCGGATCACGCGGCGGCTGACCGAGCGCTACGGCATCACTGCGCAGCTCAAACCCTATCACGAGCACAATGCGGAGGCGGCGCGGCCGAAGATCCTGGAGGCGCTGGCGCAGGGCGGCTCGATCGCGCTGGTCTCCGATGCCGGCACGCCGCTGATCTCCGATCCCGGCTTCAAGCTGGTGCGCGAGGTTTCTGCCGCGGGCCATGCGGTCTACGCGCTCCCCGGGCCGTCCTCGGTGCTGGCCGCCTTGTCGGTTGCCGCGCTGCCGACCGACCGCTTCTTCTTCGAAGGCTTCTTGCCGGCCAAATCAACCGCACGCCGCAAGCGCCTCAGTGAGCTCGCCCGTATCGATGCGACCCTGGTGCTGTTCGACTCCGGCAATCGCGTGCAGGAGACGCTGGCCGACCTCGCCGAGGTCATGGGGAATCGCGAGGCCGCGATCTGCCGCGAGCTGACGAAGCTGCACGAGGAGATTTCGCGCAGCTCCCTCGGCGAGCTCGCAAGCGGAGCGGATTCGCTCGAGACCCGCGGCGAGTTCGTGCTGGTGATCGGCCCGCCGGCAGCCGATGCACAGGAGATGACGCCGGAGGCGCTCGACGATCTCCTGCGCGAACAGCTCGCGACCAGCAGCGTCAAGGACGCGGTCGCGCATGCGGTCGAGCTCTCCGGCCGGCCGCGCCGCGAGGTCTATGCCCGCGCGCTCGAACTCGCCAAGACCTTGCTCGCCAAGAACTTGCCCGCCAAGAATTTACGGGGCGATGATGGCGAAGACTGACGGCGCCCGGCCCGCCGAGCCAAAAGTCCCCTCGCCCGAACGCGTCGCCGCGTTCCAGACCGGCATTTCGGCGGAGAGCCGCGCCGCGGCCTTCCTGATCGCCAAGGGCTATCGCATTCTGGCGCGGCGCTTCCGTACGCCGCATGGCGAGATCGACATCGTGGCGCGCCGGCGCAATCTGATCGCCTTCGTCGAGGTCAAGGCCCGCGCCAGCCTCGATGAGGCCGCCTTCGCCGTGACGCCGCGCCAGCAGCAGCGCATCATCGACGCCGCGCAAGGCTGGCTTGCCGCGCATCCCGAGCATGCCGAATTTGAATTGCGATTCGACGCCATGCTGATTGCGCCGCGGTCACTTCCACGCCATGTGATGGCGGCATTCGACGCCTCGACCTGAAAGGCAGCCCATGAAACTGAACGTCGCCGTCCAGATGGACCCCATCGCCCGCATCAACATCCGCGGCGATTCCACCTTTGCGCTGCTGCTGGAGGCGCAGAAACGCGGCCACGGGCTGTCCTATTACACGCCCGACAAGCTGTCGCAGGTCGGCGACGAGCTGGTCGCACCGGTCCAGCTCCTGACCGTGCGTGACGAGCCCGGCGATCACTTCACCCTCGGCGAGCCCAGGCGCGAGGCGCTGAACGGCTTTGACGTGGTGCTGCTGCGCCAGGATCCGCCGTTCGATCTCGCCTACATCACCTCGACGCATTTCCTGGAGCGCATCCACCCCAAGACGCTGGTCGTCAACGATCCCGCGAGCGTACGCAACGCGCCGGAAAAGCTGTTCGTGATGAACTTTCCGCAGCTGATGCCGCCGACGCTGATCTCGCGCGATCTCGACGAGATCAACGCCTTCCGCGCGCAGCACGGCGCCGTGGTGATGAAGCCACTGCACGGCCATGGCGGCGCCGCGGTGTTTCGCGTGATGCCGCAGGACATGAATTTCGGCTCGCTCTACGACATGTTCTCGGTGACCTTCAAAGAGCCCTGGGTAATCCAGCAGTTCATCCCCGAGGTCAAGCACGGCGACAAGCGCATCATCCTGGTCAATGGCGAGTTCGCCGGCGCCGTCAATCGCGTCCCGGCCCCCGACGATCTCCGCTCCAACATGGTGCGCGGCGGCGCCGCGCAAGCAACCGACCTCACCCCCCGCGAACGCGAGATCTGTGAAACGGTCGGACCCGCACTGCGCGAACGCGGCCTGCTGTTCGTCGGCCTCGACGTGATCAACGACCGGCTCACCGAGATCAACGTGACCTCGCCCACCGGCATCCGCGCCATTGCGCGGCTCGGCGGGCCGGACGTAGCGGCGAAGATCTGGGACGTGATCGAGAAGAAGCGGGCGAAGTAACGCGCTGCAATGACGGCGCTGAGAGGGCGCGCGATCTCTCCCCAACGTCGTCCCGGCGAAGGCCGGGACCCATACCCCAGGGAGAAAATTGGCGAAGACTGATACCCACCGTCTCGCGCTACCACCACGTCCTGTGGTTATGGGTCCCGGCCTTCGCCGGGACGACACCAATGGTGTGGCGCCTTGCTTCCGTCCCGCTGACATAGCGACGCGGCTTCAGTCACACAAATCACTAACCACGCGTTCACCATGTCGCGTCACGCGCAGACACAAAACCCCTTTGCTCTTGCGTGATTCTACGGAGTTATCGCTTTCCGAATAACGCGGCATTCACCATGCAGCCAAAACCCGCTGCGTGACCGGCGATCACATTCTGCCTCGCAACACCCCTTATACTTTTACTGCCTACTCATCGACGACGAGGGAACCCGCCACGTGCGGTTCGAGTGCCCGCGTAAGTGATGGGGATACCCGGGATGAAGAGTGGGGAGTATCGGAACGCGATGCGCATTCGGGGGAATGGCGCGCGTTCTTTCGGGATGGGGATCATGCTGATGCTGGGCCTCGCCGCAGCACCGGCGATCGCGGCGGACGCACCGGTCGGCGACCAGACCCCGGTGCAGGCGCCTGATCTCGGCGTGTCCACGGTCGCAACAACCGCGCCGGCCAGGAGCCGCTTCCTCGCGCTCGGCGTCGGCAAGTCGGCGGTGATCGACCTGCCGCGCGAGGTGAAGGACGTGCTGGTCGCCGATCCCAAGATCGCCAACGCCGTGATCCGCTCCGCACAGCGCGCCTATATCATCGGCGCCGCGGTCGGGCAGACCAACGTCGTGTTCTTTTCGGCAGACGGCCAGCAGGTCGCCTCCTACGACATCGCGGTGAAACGCGACCTCAACGGCGTGCGCGCCGCGCTCCGGCAGTCGATGCCGGGCCTCCAGATCGAAGGCGTCGGCGACGGCGTCATGCTGACCGGGTCGGTGTCGAGCCCGGTTGAAGCGCAGCAGGCCGGTGACGTCGCCGCAAAACTGGTCGGCGGCGCCGACAAGGTCGTCAACAACATCGTCGTGCGCGGCCGCGACCAGGTGATGCTGAAGGTCGTGGTCGCCGAGATGCGCCGCGACATCATCAAGCAGATGGGCGTCGACCTCAGCGCCAGCCTGAATGCCGGCACGGCGGTCGTGAGCTTCAACAATTCCAACCCGTTCACGGTGAGTGGCGGGCCGCTGGTCAGCGGCAACGGGCTCGGGCTAGGCGCCCTCGCCAAGGGCAATGTCACGGTCGCCGCAACCATCCGCGCCATGGAAACCGCCGGTGTCGTGAAGACGCTGGCGGAGCCGAACCTGACCGCGATCTCGGGTGAATCAGCGACCTTCATCGCAGGCGGCGAATTCCCGATTCCGGGAGGCTATGCCTGCGATCCCGTCACGCATGTCTGCACCACGCAGATCTCCTACAAGAAGTTCGGCATCTCGCTGAACTTCACGCCGGTGGTGCTGAGCGAAGGCCGCATCAGCCTGCGCGTGATGACCGAGGTCTCGGAGCTGTCGAACACCAACGCGATCACCGTCTCGCAGTCGATCTCCTCGAGCTCCACGAGCTCCGTCACGATCCCCTCGATCCAGACCCGCCGCGCCGAGACCTCGCTCGAGATTCCGTCGGGCGGCTCGATGGCGATGGCCGGCCTGATCCAGCAGCAGACCAAGCAGGCGATCAACGGGCTGCCCGGCTTCGACCAGATCCCGGTCCTCGGCCAGCTCTTCCGCAGCCAGGACTACGTGAACAACGAAACCGAGCTGATGGTGATCGTGACGCCCTATGTCGTGCGCGCGGTCGCGCAGAAGGAACTGTCCCGGCCCAATGACGGGTTTGCGCCGCCATCGGATTCGCAATCGGCGCTGCTCGGCCGCATGAACCGTCTGTACGGCATCGCCAGCCACGTCGATCCCGTCACCGGCTACCAGGGCGATTTCGGCTTCATCATCGACTGAGACGAACGAAGCTTCAACACGAGGGGGATGAAGCGATGACGAGACTACCGGTCGATTGCCGCAACAAGCTGCGCCTCGCAGTCGCGCTGATGGGGCTCTCCGTCATGCTCGGTGCGTGCAACACCACCGAGGAGGTCGTCACCCAGACGGTGCCGACCGACTATCGCCAGCGCCATCCGATCGCGGTGCAGGAGGCCAAGCGCTCGATCGTGGTCTTCGTCGGCCAGGCCCGCGGTGGCCTGTCGGAAGCGCAGCGCGCCGACGTCATGGGTATCGCGCGGGACTGGGCGCATGAAGGCACCGGCGCCGTCGTGGTCGACGTCCCCGTCGACACCAAGAACGCACGCGCTGCGGCTGCGACCTACCACGAAATCCGCTCGGTGCTGGCGGCCGGCGGCGTCCCCGCACGCGGCATCGTGCAGCGCACCTATCGCCCCGACGATGCCGCCCTGCTGCCGACCATCCGGCTGAGCTATTCGAAGATCGCCGCGGTCGCAGGTCCCTGCGGGCTGTGGCCGGAGGATACCGGGCCGTCGATCTTCGACCCCGGCTACAACGAGAACAGGCCGTACTTCAACCTCGGCTGCGCGACGCAGCGCAACCTCGCCGCGATGATCGACAACCCCGCCGATCTCGAGCAGCCGCGCGCCGAAACGCCTGCCTATGCACAGCGGCGCGCGATCGCGTTCGACCGGTACCGCAAGGGCATGCCGACCTCGACAACCTATCCCGAAGCCGACAAGGCCAAACTCAGCGACACGGGCAAATGACAATGAGCGGCCAGTACGAAGACGACGCCGACGATCCGCAGCACCCCGACGAACACATTGCGCCGGTCCCGCGGGTCTCTGTGCAGGCGTTTTGCGAGACCGAGCAGACCTATGACGCGATCACCGCGGCCGGCCAGGACCGCCGGCTCGCGAAAGCCCATCTCACCGTCAAGGAAGGTGGGCTTGCTGCGGCGGTCGAGGCCTACAGCACGATGCCGACGCCGAACGTGATCGTGATCGAATCCGACGGCACGCGCGACATCCTCGAAGGGCTCGACGATCTCGCCGGCGTCTGCGATCCAGGCACCCGCGTGGTCGTGATCGGCAATCCCAGCGACGAGGCGCCCTATCGCGAGCTGGTGCGCCGCGGCGTCAACGACTACGTGATCGGACCGATCGAGACCATCGACGTGGTGCGCTCGATCTGCAGCCTGTTCTCGGCCTCGGAAGCCATCATCACCGGCCGCGTCATCGCGGTGGTCGGCGCCAAGGGCGGCGTCGGCGCATCCACGGTCGCGCACAACGTCGCCTGGACCATCGCGCGCGATCTGGCGCTCGATTCGGTCGTGATCGATCTCGATCTCGCCTTCGGGACCGCGAGCCTCGACTACAACCAGGATCCGGTGCAGGGCATCGCCAATGCGGTGCTGACGCAGGAGCGCCCCGACACCGCGCTGATGGAGCGCCTGCTCGCCAAATGCACCGAGCGCCTCAGCCTGCTGGCCGCACCCGCGAGCCTCGACCGCGTCTATGATTTCGGCGCCGAAGCCTTCGACGCCGTGTTCGACACGTTGCGCATGACCACGCCCTGCATCGTGCTCGACGTGCCCCATCAATGGTCGGGCTGGACGCGCCGCGCGCTGATCAACGCCGACGACATCGTGATCGTGGCCGAGCCCGATCTCGCCAATCTGCGCAACACCAAGAACATGCTGAGCGTTCTGAAGGCCGCGCGGCCGAACGATCGGCCGCCGCTCTACTGCCTCAACCAGGTCGGCATGCACAAGCGCGCGGAGATCGAGGTCAAGGCGTTCGCCAAGACCATGGAAAGCCAGCCGGTCGCGGTCATTCCGTTCGATTCAAGGCTGTTCTCGACGGCCGCCAATAACGGCCAGATGATCGCGGAGGTCTCCAAGAGCCACCGCACCGCCGAGACGTTCCAGAACCTCGCCAACCGGCTTGCCGGACGCGGCGAAGTCAAGAAGCCGAGGCAGTCGCTGCTGGCACCGCTGCTGAAGAGGCTGAAGGGCAAGCCGAAGCGCGAATCCGCGCCGCATCGCAAGGCGTCGTAGTCTTACTGCGTCGCCAGACCCTCATGAGAGTGCTTGTGACGCAGTAGAATCAGGTTGGCCGCATCGGGCTATTTCTCCGCCCGCTGCTGCTTCTTGGTGAGGAGCTGGCGGAGCGCCGTGACCTTGGCCTGGGCCTCGTCCGGCGGCAGATCGGCCTTCACGATGCCCTCGGCCTCGGCCTGGCGGCCCTGCAATCCGACCACGAGCGCGAGATTGGCCCGCATGCGCGCGTCCTGCGGCGCGCGCTCATGGGCCCGCCGCAGCGTCGCCTCCGCCTTGGGCAGATTGTTCTGCAGCATATAGGACAGGCCGAGATTGGACAGCACCGACGGCTCGTCCGGCACGATCTTCAGGGCGCTGCCGTAATATTGCTGCGCCTCCTCGTTGCGGCCGAGCTGATCGAGCACCGCGCCTTGCGCCGACAGGATGTGCCAGTCGGGATCCTCCGGCGTATGCGCGCGGTTCAGCACGTCGAAGGCCTGCTGGAAATTACCATTGTCGGCGAGCGCGCGGCCATAAGCCGCAAGCAGCGGCTTGTTGTTGGCGTGGGTGAGCACGGCCTGCTCGAGCACGGCGACCGCCTGCGAGCGCTGGCCGTTCTCGCGCAGCGCCTTGCCGTATTGCAGCGCGATCTCGGGATCGCTTGGCGTGGCGCGGTAGCGCTCGCGGAGCGCGTCGATATCGGGCTTGGCCTCGCGGGTCTTTTCCGACTTGACGCCGAGCGCGCCGGTGATGTCCTCGAGCCCCGTTGTCTGGCAGCCGCAAAGCCCGAGCGCGAGAAGCGCGGACAGCAGCAATCGCGCCGGGGAAGAGACGAGGGACGAACGCTGGGACATACTCTGATCTACCGTCGGCGACTGATCAGAGATGCTTTCCCGATTAACGCTAATTTCCCGTTAAGGAACGCGCAGTTGCGCGGCCTATTGCTGCGTTTTCGAGATTTGAATCATATCGGCCGTCATTTGTCGGCCTCGTCCTGAGGAGCGCGCTCTTGCGCGCGTCTCGAAGGACGGCCGCAAGCGAGAGCGCGCCCCCAGTCATCCTTCGAGACGACCGCTTCGCGGTCTCCTCAGGATGAGGTCCGGGGATATGGAAGCGATCGCCTAGTCGATGAATTCGGCGCCGAATTCGCAGCCGATGCGCCAGCGGAGCTGGCACTGGCGGGAATAGTCCGGCGCGAAGATGATGGTGAACTGCGGCGGCACTTCCAGAAACTCCGCCACCACTTTCACACCGCCATCGGAAATATCCGTGACCGTGCAATCCCTCGGCAGCGACCCCGAGCCAAAATAAATCTTGGCAAGCCGACTGCACACCCGACGTTCGCTTCTCCGGCGATTTGCAAGCATCTCGATTTTTCACTTGTTAGATCACGGCCCATCCCGCGTCTCTACAGGTACCCAACATTCGTTGGGATGTGCTGAGCGGATCGGCTCGCATTCGAGGCTTACTGTCCCCGTCCCGTTTACGCCTCGTTAGGAAGGGCTCGGGGGGCCGGGCTAATGTTCCCGTATTGTTCTTGCAAGCCGAACGGCCGCCTGCTACCCTCGATTGTGCATGAGGGCAGGCTGGTTCGAGCATGGTTCAGCGGGTTTCTACCGTCGCCTTTGAGGGGATCGAGGCCCGCGCGGTCGACGTGCAGGTGCAGGTCGCGCCCGGCTTGCCGGCCTTTGCCATCGTCGGTCTTCCGGACAAGGCGGTCTCGGAGGCCCGCGAGCGGGTGCGCTCGGCGCTGATCGCCTCGGGGCTCGCGCTGCCGGCGCGGCGGATCATCGTCAATCTGGCGCCGGCCGATCTGCCCAAGGAAGGCAGCCATTACGACCTGCCGATTGCGCTTGGGCTGATGGCGGCGATCGGCGCCATCCCGCCGGATGCCCTCACGGGTTTCACGGTGCTCGGCGAGCTCGGCCTCGACGGCTCGATCGCACCGGTCGCCGGCGTGCTGCCGGCCGCGATCGGCGCCAATACCCGCGAGGAGGGACTGATCTGTCCGGCGGCCTGCGGCTCGGAAGCCGCCTGGGCGAGCCCGGACATCCAGATCATCGCCGCCAGCTCGCTGATCCAGATCGCCAACCACTTCAAGGGCACGCAGGTGCTGTCGCGGCCCTCACCGAAGGTGCACGAGGCGGCACCCTCCCCGCTCGACCTGCGTGACATCAAGGGCCAGGAGAGCGCCAAGCGCGCGCTGGAGATCGCGGCGGCCGGCGGACATCACCTGCTGATGATCGGCGCGCCCGGCGCCGGCAAATCGATGCTGGCCGCCCGCCTGCCCTCGATCCTGCCGCCGCTGTCGCCGGGCGAACTTCTGGAAGTCTCGATGATCGCCTCCGTCGCCGGCGAAATCCAAGGCGGCGCACTGACCGCGCGGCGGCCGTTCCGCTCGCCGCATCATTCCGCCAGCATGGCCGCACTGACCGGTGGCGGCATGCGCGCAAAGCCCGGCGAGATCTCGCTCGCGCATCAGGGCGTGCTGTTTCTCGACGAGCTTCCGGAGTTCGACCCGCGCGTGCTGGATTCGCTGCGCCAGCCGCTGGAGAACGGCGAGGTCTCGGTGTCGCGCGCCAATCACCGCGTCACCTACCCTGCCCGCTTCATGCTGGTCGCGGCGATGAATCCGTGCCGTTGCGGCAACGCCTTCGAGCCGGGCTATGCCTGCAAGCGCGGCCGCATCGATCGCTGCACCGCGGACTATCAGGCGCGCATCTCCGGTCCCCTGATGGACCGCATCGATCTGCGTATCGAGGTGCCGGCAGTGACCGCAGCCGACCTGATCCTGCCGCCACCGGCGGAAGGCTCCGCCGAGGTCGCCGCGCGCGTCGCCGCGGCCCGCGACGTTCAGCTCGCACGTTATCAGGCCGCGGGATTGCCGAACGTGCGCACCAATGCCGAGGCGCCGGCCTCGGTGCTGGAAGAAATCGCAAAACCCGACGCGCAGGGCCAAAAGCTGCTGCGCGATGCCGCCGAGACCATGCGGCTGTCGGCGCGCGGCTATCACCGCGTGCTGCGGGTGGCGCGAACGCTGGCCGACCTCGACAATGCCGACAAGATCGGCCGGCTGCATCTCGCCGAGGCGCTCTCCTACCGCGCACTCGCGGAGGATGTGCGCCAGCTGGCGTGACGACCATTCGTATCAACCCGACGGTAACGAGTTTCCTTTACGCTCTGCAAACCATAAGGGCCACGCGTTCATCACGGCCGTTCCCTGGGCCTTGGGCGCGTTCTTGGGGCGAGTCCTCGGGCGAGTAGAGTGTCATGTTGCGTTTCAAGATCCTGGCTTCGGTTGTTCCCTTGATGGCGGCGGCGGTGTTCGTGCGTGGCGGTACCGGATCGGCATCGCATCCCTGCATCGCCTTCGGCGAGACTCCGGTCGAGCTCGCATCGGTCCCCTGGACGGCCGGCCTGCATGTTGCCTTCACCGACGACCCCACCCGCGCCACCGTCCGCGTACAGATCACCGAGACGGCAGAAGCTGCGGATTTCGTCCTCGTCGACGACACCCCGACCGCCGAGACGGACGCCTGCCAGGCCAGCGCGGCAACGCGCCTCGTCGCGATCTCCGCGCATCCGAGCCGCGACAGCCCGGTGATCTATCTCTCGGGCGCAGGGCCGGCGGACTACCGCATCTATGTGCGGTCCAAGACGTTCTCGGCCCGCGATGCCGCCGCGCTGATCGTCGGTGCTGCCGGTGGGCACCGCCATCTGCAGGCTGCCTCGCTCTGAGGCGTTAACGTCTCATCAACCTTGTTTTGAGCCGACCGCAAAACCTCAAACTGTTCGCAAGGTTGGATGACACATCGTCACCGAGGGCGGGCAGAAGTATTTTAGGCAGAGTCAGGATCTTTGGCGATGGGTCGCTCGTTCCGGATCAAAGTGCGCATGCGCCGCTTCAGGCGCCGCCATCCCAGGATCGCCTTCGCGATCCGCTCCTTCATGATCTTTTCGGCGACGTTCGGCGGCGCCTACGGCTTCATCGCCGGCAGCCGGGCCGAGAAGTCCGGCTACGATCCCAACGCCTTTGCGATCGGCGCGAGCTTCCTGTTCGCCCTCGCCTGCCTTGGGCTTGCCACGCTCAGCATGCGGCTGCGCTTCGTCAACAAGCGGCTGCGTACGCTCGCGACACATAACGAGGCGCTGGTCGATCGCAATTGGGAGCTGAAAGAGGCGGAAGAGCGCGCGCGCAGTCTCTTCGAATCGCAAGGTGATCTCATCGTGCTGCGCGATCACCAGGGGCGCATCACCTTTGCCAACGACGCCTATTGCGAGCTTGCCGGGCAGGCGCGCGGCGCACTTGTCGGCACGCGCTTCAATTTCGACGTGCTGGAGCAGGGCGACGGCGCGCTCGAGAGTAACGGCACACGCGTCCACGACCAGAGGATCGCAACCCCGATCGGCGCACGCTGGATCGCCTGGCGCGAGGGTTTTGTGCGGCTGGACGCCGGCCAGCCGGCCGAGCTGCAGAGCGTCGGCCGCGACGTCACCGATCGCACCGAGACCGAGCGCGCGCTTTCGGAGGCCCGCGACCAGGCCGATGCGGCCAACCGCGCCAAGTCGCGCTTCCTCGCGATGGCGAGCCACGAGATCCGCACGCCGCTCAACGGCATCATCGGCATGAGCAGCCTGCTGCTCGACACCACGCTGACGCCGGAGCAGACGACCTACGCGCGGGCTGTGAAAACCTCGGGCGAAGCGCTGACCGCGCTGATCGAGGAGCTGCTCGACTATTCCAAGATCGAGGCCGGCAAGCTCGACCTCGAGCAGCGGCCCTTCGCTTTGTCGACCCTGATCGAGGAGACCACCGAGCTGCTGGCGCCGCGCGCGCAGGCAAAAGACCTCGAGATCGCGGCTTACGTCGACGAGCGCCTGCCGCTCGACGTCGTCGGCGATGCCGCGCGGCTGCGCCAGGTGCTGCTCAACCTCGCCGGCAATGCCATCAAGTTCACCTCGCACGGCGGCGTCGCGCTGATCGTCGAGCCCGGCCTGTGGCCGAACGAAATCAGCTTTCTGGTGCGCGACACCGGCATCGGGATCGCGCCCGAGGCGCAGTCGCGCATCTTCCGCGAATTCGAGCAGGCCGACGAGCGCGTCGCGCGCACCTATGGCGGCACCGGCCTTGGCCTTGCGATCAGCGAGCGCATCGTCAAGCGCATGGGCGGCCGGATCACGCTGGAGAGCGAGCCGGGCAGGGGATCGACCTTCGCGGTCTCGATTCCGCTCACGCCCGTCGAGGCAAGCGCGGGACAGGCGACGTTCCCGAGTCCCGACCTCACCGGCAAATCGATTCTGCTGATCGCTGGCTCCGGCATCGAGGCCTCGCTGGTCGCGCGGCGGCTGGAGCGCTGGGGCGGCCAGACCTGCACGGTTTCGGACGTAGACGTGGCGCTGGCGTTGCTGCCGGAGCGCTCCTGGCATGCCGTGCTGATCGATCGCGCGCTCGGTCCGGAGGTGGCGGCGCGGCTCGGCGATGCGGCCCGCAGCCACGCCGTGCAACGGCTGGTGCTGCTCACGCCCGCCACGCGGCACGAGGCCTTGTCGCCGGCCTTCACGGGTTATCTGGTGAAGCCGCTGCGCGCCGCCTCGCTGGCCGCACGCCTGTCGCTGACGCCGGAGGTCGCTTCGCCCGAGCTTGCGCCGGAGCCGCCGGCCGAGGCACCCGTGACGCCGACCGCCGTGACAAAGGGTCTGTCGATCCTGGTCGCTGAAGACAACGAGATCAACGCGCTGTTGATGCGATCGCTGCTGACGCGGCTTGGGCATCGCGTCGTGATCGCGACCCATGGCGAAGCGGCGCTGGAATCCTGGCTCGCGGCGAAATCGGCGGCTACGCCGTATGATCTCGTGCTGATGGATATCCAGATGCCGCAGCTCGACGGCATCGAAGCGGCAATGCGCATCCGCACGCATGAAGCAGGCGAGGGCGGCCGCCGCACGCCGATCCTGGCGCTGACCGCGAACACGCTGGTGGAAGACCGCTATGCCTGTTTCGAAGCGGGCATGGACGGATTTTTGATCAAGCCGCTCGACCGCGAGAAGCTGGAAGAGGCGCTGGCGGGGCTGGCGGCGTCAAGGCACCTGGCGGTGTAGCCACAATCGACGGAGCCGTAGGGTGGGCAAAGGCGCACTTGCGCCGTGCCCACCATTCACGTTCGACACCGCGGATGGATGGTGGGCACGGCGCGCGAAGAGCGCGCCTTTGCCCACCCTACAAAGCAAAAACTACAGCCGTCGCAGCGCCACGCTTTCCACCACATGGTCGGCGCCCTTCTTCAGGATCAGCGTCGCGCGGGGGCGGGTGGGCAGGATGTTGTCCTCGAGATTGGCGAGGTTGGTGCGCTCCCAGATCGCGATCGCGGTGGCGGTGGCCTCATCGTCGGAGAGCAGCGCATAGCGGTTGAAGTAGGACTTTGGATTGGTGAACGCGGTGTCACGCAGCGCCAGGAAGCGCTTGACGTACCATTGCCGCAGCGCCGCCTCGTCGGCGTCGATATAGACCGAGAAATCGAAGAAGTCGGAGACGACTGGCACCGCCTTGCCGTCACGCGGCAGCTTGCCGGTCTGCAGCACGTTGACGCCCTCGACGATCAAAATATCCGGCTGGTCGATCTCGGCCCACTGGTTCGGCACGATGTCGTAGGTCAGATGCGAATAGACCGGCGCGCGCACGGGGTGGCGGCCGGCCTTGATGTCGGAAAGGAAGCCGAGCAGCAGCGGCAGGTCGTAGCTCTCCGGAAAACCCTTCTTCTGCATGATGCCCTGCCGCTCGAGCACGGCATTGGGATAGAGAAAGCCGTCCGTGGTGATCAGATCCACCTTCGGCCGCGGCGACCAGCGGGCGAGCAGCGCCTGAAGCACGCGGGCCGTGGTGGATTTTCCGACCGCGACGGAACCAGCGACGCCGATGATGTAGGGCATCTTGCGATCGCGGATGTTGAGGAACTGGCGCTGCGAATAATACAGGCGCTGCATGGCGTCGACATAGATCGAGAGCAGGCGCGACAGCGGCAGGTAGATGTCCTCGACCTCCTGCAAATCGAGGCGGTCATGCATCGAACGGAGGCGGTCGAACTCGCCCGGCTCCAGCGTCATCGGCGTATCGTCGCGCAACCGCGACCACTGCTCGCGCGTGTAGACGCGGTACGGATTGTACTGCTGCTCGGGTGCGCGGATATCCATGACGCAGCCTTTCTACTCGCTTTTGCTACTCGCTCTTGCGCGAAGCCTTCTCTTCCAACCCTGACATTGACGTCCGCTTGTCCAGCGCCGCCTCGACCTCTTCCAGCTTTACGCCACGCGCCTTGAGCAGCACAAGGAAGTGGTAGAGCAGGTCGGCGCTTTCAGCGATCAGATGCGCGCGATCGTTTTCGACTGCTGCGATTACGGTTTCGACTGCTTCCTCGCCGAACTTTTTCGCGCAATGTTCCGCTCCCTTGTCCAGGAGCTTGCGGGTATAGGACACCTCGCCACCAGCCGCGGCGCGGGCATCGATGGTTGCGGCCAGATCGTGGATCGTGAAACGCGACATACGAAATACTCAGAAACACACGCCAGCCTCACAGGGCCGGTCCAGGCTTGCCTGTGTAGCATTTTTACGAAGTGGAGTCGTCAGGCATCCAGCCGCATCGGCAGGCCGCGCCTGGCCATATGGTCCTTGGCCTCGCGGATGGTAAATTCCCCGAAGTGGAAGATCGACGCCGCCAGCACCGCGGTGGCATGGCCGTCGCGGATGCCGTCGACGAGGTGATCGAGATTGCCGACGCCGCCCGAGGCGATCACGGGGACGGGAATGCTGTCGGCGATCGCCCGGGTCAGCGGGATGTCAAAGCCCTGCCTGGTGCCGTCGCGGTCCATCGAGGTGAGCAAGATTTCACCAGCCCCCAGCGACACCACCTCCTGGGCATATTCGATGGCATCGATGCCGGTCGAGTTGCGCCCGCCATGGGTGAAAATCTCCCAGCGGTCGGAGCCGCCGGGGCGCTTGACGCGCTTGGCGTCGATCGCGACCACCACGCACTGCTCGCCGAACTTTTCGGCGGCTTCCTTGACGAACTCGCGCCGCGACACCGCGGCACTGTTGATCGAGACCTTGTCGGCGCCCGAGCGCAGCAGCGTCTTGATATCGTCGACCTTGCGCACCCCGCCGCCGACGGTGACCGGCATGAAGCAGGCTTCCGCCGTGCGCCGGACCACGTCCAGCATGATGCCGCGGTTCTCATGGGTCGCGGTGATGTCGAGAAAGCAGAGCTCGTCGGCGCCGGCGGCGTCATAGGCGATCGCCGCCTCGACGGGATCGCCCGCATCGCGCAAGTCGACGAAGTTGACGCCCTTGACGACCCGGCCGTCCTTGACGTCGAGGCAGGGGATCACGCGCACCTTGAACATCTGATGTCTCCTAGGCGGCGCGCGCGTTGCGGATCAAGGTGAGCGCCGCAGCCGGATCGAGCCTGCCGTCATAGAGCGCACGGCCGGCGATCGCACCCGCAAGCTTTTTCGCCCGCGGCGTCAGCATCGCCTTGACGTCCTCGATCGAGGCGAGGCCGCCCGAGGCGATCACGGGGATGGAGATGCTATCCGCCAGCGCGATGGTCGCATCGAGGTTCAGGCCCTTGAGCAGGCCGTCGCGGGCAATGTCGGTGAAGATGATGGCGGCAACGCCGGCATCCTCGAAACGCTGCGCGATCTCGAGCACCGTCACCTGCGAGGTCTCGGCCCAGCCTTCGACGGCGACCTTGCCGTCGCGGGCATCGAGCCCCACGGCGACGCGGCCCGGAAATTTCCTCGCAGCGCTCTTCACCAGCTCCGGATCCCTCACGGCAGCCGTGCCGATGATGACGCGGGTGATGCCCTTGGCCAGCCAGGCTTCGACGGTCGCAAGATCGCGAATGCCGCCGCCGAGCTGAACCGGCATCTTGATCGTCTTCAGCATGGCTTCGACGGCTTGCGCGTTCACGGGCTTGCCGGCGAAGGCACCGTCGAGATCGACGACGTGGAGATATTCAAACCCTTGCGCGGCGAAGCTCTGCGCCTGCGCTGCGGGATCGAGGTTGAACACGGTGGCGCGCGCCATGTCGCCTTGCTCCAGGCGCACGCACTGACCGTTCTTGAGGTCGATAGCGGGGAAGAGGATCACGGCTTCCATCTCAAAAAGTTCGAGATCAAAGCGAGGCCGAAGCGCTGGCTCTTCTCGGGGTGAAACTGGGTGCCGATGGCGGTGTCCTTGGCCACGATCGCCGTGACCGGCCCGCCATAGTCGGCGCGCGCAAGCACGTCCGCTTCGTTGGCGGCATTGAGGTGGTAGGAGTGCACGAAATAGGCGTGCTGGCCCTTCGGCCCCAGCGGCAGCTTTTCCAGCACCGGATGCTCGCGCAGGACGTCGAGCGTGTTCCAGCCCATGTGCGGGATCTTCAGGTTTTCATCGCGCGGCGTGATCTTTTCGACGTCGCCGGCAATCCAGTTCAGGCCTTCGGTGACGACATGCTCCTTGCCGCGGCTCGCGAACAGCTGCATGCCGACGCAGATGCCGAACATCGGCCGCGCCTTCACGCGCACCGCTTCGGTGATCGCCTCGACCATGCCGTTGACGGCATCTAACCCGCGACGGCAATCGGCGAAGGCGCCGACACCGGGCAGCACGAGACGATCGGCGCCGTAGGCCTGATCCGGATCGCTCGTCACGAAGACCTTCTGCCCGTCCTCCAGGCTGCGCGCGGCGCGCTCGAAGGCTTTTGCGGCGGAATGCAGATTGCCCGAACCGTAATCGATGATGGCGACGCTCATCGTGACCCTCCCGGTTCTGGAAACAATCCAATGATGCCACCGGACGGAAGCGGCGGCGGGTTCGAGAACGGCTGACCCGGGACGGAGCGGGTCGGGGGCGGACCGCCACGATCGACGGCCCATTGATCATTGACGATGCCGCGCTGCTTCTGGCTCCAGCGCTCGAAGAAGCGGCGCTCGGCGGTGTCGCGATCGTCGCCGATGACGACGTCGAGCTGACGCCAATTGCCGCGCGACAGCGTCCAGCGGCGCAGGCTCGACGCCTCGAGGCCCATCAGGAGGGCGAGGACAATATCGGCAAAGAAGATCGAGGAGCGGCCGACGCCAACGCTCGAAAGCCCAGCCTGGAACGCGGCGAAGAGGATCACCCAGCCGAGCAGCGCCAGCCACAGCCGGTGCCACAACAGCCAGAATGGGCCGTAGATCATCGCCCAGACATGAAAGCCGTCGCGCACGAAGACGAAGTTGTCCATCGCGCGCAGGTCCGCGCCGCTGGGGCCGGGAGCATGAACTGTGTAGGCAGGCATGTCGGATGCCCCGTTCTCAGAAGATATTTGATACCGCCGGCGGCGCTCATCGCCGCAAGACGGAGATGTCAGCCGCCGAGCGAACCCTTGGTGGAGGGCACTTCGCCCGCCGCCCGCGGATCGATCGCCACGGCGGTGCGCAGCGCCCGCGCCAGACCCTTGAAGCAGGATTCGGCGATATGGTGGCTGTTCTCGCCATATAGGGTCTCGACGTGGAGAGTCACGCCGGCGTTCATGGCGAAGGCGTTGAACCACTCGCGCACGAGCTCGGTGTCGAACTCGCCGATCTTGTCGCGGGGAAAGTCGGCCTTGAACACCAGGACCGGACGGCCCGAGATGTCGATGACGACCCGCGACAGCGTCTCGTCCATGGGCATGTGGACGCTGGCATAGCGGGTGATGCCCGCCATGTTGCCGAGCGCCTGCTTGACGGCCTGGCCGAGCGCGATGCCGGTGTCTTCGGTCGTATGGTGATAATCAATGTGCAGGTCGCCCACCGCCTTGACCGTGAGGTCGATGCGGGAATGGCGGGCGAGGAGATCGAGCATATGGTCGAAAAAGCCGATTCCGGTCGCAATATTGGACACGCCGGATCCATCGAGGTTCACGGATACCTCGATGTCGGTTTCCTTGGTCTTGCGCTTGATCGTCGCGGTGCGCATTGAAGCGAGCTTTCACTCATAATGTGAGCATGATCTCCTCGGAAAACCGGTGCCCACTTTTCCGGATCATGCTGGTTAGGGCCGAAAACGGCGGTCTTTTAACAGCCAAATGACGCCTTCGCTACTGCGGGATGCTCCCAGCAGGGCTCTACTTCGGCCTATGGTGAGCGAATTTAGGGCCGGAGCGGCCTGTTGTACGCCTGTTGTGCCCTTGGGCCGGACCGCCTAAATCAGGCCGGACAACGAGGTAGTTCATGCAGGATTCCCAGAACAGCTCGCCGGTCTGGCACGGCACTACGATCGTAACCGTCCGCAAGGGCGGCCGGGTGGTGGTCGGCGGCGACGGCCAGGTCTCGATCGGCCAGACCGTGATCAAGTCCAACGCCAAAAAGGTCCGCAAGCTCGGCAAGGGCGACGTGATCGGCGGCTTTGCGGGTGCGACCGCCGACGCCTTCACGCTCTTTGAGCGGTTGGAATCCAAGCTCGAGCAGTATCCGGGGCAGCTGACCCGGGCCGCGGTCGAGCTCGCCAAGGACTGGCGCACCGACCGGTACCTGCGGCGGCTGGAAGCCATGATGATCGTGGCCGACAAGGACGTCTCCCTGGTCCTGACCGGGACCGGCGACGTGCTGGAGCCAGAGGCCGGCGTCATGGCGATCGGCTCGGGCGGCAACTACGCGCTGGCCGCGGCCCGCGCCCTGCTCGACACCGACAAGGACGCCGAGACCATCGTCCGCCGCTCGCTCGACATCGCCGCCGACATCTGCGTCTACACCAACCGCAACGTGACGATCGAAAGCCTGTCGAGCGGCTAGCCAGAATGACGCTGGCCCGCAGCACGAGCACAACCACACCCACCCTGTTGCCGGTGCACTGGGTCGCAATCGCATTGCTGCTGCTGGCGCTGCAAGCCTCGATCCTGTTTGCGATGGGCCGGGTGCCGATCTGCACCTGCGGCTATGTCAAGCTCTGGCACGGCGTGGTGAACAGCTCGGAGAATTCCCAGCACATCGCCGACTGGTACAGCTTCTCCCACATCCTCCATGGCTTCCTGTTCTACGGATTGACCTGGCTGCTGTTCGCGCGCCTGCCGTTCCTGCCACTCAGCTTTCCGAGTTTGTCCTGGCCGGCGCGGCTGATCGTCGCCATGCTGATCGAAGGCACCTGGGAGATCGTCGAGAACTCGCCCTTCATCATCGAGCGCTATCGCGCCGGCACGATCTCGCTGGATTATTACGGCGACAGCATCGTCAATTCGGTCTCCGACACGCTGTTCATGGTGCTCGGCTTCCTCGCGGCGCGCACTCTGCCGGTCAAGATCATCGTCCTGCTCGGGCTCGTCTTCGAGATCATGATGGCGCTCCATATTCGCGACAATCTGACGCTGAATATTCTGATGCTGGTCCATCCGATCGAGGCCGTGAAACAATGGCAATCCGGTCCGCCGATCATCTGACCCCTGCAAATTGCGGCTTGTCCCGGCCGGTTTCTGACCCTAGCTAAGGTCCCATGACAGACTTCTCCCCCCGCGAAATCGTTTCCGAACTCGACCGTTTCATCGTTGGCCAGTCCGAGGCCAAGCGCGCCGTCTCGATCGCGCTCCGGAACCGATGGCGACGCCAGCAGCTCACCGGCAATCTTCGCGAGGAGGTGCTGCCGAAGAACATCCTGATGATCGGCCCGACCGGCGTCGGCAAGACCGAGATCGCGCGGCGGCTGGCCAAGCTCGCCAACGCGCCGTTCCTCAAGGTTGAGGCCACAAAATTCACCGAGGTCGGCTATGTCGGCCGCGACGTCGAGCAGATCGTGCGCGATCTCGTCGAGGTCGCCATCGCCCAGGTGCGCGAGAAGAAGCGCAAGGATGTGCAGGCCCGCGCCCAGCTCGCCGCCGAGGAGCGCGTGCTGGATGCCCTCGTCGGGGCCAATGCCAGCTCGGCGACGCGGGAATCCTTCCGCAAGAAGCTGCGCGCCGGCGAGCTCAACGACAAGGAAATCGAGATCGAGACGCAGTCCGCCGGCGGCGGCCTTCCGATGTTCGAGATCCCGGGCATGCCGGGCTCGCAGATGGGCGCGATCTCGATCGGCGACATCTTTGGCAAGTTGGGCGGCCGCACCAAGACGCGGCGGCTGACGGTCGAGGGCTCGCACGAGATCCTCGTCAACGAGGAATCTGACAAGCTCCTGGACACCGACCAGCTTACGCTGGAGGCGATCGGCGCGGTCGAGAACAACGGCATCGTGTTCCTGGACGAGATCGACAAGATCTGCGCGCGCGACGGCCGCGTCGGCGGCGACGTCTCGCGCGAGGGCGTGCAGCGCGACCTGCTGCCGCTGATCGAGGGCACCACCGTCTCGACCAAGCACGGCACGGTGAAGACCGACCACATCCTGTTCATTGCCTCCGGCGCCTTCCACGTCGCAAAACCCTCGGACCTGCTGCCGGAATTGCAGGGCCGCCTGCCGATCCGCGTCGAATTGCAGGCGCTGACCCGCGACGACATGCGGCGCATCCTCACCGAGCCGGAGGCCTCGCTGATCAAGCAATACGTCGCGCTGCTTCAGACCGAAGGCGTGACGCTCGACATCACCGACGGCGCCATCGACGCGCTCGCCGACATCGCGGTCGCCGTCAATTCGACGGTCGAGAACATCGGCGCGCGGCGGCTTCAGACGGTGATGGAGCGGGTGCTGGACGAGATCTCCTTCACCGCGCCCGACCGCAACGGCGAGACCATCCAGATCAATGCCGACTACGTGCAGAAGCACATCGGCGACCTCGCCAAGAACGCCGATCTGAGCCGGTTCATTTTGTAATTCGGTGAAGCTCCGTTATTTATCAGTCGTCGTCCCGGCGAAGGCCGGGACCCATAACCACAGGGAGCAGTTGCGGCGCGAGATGCGGGTTACCAATCTTCGCCAAACTAGATCCTGTGGTTATGGGTCCAGGATCTGCGCTCACTACGTGAGCTTGTCCGGGACGACGGCTGAGATAACCCGCGCCAATTCCGGTGCGGCGTGATCGCGCGCATCCAGCAAAACCCCTGGCGGCTGCTGCTCGCGATCAACACCGCCGTGATCGCCGGCGTCTTCATCCACAAAATCCTGCTGCCGCCTTACGTCCCCTACATCCACCTGCTCGTCGACTATCATTTCGGTTTCATCAAGCGCGCGCTGATCGGCGCCGTCGTTGCGCTGTTCACGACCAAGGTGCCGGTGTGGCTGGTGTTCGCGCTTGGCGGAGTGACGTGGCTGGCGACGCTTGCACTGTTCGTTCAGCTTTTCCGCAGGGTCTTCGGTCTCAACGACAAAACCCTGCCGCTGTTCGTGTTCATCGCGGGCTCGCCGTTCTTCCTGAAGAATTTCATGCACACGCTCGGCCATTTCGACATCTATGGCTGCGTACTCGCGATCGTGCTGCTGCTGATCCCGGCGCGCTCGATCCTCTATGTTGCGCTGGCCGCGCTTTTCGCGATCGTGCTGATCCTGATCCACCACATCCATCTCTTGATGTATGTGCCGACGATCATCATGATCGTCGTCGTCAGGCATTATCTCGGGCACGGCATCACTCGCGCGAACGTCGCGTTCGGGCTCGCGGCGCTGCTCTGTGTCATTGTGCTGTTCTTCGCCGCGCAGTTCCTGGGAACGATGCCGGTACCGGAGACCGATTTCGTCGCGTACCTCAAGGGCCGGATGGCTGATCCGGCGCGCACCGATCTCCTGCAATTCAGCTACATCTGGTACCAGCCCTTGGCGAAGGAGCTTGCGGATACCTGGGGCCGCATGCCCCACAACATTCTCGGCGTGCCCGTCTTTGCGCTGCTGATCTGGCTGCACATGCCGCTGTGGCGCTATTTCGCGCGCCTGATCCGCGCGCTCGCCGATGAGACGCACCGGCGTCTCGTCATCGCAGGCATCGTTGGTGTCAGCCTCGCCTATGTCGTGATGTTCGCGATGGTGTTCGACTATTCGCGCTGGATCTCGAACTGGGCGGTCTGCATGTTCCTGATCCTGCACGCCGTGAAGATGCTGCCGGCCAAGCAGGAAACAACGCCGATCCCAACGGAGGATCGCAAGACGAATGTCTTTGGCTTGATCGTCACGCTGATCCCGCGCGTCGGAATCGTGCGGCCGTTTTAAATGACGGATACGTTTGCTCGCGACCGCGATGGAGGTGCGCTCCCTCTCCCGCTTGCGGGAGAGGGTTGGGGAGAGGGTGTCTCCGCGATGGGACACTCCCGATGCGGAGAGAGCCCTCACCCGCGCCTTCGGCGCGACCTCTCCCGCAAGCGGGAGAGGTCGCAGCGAGTCAGCGGCTAAATCGAGTTCCCTAATATCTCGCGCGCCTGATCCGCACATAAAGCGCGCCCTCGCCACCATGGCCGATGCTGGCTTCCTCGAAACCGACGACGAAGGCGCGGAATTCCGGCAGGCTCAGCCACTCCGGCACCTGGCGGCGGAGCACACCGCTTTCGCCGCCGGTCCTTCCCTTGCCGGTAATGACGAGCACGAAGGTCAGGCCGTCGTGATGGGCACGCTGGAGGAAGCCTGAGAGCGCGCGGTGGGCGCGCATCTGGGTCATGCCGTGCAGATCAAGCCGCGCGTCGATCTCGCTGCGGCCACGCGACAGCTTTGTGCGCTCGCGCTTGCCGAGCGGCGCCAAAGGCGGGACGGCGGGCTTCATCACGCGAGGCGCCGGCGTGGGGACAATCGGCCTCGCGGGCGTTGGATGCCTTGCGGCAGGCGCAGCCGGCAAGACTTCGGAGCGCGCCGCCGCCTCCGCCTTCGTCACGCGACGTTTTCGGAGCGGCTTGACCTGCTTCGCAACCGTCTCCCACAGCGCGCGCTCGTCTTCGCTGAGCGCACGGCGGCGAGGCGAGGGTGGCGGGTCCAGGACAGGCGGACGGGACGATCGCTTCATTGCGGGCTGGTACGACGGCGCACGTGCTTGCGCTGCTCGCGAACGGGTTTGATGGCGGGGCGCGGCTCGGGCAGCGGGACGGGACTGACGACCGCAAGGGCCGCGTCCCTGGCTTGTGACACTGTTGAGGCCGCAGCGCCAGACTTTGCAGCATCGGAAGGTTTGGCGGCGTCGGAAGCTTTGGCTGCCTGCGCCACGCCGGCCTTTTGCTCGGGCACCGGCGCTGTTTGCGGAAACAGCTTTGCGATCTTCGCCGATGGCCGCGGATCGGGCAGGGGCAGTCTCGAACCACGCGCGACGGGATCGAGGCTTTTGGGCACCAGCATCACGAAATGCATGTTGTGGCGCAGCCGACCCGAGACGCGGCCGGCCTCCTGGCCGGCGCCGAAATAGAGATCGGCCCGCGCGGGGCCGATGATGGCCGATCCCGTGTCCTGCGCGATCATCAGGCGATGGAACGGCGTCTTCGATTTCTCGGAGTCGATCGGCAGCTCGCCCTCGATGAAGAACGGCGTGCCATAGACATGCAGCGATTTGTCGACCGCAATCGAGCGGCCCGCCGTCAGCGGAATACCCTGCGCACCGACCGCCTCGTCCTTGTCGGACAGGTTGACCTGGCGGAAGAAGATGTAGGAGCGGTTCTGGCGGCGGAGCTCCTTGGCGCCGTCGGGGTTTTGCGCCATCCACTCCCTGATCTTCTGCATCGACATCTCCTCTTTCGGGATGATGCCGCGCTCGATCAGGATGCGTCCGACCGCCGTATAGGGATAGCCGTTATAGGCGTCGTAGTTGATTCGGATCGTCGAGCCGTCGTCGAATTTGATCCGCGCCGAACCCTGGATCTGCGCGAACAGCAGGTCCGTCGGATCCTTGAGCCAGCCGAGCTCGAGGCCGCGGCCCGCGATCGCGCCATCCTCGATCTCGCCGCGATCGTAATAGGGCACCAGCTTGCGGCGACCGATCTTGCGGTACACCGGGCCCTTGTTGGGCAGGCTCAGCGCATCCTGCTTGAAGCCGCGCACGAACAGGTTAGAGGGGCGGCGATAGACCGGGACATTGTAGACGTCGGTCTGGACGTGCGAGCCGTCGAGCACCGGCTCGTAATAGCCGGTCACGAAACCATCGGCCTCGCCGAGCCGCGAGATGCGCAGCGGCGAAAAATGCTCTTCGAAAAACGCCCTCGCTTTGCTCTCGTCGGAGAGCTCGAGCGATTTGGCGATCCGGCACGGCTCGCTGAGCGAACCGCCAATGGCCTTGGGCTCGACGATCTTGGGCTCGACGACCGGCGGCGGCTGCGCGGCGATCGATTTGCAGCTCGCGCGAAACGCCTTGTAGGCCGCAAGATGATCGTCATCGCTCCAGCCGGCCACCTCGGACCAGGCGAGCGGCAGATATTGCGCGCCGGGAATCTCGAACGGCAAGGCGAGCTGAGGGTAGGGCAAGGCCCGCGGCGGCGGGGCGGCGATCTCGGGAGCAATGCGGCTGTAGTGATGACGGCGTGCCGCTTCGGCGCCGATCGAAAACGACGACAGCGCGACGGCACCTGCGCACAGCGCCGTCGCGCAATTTGTCAGGGCTGCCCTAATGCGCGCTTCCGGTGCCAACCAGCTTCCAGTTCGGATCGCGAGAGGTGGTGTCGCGGGCGAAGGTCCAGACGTCGGTGATGTCGGCGACCTTGTCGGCGTTCCCATCGACGATGTTGCCGGCCCTGTCGCGCGTCACCGAAATCATCTGCGAGACGAAGCGGACGGTGAGCTGCGCGGTGCGGTCGCGCATCTCGGCACCGACGAGCTCGGCCTTGTCGATCGAGACGAAGCGCGTCTCGGTCTTTTGCTCGTTCTTCTCGCGATCCTTGATCGCGGCGTCGAAGCTCTCGAACACTTCCGAGGACAGGAGGTCGCGCAGCGACCGGCGGTCGCCATTGGCAAAGGCGAGCACGATCATCTCATAGGCGCCGCGGGCGCCGGACAGGAAATGGCGCGGATCGAAGGACGCGTCCTTCTCGACGATCGCGTCCAGCCCCTGGCCCAGCGCTGTGCCGGGTTCAGTCAGGCCTTTCCAGCGGTCGGCGGGCTGCGTGACGTCGGCGGTCGGCGCCAGCGGAGCCTGGTCGATCACCTTGCCCGGCATGGTCACGACGTTCTTGTCCTGGGCACCCTGCAGAGCATTGCGGGCGGTGCGGTCGAACGGGGGCCGCTCGTTGCCGGTTCGCTGCCCCAGCACGCTGCGCAGGCGCAGGAAAATGAAGACCGCCAGCGCTAGGAAGATGATGGTGTAGATGTCCACGTCGTGTTCGCTCTCTGGTCTCAGCTCAGGGTCTTCGCCGGGGAAATCAGTCCGGCCAGTCAACCGTTCCATACAGGAACGGCAAGGCTACATCACCTTTTTAGGTCCGCTTCAGATCAAGCGATGTAGGCACGAAATCTTGCCCGGCCAATGGCGCCTTTTGGCACAGCGCGAATTGTAGCGCGTTTTATCCTTAAGGGGAAATCGGATCCTGCCGGGAAATCGCGCATCTTCAATCGTTTAAGATGTGCTCCGCCCAGCGGGAGCGGGTAAGGGGCCACCCTTTTCGACGCTGCTGCGAGGTCGAATCCGGGGTCGTTCGTCCTTGTGGAACGAGGCGGGCCTATGTTAGCCAACCGGCCGCGATATCAGGCCCATTCGGGTAAGGAGACATTTTCATGACCAACGGAAACGGCACCCCCGAGGCAGGCCAGGCTCCGCAGCTCAACGTGCTGGCGCAATATACCAAGGATCTGTCGTTCGAGAATCCGAACGCCCCGGTCTCGCTGCAGCCGCAGAGCCAGCAGCCCCAGATCAACATCCAGATCAACGTCAACGCCAACAACCTCTCGGAACACGAATACGAGGTCGTGCTTTCGGTCGAGGGCAAGGCCGAAAACGCCGGCAAGGTGATGTTCTCCTTCGAGCTCGCCTATGCCGGCGTGTTCCGCATCGTCAATGTGCCGCAGGAGAACCTGCATCCGCTGGTCATGATCGAATGCCCGCGGCTCCTGTTCCCGTTCGCCCGCGAGATCATTGCCACCGCCGTGCGTGACGGCGGGTTCCCGCCGCTGATGCTGGATCCGGTCGATTTCGTCGGCCTCTACCGGCAGAACATGGAGCGGCAGATGGCCGCACAGGGTCAGGTCAAGCCGAGCTAAGGCAGGCCTACTTAATTCGAGGTGAGTTGCCAGCGTTCACCTCTCCCCAGCGGGGAGAGGTGCTAAAACTGATCGTGCTCTAGCTAACCCACCTTACGAAGCTGCTTCGGCCCGCTTGGCGATGAACGTGCCGTTCGGCTGATGGTAGACGAGTTCGTCGATGTTGCCCGTGGGGCCGCGGCGGAATTCGACGCGGTAGCCGTCGAGCTGGAGAATTGCGAAGGTTGAGCCCTGATAGGGTCGCAGGCAGTAGAGCGGCTGAAACGGGATTTTCAGCGTCAGCTGGCCCTCGGCATCCTCCGTCACGACATGAGTTGCCTCGCCACGGGTGTAGCTGCCGGTGCAGGCCGCGCGGAAGGCTGGGTCCATGCATTCGCCAGCAGGCGCGCGGGTGAAGACGATGTCAGTGACCAGAACCTCGAGCTGGACCGAGAGGCTCGCGATGTTGCCGTCGCGGTCGGTCGTGAAGGTGACCACGAGATCGTCCGGGTTCAGCTCGCCGTAGACATAGGGCAGCTGGAACGAATCGTAGTGCCGATGGGCCAGTGCAGCCTTCGTGCCGCGCCAGGCCCAGTGCAGGCTGTCGCCGCCCAGCGTGATGACGACACGGCCATAGGCCGGGTGCTCGTAGGCGCCGCAAAAGTCCGCGAGTTCATGGCTCGGCCGCGTGTCCGGCTTGCACGCCACCCGCTTTTGCGCCTCGTCCGACTTCTGCTGCGCCAGCGTCTTGCGGCGCATGTCGCGGAAACGGTCCAGCCACGGCACGTGCTGCTTGCCGGCGAGATGATCGTGAATGCGGTTGATCAGGATGCTCGTCACCACGTTGCCACCGTTGTTGGTGAAAACGGCGATGCCGAGCTTCCGCTCGGGCACCAAGCGCATCAGCGTATGCCAGCCGAGCCAGCCGCCGGAATGTCCGACAGCGCGCTCGCCACGATAGGCGGTGTGGTTGAAGCCCAGCCCGTAGTGCCCATGGCCGAATTCCTCGAATTCGGGCGCTCCGCCGAAGACGCGGGGCGACTGCATCTCCCGGATGAGCTGAGGCGAAAGCAGGCGCTGGCCCTCGAATTCGCCTTCGGCCAACAGAAATTTCATCCAGTTGGCGAGCGCAGCGACGGAGGTGACGATCGCGCCGGCGGCCGTGGTTGCAATGGGGAAGAATTTGGCACGCAGGCGCTCGTCGCCGCGCTCCAACAAATAGGGAACGGCGGCGTTGTCGGCCGCGGCATGCTCCTCGGCTGAAAAGCCGACCGGCATGTGCAGCTTGTCCGTCAGCCGCGAGCGGACGAACTCTTCGTAACTCAGACCGCTGACGCGCTCTGCGACGATGCCGGCAACGTTGTAGGCGAGGTTGTTGTATTGAAATTCGGTCCGGATATCGCGGGCCGGCTCGATGTGACGAAGCGCCGCCAGCATCTCGCCGCGCGAGAGATCGCCGGGAATCCAGATCCAGTCGTGGCGCGGCAGGCCGGAATGATGGCAGAGCAGGTCGCGCACGGTGACACGCTCGGTGGCGGCCGGATCGTGCAGGCGGAATTCGGGGATGTAATCGCGGACGGGCTTTCTCCAGTCGAGGCGTCCCTCGTCGACTAGCAGTGCCAGCGCCGTGGCGGTGAAGGTTTTTGTGATCGAGCAGATCAGGAACTGCGTGTCCGGCGTCGCCGGCAGCGCGGCTTCCACATCGCGCTGGCCCCAGGCCCTGAGCAGCACCGTCTCGCCATTCTGCACCACCGCGAGCGTCACGGCCGGCACCTTCCACTCGGCCATTGCCTCCGCGGCGAGGGCATCGAGCTCAGGGACGAGGGTGGCGATGGTGGTGTCTTCTGGGGCAGGCTGGATGGACGCGGATTGGATGGACATTGCGCACTCTCTCTTCGGCCGGAGGTTGCCGGACGATGAACCTACACGAGGTGCGTGACGATTGTCCCTGTCGATATCGCCATCAGCGCATCGGGAATGGGTTAGCTAAGTCAAACGGGCTAAGTCAGACTGGGCCAGCCGGCGGCTGCGCGAGATACTCGTTCCAGATCGCCTTTTCGCCCATCGTCGCAATGAAGGCCCGATGGGCCGCGCGCTCGGCCTCGCTGACGCGCGGGGCCAGCGGTGCCGGCCGCTGCCGCCGCGGCATGTCCCCATTCGTCCTGACACGAATCTCCTCGGATTCCGACGCCAGGATGAGCTGCGACTGCCGGGCGCCGATCAAATCGACATAGACTTCCGCGAGCAGCTCGGAGTCCAGCAACGCACCGTGCTTTGTGCGGTGGGTATTGTCGATCGCATAGCGCGAGCAGAGATCGTCGAGCCGGTTCGACACGCCGGGATGCTTGCGCCGCGCCAGCAAAAGCGTGTCGACCAGCCGCTCGCGCGGGATCGCGGCGCGCTTGATGCGGTCGAGCTCGGCATTGATGAAGCTGATGTCGAACGAGGCGTTGTGGATCACCAGCGGTGCATCGCCGATGAATTCCAGGAACTCGTCGACGACCTCGTGAAACAGCGGCTTGGTCGCGAGAAACTCGCTCGACAAGCCGTGCACCGCGAAGGCTTCCGCCGGCATGTCCCTTTCAGGATTGATGTAGCGGTGAAAGGTCTGCCCCGTCGGCATGCGATTGAAGATCTCGACGCAGCCGATCTCGACCAGGCGGTCGCCGCGCAGCGGATCAAGGCCGGTTGTTTCAGTGTCGAGAACGATTTCGCGCATATTCTTCAGGAGCCGGTCAGATGAGCGAATCAGCTTCGCCGCTGCGGCATCTTAACGACCTCGGCCAGGATGTGCTTGATCTGCGCGCGCACGGGATCGAGTCCATGCGAGGTATCCACCACGAAATCGGCCCGCTTGCGCTTCTCGGCATCGGGCATCTGCTTGGCGATGATGGCATCGAGCTTTTCGGGATCCATGCTGCCGCGCGCCAGCACGCGCTCGCGCTGAAGTTCTGGTGAGGTCGTGACCACGACGACCGCATCGACGCGCTTCTCGCCGCCGGTCTCGAACAGCAGCGGAATGTCCAGGACGACGACGGGCGCCTTCCTGGCCTCGGCTTCCGCGAAAAATTTCTGGCGCGAGGCGCCGAGCATCGGATGGACGATCTGCTCGAGCTGCTTCATCGCCGCGGCATCGCCGACCACGCGCGCCGACAGTTTTGCACGATCGACCTTGCCGTTCCCTGTGGTGCCGGGAAAAACGGCTTCGATCGCAGGAGCGGCCTCACCCTCATAGAGTTGATGGACGGCGGCGTCGGCGTCGTAGACGGGGACGTCGGCCTCCGCGAACAGTTTCGCGGTGGTGGATTTGCCCATCCCGATCGAGCCGGTCAGTCCGAGGATCAGCATCAGGTCGCAGCCATTTGACGGTTCAAACCGCAACTAGCCGCTCGCGCCGCAGGAACGCAAGCAGCGGCAACAGCGGCAAGCCGAGAATGGTGAAATGATCGCCTTCGATCTTCTCGAACAGATGCACTCCGAGGCTTTCGAGCTGATAGGCGCCGACGCTGGTGGTGACGGTATCGCCGGCAGCATCGAGATAGGTGGAGAGTTCAGCCTCAGCCATTTGCCGCATGGTCATGCGGGCCACCGCAACATCCTCGAAAAGGACGGCGCCGTCACGCGCTACGGCGACCGCAGAGTGCAGCTCATGCGTGCGGCCAGCGAGATCACGCAGTTGCGCCATCGCCTGATTCCGGCCGGACGGCTTTGTGAACAGTCGCTCGCCGAGCGCCAAGGTCTGGTCGGCGCCGATGACATGACGGCCAGGATGTTGAACCGAGACCGCTTTCGCCTTTTCACGGGCCAGCAGCAGCGCGATCTCGCGCGGGCTGGACAGCTTCGAGGCCTCCTGCACGCCGCGCTCGTCGATATCAGCAGGTCTTGCCTCGAACTCGAGCCCGGCATTCGCCAGCAGCATTTTTCGCGCCTGGCTTTGCGAGGCCAGGATCAAGCGAGATTTGCCGCGCCAGAAAGTCATCGCGAAAAACTCATTCCGAGGGACGGTTACGTTGCCGGTCGGTATAGAGCTTCATGATCGCAGCCGCCGTTTCCTCGATCGAGCGGCGCGTCACCTCGAGCAAAGGCCAATTGTGCTTGGCGCTGAGCTTGCGGGCGAAGGCGACTTCATCCGCCACCGCCTGCTTGTCGATATAGGTGTCGCTGCTGGTATCGGCGCCCATTGTCAAAAGGCGGTTCTGGCGGACCTGGATCAGCCGCTCCGGCGTCGCATGCAGGCTCACCACCAGCGGCCGGGTCAGCGTCTCCAATTGCGCCGGCACCGGAATGCCCGGCACCAGCGGCACGTTGGCGGTGCGGATGCCGCGATTGGCGAGGTAGATCGAGGTCGGCGTCTTCGACGTTCGCGACACGCCGACGAGGACGACGTCGGCTTCTTCCAGGCCGTCGACGTGCTGACCGTCGTCATGCATCATCGTGTAGTTCAGGGCGTCGATGCGCTTGAAATATTCCGCATTGAGCACGTGCTGGGCGCCGACACGACCCGTCGTTGCCGCGCCAAGGTAAGCCTCAAACAACTGCATTACAGGGCCGATGATCGACAGGCTCGGAACGTTGATCTCCTTGCACTTGTTCTCGAGCCTGGAGACCAGATCCTTCTCCAGCAGCGTGAACAGCACGATCCCCGGCGCCTCCTCGATCTCGTCGAGCACGCGATCGAGCTGCTTCTGGCTGCGCACCAGCGGATAGACGTGCTCGACCGGCGTGACGTTGGCGTATTGCGCGGCGACCGCGCGCGCCACGGTGATCAGGGTCTCACCGGTGGAGTCGGAAACCAGATGGAGATGGAAATAATTGTTGGAGGTCGGCACGAAAACTCTTCGATTGAGGGCTCGGGATGACGGCTGGGTAGTTTGTGAATTTCTGTGGAGCTTAACCCCTCGGAAAGGGTTGTGCGACACCAGGGGCGGGATAACGGCCAAGTTTCTTCACATCGCTGCCCAAAAGGACAAGTCTCGGAGCCAGGCGAAGGGGAAGCGGGACAGCACCGGCAAGCCTTTTCATAAGCTGCCGATAATTTCGCACAAGTCTTTGAAGATGGATGAATTATCCGGGCTCGTCGGAACCGCGCCGGATATGTTGATGGATGTGTAAAAGCGCCCGCAAAGCGCCTGACAGCGTTGCGTGAGTCAAATCCACCGTCATGAAGACTCAAACCTTAAGAATCTAAGATTCTAGATTTGAGAAGAGGCCTGCGGATGGATATGTGTGCGCCGAGAGAACTTAACGAGTTCTTACTATCCCCACCTTTTGCGGATCGGGGTCTGAGAGGCGGGGACGTCCGGCATGTATGAGTGGATCAAGGCGCTGCACGTGATCGCCGTCATCTCCTGGATGGCGGGCATGCTCTATCTGCCGCGGCTGTTCGTCTATCACTGCGAGGCCGAGATCGGCTCAAAGCAGTCTGAAACCTTCAAGGTGATGGAACGCCGGCTGCTCAAGGCGATCATCAACCCGGCGATGATCGTAACCTGGCTCGCCGGTCTCTATCTCGCGTGGTCCGGCCATTGGTTTACCTCGCCGTGGTTGCACGTAAAACTGGCACTGGTCCTGGCGCTGTCCGCGGTCCACGGCTTTTTTTCCCGCTGGTGCAAGGATTTCGCTGCCGACCGGCGTCCGCGGACCCAGAAATTCTATCGTATTATCAATGAGGTGCCGACGGTCTTGATGATCTTCATCGTGATCATGGTGATCGTGAAGCCGTTCTAGGCAAAGTTCGAGGTGCCCCGCTCAGCGC
Organism: Bradyrhizobium sp. CCGUVB1N3; assembly: GCF_024199925.1. Lineage (NCBI taxonomy): Bacteria > Pseudomonadati > Pseudomonadota > Alphaproteobacteria > Hyphomicrobiales > Nitrobacteraceae > Bradyrhizobium > Bradyrhizobium sp. CCGUVB1N3. The sequence goes on from NZ_JANADR010000001.1 coordinate 6,293,084, forward strand.
TTCGGCTTGCGGAGGGCCAAGCGATTTTCTATATTATCTCTATCCCCACCCAACGCAGGCGGATGTGGTTGTGTCCGAGCTTCTTCGAAAGCCGGGCGCCGCATCAGGTTTGAAGCCCCACCGGCACTCACCTTGCTAGACCTGCGGACCTTACCTGCTCGCGTCCGCATTTTCGAAGCCTCCTCGCACCCCCCCTTCCAAGGTTACCCCACAGGACCACCCCAATGCGGGAAATCAAACTCCAAGACCTCAAGTCCAAAACCCCGGCCGAGCTCGTCTCGTTCGCGGAAGAGCACGGGGTCGAGAACGCCAGCACCATGCGCAAGCAGGAGCTGCTGTTCGCCATCCTCAAGCAGCTCGCGCTCGCTGAGACCGACATCGTCGGCGAAGGCGTTGTCGAGGTGCTCTCCGACGGCTTCGGCTTCCTGCGCTCGCCGGATGCCAATTATCTGCCGGGTCCGGACGACATCTACGTCTCGCCGTCGCAGATCCGCCGCTTCGGCCTGCGCACCGGCGACACCATCGAGGGCCATATCCGCAGCCCGAAAGAGGGCGAGCGCTATTTCGCGCTGCTCAAGGTCAACACGCTGAACTTCGAGGACCCGGAAAAGGCCAAGCACAAGGTCAATTTCGACAACCTCACGCCGCTGTTTCCGAATCAGCGTTTCCGCATGGAAATCGACGATCCGACGCGGAAGGATCTCTCCGCGCGTGTGATCGACATCGTAGCGCCCATCGGCAAAGGCCAGCGCGCGCTGATCGTGGCGCCGCCGCGTACGGGTAAAACCGTGCTGATGCAGAACATCGCGCACTCCATCACTGCCAATCATCCGGACTGCTATTTGATCGTGCTGCTGATCGACGAGCGTCCGGAAGAAGTCACGGACATGCAGCGGTCGGTGAAGGGCGAGGTGGTGTCCTCGACCTTCGACGAACCGGCGGTGCGTCACGTCCAGGTCGCCGAGATGGTGATCGAAAAAGCAAAACGCCTGGTCGAGCATGGCCGCGACGTCGTGATCCTGCTCGATTCGATCACGCGTCTGGGCCGCGCCTACAACACCGTGGTGCCGTCATCCGGCAAGGTGCTGACCGGCGGTGTCGACGCCAACGCGTTGCAGCGGCCGAAGCGCTTCTTCGGCGCCGCGCGCAACATCGAGGAGGGCGGCTCGCTGACCATCATCGCGACCGCGCTGGTCGATACCGGCAGCCGCATGGACGAAGTGATCTTCGAAGAGTTCAAGGGCACCGGCAACTCGGAGCTGATCCTCGACCGCAAGGTCTCGGACAAGCGCACCTTCCCGGCGATCGACATCTCGCGCTCCGGCACCCGCAAGGAGGAGCTCATCACCGATCCGCAGGTGCTCAAGAAGATGTACGTACTCCGCCGCATCCTCAACCCGATGGGGACGATGGACGCCATCGACTTCCTGCTCGACAAGCTGCGCTCGACCAAGAGCAACGCCGAGTTCTTCGATTCGATGAACACCTGAGGCTATCTGCAGCGACTTTCGCGGAGGGCGCCTTTCAGGCGCCCTTTTGCGTTTATGCTGCGGCTTTGCTGCGCGATGGTGCAGCAAAATGTGAATCTGGCTTGCTGCGCTCGAGATCAATTAAGATATTGATATAGATAAGTAATCTGATGATTTTGATCGGCTCCGGGCGCTCTGGAATCAAAAACATGCAGCAAAATGCTGCGCGTCATATTGCGACGCAATAGGCGGTATTTGCTGCGCAAGAAACGCGCTGCGGGCGCGCGGAGAGACCTCCAAACGAGATTTGCGTTTTGGCGGGCAGGCGGACAAATAGGCCATGCATCCCCGCGACCAGACCATCTTTGCACTTTCATCGGGCCGGCCGCCGAGCGCGATCGCGATTGTCCGCGTGTCGGGCGCAGAGGCCGGCCAGGTCCTGACGCGACTGGCGGGTGAATTGCCAAAGCCGCGGCTTGCACACCGGGTGCTGCTGCGGGACGCAAACGGCCAGGCGATCGACGATGCCGTGGTGCTCTGGTTTCCGGGGCCCGCGAGCGCGACCGGCGAGGACGTTGCCGAATTCCACGTCCATGGCGGGCGGGCGGTGCTTGCGACGCTGTTCGTAGCAATTTCGGCTATTCAGAACTTGCGGGCGGCCGATCCTGGCGAGTTCACCCGCCGCGCCTTCGAGAACGGCAAGCTCGATCTCACCGAGGCGGAAGGCCTCGACGACCTCATCCACGCCGACACCGACCGGCAGCGTCGCCAGGCGCTGCGGCAATTGCAGGGTCTCTTGGGCGAACGCGCGCGCGACTGGCGCGAGCGAATCATCGAGGCGTCGGCGCTGATCGAGGCCGGCATCGATTTTTCCGACGAGGGCGATGTGTCGTCGGAATTGCTGGCGCCGGCGCGCGCGAAGATCAAGGCGCTGCATGACGAGATCGCAAAAGTGCTTGCAGCACAGGGCAAGGCTGAACGCTTGCGCGACGGCCTCGTGGTCGCGATCGCCGGCCCACCGAACGTCGGCAAGTCGACGCTGATCAATCAGCTCGTGCGGCGCGAGGTCGCGATCGTCTCGCCGCATGCCGGCACGACGCGCGACGTGATCGAGGTGCAGCTCGATCTCGACGGCTATCCCGTGACCGTCATCGACACCGCCGGCATTCGCGAGACCGATGATCCCGTCGAGCAGGAAGGCGTGCGTCGCGCGCGGGCGCGGGCGGCGGACGCCGATCTCGTGCTGTGGCTGGCGGATGCCGATCGCGGCGAGGAGGGCCGGCCGGCCGGAGGCGCGCCGGTCTGGACCGTGCGCAACAAGATCGATCTTGGTCAGGAGACTTTGCAAGAGAGTTTGCAAGAGACCTCCAGCGCGGCCTTGAGGCCGGACGCGAACAAGGCTATGGGGCCTGACCCGCGCGCCAGGATGTTTGCGATCTCGGCGCGACGCGGCGATGGACTGCCCGAGCTGATCACGGCGCTGGTCGGGTTCGCTGCCGAGTTCTTCGGAACGAGTGAGGGCGCGCTGGTCACCCGCGCCCGGCAGCGCGACCTGCTCAGCCAGGCCGCCGGCTCGCTGGAGCGGAGCCTCGCTCTTCTCGGCGAAGGCGAGGAGCTCGCCGCCGAGGAACTTCGCGCCGCCGCTTACGCGCTCGGGCGCCTGCTAGGCCGGGTCGATGTCGAGGACGTCCTCGGCGCCATCTTCCAGAAATTCTGCATCGGAAAGTAGGAATAGTTCTTCATTGTAGAACTATTGCTTGTTCCGGTCCTTCGTTGCTTCACCTGAAACAGAGTGAATTGGTTCCCCGCCGTGTTTCACGTGAAACATCCTTGATACGACGGGATTAAGCCACGCACGCAGTGCGCTCCCTCCCCCGCTTGCGGGGGAGGGTTGGGGAGAGGGTATCTCCGCAATTGAGAACCCCTAAAAGGAGAAAGCCCTCACCCGGCGCTTCGCGCCGACCTCTCCCGCAAGCGGGCGAGGTTAAGCGTGTCCGGGACTCGACCGATCCAAACCTCAACCCATTCCGCTTCAGGTTGGGGTTACCCCGGTACTTTGCATGGGGTTGTTTTGCGGAAAATGCCTCTGCCCCGGCGCGCACGTGTTTCACGTGAAACAACCCTCCCACCCAGTTTCTACTTCCGGCTTCTTCGTCGCTGAGCTAGAAGTTCGCCCATGCGGACAGAGCGAGAGAGCTTCGACGTCATCGTGATTGGCGGCGGCCATGCCGGCTGTGAAGCCGCGGCTGCGGCTGCTCGGATGGGCGCGACGACCGCTCTGGTGACGCACCGTTTCTCGACCATCGGCGCGATGTCCTGCAATCCCGCCATCGGCGGTCTCGGCAAGGGCCATCTGGTCCGCGAAGTTGATGCGCTCGATGGTCTGATGGGCCGGGTGGCGGACGCCGGCGGCATCCAGTTCCGGATGCTCAATCGCCGTAAGGGTCCGGCCGTCCGCGGCCCGCGGACTCAGGCCGACCGCAAGCTCTATGCGGCCGCGATGCAGGCCGCGATCCGAGAGACTGATGGTCTCAGCGTGACCGAAGGCGAGGCGGACGAGCTGATCGTCTCAGATGGTCGCGTCACCGGGCTCCGTCTGGCTGATGGCCGGACGATCCGGGCAGGGGCCGTCGTGGTCACCACCGGCACCTTTTTGCGCGGCCTGATCCATCTCGGTGAGAAGAACTGGCCGGCCGGCCGCGTCGGTGAGGCGCCGGCAATGGGGCTGTCGAAGTCTTTTGAGCAGGCCGGCTTCACGCTGGGCCGGCTCAAGACCGGCACGCCGCCGCGTCTCGACGGCACGACGATCGACTGGTCAGCGGTGGAGATGCAGCCCGGTGACGATCCGCCGGAGCCGTTCTCGGTCATGACGGAGCGGATCACGACCCCGCAGATCCAGTGCGGCATCACCCGGACCACGGCCGCGACCCATGAGGTGATCCGGGCCAACGTCCATCGCTCGCCGATGTACTCTGGGCAGATCAAGAGCACCGGACCGCGCTATTGCCCGTCGATCGAGGACAAGATCGTCCGCTTCGGCGATCGGGACGGCCACCAGATCTTCCTGGAGCCGGAAGGGCTCGACGATACGACCGTCTATCCCAACGGCATCTCGACCTCGCTGCCGGAGGAGGTCCAGCTCGCGATCCTCGCCACCATTCCAGGCCTCGAGCGGGTCAGGATGGTCCGGCCGGGCTACGCCATCGAATACGACCACGTCGATCCCCGCGAGCTCGATCCTACCCTCCAGACCAGGCGGGTGCAGGGGCTGTTCCTGGCCGGACAGATCAATGGCACCACGGGATATGAGGAAGCCGCCGCCCAGGGCATCGTTGCCGGTCTGAACGCGGCATTGGCCGCGAGCGGGGCGGCGCTGACGGTATTCGACCGTGCCGACGGCTATCTCGGGGTGATGATCGACGACCTCGTCACCCGCGGCATCTCCGAACCCTATCGGATGTTCACCTCACGCGCCGAATACCGGCTGACGCTGCGGGCGGACAACGCCGACCAGCGCCTGACCGAGAAGGGCATTGCGCTCGGATGCGTCGGCAATGCCCGGACGGCGCACCATCGCGCCAAGATGGCAGCCCTCCAGGCCGCCAAGACGCTGTCAAAGTCCCTGACACTGACGCCGAACGAAGCCGCCAGGCATGGGCTGTCCCTGAACCGGGACGGCCAGCGCCGGTCGGCCTTTGAGCTACTGGCCTATCCGGACGTCGGCTGGAGCCAGGTCCGGGCGATCTGGCCGGAGCTGTCGGCCATTGACCCCGTGATCGCGACCCATCTCGAGATCGACGCCAAGTACGATGTCTATCTCGAGCGCCAGAGCGCGGATGTCGAAGCCTTCCGGCGGGACGAGGGGCTCGTCCTCGCTGATGTCGACTACCAGCTCGTGCCTGGGCTCTCCAATGAGGTGCGGGCCAAGCTGGAGAAGGCGCGGCCTTTCACGGTCGGTCAGGCCGGCCGGATCGACGGCATGACGCCGGCCGCGCTGGGCATCCTCGCCGCCTACTTGCGCCGCGAGGCACGCCGGAAAACCTCCCAGGCGACCGCTTAGAGCACGGAATGTTGGAGCTCATCGCGATCCACCAAGGCGGTGCACTCCCTCTCCCGCTTGCGGGGGAGGGCTGGGGTGGGGGTGTCTCCACGATCGATACTCCCGATGCGGAGAGAGCCCTCACCCGCCGCTTCGCGGCGACCTCTCCCGCAAGCGGGAGAGGTAAGAGCACGCCACGGCTGGATCGTCCTCATCGAAGGCCACTTCGTCCAAGGCGTTTCACGTGAAACAGCGCGGACCGGCCAGGGGCAAATCCTCATCACGGCAAGCTGACTCGGGCGAGGGGGTCCGGAAGCCTGCGTCGTCGCAGAGCGTGGAGGCGCTGGACTCGGTGCTGGCGACAGACAAAACCGCAGCCCTCAGGCTCGCCCCGGTTTCACGTGAAACGGAGGCGCGTCTCGACCGCTATGTCGCGCTGCTTCGGGAGTGGCAGGCCAAGACCAATCTGGTCGCGCCCTCGACGCTGCCGCATCTCTGGACCCGCCACATCGCAGACTCGCTTCAGCTCGTCTCGCTCGCACAATCAGCGAAGCGCTGGGCCGATCTCGGCAGCGGCGGCGGTTTTCCGGGTGTGGTCCTGGCCTGCGTGATGGCGGAGGTGCCGGGCGCCAGCGTCCACCTTGTCGAGCGGATCGCGAAGAAGGCCGCTTTCCTGCGCGAGGCGATCCGCGTCACGGGTTCGCCGGGGGTCGTACATCTCGCTGAGATCGGGGATAATGTGGATAGAATCACTGGCCCGGTCGATTGCGTCACCGCACGCGCACTGGCTCCGCTACATCAACTCATCGGCTTTGCGGAGCCCTTGGTGCGCAACGGTGCAAAAGCGTTGTTTCCCAAGGGTCAAGATGTAGAGGCTGAATTGACCGAAGCCGCTAAATATTGGACTATTCAGCCCAAGCTCCATCAAAGCCGGACGGGCGACGGTTGGATTGTCGAGCTGGACACTATCCAGCGGCGTGGGTGAGGGCCCGCAAAACGGGGTCGAGTGGGGATGTGGCATGACCGTGATTGACGAACCTCAGCAGGAGCAGACCGAGACGGTGCCGCAGGGCCATCCGCGGATCCTGGCGCTCGCGAATCAGAAGGGCGGCGTGGGAAAGACAACCACGGCGATCAACCTCGGAACGGCACTCGCAGCGATTGGTGAGCGTGTCCTGATCGTCGATCTCGATCCGCAAGGCAACGCCTCGACCGGTCTCGGCATCGATCGCCGCAACCGCTCCTGCTCGACCTATGACGTGCTGGTCGGCGAAGCTGCCTTGCGCGAAGCGGTGGTCGCGACCGCGGTGCCGCGGTTGCACATTGCACCCTCGACCATGGACCTCTCCGGCCTCGAGCTCGAACTCGGCCACACGCCCGGCCGCGCATTCAAGCTGCGTGACGCAATCGGCTCGCTCAACAACAACGTCTCGCCGGAGGCCGACTACACCTACGTGCTGATCGACTGCCCGCCCTCGCTCAACCTGCTCACGGTGAACGCGATGGCGGCCTCGGATGCGATCCTGGTGCCGCTGCAATGCGAGTTCTTCGCGCTCGAAGGTCTGTCGCAATTGCTGCAGACGGTCGAGCAGGTGCGCTCGACGCTCAATCCCAATCTGTCGATCCACGGCATCGTGCTGACCATGTTCGACTCGCGCAACAATCTCTCGAACCAGGTCGTCGCCGACGTCCGCCAGTTCATGGGCGAGAAGGTCTACAAGACCATGATCCCGCGCAACGTGCGCATTTCCGAGGCGCCGTCCTACGGCAAGCCGGTGCTGGTCTACGATCTCAAATGCGTCGGCAGCGAAGCTTACTTGCGGCTTGCCACCGAAGTGATCCAGCGCGAGCGCGAGCTGCGCACGACGCATTGATGACGCCGTAGGGTGGGCAAAGCGAAGCGTGCCCACCAAAATCGTTCGCTCGAAAGGTGGTGGGCACGGCGCGAAGACGCGCCTTTGCCCACCCTACGATCGGGAATCTGAAATTCAGTTCTGGAGTGCTGCCAAGTGAATCCAAGGGAGCTGGCGATGGCCGACGAAGCGCGTTCGCGACTGGGCCGGGGTCTTGCGAGTCTGATCGGTGACGTCGGCGGCGAGGCCGCGCATGTCGAGCGGCCGCGCGCGCAGCGCAAGGTGCCGATCGAATTCCTCAAGCCCAATCCGCGCAACCCGCGCCGCACCTTCTCGGAAACCGAGCTCAAGGAGCTCTCTGACTCCATCAAGCAGCACGGTGTGATTCAGCCGATCGTGGTCCGTCCGGTGAAGGGCACGCAGGACCGTTACGAGATCATCGCCGGCGAGCGGCGCTGGCGGGCTTCGCAACTCGCCGGCCTGCACGAGGTGCCGATCGTTCCTGTCGACATCAGCGACAGCGACGCGCTGGAATTCGCGATCATCGAGAACGTGCAGCGCGAAGACCTCAACCCGATGGAAGAGGCGCAGGGCTATCACGCGCTCGCGGGCGAGTTCAAACGCAGCCAGGACGACATCGCAAAAGTCGTCGGCAAGAGCCGCAGCCATGTCGCCAACATGATGCGACTGACGAAGCTGCCGGCGGAGGTGCAGGCCTTCATCGCGACCGGGCAGTTGACCGCCGGTCACGCCCGCGCGCTGATCGGCGTGCCCGATCCGCTCGGCGCTGCCAAGCGCATCGTCGAGGAAGGTCTCAATGTGCGCCAGGCCGAAGCACTCGCGCATGAGGAGGGCGTGCCGGAGCGCAAGCCGCAGAAGGCGCGCGCCGGAGCCAAGGAGAAGGATCCCGATACGGTCGATCTGGAGAGGCGCGTCAGCGACGCGCTCGGGCTCAAGGTCACCGTCAGCCACCGCGATCCCGGCGGCTCCGTCCAGATCAACTACCGCAACCTCGAGCAGCTCGACGAGGTGATGCGACGGCTGGCGAAGGGGGTCGTCTAACCCCGAATCGTCATTCCGGGGCGCGCGCAGCGCGAACCCGGAATCTCGCGCCACAACCACACTCTATCGCCCTCACCCTGAGGAGCCGCGAAGCGGCGTCTCGAAGGGCGAGGGCCACCAGCCGGGCCTTCATCCTTCGAGACGCGCAAGCTCCTCAGGATGAGGGTCTGATATTTCCTCCACAACGTCATTGCGAGCGAAGCGAAGCAATCCAGAGTCCAGCCGCGGAAAGATTCTGGATTGCTTCGCTGCGCTCGCAATGACGCGAGGATAGAGCCGGCGCTCAGCCCCGCCGTTTCGCATTCGCGGCGATCGCCATCAGCGTGCGCTGCGCGATCGCGGCGGCGAGGGACGGCTGCTTGCGGGTGTCGAGCGCGGCGGTTGCGAGCTGCTCGATGACGCCTGCAAGTCGCGCCACGCTGAAATTGCGCAGCGCCGTTTCGACTGCGGGCTTTCGTGAAAAATGCAGTCGCGGAAAGCCACCTTCGAGCACGGCCGAGACCGGCGTGCCTTCGGCGACGGTGAGCGCCGACTTGTGCAGCCACGCCGCCTGGCGCTGCGCGGCTGAGACGATCATGCCGGGATAGGTGCCGGCGATCATCGCCTTGGCGAACTCGCTTTCGACGATGTCGGGGCGGCCGGCGAAGGCGCCGTCGACGATCGGATCGAGCTTCAGCTCGGAGGCGTCCGCGACGACGGCCATCACGTCGTCGAGCGTGATCTCGCCCTTGCCGTGAGCATAGAGCGTCAGCTTGCGCAGCTCGTTGCGCGAGGCCTGGCGGTCGCCGCCGAGGAACGACATCAGCGCGGCGCGCGCATCCTGCGCGATACGCAAATTGGCGATGCGCAGCTCGTCTTCCATCAGCTTGGCGAGATCGCGCTCGGTGTCGGGATAGCAGCCGATCGCAACCGCCGTCCTGGCGCGCTCGCAGGCCTTGCGCAGCGGCGATTCGGGACGGAGCTCGCCGGCCTCGATCACGATGCGGCAGTCCTTCACACTCATCTCGGCCAGCGTGTCGACGCCGCTGGCAAAGCTGCGCGAGCCGGCGCGGACGCGGATGGCGCGGCGGCCGCCGAACAGCGGCACGGTCATGGCTTCGTCGACGAGGCGCGAGGGCTCCGCGGAGAGCTCGTCGCCGTCGAGCTTGACCATCGAGAAGGGGTCGTTGGGATCGTCGACTGCCGATGCAATCAACGCGTCGGCACGCTCGCGCACGAGGCCGGCATCGGGACCGTAGAGCAGGATGATCGGGCGGCCCGCATCGGGACGGGCGAGGAAGGCGTCGATCTCTTTTCCGCGCAGCGCGACCATGGGCCAAATCGTCATTCCGGGGCGCGCAGCGCGCGAACTATGGTGCGCAATTGCGCACCAGAGAATCCAGAGGTTACCGATCGAGATTCCGGGTTCTCGCTGCGCGAGCCCCGGAATGACCGAAATAAATTACGTGCCGGCGGTGAAGAACGCGGCGAGCCGGGTCGAGATGTTCTCGGCGACCTCGTTGGCGGCGCGGTCTTCCGCGTTGCGAACGGCGCGCTGGCGCGAGAATCGCTGGTAGGAGCCCGGGATGTCATAGGACACGCGCGAGAACGTGGTGCCGGTCATCACCGACTGGTTGGTCGCGTTGTCGATCAGATTGTACTGAACGTCGATGCCGTAGTTCTCGCTGGTCGGAAGGCCGGTTGCGGAGCTGACGATCAACGAGGAGCGGCTGGTCGAGAACCGCAGCACCAGGCGGTGGGTCGGCGGCGCGCCGGTGGCGGTGCCATAAAGCTTGAAGGCGAGGGCGTTGCGGACCTCCACCCCGACCCGGGCCTCGCGCGAGGCATAGGCCTTGTCGACGGGGGGGATTTCCACCCCCATCAACTTGTCCCGCAATCCCGGAGTACCGTCGGTATGCTCGGCGTACATCGGCTGGAAGCAGCCGGCCGTCATTGCCGCGAGGGCGGCAACCGCGACGAGGCGGGCAGCGATGCGGATCCTAGCCGACAACATTCACGATCCTCTTGGGGACGATGATCACCTTGCGGACGGGCTTGCCGTCCAGGGCCAGTTTTACCGCATCGAGCGCCAAAACGGCAGCCTCGATTTCCGGATTCTGGGCCACTGTTGCAACCGTGACCTCACCCCGCTTCTTGCCGTTGACCTGGACCACCAGGGTCACGGTGTCTTCAACCAGCAAATCGCGTTCGATTTGCGGCCATTGGGCCTCCGAAACGAAGCCGGTCTGGCCCAGCGCCTGCCAGCATTCCTCGGCCAGATGCGGCATTATCGGGGAAAACAGCTGGACCAGGATGGTCCCGGCCTCCCGGATCGCCCAGCCGAGGTCGTCCGCCGGCTGGCCGGGGCGCTGGAGCACCTCGGACAGGCTATTGGCGAATTCGCGAATATGGGCGAGGCAGACGTTGAAGTGCAGCCGCTCGATTCCGATCGTGACCTTGTCCAGCGCGCCATGGGCGGCCTTGCGCAGGGCGAGCGCATCGGCGCCAAAGCTCGCCGGCCGCGCCGCCGGCGCGCTCCTGGAGGCTTCGGCCGATTCGTTCACCAGCCGCCACAGCCGCTGCACGAAGCGCGAGGCGCCCTGGACGCGCTCGTCGCTCCAGATCACGTCGCGGTCGGGCGGGGAATCCGACAGCATGAACCAGCGCGCGACGTCGGCGCCGTAGGTCTCGATGATGTCGTCGGGGTCGACGGTGTTCTTCTTCGACTTCGACATCTTCTCGATCGCGCCGATCTGGATGTCCTCGCCGGTCGCAAGCAGCGTGGCGCGGCGGCCGTTGCCACCGGTCTCGACCTTCACCTCGACCGGCTGCACATAGGTGCCGTCGGCCTTCTGGTAGGTCTCGTGCACCACCATGCCTTGCGTGAACATGCCGGCGAACGGCTCGTCCAGCGCGATGTGCCCGGTCGCCTTCATCGCGCGGGTGAAGAAGCGGCTGTAGAGCAGATGCAGGATCGCATGCTCGACGCCGCCGATATACTGGTCGACCGGCAGCATCCGGTTGGCGACCGCAGGCGTCGTCGGCGAGGCCTCGTTCCAGGGATCGGTGAAGCGCGCAAAGTACCAGGACGAATCCACGAAGGTGTCCATGGTGTCGGTTTCGCGGTTAGCGCTGCCGCCGCATTTCGGGCAGGTGACGTGCTTCCAGGTCGGATGATGGTCGAGCGCGTTGCCCGGCTTGTCGAACGTCGCATCATCCGGCAGCTTCACCGGCAGGTCCGAATCCGGCACCGGCACGACGTCGCATTTGGGGCAGTGGATCACCGGGATCGGGCAACCCCAATAGCGCTGGCGCGAAATGCCCCAGTCGCGCAGGCGGAAATTCACCTGGCGCTCGCCGACGGGCGCATTGCCGCGCATCTCGTTTTCCAGGCGCTTTGCGATCTCTTCCTTCGCCGCCTCGATCGTCATGCCGTCGAGGAAGCGCGAATTGATCATGCGGCCGTCACCGTCATAGGCGGTGTCGGAGATCACGAACGTCTTCGGATCCTGGCCCTCGGGGCACACCACCGGAATGTTGCCGAGATTGTACTTGTTGACGAAGTCGAGGTCGCGCTGGTCGTGCGCGGGGCAGCCGAAGATCGCACCGGTGCCGTATTCCATCAGCACGAAGTTCGCGACATAGACCGGCAGCTTCCAGGAGGGATCGAACGGATGGACGGCGCGGATGCCGGTGTCAAAGCCCTGCTTCTCGGCGGTGTCGATGATCTCCTGCGCGGTGCCGATCTTCTTGATCTCGGCGATGAACTCCGCGAGCTTCGGATTCTTGGCGGCGGCCGCGATCGCCAGCGGATGATCGGCCGAGATCGCCATGAACTTCGCGCCGAACAGCGTGTCGGGGCGCGTCGTGAAAATCTTCAGCTCGCTCTCGCCGGCAGGCGTCGTTGCCTGATCCAGCGCGAAGCGGACCAACAGGCCCTCGGAGCGGCCGATCCAGTTGCGCTGCATCAGCCGCACCTTGTCCGGCCAGCGGTCCAGCGTATCCAGCGCGCTCAGGAGCTCCTGCGAGTACTTCGTGATCTTGAAGACCCACTGGTTCATTTCCCGCTGTTCAACCACGGCACCCGAACGCCAGCCACGGCCGTCGATCACCTGCTCGTTGGCGAGCACGGTCATGTCGACGGGGTCCCAGTTCACCTTGCGCTTCTCGCGCTCGGCGAGGCCTTCGTGCAGGAAGTCCAAAAACATCTTCTGCTGGTGCTTGTAGTAGGTGGGATCGCAGGTCGCGATCTCGCGGCTCCAGTCCAGCGACAGCCCGATCGAGCGGAGCTGCTTCTTCATCGCGGCGATGTTGTCGTAGGTCCAGGCCTTCGGCGCGACCTTGCGCTCGATAGCGGCGTTCTCCGCCGGCAGGCCGAAGGCGTCCCAGCCCATCGGGTGCAGCACGTTGAAACCCTTGGCGCGCATGAAGCGGGCCAGCACGTCGCCGAGCGTATAGTTCCGGACATGGCCGATATGGATGCGCCCGGACGGGTAGGGGAACATCTCGAGCACATAGTATTTCGGCCGCGAATCGTCGTTTCGGGAGACGAAGATCGCCTTTTCGTCCCAGGCGGCTTGCCAGCGCGGTTCGGAATCGCGGGCGTTATAGCGTTCGGAGGTCATGGAATCGTTGGGTTTCTAAGGTTCGGCCGTCGTAAAGACGGCGGACTAGGCCATAAAAACCGCTGTGGGGTCAACGTCTAAGGGCTTCAAAACGGCCTGAGCGGGGGCTGTTTCAGCCCACCATCGCCATCTCTGCGGCGCCTTCGCTCTCCTGCACCAAACCGTGCTCGACGACGGTGTTGCGGCCGCGATGTTTGGCGGCGTAGAGCGCAGCATCGGCCGCTTCGATCAGATCGCCCGGACGCAAGGCCTCGTCGGGCCGCGCCGCGGCGACGCCGATCGAGACGGTGACGATCATGTGGCTCGAGGTGATGTGCGGCAGGCACAGCCGCAGCACGGCGGCACGCACGTTCTCGCCGATCTCGATGGCGCGCGTGAGGTCCGTGTTCGGCAGCAGGAGACAAAACTCCTCGCCGCCATAGCGCGCGGCAAAGCCCATGGTGTCGGCAGCGATCCCCGACAGCGTCTCGCCGAGCCTGGTCAGGCAGGAATCACCCTCGAGATGGCCATAGGTGTCGTTGAAGAGCTTGAAATGGTCGACGTCGATCATCAGCAGCGACAGGTTGCTGTCGTATTGCTGCGCGCGCATCCATTCGAAATCGAGGCGGCTCTGGAAGCCGCGGCGGTTGGCAAGGCCCGACAGCATGTCGATCGAGGCCATCACCGTCAGCCGGTCGTTGCTCGCGATCAGCTCGCGCTCGCGCTGGCCGAGCTGGGCTGCCATCGCGTTGAAGGCGCGGGCGAGCGGCACGAACTCGGCGGGCAGGCGGTTGCGCGCGGCGCGGGCCGAGAGGTCGCCCTCGCCAAAGCGCTTGGCCATGTCGGCGAGCATCTCGATCGGCTTGATCACGAGTTTTTCAGCCGCGATCAGCGCGCCGAGCAGGACGAAGACGACGACGAAGGCGAGCTGGAGATAGGCGGTGCGGATGTCGCGGCTGACAGCGGCGGACACCTTGTCCTCGTCGATGCTGGCGATCAGGCGCGCATTGGTGCCGGCGATGCGGATGTAGCTGACCGCGCGGTGCGAGCCGTCGACCGCCAAAAAGGACAGCGATCCCTCGTCCTGATCCGAGCGCAGCGCCATGTCGGCGATCGCCGACATCAGCGGCAGATTGTCGAGCGGGCGTCCGACCGCGCTGGACTGATCGGCGGGCGCGGCCAGCACCGTGCCGGCGCTGTCGACCAGCACGGCCGAAATGCCGGAGCGGCCGCCCAGATTGTTCATGATCTTCGACATCCAGTCGAGGTTCACGGTCGCGAGCACGACGGCGTCAGAGGTGCCCGAGAGTGCGGAGACCGGATAGACCGCCATCACGGTCGGCGTCTGCGCGGGCTTTGACAGCAGGAAATCGGAGAGCACGAAGCGGCCGGTCTCCTGCGCCTGCTGGAAATAGGGCCGGTCACTCAAGTCGAGGCCGACATACATGTTGTTGGTCGAGCACTGGATGCGGCCGTCCTGGCCGGCGATCAGCAGCGTGCGGATCCAGGGCAGGCTGGTCGGCAGGCTCGCGCGCAGCACGTCACAGCTCTTGCTGACGCCGCCGGCGGAAGCGCGGATGAAAGCCTCGGATTTCAAAATCGTCTCGACCGACGAAATCACCTCGCGCTGCGCGTCCGCGCTGTGTCTCGCGACGGTGGTGAACTCGGTTGTTGCCTGCGCGATCTGCTTGACGCGCGCGTCCTCGAGCGAGCGGATGCGCTCCAGCATCAAGGGCGCCACCAGAATCACCGCGAGCAACGCAAGCCGGGCCCGGATTCCGAGAACCTGCTTGAGTTTCGCGCGTTTGCGGTTGAGACTGACGTTGGCCATTTGTGCTACCCACCCCGCGCACAACATAGTTCCAAGGGTTCAAGAAGCCTTTCTTGAACTCGGTAAAATTGGAACTACCTCCGTAGAGACACGGGTCTCGAGCGACGTCATGACAGAAGCCAACGCCTTGCCGCTAACCGGGCATTCACCAAATGCGCTCGCCGCCGTGGAGCAGGAGATCGCGCGCGCCTGCAAGGACGCGCAGCGCGATCACGCTGCGGTGACGCTGATCGCGGTGTCGAAGACGTTTGCTGCGGATGCAATTACACCGGTCATCGCGGCCGGGCAGCGCGTATTCGGCGAGAATCGCGTGCAGGAAGCCAAAGCGAAGTGGCCGGCGTTAATTTCCAGTTACTCGGATCTAGCACTGCATCTGATCGGACCGTTGCAGTCGAACAAGGCGAAAGAGGCTGTCGCGCTGTTCGACGCCATTCACTCGGTGGACCGTCCGAGCATTTGCCAAGCGTTAGCCAAGGAAATCGAATCCCAGAACAGGCACCCGCAGCTCTTCGTCCAGATCAACATCGGCGAGGAGCCGCAGAAGGCCGGCGTCGCGCCCGGCGAGGCCGACGCCTTCATCGCAAGCTGCCGCGACACCTATGGGCTCAACATATCCGGCCTGATGTGCATCCCGCCGGCGAACGAGCCGCCGGCTGCGCATTTCGCGCTCACTGCCAAGATCGCCGCGCGCAACGGATTGAAAAATCTCTCGATGGGCATGAGCGCCGATTTCGCCACCGCCATCATGTTAGGTGCCACGCATATCCGCGTCGGCTCGGCGATCTTCGGGCATCGCTGATCACGAGCAAAGTCGTTTTTGGTCGTCCTGGCGAAAGCCAGGACCCATTAACCCAAGCGTTGGTTTGGCGAAGATCATAGCAACCACCATCGTGCCCATTGCATAGATCACGCGGTATGGGTCCTGGCTTTCGCCAGGACGACATAGAGGCGTCTACACGAATCTCACCGACACCTTCCCAAGCACGCCAAAATCCGCCGCCAGATGATCGCCGGCCTCGATCGGCAGCGGCGGATGGCAGGTGCCTGTCGTCACCACCTCCCCTGCCCGCAACGTGATGCCGAGCGCGCGCAGCTCGTTGACGAGCCAGGCCAGCGCGACATGGGGATCGCCGAGCACGTTCTTGCCATGGCCGACATAGCGCTGGCCGCGCAGCGTGATCTCCGGCCGCTCCTCAACGAGATCCATCGCACGCCAGTTTGCCGTCGCCGGCGGCCCCAGCACGAACAGATGCGCGCAGGCATTGTCGGCGATGAGCTGTGCCTCGCCGGCGCTGACGAAATCGGCAAAGCGCGAATCCGGAATCTCGATCGCGGGATGCAGCGTGTCGACCGCTGCAAGTACCTCCTCGACGCCATAGCTTGAGGATCGCGGCGGCAGATCGCGCGCCATGCGAAAGGCAAATTCCGGCTCGCCCACCCGCATCGCGTTGCCCCTCATCGAGGCCGTGCCGCCATCGGCGATGACGGTGTCGCTCAGGATGCGTCCGGCCATCGGGCCCGCTACGTTGATGTGCTTCTGCCCGGCCTCGCTGGTCGCCGCGATCTTCCAGCCGAACAGCTTGCCGCTTGAAGCGGATTCGAGCGCGGCCTGGATGGCGTAGCCCTCGCTGCGCGTGTGTGGACGCAACGAGCTCTCGAGCGCATCAAGCTTGGTGCCGGCGCGCCAGTGACCCGCGAGCACGCGCGATGCAGCCCTGATATGCTTCTCGTCGAGCATGGTCCCTCACCCGATGATGATCCTGGTCCTTGGCCCCAGGCGCCGCAACAATTGCACCATCGCGGCTTGCCTCATGGAAACACAACCCGCGGTCGGCCCGAAATTGTCGCGCGCCAGATGCAAAAACACCGCGCTGCCGCGGCCCGGTATGCGCGGCCGCGTGTTGTGGTCGATCTCGACGATGAAGTCGTAGAGCTGGTCGGCGCGCGTCAGCCGGTCGCCGCCCTGCTCCGACCCTCGCCGGATCGGCCGGTTGTAATGGCGGTCGCTTGGGTCTTCGCACCAGGCGTCCTCAGGCTGAATGGCGCGGACCGGCAGAAAGGTCTGCGGCCGGCTGTGGCGGTCGCCCCGCCACCAGAGCTGCCGCGGCCGAAAGCTGCCCTTCGGCGTGCCGCCATCACCCTCGCGCTTGTTGGCGCGAATGCCGCCGCGGCCGAGCGCCACGGGAATCGTCAGGGGTCCGGCGGTCAGCCAGCCCCGCCGCGGATTACCGGCCGACGCCCTCACCCGGATCGTGGAAAGCGGTCGGTTCTTGGCGTAAGCAGTTGAGATAGCTCGTGTTTTCATGTGAAGGCGCGGTGTCGGCTTCATTACAGGACATTCATCGAAAAGCCCTGCTATTCTGAGTTAGAGTAGTTCTGGCTTGTGAATCGGTAACAGCCCACTACTTCAAGACGAACAACAATAATAACGGCGACCTCTAACTTACCAATCGCAGCTCTCACGCGGCATGCGCGTCGGAGTTCGACTCCAAAAGGATGACCCCATGGCCAATGCCCGCAAGATCCTGATCGTGGATGACGATTCCGATCTGCGCGATACGTTGGTGGAGCAATTATCGCTGCACGAGGAGTTCGAAGCCTCCGCCGTCGATACCGGCGCGAAGGGTGCGAGCGCCGCAAAGGCCAATTCCCCCGATCTCGTGCTGATGGATGTCGGCCTGCCCGACACCGATGGCCGCGAGGTGGTGCGCAGCCTGCGCAAGGGCGGCTTCAAGGCCCCGATCATCATGCTGACCGGGCACGATACGGATTCCGATACGATTTTGGGCCTGGAATCCGGCGCCAACGACTATGTCGCAAAGCCTTTCCGCTTCGCCGTGCTGCTGGCGCGTATCCGCGCCCAGCTTCGTCAGCATGAAGCCAGCGAGGACGCGGTGTTCTCGGTCGGGCCCTACAGCTTCCGCCCGGGTTCAAAAATGCTGACCGCGGCCAACGCCCGCAAGGTGCGGCTGACCGAGAAGGAAACCGCCATCCTGCGCTTCCTCTACCGCGCCGGCCAGATGCCGGTCTCGCGCGAGACGCTGCTTCAGGAGGTCTGGGGCTATAATTCCGGCGTCACCACCCACACGCTGGAAACCCACATCTACCGTCTCCGCCAGAAGATCGAGAAGGACGCCGCCAACCCGGAAATCCTGGTCACGGAAGCCGGTGGCTACAAGCTGGTGCCGTGATACGCTCCGAAGGCCCTGCGAATCGTTTTAGATCGCGGGCCCTTGAGCCACGGACCTGAATGTCAATCGACGACGACGTAGCGCTGCTCGAGCGTGTCCCGACACTGCGCCTGTTGGGAGACGCCTCGCTGCGCATGTTGGCGATCGGCTCCGAGCAGCGCGATTTCGTGCGCGGCGATGTGCTGTTCAACCTGGGCGAGGATGCGGACGCCGGCTTCGTGGTTCAGCGCGGCGCTTTTCGCGTCGAGGATGGCGCCGGCGCCGAGATGATCGCCGGCCCGGGTACCCTGATCGGCGAGCTTGCGCTGGTGGTGCCGATGAAGCGTCCCTCGAGTGCGATTGCGCTGGAGCATTCCTCCGTCATCCGCGTCGCCCGCAGCCTGTTTCAGCGCGTGCTGGAGAGCGATCCGGCTGCCGCCCTCCGCCTGCGCGACGAGTTCGCGATCCGGTCGAGCCAGATCGCGAGCGACATTCTGATGGCGGGCTCGAAGCTGAATTCGTAGTTGCTCCTCATGATGAGGAGGCGCGTAGCGCCGTCTCGAACCATGAAGGCCCGGATCTCGCCCCGCCGCCATCCTTCGAGACGACCGCTTCGCGGTCTCCTCAGGATGAGGACACAGCTTCGCGGTCACACATCCAGCGTCACCGTCACCGGCACGTGGTCGGACGGCCGCTCCCAGCTCCGCGCATCGCGAAGAATCCTGAAATCGCTGACCGCATCCTTGAGCGCGCGCGAGACCCAGATGTGGTCGAGCCTGCGGCCGCGGTCGCCGACGGTCCAGTCGGCGGCGCGGTAGCTCCACCACGTATAGACCTTCTCCGACATCGGAATGCGCTCGCGCGCGACGTCGACCCATTCGCCGGCGTTCAGTGCCGCCAGCAGCTTCTCGGTTTCGATCGGCGTGTGCGAAACCACCTTCAACAGCTGCTTGTGCGACCACACGTCGTTCTCATGCGGCGCAACGTTGAGATCGCCGACCAGGATGTGGCGATCCTCCCCGCGCGGATGCAGCGGCTCACACGCCTTCAGCTCGTCGAGGAAGCGAAGCTTGTGGTCGAACTTCTCGTTCAGCGCGGGATCGGGAATGTCGCCGCCGGCGGGAACGTAGAAATTGTGCAGCACCAGCGGCTTTGCGATCTGCGCCTTCTCGCCGAACGACACCGAGATGTGGCGCGAATCGATCTTGTCGCAGAAGGTGCGGATGTCGGTCGCCTCGAAGGGAAGTTTCGAGACGATGGCGACGCCGTGATAACCCTTCTGCCCGTTCAGTGCGACGTGCTCATAGCCGAGCCGCTTGAATCGCTTCAGCGGAAAGGCATCATCGATGCACTTGGTCTCCTGGAGGCACAGCACGTCCGGCCGCGCGCTCTTGAGGAATTTGGCGACGAGATCGATGCGCAGCCGCACCGAATTGATGTTCCAGGTTGTCAGGGAGAGACGCATGAGGGATGCGTCATAGCAAGCTCTCGTAGGGTGGGCAAAGGCGCAAAGCGCCGTGCCCACCGTCTTCTCTCAACTTCTTCTCTCAACTTCGTGCAAAAATGGTGGGCACGCTTCGCTTTGCCCACCCTACGACACCGCGGCTCAACCCGGCGACGGGACGTTGTAATTGGTGAAGTCGATCTTGAACATGTTCGGATCGAGCTTCTTGGTGCTGTCGAGATTATAGACCGCGAATGTGGTGTCGTAGCCCTGCGGGTCGGTCACCGTCCATTGCTTCAACTGGCCGTCCTTGGCGCCGATCATCAACAGCAGGCGGCTGGTGCCGATCAGCGCCTGCTTCTCCTCGATGGTGACGCTGATGAACAGATCGTCCGCGGTGACGCTGATGACGTTGGTGTCCTTCATCAGGTCGATGCGGTCCGAGAGCAAGAAGCGCAGCGGCGTCTGCGACAGCGGATAGACGTCCTGGGTCGCGAGCTTGCGGTCGCGCACCACGAGCGAGGATCCGTCGGCGATGATGTCGATCGGATTGGGCGGATCGTATTCGACGCGCATCTTGCCGGGCTTCTGGATGTAGAAGTCGCCTTGCGTCTTGCTGCCGTCGGGCCCGACCTGCACGAAATTGCCGACCAGCGTCTGCAACGACGACAGATAGGTGCTGACCCTGGCGGCCTGCGCCTTCTGCTTGTCGTCAAAGGTCTGGAAGATGCTGCTCGGCACGTTGCGGCGCGGATCCGGAATGATCGGATTGGGCGGTGTCTGGGTGGCGCCGGTCGTGGCGGGTCCGCCGCTCATCTGCCCGCCGTCGCGGCCCTTCGGCGCGGGTTTCGGAACGGGCACGGTCTGCGCGAACGACGTCGCGCTGGCGGCAGCCATCGACGCCGTGATGACGAGCATGCGCGCCAGGCGCGCGCTGCGCGCGGCGAAGGAGGCAGCAAATCGAATATCTGGATTTCCGGTCAACGCGTCATCCTGTGTGGCTGGACGCCCTTTTACCGTGGTTTCGGGCAAAAGCGGATATCGTTTTTGCGTGAAAAACTCATTGTGAGGGCCGGTTCGGCGCTTTGCGCCTTTGTGCCTCACATATGGCTGTCCTCTTCCTCGACCAGAATCTCGCGTTTGCCGGCATGATTGGCCGGTCCGACAATGCCTTCCAGTTCCATGCGCTCCATCAGCGAGGCGGCGCGGTTGTAGCCGATCTGGAGCCGGCGCTGGATGTAGCTGGTGGAGGCCTTGCGGTCGCGTTTGACGATCGCAACGGCCTGCGCGAACAGGTCGCCACCGCCGTCCGCCCCCATGCCGGTGGCGTCGAAAACCGCGCCGTCTTCGTCCTCGGCAGGTTCTTCCGCGGTGACCGCTTCGAGATATTCCGGCTGTCCCTGGGTCTTGAGGTGACGCACTACCTTCTCGACCTCCTCGTCGGAGGCGAACGGGCCGTGCACGCGGCTGATGCGGCCGCCGCCGGCCATGTAGAGCATGTCGCCCTGGCCGAGCAGCTGCTCGGCGCCCATCTCGCCCAGGATCGTGCGGCTGTCGATCTTGGAGGTGACCTGGAAGGCGATGCGGGTCGGGAAGTTCGCCTTGATGGTACCGGTGATGACGTCGACCGACGGACGCTGCGTCGCGAGGATCACGTGCAGGCCGGCGGCGCGCGCCATCTGCGCGAGGCGCTGCACCGCACCTTCGATGTCCTTGCCGGCGACCATCATCAGGTCGGCCATTTCGTCGACGATGATCACGATGTAGGGCAGCGGCTCGAGCGAGAGCTTCTCTTCCTCGTAGATCGCCTTGCCGGTCTCCTTGTCGAAACCGGTGTGCACCGTGCGCGTCGGCTCCTCGCCCTTGGCCTTCACTTCGAGCAGGCGCGCATTGTAGCCGTCGATGTTGCGCACGCCGAGCTTGGCCATGTTCTTGTAGCGCTCTTCCATCTCGCGCACGGCCCATTTCAGCGCGACCACCGCCTTCTTCGGATCGGTCACGACGGGGGTGAGCAGATGCGGGATGCCGTCATAGACGGAGAGTTCGAGCATCTTCGGATCGACCATGATCAGCCGGCACTGGTCCGGGCGCAGCCGGTAGACCAGGCTGAGGATCATGGTGTTGATCGCGACCGACTTGCCCGAGCCGGTGGTGCCGGCGATCAGCATGTGCGGCGTGCGCGCCAGGTCGATGATGACGGGATCGCCGCCGATGGTCTTGCCGAGGCAGAGCGGCAGTTTTGCAACCGTCTCGGTCGCCTCCTTCGCCACCAGCAGCTCGCGCAGGTAAACTTTCTCGCGATGGGCGTTCGGCAATTCGATGCCGATGGCGTTGCGGCCGGGCACGACGGCGACGCGCGCCGACAGCGCGCTCATCGAGCGCGCGATGTCGTCGGCAAGGCCGATCACGCGCGACGACTTGATGCCGGGTGCCGGCTCCAGCTCGTACAGCGTGACGACCGGACCCGGATTGGCTTTGACGATCTCGCCGCGCACACCGAAATCCCCGAGCACGCCTTCAAGCGAACGCGAATTGGTTTCCAGCTCGGCCTTGCTGAGCGGCTGGCGATCGCCAGCCTTCGGCGCGGCCAGCATGGAGACGGATGGAAGGTCGAACTTGTCTGAGGATTTCTTCGACGACGCTTTCGGTGCAGCCTTCTTGCGCGGGGCGCGCGCGGCCGGCGCCTCTTCCTCCTCCTCGTCGCCCTCTTCCTCGTCTTCCTCCTCGTAATCCTCGTCCTCGGCGTGCGGCGAGATCGAAGGCGCTGCGCGGCCGCCGAGACTGGGTTCCTGGCGATCGAACGATGCGGTACGCGGTTTCGATCCGCTCGAGACCAGCGAGCGATAGGCGGCACCACACAGCCAGACGATCCGCGCCTTCGTGCTCATCAGCGCATGGAACAGCCAGCCAAGCGACACCGAGCCGCGATCCTCGCCCCCTTCCTCGAACGGGGTGTCGTCATCCTCGATCGGCGTCAGCTCGTCGTCACGCTCGCGTGCGCCGAGGCCGCAGGCGATCAGGAACGTCGCGGCCATCGCGACGAACAGGATTGTTCCGAGCACCATGCGATAGATGGCGCCTGCGGGTCCGAAGATCACGGCCGGTGCGCGCACCAGCGCGTCGCCGACCACACCGCCGAGCCCTGTCGGCAGCGGCCATGCGCCGCCATGCGGCCAGCAGCTCGCAAAACCCGCCGCGATCACCGTGCAGAGGATCCAGCAGCCGAGCCGCAGCGCCTCGCGATCGAACGGGCGGTGGGTCATCATGCGCCAGCCCCACACCGCGATGGTCAGGATCAGCATGATCGCGCCGAGACCGAGAATCTGCATCGCGAGATCGGCGCCGATCGCGCCGGCATAGCCGAGGATATTGCGGATCGGCCGCGAGGTGGCGTGGCTGAGGCTGGGGTCCTGTACCGACCAGGTCATCAGCGCGGTTGCGGCGACGCCGGACAACGCGACCAGGCCGAGACCGGTCAGCTCGCGCACACGGCGCGTCAGCGCGTCACGGATCGACGGCGGCAGGTGTGCGACCAGGGGGATGACACGTTCGATTGCCGACATGCTCATCCGCCTAACCCAACGTCGCGACCAGCCGGTGCAGCGCCTCGGCGGTGACCTCGCCGTTCTGCACCAGCGCCAGGCGAATGAAGCCTGCGCCCGGATTGAAACCGTCCGGCTGGAGGCGCGCCAGGTAGCTGCCCGGCACGACGCGCACGCCGGCTTCCTTCCAGAGTTTCAAGGTCACGGCCTCGTCGCTGCCGAGTGGCGAGGTGTCGAGCCAGACGCAGAAGCCGCCGTCGGGCCGGCGATAGCCGTAGCGGTTGCCGAGGATCTGGTCGGCGAGATCAAACTTGATGCGGTAGAGCCTGCGGTTCTCCTCGACATGCGCCTCGTCGCCATAGGCAATGGTGGCGACATGCTGGAGCGGCACCGGCACCTGTGGCGCCGCCACGCTGCGCAGCTCGAGAAACAGGCTGATGAATTTCCGGTCGCCGGCGGCAAAGCCGACGCGAAGGCCCGGCAGGTTCGAGCGCTTGGAGAGCGACTGGAAGGCGACGACGCGGGTGAAGTCGGGGCCGGCGTATTCGAGCGCGCTGCCCGGCGCTTCCCGCGTATAGATCTCCGAATAGCACTCGTCGCTGAGGATGACGAAGCCATAGCGGTCGGCGAGCTGCTTCAATCGCTTGAAATAGTCGGGAGAGGCGACCGAGCCCTGCGGATTGGCGGGCGAAGCCAGATAGAACGCCACCGTGCGCGCCAGCGTCGCCTCGTCGATCGCATCGAGGTCGGGCAGGAAACCATTCTCGACCGTCGTCGGCAGGTAGACCAGCTCGCAAGCCGCTGCGCGGGCACCGGCGCCATAGACCGGGTAGAACGGGTTCGGCATCAGGATCGCAGGCTTGCCGGGGCGCGGGCCGACATAGCGCGCGGCGGTGATCGCCGCGAGGAACAGCCCCTCGCGGCTGCCATTGAGAACGAGGACCTCGCTTGCGGGATCGATCGGCCGGGGCAGGTTGAAGCGATGGCCGAGCCAGGCGGCCGCAGCTTTACGGAACGGCTCGATGCCATTGTTCAGCGGATAGCGGCCGAAATCGGCGATGTGCTTTGCCAGCACCGGGCCGACGAAGTCGGGTACCGGATGCTGCGGCTCGCCAACCGCAAGCGTAATCAAGGACTTGCCCGGCTGGTACGGGGCCAGGAGCTCGTTCAGCCGGACGAAGGGCGAGCGTTCGGAATCAGAGCTTCCACTGCCCTGCGGCGCACGGGATGAAGCGGTCATAGCCATACGTTGGGGCGCCAGCACTCTTGGAACTGCCGGTTGCAGGTCGCACCGGCCGGAAGCGGTTCAGTTCACCATAGATAGGGCGAGGTTAAGACGCGATTAACCATCGGTCGGTCCCCCCGTCCAGAGCCGAATAATTGCCGCCGTGAACAAGGGGATGCGCGGCCATCCCCGGTTCCGTTTCCCGGCATTTTAGGCAAGCTCGTCGCACCCCATTAACCCCCTCCTCCAAGAAGGCTTTCGGCTCGGCGATTCGCTGATCCCGCCGGTGTTATGGCTCTCAGCAACAAGCGGGGGCGGCGGGTGACCATTCAGATTGCAACACATGGCGATGTGCTTCGCCACACGGCGAGGCGCGCGGCGATCGCGGCCAGCCTCACCATCGTGATGACCGCATCGACGCTGCTGCTGCATCTCGGCACCGACTTCAGTGCGACCGTGAGCGTCGGCTACATCATCGGCTTCAGCCTCTGCATCGCCACCGGGATCTCGGCCTCGCTGTCCGGCGCGCTCAGCTATCGCTCGGCGCTTCTGATGCAGGAACTGACGCTGACCCGCAGCGAGCTCGCGCGCATCTCCCAGACCGACCAGCTCACCGGCCTCTTCAATCGGCGCGGCTTCGATGATGCGGCGGCGCTCGCGCTGACCTCGGCGCGCAAGCGCAGCGTGCCGGTGACGGTGTTCCTGTGTGACATCGACCATTTCAAGTCGATCAACGACCGCTTCGGCCATGACGCCGGCGACAAGGTGCTGGTCGAGGTCGCCGACGTGCTGCGGCAGCTGGCGCGGACCGAGGGCGTGCTGGTCGCGCGCTATGGCGGCGAGGAATTTGCCGGCCTCATGGTCGGCGTCACCCGCGACCAGGCCGAGCGGCATGCCGAGGCGCTGCGCACGACCTGCGCGAGCCGCGAAATCCCGATCGGTGAAAATCTCGAGCGCGTCACCATCAGCCTCGGCTTCACGGTGTCCTGTGCGGACGCCGAGCTCGCCGAGCTGATCCGGATCGCCGACCGCGCGCTCTATGCTGCCAAGCGCCGCGGCCGTGATCGCGTGGTCGAGGCCGACGAGCGCGCGCTCGTGGCGGCGTGATCACGCGTCCATCGAGGCGATGTTCTACCGCGCCGGCAGCTTCTCGAATGTCGGAATGCCGGCGGGGATCTGGTGGAATTCCTGCTTGTCGCAGGTGTAGATCGCCAGCTGCGGATGGAACTGCGCCGGCTCGTCCAGCGTGCCGACCTTCACGATCGCGGCTGGCAGGCCCGGCACTTTCGTCACCAGATGCGTGCCGCATTCGGCGCAGAACTCCCGCGTCACCGCGTGCTCGAGGTCCTTGCGGGTGAACTGCTTGGGCTGGCCGGTGATGTAGGTGAAGCCGGCCGCCGGCATGGCGATGAACGTGTTGGGTGCGCCGCCCGAGATGTACTGGCATTCGCGGCAATGGCATTGCGCCTGCATCATCGGATCGCCCTCGGCGACGTAACGCACCTCGCCGCAATAGCATCCACCTTCGAGCCGCATGACGACCTCCCTTTTGTTGTTCGTTGAGGCCGCTATTTCGGCGCCGGCCGGCTTACTTGGCAAGTTTTTCTTTTGTGACACCGCCAAAAGAAAGGGGCTCCAGCTTGCGCTGGAGCCCCTCAACGGTCGGGGCATTGCCGGGTATGTGCCCAAACCGTAGTTCTGGATGCGATCCCCGAAGAGATCGCATCCGGGAGGAGAGCGTTACATGTTGTAAGCGCGTTCGGTGTGCTCGGTGATGTCGAGGCCTTCACGCTCGGTCTCGACATTGGCGCGCAGGCCGACGATCACGTCGACGACCTTGTAGAGGATCGCCGAGCCGATGCCCGACCACACCAGCGTGGTGCCGACGCCCCAGACCTGGGAGGTCATCTGCGCCACGAGGTCGTAATCGGCGACCTTCGGCGGGATCGCCGTGTAGTCGATGATGCCCGCACCACCCAGCGCCGGGTTGACGAGGATGCCGGTGCCGAGCGCGCCGACGATGCCGCCGACGCAGTGCACGCCGAACACGTCGAGCGAGTCATCGTAGCCGAGGGCGTTCTTCACCACGGTGCAGAAGAACAGGCAGACGATGCCGACGACGAGGCCGAGAACGATCGCACCCATCGGGCCGGAGTAGCCGGCCGCAGGCGTGACCGCCACGAGGCCCGCGACGGCGCCCGAGAGCGCGCCGAGCACGGAGGGATGCCCCTTCACGATCCACTCCGCGAACATCCACGCGAGCGCAGCGGCCGCGGTGGCGACGAAGGAGTTGGTCATGGCGAGCGCAGCGCCGCCGTTGGCTTCGAGGTTGGAGCCGGCGTTGAAGCCGAACCAGCCGACCCAGAGCAGCGAGGCGCCGATCATGGTCATGGTCAGCGAGTGCGGGGCCATCAGCTCCTTGCCGTAGCCGGTGCGCTTGCCGATCAGGAGCGCACCAACGAGACCGGCAATGCCGGCGTTGATGTGCACCACGGTGCCGCCCGCGAAGTCGATGGCGCCCTTCTTGAAGATCCAGCCGGCGTCGGCGTTGATCTCGTCGAGCTTGGCCTGGGCCGCCGTCTTCGCCGCAGCATCACCCGCAGCAGCCAGCGCCTTGGCAGCGTCCTGGATCAAGTCCGGACCCGGCCAGTACCAGACCATGTGCGCAATCGGGAAGTAGATCAGCGTGACCCAGAGCGGGATGAACAGCGCGACCGCCGAGAACTTCATGCGCTCGGCAAAGGCGCCGACGATGAGGGCGGGCGTGATCGCCGCGAAGGTCATCTGGAAGCAGACATAGACGAGCTCCGAGATGTTGGCATCGACGCTGAAGGTCGCCGCCTTCGAGTCCGTCGTGATGCCCATCATGAAGGCCTTGGAGAAGCCGCCGATGAAGTCGGAACCGCCGGTGAAGGCGAGGCTGTAGCCGTAGAGGGCCCAAAGCACGGTGACGACGCAGACCGTGTAGAAGACCTGGGCGAGAACCGAGAGCATGTTCTTGGAGCGGACGAGGCCGCCATAGAACAGCGCAAGACCCGGGATCGTCATCAACAGCACGAGCACTGTCGATGTCAGCATCCAGGCGTTATCCCCCTTGTTGACCGTTGGCTCGGCGTAGGCTGCGGTCGCAGCGAACATGCCGACTGCGAGGGCGGCCAGTCCCGCGCCATAGGGACGCTTAAACGTCATTTCATTTTCTCCTGATTCGATAAGGTTGAGCGCGAAATCAAAGTGCCGCGGCGTCGGCCTCGCCAGTGCGGATGCGGACCGCATGGTCGAGGCTGATGACGAAGATCTTGCCGTCGCCGATCTGTCCGGTTTTCGCAGCCGACGTGATGGCGTCGATGGTCTTGTCGACCTGGTCGGAGGCGACGGCGACCTCGATCTTGATCTTGGGCAGGAAGCTCACGGCGTATTCGGCGCCGCGATAGATTTCCGTATGGCCTTTCTGCCGGCCGTATCCCTTGACTTCCGTCACCGTAAGACCGTGAACGCCGATGGCGGTCAGGGCGTCACGGACTTCTTCCAGCTTGAATGGCTTGATAATCGCCATAACAATTTTCATGGGTCCTATCCCCGCTTGGGCCCGGTCCGGACGTGGCCGGGCGTTCTCGACTGGTTCACCACGACGAGAGCGTCACACCGCGGGCACAGCCGGGCCCCTTAGAATCAAATGCCGTGCCAGATCGAAGGCGTTGCCTAACGGATTATGAATGCGAGGCTTTTCCCGCTTTGCGGGTGTCGCGCTGCACTGCGCTAATACGCCGCGCCCAAAACGTAGTCACGCCTGCTCAAAATGAATGCACATCAATCTGCCGGCACAATGTTGCTCACGTGTCAGGCAGCGAAAAGGTATTTCGATACGGATGACCGCTTACTGGAGCACCTCGCCGTGCTGTGACATGTCGAGACCTTCAGCACTGGGCCAGCCGGACGGTATCCGGCTGAACGGCCCTATCGGTCGATCAGGCGGCGTCGCGTTCCGCAAAAACCCGGTCGATCAGTCCCCATTCGACCGCTTGCTGCGCGGTCATGAAGTGGTCGCGGTCCAGGGTTCGTTCCACCTCCATCTCGGGGCGCCCGCAATGTTGCGCATAGAGCCGGATGATACGCCGCTTGGTTTCCTGCATTTCGTTGGCATGGATCAGGATGTCAGACGCCTGGCCCTGAAAGCCGCCCAGTGGCTGATGCACGTGGAGGCTTGCATTGGGCAGGGCGGCGCGGTGACCGGGCTCGCCGGCCATCAGCAGGAACGACCCCATGGAACGCGCGGTGCCCATGCATAGCGTGTGGACCGGCGCCTTGATGAACTGCATGGTGTCGTACATCGCAAGCCCGCTGGTGACCACGCCGCCATAGGAGTTGATGTAGAGATTGATCGGCTTGTTCGGGTTCTCCGCTTCCAGGAACAGCAGCTGCGCGCAGACGAGCCCCGACATTGCATCATTGACTTCGCCGTTGAGGAAGATGATGCGCTCGCGCAAGAGGCGGGAGTAGATATCGAAGGATCGCTCGCCGCGCGCGGACTGTTCGACGACCATAGGCACGAGTTGCAGCATGTCGCGCATCTGCGACCTCCGTTTCTGCAGGTGATGAAGTGTTTTGCTGTTAGGCGGCGCGCATCAGGCAGCAGTTGGTGTTGGCCGCCTGCGGCCGCTTTCCTCCGATGTCACAGGCTTCCTGGATGATGCGAAACCGGGTGCCGCCGGCTTCGTTCGGTTCGATCCGGAAGATGACGCGGCTTTCGCGAAACGGTGGCTCGGAATCGCGAAGCCGGTAACGCACCTCTTCGCCCGCGACCGATGATTCGGGCTCGGCGCCGGCGAGATCGCAATCCGGCAGCCAGCGTTCGCGCAGCGCCGGAATGGTTACAGCACGCCAAACTTTTTCGGGCGGCGCGTCGAAGTCATATTCAAGCACCAGGTCTGTGTCGGCGTGATCAGGCTTCGCTGCGTCGCTCATTGATCCAGATCCTTACTGATCCAAGTCCTTGCTGATCCATGTCTTTACTGATCCATGTCCTTCAACAGGTCGCCGAGCGCTTCCATGCGCTTCGGCCAGTAGGCGCGATAGCGCGCAAGCCATGTCCCGATGGTGGCGATGCCGTCCGGGTCGACCTCGTAGTTCACAAATCGGCCCTGCCGCTGTTCGCGCACGAGACCTGCTGCACGCAGAACCGCGAGGTGCTGCGACATCGCCGGTTGGCTGATCTCCAATCCGTCGCGCAAAGCGCTGGCATTCAGGCTTCCGCCAGCGAGCTTTTCAAAAACCTTTCGGCGCGTCGGGTCGGCCAGCGCCTTGAAGATGTCGGCTTCGATCATGACAACACATAAGCATACACTTATGTGTTGCGCAAGCCCGAAGCGACCTGAAGCTGTCCGGTGCTTCGAGCGAGCCGCAAGGCGCGGACTGTCCTACTGCAAAGCCTCGCCGTGCTGGGAAATGTCGAGGCCTTCCAATCCGTGCTCACGCGAGACGCGCAAAGGCACGACGCGTCTCGAAGGATGGCTGCGAGCGAGAGCTTGGCCTTCATGGTTCGCCCGGCGATGCGGAGCATCGTCAGGAGACGCGCGTTCCGCGCTCCTCATCATGAGGGTCTAGCGACGCAGCAGAATTCAGAGTGCGTCGCTGTCGGTCTCGCCGGTGCGGATGCGCAGCGCGTGGTCGATCGGCGTGACGAAGATCTTGCCGTCGCCGATCTGCCCGGTGCGCGCCGTCGAGGTGATGACGTTGACGGCCTTCTCGGCGATGTCGGAGGGGACCGCGATTTCGATCCTGAGCTTGGGCAGGAAGTTCACGACATATTCGGCGCCGCGATAGATCTCGGTGTGACCCTTCTGGCGGCCGTAGCCCTTCACTTCGGTGACGGTCATGCCGTGCACGCCGATCGCCGTCAGCGCCTGGCGGACCTCATCCAGCTTGAAGGGTTTGATGATCGCGACGACGAGTTTCATGGTCAGGCCTGTTTCCCCGGAGCTTCGCCATACAAGACGCAGATGGCGCTGCGTCAATTTGGCATCTTTCTGGGCAAATGGCATAAAAATGTTGCAGGTTGAAGAGGGAAAAAGGCGTGCGCGCGATGGTTGTCGCCTCTGTACAGAGCAGCCGGTCGTCCTCCACAATGCATTTTTGGCATGGAAGCGGTGAACCGAACCGTTCCAGCCGGTACAAAAGTATGTTTGAGGCAGGGGGCGCATAATGGCGAGTTGGTTCTACGCAGCCGAGGGCAAGCAGCAGGGGCCCTATCCGGACGGTCAGTTCCGCGATCTCATTGCCCAGGGCGTGGTCCGCCCAGACACGCTGGTGTGGACCGAGGGCATGGCGGGCTGGCAAAAGGCTGCCGAAATTCCGGGATTGATGGCTGGCGGCGGCGCGCCGCCGATCGTTCCGGCGGGCGGTCCGCCGGCGATGGCCTCCAGCGGGGGCTATAGCGGCGGTGGCGGTTACAGCGGCGGTGGCGCCGCGCTCTCGGTCGATTTCGGCATCCTGGAGTTCACCTGGCGCAGCATCGTCATGCTGATCGGCATGATCCTGGTCATCCCGGCGCCGTGGGTGTTCGTCTGGTACACGCAATGGATCGTGTCCTGCGTGAAGGTTCCGGGACGGCCGAATCTCAGCTTCACCGGCAATGCGATGACGCTGGTGCCCTGGTATTTCGGCTTCGTCGTTCTGTTGATCGCCGTCAACTTCATTGGCATCCAGTTGCTCAACACCCTGACCTCCATTCTCGAGATCGTGCTGGCTTGGCTGCTGATCAAATGGATGGTCGCGAACCTCGCCTCCAACGGGCAGCCGATCGGCCTCAGCTTCACGGGCCCGGTCTGGACCTATATCGGCTGGAACCTGCTGTTCGCGATCTCCATCATCACCATCATCGGCTGGGCATGGGTCGCCGTGGCACAGATCCGCTGGATGTGCCGCAACATCGAGGGCACGCGGCGCGACATCGTCTTCAAGGGCACCGGACTCGAGATGCTCTGGCGCGGGATCGTGACCGCCATCCTCTGCTTCTTCATCATCCCGATTCCCTGGGTGTATCGCTGGATGATGGGCTGGATGGCGTCGCAGACCGAGCTCGCGCCGAAGGGATCGGTCTAGCTCTCAGGCCTTCCGCTCGCGCACGGAGCCTTCCTGCGCGACGGAGGCCACCAGCGTGCCATCGGGCTTGAAGATCAGGCCGCGGGTCAAGCCGCGGCCTGATTGCGCACTCGGCGAATCCTGCGAGTAGAGCAGCCATTCGTCGGCGCGGAACGGCCGGTGAAACCACATCGCGTGATCGAGGCTCGCCGGCATCATGCGCTTGTCGAACAGCGTGCGGCCGTAGCGCGCCATCACCGCATCGAGCAGCGAGAAGTCCGAGGCATAAGCGAGCGCGCACATGTGCAGCGCCGGATCATCCGGCAATGTCGCCGCGGTCCTGATCCAGACGTGAATGCGGCCGTCCTCGATCTTCTGGCCGAAATAACGGCTGAGCTCGACCGGGCGCAGCTCGATCGGACGATCGGATTCGTAATAGCGGCGGATGAATTCCGGCATCTCGCGGAAGATCGGCTGCTTCGACACTTCCTCCGCCGTCAGCTTCTCCGGCGGTGGCACATCCGGCATCTTGTCCTGGTGGTCGAAAGCGCCCTCCTCCTCGGCATGGAACGAGACCATGATCGAGAAGATCGCATTGCCATGCTGGATCGCGGTGACGCGTCGTGTCGAATAACTCTTGCCGTCGCGCAGGCGTTCGACCTGGTAGATGATCGGCACCTGCGGGTCGCCCGGCAGGATGAAATAGCAATGCAGCGAATGCGGCAGCCGGCCCTCCACGGTGCGGCAGGCCGCGACCATCGCCTGCCCGATCACCTGTCCGCCGAACACCCGCTGCCAGCTCGTCTTCGGGCTGTTGCCGCGGAACAAATTCACCTCGAGCGGCTCGATATCGAGGATGGAGATGAGGTCGATCAGGCTTTTGGACATGGTGACGCTTTCGGATTGTCGTCATTCCGGGGCGCGCGTTAGCGCGAACCCGGAATCGCGAGCCAATAATCTCTGGATTCCGGGTTCGATGCTCCGGGTCGCGCTCGCGCGATCCCGTCGCATCGCCCCGGAATGACAAAGCGGGAACGGCCCTTGTTTCACCGCACTGTTTCGCCCAGCTCAAGTCTGCTAGCAAGACCAAGAGTTAGCCGGGAATTAGGGTATGTCAGTACAGGGTAGCATTGTCATCGGCGGCGGCGCATTTGCGGGCCTCGCCCTCGCGCTCGCATTGCGCCAGGGCCTCGGTCCAGAGATTCCCGTGATCGTCGCCGATCCGGCGCTGGCCATACGGCCGAGCCGCGACCCGCGCGCTACCGCCATCGTCGCGGCCTGCCGCCGCCTGTTCGAGGCGATCGGCACCTGGGACGACGTCAAGGGCGGCGCGCAGCCGATCCTCGACATGGTCGTGACCGATTCCAAGCTGGAGGACGCCACGCGTCCGGTGTTTTTGACCTTCGCCGGCGATGTCGAGCCCGGCGAGCCCTTTGCTCACATGATCGAGAACCGCCAGCTCATCGACGTGCTGGTCAAGCGCGCTGAGGCCGAAGGCGTCGATCTTCGCGCCACCACTGTTGCGTCCTACGATGCGCGCCCCGATGGCATCGATGTCACGCTCGGCGATGGCAGCGTGGTCGCGGCGAGCCTGTTGATCGCGGCCGATGGCGCGAAGTCAAAGCTGCGCGAGCGCGCCGGCATCGCCACCCATGGCTGGGAATACGATCAATCCGGCATCGTCGTCACGGTCGGCCATGAGCGCGATCATGAGGGTCGCGCCGAGGAGCATTTCTTGCCCGCCGGCCCGTTCGCGATCCTGCCGCTGACAGGAAAACGCTCTTCGCTGGTGTGGACCGAGGGCCGCACGGAGGCCGCGCGCATCACGGCGTTGAGTGAGGACGAATTCCACAGCGAGCTCGAGCAGCGCTTTGGCCTGCATCTCGGCGAGATCAAGGCGCTGGACAAGCCGCGCGCCTTCCCGCTGTCCTATTTCGTCGCGCGCTCCTTCATCGCCGAGCGCCTCGCGCTGGTCGGCGATGCCGCGCATGTCATCCATCCCATCGCCGGCCAAGGCCTCAACATGGGCCTGAAGGACGTCGCAGCCCTCGCCGAAGTGGTCGTCGATGCCGCGCGGCTCGGCATGGATATCGGCCAGAGCGACGTGCTCGAGCGCTATCAGCGCTGGCGGCGCTTCGACACCATGGCGATGGGGGTAGCGACCAATTCGCTGAACTTCCTGTTCTCCAACAGGTCGACGCTTCTCCGCACCGTGCGCGACATTGGCCTGGGCATCGTCGACCGCGCCCCGCCGCTGAAGAATCTCTTCATCCGCCAGGCCGCCGGCCTCACCGGCGAAGTGCCGAAATTGTTGAAGGGCGAGGCGTTGTAGGGTTCGCTGGCGCCAACTCCTCCCTCGTCATCCCGGACAAGCGCCGTGCAACGGCGCGCAGATCCGGGATCCATAGCCACAGGGAGAAGTTTGGCGAAGACTCGTGGTTACCAACTCGCCCCACAACCCCTCCCCGGGGTTATGGGTCCCGGCCTTCGCCGGGACGACAGCGAGATTGTTGCGCAGCCATCGCGCAAATCAAATCGTTCGGCCTCAATCAATCTTCCGCGCCTCTTCCGGCAGCATGATCGGGATGCCGTCGCGGATGGGATAGGCGAGCTTGGCGGAGCGCGAGATCAGCTCCTGCTTGGCGGCGTCGAATTCGAGCGGCCCCTTGGTCAGCGGGCACACCAGGATCTCCAAGAGCTTGGGATCGACGGTGGCTTCGGGGCGTTCGTTTGGCGTGGTCATGAATGGTCTCCGGCGGTGGTCCAGCCCTTAGCACAGAAAGCTGCGGCGTGTCGCCGCACACGGGTCTTGGATGCTCCGCGAACCCTGGCGCGACAGCACTTTTCGCGCGTCGTCATAACTTAGAATAGCTTTAGAGTAAGTCCTTTTGCGAGGGCACCGCCTAGCCGCCAGCGCCGATTTTTGGTTTGCAGGACATTAGCCAGCGCGGCCTGCGCTTGCCGTCGATCTTGACCATTTAGCCGAGGACACGCCGATCCATGTTTGCTTCGCTCACGACAAGGACTTTCGCCTTCGCCGCGCTCTGCGTCGCCGCGATGCTGCCGCTCTCTGCGGCGAACGCGCAGCAGGCCACCGAACTCCAGATCACCTATGACGGCGCGTTCCAGCCGAGCGAGCTGCGCGCCCCGGCCGGCAAGCCGATCACCGTCAAGGTCAAGAACAACACCGCCAAGGCGATGGAGTTCGAGAGCAAGACGCTGAAGGTCGAGAAGGTCATTCCGTCGAAGGGCGAAGCCGTCGTCAACGTCCGTGCCCAGAAGGCCGGCCGCTACGAGTTCTTCGACGAGTTCAACGAGAAGGCGCGCGGCAACCTCGTCGTCGAATAGGGCTTGGCTCGTGCTCGCCGCGCTCATCATCGTCTTCCGCGAGGTTTTCGAGGCCGGTCTGATCATCGGCATCGTGCTCGCGGTGACGCGCTCGGTTAAGCATCGCAATCGCTGGATCGCCGGCGGCGTGCTGGCGGGCGTTCTGGGCGCATGCGTGGTCGCGGCGTTCGCGGGTGCCCTGTCGCAGCTCTTCGAGGGCATGGGGCAGGAACTGTTCAACGCGGCGATTCTCGGCGTCGCTGTCATCATGCTGACCTGGCACAACGTCTGGATGGCGCGGCACGGCAAGGAGATGGCGGGCGAACTGCGTGCCGTTGGTCAGGCGGTCGCCGAAGGCTCCAAATCGCTGCTGGCGCTCGCTGTGGTCGTCGGGGTCGCGGTGCTGCGTGAAGGCAGCGAGGTGGCGCTGTTTCTCTATGGCGTTGCCGCATCCGATGGCGGCACGGCGATGAGCCTGTTTTCGGGCGGCCTGCTCGGTCTCGTGCTCGGCGGCGCGGTGTGCCTCCTCACTTATTTCGGCCTCTTGCGGATTCCGCCGCGCGCGCTGTTTACGACCACGACGGTGCTCATCACCCTGCTCGCGGCCGGCATGGCCGCGCAGGCGGTCTCGTTCCTCGAGCGTGCCAACTGGCTCACCGCGCTCGACACCGTGGTGTGGGACACGAGCTGGCTGCTCTCCGAGGACAGCATTTTGGGCCGCACCCTGCACACGCTGATCGGCTACACCGACCAGCCGACCGGGATGCAGCTCGTGATCTACGCCGCCGTCGTCCTGGTCACGATCGCCCTGATGCGCCTGATCGGATCCGAGCCGCCCCGGCGCGCCGTCGCCGCAGGCTGAGCGGCCGTTACGCTACAACCATCCGCGGAGCTCATCGTGCGACAATTCGCAGGAGCTCGTCGAGCGCGGCCTGCTGCTTGTCCGCCGGCAGCATCTGGTCCGAAAGCGCAAAGCCGAAGAACGCCCAGAACAGGATCTGCGCCCGGGGGCGGGCGACCTCCTCAGTGAGCCCGGCCTGCTTCAAAAGGCTCTCGATATAGTCGAGCCTGCGGCGATCGACCGCGACGACCGCGGCGCGCGCCCGCGCATCGTTGGCGGCCCAGCTCCGTACCGCCTTCTCCAGCACGAGCTTGCTGCCGAAGGTCAATTTCAGCAGCACCGCGAGCGGGTCCGCGCTCCTGCCCTCGTCCTCGTTCTCGCTCTTTGCCGCCTCGACGGCGGCGATGATCTGCTCGGTGGCGACTTCGCGCCAGCGGGAGAGGATGGCGGCATGGAATGCGGCGAGATCGGCAAAGTGCCAGTAGAAGCTGCCGCGGGAAACCCCCATCGCCTTCGCCAGCGGATCGGCTTTCAACGCCGTGAAACCACTTTTTGCCAGCGTCTTCAGGCCCAGATCGACCCAATCCTGCGCCGAGAGCTGATCGGCCATCGGTTCCCACCTCCCATGTTGCCGCACCATACACAACTGTATTGACAGGCGCCAGCGGTGCTCTCTATAACCATACAGTACTGTATGGTCAGCGATGGAGGTGCCAATGCGCGACCTACTTCTGCAAGCAGCGGGCGTCATCGCGATCCTGGTCACAATTGGCCATGCCGTGCTCGGCGAGACCCAGGTCTTTGCCCGTGCCACGATCGAGCCGCCGCGGCTGCGAACGCTCATCTGCCTGGTCTGGCAGGCCGGCACGGTGGCGTGGCTTGCCGGCGGCGTGCTCCTGATTGCCGCGCCCCGGATGGAATCGGACGCCGCGCGGCATTGGATCATCGCTACACTCGCAGTGGTGTTCGGCTTTGCCGCTATCGCCAATGCGTGGGCGACGCGGACCGTGCACCCCGGCTGGATCGGGATGAGCGCCGTGGTGGCGCTGGCGGTCGCCGGTTACTAGCGGGGTCGCGATGGAGCAGCGCGACCATTCCGACGCCGGCTTTGATCTCTGGCATCTCGCCGCCATCAATGCCTGGGCCAATTTCAATCTGTGCGCAGGCTTTGAAGTGGTTGCGGCCGCAAACGGTGAAGCTGAAATCCGCATGAAGTGGAACGACAGCTTCACGCAATATTCCGGACATCTCCACGCCGGCATGATCGCGGCGCTCCTCGACACGGCCTGCGGGTTCGCCGCGGCGACCGAGGTCGGTTCGGTGACCGCATCGCACTTCTCCATGAACTGCCTGAGGCCGGCGGTGGGCAGCGCTCTCGTTGCCAAGGGCAGAATGCTGCGCGCCGGGAGCAGGCAGATCTTTGCCCGGGCGGAACTCTTTACCGAGGACAGGCTTGGAAATATTTCCCTGGTCGCAACCGGCGAAACCATTCTCGTTCCCTTCCGTGACCAAGACGGTGACCGAGATGAGGAGTGACACATGCCATTGACGCTCGTTACCGGCGGCACGGGGCATTTGGGCCAGGACATCGTCGATCGCCTCGTCTCCTGCGGGCATCGCGTCCGCGTTCTTGCAAGAACGCCGGGCTCCCGATCAGACGTCGAATGGGCGGTCGGCGATCTCGTAACAGGCGCCGGCTTGAGGGAGGCGCTGCAAGGTGTCGACACCGTCATCAATGCAGCGACCCACTCGCCGATCGCGCGCCGCGGCGGCTTCAGGCCGGTGGATTTCTTCCGCTCTCCCTCCGCCGTCGACGTCGAGGGCACCGAGCGGCTTCTGTCGGTGTCGCGCGACCAATCGATCCGGCACTTTCTCCACGTCTCGATCGTCGGCCTCGACGAGGCGACGTTGCCCTATGCCCGCGTCAAGCTCGCCGGCGAAAAGCTCGTCCGCAGTTCCACGCTGTCATGGTCCGTCGTTCGCGCAATGCCGTTCTATTACCTGCTCGACAAGCTGCTCGCCCGCCAGGCCTGGCTTCCGGCCTGGCCCATGCCGACGACGGTGTTCAATCCGGTCGATACGTCTGATGTCGCCGACTACGTCGTGACCTGTGCCTTCGATGGTGCGCGTGGAGCGCGAGCGGAGATCGGCGGTCCCGAAGGCCTCAGCCTTGCCGAGTTCGCGCGCCAGTATCAGCACGCGCGTGGTCTCCACCGGAAGATCCTGCCGATATCATTGTCGCAAGCGCGAGCCCGCGGCATGGGATTTGTCGTCAGCCAGGGCGTGCGCGGCAAATTGTCCTGGGCGGATTGGCTGCGCCGGCAATATCCGGACGTCCGCCGCGCGGCTTGATGCTAGGTCTCTACTGCAGCGGCGGATCGCCGCTCGTGCGCTTCTTGGCGAGATCCATCTCGGTGACGGCGATCAGGATTTCGGCGCGGGTCTTGAGGTCGGGCGCTTCCAGCATCGCCTGCTTTTCCGCCGGACCATAGGGCGACATCATCGCCAGCGCATTGACCAGCGCCTCGTTGGGCGCGCTCTCGACGCCTTCCCAATCGACCTTGAGGTTGTTGGCCTTCAGGAAGTCGGCCAGCGCCACCAGGAGCGCCTCGCGGTCGACCGCGTCCTCGCCCTTGCGGGCGGTGAAATCATCGGTGAAGGCGAAGAAGTTCACCTTGCACTGTCGGTAGGATGTCAGCACCTCGAGCTCCTGGACCACCTTGAAGCGCGCAATCCCGGTGAGCTCGAGGATGTAGCGGCCGTCGCCGGACTCGGCGAGCTGGGTGATGCGGCCGACGCAGCCGACATTGAATAGCGCCGGCTTGTCGGAATTCTTCGGCGAATGCGCGACATCCGGCTGGATCATTCCGATCAGCCGATGGCCGTCGCGAAGCGAGTCGTCGACCATCGACAGATAACGCGGCTCGAAGATGTTGAGCGGCATCTGCCCGCGCGGCAGGAGCAGCGCGCCGGGCAGCGGAAACACCGGGATGATCTCGGGAAGGTCGCCGGGCCCGCGATATTCGATGTTGATCGGCATACCCCGTCCCCGCTGACTTGATGGTGCTTAGTCCCTAGAGCATGATCCGGAAAAGTGCGAAGCGGTTTTCCGAAAAGATCATGCTCGAACAATAACCTAAAGCGCGATGACGATTCATCATCGCGCTTTAGGAAAACAGGATCGTCGACAGCCGCTTGCGTCCCTCGACGGTCGCATCATCCGCGCCGCCCCAGGCCTCGAAGAACTGGATGAGCTGCTTGCGTGCGCCATCCTCGTTCCATTTACGGTCGCGCCTGACGATCTCGAGCAGCTGGTCGGTCGCGGCCGCCCGGTTGCCTTGCGCATTGAGCGCGGTCGCGAGGTCGAACCGCGCCTGATGATCGAGCGGGTTTGCAGCGACCTTCTGTTCCAGTTCAGTGACCGGTCCGAGCGATTCCGCCTGCTCGGCGAGATCGATCGCGGCCTGCACCGCCTTCACCGCGGCCTCGCCCTGCTTGGACTCCGGCACCATGGCGAGCGTCTGCTTGGCCTGCTCGATGGCGCCCGAGGTGACGTAGCATTTTGCGAGGCCCGCGAGCGCGGCGATGTTGGTCGCATCGTGCGACAGCGCCTCGGCATAGATCTGCGCGGCGGCCTCGACGTCGCCCTCAGTGAGCACGGCGTCTGCTTCCTTCACGATCTCTGCGACATTGACCTCGCCCGGCGCGGTCACGCCCTTGGTCAGGCGCTCGATGAAGGCGTTGACCTGGCTCTCGGGCACCGCGCCCATGAAGCCGTCGGCCGGCTGGCCGTTGACGAAGGCGATCACGGCCGGGATCGACTGGATGCCCATCTGGCCCGGAATCGCCGGATGCTGGTCGATGTTCATCTTGACCAGCTTGACCTTGCCCTTGGCCGCCTTGACGGCCTTTTCCAGCACCGGGGTCAGCTGTTTGCATGGGCCGCACCACTCGGCCCAGAAGTCGATCAGCACCGGCTGGCGCTTCGATTCCTCGATGACGTCCTTCACGAAGGTCTGGGTGGTCGTGTCCTTGATCAGATCGGGCGCAGCCTGGCCCGCCGCTCCGTTGCCCTGGTCAATGATCGTCACGGGAGTCCCTCATCTGATATCCGGAAAGGCGGCTCTTTAGCACGACGCCGTCTTATATGCTGCTGTCCCGGCTCCTAAATTGGGCCGGGACGGCCGAATTTCAATCCATGGCCACTGATTCGGTGGTTCCCAGGCGTTTCGGGACGCTTTCGACCCGATTCGAGCCCATATGGGGTGCCCGAAAGCGAATTGATGCCGCCGGTAGCTGTTGCATTCGTCGCCCGCTTTTGGCATACGACAGCCGTTGCCGGCGCGTCACGCGACCGACACAGGACGCGGGTGTAGCTCAGTGGTAGAGCACGACCTTGCCAAGGTCGGGGTCGAGGGTTCGAGCCCCTTCGCCCGCTCCAATTTTCTCTCTTGGCAGATTTCGGGGTGCTAGAGGTCGGTGGAGCCGAGCCTCCGATCAAGCCATCCCGCGAACACCATGGGTGCGCGGACTGCCTGAACGACCCTTCGTTGAAGATTGTGCGCACCGACGTCCGGCTTTTCGTCCCCGCCGCGACGGCGGCACGCGGCGTCGTAGGGCTCTCTCACGAGTTCATGGCAAGAGTCGATTGTGGGTCCGGCACAGGATGCGACGGTTTCTGTCGTTGAAAGAGATCCATGTGCTCGGTGCCCCACGTCCCCAATGCTCGAATAATCGGCTCAAGGGTCCGGCCGAGGTCCGACAGGCTGTACTCCACCTTCGGCGGCACCTGCGCATAGACCGTCCGGATCACCAGCCCGTCGATCTCGAGATCACGGAGTTGGTGCGTGAGGATGCGAGGCGTCAAGGCAGGAACCAGCCGGCGAATTTCATTGAACCGTGCAGTCCCCTTCAGCAGGTGATGCAGGATCACGCACTTCCATTTGCCATCGATGAGGCTGATCGCAGCCTCCACGGCGCAACCCGGATTGCAGTCGAACCGGGAATGCCGGCGCTTCGCCATGGGTAGTATCCTTTCTGTCACTATGTGCAACGCTTGTGCATATGACGTAGGCTGACCCTATGCGCTAATCAGGGCTCCAACAAGGAGATCTACCGATGCGTGCAATTGGCTATCAAAGACCCTCGCCGATAACCGACGAAGCCTCCCTCGTTGACATCGAATTGCCCAAGCCTGCACCCGATGGGCATGACATTCTGGTCGAGGTGAAGGCCGTCTCCGTCAATCCCG
Source organism: Bradyrhizobium sp. CCGUVB1N3 (assembly GCF_024199925.1). Lineage (NCBI taxonomy): Bacteria > Pseudomonadati > Pseudomonadota > Alphaproteobacteria > Hyphomicrobiales > Nitrobacteraceae > Bradyrhizobium > Bradyrhizobium sp. CCGUVB1N3. The sequence goes on from NZ_JANADR010000001.1 coordinate 6,333,798, forward strand.
TGGACTACAAGGTCCGTCGCAGTACGCCACCGCAAGGGACGGACTGGAAGGTTCTCGGCTGGGATGCTGCAGGTATCGTCCGAGCCGTCGGCAAGGACGTGACGCTTTTCAAACCGCACGACCATGTTTTTTACGCCGGCTCGATTATCCGGCCCGGCAGCAATGCCGAGTTTCACCTTGTCGATGAACGAATCGTCGGTCCCAAGCCCAAAACGGTGGACTGGGCTGAAGCCGCGGCTCTGCCGTTGACGGCGATCACGGCCTGGGAAGCTCTCTTTGACCGGCTCGACGTGAAGAAGATGGTCCGGGGGGCTGCTCCCGCCATTCTGATCGTCGGCGGTGCGGGCGGCGTTGGCTCGATCGCCGTCCAGATCGCCCGTCAGCTCACCGATCTGACCGTCATTGCGACCGCCTCTCGACCCGAGACGCGCGAATGGGTCGAGCACCTCGGCGCGCACTACGTGATTGATCATTCGAAGCCGCTTGCAGCGGAATTCGCGACGCTCGGCATCGGCGCGCCGGCGTTCGTGTTTTCCACGACGCAGACCGGGCAGCACGTCAAGGAGATTGCGGACCTGATCGCGCCACAGGGTCGCTTCGGATTGATCGACGATCCCGGTGCGTTCGACATCATGCTGTTCAAGCGCAAGTCGGTGTCGATCCACCACGAACTCATGTTCACTCGACCGATCTACGGCACGCCAGACCTGGCGGAGCAGGGCCTGCTGCTGAAGGACGTATCGCGTCTGGTTGACGAGGGCCGCCTGAGGACCACGCTCACCAAGCGCCTCTCGCCAATCAACGCGGCAAACCTGAAGACCGCCCATGCCTTGCTGGAAAGCGGCTCCGCCCGCGGCAAGATCGTGCTCGAGGGCTTTGCCATCCAAGGCTGACCAACAAAGGCTGACGAATCCCGGGGCTGACCAACCCCAAGGCGGAAGCCATCATCCCTGCCCCCGCGAAGGAGAACAGCATGAGCAACACCACGCCATCCCAGAAATCGATCGCGATGGCTTCGATCAATCGTGACGCGGCCGTGGCCCTGATCGACGCATCGATCGCCGCTGCCAAGGCAATCGGCATCGACGCAGCCGTCGCGGTGATCGACGCGACCGGAAACCTCCGGGCCTTCGAGCGGACCGACGGCGCGCCGTTTCTCACCGTCGATGTCGCCATAGATAAGGCATGGACCGCTTCATCCTTCGGCTTTCCGACGCATGTCTGGAACGATTATGTGACCAAAGACCCGAAGGTCGCCCCGCTTGCGTATCGACCCCGGATGGTTGCCGTCGGGGGCGGATATCCTATCATCGAGAATGGCAAGCTGATCGGCGGCGTCGGCATTTCCGGCGGCACCTATCAGCAGGATCAGGACGCATGCGTAGCGGCGCTGGAGAAGCTGGGTTTCGAGGTTCCCGCTTGATGGACGTGCAATGACAATCCTGGTCACCGGCAGCGCAGGCCATCTCGGGGAAGCCATTCTCCGGACGCTGCGGGCGCGCGGGTCTACTGTGCATGGGGTTGATTTGAAGAAATCGGAGTTCACCGACCAGGTGGGCTCGATCACCGACCCCGGTTTCGTGCGGGCCGCGATGGCACGCGTCACCGCCGTCATCCATACCGCGACCCTGCACAAGCCGCATGTCGCCACGCATTCCAGGCAGGACTTCATCGACACCAACGTCACCGGCACGCTCAACCTGCTCGAAGCGGCCGCTGAAGCCGGCGTGAAGAGCTTCGTCTTCACCAGCACCACCAGCGCGTTCGGCTCGCAGCTTCGGCCCGAGGCCGGGAGCGCCGCGGTGTGGGTCACCGAGGATCTGCCGCCGGTGCCGAAGAACATCTACGGCACCACCAAGCTGATGGCGGAGAATCTCTGCGAGCTGTTCTTCCGCGAGCACGGGCTTCCCGCCATCGTGCTGCGAACCTCCCGCTTCTTTCCGGAGGAGGATGACGATCCCTCGGCGCGCGCGAGCTTTGCGGCCGAGAACGCGCAGGCCAATGAGCTGCTTTATCGCCGGCTGGATATAGCGGATGCGGTGAGCGCGCATCTGCTCGCCGTCGAGCGCGCAGCTCACATCGGCTTCGCGCGCTACATCGTGTCGGCGACCAGCCCGTTCACGCCAAGCCACCTCGCCGCCCTGGCTGAGGACGCCGCGCGCGTCGTGCATACGCTCTATCCCGATTGCGCAAGACTCTACGCTGCGCGGGACTGGCGCCTGTTTCCGACCATCGACCGCGTCTACGTCAACGAACGCGCGCGCCGCGAACTGGGCTGGCGGCCCGCATTCGACTTTGCCCACGTGCTGAGCAGCCTGCGCGGAGCCAGCGATTTTCGCAGCGCGTTGGCGCGTCAGGTCGGCTCAAAGGGCTACCATGACACGGTGTTCGATCGCGGGCCTTATCCCGTAGTCTCATAATTCTCATCGCGTGCACGCGAGTGCGTGCCTGCGAAACAGTCGCCTGCCACGTGATTCCGCGTTGCAGCGAGAACGCGCGCATTCGCATGCCATGCATGCGGAGAAACCGTCTCTCAATTTTTATTGAGGCTGATCGCGATGCGCGCTGGCTCCTTCTCAGCGCTTGCAGATGTGCTAACCTTTTCGCGTCTGCCTCCATCGACAGACTCCGAACTTCGCCTCTCGAATAGCAAAACAATAACGGTGTGGCCGCCACGGCCGCCTTAGGGGAGTGACGCGATGACATCCATATTCCATCGATCCATCTTTGCTTTTGCGGCGGTTGCCCTGCTCGCGGGGACAAGCGTCGCGAATGCGCAGCAGCAGGACAAGAACCGGGCGCTGAAGAAATACGAATCCGGCACCAAGGAATTCTGGACCCATCCGCCGGATGACTGGTTCCTGGGAGATGAGACCGAGGCGCAGAAGGGTCTTGCGCCGCCGTCCGGTCCGCCGACCGGCGCATCCGAGGCCGAGCTCGCCAACATCGTGAAGAAGATCAAGCTGCCTGCGGGCTTCAAGATCGAGGTCTGGGCGCCCGGCGTTCTCGCCGCGCGGCAGATGGCGTGGGGCGACAAGGGCACGCTGTTCGTCGGCTCGTTCGGCCTCGGCAACGTCTATGCGATCAAGGACAATGGCGGCAAGCGCGAGGTCAAGACCATCCTCAAGGGTCTGAACATGCCGACCGGCCTCGCCTTCAAGGACGGCGCGCTCTACGTCATCGCCGTCGACAAGCTGATCCGCTACGACGACGCCGAAGCGAATCTCGACAATCTCGGCCAGGGCAAGGTCGTCTATGACGACATGCCGTCCTATGCCGCGCATGGCTGGAAGTACATCGCCGCCGACAAGGACGGCTGGTTCTTCCTGCCGTTCGGACCGCCCTTCAACGTCGGCATTCCGCCGACGAGCGTCTCGCAGATCCGGCGCGTCGATCCCAAGACCGGCAACGCCGAAGTCTGGGCGCTCGGCGTTCGCAACTCGGTCGGCGGCGACGTCGATCCGCGCAGCGGCAAATACTGGTTCACCGAGAACGCGCGTGACTGGGTCAGCGATGATCTGCCCTCAGACAAGCTGAACATGATCTCGAAGATCGGCGAGCACTTCGGCTATCCCTATTGCCACCAGGGCGATCTGCCGGATCCGAAGTTCGCGATGGGCCACAAGTGCTCGGAGTTCACGCCGCCCGTGCTGAATCTCGGCGCCCACGTCGCTCCGCTCGGCATGAAGTTCTATACCGGCGACCAATTCCCCGCCGAGTACAAGAACAACATCCTGATCGCCGAGCACGGCTCCTGGAACAGGCACAAGTACCAGGGCGCGCGCATCGTGCGCGTGATCGTCGGGCCCGACGGCAAGAACCCCAAGCAGGAAGTGTTCGCCTCCGGCTGGCTCGAAGGTGACCAGGGCTATCTCGGCCGTCCCGACGACATCATCCTCGCCAAGGACGGCTCGATCCTCGTTGCCGACGACTGGGCCGGCGCGATCTATCGCATCAGCTACAGCAAGAAGTAGCGCGACGTGAGACTGGGGGCTGCGGTTGTCCGATGGGCAGCCGCAGCCTTTCGTTTGAAGTTACACGCTCGTCATTCCGGGGCGATGCGAAGCATCGAACCCGGAATCTCGAGATTCCGGGTTCGCCCTTCGGGCGCCCCGGAATGACGAGCAAATCGGAATCTCCCGTCATGCACAGGCAATCTGTTTCGCGCCCACTCAGCGCGCTCGCTGTTTCGCTCGCAGCGCTCCTCAATCACCCCGCCCCCTTCGCGCACGCTGCCGACGTCAAGGAGAAGGCCGCGGTCTGCGCCGGCTGTCACGGCGACAACGGCATCTCGCAGACCGAGAACATCCCCTCGCTCGCCGGCCAGCCGGATCAGTTCCTGCAGTGGCAGCTCGTGTTCTTCCGCGCCGGCTCGCGCAAGAACGAGCAGATGCAGCCGATCGCGGAAGAGATCACCAACGAGGATATCCGCAGTCTCGGCGCCTATTTTTCGCAGCTCACCCCGCCGAAGGGTCCGGAGGACGGGGATCCCGACCTGTCGAAGAAAGGCAAGGAAGCAGCCGCCGGCCGCCGCTGCGCCTCATGCCACACCGACAGCTATGCCGGCACCAAGGCCGTCGCCCGCCTTGCCGGTCAGCGCGAGGAATATCTTGTGAAAGCGCTGCGCGACTACAAGGCCGGCTTGCGCGTCGGCGGCGGCGTCGCCGCCATGGCCGACATCGCCTATTCGCTCAGCGAAGAGGAGATCACCGCACTCGCGCATTACCTCGCGCATTTGCAGTAGATCACCGCTGTCATCCCGGACAAGCGAAGCGCAGATCCGGGATCCATAACCCCAGGGAGGAGTTGTAGCGCGAGCTGGCAACTCCGAGTCCTCGCCAAACCCAATCCTGTGATTATGGGTCCCGGGCTCGCGCTTCGCGCGCCCCGGGACGACGGCGGTGTGTGGGGTTGCCCAGTTACGCAGCCCGCTGCTTCTCATACGCCTTCAAATGCGTATAGGCGATGCGGAGTTTTGGCACCGGCACTTTCGCAGCATCGGCGCGCGCGATGAGGTCGCCGATGATGTGATCGGCCTCGACCGGCAGGCCTGCCTTGATGTCACGGAACATCGACGCGGTCATCGGTGAGCCCTCGGTGGTGATCAAGCCCTTGACCCGCTCGAAGAACGGCCCGCCGGGCGTGTAGCCCGATGCGGTCGCAGTCGCGCTGGTCTCGTCCAACATGCCCAGGAGAAAATCCTTGCCGCCGGCGACCGCCAGGATGTTGCCGACGGAGGTGCGCATCAGGCTGGTCGACGCCGCGAGCGAGGAGAGGAACACCCACTTCTCCCACATGTCCTGCATGATGTTGTGGCTCGCGGCCGCGCCCGCGATGCCGCTCGTGAAAACTTCCTCGATCGCCTTCACCCGCGCCGAGAGTTTTCCGTCGCGCTCGCCGTAATTGATCGACTGCATCGGCTGGAGCTGCACCACCTCGCGCCTCTCGTTCAGCGTCGCGGCGATGGCGCAGAGCCCGCCGAGCACGCGCTCGGCGCCGAACTTCTGGTCCAGCACGTCGAGATGCCGCATGCCGTTGAGCACGGGAATGATCGTGGTGTTCGGCCCGACCGCCGGCGCGAACGACTTAACGGCGTCGTCGAGGTCGAACGCCTTGCAGCTCAGCAGCACGACGTCGAATTTTTCGGAGAGCTTGTTCGCCTGCACCGCCGGCGGATTCGTCAACGTCGCATCGCCGTTCGGGCTCTTTATGACGAGGCCGGCGCTCGCAAGCTCGTTCGCGCGCCGCGACCGCACCAGGAAGGTGACGTCGCGCCCAGCCTGCAACAGCCTGCCACCAAAATAACCGCCGATGGCGCCGGCGCCAACTACGAGAATGCGCATGAAAGATGCTCCGTTTGTTCTTGCTCTTGTCTCGGTGTCGTCGTGGCTTTCGCCAGGACGACACGGGGGAGATACCTCACTTCGCTCGTTGGGCCGGAATCACTTTCCCGACACCGTCTCCTCGACCTCGCGCAGCTGCTCCTTGCCGAAGAACATCTCGTTGCCGACGAAGAAGGTCGGCGAGCCGAATGCGCCGCGCGCGACGGCCTCCTCGGTGTTCTTGATCAGCCTTGCCTTCACCTCGCCCTCCTGGGCGCGGGCGAACAGCTTCTGGGCATCGAGGCCCGATGAGGCGATCGCCTTCATCGCGACTTCCGGATCGTCCATCTTCTTCGGCTCGCGCCACATGTGGTGGAACGCGGCCTCGACATATTGTTCCAACACGCCCTCGATCTGCGCCGCGATCGCCGCGCGCATCAGGTTCAGCGTGTTGACGGGAAAGAACGGGTTCCACACATAGGGCTGCACGTTGAAGCGTTTGAGGAAGCGCTCGGTCTCGACCGCCTGGAATTCGCGCTTGTTCTTGATGCCGGCGAGCGTCTCGGCCGGCGACTTGTTGTTGGTCGCCTTGAAGATGCCGCCGAGCAGGATCGGCACATACTCGAATTTCACGCCGATCCGCGTCTCGATCGCAGGGATCGCCTCATGGCTGAGAAACGCGTTGGGACTGCCGAAATCGAACAAGAATTGTGGGGCATGCGTCAAAACGTCCTCCCGTGAGTCTCGCTTTGCGTATATTTTGGCGCAGCAGGCGCGGCAGGTCCACCTATTTGATGATGGTCATAATACCTTGCAGGGCGTGTTCCGCCTACGCGCGGTCGCTGCTTGCGAGTTTCAGGACGTGGTCGCGGATGTCGGCGGGCCAGTCGGCGATCTCGGTCGCAAAACGGCGGCGGTCACCTGCGAACAGCGCGCGCGAGGCCTCTTCGAAATGCGCAAGATTCCCCGCCATCGCCGACATGAAGTGGTAGGCGGCATCGCGCGCCTGCCGCTCGCGGTCGCGATCGCCGCTGGCACGGCGCGCCTCGTCGACGAGCTTGCGCAGCGCGACCGAGGCGCCGCCCGGCTGCGCGTTGAGCCATTCCCAGTGCCGCGGCAGCAGCGTCACCTCGCGCGCCACCACGCCGAGCTTCGGCCGGCCACGGCCGCGCGGCGCACTCGGCAGCTCAATGCCCCCATCGGATTGCGCCGGCGCGATCGCCGCCAGCCGGGCCAGCACCTCCTGGTCGTCGCCGCGCAGATCGAAATCGACCGCCCGCCCGGTCAAGTCGTTGAAGATCACGATCGGCGAGCCCGCCCACGCATCCGCGCGCTTGACCGCCAAGGCCACATCCGCGATCGGCCCCGAGGCCAGGCGCCGTTGGCCGACAAAGGCTGTAAAGGTATCCTGCATTGAAATCGCTGTGTAATCTGACACGGTGGTGGGATTAATATCCGGGTGAAATAGAAGCGTCAATATGCCCGGGTAAAAATGGCGACCGTCCGGCTCGACATTCGCCCGCCGGGCTGGCACCAACACGCCCGAGACCAGCTGGGGACCTCAAAAATGCTGACCGTTCATCACCTCAACAATTCACGCTCGCAGCGCGTGCTGTGGCTGCTCGAGGAGTTGGGCGTACCCTACGAGATCGTGCGCTATCAGCGTCAGCCGGACATGCGCGCGCCGAAGGAGCTGCGAGCGATCCACCCGCTCGGCAAGTCGCCCGTGATCACCGACAACGGCAACACCATCGCCGAGTCAGGCGCGATCGTCGAATACCTCGTCGGCACCTATGGAAACGGCCGCCTGATCCCGCCGCCGGACACGCCGGAGCGGCTGCGCTACACCTATTGGCTGCACTATGCCGAAGGCTCAGCGATGCAGCCGCTGCTGCTCAAGCTGCTGTTCACGCTGATGCCGAAGCGCGCGCCGGCGCTGCTGCGTCCCCTGGTGCGCAAGGTCTCGAACCAGGCGCTGACGGCGCTGGTCAATCCGCAGATCAAGCAGCACATGGATTATTGGGAAGGCGAGCTCGGTAAAACCGAGTGGTTCACTGGGCCCGAATTCACCGCGGCCGATATCCAGATGAGTTTTCCGCTGGAAGCGGCGCAAGCCCGCGGCGGGCTGGAGCAGGGCCATCCCAAGGCGATGGCGTTCCTCGAGCGCATCCACGCGCGCCCGGCCTATCAACGCGCGCTGGAGAAGGGCGGGCCGTACCAGATCGGGCGGTAATTTTCGCTGTCATTCCGGGGCGCCCGAAGGGCGAGCCCGGACTCTCGAGATTCCGGGTTCGGCTCTTCGAGCCGCCCCGGAATGACGGCTTCTAGTTTACGGCTGCGATCAACGGAATGCCCGCACGACGACTCTCATGGGGCGCATCTGCGGCTACCGGGTAGAGAGGGCTATTGCCCTACTGCCGCAGCGCCCCGTGTGCGTGGGTCGGGCGCGCCGAACGGCCCGTTCGGCGTCACCGCGATCGAGTTGGCCGATGTCTGGCCCATCGGTTCGACGACGAGGTGACCCATCGCCTTCAGCTCGAAGAGGACGTCGTCGGAAAAGCCACGCTCGACGCGCACCTCATCCGGCAGCCATTGGTGATGCAGCCGCGGTGCCGCGACGGCAGCCGCGACATCCATCCTGTAGTCGAGCACGTTGACGATCACCTGGAGCACGGTGGAGATGATGCGGCTGCCGCCGGGCGAGCCCGTGACCAGCACCGGCTTGCCGTCCTTGAGCACGATCGTCGGCGACATCGAGGACAGCGGCCGCTTGCCGGGGCCGGGCAGATTGGCCTCGTAGCCGACGAGGCCATAGGCATTGGAGGCGCCAACCGCTGCGGTGAAATCGTCGAGCTCGTTGTTGAGCAGCACACCGGTGCCGTCGGCGACGAGGCCGACACCATAGCTGAAGTTGAGCGTATAGGTGTTGCTCACCGCATTGCCGCGACTGTCGACGACTGAAAAATGCGTGGTGTTGCTGCCTTCGCGCGGCGGCGTCGCACTCGCCACGATCTCGCTCGCCGGCGTGGCACTATCGGCGTTGATGCCGGCGCGCAGTTTAGCCGCATAGCCCTTGGCGATCAGGGTCTCGATCGGCGCCTTGACGAAAGCGGGATCACCGAGGTAGCGCGCGCGATCCGCATAGGCGCGCTTCATCGATTCGATCAGCAGATGCAGCGAGGCCGGCGAGCCCTGCTTCAGCTCGGAGAGCTGAAAGCCTTCCAGGATGTTCAGCGTCTCCACCAGCACCACGCCGCCCGACGACGGCTGCGGCATCGAGACGATGTCGAAGCCGCGGTAGCTGCCGCGCACCGGCTGGCGGATCACGGGCCTGTATGACCGCAGGTCCTCCGGAGTCATGATGCCGCCGGCATCGGTGACGGCCTTGGCGAGCTTCTCGGCGACCGGTCCCTCATAAAATCCGCGCGAGCCTTGGGCGGCGATGGTCGCCAGGGTCTGGGCCAGATCGCCTTGCACCAGCCGGTCATTCTCTTGCAGCGGCGTACCGTCCGGTCGTGAGAAGATTTTCGCCGACGCCGGCCAGCGCGCGAATCGCTTGTGCGCGCCCGGCAAGGTGTCGGCGGTGTCGTCGCTGATGACGAAACCGTCGCGGGCGAGCGCGATCGCGGGCTCCAGCAATTGCGCCAGGGTGAACTGTCCGGAGCCGTATTTCTCCAGCGCCAGCGCAAGTCCCGCGACCGTGCCGGGCACACCGATGCCGAGCGCGGAATCGCGCGACTTCGCGATATCGGGCTTGCCGTCGGCGCCGAGGAAGATATCTGATGTGGTCGCAGCCGGTGCGGTCTCGCGATAGTCGATAGCGACGTCTTCCTTGCGGTCGGCGGAATGGATCACCATGAAGCCGCCGCCGCCGATATTGCCCGCGCGCGGATAGGTCACGGCCATGGCGAAACCCGTCGCGACCGCGGCGTCCACCGCGTTGCCGCCGCTGCGCAAGATGTCTGCGCCGATCTGCGCGGAGATCCTTTCCTGCGCCACCACCATGCCGTGCTCGGCGGCGATGGCGTGAACGGTGTCGAGCGCGGGCGGCTCGTAGATGCGGCGCGCATCCTGAGCGCGCGCCGGCAACAGGCTGATACCTAGAATCGTGAGGGCAGCTACGACTTTTCGTCGTGTCAGGACAAACGACATCATCAAAATTCCGCCGTGTCTTGTTTCTGCCGTGTCTTGCCGCCACTGCACAGCCGTCACGGCAATGCTATACCGTTTGCGCTAAGGGAGGCAAAACTGTTCGTGCTAAGGAATGCTGATGACGACGATCGCCTCTGATACCGATATCGCCGATGCGGAGCGGACCTATCCGCCGCGCACCGCCGTCGTCAGTTGGATCTTCTTTGACTGGGCCGCGCAGCCCTATTTCACCCTGATCACGACGTTCGTCTTCGCGCCCTATTTCGCCACCAGCGTCGCGCCAGACGCCGCGACCGGACAGTCGTTGTGGGGATTTGCGATGGCGGCGGCCGGCCTGGTCATCGCCCTGCTGTCGCCGGTGTTAGGGGCCGTTGCCGACGCCGCGGGCCGTCGCAAGCCCTGGATTGCTGCTTTCGGCGCCATCCTGGTGCTGGGCTCCTCGGCGCTATGGATCGGCAAGCCTGGCGATCCCGCCATCATCCCGCCGCTCCTGGCGGCCGTGGCACTCGCGAGCGTCGGCGCGGAGTTCGCGACAGTCTTCAACAATGCGATGATGCCGACACTTGTGCCGCCAGAGCGAATCGGCCGGCTCTCCGGCAATGGCTGGGCCACCGGCTATGTCGGCGGCATCATCAGCCTGATCATCGTGCTCGGCTTCCTCGCCGCAAACCCGGAGACCGGGCGTACGTTGCTTGGTTTCAAGCCATTGTTCGGGCTCGATCCGGCCATGCATGAGGGCGATCGCATCACGGGACCGCTGACGGGACTCTGGTTCATCGTGTTCGTGACGCCGATGTTCCTGTTCACGCCGGACTATCCCGCCAAGCGGCCGGTGCGCGCGGCGTTGCGCGCAGGACTCACGCAGCTGAAGCAATCGCTCGGCGAACTGCCGCGGCAGAAATCGCTCGCGACGTTCCTGCTCGCCAACATGATCTACACCGACGGCCTGGTGTCGCTGTTCGCCTTCGGCGGCATCTATGCCGCCGGCACGTTCGGCTGGCACACGATCCAGATCGGCACTTTCGGGATCATCTTGGCGATCGCCGGCACGTTCGGCGCGTGGCTCGGCGGCAAGCTCGACGATCTCCTGGGACCGAAGCGCGTGATTGCCATCAGCATGATGATCCTGCTGCTGTCGCTCGCCGCGATCCTGCTGGTCGACAAGGATTCGATTCTGTTCATCAGCGTGGCGCCGCCCGAGCCGGGCGGACCCATGTTCGCGGGCGCAGCCGAGCGCGCCTATCTCGTACTGGGATGTCTGATCGGCGCCGCCGGCGGCCCACTCCAGGCCGCCTCGCGCACGCTCCTCATCCGTCTCGCACCGAAGGACCGCATCGCGCAGTATTTCGGCCTGTTCGCGCTGACGGGAAAAGTGACGTCTTTCATCGGTCCGCTGCTGATCGGCGCAATCACGGCCGGGACTGCGAGTCAAAAGGCCGGCATGGGCGTGCTGGTGGTGTTCTTCGCCGCGGGGCTGGCGTTGTTGATGCGGGTGCGGGAGTAGCTGCGGCTCGTAGCCCGGATGGAGCGCAGCGCAATCCAGGGCACTATCGCCAGGCATTTCAAGGTCGTCCCGGCGAAGGCCGGGACCCATTACCCCAGGGAGCAGTTTGGCGAAGACTGGCAGTTAAGCAGTCATTCCACGGTACTAAGACTACGCGCTACCGATAGATCACGCGGTATGGGTCCCGGCCTTCGCCGGGACGACGCGTGGAGGGTGCGTGCCCACCGCGACCCGGATTTCGCTGAAGCGCAATCCGGCTACGCTGGATCAGCTAGTGCCGGAAGTGCCTGGTGCCCGTGAACACCATGGCGATGCCGTGCTCGTCGGCGGCCTTGATCACCTCGTCGTCGCGCATCGAGCCGCCGGGCTGAACCACGGCAGTGGCGCCAGCCTCGATGCAGGCGAGCATGCCGTCGGCAAACGGGAAGAACGCATCTGACGCGACGACCGAGCCCTTGGTGAGGGGCTCGGCGAGCTTCAGCTCGTTCGCCGCATCCTGCGCCTTGCGTGCCGCGATCCGCGCCGAATCCACCCGGCTCATCTGGCCTGCGCCGATGCCGACGGTGGCCAGATCCTTGGCATAGATGATGGTGTTGGATTTGACGTGCTTTGCGACACGGAACGCGAACTTGAGGTCGCGCATCTCGGCGTCGGTCGGCGCACGCTTGGTCACCACCTTGAAGGTCATGTCGTCGACCACGGCGTTGTCGGGGCTCTGCACGAGCAAGCCGCCGGCAACGGTCTTGGCGGTGAGACCGGCCGAACGCGGGTCGGGCAGGCCGCCGGCGAGCAGCAGGCGAAGGTTCTTGCGCGCGCCGATGATGGCGATTGCCTCCTCGCTCGCGTCCGGCGCGATGATCACCTCGGTGAAGATCTTCGTGATCTCGCGCGCGGTGTCGGCATCGAGCGCGCGGTTCATCGCGATGATGCCGCCAAAGGCGGAGGTCGAGTCGCAGGCCAGAGCCCTGCGATAGGCGGTGGCGAGATCGGGACCTTCCGCGACGCCGCAGGGGTTGGCATGCTTGACGATGACGCAGGCCGCGGTGCGCTTGGCGTCGAACTCGCCGATGCACTCATAGGCCGCATCGGTGTCGTTGATGTTGTTGTAGGAGAGCTCCTTGCCCTGCAATTGCCGCGCGGTCGAGACGCCCGGCCGCTTGTCGGGCGTCGCATAGAAGGCGGCGGTCTGGTGCGGGTTCTCGCCGTAGCGCAGCGCCTGGATCAACTTGCCGCCGAAGGCGCGGTAGTCGGGCGCGTCGATCTCGAGCTGCCGGTTGAACCAGTTGGAGATCGCGGCATCATAGGCGCCGGTGCGCGCATAGGCCTTGGCGGCGAGGCGCCGGCGCAGCTTCAACGTGGTCGCGCCGTTGTTGGCGGCGAGCTCGTCGAGCACGGCCTGGTAATCCTGCGCCTCGACGACGACGGCGACATCGTCATGGTTCTTGGCGGCGGCGCGGATCATCGCGGGACCGCCGATGTCGATGTTCTCGATGCACTCCTCGAAGCCCGCGCCTTTGTCGACGGTCGCCTCGAACGGATAGAGATTGACGACAAGGAGATCGATCGGCGCGATGCCGTGCGCCTTCATCGCTTCCGCATGTTCCTTGTTGTCGCGGATCGCAAGCAGGCCGCCATGCACCTTCGGATGCAGCGTCTTGACGCGGCCGTCCATCATCTCGGGGAAACCGGTGAGGTCGGAGACGTCCTTCACCTTGAGGCCGGCGCTCGCGATCGCCTTGGCAGTGCCGCCGGTCGACACCAGCTCAACGCCGTGGGCGGCAAGCGCCTTGGCGAATTCGATCAGGCCGGTCTTGTCGGAAACGGAGAGCAGGGCGCGGGTGACGCGGCGGGGGTGGTCAGTCATGAGCAAGATCCTCTGTTCAGGGAGTCCCTATGCCCAGGCGCGCGGCAGCTATGTCCCGCGCTTCCCGATGGTGCTCCATCCAAGGTCGCCAGTCGCGCGAGCGGAGGCTCGTTACCAGCTTTCGGTGCTGTTCACAACGGCTAGATAGGACGGAATCGCGCTGCCTTTACAGCGGAAGTTCCGGCTCCCGCCGGGCGTTGCGGCGGGCATTGGTGACTTGGGGCGAAGCAGTGGAGCGGACAAAGCTCCAGCGGATCGAGGGGGCCTGACGCGCATCCTGCCGGATCACGATCTGCGCGGTGCGGCGCGGCCCGTCATTGCCGGCCAGGAACACGCTGTCCTCGAGATCGACCTTGTCGTCGAGCGCCTCGAAGGTCCAGACGTCGCGGTTCGGCAGCACCAGCATCACGCCGCGGGCGTCCGACAGCCGGCTCGCCTTCACCGCCGGATGCAGGTGGAAGCGCAGCGCGAAATCGGAATTCGCGCCCTTCAGCCGTCCGCTCTGCGGCGGCGACAGCGTATCCTCGCCGTCGAGCCGCGTGCCATCATTGCCGACCATCACCACACGCCGGTGGATCACGCCGAACTTGGCGAGATAGCCGTCATGCGACGTCGTCAACAACGTGCCGTTCGCAACGACCTCGCGAAAATTCTCGACGACGGCCGGCCCGCTGATCACGAGCGCGCCGTGCAGCAGCTTCTTCATCGCCGACAATTCGACGAACTGACAAGACGACGTTTCGCGATAGGTCAGCGTCGAATGCGCCGCGGTGCCGCGCGCGAACGGCCGCCAATTGTCGCGCCCCGTCGTCGGCATGCCGCAATTGGTCACGATGCGGCTCGTGCCTGAGGACAATTCGAATGACAGGCAGCCGGCATGGGCGTCGTGGCTGACATTGGCCGGCGGCGGCGCGCCGGTGTCCATGATCAGCGTCAACGCTCCGGCGTCGAGGCGCTGGAAGCCGGTATGCGGCATCGTCGCCATCGGCGCGCCGTGGGTATCGTCATAGGCCAGCAGCGTGGCGAGCAAATCCGACGACGTCGCGCTCATGCCGTTGAACAGCGCAAAGTTGCCGTCGCCGTGCCGGAAGAAGCGCAGCATCGGCATCATCCGGTCGATCGCGTTGAGCAGCGCCGGCGGCGGCGCGATGTTGCGCGCCGCAAAGGTCTGGCGCAGCGGCAACAGGTCGATCAGGAGCTCGATCAACGCGCCCGGATTGCGGGAGATGTGTCCGCCGTCGGGGAGGATCTGACGCTGCAATTCGTCGGATAGTTTGCGCGAGGCGCTGCGGATGTGGCGCGCCTGGTTGGCAAGGCACAGCGAGGCGTAGCAGAGCGCGATCAACACTTGCAGCCGCGGCACCCCGTCGGGGATGTCGACCATCGTGAAGCGCAGAAAACGAATTTCGCGGGCCAGCGCCCGCAGGTAACGGCGATAGAATTTGTTGTCGGTGTCGCCAAGCACCAATGGGGCCTGCGACAACAGCGAGATCACGCGACGCGCCAGCACGTCGGCGCGGCGGGCCACGGCGCGGCGCTTGTTGGCGGGATTGGAGATCCAGTCCTCGACCAGCGAGCGGGCGTTGGCCCGCGTCAGCGCCGTGTCGGCGGCGCGCAAGTGACGCAGCCAGCCGAAGCCGAGCAGGGCGACCTCCCAGTCCTCCGACGGCGGCTCGAGATCGAAGATCGAGCGGCCGTGGCAATTGACGATCTTGCCGGCGAACACGAAGCGCCCGGCATAGATCTCGGCTGCGCGCGTGGCGTCAGCGGTGCGTAGGTCGTGCGGCGCGATGATCAGCCGGTCGGTGCGGCCTGGCCAGAGCCGCGACACCGCCACCGACCCGCCGCTCGCGCGCGCCAGCATGTTCCGCGCGAAGCGGTTCATGACCAACGTCGAGATGCGTCTGCGTTGAGCGACCGACACGCCTTGCCTTGAAGGGGGAGAGGATTCCTGACGAATCCTTTTAATCCCAAAATCGGCCGGCTGACACCACCTTGAAAGGCGGCGAATCAGCATCAGCGACGCAAAATCCGGTGCAAAATCAGGATTTAACCAGCCGGGCGGCGAAGAATCCGTCGAGCCCGCCGAGCCGTGGGTCGGCGTTTGGCAAATGGCTCGGCAGGGTGCGCAGGTCGCCCTCAGTGGTAATGATCTCGGCCAGGTCCGAGACCTCGGACGGCTGGATGGGCACGCGGCGCAGCGCCGGCTCTTCTGCCAGCAGCGTGGCGATCGCCTGCTCGCCTTCCTCTGGCTCCAGCGAGCAGGTGCAATAGACCAGCGTTCCGCCCGGCTTGAGCAATGAGACGGACTTGCGCAGCAGGCGCTGCTGAAGCGACGTGAGCGCCGCGATGTCGGACTCCTGGCGCAGCCAGGCCACATCGGGATGGCGGCGGATCGTGCCGGTCGAGGTACAGGGCGCATCGATCAGGATACCGTCAAAGCCGTGCTGTGGACCCGCCCATTCCACGGCGTCGGCGACGACGGTTTCGGCCTGCAACGACAGCCGCGCCAGGTTCTCGCGCAGCCGTGCCACGCGCGCCGGCGAACGGTCTACCGCGACAACATTCGCGCCGGCGTGCACCAGCTGGGCCGTCTTGCCGCCGGGAGCGGCGCAGAGATCGGCGATGGATTTTCCCGCGATATCGCCGAACAGCCGGGCCGGCAATGCGGCTGCGGCGTCCTGGACCCACCATTGGCCTTCGCTGAAGCCGGGCAGCATGGTCACCGCGCCGTGCAGCAGCGTGCGCACGGTTGCGGTCGGCAGCACCTCGCCGTGCAGGCGACTCGCCCATTGCGCGGCATCCGACTTCACGGTCAGATCGAGCGAGGGCTCGTGGCCGAGCGCGAGCGCCATCTCGCGCGCGGTGGTCTCGCCATAATGCGCGCTCCAGCGCGCGAGCAGCCAGGGCGGCAGGTCGAGCGATTGCGTCGCGACTTCCTCCAGCAGCGCCTTGCCCTCACGCGCGCAGCGGCGCAGCACGGCGTTGACGAGGCCGGCATAGCGCGCCGCGCGGCGGTCGGATTGCACCAGGCGGACCGAGAGATCGACCGCCGCGTGATCGGGAACATCCATCCAGAGAATTTGCGCAGCGCCGATCAGGAGCGCGCTTTGCGCGCGCGGCGCCTCGCCGGGGATGCCCTTGTCGAGCAGGCGCGACAGCACGTGGCCGAGCGTGCCGAGCCGGCGCAGGACGGTTGCCACCATGCGCCGCATCAGCGCGCGATCGCGATCGGCGAGCGTCTTCAGTCCGGGATGCGCGCCGCCACCGTCGAGCTGGTCGTCCAGCGTGCGGTGCTTGTGCAGGACACCATCGACGATGTCAGCGGCGATCCGCCGTGCCGCGAGGCCGGGCACTTCGGTGGGTGGAGCAAAACGTTGAGACGGCATGCGTAAGGTTCTGAGCGAGCGGCAGTTCCGCCGTGAGGGCGCATGCCTTAAGAAGCGCATCTGTGGCATGCGAATATGCCAAATGTAAGAATCGCCTCTGGTTTTTTCAGCCCCGCCTGACGATCTCTGCCATGGGCGCGGCGTTTTTTCCGATCGCGCGCGGCACGCAGCTGGGCTAGGAAGCCTGAGATGAACGATACTCCGTCCAACCCTCCCCGGCGCAAACCGCTGACGCCGGCCGCCCAGCGCGCGCTGGCGGAAGCCGAGGCACGTCGGCAAGTGGCTGCGGCCAAGGCCGAAGCCGCACCAAAAGAGTTGCAGGGGCCGAAGGGGCCCGAGCCGACGCGCTATGGCGATTGGGAGCGGAAGGGCATCGCCTCGGATTTTTGACACGGGGGCGTCACTTGTTGGTTCAGCCGACTCAGGCCTAGCGTCGGCCGATGCTTCCTCGCGACCGAATCAATTCCTATCGGCCTTCGTTCAGCGGCGCGCCGTTCGGCCGCCGCTTCGCGGGCCTGCTGCCATGGATGTTCGTGGTCGTCGTCGTGACGGCGATCGTGCTCACCTACCGGCATGGCACCAACTGGCCCGTTCCGCATGCCAGAGATGACCGGGCGCAGGACGCCGAGATCATCCTGCAGCAGGCCGGCAATCCCGACATTCGCCAGTCGGTTGACGTCATCCGCACCATCGACGGCGACACGTTTCTCGCGCGCGTGCATCAACACAACGGGCGCGATCTCGTCGCGCGGGTTCGCCTGCGCGGCATCGATGCGCCCGAAATGAAAGCGTCATGTCGGGACGAGTTGGACAAGGCCGAAGCTGCCACCGATGTGCTGCGCAATCTGCTCGGCCAGGGCGGCGTCGTGATCTACAATCTTGGCTCAGAGAAATACGGGCGCATTCTCGCCGATGTTGCCACCAAGCGCACGCCCAACGTGTCGGCAGCGCTGCTCGCGGGCGGTTATGCGCGCAGCTACAATGGCGGCCATCGCGAGGGCTGGTGCGCGCGCGGCTGGCGCTTCTGGCAATAAAAAAGCCGCGTCAAAACGCGGCTTTTCGTCTTGAAGCAGTTCGTTCTCAGCGCGTGACGACGACCGTCGTGCCGACCGACACGCGGCTGTAGAGGTCGCTGATGTCGTCGTTGAGCATGCGGATGCAGCCGTAGGAGACGAAGCCGCCGACCGAGCCCGGCACGTTGGTGCCGTGAATGGCGTATTCGCCGCCGGCCAGCGTCATCGCCGCGACGCCCATCGGATTGCGCGGCGAGCCGCCCGGGATCACGTCGGGAAGCTGCGGCTTGTCGCGCTTCACTTCGGCCGGAGGCGACCAGGCCGGGTTGCGATACTTGCCGTCGATACGGGTGGTGCCGGCCCACTGCTTGCCGGACTTGCCGACGCCCACGGGGTAGCGCATCGCGTGGCCGTCATCGAGGATGAGATAGAGCCGGCGTTCATTGGTTCTGACCACGATGGTGCCCGGCGAATAATCGGCTCCGTGCAGCCCCACCATTTCCGGCCGCGCCTCGGCCGCCGTCGACATCAAGACCCCTGCCCCGATGGTGGCGGCCAATGCCACCGCAATCCTCATCGACATCACTTGCTTCCTTATCCGTTGCCCCGAACGGGTTGTCCGAAAATGTACGCAAAACCCGGAAATCGCCCGCTCGCCCACGCATTCTTAACCGCGCGCATTAACCGGATGGTTTCCACGCGCCGCGCCTTGGGCCCAGCCAGCAGGGGGAACAAAGGAAAAGTTCCAATTAAAGTAAATGACCGGAAAACAACACTCGCCGGGAAAGATACGGGCGTGCCGGCCCACGCCCTGACAAGTGCGTGAGCACACGGGCTTTGCCGACAGGAAATGCTGTTGAAGCGGGACGTTCTCGTGTCCCGGACGCGGCGCGGCACGAAGTGACGCGACGCAGAGCCGGCAACTGTTATGTCGGCGCGGTCTGCAGGTAGGGCTTCCTGTCGCGCATCATGGCGTTGAGGACGGTTAGGAGCTTCCTGGCGACGGCAATGAGAGCGAGCTTGGCTGGTTTGCCGGCCTGTCGCAGTCGTGCGTAGAAGGCCTTGAACGGATCGGCCCGGCGAACCGCGTTGAGGGCAGCCATGTAGAGGGCGTCACGAACGCGCTTTCGACCGCCGGCGATCTTGCGTTTGCCACGGAAGGCGCCGCTGTCGACGTTGAAGGGGGCAAGGCCCGCGAGTGCCGCGATCTGTTTTGCACCAACACGTCCGAGTTCCGGCATCTTCGCGATGAGCTGCATGCAAGCCACGGGACCCACACCCGGCAGCGAGCGCATCAACTTTGCATCGTCCGCGATCTCCGGCTCGGCCTTGGTCAGCGCCTTGATGTCGGCTTCGATCTCGGCAACCTCGTCGTCGAGAACCTCGATAAGGCGGCTGATCCGTTCGGCCATGGCGCGGTCGTCAGCCTCGCTGCGCCGGTTCTTCTCCTGTGCGCGCATGAGAACCAGCTGATCCCGCCGTTTTGCAAGCCTCGACAAGGCGTTGCGGGCGGGATTGGCGGCCTGCTCAGTTGCCGGCTGCATGACCCGGCCAAAGGCCGCCAGCATCCGTGCATCGATCGGGTCGGTTTTGGCAAGTTGGCCGCTGGCCCGCGCAAAATCGCGAGCTCGAGCCGGATTGATCCGGGCGAAGCGGACACCGGCCTGATCCAGGGCCTCGCGAAGCGCGAGGTCATAGGTACCCGTGGCCTCGAAGACGATCAGCGCATCGCATCGCCAACGCGTCACCTGCTGTGTGATGGCCTGTGCCGCGTTGGCGATGCGCCTGGGCACACCGTCAGCTTCATCAAAGATATCGAGATGTTTTTTGGAGACGTCGATTCCGACGTAACGAAGGGGTATGATCACGGTGCCTGTCCCTGTGATGCGAGGTCTGTTGCCGCAGCCTCGTGCAACTGTTCAGGTTGGTAATGGAACGGGCGGGAGGCCGAGCCGGCTCACGGCGTCAAGCGCCAAGGACCCAACGGCTTCCCGCCCAACCCATCCTGACAGACTTCAAAGACACAGGGACCCAGAAACTGTCTGGGGCATGGGCCCCGGCTCTGCAGCGCACCGCTGAAGAAGCGCTGCGCTGCGTCCGGGGCACGAGGCTGTTTCTTACGCCGAAGTCTGCTTCTTGTTCTGGCGGTTCTTGACGAGGTCGTCGACCACGGCGGGATCCGCCAGCGTCGAGGTGTCGCCCAGGCTGCCCGGCTCGTCCTCGGCGATCTTGCGCAGGATGCGGCGCATGATCTTGCCGGAACGCGTCTTGGGCAGGCCGGGCGCGAACTGGATCTGGTCGGGCGAGGCGATCGGGCCGATCTCCTTGCGCACCCAGGTCACGAGCTCTTTCCGCAGATCCTCGCTCGGCTCGACGCCGGCCATCAGGGTGACATAGGCGTAGATGCCCTGGCCCTTGATGTCGTGCGGGAAGCCGACCACGGCGGCCTCCGAGACCTTCTCATGCGCGACCAGCGCACTCTCGACCTCGGCCGTGCCCATGCGGTGGCCGGAGACATTGATGACGTCGTCGACGCGGCCGGTGATCCAGTAGTATCCGTCGGCGTCGCGCCGGCAGCCGTCGCCGGTGAAGTACTTGCCCTTGTAGGTCGAGAAGTAGGTCTGCTCGAAGCGGGCGTGATCGCCATAGACCGTGCGCATCATGCCCGGCCAGGAACGGGTGAGGCAGAGATTGCCCGATGTCTCGCCGTCCAGCACCTTGCCGTCGGCATCGACGATCTCCGGCACCACGCCGAAGAACGGCAGCGTCGCCGAGCCAGGCTTCAGCCTGGTTGCGCCCGGCAGCGGCGTGATCAAGATGCCGCCGGTCTCGGTCTGCCACCAGGTGTCGACGATCGGGCAGCGGTCGTCGCCGACGACGCGATGGTACCACTCCCATGCTTCCGGATTGATGGGCTCGCCGACCGAGCCGAGCAGGCGCAGCGAGGCGCGCGAGGTCTTCTTCACCGGCTCGTCGCCGCCCTGCATCAGCGCGCGGATCGCGGTCGGCGCGGTATAGAAGATGTTGACCTTGTGCTTGTCGATGACGTTCCAGAACCTGGAATTATCCGGGTAGTTCGGCACGCCTTCGAACATCAGCGTGGTCGCGCCGTTGGCCAGCGGTCCATAGAGAATGTAGCTGTGGCCGGTGACCCAACCGACGTCGGCGGTGCACCAGTAGATGTCGCCGTCGTGATAGTCGAACACGTATTGATGCGTCATCGCGGCGTAGACGAGATAGCCGCCCGAGGTGTGCAGCACGCCCTTCGGCGTTCCGGTCGAGCCCGAGGTGTAGAGGATGAACAGCGGATCCTCGGCATGCATGTGTTCGGCCGGGCAGTCCGTCGTCACCATCTTGGCCGCGTCGTGGTACCAGAGGTCACGCGAGGGATTCATGTCGACCTTGCCGCCGGTGCGCTTGACGACGACGACCCAGTCGACGCCTTCGGTCTTGGCGAGAGCGGCATCGACATTGGCTTTCAGCGGCACCTTCCTGCCGCCGCGCAGGCCTTCATCGGCGGTGATGATCACCTTGGATTTGCAGTCGCTGATGCGCTGGGCGAGGCTGTCGGGCGAGAAGCCGGCGAACACCACCGAGTGGATCGCGCCGATCCGCGCGCAGGCCAGCATCGCGTAGGCAGCCTCGGGGATCATCGGCAGGTAGATGGTGACGCGATCGCCTTTCTTGACGTTGCGGGTGCGCAGGATGTTGGCCATCCGGCAGACCTCGTCGTGCAGCTCCTTGTAGGTGATGTGCCGGGACTGCGAGGGATCGTCACCCTCCCAGATGATCGCGGTCTGGTTGGCGCGCTTGGCAAGGTGCCGGTCGATGCAGTTCCAGGCGACGTTGAGGACGCCGTCCTCGAACCATTTGATGGAGATGTTGCCGGGCGCGAAGGAGACGTTGTCGATCTTGGTCGGCGCCTTCATCCAGTCGACGCGCTTGGCCTGCTCGGCCCAGAAGCCGTGCGGGTCCGAGATCGAGCGGCCGTACATGTCCTTGTACTTGGCCTGGTCGACCCAGGCGCGCTTCGCCCACTCTGCCGGCACATCGTAGATCTTCTCGGACATGTTTTCCTCCACCAAGCGGCAAGCTCAACGCCACGCCGACATCATTTGAATGATTATGCGTCGGGCTAACCGCGCCCGACAAGGAGGACAAGCTGGACCTTCGGCGGGCATCCGACCATGCGGGGGATCAAGGTCGGTGAGGGGGCCTGTCGCAAATCTGAAACAACCGGCGCAAAGGCCCTCGCGCCCTTTACCGAACATTGCGGAAGCTGCGACGCAGACCCTCCATGCGCCGAGGAGAGGTATTCAGGAACCGTTCGTCACTGATTCGGGACTCGCAATGCCGTTCGGAACCTCCTAAATGGCCTGACCGGGGTCCGTTGAGGTCCAACGGAACAAAAAACAAAACAACAGCATTGTCCGATAACAGGCGGAGCTAAGGCGTAACACTATGATGGATCAGCAGAATCTCGGGACGATGCGGCCCGCTTCAGCCGATCCCGCCGCTATTGCGCTGGCCAAAGCGCTCGGACAATGGCCGAAACCGACCGGTTTCAGGCGTCCTAGCCCCAAAAAGACCTTTGATACGGCCCCCGCGACCTCGGTCGAGGCGCTGGCTCGGGAGCTTGGTTTGCGGCTTGGCGACCAGAACGAGCTGACCATCCGGCGCATCAAGCGCGGCAAGGGCTATTCCTTCGTCCGCCCCAACGGTGCCCATATCCGCGACGCCCGCACCATCCGCCGCCTGCATGCCATGGCGGTGCCGCCGGCCTATCGCGAGGTGCGCTACTCGGCCGACCCGAGCTCGCATCTCCAGGCGGTGGGGCGCGATGCCGCAGGTCGGCTGCAATATCGCTATCACGCCGATTGGGAAAAGGTCCGCGAGCAGCGCAAGGCGCATCGCCTGGAAAAGCTCGTCGGCGCCCTGCCGAAGATCCGGCGCAAGGTCTCGATGTTCCTCTCCGGCGAGGAGCCGACGCGCGAGTTCGCGCTCTCGGCGGTGATCGAGCTGATCGCCCGCACCGCGATCCGTCCCGGCAATGAATCCTACGCCCGCCTCAACGGCACCCGCGGCGCCACCACGCTGCTGAAGTCCAACGTCACGCTGGAAGACGACTGCTTCGTGCTGACCTTCAAGGCCAAGGGCGGCAAGGCAGTGCGGAAGGAGTGCGACGCAGCCAAGCTCGTGCGCGCCATCGGCATCCTGCGCGGCGTGCCGGGCAAGCGCATGTTCCAGTATCGCGATGCCTCCGGCACGGTGCGCTCGGTGAATACGACGCAGGTCAACGCGTTCCTGCGCGAGATCGCCGGCATCAAGATTTCGCTGAAGGATTTTCGCACCCTGATGGCCTCGGCCGTCGTCGTGGAATCGCTGTCGCGGATCACGCCGGCGACCAGCCAGCGCGGCCGCAAGCGTCAGGTGCTGGACGCGATCCGTGCCGCTGCCGACCAGCTTTCCAACACGCCGGCGATCTGCCGCAGGAGCTATGTCCACGACACCATCGTCACCGCGTTCGAAGACGGTATCCTCGAGCGTTTTGCCGCGACGATGAAGGGGCAGCGCTCGCAGGCCAGGCGCGAGCAGCTTCTGGCGCAGGTGGTGGCGACGGCTGCGGTGTAACGCCCGCTACATCTTGCCCTGAGGCTTCATCACATCGGGTCCGGGATCTCGGCCCCCGGCCACGAGGCTCAACCGGCCCAGATAATGAGCCCAGCCCTTGCTATGGGCTTCGCATTGTTCTGCGGTCGGCAGGCCGCTGTGCGTCATGCGCAACAGCGTGCCGCCATCGCGTTCGATCAGGTCAATCTCGATCAGGCTCGAGCCGGGCGGCACTTCCTGACCGCCCTCCCAACCGAATGTGTAGGCGAGCCGATGCACCGGCACGACCTCGCGAAACGCGCCGCGGGCGACGCCGCCGCGCTGGCCAATACCCTTGAGCAGGTAAAGCCCGCCCGGCTGCGTCTCGAATGTCGCCTCCGAGCCCATCCAGTTCACGATCTTGTCGGGGTCGGCGAGGTAAGCGAAGACAGTGGCACGCGGGGCCGGAATATGGGTCTCGCGGCGGACTATGAATGGATCAGTCATCGGCGTCGGTTCCCAGGCTGAACTACGGAGATGGCGCCGCCCAAGCGGCTGTTCAAGGCCCGCCATCGACGATAGGCCGTGACAAAAATGGCGCGCAGACCGCATGATCGCGTCATGCAGTTGTCCTCGACGCTCGCCTGGCTCGTCGATGCCGCCGCCGAGACCAAGGGCGCCGACCGGCTGCTCGCGGATCTCGGCAAGCATCTCGTTACGGATGGATTGCCGCTCGTCGCGGGCAGCCTCACGCTGGACGTCCCGCATCCCTTGATCGCACAGCGAACCTGGCTGTGGCGCGCCGAGAGCGGCGAGGTCGTCGAAGCACTCGGTTTTGCGCCGGGGGCAGCCGCGCTCGCGCCACGCAACGATGCCGGCCGGCGCTGGCTGAGTGCAACCGCGACCGGCGCCGTCCACGAAGACGTGATCGGGCGGCGGCAGGACGGGCCGTTGCTCGGCTGGATCGGGCCGCGCCCGTTCACGCCGCGCGAGATCGACGATCTCCAGCAAGCCGCGCGCTTCGCCGCCGCGCCGCTCGCCGTGCTCGCCGCGCGGGCCACGCTGGCGGCCGCGCTCGAAGCCTATCTCGGCCGGCGCAGCGCAGAGCGCGTGCTGGCGGCGCCGCTGCGCCGCGACCTCGGCGAAACCATCCAGGCGGCACTGCTCTATGCCGATCTGCGCGACTTCACGGCGCTGTCCGAAGCCAACCCGCCGGCCGCGGTCATCTCGGCGCTCGATGCCTGGTTCGATCGCATCGCGGGCGCGGTGCACGCCTTTGGCGGCGAGGTGCTCAAATTCATCGGCGACGGCGTGCTGGCGATCTTTCCCGTGGTTGATGATTCGCCGCGTCGGGCCTGCGACGCCGCGTTGCGCGCGGCGACCGCGGCGCGCGCCGGCATGATGCATCTGGATGACGAACGGCGCCGCCAGGGATTGCCGTCGCTGTCGTTCGGCGCCGCGCTTCATCTCGGAGAGATGCTGTGGGGCAATATCGGCGCCGCCAATCGGCTGGATTTCACCGCGATCGGTTCGGCCGTCAACCTGGTGAGCCGGCTCGAGGGATTGTGCAAGCCGCTCGGCAAGTCGGTTCTGGTGTCGGGTGCGCTCGCCGCGGAGACCGACACGCGATTGCTGCCGCTCGGGATGCATCCGCTGCGCGGCATCGCCGCGCCATGCGAAGTGTTCGCACTACCGGAAAGTTGATGGAGTAGTCGGCTGCCGTAGGGTGGGCAAAGGCGCGCTCTTCGCGCGCCGTGCCCACCATCTCTCAATGAATGCAAAAGCAGAGGTGGGCACGCTGCGCTTTGCCCACCCTACAATTCTGGCCGGCTACACCCCACCCATCTTGCAGACGAGCTTCCATTCGTCCGCCGTCACCGGCTGCACGGAGAGGCGCGAATATTTCACCAGCGCCATGGAGGCCAAGCTCTTGTCGGCCTTGACCGCGGCCATCGTCACCGGCGTCTTCAAGGGCTTGTCGGCCTTGATGTCGACGCAGACGAACTTGCCGGTCTTGTCGGTCGGATCGGGATAGGCCTCCTTGATGATCTCCGCGATGCCGACGATCTCCTTGCCCTCGTTGGAATGATAGAAGAACGCCTTGTCGCCCTTCTTCATGTTCACGAGATTCTGCCGCGCGGTGAAGTTGCGCACGCCGGTCCACGCCTCGCCCTTGGCACCCTTGGCGACCTGCTGGTCCCACGACCAGACGGACGGTTCGGATTTCACCAGCCAGTACGCCATGTTCATTCCTCTGCCTTGAAGGGGCGCGTCAAAAGTCCGGATATTGCGGCATCGATCGTGCTCTTGCCGCTCAGGATCGCCACCACCGCTTCTGATACCGGCATCTCGATGCTTTGCGAAGATGCGAGCTCGATCAGCACGGGCGCGGTGAATTCGCCTTCGGCGAGCTTGCCGGCCGGCGGCGTCTCGCCGCGCCCGAGTGCGAGCCCGAGCGCGAAGTTGCGCGATTGCGGGCTCGAACAGGTCAGGATCAGGTCGCCGAGGCCGGACAGGCCTGCAAGCGTCTCGCGGCGCGCGCCGAGTGCGCGGCCGAAGCGGGCAAGCTCGGCAAAGCCGCGCGTGGTCAAAGCGGCCTGTGCGGAGGCGCCGAGCTTGCGTCCGACCGCGATGCCGACCGCGATCGCCAGCACGTTCTTGGCCGCGCCGCCGATCTCGACGCCGCGCACGTCAGTGGAGTGATAGGGGCGGAAGGTCGGCGAGCCCAGCGCCTGCACCAGGGAGCTGGCGAGCTGCTCGTCTTTCGCAGCCAGCGTCACGGCCGTCGGCAATCCGCGCGCGACGTCGTCGGCAAAGCTCGGTCCCGACAGGATCGCAGGCTGCGCGAGGGGCGCGGCTTCCGCGATCACGTCGGTCATGAATTTGTGCGTGCCGTGCTCGATTCCCTTGGCGCAGGCGACGACCGGAGTTGGCTTGGTCAAATGCGGCGCCAGCGTGTTGGCCGCGCCGCGCAGGTGCTGCGCGGGCGTCACGATCAACAGGATCTCTGCGCGCGCCGCGAGCGCCAGCTCGCTCGTCACCACGATGTCGGGAGACAATTTTACACCAGGAAGCCGCGGATTTTCGCGCGACGAGGCAATCCGGCCTGCGTGCTCGGCATTGCGTGCGCACAGTGTCACCGTTCTTCCCGCCCGTGCAGCGACCATTGCCAACGCCGTGCCCCAGGCGCCCGCGCCGATCACTGCGACGGACTGGAAGTTTGTCATCGCTAGAATCCCGCGCGCGTGTTGGCGTAGCCTTTGGGCGCCGTCGCGGATGCATCGAGCAGCCAGCGGGCGCGGGGCTGGGCGTCCATCGTGTCGGTCAGGCCGAGCGCGAGACGCTCGGCGCCGGCCCAGGCGATCATCGCGCCATTGTCGGTGCAGAGTGCAGGCGGCGGCATGATCAGTCGCGTCCCGGCTGCGTTGGCGACGTCCTGCAAAGCGCCGCGGATCGCCTGATTGGCGGCAACGCCGCCGGCGGCGACGAGCGCCTGCGGCGCGCCGAACTGTTCGCGGAACAGCCTCAGGCCCATGCTCAGGCGGTCTGCGGTCGAGTCCAGCACGGCGGCCTGAAAGCTCGCACAGAGATCGCTGATGTCCTGTTGTTCGAGAGGAACGATCCGGCTCGCTTCGTTGCGCACCGCCGTCTTCAATCCCGACAGTGAGAAATTGGCGTTCGGCCGCCCCTGCATCGGTCGCGGAAACGCGAATCGGGTCGCATCGCCATTCGCGGCGGCACGCTCGACCTGCGGTCCGCCGGGATAAGGCAGCCCGAGCATCTTCGCGACCTTGTCGAAGGCTTCGCCGATCGCATCGTCGACGGTGGTGCCGAGCCGAATATATTGTCCGACGCCGACCACCGCGACGATCTGGGTGTGGCCGCCCGAAGCCAGAAACAGGCAATAGGGGAATTCGAGGTGATCGGTCAGCCGCGGCGTCAGCGCATGCGCCTCGAGATGGTTCACCGCGACGAGTGGCGTGTCGTGCACCATTGCAATCGCCTTTGCCGTGGTGAGCCCGACGATCACGCCGCCGATCAGTCCCGGTCCGGCGGCCGCGGCGACACCCGACAATTCGGCGAAGCCGACGCCGGCCTCCTTCATCGCGCGGTCAATAATACCGTCGAGCAGGTCGACATGGGCGCGCGCAGCGATCTCCGGCACCACGCCGCCGAAGCGGGCGTGTTCCTCGATCTGCGAGCGCACGATGTTGGAGAGAATCCTGCCGTCGCCGTCGTCCGCGCGCGCGATCACGGCCGCGGCGGTTTCGTCGCAGGTGGTTTCGATGCCCAATACCAGCATTGGCGAATTGTTATCCAATTTGCGCCCTTGCGCTCTTCCGCAAAGCAGAGTTCTGGTACGTCCGGTAGCATTCCGGGGTCGCCGAAGGCAATCGCGCCTTGCAACGTTCCCGAAAGCATGGTCGCGGTGCGCCGGAGAATAGAGATCATGGCCATTCTTGTCACACGGCCGCATCCCGACAATGAGGCCACCGCGGCAGACTTGCGTGCCCTGGGCTATGTGGTGCTGCTGGCGCCGGCCCTCAAGTTCGAGCCGGTGGCGTTTCGCGACGAAAGCGAGGCAAGCTACAGCGGCATCATCGTTACGTCGGCGAACGCCATCCGCGCCATCGCGCCGCAATTGCGGGAGCTTCGTCTGTCGAAGCTGCCGCTGTTCGCGGTCGGCGAGCACACCGCGAGCGCCGCGCGCGAGGCCGGCTTCACCGAGATCATCGTCGCCGGCGGCGACGCGGCCGCGTTAAGGGACAAGGTGCTGCAAAGCGCGCGCGACAAGGTCGTGAAGAAAAAGAGCACGCTGCTTTATCTCGCGGGCGCGGATCTGTCGCGCGATCTGTCGGGCGAACTCGGCGCCCACGGGTTCGACGTGGTCACGCAAACCGTCTATCGCATGGTGCCGGTCAAGCATTTGCCCCGCGAGGTCTGCGAAGGCTTTGCCGCGCTTGGCATCCGGGCGGTGTTGCATTATTCGCGGCGCAGCGCGCGTGCCTTCCTGGATGCGGCGCGTGACGAGGGCGTCGAGATCTCCGCGCTGTCGATTCCGCAATGCTGCCTGTCCGAGAGCATCGCCGGCGTGCTCCGCGAGGCCGGCGCGACGCAGGTTGCGGTCGCGGCCACGCCGGACCAAAATGCCTTGTTCGAGACCTTGGCGCGTGCTTTGCGCACCCGTTTGGCGTAAGAGAACGGGCCGAATCCTTCAACTTTGGGGTCCGGTCCGAGTACGTCGCTTGCAAGTGTGAGGAAACGTCACGATGGCCGAAGACAAGCCTGAAGACGCAGGATTGGCCCCCGAGTCCGGTCGTGCCAAGCGCACTCCGCCCACCATCGATCTCGAGGCGACCGAGGTGTCCACCCAGCCGCAGCAGGCGGCCGACGAGCCGGAGCCGGCTGAGCCCGATGCGGCCAAAGCCGAACCGGTCGCGGCCGAGGCAGCCAAGCCCGAAGCAGCCAAGCCAGAAGACGAGCCTGAACGCGCCGAGGCCAAGGCCGCGGTGCCTCCGACGCCTACGCCAGTGTCCCCCTGGGTCATCGCGCCGCTGTCGGGCGCCGTCGCAGCCGCGCTCGTGATCGCGGTCGGCTGGATGCTGGGCTGGCCCCAAGTCGGCCAAGAACGTGTGCAGGCGCCATCAGCGGCGCCGCAGGTCACGACTGCGACGGTCGATGCATTGAGCGGGCGCCTCGCCACTGTCGAGACCAAGGTCAACAAGCCGGCGACACCTGCCGCAGATCCGGCCGCAGCGGCGAGGCTTGACGCGCTGGACAAATCCGTCACCGCCTTGCGCAGCGACATCGCGAGCCTGCGCACGCAATCGGACAAGCTCGGCAGTGCGCTGAACGACGTGAAGTCGGCGCCGCGCGACGCGGCTGCCACGCCGGATCTGTCAGATATCAACGATCGCATCGCGCAGCTTGAGCGCACCATCAAGGCCGAGCGTGCCGAGCTCGCGCAGCAGGGCGAGAAGATCGCCGATGCGAAGTCCACCGACGACAAGGCGCTGCGTCGCGTCGTTGCGGCGGCGCTGCTCGACGTCGCCGTCCGTCACGGCGATGGCTATGCAGCGCAGCTTGCGACAGCGAAATCCTTCGCGCCTGACCCGCAGGCGTTGAAGCCGCTCGAGACGTTCGCATCCGCAGGCGTTCCGAGCCCGGTCGCGCTGAGCCGCGAGCTCGTCAACATCGTGCCAAAGTTGTCGCCGCCGGCGGAGGCGCAGACCAGCGGCGGCGGCATTGTCGACCGTCTTCAGGCGGGCGCTTCGAAGCTCGTCCGCATCGAGCGCACCGACGGTGTCGGCAATGATCGCGGCGCGATCGTCGCGCGGGTGACCGCGGCGGCGCTGCGCAACGATTTCGACACGGCGCGGCGCGAGCTGAAGACGTTGCCGGAGGCCGATCGCGAAGCCGCAAAGGCCTGGCTCGACAAGACCGATGCGCGCGACGCCGCGCTCGCCGCGTCCCGCAAATTCGCCGACGATGCCATGGCGGATCTCGCCAAGCCTGCTCAATAAGGTTCGCGCAACAACTAGCGCGTAATAAGGGATCGCCATGCTTCGCATCGTCCTCTTCCTCTTTCTGATTGCGCTGGCGGCGGCCGGCGCGGCCTGGGTTGCCGACCAGCCCGGCGATCTCGTCCTGACCTGGGGCGTTTTCCGCGTCACAACGACGTTTCCCAGGTTCGTGTTTGGGCTTGGCGTCTTTGCCGCGGCGACCGTACTCGTCTGGAGTATCCTGACGATGATCTGGCGCACGCCGGGTCGTCTGCGCCGCCGCCGTCACGACAAGCGCCACGCCCGCGGCCGCCATGCCATCACCCACGGCCTGCTCGCGATCGGCCATGGCGACACCGCGCTCGCCCGCCGCCACGCGGATGCCGCGCGGCGGCACGCGCCGGACGATCCGCTGGCGCTGCTCCTGCATGCGCAGTCGGCGCAGCTCGACGGCAATCGCGACGATGCGCAACGTGCCTTCCGCGCCATGGCTGAGCGTCCCGACACCCGGCTCCTCGGCCTGCGCGGTCTCTTCATCGAGGCGCAGCGCGCCGATGACGCCGTTGCCGCGGTGATGATCGCGGAGGAGGCGATCAAGCTGGCGCCGTCCTCGACCTGGGCTTCGCAGGCGGTGCTCGGTTTCCGCTGCGCGCGCAGCGACTGGAGCGGCGCGCTTGCGATCCTCGATTCGAATCTCTCGGCAGGCCTGATCGACAAGAAGGCCTGGCGCCGGCAGCGCGGCGTGCTGCTCACCGCGCGCGCGCTCGAGCTCGAGACCATGGACCGCGATGTCGCGCGCGAGAGCGTGATGGAAGCGGTGAAGCTTGCGCCGACGCTGGTGCCGGCTGCAGCCCTCGCCGCGAAATTCGAGAGCGAGGCGCATCAGGTGCGGCGCGCCATGAAGCTCGTGGAGGCCGCCTGGCTTTCGCATCCGCATCCCGATCTTGCGGACGCCTATGCGCATGTGAAGCTCGGGGATTCCGCGCGGCAGCGCCTGCAGCGCATCGAGACGCTGGCGGCCAAGACGCCGGGCCATGTCGAGGGCCAGCTCGCGCTCGCGCGCGCCGCGATCGACGCATCCGAATTCGCCCGCGCCCGCGAGGCGCTGGCGCCGCTGATCAATGATCCGACCCAGCGGGTTGCGCTCCTCATGGCGGAGATCGAGCGCGCCGAGCATGGCGACAGCGGCCGGGCGCGGGCCTGGACCCTGCGCGCGGTGCGCGCCCGTCACGACCCGGCCTGGACGGCTGACGGCTATGTCAGCAACCGCTGGCGCCCGGTTTCGCCGGTCACTGGCCGGCTCGATGCGTTCCAATGGCAGACGCCGGTGGCGAGCCTGCCCTCGGACAGAGGCACGACGATCGAGGCCTCCCCGTTCGAGGAGGCCATGCTGGCCGCCCCGCCGCCGAAGCGGATCACCGTGAGCAGCGAGGCGCTGGAACCGGTCCAGCCGGCGCCTGTGCCAGCCGCGCAGGACAATCTGCCGCCCGCGCCGAAACCTTCGGAGGCCAAGTCTGCCGAGACCAAGGCTTCGGAGACCAAGGCTTCGGAAGTCAAGCCTTCGGAGGTCAAGGCGCCGGAAGCCAAGAGCGAAGCGAAGACACTCGACGTGAAGGCACCCGAAGCGCCCGAGCCGGTTACGGTGGCAACGGAGGCCAAACCGGCCCCCGAGCCCGCCGAATCGGCCCCCATAGCCGCGACGCCCGTGTTCCGCGCCCGTGCTGACCTCGGCAAGCCGGCGTCTTCGCCGATTCCCGCCGTGATTCCGATCATCCGCGCGCCAGATGACCCCGGAATCGATGACGAGGGGCCGAGCGACGAATTTACAGAACAAATCGGCACGCCCAAGGCCCAGGCCGGCGGCTGGCGCGGTTTCTGGTCCCGCTGGGGCCGCTGATCGCCAAGTTCGGCCCGGCTTGTCCTTGCCAATTCCGGCCATGCCCGATATCAGGGGCGCACGTATTTGGGGCCGCTCAGCCGGCCCCTCATTGGTCCGCCGCAATAGCTCAGTTGGTAGAGCACGTCATTCGTAATGACGGGGTCGGGGGTTCGAGTCCCTCTTGCGGCACCAGCCTGTTCATGGCGTCGTTCTCTGCTTTTCCTGGCGCCAGCGCCTTGAAGGCGCGACGGGTCGATCCATATGGTGGGACCAGCGCCAGGGAGATCAGGAGATCCACGTGCTTACGCTCGACAATCTGCCGAACACTGTCCCCTCCAAACATCAGGACAATGACCTCGGAGGGGCGCCCAATGCCGCTGATGGGTCTACCCGGAGCGACCGGGGCCCGGGCGAGCGCAGCGCTTATTTTGTCACGTGGCCCGCGCATGAGGGCACCCGCTTCGTACCTGTCAGGGTCGGCACCGAAGAGCTGGCGCGCATTTCGGGCGAGGCGTTCGTGATCAACAGCGAGAAGATCACGGCCTCGCTGGTGAAGCACCGCGCCCTTATCGAGCAGCGCGCTAACGAAAGGCTCGCGGCGCAGCCGGGCGCCAGCGAGATCACATTAGACATCGGCAGCCTCGGCTAAGGGCGTTACACTTTGCTCGCGTCCTACGCTGACTAGGGCCAAGCTGAAAACATAAGGCTGCCAAATCAGGAGCCTTTTACACTACTTGCCCGGAATGCCGAGCTTTTGCAGCTCGCTCTTGATGTAGCCCTTTGCGATTTCCTTCACAAATTCGAAAGTCCAGCTCCCGACCTTATCGGTGGCCTCTTTCGTCTTGTGCCAAATTTTGGGATCGCGAACCGCATCGAGACAGTCACGCCCCTGCCACGACCGCCGCGTAAACGTAATACCGATCATGGTGCGAGTCAGGCACCTCGACCAAACCGCGCTCCTGCAACAACTGCAGATGATAGGCGATGTCCTCTTCGGAATAGCCCTCGACTGCAATACGCGGATCGTTCGGCTGGATTGTTTCCGCGCCGTACATTTCCATCGGCAGGGCTTCGAGCTTCAGCAAGCAGCTCCCTCACCAATCCAAGATCGCGCTTCATCCGTTGCTCCTGTTATTCGTCGTAAACGAGCCGGTGCAGCCGATCTAGCGACAAGTTCAGCCGTTCTATGTGATCGCAAATCTGCCCGGCTCTGTGTTGCCGCTCTTCGTTCGTCAGCTCATCGTTCAGGAACAATTTTATTTCGTTCCTGATATTCTGCTTCCCGAAATCCTCGTGGTTGAGAACGTCGTCAATGGCTCTGGCGATCGCGCCGCCGCCGAGCTTGTTCCGTAGCTTCTTCAGCAAGACGATAGCGGCAGTGGCCTCGTCCTCGCTGTTGCGAAGTTTGCTGCGAAGCGATTTGTAAGTTTGTGACGTTCCTTTGCCATCAGCAAACACTCGCAATTGTTCCAGCATGCCGTCTTTCCAGAACCTCAGCCGCCCGGATTGTTTCGCCGCGCCTCGTTCGTCACGTGTGGCCCACAGCCCCATGACAAACTTCAGCAGCGCATTCACCTCTGCCTTGTCAGGCTCAGGCATTTCTAGCCCCCTTAAAATCCGACTTTCCGGGGATTGCACCATAGCTACCCGACAACTTACAAGGTTTTAAGCCGCTCAAACGGGAGGTTTTCGTGGGACGGATCGCTATCACTGCTATTGTTCTCGCAATTCTGCCGACCGGTATGGCCACATCCGCGGCGCCCCTGAACTCCTGCGCGAACCTCGACATTCTAGGCAGCTACGATCGAAGCGGGCTTCAAGAAAGCGACTACGGTATCTCGGCCGTCGGGACGTTCAGGATACAGAACGAACCGGACGAGAACTCGCAGCCCAACTTTAATCTCACCATGGTCAACTGCGATAAGCAGACCGATGAGAACGGTCGACAATCCCTTACATGCCACGTCGTAAAGGCCGTGACATGGGCCAAGGAAGAGAAGCCCAATACCGACAATCCCAACTGTTCTCTTGATCTAGACACGGCCGACTACGCCATGCACCAGCTGCAAAAAGGCGTATTGGTCGGCGCCGAAGATTCCACCAACTGCTTTCAGAGTATGCTCACGATCGATCGGAATACGAAGCGTGTGTACATGAATTTCACAAGAACGAAGTACGCGGACAACTTCGATAAGATAAAGCCGGGCACATGCGGTCAACCGCCACGCACGCAGGTCTTGATGAACTGCACCTATTGGGCGAAGTCTCGCAAGAACGTTGCGACACCGTCACGCTACTGCGACTTCAGCGGAGCGGGAGACAAATAAACGCCGTCACCGTTCTCTCGCGAGTGGTCGAATCCATTCGAGTAGGGGTGCGACCGTTGGCACAGGTTGCTCGCTGGGCTCCGCCGAGAAAAAAGAGCGGTGCAAGCGCCCTGTCCTTCATCCTAGCAGGCTGGGCCTGGGGCCACGGCTGAGAATGGTTCGACTCAGCTATAACGCCGCGATGCCGAAGGAGCCGAACCACCACTATATCCCCGAGTTCTATCTGCAAGAATGGGCTGACCCGCAAACGCGCCAGCTCATCGAATTTTGCCGCCGGCACAAAGGCGTAGTCGCCGCGCGGCCGACTGCACCGGCCGGTACGGGCTACGTGCCAGGGCTCTACAAGGACCGGGACGCGCCCAAGGGCGAAGAATACGTTATCGAAACGAAGCTCATGTCCTCGATCGACAATTGGGCATCCAAGGCGTTGCAGCAGTTCAGGACGATGGGCTCGCTGCCCGGTGCTCTCGAATCGCAGGAAGCGCTCGGCTGGTGCCGTTTTCTCTATTCGCTCATCGTCCGCAACCCCGACCATCTGGAGGTGATCAGGGAGAAGTTGCGAACCCTGGACCGAGCAGAAATCCTCGAATACGTACGCGACGACTACCCGCGCATTCGCCGGCCGGAAGACCCAGAGAGCTTCGACGAGTACAAGGAAACATTCCTCAAATCGCCGCCCGATCTGGACCCGGTTAAGGTGCTGCCCACGCTCATGAGGAGCAAGCGCGTCTTCCGCGTCATCGCGTCGTTCAAGTGGCACACGATGACGATGAATACGCCTAAGTATCCGCTCCTCACGTCCGACAGGCCAGTGATCATGACCAACGGCCTGGTGAGCGATGATGCGCATTTTGTTCTGCCGATTGCACCGCGTCGGCTCTTCATCGCGACCAAAACGATGTCGACGTTCGAATCGTTCAAACAACGACACCCCGAGGAGTTCGCAAGGGCGATCAATGATCGCGTTTGCTTGCAGGCCCGCAAGTACGTCTACGGCTCGGACAAGAGCCAGCTCCGTTTTGTCTCCAACCGGCTCGGTAAGAAGGTTTGGTCCAGCCCCGTCGGGTGATCGCCGTTGTCCACATGCGGATAACCGCATTGAAGACGTGCTGCGCGCCGCCAGAATCGCCGTGCACTCGATGTGTGATGCATATCACATAATCCGGTGCCAGCTTCTCCTAGCGTTCCTCCACGCTTGCAAACGGGAGACACCCACATGCGCAAGATCATTCTGGTTGCCGCCATGGTTCTGGCCTCCGCGTCCGCGCAGGCCGCTGGTTCGCGCGGCTTGACGCTCGCTTCCGCTGATGATCCGGCCCCGCAGCCGGCCACGACCACCGCGGCGCCGCAGGCCGCCAAGCCAGCTGAGGCTCCGAAATATGTCGACCGGCCCGCGGCGGTGTCCGCGACACCTGCGACGACGGCGACCACAGGCTCAACGCCCGCAACGACGCAGGCGCCTGTAGCCACGACCAAGACGACGGCGAGGGCCGACAAGCCGAAGCGCAAGCCTTACTGGACTGAAGGCCGCATCATCGGCGAGCTGCATCGCCACGGCATTTACTGGTAGGCGGCCGTCTCTCCGCTGGCCCGGTCATTCCGGGGCGATGCGAAGCATCGAACTATGGTGCGCAGTTGCGCACCTGAGAATCTCGAGATTCCGGGTTCGCCCTGCGGGCGCCCCCGAATGACGGAGCAAGAATACGAATGGCCGGGACAAGCCCGGCCATGACGTAAATCGTAGCGCTCAATCGGTGGCGAGAATTACTGCGAAACCGTCTGCACCACGCTCGAGATCGGGCGCGCGCTCGACGTCGGCACCTTCAGATCCTTGAGCAGTGCCTCGTCATATTCCGGCAGCGTCTGGAACGTCGTCTTGGCCTTGATCTGCACGACCTTGTAGCCACCGGCCTTCAGGCGCGCGAGCAGCGTCGGCAGGGCTTCCGCCGTGTGCTTCTGGAAGTCGTGCATCAGGATGATGCCTTTGCCGAGCTTGTCGAGCTTGGTCATCACGTTGCTGACGATCTTGTCCGGCGTGCTTTCCTTCCGGAAGTCGAAGGAGTCGAGATCGGTCGAGAACATCGCGACGTTGCGGGTGCCGAAATAGCTCACGATCGCCGGATTGTGCTGAAGCTGGGGAAAGCGGAAGAACGGCGCGGGGTTGGTGCCGAGCGCGAACTTCACCGCGCTAAAACCCTTCTCCACTTCGTCCTTGGCCTGTTGCTCCGTCATCTTCTTGCTGTTGAGATTGACGTGCGACCAGGTGTGGGTGCCGACCGTGTGGCCCTGGGCCAGCACCTGGCGCAGGATTTCCGGATGATAGGTGGCGTGCTTGCCGACCGCGAAGAACAGGCCCTTGGTGCATTCGTCGGCGAGCGCCTTCAGCACCGCGGGCGTGTTGTTCGGCCACGGACCGTCGTCGAAGGTCAGCACGACCTCCTTGTCGGCGAGGAAGTCGAACTGCTTGAAATGCTCGAAGCCAAAGCCCGGTCCGCCGGTGGTGTCGATCTCGACCACGCGGGCAACCCCAAGCGCATTCGGATTGGCACAGGTCGACTTCTGCTGAACCGGCATGGCCTGCGCCGATACAGCCGCAGGCGGCGCGGCAGATGCCGCAGCCG
Organism: Bradyrhizobium sp. CCGUVB1N3; assembly: GCF_024199925.1. Classification (NCBI taxonomy): domain Bacteria; kingdom Pseudomonadati; phylum Pseudomonadota; class Alphaproteobacteria; order Hyphomicrobiales; family Nitrobacteraceae; genus Bradyrhizobium; species Bradyrhizobium sp. CCGUVB1N3. The sequence continues at coordinate 6,370,461 of NZ_JANADR010000001.1, forward strand.
CGGCCGGCTTGCCGGACAGCGCCGCCGTGGTCTCGACGTCGTCCTTGGCCGCAAGCTTCGCCGAGGCCGGGAGGGGCTCCGGCGCGCGGGCGGCCATTGTCTTGGGAGCGGCCTGTTCGGCGCGCGAGGAATAGAAGAACCAACCTCCGGCGATCACGACCGCCGCAATCACACTGGCCACCATCAGGCCCAACGCATTACGCATGGCTACTCTTTCCAAATACGCAACCAAACAAGCGGTTTTTCCCCGCGCCGAGCCATTAATGCGAAGGAACAGTTAACGTGACACCAACACGACAGCGGTTGCGGTGGATTTTCAGTGGGTGCGCCAAAGTGACCCGTGTCACAGTCAGCGGGTCGGTCGTGACCGTCATCACAGTGGAAACGGTTTTGCCGGAGCATCGTAGCTCCCGTTAACAACGCACCCCGCCTGACGGCGGCGCCAATGGGAGCCTCAAATGACCACCTCGTTCTCGTCCAAAATCCGCGACGCTGGCCTGGCGCTGGGTTTTGCCGCTTTCGTTTCGATCCTGTCCTCGACGACAAGCTTTGCCTACACCGCCGAGGCGCAGCAGATGTGCACCGGTGACGCCTTCCGCCTGTGCTCGTCGGAAATCCCCAACATCCCCGCGATCACCGCCTGCATGATCAAGCACCGCACCGATCTCAGCGCCGGCTGTCGCGCGGTGATGGACAAGGACCTCGCCAAGGCGCCGTCGCGCAAGGTCGCCGACGTCCAGGAAAGCGCGCAATAGGACAAGCGCTGTTTGCGTGGTGATGATGCCATCATCGCGCGCTTGAGCTCCCTCGCGACGTGCCCCGGTGTCAGGCCGGGGCCGCTCGCCTCTCGCCGGCACCGTTCATCAACAAAGCCGTTGCGGCGCGGGAACCATCGCTTTAGCTTCGCCGCCTATCGTTTCGGGTATGAGGCATTACGCGATGAGCAGATTTCTTTTCATTCTTCCATTGGCCCTGATCGCATCGCGTGCGTCGGCGCAACAGCAGCCGGGACACGATGCCTGCGCCCGCGACGTCTCGCGCTTCTGCCGTTCCGTGATGAACAATGGCGATTCGGTCGTGCTCGCCTGCCTCAAGCAGAATCGCACCCGCCTCAGCAAGGCCTGCGACAAGGTGCTGACCGAGCACGGGCAGTAACGCCTTGTCATTCCGGGGCATCGCGCAGCGATGAACTATGGTGCGCAATTGCGCACCAGGGAATCCCGAAGTTGTGACGCGAGATTCCGGGTTCGCGCTTCGCGCGCCCCAATTGCGCAATGGGGAATGACGTGGTGAGATTTTACGTGCTGCTCCCCGCCGCGGTGGCAACGACCGGCAGCACCTCGCCGCTGCTGCGGTCCGGCGTCTCTTCCTTCCAGCGCACCGAGCCGAATGGACGCTCGAGCATGCGGCGGATCCGCACCGGCTCGGGGCCGATGTGGAAATCGATCGCCTGCTGATGCAGCGCGCGCTCGGACTGGGTCGAGCGGTTGCGCTGGCGCAAATAATCGAGCCAGGTCGGGCAGTGATAGCGCTCGGTCCACAATTCCGGATCGGCGATGTCGCGCGCGATCGACCAGCCATAGGCGCCGTTGCGCTGCCTGGAGAGCTGCACGTCCTGCATCACGTTGTGGAAGGCGCGCGCGTTCTCCTGCGCCACGCGATATTCGATCTCGACCACTAGGGGACCGCTGCGCCCGGTCAGCGACAGCCTCACCTCGGGATCGGCGAGCACCTCGGCGTCCTCGTTGCGCGCACCGACGCGCGGCATTGCCAGCCACAGGCCGAGCAGCGGCGAGACCAGCATCAGGCCGGCGGCCATCAGCAGCGCCGTCTCGACGCCGGCATAGTCGGTGAGATGGCCCCAGCCCCAGGCGCCGATCGCGATGCCGCCGGAGATCGAGGCCTGGAATGCGGCGAGTGAGCGGCCAGCGACCCAGCGCGGCGCCGAGAGCTGCACGCCGATGTTGAACAGCGCCACCGCTGCCATCCAGACCGCGCCCGCCAGCACCAGCGCGGCCGCGGTCAGCACCGGCTCGGAGCTGAGCGCAATCGCAGCCATCGCAAACGCCATCGAGATCGTGCAGGCGCGGATCGCCGATTCGCCGCTCATGCGCTTGCGCAATTCGTGGATGTTGAGCGCGCCGACCACGGCGCCCATGCCGAAGGCGCCCAACATGATACCGTAGGTCTGCGCGCCGCCATGCAGGAGGTCGCGCGCGACCAATGGCATCAGCGCCATGATGGCGCCGCCGATCAGGCCCATCACCAGGGTGCGCGTCAGCACGATCTTGATCGCCGGCGAATTGGTGATGTAGCGGAAGCCCGAGACCATGGCGCGATTGAGCTTCTCCCGCGGCAGGCGCGAGGGTTCGTTGGTACGACGCCACAGCAGCACCACCACGAGCAGCGGCAGATAGAGGATCGCATTGCAGGCAAAGGCGGCCACTGCGCCGAGCGCGGCGACGATGACACCTCCGACCGCGGGACCGAAGCTACGCGCGATGTTGTAGCTGATGCCGTTCAGCGCCACCGCCGACGGCAACGAGTCCGGCGGCACCTGCTCGCTGACCGAGGACTGCCAGGCAGGCCCAAACAGCGCATTGCCGCTGCCGACGACGAAGCAGAAGGCGAGCAGCGTTTCCGGGGTGATGAGCTTGAGCCCAGCCAGGATCGTAAGCGCGGACGCACCCGTCAGGGCGATCGCGAGCGAGACCAGGGTCACGATGCGGCGGTCATACATGTCGGCGATGGCGCCGGCCGGCATCGAGATCAGCATGATCGGCAGCATGAGTGCGGTCTGCACCAGCGCGACCTTGTCGGCCGAAGCCGCCATCTGCGTCATCGCCCAGGCCGCGCCCACGCCCTGGATCAGGAGCCCGAGATTGGAGAGCAGGCTGGCGAGCCAGATGCGCCGGAATACGGTATACCGCAGGGGTGCGGTGATGCCGTCATTGGCAAATTTCTGGCGTTTCGGCTGCTTGGTCATATCCCCTTCCAAATGACTTGCGAGAAATGGCTCGGCGATTCCTGCTGCCAAGTGATGCCTGCGAAAGTCCTTCGCTGTCCAGTGGTTAGACGGTTATAAGCGGTGCAACCAATTGGTTTGCCGGGGAGGAACGACATGAAACTATCGCGACGGACAATCTTGCAGGGCGCCAGCGCGCTGCCTTTCGCGGTTGCGAGCTTGCGGACGTCTGCATTGGCGCAGGGCGCCACAGCAGCGCCGCCCGCCGCAGAGGTGCCGCCGATCCTGTTCGTCCACGGCAATGGCGACTACGACGCGCTCTGGATGACGACAATGTGGCGGATGCAGTCGAACGGTATTCCGCGCGAGCGCATGTTCGCGATCAATTTCACCAATCCCAATGCGCGCGACGACAACTCGGTCGAGCAGGCGAATCGGTCTTCCACCGAGGACGAGCGCCGCGAGCTGGCCGCTGCCATCACCGAGCTGAAGCGCCGCACCGGCGCTGCGCGTATCGCCCTGGTCGGCAGCTCGCGCGGCGGCTACGTCATCCGCAACGTCATCAAGAACGGCGGCGCCGGCGATGTCAGCCATGCCGTGCTGTGCGGCACGCCCAATCACGGCGTGTTCGCGATCGACGATTTGCTGGGGAGCGAGTTCAACGGCCGCGGCGCCTTCCTGCGCGGCCTGAACGAGGGCGAGAGCGAGGTCACGCCGGGCCCCGCCTTCCTCACCCTGCGCAGCGACGGCATGGACAAATATGCGCAACCCGACGGCCGCTTCATCGGCAGGCCCGGCGTGCCCACCAATGTCACCGCCGAGGGCCCGGAGCTCAGAGGCGCTACCAATCTCGTGCTTGGCGCATTGGATCATCGCGAGGTGGCGTTTCATCCACGCGCATTCCGCGAGATCTTCAAGTTCATCGCGGGCCGCGAGCCGGACCGCATTGCGATCACGCCCGAGAGCAGCGTCAAGTTGAGCGGGCTGGTGACGGGAACGCCCGGTGGCGTGCCGACCAATCGCCCCGTGGACGGCGCGACCGTCGAGGTGTTTCGCGTCGATCCGGCGAGCGGCGAACGCCAGGGCGCCGCGCTGTACGGCGCGAAGACCGCCGCCGATGGCCGCTGGGGGCCGGTGCAGGCCGATCCGACCTGGCCGCTGGAATTCGTCCTGACCTCGCCGGATGCGCCCACGACGCACATCTACCGCTCGCCATTCCCGCGCTCGTCCGACGTGGTGCACTTGCGCGCGGCGCGCCCGCTCGGGCCGCCCGACGCCGGTGCCGGGGCAGTCCTGATCATGTCGCGACCGCGCGGTTATTTCGGCCTGCCGCGGGACGTCGTGCTGTTCGACGGCAAGGAGCCGGCCGACGTCAAGCCGGGCGTGCCCACGGATTCGGCAGCAACCCTGCGCCTTTCGGCCGCGGAGGCCGGGCGTAACGTTGTGGTTCAATTCAACGAAGAACGGATCGTGGCCCGGGCCTGGCCGGCCGCCGAGAACAGGATTGCGATTGCCGAGCTGACTTACTAGCTCTGTGGGTGCGGTGGATATGCGGGGAGAGAGCCCATGAATGTCGCCCAGATGCGCCGGCCCATCATTCCGCCGACCCCGCCGCGCGCGCCGGAGGGGATGTCGTTCCTCCGCCGCGTTGCGGTGATCCGCAAGAACATGATCGCGACGTGGGGACAGCGCGCCTACGAGGAAGACGTCATCCAGGGCCGCTTCTTTCTCCACAACAGCTTCATCCTCAACCGGCCGGATGCGATCCGGCACATCCTGCTCACCAATTACGAGAACTATACGCGCACGCCGGCCGGCATCCGGATGCTGCGCCCGGTGCTCGGCCAGGGTCTGCTCATCGCGGAAGGCCAGCCGTGGCGGCACCAGCGTCGAACGCTGGCGCCCGCGTTCACCCCGAATGCGACGGCCAATCTCGTTCCGCACATGACGGCGGTGCTCGACGAGACCATCGCAAAGCTCAAGACGAAAACCAGTGAGGTCGTCAACCTCCGCGAAATCATGCAGCGGATGACGCTCGAGATCGCCGGGCGGACGATGTTCTCGTTCGGCATGGACAAGCACGGCGCGACCTTGCGCAATTTCGTCATGGAGTACGGCCAGCGCCTGGGCCGGCCGTATTTCCTCGACATGCTGCTGCCGGTGTCCTGGCCGAGCCCGATGGATTTTGCCCGCGCCCGTTTCCGCAAGCGCTGGACCGCGTTCGTCGCGATGCTGATTGCCGAGCGGCGGGCCGCCGGCAAGAAGGAGGGCGCGCCGCCGCGCGATCTCTTCGACCTCATGGACGAAGCGCGTGATCCCGAAAGCGGCAAGGGCTTTTCGGACGAGCAGCTCATCGACGAGGTTGCGACCATGATCCTGGCGGGTCACGAGACGACCGCCACGGCACTGTCCTGGGCGCTCTATCTGCTCGCGCTCGATCCGGAAACCCAGGAGGAAGTCGCCTCCGAGACGCGCGGCGAGCACCTCGACAGCATCGCCGATATCGACCGGCAGAAATTCACCCGCGCCGTGATCGAGGAGACCATGCGGCTCTATCCGCCGGCCTTCCTGATCGCGCGCGCGGCACTCGACAAGGACAACGCCGCGGGTGTCGAGATCGGAAAGGGCGATATCATCATGATCGCGCCGTGGCTGCTGCACCGGCATGAGAAGCTCTGGGAGCAGCCCAACGCCTTCATCCCCAAGCGCTTCATGTCGGCGACCCCGTCCGACCGCTTCGCCTATCTGCCGTTCGGCGCCGGCCCGCGCGTCTGCATCGGCGCGCCTTTTGCGCAAGCCGAGTCGGTGCTGGCTTTGGCCCGGCTGATCGGAGAGTTTCGTGTCGAGCTGGTCGACACCGGGCCCGTCATTCCCGTCGGCGTCGTCACGACGCAACCGGACCATTCTCCGATGTTCCGTATCACGCCACGGTGACGAGCCGGTCCTTGGGATGGTCCTTGGGATCGCTGCGCCGACACACTAGATGAAGCGACATGACCGACATACAGGCCCAGTTTTCGGTTCTCAAGCAGACCGCCGAGCCCAAGGTGGTTGACCAGATTCAACGACTGATCGATGGCGGCGAGGATCACGAGCTCAATCGCATCAACGCGATCGATTTCTCCAGGCAGTACGGCTTCGACGAGGAGCGGGTCATCTCCGCCTTCCTGCATTCGGCGCGGCTCGGACTGTTCGATCTGAGCTGGAACGTCTTGTGCCCGGGGTGCGGCGGCGTGCTGGGCGCCCACACGACGCTGAAGGCATTGCGGCCCGACGACTATCACTGCGCGCTCTGCGCCTGCGGCTACAAGGCGTCGGTCGACGAGGCGGTCGAGGTCTCCTTCACCGTCAGTCCGCGCGTGCGGCGTATCGCGGCGCACGACCCCGACTCGCTTTCGGTGTGGGACTATTTCAAGCAGATGTTCTGGAGCTCGGGGATCGACTTCAACAAGGAATCGTTCGCGACGCTCGCCGATGAGGTCACGCTCGACACGCTCGAGCTTCCGGCCGGCGAAAAGGCGACGATGTCGCTACAGCTTCCGAACGATTTCGTCATCGTGTTCGAGCCGGTGACGCATGCCGCGCATTTCATCGATGTCCAGGGCGAGCCGACCAGGGAGCGCCAGCAACTCGCGATCATGTACAACAAGGTCCAGGCTCCGACGGGGACCACGACCTTGCGGCCCGGACCGTTGCGGCTGTCCCTGGACAACCAGGCCGGCGTGCGCGTGCTGCCGACCGTGTTCATCGCGGCCGAGGCGCTGCATCACCTGATCGGCAAGCGCAAGCCGTTCCTCACCGCGAAGCGGATGCTGTCCAACCAGACCTTCCGCGACGTCTTCAAGGCCGACAATCTCAACATCGATCAGCGCCTGCAGATCACCTCGCTGACCTTCCTGTTCACCGACCTGAAGGGCTCGACCGCGCTCTATGAGCGCGTCGGCGATCTCGCCGCCTTCGACCTCGTGCGCGCGCATTTCCATGCGCTGCTCGAGATCATCGCCTCCGAGAAGGGCGCGGTGGTGAAGACGATCGGCGATGCCGTGATGGCGACGTTCGTCAAGCCAGAGGACGCTCTTGTTGCCGGCTTGCGCATGCGTTCGGCAATGGAGGAATTGAACAAGAAGCGGGCCTCGGAAGATCTCGTTCTCAAGATCGGTATTCACGAGGGGCCTTGTCTTGCGGTCATGCTCAACGAGCGGCAGGACTATTTCGGCCGGACCGTCAACATTGCCGCGCGCGTGCAGAGCGTGTCGATGGCCCAGGAAATCCACATCACAGGTCCCGTGCTGGACGCGCCGGCGGTCGCCCGGATCCTGGAGCAGTGGTCGATCAAGCCGATCCAGAAACAGGCCGCGCTCCGCGGCATCGCCGACAAGATGGTGGTGTACGAATTGCCGTGAGGGGCAGGCGAGGGCGCTGCCATAATTTCCGTCATTGCGAACGCCGCAAAACGTTTCCCCAATGTCGTCCTGGCGAAAGCCAGGACCCATACCCACCGGCCGCGGTTCGCGCGAAGACTGGTAGTTGGCAGTTCCGCACAAGACTTCTCCCTGGGGTAATGGGTCCTGGCGTTCGCCAGGACGACTCGGAGAAGTTGCTCTGACAGATTGCCGAAACGTAATGCAGCGCGGGGCATAAGCGCGCATTGCGCGGTGCGAATTTCCCGCTCATATAAAGGGGAGAGGCCGCCGTGGCGGCGCCACCCATTGCGGCAGGATTTCATGCTCGACGGACTGCGCCAATTCATTGCCGACATCGTCGCCCCCGAGGCGCAGGACCGCGCCTTTGGCGACAGCGATTATCGCCTGGCGGCGACCGCGCTGCTGATCCATGTGATCTCGCTCGATGGTGAGCCGACGGAAGCTGAACGGCGCAAGCTGCACAGCCTGATCGAAAGCCATTTCTCGCTGGATCGCGGCACCGCGGACCGCCTGATCGCGTCGGCGACGCAGGTCGAGGGCGAGGCAGTCGACCTCTATCACTTTACCAGCGTCATCATGCGCTCCCTCAATGAAGACGGCCGCAAGCGCATCGTCGAGATGATGTGGGAGCTGGTCTATGCCGACGGCCAGGTGACCGAGTTCGAGGACAACGTCCTCTGGCGCGCGTCCGATCTGCTCGGCGTATCACAGCGCGACCGGATCGACCTCAAGCATCTCATCGCCAACCGCAGCACCGGTCAGGTCAAGGACGGCGTCGCCAGCACTTGAGCGCATCGGCGCGACAAGGTCGCTCGCGGCCACATGACGAAACTTTAATGTATCGGCCGACTACGGTTTAGCCGAATACCCCTGCAAATCAGCGTTTTTTCCGCGTTCTTGATCGAACGCGCGCCCCGCCTTGCACGCGTGCGGCTTGCGTCCCGCACGCGGCCTATGCTCTCGTCCTTTGGTTGTCGCCCTAATTCCGCTTGCATTGAAGAGACGTCGATCGTGGCTGAGCGTGTGACGCTGATTACCGGTGCCTCGGCGGGCATAGGCACAGAGCTGGCGCGCGTGTTTGCCGCGAACGGTCACCGCCTGGCATTGGCGGCGCGCCGCGCCGACCGGCTCGATGCATTGGCGAGCGAGATCGCAGCCAAGGGCGGCACGGCGCCGATCGTGATCGCCTGCGATCTGGAAGAGCCTGGTGCGGGCGAGAAGATCGCGGCGGCGCTGGCCGCTGCCGACGTCGAGCTCGACCATCTCGTCAACAATGCCGGCTTCGGGGTGTTCGGCGACGCGATCGAGTGCGATCGCGCGGAGCAGCTCGGCATCATCGACGTCAACATCCGCGCGCTGACCGATCTGTCGCTGCGTTTCGCGGATCAGCTCGTCAAGAACAAGGGCGGCATTCTCAACGTCGGCTCGGTCGCGGGCTTCCTGCCCGGCCCCGGCATGGCTGTCTATTACGCCTCCAAGGCCTACGTCATCTCTTTCACCGAGGCGCTGCGCGGCGAGCTCGGACCGCGCGGCGTCCGCGTCACCGTACTTTGCCCGGGTCCTGTGGCGACCGAATTTCAGACGCGCGCCGGTTTTACCCCGGGATTCGATTCCGCCGTTCTCGACGTCTCTGCCGCTGACGTTGCGCGCGTCGCCTATCGCGGGCTGATGGCCAATAAGCGGGCGGTGTTGCCTGGTCTCGGCATCAAGATCGTGCCTTTTCTGCTGCGCTTCTTCCCGCGCGGGTTCATTTTGGCCGCTGTCGGCCGATTCCAGAGGCGCCGGCGCTAAAGCATGATCTGGAAAAGTGCGAAGCGGTCTTCCGGAAAGATCATGCGTAAACAACAGCCTAAAGCGCGATGACGATTCGTCCTGTCTCATCGCGCTTTAGCCGTTCGCTGAGCGGCGATCTTGGCCCGGCGCTTGCTTTCTCTGCTTCAGTTCAGTGTGTGCGCAGACTCACGCGAAATTAACGATCGCTTAGTTATGCTGGCGGTCTGAACCGAAAGCTTTCGAAAAGGGCAATGTCGTTCCGGACGGACAGGTTTGGTGGCGCGGAGGTGGTCCCCTTCAGGAGAAGGGCGCCAGACGCCGCCGACCCCAAGCCGCCGCTGCCCGTTCTGATCGTCCTGCATCAGGAATCCTCGACACCCGGCCGGGTCGGCAATGCCTTGCGAGCGCTCGGCCATCGCCTCGACATCCGCCGGCCGCGCTTCGGCGATCCCTTGCCCCGGACGCTCGAGCATCACGCAGGTAGCGTGTTTTTCGGCGGCCCGATGAGCGCCAATGATTGCGACGACTACATCCGCCGCGAGATCGACTGGATCGAAATTCCGCTCCGCGAGCAGCGCCCGTTTCTCGGCATCTGCTTAGGTGCGCAGATGCTCGCGATGCAGCTCGGCGCCCGCGTCGCGCCGCACCCCGATGCGCTCACGCAGATCGGTTACTATCCGATCCGGCCGACAGCGGCGGGCCACGCGTTGTGCCCGGACTGGCCGGGCAAGGTCTATCACTGGCACCGCGAGGGGTTTGAGCTGCCCAGTGGCGCGGAGCTGCTCGCAGAGGGTGACGATTTTCCGGTGCAGGCGTTCTGTGCCGGCAATGCCTTCGGCTTCCAGTTTCATCCTGACGTGACCTACGCGATGATGCATCGCTGGACCACGCGTGGCTATGACGGCCTGAGCGCGCCCGGTGCGTGCGCCCGCCACCATCATTTCGCGGACCGCGCGGTCTACGACGTTGCCGAGCGCGCCTGGCTGAAGAATTTCGTCGACGGCTGGCTGGCGCGCAGGCCGGTCATGGCGCAGGCCGCCGAATAAGATTCAGCCTTGGCGCTTCCAACTATTTTTGACTTGAGAAAACAGTCCGTCTTCGCCCTTTGGGCTGCGCCGGACACCACGCTTCGCCCTTCAGGCTCCTTGCGTGGCTGCGCCACGCGTAGCCCGAAGGGCGAAGCGTGGTGGAGCCAGGCGGGATCGAACCGCCGACCTCGTCATTGCGAACGACGCGCTCTCCCAGCTGAGCTATGGCCCCGTCGCGGGCCGCTCTGGTAAATGCGGCCGACAACCGGGCGCCATTTAAGTCCCCGCCAAGGTCAAGTCAAGGACGGGCGTAGCCCGGTTTTCGCCCTGTGGGTGCTGGGACTTCCCTTGTTTGGGCCGGAGGGAACCGATATCTAGCAAAAGGCGTCCATCCCCACCGGAACCAGAGTTTTCACAGCCATGCGTGCCGTTCTCGACATCGTCATCATCGTGCTCGACCTCTACGTCTGGCTGCTGATCGCCTCCGCGATCCTGTCCTGGCTGATCGCCTTCAACGTGGTGAACACCCGCAACCAGTTCGTTTCGGCGGTGGCGGAGTTCCTGTTCCGCATCACCGAGCCGGTGCTGGCGCCGATTCGCAATTTCCTGCCCAATCTCGGCGGCATCGACATCTCGCCGATCATCCTGATCCTGATCATCATGTTCCTCGAGCGGGTGATCATGTACTACATCTACCCGAACGTGATTTAGGCGAAGCAGGCGGGCCTTGGCTTCGACAAAGCCCTCTACAGAACCTTGGCGCTATTCCACCTCGGGCATCAGTATCCCGCTGCGGGTGACGCCGCGCGGCGGCCGCGACGCCATCGATGGTGTCGAGACGCTCTCCGACGGCCGCACCGTGCTCAAGGTGCGGGTGCGCGCGATTGCCGATGGCGGCGAGGCCAACCGCGCGGTCTTGCAACTGATTGCGAAATCGCTCGGCGTGCCGAAGGCGAACGTGCGGCTGCTCTCGGGCGCCACCTCGCGGCTGAAGCAGATTGCGGTCGATGGCGACCCGGTACGCCTTGGTGAGGCGCTGCGCCGGCTCGCCGCGGCCAAATCGACGGACAAGGATTAGGACATGACGGCCAGGATCATCGACGGAAAAGTCATTGCCGCGGAGCTGCGCGCCCGTGTCGCGGACGAGGTCGCCCGCGTCAAGCGCGAGCACAATCTGGTGCCGGGCTTAGCGGTCGTGCTGGTCGGCAGCGATCCCGCCAGCGAAGTCTATGTCCGCTCCAAGCACACCCAGACGCAAGCCGCCGGCATGGCCTCGTTCGAGCACAAGCTGCCGGCCGACGTCTCGCAGGGCGATCTGCTGGCGCTGGTCGCCAAGCTCAATCGCGATCCCGCCGTGCACGGCATCCTGGTGCAGCTGCCGCTGCCGAAGGGCCTCAACACCGAGGCCGTGATCAACGCCATCGATCCCGCCAAGGACGTCGACGGGCTGCATCCGAACAATGCCGGCCGGCTCGCCGGCGGCTTCCAGGCGCTGTCGCCCTGCACGCCACTCGGTTGCATCATTTTGACCAAGAGCGTGCACGCCTCGCTCGAAGGCATGAACGCCATCGTGATCGGCCGTTCCAACCTGGTCGGCCGCCCGCTGGTGCAGCTGCTGCTGAACGAGAACGCCACGGTGACGATCGCGCATTCGCGCTCGCGCGATCTGCCTGGCCTCGTCAAACGCGCCGACCTCGTCTATGCCGCGGTCGGCAAGGCGGAAATGGTGCGCGGCGACTGGCTGAAGCCGGGCGCGACCGTGATCGACGTCGGCATCAATCGTATCCCGAAAGAAGACGGCAAGACGCGCCTCGTCGGCGACGTCGCCTATCAGGAAGCGCTTGGCGTCGCCGGCGCAATCACGCCGGTTCCCGGCGGTGTGGGCCAGATGACGGTGGCGTGCCTGCTGGTCAACACGCTGCGCGCGGCGTGTGCAATCGCCGGCCTGCCGAAGCCGGCGGTGTAACCATCCTCTCCTGTCCCGGACGCGTTGCGGCATGCAATGACGCGACGCAGAGCCGGGACCGATGTCTCCGGATGGACCCCGGATCAGCAGCGCATCACGCCGCAAGAGGCGGCGCGCTGCGCAGCATCCGGGGAACGCCGGAGGGATTGGGTAGAAAGATCAACCCGCCGTATTCTCGATCAGTCGCCGATAGAAGCGGATCATGTCGGCGTAGCCTTCGATGCTGAGGCGCTCGTTCGTGCCGTGAAACCGTTTCAGGTCCTCACTGTTGGCGCGCACCGGCGAGAAGCGGAAGATGTTGTCGGCGATGCCTGCGTAGTGGCGTGAATCGGTCGCCGCCACCATCAGGCCGGGCGCGACCACGACATCGGGGAAGATCTCGCAGATCGTGCGGTTCTGAACCCGCTCATCTCCGGCGCCAGCGTGTCGAACATCTCGGCGACCGCGCCGCGGATGTGCATCGGCAGCCGGTGATCCTCCAGCCGCGCCAGCGCCACGCTCATCATGCCGATCGCGGTCTCGCGGGGCGGCATCGAGGAATGGCTAGGCGTGGCGTGCGCCGTCAGCACCAGCGTCGCATAGCCTTCTTCTGAGAAACCGGCGCATCGAGGAGCCCCAAACCGATGCCCGTGCCCCGCACGCTGAATGCTACTTCGCTTTCTTCGCGCGCTCGATGCCTTCGAGGATCAGCTTGTGCGCGTCCTCCGGGCCGCCCCAGCGCAGCACTTTCACCCATTTGCCCGGCTCGAGATCCTTATAGTGCTCGAAGAAGTGCTGGATCTGCTGCAGCGTGATGTCGGGCAGGTCGCTATAGGCTTTGACCTTGTCGTAGCGCTGCGTGAGCTTTGACGACGGCACCGCCAGAATCTTTTCGTCGCCGCCGGCCTCGTCCTCCATGAACAGCACGCCGACCGGGCGCACGCTCATGACGGCGCCGGGGATGATGGCGCGGGTGTTGACGATCAAGACGTCGCAGGGGTCGCCGTCATCCGACAGCGTGTGCGGGATGAAGCCGTAATTCCCGGGGTAGCGCATCGGCGTATAGAGGAAGCGGTCGACCACCAGCGTGCCGGCTTCCTTGTCCATCTCATACTTGATCGGCTCGCCGCCAACCGGCACTTCGATGATGACGTTGACTTCGTTTGGCGCTTTGGTCCCGATCGAGACCGCATCGATACGCATAAAAGACTCCGTGTTTGCCGAAAGGGGATCTCGCCCGGCAGCGATTTCGCGCTGTCATACGCGGGCTTGATCCGCCGATCCATCGACTTTTCGCGCAATTATGAACCCCGGTTCTACCGGCGCAAATGGTATCAGCGGAAGGAAGAACGGCCGACCAAACGACGGCAGATCAATTGGTCCAGGCGAAAGCGACCTTGTCGAGCGATTTAGGTCCGAATCGCTCCGAGGAGCGCGCCACCATGCGGCCTCCCAGCGCCCGGTAAAACTCCGTCGCCGGATCGTTGTCGGACAGTGCCCAGACCACCATGCTCTTCAAATTGCTCTGCATCAGGTCGCGGCGGGCTGCGGCGAACAGGCGCCGGCCGAAGCCCAGCCCCTGGAATTCCGGACGCAGATAAAGCTCGTAGATTTCGCCGTCGAAATGCAGGCTGCGGGCGCGGTTACGGCCGTAATTCGCATAGCCGGCGATCTTGTCGCCGAACACCAGCACGCTGACGCGGCTGCCCTTGCGGATCGCGCTGTCCCACCATTGCGGGCCGCGGCGATTGATCAGCTTTTCCAGCTCGGCGCCGGGGATGATGCCCTGATAGGCTGAGCGCCAGGCTTCGTCATGGGTAGACGCCACCGCGGCTGCGTCAGCAGCTTTGGCCGGCCGGACCTCGATCAGGGTTGTGCTCATGGGCGCGATCAAACCAAGTCGCCGGGCCGGCGGCAAGAGCCATCGTTAATTATCGGTTAACCTGTGGACTTTCTGCATCAGTTTCCGAGCCGTGATGTACCGAAAGAGGACAGGAGTGCCGCCTTGAACGGCATTGGCCTGCCGCGTGCCGGTGCAAAACTGCTTTGTGACAAAGGTCTGCATGGTGGCAACGCGAGAAAAGTCCGCCCATGATGATTCGTTCCAGTTAGTCTGGCCTTTGTCGTTCGAATCCTGCTGCCGGCAGTTATGCGGTTCTCTGCGCTCATCGTTGCCCTTTTCGTCCTCGCCACGCCCGCACGCGCACAGAGCGCGTTGGGGGCGTCGGGCGCCGAAGGCGAACCGTTTCGCCGGCAAGACTGGCGCGTGCCCACGTCGGACGCCGGCATCGCGGCGCGCGCATTGCTCTTCCGCCCGCCGGGCGAAGGTCCGTTCCGCCTCGCGCTAATCGCGCATGCCTCAACGCAAAATGTGTTGCGTCGTGCGCAAATGCCGCAACCGGAGTATCGTGCGCTGGTCGCGTTGCTGGTCGCGCGCGGCTTCGCGGTACTGGTGCCGGAACGGCTCGGCCATGGCGCAACCGGCGGCCGCTATGTCGAGGACCAGGGCGGCTGCGACGAGGCGGACTATGCGCGCTCGGGCCGCGCCACCGCCGAGGAAATCTCGCGCGCACTGGAATTCCAGCGGACGCAGGATTTTGTTCGCAAGGATGGCGCCGTCGTGGTCGGTCATTCGGCGGGCGGCTGGGGCGCGCTGGCGCTTGCCCATGCCGACCCCAAGACGGTTGCCGCCATCATCGCCTTCGCACCCGGGCGCGGCGGCCACGCCAACGACTTCCCGAACCAGATCTGCGCGCCGCATACGCTTCTGGCGGCAGCAGGCGAATTCGGCAAGACGGCGCGGGTGCCGGTCACCTGGCTGGTCGCGGCCAACGACACCTATTTCGCGCCGGCATTTTCCCGACAATTGGCCGATGCGTTTCGTAGCAGTGGTGGCAAGGTCGATTTCCGCGCGCTGCCCGCCGTGGGCAGCGAGGGCCACTGGATGATCGAGACCGAAGCCGGCGTCAAAGCCGCCGGCGCCGAGCTCGAGCGCGCGCTGAAATCGCCAAAGCCGGTCGCAGCCAAAAAGCCATGACGCTGTATTTCCTGGTCAAATTTCTGCATGTGCTCGGCGCCATCGTCATTCTCGGCACCGGCAGCGGGATCGCGTTCTTCATGCTGATGGCGCATCGCAGCCACGATGCCGAGTTCATCGCGCGCACGGCCTCGGTCGTGGTGATTGCCGACGCCCTGTTCACGCTCTCGGCCGTCATTCTCCAGCCGGTCACGGGCGGACTATTGATGATGCTCTCGGCGACGTCGATCACGGAGCGCTGGCTGCTCGTCTCCCTCGCGCTCTATGCCGTCGCCGGGCTGTTCTGGGTGCCTGTCGTGTTCATGCAGATCGAGATGCGCGATCTCGCGCGCAAGGCTGCCGAGCAGCGCGTGGCCCTGCCGCCGCGCTATTTTACGCTGTACCGCCGCTGGTTCGCCTTCGGCTTCCCTGGTTTCGGTGCGACGATGCTGATCCTCTGGCTGATGATCGCAAAGCCGTTTTGAGTGACGCGATGAGGGAAGTGGTGCGCAATATTCTCCTGCTGGGAGCCTCCGGCCTGATCGGCCGGTTCGTGACCGACGATCTCCGCGCCCGCGGCTTTCGCGTCATCGGCGTGGCGCGACAGCTGTCGCCGGCGCAGAAGATGAGCGCGCTCGACATCGAGCTGCCGATCCTCATCCTCGATGCGGCGGCGCTGACGCGCCTTCTGAACGAGCATGCGGTCGATGTGGTCGTGAATTGCCTGGGCGTGCTCCAGGACAGCCCCGGCAGCGACACCAATGCCGTGCATCGCGACTTCGTCGCGCGCCTGTTGCAGGCGATTGGCGCCAGCGGCCGCGCGATCAGGCTGGTGCACATCTCGATCCCCGGCGCGGCGAACGAGGATCGTACCGCCTTTGCCACGACCAAGCGCGAGGCCGAACGCCTGATCGGGTCGAGCGGCATTCCGCATGCGATCCTGCGCCCCGGCTTCGTGGTCGCGACTTCAGCCTATGGCGGCAGCGCCATGCTGCGCGCCCTCGCGGCCTTTCCGCTCGACCTGCCGGCCAAGGAGATGGCGATGCCGTTCCAGCCCGTCGCGGCCTGCGACATTGCCGCCACGATCGCCTGGCTCGCGGCGCGCGAGATCGACGATCCCACCGTGAAAGCCGTGAGTTGGGATTTGATGCAGACGGAGCCGGTCACGATGGCCGGTGTCATCAAGCAATTCCGCAGCGGCTTCGGCATCGCCGGTTGGCCGCATTTCGCGATGCCGGCATTCCTGCTCGACGTTGGGGCGAAGCTCGGCGATTTCGCCAGCCGGCTCGGCTGGATGCCGCCGATGCGCTCGACCGCGATCGCCGAACTGCGCCGCGGCGTGACGGGCGACCCGCAGCATTGGATCGCGGCCACCGGGATTGCGCCGATGACGCTGGCAGAGACGATCGGACGCCATCCCGCCACCATCCAGGACAAATGGTTCGCGCGGCTGTTCCTTATCAAGGCGCTCGTTTTCGCGAGCCTTGTCGCGTTCTGGATCGTCTCGGGCTTCATCGCCCTGTTCGTCTCCTACCGTGCCGCGGCTGGCATCCTGACCGCGCACGGCTTCCCGCCCGCGCTGGTCGATCCCATCACCATCGGCACCAGCCTGATGGACATGTCGATCGGCGTGCTCATCGCGTTCCGACGCACCGCAGCGATCGGGCTCGTCGCGGGCATCGTTGCCTCGCTCGGCTACATGGCGGGCGCCGCGATCCTCACGCCGGACCTCTGGATCGAGCCGCTCGGGGCACTGGTGAAGACGGGCCCGGCGATCGTGCTGATGTTGGTCGCGCTGCTAATGTTGGACAATCGATGAGTAAATGGCCTGATGACGACGTGATCTTGTTCGACGGCGTCTGCATCTTCTGCTCGCGCTGGATTCGCTTCGTCGCGACGCGCGACACGGCAAGACGATTCCGCTTCACGCCGATCCAGTCGGAGTATGGAACGAAGCTCGCAGAGACCTTCGGCATCGATCCCGATGATCCCGACACCAACGCGGTCGTTCACGGCGGCGAGGTGTTCATGAAATCGGACGCCGCGCTGACTGTGCTGTCTCAGCTCCCGGGCTGGAGCTGGGTGCGCGTGCTATTCGCCGTGCCAAAACCGCTGCGGAACGCCGTCTACAATCTCGTCGCGCGCAACCGCTACCGCATTTTCGGCAAGTACGACGCCTGCTTCGTGCCGGGCGCGGATTTGCGGGCAAGGGTGATTGAAGAGTAGCGGCGGTGCTACGAATTCGGTGTCGTCCCGGCGAAGGCCGGGACCCATAACCACAGGGCGAAGTTTGGCGAAGACTGGTAGTTAGGGGATTAATCCGCGGTACGACGACGGCAATTTGCCGAGAGATCACGCGGTATGGGTCCCGGCTTTCGCCGGGACGACGTTGAGGATGGTACGTCGTAATAGGGATCTCCGATCAACGTTTCGCCATCGACGCCAGCACTTCCTTCGCCGCCCGCTCGCCGCTGTCCCGTGCCCCGTGCGCCGTGGTGAAGAAATTCGGCGAGGTCGCTTCCCCTGCGAAGAACAGACGGCCATCGACTGGCGCGGCCAGCACGGCGCGGTCGCCGGCGTGGCCGGGCAGCGCATGGGAATAGGCGCCTCGCGCGAACGGATCCTTCCCCCAGCGGGATTCGTACAGCGGCTTCAGCTTGCGGCGGATGTCGTTGCCGAGGAAGCCAGCGATCTCGTCGATGCTCTCCGCGGCGATCGCGCCGTCGCCGGCGTCTTCCAGTTCGCGCGCAAAGCTGCCGCCGAAGAAACCTTCGATGCAGGGCTGACCGAACGGGCGGATATGATAGGTGCCCATCGCGGTGCGCATGGTGGCGCCGCGCAAGTTCGCTTCCTTGGGGAAGGCTTCGGCATCCGCGAGCGCCAGCGTCACCTTGTCGTCGACACCGAGCGGCAGGCCGCGCGCGGCATCGAGCTTGGCGGGCTGCGCGGGTGAAAAGCGGATCGCTTCATCTGCGATCAGATTGGTCGGCACGGTGACGATCACCTTTGCCGCATCGAGCGTGCCGAGGGAGGTTTCGAGGCGGATGCGCTTGGCCGAATGATCGATCAGCGTGACGTTGCAGTTCAGCGCCACCGGGCAGGGCGCGCCATAAGCCGCGATCAGCGCGCCATAGCCGCGGCGGATGCGCCAGTTGAGGTTGCTGTCCTCATAGGCGTCCCAGTCCAGCGTCGACATCTCCGCAAGCTCGCAGCCATTGATGTAGGTCGAGATCGCGTCGATCATCGGATTCCAGCGATTGCCGGGCTCCAGGCTTTGATTCGCGGGAGCGTCGTCACCTTTCTGGGCGGCTTCCCAGAGGCGCTCATAGAACGCATCCATCGCGCGCATGAAATCGTCGCGCTCGGCCTGCGGAAAGGCGTTGCCATAGGCGCGCTCGCGCCACGGCGGGAGATCCCTGTTGATCTCGAATTCGAGTTGCCGCGCGATCGGAACGAAGGAGTTCTTGTCCGCCGAATGCAGCCAGCCGCAGCCGACGTCGAAGATTACCTCGGGCGAGGCCTGCACCGTCCAGGCGCGGCCGCCGAGCCGGTCGCGCGCCTCCAGCACGATCACCGAGAGCCCGGAATCCATCAGCGCATGCGCCGCGCCGAGGCCCGCGGCGCCAGCGCCGATGATCGCGACGTCGACCGAGGAGGGGAGGGAGGTCATGGGTGGGCTCTAGCACGTTCGCTGGGTGTGCTGAAGCCGGACAGATATGCAGCTCTCGTGTCCCGGACGCGCTGCAGCGTGCAACGCTGCCGCGCAGAGCCGGGACCCACGGGAGCGATTGAGCGCGGTAAAAGTGCTGGGCCCCGGCTCAGCAGCGCATCACTCCGTGCTGCGCTGCGTCCGGGGCACGAGACGGGGCCTTACGCCACCGCTTCCTTCGACTTCTCCGCGCGCTTGCGCTCGTTCGGATCGAGATGCTTCTTGCGCAGGCGGATCGACTTCGGCGTCACCTCGACGAGCTCGTCGTCCTCGATATAGGCGAGCGCCTTTTCCAGCGTCATCCGGATCGGCGGGGTCAGGCGCACCGCTTCGTCCTTGGACGTGGTGCGGATGTTGGTGAGCTGCTTGCCCTTGAGCACGTTGATCTCGAGATCGTTGTCGCGGGTGTGCTCGCCGACGATCATGCCGCGATAAACCTTCCAGCCGGGCTCGATCATCATCGGACCGCGGTCTTCCAGCTTGAACATGGCGTAGGCCACCGCGTCGCCCTGGTCGTTGGAGATCAGGACGCCGTTGCGGCGGCCCTGGATCTCGCCCTTGTAGGGCGCGTAGCCGTGGAACAGGCGGTTCATGATTGCGGTGCCGCGGGTATCGGTGAGCAGTTCGCCCTGATAGCCGATCAGGCCGCGGGTCGGTGCGTAGAACACCAGGCGCAGGCGGTTGCCGCCGGAGGGTTTCATCTCGATGAGCTCGGCCTTGCGCTCGCTCATCTTCTGAACGACGACGCCGGAATGCTCCTCATCGACGTCGATGACGACTTCCTCGATCGGCTCCATGGTGGCGCCGGTCGCCTCGTCCTTCTGGAGCACGACGCGCGGACGCGACACCGAGAGCTCAAAGCCCTCGCGGCGCATGGTCTCGATCAGGATCGCGAGCTGCAATTCGCCGCGGCCCGACACTTCCATCGAATCCTTGTCGTCGGCCTCGACCACGCGCAGCGCGACGTTGCCCTCGGCTTCGCGCAAGAGACGGTCGCGGATCATGCGGCTCGTGACCTTGTCGCCTTCGGTGCCGGCGAGCGGGGAGTTGTTGACGATGAAGGACATCGACACGGTCGGCGGATCGATCGGCTGCGCCGGCAGCGGCACCTCGACGGTCGGATCGCAGAAGGTGTCGGCGACGGTGCCCTTGGTCAGGCCGGCAATGGCGACGATGTCGCCGGCTTCGGCCTCATCGAGCGGCGTGCGCTCGAGCCCGCGGAACGCAAGGATCTTGGTGATGCGGCCCTGCTCCACCAGCTTGCCGTCGGCGTTGAGCACCTTGACCTGCTGGTTCGGCTTGAGGATGCCGGATGAGATGCGGCCGGTGATGATGCGGCCGAGATAGGGGTTGGCCTCCAGGATGGTGCCGATCATCTTGAACGGGCCTTCCTCGACCTTCGGCGCCGCGACGTGGCGCAGGATCAGGTCGAACAGCGGCTCCATGCCCTTGTCCTTCGGACCCTCGGGGCTTTCGGCCATCCAGCCCTGCTTGGCCGATCCATAAAGAATCGGGAAGTCGAGCTGCTCCTCGCTCGCATCGAGCGCGGCGAACAGGTCGAACACCTCGTTGATGACTTCGGTCGGGCGCGCGTCGGGACGGTCGACCTTGTTGATGACGACGATCGGCTTCAGTCCGACCTTGAGCGCCTTGGAGACCACGAACTTGGTCTGGGGCAGCGGGCCCTCGGCGGCGTCGACCAGCACCAGCGCGCCGTCCACCATGTTGAGGATGCGCTCGACCTCGCCGCCGAAATCGGCGTGGCCGGGGGTGTCGACGATGTTGACGCGGGTGTCCTTCCACTGCACCGAGGCCGCCTTGGCCAGGATGGTGATGCCGCGCTCGCGCTCCAGATCGTTGGAGTCCATGGCGCGCTCGGCCACCTTCTGGTTCTCGCGGAAGGTGCCGGATTGCTGGAGGAGACGGTCGACGAGGGTCGTCTTGCCGTGGTCGACGTGGGCGATGATGGCGACGTTACGAAGGTTCATGAGTGAGCTTCTTTGCGGTCGAACAATGGGTTAGCGCGATCTCGCCGGTCAGACCGGGACCTCTTTTCGAAACAACGCTTCAAACCTGATAAAAACGGGGCGCTTTCGGCCCAAAAAGGAAGCCCGGCCTAGCGCGCCGGGCACCTCAATGCGTTTGCAGCGCAATATAGGCAAAAAACGCCAAAAAACAATGCGTTCTTTGCACGTTGGTTGACTGAATTTTGTCCGGGAATCCCCGGGGGTTAGGTGGTGGCCCGGGCCTTAAGCGCTCCGCCCCTTGATGGCGGCCCGGATCAGCATCACCCCGGCGAACCTGATCGGGAGGCCGAACAGCACCATGAAGACCGTAGCGCAGCCACTTCGCTGTGGCAGTTACGCGCCGGGAGGAGGTGTTGGCGGTTCAATGTCGCTCATGTGCGACGGCTATTGCCGAGGCTTGGGCGGGCTCGCGGCGCGGATGAAGAGGAAGATCGCAGCTCCGATCAGGGCCAATCCAATCAGTGCCAGCGGGACGCCCTGGCCGGAGAACGCAAGAAAGCAGAAGCCCGGGAAGAGCAGCACGATGCCGCTGACCGCCATGAAAGCGGTCATGCAGCCGCTCCGCGGCTCCGGTGGCGGGGAGGCCGCGGGAGGGGCAGGCGGCAACGGCGTCGGCTCGGGCGGCGGAGTGCTCTCGTCGCTCATCGCGGTACCTCCTCGCCCTGCCTTGCTTCCCGATAGGTCTGCCCGGCGAGCGCGGCGCGGATGCCGTCGATCTTGCCGTTGCGGTAGAACAGGTTGTAGGTGTCGAACGGAATGATCGCGCCGCTCTCGGTCACGAAATGGATGCAGCTTCGCTTGACGTTGCCGACGCAGAAATTGAAGCGATCGAGGAATTGCACGATGGTGACGCGGAAGACGTTCTCGTAAGTGAGTCCTTGCGGCACATCGAAGCTCGGCAGGCAGCACAACAATTCGCAGACGCGCTCGGAGGTGTTGAGCGGGCCCGACGACAGCGAGAACAGATCGATGAATTTCTCCTTCAGTACCGGATATTTTTCCGGGCTGATGGTGTTGGGCATCACCGCGATCAATTGCTCCTGCGGGATCAGCGAGGTCAGCGGCAGCACTTTCTCGCCGTTGCGCAGGCCGTAGCCGATCGAGATGCTTTCGGGATTGCAGGGCAGCGGAATCATGTCCTTGTCGCCGAACACGCCGGTCTCGACCACGCGCCTGCGGATCTCCGACAGCATGATGCGGTCGGTCTCCTTGTTGAAATTCTCGTTGCGGCCGGCGTCCTGTACCGGCTGCAGCGTGACGCCGCGGACGCATTTCCAGGTCAGCGCGTGGCGGACGATGTCGCCGATCTCATGATCGTTGACGCCGCGCTTGATCGTGGCGACCAGCGTGGTCGAGACGCCGTAATGCTCGAGATTTTCCAGCGCCTGCTGCCGGATCTTTCGCAAGTCGGCGCCGCGCAAATTGATCAGCGCGTCGCGCTCCAATGAATCGAACTGGAGATAGACCTCGAGCCCGCGCCTGTTCTCGGCGAGCCGCGCCACAAAGTCCTTTTCGCGGGCGATCCTGAGGCCATTGGTGTTGATCATGACGTGGCGGATCGGGCGAGCGCGGACCGCATCGAGGATTGCGAAGAAATCCGGATGCAGCGTCGGCTCGCCTCCGGATATCTGCACGAGATCAGGCTCGCCTTCGCTCGCGACCAGCGCATCCAGCATCTTCTCGATCGTCGGCAGCGGCGTGAATTGCATCCGCGCCGGCGAGGATTCGGCAAAGCAGACCGGGCAGGTCAGATTGCAGTGCTCGGTGATCTCGATCAGGGCCAGGCAAGAATGCTGCTCATGGTCGGGACAGAGCCCGCAATCATAGGGGCAGCCGAATTCGGTACGTTGCTGGAATTGCAGCGGCCGGTCACCGGGCTTGATGAAGTCCTTGCACAGGCGCCAATAGGCCGCGTCGGTCGAGACCAGCGTCGACTGCACGCCGTGCTCCCTGCAGCGCTTCTCGTACCAGACCTCGTTGTCGAGGATCTGGATCTTGGTCGGTACCAGCTTCAGGCAGGTTTCGCAGAGCGACTGGGTCTGGCCCCAGAAAACATAGGGGCGCGACCTACGCAACGGCGCGTTCATGCACGGGGCTCACTTTCGGTGCCGTCGCCAGCATGGCGGCGGCGTAGAGGAGGATGACGAGCGACAGCAGGTGGAACAGCGTGAGAGGGCCGATCAGCGCGCCATAGGGCTTGAGGAATTCCCACAGGAAGCGCTGCAGCCCATAATAGACGAGAACGAGGTAGAAGCCATTGACGGTCACAAACGCATTCCGGGTCAGGACGACAGCGACATAGAAGGCGGCAAAGGCCGCCATGGCGGCGCTTTCATAGAGCTGCACGGGATGGCGCAAGATGCCGTCGCCGAAATCATGGCCGAAGGGCAGCGTCGTCGGCGTGCCATAGGTGAAATCGTCAAGTCCCGCGTAGTAGCAGCCGAGCCTGCCGACCGCGATACCGAGTGCCAGCGGTAGAGCAAAGCGCGCGCCGGTGCGCAAAGAAATGCCGGCAGTCCATTTGTAGAACTCGATCGCGACGATCCCGCCCGCAAGTGCGCCCTCGACCGAGCGTGCGATGCCGCTCTCGCCCGAGAGCCACAGGTTCAGTGTGCCGAACAGATAGGCACCGAGACCCGCGCCGAACACCAGCGCGGCGATGTAGGTCAGCTCGAAGGATTGCGAGGGAAAACGCAGGCCGCGTCGCGACAGCCAGTAACCCGCGGCGCCCGCCACCAGCCATGCCGCGATATCGAAGATGGTGTGAAGGAAAGCCCCGCTCATGTGAGGCGAATATAGCACGATAAATGGTCAACAGAACGCGCTACGCGTTGCTGTGCCCTCTCCCCTTGCAAGGGGAGAAGGAAGATTATCCCGGGCCGCTATCCGCTTCCTCTGTCGGGTAGACCCCGCGCAGCACCTCCTCGAAATGGTCCTTTACCGCCTCGTTGCACAGGCAGGCCCGCGATTTCAGGCCGTCGCGGTTGCGCACCAGGATCGAGCCGCGCCGCGTCTCGATCAGGTCTTGCGCCTTGAACGACTGGATGACGCGGCTGGCATAGCTGCGCCCGACGCCGAGCAGGGTCGCGAGCTGCTCGTGGGTGAGCGGCACGCTGTCGTTGCCTTCGATCCGCTCCATCGCGGCCAAAATCCATTTGGCAGTTCGCTGCTCGATCGAGTGGATGGCGTTGCAGGCCGTCGACTGGAAGATCTGCGCCAGCATGCAATCGGCGTAACGCGCAAAGATGTTGCGCAGCGACGGCGAGCTTCGCTTGGCGGCCTCGAGCTTGCCGACATGGATGCGCACGAAGGGACCGCCGAACTTCACGACGATCCGCGTATAGGCCGGCAGATAGCCCTCGCTGACGATGCCGCCGACGGCGCCCTCGCGGCCGACCAGAATGGTCTCGACGTCGCGGCCGTCCTCATTGGGAACGAGAAAGGTCGCAAGCGATGGCCCGCAGGGAAAGTGCACGACCTGGACGTCGTCGCCGGGATTGTAGAGCAGCTCGTTCGCCGATGTCGCCTCGGTCGTCAGATGCGGCGCGATCAGCGCGTAGTCGGCCTGGTTCAATCGCCGCAGCAGATTGTTGTAGGGCCGGCTCGCAATCTCGGTTGTCTTGCTGCTTCGCGCATCCATCCCAACGCTCTCCGATCCCCCCTCGACATTAGCTGGTTCCGCCCGCCGCTTGTGTGCACATGTGGACAGACGGGGAAACGGTGATGTGGTGCGTTTCGTTCCTGGAACACCGATGCGGGGGCGCAGGTATCGGGTTCGAGGCCCCGTCCTGATTGGAAGATCATGCAGCCCTCAATCGACGAGATCATGCAACGCCCCTCATTCGACGGCAGTGATGTCCCCGACGACGTGCTGATCGTTGAGGACGATCCCATCATCGCGATCGATTTCGAGGACCGCCTGCTCGGCTTCGGCGTGAAGCACGTGCGTACCGTTGCTTCGGTCGTGCGTGCGCTGGATGCGATCATCGACCGCATGCCCGACTTCGCGCTGCTTGATGTCGAGTTGGTGCGTGAAAAGAGCTTTGCGATCGCCGAGCGCCTGGTTGCGCTGAAAATCCCGTTCGTCTTCGTCACCGGCTACGGTGCCGAGACGCGGATTCCGCCTGAGTTCGCCGGCGTACCGCGATTGCAAAAGCCCTGCTCGAGTGATGCCTTGGAGGCCGCGCTGCGCGCGCGGGCCTCCAGGTAGCAGTGGGTTCTAAAGCGCGATGAGATCAGGATGAATCGTCATCGCGCATCAGGTTGTTGTTTGCGCATGATCTCCGCGCAAACGCGTTCCGCGTTTGTCGCGAGGGAAAACCGCTTCACACTTTTCCGGATCATGCTTTAGGCAAGCTTCGGATCGAGCGTGGTCGACCACAGCGCGACGTCGGCGCGGTCGCGCAATGTCACCGTCATCTGGCCGCTGGCGCCGTCGATCTTGACATGACCGAAGAACTGCATGCCGGCGGATGGCGGCAGGTTCTGCTTGTCGAGGCCGGGCGCCTTGACGAAACGCACCTCGGGTCCAAACGTGTTGTCCATCTCACCCGGTCCGAACGTTCCGGCATGCAAGGGGCCCGAGACGAATTCCCAGAACGGCTCGAACTCCTGGAACTGCGCCTTGTCCGGATTGTAATAGTTCGCAGCCGTATAGTGCACGTCGGCGGTCAGCCACACCGTGTTCCTGATCGGCGCCATCTTGATGAAGCGCAGGAGGTCGGCGATCTCGAACTCTCTCCCGCGCACCGGGCCGTCGCCTTGCGCGAAGGCTTCCGACCCCTTCTTGTTCGCAGCATCGTCGTAAACCAGGATGCTGAGCGGCATGTCGGAGGCGATCACCCTCCAGGTCGCACGCGAGTTGAGCAGGCCGCGCTTCAGCCAGGCCATCTGGTCCGGGCCGAGGAAATAGGATGCGGGGCCGTATTCCGTTTCCAGGTTCGGTCCGTTGGGGCCGCGATAGCTGCGCTCGTCCAGCATGAAGACGTCGAGATGCGGGCCGTAGGAGATCTGGCGATAGACCCGGCCCGGCTCCACGATGCTCTCGCGCATCGGATACATCTCATGGAAGGCGCGCGCCGCGCGGGCGGCGAGCAAGGTGATGTTGCGCTCCTTGTAGGCGGCGGGCAGATCCTTCGAGGCCGACCAGTTGTTGGTCACCTCGTGGTCGTCCCATTGCACGAAGATCGGCACCTCGGCATTGAAGGCGCGGACATTGTCGTCGGTGAAATTATATTTGTGCGCGGCGCGGAACTCATCGAGCGTCTCGGCGACCTTGGCCTTCTCGGGGATGGTGACGTTCTTCCAGGTCTTGCCGTCGGCAAGCTTCACCTCGGAGGGGATCACGCCGTCGGCATAGATCGTGTCGCCGGAATGCAGGAAGAAGTCCGGGCGGTGCTTGTGCATGGCCGAGAAGGTGAACATGCCGCCGTCATCGGGGTTGATGCCCCAGCCCTGGCCGGCAACGTCGCCGCCCCAGACGAAGCTGACGTCGCGGCGGTCAGTGGGCGCGGTGCGGAAGCGGCCGACCACCGGCTCGCTCTCGACCGCGGTATGGGAGAGGTCGCGGAAGCGGACGCGGTAGAAGATGTCCTGACCGCCGGGCAGATTTTCGACCAGCATCTTCGCTGTGAAATCGCTCTCGGGCAGCGCCGCGATCGGCGGCAGCGCGCGGGCATTCTTGAAGCTATCGGTTGTCGCCACCTCGACCAGCATCTGCGAGGGACGATCCGCGCGCGCCCAGACCACGCCACCGTCGACCGTGACGTCACCGGACTGCACGCCGTGGGTGATCACGGGCCGGTCGGCCGCGCGCGACACATAGGGCATCGCGATCGCGCCGAGCGCACCGGCGCTGGTGGAGAGGAATTGGCGGCGGGAGAATTTGATTTTCATGGGGAATCGTCTCGAGATCGGTCGGGACGACTGCGGAGGCAGCCGTCACTGCGAAGCCAACGCTATATTGAGACAATGTGACGCAGCGATTACGCGCGCGGGCAATTAGGCGTTGCCGGCGGCGCGGAATTGGGCGCCTGCGCGCTGCAGGTTCTGCGGCAGGCTGAGCAGAACCGCCTTGCGATCGGCGATCGCGGTGTGGAACTGCTCCAGCGCGATGTTGAAGGCCGTCAGCGCGCCTTCCTCGATGGCGCCGTGGTCGAAGCACCGCAGCGTGTCGCGCAGGATGTCGTCGGCCTCGCCTTGCATCTGGTCGAGCTCGTCGACGGTCTCCGAGCGCCGTGCCGCCGCGATCATGTCCAGCAGCCGCTCGCGCAGATGGCTGTTGTTGTCGCGCTCGTCCTTCTTCAGATAGCCGGCGAACCAGGCGCCGATCGAGCCCATCGCCGAGAGCGCCATCAGGCTCCACCAGATGTAGTCGCTGTATCTGTCGAGGAAGGTCTTTTCCTCGCCGTCGACGAAGGCGGCCGCGCCCGGATGTACCGGGATCACGGCGTCCTTGTCGGTGTCGGGCGTCTCGATCTTCGCCGCCAGCGGGAATTCCGTCACCAGCTGCTGGCGTATCGCGAAGAGCTGCCGGGTGAAGGCGGCGACGGTGGTTTCCGACAGGCCTTTGCGCGCCACGATGTGGTGGGCGAAGCTGATCGTCTTGACCTCGTCATCGGGTCGGTCGGGCGAGCCGCCAAAGGTGCCGGCGGGGATCTCGGCGGCTTCATAGACCGGATGGTTCTGCGCGATGGCGTCGGCCGAATCGATCGCGAGGAAGGTCGGCGTGCCGCCGTCCTTGGTGGAGGCGGCGATCGCATCCGCGGTGATCTTGCTGTTGACGGGGCCGGCCGCGAGATAGACGTCGGCCTTCTGGGTGCGGATCGCTTCGGCGGCTTCATTGGCCGGGAATTGCACGATCTCCACCTTGGCCGGATCGACGCCATATTGTTGGAGGATCACCTTGAGGAGATTGACGTTGGCCTGGGTGCGGCCGACCACGCCGATGCGATGACCGGCGAGCTGCGCGATCTTGGTGATCTTGGCGCCCTTCTTCTTGCCCTTGCCGGCCGGTGGGACCCACAGCACGACGACGTTCTTGCGCAGGGTGGCGACGGCCTGGGCGTTCTTCGGCACGTCGAGATCGCCGCGGATGATGGCGAGGTCGACCTTGTTCTCGGCGAGCGCCTCGGCGCTTGCGGTGGCGCCGTCGGTCTGGACCGGACGCAGCCGGACATAGCCCTTGCTCTGGACGAAGGCTTGGGTCAGCGCCTGCACGACCTTGACGTCGTCGCTGTTGGCCGGGCCAACGGCGACCTTCAGCGTCACCGGGCGCATAGCGAAATAATAGCCGCCGACGAGCGCGCCGACGATGGCGAGCACGAACGCGAGCGAAACGAGCATGGTCTTCCGCGCCGCCGATCGGGGCGACGTCGGTGTGGGTGTTTCGGCCAGGTCGAGGTCCCCGGTCATCGATCTCCCATACAGGCGCTTCAGGCTCGGCTTCATCTTGGCCTGGTTATTAGGCCCGCAATTGTAGCAAATTTCTTGCCCGTCAGGGTTACAACTGCGTCATGGTTAGCGGATGGAGGACAACCCTGTATGAACCCGGGTGTCAGCACGGTGTTAGGGTAAAGTTCCCCTGAAAATGGAGGCGACCATGACGGAGCGGCTGTCGGCGGAAGCACGCAAGCAGGCCTTGAGCGGACTATCCGGCTGGGCCGAGACCCCCGGCCGCGAGGCGATCGGCAGGACGTTTATCTTTGGGGATTTCAACCAGGCCTTCGGCTTCATGACGCGCGCGGCGCTGGTGGCCGAGAAGATGGACCATCATCCCGAGTGGAAGAACGTCTACAAGACGGTCGAGGTGGTGCTTTCGACCCATGATGCCGGCGGCGTCACCGCGCTCGACATCGAGCTCGCCAAGGCGATGAACGCCTTCGCGAGGTAGCTTGCGCCACGGTCGACGCCTTGTTGCTGTGCCGGCGCATCCCCATCTTGTGATCGGCATCGGCTGGGACAATCGGCCGCGCCGGCCTGAACGGGGAGTTTTGGACCATGGCTGCTGCCGAACACAGCGTCGGCTTTGAGCCGGCCGATCGGCTGGCGGAAGACCGCGAGACCGTGCGCCGGCGTTTCTGGCGCAAGCTGAAGCGCGTGGTCGCGCACCTGCCGTTCGCCGAGGATCTGCTCGCCGCCTATTACTGCGCGTTCGACAAGCAGACGCCACGCCATGTGCAGGCATCGCTGCTCGGCGCGATCGCCTATTTCATCCTGCCGTTCGATATCGTGCCTGACATGCTGCCGATGCTCGGCTTCACCGATGATGCCGCCGTGCTCGCGACCGCAATCAAGCTGGTCGCCAGCCACATCACGCCAGACCACCGCGAAGCCGCCCGCGCTGCGCTGAAGCGCGGTGTGGGGGAGGCAGAACCGGAAGCCGAAGCAGCCTAGTCGCGCGAGCCAAGCAACACCTTCCGCCGTCATGCCCCGCGAAGGCGAGGGCGTGCAGTACGCCGCGGCCTCTCCGTATCCTCGCACTGTCTCTGGAATACTGGATCGCCCGCTCCAGTGCGCAATTGCGCACAAGGCGGGCGATGACACCGGATTTGCGGCGAGAACCCACCGCAATGTCGTCCTGGCGAAAGCCAGGACCCATTACCCCGTCATGCAGTTGTTGCGGACGCTGGTCGCCACGCAGGCCAACAAGGTAACTGGCACTGGCAGTCTTCGCCAAATATCTCCCTGTGGTCGTCCTGACTTTCGCCCGGACGACCACAGGTGAGAAATGCAGCCGCTACTTCTTGTTCTGCGCTTCCCAGGCCTGGAATTGCTTGAACAGCGCTTCCTTGTCGGTCTCGGACACCTTCGCCGCCGCGGGGTTCTGCTTCAGGAACGTCTCGAAGCGTTGGCGCGCCACCGGCTCGACGCCGTGGCTGTCGAGCCATTGCTGCGCCACCGGCAGTCTGTTCCAGCCCGACAAGGGAGCAGCGAGCGAGACCTCTTTCCATTTCGGATGGAAGGGCGGGTTCTGCAGAGTCGGGAATTTCGTGAAGAACGCGTCCACGAACAGCGCGATCTTGCGGTAACGATCCGTCTTCGGCCCCCAATTATAGGCGGCGAGCACGGCCGGCACGGCGATCGTGTCGACCGTCTCGCCCTCCTTGATCAGGTTCGGATAGTCCTTTGCCGTCAACGTTGCCGGCAGATAGTCGCTCTGCAGCGGCTTGGCGTAGTCCACGCCCGCAAGGTGGAAGCGGCCGTCATTGGTGAAGGTCGAGACCGATTTGTAAGGCTTGCCGCCGACCACGATCACCGCGTCGATCTCGCCGGCCTTCAGCTTCTCCATCGCGATGCGCTGCTCGATATAGACGAAGTTCGCCTTGATCCCGAGCCGCTCGAACACCGTGAGCGCGGTGACGAAGGTGCCGCCATTGGGCAGGTCGACGCTGACCTTCTTGCCCTCGAGGTCTTTCAGCGTCGCGATCGATTTCGGCGCGATGACCTGCATCTCTTCGTTGTAGAGCTTGGTCACATAGGTGAACTGCTTCTTGATGTCGCTCGCAAAACCCTTGCGCTCGAGGTAGTCGAGCGTGTCGGCGCGAACGATGCCGAGATCGACGCCCTGGAGGAACAGGATGTCGGCGACGCTCTGTACCGAGCCACGGCCGACGATCGGCAGCACACGCAGCTTGTTGCCGTCGTCGAGCACGGAGGCGAGATCGGCGCCGAATTGCACATAGGTGCCGCCGATGGTGCCGGTGATCAGCGTGACAGTGTTGGCGTTCAACGCCTGCTTGGTCGAGACCGATCCGAACTGGAAGATCGCCTTCAGGCTGTCCGAGACCTTGCTCGGGTCGTATTCGGTCTGCTCGGCCTGCGCCGACAGGCCACACATCGTTATCATGGCGGCAAGCGCCATTCTCAAAGCGTTACGCATGATGTCCCCTAATTATTAATTGAGGTCTTCTTAGTCTTGAAGTTGCGTGAGGCGCGCTCGCGCCTCCGCGGAGCCGAGAGCGGCGGCCTTCTGGTACCAGCTCCGTGCAGCGGCGGGATCCGCGGTGATGCTGCGCGTATCCTTGGTGCCGAGCACGGCCGGGTCAAAAGTCTGTGCCAGGACGAACGCCGCTGTCGCGTCCTGCGCATTCGCCGCGCGCTCGAGCAGCAGCCGGGCGGCGGCGAGATCGCCGATCGACATCAGGCTCCTGGCGCGCGTCATCAGCCCGGCCAGCGTGTCGGCATCGAGCGTCTTGGCTGGAGCAGGAGGTGGCGCCGGTGGCGGCTGCGCCGGCGCGACGGCGGCCTGTGCCGGCGCGACGGGTGCGACGGCGGCCTGTGCCGGCGTCTGCGCCTGCAGCGCGTTCTGGTAGGCGGTGGCGATCGCCTCGCGGCTCGGTGTCGCCGGCGCCATCACTTCCTTTGCTTCTGCGCTCGCAAGCTGCATCGGGTTCGACACGCGGGCCGGATCCTTCAGCGGCGTCTGGCGCGCGACCGGCGTCGGAGGTTCCGCCGGCTGCTCTGCTGCGAGGCTGCCCATCCAGGCCTTGGCATTGACGGCGAACAGGCGGCTGACGTCGGAGTGGAACAGCACGACCAGCACGGCGATCGCGGCTGCGGCCAGCACGCTGGCGACGATCTGCGTCGCGGCGCCAATGCGCCGCACGCGGCGGGGCGTAAACTCCCGTGGATCCGGCGTGCCCAGCGGATCCGACAGAAACAGCGGGATCGGATCGTGCGGTGAAAGATCGGTCCGGTCAGCCTGTGCCAGGTGATAGGGCATGGCGTTCGGATCGGTCGTGAGTTGCTCGATGTCGAACGCCCGCGACGTGTTGGGCAGACGGTAGGCCGTCGACTCCATGGTCTGATGCTCCCCAAATACTAAACGCAACGCGCTGGGGCATCTCGGGTGAAGTCTTCTTATTGTTGTCCAGAGCAGCCCCGCAAACTGGAACCGGTAAATCGCCGTCCGATTCAGCCCAAAAGACGACGGCGGTTGGCGCGAATCAGGAAAGATTTGGGTTTGATTGAGGCAACAGCGGGAAGTGCACCGCAATTTTGATCGCAGTGGTTGAGGGAACCTTTACCTTAAATCCGGCGGTCCGCGGCGTGAGAGAGGCGCGTTGCCTGCGCCACATTCTGCGCTGTCATCCCTGCGACCCGGCTACGCCAAGGCCTCGACGAGGCTTCGGCGCGGCGTGAGGTCTTGGCCCGCCGATGCTTCAGCGAAGGCGGCAGGCGGGGAATCCTGTACGCCGCGGCTTCTCGATATGCGTCTGACATCGCTGGAATACTGGATCGCCCGCTCCAGTGCGCGATTGCGCACAAGGCGGGCGATGGCGGCCAGGTTTGTGGCGAGCAACATTTCGCAACATCCGCGCGACGTCAGGGATGCAGGATCACCTTGCCCATCGCCTGACGGCCGGCCAGCACTTTCAGCGCATCCGCGGTCTGCGCCAGGGGGAAGGTGCGGTCGACGTGGGAGGAGATCTTGCCTTCCGCCGTCCACTTCACGAGCTTCTCCAGATTGGCGCGGTTCTTCGCCGGGTTCAGCCGGGTCCAGGCGCCCCAGAACACGCCGCGGATATCGCAGCCCTTCAGCAGCGCGAGGTTGAGCGGCATCTTTGGAATGTCGCCGGCGGCAAAGCCGATCACCAGGAAGCGGCCTTCCCAGGCGATCGAGCGCAGCGCCTGCTCGGCATAGGTGCCGCCCACGGGATCGAAGATGATGTCGACGCCCTTGCCGTCGGTGAGCTTGCGCAGGCCTTCCTTCAGATCTTCCTTGCCGTAGTTGAGCGTCAGCTCCGCGCCGTGCGCCTTCGCGAAGGCAAGCTTCTCGTCCGAGGAGGCGCAGGCGATCACCTTCAGCCCCATCAGCTTGCCGAGCTCGCAGGCCGC
Organism: Bradyrhizobium sp. CCGUVB1N3; assembly: GCF_024199925.1. Lineage (NCBI taxonomy): Bacteria > Pseudomonadati > Pseudomonadota > Alphaproteobacteria > Hyphomicrobiales > Nitrobacteraceae > Bradyrhizobium > Bradyrhizobium sp. CCGUVB1N3. The sequence continues at coordinate 6,403,186 of NZ_JANADR010000001.1, forward strand.
AAGGCCCGTGCCGCCGGCCGCGCCGAGCACCGCGAGCGTCTCGCCCGGCTTCGGGCTCGCGCGATCTTCCAGCGCATGCAGCGCCGTGCCGTAGATGATGATGATGCCGGCCGCGCGGTCATAGTCGAGATTGTCCGGGATCTTCACGATCGAAGCGGCCGGCAGCGCGATCTTCTCGCGCGCACCGTTGTGGCCGCATGAGGCCACCACGCGGTCGCCCACTTTCAGATCGGTCACGCCGGGGCCGATGCTCTCGATCACGCCGGCGACTTCGGCAGCCGGTGAGAACGGGAACGGCGGCTTGACCTGGTACTTGCCCTGAATCATCAGGATGTCGAAGAAATTCAGCGCCGCCGCCTTGATCGCGATCACGGCTTCGCCGGGCCCTGCCACCGGATCCGGCACATCGGCCAGGACGAGATCGTCGGGTTGGCAATATTGCGAGCAGAGGATGGCTTTCATGGCGACACCTTCTTGAGACACGTTCATAGACGTGCTTGGCGTTTCGAGATCGGAATTATAGTTGGGCTCGTTTCTGCCGGATTTGAAGCCGGCCGACAATCCGGTTTCTGATCCTCATGGATGAGGATCGACGACGGGAGGATTCAAACGATGTTTGAAACAGGCCTGCTCAGGGACAAGCGCATCCTGGTCACCGGTGGCGGCTCCGGACTTGGTGCTGCGATGGCGCGCCGCTTCCTCGCGCTCGGCGCCGAGCTCGTGATCTGCGGCCGCAAGTTCGATCGCCTCGAGGCTGCCGCCAGCGAGATGCGAAACGAGACCGGCGGCAAGGTCACAACCATCGCCTGCGATATTCGCGACGGCGCAGCGGTCGACGGTCTGATGGATCAGATCTGGCGTGAGGCGCCGCTCGATATCCTCGTCAACAATGCGGCCGCGACCTTCATCGCGCAGAGCGAGCATCTGTCGTTCCGTGCGGCGGCCGCGATCCTGGCGCCGACGCTGCATGGGGCGATGTATTGCACGCTTGCGGCGGGCCGCCGCTGGATCGAAGGCGCGCACAAGGGCGTCGTGCTCTCGATCCTCTCGACCTCGACCATCACCGGCCGCGCCTTCACTGTGCCTTCCGCAATGGCGAAGTCGGCCGTGCTGGCGATGACCAGGAGCCTCGCCGTGGAATGGGGGCCGAAGGGCATCCGCACCGTGGCGATTGCGCCGGGTCCGTTCCCAACCGCCGGTGCCTCCGGCCAGCTGCGCCCGGAGGGCCGCGATGAGGGTTGGGCGTCGCGCAATCCGCTGGGCCGCACTGGAGAGCATGCCGATCTCGCCGATCTCGCCAGCTTTCTGGTCTCGGACCGCGCCAGCTATATCAATGGCGAGATGGTGGTGATCGACGGCGGCGCCCATTTGCGCAGTTCCGGCGCCGAAGACCTGCTCGGCTGGACCGAGGCGCAATGGGCCGCGCAGCGCGCCGCAAGGTCCAAGGGTTAGGCGGAGAGGCTAGGACTTTCTTCCCTATAACCTCGTTCCGAATCAGGCTCTTACCGGTTATTTTCGCCTTGGGACAAAGTCCGGCCGGGCCATCTTCCAGTCACAATATTGAGGGAACCACTCCAGCATGTGGCGGGTGCTTTTTTTATCCTTGATGGCTGGCGTGGTGGCGTGCGGGACGGCCGATCTTGCGCGCGCGCAGACGGCGCAACCAGCGCAATCAGCGCCGAAGGCAGCGGCTAAGCCGGCCGCGGCCGCCAAGACCGCGGCAAAGCCCGAGAGCAAACCGGTGACGCCGCCCCCGGCCATTGCGGGCGGTGCGGAGCCGACCCTGATCGGCCAGTTCGGCACCTGGGGCGCCTATTCGGCGACGCCCAACGGCAAGAAAGTCTGTTTCGCGCTGGCAAAACCGTCATCCTCGAAGACCAATCCGCCGAACCGCCCGCGCGATCCGGCCTATGCCTTCGTTTCCACCCGGCCGTCGGAGAAGGTCAGCAACGAAGTCTCGGTCATGATCGGCTATGCGCTGAAACCGGGCTCCGAATCGACGCTGGAAGTCGGGGGTGCGTCCTACGCGATGTACACGCAGGGCGACGGCCTCTGGATCAAGAACGCGGCCGAGGAGGAGCGGATGGTCGAGGCCATGCGCAAATCCGCCGATCTCGTGGTCAAGGGCGTCTCGGCCAAGGGGACCGAGACCTCCGACACCTTCTCGCTCAAGGGCCTGGCGCAGGCTCTCGATCGGATCGCGCAGGACTGCAAGCGGTAGGGTGCGTTTCGCGCTAATTTGGCGTTGTTTGGGGCCTTTCAAACGCCTATTTGAACATTGTTTCCCCTCATGGTGAGGAGGCGCGCAAGCGCCGTCTCGAACCACGAGGCCGAGGTGCCTGATCCGGGCCTTCATCCTTCGAGACGCGCGCGACGCGCGCTCCTCAGGATGAGGGGTGAGAGTTTTTCTCAAGACAGAATGACGATGACCGTTCAATCGACCGACACCATTGCCGCGGGGCACCCTCTCGAGAAGACTCCGCTCGAAACCTATGTGCCGCCGGCGAGGCCCTCGCTCATCGGCCTGTCGCGCAGCGAGCTTGCCGATCGCCTCGGTGAGATCGGCGTAGCGCCCGCGCAGCGCAAGATGCGCGTGCAGCAATTGTGGCACTGGATCTATTTCCGCGGCGCCAAGAGTTTTGACGAGATGACCTCGATCTCGAAGGACATCCGCGCGGAGCTCGCCAAGCACTTCACCGTCGACCGACCCGAAGTCGTGGCCGAACAGATCTCCAACGACGGCACCCGCAAATGGCTGCTGCGCCTGCCGAGCGGCGACAATGTCGAGAGGGCGCACGAGGTCGAGTGCGTCTATATTCCTGAGACCGATCGCGGCACGCTGTGCGTCTCCTCGCAGGTCGGCTGCACCTTGAACTGCTCCTTCTGCCACACCGGCACGCAGCGGCTGGTGCGCAACCTCACCGCCGGCGAGATCGTCGGGCAGGTCATGGTGGCGCGTGACCGCCTGAATGATTGGGCCGATCGCGAGAACGGCACGCGCCTCGTCACCAACATCGTGATGATGGGCATGGGCGAGCCGCTCTACAATTTCGATGCGGTGCGCGATGCGCTGCTCATCGTCGGAGACAATGAGGGCATCGGCATCTCCCGCCGCCGCATCACGCTGTCGACCTCGGGTGTGGTGCCGAACATCGTGCGTGCCGGCGACGAGATCGGCGTCATGCTCGCGATCTCGCTGCACGCGGTGCGCGACGAGCTGCGCAACGAGCTGGTGCCGCTCAATCGCAAATATCCGATCGCGGAATTGTTGCAGGCCTGCCGCGATTATCCGGGCGCCTCGAATGCGCGTCGTATCACCTTCGAATATGTGATGCTCAAGGGCGTCAACGATTCGCTCGACGATGCAAAACTGCTGGTGAAGATGCTCAATGGCATTCACGCCAAGATCAACCTGATCCCGTTCAATCCCTGGCCCGGCACGGCCTATGAATGCTCGGACTGGGACCAGATCGAAAAATTCTCCGAATATATCTTCAACGCCGGCTATTCCTCGCCGGTGCGTACGCCGCGCGGCCGCGACATCCTCGCCGCCTGCGGCCAACTCAAATCGGAGACGGAAAAGCTTTCGGTTCGCGAGCGCCAGGCGCTGCGCGCGATGGCGATGACCGATTGACATGAAGCGGCCATCAACGTGCGTCATGGCCGGGGGTCGCTATTTCCAGGCACTCATTCCGGGGCGGCTCGAAGAGCCGAACTATGGTGCGCGGTTGCGCACCTGAGAATCTCGAGATTCCGGCTTCTCGCTTCGCGAGCCCCGGAATGACGGTGGGGGACGTTGTGTTACATTCGGTCAACGATGATGGATGCATCCGATGGCGCTGATCGGCCGCCTCGTCGTGATCTTTCTCGGCTTTCTGGCCTCGTGCCTGGTCGGCGGCATGATCGTCGTGGCTGCGCTGCTGTTTCCGGAATTCTCCGATCTCGGCGCCGGTCCCGTCGATGAGGGCACGATCGACATCCTGCTCGGCTTTGGCTTCATCTTCGTCTCCGGCTTTGCGCTCCTGCCGGCGATGGTCATCGTCGTGATCACCGAGGCGTTCTATATCCGCAGCGCGCTCGCCTATGCGGTCTGTGGCGGGCTCGTCGGGCTTGCCTGCTATCTCGGCCTCATTCCCTTCCATCCCGAGACGCTGCAGTTCGAAGGCATCGTGCGCCGCCATCTGGAAATCATGACCGGCGCCGGCATCGTGGCCGGTGTCGTCTACTGGATGATCGCCGGCCGCAATGCCGGCGCCTGGCGCCATCCGCCGCCCGCGCGCAAGCCGCCCCCGCCGCTGCCGTCGAATTCGCGACCCGATGTGCTGTAACGAGGTTCGTCATTCCGGGGCGATGCGCAGCAACGCGCTACATCTTCGGTGTCGTCCCGGCGAAGGCCGGGACCCATAATTCGAGGGAGAGGTTGTGGCGCGACGCTCTTAACCTACAGTCTTCGCCAAACTACTCCTTGTGGGTATGGGTCCCGGCTTTCGCCGGGACGACATTGTTGAAGCATCGTGCTTTGACAAAGTCGGCGTTGCTTGCGTCGGTAGCTGCGGCCGATTCCGGGGTTTTCATCCTCTCTCCTCTCGGCTAAACCGCGCGCCATGAACCGGACTGGCCTCCTCATCGCGCTGGCGCTGTGGCTCGTGATCGGCGTCGTCTTCGGCGTCTTTCCCGAGCTCGATCTCAAGCTCGCCGCGCTGTTCTTCGATCCCGAGACGAAGAGGTTTCCGCTCAAGCTGAATGGCTGGGCCGGCTTTGCGCGCGATGCGGCGATGTGGATCGCCTGGGCGTTCGCAGCTCCGTCGATCGTGGCGCTGGTGGTCAAGCTGATCAGGCCCGATCGGCCGCTGATGGTCTCGGGGCGAACCATCGTCTTCCTGCTGGTGACGTTGACGCTGTCGGCCGGCATCCTCACCAATCTCGCCTTCAAGTCCTATTGGGGACGGCCGCGCCCGGTGGTGGTGAGCGAGTTTGCCGGCGACCTGCCATTCGTGCCGTGGTGGGATCCGCGCGGCGGCTGCGGGCGCAACTGCTCGTTCTTCTCCGGCGAGGGCGCGACCGCGTTCTGGACATTGGCGCCGGCGGCGCTGGCACCGCCCGCCTGGCGGCCGCTCGCCTATGCCGGGGCGGTGGTGTTCGGCGCTGTCACCAGCGGCCTGCGCATGGCCTTCGGCGGGCACTTTTTCACCGACGTCTCGATCGCCGGCCTCGTCACCTTCGTGGTGATCTGGTTCGCCTACGCCCTGATTTACCGCTGGCCGCGGACACGGTTTTCCGACGAGGCGGTCGATGCCGCCCTGACCCGGCTGGCCTGGCCGGCCTATCGGCTCCGGCAGCGCCTGTTCGGCCGCAAAACCGGCCCGGCGGCGTCGATGTGAGCCATTAAAGGCGTGCCCATGCGCGCGAAATTTGATAATCGCGCAAGGCAAACCGAAAGACGACATCCGCCCCTTAAGATCCGATTGGAAGCGCCATGACTACGATTCTGAAGAGCCTGCCCAAGGGGGAAAAAGTCGGCATCGCTTTCTCCGGCGGTCTCGACACCAGCGCAGCGCTGCTCTGGATGAAGCAGAAGGGCGCGCGCTGCTACGCCTATACCGCCAATCTCGGTCAGCCGGACGAGGCCGACTACAACGAGATCCCGCGCAAGGCGATGGAGTTCGGCGCCGAGAAGGCGCGGCTCGTCGATTGCCGCACGCAGCTCGTCCACGAAGGCATCGCCGCGATCCAGTCGGGCGCCTTCCACATCTCGACCGGCGGCATCACCTATTTCAACACCACGCCGCTCGGCCGCGCCATGACCGGCACGATGCTGGTTGCCGCGATGAAGGAAGACGGCGTCAACATCTGGGGCGACGGCTCGACCTTCAAGGGCAACGACATCGAGCGCTTCTATCGCTACGGCCTTTTGACCAATCCGAGCCTGCGCATCTACAAGCCCTGGCTCGACCAGCAGTTCATCGACGAGCTCGGCGGTCGGGCCGAAATGTCGGCGTTCATGACGGCGCAGGGTTTTGCGTACAAGATGAGCGCGGAGAAGGCGTATTCGACCGACAGCAATCTGCTCGGCGCCACGCACGAGGCAAAGGATCTCGAGAGCCTCGACAGCGGCATCAAGATCGTCAATCCCATCATGGGCGTGCCGTTCTGGCGCGATGACTGCACCGTCAAGGCCGAGAAGGTCGTCGTGCGTTTCGAGGAGGGCCAGCCCACGGCGCTCAACGGCCAGACCTTTGCCGACCCCGTCGCGCTGTTCCTCGAAGCCAATGCGATCGGCGGCCGCCATGGCCTCGGCATGAGCGACCAGATCGAGAACCGCATCATCGAAGCCAAGAGCCGCGGCATCTATGAGGCGCCCGGCATGGCGCTCCTGCACATTGCCTATGAGCGCCTCGTCACCGGCATCCACAACGAGGACACCATCGAGCAATACCGGATCAGCGGTCTGCGCCTCGGCCGTCTGCTCTATCAGGGCCGCTGGTTCGATTCGCAGGCGCTGATGCTGCGCGAGACCGCGCAGCGCTGGGTGGCGCGCGCCGTCACCGGCGAGGTGACGCTGGAGCTGCGCCGTGGCAACGACTATTCGCTCCTGAACACGGAAAGCCCCAACCTGACCTATGCGCCGGAGCGGCTGAGCATGGAGAAGGTCGAGGACGCCGCGTTCACGCCGGAGCATCGCATCGGTCAGCTCACCATGCGCAACCTCGACATCGCCGACACCCGCACCAAGCTGAAGCTCTACACCGAGAGCGGCTTGCTGTCGGGCGACGAGGGCGCGCAGATCTTCAGGCTCGAGAGCGACAAGGGCTAAGCGTCTGCTCGTGTCCCGGACGCGATGCATCGCGAAGCGGTGCGTCGCAGAGCCGGGACCCAGAATCTCAATCCTAGTGCATCGATAGTAGATGGGCCCCGGCTCAGCAGCGCATCACTTTCGTGCTGCGCTGCGTCCGGGGCACGAGATTGCAAGAAACAAAAAATGGCCGGGATCGCTCCCGGCCATTTTGCATTTGTGCGTGCCGTTACCGCGGCGGCGCGGTGCCGGGCGGGGGCGGCGGCAGCGAGGCCTGGCCGCCGTTGAGCAGCGGCGTGATGCGGCGGATGGTGACACGCCGGTTGATCAGGCTCGGCCCCTGCGTCTGCTCCTTCAGATACTGCTCGCCGTAGCCCTGCGAGGTCAGGTTCTCCGCCGGCACATTGAACTGCTGGGTCAGCAATTCGGCCGCGGCCTGCGCACGGCGGTCCGACAATGACAGATTGTCGACGTCGTTGCCGACCGCGTCGGTGTGTCCCTCGATCAGGAACACCTCGCGCGGGTTGCGCTGGATCGCCCGGTTGAGACCGTCGGCGATCACTTGCAGCCTCGCAGCCTGGTCCGGCGGGATGGTCCACGATCCCGTCTCGAAGTTGATCGTGTTGACGTCGATGCTCGGCATCTGCATGCGAACATTCGGGCTATAGCGGATCTCGTCGAGCGAGTAACGCCGATCGATCCGCTGCACCGGCGGTGCCTCCATGGTCTCGTAGATCACGTCCGGCGACGCCTCCTGGGCGTCGACGATGTAGCGATCATAGGGAATGTTGACGACCGGCGGCGGCACGTCGACATAGAAGCCGCCGACCGACCGTGGATCGCGGTAGCTGTTGTCGATGATGACGATCTCGCGCCCGCCGGGATCCCTGCGGATTCGCCGCAGCAACGAACCGTCCGCGCCGACTACGGTGATCACCTCGCTGCCGTCGGGACGGATCACGACGGTGCGGGTTTCGCCGCCGATGGTCTCGCTGCGGATGTCGCGGGCCCCATAGCGGAAGCGATAGAGATCGTTGCCGCGGACGTATGCCTGCCCGCCCGGGTCGCGGATGATGATGCGGTCCGGCTCGGTGTAGACGGTGCGGCCGCCTTCGATGACCTCATGTCGCTGGTTGCGGTAGTCGGCGATGGTGGCGCCGATCACGGCACCGGCCACCACGCCCGCACCGATCGCGAGTGGCGTCAGATCACGCTGTGGCGGACGCGGCGGCGGCGGCAGCGGTGCTGCGACCGTCGGCGCGGCGCGGAAGGCCGGCGCAACCGTCGGCGGCGCGTATTGCGCCCTGTTGGGCGGTGGCGCTGCGGCTGGCGTGCCAGGGACGACAGTTGGCGCTGCGGCTCCGGCGGGAGGCATGGGCCGGGCCGGGGCACCCGCCTGCGGCGGCACAGGCGGAGTTCCGGCAGCGGGCGCGCCCGCAGGCGGCGTGCCTGCTGGCGGTGTTCCACCCTGACGGCCGGCTGGCGGCGTGGCACCGCCGGGAGCGGGTGATGCGGTCGGTGCTGGCGCTGGCGCCGCACCCGGCGCGGGGGTCGGGGCCGGGCCCGTACGCCCTGACGGCGGTGGGGTCGGCGTACCGCCCGGGGCTGGCGTAGCGGTCGGCGCAGGTGTCGGCGTGGCGCGAATCGTTGGCGCTGCCGGTGCAGGCGTTGGAGCGGGCGTTGGCGCCGGCAAGGGCGCGACCCGTCCCGGCGGCGCGGCCGCCGGAGGAGGAGGTGGTGGAGTCGGTGTCGCCCGCGTGGTTGGGGGCGGTGGCGGTGGCGGTGGCGGCGTTGGCGTGGGCGTCGGAGCCACGCGCGAGGGCGCCGCGGCCGGAGGCGGCGGTGTCGGAGTCGGCGCGTGCTGTTGCGGAGCCGGCGCCGGGGGCGCTGAGGGTTGCTTCGGGGCCGCAGACGGCGGCGGAGGAGGTGGCGGCGTCGGCCGCGCGGGCGCCGGCGGAGGAGGTGGTGGTGTCGGGGCGTGCGGAGGCGCAGCCGTCGGTGGCGGCGCACTCGGACGCTGGGGTGCAGCCGGCGGTGGCGGCGGAGGGGCCGGCGCGGGGCGAGCGGCCGGCGGTTGTTGCGGCGGCGCCTTCGGCTGCTCGCGGGATGGCTGCTTCGGTTTTCCGTCAGGGCCGACTTCGCCCTGCGCCTGCGCGATCACGATGGGAGCGTTTTGCGCGTGCGATGCGGAGCTTGCGAATGGCATCGCGGTCAGAGCCGTCGTGGCAAGCAGCACGAAGCGAAATTGAGTCATGTGGTGAGATCCTAGGAAAGGTTCTTGTAGCGGAAGCTCTTGGAGAGTGAGCGTTGCGATCAACGGATACGCGTTAGGCCGGATTGTGGCGGGCGAAGCAGCCGCGTCTCGATTTATTTCTGCATGCAAATCACTTCAGAACATCGACGTTCATTGCGCATTCAGGCCCATCTTGCAATCGCCTCGAATGTGAGGTTGCGACAAATTCGCATCCGTTGCGGGATTGGGCGTGCGCGGCCCGTTCGGTCCGCGCGGTGGAATCTCGTCCGGCCTCTTGCCCGGCAGTTCGTCGGCCGCGGTGATTCGCCGGGCTCGCGCACCGGCGGCGCGATATCCGGCTGCGGACTGCCCGGCGGCATTTCCGGTGGCGGCTCACTCGGTGTGCCCGGTGTTGCCGGTGGAATCTCCGGCGGTTCGATCGGCATCATCCATCATCGACTTGTCGTTGCTCGAACGACGATAACGTTGCCGATGCGTCGATGTTCCCGTCCATCGCGACGATGGAACAGGCCTATTCGGGCGCGTGACAGACGGCTTCGATGTTGTGACCATCGGGGTCGAGCACGAATGCGCCGTAATAGGTCGGATGATAATGCGCGCGAATGCCAGGCGGTCCGTTGTCGCGCCCGCCGGCCGCGATGGCCGCCTTGTAGAACGCATCCACGGTGGCGCGGTCTTTTGCGAGAATCGCGACATGGACCGGCTTGTTCAACGCGCCTTCGCCGCCGATCCAGAAGTCCGGCTTGCCGTCGGCGCCAAAGCCCGCGGCGGGATCGTGGCCGGTCTGCTCCTGCGTGACCTCCATGATCAGGTTGTAGCCGAGCGGCGCCAGCGCCTTGGCATAGAACGCCTTGGCGCTCTCGTAATCGGAAACCGGGAAACCCAAGTGATCGATCATCGGAATCTCCGTCGTTGATTGTCGTCAGCGCGACAGGAAGGTGTTGCTGCGCGTCCTGCGCGCGATGGCAAAGCCGCGCGCGACCATGTCTGCAATACAATCCTCGCGCCATTCGTTTTGTGACAGATGCTCGATCACGACAGCGCCGGGCCAGAGCGATGGCGGCGCATCGCGGAAGAAGCCGATCAGCACGCGGTCTTCGAAACCCTCGACGTCGATCTTGAGGGCATCGACCTTTGTCACGCCGGCCTCGTCGAGGATGCGTGTCAGCCGCAACGACGGCACTTTGATGGCCTTTGCCGTCGCGGTGCCGGTCACGACATGGCTGGCGCCGAGATTGTCGCCGTCGGTCTCGATCATCAGCTCGCCGTCGGCGTCGCCGGCCGCAGCCTGCACGAGGCGGACCTGCGTCGCTCCTTGGATAGATCCCGACGCCGCGTTGTTGAACGAGAGTCGCGCGAAGGTCGTGGGATGCGGTTCGATCGCGACGACCTTGCCCTGCGCGCCGACATGGCGCGCCATCACCAGCGCGAATGTGCCGACATTGGCGCCGACGTCGACGAACACGCCGCCCGCGGGCGTGTGCTGGCGCAGGAAGTCGAGCTCGTCGAGATTATAGTCGGGGTTGAACAGCGCGCCGCGCTCGGTCGCGCTCGCCTGGTGATGGAAGCGGAACGAGGCGCCCTGATATTGCACGTCGACGGGACCTGCGCGCAGCAGGTTGACCAGCCGCGACAACCACGGGCGGAACGCGCCGCGCTTCAGCCCGGAGCGGTGCGCGAGCGAAATGATCGCAGCCTGCGCCGCATTCGGCGCGAATGCGCCGAATGGCGCGGGCGAGGGGTCGGTGTCGGGCGTCAAGCAGAAGTCCTCGTTGCAAGCGGCGCATGCATAGCCGGTTTTGCGTGCAACTCCAATCTCGGGGAGGCATGTGGCCCGGATGGAGCTATTCGGCGGCGCCATCCCGCACCCGGCGCAGCCGTGCGGCCTTGTACAGCATGCGCGACAGCGCCTCGATCGAATAGGGCTTTTGCAGCAGCTCGAAGCCGAAACTGCCGTCCTGCGCCAGCACGTCGCTGTAGCCGCTGGTGAGCACGATGGGCACGTCGATGCCGCGGTCGCGGATCGCGTGCGCAAGGTCGAGCCCGGTCATGCCGGGCATCACCACGTCGGAGAACACCACGTCGAAGCGGTCGACGTCCGCCACGAGCTCGGCGAGCGCGTCGTTGGCGTTGTCGACCAGCGTGACGCTGTAGCCGAGCTCGGTGAGCCCGTCGGCGGCGAAATTGGCGACCTCGATATTGTCCTCGACGACCAGCACCGACATGCCGCTGCCGGCAACTGCGGGCGCGGTGTCGGGCGCCTGCCGCTGCGGCAGCACCTCGGCGGGCACGCGCGGCAGATAGAGCGTGAAGGCGCTGCCGCGGCCGACCTCGCTCGCAACCGTCACCTCGCCGCCAGATTGCCTGACGAAGCCGAACACCTGCGACAGGCCGAGCCCGGTGCCCTGACCGACCTGCTTGGTCGTGAAGAACGGCTCGAAGATGCGGCCGAGCTGGCTTGCGGGGATGCCGGACCCGGTATCGGTGACCGTGACCGTGATGAAGCCATGGCTGCCGACGAGATGTACCAGGCTGTCAGGAACGGCCGCCGCGGCCTCCACCGTGAACGTGATCCTGCCGCGGCCCTGCATCGCATCGCGCGCATTGACCGCCATGTTGAACAGCGCCGTCTCGAACTGGCCGGCATCGGCGTTGACGAGAAAGGACCCCGCCGGCAGCCGCATCACGATCTCGATGGCCGGTCCCGTCAGCGTGGCGATCATGTCGCGCAGCGACTGCACGCGCGCGCCGACATCGAACACCTCGGGCTTCAACGTCTGCCGCCGCGCGAAGGCCAGCAGTTGCGAGGTCAGCTTTGCGGCGCGCGCGACCGCGTCGGTGATGGCGTTGATGTAGCGCTGCCGCCGCTCCTCCGACAATTGCGGCCGGTTCAACAGGTCGATGGAGGCGCGGATCACGGTCAGCAGGTTGTTGAAGTCGTGCGCCACGCCGCCGGTGAGCTGTCCGAGCGCCTCCAGGCGCTGGCTGTGCTTGAGCGCCTCCTCGGCGTCGCGCCGCCGTGCCGCCTCGGCCTGGAGGTTCTGCGTGCGCCGGAATGCCAGCGCGAGAATGAAGAAGAGCAGGGCGGTGGCAGGCAGGCCGAAGATCAGGTGCTGGCCCATGGTGGCGAGCCAGCGCGAACGGATCGCCGACGTCTCGAGCCCCGCGCTGACATAGATCGGATATTCGGCGACGCGCTTGTAGCCGATGCGCCGCTCGATCCCGTCGGCGGGCCAGGCGATGGTCATCAGCCCGTGCTCGGGGCTCAGCGCGATCTTCCGGCCGACCGGCCCGCCCGGATCGAGCCGGACGTCGTGATCGAGGTGCGGGTAATGCGCCAGCAGGGCGCCATCGGTCCGCCCGATCGTGAAGAAGCTGCCGGGCTCACTGCCGATCCGCGCGTAAAAGCTCTCGAAATATTCCGGGTATACCGAGGCCTGGATCACGCCGATGAAGCTGCCGTCGTCGGACTCGCGGCGGCGGCTCATGCCGAAGAAGCGGGCGCCCTGGTAGGGCTGACGCGGCGTCAGCGGCGTGCCGATGAAGGTGCCGATGTTCTGGTCGACATGGGCGTTGAAATAATCCCGGTCCGCAAAGCTGATCTGCGGCGCCGGCGACAACAGGCTGTTGACCAGCGCATGGCCCCGCGCGTCAAAAATCCAGGCGGATTTGAGCTGCGGCAGCGAATCGGTCAGCCGTTTCAGGCGCAGATGCAGCGCTGCCTCGCGCGACCGGATCGCCTCGTCCGAAAGTCCGCGCACCACCTCGTTGAGCTCGGCGAGGCTGCGGTCGATGGTCTCGAACACCTTGAGCGCATGTTCATGGGCGACGTCGAGCGTGCGCTCGATCTCGCGGTCGGCGATGTCGTTGGTCGAATTGTAGGAGATCGCCGAGGCGATGATGAACAGCGCAATCGGCAGCGCCAGGGATGCCGCCATCATCCACTGCAGCAGTTTCAACGAATTGCGTTGCGCGCCCTGCACAGTCGCTCCTGACCCGGAACGAAGCTTACTTGAATTTCCCGCAAGGAAGGAAGTGGCTTGTGATGGGAACCTTTGGTTGCGTTCGGCGCGTCTCCGCCCGCGAGGGGTGCGCTGGTAGAAATTTCAGGTTAAGCTACTATAGGTAGCAATTCGGCCATGGCTCTGACGGCCGCGGCCGATGCACAAAGTTTCGCTTAAACCTGACGCTCGACGAGCTTCAGCTTCAGCTCGGCGATCGCCTCTGCGGGGTTGAGGCCCTTCGGGCAGGCCTTGGCGCAGTTCATGATGGTGTGGCAGCGGTAGAGGCGGAACGGGTCCTCGAGATTGTCGAGCCGTTCGCCGGTCGCCTCATCGCGGGAATCCGACACCCAGCGGTTGGCCTGGAGCAGAGCGGCGGGGCCGAGATAGCGGTCGCTGTTCCACCAGTAGCTCGGGCAGGAGGTCGAGCAGCAGGCGCAGAGAATGCACTCGTAGAGGCCGTCGAGCTTCTCGCGGTCCTCGTGGCTCTGGCGCCATTCCTTCTGCGGCGTCGGCGAGGTCGTCTTCAGCCACGGCTCGACGGAAGCGTATTGCGCATAGAAATTGGTGAGGTCGGGGACGAGGTCCTTCACCACCGGCTGGTGCGGCAGCGGGTTGATCTTCACCGCGCCGTCCTTCACGTCGTGCATCGAGCGGGTGCAGGCGAGCGTGTTCTGGCCGTCGATGTTCATGGCGCAGGAGCCGCAGACGCCCTCGCGGCAGGAGCGGCGGAAGGTCAGCGACGGGTCGATGTGGTTCTTGATCCAGATCAGGCCATCCAGCACCATCGGACCGCAGTCGTTGGTGTCGACGTAATAGGTGTCGACGCTCGGATTCTTGCCGTCGTCCGGGTTCCAGCGATAGACGCGGAACTCGCGAACCTCGGTCGCGCCCGCAGGCTTCGGCCAGGTCTTGCCGCCGGTGATCTTCGAGTTCTTCGGAAGTGCGAATTCAGCCATTTTCGAAGGGCCTTCCCGTTCGCTCAGTACACGCGCGCCTTCGGCGGGATGTACTGCACGTCGTTGGTCATGGTGTAGTTGTGCACCGGGCGGTAGTCGATCGTGACCTTGGCTGCATCGTCGAGCCAGGCCAGCGTGTGCTTCATCCAGTTCTTGTCGTCACGATCGGCAAAGTCCTCGCGCGCATGCGCGCCGCGGCTCTCGGTGCGGTTGGCGGCCGAGTTCATCGTCACCACCGCCTGCGAGATCAGATTGTCGAACTCGAGCGTCTCGACGAGGTCCGAATTCCACACCAGCGAGCGGTCGGACACGGCGATGTCGGTGATGCCGCTATGGACCTTCTGGATCAGGTTCTGGCCTTCGCTCAGGACTTCGCCGGTGCGGAACACCGCGCAATTGTTCTGCATCACGTGCTGCATGCCTTCGCGCAGCTTCGCGGTCGGGGTGCCGCCGGAGGCGTAGCGATAATGGTCGAGGCGGCCGAGCGACTGCTCGGCCGAGTTCGCCGGCAGTTCCGGTTGCTTGCCGTTGGCGGTGAGCTTTTCGGCGCAGCGCAGCGCCGCGGCGCGGCCGAACACCACGAGGTCGATCAGCGAGTTGGAGCCGAGACGGTTGGCGCCGTGCACGGAGACGCAGGCCGCTTCGCCGATCGCCATCAGTCCGGGGATCACGGCGTTGTCGTCGCCGTCCTTCTTCGTCAGCACCTCGCCGTGATAATTCGTGGGGATGCCGCCCATGTTGTAGTGCACGGTCGGCACGATCGGAATCGGCTCGCGCGTCACGTCGACATTGGCGAAGATCTTGGCCGATTCGGAGATGCCGGGCAGCCGCTCGGCCAGCACCGAGGGATCGAGGTGGTCGAGATGCAGGAAGATGTGATCCTTCTTCTTGCCGACGCCGCGGCCCTCGCGGATCTCGATGGTCATCGCACGCGAGACGACGTCGCGCGAGGCGAGGTCCTTGGCCGACGGCGCGTAGCGCTCCATGAAGCGCTCGCCCTCGGAGTTGACGAGATAGCCGCCTTCGCCGCGCGCGCCTTCGGTGACGAGGCAGCCCGAGCCGTAGATGCCGGTCGGGTGGAACTGCACGAACTCCATGTCCTGGAGCGGCAGGCCGGCGCGCAGCACCATGCCGCCGCCGTCGCCGGTGCAGGTATGGGCCGAGGTGCAGGAGGCATAGGCGCGGCCGTAGCCGCCGGTCGCCAAAATCGTGGTCTGGGCGCGGAAGCGATGCAGCGTGCCGTCATCGAGCTTGAGCGCGATCACGCCGCGGCAGGCGCCCTGGTCGTCCATGATGAGGTCGATGGCGAAGAACTCGATGAAGAATTCTGCCGCATGGCGCAGCGACTGGCCGTACATCGTGTGCAGCATGGCGTGACCGGTGCGGTCGGCGGCCGCGCAGGTGCGCTGCGCCTGGCCCTTGCCGTAGTCCATGGTCATGCCGCCGAACGGGCGCTGGTAGATCTTGCCGTCCTCGGTGCGCGAGAACGGCACGCCCCAATGTTCGAGCTCGTAGACCGCTTCAGGGGCGTGGCGCACCATGTATTCGATCGCGTCCTGGTCGCCCAGCCAGTCCGACCCCTTCACGGTGTCGTACATGTGCCAGCGCCAGTCGTCCTTGTGCATGTTGCCGAGCGAAGCGGAGATGCCGCCCTGCGCCGCGACGGTGTGCGAGCGGGTCGGAAACACTTTTGTGATGCAGGCCGTGCGCAGGCCGGCCTCGCTGCAGCCGACGACGGCGCGCAGGCCCGCGCCACCGGCGCCGACCACGACGACGTCATAGGTGTGGTCTTCGATCGGATAGGCTTTTCCGTTGGTGGCGGGAGCGCCGTTGCCCTTGCCATTCGTGGTGACGGCCATGGGTTACACTCCGGATGACAGCTTGAGGATCGCGTATGTCGAGGCGAGCGCCACCGCGATCGAGAAGAAGTTGTTGAGCATGACCAAAACGAGCTTCACCTTCTCGTTGTGGACGTAGTCCTCGATCACGACCTGCATGCCGATCTTCATGTGCCAGGCGCTGGCGAAGATGAAGAGCAGGAGGATCAGCGCGATCGGCAGCGAGCCGAGAATCTGCGCGGCGCCCGCCTGGTTGCGGCCGAGCAGCATCATGACGACCACGATCACGGGGAGCATCAAGAGCACCATCGCGACGCCGGTGAGGCGCTGGCGCCAAAAGTCAGAGGTGCCGGAGTGCGCGGAGCCGAGACTGCGGACGCGGCCGAGCGGCGTGCGCATGCTGCGCTTGGGCGTATCGGTCGTGCTCATCGTCCGCCTCCGATCGCGTAGGCAATGATCCAGATCAGGACAGTGAGTGCGATGCCGCCGATCAGCGCGCCCCAGGTGAGCGCCTCGCGCTCATTGGCCTTGAAACCGTAGCCGAGGTCCCAGATGAAATGCCTGATGCCGCTCAGCATGTGGTGCATCAGCGCCCAGGTGTAGCCGAACACGATCAGCCGGCCGATGATGCTGCCGGTAAAGGCCTGCACATGGGAGTACGCCGTCGGGCCGGAGGCCGCGGCGATCAGCCACCAGGCCAGCAGCAGGGTTCCGACATAGAGCGCGATACCGGTGGCGCGGTGGACGACGGACAGCGCCATCGTCAGCGTCACCCGGTAGATCTGCAGGTGTGGTGAAATCGGTCGTTCGATCCGTGCGGTCATGGGCGGCTTTGATGTTTTGTTGCGGCCCAGCAGGGGGCGCGCGGGGATCGCGAAAGGTCGGCCCTATTTACGGAGTCGAGTTAACCTGCGCAATCACCAAATCGCCATAAAGCGAACCTGGGTTCAGCCTTACAGGGGTCACGAAACGAGACTGATCAGGGGCTTGGTATACCAGAGCGACATCGGGACGTTGAAGAAATGAATTCTTCACCACTCCTTCCGGGCCTCCCCTCGCGACTTGAAATCGCAAGAGGATCGTCCTCACGCGAACCAGTCCGTTCATGCTGTAAAGTGCAGTCAAAACGGCATTGAGTGGAACCGCAAAAGAGCCTGCCGCGCCCGCCGCTTGCCCCGTTTTTTCCCTCCATCATCTCGCCAGGGCGCTTCCGATATGCGCGCTCCGCATTCCGCGCCTGTCGCTTCCCGCTGACGACCGCGCGATCGAGATAGCCTAGAAGTTGCGGACGCATCGCTCTTCGTCCAGGCGCGCCGCCCCGGCGGTTCGCCGCTAACGTGCCGGGATACGATTCGCGTGATTGCAGGTCTCGATCTCCGCTCGGCTACGTCCTCGCTGGTCGGCGCCGTGCCCGTGATGCCGATAAGCCTCGTCACCGCACCACTCGGCGTGAAGGCCGAGCATGCGATGTCCAAGCGCACGCTGGAGGCCGCGTTCGGCTGCTATCTGTTTATCGTCGGCAGTCGGTTTGGGCTGAGCCTCGCGGGTGGCCACTAGTCGACGGACTAATCTTTCAATCGCACTTCGCTGTGGAACCACATTCGGGGATCGCCAATGCCCTCGATGCGATCGGAGTCCGCCAATACCTTCAATCGGGCTGCGATCATCTCGTCACTGATCGGCAATCCCAGTTCCTTGCAGCGGTCCATCACAAGAAACACCATCATCGCGGTCTTTCGCCAATGTGGCTTCATGACCGAGAAAATGATCTCGTCGAACTGTTGATCGGTTACCGACGGCGGTAGGAGCACCTCATCCCATGTGAGCTCGCTGGAGATTGTAGGCGGCTCCCAACTGGGCTTTGGGGGCTCTAGGTCCGGGTATTGTTCGTAAATCGGCAGGAGGACCTCGTCCTCCAAAGCGGCGACGATGTCGTCAAGCCAGTCTCCCAGCTTGATCCGCTCAGCTTTGCCAAGCCCTGCGATGGCCATTCGGGCCTGGTCCAATGCCGTGCAGGCTTTGAGGAGATAATCGTTGATCCGGACAGCCTGCTCGCGTTTCATGTCTCCCCAGCCCGGAGCGATCGGGCGCCCCTTACTTCTTCGCGTAGATATCCTTGTACGTATCCCGCAAAACGTTCTTCTGCACCTTGCCCATGGTGTTGCGCGGCAGCTCGTCGACGACGAAGACGCGCTTGGGCATCTTGAACTTTGCGAGACGGCCGTCGAGCGCCTTCAGCACCGAGGCCTCGCTGACATCGGCGCCCTTGTTGCAGACCAGGACCGCGGTGACGCCCTCGCCGAAATCGGCATGCGGCACGCCGATCACGGCGGACTCGATCACGCCCGGCATGGCGTCGATCTCGCTCTCGATTTCCTTCGGGTAGACATTGAAGCCGCCTGAAATGACGAGATCCTTACCGCGGCCGAGGATGTGGACGTAGCCCTTGGCGTCGATCTTGCCGAGGTCGCCAGTGATGAAGAAGCCGTCGGAACGGAATTCCGA
Organism: Bradyrhizobium sp. CCGUVB1N3; assembly: GCF_024199925.1. Lineage (NCBI taxonomy): Bacteria > Pseudomonadati > Pseudomonadota > Alphaproteobacteria > Hyphomicrobiales > Nitrobacteraceae > Bradyrhizobium > Bradyrhizobium sp. CCGUVB1N3. The sequence goes on from NZ_JANADR010000001.1 coordinate 6,421,536, forward strand.
CTTGGTCTTCTCCGGCATGCGCCAATAGCCCTTGAAGACGTTCGGGCCCTTGACCTCGATCATGCCGATTTCGTCGCGCGGCAATTCCTTGCCGGTCTCGGGGTCGGTGACGCGGGCGGAGACGCCGGGCAGCGGAAAGCCGACCGCGCCGGGCACGCGCTCGCCGTCATAGGGGTTCGACGTGTTCATGTTGGTCTCGGTCATGCCGTAGCGCTCGAGCACGGCGTGTCCAGTGCGCGCCGACCATTCGCGATGGGTGTCGGCGAGCAGCGGTGCCGAGCCCGAGATGAAGAGACGCATGTGCCTGGTCGTCTCGCGCGACAGCGCGGGGTTTTGCAAGAGGCGCGTATAGAACGTCGGCACACCCATCAGCACGGTGGCGCGCGCCATCAGCTTGACGATCAGGTCAGGGTCGAGCTTCGGCAGGAAGATCATCGACGCGCGCGAAAACAGCGTGACGTTGGTCGCCACGAACAGGCCGTGAGTGTGGTAGATCGGCAGCGCGTGGATCAGCACGTCCTTGTCGGTGAAGCGCCAGTACTCGACCAGCGTCAGCGAGTTCGAGGCGAGATTGTCGTGGGACAGCATCGCGCCCTTGGAGCGGCCGGTGGTGCCTGACGTGTAGAGGATCGCGGCGAGATCGTCATTCGCGCGTGCCACAGTGGCGAATTCGCTCTTCGCCTTCGCTGCGGCGTCCGTCAGCGAGCCTTTGCCGTCGGGCCCGAGCGTTTCGACCTTGGCCTTCACCTTGGCGGCGATCGCAGCGATGCCGTCGGCCTTGGAGGGATCGCAGACCACCAGCGACGGCTCGGCGTCGGTGATGAAGTAGTCGAGCTCGTTCAGCGTATAGGCGGTGTTGAGCGGCAGATAGACCGCGCCGGCGCGCACGGTCGCGAGGTACAGCACGATGTTGGCGACGGATTTTTCGACCTGCACCGCGACGCGGTCGCCCGGCTTTACGCCGCGCTCCACCAGCACATTCGCCATCTGGCCCGCGCGTGCGATCAGCTCGCCGTAGCTGATGCGGCCGCCGTCATGGGTCTCGATCGCAAGCCGCGTCGGATCCTCGAGGCTATCGAACAGGCGGGAAAACAGATTGGCGTTGGCAGCTTGGTTCATGCAACATTCCTCGCCGGCGAAGGCCGGTCAAAACCGAGGGCTGCATTAGCAAAAACAGCCCCGATGAAGCAACGGAGACAGTTTGCATGACGAAAGGTGGGAAACGCGTGGCCTGGGTCACGGGCGGCGGCAGCGGGATCGGGGAGGCCGGCGCGGAGGCTCTCGCGGCCGACGGCTGGACGGTGGTGGTGTCCGGGCGGCGGAAGGATGCGTTGGATACCGTGGTCGCCAAAATCACCAGAGACGGCGGGGCGGCGGCGGCGATCCCGCTCGATGTCAGCGTCGCCGCGGATGTCCAGAAAGCAGCCGATCAGATCCTGGCGAAACACGGCCGCATCGACGTCCTGGTCAACAGTGCCGGCGTCAATGTTCCCAAGCGAAGCTGGAACGACATGGAACTGGAGGGCTGGGACAAGCTCGTCGAGATCAACCTCAACGGCGTGCTCTATTGCATGCGCGCGGTGCTGCCGGCGATGCGCAGGCAGCAGGACGGATGCATCATCAACGTCTCGTCCTGGGCCGGTCGTCACGTCTCGAAGATGCCGGGCCCGGCCTACACCACGACCAAACATGCGGTGCTTGCGCTGACCCATTCCTTCAACATGGACGAGTGCGTCAACGGCCTGCGCGCCTGCTGCCTGATGCCGGGCGAGGTGGCGACGCCGATCCTGAAGCTGCGGCCGGTCGTGCCGAGCGAGGAGGAGCAGGCGAGGATGCTCCAGTCCGAAGATCTTGGCCGCACCATCGCCTTCATCGCCTCCATGCCGCCGCGCGTCTGCATCAACGAAGTGCTGATCAGCCCCACGCATAATCGCGGATTTATTCAGACGCCGTGAAGCGGGGATTGATCGGCGCGCCACACTCTCGGTGCCGTAGGGTGGGCAAAGCGAAGCGTGCCCACCATCTTTCGCGAATCTGGACATAAATGGTGGGCACGGCGCTTGCGCGCCTTTGCCCCACAGCACCGGCGTGCTTGGCGCGAGCTCGCAGCACCCCACGAATTCGCCCACCCAAAGTTTCACGCATCACAATAAATTATTGTCCGAAACCGCTCGGCAAACCCTCCCGTAGTTCGGCCAACGACGGCGCTATCGCCTCACACCTGTCGCAGGCGCCGTTGTTGCAGGACTTCATCCAGATATCGGGAGACTCTCCATGTCGAAGCGTATTGCCTATCTCGCCGCTGCCGCCTTCAGCGCACTCGCCATCACCGCAACCGTCGTCGCGCCGGTTCGTGCCGAGGAAAAGACCGTGATGGTCGGCGGCGCCGCGATGTTCCCCTCCAAGAACATCATCCAGAACGCCGTCAACTCCAAGGACCACACCACGCTGGTGGCGGCGGTGAAGGCCGCCGGTCTCGTGCAGACGCTGGAAGGCAAGGGTCCGTTCACGGTGTTCGCGCCGACCAATGCGGCCTTCGGCAAGCTGCCGGCCGGCACCGTCGACACCCTGGTCAAGCCTGAGAACAAGGCGACCCTGACCAAGATCCTCACCTACCATGTCGTGCCCGGCAAGCTCGAGGCCTCCGATCTCCTCGACGGCAAGAAGCTGAAGACCGCCGAGGGCGAGGAGCTGACGATCAAGAAGATGGACGGCAAGACCTGGATCGTCGACGCCAAGGGCGGTACCTCGATGGTGACGATCACCAACGTCAACCAGTCGAACGGCGTGATCCATGTGGTCGACACCGTGCTGATGCCGGCGACGTAACACCGCACCGCCCTGTTTCATCCCCGAACGGGACGCGCGAAACGGCGAGCCGGGGGATCCCGGCTCGCTTTTTTGTGACCGCGATGTTTCATAGGCATCGATTCGATACCTAAGAGGGCGTAACGAAACCGAAATTGCCGGCGTATATTTGTTCTCACGCGATCCCTAAGGACGGAACCACCATGTCCAGCCTTGCTGCAACCGATGCACCCGCTACCTCCTCGCCGGCGAAGGTCATTCAGCCGGTCTGGGTGCGGGTGATGCACTGGATCAACGCATTCGCCATGATCCTGATGATCATGTCGGGCTGGCAGATCTACAACGCCTCGCCGCTGTTCAATTTCAGCTTCTCCCGCGACATCACGCTCGGCGGCTGGCTCGGCGGCGCGCTGCTCTGGCATTTTGCGGCGATGTGGCTGTTGATGATCAACGGGCTCGCCTATCTCATCACCGGCCTTGCCACCGGCCGCTTCGCCAGGAAGCTGCTGCCGATCACGCCGTCCGGCGTGCTCCACGACGTCAGGGCGGCCCTGACCTTCAAGCTCGGCCATGACGATCTCACCGTCTACAATTACGTGCAGCGCCTGCTTTATGCCGGGATCATCGTGGTCGGCGTGCTCATCGTGCTGTCGGGGCTGTCGATGTGGAAACCGGTCCAACTCTACTATCTGGTGGCGCTGTTCGGCGACTATCCGACGGCACGCTACGTCCACTTCTTCTGCATGGCCGCGATCTGCGCCTTCCTCGTGGTCCACGTGGCGCTCGCGCTGCTCGTGCCGAAGAGCCTGCGCGCCATGATCATCGGCCGCTGATCGAGCATGATCCGGAAAAGTGGGAACCGGTTTTCCGACAAGATCATGCTCAGAACAAAAGATTCTCGAGGAACATCATGGCCAAGCGTTCGTTCCTGATCCCCGGCGTCGACAAGCGTCTCCTGATCAAGGATTCGCTCAAGGCGATGCCGGACCTCACCCGCCGCCGCTTCATCACGGGCGGTGCCAGCCTGGGCGCGCTGAGCCTGCTCACCGGTTGCGACGTCGTCGATTCATCGTCGGCAGAAGAAATGCTGAAGACGGTCTCGAAATTCAACGACGCCGTGCAGGCCTTCATCTTCAATCCGGACGCGCTGGCGCCGACCTTCCCGGAGAGCGCGATCACAAAGCCGTTCCCGTTCAACGCCTATTACGATCTCGACGAGGCGCCCGAGGTTTCGGCCGCGGATTGGAAGCTCGAGGTGCGCGGCCTCGTCGACAACAAGAAGTCCTGGACGCTGGACGAACTCTACCAGCTCCCGCAGGTGACGCAGATCACCCGCCATATCTGCGTCGAGGGCTGGAGCGCGATCGGAAGCTGGACCGGCACTCCGCTGCGCGATTTCCTGAAACTGATCGGCGCCGACACCCGCGCGAAATATGTCTGGTTCCAGTGCGCCGACAAGGATGGCTACAACTCCCCGCTCGACATGCGCAGCGCGCTGCATCCGCAGACGCAGATGACGTTCAAATATGCCAACGACATTCTGCCGCGCGCCTACGGTTTTCCGATGAAGATCCGCGTGCCCACAAAACTCGGCTTCAAGAACCCGAAATACGTGGTCTCGATGGAAGTCACCAACGAGTACAAGGGCGGTTATTGGGAAGACCAGGGGTATAATTCGTTCAGTGGGAGTTGACGCCACGAATTGTAGGGTGGGCAAAGCGTAGCGTGCCCACCACTTCTGTTGCGATCGTGGAGAGATGGTGGGCACGGCGCAAGAGCGCCTTTGCACACCCTACGACACCGAATGCTTCGGCCCCACCTTCCGCTGGCACAGCGCCGCCACCGCCCCGAGCGCGAGCAGCGCGGCCGAAACATTCAACGCATACGACAGGCTCCCCAGCGCATCCGTGATGGCACCCACCACGATCGGCCCAAGCGTCTGGCCGACGCCGAACGAAATCGTCATCGCCGCGATCGCCGTTGGCCATATTGCGGGCGGATAGTTGAAGCGCACGAAAGCGGTCGTTGACCCCACGACCGCGAAGAAAGCGACACCGAACACGACGGCCGAGGTCGCAAGCCACGCCGTCGAATGCCCGAGCATCGGCAAGCTCGCGCCGAGCGCATTGGTGCCGAGGATGATCGCGGTGGCGAGCCCGCCGCGGTCGAGTGCCAGTACGCCGCGCCAGACCCAGGGCGTGACGAAGGCGCTCACCCCGATCAGGCTCCAGAACGCAGCCTGCGCCGCAGCGCCGCCACCGGCATCGCGCACATAGGCGATCATGAAGGTCATGTAGGCGATGTAGCCCGCCCCGAACAGGAAGTAGCCGGCGAGATAGATCAGGATCGGCGGAAGCGCGAACGAGCCGTGGCCGGCGTCGCTGAAGCGTGCCTTGCTCTCAATGCGGATCAAGAACAGCGGGATGGTCATGGCGGCCGAGAGCAGCGTCAGCGCCCACCACACGATCCACCACGAGCCCGGCCCGAAATGCTGCAGCGTGAACGGCGCGATCAGGCCGGAGGCGAGGATGCCGATGCCGGGGCCGGCATAGAACAGGCTGAGCAGGAAATTGGCCCTTTCAGGGTGCGACTGCGCGATGGTGGCGGCCAGCGCGCCGCCGGCCACGAAGCCGGCCGCAGCGCCCAGCCCCAGCACCAATCGCGCGAGACTCAACGCGAAGAAGTTCCCGGTGAGCGCGCAGACCGCCAGGGCGGCGAGGCAGGCCAGCGTTCCGCCGCGGATCGCGGCCGACCAGCCGACCCGCTTGATCAGCCGCGAGGCCATAAGGGCACCCGCGAGGTAGCCGACGGCGTTGATGGTGTTCATGAAACCGGCGGCCGAGTAGGACCAGCTCAGGCTGTCCCGCATGTCCGGCAGTACCAGCGCATAGGCGAAGCGGCCGATGCCGAGCCCGACCGTCGCCGCCAGCGACAGCATCAGAATCAGCCGCGCAGGATGCGGCTCTCGTGGGGGGCGGTCAGGGGCGTGCAAGGGGTACTCCGGCGCGGCCGATTGTGGCAGGCCCGGTGCGCCTTGCACAGCCGCGCCGCGGCAATGGTGTCTTGCCAAGCGCGCAACGCCGCTCTAGCACTCCGGCCGAATTCGACCTCAGAGGAACCGACCATGGCGACCCATAAACTGCTGCTGCTCCCCGGTGACGGCATTGGCCCCGAAGTGATGGGCGAGGTGAAGCGGCTGATCGACTGGCTCAATGCGGCCGGGATCGCCAAGTTCGAGACCGACACCGGGCTCGTGGGCGGCGCCGCCTATGACGCGCACAAGGTGTCGATCTCCGAGGGCGACATGGCCAAGGCCAAGGACGCCGACGCCGTGATCTTCGGTGCGGTCGGCGGTCCGAAATGGGATGCCGTTCCTTACGAGGTGCGCCCCGAAGCCGGCCTGCTCCGGCTGCGCAAGGATCTCGCTTTGTTCGCCAATTTACGCCCCGCCGTCTGCTATCCGGCGCTTGCCGACGCCTCGAGCCTGAAGCGTGAGGCCATCGAGGGCCTCGACATCGTGATCGTGCGGGAGCTCACCGGCGGCGTCTATTTCGGCGAGCCAAAGACCATCACCGATCTTGGCAACGGCCAGAAGCGCGCCATCGACACCCAGGTCTACGACACCTACGAGATCGAGCGCATCGGCCGCGTCGCCTTCGAGCTTGCCAAGAAGCGCAAGAACAAGGTGACCTCGATGGAAAAGCGCAACGTCATGAAGTCGGGCGTGCTCTGGAATGAGGTCATGACCCAGGTCCACAAGCGCGAATATCCCGATGTCACGCTCGAGCACCAGCTCGCCGATTCCGGCGGCATGATGCTGGTGAAATGGCCGAAGCAGTTCGACGTCATCGTCACCGACAATCTGTTCGGCGACATGCTCTCCGACATCGCGGCGATGCTGACCGGTTCGCTCGGCATGCTGCCCTCGGCCTCGCTCGGCGAGGTCGACGTCAAGAGCAAGAAGCGCAAGGCGCTGTACGAGCCCGTGCACGGCTCGGCGCCCGACATCGCAGGCCAAGGCCTCGCCAACCCGATCGCGATGATCTCGTCCTTCGGCATGGCGCTGCGCTATTCCTTCGACATGGGCGCGCTCGCCGACAAGGTCGATGCCGCGATCGCCGCCGTGCTGGCGAGCGGCCTGCGCACCGCCGACATCAAGTCGGAAGGCACCACCGCCGCCTCGACCACGCAGATGGGCGAAGCGATCCTGAAGGAATTGCAGAAGCTGCACGCGTAACGTCAAGCACCGCAATCGTAGGGTGGGCAAAGCGCAAGCGTGCCCACCTCTTCTCTCGCGATTGCCGCGAGATGGTGGGCACGGCGCTTCGCGCCTTTGCCCACCCTACGGCGTCTTCATCGGAGCCAGCCTCATGGATGCGTCGCATCGACCCAAGATCGCGGAAACCGTCATCCATGAAACGGTGCGCCTGCGCGAGGCGCAGATCGGGCGCCGTTGCGAAGTCCTGGGCGACACGCGCATCGAGTATTCCTCGCTCGGCGACTACTCCTATCTCGGCGAGAACTGCGAGGTCGCCGACGCCGTGATCGGGAAGTTCACGGCAATCGCCAACTCGGTGCGGATCGGCGCGCCGAATCATCCGATGGGTCGTCCGTCCCAACATCGCTTTACCTATTGCCCGGAATATTACGAGGCGACAGCGACCCGCGACCGCGACTTCTTTGCGGACCGCCGCAGCGACCGGGTGATCGTTGGCAATGATTGCTGGATCGGGCACGCCGCCATCCTGCTGCCGGGCGTGAGCGTCGGCGACGGCGCGGTGATCGCCGCAGGCGCGGTCGTCAGCCGCGATGTGCCGCCCTACACGATCGTCGGCGGCGTTCCCGCGCGCTCCATCCGCAAGCGCTTTATCGATTCTGTCGCGGAAAGCCTGCGCCGTATCGCCTGGTGGGATTGGCCGGATGAGATCATCTTCGAGCGTCTGAGCGATTTCCGCTCCGAGGCGATCGAACAATTTTGCAAGCGTTACGACCCGGCTTTTGCTCCCGGCCGGTAGAGCGGGAAGACATCACAAAACAAAAATGGCCGGGCGCGAGCCCGGCCATTTTGATTCAGTCGAAGCTCGTATCAATACAGCGGGAAGTTCCTCGGATAGCCGCCGACATCAGCCGGCGTGCTGAGCGGCTGGCGATCGATCGGACGGTTGAGGTTCTCGCGCGCGAAGGTGGGGTAGCCAATCTCCGGCGGGAACGCGTAGTCCATGAACTTGCGGTCGCCCGGATTGACCTCGGTGCCGCCATCGAGCCAGGAGCGCTTGCTGACATAGATGCGGGTGCGCGGGCCTTGCTGATAGACCACGTTGGGACCATTCGACCCGTAATAGACGCGGCCGCGATCGTCATAGGTGCGCTTGGTCTTGGCATCGACCGAGGCGGTCAGGCCGATGGCGGCAACGGCTCCCGCCGCAACCCACAGCGCCAATTTGTTCGCGGCAGAGAATTTCGAGCTCATCACGTCCCCTTCAAGCGGCAGGCCGCCAATCGATTTCATCTCATACTAGCGCGCCGGGGGTGGCTGCAACTAGGTCAATTGGGTCACACCGCGCCGGAATAATTGCGCCTGCGGCCAAAAGTTGCATGAAAACCAGCCACTTGAGCTTGATGCGCGTCAAAGCGCGCCGCGCAGCTGCGCATTGTCAGCGCCCATCAGCCAGTCCGCGGAGGCGGGCGGGCCGCAAGGGCGGCGCTTCAGCTCGGCATGGGCGAACAATTCGGCGAGCTTCGGCTCGTTGCCGGAGGTGAGCAGCGTGAGCCGGCTCAGCGTGCAGGCGATCGCGGCGCGCCGGGCCAGCAGCGCGTCGCCCTGGCACGACCAGCCGGAGATCTGCAGGCCCGGCTCCTCGATCCGCTTGAAATAGCCGAGACAGCCGGACGCCTGTCCGCTCGGGCGATACAGGGCCACGGGCCCGAACTTGCTGTCGATGACCCCGGCTGCCTCGAGCGGCGTCGCGTCCTTCAGGCCCATCCGGGCCATCATGTCGGCCGGCAGGCGTGTCGCCGGGTCGAATTCGCCGCCAGGCCGGTAGATTTCGAGCTCGGCGACCGGCACCGGCGTGTCGCCCGCCCAGCGCATGACGTCCTTGCGGCCGCCCTCAGGATGCCGAAGGATGATGTAAGCGTCTGTTTTATCGTTGGAATCGAGCCGGCTGACGGCAAAGGCGGGATGCGAGCGGTCGGCCACGCGCCAGCTTGGCCTCATTGCCGGCTCGTCGTCATGCAGGCTCGACAACTGGCCGAGCGCGGCCACGCCGAGGATGGCAAGCAGCGTCAGCGTCCCCACATAGGCGAACAGGCGCGCCAGCGTGCCGACCGTCTCGTCGGTCAGGCCTAGGACTGCCAGATGGATCCTGGTTCTGGGAAATGCGGCCGGAGTGGCCTGGTACGGCGGCATCCAATGCCTTCTGGCACGGTCAAAAATTGTCTTGGCGTTGTCTTGGGGGCGGTTCTCGCATAGAAGCGCTGCGCTTCCTGGTTAAGCGTGCCGCTTCGGGAAGGCCTTTTTCATCGGAGAGTGAACGATGGGTTACAAAGTCGCAGTCGTCGGAGCGACCGGCAATGTCGGACGGGAAATGCTCAACATCCTCGATGAGCGCAAATTCCCCGCGGACGAGGTCGTGGCGTTGGCTTCACGCCGCAGCGTCGGCGTCGAGGTCTCCTATGGCGATCGAACATTGAAGGTCAAAGCGCTCGAGCACTACGACTTCTCCGACATCGACATCTGCCTGATGTCGGCGGGCGGCTCGGTCTCGAAGGAATGGTCGCCGAAGATCGGCGCCGCCGGCGCGGTCGTGATCGACAATTCCTCGGCCTGGCGCATGGACCCGGACGTGCCGTTGATCGTGCCGGAGGTGAACGCCGATGCGACCAAGGGCTTTGCCAAGAAGAACATCATCGCCAACCCGAACTGCTCGACCGCGCAGCTCGTCGTCGCGCTGAAGCCGCTGCACGACAAGGCGACCATCAAGCGCGTCGTGGTCTCGACCTATCAATCGGTGTCGGGCGCCGGCAAGGACGCGATGGACGAATTGTTCTCGCAGACCAAAGCCGTCTACACCAATGACGAGCTGATCGCGAAGAAATTCCCCAAGCGCATCGCCTTCAACGTCATCCCCCACATCGACGTCTTCATGGAGGACGGCTACACCAAGGAAGAGTGGAAGATGATGGCGGAGACCAAGAAGATCCTTGATCCCAAGATCAAGCTCTCCGCGACCTGCGTGCGCGTGCCGGTCTTCGTCGGTCATTCGGAAGCCGTCAACGTCGAGTTCGAGAACCCGCTCGCCGCGGACGAGGCGCGCGAGATCCTGCGCAAGGCGCCCGGCTGTCTCGTCATCGACAAGCAGGAGCCCGGCGGCTACGCCACGCCTTACGAAGCGGCCGGCGAGGACGCGACCTATATCAGCCGCATCCGCGAGGACGCCACGGTCGAGAACGGTCTCGCGTTCTGGTGCGTGTCGGACAATCTTCGCAAGGGCGCCGCGCTCAACGCGATCCAGATCGCCGAGGTTTTGATCAACCGCAAGCTGATCACGGCGAAAAAGAAGGCGGCGTAAGACCGATCGAGATCTTGTATGGTGGGCAAAGCGAAGCGTGCCCACCACTTCTGATGAAATCGAGAAAAGTGGTGGGCACGGCGCGTCGCGCCTTTGCCCACCCTACAAATTCTCGCCGCGTTGACGGACCTACCCTGCATCCCCCACGCTGCGAAATTCCTTCGCGACCTTGTCGAGCACGAACAGCGATCCCTCCGCGACGCCGAAATAGGCGCCGTGGAGCTGCATCTGGCCGGCGTCGACCGCCTTGCGCACGAACGGGAAGGTCATGAGGTTTTCGAGGCTGCGGAACACCCCGGCCTTCTCGATGCGCTCGACGAATTGCGCCATCGTCTCGCGCTCGCGCTGCTCGACGACCTCGCCGGGCTTGATGAACATCTGCATCCATTTGCCGATGAAGTCGCCGGGTGTGAGCGGCTCGATCTTGTCGACGAAGGCGCGGATGCCGCCGCATTGCGCGTGCCCGAGCACCACGATGTGCTTCACCTTCAGCACCGTCACGGCATATTCCAGCGCCGCCGAGACGCCATGCGCGTTCTCGTCGGGCTGATACGTCGGCACCAGATTGGCGATGTTGCGGACGACGAAGAGCTCGCCCGGGCCGACGTCGAAGATCACTTCGGGCGAGACACGGGAATCGCAGCAGCCGATCACCATCACTTCCGGCGACTGCCCCTTCACCGACAGTTCGCGATAGCGGCTCTGCTCGGCCGGCAGCCGCTGGGTGGCGAAGGCCTTGTAGCCTTGCAGCAAGTGCTCAGGGAATGTGACCATGGCCTATGCCTAATCATATACCGCAGGGGTGAACAAGCCTTTCGAATAGGCAGTCCAGGTGCTATCGGCTCGGGCTAGAAAACATTCGAGGAACCCGGAAGGAACGCCAGCATGACCCGCCCGCGCCGCAGCCATCTGTTCATGCCTGGCTCCAACCCCCGCGCGCTGGAAAAGGCCCGCAACCTGCCGGCCGACGGCCTGATCCTGGACCTGGAGGACTCCGTCGCCCCCGATGCCAAGGCGGTGGCGCGGGACCAGATCGCCGCGGCGATCGCCGCAAAAGGCTTTGGCAGGCGCGAGATCCTGATCCGGACCAACGGTCTCGATACGCCCTGGTGGGCCGACGATGTCGCCATGGCCGCCAAGGCATCGCCGGACGGCATCCTGGTTCCAAAGGTCTCCAGCGTCGAGGATCTCGACACGATCGGCCGGTGGCTCGCCGAACTCGGCGCGGCCCCGAACGTGAAGGTCTGGGCCATGATCGAGACCGCGCGCGCGGTGCTGCATGCCGAGGAACTGTCGGCGGCCTCGCGCGATCCCAACACGCGTCTCGTCGGCTTCGTGTTCGGGCCGAACGACATCTCGCGCGAGACGCGAATCAGGATGCTGGAGGGCCGCGCCGCGATGATCCCGATGATCACCCATTGCATCCTGGCGACGCGCGCGCACGGCCTCGAAATCCTCGATGGGCCCTATAGCGACATCAACAATTCGAGCGGCTTTGCCACCGAATGCGCGCAGGGGCGCGATCTCGGCTTCGACGGCAAGACGCTGATTCATCCCTCGCAGATCGAGGCCTGCAACGTCATCTTCACGCCGCCCGAGGAGGACGTCACGCGGGCCCGCAAAATCATCGCGGCGTTCGAATTGCCGGAGAATATCTCGCGCGGCGCCATCCGCCTCGACGGCCAGATGGTCGAACGCCTGCACGCCGACATGGCGCGGCGCACGATCGCCATCGCGGATGCGATCGTCGCGATGGGTAAGGCGTAGCGCGCACGCTTAAAGGCGACGTCCGTCTTTCTGACGTCCAGCGGACGTCTTCTCGCAACGGATCATCGCTCTCTCGTCACCGCAGTAAGGTTCATCGTAAGCAAGACGCCTGGCTTAGGGAGTTCGTGGACAGAGAAAACTGTGCGCGCAGGTCTGTGGTCGCCCATCATCTCGACATAGGCAGCATTCATCGCCTCGAAGTCGGACATGTGCTGCAAGAAGACATTGATGTGAGTAACGTGGTTGAGGTCGGAGCCGACAGCATCAAGCATCACTTTGAATGAATTGAAGATCTGTCGTGTCTGGGCATCGATGTCTGCCCCTGCCAAATGTCCTGTAACCGGATCAACGCCAGCGGTCCCCCCAATCCATATATGTTCACCGACTTTGGCGATGTGACTATAAGGTCCGATCGGTTTCGGCGTGTTCGGCGGTGTGAGTGTCTCTACGCGGGATTTCATCGTTGGCCTCATTTCGTATCTCACATACCAACTCGCCGGCAGGTCTGAAAGTCGCCCCATCTGAGGGCAGGGCAATGGCAGATGCAAAAGAACCGGACGAGCAGTCTCTTTGCGGCCCATCCTTCGAGACGCCCGCCGTTGGCGGGCTCCTCAGGATGAGGTCTTAGTTTCGAGGCAAAATCTTAGACCCTCATGGTGAGGAGCGCCGCTTGCGGCGCGTCTCGAACCATGAGGCGGACGCGATTGTGGCGATGAGCAGGGGTTCTCAGAAAGAGCGATATCCGCCCCCTCTGACGCCTGCGGCCGGGCAAAGCGGCAATGATCACCTGTTCGGAATTCTCTCAGGGAGTGTTTGCGGTCGCTGGATTCCCGGCCGACTTGGCCCCGGTCGACCTGGTCTCGGTGGACGAGCAGCGGGTGGGCGAACTGTCGGCGGGCGTGCCACCGGGCGCTGATGTGGCCGTCGCCACCCATGCCAGCCGGCTGGACCACCCCAGCCCATGCCGCGCCGCCAATTGTAGCCACACCAGTACCAGCCGCCGCCCCGCCATCCGCCATTGTACCAACAGTAACGGCGGCCTCACGCAGGCCCAGTGGTGCGATAAGACCCGCCTGCGAACGACCGCCGGTCGTCACGACCACCGCCGAAGCAGCCGCAATAGCGAGCACCCATAAAGTCAATTTGCGCATCATGGCTCCCTCGCTCCGCCCGAGCCCCGGAATGACGGAACGGACAGTCGCAGTTACAACACCAGGCAACCTTGAACCATGCAGGCTTGAACTATGCGGCCTTGGACTGAGTTGCGGCTGCGAGGGTATCGCGCAGGTGCTTTTCCTTCTTTTCATCGAGCGAGGTCTTGAGGACCGTTCCTCCCGCATCCTTGATCTCATTGAGAACCTTGTCTGCGGTCATGCTCTGGATCAGCAGGAACAGAACGGCATCTCCCGATTTCACCTTCGCGGCGAGATCTTTCATGAACTGATCTCTGATCCCGAAATCGGTCAGCGCGCCGCCCAATGCGCCTGCGCCGGCGCCGAGAGCTACGCCGATAAGGGGATTCAGGAACACCAATCCAAACAGCAGTCCCCAGAAGCTGCCGCTTGCGGCGCCTGTCATCGCCGTGTTCACAAGCTGATTGAGTTTGACAGAATCTCCGGTTTTGACCGCGATCACGGCATCATGGATCTTGATCAGATACTCCTTCTGGAGCTTGAGTATTTTCTGCCGAACTTCTTCTGCCTTGGCTTCGGATGGGTACACGATCGCAACAAGGTCTGACATTGAACACTCCCGTATTGACTTGAGTGCTGCCCCTGATCCGCCTGATACGTGCCGCCTCGTTTAACACAGACCGAAAAGTCTCCTGCCGGCTAATCGGTTCCATGTGTTCACAAGTCGGAGATGGAGGGCGCACCACAAGCTTGCCTGCCCGCGCATGTGTGAGGAGGGGTGATGGATCTCAGTCAAATCATCGGCTTCGTGGCGGGTTTCGGGACAACTTTCGCCGCTCTGCCCGATCTCATTGCGATGTTGAAACGACGCTCCAGTGTCGGCATGAACCCCAGAATGGCAGCCATCACGGGCACTTTTCAAATTCTCTGGGTGATCTATGGCGTCTCAATCGGCTCGCGGAACATCGTCATCTGGAACGTAATCGCAGTCTTGACCAACTATCTTACCGTCGGGGCATACATGTACTTTCGTCGCCAGGAAGCGCGATCGTGATGACATAGCGTACGCACATTCGGCCGCTGTCTCCCGAACCTCGTTAGTGCGTCGCGCCGCCCGTGCGATCCAGCGTCTCCAGCGTTGAGGCGTTCGGGCAATAGCCCTCATAATTTTCGGCGGCAGTGCCGTCGGCGAGATCGCGGTGGCAGTGCGCCTTTTCGTTGCACAGCGCGCAGACGCGCTCCATGTCGCGCAGCAGAAGCGGCTGGGCGCGGCCGAGCTGTTCTTCGCTGATGCCGAGCTGCGCCAGCATTTTCGGAAGCTCGTTGGCGGCATGATGGCCGTGACGGACCAGCTCCTCGAGATCATCCGGCGACACGCGCAGATCGCTTGCGATCCGGTTGAAATCGGAACGATCGAGCTGCCGCATTTCGTTCAGCTCGCGGCGGTGCTTCAGCCAGCCGGCAAAGGAATCGATGAGGTTCTGCACCACGGGATAGGGTCTGCTCTCGGTGCTCATGCCAAGCTCCATTCGGCGGTATTGCAGGGAGTAGAGCAGACCTGCAGGAAATTGCGTTGCGCTGGATCAAACAGGAATGATGAGGCCGCTGATCCCGCGTCACGGACGCGCTGCAGCGTGAAACGCTGCTCCGCAGAGCCGGGACCCATCTCGCTTCTCATCGCTGGGCCCCGGTTCAGCAGCGCACCGCTTCGCGCTGCGCCGCGTCCGGGGCACGAGAGCAGAGCTGTTACGCAAACCGCTCCGCTGCCCAGGCATACAGGCTGCCGGGAATCGGCTTCTGGCCGCCGCGTCCCTTGGGCGAGATGTGCAGGCCGATGATGTCGGGGTTGGCAACGAGGTCGAGATAGTTGGACGGTTCGAAGAACAGCTTTGGCTCGGCGTGCACCGCGTAGAACGATTGCTTCGGCAGCGCCCGCTGCAATTCGCCGAAGCGGTGCGCGAGCGCAGTCAGCGCGGCGGGGCCATAAATCGCGACGCGAATATCCGAGAGACGGTTCGAGCCGCCGCGCAGGCGGCGTATCGCAAAGGTCAGGCGGTGGCGCAGCGACAGCCAGTCCGGCGTCAGCTCCTCCTGCTCCATCAGCGCCTCGAATGCGCGGACGATGCCGTGCTCGGCCGGCAGGTACAGCACGGAGTTGCCGAGCTGGCGCGGCCGCTCCCAGGCGAAATAGGGTTCTGCCGAATCGATCTCGACAGGCTTCAGGAGCAGCACATCGGCGTCGAGCCAGACGCCTGCGCTCTTAGCCATCAGCTTCATGCGGAAGAAGTCGCTGAACTGAAGCGTGGTCCAGTCGCGCCAGCTTCCGTCCGGCTGCGGCGGCCGCAGCTTTTCCGAGAACGCATGCGGCAGGATCGCTTCGGCCTCGGCATTGTCGACGCCGGCAGGTAGACCCGGAATCGTATCGAAGCTGTAGACCGTGACCTTATGTCCGGCCTTAAGCTGCGAGCGCAGACAGGTCTGGCGCAGCGCGTCCATCTTGCCATGCCAGAAGGTGACGATCTCGGGCAACATGCGGGCAAGCTATAAATGACAAACGCAAGAGGGCAAAGAACAAGAGGGCAAAGAAAAAGCCCCGGCGCTGTCAGCACCGGGGCTCGAAACGGCACTAGAGCATGATCCGGAAAAGTGTGAAGCGGTTTTCCGAAAAGATCATGCTCAAACAACAGGATCTCAAGCCCAGGCGCGCTCGCGCTTGAGCTTTTCCTCGTAGGTGTCGATCGAGGCCTTCTTCTCCATCGTCAGGCCAATATCGTCGAGGCCGTTGATCAGGCAGTGCTTGCGGAACGGATCGATCTCGAACTTGACCTTGCCGCCGTCGGGGCCGCGGATCTCCTGGTTGGGCAGGTCGATGGTGAGCGTTGCATTGGCGCCGCGCTCGGCATCGTCGAACAGCTTGTCGAGGTCTTCCTGCGAGACGCGGATCGGCAGAATGCCGTTCTTGAAGCAGTTGTTGTAGAAGATGTCGCCGAACGAGGTCGAGATCACGCAGCGGATGCCGAAGTCGAGCAGCGCCCAGGGCGCGTGCTCGCGGCTCGAGCCGCAGCCGAAATTGTCGCCGGCAACCATCACCTTGGCGTTGCGGTAAGCCGGCTGGTTGAGCACGAAATCCGGATTCTCGCTGCCGTCGTCCTTGTAGCGCTGCTCGGAGAAAAGCCCCTTGCCAAGGCCGGTGCGCTTGATGGTCTTCAGATACTGCTTCGGAATGATCATGTCGGTGTCGACATTGATGATCTTCAGCGGCGCCGCGACGCCTTCCAGCGTGGTGAATTTGTCCATGTTGCGCTTCCCGGGTAGGTCAGGGGAACGGCTGTTTATCCCGATCGGGGCCCAAATCCTAGGCCAAATTCGGCAGATCTCGTCTGCTTATTGCCACGAGGGAGGTGCGCTCCCTCTCCAGCTTGCGGGAGAGGGTTGGGGTGAGGGTGTCTCCCCAACCGATGGCCCCTGTGTGGAGACAGCCCCCACCCGCGCCTTCGGCGCGACCTCCCCCGCAAGCGGGAGAGGTTGACCGAGCCTGCGGCCCAATCGATCCAACCTCACGCCATTCCGCTCTAGTCTGCGGAGGCCTCAATCGCGGCCATATCGTCGTCGGAGAGACCGAAATGGTGGCCGATCTCGTGGATCAGCACGTGGCGGACGATATGGCCCAGCGTCTCCTCGTGCTCGGCCCAGTAGTCCAGGATCGGCCGGCGGTAGAGCCAGACCATGTTGGGCAGCCGCGCCACGTCGCCAAGGCTCTGCTGCGGCAGGCCGACCCCCTGGAACAGGCCGAGCAGGTCGAACTCGCTCTCGCAGTCCATCTCGTCCAGGACCTCCTCGGTCGGGAAGTCGTCGACGCGGATGATCACGCCTTCGCAGAGATCGCGAAAGTGTTTGGGCAGGCGCTCGAAGATGTCATGCGCCACCACCTCCATTTCGGCGAGCGAAGGCGCTTTCAATTCCGTCCACATGCCTCCTCTTAGCGCGGGTTCCCCGGCGATGCATCCGGCTTTATGATGGCGGCAAGGTTGACGCGCGGCGCCAAAACGGGGAGCGTACGGAGCCTCGATGGGGACGGTTCAGGTGGGTGGTACGATGCGGGCGGGAACAGCGGCACAGATCTTACTTTGCATGGGGTTGTTTTCGTTGTTTTTTGATTCCGGCGCGCAGGCCCAGACGACTGGTGCCGAAGTCCGGTTGGCCCAGGTCTTTTCGCCGGATGCCCCGCCGCCGCGCCGCCGGCCGCGGTTGCGGGTGGTGCCCTACGAGACGCCGGACGGGGTCTATCCGCGGTACAATCCCGGCCCGGACGCGGTGCGGGAATGCAATGCCACCTATGTGCAGGAATATCGGCCGAGCGGCACCGTGATCGTGCCGCGCATGAGTTGCTACTGGCGGCGCGGATAAACTAACGGCCGCGCAGCGCGCCAATCAGGCCAACGCCGACGATGAGCGCGGAGGCGCCATAGACCAGGATCGCCATCACCGCTTGCGCGAACGGGCTCGCCGTGCCGGCCTCGACGCCCGGTCCCTGGGCGGCGAGCGCCGCCTCCGAGCCGAACAGCGTGACCGTTGAAACAGCAAGGCGAGACACCGGCAGCCCACTGCGAGACTGTGCCATGACCATCTCCTGCATCTGGTCGTCCAGAAGATACGCCGATCATTGACGGTTGGTTTTGTTGGCGCAAACGAAATGTGTTGCGCAGGTCTCGAGAGCATCTGGCCGCAGATCTTTCGCGTTTGTGTCTTCGCATTCATCTTTGCGGCGCGTTCATTCATACACGATTCAGGCCGTCGCCTCTAGCGTCCTCTCCGTGACGATTGCGTCACACAATCGAGATCAGAGGAGGACGACATGCAATCAACGAAGGTCAAGGTGCTCAGCCTCGCTGCCGTCGCAGCAGTGCTTACGTGTGCTGTGTCCGTCGAGCGTGCGCAGGCCGTATCCCTGATCAATCCCGGCGCCGCGCAAGCGGTGCAGGATGTCGCTGCTACAACGACGGAAGTGCACTGGCATGGCTGGCACCATCATCATTGGCGCTGGCACCATTGGCATCACCGTCGCTGGTGGTGACGCGTCGATCGGCGGCAAAACAGGCCCGGATAACCGGGCCTGTTTTCGCTTGCGGATGACGTCGCGAAGGCTCCATGCTGGCGGCATGGAGATTGTCATGAAGACAGCGATCGTGATCGTCGGCGCTTTGGGACTGGCGATGGCCTTGCCGGATGCCTCGGTTGCGGCAACGTCAATCGCAATGCAGCAGCAGCCGTCGGCGCGAACAGCCGATTTCGGCGCGCCGCGTCACGACCGATACGCACATCGCGTTCGGCACGTGCCCTATCAGCCGCACTACTACGCGCGGCCCGTCTATTATCGGCCGTATCCCTACCGTGTGCCCGCTCCCTTCGTGCTCGGCTTCGGGCCGTGGTGGTGACGGCGCGCTCTTGCTTGGCGCAACTTCACACACTCTCGCAGCGCTCCGCCGCAGCCGATCTGCCGGAATGTGATTCATTCATGAGGGGTTCACGTCGCTGTCCCTAATTTAATCTGGGGAGCGACCGCACATGAACAGCGCCCGCCAAGCCCGCCTCGCACTTCGAGGCGGAGCTCACAACCGCGCTGTCCAGATCCAGGAGGGTTTGATGCTGAGGAGTCTTGATCCCCGGGCAAGCGTGATCCGCTTGTTCGGACTTGCGGCCGTGGCAGCGCTGGTGCTGTCGGCAGGGATTGCGCAGCGCGCCGAGGCGCTGACCCCAATCAATCCGGTCGCCTTACCGGCAGCGAAGGCCGCTACCGAAGACATGGTCACGCAGGTTCGTCACGGTGGTGGCGGTGGTGGCTTCCGTGGTGGTGGCGGTTTTCACGGTGGCGGAGGCTTTCATGGCGGTGGCGGTGCGCATTTCGGCGGCTTCCACGGTGGGGGTTTCCACGGCGGTGGCTTCCGCGCCGCGCCGGCATTTCACGGTGGCGGCTCTCGTTATGGCGGCTTCCGCTATGGCGGATATCACCGTCACTGGGGCTATCGTCCCTCTTACGGCTATCGCCACTTCCACCGGCGCTACTACTACGGCGGCTACTATCCCTATTACAGCTATCCGCGCCGCTGCCGGGTGATCTGGACCTATTGGGGCCCGCGCCGCATCTGCCGGTGGCACCATTGGCATCGCTGGCATCACTGGCACCGGCCGTACCGTTATTGGTGATGTGAAGCGCAACGGCTGAATCGAGAAGGGCGCCCGCGAGGCGCCCTTGGTTTGCGCTGCGTCAGCTCAGAGCCAATCCTTGAGCTTCCAGGATGCAGACTTCCAGCGCATCAGATTGTCGAGCTTCCATTGCCGGAACATCGCCGGCGGCCAGCGGCTGAGGCGCGAGGTCTCCTCGACCTCAGGCTTGGCGACGACGCGCAACGGCGTCGCGCGCCGCCGATGCTGGCGTGTCGCGTCGCTGACGAGATCGACATATTCGGGCTTGTTGGCCATGGCCTTTTCATCCTCGCGAGCTCGTCGCGAGGATGAAGTCTTGGGGCATGCCGCTTAAGGCACGCTTGCCCGGATCGTTAGAATTGCGCGGGAGTGGCTCAGCGCCAATCCCTGACGTCGACGAAGTGACCGGCGATCGCCGCCGCCGCCGCCATCGCCGGCGAGACGAGGTGCGTGCGGCCCTTGAAGCCCTGACGGCCCTCGAAATTGCGGTTCGAGGTCGAGGCGCAGCGCTCTTCCGGCTTCAGCTTGTCCGGGTTCATGGCGAGGCACATCGAGCAGCCCGGCTCACGCCATTCGAAGCCGGCCTTGATGAAGATCTTGTCGAGACCTTCCGCTTCGGCCTGCTCCTTCACGATGCCGGAGCCCGGCACGACCATGGCGTTGACATGGGCGCTGACGGTCTTGCCCTCGGCGATCTTCGCCGCGGCGCGCAGGTCCTCGATGCGGCCGTTGGTGCAGGAGCCGATGAAGACGCGATCGAGCTTGATGTCGGTGATCTTGGTGCCTGCTGATAGCCCCATATATTTCAGCGCGCGATGCTTGGAGAGGCGCTTGGCCTCATCCGCGATCTTGTCCGGATCCGGCACGAGGCCGGTCACCGAGATCACGTCTTCAGGCGAGGTGCCCCAGGTCACGATCGGCGGCAGCTTGGCAGCATCGAGCCGCAGCTCGTGGTCGAAATGCGCGCCGTCGTCGGAGCGCAACTTCTCCCAATAGCGCATCGCGGCATCCCAGGCGGCGCCCTGCGGCGATTTGGGGCGGCCGCGCAGGAAGTCGAACGCCTTCTGGTCGGGCGCGACGAGGCCGGCGCGCGCGCCGCCTTCGATCGACATGTTGCAGACCGTCATGCGGCCTTCCATGCTGAGCGCGCGGATCGCATCGCCGGCATATTCCAGCACATAGCCGGTGCCGCCCGCGGTGCCGATCTCGCCGATGATGGCCAGGATGATGTCCTTGCCCGTCACGCCCTCCGGCAATTTGCCGTCGACGGTGACGCGCATGTTCTTCGCCTTCTTCTGGATCAGCGTCTGCGTCGCCAGCACGTGCTCGACCTCGCTCGTACCGATGCCGTGCGCGAGCGCGCCGAAGGCGCCATGCGTCGAGGTGTGGCTGTCACCGCAGACGATGGTGGTGCCGGGCAGCGTAAAACCCTGCTCGGGGCCGATGACGTGGACGATGCCCTGGCGCTTGTCGAACTCGTTGTAATATTCGATGCCGAATTCCTTGGCGTTCTCGGCGAGCGCCTTGATCTGCTCGATGCTTTCGGGATCGGGGTTCGGCTTGGTGCGATCGGTGGTCGGAACGTTGTGGTCGACGACGGCGAGCGTCTTCTCCGGCGCGTGCACCTTGCGCCCCGTGGCGCGCAGGCCTTCGAAGGCCTGCGGCGACGTCACCTCATGGACGAGGTGCCGGTCGATATAGAGCAGGCAGGTGCCGTCCTCGGCTTCGTGCACCAAATGGTCGTTCCAGATCTTGTCGTACAGGGTGGTCGGCTTGGACATGAGCGTGAGCTCCGGGAATGTTGTGAGCGGAAGAGCGCGCCTTACGCGCGGGGCAACAAAATCGTCAGCGCAGCGTTTAAGCTGCGCGTCTAAGCTCTGACGTTGCCGAGGTCGCAAAGCGTCCGAAGAACCGGCCAGGCAGCCGCGAGCGATCGTCGATGACGATGCGTTTGATGGGCTCGTTGCTGGTCCGATCTGGAAACATTCCAGGAATATATAGCAGGCCGATTTGGAAGCGCGAGGGCTTTCAATGCACGCACAGGACATGCCCCTCACCCTGAGGAGCGCGCCTTGGCGCGCGTCTCGAAGGGCGAGGCCACAGACCGGGGCCTTCATCCTTCGAGACGCGCGTTCCGCGCTCCTCAGGATGAGGGACTGGCACTACAGGCTTGGCGTGAGTGCAACAAAAAAGCGCGGAGCCAAGCCCCGCGCTTTTTGTCGATCCGCCTATTGCGAAGATTACTCGTTGACTGCAGTCGCGCGGTCCTGCTTCTCGACGATGCGGGCCGACTTGCCGCGGAGATTGCGCAGGTAATAGAGCTTGGCGCGACGCACCTTGCCGCGACGCACCACCTTGATCGAGTCGATCATCGGGGAGAGCAGCGGGAACACGCGCTCGACGCCCTCGCCGTAGGAGATCTTGCGCACGGTGAAGCTCTCGTTGAGGCCACCACCGGAACGGCCGATGCAGACGCCTTCATAGGCCTGCACGCGGGTGCGGTCGCCTTCGACGACCTTCACGTTGACGATCACGGTGTCGCCGGGGGCGAATTCCGGAATCTCCTTACCGGCGGAGAGCTTGTCGAATTGCTCTTTTTCGAGCTGCTTGATCAGGTTCATGGGTAATTCTCCATCGGCGCGCCCAGCCGAATAAAGAGGGGGCTGCGCGAAATTCGTCTATCCAGCCATTGCGGATTTGGCCGCTCCTATAAGGCAAGCGGGAGCGTTTGTCACCCGTCTGTCGTGTTTTTTGGCGTTTTTTGGCCGGAGGCCCGATTCGCCGCTTTTTCCCACAGATCCGGCCGCCGGGCGGCCGTCAGGGCCTCGGATTCGGCCCGCCGCCAGGCCGCGACTTTGGCGTGATCGCCGGAGGTCAGGATTTGGGGGATCGGAACTCCCTCAAACAGTTGCGGACGGGTGTACTGGGGATACTCCAAAAGGCCGTCCGAGAAGCTTTCATCGGTTCCCGAGGCCTCCTTGCCCATCACCCCCGGCAGCAGCCGGACGCAGGCGTCGATCAGCGCCAGCGCGGCGATTTCCCCGCCTGAGAGCACGTAATCGCCGATCGAGACCTCCTCGAGGCCCCGTCCGTCGATCACCCGCTGGTCGATCCCCTCGAACCGGCCACAGACGATCAGGGGGCCCGGGCGCTGTGCCAGCTCGACGACGCGGGCCTGGGTCAGTGGCCGACCGCGGGGGCTCATCAGCAGCTTTGGCCGCTCCGGGCCGATTTCGGCGGCATCGATGGCCGCGGCCAGGACATCCGCCCGCAGCACCATGCCCGGCCCGCCCCCGGCCGGCGTGTCGTCGACGCTGCGGTGACGATCGGTCGCGGACGCGCGGATGTCCCGCGCCTCGAGCTCCCAGAGGCCCGTGGCCAGCGCCCGGCCGGCGAGGCTCACGCCGAGCGGCCCCGGAAACATCTCCGGAAACAGCGTCAGCACCGTCGCGCGCCAGGGTGAGGAGGAGGTTGTCATTGCTTTCCAATTTTCGTTGTCACGGACAAGCGACTTGCCCGCCGTAGCTCGAAGAGCGAAGGCGGAAGCGCGAGCCCGGGACCCATAACCACCGCAGTTAGTTTTGCGATGGCTGGCCGCCAGCTTAGCCAAAAACCACGGCCTGTGGTTATGGGTCCCGGCCTTCGTCGGGACGACTCGTGGAGGAGTCCTTGTCCCGCTCTTCGCCGTCGATCTCCTGCGGCAGCGCGATCACCACGCGGCCGCCTGCAAGATCGACTTCCGGCACCACCGCGTTGGAGAACGGCAGCAGCAGCGTCGTGCCTTTCGGCGGGGCGATCTCGATGATGTCTCCGGCGCCGAAATTATGGATCGCGACGACGCGGCCGAGCGCATCCCCGGCCGTGGTGACGGCGGCGAGCCCGATCAGATCGGTGTGGTAATATTCGTCCTCGTCGGTCGCGGGCAGTTTTTCGCGCGCGACGTAGAGCTCGATGCCGTTGAGCCGTTCGGCCTCATCGCGGGTCGTGACGCCCTTGAACGTCGCGACCAGATGATCCTTGGCCTCGCGCGCCTGCGCAACCTCGAACTGGCGCTTGCCGTCCTTGGTGACAAGCGGACCATAGCGCCGCACGGCAAAGGGATCTTCGGTGAAGGTCCACAATTTGACCGCGCCGCGCACACCATGCGCGGCGCCGATCCGCGCGACGCAGATGAGCTGAGACATCAGGTGGCCTCACCCTTCGAGACGCACGCTTGCGCGCGCTCCTCAGGATGAGGAGAAAGACCCTCATGCTGAGGAGCACGGCGAAAGCCGTGCGTCTCGAAGCATGAAGGCCCGGCCATCGAAGCGGCTTACGCCTTCGCGGCGGCTTCGGCCTGCGCCTTGCGCTCCTTGCGCGGCACGGCCTTCTGCGGGTTGCTGCGCGCTTCGCGCTTCTTGACGCCGGCGGCGTCCAGGAAACGCATCACGCGGTCCGACGGCTGCGCGCCCTTGGCGAGCCAGGCCTTCACCTTGTCCATGTCGAGCTTCAGCCGGGTCTCGTTGTCCTTCGGCAGCAGCGGGTTGAAATGGCCGAGGCGCTCGATGAAGCGGCCATCGCGCGGGAAGCGCGAGTCGGCGACGACGACGTGATAGACGGGGCGCTTCTTGGTGCCCGCGCGCGCGAGGCGGATAACGACTGACATTCTGGTCTCCTGAGTAGCTGTTAATTCAAAGGTTGGTTTGGTTCGTCATTGCGAGTTGCTTCGCGATGACGGGTGAACTCACTTCTTCTTCCCCAGTCCGGGGAAGCCGCCGAGCCCGGGCAGGGTCGGCTTGTTGCTGAGGCCCGTGAGCCCCGGCACATTCGGTAGGCCTTGGCGCAGGCCCGCGGGCAGGTCCTTCGGCAGGTTGGGCAGGCCCTGTCCGCCGCCCGCGCCTTGCATCTTCTCCTGCAACGCCTTCATCTCTTCGGGCGAAGGCATCTTCATGCCGCCGCCAAAGCCCATGGCCTGCGCGATACCGGCGAGCGGGCCGCGCTTGCCCGAGCCCATGGCCTTCATCACGTCGGCCATGTTCCGGTGCATCTTGAGCAGCTTGTTGACGTGCTCGACGCTCTGGCCGCTTCCGGCTGCGATGCGCTTCTTGCGGCTCGCCTTGAGCAGGTCGGGGTGCCGACGCTCCTCGCGCGTCATCGAATCGATGATCGCGACCTGGCGCTTCAGAATCTTGTCGTCGATCCCTGCGGCGGCGATCTGGTTCTTCATCTTGGAGATGCCGGGCATCATGCCCATCAGCCCGCTGATGCCGCCCATATTCGCCATCTGCGAGAGCTGCTCGCGCATGTCGTTGAGGTCGAACTGGCCCTTGCGCATCCGCTCGGCGGTGCGCGCGGCCTTCTCGGCGTCGATGTTGGCGGCGGCCCGCTCGACCAGCGACACCACGTCGCCCATGCCGAGGATGCGGCCTGCGATACGGTCGGGGTGGAAGTCTTCCAGCGCGTCGGTCTTTTCGCCGGTGCCGATCAGCTTGATCGGCTTGCCGGTGACCGCGCGCATCGACAGTGCAGCGCCGCCGCGGCCGTCGCCATCCACTCTTGTCAGCACGATACCGGTGAGGCCGACGCGCTGATCGAACGAGCGCGCGAGGTTCACCGCGTCCTGGCCGGTGAGGCTATCCGCGACCAGCAGCACCTCGTGCGGATTTGCGGCGGCTTTGATCGCGGCGGCCTCCGCCATCATCTCTTCGTCGAGCGTGGTACGGCCGGCGGTGTCGAGCAGCACGATGTCGTAGCCGCCGAGCTTGCCGGCTTCCAGCGCGCGCTTCGCAATCTGCGGCGGCTGCTGGCCCGCGACGATCGGCAGCGTCGGAATGTCGAGGTCACGGCCGAGCACGGCGAGCTGCTCCATCGCCGCCGGACGGTAGACGTCGAGGGAAGCCATCAGCACCTTGCGCTTGTCGCGCTGGACGAGGCGGCGGGCGAGCTTTGCGGTGGTCGTCGTCTTACCGGAGCCCTGCAGGCCGACCATCATGATCGGCACCGGCGGCACGGAATTCACGTCGATGGTCTGGCCTTCGGCGCCGAGCGTGTTGATCAGCTCGTCATGGACGATCTTGACGACCATCTGGCCGGGCGTCACCGACTTCACGACGGTGGCGCCGATCGCCTGCTCGCGGACGCGCTCGGTGAAGCTGCGCACCACTTCGAGCGCAACGTCGGCTTCCAGCAGCGCGCGGCGCACCTCGCGCATCGCGGCGTCGACGTCCTTTTCGGTCAGCGCCCCGCGCCCCGTCAGACGATCGAGGATGCCGCCAAGCCTTTCCGACAGATTGTCGAACAATGGAGTCGTCCTTTGTCCTGCTCGCGAAAAATACGATCTTCCAAACACCTTTGCGCCCGAGGGCGCATCGCGCTGTCGGGCGTTGACCTCCGGCCTCCAGGGCCAGTCGGCGGGTCGAAAAGAAAGCCTTTCCGAGAAGTGGTGCGGCCTTAAACCCCCGCAAGGCACAAAAGTCAAGGAAACAAGCCGGAATGCGGCATCTTGAAGGGGTCGGTTCGGCTGCTTATTCCATGCCGGAACCCAATTTTGGGGCCAATCGGGCCGTGAAATGACCTCCCGTCGCATCAAGACCTATTCCGGCCCGCCATCCGATCATTTCGACGGCGAAAAGTTCTTCGACCCCGACGGGGTGCCGCCGAAATCGCTCCGCGAGGTCCTGCGCTGGCAGTTCGGCGGCAAGCGCGACCGCTCGATCTGGCCGAAATGGGTTCCGAGCCCCTATGCCGATTATCCGCCGGTGGAGGTTAATGGCGGCAAGGTCAGGCTGTCCTTCGTCGGGCACGCGAGCTGGCTGATCCAGACCGGCGGTCTCAACATCCTCGTCGATCCCGTCTGGTCGATGCGGGTCTCGCCGGTGGGCTGGGCCGGGCCGAAGCGCCACAACGACCCCGGCATCGCCTTCGACAAGCTGCCGAAGATCGACGTCGTGCTGGTCTCGCACGGTCACTACGATCACCTCGATATCGCGACGCTGTCGCGGCTCGCCAAGAATTTTGCCCCACGCGTGATCACGCCGCTCGGCAATGATCTCACCATGCGTGAGCGCGACGGCGCGATCCGCGCCGAGGCGTTCGACTGGCACGACCGCGTCGAGCTCGGCGGCGGCGTTGCCGTGCATCTCGTGCCGACACGGCACTGGTCGGCGCGCAGCCTGTTCGACCGCAACAGGGCGCTGTGGGCGAGCTTCGTGCTGGAGACGCCGGCGGGGAAAATCTACGTCGTCTGCGATTCCGGCTATGGCGAGGGCATGCATTTCCGCCGCGTCGGCCAAGCGCATGGTCCCTTGCGCCTCGCGATCCTGCCGATCGGCGCCTACGAGCCGCGCTGGTTCATGCGCGAGCAGCACATGAACCCGGAAGACGCGGTCAAGGCGCTGATCGATTGCGGCGCGCAGGCCGCGCTGGCGCATCACCACGGCACGTTCCAGCTCACCGATGAGGCCATCGACGCACCGGCAAAGGCGCTGCTCGAAGCCCTGGATGCAGCGAACATTCCGCACGAGCGGTTCGTGGCGCTGAAGCCGGGGCAGGTGGTGGAGATTTAGCTCTCCACACACACACCACTCGTGCCCCGGACGCAGCGCAGCGTCTCTTCGACGGTGCGCTGCAGAGCCGGGGCCCATGTCGCGGCATTGTACCGTGCACCATTCTGGGTCCCGGCTCTGCGGAGCAGCGTTGCACGCTGCTCCGCGTCCGGGACACGAGACTTACTGCTCCTTGGCCTTGATCGCCCAGCTCACATTCACCGTCACCGACAGCGTCTCCTCGCCGGGAGCCACCTGCGCCGGAGCTGCGGCCATAGGCGCTGCGGCGATGCGGCTCTTGAACAGCGGCATCGGGCCGCCGCCTTCGGAGATGCTGAGCGGGGCGCCGAGCGTGACGCCGGCGGCCTTGGCGTAGATCTCGGCCTTGCGGCGGGCATCCGCAAGCGCCTGCTCGCGGGCGCCGTCGAGCAGTTTCGAGGCTTGCGTGACCTCGAAGGAAATGTTGCCGATATCGTTGGCGCCGGCGCCGACTAGCGTGTCGATGATGCCGGCGACCTTGGTCACGTCGCGGGTCTTGACGGTGACGCGATTGCTGGCGCGGAAGCCGACCACGGGCGAAGCGCCGCTGGAGCGGTTCGGCGCATATTGCGGCTGCAGCGACAGCCGCGAGGTCTGATAGTCCTTCTCGTCGATGCCTGCGCTCTTCAGGGCCAGCAGCACCTTGCCCATTGCCGCGTTGTTGGCGTCCGAGGCCTCCTTCGCTGTCTTCGCATCATTTGCGACGCCGGCATCGATCTGCGCAAGGTCAGGCGCCGCCGACACGGACGCCTCCCCGCTCACCGAGACCGCCGACGGAAAATCGTCGGCAAGCGCAGGCGTTGCGCCAAGCGCGGCGGCGAAAATGGCGGCGATGATCGCGTTGCTCTTCATCACGCTCACTTCAGCGGCACATAGACGTTGATCACGAGCTTGTCCTCCGCCGTCTTCAGGGGATCGGTGAGGTACTCCTCGATGAAAGTGTCCTTGGCTTCCAGCTTCTTGTCGTCGAGGTGATTGGTGATCGCCTCATAGGTGTTGTCCATGTTGTCGTAGGAGCCGCGATGGACGAACTTCAGCGCCTTGCCCTCCGGCGACTTGCCGACGCTCATGTCCTTCGCCAGGTTTTTGGGATCCTGATCGATCGGGATCTCGGCGAGGAAGGTGAAGCCGGTGTCGTCGGTCGAGGTGTAGACGATCATCGGATTGCCCGCGGGCTTGATGCCCTGCTTGTCCAGAAGCGCGTTCAGCGCCTTGAACGAATCGATCAGCGTGTCGAAGGCGGAATCCCAGTTGGCGCTGCCCTTGGCCATCACGACCTTCTTCGGTTCCAGCGTCGTCTCGAGCCCGAAGGGGTCGGCGGTCTGCACCGGGGCGGAGGTGGCGGGCGGGGTCGTGGCTGCCGCGGGCGGCGCCGTCGGGCTGGGCGAGGGTGAGGCGCTGGCCGCCGGAGCCGGCGACGTGGCAGGTGAGGGCGATGCGCTTGCGGCCGGGGAGGGCGAGGCCGCTGGTGCCGGCGAGGGGCTTGCGGAGGCTGCCGGTGCCGGGGTCGGTGATTGTGCGAACGCGCCGGAGAGGCAGAGGGTAATGGCCGCTGCCGGGATCACCGCGGCCAGAAAAGGACGGAAAAAGCTCGTCATTACGTGTCTCCCCAAGGCAAGTAAGGCCCTGCCCGCATTCTTGCACCACGTGCGCGTCCCGGTTCGCGCGAACGCGCCTATCTAACACGCATGCGCCAAATTCGTCCCATGACAGATGCGTCATAGGGCACACGCGGCAAATGACTGGCCAACCGTCCCATGATCGCCATATAAGGCAGGCGAAATTCAGGACATTTCATGAGCGCGCTCGCCAATCACGCATTTGCCAAGATGAACGGCATCGGCAACGAGATCGTCGTTGTCGACATGCGGGATTCGGCTGCCCCGGTCACGTCGGACGACGCGCGTGCGGTCGCCTCCGCGAAGGGCGTGCCCTACGACCAGCTCATGGTGCTCCAGAAGCCGCGGCTCGACGGCACCGAGGCCTTCATCCGCATCTACAACAATGACGGCTCGGAGGCCGGCGCCTGCGGTAACGGCATGCGCTGCGTGGTGCGGCGGGTCTTCGAGAAGACCGGGCAGACCACCGCGACGTTCGAGACTCCCGCGGGGCTTCTGAACTGCTGGCAGGGGCCGGCCCCCGATCTCTATACCGTCGACATGGGCACGCCGAAGTTTGGCTGGCAGGACATTCCGCTCGCGGAGGAGTTTCGCGACACCCGTTACATCGAGCTGCAGATCGGGCCGATCGACAAGCCGATCCTGCACTCGCCCTCAGCGGTGAGCATGGGCAATCCGCACGCGATCTTCTGGGTCGACGACGTCGACGCCTATGACCTCGGGCGTTTTGGTCCGCTCTTGGAAAACCATCCGATCTTCCCCGAGCGCGCCAACATCACGCTCGCGCACATCGTCGATCGCGATCACATCACGATCCGCACCTGGGAGCGCGGTGCGGGCCTCACCAGGGCCTGCGGCTCGGCGGCTTGCGCGACGGCGGTGGCGGCGGCGCGTTTGAAGCGCGCCAACCGCAGCGTGGAGATCACGCTGCCCGGCGGCAAGCTCGGCATCGAATGGCGCGAGCGCGACGATCACGTGCTGATGACGGGTACGGCGACCTTCGAATATGAGGGCAATTTCGATCCGGCGCTGTTCGCCTCGGTCGCCTGATGGGCGTCGAGGTCCTGACCTTCGGCTGCCGCCTCAACGCCTTCGAGGCTGAGGTGATCCGCCGCGAGGTGGAAGGCGCAGGACTCTCAAACACCATCGTCATCAATAGCTGCGCGGTCACCAACGAGGCGGTGGCGCAGGCGCGGCAGTCGATCCGCAAATTGAAGCGCGAGCGGCCCGGCTCGCGCATCGTCGTCACCGGCTGTGCGGCGCAGACGCAAAGCGAGATGTTCGCTGATATGGCCGAGGTCGATCGCGTCGTCGGCAATGACGACAAGATGCACGCCAGGGCCTGGCGCGAAGCGCGCGCCGCGTTCGATGTCGGCAGCAGCGACAAGATCGCGGTCAGCGACATCATGGCGGTCAAGGCGATGGCGCCGCATCTGATCGACGGCTTTGCGAGCGGCCTGCCGCGGGTGTTCGTGCAGGTGCAGAACGGCTGCGACCATCGCTGCACCTTCTGCATCATCCCGTTCGGCCGCGGCAATTCGCGCTCGGTGCCGATGGGGGCGGTGGTCGAACAGGTCCGTGCACTGGTGGAACGCGGCCATGCCGAGATCGTGCTGACCGGCGTCGACCTCACCAGCTACGGCGCAGACCTGCCGGGCGCGCCAAAACTCGGCATGCTGGCGAAGCAGATCCTGCGGCATGTGCCGGAGCTGAAGCGGCTGCGCATTTCCTCGATCGATTCGATCGAGGCAGATAGCGATCTGCTCGATGCCGTCGCAGATGATGCGCGGCTGATGCCGCATCTGCATCTGTCGCTGCAATCCGGCGACGACATGATCTTGAAGCGGATGAAGCGGCGGCATTCGCGCTCGGATGCGATTGCATTCTGCGAGCAGGTCCGCCGCCTGCGGCCCGACATTGCGCTCGGCGCCGACATCATCGCGGGCTTTCCGACCGAGACGGAAGAGATGTTCGCGCGCTCGCGCGACCTCGTTGAGGAATGCGGTCTCACCTTCCTCCACGTCTTCCCTTATTCCCCGCGCCCCGGCACCCCGGCCGCGCGGATGCCGCAGGTCGCAGGCGCGGTCATCAAGGATCGCGCGCGCCACCTGCGCGCGGCCGGCGAAGCGGCATTGCAGCGCCGCCTACAGGCTGAAGTCGGCGCGACCCGCGACGTGCTGATCGAAAGCGACAGCCAGGGGCGCACGGAGCATTATCTGCCGGTCGTGATTGCGGGGGCGCGGGTGGGGCATGTGGTGCCGCTCAAGATCGGCGGCAGTGATGGCGAGCGGCTGACCACATAATCCGGTCATCGTGCGTTGCGTCGCGCGGCATCCCCAACGTCGTCCCGGCGAAGGCCGGGACCCATACCGCGTGATCTATCGATAGAGCCCGGTAACAGTACCGTGGGAAGACTTCCTAACTACAGGTCTTCGCAAAACTACTTCTTGGGGTTATGGGTCCCGGCCTGCGCCGGGACGACACCGAGGATGTGGGACGCAGCGCGCTCCAAAATGCGCGACTTACGACGCCCGCACCTGCCAGAATCGCAGCGTACGTCGTGCGTTTTCCGGTGTCATTCTCGCGAAATGGCCCTTCGCCTTGGCGAGGTCCGCGGGCTTCATCGTGCCAGTTGCGTAGCGGCTTTCGAGAACGGCGGCCGTCGTTTCCCAGCTCAGCAGTGCCGCGCGGCACGGCACGAGCAGGCCGTCATCGCGCAAGCTCTGCATCAAGGGACGAATGACCTCGTAACTCGATTCGGATAGAGCCGCCAGCGCCGCGACGGTCTCTTCATATCGACGCTGTTTGGCAAAGCCATACAGCGTCGTTTCGTTGAGCTGACCGGCTTTCTTGAGATTTGCGACGGCTCGCTTCGCACCTTCAAAATCGCGGATCCCCGACATCTCGCGATCGACGCCGGTGGCGACCGCCGCGATGGCGTTCTGGATCTCCTCGAACAGATGCGCCGGGGCGCGCGACAACAGGCGCGTGCGAACCGCGTCGGTCGCCGAGCGCAGCAATTGACGGCGCAGGTCCGACGGCAGATCGACGCGTACGCCGACGCTCACGGTCAGTTCGGGATCCTGTTCGGCCTGTCCGACGATGACGGCAAAGCCATTTGCCGAAAACCGCGCGCCCGGATTGGCGGCAAGGCGCCGGCTGACGCTCGGATAGCTGCGCGCCAGAAGCGCGTCGGTGACGATTTCCTTCAGCCACCAGCGGCCGGCGACCGCGAGCAGGTGCTGCTCGCCCTTGCTGGCCGCGATGTTGAGCAATTCGGCCTCATCGAGGCGCGCCGATTCCTGAAGCACGGGGCCGGCGATCCTGATCTCGTCATTGCCGGCAAGACGGCGGATCACGGACGGCGGCGCCTGGGCGATCGGCGCGAGCTGCGTGCTGATCTCGGCGAGCGCGACCCGCGCGCCCATGTCGGCGATCGAGCGCAGCTCGATGGTCTTGATCAGCCGCTCGAGCACGTCGTCGAACAGCGTGATCTGCTCGTCATTGAAGCTGCCGGCGGAGGACAGGAACAGGTCGGTGACGCGCCGCGCCGTTTCCAGGCGCTTCTCGTCCGAGCCGGCGCGAATCGCCCCCTCGACTTCGTCGATGATCGATGGCTGGGCCTGCGGCATGAAGCGTTGCTCGTCCTGAGCCGGTTCGAAGAAGCTTGTTCTAAGCAACCGGTATCATTAGAGGCGAGCACTGAAGGTTTCGTAAACCATGGTCCGGGATCAGGTTCGATTGCCGCCACGAACGCGGTGGGCTCCCTCTCCCGCTTGCGGGAGAGGGCTGGGGAGAGGGTGTCTCCGCAACCGAGAACCTCCAAGAGGAGAAAGCCCTCACCCGCGCCTTCGGCGCGACCTCTCCCGCAAGCGGGAGAGGTGAACGACGGCGGCACCTATTCCCCGTTCCAGCCGCAGGTCCTGAGCCGCTCCTGCATGTGCGGCGGCGCTGGGGCGACCACGCGCACCGGCTCCTTGTTGCGGGAGACCGGCACCACGATTTCGCGCGAATGCAGATGCAGCCGCGGCTCGCCGAAGCGCGGGCCATTGCCGTAGATGTTGTCGCCAACGATCGGCCAGCCCTGCGCCGCGCAATGCACCCGCAATTGATGGGTGCGGCCGGTAATCGGTTCCATGGCGAGCCAGCTCAGGCCGTCAGCCCGCCCCATCACCTTCCAGTTGGTGATCGCCTTCTGGCCTTCCGGGTCCGGCTTCTGCCACCAGCCGCGCTCGGCATTGAGGCGACCGAGGGCTAAGTCGATCGTGCCTTCGTCCTCGGCCGGGCCGCCTTCGACGAGGGCCCAATAGGTCTTGCCGATCTTGCCGTGCTTGAACAACAGGCCGAGCGAGGCGGTCGCCTTGCGATGGCGCCCAAGCACGAGGCAGCCGGAGGTGTCCTTGTCCAGCCGGTGGGCAAGCACCGGGGGCCGCGGCAGGCCGAAGCGCAGCGCGTCGAAGGATGCTTCCAGGTTCGCCCCGCCCTTGGGGCCGCGATGGACGGGAAGGCCCGCCGGCTTGTCGATCACCAGCATCAGCCCGTCGCGGTGAAGCACGCGCGCTATGATTTCATCCGCGGTCAACTCGGGAACATCGAGCAATATCAGGACTTTCGTTGGAGACTTTCGTTTAGGAGCCGGAACGGCTAACACGCCACCATGAACGATACCACTGACACCCCCAAACTGAGCTGGTGGCGACGCCTGTCCAACGGGCTGAAGCGCACGTCGGCCTCGCTCGGGACCGCGGTCGCCGACCTCGTCACCAAGCGCAAGCTCGACCGCGCCATGCTCGACGACATCGAGGACGTGCTGCTGCGCGCCGACCTCGGCACCGAGGTTTCGGTGCGGATCGCGGACGCGGTCGGTACAGGACGTTACGACAAGGCGATCTCGGCGGATGAGGTGAAGGACGTCGTCGCCACCGAGGTCGAGAAGGTGCTGGTCCCGGTCGCCAAGGCGCTCGAGATCGATGCGGCGAAAAAGCCCTTCGTCATCCTCGTCGTCGGCGTCAACGGCTCCGGCAAGACCACGACCATCGGCAAGCTGTCGGCGAAATTCGCGTCCGAAGGCCGCAAGGTGATGCTGGCGGCCGGCGACACGTTTCGTGCCGCCGCAATCGAGCAACTCAAGGTCTGGGGCGAGCGCACCAGGACGCCGGTGATTGCCGGCGCGCAGGGCTCGGATTCGGCAAGCCTCGCCTTCAATGCGCTGACGACGGCCAAGGAGCAGGCGATCGACGTGCTGCTGGTCGACACGGCCGGGCGGTTGCAGAACAAAGCCGAGCTGATGAACGAGCTCGAAAAAGTCGTGCGTGTGATCCGCAAGGTGGATAGCTCGGCGCCGCATGCGGTGCTCTTGGTGCTGGACGCCACGGTCGGCCAGAACGCGCTGTCGCAGGTCGAGGCGTTCCACCGCACGGCCGGTGTTACGGGCCTCGTGATGACGAAACTCGACGGCACCGCGCGCGGCGGCATTCTGGTGGCGCTGGCCGAAAAGTTCAAACTGCCGGTGCACTTCATCGGCGTCGGCGAAGGCGTCGACGATCTCGCGCCGTTCACCGCGCGCGATTTCGCCCGTGCGATCGCCGGAATTGAGAGTTGAAATGGACAAGACCCAGCCGCATCCGCTGTTCAAGCTGGCAACCGAGCTCGGCCCGCTGCTCGTATTTTTCTTCGTGAATTCGAGGTTCAATCTGTTCGCCGCGACCGGCGCCTTCATGGTCGCGATCGTGGCGGCGATAATCGCCTCCTACGTGGTGACGCGCCATGTGCCGATCATGGCGCTGGTCACCGGCGCGATCGTGCTGGTGTTCGGTACGCTGACCCTGGTGCTGCACGACGAGACCTTCATCAAGGTCAAGCCGACCATCATCTACGGCCTGTTCGCGGCCGTGCTCGGCGGCGGGCTGTTGTTCGGCCGCTCCTTCATCGCCATCATGTTCGACCAGATGTTCAACCTGACGCCGCAGGGTTGGCGCATCCTGACCTTCCGCTGGGCGCTGTTCTTCGCCGGCATGGCGGTGCTCAACGAAATCGTCTGGCGCACCCAGAGCACGGATTTCTGGGTCAACTTCAAGGTTTTCGGCGTGACGCCGCTGACGATGATCTTCGCCATCGCGCAGATGCCGCTGACCAAGCGCTATCACATTGCGCCGGTCTCGCTGGAAGCGAGCGAGGCCGAAGCGGGGGATGTGCGGAAGGGGTAGGTCTCGTGTCCCGGACGCGCGAAGCGCGAGCCGGGACCCAGCCTCTCTCCGGAACGGCATCGTGGAAACATGGGCCCCGGCCCTGCAGCGCATCACTTCGTGCTGCGCAGCGTCCGGGGCACGAGACCGGCGTTACGATCCCGCCTTCAACGCCTTCTCGAGCTGCGGCATGAGCACGGTCTGCAAATTCTCCGGCGTGATCGGGCCGACCAGCTTGTAGGCGATCTTGCCTTCGCGCCCGACGACGAAGGTTTCCGGCACGCCGTAGACGCCCCATTCGATCGAGGCGCGGCCGTTGGCATCCGTGCCGACGACGCCGAACGGATTGCCGTAGCGGCCGAGGAAGCGTCGCGCGTTGTCGGGCGCATCCTTGTAGTTGATGCCGACGAGCTGGAAGCGCTTGTCCTTGGCAAGCTCGGTCAAGAGCGGCGCCTCGTCGTGACAGGGCACGCACCAGGAGGCCCAGACATTGACCAGGCTGACCTTGCCCATGAACGCGGCCGGGTCGAGGCCCGGCACCTGTGCGCCGCCAATTTGCAGGCCGTCGAGTTGCGGCAGCGCGATCTGCGGCGCAGGCCGGCCGATCAGCGCCGAGGGAATGCGCGAGGGATCGCCGCTGCCGAGTCGGAACCAGAACAGCAGCGCAAGGCCGATGAAGGCGATCAGCGGCAGCACCACCAGGAAGGTGCCGCGCGACGGCGTGGCGGGCGTCGAGTGATCGCTCATCGCAGCTCCGTTGCGCTGCGGCCCGAACGGCGGGTGACGCCGCTCTTGTCCAGCTCACGCAGGCGTTCTGTCTGGTTGCGATAGTCGATCATGATCCAGCCGATCAGGATCGACACCACGATAGCCACGGCGAGATAGGACGTCACGATGAAGGACGCGTAGGGACCGAGCGACATGTTAGGCGGCCCCAATTTCTTTTGACGCGTTGTCTTCACGCGAACCGACGCTTGACTCGCTCGAAAACGCCATACGGCTCGCCTGCATCATTTGCAGGGAGCGGACACGGCGGCGCAAAATCTCGTTGCGCATCGCCGCCAGGTGCAGCGTGACGAACAAAAGCGTGAACGCGATCGCCATCACGAGCAGGGGAATCAAAAACGACTTGTCGAGCGTCGAGCCACCCATGCGCATCACCGAGGCCGGCTGATGCAGCGTGTTCCACCAGTCGACCGAGAACTTGATGATCGGCAGATTGATCGCGCCGACCAGCGTCAGCACCGCAGCGGCCCGCGCCGCGCGCGAGGGATCTTCGACCGCGCGCCACAGCGCCATCAGGCCGAGATACATCAGGAACAGGATCAGCACCGAGGTCAGCCGCGCATCCCATTCCCAATAGGTGCCCCACATCGGCCGGCCCCATAGCGAGCCGGTGAGCAGCGCGAGGAAGGTGAAGGCGGCGCCGATCGGCGCGGCCGCCTTCGCGGCGACGTCGGCGAGCGGATGCCGCCACACCAGTGTGCCGAGCGAGGCCACGCTCATGACGCCCCAGACGAACATCGACAGCCAGGCATTGGGCACATGGATGAACATGATCTTCACGGTGGCGCCCTGCTGATAGTCGTCCGGCGCCAGCGCCGATTGATAGAGGCCAAGCGCGAGCAGGATCACGGTCGCCCCCGCAAGCCACGGCAGCACGCGCGCCGTCAGCGCAAGGAACCGCGAGGGGTTGGCGAGGTCGATCAGCGTCATGGTCACCTGATAATCATGGTGAGGGGCCGCAGGCAATCAGCACGAAAGTGCGAAGCGAAAGTTGATCGGGGTCAAGATCAGTCCAGCCCGTGCCGGAGGCTTGCCGCCGCGGCAAACGGGCCGATCACCAGGCTGACGAGCGAGAGCGCGCACAGGATCGAGAACGGGGCGCCGAATGACATCGGTCCGACGATCACGGCTTGGGAGGCCGCGACGCCGAAGATCAGCACCGGAATCGACAGCGGCAGCACCAATACCGCCATCAACAGCCCGCCGCGATGCAGCGTCACGGCCAGTGCGGCGCCGATCATGCCGGTGAAGGTCAGGGCCGGCGTTCCCGCCAGCAGCGTCAGGGCCACCGCGCCGGTTGCAACCATGTCGAGATTGAGCAGGAGGCCGAGCACGGGGGTTGCGACAATCAGCGGCAGGCCGGCGGCCAGCCAATGCGCCAGCGCCTTGGCAGCGCAGGCGAGTTCCAGTGGTGTCCGGCTCATCGTGATCAGGTCGAGCGAGCCGTCCTCGTGG
Organism: Bradyrhizobium sp. CCGUVB1N3; assembly: GCF_024199925.1. Classification (NCBI taxonomy): domain Bacteria; kingdom Pseudomonadati; phylum Pseudomonadota; class Alphaproteobacteria; order Hyphomicrobiales; family Nitrobacteraceae; genus Bradyrhizobium; species Bradyrhizobium sp. CCGUVB1N3. The sequence goes on from NZ_JANADR010000001.1 coordinate 6,458,626, forward strand.
TCGGCCATGAAGAGACGGTCGAGGGTGAGCAGGCTCGCCAGCAGCGCTCCCAGCCACAGGATCGCCGGCCCCAGCCGCGACAGCAGCGCCAGATCCGGCCCCACCGCAAACGGCATCAGCACCACCACGGTCAGGAAGAACAACACCCCAATCAGTGCCCCGCCGCCCACCCGCAGGGCAATCCGGACGTCGCGACGAATGAGGGCTGAGAGGGCGGTCATGGGGTGCCCCCGACGGACGTGGAGACGTTCGCCGCCTGCCACGCGCAGGCTGCGCTCCCTCCCCCCTTGTGGGGGAGGGCGGGGGAGGGGGGTAGCCCCGGGGAGGGTGCTCGTCGGACACGGATGGCGGGCAGCGGAGCTCCCGCATCCTCAGCGCTCAAACCGCGAGAGCCTGCCGTGTGGCACCCCCCTCCCTGGCCCTCCCCCACAAGGGGGGAGGGGACGGGGAAAGCGAGGCCCGACGGCCACGAAGACTCGGAGCGCGAGGGACAAGAGCAGGAAAGCTGAGGGTCGACGTAGCTCACGCCACACCTCCGATCCGCAGCTCCCGCGCGTCGATCCCGAGCGGAATGTGGGTGGCGGCGATGATCACGCCGCCGCGCTCCAGATGTTCCCGCATCAACCCGCAAAACATCTCCTGGCCGGCGACGTCGAGCGCGGTGGTCGGCTCGTCCAGCAGCCAGACCGGGCGGCGGACCGCCAGCAGGCGGGCGAGCGAGAGGCGGCGGCGTTGGCCGGCGGAGAGGAAGGCGGCCGGCAGATGGGTGGCGTGGTCGAGGCCGACGGTCGCAAGGCTCATCGCTACGTCGAAGCGCTCGCCACCCAGAAAATCGGCCCAGAATGCGAGGTTTTCCGCCACGCTCAGCGCCGGCTTCAGCGCGTCGCGGTGGCCGAGATAGTGGCATTGTTCGGCCAAGCTCAGCTCGCTGTCGCCGCCGGAAAGCTCGATCGTGCCCCCGGCCGGAACCAGCAGCCCCGCGATCAGGCGCAGCAGCGAGGTCTTGCCGGAGCCGTTGCGCCCCACGACTGCCAGCGCCTCGCCGGAGGCGGCCGCAAAATCGAGGCCGGCAAACACCTCCCGGCCGCCCCGCACGCATCTGATGCCATGCCCTGAGAGCTGCATGCCGCCTCTGGTCGACCCCTTCACCGCTGGCCCTCAAGAAAACTTGGGGTAGCGCAGCAGAATTTGAGGCTCCCGGATTGCTGCGGCACGATCGTCCTTGTGGCGGTGCGGTTAGAAAGCTTCTATAAGCCCGGAACTTGATGCAGCACTCCACTCGCTCCTGCAAGCGACCCAGCCGGATTCGCTGACGGTGTTAAAGTACCCTCTGCCGGGTATAACTAACAATTGGGATTTCCTACATGACCTCGCTCGACAGCTTCAAATGCAAAAAGACCCTCAAGGTCGGCGCCAAGACCTATGTCTATTACAGCCTGCCGACCGCCGAGAAGAATGGTCTGAAGGGGATTTCAAAGCTCCCTTATTCGATGAAGGTCCTGCTCGAGAACCTGCTGCGCAACGAGGACGGCCGCTCGGTCAAGAAGGAGGACATCGTCGCGGTGTCCAAATGGCTGCGCAAGAAGTCGCTGGAGCATGAGATCGCGTTCCGCCCGGCGCGCGTGCTGATGCAGGATTTCACCGGCGTGCCGGCGGTGGTCGACCTCGCCGCGATGCGCAACGCGATGCAGAAGCTCGGCGGCGATGCCGAGAAGATCAACCCGCTGGTGCCCGTCGATCTCGTCATCGACCACTCCGTGATTGTGAACTTCTTCGGCGACAACAAGGCCTTCGCCAAGAACGTCACCGAGGAATACAAGCAGAACCAGGAGCGTTATGAGTTCCTGAAGTGGGGCCAGAAGGCGTTCTCGAATTTCTCCGTCGTGCCGCCCGGCACCGGCATCTGCCACCAGGTCAATCTCGAATATCTCTCCCAGACGGTCTGGACCAAGAAGGAGAAGATGACGGTCGGCAAGAAGACCGGCACCTTCGAGGTGGCCTATCCGGATTCCCTTGTCGGTACTGACTCCCACACCACCATGGTCAACGGTCTCGCCGTGCTCGGCTGGGGCGTCGGCGGCATCGAGGCGGAAGCCTGCATGCTCGGCCAGCCGCTGTCGATGCTGCTGCCGAACGTCGTCGGCTTCAAGCTGAAGGGTGCGCTGAAGGAAGGCGTCACCGCGACCGACCTCGTGCTGACCGTGACGCAGATGCTGCGCAAGCTCGGCGTGGTCGGCAAGTTCGTCGAGTTCTTCGGCCCCGGCCTCGACCATCTCTCGGTCGCCGACAAGGCCACCATCGCCAACATGGCACCCGAATACGGCGCGACCTGCGGCTTCTTCCCCGTCGACGATGCCGCGATCGACTACCTCAAGACGTCGGGGCGCGCGGCGCCGCGCGTTGCGCTGGTGCAGGCCTATGCCAAGGCGCAGGGGCTGTTCCGCACCGCCAAGTCGGCTGATCCGGTGTTCACGGAAACGCTGACGCTGGACCTCGGCGACGTCGTGCCCTCGATGGCCGGTCCCAAGCGCCCCGAAGGTCGCATCGCGCTGCCCGCGGTATCCGAAGGCTTCTCGCTCGCGCTCAGCAATGAGTACAAGAAGACCGAAGAGCCCGCGAAGCGCTTTGCCGTCGAAGGCAAGAATTTCGAGATCGGCCATGGCGACGTCGTGATCGCCGCGATTACCTCCTGCACCAACACCTCGAATCCGAGCGTGCTGATCGGCGCTGGCCTGCTGGCCCGCAACGCCGCAGCGAAAGGCCTCAAGGCAAAACCGTGGGTGAAGACCTCGCTGGCTCCCGGTAGCCAGGTGGTCGCAGCCTATCTCGCCGATTCCGGTCTCCAGACCGATCTCGACAAGGTCGGCTTCAACCTGGTCGGCTTCGGCTGCACCACCTGCATCGGCAATTCCGGTCCGCTGCCGGAAGAGATCTCGAAGTCGATCAACGACAACGGCATCGTCGCGGCCGCCGTGCTCTCCGGCAACCGCAACTTCGAAGGCCGCGTCTCGCCGGACGTGCAGGCGAACTATCTGGCTTCGCCGCCGCTCGTCGTCGCCCACGCGCTCGCCGGCAGCGTGACCAAGAACCTTGCCACCGAGCCGCTTGGCGAGGGCAAGGACGGCAAGCCGGTGTACCTGAAGGATATCTGGCCGACGACGAAAGAGATCAACGCCTTCATGAAGAAGTTCGTGACCGCGTCGATCTTCAAGAAGAAGTATGCCGACGTGTTCAAGGGCGACACCAACTGGCGCAAGATCAAGACGGTCGAGAGCGAGACCTATCGCTGGAACATGAGCTCGACCTATGTGCAGAACCCGCCCTATTTCGATGGCATGAAGAAGGAGCCGGAGCCGGTCACCGACATCGTCGAGGCGCGCATCCTCGCCATGTTCGGCGACAAGATCACCACCGACCACATCTCGCCGGCCGGCTCGATCAAGCTCACCTCGCCTGCGGGCAAGTATCTCAGCGAGCATCAGGTGCGTCCCGCCGACTTCAACCAGTACGGCACGCGGCGCGGCAACCATGAAGTGATGATGCGCGGCACCTTCGCCAACATCCGCATCAAGAATTTCATGCTCAAGGGCGCCGACGGCAACATCCCGGAAGGTGGTCTCACCAAGCACTGGCCCGACGGCGAGCAGATGTCGATCTACGACGCCGCGATGAAGTATCAGCAGGAGAACGTGCCGCTGGTGGTGTTCGCCGGCGCTGAATACGGCAACGGCTCCTCGCGCGACTGGGCGGCGAAGGGCACGCGTCTGCTCGGCGTTCGCGCCGTGGTGTGCCAGAGCTTCGAGCGCATCCATCGCTCCAACCTGGTCGGCATGGGCGTGCTGCCGCTCACCTTCGAGGAAGGCACTTCCTGGCAGTCGCTTGGTCTGAAGGGCGACGAGAAGGTCACGCTGCGCGGCCTCGTCGGCGACCTCAAGCCGCGCCAGAAGCTGACCGCAGAGATCGTCTCGGCCGACGGCTCGCTGCAGCGCGTCTCGCTGCTCTGCCGCATCGATACGCTGGACGAGCTCGACTACTATCGCAACGGCGGTATCCTGCACTATGTGCTGCGCAAACTCGCGGCGTAAGCGCGGATTTGTGAACGATGGCTCACTGCGAAGTGAGTAGAAGGTTAAGCGAAGGCGGCCTATCAAGGGCCGCCTTTGTTCGTTTGCGGTATGTTCCAGATGGGCGCGTCCGGCGAAAGGTCTTCGCCTCGGACGATGCGGAGCGCACCGTGCGCGCAAGATTTATCCGTAAGACTACGGTGACCAGTCGGCGATAGAATCCCCTCGACATCAGCTAGGTGTGCGGCGTTCAACATGACTACAATGATGGCCTCTAATTCGATCTCGCGTTGGTCCGGCGCAATCTGGTCCGGTGCACTCGGTGTCTGCGCGATCATCGCCGTCATTCGTCCCGCCCAGGCGGATCCCCGCGCGGTCGTCGAGCTCTTCACCTCGCAGGGCTGCTCGTCCTGTCCGCCCGCCGATAAGATCATCGGCGAGCTCTCCAACGATCCCTCGATCATCGCGCTCAGCATGCCGATCGACTACTGGGATTATCTCGGCTGGAAGGACACGCTGGCGGATTCACGTTTCTCTGCGCGGCAGCGCGCCTATTCGCGGATGCGCGGCGATCGTGAGGTCTACACGCCGCAGGTCGTCGTCAACGGCTCCGCGCATGTCATCGGCAGCGACCGCGCCGGTATCGAGAGCGCGATCGCGAAGACCGCCAAGGGCGACACCGTGATGAGCGTGCCGGTGTCGATGTCGCTCGCCGGCAAGCAGCTCAATGTTTCGGTGGCGGCGAGCAAGGAGCCGGCCGTCTCGCATGGCGAGGTCTGGATCTGCTCGATCACCAAGGCGGTGCCGATCGCGATCAGCCGCGGCGAAAATCGCGGACAGCAGATCACCTACCACAACGTGGTGCGCAACCTTCTGAAGGTCGGCGACTGGAACGGCACTCCGGAAAACTGGACCGTGCCGCTGGAGAACCTCGCGCACGAGGGCGTCGATGGCGCGGTGGTCTATATCCAGGATGGCAGCCGCGAGAAGCCCGGGCCCATGCTGGGCGCGGCGTACACGTCGCTGCACTGATCAGCTTCTCTCGCCGTCCAGAATTAGGACTCGCTCTCACGCCTCATGGTGAGGAGCGCGCTGTTGCGCGCGTCTCGAACCAAGCAGGCCTGCGCTGACAGATGATCGGCCTCGATCCTTCGAGACGCTTGCTGCGCAAGCCCCTCAGGATGAGGGGAGACAGTGGGGGAGGTGGAGAGAGGTTGGGAGAAACATCCCGACACAACAAAAAAGGACCAACTCGCGTTGGTCCTCCTTCGTGCGAACAGGCCCGATCCCGACGACCCCGGGGGGCTGGGGGCTGAGGAATCCGGAACCGAAAGGACCGGGCCAACGCACACGAATCTTTTCGCAGTGCAGGGCGGCAGGCGCTAGGCGGAAAAGCGGCGAGACTATGATTCCTGCTAACGATCCCGTGACGGTATGTCGCGAGCAAGTTCCACAGCCGGAAGGTGTGTTTGCGATGCGATCTGGAGCCGTGCGGGTAGGCGCCCCTTGCGGCCGGCCGCGGTTGGCGCAATCATGTAACTGTCATGATCCGGGGTTCCGGGACGGTGTTTACGGCCGCCGGTCATGGATTTGAAGCGACAGGAGGCGCTCCATGAGTCTGATGTCGGAGGATGCCGATCCGAGCGAGCAGCGCGCAGTGGCGCGAGGCGCCGCTGCGAGTTCCCAACCGGGCCGGGTGACGTTCAACCGGCTCGAATTGCATCGCATCCTCAACCTCTATGGGCGCATGGTCGCCGACGGCGAGTGGCGCGACTATGCCATCGACTTCCTGAAGGACCGCGCCGTGTTCTCGGTCTATCGCCGCGCCTCCGAAGTACCGATCTACCGCATCGAGAAAGACCCGCGGCTCGCGCGCAAGCAGGGCATGTACAGCGTGATCTCGGCGACCGGCCTGATCCTGCGCCGCGGCCACGAACTCGAGCGCGTGCTGCTCGCGATCGATCGCAAGCTGGCGGTGGTTTAGCCGCTGGTTCTGCCGTCGTAGCAACCATTAAAGCGACGTCCGATTGCCGGGAGGATGACGCCGTGCTCGTGGCCGTCAAGGCGTGGCCTGGCAGCGGCGGATGTGAGGCGAGGCCGGCACGACGGCCAGCCTTGACGGCCGCTGTGCGCGGCGTCATTTGCGAGGGCAGGTCGGGACGAAGAAACGGTGCTTCGGCCGAACAAAGAAACGCGATCAGGTGGCGGGCACGCTCGCGATTTTGGGCGGTTCGGCGAGCCACGGCGTTCCGCGTGCGACGACGGCGTTGATGACGACGAGCAGCTTCCTGGCACAGGCGATGAGCGCGCGCTTGTGGCCCTTGCCGGCGGCGATCAGCCGGTTGTACAGGGCCATGAGCTGCGGATTCCAGCGGAATGATGCCGGTAGAGCCGCGGTGTAGAGCGCCCGGCGCAAGCGTTCGCGCCCGCCTTCGATGTGACGGACGCCAACGTGATCGCCGCTGTCGTTGTCGTAAGGCGCAAGCCCGACGAGGGCTGCGGCTTGCTCGCGCGTGACCTGGCCAATCTCGGGCATCCTGATCAGGATGGAAACCGCAGTCGGAAGGCCGCTGCCGGCGACGCCGTAGATCAGATCGAGCCGTTCGGCGAGATCGCGATGCTTGCGGATCGCTGCCACCAGAGCCTTGAACTCGGCTCGTTTGTGCCTGGCCAAGAGAGCAATCTGCTCCTTCCAGAGCTTCTGGATACGCGCGTTGCGGCAGCTCTCCAACCGGTTTTTGAGCTTTGCAATATCCTCTCCGATCTGCTCGATCATTGTCAGATGCTCGGCAAAGGGCCCCAGCCGAGGATCCGGAGCGGGGTGGATCTTCTTGGCCGCGGCGGTGCAGGCTGCAATCAGCGCTGCATCGATCTTGTCATTCTTGGCCCGCTGCAGGTGGAACATGGCAAAGGCGCGCACCTGGACCGGCTGAAAGACCACGACGACAAAACGTTTGCGTCGCAGCTCGGCGACGACCGCCCGCTCATAGCCCCCGCTCGCCTCGATCCCGACCCGTTTGACCTTCCGGCGCTGCAACCATTCCACCAGCACCTTGTAGCCTTCCGGTGTGTTCTCGACCTGCAACGGCTCCGAACAGCCATCGACTGCCACGTCAAGTTTGCGCTTGCCGGTATCGATCCCGGCACAGATCGTGATACGCTTGGCCATCTTCCTCGACCCTCCCTTGTGATGCGAACCTGAAGTTCGTTCAACCATGCGGGTCCCGATGAAGTGCCGATCGCGATCTTGCTACGAAACGCAGCCCTCAAGGCTTCGGTGGGCATCGATCCGATCGATCGGCGGCCCAGCTCGGGTGGCCGCCCGGGCTGGGCCATTCCTCACGGAACCAGGCCATTGTAATCCGGCGCGCTAATACAAGGGTGGGCAAAGGCGCGCTCTCGCGCGCCGTGTCCACCATCTTTCGACAATTGCAACAGAAGTGGTGGGCACGCTTTGCTTTGCCCACCTTACGGCAGCTATCGATCCGCCGGCACCGTGCGCCCGCCCTCGCCGAGGTCGCGCTGCATCATCACCGTGTCCAGCCAGCGGCCGAACTTCAGGCCGACATTGGGATGCGTGCCGATCATCTTGAAGCCGGCGCGGGTGTGCACGCCGATCGAGCCGGCATTGGCGGAATCGCCGATCACGGCGATCATCTGGCGGAAGCCGCGCGCCTCGCATTCCACGATCAGCCGCTGCAACAGCGCCGCGCCGATGCCGCGGCGATGGAACGACGGCTCGAGATAGATCGAGTTCTCCACCGTGAAGCGATAGGCCGGCCGCGGCCGGTAGGCGCCGGCATAGGCATAGCCGGCAATGCGGCCATCGAGCACGGCGACGAAATAGGGGTAGCCGCCATCTGTCAGCGCCTTGTAGCGGCGCGTCATCTCGGCGAGGTCGGGCGGCTCGAGCTCGAAGGTCGCAGTGCCCTCGCGTACGGCGTGCTCGTAGATGGCGGTGATGGCGGGAAGGTCGGCCTCGGTCGTGGGCCTGATTTCAGGTGTGGGCATGCGAGCGAAGATAGCAGCGGTGTCGCGACGGGCAACGAGTGTTTCCGCATACGTCATGGCCGGGCTCGTCCCGGCCATCCACGGCCTTTCTTGCTCGCGGTCGCACAGCTCGTGGATGCCCGGGACAAGCCCGGGCATGACGGAGAGACTGCCAAAACAAAAACCCCGGCCATGGGCCGGGGCTCGTGTCGTTCACTCGTCTCAGAGCCTAGTCGCGCTGGCCGAGGAGCTGCAGCAGCAGCGTGAACAGGTTGATGAAGTTCAAATACAGCGACAGCGCACCGGTGATCGCCGCGCGTTCGGCAATGTCACCGCCGGCCGAGGCGTAGCCGTAGATGTAGTCGTTCTTCAGCCGCTGGGTGTCCCAGGCGGTGAGGCCCGCGAACACCAGCACGCCGACCACCGAGACGATGAACTGCAGCGCCGAGCTCGCCAGGAACAGGTTGACGAGGCTCGCGATGATGATGCCGATCAGGCCCATGAACAGGAACGATCCCATTCCGCTCATGTCACGCTTGGTGGTGTAGCCGTAGAGGCTCAGCGCGCCGAAGGTGGCCGCGGTGATGAAGAACACCCGCACGATCGAGGTGTGCGTGAACACCAGGAAGATCGAGGACAACGAGATGCCCATCAGCGCCGAGAACACCCAGAACAGGATCTGGGCGGTCGAGGGGGCGAGGCGGTTGATGCCGGCCGAGATCACGAACACCATGGCGAGCGGCGCCAGGATGAACAGCCATTTCAGCGGGCTCACGAACATCGCGTAGCCGAACGGCGTCAGGAACGCGTTGCCGATCTTCGCGGCAGCGCCCGACGGGTCGTTGGTCACGGCCGCCATGTAGACACCGAGCGCGGCGAGGCCGGTGATGGCCAAGCCGATGCTCATGTAATTGTAGATGCGCAGCATGTATGCGCGCAGGCCGGCATCGACCGTCGCGGCGTCGACACGCCCGGCGGCCCTGCCGAAAGGAGAAGCGTAGTTGCGGTCTAGGTCCGACATGGTCGAATTCCCGTTGGTTGGTCGGGGCGCAAGGGCTGGCGCCGCCGGGTCGTCAAAACTCTATCCCGGATACCGATGTCTGCCGACATTAATTTTGCATAACAATCGGGGATCCGAACCCACCTGATATGTGGGAAACTAACACATTCGCTGCAAGCGTTCACGCGCGGCTGAATGTCGCCATGGCCGCGCAATCCTGACACGCCATCGCGGTTAACCCCGGAAAATCCCCCGGATTGGGGGTGCCGCGCCCGCGCCCGCTTCAATTTGTCACAAATTCCGCAACACCGTGGCGGGCTTTTGGTTCAGCGCCAGCAGCGTTCCGGCAAGCCCGAGCCCGACCGTGACGACGAGCGCCGAGGCGACCACGCCGGCCGCGCTGCCGGCCTGCCAGACGAAAGTCAGCGTCATCAGCCGGGTCACGATCATCCAGGCCGCGATGCTGCCGGCGATGACGCCGAACACGGCGGTGGCAAGGCCGATCAGGAGATATTCGAGGGCATAGGCGCCGAGCAGCCGCAGCCGCGTCGCGCCCAGCGTCTTCAGGATCACGGCGTCATAGACCCGGTGGCGATGGCCGGCGGCGAGCGCGCCGCCCAGCACCAGGATGGCGGAGATCAACGTCACCGCGCTGGCGCCGCGGATCGCGAGCGTGAGATTGGTGACGACCGAGCCGACGGTCTCCATGACCTCGCGGACCCGCACGCTCGTTACCATTGGATAGGCGTCGGCGACCTGCTTGATGATCTTGCCGTCGCCGGCCGCATCGCCGCCCGGTTCGGTCAGCGTCGCGATATGGGTGTGCGGCGCGCCCTTGAAGGCATTGGGCGAGAACACCAGAACGAAATTGATGCCGAGCCCCTGCCAGTCGATGTTGCGCAGGTTGGAGATTTTCGCGGGAATGTCGCGGCCGAGCACGTTGACGACGACATCGTCGCCGAGCTTGAGCCCGAGCCCGTCGGCGATCTTCTTCTCCATCGAGACCAGCGGGGGGCCGGAATAGTCGGCGCGCCACCATTCGCCCTCGACCACCTTGGAGCCCTTCGGCAGTTCGCTGGTGTAGGTCAGGCCGCGGTCGCTTTGCAGCACCCATTCGGCGTCGGTCGCAGGCTTGAGGTCCTCGGCCTTGACACCGCGTGCGGCGACGATGCGGCCGCGCAGCATCGGCACGTCCTCGACTCTCGCCCCCGGCGCGATCTGGCGCAGATAGCCGTCGAATTGTTCCGCCTGCGCGCTCGGGATGTCGATGAAGTAGAACGATGGCGCCCGGTCCGGCAGCGCCGCGAGAAACTGCCGGCGCAGATTGCCGTCGATCTGGGTGATGGTGACGAGCACGGCGAGACCGAGGCCCAGAGACAGCACCACGGACGGCGTCAGCGCGCCGGGACGGTGGATGTTCGCGATCGCAAGCCGCAGCATCGGCAGCCGCGTGCGGGGCAATCGCCGCGCGATCGTCATCAACAGGCCCGCGATGCCGCGCAGGACCGCAAACACCACGACGGACGAGAGCACGAACACCGTGGCGATGCGCTTGTCGAAGGACAGTCCGATCACGACCGCGACGAGAAGCGCGACCACGACGGCCATGAAGGCGAGATAGCGCCAGCGCGGTCGGTGCCATTCGGCGCTGATCGTGTCGCGAAACAGCGCGGCCACAGGCACGTCATGGACGCGCCCGAGCGGCCACAGGCCGAAGGCGAGCGCGGTGAGCAGGCCATAGACGAAGGAGAGTGCCAGCTCATCGGCATGCACGGCCGGGATCACCGGCAGCGGCAACAGCTTTCCGAACAGGCCGACGATGGCGAAGGGGAGCGCTGCGCCAAGCGCGAGCCCGATCACCGAGCCGATCCCGGCGAGCAGGATCACCTGCGCGAAATAAATGCCGAACACGTCACGTCCCGTCGCGCCGACGGCCTTGAATGCCGCGATCACCTCGAGCCGGCGGTCGATATGGCTCTTCACGGCATTGGCGACGCCGACACCTCCGACCAGAAGCGCGGCGAGGCCGACCAGCGTCAGGAACTGGGTGAAGCGGCTGATATTGCGCTCGAGCTGCGGCGAGGCATTGGAGCGGCTGCGGATTTCCCAGCCGGCCTGCGGCGCCGCGTTGCGGGCGTCGCTGATGAAGGCCTCGGTCGCGCGCTCGCTGTTGGCGCTGTCAGGCAGTTTGACGCGATAGACCCAGCGCACCAGGCTGCCGGGCTGGATCAGGCCGGTGGCGCGCAAGGCTTCCTCGCTGATCAGGAAACGCGGGCCAAAGCCGATGCCGCCGGCGAGCTTGTCGGGCTCGGCCTCGACCGCGCTGCGGATCTGGAAGGTCGCGTTGCCGATGGTGACGCGGTCGCCGGTCCTGAGGGAAAGCCGCGCCAGCAGCGTCGGATCCGCGGCGGCACCGAACGCGCCGTCGCGCTCCGCCAGAAGATCGGACAGCGGCAAAGGCGGCGTCAGCGTCAACTGGCCGAGCATCGGGTAATTGTCGTCGACCGCCTTCATCTCGACCAGCGCGAGCTTGCCGTCGGCCGCACGCGCCATGCCGCGCAAGGTTGCGGCGATCGACACCGTGCCGCGCGAGCGCAGGAAGGCGATCTCCTCGGGCTTTGCCTCGCGCTGGAACAGCACGAACGAGGCGTCGCCGCCCAGCAGCGTGCGGCCTTCGCGCGCCAGGCCCTCGCTGAGACTCGCGGCAACCGAGCCGACGCCGGCAATCGCCATCACCCCGAGCGCGATGCAGGCGATGAAGACGTAGAAGCCGCGCAGGCCGCCGCGCAGTTCGCGCAGCGCATAGCGCAGCGACAGCGCGGCCGCGCCACGTCGCACGAACGGTTTTGGCGCGAACGGTTCAGCGGCGAGGGTCATGACTGGGAATACTGCGTATCGATGCGCCCGGAGCGCAGGCGGATCACGCGATCGCAGCGATGCGCGAGCGCGGAATCATGGGTCACCAGCACCAGCGTCATGCCGCGCTCTGCATGCTTGCCGAAGATGAGATCGACGATCTGCTTTCCCGTCGCTTCGTCGAGATTGCCGGTGGGTTCGTCGGCGACCAGGATCGCAGGGTCCGGCGCCAGCGCGCGGGCGAGCGCGACACGCTGCTGCTCGCCGCCCGAGAGTTGCGAGGGATAGTGATGCAGGCGATCGCCGAGCCCGACCGATTGCAGCTCCTGCGCGGCGCGCTTGGCCGCATCCGGATTGCCGGCCAGCTCCAGCGGTACCGCGACGTTCTCCAGCGCCGTCATGGTCGGGATCAGGTGAAAGGACTGGAAGACGATGCCGACCTCGCGGCCGCGGAAGCGGGCGAGCGCATCCTCGTCGAGGGCATTGAAAGGCGTGCCGCTGACCACCACCTCTCCGCTATCAGGACGCTCCAACCCCGCCATCACCATCAGCAGCGTGGATTTGCCCGAGCCTGAGGGGCCGATCAGGCCGATCGCTTCGCTACGGCCGACCCGAAGGCTGATATCCTTGAGAATGTGAACGCGTGCCGCGCCCGTGCCCAGTGAGAGATTGACGTTGGCGATGGAGATGGTGTCCGGCGTCGTGCCGGCCAGCGAAGAGGATTCGATGCGACTGTCCATGGTCCGGTCATATGGCAACTCCGCGCACGCGGTCGAGAGGCGTTACGGATTCTTCATGCACATAGCCGTGTTGATGGTCGCTTTGATGACGGGGATTGCCGGCGCCAGCGCGCAGGCCAAACCGCCGATCAAGCTCGTTGTGCTCGGCGACTCCTTGAGTGCGGGCCTCGGCCTTCAGGGCCAGGATGCGTTTCCCATGAAGCTCCAAAAAGCCTTGCGAGACAAGGGTATAGCCCTCGATATGATCAATGCCGGAGTGTCCGGCGACACCTCGTCCGGGGGCCGCGACCGGCTCGATTGGTCGGTGCCGGAGGGAACCGAGGGCGTCATCGTCGAGCTCGGGGCCAACGATGCGCTGCGCGGGCTCGACCCCGACGTCACGCGCGCGGCGCTCAGCGACATCGTGGCGCGGCTGAAGGCGCGCGGCGTTGCGGTGATGCTGTGCGGCATGCTGGCGCCGCCGAACTACGGGGCCGACTATGCCGCGCGCTTCAATTCGATTTATCCGGATCTGGCGAAAAAATTCGACGTGCCGCTCTATCCGTTCTTCCTCGACGGCGTTGCGGCCGACGCCAAGCTCAACCAGGCCGACGGCATTCACCCGACGCCCGCGGGCGTCGACATCATCGTCAAGAACATCATGCCCACCGTGGAGGCATTCCTAGGCGCGATAAGCGGGCAACGGCGTTGAAAAGCAGGCAAAGCTAACCCTAATTCCCAGGGTTTTCCCGGAGTAGCCCGCGCACTGCTTCGCAGAGTCACATAACTGCGATAGGAATCAGGTTACCGGTGATTCGTCGCCGGCTCTAATTTGGACATGGGCCTTTTCAAGGCGCATGTCCAAGCATCGGGAGTGCTCAACGATGCCACGCTTGTTTACTGGTCTGGAAATTCCGGCCGAGGTCGGTCAGACACTTTCCAACTTGCGGGGCGGCCTTCCCGGCGCCCGCTGGATCGATCCCGAAAATTATCACGTCACGCTGCGCTTCATCGGCGATATCGACGGCGTCTCCGCCAACGAGATCGCCTCGCTGCTGTTTCGCGTCGACCGCAAGCCGTTCGAGGTGAAGTTGCAGGGGCTCACGAGCTTCGGCGGCCGCAAGCCGCGCGCGGTGGTCGCAACCATCGCGCCGAGCAAGCCGCTGATGGAATTGCAGGCCGAGCTGGAGCGGATGATGCAGCGCATCGGCCTCGATCCGGAAGGGCGCAAGTTCATTCCGCACGTCACGCTGGCGCGGCTGCACGACGCCTCGGACCAGGACGTCGCCGACTATCTCTCGCTGCGCGGCTACTTCCCCAGCAAGGCGTTCATGGCGGAACGGTTCGTGCTGTTCTCGTCGCGTGCCTCCACCGGCGGCGGGCCCTATGTGGTCGAGGATGCCTACGAGCTGTGTGCGTAGGCGGCCGCTGCCGCCGGAAGCCTTCGTTGACGCTGGCATTCCAGAATACGGCGCCTTGACGGCGCCGTATTCCCACCAGCGCATACCCCCTGGCACCAATTCTCGGCTTGCATTTTCGGCCGGTCTCTGGCGGTAAGGGGCCATGCTCTCCACCCTAAATTCATCGTTCCGAAGCGAATACCAGGCGCTGGTCTCGTCCGGCGCGATCGAGCCGGATGCGGCCCAGGCCGAGGTCGCGGAGGCCTATGCGGCGCTGGACCAGCGGCTTGCGAGCTATAACCCCACGCGCAAGCCGGGCCTGCTCGGCCGCCTGTTCCGCAACGGCGACAAGGACGATGCGCCGCGCGGGCTCTACATCCACGGCGAGGTCGGACGCGGCAAGACCATGCTGATGGATCTGTTCTTTCAGCACGCCTCCGTCGCGCACAAGCGCCGCGCGCATTTCCACGAATTCATGGCCGAGGTGCATGAGCGCATCTACGGCTATCGCCAGAACATCGCCCGCGGCGAGATCGCCGATGGCGATGTGATCGCGCTGACGGCGCATGCGATCTTCGAGGAGAGCTGGCTGCTCTGCTTCGACGAATTCCACGTCACCGACATTGCGGACGCGATGATCCTGGGGCGGCTGTTCGCAAAACTGTTCGAGCTCGGCACGGTGGTGGTGGCGACGTCGAACGTCGCCCCCGACGATCTCTACAAGGGCGGACTCAACCGAGCGCTGTTCCTTCCCTTCATCGCGCAGATCAACGATCACATGGACGTGCTGCGGCTCGATGCGCGCACCGACTTTCGTTTGGAGAAACTTCAGGGCGTCAAGATGTGGCTGGTGCCGGCCGATGCCGACGCCGATGCCGCGCTCGATCGCGCCTGGGCGAAGATGACCGGCCATGCCAAATGCAAGTCGCGCGATATTTCGATCAAGGGCCGCATCCTGCACGTGCCGTGCTCGGCGCACGGCGTGGCGCGGTTCTCGTTCGCCGATCTCTGCGAGAAGCCGCTCGGCGCATCCGACTACTTAAGGCTCGCGCACGACTATCACACCATTCTGGTCGACCATATTCCAGTGATGGACTTCGCCGAGCGCAACGCCGCCAAGCGCTTCATCACGCTGATCGACACGCTCTATGACAATGCCGTGAAGCTGATGGCCTCGGCCGAAGCCAATCCGGTGTCGCTGTACCTGGCGAACGAAGGCAACGAGGCGAACGAGTTCAAGCGCACGTCTTCGCGCCTGATCGAGATGAGCTCGGAATCCTATCTGGCGCAGCCGCACGGCCGCAAGGATTCCACCGCAAGCGGCTCCACCAAGGGTCTGGTGGAGACTTAGGTCCTATTTCCCAACCCAGTCATTCCGGGGCGCGCGTCAGCGCGAACCCGGAATCCCGCGCCACAAGTTCGAGATTCCGGGTTCGCCCGCGCAATGGCGCGGGCGCCCCGGAATGACAGCGTTATCGTTGCGCGCCCCAATTCTCGGCAAGCCCGACAATTGAGCATTCGGCGACTTGAACGGGGGAGGCGAAAGGGATAACCACCCTCTCAGTTTTCCCCTCCTTACGTGTCTAAAGGACAGGTTCACATGGCGCGCGACAAGATTGCTTTGATTGGCTCCGGTCAGATCGGCGGAACGCTGGCTCATCTCATCGGCCTGAAAGAACTCGGCGACGTGGTGATGTTCGACATCGCCGAGGGCGTGCCGCAGGGCAAGGCGCTCGACATCGCGCAATCCTCGCCGGTCGACGGTTTTGACGCGCACTACACCGGCGCGAACTCCTACGAGGCGCTCGACAACGCCAAGGTCTGCATCGTCACCGCCGGCGTGCCGCGCAAGCCCGGCATGAGCCGCGACGACCTCCTCTCCATCAACCTCAAGGTCATGGAGCAGGTCGGTGCCGGCATCAAGAAGTACGCCCCCGACGCCTTCGTCATCTGCATCACCAACCCGCTCGACGCGATGGTCTGGGCGCTGCAGAAGGCCTCCGGCATGCCGCACAAGAAAGTCGTCGGCATGGCCGGCGTGCTGGACTCGGCGCGCTTCCGTTACTTCCTGGCCGATGAGTTCAACGTCTCCGTCGAAGACGTCACCGCCTTCGTGCTCGGCGGCCACGGCGACACCATGGTGCCGCTGGTGAAGTACTCCACCGTCGCCGGCATTCCGCTGCCCGATCTCGTCAAGATGGGCTGGACCTCGCAGGCGCGCCTGGACGAGATCGTCGATCGCACCCGCAATGGCGGCGCCGAGATCGTCAACCTGCTGAAGACCGGCTCGGCCTTCTACGCGCCGGCGGCGTCCGCGATCGCGATGGCCGAGAGCTATCTGAGGGACAAGAAGCGCGTGCTGCCCTGCGCCGCGTACCTCAACGGCGAATATGGCGTGAAGGACATGTATGTCGGCGTGCCCGTCGTCATCGGCTCCAAGGGCGTCGAGCGCGTCGTCGAGATCGAGCTCGCCGGCAAGGACCGCGAAGCCTTCGACAAGTCGGTCGGCGCGGTGTCCGGCCTGGTCGACGCCTGCAAGAAGATCGCGCCCGACCTTCTGGGCCGCTGATCGGGAAAAAATCTCGCCGAGGATCGGACCCGATCCTCGGCGCTTTCATGTCCGGGACCCCGGTCGGGCGGGTTCCCGGGGTCCGGCAGTCCAGAGTCCGAAAGATTCCGGGTTGCAGTTGTTCTGGTATATGGTATGCCAGACGGAAATTAGAGGTGAACCCCCGAGGTCACCACGCGCGGGTTCAGGGAGCGACCAGATGAATATCCATGAGTACCAGGCCAAGGCGCTTTTGAACGAGTTCGGTGTGCCGATCTCCAAGGGCGTTCCGGTCCTGAAGGCAGCCGACGCGGAAGCGGCGGCAAAGGCTCTCCCGGGCCCGGTCTGGGTGGTGAAGAGCCAGATCCATGCCGGCGGCCGCGGCAAGGGCAAGTTCAAGGAAGCCTCAGCCGGCGACAAGGGCGGCGTCCGCATCGCCAAGTCGGCCACTGAAGTTGCCGAATTCGCCAAGCAGATGCTCGGCGCCACGCTCGTGACCGTGCAGACGGGACCTGCCGGCAAGCAGGTCAACCGCCTCTACATCGAGGACGGCTCCGACATCGACAAGGAGTTCTACCTCTCGATCCTGGTCGACCGCGAGACCTCGCGCGTCTCCTTCGTGGTGTCGACCGAAGGCGGCGTCAACATCGAGGACGTCGCGCACAATACGCCTGAGAAGATCGTCACCTTCTCGGTCGATCCGGCGACCGGCATCATGGGCCATCACGGCCGCACCGTCGCCAAGGCACTGAACCTGTCCGGCGATCTCGCCAAGCAGGCCGAAAAGCTCACCGCGCAGCTCTTTGCCGCCTTCGTCGCCAAGGACATGTCGATGCTGGAGATCAACCCGCTGGTCGTGACCAAGCAGGGTCAGCTCCGCGTGCTCGACGCCAAGGTGTCGTTCGACGACAACGCGCTGTTCCGTCATCCCGAGGTGGTGGCGCTGCGCGACGAGACCGAAGAGGACGCCAAGGAGATCGAGGCCTCGAAATACGATCTCAACTACGTCACGCTCGACGGCAATATCGGCTGCATGGTCAATGGCGCCGGCCTTGCCATGGCGACCATGGACATCATCAAGCTCTACGGCATGGCGCCGGCCAACTTCCTCGACGTCGGCGGCAGCGCCAGCAAGGAGAAGGTCGCCGCCGCCTTCAAGATCATCACCGCTGACCCGAACGTGAAGGGCATTCTGGTCAACATCTTTGGTGGTATCATGAAGTGTGACGTGATCGCCGAAGGCGTCACGGCTGCAGTGCGCGAAGTCGGCCTCAGCGTCCCGCTGGTGGTCCGCCTCGAAGGCACCAATGTCGAGCTCGGCAAGAAGATCATCCGTGAATCGGGCCTGAACGTCGTGCCGGCCGACAATCTCGATGACGCCGCGCAGAAGATCGTGAAGGCCGTCAAGGGAGGCTAGGCCATGCCCCAGGACCATCTCGCTCAATCATCTCCGCTGCCGGAACACGCGCGTCTCGCCGCGTTCGCCGGTGAATGGAATGGCGAGGAGATGGTCTACCCGTCGCGCTGGAATGCCGGGGGACCTGCGACCTCGCGCACCGTGGCGCGCATGGATCTCAACGGCTTCTACCTGATCCAGGACGGTGTCCAGATGCGCGACGGCAAGGAGATCTTCGCCACCCACGGCCTCTTCACCTACGACCGCGACGATCGGACCTACAAATTGTTCTGGTACGACTCGCTCGGCTACACGCCGCCCTCGCCCGCCTCCGGCGGCTGGGTCGGCAAGACCCTGACGCTGGTGCGCGGCTCGCTGCGCGGCAATGCGCGCCACGTCTACGAGATCATCGACGACAATTCCTACTCGTTGAAGATCCAGTTCTCGCCGGACGCGGAAGGCTGGGCCGACGTGCTCACCGGCGTCTATCGTCGCATCCACTGACCTCTCACTAGTTAGTTCGCGAAAGCAGACCTCATGTCCATCCTGATCGACAAGAACACCAAGGTCATCTGCCAGGGCTTTACCGGCAAGAACGGCACCTTCCACTCCGAGGCCGCGATTGCCTACGGCACCAAGATGGTCGGCGGCACCTCGCCGGGCAAAGGCGGCGCGACGCATCTGGGCCTGCCGGTGTTTGACACCGTGCGCGAGGCGCGAGAGAAGACCGGCGCGGATGCGTCCGTGATCTACGTGCCGCCGCCGGGTGCGGCGGACGCGATCTGCGAAGCGATCGATGCCGAGATCCCGCTGATCGTCTGCATCACCGAGGGCATTCCGGTCCTCGACATGGTGCGCGTGAAGCGCTCGCTCGCCGGCTCCAAGTCGCGCCTGATCGGGCCGAACTGCCCGGGCGTCATGACTGCCGGCGAATGCAAGATCGGCATCATGCCCGCCAACATCTTCAAGACCGGCAGCGTCGGCATCGTCTCTCGTTCCGGCACCCTGACCTATGAAGCCGTGTTCCAGACCTCCCAGGAAGGCCTCGGCCAGACCACCGCGGTCGGCATCGGCGGCGACCCGGTCAAGGGCACCGAGTTCATCGACGTCCTGGAAATGCTGCTGGCCGACCCCAAGACCGAGTCGATCATCATGATCGGCGAGATCGGCGGTTCCGCCGAGGAGGACGCCGCCCAGTTCCTCAAGGACGAGGCCAAGCGCGGCCGCAAGAAGCCGATGGTCGGGTTCATCGCCGGTGTGACCGCACCTCCCGGCCGCCGCATGGGCCATGCCGGCGCGATCATCTCGGGCGGCAAGGGTGATGCCGGTTCCAAGACCGAAGCGATGAAATCGGCGGGGATTACCGTCTCTCCGTCGCCCGCACGGCTCGGACATACCCTTGCCGAACTCTTGAAATAGTCGGCCGCGCGCTGCCGCCTGCGCGGAAGCAGCGCCTCAGAGCGATCCCTTGCTTTCAATAGGACATGCACTGGGGCGCCCCCTTGGGGGCGCTCTTTCCGTGCGTGCCGAGTACGGACGACAGCTTGGAGGAGGAAGTCCTCTTGGCTTTTATGAGCCTTCGCATCATCCCGCTGCGGAGCGGAGATCGCGCGGCGTCACCTGAAGGCGTGGCAGATCGGCAACAGCCGGTGAGCCTTTGTACGCAATAGTCCATCGAGTTCGCTTCATTCCAAGCGAATATCGCTGCAGGACAAGACGGGGGGCGTGCCGGGATTTATCCACGACATGCGCCTGCTGTTCCCCCGATCGCGCCTCCGACGGCGCATCCACGGGGACGCGTCTTGGTCTGGAGACTGATTGATGAAGAGACTTGCCCTGGCGATTTCGCTGGCTGTTTTGGGAACGGGGTCGGCGTTTGCCGCGGATCTGGCGCCGAGCTACACCAAGGCGCCCGTGATGGCGTCGGTCTACAATTGGACCGGCTTTTACGTCGGTGGCAACCTTGGTTATGGCTGGGGCCGAACCAGTGACGATGTGAATTTTCTGCGCTCGGCGGTGGCTTTCGGCGCGGTGCCGTTCAGCGTCTCGGCGGACCTGAAGGGCGTGCTTGGCGGCGTTCAGGCCGGATATAACTGGCAGATCCAGCGCGTGGTCTTCGGCATTGAGGCGGATATCGACGCCGCAGACATCAAGGGAAGCCCTTTCCAGGCGGTGCTATCCGATTTCGGGGGGCCGGTTCCGGGTTGGTCCCACAGCGCTAGCCAGAAGGTCGATTGGTTGGGCACCGTGCGCGGTCGGGTCGGCTTTACCCCAGTCGATCGCCTGCTGCTCTACGTAACGGGCGGTCTGGCCTATGGAGAGGTGAAGACCAGCAGCCTCACCTTCTTCAGCGCATCGCCAATGTATCAGTATGCCAAAGGATCCAGCACTTGGAGAGCTGGTTGGACCGCCGGCGTCGGTGGTGAATGGGCATTTGCCGCCGACTGGAGCGCCAAGCTGGAATACCTGCATTACGATCTCGGCTCGCAGGATTTGATCGCGTTGCCCCTGGCGGCCAATCCTCCGTGGGCGGTGACGAACCATTGGACGACCCAGGGTGACATTGTGCGGGCCGGAATCAACTACAAGTTCGGCGGCGGCGGGGTGGCGGCCAAGTATTGATCTAGGTTCCAGTCAGGGCAGAGGACCTAAGCGCCGAGCCCGGGCATCGCCCCGGGCTCTCGGCTGTTTGCCCTTCAGCGAGGCCACATCGGGTGCCTCACGATATTCTGAAAGCAAATTCAGTTCTTCGTGCTTTTCAGGGCGAAGTTTTGCAACAGATAGGGTAAACGGTGCCTGATACGCCGATCCGCTGCCGGAGGATCGGGGTCAGCGCCGTTTTCATTTGCGCGAACCGAAATCGCCAGGAACTCAAGTATGTCTCGCCAGGACGCGAACGCAGCCTTTGCCCTCTCATCGTTTTTGCAGGGCACCAACGCCACCTACATCGACGAAATCTACGCCCGCTACGAGAAAGACCCCTCCTCGGTTGACGCCGAGTGGCAGGAGTTCTTCCAGAGCCTGAAGGACCAGCCGGCTGACGTCCGCAAGAACGCCGAAGGGCCGTCCTGGGCCCGGGACAACTGGCCGGTCACCCCCCAGGACGAGCTGACCTCGGCGCTCGACGGCAACTGGGCCCAGGTCGAGAAGGCAGTGGGCACCAAGATCGCCGCCAAGGCGCAGGCCAAGGGGGCCGATCTGTCCTCCGCCGACGTGCTTCAGGCGACCCGCGATTCGGTCCGCGCCTTGATGCTGATCCGCGCCTACCGCATGCGCGGCCATTTCCACGCCAAGCTCGATCCGCTCGGTATCGAGGCGCAGCGCAACCGCGAGGAACTCGACCCGCGCACCTACGGCTTCGGCGAGGCCGATTTCGACCGCAGGATCTTCCTCGATCACGTCCTTGGCCTCGAATACGGCAGCCTGCGCGAGATCGTCGCGATCTGCGAGCGCACCTACTGCCAGACGCTCGGCGTCGAGTTCATGCACATCAGCAATGCCGCGCAGAAGGCCTGGATCCAGGAGCGCATCGAAGGTCCGGACAAGGAGATCTCGTTCACCCGCGAAGGTCGCCGTGCCATCCTGATGAAGCTGGTCGAAACCGAGGGTTTCGAGAAGTTCTGCGATACCAAGTTCACGGGCACCAAGCGCTTCGGCCTGGACGGCGGTGAATCGCTGATCCCCGCGCTGGAGCAAATCATCAAGCGCGGCGGCAATCTCGGCGTGAAGGAAATCGTCGTGGGCATGCCGCATCGCGGCCGCCTCAACGTGCTGACCCAGGTGATGGGCAAGGCGCACCGCGCGCTGTTCCACGAATTCAAGGGCGGCTCGGCGAACCCGGACGCGGTCGAAGGCTCAGGCGACGTCAAATATCACCTTGGCGCCTCCTCGGATCGCGAGTTCGACAGCAACCGCATCCATCTGTCGCTGACCGCGAACCCCTCGCATCTGGAAATCGTCGATCCAGTGGTGCTCGGCAAGGTCCGCGCCAAGCAGGACCAGCATGGCGACCCACCGGACATGCGTATCTCGGTGCTGCCGCTCCTGATGCATGGCGACGCAGCGTTCGCCGGCCAGGGCGTGGTGGCGGAATGCTTCAGCCTCTCGGACCTGAAGGGCTATCGCACCGGCGGCTCGCTGCATTTCATCGTCAACAACCAGATCGGCTTCACCACCTATCCGCGTTATTCCCGTTCTTCGCCTTACCCGTCCGATGTGGCGAAGATGATCGACGCGCCGATCTTCCACGTCAACGGCGACGATCCGGAGGCCGTGGTGTTCGCCGCCAAGGTCGCGATCGAGTTCCGGCAGAAATTCCACAAGCCGGTCGTCATCGACATGTGGTGTTATCGCCGCTACGGCCACAATGAGGGCGACGAGCCGGCATTCACCCAGCCGGTGATGTACAAGCGCATCGCGGCACATCCGTCGACGCTGACGCTTTACGCCAAGCGCCTGATCGCCGAGGGCGTGGTCACCGAAGGCGAGGTCGACAAGCTGAAGGCCGACTGGCGCGCGCGGCTCGATGCCGAGTTCGAGGCCGGCACCAGCTACAAGCCGAACAAGGCCGACTGGCTCGACGGCAAATGGGCCGGCTTCAAGATCGCCGACCAGGAAGAGGACGCCCGTCGCGGCGTCACCGGCGTCGAGACTGCCGTCCTCAAGGACATCGGCCGCAAGATCACCAAGGTGCCCGACGGTTTCCGCGTCCACCGCACCATCCAGCGCTTCCTCGACAACCGCGCCAAGGCGATCGACAGCGGCGTCGGCATCGACTGGGCGACCGGCGAGGCTCTGGCGTTCTGCTCGCTGCTGGAGGAAGGTCGTCATGTCCGCCTGTCCGGCCAGGACTGCGAGCGCGGCACCTTCTCGCAGCGCCATTCGGTGCTGATCGACCAGGAGGACGAGAGCCGCTACACGCCGTTCAACCATCTCGGCGTCGAGCAGGGCCATTACGAGGTCATCAACTCGCTGCTGTCGGAAGAGGCCGTGCTCGGCTTCGAATACGGCTACTCGCTGGCCGAGCCGAATGCGCTGGCGCTGTGGGAAGCCCAGTTCGGCGACTTCGCGAACGGCGCGCAGGTGCTGTTCGACCAGTTCATCTCCTCCGGCGAGCGCAAATGGCTGCGCATGTCCGGCCTCGTCTGCCTCCTGCCGCATGGCTATGAGGGCCAGGGACCCGAGCACTCCTCGGCGCGCCTCGAGCGCTACTTGCAGATGTGCGCGGAAGACAACATGCAGGTGGTCTATCCGACCACGCCGGCGAACTACTTCCACGTGCTGCGCCGCCAGCTCCATCGCGAGATCCGCAAGCCGCTGATCCTGATGACGCCGAAGTCGCTGCTGCGGCACAAGCGTGCGGTGTCGCGGCTCGACGAGCTCGCCAAGGATACGACGTTCCACCGCATCCTCTATGATGACGCCCAGATGCTGCCGAGCGAGGCCACCAAGCTGGTGCCGGACGAGAAGATCCGCCGCCTCGTGCTGTGCTCGGGCAAGGTCTATTACGACCTCTACGAGGAGCGCGAGAAGCGCGGCCTCGACGACATCTACCTGATGCGCGTCGAGCAG
Source organism: Bradyrhizobium sp. CCGUVB1N3 (assembly GCF_024199925.1). Taxonomy (NCBI): domain Bacteria; kingdom Pseudomonadati; phylum Pseudomonadota; class Alphaproteobacteria; order Hyphomicrobiales; family Nitrobacteraceae; genus Bradyrhizobium; species Bradyrhizobium sp. CCGUVB1N3. Next base: position 6,482,170 of record NZ_JANADR010000001.1, read on the forward strand.
CTTTATCCGGTGCCGCTGAAGGCGCTGGTGGCGGAGCTCTCGCGCTTCAAGAAGGCCGAGGTGATCTGGTGCCAGGAGGAGCCGCGCAACATGGGTGCGTGGCACTTCATCGAGCCCTATCTCGAATGGGTGCTCAACCAGGTGAACGGCGTAAGCCGGCGTCCGCGCTATGTCGGCCGCGCCGCCTCCGCCGCGACCGCGACCGGCTTGATGTCGAAGCACCAGGCGCAGCTCAAGGCGTTCCTGGATGAGGCGCTGAGCTAAACAATTTTAGGACTTCGTCATGCCCCGCGAAAGCGGGGCATCCAGTACTCCGCGGCGTTCGTTCTGATCACGAAGGTCGCGGCGTATTGGATCGCCCGCCCCAGCGCGCAAGTAGCACCAGGCGTGGCGGTGACATCTCAATTCATGACCGCACAAGCGATCTTAGGGAAAAGACCATGACTGAAATTCGTGTGCCGACGCTCGGCGAATCCGTCACCGAGGCCACCATCGGCCGCTGGTTCAAGAAGGCCGGCGATCCCGTCGCCGTCGACGAGCCGTTGGTGGAGCTCGAGACCGACAAGGTCACCATCGAGGTGCCGGCGCCCTCGGCCGGCACGCTCAGTGAGATCATCGCCGCTGACGGTACGACGGTTGCGGTCGGCGCGCTGCTTGGACAGATCACCGATGGCGCCGGTGCCGCCAAGCCGGCGGCGGCTCCCGCCAAGCCTGCCGCTGCCACTCCGGCTGCTGCGCCCGCGCCCGCAGCGCCGAAGGCGGCGCCCGCCGATGCGCCGCTCGCCCCGTCGGTGCGAAAGCTCTCGGCCGAGACTGGCATCGATGCTTCGACCGTTCCCGGCTCCGGCAAGGATGGCCGCGTCACCAAGGGCGACATGCTCGCCGCGATCGAACGCGCCGCCTCCGCGCCGACCCCGGTCAACCAGCCGGCCGCTGCCGTGCAGGTGCGCAGCCCCTCGCCGGCCGACGACGCCGCGCGCGAGGAGCGCGTCAAGATGACCCGCCTGCGCCAGACCATCGCGCGGCGCCTCAAGGACGTGCAGAACACGGCTGCGATGCTGACGACCTTCAACGAGGTCGACATGACCAACGTCATGGCGCTGCGCGCGCATTACAAGGACGTGTTCGAGAAGAAGCACGGCTCCAAGCTCGGCTTCATGGGCTTCTTCACCAAGGCGGTGGTCCAGGCGCTGAAGGACATCCCGGCGGTCAACGCCGAGATCGACGGCACCGACCTGATCTACAAGAACTACTACCACATCGGCGTCGCCGTCGGCACCGACAAGGGACTTGTCGTTCCCGTGGTCCGCGATTGCGATCAGAAGTCGATCGCCGACATCGAGAAAGGCATCGCCGATTTCGGCCGCCGCGCGCGTGACGGCCAGCTCAAGATCGACGAGATGCAGGGCGGCACCTTCACCATCACCAATGGCGGCATCTACGGCTCGCTGATGTCGACGCCGATCCTGAACGCGCCGCAGTCCGGCATCCTCGGCATGCACAAGATCCAGGAGCGGCCGATGGTCGTCGGCGGCAAGATCGAGGTCCGCCCGATGATGTATCTGGCGCTGTCCTACGATCATCGCGTGATCGACGGCAAGGAAGCCGTGACCTTCCTGGTCCGCGTCAAGGAGAGCCTGGAAGATCCGGCGCGGCTCGTCCTGGACCTCTGACACCCTGACTCTTGAAAGCGCCGTCGCCTGCACAGGCGACGGCGCGTGCGCAAAGATGGAGGCGAGCGTGACGGACAAGGTTGCGATCATCACCGGCGGCAGCCGCGGCATCGGGCGGGCGACCGCGATTGCGGCGGCCGCGCGCGGCTTCCGTGTCGTCGTCGGCTATGCCAGCAACAAGAAGGCCGCCGACGAGGTGGTCGCGCAGATCGAAGCCATGAACGGCAAGGCCATCGCGGTGAAATGCGATGTCGCCGAGGAGAAAGATATCCTCGCGCTGTTCAAGGCCGCGGACAAGTTCGGCACGCTCGGCGCCCTCGTCAACAATGGCGGCATCGTCGGCAAGAGCGGCGTGCGCGTCGACGAGATGTCGGCCGAGCGCATCCAGCGCGTGATGGCGGTCAACGTCACCGGCTCCATCCTCTGCGCGCGTGAGGCGGTGAAGCGAATGTCGACCAAGCATGGCGGCGAGGGCGGCGTCATCGTCAACCTGTCGTCGGTCGCAGCCAGACTTGGCGCACCCAACACCTATGTCGACTATGCCGCCTCCAAGGGCGCGGTCGATTCCTTCACCGTCGGCCTCGGCTATGAGGTCGCGGGCGAAGGCATCCGCGTCGCTGCGATCCGGCCCGGCCTGATCGATACCGAAATCCACGCCGCCGGCGGCGAGCCCGATCGCGCCCATCGTCTGGCCCATATGGTGCCGATGAAGCGCGTCGGCACCGCCGAGGAAATCGCCAACGCCATCGTCTGGCTGATGTCGGACGATGCCTCCTACGTCACCTCAGCCATTCTCGATGTGTCCGGCGGACGCTGACGCATCCTTTCACGCTAAACCTACGGGACTTTCTCTCATGGCTACCTACGATCTCGTCGTCATCGGCACCGGACCGGGCGGTTATGTCTGCGCAGTGCGCGCGAGCCAGCTCGGCATGAAAGTCGCCGTGGTGGAAAAGAACGCCAGCCTCGGCGGCACCTGCCTCAATGTCGGCTGCATGCCGTCGAAGGCGCTGCTGCATGCTTCCGAGATGTTCGAGGAAGCCGCGCACTCCTTCGCCAAGATGGGCGTCTCGGTCTCGGCGCCGAAGCTCGAGCTTCCGGCGATGATGAACTTCAAGCAGCAGGGCATCGACGGCAACGTCAAGGGCGTCGAGTTCCTTATGAAGAAGAACAAGGTCGACGTTCTCAAGGGCACCGGCAAGATATTGGGCACCGGCAAGGTCGAGGTCTCCGCCGACGGCAAGTCGCAAACGATCGAGACCAAGAACATCGTGATCGCCACCGGCTCGGACATCGCGCGGCTGAAGGGCATCGAGATCGACGAGAAGCGCATCGTGTCGTCGACCGGCGCGCTGTCGCTGGAGAAGGTGCCGGGCAGGTTGCTGGTCATCGGCGCGGGCGTGATCGGGCTCGAGCTCGGCTCGGTCTGGCGCCGGCTCGGGTCCGAAGTCATGGTGGTCGAATTCCTCGATCGCATCCTGCCGGGCATGGATGGCGAGGTCGCACGGCAATTCCAGCGTATGCTGGAAAAGCAGGGATTTGCGTTCAAGCTGGGTTCGAAGGTCACCGGCGTCGAATCCAACGGCAAGGCGTTGCTTGCGAAGATCGAGCCGGCCGCGGGCGGTGCGGCCGAGACCATCGAAGCCGATGTCGTGCTGGTCTGCATCGGCCGCGTGCCCTACACCGACGGTCTCGGGCTGAAGGAGGCCGGCGTTGCGCTGGACAATCGCGGCCGCGTCCAGATCGATGCCCACTTCGCGACCACCCTGAAGGGGGTCTACGCCATCGGCGATGTCGTCGCCGGCCCGATGCTCGCGCACAAGGCGGAAGACGAAGGGGTTGCGGTTGCGGAAATTCTCGCCGGCCAGGCCGGCCACGTGAACTACGACGTGATCCCAGGTGTGGTGTATACCACGCCGGAAGTGTCCTCCGTCGGCAAGACCGAGGAAGAGCTGAAGCAGGCGGGCGTGGCCTATACCGTCGGGAAGTTTCCCTTTACCGCCAACGGCCGCTCCAAGGTCAACCAGACCACCGACGGTTTTGTGAAGATTCTCGCAGATGCGAAGACCGATCGCGTGCTTGGCGTGCATATTGTCGGCCGCGAAGCCGGCGAAATGATCCACGAGGCGTGCGTGCTGATGGAGTTTGGGGGCAGCGCGGAAGATCTCGCCCGTACCTGCCATGCGCATCCGACCCGCTCCGAGGCCGTCAAGGAAGCCGCGCTTGCAGTCGGCAAGCGGGCCATCCATATGTAGGCGACGCGCCGAGCCGAATCGGGCGGGAAAGACATGCTGCGCCGCCTTCTTCAACCGGTCTGGATCCTGCTGGCGATCATCTTTTTGATCGAAGCCTGGCTGTGGGACCATCTCGAGCCGATCGTGGCGCGTGTCGTCGCCGCGTTCCCGCTCGCGCGGCTCAAGGAATGGCTGACCGAGCGGGTCGACGCGCTGTCGCCGGCGATGACGCTGATCGTCTTCGCCGTGCCGATCATCCCGCTGTTTCCGCTCAAGCTGGTCGGGCTGTGGCTGCTCACCCATGAATACTGGATGAGCGCGGTGTTCACGATCCTGTTCGCCAAACTGCTCGGCGTCGGTGTCACCGCCTTCGTGTTCGATGTGACGCGCGACAAGCTCTTGGAGATGGCGTGGTTCGAGCGGCTCTATGATTTCGTGATGATGATCCGCGCCAAATCGACGGCGCTGGTCGAGCCGATGAAGCAGCGTCTCAAGGAAATCATCTCCGGCAATGGCGAGGGCTGGTCCGCCCGCACCTTCCGCCTGATCCAGCGCTTCCGCAAGAGCGTCCACGAGGCGCGGTAGCTGTCTGCTACGTATTCGGTGTCATTGCCCGCGCAGGCGGGCAATCCAGTATTCCAGAGACGGCGAAGCTCGATCCGAGAGGCCGCGGCGTACTGGATGCCCCGGTCAAGCCGGGGCATGACAGCGGTATGTGTGTGTCGGCTGATTTGCTGCGCCGTCTCTCTACGCCCCGCTACCCGTGCAGATGCAGCAGATGCGGCAACCACAGGCCGAGCGCGGTCATCACCATGCCGGCGAGCGTCAGGATGCCACCGACATAGGCGAGCGCAATGATGCCGGTGATGATGGTGGCCGAGGCCAGCACGATGCCGATCTGGAAGGCGGCCGAGGCCAGCTCGAAGTGATGGTACTTTGCGGTCGCCTCGTCGCGCTCGTGCTCGGCGTGCTTGGCCTTCTCGGCAAGCTGCTCGGTGCCCTCGCCGGTCTCCGGCTCGGAGCGATAGCGCGCCGCGGTCTTCTGCCAATCCTCGATCTGCTTCTGGATTGCCGCCTTGTTGGCGTCGTCGGAGGCCGTGCCCAGCGTGAGCTTGCCCTGCTCGCCCGCGGTCTGCACCACGGTGCGGCGGATGCTCTTGGCCTGGAAGAACGCCCAGAGATTGGCGGCCTCGACGTTCTTGCTGATCGCCTCGGTCTGCGCGCCCTTGCCGAGCGTCTCCGAGATCGCAAGGAACAGCGCCAGCACCGCGATCAATAGGGCGATCTTCTTGTTCTCGCCGGATGCGTGCTCGGCATGCTCGGCATGCTCCATGCTTTCGTGTGCGCTCATGATTCCCTCCTGCCTCGGTTCCCCACGATTGACCGAACCGCGGGCGCCGCGCAAGAGGCAAGCAAGTTGTGACGTCAGTGTGTCAGGTTACGCACTCTCGTGTCCCGGACGCGGCGCAGCGCGTAGCGCTGCGACGCTGAGCCGGGACCCATCGCGACGCGTGCCCCGGCTCAGCAGCGCATCACTGCGTGACGCGCTGCGTCCGGGGCACGAGAGCTGCGCTGGTGTCAGCGTCGCGGATGCGCGCTGGCGTAGACTTCGAGCAGCCGCTCGGAATCGATGCCGGTATAGACCTGCGTGGTCGACAGCGAGGAATGGCCGAGCAATTCCTGGATCGCGCGCAAGTCGCCGCCGCGCGACAAGAGATGCGTGGCAAAGGAATGCCGCAGCGCATGCGGCGTCGCGCTGTCGGGCAGGCCAAGTGCGCCGCGCAGCCGCTCCATCGCGAGCTGGATAATGCGCGGGCTCAAGGGCCCGCCGCGCGCGCCGACGAAGATCGGCCCTTCGGCGGGAAGCGGATACGGGCACATCGCGACATATTCGGCGACCAGCGCCAGCACGTTTTGCAGCACCGGCACCATGCGCGTCTTGTTGCCCTTGCCGGTGACGACGAGCACGTCGCCTTCACCGGGGCGCGGCACGTCGCGCCGCTTCAGCCCCAGGGCTTCCGAGATGCGCAGGCCCGAACCGTAGAGCAGGGCCATCACGGCGGCGTCGCGCACGAGGATCCAGGTCTCGCGCTCTTCGCCGGCGCGCTCGTCGGCGTCAGCGAGGCGCTTTGCGGACGCCATCGGCAGCGGCTTCGGCAGGCTCTTGGCCACCTTCGGCGCGCGGATCGCCGAGAGCGCGCCGACCTTGCCCTTGCCTTCACGTTCCAGGAAGCGGCCGAACGAGCGCAGGCCCGCAAGCGCGCGCATCAGGGAGCGGCCGGCGACGTCGTCGGCGCGGCGCATCGCCATGAAGGCTCTGATGTCGCTGGCCTCGAGCGCGGCGAAGCGCTTCAGCGTCACGCGCTCGCCCCAATGCCTGCAGATGAAATCCAGGCACTGCCTGAGATCGCGGGCATAGGCCTCCAGCGTCTTCGGCGACAGCCGCCGCTCGGCGCCGAGATGCGACAGCCAGCGCATCATCTCCTGCGCGATGCTCTCATCGGCGCTGGCGAGCTCGATTTTCGGGGCGGCCGCTTTGCTCATGAGCTCTGGACGTGGTGATTCCGCACAGTATATCGCATCACACTCGTTTATCGTTCGCTAAGGCCGCCGCGCGCGGCTAGCCTTGAGGCCCGGGTTCCGATTCTCCGTCCAAGACCATTCATGGATCATTCGTCGCCTAGCCACACTGTCCCCGCCATTTCGACCCGCATGGTCGACGTGCTGGTGCCGGTCGCGCTCGACCAGACCTATTCCTATCGCGTGCCGCGCGGCATGGAATTGAAGGCGGGCGATCTCGTCGGCGTGCCGCTCGGCCCGCGCGAGGTGCTGGCGGTGGTGTGGGCGGAGAATGCCAATCCGGATCCGCGCCTGCACAACCGTCTGAAGGACGTCAGCGAGAAGCTCGACGTTCCGCCGCTCAAGAGCGAGCTGCGCGCGCTGGTCGACTGGGTTGCCAACTATACGCTCGGTCCGCGGGGCATGGTTTTGCGCATGTGCCTGCGCATGGGCGAAAATCTCGGGCCCGAACGGATGCGTGCCGGCGTGCGGCTGGTCGGCGATCCCCCAAGGCGGCTGACGCCGGCGCGGCGGCGGGTGATCGAGGTGCTGTCGGATCGTCTGCTGCACGGCAAGTCCGATGTCGTGAAGGAGGCGGGCGTCTCGGCCGGCGTGATCGACGGCCTGGTCGACGAAGGTACGCTCACGGTCGAGCCGCTGCCGCCGCCGCCACCACCGCCGGCGCCCGATCCCGCTTTCGGCCAGCCGGAATTCACGCAACTGCAACGCACTGCGGTCGATGCGATGCGCGCGCTTGCGGCCAACGGCACGTTTCATGTCGCCCTCCTCGACGGCGTCACCGGCTCGGGGAAGACCGAGGTCTATTTCGAGGCGGTCGCCGAGACCATCCGCCGCGGCAAGCAGTCGTTGATCCTGATGCCGGAGATCGCGCTCACCGGCCAGTTCCTCGATCGCTTCGCGCAGCGGTTTGGCGTGCGGCCGCTCGAATGGCATTCGGAGCTCACCCCGCGCACCCGCGCGCGCAACTGGGCGGCGATCTCGCAAGGCAGCGCGCCGGTCGTGGTCGGTGCGCGCTCGGCGCTGTTTTTGCCCTATGCCGATCTCGGCCTCATCGTCGTGGATGAAGAGCACGACCAGGCCTACAAGCAGGATGACGGCGTGCATTATCACGCCCGCGACATGGCGGTGGTGCGGGCGCATATCGCAAAAATTCCGATCGTGCTGGCGTCCGCGACGCCGTCGGTCGAGTCAGAGGTCAATGTGCGCAAGGGACGCTACCAGCGCATCGCGCTGCCCTCGCGCTTCGGCGGCCAGCACATGCCGCATATCGAGGCGATCGATTTGCGCCGCGAGCAGCCGGCGCGTGGCCGCTTCATCTCGCCGCGCCTCGCCGGCGAGATCCGGACCGCGATCGAAAAGCGTGAGCAGGCGCTCTTGTTCCTCAATCGCCGCGGCTACGCGCCGCTGACGCTGTGCCGCGCCTGCGGCCATCGCTTTGCCTGCACCATCTGCGATGCCTGGCTGGTCGATCACAGATTCCGCCAGCGGCTGGTCTGCCATCACTGCGGCTTCTCGATGCCGCGGCCGAACGTCTGCCCGCATTGCGCGGCGGAGGAATCGCTGGTTGCGGTCGGGCCCGGCGTCGAGCGCTTGCAGGAGGAGGCGGCAGCGCTGTTCCCGCAAGCGCGCGCCATGGTGCTGTCGAGCGATCTCATCACCTCGATCGAGACGATGCGCTCGGAGCTGAACGACATTGCCGAGGGCCGCGTCGATATCATCATCGGCACGCAGCTCGTCGCCAAGGGCCATAATTTCCCGCGGCTCAATCTGGTCGGCGTGGTCGATGCGGATCTCGGCTTAAGCAACGGCGATCCGCGCGCGGCAGAGCGCACCTGGCAGTTGCTCAACCAGGTGATCGGCCGCGCCGGCCGCGAGCAGGGCCGTGGCGTCGGCTATCTGCAGACCCATCAGCCCGAGCATCCCGTGATGAAGGCGCTGATCGCCTGCGATCGCGAGGCGTTCTACGACAGCGAGATCGATCTGCGCGAGCGCACGCTCTATCCGCCGTTCGGGCGGCTCGCGGGCCTGATCATTTCCGCGGGCGATCGACCGAGTGCCGAAGGCTTTGCGCGCCGGCTCGTTGCGGTGGCGCCGCGCGACGAGCGCGTGAAGGTGCTCGGGCCGGCGGAAGCGCCGCTCGCCGTGATCAAGGGCCGCTATCGCTTCCGCATCCTGGTGAAATCGGCGCGCGGCTTCGATCTCTCGGACTATTTGCGCAATTGGCTGGCCGTGGCGCCGAAGCCGAAAGGCAATCTCAAGCTCGAGACCGACGTCGACCCGCAGAGCTTTTTGTAGGGCTCACTGTTATTCCGGGGTACGCGAAGCGTGAACCCGGAACCTCGAGATTCTCAGGTGCGCAATGGCGCACCATAGTTCGATGCTGCGCATCGCCCCGGAATCATCACCAGGCAACGAAAAAGCCCGCCGTCCCCCAAGACGGCGGGCTTGTTTCGAGCGCGCAGCAAATCTCACAAGGTTCCTTGCGGACGATGCATTTGCTGGGCTCGTTATTGACGACGCGTCAGGAGACGACCTCGGCGGTTACGCGGCCGACGCCGGCGCCGGTCAGGCCGATGGCGCGGGCAGCACCGGTGGAGAGGTCGAGGACACGGCCGCGAACGAACGGGCCACGGTCATTGATGGTGACGATGACGCTCTGGCCGCCATGGGTGACGCGCAGCTTGGTGCCGAACGGCAGCGAACGGTGCGCCGCGGTCATGGCGTTCTGGTTGAAGCGTGCGCCCGACGCGGTGCGGCTGCCGGACTCATTGCCGTAATAGGAGGCCATGCCGGAGAAGCTGTGGCCCGAACCCGAAGAGGGCGCCACGGAGGCGTTGGCGTTCATCCAGGAGCCCGCATTGGACGTATCGCTGGTGCTGGCCTCGTGATGGCCGTGGTGGTGCCGGTAATGGTGATGCCGGGATTTGGCGGATGCATCGGTGGCAGTTCCACCGACGACGAGAGTGGCAGCGACGAAAGCGATCGCCGTGCGCGGCCGGGTTGCGAACCCCAATGTCTTCAATGACAACATTTTTTGGTCCCTACGCTAGTATTGCCACATATGTGGCTAGTGGAGCCCCCATCAGTTTGTGAGCGGTTGCGCGTTTCACGGTGCAATGCGGCATGAATTGGGCAGTAATTTCGGTATGTGCCCGGATGAAATATCTTGTTGTCTTGCCAGATATTCGACGGACGTTTCGTCATCTCTGGCATTAACGATTGGTTAACTATTCGAATACTTACGAATACTGTAAAACCAAGTTATCGGCGGGCGTGTTGAGAATTTGATAAGTAATTGACCAAGTGAAGCGGCGGCGGTCAGACTCACGCCTCTGCGAGCTGTGTTCATGGCGGCTATGCGTAAATGGCAGGAACGAATTCCTGTCGGGCCGGCCGCGGGGGGCGGGGGCAGAATTGTGGCGCGGCGCCGTGTGGCCTGCCGTGCTCGTGACCCACAACAGGGACGGAGAGCCGCAGCCTTTAATTTGGCGTCATGTTGCACCTGCGCGCCTGCTATGTTAGCAAAGCCGCGATTTTAACGAGCCCGGCACATCCCTGTGTCGGTCGAAAATCGAAGTCCCGCTTGAATTCCAAGGGCTTGGATCGCTAGGCGCCGCTTCGTGGCGACGGTTTTTCCCTTGCGAGTTTGACAGCTATAAAGAGCGCGTCTGTGGCTGCAGAAGATACGTCCGTTTCAGGTGTGTCCGGTCGTTATGCAACGGCCTTGTTTGAACTGGCCCGCGACCAGAATGTGGTCGATGCGGTCAAAGCCGATCTCGACCGGTTCGGCACCATGCTCAGCGAGAGCGCCGATCTGAAGCGCCTCGTCCGCAGCCCGGTGTTCTCGGCAGATAGCCAGTCCAAGGCGCTGTCCGCGGTGCTGGACAAGGCCGGCATCACCGGCATTTCCGCCAATTTCCTCAAGGTGCTGACCGCCAACCGCCGGCTGTTCGCGGTGGCCGACGTCATCCGCGCCTACGGCGCGCTGGTCGCCAAATATAAAGGCGAGGCCTCTGCCGACGTGACCGTCGCGGAGCCGCTCTCGGACAAGAACCTCGACGCCCTCAAGGCCGCCCTCAAGTCGGTGACCGGCAAGGACGTCGCGCTCAACGTGAAAGTCGATCCCTCGATCATCGGCGGCCTCGTCGTCAAGCTTGGCAGCCGCATGATCGATAGTTCGCTTCGCACCAAACTCAATTCGATCAAGCACGCGATGAAAGAGGCAGGCTGATGGACATCCGCGCCGCGGAAATTTCCGCGATCCTCAAGGACCAGATCAAGAATTTCGGCCAGGAAGCTGAAGTCTCCGAAGTCGGACAGGTGCTGTCCGTCGGCGACGGCATCGCCCGCGTCTACGGTCTGGACAACGTCCAGGCCGGTGAAATGGTCGAGTTCGAGAACGGCACCCGCGGCATGGCGCTGAACCTCGAAACCGACAACGTCGGTATCGTTATTTTCGGCGCCGACCGCGAGATCAAGGAAGGCCAGACCGTCAAGCGTACCCGCGCCATCGTGGACGCGCCGGTCGGCAAGGGCCTGCTCGGCCGCGTCGTCGACGCGCTGGGTAACCCGATCGACGGCAAGGGCCCGATCCAGGCCGACAAGCGCATGCGCGTCGACGTCAAGGCGCCCGGCATCATTCCGCGCAAGTCGGTGAACGAGCCGATGGCGACCGGCCTCAAGGCGATCGACGCCCTGATCCCGATCGGCCGCGGCCAGCGCGAGCTGATCATCGGCGACCGCCAGACCGGCAAGACCGCGATCGCGCTCGACACCATCCTGAACCAGAAGCCGCTCAACGCGCAGCCGGACGAGAACATCAAGCTGTATTGCGTCTACGTCGCGATCGGCCAGAAGCGTTCCACCGTCGCCCAGTTCGTGAAGGTGCTGGAAGAGCAGGGCGCGCTCGAATACTCGATCATCGTCGCCGCGACCGCGTCGGATCCGGCGCCGATGCAGTACATCGCCCCCTTCACCGGCTGCACCATGGGCGAGTACTTCCGCGACAACGGCATGCACGCCGTCATCATCTATGACGATTTGTCCAAGCAGGCCGTCGCCTACCGCCAGATGTCGCTGCTGCTGCGCCGCCCGCCGGGCCGCGAAGCCTATCCGGGCGACGTGTTCTACCTGCACTCCCGCCTGCTCGAGCGCGCGGCGAAGCTCAACAAGGACCAGGGCTCGGGCTCGCTGACGGCGCTGCCGGTCATCGAAACCCAGGCCAACGACGTGTCGGCCTACATCCCGACCAACGTCATCTCGATCACCGACGGCCAGATCTTCCTGGAAACCGACCTGTTCTTCCAGGGCATCCGCCCCGCGGTGAACGTCGGTCTGTCGGTGTCGCGCGTCGGCTCCTCGGCGCAGACCAAGGCCACCAAGAAGGTCGCCGGCAAGATCAAGGGCGAGCTCGCGCAGTACCGCGAAATGGCGGCGTTCGCGCAGTTCGGCTCCGACCTCGACGCCTCGACCCAGCGCCTGCTCAACCGCGGCTCGCGCCTGACCGAACTCCTGAAGCAGCCGCAGTTCGCGCCGCTGAAGATGGAAGAGCAGGTCTGCGTGATCTGGGCCGGCACCAACGGCTATCTCGATCCGCTGCCGCTCAACAAGGTGCGGGCGTTCGAGGACGGTCTGTTGTCGCTGCTGCGCGGCAAGAACGTCGAGATCCTCAATGCGATCCGCGACAGCCGCGACCTCTCGGACGACAGCGCGGCCAAGCTGAAGGCCGTGGTCGAAGGCTTCGCGAAGTCCTTCGCTTAAGAGTGCAACGTCCTGGCCGGGCGAAAGCGCGAAGCGCGTCTTCGCATTTCACGTCCCGGCCATCCACCCGTGTGGAGACGAAGACGTGGATGCCCGGGACAAGCCCGGGCATGACGATAGGATAGGCAGCGGCTTGATCGTAAGGGTCGAACCGTCGGGGTGAACGAAGAATGGCGTCTCTCAAAGACATGCGCGTCCGCATCGCCTCGACCAAGGCGACGCAGAAGATCACCAAGGCGATGCAGATGGTCGCGGCGTCCAGATTGCGCCGCGCTCAGCAAGCGGCCGAAGCGGCGCGGCCCTATGCCGACAAGATGGGCGCGGTGATCGCCAATATCGCCAGCGCCGCCGCGGGCTCGCCCGGTGCGCCGACCCTGCTGACCGGCACCGGCAAGGACCAGGTTCACCTGCTGCTGGTGTGCACCGGCGAGCGCGGCCTGTCTGGCGCCTTCAACTCCTCGATCGTGCGTCTGGCGCGCGACCGCGCACTGGCGCTGATGAACGAGGGCAAGGAAGTCAAATTCTTCTGCGTCGGCCGCAAGGGCTATGAGCAGCTCCGCCGCCTGTTCGAGAAGCAGATCGTCGAGCATCTCGACCTGCGCAGTGTTCGCCAGCTCGCCTTCGTCAACGCCGAGGACATCGCCAAGAAGGTGCTGGCCCGTTTCGATAACGGCGAGTTCGACGTCTGCACGCTGTTCTACGCGCAGTTCAAGTCGGTGATCGCCCAAATTCCGACCGCGCAGCAGCTCATTCCGCTGGCCTTGGAAGAAAAGGCGGCGAACGCGCCGTCGACGTCCTACGAATATGAGCCGGAGGAGGACGAGCTCCTCTCCCGCCTTCTGCCGCGCAATATCGCGGTGCAGATTTTCCGCGCGCTGCTCGAAAACAACGCCTCGTTCTATGGCGCGCAGATGAGCTCGATGGACAACGCCACCCGCAACGCGGGTGAAATGATTCGCAAGCAAACCCAGATCTACAACCGAACCCGTCAAGCCCAGATCACCAAGGAGCTGATCGAGATCATCTCCGGCGCCGAGGCGGTCTGACGCAAGAATCGAACGACGGTCGTTCAAGTACACAAATTCGAAGGAGAGCTAATCATGGCCACAGCCGCTAAGCAGATCGGTCGCGTCACCCAGGTCATGGGCGCTGTCGTCGACGTGCAGTTCGAGGGCCACCTGCCGGCCATTCTCAATTCGCTGGAGACCAAGAACGGCAACATCCGCCTCGTGCTGGAAGTTGCGCAGCATCTCGGTGAGTCCACAGTGCGCACGATCGCGATGGACGTGACCGAAGGTCTGGTCCGCGGCCAGGAAGTGACCGACACCGGCCAGCCGATCGCGGTTCCGGTGGGCGACGGCACGCTCGGCCGCATCATGAACGTGATCGGCGAGCCGATCGACGAAGCCGGTCCGATCAAGTCGGAAGGCCTGCGCGCCATCCACCAGGAGGCGCCGACCTACACCGACCAGTCGACCGAAGCTGAAATTCTCGTCACCGGCATCAAGGTCGTCGATCTTCTTGCTCCGTACGCGAAGGGCGGCAAGATCGGCCTGTTCGGCGGCGCCGGCGTCGGCAAGACCGTGCTGATTCAGGAGCTGATCAACAACGTCGCCAAGGCGCACGGCGGTTACTCCGTGTTCGCAGGCGTCGGCGAGCGCACCCGCGAAGGCAACGACCTCTATCACGAGTTCATCGAGTCCAAGGTCAACGCCGATCCGCACAATCCGGATCCGAGCGTGAAGTCGAAGTGCGCGCTGGTGTTCGGCCAGATGAACGAGCCGCCGGGCGCGCGTGCCCGCGTCGGCCTGACCGGTCTGACCGTTGCCGAGCACTTCCGCGACCAGGGCCAGGACGTGCTGTTCTTCGTCGACAACATCTTCCGCTTCACGCAAGCGGGCTCGGAAGTGTCGGCGCTGCTCGGCCGTATTCCTTCGGCGGTGGGTTATCAGCCGACGCTCGCCACCGACATGGGCGCGCTGCAGGAGCGCATCACCACCACCCAGAAGGGCTCGATCACTTCGGTGCAGGCGATCTACGTGCCGGCCGACGACTTGACCGACCCGGCGCCGGCGACCTCGTTCGCCCACTTGGACGCGACCACCGTGCTGTCGCGCGCGATCTCGGAAAAGGGCATCTACCCCGCGGTGGACCCGCTCGACTCGACATCGCGCATGCTCTCCCCGCTCGTCGTCGGCGAAGAGCACTACTCCACCGCCCGCATGGTCCAGCAGGTGCTCCAGCGCTACAAGTCGCTCCAGGACATCATCGCCATTCTCGGCATGGACGAGCTCTCGGAAGAGGACAAGCTGACGGTGGCCCGCGCCCGCAAGATCGAGCGCTTCCTGTCGCAGCCGTTCCACGTCGCCGAAGTCTTCACCGGCTCGCCCGGCAAGTTCGTCGAGCTCGCGGACACCATCAAGGGCTTCCGCGGCCTCTGCGAAGGCAAGTACGACCACCTCCCGGAAGCCGCCTTCTACATGGTCGGCACCATCGAAGAGGCGGTCGAGAAGGGCAAGAAGCTCGCCGCTGAAGCGGCTTAAGGGGCGAATGGCGAATGGGGAGTAGCGAATAGTTTCGCTGCCTCTTTTCGCCACTCGCTATTCGCCATTCGCTATTCGCAAGGTTCTCCATGGCCACCTTCCACTTCGATCTCGTCTCTCCCGAAAAGCTCGCCTTCTCCGGCGAGGTCGATCAGGTCGACATTCCCGGCTGGGAAGGTGATTTCGGCGTGCTCGCCGGACATGCGCCGGTGGTGGCCGCAGTGCGGCCGGGCATCCTGACCATTTTCATCGGCGGCCAGAAGCAGAAGGTCATCGTGACCGGCGGCCTCGCCGAAGTCTCCGACAACCGCCTGACGGTCCTCGCCGACGTCGCCACCTCGATCGACGAGCTCGACCGGGCGCAGTTCGCCGATACCATCACGCAGATGCAGGAGAAGCTCTCCGAGAAGGAAGGCGGCGAGCTCGATCTCGCGATCGCGCGGCTCGACCACTACAAGAGCATCCAGAGCCAGCTCAACACGACGGCGATGCACTAGCCTCACGCAGATCGCCGCTCCGTCGAAAAACCGTAATAGATTCAGCGCTCGTCACGGAAGTGACGGGCGCTGAAACCTTATTGCACCGCGTCTTGGATAGCGGCATTCTGCCGCTGCAAATGGAGTTCCAGGGCTGGTGCAGATGAAACGCAAGATCGCGGCGATCTTCGCAGCCGATATTGCCGGTTATTCCAGGCTGGTCGCGGAAGACGAAGAGGAGACGCTGCGGCGTCTTGCCTCCTATCGGTCCGTCGTCGACGATTTCATTGCGAAGGCGGGCGGGCGGATCTTCAATACCGCCGGCGATGCCGTGCTCGCGGAATTTCCGAGCGCAGTGGATGCGGTGCGCTGCGCGATCGACATCCAGGAATCCCTGCGGACCCGCAACATGGCCTATCCGCCGAGCCGGCAGATGTCGTTCCGCATCGGCATCACCATCGGCGACGTCGTCGAGCGCGACGGCGATCTGTTGGGCGATGGCGTCAACATCGCCGCGCGCCTCGAGGGGCTCGCCGAAGTCGGCGGCATCTGCGTCTCGCGAGCGGTGCACGAGCAGGTCGCCAACAAGCTCTCGGTGCAGTTCGCCGATATCGGGGCGCAGGAGGTCAAGAACATTCCGACCCCCGTGCACGCCTACATGGTCGCGATGCGCCGCGAGGACGGAAGCTATGCGCAGCCACAGGTGAAGAAGGCGGGCGCGAAGGCCGCGCCGGCGCCGAACTGGATGTGGCCGCTGGTGGTCGCGGTGGTCTCGATCGTTGCGATCGGCGTTGCGGGCTTTCTCTACTTCACCAAGCTGGAGCAGACATCGACGGTGGTTGCGACGTCGAGCCCGCCGTCAGCCGCAACCGCGGCCGCCGTGCCGAGCACGCCTGCGACGCCGGCCAGCACGGCGGCAAGCCCAGCGGCAAAAGCACCTGCGAGCGCGCCGACCGCGGCCCCGACTGCGACGGCTGCAGCCACACCCAACCCGGCGCCGTCGCCGCCGGCCGCCGCAGCCGCCGCCAAGTTCCCGGCCGCCGCCGTTCCTTTCGTCAGCGAACGCGTGCGCAGCTACCTGAGCAATGAGTACACGGCGGCCGTCGACTACAAGGCGTTCGCGTTGAACATTGGCGGTTTCACCGGCGCGGCGCTCAATCAGCCGAGCGAGGACGCCGCACGAAACGCTGCCGTCGAACAGTGCCAGAAGCGCGCCGATACCGCGCAATCGCCGCGCCGCTGCGAGATCTACGCGGTCGGCAACAATGTGGTCTATGCGCACGGCAAGCCGCCGATGCCGCCGCAGCCCTTCATGCGGCACGACACGATGACCGAACGTGCATTCGTGTCTAAGGATGTGCCGCTGCTGCGGGATCAGGGCAAGCAACGGCTCGAGACCATGTTCCTCCCGGCGGCCAAATCGCGGGCGCTCGCACTCGGGCCCGGCGCGGCTCAGTACTTCATGATTTTCGGCGCGCCGTCACTTGACGAGGCGATGCGCCGCGCGCTGGAGTCCTGTGGCGCGATCGCCGGTGTCGCCTGCATGATCATCGCGGTCGACGACAATTTCGTCGTGCCGATTCCGAGCCTGTTCAAGGTCACCGGTTTCTTCCACGCGGCGGGCAACGCCTCGATCGCGGCTGACGCACGCGACGACGTCGTGCGCAAGCTTGGCGATGCGATGGGCTGGAACGCGGTGGCCGTCGGCACCACGGGACGTCCGGGTCTCGGCCTGAAGTCCGCCGACGAGCAGGGCGCCGTCAACGCGGCGCTTGCCGATTGCGCCAAGCGCGACAGCGATTGCCACGTCATCGCCGTCGGCCCGTTCACGGTGGGCCCGAATTAAAAGCGCGTCCTGCCCCTGATTTTACCCAACATCTCAGTGGCTTCGCAGAAGCCACAGCGCATCACGCCGGCACATGTCGGCTACTGTGCATGGGGTTGTTTTCGACATTTAGGTTCCGAACGGCGCGAAGTGCTGCGCCACCGCGCGATAAACCTCGCGGCGGAACGGCACCACGAGATCGGCAACGCGATCAAGCCGCTCCCAGCGCCAGGCATCGAACTCCGCAGGCTGGCCGTTGCGCGGCGTCAGCGGATCGATCTCCTCGTCACGCCCCGTGAAGCGTAGCGCGAACCATTTTTGCCGCTGGCCGCGGAATTTCGCCAGGCGATGCGTTTGCGGCCCGTCATAGGGCGGAAAGTCGTAGCTGAACCAGTCGGTCTCGCCGAGATATTCGGCACTCTTGACGCTGGTCTCCTCCCAGAGCTCGCGCATGGCGGCATCGCGCAGGTCCTCGCCCTCGTCGACGCCGCCCTGCGGCATCTGCCAGTCCAGTCCGGGCAGGATGATTTCGGGGCCGTCACCGCGGAAGCGATGGCCGATCAGCACCTGGCCGGCGGCATTGAACAACGCGATCCCGACATTGGGACGATAGGGCTTTTGATTTGTCATAAGTCATCTTCTTTCCGTCATTCCGGGGCGATGCGTCAGCATCGCGCCCGGAATCTCCAGCTTCCGGGTTCGCGCGCCCCGGAATGACGGTCGGTGTTACTCGTCCGCCAGCGCGGCAAATTCCTGCACCACGCGATCATAGACCGGGCGCTTGAAGGGAATGATCAGCGAGGACAGATTTTTCATCTGCTCCCAGCGCCAGGTGACGAATTCCGCCTTGTGACCGCCGCCGCCGGGATGGGCGACGTCGATCTCGCTGTCCTTGCCGGTAAAGCGCATGGCGTACCATTTCTGGCGCTGGCCGCGGTAACGGCCTTTCCAGGCACGGCCCGCGACGGTGCGCGGAATGTCGTAGGTGAGCCAGTCGGCGACCTCGCCGAGCCGTTCCACCGAGCGCACGCTGGTCTCCTCGTAGAGCTCGCGCGTGGCGGCTTCCCAGGTATCCTCGCCGGGATCGACGCCGCCTTGCGGCATCTGCCAGACATGGGTCTCGTCGACATGCTCGATGCCGCCGGCGCGGCGCCCGATGAAGACCCGTCCGTCCTTGTTGAGCAGCATCACCCCGACGCAGGTCCGGTAGGGCAGATCCTCGTAACGCGTCATTCCGCCAAACCTCTCGCCACTCGTGGCCGACCTTTTCGGTCCCGGGGGACCTGCCGTGCCAATCCGTTGATTCAGCTGGATTTTGATTTCAACATCGCGGTTGTCAATGGCACCAGCAGGACACCGCGGTCGGGAAGCGTCTTGATCCAGGCACCTAACCGCTCGATCGAGACGGGCAGGGCGGAGGCGGTGCCGATGGCGACGCCGCGCTCGCGGGCGATGGATTCCAGCTTGTTCAGGGCGCGGTCGATCTCGGTGCCGGTCGGCACCGCGTCGATCGCGATGTCACCCTTGCCGAACGGCATGGCCTGGCTTGCGGCGGCCTGGGGCGCGACACTGCGCGGCGAGGCGCCGTCGTCGAAGAAGCCGAGTCCGCGCTTGGCCGCCTCGCGCACGATCGGCTGCATCGCCGCGTCGGTGGCGATGAAACGCGCGCCCATGAAATTGGCAAGGCCCGCATAGCCCTGCATCCGGCTCAGATGCCAGTACAGCCGGTCCATGTTCTGGTCCGCGCTCAGCGAAGTCAGCAGGGTCTGCGGGCCCGGATCATTGTCGGGGAAGTCGTAGGGCTCCATCGGGATCTGGAGGAAGATCTCGTGGCGCTGGGCGCGGGCCCGCTCGGCGAGTTTTCCGGGATCTGATCCATAAGGCGTGAAGGCCAGCGTCACCGCGCCCGGCAGCTTCATGATCGCGTCAGCCGTCTTGGCCGCACCGACGCCGAGCCCGCCGATGACGATCGCGACGACGGGCGTCTTGGCCGCCTTGGCGCGGTCGGCCTCCGCCGCATAGGCCGTGAACGGCTTCAGGTCGGCGGCCGCAACCGGGATCATGCCGTAGCGCGACTTCTCGAGGAGCCGTTGGTCGACCCCGGACATAATGGGCGGTGCTGCGGAGGCAGGCTCGCCCTTGTCTGCAGCCTCGCCGCCGCTGCCGATCATGACGTCGTGGCGGGCGCCGCTCGAGCCGTCGATGATGGTGACGGTCTTCTGGTCGCCGGGCGCAGCCTGCTTCGGCGCTGCCTTGGTCTCATGGCCCGAACTTTCGGGCGCGGCGGTTGCCGGCTTGTCCTCGGCGGCCTTCTGCTCGCGGATGGCAACGCGCGTGATTGGCTCGCCGCCGAGCGGGTCCTTGTTGAAGACGGCAAAGCCGGCAAAGGTCGCGAGGAACAGGAGAAGCAGGACGCCGAGCGCCTGGAGTCCCGTGAACGGCAGCCGCAGCCGGCGTCTCCGCCGCGGCTTGTCCTGTCCGAGCGGGGCGCTCAGATCATCGGCCGTTTCAGTCATGCGCGATCCCGAATCACTCGGCCATGACGATACCACGGCCGGGTCAAGCGGCGGCAGGCCGGGGGTCTACAGGGGCGGAGCTTCCCAGCAAAAAGGGCGGCTCCAAGAGCCGCCCTTTTTTTCGAAACGGTGCTGCGTCAGTTCGCGGCCTTAGTTCGCTGCTTTGGGCTTGTCCGCCGCAGCCTTGTCGGTACCGGGTGCGGGCGCCGCGGAGGCACTGTTCTTGATGCCGTGCAGGAGGTCGTCGGCCATCTTGAGCGCCTTGTCGTCCTTGGCATCCGGCGGAACGTAGGACTGCGAGCCGGTCTTCTCGTCGCCGTCGTTCTTGAGGTGGCCGCGCAGCGAAGCCTCGCCCTTGGTGTCGGTGCGGGACTTCAGCTCGTCCGGCACATCCTGCAGCACTTCGATGTCGGGCACGATGCCCTTGGCCTGGATCGATTTGCCCGACGGCGTGTAGTAGCGCGCCGTGGTCAGCCGCAGCGCGCCGTTGCCGCTGCCGAGCGGGATGATGGTCTGCACCGATCCCTTGCCGAAGGAGCGCGTGCCGACGATGGTCGCGCGCTTGTGGTCCTGCAGCGCGCCGGCGACGATTTCCGAAGCCGAGGCCGAGCCACCGTTGACCAGCACGATCACCGGCTTGCCCTTGGTCAGGTCGCCCGGATGGGCGGAGCGGCGCTGGGTCTCCTCGGCGTTGCGGCCGCGGGTCGACACGATCTCGCCGCGCTCCAGGAAGGAGTCGGACACGGTGACCGCTTCTTCAAGAAGGCCGCCGGGATTGTTGCGGAGATCGATGACGTAGCCCTTCAGCTTGTCGCCGATCTGGGTCGAGAGATTGGCGATCTCCTTCTTCAGGCCTTCGGTGGTCTGCTCGTTGAAGGTGGTGATGCGGATATAGGCGATGTCGTCGGCCTCGACGCGTGCGCGTACCGAGCGGACGCGGATGTTGTCGCGCACGAGAGTGACGTCGATCGGATTGTCGACGCCCTTGCGGATGATCTTGAGCTTGATCTTGGTGTTGACGGGGCCGCGCATCTTCTCGACCGCCTGGTTTAGGGTCAGGCCCTGCACCGCCTCGTCGTCGAGATTGGTGATGATGTCGTTGGCCATGACGCCGGCGCGCGAGGCCGGGGTGTCGTCGATCGGCGAGACCACCTTGATCAGGCCGTCCTCCATGGTGACCTCGATGCCGAGGCCGCCGAACTCGCCGCGGGTCTGCACCTGCATGTCACGGAAGCTCTTGGCGTCCATGTAGCTGGAGTGCGGATCGAGGCCGGAGAGCATGCCGCTGATCGCCGATTCGATCAGCTTGGTGTCGTCAGGCTTCTCGACATAGTCGGAGCGCACGCGCTCGAACACGTCGCCGAACAGATTGAGCTGGCGATACGTGTCCGCGGTCGCGGCGCGCGCGCTCGAACCCATGAACACCGCGCGCGGCTGGGTCACGAACAGCGTCAGCGCCGCGCCGGTGGCCGCGCTGAGGAGGATAACTGAAGTCTTGCGCATCATCCGCGAACCTTTTCGCCTTCATTTGCGGCCCACCATGGGCCTGGATCGATTGGAGTGCCGTCTTTACGGAACTCGACATAGAGCACGGGTTGACTCGCATTGGTGGCGAGAATGGAGGCGACTTGGGATGTCGACCCCATGGTCGCGACCGGCTCTCCCGTGAGCACGAACTGTCCGATGTTTACCGAAATGCGCTCCATCCCGGCGATCAGGACATGATACCCGCCCCCCGCGTTAAGGATCAAGAGTTGTCCATAGCTGCGGAAGGGGCCGGAATAGACCACCCAGCCGTCACACGGTGTCGTGACCTGGGAGCCGGGTCTGCTTGCCAGAGAAATGCCCTTTTGGACGCCGCCAACGCCGTCGGAACCGCCGAAATCCCTGATCTTGGTACCGTTGACGGGCAGCGGCAGGAGGCCCTTGGCCGAGGCGAAGGCGATCGCCGGGCTGGTCCGGGAACGGTCCTTGAAGGTGGCCGGCCCCGGCTTGGCGTTGGCGGCCGCCTTCGCCTCGGCCTGCTTCGCGGCCTCGGCCGCCTTGGCGGCGCTTTGCAGGTCCTGCTCCATCTTGGCGATCAGGCCCTGGAGGTCGCCGACCTGCCTGGAGAGCGTGATCGCGCGCGTATTCTCGGCATCGAGGTCCTTTTCCCGCGAGGCCTGCTGGCGCTGTCGCTCGTCGACGAGCGCCGCAAGCCGCGCCTGATCGTTGCGGACCTTGTCGCGGTCGGCGCCGAGCTGGTCGCGCTCGGTTGCGATGGTCTTGCGCAAGGCAACGAGCTCGCCGAGCTCGCTTGCGAGCTTTTCAGCGCGGCCGCGCAGTTCCGGAACCACGGCGCCGAGCAGCATGGCCGTGCGCAGCGATTGCAGCGCGTCCTCGGGTCGCACCAAAAGCGCGGGCGGCGTCCGCCGGCCGGCGCGCTGGAGCGCGGCCAGGACCTCCACGATATCCGCACGCCGCGAATCGAGCGAGGCCCGCTTCTCCTGCTCGCGCCCGCTCAGCGCGGTCAGCCGCGATTCGGCCTCGCCGATCTTGGTCTCGACCGAGCGCACGCTGGCGGCGGTGTCGATCAGTTGCTGGTTGAGCTGGGTGCGGTCCTGGCCGAGCGAGGCGATCTCGGCCTTCAGCTTGGCCTGCGCTTCCTCGGCGCTCTTCTGGCGCTGGCGTGCCGCTTCGAGCTCCTGCTCGCGCTGCCTGATCGCATCGGTCGAGACGGCGGCAGTCTGCGGCGCAGGCGTTGCCGTCTGCGCCGCCGCCGGCGCAAGATGGCTGCCCACAAAGCCTGCGATCAGCAACAGGTTGAAAAGCGGCGCCCGCATCTCGTCGGAAAAGGTGCTCGTTGTGGCGCGAATCACGCGCGATGATAGGGATGGCCGGCCAGGATGGTTGCGGCCCGATAAAGCTGTTCCAGAAGCATGACGCGGACCATTTGGTGCGGCCATGTCGCCGAGCCGAACGCGATCGCGAGCTTGGCCTTACGGCGCAATTCGGGCGAAAGTCCGTCCGCCCCGCCAATGATGAATATTGTATGCCCGCACCCCTCGTCGCGCCAGCGGCCGAGATTCCGGGCGAATACGGTCGAATCGAGATTTTGCCCCCGCTCGTCCATCGCCACGATCACCGATCTGTCGGGAATGTGCGCTTCTATCGCCGCGGCCTCTTCGGCCATGCGCGTTGCGGTATCGCGCGCGCGGCTTTCCGGAATTTCATGAATCGTGAGCTCGCGAAACCCGAGCTTGCGGCCGACCTCGTCGAACCGCTGGAAATAGCGATCGGCAAGCTCCCGTTCGGGGCCCTGCTTCAGCCGGCCAACCGCAATGACAGCAACACGCATGACGTCTTTAGAACCGCGTCTTGAGAGCCGCGTTTTCAACCCGCGCGCACCACGCGCGCGCACGACGCTAGCATGCGCGTCAGCCGATTCGAAATCGGCCTCTTCAGCCTCTAGATCGCCTTCGCCGCTCCAGGGCCCTGCGTGTACAATCTCTCGAGATTGTAGAACTCACGGACCTCGGGTCTGAACACGTGCACGATCACATCGCCGGAATCGATCAGCACCCAGTCGCAATTGGGCAAGCCCTCGACATGGATGTTCTT
This sequence comes from Bradyrhizobium sp. CCGUVB1N3, assembly GCF_024199925.1. Taxonomy (NCBI): domain Bacteria; kingdom Pseudomonadati; phylum Pseudomonadota; class Alphaproteobacteria; order Hyphomicrobiales; family Nitrobacteraceae; genus Bradyrhizobium; species Bradyrhizobium sp. CCGUVB1N3. The sequence goes on from NZ_JANADR010000001.1 coordinate 6,505,377, forward strand.
GATGCCGGTTTCCTTGAGGCTCTTCGTGACGTTTTCCGCGATCGCGCCAACGTGCCGGTTGGCCCGGCCCGTGGTGACGATCATGTAGTCGGAGTACGCCGATTTGCCGCGAAGGTCGATGGTGACCGTCTCTTCCGCCTTCATATCCTCGAGGCGGGAGAGGATCAGGCTCAGCGTCTTGTCGGCGTCGGGTTGCGCCTTCAAGGCCGCAGCTTGGGTCGATGTTTTACGCGTAGGCTTAGCAACCTTGGGTAAAACAGACTTGGACAATACAGATGTGGCCAGGGACCATTCCTTTCACTGTATCGCGAACGCCGAATCCGGCACTCACTGGTTACACTACATCATGTGGGGTTAAGGGTTTCAATATGCCAGAGCGTGTTCCCCCCACGACCCGGCTCACGCGATGCCTCATTTGGCCGCCTTCCAGCTCCCGTCCGGGTTCCGCAAGGTGGTCGACGACAGGCTGAGCTTCAGCCCGGTGAGGAAGACCCATGCCGGCGTCCGCCGGTCCGCAAGCCGCGCTGCTTCATTCTCGGGCAAGCGGTAACGGGCGAGTGCCTGGGCGGCGGGCGAGGCGAGGGCGCGAAAGCTTTGGGGCGGGCGGTCGATGACCGCCATCGGCACCTGGGCGGCAATGCGCTGCCAGTCCTGCCAGCGATGGAATTGCGCGAGGTTGTCGGCGCCCATGATCCAGACAAATCGCAAGCCGCTTGCGCGGCGGCGCAAGAAGTTGATCGTGTCGATAGTGTAGCGCGTGCGGATGACGGATTCGAGACAGCTCACCTCGATGCGCGGATCGTCGGCGACATCGCGCGCGGCCTTCATGCGCTCGCCCAGCGCATGCAGCGCGCCGTTCTCCTTCAAGGGATTGCCCGGCGTCACCAGCCACCACACGCGATCGAGCTGCAATCGCGTGAGCGCGAAGCGGCTGATCTCGCGGTGCGCGTGATGCGGCGGATTGAAGGAGCCGCCGAGCAGCCCGATGCGCATGCCGTCGGTGTAAGGCGGCAACGCTTGCGCCACGAAGCGCGGCACGACGAAATTGTTGCTCAATGCCCGCACTGCGAGGTCACGGCCGCGTCTGTCCGGTGCCGTGGACGCGGTACTTGAAGCTCGTGAGCTGCTCGGCGCCGACCGGGCCGCGCGCGTGGAATCGGCCGGTGGCGATTCCGATCTCGGCGCCGAATCCGAACTCGCCGCCATCGGCGAATTGCGTCGAGGCGTTGTGCAGGACGATCGCGGAGTCCACTTCGCTCAGGAATTTTTTCGCGGCAGCTTCGTCCTTGCTCACGATCGCATCGGTGTGGTGCGAGCCGTGGCTCTGGATGTGCGCGATGGCGCCGTCAACGCCGTCGACCACCTTCGCCGCGATGATCGCGTCGAGATATTCGGTATCCCAGTCGTCCTCGCTGGCAGCTTTGACGCGCGCGTCGGTGCCTTGCACTGCCTCGTCGCCGCGCACCTCGCAGCCGGCGTCGATCAGCATCTCGACCAGCGGCTTCATGCTCCTTGCAGCGCCTGCGCGATCGACCAGCAGCGTCTCCGCCGCGCCACAGACGCCGGTGCGGCGCATCTTGGCATTGAGCACGATCGACTTCGCCATCTCGAGATCGGCGCTGCCATCGACATAGACGTGGTTGACGCCTTCGAGATGCGCGAACACCGGCACGCGCGCCTCCGCCTCGACGCGCGCGACGAGGCTTTTTCCCCCGCGCGGCACGATCACGTCGACGGCGCCGTTCAGGCCAGCAAGCATCATGCCGACGGCCGCGCGGTCGCGCGTCGGCACCAGCGTGATCGCAGCCTCAGGCAGGCCGGCCTCGCGCAGGCCCTGCACCAGGCATTCATGGATCGCGCGGCAGGAGCGGAAGCTGTCGGAGCCGCCGCGCAGGATCACGGCGTTGCCGGATTTCAGGCACAGCACGCCGGCATCGGCCGCGACATTGGGCCGGCTCTCGAAGATCACGCCGACGACGCCGAGCGGCACGCGCACGCGCTCGATCGTCATGCCGTTCGGCCGCTGCCAGCTCTCGGTGACGACGCCGACGGGATCGGCAATGCCGCGCACGATGGCGATGCCCTCGGCCATCGCCTCGACACGCGCAGGCGTCAGCGTCAGGCGGTCGAGGAAGGCGCCGGTCGCGTCGCCGCCGGAGCGCGCTTCGGCCACGTCCTCGGCATTGGCCGCGAGAATGGCCGCCGCGTTCTTGCGGATCGCCCGCTCCATGGCCTCCAGCGCCCAGTTCTTCTGCTCCGCCGGCGCCAGCGCCAGCACGCGCGCCGCAGCGCGGGCACGGGCGGCGAGATCGGTCATCAGCGCCTGAAGATCGGCAGTGCCGTCGAGGGCTTTGAGAGGGGCGGCCATGGGAGTTCAACCTTCTGCTAAGGGCGTGTCCTAGCACGGAAATCCCGTATTTGCGAAGGCCGGGGCGGGTATGGCAGGTACCCCGCCGACCAGCGACGGCTGGGCCAATGGCCCAGCTCCGGCGTCATGGCCGGACATAGCCGTCCTTCGGACGGCTGTGTCCGGGCATGACGGTTGCGACGCGCGCCTTTACCCGCCCACCACCAGGTCATCGCGGTGGATCATCTCCGATCTCCCGCTGATGCCGAGGATGGCCATCACGTCCGGCGAGGAGCGGCCCTTGATGCGCTCGGCGTCGTCGGCGTCATAGGCGATCAGGCCGCGGCCGATCTCGCGCATATCGGGGCCGCGCACGATCACGGCATCGCCGCGGGCGAACTGGCCCTCGACCTTGATCACGCCCGCCGGCAGCAGGCTGGCGCCGGCGCGAAGCGCGGCGACCGCGCCGGCGTCGATCGTCAGCGTGCCCTTCGGCTCCAACGATCCCGCGATCCAGCGCTTTCGCGAGGTCACCGGATTGGCAGGCGTCAGGAACCAGGTGCAGCGGCCGCCATCGGCGATTGCCTGCAAGGGATGCTCGATCTTGCCCGAGGCGATCAGCATATGCGTGCCGCCGGTGGTCGCGATCTTCGCGGCCTCGACCTTGGTGCGCATGCCGCCGCGCGACAGTTCGGACTCGGCGTCGCCCGCCACGGCCTCGATCTCCGAGGAGATGCTGTCGACCACCGGAATCAACTTTGCGTCCGGGTTGTTCTTCGGCGGCGCGTCGTAGAGCCCGTCGATGTCGGACAGCAGCACCAGGAGGTCGGCGCTCGCCATGGTGGCGACGCGCGCGGCGAGGCGGTCGTTGTCGCCATAGCGGATCTCGGTGGTCGCGACCGTGTCGTTCTCGTTGATGACGGGGATCGCGCGCCACTCCAGGAGCTTGCCGATGGTCGAGCGCGCGTTGAGATAGCGACGGCGCTCCTCGGTGTCCTGCAGTGTCACCAAAATCTGGCCGGCGCCGATGCCATGGGCCCCAAGCACCTCCGACCAGATCCGCGCCAGCGCGATCTGGCCGACGGCGGCTGCGGCCTGGCTCTCCTCGAGCTTCAGGGGGCCACGCGGCAGCTTGAGCCGGCTGCGGCCGAGCGCAATCGAGCCGGAGGAGACGATCAGGACATCGCGCCCCTCGCGATGCAGCTTTGCGAGGTCGTCCGCCAGCGCCGCGAGCCAGGACGCGCGCACTTCGCCGGCGTCGGAATCGACAAGCAGGGCCGAGCCGACCTTGACGACGATGCGGCGGAATTGACTGAGTTCGGGGCTGGCCATGTGTGTATGTGTTGGCGCGTGTGACGAATTGCTTTGCATTGGAAACGGCGGAGCGACAGGCGGCGCCGGTAGGGCCTGCTTTTGCAGCAGGACGATGGCCGGCGCAAGGCTGCCGGCATGGTAAACGGCGCACGTCGGCCTTGTCGGGGACGCCTGCCCGGCTCTAATTGCCGTCCACGATAACGGGCTGGAGAAGAAACGAATGGATCGCCGCAAGTTCATGGCCGGATGTCTGGGCCTGCCGTTGCTCGCGCAGGCGGATGGCGTGCAGGCCCAAGTCGGGCTCACGAAAATCATCTTCCCGTTCGCGGCGGGCGCCGGCGGCGACACGCTGTGCCGGCTGATCGCGCAGGAGATGGCGCCGGTGTTGCAGAAGACCATCGTCGTCGAGAACCGCACCGGCGGTGACGGCCTGATCGGCATCAAGGCGGTGAAGGGCGCCAATCCCGACGGCAGCATGGTGCTGGTGACGACGGGTCCCACCATGTACCTGCTGCCGATGGTGGAGACGACGCCGACCTTCGATGCGGCAAAGGATTTCATGCCGGTGTCGTTGCTGGCGCGCTTCGAGTTCGCCGTCGTGATTGGACCTGCGATCGCAGCCAGGAATTTCGACGAGTTCGTCGCCTGGCTGAAGGCGAATCCGGACAAGGCGACGTTCGGCGTGCCCAGCAATGGCACCATCCCGCACTTCATGGGCTCCAAGCTGGAGAAGGACCTCGGCATCTCCTTAAGCCGTGTGCCCTATCGCGGCAGCGCGCCGATCCTCAACGATCTCGTCGGCGGCCATGTGCCGTTCGGCATCACGACGCTGGCCGACGCGCTTCCGCAGCATCGCGTCAAGGGCGTGACGATCATCGCCGTCTCGAGCGCAGAGCGTTCGCCGTTCGCGCCGGATGTTCCGACGCTGAAGGAGAGCGGCATCGATCTCGTCGCGGATGCCTGGTACGGCATGTGGCTTCCCGCTGGCAGCCCGCCCGAATTCGCGAGCAAGCTCAGCGCGGCGGCGGCCGCAGCGCTCGCCAAGCCCGAGGTGAAGGAGAAGCTCACGGGAATCGGACTCATTCCGGTCGGCAGCACGGCGGAGGGGCTCACCCAGGAGCTCGCCGCGAACACGGCCTTCTGGCAGCCGATCGTGAAGGCGACGGGGTACAAGATCGAGAATTGAGAGGCACAACCCACTCCATCTCCTCATCCTGAGGAGCCGCGAAGCGGCGTCTCGAAGGATCAGCAGCGGGGCCTTCATGGTTCTCGCGGCGATGCGAAGCATCGTCGGCGAGACGGCGCTATCGCGCCTCCTCACCATGAGGGTCCTACATCTTCGCGCGCTGTGCGATGCCGTCGCGGATCGCGGCGAGCTCGGCTTCATCCCAGATGCCGATCAGGAACCCGCCCTTCACCTGGAGCTGGTTGTCGGCATAGGCCGCGATCTTCTCAGGGGGCGTGGTGATATGACCGCTCGGATGCAGCGCCCAGTCGAACAGTTCCGCCTGAAGCCTTGCGATGATGCCGGCGCACTCAGGATCGTCGCCGCGATCGACAAACTCTTCCGGATCGGTCTCGAGGTCGTAGAGCATCGGGCGGAAGCCGGAGGCGTGGATATATTTCCAGCGGCCGTCGAACACCATGAACAGGCGGCAGCGCTCGATCGGCTGGTTCAGCTTCAGCCGCACGTCCTGCATGGCATAGTCGTATTCGGAGAACGCGACCTTGCGCCATTCGGGCTTCTCGCCGCGCAGCAGCGGCAATAGCGAACGGCCCTCGAGGATGTGGCCCGGCACCTTGCCGCCAAAATAGTCGACGAAGGTCGGCGCGAGATCGATGCCCTCGACGAGCGCATCGCATTGCGTACCGCGCGTGGCGTCGGCGTCCTTCGAGGGATCGATGACGATCAGCGGGATCTTCGCCGACTGTTCGTGGAACAGGTCCTTCTCGCCCATCCAGTGATCGCCGAGATAGTCGCCATGATCGGACGTGAACACGATCATGGTGGTTTCCAGCAGGCTGCGCGCCTCCAGGAACTTCATCAGCACGCCCATCTGGTCGTCGATCTGCGTGATCAGGCCCATATAGGTCGGGATCACCTTCTCGCGGGCGTCGTCGCGCGCCATGTTCCTGGAATAGCGCATGTCCATGTAGGCGCCGAACACGGGATGCGGGTTTTGCCGCTCGCGCTCGGAGCGGATCGCCGGCAGCATGTCCGAGGTCTTGTACATGCTGGCGTAGGGCTCGGGCGCGATATAGGGCCAGTGCGGCTTGATGTAGGACAGATGCAGGCACCAGGGCCGGCCATCCGTCTCGGCCTCGGTGATGAAGTCCATCGCGCGGCGCGTCATATAGGGCGTCTCGGAATGTTCGTCCGGCACGCGCGCGGCCTTGTCGGCGTGCACCAGCAGCCAGCCGTTCTGCAAAGACCCGTCGTCGGCAGCACCTGAATTCGCCCAATGCTCCCAGGGATTGGTCGCCTCAAATCCTTGGCTGCGCAGATACGCGTCGTATTTCGGGCGCGGCCGGCCCGTCGGATGCAGGCCGTCGTCGCGCTCATAGGGCTCGAAGCCGCATTCGGCGACGTGTACGCCGATGATCGATTCCAAGGGGATGCCGAGCGCCTTCATGCCTTCGAGGTCGGGCGCCATGTGGGTCTTGCCGACCAGCACATTGCGCACGCCGATCTTGTTGAGGTGATCGCCGAGCGTCGGCTCGCCGACGCGTAAGGGCCAGCCGTTCCAGTGTGAGCCGTGCGAGCGCATGTAGCGCCCGGTGTAGAACGACATCCGCGACGGCCCGCAGATCGGTGATTGCACATAGGCCTTGGAGAACAGCACGCCGCGCTTGGCCATGGCGTCGATGTTCGGCGTCTTCAGCGTCGGATGTCCGGTGCAGCCGAGATAGTCATAGCGAAGCTGGTCGCACATGATCCAGAGAACGTTTTTCACGCGCGACATGCTTCGCCGCTGCTTCTTCTTGATTGCTTGATGCTGCGATATTGGAGCGCCGGTGACAACCTCACATTCGATGTCGTCCCGGCCTAGTGCGCAATTGCGCACGGGGGGCCGGGACCCATAACCCCAGGGAGAGGTTTGGCGACGACTGGTTGCTCGGGACTAAGATCGTCCCCATCGATAGATCGCGCGGTATGGGTCCCGGCCTTCGCCGGGACGACGTTGGGGAGACAGTTTACGCCGACCACGGCTCCGCTTCGGCGGCGCTCTTGGCCTTGCTGGACACCGGGCTTTCGCCGATCACGTCTGCAAGCGCGCGCAATGCTTCCGTGACGCCCTGGCCGGTGACGCCGGAGAGCAGCAGCGGTGTCTTCTTGGCAGCGCGCTTCAGCCGGTCCTTCTGCTTCTTCAATTCGTCCGGCTCGACCGCGTCGATCTTGTTCAGCGCGACGATCTCGATCTTGTCGGTCAACAGCCCGCCATAGGCATCGAGCTCCTTGCGCACCGTCTTGTAGGCCTTGCCGGCATGCTCGCTGGTTGCATCGACGAGATGCAGCAGCACGCGGCAGCGCTCGACATGGCCGAGGAAGCGGTCGCCGAGACCTGCGCCCTCATGCGCGCCTTCGATCAGTCCCGGAATATCCGCCAGCACGAATTCGCGGCCGTCGGCATTCACGACGCCGAGCTGCGGATGCAGCGTGGTGAAGGGATAATCGGCGATCTTTGGCTTTGCTGCGCTGACCTTGGAGAGAAAGGTCGACTTGCCGGCATTGGGCAGGCCGACGAGGCCGGCATCCGCGATCAGCTTCAGCCGCAGCCAGATCCAGCGCTCCTCGCCGGGCTGGCCGGGATTGGCGTTGCGCGGCGCACGGTTGGTCGACGACTTGAAATGCGCGTTGCCGAAACCGCCATTGCCGCCCTCCGCCAGCACGAATTTTTCGCCGACGTTGGTGAAGTCGTGGATCAGCGTCTCGCGGTCCTCGTCGAAGATCTGCGTGCCCACGGGCACCTTCAGCACGATCGCCTTGCCGTTGGCGCCGTGGCGGTCCGAGCCCATGCCGTTCTCGCCCTTCTGGGCCTTGAAGTGCTGCTGGTAGCGGTAGTCGATCAGCGTGTTGAGCCCGTCGGCGACCTCGATGACGACATTGCCGCCGCGGCCGCCATTGCCGCCGGAGGGCCCGCCGAATTCGATGAATTTTTCGCGCCGGAACGCCACGCAGCCGTTCCCGCCGTCACCGGAGCGGATATAGACCTTTGCTTCGTCGAGGAATTTCATGGGCCATAGGTAGGGCAGGGGAGCGGGCGCGGCAACCCGAACTTTCCCGTGAATTGGCCGAATTTCCGTGATTCTAGGCCGTTGCTTAACCCGGAGATCACGGAGATCACGCCGATCGGCGGCGGATCAGGAATTTCTGCGTCCCCTCCAGCACCAGCTCCTTGCGCTGGTTGTAGACTGTGCTCTGAAGCGTCACCACGCCGGTCGAGCGTCCCGGCACGAGCTCGGTCACCTCGAGCGCCGGATAGATCGTGTCGTCGGCGAACACCGGCATGAGAAAGCGGCTTGACTGCTCGAGGAAGCCGACCAGCGACTCCTCGACCATGAAGGGGAACAGGCCCGCGCCGGGTGCGGTGTGGATCAGCGTCTGGAAGCCGTGGGCGAGCAGATGCGGCATGCCGCGGGCGCGGCAATACTCCACGTCGTAATGCACCGGATGGGTGTCGCCGCTCGCGGTCTGGAATGCGGCGAATACGGCCGAGGTCTGCGTGCGGCTCGGCAGCACGAAGCGTTCGCCAAGGACGAAATCCTCAAACCAGCGTTGCGTGGGGATCATGCGATGCCGGGCCGGATCGAACGCGGTCATATCTGCCTCTCTCTTGCCGGAGATATCAATCGCTACCGCGATGCGAAGAGTGCGACAATACGTTCAATTGGTCATGACCGGGCTTGTCCCAGGCGTCCACGTCATTAAAACAACCGTCAGCGAGTCTATTCGCCGGTTCCTGACGCTTCCCTCCGCCCGTCATTGCGAGCGAAGCGAAGCAATCCAGCCTGTCTCCGCAGAAGCAGTCTGGATTGCTTCGTCGCTTCGCTCCTCGCAATGACGGGGTCTCTACGAACGACAGCAATGCCTCTCTTCAAGAAACTCTCCGCCTATGACGAGCGCTCGGCGCGGCTGGCCGGCATCGCGCTGATGGTGTTGTCGATCTTCCTGTTCTCGTTCGGCGATGCTATGGGCAAGTTCATCGTCGCGACCTATTCGGTGGGGCAGCTCTTGTTTCTGCGCGCCTGCGCCGCCTTGCTCGTGCTGGCGCCGTCGATCTGGCGGCAGCGTCACGAATTCACCCATCTGGAGCGGCCGTGGTTGCAGCTCTTCCGCGTGGTGCTCTCGACGCTGGAGGTGGCGGCCTTCTTCGTGGCGACGGTCTACCTGCCGCTCGCCGACGTCATCACCTATTATCTCGCCGGTCCCATTTTCGTCACCGCGCTGTCGGCGATCTTCTTAGGCGAGCAGGTCGGCTGGCGGCGCTGGACGGCGATCCTGATCGGCTTCTGCGGCGTCCTGATCGCGCTCCGCCCGTCGGCGCAGACGGTGAGCCTGCCGGCGCTGATCGCGCTCGGCGGCAGCCTGTCGTTTGCGACGCTGATGCTGGTCACGCGGTCCTTGCGCGAGACGCCCGACATCGTGATGGCCTCCTCGCAGTTCGGCGGCACGTTCTTGCTCGGGCTCGCACTTTCCCTGTTCCACTGGGTGCCGCCGAGCGCGGGCAGTCTCGTGGTGTTCGTGCTGGCCGGCTGCACCTCGGTCGCCGCGCTTCTGTGCGTCAACCGCTCGCTCAAGCTTGCGCCTGCGAGCGTGGTCGTGCCCTATCAATATTCGATGATCGTCTGGGCCGTGATCTTCGGCTTCGTCGTGTTCGGCGACGTCCCCTCGATCGCCACCATCATCGGCGCCGCCATCATCATCGGCGCCGGCTTCTACATCTATCTGCGCGAACGGGATTTGGGACGGCAGGACACGCAGGTGAATCCGCCTGTGTGAGTGCAAGTGCGATCGTCGTCCCGGGGCGCGCGAAGCGCGAGCCCGGGACCCATAACCACAGGGAGTGGTTTGGCGAAGACTGGCGGTTGCCAGATCGCGCCATAACTCCTCCCTGGGATTATGGGTCCCGGCCTCCGCCGGGACGACGACTGTGATTGCGGCGCCGCTCGCGCCTTACCGCACTCTTCTCGCGCTGCTCCAGCTCTTCAGCGACGACCACACCCCGCGCGACAGGCGGAAGCAGTCGACGGGGGTCGAGGATCCCAGGGCGTAGAAGCGGTGCAGCTGGACGCCGCTCCACTGGAAGCCGCACTTCTCCAGCACGTTGCGCGAGGCCGGATTGGTGACGCGCGCGCCGGCGTAGAGATGGTCTTCCGAGAACTCCTCGAAGAAGAAGTCGATCGCGCCGCGCGCAGCCTCGGTGGCAAAGCCTTTTCCCCAATGCTCGACGCCGAGCCAGTAGCCGAGCTCGGCATTGTCAGGCGTCGAGCAGTCGATCCCGATCATGCCCACGGGCGCATTGTCATGCTCGATCAGGAACACGGTCTCGCTGCCCAGCTCTGCGGTGGCGCGGACGAATGCCACGGCGTCCTCGTGCGAATAGGGATGCGGCAGGCGACGCGTGTTCTCGGCGATGCGGCGGTCGTTGGCGAGGCGCGCGATCGCCTTGACGTCGGCGAGCGTCGGCTTGCGCAAGGTCAACCGCTCGGTGGCGACGACATCGGGCCTCGCCTCGCGCAAATGGGTGCTCGAAAAGTCCTGCAACATGTCCGGCTCCGTCAAAGACTTGAGTCAAAACGAAAATGGGGAGGCCGGTTTCCCGCCTCCCCTGGAGCCTTCGATCTTTTGATCTTAAGGACTCCGCCGGTTTGGTCAGGACCCGGCGGACTCCAAATTTGATCCACCGTGTTATTCAGCCGCCTCTGCGATCGGAAGTACCGATACGAATGTGCGGCCGTTGGCTTTAGCCTGGAACGCAACGCGACCTTCGACCTTCGCGAACAGAGTGTGGTCAGTGCCCATGCCCACATTAAGGCCGGGATGCCAGGTGGTGCCGCGCTGGCGCGCGATGATGTTGCCGGGAATCACATGCTCCCCGCCGAACACCTTGACGCCGAGGCGCTTGCCCTTCGAATCGCGGCCGTTACGCGATGAACCGCCTGCTTTTTTGTGAGCCATGGCTCGTCTCCGAAATCCTGCGTATTTCTAGATCAATTCCTTGACGGAATCATTTCACTTTTTCTCACGCATCAATTTGTGAATTGGCGTGATCAAAGTTTCGCTATTCAGCGGCTTCCTTTGCCACCTTCTCCTTCTTCGGACGCGGCCCCTTGGTGGGCTTGGCGTTGCCGGTCAGGATCTCGGTGACGCGGAGCACGGTGATCTCGTCGCGATAGCCGCGCTTGCGGCGCGAATTCTTGCGGCGGCGCTTCTTGAACGCGATGACCTTCGGCCCGCGCTTGTGCTGGAGCACCTCGGCTGCCACGGACGCGCCCGCAACCGTCGGGGCACCCAGGACCGGCGTGTCACCGCCGACCAGCAAAACTTCACTCAGCTGCACGATCGTGCCGACTTCGCCGGCGATCTTGCCAATTTCCAGGACATCATCCGCAACGACCCGGTACTGCCGGCCGCCGGTTTTGATGACTGCGAACATCGTTCTCTTCCTTCGTGTTCAATCCCGGTCTTTCGGACTTTCGTCCGGGCCGGCTTTTTGTCAGTCGCTATGGGTTTTCAGCGTTCTGCGCGGGTGGGGTATGACCCTCAAAATCCACGCAAAAACAAGCGGCGCGAGAAACGCCCCGCGCCGGCTGGGGGACTTATAGCGGCCGAGAGCCCCGAGTCAAGGAAAACCGGGCTGAAAAAGCCCCGAATTTGAAGGATTTGGCTGGTTCTTGCCGCAAGGCCCGGGACCTTCGGATAGTTGGCAGCAGCTGCAACCATTGAGTTCCCCCGCCGTTGTCATCCCGAATTTCAAAGCGGGCAAGGGCTCCATGGCAGACGAGCTGGTTTTGACGACGGGGATCGCGCAGCACGGCGCTTCCCGCCTGCCGTCGGTGGACGTCGACAGTTTTAACGCCGAGCTGAAGGACGAGGACGGCTTTCTCGGCGACCGCGCCAGCAAGGGCGCGTTCCGGGCCATCCTGGACCATTGGCGCAAGCCGCTGCGCAAGACCGGCGAGGACCCCTTCGGCGACGAGCCCTCGGAGAAGATAGCCAAGAAGACGCTGGACGAGATGCTGGTCGGCGACGACACCGAGGCCTCCGCCGTGGTGCACAGCGCGATCGAGGATTTTGCCCAGGAGCTCGCTTACGTCACCCGCCGTTTCCTGAAGACGAAGGCCTGGGCGAAGACCGAACGCATCGTGGTTGGCGGCGGTTTTCGCGATTCCAGGCTCGGCGAACTGGCCATCGCGCGTGCCGACATCGTCCTGAAGGCCGAGGGTTTCAGGGGCGACATGCTGCCGATCCGCTTCCACCCGGACGAGGCGGCCCTGATCGGCGCGCTGCATCTGGCGCCGTCCTGGATTTTCGAGGCCCATGACAGCATCCTCGCGGTCGATATCGGCGGCACCAATATCCGCTGCGGCGTGGTCGAGACCCGTTGGAAGAAAGCGAAGGACCTTTCCAAGGCCTGCGTCCGGAAGTCCGATCTGTGGCGTCACGCCGACGACGAGCCGACCCGCGAAGGCGCGGTGAAGCGGCTCACCAAGATGCTGAAGGAGCTGATCGCGGAGGCCGACACCGAGGGGTTGAGGCTCGCGCCCTTCATCGGCATCGCCTGTCCCGGCGTGATCAAGGAGGACGGCTCGATCGAGAAGGGCGCGCAAAATCTCCCCGGCAATTGGGAGAGCAGCAAGTTCAACCTGCCGGCGAGCCTCGTCGAGGGCATCCCCGCGATCGGCGAGCACGACACCGCGATCCTGATGCACAATGACGGCGTGGTGCAGGGGCTTTCCGAGGTGCCATTCATGCAGGACGTCGAGCGCTGGGGCGTCCTCACCATCGGCACCGGGCTTGGCAATGCGCGCTTCACCAACCGCCGCAAGGAGGCCAACGGCAAGGACCGTGACTCTACGGACGGGAAGAAGAAGGCCAAGGAAAGCAACAAGGAAAGCAAGCAAACCGACAAGGAGTAACCTTGATCGGTTAGGTTAAGGCACGGATTGCGTTGCGGGGTGCCGTGCGCGCGCTACGGTCCGGCCCGTCGCCTCACGCCGGCCGGCGAAGCCGCCCTTCTCGGCCTGCAATTTCAATGAGCGGCAACGGGACCGCCAGTGTTTACCGCGTCTGGCGGTCCCACCCGTCGGGCCGTCGCCGTGCCGGCCCGTCTCTATCTCGGCCCAAGACCTCGGCCCAAGACGTCGGCCCAAGACCTAGGCCCATGTGATTCGCGTCGGCCGGGCTCGGCTGCGCGCTCCGCCAGGTTCGGGAAGTTTTGGCACAAACTGCTCTTTGCACCCGTTCTGCCCGGTCTAATATTACCGCATGGGGAACGATCTGGTGTTTCGTATCACGGTCATCGTCCTGGGAACGCTGCCGGTCGTACTGACGGCTTTGGCCGTCCTCGGCGCGCCGTTTGGAGACTGAGCGCCCGAACCCGGCGCCGGTGCAGGACCACGCAAATCGGCGCGGAACCGGCTCTCAGCCCGGTTTCGGCTGCGTCTTTCCTGCGCGCACCATTCACGAGGCGCGGGATTTTCGTCCCGCCCGCCTTGTCTGGCCCGCCATCCTCGCCTAGAACACGCCCCGACCGCACGGGGCTACCCCCCGATCAGGCGCCTTCAGGAGAGGTGGCAGAGTGGTTGAATGCACCGCACTCGAAATGCGGCATAGGTGCAAGCCTATCGGGGGTTCGAATCCCTCCCTCTCCGCCATGCTCACGACATTCCAGTAAGCGCCTTCGCCCTTCGGGCTCCAGCTGCCCGAACGCCTTGCCTCACCGCCACCCGAGCGCGGGAGCGACGTGCTTCAGGATCGCTTCGATCGCATGGGCGCAGTAGGCGACGCCCAGCTGGTTGGGGATGGTCAGCAGCAACGTGTCCGCTTCGGTGATGGCGTCGTCCGCCCGGAGCTGCTCGATCAGGACGTCCGGCTCGGCGGCATAGCTGCGGCCGAAGATCGCGCGCGTCTGCGGATCGATGAAACCGATCTGGTCCTCGGATTCGCCGCCGCGTCCGAAATAGGCGCGATCGCGATCATCCATCAGCGCGAAGATGCTGCGGCTGACCGAGACGCGCGGCTCTCGGACATGGCCGGCCTCCTTCCAGGCAGCACGGTAGGCGCGGATCTGCGCGGCCTGCTGCACGTGGAAGGCTTCGCCGGTCTCGTCGTTCTTCAACGTCGAGCTTTGCAGGTTCATGCCGAGCCTGGCCGCCCAGACGGCGGTGGCGTTCGAGCCGGCGCCCCACCAGATCCGCTCGCGCAGGCCCTCCGAATGCGGCTCGAGGCGCAGTAGGCCGGGCGGGTTTGGAAACATCGGCTGCGGATTGGGCTTTGCAAAACCTTCGCCACGCAAGAGGTCGAGGAAAACCTCGGCATGACGCCGGCCCATGTCGGCGTCATCAGCGCCCTCGGCCGGCTGATAGCCGAAATAGCGCCAGCCATCGATCACCTGCTCGGGCGAGCCGCGGCTGATGCCGAGCTGCAGCCGTCCGCCGGCGATCAGATCGGCGCTGCCTGCGTCCTCCACCATATAGAGTGGATTCTCGTAGCGCATGTCGATGACCGCGGTGCCGATCTCGATACGGCGGGTCCTCGCACCGACCGCCGCCAGCAGCGGAAAGGGCGAGGCGAGCTGGCGCGCGAAATGATGGACGCGGAAATAGGCCCCGTCGGCGCCCAGTTCTTCGGCGGCGACCGCGAGCTCGATGGATTGCAACAGCGTATCCCCAGCCGAGCGGGTCTGCGATTGCGGCGAGGGCGTCCAGTGCCCGAACGAGAGAAAGCCGATCTTTTTCATGCTGCCAATCTAGTTATGTCCGGGCTGGTTTACGATGGTCAATGTGAACGACTGGTTCGGGCTTGCTTGACGTGGGCGGCTCCAGCTATTTTCAACCTCCGGTGTTGCTCCTCCAAGCGCGACTTGGCGCGCAAGCTCACCACGGTTTGCCTGGCGGTCCAGGAACTATGCGATGGCGGACTGGCTTACTCACTTTTTCTATTCGTTTGCGAACCAGGCCGGTGCCTGGTTCGTCGGCATCGTCTTGACCGTGCTCGGACTGTTTTCGGCGCGGCTTGTGGAGAAAATAAAGTTCGCCCTGAACCGGGCCGACATGCGCGCCAAGTACTATGAAGAAATGGCGATCGATATCAGTCATTTCGTCTTTATCATCGATCGGCTCGTGAAGGTCTATTACGGCAGCACATGGGCCAGTGACGACGACAAGAGCGCTATTGCGCAAGAGTACAATGAGGTGATGAACACGATTTCAAGGAAGGAATACGTCTACCGCTCATGGGTCCAGCGCTTCTGGGACAAGGAAACTGCAGCCGCCTTCGATCTGACCATGGAAAAGATGAAGGCCGTCGACCGTCTCCTGATTCTGATCAACGAGGGCGGCAACCAGAAGGATAATCTGGAAAAACTCAATGTCGCGTTTCGCGACCTCCGCCAGACAGCCTCTGACCTGCTTGCGGCAAGCGTTTAGGTGAACGCAAAGCCCGCTAACCTCTGCGGGCTTTTGGCGCGGCAATATCCGCGTCCCGATGACGTCGCTTCGCGCTCAACGCGCGGTGCAGCACATCCCAGATTCGCGGCTCCGTCGACTGAGCCGCATTGAAACGCAGGAAGGCGCTGGCGGTCTGCGACGCGCTGAAGACATTCCCCGGCGCAAGCACCACGTCTTCGGCAAGCGCCGCGCGGGCGATTTCCGCCGAATCCAGTCCGTCGGGCAGGCGGCACCACAGAAAGAATCCGCCGCGCGGCATCAGCCAGGGTTCGAGGCCGAGCGCCCCGAGCTTCTTCGCCACGTCACGTCGCGTGCGCGAGAGCCTTTGCCTCAGCTCATCCATGTGCTTGCGGTAGCTGCCGCCCGCGAGCACCTTCGCAATCACGTCGGTCGCAACCGGGCTCGGGCCGCCAAAGCTGGTTGCGACCTGGAGATCGACGAGATGCTCGATCCAGTCGGCGCGCGCGGCGATATAGCCGCAGCGTACCGAGGCGGAGAGCGTCTTGGAAAAGCTGCCGATGCGGATGACGTTGCAGAGGCCGTCGAGCGCGGCGAGGCGCGGCGACCGCTCGGGCTCGAGATCGGCAAAGATGTCGTCCTCGATGATTACCAGCCCATGTGCAGCGGCGGCGCTCAGCACGCGGTGCGCGGTTTGCAGCGACAGCGTCGCGCCGGTCGGGTTGTGGAGCGCGGAATTGGTGATGTAGAGGCGCGGCCGCATCGCGCTGAGGATCGCTTCGAAACGCGCGACTTCCGGACCTGACGGCGTGTAGGGCACGCCGATGATTTTCACCTGATGCGCGCGCAGCAGCGCGCGAAAATTGAAGTAGCAGGGATCGTCGACCAGCACGGTGTCGCCGGGCCGCAGCAGGAAACGGCAGACGAGGTCGGCTGCTTGCGTGCCCGAACCCGTGAGCAGGAGCTGGTCGATCGAGGCCGCGATGCCATCCTCGGCAAAGCGGGCCAGCAGATAGCGGCGCAGCGCAAGCGAGCCGCGCGTAGAGCCATAGTCCGCGAGCACGCTGTCATCGCTCCTGGCGACCGCGCGAAAAGCGCGGCGCAAGGCGGCCTCCGGCATCCAGTCCGCCGGCAGCCAGCCGCAGCCGGGCTTGAGCGTGGCGGAATCGGCATCGAGCGATTGCCGTGACACCCAGAACGGATCGACGGCGCGGTCGCGGCGCGGCTCGACATCGGTGAGCGCGAGCGGCGGCATGGAGGTCGCGGAGACGTAGAAGCCGGAGCCGCGCCGCGCCCGGATCAAGCCTTCGGCAGCCAGCCGATCATAGGCTTCAACCACGGTGGAGGGCGAAACACCCATGCTCGCGGCGAGCTTGCGGATCGATGGCAAGCGATCGCCGGCGCCGAGCACGCGGCCCGCGACCTTGGCGCGGATGGCGCTCATCACCTCGAGGGTGCGCGCCCCGCCGCGGCCTTTGGTTGTTGCCGTCTGGTCCAAGTGTATGGGCTTCCATATCGATACAGTTTCGCCAGATTGTATGGAATTGTCGCTGGTTTCGCCACTGCCAAAAGGCCAGGGTCGCGATTGGGGAAAGCGAGGCGACATGCAAGCGGCCGGCAACGGATGGGGTAACGGGCTCCTGGGCGTCGTCATCTTCAGCGGTTCGCTGCCGGCGACGCGCGTCGCGGTCGGCGGCTTTTCCGCAACCTTCCTGACCTCGGCGCGCGCGGTGATTGCGGCCCTGTTGGGGGCAGCGCTGCTTGCCCTGCTTCATCAGCAGAGACCCGCGCGAAAAGACCTTGCCTCGCTCGCCATCGTTTCGATGGGCGTCGTGATCGGCTTCCCGCTGCTGACGGCGCTGGCGCTGAAGCACATCACCTCGGCACATTCGATCGTCTTCGTCGGCCTGTTGCCGCTGGCGACCGCAATCTTCGCCGTGCTGCGCGGTGGCGAGCGGCCGCGCCCCCTGTTCTGGTTGTTCTCGATCGTCGGCAGCGCGACGGTTGCCGGCTTTGCGCTGTCGGGCGGCGGCGCGGGCTCGCTCACCGGCGATCTGCTGATGGTCGCAGCGATCCTGCTCTGCGGCCTCGGTTACGCCGAAGGCGCGACGCTGTCGCGCCGGCTCGGCGGCTGGCAGGTCATCTCATGGGCGCTGATCCTTGCCTTGCCGCTGATGCTGCCGGTCGCGATCCTGTCGTTGCCGCCGACATGGGACGGCATCGGCGCGCCGGCCTGGATCGGCCTTGCCTACGTCTCCGTCTTCAGCATGTTCGTCGGCTTCGTGTTCTGGTACCGCGGCCTCGCCCTCGGCGGCACCGCCAGTGTCGGTCAGCTGCAACAGGTTCAGCCGTTCCTTGGCCTCGCGCTCGCCGGTCTCGTCCTGCACGAGCCGGTGGCGTGGAGCATGATCGCAGCAACCGCGCTCGTGGTCGTCTGCGTCGCCTTTGCGCGGCGGTTTGCGTGAGGCCGCCGCCTCACCCCTGTCCCATCACCGTCCGCGTCAGCGCGCTCCTCGCAAACTTCTTCAGCGGCATCGGCTTGCCGAACAGATAGCCCTGCACGAGGTCGAAGCCGATCTCGTTGGCGGCGACGAGATCGGCACGGGTTTCGATGCCTTCGGCGACGCTGCGCGCGCCGTAATCCCGGGCTAGCTCGACGATGTGGCGGCACACGTTGCGCTTCAGCGCATCGTTGCTGCTGCCGGTGACGAAGTGCCGGTCGGCCTTGAGCTTGACGAAGGGAAACCGGTCGAGCCCCATCAGCTCCGGCCAGTTGGTGCCGACATTGTCGATGGCGAGGCCAATGTTGTGGAAGCGCACGTCGGATGCGACGTCGAGCAGCAGGTCGAGATCCCGGATCACCTCGGAGCTCTCGATCTCGATCGTCAGCCCGCCGAAGGCGGGATGGGCGGGCATGCATTGGCAGAGATCGCGTACGGCCTGGGGCTCGCGCAGGAACGAGGCTGGCAGGTTGATGGAGAGATCGACCGGGCTCTGCCGTTCCACCAGATAGTGCCAGTCCTGCAGGACGCGCTCGATCACGAACTCGGAGAGTTCGCGGAAGTGCGGATCGCGCTCCTCCGGAATGAAATAGGCCGGCGGCACCACGCCCCAGGTCGGATGCCGCATCCGCACCAGCGCCTCGGCGCCGCAGCGGATCAGCGTGCGCGCGTCGATCTTCGGCTGGTACCAGAGCTCGAGCCAGCCCGCATGCAAGGCTTCGCCGACATGCACGGCAGGGCTCGGCGCCGGCTCGTCCGGCAGCAGCATCGCAATGCGGTCGCGCAGCGTCTCGGCGGCAAACGGCGTCGTCAGCGGCGGCAGCATGGCAAGGCCATATTCCTCGCCGACCTGCTGCACCGCCTTGACGATGATCGACTCGCGCGCGCCGACGGCCAAAACCTTGCCGCCGAATTCCTCGCGCACCAAAATCTCCAGAAATCTTCCCGGCTCGATGCCGTCGGCGGCAATGCCGAGCAGTATGAGATCGGGGAGTTCCGTGGCGAGCACGCCACGCAGCTCGTCGGCATTGGCGCATTCGCTGGTGACGAAGCCGAGATCCTCGAGCACCTCGCTCATGAAGGCACGCAGGTGCCGCTTGCCGTCAGCCACGCAAGCGCGCGGCGTCACCTTTCGCCGTCCAAAGGTTACAGTCTTCCGTCCAACGAGCTCGCCCAGCCCCTCGTCCATCGCACAGCACTCCCCGTTCCGTGACAACTTCATAACGGCGTGCGCGGCTCCAAATATGGAGAGCTTCAGCATCATTGTTGAATTATTTGGGTAACGTTAAAGCCCTCATCATATGTAAAATTGTACGGATCCTGTTGAAGAAGACTTCACACCCGCGTCCGTCGCGCGCGGGTGGCGCTGCAATCGTTGCGATATCGGCAATGCCGCGCACGCGATGCGGCAACTCATCTGACCCAGCGATGAGGCGACGTCGCGCGCGATGTCGCCTCATTCGATAACGCCGGTAATCAGTTGCTGGCAGCCTTGTCGTGCTTCGCCATGCCGACCGCCTTGTAGTCGTAGGTCGGATAGAACTCGGTCCGGTACGGCCCCCACGCGCTGTCCTCGATGATGCGATTGACCTCGCGCAGCTGCGAGGCTGGAAGCCTGAGCGTGACCACCTGGCCGATGCCCATCATCACGTACCAGCTCACCACCTCGACGCCCGGCGGCGGGAAGGATTTGTAGTAGCCCTGCTTCTCGAGCTGGGCGTTCAGTTCGTGCACAGGGCGCGACTGGTCGTGCTTGAAGAACACCGTGAGCATGACGGCATTGTCGGCGGTCGGCGCGGCGCTCTCCGGCGGCGGCGCGGTCTGCGCAATGGCCGCGGACTTGATCGCCAAAGCGCCGGCCAGCAATGCAGCCGCGGTCAACGTCGTTCGCACTGATCTCATTTGCGAGGTCCTTCCTTCTCACGTGATGTCGTCGCTGAACAGAATCGATTGGGCCGCAGGCTCGCTTTACCTCTCCCGCCTGCGGGGGAGGTCGCGCCGAAGGCGCGGGTGGGGGCTCTCTCCACTCGGGGGCTCTCCCGGTAAGACAGTCGACGCTCTCCTTCGTGGAGGCACCCTCACCCCAGCCCTCTCCCGCAAGCGGGAGAGGGAGCGCAGCTTCGTTCGCGGCTTGCAAAGAAGCTCAATCTCATCATGCCTCAGCCCACCCTATACTCGCCCGAGATGTTCTTGCCAGTGTAGTCGGTCATCGCCGCGGTCGCGATCAGGCTGATCACGGCGCACAGCGCGACATAGGCAGCGATGGCGGTTGCCGACTGGAAGGCGCCGAACAGCCAGGCCGCGATCAGAGGCGCAGGACCTCCGGCGATGACGGAGGCGAGCTGATAGCCGAGCGAGGCGCCGCTGTAGCGCAGGCGTCCGGTGAAGCTTTCAGCGATCAGCGCGGCCTGCGGGCCGTACATCATGTCATGCGGGATCAGCGACAGGATGATGGCGAGGAAGATGACCGGCTGCGATCCGGTGTCGAGCATGCGGAAATAGATGAAGCCGAACACGCCGGTCACGGCCGCGCCGATCATGTACATGTTCTTGCGCCCGATGCGGTCGGACAAATGGCCGAACAGCGGGATCGAGACGAAGGACAGCACCGAGGCTGCGAGCACCGCGGTGAGCAGGAAGTCGCGCGACACGTTCAGCGTCTTGACGCCATAGGCGAAGATGAAGGCGGTGAAGATGTAGAACGGCGCCTGCTCGGCCATGCGGGCAAAGGCCGACAGCAGGATCTCCTTCGGATGCTCCTTGATCACTTGCAGCATCGGCGTGCGCTCGACCTTTCGCTCCGCGACCAGCCTGGAAAACACTGGCGTCTCCAGAATGCCGAGCCGGATGTAGAGGCCGACGCCGACCAGGATGAGGCTCAGCGCAAAGGGCACGCGCCAGCCCCATGACAAGAACTGCTCGCCGGACATCTGGCTGAAGGCGAGCACGGCGAGGTTCGCGAGGAACAGCCCGCAGGGCACGCCGAATTGCGGCCATGAGGCGATAAATCCGCGGGAGTGATCGTTGCGCGCCCATTCCATCGACATCAGCACCGAGCCGCCCCATTCGCCGCCGACGCCCACGCCCTGGACGAAGCGCAGCACGGTCAGGGCGACCGCGCCCCAGATTCCGATGCTCTCATAGGTCGGGACCAGCGCCACCGCGAAGGTCGCGAGCCCCATCAGGAGCAGCGTGGCGATCAGCGTCGATTTGCGGCCGATGCGGTCGCCGTAATGGCCGAAAATGGCCGCGCCGACGGGGCGGGCGATAAAGCCGACGGCGTAGATCGCGAAGGCCTCGAGCGTGCCAACCCACGGATCGGAATGCGGAAAGAACAGTTTTGCGAAAACCAGGCCAGTGACGGTCGAATAGAGGAAGAAATCGTACCACTCGATGGCGGTGCCGATGGTGGAGGCGATCACGGCGCGGCGCAGCTGAAGCTGGTGCTCGCTGTCGGGCAGCGAGGCCGGGTCGACATGGGACAGGGACATGACGGGAGCCTTTCCTTGGAGGCCGCCCCCTACTTTGCATGGGGTTGTTTTCACGAAAAACATTCGAGGCGGCGTGACGGTTCCAAGGCCGCCGGGCAGCGTGGTTCCACATCCGGCCGTGGCGGTCCGCCGCAGGGCGACTGTGAAGCAGTTCACATGCGTCTTGCCGCACCTGCGCTATGAATGCGCTTATCCGGTGATGGGCTGCGTAAGGATCGCAGCGATGACGACACGGCGTATGATGGCTTGGTGGTTCTGGTTCGTGCTGTCGGGACGATTTCTCGATCGTTTCCTGAGCCTGCCGCGCGTGCCGCGGAACTAGCCGCAAAGCTCAGCTCTGCCCGATCAGCTTCCGGAACACGGCCGCGCCGTCCTGCACGGCATCGCGTCCCTTCCAGGCCAGATAGGTCAGCTTGCCCGCGAGCGAGTCGTGGTTGCGCAGGCGGCGCGAACCGAGGATGTGACCGACATTGTCCGGGAAGCGGCTGACCTCGGTGGCGACGAGCGCGGCGATCGCGTCCATCAATTGCTGGAGGCGAATGCCCCACTCGGACGACTCGATCTCGTCAATGCGGACCTTGAGCGCATATTCGACGTCATAGATTTCCGCGAGCAGATCGCGAGCGATCAGCACCCGGTTGTTTTTCAGCGCGAACCGCAGCGCGAGGCGCTTGTCGTCGATCCGGTCGAGCACCATCGGAACCGTGATGGCATAGGGCGTGGCGGCGACGTCGGCGGCGGTTTTGGTCGGCGCGGCCCTGGTCGCGAGGCGGATCAGGTGCCAGGGCGTCTTCAGCCGCCGTGCCACCAGCGCCAGCGCAAAGGGCAGCGCCTCGGGATTGGCCTTCCTGAAGGCATCGAGGCGCGCGGTGATCTGCTTCACCAGGCCGTCGTCGAATTTCGAGATCTTCTCGGGCAGCTTTTCGTTGAACTTCGCCAAAGCGTTGTGGGCGCGCAGCACCTGCAGCATCTTGGTCACGTCGTCGAAGGCGAAGCGCGAGGCGGTGTATTGCCCGAGCTTGGCGCGGGCGAGCTCGGTGCCGTCGGCCGAAGCGAGCGTGTTCTCGAGGACCTTGACGACCTTGATCTGGAACGCGGCCGCGGTCTTCTGCACGTCCTTCGGGTTATTGGCGGCGACCTGGTCGTTGATCGCCTTGATGTAGTCGCGCGCCATGGTCGGCAGCAGGTCGCGGCAGATCCACTCCCAGATCGGCGTCAGCGTGTTGCGCGAGATTCGCCCCATATTGGCGTGCTCGGGCGCGCCGTCGATCAGAAGCAGCTCGAGCGGAGCGAAGAAGGAGTTCGACGGATTGGGGGCGCGCGCCTGGGTCGATCCGTCCTTGCGGAATTCGGCGCGCAGCTTCGCCAGGATGTCGGGCGAGCCCGGCATATCGATGCCGCACAGCTCCAGCCGCTCGAGCTCGCTGAGCAGACAGCTCCGCGACAGCGGCGTCAGCCGCTGCAGGAATTCCCAGAGCTGTTCGACCTGGCTCATGGCACGCAATTTTTCGCAACTTTTCCGGAACTGTTACTGGTTCGTCGCGTGGAGGCATTTGCGCGCTCTCAACTGCGCTCCAGAGAAGCAAGTCACCGTTAATTAATTGGTAAAGTCGTACGGCGCGGCCGCCCGACGCCCGCCCTGACGTTAAGAAGGGATTTCGGGAGATGCCTGGGATTTAGGCAGAATTTGCAACCGATGCGCGGTCCGCGGGCCATCACGGCAAGCATGAATTGTGCCGACGCCGGAGATCTCGCACAAAACCGTCAAAATCACCGTAGTCTTACGGAACAAAAAGTTAACCACGATTCCCCCCGGGTTCCGCTAAACGAATCACATGGGGCATGAGAATGATCCGATCGCTGATTCGCGATCGTCGGCTTGGTACGAAAGCAGCACTTCTCCGCACGAAGAGCTCGAACTCGCCCGGTTGAAAGCCGCCCGTGCCAAGGCTTCCGAGGAGACCGCTGCTGCGATCGCCCGCGAGCTGAACGGCCCCCTGACCGCCCTTCTCCTCTACATGGGCGAGATCAAGCATCACAGCGACCAGCTTTCCCCGGTCTCCGCCGACCGGGCCTATTTGCAGCGCGTTGTCGAGAATGCGCTGGCGCAGACCGAGCGCGTCTGCACGCTGGTCAAGCAGCTTGACGGCGCGCCGCGGAACGGAGCGTCAGGGATCGACGACACCGAGGCGAGTGCCGGACGCGCGCCGCTCGCTTTGCGCCCGGCCGGCAGCGAGCTCTCCGGCCCGCATGGCTCGAAGCGGTTGACCAGGCGCGAACGCGAGGTGCTGCGGCTGATCAGCGAAGGCTATTCGAACAAGCAGGGCGCGCTGCGGATGCAGATCAGCCCGCGCACCTTCGAGAGCCATCGCGCGGAGGCTATGCGCAAGCTCGGGGCGCGCAACACCGCGGATCTGGTCCGCGCGGCGCTGCTGCATTCGATCGATTGAGGCGGGCTGTGACGGGCGGCGGCGGACTGTCTGCTGTGTCGTCTCAGTAATAGTCGTCCGCGAAGGGGCGCGCGCGCGAGTTCGGACGCCGCGGCTTCACCTCGTCCTTCGGCGCGCTCGGGATGATCGTGACGGTCCAGCGCTGCGGGATGCTCGATTCCTGTTCCAGCACGGAGCGCACGAAGCCGGTCACCGTCGCCTCGCCCGATTTCACCGTCGCCATGCGGCCGTTGAACTGGGCAATGCGGAAGCGGCGGACTTCCTTCTGGTCCGCAGTTTCAAAGGTGAACATGGAAACCCTCCTGGTCTCGCGCGACTATCGTCGCCTATGATTAGCCAAGTGTTGATTAGCCATGTGTGAAAATCCCAAGCCGTAGAAGTACGGCGGGATTTTGCGCGAGGGATCAGGCGTCCTCGTCGCGCGCCGCGGCGTAGGCTTTCGTCATCGCGTCCAGCAGCTTGCGATAGGCGACGTCATCGAGCGCCGCCGCGTTTCGCTCGAGCTGCTGGGCGAGCGCCGCGAGCCGCTGATAGCCGAAGGTACGCGCCGCGCTCTTCAGCGAATGGGCTTCGCGCTCGATCCGAGCGCGCTGCTGCGCGAGCGCAAGATCGCCGAACAGCTTCAGGCGCGCATCGGTCTCGCTCCAGAACACGGCGCGGACCTCGCCGGCCCCGTGTTCTCCGATCTCGCGCACCAGCGCCTGGAATGCACCGGGATCCCGCGCCGGCTCGGCGGCGAGGGAGGATTCGAAAGACGACCGGGCGGCAGCTTCGCGCATGAGACGGTTCTATCGGCCGAACGTCTACGCCGTGTAAATGTCATGCCTGGGGACAATACGCATGATCGGGCGGCAGCGGGCAGCGGATCATCGCGGCCCGAGCAACCGGTCGTACTGCGCCTTCACCGTGGCGTAGCATTCGCAGGCGGTCTGGCGCAGCCCGTCGAGATTGTTGATCTGGATATGGCCGCGGCTGTAGTGGATGAAATTGGCCTGTTGCAGCGTGTTGGCGACCAGCGAGACGCTGTTGCGCCGCGCGCCGATCATCTGCGCCAGATTTTCCTGGGTCAGCAGCAGCCTGACGTCGCCCGACAGGTCATGGATCTGCAACAGGCACCGCGACAGCCGCGACTCCACGGGATGGGCGGCATTGCAGCCGGCGGTCTGTTGGACCTGCGCATAGACCGCAAGCGCATGGCGCGTCAGCAAGGTCCGCAGGGAGGAACTTTGGTCGGCCGCGGCGCGCAAACGGTCGAGATCCATCACCGAGGCCATGCCGCCGACGAGCACCACCGCGCTGTTCAGCGCGCTCGCATCACCCATCGCCGACAAGGCTCCGAGCAGACTGTCGCGGCCGATCATCGCGACCTGCACATGCTCGCCCTTGGCGAGTTCCACGACCAGCGAGATCACGCCGCGATGCAGGAAATAGGCGCGCTTGAGCGCTTCGCCCGTCTCCACCAGTACGGTCTCATGGGGCAGATCGGTGATGCGTAAGTGCGGGCGGATCAACTCGTAATCATCCGCCGACAGCGCAGACAGGAAACCATTGGATGGACGCACCATCGTTTCCAAAGCTGCCTCCCGTCTTTCCCGGCCGGCGAAGCGCTGTCGTGCGTTCGCCATCCCTCGCACGGGTCCATGACGCCCATCATGTGCCTCCCGGGATATGTTGGCAATTGGACATATAGCGTCCTGAAGGTCGTAAGGAGCCTGTGTGCACGTCGGCATGCACATGAAGTTGCGTCACCACGACGCAGCCTGCCGGCTCACGGAGCGGATACCAGTAGCCGTGCATAGGCATTTTTCACCGCGCCGTGACACGCGCAGCATGTTGCCTCCAACGCATGCGCGTCGGTAATCTCGATGTGGCCTCGGCTGTAACGGATGATGCCGGCCCGCTGTAGCGAATGCGCCACCAGCGAGATCGCATTGCGCCGAACGCCGATCATCTGCGCCAGCAGCTCCTGTGTCAGCGGAACGGTTGCGCTGTCGCAGAGGTCGCGGGCGCGCAGCAGCCAGCGCGCAAGCTTGGCTTCGACCGGATGCAACGTGTTGCAGAGCACGGATTGTTGCGCGTGGGCCAGCAGCGCCTGCTCGTGGCGAACCATCAGGCGACGGAACCGCGGGCTTCTGTCGGCGATACGGCGAAACGCGGCGCAGTCCAGGCTCACGGCCGTGCCTGGAAACAACACGACCGCGTCCGCCAGTGCAGCCCAGCCGGCCAGTGCCGCGCCGCCGCCGATGACGCTGTCGCGGCCCAGCATCGCCACCTCGATCGTCTGTCCGTCTGCGAGATTGACCGTTATCGAGACCGCGCCGCGAAGCGGGAAGTAGACCTGCTTCGGCGGAGCTCCGTCCACCCCGAGGGACATCTCCCTGACCAGCTCGACAGTCGCGAGATGGGGCTCCAGCAGCGCGAAGTCCGCCGCATCGAGCGTCCTGAGCAATTGATTGGGCGGGCGACCGCTGGCAGTCATGCGAAATCAATCCGGCTGCTGTCCGTCATCATGCTGCACATGGTGCTTCGTGATGCAGTTGCACGGCTTGACCTAATGTACAACAAAGGTTGCGCGCGGGTCTATATGCACGTTATGGGGCAAGCACGTTGCCGCCCTCGAGCGCGCCCGGTTGATCTGATGATCGTCGACATCTTCATGCCGCACATGCGCGGCTTCGAGTCGGTCCGCATCTTCCACAAGCGCGCGCCCGCTATGCCGCTGATCGCGATGTCCGGCTATGACTTCGCTAATCGAACCACGTCGGCAAAACGTCCGGTCGCGCGGTTGGGTTAGCGCGCTCTCGGTCGACGCGCTCATGGGGTAAGGGTCTGTTTACCTCAAAGGCCCATCGCGTGCGTCGCGGTCGGGGCAGCAATCGCCCACCTCACGGGCGATGACGGATGCGGAAGATTTGATTCAACCCGCGCGGCGCCGGCATAGCGCCTTTCACCGCCGAGGCTTTCCTTTACAGCGCGTGCCGCGACATGCGGCGCGCCGACCGTTTGCGTCATCGCCGCGACGCCTGCGGCCGGTTTTGTCGAAAGCCGCCAGGGCGCTGCGCCAAACGACAAAGTTGTCTTCAATATCCGTATTAGCACGGAGGTCGAAATTAACGCGGCCGTGAAATGCGATGTCTAACGATTGAAGGGAGCGCACTGCGTCGATTGTGAGAAGGCGGATCGGCGTCACCACGACACATCCGCTTGGCGAAGATGCTGGTCGTGAAGGGCCGTCAGGCAAGTCGCGATCAAGGCCGGGAAGCCGGTGGCGAGTCCAAGGTTGGTAAGGCGTATTCCATGGATGATCTGTTGCGGGAGTTTTTGACGGAGACCAGCGAGAGCCTGGACACCGTCGACAATCAGCTGGTGAAGTTCGAGCAGGAGCCGAACAACGCCAAGATCCTGGATAACATCTTCCGCCTGGTTCACACCATCAAGGGGACGTGCGGCTTTCTGGGATTGCCGCGGCTCGAAGCGCTGGCGCATGCCGGCGAGACGCTGATGGGCAAATTCCGTGACGGCATGCCGGTGACCGCCGAGGCGGTGACGGTGATCCTGTCGTCGATCGACCGCATCAAGGAGATTCTGGCCGGGCTCGAGGCGACCGAAGCCGAGCCCGAGGGCACCGACCGCGATCTCATCGACAAGCTGGAAGCGATGGTCGAGCAGGGCATGGCGGCTATGTCAGCGTCGGCGCAGCCGATCGCGTCAGCGTCGGCGCAGCCGATGCCGGCGGCAGGTAGCGCTGCGCCCGTTGCCGAAGCCCCGCCGCTGGTGCCGGAAGTCCCTGTTGCGGCTGCGCCCGCGCCCGCAAAAGAGATGACCACGGGTTCGCTGATCGACCAGACGCTGGAGCGGCCGCTGCGTCCGGGCGAAGTGTCGCTGGACGAGCTCGAGCGCGCCTTCCGCGAGACCGCGATCGAAGCGCCTGCGCCCGCTGCCAAGGCCGAGGTGAAGGCGCCCGCGGCCTCTCCGGCAGCTGCGGTCGCCAAGGAAGCCGTCAAGGAAGCCGCCAAGGACGCCAAGGCGCCCAAGGAGAAGGCCGCGCCGAAGAAGTCGATGGCCGACGAGGGGGCCAGCGAAGGCGACCGCGTCGCCAACCAGTCGATCCGCGTCAACGTGGATACGCTGGAGCATCTGATGACCATGGTCTCCGAGCTGGTCCTGACCCGCAACCAGCTTCTGGAGATCTCCCGCCGCAACGAGGACACCGAGTTCAAGGTGCCGTTGCAGCGGCTGTCCAACGTCACCGCCGAGCTGCAGGAAGGCGTCATGAAGACGCGCATGCAGCCGATCGGCAATGCCTGGCAGAAGCTGCCGCGCATCGTCCGCGATCTCTCGAGCGAACTCGGCAAGCAGATCGAGCTGGAGATGCACGGCGCCGACACCGAGCTCGACCGCCAGGTGCTCGACCTGATCAAGGACCCGCTCACCCATATGGTGCGCAACTCCGCCGACCATGGCCTGGAGACCCCGGCCGAGCGCACGGCGAGCGGCAAGGGCGAGCAGGGCACCATTCGGCTGTCCGCCTATCACGAGGGCGGCCACATCATCATCTGCATCGCCGACAACGGCAGAGGCCTCAACACCGAGAAGATCAAGGCCAAGGCGCTCTCGAGCGGTCTCGTCACCGAGGCCGAGCTGGAGAAGATGAGCGAAGCCCAGATCCACAAGTTCATCTTCGCGCCGGGCTTCTCGACCGCGGCCGCCATCACCTCGGTCTCGGGCCGCGGCGTCGGCATGGACGTGGTGCGCACCAATATCGACCAGATCGGCGGCACCATCGACATCAAGAGCGTCGCCGGTGAAGGCTCGTCCGTCACCATCAAGATCCCGCTGACGCTGGCCATCGTCTCCGCGCTGATCGTGGAAGCCGCCGGCGACCGCTTTGCCATTCCGCAGCTCTCGGTCGTCGAGCTGGTGCGGGCCCGCGCCAACTCCGAGCACCGCATCGAGCGCATCAAGGACACCGCGGTCTTGAGGTTGCGCAACAAGCTGCTGCCGCTGATCCACCTCAAGAAGCTCCTCAAGATCGACGACGGCGCAGCCTCCGATCCCGAGAACGGCTTTATCGTGGTCACCCAGGTCGGCAGCCAGACCTTCGGCATCGTGGTCGACGGCGTGTTCCACACCGAAGAAATCGTGGTCAAGCCGATGTCGACCAAGCTGCGCCACATCGACATGTTCTCGGGCAATACGATCCTGGGCGATGGCGCCGTCATCATGATCATCGACCCCAACGGCATTGCCAAGGCGCTCGGCGCCTCCGGCTCCTCGGCCCATGACATGACCGACGAGAATGCCGGCCATCACATCGGAAGTGGCGAGCAGACCACCTCGCTGCTGGTGTTCCGCGCCGGCTCCAGCCAGCCCAAGGCGGTCCCGCTCGGCCTCGTCACGCGCCTGGAGGAGCTGCCGGCCGACAAGATCGAGTTCAGCAACGGCCGTTACATGGTGCAGTACCGCGAGCAGCTGATGCCGCTGGTCGCCATCGAGGGCGTCACCATCGCCGCCCAGGGCGCCCAGCCGATCCTGGTGTTTGCCGATGACGGCCGCTCCATGGGCCTCGTCGTCGACGAGATCATCGACATCGTCGAGGAGCGCCTCAACATCGAGGTCGGCGGCTCCAGCGCCGGCATTTTGGGCTCGGCCGTGATCAAGGGCCAGGCCACCGAGGTGATCGACGTCGGCCACTTCCTGCCGATGGCGTTCGCCGACTGGTTCACCCGCAAGGAGATGAAGCCGTCGATGGCCTCGCAGTCGGTGCTGCTGGTCGACGACTCGGCCTTCTTCCGCAACATGCTGGCGCCGGTGCTGAAGGCGGCCGGCTACCGCGTCCGTACCGCGCCGACCGCGCAGGAGGGCCTGGCTGCGCTGCGCGCGCAGAGCTTCGACGTCGTGCTGACCGACATCGAGATGCCCGACATGAACGGGTTCGAGTTCGCCGAAACGATCCGCTCCGACCACAATCTCGGCGCGATGCCGATCATCGGGCTCTCGGCGCTGGTCTCGCCGGCGGCGATCGAGCGCGGCCGGCAGGCCGGCTTCCACGACTATGTCGCCAAGTTCGACCGTCCCGGTCTGATCGCGGCGCTGAAGGAACAGACGGCAGGTGCCGCCGGCGCCTCCGAGCTGAGCCGGGCGGCGGCGTAGAGCATGATCCGGAAAAGTGTGAAGCGGTTTTCCGACAAGATCATACTCATAAAGAACCAGGGGAAACACAGATGAGCAGCAAGACGCAAAGCAGCGAAGGCGCCATGGTCGAATACGTCACCGCGATGATCGGCGGCCAGCTGTTCGGCCTGCCGATCTCGCGCGTCCAGGACGTGTTCATGCCCGAGCGCGTCACCCGCGTTCCCCTGGCCTCGCGCGAGATCGCGGGGGTCTTGAACCTGCGCGGCCGCATCGTCACCGTCGTCGACATGCGCGCCCGCCTCGGCCTGCCGCGGCCCGAGGACGGCAAGGTGCCGATGGCGGTCGGCGTCGACCTGCGCGGCGAGTCCTATGGCCTCCTGATCGACACGATCGGCGAAGTGCTGCGCCTGCCCGTGGACGGCAAAGAGGAAAACCCCGTCAACCTCGACCCCCGCATGGCCAAGCTCGCCGGCGGCGTCCACCGCCTCGACGGCCAGCTCATGGTCGTCCTCGACGTCGATCGCGTCCTCGAGCTCGAAACCAAAGTGCAAATGGCTGCGTGAGCCCAACAACATCGAAGCCGGAGAACTAAAATGAAGACATGTTTGGTCGTCGATGATTCCAGCGTCGTGCGCAAGATCGCGCGCCGCATCCTGGAAGGCCTCGAATTCGAAGTGACTGAAGCCGAGGACGGCTCGAAGGCGCTGGAGGTCTGCCGGCAGAAGCTGCCCGATGCCGTGCTGCTCGACTGGAACATGCCGGTCATGGACGGCTTCGAGTTCATGGGCCACATGCGCCGCCTGCCCGGCGGCGACCAGCCCAAGGTCGTGTTCTGCACCACCGAGAACAACGTCGCCCACATCGCCCAGGCGCTCAGCGGCGGCGCCAATGAATACATCATGAAGCCGTTCGACAAGGACATCATCGCCGACAAGTTCGCTGAAGTCGGTTTGATCCCTGTCGGACAAGCCTTTGCTTAAGTCTTCCTGGCCTGAGTGTTTCCGGTAATCCTGCGAGAGGCTGCCCAGTGACCCCGCCCGAGTATGAGTATCTGCGGAAGTTCTTGAGAGACCATTCCGGTCTCGACCTGTCTGCCGACAAGCAATATCTGATCGAGAGCCGGTTGCTGCCGCTCGCGCGCAAGGCCGGACTCTCCGGCATCGGTGACCTCGTCCAGAAGCTGCAAGCTGGATCGAGCGCGCTGATCACCAGCGTGGTCGAAGCCATGACCACCAACGAAACCTTCTTCTTTCGCGACAAGGTTCCGTTCGACCATTTCCGCGAAACGATCATGCCGGAGGTGCTGAAGGCGCGCGCGGCGCGCCGGAGCGTGCGCATCTGGTGCGCCGCCGGCTCGACCGGTCAGGAGCCCTATTCGCTGGCGATGTGCCTGAAGGAGATGGGTGCCGCGCTCACCGGCTGGCGGGTCGAGATCATTGCCACCGACCTGTCGCAGGAGGTTTTGGAGAAATCCAAGTCCGGCGTCTACAGCCAGTTCGAGGTGCAGCGCGGCCTGCCGATTCAGCTACTGGTCAAACATTTCAAGCAGACCGGCGAGACTTGGCAGATCAATCCCGAACTGCGGGCCATGATCCAGCATCGGCAGCTCAATCTGCTGCACGACTTCTCCCAGCTCGGCACCTTCGACGTGATCTTCTGTCGCAACGTGCTGATCTATTTCGATCAGGAGACCAAGATCAACATCTTCAACCGCCTCGCCCGTCAGATCGAGGGGGACGGCTTCCTGGTGCTCGGCGCAGCGGAAACCGTGGTCGGACTGACCGACACGTTCCGTCCGATTCCGGAACGGCGCGGCCTCTACAAGCCCAATGACGCGCGCGGCGCCGGCGCAAAGCCCGCGATCGCCGCGGCGCCTCCGAGGGCCGCTGCAATGGCAGGACTGCGCGTATGAGCGAGGATGGCAAGGGTGCGGAACGCGTGACGTTCAGTCGCGGCTATGATGTCTGCATCATGGCGATCGACGGGACCTGGCGTCGCGATTGCAAGCTCAACGCCATTTCCGACACCGATGCCATCCTTACGGTCGAAGGTTCGATCCAGGGCCTGAACCTCAAGGAATTCTTTCTCCTGTTGTCCTCGACAGGTCTTGCCTATCGCCGTTGCGAGCTGGTGCGCGTCAACGGCGCGGAAATGGACATCCAGTTCCTGCGCGGCAAGAACAAGAAGAAGCGCGCCGCCGCGGGCCATGACGCGACGGTTTGAGGACTGCGGCGTCCTCCCGTTCGCTTTCTTAATGCGTTGTGTCGGATTTGCTGGAAACATCCGGTTGAATTCGCGGCCTCCGTTTTACCTGGCCTAAGCGCGTGCGATGTATGAATCGCCGGTCTCAATCGCAGGACCCGGTAATGCCAAGAAGCTCCTTCTCCTCCCTCCCGTCGAACCTGTCCGATGCCGGCGAACGGCGCCCGCTGCAGCTTCTGGTCGTCGATGACGACGCGACGCAGCGCAGCCTGATCACGGTCGCAGCCAAGCAGGCCGGGCATGAGGTGACCGTGGCGCCCTCCGTTTCGGAGGCGATCAGCAAGCTTCGCTCCGGACGCTTCGACTGTGTGACGCTCGATCTCGTGCTGGAGGACGGCGACGGCATCGAGGTGCTGCGCGTGATGTCGGAGGCGAAATTCGCGGGCTCCGTGATCGTCATCAGCGGCATGGATGGCCGGCGCCGCAGCGCCGCCCGCCACTTTGCCCGCTCCGTGGGTATCGAACTCCAGAGCCTGCCGAAGCCGCTCGACCTCGCGGCGCTGCGTATCAGCCTCGCCAATCTCGGCAAGACCGCGATGGGTCTGCCGACGATGCACACCTGGGGCGGCGTCGCCACCGATGCCATCGTGGCGCGTCATCGCGCTTGAGACGCGCGGAATGCGCGCGGCCTCAGCCGATCAGGCGCTGCTGCCGCGCCGCCGCGGTCGCGGTTTCGGTCAATTTGCCGGAATCAGAGAGCGATTTTAAGGCGAGGCCGAGGCCGGCCCTGCACGCACCGAGCGCCGCGCTTGCCGTGGCGTAGCGGGGCGTGACATCATCCAGCACGAAGACGTCGGTGGAACCCGGCGGATCGCAGGCGTCCTCCAGCGTGATCGCGGCCTCGATCAGGCGTATGCTGGTCTCGATCTGCGCGATCAGAGAGCGAAGATCGGTAGCGATCAACTGACGGCTGTCGGAAATGGCCGCTGCGACACGCGGGTCGGTGCCAGCAAAATTTTGCATGGATATTCTCCGTCCCCAGTCATTAGGCACTACGCCGCTACTTGTGCGTTAACTTCATGTCCCGTACAAATGCGGGGTGGGCCGAATCCGTGCCGAACGCCAAAACGCTTGGCGCGGACACAAGTCTTCTCATGCCGGATGGACGTGGCACATGGCCGAAAAAACCTCCCGTGGCGAGATCTTCGTGGTCGACGACGACCCTGCTGTTCGCGACACACTGTCGATGGTGTTGAAGGCGGCGAGCTATGAGGTGATCTGTTTTGCCGACGGCGCCGCGTTGCTCGCGGTCGCGCGAAATCGCACACCGGCCGCGATCCTGCTCGACGTTCACATTCCCGGCAAGTCGGGCCTCGACATCTTGAGGGAGCTGCACGGCGAGGATTATCCCGCGCCGATCTTCATGATCTCCGGGCAGGGCGATATCTCGATGGCGGTCAGCGCCATCAAGAACGGCGCGCTCGATTTCATCGAGAAGCCGTTCCGCGGCAGCGAGATCGTCAACCGGCTCGACGAGGCGATCGGGGCTTATGCACGTCGGCAGGCAGAGAGCGCCTCGCCCAAGTTCGGCCAGCTCCACTTCCCTGGACGCGAGCCCCTGACCCGGCGTGAGCGCGAGGTGCTCGAGCAGTTCGCCGCGGGCGCTTCCAACAAGGAAGCCGGCCGCACGCTCGGGATCAGCCCGCGCACCATCGAGGACCATCGCGCCAACATCATGAAGAAGCTCGGCGCCCGGAACGCCGCCGACCTGATCCGTATCGTGATGACGGCCGCCCAGCGCGCGTCGTAAGGGAGCGCTCTCTCGTGCCCCGGACGCAGCGCGTCACGCGGTGATGCGCTGCTGAGCCGGGGCCCATGTCTCGGCATCCTGCGTCTCAGCCTACTGCACCATGCCTCGGTTCCGGCTCTGCGACGCAGCGTTGCACGCCGCATCGCGTCCGGGACACGCGCGCCTGCGCGCAGTCTCAGCCCTCGAGCGCCTTGCGCAGGATCCGCGCGAGGTCCGACTTGCGGTAGGGCTTTGCCAGGAGGCGAACGCCGGAATCCAATCGTCCGTGATGGATGATCGCGTTCTCGGTATAGCCTGATGTGTAGACCACCTTGAGATCGGGCCTGGTCTTCAGGATCTCGTCGGCAAGCTGCCGGCCGTTCATCTTGCCCGGCATGATCACGTCGGTGAACAGGAGGTCGAACGGCTTTCCGGCCGCAACGATCGCCAGCGCTTCAGCCGCATTGGCCGCCTCCAACGTCGCGTAGCCCAGCGAATGCAGCTGCGCCAGCACATAGTCGCGCACCAGGCGATCGTCCTCGACCACCAAAATCGTCTCGTCCCCGCCCTCGATCGCAGCCGGCGTCACACCCTCGCCGCTTGCAGTCGCCGTCATGCCAGGCGGCAGGTACATCTTGATCGTGGTCCCGTGTCCTTCCTCGCTGTAGATCCTGACATGGCCGGCGGACTGCTTGATGAAGCCATAGACCATGGAAAGGCCGAGCCCGGTGCCCTTGCCGGGTCCCTTCGAGGTGAAGAAGGGATCGAAGACCCGGTCCAGGAGCTTCGCCGGAATCCCGGCGCCGGTGTCGCTGACCGCGATCAGCACGTAGTGGCCGGGGCGGATGTCGTTGATGTTGGCGTAGGCCTCGTCGAGATAGGCCGCTCCCGTCTCCAGGATCAGCTTGCCGCCGTTCGGCATGGCGTCACGGGCGTTGAGCGCCAGGTTGAGAAGGGCGGTGGTGAGCTGGTTGGGATCGACGATCGCTACGCAGCTTTCCGTCTCGAACACGGATTCGATCTGGATCTGCTCGCCCAGCGTCGGGCGCAAGAGCTTGGCCGTGTCGACGATCAACGAATTGACGTCGATCTCGCGCGGTTGCAGCGGCTGCTTGCGCGCAAAGGCGAGCAGGTGCTGGGTGAGCTCGGCGCCGCGGGCTGCTGCCTCGTCGATCATCCTGGTGATGGCGGCGAGCTGCGGCTCCTTCTCGACCGCATCCGCCAGGATCTCGATCGTCCCGGTGATGACGGTGAGGATGTTGTTGAAGTCATGCGCCACGCCCCCGGTGAGCTGGCCGACCGCCTCCATCTTCTCGGCGTGGCGGATGCGCTCGTCGGCCGCGATCTTGTCGGTGAGGTCGCGGTAGAAGACGTTGAACAGCAGTCCTTCGCGACGGTTCAGCGCAGTGACGCTCAGCTCGGCCGTGAATTCCTTGCCGTCACGCCGGCGGACGATCATTTCGCGCCGACGTTCGAGGAGCCTGCCGTCTCTCGAGCTCACGAAGCCTTGCAGGCCGCCCCTGATCGTTTCGCGTTCGCTCTCGGCGACGATCAGGTCGATGTTGTTCTTGCCCAGCGCCTGGTCGCGCCGCCAGCCGAACAGCCTTTCAGCCTGCGAGTTCCAGGCTAGGATGGTGCCGTTCTCGTCGGTCTGAACGAACGCGTCGAGCGATGTCTCGATGATGTTGCGGGCGAGCTGCTCGCTTTCCCGCAGCGATTCCTGTGCAAGCCGGGCTTCGGTCATGTCGCGACCGACGAAGTAGAAACGCTTCATCTCGGCAGACCACGTCCCGAGCCAGGAGAGCCAGACCTCGTGCCCGTCCTTGTGGAGGCAGCGGCTGTCGGCGAGCTTGGGCCGATCGCCGCGCCGCAAGGCCCGCATGTCCTCGCGTGACCGCTCCAGATGATCGGGATGGATGAAGTCGGCGCCGCTGCGGCCGACCATCTCCTGCGGCTGAAAGCCGAGGATGGTTTCCGAGCTCGGGCTGATCTGGGCGACATATCCCCTCGCGTCCATGATCATGATCAGGTCCTGCGAGGCGTCGAAGATCAGCCGGCGCTCCTCGCGTTGCTGTTGCAGCGCGCGCTCGGTGCGTCTGGCTTCGGTGATATCGCGGGCCGAGCCGGACGCGCCGATGATTGCGCCGTCGGGACCCTTGATCGGCGACAGGCTGAGGGCGATCTCCACGGGGCTGCCGTCCTTGCGCACGCGCACCGTCTCGAAGCGTTCGATCGGCTCGCCGCGCGCGATCCGTCCCAAATAATCCTTACCCTGCTCGCGGCGGTCCGGAGGCACGATGATCGAGGTATGCTTGCCGATCGCCTCGTCCGCCGAATAGCCATAGAGCCGTTCCGCCGCCGGATTCCAGCCGGTGATGATGGCGTCGAGCGACTGCATGACGATCGCATCGTCGGACGACTCGACGGCGGCGCTGAAGAGCTGCTCGCGCTCAGCATGATGGCTTCGTGCGGCTTCGGTACGGCGGTGCTCGCGAACCTCGCGTTCGAGAGCCGCGGTCTTGGCCTGCACCTCCGCGACCATGCGCGCGAAAGCCCGTGCCAGTGCGCCGGTCTCGCCCGGCGCATCGACAGGGATGTCCGCCGGCCGCCCGCTGCCGATTGCCTCCACCGCCGTCGTCAGACGCCCGATCGGACGAGTCAATGAGCGGGCCACGAGCACCGCAAGCGAAGCCGCGGCGAGGACCGCAAGCACGCCGACCAGCAAGGATGTTTTTTGAATGGCCGCCGGCACGCGGCTGAATACGGACGGGGGAATGGTCTCGATGATTGCGACCCACTCCTTGCCCGCAAGCAGCGCCGGCGCGAGCGCCGCGCCGCTTGGCCGGCCTGACCTGTCGGTCAGGAGCTGCGTGGATCCTTCCGTCGTTCCGATCAGGGCCGTAAAATATGGAAAGTCATTGCGCCAGTTGTCGGGCCGGCCATGCAGTGAGCCGAATTCTCGTGTGCGATTGGGATGGACGAGATAGTCGCCGCGCGAATTCACGACGTAGATCTGCCCTCCCGAGCCGGAAGCCGAGCGAATGCGCTCGAGAGCCGGATGCATGTCGATATTGGCGATGATGATGCCGAACGGCTTGCCGTCCGGTGTGAACAGCGGCGCTGCAACCCGCAAAGTCGGCATGTGAGAGGCCGTGGTCCCCCCCTGGCGGGTCGCGAGATCGATCGGCGACACATAAATCTCGCCGGGCGCCAGGCGAATCGTTTCCTGAAAGTAGATTCGCTCGCTCTTGTGCTCCAGTTCGCTGTTGGGAACGATCCGGGCTGCTCCATTCGGGCCGGATCGGTCGACGCGGACCAGCTCGCGCTGGTCGTCGTCGACACCGATGACTCGAAATTGCGCATAGCTGGGTTTGGCCTCGATCTCGGCCGCGAGGCGCGTTGCGATGCGCTCGCGCCAGGTCTGCTCCGAAACGCCGTCAAGAGCGTCAATGCCGCCGCCGATATGGGCGCGGATCAGGCCATTGATGCCCGCGGCGGAGCGATAGCCGAGGAGATCGCCGCGAGCGCCCGCAACGTAGGATTCGAGATTGGTAGCCAGCAGGTGTGACTGGGCTTCGACGCGTTCCAGGACCCGTGGAATGACCGCCTGCGTGAGGTTGCGATAGCCGAGCCAGCCGACTGCGGCCACGGTAACCGCCACCAGCAGGATCATCGCGATGGCCAGCCGCGTTGCGAGCGTCATGGGGATTCCCGAATGGCCGCGCGTGTTCTGGCCCGGAACAGAACGGAGGTCTTTGTCATCGGCGGCCGGTGCTGACATCCGGATTCCCCCGCGATGCCATCTGCGTCGCGTCCAGGCAGATCGTCGCGCGATGGCCGGCCCCCTCCAGCAGCAGCCGGATCGTCATCTGCACGGCCGGATCGTCATCCACGATCAGGATGTTGGCCAAGTTCCAGTCCCCCGAGCCCGGTCCAGGTCGACCCTGTCGGTCGAAGCAGGGAATAGGAAATTGTTGCGCGGATTCCGCGCAACCTGCAAGCGCTTCGCGACGATGGAATGGGCCTTGTGGCGCGGCTCGGACGTGACCGTCCTATATGCATGATTGCATGCATAATATCATACAGCCTGCGGCTGCGCCGCGTCTAGTCGCTGAGATACTCCGGATGGCGCGTCCGGATCCTGTCGAGCTCGCTGAGCGTGCCCGACAGATGCGTGCGCAAGTGCTGCTGCGCGGCATCGGCGTCGCCGGCTTCGATCGCGCGGGTGATCAGTCTGTGGTGTCGCACGATGTTCTGGGCCTTGCCCGGCGAGGGCAGGTGTAACCGCCGCAAACGGTCGATATGTCCGCTGCGGCTGCGCACCAGCGTCCAGAGCTCCTGCTTGCCGGCGGCCGCGTAGAGCTGGGCGTGGAATTCATTGTCGCCGGCGATGAAGCTCTCGAAGTCTCCGGCCCTGGCGAATTGCTGCTGGAGTGCGATCGCCTGGTCCAGGCGGATGATCAGGGCTTCGTCGTGGCTTTCCGCAAGCAGTCGCACGATTTCGAGCTCCAGCGCCTGGCGCAGGAAATGCGCCTGCTGGGCGCGGCCGACATCGACCCGGCTGACCACCGTCGCATGCTGCGGAAAGACGTCGACGAGCCCTTCTTCCTCCAATCGCATCAAGGCGTCGCGGATCGGCGTCGAGCTGACGCCGAATTGCGCGGCAAGATCGGCGCGCGACAGCGGCGAGCCCGGCGGCAGCTCCAGCGCGAGAATGGCGTTGCGCAGCCGCTCGAACACCTGTGGCGCGGCCTGCCGGGCGCGGTCGAGCCGCCTGCCGGGGCGGGACGCCGCGCGGGGCCCGGTATGGGACACTTCCATGGCTTGCTGTCCGGAGCGCTTGCCTTTGATGCACTAATGCATTAGTGCATCAGTAACGCCGCGCGTCAATGCCGGCCAGAGGAAACGAACAACAATGATCAAGCAGGTCCAGCACGGCCTCGCCGCCGTCGCCACGATCGTCGCCCTGGCGCTGTCGGCGCCCCCGGCAGAAGCGCAGCAGAAATCCGAGATCGCGCTGTCGCGGCAGCCCGGCATCTTCTACATGCCGAGCCACATTATGGAGAAGCTGAAGCTGATCGAGAAGCACGCGGCTTCGCTCGGTGTATCCGGCGTTACCACAAAATGGATCACCTTCTCCGGCGGCGGCGCGCAGACCGACGCGCTGCTCGCGGGCGGCGTCGACATCCTCAACACCGGCACCGGCAATCTCCTGCTGCTGTGGGATCGCACCCGCGGCGGCGTGAAGGGCATCGTCGCAACGTCGGCGCAGCCGATGACGCTGATCAGCCGCGACCCCAACATCAAGTCGATCAAGGACTTTGGCCCGACCGACAAGATCGCGGTGCCGACGGTGAAGGTCTCGACCCAGGCCATCGTGCTGCAGATCGCAGCCGCCGAAGCCTTCGGTGCCGATCAGTGGTCGAAGCTGGACGCCAACACGGTGCAGCTCGGCCATCCCGATGCCTATGCCGCGCTCGCCAATCCCAAGCACGAGGTGCACAGCCATTTTTCGATTCCGCCGTTCAGCTTCCTGGAGCTGAAGAACGTGTCGGGCGCGCATGTGGTGCTGAATTCACCCGACGTGATGGGCGGGCCGTTGAGCCAGGCGCAGTTCTTCACCACGACCAAATTCGCCGACGCCAATCCAAAGATCATCCAGGCCGTGCGCGACGCGACCAAGGAAGCGCAGGATCTGATCCGCAGCGATACCAGGCAGGCGGTCGAGATCTACAAGGAGATCACCGGCGACAAGACCTCGGTCGAGGAGCTGCTGGATCTGCTCAAGGAGCCCGGCATGATGGAGTGGAATCTCGAGCCGCAGGGCACGATGAAGTTCGCCGCGCACCTGTTCAAGACCGGCACGCTGAAGATGCAGCCCAAGGCATGGACGGACTATTATCTCCCCGTCGCGCACGACCTGAAGGGCAGCTGAGCCCATGGCGCTGCTCGATGTCAGCGGGGTGACGCTGCGCTA
Organism: Bradyrhizobium sp. CCGUVB1N3; assembly: GCF_024199925.1. NCBI lineage: Bacteria > Pseudomonadati > Pseudomonadota > Alphaproteobacteria > Hyphomicrobiales > Nitrobacteraceae > Bradyrhizobium > Bradyrhizobium sp. CCGUVB1N3. The sequence continues at coordinate 6,545,214 of NZ_JANADR010000001.1, forward strand.
CAAGACCTCGAGCGCCGTCGTGACGGCCACCGAAAAGGTCTCCTTCACCGTCGACAAGTCCGACCGCTTCGTGCTGCTCGGACCGTCCGGCTGCGGCAAGTCGACCCTGCTCAAGGCGGTCGGCGGCTACATGGTGCCGAGCGAGGGGCGGATGACGATCCAGGGACGCAATATCGTCGGTCCCGGCGCCGACCGCATGATGATCTTCCAGGAGTTCGACCAGCTCCTGCCCTGGAAGAGCGTGCTCGCCAACGTGATGTTTCCGCTCCTGACCGCGCGGCGGCTGCCGCGCAAGGAGGCCGAGGCGCGTGCGCGGGCCTATATCGAGAAGGTCGGCCTCACCCGCGTGGTCGATGCCTACCCGCACACGCTGTCGGGCGGCATGAAGCAGCGCGTCGCCATCGCCCGCGGCATGGCGATGGAGCCGGACATTCTCCTGATGGACGAGCCGTTCGCCGCGCTCGATGCGTTGACGCGGCGAACCTGCCAGGACGAATTGCTCCAGCTCTGGAGCGAGACCAAGTTCACCGTGCTGTTCGTGACCCATTCGATCGCGGAGGCGATCCGGATCGGCAACCGCATCCTGCTGCTGTCGCCGCATCCCGGGCGCGTCAAGGCGGAGGTGGTCGATGTCGACAAGGTCAGCAATGACGACGGCAGTGCCGGACGGCTGGAGAAGGAGATTCATGATCTCCTGTTCTCATCCGCCGTAACGGCGCATTGAGGGAGCTTCTCATGGGCGAAGCGAGAATCTTGCTGCGAGCCGCGCCGGCTGCGGACGCCGTCAGCGCCGGGGAGGTCGAACGCAAGCTGAGCGTGGCCGAGCTCTTGTGGAACGACGGTTTTGTCCGCAAGGCCGTCATCATCCTGTTTCTTGCGGCTGTCTGGGAGGCCTACGGCGTCTACCTCGACAATCCCCTGCTGTTCCCGACGCTGCACGATACCTTCGTCACGCTGATCGAGCGCGTCAAGGACGGCACCATTCCGATGCGCGCCTGGACTTCGCTGAAGGTGCTGTTCATGGGCTATTCGGCGGGCATCGCGCTCGCTGCCATCTTCACGGTGCTCGCGATCTCGACCCGCATCGGCACCGATTTCCTGGAGACGGTGACAGCGATGTTCAACCCGCTGCCGGCGATCGCGTTGTTGCCGCTGGCGCTGATCTGGTTCGGGCTCGGCAATGGCAGCCTCGTCTTCGTGCTGATCCATTCGGTGCTGTGGCCGGTCGCGCTCAACACCCATTCCGGCTTCAAGAGCGTGTCCAACACGCTGCGCATGGTCGGGCGCAACTACGGCCTGCGCGGATTGCCTTATGTCGCAAGGATCCTGATCCCGGCCGCTTTCGGCTCGATCCTCACGGGCCTCAAGATCGGCTGGGCTTTCGCCTGGCGCACGCTGATCGCGGCCGAGCTGGTGTTCGGCGTGTCCTCGGGGCAGGGCGGGCTCGGCTGGTTCATCTTCGAGAATCGCAACCTGCTCGACATTCCCGCGGTCTTCGCAGGACTGTTGACCGTCATTATCATCGGGCTCTTTGTCGAGAACCTGATCTTCCGCGCCATCGAGCGGAATACCGTCCAGAAATGGGGTACCCAATCATGACCAAGAAAAAGACGCCCGATCAGCTCCGCAGTGCGCGCTGGTTCGCCCCTGACGACCTGCGCTCGTTCGGGCACCGCTCCCGCACCATGCAGATGGGCTATGCGCCGGAGGAGTGGAAGGACCGGCCGATCATCGCCATCCTCAACACCTGGTCGGATGCGCAACCCTGCCACATGCACTTCAAGTCGCGCGTCGACGACGTCAAGCGCGGTATCCTGATGGCCGGCGGTCTGCCGATCGAATTGCCGGCGCTGTCGCTGTCGGAATCGCTGCTCAAGCCGACCACCATGCTCTATCGCAACCTGCTGGCGATGGATGCGGAGGAGCTGTTGCGCAGCCATCCCGTCGACGGCGTCGTGCTGATGGGCGGCTGCGACAAGACCACACCGGCGCTGCTTTTGGGCGCCACCTCGATGAACATCCCGGCGATCTATCTGCCGGCAGGTCCCATGCTGCGCGGCAACTGGAAGGGCAAGACGCTGGGCTCCGGCTCCGACGGCTGGAAGTACTGGGACGAGCGGCGCGCCGGAAGGATCTCCGACAAGGACTGGGTCGACATCGAAGCCGGCATCGCCCGCAGCTACGGCACCTGCATGACGATGGGCACGGCGTCGACCATGACGGCGATCGCAGAAGCGATCGGCATGACGCTGCCCGGCGCCTCCTCGATTCCCGCCGCCGACGCCAACCATATCCGCATGGCCAGCGAATGCGGCCGCCGCATCGTCGAGATGGTGTGGGAGGATCTGACGCCGAAGACGATCCAGACGCGCAAGGCGTTCGAGAACGCCATCGCGGTCGCAATGGCGATGGGCTGTTCGACCAATGCGATCATCCACCTGATCGCGCAGGCGCGCCGCGCCGGCCAGGACATCGGCCTCGACGATTTCGAGAAGGCCAGCCGCAAGGTACCGGTCATTGCCAACGTGCGGCCGAGCGGCGATGCCTATCTGATGGAGGACTTTTTCTATGCCGGCGGGCTGCCGGCGCTGATGGAGCAGATCAAGCAGCATCTGCATCTGGATTGCATCACGGTCACCGGGAAGTCTCTTGGCGAGAACATCGCGGGCGCCGAGGTTCACAATGACGACGTGATCCGCTCGGTCGACAATCCCATCTACAAAGAGGGGGCGCTCGCCGTGCTCAAGGGCAATCTTGCGCCGGACGGTTGCGTGATCAAGCCGAGCGCCTGCGCGCCGCGCTTCCTCAAGCACACAGGACCAGCGCTGGTATTCGACGACTATCCGTCAATGAAGAAGGCGGTCGACGATCCCAATCTCGACGTCACCGAGGACCATATCCTCATCCTGCGCAATGCCGGGCCGCAGGGCGGGCCGGGCATGCCGGAATGGGGCATGCTGCCGATCCCGACGAAGCTCGTGAAGCAGGGCGTGCGCGACATGGTGCGCATCTCGGATGCGCGCATGAGCGGCACCAGCTATGGCGCCTGCATCCTGCACGTCGCGCCGGAATCTTATGTCGGCGGCCCGCTCGCGCTGGTGAGGAACGGCGACCGCATCACGCTCGACGTCGCCGCACGCACCATCAATCTGGATGTGCCGGAGGTCGAGCTCGCCAAACGTCGTGCGGAATGGAAGCAGCCCGAGCGCCGCTTCGAGCGCGGCTATGGCTGGATGTTCTCGAAACACATCATGCAGGCCAACGATGGCTGCGACTTCGATTTCCTGGAGACCGGCTTTGGCGCGCCGATCGGCGAGCCGTCGATTTACTAGTTCACCGTCGTTCCGGGATGGTCCGAAGGACCAGGCCTCCGAGCGCAATTGCGCTTCGGGGAATCTCGAGATTCCGGGTTCGATGCTGCGCATCGCCCCGGAATGACAACAGAGGACGCACCAATGACAAAACTCAGCGACGCCACCCGCAACAAGCTCAAGTCTGTCTCCACCGCCACCGTCGCCACCGCCTTGTTCAAGCGTGGCCTGCGCATCCAGATGATTCAGGATGTGCACCCGCTCGGTGCGGACCAGCCGACCATGGTCGGCGAGGCGTTCACGCTGCGCTACATGCCGGCGCGCGAGGATCTCAACACCATCGAGGTGTTTCGCGATCACTCGCATCCGCAGCGCAAGGCGGTGGAGGATTGCCCGCCCGGTGCCGTGCTGGTGATGGACAGCCGCAAGGACGCGCGCGCCGCATCCGCCGGCGCGATCCTGGTGACGCGACTGATGAAGCGCGGCGTCGCCGGCGTCGTCACCGACGGCGGCTTTCGTGATTCCGCGGAGATCGCCAAGCTCGGCATTCCCGCCTACCATCACCGCCCGAGCGCGCCGACCAACCTCACGCTGCACCAGGCGATCGAGATCAACGTCCCGATCGGCTGCGGCGATGCGCCGGTGTTCCCCGGCGACGTCATTCTTGGTGACAGTGACGGCGTGATCGTCATCCCCGCGCATCTCGCCGACGAGATCGCCAACGAGACCTTCGAGATGACTGCATTCGAGGACTTCGTCACCGAGGAAGTCGGCAAGGGCCGCGGCATCTTCGGGCTCTATCCGGCCACTGATCCGCAGACGCTGACCGACTTCGCAGCCTGGCGGAAGGCGAACGGAAGGTAGCAGATCCGAGAGTGGCGCCATAACTTCCGCTGTCGTCCCGGCGCAGGCCGGGACCCATAACCCCAGGGAGGAGTTTGGCGAAGACTGGTAGTTAAAAGGTCTTCCTGCGGTACTGCTACCTGCGATTCACCGAAAGATCACGCGGTATGGGTCCCGGCCTGCGCCGGGACGACCCCGGGGAGGGTTTCGGGCAAAGCCATCGCCTCTGTCATCCCAACTGCCCACAGTGCAAACGCATAGACGATAGCCACCTCATCCAGGCGGTCGAAGCGGCCGGAGGCGCCGCCGTGGCCGGCGCCCATGTTGGTGCGGAGCAGGACCGGGCCGCCGCCGCTCATGGTGGCGCGCAGGCGCGCGATCCATTTGGCGGGCTCCCAATAGGTGACTCGGGGATCAGTAAGCCCGCCCATCGCCAGGATCGCGGGATAGTCCTGCGCCGCGACATTGTCATAGGGCGAGTAGGACAGGATGGTGCGAAAATCCTTCTCGCTCTCGATCGGGTTGCCCCATTCCGGCCACTCCGGCGGCGTCAGCGGCAGCGTGTCGTCGAGCATGGTGTTGAGCACATCGACGAACGGTACCTCGGCAACGATCCCTGTGAACAGCTCGCCGGCGCGGTTTGCGACCGCGCCCATCAGCATGCCGCCGGCCGAACCGCCGTGGCCGACGATGCGTTTCGCGCTCGTATACCTCGCCGCGATCAGCGCGCGTGCGCTCGCGGCGAAATCGTCGAACGTGTTGGTCTTCTTCTCGCGCTTGCCGTCGAGATACCAGCCCCAGCCCTTGTCGGCGCCGCCGCGGATATGGGCGATGGCGTAGACGAAGCCGCGGTCGACCAGCGACAGGCGGTTGGCGTTGAAGGAGGCCGGCATCGCCGCGCCGTAGGAGCCGTAGCCATAGAGCAGCAGCGGCGCCGTGCCGTCGAGCTTGAGCCCGCGGCGATACAGGATCGAAACCGGCACCTCGGCGCCGTCATGCGCCTTCGCCATGATGCGGGTGGTGACGTAGTCGGCCGCGTCGTGGCCGGACGGAATCTCCTGGCGCTTGCGAAGCACGCGCGAGCGCTTGGCCATGTCGTAGTCGTAGACCTCCGACGGCGTCGTCATCGACGAATAGGAGAAGCGCAAGTTCGTCGTCTCGAACTCGTAGGAGCCCATCGTGTCGAGCGAATAGGCGGCTTCGTCGAAGGCGATGGCGTGCTCTTCGCTGCTGCCGAGATCGCGGATCACGATCGCCGGCAGCGCGTTGGCGCGCTCCAGCCGTACCAGATGGCCGGCATAGAGATCGATGTCGATGATGTAGATGCTGGGGCGATACGGGATCAGATCGCGCCAATTCTTGCGCTCGGGCGACGCGAGCGGCGCGGTGACGATCTTGAAGTCGATGGCGTCATCAGCATTGGTGAGGATGAAGAGCTCGTCGCCGCGATCGGCGAGCGAATATTGCACGCCCTCCTGCCGTGTCGCGACCAGTCGCGGCGGCGCGTCCGGGTTGGCGAGATCGATCAGCCGTTGTTCCGATGTTTCATGGTCGCCGCCGGCGATCACGCAAAAGCGCCCGCTGGTGCTCTCGTGCAGATGGGTGAACCAGCCGGAGTCCTGCTCCTCATAGATCAGGATGTCGTCGGCCTGCTTCGTGCCGAGCCGGTGCCGCCACACCTGCATCGGCCGGTGATTGTCGTCGAGCTTCACATAGAAGAAGCTCTTGGCGTCCTTGCTCCAGACCACGCCGCCGTCAGTCTCCTCGACGAGGTCGTCGAGATCAGCCCCGGTTGCCCAATCGCGCACGCGGATCGAAAAATATTCCGAGCCCTTGGTGTCGGCGGTCCAGGCCTGCAGCTTGTGATCTGGCGAATGCCGGCTGCCGCCGAACCTGAAATATTTGTGGTCCTTTGCGAGCGCATCGCCGTCGAGCACGATGTGGCTGTCGCCGCCATTGCGCGGCATGCGGCCGAACAGCTCATGCTGCCCGCCTTCGCGGAACTTGCGGAAGTAGGCGAACGCGCCGTCCGGCGAGGGCACGCTCGAATCGTCCTCCTTGATCCGGGAGCGCATCTCGCGCACCAGCGTCTTCTGGAGGGCTGCGGTGTGGCCGAGCAGGCTCTCGGTATAGACGTTCTCTTCGTCGAGATATTTGCGGATGTCGGGATCGAGCACGGCGGGATCGCGCAGCACCTCCTGCCATTTCGCATCCTTCAACCAGGCATAGTCGTCGCTCACGGTGATGCCGTGCCGGGTGAAAGAATGCGGCCGGCGAGGAGCGACGGGGGCGGCTTGGACTTTGCGGGCGATGTCGGTCAAATCGATCCTCGACTCATGAGTGTGCCTCGCCCCTATATCGGATCGAATGTGGGGGATTTAAAGAAGTAGCAAACACCGCGCTCGTGTCCCGGACGCGGCGCGGCACGAAAGTGACGCGACGCAGAGCCGGGACCCATTGCCGGCATCTGGGCCCCGGCTCAGCAGCGCATCACTGCGTGCTGCGCTGCGTCAGGGGCACGAGATGGGTATTACGCCCCGACCTGCTCGCCGAGATATGCGACCGCCGCCTCCAGGCCGCCCTTGCCGTGCGGGATCTTCAGCGCGTTGAGGCCGACCTCGATCACGCCGAGCGTGCCGAGCAGCATCGGTGCGTTGACGTGGCCCATATGGGCGATGCGGAAGGCCTGGCCCTCGAGATCGCCGATGCCGGTGCCGAGCACTACGCCGCATTTGTCCTTGCAATAGCGCTGCAGCACCGCGGGATCATGTCCATTGCCCACGGTCACGGTCGTCACCGTGTTCGAGCGCTCGCTGTTCTCCAGAATATTGAAGCCGAGCACCTGTCCCTCCGACCACACCGCGACCGCGCGGCGCGCGGCTTCGCCGAGCAGGCTATGTCGACGGAACGCGTTCTCGAGGCCCTCATCGTGCAGGAGGTCGATTGCCTGGCGCAGCGCGAACAACAGATGCACCGGCGCGGTGCCGGCATATTTGCGATAATGCTCGGTGCCTTCGCGCTCGCTCCAGCTCCAATAGGGCGTCGCCATGTTCGCCTTCTTGTGTGCCTCGAGCGCGCGATCATTCGCCGCGACGAAGCCGAGGCCGGGCGGCGTCATCAGGCCCTTCTGCGAGCCGGACATCGCGACGTCGATGCCCCATTTGTCCATCTCGAACGGCATGCAGCCGAGCGACGCCACGGTGTCGACCATGTACAGCGCGGGGTGGCCGCTCGCCTTGATCGCCTTGCCGATCGCCTCGATGTCGTTCTGCACGCCCGAGGCGGTGTCGACCTGCACGACGACCACGGCCTTGATCTTGTGCTCCTTGTCGCGGCGCAGGCGCTCCTCGACCTCGTGCGGGCGCACCGCGCGGCGCCAGTCACCCCTGAGCACCTCGACCTCGGCGCCCATCAAGGATGCCGCATGGCCCCAGCCGATCGCGAAGCGGCCGCTTTCCAGCACCAAAAGCTTGTCGCCGCGCGACAGCACGTTGCTGAGCACGGCTTCCCAGGCGCCGTGGCCATTGGCGATGTAGATGTAGGACTTGCCCTTGGTCGCGAACAGCTTTGAGAGGTCGCCGATCAGGCTCTCGGTCAGATCGGTCATCTGCTTGGAGTAGATGTCGATCGCCGGACGATGCATCGCCCGCAGCACCTCGTCGGGCATCGTGGTGGGCCCGGGGATGGCCAGAAATTCCCGGCCCGCGCGAACGGTCATTGTTGTTCTTCCTTATGTGATGAAGACGATCTGGAGGGTCATCGGCCTACGCTTGTACGCGCCGTGGGGCCCTAAGAAAAGCACGTAAAACGCAGGATAATCATGCAAGAAGCCGATCGTCCGGACGTCGCTATCGCTTCGTCTCGCGGCATCCGGCGGCTTCGGCTTCCTCGACGGAGCAGAACCAGCGGGTGCCCTTGCTGATCTTCATCTTGATCTGCGCGTACCAGCGGCTGGTCGGCTGGTGAAAGATGCATTCGCCGGCGCTGTTGACGTTGCCCTTGATGGTGCAATCCGGCGAGGGCGCGACGGCGCCCGACGCCGAGGCGAGCAGGATCGCATGCGCCCCTTCGGGCGGCTTGGTGGCGCCGAGGATCGCGGTCTTCTTGTTGCGCACGCGCCAGTCCCACGGCGCGATGAAGGCGCCCTGCCACATGCCGGCCTTGGCTTCGCGCGCGGCAGCTTCGTCGGCTTCATAGTCGTGGGAGATGCGGGTGAAGGCCAGCGCCCAGCCGTTCCGCACCAGCCATTTCTGGATGTCCTCGCCATCGACCTCGCAGCGCGCCACCGTGCGGCCGCGCCGGTCGATCGACCGCGCATGGCAGACCCAGTTCTTGCCCTCGGCGTATTTGGCGAGCTCTTCGCGCGCTGCCAGGCCGCAGGTCCAACGCTCGCCCTTGGTGTTGAGGCAGAGCTGGTCGGTCGACGGCGCGTCGATGCCGCCGAGGCGGACGCGGGTGTTGCCGATCTGGACGGAATCGCCGTCACGGACCTTTGCCGTGCCCGTGATGTCGGCAGCCTGTGCCAGCGACGGCAAGGCGAGGAGGAAAATCAAGCCAAGAAATGTTCGCGACATGCCGGTCCGCGTCTGATGAAAAATCCCGATAAGCAGCGCAATTGTGGTCGGTATTTGGCCGCCGGGCCAGCCGCTGCCTAACGGATAGGCTTTCAACTTCCCGTCATCGTGATTCGAGGCTCCGTGTCCCGGACGCGGTGCGGCGTGAAACGCCGCTCCGCAGAGCCGGGACCCAGAGATCTCGGGCGCTTTCTCGGTGGCATGGGCCCCGGCTCAGCAGCGCACCGCTGAAGAAGCGCTGCGCTGCGTCCGGGGCACGAGAGAGCGGGAGTTGCACCGCTACCCCCGCCCCGCCATCACCTTCCGCGCCACCGCCAGGCCCATCAGCACGAAGGCCGACGTCACCTCCGGCCCGCCGACCAGGATCCGCGTCGGGGTCTTCATCTTGTTCCATTCATAGGCGCGGAACGGGCCGCGGCGGCCGCCTTCGCCAAGGGCTCTGAGGATGCAGTTCAGCGCCGGCGCGAAGGTCTTGGGATCGGCGCCGAGATGGCCGAGCGCGATCAAGGCGAGGGCCGCGTCGAATGCGTTCATCTCGGCGACGAGCATCTCGCCCTGGACATAGCCGAGCACGCGGGCGCGGATAAAATCGAAGGTGCCGTCGGGATCGATCGCGGCCTGGGCTGCCAGCGGCAGCGACAGGAAGGCGGCGTAGCAGCGGCCGAAATAGGCGCTGTAGAGCTCGGGCAGATAGTAGATGTGCGAGCGCGGATTGGCGAAGCTGCCGCTCGCCGCAAGCCGCTTCTGGAAGGCGATGATGCGATGTACGGTGGCAAGCCGCGCCGGAGTCTCCAGGATCTTCCAGCGCTTCAGATTGCGGAAGGACACTTCGAGGATGTCGAGGTTGAGCGTCGGATCGAGATCGTTGCCATAGGGCCGCTCGCCGGCGAGATTGTCGATCCAGGTGGCGACGCCGCCTTCGTAATCGATATTGTCGTTGAGCGGCACGGTAACGCGCGGCTCGTTGACGCCCTCGCGCACCTGATAGCCGGCGTAGAAGTCAAGCAACGGCTGGGCGAGGATCGGATCCTCGCAGCCGGCCTGTGTCGCCGCCGAGAACGAGCACGCCGTGGTGTCGCAGTCCGGCACGTAGACGCCAAAGCCGAGGTCCTGCTTGATCTGCGCGAAGAAGCGGGAGAAGCGCGGATGCGGCGGCGGTGCCAGCGCGGTGATGACGTCGAAGCGCGCGCCGTCGCTGCCCTTCACCTCCTCGCGGCTGATGTTGATGCAGAAATCGACCATGTCGGCGATCGCGGTCTTCGCGGCAGCGGCGTCGGCGGGCGAGGCGAGGCCGGTCTCGCCATAGGCGAGCAACGCCTCGATGAAGAAGGCGTCGTAATAGGCCGAGCGGTGGCGGATCTGCACCGGCTCCCACATCGGCTCGGCGATGCCTCTCCAGGGCGGATTGATGATGGCGCCTGCGCTCGAGCGCGCGATGAAGACGCGCGCCAGGTTGAACAGCAGCGAGGAGTTCTTGTAGCCGCGCGAGTTCAGGCCGGTCAGCGCCATGATCAGCTCGCGACCGCGCAGGTCGGGATCGCCGATCAGGTTGAAAGCGGCATAGGTCGGCAGAAAGCCGTTCTGGCGGTAGCTGCGGAGCAGATGATGTGCGCAGTCGCGGATCACCTTGTCGATCTCCGCCAGCGCCGGCGCCGTACCGTTGAACGGCATCGGTGGCGGCTTGGGGTGGTCGAGCGTGATGGTGTCGAGCAGGTCGGCGACGGGACGGCCGACCGCCTCCCAGTCGGGCTCGGCATCGTCACGGGCGCGGGTCAGTGCCGCGCGCAGCCGGGTCAGCCTCGTCTCATCGCGCAGCTCGGGCAGACCGGCGCGACGGAGCAGCGCCCGCAGGGCCGGATTGCCGAGCGCGGTCTTGTAGAACTTTGCCAGATGCGGATCACCGGTAGCCGGGCCCGCCAGCACGGGATCGCAGACGTCGTAAAGCGAGGGGCCGTCCTTCCGTGCCGTCAGGGCGCGGAAGGCGTGACCGGCGAAATAATGAAAGCTCATGGATTACCTGGTCGCGCGGGGCCTTGCCGAGGTTCACCGCACGCCGTCCCGGCAGCGCGCCAATGCCCCCGCAAGTGATTGAAAAGTGTCACGAATTCGCAGGGAACACAAATGTGACCGATATCACAGAAAAAGCCGGCATAAAAGCGGCCGGATCGGCCCTCAAAAGGGGGCCGAGCGACGAAAAAACTCGCATCCGTGGCGCTTCATATTAACTAGTATATTCAGTGGTTTAGCTAAAAAGAGGGGCAATCTATTGCCCCGGGGGCGATATCCGGTTAAGGGTTTGTTTGGTGCGGCGCCGCAAATTGCGCGCAATTCGGGGACACATCCCCGGCCAATCCCTCAAACCTAAAGACGCCATCGCGCTACTCAAACAAGTACGCGCGCCGCGATGGCTCCTGACAGGAATGAACCGAGATGAATGTAAGGCAGCTCGACATTTCCCGACGCACCATTGCGGTCGCCGCCGCTCTGATCGGCACGGTGTCGCTGGCGATCGGTGCCCACGCTGCCCTGAACATGCGCGCCCTCGATGCCGCCAAGGCGGTCTCGACCGCTGAGGTCACCGGTTCCGTCGGCCACACCTCGCGCCTCGCCCTCGTCATCGGCAATGGTCATTATCCCGACGCCAATGCGCCGCTGGCGCAGTCGGTCAACGACGCGCGCGCGCTGTCGTCCTCGCTGCGCAAAGGCGGCTTCGACGTCGACATGGTGGAAGACGCCAGCAAGGACGACATGGTCCGCGCCGTCAGCCGCCTGAAGTCGAAGATCACGCGCGACAGCGTCGTCATGCTGTTCTTCGGCGGCTACGGCGTGCAGGCCGGCCGCGAGAGCTACATGCTGCCGGTCGACGCCGTGATCTGGAAGGAAAGCGACGTCCGCCGACACGGCGTCTCGATCGAGAGCGTGCTCGAGATGATGAAGGAGCAGGGCGCCAAGGCCAAGCTCGTCGTCGTCGATGCCTCGCGCCGTAACCCCTATGAGCGCCGCTTCCGCTCCTACAGCCACGGGCTTGCGCCGATCAGCGCGCCCGACAACGCGCTGATCCTCTCCTCCGCCTCGCCCGGCAAGGTCGCCGACGACGGCAAGGGCGAGCACAGCGTGCTGGTCAGCGAACTCCTGAACAACCTCAATGCGCAGGGCAGCGCTGAAAGCGTCTTCAACAAGACCCGTGTCGCGATCTCCCGCGCATCCGAAGGCGATCAGGTCCCGACCGTCTCCTCCTCGCTCCTGGAAGACGTCCAGTTCGACCAGGCCGGCGGTTAGTTCTTCACATCCTGTAAGGTCTCGTACCCCGGACGCGGCGCATCATGAAATGATGCGCTGCTGAGCCGGGGCCCATGCCTTTATGCGGAGCTTTCGGGAGAGATGGGTCCCGGCTCAGCGCAGCAGCGTTGCACGCTGCAGCGCGTCCGGGACAAGAGCCCTTCTTACGCGTCTACTTCGTCTCCGCGCTCGCCATCACCGGGCGAACGGGATCGCCTTCGCGCAAGAGCGCGCCGGCGCGCGCGACGACGATGTCGCCTTCATTGACGCCGTCGCGGATCTCGATATTGCCGCCGGACATCAGCCCGATCTCGACGCGCTTGGTCTCGACGCGGTTGCGGCGGATGATCTGCACGACGGTGCCCGCGGGGCTGTATTGCACGGCGGTGAGCGGGACCGCGACATTGCAGCTTTGCCCGGTCTTGATCAGCGCGCGCGCGCTGGAATTCAGCAGCAGCCGCCGCGGCGTCGAGATGCCGATATAGACCATGCCCTGCTGGATGTTCGGCTCGACCGTCGGTCCGATCTTGCGCACCTTGCCGTCGATGTCGCCGGCGCCCGCGACACGCACGGTGGCCGGCTGGTTCACTGCGAGCTTCTTGATGTCGGCGGTGGCGACGAGGCCGACGAGGTCATATTCGCTGCGCGCCACGATCGAGAACAGCGCTTCGCCGCGCGCCGAGGCCGGCGCGCCGATCTGCGCGGTCGAGGCCGAGATCACGCCGGCGACCGGCGCGGTCACTTGGACTGTGCCGCCTTCGGGCAAGGCCAGCCGCGCCAGCACCTGGCCGGCGGTGATGGTGTCGCCGGCTTCCGCCAGCACCTCCGTCACCTTCAATCCGGGACGCTCGGGCCGCACCGAGGTCTCCTCGCGCGCGATGATCGTGCCGCTGGCCTCCACGATGTCGGAGAAACAGGACTTTGCCGCCTTCAGCACCGTGACCGCCGGTCCCTTGGGCGCCTCCTCATCGGCAGCGCGGGCCGGGGGGAGGCCAAGAAAAAGGCCAAGCCCCAGTAAGGTGGCCGCGGGAAACAGGGCTTTGCGAGGTTTGCGGGTGCAATGACGCATCGGACTAATCCACGGGATCAAACGCTTCTCTCGATAGCAGATGGCGGGGGCACAGACCATGGCGCCCCGATGCCAAGGCGGGATGGATTGCCGCAGGTGCGTCCACAGCAAGCCTTTGATTAGTCGCGGGATTGAAGATCAGGTTCGGCGCCTGGTGCGATCCGTCAGCCGCGGCGTTCGCCGAGCAGCCTGCCGGTCGTGCGATTGATCAGGTGCAGACGCGCGCACGCCGGACACGTCACCGAGTCGTGCGTATCCTTGGCATCGGTCGGCTCGGCCATAAGCCGATGCTGAACGTTCATGCCGGTCTGCGGGCATTTGAAGACAATATGACGGTCCATCGCGTGCCGGAATATGACGGCAACGAGCCGCGACCGAAACTACGGATGATTGCGTAGGTCGGTCGCGGCCGGCGCTCTCACGGCAGGCTGATGAACTCGACCCAGTTCGGCTTCTTGCCGGTCGGATAGGACTTCAGCTTGGTTAACGCGCCGCTGGTCTGGTCGATCGCGTAGACCGTCAGGCCGTCGGACAACTCGCCGACGGCGGCGACATAGCGTCCGGTGGGATCGATGTTGAAGCCGCGCGGCTGCTTCTCGGTCGGCACCGTGCCGACCGTGCTGAGCTTGCCGCTTGCGGGATCGATCTTGTAGGCCGTGAGCGTGTTGGTGGTTCGCTCCGAGGCATAGAGGAAGCGGCCGTCAGGTGTGACGTGGATGTCGGCGGCCCAGGGCTTTCCGGTGAACCCTTCCGGCAGCGCCGTGGTCCGCTGGATCTCGCTCCACGCGCCGCTCTTCGCGTCATAATTGAAGGCTGCGACGTCGCCGTTCAGCTCGTGGATCAGATAGACATAGCTGCCGTTCGGGTGGAACACGAAGTGCCGTGGGCCTGATTTCTCCGGCAGCTTGTGGATCGGCGGATCGCTCGGCGTCAACTCGCCGGTGGTGGCATTGAAGGCGAAGGCCAGCACCTGGTCGGAGCCGAGATTGGTCGCGAACGCAAAACGGTTGTCGGGTGAGGGGATAAAGGCGTGCGCATTGAGCCCGGTCGGGATCACCTGCTTGGGTTCGCCGACGACGCCGGTGTCCGACAGCGGGTTGAGCGCGACCTTGTTGCCGCCATAGGAGGCGCTGAGCACGAACTTTCCGGTACGGTCGGTCATGACATAGGCCATGCTGTCGGCGAGCGGCCCGTTGCCGATGTGCTTGAGCGTGCCTGTCTTCTGATCGATCGCAAAGCTCACGGCCGAGAACGGCTGCGAGCGGACGCCGGCGATCAGTACGCGGTGATCGGGCGTCACCGCCAGCGGCGTCGAAGAGCCGGGCTTCTCGATGCCTACGAATGGCGCGGTCTGCACCGGGCTCATCTCGCCCCTGTCGTCGATGCGGAAGACCGAGATGTCGTTGCTGTCGGCATTGCCGACATAGGCAAATGTGTCGGCCATGCCGGCGCGAACTCCGAATTGGGTGGCGAGAATGACGGCGCATGCCGCAAGCGGCAATTGCAGGGCCGTACGGCGGGTCGGTCGAGACATCAGGCTTTCCTCCAGCTTTCCAAAATCGCCCTTGCCGTCCGGCACGGCTTTTCTTGGTTGCCGCGAGGATACAGGGCTCCCCGCCATTCCACCAAAATCCACTTTGGATCGATCGATGTCGAATTTGTATCGGTCGGCGTCGACACAGCCGGCCAGCCTAAATCTGCGCCATGCTCAAAAACGAGCCAGCGCGATGCGGACGTGGTGATAAAGCAGCACGCCGATCAAACCGATCGCAAGCCGCAGCCGACCAACAAGAGATAGTTCAGCAAGATATTGGCCCCAGGATAGTGGCCTTGGGTGCGCCGACACGCCGCAGCAGAAGAGGAACGGCATCGTCGTTCGGCTGTTCTAGAATTCCTGCGTGTGGCGGAGGCTTTTGCGGAGGCTGACGTGTTTTGGATTTATTGGGACACCGCCTGGTCGATCATCATCAGCGGGATCATGTTCGCGACCATCGTCGCGCATCCCGACGCCGAGTTCGCGGAAGTGCGCGCGGCAAAACGGTCCTGAGGGTCGGCGCTACTTGCGGGCTGCGTGTCTCCGTAGTTCTGCGGAGTTTGCACCGCCGCGCGTCATTATCTGATGCGACGGCCTTTGCCGGTATCGAGGTGAACCAAATCTTAGGAGCGCGACGGTAATTTTCTGCATCTTTTTAAAGGATGCGGCCTCACAATGAAATTGTTCGGCAATCCCTCCATTCGTTCGGTTCTCGGCGCCATCATCGGCATTCTCGGCCTGTTTCTGATCGCCCAGCTCGCGACCGGGCTTTATGGCGCCGTCGAGCGCAACGCCGCAGCGCAGAAGCTCGAGCGCTTTGCCGGCACCGACCAGCAGCTGTTTGCGAACCTGCTCGGCTTTCGCCTGGAGCGCGGCACCTTCCTGTCGGCGCTGCTCGCGGAGGGGCCGGCCAACGCCAATGCCGACACCCGCATCGCCACCAACCGGCAATTGTCGGAAGCCGCCTATAAGAGCGTGCTCGAGCGTCTCGACGGCGTGACCGATTCCCGTCTCGCCGGTGCCCTGAGCCGGCTGGTCGCAATCCATGACGCGCTCGTGCCGCTCCGGCCCAAGGCGGAAGCCGCCATCCACCAGGCGAAGGCCGAGCGCGACACGAAGCTCGCCGACGAATTCCGCAAGACCGCGCAGGATTATCTCGACGGGATTCTGTCGCTGACGGGCGAGCTCGAGAACGCGCTGAAGCTCAGCGATCCCGTGGTCGATCATCTCCTGGGGGTGAAGCAGTCGGCCTGGGCCGCGCGCAATTTCGGCGGCCTGATCGCGATCCGCCTGGAAGCCGCTGCGGCCAGCGCCAAGCCCTGGAGCCCCGCCGACATGGTCGGCGCCGCCGAGGATACCGGCCGTGCCAAGCAGGCCTGGAGCCAGGTGCTGGATGCGGCCGGCCGCACCGACGCGCCCGCCAGCCTCACCGATGTGATCGCGCGCTCCAAGCAGGGCGAAGCCGCTTCCATGGTCGAGCGCCAGCAGGGTTTCATCAAGGCGCTGAGCAACAACCAGACGATCGACATCAAGATCGAGGACCTCGCCAAGCTCAACACCGCGATCCTCAACTCCAGCGTCGAGGCCGGCCAGGTCGCACTGGCCGAGATGGTCGCGCGCGCCGGGCAGCAGATGAGTTCGGCGAAGTGGAGCCTGGCGTCCAACGGCGCGATGATGCTGGTCGCGCTCGCCATCACCGCGTTCGGCTTCATCCTCGTCAACCGCCGCGTCAGCGTCCCGATCCGGAAATTGACCCAGGCGATGCAGCGCCTCGCCGAGCGCGACTATGCGATCGAGCTCGCCGGCATCGAGCGCGGCGACGAGATCGGCGAGATGTCGCGCGCGGTGTCGGTCTTCAGGGAGAACATGATCGCGGGCGATCGCCTCGCCGAGGAGCAGGCGGCCGAGCAGGGCCGAAAAGAGCGGCGCCAGCTTGCCGTCGAGCGGCTGATCGGAGAGTTCGAGAAGACGGTCACGGAATCGCTGCATACGCTCGCCTCGGCGTCCGGCGAGCTGAACGCCACCGCGCACTCGATGTCGTCGACCGCCGAGCAGGGCTCGTCGAAAGCGGCCTCCGTTGCGTCCCTGTCGGGCGACGCGTCGTCCAATGTGCAGACCGTTGCCGCCGCCACGGAAGAGCTGTCGGCCTCGATCGCCGAGATCAGCCGCCAGGTCGCGGAATCCTCGAACATCGCCGGGGCCGCCGCGGCGGAAGCCGATCGCACCAATGGCGAGGTTCAGGCGCTGGCGGACGCGGCCCAGCGCATCGGCGATGTCGTCGAACTGATCACGGGCATTGCCGAGCAGACCAACCTGTTGGCGCTCAACGCCACCATCGAGGCCGCGCGCGCCGGCGAAGCCGGCCGCGGCTTTGCCGTGGTCGCCGCCGAGGTGAAGAATCTCGCCACGCAAACCGCGAAGGCGACCGAGGAGATCACCGGTCAGGTCGCCGCCATCCAGGGCGCGACGCGTTCATCCGTGACCGCGATCCAGTCGATCGGCACCACCATCGAGCGCGTCAACGAGATTGCGGCCGCGATCGCTGCCGCGGTCGAGGAGCAGGGCGCCGCCACGCGCGAGATCGCCCGCAACGTGCAGCAGGCCTCCCAGGGCACCACGGAAGTCTCGCGTCACATCTCCGGCGTCTCGCAGGCCGCCGGCGAGACGGGTGCGGCCGCTGGCGAGGTGCTCGATTCCGCCAAGATGCTGGGGCGCCTGTCGGACGATCTGAAGCGCGAGGTCGACCGCTTCGTCGAAGATCTCAGGGCGGCGTAGCGCGACTCCGCTCCACTCTTCGTGCCCCGGATGCCACGCAGCGCGCCGCGCTTTTGCGGCGCGATACGATGCTGATCCGGGGCCCAGAGTTCCCAACCCTCACGTCATGTTCGCACGCAACAAGACCCTCCGGGCGCAAGGCCCGGCGCGCACGTGATGCATTTTGAGCTGACACCATCAGCGATTGCGACAACCCGTTGGCCGAAGGTTTGATCCTATTCGGGAACGCGCACCATTGCGGTCCTATCGGTCAGAAGCTGTGACCGATTGCCGATAGCCCATTTGCCGACTTGATGCGGGAGCGAATTGAGCGCAGTTTGCGGACGTGATTTGTCGTGAAGAGGCTTTGCTTTAAAGGGGCTTTGGGATTTCATGGTGATCGCGTCGAAAGCGACAATTGCCGTTTGCTCGTTCCTGCTGGTTGCGGCCGGCGGGGCCGCGATCGTCGTCGGTACCGGCGGGCTGTGGCAGGCGGTGCGCGGCGGGCCCGAGGTCAAGGTCGCCGACGGCAAAGCCAAGGTCGAAGCCAAGCCGGAAGCCAAGACTGCGCTCGCGGCGCCGAGCGCGCCGTCCGTCGCACCGTCAGCGGCGCCCAGCAATGACATCGCCACCGCGCTCGGCAAAGCCCAGACCGCGCTCGCCGATCTGCCGGCGCCAACGGCTCCGCCGCCGGCTACCAGCGAGGAAACCGGGCCGCGATTCGACGTCGCCCGCGTCGATGACGACGGCGAGGCGGTCATCGCCGGCCGCGCCGCGCCGGGCGCGCGCGTCGAATTGCTGCGCGACGGCGAGAGCCATGCCTCCGCGGTCGCCGATGCGTCCGGCCTGTTCGTGATGACCCCGCCGAAGCTGCCGCCGGGCAGCTACAAGCTCAGCCTGCAATCGACGGCACCGGACGGGAGCGTAGCGAAATCAAGAACCGACGTTCCCGTGACGCTGAACGCCATGGCCCAGCCGCCGCGCGCCACAGCAGCGCGCACCGATGTCGCCAAGGTCGCGAAAGAAACGCCAGCCAAGGAAACGTCTGCCAAGGATGACAGCTCGGCCGCGCCGCCGAGCACCGCACAATCGGTTCTGGCGCTCGCTGCCGCACCGCCCGTCGAGAGAGGTCCGTTGCGTTCCAAGGCGGAGACGACGGGTTCGATTACCGCCAGCCGCATCGTCATCCGGGGCGACAGCCTCTGGCAGATCAGCCGCCGCGCCTACGGCGACGGCCTCAGCTACGCCCTGATCTACAACGCCAACCGCGACAAGATCCACAACCCGGACCGGATCTATCCCGGCCAGACATTCGTCTTGCCGCGCAAGGCAAGGTGAGGGGTTCTCGATCCCGCAAATTGTAGGGTGGGGTACCTGGGCGCGGGAACTTTCTGTTCCACCGCGCGTCATCCTCATTGCGACGAGATGCGGCTTGGCGCAGGGGACTTGACGCAGGCGACTTGGCGCAGGGGACTTGGCGCGAAGGAGGGAGCCAAGGTGACCATCATGTCGAAATCCCGCCTGGGAATTGCGGCCGCGGGGATCGTGCTGGTCATTCTCGCGATGCTGCCTGACGTCGCCGAGGCCGGCTTCCGCCTGCGGGTCGGCGGTCCGCTCGGCGTCGCGCGCTTCGCGATGGCGAGCGTGCTCGGGGTTGCCGGCGTCCGCCATATGCGCATGGCCGCGCGGCACGGTCGTGCCCGGATGGCCGCGCTGCGCCCGCAAGACCTCCGCTCCACCGCGGACGCGGTCCGCCCGACGGTGCGCGCTCAGCTCACGGCGGTTGCGGCGCTCGCCGGCTGGCGCGGTGGCCGCGCCGAGCAGGGCTGGTGGCAGCACGCCGACGGCACTTATGGCTGGGTCGGCCCGCTGTTCTGGCCGTTCGCCGATGACGACATCACTGACTTCACGATGCGCGGCGACGGCACGGCGCTGTGGGCCTATGGCTACGGCGATCTCTATGCCGCGATCTTCGCGCCCTACGCCCCGACCGAGCTCGCCGCCTATACGGCGCCCGGCCGCCGTCATCGCAGGGTCCCCGAGCTCCAGCAGCTCTGCGATACCGGCGATGCCGTAGGCCTTCCGATCGATGCGATCCTGCGCACGGTGCAGCCCAACGAAGTTCAGCGCGCCGGCCTCGACGAGCTCGCCACCGCCTGGGCATCGGCGGGCGCGACCATCCGCGCCTCTTGCCCGACTGAGGTGGCCGCCAATGCGCTCGACCGCTTCGCGCTGATGCAGCGTCGCCTCGAGGCGATGATCAACGCAGTGGATGCGGTCGCGCCGCGGCTTGCAAAGTTCTACGGCCTGCTCGACGACGAGCAGAAGTCGCGGCTCAATGCGCTCGGCAAGGACGGCCGCGCGAACGCCGCCGAGACCAAGCGCAAGGAGATGCAGGCCGCAGCCTGCAAGGCGCCCAGTGAGCCCCCGAGCGATGAGCAGGCCCAGCGCCAGTACGAGCAGCTCGTGAAGCAGCAATGGCCGGCGGACGACATCGCGACCGCCCTTCGACTCGACGACACCAAGCGCGCCGCGCTGGAGGTGCTGCAAGACACCACCATGGGCACCATGGAAGCCTTGCTCCCCTGTCCGCCGCAGAACCTGCGTACCCCGCAAGCCCGCCTCCAAGCCGTGAAGGCGCGATTGGATACCATGCTCGAAGCGGTGAAGAGCGTCGGCGATGCGCTCGACGATTTCGAGTGGGGCCTCTCCGACGAGCAGAAGGCGCAGTTCGAGGCGATGGGGCTGAAGCGGGGCGTGTGATCAGCGGAGGGGAGAGCCGCTGTCGCGTGCTACCCGCACGCCCAGTCGAACCTCATGTCCCTGAAATCGAGCTGCGCATTCCCGCCGCCGAAATTATAGCCGCCGAAATACTCCTCGAACTCGACGTAGAACGGACTCATCTCCGGCACCGCCTGGCAGGGCCGCATGGTGCCGCCGAGATGGTTGGGCGCGTGGTCCTTGCTCCACTCGTGCAGGCGGAAATTGTCACGGCTCACGACGCCGCCGGCATAGTAGTAATAGGGCTGGTAACCGGTCGGCGGCCCGCGCTTGACATGGGCGTCCTGCGGGCCTTTGCCGGCGTTGGGATCGCTGGAGCGCGGCGTCAGCACGATCGCGCGGTTCTCGGCGAGATCGGCGCGGGGAATGCTCGCCAGCATCTTCTTGGCGTAAGCCGGTGCGGATTCGTGAAACGCGCTCGCGCCGCCGACGTCGAGCCAGCGCGGCCGCTCCGCGGTCGCAAGGCTCAAGGGGTTTGGCGGGGTCGCGAAGGGGCCGGCATATTCGCGCGCCGTCAGCAGCAGCGCGGCATATTCGTAATCGAGAATATCCGTCATGCGGGCGAGGCGCGAATGTGAAGGCCGTGCCAGCACCGCCTCGCGGACTTCAGGATCGTCGGGCGCGCCGCCGTCATTGTGGTCGGGAGCGGTGGCGAAGAACGATACCGCGACGATGTCCTCGCCATGCACCCGATAGTCGTCCGGCAGCTTCAAGGTGAAGCCGTGCATCAGCGGATAGCCGGAGACGGGATCGAGCGGCCATTGTTCGCTCGTGATGCCCGGCGGCAGGCCGAACACCCAGCCATGGTCGCTTTGCCGATCGGCGGGGCGATCCAGCATCTGCAAATCATAGGCGCGCGAAGGCGGGGCAAGCGTCACGATCGTCTCCGTCCAAACTTGAGCCTCGTCACCGAGGCGATGGTTAGTCGTGAGAAGGAGAGATGTGGTTCGTGGGAGGGGGAAATCTCATGGTGCCGTTGCTGGCGCATCGATCTCAGCCGTCGTCCTGGCGTAAGCCAGGACCCATAACCACAGGGAGAAGTTTGGCGAAGACTATTCGTCCGGTACAATGACCATCCGCGATTGATAGATTCCGCGGTATGGGTCCTGGCTTTCGCCAGGACGACGCTGGGGGACGATCTTGCGCTCTTCACGGCTGAGGGAGCCGCAATAGCTCACATCCTCCGCCGCGCCGCCAATGCATCCACGACGTTGTCGACCTCCTCGCGCCAGCTCAAGATCTCCATCGCGAGCACGGGGTGGTTGAAGCCCTTGAGCTGGAGATCGTCGAGCGGGCGGGCTTCGACCCAGGGCTCGACGATGCCGTAGACGCGCCGCGCGACCACGACCTGGCCGGCCTTGGCCTCGTCGCACAGGCGCGAGGCGAGGTTGGTGACGCTGCCGATCGCGGCATATTCCAATCGCTGCTCGAAGCCGATCTGGCCGAGCGTGGCATAGCCGAGCGCGACGCCGACGCCGAAGCCGAGCGAATGGCCGCGGTTCTTCCACTTCTCGGTCAGCTTGGCGATCGCATCGCGCATCTCGACCGCCATCTTCACCGCGCGCTTGGTGTGGTCGGAAAATTGGATCGGCGCGTTGAACAGGATCATCACGCCGTCGCCAGCGAAGCGGTCGAGCGTACCCTCATAGCGGTGGATCAATTCGCCGAGCGCTGCGTGGTATTCGCGCAGCACGTTCATCGCCTCTTCCGGCTCGGTCGTTTCGGTGAACGAGGTGAAGCCGCGCAGATCGCAGAACACGACGGTGACCTCGCGGCGGTGACTGTCGAGCAAGGCGTCATGGCCGTCGGAGGAGGCGATGAGCTGCGCGACCTGCGGGGCGAGGAAGCGTTCGAGGCGCTTGATGCGGCCGATCTCGCCGAGCTGCTTCTCGACGCGTTCCTCCAGCGAGCGGTTCCAGTTGCGGAGCTGCTCGGTCTGCTCCTGAAGCTTCGCGGCTTGCTGCTGTACCGTCTCATGGGCGGCCGCAAGCTCGCGGCCCTTGTGATCGACCTCGGTGAAGAGGCGCGCATTGCGCATCGCCAGCACGGCCTGGTGCGCGAAGGTGCGCATCAATCCGGTGAGGCTGCTTGCGAACTCGCCAGCCGCGCGGCGCAGCACCACCAGCGAGCCGAGCGTGCCCTGCTGGTCGACCAGCGGCACCACGAGCACGGAGTGGAAGCCGGCATTGACGGCGACATCGCGCAAGGGCTGCTCGGCCGCCTCGTCGAGATCGGGAAGCGCGATGGGCTCGCCGCTCCGCGCGGCGTCGCTGAGCAGGCTCGTGCCCTCGTCGATGGTGACGTGCGCGCCGTCGGCGGACTTGTCGATGCCATTGGCCTCGACCAGGTTGAACCGGTGCTTGTCGGCATCGTAGCCATAGATCAAGACCGCATCGGCATGGGTGATCTCGAGCGCGCGGGCGGCGATCGTCGGCAAGACCGCATCGAGATCGAGCGAGGAGGCGACCGCGCGGCCGACCTCTTCCAGCACCTTGAGCTCGTTGATCGACTGCGCGAGGTCGCGCGTGCGCTCTTCAACCTTCGTCTCCAGGCTCGAATAGGTCTCCTGGATCTGGTTCGCCATGCTGTTGAACTGATTGGCCAGCCCCTCCAGCTCGTCGGAGGTGCGCACGTCGATGCGGTGGCTGAAATCGCCCTCGCCGAGCCGGTGTGCGCCGGCGCTGAGCGCGGTGATCGGGATCAGCATGCGACGCGCCAAAAGCGTGCCGGCGAGGATCGCGACCAGCAGGCCCATGCCGATCAAAAGTCCGATCCGCACCAGCTGGTCGCGGATCGGGGTCAGCGCCTGTGCGGTCGGCTGCTCGAACAGCACGGTCCAGCCGAGCTTCGGCACCTCGCTTGCGGCCGTCAGCACCGCATGTCCGTTGAAGTCGGTGCCGGAGGACGCGCTGTCGCGGTCGGAAGCGATCGCGGCTGCGACCTGCGGCAGCTTCGAAAGGTCGGCGGCGACTTCCGGCCCCTTCGACGCCGCCGCCAGCACTCTGCCATGCGAATCGACCACATAGGCAAACGCAACCTTGCCGACCTGGGCGTCGGACAGGAAGTCGGCGAGGAAGCCGAGGTCGACCTCGGCCAGCGTGACGCCGGGCTTGAAGCCGGAATGCGCGACCGAGATCGACATGAACGGCTGCTGGTCGACGAAATGAGCCGGCGCGTAACTGGTGCCGCGGGCGACGGCGTCGGTGAAGCGTATGTCGCGCGCATAGTCCGTGCTGCTGCCGCTGGAGACCGCGCCGCGCGACACGCGCTGCACCACATGGCCCTCGCCGTCGAGCTGGGTGAGCCGGCTCACGGCCGAGACCTGGTTCAGGAGCTGGACATAGTCGGCGCGACGCTTCTCGATGGTGTCCTGCGAGGCGCGCGTCACCCAGCTGATCTGGCGCTCGAGATCGGACATCGATTGCTCGATGCGCTTGGAGACGGCCTGCGCCTTCTCCTCGAGGCCGTCGGTCAGACTTGTCCTGGTCGCCCGGTAGGAGATCCAGGTCTCCATCGCGCCGTTGACCGCGAGCACGAACACGACGAGGCCGACGAGGGAGACGACATATTTGGCGAACAGGCCCTCGCGGAAAAACCAGCTCTTGTCTTTCGCTCCCGTCATCCAGATCCTCACGCGCCGCGGCCGACGCTGGCGCTGCAGGCCGTTCTAGCACAGTTCAGCCGCCATGGCGGCAAGCTCGGCCGGCGTGGTTACCCGTTGTGGGCGAGGAAAGCCTTCCCGAGGCCCGAATTGTCGCAGCAAACCGAGTTTTTCCGAGGCGCGCCGCCCGCAAAAATCACCGGTTAAAGAGCTGGCGCAGCACGTCATTCATCGGCTGGCTATCCTGCTGCTCGGCGGACGGGTCGGCCTGGGCAGGCGGCGCGGGCGAGGCTTGAGGTGCCGGTTGTGTCGGCGATCCCGGCAGGCTCCGGGTACGGCCGGTGCTGGTCCCGGCGGCGCCGCCGGACAGGCCCTGCTGGATCAGATTGCCGATCGCCTCGCCCAGCGCCCCGCCGAGCGGATTGTTTTGCGACGGCTGTCCCTGCTGATTGCCGTTACCCGCGGCTGCGCCCGGCGCAGCGCCGCCGAGACCGAGGCTGCCCAAAATGTTGCCGAGGCCGGCGCCGTCGGGACCGAACAGGCCCTTGCCCATCTCGCGCAGCTTTGCATAGGCGGCCTCCGGATTGTCGAGCACACCCGCCATGTCCGGGTAGATTTTTGGCTGCGACCAGGAGCCCTCGATCATCACGGGAATGCCGAAGCCGACGGGATCGGAGGCGCGGCCCTGACCCTCGGTGGTCATCACGAGTTTCGGCTCGACGCGAAAACCCATCATCTTGGTGTCGAGCGCGATCGTGCCGGCGCCGGTGACACGCACCAGCGGGCCGACGAGATTGAGATCGGTCGTCACCGCCTGTCCCTTGTCGATGCGGAACGAGGCGGAGAGCTGCGTCAGGTCCGTGCTTTGCTCCTGGCTGTCCTGCCAGCCGGACAATGTGGACGTGGTCAGCGAGCGGATCATCTGCGCGACGTTGATGCCGCGGATGGCGCCGTCCTGGAAATTGGCGAACACCGTGCCTTGCATGTTCGCCATCAGCGCGCGCTGGCTGGCGCCTGCCGAGCGCACCGCGATCTTCGCCTGCAGCTTGCCGTCGAGCCGGTCGAAATCGGCGAGCCCCTTGAGCAGCGGCAATGCACGCACGCCGACGAGGTCGGAGTGCATGGCAAAGCCCGGTGCGCCGCTGGTCGCATCCAAGATCACCTCGCCGGAGACCTGGCCGCCATAGGCGCCGAGATTGGCGGTGCCGGCCTTCAGCACGCCGCCGGCAAGCTTTGCATCGAGCGCAAGAGGCGCGAAATGCGCTTCGCCGATATTGGCCTCGGTCGCCGAGACCCTCATCTGCGCGTCGACATAGTTGAGCCCGGAGACGCTGATCGGTGCATCGCTCCAGGGCTGGGCGGCGGCACCGTCGGCGGATTTCGACAGGGGAATGTCGAGCCGCTGGAGGTCCAGATCGAGCTTGACGAGCGGCTTGCTGGCGATGTCGACCGAGGCCCAGCCGTTGAAGGCGCCGTCGCCGAGCGTGCCGTTGATGCCGTTGATCATCACGACCGAGCCGTTCAGCCGCGCCTCGGCGTGGCCGCTGAGTTGCGATTGCAGCAGGCTCGGCGCGTCGATGGCGAAGTCGAGCGGAATTGTCTGCCGCTCGACCGGTGCTGCGGGCACCAATGACTTGACGTCGAACTTGATGCCGTGATCGCCGGCCCGCGCCGTGCCCTTGAAATTGACCTTGCGATCCGCATTCACGGTCGCGTCCGCGTTGATCGCGCTGAGCCGGCTTTCGACACGGTCGCGCGCGACCGAGAACGCCACTTCGCCGTTTGTGATGGTGGCATGCTCGATGCTGGCGCCGCCTGCGTCGAACGACATCGCCGGCTTCGCTGCGGAAGCACCTGTCGGCATGCGCTCGCGCAACAGCGGCTGGTAGAGCACGGGGTGGGTGATGAGGAGATCGGAGATCTTCGGCTGTCCCGACCACACGCTCGAGAGCGACATGTCGGCCTGCACGCTGTCGACGGTGAGGCGGGCGATGCCGGTGCGGTCCTTCGGATCCTGCAGCGTGAGGTCGTTCAGGGTTACGTTCAGCGTCGGCCACAGGCTGACCTTCGTGGTGCCGGCGATCGTCAGGCGGTAGCCGGTCGCGCTTTCCACCCGCGAGGTGATCGCCGAGGTCAGGAATCCGGAGGGGATGCCGATCACCAGCAGAAGCGTGATGACGATGATGACGGCGGCGACCGCAGCGCCGGCGAATTTCACTGCTCTCATGTCGACTTTCCAAAAGGATAGCGGTGTCGAACCCGGCCAGGCCCGATCACCCGTCCGTTGCCCGTCAGTCTATCCCGGGAGGGGAAACCGCTCCAAGCGGCCAAAAATAAACAGGGGTGCTGCAAAGTTATGTGACTTATGACACACTTCTCTCCGCGGGTTTTCCGTGACTCTGATGTTCGATGGTTCCAAGGGAATTGCCAAGGGTACTACCAAGCGCACGACCAAGGGATCTGCAAAGGGAATTGCGATGAGCAAACAGGCCGAATTTGCGGTCATTCTGAAAATGAATCCGATGTTCGCCGACCTCGGTACGGACGAACTGCAGCGCTTGTCCAATCTCTGCCACACCCAGCATTTGGCGAATGGTGAAGTGCTGTTCCAGAAGGGCGATCCCGGCGATGCGCTGTTCGGCGTCCGCCGCGGCCAGGTCCGGATCGAAACCGGCGCCTCCGACGGCAGCCGGCTGACGCTGAATTTCATGGGGCCGGGCGACCTGTTCGGCGAGGTCGCCGTGCTCGACGGCCAGAACCGCACCGCGGATGCGACCGCGGGCGAGGCCAGCGAGCTGTTCGTGCTGCGACGCGAGGATTTCCTCGCCTTCCTGGAGCGCGAGCCAAAGGTCGCTGTCAAGATCATCATGCTGCTGTGCCAGCGCATCCGCTGGCAGAGCGAGCGCATGGAAGAGTCCATGCTCCAGCCCCTGCCGGTGCGGCTTGCCCGCAGGCTCTGCGCGCTCGCCGCCGATTTCGGTTCGGAGGTCCATATCTCGCAGGAGCAGCTCGGCATCTTCGTCGGCGCCGCCCGCGAAAGCGTCAACCGTCAGCTCCAGGCCTGGCGCAAGGAAGCGATCCTCGACCTGCAGCGCGGGCGGATCCTTCTCAAGAACATGACCAAGCTGACGTCGATCGCGAGGAATGAGTAGGGCTGGATAAACCCTACTCTGCCGCCGGGTGCACGATGTTCTTCGGCATCGGGGTGGCTTCCGCAGGCGTAGCTCCGGCTGACGGCTTCGCGTCGTGCTCGGCCTCCGCATCGGCGCTGTGCACGATCAGGCGCTTGCCGAAGCGCCAGATCAGGGCGCCGATGTCGTCCATCACCATGAACATCGCGGGCACGAACACCAGCGACAGCACGGTCGAGAAGATCAGGCCGCCGATCACCGCGAGCGCCATCGGCGAGCGGAACTCGCCGCCGGCGCCGACCGCGAGCGCACTCGGCATCATGCCGGCGACCATCGCGATCGTGGTCATCACGATCGGGCGGGCGCGCTTCATGCCGGCGTCGATCATGGCTTCATCGCGCGGCTTGCCTGCGTGGATCGCTTCGATCGCAAACTCGACCAGCATGATCGCGTTCTTGGTCACGATGCCCATCAGCATCAAAATGCCGATCCACACCGGCGTGGTGAGTTGCTTGCCGGTCACGAGCAGCGCCGCGATCGCGCCGCCGATCGAGAGCGGCAGCGAGAACAGGATGGTGATCGGCTGGAGGAAGGTGCCGAACAGCAGCACCAGCACGGCATAGACCATCATCAGGCCGGCGGTGATGGCGGTGGCGAAACCATCCGACAGCTCGTTCAGGCTTTCGGCGTCGCCGGAGGGGCTGACCTTCACGCCCTTCGGCAGGCTCTTCATCACCGGCAGCTCGTAGATCTTCTTGGTGGCATCGCCGAGCGCCGCGGAACCGACGAGATCGGCGGCGACGGTTGCCTGGCGTTCGCGGTCGTAGCGGTTGATGCTGGTCGGGCCCTGGTCGAGCTTGACGTCGGCGATGACCGAGAGCGGCACGCCGCCCTTCTCGCCGTGCTCACCGAGCGGCACGCGCAACTGCTCGAGCGTCTTCAGATTGCCGCGCGCGGCATCTTCGAGCTGCACCCGGATCGGTACCAGGCGGTCGCCGACGTCGAATTTTGCGAGCGCAGGCCCGACATCGCCGATGGTCGCGACGCGGATGGTCTGCGACAGGCTTTCGGTCGAGACGCCGAGGCGGGCTGCGAGCTCCGCGCGCGGCTGGATGCGCAGCTCGGGACGTTCGAGCGCGGTTTCCGAGATGACGTTGGAGATGGTCGGGATCCGCTTCATCTGCGTCGCGAGCTCGCTTGCGACGTTGTTGACGATGTTGGCATCGACGCCGGTGACGACCAGCGAGATCGCGCGCAGGCCATTCTCGTCGAGGAACCAGAACCGTATGTCGGGGATGTTCTCCAGCTCCTGGCTGATCGAGAACTCGAGCTCGCGCTGGGTGATCTTGCGGTCGTGCTTCGGAGTATAGTTGATGATCAGGGAGGCGCGCCGCACCTCCTGCGTGCCGGGCGGGACACGCCCGCCGTCGACGAAGATGCTCTTCACCTCCGGCCGCTTGCGCAGTTGCGCGACGATGTCCTCGGTGACCTTCTCGGTATAGGAGAGCTGGGTGCCGGGCGGCAGCTCGATCGCCAGCAGTGATCGCGCGCTGTCCTGCGCCGGCAGGAAGCCCTGCGGCAGCAGCGTGATGCTCCAGATCGAGGCGGCGAAGATGCCGAACCCGATCAGCACGGTGATGAAATAGTGCTTCACCGACCACGCCACGATCTTGTGATAGGTCCGCAGCACGCGGCCCGGCGGCGGCTCCTCATGATTGTGGTGCTTGAGGAAATAGGCGGCCAGCATCGGTGTCACCAGGCGCGCCGCGAGCAGCGAGAAGAACACCTGCACGGAGACGGTGATACCGAATTGCTTGAAGAACTGGCCGGCGATGCCGGACATGAAGCTCGCAGGCGCAAAGATCGCGATGATCGTCAGCGAGATCGCGATGACCGCGAGACCGATCTCGTCGGCAGCTTCGAGTGCGGCACGATAAGGCGACTTGCCCATGTTCATGTGGCGCACGATGTTCTCGATCTCGACGATGGCGTCGTCGACCAGAATACCTGTCGACAGCGTAATGGCGAGGAAGCTGACGAGATTCAGGGAGAAGCCGAGGAGGTCCATCACCCAGAAAGCCGGGAAGATCGACAGCGGCAGCGAGATCGCGGCGATCATGGTGGCGCGCAGATCGCGCAGGAACAACAGCACGATGACGACCGCGAGAATGGCGCCTTCGAACAGGGTCGAGATCGCCGCCTCGTAATTGCCCTTGGTGTATTCGACCGAGGTATCGATCAGCTTGAGGTCGACGTCGGGATAGGCGTTCTTGAGCGCATCGATGCGCTTCTGCACGGCGGCGGCGACCACCACGTCGCTGGCGCCCTTGGAGCGCTTGATGCCGAGCGCGACCACCGGTTCGCCGTTGAAGCGGGCGAAGGTGCGGCGGTCGGCGATGGTATCGGTGACGGTGCCGAGATCGTCGAGCCGGACCTCGCCGCCGCCGAACAGCGGGATCATGGTGCCGGCCAGATCGCTCAGCGTCTTGGCGCCGGCGAGCGTGCGAATCGCCTGATCGTTCTTGCCGATCTCGGCGCGGCCGCCGGCGACGTCGACATTGGTGCCGCGCAGGCTCTGGCTGACATTGACGGCCGTCAGCCCCATGGCCTGGAGCCGGTCCGGATCGAGCGAGACCAGAATCTCGCGCTCGACACCGCCGATGCGCTCGACCTGGGCGACGCCGCGCACGCCCTGCAGCGCGCGCTTGACCACGTCGTCGACGAAATAGGAGAGCTGTTCCGGCGTCTTGCCGGGCGAGATCGCGGCATAGGTCACAATCGGCAGACCGATGACGTCGACGCGCTGGATCAGGGGCTCGGTGACGTTCTGCGGCAGGTTGGAGCGCACCCGCGTCACCGCGTCCTTGACGTCGTTCAGCGCGCGGTCGGTATTGGTCTCGAGCGCGAACTGGATCGTGGTCACCGACAGGCCGTCGGTGATCTGCGACGTGATGTGCCGTACACCTTCGACGCCGGAGACGGCGTCTTCAACCGTCTTGGTGACCTGGGATTCAAGCTCGGCGGGAGCTGCGCCGAATTGCGACACCGCGACCGAGATCACGGGGATGTCGGCCGACGGCAGCCGCGTCACCGCGAGCTTGGTGAAGGACACCCAGCCCAGGATCAGGAGGATAATGGAAAAGACGACCGACGGCAGCGGATTGCGGATCGACCATGCCGAGATATTGAGAGCCATCAGCGTACCCGCGATCGATCGAGTTCATCGGCGAAGACGGTCTTGATCTGGTCGCCGTCATGGAGCGAAGAGCCGGCGTCGGCCACGACGATTTCACCGACGTCGAGACCTTCCAGGATTTCCGTTGCGGTGTCGGACGTCAGCCCGACCCGCACCCGTCGCGTCTCGACCGTGTTTCCTTTGACCACCTGGACGGTGAGATGGTCAATGGCGGTCTTGGGAACCGCAACGCCGCAGCTGCGCTTGGCGTCGATGGAGGCGCGGGCGAACATGCCGACCTTCAGCGATGGATTGTTGGCGACGCTGATCCGGACGCGGCCGAGCTGCGTGGCGCGGTCGATCTCGGGCGAGACCAGCCGGACGCGCCCGATCAGGTCGGGGGCGTCGTCCCGGCTGATCCGCACCGTCGCGCCGGGATTGAGTTTTGGCATATGCACGGCCGGCACCTGCGCATCGAGCTCGATCTCGCCGCCCACGGCGATGCGGAACATCGGGCCTGCCTGCGGCGAGGCCGGGGCGCCGACGACGGTGCGGACTTCGGTGACGAGCCCTGCGGCCGGCGCCTTGAGCGAGATCGGTCCTTGCGGTCCCGGCCGCGCCGGCTGGCCCGGCGTCTGCGGAGGCGGGCTCAGCCGCGCCAGTTCCTGATTCTCGGTGACGGTGGCGCCTTCGGCGACGAAGAGGTCGGTGACGCGCGATCCTTCCTGGTCGGCGGTCACCACGGCCTCGCGGCGCGGCACGAAGAAACCGGTCACGCGCACCAGATCGGAGAAGCAGGCATTGGTCGATTTGGTCACGACCACGACGGCTTCGCCCGGCGTCTCCTTTGCTTCCGGGCGGTGGCGGTTCTCGAACCAGTAATAGCCGACGCCGAGCACGACGATGAATGCCACGGTTCCCGCAGGCTTGAGATATTCGGTGATGTTCATCGCCGGATCATCCTGCCTGGCTGATAGCCCGCGAGCTCGCGGCCGCTATTGGAAGAGTTTCCCCGAAACGAAGCTGCGTCCCGCAAGGTTTGCGGGACGCGCGTCGGACACACGAATTTACAGACATTACGACCGGTCACCTGAACAATGTGTCGCCTTCACTTGGACGCGGTGGTCTTGTTTTCCATATTGACGACCTGCACCCGGCGATTGACCTCCGCCATCGGCTGGCTCGGATCCTTCAGCTTGCTCTTGCCATAGCCGACGGTGACGAGATCGGCTGCGGAAATGCTGTACTTGTCGACGAGATAGCGCTTGATCGAGTCAGCGCGGCGCTCCGACAGGTCCTGGTTGTAGCCCTCGCCGCCGGCGGCGTCGGTGTGGCCGGCGACGACGAAGGTCGAGCCCTTGAGGTCGGGATTGGTCAGCGCGCGGCCGAGCGCCTGCACGGACGGCATCGACTTGGCGCTGATGTTGGCCGAGTTGTAGTCGAAGGTGATCTCGAGATCGATATTCGGCTTGTCCTTGGCGGCGGTTGCGATTTCCTCGCGTTCGGTCACCGAGAGCGAGCGTGTGGCGCGGCCGCGGACGCTCTGCAGCAATTTGGTCTCGGCGGCGCTCGGCGCCGGATCCGTGGTTTGCGGTCCGATCGAGAGGCCGCGCGTCAGGGGCTTCTTCGGCGGCGCCAGCGCCCGCACGATCTGGTCCTCGGTGACGTTGTTGCTGGTATCCTTGTCGTCGCCCGCGAATGCGCTTCCCAGCGGCAGCGTCAGTGCGGCGCCGATCGTGAGGACCGAGAGGATCGCGGTCACACCCTTTGCAGCCAATCTCATTGCCAGTCCCTCCTGCAAAAAATTCCTGCAACAAGCCCGGAAGGGCCCCTGCGGCATCCTTGCGTTGGTCTCCGCGGGGCTCTCGGGGGTTCGAGGCGCGGCGCCCCGAATCTCAAAAAAATATCAACGTACTCCGTAACTTGCGAACTCCTGGACGATGTTCGGATCCATCGCCTTGGCGTTCGCAATGTCGAGTGCGCCTTCCGAGGCCGAGCCATTGCGCTGCTTGGCAAGCCCCCGACCATAGAGCGATGAGGTCAGGCGCGGGTTGATCTTCAGCGCCGCATCGAAATCCGAGATGGCGTTCTTCACCGCCCCCGATTTCAGGTTGACCAGGCCGCGGCTGTCCAGCGCGTCGACGAAGTTCGGGCGCAGCCGCAGGGCCTCGTTGCAATCCTTCAGCGCGCCCTGGAGGTCGCCGATCACGGTGCGGGTCCAGCAACGGTTGTTCAGGGCCTCGACGTCCTTGGGATTGATCCGGACCGTGTCGTCGAAATCCTTGATCGCAAGGTTATAGGCGCCCTTGCTGGCATAGACTTGGCCGCGCCGGTAGAGCGCGTTCACGTCGTCGGGGTTGGCCGCAATCTTGGCGGTCAGGCTCTTGATGGTGGGATCGTCCGCCAGCGCGGCCTGGCTCGGTCCGGTGTCGGTGTTGCCGCCGGTATTGGGGCTGGTGCCGACGTCGGCCGGCTTCGCCGGCGGCTGTGGCGCGGGAATAGCCGCATCAACCTGCGGCTTCGGTGACGGTGCAGGGGCCGGCGCGGGCGAAGGTGCAGGGGCGGGAGGCGAAGCAACATTCGCTTCGACCTGCGGCTTCGGCGGTGCGGGCGGCGCCGGGGCAGCGGGAGTTTGTGCAGGAGTTTGTACAGGTGTCGGCGCGGGCGGCGGGTTGTTTGCAATCACTGGTGGCGTGGGTGCGGGCGGAGCCGGCGGCTGCGCCGTGGCCGTCGGTCGCGATCCGCCGGCGCCGGGAATGAACGAGAAATCCTCGGCCAGCGAGGACGAGATCCATGGCACCTGCTCGTTACGCGAGGCGCGGGTGACGCCCATCTTGGTGCGGTTCAGCGTTTCCTCCGCCATCAGGTCGGGGACACGGATTTCCTTCAAAAGTTCCTGGACGAACAGGCTGTGGTCACCGCCGGCGTCCGAGGTCACCGAGCTCAAGGCCGCCGAATACATCACCAGCGTGCCGTTCGGCGCGATCACCGGAGCGAGGCCAGCGGAGAAGCTGCGGAACCGCCGCTCGAACGGATTGCGCCTGGAGGCATCGATCAGCGCGATCTTGACGCCGGCGCCACGAGTGTTGATCTCGCCGAGCACGGTCTCGATGCTGAAGCCGTCGCGGCGCACGTCGGACTCGGTCCAGATCTGGGCGTCGACCGGGATCATGTAGCTCTGGCGCGCCGACTGGATGCCGAAGCCGCTGTAGAACACCAGCACGACCGCGCCGGGCTTGACCTTGCCATAGAGCTTGTCGAAGGCGCGGCGCATGCCATCGCCGGTCAGGTTCTCGCCGATATCGACGGTAAAGCCGTCATGCTTGAGCTCGTCGGCGACGTCGCGTGCGTCGTTGATCGGCTCCTTCAGCGGGCTGTCGGCGTCCGGATATTTGGCATTGCCGATGACCAGCGCATAGCGGTCGCCGGCGGCAAAGGATGGGGCGGTCAGGACGACCGAGTACATCAAGAACAGAAGCGAAAGAAAGCGAATCTTCATAACGAGCGCGGTCCAGTCAAAAAGGCGCCGTTCGCAAGCTTTGCGCCGCGGCGACCTTAACTTACGCAATTTGCATTATCAAACCGGGGGGTGGGGGCGTCAACCGCTTGGAGACACGGCATTATCGCGACAATTGACCGCGACGCTGCGGGAAAGACGGAAGGGACGAAAGCGGCTGTCACGGTATCGCTCGATCGAAGGGGGCCCGGCGGACATACCTCTTAGCGCGGCCATCGCGACAAAAATGTGATCGGTCTCACATGGGGGCGCGCGAGAGGTGCGTTTGACCTTTGAGTCCGGCGGTGGCTTGCTGCGTTTCGCGACCGATCTCTGGGCTCCCCTCAACGAAAAAAGTGCAACCATGGGAAACCTCTACGAAGTCTACGCGCTGCGCTATGCAACGATGTCGCCCCGCACCCCCCACATGAACTTCCTGTCGCCGGATCCGCATGAGAGCGCCGCGCAGGATCTCGATTATTTCGTCTGGCTGATCCGTGGGGGCGGCCGCGATATCCTGGTCGATACCGGCTTCAATGCCGAGGAAGCCACCTTGCGCGCCCGCAAGCTGACGCTCAATCCGGTCGACGCGCTGGAGCGTTTTGGCGTCAAGGCCTCGGCTATTGCCGACATCATCGTGACGCATCTGCACTACGACCACGCCGGCAATCTCGATCGCTTTCCGAATGCGCGTTTTCATCTTCAGGAGCGCGAGATGGCTTACGCAACGGGCCGCTGCATGTGCAACGGCTTATTGCGACATCCGTTCTCGGTCGAGCACGTCACGCAGATGGTGCGCCATGTCTATGGCGAGCGCGTCAGCTTTTATTCCGGTGACGGCGAGGTCGCGCCGGGCGTGACCGTGCACCGCGTCGGCGGCCATTCCGACGGCTTGCAGGTGGTCAGGGTGGAGACCGCGCGCGGGTCCGTGGTGCTCGCCTCGGACGCTGCGCACTACTACGCCAATCTGCAGCGGCGCAGCCCGTTCCCGATCGTCTACAATGTCGGCGACATGGCCGCAGGCTGGGAGACGATCGAGCGCCTCGCCGGTCATCCCGATCGCTTCATCCCCGGACATGATCCGCTGGTCACCGAGATCTATCCGCGCGCCAGCGACAAGGTCGATGCCTGGGCGCTGCATCTGCCGCCGACCCGGTCGTTTGCGAAATGACGCTGTAGCCCCGTCATTCCGGGGCGCGCGTTAGCGCGAACCCGGAATCTCGCGCCGCAACTTCTGGATTCCGGGTTCGCCGCTGTCGCGGCGCCCCGGAATGACGGAGTAATCAATACGCCTGCTTCGCATCCGCCTCTTCGCTGGTCTGGATCAGGTCGAGGCTCTGCTCGATCTTGCCGAGCAGTGCCGACAATTGCTTGCGCTCCTGCGCGGAGAGGCAGGCGAGGATTTCATCCTCCCGCCGCAACAATTGCGGGAACAGCTCCTCATAGAGCGCGCGGCCCTTCTTGGTCAGCTGCAGGCGGAATTCGCGGCGGTCGGCTTCGTTCTCGACCCGCTCGATCAGGCCGTCATTCAGCAGCGCGGTGACCGCGCGGCTGATGGTGGACTTATGCGTGCGGGTGCATTGCGAGATGAACTGCGCGCTACAGGCATCGTTGCGAAAGCCCAGCGTGGCGAGCACCCGCCAGGCCGGAATGTCGAGCCCATGGCGCTCCTGATACTCGACCGCGAGCGCGGAACTCACCTCCGCCGCCAGGCGATTGAGGCGGAACGGCACGAATTTGAACAGATCGAGCCGCGCCTTCGGCCTCCGAGAGGCCTCGTCCGCTTCCTTCGCCCTCAGCGCGGTATCGCCCAATGTCCTCGCCAAAAAGTCGCTCCGAATGCCAGTTGACGGACGGCGGCGGCCGGTCCAAGATAGTTGCACGTGAGACTATCTAGCAGATAAGTCCCTTCCTGACCAGAGCCGAGGTTAGCGCATGGCGCAGGCAAAAACCCAGTTCGGCTATCGCCGCCACCCCGACCAGGATCGCCCCGGCCAGACTCCGGCCGAGCACGCGATCGTGGTGGTGGGCGCCGGGCCGGTCGGGTTGTCGCTCGCGATCGATCTGGCGCAGCGCGGCCAGCGCGTGGTGCTGCTTGACGATGCCGACCGCATCGGCGAGGGCTCGCGCGCGATCTGCTTCTCGAAGCGCTCGCTGGAATATTGGGACCGGCTCGGCGTCGGCGACCGCATGGTCGAGAAGGGCGTGGTGTGGAGCGTCGGCAAGATCTTCCACGGCGAGTCCCAGCTCTACCAGTTCAACCTGTTGCCGGAAGAAGGTCACAAGCGGCCTGCCTTCATCAACCTCCAGCAATATTACGCCGAAGCCTATCTCGTCGATCGCATCGGGGATCTGCCGGAGATCGACCTGCGCTGGCGCAACAAGGTGACGGCGCTCGAGCAACGCAACGATTCCGCCCTGCTGACGATCGAGACGCCGGAAGGCGCCTATCGCCTGCACGCGCAATACGTCATCGCCTGCGACGGCGCGCGCTCCTCGCTGCGGCAGATGGTCGGTGCTGAGTTCGCCGGCCAGGTGTTCGAAGATCAATTCCTGATCGCCGACGTCAAGATGACCGCGGAATTCCCGACCGAACGCTGGTTCTGGTTCGACCCGCCGTTCCATGCCGGCCGGTCGGCGCTGCTGCACAAGCAGCCCGACGACGTCTGGCGCATCGACCTCCAGCTCAATCGCTATGCCGACCCCAGCGTCGAGAAGAAGCCGGAAAACGTGCGGCCGCGGATTGCGCGCATGCTCGGGCACGACAAGTTCGATTTCGAATGGATCTCGCTCTATAAATTCCAGTGCCGACGGATGGATCGCTTCATCCATGGCCGCGTGATCTTCGCCGGCGATTCCGCGCACCAGGTCTCGCCCTTCGGTGCCCGCGGCGCCAACTCGGGACTTGAGGACGCGGAGAATCTGTCCTGGAAGCTCGATCGCGTGCTGCGCGGCCAATCGCCGGCGACCCTGCTCGAGAGCTACCACGTCGAACGCGGCATGGCGGCGGACGAGAACATTCGCGAATCGACCCGCTCGACGGATTTCATGGCGCCAAACTCGCATCAGGAGGCGCGGCTGCGCAAGGCCGTGCTGTCACTTGCCAAGGAAACCGAGTTCGGCAAGCGCATGGTCAATGGCGGCCGGCTCTCGGTGCCTTGCAGCTACGACTCGCCGCTGTCCTCCGCCGACGCGGAGGCGTGGAGCAGTGGCCCGCGGCCCGGCTGTTCCATGCCGGATGCGCCGGTCACAACGCGTGCGGGCGAGGGCGCCTATTTGACCGATATGTTCCGCAAGGGCGGAACAGATTTTGCCGTGCTTGGGTTTGGCAGTGGCGGGGCCATCGAGCTGCCCGACGGCGTGAAGGACATCCGCATCGGCGGCGAAGGCGGACTGATCGACCCCGGCGGGCTCGCCGCGAAGCGCTACGACGCCGAGCCTGACACGGCCTATCTGCTGCGGCCCGACGGTTATGTCGCGGCGCGATTCCGCCATCCAACGCAGGCGAAAATCGCGGCGGCATTATCGCGCGCTCAAGGCTTGAACTGAAGGTTTTGCGAATGGCTCTCTCCACCAGCTCGAACTTCGCGCGGCCCGACGACGCTTTCCGCGCCATCGTCGAGGCGCATCGCGGCCTGACGGAGGAGCAGAGCGCAGACTTTGACGCCGCTCTGGTCCTGATCCTCGCCAACCATATCGGCGAAATCGACGTGCTCAAGGAAGCGATCGTGCTCGCGAAGCGCCGCATGGTCGACGGCCAGCAGCAACAGCAACAACAATAACCGTGCAAGGAACGAACTGATGGCGAAGAACTTCGCATCCACCGGCGATCTCGCGGAGAAGAAGGTCACCTTCTCCGAGATAGGCCCCGATCTCTACGCCTTCACTGCCGAGGGCGATCCGAACTCCGCCGTCATCGTCGGCGATGACGGCTGTCTCGTATTCGACGCGCAGGCAACGCCCGCGATGGCGAACAAGGTGATCGAGCGCGTGCGCACGGTTACCGACAAGCCGATCAAATATGTCGTGCTGTCGCATTATCACGCCGTGCGCGTGCTGGGCGCATCCGCCTACAAGGCGCAAGGCGTCGTCGCCTCACAGGAGACCTATCGGCTGATCGAGGAGCGCGGCAAGCAGGACTGGGATTCCGAGTATGGTCGATTTCCCCGCCTGTTCCAGGATGCGCAGAGCATCCCCGGGCTGACCTGGCCGACGCTCACCTTCGAAGGCGAGATGTCGATCTATCTCGGCAAGCGCGAGGTGCGGCTGATGCAGCTCGGGGCCGGCCACACCTCAGGCGACATCGTCGCCTGGGTGCCGGATGCCGAGGTGATGTTCTCCGGCGACCTCATCGAATACCACTCGGCCTGCTATTGCGGCGATGCGCATTTGCGCGAATGGCCGCTGACGTTGAACGAGATCCGCAATTTCAATCCCAAGGCGATCGCGCCGGGCCGCGGCGATGCGCTGAAGGGCACCGCGACAGTGCGCGAAGCGATCGCGATGACGCGCGACTTCGTCAACTCGCTCTATGGCGCGGCCGAAATCTCCGCCGCCAAGGGCCGCACGCTGAAGGAATCCATGGCGGCGACGCGTGAGGTGATGGATCCGAAGTTTTCGAGCTTCGCCATCTACGAGCACTGCCTGCCGTTCAACGTGTCGCGCGCCTTTGACGAGGCGTCCGGGATCGATGACCCCGTGATCTGGACCGACAAGCGCGACCAGGAGATGTGGGCTGCCTTGCAAGGAGGAGGATAGTCATGAACATCAATACCTCGCCTGATCAGATCGTTCGCAGCACCGCCCAGGTCACGCCGGGCTACATGTCCGGCTTCGGCAACAGTTTTGAGACGGAGGCGCTGCCGGGCGCGTTGCCGATGGGACGCAACTCGCCGCAGCGCTGCGCCTATGGGCTCTATGCCGAGCAATTGTCGGGCTCGCCCTTCACCGCGCCGCGCGGCACCAATGAGCGCTCCTGGCTCTATCGCATCCGCCCTTCGGTGAAGCATTCGGGACGCTTCGAGAAGGTCGATGCCGGCCTGTGGCGCTCGGCGCCGTGCCATGAAAACGATTTGCCGATCGCGCAGCTGCGCTGGGACCCGACGCCGATCCCGAAGGAGGAGATCACCTTTCTCCAGGGCGTGCAGACCATGACGACGGCCGGCGACGTCAATACGCAGGCCGGCATGGCCGCGCATGTCTATCTCATCACCAAATCGATGGTGGACCAGCATTTCTACAATGCCGACGGCGAGCTGATGTTCGTGCTCCAGCAGGGCAACCTGCGCCTCGTCACCGAGTTCGGCCGCATCGATGCCGAGCCCGGCGAGATCGTGGTGATCCCGCGCGGCGTCAAGTTCCGCGTGGAGATTCCGAACGGGCCGGCGCGCGGCTATCTCTGCGAAAATTATGGCGGCGCCTTCACGCTGCCGGAGCGCGGACCGATCGGCGCCAATTGCCTTGCCAACGCGCGCGACTTCCTGACGCCGGTCGCTTACTACGAAGACAAGGACACGCCGACCGAGCTCTATGTGAAATGGGGTGGCTCGCTGTTCAAGACGACGCTGCCGCATTCGCCGATCGACGTGGTCGCCTGGCACGGCAACTACGCACCCTACAAATACGATCTGCGCACCTTCTCGCCGGTCGGTGCGATCGCCTTCGACCATCCCGATCCTTCGATCTTCACGGTGCTGACCTCACCGTCGGAGACAGCGGGCACGGCGAATATCGACTTCGTCATCTTCCCCGAGCGCTGGATGGTTGCCGACAACACCTTCCGGCCGCCCTGGTATCACATGAACATCATGAGCGAGTTCATGGGCCTCGTGTACGGCGTCTACGACGCCAAGCCGCAAGGTTTTGTCCCCGGCGGCATGAGCCTGCACAATTGCATGCTGCCGCACGGGCCCGACCGCGACGCGTTTGACCATGCGAGCAACGGCGAATTGAAACCGGTCAAGCTCACCGGCACGCTCGCCTTCATGTTCGAAACCCGCTACCCCCAGCGTGTCACCGCGCATGCCGCAAAGTCCTCGACGTTGCAGGATGACTATGCGGATTGCTGGAAAGGGCTGGAGAAGCGTTTCGACCCGAACCGGCCGTAGCTTTCTCCCCCTCTCCCCTTGTGGGAGAGGGTGGCTCGCCGCGTAGCGGCGAGACGGGTGAGGGGTCCTCTCAGCACGGGAAATCTCTCATTGGAGTTCGCGGAGACAACCCCTCATCCGGCGCTTCGCGCCACCTTCTCCCACAAGGGGAGAAGGAAGAAAGGATCGAGCCAAAAGTGACAACGCACCCCAACGATCCCAGCCTCCGCTCCTTCATCGACGTCGATCCGTCCTCTGACTTCCCGATCCAGAACCTGCCCTATGGCGTGTTCTCGACGGCGGCCTATCCGGCGCCGCGCGTCGGCGTTGCGATTGGCGACTACGTGCTCGACCTCTGGGAGCTCGAGCAGGATTCCCGCCTCGACGTCGGTCCGCTTGGTGTCTTCTCCGCGCCATCACTCAATCCGTTCATGGCGCTGGGGCCAAAGGTCTGGGCCAGGACGCGGGCGCGGATCAGCGAGCTGCTGCGTCACGATCATCCTGAGCTGCGCGACAACGAGGAGCTGCGCAAGCAAGCCCTGCTGCCGATGCGCGAGGCGCGGCTGCATCTGCCGTTCCCGGTCTCGGGCTATACCGACTTCTATTCGTCGAAGGAGCACGCCACCAATGTCGGCGTGATGTTCCGTGGCAAGGACAATGCGCTGCAGCCGAACTGGCTCTACATGCCGATCGGCTATAACGGCCGCGCCTCGACCGTGGTCGTCAGCGGTACCAGGGTGAAGCGGCCGCGTGGGCAGTTGAAGCCGCCGACCGCCGAGGTGCCGAGCTTTGCGCCCTGCAAGCGGCTCGACTTCGAGCTGGAGATGGGCGTCGTCGTCGGACAGCCGTCGCCGATGGGCGGCATGCTGACCGAGCAGCAGGCCGAGGAGATGATCTTTGGCTTCGTGCTGCTCAACGACTGGAGCGCCCGCGACATCCAGCAATGGGAATATGTGCCGCTCGGCCCGTTCCTCGCAAAGGCGTTTGCGACCTCGATCAGCCCGTGGGTGGTGACGCGCGAGGCGCTGGAGCCGTTCCGCCTGCAAGGTCCCGAGCAGAGCCCGGCGCCGCTCGATTATCTCAAACAGGGTCGGCCGCAGAACTACGATGTCGAGCTCGACGTCTCCTTGCGCGCCGCCGGCACGAATGCGCCCGCGAGCATCAGCCGCACCAATTTCAAATACATGTACTGGTCGTCGGTGCAGCAATTGATGCATCACGCCTCGAGCGGCTGCGCCATGAATGTCGGCGATCTCCTCGGCTCCGGCACGATCTCCGGGCCCGAGAAGAACCAGCGCGGCAGCCTGCTCGAAATCTCCTGGAACGGCACCGAGCCGTTGGAATTGCCTGATGGCACCAAACGTTCGTTCCTGGAAGATGGCGACAGCCTCGTCATGCGCGGCTGGTGCCAGGGCGACGGCTACCGCGTCGGCTTCGGCGAGGTCGAGGGGACGATTCTGCCGGCGGAGTGAATTCCGCTGAAGTTGTAGGGTGGGCAAAGGCGCGTCAGCGCCGTGCCCACCATTTTGCCATGACGCTGGCAGAAGTGGTGGGCACGCTTCCGCCTTCGCTCTTCGAGCTACGGCGGACAAGTCGCTTTGCCCACCCTACAAGTTCAGCGCTCGTCCGGCGGCACGCCGCGGATCCTCGCGCAATGCGCCGCGACGTCCTCCACGCTGTACTTCAGATGCACCCGTTTGTCCGACGGCACGTGCTTCGTCACGCAGACGCCCGGCCGCCATTCCTGCTCGGGCCGGATCGGGCGCGGGGCGAAGCCGCCGCCGCAGTTGGGGCAGACGTTGAAGAGTTTCGTCTCGACGCAGTCCGCACAGAACGTGCATTCATAGGAGCAGATCCGCGCATTCGTAGCATTCGGCGGCAGGTCGCAATCGCAATATTCGCAGTTCGGCCGAAGTTGCAGGGCCATGGCTGAAATCTCCCGGAGCATGATCCGGAAAAGTGTGAAGCGGTTTTCCGAAGAGATCATGCTCAAACAAAAATAGGTTAGTGCCAATCATCGCAGATCACACCTCGCGCGCGAATGCCGCATTTCCCTCGATTTCAGCCAGGCGTGAGCCCCTTCAACGGCAGCCGCGAGCTCTCCTTCAGGCGGTCGAGCACGATCGAGGAGCGCACATGCGCGACGCTCTGGTGCGGCATCAGCACGTCGTTGACGAGGTTGGAGAGCCCCTTGAGGTCGCGCAGCACGGCCTTCAGCACATAATCGGCGTCGCCGGTGAGCGAATAGGCCTCCTGGATCTCGTCGATCCGGCCGACGAGCGTGCGGAACCGCTTGGCATTGTCGGGCGAGTGCGTCGCGAGCGTCACCTGGATGAAGGCGACGACGCCGAAGCCGAGTGCCTCGCTGGAGAGATCGGCATGGTAGCCCGCAATCACCTTCTCCTCCTCGAGCCGCGTGCGCCGTCGCGAGCATTGCGAGGCCGAGAGACCCGCGATATCGGCGAGCTCCTGGTTGGTGAGGCGTCCGTCATCCTGGAGCGCGGTCAGGAGCTTGAGATCGAAGGCGTCTACCGGGATCATGCGTCATTTGTCCGTTTTATGCACAAACCATGCATAGGGTACCGGAATCGCGTCCCGTTTGCACGCCCATTGCACGCCTCATGAAGGATAGTTCAGGCGAACAATTTGGGAGAGATCGCCAATGGGTCCGTTTCCGCACGATGCACCGCCTGCCACCATCAGCGCCGACAATCCGATGGGCACCGACGGGTTCGAGTTCGTCGAATATGCGCATCCCAATCCGCAAGAGCTGCACGCGTTGTTCACGCTGATGGGCTTTGCGCCCGTCGCGCGCCACAAGACCAAGAAGATCACGGTCTACCGCCAGGGCGACATCAACTACCTCGTCAACGAGGAGCCCGGCACCCACGGCTTCGATTTCGTCGCCGCGCATGGGCCGTGCGCGCCCTCGATGGCGTTCCGCGTGGTCGATGCCAAGCAAGCCTATGAGCGCGCCATCGCGCTCGGCGCCGAGCCGGCCGACGTCACCTCCGCGCAGAAGACGCTGGATGTGCCCGCGATCAAGGGCATCGGCGGCAGCCTGCTCTATCTCGTCGATCGCTATGGCGCGAAGGGCTCGGCCTATGATTCCGAGTTCGAATGGCTCGGCGCGCGCGATCCGCGGCCCGCCGGCGCCGGCCTGTTCTATCTCGATCATCTCACCCACAACGTCCATCGCGGCCGCATGGATGTGTGGGCCGGCTTCTACGAAAAGCTCTTCAACTTCCGCCAGATCCGTTTCTTCGACATTGAGGGCCGCGCATCCGGCCTGTTCTCGCGGGCGCTGACCAGTCCCGACGGCAAGATCCGCATTCCCATCAACGAGGACGCCGGTGATTCCGGCCAGATCGAGGAGTATCTGAAGATCTATCGCGGCGAGGGCATCCAGCACATCGCCTGCGGCTGCCGCGAGATTCACGGCACGATCGAGGGCCTGCGCGAGGCCGGCCTGCCCTTCATGCCGTCACCGCCC
This sequence comes from Bradyrhizobium sp. CCGUVB1N3, assembly GCF_024199925.1. Classification (NCBI taxonomy): domain Bacteria; kingdom Pseudomonadati; phylum Pseudomonadota; class Alphaproteobacteria; order Hyphomicrobiales; family Nitrobacteraceae; genus Bradyrhizobium; species Bradyrhizobium sp. CCGUVB1N3. The sequence goes on from NZ_JANADR010000001.1 coordinate 6,588,341, forward strand.
GGCACCTATTTCGAGAAGCTCGACGCGCGGCTGCCCAAGCACGGCGAGGACGTCGCGCGATTGCAGCGCAACGGCATCCTGATCGACGGCGAGGGTGTCGTCGACGGCGACCAGACCAAGGTGCTGCTGCAGATCTTCTCGGCCAACGCGATCGGCCCGATCTTCTTCGAGTTCATCCAGCGCAAGGGCGACGACGGCTTTGGCGAAGGCAATTTCAAGGCGCTGTTCGAATCGATCGAGGAGGATCAGATTCGCCGTGGCGTGCTGAAGGTGGACGACGCAGCGTAAGGACACTGCGGTAGGGTGGGCAAAGCGAAGCGTGCCCACCACTTCTGGCGCAATCCTGGACCGATGGTGGGCACGGCGCTATGCGCCTTTGCCCACCCTACGAGAGCGTTGCTACCGCCCCGCCTTCCACGCGCTCGTCACCGCACCGATCTCCGCAGCCTCAGGCTCCCGAACCACTGACGGCGTGCGCGAGAACCGCGGCGCGGGGGCGGGCTGCTTCACGCCGTGGCGCTCGACGAAGACGTTGCGCGCGACCATGTGCGGATGCTTCGTCGCCTCCGCCATCGTCAGCACCGGGGCGAAGCAGATGTCGGTGCCTTCCATGATGCTGCACCAGTCCTCGCGCGTCTTGCTCTTGAACACGGCCTTCAACTTCTCCTTCAGCGCCGGCCAGGCCTTGCGGTCCATCTGCGCCTCGAAATCGGCGTCAGTGAGCCCGGCGTGTTGCCGCAGCAGCGCGTAGAATTGCGGCTCGATCGAGCCGATCGAGATGAAATGGCCGCAGGCGCATTCATAGGTGCCGTAGAAATGCGCGCCGCCGTCCAAGAAGTTCTGGTCGCGGCCTTCGGTCCAGCGGCCCATCGCGGTCATGTCGAAGAAGAACGACATCAGCGACGCCGCGCCGTCACACATCGCGGTGTCGACCACCTGGCCCTTGCCGGACCTTTGCGCTTCCAGGAGCGCCGCAAGCACGCCGACCACGAGATAAAGCGCGCCGCCGCCGAAATCGCCGACCAGGTTGAGCGGCGGCACCGGTGCGTCCTTCGTGCCGATCGCAGCCAGCGCGCCAGTAATAGAGATGTAATTGATGTCGTGGCCCGCCGCATTCGCCAGCGGACCTTCCTGACCCCAGCCGGTCATGCGGCCGTAGACGAGTTTTGGGTTGCGCGCGAGCACGACGTCGGGCCCGAGCCCGAGCCGCTCCATCACGCCCGGACGAAAACCTTCGATCAGCGCGTCCGCGCTCGCGAGCAAATCGAGGACTTGCCCGATCGCCGCCTTGTCCTTCAGGTCGAGCTCGATCACCTTGCGGCCGCGGCCGGCCACCGACTTCATGCTCTTCTTCGCGCCCAAGCGATCGAGCGTGACGACTTCGGCGCCCATGTCGGCGAGCAGCATGCAGGCGAACGGGCCGGGGCCGATGCCGGCGAATTCGACGATGCGGAAACCTGCGAGCGGGCCGGAGGCGCGGACGGAAGAGCCTTCTGATTTGTCTTGGGCTGATTGATCGAGCACGTTGTTGTTTCCTCGGGGTCGCAAGACGGGCGCGCGAGAGGCGGCACCCGTTTGGACGTTCCTCTCTGGGGCGAGTTAATTGGTCGATTAAATTTTCCCGCCTTCGACCCGGCGAGGCAAGCGCTTTTGATGCATGGGCGCATAATAAAAGCGGCGCGCATCGCTGCGCGCCGCGGAAAATTTGCGTTGAGACGCTAAGATACGATCGTTGTCAGCCCGCCGCAGCCACCGCGCGCTGCGCCATCACCTTGATCAGATTGGCGCGGTAGTCGGACGAGCCGTGGAGATCCGAGAGCAGCCCGCTCGACGGGATCGAGACGCCGTCGATCGCGCTCGCGGCCCAGTTCGCCTTCAGCGCGGCTTCGATGGCGCCAACGCGCATCACGCCGCTCTGCGAGGCGCCGGTCACGGCGACGCGGACATCGCCCGACCTGGTCTGGGCAACGAACACGCCGGTCAGTGCGAAGCGCGAGGCCGGGTGCGGGAATTTTGCGTAGCCCGCCTTCGCCGGAACCGGGAACGACACGGCGGTGATGATCTCGCCGTCCTCAAGGGCGGTCGCGAACAGGCCCTTGAAGTAGTCGTCCGCCGCGATCGAGCGCTTGTTGGTCTTGATCGTCGCACCCAGTGCCAGCACTGCTGCCGGATAGTCGGCGGCCGGATCGTTGTTGGCGAGCGAGCCGCCGATCGTGCCGCGATAGCGCACCGCGGGATCGCCGATCAGCGAAGCCAGATACGCAACCGCCGGGATCGCCTTCTTCGCGGCGTCGCTGGTCGCGACGTCGTAATGCGGCGTCGCGGCCTTGATTGTCAGCGTGTCGCCGGAAGCATCAACGCCGATCAGCTCCTTGATCTTCGCAAGGTCGATCACGTCGGAGGGGCTGGCGAGCCGCTGCTTCATCACCGGCAGCAGCGTCTGGCCGCCGGAGAGATATTTTGCCTCGCTGCCCTTGGCGAACAGAGCGGCGGCCTCGTCGACGGAGGAGGCGCGATGATAAGTGGTCTGGTACATCTTCGTTCCTCCTTCTCAAGCCGCGTGGATCGTGCGCCACACCCGGTCCGGGGTTGCGGGCATTTCCAGGTTGTTTTTGCCGATCGCGTCCGTGATCGCGTTGATCACGGCAGCGGACGCGCCGATCGCGCCGGCCTCGCCGCATCCCTTGATGCCCAAGGGATTGCCCGGGCAGAGCGTCGTGGTGTGGCTGAGCTTGAACGACGGCAGGTCATCGGCGCGCGGCATGGTGTAGTCCATGAACGAGGCCGTGATCGGTTGTCCGTTGGCGTCATAGACCGCGTGCTCGAGCAGCGCCTGCCCGATGCCTTGCGCAAGGCCGCCGTGAACCTGGCCTTCGACGATCATCGGGTTGATCAGGCGCCCGAAATCGTCGGCCGCCACGAAGTTGACGAACGACGTCTTGCCGGTGCCGGGATCGACCTCAAGCTCGCAGATATAGGCGCCGGCCGGGAAGGTGAAGTTGGAGGGGTCATAGAAGGCGCTTTCCTTCAGGCCCGGCTCCATCCCGTCAGGCAGGTTGTGCGCGGTGTAGGCCGCAAGGGCGACCATCGGCAGCGCGATCGCCTTGTCGGTGCCGGTGACCTTGAGCTCGCCGTTCTCGATGACGATGTCGGCCTCCGACGCTTCCAGCTGGTGGGCCGCGATCTTCTTGGCCTTGGATTCGACTTTCTCGACGGCTTTCAGGATCGCGGTAAGCCCGACCGCCGCGGAGCGCGAGCCGTAGGTGCCCATGCCAAACTGCACCTTGTCGGTGTCGCCATGGACGATCGAGACCTGGCTGATGGGAACCCCTAAGCGTTCCGAAATGAGCTGGGCGAACGCCGTCTCATGGCCCTGGCCGTGGCTGTGCGAGCCGGTCAATACCTCGATGGTGCCGACCGGGTTGACGCGCACCTCGGCGGACTCCCACAAGCCGACGCCGGCGCCCAGGCTACCGACCGCCTTCGACGGCGCGATGCCGCAGGCCTCGATGTAGCAGGAGACGCCGATGCCGCGCAGCTTGCCTTGCGCCTTCGCCTGCGCCTTGCGGCCTGCGAAGCCGGCATAGTCGATCGCCTTCATGGCGGCATCGAGCGAGGCGTTAAAATCGCCGGTGTCATAGGCCATGATGACCGGCGTCTGGTACGGGAACTGGGTGATGAAGTTCTTCTTGCGCAGCTCGGCCGGATCGACCTTCAACTGCCGCGCCGCCGTCTCCATCATCCGCTCGACCAGGTAGCTTGCCTCGGGCCGGCCCGCGCCGCGATAGGCATCGACCGGCGTGGTGTTGGTATAGACGGCGACCACCTCGGCATGGATCGCCGGGATGACGTACTGGCCCGACAGCAGCGTCGCGTAGAGATAGGTCGGCACCGCCGAGGAGAACAGCGACATGTAGGCGCCGAAATTGGCGTAGGTCTTCACCTTCAAGCCGGTGATCTTGTTGTTGGCGTCGAACGCCATCTCCGCATGCGTGACATGGTCGCGGCCATGTGCGTCGGTGAGGAAGGCCTCGGTGCGGTCGCCGGTCCACTTCACCGGACGGCCGGTCTTCTTCGAGGCCCACAGCGCCACCATCTCTTCGGGGTAGATGTAGATCTTGGAGCCGAAGCCGCCGCCGACATCGGGCGCGATCACGCGCAGCTTGTGCTCGGGCGCGATGTTGTAGAAGGCCGACAGCACGAGGCGCGCGACGTGCGGGTTCTGCGATGTCGTGTAGAGCGTGAAGTGCTCTTCCGCCTCGTTGTAGTCGGCAACCGCCGAGCGCGGCTCCATCGGATTCGGCGCGAGGCGGTTGTTGGTGAGATCAAGCTTCACCACGTTGGCCGCCTTCGAAAAGGCGTCGTTCACGGCATTCTCGTCGCCGATGACCCAGTCATAGATCTGGTTGCCGGGTGCCTCGGGATGGAGTTGAGGTGCGCCGGCCTTGATCGCGTCGGTCACGTTCGCGACAGCCGGCAGTTCCTCATAGTCGACGACCACGGCTTCGGCGGCGTCACGCGCCAGGTTCTTGCTCTCGGCGATCACGACGGCGACGGCCTGGCCGACGAAGCGCACCGTCTCCGGCGCCATCGCCGGCCATGCCCCCATCTTCATCGGGCTGCCGTCCTTGGAGGTGATGGCCCAGCCGCAGATGAGGTTGCCGACCTTGTCGTCGACGATCTGCTTGCCGTTGAGCACGGCGACGACGCCCGGCAGCTTCAGCGCCGCGGAGGCGTCGATGCCCTTCACCTTGGCATGCGCGTGGGGGCTGCGGATGAAATGGGCATAGGTCATGCCCGGTAGCTTGACGTCGTCGACATACCGGCCCTTGCCGGTAATGAAACGCTTGTCTTCCTTGCGCACAACGCTTGCGCCAATGCCTTCAACACCCATGTCCTGTCCTCCCGACCGGAATTTGTTTGACCGCGCTTTCCATCGAAAGCTGCGGCGGTGGTTCGATTAGGTGAGGTCGCCGCTTACTCGGCGGCCTGCGCGACCTTCATGCGGCCGGCCGCATCCAGCACCGCCTTCACGATGTTGTGGTAACCGGTGCAGCGGCAGATATTGCCTTCGAGCTCGTGGCGGACGGTGGCTTCGTCGAGCTGGCCGCCGTGGCGGTGCACGATGTCGACCGCCGACATGATCATGCCCGGCGTGCAGTAGCCGCACTGCAAACCGTGATTGTCGCGGAACGCCGCCTGCATCGGATGCAGCTCGTCGCCCTTGGCAAGACCTTCGATCGTGGTGACGTTTGCGCCGTCGGCCTGGCCTGCCAGCATGGTGCAGGATTTCACCGCGCGGCCATCGATATGCACGACGCAGGCGCCGCACTGGCTGGTGTCGCAGCCGACATGGGTGCCGGTGAGGTTGAGGTGATCGCGCAGGAGATGGACCAGCAGCGTGCGGTCCTCGACATCGACAGAGACAGCCTTGCCGTTCACTGTCAGTTTGACTGTAGACACGTGAGTACCTCCCGATTGTTTGTTTGTAGTTATTCCAATTAGAGACAGCGCGAGCGGAACTTTGCAACTGGGATTTTGGGTGCCCTTCGTCATCGAAAGGTCATCGTGGCCAGTCGCGGGCGCGCGATTCGAGCATGACGTTCCGTGCCGCTGCCAGTGCGTGGCGCGACCCGAGAGACGCTTTCGGAAATCTGCGTCACGTCTGCCGCGGCGTGCTTTCGATGCCGCCGCGCGACGCCGCCCGCTCTCAGACCTCAGCCCTGTCGCGCGTCGTCTCTCCCTTTGATGCCTTGTTCGTTGCTTCGAATAGGAGCACGCGCTCAGGGCTTTGCAATCGCGATCTTGGTAGTAGGCGCGGGCGAGCTAAGTCATTGATTTTGTTGAGGGTGATCCTGGCGAGCCGCAGCCGGGCGGTGCGTTCTGCAAGCCGTGGTGATCGAGGGCGTTCTGGTGTCGTGGCTGCGACAGTCCATTCCGTCATTCCGGGGCCCGAGCGAAGCGAGGGAGCCCGGAATCCATCCGGCCGCACGGTACGTGGATGAATGGATTCTCAGATGCGCAATTGCGCATCATAGCTCGCGACTTCGTCGGCCCCGGAATGACATTGAGTGGATCAGACGTCAGAGCGACCGTGGTGCCGAGGGTTGGTCCGGTGAAGGCGGCGTTCAGCGGCAAGGAGACGCTGGCCGATAACCGCATCATCGGCGAAGGCGCCGGCGGCGTCGCAGGTTTCGCCAAGGGCGGCGCGAAAGTCAGGCGCGAGGAAGAATCACCCGACGTCACCATCCTGCGCGACGAGACCGAAGCGCAGACCGGCGGCAAGCTTGCGCAGCTCGGCTCGCGGCTGATCGATTCGACGTCGCGCAAGCTCGCTGCGAATTTCTTCGAGAACTTCGCGACGCTGGTAGCGCCGTCATCGTGATTGCTGCGGATGATCGACGCGCGACGTCAGGTGCAACGATCGGATCGCGGCACGATGTCGCCGCAAATCCGATCGTGCATTTCGAGCTGCAAAATCAGGGCAAGACGCGAGCGTCGACAATGAGATGAGTGGCAAGAGCCGCCAGTGATTTGCACTACTACCTTCCGCCTATACTAAGCGCGCAAAGCCGATGCTGTAATTTCGAACGATGGCTCGCAGGCAAACTGCGCATCACGAGCGCAGCGCGCTCAAGCGCCCAACATGGCGTGCACACCAACACCGCGGAGGGAATACATGACCTTTGGAACGAAGGGCTTTTTGGCTGGCATTTCGATGATTGCGATGCTGGCCGCCGGCACGTCCGGCGTTCGCGCCAACGACTCCTTGCTCAAGGCGCAATCCGATTCGAACCAGTGGGCCGTTGCCGGCCACGACTACGGCAACACGCGCTTCAGCCCGCTCAATCAGATCAACGCCGAGAACGCAGGCAAGCTGACGCTCGCCTATTCGTTCTCGCTGGCGTCGCTGCGCTCGAACGAATCCTCGCCGATCGTGATCGGCAACACGCTCTATGTTTCGAGCTCCTGGGGCCCGAAATACGTCTACGCGCTCGATGCCGCGACCGGCGCGCGCAAATGGACCTGGGAGCCCGACATTCCCGATGACGTGCTGCAATACGCCTGCTGTGACGTGAACAATCGCGGCGTTTCTTACGCCGACGGCAAGATCTTCGTCGGCCGCCTCGACGGCAAGCTGACGGCGCTCGATGCTGCGACCGGCAAGGCGCTGTGGACCGCCAAGGTGGTCGACTACAAGCAGGGTTCGGTCATCACGTCGCCGCCGCTCGTCGTTCGCGACAAGGTCATCACCGGCTTCGGTGGCGGCGAGTACGGTGCGCGCGGCGCGCTGCTGGCCTTCGACATCAACACCGGCAAGCAGGTGTGGCAGATCTACACCGTGCCTGCGCCGGATGAGCCCGGCGGTGATAGCTGGAAGGGAGATACCGCTCAGCATGGCGGCGGCGCGGCCTGGCTGGTCGGCTCCTACGATGCCAAGACCGACACCGTTTACTGGGGCACCAGCAACCCGGGGCCGTGGAATACGGCGGTTCGTTCGACCGGCGATGGCAATTTCGGCAAGCTGACCAACCTCTACACGGCATCGACGCTCGCGCTCGATCCCAACACCGGCAAGATCAAGTGGCACATCCAGACCACGCCGGCGGATGCCTGGGACTATGACGGCGTCAACGAGGCCGTTCTTGCCGATCTGAAGATCGGCAACGACACGGTTCCGACACTGATGAAGGCGGATCGCAACGGCTTCTTCTTCGTCGCCAACCGCGAGACCGGCAAGGTGCTTTCGGCAGAGAAATACGTGTTCACGAGCTGGGCACAGAAGTGGGATACCGCCACGATGCGCGCGGTCGAGGATCCCGACAAGCGTCCGGGACCGAACCATCCCGCCAAGGACATCTGCCCGAACCTGATCGGCGGCAAGAACTGGCAACCGATGTCGTTCAACCCGCAGACCGGTCTGGTCTACATCCCGTCCAACAATGTCTGCATGGACTGGTCGGTGTCTGACGTCGCCTACAAGCGCGGCGTGTTCTATCTCGGCGCCGAATTCCCGACCAAGGAAGGTCCCGGCGGCTTCCTCGGCGAGTTGGTCGCTTGGGATCCGGTGGCCCAGAAGAAGGTCTGGTCGATCAAGGAAGACCTGCCGTTCAACGGCGGCACGCTGACCACCGGTGGCGGCCTGGTGTTTGCCGGCAACATCCATGGCGACTTCCGCGCCATCGATGCGAAGTCCGGCAAGGTGCTGTGGAGCAAGAATCTCGGCTCCGGCATCGGCGCGGGTCCGGTGACTTACCAGGTCGACGGCAAGCAATACGTCGCAATCGTCGTCGGCCGCACGGCTTCGCTGCCTGCGTTTCTGGGCGAGGTAGGCAAGAAGATGACGGCCGCAGCTCCCGAGGGCGGTTCGCTCTTCGTGTTCTCCGTCCAGTGACCACTCGCGCGCGTATCTCAGAGGTGACGGGATACGCGCGCGCTTTTTCCAGACGATCGTTGCGGCATCGGCTGATGCCGTCTGCCGCAACGCCTGGTCCAACAATTCCCAACCACGGGAGATGAGGATGCGCCGCAATCATCTTGGAAGTGGCAAGAGCCGAAATCGCGCCATTGCCGGACTTGTCGCATGGGCTGCCGCGTCCGCGATGATCGCGCCGGCCACGACTGCTCACGGAGACGAGGCGCAGCCGTTCCGGCTCTGCGCCGATCCGACCAATCTGCCGTTCTCCAGCGATAATCCGTTGCAGCCGGGCTTCTATGTCGAGATCGGGCAGGCCCTTGCGCAGGCGCTCGGCCAGCCGATCGCGTATGACTGGTACAAATCCTATTTCGGCAAGCGCACCGTGCGCGTCACGCTGCTCGGCAAGCAGTGCGACGCCATGATCGGCCTGCCGCGCTCCGAAGATTTCATGGGACCGGCCGTGATCTTCTCCAACACTTTCGCGAAGGAAGGCTACGCCCTGGTGGCGGCGAAGGGGCAGGCGATCGGCGGCGTCGAGGGCCTCAAGGGCAAGCGCGTCGCCGTGCAGTTCGCCAGCACGCCGCAAAACCTGCTCGCGAGTCGAAACGACATCCAGATGGTCACCGTGCTGTCGCCCGAGGAAGGCATGCAGGCGCTCGACAAGGGCAAAGCGGACGTCGCCTTCATTTGGGGGCCCGTCGCCGGCTGGCTGAACAAGACCACCTACAGCGATCGCTATCAGATCGAGCTCACCGAAGGCGACGGCCTCTCATGGGATGCGGCCATCGGCTTCGCGAAGACGTCGACGGAGCTGCGCGATCGCGTCGATGCCGTCCTGCCGCAGCTTCAGAAGACGATCGCCGATCTCGCGGAGAAATACGGCCTGCCGACCGGCCAACCGGTTCGCTTCGGCGCGGCCCAGGCCGTGCCGGCGGGAACAACGACGGGAGCGGGAACCGGAGCCCAAGTGACTGCCCAAGTGACTGAGGTCGCCAACGTGGTGGCAACCGAGACCAAGGGTGACGCGGCCGCGCCAAGCGCCGAAGCCGTCGGCACGGGCAAGGAGATCTTCAACGGCACCTGCGCGCATTGTCACGGTCCCGACGCGATCCAGAGCGAGAAGAAGATCGATCTGCGGCTGCTGCGTCACCGCTACGGCGACGAGATGCGCGAGAAATACTGGGCCACCGTGCATGAAGGACGGCCTGCCAAGGGCATGCCGGCCTGGAAGGAAGTCTTCACCGACGACCAGTTCGACAGCATCTATTCCTTTCTGCTGACGGTTCAGTCCGAATCGGACGACTGAACGATCTTGACCGGACGCGATCGGGAGGATGTGGTAGCGTCCATCCGGCATCATCCCGGTGCCGGACGGTCGCCGCAGGAATGCGCCGCTTCCGCTCCTGCGGCGGACTCTTGTGCGATCGACTCTTGTGCGATCGATTCTTGGGCGATCGATTCCTGGGAAGGCGCCATGACCAGCTTCCTGATCATCGACGATCATCCGCTGTTTCGCGAGGCGCTTGGCAATGCGGTGCGGCTGGCATTGCCGGAGGCGCGGATATTCGAGGCGATGTCGATCGAGGACGCCCTGCATATTCTGTCGGCCGAACAGGGCATCGACCTCGCGCTGCTCGATCTGTCGCTGCCGGATGCGACCGGCTTCTCCGGCTTTCTCCGTTTGCGCGAGACCTATCCGCGCCTGCCTGTCGCCATCGTGTCGAGCGAGGAGGACCAGCACGTCGTCCGCGAGGCGCTGGCGCTGGGCGCCGCCGGCTATCTGCCGAAGTCGACGTCGAAGCGCGAGCTCGCGCAATCGATCGAGGGCGTGCTGAGCGGATCGGTGTCGGTGCCAAAGGATTTTGTCGCAACGCCGCAGCGGCGCCGCGCCGACACCAGCAAGGCGCTTGCGGTCAAGCTGCGCGAGCTCACGCCGCAGCAGCTTCGCGTGCTCGATCTCCTGCGCCGCGGCTATCCGAACCGGCAGATCGCCCAGGAGCTTCAACTCGCCGAATCCACCGTGAAGGCGCACATCACCGAGATCCTGCGCAAGCTCGGCCTGTTCAGCCGCAACAAGGCGATCATCGAGATCGGCAAGATGGACCTGCCCGATCCCAAGGGCCGGCCGTATGCGCGGCTCGATCGCGGCAGGCCGCAATGAGGCGCACTCTCGTTCTTGACCTGGATCAACCTGGTTCGCCCCGGCTGAGGCATTCTCATGTTAACGTCGAACCCGGCAACATATTGGGCAAGATCTTGGGATCTTAGAAATGGCTCAGGCGTGATGCGATTTCTGATTGTCGAAGACCATCCGCTGTTTTGCGAGGCGCTTGAAGGCGCGCTGCAGATGGTGGCGCCCGAGGCCGACATCCTTCAGGCGACGTCGATCGACGGCGCGCTCGAGCTGTTGTCGGCGACCGCGGGGCTCGATCTCATTCTCCTTGATCTGTCGATGCCGGGCACGACGGGTCTTTCGGGCATCATTCGCATCCGCAAGGCATTTCCCAAAATTCCCGTCGTCATCGTGTCGGGGCATCAGGATCCGCAGATCATTTCCGGTGCACTGTCGCTCGGCGTCGCCGGTTACATCCTGAAATCCTCGTCCAAGCAGGATTTCGCGCAGTCGATCGGCGAGGTGCTGCGCGGCGCGGTCTGCGTTCCCACCGCCTACCGTGCGACCCGTCCGCAGCGCGCCGCCGGCCCCGCACAGGATCTCATCAAGCGCCTGCACGAGCTGACGCCGCAGCAATTGCGCGTGCTCGAAATGCTCAAGCGCGGCCTGCAGAACAAGCAGATCGCCTATGAGCTGAAGATTTCGGAGACCACCGTGAAGGTCCACGTCTCCGACATCCTGCGCAAGCTCAATGTGCTGAGCCGCACCAAGGCGATCGTCGAGATGTCCCGTATCGACTTCGCGACGCTGGCGAGCGAAGGGGCGAGAGCGAAGCACGATCGCGCGCAGTCCGAGTAGCCGGACGGCTGCGATAGCCCTTGCCGCTCTTCGCGACGATACCCTTTTGCCGGTGATTTGCCCGACGTGTCAAACTATTTTCGGATAAAGCGCAGGGCGCGGCCACCAAGCCGCGTCTACTTTGCATGGGGTTGTTTTGGGGATTTTGTGGCGGCCGGTGTGATTACCCCGATCCCATCCCACCTCAAGTCAGCAGGAACGACAGCAGCGCGCGCATCTCGGCGGGCTTGATCGGCTTCTTCAGCACCTCGAGGCCGTGGAGGCTGGCTTCCTTCGCGGCCTTTTCGGAGTAGTCGGCCGTGATGATCATGGCCGGTACGTCCAGCTTCAAATGCGCCCTGATGTCGGCGACGGCCGACAGGCCGCTCTCGCCGTGATCGAGATGGAGATCGGCGATGACGGCATCGGGGGCGCCGCCGAGCTCGCTGAGGCGCAGCAAGGCGTCCGCGGCCGATCGCGTGGTCGCGACGTCGCAGCCCCAGCCCTCCAGCAGGGCGGCCATGGCCTCGGAGCCGTTCGGATCGTTCTCGATCAGGAGGATCTTGGCGCCTTCGAGCCCGCCATAGTGCCGCTCGGCCAGCTTGACCTCGTGCACCTCGTCGCCGACTTCAGTGAGGTCGGCCGGCTCCAGCTCGAGGGCGAAGGTCGATCCCCGGCCGACCTGCGACGACAGCCGCACCTCATGTCCGAGCACGGTTGCGAAACGGCGGACGATGGAGAGGCCGAGGCCGAAGCCGGCCTGGTCGGTGGCGCTCGCCTCGCCGCGCTGGAATTCGCGGAAGATCGCTTCCTGCTGCGCCTGCGCGATTCCCGGCCCGGTGTCGGAGACCTGGACGCAGATGCGCTCGCCCCTCGGCCGGCATCCCATGACGACGCCGCCGCTGCGGGTATAGCGAATGGCATTGGCAAGCAGGTTTTGCAGGATCCGCCGCAGCATCATCGCATCCGACGTCACCGCAAGCTGCGAGGTGCGGATGCGCAAGGAAAGACCTTGCCGCGCGGCGATCGGCTCGAACTCGTTGCGGAGCTGCTCGAACAGGGGTGCCAGTGCAATCGGGCGCACGTCGGGCCTGAGCGCGCCGGCATCGAGCTTCGCGATCTCCAGCAGCGAGCGCAGCAAATCCTCCAGCGTCACCAGCGAGCGGTCGACCTGATCGATGAGCAGGCCCGCCTCCTGCGATTCCATCATCTCGGTCAGCGCCGACAGCGTCAGGCGCGCCGCGTTCAACGGCTGCAACAGGTCGTGGGTGACCGAGATCAGCACCGAGGATTTCAGCGAGCTCGCGGCCTCGGCCTGCTGCTTGGCGCGGTAGAGCCCCTCATTGGCGCGCTCGATCGAATGCAGCGCCTCACGCAATTGATACGTCCGGTCGCGAACCTGGTGATCGAGCGCAATGGCGGTCTCGAACAGCGAGAAGGCGTTGAGCTGCTGATCCATCGAGCGCTCGACGCGGGACATCAGCGCGGCATTGATCTTCTTCAGCTTCGCGGCTTCCCGCTGAAGCTGCTCGAACGCTTGAGGGTCCTGCCACGCCTCGGTCACGCGGGGCGCCTTCCGATCGCGACGCCCGTGAACGTCTGGTTCACATGCATCGAGCCGAACTGCTCGCCATAGGTGTGAAAGCCGACGACGCGGTTCTGCCGGTACAACTCGGACATGTCGCGGGCGAGCTGATGCTGCTCGGCATCCAGCCGGCGCAACAGGCATTCGAAGCCGATGAAGAGCGACACGTCGCCGATCTCATCGCGAATTTCGGCAAACGTCTCGCGCGTCGAGCCGACCAGGCTCCGCGACGTCGCGGCGGTCAGCACCATGCCCTCATCGATGGCGCAGAAGAAATGCAAGGAGCCGTCCGGTTCGACGCGCTGGATCGACCGGGCATAATAGGAGCCGCCGACGCGCACCAGCACGGGGTGGGACGCGAAGGAAAACGGATCGAGCTTGGCGTCCATGATCCCGACCATGCGCGAATATTCCTTCGCCGCAGGCTCCGCGTTCAGCTCCCTGACCGTTCGATTTTCGATGTCGGCCTCGGTGACCACCATCTTCTGCGGCCGCGGCTCGAAATTGTCGCACTTGAAGACCCGGAACGGCAGCGACGTGTTCAGGAGGATCAGGAGGGCGGCGTTGGTGTGGGCTTGGCCGTCGAAGAACACCCAGGTCTTCTCGAAGCGCATCCCGTCGCCCGCCGATCCCCCGACCACCGGAATGTCGTCGAGCGATGCATAGATGGCCGACATCACCGCTTCCTCGCGGCGGCACAGGCCGTCGATCAAGACGAGGCCGAACGGATTGCCGCGATCGACCTGCGGAGTGGCCCGCAGCAGCTCATGCCGGAGCTCGCCGCCGATCCTGCGGCCGTCCTCGACGCGGAAGCTGTCGAGATTGAGAATGGGCCGGATCACGGCCGAGAAGTCGGCGCGGCTGAACGCCAGCGCCACGACGCTGTTCTCGTCCCAGCCGTCCGGGGCGAGCTCGCCCGCGGTCGTGCAACCGCAGACCTGGGTGTCATCGAAGTGCCGGGTGATCTCGGCGATGAAGTGATGGGGATCATAGGCGGGGGAGAGGAAGACCAGGATCAGCGCCAGCTCGTCGGATGGGAGCTGGGCCGTGAGCTCAGCCACGGCTTCATCGACGCTCGCAGCCTTCGATTTGGCAACGGCGACGCCAGACGCACCGCCAAACCGAAAATCGGTTTGCCCCACTCCGTTTCTCCCCTCGAGGACCGGCCCGGTCTGACGCCAAGAGCCTGTAAGTGCCCGACAAGTGCCCCAAGAGTAAGGTGTTTTCCGGCTAGTCGCAACACGGCGCCCGGAACGCCTTGGACAGGAACTTGCTCCGCGCGGAATGCAGGCCGGACGAATTTACCGCCCCTTGACGTTTCTGCCTTAATTTTCCGCACCGGTTCGGGAGGGGCTGCTTCCGGGCCGCATGATCGTTGCAAGAATAAGGTGGGGGTTGGAATGACCGGGCGTACCGCGTCGACGTCGAAGCGTACATTTTTTCCGACCCTGAAGTTCCGCGCGAAGATCATTCTCGGCTTTGCCGCCGTGCTCGTCATCTCGGCCGTCAGCATGGCCTTCGCCTATTTCGGCTTTGAGCGGGTGTCGACCGGCGTCGGCTCCTACCGCGCCAGCGTCTCCGAGGCCGACCTCGCCCGCAACATCGATCGCGAGTTGCTGGCCTATCGTTCGGCTGCCCGCTATTTCGTCGTCACCGGCAAGGAGGATGACGCCAAGGTTGCGCTGGAGGCCGAAGCCGGCCTGAAGAACGCCATCGAACAGGCCATCAAGGGCGCCAAGAAGCCGGCGCGGCTGGAAAGCCTCAACAAGCTCGCCAAGGAGTTTTCGAACTTCTCCGCGACCTTTGCCAAGATCCTGCAAGCCAAGCGCGATAGCGCGCTCCTGGTGCAGAACCAGCTTCAGCGCAACGCCAACCTCCTCAAGTACAAGCTCGACGACATCGGCAACAACGCGTCGGAGTCCGAGGCGCAGGCGATCGAGTTCGGCACCAAGCAGGTCAATGCCCAGTTCCAGACCGCGAGCGCGGCGGCGACCAACTTCGTCCTCAATTCCGACCAGGCGCTTGCCGCAAGCGCGCTGGCGCGGCTGAAATTCGTCGAGAATTCGCTCAATGCGATCTACTCCATGGACGACAAGATCGTCGCCGGGCTGAAGGACGCCAAGGGCCTGCTTGCGGCCTATCGCGAAGCGCTTGAGAAGCTCGTCGCCAATGCCAAGATGATCGATGACCTCGTCACCGAGATGAGCGGCTCGGCGGGCGCCATCATGCAGGGCGCAACTGCGATGAAGGCCGATCTCGTTTCCGAGCAGCAACGGCTGGAAACGGAATCCGAGACGAGTATCGACCAGACGGAACATCTGGTCCTGATGCTGGCTGCCGGCGGCACGCTGCTCGGTGCCATCTTCGCCTTCCTGCTCGGCACCGGCATCTCGCGGCCGATGATTGCGATGTGCAAGGCGATGCGGGAGCTTGCCTCGGGCAATTTCGAGGTCGTGCTGCCCGGTCTCGGCCGCAAGGACGAGATCGGTGAGATGGCCGGCGCGGTCGAAGAGTTCAAGATGCAGGCCGTGGCAAAGGCCGAGCGCGATGCGGCGGCCAGCGAAGCCCAGAACAAGGAAACGGCCGCGGAACGCCGCAATGAGCTGATCCGCTTTGCCGATGATTTCGAGACCGCGGTCGGCGCCATCGTTTCGAACGTGTCGGCTTCGGCCGTGCAGCTCGAATCGGCCGCCTCCACGCTGACCCGCACCGCCGAGACCACGCAGAGCCTGTCGAGCCAGGTCGCCGGGGTTTCCGAGCAGGCCTCCTCCAACATGCAGTCGGTCGCGACCGCGACCGAAGAGCTTTCGGCCTCGGTCGAGGAGATCGGCCGCCAGGTGCGCGACTCCAGCCGCATCGCGGAGGCCGCCGTCGTGCAGGCCAAGGAGACCGACGGCCGCATCGGAAAACTTTCGCACGCCGCCCAGCAGATCGGCGAGGTCGTCAAGCTGATCACGGCGATCGCCGAGCAGACCAATCTTCTGGCATTGAACGCCACGATCGAAGCGGCCCGCGCCGGCGAAGCCGGCCGCGGCTTTGCGGTGGTCGCCAGCGAAGTGAAGTCGCTGGCGAGCCAGACCGCGAAGGCGACCGACGAGATCTCCTCGCATATTACGGGCATGCAGGGCGCGACCGCGGAGTCGGTTGCGGCGATCAAGGAGATCGGCGCCACCATCGGCCAGATCTCGACCATCGCGACCTCGATTGCGAGCGCGGTGGAAGAGCAGGGCGCCGCCACGCAGGAGATCGCCCGCAGCGTCCAGAACGTCGCGCAGGGCACTCAGACGGCGGCCACCGACATCGGCCAGGTCAATCGCGGCGCTGCCGAGACCGGCTCGGCCTCGGAAGAGGTGCTGAACTCGGCCAAAACGCTCTCCAGCGAAAGCACCCGGCTGCGCGCCGAACTCGATCGCTTCATGGCGAATATCAGGGCGGCGTAAGGCCCAGATCGCACCACTTGCTCCGCCGTCGTCCCGGCGAAGGCCGGGACCCATTACCCCAGAATGCAGTTGTAGCGCGAGGCCGATAACCACGAGTCTTCGCCAAACTCGATCCTGTGGTTATGGGGTCCCGGGCTCGCGCTTCGCGCACCCCGGGACGACAGTTGAGGATGCTTCTCGATCCCCGGCCTAACCGCCGCCCGCAGCGCCGCAAATTTACCGCGGCTTATCCTTTCCGCCGTATTTTATCCGGGAGTCAGGGAGCGGGCTGCTCCTGGATTGCGGCTGGCTGGCCGCAGGTGAAATGGGGTGGGGCATGTCCGTCAAGTCCAAGGAAACTTCCAAGCAAACTTCGAAGGAAACGACGAAAGTAAAGCGCGCGATCCTTCCGACGTTGCGCTTCCGCGCGAAGATCATCCTCGGCTTTGCCGCCGTGCTGGTCATCCTGGCCGCCAGCATGGCCTTTGCCTATCTCGGCTTCGAGCGGGTCGCAGGCGCCGTGACGTCCTACCGGACCAGCGTGTCGGAAGCGGACCTCGCCCGGGGTGTCGATCGTGACATGATCTCCTACCAGGCGCTGGCGCGGGTCTACACGCTGACCGGCGCGGCCGATGATGAGACCGCGGCCAAGGCCGCCGAGGAGAGCCTCAAGTCGGCGATCGCGAAATCAATGGCCGCCACCACGGCGCCGGCGCGGCGCGAGCAAATCGGCAAGCTCCAACAGGAATTCCAGGCCTTCGCAAAAGTCTTCGCGGACATCGTCACGCTGACGCGCGAGAACAACAGGATTGCCGGCGAGGAGCTCAATGTCGTCGGGAACAAGATCCGCTTCAAGTTCGACGACCTCGCCGACACTGCGGCGCTGGCGGGGCTGCCGTCGGTGCAGACCACGGCCAAGGATATCACCTCGCAATATCTCGCCGTCTCCACCTCGGTCGGCGCCTTCGTCGCGAAACCCGAGACCAAGGCCGCCGACGGCATCACCGCGCGCATCAAGTTCCTGGAGACCCTTCTGGTCTCGATCTATGCCAGCGACCAGAAGATCACCGATCGCGTCACCGAGATCAGCAATCTCCTGAAGCAATACCGCGCCTCCTTCGCAAAATTGTCCGACGCCGTGAAGGCGGTTGCCAAGCTGAACGGCGAGATGACCAAGTTGGCCGCCGCCATCCTGAAACTCTCGAATGAACTGAGGTCGGACCTGACGGTTGACCAGCAGCGCATCGAGGCGAGTGCCAATGCAACGATCGGTGAGACCGAGCGGCTCATCCTGATGCTGGCGCTGGGCGGCCTTGCGATCGGCGCCGCGCTCGCGCTGACGCTCGGCAATGGCATCTCGCGGCCGATGATTGCGATGTGCAAGGCGATGCGGGAGCTTGCCTCGGGCAATTTCGAGGTCGTGCTGCCCGGTCTCGGCCGCAAGGACGAGATCGGCGAGATGGCCGGCGCGGTCGAAGAGTTCAAGATGCAGGCGGTGGCGAAAGCCGAGCGCGATGCGGCGGCCAGCGAAGCCCAGAACAAGGAGACGGCCGCGGAACGCCGCAATGAGCTGATCCGCTTTGCCGATGATTTCGAGACCGCGGTCGGCGCCATCGTCTCGAACGTGTCGGCTTCGGCCGTGCAGCTCGAATCGGCTGCCTCCACGCTGACCCGCACCGCCGAGACCACGCAGAGCCTGTCGAGCCAGGTCGCCGGGGTCTCCGAGCAGGCCTCCTCCAACATGCAGTCGGTCGCGACCGCGACCGAAGAGCTTTCGGCCTCGGTCGAAGAGATCGGCCGCCAGGTGCGGGACTCCAGCCGCATCGCGGAGGCCGCCGTCGTGCAGGCCAAGGAGACCGACGGCCGCATCGGAAAACTTTCGCACGCCGCCCAGCAGATCGGCGAGGTCGTCAAGCTGATCACGGCGATCGCCGAGCAGACCAATCTTCTGGCATTGAACGCCACGATCGAAGCGGCCCGCGCCGGCGAAGCCGGCCGCGGCTTTGCGGTGGTCGCCAGCGAAGTGAAGTCGCTGGCGAGCCAGACCGCGAAGGCGACCGACGAGATCTCCTCGCATATTACGGGCATGCAGGGCGCGACCGCGGAGTCGGTTGCGGCGATCAAGGAGATCGGCGCCACCATCGGCCAGATCTCGACCATCGCGACCTCGATTGCGAGCGCGGTGGAAGAGCAGGGCGCCGCCACGCAGGAGATCGCCCGCAGCGTGCAGAACGTCGCGCAAGGCACTCAGACGGCGGCCACCGATATCGGCCAGGTCAATCGCGGCGCCGCCGAGACCGGCTCGGCCTCGGAAGAGGTGCTGAACTCGGCCAAAACGCTCTCCAGCGAAAGCACCCGGCTGCGTGCCGAACTCGATCGCTTCATGGCGAATATCAGGGCGGCGTAAGGCCCAGATCGCACCACTTGCTCCGCCGTCGTCCCGGCGAAGGCCGGGACCCCCGCGCAAGCGTTTGCGCTCGTCGCGATACCCCCAGGGAGAAGTTGTGGCGCAAGCGGGGCGCTGCACATTTTGATGTCGTTTTCGATGTTTTGCGCAAGGCGGGATGGCGTCGCGCGCGGCTTGATGTCAGATGCGCCGCCTTGCGCCTCGCAGTTTTGCGCGAATGTGTCGACTTTCTGACTTCAGCCATGCGTCAACTCCTTGCAGATCCTCTGAAAACGGCTGCGTCGTGAGGTGGTTCCCGATGGAACCTGACCTCGACGCAAACGTTGTCGATGGACGCGGATTGAATCAGGCCGCACCTCCAGCAATAGCGCGATGGACTTGCAGCAAACCCCAGCGCTGAATTTTGATTCTGCGGTCTCGGCGGCGGCGCATGATCGCGTCGTCGAGACCAGCATCCCCTCGCGCCTCGACGCGCTGCCGTGGAGCGGCTTCCACACCCGCGTCGTGCTGGCGCTCGGCATCACCTGGATTCTCGATGGGCTGGAGGTCACATTGGCCGGCGCGCTCTCCGGCGCCTTGAAGCAAAGCGCGACGCTGCACTTCTCCAATCTGGATCTCGGCTTCGCCAACTCCGCCTATCTTGCCGGCGCGGTGCTGGGCGCGCTCGGCTTCGGCTGGCTGACCGATCGCATCGGGCGCAAGAAATTGTTCTTCATCACGCTGGCCGTCTATCTGTCCGCCACCGCCGCGACCGCGCTGTCGTGGAACATCGCGAGCTACGCGCTGTTTCGTTTCCTCACCGGCGCCGGCATCGGCGGCGAATACACCGCGATCAACTCGACCATCCAGGAGTTGGTGCCGGCGCGCTACCGCGGCTGGACCGATCTCGTCATCAACGGCAGCTTCTGGATCGGCGCCGCCATGGGCGCGGTGAGCGCCATCATCCTGCTCGATCCCGCCGTGATCGGTCCCGAGCTCGGCTGGCGCCTCGCTTATCTCATCGGCGCGACGATCGGTCTGGTCGTGCTGTTCATGCGGATGTGGATTCCGGAGAGCCCGCGCTGGCTGATGATCCACGGTCGCCCCGACGAAGCCCACGCGATCGTCGACGACATCGAGCGGTCCGTGATCGGCCATCGGCAGAGCGAGACCGCCTTGACGAAGATTCGTATCAAAATGCGCGATCACACTCCGCTTCGTGAGGTCGTGCATACGCTGTTCTCGGTCTATCGACAGCGCGCGCTGGTGGGACTGGTGCTGATGAGCGCGCAGGCCTTCTTCTACAACGCGATCTTCTTCACCTTCGCGCTGGTGCTGACCGACTTCTACGGCATCAGCGCCGATGGCGTCGGTTGGTACATCCTGCCGTTCGCCGCCGGCAATTTTCTGGGCCCGCTGCTGCTCGGCCGCCTGTTCGATACGCTCGGCCGCCGCACGATGATCGTGCTGACCTATGGCGCATCAGGCATCTTGCTTGCGATCTCGGGCTATCTGTTCTCGATCGGCGCGCTGAGCGCCCAGGGACAGACGATCGCCTGGATGGTGATCTTCTTCTTTGCTTCGCCTGCCGCGAGCGCCGCCTATCTCACCGTCAGCGAGACCTTTCCGCTGGAGGTGCGTGCGCTCGCGATCGCGGTGTTCTATGCGATCGGCACCGGCATTGGCGGGGTCGTGGGTCCCGCACTGTTCGGTGCGCTGATCGACACCGGCTCCCGCACCAGCGTGTTCGCAGGTTACCTTTTGGGATCGGTGCTGATGATCGCGGCCGCAATCGTGGCGTGGCGCTACGCCGTCGCTGCAGAGCGCAAACCGCTCGAACAAATCGCGCGGCCGCTTGCCTTTATGGAGTAGGCTATGAATTCGGAAGTGATGGACATACGAACCATGGAAGATGACGAGACGCCGGACTCGGTGCCGGTGCCGCAGGCCCTGGTGCCGCATCTCAGCGAGACGGCCATACTGCTCGACATCGACGGCACGCTTCTCGAACTGATGCCGACGCCGCGCGAGGTGTGGGTGCCGCCCGGCCTCTCGGAGACACTCAATCGCCTGGTCGAGCGGACCTCCGGTGCGCTCGCACTGGTCAGCGGACGCTCGCTCAACGACATCGATCTGATTTTCGCGCCGGATCAATTTCCGGCCGTCGGCGGCCACGGCGCAGAGATGCGCCTCGATGCCGATGCCGAGGCGGTGGCGAGCCACGCCCCGCCGATGGACAAGGAGTTGAAGCGGCGCCTGGCCGCGATCGCAAAGCTCTCACCCGGCATTCTGCTCGAGGACAAGGGTTACTCGCTTGCGCTGCATTATCGTCTCGCTCCGCATGCGGAGAAGGCGATCTATGCGGCCGTGTCGCTGATCCGTGCCGATCTGCCGAACGCGCCGATCGAGGTGCTGCCCGGCAAGTTCGTCTGCGAGATCAAGCATTCAGGCTTCACCAAAGCGAGCGGCGTGCGCGAGTTGATGACGCACGAGCCGTTCAAAGGTCGCCGTCCGCTGTTCATCGGCGATGACGTCACCGATGAAACAGTGTTCGCGATCATGCCCGACATGAACGGGCTCGCATTCTCGGTGGGACGTCGCGCGCGTGGCGTGAATGGTCACTTCGACTCACCCAGTGATGTGCGCGAGTTCCTCGCGCATCTGCTCGACGGCGATCCAAGGTAAAAGCAAGGCAGCGCCACGCGAGGGCCATAAACGCCTCGGAACCGCGTTGTGCGCGCGTGCTTCTTGCTGCGCAACAGGGAACGCAGAAAACTGTCTTTGCGTCGAATTTTTCGTTTCGGAGGACAAAATACAGTTCCGACGCGCGCGCCTGATTTTGGTTTCAATTGGTTGAAACCATGAACAGGAACCATATTGATGAACGCCAGTTAAACGAGGCGGAATAACAGGAGGGGACGACCCTGTGAATCTCGTCGTCGTGTCAAACCGCGTTGCGCGCGGCAAAGCCAACGAACCCATGACGGGCGGCCTCGCTGCCGCTCTGCTTCCCGTGGTGGAACATTCAGGAGCCATCTGGGTGGGTTCCTCGGGCCGGGTGCGCGATGGTCATCAGAAGGAACCGTTCGCCGAGATTGAAGCGCTCGGCACCGGTGCGCTGGCGACGCTGGATCTGCCGGCGGCGCATTACGGCGGCTATTACGAGGGCTTCGCCAATTCGGCGTTGTGGCCGGCGCTGCATTCGCGCAGCGATCTCATTCGCGTCTCGCACGGCGATTATCTCAGCTATCGCGAGGTCAACGCGTTCATGGCGCGCGCGCTGCTGCGTTTTCGCAAAGAGCGCACCGCCTTCTGGGTGCAGGATTATCATTTCCTCGCGCTCGGCGCGGAGCTACGCGAACTCGGCCTAGAGGATCCGATCGGCTTCTTCCTGCACACGCCGTGGCCGGTCCCCGCGGTGATCCAGGGCGTGCCGCATCATCGCGAGCTGATCGAGGCGATGCTCGGCTATGATCTCATCGGATTCCAGACCGCGGAGGATTGCCGGAATTTTCTCGGCTATGTCGGTCAGGAACTCGGATTGACGATCGAGGACGGCATCGTCACCTCCAAGCATGGCCGCACGCGATGCCAGGTGTTTCCGATCGGCATCGATGCGCAAAAATTCGCGCAGTATGCCGCCAAGTCGATCTCGCATCCCGACGTATCGCGGCTGCGCCGCAGCCTCAACGGCGAGAAGCTCGCGATCGGCGTCGACCGGCTCGACTACTCCAAGGGCCTCGTCAATCGCATCAGCGCGTTCGATCGCCTGTGGACCGAGCAGCCGCAGTTCTTGCGCAGCATCTCGCTGCTTCAGATCGCAAACCCCTCGCGCGGCGGCATCGAGGCCTATGGCAATCTCCAGAACGAGGTCGCGCGCCTCGTCACCGACGTCAACGGTCGCCACGGCGAGGTCGACTGGACGCCGATCCGGTATCTCAACAAGGGCTTTAGCCAGGCGGTGCTCGCGGGCCTCTATCGCACAGCGCAGGTCGGCGTGGTGACGCCGCTGCATGACGGCATGAACCTGGTTGCCAAGGAATATGTCGCCGCGCAAAACCCGGCCGATCCCGGCGTGCTCGTGCTGTCGAAATTCGCGGGCGCGGCCAACGAACTCGACACCGCGCTGGTGGTCAACCCGCACGACATCGACGGCATGGCGCGCGCGATCTCGATCGCAGCCTCGATGCCGCTCACCGAGCGCAAGATGCGCTGGGAGGCGATGATGAAGAAGCTGCGCGGGCACACCATCCAGCAATGGTCCGCCGACTTCGTTGCGGAGCTTGAGAAGAGCCGGACCGAGAAATCCACTGTCGCGCCATTGACCGCCCAGCCCCCGCAGGCGCTGCGCTGGCTGAAGTCGGCGATCTCGGGCGTGAGGTTGATTTAGCCCTCTTCTCTCTCTCTCTCTCTCCCCGTTCTTACGGGGCCGCGACGAGCTTCACTCGCGCTGAGAGGGTTGGGGTGAGGGGCCGCTTCCACAAAGACGGTAACAGACGGACACGCGGAGAGTCCCTCTCACCCGATCGCTTCGCGATCGACCTCTCCCCGCAAGCGGAGCGAGGTGAAAACAAGCAGCATTCAATAACAATACGACACGCCGTCCAGGATCGCGCAGCGCGTCTTGTTCGGCGCGTTGGGATCGTCCATCGGCACCATGCCGTTGCCCTGACCGACGAACACGCCCTGGCCGACATGCACCGATGATTTGTTGCCGATGATCACGCTCGGATGCGGCGACGCGCTCGAGCGGGTGCCGTCCGGCCAGAGGATGGCATTGCCCGCCAGCACCCCGCGCCGGCCGTCATCGCAGGTAACGTCGACGCCCTGGCGCGTGCACATCTGCGCGGCCGCTGGGCCTGAAATCACCGCGAAGATGGATACAAGGCCAAGCGCGGCGATGGCTCGAAAGCAGGTCATGGTGTCCCCTCTCATCTGTCGGAAGCGGGCTTCCGTGAATCGTCGCGCCAGAGCCGCCTTCGGTTCACCCCGGGGCAGTCCGGCCCACGCTTTGAAGGTCTATATATTCTCATTGAAATACAATAACTTAAGGAAATTTCGGGAGATCGGCCCGCAGTCCCTTGCAAAATCAGCGGCGCCCCTTCAAGAGAGGGCGCTCCGGAGAGATGGCCGAGTGGCTTAAGGCGCACGCTTGGAAAGCGTGTGTGCGGGAAACCGTACCGTGGGTTCGAATCCCACTCTCTCCGCCATATGTGATTGATTATACTAAAATTTTCTTGGTTTTTGGGCGCCGACTTCACACCCAAATAACTCGCTGTTTCGCTTGTCTCTTTATCTTCGCGCCATGAGATACTGCGCGTAGATCAACTGGTGCAGGTCGATCCGATGCGCGTCGCAAAATAGGATATCGGGGCGAGCAAAACGGACTCTCTGAGTGAAGCGCTATCAACCCGGAACTGAAATCATCTTTCGGACGAGGTTCACAGCGAACGCGCAGCTATTCATTGCCGTTGCTCGGCGATGAGATCGGGCCCGCTTTTTCAGTACCGAAGACGGCGTTCGATGGCATTAGCCAGCGCAGTCAACGCGTAGCAGATCACAAAGAACACGCCCAGTACGCCCAGGTAGATCTCGATAGCGTGGGACTGTCCGCTCCCAACATAGGCTAGTCTTTCGATCATTTGACGCGCCGATCCCAGGAGGTCCGAGACGCCGACAACGGAAGTCAGTGCGCTCGCTTGGACGAGGACGGTTAGCTGCCCGACATAGGGCGGTAACGCGCGCCGAAACGCTTGCGGCAGAATAACGAACACGAGAGCTTCCGTTGCGCTAAGGCCAAGCGCTCGCGCGCCCTGCTCCTGGCGGTGTGGAATGGAATTCAAGGCACCGCGAAAGACTTCACCGATGTTCGCCCCACCCCAAAGGCCCAGTCCGATGACGGCGGCCGTGAGTGGCCCCGTGCGAAGGCCAATTTGTGGAAGCGCGAAGAACACGAAGAGGAGGATCATCAGCGACGGCACGCCGCGGAACACATCGACGTAAATTCGTCCGATCAGGCGCGCGGAAGTGAGCGTGCTCTGCGACAACGCTGCGATCACGAGGCCAAGCATCGTCGCCAACACGACGGTGAGTAGCGAGATCCACAACGTGATGAGAAGTCCCTGACCAAGGTAAACGACGATGGGCCAAACCCAATTGTTCATTTAATAACTCCCAGTCCAGGAATCGCCAGCCTGCGCTCGAACGTGCGCGACACAGCGCTGAGAATGCTGCACACGAGCAGATACATGAGACAAGCAATGCCGAAGGTCTCGAACACCTTGAAGGTATCGGAGACGATCCGGTTGGCGACATAGGTCAGTTCCTGGTAGCCGACGACGATCATAAAGGACGACGACCTGAATTGCGTAATCGCCGTGGTCGTTGCTCCCGTGATTGCGATTCGCAGCGCGAGCGGCAACGTCACGTCGATAAAGGTCTGTAGTGCCGGCAAGCCGAGAGCGCGGGCCGCTGTCACTTCACCTTTCGGCACGGCGTCGAAGGCTGCTCTGAAGACTTCCGTTTGATAAGCGCCGCCCCACAATGCCAGCGCGAGCCAAGAGGTCTGGAATGGCGTCAGACTAATGCCGATATCCGGTAGCGCGTAGAACAGAAGAAAGATCTGCACGAGTAGCGGCGTGCAGCGGAATGTATTCACGAACCCGACGATCACCAGGCTGGCCACGGGGATTCGTGCATAGCGTATTGCTCCCAGCACGACTCCTATGCCGATTCCGATCGCTATACCGATCACGCTGATGAGGAGGCTGTTGCCTAGTCCCATCAGTAGCGCCGTAACCTCGGTCGCGAGATCGTCTTGCATGATAGCCGTCTCCGCCCAATCGCGTGGGGCGCCTTAGCGCCCCACGCGCCACCATCAGGACTTACACTCGAGGGGATCGACGCCGGCATAGTCGAGCTTGACCTTCGGCTCTGGGACGACATTGCGATACTTCGCGATCATGGTTGGATCCTTCACTTCGTCAGCGAAGGCCTTGTAGAAGGCGTCCTCCTCGCGCATCTTGGCGATCACGGCATTGATCCAGGCAAGCATGGCCGCATTGCCCTTCTTCACCCCGATACCCTGGATCGCGGGTGAGGCGAGTTCGCCAACGACTTTGAAGTTCTTGTTGTTCTGCACAAAATTGTAGTCGTAAACGTCGATGTAAGCGAAGGCGTCACTGCGACCCTGCACCAACATCGTCGAGGCGTCAGCCGGGCTTTGCGCTGTGATCAGGTTCGCTTTTGGGTGACACTTCTGGAGCCAGGTCTGATAGGTGCTTCCTGTCACCGTCACGACCGTGTGCCCCGCGAGGTCAGCATAATTGTTGATCGGAGAATCCTTCTTCACGACGAGCTGAAGATTGCTCAACCAGATCGGGTCCGAGAAGTCGACCTGCTCGGCTCGCGCCGGAGTGCGCGCGAGGGAGGCGAGCACGAGGTCGACCTTGCCCGATTGCAGAAATGGAATCCGGTTGCTGTCGTTCACGCATTGGGTCTGGAGACCGGCTTCACTGCCGAAGGCAAATGCGGCAATGCGCTTGACAAGTCCGTACTCAAAACCGGCTGGCTTTCCATCGAGGCCGACATAGCCCGCGGGCGGATACTGGCAGTTGATGCCGATCGTCAGGACGTTTGGTGTTGCGAGGTCCGCGGGCAGCGGCACGTCTACCTTGGTTTGCGCGATGGCCGGTAACCCCAGCATGGCAAACGACAGACCCGCGATCGCAGCTAAACATTTCGGCGTAATCATAAATCCTCTCCTGTTGAATTCCTTCGTTGCGTGGCAAGGCTCAGGCGTCGGTGTGTGATAGGAACTGCCGAGTTCGGTCGTGACTCGGTCGATCGAGGATGTCGGCCGGGTGTCCCTTTTCGACGACCACGCCGTCGGCCATGAACACGAGCGTGTCGCCGACCTCGCGCGCAAAGTTCATTTCATGCGTTACGACGAGCATGGTCATGCCGGAGCGGGCGAGATCCTTCATGACGTTCAAGACCTCGCGCACGAGCTGAGGGTCGAGCGCTGATGTGACCTCATCGAATAACATCACGTGGGGACGCATCATCAGAGCCCGAGCGATGGCGACCCGCTGCTGCTGGCCTCCGGAAAGCTGGTCCGGATAGCTGCCGGCTTTGTCCGCCAGTCCGACCTTCGCGAGCAGGTCCCGGGCTCGAGCTTCCGATTCCGCAATCGGCTCCTTCAAGACGCGTCGCGGGACCAAGGTTAGGTTTTTCAGGACGGTGAGGTGCGGAAACAGGTTGTAGTGCTGGAACACCATCCCCACGCGCTGGCGGACCTTATTCACGTCCTGCTTGCCAGAGAGCAGGTTCTCGCCCTCCAGCACGATCTCCCCGCCGGCAACCGGCTGAAGCATGTTGACCGTCCGCAGCAGCGAACTCTTGCCGCTGCCGCTCGCGCCGATAATGACGACGACCTCGCCTTGCCGGACGGACAGGTCAACACCCTTCAGGACTTCATTTGATCCGTACGAAACGCGAATTCCGCGCAAATCGAGGAAGGGTACGGTTGATCCGGTCGACATTGCGTGCCTCTCTCGGCTGTCATCGGAACGCTGGTCGAACGATCGCCGAGATCAGATCGGCCATCGCGACATGCGTCTGGAGAGGAATCCCGTCGACGTCGGCGTCGACGACGTTGCCGACCGAGTTGATCAAGCCGATATCGACACCGCGGCGCAGCAGGTTTTCCTCCATTTTGGGCGTATGGAGGAGGTCGGGCCGCTTCAGGCGTGCTGCGAGTGCCCCTAGGATGGCGTAGCAACCCCAGTTCGAGCAGGCGGCGGTGACAAGCACATCGGTACGGGTCACAGCGCCGATACCGGCACCACCTTCCGGCCGCGCATCGCCGAACTTCACGTGGCGCCGCACCGCGTCAGCGACCACGCCCATGCCGATCTCGTTGCCCCCGTCGCCCACGCAGACGCTCGGAATCCCACGCGCAAGCGCTTCGTCGAACAGGTGGTCGATCCGCGCCCGCCCCATGCCGTAGTCGATGCCGCGCATCGAGCAGTAGATGCCGTCGGCGTTACGCCCGACCCGCTCCGTTGAGAAAACCAGCGCTGGCTTCAACTCGTCGAGCAAGACGGCGGAGGCGGCCTTCGCCTCGCCGTCTGTCACAGGAAAGGAACGCGTGCTGGCGACGGCGAGGCTTCCATCGCCGCTCGCAATCCGCGCCTGATCGTAGGGCAATACCGAAAGGCCGGCGCTGGTCAGGATCTTGGCGGTACCGTCGAGCAGAGTTTCCTCCGCGACGACCACGCAGGTCACGCGCTTGGATAGAGCAAGAGCCCGAACGATCGCGGCGGCGCCGGCGGGGCCGTCGTTCTCGCCGATGGTCGGTGAGATCCAGGCACGCGAAACGGAGCCCGTGGTCACCACCACGGTCGCGCCCGCGGGAATCGCAGCGAGCGCCTCGGCGGCGGCGCCGCACAGGGAACCGCCTTGGCGTGTGCGCGCTACTTCGTAAAGATGTTCGACACCTCGGCCGCCGAGATCGAGATTAACCAGCCGATCGAGCCGGTCATCCAGGCCTGCGAATGTCGTGTTGACGGCGCTCATGCCTGATCTCCCAGAATGAGCCGCGAGATCGTGGTAACTTCGTCGATCCGCGCGGCCAGGTGATTGACTGCAGCGTCGACGGCGGCGACGACGGCGTTCTGGCCTCCAACTCGCCCGATCGCATCGAGGGTCGGTTTCAGGCGCAGTGACACGCGTGCCCCGGGCTGGCCATGGGTGTTGACCGTGAGGATCCCGGCGTCGCGCAGGAGGACCATTCCGAGCGCAGAGGAGATTTCGCAGGGGACGAGCCCAAAGTTTTCTGCGGAACGGCCAGCGCGCCGCAGGACAAGGGCGAGCAGGTCCTGCTCGTCGACCATGGGTCCGAGATCGCTGACGGACACGATGTCGCGGCCGAGCTTTTCGGCAAGCGCGACCGCGAGTGCCTGTCCGGACCGTGCTTCCTCCAGCAGATCCTCAGGTCGAAAGCTCTGGAGGGACCGCATGGCGCCAGCGGCGATCGGCGCGCGGGCTTCCATTCCGAATTCAGCACCTTTCGCCGACGCAGCCGTGACGAGATTGGCGCGGCCGGCAAGCACGCCCGCGCGCGGTCCGGCGAGACCCGCCTTGTCGCAGTTGGTGATTGCGAGGTCGGCCCCGAGGGCGAGGCCGGGCTTGCCGCCGTGGAGCACGGGACGCAGCCGGGCACCATAGGCATCGTCCACGAGAACGATGCCGCCTGCCGCGTGGGTGGCCTCGACGACGGCGGAGGTTATGGCATCATCGAGTAGTTCGAGAGCACTGGTCACGGTGGTGACGACGACGAGCTGAGGCTTCGCTTTGGCCAGTGCCGCCCGCCAGTCGCGGTCGCCTCCGATTTCGACGAGCTCAACTCGCGCGATGGCGCATCCTCGGATCACCGACGCGTGCGATCGTCCGCCAGGGGGAACGATTGAAATGACCCGGCTGCCGCCAGCAAGAGCGGCGATGGTGGCAATGATTCCCGCGCTGGTGCGGTTGAATACGGCGACACCATCCTCGCTCCTACCTCCGAGGTGGGAAATCGCGACGTCTCGGAGATCATTGGCGAAGAGGCCTGGGCCGACCCATTCCTCGCACAGTGTTGCGAGGTCCTCAGGTTTGAGCGGAAAGTCTCGCTGATTTCCGGTGAACACACCGATGGAACGCGGGCCGAGCTTGCGGACGCGATCAGCCGCTACGGCCTGCCCCTGACGAAGGCGGCGCGCTTCGTCGATACTGGATCGGATGATGGTGCCGCGCGCAAAACCGACGACCGGGTCGATAATATTGCCGAAACGATCTGTGGGCCCCGGGGACTGCGATTTCGACTCGGTGGCGGCTGTCATGAGCTTCTCCTAGAACCAGCGTGACTTGGCGGCGCGGACAACCAGGAAGCCGAGGCGACAGGTGACGCGGGATGAAATCGGCATTCGTGTTATGAGCGTTCGGCGAAAGCGTCTCGCCGCGCGAATACGCCAGGCGAGGCACTCTCGGTGCTTAGCGCCCGGGACAAGACCGATGAAGTCGGGTCCGACTGCGGGGTCGTAGCTCGGCGTCACGGCTTCACCTCCCGAGACCGCAGACGCGACGATGAGGCGCGACCAGGTTCGGTCATTGAGCTTGCGACGATGCTTTCGAGCAGGCTGACAAAGCCCCGATGACCGCTCTCAGGGACACCATCGACGCGGGGCTCGGCGCTTGCCGTCGCACCATCACGAGCGCCTGCGCCAACACAGGCTTTGATCAACTTCCCTTCGAGAGTGTCGCCGTGAAGCAGGTCAGGACTGCCAAGACCGACAGCAAGTCCGGCGCAAACGGCGTAGGCGCCCCAGTTCGATATTGCCGCGCTGACGATCACGTCAGTCTCGACAGTCGTGACCACGAAACCGTTGGGATGGAACGCGGCCAGCGGCGTCCGCACCGCGCCAAAGCCAACTTCGTTTCCGCCGTCGCCAATCCCTATGGTCAAACGCTTGGCCGTGCGGCCAGCCTGCGCGAGCAGATGGAGATGCGCCATCGTGCCGGCGGGGCGGCGATCGCCCCGGACGCCGTGGAAGTGGCCATCCTGGTTGGGGCCGTCGAGCTCGACAAAGACAATCGCCGATGGCTGGCATCTCGCGAGCAACGCTTCGACGGCTTTGGGTCCATGCTTGGGATGAGGCGGGATTGTCTCCACATTGATCGGCCTTGCCGTGGAGGATCCAACAAGTGCGGCGCAGGCTTCCACCGGCTTGGAATGAGCCTCCTCTGAGACGATCGTGACCTGGGCGCCAAGACCGAGGGCCATCGCCCGGGCAAGGACGGCGGCACCTGGCGGTCCGTCGGTCTCGCCCTGCGGCAGCTTGGGTGGAACGCCGGCGCCGGTCGCGACGATGACGTGGTCTCCGTAGGCGACGCGCGACATGAGGGTCCTGGCGGCCAACGTGGACAACGGCTCGCCATGATGGCGACGGCAGATCTCGTACATCGGAACAACGAGACCTGGTGGAAGTCCGCCCGAGAGGGGACGGGATTCGATCGTCATCAGACGATCGAACCGCTCACCCGCCATGGCCAAAAGAGGGTCCGGACCCGCGGAGTCTTCGGTTAGGAGCATGGCCATGGCGACCTCTTCGCTTATCTCGCGGCTTACACCGTGACGGTCACGCTCTTGCGATAGGTGTAGCTTTCGAGAGCTCCCTCGATCGAATATTCGGCGCCGATGCCGCTCTGTTTGGCCCCACCGTAGGACATGCCCGGAATCTGGCCGCCGGCGCGGTTGATCTGGAGCCAGCCCGCATCGATTCGCTCGGCGGCGCGCAGGGCGGTGGTGATGTCGTTCGTGAAGATGTAGGCGGCCAGGCCGTAGTGGGTGTCGTTCGCCCAGCCGATCATTTCGTCTTCGTTCGTCCATGGGATCGCAACCAGGACGGGGCCGAAAACTTCCTCGCGTACAACACGCCAGCTATTGTCGACGCCCGTCAGCACGACGGGGCCCGGCATGAAGCCGTCCGAATCATTGGCAGGAGCCGGTACCTGGCCGATCTCGACTTTCGCGCCGCGATCGACGGCCTCGCGGATGAAGGCGCAGACCTCTCCGTAGCGCTCAGCGTTGATGATCGCGCCGATGTCGGAGGTTTCGTCGAGGGCGTCGCCAACCTTCATGGCCTTCAGTTTTTCGACCACCTTTGCGACGACCGGCTTGAACACGTCGCGGTGGACGAAAAGCCGCGAGCCTGCCGTGCAGGATTGTCCTTGGCGCGCGAAGCGCATGGCGTTGATGACGTTCGTCGCGCAGGTATCGAGTTGCTCGGGCGTCGCTGCATCGGGATAGACGATGCAAGGGCTCTTGCCGCCGAGCTCAAGGGTCACCTTTGCAATGCGGTCGGCGGCGGCGTGCGCCACGAGCTTGCCGACCTCGACCGAGCCCGTGAACGAGATCTTCGAGACGTCGGGGTGGTTCGAAAGCGGCGCACCCGCCTCAATGCCCGTCCCGGTGACGACGTTGAAGACGCCGGCCGGGAAAAGGTCGGCTGCAAGCTCCGCGACCTTGATGACGGCGAGCGGCGCATCCTCGGCGGGCTTCAGCACCAGCGTGTTACCGGTGCCGAGCGCCATACCGATCTTCACGGCCGCGAGAACGAGGGGAGAGTTCCAGGGGATGATCGCGCCCACGACGCCAAGCGGCTCTCGCGTCGTGTAGCTGAAGATGCCCGGACCGAGCGGTAGCGTCTCGCCCTTCTGTTCGGATACGACACCGCCGTAGTAGCGCAGGACCTCGGCCGTGCTCGCGACCTCGGGCCGGCTTTGCGTGCGTAGCGCATTGCCGGTTTCGGCCGCGAGAACCTTGGCGATTTCTTCCGCATGAGCCGTAACGCGATTGCCAAGCTCCGTCAGGAGTGCTCCGCGAGCTCGGGCTGCCATGCGCCGCCAGGCAGGAAAGGCCTTCTTCGCCGCCGCGACGGCGGCGTCGACGTCTTGCTTGTCCGCGGCGCCGACCCTGGCAATGGTGTCGCGCCGACAGGGGTTCTCGACCGCCATCGTGCGGTCCGAGATCGGCTTGACCCATTGGCCGCCGATGAGGTTGCCGGCAAGCCCGGCGCGGGGCAGCGTCAGTTCGGAGTCGTAGCGGGAAGTGGCGCGTTGCGCGGTCATGAGATCTTTCCTTGGCCTTTGAAATTATGCTGCCGGCTGACGGAGATTGACCTTGAGCAGCCGCTCATAGACCTCCGAGACACTCGTGGAATCTTTTCCGCCGAGACCTTCCGCGCGGGCGGTGTTGTAGATCTGGCGAACGAGCTGCCCGAGGTACATTGGCGAAGCCGTGAATTCGTCGAGTGCGAGCGAGATGTCCTTGTGCATCAGGTCGAGCGCGAAGAACGCGGGGCGCTCCTGAGTGAAGAGCGTCTTGCCCAGCCAATCGAGCATCTTGCTGCCGGCGAGGCCGCCGCCGAGGACCTCAAGCAGCACGTCGAGCTTCGCGCCCGACTTCACGCTTGCCGCGAGAACCTCGCCGAGCGCCACCGTGTTGATGGCGGTCAGCAGGTTGTGGCTGAGCTTCATGAGTTGCCCCGAACCCACCGGTCCGCAATGAATGATCTTGCCCGCCAGCGTCTCGAGGACGGGGCGCGTCGCGCCCAGCACGGCCTGGTCGCCCCCGATCATGATGAGAAGCTTGCCGTTCTCTGCGCCGGCGACGCCGCCGCTGACCGGAGCATCCAGATATCCGACGCCGGCTCCGTTACAGATCGCAGCGACCGCCTTGGTGGTGGCGGGATCGACCGTGCTGAAATCGACCACGATCGCGCCCTTCTTTGCCGCGGCGAGGATCCCGTCCTCGCCGGTCACTGCCGTGCGCAGGGCCGCTGGCGAGGGGAGGCTCGCGAGAATGAAATCGGCGCCGTTAGCTGCTGCTTTCGGACTCGTGGCAGCTTCGACGCCAGCCGCGGCAAGGCTGGCGACAGCCGGCGTGTTGGGATCGAAGGCCCGCACCTTGTGACCGGCTGCGGCAAGCCGCCGCGCCATATGTGAACCCATGCGGCCAACACCCAAGAAGGCGATCGTCGGCATCGATAAATCCTCGCGATATTGGCCAAAAGGCCGATGGAATGGCCGGCAATCACGAGCGCATCTTTGGCGGCGATCGCGATCACAGGCGTGATGCTGGCCGTTTTAGGTCCAGTCCGGCGGGACCCGGAAGACCAGTCCAATTGACGCGAGGCGAAAGAAATTCTTACTGTGAGGGTCTGAGGGGATTTGCGAGTTTGGCGCTCAATCTTTCACGGCTACGACTCTTTCATGAGCTTTCCGAGCTCGGCACGATTTCGGCGGTTGCACGGGCACTCGGCCAAACGCGGCCGGCCGTGTCTCAGCAGTTGGCGCTGCTTGAACGCGAAGCTGGTGCGGTGCTCTTCGAGCGTTCAGCCGGTGGGTTGCGCCTGACGACCAAAGGACAGCAGCTCCTGGACCGCGTCACTCCGCTCCTGCAACTCGCTGATCGCATCGAGGCTGAGCTGAGCGAGAGTGACGGTCCTCCCGCGGGTGAACTGCGGCTTGCCGCTTTCGGGAGCGTCGCGACCAGCATCGTTCCCAGAGCCTTCGGTTATCTGCACAAGACGCATCCTCTGATCGATGCAAGCTTCGTCGAACTCGAGCCGACTGAA
The DNA here is from genome assembly GCF_024199925.1 of Bradyrhizobium sp. CCGUVB1N3. Taxonomy (NCBI): domain Bacteria; kingdom Pseudomonadati; phylum Pseudomonadota; class Alphaproteobacteria; order Hyphomicrobiales; family Nitrobacteraceae; genus Bradyrhizobium; species Bradyrhizobium sp. CCGUVB1N3. The sequence continues at coordinate 6,622,279 of NZ_JANADR010000001.1, forward strand.
GGCCTCAAGGCAACTGTCGCCAAGCAGGTCGATATTGCAATTGTCGATGATTATGTGGACGCAAATGCGTATCAGCAGGCTCTCGAATTTCACCCGCTTTATGTCGATGGCTTGAACGCCATTCTTTCGTCAGACCACCGCTTTGGAAAGGCCGACCTGACGAGCATAGAACTCAAGGATCTCTCGAACGAGAAATGGGCGATCAACCAAACGGCGGTCGCGTACCAGCTCAACTTGACTAACGCATGCCACGCCGCTGGCTTCGAGATGAAAATTGGTTGCAGCGCCCGTAATATTTCCGCCACCCTTGAGATGGTACGCACCGGGCATTTCGTGACGGTGCTGCCCGGCCTGGCGGTGCATCACTTGAAGAAAGACCCCGACTTTCTGGTTCTTCCTCTTGCGCCTGCCTTGCACCGGCACATCTTCAGCGCCGTCCCGAAAGGTACGTCCCGGCGCCCCGTCGTCGCGGCTGCGCTGGCCGCACTGGAGCGGGCGGCGATCAACTGCCGCCTCTAGATCGTTCATGGCGTAATTATTTCTAACGTGCTCCGTCAGAAGCCGTGTTCTTTCGCCGTGCCCGGCGGAGCGCTAGTCGTAGCCGAATGCCACGTTTTCTATCTTCCAACAACCAATGGAGCACGGAAATGCGATGCCTTTCGCGGCGGTTTGTCATCGGTCTGGTTGCGGCATTCAGCGGGTTCGCGCTCTCGGTCGGGACGAGCCACGCTCAGGAAAAGTCCAGGCTCGATGAAATCATGGGGCGAGGCAAGCTGATCGTCGGCGTGTCCAGCGAGTCGCCGCCGTTCGGCTTCGTCGATGAAAAGGGTGAACTGGTCGGCTTCGATATCGACGTTGCGCGGCTGATCGCCAAGGCGACCTTCGGCGATTCCAACAAGATCGAGTTCATCCGCCAGAGCGCCGCGCAGCGCTGGCCCAACGCCCAGAACGGCACGATCGACTTCGGCGCGCAAACGACCACCATTTACGCCGACCGCGCCCAGCGGGTCGCCTTTACCCGAAACTATATCGACGGCGGCATCGTCCTGATCGTCCGCAAGGACGCGCCCTTCAAGACGCTCGAGGATCTCAACAAGCCGAACGTCACGATCGCCAATCTCACTACGCCGACCCAGGAGGAGCGCGCCAAGCGCCTCTTCCCTCAGGCCAAACTCCAGACTTTTGACGGTATCGCTTCGCAATTCAACTCGGTGAAGCTCGGACGAGCTCAGGCCGCCCAGCTCGATGCTCCCGTCGCCGCCTGGTACGTCAAGAACAATCCGGACATGCGCGTGATGGAAACTCGACTGACCGATGTCGTCAACACAGGCATCTTCATGAAGCCAGGCGACTTCAGGCTCTGGCAGTACCTCGATCTCGTGGTGTCCGAAATGACCGGCGGCTACCTCTTCGCCGAATACAGCGCGATCTACGAGAAATGGTTCGGCGAGAAACCGAAGAACGCGAAGTGGTATCTCAACAATAACTGATGAGCGGGTAGGGGGCGGTGATGGATTGGTCACAGTTCGGCAGCTTCGCCGCCCGCTACCTTCCACAACTCTGGAGCGGGATGCTCGTTACCATCCTCGTCGCGACGCTCGCGGCGCCGACGGCTCTCGCGATCGGCGTTCTTCTCACAGTCCCGCGCGTCGCCGGCTGGCGGGCGCTCAGCGGTCTGGTGCGGGCCTATGTGGAGGTGATGCGGAACACGCCGCTCCTCGTCCAGATGTACCTTCTCTTCTTCGGCCTGCCGATCCTCGGCATCTTCTGGGACGAGATCACCTGCGGCGTCCTCGCCGTCGCACTTCAACACGCCGCGTTTTTGTCTGAACTCTTTCGCAGCGGCATCGGCGCCGTGGGCAACAAGCAATGGGAGGCTGGGCAAGCGATCGGTATGCGCCGATGGATGACTTTCCGCAAGATCATTCTCCCGCAAGCCGTGATCAAGGTCCTTGCACCAGTCTCGAACCAATTGATCGTCCTCGTGAAGGACACCTCTCTCGTATCGGCTATCGGTGTGCTCGACCTGACGCTATCCGGCAAGGTCATCATCGAAAGATCGGGGGCATCCTTCGAAGTCTTCATCCTCGTTGCAGCGCTCTATCTGATCCTGACGTCGGTCATTGGCGTCGGCTTCCGAGTCGGCGAAACACGTTTCGCACGGAGGCTCGGATGAGCATATCCATCCTTCTCGCCAATTTTCCCTATCTGTTGCAGGGGGCGCTCGTCACGCTATGGCTCGCCTTCATCGTCGTCACGGCAGGCACGCTTCTTGGCGCAATCGTTGGAACGATCGCGAGCAGCGGCGGACCGATCCTCCGGTCGATCATCACGACTTATGTCTTCGTGTTTCGAGGCATTCCGGTGCTGGTCGTTATGTTTCTCGGCTTCTACACATTCCCGGCGTTCGGAATTCGCCTTAGCGCCTATGCCGCGGTCACGATCTCGATGATCGTTTACGTCGGTGCCTTCGTTACGGAAGCGGTCCGTGGAGCCATCGCGGCTGTGCCGGCCGGCCAGGTCGCGGCAGCCAAAAGTCTTGGCATGCGACGGTTGACGATGCTGCGTGAGGTCATCCTGCCTCAGGCGGCCAGGCTGGCGATCGCACCGGTCCTCAACATTTCGCTGATGGCGATCAAGCAGACGTCTTACGCCTCGGTCGTTGGAGCCTGGGAGCTTTCTTTCGCGGCTCGCGAAGTCGTCGAGAGAACGCTCGCGGCTTTCCAGATATTCCTGGGCGTCATGCTGATCTACTTTCTGATTTGCTACCCGGTTTCGCTGCTCGCGAGCTACTGCGAGCGGAAAATATCCTTCGATCACTGAGGCAGCCCATGACCATCTCAGCCGAGTCTCCCGTCATCGTATCAGTGAACGGCCTTGTGAAGTCCTTCGGAGCCCATCGGGTTTTGAACGGTGTCTCGTTCGATGTCCGGCGCGGTGAAGTCGTTGTCGTTCTCGGCCCGAGCGGATCGGGCAAGTCTACCATACTGCGTTGCGTTAATTTCCTCGAAACGTTCGAGGACGGCACAATCACGGTTGATGGCGCTCCAGTCGGCTATCAGAGCGACGGCGAAGGTCGTCGTCGCATGCTCGATGAGAAGGCGGTTGCGAAGAACCGCGAGCATGTCGGCATGGTCTTTCAAAGTTTCAACTTGTTCCCGCATCGGACCGTGCTCCAGAACATCATGATGGGGCCTGTGTCGGTCCAGCAGCGAGACCGAGTCGAGGTGAAGAAGCAGGCGCAGGAGTTGCTCGATAAGGTGGGCCTTGCCGACAAGGCCGACCAATATCCCGCCCGTCTCTCCGGAGGCCAGCAGCAGCGCGTAGCAATCGCCCGCGCTCTCGCAATGCGTCCGGCTGTCATGCTCTTCGACGAGGCGACATCGGCCCTCGATCCCGAACTCGTCGGCGAAGTGCTCCGCGTCATGCGGGAATTGGCCACCGAGGGAACGACGATGATCGTTGTCACGCATGAGATGGGCTTCGCCCGCGAGGTTGCCGATCGCGTCATCTTCATGGACGGTGGCGTGATCGTCGAGCAGGGTGCGCCGAACGAGATCATGACAGATCCTCAAACCGAGAGGTTTCGGGCGTTTCTGGGGCGTCACTACAACTGAGGCCATGGCGTCACTCCTTCAAGCCGCTGGAGGCGACGCCACGCACGAAATTTCGACGCATCAGCGAGAAGAACAGCGCACTCGGAACCAGGGCCAGGGCCGCGGCGGCGCTGAGATGACCGATATCCACGGTGAAGCCGGTCTGAAACAATGCCAGCCCAACCTCAAGCGTATAGGTCTCCTTGTTGGTCATGACGACGAGAGGCCACGCGAATGCGGTCCAGGCCTGAAAGAACGCCAGCACGGCCAGCGCGCCCAATGGGCCGCGCATCAGCGGCAGTACGATCCACAGGAAGATCCAGCCCTCCGCGGCCCCATCCACCCGCGCAGCTTCCAGAAGCTCGTCGGGGATCGACGCCATCACGTATTGCCTCACCAGGAAGATGCCGAAACTCATGACGAGATAGCCGACCAGGAGCCCGGGCCAAGTGTTCAACAGTCCAGCGGATTGGACGTTGAGGTAGAGTGGGATCATGTACACTTCGAAGGGAACGACAGCCGTCGCGATGATGATGCCGAAGATGACCGTGAACCCCGGCAGATCGAACTTGCCGAGCACATAACCTGCGATCGCGGAGGTCGTGACGATGCTGACCGTCGAGAGCGTTGCGAAAATGAGCGTGTTACCGATCCAATGAAACAGCGGCGTTTCGCGCAGGACGCTGACAATGTTTTCCAGCGTCGGCTGATGTGGAACGATGGTCGGCGGCCAAGCCAGCAGCTCCGGTGGCGTCTTGAACGCGTTACTGATCAGGAACACGAGCGGCAGGAGCATCATCAGGCTGACTGCGCAAAGAATGGCGTCAATCACGAGGCCGGCAATTCGGCTTTGACCGGCGCCGCCGGCAAGATGATCGGACTCGCTCACGCGCGGCTCCGATCGCGGAAAAGTCTGAACTGCGCGCCCGTCAGAATAAGGACGATGGCGAGGAGGATGACGGCTTCGGCGGCTGCATAGCCGACCCGATAGTTTCGAAAACTGTTTTCGAGCATGTCCAGGACAAGGACGCGAACGAGGTGTCCCGGCGCACCCTGGACATCCGATGCCAGCACGAAGGCCTGCGCATAGATATTGTAGGACGAGATCAGCGTAATGACCGACACGTACAGCATGACAGGCTTCAACAGTGGCACAGCTATGTAGCGGAATGCTTGAAGCGACGATGCGCCGTCGAGCCGCGCTGCCTCGTAGAGCGCATCCGGAACGTTCTTGAGTCCGACAAGGAAGATCAGGACGGCATAGCCGATGGCCTGCCAGGAGCACAGTATGATCAGGCACAGCAAAGACAGGACGGGGTCGAACAGCCACGACTGGGCCGGGATCGCGATCAGCCCTATCAGGGCGTTGAGCGGTCCGAGCCGCGCGTCGAAGATCCATTTCCAGGCCATCGCCGCCGGTACCAGTGATACGACGTGTGGCAGGAAAACCGAGGCTTCGTAGAAGCCGCTGCGTCGCAGCCCTTGCCGACTATTGATCAGGGCAGCGAGCGCGAGCCCGACGGGAATGGTAATCATGACGACGCTGAAGGCGATGATGGTGGTGTTGAAGATCGCCTCGAGAAACAGCGGGTCGCCAGCCAACTCGATGAAGTTGGCGAATCCGACGAATGGCTTGCGCCGCGAGATGATGTTCCATTGGTAGAGGCTGAGCCGCAGCGTCTCGACGATCGGATAGACGCGGATACAACCATAGAGCCCGAGGATCGGAAGAAGCGCCAGAACTGGAAACAGCCACTTCGGCTTGGTGAGCATGAATCCTCCCGCAAGCGGCGGTCCGCGGCCGACGCCTGGATTGAGTGGGTCACCCCTGTCGGTAAAGGTCTAGCAGGCTGTTGAAGAAGTCTCTGGCGAAGCGTTTTGGATCGTGATTCCCTAGGATCAGGATTTTGCTGGGGTGGCACGATGCGGGGAAGTGACGAACGGTCTGGCTCGCTGTTCAGTTATGTTGACCTGGAGGCTCGGGTTCGCGTCGACCACCCGCTGCGGGCGATCAGGGATCTGGCAAATGCGGCGCTGGGCGATCTTTCTGGGGAGTTTGGCAAGCTCTACACGGACTTCGGTCGGCCCTCGATCGCACCGGAGAAACTGCTTCGGGCGATGCTCCTACAGGCGTTCTATGGGGTTCGCTCGGAAAGGCATCTGATGGAACGGATGGAGTTCGATCTTCTGTTCCGCTGGTTCGTCGGGCTTGGGGTGGACGATGCGGTTTGGGACCATTCAACCTTCTCGAAGAACCGCGACCGGCTGCTTGAAGGTGAGATTGCGGCCAAGTTCTTGAACGCGCTTTTGGCGCAGCCGAAGGTGAAGCGTCTTTTGTCGAGCGATCACTTCTCGGTGGACGGCACGCTCATTGAAGCCTGGGCTTCGATCAAGAGCTTCCGGAGGAAGGATGGCAGCGACAAAGATCAGGACGGTCCGGGACGCAATGCCGAGCGCAGCTTCCACAAGGAGAAGCGATCCAACGAGACCCATGAGAGCACGACCGATCCTGAGGCCAGGCTCTATAAAAAGGGCGACGGCCAGCCGGCCAAACTCTGCTATATGGGCCATGCGCTGATGGAGAACCGCAATGGTTTGGCGGTTTTAGGTGGAGTGAGCCAAGCTACTGGCACCGCCGAACGAGAGATTGCGCTTGCCATGATCGACAGGCGCGGGTGTGCGAAGCGGGTCACTCTGGGGGCGGACAAAGCCTACGACGTCACGCAGTTCGTGCATGACCTGAGAGATAGATCGGTTACTCCGCATATCGCGATCAATGGACATCTGAGTAAGACCGGCAAGCGGCGCAAGACGGCGGTCGACGCGCGTACCACGCGTCACGACGGCTATGACATCAGCCAACGCTGCCGCAAACGCATCGAAGAAGTCTTCGGCTGGATCAAGAGTTCCGCTGGCCTGGCCAAGGTCAAGCTGCGAGGCCGCGACCGGGTGGATGCCGTCTTCGTCCTGGCGCTTGCGGCCTATAATCTGATCCGGCTGCCCAAGCTTCTGGCGGCACCGGCATGAGCATCCGAGGTAGATGGCGGGTCGTCGAGACACCAGGCTACGACATGGCCGTGGCGGGCGCCTACATCCTGTTCGATGACGACGGCGGCGAGTTCGCCTTCGATTGCCTCACGGGCTGCATTCATGGAGCCTGTGACGGCGATGCCGTCCAGTTCGGCTGGCAGGGAAACGACGAAATGGAGCCAGCCAACGGTGATGGCTAGGCCGAACTGCGGGATGACGGCTCACTCGAAGGTGAAATCTGCCTCCTTAATGGCGACGACATCCCATTTATCGCGCGTCGCTCGAAGACTTCTTCAACAGCCTGCTAGAGCATGATCCGGAAAAGTGTGGAGCGGTTTTCCCTCGCGACAAGCGCGGAACGCGTTTGCGCGGAGATCATGCTCAAACAACAACCTAAAGCGCGATGACGATTCATCCTAATCTCATCGCGCTTTAGGGTTTGGCCAGCAGGTCTTCGCGGGCGAGGATCTTGTCGCTTTCCTCAGACGCAGACTTCAGGAAAGCATCGATCGCAGCGTCGTTGCCTGCCAGCGACTTGTCGGTGAATGCTTTCTCCAGCCGCGCCGCAAGCCTCGTGAGGATTTCACTCGCAGGACTGATCGCCGGAACCGTGAAGAAAGCGTAGTCGGCCGGAACGTTGACGAATGCGCCGAACTGCGGGATCTTTTTGAGGACTGCGGCGTAGTCGAGCCCCTTGCGGTTAGGCACCCAAGCCGTGTTCTCGAGCAGCCAGAGCAAATTTTCCGGCTCGCTTGCCTTTTGAACGAAATCCCAGGCGATCTGGTTTTTTGGTCCTTTGTTCGGCACGTAAAGATCGACAGGGACCATCAGCGTGCCCTTGGGCAATGGGGCCGTGGCGTACTTCAGGTTGGGCGCCTTCTTGGCGATGTCGCCAATCACCCAAGATTCCCGGATGAACATCGTCGTCTGGCCGAGTTCGAAGGCTTCCGCATCCGCCTTCATCTCGGGCGTCACCGTCCGATAAACCACGACGTTGTCGAGATACTGCTTGAGTGCGTTGCGACCGGCCTCGCTCGCGTAGGCGGCGCGCCATTTTCCGCCCTTCTCCTCCAGCAGCGTCCCACCGTGGTTATAGAGGATGGGCGGTTCCTGAATGACGCCGGCCTCGAGATACCGCGCCGCCTCGACCTCCATCTCGATGACGTCCCCGGCCGCGCCGGATGGAAGCGACAGCGCAAGCCGCTTCTCGTGCTCACGCAAGGCAATTGCCTCGACGCTGACTTCGAGATCCGGGTATTTGCTCTTCAGCTGGTCGCCGACGCGCTTGTAGAACGGGGTAAGATCAGGCCACCCGCTCCATATGGTCAGCTTCTCGGCCGACGCCGGAGAGGCAAACACCGGTACAGCGACAGCCAGAGCCAGCAATAGCGCTGCCGACATCCACGAACGACGACCGGACGTCGCTGGGCGATCTCTGTCCTCGGGAAGCGTCATGTAGCCGAACCTGCCGACGGGATTCACCATGAAGGTCTCTCTCGCATCCGGAATTGGACAAATCCTGCGAAAAAGCTCGCATGCAACCGGTTGCGTGTCAATTGTGATCAGCTGCCGCTTTCCGAGGCCACTGATTAAATCGTCAGCGACTTCTCCGCTTCACCGGAGCCGGGCCGGTGCTGGCGCGAATAACGAGATGGGAATTCAGCTTGTGGCGGATCTCTCCCGACCCGCCGCCACTCATCTGGCTGAGCAAGAGGCCGACCGCGACATCGCCTGCATCGGCGCAGCGCGCTGACACGGTGGTGAGCGATGGGTAGGTGGTTTCACCGAGGACATCATCGCAGCCGACGACACTGAACGATTGCGGCACGCTGACATCGAGCGCAGCGAGCCCTGCCAGCAGACCCTGAGCGACCAGGTCATCGAACGCGATCGCTGCGGTTACCCCGCTGGCGACGATCTGGGTGGCTGCGAGTCGGCCGGTGTCGTAGGATGGCGGGCGCGCGGGAACGGCGATCACCTTGAGCCCGCGCTTCGCCGCTTCGCGCCGGACCGCGTTGCGTCGTTGCTGGTTTGACCACGATGTCGTGGGGCCGCTGACATAGGCGATTTGGCGGTGTCCCAGCTCGGCAAGATGTGCGATCGCAGCGGCTACGCCCGGCGCTGTGTCGATCAATACCCTTGTAATACCTTCGATATCGCGATTGATGAGAACCAACGGCCGACGCGTCGCATGGCGCCGGATGTGCACTTCGTCCAAACGGGATGAGGCGAGGACAAGCCCCTCCACTTGGCCGATGAAGCGGCCGACCAGCAGCTCCTCACGAGCAGGATCCTCGTCCGAATTGCCCAGGAAAACGCACAACCCCGCTTGGTCAGCACGAAGTTGAGCAGCTCGGATGAGCGGCGGAAAGAACGGGTTCGCGACATCGGAGACGATAAGAGCGACATTGCCATGGCGCCCGGTCGAAAGTGCGCGGGCGACCTGGTTTGGCACGTAGCCCAACTTGTCGGCGACCTCCTTGACACGTCGGACGGTCTCTTCGGTCAGCATCTCAGGCCGCGAGAAGGCGCGCGATACGGTCGCACGGGAGACCCCGGAGACCTTCGCCACCTGACTTATCGTCGGCACGACCGATGGACGCCCCTCCCCACCGCTATCAGGATCGCGCTTCACCGCAGGCCGCCTCCCATCCGTGGCTTCCAACTACACATGCCTCGATAGGGTCTGGGGTGCAAGCTTGACATGCAACCGGTTGCACCACATTCTCTTCGTCGGGGGTGACGGGCAGGCCCAGCAGAACCATGGATGAGCATGACGGCTTCGGTCACTCCTGGAATCTCGACATTTAAATCGCGGGATGCAATGGGCCGGGCCGCCGCTGCGGACATCCTTGTCGCGGTCCGCGACCGGCTGACGCGGCAAAGCACCGTGCGGATGATATTTGCCGCGGCCCCGAGCCAGATGGAGTTGCTGGACGCCCTTGCAGGGGAGCGCAATATCGACTGGCGGCGCGTGACAGCCTTCCACATGGACGAATATCTCGGACTCCCCCCGGATGCGCCGGAGCGCTTTGGGGCATGGCTCACGCGTCACTTCTTCTCGCGTGTCGCTTTCGGCGCCGTTCACTTGATCGGACAGGATCCAGATCCGGACCGAGAAGCGGAGCGCTATGCGACCCTTCTTGCAGAAGCTCCGATCGACGTCATATGCCTCGGAATAGGTGTCAACGGTCACCTGGCGTTCAATGACCCGCCGGTCGCCGACCTGCACGACACGAAGCAGGTCAAGATCGTCGAACTCGACGCGATCTGCCGACAGCAGCAAGTCGACGATGGGTGCTTCCCGACCCTCGGGGATGTTCCAACACACGCGATCACGCTGACAATTCCCCGGCTGCTGGATGCTGACCGGCTTTTTTGCGTCGTGCCCGGCGCGTCCAAACGCACCGCCGTTGAGCGATCCTTGTACGGCCCGATCGGACCCGCCTGCCCGGCGAGTGCTCTCCGCATGCATCCGCGATGTGCGCTGTATCTCGACCAGGATTCCACGCCGCCACAGCTCTCGCTGCAAACACCGGCGCGCGCATGACGGATATGGCAACGCGCGTCTCGGGCCGCGACCCGGAAACCGGACAGCCTCGCACCGTCGTCATTCAGGACGGTCGAATTTCAGACATCCTTCCCGGCGGACCGGATGATGGGCTATGGCTATCGCTCGGCCTGTTCGATCTGCAATTGAATGGCTTTGGGGGCCACGATCTCAATGCCCGCCCCGATCCCGAGACCGTCCGCGATCTGGCCACGGCCGTCCACGAGAGCGGCGTGTCGCGTTTTGCGCCCACGCTCATCACGGCATCGCACGCTGCGATCATCGATGCGTTGCAAGCTATTTCGCAGGCGCGCGATAGCGATCCGCTTGTCAGGCACGCGATACCGTTCGTCCATATTGAAGGGCCGCATATTGCGCCGGAGGACGGTGCGCGCGGTGCGCATCCGGCCGAGCATGTCAGACCGCCGAGTCTCAGTGAGTTCGACGCGTGGCAGGCCGCCAGTGGAAACCTCGTTGGCCTCGTGACGATGTCGCCGCACTGGCCGGAAACCAGCGCGTATGTGCATGGTCTTCAGGCTCGCGGAGTACGTGTTGCGCTCGGCCACACCAGCGCGAGATCAGATCAGATCTCCGCTGCCGTCGCGGCGGGTGCAATCTTGTCAACACACCTCGGCAATGGCATCGCAGTCACGCTGCCCCGGCATCCAAACCCGATCTGGACACAACTGGCAGAGGACAGGCTGTGGGCGAGCTTCATCGCTGATGGCCATCACCTTCCTCCCGAGACCTTCAAGGCAATGCTGCGTGCAAAGGGGCTGGAACGATCAATCCTGGTTTCGGACGCCGTCGCGCTCGCGGGTTGCGCGCCCGGAATCTATAACGTGCCTATTGGAGGCAAGGTCGAACTGAAAGCGGCCGGCCGGCTGGAAGTCGTCGGCACGTCCATTCTCGCGGGAGCAGCAGTCAGCCTCACCTTCGGAATAGCGACGGCCAGACGCATGGCCGGATTGACCCTGGCAGAGGCGCTGAGGCTGGCGACGATCAATCCCCGTATGCTGTTCAACCTTCCGGCGCTGACGGTGGGAGCGCCTGCCGATCTGTTGCGATTTCGTCTCTGCGAAGATGGGTCTCTGGCGCCTGAGACGGTCTATGTTGCGGGCCGACCTTACCCGTTCCGCCCTTGAGGGATGAGAAATGAACCGGCTTCGCATCGGGTTGATCGGTCCAGGCGCAATCGGTGAAACGCATGCGCGAGCGATCCGGGCACTCGACGACACCGTTTTGTCCGCGATCGCCGGCGGCACGCCCGAGCAAGTTGCAGCGTGCTCCAATGGCGAACCTGTTCCGACATTTGCAACCGCCGGCGCGATGCTGGCGGATGCCGCGATCGATGCAGTCGTGGTCTGCACCCCGAGCGGGGCTCACCATGACGCAGCGCTTGCTGCGATCGAGTTCGGACGGCACGTGCTTGTCGAGAAACCGCTCTGCGTCGATCCAGCCGAGGCTGCGTCCCTGGTCCGCGCGGCCGAGCGCTCGCAACTGACGTGCGGCGTGGTTTCGCAGCGCCGTCTCGAACCGCAACACCAGGCGATCAAAAATCTGCTCGATGCAGGTCGCCTCGGACAGGCTCGCCTGATCGAGACGGCGATCCATTGGTACCGCGCCGATGCATACTACGCAGAGAAGCCGTGGCGCAGCGAAGCGGAGCACGGCGGGGGATCGCTTCTGAATCAAGGCGTTCACAATCTCGATCTGATGCTTTGGCTGTTCGGGACAGTGGAGAGTGTTCAGGGCACGACGGCGACGCTCGGACACGCGCACGTCGTCGAGGACACGACGGCGGCGCTGCTCTCCTTCGCGTCCGGCACGCTCGGCGTAATCGTGACGAGCACGGCGCTTCCCCCGGGGCGGCCGGCCATGCTTCGGCTGTTCACGGATCGTGGCAGTTGTGAACTCGCAAACGACCATATCATCCGTTGGGATTTTCCCTGCGTTGCGGCGCCGTCAAGTGCGGCCGGAGTTGGAAGTGCCGCCAGCGATCCCAAGGCCATCGGGATCGAAGGACATATCGCGCAATGGCGCGACTTTGCCCGGGCCGTCCGTGAGCGACGGCCAACCGCGAGTTCATTCAGGGATGGGTTCGAAGCTGCGAGAGTGGCTGACGCCATCTATCGCTCGGCCACGGAAGGTCGGACCGTTCGCCCCAGCGAGGTCGCGCCGGAGGTCAATCATGCCGGCTAGTACCTCGCAGACGCTCGACATCGCCATCATTGGAGCAGCCCACCCGCATGTCGAATATGTGCTTTCAGAGATTGCGAACCGAACCGACGTCAGGGTTGTGGCCGTCGCCGATTACGACGCTGCGCGCCGCGCCGAGCTCGAACGACGCACGATGTCGCCCGGCTACGCCGACGCGAATGCGCTTTTGGATGCACATAAGGTTCAGGCCGTAGCGGTCTTCACCGAATTCGGTCTTCGGGCTCCAATCGTGACCGAACTTTTGCGTCGCGGCATATTCGCGATCGCCGACAAGCCCATGGCGGTGACCTCGGCCCAGCTCGCACTCATCGAGCACGCGCTCGCCGGTCGCAATCTGCTGACGCTTCTGCTCGAGAAGCGCTTCTATCCAGTCACGCTTGCGCTCCGCTCGATCATCGACAGTGGCGAGCTTGGAGACGTCGTATCCATCACCACAACCGGACCGCACAAGCTCGTCCCAAGCCGTCGTCCGGCGTGGATGTTCGAGCCGTCGACCTATGGAGGCATCCTCGCTGACCTGACAGTCCACGACATTGATCTCGCGCTTTGGTTGACGGGATACACCAGTGGTACGGTCAGCGGCTGGATCTCGTCGATCCCGGCTGCCGGCACGACGGACTTTCCCGCTCTGGGGCGTGCCATCCTCGCCTGCGATGGTGGCCCGCAATTCGCGATTGAAGTCGATTGGATTCAGCCCGAAGCTTCTCCGCGGCATGGCGACTATGCCATGCGGATTGCCGGGACGAAGGGGCGTGCCGACGTTCTCTTCGCTGAAAATCGGCTGCTTGTGGAGACGGCGACAAGACCCTTGCGCGAAGTCGACCTGCCCGCGGGCGCCTCGCCTGCCAGCTTCGTCTTCGATCATCTGGTTCGCGGCGAAATCCTGCAAATTCCGGCAAGTGAGGCCCTGCGCGCCACGCGCATCGCGATACTCGCCCAGGAAAGCGCAACGAATGGCAGCAAGCCCATGCGATGGGGGTGAACTTCCTCGCGATGGTTCGCTGTTCTGTTCCAAATAGTGGGAAATGGCGCGCGGGGATTGACTGACACTCTCTCCGCCACTCCCTCGGCCGTGCCGCTCTCCGACGAGGAGTACAACAAGCGCCTGAAAGAGATGCTGCCGGACCACAAGCAGCTCTTGCCGGGCGATCGCCACTGACAATACGCCGCATCGCTCATTCACGTTTGCATCCAGAAACGCACCTGTACATGCGCGCGTGCCGCCCGTAACCTCCGCGACGCAAAATCAGGAGAAAAGAGTGGCCAAGGCTGCAACGAAGAAAAAGAGTGCGTCAAGAACGATGATAACGAAGAAGGCGGCCGGCAAGCCCTCCGCGCGCAAGGGCGCCGTCGTCAAGGCAGCCAAAAAGCCAGCTAAGAAAACAGCCAGAAAGATAACGAAGACGACCACCAAAGCTGCCACAGTCCGGCGGCCCAAGGGCGCGATCTGGCAATGGTCGGCAGCCGACACCGCGGCCGCGATCCGCGCCGGCGCCGTTTCGGCGGTCGAGGCTGTCGAGGCGCATCTGGCGCGGATGCGTGCGGTCAATGCGAAGCTCAATGCCGTCGTCGTCGATCTCTCGGAGGAGGCGCTCGCGGCGGCGCATGTCGCGGACAGGCAGCGGGCGAAGGGCGGCGAGCTCGGCCTGCTGCACGGGGTGCCGATCACCATCAAGGAGAACGTCGATTATCAGGGTCGGCCCAATTTCAACGGCGTGCCGGCAAACAAAGATTTCATCGCGCCGTCGGATTCGCCGGTCGTGCGCAATTTCAAGAAGGCCGGTGCGATCGTCATCGGGCTGACCAACACGCCGGAATTCTCCTTCCGGGGCTTCACCGACAATCCCCTGCACGGACTGACGCTCAATCCCTGGGATCAGAACATCACCTGCGGCGGCTCCTCCGGCGGTGCAGGCGCGGCGGTCGCCGCCGGCATCGGCACCATCGCGCATGGCAACGACATCGGCGGCTCGCTGCGCTGGCCGGCGCATTGCAACGGCGTCGCCACCATCAAGCCGACACAGGGGCGTATCCCCGCGTTCAACCAGAGCGCCACCTCAGAGCGTCCGATGCTTGCACATCTGATGTCGGCGCAAGGACCGCTTGCGCGCCATGTCGGCGACATCAGATTGGCGCTCGAGGTCATGAGTCAGCGCGATCCGCGCGATCCCTGGTGGGTACCGGCGCCGCTGTCGGGCCCGAAGCCGAACGGCCAGGTCAAGGTTGCGCTGGCCAAGATCCCGGACGACATGGACGTCGATCCGTCGGTACGCGAGGCGCTACGGCAGGCGGCCGATCATCTCGAACGCGCCGGTTATCGTGTCAGCGAGGTCGAGGTGCCCGACATCAGCGGCGTCTGGCAGACCTGGTGCGACATCATCACCAACGAGACCGTGGTGATGCAGGAAGCCGGTATGCTGAAGGTGACCTCGGAAGACTTCCACAAAGCGTGGAACGGCATGAAGACCAAGGCCAACGTGCTCGATCTCAAGGCCTGGATGCAGGCCACCGCCGCGCGTAACGGCCATATCCGCGCCTGGCAGTTGTTCTTCGAGGACTATCCGGTGGTGCTGGCGCCGACCACGGTGAAACCGACGCCGGGACCGCGCGAAGATACGCTCAGTGCCGAGCGCGTGCGCGAGATCTTCTGGAACGACATCCGCTTCATCTCCGCGATCAACGTGCTCGGGCTGCCCGGCGCCGTGGTCCCCGTGACCCTGCATGACGGCAAGCCGATCGGCGTGCAGCTGATCGCCGGCCGCTATCGCGAGGATCTCGCGCTCGACGCCGCGGCGGCGATCGAGAAGCGCGCCGGCGTGCTGGCGCACCGGCTCTGGGAGATGATGGACTGAGCTCGCCCGCAAAGCTCCGTCCTAGAGGCTTCGTCCGCAAGGCTTCGTCCGCAACGCTTTGTCCGAGGACTTCGCGCGAAAGGCGCGAAGCCTCTTGGCGGCGGCTATTGCGTCAGGTGTGCAGAGGAGATGGCCTTCTGAAACAGCGCGGTCAGCGCGTCGCTGATGCTGCTGTCGCTCGACACCTCGTAGTAATAGCCGGAGGTTGCGCAGGCCTTCATCTGGGTCGCGATCGAGCTGCGCCAGGGCGCGATGTAGGTGGTGTACCAGCTGTTGTTGGTGATCGCGAGATACGTGGTGTAAAGGATCGCGATGTTGATGCCACGATTCTTGATGGTATCGCAGATCGTGGTCGTGAGCGGCTCCTGGCATCGCCCTGACGAAGTGATGACGGTCTCGGAGCAACTTGACGGGTAGTAGTAGTCGGCGACCCCGTCCGAGATGAAGAATAGCCACTTTTGCGGCGAGGATGAAGTGCCGGTTCCGGGAGTCGGAATCGTGCTGTTCATCGAGGACAGAATGCCGTCGAAGTCGGTGCACATATCGTTGTTGTAGTTGGTGTAGGGAATCGTCATCAGGTCGACCGAAGAGACGGCCGTCTTGACCGACGAGAGGCTCGACGTGAGCGATGAGATCGTCGTCAGGCCGATGGAGCTGCAATCGCTTCCCATTGTGTAGACGGCCATGCGGTATTGGTTGCTGACGAGCTCGCTTGACGTCGCCGTATCCGTCAATGACTGCGTCGCGGTCCTCACCAGGTCGATCCGCATCGTAATGCCGAGCTTCTTCGCGATCGAATAGTAGCTGCTGGTTTGCTTCGTCTTCTTGGAGCTCGACGTATAGGTGTCGTGGCAGGCGAAGGCGCAACTGTCGGAGGTTGCGGCTTGCAAGGCGGTCATATCAGCGGTGGTCGCGCCCAGCCCCTGCGATGGCGAGTTGTCGAGAAGCACGTAGAAGTCGATGTAGCTCGGCAGCGAGGCCGCCGCCGACGAGCTCGCCGACACCGTCATGGTCTTGTAACCCAGCAGACCCATGAAATAATTCGAAACAGACAATGTTGCCGTGCCGGTAGCCGTCCGGGTGGTCACGGTGTCCGACACGGTGATGGTCACTGAGCTCGTTGTCATGCCGTAGGCGGACATCTGCGCGGCGTACGTGTTCAGTGCATTGCTCTGTGCCGTGGCTGCGGCGTTCGTGATCTCGCTCTTGGCGGTGGCGACCAGCACCGCGGTGTCGAGTGCCGCCATCAGCTTGGCTCGCGCCCGCACTGCGAGGGAGTAATCGACCGCGGCGCCGACGGACGCGAGAACGGGCAGTGATGCAACGGCGAAAATCACGGCGATATTTCCGCGGCGATCGGAGCGGAAACGCGAGAGCAGGCGACCAAAACGCGTGGCTGCAAACGTCAACTTGGCGTACCCTTAAGCGAAGAATTGGACGCTTCAACGTAGCGTCCGGATGCTTACGGGTCGGTTGCTCGATGCGTGAGGAGACGTTTCCGATGCGTTGCTGATGATGTCGCGCGCTCGCGGCAAACCGTATCGAACCATCGTCATGGAGAGGTGGGCGTCGATCATCCCATAGTACTGCGGAGATTCGAGTCCGTAGTCGTCCTGAAGTGCCGCTTGGAGTCTCTCTCCGTGAATAGAGTCTCCTTCATTTGAGCGCGCAGATGGAATGTCTCATGCGGCGCGATAACCGAAGCTTCGCGGCGTTCTTTAAAGACGACTGCCGGAGGCAGCCAATGCCACCTTCCCACGCAACGGGAGGAGGAAGAAGCTCACCCTCTTGCGCTCAGCACCGCTCGGGCCGCTGCCACATATTCGCGCCAATGCGTTTCCGCGTAGCGCTCGGCGTGCCGTGCGCGCGTGATGTCGGGCGCGTGCGCGGCTGCGATCAGCCTGGCGAAGCGTTCTTCGGCGACCGTCATGTCCACGGCATCGGCGGTCGATGCGAAGGCGTTGCTTGCGGCCTGCGGTGCGGCGACGAGTCCTGCCATTCCGGCCAGCAAAACACGGCGTGATGTCTTCATTGCTTTCATCCTCTCTCGTCCTGGTTGCTCGAGCCTGCAGGCGAGTGTGTCGTTGCGATCACGGCAGGGTAACGGTGCGCGCCCGGGTAGTCCACAGATTGCGGATACGGCTTGACGCTGCGGGCGATCGAGGCCCAACTTGTGCGAAGCGTTCCGCACAAAAATGCCAATCCTTGGGCTGTCGCATGGCCAACTCAGGTCGAATATCGAGCGCGCTCGCCGCCGGATCAATGCGCAAGGCGGCGCTTGGTTGCGTCGCGTGCTTTTGCGCATCCGGCGCGGCGCTCGCCGCCGACAAGGATGAGGAGGGTGCCGCGCCCTGGTGCAGATCCAGCCCTTCACCCAACCGATCCTGCGGCTCGACCTCGACCGCATGGACGACAACGACAATCGCCTGTTCGGCATCACGGCGCAAATCGCGTGGATGCCGAAGCCGTCCTATCAAGTGACGCTGCGGACACCGCTTTACGCCGTGCGCAACTGACTCCCCGCGTGGTGGATTTTCGGTAAAGCAAACCCTGGATGAAGGTGCTGCGCGTTCTCTCGCGCTCACTGATGGACAAGGCTTTTTCGCACGCCGCGCGTCCGCCCGACGACATTATCCGTCAACCGATCGTTAGCCTTCCCGCAAAATCGCCAGCTGCGTTATCCCGCCACAAGGGGCATTGCGGCAGACTGGAAGCGGTTTCGTCTGGGAGGTTGTGATGCCCCGCTTGACGCCGGAACGAACGTTCCTGGCCGGGAAAATTATCTTCAACTTCGGGCAATCATCGCTCGATTGCGTGGTGCGCCGCATGTCGGAGGAAGGAGCGACGCTCCAGCTCGAGACGGGCCTTGGCGTGCCCGACCAATTCCAGTTGAAGCTTGCAGATGACGAGCTGCTGGCATGCCGCGTGGTCTGGCGTTCCGACCGCGAGATCGGTGTCGCACTCGGCAGGGTCGGAGGCGAGGTTCGGAACGAGGCCCCGTCTGCACGGCGCGGCGATGCCTTGATGCGCAGCCAGATGCTGGCGCTGCGCGCGGCGCTCGATCACGTGCCGACCGGCATCGTGCTGCTCGACGCGCAGCTCAGGGCGCGTCTCATCAACCGGTCATTCCGCCAGATGTGGCGGCTGCCCGAAGAGGTTGCCGACAGCAATCCGTCGATCCTCACGCTGCTCTATCACGGACGGGATACCGGGGCCTACGAAGTGGCGGCCGCGGAGCTCGACGCGCTCGTTGCGATGCGCGTCCGCCAGATCGAGGCAGGAGACCCCACGCCGGTCGATCTGCGTCGAACCAACGGCGACGTCATGCGCGTGCAGTGCACCCCTCTGCCCGACGGTGGGAGGATGCTGACCTACACGCCCGTCACCGATATCGTGCGTTCCTCCGACGAGCTGAAGCTTCTGCGAGATGCGCTGGAGAACGTCCAGGACGGCGTGCTTCTCCTCGATTCCGACCTGAACGCGGCCTTCATGAACCGGCGGATGCGGCGATTCTGGGAGGTCAGCGACGAGGAGGCAGCGGGCCGGCCGGCCTACGCGTCGCTGGTGCGGCGCGTGCATCGTGCCAGCGCGCCCGATCTGCCTCCAAGCGAGCTCGCGAGATTTCCGAGCAAGCGCGTGGAAGAGGTCAAGGCCGGCGATCACGTGCGCGACCTTCAGACGCCTGACGGCCGGCGCATCCGCGCCCATTGCACCACGATGTCGAATGGCGGCCGCATGCTGACCTATGTCGACATCACCGATCTCACGCAAAAGGCCAAGATGCTGGAGACGCTGGCCACCACCGATCCGCTCACCGGCCTGTTCAACCGCCGCCATTTCCTCGAAAGCCTCGATGCCGAATGGAGCCGCTTCCAGCGCTATTATCGCTCCGTCTCGGTGTTGATGCTCGATATCGACCACTTCAAGTCGGTCAACGACCGCTACGGTCATGCGGTCGGCGACGCCGCGATCAAGACGGTCGCGGCTGCGTGCCTCGATGGCAAGCGCAAGTCTGATATCGTCGGCCGTCTTGGCGGCGAGGAGTTCGCGGTTCTGCTCCCCGAAACCAGCCTGTCCCGCGCTAGAACGGTCGCCGAGCGTATCCGCAAGCGCGTGATGAGCTCGCTTATCGCAGCTCACAAGATCCAGTTCGGCGTCACCGTGAGCATCGGCATCGCCGAGGCCAGCGTCAGCATGTCCGGCATCGACGCGCTGATGGGCGCAGCCGATCACGCGCTCTACCAAGCCAAGGCCGAAGGCCGCAATCGCTGCATCGCCTGGGCGCCCCCGCCGCCCGCAAGCAAGGCGGCGGAGTAATCGGGCAAGCGTGCCGGCGTCTAGTCCGGCACCGGCACGTCGAACGTGTTCAGCGTGACCGAGACCATGCAATAGACGCCGACGAGATAGGACAGTTCGGCGGCGCCGTGCTCGCCGAACTCCTTCACCGCCGCGCGCCAGGTCAGCTCGGGTAGCACGCCGCCGCTCACCAGCGCGGACGCCACGTCGTAGGCGACGGCCTCCTGCTTGGTCAGGTCGACGGGCCGCTGGCCGGCCACGATTGTCGCGAGCTTCTCATCCGACAGGCCGCGCTGCTCCGCGACCAGCACGTGGGCGTAGAGCTCGTAGCCGGAGCGGAAATGCGAGCCGGTGACCAGAATGGCGACCTCGCGCACCGGCGCCGGCAGCAGTGGATTCGATGCGATCGCCTTGACCAGCTCCCACACCGGTCCGCCGAAACGCGGCTCGCGGAGCCACGGATTCCAGGGCCCGAGCAGCGCACCGTCCTCGCGCATGTTCACAAAACCCTTGAAATGATCCTTGATGCCCGCTCGCATGTCGTCATAGAGCGGCTTCTGCTCGTTGCTCAGGTCTTTTGGATCGAGAATGGGAAGGCGCACGGCAGATCTCCTCGTTCAGGAAGGGGCGAAAGTCGCTCGGGGGCTGGCGCAAGGCAAGTGAAGTTGCCGTGACATCGTCGCAGTCGTTTTGCGGTGGCATGGAGACGCCGCTACAACCATGCTATGCCATGGAGAGAGCCGATCAGGGCAGGAGACGGCGTGGCCGGTCCAAGAAATCACGGTCCAAGACGTCACGGTCCAAGACATCAGTCATGCATCCGGATTGTGCTGACCGCATGCATTCTTCTTGCCGCAATTCCGCGCATTGCCCGTGCACAAAGCGTCACGATCTGGCCGACTGCGGGTTGGCAGACCTCCACTCCCGAAGAGCAGGGCATGGACCCGGCGGCGCTCGCCAGGTGGGTCGCGTTCGGCAAGACCCATAGCTTCGACAGCCTGCTGATCGTCCGTCACGGCGTGATCGTGCTTGATGCCTACTATGCCCCGTCTACGCCTGAGACGCCCCACGTCATCAACTCCGCCACCAAGGCCGTCACCGCCACGCTGATTGCGATGCTCCTCAAGGACGGACAGCTCGATAGCCTGGATCACCCCATCCTCGATTTCTTCGCCTATCGTGACATCGCAAATCTCGACGAGCGGAAGAAATCCATAACGGTGCAACACCTGCTCGACATGACGTCGGGCTTCGAGTGGGAGGAGGGCTTTGAAGGCGGCCGGGAGCAATCGCTCATCGACCTCGGAAACAGTCCCGACTGGATCAAGTTCATTCTCGATCGCCCGATGGCACATGCGCCTGGCGAAACGTTCTATTACAACAGCGGCAATTCATATCTTTTGTCTGCCATCATCACCAAGTTGACCGGCAAGCGCGCGCAGGAGTACGCGAAGACAAGGCTGTTCGAGCCGCTCGGCATCGCGCCGCCATACTGGCGCGAGGCACCACGCGGGCTCACGCAGGGATCCGGCGGGCTCGAGCTGAAGCCGCGCGACATGGCCAAGATCGGCTATCTCTATCTGCATCACGGCGAATGGGCAGGCCGGCAATTGGTGCCGCCGGAGTTTGTCGAGGCGATCACGCATGCCACGGTGAACATGCAAGCCTCCTACGATCCAAACCTGCGCTACGCCAACCAGTTCTGGGTGATGCCCGACAGACACGTTTTCATGGCCTGGGGCTATCACTGTCAGGCAATCATGGTTTTCCCCGAGCACGACATCGTCACGGTCGTGACTGCCCACGACAATTGCCCGTCCAAGAGACTTGCCCGCGATATCTCGGCCGCCGTGACGTCGGAGGCCGCATTGCCGGCTAATCCGGCCGCGGCTGCCGAGCTTGCGAAGGCGCTTCGCGACGCTGCGGTCGCGCAGTAACCCCTGGTCCGACGGAATTGCTGGCACACTTTCGAACCGGGCTCTCTAGTCCACCGACAAAGGCGGGCAGGTCTGATCAAGAGAGCGTTTTGGATGCGAAAGTTCGTCGTTTTTGCGCTTGCCAGCGCGATGTTCGCTGCAGGCTTGTACATCGCAGGTGTTGAGCTGTTTTTGCGCGAAACGATCTACTATCGCCTTCTCTTCGTTGGCGGCTCCTTGGCCTTGCTGGGCGGTTATCTTCTTTGGACCGATTTTCTGGCGCCGTCACTCAACGTCAGGACCTGGGAGGACTGACGTCCGACCCGGCTGCGCCCAGCTCACGCCACCGGCTCGCCCAGCGTGTGCATCAGCCGGTTGGCCCAGCCGAAGATCGCGGCCGAGAGCACGAGGTCGAGCTGCTCGAGCTCGCTGAGACCAGCGTCAGCCAGCCGGTGTGCATCATCCGTCGTGGCCTCGATCGGCGTCGTCGAGAGTTTCGTGGCGAAATCGAACAATGCCTGCTGCCGCGTCTCCAGCTTCGCGTCGCGTTCGTCGGCAAAGATCTGCTCGACGACATCGTTTCGTCCCGAGAGGCCGATGAAGCGCGAGGCGTGGACGGCTGCGCAATAGATGCAGCGATTGACGATGGAGGCGCTCAGCGCACCGAGCTCGCGCTCCGCTGAGGACAGGCCGTCCTTGCCATACATGATCATGTTGAACAGCGGCGAGCGAACCTCGAGCGATTCCGGATCATGCGCCAAAGTCAGCACGTAAGGCGAGACGCCCTTGTTCGACGGCGTGACCTTCATCGCCGCGAGCTGCTCCGGCGTTGCGGATGCGAGCTCGACCGGAGTGACGTAAGGCGACCAGGTCGGGATCGTGGCGGTGAAGGTGTGAACGACCTCGCTCATCGGGCCTCGACTGCTTGGAGAAGTTTCAGGCCCGCAACAACCCGCAACTGATAGTTCACGAAAGCGGCGAGCTCGGACAGCCGCACGATGTCGGCCTCGCCGACGCCTGCGGCTTTCAGTGTCTCGACGTCCAGTCGTGTCGCCTTGCGCGGGGAGAGCGTCAACAGGTCGGCGTGGCGCGCCATGGCGTCGTTCAGCACATTGCCGCAAGTGCCACCGGGCTCGGCGAGGGCGGCGACATCCAGATCATGCGAATGCGCGAGATAGGATTCGTAGTGCGCGGTCAGCGCGACATCGCCGACATGCCGGCACATGCGCGCCGCGAGCGCCGCGCGCAGGCCGTGGCTCAGTCCGCCGGGTTCGCGCGGCAGCAGAACCGCGTCATGGGCGGCTTCGCTCAGGCGCAGAATCTCGGCGCGCGCTTTCAGCGCCTGACCGAGCCGCGACCCCTCGGGCACGCCGGCCATCGTTTCGATCAGCGTGGTCACGCGCCACCTCGCGAGCTCTGTGGGTTTGCCACATCCGCGACCGCAAAGCTGAGCGGCTTGCCCGTTTCCAGGAGGGCCGACAACTCGGCTTCATAAGGTGCGGGATCGAGTCCGCGTGCGGCCAGCCATTGCGGCTCGTAATAGGTCTGCCGGTAACGGTCGCCGGAGTCGCAGATCAGCGTCAGCAGCGATCCCGTCTCGCCCGCATTGCGCATCTGCGAGGCGATGCGGCACAACGCCAGGAAATTGGTGCCGGTGGATCCGCCGACCGCCCGGCGCAGCCGGCGTGTCAGCAAATTCATCGCGGCGATCGTCGCGGCGTCCGGAATCTTCATCATGCGGTCGACCACGCCGGGCACGAAGGAGGGCTCGCAGCGCGGACGGCCGACGCCTTCGATCAGCGAGGGCCGCTCGCAGATCTGCGTGCGGTCCTGGGTGTGGAAGCAGTCGAAGAAGGCGGAATGCTCGACGTCGGCAACGCACAGTCGCGTCGGATATTGCCGATAGCGCAAATAGCGCCCGATGGTCGCCGAGGTGCCGCCGGTGCCGGCGCCCATCACGATCCAGTCCGGCACCGGGCGCGGCTCGCCCTTGAGCTGGGTAAAGATCGACTCGGCGATGTTGTTGTTGCCGCGCCAGTCGGTAGCGCGCTCGGCAAAGGTGAACTGATCCATGTAGTGGCCGTTCAGCCGCGCGGCGAGCGCGGCGGCCTCCGCATAGAGCGCGCGGCCATCGTCGATCAGATGGCAGTTGCCGCCATAATGCGCGATCGCGGCGATCTTCTCCGCCGAGGTCGTGCGCGGCATCACCGCATAAAAGGGCACGCCGATCATCTGCGCGAAGTAGGCTTCCGACACCGCCGTCGATCCCGACGAGGCCTCGATCACCGGCGTGCCTTCGCGGATGTGGCCGTTGCAGAGCGCGTAGAGGAACAGCGATCGCGCCAGACGATGCTTCAGGCTGCCGGTCGGGTGGGTCGATTCATCCTTCAGATAGATGTCGATGCCGGTGAGCGCCGGCACGATCAGGCGGATCAGGTGCGTATCAGCCGTGCGGCACTGGTCCGCTTCGATCGCCGCCACAGCCTCGTCGACCCAGCCGCGCCTGTAGGCCGGTCCGGCCGGGTTTTGATGGCGGAAAGGGGCTGGCTCCTTTGGCATGACAAAAATCTCTCATAATTCTTCTTGCGCATCAAGAAATATTGTTCATTCTATAATCGAATAATGCAAGCAGCCCGTCCATGAACAATGAAATTATCGACATCCGGCTCTTGGAGGCCTTCGCGGCGGTGATGTCGGCCGGCAGCATCACCGGCGCGGCACGGCTGCTCGGCCGTTCGCAGCCGGTGGTGACGCGGCAGATCCAGGACCTCGAGGCCGATGTCGGCTACCTCCTGTTCACCCGCAATGGACCGCGCATCAGCCCGACGGCGAAGGGCGTGTTGTTTCATGCCGAGGTCGAGCGGCTGTTGATGGGCCTGAAGCACATCCGCCAGCGTGCCAACGCGATCGGCGCCGGCGCGCTTCCGGTGCTGAGCCTCGCCGCAATCCCGGCGCTCGCCGCGGGCTTCGTCCCGGCTGCGCTTGCCGCGCTGGAGCGCGAGCTGTTGCCGGGCCAGGTGCATGTGCAGGCGCTCTCGGCCGAGAACGTCGTGCAGTCGGTGCTGTCGCAATCGGTGGATTTCGGGCTCGCCAGCCTGCCGGTCCAGCATCCCGGCCTCGACGTGCAATGGGTCTGCGAGGTGCCGTGTGTCGCTTGCCTCGCGATGGATCATCCGCTCGCGAAGAAGAAGGTGATCCGGCTGAAAGATCTCAGCGGCGGCCGGCTTCTGACGATGGCCAATCCCTACCGGCTGCGCCGCCGGGTGGACGAAGCGCTGGAGCGCGAGGCGGTGGTGCCCGCAGAGGTCATCGACACCAATTCCTCGATGACCGCGATCGCGATGGCCAAGCAGTCGCTCGGCATCGCCATCGTCGAGCCGGTGCTGACGTCGAGCCTTCCGGTGGAAGGCGTCGTCACCCGGCGTCTCGATGTCTCCATTCCCTTTCTGTTTGCTGCACTCTCGCCAACCGGGCGCGAGCTGACGCCGACTGTCGCCTCCCTCAACGGCGCGCTGCGCGCGGCGGTGGCGCTGATGCCCGGCGCGAAGCTGCACAGCGGCGCGGCCGCAAGCCTCGAACCCGATGAGGCGGTCGACGAATTCGAGAAGGCCAATTCATGACGACGATGACGCCAAACGCAGCCGGCCTCGCGACGCTCGAAGAGCGACTCAAGCAGGACCTCTCGTGGCTGGAATTGCCGGCCAAATCCTGGGTTCCGCGGCGCGCCGTGGAGGGCGAGGCCGTCGTCGACGTCGTGATCGTCGGCGCCGGCATGGCGGGCCTCGTTGCCTCGGCCATGTTGAAGCGGCTCGGCGTCGACAACCATTTGGTGCTCGATCGTGCGCGCGCAGGCAAAGAAGGGCCATGGGTCACTTTCGCGCGGATGCGCACGCTGCGCTCGCCGAAGGAATTGACCGGCCCCGCGATGGGCATGCCGGCGCTGACCTTCCGCGCGTTCTATGAAGCGCAATACGGCCGCGACGCCTGGAAGGCGCTCGACCGCGCGCCGCGCACGATGTGGATGGATTATCTCGTCTGGTACCGCAAGGTGCTCAACCTGCCGGTCCGCAACGAGGTGACGGTCGAGCGCATCCACGCGCGTGCCGACGAGCTGTTCGAGCTCGACGTCAGCGAGCGCGGCGCGCCGCGAAAAATCCTGGCGCGTCACGTCGTGCTGGCGACGGGCCGCGACGGCCTCGGCGGGGTCTATGTGCCGCCGCTCGCCGATGGCATCGATCGGCACTTCTGGGCGCATTCGTCCGATGCGATCGACTTCGAAAAGCTGTGCGGCAGGCGCGTCGCCGTGGTCGGCGCTGGCGCATCCGCGATGGACAATGCGGCGGTGGCGCTGGAGAGCGGCGCTGCGCGGCTCGATCTGTTCATTCGCCGTGCCGACATTCCGCGCATCAACAAATTCACCGGCATCGGCAGCCAGGGTGTCGTGCACGGCTTTGCCGGCCTCACCGACGCATGGAAATGGCGCTTCCTCGATCACACGCTGAAAGCGCAGACGCCGCCGCCGCGGCAGAGCGTGCTGCGCGTCTCCGGCTATCCACACGCGCGTTTCCATCTCGCAAGCCCGATCGACGATCTCGCCGTCAAAGGCGATCATCTCGTCGTGACGACGCCGAAGGGTCGCTATGAGACCGACTTCATCATCTTCGGCACCGGCTTCAAGGTCGACCTCGCGTTGCGGCCCGAGCTTGAGGAGTTCGCCCCGCATATCCGCTTCTGGCGCGATCGCTTCCCGGCGCCCGTGGGTATGGACAATGCCGAGCTGGAAGGCTCGCCCGACCTCGGCGACATCTTCCAGTTCCAGGAGAGAGTGGCCGGCGCCTGTCCGATGCTGTCGCGGCTCTACTGCTTCAACTATCCGGCGACGCTCAGCCACGGCAAGCTCTCCGGCGATATCCCCGCGATCAGCGAAGGCGCTGACCGGCTCGCCCGCGGCATCGTCCGCCGGCTCTTCGTCGAGGATCGCGAGCTTCACTTCGCCAATCTCAAGGCGTTCGCCACGGCCGAGATCCTCGGCGACGAATGGACCGACGCCGACGCCACTCCCCAACCCGCCGAGTAACCCAGCAACCGGACAGGCAAGCGCGAGATGCAGACGAACAGAAAAGCCATCGTGGCGGCGATCGCCGGCAATGCGATGGAGTGGTACGATTTCACGGTGTTCGCGCTGATGACGCCGGTCATCAAGAACCTGTTCTTCCCGGTCGACCCGAAGGTTCCGGGCAGCGAGATCAACGCGCTGCTGCTCACCACGGCGCTGTTCGGCACCGGCTTCTTCATGCGGCCGGTCGGCGGCCTCGTGCTCGGCTATTTCGGCGACCGCAAGGGACGCAAGGCGGCGATGACGCTCGGCATGGGCATCATGGCGCTCTCGGTCGCGCTGCTCGCGCTGACGCCGACCTATGCGACGGCGGGCATCGCCGCGCCGCTGATCGTGCTGCTGGCGCGGCTGCTCCAGGGCTTTTCCGTTGGGGGTGAGTTTGGCACCTCGACCGCCTATCTGATCGAGGCTGCGCCTGCCGGCCGCACCGGCTTCTACGGCTCCTGGCAGATCGCAGGCCAGCTCATGGCCAACGTGCTCGGTGCCGTGCTCGGTGCCATCCTCACGCTCACGTTCACGCAGGAGCAGCTCGCGGCCGGCGCCTGGCGCATCCCGTTCTTCGTCGGGCTCGTGATCGTTCCGATCCTGCTCTACATGCGCGCCAAGGTCGTCGAGCCCGAAGCCTCCCAGCGCAACATGGCGGCTGTGCACAAGGAGCGCTTCATCGCCGCGTTGAAACATCCTGGCCGCAACTTCCTGATCGGCATGGGCATGGTGGTCGCGAGCGCAGTCTCGTTCTACGTCACTTTCGGTTATACCGTGACCTATGCCAAGGAAGTGCTGAAGCTGCCGCTGATGCAGAGCTTTCTGGTGCAGATGATCGCGGCAATCGTGATGGTCGTCGTCGTCCCCGTCGCCGGCGCTGTCTCCGACCGCTATCCGCGCAAGCCGCTGCTGCTTGCCTCGCTCACCGGGTATTTCGTCTCGCTCTATCCGCTCTATGCCTGGGTGATCTCCGAGCCGTCGATCGCAAGGCTCCTCGTCGCCCAGGTCGTGATCGGCTTCTTCAGCGCATTCTTCCTCGGCGTCTACTGCACCACGCTGGTCGAGCTGTTCCCGATCCGCGTTCGCTCGACGGCGCTTGCGATCGTCAACAACGTCGCGGTGCTGATCTTCGGCGGCTTCGCGCAGTTCTTCGTGACCTGGCTGATCGCGCTCACGGGCTCTCCGCTCGCGCCGATCTTTTACGTCATGATCGGCGTCGGTCTCGGCCTGATCTCGGTGGTCGCGATGCGGCCCGAGGACAGCGAGCGCGGCGTGGCTGCGGCGGAGCGCGTCGCCGAGCAGGTCTCGTGACGCGCGCGTGCTTCTATTGTTTGAGCATGACCTTTTCGGAAAACCGCTGCACACTTTTCCGGATCATGCTCTAGAACTCCAGCGGCGCGTTGTCGACGACCTCCTTCATCACGAAGAAGGTGCGGGTCTGGCGCGCGCCCGGCAGCGCGATGAGCTGTTCGCCATGGATGCGGTTGAAGTCCTCCATGTCGCCGACCCGGATTTTCAGGAAATAATCGAAATCGCCGGCGACGAGGTGGCAGTCGAGCACGCATTTCAGCTTCGCCACCGCCTGCTCGAAGAGCGCAAAGCTCTCCGGCGTCGAGCGGTCGAGCACGACGCCGACCATCACCAGCGTGCCCTTCGCCACCTTCTTCGGCGCGACCATCGCGCGCACCGAGGCGATAAAGCCGTCCTCGAACAGGCGCTGGGTGCGGCGATGACAGGTGGCAGGGCTGATGGCGACCGCTTCGGCCAGCTCCGCGTTGCTGAGCCGGCCGTTATTCTGCAGCAATCGCAATATCTTAAGATCGGTGCGGTCGAGTCTTCCCGACATGGAAGAAGATTCCGAATTTAGATCATATTATGAAAGAAATAATACCTATTTTCACATTGGCTGCAAGTTTAGCGCATTGTTGGCGTAGCATTTGAGAGCACATTTCATTGGAGAGGTGATAGTTGCTTTTCCGAGTTCAACGCCAAATCGGGATGATTTTGCATGAAGCTGGAAAAGTTCGAGCGCTATCCACTGACCTTCGGGCCGACCCCCATCGAGAAACTGGAGCGGCTCTCAAAACATCTCGGCGGCAATGTCGAGATCTATGCCAAGCGTGAGGACTGCAATTCCGGTCTCGCCTATGGCGGCAACAAGCTGCGCAAGCTCGAATACATCGTTCCCGACGCGATCGCCTCGAATGCCGACACGCTGGTGTCGATCGGCGGCGTGCAGTCCAACCACACCCGCATGGTCGCCGCGGTCGCGGCCAAGATCGGCATGAAGTGCCGCCTGGTGCAGGAAGCCTGGGTGCCGCACGAGGACGCCGTGTACGACCGCGTCGGCAACATCCTGCTGTCGCGCGTGATGGGCGCCGACGTGCGTCTCGTCGAGGACGGCTTTGACATAGGCATCCGCAAGAGCTGGGAGCAGGCGCTCGAGGAAGTGAAGGCAGCGGGCGGCAAGCCTTACGCGATTCCCGCCGGTGCCTCCGTGCACAAATATGGCGGTCTCGGCTATGTCGGCTTCGCCGAAGAGGTGCGCAAGCAGGAGCAGGACCTCGGCTTCAAGTTCGACTACATCATCGTCTGCACCGTCACCGGCTCGACCCATGCGGGCATGCTGGTTGGTTTCGCCGCGGACGGCCGTGCGCGAAAAGTGATCGGTATCGACGCCTCCTTCACGCCGGCGCAGACCAAGGCACAGGTTCTTTCGATCGCGCAGAACACGGCAAAACTCGTCGAGCTCGGCAAGGAGATCGTCGAAGACGACGTCGTGCTGGTCGAGGACTACGCCTATCCCACCTACGGTGTGCCGTCGGAAGAGACAAAGGAAGCCATCCGCCTCACCGCGCGTCTCGAGGGCATGATCACCGACCCCGTTTACGAGGGCAAGTCGATGCAGGGCCTGATCGACCTTACCAAGAAGGGTTATTTCGAGAAGGGCGCGAAGATTCTCTACGCGCACCTCGGCGGCGCACCCGCGCTCAACGGCTACGCCTACGCGTTCCGGAACGGGTGAGGCGGGCCGAATTTCGTCCCCTCACTGGTGTCGTCCCGGCGAAGGCCGGGACCCATACCCACAGGGTGTAGTTTGGCGAAGACTCGTGGTTCGGTACTCCTACCGATCGCAGTCGATGGTTTCCGCGGTATGGATCCCGGATCAGCGCTCGCTTGTCCGGGATGACAGCAGAGATATTTGCGCGCCCTACCGCGTCCTGACCAGCCGCAGCAGCTCCTCGCCGTAGTGCTCGAGCTTCTTGTCGCCGATGCCGGGCACGTTGCGCAATTCATCCAGTGTCGTCGGCCAGGCGCGCACGATGCCGTCGATCGTTGCATCGTGCAGCACGACATAGGCTGGTACCCCGCGCTCGCGGGCGACTTCGGAGCGCCAGGCGCGCAGGCGCGCGCGCAATTCGGGATCGACGTCGCCCTGCGGCGCGCTCGACGCCGGCGCAAGATCGCCGCGACGAGATTTCGCGCGGCTGGCGCGAAGGCGCGTGCCTGGGGCTTCCTCGCGCAGCCAGACTTCCGTCTCGCCGCGCAAGACGCCGCGCGAGGATTCCGTCAGCTTCAGCGAGCCAAAGGCTTCGCTGTCGCTCTGCAAATGCCCCATCGCCACCAATTGTCGCAGTACCGTGCGCCATTGCTTCTCGTTGAGCTCGCGGCCGATGCCGAACACCGTGAGCTTGTCGTGACCGAACTGCGTCACCTTCTCGGTCAGGCGTCCCACCAGCACGTCGATCAGGTGCATGGCGCCAAAGCGCTGTCCGGTGCGATAGACGCAGGACAGGAGCTTCTGCGCCAGCACCTTGCCGTCCCGCATCTGCGGCGGTGTCAGGCAGTTGTCGCAATTGCCGCAATTCTCCGCCGTAACCGTCTCGCCAAAATAGGCGAGCAGCCGCCTGCGGCGGCAATGTGCGGTCTCGGCAAGCCCAACCAGCGCGTCGAGCTTGCCGATCGATGCCCGCTTGAACTCGTCGGATGCTCCGGACTCGTCGATCATCCGGCGCTGCTGCACAATGTCCGAGAGGCCATAAGCCATCCAAGCGGCGGATGGATCGCCGTCGCGGCCGGCGCGTCCCGTCTCCTGGTAATAGGCCTCGATGCTCTTGGGCAGGTCGAGATGCGCGACGAAGCGCACATCGGGCTTGTCGATGCCCATGCCGAAGGCGACGGTCGCGACGATGACGATGCCGTCCTCGTTCAGGAAACGATCCTGGTTGCGCGAGCGCACACTGCCGTCGAGCCCGGCATGATAGGGCAGCGCCGGAATGCCGGCATCGCTCAAGGCGGCAGCGACTTCCTCGACCCGATTGCGAGAGAGGCAATAAACGATGCCCGCATCGCCGGCATGGCGTTCCCGGATGAATTCCTTCAATTGCGCCACCGAATTGCGCTTGTCGACGATCTCGTAGCGGATGTTCGGCCGGTCGAAGCTGGAGACGAATTGCGGCGCGCCAGAGAGTTGCAGCCGTTCGACGATCTCCTTACGCGTCAGCTCGTCGGCGGTGGCGGTGAGCGCGATCCGCGGCACGTCGGGAAAGCGCTCGGCGATGACCGAGAGCGCAACGTATTCAGGACGAAAGTCATGCCCCCATTGCGAGACGCAGTGCGCCTCGTCGATCGCAAACAGAGCGACCCTGGCCTGCGCCAGCATCGACAGGCAGCGCGGCGTGACCAGCCGCTCGGGCGCGACATAGAGCAGGTCGAGATCGCCCGCGATGAGCCGCCGCTCGACCTCGGAGGCCTCTTGCGGCGTCAGCGAGGAGTTCAGCGCGGCAGCGTTGACGCCGGATTCGATCAGGCCCGCGACCTGGTCGCGCATCAGCGCGATCAAGGGCGACACCACGATGCCGCAGCCTTCGCGCAAGAGCGACGGCAACTGGTAGCACAGCGATTTGCCGCCGCCGGTCGGCATCAGCACCAGGCAATTGCCGCCCGACGTCACATGCCTGACGATCTCGCCCTGCGCGCCACGGAAACCGGAGAGCCCGAATACCGAATGCAGCACCGACAATGCGTTGCGGCCATCGACCGGCGCGGGTTGGGAAGCGGTGGAGGGGGCGGACATGGGCGTGTCGGACCGGGCCGTGAGATTCGGCCCACGGCAGTCGCATGGCGGGGCCGCGGTGGCAAGTGTGTTTGCGCAACACGGGCAGTGCCCAGCCCTCTCCCCTTGTGGGAGAGGGCGCCTCGCGAAGCGAGGCGGGTGAGGGGTTCTCTCCGCGAGTGAACCTTTCGCGTTTGAATTCGCTGAAGCGACCCCTCATCCGGCGCTTCGCGCCACCTTCTCCCGCAAGGGGAGAAGGGAAGAAGGACGCTACGCCCCGATTCGCCGCAAGGCTTCGGCGACCGTCACGATCGGAACGTCGCGCTTCTGGGCCGCTTTCAATGCGTGGTGCAACAGCGACGGCGAGCAGCCATAGGGACTCGGCTGGTCGACGACGTCGTGGCCGTAGAAGATCAGCCAGCCGCCGCTCGCGGCGGTCTCGTCGAAATAGCGATCGATGCCGCCGGTATCGATGTCCCTGTCGATCAAGGGCGTGGAACGAAGCAGCTGCAGGTCGATGACGTCGCGATTGACGCCGGGAAGAATGCCGCGCGACGAGCGGAAGCTCTTGGTGAGCTGCGGCTTGCGCCAGATCGAGGCGAGACCATACGGATAGGCGAAATTCTCGAGCTTGATCGTTGGGTCGAGCGCGTGAAAATAGTTGCGGTTCTGCTCGATCTCGCGTGCGAGCGTGGCCTCGTCGAGATCCGCCGCGCGGCGATGCGAGAACGTGTGGCAGGCGATTTCGTGGCCGCGGTCGTGAAGCCGCAGGAGGGCGTCGTTGGACAGCCCGAGCCAGTGGACGGATCGCTGCCCGATCTGGCTGCCGGCCAGATAGAACGTGGCGCGGCCGCCATACTCCTCCAGCATGGGCGCGCCATGGCTCGCGGCGCTATCAGGAGCGTCATCGAAAGTGAAGCTGACCATCGGCGCATGTGCCGACAGCCGGTGCGGCGAGACCGCGAAATGCCGGGCCAGCCGATTGCTGACGCGTCCGTTGATTGCCGACCACACCGGGGTTGTTTCCCTGTATTTCCAAATGGGGCGGTAGCAATGAACCATCCGCCCTCGGCCTGACGCAAGCTTAACGATTCGTTAAGCCTAACGGAGAGCCTGCTCGGCTCCTTAGCGCAGAGACAGCGGCGTGGCCGCATCCTCGGCGAGAAAATCGAGCCAATTCCTGAAAAGCACTGCCGCAGCGCTGCCTGCGGCGATATCGCTGCGCAAATTCAGCGCGGGCAGCTCGCTCGCCATTGCCGGATGACGCTGATGCCTGGCGCGCTTTTCGAAGCGGATCAGCTTCTCCTCGGTCGCTGCGTCGAAATAGCTCACGGGCACCGCCGGATAGGTCTCACGCTCGCGCGCAAGATAGCGGCCGATATCGCGCAGATATTCACGCTGCAGCGACAGCGCGTCATATTCGGGATGGCCCTGGAAGAATACGAAACGGCTGGCATATTGCCGGGCGAAAACGTCAACACCGGCTTTCGCCGATCGTGTCAGCACCTGGTAGCCATGCTTGGTGAGGTCGGCTTCCGTGACCTCGTTGAGCCGCGAATGCGAGACTTTGAGATGCGCTGGCGCGGCGCGCGTCAGCGGATCGCTGCCGACCGTCTCGCAGTCGAAGATGCCGTGGCATTTGGCGGCAAGCGGCCGCCGCGCGATCCGGTCGAGATGCAGCACCGCCGCATGGGCGGCAAGGCACGACCAAATCGTCGAGCGCGTGTTGGTCCTCGCCCAGTCGATGATGTCAGTGAGATCGTGCCAGTAGGGCTCCTGGTCGAGATCGGGCGCGACCGGCTCGGCGCCGGTCACGATCAATCCGTCGAATCTTCGCCGCTTCAGATCGGAGAGATCGGAATATTCGCTCTCGACATGCCAGCGCGCCTCCGGCGAGCGCTTGACCGACGGTAGCGAAAAAAACTGGAAGCGGATGCTGCGTCGTCCGGCGGCGGCTTGCAACAGCTTCATGAACTGTCGCTCGGTCGCCTTCAGTGCCGGATCCGGCATGTTGTTGATCAGCCCGATGGTGATCTCGCGGCCACCGCCGCGCGCGTCCTCCAGCGCCGGCACCAGGGCAGGGCTCAAGATACCTTGATCCTTGTCGACCAAGATGGTCATCGGCGCTGCCGTCTACTCCGCAGCCTGAAGCCGTTCCGACGGGCAGGCCTTTGCCAGCGCCTGGTCGATGTCTTCGATGATATCGGCGATATGCTCGATGCCGATCGAGAGGCGGATCGTCTCCGGCAGCACGCCGGCGGCGCGCTGCTGCTCGGCCGACATCTGCCGGTGCGTGGTCGAGGCCGGATGACAGGCGAGCGATTTCGCGTCGCCGATGTTGACGAGCCGCGTGATCAGCTCGAGCGCGTCATAGAACGCCTTGCCGGCCTCCATGCCGCCCTTGATGCCGAAGGTGAACAAGGACGAGCCGTTGCCCGCGAGATATTTCTGCACCAGCGGATAATACGGGCTGTCCGGGAAGCCTGCATAATTGACCCAGGCCACGCGCGGGTCAGTGCGCAAGAACTCTGCGACCTTGCGCGCGTTCTCGACGTGGCGCTCCATGCGCAGTGCCACGGTCTCGATACCCTGAAGCAACAGGAAGGCGTTGAAGGGCGACAGCACCGAGCCCATGGTGCGCTGATAGATGCTGCGCGCGCGCTCGATAAAGGCGGTCTTGCCGAAGCGCTCGGCATAGACGAGGCCGTGATAGGACGCGTCCGGCGTGTTGTAGGCCGGGAAGCGTGCGGCGTGCTGCGCCCACGGGAAGCGCCCGGAGTCGACGATGGCCCCACCGAGCGTGGTGCCGTGGCCGCCGAGAAACTTCGTCAGCGAATGCACGGAGATGTCGGCGCCGTAATCGAACGGCTTGAGCAGGATCGGCGTCGCCACCGTGTTGTCGACGATCAGCGGCACGCCATGAGCATGCGCGATCTTCGCCAGCGCCTCGATGTCACAGACATTTCCGGCAGGATTGCCGATGGTCTCGGCGAACACCGCGCGCGTGTTCTCGTCGATCAGCTTTGCGATCGCCTCGGGCTTGTCGCTCTCGGCGAAGCGGCCCGTGATGCCCTGGCGCGGCAGGATGTGGGAGAGCAGAGTATGCGTGGTGCCGTAGAGCTGCGGAACGGAAACGATGTTGCCGCCGTGATCGGCGACGTTGACGAAGGCGAAATGCAGCGCCGCCTGTCCGGTTGCGACCGCAAGCGCGCCGACGCCACCTTCGAGCTCGCTGATGCGCTTCTCCAGCACAGCGGTGGTCGGATTGGCGATGCGGCTGTAGCGATAGCCTTCCGTTTCGAGATTGAAGAGAGCTGCGCCATGATCGGCGCTGTCGAACGCATAGGCCGCGGTCTGGTAGATCGGCACGGCGACCGCATGGGTGGTCGCTTCAGGTTCGTAGCCGGCGTGAATAGCGATCGTTTCGTTGCGCATCGTCCACCTCCGCGTCCAGCGGGTCGCAACTTGAATGTGCGTTATCCGCCGTCCTCGTGTTAGAGGCGGGTGGTAAAGCCGGCAATAATTCGTCTAGAGATCGACGAAGTAACCCTAACGATTGTTGCCGAATTAGCTAAAATTTGAATCAAACTGCGGGAGGCTCACCCACCCACGGCGCGGCGGACCTGTTCGCCGATCTGCGACAGCACGAGCTGCGCCTGCGGCAGGATCGCGCCCATGGCATGGAAATTGTGAACCATGCCGTCGTGGCAGACATGCTCGACGACGACACCGGCCGCCAGCAGCTTGCGTGCGTAGGCGTTGCCCTCGTCGCGCATCGGGTCGAACTCGGCGGTGTGGATGATCGCCGGTGGCAAACCGGCCAGTCGCGTCGCGCGGAGCGGCGAGATGCGGGGATCGGCGGCGTCGATGCCGTCAGGCAGATAATCGGCGAGATCGGCGTCGATCGTGACACGATCGATCAGGTGATTTTCGGCAAAGGCCTCGCGTGAGGGCGAAGTCTCCTCGAAATCAAGCACCGGGCAGATCAGGCATTGCGCGACGATGGAAAGCCCGGCGTTCCGTGTCGCCTCCTGGCACACGACGGCCGCTAGCGTCGCGCCTGCGGAATCGCCGCCGACCACCAGTTGCTCGGCGTCGATGCCGAGGAGATCTGCGTTCCGCGCCACCCATTCGGTCGCGGCGATCGCGTCGTCGATCGCGGCCGGGAATTTGTGCTCGGGCGCGAGGCGGTAGTCGATCGACACCAGGCGGCAACCGGTCACGTGCGCGATGCCGGCGGCGACGCGGTCATGGGTCTGGATGCTGCCGGCGACGAGCCCGCCGCCGTGGAAGAACACGAAGCCCGGCGTTCGCGGTGCGGCGTTCTCCGGCGCATAGAGACGGTAGGCCAGCTCGCCGCCGGGGCCGGGCAGCGTGCCGTCGGATGTTGCAACGCCGGGTGCCTCGGCGCGCGCAAACTGCATCAGCTTCGCCAGTGACTGCCGCCGCGCCTCGACGCTCGGGCGGGCGCGCGCTGCGGGACCCGCCGCGGCCATCATGGTCAACAAGCGCTTTGCGAGCGGATCAAGTGGCATTTGTGAGTACCGATTGGCTGACGATTACATCTGGATACTAACGTGAAACCGCACACGCGCACACGCTGCTTTCCTTATCCTCTTGAAGGGGAGAGGGTGAACCGCAGTTCCACGCAGGACATCCTTTAGGAATTCGGCTAATAGTGACGCATATTGCGGCATCACGGTAAGGGGAGGCGGCTCATGGCCGAGAGCACAAAACCCATCGAATACTCGCCGAGCTGGACCTTCTTCGAAGGCAAGTGGCACGAAGGCAACGTGCCGATCATGGGACCACGCACGCATGGCGCCTGGCTCGGCTCGGTCGTGTTCGACGGCGCCCGCGCGTTCGAAGGCGTCGCGCCCGATCTCGATCGCCACGTCGCCCGTGCCAATCAATCCGCGATCAACTTCGGCCTCAAGCCGGTGGTCGACACCGACACCTGGATGACGCTCGCGCGCGACGGCATTGCGCGCTTTGCGCCGAACGCCGAGCTCTACATCCGTCCGATGTACTGGGCGCAGAATGGCGCGGGCGGCGGCGTGCTGTTCGACCCTGAAACCACCAATTGGTGCCTGTGCATCTACGAGGCGCCGATGCCAAAGCCGGTCGGCAACGCGATCACGCTGTCGCCGTTCCGCCGTCCGACGGCCGAATGCGCGCCGGTCGAGGCGAAGGCGGCCTGTCTCTATCCGAACAATTCGCGCGCGCTTGCTGAAGCTGCGTCCCGCGGCTTCCAGAACGCCCTGATGCTCGACATGCTCGGCAACGTCGCGGAGTTCGGCAATTCCAACGTGTTCATGGCGAAAGACGGCGTGGTTTACACGCCGGCGCCGAACGGCACTTTTTTGAACGGCATCACGCGCCAGCGCGTCATCGGCCTGCTGCGCGCCGACGGCGTCACCGTGATCGAGAAGACCTTGTGCTATGCCGATTTCCTCGCCGCCGACGAGATCTTCTCGAGCGGCAATTTCGCCAAAGTGGCCCCCGTCATCCGCATCGACGACCGCGAGCTGCAGCCGGGCCCATTCTACACCAAGGCGCGCAAGCTCTATTGGGACTTTGCTCACGCCGTGAAGCTCGCGGCGTAGGGCTGCTCATCGGCGCCTGCGAAAGCGGCTGAACTGAAACGCCTGCGTCGCATCCCAGGGCGTGTGGTGGACGTCGCGACGCGTCTCCAGCAGCTCGAAATCCGGGCCGAGCTCCGTGGCGAGACTGTTGCCGTCATAGCGCTGCACCGGCAGGCCGCTGCATTTCTCGGGACCGTCGAGCGCGAAGGTGCCGATGATGACGTGACCGCCCTCGCGCACCGCCGATCGCAGGCGGTCGAGATACGCCGCCTGGTCGGAACGCTCGGTCAGGAAATGAAACGCGGCGCGGTCGTGCCAGACGTCGTATGAGCGTGCCGGCTGCCAAGTCGTGACGTCGGCGACGATCCAGTCGATATCAGCGGCGGCAGGTCCTATTCGCGTCTTTGCAGTGTCCAGCGCATGGGCGGAGAGATCGAGCACCGCAATGGAGCGATAGCCTTCCTGCAACAGCGCATCGGCCAGCCGCGACGCGCCGCCGCCGATATCGATGATGGCAGCGTCACGGCCCGGATTCGCTGCGCGGATCATTTGAAGCGAGATCGCCGGGCTCTCCTGGAACCAGCTCACCTCGGTCTCGCCCTTGGTCGTGTAGACCTTTTCCCAGTGCGTGCTGCGCTCGGACATGGGTTGGCTTCCGTGATCGCCAGAGCTTACCACACGCCCAGTCGTCATCACCCGCGAAAACGGGTGATCCAGTATTCCAGAGACGGCGATGGGATACGGATAGGCTGCGGCGTACCGGATGCCCCGGTCCCGTCTCCGCCAAGGCTCCGACGAGGCTCGCGAACTCGGCGCGCCGAAGCTTCAGCGGAGGCGGCAAGCCGGGGCATGACAGCGGAGAGGGAGGATAGATTCGCGATCTTTCGTTGATCGATCCGCCTACGGCCCGTACAGCACGAGCTCCGTATCCGTGAGGTCGGCCAATTGCGGCCGGTGCGGGCCCTTGAAATACTTGCGGCCGCGCCGCTCGGTGTAGACGCCGGTGAGGCCTGGGATAGGTCCGTTGGAATCGACGATGACCGAGATCTTGCCGAGCCGCAGTAGCAGGCGGCCGATGCGGCCGGCGCAGGCGGCGAATTCGGTGACGCTGCGGCAATAGATCAGCTGCATCGCCGGCGGCGCGATCCAGCCGCGGCGGATCCGCACCGGTTGCAGGATGAAGGGGAACACGCCCTTCGGCGTGCGGACCACAAGGCTCAGGCAGTTGTAGCGCGCATGCCGCGTCAAAAGCTCGGTCTCGGCCTTGCCGAGGCCCTCAATCTCCTTGGCGTGCGGCGCGATCACCTCGATCTTGGTCCAGCGCGGCACGCGCGACAGCACCGGCACCGAGAAGAACAGGCCGCGGCAATAGGCCCTAAATCCCTGCGTCTCGATGATCGGCCAGGTCCACACCGCCGGGCTGATGTTGAGATAGGTCACGTCCTTGTGACGCTGCGCGATTTTGGTCAGCAGCGGCGCGTAGTTGCGGAACGCCGGCTCGACATACCAGCTCGACAGGTTGCAATGGATGGCGATGGCCTCGTCGTCCTTGCGCGCCGTGTAGATCAGAAGCAGCACGCCGACCGGCACGCCCTCATTGTCGAGCATGTAGCCGAAGCGCGGGTAGCCCTCGGGCACGGGCCGGAAGGCCTGCCTGCGCAGGCCCTGGATCCAATAGTCGCGCGAGCGGCCGACGAAGCCGCGCGTCAACAGGTCCGCGATGGCATCGACATCGGACTCTGTGATCTCGCGGCATCGGACCTTGGTATGGATCACGCTCGTCTTGCCCGTGGAAATGATCGGCCTCGTCGCTTAGCGCCAGCCTTCGACATGGGCGTCAGTCGCCACATGCGGCGACAGGCCCAGGATGTCCCGCACCTTCGCGGGCCAAACGGAAAGATCGGTGCCGTGGGTGTGGAACATCGCGACGGCGAGGCGGTCCATGCCGAAGGCGACGCAGCCCGTGTGGGCGGGCTCGCCATTGGCGTCCTGGATGCCCCAGGTCGTGCCGAAGTGCTCGCGATGATAGTTGAAGCTCATGCAGGCCGTCGGTTGCTCTTCCGAGCGCAGAGGAATGAGCAGCTCGAACTTGAGCTGCTGCTGCTTCTGGCTCACGGCCTTCATCTGGCCGACGCGGCCGAAGAAGGGGTCGCTGGCATAGTCGACGCGGAAGGTGAGGCCGAGATCGCGCGCGATTGCCTGCGCGCGCACCATCCAGCGCTCGCGGAAATCGGCGACGTCATCGGGGCTGCCGATGCAGACATATTCGCGCATCCGGAACGATTGCAGTCGGTCGAGATGACGCGACGGCTCGCGGCGGAAGCAGTCTGCGGCGACGTCGAAGCGCAGGCCGCCCTTGGGAAGCTGCCCGCGGCTCGCCGCGATCGGATAAACGGGGTAGCAGGCTGCCGGTGACAGCACGAGATCGGCGGGCGACAGCGACGTGGTCCAGTCGCCGCCGGTGTCGAAGCGGCTCACCGCGGCGTTGATCTCGCGCTCGGTGCCATGCAGGCCACAGACGCAGCCGAGCAGGTTCGGGAAGCTCTTGAGGTAGCCGGACTTCTCCAGCTGCGCCCGGCTCATCACCGGCGGAAAGCGCATCACCTCGGTGCCGGCCTCACGGTGCCTTGTGATCAGCGCAGCCAGCCGCTCCACGACATCCTCATAGAGTGCGGTGCGGGCGTAGACGCCGTCGGAACCCATGCGGTGGAACAGCACGTCGGTGAGATGGTCGAGCGGATCGATCGCTTGCGGCGCGGTGTCGGGCGAGGTCGGGAGAACGGCAACGTTCATGGCCAAAACTTCCTGTTATCTGCAATTCTTCTTGTTGGTCGTGCAGGCGCGTCAGTCTCGAAGGGATGTTAGTCGCGAAGGCTCGCCGGCACGCCGCTCATCAAGGTCGAGGTCGCGGCGTTGGCAAGGATGCGGTCATTGTTGATCATGATCGGCGCGGACAGCACGTCGCGCAAGTGGCGGCCCATGGTGAAGTCGCCGTCGTTGCGATAGCCGGCAAGGCCGGTCGTGCGCATCGCGTGCATCACGGTCTCGACTGCAAGCTCGGAGGCCTGCACCTTCAGAAGCGTGATGGAGGACTGGAAGTCGAGCGAGCCGAGCGCGCGCTCGTCATGCTCATGATGGGCGAAGGCGTCGATATTGGAGGCGATCAGCGCGCGGAGTTTTGCCAGCGACATCTTCGCGGCGGTGAAATGGGCGGCTGCCGGCGGCATCTGCCCGCCGGAGGCGCGCGCCGCCTTGCGGATGAACGCCTGCGCTCGCGTCACGGCGGCAGCCGCAACGCCGGCCCAGGCCGATGACCAGCACAGATGCGCGAACGGCGTCATCGTCTGTGCGTGGATCTTGTCATAGGATTCCGGGAAGACGCGGTCGGCGGGACAGTCGACCTTCAGCTCGAAGCCGGTCGAGCAGGTGCCGCGCATGCCGAGTGTTTCCCAGCCCAGTGTCCGCTTCAGCGAATAGTCATCCTTGGCGAGCGCCAGCAGCACCTGGTCGGAGGCGACTGCATCACCCGCGCGGCGTGCGATGGTGACGAGGCCATCGGCCTCGGCGCCGTAGGAGATCACGGTGGCATCGCGCGTCAGCGCGACCATGTCGCCTTCATGATCCACCGCGGCCGCGCTCGCGCGGATATTGCCGCCGTTCTGGCCTTCGGTGGTGGAGGAGGCGAGCAGCCACTGGTCGCGACCGACCCGGCGCATCATGGTTTCCATCCAGGGAATGCCGTGGCCGTGCCTGATAACGCAGGCGACCTTGGTCGTATGCATCGCATAGATCATCGCGGTCGAGGCGCAGGCGCGCCCGAGCGTGTAGCAGATGTCGGTGACGTCGTAGATCGAGGCACTGAGCCCGCCGAATTCGACGGGGATCATCACGCCGAGCAGCTTTTGCTCGCGCGCGGCGTCGAATGCCTTGTGCGGAAAGCGGCCGTCGCGATCGACGCCCTCGGCTTCGCCGGTCGCCACCGTCGCCACGCGCGCGGCGCGTTCCACCAGAGAAGGGCTGTGCTCGAGAAAGCTTGCCTGAGCGTCGTCGACAGGTTGAAGGGCCGCTTCACGCACGTTCATGCTGGTTCGCCTCCGGTTCGTCGTTCGAGATCGGCACGGTCACGCCGTGACGATCATCCGACCATGTTTGCTTGGCCCGGAGGCTAGGGATTTAATTCAAATTCGTCGACGAAATTGAAGGTAAACAAGGTTTAATTCGGAACGAGCAGTTAAGACCTGGTTTTTTGCGTCACCCGACTTTCCGAGATCGCGTTAATGATGCGAAGAAGGTGCGAGTTTTAGTCAATCTGAGTCATCGTTTACTAAGAAACGCGAGTTAAGAGTCGCGCCCATTGCGGGATCGGCCCGTCATGCCCATCGTAGACGCGGTCCGGACCTTATCAGAGTATGGGATATTGCAGATGCAGGCGTTCGATACCGATGTGCGGGATCGCATCATCAAGCTGGTAAAGGGTATCCTGGAACAGAACTCGCTCGCCGCTGACGTCGCACCGGGTGCGCGCCTCGTCGATGTTGGCCTGACCTCGATGGACATGGTCAACCTGATGCTCGGCGTGGAGGCCGAGTTCGACTTCACCATCCCGCAGTCCGAAATCACGCCGGAGAATTTCCAGTCGGTCGATACGCTCGAGCGAATGGTGGCGAGCCAGTTGCAGCCGGCGACCGCGGCGTAGCAAATAGTGCGACGACCTCCTCTGGTCGTTCCGGCGCAGGCCGGGACCCATAACCCCAGGGAGTAGTTTTGCGAAGACAAGTCGTTCGGGACTGCGACCATCCTCAATAGATGGATTCCGCGGGTATGGGTCCCGGCCTGCGCCGGGACGACACCAAGTGTTTGACGAGCGCTTTGCGCTCCTCGCTGCACCGACAGCAACACCACCCCCGTTCCAAATCCGTCCCAAAACTGGCATAGCTTAACCACGTTGCACATCGCGGACGGGGTGAAGCAGGCATGACGCAGGCGGTATTGGGCATCATCGGCGGATCCGGCATTTACGACCTGCCGGGACTCGAGGGCGCGCACGAAGAGGTGATCGGGAGCCCCTGGGGCGAGCCATCGGCGCCGGTCAGGCGCGGCACCATCGCCGGTCTGCCGATCGTGTTCCTGCCGCGGCATGACAAGGGCCATCGCCTGTCGCCCTCCGACATCAACTATCGCGCCAATATCGACGTGCTGAAGCGCGCCGGCGTCACCGACCTGGTGTCGCTCTCGGCCTGCGGCTCCTTCAAGGAGGAACTGCCGCCCGGCACCTTCGTGCTGATCGATCAGTTCGTCGACCGCACCCACAAGCGCGAGAGCTCGTTCTTCGGCAGGGGCTGCGTCGCGCATGTATCGATGGCGCATCCGGTCTCGCCGCGGCTGCGTATCCATCTCGCCGCCGCGGCCGAAGCCGAAGGCATCGCAATCGCACGCGGTGGCACCTATGTCTGTATGGAGGGGCCGCAATTCTCGACGCTTGCGGAAAGCATGACCTACAAGACGCTGGGTTATTCCGTGATCGGCATGACCAACATGCCCGAGGCCAAGCTCGCCCGCGAGGCGGAGATCTGCTACGCCACCGTCGCCATGGTGACGGACTTCGATTGCTGGCATCCGGACCACGACGCCGTCACGGTGCAGGACATCATCCGCGTGCTGACCTCGAATGCGGACAAGGCCAAGGCCCTGGTGGCGCGGCTGGCAAAGGATTTTCCGCGCGAGCATGAACCGTGCCCGATCGGCTCCGACCGCGCGCTCGACACCGCGCTGATCACGGCGCCCGAGGCACGTGATCCCGAGCTTTTGAAGAAGCTCGACGCCGTGGCGGGGCGCATACTGCGCGCATAAAACGAAAGGCGGACCGCCATGAAGGTCGACGGCAAGCATTATCGCAGCATCTGGCGCGAGCGCGACGGCTGGTCGGTCGGAGCCATCGACCAGCGCCGGCTGCCGCACGAATTCGT
Organism: Bradyrhizobium sp. CCGUVB1N3; assembly: GCF_024199925.1. Taxonomy (NCBI): domain Bacteria; kingdom Pseudomonadati; phylum Pseudomonadota; class Alphaproteobacteria; order Hyphomicrobiales; family Nitrobacteraceae; genus Bradyrhizobium; species Bradyrhizobium sp. CCGUVB1N3. Next base: position 6,665,447 of record NZ_JANADR010000001.1, read on the forward strand.
CGTCGCTCGTCTCACCACGAGCGAGGAGGCGGCTGACGCGATCCGCACCATGCTGGTGCGCGGCGCGCCGCTGATCGGTGCCACGGCCGCGTTCGGCATGGCGCTCGCCATGCGCGTGGACAGTTCCGATGCGGGCTTGAAGCGCGCCTACGAGACGCTGGTGGTGGCGCGGCCCACAGCCATCAATCTCAAATGGGCGCTCGACGAGATGCGCGCGACGCTCGCGCCGATCGATCCGCTGGAGCGGGCGGAGGCGGCTTACGCGCGTGCCGACGAAATTCTGGAGCAGGATGTCGAGATCAACCGGGGCATCGCCCGCAACGGTCTGGAGTTGATCGAGGCGATTGCCGCGAAGAAAAAGCCGGGCGAGACCATTAACGTGCTGACCCACTGTAATGCCGGCTGGCTTGCCACCGTCGACTGGGGCACCGCGACGGCACCGATCTATCTGGCGTATGATCGCGGCATCAAGATCCATGTCTGGGTCGACGAGACGCGGCCGCGCAATCAGGGCGCCTCGCTCACCGCCTGGGAGCTCGGGCATCACGGCGTGCCGCACACGGTAATCCCCGACAACACCGGCGGTCACCTGATGCAGCACGGCATGGTCGATCTCGCGATCGTCGGCACCGATCGCGTCGCGGCCAATGGCGACGTCTGCAACAAGATCGGCACCTATCTGAAGGCGCTCGCGGCAAGCGACAATGACGTGCCGTTTTATGTCGCGCTGCCGTCACCGACGATCGATTTCGCGGTCAATGACGGCATCCGCGACATCCCGATCGAGCAGCGCAGTGGAGTGGAGGTCACCGACATGACCGGCCGCACCGCCGACGGGCGGCTCGAGACGGTGCGGATCGTGCCCGAGGGTTCGCCTGTCGCGAACTATGCCTTCGATGTCACGCCGGCGCGGCTGGTGACAGGCTTGATCACCGAGCGCGGCGTGCTCAAGCCGGATCGCGCCTCGCTCGCCGCCGCCTTCCCGGAGCGGATCGCGACGGAGTAGGATATTTGACGAGCAATGACGCGGCCGTGGCAGCCGCGCACGCTCGTCTCACACCCTCACCCTGAGGAGCCGCGAAGCGGCGTCTCGAAGGGCGAGGGGCACGAGCAGGGCCTTCATCCTTCGAGACGCGCGTACCGCGCTCCTCGGGATGAGGAACTGGCGTCATGGGTGCGTGAACTACCCGAGCTTCAGCCCCGTGGCCGCCTCGAGCTCGGCGATCGCCTGCAGGCCGCTCACGACCTTGATCGTCGTCATCCCCATCTCGCGCGCGGGCTTCAGGTTGACGCCGAGATCGTCGAGATAGACGCAAGCATTCGGATCGACCTTCAGCGCCTCGACCATCATCCGGTAGATCCGCGGATCGGGCTTGCGCAGGCCGATCTTGGCGGACTCGATGACGTGATCGAACAGCGCCATCACCTCGGCGATATAGAGCGTGCGTCCGGTCATGCTGCCGATGGCATTGGCGGGAAGATTGTTGGTAATGCAGCCGGTCTTGAAACGCGCCTTGATCCGCTTCAACGCCTCGACCATCTCGGGCCGCAAATTGCCTTGCAATAGTGGCAGCACATCCCGGCCGCGCACCTCCGCGCCGAGCGCAAGCGATTCCGCGGCGAACAGCCGGTCAAATGTTTCGATGTCGACCTCGGCGCGCTCGAACTTCGCCCAGGCGTTTTCGAGATGATTGGCGGCATTGGTGCGGCGGATGATGTCGGCGGGCAGGCCGCGCTCCTGTTCGAAGCGCGTGAAGGCCTCGAAGGGCGAGCTCGTCAGCACGCCGCCAAAGTCAAAGATCACAGCCCCGATCGCCACTGTCCCGCCCTCGTCGATATCAGGTGAAGACCGCTAGCACGCTGCCGCCACAACGGCCAGCACGAAGCATCTCTTCCAAGGGGCTCTTGGCGAAAGGCGTCCCAGCGGCTACCACACTCGCCCATGAACAAGTCATCCATCCTGCTCGCAGCAGTGGCGCTGCTGTTCACTGCACCCGTCAACGCCATCGTCGGCGGCGGCACGCCACAGTCCGAGGGCGTCGCGCGCTCGATCGTCACGATCGTCGGATCGCGCGGCAATTTCTGCACCGGAAGCCTCATCGCCACGAGGCTGGTGCTCACCGCCGCACACTGCGTGCAGCCTGGCGCGGAGTACAAGATCCTCGACTACGGCGCCGACGGCAAACCGCAGTTGCAGAACGTGCGTGCGGTCGCGATCCATCCGAGCTTCAACATGCAGGCCATGCTGGCACATCGTGCGACCGCCGATGTGGCGTTGCTGCAACTCGAAATTCCACTCAAAGGAAAATCAACATCGCAGATCGGCGCGCCGCAAATTCCGATCGTGGTCGGCGGCCGCTTTACCATCGCAGGCGTCGGCGTCACGGTGCCCGGCGACGGCAAGAGCAGCGGCATGACGCGTGTTGCGGGCCTTGTCGTGACCGGCCAGCCTGGCACGTTGCAAATCAGGCTTGTGGACCCCGTAACCAACGGCGTTCGCGCCGGAATCGGCGCCTGCACCGGCGATTCCGGCGGTCCCGCGTTCGAGGACAAGCCCAACGGTCCCGTCGTCGTCGGCGTCATCAGCTGGTCGACGGGGCCGAATGGCAGCGCGGGCTGCGGCGGTATGACCGGTGTCACGCCGCTCACGCTCTACCGCGACTGGATTGTGCAGACGGCGCGGAGCTGGGGTGCGGCGTTGTGATTTGATTGCGATTTGATCTATGTCATTTTGAAGCGGAAGCGCGGTGGGCAGCGATGATCCCGTCGCGGAGGAAACGCGTCGCCTGGTCAAGGCGACCTCAAAAGGCAAAGAATCAACAATGAATGTCGCCGTCCGTACTCAGCCCACCACGCAGCAAACCACTGAACATTTCGACGTCCTGATCGTCGGCGCCGGCATCTCCGGTATCGGCAGCGCCTATCATCTGACAAAGCAGCTTCCTGGCACGAGCTTCGTCGTCCTGGAAACCAAGGACAGCTTCGGCGGCACCTGGATCACGCATCGCTACCCCGGCATCCGCTCGGACAGCGATCTCCACACCTTCGGCTATCGCTTCAAGCCCTGGGTGGGGCCGCCGATTGCGGCTGCCGAGGAGATCCTGACCTACATGAACGATGTGATCGAGGAGAACGATCTCGGCAAACACATCCGCTACAAGCACAAGATCAATTCGGCACGCTGGTCGAGCGAGACCAATCTCTGGACCATCGAGGCAGTGACGACCGATACCGGCGAGACGAAGATCTTCATCGCAAACTTCCTCTGGATGTGCCAGGGCTATTATCGCCATTCCGAAGGGTACACGCCGGAATGGAAGGGCACGGACAGGTTCAAAGGCCGCATCGTCCATCCGCAGACCTGGCCGGATGATCTCGATCTCACCGACAAGAAGGTCGTGGTGATCGGTTCGGGTGCAACGGCTGCGACGCTGCTGCCGAATATCGCCGACAAATGCGCGCACGCCACCATGCTCCAGCGTTCGCCGACCTATTTCCGCATCGGCCGCAACGCCATCGAGATTGCCGAGGAGTTGCGCAGGCTTCAGGTGGATGAGGAATGGATCCACGAGATCGTGCGGCGGAAGATCCTGTTCGAGCAGGATGCGTTTACAAAACTCTGCGTGGCGAAGCCGGAAGAGGTGAAGAAGGAGCTGATCGGGCAGATCTCCGCAATCCTCGGTCCGGACTACGACGTCGAGACGCATTTTACGCCGACGTACCGACCGTGGCGGCAGCGCATCGCCTTCGTGCCCGATGCCGATCTGTTCAAGGGCATCGCCGGCGGCAAGGCCTCGGTCGTCACCGACGAGATCGAATGCTTCGTCGAGAACGGCATCCAGCTCAAATCCGGCAAGCTGCTCGAGGCCGACGTCATCGTCACCGCGACCGGCTTCAATCTCGCCGCGCTCGGAGACATCGCCTTCGAGATCGACGGAAAACCGCTCGCCTTCGGTGACACCGTCACCTATCGCGGCATGATGTTCACGGGCGTGCCGAACATGGTGTGGGTATTCGGCTATTTTCGCGCCAGCTGGACGCTGCGCGTCGATCTCGTCGCCGATTTCGTCTGCCGGCTTCTCGGCCATATGAAGGCGAAGGGCGCCAGGAAGGTCGAGGTCAAGCTGCGTTCCGAAGACCACAACATGCCAATTCTGCCCTGGATCGATCCGGAAAACTTCAACCCCGGCTACATGATGCGCAACATGGACCTGCTGCCGAAGCGCGGCGACAAGCCGGAATGGCAGCACAGCCAGGATTACTTGACCGAGAAGGACGAGATCCCGAAGACGAATCTGGACGACAAGGCGTTCGTGTACGGGTGAAGTGGGCTACAGCGCGCTCCGCATATTCCGTAGTCGTCCCGGCCTTCGCCGGGACGACACCGTTTGTTGGGCGGGTAGCGTCCAGTGAGCCGTTGCGCTACGCGGCCGACGACCAGGACCAAGGATCGGTCATCGAGAAGGGCCGGCCGCGGCCTGCGGCAACCCGCCGCGGGCTGGCCTTCGCGGCTGGCCTGGCGTGCGCGGGATGATAACTGCAACCTCCCAAAGCGTGGCGTGGTTGCAACAACCGCGCCTGAATCTGCTCGGGTTGTACGCGAATCGGCCCATTCAGTGGGGCACGTAGTTTCCCGCAGGGACCCCATCGCCTAATTTCCCGTCGGCGCCGCTGGGAGCGCTGGGGATGTGGGGCGTTGGGGGTGGAGTTTCGGTCGCCATTGAGCAGGCGCGACGGATCGTGGCTCGGTGCCACGGCCCCTCGACCGGTCGTCTGGGTCATTCTGGCCTTGAGTGCAGTTGCTGTGCCGGCTCCTGTCAGCGCTCAGCAATTCTTCAATGGATCACAGACCACCCCGAACGGCAGCATCAATGGCGGCGGCGGCGCGTGGGATACGACCACCACCAACTGGACCAACGATCCCGGCACGGTGAGCTCCGTCTACGATCCAACCGCGCTGACCACGACGGTGTTCGGCGCTTCTGGCACCTCCACGCCGGCCATCGGCGGCACGGTGACGGTCACGTCCGCCGGCGTGCAGCTCACCAGCAGCGTCGTGTTCGATCTTACCGGCGACCTCTCGATCTACACCATCCAGGGCGGCGACCTCCGGCTCGCCGCGGGCGGAACGACGATCAGCGTGGCCGATCTTGCCGGCCCGACCGATCCGTCCGCGGTGATCGCCTCACGTATCGTCGGCAGCGGCGGTCTGAACGTCCAGGGGCCGGGCGTGCTCGCATTGACAGGGGCCAATACCTACACCGGCGGCACCTTCATCTGCTCCTGCGCAACGCTTCAGCTCGGGGACGCCACGAACACCGGCAGCATCGTCGGCGCGGTTACCAATGATGGCTTCTTCAACATCGTCAACGCCAACACCTCAGGCATCACCTCAATCCTGAATGACGGCGCGGCGACGACGACGTTCTTCAATGCGACCAGCGCCAGTTCGATTGCGATCACCAATTTCAACGGTGGCGAGACGTTCTTCGGCACATTTGGGGGAACTGATACCGCAACTGCTGCCAACGCAACCATCGTCAACGATGGCGGCGGCACGATCTTCTTTGCCCACACCACCGCGGGCTCGGCGAAGATCACCAATCAGAACGGCGGTGGCACTCTCTTTCTCGATCAATCCTCGGCGGGCTCTGCCACCATCGTGAACGCGAATTTCGGCGTGACCGTCTTCGGTCAGCCGTCCTGGACCGACACGGCGACCGCCGGCAACGCCACGATCATCAACGAAGCGACCGGCCTGACCCAGTTCGGCGCCTTCACCACCGCCGGCAACGCCACCATCATCACCAAGGACGGCGGCGAAACGGATTTTTACGACAATTCCACCGGCGGCAATGCGCGCTTCATCACCACCGGGACCGGCGTCGTCGACTTTAGCGGCAGCATCGGTCCCAATGGCGATGGCCGCATCACCGCCGGCTCGATCGAGGGCAGCGGCAACTACTACATCGGCGGCGGCAACACGCTCGTCGTTGGCAGCAACAATCTCTCGACCGAGGTGAGCGGCGTCATCGGCGACTCCTGCGGCTGCGGTCCGACCAGCTCCGGCAACCTGGAAAAGGTCGGCAGCGGAAAGCTGATCCTCTCGGGCACCAATACCTACACCGGCACCACCACCGTGAATGGCGGCGTGCTGGAGATCGACGGCGTGAACTCCCAGTCGAGCCTGACCACCGTAAACGCAGGCGGCGCGCTGTTCGGCTTCGGCATTGTCGGCAACACCGTCATCGCCTCTGGCGGCATCTTTGCGCCCGGCGACGGCGGACCGGGCTCGAGCATGCTGGTTCAGGGCAACCTCGCCTTCCAGTCCGGCGCGCTCTACCTCGTGCAGATCGGGAGTGGCATCAGTTCGAGCTTTGCCAATGTGCTCGGCAATGTCACCTTGAACGGCACTGTCGGTGTCTCGCTAAATCCGGGCAGCTCGGTGTTAGCACAATACCAGATCATGCAGTTTACGGGCACCGCCACCGGTAACTTTGCAGGAGTCGCCGCGCCCGGTGGCCTCATCGGTACGACCAACGTGGTAGGCGGCATCGTCTATCTCAATTTCACGCTCGACTATGGAGCCAAGTACGGCCTCAACGTCAATCAGAAGAACGTCGCGACCACTCTGCAAAACTTCTTCAACGCCAATGGCGGCCTGCCGGCTGCATTCGCGGGCCTCGGTCCCAACGGCCTGACCCAGGCTTCGGGCGAGCCGGCAACGGGTTCGCAGCAGGCCACGTTCAATGCGATGAGCCTGTTCCTCAGCCTCCTGACCGATCCGTTCTCGGCTGGACGCAATGGTGGCGCACCAGGTGCGACGCCCTTTGCCGATGAAGCTGGCGCGAGCGCCTACTCATCCAGCGGCAAGGCCACGGGTAGGATCGCGCGCGATGCGTTCGCTTCGATCTACCGCAAGGCGCCGCAGGCTGATTTCGAGCAGCGCTGGAATGTGTGGGCGGCGGGCTTTGGAGGTTCGCAGGCCACGGATGGCAACGCTGCGCTCGGCTCCAGCAACACGACAAGCAATTTGTACGGCACGGCAGTCGGCCTCGACTATCGCTTCTCGCCCTCGACGGTCGCCGGCTTCGCGCTTGCCGGTGGTGCCACCGGCTTCAGCGTCAACGGGCTCGGCTGGGGGCATTCCGATCTGTTCCAGGCGGGTGCCTTCGTTCGTCACACGTCGGGGCCTGCTTACGTCACGGCCGCGCTGGCCTATGGCTGGCAGGACCTCACCACCAATCGCATCGTCACGGCCGCGGGCTTCGATCAATTGCAAGCCCGGTTCAACGCCAACGCATTCTCGGGTCGCATCGAAGGCGGTTATCGTTACGTGACGCCCTGGATGGGCGTGACGCCCTATGCCGCGCTTCAGGCGACCAATTTCAATCTGCCGAACTACGCCGAAGCCGCGGTCGTCGGCAGCAACGCCTTTGCGCTCACTTATGCCGCCAGAAGTGTAACCGATACCCGTGCCGAGCTCGGCCTTCGCACCGACAAATCGTTTGCGGCCTTAGGCGGCGTCATCACGCTGCGCGGCCGCGCTGCCTGGGCGCATGATTTCAATCCAGACCGCACCATTGGTGCCGTGTTTCAGACCCTGCCGGGCTCGGCCTTTGTCGTGAACGGTGCGGCACTCTCGCGTGACTCCGCATTGACCACGGCCTCGGCAGAGATGAGCTGGCTGAACGGCTGGTCGGCGGCGGCAACCTTCGAAGGCGAGTTCTCCAACCTCACCCGGTCCTATGCCGGCAAGGGCGTCGTGCGCTACGCCTGGTAGGCAAATCACTGCTTCTGCTGTGTGGGCCTGCGCGGCGGGCGAGGGGCCACCGGCGTGCCGGCCATCTTGTTGGCGGCCTCGCTGATGTCGAGGAGGGTGCGGCGGCCGTCCTCGATGAAGCTCGCCGATTTCTTCTTCATGGTGTCGGCGAGCTCGCGCAATCCCTTCACCTTCTCGAACAGCTCGTCGGCCCTGCCGTCGGCGAAGCCGGGCACGACGTTCTCGATCTTGGTCACCGCATTGTCGAAGCTCGCGAAGCCCTTGTCGACCTTGCCCATCACGGCGTCGATCTCTTCGCCCTTGCCCTTGAGGTCGGCGGTATAGTCTTCGAAGGTGCGCAAGCCGTCCTTGATCGCGGCCGAGTTGCTCACGATCATACGGTCGACATTGTGCAGGGTCTCGACGATCGATTCGGCGTCGCTGAGATCGGCGGTCAGCACGGGAATTCCGTCCTCATCCAGCGGCACGGGCGGTGCCGAGGGCGCGCCGCCGATCAGCGAGATCGCGGCGATGCCGGTCAGGCCCTGGAACTCGATGCCGGCCACGGTGTCCTTGCGGATCGGGGCCGCGTTGTCGAGCATGACGAGCGCGACGACCTTGCGCGGATTGTCGAGCTTGATCGACAGGATCTGGCCGGCCGGCACGCCGTCGAAATTCACCGGGCCGCCCCGGCGCAGGCCGCTGGCCGAGCCGCCCTCGAAGACCACGCGCAACTGGCTGCGGCTCTGGGCCGCGCGGTATTTCTGCACGCCAAGCAGGCCGCCGAACGCCACGGCGATCGCCAGCAGCGTCACGGTTCCGATCATCAAATTGCTTCTGCGCGCCATGGTCCGTTCCGGCCCGCGACCTGCCGCCGAGGAAGCGGAGTCGCGCGCCGATTTTATGGGCAAAGCGCGGCCAGTGGAAGCCGATCAATGCCCGGCCGCGCGTCGGGCGGCGGCGTTGTTGAGGACGATCAATGCGTCTACGGCGACACCGGTTCTGGCATTGATCAGGAACGGGTTGACGTCGATCGAGGCGATCCGATCGCCGGCGTCCGCAATCAGGTTGGCGAGGCCGACCAGGGCCTTCACGGCGGAGGCCTCATCCAGCTTTGGCTTGCCGCGATAGCCGCGCATCTTGACCCCAGCCTTGGTGCGGCCGATCAGCTGCCGTGCCTCGGCAGCATTGAGCGGCGCGCCGGCCAACGCGACGTCCTTCACCAGCTCGATGTCGACGCCGCCGGTGCCGAACAGCACCACCGGTCCCATCTCGGCGTCGAGCGAGGCGCCGACCACGAGCTCGAGATCGGCCTTGACCTGCTGCGCGATCAGGATGCCGTCGAGCCTGGGCTTGCCCTTCAGCTTCATGACCCGCGCGGTGATGTCGTTGAACGCCTGCTTCACCTCGGTCGCGCTGCTCAGATTGAGCACGACGCCGCCGATGTCGGACTTGTGCAGGATCTCGGCGCTGACGACCTTGGCGACCACCGGGAAACCGATCTGCTTGGCGATCTTCACGGCCTCGGCCGGCGTCTGCGCGATTCCTTCCTTGGAGATCGGGATGCCGTAGGCCTTCAACAGCTTCTTCGAGGCGACCTCGTCGAGTGCGGCGCCGGTGGCGGCCTTCAGCGTCTTCTCCAGCACGGCGCGCGCCGCGGGCCTCGAGCTTGCGACGGCATCCGGCACTTCCTTGGCGAGTTTTGCGTAGTCGAGCAGCGACTTGATTGCGGTCACTGCTCGGTCGAGGCCCTGCATCACGGCGATATGCGGCAGCGATTTGCGCAGGGCTTTTGTGAACTCGGTGAAGCCGATCGACATCGCGCTGATATAGATCACCGGCTTTGCGGCCCGGCTCGCCATCTCGTTGACGATGCGCAAGTTGCGTTCGCGCTGCTCATGCGGCGCCTTCGGCAGCTCGGCATCGATGATGACGATGTCGATATCGGGATCGTCGATCATCAGCTTGATTGATCGCATGTAGACGGATGGATCGACCACCGCGGCAAAGCCGGCGTCGAGCGGATTGCCGACGATCGAGCCGGGACCCAGCATCTTTGCGAGTTCGCCGCTGACATGTGGGCTCAGCGCTGCAAAGTCGAGCCCGGCCGCGTCGAAGGCATCGATCAAGAGCCCGCGCTTGCCGCCCGACAGCGTCACCGCCGCGAGGCGATTGCCTTTCGGCACGGTGCTGTGCACGAAACATTCGGTGGTCTCGATCAGCTCGTCGAGACCGCGAACGCGGATCACGCCTTCGCGCGTTGCGATCGCGTCGAAGGTTTCGATGGAGCCCGCAAGCGCGCCGGTATGCGCCATTGCCGCCGCGCGGCCGCCCTCGGAAGCGCCGAGCTTGAGCGCGATCACCGGTTTGCTGGCGGCACGCGCGGCCTTGCAGGCATCGCGAAACGCCTTGGTGTTGCGCACGCCCTCGAGATAGACGACGATCACGCGGATGCTCGGATCCTCGGCGAAATAGCGCATCAGATCGGGCGTTTCGAGCCCAGCCTCGTTGCCGGTAGTCACCATGTACCCGACACCGACGCCCCGATCCTCCAGCGCCTGGCGGATCGCCATCACGATGGCCCCGGATTGTCCGGCGATCGCCACCGCGCCCTGGTCCATGGTGACGACGCGGTCGTCGATATTGGTGAAGAGTTTTTCGCCGGCGCTCAAATTGCCGAGGCAGTTCGGTCCGGTGACGGCGAGGCCGGTCTCGCGTATTGCCTGCTGCAATTCGCCAGCGAGTTTCTGGCTCTCCTCATCCTGCAGCTCGCTGAAGCCCGAGGTGACGATGGTGGCCGAGCGTGCGCCGGCTGCGGCGGCATCGCGGATCACCTGCACGGCGAAGCGTGCCGGCACCAGCACCAGCACGTGATCGGGCTGTTCGGGGAGGCTTGAAAAATCCTTGTAGCAGGTCACGCCCCAGATTGTTTCGCGCTTCGCGTTGATCGGAAACAGGGAGCCGGCGAATCTGTACTTGATCAGGTTGTTCCAGATGCGCTCGGCATAGTTGCCGGGCTTGTCGGTGGCGCCGACCAGCACGATGTTGCGCGGATGCAGCATCGCGTGGATGCCTTTCACGACGTCGCTGGCATCGGGAGCTGGAGACCATGGCAGGGCGGTTGCAGCGGTTACCTTTGCTTCCATGGTTCCTCACCTTGTTCTTCTCGGCGTGCGTTCTTGTCGGCACGTCCGCTTTTGTAGGGTGAGTTCGCACGGGTGGCAACCGCGCGGCCCGCATGCCGCCGCGCGGAATAGGGCCTGCCGCAATCAGTATTTAAGGAGGCCGAGTTTGTAGCCGTAGTGATAGGCAATCTGGAGCGCGAGATAAGGCGCGATGACACGGCGGATCTCGGCCTGCGTGGGATCGAAACCCAGCACGCGCCGCCGCAGAATTCCCATCTCCTTCACCCCCACCGCATAGGTGGCGGCGGTCTTCTGCGCATCGTGGATGCGGAAGCACGACAAGAACCGCGGCAGGCGGACGAATTTGAAACCCGCCGCCTGCGCGCGCAGGATGAAGTCCCAGTCGAGGGCGTAGTGGAAGCTCTCGTCGATCGGCCCGACCTTGTCCCACACCCGCTTGCGCCAGAACATGGTCTCCTGCGGAATGTAGTCGGCATATCTGAGCGTCTTGCCGTGATAGGGCGGCAGCACGGCGCGGCCGACCTCCAGCCCGTCGCGATCGACGAACACGCGATGCCCATAGACGATGTCGACGTCCGGATGCGACGTGAAATAGTTGGCGACATAGGCGAGCGTACCGGGCAGCAGCATATCGTCGCTGTTGAGGTACGCCATGATCTCGCAGTCGACGCCGGAAAAGCCGATATTGATGGCGTTCGACTGGCCCTTGTCGGGCTCGCTGCGCCAGCTCAGGCCGTTGCCGCGCTTGCCGAGCAGCTCAGCCGTTCCGTCGATCGAGGCGCCATCCTGCACGTGATAATGCAGGTTTGGATAGTCCTGATTGAGGATGCTGTCGATGGTGGCGTCGAGATAGTGCACGTGATTGTAGCTCGGCGTCACCATCGCGATTCGCGGTGCGTTCGCGGGCGCCGCTGGAGCGGGCTGAAAGCCGTTCACGTTGAGCAGGCGCGGCGGATATTGCTCGAACGTCCACATCGGCGGCCGTCGCCAGAGGCTGCGCAGCGACTCTCGTCTTTGTCCCGCGGCGATGAGATGCTGGTTTCTCTCCAGGAGCGCGATACGGCTTCCGATCTGATCGAGCTGTTGCAGAACCTTCTGCTTGAATTCGTCGTCCATCAATAAAGTTCCGCAACAGGAATGCAGTCTCAAAAATCGCCTGGCCAAGCCGTTCGCTATGAGGCGTTCTCTACGAGCCGTTCTCTATAGGTCTATGGCCGGTAATGCCAGTTCAGTTCCCCGCGCAAAGCGGGCGCCCGGAGGCCATGGTTAGAAGCCATCGTTAATTGTGCGCGACATGAGAAGCTCTCACCAGACCTCCCGGGGTCTTGAGGGCGAGGCGATGCCCGCCAGCAGCACGGCGAGGATGCCCGTCAGGAAGATGCCGTCGAACGTCCCCGCGCCGCCGATCGAGGCGACGGGGGCGCCGAGATTGCCGATCTTGTCGAGGTTGAGCAAATCGGCTCCGATCAGGGTGCCCATCGAGCCGCCGATATAGGCGAGCGGCGCGGCATATTCGCGCGACAGCAGGAAGGCCAGGATCGCCGTGACCACCACCGGCGCGAAGACGGGAACCGCGATGCCGACTCCCTGCACCGGTGTCGCCATCATGTGGATGACGAAGGCGATCGCGATCACCGCGATCACAGCCTTCAGCCAGAGTTGGTAGCGTAGCACGAGATAGCTCGACATCAATGTTGGGATCACGGCGCCGCCGACATTCACCGCAAGCACCGTGCCCGGCCATTGCGTTACCAGCGGCACCACATAGCGCATGCCGAAGAAATCGACAATCTCGCCCGAGCGTACCGCCTTGCCCGGCAGCACCGTGACCGGGATGTTGAAATAGCTGCCGACCAGCGAGCCGAACAACAGCAGCAGCGCAACGCCTGGTCCGACGCCAAGCTTCATATAGGCATAGCGCAGGATGCGGAGCTGGATCAGGATGATCAGCCCGGCGAACAGCAGCACCAGGATGGAAAACAGGCCGGGTGTGATCGGCAGGTATTGAACTTGTGAATGCATAGTCACACAGGTTGCATCTGGCGCGGTGCGGCTGCCACCATCCCACGGGACGGCCGCGATGACAAACCTAGCTGCCGGTTCCAATCAGAGTCGCGTGCAGGATGTAGCGATCCGGACCCGAGGTAAGCGCGTCGAACGGCCAGCAGGTCGACAGCACGAGCTCGTAGCCTTGTGCATGGGGATCGATGCCCGAGGCGTCGAAACGCACGATGGCCGAGGAGTCGGCGCGGTAGTGAAAGTGCTTGCCGTCGCTGCGCGTGACCTCGATCGCGTCACCGATGGCAACATCTCGCAAGAAATGGAAATGCGTGTCGCGATGCGCGGCGTAGACGGCGACGCCGCGCTCGCCGGCGTCCGCGGTCTGTTCGACATGTCCGGGACCGAAGGCGAGCGCCTGGCCGCTGCTGCCTGCAAGCACGATGGCGCTGGCGCCGATCCGCTTCACCTCGATCCGCGCAACCGGCCATGTATCCGCCCACGACCACGGCTTCGTCGGCTGGCCGCTTGCGATGCCCTCGGTGAACGCGCGTTCCAGCAGCACCTGCGCCAGCCATGCCTTGGCGTGGATATAAGCGCCGTCGCCGAACAGGATGAGGCCGACGAGCGCCAGGGTGAGAGGAGAGATGATGCGGCGCATTGGTGTTTCCGCAAATCGAAAAAAGGCGCGCGCGGCTGTTTGGGGCGGGTGACGGGCAGCCGCGCGCGCTGAAGAAGAGGAGGTGGCTGAGACCTCCTCTTTCACCCGGCGTCAGTGAGCAAAGGCTGACGCCGGTTGAATACGAACAGGACCAGGCTGAGCAGCAGCACGATCAGTCCTGCGATCATCTTCAACTCGGCCGAGGTCGCCGTCTTCGGCAGGCGGATCGTGTCGGCTGCCGCAGGCGTCGGGCGCCGCGCGGTCGGCTGGGTACTCGCATCCGCATGACGCTCGCGAAGCTGTGTCGGCACTTGCTGCGGCCGTTCGCCGAACACTTTTTCGAAGTCCCAGCCGGCCGGCAGGTTGATCGGCAACTCGTTGAGCTTGAGCGGCTCGCCTTCGGGGCGACTCGGCGTCTTGTCGACGGCGACGAGGCTAGTCAGCCGGGTGACGATCTGGTGCTCCAGCGCCAACCGCAAAATTGCCTTGTCGGCATCCTCCGGATTCATCTCGCGCATGGTGCGCGCCACCTCGGCGTCGCCGATCTTGCGGTTGGCCCAGAGTTTTGAGAGGCCCTTGCCCTCGGCGGCATTTTGCAGCGGCAGCGTCACCGACCACGGCCGGTCACCGACACGACCCTTGATCTCGAGCGAGCCCGAAAGCTTGTCGAGCTTGGCCGCGAGCACCAGCGGCTCGTCGCGATAGACGTCGGGGATGATGGCCGGCGTGATATCGGCCGAGGCGTCCGAGAACTTGGTGGAGAGGCCGGTCACGGCCGGATTTTCCAGCTTGGCGAACAGGCCGCGCATGCGTTCCTCGACCTGCTCGACCGAGCCGATATGGGTGAAGGCGCCGCGCCCGAGCTCGGAGGCGCGGGTCATCAGATAGGTGTTGGGCGCAGAGCCGATGCCGACCATGAAGATGCGCGAGCGGCCGCGCATCGCCGTGATCGTCTCGAACAATTGCTGCTCATTGCCGATTGCGCCGTCGGTCAGGAATACGACCTGGCGGACCATGCTGGTGTCGCCGAGACCATCGGTCAGCGCGGCGCGCATCGCCGGCACCATCTCGGTGCCGCCACGGGCCTGAAGCGCGTCCACGAAAGCGGTTGCCTGCCGGACATGCTCGGTGTCGGCGGGCACTGACGTCGTGAACAGCACGTCCATGGTGTCGTCGAAGCGGATGACGTTGAAGCGATCGTTCGGCTGGAGGCGAGAGAGGGCGTAGGTGAGGCTGGCCTTGGCCTGGATGATCGAGGTGCCGCCCATCGAGCCGGAATTGTCGATCACGAACACGACTTCGCGCGGCAAGGGTTTTTGCGTCGCCTGCTCGATCGACGGCGGGGTCACGAAGGCGAGCAGGTAATCGGCGTCGCCGACATGCTCGCGGAACAGGCCGACCGACGGCGCTTTCTCGGCCGCGGGCTTCCAGGTCAGCTCGAAATCGCGGTCTGCGGGCACGGTGTCGTCGGCAAGACGAACGATCCGCGTTGCATTGTCGGGGCTCTCGATCTTGACGGCATGGTGATGGCTCTTGACCTCGCCGAGCGCGAAGCCGCCCTGGAGACGAACCGTGATGCTGGTCGGATTGATCGGCGGATTCTTGGCGGGATCCAGCACAGGCGGCGAGATACGATCACGATCCGGCACCGGGTCGGTCTTGCTCGCGCCCCAGCCGGAGCCGTCGGGACGGAAATCGACGCTCTGCACGATCGGCGCCGGATTGTAGCGCGGCCCGACCACGAGCGGCACGCGCAGCGAATACTCGTTGCCGGACTGGTGCACCGGCTCCTGATATTCGATCTGCACCAGCACGGTTTCACCCGGGCCGATATTGGCGACCGAGTTGGTGAAGATATTCGGCCGTTCCTGCTCGGTGAGCGCGGCCTTCTGGCCGTCCCGACGCGCCTGCTCATAGATCACGCGCGCCTGCTGCCGCTCCTTGATGTCGCCGACGATGACGCGGTCGCCGACCACCATCTTCAGCGTGTCGACCGCGCCGTTGGCGGCCATCGGATAGACATAGGTCGCCTCGACCCAGTCCTTGGTGGGATTCCTGAACACTTGCGTGACGCGGGCGCGCAGCGTCGGGCCGGAGACGGTGATGTCGACATCGATGCCGAGACGGACGGCCTCTGTGGTGGCGCCGTCGTCCTTCAGAAACAGCGTCCCCGAGCGGGCCTCGCCCGGCTGCAGCAGGCTCGCCTGCTCCGGCGTGGCCGACCAACTCGGCACGAAGCTCACAAGCAGGGCCACGAAGGCGATCAGGATCACGGCAACGCCCTGCGCCAGCAGAAACAGCCCCAGATTGATCAGCTTTCGCAGCATGGGGTGTTCGTCACTGTCGGTCTCGTCATAAATGCTCATCTCACCTGCTCCCGAAGCACGTTTGGCTGGCCTCTATTTCGGCCGCGGAGCCCTGATTTCGCGAGCAGAATGATCGGCAATGTTCGGCCGCCGGCCACCCGGACCGGCCGCCGCGGAGACGGCCCTGTGTGGTTTTGTGCTGATTTGTCCGGCCTGCTAGAATGTCCGCCTGGAGCAGGGAATAACGATGCAGACGCCGGACAAGCAGCTTACCGACGAGCAAAGCCGCGAGGTTGGGGAGAAAATCCGCGAGGAGCTCGCCAAACGCCGCATCTCCCGGCAGGCGCTGGCCGAGCAGGCCAAGCTCAGCCTGTCGACGCTGGAAAAGGTGCTGGGCGGCCGGCGCCCGTTCACGCTGGCGACCACGGTGCGGCTGGAGCAGGCGCTGGGGGTCTCATTGCGGAAAAATCACGCTGCGCCGCCGGCGCCTGCCGCAGGCAACGATGTCGCGCCCGACAGTCTCGGCTCCTATTCGCACCGCGCGGTGACCTGGCTCGAGGACGTCTACATCACGCTGCGGCCGTCATTCGGCGACAAGGACGCCCTCTTTGCCTACCGCACCGAGATCGCCTGGGAGCCGAAAGTGTCGTCGCTGGTCTTTCGTGAAGGTGAGCGCACGGACGCCGCCTATGAGCATACCGGCGAGGTTGCCGTCCCCCATCAGTCCGGCTTCATCTATCTCGTCATCAACCGGCACGGGCAGCATCGCGTGATCACGGTGTCGCGGCCGACGGTGGCCGGCGAGATGTACGGCATCATCTCGACGCTGCGCGCCGGCCCGGGCTCGCAGCTGACGCCGATCGCGGCACCCATCGCCCTCGTGCCGGCGCGAAACGTCAAGACGCCGACCTTGGGGCGGATTGCTCCCGACAACGTCAATTATGCGCTGTACCGTGACCATCTGCGTCGTACGGTGGACGAATCATTCGCCCTGTTCCTTCCGGTCTAGCGGCTCTTTCGTCCCGGCGTTGCTTTTTGTTGAATCCATTTGTCAGTGTCATTCATGCCAAGTCCGCAAGCCGAGCCCGACGCCGAGGGGCCGCTGTTCTCCGTCATCATTCCGCTCGAATATCACCGCGGGCAGTGGGAGCAGTCATGGCAGGGCTGGATGTCGCAGACCATTGCCCGCCCGCTTTACGAGATCATCCTGGTCGTGCCGCCGGACTTTTCGCTGCGCGAGAATCTGTCCGCGCTTGCTGGCGGTGAGGCGCGGCTCGAGTTCGCCGATTCGGCCCATGACATCGGCCTTTGTGCGGTCGGCGCGACGAGGGCGCGTGGGAAATATCTGTTCTTCACGGAATCGCACTGCTGGCCGGAGCCCGACGTGCTCGCGCTTTGTGTCTGCGCCTTCGAGGATCATCCCGAGTGGTCTGGCTTTTCCTGCAAGTCGATTCCGGTCTGCCACAATCGCCTCTCGCAAGCAGAGGCCACGATGTATCAGGCCGACATCGATTTCGGCATGAAGGTGCATCCCTGGCGCAAGGTGCTGGACCAATGCTTCGTGACGCGGCGTGAGGTCTATGAGGAATGCGGCGGCTTGCGCGAGGAGCTCGGCCATTTCGCCGAATGGGTGCTCGCAGCCGCCTACCACGCGCGCGGCCATGTCATCGGTTATCTCGAGGAGGCGCGCTTCCATCATTACTATGTCGGACGGCTGTCCGACCTGAAGACGTTCACGCTCGATTTCGTGGAAGGCGAGATCCGCTACCTCAGCGGGGCACGGCGGGAGCCCGGCAGCGAGCTTCTGGAGATTCCGGTCGAATGGAGCAGCCAGGACAATTTCGATCCCGCGCTTGCGCGGAGCGCGCTTCGTGCCTTGGTGATTGATGGCCGTTCATGGTCGAGACACCGTCGCGAGACATGGCGCGGATTCCGGCGGTGGGTTGGGCCTGCGCTGTTTGGAGACCTTCTCGCGCGCGGTGCAGCGCGGCTCGCAGCAGCCTATGCCCGCTGCGTCCTGACTGTTCTGTCGCGTGTCGGCTCGTCCGAGAGCATCGCGCGCTGGATGAAGCGTTACATTGCAGCCCTGATCGATGTTCAGCGTCTCGATTGCATCCACCGCGTTCGCGAGGCCGGCGGCGCTCGGTTGCAGCGGTTGGGCGATCCTGTACTTGCGCAGGCCGGCTTCAATGCGGTGGAGATCTGGCAGGGTCGCGCCTTCCGCTGGAGTGAGCCCGAAGCTGCGGTCCGGATCAGCGGACGGCCCGGCCGCAACGTCGTTCGTGTTCAATGCCTCAACGTTCGCGAACCCCTCGATCGAGTAGGGCTCCGCTTCTATCTCGACGGCGCTGATATCGCCGACCGATCGATCGCGATCCATGAGGATGGCTTCGTGCTGCGCCTTGAGCTGCCGTCATCGGGCGAGGCCACGCTGGCATGGACCTGTCCGCGCTTTGCGGCCTTGGGCGATCCGCGCCGCCTCGGCCTGCCGGTGGTGGCGATCGAAGTGGCGAGCGACACACAGCCGCGCGAGGCTTGACGCTCAGGCGGTCGCGGGCGTGGCTTTGTCGACTTCCGAAGCCGCCGAAAACTCCTTGCGTAGCGTCGGCTTGTGGATCTTGCCGGTGGCGTTGCGTGGCAGCGCGTCGACGAAGCGGACCTGACGCGGGCATTTGAAGCGTGCGAGATTGGCGGCGCAGTGCGCGAAGATGTCCGCTTCGCTCAAAGCTTGTCCCGGCTTGACCGCGACGATGGCAAGCCCAACCTCGCCCCATTGCGCATCGGGAATGCCGATCACGGCGGCTTCCGCGATTGCCGCGATCTGATGCAGGACGTTCTCGACCTCGGCCGGATAGACGTTCTCGCCACCGGAAATGTACATGTCCTTCCAGCGGTCGACGATGTAGTAAAACCCCTCCTCGTCGACGCGCGTCGCATCGCCCGTATGCAGCCAGCCGTCGGTGAAGGAGGATGTGTTGGCCTCCGGCCGGTTCCAGTAGCCGGGCGTGATGTTCGGTCCCTTCACCCAGAGCTCGCCAAGCTCGCCGACATCGGCGTCGGCGCCGTCGGGCCGCACGATCCGCACCTCCGTATGCAGCACCGGCTTGCCGGCGGAGCCGGCCTTGCGCGCTGCATCCTCTCGGTCGAGCACCAGCACCGCCGGAGATGTCTCGGTCATGCCGTAACCCTGCTGAAGCGCGACGCCGCGCGCCTCCCAGACCTTCAGCAGCGGCACCGGCATGGGCGCGCCGCCGACGCCGCAGGTCGCGAGCCGACTGAGATCAGTGGTCGCGAAGGCCGGATGCTGCGCCATGAACTGGTAGATCGCAGGCACGCCGAAGAACACGTTGATGCCCTGCGCGGGATCGCCGATCAGTTGCAGTGCAAGTCCGGGATCGAAGGCGCGCATGATCAGCGCGGTGCCGCCGGCATGCAGCGCCGGATTGGTGTAGCAGTTGAGCCCGCCGGTGTGGAACAGCGGCAGCACGGTGAGCAGCACCGTGGACGGTCCAATGCCGGCGGGCCCGCCGAGATTGACGCAATTCCAGAACGTCATGCCATGGGTGATGGTCGCGCCCTTGGGATGGCCGGTGGTGCCCGACGTGTACATGATGGTCGAGACATCATCGAGCGTGACCTGCTCGATCTTGTCGAGCGGCCTTGCCGCGGCGATGCCGGCTTCGTAGGAGCCGCCGGGACCGAGCAGCAGCGTCGCCTTGATGTCGCAGAGCTTGTCACGCTGAGCGCGGTCTCGGCGAGATCGCCGTCATGGACCATCACCTTCGGCGCGCAATCGCCGACGATGAACTGCAATTCGGGAACGGTGAGGCGGGTGTTCAGCGGCACGAACACGGCGCCGAGCCGGAAGCAGGCGAACTGCACCTCCAGCGTGTCGGTCGTGTTCTGCGCCAGCACCGTGACGCGATCTCCGCGCGAGACCTTCAGGCTGTCGCGCAGATGCGCGGCGAGGCGCGAGATGCGCGCGTCGAATTGTGCGTAGCTGAAGCGGCGCTCGCTCGCGAGGTCGACGATCGCGATCTTGCTCGGCGCGCGGCGGCTGTGATGGGCGATCCAGTCGTAATGGCGAACGGTCAAGTCTCCCTCCATTTGCGGTCTTGTGCCGCCTGCCTGCCATTGCCGTGCAACATGCCCAGGCCGGCCCGGAAAGGGCCGGCCGGAGTTTTGTGCAAGGTTCTTTTTGGTTCGGAGTTGGTCCGCGAGAGGCCTAAACTGTCTTGCGTTGAGTTGCTGGAACATGGCTCGACCGAAGCCGGCTGCCCCCGGCCAGCCACTCGACGCAAGTGAGCGGGGTGGTGTTCCGGCCATGGTGGCACCAGGAATCGCCGCCAGCGAAAGCGATCACGCGATGACGAGCCTGTTCTACACCGCCGAGCACGACGCCTTCCGCGCCGTGATGCGCCGCTTCGTCGAGAAGGAGATCGAACCTCACGCCCATGAATGGGACGAGGCCGGCGAGTTCCCGCGCGCGCTCTATCGCAAGGCCGCGGAGATCGGGCTGTTGGGGCTTGGATTCCCGGAAGAGTATGGTGGCGTCCCTGCCGACCAGTTCATGAAGATCGTGGCGAGCCAGGAACTGGCGCGCGCCGGCGCCGGCGGCATCAGTGCGTCGCTCATGAGCCACACCATCGGTTCACCGCCGATCGCGCGCGCCGCGCGGCCCGAGATCAAGGCGAGGGTGCTGCCGCAGGTTCTCGCCGGTGAAAAGATATCCGCACTTGCGATCACCGAGCCGAGCGGCGGCTCCGACGTTGCGAACCTGCGCACCAAAGCGCGCCGTGAAGGCGATCGCTACGTCGTGAGCGGCGAGAAGACGTTCATCACCTCAGGGCTCCGCGCCGACTATCTGACTGTTGCCGTGCGCACGGGCGGCGAGGGCGCCGGGGGCGTCAGCCTGCTCCTGATCGAGGGCGATACACCCGGCCTGTCGCGCACCAGGCTGAAGAAGATGGGTTGGTGGGCGTCCGATACGGCGACGCTGCATTTCGACGACTGCTGCGTGCCGGCCGAGAACCTGATCGGCGAGGAAGGGCAGGGCTTCAAGATCATCATGCAAAACTTCAACAGTGAGCGCATGGGCATGGCGGCAGGCTGCACGGCCTTCGCTCGTGTCTGCCTCGATGAGGCGATCGCTTATGTGAAGGAACGCAAGACGTTCGGCAAGCCGCTCGCCCAGCACCAGGTGATCCGCCACAAGATCGTCGACATGGCGCAGAAGGTCGCGGCGTCCCAGGCGATGCTGGAACTGCTGGCCTGGCGGCTGGAGCAGGGCGAGAGCCCGGTTGCCGAAATCTGCATGATGAAGAACCAGGCGACGCAGACGATGGCGTTCTGCGCCTCTGAGGCCGTGCAGATCTTTGGCGGCGCCGGTTTCATGCGCGGCATCAAGGCCGAACGCATCTACCGCGAGGTCAAGGTCAACGCCATCGGCGGCGGCACCGAGGAGATCATGAAGGATCTGGCGTCGAGGCAGATGGGGTTGTGACCTTCACCGTCATTCCGGGGCGACGCGAAGCGTCGAACCCGGAATCTCGATATTCTTGGACTCATCTCTGGATTCCGGGTTCGCGCTTCGCGCGCCCCGGAATGACGAAGGGAAAGAAATGTTGTTCACCGCCGACCACGACGAGATCCGCCGTAGCTTGCAGAAATTCATCGCGGGCGAGATCAACCCTCATGTCGATGAATGGGAGAAGGCCGACATCTTCCCGGCGCACGAGCTGTTCAGGAAGATGGGCAGCCTCGGCTTCCTCGGGCTGAACAAGCCGGTCGAGTTCGGCGGCTCGGGGCTCGACTACTCCTATGCGCTGCTGATGGCGGAGGAGCTGGGGGCCATCACCTGCGGCGGGGTGCCGATGGCGATCGGGGTGCAGACCGATATGGCGACGCCGGCGCTGGCCCGCTTCGGCTCCGACGAGGTGCGGCGCGAGTTCCTGGCGCCCTCGGTCGCCGGCGATTTCGTCGCCTGCATCGGTGTCTCAGAGCCCGGCGCAGGCTCCGACGTCGCCTCGATCAAGACCCATGCGCGCTCCGACGGCGAGGACTACGTCATCAACGGCGGCAAGATGTGGATCACCAACGGCACGCAGGCCGATTGGATCTGCCTGCTCGCCAACACCGGCGACGGGCCCGTTCACCGCAACAAGTCGCTGATCTGCGTCCCCATGAAGAGCAAGGGTGTCACGGTGGCCCGCAAGCTCGATAAGATGGGCATGCGCTCCTCCGACACCGCGCAGATCTTCTTCGACAATGTCCGCGTGCCCAAGCGCAACCGGATCGGCGAGGAGGGCAAGGGCTTTACCTACCAGATGATCCAGTTCCAGGAGGAGCGTCTGTGGGGTGCGGCCGCCTGCCTGAAGGCGCACGAATACATCATCGACCAGACCATCGAATACACCCGCAACCGAAAAGCCTTCGGCCAGAGCATCCTTGACAACCAGGTCGTGCACTTCAAGCTCGCAGAGATGCAGACCGAGGTCGAGCTGCTGCGCGCGCTGGTCTATCGCGCGGGTGAGGCGCTGGTGGCGGGCGAGGACGTGACGAAACTCGCGACCATGGCCAAGCTGAAGGCTGGTCGACTGGGACGCGAGCTCACTGACGCCTGCTTGCAATATTGGGGCGGCATGGGCTTTACCAACGAGACGCCGGTCAGTCGCGCCTATCGCGACAGTCGCCTGACCTCGATCGGCGGCGGCGCCGACGAGGTCATGCTGATGGTCTTGTGCAAGATGATGGGAACGCTGCCCGGTAGCAAGGGAAACGCCTGATGATCACGCTCTATCACTGCGACGCCGCGCGCTCCTTTCGCCCGCTCTGGATGCTGGAGGAGATGGGCCTGCCCTATGAGCTGAAGATGCTGCCGTTCCCGCCGCGCGTCTTTGCCAAGGAGTATCTGGCGATCAATCCGCTGGGCACGATTCCTTATCTGATCGATGGCGAGACGCGGATGACGGAATCCTCCGGCATCTGCCACTATCTCGGCACCCGATACGGGCCGACGCCGCTGATGGTCGACGCCAATGATCCCGATTTCGGCGCCTTCCTGAACTGGATGTATTTCAGCGATGCGACATTGACCTTCCCGCAAACGCTGGTTCTTCGTTACACCCAGCTCGAGCCGGAGGAGCGGCGCAATCCGCAGGTCGCCGGCGACTATGCAAAATGGTTCTTGGGAAGATTGCGCGCGGTTGAGGCAGCGACTGCCAATACTGAGGCCTTGTGCGCCGGCCGCTTCACAGCGGCCGACATCGTGATCGGCTATGCCCTGCGGCTTGCAGATAGCATCGGGCTTTCGCGGGATTTCGGGCCAAATGTCGCAGCCTATTGGGCGCGGCTGCAACAGCGCGAGGGTTTCAAGCGGGCGGTGGCCGCCGAACGCAAGGCCGGCGTCGAACAGAACATCGCACCAAGGGCGAGAGCGTAGGCAAGTCGTCGTCCTGGCGAAAGCCAGGACCCGATGTTGCCAACGGTTCCGGGTTCGCCCTTCGGGCGCGCCGGAACGACGATGAGCCGTGTCGGATGACAGCGCTATCTCGTCGTGACACCACGCAAAATTCCGCTAAGGTGGCCCCGTCCGCAGCGGCCAAAAGAGCCGCGCGAGGAGGACCGCCGATGGAAGGCCTGACAATGGAAGACAGCGGTCGCGAATCCGACCATTTGATGCTGATCACGCCGGAGCGCGTGTTCTATGCGGGGCTACTCGGCCGTCCGCGCCGGCGGACCGCCGGTTGCTGCCACGTCTATGTCGCGGTGAAGGGCAGCCTGCATCTGACCATCGACGACGTCCACGCCACCGACGTTCTCGTCGTGACCCTGCCGAACCAGCGGCACACCATCGCGAGCGACTATCGCACTGTCATTAGCGTGACCCTCGAGCCCGAGAGCGTGCCGGACGGCGTGATCGAAGCACTGCGACAGCGCCTGACCGGACCCGATAAGGCGGTCTATGCGCGAAAAATCCTCGCCGCCTACGCGTTGCTGCGCCAGCGCCGCTATGGCGACGTCACCACCGCCGAGTTCGACGAGATGTGCTTTGGCGAGGCGCTGCCGCGCCGCGTGCTCGACCCGCGTGTGATGCGGGCGATCGCGCGCATCGAGCGTTTCTCCGGCGAGCCGGTGACGGCTGATACCTGCGCGGCGGAAGCGGGCCTCTCGGCTTCGCGCTTCCTGCACCTGTTCAAGGAAGAGACCGGCATCTCCTTCCGCTCTTTCCGTGCTTGGAAGCGCGCGCGATATCTCCTTCATTTCGCCAACCAGGATCTCAACCTCGCCCATCTCGCGCAGGACATCGGCTATCCCGACAGCACACATTTCAGCCATTCGATCCGCCGCTTCTACGGCTTGAAGCCGCGCGCCATCTTCGTCGGCTCGCGCGATCTTGCGATCTATCGCAGTGGCGAGACGGTGAAGCTTGCGGAAGCAAGCTAGCCGAGGATTTTGTAGGGAGGGCAAAGCGACTTGTCCGCCGTAGCTCGAAGAGCGAAGGCGGAAGCGTGCCCACCGCTTCAGCTGGAGTCTGGAGAGATGGTGGGCGCGGCGCAAGAGCGCGCCTTTGCCCACGTGCCGTTGAGCAAACGGGGAGAGACGAAAAACGCCCCGCATTCATGAGCTCCGCGAATAAGTCTTATCGCGTCCAGCCGGCTAATCGCCGGCTGCACGACCGACTATCTCCGCGCAACCCGCCATCCGGCTAGGCGGACGGTCCAAGTTTGCGCCGGCTTCCGTCTTGAAGAGTTCATCATTGAAACCCATCTTGTGCCGCCTGCGGGTAAGCGAGTACCCTGTTTTCCGCCGCAGCCACCAAGGAAGGGGGCAAGACATGAGCGAGCCGAACTCGAGGCAGCATCCGGTCCGACGGCAATCCGTGCCCCGTCCCTTCTTCACGGTTCTGGCGCTGACGGTTACCGGGCTCCTCGCCGGCTGCGACAAGCCGGCCTCGCAGGCCGCAGCTCCGTCGGCGCCCTCCGTCACAGTCGCTCAGCCGGTCAAGCGCACCGTCACCGATTGGGAGGAGTTCACCGGCCGCTTCGAGGCGGTGGAGGAGGTGCAGGTGCGCCCGCGGGTCGGCGGCTTCGTCACCTCGGTCGAATTCCAGGACGGCGCGATCGTTCACGCCGGCGATCTCCTGTATGTGATCGACTCGCGTCCGTTCGAGGCAGTCGCCGAACAGGCGGATGGTCAGCTCTCGGATGCGCGCGCCAAGGTGGAGCTTGCCAAGCGCGAGCTCGATCGCGGCCTGAACCTCGTGCAGACCAATGCGGTCTCCGAACAGGTCGTCGACCAGCGCCGCCAGGCCTTGCAGGCCGCGCATGCCGCCGAGATGCAGGCTGAAGGCGCGCTGAAGGCCGCCAAGCTCAATATCGAGTTCACCCATGTGGCGGCGCCGCTCACCGGCCGCATCAGCCGTCATCTCGTCAGCCCCGGCAATCTCGTCCAGGGCAGCGACACCGGCACCTCGACTTTGCTGACGTCGATCGTATCGCTCGATCCGATCTACATCTATTTCGACATGGACGAGGCGACCTACATCAAGAACAGCAAGCTCTGGTTCGAGGGCAAGCGCCCGAGCTCGCGCGATACGCCGAACCCGGTGCAGGTGACGCTGGCCGGCGAGACCAAGCCGTCGCATGACGGTACCATCGACTTCCTCGACAACCGCCTCGATGTCTCCACCGGCACGCTGCGCAGCCGTGCCGTCATCAAGAACACCGATCTCTCGATCCTGCCCGGGCAGTTCGGCCGTGTGCGGCTGATCGGCAGCGCGCCCTACGAGGCGCTGCTGATTCCGGACGTCGCGGTCGCGACCGACCAGTCCCGCAAGATCGTCTTCGTGGTCAAGCCTGATGATACCGTCGAGGCGCGCCCCGTGACGCTCGGTCCGCTCGATGAGGGGCTGCGCGTGATCCGCGAAGGGCTCAAGGCTGATGACCGCGTCATCGTCGATGGCATCCAGCGTGCCCGCGTCGGCGCCAAGGTCAACCCGCATCAGGCGCAAGCGCCGGCCGGTGGCAAGTCATGAATCTCGGCCGCCTCTCCATCAACCAGCCCATCCTGGCGATGGTGCTGTCGATCGTGCTGCTGATCGTCGGCGCACTCGCCTACACCACGCTGCCGGTGTCCGAATATCCGCAAGTGGTGCCGCCCACCGTCGTCGTCACGACGCAATATCCGGGCGCTTCCGCGCAGACCGTGTCCGACACGGTCGCCGCTCCCATCGAGCAGGAGATCAACGGCGTCGAGGACATGCTGTATCTCTACAGCCAGGCGACCTCGAACGGCCAGCTCACCATCACCGTCACCTTCAAGCTCGGCACCGATCTCGACAAGGCCCAGGTGCTGGTGCAGAACCGCGTCGCGATTGCGCAGCCGCGTCTGCCTGAAGAGGTGCAGCGCAACGGTGTCACCACGCGCAAGAACTCGCCCGACATCCTGATGGTCGTGTTCATGCTGTCCCCCGACGACACGTTCGACCAGCTCTACATCTCCAACTACGCGCTGCTCCAGGTCCGTGACCAGCTCCTGCGGCTCGACGGCGTCGGCGACATCCAGATCTTTGGCGCGCGCGACTATTCGATGCGCTTGTGGCTCGATCCCGACCGCATTGCCAATCTCGGGTTGACCTCGACCGAAGTGCTCGCCGCGATCCGGTCGCAGAACGTGCAGATCGCGGGCGGCCAGATCGCCGAGCCGCCGATCGCGGACCGCGCCTTCCAGCCGAATCTCACCTTCACGGGGCGCCTGAAAGACCAGAGGCAGTTCGAGGACATCCTGATCAAAGCCGGCTCCGACGGCCGCACGGTGCGCCTGCGCGACGTCGCCCGCATCGAGCTCGGCGCGCTGTCCTACACCACCAACAGCTTCCTGTTGCGCAAGTCGGCGGTCGCGATGCTGGTCACCCAGCGTCCCGGATCGAACGCGCTTGCGACGGCCAAGAACATTTCCGACACCATGGTGAAGCTCAAGGCGAGCTTCCCGAAGGGCCTCGACTACAACATCGGCTACAACCCGACCGAGTTCATCGCGCAATCCGTCCATGAGTTGATCAAGACCATCTACGAGGCCATGCTGCTCGTGGTCATCGTGGTGCTGGTCTTCCTGCAGGGCTGGCGGCCCGCGATCATTCCGATCATCGCGATCCCGGTCTCGCTGGTCGGCACCTTCGCAGTGATGGCGGCGCTCGGATTCTCCATCAACAATCTCACGCTGTTCGGCCTCGTGCTCGCCGTCGGCATCGTCGTCGACGACGCCATCGTCGTGGTCGAGAACGTCGAGCGCCATCTCGAGCATGGCATGAGCCGGCGCGATGCTGCGCTGAAGACCATGGAGGAGGTCGGCGGCGCGCTGGTCTCGATCGCGCTGGTTCTGTGCGCGGTGTTCGTGCCGACGGCGTTCCTGGGCGGCATCTCAGGCCAGTTCTTCCAGCAATTCGCCGTCACCATCGCGGTCGCGACCGCGATCTCCTGCTTCTGCTCGCTGACGCTGTCGCCGGCGCTGGCCTCGCAGATTCTGGTGCCGCACGAAGAGAAGCGGCCGCCGGCGCGCTGGAATTTCATCGCGCGCGGCTGGGACGCCTTCACCGGCGTCTTCAACCGCGTGTTCGACCGGTTGTCGCATGGTTATGCCGGCGTTGCCAATTTCGTGATCCGGCATTCGGTGGCGATGCTGCTGATCTATGTGGCGCTGATCGGCAGCGCCGGCTGGCTGATCGCGACCACGCCGCAGGGGTTCATTCCGGCGCAGGATCGCGGCTATGTCATCGTCTCCGTGCAACTGCCGGGGGCGGCGTCGCTGGCGCGCACCACCGAGGTCGTCCGCGAAATCGAGCGCATTGCGCTCGGTACGCCGGGCATCATCCGCGTCGCCGCCTTTGCTGGCTTCTCCGGCGCCACGCGCACACAGGCCGGCAACGCTGCGGCGCTGTTT
The DNA here is from genome assembly GCF_024199925.1 of Bradyrhizobium sp. CCGUVB1N3. Lineage (NCBI taxonomy): Bacteria > Pseudomonadati > Pseudomonadota > Alphaproteobacteria > Hyphomicrobiales > Nitrobacteraceae > Bradyrhizobium > Bradyrhizobium sp. CCGUVB1N3. The sequence continues at coordinate 6,693,260 of NZ_JANADR010000001.1, forward strand.
CCGGTGTTCGACGAGCCGGAGGTGCGTCTGAAGAAGGGCTTGTCCGCGAACGTCATCACGGCCGAGCTGCGCAAGCGCCTGTCGGTCATCGAGGGCGCCTTCATCATCGTCATTCCGCCGCCGGCCGTGCCCGGCATCGGTACAGGTGGTGGCTTCACCATCCGTATCCAGGACCGCCAGGGCCGCGGGCCGGAATTGCTGGCGTCAGCGACCGACGAGCTGGTAGCGGCGGCACGCAAGACGCCGGAGCTCACTTCGGTGTTCTCGCCCTTCACCGCGAACACGCCGCAGCTCTTCGTCGACATCGACCGCACCAAGGCGCAGAAGCTCGGCGTTCCCATCGCGAGCATCAACGACACGATCCAGACCTATTTCGGATCGACCTATGTCAACGACTTCAACCTGTTCGGCCGTACCTATCACGTCACCGCGCAAGCCGACCTGCCGTTCCGCAAGGAGCGCGGCGACCTTTCGCGACTGCGCACGCGCAACGCTGCCGGCGACATGGTGATGCTCGGCAGCGTCGTCGATTTCAAGGACGTCTCGGGCCCCGACCGCGTCGCGCGCTATAATCTCTACGCGGCGTCCGAATTGCAGGGCGAGCCGGCGCCGGGCACCAGCTCGACCACCGCGCTCAACGCCATCAAGAAGCTCGCGGACGAGACCTTGCCGAGCGGCTTCTCCTTCGAATGGACGGACCTGTCCTACCAGCAGGTCACCGGCGGCAATGCCGGCCTTTACGTGTTCCCGATCTGCGTACTGTTCGTCTATCTCGTGCTCGCCGCGCAGTACGGCAGCTGGTCGCTGCCGTTCGCGGTGATCCTGATCGTGCCGATGTGCCTGCTGGCTGCCACCATCGGTGTGCGCATCATGGGGCAGGACGTCAACATCCTGACGCAAATCGGATTCGTCGTGCTGGTGGGGCTTGCGGCCAAGAACGCCATTCTGATCGTGGAGTTCGCCCGCGACATCGAGCTCGAGGGCAAGCCGCGGCTGGAAGCCGTGATCGAGGCGTGCCGCCTGCGCCTGCGGCCGATCCTCATGACGTCCTTTGCCTTCATCCTCGGTGTGCTGCCGCTGGTGGTCTCGACCGGCTCCGGCTCGGAGATGCGCCAGGCCGTCGGCGTCGCCGTGTTCTTCGGCATGCTCGGCGTCACGCTGTTCGGCCTCGTCTTCACGCCGATCTTCTACATGATCGTGCGCAACCTCGCGGATGGGCGCGGGAAGAAGGCGGCGGCTTGATTGGTCATTGTGGCCACCCGCGTCTCAACACTCTCCGTGTCGTCCCGGCGAAGGCCGGGACCCATACCCCCAAGGGAGAAGTTGTGGCGCGAGGCAGGTAACCACGAGTCTTCGCCAAACTCCTCCCTGTGGTCATGGGTCCCGGATCTGCGCTTCGCTTGTCCGGGACGACGAGGTGAGTTTGGGGAAGCACGCCCATACTAACGGCTGAGGCGAAATGGATGGGCATTGCCGGGGTTCTTCACTAGTATCCGCGCGATTTCAAAACAGAAAACTGCTGGGAGTTAAAATATGAAATCAGCACTTTTGGCCGCCGCCGCTGTGTCCGTGTTGCTGGCGGCACCTTGCTCCGCGCAAGGCGTCAAGATCGGCATCCTCAACGACCAGTCCGGCGTCTACGCCGATTACGGCGGCAAATGGTCGGTCGAAGCCGCAAAAATGGCGATCGAGGATTTTGGCGGCGAGGTGCTGGGCCACAAGATCGAGCTCGTCACCGCCGATCACCAGAACAAGCCGGACCTCGCCGCCGCGATCGCGCGGCGCTGGTACGACGTCGAGAACGTCGACATGATCACGGAGCTGACGACCTCCTCGGTCGCGCTCGCGATCCACGAGCTCTCCAAGGAAAAGAAGAAGATCGACATCGTCGTCGGTGCCGCGACATCGCGCCTCACGGGTGACGCCTGCCAGCCCTATGGCTTCCACTGGGCCTATGACACCCGTGCGCTCGCGGTCGGCACCGGCGGCGCGCTGACCAAGGCCGGCGGCGACACCTGGTTCTTCCTCACCGCCGACTATGCCTTCGGCTATGCGCTGGAAAAGGACACCAGCGAGATCGTCACCGCCAATGGCGGCAAGGTGGTCGGCTCGGTCCGCGTGCCCCTCAACTCGTCGGACTTCTCCTCCTTCCTGCTGCAGGCGCAGAGCTCCAAGGCCAAGATCGTCGGCCTTGCCAACGCCGGCCTCGACACCACCAACTCGATCAAGCAGGCCGCCGAGTTCGGCATCGTCACCGGCGGCCAGAAGCTCGCCGGCCTCCTGATGACGCTTGCGGAGGTGAACGGCCTTGGCCTCCAGGCCGCGCAAGGCCTCGTGCTCACCGAGGGCTATTACTGGGATCTCAACGACAAGACGCGCGCTCTCGGTGAACGCTTCTTCAAGCGCACCGGGCGGATGCCGAGCATGATCCACGCCGGCACCTATTCGGCGACGCTGAGCTATCTGAAGGCGGTCAAGGCCGCCGGCACCAAGGATCCGGACGCGGTCGCCAAGAAGCTGAAGGAGCTCCCGGTCGACGACGCCTTCGCGCAAGGCAAGGTTCTCGAGAACGGCCGCATGGTCCACGACATGTATCTGTTCGAGGTCAAGAAGCCGTCGGAATCGAAGCGGCCCTTCGACTACTACAAGCTGCTCGCCACCGTCCCCGGCGACAAGGCCTTCTTCACCGCCAAGGAAAGCGGCTGCCCGCTGACGAAGTGACGGCAAGGCGCGCGCCACAATTCCGATGTCGTCCCGGCGAAGGCCGGGACCCATAGCCCCAGGGAGAAGTTGTTGCGCGGGCTGATAACCACGAGTCTTCGCCAAAATACTCCCTGTGGTTATGGGTCCCTGTGTCTTGGAAGTCTGTCATGATGAGGTGGGCGGGAAGCCGTTGGGTCCTTGGCGCTTGACGCCGTGATCCGGCCCGGTCTCCCGCCCGTTCCATCTATCAACCTGAACAGTTGCACGAGGCTGCGCTAACAGACCTCGCATCACAGGGACAGGCACCGTGATCATACCCCCTCGTTACGTCGGAATCGACGTCTCCAAACATCATCTCGATATTTTCGATGAGGCCATCGGTGTATCGGAACGCATCGTCAACGCGACACAGGCCATCACACAGCTGGTGGCGCGTTGGCGATGCGATGCGCTGGTCGTCTTCGAGGCCACGGGTGTCTATGACCTCGAGCTTCGCGAGGCACTACGTCAGGCTGGCGTCCGCTTTGCCCGGATCAATCCGGCCCGTGCCCGTGACTTTGCCCGTGCCAGCGGCCAGCTCGCCAAGACCGACCCGATCGATGCGCGGATGCTGGCAGCCTTTGCGCGCGCCATGAAGCCCGCCACCGAGCAAGTCGCCACCCCGGCCCGTAGCGCTCTGGCAAGGTTGGCAAAACGGCGGGATCAGCTGGTCTTGATGCGCGTCCAAGAGAAGAATCGCCGCAGCGAAGCCGATGACCGCGCCATGGCCGAACGCATCAGTCGCTTTGTCGAGGTCCTCGACGGCGAGATCGAGGAGATCGAGACCGACATCCGCGCACTGATCAAGGCCGAGCCGGAGATCTCGGATGATGCACAGTTGATGCGATCACTGCCCGGTATCGGTCCCGTGGCCTGCATGCAGCTCATCGCGCAGATGCCGGAACTCGGGCGGGTTGGACCGAAGCAGGTGGCGGCGCTCGCCGGCCTGGCTCCCTTCAACGTCGACAGCGGCGCCTACCGCGGCAAGCGCAAGATCGGCGGCGGCCGAAAACGCGTCCGCGATGCCCTCTACATGGCCGCTCTCAACGCGGTTCGCAGAGCCGCCCCCTTCAAAACCTTCTACACACGACTACGACAGGCCGGAAAGCCAGCCAAGCTCGCTCTCATCGCCGTCGCCAGGAAGCTGCTGACGGTCATCAACGCCATGATGCGTGATAGGAAGTCCTATAGACTAGAGCCAGCAATATAACAGTTGCCGGATCTGCGCTCCGCTTCGCTGCGCTTGTCCGGGACGACGGTGGTGATCGTGGCCGCTATTGCACCTCAATGCACCACCCGCCAGACCACCGCGACCAACGCGCCGATCCACAGCGCGATGCTGGCAAAGGCCTGGATGGCGAAGCCGGGGCCGCGCTTGGCGGCTTCCTTGGAATAGCCGAGAAAATAGACGATGCGGCCGATGATCCAGACCGCGCCGATTGCGGCCGCGATGGCGTCACTGATGTAGATCGCGAACAGCCAGAGCGACGGCAGGAAGATCGGCATCCATTCCAGCGTGTTCATCTGGATGCGGAAGGCGCGCTCGAAGTCGGGATGGCCCGACATCGCCGGCACCTTGACGCCGGTCTTCGCGCGTGACTTCGCGACGTTGATGCCTGTGAAGAAGCAGAACGCTACGGCCAGCAGCGTGACGAGCGCGGTGAGATGATACATCGCTGGGGTCCCCTTGAAGTCGACGGACGCTCAATAGCCCGTCAGCTCGAGATAGCCAACGCCGTCATGGCTGCCGGAGAAGCTGATCGGGCCTTCCCAATAGGAAAAGCCGGTGCCCATCCAGGCAGCGGGGTTCAGCGGCTTGCAGGTGATCGCCAGCGAACGCGAGGGGATCGCGATCTGCCATTCCACCGGCAGCTTGCGCCCCGCGACCACGGCCCATCCCTTCGGCATCATCTGGATGTCGGCGGCAAAGATCTGCTGCGTGCGGCCGTCGGGCGAGATCCAGTTGCCGAACGGATCATCCTTGCCGTCCTTCTGCCGCAGCCGGTACAGCATCAGCTTGTCGCCCGATGAGAGATGCAGCGACAGCCAGTCCCAGCCGGTCTGGTCGGGGCTGAGCGGCTGGCTGCTCCATTCACGGTCCATCCACGCCTGGCCCGACACGTCGATCGGCTTGTCGTCGATGATGAGGCTGCCGCGCGCGCGAAAAAACGGCTGGCTGTAATAATACGACGCCTGGCCGCGCTCGGACTTGCGGCTGAAGCCGTCGTCGCCTTGCAGCACCACCGGACGATCGGCCTGAAGCGTCAGCGCATAACTGAAATCGGGGCCCGACGCCTTCAGCGTCAGCGGCGACAGCATGCGATCATCGGTGCCCTCAACGCTCTTCATCTCCCAGTCGTTGATCCAGGCCGCGAACGGCTTTGCGTCCACGCCTGCCTGCCCGACGCCGCCGCGGGCGAACATCTCGTTGAAGCGGTGGGTGTCAGCGCGGGTCACCGCGGCATGTCCCATCCAGAGCTGCTGATTGGCCCAGCCCTCGCGCTGCGGGCCGGCCTCAGCGGCTTGGCGAAACAGCGTCCATTGCAGGCCGCAAGCCGCGCCGCTGGCATCGATCAGATTGGCCGTGAGGTACCACCACTCGATGCGGAAGTCCGGATGCGGGCCGTGGTCGGCGGGGAACGAAAACACTTTTCCGGGCGCAACCGGCGCAAAGCCGTCCGCGGTCTCACCGAGGCCCGCGTAACCTTGCGCCGCCGCGCGGCGCGACAGCGTCAGCGCGGCAAGGCCAGCGGCAAATGCGCGGCGCGATAGTCTGTCAGCGCTCATTGGCGAACACCTTCACCAAAGTCGCCGGCTGCATCCGCGCGAGCCGCGCCATCGGCAGCAATGCCGCCAGCAGCGAGGCGAGCAGCGCCACCGCCACGAGTTCCACCAATTGCAGCGGAAATACGTGGAACGGCAAGCGCCAGCCGAACGCCTTCACGTTGACGATCGCGACCAGGCACCAGGCCACGGTGAGTCCCAGCGGCAACGCGAGCAGCGCCGTGAATAGCGCAACCGCCAGCGTCTTGGTCAGTTCGATCGCCGCAAGGCGGGACCGTGTGAGGCCGATCGCCCAGAGCGGCGCGAGCTGAGGCAGACGGGAATTCGCGAGCGTCAGCAGGCTGGTCAGCAGCGCGATCCCGGCGACGCCGAGAGTGAAGGCGTTCAGCGCGCCGGTCACCGCAAAGGTGCGGTTGAAGATGCGGATCGATTCGGCCTTCACCGTTGCCTGGTCGGCGACACTGCGGTCGTCGAGGGCAAATTGCTTCTGCAACGCCGTGATCAGGCCGGGAATCTTGTCTCGGGAAACGATGAGTCCGATTCGCGTCTGCGGCGTCTGCGGAAAGCGCCGGATCAGCGCCGCAACGTTCACGGCGAGCTGTCCCTTGGGATTGCCGTAATCGGCATAGATGCCGGCGATGTCGAGCACCCAGCTGCCACCCGGCGCGGGGATCTCGATGACGTCGCCGACGCGCAGGTTCAACCGCCGGCTCAATTGCTCGCTGACGAAGGCGGCATTTCCAGGCACGAGCTGCGCCCAGGCGCGCGGCGCGGCTTCCAGAAGCGGCCAGCGCTCGCGATAGAGCGCGTGATCGGGCAGGCCGAACAGCTCCACCGGCTGTCCTTCGAGTTGCGTCTCCGCGCGCCCGCCGCTCAGGATCGCCTGCACCTCGCCGCGCTCGCGCAGCCAGGTCCGGATCGCAACCGCCTTCGCATTGTCGGGTGCGCTGATATAGACGTCGGCGGCGAGCCGTCCGTTCAGCCAGCCGACGAATGTGCGGCTGAAGGTTTCCACCATGGTGGAGACGCCGACATTGACGGCGAGTGCGAGCAGCAGCGCCATCAGCGCCAGCGAGAGCCCGGAGAGCTGCTGCCGGCTGTCGGCCCAGAACCACAGCGCGAGCGGCCCGCGCGCCCGGCGCTGGCCCATCAGGAGGATGACCTCGAGCAGCGCTGGGAGGATCAGCGCCGCGCCCAGCATCAGCGCGGCGAGCACGCCAAAACCTGCGATCAGCGAATCGCCATAGCGCAACAGCAGCAGCGCGACCGCGAACACGGCGAGCGCCGCCGCGCCTTGCAGGATCAGCCAGCGCCGCTGCGCTTGTTGCCAGGCCTGCGGCTGCGCGGTGGCCAGCAGTGGCAGCCGCATCGCCTTGACCAGACTGGTCGCGGCCGCGATCAGCGCGCCGATGATGCTGATGCCGATGCCGGCGAGCCACCATTCGCCGCGCAGCGTAAGCTGCCCCGGAATCTGCGCGCCATAGAGCCCGCGCAGCGAGGCCGCGACATCCGGCAGCAGCGCCGCCGCGATGACATAGCCGCAGACGAGCCCGACGAGCCCCGCGGCGAGCGCCAGCACCACCAGCTCGATCACCAGCACGCTGTTGAGCATCCGCGCCGAGGCGCCGCAGGCCCGCAGCGTGCGCAGCATCGGCAGCCGCTGCTCGAAGGCAAGGCCGACGGCCGAATTGACGATGAAGAGCCCGACGAAGAACGACAGCAGGCCAAAGGCGGTGAGGTTGAGATGAAAGCTGTCGGTGAGGCGTTCGAGCTCGGTCTCCGCGCTCGGCTCTATCAGCTGCAAGCGGTCGCCGACGACGCTCGCCAGCGGCGCAGGTTTGCCCTTGGCCTTGCCGATCAGGAGCCGCGAGAGCTGGCCCTGCTTGCCAAGCAGCCGCTGCGCGACGCCGATATCGACCACCAGCACGTCGGGCACGAGCTGCGGCTGCGCATGCAGCGGCGGCAGCTTTGCGCCGCTGCTGATCAGCGGTGCCGCGCCCTCCGTCGCGTCGAGATCGGCGAGCGTCTCCGGCGCGACCAGCGTCTGGCCGGGTGGAGCGACGAAGGCGCGCAAGTCCGACGCACCGAGCCGCGGCGCGTTGCCGACCTCGGCCGGCAGCGTCACCGGCTCGATGCCGAGCAGGCGGAACGAGCGCCCGTTGATCTGGACGCGGCCCTCCACGACGGGCGAGACCGGCCAGCCGGCGCGGCTGAGCGCGACGAACAGGTCCTGCGAGAACGTCGCGGCATCGGGCGCAACCAGCATCGCCGTGCGCACGCCGCCGAACGTCGCCGCTGCGCGGTCATAGGCGTTGCGCGCCTGCTGGTTGATCGCCTGCACGCCGCTCCACAGCGCCGTCGCCGCGATCAGGCCGATCAGGAGCGTCGCGAGCTGCATCGGATGCCGCCGCCAATGGCTGAGCAGCACGGCCAGGATCCACAGCGCGCGCCTCATGTGATCCGCCCTGCATGCAGCGTGACGTGGCGGTCGAGCGTGCCGGCCAGATGCAGGCTGTGCGTCACCATCAGAAAGCCGCAGCCGGTGCGCGCCACGAGATCGCGCGTCAGGGCCAGCACGTCGTCGGCGGTCGCCTCGTCGAGATTGCCGGTCGGCTCGTCCGCGAGCAGAAGTGACGGCTTGATCGCGAGCGCCCGGCCAATCGCGACCCGCTGCTGCTGGCCGCCCGAGAGTTGCTCGGGGTAACGCCTCAACAGCTTGCCGAGCCCGAGGCGCTCGACCAGCTCGGCATGCCAGGCGGCATCGTGCCGGCCGGCGATCCGCGCCTGAAACGAAAGGTTGTCCTCGACCGACAGGCTCGGGATCAGGTTGAACTGCTGGAAGACCAGCCCCAGCCGGTCGCGCCGCAGCGCCGCCCGTCCTGCATCCGGCAGCGCCGTCACATCGGTGCTTTCGAGCATGATCGTGCCGCCGTCGGCGCCATCCAGCCCTGCGATCAGGTGCAGCAGTGTGCTCTTGCCGCTGCCGGATTCGCCGGTCAGCGCGACGCGCTCGCCGGGGCGCACGTCGAGATCGACGCCGCGCAACACATGGACCGGCTCGCCGGCCGAGAAGAAGCTTTTGGAGAGGTTTTTGATGTTCAGCACGATGAATGGCGCCGCACGGAATTAACTGGGATGTTGCGTAGCACAGTTGATGCGGAAATGCCGGGGTTGCGTTGCCGTTCAAGCCGTTGTTAGCTCGTAAGATGGCCGATTCAAAAGTGCCGAAAAGCGACAAGGCGGGGAGAGATATGAGCGCTCAGGGAACGCCCAAAGCGGCGGGCAAGACGACAGCTACGGAAACGCCGAAGGGCGCCTGGACCGTCACCTTTCTCCTGTTTCTCTTCATGGTGGTGAACTTCGCCGACAAGATCGTCGTGGGTCTCGCCGGCGTGCCGATCATGACCGACCTGAAGCTCGAGCCGGAGCAGTTCGGCCTGCTCGGCTCATCCTTCTTCTTCCTGTTCTCGATCTCGGCCATCGTGGTCGGCTTCATCGTCAACAAGGTGGCGACGCGCTGGGTGCTGCTGACGCTCGGTGTGATCTGGGCGCTGGCGCAGTTTCCGATGGTCGGCACCGTCAGCTTCACCACGCTCCTGATCTGCCGCATCGTGCTCGGCGCGGGCGAAGGACCTGCGGCTTCGGTGGCGATGCACTCCCTCTACAAATGGTTCCCTGACGCGAAGCGCACGCTGCCGACCGCGGTCCTGACGCAGGGGTCGGCCTTCGGGGTGATCCTCGCAGTGCCGGCGCTGAATTGGGTGATCGTCAATCATTCCTGGCACTACGCCTTCGGCGCGCTCGGCGTCGTCGGCCTGATCTGGGTCGCGGCCTGGCTCGCGCTCGGCAAGGAGGGACCGCTGGAGGACACGCAGCTCCTGGCCGCCACCGAGCCGAAGATACCCTATCTCCGGCTTCTCACCTCACGCACCTTCATCGGCTGCGTCACCGCGACCTTCGGCGCCTATTGGGCGCTGTCGCTCGGGCTCACCTGGTTCACGTCCTTCATCATCAAGGGGCTTGGCTTCTCGCAAACAGATGCGGGCTTCATTTCGATCTTGCCCTGGGTGTTCGGCGCCACCATCGTGATTCTCACCGGCTGGATCTCGCAGGTGATGATGGCGCGCGGCGCGACCACGCGCGTCGCGCGCGGTGTTCTCGGCTCGGTGCCGCTGGTGCTCGGCGGTCTGATCCTGGCAGCGATGTCGCATGTGCAGGGTGCGGGCTTGCAGATCGCGCTGCTGGTGGTCGGCTCGGGCCTGTGCGGGGCGATCTACGTCGTCTGCCCGCCGATGCTCAGCGAGTTCACTCCTGCTTCGCAGCGCGGTGCCGTCATCGCGATCTACGGCGCGCTCTACACGCTCGCCGGCATCATCGCCCCGGCCGTGATGGGCAGCGTGATCCAGCGCGCCGGCTCAATGGTCGACGGCTACTTGACCGGCTTCACCATCAACGCGGTGATCATGGTCGGCTCCGGCGTGCTCGGCCTGCTGCTGCTCTGGCCGAACACGGAAAAGGCGCGGTTGACGCGTGGCGCCGCCGCGAAGGCTGGCGCGCTCAAGGGCGTGGTGTCGCCGACATAGTTGGTCGAAGCCAAGATCTAAGCTGTCGTCCCGGCGAAGGCCGGGACCCATAACCCCGAATGTGAGTTGTTGAGGCGCGCTGGGACTACCAGCGTGCCCATTGGTTTGTCTTATGGTTATGGGTCCTGGCTTTCGCCAGGACGACGTTGAGGATGTAGGAGCAGTTACTTGCTGCTTTCTGGCCGCCGCTCCGTCAGCAGCGACAAGAACACCGTAGCCACCATGAACACGACGGAGGCGCCGAACACCCAGTGCGGCGCGTTCTGGTCCATGATCCAGCCGAACAGCAGCGGGCTGATGATGCCACCGATATTGAAGCCGGTGGAGACGATGCCGAAGGCGCGCCCTGCAGCGCCCGCAGGTGCCGCATTGCGCACCAGCATGTCGCGTGAAGGTGCGATGACGCCGGAGAGGAAGCCCGCAACGGTCATCGCAACCGTCAGCAGCAAGCCGGGCAGTGCGACGAGCGCAATCAGCAGCACGATCGCGGCGTTCGCGGCAAAGCAGGCGGCGGCGAGCTGACCGTGGCGTTCGGTGCGGTCCGCGAGGAAGCCGCCCGCGAGCACGCCGACGGCGCCTGCCCCCAAAAATGCCGTCAGCGCGACATTGGCGGTGGAGTAGGAGGCGGCATAGCCGCTCATCAGCGCGACCACGCCGAAATTGTTGATGCCGGCAACCGACAGGTTGAGCAGCATGAACAGCACGGTCAGCATGATCAGCGCCGGCGTGATGACCGCCTGCTTTGGCGCGGCTTCGTTTCCCGGCTTCTTCCTGTGCGCGCCGGCGTCCGGAATGTTCATCACGACCAGCAGCAGCGCGCAGAGCACGCCGATCGCGCCTGATGCGATCAGCGCGCCGAAACCGCCCGAGACCGTGACGAGCGCGGCAACGATCGCCGGTGCCACTGCCCCGCCGAAATAGCCGGCAAAGGTGTGGACCGAGAAGGCGCGGCCCATCCGCGCCTCGTCCATGTGTTCGGCGAGGATCGCATAGTTGGCCGGGTGATAGACGCTGTTGGCAAGCCCGAGCAGCACCGCGCAAGTAATCAGCGCGGCGTAGCTCAAGTGCAGGCCGAGCAGCACCAGCGACAGCCCGCCGATCACGAGTCCGATCAGCAGAATCTTTCGCGCCCCAAAATGATCGACGAGATAGCCGGTCGGCGCCTGGGTCAGGCCGGACACGACCGCAGACACGGTCAGCGCAAAGCCGAGCTCGACATAGCCGACGCCGAGCTGGCTTTTGAGGAACGGAAACAGCATCGGCAGGACCAGCAGATGGAAATGGCTGACCCAATGCGCGATCGAGATCCCCGTCAGCGTACGCAGCGCGCTGTCGGTCTTTCCCTGTTGCGGTGCGGCGAGAACGTCGGCCATCGCAGTTCCGTTTCACTCCCTCAGTGGGAGCGCAAACTATCGGCGTGAGCGGTTATTTGTCCATGAATGCCGGCGCATGGCAGGTAGTGCGGGCACAATGCATCCCACAGTCGTCCTGGCGAAGGCCAGTGCCCATTACCACAGGGCGTAGTTTGATGGGGATCGTTGCTCGGTACTGCGACCAATCACAATTGAGGGATCACGCGGTATGGGTCCTGGCTTTCGCCAGGACGACATTGGCGAGCGTTGCGCTAGCGTGCCGTCAAACGCGAGCAGCCCACCGCCTCCTCACAGTGGCTCGTCATCCGTGCCGTCGCGGTCGCGTTTGGGGGTGGCGATGTCGCCGTCTTCGTCATCGTCGTCGGTGTCGCGCGGTGGCTGCGGCTTTTTTGGGGTGTCCTCCGCCTTCTTCGGCGGCGGGGTCTTGTTGCCGGCCTTGGCCATGACCTTCTCCGAATAGTGATGCGCCATACATGTTAGCCGGATCGGGACCGATTTTCTTGACCTCTCTCAAACGCGAGGCGCAAGCATCACGGCCCGAATGCGGTCACACCCGTACCACCGGCCCACCCGCCTTCTTCCAGGCGTCGATGCCGCCGGCGATATGCGCGGTGTTGGCGAGCCCGGCCTGTTTCGCGGCGGCAACCGCCATCGCCGAGCGCTCGCCGAAGGCGCAGAAGAACAGCACGCGGCGGCCGGTGGCAGCGGCCACCTCGCGCAACATGCCGCCGGGCTTCAGGCTCTCCTCGATCGACGGATAGGGCGCATGCAGCGCGCCCTCGAGCATGCCGTGCTTGGCGCGCTCATTGCTCTCGCGCAGATCGACCAGGAGGATATCGGGCCGGCCGAGCGCGCGGATCGCGTCGACAGCGCTCAGCGCGCGGCCTTCCTTCTCTAGTTCCTCCTGATGCAGGCCGACATGCATGTTGGCCGGCACCGCCACATCCATCATCTTCGGATTGGGCAGCTTCAGGTTGGCCATCAGCTCGATATATTCGTCGACCGAGCGCACCTGAAGGCGGGGATTGTAGCGCTTCTCCTCGCCGATGGTGGAGACGGTGTCGCCCTTGTAGTCATGCGCGGGGAACACCAGCGTCTCCTCCGGCAGCTTGAGCAGGCGATTGAAGATCGAGTCGTATTGGGCGCGCGAAGAGCCGTTCTGGAAGTCGGTGCGGCCGGTGCCGCGGATCAGCAGCGTGTCGCCGGTGAAGACGCGGTCGCCCATGAGATAAGAGTAGGAATCGTCGGTGTGGCCAGGCGTGTACATCACGTCGAGCGACATGCCCTCGATCGTCACCTTGTCGCCGTCGGAGACCCGCATTGCCACGACGTCGGCTTTGCTCTGGTCGCCCATGATGGTCATGCAGTGGGTGCGGTCGCGCAGCTCGCCGAGCCCGGTGACGTGGTCGGCATGCAGGTGAGTGTCGACCGCCTTGACCAGCTTGAGGTCGAGCTCGCGCAGCAATTGACAGTAGCGGTCGACCTTCTCCAGCACGGGATCGAGGATCAGCGCCTCGCCGCCGGCGCGGCTGGCCAACAGGTAGCTGTAGGTCCCGGAAACGCTGTCGAACAATTGGCGAAAGATCATGGCAGACCCCGGCGTAGCTGATTTCAAATCATACTACGTCGGCGCCACAAAAGAGAAGTAATTCACTGCGTTGTGAGGTAAATTTAGAAGATTATTGCTGCGACTGATGTGGTGAAGGCGACGGATCTCTCTGCTGTCATTCCGGGCTCGGCCCGGCGGACCGCCCCGGAGTGACGAGAGCGCCGTTACGGCCGCACCAGCGTGTAGCCATTCTCGGTCAGGAACAGGATCTGCCCGACCCCGACCTGCACGGGCGTTGCGGAAGGGATGAAATCCGGCCGCCGGCCGCTCTCCCGCTCGATCGTGTCGACGGTGTTGAGGCAGATATCGAAGCGAACGCCCTGTGCGATCAGGCTCTCGACCTGCTTACGATGGTCGTTGGCGCTGAGCAGGAGGTCGATGCCCGGACCGAACGCCACCACCTCGATCGCGACCTTGTCGGGGTCATAGGCTTTCAGGAGATTGTTGGCGACGCTGAGCACCAGCGCCTGCTTCTTGGTATCGCCGTCGGAGAGCTGGAGCACGATCTTGTGCTCGGCAAACGGCTTGTCCTGCAGGGGCACCTGCTGCGCAAAGGCGGGCAGCACCAAAGCCCAAGCGACCAGCGCCAACAGCATCGCGCGAAGATTTGGCGAACCCGTCATCCCTGTCCTGCAATTCCCGGATTGTCCTCGACGCCCCTGAGCGCGACGCTGGAGCTTTTGTTCTCCGGCATCCGGCCCGAGCGCAGGTATTTGGCGACCACGTCCCAGACAGGCGCGCCTTGCTGTGGGTTGACCGACGCCCAGCCCGCGACCTTGTAACGCCTGTCAGCCTCAACCGGCTTGCCGCTGTCGAGCGTGAGCGCGGAGATGCGGCTGCCGATCGCGGCTGTCGGCGTGCAGGTGTAATTGAGCCCGCCGGCGCGTACCATATCGCCGCCCTGCTGGTGGTAGGGATCGGCGTTGAAGAGGTTGTCGCAGATGTCCTCCAGCACGTCCCTGATCTGGGCCCCCAGCATCTCCTGCACATAGGTCTCGGGATAGGAGATCGCGGTCTCCGCCAGCACATCCTCGAGCGTGAGCGGCTGGCCGGCGAGCGCAGTGACGCCCCAGCGGAAGCCCGGCGACAGCGCGATCTCGGCATCGAGCTCGTGGCGCAGCGCCGCGCAGATGAGCTCATCCATGGGGCCGGAAAAATTGCCGCGGCGATAGAGCAGGCGATCGGGCGTTGCGATCTTCTCCGACCAGTCGGCCACGTGCGGCGCGCGCACCTTGCCGATCAGCTCGGCCATCGCGGGATCCGGCTTCAACAGCTCGGAATAGACCGGCAGCAGATGGTAGCGGACATCGCTCACCTTGCCCTTCGCGAGCTGGAGATCGAGCACGGCGAGAAATTTTCCGTTCGAGCCGGCATTGCTGACGAGCGTCGTGCCGCTTGCATTCTTCACGGCGATCGGTTGCGGGACGGCGTCATGGGTGTGGCCGCCGAGGATGACGTCGATGCCGGTGACGCGGCTCGCAAGCTTCAGATCGACGTCCATGCCGTTGTGCGACAGCAGGATCACCGCATCGACCTTGTCGTTGCCGCGCAAGCCGTCGACGAGCTTCTGCAGCTCCTCCTCGCGGATGCCAAAGGTCCAATCCGGCGTGAAACGCTTGGGATGCGCGATCGGCACATAGGGAAAGGCCTGGCCGATGATCGCGATGCGATGGCCGCCGAGCTCCCTGATGGTCGATGGCTTGAACACGCGCCCCGTCGCCTTGTCGAAGGCGCGCGCGTCGTTGAACGCGGCCTCCTCGGTCAGGAAGACATTCTGCGCCAGAAACTCGCCCTTGAAGCGCTCGAGATTGTCGCGCAGCGCCTGCTCGCCATAGGTGAATTCCCAATGGCCGGTCATGGCCTCGATGCCGAGCAGGTTCGCCACCTCGACCATGTCGCGGCCCTGCATGGTGTTGGCAAGCCCCGTGCCCTGCCAGAGGTCGCCGCCGTCGAGCAGCAGCGAATGCTGCTCGCCGACGTCGTTGCGTAAGCGCTCAATCAGCGTCTTCAGATGCGCAAAGCCGCCGAGCCTGCCGAAGCGGGCCGCGGACTTCTCGAACTCGAAGCAGGTGAAGGCATAGGCGTCCGCGCTGTCGGGCCGGATGCCGAAACGCTCGAGGAAGGCGCGGCCGACCAGATGCGGCGGCCGTCCCGCCATTTCCCCGATGCCAATATTGACGCTGGGCTCGCGGAAATAGACCGGGTTGAGCTGCGCATGCGTATCGGTGATGTGCAGGATGCGCGCATTGCCGAAGCGTTCGAGGTCGTAGATGCTGGTGGTGTCGGCGCCGCGCGCAAGCCGCGGCAGCCCGGCCGTGACGGCGGCAGCGCCTGCGGCTCTCAGGAAATCGCGGCGGCGGATGGTCATCCCAAATTCTCCGCCCCTTAAAGAAGAAGATCGTCCAACAGTTCCACGAGAGCCAGTCTAGCGGATTTCCATCGCCTTCCAGGCTTCTTTTTCCGACGTCGCCTGGAAGATCGAGGCCTTCGCCAGCGCTTCGGCCTCCTTGGCGGCGGCGACCGCACGGTCGAAATCGCCGCCATCGCCGGCCTTCTTCGCCGCGGCGAGAGTCGACACGGTCGGGGTCCACTGGTTGCGCAAGCCGGCCGCTTCCTTGCTGGCAGCTTCCGCCGCAGCATAGGCCGCCTTGTAATCGGCTTCGCTCGCCGCGCGCGCCGGCACTGCCGCAACCGTCAGCAGCAACACGAGTGCCAGTGATCGCATTCCGATCATCGTCGTGCTCATCGTCATGCTCATGGCCGCGCTCCCGGGCCGGAAATCGGCAAGCCGTTGGCGACGTAGGACAGGAAATATTCGACGTCGCGGTACTCGTCGGACTGCGGTTCCAGTGGAACCGCGCGGGTCTGGCTGTTGCAGGTGATGAAGCGGCGGCTGGTCGTGCCCATGCCGCTCCATTCCGAGCGGTAGATCGGCATCGCGTTCAGAATGCCGAGCGCCGGCGCCAGCACTTCCGCGCGGATGCGCTCGCCCGGGCTCTGCACATGGCAGCTCGCGCAGGAGAAGTTCATCTGCCCGCGCCGCGTGTAGAAATAGCGCTTGCCGTTCTCGTAAGCCTCGAGCGCGCGCGGATCGTCGGGGATCTTGATGTCCATCAGCTTGCCGCGCGAGGTAAACGCCATGTAGGCGGTCAGCGAGGCCATCTCGTCCTTGACGTAGGAGTAGGGCGCTTCCCCATTGGCCTCGCGGCAGCGGTTGAGCGCGAGCTCGAGCGTGACGACCTTGCCTTCCTTCTCGTCGAAATAAGGATAGTTCTGGCGGATGCCGACGCCGCCGTTCGGGAAGCAGTCGGCGTAAGTCCTGCCGTTCTTGAACGGGGTCGCAAACATCTCCTTGCCGGCGTCAAGCGCGAACTCGTAAGGTGGAAACTCCTCCTTCTCCTGCCACTGCCGCTTCATGTCCTCGTTCATGGAATAAGGACCGTTGACGAAATCCTCGTGCTTCACGTTCGGGAATTTCTGGAAGAAGAAGTTCTGGAACGCCTTGGCCTCAGCCGCGGGATCGATCTTGTCGGCAGCGATCACGCGCTGCGCGGTGAAGCCGAGCGCCGCAAGCGCGACGAGCGCAGAGCCGAGCCAGATTGCGGAGCGCGCCTTCATCACGAGATCTTCGCGGTGGTCGTGTCCGACGCACCTTTGTTGTCGGTCCATGAGATCTTGAGGTCGTCGCCCTTCTTGGCCCCCTTGAAGCTGAACTTGACGTACGGGTCTTTCGAGACCGCGGGGCCCCAATCGGCGACGAAAACGTCCTTGCCGTTACATTCGAACTTCAGCTCCTGGATGAAATGCGCCGGAATCAATTCGCCCTTGGCGTCCTTGACGAAACCGGAATCCATCGGGTGCTGGATCAGCGCCTGCACCTCGGTGATGTCTCCGTTGGAGGTTGCGCGCACGCGAATGCTTGATGCCATCGGACTTTTCTCCTAGCCGCCGCAACCGCCGACGGTGACCTTGACCTCTTTGGTCGCGCTGAAGAGCTTGCCGTCGGACTCCACGATCGCAACCACGTTGGTGGTCTTTGCCATCTTCAAACGGTTGGCGACGCTCGGGACCGTGCCGTCCGGAATCTTGTAGCTTGCGGCGAGCGCGTTCGGGTTCTCGGCGACGAAGAACGAGATCGAGGTCACCTTGTCGAGCGTCGTCGTCACCGAGATCGGCACCACGCCGCCGTTCTCGGCGATCTCGGGCGCGTCCAGCTTGATCTTGTCCGACGGCTCGGCGGTCTTGCCATAGAGCGCCTTGATCGCGTCGGCTTCGCTCTTCTGCTTGAATGCCTCTTCCGGATATTTGTCGTTGGCCGCGGCGTGCGCGGGCGCGCTCGCGAACGGCAGATTGCCGAGGCCGATCAGCGCAACGGAGGCCGCGCCTTGCAGGATCAGGCGCCGCGTCGTGAGAAGGCCGGTCGTTGCACTCATCGTGGTCTCCTGGTCGATCGCCTCAGCGATCCCTTAAGGTATCGGCGCCGTTACAGGGTCTGGAGGAAATCAACGATCGCGTTGATCTCCTGTTCGGTCAGCAACCGGTTGCGTCCGAACGGCGGCATCATGGTCTGCGGGTTGCGCTTGGTCTCGTCGAAGAGGATCGCGACAAGCTCGTTGCGGTCGGGGTATTTCGCCTTGATGTCCTTCAGCTCGGGCCCGATCGTGCCGGGCAGGTCGCCGCCCCTGATGACGTGGCAGGTCAGGCAATTGCCCTTGCCGCGGTCGAAGGCGAGCTTCTGCCCTTCGGCTGCGGATTGGGCGCGCGCCGGCGCAGCAGCCATCGCGGCGAGAGCGGCCAGGATGAAGAGCAGGGCGGGCTTCCGGGGAAAGGCGGTCAAGGCGTCGGTCCGAGGCGTTATGTCGATGTTTGCATTCGCGAAATATAGTGCTCAAAGCACAAAGGGCACCGCCTGACAATCGCGACTATGCTGGTCGCAAATCGGAGTTAAGATCTTCCGCGTTGCAACCAAAGAGACTATTTGTTCGGCAGTTTCGGCCCTGACGGGCCAGTGATTTTGGGGCCAGTGGCGTTTTTATCTCGTTCTCGTTTTCCCGGGAGCCTCAATTGGCTGAATATGTCGTCGAATTTGGCAGGGACGGCGGGCGGGTCGAGCCCGATGGGCGGCTCGATGCACCGGCGTTCCATCGCAATCACGAGGCGATCTGGGCAGCGCTGGAGAAGCACCTGGCCGGCCGCCTCGGCGATGTGGTCGAGGTCGGCAGTGGAACCGGCCAGCATGTGGTCCACTTCGCCCGCCATACGCCTGATCTCGTCTGGTGGCCGAGCGACCTCAACCAGCGGCATCTGAAGAGCATCGAGGCCTGGCGCGTCCATTCCGGTCTGCCAAACGTCCGCCCGCCGCTGCGGGTCGATCTGTCCAATCCCGACTGGTGCCCGGAGATGAAGAGCGGCGAGGGGCCGCAAGATCTCGCGGCGGTGTTTTGCGCCAACGTCATCCACATCGCACCGTGGAACGTCGCCGAGGGGCTGTTCGCCGGCGCCGGCCGTTATTTGCGGCCCGGCGGAACGCTGTTCCTCTACGGTCCCTTCAAGCGCGAGGGCAAGCACACCGCGCTCAGCAACGCCGTATTCGACACCACCTTGCGCGAAGGCAACGCGGAATGGGGCGTGCGCGATCTCGCCGACGTCGAGAAGCTCGCACAATATGCGGGCCTGCGCCTCATCGATCTCATCGACATGCCCGCGAACAATCTGACGCTGGTGTTTGCGAAGGCCTGAGGCGCTGCGTCGCTACCCCTCGCCGTCGTGCCAGCCGATCCTGCTTTTCAGGAATTCAAAGCCCAGCACCTGGAAGCCGGCGCGCTCCTTGTTGTCCTTGCCGTAGCCATGGCCACCCGCGGCCGGCTCGTAGAAATAAGCCTCATAGCCCATGGCCTGAAGCTTTGCGGCCATCTTGCGCGCGTGTCCGGGATGGACGCGATCGTCCCGCCGCGTCGTCGCGATCAGGATCGGCGGATAGGGCTGGCCGGGCTTTGCGGCGTGATAGGCCGAATAGGTCTTCAGCCACTCCCACTCCTCAGGCTCGTCGGGGTCGCCATATTCCGCGATCCAGCTCGCGCCCGCGAGCAGCTTTGTGTAGCGGCGCATGTCGATCAGCGGGATCGTGCAGAACAGCGCGCCGAATCGTTCGGGGTAGCGCGTCAGCATGTTGGTGATGAGGATGCCCCCGTTCGATCCACCTTGCGCGGCGATGCGCTTCGCCTGCGTCACGCCACGCCGCACGAGATCGGCGGCGACCGCCGCGAAATCATCATGCGACAGCCGCTTGCCGGCGTACCGGCCGGCATCGTGCCAGCGCGTGCCGAACTCGCCGCCGCCGCGCAAATTCGCCTGCACGGTGGTGCCGCCGCGCTCCAGCCACAGCTTGCCGAGCGACGGATTGTAGTAAGGCTTCACCGCATGGCCGAAGCCGCCATAGGCGCTCATATAGACCGGCGCATCGCCGGTCGCGCGCGCCGGCCCGGTCTGCACATAGGGAATGCGCTCGCCGTCGATCGAGATCGCCTCGTGCTGAGTCACGACGAGCCCGTCCGCGGTGAAGGTTTTGGGCGCCTGCTTGAGCACGGTCGGACTGGCGACGCCAGACTCGATCAGCATCAGCGATGGCGGCGTGAGCGGATCCTGGACATTGGCGAGCAGGTCGCCATTGCTTTCAGATTCATGATGATCGAAGCGCCAGACGTCGACCACGCCGATGTCGGGCAGCCCGCGCAGCGTCTCACGGCTCCAGCCCGCGGCTGATGGCGTGCAGATTTCGAAGACCGGCCGCAGCTCGTCGAGGATGCTGAGGAGGAGCTTGCCGGCGGCCCATGAAAATCCCTGCAATGCGCGGCGCGGGCTAGGCGCGAACACGACGGTGAAATTGCGATCGCCGGCGAGGAAGGCCGATAGCGAAATGCCGAGCACGGTGTCCGGAGCCTGGGTTACTCCGCCGACTGTCCAGGCCGTGCGCAGCTTGATCGCGAACCAGTCCTGATGGATTTGTAGCCAGATGTCGGAGGGAAGATCGAGCTTCACGGTCGCACCACGCTCGGTGCCGAGCCAGATGTCGAAGTTGAAGAAGTCCAGCCGGTCGATGAACCAGACGCGCGGCGTCTCGCCGGTCCGGTCGACGTCGCAATAGGCGCTCATCCGATCGGGTGTGGTCTCGAACACCACGGCCGCCTGCTCAACAGGCTCGCCACGCCGCCACAGCCGTACCGTCCTCGCATAGCCCGAGCTTGTCGCCATACTCTCGCCGAGTGCACTGGATAGCAGCACCGTATCGGCATCGACCCACGCGGCGCCGCCCTTGGCTTCCGGCAGCGCGAAGCCGCCTGCGACAAAGCTCTTCGTGCTCAGATCGAATTCGCGCAAGGTTACGGCATCGCTGCCGCCGCGCGACAGACTCAGGATCGTCTGCGGGGCATCGCCGGGCAGCGAGCTCGACCAGTTCAGCAGCCAGTCCTCGCCTTCATCAGCCGCGAGCGCGTCGATGTCGAGCAGGGTCTCCCAGGATGGATCGGGCTTGCGAAACTCATCCATCGTGGTCCGCCGCCACAGGCCGCGCGGATGGTTCACGTCCTTCCAGAGATTGTAGAGGAGGCCGTCGCTGCGCCCGACATAGGGAATGTTATCCGGCCGGTCGTAGATCGCCGCGAGCGTATCGCTGTCGCGCGCGAATGCCGGGCCGCCGAAAGTCTCCAGCGTCAGGCGATTCTGCCGCTCGACGAAATCGAGCGCGCGCTCGCCTTCGACGTCTTCCAGCCAGAGATACGGATCGTCGTCGGGAGCGGTCAGCGTGGGCCTGTCGTCAACGGGCATGAATCCGAACTCCAGAGCGAACTTGCAAGGTGAACTTGCAGGTCTGACTTGATCGAGCGCAAGGCTTTGATAGCGCGGCCTGCTAGTTGCTGTCCAATTGCGCCCTCGGCATGGCTTGCGCTCGTTTGCGCCGGTTGTCCGCCCCGGCGCACCCCTCCATAGTGCCGCAGAATCAACAAGCGCCGCCGGGCGGACATGCCGATGATCGATGTGACTTTAGCCGATGAGACAGCCGACGACGCTCGCGTGCGTGCCAATGTGGTGCGTCTTGCGGCGGCGCAGGCGCTGACCGGCGCCAATTCGGCCGTGATCTTCGCCACCGGCTCGATCGTCGGCGCGACGCTCGCGCCCGACATGTCGCTCGCGACCGTGCCGCTGTCGATGTATGTGCTCGGCCTTGCCGCCGGCACGCTGCCGACCGGTGCGATTTCGCGCCGCTTCGGTCGCCGCATGGCCTTCATCGTCGGCACCGCCTGCGGCACGCTCACGGGCCTCGTCGGCTCGCTCGCGATCCTCAACGGCTCGTTCGCGCTGTTTTGCGTCGCGACCTTCCTCGGCGGTCTCTATGGCTCCGTTGCGCAATCCTATCGCTTCGCGGCCGCCGACGGCGCCAGCGCGGCGTTCCGGCCCAAGGCGGTGTCCTGGGTGATGGCGGGCGGCGTGTTCGCCGGCGTGCTCGGTCCGCAGCTCGTGCAATGGACCATGGACGTCTGGCCGCCCTATCTGTTCGCCTTCAGCTTCGTGGTGCAGGCGGCGGTGGCGCTGATCGCGATGGGCATCGTTGCCGGCGTCGACATGCCGAAGCCGGCGGCTGCCGATCTACACGGCGGACGGCCGCTGCTGCGCATCGTGCGGCAGCCGCGCTTCATTGCAGCGGCACTGTGCGGCGTCATCGCCTATCCCATGATGAACCTGGTGATGACCTCGGCGCCGCTTGCCATGAAGCTCTGCGGCCTCAGTGTCAGCGATTCCAATTTCGGCATTCAATGGCACATCGTCGCCATGTACGGCCCGAGCTTCTTCACGGGCGCCTTGATCGCGCGCTTCGGCGCGCCGAAAATCGTCGCCACCGGCCTTTTGCTGGAGGCGGGCGCCGCAGCGATCGGCCTCTCCGGCATCACCGCGATGCATTTCTGGGCGACGCTGATCGTGCTTGGCGTGGGCTGGAATTTCTCCTTCATCGGCGCCTCTGCGCTGGTGCTGGAGACGCACCGCCCGAACGAACGCAACAAGGTGCAGGCGTTCAACGATTTCCTGGTGTTCGGCATGATGGCGATCGGCTCGTTCTCATCGGGCCAGTTGCTCGCGAATTACGGCTGGTCGGCGGTGAACATGGTGGTGTTCCCGCCGGTGCTGCTGGGCCTCGCCGTCCTCTCGTTCGCCTCCTGGGCGCGCCGCCGCAAGGCGCGGCTGGAAGCCGCAATGGGCGAGTTTCCCGACGCGATTTGACGGAGCGCTGCTGAGTTCTTCCCGCAGGGGCAGAATCGTAGGGTGGGCAAAGGCGCAGAGCGCCGTGCCCACCATCTCTCAACCATTCCGACAGAAGTGGTGGGCACGCTTCGCTTTGCCCACGCTACGAAATCACGCCTCGCGCTGCTTCAGCAAGTCCTCGAGATCCAGCCGCCGCGTAAACATCGCAAGCTTGCCGTCCGGCGTGAGCGGCCATTGCTCTTTCGGCCGGTCCCAATAGAGTTCGACGCCGTTCTCGTCGGGATCGCGCAGATAGAGCGCCTCGGACACGCCGTGGTCGCTCGCACCGTCCAGCGCGATGCCGGCCGAGAGCACGCGATACAGCGCATCGGCCAGTGCCGGCCGCGTCGGATAGAGGATCGCGGTGTGATAGAGCCCAGTCGTGCCCTGCGGCGGCGGCGAGCCGCCTTTGCTCTCCCAGGTATTGAGGCCGATGTGATGGTGATAGCCTCCGGCGGAGATGAAGGCCGCGCCAGAGCCCATGCGCTGCATCAGCTCAAAGCCGAGCACACCGCAATAGAAGCCGAGCGCACGGTCGAGATCGGCGACCTTGAGGTGAACGTGGCCGATGCGGGTGCCGGGATTGACGGCTGGATTTGGCGACATGCTGCTGCTCCGTTTCTCCGCCCCACATAGGGACTGCTGCGAGACAGTGGAACTGGCCTATCCCGAAACTCAGCGTTTCCGGATCGGCAATTAGCTCAGCTCCGACACCTCGCCCTCCGGCAGGCCGAACTCAAAGCTGTTCAGGGTCATCGACACCAGCGTGTAGTAGCCGCACAGGCCGATCACCTCGACGAGCCCGCGCTCGCCGAGCAGCGCGACGGCCTCGTCGTAGAGGCCCTTCGCCAGCCCATGGGCCTCATGCAGCGATTTTGCGACGTCGTAGATCATCTTGCCCCTGGGATCGTCGAACTCCGGCGTGCGGCGGTCGCGGATCGCGTCGATAATCTCTGGCTTCATGCCGCCCTGAAGGGCCAGGCGCTTATGCGCGTACCATTCGTAATGCGAGGTCCAGTGCCGCGCCGTCACGAGAATTGCGATCTCCGAGAGCTTTGCGGGAAATACGGTGTTGAAGCGCATGACCTCGCCGAGCCGCGTCGCGTGGCGCGCCATCTCCGGGCTGTTGAGCCAGGCCATCATCGGCGCCGGCGGCTTGCCGCGTTTTCCGGCAATCGCCTCGTCATAGGTCTGCCGCTGGTCGTCGCTCATTTCGCCAGGCGAAAGTAGTTTTAGGCGCATCGTCGTTTCCTCTGTCTTTTCAAGCTTCGCCGTGACGGCAAGTATGCCCGATGACGAACAGTGTGAGTAGCCGGAGCGTGCGGAATAGGTTGAATTCCGCGGTGCGATGGCCCAGAGTCATCAGCAACAAGCTGACCTTGATGGACGGAAGCGACTTATGACTGACTCCAAAGCGCCGGATTTTGAATCAACCGAGCTCGAAACATTCCGCAACGAGACCCGTGCCTGGCTGGAAGCCAACTGCCCGCCGGAGATGCGCAAGCCCGCGGCCTCCGATGCCGACGTGTTCTGGGGTGGGCGTAACACGAAATTCTCGTCCGAACCGCAGCGGGTCTGGTTCGAGCGCATGCGCGACAAGGGCTGGACCGTGCCGGACTGGCCGAAGGAATATGGCGGTGGCGGCCTAAGCGCCGCCGAGCACAAGGTGCTGCGTAGCGAGATGGCAAAGATCGGCGCGCGGCCGCCACTGTCGAGCTTTGGCATCTGGATGCTCGGGCCCGCACTGCTGAAATACGGCAACGAGGCGCAGAAGAAGGAGCACCTGCCGAAGATCGCGGCGGGCCTGATCCGCTGGTGCCAGGGTTATTCCGAGCCCAATGCCGGGTCCGATCTCGCTTCGCTCCAGACCCGCGCGGAGAGCGACGGCGACGATTTCGTCATCACCGGCCAGAAGATCTGGACGTCTTACGCCAACTATGCCGACTGGATCTTCTGCCTGGTGCGCACCGATCCCGCGGCGAAGAAGCACGATGGCATCAGCTTCATTCTGTTCGACATGACCTCGAAGGGGGTCTCGACCAAGCCGATTTTGCTGATCTCCGGCTACTCGCCGTTCTGCGAGACCTTCTTCGACAATGTCCGCGTGCCGAAATCGCACGTCGTCGGCACGGTCAACCGCGGCTGGGACGTCGCAAAATATCTGTTGCAGCACGAGCGCGCGATGATCTCGGGCATGGGCGAGCGCGGCGTCGGCCGTCCGCTCGGCCAGATCGCCGCTGATGCGGTCGGCACCGATGCGCAGGGCAAGCTCGACGATGCGATGCTGCGCGGCCAGATCGCGAGCTTCGATGTCGACGAAGCGGCGCTTGCAGCCTGCGCCGAGCGCGCGGTCGATCTCGCCAAGGCCGGGCAGGCGCATCCGGCGTTCTCCTCCGCGATGAAATATTACGGCACCGAGCTCAACAAGCGCCGCTACGAGATCCTGATGTCGGCCGGCGGCGTCGACGCGCTGGAATGGGAGAGCGAGCGTTCCAAACAAGGCGCCCGCCCGCGCGCCTGGCTGCGCACCAAGGCCAACTCGATCGAGGGCGGTACCACCGAAGTGATGCTCGGCATCGTCGCCAAGCGCATCCTCGATCTGCCGGGGGCTTAAGAGAAGTCCTCGTCCTGAGGAGCGGCCGCAAGGCCGCGTCTCGAAGGACGGCCTCATGGTTCGAGACGGCGCTGACGCGCCTCCTCACCATGAGGGTCATCACCGAATCCAGTCGAACAGCACTTTGTTGGAGCCCACCATGGCCCTCGTCCTCACCGAAGAACAATCGATGCTCCGCGACTCCGCGCGCGGGCTGATCAGCGACAAGGCGCCGGTGTCGCATCTGCGGCATTTGCGCGACGCCAAGGATCCGACCGGCTTCTCCAAGGAGCTCTGGCAATCCTTCGCCGAGATGGGCTTTGCCGGCCTCTTGGTGCCGGAAGAGTTCGGCGGCAGCGGTCTCGGCTGCATCGAAGCCGGAATCGTCATGGAGGAGATCGGCCGCACGCTGATGCCGTCGCCGTTCCTGGCGACCAGCGTGGTCGCAGCGTCCGCGCTCACGCGGGGCGGCAATGCGGCGCAGAAGGCGGAATTCTTGCCGAAAGTATCCAACGGCTCGCTGCTCGCGACGCTTGCGGTCGATGAGGGCGCCAAGCACCGGCCGCTCCAGACCAATCTGCAAGCCGTCCGCGCCGGCAACGGCTTCAAGCTCTCCGGCGCCAAGGCGCTGGTCGTCGACGGCCATGTCGCCGACTTGTTCATCGTCGCGGCGCGCACGGCAGGCTCCGCCGGCGAGCGCGAGGGGCTGACGCTGTTCCTGGTCAATCCTGCGGCCAAGGGCGTTGCCGTCGAGCGCACCATCATGGTCGACGCGCATAATGCGGCGCGCATCGAGTTCAACAATGTCGAGGTCAATGCCGACAGCGTGCTCGGCGAGGTCGATCAGGGCGCAGGCCTGCTCGACGGCGTGCTCGATATCGGCCGCGGCGCGGTCGCCTCCGAAATGGTGGGCCTGAGCGAAGAGGTGTTCGGCCGCACCGTCGAGTATCTGAAGCAGCGCAAGCAGTTCGGCAAGCTGATCGGCGAATTCCAGGCGCTGCAGCACCGCGCAGCCGAGCTCTATGTTGACATCGAGATCACCCGCGCCGCGGTCATGAAGGCGATGCAGGCGCTCGATGCCGACGTCGCCAAGGCCGCATCAGCGGTCGCGGTCGCCAAGGCGCGCGCCGGCACCACCGCGACGCGCGCTGTGCAGGAAGGCGTGCAGATGCATGGCGGCATGGGCATGACCGACCAGTTCGACATCGGCTTCTTCATGAAGCGCGCCCGGGTCTGCCAGGAATTGTTCGGCGACGCGAACTACCATGCCGAGCAGCTCGCGCGGGCGAGGGGGTATTGAGCTCCATCCCCTCATGGTGAGGAGGCGCGAAGCGCCGTCTCGAACCATGAAGGCCCGGCTCTCGCATCTCGGCCTCCATCCTTCGAGACGCGCGTTCCGCGCTCCTCAGGATGAGGGGAGGGAGCGGCACTTGTGTGTGAGGGGTCACGCCCTCAACCCCGTCATTCCGGGGCGACGCGAAGCGTCGAACCCGGAATCCGGAGATTGTTGAGCGAGATTCCGGGTTCGCGCTCGCGCGCGCCCCGGAATGACGTCGCTACCGCATCGGCGGCGCGTATTGCACGCCACCCGCGTTCCAGAGCTGGTTCATGCCGCGCGGGATCTTCAGCTTGGATTTCTCGCCGATATTGCGCTCATACATCTCGCCGTAATTGCCGACGTGGCGGATGATGCGCACGGCCCAGTCCTTGGTCAGCCCAAGCTGCTCGCCGTAATTGCCCTCGGTGCCGACCAGGCGCATTACTTCGGGCTTCTTCGATTTCAAGGCTTCGTCGATGTTCTCCGAGGTGATGCCGAGCTCCTCGGCGTTGATCATGGCGTAGAGCGTCCACTTCACGATCATCATCCAGTCGTCGTCGCGCTGGCGCACGACGGGCGCGAGCGGCTCCTTGGAGATCATGTCCGGCAGGATCATGTGGTCGCCGGGCTTGGAAAGGTTGAGCCGCAGCGCGTAGAGCTGGGAGACGTCCGCGGTCAGCGTGTCGCACTTGCCGCTGTCATAGGCTTTGACGACGTCCTCGAGCTTGTCGAACTTCACCTCTTCATACTTCATGTTGTTGGCGCGGAAGTAGTCGGTGAGGTTGAGCAGCGTCGTGGTGCCGGACTGCACGCAGACCTTGCTGCCGTTCAGGTCCAGCGCGGTCTCCTTGTTGCGCGAGCGGGGCAGCATGAACCCTTCGCCGTCGTAATAGGCGACCGCCGGGAAATAGAGGTCATAGTCGAGCTCGCGCGCCATGCTCCAGGTCGAGTTGCGCGAGAGGATGTCGACCTTCCGGCTCTGCAATTCCTTGAAGCGCTCGCTGGCGTCGAGCGGAATGAACTTGGCCTTGCTCGGATCGTTGAAGATGGCCGCCGCCACCGCGCGGCAGAAATCGACGTCGAATCCGGTCCAGTTGCCCTTGTCGTCGGGGATCGAGAAGCCCGGCAGGCCCTTGTTGACGCCGCAGAAGACCTCGCCGCGCCGGACCGTGCGCTTCAGCGTGCGGGTGTCGTACATCTCATAGACAACGGCCAAGGCGCCGACCAGGACGGCGACTGCGAGCCCGATCAGCAGGCCGCCTCGAAAAGTGCGCATGATTTGTCTCTCTCGAAATAATCGGGACGAAAAGGAAGTGTCGCGAAGGCGGGAAGCATGATCCGGACCCGGAGGGCCGCGCTAGCGCAAAGTGCGAAGCGGTTTTCCGAGAAGATCATGCTCAAACGATAGACTCTAGAGTTCGGGCTTCTGCCGGATGACCACCTTGGTGCCGACCGGGACGCGATCGTAGAGATCGGCGACGTCATTGTTGACGAGGCGGAAGCAACCCGACGACACCTTGGTGCCGATCGTGTCGGGACGGTTGGTGCCATGGATGCGGTAGACGGTGGTGCCGAGATACATGGCGCGGGCGCCGAGCGGATTGCCGGGGCCGCCGGCCATGAAGCGCGGCAGATAGGGTTGGCGCTGGATCATCTCAGGCGGCGGCGTCCAGTCCGGCCACTCCTTCTTGTTGGTGATGTTCACGAGCCCCTGCCACTGGAAACCGTCGCGGCCGACGCCGATGCCGTAGCGGATCGCGCGCCCGCCGGGCTGCACCAGATAAAGGTGCCGCTCGTTGGTCGAGATGATGATGGTGCCCGGCGCTTCGGTCGTGCGGTAGTAGACGACCTGCTTCTGCCATTCCGGATCGAGCTGGTAGGAATCGTCCGCGATCAGGCCCGGCTCGTCGCCGCGGTCGGGCTGCTGGGCGGAGGCGTAGGAGGTGGAGACGATCAGGCCGAGCGTGGCGATCAACATCCCGGTCAGGCGACGAAAATCCGTCATTTCAAGCTCTCCCCGCTGCCACAGCGCAAATCATTCCGAACCATCAAAACTCAGGGGCAGCTTCATGGCAAGTTAATGGCACGCCCGGCTGGTATGTCACTAGGATGCTTCGGTTTTTTGACATGCCTCAACGCCACGAACAGGGGGCATGGCGCGAAAAGCCCAGATTGCCGCCGCGGCGGCGGTCCGCTCCCTCTCCCGCTTGCGGGAGAGGGGTGGGGAGAGGGTGTCTCCGCAATGGGACACCCCCGATGTGGCGAGAGCCCTCACCCGCGCCTTCGGCGCGACCTCTCCCGCAAGCGGGAGAGGTTAAGCGAGCCCGCGGCCAAATCACCCGACCCAACAGGCATCGAGTCAGATCCGGTTGTTCTCAGGCCCTATTCCGAGCCGCCGGACGATCTCAGTGCCCACGGCGCGCGCCTCTTGCCGCGAGCCGATGCGGGGGCTGCGAAACTTCTGTCCGGATCGCAATCTGATCGCGACGATGCAGTGCTCGTCCTCGGATCGACCGCGGCGCTCGACCGTGATCGCCTCGACGTCGCGGCCCTCGATATGGTCGGCGCGCAAGCTGCCGTCGCCCGACAGGCGTTCAACGCGCACGTCGCCTTGCCGGATGATCCAGAAGGCGCCGGTCACGAGATTGGCATATCTGTGGACGGCGAACGCGGCGATCGCGCCAAGCGGCAGCAGCATGATGTCGACCAGGCCGGGCGACAGACCTCGCCAGAGCTTGTAGGCGTAGGGAACAGCGGACAGTCCGGCGACGATCAATGCGACGATCCTGATGTCCCGGCTGGAGAACGGCTCGACGGGCTCGCCGAGATGCATCTCGGGATTGGCGGCATCGAGCGGATTGACCGGGGCCTCGACGTTGGGAACGCCGAACTGCGCGGCGATCCGCGCAACGGTGTCGCGGACATGCGTGACGTCGGAGATGGGCGGGGACGTCAGGCGCTCCCCCGACACAAGCGTGAAGGCGAGCTGAAAGCGCGTCGCGGACGCCTTGCGTCCTTGAACCTGTCCCTGGACCTGAAGTTGCGAGATGTCATCTTTCGCGACGATCCGGGTGCGGAGCCGGCCGAACGGGCGCTGCCTGCCGATCAGGATTTCATTCGGCGTGATGATCCACACCACCGCCGGTGCGAGCATGATTCCGCCGATGAACGCCGCTCCGAGGAGCAGCGCGACCACGGAGATGATCACTTCCAGGGTATCGTGCGTGAACAGGCCCGGCGTGAAGCAGAGGGCTACAGCGGCCGCGAAGCCGGCGATCACCAGCCGCTGCGCAATCGAGGAGCCTTCACGAAGGCGGATGTCGTTATTGGTGGTCGCGTCGTCCATTTCGGGCGGTCGATTCCGTCGGCACGAAACTCCACGGACGCATCCGTGGAGTCAAGCAACAACGGCGGCATTCCAAAACCAGCCTCGTAATGTCCGCGCGGGATCAGCTACTGGCATTGAGCAGGCGAGCGACCGTGCGGTCGATCTCGTCATAGCGGCCCTCGCCGGCATGCTCGAACACGATGCGGCCGGACTGGTCGATGATGTATTGCGCCGGCCAATACTGGTTGCGGTAGGCATTCCAGGTCCGGGAGTCGTTGTCCTGCGCCACCGGATAAGTGATGCCGTGACGCTTCAGCGCGGCCTGGACGTTGGCGGCCGAGCGCTCGAACGGAAATTCCGGCGTGTGGACGCCGACCACGACCAGGCCCTTGTCCCTGTACTTGGCGTAGAGCTCGGTGACATGCGGCAGCGTGTTGACGCAGTTGACGCAGCCATAGGTCCAGAAATCCACCAGCACGACCTTGCCACGGAGATCGGCGAGGCTCAGCGGCTTCGAGTTGAACCAGTTGCTGATGCCGGTGAAGTCCGGCGCGGTCTCCTGGCTTGCGGCGGCAGTGACCATCGGCACGGGGCGCGTAGCCTCATCGCAGATGCCGGGGATGACGGCGCCGGTCAGGACGAAGCCGATCAGCGCGGCGGATACGGCGAGCAGTCTTGGGGTCATGAGCTTCCTCCGATGGGACGCAGGCAATTACAGGCCGATCTGCCCGGTGGGATAGAATCCGGTGAGCCACGCCACGATCAGCGTGTCGTATTGGAAGTAGGCGGCCAGCGCGAAAGCGATCACGACGATGCCAAAGGCCTGCTGCAGGCGCGGCGAGATGCGCGCGATGCTGGTTACGCGCGTGGTCACGGCCTGTCCGCCATAGGCAATCGCGAGCATCGGCAGCGCCGCGCCGATCGCGTAGGCGATCAGCAGCGTGCCGGCCCAGGCGAGGTTCTTCGAGGTCGCAACGAGGGTGAGGATCGAGCCGAGCACGGGCCCAGCACAAGGCGTCCAGACCAGGCCAAGCGTGGTGCCGAGCACCAGCCCGCCAAGCGCGCCCTCGCGCTGCGCGTGTTGCGAACCGCCCAAATCAAGCCAGCCATGAAGCCGGATCGACAGCCACTCGAACGGCGTCGGCCATAGCATCAAGAGGCCGAAGCCGAGCAGGAGAACGGCGGCCGCCGAACGCAGCACGTTCGGGTCGAAATCAAATAACCGCGTGATCGCGCCGAGCAGTAGCGCGGTTGCGGAAAACGAGATGACGAAACCCAGCGCGATCATCGCGGGCCGCAAGCGCCCGGGGCGGCCGATCGATGCGCCGAGCAGGATCGGCAACACCGGCAGCGTACAGGGCGCGGCGATGGTGAGGACGCCGGCAAGGACAGCAAAGATCAGGTCGAGCATCGCGGCACTCGTGAATGGGGGTCTCACGAGGCAGTTCGGGTCGGATGCTTCGATCGTTACGCAGCGTCACGCGTTCGTGACGGAGCGGTGCTGGCCGGGACGACGGTGCGCTCCCTCTCCCGCTTGCGGGGGAGGGCTGGGGTGGGGGTGTGTCTCCGCGGTGGATCCTCCCAAGAGGAATCGGCACTCCCCCAAGAGGAGAGAGCCCTCACCCGCCGCGCTCTGCGAGCGCGTCGGCCTCTCCCGCAAGCGGGAGAGGCGGAAGCGCGGCGAGAGCCCATCCTCCCAAATAAAAAACGACCCGGAGGCGGGCACACCGTCCGGGTCGTTGGAGGTCCTTGGGAGGTTTAAGCAAACCGTATGGAGCTTTATAGGGAGGAAGTTTTTCCGCCTGATGTTGTGGTTCGTTTCAATTGTTTCGTCGGCGGTAACGCTTTCGTGTCCCGGGAAAGGGCCATTTTACCGGTCCTATCCCTTTGAAATCACAAATCTTTAGGCGGCGAAGCGGTCGACGCCGGCACCCTTAAGCAAATCGGCGAGTTGCTTGCGGGCGTAGAACATCCGGGTCTTCACCG
The DNA here is from genome assembly GCF_024199925.1 of Bradyrhizobium sp. CCGUVB1N3. Lineage (NCBI taxonomy): Bacteria > Pseudomonadati > Pseudomonadota > Alphaproteobacteria > Hyphomicrobiales > Nitrobacteraceae > Bradyrhizobium > Bradyrhizobium sp. CCGUVB1N3. The sequence continues at coordinate 6,724,870 of NZ_JANADR010000001.1, forward strand.
TGCTCTGGGGGATGCCGATGATCTGGCCGACCTCCTCCACCGATTTCTCGTGGTAGTAGACGAGGTTGATGATCTCGCGGTGCGCCGGCGACAGCTTTGCCACGCAGGCGCGCAGGATCGCGCTGGTGTCGTTGCGGTCGAGCGCGGTTTCCGGCGTGTCGTGCTCGTCCGGGATCTGGCGCACGTCTTCCTGGTCGATGTCCTCGAAGCGGCGCTGGCGCATCGCGGTCAGCGCCTTGAAGCGGGCGATCGAGAGCAGCCAGGTCGAGACCTGCGAGCGGCCCTGGAATTGGCTGGCGGTCCGCCACACGTCCAGGAAGACCTGGCTCACGAGGTCTTCGGCCGTGGTGGCGTCGCGCACGATGCGCAGGATGAAGCGGTACACCCGCACATTGTGACGGCAGTACAGCATGTGCATGGCCGTCCGGTTGCCGTCGGCAATGCTCTCCAGAAGCATTTCGTCCGATGTCGCCTGAGCGGCAATGATGCCCTGGCTGCCTTGGGCGTTGATGGCGACGACGTTCTGCATGACTGGCTCCCCGTAGCGCCGCAACCGAGCGGCGTTTCCTTGGATCAAAGTGTTAAAGAGCCAGCGTTTCGGGACGTCTGCGCGACAAGCGGAAAATGGTTTCGTGCGCCGCCAAATTGTTTCGTCGCGAGGCCAGCGACGAAACATTCGGAGCAAAAAAGCCAATTATTTCAACATACGGGATTTACGGGCGTGCGGACTTTGCGGGGATAGGAACGAATCTTTGGCTTCCGCGTTCGCCACCGCTCTAATCTCAATGTCGTCCTGGCGAAAGCCAGGACCCATCACCACAGGATTGGGTTTGGCGAAGACTCGGGATTACTCAGCCTCGCGCCGCAACTTCTCCCTGGGGTAATGGGTCCCGGCCCTTCGCCGGGACATCATAGCGATCTTTGATTGAAGCCTACGCCTTCTCGCCCGACGGCGAGAACAAATAGCCGCCGCCCCTGATGGTGCGGATCACGGCGGGCTTGGTCGGGTCGGGCTCGATCTTGCGGCGGATGCGCATGATGCGCAGATCGACCGCACGGTCGAACGCCTCGGCGTCGCGCGCATTGGCGAGCTCCAGGAGACGCTCGCGCGACAGCACGCGCTTCGGATTGGCCGCGAATACTTTCAGCAGCCCGAACTCGGATGCGGTCAGCGGATGCTCGTTGCCTTCGTCGTCGCGCAGCGCCTGCGCTTCGAGGTCGAGCCATTTGGTGCCGAAGCGCACGAGCTGATCCTTGTCGGATTTCGCCGCCGCCGTTTCCGCCGCCACCGCCTTCACCGGCGTGCTCCGCCGCAGCACCGATCGGATGCGCGCCATCAATTCCCTGAGCTCGCAGGGTTTGGCGACATAATCGTCGGCGCCGAGCTCGAGGCCCACGACACGGTCGATCGGGCTCGCGGTCGCCGTGAGCATGATCACCGGCACGTTGATGCGGCTCTTGAGGTCGCGGATGATCGACAGGCCGTCTTCCTCGGGCATGTTGAGATCGAGCACGACGAGATCGGGCATGCTGCCCTGGATCGCGGTGCGCAAGGACTTGCCGCCGTCGCACAGCGTCACGGTGAAGCCGTGCATCTTGAGGTAATCGCCGACCATTTCCCGGGCCGGGGCCTCGTCGTCGACGATCATGATGTGCTGGCTCTGGGTCATGTCATTCAGATCCTGGCACTCAAACTATGGCGTTTCGGTCGCGGGTAGCGTGATGGTGAAGGTCGCGCCCTTGCCGGGGCCGTCGCTCGCGGCGGTCACCTCGCCGCCATGCATGTCGATAATACGCTTGACGATGGAAAGCCCAAGTCCCGTCGAGCTTTCCCCGGCGGTCGGCTTGGCGGAAAGGCGCTGGAACCGGCCGAACAGGCGGCCCAAATCCTCCGGCGACAGGCCCGCGCCCTCGTCGTTGACGCGAATGACGGTGTCGTGGCCCTCATGCGTGACGGTCACGCTGATCTTGCCGCCGATCGGACTGTATTTGATGGCATTGCTGATCAAATTGTCGATCGCCTCGCGAATGCGGTCGGTGTCGCACATGGTGACGATGTTGGTCGGCGCATTGACGCTGATCGTCTGCTGCTTGTTGACGGCGAGCGGCTGGTTGGCCTCGGCGACCTCCTGCACCAGGGAAGCGACGTCGACCGGCTCGCGGCGGATCGTGATGTCGAAAGCGTCTGCCATCGCGTCCGAGATCAGGTGATCGACCATCGTGGTCAGGCGCTTGGTGGCGTCGCGGATGTGATCGACCTGGGCGATGACGCCGCCGCTCGAGGCACCCGTCGTGATCAGCTCCTTCAGCATCTCGGTGCGGCCGAGGATGACGCCGAGTGGATTCTTCAAATCGTGCGCGACGGTGCCGAGAATCTCGTTCTTGAAGCCGTTGGCGCGCTGGAGCCGCAGCCACTGCGCGGAAAGCCTTCGGTTGGCCTGCATCAGCGCGCGGGTGCGCTGGGCGACGCGGTCCTCGAGCTGGGTATTGGCGTCCTGGAGCTGCTGGTAGAGGATGACGTTGTCGAAGGCGATCGAGAGCCGGCTGGAGAAGATCTCGACCAGCGAGCGGTCGGTTTCCGAGAGGTCGCGCTCGGCCTGCAAGAGCACCACGACCTCGCGGCCGCTGCCGGTGCGCAAATAGATCACGCTGCGATGGTCGGCAAACTCGTTCTTGCGGCGCTGGAAGGCCGCTTCCACGAGCGTGCGCAGATCGGGGTCGAGCGCTTTCGAGGTGGTGGTGCCGATGAAGCGGCTGTAGCAGCCACTTCCCGCCAGCACCGACAGCTCCGCGCCCGCCGCTCCGCCATTGTCGCGCAGCACCAGTATACCGGCGCAGTCGACGTTGAGCAGCGAGGCGAGCTGGGTCAGCACGCCCTCGGCGAGCCGCTGCATCGACTTGAAGTCGTAGAGGGTGGAGGCGGCGTCGATGATGATCTCGAGCCCGCGCCTGGTCTGCAACATGCGCTCGAGCTGCTGATAGGAGCGCAGCGCCGCGGTCAGCGAGGTGAACAGCTTGTCGGCGGTGAGCTCGGTCTTCGCCTTGTAGTCGTTGATGTCGTACTGGACGATGACGCGCCGCTCCGGCGCCTGGCCCGGCTGGCCCGTGCGCAGGATGATGCGGACGGTCTCGTTCCGGACCTCGTTGCGGATGAATTCGACGAGCTCCAGCCCGGCGACATCCGTCTCCATGATGACATCGAGCAGCACGGCGGCGATGTCGTTGTGCTCGCGCATCAGCTTGCGGCCCTCGGCCGCCGAATAGGCCGAGAGGATCTCGAGGCCCTGGCCGTTCAGGCTGTAGTCCGAGAGCGCAAAGCGCGTGCCGTCATGCACGGCCGGGTCGTCGTCGATGACGGCGATCTTCCATTTCCGCGCAGTCGTATCCTCCGCCGTGGTGGCGGTGTCGTCGATCAGGTGGAGGACATCGTCCTGTTCGGCCATTGAGAAGTCCCGTCAGTCTCTGTGCTTTGCGCGCCGCCCTTGGCGACCCGGGGCATGATAATGCGAAAAGTGGTGCCTTGTCCCAGCTTGGATTCCAGCATCATCCGGCCGCCGAGCTGTTGGGTGACCAGGTTATAGACGATATGGAGGCCAAGACCCGTGCCGCCTTCATTGCGCCGGGTGGTAAAGAAAGGGTCAAAGGCCTGCCGCTGCACGTCCGGGCTCATGCCGGCGCCATCATCGGCAAAGCTGATCTCGATGTCATCAGACCCGCGCGGCCGTGCCGAGATCGAGATGGTGCCGGCGCGGCCGCCGGCGAAGGCGTGGTTGGCCGCGTTGAGGAACAGGTTGGTCAGGATCTGGCCATAGGAGCCGGGATAACCGTCGAGCAGCAGCCCTTCGGGCACGTCGACGTTGAGCGTGATCGGCGCGCGCTTCAGCACCGGGCGCAGGCTCGCGATGATCTGGTCGGTGGCCTCGCTGAGCGAAAACTGCCGCCGCTCGGCATGGGAGCGGTCGACCGCGACCTGCTTGAACGACTGGATCAATTCGCCGGCGCGCGTGAGGTTGGCGACGAGCTGCTGCGAGGCATCGCGCGAGGACTGCACGAATTCTTCCAGTTGCGAGCGGCGCAGGCCGCCATCGCCCTTCAGCTGCGCCTCGAAGATCTCGCTGCGTCGAGCGAAACTGGAAGCCACCGTGAGGCTGATGCCGATGGGGTTGTTGACCTCGTGGGCGACGCCGGCGACGAGGCCGCCGAGCGCGGCAAGCCGCTCGGCGTCGATCAGGTTCTGCTGCGCGGTATTGAGCTCGAGCAGCGCGCTCTCGGCCTTCTCCTTCGATGCCCGCAACTCGTCCTCGGTCTGGCGCTTGGCGATCGCGTTCTCGCGGAATACCTCCACCGCGCGGGCCATGGCGCCGACCTCGTCGCGCGCCTTGATGCCCTGCACCTCGCGGTCGAGATCGCCGATCGTGATCGCGCGCATCGCGGTCATGATCTGCTGCAGGGGCAGCCGGATCGACAGCGCGATCAGCACGCCGACGGTGAGGATGATGCCGAGGAAGATCACCGCGATCGACAGCACCCGGCGTGAGATGTCCGACAGCGTGCGGTCAAAGGTCTCCTGCGCCCGCTGTTCGCGCTGGCGCATCTTGGTCGAGAGGTCGTCGATGGCGCCGATCGCCTCGGCCTGGCTGGCGTCGATGGTGTTGCGCAAGAGCTCGGTGCGGCTCGTGAGCTGTTCGGAGAGGTTTGCAAAGCCCTCGCGCAGCGCGGCAGTGCGGGTGGCGAGCCGCTCCAGCGCCATGCGCTGGAGATCGTTGTCGGCGAGGTCCCTCATGACGGGGATGGTCTTCTCGATCGTCTCGGTGTTGCGGCGGGCGTCCTCGGCGGAGGCCGACGCGAGCGAGAGATAGTAGGAATTGGCCGCGACCAGCATGGCGGTGAAGGCTTCGCGGGACTTGCCGAGCGAGGGCCAGATCAGCGCGTCGCGATGGCCGGTGGCGCCTTCGATGATGGAATAGAGCCCGGCCATGTCCTTGGCGGGTCCCAGCACCTGGTCCTCATAGGTCTTGGCGATGGTCGCCTGCACGCTGCGCAATTCGCCAAAGCCGTTGAGGAAACGCTCGGTGGTGCGTTCGAGCTCCTCGACCGAGCCCGACAGCATCGGGTCCTTGGCGGCGCGGTTGGTCAGCGTGCCCAGCACGGCCTCGCGGAGCAGCAGGATCTCGGCGAACAGGTCCGGGCTCGGCTGGTTGATGTAGCGGTGGATGAGGTTTTGCAGGCGCCCGGTCTCGCTTTCGAGCAGCGCCAGAATCTTGTCGGACTCGCGCACCTGGCGGACGTCGTCCCAGGCGGAGGCCAGCACCTGCGCACCGTTCCAGATCATCGCCACCAGCACCACGACCACGGCGGAGTTCAGCGCCGCGATCGACAGGATGCGCCAGCGGATCGGGACGGCGCGCAGCACGCCGACGAGGCGGGCGCGCAAGCGTCCGACCGGGCCGGGCGGCCTTTCCTTGTCGCTGTGTCCAAGCGCTGCCAAGCGGCCTCACTCCACCTTGCGAATACGTTCGATCAGCGCGGCCGTGGCAGGGTCCTGCGCGGCCTTGGCGTAGATGCCCGCCATCGCGTCCTCGAACGGCTTGCGGTCGATATCCCTGACGATGGTGACGCCGGCGGCTTGCGCCTTGCGCTGCGACTGCTCCTCCAGATCGCGCCACTTCTCGCGCATGAAGTGGCTGGAGCGCAGCGCGGCTTCGCGAAAGATCTGCTGGTCCTCTGCCGACAGGCTGCGCCATGCCTTGAGAGAGATCACCAGTACCTCCGGGCTCATCGTGTGTTCGGTCAGCGTGTAGTAGCCGGCATATTTGTAATGGTCCGTGGTCACGAAGGATGGCCAGTTGTTTTCCGCGCCGTCGATCAGATGGGTCGCGAGCCCCGTCAGCACCTGCCCATAGGGCAATTCGACCGGCTCGGCGCCAAGCGAGCGGATCATCGCGGACATCAACTCGGACTGCTGCACGCGGATCCGCAAGCCCCTGAGGTCGGCCACGCTCTTCACCGGCCGGACGCCGTTGTAGATCGACCGCGCGCCGGAATCGTAGAAGGCAAGGCCCACGAAGCCGAAAGGCTCGAAGCTGCCGAGGATCTCGTTGCCGATCGGCCCATCCAGCACTTTCTGCATATGTTCGATGGAGCGGAACAGAAACGGCATGGCCAGCACATTCATCGCCGGGACGAAGTTGCCGATCAGCGCCACGTTGGTCCGGTTGAGGTCGATCGCGCCAGCCCGGGTCTGCTCGATCGTCTCCTTCTCCTCGCCGAGCTGGCGGGAGTGGAACACCTTGACCTCATGCCGGCCGCCGGTGCGTTCCGCGATCAGTGCGCCCATGTAATGCAGCGCCTGGACGGTCGGGTAATCCTCGGTCTGGGTGTCGGCGGCGCGAAATTCGCGCGCAAACGCCCCTGTCGCGCACATCGCGAACAAGAGCACGACGATAACCACCCCGGTCCGCGAGAGTTCGGCACGGCTCAACACTGGCACACTCAACCCCTCAGTGATGGAGTCTATGGCGGGAAGAAAAGGTTCAATGCAATCTAGCAGAAGGTCAAGGGAACGCTATCCTGCTGCGAGCCGCGGAGCGGGCCGATTGTGCAGCGCGGCCGATTCTTATTCTTGATTGAAACCAGCCATGCCGCGCCTTAAGCAGGTGCGGGGCAAAAGTCGTCGCTTTTTGTTCGCGCGAGTCGGGATGAACGATGGTGGTTAGAGCCTTGCGTTTTTTCTTGCGTCTTTTGCAGACCGTCGCCGTCGCTGCGGCCTTCGCCTTGGTGCCGAGTGTCCTGGCCTCGCCGGCCCGTGCCGCCACCGACATCCAGCTCTGGCACGCGATGTCCGGCGAGCTCGGCCGGCAGCTGGAGAAGCTCGTCTCCGACTTCAACGCCTCGCAATCCGACTACCGGATCGTGCCGAGCTACAAGGGCAGCTACACCGAGACGGTGACGGCGGCGATCTTCGCCTTCCGCTCGCGCGGCCAGCCGGCGATCGTCCAGGTCAACGAGGTGGCGACCGCCACCATGACCGCGGCCAAGGGCGCGATCTATCCCGTGTTCAGCCTGATGCAGGATCAGAACGAGCCGTTCTCGCCCGGCGCCTATCTTCCGACCGTGTCCGGCTATTACACCGACGCAGCCGGCAATCTCTTGTCATTCCCGTTCAATGCCTCGACGCCGATCCTCTACTACAACAAGGCCATGTTCCGTGACGCGGGGCTTGATCCGGAGACGCCGCCAAAAACCTGGCCGGAGCTCGGGGCTGCCGCAAAGCGCCTGCGCGAGCGCGGGGCCGCCTGCGGCTTCACCACGTCCTGGCCGTCCTGGATTCATGTCGAGAATCTCTCGGCGTTTCACGATCTGCCGCTGGCGACCAGGGCGAACGGCTTTGCCGGGCTCGATGCCGAATTGAGGATCAACAATCCGGTCGTCGTGCACCATGTCGCAGAGCTCGCCGAGTGGCAGAAGGACAAGGTGTTCGACTATAGCGGCCGCGGCCAGGCGGCCGAGCCGCGCTTCCAGAACGGCGAATGCGGCATCTTCATCGGCTCCTCCGGCACGCGCGCCGACATCAAGGCCAATTCGAAGTTCGAGGTCGGCTACGGCATGATGCCATATTGGCCGGACGTGAAGGGCGCGCCGCAGAACTCGATCATCGGCGGCGCCACGCTGTGGGTGCTGCGCGACCGTCCACGCAACGAGTACAAGGGCGTGGCGCGGTTCTTCGCTTACCTGTCGCAGCCGGGCGTGCAGGCGGCCTGGCACCAGAACACCGGCTACCTGCCGATCACCCGCGCCGCCTTTGAGCTGACCCGCGCGCAGGGCTTTTACGAGCGCAACGCGGGCAGCGCGATCTCCTTCGAGGAGATCACGCTGCATCCGCCGACGGAGAATTCGAAGGGCATCCGGCTCGGCTCCTTCGTGCTGATCCGTGGCGTCATCGAGGATGAGCTGGAGCAGGCCTTTGCCGGCAAGAAGGGTGCCCAGGCTGCACTGGATTCGGCAGTCGAGCGCGGCAACAAGCTGCTCCGCCAGTTCGAGCGCGCGAGCCCCGACCGGTAGGGCGGCGCCCAATCTGAATGCGCTCACGAAGCCAGCCTATTCAGTAAGCAAAATAGGCTCTTTGTATGCAATAAGCGCGCGAATATTCGTCCTCGCGGCTTGCGATATTTTGGCATTTATTTCGCTATATCAGTGACTTAGTCGCGCCTTAGCATCTCATTAAGCTTTGGCACGAACCTTGCGAATCCCGTTCCAACCAAAAACCTTTTTGCGTTGGAGCAGTGTCATGAAGCGCCGCGATTTCCTGAAATCCGTCTCTGGATTGGCTGCAGGCACGGTGCTCCCGGCTGCCCCTCACGTGATCTCCCAGGCAAAAGCAGATGCGCGCTCGGAGACGCTGCTGATCGTCTCCGAGGGCGGCCCCAACAATCTCGACATCCACGGCGTCGGCACCAACGTGCCCGGCTATGAGGTGTCCTGGAATTGCTACGACCGCCTGATCAGCCACGAGATGAAGAGCGGTCCGGGCGGGGTGCCTTATTACGACCGCGACAAGTTCAAAGGCGAGCTCGCCGACGACATGAAGATCGACGACATGTCGGTCACCTTCAAGCTCAAGAAGAACGCCAAATTCCACGACGGCACACAGGTCACCGCGAAGGACGTGAAGTGGTCGCTCGACCGCGCCGTCAGCGTCGGCGGCTTCCCGACCTTCCAGATGAGCGCGGGCTCGCTGACCAAGCCCGAGCAGTTCGTCGTGGTCGATGATTACACGGTGCGCGTCGACTTTCTGAAAAAGGATCGCCTGACGATTCCCGATCTCGCCGTCATCGTGCCCTGCGTCGTCAATTCGGAGCTCGTGAAGAAGAACGCAAGCGAGAAAGATCCGTGGGGTCTCGAATACACCAAGCAGCAGACCGCGGGCTCCGGCGCCTACAAGGTGACGAAGTGGACCGCCGGCACCGAAGTGGTGATGGAGCGCAACGACGATTGGGTCGGCGGTCCCTTGCCGAAAATCAAGCGCGTGATCTGGCGCATGGTGCCGCAGGCCGGCAACCGCCGGGCGCTGCTGGAGCGTGGTGACGCCGACATCTCCTACGAGCTGCCGTTCAAGGACTTTCAGGAGATGAAGGCGAACGGCAAGCTCAACGTGGTGTCGCTGCCGTTCTCCAACGGTATCCAGTACATCGGCATGAATGTGACCAGGCCGCCCTTCGACAATGCGAAGGTCCGGCAGGCGATCGCCTATGCGATGCCGTACCAGAAGATCATGGACGCGGTGCTGTTCGGGCTCGGCAATCCCATGTTCGGCGCGGCAAAGGACAAGGCAACCGAAGTGGCCTGGCCGCAGCCGACCCAATATTTCACCGACATGGAGAAGGCAAAGGCGTTGCTCGCAGAAGCCGGCTACGCCAACGGATTCGAGACGACGATTTCGTTCGACCTCAATTTCGCCGGGGTCAACGAGCCGCTCTGCGTGCTGGTGCAGGAGAGCCTCGCGCAGCTCGGCATCAAGACCACCATCAACAAGGTGCCCGGCGCCAACTGGCGCACCGAGCTGAACAAGAAGGAGATGCCGCTCTTCACCAACGTGTTCTCGGGCTGGCTCGATTACCCCGAATACTTCTTCTACTGGTGCTATCACGGCAACAATTCCGTCTTCAACACCATGAGCTACAAGTCGCCCGAGATGGACAAGCTCATCGACGGCGCGCGCACCGCGGCCGCAGCCGGCGACAAGTCAGCCTACGATGCCGACGTGAAGGGTTTTGTCGACCTCGCCTTCGCCGAGGTCCCGCGCATCCCGCTCTACCAGCCCTTCGTCAACGTCGCGATGCAGAAGAACATCTCCGGCTACCAATACTGGTTCCACCGCAGGCTCGATTACCGCGCGATGGCGAAGGGGTGAGATGCCATGCTGATGGTCCGCGACGCATCGGCATCTGTTGACCTCTTCAGCGCGCGTGAGGTGAGCTCCGCTCTCTCGTTCCCTCTCCCCTTGTGGGAGAGGGGCAGGGTGAGGGGTAGCCACGAACTCCGACCTCGCCTGGGGTTACCCCTCACCCCAACCCTCTCCCATCGCAAGTCGGGCCTGCCCGACTTGCGCAGATCAAGAATGCGCAACCGGGGTAAACCCCGGTTGCGTGGGAGAGGGGGCGCAGCGGAGTCCGCGGTTAGAGCGAGCTCATACGCGATCGATGCGAGGAACACCCCATGCTGACCATGATCGGCAAGCGCCTGATGTTCGCGATTCCCTCGTTGATCGGCGTCGTCATTGTCACCTTCCTGCTGACGCGCGCGCTGCCCGGTGATCCGGCTGCGTATTTCGCCGGCCCCGCCGCAACGAAAGAAGCCGTCGAGCAGATCCGCAAGAAGCTCGGCTTCGACAAGCCGTTGATCGAGCAGTTCTTCCGCTACGCCAATGATCTCGCGCATGGCGATTTCGGCACCTCGCTGACGACCGGCCAGCCGGTCGCGACCGAGATCCGCAACCGCCTGCCGGCCTCCGCTGAGCTGACGTTGCTCGGCCTCATCGTCTCCGTCGCCATCGCCATTCCGCTCGGCGTGCTGGCTGCAACACGGCCGGGCTCCTGGATCGATCATCTCTGTCGGGTGACGACGACGGCCGGCGTGTCGCTGCCGGTGTTCTTCACCGGCCTCGTGCTGGTCTATGCCTTCTATTTCCAGCTCGGCTGGTCGCCGGCGCCGCTCGGTCGCTTGGATGTGTTCTACAGCGCGCCGCCCACGATCACCGGCTTCTATCTGATCGACACGCTGATCGCGCGCGACTTCGAGGCCTTCCGCTCCGCGTTCAGCCAGCTCATCCTGCCCGCAACGACGCTTGCGATCTTCTCGCTGGCGCCGATCGCGCGCATGACGCGCGCCTCGATGCTGGCGGTGCTCGCGTCCGAATTCGTCCGCACCGCGCGCGCCAGCGGCCTGTCGCCGGCAACGGTGATCGTCACCTACGCCTTCCGCAATGCGATGCTGCCGGTCATCACAACGCTCAGCATGGTGTTCTCCTTCCTGCTAGGGGCCAACGTGCTGGTGGAAAAAGTCTTCGCCTGGCCCGGCATCGGCTCCTACGCGGTGGAGGCGCTGATCTCGTCGGACTTCGCGCCCGTGCAGGGTTTCGTGCTGACCATGGCGGTCATGTACGTGCTGCTCAATCTCCTGATCGACATCCTCTATGGCGTGATCGATCCGCGTGTACGGCTGGAAGGGTAGGGGGCATTCATGAGTTCTGTGGCGCCTGCTGTTGAGCCCGTCGGGCCCGCCCGCACTTCGGGATTGGTCGCGATCCTCGAACAAACCCGCTACGTTCTCGGCGAGAACAAGGTCACGGGCTTTGCCTTCGCGCTCCTGATCCTGATCCTCCTTGCCGCGATCCTCGGTCCCTGTGTGGTGCCGTACGATCCGTTGGCCTCCGACACCGCCGCGTCGCTCAAGCCGCCTTCGGCCGCGCACTGGTTCGGCACCGATCAACTCGGCCGCGACATTTTTAGCCGTGTCATCGTGGCAACCCGGCTCGATACGTTCATCGCGATCGCCTCCGTCGTGCTGGTATTTCTGATGGGCGGACTCGCCGGCATCGCGGCCGGCTATTTTGGCGGCTGGACCGATCGCATCGTCGGCCGCATCGCCGACACCATCATGGCCTTCCCGCTGTTCGTGCTGGCGATGGGCATCGTCGCCGCGCTCGGCAACACCGTGCAGAACATCATCCTGGCGACCGCCATCGTCAACTTCCCGCTCTACGCCCGCGTCGCGCGCGCCGAAGCGAACGTTCGCCGCAACGCCGGCTTCGTGCAGGCGGCGCGGCTGTCGGGCAACGGCGAATTCCGCATCCTCCTGGTGCACATCCTGCCGAACATCATGCCGATCATGATCGTGCAGATGTCGTTGACCATGGGCTATGCCATCCTCAATGCCGCCGGCCTCTCCTTCATCGGCCTCGGTGTCCGTCCGCCGACCGCGGAGTGGGGCATCATGGTCGCCGAGGGCGCCGGTTTCATGGTGTCGGGCGAATGGTGGATCGCACTGTTCCCGGGCCTTGCGCTGATGCTCGCCGTGTTCTGCTTCAACCTGCTCGGCGACGGCCTGCGCGACATCGTCGACCCGCAGCGGAGGACGTGAGTGATGGTTGGCTTCGAGCGCGGGGAGAGGAACGTGAAGCTCACATGTGAGGTGGGCACAACTCTCTCTTTCCCTCCCCCCTTGTGGGGGAGGGGCAGGGAGGGGGGTAGCCACGAACTCCGACCTCGCTTGGGGCTACCCCCCTCCCCAACCCTCCCCCACAAGGGGGGAGGGAGCGGGAGAGTTGTGCTCGCCTCACGTACAAGTTTCCGGCAAAAATTGTTCAATGAATTCAATCTCATTCTACTTTGCATGGGGTTGTTTTCGAGCTTTTTGGTTGAAGCCCCCGCGGGGAGGCCGTCATGACCGCCCAGCCGCTGCTCGACGTTCAGGACCTCACCGTCGAATTCACCACCCGCCGCGGCATCGTGAAGGCGGTGCAGCACGTCAACATCTCCGTCGCCAAGGGCGAGACACTCGCCATCGTCGGCGAGTCCGGCTCCGGCAAGTCGGTGACCTCTTATGCCGTGATGCGCATCCTCGACCGCGCCGGGCGGATCGCCGAGGGCTCGGTGATGTTCTCCGGCATCGACGTGAAGGCCGCGTCCGAAGACCAGATGCGCGACCTGCGCGGCCGGGAGGTCTCGATGATCTTCCAGAACCCGCGCGCCGCGCTCAACCCGATCCGCAAAGTCGGCGATCAGATCGAGGACGTGCTGCGCACCCATGTGCAGCAGGCGCAGGTCACCGGTCACGGCGAGAAGGCGATCGAGGCGCTGGAGCAGGTCAAGATCGCCCGTCCGCGCGAGCGCTACCACGCCTATCCCTTCGAGCTCTCCGGCGGCATGTGCCAGCGCGTCGTCATCGCGCTCGCGCTCGCCTGCAACCCGCAGCTCCTGATCGCGGACGAGCCGACCACCGGCCTCGACGTCACCACCCAGAAGGCGGTGATGGACCTCATCGTCGAGCTGACCAGGCGGCGTGCGATGTCGACCATCCTGATCACGCATGATCTCGGGCTAGCCGCCGCCTATTGCGACCGCGTCGTGGTGATGGAGAAGGGCAGGGTGGTGGAGACCGCAAAGGCCGCCGACATCTTCGCGAACCCGCAGCACCCCTACACCCGAAAACTGATGCGCGCGACGCCGCGGATCGGCGTCTCGCTCAGGGATCTGTTGCCCGAGGACGAGGCGGCGAGCGCGCCGGCCGCCGCGAGCGCCGAGCGTGTTGAGACGACTCCCGCTCCCGCAAGTGTCGATACAACCAAGCCCCTCCTCCTGATCGAAAAGCTCGTCAAGGAATACCCGCGCCAGGGCGCGACAGCGTTGATCGGAAAACTGTTCGGCCGCAAGCCGCCCGTCGAGCCCGAGATGTTCCGCGCGGTCGACGGCATCAGCTTTTCCATCGGCCATGGCGAGAGCGTCGGCCTCGTCGGCGAATCCGGCTGCGGCAAATCGACGACGTCGATGATGGTGATGCGGCTCTTGGACCAGACCTCCGGCCGCATCCAGTTCGACGGCGAGGAGATCGGCAGCATGATGCCGAGCGCCTTTGCGCGCCTGCCGCTGCGCAGCCGCATCCAGATGGTGTTCCAGGACCCGACCGACAGCCTCAATCCGCGCTTCACCGCCGCGCGTGCTATCGCCGATCCGATCATGCAACTCGGCGACATCCGGGGACGCGATGCCTTGCGGGCGCGCTGCGAGGAACTCGCGACCATGGTCGGCCTGCCGCACAATCTGCTCGACCGCTTTCCGCATCAATTGTCCGGCGGACAGAAGGCGCGCGTCGGCATCGCCCGGGCGATCGCGCTGCATCCCAAGCTCGTCATCCTGGACGAGCCGACCGCGGCGCTCGACGTCTCGGTGCAGGCGGTGGTGCTGAATCTGCTCCAGGACCTCAAGGCATCGCTAGGTATGAGCTACCTGTTCGTCTCGCATGATTTGAATGTAGTGCGCTTGCTGTGCGATCGTGTCATTGTGATGCGGGCGGGTCGAATCGTCGAAGCGGGGACTTCCGAAAGAGTCCTCAGCGATCCGCAGGACGACTACACCAAGGAGCTGTTGACGGCGATCCCGCATCCGCCGTTACCGGCGCACTGAGAGCCTGTTTGGGAGCGTGATGGCCGCCGAACCGCTGGACGACTATATCGACGCCGTGGCGCAAGCGCTGGTGTTGCCGATCGAGGAGGCCTGGAGGCCGGCCATTCGCGCCAACCTCGATGTCTCGCTGCGGCTCGCCCGCCTCGTCGACGAATTCGCGCTGCCGGACGAGATCGAGCCGGCGCCCGTGTTCACGGCCTGATGCCGCCATGACGACAGCTCCCGAAGTGACGGCAGCGGACATCGCCAAGGCGGTGGCGGGCGGCAAGCTGTCCGCGCTCGATGCGACCGAAGCTGCGCTCGCCCGCATCAAGCAGCACGACACGATTCTCAATTCCTTCACCGACGTCACTGCCGAGCGCGCTCGCGCCAAAGCGCGCGCAATCGATGCCGACATCGCCGCAGGCAAGAAGGTCGGCCCGCTCGCAGGCGTCCCGTTCGCGGTGAAGAACCTGTTCGACGTTGCGGGCCTGCCGACGCGCGCCGGCTCGAAGATCAATCGCGACCGCGCACCGGCCACGCGCGATGCGACGCTGATCGAGCGTATGGAAGCGGCCGGCGCCGTGCTGGTCGGCGCGCTCAACATGGGCGAATACGCCTACGACTTCACCGGCGAGAACGTCCATGACGGCCCCTCGCGCAATCCGCATGATACGACGCGGATGAGCGGCGGCTCCTCTGGCGGCTCGGGCAGCGCCGTCGGCGGCGCGCTGGTGCCGATTGCCTTGGGTTCGGACACCAACGGCTCAATTCGCGTGCCATCCTCGTTCTGCGGCATCTTTGGCCTGAAGCCGACCTATGGCCGGCTGTCGCGCGCACGTTCGTTCCCCTTCGTCGCGAGCCTCGATCATCTCGGCCCGTTCGCGCGCTCTGTGACCGACCTCGCGCTGGCCTATGACGCGATGCAGGGCCCGGATGCCGACGATGCCGCCTGCACCACGCGTGGTGTCGAGCCGGTCGCGCCGCTTCTCGCGGAATCGATCTCCGGCTTGCGCGTCGCAATCGCTGGCGGCTACTTCCAGAAGAACGTGTTCCCCGAAGCCGTCGAAGCCGTTGGTCGCGTCGCCAAGGCCCTCGGCGCGACGCAAATGATCGACATTCCCGAGGCCGCGCGCGCCCGCGCGGCCGCCTATGTCATCACCACCACCGAAGGTGCCTCGCTGCATCTCGATCGCCTGCGCAAGCGGCCGAACGATTTCGATCCCGCGGTGCGCGACCGGCTGATCGCAGGCGCCATGGTGCCGGCGGCGCTGGTCGACCGCGCGCAAAAATTCCGCCGCTGGTACCGCGCGCAACTCGCTGAGATCTTCAGGTCCGTCGACGTGCTGCTCGCGCCCGCGACGCCCTGCACGGCGCCAAAGCTCGGGCAGGTGACGTTCAAGCTCGACGGCGTCGAGTTGCCGGTGCGCGCCAATATCGGCATCCACACCCAGCCGATCTCCTTCATCGGCCTGCCCGTGGTTGCGGTGCCGGTGCCGCTCGAGCCGATGCCGATCGGCGTGCAGATCATTGCCGCGCCCTGGCGCGAGGATGTCGCGCTGCGCGTCGCGCACGCGTTGGAACGGATGGGCGTGGTATCAGCGCCGTCGCCGAGAGGGTTTTGAGATGGAGATCGATCTCCCCGACGTGATCGCGGAAGTCAAAGCCGCGTTCGAGCGTTACGAGACCGCGTTGGTCAGCAACGACGTCGCCGTGCTCGGCGAGCTCTTTCGCAACGATTCCCGCACCCTGCGCTATGGCATCGGCGAGAACCTCTACGGCTATGAGGCGATCTCCGGCTTTCGCGCCGCGCGCTCGCCGGTCGGGTTGAACCGGCGCACCGCGAAAACCGTTATCACCAGCTACGGCCGCGACACCGCGGTCGCCTCCACGCTGTTCTATCGCGACACCATGCCGGGCCGGGTCGGCCGGCAGATGCAGACCTGGGTCCGCTTCCCCGAGGGCTGGCGCGTCGTCGCCGCCCATGTCAGCATCATCGACGAGCCGAAAGAGACCTGATCGCATGACGCTTGACGATCTTCCGCCTGGAGCTCTGCCGGCCGAGCCGGTGGTGCCGCGCGTCGACCGGGCGCTGCCTTCGGTGCAGAAGGTCACGCGTGCCGAGGAACTGCGGCTTCAGCTCGCGGACGAGATCGTGCGCGGAACCTTGCCGCCCGGTGCGCCGCTGGATGAGACCGATATCGCGCGGCGCTTCAACGTCTCGCGCACGCCGGTGCGCGAAGCGCTGCGGCAGCTGGTGGCGAGCGGCCTCGTCGAGGCGCGCGCCCATCGCGGCGCGGTGGTGGCGCAGCCCTCGATCGAGCGGCTGACGAGCATGTTCGAGGCGATGGCGGAGCTGGAGGCCATGTGCGCCGGCCTTGCCGCCGAGCGGATGTCGGTGGCCGAGCGCCATGGTCTGGAAGCCATTCACGAGGAACTGCGGGTCTTGAGCTACACCGGCAATCCGGAGCGGTTCCACGAGGTCAATGAGCGTTTCCACAACGCGATCTATGCCGGCTCGCAGAACGGCTATATCGCCGAGATCACGCTCGCCACCCGTGTCCGCGTGCAGCCGTTCCGTCGCGCCCAGTTCCGCAATCTCGGCCGGCTCGCCAAGTCGCAAGCCGAGCACGACCGCGTCGTCGTTGCCATCATGCGCGGCGACAAGCAAGGCGCCGCCGCCGCCATGCGCGCGCATATCGAACTGGTGCGCGGGGAATACGAGATCTACGCGGTGTCGGTTTAAGTTGTAGATGTCGTAGGGTGGGCAAAGGCGCGTAGCGCCGTGCCCACCACTTTTCTCGCCGCACCAATGGTGGGCACGCTTCCGCCTTCGCTCTTCGAGCTACGGCGGACAAGTCGCTTTGCCCACCCTACGATAGGCGATTACGCCGTCGCAGTTTCCGCCATATACGCGCGCCAGCCGCCGAACGCGGTGATGTCGCGCGCAGCGCCCAGCGCTTCCGGCTCGACGATGAAGCCTTTCACGCTGCGGCCGTCGGCGAGCTTGATTGTCCCGATTGAGAGCGGCGCTGGAATCGCGTTGACGAACTTGCCGAAGGCGGATGCGGTCAGCGCCCATATTTCCAGCGCGATCGCAGATCCCTTGCCCGCCTCGACGCGCAGCATGCCGGGCTTTGGCGGCGTCGTATCGAGCGCATAGAGCTTGTAATCCGGCGCCGTTTTCGTTGCTTCGATCAGGCGTGCGTTCAGCGCCTTCAACTCGCCGTTCAGCGCCATGCCGGACAGATGCGCGCCGACCACCGCGATCGGAATCTCGTCGGCGCTGCTGGCCGGCAGCGGAGCGAGCGGTGCTTGCGCAACACCCTTTGCGCCGACGCTGAGCTTCGTGTCGGCGTGGAATACCCGGCCGATGCTGGCGAGAAATCCATCGCGGCCGGCGGGCGCGAGCAGCGTGATGCCGAAGGGCACGCCGTCGGGTCGCATCGATGCCGGCAGCGCCAGGCCGCAGAGATCGAGCAGGTTGACGAAGTTGGTGTAGGTGCCGAGCCGGCTGTTTAGCTCGATTGGGTTGGCGAGCACCTGCGCGGTCGAATAGACCGTGGGCGCCGTCGGCAGCACCACCGCATCCAGCTGCGCGAAGGCGCGCTCGGCGATCTTGCGCAGGCCTTGCAGACGATAGAGCGCGGAGAAGGTCTCGGCCGCGGTGAGCCGCGCGCCGGCAACGGTGATCTCCCGCGTCACGGGGTGGATCGCATCCGGCGCGGAGGCGAGGAGATTGCGGATCACGAGATAGCGCTCGGCGACCCACGGTCCCTCGTAGAGCAGCCGCGCGGTCTCGTAGAACGGCTCGAGGTCGAACTCGACCAGCGTTGCGCCGAGCCCGGTCCAACGCTTCAAGGCCTCGCCATAGGCGGCCTCCGATTTCTTGTCGCCGAAGAAGATCAGTTGCCCGTTGCGCGGCACGCCCAAACGAATGTTGGCCGGGAACGGCGTCATTGCACCAAGCGGCCGGTCGCGCGAGAACGGATCGGCCTGGTCCGGCCCCGCCATCACGGAAAGCGCGAGCGCGGCATCGTCCACCGTAAGAGCGAACACCGAGATGCAATCGAGCGTGCGGCACGCGGGCACGAGCCCTGCCGTCGAGATCATGCCGAGGCTCGGCTTCAGCCCGACGATGTTGTTGAGCATCGCCGGCACCCGGCCGCTTCCCGCAGTGTCGGTGCCGAGCGACAGCGGCACGAGGCCGGCGCCGACGGCCGTTGCCGAGCCCGAGCTCGACCCGCCGGGAATGAGATCCTCGCGGATCGGATTTTTGGGAATGCCGTAAGGCGAGCGCACGCCGACGAGGCCGGTTGCGAACTGGTCGAGATTGGTCTTCCCGATGATGATGGCGCCGGCCGCACGCAGGCGCTCGACGGCCGTGGAGTCATGTGTCGGCGTGTAGGAGAAGGCCGGGCAGGCCGCCGTGGTCGGAAAGCCCAGCGCGTCGATATTGTCCTTCACCGCGACAGGCACACCATAGAGCGGCAGGTTTGCTGCATCTTTCCGCGCCGCGAGCTTCTCGGCTTCCGCGATCGCGTCCTTCTCGTCGCGCAGGCTGATGAAGACGGCATCATCGCCATAGTCGCGGATGCGCTGATAGCTGCGTGCGATCGTCTGCGCCGGCGTCATCGCACCTGCGCGATGCGCGGCGACGATCGCGGCTACCGTCTCTGGCTGGTCAGCCCCCATGGCAACAAAAACTCCGGCAACGAACTCTAGCAGCCATGAAGCAAGCGATGTGCCATTGTGTACAGATTCCGGGCAGGCCGTCTGTTCCGGATATTATCGAAAGATCATGCGGTTACGAGAATAATCGCCGGCCGGCAGCGGTGCCCGGGTAACGCCCGGATGGGGGCATCTGCTCAATTTTTGAGCAGTAACGATTCAGGTGAAGCCGGCAAGGATCTGCAGCAGCCGCTCCCGGTTCGCCTTGCCGATCTTCTGCTCGACATGACGCTCGTGCTCGGCGGCGAGCTGCTTGAACTTGAGCAGCGATAGCTCGCCCTGTGCGGTGAGATGCAGCGCGTGGGAGCGGCGGTCGGTCTTCGACTTGATTCGCTTGACGAGCTTGCGCCGCTCGAGGCTGTCGAGGAGATGCACCAGCCGCGCCCGCTCGATGCCGAGGCGCTTTGCGACCGCCATCTGGGAGAGGCCCGGATTGGCGCCGATCACGGTCATCACCGAATATTGCGTCGGCCGGATGTCGACGGCAGCGAGCGTGCGGACGAAGTCCTGGAAGATCCAGATCTGGAAGCGCCGCACCGCATAGCCGGCGTGGCCGACCAGCGCATCGAGACCGACCTCGTCCGCGTCATCAGGCCGCGCCGCGCCGTTGCCGGTCCGCTTGCGGGACGCGGCGGCTGGCAGTTCATTCCGGCCTGTACTGGCTGTCACGTTCTTTTTCTCCAGCGTCGCGCAAGTCTAGCGCCTCGCCGGGCTTTGGCAAAGATTGTTGTTGACGACAACAATTGCACTGCCCAACATTATTGCCAAAGCTGCCCGCACGAGGCCGCTGCCCGGAGGACGACCCATGACCATGGCCACCGCGCGCGGTGAGGCTTCCAGCCTGTTCGCAACGCCCAAGACCGTTGCCGAGCATCGTGCCGACGGCAGCATCGTGCTGCGCTGCTCCGAGCCCTTGCGTGACAGCGCGCGCTGCATCGGCGACTGGTTGGAGCAATGGGCGCGGCAGGCGCCGGACAGGATCTTCCTCGCGGAGCGCGGCAAGCTTGATGTGCCCTGGACCACCGTCACCTATGCGCAGGCCCTGCGGCAGGTGCGTTCGCTGGCCTCGTGGATTCTTGCTGAGGGCCTGAGCGCCGACCGTCCGCTCGTCATCCTCTCCGACAACAGCGTCGATCACGCGCTGCTCGCGCTCGCCGCCCAGCATGTTGGCGTACCCTCGGCGGCGATCTCGCCGGCCTATTCGCTGATGTCCAGGGATTTCGACAAGCTCAAGAGCATGATCAGCCTGCTTCAGCCCGGCGCGATCTATGTCAGTGACACAAAACCGTTTGCCGCGGCGCTCGCGGCGATTAGGCCGCTGCATCAGGCGGAAATCGTGAGCGGCAATGCCGACGACGCTGAGGCGTTGTCCTTCAGCGCATTGGCGGCGACGCCGGAATCTGCCGACGTCGCCAAAGCTTTCGCTGCAGTGTCAGCGGACACGATCGCAAAATTCCTGTTTACCTCGGGCTCGACCGGCACGCCGAAGGCCGTGATCAACACTCAGCGCATGCTGACATCGAGCCAGCAAGCCAAGGCGCAGACCTGGACCTTTCTCGCGCAAGGCGGCGATCTCGTGATCCTGGACTGGCTGCCCTGGAGTCACACGTTCGGTGCGAACCACAATTTCAATCTTGTGCTGCGCAATGGCGGATCGCTCTATATCGACGGCGGCAAGCCGGCGCCGGGGCTTTTTGCGACGTCGCTTGCGAACCTGAAGAGCGTGATGCCGACGGTCTATTTCAACGTGCCGCGCGGCTTCGACATGCTGATCGCGGCGCTGCGCAGCGACGAGGAATTGCGGCGTCGCTTCTTCGACGAAGTCAAGTTCGCCTTCTATGCCGGCGCGGCGCTGCCGCAGAATCTCTGGGATGCGCTCGAGGAGCTCTCGATCAAGACCGTCGGTCACGCGCTGCCGATGGTGTCGGCCTGGGGCTCGACCGAGACCTCGCCGCTCGCGACCGATTGCCACTTCCTCGCCGAGCGCTCCGGCAATATCGGCGTGCCGATCCCCGGAACTGAACTGAAGCTCGTTGCCTCCGGCGACAAGTTGGAGGTGCGCGTGCGCGGGCCGAACGTGACGCCCGGTTACTGGAAGGCGCCGGAATTGACGAAGCAGGCCTTCGACGAGGAGGGCTTTTACCTCGTCGGCGATGCCGTGACATTCGCCGACAGCGCGCGCCCCGAGCGCGGCCTGTTCTTCGACGGCCGTGTCGCCGAGGACTTCAAGCTGAATTCCGGCACCTGGGTCAGTGTCGGCACGCTGCGCGTCGCCGGCATTGCAGCGCTCGCGCCGCTTGCGCAGGACATCGTCGTCAGCGGTCACGGCGGCGATGAGGTGCGCTTCCTGGTATTCCCCAACATCGCCGGCTGTCGCGCGCATGCGGGGCTGCCGGACACGGCCGCTGTGAGCGAGGTGCTCCGCGACGACAAGGTGAGGAGCGCGATCGCGCAGGGGCTCGCAAAGCTGAAAGCGCAAAGCACAAATTCCTCCGGTCATGCCACGCGCGCGCTGCTGCTGGCCGAGCCGCCGTCGGTGGATGGCGGTGAGATCACCGACAAGGGCTACATCAACCAGCGCGCCGTGCTGACGCGCCGCGCCGACGCTGTGGCGCGACTGAACGACGATGCGCCGGCCGAATGGATCGGCTGTAGCTGAGCGTCTGTGCCGCCGCTTCTTCACCTCGCCCCGCTTGCTGGGAGAGGGAGTGACGCAGGGCCCCTTGTCAAAATGCAGGTGTTGAGTAATAATTATAAAATATAATCAAAATAGGGAGGCCGCCGTGAGGTCTGGCTTGATATCGGCAGTCGCGCTGGCTGCCCTTCTTGGATCCACCGCGCTCGTCCGTGCCGAGGGTGAGGTCTGTTCGCCCGTTACCACGGCGTCGCTGTCCATCGCCGGTGTCGAGATCGTGGCTTCCAAGCTTCAGGAGGCCGGCAACGGTCTGCCCAAGCATTGCATTCTGACCGGCCTTGCCAACCAGCGCACCGGTGCAGATGGAAAGTCCTATGCCATCCAGTTCGAGTTGCGGCTGCCGGCCGAGTGGAACGGCCGCTTCCTGCACCAGGTGAACGGCGGCAACGACGGTGTCGTCGTTCCCGCGCTTGGCGACAAGCCGGACGGCTGGGCATCGGGCGGCACGGTGCCACTGGCCCGCGGCTTTGCGGTGCTGTCGTCGGACAGCGGACATTCGGGCTCCGATCCCGCGAACAAGCCGCTTGGGCTCGCCGCCGGTGCGGCCTTCGGGCTCGATCCGCAGGCACGGCGCGATTACGGCTATGCCGCGGACATGACGCTCTCGCCGGTTGCGAAGAAGATCATCGCGCTGCATTACGGTCGCCAGCCGGATCGTTCCTACATGGCCGGCTGCTCGAACGGCGGACGTCATGCGATGGTGGCAGCCTCGCGCATGCCGGAGAATTACGATGGCTTCCTCGTCGGCAATCCCGGCTTCGATCTGCCGCGCGCCGCGGTCCAGCACGCCTGGGACGTGCAGGCCTTCCTGAAGGCCGATCCGGATCTTCGCAAGTCGATCACCAAGGAGGATGCGCAACTCGTAGCTTCGCGTATCACCGAGGCCTGCGATGCGCTTGACGGCGCCAAGGATGGCCTCACGTCCAATCTCACCGCCTGCCAGAAGGCGTTCGATCTCAAGACTCTTGCTTGCGCGCCGGGTCAGACCAATGCCTGCCTCCCGGAAGCCAAGGTCGACGCGCTGAAGGCCAGTCTTGCCGGGCCAAAAAATTCCAAGGGCGAAGCGCTCTATTCGGACTGGCCGCTCGATGGCGGCATCGGCACCGGCAACTGGCGCGCCTGGAAGGTCGAGAGCCCCGTCGCGCCCTGGAACAATTTCCCGATCATCGCGACCATGGGCGCGGCGTCGCTGAACTATATCTTCTCGACTCCGCCCGTTGCGGTGGAA
This sequence comes from Bradyrhizobium sp. CCGUVB1N3, assembly GCF_024199925.1. Taxonomy (NCBI): domain Bacteria; kingdom Pseudomonadati; phylum Pseudomonadota; class Alphaproteobacteria; order Hyphomicrobiales; family Nitrobacteraceae; genus Bradyrhizobium; species Bradyrhizobium sp. CCGUVB1N3. The sequence continues at coordinate 6,747,683 of NZ_JANADR010000001.1, forward strand.
GGGAGCAGCGACAAGCTCATCGACGCGCTGAAGGCCTACGATTTCGACAAGGACGCGCCCAAGATCTTCGCCAAGGACGGCACGTTCACGGAGTCGGCGATGGACTTCATGACGCCGCCCGACGTCGACGATCCCAAGCTCGCCGGCCTGCAAAAGGCAGGCCGCAAGATGCTGATCTATCACGGCCAGGCCGATCCGGTGTTCTCCGTCAACGACACCATCCGCTGGTACGACCAGCTGAACAAGAACGTGCAGGGCAACGCCAGCAATTTTGCGCGCCTCTTCACCATGCCCGGCGGCACGCATTGCGGCGGCGGCGTCACGCTTGACAAGTTCGATGCGCTGACCGCGCTGACCGACTGGGTCGAGCAGGGCAAGGCGCCCGAGCGGATCGTTGCCTCGATCAATCCGGCGAACAAGGAAGTTCCGGCGACGTGGAGCGCGAACCGCACCCGGCCACTCTGCCCGTATCCGTCGTATTCGGCTTACTCCGGCACAGGTGACGTCGAGGACGCCGCAAACTTCGTCTGCAAGGCGCCGTAGACGCGGCGAAATCGCAATCTCGTGCCCCGGACGCGGCGCAGCACGAAGTGATGCGCTGCAGGGCCGGGGCCCAAGTGGCTGGGTCCCGGCTATGCGTCGCGTCATACGGGGCGATGCTTCGCATCGCCCGGCATGCCGCGCCGCGTCCGGGACACGACAGCGCGGGCTTTTTTATTAGGCCAACGCTTCTGTCTCAAAACGCATCATAAAACTTTTTGTTGCCTAAGCAACTAATTTATGCGAGTCCTTCGCAGGCAAGGATGACGGCGGGAAAACCGCTGCGCCTCAACGGGAGGATTCATGTTCGGCAGGAATGGTGCCGCCGGCAATCGCTGGCGTTTGCCAGATGAACGCGATTTGACGCGCGCTCCACGCGTGGCCTTACGCGTCGCCGCCGGTGACCGCGCCGAGATTTTCGTGCAGCCGGCGCAACAGATCGATCAGCACCTCCTGCTCGTCCTTGGACAGGCACGACAGCAGCCGCCGCTCGCGCGCGAAAGCGGCGACGATCACCTTGTCATGGGTGGTGCGGCCCTTTGCGGTCAGCGAGATCGAGTGCGTGCGTCCGTCGTTCGGGTCGCTGCGGATCGCCACCAACCCGCGCTTGTCCAGGCCTGCCAATGTCCGGCTCACCGGCCCCTTGTCGAAGCCGATGACGTGGCAGATGCGCGAGGCCGGGATACCAGGCTCGATCGCGAGCAGCGACATAATCCGCCATTCCGTGACGTTGACGCCGAACTCGCGCTGATAGAACGCGGTCGCGCTGTTCGAGAGCTTGTTGGCAATGAAGGTGATGAAGGCCGGAACGTAACGCTCGAGGTCGAGCGTCGGCCCCGCTTCCGCGGGCGTCTTGTGGCTTCTGGTCGAGGGCGCGGTCATCTGATCGGGGCTCGCTTCATGCGCGACAGAAATAAGGACATGCGCGCGCGCTCCACAAGCGCAAAGTTGGGAGGATGTGAATGAGTGCAGCCAGCTCCGCTTCGACCGGCGGCCCGCCCGCCATCCCGCATCTCGATGTCGATCCCTTCGCGGTCGCGTTCTTCGCCGATCCTTTCCCAACCCATGACGTGCTGCGGGACGCCGGTGCCGTGGTCTATCTCGACAGATGGAACGTCTATGGCGTTGCGCGCTATGCCGAGGTCCATGCTGTGCTGAACGATCCCGAGACCTTCTGCTCCAGTCGCGGCGTAGGTCTCAGCGACTTCAAGAAGGAGAAGCCGTGGCGGCCGCCGAGCCTGATCCTGGAAGCCGATCCACCTGCACACACGCGCACCCGCGCCGTGCTTTCGCGCGTGCTGTCGCCGACGGTGATGAAGCAGGTGCGCGACCGTTTTGCCGCAGCGGCAGAGGAGAGGGTCGACGTACTGCTCGGGAAGCGCAGCTTCGATGCCATCGCCGATCTTGCAGAAGCCTATCCGCTCTCGATTTTCCCGGATGCGCTGGGCTTGAGGCCGGAAGGCCGCGAGCATCTCATCCCCTATGCGAGCCTGGTGTTCAACGCCTTCGGCCCGCCGAACCAGTTGCGCCAGGAGGCGATCGAGCGCTCGGCGCCGCATCAGGCCTATATCGCCGAGCAATGCCAGCGCGAGAACCTCGCGCCCGGCGGTTTTGGCGCCTGCATCCACGCGCGCGTCGACGAAGGCGAGATCACCGCGACGGAGGCGCCGCTTCTGGTGCGCTCGCTTCTGTCGGCGGGGCTCGATACCACCGTCAACGGCATCGGCGCCGCGGTCTACTGCCTCGCGCGTTTTCCCGATCAATGGCAGCGGCTGCGCGATGATCCGACGCTGGCGCGCAATGCCTTCGAAGAAGCCGTCCGCTTCGAAAGCCCGGTGCAAACCTTCTTCCGCACCACGACGCGCGAGGTCGAGATCGGCGGCGCCAGGATCGGCGAGGGCGAAAAGGTTCTGATGTTCCTCGGCGCTGCCAATCGCGATCCGCGGCGCTGGGACAAGCCCGATACCTATGACATCACCCGCCGCACGTCCGGCCATGTCGGCTTCGGCTCGGGCATTCACATGTGCGTCGGCCAGCTCGTCGCACGCCTCGAGGGTGAGGTGATGCTGTCCGCGCTCGTGCGACGCATCGCGAAGATAGAGATCACGGGCGAACCGAAGCGCCGCTTCAACAACACACTGCGCGGGCTCGACAGCCTGCCGGTCACCATCACTCCGGCCTGAGGATCTTCGATGCCTGCGATCATCTTCATCCATTCCGGCGGCAAGACTTCCGGCGGCAAGACCGATCGCATCGACGTCAGCGACGGCGAGAGCGCCATGCAGGCCGCGACCCGCCACGGCCTCGACGGCATTTTGGCCGAGTGCGGCGGCAATGCGATGTGCGCGACCTGCCATGTCTATGTCGACGATGGCTGGCTTGCGCGCTTGCCCGCGATGGCCGATGACGAGGACGCGCTGCTCGACGGCGCCGCCGCCGAGCGCACGGCCAACAGCCGGCTGTCCTGCCAGATCAAGATCACGCCCGAGCTCGACGGGCTCGTGCTGCGCCTGCCGGAGCGGCAAGTCTGAAGCGATAGGTCTGAAGCGGCAGGTCTGAAGCGGTAGGTCTGACGTCCTGATCGCCATCGGCAACGACCGGTGGCACGGCCGAAAATCCAACAGGAGAGGGAACGATGAAGCACTTGAAGTGGACGCTTGCGCTTGCGGCAAGCCTGATTGGCGGCGCAGCCAGCGCCGAAATAACCGACAACGTCGTGCGCATCGGCGTGCTCAACGACATTTCCGGCATTTTTCAGGACACCAACGGCATGGGCTCTGTCGAAGCCGCGCGCATGGCGGCTGAAGATTTCAACGGTGGGGGCAAGAACATCAAGGTCGAGATCGTCTATGCCGATCACCAGAACAAGGCCGACGTCGGCGCGGCGATCGCGCGCAAATGGCTCGATGTCGAGGGCGTCGATGCGATCGTCGACGTGCCGAATTCGGCGGTCGGCCTCTCCATCAACACGCTGCTGCGCGATAGCCGCATGACGTTCCTGGCATCGTCTACGGCAAGCGCCGACCTCACCGGCAAGGCGTGCTCGCCCAACACCATCCAATGGGTCAACGACACCTGGGCGACCGGCAACACCACGGCGGCTGCGATGGTCTCGCGCGGCGGCAAGGAGTGGTACTTCCTCACGGTCGATTTCGCGCTCGGCAAGGGTATCGAGGCAGAGGCACAGAAATACATCGAGGCGCATGGCGGCAAGGTGATCGGCTCCTCGAAACATCCGCTCGGCACGTCCGATTTCGCCTCGTTCCTGCTGCAGGCGCAGGGCTCGAAGGCGCAGGTGATTGGCCTCGCCAATGCCGGCGGCGACACCATCAACGCAGTGAAGCAGGCCGCCGAGTTCGGCATCCAGCAGGGCGGGCAGAAGCTCGTCGCCTTCCTGCTCTTCATCAACGACGTGCATGGCATGGGGTTGAAGGTCGCGCAGGGTCTCCAGCTCATGGAAGCCTTCTACTGGGACATGAATGACGACACCCGCGCCTCTGCAAAACGCTTCGCGGCGCGCCCCGGCATGAACGGCAAGATGCCGAGCGGCAACCAGGCCGGCGTCTATGCCTCCACGCTCGCCTATCTCAACGCGGTCGCCGCCACCGGCAGCGATAATGCGAAGGACGTCGTCCCCGAGATGAAGAAGTTCAGCGGCAAGGACAAGCTGTTCGGCGACACCGGGATCCGCCAGGACGGTCGCGTCGTGCACCCGATGTATCTGTTCGAGGTGAAGAAGCCGGAGGAGTCGAAATATCCCTACGACTATTACAAGCTGATCTCGACGATATCAGCAGACCAAGCGTTCCGGCCGCTGGCGGAAGGTGGGTGTTCGCTGGTGAAGTAGCTGCAGCCGCGAACGTCGCTACACCCTCTCCCCCTGTGGGAGAGGGTGGCTTCGCGGAACGCGAAGCCGGGTGAGGGGTTTCTCTCCGCGAGTGAAGCTTTGCATTTGAGTTCGCGGACACAACCCCTCATCCGGCGCTTCGCGCCACCTTCTCCCACAGGGGGAGAAGGGAAGACAGTCCGCGAACGCGTTCTTGCTCAGGGCACCCTGCGGACCACCTGGTTACGTAGCTTGCCGATCCTCTCGACCTCGAGTTCGACTGTATCGCCGTGGTTCAACCAGCGATCGAGCTCGAGGCCGCAGCCGCCTCCGACCGTGCCCGAGCCCATGAATTCGCCTGCTCGCAGCGTCTCGTTGCGCGAGACATAGGCGATCATGTCCTCGAACGAGTGCAGCATGCCGCGGCTCGTGCTGTCGGTCCAGATCTCACCATTGACGCGTGCGCGCATGGAAAGATTGTAGGCGTCTGGAATTTCGTCCGCGGTCACGATCCAGGGGCCGATCACGTTGCCGGCATCGAAGCTCTTGCCTTTGGCGGGGCCGAGCATGCCCCGCATTTCCTCAAACTGCGTGTCGCGCGCGGAGAAGTCATTGTAGATCGTGTAGCCGAAGATGTGCTCACGCGCCTTCGCGAGCGGGATGTCGCATCCTCCCTTCGACAGGAAAATCCCGAACTCGAGCTCGAAATCCATCAGCTCGCTATACGCGGGCCACGACACCGTCGCGTCCGGGCCGGACACGCTGAAGCGGTTGGTGATGTAGTAGATCGGCCGATCCCGGTAGACTTGGGGCACGTCCTGGAGCGGTCGTGTCGGCGCATCGCTTGCGACCCCCTTCCGTTGCGCGATGCGGGCCATGCCCGCCGGAGCTTCGCGGATGTGCCCGGGAAAGACCGAAAAATCACGCATCTGCGGCGGCTCGGGGATCGGAGCCAGGAGCCTGATGCGGTCGAGCGGGGAGGAGATGTCCTCGTCCGCCGCACAGGCTTCCACCACCCGACGCGTGGACTCGAGGGCTGCTTCTCCCGCCTCGATCAATTGCAGCAGGCTCGCGCCAACGGCATCCGCGCGGCCCGTTCGTGTCGCAGCGGCCACAAGGTCGAGCACCCGCCGGCCGCCAGCAGTGTCGATGATCGCACCGGGTCGGGCCGACCCGCCGGGCGGAACGAAAGTCGCAAGCTTCATTGACAACTCCCTTGAAAAATATATTTTCTTCTATAAAATATACAAAATTGTCAATCCCGTCGGGCGCCCGCGAACCCGGGACGACCATCAGCGAAGGCAAGGTCCATGGATCAGGATAGCGCGACCCTTACCGAGCGCGCCGAAGCGGCGTTGGAAGTCGCCATCGTCAAGGGCGAGCTGCGGCCGGGCGCGAAGCTCAAGATCGCTGATATCGCGGCTGACTACGGCGTCAGCCAGACGCCGACCCGCGAGGCGCTGTCGCGGTTGGCCTCAAAGGGGCTGGTGATCGCGGTCGGGCAGCGTGGATTCCGAGTGGCGCCGATGAGCGATACGGATCTCGCCGACATCACATCGACGCGAATTGCGCTCGAAGCGGCGGCGCTGCGCCAGTCGATCCGACATGGCGATGCGAAATGGGAGGGAGACATCGTCTCCTGCCTGCACCAGCTCAAGCGTGTCGTCGGTCGATCGAGGATTCTGAAGAATACGCCCGAGCTCGACCGGGTTCACAAATCCTTTCATGCCAGCCTGATCGCGGCTTGCAGCGCATCCAGAACCGTCGGGCTGGCAAGCCAGCTCTACGATCAGGCTTCCCGCTACCGCAACCTGATGCTCTCGAACGCAGTCGTCGCGGAGGAGTTCGTCGCCGAGCATGAAGGGCTCGCAAACGTCGTCCTGTCGCGTTCGGCCAGTGCAGCTGTGACGAAGCTCACCGACCATCTCGAGCGCACCTACTGCGACATCTACGGGGCAATGCCCGACTAGAGCCGAGCCAGCATCTGCGCGCCAGAAGAACCCAAAGAAGAGCGCAGAGAGAATTCAGTACGAGGGAGGGAATTGTGAGTTCTGTCGATCATGTAGTCCAGCTACAGAAGGACGAGATCAGCCGCGGTTGGCTGATCTTGGTCATGGCGCTCATCGGGATTGGCGTTGGCGCGGCATCTCTGCTGTTTTACAGCATTGGGGTCTTTTTCGAGCCTCTCCAGCAGGAGTTTGGCTGGAATCGCGGGCAGATTTCGGGAGCCCTGATCTATCTCACCGCGGGATTCGTGGTGTCAGGACCGATCGTCGGATCGCTCATTGATCGCTTCGGCGCGCGCATCGTTGCGCTGGTGTCCATCCCATTGCTGATTGTGAGCATCGTCGGCCTCGGCGGAATGAATGGCTCGATCGTCGTGTTCTACGTCCTGTTCTTCGCGGCGGGGTGTCTGGGTGCGGGAACGACACCGGTGGTCTACACGCGGATCGTGAATGGAAACTTCAAGGTATCGCGCGGCCTGGCGCTTGGTATCGTGCTGGCTGGGACCGGGATCGCGGCTCTTGCGTTGCCTCCCTTGCTGGCCTCGCAAATCGCGTCGCTGGGGTGGCGTTCAGGATTCATCGTCATGGCGATGCTTGCAGCGATCGCCTGGCCGATGGTCTATTTCGGCTTCAGGGATCTGGAAGGCGCGGCACGGCCAGCGGCCAAGGCAGCGGAAGGTATTGACCGTTCCGAGGCACTGAGATCCAGGATCTTTTGGACGATTGCGATCGGATTCCTGGCGGTTGCGGCTGCGATATCCGGGATGGTGGTACACATGATTCCGTTGTTGCGAGACGCGGGTCTCCCGGTACCGAGAGCTGCCGCGATCGCTTCGCTGATTGGCGTTGGTGTCATCATTGGTCGTGTCCTGATTGGATGGACCATCGACCGCCTGTTTGCGCCCCGCGTAGCAGGTGCGGTGTTCCTGATCACTGCAGGAGGATGCGTGCTCTTGAATGTCGGGGGCGCACAGACCGCTCCGATCGCAGCTTTCCTGATCGGCTTTGCCCTCGGCGCGGAAATCGATCTCATCGCCTATCTAACCGCCCGCTATTTCGGAATGCGCAACTACGGCTTTCTCTATGGTCTGGCATATTCGATCTTTAGCGTGGGCGCAGCGCTCGGGCCTGCCGTCACGGGAAATCTGTTCGACATCAACAAGAACTACAGTGCCGCCCTTTGGCTGATGGCGGCCTGTCTCGTCTTCGGTGCGCTGGCGATGAGCACGTTGCCGCGCTTCCAGAAGAACCCGCAGCAATAGCGAGCACGGCGCATCCGCGTGTGCGGACCGCGCAACGAATGGATCAGAGCACATGACGAGACGATTGATCGACATTTCGGTGCCGTTGCAGAACGACGTGCCTGCCGATCCGCCGGGCAACCGGCCGAGCATTCAGTACATCGACCATCAACAGGGGCTGCCGGGCATGTTGCAGTTCTTTGCCGGCCTGAAGGCGGAGGATTTGCCGGACGGCCAGGGCTGGGCGGTCGAGCATGTGGCACTCTCCACTCACAATGGCACGCATCTGGATGCGCCCTGGCACTTTCACCCGACGATGAATCGCGGCGAACGCTCGTGGACCATCGACGAGGTGCCGCTGGAATGGTGTCTGCAGCCAGCCGTGAAACTCGATTTCCGGCATCTGCCGGATGGTTATGTGGCGACTGCGAAGGACGTCGAAGATGAGCTCACACGGATCGGCCATACGCTGAACCCTCTCGAGATCGTCATCGTCAATACCAGTGCCGGAGCCAAGTTTGGCCGGCCCGACTACGTCAACTCCGGTTGCGGGCTGGGTCATGAGGCGACGATGTACCTGTTGGAGCGCGGCGTGCGGTTGACCGGAACGGATGCCTGGAGTTGGGACGCGCCCTTTGTCCTCACTGCGCAGAAATATGCCGAGACCCGCGACGCTTCGTTGATCTGGGAAGGCCATAAGGCCGGCCGGCACATCGGCTACTGCCACCTTGAAAAGCTGCACAATCTCGATCTGCTGCCTTCGACCGGCTTCAGCGTATCGTGCTTCCCGGTCAAGATCGCGCATGCATCGGCTGGCTGGACCCGCGCGGTTGCGATTCTCGACGGTTGAGGTGTCGGAGATGCTTTCAACGAAGTAGCCAGCGCCGTCACCCCACCTTGCTGCTGCCTTGCGTGATCAGGCGTGCGGCGCGCTGGTCGCGAACGTAGATCCAGAGCCAGGTGAGCGCGACGGTGAGGCGATGGCGCAGGCCGATCAGGAAGTAGATGTGGGCGATGCCCCAGATCCACCACGCGATCGCGCCGCGCAGTTTCACCCGGCCGAAATCGATCACCGCGAGCCGCTTGCCGATCTGCGCGAGGCTGCCGGCGTGCTTGTAGCGGAACGGGCCGAGCTTCTCGCCCCGCAGCCGTGCCTTGATGAGGTTCGCGACATAGCGTCCCTGCTGCTTGGCCGCCGGCGCGATGCCGGGCACCGGCTTGCCGTCCCACGCGGAAATCGTGACGGTGTCGCCGATGGCGAAGACATCCGGATGGCCGGGCACGGTCAGATCATCGGCGACCTCGACGCGGCCGGCGCGGTCGGCCGGTGCATTCAACCATTCGGCGGCGGGCGAGGCGCGCACACCGGCCGCCCAGATCCGGGTCTTCGCATTCAGCTGCTGCCCGCCATAGACCACGCCGTCGCGGTCAACCTCGGTGACGGGCTGGCCCAGCACGACCTCGACGCCGATCTTTTCCAGCGAAGCCTGCGCATAGGCCGAGAGATCGTCGGCAAAGCCCGCGAGCACGCGGGGGCCGGCCTCGATCAGCACGACGCGCGCCTTGCGCGTGTCGATGTTGCGAAAATCGCCAGGCAGCGTGTGATGCGCCATCTCGGCGATAGTGCCGGCAAGCTCGACGCCGGTCGGACCGGCGCCGATGATGACGAAGGTGAGGCGCGCGGCACGGCGCTCCGGATCGGTCTCGCGTTCGGCGCGCTCGAACGCGAGCAGGATGTGACGCCGCAGCGTGGTCGCATCCTCCAGCGTCTTCAAGCCGGGTGCCCACTGCTCCCATTCGTCGTGGCCGAAATAGGCGTGGCGGACACCGGTCGCGAGCACCAGCGTGTCGTAGGGAACTTCGCTGCCGTCATCGAGCAGCACGGCGCGCCGCTCGGCATCGACCCCGCTCACGGTCGCAAACAGCGTCGTCACTTCGCGCCGCGCCCGCATGAGGTGGCGGACCGGCCAGGCGATATCGCTGGTTGCAAGCGAAGCGGTCGCGACCTGGTAGAGCAGCGGCTGAAACAGATGATGGTTGCGGCGGTCGATCAGCGTGATCTCGACCGGGCTGCCTGCGAGCCGATAGGTCGTCTCAAGCCCGCCAAAGCCGGCTCCGACGATGACGACGCGGTGGGGTTTCGCAGTCATGAAAGCGGCCCTCGATTCGCTGGATGTGCGCCACCCATTAAAGAGCGAAGACGGGGTCTCGGTCCAATAGCCGTCATCAATTGAGGAATAGAGCCGGGGTATCGAAGGGGGCGCGAACATGCGCCGCAGTCCTCGCCAAAGTGAGTAGAACTATATTTCTTGCCATCCGGGATGGGGGCGAATTATGGTGCAGGGGCGGGCGCTGAGCCATTGACGGCTCTCACGATTTTGCGTCCTAAACAGAACGATCCGGAAGCGGGCCATCCGCCATTTCGGGGCAATGAAAGCGAGGAGGGGAGTGGTTATGAGGACGGCATTCTGGCTGGCGGGTGCGGCTGCGCTCGCGCTGGCAAGCCCGGCATCGGCCGGCGACACCATCAAGATCGGCTTCGTCTCGACCTTCAGCGGCCCGACCGCGGTGATCGGCAACGACATGCGCAACTCCTTCGAGCTCGCGCTCGACCATCTCGGCCGCAAGATGGACGGCAAGCCGGTCGAGGTGGTCTACGAGGATGACCAGCAGAAGCCCGATGTCGGCAAGCAGAAGACCGAAAAGCTCGTGCAGTCCGACAAGGTCGATTTCATCGTCGGCTACATCTGGTCCAACGTGCTGCTCGCCTCGCTCAAGACCGCGGTGGACTCGAAGACCTTCCTGATCTCGGCCAATGCCGGCCCGTCGCAGCTCGCCGGCGAGCTGTGCTCTCCCTATGTCTTCTCGACCTCCTGGCAGAACGACCAGACGCCGCAGGCGATGGGCCAGTACATGAACCAGAAGGGCGTCAAGAGCGTCTTCCTGATCGGGCCGAACTACGCCGCGGGCAAGGACATGCTTGCGGGCGTGAAGAGCACTTTCAAGGGCGAGATCAAGGGCGAGGAATATACGGTGTGGCCGAGCCAGCTCGATTTCTCCGCCGAGCTCTCCAAGGCCCGCGCCTCGGGCGCCGAGTCGATCTTCGTGTTCTATCCCGGTGCGGCCGGCGTACAGTTCCTCAATCAGTATGTACAGGCGGGCCTGAAGACCCAGATTCCGCTCTACACGGTGTTCACCGTCGACGAGCTGTCGCTGCCGCTCCAGAAGGAGAATGCGCTGGGTATCCCTGGCGCGCAGGAATGGGTCAACGATCTCCCGAACGAGGAGAACAAGCGCTTCGTCGCCGACTACCGCAAGAAGTACACCAACCTGCGCCCGACCTACTACGGAGCGCAAGCCTACGACGCGGCCCAGCTCATCAACAGCGCGGTCGTGGCGGTGAAGGGCGACACCAGCAAGAAGGACGCGATGAAGGCCGAGATGGAAAAGGCCAACATCAAGTCGCTGCGCGGTTCGTTCAAGTACGGCAACAACCACATCCCGATCCAGAACTTCTATCTCCAGGACGTGGTGAAGGACGCCGACGGCCAGCTCGCGCTGAAGACGGTCGCCACCATCGTCAAGGACGACCAGGACCGCTTCCACGACAAGTGCCCGATGAAGTGAGGCCTGGCCTCTCCCTCTCTCCGCTCTTCGCGGGGAGGGGGTGGGGTGAGGGGTTGTTTCCGCAATCACGCTGACAGTTCGACGCGCGGTGAGTTCCCGTCACCCGCAATTCCTGCTGCGTGAATTGCGGCTTCTCGCCGCAGGCGGGGCGAGGCGAAGACCTACACCTGCGGTCTGCTCGCGGAGACGGCCTTCACACCCATCGCGTCGTCGATACGACCTCTCGGAAAAGCTGTCCGCTGCCAAACGGGTGTAGACGATCTGAGGTCCTCCATTCGAATCGCTGCACTCGAATTGACGACTCGGCTTTTGACCTGCCCAGGCTGACACTCCTTGACGTCGGGGAGAGGGCCCGTCCGGTTGCGACGAGGGAGGCGACATGAATTTCCGGTACCCGTCGGACGCGATCGTACCGCTTCACCGCGACCACCATCACGTGGACGATGGTGGCTATGACAGGTTCGCTTCCACATCGAGGGACTCTGCGCCTTCCTCCATGCCGACATTCGGAGACGATGGAGCTGGCGCCCATGGCCGGCTCTGGTTTGCGAGCCACGAGGCGCACTCTCCCACCGGAATCATGAGCCGGCACGACGCCGTGTCTTCCGAGCCCGATAGCCACCACGCCGCTCCATCAGCTGGAGCCGGATCTGGATCGGGCAATCCGGGCCTCGGTTCGGTCCAAAGCCTCGCTTCGGTCCAAAGCGGAGACACCGCGGCCGGTAATGGCGGAGATGGCTATTCCTATGGAGGCATCGTGCACGCCTCCATTCTGATCTATGAACCGATCAACATATCGGTGTCCGTCGGATACGGCTCCGTTGCCCTGGCCGAGCAAACCAACGACGTGAATGTCGATCAATCCGCCTTTCAGATGGCGGGCGTCGGGGGAGATGGCGGCAACGGCAATATCGCGTCAGGAGGCGGCGTCGGCGTCGCCTCCACCGGCTCCGCCGTGATCGCGACTGGCGGCAGCGGCGCTGGCAACGGGGGCGACGGCTATTTCTCCGGCGCGCTGGTTGACGCTCCCGTCGTGATCTACCATCCGGTCAATATTGCGGTGGCTGGCCCAGGCGGCACAGCCTACGCAAGCCAGTCGAATGCGGTCGATATCAATCAGTCGGTCGTCCAGATCGCAGGTGTTGGTGGGAGCGGCGGAAACGGCAACGTCGCCGGCGGCGGCAGCGTCATCACGCTCGATCCCGCCTGGGGATCAAGCAACGGCGGAAACGCCTGGCACTTGGTCGAGACGGGTGGCAGCCAGGCCGGCAATGGCGGAGATGGTTCCTTCCATGGAGGGCTCGTTCATACGTCCTTCGTGCTGTATGACCCGATCAACATTGCGGTCGCGGGTTACAACTCCAGCGCTTACGCGATCCAGACCAATAGCGTGTATGTGGATCAGTCCGCCCTTCAGATAGCCGGTATCGGCGGGCAAGGGGGCAACGGAAACGTTGCGATGGGCGGCAGCCTTGTCTCTCACAGCTTGTGGGGCGGCTCCGATGCGATTGCGACCGGAGCCAACGGCGCCGGCAATGGCGGGAGCGGCCATTCCTCGGGGAGCCTGATCGACGTCAGCGTCGCGATCTATGCTCCCATCAATATTGCGATCGCCGGCCCGCATTCGACGGCGGTGGCCGATCAGACCAACGACGTGCACATCGACCAGAGCGCGGTACAGATCGCCGGAGTGGGCGGCGACGGCGGCCACGGCAATCTCGCGCTGGGCGGCGATCTTGCCACACATCTTCTGTCGGATCTCCACCTGACGGCGTAGCGAGACTTGCGCCGACGTGCGACGCGGCCGGCCTTGTCGAGACGCCACGCACGCAAGCACTCGGACGCGCCCTGACGTCCGCGGCGTCAAGGTGGCATCACAAGGGGCATACTTTCGTGCGTAGGCCTACCAAACCGGATGGTGTCCGATTTGACATCTATCGCCGCCCTACGTGCGCGGACCAAAGTTGCTGAGCGTATCCGTCTGATCGGGACGGATGATGCTTGCAAGTCAACAAACGCAGGGAGTCTCCAAATGATGCCCAAGGCGATCAACATTTCAGATTCAATCGGATTCAAATCGATCGACACCGGCGGTCAAAGTGTCGGAAACGGCGGTGACGGTACTTCCAAGGGAGCCATTATCAACAAGCCGACGCTCACCTTCGACCCAACCAACAAGGCGGAAGGTGCCGACGTGCACGTCAACACTGGCGATCACGTCAAGCAAACGGCGGACTGGGAGGCGGGCGGCGCGAACGCGACCGCCTCATGGTTCGCAAAGGCCCATGGCGGAACCGCTACGTCGAACGGAAGCCAGAGTTCGGACAGCGGCCACGACACCTCCAAGGTCTACGCCAATACGGACGCCACTCAGATCAACAAGCTCTGGGTAGACCAGCACCAGGATGTGGTGGCCGGTATCGGCGGTAACGGTGGAAGCGGCAACGCCGCGCTAGGTGGAGAGGTGGACTTCCACTTCGACGCGCTCTGACCAGCTGCTCGTCGCGTGGCGGGGACCGGCGGCGCGTGCCGCCGGTCCCGGAATTTCAGCCAATGGTTCGTCGTCGCGTCCGATCGACGGGCGGCGTGAGGCCAAACCCAATCTCCGGCGGTGACAAAAAATGCTGATGCCGCCCCTCCGAACACCGCTTCTGCCACCAGCCCGGACTTCGCTGGAAGCTGCACTTTGGACCTGCGTGGCCCCGCTTGGTCTCGTGTTCGCGTATAGCTGCAGCTACAATCTGCTGCTATTTGCGCCGTCAATATACCTGCTTCAGATCTACGATCGGGTCTTGTCGAGCCGGAGCGGCGACACGCTTCTGATGCTCACCCTCATCGTTGCGCTGACGGTCGTCGTCGGTGGAGTGCTCGATGCCTTGCGCCGCGTCCTGTTGGGCCGCCTCGGCGCATGGGTTGAAGACCGACTTCGTCCTTCCGTGCTTTCCGCGTGCCTCGAATCCGCCTTTCGCGGCGATTGGGCCCAGTCGCCGGACGCATATCGGGATCTCACGGCTCTGCGCCAGTTCGTCGAATCCAGCGCGTGCCCGCTGCTGTTCGATGCGCTCTGGACACCCTTCTTTCTCTGCGTCCTTTTTCTCGTCCATCCGTTGCTTGGGGTCGTGGGAGCCTGCAGCGTGGTTCTGCTGTTCGGCCTCACGCTTGCAGCCGACCTGCTCACGGACGATGCTACGGTCAAGTCCGGCGCCGCGTTGTCCAAGAGCTACGGCCGGCTCGTAGCGGCGATCGGCAATATTCACTTGATCCGCGCAATGGGAATGATGGATGGCACAGCGCGCCTGATCTACAACGACGCACAGGAAGCGCGCAGAGAGCACGACGTTGCGCTCTCGCGATGCGCGCTCGTGATGCTCGCAACCAAGCCGTTACGCGCGCTGTCGCAGGTCGCGATCATGGGAGCGGCAGCGTGGCTGGTGATCGACTACGGCAAGAGCCCGGCAATCATTTTTGTGGCGACATTGATGTTTGGCCGTGCCGTCGCTCCGGTCGAAGGTGCGATCGCAAGCTGGAAATCACTCGCGACGGCCATGAAGGCCTATCGGCGACTCGACGCCGTGCTCGCGGCAATCCCGGCCGCGGGAGTGAATACAGAATTCTCATCCCAGCGGCCGCCGAGCGGCCTGGTCGTCGATAAGGTCAGCCTGAAGCCGCCCAGCTCCAACAACTTTCTGTTGAAGGGCGTCTCGTTCAGCCTCGCGCCCGGCGAATGCCTTGGCATCATCGGTCCATCCGGTTCGGGCAAGTCGCTGCTTGGCCAAGTCATCGCCGGACTTACGATGCCGACGCACGGTCGCGTCTTGCTCGACAGTGCCGACGTATCGCTGCTCCGCGAGGGACGAGGCGGTCGCCACCTGGGATACCTGCCTCAAGACATCAATCTCCTCGGCGAAACGATAAACGAGATCATCGCGCGGCTTGACGATGCCGATCCACGGGAGATCGTCGAGACCGCCAAGCTCGTCGGCATCCACGATGCGATCATGCGGCTGCCGCAAGCCTACCACACCGTGGTTCCCAGCGGGGGCGCGGCCTTTTCTCGCGGATATCGCCAGCGCCTCGGCCTTGCTCGGGCCTTCTTCCGCAACCCGCGCCTCGTCGTTCTCGACGAGCCGAACGCCAGCCTCGACTATGCAGGGGAGCGGATGCTGCTAGACGCCATCGAGCAGTTGAAGATCGCCAATGTCATGGTGGTCGTGGTCACCCACCGGATGGGTATCCTCGGAGCCACGGACAAGATCGCCATCATGGAAGGCGGCGCGGTCATCGCGTTCGGCGAAAGCGAGGAAATCTTCGAGCGGCATCTGAGCAGGCCCCAGGTGATATCGCAAGTCGCGCCAGCCGAGAGCGCGCTGGCTACCGCCAAGGTGCCGGGACAGCCGGTTCGCCCATGATCCGGAAACCGAAAGCGCGCGTGCCCCTGCGCACCCCACCCGCGGGGCGAAGGTTTGGAGTCGTGATTACCGCAATCGACGATTACGAGCCCCTTGAGTTTCCATGGTGCACGGCCCCGACACCGATCTCACCACGCACGAGGCTCCGCAGCGTGACGCTCGCAGGCAACCTGCTTGTGGTCTGCTTCATGCTGGGGCTGGGTGTGTGGTCCAGCCTGGCTCCGCTGGAGAGCGCGGCGATCGCTTCCGGTGTCGTGGAATCGGAATCGAGCCGCAAGACCATCCAGCATCTTGAGGGCGGCATCATCGGGAAGATTCTGGTTTCAGATGGCGACGTCGTGCGCAGCGGTCAGGCATTGATCGCGCTCGACGACACCAGAGCTCGTGCCGAGGTACAAAGCCTTCAAGGCCAGCTGTGGGATGCAATGGCACGTGTAGCCCGGCTTGAAGCCGAGCAGCGCGGATATGAGAAGCTTTCGTTTTCGGACACGCTGGAGCGGGCTGCCAGCGCGAACCTGGCCGCGGCCACCATTCTGTCGGCGCAGCAGACCGTCTTTCTGGCTCGGCGGAAGGTGTTTCAGTCGCAGGTGACGGTCCTTCGAGAAAGAAGAGGCCAGGTCGAGAAGGAGATCGAGGGCCTCAAGGCCCAGGAGACCGCGGTCGCGCAGCGCATCGATATCGCCAGGGAGGAGCTCGACATGGTCGCCACCCTCGTCAGCAAGGGCCTCGAGCGGCGACCGCGCCTTTTGAATCTTCAGCGGGAACTGGCGGACATTGAAGGGCGTCGGGGCGAGATCGCCGCGCAGATTTCACGTGCGGGGCTAGTGATCAGTGAATCGCAGGCAAACCTGATCAAGCTCGAGAGCGACAGGCAGAACGAGATCGTACAAGCGTTGCGTGAGGCACAGAACCAGATATTCCAGCTGCGCGAGCGCTTGCCGACGGCCCAGGACCAGTTGTCGCGAACGGAGATCAAGGCGCCCGAGGACGGCGTGGTGACCGACCTCCGGGTTCATACGCCGGGAGGCGTGATCGGAGCGGGGGCTCCACTCATGGATCTGGTGCCCCGGCAGGATCGCCTGATCGTCACCGCCCGTCTGAGGCCCGAGGACATCGATGTGGTTCATCCCGGCCTGAATGCCGAGGTGCACCTCGTGCCGTACAATCAGCGTCGTGTGCCGCGGCTGAAAGGAATCGTGACGCATGTGTCGGCCGACCGGCTTCTCGACAAGCGGACCGACCAGCCATACTACGCGACGAAAATTCGCGTCGACGACGCACAGATCGCCGCAAACGACATTCAGATCATTCCGGGGATGCCGGTTCAGGTTTTCATCACGACAGGGCGCGGCACCGTCGCGCTCTACGCGCTAAGGCCCTTGCTCGACAGTTTCCATGGCGCGTTCCGCGAGGATTGAGCATCGCGGCGCGGCACCTATGCCTCGGGAATCGAAGACGCGTTCGTCTCGGTGTCGCGGCCATGTGCTGACAATCGACCGCTCCAGCGGAGAACCGCTTCGGTGCGGTTGCGGGCAGCGCATTTTCGCATGATGTGCTGAATGTGCATTTTGACGGTGTTTTCGGAAAGGTTCAGCTTGGCGGCAATCAATTTGTTGGGCAGACCAAGCTCCAGCTCCGTCAGCACTTGCTGCTCGCGAGGTGTGAAATCGGTCGTATTCCTGTCGGTCGTGCTTTTCTCACCATTTAAGTACGCTGATCCAAGCGCGCGAGGATATGCCTGGTCGAGCCCGGGTGCCTTGCTCAACTCGATGACCGGCAGTGGTCTGTAGACCCCGCCGGCCAGAACAAGGCGCAGACCGGCAACAGCGACTTCGATGGGAAGTGACGTGGAAAAGAAACCGCGTACACCCCGCTGCATTGCGGCCAGTGCGGTGGCCTCGTCATCACGATTGGAGATGAGGGCGATGGAAGCGTTTGGGCAACACTCCGCGACCAGCGCAAGATCGTCCTCGACGGTGCGATCGTCCGGCGGCTTGTCCCAGATGCTCAGCGCGACCAGACGAACGTCCTGTCCAGGCAGGCAATCCAGTCCCTGGGTGGTCGCCATGTCGACGATCTCGAGCGACGCCAGTTCGCGCCTGAGAATACTCAGAATGCTGGTGCGCGTGAGCGTAAGCGGCTCGATGAGCACCAGGACGGGCAATTGCAGGGATTCGTTGAGCCGTTCAGCGGAATGAACCTGATCGTGCATAATGTCCTCGAATGTAAAGAACTCTGTAAGCTCACCTCACCAATTCCGCGACCGCAACGCGCTGCGCATCGGCGAGCCAATGCTTCAATTTCATCTTGCGGTCCTGCCTGCGCACCCTTGGACCGGGGCGCAGCCGTCAGTTCAGTTGCCAGGAAGTTCTTTCCACGCAATTCTTTCCACGTAATTCATCGCACGGTCGCGCGCCTCGCGATCGCACTCCGCTCTTCGATCGAGCGCAAACCTCCGCGACGTTCGGTTCGCTTGCACCTCACGCTCTAGTTACAGATGTTGCGATAAGCGATCGCCGCCGCCGAATTTGCTGGCCCGTCGACGACGTAGGCATCGTTCTCCTTCACGAGATAGAGAAAGGGCCTTTCTCCAGTCTCCTCGCCTGACGCATTTTTCCCTTTGACGCGCCCGCAAATGGTGTCCACGGAGCGCCCCAGTGTGTTCTTCCTAACGGCCCGCTTCATATCGCTGAATTCGGCAGAGTCCGGATCTTCCATCTTTGCTGCGATCGAAACCTTTGCCTTGTTCAGCACGGAATCAGAAGCTCCCTCGGCTGAGTTGGATGGCGAGACGCGGTTCCATGTCACCGGAGGTGCTGCTCTGGCCACATTGTTGTTGCCGCGCTTCTTCTCCAACGGTGTTTTGTCCGATCTTGCCGCGGCCGCTGGACTCGCTCTTGCAATCAACGGATCCGGCCCGAGTGCAGCAGGCTTCACAGCCGCAGGGTGAGCCATTGCGACTCTGTCAAAACAGGGTTGCGGGCCGCAGCCCAGGAAGTAACCCTGGGAGGGCGCAAAGAAGCCAAAGCCGATCAAGATTCCGGCCAGCACGCCAATGAAAAGCAGTCCCATCCGATTCGACTCCTCGGGGACGGAGTTCGGTTCGCACTTATGACTAAGACGTACTTTCGCGCTGGTGACCCATTAGTTGCGCAAAAGCATTAAGCGCTCATTAAACGTTTTTTAGATCAGAGGTTGCGCGCCACCCAATGTATCGCGCGAAGATTGATTCAAGCGGCGCGCCACGAGACCTTGCGCTGGTCCGATTTCAGACTCAAATCCGCCGGCGACTCAGTGAATTCCTTCGAATACGGCTCGGGGCGTGTTCTGGGGATTTGCCATGACTAGCGAGTATTTGCAGCGCCGCGAGAAACAGGAAGTCATTTCAACTGCGGACGATGTCGCGTCCAATGATGCGTTCGGGCGCTTGTCACCACAGCTTCTCGAAGAGTTTGACGACGATGAATCGCCGTCAGATGAAGTTCTGCGGCTCCTTGAGGAGAATGCACGGCTTCGTGCGCTTGCGGTCGAGCTATCGAACCTCGTCGGAAACCTGTCCAATCGAGAGTGGAATGCCGCGCTGACGCCTGCTGAAGATCGTGAAAAGGCCGGCGGGTAGTCGGAGCTCGATTGCTGTCGCCATCAGGTGCAGCGCCAAACGCGCTGCATCCACTCAGATCCGCGGCATGCTCGAGGGGCGCACCTCGCGTGCTTGCGCGGCGAGCCTGATCGCGGCGTTCGCTGCGCCAAAGCCCTGATAGTTGCGCCGCTCGACGATCTCGAAGAAGAAGCGCTCGTCGAAAATGTGAGTGTATACCTGGAAGAACTCGCCGTCGCCCTCGCGATCGTAGAGGATCTGGTTCTCGCGAAGCTGCGCCATCACCTCGGGCGCGAGATCGTATTTGGCTTCGATGTCGTCGTAATAATTGTCGGGGATTTCCAGAAACTCTGCGCCGCGTTTGCGCATGGCGGCTACCGTCGCAAAGATATCCTGGCAGGAGAAGGCGATATGCTGCACGCCTGAGCCAAAAAACTCCGAGATGAAGCGCGCCGGCAGCGTGCGGTTGGCCGAGGAGCCGTTGAGCACGAAGCGCAGGCTCTCGTCGCCATTGATGATCGCCTGGCTCTGCACGAGGCCGCGGGGGTCCGCGATCTCCATCTGTGGCAGCCGGGTCAGATCGAGGATGCCGGTGTAGAACAAGAGCCAGGACAGCATTTCGTCATAGGGCATCGACTGCGCGATGTGGTCGACCGCGAGCAGCTGATCGGTGCCGGCGTTGCTTGCGACCGGTTCGAAATCGGTGTCCCAGTTCTTGCCGGCCTGGTCGAGGAAATAGAGCAGGCTGCCGCCGACGCCGTGGATCGCAGGGATTTCCAACTCGCCCGGACCGACCGGAGAATAGAAGGTGCGCGCTTTCAGGGCTTCCGCGCGCGCCATGGCGCGGCCGGAATCGTCGACGTCGAGCGCAATGGCGCAGACGCCGGGACCATGCGTGACGTAGTGCGAATGCGCAAAGCCGTCGGTCTCGCAGTTGATCACGAGCTCCACCTTGCCCTGCGTCCAGCGTTCCACCGCCTTGCTGCGGTGCTTGCCGGTCTTGCGGAAGCCGAGCTGCGAGAACAGGCCGGCGAGCTCGGCAGCCTTGGTCTCGTTGACAGCGAACTCGACGAAGCCGGTGCCGCGGGTCTTCGCATTTGGCGCGAGTTGCTTGTCGGCGAGCTTCGGCCATTTTGCCGCGAGCTGGTCCTGCAACAGGATCAGCGAGCGCAGGCCGTCGGTCGCCGTCTGCGCAGCGGAGCCGGCGCGGAACTGGTCGTTGAAGATTTCCAGCGACAGCGGCCCGGCATAGCCGGTCGCCGCGATCGCCTCCATGAATTCGCCGACCGGCAGGTCGCCCTGGCCGGGGAAGGAGCGGAAATGCCGGCTCCAGGAGAGGATGTCGAGCTCGAGCTTCGGCGCATCGGCAAGCTGCACCAGAAAGATCTTGTCGCCGGGGATCGAGGCCATCGCGCGTGTCGGGAAGCTCGGCGCCAGTGCGTGAAAGCTGTCGAGAATGACGCCGATCGCGGGATGGTCGGCACGGCGCACGATCTCCCAGGCATCGCGGTAGTCGTTGACGTGACGTCCCCAGGCCAGCGCCTCGTAGCCGACGCGGAGAGAACGTTTTGCTGCGCGATCGCCGAGCTCGCGGAAATCGTCCGCGGCGCGGTCAATGCCGCCGAGCGAAGCCGGCGAGACGTTGCTGCAGATCAGGAGGAGGTCGGTGCCGAGCTCCTGCATCAAATCGAACTTGCGCTCGGCGCGGGCAAAGTTGCGCGAGCGCTGCGGCTCCGGCATGCCCTCGAAGTCGCGGAACGGCTGGAAGGCGCAGATCTCGAGATTGAGGTCCTTGCAGAGGCGCGCCACCTCGCGCGGGCTCGCGCCGAACGACAACAAGTCGTTCTCGAAAATCTCGACGGCGTCGAAGCCGGCCGACGCGATGGCGCGGAGCTTTTCGTCCAGCGTGCCTGAGAGGGAGACCGTTGCGATCGAGCGTTTATTCATTCTGCCTGCTCCATGATCCGGCCCGGCGATATCATTTGTCTGGTGCGCGCGGCTTCGCTGACGGCCTCGCTCATGCCGAGCTCTCCTCCATCGCGCCGCCGAGGAAGAGTTGGCCGATGCGGGGGTCATTCAGGATGCGCTCGGCCTTGTCGACCATGCGGGTCTGGCCGAGCTCGAGCACGATGCCGAAATCGGAGATCTCCAGCGCCGAGCGCGCGTTCTGCTCGATCATCAAGATCGTCACGCCGCGGTCGCGCAAGGATTTGAGGATATCGAAGGTTTGCTGCACCATCAGCGGCGACAGGCCGATCGAGGGCTCGTCGATCAGCACGAGCTTTGGTTCGAGCAGGAGCGAGCGCGCGATCTCGAGCTGTTTCTGCTCGCCACCCGACAGCGTGGAAGCCTGCTGCGCCGACTTGCGCCGCAGCGCCGGGAACAGGTCGAGCGCAGCCTCGATGCGCGCCTGTAGATCGATGTCTTTCGCCGCCGCGACGCCGCCGAGCTCGATATTGTGGCGCACCGACAGCTCCGGAAAAATGTTGCGGCCCTGTGGAACGTAGCAGATGCCGGCATTGAGCAGCGCACGCTGGCTCAAGTTCGTGACATCGCGATCGGCGAATGTGATCTTGCCTTCGCGCAGCTTCAACAGGCCGAAGATCGCCTTGAACACGGTCGACTTGCCGGCGCCATTCGGGCCGATGATGGTGGTGATGGTGGCCTGCGGCACGGCGAATGTCGTGCCGTTCAGGATGGTCATCTTGCCGTAGCCGCCGACGAGATTGTGAACCGAGAGGATCGTGTCGCTCATGGCCGGCTCCTCAATGTCCGAGATAGGCTTCGATCACGGCGGGGTTCTTACGCACCTCGTCCGGTCGCCCCATCGCGAGCACCTTGCCTTCCGCCATCACCATCACGCGCGAGCACAGCGACATCACGAATTCCATGTTGTGCTCGATCACCACGAAGGTCGCGTTCTTCTCGCGGTTGATCGCGACCAGGCGCTCCTTCAGGTCCGACAGCATCGTCGGGTTGACGCCGCCCGCGGGCTCGTCGAGCAGCACCAGTCGCGGTCCGCCCATGAAGGCCATCGCGGCATCGAGCAGCTTCTGTTGGCCGTAGGAGAGGCCGCCGGCAGGTTCAGCGGCGAGATGGTCGAGCTTGAAGAAGCCGATCATCTGGTTGGCGGCGTCCGTCAGCCCGGCGTCGGAGCGGCCGACGAGGCGTGAGGCCATGTTGCCCTGGTGCTCCTGCCCGGCAAGGATCAGGTTCTCGCGCACCGAGAGTTTTGGAAACACCTGCAGGAGCTGGAAGGTGCGGCTGACCCCGAGCTTGTTGAGCTCTGAGGGGCGCAGGCCCGTGACGCTCCTGCCGTCGAGCTTGACCTCGCCGCTGCTCGGCGTGAGCTGGCCGAGGATGCAGTTGAACAGCGTCGACTTGCCGCAGCCGTTCGGGCCGATCAGGCCGAGGATCTCGCCTTCGCGGACGTCAAAGCTGACGCCGTCGACCGCAGAGATGCCGCCAAAGTTCTTCTTGATATTGGTGACTTCGAGCACCGCACTCATTGCGCCGTCTCCAGTCGGGATTTTGCGACGGCCCTGAGCGCAGACGCCGCCTTGGTGCGCCGCGCGGCCATGTAGCGATCGAGGATCCCCAGGATACCGGTCGGCGACCAGATCAGCAGCAGCATGACTGCGATCGCGTAGAGCATCAGGTAATAGCCCTCGGTGAAGCGCAGCCATTCCGGCAGCAGCACTGCGATCATCGCGCCGAGGAAGGGGCCGAGATAGAAGCCGGCGCCGCCGACGATCACCATCATCAACAGGTCGAGCGAGAGCGACAGGTTGAACGGCACCGGATCGATATATTGCGTCAGCGGCGCATAGAGCGCGCCGGCGATGCCGCCGAGCGCCGAGCCGATCGCGAACGCCATCAGCGTGTAGCGGCGGGTGTCGACGCCAAGCGACTGCGCGCGCTGCGGGTTCTCGCGCAGCGCAATGAAGGCGCGGCCCCAGGGCGAGCGGATCAGCCACCATACCGCCAGCGACACGATGGCGAGCGAGCCAAGGCAGACATAGTAGAACGGCAGCGGCTTGTTGGTCGCGATGCCGAAAATATGCGGCCGCGGAATATTGGAGATGCCGTAGATGCCGCCGGTGAGCCAGCTCTCGTTGCGGAACACCAGGAAGGCGAGGGTGGAGAAGGCGAGCGTAACGAAGGCGAGGTAGTGGTGCTGCACGCGCAGCGCCGGATAGCCGAGGACCCAGCCGACCGCGAAGCTCAGCACAATCGCGACGACGATCGCGGCCGGCAGCGGCCAGCCATGGGTCGTCATGATCGCCGCGGCGTAAGCGCCGATGCCGACGAAGGCGCCCTGGGCCAGCGAGACCTGGCCGGCATAGCCGAGCGTGAGATTGAGGCCCATCGCGGCGATCGTCATCACGGCCCACTGGCTGAGGATGAACAGGCCGTAGCGATTGAAGTTCATGGGAACGACGATCAGGGCGGCGATGACGGCGAGGCCAAGCGCGATCTTCAGGGGTTTGGCAAATCCGGTCATACCGTGCGCTCCTCGGCGCGGCCGAGTAGGCCTTGGGGACGGAACAGGATGACGATGATCAGCACGAGCATCGGCACTGCCGAGCGATATTGCGTCGAGACGTAGGAGGCCGCGAGATTGTCGAGCACCCCGATCAGGAGGCCGCCGGCAATCGCGCCGCGCACCTGGTTGAAGCCGCCGACGATCGCGGCGATGAAGGCGGCCTGGCCCAGCACCTCGCCGGAGGAGAATTTCGCCAGATAGATCGGCGTGATCAGGAGCGAAGCCAGCGCGACCAGGAAGGCGTTGATCAGGAAGGTCAGGAGGATCATCCGCTCGACCGGAACGCCGATGATGCGCGCCACCGTCGGGTTCTGCGCCGCCGCCTGCATCTGGTGGCCGAGCGAGGTGCGGTTCAGAAGCGCTGTCAGCCCGACCACGGCGAGAATCGCGACGACGAGCACGCCGATGCTTTGCAACGAGACCGCATGTCCAAAGACGGAGATGTCACCGGTCGGAACGATCGAGGGGAAGGGCGAGGCCTCGGCGCTGAAGAACTGCTTCACGGCTTCCTTGATGCCGATTGCGAGGGCCATGGTGGCGATCGCCAGCGGCAGCACGCCATGGCGCATCATCGGATCGACCAGCAGCATCTTGAAGGCGAGGCCAAGCAGGATCATCGAGAGCAGGATGCCGAGGATGATGGCGAGCCAGAACGGTGCCCCGACATGCATCGCGGCCAGCATCAGAAACGCCGGCAGCATCACGAACTCGCCCTGCGCGAAATTGATGGTCTGCGAGGTCTGCCAGAGTAGCGTGAAGCCGACCGCCACCAGCGCATAGATGGCGCCCGTTGCCAGTCCTGCGACCAGAAGATCGAACAGATTGGACATTTTTCCCCTCTCGTGTCCTCTCGCCCCGCTCTTTCGTCTCCCTCTCCCCGTTCTTACGGGGAGAGGGTGGGGTGAGGGGCTCTTTCCGCGAAATCCGTGACAATTAGACTCGCGGAAGCGGCCCCTCACCCCAACCCTCTCCCCGCGAAAGAGCGGGGAGAGGGAGAAGAGCGGTCGGCCTCTCCCCGCGGGCGGGGAGAGGGAGAAGCGCTCACTTCAGCTTCGGCAGCACCTGCTTCACGACCTGCTTGCCTTCCACGACCTCGACCAGGAAACTCTGGCGATCGATGTCGCCGGTATCGCTAAAGGTGACGTCCATCAGGATGCCCGGCTCGTCCGCGGCCTTGATGGTCAGGCCGTGCAGCGTGTCGGCGAACGCCTTGGAGTCGACCTTGCCCATCTTCTCGGTGGTGGCCTTCACCATGTAGACGGCGAGATAGCCCTTCAGGCCGTTATGGTCGGGCACGTAGTTGTACTTTTTGGAGAACCGATCGCGGAAGCCCTTGATCAGGTCGACCGGTGCGTCGGTGGTGAGGCCGACATGGCCGCGCGCGCCGTTGGCGGCGTCGCCCGCGAACTCGATCACCTTCTGGCCGATCAGCGTGGTCTCGCCCATCAGCGGTGCGGTGACGCCCTGGCGCTTCAGCTCCTTGAGGATACGTGCGCTCTCTTCCTCGTTGAGGTAGACGAACACCGCGTCCGGATTGGCGGCCTTGATCTTGCCGACGTCGGCGGCGAAATCGGCCTGCCCTGCTTCGGTCGAGAGATCGGCGACCACCTTGGAGCCGAGGCGCTCGAGCTCCTTGACGACGACGTCGCGTCCGCCGCGGCCGAAATCATTGTTGACCCAGACCACCGCGACCGACTTCGCCTTCATGTCGTCGTGGATGTACTTGGCGACCTTCGGCATCGAGGATTGCTGGCCGAAGGAGGTGCGGAACAGGAACTTGTTGCCGGCCTGGGTCAGCTCGGCGGCTTCGCCGCCCATGATCTGCGCGATGCCGGCTTCGGCCGCGAGCGGCGCGGTGACCTTCACCGAACCGGAATAGCCGGGCCCGAGCAGCACGTAGGGCTCGGCGTCGAGCGCCTTCTGAACCTGTGCGCGCGCCACGCCCGGGTTGGACTGCGAGTCGGCATGGGTGACCTCGAGCTTGCGGCCGAGCACGCCGCCCTTGGCGTTGATCTCCTCGATCGCGAGATCGATGCCGTTCTTCCAGTTGGTGCCGACGGTGGCGCCGCCGCCGGACAGCTCGGCGACGTCGGCCAGCTTGATCGGCTGCGCAAAGGCGCTCGTTGCCATGGCAACCGCAAGCAGGGCGCCCAGTAGTGTCGATTTCATCTCACTCCTCCCGTTTCTCTTCAGTTTTGCAAGCGGCCTTGTTTCCGGCCGCTTTCGGTCAAGCTGCCTGATAGGCGGCGCTGCGCGCCGCCATCACGGCGTCAAAAGCCTCGCCCATGACCTCGGTCGATGGAGCAAGGCCGGTGAACAGTTCGAACGCGTCCGCGGCCTGGTAGATCGCAAGCTCGCGCCCGGTCATGATCGGCGCGCCCTTGGCCTGCGCGGCCGCCAGCAGCGGGGTGATCAGCGGCGAATAGACGGCATCGGCGACCCAGAGGTCTGCACGCAGCAGCGCCGTCGGCACCGGCGTGTCCCGGTTCGGCAGCATGCCGACCGGCGTGCCGTTGATCAGGCCGGTTGCGCCCCTGAGCGCATCCTCGATGCTCGATGCGACCTTTGCGCCGTTCGCGATCAGGAGCGAGGCAAGCCTCTCGGCCCGCGCCGGCTCGCTGTCGACGATGCGGATGTCGGAGACCTTCTGGCTCGCCAGTGCAAAGGCGATCGCCTTGCCGACGCCGCCGGCGCCGATCACGGCAACCGCATTGCCCGCGGGCGCCAGCAACGGCGCCACCGCGCGGGCAAATCCCGTGGTGTCGGTGTTGTGGCCGATCAGCCGGCCATCCCGCACGACGACGGTGTTGACTGCGCCCATGGCGGCTGCGCCCGGCGCAAGCTCGTCGAGCAGCGGTACCACCGCTTCCTTGTAGGGATAGGTGACGTTGACGCCGGCAAAGCCGAGGCGCCGCACCCCCTCGAGCATCATGCTGAGCCCGGTCGCATCCGCGCCGGCGACCTCGATGAGCTGATAGTGGCCGCGCAGTCCCAGCGCCTCGGCGGCGCGCTCGTGCATGGCGGGGGAGGCGGAATGCTTAATCGGCGCGCCGATCAGGCCGGTGAGGAGTTTCTGAGATGCGACAGGTCGGCGCGTTGACATGATCCGAATTGGTCTTGGTGTGTTTCGCCACGCGGTGTTGCGCGGAAATTGGCAAAGCTCAAGCCCGACGATAGCCGGTCCTTGGCCTAACACAATTACCCATTTATCCTACAAACCTAACATAATGTTACTTCTTGCGTCCGCGCGTCGCGGCGCCCTTCTGGCCGCTGCGCGACGGCTCGACCGCGCGCATCTCGGCGCGAAGCTGCTCGATGAAATATTCGACGTGGAGAGAGAGCGGCGCGCCGCGCTTCACCGCGATATAGGTGTCGAACCGCGTCGGCTCGGTGATCTTCAACAGCTCGATGCCGGGATAGCCGCCATGGGCGACCGTGAACTGGTCGATGATCGCGATCCCGAGGCCCGCCTTCACCAGCGCGCACACCGTGGTGCCGAAGCGGGCGCGGATGGTGATGTTGTAGTCGAGCCGGTGACGGGCAAAGATCTCGGCCATGATCCGCCCGTAAGGATCGTTCGGATCGATGCCGATCAGCGGATAGCGCGTGATTTCGGCCGCCGAGACCTGCTTGCGGCCGGCGAGCTCATGGCCGGGCGGCACGATGCAATAGAGCTCGCCGGAAGCGAGCGGCATGAAGTCGAGGCCGGAATGTTCGAGGCGGTAGCTCATCGCGACGCACTCGCCGCGGCCGAGCATGAGGTAGTCGATCGCTTCCTCGAGCTTCAGGATGTTGATGTCGATGCCGATATCCGGATAGCGCCGCCGGACGCGCTCGATCGCGCGCGGCACCATCACCTGCGAGATGCTCGGCACCGAGCCGATGCGCAGCTCCGACAATCCGCCGCGGCCGATCTTGGAGATGATCTCGGAGAGGTCGTCGACCTTCTTGTAGACGCCGTTGATCTGCTCGAAGATGTTCTCGGCCTCGGGCGTCGGGAAGTAGCGTCCGTTCTGCCGCTGGAAGAAGCGAATACCGAGCGAGCGTTCGGTGTATTTGACGAGACGGCTGATGCCGGGCGCCGAGACGTTCAACAGCTTCGCCGCGCCGCCAATGGTCCCCGTCACCATCACGGCACGGATCACTTCAACCTGGCGCAGCGTCATCATGCTCTAGCGCAATCCCGATGGACGATCGTGAGTGACGATCATCTCACGACATGCGTCATGTCATCCAGCCGCAAATGCCTGTCAACGTGAATAGAGGGCGGCGCGATTGCTTGGCCTCCTCGCAAGGAAGGGGGGATACCGATTTCGCGGTCAGGTTGTTTCGACTAGAATCAGTACGTTCGAATTGAAAAGCGGGGCGCAGATTGCACGAACCGTTTCATTCGCGCGGTTGCTGCTACTGCGTTCTAGCGTGCCGGCCCGTCGGGCGAAGCGCTATCGGGCAGCCCGGCGCGTTCACTCTCCAGCACCTTGCGCGCAAGCTCGATGATCTTCTGCTTGTTCGCGGTCTCGCGGACAGCGAAGAACACGCGGTTGAGTTCCAGGCCGAGCACGCTGTTGAGGGCGATGTTCTCGTCTTCCATCGTGGCTTTCCCGCTCCAGACTATGCACGTGTATCTTGACCCCCCTTCTGCCACAAGTAGATAAAATCTCCAGAGTGTGTGCGTTCCGTGAAACTACGGGGGCGACGCATTGAGGCGCGGCACGAGTCAGGCTACAAAGCAACCTACGAAGGCAGGCAGGGGGCAGGAACGAACCGATGTCCGCCGTGGACTATGGCCGGGAAGCGCTCGACTTCATCGAAGGACTGGAAGCCTACAGCAAGGTTCCGGATGCGATGGACGCGCTTGAGGCGGCATTCGGCCGCTTCGGCTTCGAGCACATCATCGTCACTGGACTGCCGAATCCGGAGCAGCACTTCGAGCAGATGGTGCTTGCCAAGCGCTGGCCGGCTGAATGGTTCAGGATGTACACCGAGAGGAACTACGTCCGCTTCGATCCGGTGATCCGGATGTGCCGGCAGTCGGTGAACCCCTTCGAATGGTCGGAAGCACCTTACGATGCCGAGCGGGAGCTCGGTGCGGTGGAGGTGATGAACCGCGCCACCGATTTCCGCATGTCGCGCGGCTTCGTCGTGCCGATCCACGGGCTGACCGGTTATGAAGCCGGTGTTTCGCTCGGCGGCGTGCATCTCGATCTCAACGCGCGAAGCAAGCCGGCGCTGCACCTGATGGCGATGTACGGCTTCGACCGCATCCGCCGCCTGCTCGATCCGCGTCCGACGCCGCCGGCGCTGCTTACGCCGCGTGAGCGCGAGGTGATCGCCTGGGCCTCGCAAGGCAAGTCCGCCTGGGAGATCGGCGAGATCCTGCACATCACGCAGCGGACCGCGGAAGAGCATCTTGCAACCGCTGCGCGCAAACTCGGTGCCGTCAACCGTACGCATGCAGTCGCGATCGCGATCAGGCACAAAATCATCAATCCATAAGCTCTCACTGGGAAATTTCCCAATATCGAGTCCGCCTCTTTTGAACGAGGCTTCCCCCGTTTTGAAAAACGGGGGATTTCATGATCCATGCAATTTCATCGGCGAACCGTCATCTGTATGAGGACGTCGTCGAGCAACACTTCCGCTTGCGGCACGAGGTCTTCGTCGACGAGCGCAAGTGGGAGGCGCTGCGCAAGCCCGACGGCCGCGAGATCGACGTCTACGACGACGAGGACGCGATCTACATGCTCGCGCTGGAGAGCCGCCGTGTGATCGGCGGCTACCGGCTCTATCCGACCACCAAGCCGACGATGATGAGCGAGATCTTTCCGCATCTCGCCGCGGTGCGCGGCTGTCCGGCGGACGCGCTGGTCTGGGAGTGGTCGCGCTTCTTCGTCGCGCGCGACCGCCGCGACGGAACCGTCAACCTGCAACTGATGGCGTCGGCGCAGGAGTTCTGTCTCGACCAGGGCATCGAGCGTCTCTGCCTGGTCATGGAGACCTGGTGGTTGCCGCGCTTCCACGACATCGGATTTGTCGTCACGCCTCTGGGATTGCCCGCGCTGGTCGACGGCTCCTGGACCATGGCCGCCACGATCGACGTTCGCCGGGAGTCGCTCGATATCGTGCGCGAGCGGATCGGCATGGCGAGCGTCGTGCGCCAGGACGGTCCGCGCCTTAACGCCATCGCCCGTGCCAACACCTGCGGCCTCACCGCCGCGCAACGAAAGACCGCCTGAGATGTCGAACATGATTCGAGACAGCCGAACCCTTGCGAAGCTCAAGATGAAAATGAAGGAAGAAAATCTCGGCTACATGTCCGACATGGCGCTCGAGCTGGCGCAGATGGCGGACGATTGCGGCCACGCCACGCTCGCCTATCTGTTCCGGATGGCAGCGCTGGAAGCCTCCACCGCCGATGGCGTCGCAACCGACCGGGACGACTTTCCTCACTCGATGACGTCGCACTGAGTGCGGCGATGATCCTCCTCCCTCTCCCCGTTCCTGCGGGGAGAGGGGCGTGGGCCTCTCTCCAAGAGGACGGTGAGAGCTGGACTCGTGGAAGCTCTCCCCCCAATCCGAATTCAAGCTGCGCCTGAATTCGACCTCTCGCCGCAAGCGGGGCGAGGTGAAGAGCGCCGTAACACGCCGTCTCAGAGCGAACGCGCATCCGTGACTGCGCGATGGATCGTCGGCGAGCCCCTCGAACAACCTCACCGTTCAACGTCAGCCCGTCGTGTCGTCCGAATTGACGGCAGGTGCGGCAGGTTGACCCATGCTCTGCGGCAACCTTCTTGCTTGGTGCGCTCGTCGCCTGTTCGATGAGATGCAACAAAGTGCATGTTGGGCGCAGAATCGCTCTTGCGTCGGAACGATACTGCCGTTACCGATTTTGGCCTTGAAGAGGCAGGGGGAGCTCTTTCACTGATGGCGGCCGTGTTCGAACATCGGCGCAACGTGATGCGTGGCTGAAAGAGCGTCGATGCTGCTCGTCGTCGAACAATTCCTCAACGGATTGCAGTTCGGGCTGCTTCTCTTCCTGCTGGCCGCCGGCCTGACGCTGGTGTTCGGGATCATGGATCTCGTCAACCTCGCGCACGGCTCGCTCTACATGATGGGCGCCTATTTCGCCGCGACCTTCGTCGCATGGACCGGCAATTTCCTGCTGGGCGCGCTACTCGCGCTCGGCGCGACGCTCGTGCTCGGCATCGTGCTCGAAGTGGTGGCGCTCAGGCATCTCTATGGCCGCGACCATCTCGACCACGTGCTCGCGACCTTCGGCCTGATCCTGTTCTTCAATGAAGCGGTGCGGCTGATCTGGGGGCCGGCGGGCCTGGCGCTGCCGCTGCCGCCCTGGCTCACCGTGCCGGTGCCGATCCTTCCCGGCATCCATTATCCGGCCTATCGGCTTGCGATCATCGTGGTCGCCCTTCTGGTCGCGCTGCTGCTCTATCTCGGCGTGATGCGCACGCGCATCGGCATGCTGATCCGGGCCGGCGCCTCCAACCGCGAGATGATCGGTGCGCTCGGCATCAACATCAAGCTGCTCTACACGCTGGTGTTCGGCCTAGGTGCCGCGCTCGCCGGCCTTGCCGGCCTGATGCAGGCGCCGATCCTCACCGTGCAGATCGGCATGGGCGAGAACATCTTGATCCTTGCCTTCGTCATCATCGTCATTGGCGGTATCGGCTCGATCCGCGGCGCGTTCCTCGCCGCGATCTTCGTCGGCATGATCGACACGCTCGGCCGTGCCTTCCTGCCGAACCTGCTGCGCCAGATCCTGAGTTCAACCGCGGCATCCACCGCCGCGCCCGCGCTGTCCTCGATGCTCATCTATCTCTTGATGGCGATCGTGCTGGTGGTGCGGCCGGAGGGGCTGTTTCCGGCCAATCGTCGATGAAGGCCTTGAGCGTGAGCAAGGCCGTCACGGCCCTGATGCTGGCGGGCCTCGTGCTGCTGCCGCTCTATTCGCAGCTGTCGGGCAACATCTTCATCCTGACGCTGTTCACCCGCATCGTCATCCTGGCGCTCGCGGCCGCGAGCCTCAACCTCATCATGGGCTATGGCGGCATGATGAGCTTCGGCCACGCCGCCTATCTCGGCATCGGCGGCTACGCAGTCGGCATCCTGGCGCAGGAAGGCGTCGGAAGCGGCTTCATCCAGTTCCCGGTCGCGCTGGCGGCCTCCGCGCTCTATGCGCTCGTGATCGGCGCGCTGTCCTTGCGGACCCGCGGCGTCTACTTCATCATGATCACGCTCGCCTTCGCGCAGATGGCCTACTACGTCGCCTCGGGGCTCGCTCGCTATGGCGGCGACGACGGTCTCACCGTGTACAAGCGCAGCGATTTTTCCGGGCTGATCGATCTCTCCAGCCGTGTGCAGTTCTACTATCTCTGCCTCGCCTGCCTGATCGGCGTCATTGTCCTGATCTGGCGCATCGTCAATTCGCGCTTCGGTCTCGTCGTGCAGGGGCTGCGCTCCAACGAGCAGCGCATGCAGGCGATCGGCTTTCCGGCAAAGCGCTACCAGCTCGTCTGCTTCGTCATCTCGGGCACCATGTGCGGGCTCGCCGGCGCGCTGCTCGCCAACAACACCGATTTCGTCAGCCCGGCCGTGATGTACTGGACCCGCTCCGGCGACCTCATGGTGATGGTGATCCTCGGCGGCATGGGTACGCTGTTCGGCCCGGTCATGGGTGCGGTGGTATATCTGCTGCTGGAAGAATTCTTGTCGCAGATCACCGAATATTGGGCGCTGATCATGGGCCCGCTCTTGCTGCTGATCGTGCTGTTCGGGCGCGGCGGCATCTTGGGCATGCTCGGGAGGGCTGGTCGTGGCTGAACCGCTGCTCCGCGTCGAAAAGCTGGTGCGGCGCTTCGGCGGCATCACCGCGACCGATCACGTCTCGCTCGATGTTGCGGCCGGCGAGCTGCACGCCATCATCGGCCCGAACGGCGCCGGCAAGACCACGCTGATCAGCCAGCTCACCGGGCACCTCTCGCCGCATGCGGGCAGCGTCTTGCTCGGCGGGCGCGACATCACCTATCTGCCGGCCTATCGCCGTTGCGCGCTGGGCCTGGCCCGTTCGTTCCAGATCACCTCGCTGCTGCTCGACTTCACCGCCGCCGACAATGTCGCGCTGGCGGCGCAGGCGCACGCCGGCACGTCGTTCCGTTTCTTTGCCAATGCGCGGAAGGAGCGATCCTTGCGCGATGCTGCCCACGCCGCGCTCGATCGCGTCGGCCTGTCGCATCGCGCCGATGTCGTGGTGTCGCGGCTCAGCCATGGCGAGCGGCGCGAGCTCGAGCTCGCCGTGGCGCTGGCGAGCAAGCCAAAAATCCTGCTGCTGGACGAGCCGATGGCCGGCCTCGGCGTCATCGAATCCCAGCGCATGGTGAAGCTGCTTCAGGATCTGCGCAAAGAGGTCTCGATCGTGCTGGTCGAGCATGACATGCCGGCGGTGTTCGCGCTCGCCGATCGCATCTCGGTGCTGGTCTATGGCCGCGTCATCGCCTCCGGCGATCCGGCCGCGATCCGCGGCAACGACGAGGTCAAGCGCGCCTATCTCGGCGATCAGCACGTGGTGACGCGCCATGACTGACCGGATGGCTGACACCCTGCTCGACGTCGACGGTATCGAGACCTGCTACGGGCTGTCCCAGGTGCTGTTCGGCCTGTCGCTGTCCATCAAGGCAGGCGAGATGGTTTCCTTGATGGGCCGCAACGGCATGGGCAAGACCACGACCATCCGCTCCATCATGGGCCTGACGCCGGCGCGCGCAGGCGCGATCCGCTTTGCAGGCTCGGAGGTGCGGCAGCTTCCATCCTACCGGATCGCGAAGCTCGGCGTGGGTCTCGTGCCTGAGGGACGCCAGATCTTTCCGAACCTCACCGTGCGCGAAAATCTCGTCGCGGCCGCCGCCGACCGCTTCGGCAGCGACAATCCCTGGACGCTCGCTGCGATCTACGTCCTGTTCCCGCGGCTGGCCGAGCGCGCATCCAACATGGGCAACCAGCTCTCCGGCGGCGAGCAGCAGATGCTTGCGATCGGCCGCGCGCTGATGACCAATCCAAAGCTGTTGATCCTCGATGAAGCGACCGAAGGCCTTGCGCCCTTAATCCGTGAGGAAATCTGGAATTGTTTGTCGCTGCTCAAGAAGCGCGGGCAGTCGATCCTGGTGGTCGACAAGAACGTCGATCACCTCGCCCGCATCTGCGACCGCCACTACATCATCGAGCGCGGCAAGACGGTGTGGAGCGGCACCTCGGGCGAGCTGACGGCCGAGCCGGAGCTGCAGCACCGGTATCTGGGGATTTGAGGAAACCCGCTACTTGGTCAATCCGCCTTACCTAACGGAACGGTCGCGCTTAGCGCGCCAGGCGATGCACGCCGATCTCGATCAGGGTGGTGCGGCAGGACAGGCGGTAAATCAGGCTGAATAATTGACCCCACATGACCGAACTCCATTGTCTGATCACATGCTGCCAGCCTAGCGCTGCAATCTTTCCGGCGGTTTTCGAGGGGTGCGGAAAATGGCTTCGTCCGGCAGCGACGTGATGTCGTCGGAACAGGTGGGACGAAGTCGCCTCACAGCGGCGTGAGGCGTGAGCGCCGTCATTCCGGGGCGATGCCGACGCATCGCCCCGGAATGACGTCCCAAAACTAGAACATCTCGAAATATTCGCGATGCTCCCAGTCGGTCACCTCGGACAGGAAGCGGTCGATCTCGGCATTCTTGATGTGGGTGTAGTAGTCGACGAATTCCGTCCCCAGCTTCTCGCGGAAGAACGGATCGTCCTTCAGCGCGCCGACGGCATCGCGCAAGGATTTTGGCAACAGCGGCGCCTTGGTCTCATAGGGCGCGTCCGCCGACGGGCCGGGATCGAGCTTGCGGTCGACACCATCAAGCCCAGAGAGGATTTGCGAAGCCATGTAGAGATAGGGGTTGGCGGCGGGCTCGCCGATGCGGTTCTCCAGGCGCGTCGCCGGATCGTTTGCACCGCCGAGCACGCGGATCATCACGCCGCGATTGTCGCTGCCCCAGATCGCGCGGTCCGGCGCAAGCGAGTAGGAGCGGTAGCGCTTGTAGCCGTTGATTGTCGGTGTCGTGAACACGGCAGAGGCGCGGGCGTGATCGAGCAGACCCGCGAGCCAGGCGCGGCCGAATTCGCTGAGCGGCTGGCCGGTCTCTCTCGCCATGAACAGATTCTCAGCCGTCGCGCGCGAGACGATCGACTGGTGCAGGTGCCAGCCGCTCGCGAACACGTTCGGCAGTTTTGGCCGGCACATGAAGGTGGCGTGATAGCCGTGACGGCGCGCGATCTGCTTCACGGCCGAGCGGAACAGCACCATGTTGTCGGCGGACTCGATGCCCTTGCGCGGTTGGAAAGTAAATTCACACTGGCTCGGCCCGAACTCGACCTCGACGGAGCGCAAGGGAAGCCCGAGCGCGACGATGTCGCGACGCAGGATCTCCAGCACCGGCTCCATCTGATCGAAGCGCTGCTCGGTGAGGTATTGATAGCCGTGGCTGAGCAGGCTCACCGATGGCGGCGTGCCGGGCTGGCCGGCGTCTTCGGCGCGCATATGCGCGTCGTCGAGCTTGAAGATGTGGAATTCGACCTCGAGGCCGGCGACGAAATCATGGCCGCGCGCGCCGAGCTCGTCGAGCACGCGCCGGTAAAGGTTGCGCGTCGCGAACGGCACAGGCCGTCCGTCATTGAAGTAGAGATCGCAAAGCAGCCAGCCCGTGCTAGGTGCCCAGGGTAGCACGCGGAAGGTGGTGGGATCGGCGACCATCAGCACGTCGGCCGCACCCTCCATCTCCTTCATCCCGAACCCGCCGCCTGATGTGAACACCGGAAACACCGTGCGGTGCGAGGTGTCCTTGGCGAGCATGGTCGTGGTGATGGAGCAGCCGCTCTCCAGTGACGCCATCGCCTCCGATGCGATAATGGTCTTGCCGCGCAAAATGCCGTGCTGGTCGGGGAAGGCGAGGCGGATGACTTCGAGGTTCTTCTCCTCGACCATCCGCCGCACGCGCAACGCCGCATCCTTCTGCTCGGCCGACCAAAGCCCGTGACGCGCGACGAAACTCACTTCATCACTCCTTCAACTGCCGTAGGGTGGGCAAAGCGAAGCGTGCCCACCACGTCTGTCGCAGGTGCTGTGACATGGTGGGCACGGCGCTTCGCGCCTTTGCCCACCCTACAGGCTTCCCACACAAGCCTCACTCCGCCGCCGTCAGCCGGTGCACGTTATCGGCAATGTCCTTCGGCACTGGCGCCATCCACGGCGCGCCTCGCCTCCGCTTGACGTCGACTTCCATCCAGTAGGTCTCCCAGCCCTGGGTCGGGCCGATGCCGTCCATGGTCGCCGGCCCCTGGATGCTGCGTGCGTTGCTCTCATCCAGATGCAGCATCGGCTTCTCGCCGCCCACGACCTTCTCGATCTCCTGCCGCAACAGGCGACGGTACTGCACGATCGCCTTGTCGCTTTGTCCGAGATGCTCCTTGGTGCGATCCTGGATCGCGCCCATCGATTCCACCGCCCACTGGTCGTGGACGTTGATGTCGGTGCCCATGCCGGTATAGGTCGCGGTCTGCTGCTCGTGCGGATCAAAGCCGTAATCGTTGGCCTTGTTCTTGCGCGAGATGTAATCGGGCAGCTCATAGAGCTCGAGCCGCTGGTCGCGCATCTTTGTCTTGTCGACCGGGTTCGTGTAGCTGGTGAAGATCGCGTACCAGTAGCAGTTCTCGTCGTCGACCGGCACGTGCCACTGCGTGATCGTCATCTCCGTGCTCATGGGGATGACGAAGCCGTGCGGGAAAAGCTGGTTGGTGACGCGCACATGGGTGCGCTCGTCGTCGATCTCGCGCAGCGCAATCAGGCGCAGGCCGTATTCGGTGTGTTCGACATTGATGATCGGGCGGTCGTATTCGCGCAGGATCCTGGTCATCGGCAGGTCGGAGCCGGCGGAGGCGCCGCGGAACTGCTTGCCGTAGGCGGCCGAGGTGTCCTCGTCCTCGAAGAAGCGGTGCAGATAGGAGGCGTGCGCGGGGTCGATGCCGACCTCCAGTGCCTGGAGCCAGTTGCAGGCCATGTGGCCCTTGAACGCAAAAGTATGCGTGCCGGGTGCGACGAAGCAGTCGATCTCCGGAAATGCGGGCGGGGCACCCTCGCCGAGATAAGCCCAGAGGATGCCGCTCTTCTCCACCACGGGATAGGAGCGCTGGCGGATGTTCTGGCAGAGCTTTGAATCCTTCGGCTCGGCCGGCGTCTCGATGCACTGCCCCGTCGCGTCGAACAGCCAGCCATGGAAGGCGCAGCGCAGTCCGCCATTCTCAAGCCGTCCGAAGGCGAGGTCGGCGCCGCGATGCGCGCAGTGGCGGTCGATCAAGCCGTAGCGGCCGCCCTCGTCGCGGAACAGCACGAGGTTTTCGCCAAGCAGTTTGACGGGCCGCACCGGGCGTGCGCCCTCCAGCTCATCCACCAGCGCCGCCGGTTGCCAGTAGCTCCGCATCAGTCTGCCGCAGGGGTCTTTCGGCCCGGTGCGGGTGATCAGGTCGTTCTGCTCCTGGCTCATCATGGCGGTCGCGTCCCTTTTGCGCGGAGTGGCGTTGTTCGCCTATTGAACGAATGGGCGAATTATGACATGCCTTGATTTGGCGGCAAGCAATATTTTGCAGGCGCGGAGCGGATGCCCAAGCTGAAGCGGAACGAGACGGAGGAGCGCGCGACGGATTTCGTCGAGAGCCTCGATCGCGGCCTGCGGCTGTTGCAGATGTTCGGCTCGACCGCCGGACCGATGACGCTGAGCGATCTTGCCCGTGCCGCCGAGCTGCCGCGCGCCACTGCCAGGCGCATCCTGTTCACGCTCCAGCATGGCGGTTTCGTCGCGAGCGACGGCAAGCTGTTCTCGCTGACGCCGCACGTGCTGACGCTAGCCGCGTCGTATCTGCGCTCCAACCAGCTCGTCGCCGTGCTGCAACCGGTGCTCGACCGCGTCGCGACTGCGGCGCAGGAGATCTCCTCCCTCGCCGTGCTCGACGGCGATGACGTCGTGTTCATCGCGCGCGGCAGCCCGATGCGGGTGTTCTCCGGCGGGCTCGAGATCGGCTACCGGCTGCCGGCCTTTTGCACGTCGGTCGGCCGCGCCATGCTCGGCCAGTTCGACGATGCCGCGCTCGCCGCCCGCCTGAAGACGATGAAGCGGGCGGCGCTGACGCCGCAGTCCGTGACCGATCCGAAGTTGCTCCTTGCGAAGATCGCTGCCGATCGCGCGCAGGGTTTCTCGCTGGTCGACCGCGAAGCCGAGCCGCATTTCCGCTCGATCTCCGTTCCTGTCCGCCGCTACGACGACACCATCGTTGCCGCCATCAACATGGGCGCCCATGTCGACCGCGTGCCGACGCAGGAGCTGATCGACCGCTTCCTGCCGCTGCTGCGCGAGGGCGCGGTGTCGGTGCGCTCGCAACTTCTGTAGCTGCGCCTCGCCTGTGCTATAATGCACGCGACGCAAGAACCCAGGGAGCACGCCATGCACACCATGGTTCCCAGTGATCGCGTGGAGCATGTCGCCGTCTTCGGGCGCGACGGCACGAAGCTCGGCACAATCGAGCGCCTGATGCTCGACAAGTTGAGCGGAACGGTCGCCTATGCCGTGATCAAGACGGGCGGGATGCTCGGCACGCATCACCATTATCCCCTCCAGTGGAGCGCGTTGAAGTACGATCCGCACCGCCAGGCCTTCCAGGTCGAGGTGACGCTGGACGAGCTGAGCGCCGGCCCGTGCGAGTTCGACGGCGAGGAGTTCGACTGGGGCGACCGCTCGCGAAGCTACCAGCATCCGAACTACTGGTCGGTGTAGCAAAGCCCGGTAGGGTGGGTTGGCCGAAGGCGTAACCCTCCTCTTTGCTTTCCGCGCCGCGAGAGAAGTGGTGGGTTACGCTTCGCTAACCCACCCTACAATCTGCGGCGCGAATGCGCCGACCATGCTTGCTTGCAGTTTGCTGTTGCCGATCCGGCTAGGCTAGTTTCGTGTCTCGACGCACAGCAAGGCGAGAGACACAATGACATTCTCCGGACTAGGCCTCCATCTCGGCAACCTCTCGCGCCTGTCGAACGCGCAGTCGCGCTCGATCAGCCCGGAAAATTTCACCGGCGAGAAAGGCAAGGGCGGCATGGCCGTCGATGGCCCGGCGGCACCTCAGGCGCGTGACCTCGGACGGGGCTGGAAGATCTCGCCTTACGTCGTCGTCGAGCCCGGCGCGACCTTTACGCTTGCCGACATCGAAGGCGCGGGCGCGCTCCAGCAGATCTGGATGACGATTTCGCGCGGCCGTCTGCGCCGTTCCATCCTGCGCATCTATTGGGATGACCAAACGCTGCCCAGCGTCGAATGTCCGATCGGCGATTTCTTCGCCTGCGGCTGGGAGGAGTTTGCGCAGGTGTCCTCGCTCGCGGTCTGCGTCAATCCGGGCCGCGGCTTCAATTGCTATTGGGAAATGCCGTTCCGCAAGCGCGCGCGGGTCACGCTGGAGAACCGCAACGAGGAGGCGCAGACCATCTACTACCAGATCAACTACACGCTGACGGACGTGCCGGAAGATTGCGCCTATTTTCATGCGCAGTTCAGGCGAACCAATCCGGTGCCGTACAAGGAGGTCCATACGCTGCTCGATGGCGTCACCGGACATGGCCACTATGTCGGCACCTACATGGCCTGGGGCTCGAACAGCAATGGCTGGTGGGGCGAGGGCGAGATCAAATTCTTCATCGACGGCGACGGTGAGTTTCCGACCATCTGCGGCACTGGCACCGAGGATTATTTTGGCGGCGCGTACAATTTCGATCCGCGCGTGCCGTGGCAGCTCGCCAATCCCGGGGCAAGCGGCGGGCCGTCGTCGCGCTATCTCGAATTCACCACGCCCTATGCCGGCCTGCCGCAGGTGATCCGCCCCGACGGTGTCTACAAGTCGCAGCAGCGCTTTGGCATGTATCGCTGGCACATCCCCGATCCCGTGCGCTTCCAGAGTGATCTGCGCGTAACGATGCAGGCGCTCGGCTGGCGCTCCGGCGTGAAGGAGCCGAAATATCTGCCCTTGCAGGACGACGTTGCGTCGGTCGCCTTCTGGTACCAGGCGCTGCCCACGGCGCGGTTTCCGGACTTGCCGGGCGCGGAATATCTCGAGGTGGACTGACTAAAGCGCCACGCTGCGCAGCCCAAACGACCGTGCTTCGTTTTGCAGCACGGGGCGCACGGCGTCGATCAGCCTCGCCGCAGCAGCGTCCACGCTGAGTCCTGCCGTATCCACCACCGCGGTTGCACGCGAATACAGCGGCTCGCGGCTGAGCAAAATGTTGCGCAGCTCCGTCATCGCGGAGCGATCGTCGGCCATCGGGCGCAGGTCGCCCTGGCGGCGCACGCGGGCCATGTGCTCTTCGGGCTCGGCCTTCAGCCAGATCGTGTAGAACGAGGACAGGATCTGGTCGAAGGTCAAAGGCTCCGAGACGATGCCGCCGCCGGTTGCGAGCACCATCAGCTCGTGGCGTGCGAGGAGCTGTTGCAGTGCCGCCTGCTCCATGCGGCGAAAGCCTTCCTGGCCGTACAGCGCGATGATCTCGGCGATTGACAGCCCGTTCTGCTCCTCGATCGCCTTGTTGAGTTCGACGAAGCTCCAGCCGATTTTTTTCGCCAAGATCTTGCCGAGCGTGGATTTGCCGGCGCCGCGCAGGCCGATCAGCGCGATACCGCAGAACGGCGCGCGCCGCGGCGCGGACGCGCTGCCGCCGGCGAGCAGATCCTTGGCCTGCGCGATCTGGCCGGGCGTCGCCTTGCGCAGGAGGTCGCGGAACATCTGCCAATCCGGCGCAGGCTCGATCGTCGGCAGCAGGTCTTCCAGATGCGCGCCCATCGCGTTCGACACGCGCCTGAGCAGCACGATCGAGACATTGCCTTTGCCGCTTTCGAGCTGGGCGATGTAGCGTTCGGAAATGCCGGACACCTTGGCGAGCACCTTGCGCGACATGCCGCGCAGTGCGCGCATGGTGCGCACGCGCTGGCCAAGCTGTTCGAGGAATTGGGATTCGGCGTCGGGACTTTCGGTCATTTGCCTTCTTTAGCGGATGTCCGGCGGCGCATTTGTCGGAAACATAATGCCTGATGGCATTGACAGCAAGCCGACAGAGTGTCTTTCTATGAATTATAATTCAAAATTCGGGGGAGAAGTCCGTGAGCGAGGCATCCTACAATGCGGTGACCTGGCTGCTCGACCGTAACATCGCGGAGGGCAGGGGCAGCAAGCTCGTCTTCGACGACACCGTCTCCCGCCTGACCTATGGCGAGCTTCAGCAACAGACGAATCGCGCGGCCAACATGTTGCGCCGTCTCGGCGTCCGCCGCGAGGAGCGAGTCGCGATGATCATGCTCGATACGGTCGATTTTCCGATCGTGTTTTTGGGCGCGATCCGTGCCGGCATCGTGCCGGTGCCGCTGAACACGCTACTGACTGCGGAGCAATACGCCTACATCCTCGCCGACTGCCGCGCGCGCGTGCTGTTCGTCTCCGAGGCGCTCTATCCCGTCATCAAGGACGTGGTCGGCCGCATGCCGGATCTCGAGCATGTCATCGTCGCCGGCAAGAAGCAGAACGGCCACAAGCAGCTCGCCGAAGAACTCGCGCAGGAGCGCGATGATTTCGCGACCGCCGCCACGCATCCGGACGAGCCGGCGTTCTGGCTCTATTCGTCCGGCTCGACCGGCATGCCCAAGGGCGTGCGCCATCTGCACGCGAACTTGCAGGCGACCGCCGACACCTATGCCAAGCAGGTGCTCGGCATTCGCGAGGACGATGTTTGTCTTTCCGCAGCAAAGCTGTTCTTCGCCTATGGCCTCGGTAATGCGCTGACCTTCCCGATGTCGGTCGGCGCCACCACGGTGCTGAACACCGAGCGGCCGACGCCGGCTCGCATGTTCGAATTGATGAGCAGATACAATCCGACCATTTTCTACGGCGTGCCGACGCTGTTCGCCTCAATGCTCAACGATGAAGCCGGCAAGCAGGAGCGCGGCGGCAACAAGCTTCGCATCTGCACTTCCGCCGGCGAGGCACTACCTGAATCGGTGGGCAATGCCTGGAAGGCGCGCTTCGGCGTCGACATCCTCGACGGTGTCGGCTCGACCGAGCTGTTGCACATCTTCCTGTCGAACGCGCCCGGCGACATTAAATACGGCTCATCCGGCAAGCCGGTGCCGGGCTATGCGGTGCGGCTGGTGAACGAGGCCGGCCAGGACGTGCCTGACGGCGAGGTCGGCGAGCTCTTGGTCGATGCGCCCTCGGCCGGTGAAGGCTACTGGAACCAGCGCCACAAGAGCCGCCGCACGTTTGAGGGGCCGTGGACACGCACCGGCGACAAATATGTCCGCGACGCCGAGGGCCGCTACACCTTCTGCGGACGCTCCGACGACATGTTCAAGGTCTCCGGCATCTGGGTCTCGCCCTTCGAGGTCGAGAGCGCCTTGATCACGCACCCGGCCGTGCTGGAAGCAGCCGTCGTGCCCGAGGCTGATCCGGAAGGCCTGTTGAAGCCAAAGGCCTTCGTCGTGCTGCGTCCCGGCGCCAAGACCAGCGATCTGCAGGAGACGCTGAAAGAGCACGTCAAGCAGAAGATCGGCCCGTGGAAATATCCGCGCTGGATCGACGTGGTGGAGTCATTGCCGAAGACGGCAACCGGCAAGATCCAGCGCTTCAAGCTGCGCGAAGGCGCTAACTGACGAGTTCGTCATTCCGGGGCGATGCGAAGCATCGAACCCGGAATCTCGAGCGGCAAACGACAATCTCGAGATTCCGGATCAGCTCGTGTTGCGAGCTGTCCGGAATGACGGAATGAACGGGAACGACAGCATGACCAACCTCACCCCCACAGGCTTCCTCACTATCGGCGGCGCGAGCCTCGAATATAGATGGCTTGCGCCGAAATCGGCGGACGCGCCCACCATCGTCATGTTGCATGAGGGGCTCGGTTCGGCCGGCTTGTGGGGCGACTTTCCGGAAAAGCTGCAAGCGGCGACCGGCGCCGGCATCTTCCTCTATTCGCGGGCGGGCTATGGCCAGTCGAGCCCCGTGACGCTGCCGCGGCCGCTCGACTACATGCATCGCGAGGCGCTGGACGTGCTGCCGACGCTGCTGGACGCGATCGGCTTCAAGCGCGGCCTGTTGCTCGGCCATTCCGACGGCGCCTCGATCGCGACGATTTACGCCGGTTCACATCAGGATCACCGCCTGCAAGGCATCGCGTTGATCGCGCCGCATTTCATCGTCGAGGACATCTCGGTGAAGTCGATCGCCGAGATCAAGACGACTTACGAGACTACGGACCTCAAGGCGAAACTGGCGCGCTGGCACAAGGATGTCGATAACGCCTTCCAAGGCTGGAACGGCGCCTGGCTCGACCCAAAATTCCGCAACTGGGATATTTCCGAGTACCTCGCCTATATCCGCGTGCCCGTCCTGGTCGTTCAAGGTGTGGATGACCAATACGGGACCATGCGTCAGGTCGAGATTGCGCAGGAAGAGTGCTATTGTCCGGTAGATTTGAAAGTCATTTCAGACGCGGGGCACTCCCCGCATCGTGAAGCGCCTGGGGCGACGCTTGACGCTATTGCAGAATTTGCCCTGGCGGCCTTGCGCGCCGACCAGGGTCTTGAGGGATATGCCGCATGAATCATCGGAGGTTCTGCTCCGATGATTGCGCGACCATCCGTGACCGGCTCCTTGCCATGGCCGCAATGGGCCTATGTGCCCGGCGAAACCGACCTCGACGCCGATTGCGAGACGCTCGACATGGCCAAGGCGCTGGTGCCGCCGGCCTTCCGCGGCCATGTACCGGCACGGCATCCGGCGCTGCGTTATGGGCTCGCGCTCAACGATCGCGGTTACTTCTGGGAATCGCAGGAGATCCTAGAAGCGGTGTGGGCGGCTGCTCCCCAGCGCGGCCGCGAGCGCATCCTGCTGCGCGCCTGCATCTATGTCGCCAACGCGAACCTGCGGCTGCGCATCGTCAGGCCGCATTCGGCCTCGCGCCTGTTCGGGGAGGCGCTGGAGGAATTGCGGGAGCTCAAGACACGCAAGGCATCCGCAGGCGGTGACGGCTTCGTCGACCGTTTTCCAACGGAGGCGCTGGTCGCTCTTCTCCAGGCCAAGCTCGGCCGTCCGCTGCTGTCCAAGGCCGATTGGGTCCCGCTCGGGACGCTTCCGCGCCCCTGAGTGATCATGAAACAAAATGCATGTACGTCCCTCGAAGGACTAGACGCTTACTGAAAGATGCACTATTGTGCATGTAACTTAAAACCAGACGCGCATAATCAAGCTCAAGGGTGGCCCATGGCCGGGGAAGATCGTCGCCTCGCAGGCGGTGCGAAATTCATCGATTTCCAGACCGATCCGTCGCGCTACCGGCACTGGAAGCTCGGGGTCGATGG
The DNA here is from genome assembly GCF_024199925.1 of Bradyrhizobium sp. CCGUVB1N3. Classification (NCBI taxonomy): domain Bacteria; kingdom Pseudomonadati; phylum Pseudomonadota; class Alphaproteobacteria; order Hyphomicrobiales; family Nitrobacteraceae; genus Bradyrhizobium; species Bradyrhizobium sp. CCGUVB1N3. Next base: position 6,791,956 of record NZ_JANADR010000001.1, read on the forward strand.
CGACGTCGCGACGCTGACCATGGACGTCGACGAGAATGGCGGCCTGTTCGAGGGCTACCTGCTCAAGCTCAATTCCTACGACCTCGGCGTCGACATCGAGCTTGCCGATGCGATCCAGCGGCTGCGCTTCGAGCATCCCGAGGTGAAGGTCGTGCTGATGCGCTCGGCCAAGAACCGCGTGTTTTGCGCCGGCGCCAACATCCGCATGCTCGCCGGCTCGACCCACGCCCACAAGGTCAACTTCTGCAAGTTCACCAACGAGACCCGCAACGGCATGGAGGACTCTTCGGAGAATTCCGGCCAGCGCTTCATCACTGTCGTGAACGGCTCGGCCGCCGGCGGCGGCTATGAGCTGGCGCTCGCAACCGACCACATCATCCTTGCCGATGACGGCTCGTCCGCCGTGGCGCTGCCCGAAGTGCCGCTGCTTGCGGTGCTGCCAGGCACCGGCGGGCTCACGCGCGTCGTCGACAAGCGCAAGGTGCGCCGCGACCACGCCGACTTCTTCTGCACCATCGAGGAAGGCGTAAAGGGCAAGCGCGCGGTCGCCTGGCGGCTGGTCGACGAGATCGTGCCGAACTCCAAGCTCGAGGCGAAGATCACCGAGCGCGCCAAGGAATTTGCAGCGTCATCCAAGCGCAAGGGTAGCGGCAAGGGCATTGCGCTCACCCCGCTCAAGCGCATCATCGACGAGACCAGCATCCGCTACGGCTTCGTCAGCGTCGATATCGATCGCGCCGCGCGCATCGCCACCATCTCGATCAAGGCGCCGGAGGCTGCGCCTCCCGCCGATATCGACGGCATGCTGGCGCAGGGTGCATCCTTCTGGCCGCTCCAGGTCGCCCGCGAGCTCGATGATGCGATCCTGCACCTGCGCATCAACGAGCTCGAGATCGCGATGCTCGTGTTCAAGAGTCATGGCGAGCGCGCCCATGTACTCGCCTGCGACGCGTTCCTCGAGGCCAACAAGGCGCATTGGCTCGTCAACGAAATCCGCCACTACTGGAAGCGCGTGCTCAAGCGCGTCGACGTCACCTCGCGCACGCTGGTGACGCTGGTGGAGCCCGGCTCCTGCTTTGCCGGCACGCTCGCCGAGCTCGTGTTCGCCGCCGACCGCTCGTACATGCTGATCGGCACGCGCCAGGGCGACAACCGGCCGCCGCCCTCGATCGAGCTCTCCGCGATGAACTTCGGGCCCTATCCGATGAGCCATGGGTTGACCCGCCTGCAATCGCGTTTCCAGGCCGACCCGTCCGATGTGGAGCGCGCGGAAGCCACCGTCGGCACCAGTCTCGATGCCGAGGAGGCCGAGGAACTCGGCCTCGTCACCTTCGCACTCGATGACATCGACTGGGACGACGAGGTCCGCGTCTTCCTCGAGGAGCGTGCCAGCTTCTCGCCCGACAGCCTCACGGGCATGGAAGCCAGCCTGCGCTTCGTCGGTCCGGAGACGATGGAGTCAAAAATCTTTGCGCGTCTGACCGCGTGGCAGAACTGGATCTTCCAGCGTCCGAACGCGGTCGGCGAGGAGGGCGCGCTGCGCCGCTACGGCAGCGGCCAGAAGCCGAAATTCGATATGACGCGGGTGTAACTCTCATGTCCCGGGCGCGCTGCGGCACGAAGTGACGCTGCGCAGAACCGGGACCCACGTGAACCAGACAATGGGTCCCGGCTCAGCGGCGCAACGCTTCGCGCTGCACCGCGTCCGGGACAAGAGATCGCAAGGAGCACGGCCATGAACATGAACATCATGAACGTCGACTACTCGACCAAGATTCCGAACAACGTGAATCTCGCCGAAGACCGCCAGGTGCTCAAAGCCCTGGAAGGCTGGCATCCCGGCTACATGGACTGGTGGAGCGACATGGGCCCGGACGGCTTCCAGGAATCGCTCGTTTACTTACGCACCGCCTATTCGGTCGATCCGCGCGGCTGGGCCAAGTTCGACTATGTGCGCATGCCCGACTATCGCTGGGGCATTCTGCTTGCACCGCAGGAGGAAAACCGCGTCGTGCCATTCGGCGAGCGCTATGGCGAGCCGGCCTGGCAGGAGGTCCCGGGCGAGCATCGCGCGATGCTGCGCCGCCTGATCGTGATTCAGGGCGACACCGAGCCGGCTTCCGTTGAACAGCAGCGTCATCTCGGAAAGACCGCGCCCTCACTCTACGACATGCGCAACCTGTTCCAGGTCAATGTCGAGGAAGGTCGTCACCTCTGGGCGATGGTGTATCTGCTGCAGAAATATTTCGGCCGCGACGGCCGCGAGGAGGCGGACGAATTGTTGCGCCGCCGCTCGGGTGACGCGGATGCGCCGCGCATGCTGGGTGCCTTCAACGAGGCCACGCCCGACTGGCTGTCCTTCTTCATGTTCACCTATTTCACCGACCGCGACGGCAAGATGCAGCTCCACTCGCTGGCGCAGTCGGGTTTCGATCCATTGTCGCGCACCTGCCGCTTCATGCTGACCGAAGAAGCGCATCACATGTTCGTCGGCGAGACCGGCATCACCCGCGTGGTGCAGCGGACCTGCGAGGCGATGAGCGAGGCGGGCATCTCCGATCCGACCGATATTGCCAAGGTGCGCGCGCTCGGCGTCATCGACCTGCCGACCATCCAGAAGAAGCTGAACCTGCACTATTCGCTGTCGCTCGATCTGTTCGGCTCGGAAGTGTCGACCAACGCTGCGAACGCGTTCAACGCCGGCATCAAGGGCCGCTACAAGGAAACCTCGATCGAGGACGATCACCAGCTCAAGAGTGCGACCTACCCCGTCATGAAGTTCGTCGACGGCCAGATCAAGATGGTCGACGAGCCGGCGCTGACCGCGCTCAACATGCGGCTGCGGGACGACTACACCCAGGACTGCGTCAAGGGCATGCTGCGCTGGAACAAGGTGATCTCGACGGCCGGCTATGATTTCAAGCTGTCGGTGCCGCACGTCACCTTCCACCGCCATATCGGCGAGTTCAAGGACGTGCACGCCACGCCCGAGGGCATCCTGATCGACGACGCCACCTGGGCCAAGCGCAGGGACGACTGGCTGCCGTCAACGAACGACGGCGATTTCATCGCCTCCCTGATGAAGCCCGTCACCGAGATCGGCCAGTTCGCCTCCTGGATCTCGCCGCCGAAAGTCGGCATCGACAACAAGCCCGGCGATTTCGAGTATGTGAAGATCGAGTCGTAAGGCGTCAGGGCCTGACGCTGTTGCAACGTTGAATGCTGTCATCACCCGCGAAAACGGGTGATCCGGTATTCCAGAGACGGCGGAGATTCAATGGAGAAGCCGCGGCGTACTGGATGCCCTGGTCAAGCCGGGGCATGACAGCGAGTATGGGGTGAGCGCGCCGCCCGAGCTGCAACCAGCTCGGTAGAAAACCGCTCCTCAGCTATCCAACCCGTCGCCTTTGATCCCCGCATTCGCGTAGACGATGCCGCCATCGACTGCGATGGTCGCGCCGACAACATAATCGCCGGCGCGCGAGGCGAGATAGATCGCTGCGCCCGCCATGTCCTCGTCGGTGCCGATGCGGCCCGCGGGCACGAGTGTTGCGACCTCATCGCCGTGGTCGCGCGCAGCGCGGTTCATATCGGATTTGAACGGGCCGGGCGCGATCGCGGTGACCACGATGTGATCGGGGATCAGCTTGACCGCCATCCGCCGCGTCAGATGGATCAGCCCGGCCTTGCTCGCGGCATAGGAATAGGTCTCCGCCGGATTGACGAAGATGCCGTCGATCGAGGCGATGTTGATCACTTTCGCCGGCCGCTGCGCGGACGCTGCCGCACGCAAGGGGCCGGCAAGCGCCTTGGTCAGGAAGAACGGCGACTTGACGTTCAGGTTCATCACCTTGTCCCAGCCGCTCTCCGGAAATTCGTCGAACTCCGCGCCCCAGGCCGCGCCTGCATTGTTGACGAGGATGTCGAGCCTCTGTTCGCGCTTCTTGATTTCGCCTGCCAGCATCTCGATGCCGGCAAGGCTGGAGATGTCGATCGGCAGCGCGATGCATTCGCCGTCATATTGCGCAGACAGCTCGTTCGCAGTCGCTTCGCAAGCCGCTGCCTTGCGCGCCGTGATGTAGACCTTCGCCGCGCCCTGGCTGAGGAAGCCCGCCGCGATCATCCTGCCGATGCCACGCGACCCGCCGGTGACGAGCGCAACGCGGCCCTTGAGTGAGAAAAGATCTGTGAACATGACGCCTCCCTTGGTTGCCGCTCGTTGTGGGCATGGCGAGGAGGGGAGTCAAGGAAGGCGCCCGAGGAAGTGGGGTGCGACAGCCATCCAACTTACTCAGTGTCGTCCCGGCGAAGGCCGGCAACTGTTATGTCGGCGCGGTCTGCAGGTAGGGCTTCCTGTCGCGCATCATGGCGTTGAGGACGGTTAGGAGCTTCCTGGCGACGGCAATGAGAGCGAGCTTGGCTGGTTTGCCGGCCTGTCGCAGTCGTGCGTAGAAGGCCTTGAACGGATCGGCCCGGCGAACCGCGTTGAGGGCAGCCATGTAGAGGGCGTCACGAACGCGCTTTCGACCGCCGGCGATCTTGCGTTTGCCACGGAAGGCGCCGCTGTCGACGTTGAAGGGGGCAAGGCCCGCGAGTGCCGCGATCTGTTTTGCACCAACACGTCCGAGTTCCGGCATCTTCGCGATGAGCTGCATGCAAGCCACGGGACCCACACCCGGCAGCGAGCGCATCAACTTTGCATCGTCCGCGATCTCCGGCTCGGCCTTGGTCAGCGCCTTGATGTCGGCTTCGATCTCGGCAACCTCGTCGTCGAGAACCTCGATAAGGCGGCTGATCCGTTCGGCCATGGCGCGGTCGTCAGCCTCGCTGCGCCGGTTCTTCTCCTGTGCGCGCATGAGAACCAGCTGATCCCGCCGTTTTGCAAGCCTCGACAAGGCGTTGCGGGCGGGATTGGCGGCCTGCTCAGTTGCCGGCTGCATGACCCGGCCAAAGGCCGCCAGCATCCGTGCATCGATCGGGTCGGTTTTGGCAAGTTGGCCGCTGGCCCGCGCAAAATCGCGAGCTCGAGCCGGATTGATCCGGGCGAAGCGGACACCGGCCTGATCCAGGGCCTCGCGAAGCGCGAGGTCATAGGTACCCGTGGCCTCGAAGACGATCAGCGCATCGCATCGCCAACGCGTCACCTGCTGTGTGATGGCCTGTGCCGCGTTGGCGATGCGCCTGGGCACACCGTCAGCTTCATCAAAGATATCGAGATGTTTTTTGGAGACGTCGATTCCGACGTAACGAAGGGGTATGATCACGGTGCCTGTCCCTGTGATGCGAGGTCTGTTGCCGCAGCCTCGTGCAACTGTTCAGGTTGGTAATGGAACGGGCGGGAGGCCGAGCCGGCTCACGGCGTCAAGCGCCAAGGACCCAACGGCTTCCCGCCCAACCCATCCTGACAGACTTCAAAGACACAGGGACCCATAGCCACAGGAAGTAGTTTGGCGAAGACTCGTCGTCCGGTACTGCTGCCAATTCTTGCGGACAGATCACGCGGTATGGGTCCCGGCCTTCGCCGGGACGACGGATGCAATTGAAACCTAAGCCGCAGCAAACCGACGAAAGCCGTTCCACATTGCTGTGGCTGCGCCCGAGGTGAGCACGGGCAGGATGCGGGCGTCCTGGTAGTTGCCGTTGAGCGAGACGCGCGGCAGCGCGGTCGGGTGGCCGGCATTCTCGGCGAACAGCATGCCCGGGCGCGTGGTCACGGCGGTCTTGAAGCCGCTCGCCGCGGCGAGCGCGAATTCGCGCTCGCCCGCGGCATGGCGGTCGCCATAGGGGTAGGCGAAGTGCTGCACGGGGCGGCCGAGCGCGTGCTCGATCCGCACGCGGCTCACCGCCATCTCCTGCGCGGCGATCTCCTCGTTCTGCTTGGCGAGGTTGCAATGGCTGATGGTGTGGGCGCCGATCGCGACCAGCGGATCGGCAGCCAGCGCCTTCAGCTCGTCCCAGGACAGGCAGAGGCCGCGGCACAGCGCGGCCATGTCGACATCATGCTTCGCGCAGAGCGCCACGATCTCGCGCTCAAGGTCGTGCTCGCCCGGCAATGCGCGCAGCCAGCCATGCAGGCGGTCGAACGCCAAGCACTTCGCGGCCAGGGTCGTGGTGTCGAGCCGGAGCGCGGCATTGCCGATCTGGACCTCGACGTGGCTCGCCTTGGCGATGACGGTCTCGAGCGCGATCCACCACAGCCGCCCGGTGCCTTCGGCGAAATCGCTCGCGACATAGATGGTCGAAGGTGCGTCGAATTCGCGCAGCACAGGGAGCGCAAAATCCCGGTTGTCGCGGTAGCCGTCGTCCAGCGTGAAGGCGGCGAAGCGCCGGGTAAAGCGGCCCTGCACCAGCCGCTCATGCAACCCGTCCATCGAGACGATGTCGATGTCGAGCGAGCGCAAATGGCACAGCGTGGCGCGCAGGAAATCCGGCGTGACCTCGAGGTGCCGGTTGGGCTGGAAGGCATCGTCGCGGGGCGGGCGCACATGGTGCAGCATGAAAATGGCGCCGACGCCGGCGAGCAGCGGCCGCAGCAGGTGGTGCGCCCCGCTGAAATAGAGTGCTTCCAGCCCGACGCGGATGACGTTGTTGCGCAGTTGTTTCATCGAAGGCTGGTTGACCCCGGCAGTCCACAGTCAACCTAGGGGGGAACCCTTGAAGAAAAAGTTAGTCCGGTTGCCCACCCGGAGCCTTCACAAGGCCGCCATTTCCGGTTTGACAGCCCGCCAAGGGTTTGTTTTGTCTCCGGTTCCAGAGTTCGGGTCGTCGAATGCAGAAGCTTTTCAGGTGGGCCAGCAAATGGTGGCCGGGGTTGATCCCTTTGGCCGTCATGTGGGGAATTGCGGCCTGGAATAACACCTTGCCCCTGGAAGCCGACCTGTCCGCGCGCTCCGCCGCCGCGCTCAAGAATACCGTTCTGGACAAGACCCGGATCGCGGTGGCCGGCCGAGACGTCAGCTTTGCCGCCGAAGCGTTCTCGGAGGAGGGCCGCCGGGACGCAGTCATGGCGGTCGAAACAGTGCCGGGCGTACGCCTGGTCGACGACCAGACCCGGCTGGTTCCCGAGGCCAAGCCTTTCGTCTGGAACGCGGAACGGGACGTCGTTCGGGTCACCCTGTCCGGCAGCGCGCCGCTGCCGGGGGTCAAGGGCCGGCTGGTGGAAGTCGCCCGCAAGGACCTCGGCGGCATCGAGGTCGCCGATCAGATGGGGTTGGCGCGCGGCGCGCCGCCGCGCTTCGAGAACGCCGCGATGCTCCTGCTCGACCAGGTCGGCAAGCTCAAGGACGGCAAGATCGCGATCTCCGACACCAATGTCAGCCTCTCCGGCATGGCGCGCGAGCTGGGCGGCCGCGAAGCCATCGCGGCGGCGCTGAAGAACCTGCCCGAGGGTTTTTCGGTCGCGACCAACGACATCAAGGCGCCGCCTTACATCTTTCAGGCCTACAAGGATCCGGTCGCCGCAACTGTGACACTGACCGGCTACGTCCCCGACAACACGATCCACGCGGCCATCGCCACGGCGGCGGGGCGAAAATTCTTCGGCGAGAAGGTCGTCGACAATCTCAAGGCCAGCATCGGCGCGCCTGCTTCGTTCGGCAATTCGGTGGTTGCCGCGCTTGGGGCTCTGTCACGGCTCTCGACCGGCACGCTGGTGGTGACGGATCGCGAGGTGAAGCTGTCGGGCGATGCGCTCTATGAGGGCGCGGCAGCCGATATCCGCGCAGGCCTCGGCAAGGATTTTCCCAAGACCTGGCAGTACAAGCCGGAAATCACCGTGAAGCCCGCCGCAGGTCCGGTCGATGGCACGGTCTGCCAGCAGCTGTTCTCCGAGCTCCTGACCAAGGGCAAGATCCGCTTTGAGCCGAAGCGCGCCACGATCGACCCGGATTCCGCAGGCCTGCTCGATCACCTCATCGAAACGGCGCTGCGCTGCCCGAACGCCACGATCGAGGTCGCCGGCCACACCGATGCCGACGGCGAGGACGCCTTCAACCAGGCGCTGTCGGAGAAGCGCGCCCAGGCCGTGATCGATTATCTCGTCAAGGCGGGGCTTCCGGCCGATCGCTTCACGGCGGTCGGCTATGGCAGCACGCAGCCGGTCGCCGGCAACGATACCGACGAAGGCAAGGCACAAAACCGCCGCATCGAATTTCTGGTGAGATGACATGTCCTTTTTGTTGTCGTTCCATTGGGGTTGGCTGGTCGGGTCGCTGCTGCTCGGGCTGGCGATGGGTTGGATCTCGGTGGTCCAGCGCGGCGACGGCACCTCGAAGGTGCTGGCGCGCTGGCTCGCGGTCCTCGTGGCTGCCCTCGTCGCAGCCTCGCTTGCCCGCGTGGTCCCCGGCCGTTTCGGCTACTGGCTCGACCTCGGCCTTGTCATGTTCGGCTGCTATCTCGTCGGCTGCACCATCGGCGCATGCCTGCGCGACTGGGTGGTCTCGCGCAGCACGCCCGCGGCCTGAGCTTTGTGCTTGCACCCTGCCTATGCACAAGGCGCACTGACTGCCCTGGTGACTGCGCTTTGGGCGCTGCACAGGGCCGCGGCGCTTCGGCGCATGCCAAACCGGGCTCCGCGCCTGCCTATCCACCGCCAATCGCGGGCCCAAAGATTGACGCCGGCTTAAGCCGCGGTGGAACATTGCTCGGGTGAAATCATCAAAACTTCATGGCCCGTACGCAGGATCGCGATACAGATTCGGCAAAGGCCGTCGGGGAAAAGAGCCAAACGGTGCAAGGCAAACGCGGATACCCGCCTAAAATATTGATGAAACGCGTTTTTGTGCTTATTGGCGAATTCCACTCCGGCCCAAAACGCGCTACTGGAGGGTCGGGGGGCATGCGCGAAGCTGGAGCCGGCGCCGAGGGGTTGCCGACTACCTGCACGTCCGCCAGTTCGCCGGCCGCCACGGCCGCGGAAGCGTAGTTCGAGGTCTAGATGCTGGAAGCCATACGCAGGGCAATGTCGTTTCTGCGCCAGAAGCAAATCCTGCATAAGCTTGGCGTCGTGATCAGCGTGACGGTCATCGGCATCGCCTGCTACGTGCTCTACCACATGCTGCGCGGCATCGACTTCAACGAGGTGGTCGAGGCGATCAAGAGCACCGAGCCGAGCCAGATCGCGATGGCGGCGCTGTTCGTGGCCGCTGGCTATTTCACCCTCACCTTCTACGATCTGTTCGCGACGCGCGCGATCGGCCACGCCCATGTGCCCTACCGCATCAATGCGCTTGCGGCCTTCACCAGCTACTCGATCGGCCACAATGTCGGCGCCAGCGTCTTCACCGGCGGCGCGGTGCGCTATCGCATCTACTCGGCCTGGGGCCTTAACGCGATCGACGTCGCCAAGATCTGCTTCCTCGCCGGCCTGACCTTCTGGCTCGGCAACGCCGCGGTGCTTGGCCTCGGGATCAGCTATCATCCCGAAGCTGCGGCCTCGATCGACCAGCTCCCGCCCTGGCTCAACCGGCTGGTCGCCATGGCGATCATCGTCGCGCTGGTCGCCTATGTCGTCTGGGTCTGGACCCAGCCGCGCGTGGTCGGTCGTGGTCCCTGGACGGTGGTGCTGCCGGGCGGGCCGCTGACGTTGCTCCAGATCGCGATCGGCATCGTCGATCTCGGCTTCTGTGCGCTCGCGATGTACGTGCTGGTCCCGGACGAGCCCAATCTCGGCTTCGTCGTGGTCGCTGTGATTTTCGTCTCCGCCACGCTGCTCGGCTTCGCCAGCCACTCCCCCGGCGGGCTCGGCGTATTCGACGCAGCCATGCTGGTCGGGCTGTGGCAGATGGACCGCGAGGAGCTCCTCGGCGGGATGCTGCTGTTCCGCGTCCTCTATTATCTTTCGCCCTTTGTCATATCTGTAATCTTGCTGACGTTTCGAGAGGTCATTATCGGCGCCCGATCGAAACGCCTGCAGCAGGCGGCCCTCAAGCTCGATCCCGGCCCTGCGCGCGAAGCCGCTTATGTGAGAGAGCGCAGCGACAAGAGCGCCTGACCGGCCGACAATTCCTAAGGAGAAGCCTGCCCCGATGGCGATCGACGCCCACCCTTCTCCCTCGGTCCAGCCCTGGTCCGACCGGCTGCGGCATTCTGCGATCATTCTGATCGCGGCGGCGCTGGCGCTGTCGGTGGTGGTCTCGCTCGGGGAATTGTCGGTAACGCGAGCCGTGGCGGTCTTCCTCTGCATCGCGGCGGCGGCGCTGATCCCCTGGCGGCTGCACGATACCGCAGCCTCGCGCGACGACGTCCGCCGCATCCATCCGGTCGATAGCGCGGCGGTGGCCGCGGTGGTCTCGGGCATGCCGGACCCGGCCGTGCTGCTCGACCGCGCCGGTCGCGTCATCCATCTCAATGCCGCCGCAGCTCAGCTTGCGCCGGCGCTGCGCAAGAACGAACTTGCCCAGTTCGCGCTGCGCTCGCCCGAAATCATCATTGCGCTGCGCGAGGCGATCGCGACCAGCGAGCCGCGTCGCGCCGACTATCTCGATCACGTGCCGGTCGATCGCTGGATGGAGTTGATCATCACGCCGGTTCCGGTGCCGACCACGTTCGGCGGCGCCGACAAATGCATGCTGATGACCTTCCACGACCAGACGCCGCTACGCCGGGTCGAGGAGATGCGCGCCGATTTCGTCGCCAATGCCAGCCACGAGCTGCGCACGCCGCTGGCCGCGCTCTCCGGCTTCATCGACACGCTCCAGGGCCAGGCCAAGGATGATCCGAGGGCGCGCGAGCGCTTCCTCGGCATCATGCACACCCAGGCGACCCGCATGGCGCGGCTGATCGACGATCTGTTGTCGCTGTCGCGGGTGGAGTTGTCGGCACATGTGCGGCCTGACACTCTCGTCGATGTCGTGCCGATCATCCGCCAGGTCGCCGACGGGCTCGAACCGCTGGCGCGCGAGCGGCAGGTGGACGTCGAGATCGATCTGCCGGAGACGGCGGTGATGATTGCGGGCGACCGCGAGGAGCTGTTGCGGCTGTTCGAGAACCTGATCGAGAACGCGCTGAAATACGGCGCCTCGGGCGGGCGGGTGATCGTCTCGCTCACCACAGTCACGGCGGCTGACGGCTCGCCGGAAATCCGCGTCATGGTGCGCGACTTCGGGCCTGGAATTGCGCCGGAACACCTGCCACGGCTGACCGAGCGCTTCTACCGGGTCGACGTCGGCGACAGCCGCTCGCAGGGCGGGACGGGCCTCGGATTATCGCTGGTGAAACATATCGTTAACCGGCATCGCGGCCGGCTTTTGATCGAAAGCGTGCCCAAGCAGGGCGCCACTTTCACCGCTTGTTTTCCCCAGGCCAGGCCCCCGGCTTCGAGCTGAAATCAAAGCTATTTCAGTCGCTTAAGCCTGTCATCCGACTGTCACGAAACCTTCGTAAAAGCACTACCGACCGCTCCTAAAGGGGCGGCGCGGGAGCGCGATCGGGCGCGCATGGCGCTTCGCTCCCCCTATGGAGACCAGCATGAATTTCATCAAAACTATCGTCGCTGCTGGCTTGGTGGCCGCATCGACGTCGGCCTTCGCTGCCGACATCACCGGCGCCGGCGCGACCTTCCCGTTCCCGATCTATTCGAAGTGGGCTGACGCCTACAAGAAGGAGACCGGTAACGGTCTGAACTATCAGTCGATCGGCTCCGGCGGCGGCATCAAGCAGATCCAGGCCAAGACCGTGACCTTCGGCGCCAGCGATGCGCCGCTCAAAGCCGAGCAGCTCGAGAAGGACGGCCTCGCTCAGTGGCCGATGGTCATGGGTGCCATCGTTCCCGTGGTCAATATCGAGGGCGTGAAGCCCGGCGAGCTGGTGTTCGACGGCGAGACGCTCGCCAGCATCTATCTCGGCAAGATCACCAAGTGGGATGACGCTGCGATCAAGAAGCTCAATCCGAACGTGAAGCTGCCCTCGGACGCGATCACCGTCGTCCGCCGCTCCGACGGTTCGGGCACCACCTTCAACTTCACCAACTACCTCTCCAAGGCCAGCGCGGACTGGAAGAGCAAGGTCGGCGAGGGCACGGCCGTCGAATGGCCGGTCGGCGTCGGCGCCAAGGGCAACGAGGGCGTGTCGGGCAACATCAGCCAGACCAAGAACTCGATCGGTTATGTCGAGTACGCCTATGCCAAGCAGAACAAGCTGACCTACACCGGTCTCGTCAACAAGGCCGGCAAGCCGGTGCAGCCGACCGTCGAGGCCTTCCAGGCGGCCGCCTCCAACGCCGACTGGGCCAAGGCTCCGGGGTACTACGTCATCCTGACCGACCAGCCCGGCGAGAAGTCCTGGCCGATCACGGCGGCGACCTTCATCCTCATGCACAAGGATGCCACCGACAAGGCGGCCTCGCAGGAAGCCATCAAGTTCTTCCGCTGGGCCTTCAAGAACGGCGGCAAGGCGGCCGAGGAGCTCGACTACATCCCGATGCCCGACAGCGTCGTCCAGCTGATCGAGAAGACCTGGGCTGCCGAGATCAAGAGCTGATCGCAGCGTAACGAAACTCGCGCTCCGGCCCTTTCGGGGCGCGGGTCAAAGATCGACCCCGGAATCCCCTGGGATTCCGGGTCTGGTCCGTCGGACCATCCCCGAATGACGCGGGACAAGGCGTCGACAAGACCGCCTTCATCGGCGGCGTGCAGATGACGTAAAGATACAATAGGGGATCGGCGTGGCAGAGATGGCCGTTCAGAGCGATATTGTCGACGACGCCGGACCATATGATCGCGCCAAGGCCTTGAGCGCGTTCAAGCTCGGCGACATGACCTTCTATTGGATCACGCGGCTCAGCGCGATCTCGGTGCTCCTGATCTTGGGGGGCATCATCCTGTCGCTGATCGTCGGCGCCTTCCCGGCGATGAAAGAATACGGCCTGTCGTTCCTGTGGACGCAGCGGTGGGCGCCCTCGGCCGATCCGCCTGTGCTCGGCGCGCTCGGGCCGATGTACGGCACGCTCGTCACCTCCTTCATCGCGATGCTGATCGCCATTCCCGTCGGGCTCGGCATTGCGATCTTCCTCACCGAGCTCTGCCCGCAATGGCTGCGCCGTCCGATCGGCATGGCGGTCGAGCTGCTCGCCGGCATTCCCTCGATCATCTACGGCATGTGGGGCTTCTTCGTGCTGGGTCCGTTCCTGGCCAACACCTTCCAGCCCTTCATGATCAAGCTGTTCGACGGCGTTCCCGTGCTGGGTGCGATCTTCGCCGGCCCGCCGTCCTATCTCAGCCTGTTCAACGCTGCGCTGATCCTGGCGATCATGGTGCTGCCCTTCATCACCTCGATCTCGGTCGACGTGTTCAAGACCGTGCCGCCGGTCCTGAAGGAAGCCGCCTACGGCGTCGGCTGCACCACCTGGGAAGTCGTCCGCAGCGTGGTGATCCCCTATACGCGCGTCGGCATCATCGGCGGCGTCATGCTGGCGCTGGGCCGCGCGCTCGGCGAGACCATGGCGGTGACCTTCATCATCGGCAACTCCTTCCGGATCTCGTCCTCGATCTTCGCGCCGGGCACCACGATCTCGGCGGCGATCGCGAGCGAGTTCGCCGAAAGCGACGGCCTGCACCAGTCCGGCCTGATCCTGCTCGGCCTCCTGCTGTTCGTGCTGACGTTCTTCGTGCTCGCGGGCGCACGGCTGATGCTGCTCCGTCTGGAAAAGAAGGCGGGGAAATAACATGAACCCGATTTACGCACGCCGCCGCCGCAAGGACATCGTCGTCCGCGGTCTCTGCATCGCCGCCGCGGCCTTCGGCGTCACCTGGCTGGCGCTGATCCTGATGACGCTGCTCTACAACGGCGTGGCCGGTCTGAATCTGGAGCTCTTCGCCGCGGACACGCCCCCTCCGGGCTCGACCGAAGGCGGCCTGCGCAACGCGATCATCGGTTCGATCATCATGACGGTGATCGGCGTCGGCATCGGCGCGCCGCTCGGCCTGTTCGCCGGCACCTATCTCGCCGAGTACGGCCGCAACGACAAGCTGACCTCGGTGATCCGCTTCATCAACGACATCCTCTTGTCGGCACCCTCGATCATCATCGGCCTGTTCATCTATGGCGCGGTGGTGGTGCCGATGCGCGGCTTCTCGGCGATCGCAGGCTCTCTCGCACTCGCCGTCATCGTGATCCCGGTGGTGCTGCGCACGACTGAGGACATGCTTCTGCTGGTGCCGAACGCGCTGCGCGAGGCGGCTTCCGCGCTGGGCCTGCCGCGCTCGCTGGTGATCAAGCGGATCGCCTACCGCGCGGCGCGCTCCGGCCTCATCACCGGTGTGCTGCTGGCGACCGCTCGCGTCGCCGGCGAGACCGCGCCGCTGCTGTTCACCGCGCTGTCGAACCAGTTCTTCAGCCTCAGCCTGAACAAGACGATGGCGAACCTGCCGGTCACCATCAACAATTTCGTGCAGAGCCCCTACGCCTACTGGAAGCAACTGGCCTGGAGCGGGGCGCTTCTGATCACCCTGACCGTGCTTGCCCTGAACATTGGCGCGCGCATTCTTGGCGCCGAGAGGACTGCAAAATGAGCGATCTGTCCGTTTCCGTAAGTTCCACCGGGCGTCAGGCGTCGCCGACACTGCCCGAGGCTCCGGCCAAGGTGACGGTGCGCAACCTCAACTTCTATTACGGCGAGCACCACGCGCTGAAGAACATCAACCTGACGCTCGGCACCAACCGTGTCACGGCGTTCATCGGCCCGTCCGGCTGCGGCAAGTCGACCCTGCTGCGCATCTTCAACCGGATGTACGACCTCTATCCGGGCCAGCGCGCCACCGGTCAGCTCATGCTCGACCAGACCAACATCCTCGACCCCAGGCTCGACCTCAACCTGCTGCGGGCCCGGGTCGGGATGGTGTTCCAGAAGCCGACGCCGTTCCCGATGACGATCTACGAGAACATCGCCTTCGGCATCCGCCTCTATGAGAAGATCTCGAAGTCCGAGATGGACGACCGGGTCGAGAAGGCGCTGCGCGGCGGCGCGCTGTGGAACGAGGTCAAGGACAAGCTCAACGCGTCGGGCCTGTCGCTTTCCGGCGGCCAGCAGCAGCGCCTCTGCATCGCCCGCACCGTGGCGGTGCGTCCCGAGGTGATCCTGTTCGACGAGCCCTGCTCGGCGCTCGATCCGATCTCGACCGCCAAGGTCGAGGAGCTGATCCAGGAGCTCGCCGAGGACTACACGATCGCGATCGTCACCCATAACATGCAGCAGGCGGCGCGCGTCTCCGACAAGACCGCCTTCATGTATCTCGGCGAGCTGATCGAGTTCGACGAGACCAGCAAGATCTTCACGTCGCCCAGCGACCGGCGCACACAGGACTACATCACCGGCCGCTTCGGCTGAGGAGACAGGAAATGGCTTCTGAACATACCGCAAAGGCCTTCGACACCGACCTCCAGGAGCTCACGCGGCTCGTCGCGGAGATGGGCGGCCTTGCCGAGCGCATGATCGTCGATTCCGTCGATGCGCTGATCCGCCGTGACGTCGCGCTCGGCCAGCGCGTGGTGGCAACCGACGCCGAAATCGACGCGCTCCAGAAAAAGATCGAGGAGCGCGCCGTGCTCACGATCGCACGTCGCCAGCCGATGGCGGTCGACCTGCGCGAAATCGTCGGCGCCATGCGCGTTGCGACCGATCTGGAGCGGATCGGCGACCTCGCCAAGAACATGGGCAAGCGCGTTGCCGCGCTCGAGACCGATTTCCATCCGCTCAAGCTGTTCCGCGGCCTGGAGCACATGACCGACCTCGTGCAGCAGCAGGTCAAGTCGGTGCTGGACGCCTATGCCGCGCATGACCTGCCGGCGGCGATGATGGTCTGGAAAGGCGACGAGGAGGTCGACGCGATCTGTACCTCGCTGTTCCGCGAGCTCCTCACCTACATGATGGAGGATCCGCGCAACATCTCGTTCTGCATCCATTTGATGTTCTGCGCCAAGAACATCGAGCGGATCGGCGATCATGCGACCAATATCGCCGAGACCGTCTTCTACATGATCGAAGGTCAGGCCATCGCGGACAAGCGTCCGAAGGGCGACATGACGACCTTCGCCACGACCGTGCCGAACACTTAAGGAGCGACGACGCCATGGGCGCACGCATTTTGGTTGTTGAGGACGAGGAAGCGCTGACCGAGCTGTTGCGCTACAACCTCGAAGGCGACGGCTACGATGTCGAGACGGTGATGCGCGGCGACGACGCCGACACCCGCCTCAAGGAGCACATCCCCGACCTGATCGTGCTCGACTGGATGCTGCCGGGCCTGTCCGGCATCGAGCTGTGCCGCAGGCTTCGCGCAAGGCCCGAGACCAAGGGGTTGCCGATCATCATGCTCACGGCGCGCGGTGAGGAGAGCGAGCGGGTGCGCGGGCTTGCCACCGGCGCCGACGACTACATCGTCAAGCCGTTCTCGGTGCCCGAGTTGCTCGCGCGCGTGAAAGGCCTGCTCAGGCGTGCGAGCCCCGAGCGGCTTGCGACCATACTTGCCTACGGCGACATCGAGCTGGATCGTGAAAAACGCCGCGTCGCGCGCTCCGGACGGCCGATCGACCTTGGCCCGACCGAATATCGCCTCTTGGAGTTCTTCCTGGAGCATCCGGGCCGCGTGTTCTCGCGCGAGCAGCTGCTCGACAGCGTCTGGGGCCGCGACATCTATATCGACGAGCGCACCGTCGATGTCCACATCGGCCGCCTGCGCAAGCTGCTCAATCTCGGCCGCGAGCAGGATCCGATCCGCACCGTCCGCGGCGCCGGCTACGCGCTGGATGATCGGTTTGCGAAGGCGGAGCAGACGTAAAAAAGCGCGCCGGATGGCGCGCTGACGTCTCTCGATCAAACGTCCCGGCCTTGCGCCGGGACGTTGTCGTTTGTGGCCGAACTCAGCGCGTGCCGGGCTTGGCCGGAGCGCGGCGGCGGTCGGCGGCCGGTTGGTAGGCGACGCGCGAATGCTGCGCGCAGTAGGGCAGGCCCGAGAGCGACTTGCCGCCGCAGAAGAAGAAATCCGGGCTCGAGGGATCGCCGACCGGCCAATGGCAGGTCGCTTCGTTGAGCTCGAGCAGCGACAGGCGCTGGCTCATCGGAACGACGTTGTCATAGGTGATCGGATCGGGCTCGACCTCGACCTCGAAGGCCTGGGCGAGGGCGGTGTTGCCGCGCGAGATCGGGCGGCTCACCCGCATCATGTGCTGCGCCGGGCGCGCCTTGCGCGGCCGCGGAGCCGCCGAGGACGGGGTCTTGGCGCGGCCGGACAGGCCCAGCCGGTGCACCTTGCCGATTACGGCGTTGCGCGTCACATTTCCGAGCTCGGCAGCGATCTGGCTGGCCGAAAGCCCGGCTTCCCAGAGCTTTTTCAATTGCTCGACGCGATCGTCGGACCAGGTCAAAACCGTCATTGCACCCTTCCCCTCGCCGCGCGCCTGCCAATCCTTGGGGCCGCGTGGCGATGTCTAAGCCTCGAAAAACCCGTGCTGCCAGAATCCCTTAAGGCTCGCCGGGCGCGAAAACGCACCTGAACGTTACGCCGGTACATGAGGACTAAGAGGATCAGAACTGCTGCACGAGATGTCGTATCTGACGGGGGAAACGCTACAATATGGCGTGACTCCCGCGCAAGAGTCTGCGGCCCAGCGTCCACATGTTCCGTCGCTAAAAGAACTCAAAATTGCCACCGCAAGACTACGGGCCGCGCGGCTTGCAGGGGCCTTCTGGCGGCATTGACAGCGGTTTTTCCAGGCATAAAATAGTGACACGTGCCGCCCTTAAAAGGCGGCACGTTTCGTTTTCCGGGCAGGTCAATGATGCGCTGCGCAACGCAGCCTCAGCCGGCCCCAACATCCAAGTGACCGCCATGACCAAGAGCGCCGCGACGCATCTGCTTCCCGTTTTCGCCAGGGCCGAGCTCGGCTTCGAGCGCGGCGAAGGCTGCTGGCTGGTCTCAACCAATGGCGAGCGCTATCTCGATTTCACCTCGGGCGTCGCCGTGAATGCGCTCGGTCACGCACATCCGCATCTGGTCAAGGCTCTGCAGGAGCAGGCGACGAAGCTCTGGCACATGTCGAACCTGTTCCAGAGCCCGGATGGCGAGAAGCTCGCAGTCAGGCTCTGCAACGAGAGCTTTGCGGACTTCGTGTTCTTCTGCAATTCCGGCGCCGAGGCGATGGAATGCGTGATCAAGGTGGTGCGCCGCTATCACGCCTCCAAGGGCCATCCCGAGCGCTACCGCATGATCACCTTCGAGGGCGCTTTCCACGGCCGCACGCTTGCAACGCTCGCGGCGACCGGCTCGGCGAAATATCTCGAAGGTTTCGGCCCGCCGCTCGACGGCTTTGACCAGGTGCCGCATGGCGACCTCGAAGCCGTCAAGAAGGCGATCGGCCCGCAGACTGCCGGCATCCTGATCGAGCCGATCCAGGGCGAGGGCGGCGTGCGCTCGGCTCCTCCCGCCTTCTATCGCGCGCTGCGCCAGCTCTGTGACGAGCATGGCCTGTTGCTCGCCTTCGACGAGGTGCAGACCGGCATGGGCCGCACCGGCGAACTCTTTGCACATCGCCGCCTCGGCGTGACCCCCGACGTGATGTCGCTTGCGAAAGCGCTCGGCGGCGGCTTTCCGATCGGCGCGTGCCTTGCGACCGCCGAGGCCGCCTCCGGCATGACGCCCGGCTCGCACGGCTCGACCTTCGGCGGCAATCCGCTCGCCGTGTCCGCGGCGAACGCCGTGCTCGACGTCATGCTCAAGCCCGGCTTCTTCGATCACGTGCAGAAAATGTCGCTGTTGCTCAAGCAGAAGCTCGCCTCCGTGATCGACCGCCATCCTGATGTCGTCAGCGAGGTGCGCGGCGAGGGGCTTTTGATCGGCCTCAAGGCCGTGGTGCCCTCGGGCGATCTCGCCACGGCGTTGCGCAACGAAAAGCTGCTCACCGTTGGCGCCGGCGACAACGTCGTGCGCTTCCTGCCGCCTTTGATCGTCACCGAGGCGGAGATCGAGGAGGGCGTCGCGCGGCTCGAGCGTGCCTGCACGGCGATTGAATCCACTCTCAAGACGCCGGCGGCAAGCTGATGAGCAAGACGCCCAAGCACTTCCTGGACATCAACGAGCTGCCGCTGTCGGAGCTCAAGAGCATGCTCGCCGCTTCCTCCGCCATGAAGGCGAAGCAGAAGGCGCATCAGCCGGTCAGGCCGCTCGAGGGCAAGACGCTGGCGATGATCTTCGAGCGTCCGTCGACGCGGACGCGGGTGTCGTTCGATGTCGCCATGCGCCAGCTCGGCGGTGAGCCCATCATGCTCACCGGTGCGGAGATGCAGCTCGGCCGCGGCGAGACCATCGCCGACACCGCGCGCGTGCTGTCGCGCTATGTCGATGCCATCATGATCCGCATCCTCAATCACGATGCGCTGCTCGAACTCGCGGCCAACGCGACCGTGCCTGTCATCAACGGCCTGACGCGGCGTTCGCATCCCTGCCAGGTGATGGCCGACCTCATGACGTATGAGGAGCATCGCGGGTCGATCGAGGGCAAGACGGTGGCCTGGACCGGCGACGACAACAACGTTCTCGCCTCCTGGGCGCATGCCGCCGAACGCTTCAAGTTCAACCTCAACGTCGCGACCCCGCCGGAGCTCGCGCCGAAGAAGGCGATGCGCGACTGGGTCAAGGCGACGGGCGCCCCGATCATGCTCGGCACCGATCCGGAAGCCGCGGTGCGCGGCGCCGATTGCGTCGTCACCGACACCTGGGTCTCGATGGGCGACAAGGAAGGCGAGCATCGCCACAACGTGCTCAAGCCCTATCAGGTCAACGCCAAGCTGATGTCGCTGGCCAAGCCCGATGCGCTGTTCATGCACTGCCTGCCCGCCCATCGCGGCGAGGAGGTCACCGATGAGGTGATCGATGGTCCCCAGTCCGTCGTGTTCGACGAGGCCGAAAACCGCCTGCACGCGCAGAAGGGTATCTTGGCTTGGTGCTTTGACGCGGTGAAGTAATTCGACGCGGTGGCGTAGATCCGAAGCGTCGTCCTGGCGAAAGCCAGGACGACGCCGAATTTGCTGTATCGTTTGCGATCAAAACAGCGTCCGGGCTGCGTTGCCCCGCGCCCCTTCCATTTCATCTCCTCCGACCCCAGATAGAGCGCCATGGTCTCCCAATCCCCTGACATCAAAGCCGGGCCCGAAAGCCCGGTTCGCGCGCCGTCTTCCGTTCCCGTCGACGATGCGGTGCTGCCTTTCGAGGTCGATGCGCTCGACGTGCGCGGGCGCTTGACCCGGCTCGGGCCTGCGCTCGACGAGGTCCTCACCAAGCACGATTACCCCGCGCCGGTCGGCAAGCTACTCGGCGAGGCGATCGTGCTGACGACGCTGCTTGGCTCGGCGCTGAAATTCGAGGGCCGCTTCATCCTCCAGGCCCAGACCGACGGCCCGGTGTCGTTCCTGGTGGTCGACTTCAATGCGCCCGACCGCCTGCGCGCCTATGCCCGCTACGACGCCTCGCGGCTCGGCGAGGCCAAGGACTCCGGCTCGCTGCTCGGCCGCGGCCATCTCGCCATGACCATAGACCAGGGCGCGGATATGAGCCGCTACCAGGGGCTCGTCGCACTCGACGGTGGCAGCCTGGAAGATGCCGCGCATGAGTACTTCCTGCGCTCCGAGCAGATCCCCACCCAGGTGCGCCTCGCCGTCGGCGAGGAATGGCGCTCGAGCGACGGCGGCAAGCGCCGCTGGCGCGCCGGGGGCCTCTTGATGCAGTTCCTGCCGAAGGCTCCGGAGCGCGCGCGACAGGCCGACCTGCATCCCGGCGACGCGCCCGAAGGCACCACGCCGCACACGGTTGCCGAGGACGATGCCTGGGTCGAAGCGCGCTCGCTGATCGGCACGGTCGAGGACGTCGAGCTGATCGATCCCGATCTTTCCGGCGAGCGGCTGTTGTACCGCCTCTTCCACGAGCGCGGCGTGCGCGTGTTCAATCCGCATAATCTGAAAGCGGAATGCTCCTGCTCGCGCGATGCGGTGGCAGCGATGCTGAAGAGCTTTTCGCCGGACGATCGCGCCGCGATGGTGAAGGACGACAAGGTCGTCGTGACCTGCGAGTTCTGTAGCTCGGTGTACGAGTTCTCGCCGGATGAGGCCGGTGTCGAGAACGCATAGATTTCGTAGGGCGGGTTAGCCTTGCGACTGCGCGAAGCGCAGTTCGCTAGGCGTAACCCGCCACGCCTACGTGCCCCCGTAAAAGAATCCCACGAAAATCTCCCGCAATCCCGCGCGCTCTCTCGACGCGCGGCAATTTCCGCGTGTATCGTCGCTCGCCATTGGGCTTTGGGGGATACCATGCGAATTGTACTGAGTATCGTTGCGTCGTTGATGTCGGCGGGCCTCGCGCAGGCCGACAAGGTGGTTGCTTCGGGCCGGCCACTGATGCTCTATCAGGCTTGGTCGACCAATCCCGATTGCACCTCCGCCGGCGCCGTCGTCTTGCGAGTGGCTCAAGGTCCCGAGCACGGCCGCGTTGCGATCCGCCAGACCGGCGTCTTTCCGCGCTTTGCCGAAAGCAACGTTCGCAGCGCCTGCAACCGCCGCCGCGTCCCCGGCGTCCAGGCCATCTACACCTCCCAGCGCGGCTATCTCGGCTCCGACCTCGTGATCCTCGAAGCGCTGTTTCCGGCTGGACGGGGCGTGAAGGTGACGCTTCCGATACGGGTGATGTGACGGGTTCATCGGCTCGACTTTCACAATGGCGGCCGGCTACCCACACACGCGGTGCCATCGCCCGATAGATCGGGCGATCCAGTATTCCAGAGACGACAGTGATTGAATCGAAGAGCCGCGGCGTATTGGATGCCCCGGTCAAGCCGGGGCATGACAGCTGTGGTGTAATGATCAGCGCGAACGCCTTAGTTCAACACCCGCTTGCCGCCGTCCGGGCTATCGAGCGAAAACGTCGGCACGTCGATCTCAAAGCGCTCGCCGCTTTCGTTGACCATCTGGTAGCGGCCGGTCATGAAGCCCGAGGCGGTCGAGAGCGGGACGCCGGAGGTGTATTCGTAGCGCTCGCCGGGCCCGAGGATCGGCTGCTCGCCGATCACGCCTTCGCCCTTGACCTCCTGTTGCCGCCCCGTCGCGTCGGTGATGATCCAGTGCCGCGTCTTGAGCTGCACGGTCTCGTCGCCGGAATTGGTGATCACGATGGTGTAGGACCAGAAGTAGCGCGAGCGCTCGGCCGACGACTGCTCCGGGACAAAGTTCGGCTCGACGGTCACTTCGATCTGGCGGGTCACGGCACGGTACATGGTTGCCATCATAACGAAAACCTAGCCGGGAACCAATCGTGGCCCGCGGCGTCAGCGACATCGTGCCGCCCGAATTGGCACCGTAGTTACACCCCAATGTGATCCGGTCGCTTTGCGAGCAGGCCTCCGGCCCGGTACACTCCTCAAACGCCGCGATTTGCGCAAGGGTTTTGGCCCGATGACCATTGCCGACCAAGTGACGGGATCGCCGGTCGCGGGAACCGCGGATGCCAAGTCCGCCGTGGAGGCGAAGCCGCGCGCGGCGGCGCCCGCCATTACGCTGCCCGTCATCGGCGAGCGCGAGCTTCGGCTCGACCTCTTCCGCGGGCTGGCGTTGTGGCTGATCTTCATCGACCACTTGCCGCCAAACCTGCTGACCTGGTTCACCATCCGCAACTACGGCTTCAGCGACGCCACCGAGATATTCATCTTCATCTCCGGCTACACCGCAGCCTTCGTCTACGGCCGCGCGATGCTGGACTCCGGCTTCGTCATCGCCACCGCGCGCATCCTGCGCCGGGTCTGGCAGATCTATGTCGCCCACGTCTTCCTGTTCACGATCTTCCTCGCGGAAATCTCCTACGTCGCGACCAGCTTCGAGAACCCGCTCTACACGGAAGAGATGGGCATCATGGATTTCCTCAAGCAGCCCGACGTCACCATCGTGCAGGCGCTGCTCCTGCGCTTCCGGCCCGTCAACATGGACGTGCTGCCGCTTTATATCGTGCTGATGCTGGCGCTGCCGCTGATCCTCTGGTTGATGAAATGGAAGCCGGATCTCACGCTCGGCCTGTCGGTCGTGCTCTACGTGGTGACCTGGGAGTTCGATCTCTATTTTTCGGCCTATCCGAATGGGTTCTGGGCCTTCAACCCACTCGCCTGGCAATTGCTGTTCGTGTTCGGCGCCTGGTGTGCGCTCGGGGGTGCGCGGCGCATGTCGCGGATCCTGGCATCACCCGTGACGATGTGGATCTCGATCGCCTATCTGGCCGCGGCGTTCTACGTGACGCTGACCTGGTACCTGCCGCAGCTCTCCCACTTCATGCCGAAGCGGATCGAGCAGTGGATGTATCCGATCGACAAGACCGACCTGGACGTGCTGCGCTTCACGCATTTCCTGGCGCTGGCCGCGCTCACCGTGCGCTTCCTGCCGCGGGACTGGCCGGGCCTGAAATCGCCCCTCCTGAGGCCGCTGATCCTCTGCGGCCAGCATTCGCTGGAGATATTCTGCCTCGGCGTGTTCCTGGCCTTTGCCGGCCATTTCATCCTGGCCGAGGTGTCCGGCGGCCCGGGCATGCATGCGCTGATTAGTCTCTGCGGAATCCTGATCATGTGGGGGATGGCCTGGGTGATTTCGTGGTACAAGCAGGTGGCTGACAAGAGCGGTTCGAAAACCAAAAACGCCGTCGGCAACGCCGATTTGGCGGGAGGGGGCTGATGAAGGCGAAGGTTCTCCTGAGCCTGGTCCTGCTATGCGGTGCTCTCGCCGCGCCTTCTGTGCGCGCCGAGGATAATGCTGCGCCTCAAGCTCCCGCAGGGCCTGCGGCATGCGAGGTGCCGTCCTATCTGCTCGCCACCGAAAGCCAGATCCCGAGGGTCGCCGAAACGGTGAAGAGCGAAAAACCGCTCGAAATCCTGGTCATCGGCAGCCGGTCGACCACCATCCCGTCGTCGGAAGAAAGCTCCTATCCGGCCCGGCTTCAGGCGATCTTGAAGGAGAAGCTGCCGTCGGAACCGGTGCACGTCTCCGTAGAACTACAGAGCAAGAAGACCGCAGAAGAGGCCGCATCCGGCTTCGTTAAGCTGATGGAAGCAAAAAAGCCTACTTTGGTCATCTGGCAGACCGGGACCGTGGATGCTATCCGATCCATCGATCCCGATGAGTTCCGCAGTGCCGTCACGGATGGCGTTACTGCGCTGCAAAATGCGGGGGCCGACGTTATATTGATGAACTTGCAGTACAGCCCGCGGACCGAAACGATGATCTCGGTGCCGCCCTATCTCGATAATATGCGCGTGGTGGCGCAGGAGCATGATATCCCGCTGTTCGATCGTTTCGCGATCATGCGTCAATGGAATGATCAGGGTCAGTTCGACCTGTTCAATCCGTCGCGCGGACCGGAGTTGGCGAAACAGGTCCATGATTGCCTTGGCCGGGCGCTGGCGCAGTTTGTCGTCGATGCCGCCCATCTCGGTCCGGCCCAGCAGCAAAACTGAGGTTTAGCGTAAATGAGTTCTTTCCGCCCTTTTGGCCTGACGGCATGGCTGGCTGCGCCCATGGCGGCTGCGCTGCTGATGCCTGTAACCCTGTCGCCCGCCTGCGCGCAGGCTGTGGCCGTCGCGCCGACGGCCCCGCAGGCCGCTAGTCCGGCGCCCGGGCCGCAGACCACGACCCCTGCGACCAGCCAGCAGGAATCTCCCGAGCAGCGTGGCCTCACCGCGCGGGCCATCGACAAGGTCAAGCAGGTCGCCAAATCCGCCGGCGACATCTTTAGCCGCGTGCCGTGCCTGCCGCCCAAGGACGCGCACAAGGGTGGCGCGAAATCGATGGGCTCGCTGCCGCATGTCGCCAGCAAGCTGGTCGCGGGCAAGCCGGTCGTGATCGTCGCGTTCGGATCGTCGTCGACCGCGGGCTTCGGTGCGAGCTCGCCCGATTTCAACTATCCGAACCGTCTCGCCGCGCAACTGCACCGGCAATATCCGACTGCCGACATCACCGTCATCAACGCGGGTGTCGGCGGCGAGGACGCGCCCGAGATGATGAAGCGCCTCCAGAAGGAGGTGATCGACGTGCATCCGGATCTCGTGATCTGGCAGGTCGGGACCAACGCGGTGCTGCGCAACCTCGATCCCGGCGACACTGCAAAGCTCGTCGAGGACGGCATCACGCGCATCCAGGCGGTCGGCGATGCCGACATCGTGCTGGTCGATCCGCAATATTCGCCGCGCGTCACCGAGCGCCCCGAGAGCGCCGGCAAGATGGTGAAGCTGCTCGGCCGCGTCGCGGAGCTCCGCCACGTCGGTATCTTCCCGCGCTTCGAGGTGATGCGCGACTGGCACGAGAAGCAGGACATTCCGGTCGAGAGCTTCGTGATCTCCGACGGCCTGCACATGAATGATTGGGGCTACGCCTGCTTCGCGCAGCTCCTCGGCGACGACATCATCCGCTCCGTCGGCCAGATCAAGCTCGGCGTCAACGTACCTGCGAACGTGCGCACCTACCGGCCGATGTGAGCTCTTGTAGGGTGGGCAAGGGCGCGCTCTTCGCGCGCCGTGCCCACCATCTATCGGCAGTGAGATCGTGAATGGTGGGCACGCTGCGCTTTGCCCACCCTACGATTTTGAGTACGTGGCTACGCCTTCTCCAGCGCCGCGGTGAGATCCTCGATCAGATCATCGGCGTGCTCGAGCCCTGCGGAGAAGCGGATAAAGCCCTCGCTGATGCCGAGTGCGGCGCGGTCTTCCGGCTTCAGGCGCTGATGCGTCGTGGTTGCCGGATGCGTCACCAGGCTCTTGGCGTCACCGAGATTGTTGGAAATCTTGGCGAGCCTCAGCGCATTGAGCACGCGGAACGCGGCCTGCTTGCCGCCCTTGACCTCGAAGCCGACCAGCGTCGAGCCGCCGCGCATCTGCTTCTTCACCAGCGCCGCCTGCGGATGATCGGCGCGGCCGGGATAGATCAGCCGTGAGATCTTGGGATGGCTCGCGAGCACCTCGGCGACGCGGGCCGCGGTGTCGGTCTGCGCACGCACGCGCACGCCGAGCGTCTCCAGCCCCTTGAGCAAAACCCAGGCGTTGAACGGCGAGATCGACGGCCCGGTCTGGCGCATGAAGTTATGGATGTGCTCGGCGATGAAGGATTCCGACGACAGGATGATGCCGCCGAGGCAGCGGCCCTGGCCGTCGATATGCTTGGTCGCGGAGTAGACGACGACATCGGCGCCGAGCGCGAGCGGGCTCTGCCAGATCGGCGTTGCGAACACGTTGTCGACGACGAGTCGCGCGCCGCCCTTGTGCGCGATCTCGGCGATGGCGGGAATGTCGAGCACGTCGAGCGTCGGATTGGTCGGGCTTTCCAGGAAGAACGTCTTGGTGTTCGGCTTGACCGCGCGCTGCCACTGGTCGAGATCGAGACCGTCGACCAGCGTGGTCTCGATGCCGTAGCGCGGCAGCAGATCCTGCACCACGTAGAGGCACGAGCCGAACAGCGCCCGCGAGGCCACCACATGATCGCCAGCCTTCAAGGGCGCCAGGATCGCGGTCGTCACCGCCGCCATGCCGGTTGCTGCCGAGCGGGCGGCTTCGGCGCCCTCGAGTTCGATCATGCGCTGCTCGAACATCGCGATCGTCGGGTTGGAATAGCGCGAATAGATGAAGCCGGGATCCTCGCCCTTGAATCGCGCCTCGCATTCCTCGGCGCTCGCGTAGACGTAGCCTTGCGTGAGGAACAGCGCCTCGGACGTCTCGCCATATTGCGAGCGCAGGGTGCCGGAATGGACCAGGCGGGTTTCGGGACGGTATTGCGCGGCGGACGCCGGGGACTTCGACATAGGACCTCCAACGTGACCAGTTCGAAAATGGTCACAAAAAAACCGGCCTGGATATCTCCACTGGCCGGGATCACAGAGGTCCCCGGCCTGTTTAGCGATTTATTTAACGTGGCTGCAAGCCGGCCGGCTCAAATCACCACGGGATAAGTCATGCTCATATTCCGCCATGCCCTTTTCGTCAAGGCATCCATCGGATAGCGGTAAAACGTTCGTTTTTCCGCATTTTTGGATGCGTTTGACCCGAGATGAGGACCACCGGTTGACGTTCACGGTCGCCGCCGACGCCAATGGTATCCTGCCCGACCGCATGATCGCGGCGATGGCGGATGGCGGGCTGATCCTGCCCGCCTACGACTTCGTCGAGAGCCAGATCCAGCCGGCGAGCCTCGATTTGCGCCTCGGCGACATCGCCTACCGCGTGCGCGCGAGCTTCCTGCCCGGGCCCGGCGCCACCGTCGCGGAGCGCATCGACGAGTTGAAGCTGCACGAGTTCAGCCTCGCCGACGGCGCGGTGCTGGAGACCAATTGCGTCTACATCGTGCCGCTGCTCGAGAGCCTCGCGCTGCCGCCGGAGATCGTCGCGGCCGCCAATCCGAAAAGCTCGACCGGCCGGCTCGACGTCTTCACCCGCGTGATCGCCGACGGCACCCGCCGCTTCGACATGATCGGCGCCGGCTATCACGGCCCGCTCTACGCCGAGATCAGCCCAAAAACGTTTCCGGTGCTGGTGAGCGAGGGCTCGCGCCTGTCCCAGGTGCGCTTCCGCACCGGCGATGCCATCCTCAACATCGACCAGCTCGAGGCGCTGCATGCGACCGAGCGCCTCGTCGATATCGACGAGGCCGATCTCACCGGCGGCGTCGCCGTCTCCGTCGATCTCTCCGGCGAGAAGGGCGGCGGCTTCGTCGGCTATCGCGCCAAGCGCCACACCGGCGTCGTCGATGTCGATCGCCGCGCCGGCTACGCGGTCGAGGATTTCTGGGAGCCGATCTCGGCGCGTCCTGACGGCAGCCTCATCCTCGATCCCGGCGAGTTCTACATCCTCGCCTCCAAGGAAGCGGTGCAGGTGCCACCGGACTACGCCGCGGAGATGGTGCCGTTCGATCCCCTGGTCGGCGAATTCCGCGTGCATTATGCCGGCTTCTTCGATCCCGGCTTCGGCTATGCCGGCGCCGGCGGGCAAGGCGCCCGCGCCGTGCTCGAGGTGCGCTCGCGCGAAGTGCCCTTCATCCTCGAGCACGGCCAGATCGTCGGCCGCCTCGTCTACGAGAAGATGCTGGCGCGGCCCGACGCCATGTACGGCCAGCGCATCGGCTCGAACTACCAGGCGCAGGGCCTGAAGCTGAGCAAGCATTTCCGGGTGTAGCCGCTAGCCCACTCTCCGGTGTCGTCCTGGCGAAGGCCAGGACCCATAACCCCAGGGAGTGGTTTGGCGAAGACACTGGGTTGAGAGCTTCGCGCCACAACCGCTCCCTGTGGTTGTGGGTGCCGGGTCGCGCTTCGCTTGCCCGGGACGACAGGGTAAAGTGTTGCGGCTTCAACGATAACAACAAGCCGGGGAGCGAACATGGGCACCGCAGCGGACACCGCCGAACAGCAAGCCCAGTGGCAACGCTGGCGCGCCATCGCCGATCTCTATCACGCCTATTTCACCGGCCTGATCCTCACCGTGGTGACGCGGCGCGGCACGGCGGATGCGGCTGAATTCGTCTTCCGCGTGTTTCGCCGCCAGCAGCACGAGCGCTTCCTGCCTGGGCTCGACAAGCTCGGGCTCCGTCATCTGCCGCCGGCGGTCGCGGCCGCGCAATATCACTATCTCTCCAACTGGATCGGCGGCGTGCATGTCGAATACATGTATGAGAGCGACGCCAAGGCCTGGATCCGCTATCCGCCCCCGCGCTGGATCTGGAAGGGCCCCGCGATCTGCGGCATTCCCGGCGAAGTGTCGCGCGCGATGCTGCGCGGCTGGCACGCCAACAATGGCGTCGTGCTCGGTGATCTCAGGCTCGGCTTCGTCTGCACCAAGCAGAGCGTTGACGGCCAGGACGGGCTCGAAGGTTACTACTACCAGTACGATCATCCGCTCGAGCTCGACCAGCGCCTTGTATTCGCGCGTCATCTCGAAGCCCCACTATTCGATGCGAACAGTGCGCCGGCGCTGCCGGTCGCGAGCTGGCCAAAACCACGGCTCGAAAAGGCCTATCGTAACTATGCGATGGAATACGTTCGCACGGCCGCGCCGGTGATGGTGCAGTTGTTCGGTCCTGGGGATGCCGGATATCTGCTGCATCTGACGGGCAAGCTGATCGGCATGCAGAGTTTTGACGAGGTCGCGGCGGCGCTGGGGATGAGCCACGGTGGCGCGAAGGAGTTTGCGGCCTTCCTGAACGCGCTGCTCGCCGCGCAGGACGATGCGGCCGATCTTGTGCAGTCCGAACATGGCTTCGAGATCCGTCAGCGGAGCTGGACGTTGATGGACGACGTCGCCGATTATCATCCGGCTATGGCGAAGGTGCTGGAAGGATTGTGCGAAGGTCTCGCTGCGGGATGTGGGCGGCATATTGGCGTCAGGCTGAAAGCCGGTGCAGGCGGCAAGCCGCCGCTGGTGTGGAGCGTCGGCTAGCGAAGATTCGATCCGCGCACTCCACCTCACCCCGCTTGCGGGGGAGTAAAGTACCTTCCATGTGCCGAAATGCACTGCCGCAGGGGGCCTGTGCGCCGGACGCAGGTGGAATTGGCGCGTGGCGTGCTAACACGGGCCATTCATCGCGTTCGTTCATGGGTTGAATCCGGTCAATTGGCGGTGAACGCGATCATTTTCGCAAGACGCCGCGGTCAAATCGCCGTAGCGCTGCAAAGAGCTTTTCGGAGAGGAAATGTCCGACGTCGGCGTCGCCGAGCTTCCG
The DNA here is from genome assembly GCF_024199925.1 of Bradyrhizobium sp. CCGUVB1N3. NCBI lineage: Bacteria > Pseudomonadati > Pseudomonadota > Alphaproteobacteria > Hyphomicrobiales > Nitrobacteraceae > Bradyrhizobium > Bradyrhizobium sp. CCGUVB1N3. The sequence goes on from NZ_JANADR010000001.1 coordinate 6,821,663, forward strand.
GTCGATGAGGAGGAGCGTCCCGAGCCGCCGCCATCGCGGCCGGCGAGGCCTGGTGCGCCTCGCAGCGCGCTGGTCGACGGGCCGATCCTGCGCACGCTGCTCAGCCTCGCCTGGCCGAACGTGATCGGACTGTCCGCGGGCACCTGCGTGGTCATCGCGGAAACCTCCTATATCGGACGCTTAGGGGTGGAATCGCTCGCCGCGATGGCGCTGGTTTTTCCGTGCGTGATCCTGATGATGACGATGTCCGGCGGCGCCATGGGCGGCGCTGTGGCTTCCTCGATCGCGCGCGCGCTGGGTGCGGGCGACCGCGAGCGCGCCGGAACGCTTGCCGCGCATGCGCTCCTGATCGGCATCACCTTCGGCCTCGTCTTCATGCTGGGCATGCTGATCTTCGGGCCGCATCTGCTCGAACTGCTCGGCGGCCGCGGCAACGTGCTGGCGCAGGCGATCGCCTACACGCAGGTGTTCTTCGGCGGCGCGGTGCTGGCCTGGCTGCTCAATACCCTGGCCGGCGTGCTGCGCGGCACCGGCAACATGAAGCTGCCGTCGCTGTTGATGCTCAATTCGGCGGTGTGCCAGATCATTTTGGGCGGCACGTTGGGTCTCGGGCTTGGGCCGATCCCGCAATTCGGCATGCGCGGCGTCGCCGCCGGCGCACTGACCGCCTACACGATCAACATCGGCGTGATGAGCTGGTACCTGTTTTCCGGCCGCGCCCGCGTCGTGCCCAAGCTGGCCGGCTTGAAGGTCCAGTGGGCGATGTTCTTCGACATCCTGAAAGTGGGTGCGATCGCCTGCTTTTCGCCGCTGCAATCGGTGCTGACCATCTCGATCCTCACCCACATGCTGGCGAAATTCGGCACCGCGATCCTCGCCGGCTACGGCGTCGGCGCGCGGCTCGAATTTTTGCTGATCTCGATCGCGTTCGCGTTTGGCATTGCCTCGGTGCCGATGGTCGGCATGGCGATCGGCGCTGGCAAGATCGCCCGCGCGCGCCGCATTGCCTGGACGGCCGGCGTGGCCGCGTTTCTCGCCGTCGGCACGCCCGCGAGCCTCGTCGCCATCTTCCCCGATCTCTGGGTCAATATCTTTACCGACAGCGCGACCGTGCGTGCGACCAGCCATCAATATCTGTCCACCGTCGCGCCGTTCTACGCCTTCATGGGCCTCGCCACGGCGATGTATTTTTCATCTCAAGGCGCGGCCAAGGTGCTGGGGCCGGTGCTGGCACAGACCGCGCGGCTCGTGTTCATCGCGGTCTGCGGCTGGTGGCTGTCGACGCATGAAGCGACCGCGCAGAGCTTCTTCTGGCTTGCGGCAAGCTCGATGGTCGTGCTTGGAACGCTGTCCTGCTCCAGCGTCGTGCTGACGCGCTGGGGACCGCGCAAGACGCAGCCGGACATCCCGCCCGCTCTGTCGAGAGTCGCGGATTAGTGATGCCTGTGGCGGCGATGGCCGCCACCGCCGCCCATATTCGCGAGCCGCATCAGTTGCGGGATCATCGCCATCATGTCGCCGCCGCCCGAACCGCCGAGCATGCCCATGATGTCGCCGCCGCCCATGCCCATGCTGCCCATCGGCGCGTAGCCGCCATAGCCGCCGCCGAAATCGGCGCCACCAAGGCTACCAGTAGCAAGGCCACCACTTCCAAAACCGCCACCGCCCATCATGCCACCAAGGCTGCCGTTCTCCATCATGCGGCTCATCATCGGGCCCATGGTCTGCATCAGCATGGCAAAGCGGCGCTTGCCCATCCTCGCCTTCATCATCTCCAGCATCGGCGCCATCTGGGTCATCATGTCTTGACCGCCGGCCCCTCCGCCGCCACCGAGACCTGCGATCTGCGCGCGGGCCGGCGCGCTCGTGATGGAAAACAGCAGCAGCACCGCGGCCGCCTGGCAGATCACCTTGTCAGCACCTCTCATGGCTAGCTCCCTTGGCTTGCTCCCTGCATCCGTGGCGCCGCGGCGAGGCGGAGCCAAACGGACGCATGGGGCCATGGTTAGAGCCGGCGCGGGCAGGGCTCTGTGAAAATCGTCACAGAGGAACCGCCAAAGCACGATCCGGAAAAGTGCGCAGCGGTTTTCCGAAAGATCGTGCGCAAACAAAAAAGGCTAAAGCGCGATAACACTTCAGCCTAGGCCATCGCGCTTTAGCCCGGGAATGCCCTATTCATGGCGTGCACCGCCTCTTTCGTCTGCCCCTGGACGTAAGCAGCGAGCTCGTTCGGCAGCATGTCGATGGTCCAGACCAGCCGGCATTTCGCCTCGCCGTCGGCGATCACCTGAACCGAGGCGCTGTAATGCTTCAGCCGCTCGTTGTTGATCGCATAGACCAGCCGCTGCCGCGCCTCGTCGCAATCGACCAGCACCTCGCGCGCCACCGAGCCATTGGAGAAGGTCACGATGCGCGCATCGCCGTTGAGCTGGCACGCCGTGACGAAGCCCGGCACGAGACGCTCGTGCAAGGCACCGAAATCGCGCACCGCTTCCCACACTTTGTGAGCGGGGGCGTTGAGAGGAATGTCGTTGTGAATGGAGGCCATGAGGGGTGTCCTATGAGGGAGTCATTCCGGGGCGCGCGAAGCGCGAACCCCAATGCGCAATTGCGCATTGTGGAATCTCGAGATTCCGGGTCTGGTGCTGCGCACCGCCCCGGAATGACGGAGTATGTGGAGCGCGCGTTCGTCACGACCTCACGTGCAAACCGCTTCGACATTGTTGCCGTCGGGGTCGATCAGGAACGCCGCGTAGTAGGTCGGGCTGTAGTCCTTGCGCGGACCCGCGCCGCCATTGTCGCGTCCGCCGGACTTCAGGCCTTCGCTGTGGAATTTCTTCACGCCGTCATGGTCCTTGGCGCGGAAGGCGATATGAGCGCCGTCGGCCTTGCGTCCCTTGTTCAGATGCAGCCAGAGCGCCGGCTCGCCCTTGGGCCCGAAGCCGGCATAACCGTCGCCGCTCGAGCACAGCACATAGCCGAGGGGGCTGAGCACCGCGGTATAGAACCGCATGCTGGCGTCGAGGTCGGCAACGCGCAATCCGATGTGGTCATACATGATCGTCTCCATTCCAAAAGCGCACGCGTGGCGGCGCGCTGTCGGAGACGACCCTACTCAGTTGAGGGCAAGCTGCTCTTGGAAAATCTTGCGCATCCCGCGCGCGGCCTGGCGAAACTTCGTCGGCGATACACCGGCGGCGCGATGGAAGGTGCGGACGAAGTTGGAGAGGTCGCCGAAACCGACGTCATAGGCGATGTCGGTGACCGCGATGTCGTCATCGCTCAAGAGGCGCGCCGCGTGACGGAGCCGCGAGCGCACGAGATATTGATGCGGGGTGGCGCCGAGCACGCCGCTGAACAGGCGCAGGAAGTGGAACGGGCTAAGGCCCGCCTGCCGCGCGGCGTCGTCGAGGTCGATATCCTTTGCTGAATTCTTGTCGATCCACAGCGCGCTCTCCACCGCGCGGCGGCGGTCGCGCGCCGTCGGCGCGACCTGTTTGCGCACCTTGCCCGAGACCACCTCGACAAAGCGGCCCGCAAAAATCTGGCCGATCTCGTCGATGCCCAGATCGCTGTTGCCATCTGCTGCCGTCTGGGCCAGCTCGCCCAGCACCATCAACTCGGGCAGCGGCGGCGTGGCGCCGACCTGCCAGACTTCGCGCCGTCCGCCCAGCGCCTCGACGAGGTCCTCGCCGATGAAGAACGACAGGCACTCGTCGCCGCTGACGTGTTCGTGTGTGCAGGTGTATTCCTCGCCGGGATGGCCGACCAGCACCGAGCCCGCCACCAGCTCGAAGAAGCCGGCCCGGCAACGGCAGCCGAAGCTGCCTTCGCGGACATAAGCGAGCGAATGGCCGGTGCGGTATTCGGCAAACGGCTTGTCGTCCGGTCCCGCATCGCAGCGAAACCGCGACACCGTCATCGAAGGCGTCGTCTTCAGCGTGGTCGCTTCCATCCCACGTATCTAGGCATGATCCGGAAAAGTGTTAGCGGTTTTCCGATAAGATCATGCCCAAAAAAAAGAAGGCTAAAGCGCGAGTACCCTCGCGCTTTAGCTCGCGCGCGGCGGGGCAACGGGCAGCAGCACCTCGAACAGCGTCTTGCTGGCGACCGGATGGGCGCCCTCGAGCGAGAGCAGCCGGCGTTTCGAGATCACCCCGCCATAGGGCGAGATCCGGTCGGCGTAGTTCCCGACCTCGAGCACGCGATGGCAGGGCACGATGATCATGAAGGGATTTTTGCCGATCGCCTGCGCCACCGAATGCGAGGCACCTGAGGCGCCCAGCGCCTTGGCAATCTCGCCATAGGTGCGGGTCTCCCCGCGCGGAATGGCGCGGGCGAAGTCGTAGACACGCCGGTTGAATCCGGGCACGCCGCTCATGTCGAGGCTGATGTCGGGGAGATCGGCGGCCTCGCCATGCAGAAAGGCCGCGACGGCCTCGATCGCAAGCTCGGTATTGCCGGACGGCCGCTGCTCGCGCGCCTCGGGATGGACCTGAAAAATCCGGCGGCGGGTGTCGAGCTCCCGCGCCTCCGGCAATTGCACGGCCACGATCCCGGCGCCGCTCCAGACGATGCCGCAGCGGCCGATCGCCGTATCGAATATCAGGTAAGACCGCCCCACCATGTGCACGCCCCACTCATGCACGTCCTTAGCCCGGACGAAGATCATAACACCGCCACAATCCGGCGCACCTGGATTCTTGCCAAGGCGTTAACAAGCGTGAGGGCAGAGGCGCCAAAGCGCTTGGCGCGAGACGCCGTCTCGGCCAGGGATACTGTGGAGCACATCAAACGGGAAGACGAGCAGCTTACGCTCGGATTATCACGCCTGACTGCGTGAGCTGCGGCCACGCTGATGTACACCACCAATGGTGTGTTCGTCGTGAATGGGGCCGCTGCACAATCCGCCATAAAGGGCGTCGCTGCTAATGTCTCGGCTTCGTTTCCAATAGCAAAGACACTGATCGGCGACTGCGGAAATGGACATAAAGGACGGCCCGAAACGGAACTCGCTCCGCTCGCTCAACCCACACGCCTCAAGAACACTCTCGAACAGCTCCCTCCGGTCGCCATCATGAGAGCGTCCATGAGCCGCTAATTTTCCCGACAGCACTTAGCCGAATATTAAGGATGTCGCGCTATCCTCATTCTGCCCAAGTCCGGTTTTCCTAGCAGTTTTGAGGTTCTTGATGACGAATCAAAGCGAAAATGTCCAGTCACTGGACGTACAGTTTTTGGACATGCCGGAGCGCTCCCATGCTCGGTACTGATCTTCCTGACTGGCGCAGGCGCAACCGCTTCACCCAGGACGCGCTGCGGATGGCGCTGGGACTCGGCTCCCGGCAGACGATCATCACTTGGGAGAAATCGACCGAGAAACTTCCACGGATGGTGGAGCTGGCACTGCTCGCCCTGGAGCATCTGCCGGATCAGCGGAAAGTAGACGGCTACGCCTATACGCCTGCCGATTATGCCGAGCAGCGGGCTAGGCCGACATTTTGACAGCCATTAGCCAGATAGCCCGTGACGCAATCACCCGTTTTGCGGGTATGCTCCCGAATTGGGAGGGCCGGGGAATGGCTAGGAAGGCTGTGCCTGCATACGATGCCGGCGAGAAGGAAACTGTCGAGCATTTAACGAAGTTGTTTGAAGCTGCGAAGTTTGAAATCCAGCGTGAAATGGATCTCGGTGACCGCCCGCGCTGGGACCTGGTCCTCACGCGCCAGGAGTTAGGCCGTTACCGGCGGTTTGTCGTCGAGATTGCATTGACGAGGAATGCACGGGACCTCCCGGAGAAATTCTCCGGCACTATCGCCTATGCGCGGTCGCGGAAGGTCCAGGATGTTGACGAATACTGGCTCGTATCGAACCTCTCGCTGCCCGAGTCGCCCCGTATTCAAACCGAGCGCTATCCGAACGTTCGATTTTTCACCATCAAAGAGCTTGAGCGGATGCTCAACCGCCTCAATCCGAAGCCCCGAGGCGGCGGGAAGGCTAAGACCAAAATCGGCAAAGCCATCGAGGCCGACGAGAAATCGATCCTCCTCGCCATCGAGGCGTTGAAACTCCAAATCGAAGACAAGATTGCCAAGCTCCGAGACGAGCGGCCGAACGATCCCGACGCGATCAAGAAGTTGGACGCTTCAATTACGCAGTTCGAGGAAATTCACGCCGAGTTAGAGCGCATAAAGGCCGCGGTTCAGCAGTTCAAAAAGAACGAGGTGAAGGAGAAAGAGATCGTCGAGATCGTTCACGCCTTCAAGGATTCTATTGGTAAGTGGTGGAACAAGAACCACGACACGATTTATAGCAGCGCATCGAACAGTGCGTTTTTCATCGGAGCCACTGGGCTGCTGCACACCATCGGTGCTGACAGCGCGACAGCCTTAGCTATCGCCGGCTCGCTTATTGGTGGCGAGACGGTCGCGAAGGTGCTGAAATCATTGCCCCGTGGGTTGTTTACCAAACACAAAGACTAGGCTTTCTTTTTCTTTTCTAGTCGGTCTTTGGCAACGACCAAGAAGCTGCTCGCCATAGAAAACGCGACGACCACGAGCTGTGTTTCAGTCAGCTTGTCTGCGTCGCCTTTTCGTTCAGGGATTAGAGAATCCCGATAGGCGTTGCGGAGCTCACATTTTGGCCGCTATAACGCCTTCCTTGTGTCCATGAGCGACGGCGTTTCTGAGATCGTTGCCCGCCCGTAGGATTGTCCAGACATGCGGGTGAAGCTCGTCAATCAGCAGCTTTTCACCGATGTCTATCTTGCTTGCGAAGCTACGTTTCTTCCATCGACGGGACGCAGATCGTTCAAGACCTGCTCTGCCCCGAGGTGGGCCTTCAAGACAGTGACGATGCGCTCCTCGTACTTCTCGATGCGCTCCGTCATCTCCTTATGCGCTTGAATCAAGCGTGGATCGTCAGCCTTCATCGCTTCCCCCTGCCGATTATCGCGCGGCTAATGATGGGGCCTCTCCGCAAGGGGAGGCTTTTTCATTTGGCAGTTCGTTTCTTCACGGGCTTTTTCTTCCCCGCCCTGAGCTTCATGCTGATCTGCTGTTCAGCGGGCGTGAAGTCCAATACCTCGATGATCTTGTAGTGAGTCTCGAGGTGTTCATCGTTTGGCGGCGTGACTTCCATTTTCACTTTGTAGCGGTCGTTCATGAACGAGGCGCCGCGCTTCACCGCTTCCTTTGCGATGTTCGTTTGCCTGATGTCGGCGTAGATCGGTTTTTTCCGATACAGGAAGCGCCAGTTAGGCGCCTTGGGCTCGAACACCGGTCCATGAGAATACAAAACGGCAGTTACGACCTTTGGCTCTTCTTCGTCTTCCTCGACGAACTCGACGCCGCCAGGGTCTTCACACGAAGCAACAATCGCTTTGACATCGTTCTCTTTAAAGGTGACGAGCGGCTTGTCATCCTTCCGAAACTCAATCGCTTTGGCTTCCTTGTGCTCGATAGGCGTCAACGTGCCCTCGACAGCTTCCAAGACCTCGGGATTTTTTGAGAGCCGGAAAACGTCGCTGCCGATTTGGAAGGTGTTGTTATCGCCTTCGACCTTGATAACGACTGCACCAGGCGATTCCTTCACCTCTTGGGCTGATTCGACCTTCCGACCATTGCGCCATTTGAGATAGCCAAACAGCCCTGCCGCCGTTGTGCCGGCGGTGACGCCGACCTTCTGCAGAACATCGGCCGCGTGCTTAACGCCCTCGTCGTTCAGAAAGTCTTTGACCGTATCGAGGATGGTTTGAAGCGTCTCGAAATTTATAAGGAAGCACTTGTGCTCGAACTTTGAATCAACGAGCACCTTCATGGTTGCTCGGTTCTGATTGAACTCGGTATTGGCGGCGCGGAGGAGTTGGCCGAACGCCAGGAGCGCCGGAGCCAAAGCCTCCACATCCATGCTGTAGTTGTTGTCATCGTCGCCGACGTAGGCGACCTGGAACCGCTCTCGGTTCTGCTCACTGTCAGCCACCAAATTCCCCCACTACTGGTGGGGGTTACAATCATACATTGCGCAAAAACCGTCTACCCGCCCGTTTGACTCGGCCTGTGCGTGTTCGTTATCTGTTCTCACGGTCGAGACGACTGGCGAGGCTGGCAGCTCGGTTACCAATGCAATCCGAGCATCGCGGCGCGAATGTCGGGCGCGCTCTCGGCGTTGTCCAATGTAAATTTCTTGTCGCCAACGGCCGTGATGCGGTTCTCACAATTGGCATTATCGGAAAACTATGAACGATCAAGAAGACGCGGAAAGAAGAGCAGATGGATCAATCCAAAAAGTTAGTACAGGTCTCGCAAGAGACGATGGTGCGATTGCGATCATACTGACGAGTTTCCGGATTATATTCGTAACGAATACACTTCGTTTCGTCCGCTGTCCGCGTGCATGCGTAGCGTGGTATCGGGACAGCTCTCGGTTTCTTTGCCGCTGCCTTTGCGGCTTTCTTTACAGTCTTCGTCTTTCGCGCTCTTTTCTTGGCCATCCATCTCTCCCCTAGCGAAGGTTAGTTTTGATGTTGTTTGCAACAGCAAGGCCGATCTGCGAGGCAAGGTGAGAATTCAATGCTGCTTGTGACGGCCTTGCGACGGCTCTCGTGATAGCTCTGCCACTCGCGTCTCTTTCGACAACCAGTACTTCGTCTGTCGGACCAAACGTAATCGTCAAATCGTGTATTCGACCTCGATTTGCAGACAACAATGACGCGTCTTGATTGACGGAGACATTTGTTAGCTTCCAGCCAGGAGTTAGGTTGCCATCAGTTATGACTTCGAACTTAACCTCGTGAGATAAAACATCGTTTCCAAATGTGCTCTTCGGGGTGTCACGCTTGTAGTTCACTTGGCCTGTTACACCGACATCTAAAACATCGAAGAGCCATTCTTTCAGTTTTAGGTCACTTTGAAGCAACATGGGGCCATTGGTGCGCTCAACACAAATTCGATATTTCAAGAGTTCTTGAACGGTGAAAAACGAATTCAGCTTGTCGACTCTCGTCGCCTCCGATGATGCACTAAGCCCTGCATTGAGGTTAAACACGGCGGTTGCTGGGCTGGGCGGCAGCCAGGCAACGGTCGGGTTGACTGTGCCCTTCTCCGATACTTGGAGACTCAGTGCAATTTGGACTCCCCAGTTGTCGAGCAGAGTGTGCTTGCGATTTTTGTACAGAGCCCACACGGCTTGCTGAACTTCACAGTTGACGTTGCTTACAATGTCATGAACCAAAACTTGGCCTTCGGCCGGGCCTCCTGGAAATTCCTGCAGGCTCGGTACGACAGACCCGCAATTGATCAATGGCGTGGATAACGACAGAACAACGGCTGCTCGAAGATACACCTGCATTGCGGTCCCCCCTTCGAAATTTCGGAGACCCATCGAGCGGTATCGGTGCCGTGGCCTCTCCGGAATAGAATCTCGTATGCGGGAGCAATAGTCGTCGGGTGGATGCGCTCGCTGGTGCGCCTAGAACCAGGCCTCTCGTGGTGGTCTCCGAAGATCAGTGGCACACGCCCCGCCAATTGTCTCCGATTCCGCGGAGAGGAAAAGAGACCACCGTCGTCTATTGCAAAGACCAGCTCACATAGCGCTGACGAAAAATGCTCACTTCAAAATCTAGACCTTTCGCGCCCCCGCCGCGAAGCTTCAGGGGCTCAACCTTAGCGAGCCGATCCCAACTTGCAAGTGCGTCTGTCGATGATCGAGGCGTGAAATCGTTGCCTACAGCGCGGGGGTGGCGACTACCGCGGCGCAGCACGTCAAGAGTTCAAGGACGAGAATGAGGCGCGTCGGCAATCGCCCACTCGTGCGATTGATCTGAACAACGGGAAGGCTCCTTTGAGGCGGGTATTTTTTCTGCTTTCCCTTGCGGCTCCTATTGGTTGGCGGCTGGGCCACGGCCGAGATTGCAAAATGTCACTTGGTTTGCTCTAACTATCTGGTGTACGGCCCTCGCCGCCGTGCCAAAATCGTGCCAAGCCAATTTGGTTGGGTCGAAAAAACTAAGCAATCGCAAAGGATTGCGGGCGTAGTTCAATGGTAGAACACTAGCTTCCCAAGCTAGTTACGTGGGTTCGATTCCCATCGCCCGCTCCAACATCCCGAAAGTTTCTCGCGCTATTCTTCCCATTGCTCGGCGCCGTCTTTCGTCAATCTATATCGCTCGGTCGTTACTTGGCCGCTCGCGTTGCGGCGGCGAATAGTCATTTCGCCGTCGGGACTCACGGTCGACTTGGTCTTTGACCAGATTTGGCTCCCATGTCCGAATACTGTCAGCGCTGTCCGCAGTCCTCCCACCGTTGACTGCAGATCGCCGTTAGCCCCGGGGAGCACAACAACTCCTGGATTTCGATGCTCTGGAAGCAGCGTGTCGTCCAAGAAATCACTATCGTGCGTCCATATCATTCTTTTCTCTCGCCATGCGTACGCGGCGATCTCCGCATCATCTTTCCCAGCTAGCCCGACATCACCCGCAAACTCCACATTGCAGCCTTGGTCTCTCAGAAATTGGGCAACATCCGCACCGACGTTCTCGTCTACTAGGATGCGTGCCTTGCCCTTTAGCGCGTCTAGAACGCTCTTGGGTGCTTCCGGTAGTTCCTGCCACGGCATGATGCTCTCCCCATTGCGATCAACAGACTCGACGCAGATCGTTGCGTCCCAACAATTTCTGTGGTGTATCGCTTTTTAATGCAACTGTGGATAACTTTTCTTGACGACCGTGCGCGCGCGCATCTTGAGAATTTCTTGAGTTTTGTCATCTCGGATAGCCGAGAACTCAAATGTTTGCTTCATGAAAGCAAACTATCTCGGATAGCCGAGATGGTGCTTTCCGGAAACAGTTTCTAGGTCTGTCAACTTTTCTGAACATTTTTCTCGCGAAAAACGCGTTCGTTTTGCGGCTTGACAGATTTTAGCTCGCGTACACTTGCGGGCATAGCAATCTAAATTTCCAAACCGTATGGAGCTGGGGCAAACACTTTGGAACGTTCGGCTACTCGCACTCAAGAGGTTCGTTGCGGCTGCGCTCGCGATCTCATTTGCCCTTGCTCCAGTAAGCACTGCGCTCGCTCAAGAGGCCGGCACGGATACCGTAGCGACAGATACCGGAGCAACTACTCAAACAGCCGACCCGACGACACCGCCGCCAGCTCTATCGATCCCAGGTGTCGATTCGATTTCATCCAATGCTGAGAGTGATTCCGCGGCATCTTCCGCGGGTAGCGGCTCTCAAGTAGCCTCACCGACTGACGCAAAATCAACCGAGACTACAGATTCATCGCAGACTACCAACGCCAGTACGCAGTCGCTATCGAGCAGCTTTGGTGGTGGAGATCCAACCTCACCTGAGCCATCACTCTTCACCTTGCAAAATACGCGACCCAAGGCGGATGGACAGTCGGGAGCGCTCATCCAGAATATCGCCATTGACGTCCCGCCAGGCCGCAATGGCCTGCAGCCAGACCTGTCACTTCAGTACAACAGCCAACGAACAGAAGACAGCATCGTCGGGTATGGCTGGACGGTTACCATTCCATACATCAAGCGGCTCAACAAGACTGGTTCGCAAGATCTCTACAACACGCAATACTTCACTTCGTCCATCGACGGAGAACTAGCGACCACCTCAACGACGACAACCGCGTTTGGTGCGAAGGTCGATGATGGGCACTTCAATGCGTACTCGTTCGTCAACAATGTGTGGACGATGTATGACAAGAGCGGCACGCGGTACACTTTCGGCGCAAGCGATAACGCTCAGCAGAATGCGTCTGCGAGTTCGACCAAGATATATACCTGGATGTTGCAAGAAATCCGCGACACCAACAACAACTACGTACGGTACGTTTACGCGAAGGATAGCGGGCAAATATATCCGCTGAAAATCTTATACACCGGAAATGGTTCGACAGACGGTGTCTTCACCGTAACATTCGCGACCTCAACACGATCTGACGCCTACACGAACTATTTGCCGGGCTTCAAGGCTACCACCAATCACCGCATCTCGCAGATCACCGCGGCCGTAAACGGAAATGTCGTCCGTGAATATAACTTGTCATATACGACAGGAAACAACGGCAACCGCTCACTCCTCTCAAGCGTGCAAGAAAACGGATACGACGCCAATCATCAGAATCAGGTCTCATATCCGGCGATAACTTTCGGCTATATTTCGAGCACGACGGCGTTTGTCTGGCCGGTTGCAGGTCTTGGATCCGGCGCAGCTTCCGGGCACGTGATTGCTGATGTAAACGGCAACAGCATCAATGACGTTACGGCATTTGTATCGAATGGCGGAGCCCCGCCAACGCTCACTGGCACGGTTTGGCAAGAAGGCAATACAAATTCAGCGGCGAGCGTAACTCCACCTGAATTCTGGAGCGATACCCAAAGCGGCTGCGACGCACCAAGGCCGGACGAACGCGGCACGCGCTTTGTCGATGTGAATGCTGACGGAAAAGCCGACGTGGTGCAATCCATCATGGTAGCTAGTTCTACTCAGCAGCTGTTCTTGAATGCATATTCTACATCGACTGGGTATAGCTGGGTCGCGCAGGCGAGCACGAGTTGGAACGGGGTGCTTCCCGCATTTGCAAGCTTCAACACTGACAGTACGCGCACGACACTCGGCATTTTCGGCGACGTTAACGGCGACGGCTTGCCCGACTTTGAGCAGCGTGTAGATTCCGTATCGACCGGCGCCTACCTGGGAAACGGCTCAGCTTGGACTAGTGCTTCATCTACTAATTTCTCGCCAGCCCTAGCGATGCCTTGGCCGACCCCGACTGGCTACAATTCGCAGCTTGTCGATATCAATAGCGACGGACTCGATGATTGGGTGTCGTCGCAAAACGGCATAACGCAGGTCCAGCTGAACAACGGCACTGGATGGGACAGTGGTCCAGATCACACGTGGGATCTCGGGACGACAACGCTGTATCAGTCGCCCGATGACGCCACAACGTTTTACGATCGCGGCATTCGCTTTGTCGACATCAACGGTGACGGACTGATCGACGTGGTACGCTCGTATCAAATGACCCAGCCCGCGAACAATCTCGCGCCGCGAGCGGAGGTCGGCACTCTAAACTGGGTGTTTCTGAACGCTGGCACGGGCTGGGCTACCAGCACGCTGTATACGTTTCCGACACCAATTTCCCAGCCGCAGGTCGTTGGGGGAGCCTGGAGCGGCGTCGTTTGTCACAACGAATATGCAAACTTCACCGGCAATGGCCAGAATGCGCAAGATGTACTCTCTTCCATTACGTACCCGCAGGGCGGGACGACAACGATCGCATACTCAAAGACCGCACAGCAGGGCACTAACAACAATGAACTTCCTGTTTCTCTCCTGACGGTCTCCAGCATCACTACGAGCGACGGCTTGGGCACCACATATCGAAAGGACTACACGTATTCAGGTGGTCAGATGTACCTTAGCCAAGGCGTCCGCAATCGAAAGTTCGGTGGGTTCCTGACCGTCACGGAAACAGACCCGAATACGATCACGAAGACATACTACGACCAGGGCAATTCCGTTAGCACGTCAGTCGGAGAACAGAGCGACGGCTACGGACAAATCAATCATCCGTTCCGCATTGATGTGCAGAGCGCCGCCAACAATCAGTTGGTGAAGCAAACGTTCAGCCGTTGGGACGCGACATCAACCTTCGTTGGGAACACCACATTTGTAAACCTCGCGCGGCAGGTAACGCAGGACTACGACTCCGCGGGAGTAACGCATCGTGATACCGCAACAGACTATGCGTACTCGACGAGTACGGGAAACGTAACGACCATAACTCGCTATGGCGAAGTCACTGGCAACTCCGATGGGACGTTCAGCGACACCGGCTCGGACAAGAGCACGGAGACATTCCTGTATGCAGTTTCCACGACCACACAGGCGACCGGCCTGCCATATGACGATACGGTAGTCGACCAGAGCTCAAACAAAGTACGCGAGACACGCCACACGTACGACGGCCTCTCGCTCGGAAGCCTCACTAAAGGCAATGAGACAAAGACTGAGAATTGGATATCGAGCTCGACTTACGCCTCCAGTACCAAGGCATATGATGGCACCTACGGCCTGGTGACACAGTCGCGCGATCCGATAGGCAACCTTTCGACCTCTACGCTCGACACCAACAACTTGTATGTGGCAACGACGACCAATCCGCTTTTCCAGACCACAGGATATTCGTACGACTACTCGACAGGGAAGACAAAGACCGTCTTCGACGCCAATCGCCGCCTCTATGTAACCCTATACGATGGCCTGGGACGAATAGCGACGACAAGCATTCCCGACCCTAGCAGCGGCTCAACGGTGACGAAAACTACGTACGCTTACACGGACAGTTCAACACCTGGCTCGACGAGCATCACTCAGACCGACTATCTAAACGCTGCAACGTCCTCGGTAGCGTATACGTACTTCGATGGCCTCAACCGCAAATTACAATCTCGAAGGCAGGCGCAGAACAGCAACTACATCATCAAGGATTGGTCGTATAACAATGTAGGGCTGCTGCGCAGAGAATCACTCCCATATTTTGCAACGGGCGCTGCGCGAAGCAGTGCGACCACGAGCGCTGCGCTCTTTAGCACCTACACATACGACCCATTGCGGCGGGTCACGAATATCGCAACCGCAGTCGGAAGCACGACAAACTCGTACAACGCGTGGACGGTCTCGACCGTAGACCCACGAGGGAAAACGAAGGATTTCACTAAAGATGCATACGGAAATCTGGCTACCGTCGCTGAGCACATTGCAACGACCACAGCAACCACGACATATGCTTGGGATCTCAACAAGAACCTGACGAAAATTACGGACTCTCTCGGCAATGTCCGCAACTTCACCTACGATGGCCTCGGCAACAAGCTTACGGCGCAAGACCTCCATGCCACGGGTGACTCTTCGTTTGGAACCGCGACGAGCACGTACGATGTTGCAAGCAACGTAACGCAAACGGTCGACGCCAAGAGCCAGACAGTCAATTACACCTACGACGCCTTAAACCGCGTTCTCACGGAAGACTACACGGGCTCTGCAGGGACCGAAGTATCGTACGCATATGATGCCTGCCAGGACGGCGCGGGGAGATTGTGCGCAGCAACTACGACTGATGCTGTAACAAATCTGACCTATAACCCTGACGGCGCGGTAGCATCGGAAAAGAAGACCATCGACTCCATCTCGTACACGACCTCGTATGTGTATGATCGACAGGGAAATGTCACGGACATGACGTATCCGGACGGCTCACTCGTGAAATATCTGTTCGACAATAACGCGCTTCTCTACACTATTGCGAGAAAAGCGCCAGGCGGGCCAAAGTTCGTAAATGCAGTCATTTCTATCCAATACAGCCCGACCGGAGCACCAACATCCATTCTCTTCGGCAGCGGCGTAACGACGAATAAGACGTACGACGGCAACAATCTATACCGGCTCATCCGCATTAATTCCGTCGCCTCTACCACGCAGATCGGCGGAGGCAGTGGCGGCACAGGCCAACTCGGTGCCGCTCAAGACCCTCTCGGCACGCTGGCGCTTGCAGGTACTAAAGCAGTGGAGGTAACAGCGAAGGTTGCGGCTGCGATCCAGCCGCGCGTACTGCAGAAAGTAACGGCCGAGCCTATTGCAGTTGCTGGCGGCGCTTCGGTAACTCTGATTGCAACCACATCCACCACTACACAGCCGAGCATCCTCAGTAAGCTTACCGGTCAATCTGCAAAGCAAAGAGCCGACGTAAAAGGTCAAGAGCTCGCGAAAGTAGGCCCGCTGGCCCGCCTTACGCACGGCAACTACGACATCCAGATCGTCTCGATGGGCCACATCAAGGGCGGCGTCGTTGTCTTCGCTCGCGCATGGGATTCGAGTGGAAGGCAAATGGGATTTGGGCCCGACGGTAGCGTCGATATCGAACGCTTCCTCATCTACAATCCGCCGATCCTGGTGCCAGACGCTGCTGGACCTATTGCTCGCCAGCATACAAGCACCACGACGGGGGAAAATGATACGCAGCGCTTCCGCGAAGACCCGAAAGAGGCGCTGTTACAGACCCTCGACCATATCATCAGCGTCAAAGGCCTCAAATTCGGGCCGGAAAATATCGTCGCCGGAAAAGTCGGAAACACGACATCAACATTCTTCCCGGATGCCAACCCTGAAACGTCGTCGGTGGACGGGTCTGTCGGCCGATGTTCAATGTGCCATGGCGGAAGCAACGAAACATGGTCGGCACTAGTAGCCGGGACAGGAACGGATGCTAACGACAGCACATCGAACCAATACCTGGTATATGCGCGATGCGACAACACGAACACCAACTGCAACGAGCTCGATCGCGCGATCTTTGAGTTCGATACGTCCCCAATTCCGATTGGCAACTACATATCATCCTCCACGCTCTCCGTATATGGGCTAGAGAGCGGAGGCACTGCTGGCTTCATGACAGACGCAACGATAAGCGTCTACGGCGTAAGTCCTGCCTCGACCACGGCACTTACGGCGAGCGACTACCAGACATTCGGCACGACCGCATATAGCAGTACGACATTGCAGTTGGACACGACATGGAACGAGGCTGGCTACAACAATTACTCCCTGAACGCGGCAGGTATTGCGGCGATTCAGAAAGGTGCGGTCACGAAACTCGGCATGCGAAATGCCAACTACGACGCCGCAAATGTCGCTCCTTCCGTGCCGGGCATTCCTGCCTCAGTACACTTCGAAATCCAAACGGCCGATTTCGCGGGGACCACAGAAGACCCGACGCTCGTCGTGGAACACAATTCCAATAACACAGGAGCGCTTCAGGATCTGTACTACACGTACGACGCCGACGGAAACCCTGCGCAAATCAATGATCAATCGAATCACAATGGAGCGCGAGACGTCTTTTACACTTACGACGATGTAAACAGAATGACCTCCGCTTCTACCACAATTGCGAGCACCACGCCGTATTCACAGACATTCACGTACAACTTGATTGGCGGGTTCACTAACAAGTCCGATGTTGGAAACTACACCTATGCGGGCACCGGCAACGCAAACCCGCACGCGCCGACGACGATCAATGGTGTGACACAAACGTACGATAATAATGGCAACCTCACTTCTGCTGGCTCGCAGAAGAACGCTTGGGACTATCGTAACCGTGTGACCTCTGCCGGTAATGGCGCAGCGACGTCGACGTACGGGTATGACTACCAGAACCAACGCGTCCGCAAGGTATTCCAGAATGCGACGACGACCTACCCGAACAAATACATGATGAAGACGTCGGCCACGACAACTGACTACATCTACATGGGCGACACCATCATTGCCGAGATAGAAGCCGGAAGCGCATCGTCTACGGGGAGCGGCGGAGGAGGTGGAGGTGGCACTTCAACATCGACACCCGCCCTTGTGCAGAGCACCCTTGCGCATGGTGCGACATCGGCAACATTTGGAAGCGCAGTAACCAGCGGGAACCTAGTCCTCGTCGGCATCACTGCCTACAACCAAACGCTCGCGTCCAATCAGATCACCGACAACAAAGGCAACACGTATACGAAAGCCGCGGAAGCCATAAACGGCACCGACCATGCCGCCATCTACTACGCCAAAAACGTAACCGGCGGCTCTAGTTTCCAGGTCTCTTCCGGCGCAGTCGACGGCACCATCGCCATTCACGAATACTCAGGCATTGCGACTTCCACCAGTCCCTTCGTCGCATCCAGCACCCTCACCGGCACCTCCAACAAACCCCACACCAACGCTGCCGCCTCCACGGTAGGCAACTCGCTCTTCTTCTCAGTCGCATGGAGCAATACGAGCGGCGATACGTGGACGGCTGGTAACGGCTACGCGATCCGCCAGCAGGAGACCGACAACAACACCTACGAACGCCTCGCGACTGAAGACCAGGTCATCGCAAACGCGTCAAGCTCGGTTGCTTGGTACACAACCACATCAAATGATTCCTACGCTGCAGCCCTCGCCATCTTCAAGCCGCTGGTCACGACAGGCGGCGGCAGCGGAGGAGGAACAAGCACCACAACCTACGCCACCACAACCCGCTACTTCCTGCCTGACCACCTGAACAGTACGAATGTGGTGACCGACGCGAGCGGCACACCTATCCAAGTGCTCGACGCTTACCCGTACGGTTCAACCCGCATCAATCAGCAATTCAGTGGATATAACGAAGCGAAGCAATACGTCGGGCAGTACGCGGACCCCGAGACGAATCTCTCATATCTGCAGGCAAGGTACTACGATGGCAGTAAAGGAGAGTTCCTAAGTGAGGACCCGGTCTTCCTTGGTGACCCGCGGCAGCAAGTGCTTACCGACCCGCAGACCCTAAATAGCTATAGCTACGCGAACGACAACCCCATAACGAACAGCGACCCGACGGGGCGAGCTGGGGCTAGTGCTATACTTTTCCAAGGAGCGCCGTCAGCTGTCGCAGGTGCAGGGGCGTACTTGACCCCTCAAACCTTGGGCCTCTCCGCGCTCGTGGTCGGAGCGGGCTTTGGTGCTGTTTATCTAGCGGGCCGCCTAAGTGCGGAGGCCCCGTACCCCTATGGCACTCCAGGGTATTTCCAAGCCGCTACACTGGCGCGCGGCAACGCGGGTGGTACAGATTTTCAGCCTCCGAACATGCCGCCCAAAAATCCTTGGGGGAAGGCGATACTTACCGTCGGAGTTTCGATTGCAGCAACAGTGACGCTTGCGGATTATTGCGGCGACTGGTGCATGAATGCCATCTTTCCGGGAATAGTCCCGCGGGGCTTCGACCCAAATAATCCTAATCCGGTTGTTAGTCTTCCTGGCATGACAATCGGTGGAAGCCCTTCCGCTCACACTGCTTGCGGCACGCTTTGCTCTGCGCCGCAGCAGCCGAGAGCTTCCAGCAATTCCGCATCCGCACCGAGAACATCGTCAGGCTCTTCAGCGGGTGCATCTTCTGGCGGAAGCGGTTCGGGTGCAGGTACTTGGGGCGTAGTCGGTCCTGGGTCGTTCAATCCGTATATGCCGCACTAGGTATGCAAGGAAGCGAATTTCATTATCAATTAGCATTCAAATTATCTCTATGACCGTGTCTTCGTTAGTCGAACTCGTAGGGTCAATGGCAATGATCGTTATTGGCTCGTACCTGTTCATCCAGAATTATCGCTATTGGCAACGATATGGATTTCGCATCTATGTTTATGGGTTCACTGCTGGAGGAAGCTTCGCTCTCGTCGCGTGTTGGGTAATCATTTCGCGCTATCTTCTACCGGAGTTCTTTACACTAGACAGTCACACGGTAGATTTGTTGACTTTGTCGCGCCGCATCTTATTGCCCATCGTGCTCGTGTACTTCGCGGTCACAGGCTATTGGCAATATTTTCTGAACGAGTAGAAAGCTGCTCGTCCCGACACTCATGCGCATGGACTACAACTCATGGCAAGAAATCCAGAAGAACGAAGTCGTTCGCAAACGTCTTGCGAAAAGGATTGTGCGTGAATGCTTTCGCGATGGAGAGTTCGAGAATATTCATGCAAATGCTGTCGAGCTGGACGATGATGCAGTGCAGGCAATCATGACCGATGCTGTTAATCGCACGCATGTGTTTCTGTCGAAATTGTCCAACGCAATGGGCGACTTAATCGTCGAACGCCTCAAAGAACAGGACGACGTTCCAGACTGGGACGACCCGGAAGACGCAAACCTTTTCGGATGACCCCGGTCAAAGTTAATGCAGGCGTTGCCGTAGCTTCTTGATAATCGCTCGCAAATCGTCCGCGTACTCTTGAACTATTCGGCGCGCCTCTTCCAACCGCGACCCCGGCGCGCCTTGCCTCTCATGGTGTCTTGCACGCGACTGCTAAATCAAACGTTGCCTCTGAACTTTTGAATTTCGCTACTGATGGCGTTCAGATCTTCTCGGTTTAGGAATGGATTAAAGCGTGAGGTATCCCCCTTGCTCCAAAACTGGTAGCCGCGACGTTTCTGATAGTTCGCGAGCATGTCCATGTATTCGTCATCCAGCATCAAATTGACTAAGTCGCGCGCCGCTTCTTCCACTTTCGCCTGTGGGTTGTCCGAAAGATACTTTCGGCGTCCCCACCATTCTGATAATGACCCCCAAACGAGCAATGGATGTGCTGATTTCGCCAACGGCTCTATATGAGCTAGCTTCGCAGCCTCCTCAGAACTAGCATACATCGTGAGCATAATAAGCCGCTGGTACGGCGTCGGGTGCGTGCTAGTACGATCCTTCGCTTTATCCGCGCGAAGGTGGTCAAAGATCAGAAACAGAGATATGACAGCGATAGACCACAACAAATCGGGGTTAAGGCTTAGGTCAGCATGAACCTCAAGAGGATTGTCACGCCATTTCATCCGCCACCAATTCAAACTGGTAAAAGCAGCGAGATGATCCGCTTGAACCTCCAAACATCTTCTAATTCGCGCTTCTTTTTCGGAGATCGCGATAAGCGGAAGTTCTTCATAATACTCAGCGGCGAACTCGTCGCGCACCAAGTGTAGGTGACATAGTTTGATATGTCCCATTTCGTGGAAAAGAACAAAAAATTGCGCGCAAAGAGAAAGAGCTTGCGCTGCGCGGGAACGAACTTCACATTTGGGTGGACGTTCCACATCGTGTTGATCAATTGCCTCTTTTGAGGGATCTCCTATCTCGACAAATGCGTCGGGATCAGAAAGTAGAATGTCGAAGTAGCGCGAGAGGTAATTCGGCAGCCCGGAGAAAATGCCGATGAGCTCGACGCCTGCCTGCAGCGAGGCTATTGCATTGATATCGCGTCTATCAATGTAACCGAACAGGATTTCTCGGACGCCATCCTCATCGAGGCGTGTCACGGAACTAGTCGGCCCGTACCGCTGAAAGGATGCGCGAAAGACGCGTTCATCTTCAGAAAAATCGTCCCGTCCCTTACTCATAGCCGACCTCCTGGAGGACTTGAGGAATTGGATACGGATTTGCGACGCATGGTCGCAGAATTTTCCAGAAATATCAAACTTGTCAGTAGAAGACGATAATTTGTCCCACCGCTTCATGCGGCACGCGTCTTGAGCATACTCTTTTTAGCCAATCAGTTTGCGAACTGAGCCACCGAAGAGCTTGGCAGTGTTCGCGCGCTAAAGGGCCAGCTTGGCATGCCGTCGATCATGATCTTGATATAGATCGAGTAGTTCGGCAGCTGCACGAAATCTATGCTGTCGAACTCTTCTTGAAATTCCCTTACGAGATATGGAGCATCCTCTGGACCGACCCGGAAGGAGATGAACGTTCCGACATTGCCCAGTACCGAGTGTCTGATCTCTGGTGTCAGCTGGTGCAGGAATTGATGCGCGACAGCGAACCCAACGCGATACTTGCGAAGTTCTGAGAGCATATTGGCAAGCGCCAACGTCGTGAAGCTCTGGAACTCATCTATATAGATGAAGAAGTCGCGCCGCTTCTCTGCAGGAACGTCGACGCGAGTATACGCAGCAAGGCCCAGCGTAGTGACGAGAAGTCCGCCTAAGAGCGACGAACTATCCTCTCCGATGCGGCCCTTGGCCAAGTTTGCTATGAGCACCTTGCCTTCGTCCATGACCTGACGAACCCGGACCTCTTGCTTCGGAGTGGTCAGCATGCGCGCTAGCGCTGGATCGGCAAGGAACGCACCGACCTTGTTCTGTATCGGAGCACTCGCGTCGTTGCGATAGCCGGATGAGAACTTCTCAAACTCTTCTTCAAAGAAGCGGCGCACCGGCCGGTTCTGCACCGATCGCGCGATCTGTTTCCGGTAATCTTTATCCGTAAGCACGCGCAAGATGTCATGCATCGTCGCGGTTGGCTGCTCTAAAAGAGCCATGAGCACGTTGCGGAGTATATGCTCCATGCGTACGCCCCAGGCGTCCGGCCACATCTTCTTGAAGACTTCCATGAAGCCGGACGCGGCGAGCGCTACGTATTGCGGTGCGACATGCCTAAGCGGATTGTATCCCCAAGGCTGATTTACATCGCCGGCATTCAAGTAAATGAGATCGTTCTGGCGCGAAGGCGGGACGCGAGAGGCAACGTGCTCGGCTAAGTCGCCGAGTGGATCGATAAGGGCGAAGCCATTTCCATTCGCGAGATCTTGCAGCGCCATGCCCTCAAGCAGGTTGGACTTTCCGGTGCCGGTTTTTCCAATTGCGTAGAGATGCGCGAAGCGGTCCTCCCGCTTTATCCCAAAGACCCGAAGGTCGTTCCTAAAATCCACTCTTCCCAGATACGTGACGTCTCCAGACATCCCTTGAGTGTTTCAGTTTCTCGTTTCGTCGGCACGGATAGGGAATTTGCAGCAGGAGCACATTCTCGCGTCTGGTTCGAGACACGTTCAAAGACGATCATGCGGTCAGAGTTAGACAGTGCTCAGTCTCGCGCTCCGGCACCGCTTTGGAGCGGAGGTGTCGGTTGCGGGACGGAGCGGGTACGACGGAGCACCTTTAAGAGCTAACCCGATCGTTTCTCCGCCCCGCATTCCAGCACCTGAATTGTCGGTTGCTGGCAGCGAGGAGGAGTACATGTCTGACATCGTTCTTTCAGCAAGGGGCACAAAGCTCATGATTGTTTGCGAGGCAGAAGGCTTCGCAAGCATCGACGACTTATTTGTCTTGCTCGCAGCCGACAACTTGTGCCCGGCCATCTGCATGACCGAAGGATGCGATCACATCGAGCAATTGGAGGCCGATCAAGAGGAAGGCTACTGCGAGAAGTGCAGCGGCAACACTATGGTCTCCGTTCTTATCCTGGCCGGCCTCATTTAGGAGACGGCGATGGACGTAGAAACCAGAGACCGCAGCGTTCGTATCCGCGCCTTGAATGATGCCTTTCGGCAGACGTTCCAGGGTGGAAGGGTAATGATGACGAGCGGCGTGGCGGACCTTCCCGACGAAGTGAAGGCAGCGGTGCTACAGCTAGTCGCCTCGTTCAATCAGTTCACCGAAGACAATGATCCGCATGGTGAGCATGACTTCGGGAGCTTCGTGCTCGCGGATCAGAAGCTCTTTTGGAAGATCGACTATTACGATGAGCGCTGCGAGTTCGGCTCAGAAGACCCGAGCGATCCAAAATGCACAACCCGCGTGCTCACGGTGATGAGCGCAGACGAGTATTGAATAGAACAAGAAAGTGACCGCCTCCCGTCTAGACGCACCGGAGCAATGCTCCAGCAGGAGGAGTACCGTTGTGGGGACCATCGGATGGCCTGCCGGATCCTTACGGGTTAGGCGCCCGATCAGCGCGGATTTTCCTTGGACACTATGTAGTCCGGCCCTCATCTTCTGGGGGCCATTTTTTGCACCTCCGTAAATTTGCGGGTCCCATCAAGCCTCGCTCCTCGATATGCACAAGTGTGAGAGTGCTCGATGCTTCAATAGTTTAATACCGGGACGGCGATTCGCTCGGTAAATACCACGCAGCCGTGCAACTAGCGGTTGGTCGGGTATACTGCGTGGCATGGCTGGGGGAGAATCACTGATGTCGGCCAATAAGAAGGTCAACATTCGGCCGGGCGTGAGCGTTTTGTCGGTGCTAAGGCACCTCAACTACAGTCCTTGGTTCGCGCTGGCGGAATTCGTCGACAATTCGCTCCAGAGTTACGTGGAGAACAAGACGAAGCTTCACGAGCTGCATGGACCGGCCTGGAAGCTCAAAGTCTCCATTGACGTCGATACTTCTCATCCAGGCCGCATCACCATCAGGGACAACGCGGGTGGCATAGCCAGCGACGCATTTCCTCGTGCCTTCCGACCAGCGGTAATTCCGCCGGATCGGACGGGCTTATCCGAGTTCGGCATGGGTATGAAGAGCGCCGCATGCTGGTTCGCTCCCAGATGGCAGGTTCGCACAAAGGCGCTCGGTGAGCCTGTCGAGCGGACTGTTCGTTTCGATATTGCAATGATCGTGCGCGATGAGCTGGAGGAGCTCGACATCGACGAACGGCCAGCTACGGCAAACGAGCACTTCACCGAAGTATCTCTGGACGACTTGCACCACATCCCTGTGGGGAGAACACTCGGCAAGATCAAGGAACATTTGACCGACATCTATCGCGTGTTCCTTCGCGACGGAACCCTCGACCTGCGTTTCAACGGCGAAAGTCTGTCCTACGAGGAGCCGCCAGTGCTGACGGCCCCTTTTTATAAGGAGGCGGACGGCCCTGATATGATTTGGCGGAAGGAGATAGAATTTGAGTTTGGGCATGGTCTGTCGGTCCGCGGTTTCGCCGCGCTGAGAGATCCTGGAAACTACGCGCGATCTGGCTTTGCCCTATTCCGACGAGGAAGGCTTATCCAGGGAAGTGGCGAGGACGGCTATCGACCGCCAGTTCTCTTCGGCACTTCTGGCAGCAGCAGCTATGCTCGCTTGCGCCTGTTTGGAGAGCTGCATCTGGAAGGCTTCGACGTCAGTCACACCAAGGACGGATTCCGCTGGGACGAGAATGAGGAACCGTTTCTGGACCTGCTCAAGGAATATCTTGACCAGGACAGTTTTCCCCTGATGCGGCAGTGCGAGCACTATCGCTCGCTTGCATCAAAAAAAGATCGCACAAAGGCCGCCACTCAGGGTTTGACCAAGGCCAGTGACGCGATCGCATCATCCGTCGCAGATGTACTGCCTAAAGTAGCGGATCAACCGCTCGTTGATACGCAAACTACGCCGTTGACACTTCAGCCAACCCTAGCCAAACGGGAATTGAGCTTCAATTTCCGCGGCTCACCATGGCGAATCCGTATTGAATTGTCGGATGATCCGGCTGAAGGCGACTGGTTGTCAGTCAGCGATCTGGGAAGCGAACAGAGTGGCGCCCCTGATACAATCGACATTCGGGTCTCCATGACTCATCCTTTCATGGTCTCATTTGCGCAAACCGATCCTGAGGTCATAGACGCGCTGTTGCGTGTAGCAGCTGCGCTTGCCTTGGGTGAAAAGCTTGCTAGGCGTGCGGGGGTGAAATCGGCCGGCACGCTCCGTAGAAATTTGAACCAGATATTGCGCGAAGGATTGTCGCAGCCATGACTACTATGGGGAAGAAGAACGATATTGTCGCGACCTCCGCTGGAACTTCGCTGAAGCCTGGCATGAAGTGGCTGCCAGTAGAAGGTGAGCAAGCTGCAGGAGTCGCCAAGAGAAGCAAACTTCCTCCGGATGCTCAGAACAAGCTCGTCCAATCCTCCGCGGAAATCTTAGGCAAGGGCATCAACCCTAAGGCGGGGCCAGGCAGTGCGACTGGGTTAGTTGTCGGGCACGTGCAAAGCGGCAAGACGCTTTCTTTCACGACAGCGATCGGCCTTGCTCGGGACAACGAGTTTCCGCTGGTGATCGTCATTGCCGGCAATAAGGATAACCTACTCACCCAGTCTCACGAACGGCTCGAAAGAGACCTCGATGTCAACGGCGGCGAAGGACTGCCTGCCTGGAAGATGGAGAAGAATCCTCGAGCGCAGGAAAGCCAGTTTGAGCAGCTGATCAGGCAAGCCATCGACAACTGGCAGGACCCGACGCGAGACGCGGACGAGAAGTCGACCCTACTGCTCACGGTGCTGAAACAAAACCAACGCTTAGCGTCCCTGACGGCATTGCTAAGAAAAATGAATCTTCAGAATGTCCCAGCGCTTCTCATCGATGACGAGGCCGACCAAGCCAGCCTGAACACAAAGGTTCAGCGGGGCGAGGAGAGCACCACATACACGAGATTGCGCGAGTTGAGGGAAGCGCTTCCGTGTCACACCTTTCTACAATATACGGCGACGCCGCAGGCACCGCTGCTCATAAACATCGCCGACAACTTGTCGCCGGACTTCGTGCATGTGCTTGAACCCGGCGACGGTTATGTCGGCGGAGCCGCTTTCTTTGCTCCGAACAGCCCCTATATCAAGATCATCCCGCCCGGGGATCTTTTGCAGCCAAACGCACCCCTGCCAACGGAGCCTCCTCCGAGCTTGCTCGATGCTATGCGGGTCTACTTCGTGGGCCTTGCTGCTAGCCTGATCTCGAAATCTGGACGCCGCTCTATGTTGATCCATCCAGCGCGAGAGCGCGCAGCGCACCAGGCCGCTGCGGGCTGGGCGAGCGCGGCGAAAGACGAGTGGGCTAACGCGCTGAGCGCCGGTGAAAGCGATCTGGACCGCATCGAGGTCATACGAGATTTTCGTGAAGCGTACGCGGAGCTACAAGTCACCGAGAGCGGACTTCCGAGTTTTGACGAGATAATCCAGAAGTTGCCGCGCGCCCTCAGAAATACGACTGTGATCGAGTTCAATACACGCGGAAGACCGAAGACGCCGGAGATAAACTGGAGGCATGCCGAGGGTTGGATATTGGTCGGAGGGCAAGCTGTTGACCGAGGCTTCACAGTAGATTCGTTGACTGTCACGTACATGCCCAGAGGAATGGGGATGGGTAACGCCGATACATTGCAGCAGCGGGCGCGCTTTTTCGGCTACGCGAGAGCTCGAGGCTATTTTGGCATCTGTCGTGTCTATCTTGAGCAGACGCTGCGAGTATCATACGAAGACTACGTCGAGCACGAAGAACTCATGCGCAGTGAGCTTCGCCGAGTTGCGGAAAAGGGGGAAAGTCTCAGGACTTGGCGGCGCCGATTCATCCTTGATCCTAGCCTGAAGCCTTGCCGGCGCTCGGTGATCTCCGATCCCTACACGCGAGGCAGCATGGCGGGCGGCTGGACGCGGCAGATCGGAACCATAGTCGATTCGGAGATACGCGATGCAAACATGCGGCTGATGAATAAGCTCATGAGCGAGCTGAACCTAGTGGATGATACGAGCTATCCAGCGAGGTCTGCCGCGCAGCAACATCAGGTCGATCGCGACGTTCCGCTCCAAAGGATCTTCGATACACTGGTCGAGTATAGCTTTGAGGATCCGAGGGATACCGCGAGCTTCATGGGCCTACTGATGACGCTCGCTGAAGGTCTTCGTCAGGACAAGAACGCCACCGCTGCGGTCTACCGTATGAGGCCCAACGCACCCGGTGAGCGTAAAGTGAAGAACGCCGGCGGCGAGATAGACCAGTTCCAGCAGGGACCGACAAGGACGGCCGGTGGTGGAAGGAACTATCCAGGCGACGCATCCTTCGCAGCTCCGGACAAGGTGTCGCTCCAATTTCACGTGTTCGATCTCACGCTAGGCGGGAGCCCATTTGCGAGTTCGGTCCCCCTTATTACGGTGAATGTCCCAACGCCGTTGGCTGCTGCGTGGCTTGTCCAAGTGCAAAGCGGCCAGCAAGGCACTTCATGACCGAACGTCTCCGAACGTTGCTGAGTGAGATAGCGCCTTCCTCACGTGAGGGAGTTTTCAACGTTAGGCGGCTGGAGGACGGATCGGTATTTTACGCTGGGCGAGATCATCGGGGCTGCGCTGCGGTCTTGATAGAGACATCAGAAGGCGGTCGTACCGTGCCGCTTCGTCTGGCCGGAATCGAGGCGACATTTTCGACGCCATACCAGATCGTGGAGCCTGATACCTCGCCGAAAACGCAGATCATGACGTCGATTATCTGCATCAACCTGGAAGCTGAAGTAGTGGCGTATTTCGCCAACGTGATGGAATCGCTCCTTCCCCTCATGGGCAACAGACCGCCCAGCGGAAAGATCGCCGAAACAGTTCGGCAGCTTGTTGAACTCTTCCAAAGGCTTCGAGTTCCGGCACGTAAGTCGGTGGTAGGTCTGATCGGTGAGTTGAGCATCATCGATGCCGCAGCGGACACGACAGTTGCCGTTAGATCATGGAGAGCTGATCCTGATGACCGCTTTGACTTCGGGGCCGGCAAGGTGCGTCTCGATGTGAAAGCATCGAGCAATCGTCAACGATTGCATGAAGTATCATTTGATCAAGCAAACCCTCCTTCGGCGACCGCCGCAATTATTGCTTCCATCTGGATAGAGGCGTTGGGGGGCGGGGTGGCCCTCTCTGAGCTTCTGGCTACAATCGAAGGCAAGCTTGCGGGACGACAACAGGAGGTGCTGAAGTTTCGAACGGTTGTTGCTGATACGTTGGGCGATTCTTTGCCACAGGCAATGGACTGGCGCTTCGACAAGCAACTAGCGGACAGCTCGCTGCGCTACTTCGATGCAGCAATCATTCCTGCAATTCGCCCACCCCTACCTAAGGGAGTTTCATCAGCTCGATTCGTGTCCGACCTCAGCAGATGCAGCCCGGCTGAACTTTCCAGCTTGAGGAGATCATTGGACCAAGTGGAGCAAGGGCTCTTGCCCGCCGAGTGAACACCGACGTAGAAGACGGCGGCATCGCCTAACCGAAAAAAGAGATTGATCCCCGCAGAAGCAAATCAGCTTGAAAGCTCTACGCTTCGCAATCGGGCGCGAGGCCCCAGCGCGGTGCCAGGATGATCGGGGTGAGCGCCTTTTAATGAGAGATAAACGCTTCGCACCGGGGCGGCTGCGTGACGACGTGGGACGGAGCGTCGACGAGGAGGCATAAGCTCCAGCTTTTGCTCCCGCAAGGGCGCATCAAGCAACTGTCTGCGGATCTCCCTGGCCAGGACTTCGGCTAAGAGCGAAGGCACAGCGTTGCCTAACATCCGCTGGACTTGCGCGCGGTCGCAGTCGAACAGAAAATCATCCGGAAACGTCTGCAGACGCGCGAGCTCTCGTGCAGACAGCTTCCTGTTCGTCCAATGGAATGGGCCCGTAGCCGGTCCAGGCTGCGCTTGTACCGTCCACGACGGCTTATCCTTGGCGAGCTTCAGAAGAAAGCTCCAATAGCGTGTCCGCCATCCAAAAAGAGGAACCCCACCGCCGCGTGGGGTATGCCAGAGATAGTTTTGCCCTTCCGGAATGCTGGGAAGAAGACCGGCCCATTTGCCTGTTAGCTCGAGCTCGGGGACGTCTGGCCGTTGAGGAAGATCCCCAATCGCGTCCCATGACGTATGGAACGGCTTTAAGCCTAGCGGGAGTTGGTCGGCTGCATTCTCGCCGTGCGTTGGTTGGGGAAATTTGAACTCGCGACCGTCACGACTGGCAATCACGAAAATCCGCTCGCGCCGCTGCGGAACGCCATAGCTTGCCGCATCGAGGACAGCCCAGACCGGTTTGTAATTTGTCTTGGCGCTCTTGTTTATGTCTTGGATGCCATGCAGGATCCGATCCAGCCCCTCGCGCTTTCCCGAGTAAGCGAAGCCGTAGACATTCTCTAGGAGCAAGGCCTTCGGCCTCGTGTCCCTCACGATCCGCAAATACTCGTCGAGGGTATTAGCGTTCGGATCACTAAGTCTTGGAGCGTCACCATTGGCCCAGTATCCGCTTTTAGAAAACGGCTGGCAGGGTGGTCCACCGATAAGGACGTCTGCCTCTCCTGTCGCCAACCCGGCGGCCTTAAGCAATCGCTTTGATGAGACCCCTGCGATGTCTTCCTCGACCACCGTCCACCCTCGGTTAAGGCGGAGCGTTTGGCAGCAGATGGGGTCGATCTCGACGGCAACGCGCGTTTTGAAGCCGGCGGCCTCGAAACCGAGATCAAGCCCACCGGCCCCCGTGAATAGGCTTATAGCTTTAAGCATATGAATACGCCGTAGCCGTAGTGTACCAGATTTCGAATCGAGTATTGGTATTCAGTAAAGCACGATGAGACTCTTGCAAAGCCCCGTGAGAGCGGCTCAGGCTACTCATTCGGAGTTCTTGTGGACTTCTTGCGGAGGGGCCGCAAGAAACTGACGAGCCGGCGATTCAAGGTCTGCAAATCGGATACCTCGCACTCCCACACGGTCAACGTTGTCCAACCGAGCGATTTCAGTTCAGCCAGGTTCTTGGCATCGCGCATCTTGTTGCGGGTGAACTTAGGGACCCAGTAGTCAGGATTGGCAGCCGGCACCTTCCTTCCTGCCGGGCAGTCGCGCCGATGCCAAAAGCATCCGTGCACAAAAACGACCTTCCTGGAGCTTGGAAAGACAATGTCTGGTGTGCCCGGCAGATCGGATCGATGTATGCGGTACCGAAATCCGCCGGCAAAAAGCATCTTCCGGACTCTCAGCTCCGGCTTTGTGTCGGCTTTTCGAATTCGGGCCATTCGTTCGGAGAGGCTAAGCGGCAGTCGCTTCTTTGATTTAGGAACTCGCAATGCTCACTCCTGAATCAAAATGCCGCCCCAAATAGCGTAAGAGAGGCGGCATCGCGAGATGCCTAGATCGCAGAATAGCGATCAAGAGAAACATGGAGTCAAAAAGACATCACCGGTGCGGCTCAGGAGCGTAAGCAATCTGCTGCAGCGCTTTGTTCGCATCACCTCGCCCCTGATACGTTCCGAGTAAATCACCTTTGTCAGCAAGTTCCTTGATGCGATACAGTGTCCAGCGTTTGTCCTTACCCTGTATGATGCGAAACGCGCGGCCATTACGACGGCAGTAGAGCGCTTCTGACTTCTCGATCCGGGTCCAACCGCAGTCTGCGCCGGAGAGGAAGCGCTGCTCCAGCTTCACCCGTTCGTCTTCCTTCCAGTGACGATACTGCTCTTGCTGCTCGTTCCGGAGCCGTTCCTCTTCACGCTCTATATGCTCCTGCAGCGCACCGATGATTGCCCGCATCCCTGTTCCTTGGGACTTTTCGGCCAGGTACACCGCTAGACACCCCTCCTTGAGCTCGTCCTTTGGATAGGTTGTGTGTGGCTCCTCCCAGATCGCGCGCAAACGCTGCTCGACATCCGTTTTCGTTAGTGGGGGACCAGGCAATGTGTTTAGGAATGACTGGAGATCCTCTGTCGGTATCCAGCAAGGCGCTGCAGCCTTTGCGATCTCCTCTCGATCCGGTTCCCACTTCTTCCAAACTGAACTCGCCCTATCGAGCGCGTTCACGATATCTCGGGCAAGCTTATGAACGCTGTGCGGGTCTCGCAGATGCCGCAACGAGGGACTCTTGACGTAATCAAACAGCAGCGAGGCAACTGCGTATTGGCGATCAGGGGCCATCCAGCATTCCTCCACTTTGTGAGGTTGATGTTGGGCAAGTGCACGCAGAATCCGCTCTCAAGGACCCGCTACCACCCGAATGCAGTCACTGTCACCATCAATATGGTAAGTGCTAGATAGGTGTAGAACCAGTAATTCAGATCATCATGATATTGGCTGCACGTCTTTTGGCGAGCATTGAGATCTCCGAGTGCGACCTGAGCGTCATCCAAATACTTTCTCTTAGAGAGTGGATCTACGCTTACAAGCTCAAAGTCGTTTGTAATGCGATCTCTCATCGGTTGAAGGGCGGTGTGGCAGGCATATATCTTGTAGTCGGAGTAGTAGATCGTCCCACCTACGGCAATCAGCAACGTTGCTAAAAGGAACCTCGATAATTGGCTTCTGCGACTGCGTAGATCCATACTTCGATTGATGTGGGCAGTTTACCAAAGTTCGGCGCCGTCACCAACTGTCCTCAGACACGAACGGTTCGAGACCTAGACAGAGCCCAGTCTCGAAGACGCTGAACTGTGAAACGAAACGTAACAGGTAAATAGGATTGGGGGATTTGGAGTACTCGAAAATCACGAGTATCTCGAAGTGCGCGATCGGAAGATTTTCAATCTTCCGATAAGCGTCAACTTTCGAGAGATGCTCGTGGGTTTTTCAGAGAAAGACGTGTGAGCGATGCTGCCCTTACAATTAGACCCATCGATCAACACACAAACGCACGAGCGACTAGACGCGAGAAGTTGCCGCAGCATCATCACGCGTCTAGCCGCTCGCACGTTCGTGTTGCCGACACGTGTTTGGTTCTGGACCGCAACTTTTCGCGTCTATCCGGAGTCAAGCAACGTTCTAAGATCGACGAAAGCGGCATAGAACCGGACCTTCGACAGGTAGCGTTGGCAACATCAACACTGAGCCACTTGTTAGGGTGGCTAGGTCTCGATAGCTCCAAAAAAAAGCTGAGATGCGAAGCGCATTCGCGGCAGTGTGTTGAAGCCTCGCCCATGGGAGTTGAGCGCCGCTATTCATGCGCGCGCATGACCGAGATCACGCGTCTAAGACGAAAGTGATACTCCGTTCTGGGTAGAACATCTTAGGTTGCGCTACATCCTCCGATTGCATATCATCGAACGCGCGGGAGAAGCCAAATGAGAAGGCCAACGACCAAGTCCGCATTACTTGTCGTCTTATCCGTTTGCATTTTGATGCCCGCTATTGCGCTGCGAGCAGCTGAACATTGTGAGGACAAGTCCAGGCAGGAGAGCACCGTCGCTTCCGCTAATCAGGATCGACCTTGTAGCTTCAAATGTACTGTCAAGCGGACGGACAGCAATCACAGCGTCACAACATGTGATGCCGCGGCATCGCTGGCGACCGCAAACTGCAGCTCTCAGGACATCGACAAGACGATACAGAGCGCGTTGGCATCTATTCCGCGTTGCGAGGAGAAGAAACAATGATCGGAGCGGCAGGCGCTCGGACAGCACTGATTATTTCGTCACTTGCCATGTTCGCGACGAGCGCTAGCGCGGAGATCGTTGCTGGACACGCAAATTCGATCGACCCGTCCAAGGCGTCCCAGCTCGATACTTGTGTTAAGCAGACCTATGGCGAGTTTGTTACTCGGTCCGAGACCACCTGCGTTGGCAATCGCCATGAATACGGCTCTGGAAATACCAGTGACGACTCTTACAGCATTGACTATCAAATGGGACCAGATTTTCCCGGCTACAAATACATTCCGGGATCAGAAACAACAAGCTTTTACGGGCGATGCACTTTCGACATGAAGGGCACGGGCGTTCAATCAGACACGTCTTTCGTGTGCATTTGGCACACCGCCGGCTGCGGCTTCACTAAGGATGGTGGCTACATAAACGGCGCATGTTCTGTGAAGATGCATTATCTACCGCGCGATGGTGATGTCGCAGCAATCAAAGAATATTGTTTTGGCCTGATTGCGGGCATCCCTATCGCAAAACCGGTTTCTTATTCGAAAGGTTGTATTTTGCCCTAAAAGGAAAAGTCGATGAAGAATAGAGTTCGACTGTTCTGTCAGGTGATTCCATTCATCGCTTTAACGACCTCCGCGGCAGCGGAAACTGTCGGCTATATACCGAACGGAGGTGTTTACCTAGGTAAGGGGTTTGACCTGCTATTTCCGTCCAAGGTGTTTCCTCTGTGCCTCAAGGCCGGAGGCGAGTGCCAGACGGGAATTAAGGACGCCATTGTTTGTCTGACAACAAATGCCCAAGCGCCCGTACAGTTTGGTGAAACAACCGCGTTCTCCATCAAGCAAATACATTCGAAATCGGAATTCTTTCAGGAGGTAAACATATCAGCCTCCCTTTCTGCTTCTTACGGCCCGTTTTCCGGCAGCGGAAGCTTTTCTTCAAGCGCGCTTGACCAAATCAACCAGGACAGTCTCAGTTGGATGGTGTCTGCCAAAGGATATTACGGCTCCTTTGCATTAAGAAACCCCGAGGTAGATAGATCACTTTCTAGATTGTCTCCAGAACAGCTTGTGGCGAGATGCGGTCAACAATACGTCTCGTCGATTGAACGAGGGGTAGCGGCCGTTGCGCTGTTCACCGTATATAATTTGGATGAGCAGCATAAAAGGGTGATCCAAGCATCTATGAGTGCGGGATTCTCAACGGGCGCCTTCTCTGCAGCAGCCGGAGCGACCTTCTCCAGTGTGATGCAAAGTGCCCTTCAATACGGCTCGATGTCGATAAATGTCTTTACGATCGGTGGTGCTGGTGATCCGCAGTTGCAGGAGCTTGTTCAGGCGAACCCCACCGAACTAGACAAAATAAAGCAGATCCTTAAGGCATACGTCGGCACTCAAGATCCGGCACGTGCGGCAATCGTTGGGTTCAAGACCACGGGTTTCGGAAAGCTTATCAACAACGCTTCGATAGATCCCGATCAGTCCAACTATCTTTACTTTCTGAATTCCGCAAATGGCTACAGACTTAGCGTGCTGGACTATTTGACCAAAGTCGACAACCTGCTGCAGCGCCAAGCCGACTTCGATGCCACAACTGTGGCCAACGCGAAGACGTACCGAAATCGGTTGCTTTGCGAGCAGCAATATATCGACGCCTCGATCCAAGCATGCCGTTTGGCGACTGATCTGGTCCGTCGTGAGCTGGTTACGGCGAGAGACAGCTCCACTCGTCGAGCAGCGGGGTTAGCTCTCGACTACGGTGTTTCGGACGCAACGAGGGGCTTCCGAGCTTGCAGCAATGCACCAACCGGCACCGTGCAGTCCCTCGGGTGGTCGCGACGAGGAATCAACTCTTCTGTCGGAGCGTCGAGGCACAGTATCGCGCCCACTTGCGACGATCGAGTGAAGGCTATGCAACAGCAATTTGCGGCAATGCTGGAAGGTGCGAATTCTGGACGTGCGTGCATTGCGGAATGCGCATACGAGGCCAACGATGATTTGGTCGCAAGCGTTAGGGCGCTGCCGGAGCTGCCGTTTGAGATGACGTACTGGTATGATCCAGGCTCTTCTAGTTTTGGAGGCGCCACAAATCCGGGTCTCTACGTCGCGCTCAAAGGTGCGGCCAATGTGCATGAGGTCAGATTTTTTAAGGATCAAGACGAATCTGCGTTTGGGGCTCGAACAACCGGGGGCGCTGCAAATGTGGTGATCTTTGTCGATCTCACAAAGTTTACGGGCCACTCGGTTCGAGTGGAGGCGAGTACCGTTAAGGGAAACACTTATGTAATCGCGTTGCCTAACATCGCTCCGCTGTAGGAAGCCAAGCTTCTTCGTGACGCATGGCGTTCTACAACATTGAGGTCTTTTCCACCAGCTAGGTGCTCATCAGGCGAGGCGGAGTTGCAGGCCATCGAGCTCAACGCACAAAGGATAGGAGCATGGCCGACAAGAATACCAAGCTCACCTCAGTTCTGACACACGAGGAAATTGAGCAACAGCTTTCAAAGGAGCTTGGGCCGGCGGCGGCTGCCAATTTGCTCCTGGTCCCACAAGATGGAAGTGACGTGGCGACGCTTTCGTTCGATTGGTCAAAAGCAAAAGAGTATTACTCAGAATACTGCCCACAAGGAGCCGGTAACGACTGCCCCGACGGGGAATTTGCGCTCGATTGCACGCACTTTATTTGCCATGGTCTGTCCAAGAGCAAAGTGATTGTCAACCAACCGAGCGCTACGTGCACGAACGGTGTTTGCGTGCGCGTTGCCGAGCTAGCGGCAGCATTTAAGAACTCCGTTGCAAAATACTCTAACGTTAAGAAGATTGACGATTTGGCTCAAACGCAGGAAGGCGATTTCTGCTTCGTCGTAAGCTGGTTTGGGCTATCCAAAGATCATGCCATGGCGCTGGCTGATACGATCAGTCCGTCTGGCGGTAAGGTATATGGACATACCAATGCGCGGTGCGGCCAAAATGTCGATCTCACGGGACAGTCCTTGGTGATCTATCGGATCGTATGACACCTACAGCAGACTATCGCGAGAGGCGATCGAGCATGTGTGGGCTAAACGAAGCATCCTGCGCACGAATTCCGTCCGGCGACGCTACGTTCCAAGTTGCGGGGGTTAGTAGCGACTGATACGTGCGGCCAAGCATCCAAAGCGAGGATAGCTGACCAGGGCAGCACAAAGCCGCCCAAGAGGCCGCTTGTGTGTCTTCCATCAGTTTCGCTTATCCCGCTCCATGCTTGTAATCCGCCGTCTCAATCATATTCGGTTGACGACGGGTTGCCGTAAAACTGACAAAAGGCGATCTGTTCTAGTCTGTTGTTCGTCAAACAACTCAGGTCGATGTTAGCTCATACAACCTTCATTTAAGCCAATAATTGATGATAACCGCGCTCGATTTTTGGCCTGGTACACTTACGCCATACAGGGTTCGAGTCCCTGGCCGGCAGCAATCGATCGACGAGGGTTCCTGCTCTGATTTCACGGCTCATTCCTTTGACATTCTCAGGCTAGGCCGCTTCAGTCAGCAGTTGTTTCCGTTGCTCTTCGATCCACCGGTTGACCGTCGGTTGCCCAAAATCGTCACTTGGGACGCTCTTGGGGCTCAGCATTTCGATCGCTGCTTTCAGGGCCGACGGTGCCACGTGCGAGTACCGCAGGGTGGTCGTTATGCTTGCGTGGCCCAAAAGCACTTGCACGATATGCAGCGGTGTTCCTTGCAGGGCCAAGTGTGATGCGAAGGTGTGACGGAGCACGTGCCAGCTGGCGGCTCGCAAGCCAGCCTTCGTGCATGCCTGCTCCAGGCGCCGATTCACTCGACTCCCGTTGAACGGGTCTCCGTCGGCATCCACGAACACGTAACCTGCCTTCCTCCTCCGCGCACTGAGCATCTCGTAGACCTCTCCATCAAGAGGAATATGTCGCTCTCGGTTGTTCTTCGGTGTGTCGAGGACCTTCCGAGTATCACAATGTGAATGACGGATCGCGACACTTCGGTTTTCCCAGTCAATAGAGGTCCATTGAAGGCCGATCACCTCTCCACGACGCATACCCGTGCGCAGTGTAATCAGAATCATTTCGCGGACGACGCCCTGTGCCCGGGACAGAAGAGCCTCACATTCCGCTGGCGACAGATAGTCCGTTTGCGGAGGGCGGCACTTTGGCCATTTGATCTTAGGTGGAGCTCCAGCGAGTTCAAGCCATTCATATGCACAAGCCAAGCACTTGTTGAGTACCGTCAGGCGATTCTTGATCGTCTTGTTTGACGTGCCATCTCGTACCTGCAGTGCTTTAAACTGCTCAATATGATGCGCGGAAATCTCGCTTATATACTGCCTTCAGAAATATGGGACGAGTGTCTGACGCAGGATGCGCCTCTTTGCGCACTGTTCGGAAAACTTGTTGTTCGGCACCACATATTCTTCAAGCCAGTGCCACGCGAACTCCTCGAAAAGCTGGTCGCGGCGTGCTAGATCGTTGCTCGAGTCTGCTATCGGCTCTCCGCGAGAGAGCTTCTGTCTTAGAGTGATTTCGTACGTTAGGGCTCCTGTTCTGGAATTGTCGGGGCTTCGTTTCCTGTATCGCCTGTGATTGAACGTAAAATCGATCCACCACGAGTTTCCTATCTTTCGTACTGCCATACATTATTGGTATTCGTCGACTGAGCGCACGCGGCGCTTCTGCAGATATGCGTCAATGTCGCTTCGAATGAAGCGGACACATCCACCCACCTTGAAGAAGGGAATCTTGCGCTGCTGCTGTAGCCGCCGAACCGTCGGCACTGAAATCTTCAGTATGGTTCCGACTTCTGGGATCGTCAGCAGTTCCAACCCGGTGCGGTTCTCAATCGACATAGTTGTCAAAGAGCGGGATAAGCTCGGCAACTAAGGCCAAGAATACCGCGGCGTTATGGTTTTTGCGAATCGCTCCTTGCATACTCAATGTGGCGCGATAGCTAAGTCCCGCAAGTAAATCGCCCCAATTCGTTTTAGCAGGTCGACGCTGGTTCCGTTTCTAAAGGCGAACCTGTTCAGTTGTCGGGTAAACGCCATATCCAGGGAAATGTGATGAAACAACCGGAACGCACTGTCCCGAACGGTGTAGAGGTCCAGCGGCGCCATCGTCCGTAGCTGACCTGTTAGCTCGTCTCGGCGGCGATCAATATATGATTTGAGCCCACTGTCCCGTAGCAGCTGTTCCCCAGTTTCGGTCAGCGAGATGGGTGAGTGGACGTCAAAAGCGCGGGCTGAAATGTTTTCCGCTTTGATCGTGAGGTCGCGCACCGTATCCGCCAGCCACTCGAAATTCGTCTCGATGCGAGTGAAGCGGCCGTTAGCGTAGTAGGCGAGAGCAATGAGCGTTCCGATTATTCCGAAGAAGCATTCCCAATTTACGTTGATCGTAAGCATATGCCGCAACGATAGCGGCAGGGGGAGCGTACTTCCAGACGCGAGAATTTGCCGGGGCGCAGGTTCTTACCAGTTAGCCTTGTCGGACTCGATCCGGACTTTTAAAAAGCTTGACACCATCTCGGTGGCAATGCCCGGCTGAGGCACATGAAAGATACATGAAAGCGGCACGTCTACTTCTACGTGCGCGTAAAATTTCGCGTCTATTAGAGTCCGAAATAATGAGAGACCATGGCGCAGGTGCCCCTCGGGGCGCACCAAGTTATGGATCATCGGCTTATCTCATACGTTCGTCCTCTTCGTCGCCGCTGGGGCCTCACCCAGGCCGAATTCGCTTTTCTAATCGGCACCAAGACGGACGCTGCAGTTTCCAGGATAGAGGCGGTGAAGACATATCCGTCTCTCGCCCAAGCAATCGCCTGTTCAATCATCTTCGATACTCCGCCTCTAGAGCTCTTTCCCGAACTTTACGGCAAAGTCTACGAGTTCGTGCTTAAGCAGGCCGAGGAACTCTACGAAACGCTCCAGGGAGATCCTTCGACGAAGACGCGCGCAAAGCTCGATCTTCTAGAAGATGTACTCGCTCGCGCTCATCCGCTCATCCGCGATACTTCAAGCGTATGACGTACAGGTTCCTGGTAATGGCCATTCATCTGAATTCGCGGGGACTTGCATTTGTCATCTTTGAAGGCGAGCTGGCGCCATTGGATTGGAGCATAGTTGAGGCACGGGGAAGCGAGAGGCGGGAGAAGATCTTGGCTCGCATAGACGCCCTATTTGCGCGGTTCAGACCAAATGTGGTCGTCCTAGAAGCCATGTCGGAGGTAGCGCCGCGTCGGCCGCAGCGCATACGTAGCCTGAATGAAGCCATCATGGAGGCGGCAAAGAAATATGCGTTTCCGACTGTCTTCTTCTCCCGAGCCGCAGTCCGTCAGCAGTTTACACATTTAGGCACCGTGACAAAGGAGGCCGTCGCTATGGCGATAGCAAAGCATATACCTGCGTTCGAGCGTTTCCTGCCGGGCCCTCGCAAGCCTTGGGAGAGCGAGGATGCAAGAATGGGTATCTTCGATGCCGCGGCTCTTGCGTTGACCTTCTACCACACGCGGTTCCAATCTGGAGTCTAGCGGTACCGCCTCAATACGCTACAAGATGCCGATAAAGAGCATCTTCACGCGCTACTACTAGGCAAAAACTTGCCCCAGTGGTCTGTGGTAAAGAGCGGTCTTCCGGTGACTGTGCGCGATACCCCCAGGAAATTGAGGCTTTCCAAACGCCAGAATCGGCGTCAAGGGCTCTTTATCGCTTTTGCCAGAAACGGATTGACTGATTTGATGCCTCTCGTCGCCCGCTTCGCGTTCCGCACGGCCGCCTCCTGCTTCCTGATGCGGGCAGCTCGTGGTCCATACTGGATGCGCTCGTCTTCGCGACGCAGCGTCTCTTCATGCTTTTCGTAGGCTCGCTTGTCTTCCCCCGTGAGATGTGCCGTGTTGGGGGTGAGCTGGCGAATTGCTTCTTCTGGAATTACCGGCACGGCGGGTGATCTAGTGATTTGTGCATTGGAAAAGACGATGTAGCTGTCTCCTGAGCCCACTATCGTGTTGGAGTACACTATGCCGTCGTAGCCTTTTGACTGAAGCAGTTCGCGAATACCAGAGCCAGCAGGACCGATGTACCTATTCTCCGTCTTCACTGACTTGCCGACGCGGAAGGTGCGTTGCCAATAGTCGTAGAGGCGGCCGTTGATCCGCTTGGTGACCTTGTACCAAGAGCCCATGGCCGCCCTCTATTCTTAAGCCGAAAAATCTTCGAGGGAGTGACCCTCGTCGAGTTTCTCTTGGAGCCAACCAGGTCTCTTACCCTTGCCGGTCCAGCTATTGCCATTGCCGTCTGAATACCTCGGTGCGCCGCCCGTCTTCTTCTTCGCAGAGGTCGAGGGAAGAAGCTCGCTGGGGGTGAAGCCAAGGATCGAAGCTTCCTCGCGAAGCCGCTCCAATGCCTCATGCCGACGCTGCGCGATGAGCGAAGCCACTTCTCTACTGAGGGTGCGAAGTTGTTCGAATGTCAGTCCTTTGATGTCAGGGGTCATTGCTGTGGTTCCTTGTGGATGCGATGCTTCGATCCACCACTGGCGGGAAATCCGATGATGGTGGAGCGCTTGGCGCGGGAACAGAGCCCGCAATCGGCGCAGGTGACCCCATGCGTATTAGTCGGACAAATCACGACGGTACGGCCCTTCGGCGTCTTCGTGTTCTGTGTCGAGTTCGCAGGGAGAATTACGGTAACGGGTGCAATCTGCAGATTAGCAAGTTCGTCGGCGTGCGCGAGCGAATTGCCGCTGACATTTATAGTGAAGCCGTTTTCGTTAGCTTCCTTGATCGCTATGCGATTTGCAGCATTTGCGACAACGTCGTAATGCGTAAAGGTGAAGCCGCGTCGACCCTTATTCGCTTCGACAATTGCCCGCAGGGCCGTACGGTCTATCGTTACCGCGTCGTTACTCATCAGGTCGCCCGCGACGTTGTGCCGCCACAGTGATCCGGGCTCGAGAGAGCGGATCGCGAATAGAAGATCCTCAAAACCGAAGATGCGGATGTTGTTCATTATCCTGCGGCCAATCGCTGTCCTATCCAGCAGGGTCCAGAGAAAGCCGCCGATCGCACCGTGCTCGGCGTAACAAACGCCAGCGAGCGGGCCCCCGCCGTGCTTTCGAAAGGCACAGACCCGCGGACAGGTGAACCGCGGGCTCGTCGTGGCCATGATCGGCCCTGTAACCGGATTGGCAGTACGAGAGGTGATGAGAAACTTGTCCATCATTTTACCCTGGTGTGTAGATTGCGATGAGAGAGGGGAATGGCGCGGACTGAGTGCCGTGACCAAAGCGCACTCGGCCGCGCAGAAAGCGCAGCTTCGCTTTCCGGTAGACCCACTCATGGAACCAGCGCGTGTCAGTTCGCGCATGCGCGAGCATCACGACTAGGGCGCCATTCTCAGAAGCGAGAAAGCATTTGCGCGCCCATTCCCACATATGGCGGCCATACGGGGGATTGCAGAAAACGCGCTCTTTGCCCCAGTCCTGGAGAAGGCCGTTATCGTCCGAGGTGAAGAACTTGCGGCATTTGGTATTGAAGGGCGTGGCGCAGGGGTCGAGCGTGAAACGAAATTCGTTGTCGAGCTCTTCAAAGAGGTCGCGTGGCGTTGGCCACTCTTCCGAACGACTTGAATAAAGCGCGTCGTGCACCATAG
The DNA here is from genome assembly GCF_024199925.1 of Bradyrhizobium sp. CCGUVB1N3. Taxonomy (NCBI): domain Bacteria; kingdom Pseudomonadati; phylum Pseudomonadota; class Alphaproteobacteria; order Hyphomicrobiales; family Nitrobacteraceae; genus Bradyrhizobium; species Bradyrhizobium sp. CCGUVB1N3. Next base: position 6,862,762 of record NZ_JANADR010000001.1, read on the forward strand.
AAGTGCATTTGAGGAGTGCACTTCCTCCGTGCAATCTGTCGCTATGCTGCAGCTCGCGTTGGCACGTTCTTAGTGGTGCTATATGAGAGGGAGAAATATTTTGAAAAAAAGTGGCGTGCCGTTCAACGTGCTGTTGGAAGGAGGATCTACCGCGAGCTCACTTCCAAAACTCCGCCAGTACGAAATCGCTGTAACCGAAGCGCTTTCCGGGCGCGGTGAATACGTAGTCGTCCCACGTAATGAATGAGCGTTCGCTGACCCAGTCTTTCCAATGGTAGTTCACAATGTACGGGCATTTCTTGCCGAAGGTCTGCTCTTGCAATTCCATCGCAGATTCCATGCGCGTCTTGTTGGTGAAGACGAAGAGTACGAGGCTATTCGGGAAGTTGTAGTGCGCGCGGTAGAGTTTGCCTTCGAACAATTGCTTATAGCCTTCATGCTTCTGCTTGATGTTACGGCGGCTCGCATGCGTAGTGGTAAGCGGCTCGGTGCCGCGATCGATCTCGTTGCCCAACAAGAAAAGCTCGAGTCCGCGATACTTCAGAAGGATAGGTGCCTCATCCGGACGCACATGGCCGCCCGGGACTTTGATCCTATGCGGGTCGGGCGCGTTGAGCGTCACATCCGGCACGAAGGTCTGTCGACTATCCTCGATCCAGCCTGCATCGCGTATCTGTGGCCATAACACTACCTCGAAGCCTGGGACCTTCGATGCGCCGAACTCGATGGAGGCTTTCACGAGATCTTGCTGGAGCTGGTGCGCGAATGGCTGCTTGCTACGGTGTGGGTGTGGCTCATCTGCGACCATGTCGCCGTGCTGGGTGCGCGAGTACACGGCGTGCTTGTATGGCACTTGATGCCGCTGCAGATACGGAGACGTTTTGTCCGTTCCAGACCCTTGCCAGCGCGCGAGGGTCGCAAGGCGTTTGGCGTGCCGAATGTAGTTCTTCTTCGGAACGACGAGCGCATGATGCACAGGGGCGGGGAGATAAGTATAGAGCTCGGGGTTGAGCTTCCTGATGCCGGCAATGTCGTCAGGTGTCAGGCGAAGCGGCCCAGTGTGCGCGTTCTCGCCATTGTATTCAAACTGGGAACGGTGTGTGCGTGCCATGGCGTTGAAAATAGGCGTGGCCCGATGGGCTGCCACGTTTCCCATGGCGCGGTATGTTGGGGATGACGCGGGAGGTTTGGAAAGATTGAGCGAAATTATTCTCGCGCCGGACGAACATGGTCGTCGTCCTTTATGGCGTCGTCCTGCTCCCGTACTGCGTCTTTGGGGGCTTCTGCGGAGCCGTCATCCTCGTATTGAGCGAACGGATTGCTTTCCTCTGCCTTCTCTTTCGTGAGGGGATCGCTGTATTGCGGAGCGATGTCAGCCGGAGTGTGTAGCTCCGGCATCCCCTTCAGCGCTCCATACGGGACTTTTACCACTATGCCTTTTTGCGTGACTGAGCGGACAAAGAAGCACCACTCAGCATAGCCGCGCGGCACGTTGTGAAGCCCAGTTATCGTTTCAAGCGGGACTTTTTGGTCTCGGAATAATGCGCTCGCTTCATCGTGGCCAAGCTGCCCCAGGATACGAATGCCCGTTGAGCCGAGGACTGCTGGCCGTACTTCTTTGGCGACGTGCTCCCAGAGCTGGGTAGCTGCGATGAATGAGCAATTGTATTTGCGGATTTCGGTCAAGATGTCGGCGATAATAGGCGACTGCATTATTACGGATGCTTCGTCGAAGAAGAGCTGTGCGAGATGTCGTTCGCCTGGATGAAGCGCATCACGGCGCTTTGCTGCGGCGTAATACTGGCCGATGATGTACAGGAAGAAGAGTCGCGTTCCTTCCCTGTCGAGCTGGTCGCTCGACTTCACTAACACTACCTTGCGCTCTTCGATCCATTTGGAAACCGTTATCGAATTGCGCTTCGCGGAGAACATGCGGTTGAATGTCGGATCATCAATCGTTGCTCCGACTTTCCACATGAGTGCTTCGCGAGTGTCGCTGAAACTGCCCGAGAACCAAAGTCGCTGGAAGAAGGCGCGATGAACGGGAGAGAGCTTTGCAAAGTACTTGGCAAACTGCGATTTCTCTGCCTTTGCAACAGGCTCGCTGATAATCTCGTGTAGTGTTACGAGCGTCGCTCCGCTAATTTCCCTCAGCAATGAGAATAGCGGCCGGACGCATCCCTCTTGCTTTGCCGTCAGCCCGCCTGCGAGCGATGAGATGAGAAAGCGGAACGTGTGAAGTGCATCGCGCTCGGGAGTGACGCCGTGGTCGAGGATGTTCAGATCCGGCGGATTTCTCGTGAGATCGATGGCGATTAGGCGGTCTGCTGGGATGCGGGTAAGCGCATCTTTATAGAGGTCACCGTGCGGATCGCAGAGAATGATGGCGCGCGGTTCTGGATCTTCGAGCGCTTCTCTTAAAAATAGTCCGGTGAGTTGGCTCTTGCCCCATTCGCTCGGAGCGAGAACAACGCAATGTGTTGGCCATCGGTCGCGCGGAATTTCAAACGCGACCTCTGTATTGAACAGAAGCTCGAACGGGGTCCCTTTCAGATACGCATAGGCTAGATCACCGGGTTCCATGTCTAGGCTGGTCGGTAGTGGTACGCCTTTGGTTCTCCGGCTGTAGGGCGTCAGGCCGTGAATGGCATTCTCGTTATCCTGGAGCTTTTTCCGTATTTCATAGCCCACATCTTCGACCTCGTAATAGAACTGGTACAGGATCTCGATAAGGACTTTCGGGACGTTTACCACTTCATAGAGCGGGATCGTCGGACCGCTGGTGCGGTTCTCGGGAAAGGCGTCCTTCTGCCGATATAGCTCCGGCATGTCGACTTTGTAGCTCTCGGGCAGTTGGCGATTGATGGCCTGGAAGATGCTGAGCAATGCGCTGGAGATTTTCGGATGCTCGGGAAAGTTCGCGCAGATGATGTCGTAATTGATGCACACATTGAAGGGCGGCAAGCGCCCATGCTTATGCTCTTCCAGGAAGCGGCCCAGCACTTCCTCGGTGTGGCTCATATCTCAATGCGCTCCCGCTCAGGGGTGCCACCTTTGGAGGAGCGCATATCATCGATACGAGAGCGGAAGACATGCAGGCCCTTTATCAGCTTCTCTTTTGCCGCTTCTGCTTCAGAGATATTAGGGAAGTCCCGATAGGCCGGCATCGTCTTGAGGCCATGACCTGGAAAGCTATCCTCGATCTCTGGGAATTCGACATTGGGCGATGAAAACAGTTCGTACTCTAAATACCCGGAGCGTTCCAAGAATTGCCAATCCTCCTTGCTAAGTTGGATATTCATATGCATCCGCCACCAATTGCCGCCACCGAAGAGCCGGTGCTTTTGCGTGCGCGGTGAGACTTCCTCGAAGGAGATATCGACTTTCATAGGGCCATGGTCAGGCGCGGCCTTAAGGCGCTGCATGTCGCGGACAACCGGGTGTACGAATAGGGCATAGACAAGGACGGCAGCAATGACGCCCAAGATGAGCAGTACCGTTTGCAGAAGGGGTTTTACATGTTCCTCCCACGCGGTTTTTACATCTTGCACGAACCCTTCCGGGCCTGGGTGGAATTCTGTAGCAGGTCGCGGCGGCTGTGATGGGGTCGGAGCACGGTAGTTTGGATCGCAGACAGATTGGTTATTACTGTTTTGCTGTAGGCAGCGAGCGAGTTGCTTTGCGGCCATTTCTTTCTCGATAGCCTTGATCTTCTCTTCTACCTGCTCCCGCTGCGCAGGGGTGATGTTCGCAGAAGAGTAGCCGAGAGCGTACTTGCAGGCGGGGTATTCAGAGCGATTGAGGCAAGCATTTAAATTCCGTTCGAAGTCTAGGTATTGGCCAAAGGCCGGTCCACAGAAGGCGGATAGGACGACTATGATGAATACAAACCGTGCCAGCATTGCCGCCCCCGATTGTGAACGATTGTCCAAAAGCCTCGGCGTACGCAGATCGGCAGAAAGCGGGAAGTACATCACAATTGCACGTTGCGGTCGATACGGCCGCTCACTCCTTGAGGAAATCAATCGAGGGAAGGTTTCGTGACGTGACAAAAGGCGGTGCTGAAGCCGTCTGTATCCGGGATACTACGGGGCGGGCGAGTTCAAACGTCCAATGTACAGCCGCGGAACAGGCGACCTTGTCGCCGTCCAGTTGCTGAAAGCCGTAGTGTTAAATGCGTCCGGGCGGCGCATGTAGGCCGATGGTGGCACGTCAGAGCAGCTCGGCAATCGCGCTATTTTGGATTTTGTTGTTTGAGAAATTTGAGAAACGGAAAAAGCAAAATCGGATTATTCCGGAAGAAAATCTGCGGGATTTCGTCGTGTGAATTTATCTGATTTCGGACGGAAGTATGCAGCCAGGCAGTAGGAACGGTATCCGCCGTCGTCACGCAAGTAAGAGCATTAGGTGCGTCAGCGCACTACGTAACCAAATATATATAGACAGCCTCCTCGTCTGTTAGTCCGACCTTGTTGTCGGACGGTTAGAACGGACGAGGAGCGAAGCCGGCGCGGTTTACGGAGGTGCAATGAAGATGAAGCCGGAGAGCGCCGGGCGCTATTTGGGTCACGTAGCCGTAGGAGAAGTGCGGCGGCGAATTGTCCTTAGTTATCAATGTACTCTTTGTTTCGTCGAAGAATTTTTGCGTGCCATCGCTATAACGCGGTCAGTAGCATGATGGCACGGCTGAGAGAGCCTCATGGTACGCGCGCTGGAGAGCCATGAAACGAGAAGAGCCCAGCGGTGGAACGCTGGGCTCTAGCTCCTCACTTGGAGGACACGTCGCGCGCTAGCGCTGCTGCGATCTGCTCGGCCATCCAGTTTCTGATGGAGCTCCAGAGGAATACTCGGCGCGAATTACGAAAGGGTCCCAGAGCAATGCTCGGCGGGAATGTTCCTTTGCGCTGACGCCGGGCAATTTCCGCGTAGCTCAGTTTCACCTTCGACCGGACTTCGGCTTTCGAGAGAAACGCATCATCATGTTCTAGCATCTGCACAGTCTCCAAAATTGGAGCTCTGCGCAGAGCAGGTTACGCCCACACGGACGCGGAACTAGATTACCGACGTTTCGGCTTTGGTTTCAAGAGCCTTATCACTTCCTGCTCCCGATCCATTAGCCTCTTCGCTAGGGGCCAATGGTGATGGGCTTTATTCAGCCTTCCGACGGTGAGGCGGTTGGGAATGTGGAATTTGCCATGATCGCAAACGGCGGCGTGAGAGCGGTAGAGCATAGCGGCTCGCCTATGATTTCTTCGAGATGCGCTTCGTACTTCCCGAACGCTTCTTTGATTTCCGGGAGGTATTTGTAGCGGTTGTAGATTTGCGCGAGCGGCGTGATCTCGCCGCTGGAAACGTGATTAAGGATTCGCTCGATGATATGAGGCGCAATACCCAGCATCGCAGCTCGGGTGGCCATGGTGCGGCGAAGGTCATGCAGTCTCAACCAATCCAGACCAGCGTTCTTCTTCATCTTATTCCAACTATTCCAATTCGGCCTCGTGCCTCCCGCAAATTTGTCGGCATAGTGCCTTGCAGCAACAGTTAAGGGTAGGACATGGGTCCTGCCGTTTTTGGTGACTTCGCCGGGAAGTGTGAGATTCTCTGTGATCCACTGCTTATCAATCGCTGAGGTCTCGCTCTTTCGAGTGCCGAGCAAGACGCACAGGCGGATGACCAGGCCGTACGGTCCAAGGCGTCCAGCCCTTTGCCATGCCTCTTTGAGCTCGGCATCGGTAAGTACCCTGTCGCGGGTCCTATCGCTTCCGGGGGCTTCTAACCCGGCAAGGGGAGTGGTCTTGGTGTAGTCGCGTAGCACGCACCAATTATAGAAAGCTCTGATAGCGCGATGCGCATGCAGTTGTTCGCTCGGCGTGCCGGAGAGCTTGTCGGTGATCTTGAGGATTTCGACTTTGGTCGTCTTGGTCAGGTTGGATACTTTGGGAAGCAAGTGCCGGCGCAAGAGGCGGTTCTGTTCGTATTTGTAGCGAGCGGAAGCGTCCAGCTGCTTGATGTATTCCTTAATGCGTTCTTCGGGATCCTGCGCGGCGACTATGCCGACGGTGCCGTCTATGATAGTGACAGCTTTCAAGCGGGCGGCCTTCAGAGTGATGGCGGGATACTTGCCGAGCATCTCAATGCGACGCTCGTTGCCGTGCATCACGAAGAAGGTCTTCTTGCGCTTGCCCACCAGGATGCCAAATCCAGGAAGGCCGGCGCAGAGATAGCGGGTCTGCTTTTTCGCAGAGAGTTTCGATAACGACAGGTCGGTGAAGGGAATGACGGGCATTTTATTCTCCGATTAGTCTCAAAGGGGCGCGTATTGAGACGGTCCTGCTAGAGAAGGCATGCGCCGTAAAAGTATGTAGCTTCAAAGGGTTGGATGTGAATTTGAAGCGATATGGCACAGCCTGAGAAGGCATCGATACTGCTTCCCAAGCTGCATACGAGGGTTCGATTCCCTTCGCCCGCTCCAAAGCTCTCTCGCCAGTTCAGCGCGTATGCTGAGCGCGGCTGGCTCGGCCGCCGTCAGCTCGGCAAACTCCGCAAGAACTCGATCATCGCCGCATTCACCTCGTTCGGCCGCTCCTGCTGGGTCCAGTGACCGCAGCCGGGGAGCATCTGGATGTCGCGCAGCAGCGGCACCGATTGTTTCATGTTGGCGAGGTGCTCGGCGGCGCCGGGGAATGCGATGACCATGTCGTGGTCGCCGGCGATGAAGAGCGCAGGGATCGTGACCTTCACGCCCTCGAAGGCCGCCATCAGCTCCCAGTTGCGATCGACATTGCGATAATAGTTGAGGGGGCCGCGAAACCCGCTGCGGGCGAACTCGGCGGCATAGAAGTCGAGATCGCTCGCGCTCAGCCATGACGGCAACGGTATCGGCACGTTCGGCAGCATGCCGTGCGTGCGCGACACCATGCCGACGCCGACGGTCCTGCCGGCGCTCGCGGCCCTGGCGCGGATCGCGGCGGCGCCTTCGCCCGATCCGCCATAGAGCATCGCACCGAGCGTTTTCCGCGGATCCTTTTCGAACTCCCCTTCGGCTGTGCCGGGCTCCTGGAAATACAATTGATAGAACTGCGCCTCCGCCGTCCGCGGCATCAGGCTCGTCGGGGGCGCCGGGCTGCGCGGCCGGAACGGCACACTGAGGATGGCGGCGGCGCGGAAACGATCCGGCCGCAGACGCGCCGTGTGCCAGGCGATGGTCGCGCCCCAGTCGTGTCCGACGATCACGGCGGTGGGGGCTTCAAGTGCGTCGAGCAGTCCGACCAGATCGCCGACCATGTGGAAGATCGTGTATTGCTCGATCGCCTCCGGCCGGTCGCTCTTGCCATAGCCGCGCATGTCGGGCGCAACGGCATGGAAGCCGGCCGCGGCCAATGCCGCGAGCTGATGGCGCCAGGAGTACCAGCTCTCGGGAAAGCCGTGGCAGAGCAGCACGAGCGGCCCTTCACCCTGCTCGGCGACGTTGAGGCTGATGCCGTTGGTCCTGATCATCCGCTGGGTTGGCTGGCTCATGTGACTGCCTCGCTCATGGGTTGCCGCGTGCGCGTCGGGCCGATCGAGGCATCCTAATCGGGCGTGCGAGGCGCGCAAAGATTCTAATATATTGGCCTCTCGGTTCCGGTGCGCGCCGCGCATCGCGCCAGGAGATGAGGAGTGACATGCAGATACGTACCGGCGACACCTATGATCCGCGCGTCATCGCGCTGCTCGACCATCACGTCGCGACGGCGCGGGCGCAGACCGCGCCGGGCAGCGCGCATGCGCTCGATCTCAGCGGCCTTCGCGCAGCCGATGTCGCCTTCTGGACCGGTTGGGACGGCGAGACGCTGGTTGCCGTCGGCGCGCTGAAGACGCTGTCGGCGTCCCATGGCGAGGTCAAATCGATGCATACGCTTCAGACCGCGCGCCGGCGCGGTTTTGGCGCGCTCATGCTCGGCCACATCATTGAAGAGGCCCGCAAGCGCGGCCTGGCGCGGCTGAGCCTGGAAACCGGGTCGTGGGATTATTTCAAGCCCGCGCACGCGCTCTATCGCGCGCACGGCTTCGTCCTCTGCGATCCGTTCGAAGGCTACGTCGAGGATCCCAATAGCCTTTTCCTGACGCTCGACCTGATCAGGCGCTGACACCCGCGGGTGGCCCGCGCCAACAACCGGGCGACCGGCTCTCACCAGCCTGTCCCTCAAAATGAGTTGCGTACCTCAGAAAACCTCTGCTAGCCTTCAGGCCATGAAGCAGGATGCGCCCGCCGCGCTGACATTGAGGGACATCGCAAGCCAGGCTGGCGTCAGCCTCGCCACGGTGGACCGCGTGCTGCACAACCGGCCCGGCGTGCGGCCGGACACGGTTCGGCGCGTCAAGGAGGCGATCGAACGCAATTCCTTCCAGCCGCATGTTGCCGCCGCCGAGCTCGCCCGCGGCCGCGCCCGGCGCTTTGCCTTCGTGATGCCCTCGGGACCGAACCTGTTCATGCAGCAGATCCAGTCCTATCTCGGCGAGATGACGGCCTGGCTCTCGGCCCGCCGCCTCGCGGTCGAGATGGTCCCAACCGACGTGTTCGATGCTTCCGTGCTCGCATCTTCGCTCGAAGCTCTCGTCGGCACGTATGACGGCATCGCCGTGGTGGCGCTCGATCATCCCGGCGTGCGGGCGGCGATCAACGATCTCGTCGATGGCGGGGCCAAGGTGGTGACGCTGGTCTCCGACGTGCCGTCGTCACGGCGCCACCATTATGTCGGCATCGATAACATCGCAGCCGGGCGCACCGCCGGCGCGCTGGTCGGCCGGCTTGTGGGCCCAAGATCTGATTTGAGCTCCGGCAAGGTCGCGATCGTCGCGGGCTCGCAGGGCCTGCGCGACCATGCCGAGCGCATCTTCGGCTTCAACCAGGTGATGGCCTCGGAGTTTGTAGAGCTAAGCGTGCTGCCGGTGCTGGAGGGGCGCGACGAGGACGAGCGCTCCTGGCAGCTATTGGCGCGGCTGCTCGCCAAACACCCCGATATCGTCGGCCTCTACAATGTCGGCGCGGGCACGCAGGGCGTTGCCAAGGCGCTGATGGAGTCCGGCCGCGACAAGCAGATCGTGTTCGTCGGGCACGACGTCACGGTCTTGACGCGCAAGCTGCTGCTCCAGGGGGTGATGGATGCGGCGATCTCGCAGAACCCCGGGCACGAGGCGCGCGCCGCCGTGCGCGTGCTGCTGGCACTGGCGCGCGGCGAGCCGATCTTGAGCGAACAGGAGAAGATCCGCATCGACATCGTGATGCGGGACAATCTGCCTTAGCCGGCAGAACGGATATGTGAGGACGGTTCGTGCGGGACAGGCGACGGAGATCGCCAGCCGGGCCGGAGAGGGAGGACGAAACGTGTTTCTCGGAATGGACATCGGCACGTCCGGTGTGAAAGCGGTGCTCATGAGCGAAGCTGGCGCGATTGTCGCGACGGCCGCGCGCGAGCTTGCGCTGTCGCATCCCGCGCCGCTGTGGTCCGAGCAGGATCCGGATGCCTGGGTCGAGGCCGCGATCGGCGCGGTCGACGATCTCGCTGGCACCCATCCCAGCGAGGTTGCGCTCACTCGCGGCATCGGGCTGTCCGGCCAGATGCATGGCGCGACGCTGCTCGGCGATGACGGCCGTCCGCTACGCCCGGCCATTCTCTGGAACGACGGCCGCTCGCATGCCGAATGCGCCAAGCTGGAGCGGCGCTGCCCGTCGCTGCATGCGATCGCGGGCAATCTGGCGATGCCGGGCTTCACCGCGCCGAAGCTCTTGTGGGTCGCCGGGCACGAGCCCGAAATCTTCAGGCGCGTCGCAAAAGTGCTGCTGCCGAAGGCCTATGTCCGCTACCGTCTGACTGGCGAGATGGTCGAGGACATGTCGGATGCCGCGGGCACGCTGTGGCTCGACGTCGGCCAGCGTCGCTGGTCCGCACTGCTGCTGCACGCCACGGGCCTCGATCTGCATCACATGCCGCGGCTCGTCGAGGGCAGCGAGGTCGCTGCGGTGCTGGCGCCGGAATACGCGCAGCGCTGGGGCATGGCGAAGAACGTCGTGGTCGCGGGCGGCGCCGGCGACAACGCGGCGAGCGCGATCGGGCTCGGTGCGATCGCGCCCGGCGATGCCTTCCTGTCGCTCGGCACATCCGGCGTCATCTTCCGCGTCACCGACCGGTTTGCGCCGGCGCCGGCTTCCGCCGTGCACGCCTTCTGCCACGCGCTGCCCGGCCTGTGGCACCAGATGGGCGTGATGCTTTCGGCCGCCGCCTCGCTCGCCTGGCTTTCCGACGTGATGGCGACGCCTGCGGCCGCGCTGCTTGCGCCGCTCGGCGAGAGCGTCGATGGGCCGAGCCCGATCAAGTTTCTGCCCTACCTCGATGGCGAGCGCACGCCGCACAATGATGCTGCGGCGAGCGGCGCCTTCGTGGGCTTACGCGGTGCCAGCGGACGCGATCAGATCGTCCAGGCCGTGCTCGAAGGCGTCGCCTTCGCCGCGCGCGACAATCTCGCCGCGCTCGCCAGCGCGAGCTCGGCGATTTCGGAGGTCGATCTCGTCGGCGGCGGATCGCGCTCGGCATTGTGGGCGCAGATCTGCGCCGACGTGCTCGGCATCCCCGTCCACCGCGTCGAGGAGGGCGAGGTGGGCGCGGCGCTCGGTGCCGCGCGGCTCGGCCGGCTTGCCGCCACAGGCGAAGAGCCCGCGCAGGTCTGCACGCGTCCGCGGCGCCTTGCGAGTTTCGCGCCGCGCGCGTCCGCTGTGGCCGCCTATGACGACGCCTATCATCAGTGGCGAAAACTGTATCCCGCGCTGAAGGAGTTCTCCCTGTGAACGCATCCCCAAATTTCTTCGGTGCGACCGCGCCGGCCGCCTATGGCGGCACGAACGCCAAGAGCCCGCTTGCGTTTCGCTGGTACGACAAGGACCGCATCGTCCACGGCCGCAGGCTGGAGGATCATTTGCGCTTTGCCGTCTGCTATTGGCATTCGTTCTGCTGGCCGGGCGGCGATCCCTTCGGCGGCGAGACGTTCCTGCGGCCCTGGCATCACGGCAGCGATGCGATGGCGATGGCGCGCGCCAAGGCCGATGTCGCTTTCGAGCTGTTCCGCCTGTTGGATGTACCCTTCTTCACCTTCCACGACGTCGACGCAGCGCCCGAGGGCGCTTCGCTCGCGGAGTCCGTCGCCAACCTCAATGCGATTGCGGATCTGTTCGAACAGAAGATGGCCTCCGCCAAGGTGCGCCTGCTGTGGGGCACGGCCAATCTGTTCACGAACCGCCGCTACATGGCGGGCGCAGCGACCAATCCGGATCCCGACGTCTTCACCTATGCCGCCGGACAGGTGCGCGCCGCGCTCGAGGTCACGCACCGGCTCGGCGGCCAGAACTACGTGCTGTGGGGCGGGCGCGAGGGCTATGAGACGCTGCTCAACACCGATATCGGCCGCGAGCTCGACCAGCTCGGCCGCTTCGTCTCGCTGGTCGTCGAGCACAAGCACAAGATCGGTTTCAAGGGCCCGATCCTGATCGAGCCCAAGCCGAAGGAGCCGACCAAGCATCAATACGATTTCGACGTCGCGACCTGCTACGGCTTCCTCCAGCGCTATGACCTCCTCAAGGACGTCAAGCTCAACATCGAGCAGAACCACGCCATCCTCGCCGGGCACTCGTTCCAGCACGAGGTTGCGCTCGCCGAGGCGCTCGGCGTGTTCGGCTCGCTCGACATCAACCGCGGCGATGATCTGCTCGGCTGGGACACCGACCAGTTCGCGATGAACGTGGGCGAGCTCGCGCTGGTGTTCCACGAGATGCTGAACCGCGGCGGCTTCACCACGGGCGGTCTCAATTTCGATGCCAAGATCAGGCGGCAATCCATCGACCCCGACGATCTGATCCACGCCCATGTCGGCTCGATGGATGCCTGCGCGCGGGCCTTCCTTGCGGCGGCCGATATGTTGGATGCGAGCGCGCTCACGGCGCCGCTTGCCGAGCGCTACCAGGGATGGGCCGGCAACGAGGGCCGCGCCATCCTTGCCGGCCAGCGCTCGCTCGCCGATCTCGCCGATCGCGCGCTCGCCCCCGGCTTCGATCCGCAGCCGCGGTCGGGCCGTCAGGAATATCTGGAATCCCTGGTCAACCGGTACGTCTGAGCGAGGCCGCTGATGACAAACGTTGAAGCAACACGGCAGCCGGTCCTTGAACTGACCGGGATCGGCAAGGAGTTCGGCGCCATTCGCGCGCTGCACGACGTCGACATGCAGGTCTATCCGGGCGAGGTGGTCGGCTTGATGGGCGACAACGGCGCCGGCAAGTCGACGCTGGTGAAAATCATCGCCGGCAATTTCCGTCCCAGCCACGGCGAGATCCGCTTCGACGGCAACGCCGTGCATTTCTACCGGCCGATCGACGCCCGCGCCGTCGGCATCGAGGTGGTCTACCAGGACCTCGCGCTCGCCGACAATCTGACGGCGGCGGCGAACGTCTTCCTCGGCCGTGAGCTCAAGCGCAAATTCGGCCCGATCTCGCTGCTCGATCACAAGGCGATGGCGGCGCGTGCGCTGGACCTGTTCGGCGAGTTGCGCTCGGAGACGCGGCCGCACGATCTCGTCAAGCAGATGTCGGGCGGCCAGCGCCAGGCGGTCGCGATCGCGCGGACGCGGCTGTCGAACGCCAAGCTCGTGATGATGGACGAGCCGACGGCCGCGATCTCGGTGCGCCAGGTCGAGCAGGTGCTAAGCCTGATCCACCGCCTGAAGGAGCAGGGCGTCGCGGTGATGCTGATCTCCCACCGCATGCCCGACGTGTTCGCGGTCTGCGACCGCGTCGTCGTCATGCGCCGCGGCGAGAAGCGCGCCGACAAGGCGATCCACGATACCAGCCCCGAGGAAGTCACCGCCCTCATCACCGGCGCGAAGGAGGCGGCGTAATGGCCATCCAGATGGAATCCCCGATCACCTTCACCAATGTCGGCAAGACACGATGGTGGCAGCGCGGTCTCTTTGCGACGCAGACCGGCTACGTCCTGCTTGCGCTCCTGGTGCTGCTCGCCATCATGCATTTTGCCAGTCCTTATTTCTTCACCGAAGGCAACATGCAGAACGTGGCGAAGAACTTTTCCTTCATCGCCATCGCAACCCTCGGAATCACCTTCGTCATCATCACCGGCGGCATCGATCTCTCGGTCGGCTCGATGATGTGCTTTTCCGCAATGATCACCTCAATGGTCATGACGGAGCTGTCGGCGCCAGGCGGACTGGGATCATCGCTGTTCGTCCATTTGGCCGCCGACGGCAAGACCGTCGTCGCCAATGTGCCCGGATTGATCCTTCTGGTCTCGGTGCTTGCAGGGCTCTGCGTCGCGCTGATCGTCGGGCTCGTCAACGGCTTCTGCATCGCGGTGCTCGGGCTGTCGCCCTTCGTCACCACGCTCGGCATGCTCTCGATCGTGCGCGGGCTCGCCTATGTCGTCTCGAACGGCCGCGGCAGCTTTCCGGGCGGGCCCGATGCCGATTACTTCTACGCCCTTACGTCGGGCGATGTGCTCGGCGTGCCCGCGCCCTTCATCTATCTGATGATCCTTGCCGTGCTGATGGCGGTCGTGTTGCACCACACGACCTTCGGCCGCCACGTCTTCGCGCTCGGTGGCAACGAGAAGGCGGCGGAATTGACCGGTATCTCGGTCGTGCGGGTGAAGGTCGAGGTCTACGTGATCTGCGCGCTCGCCGCGGGGCTTCAGGGCATCATCATCTCCGGCTGGCTCGGATCGGCGCCGGCGAACATGGCGACGTCCTACGAGCTCAACGTGATCGCGGCCGCCGTCATCGGCGGCGCCAATCTCGCCGGCGGCATCGGCGGTCCGTTAGGGGCCATCGTCGGCTGCGTGCTGCTCGAGGTGATCCGCAACGGCCTCGTGCTCGCGCAGGTCAACTCCTACTGGCAGCAGACGCTGGTCGGCGTGATCATCATCCTGGCCGTGCTGGTGGACCGCATCCGCTCGCGCATGGCCTGACAAGAGTTACTCCGGGAGGGCAACGAATGCAGCGTCTATCCGCCTTCCGGAGCCATGGTTTTCAAGAGGATAGGCGTAAAGTGGAGGGAACGTAATGAGGAAGATCCTGCTTGCCGGCATGGCCATCGCGATGATGGCGACCCCGGCATTTGCCCAGACCTACAAGTTTGCGGTCGTGCCCAAGGCGATGAACAATCCGTTCTTCGACGTGGCCCGCGACGGCTGCATGAAGCGCGCCAAGGAGCTCGGCAACGTCGAGTGCATCTACAAGGGGCCGATCGAGCACGAGCCGGCGACGCAGGCGCAGATCATCCAGGACTTCATTACCCAGAAGGTGGATGGGATGGCGATCTCGGTCGCCGACGTCGCGGCGATGACCAAGTCGATCGAGGCGGCGACCGCGGCCGGCATCCCCGTCATCACGTTTGACGCGGATGCGCCGGGCTCCAAGCGCATCGCCTATATCGGCACCAACAACAAGGACTTCGGCCTCGCGCTCGGCAAGCAGTTGCTCCAGCTCCGGCCCGAGGGCGGCAAGTACGCGATGGTGTCCGGTGGCCCCGGTGCCAAGAATCTTGCCGAACGAGTCGATGGCGTGCGCGAGGCGCTCAAGGGCTCGAAATGGGTCGAGGTCGCAGGCTCGCCGACGTTCTGCAATGATGATTCCACGCTCGCGATCCAGCAGATGGCGGACCTGCGCACCGCTACGCCGGACCTCGCCGCGATCGTGCCGGTCGGCGGCTGGCCGATGTTCGCGCCGGAAGGCTTCAAGGCTTTCGTCAACAAGAACAAGAAGGACATCGACTCCGGCAAGCTGACGCTCGTTGTCGCCGACACGCTCAAGATGCAGCTTGAGCTCCTGCGTGACGGCTATTCCAACGCGCTTACCGGCCAGCGCCCGTTCGAGATGGGTGAGAAGTCGATGGACGCCCTGCTCGCGATCAAGAAGGGCGAGAAGGTTCCGGAGATCATCTACACCGGCCTCGACCTCGTGACGAAGGACAACGTCGCGAAACTCTTGAAGTAGGAGTATTCTCAGCCCCAATACTCCTGCAATCCCTCTCCCGCTTGCGGATCTCGCAAGCGGGAGAGGTCAGGTTCGTCCGCCGCGCACGAGCAGACTGAGATGAAGCACGTGCGGCTTGCGGATCGTCGCCATCGCCGCGCGGAGTAGCAGGCATGATCATCGACGGACATCAGCACTTTTGGGACCCGGCACGCGCCGACTATCCCTGGATGGCAGCGACCGAACTCGCCCCGATCCGCCGCGCCTTCGGCCCCGCCGATCTTGCGCCGCTCCTGAAGCAGAACGGCATCGACGCGAGCATTTTGGTGCAATGCCGCTCCTCGGTCGTGGAGACCGAGGAGTTCTTGCGCGTTGCCGCCGCGACGCCCTTCGTCGTCGGCGTCGTCGGCTGGGTCGATCTGACCGACGCTGCGGTCGGCGCAACGCTCGACCGGCTGCGCAGCTTGCCGGCGGGCGACAGGCTGGTCGCCATTCGACACCAAGTCCACGACGAGGCCGATTCCGACTGGCTGCTGCGCGAGGACGTGCGGCGCGGTCTTGCAGCGGTGTTCGCGCATGATCTCACCTACGATCTCCTGGTCCGCACCCGCGAACTGGCGGCCGCGATCGCGACGGCGCAGGCCTTTCCGCAAGCGCGTTTCGTGCTTGACCACGGCGCCAAGCCGCCGATCGCCGACGGCTTCAGCCGCGATTGGGCCGATCGCATCGCCGCGCTCGCTGACTGCGGCAATGTCTGGTGCAAGATCTCCGGCCTCGCGACGGAGGCCCGCTGGAACGACTGGGACGCGGAGCGGCTATTTCCTTACGTCGAGCACGCCGCCAAATGCTTCGGCGAGGATCGCCTGATCTTCGGCTCGGACTGGCCCGTGTGCCTGCTCGCAGGGAGCTACGGTGAGATCAAGGGCGCGCTTGATGCGTGCCTGACGAAGCTCGGCGGGAATGTGCGCGAGAAGGCGTTTGGGGTGAATGTGAAGGCTGCGTATCGGTTGGCGGTTGGTTGAACCTTGCCGCGCGCTCCTCTTCCTTCTCCCCTTGTGGGAGAGGGACGTTTCCGCACAACGCTTTGACACGTCGGCAGAACTGCCGTTTACGGTATAACGCGGTACCGTAAATCCGGTACCGTATTTGGCTCCGAAACGGTATCGGAAAATATTTTTGGGAAAAGCCCCGCCCGCAAGCCCAGAAGGCCGATCCGGCCCCGAAACCGTTGTGCGGGTGGTTGCCCCGGGCTTCGTGGCTGGGTTCGAAAGCGACGGCACGGTGCGCTGCGCCGCGCCGATCCTCAAGGCGCTCGTCGGCATGACCGACGATGAGGCGCGCGCCTACATCAAGGCGAAAGGCTGGACGGCGAGCGTCATTCCGAACCAGCCAAGAATCCATCATCACTTCGCGGATTTCGGCGGCTGGCACGCCGGGAGCTTCGAGGTCCGGCACGTCGGCGGACGAAAGTTTTTCTACTATGACGACAACGCCGGACGGCGCGCCATCTCCGGCAAGATGTCGAAAGAACAGGCGCTCAAGGCGGCAGAGGAATTTCTCGGAGGACCCCAACGATGAAGCGGCCGAAGGATGACGGCACCACGCTTGGCGAGGCGCTCCGCCTCGTCTGGGACTGGAAGGAAGCAAACGACCTTCGCTACCTGTCGCCTAGGGCGAGCCGTGATCTGGCCGAGCGCATCGAGCGCGCTCTGCTGGAGGAACGCCATTCGTAAGCAGGCGACGCCCCTACATTAGTTGCCGGATCATCTGGCGGGGCGAGCTGTGACGGCGCGGATCATCGATCTGCCGCCCGATGTCCAGCCCGCGCCCGTCCGGCAGGTTTACAGCCAGTGCATTCTGGAAGGCCGCGCGTCGCGCGCCGTGAAGGTGCCGCTCAGTGAATGTCCGCCCTATGTGGACGAGGACATGGCGATTTGCTGGCGCATGGGCTGGCGCTGGGAGGATGAGGAGCGCCGCATGAAGGTCGGCGACCGCGTGGAAAAGATCGAGGGTTACAGGTGGCCGGGCGTGATCGTGGCCAGCTTCACCAACATCAAGGGCGAGGCGCGTGTCGTGGTCGAAGTGTGACGAGCCCGCCGTCGCTGGCGCGCTGCACATCTACGCACCCGAGCAACTGCGCGTGGTGCCAGGAGAGCGCAATGCAAAATGAGCAAACCAGCGGGCTGGTGCATGACATCTGCGAGCTGATCAACGGTGCCGAGCTGGGCCACGCTCAGAGCGCGCTCAGCCACGTCCTGATCACCATCAGCGTCGCCATCGGCTATCCGAAGGAACTGGCCATGCAGTCGTTCGAGGCGCAGCGGGATGACATCGCCCACCGCAGGTGAGCTGTCGCCTCGAGCAGCAGAACTTCGACACCTATACCCACATGTTTGAAGCCGCTCGCGCGAGCGGTGACTTCAACCTAATGGAGCGCGCTGCGGCTGAGGACCAGCGCGCGCTCAATGCAGAAAGCTCGGAAGCAGGAGCAGGGCGAGCACAATGATGGCGGCTAGGATTCCCCAGCCTCTTCCCTCGAACTCAAAGTGAGGACCCCGGAAGCGAAGGTGGGGGGGGGGGGGGGCACTCGGCGCGCCGACCGACGCAACGCCGCTGTCCGGCTCGGTGCGCTTTGCGCGCGAGGGCGCCTCGATGGGCGCCGTGTTTGCGGGCTGCCGCAATTGGCTGGGGCAGTTTCTCGATGCGCACAACGACGTCGAGCTGATCGTCTTTGAAGCGCCGATGGACCCGATGCTGTTCGTCGGGCGGCCGAGGCGCCCCGAGACCGCGCGGCAACTGATCGGACTCGCCGCCATCGTCGAGGAACGCACCTATGATCGCGGGTACGACGTGCGCGAGGCCCGCGTCACCGATATCCGCAAGCATTTCATCGGCGCCAACCTCAAGCGCAGGGCCGCGAAAGAGGCGACCATCGATACCTGCCACCGCCTGGGTTGGGCGCCGGCCGACGACAATGCCGCCGACGCGCTCGCGCTCTGGCACTATCAAGCCTCGATCCTCGATCCGAAGCTCGCGCTGCAGACCTCGCCGCTGTTTCGACGGAGGATCGCATGAGCCTGCGCTATCTCAGCGTCTGTAGCGGAATCGAAGCAGCCACCGTTGCGTGGCACCCGCTCGGATTCATTCCGGTCTGGTTCGCCGAGATCGACCCGTTCGCCCGCGCCGTGCTGCTGCACCATTACCGCAGCGTGCCGAACCGCGGCGACATCATCCGTTTCAGGGAGTGGCCCGATGCAGTTGTCGATGTTCTCGTCGGAGGAACGCCCTGCCAGTCGTTCTCGATCGCAGGACTTCGCGCTGGGCTGGCTGATCCCCGAGGCAACCTCGCGCTCGTCTATCTTGCGATTGCTGAGCGGTATTGGCCCCGCTGGCTGGTCTGGGAGAACGTCACCGGCGTCCTGTCGTCGAACGGAGGACGGGATTTTGGTGCCATCCTCGGAGGCCTGGTCGAACTCGGGTATGGCGTCGCCTACCGAGTGCTTGACGCTCAGTACGTGCGAGTGGACGGATTCCCCTTCGCTGTCCCCCAGCGGCGCCGTCGTGTCATCGTTGTCGGACATCTTGGAGACTGGCGACGTGCCGCAGCGGTACTTTTTGAGCGCGAAAGCCTGTGCTGGGATCATCCGCCGCGCCGCTCGCCGGGGCAAAGAATTGCCCCCACAATTGAAGCACGCGCTGATGCAGGCGGCGCAGGCTGGGGCACCGACTTCCTTGTCGATGGCGGTTTAGTCCCCGAGGTAGCCAATCCGCTGACCGCCCGGATGACGAAGGGCGTCAACACCACCATGGACGAAGGCCCGACGATGGTTGCCTTCAAGCCGTCGCACTTCACGCGCGGCAAGGATGGCGCGCCTTCCGACGTGTTTCCGCCGCTGTCGGCCGATGCCGACAAGGGCGACCAGGACGCGCTCGTCGCCTTCTCCTGCAAGGACTACGGCGCCGATGTGGGCGCCGTTGCGCCGCCGATCCGCGCGATGGACTTCGACAGGAGCCACGCCAACGCCGGCGGCCAGCTCGCCGTCGCCTTCGCCCAGAACCAGCGCAACGAACTGCGCGAGCTCGATGTCGCCGGGGCCGTCTCCTCGATCCGGCGCGGCGACGCCAAGAACGAGACGCTGCTTGCCGCCTGGAAAGTGCGGCGCCTTACGCCGCACGAATGCGAGCGCCTGCAGGGCTTCGCCGATGATTACACGCTGGTGCCCTATCGCGGTGGCCTCGCAGCCGATGGCCCGCGTTATCGCGCGCTCGGCAACAGCTTTGCGGTCAACGTCATGCGCTGGATCGGCCGGCGCATTCAGCTCGTCGAGGGAGTGGCGTGATGGTGACGTTCTACAAGCACCACATTCCCGATTGGATGGACGGCACCGAAGACCTCGATGACGGCCCTTATCGCGCCTATCACGTCGTCTGCCAGCTGATCTACCTCAACGAGGGACCGATCACGCTGCACGAAAAGGGAATCGCTGGCCGCTGCCACCAGCACGTTCTCGCGTTTCGGAAGAACCTTCGGGTCCTGATCGACGCCGGAAAGCTGCAGCTGATCGACGGCAGACTCCACAACAACCGCGCTGCAACCGAGCTTGAATCTGTCGTCGACCACCGGGCAACCTCGGCCAGAGGTGGTAGGGGTTCGGCCGGGGTTGCCAAGGGGTCCGCGAGGGGTTCGGCAGAGGTTCGCGATAGGTTTGATGCTGGTCCGCCGAATAACACGTTGAAAAATAACGATCAGGCAACAGTACCACTGTTCGACCAGCAACAGCATAAGACTAGAGAAGAGAAGACTAGAGAAGAGAAGACTAGAAAAGAATGCAGCGATCTCTCTGAATCCGCGCCTGACGGCGCGGGAATTCAAGAAACCAGGGTCCTCGGGAACTACGACTTCGTCTCCGACGACGGATCGGTCTTGATCCTCGCCGACGAATTCGAACAGCTCCAAGCCGAACTGCCATCGATCAAAAACATTCGCGGCGTGGTTCGCCACGCGTGCCGGACGTGGCTGGATACTTTCGAGCCTAGTGAGCGCAAGGACGGGCTGCTGCGCTGGCTTCGCAAGAAGCACGCCGAAAACGGGCAGCGGCAATCATCAGTCAAACGCGAAGACGCCAAGGAGGCCGCGCGCCGCGCGGTCGAGGCGGACATCGAGCGCCGCAAGCAGGCGGACAAGGCGCTCGCTGTGCGCGAGCGGCTTGCGCAAGAACGGCAACAGCGAAGGGAGGCGAACCATGCACAAGCCGGACCCGGAGGAGAACTGGCACCTCCTCACCCGCACGGGAGCCACTAAGCCGGGGACGTTCCGCTGCCCCATGTGCAGCCATCAGCGGAAGCACCACAAGTCGCAGAAGTGCCTGTCGGTCAAACAAGCGAGTGTCGGCGATGGTTTCATTTTCAAATGCCACCACTGCGGATTTGCAGGTTATGCAGTCGCGCCTGGCGGACAACGCCATCGAGTGGGCGCGCCTCGAGCGCAAGATCAGTTTAGAAACCTTGCGCAAGCTGCCCGTCGCATCCGGCAACGTGTTTTTTCCCGATTTGAACCGCCGTAGCGATGCGCTGATCTTCCTGTACCCGGAAGGCTGGAAGGCGCGTGCATTTCCGGAAAAGGCGTTCACGTCGCGCAAGGGAACGGCGCTGACGTTCTGGAACATCGAGGCGGTGCTCAATGGCCCGTTGAGCGACGTCTACATCGCCGAGGGCGAACTCGACGGCTGCGCGCTCGTCGAATCCGGGCTGCCGGTCGATCAGGTGCTGGCGGCGCCGGCGGCGAGCGGCGGCAGCTATCAGTACGTGATCGAGGCGCTGGAGAGCGGCCTTGCGAAGGCAAAGCGTGTCATCTGGTGCGGCGACCAGGACAGCGCCGGTCTGAAGCTGCGCGCCGTCATGGCGCAGCTGTTCGGCATCGCACGGTTCTATTTCGTCGAATGGCCCGAGGGTTCGAAGGATGCCAATGATCATCTGCGGACGGACGGCGCGCAGGCAGTGCGCGACCTTGTGCTCTATGGCTTGATGCCGTGGCCGACGAGCGGCCTGTATCGGATGAGCGAGCTTCCCGATCCGCCGCCGATGACGATCTGGACCCCGGGCTTCAACAGCTGGGGCCACCGCTGCAAGCTCGCGGCTGGCACGCTGTCGGTGGTCACCGGCCATCCCGGCATGGGCAAAACCACGGTCTTCGGGCAGGTCTGGTTTCAGGTCGTCCAGTATCACGAACTGGTCGCGTGCATCGCGAGCTTCGAGACGCGGCCGAAACCGCATCTGCGGCGCCAGCTGCGCACGCTGCTCAGCCGAAAGCTTGAATCGGTGATGACCGACAGGGAGATCGCTGATGCGGACCGCTGGATCAACGAGCACTACCTGTTCATGGCCCATCCGGAGCGGCGCCCCGATCTCGGATGGCTGCTGTCGCAGGCCGAAGCTGCCGTGCATCGGCACAGCGTGAAGATTCTGCAGATCGATCCGTGGAATCGGCTGGAGGCGAGCCGCGAGCCGCGCGAAAGCGAAACCGACTATATCGGCCGCTGCCTGCGCGAGCTGTACAACTTCGCCGTCGATCTCGACTGCCATGTGCAGATTCTCGCGCATCCGGCCAAGGCTGGCGACGGTTATCGCCGCAGCGATCCGCCCGAGCTTGAGCACATCCACGGCTCGAAACACTGGGACAACATGGTCGACCAGGGCTTCGTGGTGCATCGGCCGCAGTTGTTCAACGACCGCGGCGAACGCGAATTTTACACCGAGCTGCACCACAAGAAATCACGCTTCGAAGAGCTGGGCTACGCGACGAAGTTCGGCCTCGAATACCAGACTGACACCGGGCGGTTTGCTGAATGCGATCTGGTCAAAAAGAAATCGAAGCAGCAGGCAGCTGCGCCGCTGTTTGACGAAGGGAGGTAAAGATGGACTGCGTTTTGATCCGGCGGGACGACCCGCTGAAGTTCAACCCGCTGGAAGACGCGGTGCTGGAAGATATCGCACCGCCGATCTGGCACGGCCCGCATGTCGGCAAGCGTCTCGCCGAGGCCATGCGGACGCTGCGCAGTTTGCCGATGGGTGGCGTCGGCGGCTACGGCGGCAGCTGGCCGCCCTACGCTTACGAGTTCGAAGACATGCTGGCGCAGGCCGAGCAAGGCGAGCTCGAGAAAACGCAGCGGCTGCAGAATCGGGTGCGGCTGCTGCCGTCCTACGCCGACGTGACGCGCATGGAGGCGGCGATCTGCTGGCCTGCGCAGTATCTCGCGCGCACCAGCTGGCTCCTGGTCGCCGTCAATGCTGTGGCGTTTGCGCGCTCGATCGAGCGTGACGCGAGCTGGGTGGCCAACCGGCGCGGCGGCTTCGCCGAGACGTGGCGCGACCGCCATGATCGCGGCTGCGAGATCATCGCCGCTGGTCTCCGTGACGAATTGGCTCCGGTGTTCTGATGGAAGCAACGATCACGATAGACGGCCACACGCTGACAATGGGCCAGAGCATGTCGGTTCGCGTCGCCATCACCGCGTTCCTGATGGAGCTGAACAACGACAAGGAGTTCGCGGCAGACCTCGGGCAGATCGGCATCCAGTATCACGCCCGCCTGACCGAGGTGCTGCACCTGATCCACGAAGAGGCAAGGAGGAGCGAATGAGCTACGACTCGCGCGTCTATGATCTCGCCGAGCTGTTCCTCTCCGACGAGACGGCAAAAATTAACACGGAGGAAAACCGCAAGGCGCTCGCGCAGCATCTGCAGGACGAGCTGGAGCTTTTCATCGCCTATCTGCGGCCCGAGGCTGAACAGCAGAAGGAACATGGACATTGAGTTCGAATTGCCGCGCGGCGCCGAGCGCGAGTACCTGATCGTGTTTGGCGTGGCAGCGATCTACATCGCGACGGCGCCTTCCGGCGAACCGGCCATTGTCGGCGCCTCGCGCGATCTCGAACGGACGCAGCGGGCAATCCAGGCGAAGTGGCCCTCGTTCGAAATCACCGCTGCCTTCTGGGTCAGGGATCGCCATGCTGCGGAGAAGATCGCCTCGGCCGTGAACGCCAATTTGCGCCACAACACTGACGGCAGGCTTACAGCGCGCGGCGAAACTGCGGCGCGATTGATCGAAACTGTCGCTGCCGAGCGCGAAATTGTGCTGACACGCCACGAGACCGCTATGGAGCGCGTCCACGTCGCTGTTGAGCGCGTTGCGACGCAAATCAGCGAGTCAAATGCTTCGGGTGAGTTGGCCTGGTTCAATGCTGCCTATCGCGAGTGGCGTCTTGAAGCAAAAAAATTTGGCCTCGGAATGAGCTATGCTGAAGCGCGCGCGAGGCTTCGGAAAGAAGTCACCAAGCGTCTCATTCGGCTGAACAAACTCGATTTACGCGAAGACCTGTTGCCGAGCATCTTTCCAGCGTTGCCACAACATCGTCGAAAAAAATTTCGTTGACGCCCTGAAAAAAGGGGTGTCTGCTACGCGCACGCGCCCGAGGCCAGAGCCATGCGCTCGATCGGGCGGCGCCCGTAGTGAGACGAACACACCAAAACTTCTTGAGCCGATCTCGTTTCTGCGGGATCGGTTTTTTTGCGGACATTGCAGCATGAGGCAGCTCGCTGGTCGCGTGATCGCGCTCGCGGTCGGCGCCCTTGTCGTGCTGCACACGGTCGATGGGCGCGAGATCATCGTCAACCCGGCGCAGATCACGACCATGCGCGAGGCACACGACGCCGATGATCCAAACCGGGCGTTCACCGAGCAGGTACGCTGCATGATCAACACAGCCGATGGGAAATTCGTCACCGTGGTCGAAGAGTGCGAAGCCATCAGGGAGATGCTGAAATGAGCGACACGATCAACCCGCTCGCGGTCGATCTCTCGCACTGGGACCCGGCTGATGATTACCGCGCCGTGCGCAGCGCTGGCATTGTCGGCGTGATCTACAAGGCGACCGAAGGCCAAGGCTACACCGACGACACCTACGGTCAGCAGCAGCACGCTGCGAAGGCGGCTGGCCTGAAATGGGGTTCGTACCATTTCGCTGACGCCAGCGATGTTGGCGGCCAGATCGCGAACTATCTCGCCTTCGCTGCGCCCGATCCCGACGAGCTGTTCTGCCTCGACTGGGAGGACAACGGCGGCGACACCATGTCGGCCGACGACGCGAAGGAATGGATCAGCAAGGTCGAGGCCGCGCTGGGTCGTCCAGGCGAATGCGTGATCTATTCCGGCAACACAGCGAAAGAGCTGATCGACGGGCGCGATCCCTTCTTCGGCTCGCGGCGTCTATGGCTTGCGCAGTACGGGTCGGAGTGGGAGACGCAGGAAAGCTGGGCAGCGCCTTGGCTCTGGCAGTACACCGATGGCGTCTATGGACCGTCGCCGCATTCCATCAGCGGCATCGGTCCGTGCGATATCAACAGCTACGACGGGCCAGCGACCCAGCTGATCGAGCAATGGGCATCAGGATCGGCGCAGCCCATGCCACCGCCATCGCCAAGGCCGCAACCGAAGCCCGCCGTCACCATCGACGTTGCCGCGCCTGATGGGGTGCGCGTGCGTGTGCTGATCAACGGCATGCCGGTTGGACGATCTTTGCGGAAAGGCTGACCATGTGCTTCACGCTTGGATGGTTGGAACAACTGATCGTTTGGCTGATCGTCATCGTCGCCGTGGTGGCGATCATTAGGCTGCTGATCCCCTTCCTCGATAGCCTCACGTCCGCTGTCCTGACTGCTCGGAGGCAGCGGCACGCTTGGCTTTCCCCACCCAAGGTAGCCAAGTCGACGATCTGCCTCCGTATCCACCAGCGCCACCCTCGATCTGCAGGGGCTGCTAGCAAAGCGGTAGTAGATAGCTTCAACAACGGATAAAGTGATTCCGCTCAATAGCTTAGCGTTGATAAGCACCCGGTTTGGCAATACGGGAGGTCGAAATTGGTCATTGTGGGATGGCGGTCGACTGAGGATCAGGCTCAGCACAGTAGAGGCAATCCGAGCTCCAGCACATGCGAATGCGATAGCCTGGAGCAGGCGGCCACGTTTGTGATGGAAAAATTGAGTGATGCTGATCGGAAAACCGTGACGATCAGAGACGGCCTACGATTGGTTGAAATGCCTGAGATCGAGCAGATTTACCGCCGTGGCGGCCAAGCCTAAATGAACGGAACCAGCGATAGACGAACATTCCACGTTTGGAAGCTCGGGTTCCAAGGCGATGTCGGTTAGATCAGCTAAACCCTGCCTTCCGAACACCCGAAGTCACTTAGCAGCAAGCACTTGCATTGAAGTGCGCTTAAACCCTAGAAGTCTCGGGGAGATTTCATTCTCCGGGCGGGGGGGATAGGGAAAAAGGTAGCCCGCTAAAATTTCCGAGCGCGGCGGCGCCGCAATTTTAACGGCCGCGGTTAGCAAAAATCGCTCAAGAAAAGAATTTTCCCCGGCCGAAAACCGGCGAAGCTTCAAGGCTTTGGCCGAAAAACGGTAAACTCGGCAATTTCACTTAGCGCCTTCGCTGCTGCGGCAAGTGCGTTCCCGGTTTTCCCCGCCTGAAAGGGCCGCCGGAACCAGCGCCGCCGAAATAGAAAACCCTTCTATCCCCCTGAAAGATAGGACGCTCAATGGGTTACAGCCCCGGTTCCGAGCCGGTTCCCCCGGGCTTGCCCGGAACCCCTTGGCCAGCTGATCGGGTGGAGCGGCGCCCGATATCGGCCCTCGTGCCCTATGCCCGGAATGCCCGCACGCATTCGGAAAACCAGATCGCGCAGATTGCGGCCTCGATCCGCGAGTGGGGCTGGACGGCGCCTGTGCTGGTGGACGAAGCCGGGTCGATCATAGCTGGGCACGGGAGAGTCCTAGCTGCGCAGCGGTTAGGGCTGGGTGAGGTCCCGGTTATGGTGGCTCGCGGCTGGTCCGAGGCGCAGAAGCGCGCCTACGTGATCGCCGATAACAAGCTCGCCGAGAACGCGGGCTGGGACGAGGCGCTGCTGAAGATCGAAATTGCCGATCTTGCGGCCATGGGTTTCGACCTGCCGCTGGTCGGGTTTTCGGACCGCGATATCGCGCGGCTGTCGAATCCGTCCGGTGGGCTGACCGATCCCGACGCGACGCCCGTGTCGCAAGGGACGGTCATAACGCGGCGCGGCGATATCTGGGTGCTCGGTCGGCACCGCCTGGTTTGCGGCGACGCGACCAACGAGGCCGACGTTGCGCTCGCGCTCGGCGGGATCGCGCCGCACCTCATGGTTTCCGATCCGCCCTATGGCGTCGATTACGATCCGGCGTGGCGCAACCGGGTCCGCCGCAAGAACGGCACCCTCGTTGGCGCCCGCGCGCTCGGCGAGGTGACGAACGACGAGATCGCCGACTGGCGCGAGGCCTATGCGCTGTTCCCCGGCGACGTGGCCTACATCTGGAACGGCGCGCTGAAGAGCGCCGAGGTCGCGGATTCGCTGCTCGCGGTTGGCTTCGGGCTGCGCGCGCAGATCGTCTGGTCGAAAGAGCACTTCGTCATCGGCCGCGGCGACTATCACTGGCAGCACGAGCTGTGCTGGTACGCCGTGCGCAAGGGCAAGCCCGGGCGCTGGGCCGCCGGCCGCGATCAAGGCACCGTCTGGCACATCGGCGTGCCGAATGGCTGGGCGCAGGTTCGCGAAGGCCCTGACGGCCATCAGGGAATCCATTCGACGCAGAAGCCGGTCGAATGCATGCGGCGCCCAATCGAAAACAATTCCTCGGTCGGACAGGCGGTCTACGACCCGTTCGTCGGCAGCGGCACCACGATCATCGCGGCGGAAATGACCGGCCGCGCGTGCTGCTCGATCGAGATCAAGGAGGCCTACGTCGATATCGCGATACGGCGCTGGCAGAACTTCACTGGCGAGGACGCGCGGCTGGAGAACGGCCCGACGTTCGCCGAAAAGAGCGAGGCGATTCAATGACTGGGCGTCCGTTGCCGACGCAGCTGAAAGTGCTGCGCGGGAATCCAGGCAAGCGGCCATTGCCGAAGAACGAGCCGCAGCCGCTGATCGCGCCCAACGTGCCCGATCCGCCGCCGTTCATTTCGGGCTACGCGGCCGACGAATGGTGGAGCACCGGAGAGGAGCTGCACCGGCTCGGGTTGCTTACCAAGGTCGACGTGCAGCCGCTCGCTGCCTACTGCTTCGCCTATGCGCAATGGCGCATGGCGGCTGAGGCGCTTGCGAAAATGCAGGCCAACGATCCGGTCATGAACGGCCTGATCATCAAGACGAAGTACGGCGACGCTGCAGTCAATCCGCTGATCTCGATCGCGCGCAAGGCGGCGGCCGACATGGTCCGCTACGCCACCGAGTTCGGGCTGACGCCCGCAGCTCGCAGCCGGATCGCCGCCGGCGTCGGCGCCGAACCGGCAAGGCTGAGCAAGTTTGCAGGCCTCCTCGCAGGTTAGGCGCTCTGCGGACGGCAGGCGCCGCGCCAAGGCCGTCATTGACTTCATCGAACGCCTCACCGTGCCCAGCGGCACCGGCCAAGGCGCGCCGTTCAAGCTGCTACCGTTCCAGAAAGAGTTCATCCGCGACATTTACGAGCCGCACATCGATTTGAACCGTGCGGTGCGCCGCGCGATCCTCTCGATGGCGCGCAAGAACGGCAAGACGGCGCTGATCGCTGCCATCGCGCTCGCGCACCTCGTCGGCCCCGAGGCCATCGTCAACGGCGAGATTTATTCCGCTGCCAACGACCGCGACCAAGCGGGCATCGTTTTCAAATTCGCGCGGCAGATCGTCGATCTGGAGCCAGAGCTGCGCGAGGAAATCGAGGTGATCCCCTCGACGAAAACGATGGTCGCGCGGCGAACCGGCTCGATCTATCGCGCCGTCTCCGCTGAAGCGGGCACCAAGCACGGCTACCTGCCGAGCTTGGTGATCTATGACGAGCTGGCGCAGGCCAAGAGCCGCGATCTCTATGACGTGCTTGATACCTCGTTCGGCGCGCGCACCGAGCCGCTGTTCATCACGATCTCGACGCAGTCGAACGATCCCGAGCATGTGCTGTCGAAGCTGATCGACGACGGCCTGTCCGGTGTCGATCCGGCCATCGTCTGCCACCTCTATGCGTCCGATGATGATTGCGCCCTGGACAACGAAGAGCAGTGGGTCAAGGCCAACCCGGCGCTCGGCAAGTTCAGGGATCGCGAGGACCTCGTCGCGGCGATCCGCAAGGCGATGCGAATGCCCGCCGAGGAGCCGAAGGTCCGCAACCTGTTTCTGAACCAGCGCGTGTCGCCGGTCTCGTCGCTGATCAGCCGCGCCGAGTGGATGGCCTGCGCTGATGCGGTCGAGATCGCGCCCGGAGAGGACGTCTATCTCGCGCTCGATCTGTCGAGCGTCGTCGATCTCACTGCGCTCCTGGTCGGCTCGGTCGCGGAGCCAGCGCGGGTGCTGCCCTACTTCTGGAAGCCGCGCGATCTCATTCTGGAGCATTCGGCGCGGGACTTCGGCACCGGCAACCAGCGTTATCGCGAATGGGCCGAGGCCGGACACCTCAAGCTCTCGCCCGGGCGCACCATCGATCCCGAGGCGATTGCGCTGTTCATTGCCGAGCTGACGCAGCGCTATCGCGTCAAGGGCCTCGCCTATGATCGCTGGCGCATCAACGATCTGCTGCGCGAGTTCGACCGCATCGGATTGCAGGCGTTCCAGGACGGCGACAAAGGCGACGGCCTGCGGCTGGTGCCGTGGGGCCAAGGCTACAAGGACATGGGTCCGGCCATCGACGCGCTGGAGCTGACGATCATCGAGCGACGGCTCAAGCACCCGAACAACCCGATTCTGAACTGGAATATGGCTAACGCGGTAGCCACGATGGACCCGGCTGGCAACCGCAAGCTCGACAAGGACAAGGCGCGGTTTCGCATCGACGGCGCTGTGGCACTCGCGATGCTGCTCGGCCTGCGCTCGCGGGATCGCGCGTCCAGGCCCATCGATATCGAGACGCTGATCGCATAGGGGGCGAAAATGTATCTGAGCACGAGAGAGGGCCTGAAGGTCCTGCTGATCGTCGTGGTGGTTGCGCTTGTCATCGGCCTGATCGTATGGGCGGCGCAGTGAATCCTTCCGTCCTGCAGGTCTTTCCGCCGGTCCGGCTCACCGTTACCGGCAACGACTACGCCTACGAGGGCTGGCTCGCTTCCGTCGTGATCAAGCGCAGCGGCGCCATTCGCTACGTCATCGAGGACGATAACGGGCGGCTGTTCATCCACGACGCTGGCCAGATCGGACACGAGGAAGGATGGCTGCCTTGAAGGGCGATTTTCGAAGGCGGCCGTGGAAGCGCGTCGTGTTCGCGGCCGACTGCGAGGAGCACAGTAACTGCCCGGGCGGCATCGACTATGCCGAACGCGCCGCATCGGCCATCGCAAAGTTACCTTTGAGATTAGGAGCTGCAGATGTCGGCTTATGGTGGCGAAGCAGAAATCTTCTGTTCAATGAGAGCATTTCTGTTCATGACCCGAGGCGGACATGTCGAAGTGCTCTGGGATGCTTCGCTCAGTTGGCGTGGGCGTTACCCATCCGGTGCAGCTTGAGCATGGCATAGACCGCATTGTTGGCTGGCGTAGGAACGCCAAGCGGGCGCCCGAACTCCACCACCTTTCCGGCGAGCCAGTCGAGTTCGAGCCGGTTGCCGCGTTCGAGATCGTGCAGCATGGAAGCCTTGAAGGTCGGTGGCGAGGTTTCTGCGAATTTCATTCTGTCCTCGGCGAAATTCTCCGGTATCGGAACGCCCTTGGCGCGGCCCACCGCCACCACCTCGCTCATCAGGCTGTAAAAGAACGCTCGCGTATCCGGGTCCGCCAGGATTGGCCCCAGCGGCTGGCGAGTCGTTGCGGTCGCGCCCGATAGCCCAACGAGAAATACAAATTTCTGCCAGCGCTCCCGGTCAATCGCGTCGGATACCGAGATGTCGATCCCGGCCATATGAGCGGCGTCGGCAAAGGCTTTGAGACACCCATCGGGCTTTCCGTCGGTCCTCCCGCAGACCATGCGCGCGAACTGGCTCGTGTGGGTAACGACGCCAGGCGCAGACAGCACTGTAGCAATATAGGCACTCCCGGCGACCACATTGTCGGTGCCGAGAATTGGGGCGATCCTCTCCGCGCTATCAACGCCGTTTTGCAATGGGATCACCCGCGTGTGGGGTCCGACCAGGGGGAGGGACAGCCTGGCCGCCTTCTCGCTGTCCCAGAGCTTGACAGCGAACAGAACGATATCAACCGGGCCGACCGTGGTCGGATCATCGGTCACATTGGGTTCAGGCAAATGAAGATTGCCAAGCACACTCTCGACCCTGAGACCGTTTTTCCTGATTGCCGCGAGGTTAGAGCCGCGTGCGATAAAGAAGACATCGTGCCCTGCCGCAGCCATACGTGCTCCAAAATAACCGCCGAGGGCACCGGCCGCCATCACAGCGATACGCATGTCATCCTGCCTCCCTATAACGACACTCAGCCGATAGAGGATACCACGCGACGGACCCGGGTTCGATCCATTGAACGCCCGCTTCTGGCCCCATCGCGACGTATTGCACCGCCGCACGAGCCCGGTCGCTAAAGGCGCTATAGCAGAAATCGAGAGGCCGCTGTCTATTGCGAAGCGCGACGCTCATGACCCGATGCGAACACCTGTCCAGACGCTTCCTTTCTGATGTGCTAGACGAGTCTCACGAGGGTCTCCAGATGAGGCGGAGGGATTTCATCGCGGCTGTTGGCGTTGCCGGATTGCGTTCGTTTGCGGCACGCGGGCAGCAACCGACGAAAATGAAGCGTGTCGCAATGGTTCATGACACGATGAAGGCCGCTAACATGAGAATGGGCGGCGACGCGAACTATCAGATCATTTTCGAGGAGTTGAAGCGTCTCGGCTATGTCGAGGGGCAGAACCTAATCGTTGATCGATATTCGGCAGTGGGACGATTGGACAGCTTCCGCGACGTTGCGCGCGATGTCGTCAGCACACAACCGGATGTGGTCTTTCTCGTAACGGACGGGCTGGCCCGGGAGTTTCTAGCAGCGTCGAGCACAATTCCAATTGTAGCCCTGACCGGTGATCCAGTCGCTGGAGGATTGGTTTCGGGCCTTGCGCAGCCTGGCCGCAACATCACAGGCGTAAGTATCGATGCTGGGTATGAAGTCCAAGGTAAGCGCCTCGCGTTGTTCGGGGAAGCTATACCAAGACTGCGCAATGTCCGTCTTCTCGGGACCAAGTATAGTTGGGAAAGCGTTGGTGGTAGAGCGATTCGCGAGGCCGCGCAGAAGTTAGGAATATCTTTGCAATTTGCGGCTTTGGACGATCCCGCGAACGAGGCGGCCTACAGGCGCATCTTCAATTCGATGCGGCAATATCAAGTCGATGGAATTTTGTTCAGCAGCGACAGCCCCAACTACATCTATCGTTTTTTGCTGGTCGAATTAGCCAATGAGAGTCGGATACCGGCAATCGGTCAGTACCGCGATGCGACTGAGGCCGGAGGCCTGATGTCCTATTCGTACGATGTCAAAGGCGCGGTTCGCCGCATCGCGCAGCAGATCGCTGAGGTTTTGAACGGAGCGAAGCCGAGCGACATGCCGTATTTTCTGGAGGCTCGTTTCGAGTTGGTGATTAATCTCAAGACGGCCAAGGCGCTCGGCCTCGAAATACCTGCTGGGCTGATCGCCCGGGCTGACGCGGTGATCGAGTAGCCTCTCTTTGCTGCAGTGCATGAGTCCGGAATTGGCCCATCTCTGCCGATCTCCGACGTCAGCTTTGACGGCGAGTTTCGGAGGCATAGCGGACTCGTTATGCTCACTTGGAGTTTTGTCGAGATTGACCCATTTGCGACGTTGGCCGAGCGTTCCCGAGCGTTCAAGAGCTGTGTAGGAAACCAGACCCTGCTCCTGCAACTGTGCTAGTTTGCGCGGGTCAGGTGCCTTGCCCGGAGCGCGGAGCGGACATGAGACGGCGCGAGTTCATCACCTGTGTTGGCGCCGCCACCGTGGGGTGGCCGCTCGCAGCGCGTGCGCAGGAGAAAAGGCGGCGCATTGGGGTGCTATTGGGACGCTCGCCCGCCGACCCCGAAGGAAAGCAACAGGCCGAAGCACTCGAGCAAGGGCTAGCGCAGCTAGGGTGGAATCGGGATCGCAACGTTCTGGTTGAATACAGATGGTCTGGCGGCGATCCCGTGCGGACGCGGATGCTCGCGAAGGAACTGGTCAGTCAGCAGCCCGACGTCATCGTCGCTCAGAACACTGCCATCGTGACGGCATTACTCGGCGAGACACGCACCACTCCCATCGTTTTCGTGATGGTTACCGATCCAATCGCAACTGGCTTCGTTGCCAGCTTGGCCAAGCCCGGTGGCAACGCCAGCGGACTTGTCGATCTGGAGCCTTCACTTGCAGGAAAGTGGATAGATCTGTTGATGCAGATCGCGCCCCGGCTCGCGCGGGTCCATTGCATCTTCAACCCTGAGACTGCTCCGGGAGCCGGATCATATTACTTGCGCCCGCTGGAGCTGGCTGCAACATCGCTCGGTGTCGAGCCGATCGCTGCGCCGGTGCGCGACGCGGCCGGCATCGAACAAGCAATTGCGGGGGTTGCCAGCGAACCCAATGGAGGGCTCGTGGTGATGCCGGACATTTTCAATGGAATCCATCGCGAGTTAATAATCTCAACCGCGGCCCGCGACCGTGTGCCAGCAATCTATGCCTTCCGCTTCTTTGCTTCTGCCGGCGGACTGATGTCTTACGGTGTCGATGTCCTTGACTTGTATCGGCGAGCCGCGGCTTACGTCGACCGCGTCCTGAGGGGCTCGCAAATTGCGGATCTTCCCGTGCAACTGCCGATCAGGTTCGAGCTTGTCATCAACTTGAAAGCTGCAAGAGCGCTTGGCGTCGATGTTTCCCCGTCGCTGCTCGCTCAAGCCAACGAGGTGATAGACTAGATCCTGCCCAATGTCGCTTGCTGGTCCTTCGCGACATATTGCAAGGCCGCGTGATCTGGGTCGCTAACGGAGCATAGCGGAAATTGAAGGGCGGCCGTTTGTTGTCGAGGGCGACGCTGATGACCCGGACCGGTCATCAGCTGCTCAGTTTTGTTGTGATGCACAACGTGGCTCTCATTTAACGATGTGATAGCGTGTCGGTCTCGCTTGGAGACAAAAGCCGCATGAGGCGACGCGATTTCATGACGCTGGTCGGCGGCGCGGCGACTGCGTGGCCGCTCGCGGCGCGTGCGCAGCAAGCTCAACGCATGCGGCGCATCGGCGTGCTGATCGGCTTTGCGGAGACCGATCCGGATGTGAACTCTTGGTTCGCGGCTTTCCGGGGCGCGCTCGCGAAGCTGGGGTGGACGGAAGGCAGCAATTTTCAGATCGAACTTCGCTGGCCCAGCGATGATCTGGATAGGATGAAGGCATTCGCAAAGGAGCTTGTCGATCTGCGACCCGACGCAATCCTCAGTGTGACCACGCCCGTGACCAACGCTCTTGTCCGCGAGACGCAGACAATTCCAATCGTGATCGTGACCGTAGCCGATCCGATTGCCAGTGGTTTCGTCACGAACGTCGGACGTCCGGGCGGCAATGTTACCGGGTTCGCGCTTTACGAGCCCTCGATGGGCGGGAAATGGCTGGAACTGCTGAAGCGTATCGCGCCGGGCGTGAAGCGAGTGGCGCTGCTTTTCAACCCGACGACAAGCGTCCCGATCAAATTCTACATGGCTTCAATTCAAGCCGGCGCGTCATCGTTTACCCTCCAGGCGAGTGCTGCTCCGGTTCACGCCCAGGATGAGATCGAAGGCGTTATCGCCGCACTAGCGGGTAATCCAGGTGCCGGCCTTATCGCAATGCCGGACCTATTCAACACGATAAATCGTGACGTGATTATTGCGGCGGCGGCCCGCTACCGCATCCCCGCGATCTATTTCGTTCGCTCTTTCGCGGACTCAGGCGGCCTGATCTCTTATGGGCCAGATTTCGCCGAACAATATCCGCGGGCAGCAGGGTACATCGACCGCATCCTCAAGGGCGAGAAGCCAGGGGACCTTCCGATCCAAATGCCAATCAAAGTACCGTTGATCATCAACTTGAGGACGGCAAATGCGCTTGGCCTCGACGTGCCGCTGGGCCTGCTGAACGCTGCCGACGAGATTATTGAATAGGTGCGCGGTTTTTCCGCAATTGCTCACAGCCTGGTTCTGGGCCCTTCGCGTCATTTCGCGGGCGCGAAATAATCAGGTCGCTTTCAGAAATCGGACATCAAATAGCAGGCAGGACCGGTTAGCTCAGTCGAGAATGACCCTTTCCAGAAATCCAAGATGTCTCCTGGCGGATCGTACAGGGCATAGAAGCGGTAGTCAGCTTCTGCCTTCGCTTTCGCGTGCAACGCCGTCTGCAGTTTCTGAACACTCTAAGTGAAAATTGACTCTCGAACCCTATTTCGCAGGTCGCAAATCCCTGCTGTAATTGGAAAAAAGCAAGTCGCGCAGTTTTGGGCCTTGGGGAAAGGCAATGCGGCGACGTGATTTCATCGGCATTATAGGTTCGGCAGCTGCTTGGCCGCTAACTGCGCACGGGCAGCAAGCTGCGATGCCGGTGATCGGGTTTCTTCACCTCACGTCGCTCGAATTAACGCACGAAAATCTCGCCTCTTTTCGTCGGGGCCTGGCTGAAACCGGTTACATAGAGGGCAAGAACGTCGCCATCGAATACCGGTGGGCACAAGGCCGAAACGATCAGTTGCCGGCCCTTGCTGCCGAATTGGCCCGCGATCGGGTATCCGTAATCGTTGTACTGGAGAGCACACAGGGTGCTCTTGCAGCCAAAGCGGCAACCCAAACGATCCCTATAGTTTTTATGCAAGCTGCGGATCCAGTCCGTATTGGTCTTGTCGACAGTCTCAATCGGCCTGGCAGAAATCTGACCGGCATAAATTTGATGTGGGCCGAGGTGACTGGAAAGCGGCTTGAGCTGTTGCTCGAATTGGTACCTGCGGCCAAGTCGATCGCTTACCTCGGCAACCCGAGCAACCCCGTTTTTACCGAGGGCGAAACGAGGGAGCTGCAGGCTGCCGCCCGTGCCCATGGGTTACGCCTAGTGATTGTGAATGCAGGTCGCCCAGACGAGTTTGAGACGGCCTTCGCGGACATTGTTCGGCAAAAGGCCGATGCGCTCGTGGTGAGCAGTGCAGTTTCTCTTCTTACCCACCCCGATCAAATCGTGGCACTGGCGGCCCAGCATGCTCTACCAGCGATTTACGCCTGGCGCCCTTCGGTAGCTGTTGGCGGTCTTATTAGCTATGCTACGGGCCTCCCTAATGCTTGGCGGCAAGCCGGTGTCTACACCGGTCGGATTCTGAAGGGCGAAAAGCCGGCCGATCTGCCGGTCTTGCAGCCGACCAAGTTTGAACTTCTAGTAAACCTCAAAACCGCCAAAGCACTTGGGCTTATAGTCCCGCAGACTCTGCAAGTAGCTGCCGACGAGCTGATCGAATAGCCCGGAAGGTTCGTGCGGCGCATGAGTCCGAAAATGTGTTGGTTTTTGGACGCCGGCAATAACGAGACGTTCCGCACGCTCAACAGGCCGGCGTCCAAAAAGCGCCAAGGCACGAAGTCGCGGGAAGTTGGGCACCGGCTGGGCAGCGAGCGCTACGAGAATTTAATGCCGGCGCCGCTCGCGATGGTAAGCGCGAAGTACAGCAACGGACGGCGTGTGAATTGATCGACGGGTATTGCTTCGACAGGCGGCAACCCGGCAGAACGCTTCCACAACTTCTGCGTTTCGGCATGAGTGTTGCAAAAGAGTACTTTTAATGTTCTCGGCATGTGTAATTTCAAATAGTTGCGCGTGGCAGAAATGGCACATCCGACAACCACTGCGCGATTAATCGGTCGATCGATGTCCAGCGGCATGGCGTGAATCAATTTCTTGCGAGCGAAAATATCGACGGCACATTCAAGCAAACTGGTTGGCGCTTTCGTCAAGGCAATTTTTATCATTGCATTATCGGTGTGGCCGACGATGTGGATGGCCGCATGAGGATACGAGCCACGCGATCATGTGTTGCACGCCAACAGTACGCTGGTTGATCGTGTTGACCTGGCACCCCGCTAGCACTGTCCTCTCAACCGGCTACCGGCCTCTCGGCTCTTGCTCCCGCGCAGCGGGCTGGAGCGCAGCGACTTCGTGCGTTGACCCCGAGCGGACGTTCGGTGGCAAAGGTGTGAGACTGAACGCTTGCAGCACAATGGAAGCAGTGGTTTCTTCTGGGCGATACAAACTCGATGTTGAGCGGGGGCACGTCATGTCAAAAGTTATCTGGAATGTCTCTCTCGCAATTTTGCTGTTGGCCTCAACCTCTATTGCTGTTCGGTCAGAGGAACTCTGCTCGGTGGGCGTCCTGAAGGGCAGCTACATCTTTGCCGGGAGAGGTTTTATTGAAGCCGTCGAGCCGACGATACAGCGCGTTCACTATGGGGTTTTCATTTTTGACGGCGCGGGGAAGCTATCTGGCAAACAATCGTCCAGTCGCGGTGGCAAGATCGGCCGCGAAAAACTGGAGGGGACCTACACCTTGGATGCCGACTGCACGGGCACGCTCATTCTCGCCACGGTCGGGTATGGCAAGCCGGGGTTCGAGACCCATTGGGACCTCTACGTCACCGAGGACCATAAGCGCGGGCACATCGTTCGGATGGACGAAGGCAACATGGCGGTCCGCAGCTTTGAGAAATAATGTCGCAACTGCGGTAGGCCGGTTGACGGCAGCTTAGGGCACGAAACGGACTGGCTGGTGTGGCGGGCAATGTCGTTATTGAGTGAGGAGCGGAAAAGATCAGCTCTCATTGAGCATTTCCGGGTTTGACCTGAAGGCGACTCTGGCAGCAGCCGGTGGAAAGCGCTTGGATGCCCGCTGGCTGATCCTCGCAAATTCGATATCTGCCCAGTTCAGGCCTGGGGGGAAGAAGTGGAAAGGGGTCGATCAATTGAACCGACACAATTTTGGGGCCGCGCGTGGTGTTTCGTCAACCTCGCGAGCGCCCGAGGTGGCCGAGATCAACTGCATGACTTGCTCGACATTTTCTTGAACGCGTTGAGATTTTCCGCTCGCCAAATCGAGCTGAGTCCGCGCCCCAGGTACTTCAGTATCAGGCCTTCTTATGGAGATTATTTGTTCCACCTTGATATAAACCGGATCACCATCTGGTTCAGTCAATTCGATCCAAGGCTTCGTTCTGCCGGAGCCGCCACCTCGACAGAACGGGGCACTCGGTACGAACGGTGATGCGGCGAACGCCCCCTTCTCCTCTTCGTTGAATAGCTTCGCGGCATCATTCACAGCCCAAGTGCGGCCGTCGAACATCGTCGACATGGGGCGTTGCACGAATAAGCCATGACGGCCGGTCCGGTGATCGGTATCCGCCAAAACAACTGATTGAAGGCCAAAAACGAGCAGGGCGATCAACGCCGCGGAGACCGTGCGGGGCATTTTCCGTCACCTTGGTTGGAGCGTCTTTGTGCAAGGTTGATCACCTCAGACCGCTTCTTATTCCTGTGGTGCTCGGATTCAGGACCGGCGGTCCAGGTGATTAATCTCGGTCCAGCACATCGCCTGTTCGACGAGGGCAAAGTAATTGCCAAGCAATCTCTCGGCTTGCGCGCGGGTGACGTTCGCAAAATCGCAATTGACCGAAGCCATGGCAATCTCGGCGGCCACGAAAGCGCGGGCGATGTTGGCCTATTCGGTGATGGTCATAGGTCAAGCTCCTATCGATTGATACTTTCTTCTCGATCTAGCTCGCGAACTCAGCGCGGCGCGCGTACTTCGCTCGCCAATTTGGGCCGGGGCCACGCACAACGCGATCAATGGTTTGGCGTGGGATGCTGATTCCCAACTTTTTCACTGCCTGCCAGCAGTTGATCGTACAATCGGTCGATCTCGCGCGCCTGATCGGGCGAGACATCTTTCAGATGCAACGCCCTTAGCTCATCCTCGGTTGGCTGGTAATTGCGACGTGAATCGGCCATCGTCCACTGTGAAGTGGCGGGGCGCTCTCTGCGTTAGCGGCAAACGCAGTGGGAGTACAAAGCGCAATGGTCCTCACAACCAACAGCGCATAAACGAGGATGGCACGTCGAGTATTATCAGCTATCATTCGCGAGTCTCCGCGCCGAGGGGCTACGACGAAAGATGGAGCGGACACCGACAGGCTCGCTCTTCTTTCGAGATCGATTTGTCGCCGCCTTAGTCCAACAACATTATGTGATGGATGCGTCGCCGCGAGGCGCCGTCGGGCGATCTGCTGAGCGCGCGGGTCAATGTCAGAAGGCCTTCTTGAATTGCGCGACATAGTCGGGGCTCCCATAGACCCACATGGGCTCGTCACATTGCTGTGGACCTACGTCGTTCATGCAGGCCGAACTCCATGGCGGAGCTGCGATCTCGCGGCCTTCGATCCCGTATTTTTGCAGTCGACTGCCGACAGTCGGTCGAATACCGACATGCGCTCGATTGCTGCTTTTGTTGGTTCGCGCAAGAGTCGTGCCTTGGGTCGCAAGAGGTGGCACAAGCAATAGCGCCGCCAGAAGGTATATGGTCTTCATTGCTCGGCTTCCTTGATTGAGCTCTGCGGCGGGCGGAGGCATGAGCGTTTCTGAAAGGAAGACCGAAATTCGAGTCTGGATATTTCCCGATCACGCAAATGTTTGGCAGTGTCGCCATCTATCTCGACGAGGCAGACATCGCATGGATTCAGGGCAAGGCCGACCACTTCAGCATCGGCGAGACGGCGGCGGTTAGAAGATGCCATCGCCGCCGCGAGTACCGTCGTTCAGCCGCGAGGCAACACTGTGAGGTTTGATTGGCGCGCCTCGCCGCGTGGGTAAAATGATTGAGACCCTAGGCCTCCGTGCTATCACGATCCGACGCGACCCGACTTCGGCTTCTGGCCCAAACCGGCTGTTAGAGGACGGGCAGAGCATGTCCGCTCTGCCCGGGCATTTCAGACATCAACCTGTTCCGCTATTGCCAAGGCGTCATCGACCTCGATGCCGAGATACCTGACCGTGCTCTGGATAGCCCTGAGATTGCCCGTCCGCCGGTAGATCAGGGTAGCTTTCGTGCGTCGCAGTGAATGCGTCCCGAACAGCCTCGGGTCAAGCCCGACGCTTCCGATCCACTCCGATACGAGGCGCGCATATTGGCGGGTCGTCATGCTGGTGTTGGGACCACGACGACCCGTAAACAAGAACTCACCGGGCCTCTTGCTGGCGGCCTTTAGATAATCATCGATGGCTTGGCGGGTCTGCTCGCTCAATTCAAATCTGACGGGCCGCCCAGTTTTCTTTTGTCGAACGGTTGCACGGTCCGCCGTGTAACCGCAGGCAGCCACATCCTCGACCCGGATGGCAACGACATCACAACCGCGAAGCTTGCTGTCGATCGCCAGATTGAACATGGCAAGGTCACGCGTTCGGCCCTCAACCATTAGCCGCGTTCTGATGGACCAGACGTGTTTTGGCCGCAGCGGTGGCTTCGCGCCGATCAGCTTGCCCTTGTTCCAGGGCGTGCGGGTTGGGCTTTTCAACAGGCAGGCTTCGTTGTCTGACATGGTCGTACTCCTCTGTTACTGAGGATGACCATCATGCGCGGCTGATAGTCTGCTTTCCGGTCTTTCCGGTGGCAGATTTCGAAGATGGCGACCATCCCTCACCTTTGGCGAGGGGCCGCGGGTCAGGCTCGCACGCCAAAAATGATGTGCACGATGCGTTTGATTTCACTGAAACGCTTCGCGTTGAGGTCGAAGGTGACTTCGACGTATTTGTGATCCTTCCTGACGATCTCGAACGCGAGGCGTGTGGGTGTGAAGTCAATGAGCCGCAGGCGGTAGTGGCCGGTGTAGGTATCGTGATCGAGGGTCTCGATGTAGCAGACGCCGCCATCATCATCCTCGAACTGACGCTGAACGAGAAGATAGGGCTGATCGGGGGGCGACAAATCCAGGTCATCGTCGCTGGGGTCCTCGTTATCGAACGAGACCTGGAAATATTCACCGCCGGCCTCTCCGATGGACACATGTTTGGCATGGAGTCTCACTGGCGGTGGCCTTGCTTCAGTGACTTCCTTCGTCCGTATCTTGACCCCCATTGCCAGAAGGGCCACCTCAAGGCAACGGCCTCGCACGCATCCCGTAAGCCCGTTCACATTCCGCGTCGCCGAGCCTGCCTTTCCGTCCGGCCGACATTGGAGTGGAGCGAAGCCGGGCCGTCACTGCCATTACGTTCCGGCTAGCGTGACTTGCGCAATCAGCTTCGGATCGTCGCTGTTGCCGGTCCGGTCGACTCGCAGCGACACCGGCCGGCACGGCGAAATCATGTCAGCTTTCAGACGGTTGCGGTCATCCGAGAGGGATCACGGCGCCTGGGTCGGTCGCTCATGACCCATAGCGGAGTGCGCCAGGAAAGCTGGCAAAGAATAGGAGGTGAAAGTCCCCCATGGGGTAAGGACTAGCCATCCGCCCCGACCCCGAGTGATGCGCGGCGTCCCGCGAGGGCCGACGTGAAGCGTTCACAGGGGAGACCACGGGCCAAGTATTGAGCTGCGAAACGGGTCTAATTCCGAGGTGCCGATCTCGTTCCGTTGAAGAGAAGGCAACATCGTCCCATGGCGTAATGGCTTGCATGGGAAGAACCTCGCGCAGTCGGAGACCTTGTGCACGTGGAGAAGTTCTTTGCACGGAACCTGGGAGGTCTCATCCATACCCGGACTCGTGTGCCGGGTCGGCTCGGGAAGGCGACAAGCCGCACGCCGAGCATGTACGTGGATGAGAAGTCGGATGAGGCCATAGTACCTGTGAAGCGACTGAACAAGGGGAGGCAACTCTCGGCGGAAGTCGTGGAGGGAAGGGCCTCACCCAAGGGGAGCAGCCGTTAGGCGGCCGCGGTTCGGACACTGAGCCGAAATGCCGCGTCGATCCGAATGATGGCTGTGCGGCGGGCGACGAGCGTGACTAAATCGTTCATCGCACGACGTCTGACCCGAGGGAGGAGCCCGGTGCGTTAGCAGCGCCCGCCGGGATCTGTGCGGGGGGCGAGGAGAAATCCTCGTCCCTACCGCGACCTTATTACCCTGGACGAATGGAGCGGTGAGTCCTATTCTGCGCGAAATTGTACCTCGCGTTTTGACAGCGGGGTTACTTCATGATCGGCGTTGATCCCACAAGCCCAGCATGGCTCGCTGGTGGCGGCGAGATGGGCGCTCGGATGCGCGCCAAGGATTGGTCTGCATCACCACTTGGGCATCCGGAGACATGGTCGCAAAGCGTCAAAACGGCGGTCAGCATATGTCTCAACGCGCGCGTTCCGATCGCGCTCTGGCTCGGTCCTGAGCTGAGGCTGATCTACAACGACACTTACATTCCCTTTCTCGGCGAGACGAAGCATCCGGCAATGCTCGGCGCACCCGGACGCGAGGCATGGGGTGAGATCTGGGCGGCGATCGAGCCGATGCATGACGAGGTGGCGGCTGGAAGAGCGACCTCGGTCGAAGACGTGCAGCTGTTTTTCACCCGGAGGCTGCCGCGCGAGGAGGTCTATGTCAGCTGGGGCTACAGCCCAATCCTAGCGGCGGACGGCGTGACGATCGAGGGCACCTTCGATGCCTGCACCGAGACGACCGCGAAGGTCGTTGGCAAGCGGCGGCTCGCGACATTACGCGATCTCGGCGCCCGTTCGACAGAACAGCGGAGTGCCGAGGTCGCTTGCCGGGATGCGGCCGAGGTTCTGCGCGCCAATCCGCTGGATATTCCATTTGCGGCAATCTACCTGCTCGACGAAGAGGGAATGAGCGCGCGCCGCGTCGCCGGGACGCGATTGGATAATGGTTCGGCAGTCTTCCCCGAGAGCCATCCGGTCATCCACGGCAGCCTCGTGAGCGAGCCCTGGCCGCTGAGCCGAGTCGCGGAGACCAGCCGGTCGTGCCAAATATCCGATCTTCCCGGCACTGTCGGTGTCTTCCCCGCCGATCCATGGCCGGATCCGGTCGAGACTGCCTTTGTGCTTCCGCTGGCTGCACCGACCCAGCCGCGACCCGCTGGCTTCCTGATCGCCGGTGTGAGCCCGCGCCGCATCCTCGACCCCGACTACTACACCTTCCTCGATCTCGTTGCAGGCCATATCGCCACGAGCATTGCGGATGCGCGTGCTTTCGAAGCGGAACGCAAGCGCGCCGAGGCGCTGGCCGAGATCGATCGTGCCAAGACAACTTTCTTCTCCAACGTCAGCCACGAGTTCCGTACCCCGCTGACACTCATGATGAATCCGATTGAAGAAATCTTGGCAGAACCTCCTTCCCGGCTTGTATCTGAGCATCGCTCGCTTCTACATGTCGCTCACCGCAACTCTCTGCGCTTACTCAGGCTGGTTAATACCCTGCTTGATTTTTCCCGAGTAGAGGCCGGACGTATCCAGTCGAATTATGAACCGGTCGACCTTGCCGCGCTCACAGCAGACCTCGCCTCAAATTTCCGCTCGGCATGCGAACGAGCGGGCGTGGCTCTGGACGTGCGCTGTCTTTCATTCGGACAGCCCGTCTATGTCGATCGCGACATGTGGGAAAAAGTCGTTCTCAATCTCATCTCCAATGCATTCAAATTCACGTGGGATGGCCGGATCGAGGTCGCGGTCCACGCCGATGGTACCGACGCAGTGCTCGTTGTGAAAGACAGCGGTGTCGGCATTCCCGAAGCGGAGTTGCCGCGCGTGTTCGAACGATTCCATCGCGTCGAAGGTCAGCGCGGCCGCACTCACGAGGGCACCGGAATCGGTCTCGCGCTCGTGCAGGAACTGGTGCGCTTGCACTGCGGCGAGATTCGGGTCGAAAGCAAGGCGGGACTTGGTACGACCTTCATCGTGACGATACCATTCGGTCGAGATCATCTTCCCGCCGATCGTGTCCAGGGTTCACGTCCGCTCGCTTCGACGGCCATCGGCGCCGACGCCTTCGTCGAAGAAGCATTGCGCTGGCTGCCATCAGCTCAAGCGTCCGACATTTCCGAAACCATGGTCGACGACCTCGGTTCCCAAACGGACGTGGTCCCTGCCGAAGGTCAACGGTCGCGCGTGCTGATCGTGGATGACAATGCCGACATGCGCGAACATCTCATTCGACTGCTGGCAAAGTGGTGGGACGTCGAAGCCGCGAGCGACGGATTGGCCGCGCTCGAGGCCGCAAGGCAAAACATACCCGATCTCGTACTGGCCGACGTTATGATGCCGCGCCTCGACGGGATCGGCCTTCTAACCGCCCTGCGGTCCGACCCCAAACTGTCCGACATCCCA
Organism: Bradyrhizobium sp. CCGUVB1N3; assembly: GCF_024199925.1. Lineage (NCBI taxonomy): Bacteria > Pseudomonadati > Pseudomonadota > Alphaproteobacteria > Hyphomicrobiales > Nitrobacteraceae > Bradyrhizobium > Bradyrhizobium sp. CCGUVB1N3. The sequence goes on from NZ_JANADR010000001.1 coordinate 6,906,097, forward strand.
GTGATCCTTCTGTCGGCCCGGGCCGGAGAGGAGGCGCGGATCGAAGGACTGAACGTTGGTGCCGACGATTATCTCGTCAAGCCGTTCTCCGCCCGCGAGTTGGTCGCAAGGGTGCGGTCACACCTTTCGATGTCCCGGCGACTTCATGAAAGCGAATCTCGGCTCCAAGCTGCCGTCGACCTCGTGAAGCTTGGCCGTTACACTTGGAATCCGCAAACGAACGAGTTGCAGTGGGACGACACACTGAGGGCCATGTGGGGTCTGCCAGCAGGCGCACCGGTCGATTACGATGTGTGGCGGTCCTGCGTGCATCCGGACGATCTTGCGCGCGTTGATGCCGTCGTCCAGCAATGCGCCGACCCACGCGGCGACGGGGTTTACGATATCGAGTACCGGGTGATTGGAAAGATCGACGGCGTCGAACGCTGGATCGCGACCCGGGGGCGGACCAACTTCAAGAATGACGTGCCGGTTTCGTTTTACGGGGTGGCGCTGGATGTCACCGACTGCAAACGTATCGAGAAAGCGCTCGAGCGCCGCGTTGAGGCTCGGACGCGCCAACTGGAAGAAGCCAACAGGAAGCTGCGCTCCTCGATCGAGCAGCGGGAGATCGCGGAAGCCGAGGTCCAGCAATTGCAGCGGCTCGACGCGATCGGGCAGATCACTTCAGGGGTCGCGCATGATTTCAATAATCTTCTGACCGTGGTGCTGACAAATGCGCGCTTATTGTCACGAAATCTCCGTAACATCAGCGATCAAGAGGGTGCGGAACTGATTCGGACGGCAGCTGAACACGGCGTGAACCTCACGAAGCAACTTCTTGCCTTCTCGCGCAAGCAACGGCTCGAGCCTCAGGAGGTCGACCTCAACGCCAAGATCGTTGGAATGAACGATCTTCTCAGGGCCACGTTGAGAGGGACAATACAGCTACGGACTGTGCCGGCCACAAATCTGTGGCCTGCCTTGGTCGATCCGACCCAGCTCGAATTGGTCATCCTCAACTTGGCCATCAATGCCAGAGATGCCATGCCATCAGGGGGAGTCTTAACCCTCGAAACGTTTAACGCCGTGATGGACACTGTTGCGCTGAGCCCGGCCGGACCACGTCAAGGATCGTACGTGGGCGTTTCTGTACACGATACCGGGGTCGGTATTCCTGACGACGTGCTTCCCCGAGTGTTCGAACCATTTTTCACCACCAAGGAACCAGGAAGAGGCTCCGGCCTCGGACTGGCGCAAGTCTTTGGTTTTGCCAAGCAATCGGGAGGAGGCGTGGAAATCAAGTCGCGCGTTGGGGAGGGTACCTTGGTCAAGGTCTTCTTGCCTCGTGCCGACAGGTTGCCGAGCGACCGCGAACTGGCGGATGTCGATCAGGGTTCCAAGCCCGAAGAAGCAAGGCTGACCATCCTCGTCGTCGACGACGATCGTACCGTCCTCAGGAGCACAGGCAGAATGCTCGACAGCCTCGGATATCTGGCGGTTCCAACCGCGAGTGGACGGGAAGCGCTTCGGTTGCTTGAGAGCGAACCCAAAGTTGATCTCGTTCTCGCAGACTTTGCCATGCCTGAAATGACAGGCGTTGAGCTGGCGAAAACGATCCAAAGCACGCATCCGGCCTTGCCGGTCATCCTCATCACAGGCTACGGCAGTCACGAGGAACTAAAGGATTTAGGCGAAGCGCGAATACTTCAGAAGCCCTATACCGAAGGCGAATTGATGGGAAAGATTACAGAGGCATTGAACTAAGCGACCCATACCGACGTTTTGATTTCCGCTGTTGTGTTGGTTTTTGGACGCCGGCAATAACGAGACGTTCCGCACGCTCAACAGGCCGGCGTCCAAAAAGCGCCAAGGCACGAAGTCGCGGGAAGTTGGGCACCGGCTGGGCAGCGAGCGCTACGAGAATTTAATGCCGGCGCCGCTCGCGATGGTAAGCGCGAAGTACAGCAACGGACGGCGTGTGAATTGATCGACGGGTATTGCTTCGACAGGCGGCAACCCGGCAGAACGCTTCCACAACTTCTGCGTTTCGGCATGAGTGTTGCAAAAGAGTACTTTTAATGTTCTCGGCATGTGTAATTTCAAATAGTTGCGCGTGGCAGAAATGGCACATCCGACAACCACTGCGCGATTAATCGGTCGATCGATGTCCAGCGGCATGGCCTGAATCAATTTCTTGCGAGCCAAAATATCGACGGCACATTCAAGCAAACTGGTTGGCGCTTTCGTCAAGGCAATTTTTATCATTGCATTATCGGTGTGGCCGACGATGTGGCTGGCCGCATGAGGATACGAGCCACGCGATCATGTGTTGCACGCCAACAGTACGCTGGTTGATCGTGTTGACCTGGCACCCCGCTAGCACTGTCCTCTCAACCGGCTACCGGCCTCTCGGCTCTTGCCCCCGCGCAGCGGGCTGGAGCGCAGCGACTTCGTGCTGTGGCCCTTCGGGTCATTTCGTTGCCATGCAGTAAGCTGGTCGGTTTCGGGGAAGAGCAGACATCGAAGGGCAGCCGAAACCCGGAGAGCCGGTCGAGAATGACCCATCTCGGACATCTCACAAAAAGACATCTTCTCGCCCGGGTCGCGTCGGTGCGGGTGCCACCTGAGCCTTGCTGATCCAACGGCAGGCAGGGAAGCGTGTGTGCCCGCTCCCTGCAACCGTGCGACCGGTCGACCCGCAAAGGCGAGCACACGTTTCCAACTGTGCCGCGCTCTACGGCAAGCGAATCGGAGGCAAAACTGCAAAGGCGAGCATCGCGATAGCAAGGATCGCCACAACGTAACCGAGATCGATGTTAAGCCGAGCAAGCGGGTCGTAGGGAGGTTCGGTCGTGTCCGAAGCGATGCGATTATCCGGCCCACTCGGAGCGCCAGGCGTAAGCAAAGTTCTTTCCAATCGCCTTGAGGCCGCCCTCCGCGTGAAAAACATGTACAGCAAATAGCCGTCGATCAACAATGTGAGGACCAGGACGACGTAGGCCCAGGGGCTTTGCACCAAATTCAGCTCGATCAATACCCGGGAGAAGCCAAATCCCACGACCCACGCATCAAAGCTCATGCATATCCGACGAAACGTCTCCGCATCCAGATGGCGGATGACATAGGCGCCGAGCGGTACCCCAACCGCAACGCAGGGAACAAGCACCCATAAGATGTTCCCGCTTTCCGCCGTAAACAGGCCAAGCTGATAATAGACGATGGCGGTCACGCTCGATTCGGCCACGCGAACCAATGCGAGACCGGCCCGGAACTCGGTTTTGACCAGACCTTGGTTGTTGAACAGCATCGCCAGCGGCGGTCCCGAGATGGTGGTGACCGAATAGAGGATGCCCAACGCCGTTCCAAAGGGAAGACCGACCCACCATGTCTGCCGAATTGGTCTCCGAAATCCAGCTGCCTGAATCAGTATGAGGGGCAGAATGAGGGCGTAGGTGGCGAGTTTGATCCAGCCTGGCTGAACCGTCGCGAGAACCAAGGCTCCGATTCCGATGCCGGGCAGGAGCCCGGCGACGATTGGAAACACCCTCTTCCATACAGCTGCAACGCCGTTCAGATTGATAAAGAGAACGTAGAAGTTGGTGGCCACCTCGACCAGGACGACGGCGGGATTCAGGATGCGGTTTGCATAGAAAACGAGAGCCACCGGCACGGTGAGCGAGGAAAACCCATAGCCGAGCGCGCCGTTTACGAAGGCTGCAAGAAAAGCGATGCCAGCGAGAACGATCACCGCAGTATCAAGAGGAGGCATCGTTGGCTTCTCCAATACCGGCAAATGGTCCTTATCCTACCACTCCTAACGTTCGGCGTGCAGTTAGAACTCGGCGAGGCCGAGCCCGGCCCGCAATGTTTAGAGCCGCCTCGGTTGGCGGCCTCTTTCGTCTCGAATGTCACCTGTTGGCCCGATGGCGAAGTTCGGCTTGACTCCGAAATTGTCTGCTGATCGAAACAGACTGGAAGTGGGTAGGGCGCCTGTCAAACTGGCGCTCTTGACCCAACTCGGACATTCCTTGGAACAGCCACACCATCATACTTCTGCTTAACACTTGAGCTTGCGGAAACCGAAAGTTGACGCTTCCATGAACTAGCGGGTCTTTGGCGTGACACCTAGACTCCTCCAAGACTAGCCTCACGCCATCCACCGCAACGGGCCCCCGTCGGATGCAGCGCACTCGGCGGGGGTTTTTTGGTCAAATACGGCAATGCGCAACGGACGTGCAGCCGGACTCTGACAGGAACGCTGCTCGCCGGATGGACTGTGGATGACCTGCCCGCGTTGCTATGACACACGTTTTGTCTGCGAGGCCCATCCCGAACGGCCTTGGGAAGGAGGTCCGCGCGCATGCGGTTGTGGCGCGCCCGGTGAGCCCTGTCCGGTCTGCAATCACCCAGATGCTGATGCCGTTCCGAAAATGCCGGAGGGGTCCGTGGTCGACAACAAGAATGAGGACAGGGAATAGAACAATGCACTAAGGACCGCCGTTGTAAGCCGTCCATCAGGTCGACACTCCAATCTGTCGAAGCATGGCAATAGAGCAAGACTTTTACATAGTCACCTTCGACACGGACCGAGGCCCCTTCGCATGGCGCTGGGAGCTAAGGCGACGCAGTAGCCCCATGGGAGTGAGGATTGGCGCAGGCGGATACCAGTCTCAGACAGCAGCAGAGTTCGCTGGGCAGCGGGCTCTAGATGATTTCCTGAAGGCACTCGCCAGAGAAGAAAAACGGAGACGATAGACGTAAGCCGCTTCAGTTGACGGCCTCCTTAATTTCTAATGTCGCCTTTTGGCCCCAAGCGGCGGTTGAGGGATTTCTGCTATTCCGCCGCTGTCAGGGGAGCAGCAGACATCGAGCGAGCGGACCGCTCCCCACTCTCCACCCCACCTCTATCCAACCCGCCCGTGATGGACAAGTCCTCGACCCGGACGCGATGGCAGGCCTATTACAGCACCTCGTTCTGGCTTCGGCGCCGCAAGCTGCAGCTGAAGAACGAACCGCTGTGTCGGATGTGCTTGGCGCGCGGCATCGTCACGCCAGCCAAGGTCGCCGACCACATCGAGCCGCATCAGGGCGACTGGAATAAGTTCAAGCTCGGTGCGCTGCAGTCGCTGTGCTTTGACTGCCATGATCGCGCGAAGCGGCTGATTGATCTGCATGGCTACGGCCTGGACGTCGATGACGATGGCTGGCCGACCGATCCGAAGCACCCGGCGAACAAGATGAGGTGATGACGTGCCGATTCTGCACTGGCGTTGCGCGCACGGTGAAGCTCCAGCTGTCACGCTTCCGTGCTGGCCGGTTGTCCCGCTTTCGCCGCGCGACGACGCCGTCGACAGCAACACGGTCCGGATCGTCGGCGAAGGCGTCATCTGGTCCTTCGGCGAGGGCTGCTGGATCACAAAGCGGGTCATCTTTCCCCCGGGCGTGACGCTGAAGCAGAACCCGCCCTACCTGGAATTGCTGACCTTTGCCGACCGCTTCATCGACGTGCCCGCCATCGGCATCTATGCCTGCGACGGCGCCAGCCATTGGGGCGAGATACACTTCATGGAGACCGGCGCCAGGGAGCTTACGCGGCGGCTCGACGCTATCGAGGCGCGGCTGGCGGGGATCGAGGCCCGGGTGGGCAAAGAAAAAGCCCCGGCGCGATAGCCGGGGCTTAGCTCGACTTTGGCCGATTTATGCGGCGTAGGCGAGCGCGTTCTCCATCCGGTGCCAGATATGGCGCGGAATTTCTATGCTGTCACGGCGCGGCCGGGACATGAAAGAAATCTGATGAGCCCATATTTGGCGTCGAACGGCGGCGATCGCATCGCTAAAGGTCAGGGTGGCTTTTGGATACCAAGCTGCGGTTCTGGGCTTCAGCTTTCGTGCCTTGGCGAGGTCGTGGGTCCATAGAGTGATGATGGAGTAGAGGCCGAGCAAAATCGGGGTGGAGCGCAGAATGGCTTTGTCCGACCACTGGCGCTGGGTCTCGACACCGAGGTGAGCGCGAACTTCCTCGAAGGTGACTTCGACCTGCCAGCGACTGACGAACCAAGCGAGGATGTCGCGGGGATGAGCGTTGAGATCGGTCGCCAGGAAAGCCTGTGGGTCGAGTTCGCCGGTTGGGTCGCGGACGAGCAGCCAGCGGATCGGCACCGGCGGAACACCGCCGCGATACCACAGCGCAGTGCCGGTTGCGATCTCGACGGTGCGATTGGTTCGGCCGTACCAGAGACTGACCCGATAACGCGTCCAGGACACGTTGCGATCCTTGAGGATGGCAGAGAGTTTTTTGTGGGGCTTGCCTCGAATTGGAGGGCGGCCACGAGCTTTGCGCTTTGGTCGGGGAAATTCGAACAGGTTGGCATCGAGGCGCAGGCGGGTGACGACGCAGACGTGCTTGCGGACTGCGGCAAGGAATTCGATGGCCGCAAAGGCGCTGTCGGCGACCAGTACGATATATCGATCGGGCAACCAGCGGCGGATTTGCCGGGCGGCCTGGCGGGCCCAATCGAGCAGCGTCTTGGGCGAGCGCGATTTGCCGTCATAGAAGCGTTTGGAGGGGGCGAGCAGCGTGAGGAAAGGCAGCGCCATGACGCGATCGGCCCACGGCACGCGCACCAGCAACATGGCAGAAAGCCAGCGCAGGCCGCTGGCTTTGACGAAGTGCCCCTTGGAGGAGCGCACCGGATCGCGATAGATGCCGCGGGCGCTGATCTTGGGCCCCCAGCGCCGCTCAATGGTGTCATCGAGCCCGATCACCACCGCCTCGCCGGCCGGCACGAAGACCTTGATCAGCAGGAGCAGCAGGTGGCCTGCCGCGGCCCGCGACGACCACGCCACTCGGTTGAGGACGCGATGGAAAGTACAGAAATCGCGATCGCGCTCCCGCCCTAAGATGCGCAGCGCCGCCGTGACAGTGCGCCGGCCGGGCGCCAGGATAACGCCGGCGAGCAGCGTCAGAACATTCAGCCAAGTGGGGCGTGTGAACAGATCGGTGAAGACGGCAAGCCGGGCCACAAAACGCGGCGGCAGCGGATCGCAAGAGCGGGGGAGAAGGCGGGCGTGTTGCATCCCATCGGTAGAATCGGCACGATGAATCGCAGCAACCTCGTCCAGCTGCGACAAATTGAGTCGGCAAACCGATTCATCCTGGCCCGCGCGGCACCCATCGAGCACATTGAGCGCTATGGCAAAATCCGACCCAACGCTTGCCCAGATTGCTGCTCAGTTCACGCATCACGACATAGAAAAGAGCAGTGGCGGTTATTTAGTTATCAACCGTCGGACTTCAACTCCGGTCGCACGGCTGCGCCCCATTCCAGATACCGATCGCTTCGAGCTCTTCTACTGGTCGAACGTGAAGGGGCGCTGGACGACCTTTGGCAATATGGGGCGCATGAAACTCATGCTCACGAGCGCTCATGAAATCGTCGAGAACGATCCGATGTTCAGGGTTCCGCGTACAAGATGAACAAGTGTAAAATTGGCCAAAGTCAAGCTTAGGAGGCTTTCATATTTTCACTGCTTGATCGGGCGGGACAACGAGTCCGAGCGAGCGCCCGTTGTCCCAATTCACCGAAACATCCCACGCGTTTTGAAAGAACGTGGGGGTTCTTGCGACCGTGCCTTCCGATCCGGGCGGGATCGGATCGGGATCGTCGGCGCCCATCCGGACAAGCCGGATGCGGTCGCCAGCACCGAATGGTGGTGTTTGCATCAGCCCCTCACGATCTCGATGGTGCTCTGGGTGAAGTTCAGCGAGACGGTCTTGGCGCCGCTGTCGATCAGCTGCTTCAATTCCCGCGCCCACGGCAGCGTCTCGCCGAAGTCGTCGCCGCCAACCAGCGCATGCGCGGTGTCGTACCAATCCGGGTCGCGATCCGGGTGGCAGCCCTTGGCATAGGCGACGAAGGACGACTCGCCCTTGACGATATCGCGCGGCTGGCCGTTCGACATCAGGTAGACGCCCTGATCGTGAACCAGCAGAACCGCTGGCGCCTCGACCGGCTTGGTGATCGCCTCGAAGTTATCGTCGTAGTCGACCAGCTGCTCGCCCTGCGTTGGCGCGTTGATCGAGTGCTCGACGACGCGGCGAACGTCGGCCGCATCGAATGTCAATGTAGGCATTGCGCTATCTCCTCTTCGTCGTCGTTGATCGGTTCTCCGGTTGCCGCTGCGAGGGACTCCCGCAGGCTGTTTGTCAGCGCCTCGTGCTGTTTAAGCTCGGCTTCCATCCGCCTGAGCCATTCCAGCCGCGCCTTGAGGCGCGCGATCTCGTCCATTTTCCATTTCCCTGTTTCCCGGGCGGCGGGATTGCCGCCCCTCACGACCGCAGGCCCGGAAGGTCCAAAGGGGACCGCCGGGGCAACGGGCGCCGAGGGCAAGCCGGGGGTTCAGGCGCGTTTGATGAATTGCAGCACTCGCTCCAGTCATCGGTTTCGAGCAGCGCCTCGTCGGTCGTGAAGTGCCCCTCCGGGGCAAGCCCGTGCACCAGAAAGCGGGGACCGCCCTGACATTCGCGCAGCTGCGGATCGAGGTAGTCGATCCATACGCTGAAGCGATCATCAGGCGTCTGGAAGCTCGGCGCCGTATTGTTGTGCCAGCTGGTGTCGGTCCAGCCCGCCGGGATATCCGGCAACGTCGCCGGGTCGTAATCTGGAAACTCGGTCTGGTAGGTCATCGGCTGACGCCTTTGTTGTTGGCGATCATCGCGCGCACGGCGCCGCATACGGAGCCGACCGCAATCGGGTCGCGATCAACCGCCTGCATGTAGATCGGGTGGTCGACGAGAAAGGGACCGACGTAGGTTTTGTTGCCGATCATCTCGTCCCACGAAAAGCCGCTGCCCTCGATCACGTATGTCGACATGCCCTTCAGCGTGCGATCCTCCTCGGCCGAAAGGTTGCAAACGGTTTTCGCGGTGACGTAGACCACCGTCGCCATCGCGGCGTTGTCCTGCGCCTTGGTATTGGCCGCCAGCGCTGGGGTCGAAACCGCCAGCGCCGCTGCGGCGAGTAGTGCTTTGACTTTCATTTCCGTGCTCCATGTTGTGGGGCGACCATCGCCCTCACTGGCTCAAGCCCGGAAGCCGAAGCACCGGGCAAGAGCAGCGCGGGGATCATTCGCCGCTGGCGCGTTTGCGAGGCTTCACCAAGCGCGGGAGCGCGGCGATCAGCAGCGCGAAGCCGAATGGTGGCAGCAGGCAAGAAAGCACGATCAGGGAGATGGCGAGTTTCGTCGTCTTCCTCGCGGCCATCGTTACGCCAGCTTGTAGGTGGTGACGCCTTCCTCACGCGTGCGCTCGGCCTTCGCACCACCGGGCAAGCGGGTGAGCGCGGCGCGCAGCGTGTGCGCCTGCCAGCCCAGCTTCTCGCAGAGGCGATCAACCGTGGCGCCGTCCTTGAGCAGCGTCATCAGCTGCTCGGTCTTGGTGCCTGCCTTCGGCGCGGCGGCAACAGCGCGAGGCTTCTTGGCGGCGGCCGCCTTCTTGGCGCTGGCCTTCTTGCCGTTGGTCTTCTTGGCAGCCGCCTTCTTGGCGGGGGCCTTCTTCGCAGTCTTCTTCGTGGTAGCCATTTTCGGGTCTCCTGTTTGCGCGGCGACCGGAATGGTCCCGCTGTACTGCCCTAAGCCCGGAAGCCGAAGCGCCGAGCGGTTAGGGTTGCGCAGGAGAGCGCGCTGCTATCTCGGGTGGGTGATGACCCGGCTCTTGCCGTTTTTGCCGACGATCTCCTCGCGGTCGCGCAAGGCGGGCGCATTCAGTTCGAACTCGACAACCGTCAGGTCCTCGACGTACTCGCTCCACCAGTCGGCCTTGATCCGATACTGCTGGCCGTGCTTGATCAGTCCGGCGATCAGCGCACCGCGCGCATTCTCGACCGAGTCGCCCAGCGCTTCGAAATGAAAATTCCGGGTGTGCAGTTCGGCCTTATAGATCGTGCGCTGCGCGCGGCCCGCGTCGTAGGCTGCCTCCAGCGCGGCCTTGGCTGTCCAAACCGCAACGTCGCGGAAGTCGGCGCCGTCGCTGTTGCGAGTCTCCAAGGTTTCGAAGCCCAGCGTGTCCTTCGCGATGCTGGCCAGCGTCTCTTGTTTAGTCGTCGTCACGTTCAATCTCCTTCGGCTCGCCGATCCAAGTCACAACCGGCTCCTCTGCTGCGCGGCCCTGTTCCTGCGCCCAGCGACGGTCGCTGTAGCCTTCGGCCGCAAGCTGCTTGGCTTCGTCGGGGCTATCGGCCTCGATCTCGAACACCCAGTTCAGCTTGATGGTTGTCACCACCTCGATCTCGTATTTCGGCATGGCGCTGGGTCCTTCAGGCGACAATGTTGTTGGCAACGTGCCACTCGCCATCGCGCTGCTTGAGCACCGCTACGCGGAAGTTCGTGATGCGTTGGCCTGCTGTGTCGGGGTGCACCGAGTTCATCATGTGCACGTATTGGACGATCACCGCGTCCCCGAGCGAATTGGTCGACCAAACTTCGGTCTGACCCGTGAGATGGCTGTCCTTAATCAGGGCCGCGATGCGGGCGTTAGTCGGCATTGTCATTCGTTAGCTCCTTCGTTCCTTTCCACTGCCTTAAACCCGGAAGCCGAAGCGCCGGGTGAAAGGCCGATTTGTTGGAGCTATTCGGCGGGGTACTCGTTGAAGGCCAGCCAAGCCCGATAAGCGCGCTGCAGTTCGTCAAACCGCTTCACCGGCAATTGCGTGCCGTTAGGGATCGACGCGACGGCGCTGTAGCGATGGCCCACCGAGTTCTTGCCAATGGCGTAGGCCGCTTGCGCGAACCGCGCCCATTCGTTCTTCAAGTATTGGTCGACGGTAATCATCGGCCTTTTCTGCTGTTGCCCGGGCTTGCGGTTTGCTCCCCGGCGCAAAGGGACCATCGCTCTGGTGCCCGCGTACAGCCAGCATAATCGCAGCAATGGCACTGCTGAATTGGGCCAGAGCCAGCAATTTCAGAACAGCACCCACTGGTTTCAGAACGCCTGCGAGACGCGCGCCTCGCTGGATCGCAGCGCTGCGCGCGCTGCAGAAGGGAAAGAGCATGAAGCACGAAAGCCAGAGCGCGTTTCGCCGCGAACCGCGCGAGCCGGAAGTCAGCGGCAATCTGTTCACGCGCTCGCTCACCGCTCGCACGCTTGCAAGCCTGCGCCGCTGCAGCGTCGCCGATATCGCCGCGCAGATGTGGCCGAATGATCGCGCGCTGTTGCAGCATCTCGCGCGCGCGGCCTCGAACCCTGCGATGACGAGCGTGGCTGGCTGGGCCGCCGAGCTGGTGCAGAAGCGCACCGCAGATGTGCTTGAGGCGCTCGGGCCCGCATCGGGCGCTGCCGACGTGCTCAAGCAGTGCTTGGCGCTGGATTGGGATGGCGCGGGCCTGATCAGCGCGCCTGGATTCACTGCGTCGGCAGGCAACAGCGGCTTCGTCCAGGAGGGCCAGCCGATCCCGGTGCGGCAATTCGCTGTCGGTCCCGCGCAGCTACAGCCTTACAAGCTGGTGAGCATCGCCCCGCTCACGCGCGAGATGGTCGAGAGCAGCAACGCCGAGGCGCTGATCAGCGATGCGCTCGTGCGCTCGACCGGCCTTGCGCTCGACGTTGTGTTCTTCGGCAGCGCCGCAGCGACCGCAGCGCAGCCCGCTGGCATCCGCAACGGCATCGCGGCATCAGCGGCCAGCGCCAACACCGACCCGTTCGCAGCCGTGTTCGAAGACGTGGCCACGCTGATCAACGCGGTCGCGCCGGTTGGCGGCAAGGGGCCGTACATTATCGTCGCCGGTCCAGGCCGAGCGGTGAGCTTTGGTATGCGCATCGGCAGCGCCGAGAGCACGATCATCCCGGTGGCGTCGAGCGCGGTCGGCAACGATCTGATTTGCATCGCGCCGAAGGCCATCGCGGCGGCGCTCAGCGCCGATCCCGACGCAGAAACCGCGAACGCCGCAACGCTGGTGATGGACACCGCGCCCGGAGCCGCAGGCACGACAGGCTCGGGCGAGAAGGAGATGTGGCAGACCGACAGCGTCGCCGTGAAGGTGCGATGGCCGGTGACCTGGGCGCTGCGAGCTGCGGGCGCGGTCGCGTGGCTGACGCCGGCATGGAAGTGACGATGCAGATTGAGAGTTTTCTCGACGACCTGCCCGAACTCGACCCGGTCATCTATCACGAACTCACCGACTATGGCTGGCGCGGGCTGACGGCACAGGGCGAAGTGCTGGAAGTCAGGAGCAGCAACGGCCACGCGATCGAGGTGCCGAGCGAGATCATCGTGTCGTGCGGTGGTGAGCGCATCGGTCGCCGTGCGATCCGCAACGACCAGGCGGTCGACATCGACGACTACCTCGCGCACTTCAATGCCGTCGTCGCGCTCTATAAGGAAAACCGCGTCGACGAGGCGCTGATCGAGTCCGACGCGACGCTACGCGCGGCACCGACGCTGCGGGCCAAGTTCAACCGGGCGATGATCCTGCTGGCGTCCGGCCGCTGGGCCGAGGGCCTCGACGAATATTGGCAGTGCGAGCAGGACGCGCCGTTCATGCGGCCACAGGTCCGCGCCGCGCTCGATAGAGGCCTGCAGCCTTGGCGCGGCGAGGATTTGCGCGGCAGGCGGCTGCTGGTGCTGCACGCCCACGGCTTCGGCGACACCATCATGATGCTGCGCTATCTGCCGCAGCTTGCCGCGAGGGGCGCCGACGTTGCCTTGGAGATGCCGCCCGAGCTGCAACGGCTGACGAAGCGATGGCCGCACGCGAGCGACGGCGACTACTTCTGCCCGATCCTGCATCTGCTCCGCTTCCTGCACGTCGCGCCGCAGTCGGTCGATGGCAGCCCCTACATGGCGGTCGACGCCGAGCTCGTCGCGCGGTGGAGCATCCCGAAAGGCCGCAAGCGGATCGGCATCGCGTGGTCGATAGGCAAGCCGAGCGACGGCGATTATCCGCGCGAGATTCCGCTCGGTGATCTCGTTGCAGCGCTGGGCGACGCCGAGCTGCACAGCGTGCAGGTCCAAGGCGGCGCCGAGGCGAAGGCTCTGGGCGTCCAGGCTCACGAGTTCGACGACTTCGCCGATTGCGCGGCGCTGATGCTGCAGATGGACGAGATCGTCAGCGTCGATACCGCGGCGCTGCATCTGGCAGGCGCCATCGGTCATCCGCGCGTCTATGGCCTGCTCTCGCATTGGTCGAGCTGGCGCTGGGTTGCGCCTTGGTATTCGAACGTGCGGCTGTGCCGTCAGGCGGCCGCAGGCGATTGGGCGAGCGCCCTTGCGCAGCTTCACGGGCACTGATCTCGGCGTCGCGCCGATCAAGGGTCCGTTCAGCCGATACCTCAACGCGCACGAGACGGCCCTCCTGGTCGCGCTGGTCAAGAGCGTCGCGCCGAAGGTGGCGATCGAGTTCGGCTGCAATCTCGGCATCACGGGAGCGCGGCTGCTCGACAATGTGCCGACGCTGGAAAAGTACATCGGCATCGACGTGCCGCCCGATCATTTGCCGTCGCTGCAATGCCAGCGCGACGAAGTCCCGACCGTCGCGGGCTGTTACGCCGCTCACGACGAACGGTTCTATCTGCTGACGGCACGCTCGCAATTGCTGCGCACCGGGCACCTTGAGCCGTGCGACGCGGTGTTCATCGACGGCGATCACAGCGAAGAGGCCGTGCTGCATGAAAGCAGGCTCGCGCGACGCCTGATCCGAGGGGCCGGGATCATCGTCTGGCACGACTTCACCAATCCCGCCGTGGAAGTGACGCAGGCGCTCAACCGCCTGCACGACGAAGGCTGGCCGATCAACTGCGTCGAGAACTCGTGGCTCGCCTTCATGAGAGTGGAGAACGCCGATGAACAAGGTGATCAGGGGCGACCTCGAACCAGACGACAGTGAGTCCTACGAGGATTTCATGGACCGCTGCAGCGACGAGATCGGCGACGAAGACGTCTGCCAGATGATCTGGGACGAGAGCGGCAACGAGGAAATGGCCGCGAGCGGCGTCAAGCGCAAAACGCTCGCCAGCCAGGCCAGCGGCGGTCTCGAGTTCGTCCTCTCCGACGAGTCGCCGGATCGGATGGACGACGTCATTCTCAGCGACGGCTGGGATTTGAAGGCCTTCAAGAACAACCCCATCGCGCTGTTCAACCACCAGAGCAGCTTCCCGGTTGGCAAGTGGTCGAACCTCCGGGTCGAGAACAAGCAGCTGCGCGGCCACCTTGAGCTTGCGCCGTTTGGCACTTCCGAGCGCATCGACGAAATCAGGAAGCTGGTCGACGCAGGCATTCTGCGCGCCGTCAGCGTCGGCTTCAGGCCGCTGGAGGCCGAGCGCCGCGAAGGCACCGACTGGGGCACCACGTTCAAGCGCTGCGAGCTGGTCGAAACCTCCCTCGTCAGCGTGCCAGCCAACGCGAATGCGCTGGCCGTCGCAAAGTCTCTGAAAATTTCCCCCGCAACGATTGATCTCGTGTTCGCCGAGCAAGGCAAGAAAAGCACGGGCATCAAGCGGCGCGGGTTCACTGGCGAGCACGCCTCTCGATCTCGCACACGAAAGGGCAGCGCCATGTCTGGCCTCGCTCAACGCATTACCGACTTGGAGACGCAGATCGTCGCCAAGCGGGATGAACTCGAAGACCATCTCGACAAGATGGACGACACCAACGTCAGCGATTCCGATCTGGAAACGACCGGCAAGCTGAACGCCGATATCGCCCAGCTCGAAAAGACCCGAGCGGCGCTCGTCGACTCCGAAAAGCTGCTGGCGAAGTCGGTTGACAATGGCGGCAACGGCGGCACGCGCAGCCGTGCGCTCTCCACGACCGTGATCGTCGGCGGCGAGCGCGAGCGCATCGCCTCGCCTGCAATCATCGTCAACCGCAAGAAGGACCTCGATCTCCTGGACTACGTCGTTCGCGGCGCCACGGTGGCGGTTATCGCCAAGGTGACGGGCAAGAGCGTCGAGGAGACCCGGCAGCGCATCTACGGCGACGACGAAGGCACGAAGGCCATTGTCGAGATCGTCACGCGCGCTGCCAGCGCACCGGCCATGACCACGGTCACGGGCTGGGCGCAGGAGCTGGCGCAGACGACCTATGCCGATCTGATGCCGCTCCTGATGCCGAAGGCGATCCTGACCCGGCTTGCGCCGAAGGGATTGACGCTGAGCTTCGGCACCTCTGGCCGCATCGTCATCCCGACCCGCTCGCGCACGCCGTCGCTGGCTGGCTCGTTCGTCGGCGAAGGCATGGCGATTCCGGTCCGTCAGGGTGCGTTCACCTCGCAAACCCTGACGCCGAAGAAGATGGCGGTCATCTCGACCTGGACGCGAGAGATGGGCGACCACTCCGTGCCCGCGATCGAGGGGCTGATCCGTCAGGCGATTCAAGACGACACCAGCGTCGCCATCGACTCCGTGCTGATCGACGCCAACGCGGCGACCACGATCCGGCCCGCTGGCCTGCTCAACGGCGTGGCGGCAACCGGCGCGACGGCGGGCGGCGGCATCGCTGCTATCGTCGGCGACATCGTCGGCCTGATCAACGCCATCTCGGCCAGCACCATGGGCAACGTGCGCAATCTGGTCTGGCTGGCGAACCAGACCGACATGCTGCGTGCCTCGCTGCTGTCTGCGGCGAACACCGGCATCTTCCCGTTCCGCGACGAGATTCGCGGCGGCACGCTGGCGACGATCCCGATCATCGACAGCGCGACTGTCCCGGCCAAGACGCTGATCCTGGTCGACGCCGCCGACTTCGTCGTGGTCGGAGGCGAGGCTCCGCGCATGGAGATGAGCGATCAGGCGACGCTGCACATGGAGGACACCAATCCTCTCGATCTGGTCGCTTCCCCGAGCACGGTCGCTGCTCCGCAGCGCTCGCTGTTCCAGACCGACTCGCTCGCGCTGCGGATGGTGATGCCGCTGAACTGGCTGCAGCGCCGCGCCGGCACCGTCGCGTGGACGCAGAACGTGACGTGGTGAGCAATCGTCCGCGCCTTCCATCGTTAGCTTAAAGCAAAGCGGCATGGGTTCGCCCAGCGATGCGGAGTAGCGCCCGATTAGATGAGGGCGCGGACACCCTTCAACCGGAGATCAGATCATGACGACCAAACTTGCAGACGATCCGGCGACCGAAGCTGCCAAGAAGCAACTCGCCGAGGAGCAGAAGGCCACCGCGCAGTCGCGCGCCGAGTTTGCCGCACGCACGCAAGGCAAGCCGACGCCGACGCAGGAGGAGAACGACATCGTCGCGCTGGGCGGCCACGTCCTTGAGCACGACGATGACGGCAGCGCGCCCGATCCGCACCAAACCAAGAACCTTGAGGCCGAGAAGCCGCACGCGAGGCCGCAGAACTACCAGACCCGAGCGCATCGCGCCGAGTGACAGGTGGCGAACTGGCTGTCCCGCATCTCTCGGCTGATTGGAAAGGCCGAAGGCGAATACCGTCCCGGTCCATGGTATTTGCCGATAACGGGCGGCTGGCTGCCTGCCGACGTGGGCAAATTCACCAACTGGTGGCAGCTGGGTTACGACCCCATCGGCCTGTCGTCGCAGTCGGCGATGGTCGAGGCCTGCGTCTCGGCTTACTCCCAAACCGTCGCGATGTGTCCAGGCGATCACTGGCGGCTCAACAGCAAGGGCGGGCGAGATCGAGTGAAGAACTCGGCACTCGCCCGCTTGCTGCGCTATCCGAACGACTACCAGACGATCAGCGATTTTCTGCTCAACGCGGTGCGCTCGCTTTACCTCACCGGCAATTGCTATGCGCTGGCCCTACGCAATGATCGCTACGAGATCGACGAACTGCATTTGATGAAGTCGGAGCTATCGCGCCCTTTGCTCGCCTCGACCGGCGAGATTTTTTATCAGCTGTACGGCAACGACATCATTGCCAAGCGCATGAACGAGGAAACGCTCCTTGTGCCGCAGCGGGACGTGCTGCACATCAAGCTGCACACTCGCCGGGAGCGCTATCCCGTGCCGCTGATCGGCGAGAGTCCAATCCTCGCGGCCTATGGCGATATCGGCGTCGGCAACGCCATCGCGCGGCAGCAGCAGGCGTTCTACATGAACGAGGCGCGGCCATCGGCGGTGCTGTCGACCGATCTGGTGCTCGACAAGGATCAGGTGCAGGCGCTGCGCGACCGCTGGAATGATCAGGCCAAGGGATTGTATCAGGGCGGCACGCCGATCCTGACCGCTGGATTGAAGGTGCAGCCATGGGCGGTCGGCGGCAAGGATGCTGCGACAGCCGAGATGCTGAAACTCTCGAACGAGCACATCGCGCTGGCCTTCCGCATCCCGCTTCAGATCCTTGGCCTCGGCGGCGCGGCCTACAATTCCACTGAGCTGCTCATGCAGAGCTGGATCGCATCCGGCCTCGGCTTCTGCCTGAACCACGTCGAGGAAGCCATTGGCGTGCTGTTCCTGCTGAAAGGGCAGCCGGACGAATACGTCGAGTTCGATACGGCGGCATTGCTGCGGTCGGCGATGAAGGACCGTATCGAGGCGCTGGCGCGCGGCGTTCAGGGCGGCATCTTCGCGCCCAACGAGGCTCGCAATTCCGAGGGGCTTCCAGACGCCAAATTCGGCGACGAGCCGCGCGTGCAGCAACAGGTCGTGCCGCTGAGCGCGGCTGGCGCGATCCCGGCTGCGCCGCCGGCACCGTCCGCAGCACCACAGCCCGCACCGCACGCCGCACCATTGCCACCCAAAAAGGGCAATCGCGATGACCTTGCAAGAGAAGTCCGAAACCTATTTGAACTCACCGAGCGCATCGGAAGGCGGCGACTTACTCCTTGACGCCTGGCGGATCTGTCTCGCCGAGGCGCTGGAGAGGCAACAGCGCGAGTGGGGCCGTCTGCATGAACTGGAAGTGGCGCGATCCACTGCGATCATCAGCCAGTTGGAGGCGAAGATCGCGACCCTTGAAGCGCGGATTCAATCCCGGCTGGTCGAGCTGAAAGACGGTGAACCGGGTCCAACCGGGCCGCAGGGCGAGCAAGGTCCGGCTGGCGAGAAAGGCGAACCCGGCGACCGAGGCGAGCAAGGACCGGCCGGGATTGGATTCGCTGGCGAGCGCGGCGAGAAAGGCGAGCTGGGTCCGCAAGGCGAAAAAGGTTTCCCCGGCGAAGCGGGTCTTCCCGGTTCGCAGGGCGAGCGCGGCGAACCAGGAGAGCGAGGCCAAGATGGCAAGCGCGGCGAAATCGGCGAGCGCGGTGAACGCGGCGAGCGCGGCGAAACAGGCGAGCGTGGGCCGCAGGGCGAAAGCGGCGCGCCGGGACCGGCTGGCGAGCAAGGGCTTCGTGGCGAGATAGGTCCGCAGGGCGAGCGCGGCGAAACAGGCGAGCGTGGGCCGCAGGGCGAAAGCGGCGCGCCGGGACCGGCTGGCGAGCAAGGGCTTCGTGGCGAGATAGGTCCGCAGGGTGAGCGCGGCGAAACAGGCGAGCGTGGGCCGCAGGGCGAAAGCGGCGCGCCGGGACCGGCTGGCGAGCAAGGGCTTCGTGGTGAGATAGGTCCGCAGGGTGAGCGCGGTGAGAAGGGCGATCCCGGCGAGAAAGGCGACAGGGGCGATCCCGGTGAGATCGGCCCCGCTGGCGCCAAGGGCGCCCCCGGCGAGCGCGGCGAAAACGGCGAAGAAGGCAAGCAGGGCGAACAAGGCCCGCACGGAGAACCGGGTGAGCGCGGTGAGAAGGGCGACCGTGGCGAAAAGGGCGAGCGCGGCGAGTTGCCCATGGTCCGCGAATGGATTGCCGACGAGATTTCCTATCAGGGCGACGTTGTGGCGTGCGATGGCGGAACATGGCAGGCGCAGAAAGACACCGCGCAGAAGCCGCCGCATCGGGATTGGGTGCCTCTGGCTGTTGCTGGTCGCGCCGCTGTCTCTCCTGTGGTTCGCGGCACTTTCGATGTGGCTCAGAGCTACGACGCATTGAACATCGTGGCGCTGAACGGTTCATCGTTCATCGCGCGCTGGAACGATCCCGGCGAATGTCCCGGTGACGGCTGGCAGTTGATCGCGTCATGCGGCCGCGCTGGCAAACCGGGGCCGAAGGGCGAGCGCGGCGAACAAGGTCCGCGCGGATTGCCCGGGCCCAGCCTCGTGCGCGGCGAGATCGACCGCAAAACCTACACCATGAAGCTGATCATGTCGGATGGCAGCGAGGTGCAGCTGCATTGCCGCGGCTTCTTCGAGCAGTATCACGAGGAAAGCGATGGCTGACATTATCGTCAAGGTGCTCGATCCGGCCGACAGCTACGATCTCGCGTCGCTGGATGAGATCAAGACCCTGCTGGGCCTGCCAGCCGCCGACACCAGCGAGGACGAACTGCTTGGGATGTGGATCACGTACTATTCCGACGTGATCGCGACGCTGTGCAATCGCGTGTTCGCGAAAGAGAAGGTGATCGAGTCGTGGCGCGGCGACACCAAGCCGTTCGATACCGACAACGGCCGCGTGTTTCTCACCCACTATCCGGTTGTCGACACCGACATCGAGTCGATCACCGCGCCGGATGGCACCACGATTGATGCGGGCTACGAACTCGAGAATGCCAGCGGCAAGCTGCAGTTTTTCGACGCGACATGGAGCGAGCCGATCCGCATCACCTATACCGGCGGCTACGACTTGCCCGATGAAGCGCCGCCCGCGCTGAAGCAGGCACTGGCGCTGCTGGTGCAGAACGCGCGCATCTGGCAGTCGCGGGCGCTGACTTCGGGCGTGCGCTCGATCTCGCATCGGGAATCGCGGGTGCAGTTCTTCGACATCAATCAGGCCGTCGCCAAGATGGGCGGCGCTGGGCCGCTGGCGATGGCCAACGAGATGGTGAGCGGGCTGCTGTACAAATACACCCGCTTCTATGCTTGAGGTGAAGGTCGAAGGCCTCGACGAGCTTCTGAAAAAATTCGAGGCGTTCGACAAGCAGATCGAGGACCTGCACAAGGAAGTGCCGCAGCAGCTGGTCGAGTGGCAGACCGAGGATACGCGGCGGAAATATCCGAACATCAAAGTCGATGAAACCGAGGAGTCCGTCGAGGCATCGACGGAAATCTGGCCGCGCTCGCGGCTGGAGCTGGAGCCTGGATTCAAGCGACCGCGCCCGACCGTGAAGAAGGGGCCGACGATGGCCCGGATCAAGGGCGTTGGCCGCCCGCCGCCGTCGACACGGCCACTGCTGCGCACCGAGCTGTTCACCAAGCTGGTCGACCGGATGACGAGGGCTGTCAACGAGGCGATGAAATGGCCATAAACCTCGACGTGCTGCTGCAGGCGCCGATCTTCGATTTCTGGGCGGTTGATTGCACGTTCCTGCCGATCAAGTCGCAGCCGTCCGCTGGCAGCTATCCGGGGCGCGGCATCCTCGGCACCTATTCAACCGCCGTGCAGGCGCTCGACGGCTCGCTGTATTCCGATCAGCGCACCATCCTCGATATCCGCGAGAGCGAGTTCGCGGTGCTGCCGATCCAGAATGATCACGTCATCATCCCCCTGGACTGCAACGGCGTGCCGAAGGGTGAGTACCAGATCGTCGATGCATCAAGCGACGGCGGCGGCGCGACGATGCTGACCATCCGCAAGTACGAAACGATCATGTGATGGGCGTTACCGACACGCAGAGCTATTCGCACGTCATCCGCGACGTGTTGTTCGGCGCCCTGCAGGCAGACCCATTTTTCGTGAGCTATACCTGCCGCAAGAACAAGATGCTGGTCGCGCGGCCCGAGTGCCTGCCTTACCTCGGCGTCTACATCATCGACGAGACGATGACACCAGATGGCGACGGCAACGCCGGCGAGGTGCGCTTCATTCACGCCACGCGCATCGGCTTCTCGGTGATGATCGCCAACAACGATCAGGATGCCTGCGAGCTGCAACTCGACGCCGCGTTCTGGCGGATCATGAACCGGCTGTGGCCGGACGAGTACATCATGAACCTGCTGGACACAGAGAACCCGAACACCGGGCAGAGCAATCCCGACAACACCCGGATTGAGAGCATCGAGCGCGGCCTGCGCCGCTATGTCTGGGGCAACGCCGCCTTCAACAACGAAACCCCGCTCGGAGAGATGCAATACGACATCACCTGTCGGCATCGCACCTATTGGTCGCCCGGGCCGTTCGACGATCTGCTCACCATCGACATGAAAACCGGCATCAAGCCGGGTGACACCCAAGACGAGATGGACCAGCGGCAGCAGCTGCACCGCGTCTGCCAGTTCGACCCGTCAAGCTTCGCAGCGAAGCGGGAGTTCAAGCAAAGGAGCAAGACCAATGGCCGTTAGCAAAGCGTCGCTGCGCGGGCTGCGCATGAATGAGCGGATGCAAAAAATTCGGGAAGCGAACAAGCCGAGGACCGTTCGCGTCACGCCAGCGAACGACGACATGCGTCGATTGTTGAAGCATCCGCACGCTGGAGGCTTCGGCAAAGAAGGCTCAGCCGAATGGCCGGATGACCGCTTCACCCAGCGCCGCCTCGCCGATGGCGACATCAGGAGCGACGACGGGCCGCCGCACCACGAGCGACGATCTCACCGCAGGCAAGAGGACAACAGCGGCGCCTAATCAGGCGGCGCTTTCATTTTGGCCGCTATGGCTGATGTCAAGTGCGTTGTTTACTGGCTGTTCGATGAACAATGCATTTGCTTGTGGCGGCATGGGTATATCGGCATCACGAGCAATTGGAAGAAGCGACTAAACCGACATAGGCGTAACGGCTCGTTCCCACGCGGATTTAGCTGGAAGATTCTATTTCGCGGGCCAAAGAGTGTGTGCCGCAAATTGGAATGGCAGTTGCGACCGACGCGCGGCATTGGATGGAATCGCGGCGTTGGTGGCGGCCTTGCGCGGCTTGGTTATCGAGCGACCGAAACTGCAAAGCAAAATATGCGTGAGGCCGCGAAACGAAAACCGGCGATCTCAGATGAAACGCGCGAGAAGTTGCGGATCGCCAGCACGGGCCGAACAAATCGCGGTCGTATCGGTCGAAAACAATCCGAGGATTCGAAAGCCAAAATCTCTGCAGGCAATACGGGTAAGCGCAGGACCGATGAGACGGTCCGCAAAATGTCGGAGCGAATGCTCGGGCAGAAGCTTCACCTAGGCCATTCTCACAGCGAACGAACCAAGCAACTCATCAGAGCAAGGAAATCCGGCCTCGCGATTCATTCCGAGGAGGAGAAGTGCAAGCGTGCCGAACGCATGAAAGGCAACGCTTTGACGGAAGGCAAACCGTGGTCTGCCGCGCGGAGACTTGCGTGGCTGCAGCATAAGGAGACGTAGCCGTGCCCATCTCGTTCGCCAACATTCCCCAAAATATTAAAGTGCCGCTCTACTGGGTCGAAGTCGATCCCTCGATGGCGGGCCTGCCGACGATCAATCTGCGCGCGCTGCTGGTCGGCGTCATGAAGGGCGGCACCGCGACGCACGATATCGCCGTTCCGATTGGCAGCCAGGCGCAGGCTGATGCGCAATTCGGCGAAGGAAGCGAGCTGGCGCGGATGTTCAAGGCGTTCTTCGCCAACAACTTCGCCAACGAGGTCTGGGGCCTGCCGATGGCTGAGCCGACCGGCGCGGCTGCGGCGACCGGGACCATCGTCATCAGCGCGGCGCCCACCCAAGCTGGCACCATCCATCTCTACGTCGGCGGCGAGTACGTCCCGGTCAACGTGCTGACGACCGACACGCCGACGACCATCGGCGAGGCCATCGCGGATGCGATCAACTCCGACACGTCGCTGCCGGTTACGGCGTCCAATACGGCGGGGACCGTGACGTTGACCTCGGTGTTCAAGAGCGTGAACGCCAACGAGATCAACGTGTCGCTGAACTACTACGGCACGATTGGCGGCCAGCAGACCCCGGTTGGCCTCGGCATCCAGCTGCCTGCGACCGGCTTCCTTACGGGCGCCAGCGGCACGCCCGTGTTCACGACGGCAATCACCAACCTGGGCGAGGAGCCGTTCGAATACGTGGCCATGCCCTATACCGACTCCAACTCGCTGTTCGTGTGGGATCAGGAGTACGGCTTCACCGATCAGGGCCGCTGGGGCTGGGAGCGCGAGCTATTCGGCCATGTGATCTCGTCGAAGCGCGGGACCTATGCTGATCTGCTGTTGTTCGGCGACACGATGAACAGCGGCGTCGAGTCGATCATGGGTTTCGAGGTGGCGTCGCTCTCGCCGTGCTTCGAATGGGCCGCAGCCTATACCGCCAAGGCGCAGCGCGCCTTCATCAACGATCCGGCCCGCCCGCTGCAGGCGTTGACGCTGAACCAGATCAAGGCGGCGCCGATCCACCAGCGGTTCGACTTCGTCGAGCTGAACTCGCTCGCGTCCAACGGCATCGCCATCCAGAAGATCGGCTCGGATGGCCAGCCGATGATCGCCCGAGAGCAGACGACCTACCAGATGAACCTCTACGGGCAGCCGGACGATGCCTACGAGCTGATGACCACGCTGGCGACACTGGCGAAGCTGCTGCGCAATCAAAAAGCGGCGATCACCTCGAAATTCCCGAGGCACAAGCTGGCGAACGACGGCACCAAGTTTGGTCCAGGCCAAGCCATCGTCACCCCGGGCATCATCAAGGCCGAGCTGATCAACCAGTACCAGATGGATATGTACAACGGCCTCGTTGAGGACCTCGTCAACTTCAAGCGCAACCTGCTGGTGGAGCGCGACCCGAACGATCCGAACCGGGTCAACGTGCTCTATCCGCCCGACCTGATCAATCAGCTGCGCATCTTCGCCGTGCTCGCGCAATTCCGCCTGCAGTACGACCGCGGCATCGACACGCTGATCATTGGCCAGCCGCAGCCGCCGTTCAACGCGGCGTCCGGCGCGTCCTAACCGTTCCATCACATCACCGGCCTGCACAACCGCGCCAACCCTGTCGCGGCTTTCGGTGCTGGTCGACCGAAAGGAGACTGATCAATGGCCCAAAGGATTGCAGGCATCGCTTTTCTGACGGTGGACGGCACGCAGCTTGCGCTGCGCGGCAACTTCACCGTCAGCCCATCGCCGGTCGAGCGCACCATGATCGCGGGACAGGACGGCGTGCACGGCTATCAGGAGCTGCCGCGCGTGCCGTATATCGAAGGCGATCTCTCGACGATGCCGGGTTTCTATCTGGAAGACCTGCTCGCCGAGACCGACGTTACCGTCGTCGCGCAGCTTGCCAACAACATGCAGTACATCCTGACCGGCGGTACCTGCAAAGGCGGCTTCGAAAACAACACGCGCGACGGTCAGGTCCGCGTGCGGTGGGAGGGCGTGACCTGTCAGGAGGTTAGCCTCGCATGAACGTACAGCGAAAACGCGAAGGCTTCATCGACGAGCAGCAGCCGCAGCCGACCGCGAAGATTATCGACGCGACGCCGCAACAGCCCGAACCCGAGGCCAAGCCGTCGCGCACGATGCCGCCGCCCGATATCGAGGCCTCGCCCGCCGAGCTGCCGCCGATGTGGCAGGACGAATGGCCGCTCGTCATCAAGCTGCTGAACAAGCCGATCCACAACAACAGGGGCGAGCTCGTCCACGAGCTGAAGCTGCGGGAGCCGCGCGCGGGCGACATCAACCGCTACGGCAACCCGGTGCGGATCAATCAGGACGGCGACGTGGTCTGGGACGAGCGCAAGATGACCTACATGATCTCGGCGCTGTCCGACATACTCGCTCCATTCATCGAGGACATGCATCCCCGCGACTGGAACACAGCGGCGATGAAGCTCCGAAATTTTTTTCTGCCCGATCCACGGGCCTGGTAGGCGACGAGGACGACATCATCCTCGACTGCTATCGGCTGGCCCGCTGGTACCACGTCAGTCCGGACGTCTTTCTGTCCATGCCACTCAGCGAGGTTCGGATTCACATGAGCCGCAGTGCCGAGCTTGATCGCAGGCAGCAGCCAGTGAGCGACGACGAATAATGCCTACGGAGCAAGAAGAATTAAAGCTGATCGTCACGCTGGTCGACAACGCCTCGGCTGGCCTGGACAAGATCGTCGAGAAAACCAAGGAGATGGGCGGCCCTCAGATGAAAGAGGCGCACGCCAAGATGACCGAGGGCACGAAGGAGCTGAACAAGGCCTTCAAGGAAATCACTGGCGGCTTCGGCGATGCCTTCAAGGCCCTCGGCGAATTTCGCGGCGGTCTGGTTGCTGGCGTCGGTGGTCTGGCGATATTCGGCGCGGCGGTGAGCAGGCAAGTCGGCGAGATAGCGAAGCTCGCTGCCGAAATGCGCAGCCTCAATCAGGCGGCGCGCGCTATCGGCGTCGATCCCACGTCGATGAAAAACATCATCGATCAGTTCGAAGCCATCGGCGTCAGCGCGGATCAGACGAAAGCCAATCTCGGCAAGATGGCGGGAGCCGTCGCCGATCTCAGCCACGTTGGCAGCGCGCTGCGCCGGGACTTGATGCACATGGCGGGGTCTGACCCGGAATCCCGACGCGCCATGGACGAGTTTCTGACGAAAGTCACGCAGGCGAGGACGGAGGAAGAGCGATACAACGCGGTTGCTGCGGCGGCCGAAAAAGTTCGGCAGCACGCATACGAACAGCAGATCGCGAGAGGAGCAACCCAGCAGCAAGCGGAGATCGAAGCAGCCAATCGTCGGAACGAATTTGCCTCGCGCTTCTGGGACAGCACCATGGTGCAGATGCAGCGCCTGCAGCAGATGCACGAGGAGGAGCGCACATTCTGGAAGGAGCGCTACGACTCGGCAGAAAAGCTGGCAAACAAATTCGGCGAGATCAAAAGCACCTGGGGCGATATCGCCAACGTCGTGTCTGCACCGACGCAGATGATGCAGAACCTCAAGACGGTCCTCGATTACATCGCGCCAGCGCTTGAGCACATCAAGGATGCGTTGATATGGCTCGATAAATGGGCGTCGAAGCCATCGGCATTTGGCGGCAGCGGCAAGGACGACAACAAGATCGTGCCGATGTCGCCGAGCAAGGGCGCCGAAGACCCGTTCTGGCGGCGCTTCGGCGATTACTTCAACAAGGACCTCGGGCGCACCGACGAGGACAAGAAGAAAGCGCAGGAGGACAACACCAAGGCCCTCAAGGAGCTGAACGACGCGATCAAACCAAAGGTGCCGTGGGGCTATCGGCCGACGTCGGGCACCGGATTTGATCGCAGCATGGTGCAGAACGCCTCGTTCACGACGGGCGGCGGCGCCGGCGGCGGCGCTGGCGGCAATTACGGTTATGGGCCGTTCGGCGGCGGCGGTGGGTTCGGCGGCGTACCGGGCGGCGGCGGCTCGTATGGCGGTGGCGGCGGCGGCAGCTATGGCGGCAGCGGCAAGGGCGGCTATGGCGGCGGCGGTGCGCCGTATGGCAGCGACACTGGCGGCGATACAGGCGGCCCGCACTCCGGTCCCGCCGGCGATCCCAGCGTGCCGTCCGATATTCTGGCCAAGGCGAGATCTGTCGCGCTGCACGGCGGCCCTGGCGCTGTCGAGAAGTTCATGGCCAGCCAGGGCTATCCCAAGGCGGGCAGCTGGTGCGGCGAGTTCGCGGCCTCGGTCGTCAAGTCGGTTGGCGGCACGCCGCCGAAGGGCGCGGCCGTCGCGTCGAACTGGCGCAATTGGGGCACGCCGGTCGCCCCAGGAGACGTGCAACCTGGCGACATCGCGGTGGCCGATCGTGGCGTGCGAACCGGCGCGACGGGTAGTCACGTCACCATCGTCGAAGACGTTAACAAGAAAGCCGGGACGTTCAACGGGCTTGGCGGCAACCAGGGTCGCGGCTTCGAGTCCCAGTTTGCGCTGAAGGGGTACAGCTTCCGCCGCGCATCCGGCGACATGCCCAACGGGCAGACCGCTGGCCCCGGTGGCGGCAAGGGCGCGGGCGAGACGCCAGCAACAGCGGATGGAGCCAAGGGCGCTGGCGGCGTCGCCGATCAACGCGCGGCGATGATGGCCGAGGTCAACCAGGACCCTGCCACGAAGCAGTTGCTGTATCGGATGATGCGCTCCGAGGGTGGCGGCGCTCCCACCGTCGAAGCGCTGTTCAATCGCACGCAGATGATCCGGCAGAAGGTGCCGGGGTACAAGATCGGCGATGAATTGCGGAGCGGCTTCTATGGCCCGATCAACAGGGGCCAAACTGGCGGCCCTCTCAGCGAGAACGAGCGGGCGAAATACGACAAGACGCTGAGCGAAGTGGTTGGCGGCAGTGACTACATTCAGGGCCGCACCAATCAAGGTATGGCGTCCGACCCAGGCGCGAGGCTTCCGGGCCGCGTGCCGATCCCCGGCTCGCACGAGGTTTACAATTATTGGGAAGGCCGACGCAAAGGCGTCGACTTCTCCGTCGCTGACAGCGCGCGATTTGCGCGCGAGCAGCTCGACCGGCGCATGGCCGCTGCCAACAAGGTCGAAGGCTCGGGCAAGATCAGCGTGGACGTGAACGCACCGAAGGGCACCAAGGTCGATGCCCAGGGCGGTGGCATCTTCAAGGATGTTGAGATCAACCGGCAGACCCAGATGGAGCCTGCCCGCAAGGGTCCTGAGACGATATCGATATGACAACCATCTTCGAGATCACACCGGGCAAGCCGAGTTGGCGCGACGATTGGATTCGCGCGACCTATAACAATGCGCCCTTCCATTGCGAGGCCAACAGCCGCGAGAGCGGGCGGCGCATCGTCGAGCACCAGTTTCCGAAGAAAGAGTATCCCTATGCCGAGGACATGGGGCGCATGGCGCGCGAGTTCACCATCCGCGCCTATTGCATCGTCTACTCCCGCGACGATGACGATCTGTTCCGCACCGACTATCGCAAGGTGCGCGACCGATTGATTGATGCGCTGGAAACGGAAGGCCCTGGCACGCTTCAGCTGTCCACGCAGCCGCCGCAAACTGTGGTCGTGACGCGCTATCGCATGACCGAGGAGGAACGCTTCGGTGGCTTCTGCACGTTCGACATCACATTCCTCGAGTATGGTATCGATCCGCTGTTCGATCCCGGACAGGAGGACACCCAGGCGACAGTCGCAAAAGCTTCGCAGGCCGTGCGCGATCAGGTGCAGCGCACGCTTGCACCTCCGTCGCCATCCATCGGCACGAGAGCGATTGAAGCATGAAACGGGGCGATGCCAGCGAAGCGGCACCGCTCGTGGACCGCATGTTGGCGCGGCTGCTGTCATTCGTTCCGGCTAAGGGTCACGCTGGTAGCAACGCACGGACGGTCATCGGTGACACGAGGGCCAATGCCTACAAGCTGCTGTCCGACGACGCTATGGGGCCGCCGCTCGATGATTGCTTCGATCAGGCGCGGCAAGCAGGCATCACATGGCAACAGCTTGAGGACGTGCGCCAGCAGACCGCGCAGGAAGCGCCTCTCTCGCTCGGCGCGAAGCTGATCCAGAACGCGGGCATTCGTCTCTGCTTGGCAACGGAGGCCTACATCATCGCGGGTATGACGTTCATCAGCCGCCAGCAAGTTGATGCAATGAAGACTGCGCTATTGCAGCCGTTCGTGGATGCCGAGGAGATTGCCGCCGACGACATGGATCAGATGACGTTTCAATCTCTGATCACGCTGCACGGGGCGCTCACCAACCATCTGGTGCAGACCGCGATGCCGCTGCCGCGCATGCTCAACTATCAGTTCTTCACCCCGCTGCCGACCCTGGTCATGGCATACAAGCTTTATCAAGACGCCTCACGCGCCGACGAGTTGCGCGACGAGAACAAGATTGTGCATCCCGCCTTCTGCCCGATGCTGGGCGAGGCGCTGTCCGGTTGACCCATGCCGAAGCCCCAGGAAGTCGCTGTCCTCGTCGTCAACGGACGCAAATTCGAGGACTGGGAATTCGTCATGGTCCGCCGCAACTGGGGCGAC
Organism: Bradyrhizobium sp. CCGUVB1N3; assembly: GCF_024199925.1. Lineage (NCBI taxonomy): Bacteria > Pseudomonadati > Pseudomonadota > Alphaproteobacteria > Hyphomicrobiales > Nitrobacteraceae > Bradyrhizobium > Bradyrhizobium sp. CCGUVB1N3. The sequence goes on from NZ_JANADR010000001.1 coordinate 6,934,913, forward strand.
TCCTACGCCTATTTCCAATTCAGCGCGGCCGAGCGCGACCCGATCTTTAAGAAGGGCGGCCAGTTTCCCGATTGGCAAAAGCTGCAGTTCAAGCCTGGCGATCTTTGCAGCGTCTACCTGGCGGGCTTCCTCGCGATCACCGGCTTCATCGAGGTGCGCCAGGTCGCCTATGACGCGAACAGCCACGGTGTGATGCTCATTGGCAAGAGCTACACGGCGCTAGGTGCCAAATCTAGCGTCGATACCAAGACCGGCAGCTTCGACAACAAGAACATCGTGCAGGTCGCGCAGGAGGTCTGGGCCCCTTACGGCGCAGGCGTCAAGGTGGTCGGCCAGGTCGATATGACGCCGTTCGACAAGCTGCAGAACAATACTGGCGAGCCGGTCTGGGACTTCTGCGAGCGCATCGCACGCGACCGGTGCGCGCGATTGGCCTGCGATGCCTTCGGCAACTTCCTGCTGATCGGCGAGCACACCGGCAACGTCGTCGGGGGACTGGTCGAGGGCAAGAACATCCTGTCGTGCCAGTGCATCATCGACAGCACTATGGTGTTCGAGACCTACGACGTTCGCGGCAGCTCGCAGGCCAGCGACGATCACAACATGACCGATGCCAGCGAGCAGCAAGCGGTCCAGAACACAAGCATCAAAAACGTTCTCTATAGCAAGCTGATCACGCCGATTGAGGAGTCGGTCAAGTCGCAAGGGGAGATGAAGCTGCGGGCGGATTTCGAGCAGCGCATCCACGACGGCCAACAAATCCAGGCGACCATCACCGTGCAGGGCTGGCTGCGCGAAGGCGTCGCGCTCTGGCAGGAGGGCGATCACGTCCACGTCTACTCGCCGATGGCGATGCTCAACGAAGAGCTGGCAATCCAGCAAGTCGTCTTCATGCAGGACGACAAGCGGGGCAGCGTGACGGTGCTCACCTGCGTCAATCCGGCGTTCCTGAACGCGCACCCGACCTACAATGTCGGTCCGACCAACACGTCAAACGCACCCAGCACTCCTAGTTCATCCTCGAACTCGTCGACCATCTCAGTTTGAAGGAAGCGCATATGCACCGTGCCACACCGCTCAACAGTTCGTTGCGCAGCTATTCCGCTGGCGGCGCGCGCGGCGTTGTCGATCAAGTCGATGACTCCAAGTTTTTGCAGGAGATGGCCGGAAACTTCATGCACAACGAGTCGCGCAAGGGCTGCGAGGCTCCGCAGAACTATGGTTTCACGTCCGTGGTGTTCGACGCCGAGAAGGATGCGCAGGGCAAGATCAAGTCCGCCGCCGAGCACTTCACCAGTTTCATGGGCGGCAGCCGCTCTTTCCCCATCGCGCTCATGGATGATCGCCGCCACCGGCTCTTTAAACTGGAGAAAGGCGACACCGCGATGTTTCGCGGACGCGGCGACAAGCAGCAATTCCACATGACGCAAGACGGCGGCTTCTGGACCGCTCCGCAGGACAAGACCGTTCGCATGCACCTGGTCCAGCAGGACAGCGAGAGCAATGCGACGATGGACCAGGGCGGCCAGGGCAGCGGTTCCGGTGGCTTGGGTGGCGGGGCTGGCGTCGCGGCATTTGACGCGAGCGGCGGCGGTTCGGACAGCCAGCAAGGCGGCCAGCAGCAACAGCAGAAGCGCGGACAGGAGGCGCTCTACAAGGATGGCAAGAAGTCGCCGTTGTTCGTCGAGGTCACAAAGGACAAGACGCGCATGGGCGGCAACCAGTGTCACCTCGCACTCGCCGATGGCAACACCTACCTGCATTGCCATACCGACAAGCAGGTCTACGTCGGCGCGGAAGCGGGCAAAGCGTCGTTCGATTATCTCGTCACGCTGTCCGGCCCGTGCGTCAACTCGCTCGGCAAGATCGGGTGACGCATGCCAGCGGGCTACAACGTCCCTGACATCCGGCTCGTCCAGAACAATGTCTTTCCGCAATACTCTGTCACAGTTGATTGGTCGCTGCTCCCCAATGGCACGCTTGACGATACCCAGGCGCTGGCAACGGCAGTCATCGTCGCGCTCGGCACCAACGCACTGGCTGGTCCGAACGACGATCTGCCCGACCCGGATTCCACCGACCGCATGGGATGGTGGGGCGATCTCGACGCGCAGGCGATCTGGGGCGGTTGGCCCATCGGATCGAAGCTATGGCTGCTCAGGCGATCCAAGATCACGCCAGCGGCGGCGCGGCAGGGCTCAACCCTGGTCGTGGTCGAGAACTACATCCGAATGGCGATCCAACCGTTCGTCGACCGCAAGATTTGTTCGGGTTTCGACGTTTGGGTCACTAGGGTCGATCCTCAACGCATTGATGCCTTGCTGCGCATTTATCGCGGGCCGCTGCCCGAGATTGAGTTGCGCTATGCCGTTCTCTGGGATGCGATGGTGAACCGCTGATGCCTTGGTCAACGCCAGCTCTCCGTGATGTTCGTTCGCTGGTTCGCGATGCGGTTAACGCCTCGCTGCCAGGGGCCGATGCGAACGTACCAAACAGCGTGTTGCGTGTGTTATCGGACAACCAGGGTGCGCTTTGTCATCTGACGCTGCAATATATCGATTGGCTGGCGCTGCAGCTGCTGCCTGATACCGCAGAGACCGAATGGCTCGACCGCCACGGGCAAATCTGGCTGGTCAACTCAGACGGCTCGACCGGCCGCAAGATGGCTACGCTGGCGCAGGGTACCGCTAGCTTCCAGGGCACCACGGGCGGCGGGCTGATCCCGACCGGCACCCTATTGCAAAGTGCGCTGGGGATTCCGCCTGGCTCGGACTCACCAAACACCGTCGTCAGTTACGAGCTGCTGGACGATGTCGTCGTCTCGACTGCTACGGCGTCCACCGGCAATATCCGTTGCCTCGATGCCGGATCGTTCGGCAACCTGCCGACCGGGTCCGTTCTGTCGATGCCACAAACCATCGCTGGCGCGAGCCAGTTCGCGGAAGTGCTTGAACTGAACGGAGGCGCGGACCCCGAGACCGACGACCAGCTTCGGGCGCGTATCCTGCGCCGCATCCGCCAGCCTCCGATGGGCGGCGCGGCTTATGACTACGAGGCGTGGGCGCTCGCGGTCCCCGGCGTCACGCGGGCGTGGTGTGCGCCGCTGGAGATGGGCATCGGCACGGTCACCATCCGCTTTATGATGGACGATCTGCGCGCCAGCAACGGCGGCTTTCCGCTTCCTGCCGACATCACTGCGGTCAAAGCTTACATCGACCAGATGCGACCGGTGGCCGTCAAAGATGTCTTCGTTGAAGCACCGATCCCCTATCCGATCAATCTGCGGATCTCCTATCTCGATTGGGACGACGGCTCGACACGCGCATCCATCACGCAAAGCCTGCTGCATGAATTCTTCGTCCGGGCATCTCCCGGTCAGCTCTGGTATCGGTCGTGGTCGGACGAAGGCATTGCCAACGGGGTTGGCGTCAACGCCTATGACCTGGTTGCCAGCGACACGCCAATGCCAGCACCTGGCTACATGCCGGTGCTCGGTGACATAACCTACGGTTAGCGCGATGTCTGACCGGCACATCCGCCGCGCCGGGAGCGACTATCGAGACGCCTTTCTTGAGCTGCTGCCCAACGGCCAGGCATGGCCGAAGCATTCCATCGACAGCGTGCTGTGGCAGGCCTGCGATGGGTTGTGCGACTACTGGGGTTTCGTTGATGGTCGCGCGGCCGATCTCTTGGAGACGGAGAGCGACCCGCGCCTGACGCTTGAGCTGCTGCCTGACTGGGAGCGCAATTGGGGCCTGCCTGACGAGTGCCTGAAAGACCCGCCGACCTCGCTCGCCGACCGCCGCGCGGCGCTGCTTGCTAAGATGACCTTGTTAGGCGCTCAGTCGCGCCAGTTCATGATCGAGGTGGCCAAGGCCTACGGCTACGACATCACGATCACTGAATATGCGCCCTACATGACCGGCGTTTCGCGAGTAGGAGATACTCGTTGGTACAACGAGGGCGATCCCGACCATTATCGCTGGTATCTCGGCCCGCCGGAGATGCGGTTTTTTTGGACCGTGCACGTCAACGCGACCAAGATGACCCGCTTCCACGTCAACAGCAGCCAGTGCGGTATCGACCGGCTGTTGAAGATCTGGCTGGCCGACGATCTCGAATGCATCCTCGACAAGATCAAGCCAGCGCAGACCAACATCATCTACGACTACTCGCCGATGGATTCGCTCGACTTCAGTCAGCGGTACAACACCGAATACCTCGCGCTCGGGATTATGTGAGATGGCCGACAACAAACAGATCAAGGATGGTCTCGGCAACCTCTTCACCATCCGCATGCACGACCTGACGCAGGTCCAAGACGGCAGCCTGCAGCGCTCGATGGTGTTCTCGACGTTGCTGCCAGTCGACTATACGAGCGGCGGTGCCTTTCAGCGCACCTCCAGAAGCAACATCATGGCGGCGGGTGCAGCCGCGCAGTCGCCAATCTACTCGTTCTGGTGGCCGTCAGCGACGACGCTGGCGCTGGTCCGGCGCATTCGCATCTCGGCATGGAGCGACAGCGTCGGTTTCACGGCGGGGCTGGCGATCTTCAATCTGCTGACGTTGCGCCAGTTTCTCGCCGAGATGACGCCCGGTCTGGTCAGCGACCTTACCGGCAATTCGGCCAAGCTGCGCACCTCGATGGTGACATCGCAGGCGTCAATCGTGCATTCGGACACCGCGCCATTGACCGGTGGCACCTACACCGCCGATCCCGGCGCGACCGATATCTGGGTCGGTAGTGTGGGGGCCAATGCTTTCACACCGTTTGCTGCCGCTCCTGTGAAGCTGTTCGAGAAGCTGCAGGGCGAGATGCCGTTGCTGTTTGCGCAGTACGAAGGGTTCATGATCACCGCCACGGTGCCAGCCACTGGCACATGGCGTTTTGCCGTCACGACCGAGTGGGATGAGCTTCCGCCGACCGCCGGATATTGAGGGGACATCACCGTGCAATACAATCAGCCGCTCGACCAACCGTCCAATCCCAACGCGCCCTATATCGACGGCAATCCGGCGGCGGGCATCCAAGGCTCCATCGTTCCGGCCGCCTCCATCGAGTACGATCAGCGCGAGGTCATCGAGGTCATCACCCGCGCCAATGTGCGCGGTTACTTCGACTTCTCCAACACGCCGTGCGCGATCCCGGCCAACTCCGATCTGACTCAACTGCGAAAGGCGATCGAAGGCTTCATCACATCGCAGAGTTGGATCATCGATAAGGTCTTGACCAAGACCGTGCATGGACCCGGAGCGGATTTCGCCGATCTGAACGCGGCGATTTATTGGCTGTCGCACTATCGGATCACGACCAAGGGGTTTGTGCACTTCAACATCGCTGGGGCCACGTCTGGCACGGCGCAGATGTTCACCTATACCCAGACGGTGAACCTCATCCATCCCGACCTCCTCTATACCGACTGGAATGGGGCTCCGTTGATCGGCGCACCGCCCAACGTGAATGACTTTCAATTCACCGGTTTTTCCAACAGGACGGTGGATGCCAACGCCCATCTGGCGATGCTTCGAACGAGACTGGGAACAGAGCTGCGCTTCGTGACCGGCGCTCAGTTTAACATCGGCTCCTCGACGTCACTCAGAACGCTATTGATAAGCAATGACGGCTCGACGGTCCAGCTCTTGGTGTTGAACGGTGGCATCCCCGGTCTCTACAACATGGCGGTCCACGGAGCGCAGGCCTTTGGCATCGTGCTCAACATGTGCAACGCGTGGACCAGCGGGACATGGGTGTCCGCCTCCGGCACGGTGAACGGTGACGCGTGGGAGTTGCAAGGTGATCTGAGCTTGGCGGCGACGCAGACGATTGGCGCTGGAAGTGCACACGGAATTACGATGCAGCCGGGCACATGCATCAGACAGGGTGGGGCCTTCAAGTGGGTCTCCAAAGGATGCGACACTGGCGTCGTTATGATCACTGGCTCATCCGCCTCGCTTCAGGGCTGTATGTTTCAGAACTGTGGGACCGGCATCAGTTGTGACAGCTCTTTTGCCAATGCTTACAGCTCATCCTATTCGGGCAACACGACCGACATCTATTGCGCCCACAGCGGTCACGTGGTCGCCGTTGGTGGCACCGGCATCACTTCCACTTCTCCGGCGCTCAACGCCCTCGGCAATGCCAATGGCATGATCAGCTACTAGGAGAGCAAAGATGCAACTGCTCTATAGCGTCAACGGTGTAGTCGTAGCCGTCCACGACAGCGCACTGAATGTGTCGTCGTCTAGCTATGGCACTGATGTTCGGATCATTCCATACGACCAACCGTTGAGCACGCTTGAGCGTATTGGACCTGAGCCAGAACCGCCTCCAGCAGTGCCGCCAGATGGGCGACCCACGGTGATGCTGCGGCCGGACACGCGGCCATATGCCGAGCCGCCACCGACGCCTGACATCTTGAAGCATTTCTCGGGTCAAGTGCGATGGGAGACCGCTACGGCTGGGATCATGATTAGTGGCGTTCCGGCCAATACTGATCGCATCAGCCAGACGTTGGTCAGCAGCCTCGCGCAGTACGCCGCCACCATCGATCGGAATGATCCAATAGATTTTACTCAGGCAGGTGTCGCGTACAGGATCACCGCGCAGGACGCCATCGACATGAATACCCAGATAGCGGCGCTGGTCCAGCAATGCCACACGATCGAGGCTCAGTGTCTAACCGATCTCAATTCCGGCTCCCCGACGATCCTGACTTATGAGGACGTAGAGGCGAGGTTCTCTGGTCTGCGCGCGAAGACCCTGCGCTTTGGAAAGCAGTAAGCGATGGCCGGTCCGTCCTACTACAGCGGTGTGATGAACATCGCGAAGAATGAGGATTGGATCGTCCCCTTCGTCTACGGCACGGTCGATCCAACCGGGGCCAACTTCACACCCATCGATCTCACCGGCTCGACCTTGAAGCTCGAAATCCGCACGCAAGAGATCGACCATGAAGCGTTGGTGTCGGTATTCTCGCCGGACGGCGGCATCTTCATCACCAACGCCGCGCAGGGCCAGTTTCAAATCCTGATCAATCGGCTGCATCTCACGCATCTCGCAGCGGGACAATACTTCACCGATCTCGTGCGGCTGATGCCGAATGGCTATCAGGAGCGCATCTGGGAAGGCACAGCCTATGTTGTTGAAGGGACGAGCCGCTGATGGCTGAGCCGCTGTTCGATCTCGCGGAAGGCACGCCGCGCATCACGCTCGCGACGTACGCACCGAGCGACACGCAGCTCGGCGTGCCGCAGGTCGGCCCGATGGGGCCGCAGGGTGCGCAGGGTGTGGCTGGACCTTCAGGACCGCCGGGGCCGCCCGGCGGATCAGGCGCACAGGGCTTGATGGGACCGCCCGGCGAGCAAGGACCGGTCGGTGCGACGGGTCCAACCGGGCCAAAGGGCGATCCCGGACCGCAGGGCGTGCCCGGCCCTCCGGGCGGCTTGGGCGAAGCGCCGACTGACGGCAAGAGCTATGGGCGCATGAGCGCAGCGTGGGCGCAGGTGCTCGGCATCTCTGGCGGCACTCTCACGGGTGCGCTGATCCTGAACGCTGACCCGACTGTGGCGCTCGGTGCGGCGACCAAGCAATATGTCGATACGCATCTGACCGGCGGCGGGTCCGTGCGCTATGACGTGGCGCAGAGTCTGACAGCGGCGCAACAGACGCAAGGTCGGCTCAATCTCGGCATCAACCAGACGACGCAGTTGCCCGCGAACTGCGATTTCAACACAATCAAGAACCCCGGTGCCTATCACACCCAAGACCAAAACTCCGCGAACGTGCCGGTCGGTGGGCGGCACTGGTATCTGCAAGTGTTCGTGTATTACGACGCGACGACCGGCTACACCTTGCAGCGCGTTACTTATCTCGATACCGCGCCCGCGATCACCTTCGAACGCATCCAGGCTGGAGGTGCGTGGCAGGCGTGGCGGCAAGTGCTCTACACCGACAATGGTCTTCCGCTGACTGGAGGCACCATCACTGGCGCTCTGACGGTCAACGGCGCGTTCTATGAAAATGGTGGGGAGTTCACCTCTAGAACGGCGTCTGGCAACCAAGCCCGCTTGATGGCACCGGGTGGCAACAACTCTGTGCTGCTCCGGAACGACGCCAGCAATTTTTACATCATGGCCACCAACAACGGTGACCCATGGGGTGGCTGGAATGCGCTGCGGCCATTCTCTTTCGATATGTCAAACGGCAACGTGAACTTGGGCCACAGCGTCAGCGTTGGCGGCAATTTAACGGTCAACAATTATCTGACGGTCAGTGGCGATTGCACGCACGGCGGCAGCATACAGATCAGCGGCGGCCTCACCGCCAACAGCAAGATCAATAGCGGCCATAGTTACTCGACCAAGACCGGCATTTCGGGCGGCTATCAGAGCTACGGCCAGAACGTTTCGTGGGACGGCACCTTTGTTCATATGTGGATTGATAATGTCGATATCGCGCTTTCTGGTACGCGGCCATCTGATCCGCGCCTCAAGCGCGAGGTGCAGCCGCTCGATGGCAGCGGGCTCGGTCGTGTCAAAGAGTTGAAGCCGGTCAGCTTCCGCTGGAAGGACGTCGGCATCTTCAAGGATGACGGCAAGCAGCACGTTGGCCTGATGGCCGACAACGTTCAAGATGTGTTGCCCGATGCGGTCGTTGGTTCGTTACGCGCATTGACAGCAGATGGCGACATCCAACCCGCGAGCATCGATGCGATGCCGCTGGTGGCGCTGCTGGTCAAGGCTGTGCAGGAATTGACCGCGAAGGTGGAAGCGCTGGAGGCCGCACGATGAGCATCCAGCCCGTCATTCTTCAGGTGCCGCAGACCGGACCCGCGGGGCCGCAGGGGCCTCCTGGACCGCAGGGACCTTCAGGACCGCCGGGGCCGCCCGGCGGATCAGGCGCGCAAGGGATTCCGGGACCGCAGGGCGATCAGGGTCCGGTCGGTCCGATTGGCCCGCAAGGCGTAAAGGGCGACCAAGGCGATACCGGCCCGCAGGGCGTGCCCGGCGAGGTACAGGAAGCCCCGACCGATGGTCAGACTTATGGGCGCAAGAACAGCGCGTGGATCGCCATCACCTCTGGTTCGACGGTCTATGTTTCCGACACGCCACCGACAGGCGCACCGGACAAGAGCCTGTGGTGGAATTCGACCAACGGCCTGCTCTATGTGCTCTACAACGACGGCGACAGCACTGCGTGGGTGGTGGCGTTCAATCCAGTCGCCGGAACGTCGGTGCCTGCCATCGCCGACGCCGCGCCGCCGACGACTGGCTTGCCTGGCTCGCTGTGGTGGAATTCGACGAACGGCACGCTTTACGTGCTCTACAACGACGGTGACAGCGTCCAATGGGTGACGGCCAATCCGAGCGCTGCGCTCACCGGGATGCTGCGCTATGACGTGGCGCAGACGCTGACAGCAGCGCAACAGGCGCAGGCACGATCCAACCTGTACGCTGCGCCGTTCGACGTGATGGCATTTTCAGGAATGCAAGTGAACGGCTCATGCGAAATTAGTCAGGAACTAGGCGCAGGATCGCGGACTTTTGCCGCTGGAAATGCTTACGCTATGGATGGATGGGCCGTTGGAGTGTCTGGCCCCGCTGTTGTATCAGGAGCGCAAGTTGCCGATCGGCCTCCGGGTTTTTTCAATTCGATTAAGATCACGGTGACGACGGCTGATGCAGCTCCTGCGGCGAGCGATGCACTGATTTTGTTTCAGACAATCGAAGGTTATCGGGTCGAACGACTGGCTTTTGGCACGGCCAGTGCTCAACCGCTATCAATAGGTTTTTGGACGAAGATACATCGTCCCGGCACTTATTCCGGATCGATCAGAAACGCGGCGCAAAATCGCTCCTATCCATTTTCGTTTGTGCAAAATGTCGCTGATGTCTGGGAATTCAAGACCGCAACTATTCCCGGCGATGTAACCGGGACGTGGGCTGGCTCAAACAATCCTAGCTTGCTCGTGATTTTCGCGATCATGGCTGGTTCAACTTATCTTGCTGCCGCAGGCGCGTGGGCCGCTGGAAACTACTACGGCGTAACAGGTACGGCCAACGGAGCCGCAGCAACGTCCGATATTTTCCAGATCACTGGCCTTGTCGTGTTGCCCGGCGTCGAGCTTCCATCAGCAGCGCGTGCTCCATTCATCATGCGGACCGCCGATCAAGAGCAGGTCCTAAGTCAACGCTATTACGAAAGGGTATTCATCAAATCCGTAACCAACGGCGGATATTTTGGCGGCACGTGGCCGCATAAAACCGCCAAGCGCACTACACCAACGTTCAGCTATACCGACAGCGTGGGAGCCGTTGGAAAAATCCAAACATCTGTTGGAGGAAATGGCCAAACGGTTACGGGCGGTGGCATAAGTTCAGATCCGATTTCTGTGAGTGCCGATTTAAACTATTCCGGTACAGCTGGCACTTGGGTTGCCTTCTGGGCGCAATCAGACGCGAGGATGTGATGGGCCTGAATTTTCCCAACGCTCCAACCGTCGGCCAGCTCTATCCGCAACCGGCCGTCGCTGGTGTGCCGGTGTTTCGCTGGAATGGTTCGGCGTGGGACACGCAGGGACCGGCGATGGACGGGTCGGTGCATTGGGATGCACCGCAGACGTTGACTGATCCACAACGCGCGCAGGCGCGAGCGAATGTGTTTGCAGCGCCGTTCGACGTGATGGCGTTTTCAGGAATGCAAATCAATGGCTCTGGCGAAATCAGTCTGGAGCGAGCGAGCAATTCCTTCGTTCCGGCGGTTGCTAGTACTGTTTACGTTCAAGATGGCTGGAAATTTTATTTTACTAGCGCACCTTTGGTGATGGGTTGTTTCCCTGCCAATGGTCCGGGGCCGCCGTTGGCAGGATTTTCGAATTGCATCTCGATCGACTGTTCGACTGGCAAGGCCACGCTGGCGGCGGGCGATCGAATCATTCTCGATAACATGATCGAAGGATACAGGGTGGCCCGGCTCGGCTGGGGCGCAGCGAACGCGCAGCCCGTCTCGATTGGATTTTGGGTGACAGCCACGATTCCCGGCACGATGGCGGTGACGATCACAAACAGCGCCGCTAATCGCGCCTATGTCAGCAACGTCGTCATCAACTCCGCCAACGTATGGGAGTACAAGACGCTGACCGTGCCGGGCGACGTGACCGGGACGTGGGACAGGATCAACGGCGCTGGCATGATCATCCGGTTCGGCTTCGGCTCCGGTTCGATTTACCAAGTGCCTGCTGGCGCGTGGAGTTCGACTTACGGCGAAGCAACAACAGCAACGACGAATTTTTTCGCCACGAACAATAACGCCGCTTCGATCACTGGCTTGATCGTCGTCCCCGGCAGTGAGCTGCCGTCCGCATCGCGTTCGCCGTTCATCATGAGAAGGTTCGATCAGGAATTGCTCGACTGTCAGCGCTACTATCAAAAGAGTTACGCCTATACGCAAATTCCCGGCACCAATATCGGCGGCAGCATCCAGACTGGTCTTGGCGTGCAGACCGCCAACGGCACTTCAAATCCATGGCTCGGATCGAGCTTTCTTCTGCCGGTGAGAATGCGAACTACACCGACCATGACGGTGTATGATTTGGCGGGAGCGCCGGGCAAGATTTCAGGCCGCGTTTCGAACGCGTGGGTGAGCGGGCAAACACCATCTGCTGGCCCGATCAATGAATGTTCGCTTTCTGTTACGGCTGGCAACGTCGCCAATATTGACGCCATCGCGTATCACTTCGTTGCGGATGCGAGGCTCTAGATGGGCATGAACTTCCCAAGCGCGCCGCTGGTAGGTGATACCTATCCGACGCCGCCAGTCGCAGGCTCGCCCGCCTACAAGTGGGACGGCAACGCGTGGCAACCGTTAGGTGCCGTGCCCAGCAACAAGGTGCCGGTGTACACGGACGGCTCCAGCCCGATGGCAGCGCAGCTCAGGTTGGTCGCGCCGCCAATAGCGGCCAACGATGCAGCGGCGAAGTCTTACGTTGACGGCGCGGTGCGCTGGGATAGCGCGCAGGCTTTGACGCTGGTGCAAAAACTCCAAGCGCGCCAGAACGTGGCCGCAGCACCGTTCGATCCGATGGCCTATTTGGGTTTGCAGGTCAACGGTTCGTGCGAGCAAAGTCAAGAGCGCGGCAACACCGCGTTCACCATGGCCGCTGGCGTGTGGCAATATATTCAAGATGGCTGGGAAGCCTTCTTTAGCACCGCTGGTTCGCTACGTTGCAGCGGCTTTCCGGCCTACACTGGTAGTCTGCCGCAGGGCTACATATCGAGTGTCCTGCTTCAAGCGCAGACTGGTCAAGCCTCGCCGGTCACGGCTGATCGCGCGATGCTCGGTCATCCTGTCGAAGCTCTTCGTTGGGCCAAGCTGGCTTGGGGCACGCCCCAAGCTCAGCCGGTTACGGTGGCGTTCTGGCTTAACACACAATATGCGGGCAACTTCGGCGTTGGCATCCAGAACTACACCAATCCACGAAGCTGCGTCGTGGATGTGCCTGTTGTGGCCGGATGGAATTATTGTGTAGCGACATTCCCGGCCGATACTGGCGGCAGTTGGTCTGGTGTCAATCCGGTGATTGCCTTCTGCCCCATCGGTGGACCCAGCGTCATGACGGCGGCACCGGGGACATGGGTTAACGGTGCCAACAATTATGTGACGAGCAATTCTGGCAATTTTTTCCCTGCCAATGGCAGCACACTCTGCATCACCGGGCTGGGAATTTTTCCGGGCTCAGAAGCACCCAGCGCCGCACGCGCGCCGTTCGTGCAAAAGGATTTCCAGCAGACCTATCTGGAGTGCCAGCGCTATCTCTATCGCTGGTCTAGCACGGCATTCATCCGGCTGGGCCTTGCCTTTTGCGACACGGCGACCACCGCGCAAATGGTGTTGTCATTGCCTGTTCCGATGCGAGTAACGCCAACCACGACGATTGCCAATATCGGGGGCAGCGGTGGCACGAACCCATTCACCAGCGGTGCCGTGCAGGCGATTTACGCCAACATCGCACATCTTGCTTTTCAATCATCAGGCTTGACGCCCGGTCAAGTCATCCAAGTCTATGCGCCTGCGAGCACGAACGGACTTCTCCAACTCGATGCGAGGATGTGATGGCAGACTATCGGCTGACGACCGAGGATGAAAACGGCCCGGTGATCCGCGAGGCTGATCAAGCTAGCATTCCGGCTGATCCCGCCAACTGCGACTGGATCGCCTATCAGGAGTGGCTGAAAGCTGGCAACAAGCCTGATCCTTACGCGCCGCTGCCACAGTCATGATCGATGACGACAATGAGCGGGGCGAGCGAGTCCCGGAACACATCCTCGGCGTCCTGAACATCCAGCAGGATGCGCAGAAGCACAACGTCATGAGCCTGTGGGCGATCTACGATCTGCCGGTCGATGGACGGCATGTCGCGCGGCGGTTCGAGGCCAGCGACAAGGGCGCCGGGACCCCGACGCTGACCGAAGACAGTTTGCACGGGCAGCTTGAGTGGCTGCGCAGCACCCTGCGGCTCGCCGGACTGGTGTGCATCCAGCGTGAGAAACAGGACGAAGGTCGGATCATGGAGACGTGGATGTAACCATCCTCCTGTAACTGCCTCCCTGAAGCTCGGCCCCGCTTCGGCGGGGCCTTTTTTTATTTGACCACGCGAAGGTGGCCACGGCGAACCAGCTCGACGGCTTCCGCATGCATCGCCTCGGCCTCGTCCCACGTCGAGCAGCGCTCCTGATAGTTGTCGTGCTTGCCGCCGAACACCATCGTCTCGAACAGGACCGGCGGATCGGCGCCGCGAAAATTGTGGTTCAACCCAAGGAAGACGGTCGAGACGTGAACGTCGCGGAGGAAGGTCTCATCAACGCGCCACGGGTCGACGCCGTGCTGTCTCTTGAGGCTGAAGCGCTCGGCCATGGCGTTGGCCCATTCGATGGGGCTTTCGAGCCTGACAGGCGTGTGGCCGATAAGGCGGTAGCAGCCAAGCAGATTTAACGCTTTTGACAGCGCGTCGACATGCTCGATCTCGATCCGCTCGATATGCGGGAAGTGGAGAATGTTGTCGTCGTCGGGCATCTTGGATCAGCTCCCTTCGCCACCCGGCTCCTTTTTCGGGAGGCGCTGCGCGGTCTTCAGCGCTTCCTGCAGCAACAGCAGGGCGTCGTCCGTCCTGCCGTGCCGCAGCCTCGACAGCCCGCTGACGAGCAGGCTATCGAGACGATCTGCGAGTTCGTCGATCTCTTCCTGCTCCGTCATTCCTCTTCCTCCAACCTCCCGAACTGGGCCAGCAGCGTGCGGCGCCGCTCGGCGCCGGGGCTAAGGTTCTGTGAAAGGTTCATCGTCCGCGCGACCTCCATAATCTGGGCGAGCTGGCTGTGGGCCTCCTGAAGCGCGTCGAGCAGCTCAGTGATGCTCGACATCGGCCCATTGAGAACCTTAACGGCCTTGCGCGTCGCCTCCTCCTGCCGACGGATCAGCGCGTCGTTCAAGGGTCGCTTCTCCGGAAAGGCGTGCGGGTCGATCTCGCGGGCCGCCTGGGCCACAGCTTCGTCTCGGTCGGTAGTCTTCATTTCCCCGTCCTCCTAGAACCATGTGCTTTGATCTCCTTTGATGAGTAAAATGCTCCCCCGCGATTATCGGCGCGCTCCTTTCTTGGCGTGGCCGTTGCGGCCTTTTTTCTTCGCCATCGTCTCCTTGTAGGCTTTCCACTCCCCGCGCGCCTGCGGGATCGCCGCCTCGTAATCCGGCTTCTCTGTGCGCACGAGGTCGTATCGAAAGCCCATCGCCGCTGCCATTTTGGCGAAGGTCGCGTGTTGCGGCCGCCTTGTTTTCCCGTTGATAAGATTTTTCACCGTCGAGGTCGCGAGACCGCCCAGCACGGCGAGGTCGCTCTCCTTGATCCGCTCCTTGTTGAAAATGCCCCGGTAGCGGTCGCATTCCGGATCGCGCTCGACAGCATTGTAAACGCGCGTCGCCCAGACCATGCGCGAGTTGTGACCGATCTTAACCATGGGCCGGCGCCTCGATTGCGGTGCCGTTCAGCGCCTTCGGCGCGAGCTTCGCCTTCGGCTTCTGCGCGGCCTTTCTTGCCTTGGCGAGCGGCATGTATTCGCCCGAGCCGGACGGCCCGGTGCGCTTGATCAGCTTCTGCTTGGCCATCTTGTCGAGGATCGGACTGACAGAGTGCGGGTTGCGGCCGTGCTCGCGGAACAGGTCTTTCAGTTGCGCGGTATTGAAGTGCTTGCGGCCACGGATGAAGCGGCGGATGTCCTCGGTGCCGCTCGATTCGTGCCCGCCTGGCTTGGCGTGCGCCAGCGCCTTCACGTCAGAGCGAGCGTAGTTGCTGCCAGCGAGCTTTTTCAGCAGACCTTTCTCGACCAGAACCTTCGCTGCAGTGTAGCAGGACGCAGGCGAGCGACTGTTAGCGCGGAAGTGCGCGACGGCTTCCTTGATCGGGAACGTCGGATGTTCCATCGTCCATTCGCCAAGGAAGTCCTCGGCCTTGACGTCGTGCTTCTTGTTGCCAGCGAAGGCGAGCGTGTCGGTCACCAGCTCATGGCCGACGACTTTCAGGCCCGCCTGCTCCATCTTGACGAGCATCGCGCCGAGTTCGGGCACTTCGCATTCGGAAATGACCCTGAATTTGTAGATTGCTGGTACTTGCTTTCGTGCTGCCATTGGCGGTTTCCCTCACTGTTGGAACTTCATGGTGGCCTTGCCGAGGGCGGCCTCGACCTCGGCGAAGCTGTGGCCGGCGCCCGCGCGCATCCCGGTTTTGATCTCGTGCCACTCGCCGCTCTTGTCGAATGGCGGCGCGAAGATCACCCAGGCGTCGCGTTCATTGAACCGGATCAACGCAGCGATGCCCTGCTCGGCGCGGCGGATAAGCCAGTGCCGCAGGGCGGGATCGCGATGGGCGTCGGGGTGCTTGGGATCAACCCAGATCTGAACGACCTGAATGTGTTGCGGCTCGCTGCCGTCGTCCGGCTTGATCGTGATGAAGTCCGGCATGAGATCGAGCACGTAGTGCGATCTATCGGGGCGGGACAAATCGGCGGCGTCGTCGTTGACGAGCCAGCGGCAATTCCAGAGCGCGCACTCACGCGGAAATCTCGCAGTGCGATATATCGTGCAGCCCTTGTGGAATTTCTGGAAGCGGCAGGCGGTGCCCGCAGGCTTCGAAAGCGAAACCACGGGGACCAATTTACAGCAAAGCTGACACTCACCGCATTGCCGCATGACAATGACGCTCACCCGATTAGACGTTCACCACACCACGGCTTGCTCGGCAGTTTTTGATTCTGCTCTTGGTTGCCGTTGATGACACTTCCCTTACGGAATTGTGGCTGTTGTGGGCCAGCTGTCCGCAAAGTTTTCGAAGTGCGTTTTTATTTGCGTATCGCAACTGTCGGAAGCGACAGTTGACACGCCGATCACGGCTCGATGAATCCATTGCGCCGCGCGATCGCTATCGCTTGCGTGCGGTTGATGGCGTCAAGCTTGCGCATGCTATTGCTGACGTGCCATCGGACCGTCCGCTCGCTGATGTGGAGTCGTCCGGCGATTTGATCCGTCGTCAGGAACATTGCCGCCAGCGTCAGTATCTCGCGCTCGCGCTCGTTCAGCGGGTTTTCGATTTCGACAGAGGCGCCGTCAATTTGCATGATGCGATCAAACGCATATTGCGCCGACAGGTGCAGCGCGGGCCAAAAATCGTCGGACAAATGAAATTCTGCGCCGCCAAACCAGATTTGCCCGAGCCGACCAAGGCGCCTTGAATTGACCGGAATCACAACACCGTCGACCAAACCAGCCTCGCGACATGCCTCCACAGCTTTGACTGCGCGAGGCTCGCGCTCGGGATCGAACGGCGCCTCCTTCTGCCAGCGAAAGGGAAAAAGCGCGGTGCGGACTTTACGCATCGCCGGATCGTCCTTGACGTAATCCTGCTCGGTGTAGTGCTCGATAAAGCCCGCAGGAAATCGCGAAGCCAACGTCACCTCATTGAAGCTTTCCGTGGCCGACGGGAGGAAACTGAGGCAATAGTGCGAAATGCCCTCATCATTCAGCATGCGCTCCAGCGCGCGCATGATTTCGTCCGCAGACGAGAGCTGACCAGCGTGCTCAAGAAAATAGTTCGCGCGGCGCCAAGGCATCAGAAAACTTTCCCAACATGATTGAGGCTGTTGTGGGCCAGCTGTCCGGAAATCTGAAGATGGGGGAAGTCCCCACTCTTGCCGATGTTTAATGTTTGCGCCTGACGGCTCGGATGTCGTCCGCTGCCTTCTCGACCATATCGGCCAAGCGATCCCAGTCGACGCGACCCTCCTTTACGATCAAGCCATAGAGGGGAATGCTGCCGTCCACAGCGTCGACAATTTCGGCTTTGACCAGGTAGTCGAGAGTGTCGCGCGCGACGCGGCGATCAATTGCCAGCTCTTTCGCAATCTGGCTGACGTTGAGCCGTTTGCCTTCGCCTTGCGGATCGTTTGCGGCGATCGAGAAAGCGACCAAGTGGTCGGTCGTCATCGCGGCGGGTGAGTGGTTGTTGCGCCGGTAGCCAGCGTGAATGAGGCGCACCCAGTCGATGGCCAATCGCGCGAGGATCGAGACCACCTTCAGCTTGGTGACGTAATCGGGCGTGCGAGGAGAGGCTTCCATTTGCAACCCTCCTTACGGTTTCGCGCCCGCGCCGTTCGCGCCCCACAGGCGCCCACACGCGCGTTTGGGCGCTCGCGGCGCCCGTACCTGCGTCAATTTGCGTAAACCCCTGTGTGGCCCGGAGTTTCCCGGTAAACGCGAAATAAAACGGCCACCGGGTAGCTGTTCCTATCCCGGGCCAAAAAAGCCCGCCAGAGCGGCGGGCTTGTGGTTTTGGCTTTGGGTTCCCTTACGCTGCGAACGGCAGGACCTGCGCGCCCTTGCGGATCGCGTCGAGCCGGTCGGCCCAGAACTGCATCAGCTCGATCCGCTCGGGCAACCTGTCGTCGCGGTCGTAGATCGCGCGGGTCGAGGCGTCGAGCCGATCCTGCTGCATCTCGACCAGCGCCGTCTCGAACCGGCGGCGCCCGCCAGCGACGCGCTCGCGGTTGAGCATGGTCGAGGCAGTCGAACGCCATCCGTGGCCACAGTGGGTGCCCTTATAGCCGAGATCGTGCAGCGCGTCGTTGATCGTGCCCTTCGCGATCCTGCCGCTCGACGCCTTGCGCTTGGCCGTGGCCGGACGATCCACGCCGGGAAACAGGAAGCGCGAGTGCCCGGTGATCTCCTTCAGCTCGCGCAGGATCGCGACCGCCTGCTTCGGCAGCGGCACGATATAGTCGTCCTTCGGTTTGTTGGTCGCGGCGCGCTCGGTCCGCATCTTGAGCTTGGCGAACGGCACGATCCAGAAGCCCGCGTCGAGATCGAACTCCTTCCATTCGGCCATCTCGAGTGTGCCCGGACGCACGAAGACGTAGGGCAGCAGCTGCAGCGCAAAGCGCACAAGCCTGCGTCGCCTTGGCGTACCCTGCGTGGCCAACGTCTCGTAGTCGTCGATCCGCTGCAGCAGATCGGCGAGGCCGGTCGCCTCGGTGATCGCGGGGCGGTTCTTGGTCTGGTGCGGCGCGAATCCTTCCGAGGCGCTGATGCCGTCGAAGGGCGAGACCAGCTGGTGCGGCCAGTGGTTGTTGGCGCGGCCCCAGCTGATGGCCTTTTGCGCCACTTCGATCAGGCGGCGCCGCGTCTCGAAATTGAAGTGCTTGAGCATCGGCTGAAGGTGGCGATAGGTGACCAGCTTGGTCTCGACGCTGCCGAAGCCAGCAATCTTGCCCTCGGGGCTGTCGAAGCCGTCGCAGAGATATTCGGCCATCTTCTTGTCGCGGCCGACGCTCGACGGCGCCATGTGCAGCCGCGTGTTGCGATAGGCCGTGATGGTATCAAGGAAGAAAGGGCCGCCGGGTTTCTCCTCGGGAGCGGCCTCGGCCTTGCGCCGCTTCTCGACCGGGTCGATCCCGGCCTTCACGTCCGCCTTGGCCTGCTTGAGCGCGGCAGCAGCGGCCTCGGCGTTGGTCTCGGGAAACGAGCCGATGGCGAACGTCCGGCGTGCGCCCTTGAAGGCATAGTCCCAGCGCCAGAGCTTTGCGCTGTTCGGCTTGACGAGGACGTAGAGGCCCTTGGCGATCTTTTGCTTGTAGCTCCTGGTCGCGAGGGGCTTCAGCTCCTCCACGGCCTTGTCGATTTCGGCAGCCGTCAGCCCCAAGCTGCCTTTCTTCCTGCGCGGCATTGCGTTGATCCTTTCCGGTCGGTACCGTGTTTCGGTACCGCGTTTTGCGTTGAAACCCCTCGAAAGGTTTCGAAGGGTTGTGAACGCCACATAACGAAATGTCCGGAGAGTTCAACATGTTGGCGGCCGGATTGAACGAATGCGGAAGCCAGCGAAACGTAAATAATGGCCTTCCTTATCCCCTTGTGGGAGAAGGTGGCGCGAAGCGCCGGATGAGGGGTTGCTTCCGCAAGCCCAACTGCACGAGAGTCGTGCGTGGAGAGGACCCCTCACCCCAGTGAGCCCCGCGTCTACGAGCGGAGATGCCCTCTCCCACAAGGGGAGAGGGCACAGCAGCGAGCAGTGCCCCTCACACGCCTGCGGGCACCTGATCCAAGAATCCCGTGATGCTCTTGATGCGGCCGTCTTTCAGCACGGCGAAATCGGTGCCCTTGATCGGGCTGTCGACGCCGTCGGGGCCGAGGCCCCAGGAAAAGCGCAGGTTCTCGCCATAGCCGTTGGGCTCGCCGATCAGCTTGAACCTGAACTCGGGAAAGCGCTGCTGCACGCCGGCGATCAGCGCGTCGACGCCGTCATGGCCGTCACCGCGCATCAAGGGGTCGACGTAGCTCGCATCCGCCGTCCAGTTCTCGCTGAGCAGTTCGCGCCGTTTGCCCGGCATGCGCTCGTTCCAGAGATCGATATAGCGACGGGCGAGGGTGATGTGGTCGGTCATGGTGGCCTCCTTCGAAAAGCGCCGGATGGTTCGGCTGTCCCTGACTATCGAAGGTTTGCGCGCGCCAATCGATTACCTCAGAGGTCATCGGCGCGCGCAATTTCGTCCAAGCGCGGCTTACTTCGCCGCAGTCACCATGATCTCGACGGTGTATTGCGGGGCGGCGAGCTTGGCTTCCACGGTGGCGCGCGCGGGTGTGTTGCCGGGCGACACCCAGGCGTCCCACACCGCGTTCATCTCCTGGAACGTCTTCATGTCGGTGATGTAGATCGTTGCCGACAGCAGTTTCGATTTGTCGGTGCCGGCCTTGGCGAGATGGCCGTCGATGGTTTTCAGGATGTCCTGGGTCTGCTTGGTCACGCTTTCGCCGGCGGCGTTGCTGGCGACGACGCCGGCGAGATAGACGGTGTTGCCGTGCACGACGGCCTGGCTCATGCGCGGGCCGGCTTCAAAACGTTGAATGCTCATCTGGATCTCCTGTTGGAATGGCGGCCCTGTCTAGCGCAGCGTCCTGTGCTCTGCCACCCCGGTGACGCATGCGTTGCCGGTGACGCATGCGTCGGCTGATGCATGCGGGGCTTAAAGCGCGATGAGATTGAGATTAATCGTCATCGTGCTTTAGGCTCTTGATTGCGCATGATCTTTTCGGAAAACCGCTTCGCACTTTTCCGGATCATGCTTTAAGGAAAGCGGCTGAAGAAGGCCCAGATCGTGTCGGCGCCGTCGATGTCGCCGTTCTGTGGGCCGAGCAGGCCGTTCGCGAGCTTTGGGAAATGCGCGTCGGGGAAATGCCCGGGCATGCGATGACCGCCGCCATTGACGCGATAGAGCATGACGTCGCGTCCTTTCGGACAGCGTGAGCCGATCTGCGTCACGTTGGACTCGTCGTGAGGATTCCTGTCGGGCAGATTGGTCGCCGCGGCATCATCGGCTTCGCAGCCATTGATGCTGCGCCAGAACGCCAGCGTCTTCGCGGTCGACCAGAAGCCGTCGGCGGCGAAATAGCTCGTGCCGCGGCCGCCGTCATAGGGGATCAACGGATCGACTGTGCCATTCATGATCAGCATCGGCAGCGGACGTGACGGATGGCAGGCGGCGGCCAATTCATCGGTGAGGTTCATGATCACGCTGGCGGCGGCCGCGAACAGATCGGCGCGGTTGCAGGCCAGCGTCATGGTCATCGCGCCGCCATTGGAGATGCCGGTGATGTAGACGCGGCGTGCGTCTGCCGTGCCGTCCTTCACGAGCTTGTCGACCAGGGCTGCGATGAAAGCGATGTCATCGGTGCCTTCGGGCGGTCCGCGGCCGGCGCGTCGTGCATCCGGCCGCGCATCGGCCCAGGCGTTGTTCAGCCCATCGGGAAACACCAAGGCAAAGGAGTCGCGCCTTGCGATCAGCGGCCAGGATGTCCGTGTCACCATGTCGGCCCCGCGCTGGGTCTTGCCGTGCAGCACGATGACGAGCGGCGCCGGCTTGGTCGGCGCCGGCATCATGATGAACGTGCGCGTCACGCCATTGACGTCGATCGTATCGGCCCGGGCGGGTGCGGCGAACAGCAGCACCGCAACCAGAACTGCAATGCCCACCCGCCACGACATCGGGCTACCCCACAGCCTTGGCCGCAGCGCGCCCGGCGTTGCGGCCGGAGAACAGGCAGCCGCCGAGGAACGTGCCTTCCAGCGAGCGGTAGCCATGCACGCCGCCGCCGCCGAAGCCGGCGGCTTCGCCCACCGCGTAGAGGCCTGGAATGACCTGTCCGCTCCCGCCGAACACGCGCGAGTCCAGATCGGTCTCGAAGCCGCCGAGCGTCTTGCGCGTCAGGATGTTGAGCTTGACCGCGATCAGCGGCCCGTGCTCGGGATCGAGGATGCGATGGGGGGACGCGGTGCGGATCAGCTTGTCGCCGATGTAGCGGCGCGCATTGTGGATGTTCATCACCTGCGCGTCCTTGACGAAGGGATTGGCGATCTCACGGTCGCGCGCCTCGATCTGCATCCTGACATGGTCTAGCCCGAGGAGATCGCTGCCGGCGAGCTTGTTCATGGCCGCCACGAGCTCGTCGAGCCTGTCGCGCACAATGAAGTCGACACCATGGCTCTTGAACGCTTCCACCGGCGCCGGCGCGCCCTTGTTGGTGGCGCGCCGCAACGTCATGCGCCAGCTCTTGCCCGTGAGATCCGGGTTCTGCTCGGAGCCTGAGAGCGCAAATTCCTTCTTGATGATGCTCTGCGTCAGCACGAACCAGGAATAATCATAGCCGGTCCCCATGATGTATTTGAGCTGGCCGAGCGTGTCCGAGCCAGGAAAAAGCGGCGCCGGCAGCCGGGTGCCCGTGGCGTCGAACCACATCGAGGAGGGGCCGGGCAGGATGCGGATGCCGTGGCGCGGCCAGATCGGTGACCAGTTCTGGATGCCCTCGACATAATGCCACATGCGGTCGCGGTTGATCAGCCGCGCGCCGATGCCTTCCGTGATGCCGATCATGCGGCCGTCGACATGCTCGGGCACGCCGGAGATCATGAATTTTGGCGGCTCGCCGAGCCGCTTCGGCCAGTTCTGCCGCACCAGCTCGTGATTGCCGCCGATGCCGCCGGAGGCGACGATCACCGCCTGCGCCTTCAGCGTGAATTCGCCGACCACGTTGCGCGAGGAGCTCTTGCCCCGTTCGACGTTATCAGGCGCGAGGATTTTTCCGCTCACGCCGTCGACGGTGCCGTTCGTGATATTCAACGCATCGACACGATGGCGGAACTTGAAGGTCAGCCGGCCGCTTCTGGCCGCCTCGCGCGCGCGGCGCTCGAACGGCTCGACGATGCCGGGCCCCGTGCCCCAGGTGACGTGAAAGCGCGGCACCGAATTGCCGTGCCCCATCGCGTCATAGCCGCCGCGCTCGGCCCAGCCGACCACCGGAAAGATGCGGTGGCCCATCGCGCGCAGCCATGATCGCTTCTCGCCGGCCGCGAATGCCACATAGGCTTCCGCCCATTTCCGCGGCCAGTGATCCTCGTCGCGGTCGAAGCCGGCGGTGCCGAGCCAGTCCTGCAATGCGAGGTCGAAGGAATCCTTGATGCCGAGCCGGCGCTGCTCCGGCGAGTCGACCAGGAACAATCCGCCGAACGACCAGAACGCCTGACCGCCGATCGATTGCTCGCCTTCCTGATCGACGACGATCACGCGCTTGCCGGCATCGGCAATCTCGGTTGCGGCAACCAGCCCCGACAACCCCGCGCCGACGACGATGACGTCCGCCTGCTCAGCCATTTGAGTTCCACCCCTGTAATCATCCGGATTGAAGTCAGCCGCCGTCGCTGAGATCAAGGGGACCGGCGTAAGAATCCGTTAACTTGTTCCACTTTGGGATTGGGACGGCCAAGGGATTGGCGAAGTGCAGCGCGGGCGCAACACCGGATTTGAATTTGTTTTGAGCTAGCCCACGCGCCTAGACAAAACCACGGTTACGACGGACGCTGGCGCCGCATCACCACCTGACATACAGATTCGAATGCGACTGGGGCGGGGGACATGAAGTTTCTGACGGGGTTGCTCGCAGCGGTTCTCCTGTTGGCGGGCATGGGGGCCTCTCACGCGGTGGTTCGTATCGCGGACGACCGTGGCGGCCGGATCGGAACCTATGTCGACAGATACCAGGACCTGCGCCAGTCCGGCGAGACCGTCATTATCGACGGGCTCTGCGCCTCGGCCTGCACCATCGTCCTCGGCGCCATCCCGCGCGACCGCATCTGCGTGACCTCGCATGCGACGCTAGGCTTCCACGCTGCCTGGGATTTCGGCACCAACGGCCGCGCCATCACCAATCCCGAAGCAACCCAGATGCTGTACGCGATGTACCCGTCGCAGGTAAGGCGCTGGATCTCGCAGCGTGGCGGCCTCACCCCGCATATGATCTTCCTGAGGGGCAGGCAGCTCCAGGCGATGTACAAGCCCTGCTACCTGGACGTGCAGGTCGCGCCTAACCGACCGTCGCGCCGAGTCCTCCCGCAAGCGGATGAACTGGAGTCCGCCCGGGGTCAGCTGCTCCACTGATACCATCAGCACGACCTGATCCGAGGAGCTGTTCCCTGGCTCGCGCGTGGAGCTTGCCCGGGCGTGGGCCAGCGCCTATCTGAGGGGCAGGGAACCGGCGCGTATCGCCCCGGTCATTGTCATGGCTCAACCACTGCAATCAGCACATCCGGTATCGGACAATTCGCCCACTGCCTTCAGGACGCCGTCCGTGCTGCTATTTGCGGGCGCAGGGCTTGGCGGTCTTGTCGTGCTCGCCGCGCTGGCGCTGTGGTTCCACTACGGCACCCAGGTGTTCTTCGAGGTGATCAGGGCCGGCCTGTCCGCCTGCTTCTGATCCGTAAAACGGGATTCTCTCCACGATGAGCCGGACTGCCCGCCCGCTGGTGATCGCGACCGCCTTCGCCGCAAGCCTCGTCGTCGGACTGCTCGTGATGTTCTGGGCCATGGGCGGCGTCAGCAAGGTGGCGCAGCCGGCGGCGATCGGCGGGCCGTTTGCGCTGACCGACCAGAACGGCAAGACCGTCACCGACAAGAGCCTGAAGGGCAAGCCGACCCTGATCTTCTTCGGCTATACCCATTGCCCCGACGTCTGCCCGACCTCGCTGTTCGAGATCTCGGAAGTGCTGCGCGCGATGGGCAAGGACGCCGACAAGGTGAACGCCTATTTCATCTCGGTCGATCCCGAGCGCGACACGCCGTCGACGATGAAGGACTATCTGTCGAGCTTCGATCCGCATCTGGAAGGCCTCAGCGGCGATCCCGCCGAGACCACCAAGGTGCTGACGTCCTACCGCGTCTATGCCAAGAAGGTCCCGACCAAGGACGGCGACTACACAATGGACCACACCGCGCTGATCTACCTGATGGACCGCGACGGGAGGTTCGTCGCCCCGTTCAACATGAAGCGCACGCCCGAAGAGGCTGCGATCGAGCTGAAGCGGTATCTCTGAGGCCTCGGACCAGTCGCAATCGGCGCTCGCGTTCCCGGCGGGATGGTCTATAAGGCCCTCCGATCCCAACGAAATCCCGCTAATCTCAAGCCGATGGCCCCATCGCAACAGGCGAAATCGCTCAAAACTGTCCGCCGCCTCCTGATCGGGCTGGCGGCGGTCGGTGCCTGCCTGTTATCGGCAGCGCCCGTCGCCCTTGCGCAGACCCCGGCCAAGCCGGCTCCTGGCGCGCCCCAGGCCGCGCCTCAAGCCGCCCCCCAGGCCGTGCCCGGTTTCTGGGATCCCCGGCGCCGGCCTGAACGGCCGGACCTGTCGCGCCTGACCGTGATCCGCTTTCTGACCGAGACCGATTATCCGCCGTTCAACTACACCGGCGCCGACGGCAATCCGGCCGGCTTCAACGTCGATCTTGCGCGCGCGCTCTGCGAGGAGATCAAGGTCACCTGCACGGTGCAGATGCGCCGCTTCGAGACGCTGGTGGATGCGCTCAGCTCGAACCGGGGCGATGCCATCATCGCCTCCATGGCGGTGAGCCCGCAGCTTCGCGTGCGCGCCGATTTCACCGATCCCTATTATCGCGTGCCGGCGCGCTTCGCCTCGCGCAAGGACGCGGTGATGCCGGAGATCCGTCCCGAATATCTCGAAGGCAAGAAGGTCGGCGTCATCGCGGGCTCCGCGCATGAGGCGTATCTCAAGGCGATGTTCACCGACGCCGAGCTGCACGGCTATCCCAATGACGAGGCCTTGCGCACAGCGCTTCGCCGCGGCGAGGTCGACTTCATCTTCGGCGACGCCATGTCGCTCGCGTTCTGGATCAACGGCACGGATTCCGGTGATTGCTGCGCCTTCTCCGGCGGTCCCTTCGTCGAGAGCCGGTTCTTCGGCGAAGGCGTCGGCATCGCCGTGCGCAAGGGCAACGATTTGTTGCGGCAGGCGCTGAACTGGGCGCTGTTCCGCGTATGGGAAAAAGGCCGCTACACCGATCTGTGGCTGCGATACTTCTCGGTGAGCCCGTTTTAGGTCCACGACCCGCTACCAGCCCCTCATCCTGAGGAGCTTGCGGAGCAAGCGTCTCGAAGGATGAAGGCCCGGCTCTCGGCCTCGCCCTTCGAGACGCGCGCAAAGAGCGCGCTCCTCAGGGTGAGGGTCTAACGTCGCTCCACAAAATTGCATTCTGCCCGGAAATCGCTATTTTCCGCGGCCCGGAGGCCCCCTGAATGTCCGTTATCGATCCTGCCGCCAGCCCGAGCGATCTTCGTGCGCTCGCCGAACAATCCAACGCCTGGCCGTTCGAGCAGGCGAAGGCGCTTGTCGCGCGGCTGAAGAAGAGCCCGAAGGACGAGGTGCTGTTCGAGACCGGCTACGGCCCGTCCGGCCTGCCGCACATCGGCACCTTTGGCGAGGTCGCGCGCACCAGCATGGTGCGTCACGCCTTCCGCGTGCTCACCGAGGACAAGATCAAGACCCGGCTCCTGGCGTTCTCCGACGACATGGACGGGTTTCGCAAGGTCCCCGACAACGTGCCCAACAAGGAGATGCTGGCGGCGCATCTCGGCAAGCCGCTGACGCAGGTGCCGGATCCGTTCTCCAACGAGTATCCGTCGTTCGGGCACCACAATAACGCGCGCCTGCGCGCCTTTCTCGACAGCTTCGGCTTCGACTACGAGTTCGCCAGTGCGACCGATTACTACACCTCGGGCCGGTTCGACGCGACGCTGCTGAAGATGCTTGCGGCCTACGACAAGGTGATGGCGATCATCCTGCCGACGCTCGGGCCGGACCGCCGCGCGACCTATTCGCCCTTCCTCCCGATCAGCAGAACCACCGGCGTCGTCCTCCAGGTGCCGATGATCCGCCGCGACGTCGCTGCCGGCACCGTCACTTACGTCGATCCGGACACCGGCGAGGAGGTCGAGACATCAGTCACCGGCGGCCATGTGAAGTGCCAGTGGAAGGCCGACTGGGCGATGCGCTGGGTCGCGCTCGGCGTCGACTACGAGATGGCCGGCAAGGACCTGATCGATTCGGTGAAGCTCTCGGGCGCCATTGCGCGAACGCTCGGGAGCACGCCGCCGGAAGGCTTCAATTTCGAGCTGTTCCTCGACGAGAAGGGCCAGAAGATCTCGAAGTCGAAGGGCAACGGCCTGACCATCGACGAATGGCTGCGCTACGCGCCGCCGGAATCGCTGTCGCTGTTCATGTATCGCGAGCCGAAGGCGGCGAAGCGACTCTATTTCGACGTCATCCCGCGCAACGTCGACGACTACCAGCAGTTCCTCGACGGCTTTCCGCGGCAGGATGCCAAGCAGCAGCTCGGCAATCCCCTCTGGCATATCCACAATGGCCATCCGCCGAAGGCGGACATGCCCGTCACCTTCCAGCTTCTGCTCACGCTGGTGTCGTCGTCGAATGCGGAGAATGCCGAGACGCTGTGGGGCTTCATCGGCCGCTATCGCCCCGGCGTGAGCCCGCAGACGCATCCGAAGCTGGACGCGATGGTCGGCTACGCCATCAACTATTATCGCGACTTCGTCGCGCCGACGAAGCAGTTTCGCGAGCCGACCGATGGCGAGCGCGCCGCGTTGCAGGACCTGCGCGATGCGCTCTCGCAATTGCCGCAGGATGCCTCGGCCGAGGACATCCAGAACGTCGTCTACGAGATCGGCCGCCGCGAGCCGTTCCTCGACCAGGTCAAGAAGGGCAAGGACGGCCGTCCCGGCGTGACGCTGGACTGGTTCAACATGCTCTACCAGGTCCTGCTCGGCCAGGAGAAAGGCCCGCGCTTCGGCTCCTTCGTCGCGGTCTACGGCATCCAGAACGCCGTCAACATGATCGACGGCGCGCTGGCGAGGAGCGCGTGAGATGAAGCCCGGATGGAGCGCAGCGAAATCCGGGAAGCACTATCTCCCCAGTGTCGTCCTGGCTTGCGCCAGGACGACAGCGGTAGTTGACACGCCCACGTCCGCGCCCCCTCACTGGCTCGCCCATACGATCCTTGCGATCCAGGCGACATCGGCGACCGCGAGCGTGCGCTCGTTCTGCGCGCCGTCGAGTGACTGCAATTCCAGCAACTTCGCCGTGCGGCGCTTCAGCGCCTTCACCAGCATCTCGCCGGCCCTCGTCTTCACCACCACGCGGTCGCCCTTGCGGATCGGCGTGCCCGGCGACACCAGGATGACGTCGCCGTCGCGATAGGGCGCGAGCGCATCGCCGGCGATCTCCAGCGCAAAGCTGTGATCGTCCTCCCCCGAGGGCAGCGCGACTTCGGTCCAGCTCTTGCCGGAGGGAAAGCCCTGCTCGTCGAAATGGCCGCTTGTCGCGGCCTGCGCGAAGCCGAGCAGCGGCACCGAGCGACCATCGCGTGCGCCGTCACCGATGAGTTGCACGAAGGTCTCGATCGAGGAGTCGGCCGCGGCGAGCGCCTTGGCGATCGATTCGGTCGAGGGCCAGCGCTCGCGGCCGTCGGAGGTCACGCGCTTGGACTTGTTGAAGGTGGTGGGATCGAGCCCTGCGCGCTTGGCGAGCCCCGACGGCGACAGCCCGGCGCGCGCCGCGAGCCGATCCAGGGCGCCCCAGATCTGCTCGTGGGTCAGCATCCTCTGCGCTTTGGCCTGTCTGATCATCCTCGATCCGGCCCGCCTAGGAAAACTAGCCTCAAATCAACCGGTTTTCCGTTTTCGGTGCAAGAGGAGGCAGGCAAGTCTTGAGTTCGAAAGTTGTGGCCTTTACGGTCGCGCCCGGGTTCTGGCCCGCTTGGGAGCGAAAACCCCAAGAGACTCAATGATCAAGCGCGAGCAGGACACCGCACCAGGTGGTCAAGATCTATAAAATTTGTGCCGCATCGGCCTGGCGGGAGGCCGAGCGGGAGGGTGTGTACCGGGGCAGCGCGGACGACGCACGCGACGGCTTCATCCATTTCTCCACCGCCGCCCAGGTCTCCGAGACCGCGCGAAAGCATTTCTTCGGGCAGCGCGCGCTGTTCCTGGTCGAGATCGACGGCGATGCGCTCGGCGACGCCTTGCGCTGGGAGCGCTCGCGCAACGACGAGCTGTTTCCGCATCTCTATGGCGAGCTCGATCTTGGTGCGGTGATCTCGATCATCAATCTCGCCATGCGCTCCGACGGCAATCACGACATTCCGGAGCTTGCCCCGTGATCCGCGCGTTCGATGCCCTCTCGCTGCCGGTCCTGCGCTGGCTCGATCCGGAGGATGCGCACCGCCTGGCGATCCAGGGCCTGCGCTTCCTGCCGCCGACCAAGCCGCGCGCCGACGATCCGAAATTGGCGGTGCGGGCCTTCGGCCTGAATTTTCCCAATCCGATCGGCATGGCGGCCGGCTTCGACAAGAGCGCGGAAGTGCCGGATGCGCTGCTCAGGCTCGGCTTCGGCTTCGTCGAGATCGGCTCGGTGACGCCGCGCCCGCAGAGCGGCAATCCGCGGCCGCGGCTGTTTCGCCTGGAGCGCGATGAAGCCGTCATCAACCGCATGGGATTCAACAATGACGGTGCGGCTATCGCGCTGCGGCGCCTTGCGGCGCGCGCAGAGAACGGCGGTATCGTCGGCGTCAATGTCGGGGCCAACAAGGACTCGCCCGATCGTGTCGCCGATTACGTCAAGCTGATCGAGACCTTCGCGCCGGTCGCGAGCTATTTCACCGTCAACGTCTCCTCGCCCAACACGCCGGGCCTGCGCAATCTCCAGGAGGGAGCGCTGCTCGACGATCTCCTCGCGCACGTGATCGACGCGCGCGAGCGGGTGCGCCAGAAGGCCGGCGACACGCCGGTGCTGCTGAAGATCGCGCCGGATTTGAGCCTCGCCCAGCTCGACGACGTCGTGCAGGTCGCCCGCGCGCGCAAGGTCGACGGCATGATCGTCTCGAATACGACGATCGCGCGGCCGAGCACGTTGCGCGAGCAGATGCGCGCCAAGGAGCAGGGTGGTCTCTCCGGCCGGCCGTTGTTCCGCCTGTCGACGCGCATGGTCGCGGAGACCTATGTGCGCGTCGAGGGTGCGTTCCCGCTGATCGGCGTCGGCGGCGTGGATTCCGGCGGCGCGGCGCTGACCAAGATTCGCGCCGGCGCGAGCCTGATCCAGCTCTATTCGTCGCTGGTCTATAAGGGCCTCGGCCTCGTCGACGAGATCAAGCGCGATCTTGCCTCGACGCTCCTGCGTACTGGGCGCGACTCGCTGTCCGAGATCGTCGGCGCCGACGCCGCGACGCTCACGGCCGAGGACTGGCCCGGGATGTAGGGTCTCGTGCCCCGGATGCAGCGCAGCGCGCCGCTCTTCGCGGCGTGGTGCGCTGCTGATCCGGGGCCCACAACCGCTGGGTCCCGGCTTTGCGTCGCGTCATTACCGGACGATGCTTCGCATCGCCGAGACATGCCGCGCCGCGTCCGGGACGCGATAGCTATGATCGCGGAAACGTCGCCCTGTACAGCGCCGGATAGCGCATTCCCTGCAACCCGCCGCGCGCGACGTAGAAGCCGAGCAGAGCGGTCCACAGTCCGGTATTGCCCAGAGATTGCAGCGCCCACCACGTGCCGAGAAAAATTCCGAGCGAGGCCAGCATCAGGTTGCGCATCTCGCGCGCCCAGGTTGCGCCGACATAGATGCCGTCGAAGCCGAAGGCGAACACGCCGGGCAGGGGCGCGAGGATAATGAAGACGAGGAAATCCCGCGCGCTGCGGCGGACCTCTTCGCTCGCGGTCATCAGGTCGATCAGCGCCGGGCCGAACAGCGCGAACAGCACCGCCACGGCGACCGAAAAGCCGACGCCCCAGCGCAGCACCAGCCGCGTCGAATCGGCAAAGCCGCGCGCGTCGCGGGCGCCAAAGGTGCGGCCGCAGAGCTGCTGTGCGGCGTTGGCGAGGCCGTCGAGGAAGAAGGCACTGACCAGCAGGAAATTGTTCAGCACCGCATTGGCCGCGAGCGTGACGTCGCCGGCCCGCGCGCCCTTGGCGGTGAAGAACAGGAACACGGTGATCAGCGCCGCGGTGCGCACCATGATGTCGGAGTTGACCGACAGCATCCGGATCAGCTTGGCGCGATCGAACAGCGTTGCGCGGGGAATGGTGAGGCCGCCTTCGGCGAGGCGCCGCGCCAGCATCACGCTGAGCAGGAAACCCGCGGCCTCCGCGATGACGGCCGCGATCGCAGCACCCGCAATGCCGGTGTCGTAGACCAGCACCAGCAGCACGGTGGCCGCCATGTTGATGAGGTTGATCACGATCTGCTGGAGCAGCGCCAGATTGGCGCGGGCGAGCCCCACCAGCCAGCCGAGCACGACATAGTTCGCGAACGCCAGCGGCGAGGACCAGATGCGGATCGCAAAATAGGCCTTTGCTGCCCGCGTGACGCCTTCGCTGCCGCCCATCAGGTTGAACAGCACGGCGCCGAGCGGCACCTGGAGCGCGATCAGCGCGACGCCGATCAAGCCGGCCACGATGAAGCCGCGCACGAGGATGGCGCTGGTCTCCTGCGTCTCGCCGGCGCCGAGCGATTGCGCGGTGAAGGCGAGCGTGCTCATGCGCAGGAAGGCGAACAGCCAGAACAGGCAGTCGAAGATCACCGACGCCATGGCGACGCCGCCGAGCAGCGCGGCGTCGTCCAGCCGCCCGATCGCGGTGGTCGAGACCACGCCGATCAAGGGCGTCGTCAGGTTCGCGACCATCGCCGGGCCCGCGATGGCGAACACCTGCCCTGTGGTGATCCTGGGATGAACGGGGGCGTGCATGGTCAGGTGCGTCTACCCGACCTCCGCGCCAAATGCACCAGCCGAGCCGGCATGGCGCCGTTGCATCGGCTCGTCGTCGGGGGAAGCGGTGAGTTGCCGACCCTCATGGTGAGGAGCGCGGAAAGCGCATCTCCGGACGATGCTGCGCATCGCCGGGCGAACCATGAGGCCTCGATTTTACCCGCGGCTATCCTTCGAGACGCCCGCTTTTCGCGGGCTCCTCAGGATGAAGGTTTGAGCTGTTTGTGACTCGGTCGTCTAGCGGCCGCGCGGCGCGCCGAACAGGCGCGACAGGAACCACACGGGGATCACGATGACGGCGCCAAGCAGGAAGTAGCGCCACAACCAGTTCACCGCGTCGAAGCCGAGGTCCCACAGCCGCTGGAACAAGAGGCGAATGCTATGGATGATATTCCAGGGATCGAAACCGATCGCGGCCAGCACGACGCCGACCAGGATCGAGAGCAGGACCAGGCGGAATGCGACCGCCAGCGGCGAGCCACCGAGAAAGCGGTTCAGGCCATCGCTGTGGCCGGCCGGCAAATCTCTGACGTCGTTGGCCATCTCAAAAAAACTCCTCAGCGGATTCGATCCCCATTATAGGGCACGGCGAGGCAGATGGGGAACCCGCGTTCCCCCGTCAATCGGCTTACGGGATTTTAATTCGGGCAAGCGGGGGACGCCTTGGTTGCGGGATGATCGTGCCGCACGCTCGGTGCAACCTCTCCCGCTTGCGGGAGAGGTCGGCGCGGAGCGCCGGGTGAGGGCTCTTTCCTCATTGAGAATCCCAATGCGGAGACACCCTCACCCCAACCCTCTCCCGCAAGTGGGAGAGGGGGCGCACTGCCTTCGTGGCCGCGATCGAACGCTTTCACGCCTCGACCTCCGCCGTCTCCGCCTTGAGCATTTTTTCCAGTGTCTCCAGCCGGTCCGCCTCGCGCGGCGGCTTGTCCCAGCGTAGGCGGCTGATGCGGGGAAAGCGCATGGCGACGCCGGACTTGTGGCGCGGCGAGCGCTGCAATCCTTCGAAGGCGACCTCCAGCACCAGCCCCTTGTCGGGCTCGTGCATGACATGGCGCACGGGGCCGAACTTTTCCGTGGTGTTGCGGCGGACGAAGCGGTCGATCTGGAGCAGCTCTTCATCCGTGAAGCCGAAATAGGCCTTGCCGACCGGCACCAGCTCGTCGCCGGCTTCGCCTTCGGTCCAGACACCAAAAGTATAGTCGGAATAATAGGACGAGCGCTTGCCGTGGCCGCGCTGCGCATACATCAGCACGGCATCGATGATGTGCGGATCGCGCTTCCACTTCCACCACTGCCCCTTCGGTCGCCCCGGCAGATAAGGCGCATCGCGCCGCTTCAGCATCACGCCTTCGACGGCTTCCGCGTCTTCGCCGGCGCCGGCGCTTGCGGGATCCGCGCGCGCGGCGGTGAGCGCGTCCCAGCTATCGAAAGCAATCGTTGGTGAGAGATCGATACGGGAATTACCGAGCTTCCTGATGAAGGTTTCGAGATGCCTGCGCCGCTCGGCAAAGGGCAGCTCGCGCAAATCGTTCTCGTCGTCGCCGAGCAGATCGTAGGCGCGCAGGTGGATCGGAAAATCCTTGATCAGTTTTGGCGAGACCACCTTGCGGTTGAGGCGCTGTTGGAGGACGTTGAAACTCTGCACGCGGCCGTCGCGCACGACGAGCAGCTCGCCGTCGATCGCGCCGGGCAGGTGTAGCGTCGGCACGAGATCCGGGAAGCTCCCCGTGATGTCCTCGCCGGTGCGCGAATAGAGCCGCGCCGTGATGTGTCCGCGATCGTCGCGGCCTGCGACCGCCTGCACGCGGATGCCGTCCCATTTCCATTCGGCGATGTAGTCGGCCGGATCGAGAGCGGCAAAATCCGCGTCCTCGATCGCATGTGCCAGCATCACCGGGCGGAATGGAGCCGGATCGCGGTTGACGGGCTTTTCCGCACGGCCCTCGAGCCAGGCGAACAAATCGAGATAGGGCGGGGCGAGGCCTGGCCAGATCAGCTCGATCTCGTGTGGATCCTTGTCGCCGAGCGCGGCCGCCGCGGTCTTGGCGAGACGCGCGGAGATGCCAATGCGCAGCGCGCCGGTGACGAGTTTCAACAACGCCCAGCGGCCGGTCTCGTCGAGCTCGTCGAGCCAGCGCGCAAGTTGCGCGGGCAGCTCGGTCTTGCCGAGGGTGCGCAGCGTGGTGACGACGTCGGTGAGGGTTGGGGGAGGCGGGTTGTTGTGAAGTCGGGAGGTCTCACTGCCATCTCGCCCGCGGCACCCCCCTCCCTGTCCCTCCCCCACAAGGGGGGAGGGAACGGTGAGGCTCATGCCTCCATCACGCGACGATACGTCGGCAACCGTGACGGCTTCGCTAACTACTGCTTCAGACTTGTTCTTCGACGTGTCGCTCCTGGGCTGCCCCGCGCTCCGCTGCGCTCCCTCCCCCCTTGTGGAGGAGGGCGGGGGAGGGGGGTGGCCCAGGAAAGATTGGTTGTCGTTGACGACTCCCTTCGGCCACATCAGCGCCACCGTCTCCGAGAGATCGCCGACATAATCGTAGGACAGTCCGAACAACACCGGATCGGTGCGCGCTGCAATCAGGTCGCGGATCAGGCCTGGCTTGGCGTGCTTGAAGCTCAGTGCGCCCGTCAGCGCGGCCAGCGCATAGCCGCGATCGGGATCGCCGACCTCGCGAAAATAGCTCGTGATCAGCCGCAGCTTGTTGTTGCGTCCGGGCTCGTAGGCGAGGCGGTCCAGCAATTCGGCGAAGCGGTTCATGCCTCGGCCTCGCCTGCAAGCGGCGTCTCGGTCTCCTCCTCATCGCCATAGCCGACGAGATCGAGCGGCTGGGCCCGCAATCCCTTAGTTCTGCACCAATGCACCAGCGCGTCTTCCTGGCCGTGGGTGACCCAGATTTCGCCGGCGCCGGTCGCAGCAATCGTCGCCGTGAGGCCGTCCCAATCGGCGTGATCGGAAATCACCAGCGGCAATTCCACGCCGCCCTGCCGCGCCCGCGCGCGTACGCGCATCCAGCCCGAAGCAAATGCCGTGACCGGATCGGGAAACCGCCGCGTCCAGATATCGGAGGTGGCGGAGGGCGGGGCCAGCGTAATAGTGCCAGCGAGATCGGCTTTCTTCGTGCCCTTCACTGGGCGCAGCTCGCCGAGCTCGACGCCGCGGCTCTGATAATAATGCGTGATCGTCTCCATCGCGCCGTGCAGGTGGATCGGCGCGTCGTAGCCCGCCTCGCGGAGCAGCGCGATCACGCGCTGCGCCTTGCCGAGCGAATAGGCGCCGACGAGATGCGCGCGCTCCGGAAACAGCGCCACGGAGGCGAGCAGCTTCCTCACCTCGGCGGACGCATCGCCGTGGCGAAACACCGGCAGACCGAACGTTGCCTCGGTGATGAAGACGTCGCAGGGCACCAGTTCGAACGGCGCGCAGGTCGGATCAGCTGCGTCCTTGTAATCGCCGGAGGCGACGATGCAGGTGTCCTGACAGGTCACCGCGATCTGCGCTGAGCCCAGCACGTGGCCCGCGGGGTGAAACTTCACCTTGACGTCGCCGAGCCGGATCTCCTCGCCATAGCCGATCGCTTGCGTCGTGCCGGCAAAATTCTCGCCGTAGCGCAGGCGCATCATGTCCAGCGTCTCCTGCGTCGCCAGCACGGCGCCGTGGCCGGCACGCGCATGGTCGGAATGGCCGTGGGTGATTACGGCGCGCTCGACCGGGCGGACAGGATCGATATGGAAGCCGCCCGGCCTGCAGCACAGGCCGGCAGCAGTTGGCAACAGGATGTCTTGCGGGCGCATTTCTGTCATATAGGCTGCGCCACCGCGTCCTTCGAGTCATCGGCCCGCATCGTCTTTCTGGTTCCAAAAATGCCCCTGCGCCTGTTCCTGTCCTCCGGCGATCTGATGGCCGACCGCCGTTTCGAGTTCGCGCGCGACCTCCAGCTCAAGGGGGATTTGCCGGCCGCGGCCGATCTGTTGGAGCAGGCGATCGAGCTCGCGCCGAACTTCACTTCGGCCTGGTTCACGCTCGGCGAAATCCGCGGGCAGCTCGGCGAGCGCGACAAGGCGATCGCGGCGTTTCGAGAAGCGCGCCGATCCGATCCCGGTGACCAGCACGGTGCCGGCCTGCATCTGATGCGGCTCGGTGACGAGCAATTATCGGAGATGCCCAAGGCCTATGTGCAGGCGCTGTTCGATCAATACGCGCCGCGTTTCGAGCATGCGCTGATCAACGATCTCGGCTATCGCGCCCCGTCACTGATCTTCAAGGCGGTGCTGGCGGCGCGCGTCGCGGCGAAGAAGCCGGCCTTCTTCAAGCGCGCGATCGATCTCGGCTGCGGCACGGGGCTCGCTGCCAGTGCCTTCGCCAAGCAGGTCGACCATTTCATCGGCATTGATCTTTCGCCCGGCATGATCAAGGAGGCGCGCGCCACCGGCCTCTATGCCGAGTTGGAAGTCGCCGACATGATCGAGGGCCTGTGCAGCGAACCGGACGGGAGCGCGAATCTAATCGTAGCTGCGGATGCGTTTGTGTATCTGTCCG
Source organism: Bradyrhizobium sp. CCGUVB1N3 (assembly GCF_024199925.1). Lineage (NCBI taxonomy): Bacteria > Pseudomonadati > Pseudomonadota > Alphaproteobacteria > Hyphomicrobiales > Nitrobacteraceae > Bradyrhizobium > Bradyrhizobium sp. CCGUVB1N3. The sequence continues at coordinate 6,971,163 of NZ_JANADR010000001.1, forward strand.
ATCTCGCGCCGGTGTTGATGGAGGCGAGACGGGTGCTGGCAGCCGGAGGTACGCTCGCCTTCACGCTCGAGACGCATGACGGCAGCGGCGTCATTCTCGGCGACGGATTGCGCTATGCCCATGCCGCGGAATATGTGCGCGGCGCCATCGCGAAGGCAGGCTTCAAGCTCCTGACGCTGGAGCCGGCCTCGCCACGCAACGAGAACAACGAGCCGGTGCGCGGCCTCGTCGTCGTTGCCGAGAAAACTTGAGTCTAGGCGCTAGGGTCGCTGCAAATTGAGCGGCATTGCGCCGCAACGTGCCGCCTTGCCACTTGCGATGCGCGCCCTGATGTCCGCACAATGCGCGGCATTAGGGAGACAACGCCAATGACAAAAAATCCATCGCGGCGCGATTTCAGCGTCGGCGCATTTGCAACGATCGCAGCCTCGACCTTGCCGGCGCCCTATGTCTGGGCGGCTGAGAAGAAATATGATGCGGGCGCCAGCGACACCGAGATCAAGATCGGTCAGACCGTGCCGCATTCCGGCCCCGGCTCGCTCTATGGCGTGCTGGGTCGCGTTGGCGAAGCCTATTTCCAGATGCTGAACGAGAAGGGCGGCATCAACGGGCGCAAGGTCAAGTTCCTCACCATGGATGATGCCTACAGCGCGCCGAAATGCGTCGAGGCGACGCGCAGGCTCGTGGAGCAGGAGGAGGTGCTCGCGCTCTACGGCTCGCTCGGCACCGCGCCGCAGACCGCCGTGCACAAATATCTGAATTCCAAGGGCGTGCCGCAGCTCCTGCTCAACACCGGCGCGTCGAAGTGGAACAATCCGAAGGAGTTCAAATGGACGATGGCGGGCCTGCCGCTCTATCCGACTGAAGCGCGCATCCTCGCCAAGCACGTTATCGGCGTGAAGCCGAACGCCAGGATCGGCATCCTCTATCAGAACGATGATTTCGGTCGCGACTTCCTCGGGCCGTTCAAGAAGGTGCTGGCGGATGCCGGCGGTACCGCGCAAGTGATCCTGGAGCAGACCTACGACCTGACCGACCCGACCATCGACTCCCAGCTCATCAATCTCTCCAAGTCGGGCGCCGACGTCTTCTACAACATCTCCACCGGCAAGGCGTCGTCGCAGTCGATTCGCAAGGCCGCCGAGCTCGGCTGGAAGCCGTTGCAACTGCTCTCCGCAGGCTCGACCGGCAAGTCGATTCTGAGTGCTGCCGGCTTCGAGAATGCATCCGGCATCGTCGCGATCCGCTATTCCAAGGACGCCGGCCCCGGCCCCTGGGAGAATGACAAGGACGTCGTCGCGTTCGACACGCTGCGGAAGAATTATCTCCCGAGCATCGATCCCGACAACACCACCGCCTATGCCGGTTACGGCCAGGCGGTGAGCATGGGCGAGATCCTGCGCCGCTGCGGCGACGAGCTCACGCGCGAAAATGTGCTCAAGCAGGCCGCAAACCTCAAGGGCTTCCATTCGCCCTTCTTCCTCGACGGCGTCGACTACAGCTACACGCCCAATGACTACACGCCGATGAAGACGCTGTTCATCTCGACCTTCAACGGCAAGGACTGGCAGGTCTCCGACAAGCCGGTGACGGAGTAGCGGAGCGGCTGCCCCTCGACGAAGTGCCGTAGGGTGGGCAAAGGCGCGTCAGCGCCGTGCCCACCATCTCTCGATGATCGCAACAGAAGAGGTGGGCACGCTTCCGCCTTCGCTCTACGAGCTACGGCGGACAAGTCGTTTTGCCCACCCTACAGGACTTCCTCTCCCTCTCCCCGTTTTTACGGGGAGAGGGTCGGGGTGAGGGCTGTATCCACGAATACGATGAGAGTTGGACTCGCGGAGGCCCCCCTCACCCGGAATTCAAGATGCGCTTGAATTCCGGCCTCTCCCCGCAGGCGGGGCGAGGCGAACAACCCACCCCTCGACGAACCCGTCCCCACGGCTTACCTCTATCGCCGTGCCGCCCCGTATCCTCACCGCATCGGCCGAGCCGGCCGCGCTGTTGCCCGACCGCTTCCAGAGATGGTTCGCGGCCCGCGGCTGGTCGCCGCGCACGCATCAATTGGCGCTGCTGGAAAAGGCCCGGGAGGATCGCTCCGCGCTGCTGATCGCACCAACCGGCGCCGGCAAGACGCTGGCGGGATTTCTGCCGACGCTGGTGGAGCTTTCTTCCGACGCCGACGCAAGACCACGATCGCCGCAACCAGCTCAGTCGTCATCACAAGCGCTGGCGCCCGTGGCTTACCCCTCTCCCCAGCCCTCCCCCACAAGGGGGGAGGGAGCGCAGCAGAGCGCGTTGAAGCGGGTGATCTCCACCGGCCGCGCCGTTCAGCGCACCGGCGGTCTCCACACCCTCTACATCTCGCCGCTCAAAGCGCTCGCCGTCGATATCGCGCGCAATCTGGAACGGCCGATCGCGGAGATGGGGCTGCCGATCAAGGTCGAGACCCGCACCGGCGACACGCCGGTGTCGCGGCGGCAGCGCCAGCGTCGCTATCCGCCGGACATTCTGCTGACCACACCCGAGCAGCTCGCCTTGCTGCTCTCGTCCGACGATGCGCCGTTCCTGTTCTCCTCGCTCAAGCGCGTGGTGCTCGACGAACTGCATGCGCTGGTCACCTCCAAGCGCGGCGATCTGCTCTCGCTCGGGCTTGCGCGGCTGTGGCGGCTTGCGCCTGACATGCGCATGATCGGCCTGTCGGCGACGGTGGCCGAGCCGGAATCGCTGGCGCGCTTCCTGATGCCGCAACCGGGCGGCAAGGCGGCCGCCGCTGACATCGTCATCGCCGGCGGCGCGGCGACGCCGATCGTCGAGATGCTGGATACAAGCGAGCGCCTGCCCTGGGCCGGCCACACCGCGCGCCATGCGCTGGCCGAGGTCTACGAGCTGATCAAGGCGAACAAGACCACGCTCGTCTTCGTCAACACCCGCAGCCAGGCCGAGATGCTGTTCCAGGATCTGTGGCGCATGAACGACGACGGCCTTGCGATCGCGCTGCATCACGGCTCGCTCGACGTCGCGCAGCGCCGCAAGGTCGAGGATGCGATGTCGGCGGGAAAACTGCGCGGCGTGGTCTGCACCTCCTCGCTGGATCTCGGCGTCGATTGGGGCGACGTCGATCTCGTCATCAATATCGGCGCACCAAAGGGCTGCTCGCGCCTGATGCAGCGCATCGGCCGCGCCAACCACCGCCTCGATGAAGCTTCGCGCGCGGTGCTGGTGCCGGCCAACCGGTTCGAGGTGCTGGAGTGCCGCGCCGCAATCGATGCGATCGCGGAGAATGCGCAGGATACCCCACCCTTGCGCATCGGCGCGCTCGACGTGCTGGCCCAGCACGTCCTCGGCTGCGCCTGCGGCGAGCCGTTCCTGAGCGACGAGCTGTATGACGAGGTGCGCACCGCCGCGACTTACGCCGATCTGTCGCGGCAGGATTTCGACGACGTCGTCGATTTCGTCGCCACCGGCGGTTACGCGCTTAAGACCTATGAGCGCTTCGCCCGCATCAAGCAAGACAAGCAGGGCCGTTGGCGTGTCGCCAATCCAAAGGTGCGGCAGAGCTATCGCCTCAATGTCGGCACCATCGTCGAGGAGCCAATGCTCAAGGTGCGGCTGGTGCGCTCGCGCTCGACTGGTACCGGCTCGACCGGCGTGATCGCGCGCGGTGGCCGCGTGCTCGGCGAGATCGAGGAATATTTCATCGAGGGCCTGAGCCCAGGCGACACCTTCGTGTTCGGCGGCGAGGTGGTGCGCTACGAAGCGCTGGCCGAGGACCAGGTCTACGTCTCCCGCGCCCATGACGCGGATCCCAAGGTGCCGTCCTATATGGGCGGAAAATTTCCGCTGTCGACCTATCTGGCCGAGCGCGTGCGCCGGTTGCTGGATGACAAGCGCGCGTGGGGTGACCTGCCGGAGCAGGTGCGCGACTGGCTGTCATTGCAAAAGGATGTTTCACGCGTGCCGGCGGTGCGCGAGCTGCTGGTCGAAACTTTTCCGCGCGGCAACAAACACTATCTGATCTGCTATCCTTTCGAGGGCCGGCTCGCGCACCAGACGCTCGGCATGCTGCTGACGCGCCGGCTGGAGCGCGCCCGCGCCCGGCCGCTCGGTTTCGTCGCCAATGAATATGCGGTTGCGATCTGGGGGCTGGGTGATGCCTCCTTCATGATCCGCAATGGCCAGCTCGATCTCAACGCGTTGTTCGACCCTGATATGCTTGGCGACGACCTCGAGGCCTGGCTCGCCGAGTCCGCGCTGATGAAGCGCATGTTCCGCAATTGCGCGCTGATCTCCGGCCTGATCGAGCGCCGTTTCACGGACGAGGACAAGAGCCGGCGTCAGGTGCTGTTCTCGACCGACCTCGTCTACGACGTCCTGCGCAAGCACCAGGCCGATCACATGCTGTTGCGCGCCGCACGCGCCGATGCCGCGACCGGCCTGCTCGACCTGCGCCGGCTGGGGGACATGCTCGCGCGCATCCATGGTCACATCACGCACCGGGAACTCGACCACGTCTCTCCGCTCGCCGTCCCGGTGATGCTGGAAATCGGCCGCGAGTCAGTTTATGGCGAAGCTGCAGACGAGCTCCTGGCGGAGGCCGCCGACGAGCTTGTCAAAGAGGCGATGTCGTAGACGACAACCATGAAAGCTTGGGGCGCAACTCCTGCCAAATCGTCTGTCAAGTCGGCGAGCCCGACCATGACGGAGCAGGCGGCCATTTCGATCACGTCGACGCGCACGCTTGAGATTGCGGGCGCATCGTTCATTGCCGATCTCTCCGGCGCGCTGTTCTGGGACGCGCAGCGCCTGCTCGTCGTTTCCGACCTGCATCTCGAGAAAGGCTCGAGCTTCGCCGCGCGCGGCGTGCTGCTGCCGCCTTACGACACGGTTGCTACGCTCAGCCGTCTTGCGGTCGTGATCGCGCGGCACGATCCGCGAATTGTGATCGCGCTCGGCGACAGCTTTCATGATCGCAGCGCCCACGAGCGGCTGTCGATTGAGGATCGCGGCGCCATGGCCTCGCTCCAGACCGGCCGCGACTGGATCTGGATTTCGGGCAACCACGATCCGGCATTGCCGCGCGATCTCGGCGGCACGGTCGCGGACGAAGTCGCGATCGGCCCGATCATTTTCCGCCATGAGCCGACCGGCGCACATGGCGAGATCGCGGGCCATCTTCATCCCAAGGCGCGCGTCACCGCCCGCGGTCGTTCGATGGAGCGGCGCTGCTTCGCCTCCGACGGGATGCGCGCCGTAATGCCGGCCTTCGGCGCCTATGCCGGCGGCCTCAGCATCCGCGATGAAGCGTTCGCACGCGTGTTCGGCGCTCGCAGCTTCACCGCACATCTCCTCGGCGACCGCCGCGTCCACGCCATCGCAGCGTCGCGGTGTTGTTGAGGTCCGCACTTCGTAGGGTGGGTTAGCGAAGCGTAACCCACCTCTTTCGCATCCGGGAGACAAACAGTGGTGGGTTACGCCGAGCGGACTGCGCCTCGCGCAGCCGCGGGGCTAACCCACCCTACGCATCCCACAAGATCACGCCGCCTTCGCCTGCACCGTATCGCAGAACTCGGCGAGCCGATCCGCCAGTCGCAACGTGGCTGGGCTGGCGTCCGGCGAGGCCATCAGCGCGACTTCGGTCTTGTTGATCGGCGCAAAGCCGTCCTTCGCCGTCAGCACGCGGTGATCGGACTGGATCGCCATCTCCGACAAAATGCTCAACCCCATGCCGGCGGCAACCGCCGCCTGGATGCCGGCGAGGCTCGATGACGTATAGGCCATGTGCCAGGGCCGGCCGGCGCTTTCCAGCGCATGGATGGCGCCGGCGCGATAGAGGCAGCCGAGCGGAAAACCGATCAGCGGCACCGACGACACGTCGGCTTGAATCGGATGGCTCTTGCTGGTCACCCAGTGCACCCGCTCCGGCCATACCGCGATCGCGCCCTTCTCGCCGGCCTCGCGCTTGAACAGCGCAAGATCGAGTTCGCCGCGTTCGAGGTCGCGGGACAGGTTCCTGCTCTGGTCGGCGCGCACGTCCAGCCGCAGGCCCGGATGCGAGCGCGAGAACGTTCCGAGCAGCTTGGCCAGCCGATAGGCGGCGAAATCCTCGGGGATGCCGAGCCGGATCGCGCCTTCGCTGCCCGGCTGGCTGAGCACGTCGCGCGCCTCCTCGGCAAGCGACAACAGTCGCCGCGCGTAGGACAAGAGCCGTTCGCCCGCCTCCGTCGGCCGCACGTCCTTGCCGTCACGGTGCAGCAGCATTTGGCCGACGTCCTCTTCCAGCCGCTTGATCTGCTGGCTCACCGTCGATTGCGTGCGATGGACGCGCTCGCTCGCGCGGGTGAAGCCGCCGGCATCGACCACCGAGACGAAGCTGCGCAAGAGCTCGAGATCGAGCATCGCCGCCTCCATTCATAAATCCACTAGATGGCAGTTAATCATTTAATTTTCAAATGACAAGGGAGCTCCCTAGATCGAGGGCTCAGGACAATCCCAAGAGAAACTGCCATGTCGCTCGCCCCCTCGATCGCCGTCCCCCGCAGCCGCTTCAATCCGCTGCCGCTTTACATCGGCCTGTTCTGCCTGCTCTGGAGCTTTGCCTTCGTCGCCGGCAAGATCGGCGTCACCGACTGCCCGCCGCTGATCCTGCTCGCGGCGCGCTTTTCGCTCGCCGGCATCCTGATCCTCGGCGTCTCGCCGCTGCGTCGCGATGCCTGGGACATGACCTGGCGCGACGCCGCAATGTTTGCCGTGCTCGGTATCGCCAACAACGCGCTCTATCTCGGCCTCGGCTATACCGGCCTGCAATCGGTCTCCGCCGGCCTCGGCGGCTTGATCGTCTCGGCCAATCCGGTGTTCACGGCGGCACTCGCCGCGCTGCTGCTCGGCGAGGGCATGACCTGGCGCAAGGCGAGCGGCCTCCTGCTCGGCGTCCTGGGGGTTGCCTTCATCGTCTGGCATCACCTCGCGGTCGGCACCGACAGCCTGCACGGAATCGTCTTCACGCTGGCTTCGCTCGCCTCCATCGTCGCCGGCACCATCCTGTTCAAGCTGTTCGCGCCGAAGGGGAGCTTGTGGATCGGCAACGGCATCCAGAACATCGCGGCCGGAATCGTGCTCACGCCGATCGCGCTCGGCTTCGCCGACATCCACGCAATTCAATTCACGCCCGGCCTCATTGGCGCCTTCACCTTCCTGGTGCTCGGCGGCTCGATCCTCGCTTATCTGCTCTGGTTCCATCTCCTGAAAGTGTGTGGCGCGACCGCGGCCAGCGCCTATCATTTCCTGATGCCCCCACTCGGCATGCTGTTCGCCTTTCTCGTGCTCGGCGAGCATGTCGAGGCGCGCGATCTGCTCGGGATCGTTCCGGTGGCGATCGGCATTTATCTCGTGACGCGTCCCGCCCAATCCGCAGCGATCAAGCCCGTCTCGTAACAGGAGTCCGTCATGCCCATTTCCATCACCCTGATCGGCGGCCCGACCGCGCTGATCGAGATCGACGGCTTCCGCCTCCTCACCGATCCGACCTTCGATGGCCCGGGCGCCTATCAACTGCCGCATGTGAAGTTGGAGAAGACGATCGGCCCCGCGCTGAAGGCCGACGCGATCGGCCCGGTCGATGCGGTGTTGCTCAGCCATGACCAGCATTCTGACAATCTCGACAATTCCGGCCGCGAGCTTCTGTTCAAGGTGAAACGCGTGCTGACGACGGAAGCGGGCGCAAGACGGCTCGGCGGTCACGTCGAAGGCCTTGCGCCCTGGGACACGACGCAAGTGAGGGATCGTGATGGCAACACGCTGACGATTACCGCAACTCCGGCGCGCCACGGTCCGGCCGGCATCGAGCCGCTGTCGGGCGACGTCATCGGCTTCGTGGTGTCCTCCAGCAACAAGGACAGCCGCCCGGTCTATATCAGCGGTGACACCACCTGGTTCGACGGCGTTGCGGAAGTGGCGCGCCGTTTCGATTGCGGCGTGGTGCTGCCCTTTGCCGGCGCAGCGCAGACGCGCGGGCCGTTCCATCTCACCATGGACACCAATGACACCATCGAGACCGCGCGCGCCTTTCCCGATGCGGTGATCGTGCCCGTTCATACCGAAGGCTGGGCGCATTTCCGCCAGAACGGCGAAGACCTGCGCAAGACCTTCGACGTCCTCGGCTTCGGCCCGCGCCTGCGCCTGCTCGAGCCCGGCGTGCCGACGGTGATCGAGGCGCCGTGATATCAGTTGTCATTCCGGGGCGATGCGAAGCATCGAACTATGGTGCGCAATTGCGCACCTGAGAATCTCGAGATTCCGGGTTCGGTCCTGCGGACCGCCCCGGAATGACGACGCGGAGGAAGCTCGGCTCCCCACCTCAATCCTTCCTGAACACGATCGACGCGGACCAGCCGCACATCAGCGCCAGGGCGGCGGTGACGAGGCCGTAGATCAATCCGTTCTGCCGCGCGCTGGTGGCGACGAACTGCTCGAAGCCGACCTTGACGATCTCGAACGCCGTCTCGGTCTTGGTCACGAGCGCACCGTTCGCGAACAATTTTATTTCGACCTCATAGGTCCCGATCGGCACCTCTGCGGGCAGCGGAATGCCGGTGCGGAACAGCGTTGGCGTCAGGAACGTGACCGCGGACGGATCCTCGCGATAGAGCCCGCGCTGCGTGCGCAAGCGGATGAAGGCACTGCGGAACGCGTCGTCCGGCACTACGTCGGCATAGTCGGTGCCGACACGCTGGGTCAGCAGCACGTTGTTGAGCCCGATCTGCTGGCGCCGCGCGATCTCGGGCGAGGTGACCTGATCGAAGGGGCGATTGGCGAACAACGCGAGATAGCTCGGCACCTGCAGGAATTGCCGGTAGTCGGTGTTGATCCAGATGCCGAACTTTCGTTCCTTGCGCCGCGTCACCATGTCCGCGCGCGGGCCCAGCACGGTGACGACGAGATCGTAGGCGTTGCGATTCGCCGGCGTCGCCGCGTCCCTCTCCACCGAGCCGAACAGCACCAGCTCCTCGCCGGAATAGTTCGGCGTCACGGTGACGCGGTGGTTGGAGACCGACACGATCAGCCGCTCGGCGCGCGCGGCGCCGCCGGGCAGCAGCATCAGGAGAGCCGCCAGGAAATTGGCGATGAATGCGCGCGCGATCATCCCGTCACTCCGATCTCGCGGATGGTGAAGAGGTCTTCGGGGCGGAGCACGAGCTCGACAGCGAAGCGCAAGCCGACGGCGAGGATGAGCAGACCCAGGAGCAGCCGCAACTGCTCGCCGCGGATCCTCTGCCCGGCGCGCGCGCCGAACTGTGCGCCGGTGACGCCACCGACCATCAGGATCAGCGCCAGCACCGCATCGACCAGATGATTGGTCATTGCATGCAGCATGGTCGCGAACAGCATGGTGACCAGCGTCAGGATCATCGACGTCCCGATCACTGTCGAGGTCGGCACCCGCAACAGATAGATCATCACCGGCACCAGGATGAAGCCGCCACCGATGCCCATAACCGCGCCGATGAAGCCAATGACGATGCCGACCACGACGATGGGGATCACCGACAGATAGATCTTCGAGCGCTTGAAGCGCATCTTCAGCGGCAGGCCGTGGATCCAATTATGGGTGCGCCGGAGCGGCACGGCACCGCGTCGGGTCCGCATCATCGCGCGCAGGCCTTCGGAGAACATCAGGCTGCCCACGGTCGTGAGCAGCACCACGTAGGAGAGCGCGATCATCAGGTCGAGCTGGCCGAGCGCGCGCAGCTGCGTGAAGGTCCAGACGCCGAGCGCGGTGCCCGTCACGCCGCCGCATAACAGCACGGTCGCGAGCGCCGGATCGATCGCGCGCCGCCGCCAATAGGAGATCGCGCCGGAGAACGAGGACGCCGCGATGTGGCTCGCAACGGAGGCGACCGCGACGGCGGGGGTGATGCCGATGAAGATCAGAAGCGGCGTCATCAGGAAGCCGCCGCCGATGCCGAACATGCCGGAGACGAAGCCGACCGCGGCGCCCATCGCGAGCACCAGGAACACATTGACCGGCAGATCAGCGATGGGGAGGTAAAGCTGCATCGGGCACGTTCCGGCGAGACGGACCAAGCATGATCCGGAAAAGTGTGACGCGGTTTTCCGACAAGATCATGCTCAAATAAGAATCGGGAGCATGATGATTTCAACTTGAAATCATCGTGCTCCATTTGCGGAATGCTCGCGGGAGGGCGGAACGATTGCCGCGTCCCTCATTAGCCGAATTCGCCCGACGGCGGACCAGGAATTTTCCAGCGTGCGGCGTTTTTCGCCCGTGATCCGATCAGGACCGCTCGGCGTGGTGAATAGTTCAGACTAACGCGAGCCGATCCTCAGGGCTTGCCGACGGGATCGGTGATTCGCCATGGCCTGGTCGGGCGCGAGCCAGCGCACGTCCCTGGTTTGCGACATGGCCTCGGCCTCGAATGGTTCGAGACGCGACGCAAGCGGCGCTCCTCACCATGAGGGTCTAAGATCTTGCCGCGAAAAATGCCCTCATCCTGAGGAGCCCGCTCAAAGCGGGCGTCTCGAAGGATGGGCCGCAAGGAAAGCGCTCAAATGTGATTGCCCTGGCCCGCAAGCGGGAGAGGTTCATCGAGTCCGCGGTTAGATGGAGCTAGGTGGGCTCTTGATGCCTTAATGCGCGGCCGAGGCCTGGCGTTTGGTCGCGACAGGCTTGGGCGCGGGCTTGGTGCTGGCCTGCGCGGGAGCGCTGTCCCAGCCGCCTGCGGGGGCTGCGACGTTGACGGCGTCGTCCGGCTGCGGCTCGGCGCTGAACGTCTGGATCGCGAGCTTGGCAGCGGCGAGCGACTGCGGGTCGAGGCGCTTGGCAACGTCGTCGCGCTTGGTCGCTGCATCGGAGTCGCCCTGGGCGGCAGCCAGGCTGAACCATTTGTAGGACTCGGCAAGGTTCTGTTCGACGCCGATGCCGCGAGCATAGAGGATGCCGAGATTGTACTGGCTGTCGGCGACGCCGCGATCGGCGGCCTTGCGGAACCACTGCGACGCGCTCTTGTAATTGGCGCCGCGTCCGCCGCCGTCGGCGTCGAGCACCGCGAGGTTGTGCATGGCCTTGGCGTTGCCGCGCTCGGCGGCCTGCGTGTAGTAGCGGCGGGCGATGTCGGCGTCCTTCTTCACCCCCAGGCCCTTCTCATAGAGCGTGCCGAGCCGGAAGGTCGCGAGCACCACGCCGGCCTGCGCCGCGCGGTCATACCATTTGACGGCTTCCTCGTAATTCGCGGCCACGCCTTTGCCTTCGGCAAAGCGCAGGCCGATCTCGTAGGCCGCGGTCGCATCACCCCTCATCGCGGCGGCGCGTAAGCCCGGACCGCCGATGCCGTCGGCCAGCCGCTCGCTTGACGGCACCTGGACGGTGCCGAGCCGCGTGCGCGACGGCGTCGTCGGGATCGCGCCGGTGATGTCGCTATTTCCAGTTACCGCCGGTGGGGGCGGGATCTCGACCGACGCGGTGCTGCCGGAGTTGGCGGGAACGGCATTGTTCAGGGATTGCCGGCCGAGCGGGGTCGGCGATGTCATCGACGGCGTGACCTGCTCGGGCACGGCGGGTTTCATGCTGCTCTCGGCGGGGGCAGGGGCTTGTGGCGCGGGCGCGCTTGCGGGGCTCTCCATCGCCGGCACCGGCGGGGCGCTGCCGCCGCCCTCGAGCAGGTTCATCGCCATCTTGAAGGTGCCGAGCACGATCACGACCACGCTCGCGCCGACCAGCAGCGAGCGGATCTTCGAGGTGATGGTCGAGCCTTCCTTGCCCTTGTCCTTGACAGCGCCGCCCGCGGCAGCCTTGCCGCCACGGCCGGGCTTCTCGGGCTGCGCGGCTGCGGCCTGTGCGGCCCGGCGTGCGGCGGCGATGAAGCTCGACGACGACACGGGCTCCTTTGGCGGGGCGGGAATTTCGCTGATCGCGCTTTCGGACGCGGCAATGCGCTCCGAAGGCGTGGCAGCGCGCCCGCTCGGCCGCGTGCCCGGCTCCAGCGGATGATCGGGCGGAAGCTCGGGCGCGATCGCAGCGCGCGCAGGCGCAGCATGCGGCTCCAGGATTTCGCTGATTGCGCGCGGCGGCAAGGGAGGCATCGCGGGCGGGGCCGCCAGCACCGGCGGCGGAGCAGCCGGCGTTGCGGCGTGGAATTCGCGCGGCGCGGCGACGAAGGCCGCCTGCGCCGCGGCCGGATTCGGCAGATCGGGCTTGAGGTCGGCTCTGGGCGGCTGCTGCGGCATCGCGCTGCGCGCCGGTTCGGCCGGCATCGCCGGTGCGTCGAACGCTTGCGGCGCGGCCTGGGGTGGCGAACTGCGCACCGCGCGCAGATCGCCCTCGATCATCGAAAGGCGATCGACGACATGGCCGAGCGTGCTGTGCACGGCTTCGAGCGAATCCTGCGTGTGGCGGTTGGTCTCGGCCTGGCTGAAGCGGATGTCGGAGAGCTCGCGCTTGACGAGGTCGACCACGCCGGAATCGGATGGGGGTGCCGAGCTGCGGCTTTCGGCAAGCGCGGCATAGGTCGCCTGCTGCCGCTCCAGATGCCGCAGGATGTCGTGCAGCCCGTCTTCGACGCGGCTCAAATTGCCGTTGCGCGGATCGGAGGCAGCCTCGATCCGCTCCAGGAGATACGACACCCGCTGCTCGAGATGCGCGAAGGTGGAGGCGGAGTCGCCACCGACCTGCATGCGGTCGAAGCGATCGGACAGCGCGCGGATCGCGTTCTCCAGATGCTCGGTGCTTTCGGACGGCGCAGGCCGCTCGCGTGTCTCCAGCGCAGCCGTGAGTGCGGCGATGCGCTGCTCCAGCGCCGCAAAGCTGTCGTTGCTGGGGGCAGAAGGGCGGGTGATCTGGTCGACCTTGGACGACAGCAGCTGCACGTCCTCGGACAGCCGTGCCAGCGCGTCGTTGGAGGCGACATTGGAGACGATGCCGCGCAGCGCCGAGATCGCGCCTTCGAGCTGCTGCACCGTGCCGGGATCGTCGTTGGCGCGCAGGATCAGGTCGAGCTTGCCGCCGAGATTGCGGATCGCCTCGTCGTAGCCGGTGAGCTGCTCGGCCGGCGTCAGCGTACGCAGCACCTGCTTGATTTCGGACAGCGCGCGCTCGACACCGGCGAGCGCCTGGCCGTCGGTGTTGGAGGTGCGCGTCTCGTCGATGCGACGATGCAGCGAGCGGATCTCGTTCTCGATCGATTCGATCGCGCGGCGCGGCATCGCCTCGGTGATGGCGTGGCGGATCTCCGCAAGCTCGTTGCGGAACGCCGTGATCGACTGCTCGATGTGATCGGGGCGCTGCAGCGCCTCGATCTGGCTCGTGATCTTGAGGAGATGCCGCTCGAGCGCCGAGAAGTCGGCACCCGGCTGTGGAGGCGCATAGGCGGGGGCAGTTGGCGCCAAGGGAGGTGCCAGGGGAGGCGCCAAGGCGGGCGCTACGTGCGCGGCGGGTGCAATCGAGGGCGCTGCGCGCGGCGGCATCTGCCGGGGCGCAAAGCTGTCGAGCTCGTTCTGCCGCGCGGTGATTTCGGCCACCGCCACGTCGAGCGAGGCGGGACTGAGCGGCGGCGCGTTGCGATAGACCTGCGCTGCCGCGCGCTCGACCATCTCGGCCTGGCGCTGGCGCGTCTCGACCGGAGCAGTCCGCGGCGCCTGCGCCTGCGGCCGCGAGATCTGCGACAGCCGTGCGTCCAGCCGTGAGATCGCATCGTTCAGCTGGCGCGCGACGCCCTGCTCGCGCGACGTGTCTTGTCGTGAAGCGTCTTGCCGCGAAGAGTCCTGGCGCGGCGCGGGTTTTGAAATCCGTTCGATCTGCTGGGTGATCGCGTCGAGCCGCTGGTGGATGTCGGCGACGTCACGGCTTTCCTGACTCGGTGCTTGCGGGACTTGCGGACGCTGCTCGTAGGATGCGCGGAAGTTCGGCGGGGTGGTGTCGCCGAGGGTGGAGTTCAGCCAATCGTTGAGTGACATGCCGGCACGGCGCGCAGCGGCTTCGGCCCGCTCCCTGACGGATGGATCGATGCCGTCAACACTCCACGATACGCGCGAATTCATGACTTCTGTCCGGTTCCGACTTCGGCACCCCACCCGATGCCTCCAGCTTTCCCGCGCGTCCCAGTTGCAGAGACAATTCCATTCGGCGCGGGTCGTCTGCCTCAAAAACCGACTTTTCTCTGTTACGGTAAATAACGGGTTAAGGAAGCCGTCGCCGCTGTCTTAAAGTTGGGCGCGGGGGACCTGTGGCCGCATTGTGGGTGCACTCCCTCCCCCGCAAGCGGGAGAGGTTGATCGAGTCCGTGGCTCGCTTCCGGTTGCCACATTCACCCGTGTCATGCCCCGCGCAGGCGGGGCATTCAGTACGCCGCGGCTTATCGATTCAATCACGACCGTCTCGGAGTACTGGATCGCCCGGTCCAAGCCGGGCGATGACGGCGGAGTGAGTGGCGGAGCGTCGCGCTTTTGCTCAGCCCTTCTCGCGCTTGCCCTCGTCGATCGGCACCACCGTGCCGCGCGCGTTCATGGTCGACAGCGCCTCAAGCGCTTCCTCGCAGAAGTCGGCCACCATCTGCTCGTGCCGGGCACCGAGGCGGAGCAGCAGCAAATTGCCGAGGTCGAGCATGCCCGATGCCTCGCCGTCCGGAAAGCGCTTCTTCAGGATGCGCTCGTAGTTGGCATGGCGGTCGCGGTGGTGCTCCAGGCGGGCCATCAGATCGGTGCGCAGGGGCTCGATGTCGATGCTGTCCAGCGCATGGAGGCGGACCAGGAGGTCGTCCTTGGTCGAGGCCGGGGTGCTCGGCCGCGCGGCCCAGTGCCGCAGCGCTGTTCGTCCCTCCTCGGTAAGCGTATAAACCAGCTTGTTGGGCTTGCCGGACTGCACGACCTCGCGGCCCTGGATGTAGCCGCGGTCACGCAGCTTGGAGAGCTCACGATAGATTTGCTGATGGTCGGCCTTCCAGAAGAAGCCGATCGAGGAGTCGAACGTCTTGGCGAGCTCGTAGCCCGTCATCGGACGTTCCGTCAGGCATGCGAGAATTGCGTCGCCCAGTGCCATGACACGGCTCCCTTAAGACGTACCCGACCAATTGACTTGACTTTATGCATATCCGCGCATATGCGTCAATGTGCATATGACGGTAGGCCGGTTGCCGGCCGGCGTCGGCCTTCGCGCTACTTTGCATGGGGTTGTTTTCAAGCTTTTTGCCAACGCCTTTTCATGAAGGGAGGCACCCTGAGAATGACCGGCCTCGATTCCTGGTACGGCTACATGAAGTCCCATAACCGCGCCGCGCTATGGGACCTACTTCATCCCGATGCCATCTTCGAAAGTCCCGTCGTGCACACGCCGCAACGCGGGCGCGACATCACCTTCAAGTACCTGTCGAGCGCCGAGAAGGTGCTCGGCGGCCCCACCTTCACCTATGTCGGCGAGTGGAAGAGCGCGAGCGGTGCCGTGCTCGAATTCAAGACCATGATCGACGGCATCGAGATCAACGGCGTCGACATCATCACCTTCGACAATGACGGCCGCATCACGCATTTCAAGGTCATGGTGCGTCCACTCAAGGCCATCAACATGCTGCACCGCCTGATGGCGGAGCAGCTCGCTACTCAATCATGACACTGCCCTGCGGTAGCGGAAACGGTTAGACTCGCGACAAAGACTGCGCCGCAGGGCGTTTTCAAGAATACCACCACTTAACGGCCCCATGCCGGGAGAACGCCATGCCGATCTACAAAGCCCCCGTCGAAGACGTGAACTTCCTCTTCAACGACGTCTTCCAGATCGACCGCTACGATAATCTGCCGGGCTTCTCCGACGCCTCGAGCGACGTGCGCGAGGCGATCCTGGGCGAAGCCGCCAAGCTCGCAGAAGAGGTGCTCCAGCCGCTCAATCGTGTCGGCGATCTCGAGGGTTGCAAGCGCGCAGACGACGGCAGCGTCACCACGCCGAAGGGTTTCAAGGACGCCTTCAAGCAGGTCGCCGAAGGCGGCTGGCTCGGCCTTTCCGCGCCGACCGAATATGGCGGCCAGGGCCTGCCGGTCACGCTGAGCCAGGCGGTCAACGAATTCCAGTGCTCGGCCAACATGGCCTTCTCGATGTATGGCGGTCTCACCATGGGCGCGACCGCGGCGCTGCTGGTCCATGGTACGCCCGAGCAGAAGAAGACCTACGTGCCGAAGATGGTGGCTGGCGAATGGACCGGCACCATGAACCTGACCGAGCCGCATTGCGGCACGGATCTCGGCATGCTCCGCACCAAGGCGGTGCGCCAGGCTGACGGCAGCTTCAAGATCACGGGCACCAAGATTTTCATCTCCGCCGGCGAGCACGATCTCGCTGGCAACATCATCCACCTCGTGCTCGCGCGCATCGAGGGTGCACCCGCCGGCATCAAGGGCGTCTCGCTGTTCGTGGTGCCGAAGTTTCTGGTCAACGCCGACGGCTCCGTCGGCGCGCGCAACGGCGTGGTCTGCGGCTCGATCGAGCACAAGATGGGCATCCACGGCAATTCCACCTGCGTGATGAACTACGACAACGCCACCGGCTGGCTGATCGGCGAAGAAAACAAGGGCATGCAGGGCATGTTCGTGATGATGAACGAGGCCCGCCTCGGCGTCGCCGTGCAGGGTCTCGCGCAGTCCGAGGTTGCCTACCAGAACGCGGTTGCCTATGCCCGCGAGCGCATCCAGGGCCGGGCGCTCACTGGTGCGAAGGCGCCGGACAAGGCGGCCGATCCGATCATCGTGCATCCCGACGTGCGCCGCACGCTGCTGTCGATCCGCGCCTTCAACGAGGCCGCGCGTGCCTTCGTGGTGTGGACCGCGCTGAAGAGCGACGTCGCCCACCGCTCCGAGGATCCCAAGGACCGCCAGGCCGCCGACGATCACATGGGCCTGATGACACCGGTGCTGAAAGGCTTTCTCACCGACTACGGCTTTGCCAACGCGGTGCAGGCGCAGCAGATGTATGGCGGCCACGGCTACATCGCCGAGCAGGGCATGGAGCAGTTCGTGCGCGATGCGCGCATCGCCATGATCTATGAAGGCGCCAACGGCATCCAGGCGCTCGATCTGGTCGGCCGCAAGCTGCCGCGCGACGGTGGCCGCGCCATCATGGCGTTCTTCGGCGAGGTGATGGGCTTTGCCAAGGAGAACGGCGGCGACGAGGCGCTGAAGCCGTTTGTCGCGCCGCTCTCGACCGCGCTCGGCCATCTCCAGCAGGCCACCACCTGGCTGATGCAGAACGCGATGGCGAAGCCGGACAATGCCGGTGCCGCCGCAACCGATTATCTGCATCTCTTCGGCTTCGTCGCGCTCGGCTACATGTGGGCGCGGATGGCGAAAGTCACCCAGGCCAAGATTGCCGAGGGCGGGGCGACGCCCTATCTCTCGACCAAGCTCGTCACCGGCCGCTTCTTCATGGAGCGGATGCTGCCGGAAACAGCGGCCAACCTCGCGCGCATCCAGGCCGGCTGCGCCACCGTCATGGAACTGCCGGCGGAAGCATTCTAAGCCAGCTTCCGTCGCCAGGTCCCAATCGCATTGAACATCACATCAGGAGGGCGTCATGCCTGAGGCATTCATCTACGACCACGTTCGCACGCCGCGCGGCCGCGGCAAGCCGGATGGCGCGCTGCACGAGGTTACCGCGCTGGCGCTCGCCACCGTCCCGCTGCAGGCTCTGAAGGAGCGCAACAACCTGCCCGTGGACTCCGTCGACGACGTCGTGCTCGGCGTGGTCGATCCCGTCGGCGAGGCGGGAAGCGACATCGCGCGCTTCGCGGCACTCAAGGCCGGTCTCGGCGAAGCCGTCCCCGGCGTGCAGATCAGCCGCTTCTGCGCCTCCGGCCTCGATGCCGTGAATTTCGCGGCAGCCCAGGTCATGAGCGGCCAGCATGAGCTGGTGATCGGCGGCGGCGCCGAATCCATGAGCCGCGTCGGCATCGGTGCCTCCGGCGGTGCATGGCCGATGGACCCCTCGATGGCCGTGCCGGCCTATTTCATGCCGCAGGGCGTCTCGGCCGATCTGATCGCCACGAAGTACGGCTTCTCCCGCGACGACGTCGACGCCTACGCGGTGCAGAGCCAGCAGCGCGCCGGCAAGGCCTGGGACGAAGGCCGCTTCAACAAGTCGGTGGTGCCGGTGAAGGACATCAATGGCCTCACCATCCTCGCCAAGGACGAGCATATGCGGCCCACCACGACCATGCAGTCGCTGGCGCAACTCCAGCCGTCCTTCACCATGATGGCACAGATGGGCGGCTTCGATGCGGTCGCGGTCCAGTCGCATCCGGAGATCGAGCGCGTGAATTACGTGCACCACGCCGGCAACTCTTCCGGCATTGTCGACGGAGCCGGCGCCGTGCTGCTCGGCAGCAAGGAGGCGGGAGCAAAGTACGGCATGAAGCCGCGCGCCAAGATCCGCGCCTTCGCCAATATCGGCTCGGAGCCGGCGATGATGCTGACCGGTCCGGTCGACGTCACCGAAAAGCTGTTTGCGCGCTCGGGCATGAAGAAGTCGGACATCGACCTGTTCGAGCTCAACGAGGCCTTTGCCTCCGTCGTGCTGCGCTACATCCAGGCCTTCGAGATCGACAATGCCAAGATCAACGTCAATGGCGGTGCGATTGCACTCGGCCATCCGCTCGGCGCTACCGGTGCGATGATCCTGGGCACCGTGCTCGACGAGCTCGAGCGCACCAACAAGTCGACCGCGCTGGTGACGCTGTGTATCGGCGGCGGCATGGGCACCGCGACGATCATCGAGCGGGTCTGAATTCTTCCCCTCTCCCCTTGTGGGAGAGGGTGGCGCGAACACGCGAAGCGGGTTCGCGACGGGTGAGGGGTCTGTCTCCGCGGATACAGACCCCTCACCCCCTCGCTTCGCTCGGACCCTCTCCCACAAGGGGAGAGGGGAAGACGAGATCACAGTTCAACCGCCGCGCCTGACATCGGCTGCCGGCACCGAGGAGCAACCAACATGGCTTACAAGAATTTCAAGGTTGAGACCGACGCCGACGGCATCGCGCTCGTCACCTGGGACATCCCGGGCCGTTCGATGAACGTGCTCGACGAGACCTCGACCAGCGAGCTCGACGCGATCGTCAAGGAAACCACGGCGAATGCGGCCGTGAAGGGCGTCGTCATCACCTCCAGCAAGGAGGCGTTCTGCGCCGGCGCCGATCTCTCGATGCTCGAGGGCATGAACCAGGCCTACGCAAAAGTCTTCAAGGAGCAGGGCGAGACGGCCGCGAACCAGATGCTGTTCGACCAGAGCCGGCGCTTCTCGCAGGTGCTGCGCTCCATCGAGACCTCCGGCAAGCCGTGGGCGGCCGCGATCAACGGGCTGGCGCTCGGCGGCGGCTTCGAGATCACGCTGTGCTGCCACTATCGCGTGGCGGCTGAGAATCCCAAGACGCGCCTCGGCCTGCCCGAGGTCAAGGTCGGCCTGTTCCCCGGCGCCGGCGGCACGCAGCGCGTGCCGCGCCTGGTGCCGCCGCAGGATGCGATGACCATCCTGCTCAAGGGCGATCCCGTCGCGCTCGACAAGGCCAAGCAGCTCAACCTGATCCACGCCATCGTTCCCGCGGCCGATCTGATCAAGGCGGCGAAGGACTGGATCAAGGGCGGCGGCAAGGCGGTCGCGCCCTGGGACGAGAAGGGCTTCAAGCTTCCCGGCGGCCCGGTGTTCTCCAAGAACGGCATGATGATGTTCCCGGCCGGCAACGCCATCTACCGCCGCGAGACCTACGACAACTATCCGGCCGCGCGCGCGATCATGAGCTGCGTCTATGAAGGCCTGCAGTTGCCGATCGACGCCGCGTTGCGCGTGGAGTCGCGCTACTTCACCTCGGTGCTGCGCTCGAAGGAGGCGGCCGCGATGATCCGCAGCCTGTTCCTGTCGATGCAGGAGCTCAACAAGGGCGCGCGCCGTCCGAAGGACGTGCCGCCGACCAAGGTGAAGAAGATCGCCGTGATCGGCGCCGGCTTCATGGGCGCGAGCGTCGGCTACGTCTCGGCCCGCGCCGGTCTCGACGTGGTCCTGATCGATCGCGACCAGGAGAGCGCCGACAAGGGCAAGGCGCATGCGCAGAAGGTGATCGAGGAGCAGATCAAGAAGGGCCGCGCCAAGCCCGCGGATGCCGAAGCGCTGCTCGCGCGCATTACGCCGACCGCTGATTATGCTGCGCTGAAGGACGTCGACCTCGTCATCGAGGCGG
This sequence comes from Bradyrhizobium sp. CCGUVB1N3, assembly GCF_024199925.1. Classification (NCBI taxonomy): domain Bacteria; kingdom Pseudomonadati; phylum Pseudomonadota; class Alphaproteobacteria; order Hyphomicrobiales; family Nitrobacteraceae; genus Bradyrhizobium; species Bradyrhizobium sp. CCGUVB1N3. The sequence goes on from NZ_JANADR010000001.1 coordinate 6,991,379, forward strand.
TGTTCGAGGACCGCAAGGTCAAGGCGGAGACGTTCGCCAAGGCGCAGGAGTATCTGAAGCCGGATGTGGTCTTCGCCTCCAACACCTCGACGCTGCCAATCACCTCGCTGGCGGAAAGCTTCAAGGACCAGGGCAAGTTCGTCGGCATCCACTTCTTCTCGCCGGTTGAGAAGATGATGCTGGTCGAGATCATCCTCGGCAAGAACACCGGCGATCTCGCGCTGGCAACGGCGCTCGACTATGTCCGCACCATCGGCAAGACGCCGATCGTCGTGAACGACAGCCGCGGCTTCTTCGCCAACCGCTGCGTCGGCCGCTACGTCGCCGAAGGCAACGAGATGTTCCTCGAAGGCGTCCCGCCGGCGATGATCGAGAATTGCGCCAAGATGGCCGGCATGCCGGTTGGCCCGCTCTCGCTGTCCGACGAGGTCGCGCTCGACCTCGGCCTGAAGATCATGAAGGCGACCGAAGCCGATCTCGGGCCCAATGCGATCAACCCTGATCAGAAGAAGCTGATGGTCGAGATGGTCGAGAAGCAGGGCCGCCTGGGGCGCAAGAACAGCAAGGGCTTCTACGACTATCCGGAGAAGGGCAAGGGTCAGAAGAGCCTGTGGCCGGGGCTGTCGGCGCTCCAGCCGAAGCAGCTCGACCCCGACACGCTCGATGTCGAGGAGCTGAAGCAGCGCTTCCTGGTGGTGCAGGCGGTGGAAGCCGCGCGCACGGTGGAGGATCACGTCATCACCGATCCGCGCGAAGCGGACGTCGGCTCGATCCTCGGCTTCGGCTTCGCACCGTTCACCGGCGGCACGCTGTCCTATATCGACTTCATGGGCACGAAGAAGTTCGTGGAGCTCTGCCACAGACTGGAAGCCAAATACGGCTCCCGCTTCACCCCGCCAAAGCTTCTCGAAGAGATGGCGGCGAAGGGCGAGACCTTCTACGGCCGCTTCGCCCCGAAGAAGTCGGCGGCTTAAGACTCCGCTGTCGCTATGTAACGAAAGGCCGGATCACCGATCCGGCCTTTTTGCTTTTCGACTGCTCATTCCACGCAGTTCTCTCAACCAACGGTCAGCAGTCCGGCCACACCTCAAGTTTTTGCCGACTTGTGGCGCGATTCCCACACATCTTTGACGGGAAGATGCCATAATCCGGGCGGGCCTGCGTTGCGTAAGGGGCACACGGCTTTTTGCGTGCCGATCTCGGCACTTCTCTTGCTTTTGAAAGTTATTGCACGTTTTGCCAGTTCATCCGGCAAGACGACGATCTGCAACGAAGGTCTTCCTGAATGCGCACTCTATCCCACGAGAGGAGAGCGGTTGGTCACGGCCTGACCGCGAAATACTCTTTCATGGCCTTGCTGGGCCTGTCGCGTCGAATGATCGCGCGCCTGCGCCGCAAGGGACCGTTCTGGGCAGGCCTGGTACTGCTTGTCCTTGCCGCGGATTTATTGCTTGCCTGGCTTGCCTGGATCGCCGTCGATTTCGTCGTGAAGTAACAACTCGCGTTTGCACAGGAAGAAGATTGCCGCCAGATAGGCGAGCTGGGCAACGACAAGGCAGGCGGCAATAGCGAACACGCCGCCAACGGGTCCAAAGCCGGCGGAACGAACAACGACCGCCGCCGAGATCGCGATCACAACCGAGACCGGGATCAGAGCTTGGACCTTGAACGTCAGACCGGTCGCCATTCCCATCATCGTGCTCAGCACAAGCAGGATGAGAATAATCGTCAACTTCAGCTCCAATTGAACGCAAATCAAATACCAGCCGAAGTTTGACCTGATCCTTGGCAGTAACAAGGCAGCATTGCTTACGCTCAAGGAGTGAGCGGTTCGTAAGTCAGCACGGCGCCGATAAGACCATCTGGTTCCGTGCGTCGCGAGGGTGAAGTGGTATTGGCGTATAGTCGAGCTGGACGCCGCGGAGGGGCGCTTGCAACACCCGCAAGCAAAGTTCCACGCTCGGATCCGGCGACATCAAATTCAGGAAAAGAAAAAGCCGGATTGATCATCCGGCTTTTTGTGTTTGCGCGTGGGTGAGATCCTCACGCCGCCTGCGCGAGCCCTTCGCGCTTCAAGGCTTCCTGCACCTTCGGCCGCGCAGCGACGCGCGCTTTGTAGGCGAGGAGGTTGGTGAGGGCTGAGAGGTCGAACTTGAGCCGCTCGGCCCAGGTCAGCATGGTGAAGAGATACCCGTCGGCCACCGTGAACTGCTTGCCCATCAGGTAGTCGCGCCCGGCAAGCTGGCCGTCGATGTATTTCAGCTTGCCCATCACGCGTTCCTTGAAGAAAGCCTTGGCATCGTCGGCCAGCACCGGCGAGAATAGCGGACCAAAGCTCTTGTGCACCTCCGAGGTGAGGAAGTTCAGCCACTCCAGGAGCTTGTAACGCTCGGCGCTGTCGCGCGCGGGCGCCAGGCCCTTGGCCGAGGCCTGATCGGCGATCATCTGGACAATGACCGGGCCTTCGGTCACGATCTCACCGCTATCAAGACCGAGCGCCGGCACCTGGCCCTTCGGGTTGACCTTCAGAAAATCCTGACCGTCTTCGAGCTTCTTGGCGCGGATATCGACCTTGACGAGTTCGTAGGGCAGGTCGGCTTCGAGGAGGGCGATGTGGGGGGACAACGAGCACGCTCCCGGCGAGTAGTAGAGTTTCATGGAATTTTCTCCTGCCGATGGTTGGTGGGGGCGAAAGAATGCCTACATGCATCTGCATGGAATAGTCAAGATTGATGCAGGTGCATCAAGTGCGCTAAGAACAGGCTACTAGCTTGAGCGGGACCATGAAACGCAAACCATCGACCGAGGCGACGTCCGCCTGGATCCGCCTGATGCGGGTGCAGAGCCGCGTGCTCGATTGCGTGGAGCAGGACCTGAAGAAGGCCGGCTTCCCGCCGCTCGCCTGGTATGATGCGCTTCTGGAGCTCTCGCGCGCGCCCTCGGGCGAACTGCGGCCCGTGGAGCTCGAGCGCCAGATGCTGATCCCGCAATATTCGACCTCGCGGCTGATCGACCGCCTGGTCGACGAGGGCCTCGCCGTGCGCCGCGAATGCAAGATCGACAAGCGCGGGCAGTTCGTCGAGATCACCGAAGCCGGTCGCGAGTTGCAGAAGCGGATGTGGGGTGCCTATTCCGCCGCAATCGAGAAGTATGTCGGCTCAAAACTGTCCGATGCGGACGCCGTCAAGCTCAGCGGTCTGCTCGACCGTCTCGGTTGCTCCTGCGGCGAGATGAAGCTGCCGGTCGCCAACGAAAGCACACCGTTGCGATGATCCCGCAGCAAAACAACATGTCCACGCAACCGGTGGGTTCGCGGACCATCCCTGTCACCCGCGCGCGTTCGGTCGAAGCGCTTTTGATTAGAGTTTGATATGGCGCGAGACCAGATCGATATGACGCCGCTGCAATCGCGCGACGAACTCGTCGCGTGGTTCGAGGCCGGCTGCAAGCCGGTGGACGACTTCCGCATCGGCACTGAGCACGAGAAGACGCCGTTCACGCTCGAAGGCCGCCGTCCGGTTCCTTACGAAGGCGCACGCGGAATCGGCGCGCTGCTCGAAGGCATGAAGCTCCTGCTCGGCTGGGAGCCGATCATGGAGAAGGGCAACATCATCGGTCTTTACGACGTTACCGGCGGCGGTGCGATCTCGCTCGAGCCGGGCGGGCAGTTCGAATTGTCCGGCGCGCCGGTCGAGACCGTGCACCAGACGCAGAGCGAGCTGATGGCGCATCTGGCGCAGGTGCGGGAGATCGCGACCCCGCTCGGCATCGGCTTCCTTGGTCTTGGCATGACGCCGTCCTGGTCGCGCGCCGACATTCCAGTGATGCCGAAGGGCCGCTACAAGATCATGACCAACTACATGCCGAAGGTCGGTAAATACGGCCTCGACATGATGTACCGCACCTGTACGGTGCAGACCAATCTCGACTTTTCCTCCGAAGCCGACATGGTCAAGAAGCTGCGCGTCTCGCTCGCGCTTCAGCCGGTCGCAACCGCCTTGTTTGCCAATTCGCCCTTCACCGAAGGCAAGCCCAACGGCTTCCTGTCCTTCCGCTCGGAGATCTGGCGCGACACCGACAATGCCCGCGCCGGGATGCTTCCCTTCGCCTTCGAGGACGGCATGGGCTTTGAGCGCTATATCGACTATGCGCTCGACGTGCCCATGTATTTCGTCAAGCGTGGCGATGACTACATCGACGTGTCGGGCTCTTCCTTCCGCGCCTTCTTCGACGGTCGCAACAACAACCTGCCGGGCGAGCGTCCGACGCTGTCGGACTGGGCCAATCATCTCTCGACCATCTTCCCGGAAGTGCGGCTGAAGCGCTACCTCGAGATGCGCGGCTCCGACGGTGGTCCCTGGGGCCGGCTGCCGGCGCTGTCGGCGTTCTGGGTCGGGCTGCTCTATGACAACGCCTCGCTCGATGCTGCCTGGGATCTGGTGAAGCACTGGAGCGCGCATGAGCGCCAGGCGCTACGCGACGATGTGCCGCGCTTCGGCTTCAAGGCCCGGATCAAGGACCGCTATCTCTTCGAGATCGCCAAGGAATGCCTGGTGCTGGCCCATGCCGGCCTGCGGCGCCGCGGCCGGATCGACCAGCTCGGCCGCGACGAGACCCGCCATCTGGAGCCGCTAGACCGCATCATCGATTGCGGACGCACGCCGGCCGAGGAGATGCTTGAGAAATTTCACGGCGCCTGGAAGGAATCCGTGGAACCGGCCTACGAGGACTACGCGTTCTAGCTCAGCCGGAACAGCGGCGCGCCGCCGTTCATCGCCCGTACAGGTTTGCGGCGATCAAATGACCGGCTGAAAAACTCAAGCGCGCTCAGTAACTCGAAAGCTGTTCTGATGGGGAAAGGCCGCCTGCCTGGGGCCTTGATGACAAGGGTCGTGGCACAGGGTATGGCGTGGGTCATGCTGCTGGCGGTCCTGCTTGCCATCGTGCCGGCGAGCGCCCAGACCGCATTCGACAGGCCCGGCGGCGATTATTTCAACACGCCCGTGACCTCAGGCGATCCTGAGGACTGCGCGCTCCTCTGCGAGCGCGACCGCCGCTGCCGGTCCTGGAGCTTCAGCTATCCCGACGTCGAGGGCGCGCCTGCAGTATGCTGGCTGAAGAACACCGTACCGCCGCGCACTCCCGCCAATTGCTGCATCTCCGGCGTCCGCGGCGCGGGCGTGATCGAGCCGCGCGTGGAGGGCGTCGAGACGTCGATCGACCGTCCCGGCGGGGACTTGCGCAATTTCGAACTGAAGGCCGACGAAGGCGAGGAGGCCTGCAAGGCCGCCTGCATCGCGGACAACAAATGCCGCGCCTTCACCTTCGCCCGCCCGGGCTACACGGGCCGCGAAGCGAAATGCTTCCTGAAGAAGGAAATCAAGCCGCCGCGCAGGAAGGCGGGGTTTACGTCGGGCGTGGTGCGGTGATGCCCAGGTGCGTAGCGCCGTAGCAACCATTAAAGCGACGTCCGATTGCCGGGAGGATGACGCCGTGCTCGTGGCCGTCAAGGCGTGGCCTGGCAGCGGCGGATGTGAGGCGGGGCCGGCACGACGGCCAGCCTTGACGGCCGCTGTGCGCGGCGTCATTTGCGAGGGCAGGTCGGGACGAAGAAACGGTGCTTCGGCCGAACAAAGAAACGCGATCAGGTGGCGGGCACGCTCGCGATTTTGGGCGGTTCGGCGAGCCACGGCGTTCCGCGTGCGACGACGGCGTTGATGACGACGAGCAGCTTCCTGGCACAGGCGATGAGCGCGCGCTTGTGGCCCTTGCCGGCGGCGATCAGCCGGTTGTACAGGGCCATGAGCTGCGGATTCCAGCGGAATGATGCCGGTAGAGCCGCGGTGTAGAGCGCCCGGCGCAAGCGTTCGCGCCCGCCTTCGATGTGACGGACGCCAACGTGATCGCCGCTGTCGTTGTCGTAAGGCGCAAGCCCGACGAGGGCTGCGGCTTGCTCGCGCGTGACCTGGCCAATCTCGGGCATCCTGATCAGGATGGAAACCGCAGTCGGAAGGCCGCTGCCGGCGACGCCGTAGATCAGATCGAGCCGTTCGGCGAGATCGCGATGCTTGCGGATCGCTGCCACCAGAGCCTTGAACTCGGCTCGTTTGTGCCTGGCCAAGAGAGCAATCTGCTCCTTCCAGAGCTTCTGGATACGCGCGTTGCGGCAGCTCTCCAACCGGTTTTTGAGCTTTGCAATATCCTCTCCGATCTGCTCGATCATTGTCAGATGCTCGGCAAAGGGCCCCAGCCGAGGATCCGGAGCGGGGTGGATCTTCTTGGCCGCGGCGGTGCAGGCTGCAATCAGCGCTGCATCGATCTTGTCATTCTTGGCCCGCTGCAGGTGGAACATGGCAAAGGCGCGCACCTGGACCGGCTGAAAGACCACGACGACAAAACGTTTGCGTCGCAGCTCGGCGACGACCGCCCGCTCATAGCCCCCGCTCGCCTCGATCCCGACCCGTTTGACCTTCCGGCGCTGCAACCATTCCACCAGCACCTTGTAGCCTTCCGGTGTGTTCTCGACCTGCAACGGCTCCGAACAGCCATCGACTGCCACGTCAAGTTTGCGCTTGCCGGTATCGATCCCGGCACAGATCGTGATACGCTTGGCCATCTTCCTCGACCCTCCCTTGTGATGCGAACCTGAAGTTCGTTCAACCATGCGGGTCCCGATGAAGTGCCGATCGCGATCTTGCTACGAAACGCAGCCCTCAAGGCTTCGGTGGGCATCGATCCGATCGATCGGCGGCCCAGCTCGGGTGGCCGCCCGGGCTGGGCCATTCCTCACGGAACCAGGCCATTGTAATCCGGCGCGCTAATACAAGGGTGGGCAAAGGCGCACTTTCGCCGTGCCCACCATCTTTCCACGCGTGCAACAGAAGTGGTGGGCACGCTTCGCTTTGCCCACCCTACGGTATCTCACTCCGCCGCAATGATCGTGAGCTCGGGCCAAAGCGCTTTCCATCGCTGGGTCTTCGCCGCGTAATTCGCCGCGGAAAAATTCGCACCCGGATTGGGACGTGCGATCAACGCGGCGATATCGTCGAATCCATGCGGCGCATAGACGTCGTAGCTCTCGCGAGCACGCCGGATGCCGATCTGCGTGTTCCGTGTCAGGAAGCGGTCGATGCCATCGGTCGAACGGGTCAGCGGCGGATAGGGCAGGCCGTGCTTGTCGGGGTACCACAGATGCACGCGCGCCTGGTTGCGCGCTTCGATCTTGGCGCCGAGATGCGCAAGGCTGGCCGCCAGCTTGCGGATTACCGTGTCTTCCGCCTCCCACGAGGTGTCAGGGTCGAAATAGAACACGTCGTAGTCAGCGATGCCGTGATCGATCGCGCGCCCCGTGATTGCGTTCCACGCCGTCTGCACCAGGCATCCCGACACCAGCCAGGCATCCGGCAATGCAGGCTGCGCGAGCGCGTCGGTGATCGCGACGTTGATCGGATTCTTCAGGGCCAGGGCGAGAAACGCGTCGCGGTCCATCGCGATCATCAACCCGCGTCATACTGCGCCCGCGCCGATTTGGACGCGAGGATGCGCCAGCGCCGTCGCAGGAACGGCTCGACGTCGGCGCGCTTCGCCTTCGACAGGCGGATCAGCACCATCGGATAGTCGGCATAGTGATCGGTGAAATAGAACAGCTTTGGCCGGCTCTCGACCAGCATCGCGCGCTCGTCGATCGGCACATCCGGCAGCACCAGGCTGTCGCCGTCCTCCTTCAGGCGCGCCAGCATCTTCTTGCGTACCTTCAGGGCGGGCGTGCCGTAGGAGGTGCCGTCCTCGACCTCCGGCCACGTCAGCACAAATTTTCTGACGTCGTCGAAGGTCACGCGATCGGCCTAGCGAACGGCGGTGAAGAACCGCGCCATCCGGAAGCCCGACAGCCAGGTCCACATCGGCTGACTGCGCATGCCCAGATCCCAGGAGCCGAGCACGGCATCGGCGCGGCCGACGAGATTGTCGATCGGCAACAGCCCAACACCGCCGGAGCGAAGGGGCACGCGGCTGTCGGCGGAGTTGTCCCTGTTGTCGCCGAGCACGAAGAGATGCCCGGCCGGCACCGTCACTTCCGGCGTGTTGTCGAGCGGACCGTTGTCGCGCATCTTGAAGATGAGATGCGACACGCCGTTCGGCAGCGTCTCGACATAGCGATAGGCGGGTTCGCTGCCACCGCTGTCGTCCTCGGCTTGGCCGAGGCCATCCGGCTTCAGCTCGGCGGGACGGTCGTTGACGAAGAGTTGGCCCTGCCGCATCTGGATGCGGTCGCCGGGCAGACCGACCACGCGCTTGACCCAGGCCTGCGAGCGGTCGCCGGGCCAGCGGAACACGACGACGTCGCCGTGCTTCGGCGTCTCGGCGAAGACGCGGCCGGTCTCTGGCAAATTGATCTGGATCGGCAGCGATGAGGTGCCGTAGCCATAGGGGAATTTCGAAGCGAGCAGCGCGTCGCCGATCAGCAAGGTCGGCTCCATCGAGCCCGAGGGCACGTAGAACGGCTCGGCCAGCGCGCCCTTGGCGATGAACACGGCGGCGACGATGCCGGCAAGCTGCACCAGCTGTCCGCGCCAGCTGCTGCTCTTGCCGCTGTTCTTGCCGCTGCTATTGGGCTTGGTTGCTACAGTCATTTTCTCAACACTCATGCGCCCGTACCACCCACCGTAATCCGTTCCATCAGAAGCGTCGGCTGGCCGACGCCGACCGGCACGCCCTGGCCGTTCTTGCCGCAAGTGCCGATGCCGGTATCGAGCGCGAGATCGTTGCCGATCGCGCGGATGCGATGCAGGTCGGTCGGCCCGTTGCCGATCAGCATGGCGCCCTTCAGCGGCGCGCCGATCTTGCCGTTCTCGATCTTGTAGGCCTCGGTGCACTGGAAGACGTATTTGCCCGAGGTGATGTCGACCTGGCCGCCGCCGAAATTCGCGGCAAAGACGCCGTTCTTGACCGAGGCGAGGATCTCGCCCGGCTCGCGGTCGCCCGCCAGCATGTAGGTGTTGGTCATGCGCGGCATCGGCACGTGGGCGTAGCCCTGGCGGCGGCCGTTGCCGGTTGGCTTCATATTCATCAGGCGCGCGTTCTGGCGGTCCTGCATATAGCCGACCAGGACGCCGTCATCGATCAGCACCGTGCGGTTGGTCGGCGTGCCCTCGTCATCGATCGAGAGCGAGCCGCGCCGCGAGGCAATGGTGCCGTCGTCGACCACGGTGACGCCCTTGGCCGCCACCTGCTGGCCCATCAGGCCGGCAAACGCCGAGGTCTTCTTGCGGTTGAAGTCGCCCTCCAGGCCGTGGCCGACCGCCTCATGCAGCATCACGCCGGGCCAGCCGGCGCCAAGCACCACGTCCATCTCGCCGGCGGGCGCCGGCACGGATTCCAGGTTCACCAGCGCCTCGCGCAGCGCGCCGTCAGCCGCGTCGCGCCAGTTCCTGGTCTCGATGAATTCGGCATAGCCGGCGCGGCCGCCATAGCCCTTGCTGCCGCTCTCCTGACGATCGCCCTGGCCGGCGACGACGGAGATGTTCACGCGCACCAGGGGGCGGATGTCGCGATAGCTCTCGCCGTCGGGCCGCAGGATCTCGACGACCTGCCAGGTCGCGCCGAGGCTGACGCTGACCTGCCGCACCCGCGGATCCTTGTCGCGCAAATAGGCGTCGATCTCGGCGAGCAGCTTGACCTTGGCCTCGAAGCCCGGCGCATCCAGCGGATTGTCGTCAGCATAGAGCCGTACATTGGTGTGCGGCGGCGGTGCGGCAAAGCTTCCCGAATAGCCGCCGCGGACTGCTGCGACAGCATCGGCGGCGCGGATCAGCGCCGGCAGCGAGACGTCGGAGGAATGCGCGTAGCCGACCGCGTCGTCCTTCACGGCGCGCAGGCCAAAGCCTTGCGAGGTGTCATAGGTCGCCTGCTTCAGCCGCCCATTGTCGAACATCAGCGCTTCGGTCTGGCTGTATTCCAGGAACAATTCGCCGTCGTCGGCGCCCGAAAGCCCGCGCGTAACTTCGTGGCGAACCTGGTCGCGGTCGAGATTGGCGCGGTCGAGCAGGGAGGTCGTGGCGGGATTGGTCATTGGCGATCCATTATCGGGAGATGTGGGGCAAGATAATGGTTTCAAAAGCGTTCGGCGAGGGGGCCGGCCGTCACATTACCGAAACGACATGGTTGCGATCGCACCCTGCCATCCCTTCGGATGCCCTCGTCTTAAGCCGGTTTTCAAGATTTTCAGCCTATACCGGCGCGCTCTTGTGTGAACCGGCGGCCAAAGCATGTGGAATTCCCTGCTTGCGTTCTGGGACCAGTATCACGGCCTGATCATCGGCTTTGCCGTGCTGGCTCTGGTCCTGTTCGTCAACCAGCTGATCTACCGCCGTGGCTGGAAATCCTATCCCACGCGCGAACAGTACGTCGCGGCCCATCCAGGCAGCGCGACGACGGGCGGCGTCGTCTGCGCCAAGTGCCGGCAAAAGGCCGCGGGAATGGCCGTCGCCAGTGCAGGCCGCATCTACCGCTGCACCTGGTGCGACACGGAGCTTTATCGGGTCGACAGGGCGTAGGCTGTGACTATCGCTAATTCCTCGTTTGCCCGCGCGTGGGCATCTGAGGCTTTTCAATCGACAACAGCTCTGCGTCCACAGCCAGACGGCAGCTGGTAGTATATCTTTTCAGCGTATCGGCGCACCACTCATACCACTTGAACTCTTCAATGATATCCTTGCCGATCAGGCGCTTAGCTTTATCATTCCCAAAAAATGTTACCGGAACGATCTCAAAGTCTTTTCTGTTGCCGTGAAGTGCAATTGAGCACGGGGCGTGGACCGCATTGTTGCGTCGGTCCGCGAGACTATTTGTCTCATGCAACAAGTCGTTGATTGCGGCCGTCACGCTTGGACGTTTGGCTACCCAATCCGTCTCCTGTGCTCTGGCGTCGATTGCGCCTTTCAAGATGTCGCGCTGACTTCGATCGCTCTTCAGTTTGTGCCAGATTGCCATCCCATGATGCAGCTCTAGCCCTGTGACCGAGCAGAAGAGCTTACCCAGCTCCTCGTGCAAGTGATTCCACGAATGCGCTACCCTTCCGAGGGCGGTAAAATAAGGTTCGAGAGCGGCGGTGGCAGCATCGACTTCGCCTTCGCTCGGCAAGTTAACCATCTAAGTGCCCCACCTTCTCAAGCTCTCGCTCGGGCGTTAGGCGCGATGCAACCGAAGCCTCAGGCCGAAGAGAGTCGCCATCTGGAGTTTTTCGCAGTTTTCTGGCCGCAATCGATGCCACCAGCGCCAAGCCGCCCTACGGCAACTTGTCATACCCCTCGCCCAGGCCGTTCAAGCTGAGCGGGAAGCCGATGCCTTCCTCGGGGGTTTCGAAGATGATGAAGGTCGCGGTCTTGGCCGAGCGGAGCTGGCCGAGCAGCTTGTCGTCCATCACGACCTCGGCGACGCAGCCGTTGGGCAGGCAGCGGACGAAGCCGGCGCGGCCGACGTCCTGATTGTCGAGCTTCAGGCCGAGGCCGGAGGGCAGCAGCACGCCGAGCGGCGCGACCACCCGCATCAGCCGGCTCTTCTGGTCGGCCGTCTTGAGCACGATCACGGTCAGGCCGGCATTGGAGCGGTCCTCGGCGACGACGCTCTGGATCAGGGCGCATTGCTCGGCCTGGGCGCCCGGCGGGGTGTCGCAGCGGATCTGCCAGTCGCCATGGACCGAGCGCACCGCGCCTTGCGCGTGTGCAAGGCCCGGCACGAGGAGGACGGCGGCCACCAGGAGACAAGCCAGCGCGCCAAAATGGCGGTAAGGAGCGGGTTTCGCCATGCGTGTCGAAAGCCCCATGGGGTCGATCCCTCTGTTCACAACCTGCTTGGGCGGCTTCGCTTCCACTCAGGTACGGAAATGACGGCGGCTTGAAGGCGGATCCCAAGCAGCCAACAGGCAAATCTCGCGCCGCGCCGGTCGCCTTTTCCCGCGCGAATCAGGCGCCTGCGGGGGCGACGGGGCAGTGCCTACAGCGGGCAATCCTGCTGTCAAGCCGCGACACTCCCGGGACCGGCAATTTTGTCTGAAATATCTTGCGTGTGATGGCTGGCAGACCGGGCTCAAGACTGCATTGCGATACATCAAGAATTATGGTTTGAGAGGCTTGATTTCGGCGTTCTAGCGATCTGGCCCCAATTCCTCTTAGAGGTATTCTTGCGCGGCGGTTTGTCGGACGGGCGGATCGAATAAGCGTTCCCCAAAAATAGGGGAGTGCATTGGGGTGATTTCGTAAGGGGAGCGCGAACGGCATGAAGATGTCGATGGGCCCGGTGGGCCGGCACTTGCTGGGATTGGCCGTAGCGGGCCTGACGCTGGCTACGGGCGGCGCTGCGTTTGCCGAGCTTGGGCAGCCGGAGCCATGGGAATGGCACCTCCAGGCCTCCGGCTCGCCGGTGATGGACAATATCGTCTGGTTCCACGATTTCCTGTCCGTACTCATCATCGTGATCACGCTGTTCGTGCTCGCGCTGCTGGTCACGGTGGTCGTGAAGTTCAATGCGAGGGCCAATCCGGTGCCGTCGCGGACCACCCACAACACGCTGATCGAGGTGGTCTGGACGTTGGTGCCGGTGCTGATCCTGGTCGGCATCGCGGTGCCGTCGTTCCGCCTCCTGTTCCTCGAGCTCGACGTGCCGAAGGCGGACCTGACCATCAAGGCCACCGGCAAGCAGTGGTACTGGTCCTACGCCTATCCCGACAACGGCAAGTTCGAGTTCGACTCGCTGATGGCGCAGGACAAGCAGCCTCGCCTGCTCGGCGTCGACAACGAGATGGTGGTGCCGGTCAACAAGGTGATTCGCGTTCAGACCACCGGCGCCGACGTCATCCACGCCTTCGCGTTGCCGGCCTTCGGCGTCAAGATCGACGCGATTCCGGGGCGGCTCAACGAGACCTGGTTCAAGGCGACCAAGACCGGCATGTATTACGGCCAGTGCTCAGAGCTCTGCGGCAAGGACCATGCCTTCATGCCGATCGCGATTCGCGTGGTCAGCGACCAGGAATTCGCCTCCTGGGTTGAAACGGCGAAGAAGAAATATGCGAGCGGCGGCACGAGCACTTACGCCTCCGCGGCCGGCCCGGCGCAGTAAGCGCCGGTTCAGGGACGAAAGGGCGGGACCTCTCGGGGTCCGAACGGGACGCAAGGCAGGATTTGAAAATGGCAACGAGTGCACCGACACACGGCGATCACGCCCAAGACCACGCACACGACGATCACGGCCATCCGACCGGATGGCGGCGCTACGTCTATTCGACCAACCACAAGGACATCGGCACGATGTACCTGATCTTCGCGGTCATCGCGGGCATCATCGGTGCGGCGATGTCGATCGCGATCCGTGCCGAGCTGATGTATCCGGGCGTGCAGATCTTCCACGAGACCCACACCTACAATGTGTTCGTGACCAGCCACGGCCTGATCATGATCTTCTTCATGGTCATGCCCGCGATGATCGGCGGCTTCGGCAACTGGTTCGTGCCACTGATGATCGGTGCGCCGGACATGGCGTTCCCGCGCATGAACAACATCTCGTTCTGGCTGCTGCCGGCCTCCTTCGCGCTGCTCCTGTGCTCCTCCTTCGTCGAGGGTGAGCCGGGCGCCAACGGCGTCGGCGCGGGCTGGACCATCTACGCGCCGCTGTCGACCTCGGGCCACCCGGGACCGGCGGTCGACTTCGCGATCCTGTCGCTGCACCTCGCCGGTGCCTCGTCGATCCTCGGCGCGATCAACTTCATCACCACGATTTTCAATATGCGCGCGCCGGGCATGACCCTGCACAAGATGCCGCTGTTCGTCTGGTCGATCCTGGTGACGGTGTTCCTGCTGCTGCTGTCGCTGCCGGTGCTCGCCGGCGCGATCACCATGCTGCTCACCGATCGCAACTTCGGCACCACCTTCTTCTCGCCGGACGGCGGCGGCGATCCCGTGCTGTTCCAGCACCTGTTCTGGTTCTTCGGTCACCCCGAGGTGTACATCCTGATCCTGCCCGGCTTCGGCATGATCAGCCAGATCGTGTCGACCTTCTCGCGCAAGCCCGTGTTCGGCTATCTCGGCATGGCCTACGCCATGGTCGCGATCGGCGGCATCGGCTTCGTGGTGTGGGCGCACCACATGTACACGGTTGGCATGTCCTCGGCGACGCAGGCCTATTTCGTCGCCGCGACCATGGTGATCGCGGTGCCCACGGGCGTGAAGATCTTCTCGTGGATCGCCACCATGTGGGGCGGCTCGATCGAGTTCCGCGCGCCGATGGTTTGGGCGGTGGGCTTTATCTTCCTGTTCACCGTCGGCGGCGTCACCGGCGTCGTGCTGGCGAATGCCGGCGTCGACCGCGTGCTCCAGGAGACCTACTACGTCGTCGCGCACTTCCACTACGTGCTGTCGCTCGGCGCGGTGTTCGCGATCTTCGCCGGCTGGTACTATTGGTTCCCGAAGATGACGGGCTACATGTACAACGAGGCACTCGCGAAGTTGCACTTCTGGGTCACCTTCATCGGCGTCAATTTGGTGTTCTTCCCGCAGCACTTCCTCGGCCTGTCGGGCATGCCGCGCCGCTATGTCGACTATCCCGATGCGTTCGCAGGCTGGAACTACATCTCGTCGATCGGCTCCTACATCTCCGGCTTCGGCGTGCTGATCTTCCTCTACTGCGTGTACGACGCGTTCGCCCGCAAGCAGGAGGCAGGAGCCAATCCCTGGGGTGCAGGCGCAACCACGCTGGAGTGGACGCTGCCCTCGCCGCCGCCCTTCCACCAGTTCGAAGTGCTGCCCCGCGTGCAGTAAGCAATCCTTCGTCGCGGCGCCTTTTACGGGCGCCGCGGCTCAATCAGCAAGCGAGTAGGTTTAAGTGTCGGTTCTCGATCAGAACGCCATCGATATCAGGGTCTCCGAGGCGGAGGTCGGCGACTACATCGCGCTTTTGAAGCCGCGGGTGATGTCGCTCGTGATCTTCACCGCGCTGGTCGGGATGATGTTGGCGCCGGGACATTTCCATCCCGTGCTCGCGATCACCTCGCTGCTCTGCATTGCGGTCGGCGCCGGCGCCTCCGGTGCACTGAACATGGCGCTGGAAGGCGACATCGACGCCAAGATGTCGCGCACGGCGAACCGGCCGATCCCGCGCGGCCGCATCACCAAGCCCGAGGCGATGACCTTCGGCATGACGCTCGCCTTCTTCTCGGTGATGACGCTCGGCATCCTCGTCAACTGGATCGCGGGTGCGCTGCTTGCCTTCACCATCTTCTTCTACGTCGTGATCTACACGCTGCTCCTGAAGCGCTGGACCGCGCAGAACATCGTGATCGGTGGTGCCGCCGGCGCGCTGCCGCCGGTGGTGGCCTGGGCCGCCGTAACCGGCACGGTCGACGTCGAGCCGCTGCTCCTGTTCCTCATCATTTTCTTCTGGACCCCACCGCACTTCTGGGCGCTGGCGCTGTTCCGCTCCGACGATTACGCCCGCGCCGGCATCCCGATGCTGCCCAACGTCGCCGGCCCCGATGCGACGCGGCTGCAGATCCTGCTCTACACCGTCGTCCTGATCGCGGTGGCTGCGGTGCCCTGGGCGCTCGGTTATTTCGACTGGATCTACGGCGTCACCTCGCTGGTGCTCGGCGCCGGCATGCTGGTGCTCGCCATCAACGTCTATATGCGGCGTGAGCGCAGCCAGTCGCTGCGCGCGACGCGCAAATTGTTTGCTTTCTCCATTCTTTATCTGTTCGCGCTGTTTGCGACCCTGCTTGCCGAGGTCGTGTTCCGCGCCCTTGCTCCGATGGTAGGGGGCGCATGACGCCGGCATGCCCGACAAACCCGAACCAGATGGAATCGTCCTCACCGAGGCGCAGAAGAAGAGCCGCCGTCAGCGCTCGATTGCGATCGCACTCGCGCTCGGCGTGCTCGTGGTGTTGTTTTTCGCGGTCACCATGGTCAAGGGACCAGCGGTGCTAGTCCGGCCATTGTAGGAAAGATGGATCAGAAGCCGACCATATCGCGGGATGAGAGCCGGAGGGCCACGAAGGGTCGTGGTCTTTTTAGTGGTCTTGGCCGCGACGCGCTGGTCGCCTCGATCTGCGGCGGCGTGGTCGCGCTGATGGTCGGTGCGTCCTATGCGGCGGTGCCGTTCTACAACTGGTTCTGCCGCGCCACCGGCTTCAACGGCACGACGCAGGTCGCGACCTCAGCGCCGGCGACCGGTCCGATCGCGCGCAAGATCGCAGTGCGCTTCGATTCCAACGTCGCGCCGGGCTTGCCCTGGAAGTTCGAGCCGGAGCAGACCGAGATCGAAGTCAATATCGGCCAGGTCACGACCGTCTACTACACCGTGACCAACCAGGCCGCGCGCACCACCGCAGGGCAAGCGGCCTACAACGTCGCGCCGCTGACGGTCGGGTCTTATTTCCAGAAGATCAACTGCTTCTGCTTCACCGAGCAGACCATGGCGCCGGGCGAGAAGCGGGAGATGCCCGTGGTGTTCTACGTCGATCCGTCGATCGTCGACGACCATGACAATGACGGGCTGGGCACGATCACGCTGTCCTATACCTTCTATCCGGTGCGCGAGCCGGCGGCGAAGCCGCTCGCAGCCGGCGAGGACGACAAGCGCAAAGGCAATCTTTGATCGCCGGGCTCACATCCGGGGATTGGAATTAAAGGGGATAAGTGCCTGACGGGCACGGGCTAAGGAGAGAGACGGAAATGGCGACCGCGCAAGGCAAGCATCACGACTATCACCTGGTCGATCCGTCTCCGTGGCCGGCCGTCGGCTCGGTCTCGGCCTTCGTCATGGCATTCGGCGCCATCGCCTGGATGCACCACATGTTCGCAGCCGCGCCGATCATCTTCGGCATCGGCACAATCGGCGTGCTCTACACGATGGCGAGCTGGTGGGGCGACGTGATCAAGGAAGCCCAGTACAAGGGCGACCATACCCGCGTGGTGCAGCTGCACCACCGCTACGGCATGATCCTGTTCATCGCCTCCGAGGTGATGTTCTTCGTCGCCTGGTTCTGGGCCTTCTTCAATGCGGCGCTGTTCCCTGCCGACCCCGTCCACGCCACCCGTGATGCCGTGTTCGGCTGCGGTCTTGGCACCCAGATGGGCGCCTGCAGCGTGCCCGGCACTTGGCCGCCGCACGGCATCGAGACCTTCGATCCCTGGCATCTGCCGCTCCTCAACACGCTGATCCTGCTGACCTCCGGCACCACCGCGACCTGGGCGCACCATGCGCTGCTGGAGAACGACCGCCAGGGCCTCAAATACGGTCTGATCCTCACCATCCTCCTGGGCGCGACCTTCACCTGCGTGCAGGCCTTTGAGTACAGCCACGCGGCGTTCTCCTTCGCAGGCAACGTCTACGGTGCGACCTTCTTCATGGCGACCGGCTTCCACGGTTTCCACGTGCTGGTCGGTACCATCTTCCTCATCGTGTGCCTGGCGCGCGCCTATGCCGGTCACTTCACGCCGAAGCAGCACCTCGGCTTCGAGTTCGCCGCCTGGTACTGGCACTTCGTCGACGTGGTCTGGCTGTTCCTGTTCATCTGCATCTACGTCTGGGGACGCGGCGCCGAGACCATGGCCCACGGCGCGCATTAACGCCTCGTCGATCGTGATATAAGGGGGCGGCCTCATCGGCCGCCCCTTTTGCTTAAGGTGTCGAGAGGGGAAGGAAAGTGCATGACCGAGTATCCTCCCGCGACCGTTCTTCAGAGCGCGATGCGCGGGCTTGCCTGCAAATGCCCGCGCTGCGGACAGGGCAAGCTCTATGCGGGCTTCCTTACGCTCGCTCCGTCTTGTGAGACCTGCGGCCTCGACTACGCCTTCATCGACGCCGGCGACGGGCCGGCGATCTTCATCATCATGCTGGCCGGCGCCATCGTGGTGGCCTGCGCGCTGATCGTCGAGGTCAAGTACCAGCCGCCGTTCTGGCTGCATGCGGCGCTGTGGCTGCCGCTGATTCTGGTCACCACGCTGTTGCCGCTGCGGTCGATGAAGTCGCTGTTGATCGCGCTGCAATTCCACCACAAGGCGGCGCCGGGCCGGCTGGTCGATCGCGCGAAATGAACGGGATCGCGATGCGCCGCGGCGTGGCGGGTTTTGGCCTGTTCACGCTCGCCATGATCGCGGCCTTCATCGCGCTCGGTGTCTGGCAATTGCAGCGTCGCGTCGCCAAGCATGAATTGATCGCAGCGCTGACCGAGCGGCTTGCGGCTTCGCCCGTCGCGCTGCCGGCGCCCGCACAGTGGAGCATGCTCAACGCGGCCACTGACGAGTTTCGCCGCGTCAGCTTCACGGCGACCTATGCGCCGCTCCCCGACGCCATGGTCTACAGCTCCGGCTCGGCCGTGCGCAAAGATGCCTCCGGTCCCGGCACCTGGGCCTTCCTGCCGGCACGGCTGCCGACCGGCGAGATGATCGTGGTCGATGCCGGCTTCGTCGAGAACACGATGCAGGATCGGTCCGTCGAGGATCGTGCGGTAACGAAGCTCGTCACCGGCGGGCAGGTCGCGCTCACCGGGTACTTGCGTTTTCCGGAAGAGGCGGGCTGGCTCACGCCAGCGGAGAACCGCACCAAGCGGCTGTGGTTCGTGCGCGATCAGCATCTGATGGCGAGCGCGCTCGGCTGGGGCGCGGTCGCACCGTTCTATATCGATCTGGAACAGCCTGCGCCGGAGAACGGCATCCCGCGTCCCGGACCGCTCGACGTGCATCTGAAGGATGACCACCTGCAATACGCCATCACCTGGTTCACGCTCGCAGGTGCGGTGCTGATCGCATTCGGCGTGTGGGTGAGGGGACGGCGGCGGAACTGATCCGCCGCGGTTTTTTGACGCGGAACCCGGAATCTTCCGGGCTTTACCATCCAGTGTCCATTCGCGACTGTGGCCGTAAGCCACCAAACGAAATTCGCGTGGGCAGATCGGGATGGATGCGTGAGTGATTTCGACCAGATGGGCATTGTCGTCGACTGGCTGGACGCCTGTCGCAAGGGCGACCTCAGGTCGCTGATCGATCTCTATACCGATGATGCGAGCCTCGAATGCCAATGCGGGGGCACGCATCTCTACCGCGGCCGCAGCGAGCTCGAAGCCTATTGGGGATCGCGGCTTGGCGCACTCTCCTCTGTCGGATTCGGGCTCGAGGACATCAGCCCCGCGCCGCAGGGTGTCGAGCTCGAATATACGATCGCCGGCTCGTTGCGTATCCGCGCCAGCTTCGGCTTCAGCGCCGATGGCAAGATCTCCCGGACCATCTGCGCGCCGGCCCGGCAGAATCCGATGGACTGCTCTGCGTGCTAGCGGCATGGCCCCGCGCCGCCAAATATGCAGACGGGCGCAGCCAAATGCACGCAGCGGTGTTCCCCATTTAGTTAAATTCTAACACCGGTCGTATTTTCACTCTTTCCATTTATTCCCGCTGGCTTATCTGTTTTGGAAAGCGAGCCAGAACAATGCAAGACATCGTCAAGCCGGCCACGCGGATATTGATCGTCGACGACCATCCGGTCGTCGTATTCGGTTGCAGGTCGCTGTTCGCGTCAGATCACTCGATCCGGATCGACGAGGCCAGTGACGCAAAGTCCGGTCATCGCGCCTTCGTCAGCAAGCGCCCCGACATCACCCTCATCGACATCAGCCTCCCCGACGTCTCCGGCTTCGAGCTGATGCGCCGTATCCGCAAGGATGATCCAGGCGCAAAGATCATCATGCTCAGCGCCAACGACGATCCGGCCTTCGTGGTTCGGGCGGTCGAGATGGGCGCGCAGGGCTACGTCTCCAAGGGCGACGACACCAAAATTCTGGTCAAGGCGGTGCGCAAGGTCGCGGCCGGCGATAATTTCATCTCGCCGCAGCTGGCGGAGGCCGTGACCTTTTCCGGCGCGGCGATCAAGGCCAACCCGGCTTCGCAGATGACACCGCGGGAACTGGAAATCCTGCGGCTGCTCGGGCGCGGCGACAAGATCGTCGAGGTCGCCGAAGCGCTCGGCATCTCCTACAAGACCGTCGCCAACACCACGTCGCTGTTGAAGCAGAAGCTTGGCGCGAAAAACCACTCCGACCTGATCCGGATCGCGGTGGCGATCGGAATGAACTGAGCTCGGTCGTCCGCACTGGACGGCCACGCACCAAAAGCGCGATGAGATCGGATGAATCGTCATCGCGCTTTAGGTCATTGTTTGAGCACGATCTTTTCGGAAAACCGCCTCACAGTTTTCCGGATCATGCTCTGGCAGCGGGAAAAGGTAGCAGGCGCGTCACGCCGAGCTGCACAGCGGGTTGCGATCCGCGATAATCGGCTTGGTACGATCGGGAAAAGCTGGAACGTTATCCGGCGCAAACCGTTTTTGCCTTGACGATGGGATGACACCCGACCAAAAAACGCACGGCGAATGATTTGACGAGGCCTTGGTTTGCGATCCGGCCTCCGAACGCGGATAAATCAGGTCTGCACACGTAACGACAGACCCTTCCAGGAGAGGGCTGCGGCATCGCCGCAGCCCTTTTTCTTGCGCCACCTTAAGCTGAGGCGACACGGGAAGCGGTTTCCCGATCCTGCAAAACGCTCTATGGTGCCGCCCAGCTTGCTACGGCAAAACAAAGTAACTTCATTAAAATCAAAGGTTTAGGCGAACGGCCGGCCTTTGGAGGGCGGTTTGACTCGATATATCTCCACCCGGGGCGAGGCCCCCGAGCTTGGCTTCTGCGACGTGATGCTGACCGGGCTTGCCCGCGATGGCGGGCTCTATGTGCCGGTCGACTGGCCGCAGCTCTCGCCTGAGACGATCGCAAGCTTCTTCGGTCGCCCCTATTGGGAGGTTGCGGTCGAGGTGATCCGCCCCTTCACCGGCGGTGAGATCTCGGATGCGGATCTCGGCCGCATGGCGAACGAGGCCTACGCCACCTTCCGCCACCCGGCCGTGGTGCCGCTGCGCCAGATGTCGCCGCATCAATTCGTTTTGGAGCTGTTTCACGGTCCGACGCTCGCCTTCAAGGACGTCGCGATGCAGCTGATCTCGCGGCTGATGGATCACGTCCTCGCCAAGCGCGGCCAGCGCACCACCATCACGGTCGCGACCTCGGGCGACACCGGCGGCGCCGCCGTCGAGGCCTTCGCGGGCCTGGAGAATGTCGACCTGATCGTGCTGTTTCCGCACAACCGCGTCTCCAACGTGCAGCAGCGCATGATGACGACGACAGGTGCCGCCAACGTGCACGCGCTCGCCATCGAAGGCACGTTCGACGATTGCCAGGCGCTGGTGAAGGGGATGTTCAACCATCACCGCTTCCGCGACACGGTCGCGCTGTCCGGCGTCAACTCGATCAACTGGGCGCGCATCGTGGCGCAGGTTGTCTACTACTTCACCTCGGCGGTCGCGGTCGGCGCGCCGGCGCGGCAGGTCGATTTCACGGTGCCGACCGGCAATTTCGGCGACATTTTCGCGGGCTATGTCGCCAAGCGCATGGGGCTTCCGGTGCGCACCTTGCGCATCGCCGCCAACGTCAACGACATCCTGGCGCGCACGCTCAAGACCGGCATCTACGAGGTGCGTGAGGTCCATGCGACGGCCTCGCCCTCGATGGACATCCAGATCTCATCGAACTTCGAGCGGCTGATGTTCGAGGCGAGCCGGCGCGATGCGGCCGGCGTGCGCCGTCTGATGGACTCGCTGAAGCAGTCGGGCCGCTTCGTGCTGACCGACGTCACGCTCGCTGCGATCCGCGAGGAGTTCGATGCCGGCCGCGCGGACGAGACCGAAACCTCGGCTGCAATCCGTGCCGCCTGGCGCGAGGCCGGCGAGCTCGTCGATCCCCATACCGCGGTGGCTCTCGCCGTTGCCGATCGCGACACCACGGACACGACGGTGCCCAACATCGTGCTGTCCACCGCGCATTCCGCCAAATTCCCCGACGCGGTCGAGGCCGCCTGCGGCATACGGCCGCAATTGCCGGCCTGGCTCGACGGCTTGATGACCAAATCCGAACACATGAAGGTGATGAAGAACGACCAGGCCGAGGTAGAGCGGTTCGTGTTGTCGGTCAGCCGGGCCGCAAAGCAGGGAGTTGCCGGATGAGCGTCGAGATATCCAAGCTTGCCTCCGGCCTCACCGTCGTCACCGACAACATGTCCCATGTCGAGACCGCCGCGCTCGGCGTCTGGGCCGGCGTCGGCGGCCGCGACGAGAAGCCGAACGAGCATGGCATTTCCCATCTGCTCGAGCACATGGCGTTCAAGGGTACGACCCGGCGCTCCTCGCGCGAGATCGTCGAGGAGATCGAGGCGGTCGGCGGCGATCTCAACGCCGGCACCTCGACCGAGACGACGTCCTACTACGCGCGGGTGATGAAGGCCGACGTGCCGCTGGCGCTCGATGTGCTCGCCGACATCCTCGCCAATCCCGCCTTCGAGCCGGAAGAGCTCGAGCGCGAGAAGAACGTCATCGTGCAGGAGATTGGAGCTGCGCAGGACACGCCCGACGACGTCGTGTTCGAGCATCTCAACGAGCTCTGCTATCCCGACCAGCCGATGGGCCGCTCGCTGCTCGGCACCGCCAAGACGCTGCGCGGCTTCAACCGCGACACGCTGCGCGGCTATCTCACCACGCATTATCGCGGCCCCGACATGGTGGTGGCCGCCGCAGGCGCGGTCGATCACCGTCAGGTCGTGGACGAGGTCGAGCAGCGGTTTGCAAGTTTCGAGGCGACGCCGGGACCGAAGCCGGCGCCTGCGATGTTCGGCAAGGGCGGGGCGAAGGTGGTGCATCGCGAGCTCGAGCAGGCGCATCTGACGCTGGCGCTGGAAGGCGTGCCGCAGACCGACCAGTCGCTGTTCTCGCTCCAGGTCTTCACCAACATCCTCGGCGGTGGAATGTCGTCGCGGCTGTTCCAGGAGGTGCGAGAGAAGCGCGGGCTGTGCTATTCGATCTACAGCTTCCACGCGCCCTATACCGATACCGGTTTCTTCGGGCTCTACACGGGCACCGATCCGGCGGACGCGCCGGAGATGATGGAGGTCGTCGTCGACATCATCAATGATTCGGTGGAGACGTTGACGGAAGCCGAGATCGCGCGTGCGAAAGCACAGATGAAGGCGGGCCTCTTGATGGCGCTGGAGAGCTGCTCTTCGCGCGCCGAGCAGCTCGCGCGGCACGTGCTGGCCTATGGGCGGCCCCAGACGGTGCAGGAGCTGGTGGCCCGAATCGACGCCGTCAGCGTCGAATCGACGCGTAATGCGGCACGAGCGCTATTATCGCGGAGCCGCCCTGCGGTCGTTGCATTGGGCAGCGGCAGGGGTCTGGACACGGCGGTGTCTTTTGCGGAAGGATTGACCCGGGCGCGGGCCAAGGCGAGGCTCCATTAGGAGCTGTGCCGGAAGGGCTCACGTTGCGCCCCCGGGAAGCATCACATGGCCCTCTTCCGCTTGCCATCCAGTGGACCCGCCGCCCTCGCCCCGCGTGGCAACGGGCTGCTGTTGCGTGCGCCGCAGATGTCGGACTTCCTGCAATGGGCGCATCTGCGCGAGGGAAGCCGTGACTACCTGACCCCTTGGGAGCCGATCTGGCCGTCCGATGATCTCACCCGCTCGGGCTTTCGCCGGCGCCTGCGCCGCTATGCCGAGGATATCGCGGCGGACCGCTCCTATCCGTTCCTGATCTTCCGGGAACTCGACAGCGCCATGGTCGGCGGCATTACGCTAGCCAATGTCCGCCGCGGCATCGTCCAGGCAGGCACGATCGGCTACTGGGTCGGGCAGCCCTACGCCCATCGCGGTTACATGACGGCGGCGCTGCGGGTGCTGCTGCCGACCCTGTTCGGCGAGCTCAACCTGCACCGGGTGGAGGCCGCCTGCATCCCCACCAATGCGCCGTCGATCCGGGTGCTGGAGAAATGCGGCTTCTCCCGTGAGGGGCTGGCGCGCCGCTATCTCTGCATCAACGGGGTCTGGCAGGACCATCTGCTGTTCGGCCTGCTGCACGAGGATTTCCGCGGCTAACCAAGCCGAAAGTCCCATTGTGTTGTCTCGTTAGTTGCCTTGGGTTCGCCGATATTGGCGATATAAACCCCAACAAGCCGGCGATCCGCCGGGACATTGTCATGGAGTATGGTCCCTTGAAGGTGAGAGAGGTTCGGTCGTCGCAGACCGCGCTGCGGCGAGGTCCGGCGATCGTGCTGGTATTGTCGATTGTGTTCGCGGCGGCTTCGCCGGCGGCGGCGCAGTCGCTGACTGACCGCTTCAAGAGCCTGTTCGGCGGGTCCTCGGACGAGCCGCCGGCCCAGACCACGACGCCGGCGCCCGGCCAGCCGGCCGACGCCCAGTCCGAGATCGATTGCCCGCCGGTCACGGTGCGCGCGGGTGCGTCCACCTATGCCGTGGCCGCCCCCGGCAAGCAGGCGGTCGGCAACGACGTGCGCTACCAGGCCTCGATCACCAAGATGGCGCGCGAATGCGTCCGCAACGGCAGCGAGATCACCGCGCGGATCGGTATCCAGGGCCGTATCGTCGCGGGCCCCGCTGGTGCGCCGTCGTCCGTCGAGATTCCGCTGCGCGTCGCGGTCGTGCAGGGCGGCATCGGCGAAAAGGTGATCGGGTCGAAGGCCTATCGCACCACGGTGACGATGTCCGAGGACGGCAGCGTGCCCTTCACCTTCGTCGCCGAGGACATGGCCTATCCGATGCCGTCGGCCGCGGTCGCTGATTCCTACGTGTTCTATGTCGGCTTCGACCCGCAGGCGTTGTCGGGATCGTCGAAGCCGGCGCCGAAGAAGAAGAAATGATTCTCGTGCCCCGGACGCGGCGCAGCGCGTAGCGGTGCGCCGCAGAGCCGGGGCCCAGTGCCTCTCTCGCCGCGTGGGTCCCGGCTCTGCATCGCGTCATTTCATGCCGCGCCGCGTCCGGGACACGAGACCTGTTCGGTCACATTCATCTGTGCTTCCCAACAAAAAAGCCGGCGCTCATCGCGCCGGCTTTTTTGATTTGTGAGGAAGCTCGCCTCAGTTCAGCTTCTGCCGAACCTCGGTGATGCCCTTGGCGAGCAGGTCGTCGGCGACCTGGCCCTTGACCGACTGCGACAGGATCGTGGAGGCGGCCTGGACCGCGGCCTCTGCGGCCGCGGCGCGGACGTCGGCGAGCGCCTGGGCCTCGGCGAGCGCGATCTTGCTCTCCGCGGTCTTGGTACGACGGGCGACGAAGTCTTCCATCTTGGCCTTGGCCTCAGTCGCGATGCGCTCGGCTTCGGACTTGGCGTTGGCGATGATGTCGGCGGCCTCGCGTTCGGCCGAGGCAGTGCGCGCCTTGTAGTCGGCGAGCACCTTGGCGGCTTCCTGCTTGAGGCGCGTCGCGTCGTCGAGCTCGGCCTTGATGCGGTCGGCGCGATGATCGAGCGCTGACATTGCCGACTTGAAGATCCCGAGATAGCCGAACACGACCATCAGGATCACGAAGGCGACGGCGACCCAGGTTTCAGGATCGAAGAACATATCGACTAACCCTTCAAGGACGCATCAACGGCGGCATTGACCGACGCCGCATCCGGAATGACGCCGGTGAGCTGCTGCACGATGGTGCCTGCCGCATCGGCCGCGATGCCGCGGACGTTGCCCATGGCGGTGGCGCGGGTCGAGGCGATGGTCTTCTCCGCCTCGGCGAGCTTTTTCGCCAATTGCTCTTCCAGCGTCTTGCGTTCGGCTTCCGCCTGCGCGTTCGACTTTTCGCGGGTCTCGTTGCTGATCGCCTGTGCGCGCGAACGCGCCGAAGCGAGCTCGCCTTCATAGGCCTTCAGCGCCGCGTCGGACTGGTCCTTCAGCGCCTGCGCCTCAGTGAGGTCGCCCTCGATCTTGTTCTGACGCGCTTCGATCGCACCGCCGACCTTCGGCAGGGCGAGCTTGGACACGATCACGTAAAGCGCGACGAAGAAGATCGCGAGCGACACCAGCTGCGAAGCAAAGGTGCTGCTCTCGAACGGCGGAAAGCCGCCGCTGTGATGACCGCCGTCGGCTTCGGTGTGGGCGTTGGTCGCTGGACCTTTCGCCCCGCCATGACTCTCGGCCATGGAGTACTCCTGTTGCTGTCACGCGCCGCTTCGGATGAAGCGGCGCGAAAGAAGTCGTTCTCAGAAAACGAACAGCAGAAGCAGCGCGATCAGCAGCGAGAAGATGCCGAGCGCTTCGGTCACGGCGAAGCCGAAGATCAGGTTGCCGAACTGGCCCTGAGCGGCCGACGGGTTACGGACGGCTGCAGCGAGGTAGTTGCCGAAGATCACGCCCACGCCGACGCCCGCGCCGCCCATGCCGATGCACGCGATGCCCGCGCCGATAAGTTTTGCTGCTGCCGGATCCATTTTAGACTCCTTGGAAGAAAGATTGGGTTGTGGGTGGAAATTCCCCGGACCGCTTAGTGTCCCGGATGAATGGCGTCGTTGAGGTAGATGCAGGTCAGGATCGCAAACACATAGGCTTGCAGGAACGCGACCAGAATCTCGAGAGCGTACAGCGCGATCGTGAGCGCCAGCGGCAGCACGCCGCCGACCCAGCCGATGGCGCCGAGGGAGAAGCCCAGCATGGCGACGAAGCCCGCGAATACCTTCAGCGCGATGTGGCCGGCCAGCATGTTGGCAAACAGACGAATGCTGTGCGAGACCGGCCGCAGGAAGAACGACAGGATCTCGATGAACATGACCAGCGGCAGGACGTAGCCCGGGACGCCGTGGGGAACGAAAATCTTGAAGAACTTCACGCCGTTCTTGGCGACGCCGTAGATCAGCACGGTGAAAAACACCAGCAGCGCCAGCCCTGCGGTGACGATCAGATGGCTCGAGATCGTGAAGGTGTAGGGAATAATGCCGACCAGGTTCGAGACGCAGATGAACATGAACAGCGAGAAGATCAGTGGGAAGAACTTCATGCCTTCCGCACCGGCCGTCGAGCGGATGGTCGAGGCGACGAACTCATAGGAGATTTCGGCGACCGACTGGAGGCGGCCCGGAACCAGCTGCGTGCCGCTGGCAAGCATCAGGATCGAGATAATGGCGACGGCCACCAGCATGTAGAGCGATGAATTGGTGAAGGCGATCGTTTGATTGCCGATATGGCCGATCGTGAAGAGAGGCTCGATGTTGAACTGGTGGATCGGATCGATTTTCATCAGCGCGGCATCTCTTGTCTGCCGGGCGAGCCGGCTGGTCTCGGTCAACCGGCCGGGCCGGCCCGTACCGGCGAGGCCGGCACGATCAAATCCTCTGGCAGGAGGGGCTACGAACCATTGCGCCTGTTTGGACCCGCGCCCGCCGATCTCACCACGTTCACCACGCCGGCCACGAAGCCCAGCAGCGTGAACACGATAAATCCGAAAGGCGACGTCGACAGCAAGCGGTCGAACCCCCAGCCAATCCCCGCTCCGACAATGACCCCGGCGATCAACTCGGAGGATAGCCGGAAACCAAGCGCCATCGCCGAGGCTCTGGCCGCTCCGTCTCCACCTTCACCTGCGGGTTGCTCGGTCTTGCTCCTGCGGTCGCGAATTTCGGACAACCGCTGATTAAGACTTCCGAGCCTTGCGGAAAGCGCAGCTTCCTCAGGCGATTCATCGCCATTTCCATTCTCGCCGTGTCTCGTGCCTTGAGCCATGAAACGAAGACCCAAAACGCCGCGGTTGAATGAAAATTACGCCGCCACCCTCGAAAGCCGCGCGGACCATACTGACCGCACATAATCAAGTCAAGCCAAGTCACGATTGCGTCGTTTTCATCTATCTATTTGATATTACTTGCGATAACGCTGCGTTCCACAGCGCTGCGCACAGCGTGACGCCGCACCGCAGCAGCTGGCGCCGCAATCGGCGGGTCTTGCCCGGATATGGTCGCCCTACCGGTATCGAACGAGCTGCGGAAATCAGCCGTCCCGCCGGCGCGTTTTTCGCGCGCGGGGTGTAGGATTGCGGGCGGGTCACATCATTTTCCGACGGAGCAGCGCCATGAGGTCAGCGACGTCATCCACAGCATCATGGTTTTCGACGGCCTTCATCGCCGTGGCTATCACGGCGGGCGGCGGTCTCGTTGCCGCGCAATCGGCGCCCGACAGCGAGAACGGCCGCTACACTATGACGCCGACCCCGGACGGCGTGTTGCGGCTCGATACCCGTACCGGGATCGTGTCCACCTGCTCGAACAACGGGGCGGGATGGGCCTGCTACGCCGTGCCCGACGAGCGCTCTGCACTCGACGCCGAGATCGGCCGCCTGCAGGCCGAGCTTGAGAAGCTGCGGGCGCAGTTGGCCGCCGGGCCGCCCGTGTCCGGCAAGATCGAGGACGCGCTGCCGAAATCCGACTCGCTGAAGAAGGCCGAGCCGAAGGTCGCGGAGAACAACCGCAAGATCGAGGTCCCGCTGCCGAGCGATCAGGACGTCGACCGCGTGATGTCGTTCCTGGAGCGCGCCTGGCGGCGGTTGATAGAGATGGCCAACCGCGTGCAGAAGGACGTGTCGGGGAAGATTTAGGACCCGCTAGCGTGCCCGCGCGTTGTCCTTCGTAGGGTGGGCAAAGGCGCGAAGCGCCGTGCCCACCATCTTTCGACGATCGGGACAGACAAGGTGGGCACGCTTCGCTTTGCCCACCCGACAGCAGTGTCCGAATTGAAAGAGTTTCGATGACATCGACGACCCGCTCCGCGCCATCGACCGTGCAGGCCACCACGATCAGCACATCGTTGCTGACAGTGCGCACCTCAGGCCGCGGCTTCGTCGACCTCACCGCGGAGGCTGCAGAATTCGTGCGCGACGTCCACGCGCGCGAGGGCGCATTGACGCTGTTCATCCGTCATACCTCGGCCTCGCTGACGATTCAGGAAAATGCCGATCCCTCCGTGCTCGTCGA
The DNA here is from genome assembly GCF_024199925.1 of Bradyrhizobium sp. CCGUVB1N3. NCBI lineage: Bacteria > Pseudomonadati > Pseudomonadota > Alphaproteobacteria > Hyphomicrobiales > Nitrobacteraceae > Bradyrhizobium > Bradyrhizobium sp. CCGUVB1N3. The sequence goes on from NZ_JANADR010000001.1 coordinate 7,020,260, forward strand.
TCTCTCCACGGCGCTGTCGCGGCTCGCGCCGGAAAATGCCGGCTGGGTGCATGACACCGAGGGACCCGACGATATGCCGGCGCATATCAAGACCATGCTGACCGGGACATCGCTGCAGGTGCCCGTGCAGAACGCCCGGCTCGCGCTCGGCATCTGGCAGGCGATCTATCTGATCGAGCATCGTGCGCAGCCGCACCGGCGCGAAATCGTGCTGCAATTCATCGGCCAGGCGAACTGACCGGCGTGGGCTGACAAAACAAAACCGGCCGCGGATTTCGCGGCCGGTTTGCGTTTGGCTTGCGCCGGCGGCAGGCGCCGGCAGCTTGCGCGATCAGGTCGCCTTGATGTCGACGTCCTTGGTCTCCGGCAGGAACAGGAAGCCGACCACCGCGGTGATCACCGCGAACACGATCGGGTACCAGAGGCCGGCATAGATGTCGCCGGTCGAGGCCACGATCGCAAACGCGGTCGCCGGCAACAGGCCACCGAACCAGCCGTTGCCGATGTGGTAGGGCAGCGACATCGAGGTGTAGCGGATCTTGGTCGGGAACAGCTCGACCAGCATTGCCGCGATCGGCCCGTACACCATGGTGACGAAGATCACCAGGATGAACAGCAAGCCGATGATCGCAGCCACCTGCGGACGGAAGATGTCGAACGGATGTGCCATCTTGACGATGCCGGCGTCGCCCGCCTTGGGATAGCCGGCCGCCTGCACCGCCGCGAGGACGGCCGGGTTGCTGTCCTTGGCGTTGGCGTAGGGCACTTCCTTGCCGTTGACGACGACCTTGACGCCGGAGCCGGCCGCGCCGGGCATCGTCACGTATTTGACCGACGACTGCGACAGGAAGGCGCGTGCGGTGTCGCAAGGTGCGGTGAAGACGCGGGTGCCGACCGGGTTGAACAGGTCGCCGCAGCCCGCGGGATCTGCCCACACCTCGACCTTGCCCGATTCGATCGCCTTTTCCAGCGCCGGGTTGGCGTTGGTGGTGATCATCTTGAAGATCGGGAAGAAGGTCAGCGCCGCGATCAGGCAGCCGCCGAGGATGATCGGCTTGCGGCCGATCTTGTCCGACAGCGCGCCGAACACGACGAAGAAGCCGGTGCCCAGCAAGAGCGACCAGGCGATCAGCAGGTTCGCGGTGTAACCGTCGACCTTCAGGATCGATTGCAGGAAGAACAGCGCATAGAACTGGCCGGTGTACCAGACCACGCCCTGACCCATGGTGCCGCCGAGCAGAGCGAGCAGCACGAGCTTGCCGTTCTGCCAGTTGGCGAAGGCCTCCGTCAGCGGCGCCTTGGAGCTCTTTCCTTCATCCTTCATCTTCTGGAAGATCGGCGATTCATTGAGGCGGAGCCGGATCCAGACCGAGACGCCAAGCAAGAGCACCGAGACCAGGAACGGGATGCGCCAACCCCACTTGGCAAACTCGGCTTCACCGGTCGCGGTGCGGGTGAACAGGATCACCAGCAGCGACAGGAACAGGCCCATCGTCGCCGTGGTCTGGATGAAGGAGGTGTAGTAGCCGCGCTTGCCGTTCGGCGCGTGCTCGGCGACGTAGGTTGCCGCACCGCCATATTCGCCGCCGAGGGCGAGACCCTGGGCGAGGCGCAGCGCGATCAGGATCACCGGAGCCGCGAACCCGATCGTCGCCGCGTTCGGCAGCAGGCCGACGATGAAGGTCGACAGACCCATGATCAGGATGGTGACGAGGAAGGTGTATTTGCGGCCAACGATGTCGCCGACGCGCCCGAACACGATGGCGCCGAACGGGCGCACCAGGAAGCCTGCCGCGAAGGCCAGCAGCGCGAAGATGTCACGGGTCGCTGGCGGATAATCCGAGAAGAATTGCAGGCCGATGATGCCGGCGAGCGAACCGTAGAGGTAAAAATCGTACCACTCGAAGACGGTGCCGAGCGAAGAGGCGAGAATGACGAACCGTTCGTCCTTCGTCATGCCTCCTGCGCCAGCACGGGACACAGTCATTGTCGTCATGTTGAATTCGCTCCCCGAAAATCGTTTCCTCGCTCCCTGCGGATGTCCGGACGCAGCCGGGCAGCCTCTGGGCTTGCCCCCAAGGTAACATCGCCGTGAAACCGGCCCCAATACGACTTTCGGCCTTTCGCACTGACGCGTGGCTGACGGGTGCTGGCATGCAATGCCGCGTGAGGTAGAAGATCGGGATTAACCCCTTTGCCGCAAAGGGATAATGTGGGCTTGCATGCCACGGCCGCTCGGGGAAGAATTGACCCGCCGGTGCCTTGGCTTGTTGGCCCCGATCACAACGACAGCAAGAGATCGATGAACGCTCCCGCAACCCGCCTCGTCATCGCCGATGACCATCCCCTGTTCCGCGATGCGCTGCGCCAGGCCGTGGCCGGCGTTCTGACCTCGGCGAGGATCGAGGAGGCCGGATCGTTCGAAGATCTCACCAAGCTCCTGGAACAGGACTCCGACGTCGACCTGGTCCTGCTCGACCTGTCGATGCCGGGAATCTCGGGATTTTCCGGCCTGATCTATCTGCGTGCGCAATATCCGGCGATCCCGGTGGTCATCGTCTCGGCGTCCGACGACAGCGCCACGATTCGCCGCTCGCTCGACTTCGGCGCCTCCGGTTTCATTCCCAAGCGGTTCGGCGTCGAGACCCTGCGTGACGCCATCCTGAAGGTGATGGACGGCGACGTCTGGGTGCCGCCGGATATCGACCTCAACTCCGCCGCCGATCCCGACATGATGCGGCTGCGCGACCGCCTGGTGACGCTGACGCCGCAGCAGGTGCGGGTGCTGATGATGCTGTCGGAAGGTCTCCTGAACAAGCAGATTGCCTATGAGCTCGGCGTCTCCGAGGCGACCATCAAGGCCCACGTCTCCGCGATCCTGCAAAAGCTCGGCGTCGAAAGCCGCACCCAGGCCGTGATCGCCGCCGCCAAGATCGCCGGCGGCCAGTGGAAGCAGGGCACGCCGACCACTTAAGCTATTGCTGGTCCCGTCATCCTGAGGCGCTCGCGCAGCGAGCCTCGAAGGATGAACGGCCCTAGTCGGGCCGTCGTGCTTCGAGACGGCCGCTACGCGGCCTCCTCAGCATGACGGATCGGGTAAAGGCAGCGGCCCTTCGTTCACTCCGCAGCCACCATCTGCTGTGTGCGCCATTGTCCGAGCAGCGCGCGGAGCGAGGCCGGCTTCACCGGCTTGTTCAAGACCGCGATCTGCTCCTCACGCGCGGCGACCTGCACGGCCGGGCTGCGGTCGGCGGTGATCAGGATCGCCGGAATATTGTCGCCGAAGCGGCGGCGGATGTCGCGGATGGCGGCAATGCCGTTGCCGCGGTCGAGATGATAGTCGACGAGCAGGCCCGTCACGTTGCGGCCGGCCGCCTCGATCGCGCTGATCGCGCCCTCGGGATCGGCGACCGCGATGACCTCGGCATCCCAGGCCTTCAGCAGCGTGCGCATGCCGTCGAGGATCGCCGCATCGTTCTCGATGCACACAATCAGCGCGCCGGCAATCGGTGTGCGTGCGAGCGGCGTCGCGCTGGTCACGGCCGCGGTATGGGTCGCAGCCTTCGCGGTCGGCACCGTCACCGAGAACATCGAGCCGCCGCTCGTATTGGCATCGATGGCGATGCCGTGCTTGAGCACGCGCGCCAGGCGTTCGACGATCGACAGGCCCAGCCCCAGGCCGCGCGCGATCCGCGCGCCCTGTTCGAGGCGGTGGAATTCCTTGAAGATCTCGCTGCGTTTCGCGGCGGGGATGCCGACGCCGGTGTCGTAGACGCAGACTTTCAGCGATTGTCCATGGCGGCGGCAGCCGACCAGCACGCGCCCGCGCGGGGTATATTTGATCGCGTTGGAGATCAGGTTCTGGAGCAGGCGCCGCAGCAGCAGCCGGTCGGATTTGACCGCCAGCGAGCAAGGCATGAAGGTTAGCCTCAAGCCCTTTGCGCGTGCAATCGGCGCGAACTCGATCTCAAGCGACCGCATCAGGTCACCGATCTTGAAGCTCGAGATCGAGGTCGTCATCGCGCCTGCATCGAGCCGCGAGATGTCGAGCAGCGCGCCCAGGATCTCCTCGATCGCCTGGAGCGACTCGTCAATGTTCTCGACCAGCCGCGTCTCCTCGCCGCCATGCTGGCGCTCGACCAGGCTGGTGGCGTAGAGCCGCGCGGCGTTCAGCGGCTGGAGGATGTCGTGGCTCGCCGCCGCGAGGAAGCGCGTCTTGGAAATGTTGGCGTCTTCGGCGGTGCTCTTCGCCTGCGCCAGCTCCGAGTTCAGCCGCGTCAGCTCCTCGGTGCGGTCGCGCACCCGCTTTTCCAGCGTGGCGTTGGCGCGCTCAAGTGCCTCCGCCGCCTCGAAGGACGGCGTGACGTCGGTGAAGGTGATGACGAAGCCACCGCCGGGCATGCGGTTGGTCAGGACCTCGATGACCATATGGCGGTCGGGCAGGCGCTCCAGATACGGCGCGCTGTCGGTCGTATAGGCGACGAGCCGCCGCGCCAGCATCGCCTCGTGATCGTCGACTTCCGCAGGGTTGCCGGCGCCCATGAATTCCAGGATCTCGCGCAGCGGCGTGCCGAACTGGATGAAATGCGGCGGCACGCTCAGCAACTCGCCGAACTGCCGGTTCGAGCAGATCAGCTGCAAATCCTCGTCGAATACGGCGATGCCCTGGCGGACATGGTTGAGCGCGGTCTGGAGGATCTCGCGGTTGAAATGCAGTGCCGCATGGGAATCGTCGAGCAATTTTAGCGCGGCTTTTGCCGACACGGTCCGCTTACGCAGCAGCAGCGACATCACGAGCCGCGAGGAGGCCGCCCCGATCGAGGAGGCGATCATATGCTCGGCATGCTGCAACAGCTCGAAATCGGCCGGCGCCCCGGCTTCGAGCCGCACGTTGCGCCGCGCCGCAAAGGCCTCAAAGGATTGCCGCGCGCGGTCGGGCCCGAGATATTGCGCGACCGTGCTCTGGATGTCCTGCACGGTGACGGTGGTGCGCCAGCGGCGGAAATTCGGTGCGATCGGCGCGAGCGTATTGGGGACGAACAGGTCGCCCTGCACGAGCTCGATCGAGCTCGGCTGGCGCGCCAGCGAGAGCAGCACGTAGGTGAGGATGTTGAGCGACAGCGACCAGGCGACGCCATGCAGCAGCGGCGGCAGGTCGGCGCCGAACAGCGCCTGTGGCCGCAACGCCTCGATGCCGAACGGGCCGTGCTGGAGCAGCAGGATGCCCGAGGTCGAGGAGTCGAGGAAGCTCGGCAGGAACAGCGTGTAGAGCCACACCGCGAAGCCGATCAGCATGCCGCCGATGGCGCCGCGCGCGGTGGCGCGCCGCCACAACAGGCCGCCGAAGAAGCTCGGTGCAAGCTGGGCGATGGCGGCAAAGGACAGGAGACCAATTGCCGCGAGCTGGGTGTTGCCGAGCGCGCGATAATAGAAATAGGCCATCACCATGATGGCGAAGATCGCGAGCCGCCGCGAGCGCAGCAGGAAGTCGATGAAGTCCGTCGCGCCGGTGCGGCCCTCCGGCCGCCGCTTCAGCACCAGCGGCACCACCAGGTCGTTGGAGACCATGATGGAGAGCGCGACGCATTCCACGATCACCATCGCGGTCGCCGCCGACAATCCACCGACGAAGATGGCGACGCTGAGCAGGTCGTTGCCGCCCTCCATCGGCAGCGCCAGCACGTACATGTCGGGGTCGATCGCGCCGAACGGGAAGGTCACGAGACCGGCGAGCGCGATCGGGATCACGAAGACGTTGATGGCAACGAGATAGAGCGGGAACAGCCAGCGGGCGCGGCCGACCTCGGCATCGGACGAGTTCTCGACCACGCTGACGTGGAACTGGCGCGGCAGCAGCATGACCGCGCAGAACGACAGCAGCGTCATGGTCAGGAAGTTGCCGATCGAGGGCGAATAGTTGATGGCGCGCACCGCCTCCGGCGTCTTCATCGCGCGTTCGATCAATTCGTGCGGCGAGAACATCCAGAAGGTGACGAAGGCGCCGGCGGCGAGGAACGCCACCAGCTTGACGATGGATTCGGTCGCAACCGCGAGCATGAGCCCGTGCTGGTGCTCGGTGGCGTCGGTTTGGCGCGTGCCGAACAATACGGCGAAGGCGGCCATCGTCAGCGTCACCATCAGCGCCATGTCGCCGAGGATCGGGATGTGGGAGAAGGCCTGGTCTTCGCTCAAGATGGTTTCGAGCGAGGAGGCGACGGCCTTCAGTTGCAGGGCGATATAGGGCACCGAGCCGATGATCGCGATCAGCGCGACCGTCGCCGCCACCGCTTGGCTCTTGCCGTAGCGCGCGCCGATGAAGTCGGCGATCGAGGTGATGTTCTGTGCCTTGGCGAGCTGGATCACGCGGCGGAGAATGCCGGTGCCGATCCCGATCATCAGGACCGGACCGACATAGATCGCGAGGAAGTCGGTTGAGGTGCGGGTGGCGAAGCCGACCGAGCCGAAGAACGTCCAGGACGTGCAGTAGATCGCCAGCGAAAGCGGGTAGATCAGGCCGGAGGCACGGCCGGCTCGCGCCTTGGAACGGCGGTCGCCATGGCTCGCCACCAGGAACAAGAAGCCGATATAGCCGAAAGCGGCTGCGATCACGCCCCAGTCGTGCAGCATTGCTGGGGGACCTCTCCCTTGCGTCGCGGCGAAAGCCGCGTCCGAACTCATTTTCCGAAGGGAATCTAACGCTTAAGCGTGCCGCAAGCGACAGCCATTTTTCCGGTTGTCGCAGGAACCATCATCGTCGTTAAGCCAGCGCGCTGGTCTCGAGACGACTGAGAGAGTCCCCGTGTGGCACCCCCTCCCTGACCCTCCCCCACAAGGGGGGAGGGAACGGCGAGAGCAGCGCCCGTGGCACGGGAGAGGAGACGAGCTCGGCGCCAGGTATTTGCGTTTAATCGATGTGAGGTGAGCATAACCGTCTCGCTCCCTCCCCCCTTGCGGGGGAGGGCTGGGGAGGGTGGTAGCCCCGGGGAGGGTGAGAATTGGATTCTCGGGCGCTGCAGTAGCGCGACTTACTCCGCCGCCAGCGACTTCTGGCGCAGCGGCAGGCCGAGGCGGTCCCAGACCTGGAGCAGGGCTTCGGCGAGCTGATCGATCAAGCCGTCGTCGTGATAGGGCGAGGGCGTGATGCGCAGCCGCTCGGTGCCCTTGGCGACGGTCGGATAGTTGATCGGCTGGATGTAGATGCCGTGCTCTTCGAGCAGGAGGTCGGAAGCCTGTTTGCACTTCTCGGGATCGCCGACGAACAGCGGCACGATATGGGTGTCGCTCGACATCACCGGCAGGCCGGCGGCATCGAGGATCGCCTTGACGCGGGCGGCGCGGTCCTGGTGGCGCTCGCGCTCCCAGCTCGAGGTCTTCAAATGCTTGATCGCGGCGGTCGCGGCGGAGCAGATCGCCGGCGGCAGCGCGGTGGTGAAGATGAAGCCCGGGGCGTAGGAGCGCACGGCGTCGATGATCTGGCCGTTGGCCGCGATATAGCCGCCGAGGCAGCCGAAGGCTTTCGCCAGCGTGCCTTCCAGGATGTCGATGCGATGCATCACGCCGTCACGCTCGGCGATGCCGCCGCCGCGCGGGCCGTACATGCCGACCGCGTGGACTTCGTCCACATAGGTCATCGCGCCGTATTTCTCGGCGAGGTCGCAGATTTTTGCGAGCGGGGCGACATCGCCGTCCATCGAATACAGGCTCTCGCAGGCGATCAGCTTCGGCCGATTCGGGCCGGCGGCCTTCAAGAGCGCTTCGAGATCGGCGAGATCGTTGTGGCGGAACACGATCCGCTCGCAGCCGGACTGGCGGATGCCCTCGATCATCGAATTGTGGTTGAGCTCATCCGACAGGATCAGGCAGTTCGGGATGAGTTTTGCGATGGTCGCGATGCCGGTCTGGTTCGAGACGTAGCCGGAGGTGAAGAGGAGAGCTGCCTCCTTGCCGTGGAGATCGGCGAGCTCGGCTTCGAGCTGCACCAGCGGATGATGCGTGCCGGCGATGTTGCGGGTGCCGCCCGCGCCGGTACCGACCCGGGTCGCGGTCTCGACCATGGCGCCGACCACCTTCGGGTGCTGGCCCATGCCGAGATAGTCGTTGGAGCACCAGATCACGACGTCGCGCTTGCCCTTGGGCGAGTGCCACACCGCATGCGGAAACCTGCCGGCCATGCGCTCGAGATCCGCGAACACGCGATAGCGCCGTTCGGCGTGGAGGCGGTCGAGGGCGGAAGAGAAGTACTGGCTGTAATCCATCGGCAGACCTGCAGCGGAACTTGAGGGCCCAAGCGGCTAATCTTCTTAGAGCTTTTCAAGCTCTAATGTCTATGCGCCAGCCCACATTTGGCAATGCGACCGGCAGGACCATTCATAGCGGCCGAGGATCAGCAATTATTGATGTGGATCAACCAGCTAGCGCCTTGGTGTCCCGGCCGGGGACGGGCGCCGCGAGATGCGCTGCCGCGCCGGGGGCTGCACGGACATTTTGTCCAAGGCGGTTCGCCGTTCATGATCCTCGGAGCTGGCCGAGCCGGATGTCCGGCCTGTTGCCCGAAAGCGGGCAGGGCCGCCAACTCGGCGAAGCGCTTTTGCAAAGGGAGGCCCCATGAAACGCGTGATGATCCTGAACGGCCCGAACCTCAATCTCCTCGGCGTGCGCGAGCCGCACATCTACGGCACGACGACGCTTCCCCAGATCAAGGCGAGTTGCGAAGAGGCCGCTTTGAGGCTCGACCTCACGGTTGCCTTCCACCAGTCCAACCACGAGGGCGTGCTCGTCGACCTGATCCAGTCGGCGCGGCAGGATGCCGATGCCGTCATCCTCAATCCGGCCGGCTTCTCCTTCACATCCGTCGCGATCATGGACGCGATCAAGACGTTCGAGGGACCCGTGCTGGAGGTGCACGTCTCCAACATCCACGCCCGCGACGAATATCACCGTCACTCCAAGATTTCGTTCGTCGCGACGGGCGTGATCTGCGGGCTCGGGCCGTACGGCTATATCGCGGCGATGCACGCGATCGCGCAGATGAAGTGAGGCGGGGCCGCAGCGAAGGTCTGCTCCCTCGCCCCGTTCTTACGGGGAGAGGGTTGGGGTGAGGGGCGCTTCCACAATCACGGCGGCAGTTGGACTCGCGGAGAGTCCCCCTCACCCGAATTTGCGCGTCGCGCAAATTCGACCTCTCCCCGCAAGCGGGGCGAGGTAAGGGACATCGCCATTCAGAGTTTGAAGCTCAGGTCGTCCTGAACTGCAGCACGCCGTCCTTCTCTTCGGCGGTCAGCCGTCCCTCGACCAGCATGTAGTTGACGTGGGCGATCAATTCGCCCGCGGCAAAACCCATCTGGTGGGGGTCGAGCACGTGCTTGTGGAACACGACAGGCACGAGCTGTGACGAGGTCTGCGGCACTTCCCGGCAGGCTTCCGCGATCATGCGGCAGCGCTCCTCGTGATGATCGGCAAGCTGCTTGATGCGGGTCTTCAAGCCGTAAAACGGCACGCCGTGGCCGGGCAGCACCAGCACGTCATAGGGCAGCGTCGTGGTGAGGCTTGCCAGCGAGGCCAGATATTCGCCGAGCGAGTTCTGGTCGGGCTCGACTGCCCAGACGCTGACGTTCGGCGAGATCTTGCTCAGCACCTGGTCGGCGGAGAGGAACAGCTTGTCGTCGGCGCAATACAGCATCACCTGGTCGAGCGCATGACCGCCGCCGGTGATCACCTTGAAGCGGCGCGGGCCGATCACGACCTCGTCGCCATGCGAGATGCGCCGATAGGACGCCGGCAGCACCGACACGCGCTTCAGATATTCCTGGCCGCGGCCGAGCAGCTTGTCGGTCAGTGTCTCGTCCATCCCATGGCGGCGGAAGAACAGCCGCTGCGCGTTGCGCCGCTCCTCGGTGCCGCGGTTCTGGTGATAGACCGATTGCAAATATTCGACCTGCGACATTTCGAGCGGACAGTCGAACCGCTCGACGATCCAGCCCGCGAGCCCGACATGGTCGGGGTGCGAATGGGTGACGATCAGGCGCGAGATGTGGACGCCCTTCAGCGGCCCGTCGAACAGCTTCGTCCAGGCCTCGATCGTCTCCTCATTGCCGAAGCCGGAGTCGATCATCGCATACCCGTCGCCATCGGCGAGCAGGTAGATGTTCACATGGTTGAGACGGAACGGCAGCTTGAGCCGTACCCACAACACGCCGGGCCGCACCTCCACGACCTCTTCGGGGCCGGGGTGCTGTTCCCAGGGGTAGCGCAGGGCCTCGGCCGAGGACTGCACGCTGTCGCTCTTCGAATGCATGGACACTATCGGTACCCGCACATCGAGCGGGACGCCAGCCGAAAAACCACGTGGGGCGGCGTTCGCATGGCCGTCATTCCGCCCGTAATTTTCCGTAGCCCGGGTTGCGCGCGGTGCAATCCGGATACGCATGCACCGTCATTCCGGGGGCGCGCGCAAGCGCGAACCCGGAATCCCGAGGTTGCTGTGGGAGATTCCGGGCTCGGTGCTGCGCACCGCCCCGGAATGACGATCAGGCCGCGCGGATATTGCTGAGGAACGCGTCGATTTCCCCGCGCAGCACGTCGGCCTCGCGGCGCAGCGCATCGGAGGCGCCCAGCACCTCCGTCGCCGCGGCGCCCGCCTCGGCCGAGGCCGTGGAGACGCCGACGATGTTGCTGGAGACCTCGCTGGTGCCACCGGCGGCGTGCTGGATGTTGCGGGCGATCTCGCGCGTCGCGGCACCCTGTTCCTCGACGGCGGCGGCGATCGCCGTGGTCACGTCGTTGATCTCGCCGATGATCTGGCCGATGCCCCTGATCGCGCCGACCGCAGAGGTCGTGACCTGCTGCATGCTGGCGATCTGGGTGCGGATCTCGTCGGTGGCTTTCGCGGTCTGGCTTGCAAGGCTCTTCACTTCGGAGGCGACCACGGCGAAACCGCGGCCGGCTTCGCCGGCGCGCGCCGCTTCGATCGTGGCGTTGAGCGCGAGCAGATTGGTCTGCGAGGCGATGGTCTGGATGAGATCGACGACCACGCTGATGCGGCTCGCGCTGTCGGCGAGGCCCTGCACGGTCGCGTCAGTTGCCCCGGCCTCGTGGACCGCCTTCTTGGCGATCTCGGCCGAGGTGACCACCTGGCGGCTGATCTCGGCAATCGACGACGACAATTGCTCGGTGCCGGCCGACACCGTCTGCACGTTGACCGAGGTCTCCTCGGCGGCCGACGCCACGGCGTTGACCAGCGCATTCGACTGGTCGGCCGTCGACGACATGCTCTGGGCGGTCGTCTGCATCGAATTGGCCGATTGGGCGAGGCTGTCGAGGGCCGTGCGCACCGTTCCTTCGAACGATCCGATCTGCGCTTCCATGCGCGCGGCGCGCTCGGCCTTGGCGGCGCGGTCCTTGTCCTGCTCGCTGGAGAGCGCGCGGGCCTCGATCATGCTCTGGCGGAACACCTGGAGCGTATCGGTCATGGTGCCGATCTCGTCACTGTGTTTGGTGCGGACGATCTCTGCGTCGAGGTCGCCGGCCGAGAGCAGCTGCATCGCGCGCTGCAGTCCCCCGATGCGCCGCAGGATGTTGCGTCCGACATAGAGCCAGACGAACAGCGCCGAGCCGACCAGGGTCAGCGCGCCCAGCGCCAGCATGACTATGGTGGCGAATGAAATCTGCCTGCGCGCCTGGAAGGTCGAGTCGTTGGTCTCCTTCTGCACGCCTTCGACCAGTTGTTGCACGCTGATGCCGAGGCCGACATTGAGCTTGCGGGTTTCATCGAGCACGGTCTGGCCGTAGTCGGTGGCGTCGAGCTCCTTCTCGCGCAGATTGAACACGCCGGTTTTCCCGGTGCCCAGCGCAAGCAGCTTTTCGGCCGTCTCGCGCAGCATCTTGCTGCCCTGATTGTCCGGCAGCAGGTCGAGGTTGGAGCGCAGGCGTCCCTGCGCCGTCTTGAATTCCTTCTGGATGTCGTCGAGCTTATCGGCGGTGTTGGCCGAGAGCGCCGCGCTCATGTCGGCGGCCGCGAGATTGCCGCTGGCGACGACATTGCCGAGCTGGCCGACGGTCTGCGCCGCTTCGGTGGCGTCCTCGGCCGACAGGTTCGCCGAGCCGAGAATCGCGTTCACCTGGGTCTGCGCATTGAGCATCGCGGGGCTTGCCGCGCCGACGAAATCGCCCTGCGCCTTGCGGAGCGCATCGTATTGCTTGTCGTGAAGGGCCGCGACGTCGAGCCGCTCGCGCGCGGCCGAGGTCAGGCTTTGCGCTGCCTCATTGAGGTTCTTGATGGTGTCGTTAAGTCCCGTGACGACCGTCTTGTCGGCGCCGAGCTCGATGATCTCGCCGAGCTTCTGCTGGACCTGCTGCTGCAATTCCTTGAGCTTCTTGGTGCGCTCGTTCAGCGCGTCATCGCTCGGCGCGGCGAGCAGTGCCGGTCCCTGTGCCGCGAGGCTCGCGCTCAGGGCGGATAGTTGCAGGCTTGCGGCGAGACGCGGAATGTCGCGTCCGCTCAGATCGACCATGCGCTCGCCGAGATTTTGCAGCACATAGCCGGCTCCCGCCGAGATCACGAGGCCCATGCCCGCGATCACGGCAAAGGCGGCGAACAGGCTGCCGCGCACGCCCCATTTCGGCAACGAGACACGAGGCCTTGATCTGCCCAGGCCCACACGGATCGCCATCAGAATTCCCCCACGCCGATTACTTTATATTTTGCGGGCGGCAGTATCGGGGTAGCGAGTTAAAAAATCGCAAGTGCCGCAATTGCTTGCGCTCTTTCCACACGACGAAAAAAGAAGGGCCGGCGAGATGCCGGCCCTTCCCGCAAGATCGGTTGTGGTTAGCGATCAGTAACGCGCGGCCATCGGGGCGCCCCAGTTGAAGCGGTAGTTGACGCCCGCCTTCACGGTGTGATCGTCGGTGGTGAAGCTGCCGGCCGGCACGAGCGCGGCCGGAGCGGTGAAGGTGGCGCTGCCGAAATTGTAGTACTGGTATTCAGCCTTGGCCGACCAGCTCGGGGCGAACATGTATTCGAGACCGGCGCCGACCGTGTAGCCGTTGCGATGATCGCCCGAGATCGCGAACGCGACCGGCGCGCCGCCGAGCGCCACACGCTCGTTGTTGTCCGAATAGGCGTAGCCGCCCTTCACGTAGATCAGGCCCGGACCCCAGGTGTAGCCGACGCGGCCGGTGATCGAGCCGAGCCCACGCTGGTCGTTGGTGTAGGCATAGCCGCTCGGGAACACCGCGCCGACGCTGCCGGAGAGCCAGGAGTACTGGCCTTCGACGCCGACCACGAAGTTCGGGTGGAACTGCCAGTCCGCGCCGACCTGGAGACCGCCGAGGAAGCGGCCGTTGCCGTTGTTGCCGGTGGTGAGGCCGTTGAAATTGCTGTCGCTCGAGAACGCGCCGCCGAGATGCGCACCGAGATAGAAGCCGGTCCAGTTGTAGATCGGCGCGGCATAAGCCGGCGCAGGCGCCTTGTTGTAATAGGGGCGGGCGCCGAGATCGGCACCGACGGCGGGCGCGGCGGCGCTTAACGAGAATAGCGCAACGGTCGCGAACAGAATCTTCTTCATCGTCTCTAACTCCAACACTTCATTCCCGGCAGGCGCGCTTTCCGCGCCGTCGTTGCTTTCGCAGATAGCGGGCTTTTGACTAAAATGCTGTCACATGCGTGGCACAGTCGCCGCCAAGCCAACCTATTGGCGGGCAAATGCGTTTCGTGCTTAACAGGGCTTTAAGAAACGGTGAAGGATGGCTTAACGCGCAGCGTTTGTGGAGACGATTGGCCGCTCTTCCTCAAGCCAAACGCCTGCGTACTTCCTCGCGCATCTGCTCGCGAAACTTTTCGCGTTGCGCGGGCCGGTCCTTCTCGGCGATGGTGTGGCGATCGAAGATGTCGAACTTGTCGAGGATCGGATAACGCTCGCTCGCCATCGCGAGCACGCCGAGCACCTTGGCCGCCGATGCACTCGGGCCGCGCACCTCCCAGCGCCGGATCGTCACGGTCCCGCTCGCAGCCGGCAGGCCGCACAGCTTCGCCATATCCGCGACCGTGAGCTCCCGGCCGATCGCCTCGGACAGGTCGACGCGCAATTGCTTCAGTTCGGGGCCCGTCATGTCACCTCGGTTAAGCGAAGTCGATGAGGTGAATGCACTAGCGCTGATTCGGGTCGATCCGAAGGCGGGCGCGATCGTGCTAGTCTCTCGCCGCCGGTCGAGCGTCAGCGAGGGGAATTCGCATGCCTGTGTTCAAGCTGCCCCTGTCGGGGGATGTCGTGCAGTCTATTTATCCGTCGTTCTTCAGCCCCACCGGCAGCCAGTTCGGGCTGGTCAACATCACGGTCGGGCAATCCTCGGCGCCCGAGGTCGAGAGGGACGTGCTGTCGGATGTCGGCAGCTACGGCAGGCAGATCGGCCAGATCGCGGACGCGCTGCTCGCGGTCATCGAGCATTTGGAAGGCGATGCCGATGGTACGCTCAAGCGCGACCAGGCGATCAAGGACTTCAAAACGATGCTGCACGCGGTGGTTAAGGTCAAGAAAGGCCACGGTCGCGAGGCGCGTCGTCCGCGCGACTGATCGCCTCACGTCGCCGGCGTGCGCTCCTTCTGTCCCGGCACGGCGGCGAGCAGCTCGCGGGTGTAGCTGTGCTCGGGCGCCGCGAAGAGCTGCGCCGTCGGCTTCAACTCGACGATAGCGCCGCGCTGCATCACCGCGATGCGGTCGCAGATTTGCGCCGCGACGCGCAAATCGTGGGTGATGAAAAGCATCGAGAGGCCGAGCCGCGTCTTCAGGTCTTCCAGCAGCCTCAAGACCTGCGCTTGCACGGAGACGTCGAGCGCCGAGACCGCCTCGTCCGCGACGATGATCTCGGGCTCGAGCGCGAGCGCCCGGGCAATGCCGACCCGCTGACGCTGGCCGCCGGAGAATTCGTGCGGAAAGCGCTCGAGCGCGCCCGCATCCAGGCCGACCAGCTTGAGGAGATCGCGCGCGCGGTCGAACGCCACCTTCGGCTCTGTGCCGGCGGCGATCGGGCCGTCGGCGATGATGTGGCCGATCTTGCGCCGCGGGTTGAGCGAAGCGAACGGATCCTGGAAAATCATCTGGATGCGGTGGCGCTCGGCGCGCAGCGCCCTGCCGGCAAGCGACGTCAGATCGGTGTCGCCGATTCGCACCGTGCCGCGATCCGGCTCGATCAGCCGCATCACGAGCCGCGCCACGGAGGATTTGCCGGAGCCGGATTCGCCGACGAGACCAAGCGTCTCGCCTTTGAGAATGCTGAAATTGACCTCGCGCGCCGCGTCCACTCTGCGGTCCTCGCGGAACCAGCCGCCCGAGGTGACATAGGTCTTGTCCAGCCCGATCACTTCGACGGCCTTGGCCCGATCATCGAGCGGCGTTCGCGCAGGCGGATCCATCGAGGGCACGGCCGCGAGCAGCGCCTTGGTGTAGTCGTGCTGCGGTTTGGTGAAGACGGCCGTGGCCGGGCCTTCCTCCACCACCTTGCCATGGCGCAGCACCACGACCTGGTCGGCGATATCGGCGACCACGCCGAAATCATGGGTGATGAACATCACCGCCATGTTGCGGTTGCGCTGGAGGTTGCGGATCAGCTTCAGGATCTGCGCCTGCGTGGTGACGTCGAGTGCGGTGGTCGGCTCGTCCGCGACCAGCACCGCGGGCTCGAGCGCCAGCGCCATCGCGATCATCGCGCGCTGGCGCTGGCCGCCGGAGAGCTGGTGCGGATAAGCCCGAACGATGCGTTCGGGGTCGGGCAGGCCGACCTCGCGCGCCAGCGACACCGCCTTGGCGCGGCGCTGCTTCGGCGTCAGCAAATCATGCGCCTCGAACATCTCCGCCATCTGGTCGCCGATCCGCATCAACGGGTTGAGCGCGGTCATCGGCTCCTGGAAGATCATCGCCAGGCGCCGGCCGCGCAAATCGCGCCAGCCGTCATCGTCGAGCTTCAGGAGATCGCGGCCCTCGAACTGGACCTCGCCGGCGGTGACGCTGACGGTGCCGGGCAGCAGCCCCATCAGCGCATGCGCGCACATCGACTTGCCGGAGCCGGACTCGCCGACGACGCAGACGATCCTGCCGGGCATCAGATCGAGCGAGACGCCGTCGACGGCGAAGGGCCGCTCGGCGCCCTTGGGCAGCGCGATCCGCAAATCCTTGATCGAGACGACGGGCGGGGCGGTCATCATCATCGTCATCGCCCCTCGCGCGACAGCCGCGGATTGAGCGCGTCGTTGAGGCCCTCGCCGATCAGATTGAGGCCGAGCACCGAGATCAGGATCGCGATGCCGGGAAACACGGTGATCCACCAGGCCTGCCGGATCACGGTACGGCCGGCGCCGACCATGTAGCCCCAGGAGATCAGGTTGGGATCGCCGAGGCCGAGGAACGACAGCGAGGATTCCAGCAGGATCGCGGTTGCGACCATCAGCGAGGCCAGCACGATCACGGGCGACAGCGCGTTGGGCAGGATCTCGCGCCAGATGATCCAGCCATTGCTCTGGCCGGTGACAACGGCGGCCTGGACATATTCGCGGGTGCGCAGCGACAGCACCTCGCCGCGCACCAGACGCGCGACCGGCGGCCAGCTCACCACCGCGATCGAAGCCACGATCGAGTAGATCGACGGCTGGAGGATCGCGACCAGCACGATCGCGAGCGCAAAGCTCGGAATGGTCTGGAAGAGCTCGGTGAAGCGCATCAAGACGTCGTCGACCTTGCCGCCGAAATAGCCGCCGATGGCGCCGATCGGCACGCCGACGATCAGCGCGACCAGCGTCGAGACGAGGCCGACCAGCAGCGACACGCGCGCGCCGAAAATCAGGCCGGCGAACACGTCGCGCCCGAGCGCGTCGGTGCCGAGCGGCACGGTCGAGAGCGTGAAGGGCGGCAGGAACGGCCGCTGCACCATGCGCCACGGCGAGTTCGGGAACAGCAGCGGGCCGAACACGGCAACCGCGATCGCGAGCAGCAGGATGATCAGTCCGATCAGCCCGCTCGGGTTGCGCAACATCGAGGCTAAGAACTGCTTCATGCGGCGAACTCGATGCGCGGATCGACCAGGCGGTAGACGAGGTCGGTGATGAGGTTGAAGATCAGCACCATGGCCGAGCAGATCACGAAGACGCCGAGCAGGAGGTTGTAGTCCCGCTGCAGCAGCGCGTCATACATCAGGCGTCCGATGCCGGGCCAGGCGAACACGGTCTCGGTGATCACGGCGCCGCCGATCAGCGTTCCCGAATGCACGCCTGCGAGCGTGACGACCGGGAGCAGCGCATTGCGCAGCACGTGGCGGCGCTGGATCACTGCGTCGGAAAGGCCCTTGGCGCGCGCGGTCTTGACGAAGTCGAGCCGCTTCACCTCCAGCATCGAGGCACGGGTCATGCGGGTATAGGTCGCCATGAAGAACAGGCCGAGCGTCATCGCCGGCATGATCAGATGTGCGGCGACGTCGAGCACGTGGGCAAAGCCCCGGTAGTTGCCGCCGACGGTCTCGAAGCCGAAGCTCGGCAGCCAGTCGACGGTGACCGAGAACAGGAGGATGCCCATCAACGCCACCCAGAAGATCGGCGTCGCATAGAAGATCAGCGCGAACACGGTGACGGCGGTATCGAGCCAAGTTCCGGCGAAACGCGCAGCTAGCGTGCCGAAGAGGATGCCGAGCGCAAGCGAGATCGCGAAGGCCGTGAGCGTCAGCAGCAGCGTTGCCGGCAGCCGCTCCAGGATCAGCTTCGCGACCGGCGCCTGCTGGCGGAAGGAGAAGCCGAGATCCAAGGTCACGACGCCCCTGACGTAGATGAAGAGCTGCTCGGGCAGCGGCTTGTCGAGGCCGAACTTCTCGCGCAGCTGCTTGACGAAGACCTGGTCGCTGGCCCCGGCCTCGCCCGCCATCACGATGGCGGGGTCGCCGGGCGCAAGCCGGATCAGGAAGAAATTGAGGACGACGATCGCAAGCAGCACGATCACGCCCTTCACGACACGCTGAGCAATGAAGGAGAGCATATCTATAGCGCAGTGAGATTGAGTCGGATGTTGCCGCGACGGCGGTGCACTCCCTCTCCCGTTTGCGGGGGAGGACAGGGGTGGGGGTGTCTCTGCGGAGAAGGCCCCTGAGTGGAGAGAGCCCCCACCCGCCGCACTGCGCGCGGCGACCTCCCCCGCAAGCGGGAGAGGTGCAGCGAGTTTGCGGCTCGATCGGAGCTCATGCGGCGACAGTCATGGCAGAGGTCAGGCGCAAATCATCACTACTTGTCGAGCCATGCGTCCTTGAAGCCGTCGTTGACGCCGATCGCCGTGGTGATCAGGTCCTTGACCTTGCAGCGGGTGATGGTCGGGAATTGCAGCTCGAGCTGCCATGCCACCGGCACGTCGTCGACCAGGATCTTCTGGGCCTTCTCGTAGATCTCCTTGCGCTTGGAATCCGGGGTTGCCACCGCGCCGTCGGCGAACAGCTTGTCGATCTCCGGATTGGAGTAGCCCTCGACATTGTTGAACACCTGGCCCTTGGCGATCGCGCTGGAGACGTAGTTGCGCCCTACCCCGAGCGCGGGATCGCCGTACTGGTAGAGATAGGTGAAGGCGATGTCGTAGTCCCAGTCGGAGATCTTCTGGTTGCCGCCGGCGACATCGGTCGCGATCGTCTCGATGTTCATGCCGACGTCCTGGAGGTTCTGCTTCACGGCCTCGCCCCAGCGCTGCCAGGTCTCGCCATAAGCGAGCGGCAACAGGCGGATCTTCTCGCCGTTGTAGCCGGCTTCCTTGAGCAGCGCCTTGGCCTTGGCCGGGTCGTAAGCGTATTTCGGCACGTCGTCGGTGTAGAACTTGATGGTCGAGGCCGACGGGCCCGTCGCGACCTTGCCGAGACCGTTCCAGATCACGTCTTTCGCGAAATCGCGGTCGATCGCATACATGATCGCCTGGCGCACCTTCTTGTTCGCGGTCGGACCCTGGCGGTTGTTCAGCCACAGCCATGACAGCGGCGAGAAGAATTCCCAGCCCGCGCCGGTGACGCAGGTGTCCTTCAGCTTGGACAGCCGCGGCACGTCGAAATTTTCCACGGAGCCGCCAGGCAGCACGTCGACCTTGCCGGTCTCATACGCCACCGAGCGCGCGGCGGCATCGGGAATGATCTGCCAGTAGATTCTCGTCGAGATAGGGTTTTCCTTTCTCGTAATAGTTCGGATTCTTCACCAGCCGAATGAAAGAGCCCTTCTGCCACTCCTTGAACATGAAGGGGCCGGTACCGACCGGCGCGTTATTATAAGGGTTGGTCTTCCAGTCGGTGCCCTCATAGAGATGCTTCGGCACCATCGGCATCGAGCCGACCTCGAAGATGCCGAGGAACGGGCCGAACGGCTGCTTCAGCGTGAACACCACGGTATAGTCGTCCGGCGCTTCGACCTTGTCGACCTGCACGAGGTTGTTGCGGGCGCGCGCGTGAGTCTGCTTCAGCATCTCGATCGAGAAAAGTACGTCGGCGGAGGTGAAGGGCTTGCCGTCATGCCAGGTCACGCCCTTCCTGAGCTTGAAAGTGTAGGTCTTGGCGTCTTCGCTGACCGCCCAGCTCTCGGCGAGCTCCGGCTGCGGCTCGAGCTTGGGGCTGTAGCGGAGCAGGCCCTCGAAAATATTGCCCGACACCATCTGGACCGGACCGTTCTGGACCATCGCAAGCATTAGGCCGGGGGGCTCGGGCTGGATCACCGCGTTGATCACGCCGCCCGTCTTGGGCTCCTGCGCCGCCGCGGCCGCCACACCGATGCTCAGGAGGAGACCAAGCAACACTCGTTTCGACATGTCTTTTCTTTTCTTTCCTAGGCGACACCCGCGAGCGCGCACGCGTCATCGTCGCGCGCAAGGCTGCGGCCGGCCCATCCAAATCCCCATCCATCGTCGAGGCTCACAGGTCCCGTTCCGCGCTGCAAGATGAAAGTCTCGACAGTCGTCGCACAAAAAATGTACAGCGCGATCCTGTTTTCACTTGATTCATCTCCCTGTCACGGAGACAAGTCCGCCATGGACAACGCCACCCGCTCGGAACGATCTCGCAACGCTGCGCTGGAAGCGGCGATTGCCATCATTGCGCGCGACGGACCCGGCCGGCTGACGCTCGACGCCATCGCGCGCGAGAGCGGCCTGAGCAAGGGGGGCGTGATGCACCAGTTCCGCACCAAGGAAGCGGTGCTCAAGGCGCTGCTCGAGCGGCAGATGGCGCATTTCGAGGAATTTTCGACCCGTTATATGGCGAAGGTGAGCGCGACTTCCGCGAACCCCGCGCTCGCAACCCAGCTCGCGACAGTCCGCGAAGCGGCCGCGTCGCCGAATTCGGCGGCGCTGGCGCTGGTTGCGGCCATGGTCGAAAACCCCGGCCTGATGTCGTTGCCACGCGATCGTGAGATGAAGAGGGTCGCGGCCATCAAGGCTGAGGCCGCCGACCCGGATCTTGCATTGCTGCGCTGGGCCGCTGCACGCGGACTGCTGCTCAGCGGTCTGTTCGGCATGTCTCCGCTCAGCAAGGAGGAGCATCAGCGCCTGTTCGCGCGCCTGCTCGACGACAGCCAGTGGAGCGCGCTGGAAAGGCCTGCCAAGCCGCGCGCCGCGAAGGCGGCGCGCAAGCGCGCCTGATTCGCCGTTAACAATCCTGCTTCGATCGCCTCATTAACCTCTGTCCGCGACCAAAGGCGTCAGCCGTATTTCCATGCTTTACAAACCGTCTAGTCGGTTTTATAGAAGGAAGCACTGAGAGCCGGCCCAAGGCGTCGGATCATGGCCCCGGAAGATGCCTTGGGTCGGTAATTGTGAGCACCGCAGCCGCGTTCTTGTCCCGTACGCGGCTGCGGTCGCCGCTGCCTCTCGTTGCGCCTTAAGAGGAGTATGGAATGGATCGCTCGATCGCCATGCGCGGTCTGGTAACGCTCGCGCTGTGCGCCGTTGTGGTCGGCTGCGCCAGCGTGACGCCGGTGCCCTATTCGGAGATGGCGTCGTCGGCCTACATGGCGCCGGACAAGTCGGACACCTCCGGCCGCGTGCCCTACCGCTACTCCACGCAGGTCGACTGGCGCACCTACAATAAAGTCATCCTCGACCCCGTCACGATCTACCGCGGCAGGGATCACCAGTTCGGCGACATGTCCGACAAGGACAAGGCGACGCTCGCTGCCTACATGCAGAACCGCTTTGCCGACAGGCTTCGCGGCCGCTTTGCACTGGTGAACGCCCGCGGCCCGAACACGCTGCGCGTGCGGCTGACCTTGACCGGCGCGGTCACCAACACGCCGGTGCTTGGCACGCTGTCGCGCTTCGATGTCGCGGGCGCCGTCTATAACGGCGTGCAGGCCGCACGTGACGGCGAGGGCACGCTGACCGGCTCGGTCATCTACGGCGTCGAGATCTTCGACGCTTCGACCTCGCGCCTGCTCAGCGCTTACGTCACCAAGCAATACCCGAACGCCTATGACATCAAGGCGAGCGTCGGCTCGCTCGCCGCTGCCACGGCCGGCATCGACAAGGGCGCCGACGCCTTCATGGCGCAACTGAATTGAAGTGAGAGAGGCCGAGAGATGAACATCCTTCTTCGCATCGTCGTCCGCGTCGCGATCACCGTCGTGCTGATGATCTTCGACGGCCGCGCCGGCGCGATGAGCCCCGCCGATCCCGCCGGCACATGGCTCACCGAGGACGGCCGCGCCCGCATCCGGCTCGAGCGCTGCGGGGTGGGCCGCGACCGCATCTGCGGCTTTATCGTCTGGATGAAGACGCCGCTGGATGCACGCGGCCAGCCGCTCCGCGACAGCGAAAATCCCGATCCCGACAAGCGCGCCCGCGCGCTGCTCGGCCATCAGCTCATCATGGGCCTCGAGGCGACACCGGATGGCCGCTTTGCAGGCGAGATCTACAACGCCGAGGACGGCAAGCGCTATTCCGTCTCGCTGTGGCGCGAGGCCGCCGACAGACTGAAGCTCAAGGGCTGCCTGATCAGGTTCTTGTGCCAGACCCAGACCTGGCAGCAGACCCTCGACGTCCAGTCCGGCCAGCTCGTCGGCCTGACCGGCGACGTCAACGGTCCCCGCGCCGACAAGGAATGGGCCGCCGCCTCGCCGCCGAAGCCGACGCAGGTGAAGGCCACGAAATAAGGACTTTGCCTCGGCGGCCGCTCGCCCGTCCGATGAAGCGTCGTGCGCTGCCGCAACAAGCCCGTCATTGCTTCGCTGCGCTCGCAATGACGGAATGGCTGCAGTTGCGTGCTGGTTCGTTAGACGGCCCGTCCGCTGAATTTGATCCGGATCAAAGCGGAACAGCCATTTCTGCGATCCGATTGCAACATGGATAACCTCCCGAACGTCTTCACGGGCGATGCCATCGAAGCTGAGCTTGTGACGGAATGCGATGCGCGCGACCTCGGCCTTGCCCGCTGCGTGCAATTGCTGCGCGATGCCGGATTGAGACCGACGCGCCAGCGCGTGGATCTGGGGCAGCTCCTGTTCCTGAACGGCCACCGGCATGTCACGGCAGAGCTGCTGTTCGAGGAGGCGACCGCGGCGAACATGCGGTTGTCGCTCGCAACCGTCTACAACACGCTGAACCAGTTCACCGAGGCGGGCCTGTTGCGCCGGATCGCAGCCGATGGCCTGAAATCGTTCTTCGATACCGACACCAGCGTGCATCCGCACTTCTACCTCGAAGGCGAGGACATTCTGGTCGACGTCTCCGAGGGGCTCAGTTTCACGAAGATGCCGGAGGCGTTGCCGGGGCACGATATCGTCCGCCTCGACGTCGTCGTGCATCTTCGCAAGGCGAAGTAGGCGATATCGCCGTCCGCCCCGCCGGCGCTTCCTCGATTTGACCGGCTATCAGCTCGACGGTATGGTTTTGCCCGCCGGCGTCTAAACAGAATTCATGTCTGCAGCTTCCTCCAATTCAGGGCGCGCGCCCATGGAATGGTCAGCAAAACCCTTTCGCGTGGATGAGCCTTTCGGTAGCTGGGCCGACGATCTCGCCGCGGCCTTCGTCCGGCTCGAGCCGCAGAAGCTTGCCGACCGTCCCTTCGAAGGCTCGATCGCGCGCAGCGCCGCCGCGCCGATCCAGATCTCGCTGGTGAAGGCCACGAGCCACCGGGTGCTTCGGCTGCGCAGCCATATCGCGCGCAGCTCGGACGATCTCTGCTTCGTCAATCTCCAGCTCGACGGCCTGGGCCGCACCATGCAGCGCGGTCACGAGCAGGTCTCTACGCCCGGTGATCTCGCGGTCGCCGATACCACCGAGCCGTTCGAGATCGCCAACGTCCGCGACTTCCGCCTCTATTGCTTCGCCGTCCCGCGGCGGCTGCTGCCGCAAAGCTTCTCCGACCGGCCGCGGCTGGCGCTGTCGCGAACCGAAGGCGGCCGCGCGCTCTCGCGCACGCTCGCAAGCTATGCCGAGCTGTGCCTCGCCGCGCCCGCTGTCGCCGCGCAGAGCGGTGCGCATGTCGTCGAATTGATCGCACATGCGCCGGCGCTGATGGCTGATCTGCCTGCCGCGCGCGTCCACGCACCGGTGCTGCTGCCGATGATGCTCGACCATATCGACCGCCACAGCGACGATTCCGAGCTCGATGCCACGCAACTCGCGGCGCGCTTCCGCTGCTCAGAGCGCTACGTGCACCGGCTGTTCGCCACCACCGGTCGCTCCGTCGGCGAGCATGTCAACGACCGGCGGATCCTGGCCTGTGCGCGCAACCTGCTCGACGTGCGGCATGGTGAGAAGACCATCGCCGAGATCGCCTTCGAGGCCGGCTTCAGCGACATCTCCCACTTCAACCGCCTGTTCAAGCGCCAGCACGGCCTCGCCCCGCGCGAGTTCCGCCGCACCATGGGGAACGGCGGCTAGTTCACTCTCGTCCAAGAACTCGGGCGCTGCCGTCCAAGATTTTCCGTGCCCGCATCGCGCACCCTCGCAGCCGACCGCAGCGAGGGAGACGTTCAATGGCGATCGATTTCACGCTATCACCGGCGCAGCGCGAGCTGCAGCTTCAGTCCCGCAAATTCGCGAAAGATGTGCTGGCCGAAGCGCGCAAGGCCGAACGGCTGGTAACGCCCGAGGAACGCTTCCTTGCGACCCGGCCGACCTATGAAGCCATGGTCGCCGCCGGCTATTTGCGCCAATGCATCCCGCAGCCCGCTGGCGGCGACAATGCCGGCCTCGTCGATATGGCGATCATGGCGGAGGAATTTTACGCGGTGAACCCGAGCGTGACGCTGACCATGCTCGGCACGGTACTCGGTCTGCTGCCGCTGCTGCTCGGCGGCACGCCGGAGCAATGCGGCCGGCTGCTTGCGCCGTTCCTCAAAACGAGCGGCGCGCCACTTGCGGGTTTCTGCTCGTCCGAGCCCGGCGGCAGCGCCAATGCGGCCTCGCCCCCGCCAGGTGAGGGCGTGCGCACCACCGCAAGACTCGTCGGCGACAATTGGGTGATCAATGGCCGCAAGAAATGGGTGTCCTCGGCCACCGGCTGGAATCGCACGGGTGCCGACGTGCTCTGCGTGGTGTGCCGGACGAGTGCGAACGCGCCGCCGGAGCAGGGCGTGTCGATCATCGCGGTCGAGGGACCGTCGAGCGGCATCGTGTTCGAGCGCGCCATCGACGCGATCGGCCATCGCGCGCATCTCGTGCCGCAGTTCGGCCTGCGCGAGGTCACCGCGCCGCGCGAGAATCTTCTGGGCCAGGAAGGCGCAGGCCTGATGCTGGCGTCCGCTGCCTTCACCGGCACCGCGGCGCTGGTCTGCATCTTCGGCGTTGCGCTCATGCGCGCCGCCTTCGATTACGCGCTGCATTTCGCCCGCACCGAGAAGCGCGGCGGCGTGCATGCGGTCATCGAGCATCAGGCGGTCGGCTATGCGCTGGCCGATGCCAAGACTACGATCGAAGCCGCGCGCTATTTGAGCTGGCGCGCCTGCCACGCGCTGGATACGCAATCGCCCGGCGCCGATGAGCTCGCGATCCAGGCCAAGATTTTCGGCTCGGAGGCTGCCGTCCGCGTCATCACCGACCTGATGCGCGTCGTCGGCATCGACAGCTACGACAATGAGGCGCCCTTCGGCCGCCTGTTGCAGGACGCGCTCGCGCTGCCGATCTTCGACGGCGGTAACATGGGCATCCGCCGCCGCCAGCTCCACGCGATGCTGATGCGCAATGACTACGATCCGCTGACCGCGTGCGGCGGGGTGTGACAGGTCGGCTGGTCAGCCCCGCGACCACGGCAGCATGCGCTTAAGGGTGCGGTCGCGCAGCACGTAGTGGTGAAGAAGCGCGGCGGCGGCATGCAGGCCGACCAGGATCAGGAGCGCGTTGGCGAGCGCCTCGTGCACCTCCCTGAGGTCACGGGCGAAGGCCCGGTCGGCCGTCCGGAGCAGCCATTGATGCAGGTCAATTTCGCGAGGGTGTCGCGTTCATCATTGCGGGCGAAGCGCAATGGCGATGGCACTGTTCGGCGCCGCCTGCCAAGATGCGTCAGATCGCCAAAAACAGTTTCAACAACCAGATCGGTGGATCATGAATGATCAGCCTTTTCCAGGACCCGGCCTACGTCCGCTGCGCCTGCAGATCGGCGCCCAGAACATCGCAGGCTTTGAGAGCGCAGGCACCGGCCGCCCGATCCTCCTGATCCACGGTAACTCGTCTTCGTCCCGGATCTGGCAGAAGCAATTGCAGGGGCCGCTGGGTGCAAAATTCCGCGTGATCGCGATCGACCTGCCGGGCCACGGCGCGTCGTCGCCGCCGCCCGATCCGGAAGCCGACTATTCAGGCCCGGGCTATGCGGCCGTCATCGCCGCGATCGCCCGTGAGCTCGATCTGAAAAACGCCGTGGTGGTCGGTTGGAGCCTCGGCGGCCATGCCGTGCTCAATGCGGCGGCTGCGCTGCCGATGGCCGCCGGCCTGATGATCTTCGGCACGCCGCCGGTCGGCAAGATGCCGGACGGCTTTTCCGGCTTCAAGAGCCTGTCGGCCACGGTGTTCACGCCGAAGCCGGGCGAGGCCGAGATCGAGGAATGGACGAAATCGGCCTTCGCGCCCGGCTATGCGCCGATTCCCGATTTCGTCGTCGCGGACTTCCGCAACACGGACGGCAACGCCCGGGGCTATCTCGGCGCCCACGTCCAGGCCGGCCACATCTCCGACGAGGCCGAGATCGTCCGCAATCTCAAAATTCCGCTTGCGATCGTCCACGGCCGTGACGAGCAGATCGTCGATCTCGGCTATCTCCAGCGACTGGCGGCGCCGACGCTGTGGCGCGGCGAGGTGCAGGTGATCGACGGCGCCGGCCATGCGCCGCAATGGGAGAAGGCGGAAGCGTTCAACAAGGTGCTCGACGAATTCGCATCGAGCGTTTGATCTTCCTCAGCTCAACCCCGCCCTTCGAAATCCCTCCAGATAGTGCTCGCGATCCGCTTCGCTCCGCCAGGGCAGTTGCGTCGTGATCCAGGCGAGTGAGATGTTGGGTTGGGTGCGGCGCAGCTCCCGCAAGGCTGATGCGGCGAGCTCCTGATCGCCGGCCATTCCGGCCGAGACCGCGAGCACGCGATAGGCGCCGGTGAGATCGCCGCGGTGGCGGATCGCCTCTCGGGCCAGTGCGATCGCCTCGTCATAGCGGCGCTCGGTGAAGCGGGCATAGCCGGCGATCCCGTAGTAGATCGCGAGCGACGGATCGCGCGGACTGAGGCGGATGGCCTTTTGCGCCGCCTCGAACGAGCAGCTCGAACGGCCGGCATAGGACAGCGCCAGCGCGTAATAGCCCTGCGCCAGCGAGAAATTCGGGTTGAGCCTGAGCGCCTGCTCGAACTCCGACAGCGCGTCGTCGAGCCGCCGCGTCGAGAAGTAGACGCTGCCGAGCGCGGTATGCGCCCAGGCATCCTCATGGTCGCACTTGACCGCCGCGAGCGCGGCGGCCTCCGCGACCGGTGCCGCGGTCGCAAGCTCCGCCCAGCCGAGATGCACGCCGAACATGTGGCTTGCCGCCAGCATCGACTGGGCCTGGCCGTAGTCGGGATCGATCGCGATGGCCTGCGCGAGCAGCGCCTGCGCCATCAGATGATCCTGCCGCGTCACGCGCCAGTAGTGCGACAGCCCTCGCATCACGAGATCCCAGGCGTCCAGGCTCGCCGGCTGCTTGCGCCGGGCGTGAAAATTCTCCGCCGCGTAGATCTGCGGCTCGACCGCCGCGACGATCGCGTTGGTGATCTCGTCCTGAACGGCGAAGACGTCGCCGAGCTCGCGATCGTAATGCTCGGCCCAGATGTGGCTGCCGGTGACGGCATCGTTGAGCTGTGCAGTGATCCGCACGCGGCCGCCGGCTTTGCGCACGCTGCCTTCGACGACATAGCCGACGCCGAGTTCCTCGGCGATCTGCCTGATATGGACGGCGCGTCCCTTGTAGGTGAAGGACGAGTTGCGGGCGATCACCAGGAACCAGCGCACCTTCGACAGCGCGGTGAGGATGTCCTCGGCGATCCCGTCGCAGAAATACTCCTGCTCGGGATCGTCGCTCATGTTCTCGAACGCCAGCACCGCGATCACCGGGCGCTCGGGCGCGCTCCGTGGCGCCCTCGTCTCGGCTGCAGGCGGCGCCGGCGTCTCGTCCAGGACGTCGCCGACGAAGCGAAAACCCTTGCGCGGGATGGTCTTGATCAGCCGCTGCGCCGCGCCGTCATCGCCGAGCGCCTTTCGCGCCGCGTTGATGCGGCTATTCAGCGCAGAGTCCGAGACGATGCGGTTGTCCCAGACCTGGCTGATCAGGTCGTCCTTGGTGACGACGCGGCCCCGCTGCGTCACGAGGTGCACGAGCAGATCGAAGACCTGCGGCTGCAATGGAACCGGAGCGCCGTCACGCGTCAGCTCGCGCAGGTCGCTGTCCAGCACATGATTTTCAAAGCGAAATCGCACGTCTGTTGGTCTCAAGCAAAAATCAGCGTCGTCTCAGGCGAAAATCAATCGTCCGCAAAAGTTCTGGCACGTCCAATGCGGCACGGTGCAGCGACCAAAGAAGTGCCGACTCCCGGCACAACGGAGCTACATATGAGCCAAGTTCATTCCGACGTGCATATCAGCCCGGATGTCGCGGGCTCCAAAGTCTTCAGGTTCATCGCCTTTCTGTACGGAGTTGCGGCCTATCTCGTATTTCTCGTGACCATCCTCTATGCCATCGGCTTCGTCATGGGCCTGGTGGTGCCGAAAAGCATCGACACCGGAACCGACTCGTCCGCGATCGAGGCCGTCACCATCAATCTGCTCCTGATGGCGCTGTTTGCCGTTCAACACAGCGTGATGGCACGGCAGCAGTTCAAGGCGTGGTGGACGCAGTTTGTGCCAAAGCATGTGGAGCGCAGCACCTATGTGTTGCTGGCGAGCCTGTCGCTGCTGCTGCTGTTCTGGCAGTGGCGGCCGCTGCCGGCGATCATATGGGACGTCCAGGACCCGGATGTTGCCGCGACCATCGTCACGCTATCCTTTGCCGGCTGGGTGCTGGTCTTCACCTCGACCTTCCTGATCAATCATTTCGAGCTGTTCGGCCTGCAGCAGGTCACCCAGCGACTGGTCGACAAGCAGGCCTCGCCGCCGCGGTTCAGGACGCCACTGTTCTACAAATTCGTCCGCCATCCGCTCTATCTCGGCTTCATCATCGCAATCTGGGCCGCGCCGACGATGACCGTGGGGCATCTGCTGTTTGCATCCGTGATCACGCTCTACATCCTGCTCGGCATCATGCTCGAGGAGCGCGACCTCGTCGCGCTGTTTGGCGACGAGTACCGGCAATACAAACAGCGCGTATCGATGCTTATTCCCTGGCGCCGGTCGGCGTGATCAGCTCTTCGCCTCTCCCCGCCTGCGGGGAGAGGCCGGAATTCGAGCGAAGCGCGAATTCCGGGTGAGGGGGAGCTTCCGCGAGTCCGGCTGTCAACGTGAATGCGGAAGCAGCCCCTCACCCCAACCCTCTCAGCGCGAGCGAAGCTCGTCGCGGCCCCGTAAGAACGGGGAGAGGGAGACGAGGCATTCATCATCCAAGGAGAACACCGAAATGAAACACGTCGGAAACTGCTTCTGCGGCGCAGTCGCGATCGAAGTGACGGGCGCGCCGGAGGCGATGGGTTATTGCCATTGCCGCTCCTGCCGCTCGTGGTCGGGCGGACCGGTCACTGCGTTCAGTCTGTGGAAGCCGGAGGCTGTGCGCATCACTGAAGGCGCCGATCACATCGCGACCTACGCCAAGACGCCGCTCAGCCAGCGCAAATATTGCCGCAAGTGCGGCGGCCATCTCATGACCAGCCATCCGCCGCTCGGCTTGATCGACGTCTTCACCGCCGCCATCCCGACGCTGGCGTTCGTGCCCGCCGTCCACGTCAACTACGCCGACACCGTGCTGCCGATGCACGACGGCCTGCCCAAGCTGAAGGATTTTCCGGCAGAGTTCGGCGGCAGCGGCGAGATGATGAAGGAGTAGGCGAGACGGCACGGAAGTAGCCAAGCAGCGCGCTGCGTTCCCTGCTCCCCTTGTGGGAGAGGGGGCGCGGTCAATGCGGCCCCGACTTCTACTGCAATCCCGCCCGCCGCAAGCCCTCGAGATAATGCTCGCGATCCTCGGCGCGCTGCATCGGCAGCTCGCTGGTGATCCAGGCGAGCGAGACGTTGGGCTGGGCGCGACGCAGGCCCTCGAGTGCGGAGGCCGCCAGCTCGCGATTGCCGAGCATGCCGGCGGCGGCCGTCAGCGCGCGATGCGCGCCGACGAAATCGCTGCGCTGCCTGAGCGACTCGCGCGCGAACTGGATCGCTTCCTCGTAGCGATGGCCGATGAACTGCGCATAGGCAGCGACCCCGCAGTAGATCGCCGAGAAGGGATCGCGCGGGCTCAGCCGCAGCGCGCGGCGCGCGGCCGCATCGCCGTCTTGCCAGCGGCCCGCATAGCACAGCGTCACGCCGTAGAAGGCATGCGTCATCGCGAAATTGGGATTGAGCCGCAGCGCCAGCTCGAATGCGGCAATGGCGTCGTCGAAGCGTCGCCGGAACAGATAGGTGTAGCCGAGCCCGTGATGGGCCCAGGCGTCGTCGCGGTCGGCCTCGACCGCGGCGAATGCTGCGCGCTCCGCGACCGGCAGCGTGGCCGCCATGGCGGCCCAGCCCATATGGGCGCCGAACATGTGGCTGGTCGCAAGCAGGCCGAGCGCCTTGCCGTAGGCCGGATCGATCGCGATCGCCTTCTCGAGCAGCTGCTGGGCTACGACATTGTCGCCCCGCGTGATGCGCCAGTAATGCGACAGCGCGCGCATGACGAGATCCCAGGCATCCAGACTTCCCGGCGGTTTCTGCTGGGCGCGAAAGCTTTCGGCGGCGTAGAGCTGCGGCTCGATCGCGGCGACGATGGCGTCAGTGATCTCGTCCTGCACGGCGAAGACGTCGGCGATGCTGCGGTCGTAGCGCTCGGCCCACAGATGGCTGCCGGTTGTGGCGTCGTTGAGCTGCGCGGAGATGCGTACCCGATCGCCGCTCCGCCTGACGCTGCCCTCGACGACGTAGCGCACGCCGAGCTCGCGGGCGATCTCGCCGATGTGCACCGCGCGGCCCTTGTAGACGAAGGAGGAGTTGCGCGCGATGACGAAGAACCAGCGCAGCTTCGACAGCGCAGTGATGATGTCCTCGCTGATCCCGTCGGAAAAGTAATCCTGCTCGCGGTCGCCGCTCATATTGGTGAAGGGCAGCACGGCGATTGCAGGGCGATCGGGCAGCGGCAGCGCGGCCGGGGCTTCCCTGGCCTGGCCGGCCGGTTCGGCCGGGCTGGCCTGGCCTTTCCGCATCTCGACGTCGCCGACGAAGCGAAAGCCCTTGCGCGCGACGGTGCGGATCAGCGCCTGGCTCGCGCCCGAATCGCCGATCGCCCTGCGCGCGGCATTGATCCGGCTGGTCAGGGTCGATTCCGAGACCGAGCGCCCAAGCCAGATCTTGTCGATCAACTCGTCTTTCGTCACCACGCGGTCGCGATTCCGCATCAGGTGAACGACGAGATCGAACACCTGCGGCTCGACTGCGACGGGAACCTGATCGCGGCTCAGCTCCCGCCTGTCGGTGTCAAGTAGATGATCGCTAAACAGAAACTGCACTGCGACGACTCTGGCCTCACGACAAAATCAGGCATCTGAAACGGCAATATCAATTGGGTATGGATTCTATGAGTCCATCGAAGCGCACTCCTGGTTCATCGCAATCACGACGGTTGCTCTGAACTGGAGAGATGCCAGCTATGTCGCCGATGGGCGGCGCGGACGATGGAACCGGGGGAGGGGGTGTTCAGGATCTGCGCAGGGTGGGCAAAGGCGCAATTGCCGCGCCCACCCGGGCGGTTACGGCGAGGTGGTCACGGACACGGATGACGGCGGCCGTCATTGCCGAGAAAGGTGCCGCTGTTCGGATCAAAGGACCGGTAGCGCTGCACGCAATAGGCGACCGCATCGTCGGCAGGTGGTGCTGCATAATAGGCGGGCGGCGGAGGCGGATAGCCTGGACCATAGTAATAAGGTGCAGCGAGTGCACCGCCGATCAACGCGCCGGCGGCGAGGCCGCCGACGAATGCGCCGCCACCCCAGCCGCGATGTCCGTACCAGCGGACCTGCTCGACATTTGCGGATTGCGATGGTGCGACCGCCAAAGGATGGCCGATCGGCGCGGCGGACGCCGGCGACATCGCGCCGGCCGCGAGGCTTGCAAGCAGCACGGCTCCAGCAACAGAACGAAACGACTTCAACATCAAGGTCTCCTCGTCATGCGAAGGCGATCGACGCCTCACGCTAGAGGTAAAGCAACCTGCCGGTGCCGATGGATTAAAGTTTCGACAGGATGACGGCTCGTAGCGACTGCGCTGAAGCAGCCGCGCCACGATCGCGGCGCCTATCTCACCGAAATATGCCCCTGGCGTTGCTCAATCGGGCCGCCGGCGCGGCAACGTGTTGAAAACCAAGATGCGTGAAACTGCGTATCTCGGCTCACGGGGCGCAATTGGCTCGCGCACTTGCGCCGTGCGATGCTAGACTTAGATGGAACAGAGCCCGTCAGCAGAGGATCCGGCATGACCGATCAACGCAATACCTCAACTCCCATCGATCCCGCAAAACTCGACCGGCTGGCCGAGGTGGCGGTGAAGGTGGGCCTGGGCTTGCGGCCGGGCCAGGATCTGCTGCTGACCGCACCGGCGATCGCGCTGCCCTTGGTACGCCGCATCGCCGTGCACGCCTACAAGGCCGGCGCGGGCATCGTCACACCGATCCTGTCGGACGAAGAGATGACGCTGGCGCGCTACCGCCACGGTCACGACGATAGTTTTGATCGCGCTGCCGGCTGGCTCTACGAGGGCATGGCGAAGGCGTTCTCGGAGAATACGGCGCGGCTGGCCATCGTCGGCGACAATCCGATGCTGCTGTCGGGCGAAGATCCCGCCAAGGTGGCGCGAGCCAGCAAGGCCAATTCCATGGCCTACCAGCCGGCGCTGGAAAAGATCGTGAATTTCGACACCAACTGGAACATCATCGCCTATCCGAGCTCGTCCTGGGCGAAGCAGGTGTTTCCCGATGATCCCGAGGAGATCGCGATCGGCAAGCTCGCAGATGCGATCTTTGCCGCGTCCCGCGTCGATCGCGAGGATGCGATGGCGAACTGGGCGCAGCACAATGCGGTTCTGCGCGAGCGCACGGACTGGCTGAACGGCAAGCGTTTCCGCGCGCTGCAATACTCCGGTCCCGGCACCGATCTGACCATCGGCCTCGCCGATGGTCATGAATGGGAAGGCGGTGCCTCGCTCTCCAAGAACGGCATCAGCTGCAACGCCAACATCCCGACCGAGGAAGTCTTCACCACGCCGCATTGCCGGCGCGTCTACGGTCACGTCGTCAGCTCGAAGCCGCTATCCTATCAGGGCACGCTGATCGACAACATCGCCGTGCGCTTCGAGGACGGCAAGATCGTCGACGCAAAGGCCTCGCGTGGCGAGGAGGTGCTGAACAAGGTGCTCGACACCGACGAGGGCGCGCGGCGGCTCGGCGAAGTGGCGCTGGTGCCGCATTCCTCGCCGATCTCGCAGAGCGGGCTGTTGTTCTTCAACACGCTGTTCGACGAGAACGCGGCCTCGCACATCGCGCTCGGCCAGTGCTATTCGAAGTGCTTCGTCAACGGCGCCAAGCTGACGCCGCAGCAGATCGCGGCGCAGGGCGGCAACCAGAGCCTGATCCACATCGACTGGATGATCGGCTCGGCCGAGACCGACATCGACGGCATCTTGGCCGACGGCAGCAAGGAGCCGGTGTTCCGCAAGGGCGAGTGGACGAAATAGGCTGCGAGCCTCACGCCGCCGCGTTGCGCAGCATCGGATTCCTGTCGATCGTGAAGCGGTTGAACAGCGTGGTGAACGGACTCCCGTCGGTCGCGCGCACGATGGCGTCGGACGCGGCGACCGCTTCATAGAGCGCGCCGACGGGATCCTCTAGCGCGGGAAGGTCGAACGCGTCACGGATCGTGTCGCGCGCGTCGTTGACGTCGTCCTCGTCGTCGAGCGTCGCCTCCAGCGCGACCGCCGCGCGCCGCATCTCCTCGAGGTCGCCGCCGGCGGAGAACTTGAGGATGTCGAGCCAATAGGGACAGGCGACGACGATCTGGATGAAGTCCTCGAATGTTGTTGCGATGATCCCGGCGCGGCCCTCGGACGACGCATAGAGCACATGGCTTGACGGCAGCAGCACGAACGTGCCGCCCGCGCCGTCGCTGCCGACCTGCCGGGGCGCCTCGATGCCGTCGATGGAGAACCAGTCGGGCGGCCCGTCGACGGCATCAAGGGAGACGTCGAGAGCCGCGAGCTGCTCGGCAACCTCGCTATTGGCGCTGACGGCCTCGGGGAAGAGGGGCATCGGACAGGCTCCTTCCTGGTTGAATTCCGCGCATTTTGTCGCACCCCGCGAAAGGCGGGTTCATATGCGCGGAATCCGCTGCAAATCGGCGCGTTAGGCGCGCCGCACATGCAACTTGCGGCTGATTGTCCGGGCCCGCGTAAGGAAGAATTAAAAAACGGCCTCTAGCGTCATCGCACTGTTTGAAACGGCCCGGGGCCTGGGCCAGCCAGTCATATTCTATTTCCAGAGGATGCCGATGTCGCGCGCATTGATTGAAACCGGAAGCTGTGCCGTCGATCTGGAGCTGCGGCCGATCGAGCCGTCCTGGATCATCGAAGGCAATCCGGTGTCGCGGTCGCATATCCTCTCGACCAGCGCCGACGGCACCGCCTCGACCATCATCTGGTCCTGCACCGAAGGCCGCTTCAACTGGTACTACGATTTCGACGAGACCATCATGATCCTGGAAGGATCGATCGTGCTCGAGAGTGAAGGCATGCCGCCGAAGCGCTACGGCGTCGGCGACGTGATCTTCTTCCGCGACGGTGCGCATGCCAAATGGCACGTTGAGGGCCACGTCAAGAAGATCGCCTTCTGCCGCAAGACCAATCCGGCACTGATCGGCTTCATGGTCCGTGTCGTCAACAAGCTGAAGCGGATGTTCTTCTCGCCCGGCGAGCGTCGTCCCGCAACCCTCATGGGTGCCGGCTAACGCCAAGTTCTACCAAGGCGCTTCCCAGCGAATGGCGTCGAAAGGGGTCGGGACTGACGTCCCGGCCCCTTCTCATGTCACGACGGCAGTTCGAGCCGGTAGAAATTGGTCGCCGTCTGCGAAAACAGAGCCGTCTTCTCGGCTTCGCTCAGCGGCGCCGCGATGCGCTTGAAGGCATTGAAGATCACCTGGTAGCTGCACTGGCCCTTGTCCGGCGGAAAATTGCTCTCGAACATCGCACGCTCGGCACCGAACGCCTCGATGCAGGTCTCGACATAAGGCCGCCACGCCGCCGCAAGCTCCTCGGAAGACGGTGGCCTTTCGTGTAG
Organism: Bradyrhizobium sp. CCGUVB1N3; assembly: GCF_024199925.1. Taxonomy (NCBI): domain Bacteria; kingdom Pseudomonadati; phylum Pseudomonadota; class Alphaproteobacteria; order Hyphomicrobiales; family Nitrobacteraceae; genus Bradyrhizobium; species Bradyrhizobium sp. CCGUVB1N3. Next base: position 7,055,199 of record NZ_JANADR010000001.1, read on the forward strand.
ATGGAAGTCATAGCCGAGCAGGCACATCGCAAGTCCGCCGAGCTTGACCACGACGTTCTCGCATCTCGCGATCTCCTGGATTGCGGCCCGCCACACCGGAAACACCTCCTCGCGCCTACCTGTGAACCGGCCGGTGCCGGCCGGCCCGCCGCAATGGTCGAGCACGATCTTGGTGTCGGGAAAGGCGCGCGCCAATTCGGTCAATTCGCCGATCTGTGGATGAAACAGCCAGGCGTCGAAGCTCAGGCCCAGCGGCGCGAGGCAGGCAAAGCCTTGGCGGAAGGTCGCGTCCTCCAGCAGCCCCTTCGGCCGGTTCGCATACATGCCGGCGACGACCGGATCCTCGTCCCAGGCGGAGGAATGCCGGATGCCGCGAAAGCGGCCGTTGCCGGCGGCGATCTCCGCCTCCAGCACCTGCTTTGCCGCATCGCCCAGCAGGAGATTGACGTGGCTGACGATGCCGGCACAGATCGCGGCCTTGCCATAGCCGCCGCTCGCGCTCATCGCGGCGACGCCGCTCGCGAACTCGACCTCGCCGACGGGGCGGAAGGCCTCAGGCCCGTGCGCGCGGTACATCGAGCGGCAGTCGACATAGACGGTCGCAATGACGTTGTGACCGGAGGCAATGTCGGCTGCCATTTCCTCGATCAAATAGCGCTGTCCGCCACGATCCCAGAGGTGGTGGTGGGGATCGACGATCGGCCGCGAGGGATCGATGATCTCTTCCTGGTGCAGCGCGAGCCAGTCCTCGCGCGGGTCGGCAAAGAGCCCGCTCTTGTTGGCGGGCACGCTGCTCGCGGCCATCGGCATTCGCTCCCCTGATTGTCGTTGCCGATAAGGCTAGCATCCGGGGGCGCTGCGCGGCAGCGCGTGTTGCGCAACCGCGCCCTTCGGCGAGAGCGCATCAGGCCGCCTGGCGCCGCCGCGCCTTCACTTCCACCACCAGCCGCCAGTCCGGAGCCGTGGCCGGCTTGGCTTCGCCGCGCCAGCGGAACGCATTTTCGGTGATCTCCGTAAAGCTCCAGCGTGACAGGTCGCCGTTGTCGGTGGTGCCTTCCTGCACGATGTCGGCGCCGCTGCGACGGCCGATCTGCTGACGGAACACGCTGCGGCCGGGATCGAGCCAAAAAATCCGCCAGGCGTCGACGGTCGGATCGTACACGCGCAACGTCGTGCCGTACCAATTGCCGGCGATCGGGAACGGTGGTGCGCCGGCGGGGCGAGGGATCATCCAGATATCCTGGACGGCCCGGCCCTCCAGCACCCAGCCGAAATGGATCTCGCCGGCCGCGCGATGGGTGGCGCCGTCAGGCGCGTGCGCGGTGATCTCGGCATCCCAATCGCCGATGAACTGGCCGTAAAGCCTTAGCGCTTGCGCGTGCTCGGGGTTGGGCCCGTCGGCGTGCAGAAATCTGACAAAGTCGGTCATGTCGGCCTCCGTTTCTGCGGAGATACCATCACGCGCAGACGGCAACCGGCTTGGAGAAAATTGCGCGGGAGCCCCTCACACGCCGTCGAGGATGATCACCGTCGGCGTGCCCGGCAGCGAATCCCGCGAGATGCGCAAGGAGCGTTCCAGGCGCCGGTCGATCTGGAAGTCGCGGCCGATCCGGCGCATGAAGTCGTCGAGCGGCGTGGCGAAACGGTGCATCGGCAGCACGACCGAGGCTCGCAGGCGTTTCGTGATCTCCGAGATGCCGTCTAGCGACATGGTGTAGGTGCCATCGATCGGCACCATGACGATGTCGAGCCGGCCGATCTGGGCAAAATGGCTGTCGTCGAGCTTGTGGTGGAGATGGCCGAGATGGCCGATGCAGAGGCCCGCGACCTCGAAGATGAAGATCGAATTGCCGTCGCGGATCATATCGGTGCCGGCATCGTCGCCGAAGTAGCGGCGGATGTCGGTGGTGACGTTGCGGATGAAGGTGTCGCCGATGCGCTCGGAAATCACCGCCGGCTTGCCGTCCTCGCCCCAGCCATGCAGCACATGGGGAATGCGCTTGTCGGGATATAAGGAGTAATGCGTGCTGTGCGCCCGGTTCATGGTGGCGACGTCGGGCAGCCGGCCGACCTGATAGGCGCCGCTATAATCGGTCGCGATGCGTAAGCCGCCGGGCGTGTCGATGAAATAGGTGGAATGGCCGGCATAGGTGATCTCGACCTCGGCGGCATTCGCCGCTTGCCGAAAGGCGACCGGCAGCGCGCGCGGCGCCGCGTTGGCCATTGCCAGGCACTCGCTGCGCTGTGGCTGTTGGGCCGTCGCAGGCGCGAGGGAAGCGCCGAGCAGTGTGAGGATCGCGGTTAGGAGTCGCCACATAGATCCGTCCCCCATGACGTCGGGGAAGTCTAGCGTGCAATTCCGCCTGCGGCCAACGGCAGCCGATCAACAGCGCGTCAGTGTCGCAGGCGTCACTCCCGCCGCGGGCTGAACCTCCAGGTGACGGCGACGAGGCCTGCGGTGATCAGGCCGCTGACGAGGCCGGCTAGGGGAAGCGCGAGCAGCAGCGCGGCGGTGGCTGCCCAGCCGATCGAGGAAAAAGCCTCGGCGAAGGTCGCAAGGCGCGACGAGGTCTGGCGGCGGCGGAATTGGCTGCGCCGCGCCTGCACGCGGAACCAGAGCTGGATCGCGGTGGCCGACGCCGCGCTGACGATGATCGCGCCTGCCGTGATCGCCGCCTGGAGCGGCGAGGTAAAGCCAAGTGCTGCGATCAGCGGAGCGAAGATGGCGGCAATCGCGATCAGCACGACCTCGATCTTGGCGCGGATGGCGCGTGAGGGCGACAGCGGGGCGGTCGCGACGAGATCGGGGGCGTCCTCGCCCGAAATCGTCAGCCAGGCGAGACCGCCGGCAAGCTGTCCTGCGGCCATCACGATGACGGGCGAGATCAGCACCAGCGCTGCAGAGCTGCCGGCAAAGCTCCGCCACAGCAGAAGCGCCGGCGGCACCAGATAGAGCAGTTGCATCAAGGTTTGCGAGATCAGCCAGGGATCGCGCCACAGCAGCATGAACTCCTTGCGCCGCAGCGCCTGGGCACGCGAGCCAGCGCGGAAAGGCCGCTCGCGCGGGGTCTGACGGCCGGTCGTGCCGCGGGCGGCGGCGTCGATTGCGGTGTCGGCGAAGCGGCCCGAGAACAGCGCCATCACGCCGCCCAGCATGACGAGGCCGAGCGCGAGCAGCAGCGCCAGCGCCTCGTTGTCGCCCATCACGGCCCGCGCAGGCCACCAGACGATGCTGTCGACGTCGGGCGCATGGCTGGCCGTGGCATCCGAGGTCAGCACCGCGAAGCGCGATAGCGTGCCGTAGGAGATGATCGCGGCGATCTGGAGCGCGATGACGAAACCCGCGCCGATGATCGCGGCGAGGATCTGCGCGATGAAGCGGGTCCGCGCCGGGCCGATCAGCCGGAACAGCAGGATCGTGATCGCGATCGCGATGGCCGCGGCCGACAGCCCCATGGCGATGACCACGCCGAACGCCGCGAGCCATCGCGGCCCGCCCCAGATCACCAGCACGTCGATGAAGGGCGTGGAGAACAACAGCGCCATCGCCGTGATTGCGAGCGCAATCGCGGCGATGCGCACCGAAAACAGGTTGGTGAGCGTTGCCGGTGACGACATGATGAGATCGAGATCCGCGCGGACGTAAAATACCCGCGTCACCGATTCGATCGCCTGCGACAGCATCAGCGCCCAGGCGAGCGCGATCGTCGCCGTGATCACGATCAGCGACGGCTTGTCGAGCGGCAATCGAAGTCCGGCGAAGCGGCTGATCACGGCCCAGGCCGGCAGATGCAGGAGCGCGGCAAAGACGACCAGGCCGATCACGGCGGCGCGCTTCCGCTTGCGCTGGCCCGTCATCATGGCGAGCCATTCGCGCCAGGCGAGCCTGAGCTCGTGGCGGGCAAACCACGACAATGCTGTCGCCGAGTTCATGCGGCGGCAGCCTCCAGCGTGACCAGCGCGATGAAGAGATCCTCGAGACTGGTGTCGGTGTGGCCGTTCTGCTGGCGCAGTTCGGCGAGCGTGCCTTCGGCAACCAGACTGCCTGACGCGATCACGCCGATCCGGTCGGCCATGCGCTCGGCGACCTCGAGAATGTGCGTGGTCATGATCACGGTGCAGCCGGCGCGGACGCGCTCGGCCAAAAGGCCCTTCACATGGCGGGCGGAGACGGCGTCGAGCCCGGTCAGCGGCTCGTCGAGAATGATGAGGCGGGGGTCGTGCACCAGCGCGCCGGCAAGCGCCACCTTCTGGCGCATGCCCTTGGAAAATCCCTCGCAACGCTCGTGGCGGTGCGGCGCAAGGCCGAGCGAGTTCAATAGCTCCTGCGCCACAGGTTCCGAGACGGTGGGCGCAATGCCCCAGAGGCCGGCGACGAATTCGAGATATTCGGGCGGCGTCAGCTTGTCATAAATCATCGGCTCGTCCGACACCCACGCCATCACCTGCTTGGCGGCCACGGGATCGGCCAGTGCATCGATGCCGAAGATCGACACCGCGCCGGCATCGGGCCGCAGCAACCCTGCGACCATGCGCAGGGTGGTGGTCTTGCCGGCGCCGTTGGGGCCGACCAGCGCGTAGAATTCACCGGCGTGAATGGTGAGATCGAGGGAATCGACCGCCAAACGGTCAAAACGCTTCGTTAACCCTCGTACGCTCAGCGCCGAGCTGTCCGGTTTCATGACGGCCACACCATACGGTTTCGCATCGCTCGCGACCTTGATCTGAAGATGTTTCGGCACGGTGAATCATCCTGCCACAAATTCCGTCATCCGGCACGGTTGCATCCGCCTCTCCCTTTATTGACAGCGCTTGGCGGTTCAGGCTGAATTGTGCCGGGCAAATGACGCTTTTCCGCGACTCACATGATCGCGTAGCGACTGGACAGAAGATGCGACGAGACGGCCGCCAAGAGCCGCAAGATCGCATCGGGGAGGATGCTCGGCGATGCTGGACTTCGTTCAGCAGCTGGTCAGTGGCATTGCACTCGGCTGCGTCTACGGCCTGATCGCGCTTGGCTTCGTGCTCGTTTACAAGGCAACCGAGGTCGTCAACTTCGCCCAGGGCGATCTGATGATGCTGGGCGGCTTCTTCGCCTTCACCTTCATCGGCATGATGGGCCTGAACTACTGGGTCGGCTTCGCCGGCGCGGTCGCCGCCATGGCGCTGTTCGGCATGCTCGCCGAACGCATCGTGGTGCGGCCGATCCTCGGCTACCCGCAATTCTCCATCATCATGGCAACCATCGGGCTCGGCTACTTCCTGCGCTCGATCGCGGGGATGATCTGGGGCACCGACGACTTCAAGATCGAGACGCCGTTCAGCCAGGGTGTGCTGCGCATCGGCGCGCTGGTACTCGCCTATGACAAGCTGTCCGTGATCGCGGCAACTGTCATCCTCTGCGCGCTGTTCTATGTCTTCTTCAACAAGACCACGCTCGGCACTGCGATGCGCGCCAGCTCCGAGAACATGCTCGCGGCCTACTACATGGGCATTCCCGTGAAGCGTATCGTGTCGATCGTGTGGGCCATCAGTGCGGCGGTCGCGACCTGCGCCGGCGTGCTGCTGGCCCCGATCACCTTCATTCACTCCAATGTCGGGCTCGTGCTCGGGCTGAAGGCCTTTCCCGCCGCCGTGCTCGGCGGCTTCGGCTCGATACCGGGCGCGGTCGTCGGCGGCGTCTTGATCGGCGTGATCGAGAGCATGGCCGGCTTCTATCTGCCGGAGGGTTGGAAGGACGTCGCGCCCTACTTCGTGCTGCTGGCGGTGCTGCTGCTCAAGCCCGAAGGCCTGTTCGGCCTTCACGTCCGCAAGAAGGTCTGAACGCCATGCGCTTCCTGTTCAAGACCGACTACGAGGACGACATCCGACTGTTCCCGCATTCGGGCTACCTGGTCTCCTACGGGCTCCTGATCGCGGTGCTGCTGGTCGCGCCCTACGTGCTCTCCAGCTATCTGATGAGCCAGCTCGTCTTCGTCTGCATCTATGCGACCGTCGGCGTGGCGCTGCTGATCCTCACCGGTTTCACCGGGCAGGCTTCGCTCGGGCATGCTGCGTTCCTCGCAATCGGGGCCTACACAGCCGCCTATTTGCAGAAATACAACGTGCCGTTCCCGGTCTACTTCCTTGCCGCAGGGCTCCTGACCGGATTGATCGGCGCGCTGGTCGGTTTCCCTGCGCTACGCCTCCAGGGCATCTATCTCGTCATCGCCACGATCTCCTTTGCCTTCATCGTCGAGGAAATTCTGGCGCGCTGGGAAAGCGTCACCAACGGCAATGAGGGCATGCGCATCAAGGCGCTGTCGCTGCTCGGCGCCGGCGTGCCGCGCGACAGTCCGACGTTCTATTTCCTGTGCCTCGCCGTCTTGATTCTGACCATCGTCGGCACGCTCAACCTGTTGCGCTCGCCGACGGGGCGGGCCTTCGTCGCGATCCGCGACTCCGAGACGGCGGCGCGCAGCATGGGCGTCAATGTCGCGCTCTACAAGGTAAAATCCTTTGCGATCTCGGCGGCGATCACCGGCTTTGCCGGCGTGCTGTTCGCGCACAAGCTCTCCTTCATCTCGCCGGAGATGTTCACGCTCCAGCTCTCGATCGAGTTCATCATCGTGATCCTGATCGGCGGCACGTTCAGCCTGCACGGCGCGGTGTTAGGGGCGATCTTCATCGTGATGATCGATCCGTTCCTGACCTACCTCAAGGACGACATGCCGGGCATCATTGCCGGCATCGCCGCGACCTTCGGGGCGAGCGCCGACAGCGCGGCGAACGTCCAGTCGAAAGTCGCAGCCTTCGCCTCGCTCAACGGCCTGAAGGGCGCGATCTACGGCATCATCATCGTGCTGTTCGTGCTGTTCGAACCGCTCGGCCTCTATGGCCGCTGGCTGAAGATCAAACTCTTCTTCCAGCTCTTCCCGCTCTACAAGCGCGCGACCTTCAAACGCCAGAAGATCTACGTGAAGTCGGAGCGGAACCGATGAGCTATTTCCGCGCCGATAACCTGTCGCTGCATTTCGGTGGCCTCAAAGCGGTCGACGCGGTCTCGTTCGCGGTCGAGAAGGGCGAGATCCTCTCCATCATCGGGCCGAACGGCGCCGGAAAAAGCTCGATCTTCAACCTGATCTCGCGGATCTACCGCCCGACCGCGGGCCGTATCTATTTCGAGGACCAGGACATCACGGAACAGCCGCCTTACGACATCGCAAGGCTCGGGATCGCCCGCACCTTCCAGAACATCGAGCTGTTCGAGAATGCGACCGTGCTCGCGAACCTCTTGGTCGGGCGTCACCGTCACTCGACGACGCAACTCTGGCAGGAATTGCTGTTCCTGCCGAGCGTGCGCGCGAACGAGAAGCTGCACCGGCGCCGCGTCGAGCAGGTGATCGAGTTCCTCGATCTCGAGCCCTATCGCGACAAGCTGATCTCGGGTCTGCCCTACGGCGTGCGCAAGGTGATCGAGCTTGCCCGCGCGCTCTGCTCCGAGCCGAAGCTGATCCTGCTCGACGAGCCCTCGTCGGGGTTGAATGTCGAGGAGACCGATGACATGTCGTTCTGGATCCGCGACATGAAGAGCGAGCTCGGCATCACCGTGCTGATGGTCGAGCACGACATGTCGCTGGTCAACCGCGTCTCGGACCGTGTGATCGCGCTGAACTACGGCCGGGTGCTGGCGATGGGCTCGCCGGCCGAGGTGCAGCAGCATCCCGACGTCGTCGCCGCCTATCTCGGAGCCTGACGCGATGGACGCCGCCGTTTCGCCCGACATCATCCTGAAGCTCTCCAATGTCGAGAGCTACTACGGGCCGATCATGGCGATCCGCGGCATCTCGCTCGAGGTGCAACGCGGCCGCATCGTGACGCTGCTGGGGGCCAATGGCGCGGGCAAGACCACGGTGCTGAAGACCATCTCCGGCATCCTCGATCCGCAGAAGGGAACGATCGAGTTTCTGGGCAGGCCGATACAGCGCATGGAGGCCGACAAGATCGTCCGTCTCGGCCTCAGCCACGTACCGGAAGGGCGCGAGGTGTTTCCGTTCCTCTCCGTGCGCGAGAACCTGATGATGGGCGCCTATCCGCGCAGGGATCGCGACGGTGTCGCGGAGGATCTCGAACGCGTCTATGGTTATTTTCCGCGGTTGAAGGAGCGCCTCAACCAGCCGGCCGGCCAGCTCTCCGGTGGCGAGCAGCAGATGCTCGCTATCGGGCGTGCCCTGATGAACCGGCCGACGCTGCTGCTGCTCGACGAGCCGTCGCTTGGCCTGTCGCCGATCCTGGTGAAGGAGATCTTCACGATCATCCGCCGCGTCAACGAGGAGCAGGGCATGTCAATCCTGCTAGTCGAACAGAATGCCAAGGTGGCGCTGGAAACGGCGCATTACGGCTATGTGCTGGAGATCGGGCGTGTCGTCATGAACGACACCTGCGACCGCTTGATGCATTCCCAGGACATCCAGGAGTTTTACCTTGGTGCCAAGGAGGCCGGCGCGCGGGGCGAACGGCGCTGGAAAAAGAAGAAGACGTGGCGTTAAATGAGGTTCCCGACATAGACCGCCGGCAAAGATAGGCAGCGCGAGGGGACGAAGCGACAAGGAGGAAGTGGCATGGCCCGACCGGCGGTGCTGACGGTCGCTGACACGATCGCGAGGAGCTTTCTGCGCGCCGCGGAGACGCGCGGGGACAGGCCCGCGATCCGCGAGAAGAAGTTCGGCATCTGGCAGCCGACAAGCTGGCGCCAATGGCTGGAGATCTCCAAGGAGATCGCCTATGCGCTGCGCGCCCGCGGCTTCGTGCCCGGCGACGTCGCCTCCATCATGGCCAACGCCGTGCCGGAATGGGTCCATGTCGACATGGGCATTCTGTGCGCCGGCGGCGTCTCCTCGGGAATCTATCCGACCGATTCCTCCGCGCAGGTCGAATATCTCGTCAACGATTCCGTCACCCGCATCGTCTTCGCCGAGGACGAGGAGCAGCTCGACAAGATCCTCGCCTGCCGCGCCCGGTGTCCGACGTTGCAAAAGATCATCGTGTTCGACATGGAGGGCCTGAGCGGCTTTACCGACGATATGGTGATGTCGCTGGACGAGTTTCGCGCGCTCGGGCGCAATCACATGGTCGGCCGTGAGCCGCTCTGGCAGGAAATGATCGACAGCCGCGGCCCGGGCGATCTCGCCATTCTCGTCTACACGTCGGGCACGACAGGCCCGCCCAAGGGCGCGATGCACTCCAACCGCAGCGTGACGCATCAGATGCGCCACGCCAGCGATTTCATTCCGGCGAGGGAGGACGACGACCGGCTGATCTTCCTGCCGCTCTGCCACGTCGCCGAGCGGGTCGGCGGCTACTATATCTCGGTGGCGCTCGGTTCGGTGATGAATTTTGCCGAAAGCTCGGAGACCGTACTGGACAATCTGCGCGAGGTGCAGCCGACCGTCTTCCTCGCGGTGCCGCGCGTTTGGGAGAAGTTCTATTCCGCGATTACCATCGCGTTGAAGGATGCAACGCCGTTCCAGCAATGGGTCTATCGCCGCGCCATCGACATCGGCTTCCTCATGACCGATCGCCGGCTCGAGGGCACAGCGCCGTCGCTCGCGCTCAGGATCGCGAACCGCTTCGCCTATTGGCTGGTGTTCCGCAACATCCGCCGCATGATCGGGCTCGATCGTTGCCGCATCGCCTTCACCGGCGCTGCGCCGATCTCGCCGGACCTGATCCGCTGGTATCTCGCGCTCGGCATCGACATGCACGAGGTCTACGGCCAGACCGAGAATTGCGGGGTCGCGACCATGATGCCATCCGACCGGATCAAGCTCGGCTCGGTCGGCAAGGCTGTGCCCTGGGGTGAGGTCAGTCTCTCAGCCGATGGCGAGATCCTGATCAAGGGCGACTTCCTGTTCATGGGCTATTTGAACCAGCCGGAGAAGACGGCCGAGACCATCGATACGCGCGGCTGGCTGCACACCGGCGACGTCGGCACCATGGACGATGAAGGCTTCGTCAGGATCACCGACCGGATGAAGGACATCATCATCACCTCCGGTGGCAAGAACATCACGCCGTCGGAGATCGAGAACCAGCTCAAATTCTCGCCCTACATCTCCGACGCCGTCGTGATCGGCGACAAGCGGCCGTATCTCACCTGCCTCGTCATGATCGACCAGGAGAACGTCGAGAAATTCGCGCAGGATCACGACATCCCCTTCACCAACTATGCGAGCCTGTGTCGGGCGATGGAGATCCAGGGCCTGATCCAGCGCGAGATCGAGGCGGTGAATTCCAATTTCGCCCGCGTCGAGACCATCAAGAAATTCTACCTGATCGAGCGCCAGCTCACGCCGGAGGACGAGGAGCTGACGCCGACCATGAAGCTCAAGCGCAGCTTCGTGAACAGACGCTACGCCGACGAGATCGACGCGATGTATCGCGAACGCGCGGTGGCGTGAACGAGCCATTCCGAGGAAAGCGAAGGAGCGACGGGCCCCGCTCTTCGCGCAGCACGGGCCTTGAGGAGAGGAGACGTCGATGTCGAAATCGTTTCGGGCGTTCAGCCTTGCGGCGGGCGCGGTGGTGCTCACCTGTCTGCCGGCCGCCGCGCAAACCAGGTTCACCAATGAAGGCATCTCGGCCAACGAGATCGTCATCGGCACCCATCAGGATCTGTCGGGCCCGATCAAGGGCTGGGGCGTGCCCGTCGCCAATGGAATGAAAATGGCGGTCGAGGAGATCAACGCCGCAGGCGGCATCAACGGCCGCAAGATTCGACTGGTCGTCGAGGACAGCGGCTACGATCCGAAAAAGGCAGTGCTGGCCTCTCAAAAGCTGATCGAGCGGGACAAGGTCTTCGCTATGGTGGGACCGATGGGATCGCCGACCGTGCTCGCGGCGCAGGACATCCTGTTCGACGCCGGCGTGCTCCAGCTCTTCCCCCTGTCGGCAGCCGAGTTCACCTTCAAGTTCGATCCCGCCAAGCCGCAGGAGCGGCTGAAGTTCAGCAATCTGCTGCCTTACGTCGAGAGCACGCGGGCCGCGCTGAAATACATGATGGAGTCGAAGAGCTTCCAAAAGCCCTGCATCATGCACCAGGATGACGAGTACGGTAAGAACGTGCTCGACGGCTTCAATCAGCAGCTCGCCGCGATGAAGGTGCAGCCGGCTTCGGTGACGAGCTACAAGCGCGGCGCCTCCGATTTCAGCGCGCAGGTCGCCAAGATGAAGTCGGACGGCTGCGATCTCGTGGTGCTCGGTACCGTGATCCGCGAAACCATCGGCGCGATGAGCGAGGCGAAGAAGCTCGGCTGGGACGTCACCTTCCTGGGGGCTACGCCGACCAACGTGCTGGAAGTGCCGGCCCTCGGCAAGGACGCGGTCGAAGGGCTCTACGCGGCGAGCCAATTCGAGATTCCCTACGAGGACACGGCCAAGGAGAAGGTCAAGGAGTGGCTCGCCAGCTACAAGAAGATGTTCGGCGTCGATGCCAATACGCAGGCGATCATCGGCTACAATACGGTGACGACCTTCGCCTTCTATGCGCAGAAGGCGGGCAAGGAGTTGACCGGCCAGAAGATGCTTGATGCGCTGGAGTCAGGCGACAGGTATCTCGACATCTTCAACTCGCCGCCGACCAAGTTCTCCAAGACCGATCATCTCGCCAACACCGTCACCCAGGTGCAGCAGGTCAAGGGCAGCCGCTGGGTGCTCGTGAAGGACAATCTGATGTTCTGATCTTCGCCTCTCTCCGCGCGGATGGTGCACCCTCTTCCCTTGTGGGAGAGGGTGGATTCGATGCGAAGCATCGAAGCCGAGTGAGGGGTCTCTCTCCGCGCGTGAAACTCTAGCGGTGAACTCGTGGAAGCACCCCCTCATCCGGCGTGCTACGCGCGCCACCTTCTCCCACAAGGGGAGAAGGAAGAAAGAGCGGCGGCGCGTCTCACGATCCCCCGCCCGCGACGCCGGACTCCACCGGCGCCAGCTCGTCTTCCCTGCAGCGCCAGCCGTCGGCGGCTTTCTGGAAGGCGAAGGTTCGCTGGATCCTGAGCCGGCGCGTCACATTGAAGCTTTCCCGGGAGTTCTGCCTGGCCGCAGCGGCCGGTTGCGCCTTGCCGGACCTGGGGTCCCAGCAGGTGCCGGTGCAGGTCGATGCGACCGGGCTGCAGGTGGTGAAGGGCGACAGCACGACCATATCGATATCGGCGGTGACCTTCGCCTCCTGCTCTTCGACGTCGCTGCCGGTCGCGAACACACGACTGATGCGGACGAAGCCGCCGCAGGAATTGGCCGCATGGATCTTGGCGACGCAGAAGTCGGCGGCATCGGTATCAGGCAGCCGTGCAGCGATCTGGCGGCCGAACACCCGCTTCGGATCGCCCTTGGCACCAAGGATATCGGCGGTCTTCCGTCTCAGATATTCGGCGAGACAGCCTTGCGCGGACGACAGCTCGGCGAGCGGCACGTTTTCCTTGCCGACGAGGTCGCATTTGCGATCGCGCTCCCTCGTCCAGCGGCCGTATTCGGCGAAGGCAAAGCGGGCTTCGGTCGGGTTCAGCTTGCCGATCAGGCCGAGGACCTGGCCGTTGAGCTCCTCCTCCGCCAGCGCCAGCTCCGGGTCGCTGCAGATCAGCGCGCCGGCCGCCGTGTTGGCCGCGAGGCAATCGAAATCGGGGTCGCGCAGGATCGCGGCGCGCTCCTCGGTCTCCCTCAGCAGGCAGGTCTTGACGCGATCGATGTCGTCGGTGCGGACCGCGGTCTGGCCGAAGATGCCGCAGCTCAGGTTGCGCTGCCGGATCCACAGCGCGTTCTCCTCGATCGCCGGCAGACGGTCCGGCAGGCGGGAGAGCCGCGCCTCGATGGCCGTGCCGAGCTTCTCGGCCGCTGCGGCAAGCTCGCCGTCGCCGCAAAACAGCTGACCCGCGGGATCGCGCTGTTGCTCGCAGTGGTTTTGTGTAAAGAGCGGCAGCTTGTCGGCGATCGCTAGATCATTGGCCGCCTGCGCGCGGGCAGGCGAGATCAGCGACACCGCAATGATCGCCAGCACGAACGCCCGCATTCCACTTGTCCCCGGAGCCCGCATGATAGGTCATGCTAGCTTCCCGCGCGGCGCGGCGAAACCGTGAATGTGGAGCTTAGAGCTGTTAGCGTGCCGCGATCACCGCCGGGCGGTCGCTCTGCGGCGCCGCGACGAGAGCCGGCTCGTCGACATATTTCAGCACCGCGGACTGATAGAGCACGAACAGCGGCTGATAGGTCCGCGCCGTCTCATCCTCGACCATGGCCATGCGGCGGTTGTCGAGCATCAGCCAGTGGCCGTCGAGCCTGGCAGCCGCGACCGCATGCTCCTCGGCGACTTGCGTGTCGCGCACGAAAACGATGCGCAGATCCTCCGGCGCAACGCCCGCGAGGCGAAGCGCGGCGAGCTTGGCGATCGCATAGTCCTCGCAATCGCCGGCGCCGCGCTGGAAGGTGGCGAGCGGCGAGCTCCAGACATCATCAGTGCCGTCGCTGGCCGCCTTGATCGCGAGATTGATGGCGCGGTTGGCTTCACCGAGGCGGGCGCGGCCTTCGCGGCTACGGGCCTGGTCGACGATGGCGAGCAGCTTCAATGCGGCGGGCGAGGCGCAGTTGTCGCGATCGCCGTCGCACAGCGCGAGCTGCACCATCTCGTCGTCGAGCTTGTCCTTCAGGTGAAACCACTTGTCGCGGACGCGACCTGCGGAGATCGCGAAGGCGAACACGCCGAACGGTTCGGCGGATTTCCGCACGAGGACGGCGGACCCGGGCGACAGCAGCGTGCCGGCGCGTAGGTCGGCGGCCGATCCGAGCAGGATCAATCCGCACAAGAGCAGGACTGCGCGCCAGGCGCGCGAGTGAGCAACGGTCTCCATCTGACTTCCCCTGTCCAGCATCGGCAGGACACCCCTGACCCGCACGTGCCGGCTTTGTTTCTGGTGCGGAGACAGTGAAGGAAGGGCCGTTTTGTTCTGCTTAACGCGCCCGGCAGGGGTCCCAAAACCGCGGAACAGGCTGAAACCGGTCTCTCCGGTTTACGTAAAATTTTACCCGCCAGGCCCGGGAAAGGCGGCGGCTGCCGCGAAATGGAACCAATTGCAGGTTGAGCTTGAGTCAGCAGCCGAATCTGCTGCTTATGACTAATGGCGGGCTTATTCCGCCAGTTCTGTTAGCCAAGTCACAGTTAAAGCTCCGTATTTGCCACAGTATGTTGCAGGGCACTGCAAAGAACAGATGACGTAAGTATCTGTGCGCGGGTTTAAACATCGGAATACTTGGAGTGATTGGATATGTCGCCGATTTGGTGGGGCTGTACCTGTAAATATTCCAGGGATTACTTTTGCTCCTCTGCTCTCCTGCCGTCTCTTCCCGGTTATGTTGGGGTGGCCGTCTCGATTCGCGTAGGAAATAGACGGTTCCGCTAAGGACTTGGTAATGATATGCAAGCATAGGCAGCAGATACTCCTTTAAATATTAACCCTTTTTGCGGTGCTTCCCCGTTGAACTACGCTGGCAAATTTGACGCCGCGCTCTCCTTGCATGGCCAGGGTTTCCACGCGCCCGCCCATGACCACGTCGATACATTTTCCGTCTTGGGTCATGGGCACGCGCCGCAGGGCGCGTTCGTTGTTCCCGATCCCAATCTCCTGTTCCATGGCGACTTCAAGCGCGCAGGCGTCGATCTCGTGCTGTCCAATGACGGACACGAGTTCGTCATCCACGATTACTTCAAGGGCGAGAAGCGCGCCGCGATCGCCTCGCCCGATGGCGCCCATCTCACCGGCGACATCGTCAACGCGCTCGCCGGCAACGTCCAGTACGCGCAGGCGGCGTCCGGCGCCGCCGCCGCGCAGGTCATCGGCCATATCACCAAGCTGACCGGCAGCGCGACGGCGGTCCGCAACGGCGTCTCGATCATCCTGAACAACGGCGACAACGTCGAGAAGGGCGACGTGCTATCGACCGGGTCGGATTCGACCCTCGGCGTCACCTTCATCGACGGCACCGTCTTCGGCCTTTCCTCCAACGCGCGAATGGTGCTGAACGAGATGGTCTACGACCCCAACGGGTCGAGCAACTCGTCGCTGCTGAGCCTGGTCGCGGGCACGATCACCTTCGTCGCCGGCGAGACCGCCAAGCACGGCGACATGAAGATCGATACGCCGGTCGCCACCATGGGCATCCGCGGCACCGCCGTGCTGACGGAGATCAGCTTCTCGGTTCCGTCGGGCGGCGGCGATCCGCAGCCGCAGGCGAATTTCCAGGTGCTGGTCGAGCCGGACGGCACCACCGGCTCCTACATCCTGTTCGACAAGGTCACGCTGCTGCCGATCGCCACCGTCAACCAGGCGGGGCAGATGATTCAGATCAGCGGCGGCAACGTCTCGGTCACCAACGCGCTGCTGTCGCCGGACGTGCAGAAGCTGATCACGGACGTGTTCTCGCTGAAGTTCACGGACAACAACACCAACACCAAGCTGACGAACAACTCGACCGATTCGATCACGCAGGATGCCAACCTGGTGGTGATCAAGACGGCGGACGGCGCGACGGCGCAGGCGACTTTCGTCAACACGGTCACCAGCGGCAGCGGGCCGTCCACAGCCACCTCCGACAAGTCATCGACCTACAGCCGTATTCCCGGCGCGCCGGACGCACGCAGCCTCGACCTCACCGGCAACGTGAAGACGGCGTTCGCGCTCACCGAGCTCGACGGCAAGACCGGCGATACCACCGATCTCGACGTGATCGGCGGCAAGGTCACCTTCTTCGACTTCAATCTCGGTGACCGGCCGACGGTGAAGGTGAACTTCGCGTCCTTCACCTACCAGAACGCCAATCACGACGACGTCACCGCGGGATTGTCGGACCTGCAAAAGGCCGACATTGCCGCGACCGAGGCCAAGATCACCGTCGTTGCCGCCTCCGACAATAGCAACACGGGCTCGGCGACCTGGACCTACAGCGTTCCGGACAACGCCTTCGACTTCCTTGCCGCCGGCGAAACGCTGACGCTGACCTACCGGGTCCGTGTCGACAACAATTTTACCGCCCTCAACGAAACCGCCTTCATCGACATCACCGTCACGGTCACCGGCACCAACGACACACCGGTGATCACCTCGAGCGTTCCGACCATCACCTTCGAGGGCGGCACCAGCGTGCCCGGCGGTCCGCTCACCTCAGAGGTGCCGACCTCGGGAACGCTGACCTTTACCGATGTCGATCTTACCGACACCCACAAGGTGTCGGTGAAACTGACTGGCGCGACCCTGCCGGACGGCAGCACCGTGCCGCCGGGACCGCTGGCGACCTTCGAAAAGGCGATGTCGGTTGCGATCGATACCGACAGCACCGGGACGGGTGACGGCGTCATCGACTGGTCGCTCGCCGATCTGCCCGTCTACCTCGCCGACTTCATTCCGAAGGGCGAGGTCCTGACACTGACCTACACCGTGACGGTCACGGATTCGCAGGGCGCGACCACGACCCAGACCATCACCGTCACCATCAAGGGCACCGACAGCCCCGCGGTGGTGTGGGTCGCGACGAGCGATGCCGGCTCCCCGCCCGGCGGCTTCTGGAAGGACGCCGCCAACTGGGAAACAGGCACCGTGCCGACGATCGATGACGACGTCATCGTCATCACCGATCAGCTGCACGGCCTGACGCCGTCCTATCCGGTCACGATCGACGAGGCGGCGTTCGCCAAGTCGCTGACCATGAACGATTTCGACACGTCCGCCGGGCATGCGGCGCCGCAGGTCATCAACCAGAGCACACTGACGATCGCAGGAGCGCTCAATCTCAGCGCCGACTCGATCCTGACCAACTCCGTAGGCGCCACGATTTCCGTCGGCGGCAAGGCGGAGATCCTGGACACCAGCGTGCTGACCAATTCCGGCACCCTGACGCTCGCGGGCGGCGGCGATTTCGCGGCGGGCACCTCGATCACCAATGCCGGCACGATCGAGCTCTCCGGCGGCACGCTCAAGATGCTGGCCGAGATCCACAATGCCGGCGGCACGTTCAAGGTCGATGCCGGTGCGACGCTGGACGTCGACGGCGGCACCATCGACAGCGGCAAGCTGACCATCGGCGGCACGTTGGTGCTGGAGGGGACGAGCGTCCTGACCAATGGCAAGCTGGACAATTCCGGCGCCGTCACCGTCACGGGGACCGTCGCCCTCGACAAGCAGACCGTCGACAACGATTCGACGATCGAAATTCAGGCCGGTGCGACGTTGACGCTGGACCAGGGGATCGCGGTCGCCAATTCGTCCGGCACCATCACCGTCGACGACCATGGTGTGCTGGTCCTCAATCAGGCCGAGGTCACCGGCGGCACGATCAACAATTTCAGCGGCGCGCTCGGCGGCAGCATCGACGTCACCGGCGACAGCAGCATCGACGGCGGCGCTACGCTCAACAAGGGCGCCGTGACCGTCGAAAGCGATGTCACGCTGACGCTCGACGATGCGACGGTGTCCGGGACCTCGATCACCGACAACGGCACCCTGAAGATCAACGCCGGCAAGACGCTGACGCTGAACGGTGCGAGCATCGCCGGCGGCGCGCTCAGCGTGTCCGGCACGCTCTCGTCCAGCGGCGCCAGCACGGTTACCAATAGCTCCATCACCAACAACAATCTGATCGAGGCGATCGGCGGCGTGCTTGCGCTCGTCGCGACGAGTTCGGCCACGATCACCAATGCCGGCACGCTGCAGGCCAATGGCGGCGAGCTCGACGTCAATGGCGAGGCGGTCACCAATACCGGAACGCTGGCGGCAATCAACGACGGCACGCTGAAGCTGATCTCGACGACGGTCACCAACACCGGCGCTACGGTTTCGGTGGACGCGGGCTCGGCGCTCGATCTCGTCGGCGCGACCATCAACGGCGGTACGCTGACGCTGTCCGGCACGCTGGTCTCGACCGGCATCAGCGCCATCAACGAAGCCGACATCAGCAACACCGGCACGATCGACGTCACCAGCGGAACGCTGACGATCGACCCTGCGGTGCTGCACACCATCACCAATCAAAACCTCATCGAGGCGAATGGTGGCGTGCTCGACATCTCCGGCGATCTGATCATCAACGCCGGTACGCTCGAGGCGATCAACGGCGGCACGCTGAAGCTCTCCGCCGTTACGGTCACCAATACGGGCGGAACGGTAACGGTCGACGGCACCTCGAAGCTGTATCTGTCCGGTGTCGAGATCGACGGCGGCCACCTCGGCAATGCCGGCCATCTCTACAGCGTCACGGGCGGCAACATCGTCACCGCCGTGGTCACCAATACCGGCATCATCGAAGTGCAGGCCGGCACGCTCGATCTCGCTGGCGGCCTCAGTGGCGCCGGCGCGCTGATCATCGACAACGGTGCGACGCTCGAGCTTGCCGGCGCGACCGCCCAGACTGTCACCTTTGCCGGCGGCAGCGCTACGCTTGAGCTCGACAATGTCGCGGGCCAGAGTTTTACCGGCACCATCGCCGGCCAGTCCTCGTCCGGCGGAACGTTCACCGTCACGGGTGCTGGCGACATCACCACCGCCAGCGGTGTTGCGCTCGACTTCACGGCGTCCGGTGGCACGATCGGTGCTCCCGCCGACATCGTGCTCACGCCGACCGGCGCGCTGACGGGCGCGGCTAACGGCATCTTCGTCACCCAGAGCGGCGTTGGCGACATCTCGCTGACGGCGACAAAGGACATTACGGGCCAAAGCGGCAACGGCATCTGGCTGCGCGACAGCGCAACCGGGTCCGGCGACATCACCGTGACCAATCTCACCGGCAAGGCGACCGGCACGGGCGCCAATTCAGTTGGTCTGCTCGTTGAAAATCTCAACAAGGCCAACGATGGCGATATCACGATCGAGCAGCTCGGTGGCGCCGCGGGCGGTGCCTACGGCATCGACGCCACCACCCATGGCGATGGCGACATCAGCGTCGAAGCGGGCGGCAACGTCACCGGCAGCACGGTTTACGGCATCCGTGCGCGCAGCTACGGCAGCGGCAGCGAGACCGTCACCACGGATGCAGGCACCGTCGTCAATTCCGGCAGCTCCGGCATCGTCGCGGTCAACCGGGCAACCTCGATCGATGCGGCCGACGACAGCACGATCACAGTCAATGCCTACGGTACGATCAATTCCGGCAGCAGCCTGAACCAGAGCGGCAATACGCCAGGCGGTATCCAGGCCGGCTACAACGGCGCCACGACTGGCTCGGTGGCCAACACGGATGTGAACGGCAGCGTCATCATCAACAACTACGCCAACATCACCTCCGGCGGCCACGGCATCCACGCCTTCAACTACGGCAATGGCGACATCACGGTGAACGATGGTGCCGGCACCACCGTGACCGGCGCAGTGGCCGGCATCAAGGCGGTGGCGCTCAGCGGCGGCACAGGCGATGTGACGATCAACATCGGCGCCGATGCTCATGTCACGGGAACATCCGGCTACGGAATCGATGCCTACAGCCTCAACGCCGGCGACATCAGCGTTGTGATGTCCGATGGCGACGTCCTCAATTCGGGCAGCGTCGGAATTGACGCAGTCAATGAGGCGACCGCGATCGGCAGCGACGTACAAAGCACGATCTTCGTCAGCGCGCACGGAACCATCCATTCCGGGTCAACCACGACCCAGAGCGGCAATCCGCCGGCCGGCATCATGGCGGGCTACACGGCGGGCGGAAGTGGTCAATTCGGTAACGCCGTCTATGGTGACGTCACCGTGGAGAGCGACGCCACGATCACTGCGGATGCAGGCCTTGGCATCAACGCCTTCACCTGGGGTGTCGGCGACGTCACGGTGACGGCCGACAAGGGGTCGTCGATCACGGCCGCCGGCACCGCGATTGGTGCCTTCGACCATGGTGGCGGCGACGTCAGCGTCACCAATGAAGGCTCGGCGACCGGCTTTGTCGGACTCTCGGCCGTTGCCACCGGCGCCGGCGACATCACCATCGTCAATGACGGCGATCTCACCGGCACCGGTGCGGTCGGCATCGTCGTCACGCAGAACAGTGACGGCGCGACCGGTTCGACCCACATCACCAACACCGGCTCGGTCGTCGGCGCGGACGGCCACGCCGCGATCGTCGTCCAGGAGAACACCACCGGCACCGCGCTGATCGACAATTCCGGCACCATCGGGCCGGATGACGCGGGCAGCGTGACGTCCACGACCTATGCCATCGTGGAGACCGGCGGCCACGTCACGATCAACAACACCGGCGACATCAACGGCAATATCTCGGTCGCCAGCGCGACCTTCAACAATGAGCTAGGGGGCACCTGGACGGTGTCCGGATCGAGCTTCTTCGGCGCCCTGTCCACCTTCGGCAATGCCGGCGAGATCGATCTGCACAACGGCGCCTCGATCTCCGGCGCGGACGGTGCGGCCTTCGCCATCACCAATTCCGGCGAGATCGAGAGCTGGGGCTCGACCTCCATCAGCGGCGCCATCACCAACACCGGCAGCATCAAGATCGACAGCGGCACCATGACGCTGTTCGGCTCGCTGTCCGGCTCCGGCTCCGTCACCATCGACGCCAATGCGACGCTCGACGTCAAGGCCACGGTCGCACAGACCGTCACCTTCTCGGGGAGCGGCGCCGAGCTCCAGATCGATACCGCGAGCTTCGGCGGTTCGGTCGCGGGCTTTGCCGCGACCGACAAGCTGGACCTGTCGACGATCACCTTCGACGGCGGCACCACCGTGACCTACGACGCGGAGACCGGCAACCTCGTCGTCAGCGATGCCTACGGGCACAGCATCACGGTGAAACTGGTCGGCGACTACAGCAACGCGCATTTCGCCGGCAGCGACGACGGCACCGGCCACACGCTGATCACGCTGAATGCGGCTGACGACTCCAACGTCGATGTGTGGACGGGGAGCGTCAACCAGAGCTGGAACAATGACGGCAATTGGTCGCTCGGTCACGCGCCCACCGCGACCGAGACCGCAATGGTCGATACCGAGAGCACGGTCTATCTGAACCTCGACGACAACGGCAGCGTGATCGGCGGGCTGTCGCTCAGTAGCGTCACCGAGCTCGACATCACCGGCACCGGCTATAACCCCGAGTACGAAAGCGTCGGCAGCTACCTGGTGGTGAACGGCACTCTCGTCAATCACGGCCATATCGACGTCGCCGACACCTATCTCGACGCTCTGCAGCACGTCGTCAACACCGGCACCATCGACGCCGACGGACGATATGGGATCGTGAGCTTCGGCAACCTGCCGGGCAGCACCATCGACAACGCCGGCGGCACGCTGGAGGCCGACGATGGCGGGCATATCGCCTTCTTCCACAACACGATCAACGGCGGAACGATCGACCTCGTCGGAGAGGACTCGGTCGCGTTGCTGCGCGCCTCGATCGTTAACGGCACGACGCTGAACGCCGACACGAGCTCCTATTTCGAGGTGCTGGGCACCACGACCTTCAACGGCACCGCGAGCACCATGTCGGTCGACGGCGACATCCATATCGACGTCAACGGCAAGCTCGTCCTCGAGGGCACCATCAACGACACCGGCTCGGTGGCCAACCACGGCGTTCTCGTCGCCGATACCGGTGCGGCGACGATCCTCGGCGATCTCACCGGCTCCGGCACCGTGCAGATCATGAGCGCGAGCGTCGAACTCGGCGGCACCTCCGATTCCGCGATCCAGTTCGCAGGCTCCGGCGTCGGCACGCTGCATCTGGACTCGACGTCGCACTTCACGGGCACGGTGACGGGCTTCAGTTACGGCGACAATATCGACCTCGCGGGCATCGACCCCAAGAACGTTTCGCTGGTCTCGACCGAAGGCGGGCTCCAGGTCCATTACGGCACGGGCGACGGCGACTACTTCACCATCACCGGCGGTTACGACGAAACCGGCTTCAGCACGAGCAGCGACGGCAGCGGCGGCACGGAGCTCGTCTGGAGCCACCAGTCGCCGGTGATCGACACCACGCATTTCACCCACGTCCACGACGAGGCGACGAATACCGACACGGTCACGGGTCTGTCGGTCTCGGGGTCCTCGACCGAAACCTACACGGTGACTGCGGAGACCGAGGGCGCGAAGGAAGGCAGCAGCGTCACCCCGACCTCCATCGATGGTGCGTCGCTCGACCAGGTCAACACGGCTCTCCACAGCGTGACCTACGATCCGGGCGCCACCCCGCCCGATGTCGACATGATCACCTTCAAGGTGACCGACAGCCTTGGCGCCAGCGACACCGTCAACTTCATCTTCGACGAAGGCGGCTCGAACCCGGTCACGCTGACCGGCACCAGCGGCAAGGACGTCATCTTCGCCACCGAGTCCAGCGACACGCTGATCAGCGGCGGCGGGCAGGATCAGTTCGTGTTCGGCCCGGCATCAACGACGGACGCCGTCCAGCACACCGTCTACGGTTTCGATACGACCCAGGACAAGATCGACCTGCGGCAGTTCGACGCCATCAATTCGGTCGCCGACCTCACCATTACCCAGCAGAACGCCGATACGCTGATCACGCTGGACGATCACGAGACGATCCTGCTCAAGAACGTGGCCGCCGGCAACCTCCACGCCAGCGATTTCATCGTTACCAACCACGGCACGACGTAGCGCGGGCCTCGCTCTCCCGCTGCGGGCAGCAAAAAATCCCCGGATCGTCGCTTGAGGCCATGGCCATTTGCGTCCTGACGATCCAAGATTGAACCCGATCGGGTTCCGGGAAGTCCAACGGGCATGAAGCGGCTCAGGATATGGCGGCGGTGGTTCGCGCGCAGGTTCGGCTATGCGCGGCTGGTCTGCCTTGTGCTGCTCGTCGGCTTCGCAGCCGTGCGCCTCGCCGACTGGAGGCTGGTCGAGGAGGTTCGCGTCCGGACCTTTGACTGGTACCAGCGCATCGATCCCCGCGAGAAGACCCAAAAGCCGGTCGTCGTCGTCGATATCGACGATCGGACGCTGAAGGCGGTTGGCCAGTGGCCATGGCCGCGAACCAAGCTCGCCGAGCTCACCACCGATCTGACGCGGCTCGGCGCCGCCGCCATCGGCTTCGACGTGATGTTCCCCGAGCCCGATCGGCTCAATCCCGATCTTGCGGTCGAGACCTTCCGCAATCTGGACGAGGCGACCCGCGAAAAGCTCAGGGCGCTGCCGAGCAACGACCAGGCGTTTGCCGAGGCGATCAAGGGCTCCCGCGTCGTGCTCGGCGAGACCGGTCTTCCGGCCAGCAACTCGGAACTCGATGAGAAGCTTCCGCAGACCGGGTTGGCAACCCTGGGTGAGGATCCGCATCCTTTTCTGTTCGAATTTCCCGGCTTGCTGCGAAATATTGCCGTTCTCGAGGCTGCCTCTGCCGGCCGCGGTTTGCTGACCATCAAGCCCGAGCGCGACGGCATCGTCCGGCGGCCGCCGATGATCACGCAGGCCCAGGGCGTGATTCTCCCGTCGCTGAGCTTCGAGATGCTGCGGGTGGTGTCCGGCTCCAACACGATGCTGGTCAAGGCCGATCGCGAAGGCATCCTCAGCGTCGGCGTGCCGCGCTTCCCGATCCCGACCGACAAGAACGGCCTGCTCTGGGTGCATTTCGCCCACCATGATCCCTCGATCTACGTCTCGGCGGTCGACGTGCTGGAAGGACGAGTAGCGCCAGACAGGATCGCGCAGCGGCTGGTGCTGATTGGCACCTCGGCGGCGGGACTGAACGATATCAAGACGACGCCGGTCGACCCCGCTGTGCCGGGCGTCGAAATCCACGCCCAGATGCTGGAAAGCGCGATAGCCGGCTCGATCATCTCGCAGCCGAACTACGGCCTCGCGATCGAGTTCTTCGCCGCCATGATCTCGGGCATTCTGGTGATCATCTTCGCTCCGAAGTTCGGGCCGGTCACGCTGGTCGGCGTCGGCGCGCTGTTTGCTTCGGTTTTGATCGGCTTCTCCTGGTACTATTATTCGCATTATCGCCTTTTGATCGATGCCACCTATCCGATGGCCTCGACAACCGCGATCTACCTGACCCTGGTCTTCGCGAGCTTCGTCCGCGAGCAGCAGCAGCGCAAGCAGATCCGCGGCATATTTGCGCAATACATGTCTCCCGTTCTGGTCGAGCAGATGGCGCAGTCGCCGGAAAAGGTCGTGCTCGGCGGCGAGGAGCGCGAGATGACGATCATGTTCTCCGACGTGCGCGGCTTCACCACGATCTCGGAGAGCTACAAGCACGATCCGCAAGGGCTGATCGCGCTGATGAACCGCTTCCTGACGCCGCTCACCGACGTGATCATCGAAGGGAAGGGCTACGTCGACAAGTACATGGGCGACGCCATCATGGCGTTCTGGAACGCGCCGCTCGACGACAAGCAGCACGAGATCAACGCCTGCGAGGCGGCGGTTGGCATGTTGGAGAAGCTCGACGAGGTCAACAAGGAGCGCGAGCAGGAAGCCGCCGATGGCGGCCACGTCTACATCCCGCTCAATGTCGGCATCGGTCTCAACACCGGCATCGGCGTGGTCGGTAACATGGGTTCCGACCTGAAGAAGAACTATTCCGTGCTGGGCGACAGCGTCAATCTCGCCTCGCGGCTGGAAGGGCAGACCAAGGACTACGGCTTCCCGATCATCGTCGGCTCCAAGACCGCGCTCGCCGCCAAGGACAAGTTCGCGGTCCTCGAGCTCGACTTCATCATGGTGAAGGGCAAGACCGAGCCGGAGGTGATCTACGCCATCGCCGGCCGCGAGGACGTGATGCATTCGGGAGCCTTCCAGCGCCTGCGCAACATCACCATCGAGATGCTCGCCTGCTATCGCAGTCGCGACTGGCAGGGCGCGCTGGACGCGATCGAGCGCGGCCGCAGAAGCGAGGACGCGGACACGCTGGAGAAGCTGTTCCGCCTCTACGAGGCGCGCATCAGGAATTACCAGACGAGCCCGCCGCCGGACGACTGGAACGGCGCCTATGCGCTGCTGACGAAGTAGCGGGGCGCGGCAGCATATTCAGATGCCGTAGGGTGGGCAAAGCGAAGCGTGCCCACCACTTGCATGAACGATGCTGAACGATGGTGGGCACGGCGCAAGTGCGCCTTTGCCTACCCTACACTGCGTGGCGCAGCTTGCGCCCGCCTTACTCCACCCCGATCGTCGTCAGATCCTGGAACCAGTGCTGCGCCTGCACGAACTGCTTGATCCTGGGCGACAGCGCATGCGGGTTGGTGTCGTGGACGACCCAGACCAGCGCGGCATCGTCGACGATCTGGGCGTGCGCCTGCGCCAGCAGCTCGTCCTGCTTGCCGGTGTCGAACGTCTGCTTGGCTTCGTCGATCAGCGCATCGACCTTCGGGTTCTTGTAGCCGCCCCAGTTGACGCCGACCGGCGCGATCTGGCCCGAGTGGAAGAAGCGCACGATGGCGTAGAGCGGGTCGGAGGTGACGTAGGCGATGTTGTTGGCGGTAATGCCGGCGTTCATCTCGTCGGCCGCGCCCTTGCGCCAGTGGGTGTAGAGGGTCTCGAGCTCGACGACCTTGAAGTCGATGTCGATGCCGATCTCCTTGAAGCTTTGCTGCAGGAATTCGTTCATCGGCAGTGACAGCATCTGGCCGGTGCCGCCTTGCGCGATGATGAAGGTGGTCTTGAGTGGCTTGTCCTTGCTGTAGCCGGCCTCCTCGACCAGCTTCTTCGCGGCAGCGAGGTCGTACTTCAGTTCAAACGTCGGCTTGCCGAACCACGGGCTCGACGGGTCGACCTGGCCCTTCGCAGGCTTCGCAAGCCCGTTCATCAACCCGACCACCGCGTCGCGGTCGATTGCGAGATTGAGCGCCTTGCGCAGGCGGATGTCGGTCCAGGGCGAGCCCGGCAGCACGCTGAGGTGATAATTCCACACATGCGGCGTGACGTTGTCGACGATCTTCATGCCGGCGGCCTTGAGCTGCGGCACGGCGTCGGGGGCGGGCGTCTCGATCAGATCGACTTGTCCGGCCAGCAGCGCGTTGGTGCGCGTCAGCGCTTCCGGCATTGGCACCAGCACGAGCTTGTCGACCTTCGGAATCCGCTTCTTGTTCCAGTAGTCCGGATTCCTCGTCAGCTCCGCGAGCTCGCGCGGCACGAGCTTCGTGAGCTTGAACGGGCCGGTGCCGGAGGGCTGGCTTGCAAACTTGTCCCAGTCCTTGCCGAGCTTTTCATATTGCGCCGGGCTCGACACCAGGAACCAGAGCATCTGGTAGGGGAAGAAGGAATCGACCGTCTTGGTGGTGATCTCGACCGTATCGTCGTCGATCTTGGCGTAGCTCGCGACGGAAGGAAGCCGCGTCTTCACCTGCGCGCTCTGCCGCTTGTCGAACTGCGGCGCCTTGTCATTGAGCACCTTGTCTAGATTCCAGATCACCGCGTCGGCGTTGAAGTCGCTGCCGTCGTGAAACTTCACGCCCTTGCGCAAGGTGAAGCGCCATTTGGTCTTGTCGGTGTCGTCGACCTTCCATTCGGTGGCGAGCCCCGGCACCAGCTTGCCCGGCCGTTCCGCGACGTCCATCTCCCACGCAACGAGCGGATCGTAGATCGTGTAGGCCGTGAACTGATAGGCGCCGGCGCCGCGATCGGGCTGGCCAGTGGTCAGCGGAATATCCGCCATCGAGATGCCGTAACGCACTACGGTCTCGGCGCGTGCCGGGATTGCGGAGAACGCCAGCGCAAGCACGGCGAGACCGATCGAGATTCGATTGCGCATGACCAAAGCTCCCAACGAAAAATCTGGGGCCGAACTTGCAATCTTGATGCCAGAATAGGCAGCGCAGTGCCTCTAGCGGCGCAGCATCACAAGGACTTGTCGTCGCAGGGGCAATTTGCAGAATAAGTTCCCCCATTGGCATAGCCATTGCATAAGCTTGCATCAAAAATAATCATCGAAAGCCGGAAAAGGATTGAGGCGATGCTTATCGAAAAAACCACCCGCGCAGCATTGATTGCGGCGCTGGCGCTCACGACCGCAGCCACCTGGCCGCGCGCGGCCAGTGCCGAAACCGTGCTGCGCATCGGCATGACCGCTGCCGATATTCCGCGCACGCTGGGCCAGCCCGACCAGGGGTTCGAAGGCAACCGCTTCACCGGCCTCACCATGTACGACGCACTGACCATGTGGGACCTCTCCTCGGCCGACAAGCCGAGCGTGTTGATTCCTGGGCTTGCGACCGAATGGAAGATCGACGAGACCGATCACAAGAAGTGGACTTTCAAGCTGCGCCCCGGCGTGAAATTCCATGATGGCAGCGACTTCAACGCCGATGCTGTGGTGTGGAACGTTGACAAGGTGCTGAACAAGGATGCCCCGCAATACGACCCGAGCCAGGTCGGCCTCACCGCCTCGCGCATGCCGACGCTGCTGTCCGCCCGCAAGATCGACGACCTGGCGGTGGAGCTGACCACCAAGGAGCCGGACAGTTTTCTGCCGATCAATCTCTCCAATCTGTTCATGGCGAGCCCTGCGAAATGGCAGAAGCTTTATGACGCCGCCAGCGGCGCTGATGCGAAGGCGAAATCGGCCGCCGCGTGGGAAGCATTTGCGCGCGATGCCTCGGGCACCGGTCCGTGGAAGATGACGAGTTTTACGCCGCGTGAGCGGCTGGAGCTCGCCAGGAATGAAAACTACTGGGACAAGGCACGCGTTCCGCATGTCGACCGCATGGTGCTGTTGCCGATGCCGGAGGCGAACGCGCGCACCGCGGCGCTACTGTCGGGGCAGGTCGACTGGGTCGAGGCGCCCGCGCCCGACGCGATTGCCCAGATCAAGCAGCGCGGTTTCGTCATCTACTCCAACGAAGAGCCCCATGTCTGGCCGTGGCAGTTCTCGCGGGTCGAAGGCTCGCCCTGGAACGACATCCGCGTCCGCAAAGCGGCCAATCTCTGTATCGACCGGGAGGGCCTGCGAGACGGCCTGCTCGGCGGATACATGGTGCCGGCGACCGGGACCTTCGAGGCCGGCCATCCCTGGCGCGGCAATCCGACCTTCCTGATCAAGTATGACAAGCCGGCCGCGCTGAAATTGATGGCAGAGGCGGGCTATGGTCCCAACAAGCACGTGGCGGTCAAGATCCAGACCTCGGCCTCGGGGTCCGGCCAGATGATGCCGCTGCCGATGAACGAATATCTCCAGCAGGCGCTCGCCGAATGTTACTTCGACGTGCAATTCGACGTCATCGAGTGGAATACGCTGGTCAACAACTGGCGGCGCGGTGCCAAGGATGCTTCCGCCAACGGCTCCAATGCGGTCAATGTGACCTATGCGGCGATGGATCCGTTCTTCGCCCTGGTGCGCTTCCTGCAGTCGTCGATGGCGCCGCCCCTGTCGAACAATTGGGGCTACATCAACAACCCCAAATTCGACGAGCTGGTCACCAAGGCGCGTCAGACCTTCGACTCGGCCGCGCGCGATGCGGCACTCGCCGAGCTGCACGCCGCATCCGTTGACGACGCAGCCTTCCTCTACGTCGCCCATGACGTCGCCCCGCGCGCCATGAGCCCCAAGGTGAAAGGCTTCGTGCAGCCGAAGAGCTGGTTCGTCGACTTCTCGCCGGTGTCGATGACGCCGTGAGGTGCTAGCAGTGTACTCGGTGCACCCTCTCCCCTTGCGGGAGAGGGTGGCCTCGCGAAGCGAGGCCGGGTGAGGGGTTCTCTCCGCGGATGACCCTCTCTCGTTTGAAATGACTCTACTCGCGGAGAGAACCCCTCATCCGGCGCGCTCAGGAGCGCAATTGCGCTCCAAAGCGCGCCACCTTCTCCCACAAGGGGAGAAGGAAGAAGAGAGACAACGTGCTCGCCTATATCGCCAGACGCATCGTCTATGTCATCCCGATCGTCATCAGCGTGGCGCTGGTGTGCTTTCTGCTCGTGCACATCACGCCGGGTGATCCGCTCGTTGCCGTGCTGCCGGCCGATGCGTCGCAGGAGCTCGCGGCGCAGCTCCGCGCGGCCTACGGCTTCGACCGGCCGCTGCCGGTACAGTTCGGCCTCTGGCTCTTGCGCGCGCTGCACGGCGATCTCGGTAATTCCATCGCGACGGGGCGTCCCGTGCTCGCCGAGGTAATGCGCGCGGTCGGCAACACCGTGACGCTCGCGATTGCGGCGGCCATCATCGGCTTCACGATGGGGATCCTGCTTGGTCTGATCGCCGGCTATTTCCGCGAGACCTGGATCGACAAGCTCGCAACATCCTTTGCCATCGCCGGCGTCTCGGTGCCGCACTATTGGCTCGGCATGCTGCTCGTCATCATCTTCTCGGTCGAGCTGAACTGGCTCCCCGCGGTCGGGGCCGGCCCCGGCGGCTCCGGCGCATGGGCCTGGGATTGGGCGCATCTGCAATATCTCGTGCTGCCGGCGATCACGACGTCGGTGATTCCCATGGGCATCGTCACCCGCACCGTGCGCGCACTCACCGGCGACATCCTCAGCCAGGATTTCGTCGAGGCCCTGCGTGCAAAGGGCCTGCGCGAAACTGGCGTGTTCCGCCACGTCATCAAGAATGCCGCGCCCACCGCGCTTGCGGTGATGGGCCTCCAGCTCGGCTACATGCTCGGCGGCTCGATCCTGATCGAGACGGTGTTCTCCTGGCCGGGCTCGGGCTTCCTGCTCAACTCCGCGATCTTCCAGCGCGACCTGCCGCTGTTGCAGGGCACGATCCTGGTGCTTGCGCTGTTCTTCGTCTTCCTCAACCTGCTGGTCGATATTGCGCAAGCCGCGATCGATCCGCGCATCAAGCGGGGCTAGCGGGATGAGTCTAGCTGCGGCCCGGAGAGAGGTGCGCTCCCTCCCCCGCTTGCGGGGGAGGGTTGGGGAGAGGGTGTCTCCCCAAGCGATGGCCTCCAAGAGGAGAGAACCCTCACCCGCGCCTACGGCGCGACCTCTCCCGCAAGCGGGAGAGGTGCACTGCGTCCTTGGCGTGCACCGATTGAACCAAGACCAGCCGGGAGCTAGCCGATGAGCGAGCTTCCGTTGTCAGCCACCAGCGACGCCGCGCTTCAGGCCGCGCCGGCGACGAAGGCGCGCGGCTATTGGGCGACCGTCGGCCGCCGCATCCTGCGCGACAAGGTCAGCATGGCCTGCGCGCTGGTGCTGCTGTTGATCTTCCTCTGCGCGCTGCTCGCACCGTGGCTTGGCCTCGAGGACCCCTACAAGGGCTCGATGATCCGCCGCCTGCGCCACATCGGGACGCCAGGCTATCCGCTCGGCACCGACGAACTCGGCCGCGACATGCTGGCGCGGCTGATCTATGGCGGACGTCTCTCCCTCGTCATCGGCATTCTGCCCGTGATCCTCGCCTTCGGCATCGGCACCTCGCTCGGCCTCGTTGCCGGCTATGTCGGCGGCAAGCTCAACACCGCGATCATGCGCACCGTCGACGTGTTCTACGCCTTCCCCTCGGTGCTGCTTGCCATCGCCATCTCCGGCGCGCTCGGAGCCGGCATCCTCAATTCCATCGTGGCGCTGACCATCGTCTTCGTGCCGCAGATCACCCGCGTCGCCGAAAGCGTCACCACCGGCGTGCGCAACATGGATTTCGTCGAGGCTGCACGCGCCTCCGGCGCGGGTCCAATCACCATCATGCGCGTGCACATCCTCGGCAACGTGCTCGGCGCGATCTTCGTCTATGCGACCAGCCTGATCTCGGTCTCGATGATCCTGGCCGCCGGTCTCTCCTTCCTCGGGCTCGGCACAAAACCGCCGGAGCCGGAATGGGGGCTGATGCTGAACACACTGCGCACCGCGATCTACGTTAATCCCTGGGTTGCAGCATTGCCCGGCGCGATGATCTTCGCGGTCTCGATCTGCTTCAACCTGCTCTCGGACGGCCTGCGCAGCGCCATGGACATCAGGAACTAGGACATGAGCGAGGCGAACCTTTCCGTCGAGACGCTCGTGCCGGTCGAGGATCGCGGCGGCGTGGCTCAGCCGCTGTTGAGGGTGAACGGCCTGACCAAGCATTTCCCCGTGCGCGGAGAGCTGTTCAGCGCCAAGCGCACGGTGCGCGCCGTCGACAACGTCTCCTTCTCCGTTGCCAAGGGCGAGACCGTCGGCATCGTCGGCGAATCCGGCTGCGGCAAGTCGACCACCGCGCGGCTCCTCATGCATCTGATGCCGCGCGATGCCGGCGACATCATCTATGACGGCATGACCGTCGGCCAGGCGCTCAGCTTGCGCGAGCTGCGCCGCGGCATGCAGATGGTGTTCCAGGATTCCTATGCCTCGCTCAATCCGCGCCTGACGATCGAGGAATCGATTGCCTTCGGCCCGAAGGTCCACGGCATGGCGGACGGCGCGGCCCGTGCGCTCGCGCGCGAGCTGCTCGGCAAGGTCGGCCTGCGTCCGGAGAATTTTGCCAACCGCTACCCGCACGAGATCTCCGGCGGCCAGCGCCAGCGCGTCAACATCGCGCGGGCGCTGGCGCTGTCGCCGCGGCTGGTGATTTTGGACGAGGCCGTTTCCGCGCTCGACAAGTCGGTCGAGGCGCAGGTGCTCAACCTGCTTGCCGACCTCAAGCGCGAGTTCGGCCTGACCTATCTCTTCATCAGCCACGATCTCAACGTCGTCCGGTACATCTCAGATCGCGTGCTGGTGATGTATCTCGGCGAGGTCGTCGAGCTCGGCCCGGTCGATGCAGTCTGGGACGCGCCCGCCCATCCTTATACGCGCGCGCTGCTGGCGGCGATGCCGTCCTCCGATCCCGACAAGCGCACCGAGACGCCGCCGATCTCGGGCGATCCGCCCAACCCGATCGATCCGCCCTCCGGCTGCCGTTTCCACACCCGCTGTCCGTTCGCGGAGCCGCTCTGCGCAAATGCTACACCAAAGCTCACTGCGCTCGATACAATGGGCCACGAGGCCGCCTGCTATATGGCGATACCGGGATCGGGCCACAGCCGCGCGCCGCAAGAGGGAGCCGCATGACGAGACCGACTGCAAAGGACATCAAGGCCATGGCCGAGGTGGCCGGAGTGCCCGTGGACGAGGCGACCGCGACCCGTATCGGCACTTCCATGGGGCCGGTGTTCGACGGCTTTGCGACTATCGCCGGCACTCTGCCGATGGACCTCGAGCCGTCGCTCTATGTGCTCGCGCAAACCACCAGGGTTCCGGCATGAGCACCGAGCCCGCTTTGATGACGCTGACCGAGGTCGCACGCGCGATCGCGATGAAGCAGGTGTCCTCGCAGGAAGTGACACGTGCGCTCTTGCACCGCATCGCAGAGTGGCAGCCGCATCTCAACGCCTTCATGGCGATCGAATCAGAGGCCGCGTTGAAGGCCGCTGAAGAGGCCGACGAGGCGCTCGCCAAGGGTCAAGTGCGCGGGCCGCTGCACGGCGTGCCGCTCGCGCACAAGGACATGTACTACGACGCGGGCAAGGTCGTGACCTGCGGCTCGCTGATCCGCCGCGACTATGTCGCCACCACGACGTCGACGGCGCTGCAGCGCCTGAAGGATGCCGGCCAGGTCCGGCTCGGGTCGCTGCACATGGCCGAGTTCGCCTATGGGCCGACCGGCCACAACAGCCATTATGGTCCGGTGCGCAATGCCTGGAATGTCGCGCATATCACCGGCGGCTCGTCGTCGGGCTCGGGCTCGGCGGTCTCCGCGCGGCTGACCTTCGCCGCGCTCGGCTCCGACACCGGCGGCTCGATCCGCATGCCCGCGAATTTCTGCGGCGTCACCGGGTTGAAGGTGACCTGGGGCCGCGTCAGCCGCGCCGGTGCGATGCCGCTGTCGCAATCGCTCGACACCGTCGGCCCGCTGGCGCAGACCGCGGAGGATTGCGCGCTGCTGCTCGCGCTGATGGCGGGGCCTGATCCCGAGGATCCGACCGCGAGTGCCGAGCCCGTGGCCGATTACGTTGCCGCGACGAAAGGTTCGCTGAAGGGCCTCAAGATCGGCGTGCCCGCATCCTTCTATGTCGACGATCTCGACGGCGAAGTGGCGCGTGTGCTCGACGAGACCATTGCGGTGCTCAAGCGCGAGGGTGCCGACATCGTCAAGGTCGAGCTGCCGGATCAGCGGCAATTGTCGGCGGCGAGCCAGCTCGTGCTGGCGGTGGAGGCCGCCGCCTTCCACAAGCGCTGGCTGATCGAGCGTCCGCAGGACTATGGCGCGCAAGTGTTGATGCGTCTCCAGAACGGGCTTGCGGTCCCCGCCATCACCTATCTCGAGGCGATGCGCTGGCGCGGACCTGCGCTTGCCGCCCATCACGCGGCCACCGCCGGCGTCGATGCGGTGATCGCGCCGGTCTCGCCGGTGCCGGCGCCGACGATTGCCGAGAGCGATGTCGGCGGGAATGCGAATGCGCCGGCGGTGTTGCAGCAGCTGACGCTGTTCACGCGTCCGGTGAATTATCTCGGCCTGCCGTCGCTGGTCGTGCCGTCGGGCTTCACCAAAGGTGGCCTGCCGGTCGGCATGCAGCTCATCGGGCGCGCATTCGATGAAGCGACCCTGCTCACCATCGGCGCAGCGTTCCAGCGCGCCACCGACTATCACGCCAGGGTGCCGAAGCTGCCGTCATGACCAAGCTCGTCGAGATTTCAGGCCTCAACATCCGCTTCACCGGCGAGCGCACGGTCTATGCCGTGAACGATCTCGATCTCTCGCTCGGTGACGGCGAGGTGCTGGGCCTGCTCGGCGAGTCCGGTTCGGGCAAGAGCGTGACGCTGCGTGCCCTGATGCGGCTTCTGCCGAAGAAGCGCACGCAGATCACTGGCTCCGTCAACGTCATGGGCCGCGACGTGCTCGCCATGGGCGAGGAGGATCTCTCCGCGTTCCGCGGCCAGACGGTGTCGATGATCTTCCAGGAGCCCGCGCTCGCGCTCGATCCGGTCTACACCATCGGTGCGCAGATCGCCGAGAGCGTGGTGCGTCACGAAGGTAGGAGTTACGCGGAAGGCAGGGCGCGCGCGCTGGACATGCTGGAGGTCGTCCGCATCCCCTCCGCAAAGCGCAGGCTCGATGCCTATCCGCACGAAATGTCCGGCGGCATGCGCCAGCGTGCGATGATCGCGCTGGCGCTCGCCTGCCGGCCCAAGATCCTGCTCGCGGACGAGCCGACCACCGCGCTCGATGCCACCGTGCAGATCCAGATCCTCTTGCTGCTGCGCGAGCTGCAACGCGAGTTCGGCATGTCCGTCATCTTCGTCACCCACGATATCGGGGTGGCGATCGAGATCTGCGACCGTGTCGCGGTGATGTATGCCGGCCAGATCGTGGAGCAGGGGAGCTTGCGCGATATCGTGCGCGCGCCGGTGCACCCGTATGCCAAGGGCCTGCTCGCCTCGACCATTCACGGCGCCAAGCGCGGCGCACGACTCGAGACCATCCCCGGCACGCCGCCCTCGCTGAGCCAGAAACCGCACAACTGCTCCTTCGCCCCCCGCTGCGCCGTCGCCCAGCCGCAGTGCCTGGAGCAACTGCCTGCGAATGTGGAGGTGGGACCGGGCAGGGCGGCGAGGTGTGTGCTGGCGGAGGCGGCGACGGTTACGTCGTAGCTTGCTGGTGTCGATCTGAATTTGTCGATGTGAACTGAAGTAGCCCCCCGGGCGCGCTGCGCTCCCTCCCCCTTGTGGGGGAGGGTTGGGGAGGGGGGTAGCCCCGGGAGAGGTCTGAGTTCGTGGCTACCCCCCTCCCTGCCCCTCCCCCACAAGGGGGGAGGGAATGAGAGAGCGGTGTGCTCCTGACCTCGAAAATCTCAAGCACAAGGACCGAGTTGCCGCGTTTCACCGGGCGCATCCTGCCAAAGGCCAGTTCTACTTTGCATGGGGTTGTTTTCGACCTTTTTGTCGGAGTGAGGCCTTCGGGGAGAAGTGACGAATATTCAGTTCCCATTCATCCCCGACAGGGTTCCATGCGCCCCCATTCACGGAGAGGGACTTCGACTTATGTATATTTCTGGCCAAAGCCTGATCGTCATCCTGTTCGTCGGCCTGGTTGCCGGCTGGCTCGCTGGCAAGGTGGTACGCGGAAGCGGGTTCGGCATCATCGGTGACATCGTGATCGGCATCGCCGGCGCGTTTGTCGCGAGCTTCCTGTTCCCGCGGCTCGGCATCCATCTCGGCGTCGGGCTGATCTCGGAGATCATCTACTCCGCGATCGGCGCCATCATTCTGCTTTTGGTGGTCCGCCTGGTGCGCGGCGGCGGGCGGCTCTAGCAATCCGTTGTGAAAAACCGG
Source organism: Bradyrhizobium sp. CCGUVB1N3 (assembly GCF_024199925.1). Taxonomy (NCBI): domain Bacteria; kingdom Pseudomonadati; phylum Pseudomonadota; class Alphaproteobacteria; order Hyphomicrobiales; family Nitrobacteraceae; genus Bradyrhizobium; species Bradyrhizobium sp. CCGUVB1N3. Next base: position 7,090,391 of record NZ_JANADR010000001.1, read on the forward strand.
CTGCCGCGGTGGCAAACTCATCGCGGCAGCCGCAAAACCGTGAAATTTCCGGATTTGCGCCGCAACGCGGCTGCGCTAGAGGTTTTGAGCCAGATTGTTGATCGACTGTCGTGCATTGGACGATCGCCACAAACGCGATATTAATCGGGGGCGAGTACCCCAAATTTAGTTTGTGAAATCAGGGGTTTTACCCCTCATCCGATGAGAAGCGACTGATGGCAGCGGTTCCCGGCTTCCGCCGTTCCGAGCTCGGTGACGCCTTGCGCGCCTGCCGCGCTGTGTTTCTCGGCGTCGGCCTGATGAGCTGCATGATCAACCTGCTCTATCTGACCGGGTCGATCTTCATGCTGGAGGTCTACGACCGGGTGCTGCCCAGCCGAAGCATCCCGACGCTGGTCGGCCTGATCATCCTCGCCGGCGGTCTCTACATCACGCAAGGCGTTCTGGACCTGATTCGCGGCCGCATCCTTGGCCGTATCGGCACCGCGCTCGACGAGGCCCTGAACAAGCGGGTGTTCGATACCATCGTGCGCCTGCCGCTTCTGGTCGGCAGCCGCAACGAAGGCCTCCAGCCCCTGCGCGACCTCGACAACGTCCGTTCCTTCCTCGGCGGCATGGGACCGAGTGCGTTCTTCGACCTGCCGTGGCTGCCGCTCTATCTCGCCATCTGCTTTGCGTTCCACGTCATGATCGGCGTCACCGCTCTGGTCGGTGCGATCATCCTGGTTGGCCTCACGCTGGTGACGGAGTTCATGTCCCGCCGGCCCGCGCGCGAGGCGACGAGCCTCGCCGCACAGCGCAACGATCTCGCCGCCTCCAGCCGCCGCAACGCCGAGGTGCTGGTCGCGATGGGCATGGCCGGCCGGCTCAACCAGCGCTGGAGCGAGGCCAACGAAAAATATCTCGCCGGCAATCAGCGCGCCAGCGATGTCGCCGGCGGTCTCGGTGCCATCGCAAAAGTTCTGCGCATGATGCTGCAATCGGCCGTGCTCGCGGTCGGCGCCTATCTCGTCATTCATCAGGAGGCGACCGCCGGCATCATCATCGCGGGCTCGATCCTCTCGGCGCGCGCGCTAGCGCCGGTCGATCTTGCGATCGCGCACTGGAAGTCCTTCGTCGCCGCGCGGCAGAGCTGGCAGCGGCTCAGCCGCCTGATGGAGCAGATTCCGGCCCAGGTGATGCCGACCCAGTTGCAGGCGCCCTCGAGCCGCCTCGCGGTTGAAGGCGTCAGCATCGTGCCGCCGGGCGATCAACGCCTCATCGTGCAGGACGTGACATTCGTGCTCAATGCCGGCATGGGCCTCGGCGTGATCGGCCCGAGCGGTTCGGGCAAATCGTCGCTGATCCGTGCGCTGGTCGGCGTCTGGCAGCCGGTGCGCGGCAAGGTGCGGCTCGACGGCGCGGCGCTCGACCAGTGGGCCTCGGACGTGCTCGGCCGCCACATCGGCTATCTGCCGCAGGACGTCGAGCTGTTCGGCGGCAGCATCGCGCAGAACATCAGCCGGTTTGATCCCGATGCGACCTCCGATGCGATCATCTCCGCTGCGAAAGAGGCCGGCGTGCATGAGATGATCATCAAGATGCGCGAGGGTTACAACACGCAGGTCGGCGAGCAGGGCACGGCATTGTCCGCCGGCCAGGCGCAGCGCGTGGCGCTGGCGCGCGCGCTCTACGGCAATCCGTTCCTGATCGTGCTCGACGAGCCCAACTCCAACCTCGATACCGAAGGCGACGAGGCCTTGACCCGCGCAATCCGCGCCGCGCGCGAGCGCGGGGCCATCGTCGTCGTCGTGGCGCACCGGCCGATCGGCGTCGAGGCGGTCGACCAGATCCTGGTGCTGCGCGACGGCCGCATGCAGGCCTTCGGCCCGAAGGAGCAGGTGCTCGCGCAGGTGCTCCAGCCGCGCGTCGCCCCGCCGGCACCGCCGATCAAGATCGTCAGCGAAGGCGGGGTGGCCAAACCATGAGCTCGATGACGATGGCGGGCACCAAGCCCGCGGCAAAGAGAAGCGTGCGGCAGTCGATCAGGTTTCACCTGCTGCTCGGCCTCGGGATCGTGCTGCTGCTCGCGGGCGGGCTCGGCGGCTGGGCTTCGACCGTGCTGATCTCCGGCGCGCTGATCGCGCCGGGGCAGATCGTCGTCGAATCCAACGTCAAGAAGGTGCAGCATCCGACCGGCGGCGTGGTCGGCGAATTGCGCGCCCGCGATGGCGACGTGGTCAAGGCCGGCGATATCGTGGTGCGGCTCGACGACACCGTCACCAAGGCGAACCTCGCCATCGTCACCAAGAACCTCGACGCCGGCCAGGCGCGCGCGGCACGGCTGCAGGCCGAGCAGCGCGGTCTCTCCAAGATCGAATTCCCGCAGGCGCTGCTCGAGCGCGCAAGCGACCCCGACGTGGCGACGCTGCTCGCCAGTGAAGGCAAATTGTTCGACGTCCGCGTCAATGGCCGTGCCGGACAGAAGGCGCAGCTTCGTGAGCGCATCCAGCAGCTCAACGAGGAAATCGAGGGCCTCAAGGCGCAGGAGACCGCCAAGGACAAGGAGATCGTGCTGGTGCAGCAGGAGCTCACCGGCGTCCGCGATCTCTATGACAAGCACTTGGTGCAGCTCTCGCGCCTGACCACGCTGGAGCGCGACTCGGCCCGTCTCAACGGCGAGCGCGCGCAGTACATCGCCTCGCGCGCCCAGGCCAAGGGCAAGATCACCGAAACCGAGCTCCAGATCATCCAGGTCGACAAGGACATGGTGAGCGAGGTCTCCAAGGATTTGCGCGAGACCAACGACAAGATCGGCGAGCTGATCGAGCGCAAGGTCACCGCCGAGGATCAGCTCCGCCGTGTCGACATCCGTGCGCCGCAGGACGGCATGGTGCTGCAATCGACCGTGCATACCGTCGGCGGCGTCGTCACCGCCGGCGATACCCTCATGCTGATCGTGCCGCAGCAGGACGATCTCCAGGTCGAGGCCAAGGTCAATCCGACCGACATCGACAAGCTCCAGGTCGGCCAGAAGACGCTGCTGCGCCTGTCCGCCTTCAACCAGCGCACCACGCCGGAGCTCAACGGCGTCGTGAGCCGCGTCTCGCCCGACGTTACCACCGACCAGCGCACCGGGCAGAGCTATTACACCATCCGCGTCTCGATGCCGCCGGCAGAGGTCGCCCGCCTCGGCGAGGTCAAGCTGATCCCCGGCATGCCGGTCGAGGCCTTCGTGCAGACCGGCGACCGCACCATGCTGTCCTACCTGATGAAGCCGCTGCACGACCAGCTGATGCGGGCGTTCCGGGAAAAGTGAGGCGAGCGGTATCGCGGGGCGCGCGAAGTGCGAACCCGGGATCGCGTGCCGCAGGTTCGGTCTCGTAGGGTGGGCAAAGGCGCAAAGCGCCGTGCCCACCGATTTCTCTCCTCATAATTGACATGGTGGGCACGCTTCGCTTTGCCCGCCCCACGCCCTACATTCTTGGTATAGTTCGAACGCAAGCAGCTACCTCCAGCGTCAGACACATGCATCACGCCCCGATCCAGACCCCGCCGGCGATCGCCACCGAAGCCTTCACCGATGCGAGCCTTGCGGTAGCCCGCCTCGAAGAGATCTACGAGCGCAACACGAAATTCCTGCGCGATCACTTCGAAGCGTATCTCAACGGTAGTCCGCCGGCGACGCGCGTACGCGCGTTCTATCCGTTCGTCCGCATCACCACAGCGACGCATGCCCGGCTTGATTCGCGCCTCGCCTATGGCTTCGTTGCCGGACCGGGCGTGCACGAGACCAGCGTGACGCGGCCGGACGTGTTCCGGACCTATCTGACCGAGCAGATCGGCCTCCTGATCAAGAATCACGGCGTGCCGGTCGAGATTGGCGAGTCCTCCGAGCCGATCCCGATTCATTTCGCCTATCGGCGGGACATCAACATCGAGGCGGCGATCAGCACGGGCGATACGGTCGGCACGCGGCTGATGCGCGACGTGTTCGACACGCCGGATCTCGCCACCATGGATGATGCGATCGCCGACGGCACGCTCGCGCTGCCACCCGGAGCGCCGGAGCCGCTGGCCCTGTTCCGCGCGGCGCGCGTCGACTATTCGCTGCGGCGGCTCTATCACTACACCGGCACCGATCCCGAGCACTTCCAGAATTTCGTGATCTTCACCAACTACCAGTTCTATGTCGATGCCTTCGTGCAGCTCTGCCAGCAGCGGCTCGCCTCGGGCGAGGACGGCATCGATGCCTTCGTCGGGCCGGGCAACGTGATCACCCGCAACGCGCGGCTCGGCGGCGGCACGAGCGGGGTGGCGCCGGAACGCGCGCCGCAGATGCCGGCTTTCCATCTCGTCGAGCCCGGCTATCAGGGCATCACCCTGATCAATATCGGCACGGGCCCCTCCAATGCGCGGAACGTCACCGACCATGTCGCGGTGCTGCGGCCTCATGCCTGGCTGATGGTCGGGCATTGCGCGGGCCTGCGCAACACGCAGCGGCTCGGCGACTACGTGCTGGCGCATGGTTACGTCCGCGAGGACCACGTGCTCGATCAGGAGCTGCCGCCCTGGGTGCCAATTCCGGCTCTTGCCGAGGTGCAGGTCGCGCTCGAGGAGGCGGTCGAGGAGGTGACGGGATTGTCCGGCTTCGAGCTCAAGCGCCTGATGCGAACCGGAACGGTGGCGAGCGTCGACAACCGCAATTGGGAGATCAGCGGCGCTTCGGTCATTCACCGTCTGTCGCAATCCCGCGCCGTTGCGCTCGACATGGAATCGGCGGCGATCGCCGCCAATGGCTATCGCTTCCGCGTTCCCTACGGCACCCTGCTGTGTGTCTCGGACAAGCCGCTGCACGGCGAGATCAAGCTCGCAGGGATGGCGAGCGCGTTCTATCGGCAGCGCGTCAGCCAGCATCTCGAGATCGGCCTGAAGGCGCTCGAACGGCTCAAGCATCAGGAATCGGAGCGCCTGCACTCGCGCAAGCTGCGCAGCTTTGCCGAGGTCGCGTTTCAGTAGCTTCAGCGTCTGATGCTGGCGCGCGATTAGGGCAGCGAAACTGTCATACGCGGCACTGACGTCTGCGTGAGCGCGCATACCGTCCGGAATATTCACCGGAGGAGCAGGGTTTACACGTCGTCCGGGGCTCCCTTGACCAAGGCCACAGGAGCAGACATGAGCAATCCTCTGATCAGGTACGTCGTGCTGGGAGCATGTGTGGTGGCGCTGTTCGCGCTGCCGGCATTCGCCCCGGTCTTTGCGGCAGGCGGTGGTGGTGGCGGAGGAGGAGGTGGTGGAGGTGGAGGCGCCGGGGGTGTTGACCCCTTTGCGAGCACTTCCGCAGGCCAGAATCGGAATACGCCGGCGCCGTCCTATCCGAATCGCTTCGGCACGAAGGCCACCCAGAAAGGCAAGAAGCCCAACAATCAGTCGAGCATCGGCGACCCGGCCTTTGCGGCTGCCTATCGCGTAGCCTACGACACGATCTACGAGCGCAACGAGTACGCCTCCGCGATCGCGCAGCTGAAGGTGCTCGGCCGCGACGACAATCCGAACGTCGCCAATCTCATCGGCTATTCCTACCGCAAGCTCGGCGACTACAAGCAGTCGCAGGTCTGGTATGAGCACGCCCTGGCGATCGATCCGAACCACGTGCTGACCTGGCAGTATTACGGCCTGTGGCAGCTCGAACAGGGCAATCGCGAGCAGGCGATGTATCACCTGGAAAGGATCGCGGCGATCTGCGGCACGAGTTGCGAGGAATACAAGTCGCTCGCGGCAGCGCTGGACAAGCCGACGGGCACGGCGCTGGTGTATTGAAGGGCTGCCTCGGGCAGTTTAGTGCCGCCTCCGTTTCTCGCGTTCCGCTAAGAGCGCCTCCCTTTCTTACCCTCCACTTCGACGGGAGGGTAAGAGTGACAAGCCGAAAAAATTTCCGCATTGTCCCGGCCGGGGGCGCGACCGGGACAATTGGATGCCGCTGACGCGCGACAAGATCATCGGCCATGACCTCGAACGTCTGGCCTTCCGCTTCACCATGCTGAATGATGGCGAAGAAGTGACGTGCCAGATCAGCGATGCCGCGATGGATGAGCTCGCGGGTATGCAGGGCACGGAGAGCAGCGCGCGCCAGGCGCAATTCCTCTCGCTGCGCGAAACCATCGAACGGATCGCGTCAGACCTCTACGACGATGCACCGCGCTTCAGGGGATATGTGGTGCGGATCTTTACCAAGCATCTGGGCAGATAGCGTGAGCACTCTCGCCGTCATCCTGAGGTGGCCGCGAAGGACGACGGACCGGCTGCATCCGCCGTTCATCCTTCGAGGCTCCCCGCGCAATGCGTTGCATCGCGCGGCTTCGCACCTCAGGATGACGGAGCAAATGGTGCGGAGGATTTGAAAGGTCACTCGTCCAAATTCGTTAGCAGCAATCGCAGCGCCGTCGCGGCAAACATTTGCATGTTTGCGAAGCGGTCGTTGCTGGCCGTCTCCAGCGTCATCACTTCGGTCGCGGGGCCGGCGATCGCCATGCAGCTATGGCCGGCGGCGTCGCCGTAGCGATTGCCGGTCGGGCCCGCCGCGCCGGTCTCGGACAGGCCCCAGTCGCAGCCGAAACGCTCGCGCATTCGTTCGGCGAGCAGTGTTGCGTAAGGCTCGGACGAGGAGCGAAAACCCTTCATGCCGTCATCCGAAATACCCATCAGCACGCGCCGCGCATCGCGCGTATAGACCACCGCGCCGCCGAGAAAGTAGGACGACGCGCCGGGCACCGCGAGCAGGCTAGCGGCAATCAGGCCGCCTGCGGAGGATTCCGCCACCGCGATGGTCTGTTTGCGCGCAATCAATTTGGCCGCGACCTGCTCCGCAATCCCCACGAGATCTTTCATCTTGCCTCTCACTCCCGACTAACCCGGCTGCGCTGTTCTAGCATATGACAGCGGCGCTGGCCGAGTTGCAGGCGGCGGGCAGGCCTGCTTGAATGGCTGCAACAAGCGGCGCGGACAAGCGCGTGAAGAGGAAGCGTCATGACGTTCCTGATCGCCGGCGGCGTGGACTGCGACGTGCACCCGGCGGTGCCGCATCTCACCAGCCTGCTGCCGTATCTGAACGATTACTGGCGCGACCAGGTGACGACGCGCGGCATGGTCGATCTGGTCTCGCAGTCCTATCCGCGGAATTCGCCGATCACGGCCCGCCCCGATTGGCGTCCGGAAACCGGAAAGCCGGGATCGAATCTCGGTGACATGCAGCGTCATGTGCTCGATCCCTTCGCGCTCAGCTACGCCATCTGCAACCCGCTCTACGGCGTGCAGCTGGTGTTTTCCGAAGACATGCAAAACGCCTTCTGCCGCGCGCTGAACGACTGGCTGGCGAAGGAATGGCTCGACCGGGAACCGCGGCTGCGCGGCTCGATCGTCATTCCCCTTCAAAATGTCGAGAAGTCGGTGGCCGAGATCGAGCGCTGCGCGGCGGACAAGCGCTTCGTGCAGGTGCTGATGCTCGTCATGGGCGATACGCCGCTGGGAAAGCGCGCGTTGTGGCCGATCTATGCGGCGGCGGAGCGGCTCAATCTCGTCGTCGGTGTCCATGCCGGTTCCGCCTATCATAATCCGCCGACAGCGGTGGGGTGGGGCTCCTATCACATCGAGGACTATGTCGGGCAGGCGCAGGCGTTCCAGATCCAGCTCACCAGCCTGATCGTCGAGGGTGTGTTCGCCCGCCATCCGCGGCTGAAGATGGTGATGCTGGAATCCGGCATCTCGTGGCTCGCGCCCTATCTCTGGCGACTGCACAAGTTCTGGCGCGGCGTGCGAATGGAGACGCCCTGGGTTGATCGCGCGCCACTGGAAATTGTGCGCAGCAACATCCGCTTTTCGTTGCAGCCGTTTGACGCGCCGCCGGATCCGGCGACATTAATTCGCCTGTTTGATCATATGCAGTCCGACGAATTAGTCCTATTCTCCACGGACTATCCGCACTGGCAATTCGACGGCCAGGACGCGCTGCCCGAAGGTCTCACCCCCGATCTCGTGCGCAAGATCATGATCGACAATCCGCACGCAACCTACCCCCGCCTGACTTAGCCGCTGCCAAAGGAGGCAAGGCGATGAATATCCAGTTCCGCGAAGCGACCGAGTCCGCATCTGCCCTGACCACCAAAACCGCAATTGCGGACTGCGATATCCACCCGGCGCGCGCGACCCGAACCGAACTCTATCCCTATCTCGCCAAACGTTGGCAGCATCATCTCGACGTCTACGGCGTGCATGCCTATCAGGGGATGATGGAGGGCCCGCCCTATCCGAAAGCCCAGCCCAACGCTTCGCGCCGCGATGCCTATCCGCCGGAAGGCGGCCCGCAAGGCTCTTCGCTCTCCTTCATGCAGCAGCAGCACCTCGATCCCAACAATGTGCAGCTGGGGGTGCTCAATCCGCTCGGCACCGGGCAGGGCATTCGCAATCACGAACTCTCGGCGGCGCTGTGCTCGGCGATCAACGACTGGCAGATCGACAAATGGACTTCGAAGGACAAGCGGCTGAAGGCCTCGATCGTCGTCGGCAATGAGGATGCGATGACGGCGGCTGCGGAGATCCGCGAGCGCGCAGGCGACAAGAACTTCGTTCAGGTGCTGCTGCTCAGCCGTAATGTCGAGCCGATCGGCCAGCGCCGTTACTGGCCGATCTATCAGGCCGCGGAAGAGGCCGGCCTCCCGGTCGGCGTGCACGCCTTCGGCTTCGGCGGCAATCCGATCACGCCCTCGGGCTGGCCGAGCTACTACATCGAGGAAATGGTGGGACATTCGCAGTGCCAGCAATCGGCGCTCGCGAGTCTGGTGCTCGAAGGCGTGTTCGAGCGCTTCCCGAAACTGAAGATGGTGATGATCGAGGCCGGCTTCGGCTGGACGCCGTCGCTCGCCTGGCGGCTCGACAAGGTCTGGCAGCGGCTGCGCAGCGAGGTGCCGCATGTGAAGCGGCCGCCGTCCGAATATATCCGCGAGCAGGTGTGGTGGACGACGCAGCCGATGGAGGATCCGGAGCGGCGCGAAGACCTGCTCGACGTCATCAAATGGATCGGCTGGGACCGGCTTCTGTTCGCGACCGACTATCCGCACTGGGACTACGACGAGCCGTCGCGCGTGCTGCCGCCCGGCGTCAGCGAAACCAACCGCGAGGCGTTTTACCTGGGCAATGCGCGGAAGCTTTATGGGATCACCGCATGATCCGAAAAAGTGGGAAGCGGTTTTTCCTCGCGACAAACGCGGAACGCGTTTGCGCGGAGATCATGTGGAAGACATAAGGCATGGCGCGACACGTGATCGCGCCGGTGGATGAACTCCCGCCCGGCACGCGCAAATTTCTGGAGATCGACGGCAGGCCGATCGCGGTCTTCAACATCAAGGGCGAGTATTTCGGCCTCTTGAATCGCTGCCCGCATCAGGGCGCGGCGCTGTGCGAGGGACCTCTGATCGGGCTCGCGCAATCCAAGGATCCGGGCGAGATCGAGTACAGCAAATTGGGGGAGATCATCCGTTGCCCCTGGCACGGCTGGGAATTCGACGTGCGCACCGGCCAATCCTACTGCGACCCCCGCCGCTTCCGCGTCAAGGCGTATCCGGCTCATGTCGAGCCGGGCGCGAGCGTCGTGAAGGGGCCGTATGTCGCCGAGACGATCCCCGTCAAGGTCGAGAGTGACTACGTGGTGGTGGAGCTTTAGCACCATTGTCATTCCGGGCTCGCCTCTTCGAGGCGCCCCGGAATGACAATATGGTTAGTGACCTGCAACCGGCTCCGCCACCGGATCGTACGTTGCCACCGCCTTGCCGCCGCCGCGATAGACGGTCGAGGCCGCGATGATGCCGAGCACGGCGGCGAACATCAGCCAGAAGCCCGGGGACGCCTTGTCGCCTGTGCGCTCGATCAGCCAGGTCGAGGCGAACGGCGTGAAGGTGCCGAACAAGGCGGCCGCGAGTGCGAAGGCGAGCGAGAAGCAGGGTGCGCACATGCGCCGGCACGATCTCGACGAGCGCACCGAGCATGGTGCCGCTGTAGACGCCGAAATAGAACGAGAACATCATCTCGACCGCGAGCAGCTTGCCGAAGGTCGGCGCGGCCACCAGCCAATGCAGCGCCGGATAGGCTGTGACCAGCGACAGGCAGGCGATGGTGAGCAGCACCGGCTTGCGGCCGATGCGGTCCGACAGTGCGCCGCCGACCGGATTCCAGATGAAGTTCGTCACCGCGACCAGCAGCGTGACCAGCAGCGCATCCTGCGTCGACAGCTTCAGCACCGTCTTGCCGAAGGTTGGCGTGTAGACCGTGACGAAATAGAACGTCGTGGTGGTGAGGATCGCGATCATCATGCCGAGGATGACGATGCGCCAGTTGGCGAGGGCCGACGAGAACACTTGCGCGGCGGTCGGATGCTTCTTCATCGCCAAAAATTCCGGCGTCTCCTGGAGCGTCCGCCGCAGGAAGAAGATCAGCGGAATGATCAGGCAGCCGACGAAGAAGGGAATGCGCCAGCCCCAGTTGGCGACGGTGTCGGCCGGCATCAGCTCGGAGAGGATGTAGCCGAGGATCGATGCCACGAAGATCGCGACCTGCTGGCTCGAGGACTGGAACGAGGTGTAGAAGCCGCGATTGCCCGGCGTCGAGATCTCCGCAAGGTAGACCGACACACCGCCGAGCTCGACGCCGGCGGAGAATCCCTGGAGCAGGCGGCCGAGCAGAACGATGATCGGCGCGGCGATGCCGATCGTCGCGTAGCTCGGGCAGAACGCGATCACGACCGTGCCCGCCGCCATGATCGCGAGCGTGACGATCAGGCCCTGGCGGCGGCCGATGCGGTCGATATAGGCCCCTAACACGATCGCGCCGACGGGGCGCATCAACGCGCCGAGCCAGAACACGCCAAAGGTGTTGAGCAGCGAAGCCGTCTCATTGGCTGCGGGGAAGAACGCCTTGCCGATCGCGGCGGCATAGAAGCCGAACAGGAAGAAATCGAACTGTTCGAGGAAATTGCCCGACGTCGCGCGCAGGATCGCGCCGATGCGCGACTTGATCTCGGGTGGATTGGTTGAAGTGGCCGGTCCAGCCATGACGCTTGCTCCCTGAAGATGTAGCCGGACCGGAACTCATTTTCACGGCAGGCGACGGATCGTGCTGCGACAATCTGTCTTACCCCTCTCGCACGAGGTTGCGGGAGTCAACCGATTTCGCCGCCGAAGTTGATGATTTTTCAGGCTTTATTCTGCGCTGCAGCGACCAACCAGTCGCGGAACGCGACCAGTTTCGGCGCCTCGCGGCGGCCGTCTGGTGCGACCAGGTAGAACCCGGCATCGGCGGGAAGTGCGATCCGGAAGGGGACCACGAGGCGGCCCTTGGCGATATCGTCCTGGACGTAGGTAGTCCGCCCCATCGCCACCCCCATGCCGTCGATCGCCGCCTGCACTGTCATGAGCGTCATGTCGAAGGTGATGCCGGGCTGCTTGGAAATGCTGGTCGATAGTCCCGCAGCCGTCAGCCACAGCCGCCAGTCGTCGCCGTTGTTGGTGTGCAGCAGCACGTGGTCTTTCAGGTCCTGAGGTGCGCGCAGCGGCTTGTCGCCCCTGAGCAGCGAGGGGCTGCACACCGGGAACAGCTCGTCCCGCATCAGCCACTCGGCGCGTACGCCCGGCCATTGGCCGCGGCCGTAACGGATCGCGGCATCGACATTGTCGCGCTGGAAATCGACCAGGCTGGTCGATGTGGTGATGCGGACGTCGATGCCGGGATGCTGCTCCTGGAAATTGGTCAGCCGCGGCAGCAGCCATTTGGCGGCGAGCGAGGCGATGGTCGAAACGGTCAGCACCTTGTCGTCGTCCTTGCGAAGCAGCCGGTCGGTCGCGAGCCTGAGGTCGTTGAAGGCGGCGCGGACGCCGGGAAGGTAGTCTCGCGCTTCGGGCGTCAGCGCCAGGGCGCGGTTCTGGCGCACGAACAGGCGGATGCCGAGCTCCTCCTCGAGCCTGCGGATCTGATGGCTGATCGCGGTCTGCGTCACGTTCAGCTCGGCCGCAGCCAGCGTGAAGCTGAGGTGGCGCGCGGCGGCCTCAAACGCCCGCAAACCGTTCAGGGAGGGCAATCTGGCAGTCATTTGGCAGCAGGATGCATGAGCTTATTTCATGCGAAAGGGTTCAAATTGTCGTTTGTCGAAACGTCAGGCAAGGCAGATATTGCGTGTGGAAGTTAGCTCCAGGAGCTGAAAATGTCTACGCTCACCGACAATTCGATGACAAATCATCATGCGCCAAGCTTGCTGTACCAGATCGGGGAGACCCTCCATGTCTGGCACGAGCGCTACCGCACCCGCAAAGAGCTGTCCCAGTGGACCACGCGTGATCTCCAGGACGTCGGTCTCTCCTGGGGTGACATTGCCTTCGAGGCTGAAAAACCCTTCTGGCGGGCCTGATTGGCCGCCCGGCCGGCGCCGCCTCAGAAGAGGGGCGCCGGCGGTCCCTTTCTCGCCGCGGGAGACTCCCATGAGCACGCTGCGCCTGGATGATCTCAAGCAATATTCGGACACGCTGCGCACCCGTCACGGGGACGCGCTCACGCTGCGCTTCGTCGAGCCGCGCGACACGGAGGAACTCCAGCACTATTTCCGCTCGCTGTCGTCCCGCTCCCGCTACAACCGTTTCTTCGGCGCGTTGAGTGAGCTGCCGAAGGCGCTGCTGCACGACTTCACCCATGTCGGCGAGCGTGAGCGCTTTAGCGTAATCGCGACCATGATGGTCGATGGATTCGAGACCGTTGTCGGCGAGGCGCGCTACGCCTTCCACGCCGAGACATCGGCCGTCGAATTCGGCCTGTCGGTCGACGACCGCTGGCAGGGCCACGGCATCGGCACGGCGCTGCTCAAAAATCTCGAATGCCGCGCGGCCGCCTTTGGAGCCGAGCACATCTTCGGCGACACGCTGCGTTCTAACGCTGTGATGGTGTCGCTGGCCCGCAAATCCGGCTTCGCCTTCGTCAATCATCCCGACGATTGGAAGCTGGTGCGGTTCGACAAGGAGATCGCCATCGAGCCGAAGGACATTCCCTGCGCAAGCTGGCGTCTCGCCGCTCTTTCCCGTCAGGCCGAAAGCCCCTCAGCCACAGCCTGACCGTACTCGAAGCCCGGTTCTGGTGAGCCAGAACCGGGCTTGTTTTTTGCCCAGATCACGCGGTGGCAGCGCCGGTAAAGTCGGTCGAGGTCGCGACCGTCAGCCCGGGCTACGAAATATCGAGCGCTTCCGAATGAACGGCGGAGCCCGTTACTTGCCCGTGAACACCGGCTTGCGTTTATCGATGAAGGCCTGCACTGCCTCCTTGTGGTCGGCCGTCGTGGTCAGGCGGATCAGCCGTCCGGCCTCGTGGTCGCGGGCGGTCTCGAAATCGAACAGCAGGGCCTCGTCGAGATTGTCCTTCATGTAGCGCAGCGCGAGCCGGGGGCCCTCGGCCAGCGATCTGGCCAGCGCGAAGGCATCCTCTTGTAATTTGTCGTCCGGCACGACGCGATTGACGAGGCCGATCGCCTCGCACCTGATGGCATCGACCTTGTCGCCCGTGAACATCAATTCGCGCGCCCGCGCCGTGCCGACGAGACGCGTGAGCAGCCAGGCGATGCCATAGTCGCCGCTGAGCGCAACGCGGGCATAGCCGGTGGTAACGAACGCCGATTGTGCGGCGATACGGATGTCGCAGGCCATGGCGATCGCAAGGCCTGCGCCGACCGCGGGGCCGGGCAGCGCCGCGATGGTCGGTTTGCGCACGGACACCAGCGCGCCGGTGAGCAACCGCTGCCGCTCCTGCAAATCGGCGACCCGGTCGTCGAAGGACATTTCGAGCTTGGCCTTGTCGCGATGCACGCCCATGCCCTTGACGTTGCCGCCGGCGCAGAAGGCTTGTCCCGCGCCGGTGATCAGGAGCGCGCCGACATTTTGATCCTCGCCGCAGGTCCGGATGATGGTGCGTAGCGCCGGCGTCAGCGTGTCCGACAGCGAATTGCGCGCCTCGGGCCGGTTCAGCGTGATCACCGCGACGCGGTCGCGAATGACGCAGAGGAGTTCGTCGGTGCCGGTGTCGATGATGGTTTCGGTGGTCATGCTTGCCTGCTCCCGTAGGGTGGGCAACGCGCAGCGTGCCCACCACTTCTGCATTCCGTGTTGATCATGAGAGGTGGGCACGGCGCTGCGCGCCTTTGCCCGCCCTACGGCAGTTCACTTCAAAACTTCTCCACCCAGGGTCGCAGCTCCATTTCCCAGGCCCAAGCGCTGCGCGGCTGTTGCAGGACGTTCCAATAGCTCTGCGCGATCGCATCGGGATCGAGCATCGAATCCGGTCTGTCCGGCGCCTCCGTGCGCGCTGCGCTGCGGATGCCGCCGTCGATGACGAAATGGGCGACATGGATGCCCTGCGGCGCCAGCTCGCGCGCCATGCTCTGCGCAAGCCCGCGCAGCGCGAACTTGCCCATCGCGAATGGCGCGGACTGCGCATAGCCCTTCACGCTCGCGGACGCGCCCGTGAACAGGATCGCGCCGTGCCTGTTGGGCAGCATGCGTTTGGCCGCCTCTTGCGCCACCAGAAAACCGCCGAAGGCGCTGACCGTGATCGACTGCGCGACATCGGCTGCGACGAGCTCAACGAACGGTCCGCGCGTCCGGCCGCTGGCGTTGTAGACCACGACGTCGGGCGTACCGATCTCTCGCGCGACGAGGCCGAACAGGCGCTCGACCTCCTCCGGTTTGGTTGCGTCGCAGACATAGGCCTTCGCGCCCGTCTCGCCGCAGAGCGCGCCGAGTTTTTCGATCTTTCGCGCGGCGAGCGCCACGCGCAGGCCTTGCGCAGACAACAGTCTTGCCAGCGAAGCGCTCAGGCCCTCGCCGGCACCGACGATGAGCGCAATGTTGTACTTGGGATGTTCCATGGTGCGATCCTCTGGGGAGCAGGAACAGCGGATCTATGCATGCTTCGCTCGAGCGACCAGCCGTGTCCACTGAGGCGGCCGATCACAATTCCGCAGGGCGGTCCAGGCCATCGCCACGCTCATGCCTCCCTGACGATTTGCGGCTTTATCCGCATCCTCGCCTGGAGCATGATCGACATCATCCCAAGCAGCAAGCACCAAAGCGGCGGAAAATGCCGCGGGACGGAAACGAAAAGAGGTCGATCATGCACAAGCCGGGCACGTCGCAGCAGGAAAGCGCCGCGGCCGAGCAGTCAGGCCTGCTTGCGCCCGATACTACAGGCATGAATTTCTACCGCGCCGATCCGACGTTGACGGACCTGTTGCGCATCCATTTGCCCGATCCGCTCTTCCGTCACATCGAGCCGCATCTCGACCGTCTCGGCGAGCTCGCCGGCGGCACTCTCGACGAATGCGCACGGCTCGCCGACCGGCATACGCCGGTGCTGCACCAGCGCGACAAGTTCGGCCGCGACGTGCAGTGGATCGAATATCATCCGGCCTATCGCGAGCTGGAGAAGGCTGCGTTCGGCGAGTTCGGCATTCACGCGCTGTCGATTCGCAAGGGCATCATGGGCTGGCCGGACAAGTATCCCGTCGTGGCCAAGCACGCCTTCACCTTCCTGTTCAACCAGACCGAATTCGGCATGGGCTGCCCGATCAATGTCACCGATGGCTGCGCCAAGCTCTTGGCGAATTTCGGCAGCGAGGCGTTGAAGGCAAAATATCTGGACGGCCTGACCCAGACCGACATGAGCAAGCTGACGCAGGGCGGCCAGTTCATGACCGAGAAGGAGGGCGGCTCGGACGTCGGCACGCTGACGACGCGCGCGGTGCAGGACGGCGATCATTGGCGGCTCACCGGCGAAAAATGGTTCTGCTCGAATGCCGACGCCAAAGTCGTGATGCTGCTTGCGCGCCCCGAGGGCGCCGGCCCCGGCACGCGCGGCGTCGGCCTGTTCCTGATGCCACGCTTCCTCGACGACGGTTCGCAAAACCACTACCGGATCGTGCGGCTGAAGGACAAGCTTGGCACTCGTTCGATGGCCTCGGGCGAGATCAAGCTCGAAGGCGCAATCGCCTATGCGGTCGGCAAGCTCGACCGCGGCTTCGTGCAGATGGCGGAGATGGTCAACTCCTCGCGGCTCTCGAATGGCGTGAAGTCGACGGCGCTGATGCGCCGCGCCTACCACGACGCGATGACGGTCGCGACCAACCGCGTGGTGTTCGGCAAGCGCATCATCGACCTGCCGCTCGGTCGGCGGCAGATGATGAAGATCCTGCTGCCGGTCGAGCAGGCGCTGTCGATGAGCTTTCTCACCGCCGACGCGCTCGACCGCGCCGAAGCCGGCAGCCAGGATGCCGCGGCGCTGCTGCGCATCCTCACGCCGACGCTGAAGTTCCGCGCCACGCGCGATGCGCGAAAGGTCTGCGGCGATGCGCTCGAGATGCGCGGCGGCATCGGCTATATCGAGGAGTTCGCCACATCGCGGCTGCTGCGTGATGCCCATCTCGGCTCGATCTGGGAAGGCACCGGCAACATCGTCGCGATCGACGCCTTGACCCGCGCGGTCGGCCGCCACGGCGCGGAGGCCGCGCTCGCGGCCGATCTGCACGCCCGGCTCGACGACAGCCCGACCGTGCCGCAAGCATGGCGCGATCGCCTGCGCGGGCTCACCGATCGCGCGGTCGGCTTCGCGCGCGAGGTCGCTGATAGCGCCGACAACGAAGCCGATGCGCGGCGCGCCACCAGCCTGCTCTATCATGTCGCAAGCGCCGTCGCGCTTGCATGGGAATCGCATCGCATCCACGAGATGCGCGGCGATGCGCGACGACTGCTGTTGTCGCGGCTCGTGATCGATCATCGGGTATCGCCAAGCGATCCGTTCCGACTCACGGAAAATCCAACCCAACAAGCCATCGTGTCGCTGCTACTGGGCGTCCGTACGGCTGCGATGGCCGAGGTTGGCGAACTGATCTTGGCAGCGTAGGCTGCGCCTCGCGTATAAACCAAAGAAAAGCGATAGGGAGTGCCCGATGAAGGCTGCCGTCCTCTACGAAGTCAACAAGCCACTCGTCATCGAGGATGTTAGCCTGCCGAAGCCGGGCCCGCGCGAGGTCCTGATCCGCACCGCGGTCGCCGGCCTCTGCCACTCCGACCTGCACTTCATGGAAGGGCTCTATCCGCATCCGCTGCCCGCGGTGCTCGGCCACGAATCGGCAGGCATCGTCGAGCAGGTCGGCTCCGATGTGACCTATGTGAAGCCGGGGGATCACGTCGTCACCTGCCTCTCCGTGTTCTGCGGCACCTGCGACAACTGCACGACGGGACGCACGGTGCTCTGCACTGACACCACGGTGAAGATGCTGCCGGGTGTCTCCGATCGGATGCAATGGTCGAAGCCGGAGAAGCTGCACCAGTTCCTCAATCTGTCATCCTTCGCCGAGCAGATGCTGGTGCATGAGAACGCGATCGTCAAAATTCGCAAGGACATGCCGCTCGAGCTTGCTGCGCTGATCGGCTGCGGCGTGATCACCGGCTATGGCGCGGTCGTGAACACCGCAAAAGTTCAGGCTGGCGAGACCGTGGCGGTGATCGGCTGCGGCGGCGTCGGCATGGCCGCGATCAACGGCGCCGAGATTGCGGGTGCCGGTCGCATCATCGCGATCGATACCAACCCGGCCAAACTCCAGCTCGCGACCAAGCTCGGCGCCACCGACATCATCAATCCCGCCGACGGCGACGTGGTGAAGCAGGTGCGCGACCTCACCAATGGCGGCGTGCATCATTCCTTCGAGGTGCTCGGTCGCAAGGAAACCGCGGAGCAGGCGTTCGGCATGCTCGCCTCCGGCGGCACAGCGACGATCGTCGGCATGATCCCGTTCGGGCAGAAGATCGAGCTTCACGGCTTCGACTTCCTGCGCGAGCGCAAGATCCAGGGCTCGTCGATGGGCTCGAACCACTTCCGCGTCGACATGCCGCGCCTGGTCGAGTTCTACCTGCGCGGCCGCTTGCACCTGGAGGACTGGATCTCGGCCAAGCTGAAGCTTTCCGAGATCAACGAAGGCTTCGCCAACATGAAAGCCGGCAAGACGCTGCGCAGCGTGATCATGTTTGATAGTTAGGCAACGATCTCTAGCGTCGCTCCTCAGTCAGGCGTCATCGCCCGCGAAGGCGGGCGATCCTGTATTCCAGAGGCGACGACGAATACGGAGAGGCTGCCGCGTACTGGATGTCCCGCCTTCGCGGGGCATGACAGCGGAGATTGTGTGGGCGATGTGCTCGCCTCACCGTGATACGTTGCCCTCGCGGCATCACCCGCCTCACCGCGACACGTGCGCCGACACCGCGAGCCATTTTCCGTTCTGCCTGGCCCAGCAGTCGGTATAGCGGCCGGTGGCCTGCTGGCCGTCCGCCGTGGTGTAGCTGGTGGCGCCGTGGATGATGGCGAAGTCGCCCATGATGCGAATTCTGACGTCGTGCTCCCTGAGATTCCGGATCGCGATCGGCTGCGCCGTCTGCCTCAAAAAGCCGGCGCGGTCGACCAGCGTCTTGTCGGGATTGGTGCAGTAGAACTCGGGCGCCAGGATCTCGTCGAAGCGCTTGACGTCGCAATTCTGCACGGATGCGACGTAGTCGCGGTTGAGCGCGGTGAGCTGTCCCAGATCCTTGCTCATGTGGTTCCTCTACTTTCCGCGGCGCGAAAGCGCGAACCCGCAATCCCGAACTTGTCAGCGTCATTTCGGGTTCAGCCCTGCCGGCCGTTCCGGAATAACGCGCTGCTGTCTAATCATCTAACATGAACGGCGGTATGAAGCCGCCGAATTCCCGCTCTTCGCGAGCGATGACCGAGAGCGACGCTACGCCGCCCCGATCAATATTCCGACTCCGAGCACGATGGCGCCGCCGAGCACGATCTGGAACACCGCCTGCAGGAAAGGCGTATCCATGTAGCGCGCGCGGATGAAGGCGATCGCCCATAATTCGAAGAACACGACGACGCAGGCGATCGCGGTCGCGATCCAGAACGCATTGGGCCAGGAGTCCGGGACGAGATAGGGCATGGTGTGGCCGAGGCCGCCGAGCGTCGTCATCAAGCCGCAGGTGACGCCGCGCAGCCAGGGCGAGCCGCGACCGGTGAGCGAGCCGTCGTCCGAGAGGGCCTCCGCAAAGCCCATGCTGATGCCGGCGCCGATCGAGGCGGCGAGCCCAACCAGAAACGTCTGCCAGTTCTGATGCGTGGCGAAGGCGGCTGCGAACAGCGGTGCCAGCGTCGAGACCGAGCCGTCCATCAGGCCGGCGAGGCCCGGCTGCACATATTGCAGCACGAACATGCGGCGGCGCGTGCGGTCTTCCTCTGCGCGCACGTCGGGCTTGAGAATCTCGTCCGTCAGCTTGGCGGCGGTGTTCTCGTGATGCTTCTCCTCCTCGGCGAGATCGCCGAGCAGGCGGCGCACGCCGACATCCTCGGCCTGCTCGGCGGCGCGCGCGTAAAACCGCTCGGCCTCGAGCTCCATGGTCTCGACCTCTTTCCGGATCGTGTCGAGCGGCAGGTTCTTGGTCAGCCAGATCGGGCGGCGGCGCAGGAAGCCCCGGACGTCATCGCGGCGGATCGGCGGCAGATGCGGGCCGAAGCGTTCTTCGTAGAGCTGAAGCAGGCGATGGCGGTGGCCGCGTTCCTCCTCGGCCATCTGCTCGAAGATCTTGGCCGAGTCCGGATAGCGCTCCTTCAGGTCCTCGGCGAAGGTCATGTAGATGCGGCTGTCTTCCTCCTCGGAGGAAATCGCAACCGCGAGCACCTCTCGCTCGGTCAGATCGGCAAAATTCTTCACGGACGCGTCCCAGTCAATTTAGAATGGTTCTAAATTGTTATAGAGCGCGCCGGTTTCGGGGTCAAATCATGCTGCGTGAGGCTTGGTCTCAGCGGGTCTTGGCGAGAAACGCGATCAACAGCCGGCTCACCTCGGCGGGCTGCTCCTGCTGCACCCAATGTCCGGCGCCGTCGACGAGATGGCAGCCGAGCATGTTGGTACAGGCGAGGGCCTGCATCGCCTCGAACACGCCGGGGCGCTGATAGGTGCCCCAATCCTGCTTGCCGGAGATGAAGCAGGACGGCACGTCGATCGTGCGGCCCGCGAACAGTTGCAATTCGTTATTGAAAGCGCCCGACGTGCCGCAGCGATACCATTGCAGCCCGCCCTGGAATCCAGTGCGGCCATATTCGGCGCTGTAATAGGCCAGCTCGCGATCCGGCAGCCACTGGTTGGCGGCGATCTCGGCTCGCGAGGGCATCTCCTTCGCGACCGTGTGCGACATGGTCTCGTCGAGATCCATCACGTAGTAGGTCGGCAGCTTTGCGAGCTCGCCTGCGGACCAGGATTTCAGCGGATAGGGCTTGTTGTCTTTCCAGTCCGCGCTCTTGTGATGATAGTAGGCGCGCAGAAAATCGTGCACGCCCTGTGGCGCGCGGTGCATGTCGGTATTCGCCTCGCGTGTCGAATAGTACCACTGGTAATGCTTGCGCGGCCGCGGCAGCGCGACCAGCTCGCGGTGCACCGGATCATCGCTCGGCGGAGCCGCCGGCTTGTCGACTGCGTTGAACGGCAAGGGCGGCGGCCCGCCGAACGGCGCGCTCATCATCGCCACGGAGCGGAACACGTCGGGCCGCATCAGCGCGCACCAGGACGCAACCGGACTGCCGAAATCATGCCCGATCACGTCGACGTGCCGGTAGCCGAACGCCGACACCAGCCCGAGCGCGTCGTGCACCAGGTTGAACAGCCGGAAGGGCGCGAGATCGCCGTCGTAGTCCGCCTGCCATCCGGTGGTGCGCCCATAGCCGCGCTGGTCCGGCGCGATCACGTGATAGCCGGCCTCGCTGAGCGCCGGCATCACCTTGCGCCAGGAGAAGGCGAGCTCCGGGAAGCCGTGCAGTAGCAGCACGCAGGGCCGTCCCCGCGTCTCGAAGCCGGCTTCGAGCACGTGCATGCGCAGGCCGTTGATGCCGTCGACGTAGCGCGAGCGGATGCCGGCGGGCAGAGGGATGTCGGGGAGAGATGTCATGGCGCGTCTCGCTTTCTCGTGCCCCGGACGCAGCGCGGCATGCAATGACGCGCTGCTGAGCCGGGGCCCAGCCCGTCGACACTACACAAGAAATCATCGTGGGTCCCGGCTCTGCGGCGCACCGTGAAGACACGCTGCGCCGCGTCCGGGACACGAGAGGCGATCCTAAATCTTCGCCGCCGTCTTCGGCCAATACCTGTCGCGCAAATGGCGCTTGACCAGCTTGCCGGTGGGAGTGCGCGGCAGCTCGGCCTCGAAATCGATCGAGCGTGGGCATTTGAGGGCGGAGAGGCGGGTCTTGCAGTAGGCGATCAGGTCGGCTTCGAGCTCCCTGCCGGCGCGACTCATGTCGTGCGGCTGCACGACCGCCTTCACCTCTTCGCCCATCTCCTCGTTCGGTACGCCGAACACGGCGACGTCGGCGACATCGGGATGGCTGATCAGCACGTCCTCGGTCTCCTGCGGATAGATGTTCACTCCGCCCGAGATGATCATGTAGGACTTGCGGTCGGTGAGATAGAGGAAGCCGTCCTTGTCGAGATAGCCGACATCACCGAGCGTCGACCAGCCCTTGGCGTTATAGGCCTTCTTCGTCTTCTCGGGATCGTTGTGATAGGTGAAGACTGGCGCGTCGGCGAAATACACTGTGCCAATCTCGCCAACCGGCTGCTCCTCGTCGTTCTCGTCCAAAATCTTGATCTTGCCCACCACCGCGCGGCCCACGCTGCCGCGGTGCTCGAGCCATTGTGTGGAGTTGCAGACGGTGACGCCGTTACCTTCCGAGCCCGCGTAGTATTCGATCAGGATCGGCCCCCACCATTCGATCATCTTGGCCTTGACGTCGGCCGGGCAGGGAGCCGCGGCGTGGATCGCGCCCTTGAGCGTGGAGACATTGTACTTCGCGCGGGTCTCGTCCGGCAGCTTGAGCATGCGCACGAACATGGTCGGGACGAGTTGCGACTGCGTCACCTTGTATTTCTCGACCAGCTTCAAGAACTCCTCGGCGTCGAAATGCTCCATGATGATCGAGGTGCCGCCGAGCACGATCGCCATCATGTTGAAACGCAAGGGAGCTGCGTGATAGAGCGGGGCGGGTGACAGATAAGTGGTCCCGGGATTCATGCCGCACATGTCGGCGCAGAGCACGCGCAGGAAGGCGTTTGGCTCGTCGATGGACTTGCCCTCGAAGGCCTTCTTGATGCCTTTCGGGCGGCCGGTCGTGCCCGACGAATACAGCATGTCGTAGCCGGCGACCTCGTCCGCGATCGACGTCGCCGGCTGAGCCGCGGCTTCCTTGTCGTAGGAGCGGAAGCCGGGCAGCGGCTCATCCATTATGTAGAAGATGGGCTCGCCGGCTGCGCCCTTGATCAACCCCTTGATCTGGTCGGCGCATTTCGGCGTGGTGATGACGACCTTGGCGCCACAGTCTTTGACGATGTAGTCGATCTCGTCCTGCTTCAGATAACGGCTGATCGCGGTGTAGTAGAGCCCGCTGCGCTGCGCGGCCCAGCAGATCTCCATGAAAGCGAGGCGGTTCTCCATCAAGAGCGCGATGTGATCGCCGGCCCTAAGCCCCAGCGAGCGGAAGAGCTGCGCGCCCTGGTTCGAGAGCTCGTCGAGCTCGCGATAGGTGATCGCCTTGCCGGTTCCGGCCATCTGATAGGCGATCTTGTCGGGCGTGGTGCGGGCGTAGACGGAGGGGTGAGTCATCGCGGAGGTCCCAAGGCAAATGAGATGTCGTCCCGGCGAAGGCCGGGACCCATAACCACAGGGCGTAGTTTAGCGGATAATCGTCGTTCGGTACTGCGACCAACCACGGTCGATGGACTTCGCGGTATGGGTCCCGGCCTTCGCCGGGACGACACCGTTAGTGTGGCCGCAACGGCTTACAGCCGCTCCACGATCGTGACGTTCGCCATGCCGGCGCCTTCGCACATGGTCTGGAGGCCGTAGCGCTTGCCACGTTGCTTCAGCGCATGGACCAGCGTCGTCATCAGCTTGGTGCCGGAGCCGCCGAGGGGATGGCCGAGCGCGATCGCGCCGCCATTGACGTTGAGGCGGGCGGGATCGGCGCCGGTGGTCTTCAGCCACGCGGTCGGAACCGAGGCGAAGGCCTCGTTGACCTCGAACAGGTCGATATCGTCGATTCCCATGCCGGTCTTCTCCAGCGCGCGCTTGGTGGCGTGCAGCGGTGCGTCCAGCATGATGACGGGATCGCCGCCCATCATGGTCATGTGATGCACGCGCGCGAGCGGCTTGACGCCGAGCGATTTGAGGCCGCGTTCGTTCACCACCATCACGCCGGAGGCGCCGTCGCAGATCTGGCTGGCGCTCGCCGCCGTCAGCCTGCCGTTCTCGGCGATCAGCTTGACGCTCCTGATGCCATCGAGGCTGGCGTCGAAGCGGATGCCTTCGTCGATGTGATGGGCGTCCTTCGAGCCGTCGGCACGGGTGATCTCGAGCGGCACGATCTCGTCCTTGAAATGGCCTCCTTGCGTCGCCGCAATCGCGCGCTGATGGCTGTTGTAGGAGTATTCGTCGAGTTCATCCTTGGAGAGGCCGTACTTCTCGGCCATCATCTCCGCGCCGGTGAACTGGCTGAACACGATGTTCGGATAGCGCTGCTCGATGCCCGGGCTCTTGTAATGGCCAAAGCCGTTCTTGGCCGCGAGTTGCGAGGAGAGGCCCATCGGCACGCGCGTCATCGATTCCACGCCGGCCGCGATCACCACGTCCATCGCGCCGGACATCACGGCTTGGGCAGCGAAATGCAGCGCCTGCTGCGAGGAGCCGCACTGCCGGTCGATCGAGGTGCCCGGCACGCTCTCCGGCAGTTTCGAGGCCATGATCGCGTTGCGCGCGACGTTGTTGGACTGCTCGCCGACCTGCATCACGCAGCCCATGATGACGTCCTCGACCTGCGCCGGATCGACCTTGGCGCGGTCGACCAACTCGTCCAGCACTTTTGCGGCGAGATCGGCCGGATGCCAGCCGGCGAGGCGGCCCCCCTTGCGCCCGCCGGCGGTTCGCGCGGCGGCGACGATGTAAGCCTCGGCCATCTCGGTTTCTCCCTGAATTCTTTTGAATGGTTGGTTGTCGGGGGCGGATTAAAGGGGTCGACGATGATTTAGTCAATCGATCAATTAACTCTTGTGGGGAGGCGCTGCATGCGCTTATCTGCGCGCCTCTCGAGGCCAGATCAGGGATCTCCGTGACTACCAGCGTACCGAGCAGGCTTCCGAGCGGCAAAAATTCTACGGCGGAGAAGCTGCTGGTGGCCGCGAGCGAGCTGATGATCGAGCGCTCCTCGATCGAGATTTCGCTCAGCGACATCGCCCAGAAGTCCGGCGCCAACGCCGCGCTGGTCAAATATCACTTCGGCAACAAGGACGGCCTGTTGCTGGCGCTGCTCGCGCGCGATGCCGGGACCGAGCTGTCGAACCTCGAATATCTCCTGGTGCAGCCGATCACGCCGACCGCGAAGCTGAGGCTGCACATCGGCGGGATCATCCGCGCCTATCACCGGTTCCCCTACATGAACCGGCTGATCCACTATCTCCTGCATGAGAGCACGGCAGAGTCTGCCGACGAGGTCTCAAAATTCTTCGTCGCGCCGCTGCTCGACTTTCATCGCCGTCTGCTCGCCGAGGGCGTCAGCCGCGGCGAGTTCCGCGTCACTGATCCCGTGCTGTTCTACACCAGCCTGATCGGCGCCTGCGATCACCTGTTCTTCGGCCGGCACGCGATGTCTCGCGCGACCGGCGTCGGCCCGGTCACCGACGAAGTCTGCCGGCAATACATCAAGCACATGGAAACGCTGATCTGCGGCGGCATCCTCACGCAAGCCGAGGAAGCAGCCGCGGCCGGATAATCGGCCCAAAACGTTCAAGAGAGACGTTCAAGTCCAAAGACGTTCAAGTCCAGAGAAGAAACGCCCAAGGAAAGGTACTAGCGATGCAGTTGAAGGATGTTGCCGTTCTCATCACCGGCGGTGGCTCGGGCCTGGGCGCCGCGACCGCCCGCGCCATGGCGGCCAAGGGCGCCAGGATCGGCGTGATCGACCAGAGCAAGGAGAATGCCGAGAAGGTCGCGGCGGAAGTGAAGGGCGTCGCGCTGCATGCCGACGTCACCGACGAGGATGGCATCAAGGCGGCCATCGCCAAGGCGGAAGCCGCGCACGGCATTGCGCGCGTGCTGATGAACTGCGCCGGCATCGGCGGCTCGCAGCGCATCGTCGGCAAGGATGGCGTCTATCCGCTGGCGAAATTCGCGCGCATCATCAACGTCAACCTGATCGGCACCTTCAACTGCCTGCGCCTGTTCGCCGAGCGTCTCGTCACGGCAGAACCCATTGGTGAAGAGCGTGGCGTCATCATCAACACGGCGTCCGTTGCGGCCTATGAAGGCCAGATCGGCCAGATCGCGTATTCGGCCTCAAAAGGCGGCGTCGTCGGCCTGACGCTGCCAGCCGCGCGCGACCTTGCGAGCCAGAAGATCCGCGTCAACACCATTGCGCCCGGCCTGTTCTTCACGCCGCTGCTGATGGGGTTGAGCGAAGAGGCACTGAAGAGCCTTGGCTCCCAGGTGCCGCATCCCTCGCGTCTCGGCGATGCCGCCGAATACGGCGCGCTCGCCGTGCACATCGTCGAGAACGCGATGCTCAACGGCGAGACCATCCGCCTCGACGGCGCCATCCGCATGGCGCCGAGGTAAGGCTCTTCTTTCCTTCTCCCCTTGTGGGAGAAGGTGGCGCGCTTTGGAGCGCAATTGCGCTCCTGAGCGCGCCGGATGAGGGGTCTCTATCCGTGGAGACAAACCCCTCACCCAAGTGAACTTTTGGCTCACAGCGATCATGCCCTCTCCCACAAGGGGAGAGGGCACAGCAATCGGCACCTCGTTCCGCAGGTGCAGGAAGATCACTTCCTCGATAAGCGAAAGCCTGTCTATATCAAGCGCTGAACGAGAATGATCCGCAAAGGACAATAATTCCGGGAGACGCAAAATGAGTGGGAGTGCGGCGGCGATGATGACGAAGCCCGCTTTTCGCAAGATCGAATGGCTGCCGCGCGACATCGACGTCGAGCGGCGCGACGACGGCACGGTGGTGCTGAAGTCGCGCATTCCGCTGCGGCCTTACGAGGCGCACATTCCCGCCTCGCTTGCGAAATGGGCGAGGGAAGCGCCCGAGCGCATCTGGCTCGCGCAGCGCGGCGGTCCCGATCGCACGTGGCGCAAGGTCTCCTACGGCGAAGCCAAGCGCACGGTCGATGCGCTGACGCAAGGCCTGCTCGATCTCCGCCTCGACGGACGGCCGGTCGCGATCCTCTCCGGCAATTCGATCGAGCACGCGCTGATGACGCAGGCCGCGATGCAGGCGCGCTCTCCGGCAGCGCCGGTGTCGCCGGCCTATTCCTTGATGAGCCACGATCACGTCAAGCTGAAGTATCTGTTCGACTTGATCAAGCCGGCTGTCGTGATGGTGCAGGATGGTCCGACCTTCGGGAAGGCGCTCAGGGCGATCGACCTCACCGGTGTCACCGTTGTTCACGTCGCTCGCGCCTGCGAGGGCATCAAGAGCGTCAGTTTCGCTGAGCTCGCGGCAACGCCCGTGACGCCCGATGTCGACGCGTCGATCGCGAAGATTACGCCGCAGACCGTCGGCAAGCTCCTGTTCACCTCCGGCTCGACCGGCATGCCCAAGGCCGTCATCAATACTCAAGCGATGATGTGTGCGAACGCGGCGATGATGATGCAGGTGCGGCCGCGCGACCCGAACGGTCCGATCTCGACCATGCTGGACTGGATGCCTTGGAATCACACCATGGGCGGCAATGCCGCGTTTCATCCGATCCTGGTCGATGGCGGCACGCTCTATATCGACGATGGACGGCCGATGCCGGGCCAGTTCGAGGAGACGCTGCGCAATCTGCACGAGATCTCGCCGACCTATTACGCCAACGTGCCGGCGGGTTACGCCGCGCTTGCTGCGGCGATGGAGAAGGACGACGCGCTTTGTCGCTCGTTCTTCAAGAACCTCTCCATTATGGCCTATGGCGGGGCGCGGCTGCCGGACGACCTCTACGACCGCATGCAGGCGCTGGCGGTGAAGACCACCGGCGAGCGCATCGTGTTCTACACCGGCTGGGGCTCGACCGAGACCGCGCCGACCTCGACCGGCACCTATTGGGACACCGAGCGCGTCGGCCTGATCGGCCTGCCGTTCCCCGGCGTCGAATTGAAGATGGTGCCGTGCGGCTCGAAATACGAATTGCGCCTCCGTGGCGTCAACGTCACGCCGGGCTATTTCGGCCAGGCCGAGCTGACCAGGAAGATGTTCGACGAGGAAGGTTTTTACTGCATCGGCGATGCCGGTATCTTCGTCGATGACAGGGATCCCGTGCAGGGCATCATCTTTGCCGGGCGCGTCGTCGAGGATTTCAAGCTCACCACGGGTACCTTCGTGCATGTCGGCTCGCTCCGCACCGACGCGATCGCCGCCGCGACGCCGGTCGTGCATGATGCGCTGGTTGCCGGACAGGATCGCGCCTGCATCGGTCTGCTCGCCTGGCCGAACCTGCATGCCTGCCGCCAGCTCGTCGGCAATCCGGAGCTGAGTTTTGAGGATGCGGTGAAGCACCCCGAGGTGATCGCCTGCTTCAGGCGCGGGCTGGAGACGCACAACAGGGAATGCGAAGGCGCGAGCAGCCGCATCATTGCCCGCGCCATGCTAATGGTCGAGCCCCCCTCGATCGACGGCAACGAGCTGACGGACAAGGGCTACATCAACCAGCGTGCCGGCGTGGAGCGCCGTGCCGCGCTGGTGGAGCGGCTGTATGTCGAGAAGCCGGATGAAGGCGTGATCGTGCTGCGATGATCGTGCAACTCTCTCCACTGTCATTCCGGGCTCGCGACTTCGTCGCGCCCCGGAATGACGGCCACTATGAATGAGAACGAATAAACAAGGGTAGGCCGCCATGAACTTCGATTTCTCTGACGACCAGAAACAACAGCTCCGCGATCAGGCGCGCAAATTCCTCGGCGAAAAATGTCCGCCCAAGGCGGTGCGCGTCGTGCTCGATGGCAAGTCGCCTTATGACAAGGAGCTATGGAAAGGTCTGGCAGAGATGGGCTTCCTCGGTGTCGCTATCCCCGAGGAGTTCGGTGGTGCAGGTGCCGGCCATCTCGAGCTTTGCGTGATCGCCGAGGAGATGGGCCGTGCGAATGCGCCGGTGCCGTTCTCCTCGACCGTTTATCTGGCCGCCGAAGCGTTGCTGATCGCCGGGAGCGAGGCGCAGAAGACAAAATGGCTGCCTGCGATCGCCTCGGGCGAGGCGATCGGCACGTTGGCGCTGTTCGAGGGCACGGGCAACCCGTCGCCGAAGAACATCAAGCTTACCGCTTCCAATGGTCTGCTCAACGGTGTGAAGAAGCCGGTGCCGGACGGCGCGATTGCCGATTTCGCGATCCTTGCTGCGCGCACGGGATCGAGCGGCCGCGATAGCGATATCTCGTTGTTCCTCGTCGACCTCAAGGCCGGCGGCGTCGAGGCCAAGAGCCTCACCAATCTCGATCCGACGCGCGGCCAGGCCGAGCTCACCTTCAAGAACTGCAAGGCCGAGCCGCTGGGCGCGGCCGGCGAAGGCTGGAGCATCCTGACCCAGGTGCTCGATCGCGCCGCGGTGCTGATGGCCTTCGAGCAGGTCGGCGGCGCCGATCGCGCGCTGGAGATGGGACGCGACTACGCGCTCGACCGCATCGCCTTCGGCCGTCCGATCGGCTCGTTCCAGGCCATCAAGCACATGTTGGCGGACATGTATGTCTCGGCAACGTTGGCGCGCTCCAACAGCTATTACGGCGCCTGGGCGCTTTCGACAAATGCCGCGGAGTTGCCCGAGGCCGCTGCCGCCGCGCGCATCAGCGCGACGCAGGCGTTCCAGCATTGCGCCAAGAACAACATCCAGGTTCACGGCGGCATGGGTTTCACCTGGGAGTTCGACTGCCACATGTACTACCGCCGCGCCAACGTGCTCGCGCTGGGGCTCGGCAGCCTATCGTATTGGGAAGACCAGCTCATCGACCGCATGCGCAAGAAGAACGCGGCTTAACACGCCGTTCGTGTCCCGGACGCGATGCAGCACGTAGTGCTGCTTCGCAGAGCCGGGACCCAGGCTGCAATGGACCCCGGATCTGCAGCGCATCACTTTGTGCTGCGCTGCGTCCGGGGAACGAACCGAGAGATACTAAGATGAACTTCGACGACACCCCGCAGGAAGCCGCGTTCCGCGCCACGGCGCGAGCCTGGATCGCCGCGAATGCGCCGAAGCAGCATGAGGACGAGCTCCGCAAATCATCGCTTGGCCGCACGCAACTGAAGAACGCCAATATTCTCGACGTCGCAAAAGCCTGGCAGAAGAAGAAAGCGGATGCGGGCTGGGCCTGCCTGCACTGGCCGAAGGACTATGGCGGCCGTGGCGCCTCGCCGATCGAGCGCGTGATCTGGCAGCAGGAAGAGGGCGTATTCGGCAAGCTCTCTGCGATGTTCATCATCGGCCATGGCATGTGCGGGCCGACGATGATGGCGTTCGCGCGCGAGGAGCATAAGCGCAAATATCTGCCGCCGCTTGCCTCCGGCGAAAAGGTCTGGTGCCAGCTCTTCTCCGAACCGGCCGGCGGCTCCGACGTTGCGGGCCTGCGCACCCGCGCCGAGAAGGACGGCGACGACTGGGTGATCAACGGCCAGAAGATCTGGACCTCAGGCGCGCATTATTCCGACTATGGCATCCTGCTCACCCGCACCGATCCCAACGTGCCCAAGCACAAGGGCCTCACCATGTTCTTCCTGGACATGAAGAGCCGAGGGGTTGAGGTGCGGCCGATCAAGCAGGCCAACGGCAATTCCGACTTCAACGAAGTCTATTTCACCAATGTCCGCATTCCCGATCACCAGCGCCTCGGCGAGGTCAATGACGGCTGGAACGTGTCGCTGACCACGCTGATGAACGAGCGGATGTCGATCGGCGCGGGCGTTGCCACCGGATTCCCGGAGCTGTTCGACTATTGCTCGAGCCTGATGCTCGACGGCGGTCCTGCGATCGAAGACCGCAGCGTGCGCTCAAAGCTTGCAAACTACGCGGTGAAGGCGAGCGGCTTGAAATACACCAGCATGCGCGCGATCTCGGCGCTGTCGCGTGGCGAGCGTCCGGGGCCGGAAAACTCCATCGGCAAGCTGGTCGCAGGCTCCATGATCCAGGAGGTCGCGATGTACGCGCTCGACCTGCAAGGTGCGGCCGGCGTCGTCAGCGGCCCCGAGGACGCCGAAGTCGCAGGCCGTTTCCAAGCCATGCTGCTCCGCGCCCCCGGCACCCGCGTCGAGGGCGGCACGGACGAGATCATGCGCAACATCATCGCGGAGCGCGTGCTGGGCCTGCCCGGCGACATCCGCGTCGACAAGGACGTGCCGTTCAACAAGATCCCGACGAAGGGAAGATGAACTCGAATCGTAGAGTGGGCAAAGGCGCGGAACGCGCCGTGCCCACCACTTCTGTTGCGAATATGTCAAGGTGGTGGGCACGCTTCGCTTTGCCCACCCTACGCAGACTGAGCAAGGATTGAGAGGTCGGCCATGAATTTCGACGACACGCCGCAGGAAGCCGAGTTTCGCGCAACCGCCCGCAAATGGGTCGCCGCCAACGCGCCGAAGGAATTCGAGGAGGAGTTGTCAAAATCCTCGCTCGGTCGCATCCGGCTTGCCAAGCACGACATGGTCGAGGTCGGCAAGGCCTGGCAAAAGAGGAAGTCGGAGGCGGGTTGGGCCTGCCTGCACTGGCCGAAGGACTATGGCGGCCGTGGCGCAACGCCGATCGAGCGCGTGATCTGGCAGCAGGAGGAGGGCGTCTACGGCAAGCTGACGCAGCCGTTCCAGATCGGCGAGGGCATGTGCGGCCCGACCGTGATGGCCTGGGGCAGTGAGGAGGCCAAACGCCGATATTTGCCAAAACTGGCCTCGGGCGAGGAGATCTGGTGCCAGCTTTTCTCCGAGCCGTCAGCCGGCTCCGACGTCGCAGGGCTTCGCACCCGCGCGGAGAAGAAGGGCGACAGCTGGGTCGTCAACGGCCAGAAGATCTGGACCTCGGGTGCGCATTATTCCGACTACGGGCTCCTGATTGCGCGGACCGATCCCAACGTGCCCAAGCACAAGGGCCTCACCATGTTCTTCCTTGATATGAAGAGCCCGGGCGTCGAGGTGCGGCCGATCAAGCAGGCCAACGGCATGCAGGAGTTCAACGAGGTCTATTTCACCGACGTGGTGATCCCGGACAGCCAGCGCCTGGGCACCGTCGGCGACGGCTGGAACGTGTCGCTGACCACGCTGATGAACGAGCGCATGTCGATCGGCTCGCGGCTTGCGACCGGCGTGCCGGAGATGTTCGAGTTCTGCTCGAACCTGATGCTGGAGGATGGCCTTGCGATCGACGATCCCGCCGTGCGCTCGAAACTCGCGAGCTGGGCGGTGAAATCGAACGGGTTGAAATATACCAGCTACCGCGCCATTTCGGCGCTGTCGAAGGGCGAGCGTCCGGGCCCGGAAAACTCCATCGGCAAGCTGGTGTCGGGCATGATGCTCCAGGACATCGCGGCTTACGCGATGGACCTGCAAGGCGCGGCGGGTGTTCTCACCGGTGCCGACGAGGAGACGGTTCACGGCCAATTCCAGCAGATGCTGCTGTCCTC
The DNA here is from genome assembly GCF_024199925.1 of Bradyrhizobium sp. CCGUVB1N3. NCBI lineage: Bacteria > Pseudomonadati > Pseudomonadota > Alphaproteobacteria > Hyphomicrobiales > Nitrobacteraceae > Bradyrhizobium > Bradyrhizobium sp. CCGUVB1N3. The sequence goes on from NZ_JANADR010000001.1 coordinate 7,122,148, forward strand.
GCCCTCGATGCGTATTGCGGGTGGCACCGACGAGATCTTGCGCAACATCATCGCCGAGCGCGTGCTCGGCCTGCCCGGTGACATCCGCGTCGACAAGGACGTGCCGTATAACAAGATCCCCACGAAGAGGCGTTGAAGATTCTCGTGTCCCGGACGCGATGCAGCACGCAGTGCTGCTTCGCAGAGCCGGGACCCAGGCCACAATAGGCCCCGGCTCAGCAGCGCATCACTTCGTGCTGCGCTGCGTCCGGGGCACGAGAGCGAGTTAAGCGATGGACGCTACCGTTAATCAAAAAGACCGCATCGGCGTGCTCGAAGAGCTCCTCAACGAGCGCTATTCGGTGCGCGCCTTCCTGCCGAAGGAGGTCGATCGCGCGACCATCGCGCATGTCCTGACGACGGCCCAGCGCACCGCATCCTGGTGCAACAGCCAGCCCTGGCAGGTCGTGATCGCCAGCGGGGAGGCCAAGGAGCGCTTTCGCAAGGCGATCTACCAGGAAGCCTCCCGCGGCCTCGGCGACGATTACGATTTCACCCCGCCGCGCGAGTATGTCGGCGTGTATCTGGAGCGCCGCCGCGAGAGCGGCTTTCAGCTCTACAACACGCTGGGCATCGCCCGCGGCGACAAGGCCGCCTACGCAAAACAGGCGCTGGAGAACTACAACTTCTTCGGCGCGCCGCATATCGCGATCATTCACACCAACGAGCCGCTCGGCATTTATGGAGCGATCGATTGCGGCGCCTATGTCTCGAACTTCATGCTGGCCGCGCAGGCGCTCGGTCTCGGCACGATTCCGCAGGCCGCGCTTGCGCGCCATTCCGGCCTGATCCGTCGGCATTTTGATCTGGCCGATGACCGCCGCGTCGTTTGCGGCATCTCGTTCGGCTATGCCGACCATGCCCACAAGGTCAACAGCTACCGCACGTCGCGGGCAAGCCTGGCTGACACCGTGACCTTCGTGGACGAATGACCTTCGCACGACGAAAGCCCCGATCGTCATGATCGGGGCTTCGTTGTCGGACGCTGTCGCTTAGTAGATGCCGTAGCCGCAGACGTTCACGATGCGCACGCGTGGACCGTGGCGGGTGGGCACGACGCGTTCCTGGTAGCAGCCGCTCACGCCGGTGTTGACATAGATGCCACCAAAGCCCCAGCCGGGACCCCAGTGATGATGAAAGCCGTGGGCCGAAGCAGCGCTGGGCGCGAGGGCGGCAATGCCGAGCGAACCGGCGGCGACGAGACCAAGGGCAAGCTTGCGAAACATTCTCTTCTCTCCAGTGTGGCACGAGGCCGTTGTTGTGTCCCTGCATCTCGGTCGGCATGACTCCGAAACGCGTTCATTCGCGCCGGCAGGAATCGTGTTTCAGGATTGTTTCGTGAGGAGAGGAAGACGTTGGCCTCAGGCTTTCCGCGTCGTGAATGCTGCTTCGTGCGACGGGCCTTTTCTCAAAACCGCGGCGGCCGCTTCTCGGCAAAGGCCTTGATGCCTTCCTTGATCTCGTCGCCGCGCATGCTTTCGCGATGGCGGCGGTCGGTCGCCTCCCCGTCGAGCGCGCCGCGGGCGAATTCGTTGATCGCGCGCTTCATGCCGCGCATCGCGATCGGTGCGTTGCCGGCGAGGATGTTGGCGAGCTTGTCGACCTCCTCGTCGAGAAGCTCCGGCGCCACCATGGCGGTGAGATAGCCGATCCGCAGCATCTCCGGCGCGCTGATCTTCTGCGCGGTCAGGAACAGCATTTTGGCGTTGTCGACGCCGAGCCGGGTCACATAACGCCTGATGCCGCTGGCGTAGTAGTGAAGGCCCAGCCGTGCCGCCGGCATGAACATCTCGGCGGTGTCGGCGCCGATGCGGAAGTCGCAGGCGAGCGCGAGGTCGGTCGAGCCGCCATAGACGCCGCCGTTGAGGCGGCAGATCGTGGGCACGCCCAAATCCTCCAGGCGGTTGACCACGACCTCGAACGCCGAGCCCGCGCTCTGCTGCTCCCTGGCGCTCACCGCGCGCTCGGCCACCGAATTGAGATCGTAGCCGGCGGAGAAGGCGCGCCCGGTGCCGGTCAGCACCAGCACGCGGACCGCAGCATCGGCCTCGATCCGGTCGAACAGTTTCATCAGCTCGCCGAGATCTTCAGCCTGCAACCGGTTGAGATGCCTGGGACGGTTGAGGCGGATGGTGGCACGCGCGCCGTCGATGTCGAGCAGGGGCGCGCTGGCGGTCTCGGCCGCATCCGACATTGCTGTCTCCATTTACTTGTTTTCGAGCGCGCGGCGTTTGGCTTCGGCATCGATGGTCTCGGCGAGATCGGGATGCCGCGCCATCAGCACGCGGAAATCAACGAGGTCGAGCACGAGCAGCCGCGAGACCTTCACGGTCGTGACGTTGGCGCCGCGCAAATTGTTGCCGAGAAGCGCCATCTCGCCGAAGAAGGCGCCTTCGCCGAGTGCCACCTTCTTGCCGGGCAGATCGACTTCGACCTCGCCGGAGGCGATGAAATACATGCAGTCGCCCTGCGCGCCCTTCCTGATGATCATGGTGCGGGCAGGCAGGTCCATGGTGCGCAGCATATGGGTGACGTCGGCGATCGCGGAAGGGCCGAGCGCGGCAAAGAACGGCACCTTGCTGACGGTCTCCCACGTCTTGAGGAAATTGTCGCGGCGGGTCTCTGCTGCGAAGCCCGTCGCCAGAATACCTGTCCAGAGGCCGAACACGCCAAGGCCCGAGATCATCACCAGCGCGGCTACCATCCGCCCGAGCGGCGTCACCGGCACGACGTCGCCATAGCCGGTCGTCGTCAGCGTCACCACCGCCCACCATAGTGCCGACGGCACGCTGCCGAAGGTCTGGGGCTGCACGTCACGCTCCAGGAAATATTCAGCAACGGAGGCGAGGAACACCACCATCAGGAAGATCACGAGCACGCTGAGCAGCGGCCCCGATTCCAGCACCAGCACGCGGCGAAGCTGCCGCAGGCCCGGGATGCCCGGCACGACCTTGAGCACCCAGAGCACGCTGAGGAGCCATGCCGTCTTGGGTTCGACGCCCAGCACCAGCGCAACGGGCACTGCCAGCGCCCCAATCGCATCGACCAGCCCGCTCGAGGACAGCATGTAGAGCGCCAGCCGCTGCTGTCTTGCCATATGGCGCAGCCGGACCAGCCATTCGAACACGAAATAGGCCAGGCACGCCCACAGCAAGGCATTTGCCCCGTGATGCGCGGCTTGATAGGCCGGGTCGACCGTCAACAGCATCATGGTCACGACGCCGACCATGACCGCGACATAGGCCGCCGTGGTCATGTTCCGGCCGGCCGTCGCGGCCACGAATTTCGCCAGAGCGGGGATCAACGGCTTGGACATACGGGATTGCGGTCCGGTCTTGGCTGGATTGCCCGTCCCGGTTGGGACCGACGCGCCAAAGTGCCTGCGCGGGCGGGGGCCGTCAACGACAGGACGCTGACAGCGTTATCGGCGTCCGCCATGCAAGCCGCAATCCTGGGGTCGGATCGGCCGAGACCGTTACTTGAAATGCGGCGGCTCGTCGAAGCCGCGGCGGCTTGAGAAGAACAGCAGCGCCATCAGCCCGACGCCGACGATCACCGAGAAACCCGCGCCCAGCGCGAGCGCCACGTAACCTTCGGTCGGAATCGGCTCACCGTCGACGGACAGGGCGGAGTAAGCGAAATAACCGACGCCGGCGAGCATCGCGAGCAGGATGATGATGAGCAGTGAACGCATGGCCGATCTCCGGTTGCGCGGAGCATCAACGGTTGCAGGTCAAGTCGGTTCCAGGTGCGCGATGCCGCGCGCGGGTTCCCCGCGTCACGTGCGCGGCCGGGCCTCACGCGCTGTGTGCGGTCTTCACCACCACCACATTGGTGTCGTCATGCGCAGCCACCTCGCGCGCTGAGGCGTCGGTTTCGGCATCGCCAGCGTGCCGCTTCAGATGCTCGCGTCGCATGCCGATCTCGTCCCGGACGAATTCATAGCCGAGCTTGAACGTATCGAGCCCGTCGGTACTGATCGTGCCGTCCCTCAGTCCCACCACCGCTCTGCGCAGGATCGCTTCGAGCTCGTCCGCCAGGCACTCGAGCTCGTCGAGCGAATGGGCATGCTCGATGCGCTCGCCGACATCGAGGATGGCCGTGGACAGTTCGCTGGCCTTCTCCGGTGCGATCCTGGTGATCTTGGCGTAGATCGCCGCGAAGATCGAGCCGATGACGCTGAGCGCGCCGGCGCCCAGATACATCATGTCGCTGTATTTTTCCATGAACGACTTGGTGTCGTCGTTGATGTAGTCGGCCGCGCCCTGGTGCGCCATGACAAAGGCGTCCTTGTCGACGGAGGCCGGCTCGATCCGGGTCGCGAACCCGCTTTCGAGGCCGAGCCCGGACTTGTTCTCGTAGACGATGCGCGCGAGGTCGCCTGCGGTGGACAACGACATTTTCGACTGTGCGACCAGCAGCCATTCGAGCCCGATCGTGTCGAGATCGTCGTCGGGAATCTCCGGCGAGGTCGACAGCGTGCCCGCCGTCAAGGTCTCCTCGGAAATGCCGGGAATCTTGCGCGCCAGCGCCTTGGCCTCGTCGATGGCGTTCAGTGTGAAGCCGCCGCGCTTGGCGACCTGCTCATAGGCCTTGTCGCGGACCGCCTTCGAGGCGTGGACGACGGCGATCACCGCGGAATAGCCGCTCGCGGGCGCCAGCAGCTTGTCGAGTGTTACGCCCTGCGGGGCCATCTGCACGCGTGCCGCAGCGTCCGGCGTGTCGGGGACGTCGAGGATGCTGCGGACAAAGGCGAGCGAAGAGTCGTTCTCGGCCAGCACCGCGACCTTCTTCTTCTTCAATTCCGCGAGCGACTTGACCTTCTTGTTGCCGGGGCCGAGCAGCAGCACGAGATCATGCTCGAGGATGGCGAGCGCGCGCGCCCGCGACGGCACCTTGCCGTCGGTACGCAGGATGGCGAGGTCGGCCTGCTTGCGGTCGAATTGCGCAATCGCCTTGGCATTGTCAGGATTGTTGACGATCTTGATCCGGAACCGAGAGGCGTCATTCTTAAGCACTGTTGCGAGCTTTTTGGCGAAACGTGCCTCGTCGCTGTTGGGATCGCCGACTGCAAAGGTCAGGGTTTCCGAATTATGCAGCATGGCCCGGCCGCCCCAGACGGTGGCAAGCGACAGGATCAAGGTCAGCACGACATACAGCATGACCTGCTGCTGATTGGTCTTGATCACCTTCGGGCGCGACGGTGGGGGCTGCTCGGTCGATGACATCTGGCCTTCAGCACTCATGGCTGGCCTTATCCCGCTGCCAGGCGACGGCCGTCTTGCCGGCAAGGGCCGCCCGAAAATTCGTAAACACCTGAAAAAAGAACGATAATTCTCTGCTTGGGATGATAGCTAGCTCTCCGGCGGCAGAATGCAAATTTCGAGCCGCGGGTAACGTTACCGCGAGGAGAGGCGGCGGCGATCGGTTCCTATATCGTCGTTCGGTCACACCTTGCGATTTCCGGTTCCTTCCGGGGTGCATTCCGCCGCGAGAGATGTCATAAAAGCGCGATCTCGGCGATTTGGCCGGGGCCCAAGAAGAAGTCGCACTGAACGCTCCATTTTTTCTTCCACGTTCAATGAGGGCGTCCAGCTTTGTCGTTTCCACCCATGTCATCGGCGGTTCCGGTCGAAGCGCTCATTGGCTGGATGCTGCTGCTCACATTCAAGCACATCATCGCCGACTTCGTGCTTCAGACCGCCTGGATGGCGCACGGCAAGGACCAGAAGCATGGCTGGGCCCTGCCGCTCCTGGTGCACTGCCTGGTTCACCTTGCGGTTGCGCTACCGCTGATCCTGATAGTCGCGCCAAAATTCTGGTTCGTCGCCCTGATCGATTTCGCGATCCACATCACGGTCGACCGGGCCAAGGGGTTTGTCTCGGCCAATTTCGGCGTCAACCAGGAGCACCCCTGGTTCTGGACCCTGATCGGCGTCGACCAGGCGCTGCACCATCTCACCGGTTTTGGGCTGTCGATCTTCATGGCGGCGAACTGAGCCCGCAGGCTTCGGCGGCGTTCCGATTCGCAAGTGCGGAGAAAGACCCCGGGACACTCCGGCCCGTGTGGTTAACCTTTCGTTAGAGAATTGCGCAGCATCTTCGGCATACGAGGAGAATCGCAATGTTTTCAAGCCGAGACGCCTACGAAAGCGATTTCTGCCCGGTCCGCGACGAGCTCCTTGGCGAGATGTATCGCGCCAGCGAAAGCGGTCTGCCGAGACTGGTTGAGAGTGTTGCCCCCGAGGCCCGCGCCAGGCTGGCCCTGTTTTGCTACCGCCGCAGCCATCTGCATTCGCTGGCGGTCGCGATCGCGGCGAGCTGCACGGAGCGCGAACTGATCGAGAGCGGGGGGCGCGTCGGCTCCACGCTTTACGCGCTGTCGCGTGAAGGCACGGCCAAGGCATCGCCGTCGCCGTCGGGCAGCCGCAAGCCGATTACGCTGTCGACCAAGCCGCTCTCGGTGCTTGCGCCGCTCGAGGACGAGCTCGACGACGATCTCGCTGAAGCCGTTCCAGCCTGAGCTCTCTTTGTTGGCGCATGATCTCCGCGCCAACGTGTCCCGCGTTTGTCGCGAGGGAAAGCCGCTACGCACTTTGCGCTAACGCGGCCCTTCGGGTCCGGATCATGCGCTGGCCTCGATCACCGGCAGTCCGAACTTCCGCCGCGCCATCGCGCATTCGGCATCGCCGGGCATGCAGGTGCGACACACCTCCGGCCGCACGGCATAGATACCGCAGACGGTTGCATCCCCGATCTTTCCTTTCAGTGCCGAACAGCGATCGCCGTCGCAGCGCATGCCCGATTGCCGCTCGTTGACCAAGGCTTGCGGGATGGCTGCGAGTTCCTCCTCGCTCTCGATCGAGAAGCGCGGCCAATTCGCCGAATAGGCGCAGCAGGCGCCGCAAGCCTGGCAGAGCTGCGACAGATCGGTCGTGGAGTTCTGGTCCATGTCGCTCAAGTGGTCCTTGTCGCTCAATTGTCCTTCGGCGGTCCCCAGACCAGGCTCTGCCGCCACTTGGCGCGCAGCACGTCGCGCCGCTCCGGATATCTCTCGTCGAGATAGGTCGCATCCACCACACGATCGGTGCGGAAGCTGCGGAAATCGTTGCGCAGTTCGCACCAGGCTGCGAGCAGTCGCACGGCTTCGAGATAGCCGACCGCAATTGGCCAGATCGTGCGCTGGCTGTCGCGGCCCTGCTCGTCGCGATAGCGCAGCGTGATCTTCTTGCCCTCATGGATTTGCGTGCGCGTGCGCACCATGTCCATGCGGTCGGGTTCACGATTCCAGCTTGGTCGCGCGCGGCTTGCCGGCTCCAGGACGAAGGGACGCAGGCGCTCGGGCACGGTGTCGGCGATTTTCGCCATCAGATCCTCGGCGGCGCGCGCCAGCGCCGTGTCGGCGTGGCCGGCAACCCATTGCGCGCCCAGCACCGCCGCCTCAATCTCGTCGGGCGTCAGCATCAAGGGCGGCAGGTCAAAACCCTTTTCGAGGATGTAGCCCATGCCGGCCTCGCCGCGGATCGGCACGCGCTGGCCGATCAGCGTTGCGATGTCCCGATAGACGGTGCGCTTGGAGGTTTCGAGCTCGGCCGCGATCGTCTCCGCCGTCAGCGGTTTACGGCTGCGCCTTAAGACCTGGATGATCTGAAACAGCCGGTCGGCACGTCTCATGACACGTCTTCCGATTTGGCGCCGTTCAAAAACCGGCGCGCGGATGCTGACAGGATGTTGGCAGCAGGGGAGTTCTATACCGGGACAACACTTCGAATGAAGAGGATTTGTCCATGATGCTTCCCACCACCTTCAGCCAGGCGGGCCCGCTGTGGCGGGTGCAGGCCTTGCTGCAAACCTTCACTCTTGGCCGTCTCGGCGCGTTCGATCTCATGTTCGTCGACCTCCGTCTCGCGATCGTCGCTCTCATCGCGCGCTCGCTGCTCGGGGCTGCGGACGCCGTGGTTTGCCACGTCATGGGCCGCGCCTGGCAGGGGGCCCGCTTCACGCAGGATATCACGGCTGCTGCCACCACGGTGGCAGCAGCCGGTCGATAGGTTCCAACAACTGTTTCGGGGATCAGGAGCAATAGCATGATCACGCTTTACGGCTTTGGCATTGGCTTCGGCCTGCCGGAAATCAGCCCCTTCGTCACCAAGACGGAGGTGCAGTTGAAGATGGCAGGACTGCCCTATCGGAAGGAGCGGGCGATGCCGCCAGCTTCGCCCAAGGGGCAATTGCCGTTCATCGACGACGACGGCGAAGCAGTTGCCGATTCCACCTTCATCCGGGCGCATATCGAGCGCCGCTATGGTTTCGACTTCGATGCCGGCCTGTCGTTGCAGGAACGCGCCCAGGCCTGGGCGTTCGAGCGCATGATCGAGCATCACGTCTATTGGGGACTGGTCGGTGCGCGCTGGGTGGATCCGGTCAATTTCGCCAAGGGCCCGGCGCATTTCTTCGACGGCGCGCCGGAGCACAACCGCGAGAAGCTGCGCGAGGATGCGCAATTCCGCGTCGCCGAGAACTATCTGCTGTCAGGCCTTGGCCGGCACGCGCCCGATGACGACGTCGATCTTGCCGTGCGTTCGCTGTTTGCGCTGTCCGTGCAGCTCGGAGACAAGGCTTATCTGATGAGCAACAAGCCGAGCGGTGTTGATGCAACGGCCTTCGGCGCGCTCGGCGGAATTTTGACGCCGTTCTTCGAATCCAAGCTTCGCGAGCGCGCGGAAGAGTTTCCGAACCTCACCGCCTATGTCGACCGCATGATGGATCAGTACTATCCGGAGTTCGCCTGGACGAAGCTCCGGGAGGCGGCGTAAGGCGCATATCGCTTCCACAGGTTGGCTGCACCTCTCCCGCTTGCGGGAGAGGTCGGCGCGAAGCGCCGGGTGAGGCCTTTCTCCACGATGGGATTTGTTCCGGATATCTCGAACGATCCCCTACGCGGAGGCACCCTCACCCCACCCCTCTCCCGCATGCGGGAGAGGGAGCGCGGCAACCCCGGGGCTGCAACTCGGTTGTAAGCCAAAAAAAGAAAAGAGCCGGCCCTTGAGGGCCGGCTCTGATCGCCTTCGAGTGATGGGCTCTTACTTGACCAGCTTGTACTTGCCGTTCGTCACAGTGAGCAGGATGCGCGAGCGCTCGTCGAGGCCGTAGCGGTCCTTTTCGGTGAAGTTGTAGACGCCCTGGCTCGCGGCCAATTCCTTTTCCGACAGCAGGGCCTGGCGGATCGCCTCGCGGAATTCCGGCGTGCCGGGCTTGGCGGTCTTCAGCGCCGTCGGAATGATGCGCTTCAGGAGCTCGAACGCGTCGTAGGAGTGGCCGGCGAACTGGCTGCGGCTGTTCGGGCCGTACTTGGCTTCATAGGCGGTGTTGAGCGCGAGGCCCGGCTTCTTGGTCTGCGCCTCGTCCGGCTGGTCCTCCGGATCCATCACGGGTCCTGAAGCCATCAGCACGCCTTCCGCCGCCTTGCCGGCGATGCGGATGAAGTCCATGCTCGCCGCACCATGGGTCTGGTAGATCAGGCCCTGATAGCCGCGCTCGCGCAGCTCGGTCTGCGGCAGCGCGGCCGCGGTACCGGACGCGCCGACCAGGATCGCGTCGGGGTTGGCGGCGACGAGCTTGAGCACCTGTCCGGTCACCGACGTGTCGGGACGCGCGAAGCGCTCCTCGTCGGCGATGGTCATGCCCATCGGCCCAGTCTGCGCCTTCAGGTCGTTGAACCAGAGGTCGCCATAGGAGTCGGAATAACCGATATAGCCGACCGTCTTCACGCCCTTGGCCTTCATGTGGTCGTACAGCACCTTGCCTACGATCGGGATCGGCTGCGGCATCGCCACCGACCACTTCATGCGCTCGGGGGTGATCGGGAAGGGGGCGAGGCCGAAATGCGGAATGCCGGCTTCGTTCGCGACGTTGGAAACCGCGATCGTCGGCGGCGTCAACGCCGAGCCCATGATGATGTCGGCCTTGGATTCCGTGACGAAGCGGCGCGCATTGGTGGTCGCGGTGGTCGGATCGCCGCCGTCATCGAGCACGATCACCTTCAGCGGCACGCCGGCGATTTCCTTCGGCACGAACTCCAGCGCGTTGCGCTCGGGAATGCCGAGCGCCGCGCCCGGGCCGGTCGTGGTGGTGGTGATGCCGATGGTGATTTCGTTGGTCTGGGCCATCGCGGGCAGGGCCGGCAGGGCCAGTGTTGCCGCTGTTATCGCGACGCTCAAGTAAAACCGTTTCATTTATTCCTCCCTTAAGGTGTGTCTTTGAAAGCAGACTTTGTGATCGAATTCAGCCCCGTCTTTGGGCGGTGCGGCGATTTAGCTCCAGAATCTAATTGCCCACGAATTTGGCCACCATCTCCGGCGGAAACGGTGCGGATTTCAGCCTGTCGGGATTGGCCGGGTCGCGGCCGACGAGAACGCGGGTCTCGAAGGCCTCGATTGCCAGAGCCTCGCCCTTGTAGACGTTGTGCTTCACCTCGAAGCTCGAGCGCTTGATGCTCTCGATCTTCGTTTCGATGGTGATCCAGTCGCCATGGGTCGACGGGATGTAGAACTTCGCCCGCGTGTCGACCATGGGAATGCCGACCAGTCCGTATTTGTGGACCAGGTCCTGTTTCGAGAAGCCGGCCTTCTCGAACAGGACCGAGGTCGAATCGTCGAACATCGAGAAATAGCGCGGGTAATAGACGATGTTGGCGGGGTCGCAGTCACCCCACTGGATCTGAACGTCGCGCCGGTGAAAGAACATCCGTGATGGGCCCTACTTCGGCGCCATGCGCAGCGAGCCGTCGAGCCGGACCACCTCGCCGTTGAGATAGGCATTCTCGACCATGTGCAGCGCAAGCGCTGCGAACTCGTCGGCGCTACCGAGGCGGCGCGGGAACGGGATCGCGGCAGCGAGCGAATCCTGGGCCTCCTGCGGCAGGTTGGCGAGCAGCGGCGTGAGGAACAGGCCGGGCGCAATGGTCAGCACGCGAACGCCGAACTGCGCGAGTTCGCGCGCGATCGGCAGCGTCATGCCGACGATACCGCCCTTGGACGCCGAATAGGCGGACTGGCCGATCTGGCCATCATAGGCTGCGACGGAAGCGGTGTTGATGATGACACCGCGCTCGCCGCTCGCCTGCGGCTCGAGCTTGGACATCTCGGTGGCGGCAAGACGCAGCATGTTGAAGGTGCCGATCAGGTTGACCTTGATCACCTTGTCGAAATCGGCAAGCGCCATCGGACCATCGCGGCCGACCACGCGCTTGGCAACACCGATGCCGGCGCAGTTGACGAGCACGCGGGCCGGGCCGTGGGCCTTGGCGGCCGCCGCGATCGCGGCTTCGGCCGAGGCGGCGTCGGAGACGTCGCAGGTCACGGCGACGCCCTTGATCTCGGCCGCAACGGTTTCGGCGAGCTTGGTATTGAGGTCGCAGACCGCGACCTTGGCGCCCTGCGCCGCCAGCTTGCGTGCGGTCGCCGCACCCAGTCCCGATGCGCCGCCGGTGACGATGGCTGCCTGATCCTTCAACAACATGGCGTTCTCCTTTGGCGGATTGTTTCTAGGCGACCGATATCACACGGTCCGATGGATTTGCAGCATAGAGCTCGTCAATCAGCGCGGTGCGGTGCTCGAGCACGGCGCGCTGGTTGATCGAGCCTTTGTCGGTGACCTCGCCCTTGTCGATCGAGAGCGGCGTGTCCAGAAGGATCGCGCGGGTGATCCTGGTTGAGGAGCCGGTGGCCGAGCCGAGGAACTGGGTGAGGCGCTCGCGGAACGCCTCGCGGACCAGGCGGTCGCGCGCGGTGACGACGAGATCGTCGGCCGGCAGCGTCGGATTGATCAAGCGGCAGCCATCGAGGTCGAGCACCACGAGCGCGGAAATCTCGTCGCGGTTGATGCCGGCGATGACGACGTCGCGCACCAGCGGCGCGCAGGCCGCTGTGAGGCGCGCCCGCAAGGGGCCGACGCTGACCCAGGTGCCGCTCGCGAGCTTGAAGTCCTCGCTGACGCGGCCGTCGAAGTCGAAGCCGGCATTGAGGTCATCCGGGTCGGCGGGCTTCAGCGCATCGCCGAGCTTGTAAAAGCCCTCCTCGTCGAAGGATTTTGCCGTGACTTCGGGCTGGCGCCAGTAGCCAGGCATGACGTTCGGGCCCTTGCAGCGAACTTCCAGCTTGCCGTTGTTCGGCACGAGCTTGGCGTCATTGCCGGAGACGGGCAGGCCGACATGGCCGGAGCGGCTGGTGCGTGGATTGACCGACATGAAGAACGGCGCGGTTTCGGTGGCGCCCAGTCCCGTCAGCATCGGGACGCGATAGCCCTTCTCCTTCACCGCGAGCTCGTCGAGGCTGTTCCAGACGAAGGGAGAGAGCGCCGCGCCGGAGAAGAACATCGCGTGCAGGCGGTCGAAGAATTTTGCACGCAGGCCCTGGTCGTCGCGCAAGTACGGCAGTAGCGACTCGTAGCCTTTGGGCACGTTGAAATAGACTGTCGGCGAAATCTCCTGGAGATTGCGCACGGTCTCCTCGATGCCGCCGGGCACCGGCTTTCCGGCATCGAGATACATCGAGCCGCCGTTGTAGAGCGTCAGGCCGATATTGTGATTGCCGCCAAATGTGTGGTTCCAGGGCAGCCAGTCGATGATGACCGGCGGCTCGTCCTTCAGGAACGCCAGCGTCTCGCGCAGCATCACCTGGTTGGCGCAGATCATGCGCTGGGTGTTGATGACCGCCTTGGGATTGCCTGTCGAGCCTGACGTCAGCAGGAATTTTGCGATCGTGTCGGGGCCGATTCTGTCGTGCTGCTCATCGAGCGCAGGATGGATCGGCGTCGCCATGAGGTCGGCGAGCAGCGTGACGTCGCGCCCCGGCACGGTGCCATAGGACGCGGCGATCTCGGTGCCGAGCGAGACGTTGATGGCAAGCGCGTCCGCAAACTTGTCTGCGTCCTCGGCAAAGACGAGGCCCGGCGTCAGCAGCTTCATCAGATAAGAGAGCTTGCCGTAGTCCCTGGAGACCAGCGAATAGGCCGGCGAAACCGGGCAGAACGGCACGCCGGCATAGTATGCGCCGAAGGCAAGCAGCACATGGTCGATCGAATTGCCGGAGAGGATGACGACAGGCTTCTCCGCCGACAGGCCGCGCTGGATCAGGCCGGAGGCGATGTGCCGGCTCGCGGTGAGCAGCTCGGCATAGGTGATCTTGCGCCAGCCGCGGCCGCCTTCGCGCTCGGCCATGAAGACGCGATCCGGCGTGGTCTTCGCCCAATGATGCAGGCGGTCAGTGATGCGAACCGGATAGTCGCCCAGCGGCTGTTCTGGCCGCAGGTAAATCGTGCCGTCATCGCGCCGTTCGATGTTGACGACGGGATCGCCGAACGAGATCGGCCGCAGCGGGGAGGAGCTTGCGCCGCGCTCCGTGGTGGAAGAGGACGGCTTCGCGCTCATGACTTTGGCTTCACCTTGGCGGTCTTGTGCTCGAGGAACTCGCGGATCCGGCGCTTGGCTTCCTTGTCGCTCTGGGCGACCGTCGCCATCAGCGATTCCATCAACAGGCCGGCCTGCGGATTGGCCTCTGCGATCATCGGCAGCGCCTGGAGGACGGCAAAATTCGTCAGCGGCGCGTTGGAGGCGATGCGCGCGGCGAGCTCGAGCGACTTCGTCAGCGAGCCACCTTCCTCGGTCAGATATTGCGCAAAGCCGTAGGAGGCGCCTTCGGTCGCGGGATAGACGCGGCCCGTCAGCATCATGTCCATCATTCGTGCGACACCGATCAGGCGCGGCAGCCGCACCGAGCCGCCGCCACCGACGAAGATGCCGCGCTGGCCTTCCGGCAGCGCGAAATAGGTCGAGGGCTCGGCGACGCGGATGTGCGCGGCGCAGGCCAGCTCCAGTCCGCCGCCGATCACCGCACCCTTGAGCGCCGCGATCACGGGGACGCGGCTGTACTGGATGCGGTCGAACACCCGATGCCACATCTGGGAGTGCAGAAGGCCGCCGGTCGCGTCATGGTCGGTCAGCTCGGAAAGGTCAAGGCCGGAGGAGAAATGGTCGCCGATGCCATGGATGACGACCGCGCCGATGTCGTCCGGCAGCGTCGCAAAGCAGTCGCCGATCTCGTGAATGATGCCGTCATTGAGCGCATTGCGCTTGGCCGGCCGGTTCAGACCCACGGTCAAGACCCTGTCCGCCCTCTCGATCTTGAGCAGCGCATCAGGTCCCGCGGCTGCGGTCTCGGCGTTTCCCTGTGTCATTTGCGTCCTTTTCAGAATAGTTATGTTGTATAACGAATTTCCGGAGAGTCAACAAGGGAGACGGGCCGCTGGGGGCGGGTGATCAGGGGCGGGTAAGGGAACGCCCCATACTCGCCGTCGTCCCGGCGAAGGCCGGGGACCCCCGCGCGAGCGCTTGCGCTCGTCGAGATAACCCCTGGGAGACGTTTTGCGAAGGCTGGTGGCCCGAGTTTTCCCGAACAACTCGATCCTGTGGGTATGGGTCCCGGGCTCGCGCTCCGCGCGCCCCGGGACGACGAGCGCAGTGTGAGGCGCCGCTATTGCCACACCCTCCGTCATTGCGAGCGAAGCGAAGCAATCCAGGAATGTCGTCGCGGAGGAGCGCCCGCCTCACATCACCTGATGCACGTCGATCACCACGCGGTCTGCGTGGCGCGCGGCTGAGGCCACGAAGATGTGCTGCATCAGCCAGCGGTACTTCTCGTGCCCGGTCTCGAACTTCGGCACGGTGCGGAAGTAGATCAGCGCGGGATCGACGGGCTCGCCGCGCTTGAGTTTTTGCAGCAGCTCGACGGGCCCGAAGCGGATGCCCTTGTTCTCGACATAGACAGTGGCGCCGTCGTCGGTCTCGAAGGCGTATCTGGCCTCCAGGTCGATCAGCTCGTTGGGGCGGATGATCTGGAAGTCGGCACCGAACGGCAAGACCTTGCCCTCGATCGCGCCATGCACCTCGCCTCCGATGATCGGGATGATGCGGCGGACACCGATGCCGGTCTCGCCGGCGGTAATGACATCGCCGATGCGCGCGGTGATGGTGAAGACGTATTTGGTTACGAGGGCAGTGCTCATAAATCACCTCTGACATGATGCGACGAACAGGCGCTGCTTTTCCTTCTCCCCTTGTGGGAGAAGGTGGCGCGCGTAGCGCGCCGGATGAGGGGTTGCGTCCACAAACTCTATTGCGCGAGATGCGTGCGCGGAGAGAGACCCCTCACCCGTCTCGCCGCTGCGCGGCGAGCCACCCTCTCCCACAAGGGGAGAGGCGAAGATAGCTCGCCGCGTGACGAGCAGCGCGATCATTCCCTAATGCGCCATCATCCGGGTCGGCAGCCAGGTTGCCAGCAGCGGGAAGGCGATCAGGATCACCAGACGCACCAGGTCGGTGGCCACGAACGGGATCACGCCTTTGAAGATGGTGGAGAAGGAGACGTCCTTCACCACGCTCTTGATGACGAAGACGTTCATGCCGACCGGCGGGTGGATCAGGCCGAGCTCCACCGTCATAACGATGATGACGCCGAACCAGATCGGATCGAAGCCAAGATGCGAGATCACGGGGAAGATGATCGGCACGGTGAGGATGATCATCGCCATGGCGTCCATCAGGCAGCCGAGCACGAGATACATCACCATGATCAGCGCCAGCACGCCGTAAGAGCCGAGGCCGAGGCCGGTGAGGAATTCCGTCACCTTCTGCGGGGTCTGCGTCACCGTCAGGAAATAGCCGAAGATCAGCGCGCCGATCAGCACCGTGAACACGGCGGCCGCGGTACGCGTTGCCTGCAGGAGCGAGGCCAAAATCTTCTCGCGGTCGAGCCGCCCGGTAAGCACGCCGATGATGAAGGCGCCGGTGGCCCCGACGCCGCCGGCTTCCGTCGGCGTGAAGCGCGGCAGGAACGGCAGGCCGTAGAGGCCGCCGATGACGAAGAGGAACAGCAGCACCGGCGCCCAGATGTCCTTGAGGCCCGCGAAGCGCTCGTTCCAAGGCAGCTTCTTGCCCTTTGGCAAGAAGTCCGGACGGAAGTATCCGATCAGGCCGATGGTGATCATGTACATGGTCATCGCGAGCAGGCCCGGGATGATGCCGGCGATGAAGAGCTTTCCGATGTCCTGCTCGGTGATGATGCCGTAGACCGCGAGCACGGTGGACGGCGGCAGCATCGCACCCAGCGTGCCGCCGGCCGCGATCACGCCGGTGGCAAAGGATTGCGGATAGCCGAAGCGGCGCATCTCGGGATAGGCGACGGCGGAGAAGGTCGCAGCGGTCGCGACGGAGGAGCCGCAGATCGCGGCAAAGCCACCGCAGGCGCCGACGGTTGCAATGCCGAGGCCGCCGCGCAAATGGCCGACGAACCCGTTGGCAGCGCGGAACAGCTCGCGGCTCATGCCCGAATTGCTGACGAAGGAGCCCATCAGCAGGAACATCGGGATCACGCCAAAGGTGTAGTCGGTGACCGTTCGCATCGAGGTCTGGCCGACCAGTTTCAGCGCCGGCGTGGCGCCGACGAGATAGGAGAAGCCGGAGACGCCGACGAGGCCCATGGCCATACCGACGGGCACGCGCAGCAGCATCAGGAGAAATAAGGAAACGAAGCCGAGTACGGCGACGGCATCGGTGCTCATGATTACTCCGTCGCCTTCAGCTTGGGATCGTGCATTTCTTCGGGATGGAAGATCAGCCGGTAGGTGCGGATTGCGATCAGCAGCACCGCGGAGACGTCGCCGATCCAGGCGATCGCGAAGAACGGCCAGGTCGGCATGTGCATGTCGAAGGTCTGCACATTGTCGTTGTAGGTGCCGCGCACCTTGTCGAACAGCGTCCAGGTCTGCACGGTGACGACGAACAGCAGCACGAGCGTTGCGAACACGTCGATCCAGCGCTGATAGCGCGGGCTTGAATTGGCCCAGATCAGGTCGACGGTGATGTGCGTGCCGCGATAGGAGGTCGCGGCGATCCCCCAGAAGATCAGGATGCCGAGCAGCATGCGGCCGATGTCGAAGGAATCGGGGATCGCATAGTTCAGCGTGTTGCGCAGCAGGACAGAAACGAAGATGTCGAGCGCGACAAGGCCGACGAAGCCGGCCGCGATCCATTCGATCGTATCGATAAAGCGATCCATCCAGGCGCGCTTCATGGGGTGGTGATCCCTTTGCGTGATGTCATTTGCTTGCGTCCGGTCCTGCCGCGCACTCCAGCTCGCCCCGCTTGCGGGGAGAGGTCGGAATGCGCGCGTGAGCGCGGATTCCGGGTGAGGGGGACTCTCCGCGAGTCCATCCGTCACCATCTTTGCGGAAGCGGCCCCTCACCCCAACCCTCTCAGCGCGAGCGAAGCTCGTCGCGCCCCCCGTAAGAACGGGGAGAGGGTGGGGAAGAGCTTACCGCAGCATCGCAGCGTCACTCCGCCAGCGCGTTGTACTTCTTCAGCGAGGCCTTCAGCTCGGCGAGCGCCGCGTCCGGATCAGTGCCGGTCTTCTTCACGCCATCGCCCCAGGTCTTGACCAGCGGCTCCGCCGCCTTCTTCCAGGACGCGGTCTGTTCCGGGTTCAGCTTGTAGACCTCGTGACCCTCTTCCGCCTTGATCTTGTCGATGCCGGCATCCTCGAACTTGCCCCAGTGCTCGCCGACCACGCCGGCCATCTCGGTCGTGCAGTTCTTGTCGATCGCTGCCTTCTGCTTGTCGGACATCGCGTTGTACTTGTCCTTGTTGATGACGAAGACGAAGGTCGTGACATAGAGCGGCGCCTCCATGTCGTACTTCGTCACTTTGTCGATGCCGAACAGCAACAGCGAGCCCCAGGGAAAGGTAACGCCGTCGGCGACGCCGCGCTCGATGATGTCGCGCACCTCAGGCGCAGACGACTGCACGTTGGTGCCGCCGAGCGCGGTGACGAAATTCGCCATGGTGGCGTGGGCCGGGCGGATCTTCAGGCCCTTCACATCCTCCGGCACCACGATCTTCTTGGTGCGGGAGTGGAAGGAGGAGGGAGAATGGACGAAGGCGAGGCAGTATTTGACGTCCTTCATCTCCTTCTCGGCATATTTGCGATACCAGGCATCGAGCCCCATCGAGCCTCCCTTGGCGTCCGAGACCAGGAACGGCAATTCGCCGGCGCCGACGATCGGGAAGCGCCCGGGCTGGTAGCCGGGATTGACGTAGGTGACGTCGGCGATGCCGTCGCGCGCCATGTCGTAATGGTCGAACGCCTTGCCGAGCTGCTGCGCCGGGAACACCTTGCTCTTGATGGTACCGCCGGAGTCCTTCTCCACCGCGGCAGCCCAGTCAGAGCTGGCTCCGCAAATTCGGACAGTAGCTTGAGTGGATTTTCTGCCTGAGAGCGGCGAGGCTTCTTGCCGCGAATCAGGAGCGAAGATGACGAAGAGGAGTCGCCGGACGCATTCTCCGGCATTCAAGGCAAAGGTGGCTTTGGCGGCCGTGAAGGGGGAGAAGACGTTGGCCGAGCTGGCGCAATTGTTTGATGTCCATCCGAACCAGATCACGACCTGGAAGACCCAACTCCTGGAAGGCGCCGCCGGAGTGTTTGGGCAGGACAACGGACCGGCCGAGGCGCCGGTCGATTTGAAGGCGTTACATGCCAAGATCGGCGAGCTTGCGTTGGAGAACGATTTTTTGTCCGGCGCGCTCACCAAGGCGGGCCTGCTGAGCGCAAAGCGATGATCGACCGCGACCATGATCTGTCTGTCGTGCGCCAGGCGAAGGTCCTGAACCTTGCCCGCAGTACGGTTTACTATGAACCTCGGCCGGTTTCGGCCGAGGACCTTGTCTTGATGCGCCGGCTCGATGAGCTGCACCTCGATTATCCCTTCGCAGGGGCGCGCATGCTGCGATCGCTGTTGCAGCGTGAGGGCATGCAGATTGGCCGCCGCCACGTCGCGACGCTGATGAAGCGCATGGGGATCGAGGCGATCTATCGCCGTCCGAACACGAGCAAGCCCGCACCGGGCCACAAGATCTACCCGTACCTATTGCGCGGATTGAAGATCGAGCGGCCGAACCAGGTCTGGGCAATGGACATCAGCTACATTCCGATGCGACGTGGATTCGTCTACCTCGCGGCGGTCGTCGATGTGTTCAGCCGACGGGTGTTGGTCCATCGCGTATCGATCACGATGGAGACGATATTCTGCGTCGAAGCGCTCCAGGAGGCGTTGGCGAAGCACGGCAGGCCCGAGATCTTCAACACGGATCAGGGTAGCCAGTTCACCAGCCTCGACTTCACCGGCGTGCTGCTGGACGCGAACATCGCCATCAGCATGGACGGCAAGGGTGCCTGGCGCGACAACGTGTTCGTCGAGCGGCTGTGGCGCACTGTCAAATACGAGGAAGTCTATCTGCGTGCTTACGACAGCGTGCTCGAGGCGCGAGCATCGATTTCCAAATATCTGGCGTTCTACAACCGAGGACGTCCTCACTCGAGCCTTGACGAACGCACGCCCGACGAGGCTTACTTCGGCGCGCAAACGATGGTGACGGCCGCATGATCGTCGCCAACGATTTTGCTGCGGCTCTGGTCGGGCTTACGCCCTCCCGACGCCACAGCAAAATCGTAAAGCCCCGCCTTCAGCATAACCCGGCAGGAATCCACTTAATTTTCGCGGGGCGCTGTCCAAACAACCGGGGCCAGCTCTGTCTTCCAGCGACTTCTGGAGCGGATGCGAGGCTGGCACCCAGTGCGAGATCTTCAGGTCGAAATTTTTGTCCTGCGCGAAGGCAGGCGTCACGCTTGCTGCCAACAGCAACGCCAGACAGGCTTTCCTCATCGCTCGTCTCTCCCTGTTCTTGACCGCAGGCTTCTTCGGCCCGGTCTCGTTAGTTAACATGTTATATAATTGGATCGCCGGTTCAAGCCGGAACTGGTAGCGCGGCTGCTTTCGTCTCGCGGAAAGCCGTTGCCCGGATATGTCGCGCTGCGGCGAATGCACTCCCTTTAGCTCAAACGTTATATGTTATAATTATCGCGCGCGGACGACCGCGACAAGCAAGCTCGCGCCGCACCCTACAGGATCGGGAGGAGCAAGTATTGCGGACAAAAGTCGCAATCATCGGTGCTGGGCCGGCGGGACTGCTGCTTGGCCAATTGCTGCATAGTTACGGCATCGACAATGTCATTCTCGAGCGGCAGAGGCCGGACTACGTGCTCGGGCGCATCCGCGCCGGCCTTCTTGAAGAGGGAACTGTGGCGCTGCTCGACGAAGTCGGCGCGGGAGGGCGCGCGCATGCCGAGGGTCTCTTGCATGAGGGGATCGAGCTTGCCTTTTCCGGCCGCCGTCACCGCATCGACATGAAGGCTGCGACCGGCAAGACAGTCATGATCTACGGCCAGACCGAGGTGACGCTCGATTTGATGAATGCGCGGAAGGCGGCCGGGCTGACCTCGATCTATGAGGCCAAGGACGTGCAGCCGCATGATTTCGACGGCAGTCACCCGCGCGTAACCTACATCAAGGACGGTGTCAGCCACGAGG
Organism: Bradyrhizobium sp. CCGUVB1N3; assembly: GCF_024199925.1. Taxonomy (NCBI): domain Bacteria; kingdom Pseudomonadati; phylum Pseudomonadota; class Alphaproteobacteria; order Hyphomicrobiales; family Nitrobacteraceae; genus Bradyrhizobium; species Bradyrhizobium sp. CCGUVB1N3. The sequence goes on from NZ_JANADR010000001.1 coordinate 7,142,666, forward strand.
TTCTCTGCGACTTCATCGCCGGCTGCGATGGTTTCCACGGCGTCAGTCGCGCCAGCATCAAGCCATCCGCCATCGAGGAGTTCGAGCGGGTCTATCCGTTCGGCTGGCTCGGCATCCTCTCGGATACGCCGCCGGTCAGTCACGAGTTGATCTATTCCAACCACGCCCGCGGTTTTGCGCTCTGCACCATGCGCTCGACCAAACGCAGCCGGCATTACGTTCAGTGCTCGCTCGACGATCACGTCGACCAGTGGCCGGACGATCGCTTCTGGGACGAGTTGAAGCGCCGGCTCGACCAGGAGGCGGCCGACAGCCTCGTGACCGGCCCCTCGATCGAGAAGAGCATCGCGCCCTTGCGCAGCTTCGTCGCCGAGCCGATGCGCTTCGGCCGGATGTTCCTGTGCGGGGATGCCGCCCACATCGTGCCGCCGACCGGCGCCAAGGGGCTGAACCTTGCGGCGTCGGATGCGCATTACCTCGCAACCGCTCTCCGGGAATATTACGACGAGAAGTCGAGCGCGGGGATCGATGCCTATTCCACCATAGCGCTGGCGCGGGTCTGGAAGGCCGTGCGCTTCTCCTGGTGGATGACCTCGATGCTGCACAAATTCCCCGACACCGGCACCATCGGCGCGCGCATCCAGCTCGCCGAGCTCGACTACGTCACGCAGTCGCAGGCCGCGATGACCTCGCTGTCGGAGAATTACGTGGGGCTGCCGTTTTAGCTTGTAGGGTGGGCAAAGCGACAGCTTGCCCACCACTTCTGTCTCAGTCGCGGAGAGATGGTGGGCACGGCGCGATGCGCCTTTGCCCACCCTAGGGGCCAGCAATCGTTTCAATCGCCTCCGCAAATGTCGTTTAAAACTTTGTAGGTGATGCATCCGTCACGTCCATCGCGTTCAATGGTGGCAACCAACGACGCGAGATGCACATGACCGCCACCGCCATCCCTGACGGCTTCGAGCCGCATTTCCGCAAGAGCCCGCTCACCGATCCCTGGGAGCCGCTTTATTCAAAGCGCACCGAGAAGGCCGTTGTCGTCGGATTGCGGCTGGCAAAGCCGCACACCAACGCGCGCGGACGCATTCACGGTGGTCTCATCGCAGCGCTGGCCGATGCCGCGATGGGCTATAGCTGCGCGCAGGCAACGGGCTGGACGACGTCGTTCGTGACGATCTCGCTCGCCGTTGATTATGTCGGCGCCGCCGAGATCGGCCAGTGGTGTGCGGTCGAGAGCGAGGTGATCAAGACCGGCAGCACGATCTGCTTCGCGCAATGCCTGATCAAGGCTGACGACGCCGTGATCGCGCGGGCCAACGGCACGTTCCGCGTGGTGCCGAAGAAGGAGTGAACGGTCTCGTGTCCCGGGCGCGGTGCGGCGCGAAGCGCTGCTCCGCAGAGCCGGGACCCATGCGTCCGCGAAGAGATGGGCCCCGGCTCAGCAGCGCATCACTGCGTGCTGCGCTGCGTCCGGGGCACGAGAGCTACCCAAGCCGCCAGTTCGTCGTCTCCACCACGAGATCGATGAACGCGCGCACCTTGGCCGAGAGCAGCCGCGAGGTCGGATAGACGATGTGGATGGGCAGGGCAGGCTGCTCGAATTTCGCCAGCACGATTTTCAGGCGCCCGCGCCTCAAGCCCTCGGCGGCCTGATAGGCCAGCACGCGCGTCACGCCGCCGCCGGCTTCGGCATATTGCAGGGCCGCATCGGCGCTGTTGCTGATGAAGCGGGGAGATGGCGTCACCTCGATCTCGCGGCCGTCGCGCAGAAAGCGTCGATCGGTCGTCGGGCCGAACTGGATGGTCTGATGCTCGAGCAGGGCCTCCGGCGTCTTCGGTTCGCCGTACCGCTTCAGATAGCCGGGCGAGGCCACGACGATGCGCCGCATCTCGCCGACCTGACGCGCGACCAGAGACGAGTCGGCGAGATGGCCGATCCGCACCGCGGCATCGACGGCGTCCTCCACGAGGTTGACGAGATGATCCGACAGCCTGAGTTCGCAGGCGACTTCGGGATAGCGCTTGAGATAGGCGGTCATGACCGGCCCGACATGGAGCCGGCCGAACCCGACCGGTGCCGACACCACGAGACGTCCGCTCGGCCGGTTGCGCTCCTCCCGCGCCGAGCCGTCCGCCTCCTCGACATCGGCGAGGATCCGCCGCGCACGCTCCAGATAGCGCGTGCCGACGTCGGTGAGAGTCACGGAGCGCGTGGTCCGCTGCAACAGCCGCGCGCCGAGATGCTCTTCCAGCGAGGCGATCATGCGGGTCACCGCCGACGGCGACAGCCGCAGCTTGCGCGCCGCCGGCGCAAAGCCACGCAGCTCGGCGACGGTGACGAAGACGTGCATGGCCTCGAGCCGGTCCATGGTCATTATTGCATATATCGCAATGATGAAGTGTCAAGCGGGCTGATTGTTCTAGACGTAAGAGGGCGCATTTTAGCGGTCAAAGGACGCGAGAATGCGCCAGCTCTGGAGATACTCCGATGCCGTCCGCCCACGCCTACGCCAGTGACGTCGCTTTCACTCCGGCAGTCAAATCGATCCAGACCCGGAAGGGCTCGCGCGAGGCGTATTCCCACGCCGAGCAGCGTGGTTGGCGCACCGAGGTCGACGAAAATCTCGCGGCGTTCCTGGCCGATGCCAGTAGTTTCTATCTCGCCACGGCCTCAGCTGACGGCCAGCCCTATATCCAGCACCGCGGCGGCCCGAAGGGCTTTTTGAAGGTGCTGGACAAGCAGACGCTCGCCTTCGCCGACTACGCCGGGAACCGGCAGTATCTCACGCAAGGCAACCTCTCCGAAAATCCCAAGGCCTATATCTTCGTGATGGACTACGCCCATCGCCGCAGGGTGAAGATCTGGGGCGAAGCGCGCGTGGTTGAGGACGATCCAGCGCTGACGCAGTCACTGATGCCAGGAGGCTACAAGGCGCGCCCCGAGCAGGTCATCGTGTTCAAGATCGCGGCCTGGGACACCAACTGCCCGCAGCACATCCCGCAGAAATTCGACGCGGCGGACGTGGCGTCAGCGCTGGCGGCGCGGGATGCAAGGATTGCGGAGCTCGAAGCCGAGGTGGCGGCGCTGAAGGGGCAGGCGATGGCGGTGGGCTGAGGCGCCACGTTGAGTCTAGCGCAGCACAGGCGCTGCATTTCCCTCTCCCCTTGTGGGAGAGGGTGGCTCGCCGCGTAGCGGCGAGACGGGTGAGGGGTTCTCTCCGCACGTTCGTTCTGTACTTGAATTCGCGGATGCAACCCCTCATCCGGCGCCATAGCCGATGCGGAGCATCGGCGTTCTTGAGAACGGCGGCCGAAGGCCGCCTATGCCACCTTCTCCCGCAAGGGGAGAAGGGAAGAGGAGTTCGCGGCAAGCCTACAGCGCGCTGGCGCCTTCGTGCTGGAAGCCGAGATAGCTCGCCGCGACGCGTTCGTTGGCGGCGATGTCGCTGGCCTTGCCGCTGAGCACGAACTCGCCGAGCTCCATCACGTAAGCCTTGTCCGCGATCTTCAGCGCGGCCTGCGCGTTCTGCTCGACCAGCAGCACCGAGACGCCGCTGGCGCGCAGCTCGGTGACGATGCGGAAGATGTCGGCGACGATGATCGGCGCCAAGCCCAGGCTCGGCTCGTCCAGCATCAGCAGTTTCGGCTCTCCCATCAGCGCACGGCCCATGGCGAGCATCTGCTGCTCGCCGCCGGAGAGCGTGCCGGCGAGCTGCTTGCGTCGCTCTTTCAGTCGCGGGAACAGCGCGTAGACGCGCTCGATCGAGCTCTTCGCCCTGCTCTTCTCGATGCGGAAGGCCCCTAACTCCAGATTGTCCTCGACGTTCATGGTCACGAACAATTCGCGGTGCTCCGGCACGAGGCCCAGCCCCATCGCAACGCGGTCCTCGATGTCGAGCCGTGCGAGGTCTTGCCCGGCAAAGGCGACGCGGCCCTTCAGCGGCAGGATACCCATGACAGCCGAGAGCAGCGTGGTCTTGCCGGCGCCGTTGGCGCCGACGATGGTGACGATCTCGTCTTGGCCGACCTCGAGCGAAACCGAGCGGACCGCCTCGACCTTGCCGTAGGCGACATGCGCGTCGGTGACTGACAACATAGCGCTCATGCCGCCACTCCGAGATAGGCCTTGATCACTTCGGGATTGGTCTTGATCGTGGCGGGCGTGCCTTCCGCGATCTTGGTGCCGAAATCGAGCACCACGATGCGGTCGGCGAGATTCATCACGAAGCCCATGTCGTGCTCGACCAGGAGGACGCTCATGCCGCCGTCGCGCAAGTCGCGCAGCAGCTTTGCGAGCTGCTGCTTCTCCATGTGGCGTAGGCCGGCCGCCGGCTCGTCGAGCAGCAGCAGCATCGGATCGACGCACAACGCGCGTGCGATCTCGACGATGCGCTGCTGTCCGAGCGAGAGCGAGCCTGCAAGCTGATGCATCTGTTCGCCAAGGCCGACGCGCTCGATCTGGCGCGCGGCTTCCGCCAGCAGCCGGGCCTCGTCAGCGCGGTCGAGCCGCAGCATCGAGGCAATCGGTCCCGAGTGGCCGCGCAGATGCGCGCCGATCGCGACGTTTTCCAGCACGGTCATGTCGGGCACCAGCTTCACGTGCTGGAAGGTGCGGGAAATGCCGAGCTTGACGATCTCCTGCGGCGGCGCCCTGTCGACCTTCTTGCCGAGCACCGAGATCGAGCCCGAAGTCGCCGACAGCACGCCGGTGATCAGGTTGAACGTCGTGCTCTTTCCGGCGCCGTTCGGACCGATCAGCGCGACGATCTCGCGGGCCTGCACATCGAAGGAGACATTGTTCACCGCGATCACGCCGCCGAACTGTTTTCGTGCTTTTTCGACCTGGAGCAGCACGCTTGCCTCGCCGGGCGCGCGGACGCGCGCCGGCAGGGTCAGCGAGGTGTCCGGCTTCCTGCCGCCAGCCTTCTGCGGCAGGAACGACATCAGCCACGGCCAGACGCCGCCGGGCGCAAGCTGCAGCAGCGCCACCAGCATGATGCCGAACACGATGGTCTCGACCTGTCCGGAGCCGGGCAGGATGAGCGGCAGATAGCTCTGCAGCACTTCCTTCAGGACAACGACGATCGCCGCGCCGAGCACGCCGCCCCAGACATAACCGGCGCCGCCAACCACCGCGATGAAGAGATACTCGATGCCGGCCTGCGCGCCGAACGGCGTCGGATTGACCGCGCGCTGGAGATGCGCATAGAGCCAGCCGGAGAGACCTGCGAGCACCGCGGCATGAATGAACACCAGCATCTTTGCGCGCGGCGTCTGCACGCCAAAGGCTTCGGCAGCGACATGTCCACGCCTGAGCGCGCGGATGGCGCGGCCGGTGCGGGAATCCAGCAGGTTCATGGTGAGCAGCGCCGAGACGATCACCGCAACCCAGATCGCGTAATAGATCGAGCCGGGTGAGAGCATTTTGAACGTGCCGATCGACAGCGGGGGGATCGCGGAGATGCCGTCGTTTCTCCCCAAGAATTCGAGCTTGCTGAAGAGATAGAACAGTCCGAGCCCCCAGGCGAGCGTGCCGAGCGGCAGATAGTGGCCCGACAGGCGGACCGTGACCAGCCCGAGCAGCACCGCGAGCAGGCCACTGACCAGCAGCGAGAGCGGCAAGGTCAGCCAGGGCGACAGGCCATACGCCGTCGACAGCACCGCAGTGGTGTAGGCGCCGAAGCCGACGAAGGCCGCCTGTCCGAACGAGGTGAGGCCGCCGACGCCGGTCAGCAGCACGAGGCCCATGGCGACCAGCGCGGTGAGGCCGATATTGTCCAGGAGCACGATCCAGAATGGCGGCATGCCGGGAATGAACGGGATCGCCGCCATGAGAATCGCGAAGACGAGAATGGGGAGCCGGTCGTTCATCGTGCTCAGTCCTTCTCTTCCTCGACCGCGGGGGCTGCGAGCGAGCGCAGCAGCAGCACCGGGATCAGCAGCATGAAGACGATGACCTCCTTGTAGTTGCTGGCATAGAAGGACGAGAACGCCTCGACGATGCCGACAAAGAGCGCGGCGATGGCCGTCAGGGGATAGCTGACGAGGCCGCCGATGATTGCTGCGACGAAGCCTTTCAGGCCGATCAGGAAGCCGCTGTCGTAATAGAGAGTTGTAATTGGGACGATAAGTATGCCCGACAGCGCGCCGATGACGGACGCCAGCAGGAACGCGATCTGCCCCGACAGCGAGGTCCGGATGCCGACGAGCCGCGCACCCAGCCGGTTGACGGCGGTCGCGCGCAGCGCCTTGCCGTAGCGTGTGAAGCCGAAGAACAGCCAGAGGCCGACGATGAAGGCGATGGTGATGCCGTAGACCGTGATGCTCTGGCCGGTGAAGCGCAACGCGCCGAGCGTGAAGGCCGTCGACAGCACCGCCGGTCCGCGCTGGCCTTCGGCCCCGAAGAACAGAAGGCCGAGGCCCTGCAGCGCAAGATGGACGCCGACGGAGGCGATCAGCAGCACGAGCACCGAGGTGTGGGCCAGTGGCTGGAACACGATGCGATAGAGCGACACGCCGATCAGCGCGACGATCACGAGCGACAGCGCCATCGAGATCGCAACCGGCGGCTTCTGGCCGGCGAAGTAGAGGGTCACCGCCAGCACGATTCCCGGCAGCACGATGTTGGTGAGGAAGGTGCGGAGGATCAGCCGCCCGTGCAGCGCTTTGCGCGCCGCGAACAGGTCGAACACAAAGGCGACGATGCCCATCGCGAGCGCAAGCTTGGCCGTGCCCGGCATCTGGCCGGAGGCGAGCGAAGCATAGGTCAGCGCGCCATAGGTGACGAATTCGCCTTGTGGAATCAGGATGACGCGGGTGACGGCGAACACCAGCACCAGTGCCAGTCCGAGCAGCGCGTAGATCGCGCCGTTGGTGATGCCGTCCTGGACCAGGAACAGCAGGATGGTGGTATTCAAGACCGGACGCTCCCCCTTAAGATCCGGACCGATCCCCCTTTCGCGGTGGATCGTCCCTCACAGCCATTGAAAATCGCTGACGATATTTGATATGGTCAATAACAATTATCGAATATAACTTCAAGGGCCGGGGAACACCGGGCCTAAATCTAACGGGATTGCGAGCAACAGGCGATGACCGTTTCCAAAGCGGCGGAAAAATCGGCGGAAGCAACCACAAAGGGCGCGGAGGCGGCCAGGGCGCGCAAGGACGCGAGCGAGGAGGCCGGCGAGGCCCTTCAGCTTGGCGAACTCTCCGGACAGCTCGGCTACGTGCTCAAACGTGCCCAGCTCAAGGTGTTCGAGAATTTCCTGCGCTGCATGGCCTCGCTCCAGCTCACGCCGGCGCAGTTTTCCGTGCTGCTGCTGGTCGAGAAGAATCCCGGCCGCAATCAGACCGAGATTGCCTCCACGCTCGGCATCCTGCGCCCGAATTTCGTGGCCATGCTCGACAACCTCGAGAGCCGCGACCTTTGCGCGCGGATTCGCTCCACCAACGACCGCCGCTCGCACATCCTGGTCCTGACCGACAAGGGCAAGGCCGTGCTCGGCCGCGCCAAAAAGCTCGTCGCGACAAAGCACGAGGCGCGGCTGAACGAGCTGTTGGGCGGGGCCAACCGCGAGTCCCTGATCGCGATGCTCTCGAAGATCGCCAACGAGTTCTGAACAATCTCGTCACGTTGAAACTCGGCACTCGCCGCGCGGCCCCCTGCGCTCCCTCCCCCACAAGGGGGGAGGGAACACACCTGCCGTGCTGAGAGAGATTCGTTTCCCGAACGCTCGGCAAATTCATGTTCGCGCTTGATCCAAAGGCGAATGCCTTTGCAGCATGATCGAAGGCGATTACGCCGCAGCGATCCGGTCAGGCAAGGTGGGCGCTTCCGGGGACAGGAAGCGGCGTTCGATTTCGGCTGCGGGCAGGGGGCGGCTGAACAGATAGCCCTGCATCTCGGTGCATCCTTCCGCCGCGATCCGGTCGAGCTGCTCGCGCGTTTCGACACCTTCCGCCGTCGCCGTCATTCCCAACCCGCTTGCGAGCGCGGCAATCGCCCGCACGATGTTGAGTGATCCGGTATCGGTGGCGACGTCGCGCACGAAGGAGCGGTCGATCTTGATCTTGTCGAACGGGAAACATTGCAGATAGGTCAGCGACGAATAGCCGGTGCCGAAATCGTCCATTGCGATCCGGATCCCGAGATCGCGCAGCCGGTGCAGCGTGGCGAGCGTCCCCTCCTTGTCCTGCAAGAGGACGCTCTCGGTAATCTCGATTTCGAGCCGGCTGGCGTCCAGCCCCGCGGCGGCGAGCGCGCCAACGATCACCTCGGCAAGACCGGCGTAGCGGAATTGCACGGCCGATATGTTGACGGCGACGTGGAGGTGCTTTGGCCACCGGCTGGCGGTCATGCAGGCCTGCCGGATCACCCACTCGCCGATCGGCACGATCAGGCCGATCTCCTCGGCAAGCGGAATGAAGCTGTTGGGAGGGATCAGTCCGCGCTGCGGGTGCTGCCAGCGGATCAGCGCCTCGAAGCCGCTGATCGCGCCGCTGTCGCTCTTCACCAGCGGCTGATAGTGAAGCTCGAATTCGCCGCCGGCGAGCGCCTTGCGCAGATCGAGCTCCAATGCGCGGCGGCTTTGCACCTGCTCCTCCATGGCCGGCTCGAAAAAGCGGTACATGCCCCGGCCGTCGCTCTTGGCCCGGTAGAGCGCAAGGTCGGCGTTGCGCAGCAATTGCTCGGGTGTCGCTCCATCGGCCGGCGCAATGGCGATGCCGACGCTTGCTCCCGCGATCGTCTGCTGCGCGTCGATCTCGAACGGGGCGCTCATCTGCCCGATAATGCGCTGCGCAAGCGTGCCTGCTTCTCTCGCCTCGCTGATCGGGGTCTGCAGGACGACGAATTCGTCGCCGCCCATCCGGGCGATCGTGTCGCCCGGACGTACGAGGCGGCGCAGACGCTCGCTCACGCCCTTGAGCAGGGCGTCGCCGGCATGATGGCCCAGCGTGTCGTTCACCGACTTGAACTTGTCGAGGTCGATGTGATGCACGGCGAACATCTGGTTCGTCGCGAACGCCTGCTCGAGCCGCTGGTTGAGCAGGGCGCGATTGGCAAGGTCGGTCAGCGCATCGTGATGCGCCATATGCGCGATTCTGAGCTCGGTCCGCCGCTGCTCAGTGATGTCTTCGTGGGTCGCTACCCAGCCGAGGTCCGGCATCGGGCGATGGCGGATCTTGAAGGTGCGCCCGTTTCGCATCTCGACGATACTGTCGACAGGCTCGGCCGAAACCACGACGCCGGTGCGCCATTTCATGTACTCGGCCCGTGACATCGCGGGCACGCTGCCGGCCTCAAAGCGCATGTCGACGATGTCCGACAGGGGCGTGCCGGGACGGACGCGCTCGGGCGGCAGTCCGTACATGTCGATGAAGTCCTTGTTGCACACGATCAGCCGGTGATCGGCATCGAAGAAGCACAGCCCGTGCGACATATTGTTGATCGCGATGTCGAACTGCATGTTGCGCTGTTGCAGCCTTGCGCTGAGCTCCTCGCGCTCGGTGATGTCTTCGTGGGTGGCCATGCCGCCGCCGTCCGGCAGAGGGTGGATGGTATAGGCGATGATCCGCCCGTCCGCGAATTCCTGCACCGCCCGTTCGCTGACGATTGTGCGCTCCGTGCGGGCGCGAACATAGTCCTCGGCCTCACCGCGGACCTTCAATCCGAGCTTGAGCCGATGCTGGATCAGGTTGCTGACCGGCGTGCCCGGCCGCACCTCGTCCGGCGCAAGGCCGTACATGTCCATGTAGCGCTGGTTGCAGTAGATGACTTCGCGGCTCCGGTTGAACAGGATGATGCCGAGCCAAAGATTGTTGACGGCCTGCTCGAGCAACCCGCCCAAGGCGAGCGAGCCGAGCGGGCCGCTCTCGGCGGCCTGCCTGTCGCGATCCTGCATGTATGTTCGCCCCCTTCAAGCGCGGAAGGCATTAGAGCAGAGGCTGGTGAATCGTCTTCACGATCTGCCTCCCGCACAGGCAGCTTCCTGAAGTTGCAGCGAATTTCACGTTAAGGGGCGCGATGAGATTGCACCAGGCAAGGCGATCGCTTCCTGATGCGCAGTGCAGCATAACTGATGCTTGATACATCAGTATAGATGTAATATGATTGCTTTATCAATCATGGCACTTGCCATGGAGGCGCTCTCAGTGATTACCGCCGCGCAGCTTCGGGCCGCTCGGGCCCTGCTTGGGATCGACCAGCGCGAGCTGGCACAGCGCTGCTCGCTGTCGCTGCCGACGATCCAGCGCATGGAGGCCTCCGAGGGCGTCATTCGCGGCAATGTCGATTCCCTGATGAAGCTGGTCGAGGCGCTCGCGGCGGCGGGCATCGAGCTGATCGGCGAGGGCGTCCCCTCGATCGGCGGTGGCCGCGGCGTGCGGCTGAAATCTCTGCCCAGCGCCGGCGAGGACAACAAATGACGACGCGCGCACAACTCGCAATCCGGGAGCTCTGATGATCTCGGTGGCGCTATGGTCGGTGGCACTGCTGCTGGCGCTGGCGCCGGTCGGGATCGCGCTGTCGACGCGCCCGCGCGGTTCGGTCGCGATCTATGGCGCCTGCTTGGTTGTCACTGCTGCGCTCTGCGTCACCGCGCTCCTTCACTTGCTCGATCCCGCGCATCTGGTGTTGAGCACGACGCTGCCGATCGGCCTGCCCTGGCTGGGGGCCCACTTCCGTCTCGATGCGCTGTCGGCGTTCTTCCTGGTCGTGATCAATCTTGGTGGCGCAGCCGCGAGCCTGTTCGCGCTCGGCTATGGCGCGCATGAAGAATCTCCCGGCCGCGTGCTGCCGTTCTATCCGGCCTATCTCGCCGGCATGAACACCGTCGTGCTCACCAACGACGCCTTCAGCTTTCTGGTGGCATGGGAGTTCATGTCGCTGACCTCATGGGCGCTGGTGGTGGCGCATCATCGCGAGGCGGACAACGTTCGCGCCGGCTATGTCTATCTCCTGATGGCGAGCTTCGGCACGCTGGCGCTGCTGCTGGCCTTCGGCCTGCTCGCCAATGGTGCCGGTTACGATTTCGATGCGATCCGCGCTTCGCATCCCTCGGCCGCGCTTGCCGGCATGGTGGTGATCCTCGTCCTGCTCGGCGCCGGCTCCAAGGCAGGCCTCGTGCCGCTGCACGCCTGGCTGCCGCTTGCCCACCCCGCCGCACCCAGCCACGTCTCGGCCCTCATGAGCGGCGTGATGACCAAGGTCGCCGTCTACGGTTTTGTCCGCATCGTCTTCGATCTGCTGCCGGAACCCGAGTGGTGGTGGAGCATGGTGGTGCTGCTCGTCGGCGGCCCTACCGCGACGCTGGGCGTGCTCTATGCGCTGATGCAGCGCGACATCAAGCGCGTGCTGGCCTATTCGACCATCGAGAACATCGGGATCATCTTCACCGGCCTCGGGCTCGCGCTCGCCTTCAAGGCGCAGGGGCTCGACTGGGTGGCGGCGCTCGCCTTCACCGCGGCGATGCTGCACGTCTTCAATCACGCGCTGTTCAAGAGTCTTCTGTTCTTCGGCGCCGGCGCGGTGCTGGAAGCAACCGGCACGCGCGACATGGAGAAGCTCGGCGGGCTGATCCATCGCATGCCGCGCACGGCCTTCGCGATGCTGGTCGGCTGCGTCGCGATCTCGGCACTGCCTCCGTTCAACGGTTTTGTCTCGGAATGGCTGACGTTCCAGGCGATCCTGCTGTCGCCGCAACTGCCGTCCTGGGGCCTGAAGCTCGCCATCCCCGCGGTCGGCGGCTTGCTGGCGCTGGCGGCGGCTTTCGCTGCGGCCTGCTTCGTCAAGCTCTACGGCATCAGCTTCCTCGGCCGTCCCCGCTCCGACGTCGCGGCGGGCGCGCACGAGACCGATCGCTTCTCGCTGGCCGCGATGTTTGCGCTTGCCGCCCTTTGTCTCGTCGCCGGCATCCTGCCCGGCCTGTTCATCGATACGCTGGCGCCGGTGAGCAAGGCCATGGTCGGCAATGTCATGCCGCACCAGACGGGGCTGGAGTGGCTGACGATCGTGCCAATTGCCGAAAGCCGCAGCTCCTATAACGGACTTCTGGTGTTCCTGTTCGTCGCGTTCAGCGGCACGGCAGCGGCGTCCGCGATTCATCGCCTCGCCTCCGACCGGCTGCGCCGGGCGCCTGCCTGGGACTGCGGTTATCCTGATCCCAATCCCGCCATCCAGTACTCGGCCTCGAGCTTTTCGCAGCCGATCCGCCGTGTGTTCGGCAGCGTGATCTTTGCGGCACGCGAGATCGGCGAGATGCCGCCGCCATCCTCGTCCGCGCCGGCACGGCTCACCGTCGAGCTGCATGATCTGATCTGGGAGGCGCTCTACGCGCCGATCGCGAAGGCGATCGGCTTCGCCACCGAGCACATCAACGTCCTCCAGTTCCTCACCATCCGCCGCTATCTGACCCTGGTCTTCGTGGCGCTGATCGTGCTGCTCCTGGTGGTGGCGCTATGAATGCGCTGCGCGACATCCTCTCGCAAGGCGTCCAGATGCTGCTGGTGCTGCTGCTGGCCCCGTTGCTGACCGGCTTCGTGCGCAAGGTGAAAGCGCGGCTGCTCCGCCGGCGGGGGCCACCGGTGCTCCAGCCCTATCGCGACCTCGTCCGCTTGATGCGCAAGGATGTCGTGCTCGCGGACAACGCCTCCTGGCTGTTCCGCGTCATTCCCTATCTGATGTTTGCCGGAACCTGGGTCGCGGCCACGCTCGTGCCGACCTTCGGCAACGGCCTGTTGTTCTCCTGGACCGCCGACCTCATCGCCATCATCGCGCTGCTCGGCAGCGCCCGCTTCTTCCAGGCGCTTGCCGGCATGGATGTCGGCACCGCTTTCGGCGGCATCGGCTCCAGCCGCGAGGTGATGATCGCGTCGCTCGCCGAGCCCGCCATCCTGATCACTGTGTTTTCCATCGCCATGATTGCGGGCTCGACCCAGCTTTCCAACGTTGCGGAGTTCATGGGCTCGGACGCAGTTGGTTTGCGCGTGTCGCTGGGCATGGCGTTTGTCGCGCTGACCATCGTGGCGCTGGCGGAGAACGCCCGTATCCCCGTCGACAATCCCGCCACCCATCTCGAGCTCACCATGGTGCATGAGGCCATGGTGCTGGAATATTCCGGTCGCCATCTCGCGCTGGTCGACCTGTCGTCGCAGCTCAAGCTTCTGCTTTACGTTTCACTGATCGCCTGCGTGTTCGTGCCCTGGGGTACGGCAACCGCCGATGCGAGCGTTGCGCCGCTGGTGCGTGGCGCGCTGCTCTATCTCGGCAAGCTTGCAGTGCTTGGTTTCCTGCTCGCGCTGTTCGAGACGTCGATCGCCAAGATGCGCGTCTTTCGCATCCCTGAATTCCTGGGGGCGGCGCTGATGCTGGCGCTGCTTGCGACCCTGCTGCGCTTCGTGTCGGGGAGCCTGTAAGAGATGAGCAGCCTGCAATTCGACATCGCCCACCTGCTCGCCGGCTCGCTCGTGCTGGCGAGCTTCATGCTGCTTTATCAGGACCGGCTCTATGCGCTGCTCAACGTCTACGCGCTACATGCGACCGTGCTGGCGCTGTCGGTGGCCTGGCAGGCCTACGTCCAGGCCGCGCCGCATCTCTATGTCACCGCGCTGATCGCCCTCGTCTTCAAGGCCATCATCATTCCGGTGGCGCTGCACCGGATCATCAGGCGGCTCGGCATTCACCGCGAGATCGAGAACGTGATCGGGATCGGGCTCACCATGATGGCCGGCATCGGCCTCGTCGCGCTGTCGATGGTGGTGATGCTGCGGGTGACGCCGGGCGCCGATGCGCTGGCGCGCGAGGATCTTGCCTTCGCGCTGTCGGTGGTGCTGCTCGGGCTTTTGATCATGGTGACGCGGCGCAACGCCGTGAGCCAGGTGGTCGGCTTCATGTCGCTGGAGAATGGCCTCGTGCTGGCGGCGACCGGCGCCAAGGGCATGCCGCTGGTGGTCGAGATCAGCGTCGCCTTCTCGGTGCTGATCGCCTTCATCGTGATCGGCATCTTCCTGTTCCGCATCCGCGAGCGCTTTGACAGCGTCGACGTGCAGGCGCTCGACCGCTTCAGGGGAGAGCGGCGATGACGATCGACGCGCTGGGTGCCATCCTGCTGATCCCGGCCGTCTCGGCCGCGCTGCTGGCGATCCTGCCCGGCTACCTCTTGACGGCCAAGCTCAACGTCGTTGCGTCGCTCGCGACCTTCCTCACCTCGCTCTCGCTGTTCGTGATCGAGCCGACCTCGGGGCAATATCTGCTGCTCGACGACCTCAACAAGGTCTTCATCGTGCTGACGACCTTTGTCGGCTTCACGACATCCGTGTTCAGCGCGAGTTACATTCACCACGAAATCGAGAGCGGACGGCTGACGCCGGCCTTCCTGCGCTTCTATCACGCGATGTACCAGACGCTGATGTTCGCGATGAACCTCGCGCTCGTCGCCAACAATATCGGCCTGATATGGGTTGCGGTCGAGGTCGCGACGCTCACGACCGTGCTGATGGTCGGCATCTACCGCACCCATGAGGCGCTGGAAGCCGCCTGGAAATATTTCATCCTCGGCAGCGTCGGCATTGCGCTGGCGCTGTTCGGCACCATCCTGATCTATATGGCGGCGCGGCCTGCGGTGGGTGAGGGGCTCGACGGCATGGTGTGGACCGTGCTGGTGCAGCACGCCGCCGCGTTCGATCCGGCGCTGCTCAACGTCGCCTTCGTCTTCCTGCTGCTCGGCTACGGCACCAAGGTCGGCCTCGCGCCGCTGCACGCCTGGCTGCCCGACGCGCATGCCGAAGGTCCGACGCCGATCTCGGCGGTGCTGTCGGGTCTCCTGCTCAACGTCGCGCTCTATGCGTTGTTGCGCTTCAAGATGATGCTGGCGGTCAATTCCGCGGCGATTGCGCCGGGGCCGCTGATGGTGACGATGGGCCTGATCTCCGTGATCTTCGCGGCGCTGATGCTGTATCGCCGCCGCGACATCAAGCGCATGTTCGCCTATTCCTCGATCGAGCACATGGGCATCATCGTCTTTGCCTTCGGAATGGGTGGGCCGCTTGCGAATTTCGCCGGCCTTCTGCACATGACCATGCATTCGCTGACCAAGTCGGCGATCTTCTTCGCGGTCGGCCACATCGCACAGGTCAAGGGCACGCAGAAGATCGCCGACATCGGCGGGCTCACGGTGACCAACCCGGTGCTCGGCTGGGGCCTGATGCTCGGCGTCATCGCCATCGTCGGCCTGCCGCCGCTCGGCATCTTCATGAGCGAGTTCCTGGTGGTCAGCTCGACCTTCTCCCGCGCGCCATGGCTGACCGCGATCCTGGTGCTCGGGATCATCATCGCGCTCGGCGGGCTCTTGCTGAGGGTCGGCGTCGTGATGTTCGGCGAGCCCAAGGGCATGACCGCACCGGCGGAGGCCTCCTACGTGCCGATGTTCACACACCTGGCGCTGGTCGCGACGGCCGGCATCTATCTGCCGCCGGTCCTGGTAACCGGCTTCACGAACGTCGCAAAGCTGCTGGGATAGCGATGGGCATCCTCGACGGCATCCCCCATGTTCGCGCGGTGCCGTCGCACCGGCCCTGGCCGCGTGTCGTCGTGACGGAGGCGGGCTGGCAGGCCGCGATCAACCAACTGGCCGCCGGCCGTCTGACGCTGCTCGGCTTCTGGGGTGAGTCGTCCGCGGTGCACATCGCTCTGCTCGATGACGCCGCCACCGAGATCGCGGTCGTCACCTACGAATGTGCGGCGGGTAGCTTTCCCAGCGTCGCCCGCCAGCATCCGCCCGCGCTGCGGCTGGAGCGTGCCATCCACGACCTGTTCGGGCTCACACCAACCGGCGGCGACGATACGCGGCCGTGGCTCGATCATTACGTCTGGGGCAAATCGTTCCCGCTTGGCAGCCGCAACGCGCCGCGCGAGGTGGTCCCGTATCGGTTTCTGCCGACCGAAGGCGAGGCGCTGCATCAGGTTGCGGTGGGACCTGTCCATGCCGGCATCATCGAGCCCGGTCATTTCCGCTTCACCGCCAATGGCGAGCATGTGGTGCGGCTGGAGCAATGGCTGGGCTACACCCACAAGGGCATCGAGTCACTGATGCCGGGTGCGGGCGTTCAGGCCGCGGCAAAACTCGCGAACCGCACCTCCGGTGACAGCGCGGTCGCCTACGCCTTTGCCTTTGCGCGCGCCGTGGAGGCCGCGCTTGACATCGAGGCGCCGCAGCGCGCGACCTGGTTGCGGGCGCTGATGGCGGAACTGGAGCGGCTCGCCAACCATTTCGGCGATATCGGCGCGATCTGCAACGATGCATCCTTCGCGCTGATGCATGCCCAGACCGGCATCTTGCGCGAGCGCTGCTTGCGTGCCGCGAATGTCGCGTTCGGCCATCGCCTGATGATGGACGTCATCGTGCCCGGCGGCGTGACGTGCGACATCGCGCCGGACGGCGTTGCGGCACTGCGGACGCTGCTTGCCGAAATCAACAAGGTGTTTCCGCGCCTGATCGAGCTCTACGACAACACGGCGTCACTTCAGGACCGCACCGTCACCACGGGCATCGTGAAGACGGAGTATGCGCGGCAGTTCGGCGCCGGCGGCCATGTCGGCCGCGCGTCGGGGCGCAATTTCGACGCGCGGCGCGCGCTTGCCTACGCGCCCTACGATCGCTTGTCGTTCGAGGTTCCAGTGCTTGAGGCGGGCGATGTCAATGCGCGGGTCTGGATCCGCATCCGCGAGGTCGAGCAGAGTGTCGCGTTGATCGCGCAGATTCTGGACCTGATGGCGCCGGGCGAGATCATGCGCGCGCTGCCGGCTGGGCGCGGTGAGTGCGAAGGCCTGGCTGTGACGGAGGCGTTTCGCGGCGACGTGCTGGTCTGGCTGAGGCTGGACACCGAGCTGCGTGTGCAGCGCTGCCACCTGCGCGATGCCTCGTGGTTCCAGTGGCCGCTGCTGGAGACCGCGATCGAGGGCAACATCATCGCTGACTTCCCGCTCTGCAACAAGTCGTTCAACTGTTCCTATTCGGGCGTGGATCTCTGAGCCATGCGCAAGACCCTGCTTGAAAGTCTCACCCACGGCTCTCTGACCGAGCCCGCCCCGGCGCCCGACGAGAGCGCGCTGGCTGAGCTTGCCAGCAAGGTCGACCGCGCCGCGCAGGCACGACTCGGCCGGTCGCTCGCGATCCGCCAGGTCGATGCCGGCTCCTGCAATGGCTGCGAGCTCGAGATCCACGCGCTCTCCAACGCCTTCTACGACATCGAACGTTTCGGCCTGCGCTTCGTCGCCTCGCCGCGCCACGCCGACGTACTGCTGGTCACGGGACCGGTGACCAAGAACATGAGGCAAGCGCTGGAGCGGACCTGCGACGCCACGCCCGATCCGAAGTGGGTCGTCGCCGTCGGCGGCTGCGCGATCGATGGCGGCATTTTTGGCGGCAGCTACGCCTGCGTCGGCGGCGTGTCCGAGGTCGTTCCGGTGGATCTGCACATCAAGGGCTGCCCGCCGACGCCGACGGATTTATTGAAGGGCCTGCTCGCGCTGCTCGAGCATGTCGGCGGGAAGAGGTGAGCTGCGCCCACACATTCCGTCATTGCGCGCCTCGCAATGTCAGGGGAGAGCCGTGGCTCAATCGACCAAAATCACCCTGATGTCGTTTACGTTCGTCAGCGTCGGCCCTGGCAGCAGCAGGTCGCCGGTCGCGGCGAAGAACGCCGTCGCGTCGTTGTTGTCGAGATAGGCCCGCGGCTCCAGCGCCAGCGCCTTCATCTTCGCAAACGTCGCCGCGTCGATCAGTGCGCCGGCGGGGTCGGTGGGCTTGCCGGCGCCGCCATCGGCACCGTCGGTGTCGCCGGCGAGCGCAGCGACGTCGGGCGTGTCCTTCAACAGGCCGGCGAGCGCCAGCGCGTATTCCTGGTTAGGGCCGCCTCGGCCATTGCCGCGCACGGTCACCGTGAGCTCGCCGCCGGAGAGGATGGCGGTACGTTTGCCGGCGGCGCGCGCCTTCAAGGCCAGCTTCGCATGCTCGGCGGCGACCTCGCGCGCCTCGCCTTCGAGATCGGCGCCGAGATCGATCACCTCATAGCCCGCATCCTTCGCGAGCTTGACTGCAGCGTCGAGCGACTGCTTGGGCCGCGCGATCAGTTCGAAATGCGCGCGCGCAAACGCGGCATCGCCGGGTTTGCAGCTCTCGTTGCCGGGATCATCCAGCGCACGGCGCACGGCGTCGTCGATGTCGAGCTTGTATTTCGCGACGATCGCGCGCGCGTCAGCCAGCGTAGTCGGATCGGGCACCGTGGGGCCGGAGGCGATCGCGGAGGGCTCGTCATGCGGCACGTCGGAGATCGCGAGCGTCACGATCTCGGCGGCATTTTTGCCGGCGCGCGCCAGCCGCCCGCCCTTGATGCGCGACAGATGCTTGCGCACGACATTCATCTCGCCGATCGGCGCGCCCGACCGGAGCAGCGCCTTGTTGACCGCCTGCTTCTGCGCAAAGCTGATGCCGTCCACCGGCGCGATCCAGTTCGCCGAGCCGCCACCGGTGAGCAGCACCAGCAGCAGATCATCAGGACCGGCCTCGCCTGCGAGCGCGAGCGTGTCGGCGGCGCCCCTCAAGCCTGCTTCGTCAGGCACGGGATGGCCGGCCTCGACCACCCTGATACGCCGCGTCGGCACGCCGTGGCCGTGGCGGGTGGTGGCGATGCCGACCAGTCGCTCCGGATCGAGCTTGAGCGTGTCGAGATAGTGCCGCTCCGCGGCCGCGGCCATCGCGCCTGCGCCCTTGCCGGCGGCGAGGCAGATCACGCGGCCCCTCGGCGCGGGGCGCAGATGCGGCGCCAGCACCATTTCGGGATGGGCGGCGCCGACGGCGGCGTCATAGAGGGCACGGAGCAGGGGGCGTCGGTCGGTCATGGCGATGCTTTCGTCAAGGAGAGGCGGTTTCCGGCGACCTCGCCGGAGTTCGCCGCATACTTGCCTAGCGCATCGCCGCGCAAAGCGTAAGCGGGCTTGCCGATCATTCGATTATGCAATTGCGTGATGATAATCGAAAGGCAATGAAAAGCCCCCCGCGAGGCTCTCGCGAGGGGCGTTCTCGTAGCTCAGATCTGCCGGACGGCTAGCCGCCGACGTCGGCGCTAATGACGTCGCCGAACAGCTCCCACTTCTCGCCCTTGAACCTCTCAAGCTGGAGCTGGCTGATCGGCGCAAAGTCGGTCGGCGAGGTGTTGATCTGGATGCCCGGCAGCAGCACCTCTGTGCGGAAGTTCTTCAGGCCCGCGGCCTGCTTCATGACGTTCTCCCGCGTGAGATTGTCGCCGCACTGCTTCAACGCCTGTACCAGGGTCTGCGCCACGCCGTAGCCGACGATGGTGCCGTGGTCGAGCCTGTCCCCGTCAGGGAAGTACTTCGTCATGAAGGCGAGGAATTCCTTCATTCCGGCGTCGTTGGCCCATGTCGGATCCGACACGTCCTTCAGGTAGTCGGCGGAGATGATGTCCTGCGAGTTCTCGAAACCAGCCGGCTTGAGCACGGTGCCGACCGAGGCCGAGACGTTGTTGAGGAAGTGCAGCGGCTTCCAGCCGATCTCGGCGTTCTTCTTGATCGCTTGTGCCGCGAATTTCGGCGTCGTGATGTTCATGAAGACGTCGGCGCCGGTCGATTTCAGCTTGACGATGTGGTTGTCGATCGTCGGCTCGGAGGTCTCATAGCTCTCCTCGGCGACGATCATGCTCGCCGCCTTCGCGCCGAGGCCGTCCTTTAGGCCCTTGAGATAGTCCTTGCCGTAATCGTCGTTCTGGAACAGCACTGCGATCTTGGCGTCCGGCTTGTTCTTCAACAGCCACTTCGCGTAGATCTGCGTCTCGCTCTGGTAGTTGGGCTGCCAGCCCATGGTCCAGGGGAAGTTTTGCGGATCGTTCCACTTGGTGGCGCCGGTCGCGACGAAGAGCTGCGGCACCTTCTTGGAGTTCATGTATTTCTGGATCGCCGAGTTCGGCGGCGTGCCGAGCGAGTTGAAGACGAACAACACCTCGTCGCTCTCGACGAGCTTGCGTGCCTGCTCCACCGTCTTCGGCGGCGAATAGGCGTCGTCATAGGAGATGAAGTTGATCTTGCGGCCGTTAATGCCGCCTTCCTCGTTGATCTTCTTGAAATAGGCGGCCTCGGTGCGGCCGATGATGCCGTAGGCGGACGCCGGTCCGCTATAGGGCATGATGTTGCCGATCTTGATCTCGGTATCGGTCGCGCCGGTATCGTATTTCTTCTGGGCTGATGCAGTGGAGGTCGAGGCCGCGAACAGCGCAAGCGCGACTGACGCGGCAGCAAGTTTGCCAGTGACAGCGGGCATTCCAGTCTCCCTAACTTTCTTGGTGTGTGTGCGTCCTTTTTCTTGTCGTTGGTTTCTTTGCGACGCGGTTGCAATTGAATACGATTTGCGTTGCAGCATCAAGAAAAAGCCCCTGTGGCGGCGTCACAGGGGCTGCTCCTTTAGTAGTCATCCGTCTGATGGAGGTCCGCGAACCGGTTGCAGTTGCGAGATGGCGGCACGCGTTAACCAAGCTGTTGGAAGTTGCGACATCCGTCGCTACCGATTATCGGTTGCGCTGCTTCCGTGCACCCTAATGGCCGAGCTCACTGGAGATGACGTCGCCGAACAGCTCCCACGACTTGCCTTTGAAGCGCATCATCTGGAGCTGCGCGATCGGCGCGAAATTGTCCGGCGAGGTGTTGATCTTGATGCCGGGAAGCAGCGTGTCCGGCGCGAAGTCCTGCAAGCTCGCCGCCTGCCTCATGACGTTCGCGCGCGTGAGATCGTCGCCGCACATCTGAAGAACCTTCGCCAGCGTCTGCGCCGCGCCGTAGCCGAACGCGACGGCGGCATCGAGCCTGTTCGCCTTGGGATCAAACTGCGCGAGGAAATCGTAGAACCTCTTCATCCCGTCGTCGGCGTTCCACTGCGGGTCGGAGCCGTCCTTGACATAGGTCGCCGAGAGGATGCCCTGCGACACCTCGAAGCCGGCCGGCTCGATCACGCCGCCGACCGACGCCGAGACGTTGGAGATGATGTGCATCGGATGCCAGTTGATCTCGGCCGCCTTCTTGATCGCCTGGGCCGCGAATTTCGGCGTCGTGATGCTGATCAAGACGTCGGCGCCCGAGGCCTTCAGCTTCACGATGCGCTCGTCGATCGCGGGTTCGGAGGTATCGTAGCCGTCCTCGAGCACGATCATCGAGGCCTTCGGCCCGAGGCCGTCCTTTAGGCCTCTCAGATAGTCCTTGCCGAAATCGTCGTTCTGGTAGAGCACGCCGATCTTGGCTTCCGGCTTCTCCTTGATGATGTATTTGGCGTAGATGCGCGCTTCGCTGGCGTAGCTCGGCTGCCAGCCCATGGTCCATGGGTAGTTCTTCGGATCGTTCCATTTGGAGGCGCCGCTCGCCACGAACAATTGCGGCACCTTGTTCTCGTTCATGTACTTGCGGATGGCGCCGTTGGTGGAGGTGCCGAGCGATCCGAAGATCAGGAGCACCTCGTCGCTTTCGACGAGCTTGCGGGCCTGTTCGAGCGTCTTCGGCGGCGAGTAGGCATCGTCGTAGGAAATGAACTTGATCTTGCGGCCGTTGATGCCGCCTTCCGCATTGATCTTGTTGAAATAGGCCGCTTCGGTCTTGCCGATCACGGCATAGGCCGAGGCCGGACCGCTGTAGGGCATGATATTGCCGATCCTGATCTCGGTGTCCGAGGCGCCGGTGTCATATTTCTTTTGCGCCAGAGCGGTTCCGTTCGTTGCAGCGCACAAGACGAATGCAGCTGACAGGGCCGCGAACTGAAGACGGACGGCAGTCATTGCTCCCCCACCCGGTTGGATCGGCTTTGCATTGAACAAGATTGGCGCCGGCCGTCAACAAAAAGCCCCCGCGATCGCTCGCGGGGGCTTGGGCCTAATGCCGCTGCGTCAGCCCATCATTCGGGAGCGACGTCGCCATTAATGATTTCGCCGAAGAGTTCCCACTTTTCGCCCTTGAAGCGTTGCATCTGGAGCTGGCTGATGGGGGCGAAATCGGTCGCGCTGGTGTTGATCTTGACGCCGGGCAGCAGCGTATCGGGCGCAAAGTCCTTGAGGCTCGCCGCCTGCTTCATGACGTTTGCGCGGGTGAGATCGTCGCCGCACATTTCCAGTACCTTCACGAGCGTCTGCGCTGCGCCGTAGCCATAGACGACGAAGCTGTCGTTCTTGTCGGTGCCCGGCATGTACTTGTCGACGAACTCCGACCACTTCTTCATGCCGGGGTCATCGTTCCACTGCGGGTCGCCGGCGTCCTTGCCGTAAGTGGCAGACAGGATGCCTTGCGAGTTTTCAAGGCCGGCGGGCTTCATCACGCCACCGACCGAGCTCGAAACGTTGGTGACGATCTGGAGGGGCTTCCAGGAAAGCTCGGCCACCTTCTTGATGGCCTGGGCGGCGAATTTCGGCGTTGCGTAGATCACGAGCACGTCGGGATTGGCAGCCTTGAGCTTGACGATATGGCCGTCGATCGACGGCTCGGACACCTCATAGCTTTCCTCCATGATGATGTTCGAGGCCTTGGCGCCGAACCCGTCCTTGGTGCCCTTCAGGTAGTCCTTGCCGAAATCGTCGTTCTGGTAGAGCACCGCGACCTTGGCGTCGGGCTTCTCCTTCAACAGCCACTTGGCATAGATCTGTGCTTCGCTCTGGTAGGAGGGCTGCCAGCCGATGGTCCAAGGGAAGTTCTTCGGATCGTTCCACTTGGTGGCGCCGGTCGCGACGAACAGCTGCGGGATCTTCTTGGCGTTGAGATATTTCTGGATCGCTGTGTTGGAGGGCGTGCCGAGCGGGTTGAACACGGCCAGCACCTCGTCGCTTTCGACGAGCTTGCGGACCTGCTCGACCGCCTTCGGGGGCGAATAGCCGTCGTCATAGGTGACGAAGTTGACCTTGCGACCGTTGATGCCGCCCTTGTCGTTGATCATCTTGAGATAGGCTTCTTCGGTCTTGCCGATGACGCCGTAGGCGGAGGCCGGACCACTATACGGCATGATGTTGCCGATCTTGATCTCGGTGTCGGTCGCGCCGGCATCGTATTTCTTCTGGGCGAGAGCTGCGCCGGAGGTGATCGTCGCGACCGCCGTTACAACTGCGGCAGTTCCCAGTATTCTTGCAAACAGCAATTCAGTCTCCTTTAGACGTTTCAGTTCTTCTTGAGTTTGCCAATCAACTGTTGGCTGACGATCGCAACCTGCCTTGCGCCATGCGGCACCAGGAAGATGACGAGGAACAGGAGCACGCCGAACACCGCGCCGGAGAGGCCTTTTGAGATGCTTTCCGCCATGTTCGGTACGAAGATGATGAAGGCTGCGCCGACGAACGAGCCGGGCAACCAGCCGACGCCGCCGACGACCATGCCGAGGAACAGCGAGATCGCGAGCGTGATGTTGTAGCTGTCGGGCGCCACGAACTGCACGGCGATCGCGCTGAGGCCGCCGGCGACGCCGGTGATGCCGGCGGAGACACCGAAGGCCAGCGTCTTGTACAGCGCGACATTGACGCCCATCGACGAGGCCGCGATCTCGTTGTCGCGGATCGCCATGAAGGCGCGGCCCGAGCGGGAGCGTAACAGGTTCACCGAGAAGATGTAGATCGCGAGCGTGACGACGAGCGTGAAGTAATAGAGCCACATGTCCTGGCCCATCGGCAGGCCGAACGGGGCGTCCGGCTTGGTGACGACGAGGCCCTGGACGCCGCCGGTCCAGTGCTCGAGGAAGTTCAGCTTCAGAAGTTGCGGCATGGCGGTCGCGAGCGCAAACGTCGCGAGCGCGAGATAGACGCCGGAGAGCCGCAGCGCCGGCTGGCCGAACAGGAAGCCGAAGCCGAAGCAGATCACGCCGGCGACCGGCAGCGTCAGCGCATAGTTGACGTTGAACTGCTCCATCAGCACCGCGGTGACATAGGCGCCGACGGCATAGAAGGCGCTCTGGCCGAGCGAGAACTGGCCGCTCCCGCCGGTGAGAATGTTGAGCGCCAGCACCGCGAGCCCGTAGATCAGGAGCATTGTCAACTGGAAGATGATGAAGTTCTTGGCGAACAGCGGAACGATCAGGAACGCTGCGAGCACCACCAGCGAGGTGGTCGTGCTCAGCGTCATGGCCCGCTTCGGAACGGCCTCGACCGCCTCGTGGCCTTCGGCAACGACTTCTTCTGCTGCGCTCATGATCAAACTCGCTTGACGATGTGCCGGCCGAACAGGCCAGCGGGTTTGACGACCAGGACGGAGATGATCAGCGCGAGCGCGATCGGAAGCTTCAGCTCGTTGCCGACGCCGGGGATGTAGGTGCCGGCGAGGTTCTCGAAGATGCCGACCAGGAAGCCGCCGACCACCGCGCCGAACGGGCTCGACAGGCCGCCGAGCACGGCCGCGGCGAAGCCGTAGATCAGGACGCCGCCCATCATGTTGGGCTCGAGGAACACCACCGGTGCGATCAGCATGCCGGCGATCGCGCCGATCGCGGAGGCCATGCCCCAGCCGAGCGCGATCATCCAGCTCGTGTTGATGCCGACGAGGCGCGCGGATTCAGGCAGCGAGGCCGCCGCCCGCATGGCAAGTCCGATCCGCGTGTACTGGAAGAAGAAGAACAGTCCGAGCAGCAACAGCAGGGTGACGCCGATCATCCCCGCCTGATGGGTCGAGATGAGCTGGCTGCCGAGAAACGGTGAGGAGCCGAACGGGGTCGGATATTGCTTGATGGTGAAGTCCCAGATCAGGCCGGCCGACGAATTGATGATGGCAAACAGCGCGATGAAACCGGCGACATTGGTCAGGATCGGCGCTTTGGCGAGCGGCTTGAACAGGATGCGCTCGATCGCGATGCCGCCGACGAAGGCGAACGCCAGCGTGATCACGAAGGCGGCCCAATAGGGCACGCCCCATTGCATCAGCTGCCAGGAGATGAAGGTCGCAAACATCGCCATCTCGCCTTGCGCGAAGTTGAGATGGTCGATCGCCTGGTAGATCATGACCACCGCGAGCGCCATGCAGGCATAGATCGCGCCGGTCGCAATCCCGGCCAGGACCTGGTTGGTGAAAAGCTCCATCGTCCCGGCTCCCTCAGTAACCCAGATAGGATTTGCGGATGTCTTCGTTGTTCGCGATGTCCTTGGCGTTGCCCGACATCACGATACGGCCGGTCTCGATCACATAGGCCTGGTCGGCGAGCTCGAGCGCGAGCTGCGCGTTCTGCTCGACCACCAGGATCGTGACCTTGTCCTCGCGATTGATCTTGCCGAGGATCTTGAAGAGGTCGCGCACGACCAGCGGCGCAAGCCCGAAGGACGGCTCGTCCAGCAGCATCAGGCGCGGCCGCAGCATCAGCGCGCGGGCAACCGCGAGCATCTGCTGCTCGCCGCCCGACAGCGTTCCCGCCTGCTGGGTATGCCGCTGCTTCAGGACCGGGAAATGCGCGTACATGCGCTCGATGTCGGAGACGATGCCGGCATTGTCCTTGCGGGTAATGGCCCCGAGCTGAAGATTTTCCTCCACCGTCATGTTGGTGAAGGTGCCGCGGCCCTGCGGCACATGCGCGATGCCGAAGCGCACGATGTTCTCGGTCGAGCGGCTGGCGAGCGGCTTGCCGTCGAACTCGATCGCGCCGGTGGAGCGCACCATGTTGCAGATCGCGCGCAGCGTCGTGGTCTTGCCGGCGCCATTGGCGCCCAGCAGCGTCGTCAGCGAGCCCTCGTTGAGCGAGAAGGACAGGCCGTGAAGGGCCTGCACCTGACCGTAATAGGCGCGCAGGTCCTTGACGTTGAGCAGCATCGTCATTGGTCCTTGCTCCCGAGATAGGCCTTGATGACGTCGGGATCCGCCTGCACCTGGGCGGGCGTGCCTTCCGCGAGCTTCTTGCCGAAATTCAGCGCCACGACATGGTCCGCAATCGACATCACGAGGCCCATGTGGTGCTCGACCAGCAGCACTGTCATGTGGCGGTCGTCACGGATGCGGCGGATGAGGTCGCCGAGCACGTAGACCTCTTCATGGTTGAGGCCGCCGGCCGGTTCGTCGAGCAGCAGGATCTTTGGATCCGCCGCCAGCGCCCGCGCCAATTCGACGCGCTTCTGCGTGCCGAAGGGCAGGCCGGAGACGGTGGTGTGGGCGACGTCCTCGAGGTCGAGATAAGCAAGGATCTCGTGGACCTTCTTGTTGACGCTCGACTCGCTGCGGCGAACCCAGGCGAGGCGAAGCGAGTCGCTGATGATGTCGCTGGAGGTGCGCGCATGCGTGCCGACGCGCACATTGTCCATCACCGACAGGTTGGGGAACAGCGCCACGTTCTGGAAGGTGCGGCCGATCCCGATCTCGGCGATCCGGTGCGGCGGGCGCGTCAAAATGCTCGCGCCTTCCAACAGGATGTCGCCGGACGAGGGCTGGTAGAGCCGGGAGAGGCAATTGAACAGCGTGGTCTTGCCGGCGCCGTTGGGGCCGATGAGCCCGAGGATCTGGCCCTTGTGCATGTCAAAGGACACGCCGTTGAGCGCGACGATGCCGCCGAACACGACGCTGACGTCGCGAACCGCGAGCAGAGGAGAATTCCCCTGCGCGAGCTGTACCTGCGTCATCTCGTCTCGCCTACGCCGTTGAGTGGGTCGGAGGGCGACACGAAGTGCCCTCTGCAACGACGATGGCTATCTGATCCCCTCGGCCACACGCGCAACTTTTCCTCCTGATTTCAGCTTCTTGCCGGCTTCTTTTTTGAATTGCGGCGCTATTCCGCCGAGCGCCGCTTCGATGTTCCTTACCATCGCCAAGAGACGTGGTCCAATGTCGGCGATCAAACGCTCTTCCGTGAAGCGGAATGCGGGCGCGCCGCAATTGAAAGCGTAGGGGCCGGTTCCGTCGTTCAGCCTGAGCGCGACGCCCGCGGCGCCGATGTCGTCGTGCCAATCGCCGACCGAAATAGCAAAGCCGTATTTCGCGACGGTCTCGCCGGAGCGCTCCAACCCATCGCGCAATTTCGGCCAGCGGCTGCCGTAATGTTCGCGCAGGTCGCGCAGGAGCGAAGCGCGTTCCTCTTCGTCCAGCGCCCAGAAATAGGCGCGCCCCATCGCACTGGTTGCAATCGGTACGCGGGAACCGACGTCAAGTTGAACGCCGACCGTCTCGCTGCCCCGGCTCTGCCCGAAATAGATCATGCTCTGGCGGTCGCGACCGCCGACCGCGACCGCGCCTCCCGTGGCGCGCATCACTTCCTCGCGAAACGGCTCGGACAGATGTCGAATGCCGAGATTGGCGAGCGCCGCATAACCGAGCGCCAAAGCGGCGGGCGCGAGCTGGTACTTCTCGAAGCGGGGAACCGGTGTAAGATAACCGAGCTTCGTCAACGTATAGGTCAGCCGCGACACGGTTGGCTTGGGCAAATTCGTGCGGGCCGCGATCTCCTGATTGCCGAGAAGCCCGTCGTTGGGTTGGAATGCGCGCAATACATCGAGCCCGCGGGAAAGCGCGACGACGAAGTTCCGATCGGTCGCTGGTTTCTTTCCTGTACGCTTCATCCCTGATCTGCTTCTTGCGCGGAGTCGTTGACAAGCCACGTGCTTCAAAATAACCCTGCCGTCAAGATGCGGAATTAAATTCCGCACTGCGAAATTGAAACAAAAGTAAATCCTTAACTGGAGGGTATGCCGTGAGCGAAGTGGTCAAGCTTGAGCGTCATGACGAGATCGGGGTCGTCACGGTCAACAGCCCTCCGGTGAACGCGCTCAGTGCGGCCGTCCGCGGCGGAATCCTGGAATGTGTCAAGCAGGCGGTCGCCGATCCCGCCATCAAGGGTATCGTGCTGACCTGCGCGGGCCGCACCTTCATTGCCGGCGCCGACATCACCGAGTTCGGCAAGCCGCCGAAGCCGCCCGCGCTCAACGACGTGCTCGCGGAGATCGAGAATTCGCCGAAGCCGGTGGTTGCCGCGATCCACGGCACCGCGCTCGGCGGCGGCCTCGAGGTTGCACTTGCATGTCATTTCCGCGTCGCAACCAAGGAGGCCAAGCTCGGCCTGCCCGAGGTGAAGCTTGGTCTCCTGCCCGGTGCCGGCGGTACCCAGCGCCTGCCGCGCGCGGTCGGCCCGGAGCTCGCGGTCAAGATGATCGTCGGCGGCGATCCGATCGGCGCGACGGAGGCGCTGAAGCACGGCCTGATCGAAGAGATCATCGAGGGGCCGGCGGCCGGCGGCGAAGCCTTCGTCCGCAAGCTGCTCGCCGAGAAGCGTCCCTTACGCCGCCTGCGCGATGACGACAGCAAGATCGCGGCGGCCAGGGCCGATCGCTCGATCTTCACCAATGCGGTCGCCGCCATCACCAAGAAGTCGCGTGGCCTGGAAGCGCCATTCGCGGCTGCCGACGCCGTCGGCTACGCGATCGACCTGCCGTTCGACGAGGGTCTCAAGAAGGAGCGCGAAGGCTTCCTCAAGCTCCTCACCAGCGACCAGTCCAAGGCACAGCGCTACGCCTTCTTCGCCGAGCGCGAGGCCAACAAGATCGCCGGCGTGCCTGAAGGCACGAAGTCGCGTCCGGTCGAGCGCGTCGCCATTCTCGGCGCCGGCACCATGGGCGGCGGCATCGCGATGTCCTTTGCCAATGCCGGCATTCCCGTCACCCTGATCGAGACCGGCGAGGAGCAGCTCAAGCGCGGCTTGGGAATTATGCAGAAGAACTGGGAAGCGACCGCGGCACGCGGCGGCATCCCGGCGGACGCGCCCGCCAAACGCATGGCGCTGATCAACGGTGTCGTCGGCATCGAGAATGTCGGCAATGCCGACCTCGTCATCGAGGCCGTGTTCGAGACCATGGCGGTCAAGAAGGAAGTGTTCGGCAAGCTTGATCAGTACGTCAAGCCGGGCGCCGTGCTCGCCTCCAACACCTCGTATCTGAACATCGACGAGATCGCGAAGGCGACCAAGCGTCCGCAGGACGTGCTCGGCATGCACTTCTTCTCGCCGGCCAACGTCATGAAGCTGTGCGAGATCGTGCGCGCCGACAAGACCGCGCCGGATGCGCTGGTGACCGCCGTCACCATCGCGCGCAAGATCGCGAAGGTGCCGGCCGTGGTCGGCGTCTGCGACGGCTTTGTCGGCAACCGCATGCTGGCGCAGCGTGGCAAGCAGGCGGAAAAACTGCTGTTCGAAGGCGCGCTGCCGCAGCAGGTCGACGCCGTCGTGACCAAGTTCGGCATGCCGATGGGGCCGTTCGCGATGGGCGATCTTGCCGGCCTCGACATCGGCTGGCGCTCGCGGAAAGATCGCGGCATCAAGTCGGAGATCGCGGACGCGCTGTGCGAAGCCGGCCGTTTCGGCCAGAAGACCGCCAAGGGCTACTACAAGTACGAAGCCGGCTCGCGCGCGCCGCTGCCCGATCCCGAGGTCGAGAAGCTGATCGACGAGACGCTGCTGCGCCTCGGCCGCAAGAAGCGCGTCGTCAGCGATGAAGAGATCCTCGAGCGCATGATGTACCCGATGATCAATGAAGGCGCGAAGATCCTGGAAGAGGGAATTGCGGCGCGTCCGTCGGATATCGACGTGGTCTGGCTCTACGGCTACGGCTGGCCGATCTATCGCGGCGGCCCGATGTACTGGGCCGACACGGTTGGCCTGAAGCACATCGTCGATCGCCTGTCGGTCTACGCCAAGGAGACCAACGACCCGAGCCTCGAGCCCGCGCCGCTGCTGAAGAAGCTCGCGGCCGAAGGCAAGACGTTTGCTTCGCTAGCAGCCGAGTCGAAAGCGGCGTGATGGGGCTTGGTCCCTACCACGGGCAGCACTCCGTTCCGGGGACTCTCTCTCCGTTCCCTCCCCCCTTGTGGGGGAGGGACAGGGAGGGGGGTAGCCCCAGGCGACGTCGGCGTTCGTGGCACCCCCTTCCCCAACCCTTCCCCGCAAGGGGGAAGGGAGCCCCTCCGCTTGTGCCCACCTCACGCGACATTCTCGCGACCGCTTTGCAGAGCATCGATCGCCTATGACCCATCCCGGCGAACAGTTTTATCCCGAAGGCGTGCATTGGGACGACGCGATTTCCCAGGGCACGGTGCCTGATCTCCTCTCGCAAGCCGCCGCCGACCACGGCGGGCGCGCCGCGCTCGAATTCCGTGATCGTCCGATCAGCTACGGCGAGCTCGACGCGATGGCGGAATCCGCCGCCGCTGCCTTCCTGCGTGCCGGCTGTGGCAAGGGCGCTTCCGTCGCGCTGTTTCTCGGCAACACGCCGGACCATCCCGTCAATTTCTTCGGCGCGATGAAAGCGGGTGCGCGCGTGGCACATCTCTCGCCGCTCGACGGCGAGATCGCGCTGTCGCACAAGGTCTCCGATTCCGGTTCGCGCGTGCTGTTGACTTCCAACCTGGCAGCGCTGCTGCCGACCGCGCTGAAATTCCTGGACAAGGGCCTGATCGACCGCTTGATCGTCTGTGAGGACGACCATTGGGGCAAGGTCGGCACGCCGCAGGCCGCAATCCCCGCCGATCCCCGGATCATCACTTTCAAAGCTTTCGTCGACGGCGCGGTCAAACCGGCGCAATGGCCGGTCGTCACGGCCGACGACGTCGCGCTGTTGCAATATACCGGCGGCACCACCGGCCTGCCGAAAGGCGCCATGCTCACGCATGGCAATCTCACCTCGGCCGTGTCGATCTATGACGTCTGGGGCAAGCCGGCCCGCGCCGCGCGCGGCAACGTCATCGAGCGCGTGATCTGCGTGCTGCCGCTATTCCACATCTACGCGCTCACTGTCGTCCTCTTGTCCTCGCTTCGCCGCGGCAATCTGATCTCGCTGCACCAGCGCTTCGACGTCGAGGCGGTCATGCGCGACATCGAGGTGAAGCGCGCGACCTACTTTCCGGGCGTGCCGACGATGTGGATCGCGATCGCGGCGCTCCCCGATCTCGACAGGCGCGATTTCTCCTCGCTTGTCACCATCGGCTCCGGCGGCGCGCCGCTGCCGGTGGAGATCGCGAATTTCTTCGAGCGCAAGGTCGGCAAGAAGCTCAAGAGCGGCTGGGGCATGACCGAGACCTGCTCGCCAGGCACTGGCCATCCGCCCGTCGGCCCGGAAAAGCCGGGCTCGATCGGGTTGATGCTGCCCGGCATCGAGCTCGACGTGGTGTCGCTCGACGATCCCACGAAAGTGCTGCCGCCGGGTGAGGTCGGCGAGATCCGCATCAAGGGCCCGAACGTCACCAAGGGCTACTGGAACAAGCCGAAGGAGAGCGCAGAGTCGTTTGCCGACGGCCGCTTCCTCACCGGCGATATCGGCTATCGCGACGCGGACGGCTATTTCTTCCTGGTCGACCGCAAGAAGGACATGATCATCTCCGGCGGCTTCAACGTCTATCCGCAGATGATCGAGCAGGCGATCTATACGCACCCGGGCGTGCACGAGGTCATCGTCATCGGCATTCCCGACCAGTATCGCGGCGAGGCGGCAAAGGCTTTCATCAAGCTCAAGGCGGATGCAAAGCCGTTTTCGACCGACGATCTGCGCACCTTCCTCACCGGCAAGGTCGGCAAGCATGAGCTGCCGGCCGCCGTCGAATTCGTCGACGAGCTGCCGCGCACGCCGGTCGGCAAACTGTCGCGCCATGAATTGCGCCAGCAGCAGAAACCATCTCAATCCAGCCAACAAAGCACTACAGGAGTCCGCTCGTGACCGACGCCGTCATCGTTTCCACCGCCCGCACGCCGATCGGCAAGGCCTATCGCGGCGCGCTCAACAATACCGAGGGCGCGACGCTGCTCGGTCACGCCATCGGCGAGGCCGTCGCGCGCGCGAAGATCGATCCCAAGGAGGTCGAGGACGTTGTGATGGGCGCCGCCCTCCAGCAGGGCTCGACCGGCGGCAACATCGCGCGCAAGGCGCTGCTGCGTGCCGGTCTGCCCGTCACCGTCGGCGGCACCACGATCGACCGGCAATGCGCCTCGGGCCTGCAGGCGATCGCGCTGGCCGCGCGCTCGGTGATCTTCGACGGCGTCGAGATCGCGGTCGGCGGCGGTGGCGAGTCGATCTCGCTGGTGCAGAACGACAAGATGAACGGCTTCCACGCCCAGGATCCGGCGCTGCTCAAGATCAAGGGCGAGGTCTACATGCCCATGATCGACACCGCCGAAATCGTGGCCAAGCGCTACGGCATCTCGCGCGAGAAGCAGGATGAGTATTCGCTGGAGAGCCAGCGCCGCACCGCGGCGGCGCAGCAGGCCGGCAAGTTCAAGGATGAGCTCGCGCCGATCGCAACCAAGATGGCCGTGGCCGACAAGGCGACCGGCGAAATCTCCTTCAAGGACGTGACGCTGTCGCAGGACGAGGGTCCGCGCCCCGAGACGACCGCCGAGGGCCTCGCAGGCTTGAAGGCCGTGCGCGGCGAAGGCTTTAGCGTCACCGCCGGCAATGCCAGCCAGCTCTCGGACGGCGCCAGCGCCTCCGTGATCATGAGCGACAAGGAAGCGGGCAAGCGCGGCCTGCAGCCGCTCGGCATCTTCCGCGGCTTCGTCTCGGCCGGCTGCGAGCCCGACGAGATGGGCATCGGCCCGGTCTTCGCCGTGCCGCGCCTGCTCAAGCGCCATGGCCTCAAGGTCGACGACATCGGCCTCTGGGAATTGAACGAGGCGTTTGCCGTGCAGGTGCTCTATTGCCGCGACAAGCTCGGCATCGACCCCGACAAGATCAACGTCAATGGTGGCGCGATCTCGGTCGGACATCCCTATGGCATGTCGGGCGCACGGCTGACCGGCCACGCCTTGATCGAAGGCCGCCGCCGCAAGGCCAAGTACGCGGTCGTCACCATGTGCGTCGGCGGCGGCATGGGCGCGGCCGGGTTGTTCGAGGTGTTGCAGTAGTCGTCGTCCCGGCACAGGCCGGGACCCATACTCCGCAGCAGGAGTGTGGCGCACAAATGGTAATGGCCTTCGTAACAACGGCGGCCGTTGGTTATGGGTCCCGGCCTTCGCCGGGACGACGAGGGCAGGAGGATCCGATGGATCTCGCATTCACGAATGAAGAGCAGGCGTTTCGCGAGGAAGTGCGACAGTTCTTCCGCGACAACGTGCCGCCGGACACGCGGCGCAAGCTGGTCGAGGGCCGCCACCTCTCGAAGGACGAGATGGTGACGTGGTGGCGCATCCTCAACAAGAA
The DNA here is from genome assembly GCF_024199925.1 of Bradyrhizobium sp. CCGUVB1N3. Classification (NCBI taxonomy): domain Bacteria; kingdom Pseudomonadati; phylum Pseudomonadota; class Alphaproteobacteria; order Hyphomicrobiales; family Nitrobacteraceae; genus Bradyrhizobium; species Bradyrhizobium sp. CCGUVB1N3. The sequence goes on from NZ_JANADR010000001.1 coordinate 7,175,831, forward strand.
GGGCTGGGGCGTCAGCCACTGGCCGACGCAGTATGGCGGCACCGGCTGGACCAGCGTGCAGCACTACATCTTCAACGAGGAGCTGCAGTCCTATCCGGCGCCGCAGCCGCTTGCCTTCGGCGTCAGCATGGTCGGTCCGGTCATTTACACCTTCGGCAATGAAGAGCAGAAGAAGCAGTATCTGCCGCGCATTGCCAACGTCGACGACTGGTGGTGCCAGGGCTTCTCCGAGCCGGGCTCGGGCTCGGACCTCGCCTCGCTGAAGACCAAGGCCGAGCGCAAGGGCGACAAGTGGATCATCAACGGCCAGAAGACCTGGACCACGCTGGCGCAGCACGCCGACATGATCTTCTGCCTCTGCCGCACCGATGCGAATGCGAAGAAGCAGATGGGCATCTCCTTCATCGTGTTCAGCATGAAGTCGAAGGGCGTCACGGTGCGTCCGATCCAGACCATCGACGGCGGCGTTGAGGTCAACGAAGTCTTCTTCGACGACGTCGAGGTGCCCTACGAGAATCTGATCGGCGAAGAGAACAAGGGCTGGGACTACGCAAAATTCCTGCTCGGCAACGAGCGCACCGGCATTGCGCGCGTTGGCGTCTCCAAGGAGCGCATCCGCCGCATCAAGGAGCTGGCGTCCAAGGTCGAGTCCGGCGGCAAGCCGATCATCCAGGATGCCGCCTTCCGCGAGAAGCTGGCGGCGTGCGAGATCGAGCTGAAGGCGCTGGAGCTCACGCAGCTCCGCGTCGTCGCCGATGAGGGCAAGCACGGCAAGGGCAAGCCCAATCCGGCGTCCTCGGTGCTCAAGATCAAGGGCTCCGAGATCCAGCAGACCACGACCGAGCTGCTTATGGAGGTCATCGGCCCGTTCGCCGCGCCCTACGACGTGCACGGCGACGACGGCTCGAACGAAGCCATGGATTGGACCGCCCAGATCGCGCCGAGCTACTTCAACAACCGCAAGGTCTCGATCTACGGCGGCTCCAACGAGATCCAGCGCAACATCATCGCCAAGGCGGTGCTGGGGCTCTAGACGACTGTCATTCCGGGGCGCGCGAAGCGCGAACCCGGAATCTCGCGCCACAACCTCTGGATTCCGGGTTCACGCGCTCGCGCGTGCCCCGGAATGACGAAGCAAATTCCGGGTACGAGGAAGCAAAGAAGATGGATTTTGATTTGACCGAGGAGCAACGGCTTCTCAAGGACAGCGTCGACGGCCTCTTGACCGATTCTTACGATTTCGAGAGCCGCAAGAAATACATGGCCGAGAAGGGCGGCTGGAGCAAAGCCGTCTGGGGCAAGCTCGCCGAGCAGGGCCTGCTCGGTCTGCCCTTCGCGGAAGCCGATGGCGGCTTCGGTGGCGGCGGCGTCGAGACCATGATCGTGATGGAAGCGCTCGGCAAGGCGCTCGTGCTCGAGCCGTATCTCGCAACCGTCGTGATCGGCGGCGGCTTCCTGCGCCATGGCGGCTCGGATGCGCAGAAGGCCGCGCACCTGCCCGGCATCATCGACGGCAGCCAGACGCTCGCGTTTGCGCAGCTCGAGAAGAACTCGCGCTACGACCTCTTCGACGTTGCCACGTCGGCGAAGAAGAAGGGCAGCGGCTGGGTCATCGACGGCGAAAAATTCGTCGTGCTGAACGGCGAGAATGCCGACACGCTTGTCGTCACCGCCCGCACCAAGGGCGACCGCCGCGACACAAGCGGCATCGGCGTGTTTCTCGTGCCGGCGAACGCCAAGGGCGTTGCCAAGAAGTCGTATCCGACGCAGGACGGCCTGCACGCTGCCGACATCACCTTGACCGGTGTCGAGGTCGGCGCGGATGCGGCAATCGGTGACCCCGAGGATTCGCTCGCGCTGATCGAGCGCGTCGTCGATGAGGCCCGCGTCGCGCTCTGCGCCGAAGCGGTCGGCCTGATGGATGAGTCGCTCAAGACCACCGTCGAGTACATCAAGACGCGCAAGCAGTTCGGTGTCGCGATCGGCTCGTTCCAGTCGCTCCAGCATCGCGCCTCCGACATGTTCGTCGCCGCCGAGCAGGCCCGCTCGATGTCGATGTTCGCGACCATGGCTGGTGATTTCGAGGACGCCAAGGAGCGCTCCAACGCGGTCGCCGCCGCCAAGGTGCAGATCGGCAAGTCGCTGAAATTCGTCGGCCAGCAGTCGATCCAGCTCCACGGCGGCATCGGCATGACCATGGAGGCGAAGATCGGCCACTACTTCAAGCGCCTGACCATGATCGAGAACACTTTTGGCGACACGGAATACCATCAGCGCCGCGTCGCGGACGCGGGCGGGTTGATCTAGTCACACGATGACTGTCATGCCCCGGCTTGACCGGGGCATCCAGTACCCCGCAGCGGCAGTTCATTCACGCAACTTCTGCCTCCGAGTACTGGATCGCCCGGTCGAGCCGGGCGATGACGACTGAGTGAGAGGAATCCGCGAGGCACCGCCGCGGTGGTGATGCCGCCGTTGATCACGATGGTCTGGCCGGTCGTGAAACTCGAAGCGTCTGGTCAGCCGTACGACTTGCAATTGTATCGATGTCGCGCTTCACTCCACCCTCCCCTGGAGGGGGCCGAGACGAGCGTAGCTCGCTCGTGGGTCGCTCGCGCGAAGCGCGAGCGGGGTGGGGTGAAGCCGCAAAGATGGCTCAACATCGATTCGACGCGCTGCCGCGAAGAGACTGAGAGCGAATACCACGCCGCACGAACGGATCCTGTGGCGTGCTCTCAAGGAGCTCCCGATCGAAGGGTCGCACTTCCGCCGACAAGCGCCGATCGGTCCCTACATCGTCGACTTCTTCTGTCCAGCCAAGCGTCTCATCATCGAGCTCGATGGCGGACATCACAACGAAGACGATACGGCGAGCTGTGATCGCGAACGCCAACTCTGGCTTGAGAACGAAGGATATCGTGTCATCCGGTTCTGGAATTCGAAGATAACGGCCGATCTGACTGCGGTGGTCGAGCGCATCTATGTCGAGCTTTATGGGTCGCGCGATGCAGAAGCGATCAAATTGAAGCATGGCCGCCGGAAGTAGCCTTCGGCTCGGATTCTTTCCCTCCCCAGGAGGGGGAGGGTCGATCGCGCGAAGCGCGAGCGGGGTGGGGTGATCTCTCCGTTTGGGCACTGTTCGATGCGGAGAGACTGTCACCCCAACCCGCTGCGCATTGCGCTTCGCTCCATGCGAAGCGACCCACGAGCGAGCTACGCTCGTCTCGGACCCCTCCAGGGGAGGGTAGGGCAGAGCCAGCTTGACCTTCCCGCCCCAATCCGCTCCCTTAGCCGCGACACAAGAACCCTCCCGGGACACGGGAAAGCCCAAGGTAGCCTCCATGTCTTTCGTCCTCGCCATCGATCAGGGCACCACCTCCTCGCGCGCCATCGTGTTTCGCAGCGACATTTCCATCGCGGCCAAGGCACAGCAGGAGTTTCCGCAGCATTTCCCGGCCTCGGGCTGGGTCGAGCATGAGCCGGAGGACATCTGGACTTCGACCGTGATGGTCTGTCGCGACGCGCTCCAGAGCGCCGGCGTCACGGCCAAGGACGTTGCCGCGATCGGCATCACCAACCAGCGCGAGACCACCGTGGTGTGGGATCGCGCCACCGGCCAGGCCGTGCACCGCGCCATCGTCTGGCAGGACCGCCGCACCGCCGATATCTGCTCGAAGCTGAAGGCCGAAGGCCACGAGCCCCGAATCTCGCAAAAGACCGGCCTGATCATCGACCCCTATTTCTCCGGCACCAAGGTCGCCTGGATCCTCGACAACGTCCCCGGCGCCCGTGCGCGGGCCGCACGCGGCGAACTGATGTTCGGCACGGTCGATTGCTACCTGCTCTGGCGCCTGACCGGCGGCAAGGTGCACGCGACGGATGCCACCAACGCCTCTCGCACGCTGCTGTTCAACATCCACACCGGCCAATGGGACGATGAGCTGCTCGAGCTCATCGGCGTGCCACGCTCGATGCTCCCCGAAGTCAAGGATTCCTCCGCCCGCTTCGGCGAAACCACTCCCGACCTGTTCGGCGGCGCTATACCGATCTGCGGCATCGCCGGCGACCAGCAGGCTGCGACCATCGGCCAGGCCTGCTTCCGTCCGGGCATGATGAAGTCGACCTACGGCACCGGCTGCTTTGCCTTGCTCAACACCGGCACCACGCCGGTGGCCTCGAAGAACAAGCTGCTGACCACCATCGCCTATCAGCTCGGCGGAAAACGCACCTACGCCCTCGAAGGCTCGATCTTCGTTGCCGGCAGCGCGGTGCAATGGTTGCGCGACGGTCTCGGCATCATCAAGCACGCGGCCGAGACCGGGCCGCTTGCGGACCAGTCCGATTCCATGCAGAGCGTCTATCTCGTGCCGGCCTTCGTCGGCATGGGCGCGCCATACTGGAATCCGCGCGTGCGCGGCGCGCTGTTCGGCCTGACCCGCAACACCGGCCCGGCCGAGCTCGCCCATGCCGCGCTGGAGAGCGTCTGCTACCAGACCTTCGACCTCTGGGCCGCGATGCGCGCGGACTGGCCGAGCTCGGAGACGGCGAGCGTGGTGCTGCGTGTCGACGGCGGCATGACCGCCTCCGACTGGACCATGCAGCGCCTCGCCGACCTCCTCGATGCGCCGGTCGATCGCCCGGTGATCCAGGAGACCACGGCGCTGGGCGCAGCCTATCTCGCCGGCCTCAACGCCGGCGTCTATCCCGAGCCGACGCAATTCGCCGACAACTGGCGCCTCGAGCACCGCTTCAAGCCGAACATGAGCCAGGCGACGCGCGAGCGGAAGCTTGCCGGCTGGGCGCGCGCGGTGAAGGGCGTGCTGGCGAGCGACGAGGGGGAGTGAGCGGCGAATGCTCCTCCCCGACGGCTATTCCGACGTGCCCAACGGGAAGATCGCCGCGGTCGTCACGCATCTGGAGATGACTGCGCGGCCGCCGCTGCGTGACGATCCGGCCGGCGCCTGGACGTTGCGCCGGGTCGAGCAACCCGGTCTCGACTGGTTTCGTGCACTCTATGCGCGGGTCGGCGAGGACTGGCTGTGGTTCTCGCGCCTGCGCATGCCGGATGCGGAGCTCGCGGCGATCGTGCAGTCGCCGCGCGTCGAGATTTATGCGCTCGTCAATGACGGCCGCGATGAAGGCCTGCTCGAGCTCGATTTTCGCGCAGCGGGTCAATGCGAGATCGTGTTCTTCGGCGTCACCGCAAAACTCATCGGCACCGGCGCAGGCCGCTGGCTGATGAACCGCGCGCTCGAGCACGCCTGGTCACAGCCTGTGAGGCGCGTCTGGGTGCACACCTGCACCTTCGATCACCCCTCAGCGCTCGCCTTCTACCAGCGCTCCGGCTTTCGCGCTTTTCGCCGCCAGATCGAAATCGCCGACGATCCACGCCTCGACGGCACGGTGTCGCGAGCGGCGGCGAGGCATGTGCCGATCATCGAGTGATCACGTCAGGATCCATGCTTGTTGCATCCGGTGCAATGCTCCCTTTCCAAGATTTGCCTTGTCAGCCGCGCGCATTGGCGATGAACTGGCCGGCCCTGCCGGGTCACTGAGAAAGAGCGCAAACCATGTTCCTGATCGGCCAATATGATTCCCCGTTCGTCCGCCGTGTCGCGATTGCGCTGAAGCTTTATGGCATTGCCTTCGAGCACAGGCCGTGGTCGACCTTCGGCGATGCCGACAAGATCGCGCCGTATAATCCTTTGCGCCGCGTGCCGACGCTGGTGCTCGACGATAGCGAGGGACTGATCGAGAGCACGATCATCCTCGATTACCTCGATGATCTCGTTGGGCCAGAGAAAGCGATGCTGCCGCGCAGCGGCGTCGAGCGGCGGCGGCATTTGCGCATCTGCGCACTGGCGGGCGGTCTCGGTGACAAGGCGGTCAGCCTGCTCTACGAGCGGGTGTTGCGGAAAGAACAGCTCGCGCTGTGGGTCGAACGCTGCCAGGCACAGATCGCAGACGTGTTGAAGGTGCTGGAAGCCGAGCGCGCGAAGATCACGACGCCGTATTGGCTCGGGACGCGCATCGGTCACGCCGACGTCGCGCTCGCCTGCGTCGTCCGCTTCACCCGCGAAGCCCATCCGCAGCTGTTCGATCCTTCGCGCTATCCGGCACTCACGGCGCATTCCGAGCGCTGCGAGGCGCTGGCGCCGTTCAAGGAGATCGTGCAGCCGCTGGCACCGCCGAAGGGGTAAGCGAGCGGAGGTTCGTAGGGTGGGTTAGCCCTGCGGCTGCGCGAAGCGCAGTCCGCTCGGCGTAACCCACCACTTCTCTCAATGCGCGGAAAGCAAAGGGGTGGGTTACGCTGACGCTAACCCACCCTACGCGCCTGGCGAACCCTCCGCGTCCCGTCACCGGCCGTAGAGACCGGTCAGGGTAGCCTTTCCGAGCGTATGGAAGTGCAGATCGAAACCGACCAGTGCCGCGGATGCTGAATGGTCCTTGGCGTTCGGAAGCTTATCGACGTCAACTGCGAATACGGTGATCTGATAGCGGTGCGGCTTGTCGCCAGGCGGCGGACATGGTCCGCCATAGCCGTCGCTGCCGAAGTCCGTACGGCTCTGGATCGCCCCTTTCGGCATCAGCTTCTTCTTTGGATCGCCGGCCCCCTTGGGAAGCGCAGTGACGGATGGCGGAAGATTGAAGACGACCCAATGCCACCAGCCGCTGCCGGTTGGCGCATCAGGATCATGGATCGCCACGGCGAAGCTCTTGGTGCCCGCCGGAGCACCGCTCCAGCTCAAGGCCGGAGAGGTGTTGTTGCCGGTACAGCCAAAGCCTTTGAATACGTGTTCGCCGGCAATGGTGGCGCCTTCGCTGATGTCCGGACTGCTCAGCGTGAGGCTCTGCGCACCAGCTTCGCCCGCATGAAGCAGGAGCACACAAGCTGCTGCAAATGAGAATGCAAACCTTGTCATCGGAAGCACCTCTTCAACAATGAGCTCAGAGATCGGAAAGTAGCGCCCGAGGAACTTGGATTCAATCAGTCTGCGCCGTTGCTCTCGATGCTGCGGCGCAAATAGGCGGGCGGGTGCGCTCTTGCGCCCCGGAATGACGGGGCGGAGATGCGATCCCGGTGACGAACGCTTCGGGAGTCCATCTTGCGCGGTTCGCAATGGTTACATAATGCCGGTGATTTGCCCGACGCGTCAAGTTATTTCGGGAAATGCGTAGTCGGTCGGCTCTGCAATTTTCTACTTTGCATGGGGTTGTTTTTCACTTTTTGGTCGGAGAGGCGTCGGCGCATCTCTAACCGTGCCCACCCTCCCGGCTGTCATGATGGTCGGAACACTGTTCATCCACACCGTCGTCCTGGCGAAAGCCAGGACCGCCGCGCGAGCGGTCAGCCTGCTCTACGAGCGCGTGCTGCGGAAGGAGCAGCTTGTGCTGTGGGTCGAACGTTGCGAGGCGCAGATCGCGGACGTCTTGAGCCGTCAAGCGCCGCTACGCAAACCCGACCTTGATCAGGATCGTCAGAAAGATGCCGCCGACGATCGCACAAACCGCGGCGCCGATCAGCGGACCCAGCGCGCCTTCCCGGCTCGCAGGCTCCAGCACGGCACGTCCCGGCTGGTCCGGATCGTAATAGACTTTGACATTCTGCCCGGGGTGATGTTGCGCCGCAGCCTTTTCCGCGACCTCGCGCAGCCCGGAGATCATGGTGCCGCCCCAATTGACTTCGGTGCCGATGAAGTCGCGCTTGCCGACCCTATAGGCGTAGCGCAGGTCGACCTGATAACGATGTCGGAGCTTGCTGGTCGTCGACTTGTCGTCATCATCGCCCTTCTCCTCGATGATCTCCTCGATCACATCGCAACGGGTAATCCTGCCCGCCGCGGTCGGCCAGCGCAGGCTGGCGCTCGCAAGCCGGCGCGTCCTGACATACTCGGCGACGCAGAACACGCCGCCCAAGAGCACGATGATCGGCAGCGCGAACACGAACAGCGGAACGCCATGATCAGCGTAGAGCACGCGACCCGCGAGCGAATGCGCGGTCAAAGTGGCGGCAATGAAGCCGAACACGATCGTGAACGCCACGAGCGCCGCGACGTTCTGCGCTGCGGCCGGCTCCAACAGCGCCTCGGTCGGGTGCTTCGGATCGACATGGACGTCGACATGGGCGCCGACCGGATATCGTCCGGCCAGTTTTTCGGCGAGCACCCTTGTCGTGATGGTGATGCCGCCGACAAAGACCTTGTCGCCTTCCAGCTCCTGGCCGCCGACGTGATAGCGATAGCGGATGATGGGCTTGGCATCGTTCTGATCGTCCGAGGCGTGCGTCGCCGGCCGATCGACCCTGGAGACCGTGATGATGCCCTCGACCTTGTCCCAGCTCCGCGCGGCCTGCATCCGGCCCCACATGCGGACCAGATTGAACAGCATCAATCCAAACAGCAGCACCGAGATGCCGGCGGCAATCTGCGTCCACATCAATTGATGGGCATCCAGCATCTTATTTCCCTGCTCCCCGACGGCGACCGCCATTGGTCGCGGCAAGCGCGCGTTGCGTTCACGGCGCTGCTGCGGCGAAACGCGCCGCGAAAAATGCGAAGCCGTGCCCGCTGTTTGTGAATTGGCGCAGAGCGTTCTCGGCCCTCGTCCTTGCGAGTGCAGCGAAGGAGATCGTGCAGCCGCTGCCGCCGCCGAAGGGGTGAAGCTCGGTCATTCCGGGGCGCGCCTCTTGGCGCGAGCCTGGAATCCATTTGTCAGAACGACGCGTTGCACGATGGATTCCGGGCTCGCGCTTCGCGCGCCCCGGAATGACGGCGATGGGCGAGGCGAAGAGCGCCAGACTGGCGCAGTGGGCGATCCTGAATTGATACAGGTGTTTTGCCCGACGGAGCAAGCAGCGCCACGCGTGAAATTTGTCAATCTTTTCAACCCCATTCTACTTTGCATGGGGTTGTTTTCATTTTTTGTTTTGGAGGCGGAGCCTACCCCGCCCCCGCGCGCTTCTTCTGCCAGACGAGATGCACGGCGCAGGTGCAGCCGGGCGGATGCGAGGCGAGGTCCTTGGACGTCTCGTCATTCGCGGGTGTCGCGGCGAAGGCTGCCTTGTCGGCCCCCTGCTGCACCGGGATGTAGTTCAGGATCGGCGCGAGCCAGCGCTCGGTTTCCGCGATCGTCATGCCCTTGCGCGCCGCATAATCCTCGACCTGGTCGCGCTCGATCTTGCCGACGCCGAAATAGAAGCTGTCGGGATGGCTGAAATAGAGCCCGCTGACGGACGAGCCCGGCCACATCGCAAAGCTCTCCGTCAGCTTCACGCCGGCCGTGTTCTCCGCATCGAGCAGGGCGAATAGCGTCTTCTTCTCGGTGTGATCGGGCTGTGCGGGATAGCCGGGCGCCGGACGGATGCCCTGATATTTTTCGAGGATCAGCTCCTCATTGGTCAGCGCTTCGTCCGGCGCATAGGCCCAGAACTCGCGGCGGACGCGGGCGTGCATGCGCTCGGCGAAGGCTTCGGCCAGGCGATCGGCCAGCGCCTTGCAGAGGATCGAGGAATAGTCGTCGTTGGCCTTCTTGAAGCGGTCGGCGACCGCATCCTCGCCGATGCCGGCGGTGACGACGAAGCCGCCGACATAGTCCGGCACGCCCGTACCCGCAGGCGCAATGAAGTCGGACAGCGCCGCGTTGAATCGACCCTCGCGCTTCTCGAGCTGCTGCCGCAGCGTGTGCAGCGTCGCAATCTTCCTGGTCCGATTCTCATCGGCGTAGAGCACGATGTCGTCGCCCTGCGCGTTCGCCGGCCAGAAGCCGATCGTGGCGCGCGCTTGGAACCATTTCTCCTTGACGATGAGGTCGAGCATCTTGCGCGCATCGTCATAGAGCGAGCGCGCGACCTCGCCAACCTTGGGATCACTAAGGATCGCGGGGAATCGTCCTGCGAGCTCCCAGGTCTGGAAGAACGGCGTCCAGTCGATGCAGTCGACGAGCTCGGCAAGGTCGTAATCGTCGAACGTCCTGGTGCCGAGGAAGGTCGGCTTCACCGGCTTTGTCGCGACGAAATCGACCGGCACGCGGTTGGCGCGGGCATTACTGAGCTTCAACCGCTTCTTGTCGGCCTGCGCGCGCAGATGCGCTTCCGAGATCTTGGCGTATTCGGCCCGCACCTCGGCGGCATAGGCCTCGCGCTTCTCGGGCGAGAGCAGCGAGGAGGCGACGCCGACGGCGCGGCTCGCGTCGTTGACGTGCACGACGGGTCCGGCCTTGTAGTTCGGGTCGATCTTCACCGCCGTGTGCACGCGGCTCGTGGTGGCGCCGCCGATCAGCAGCGGCAGCTTCAAGCCTTCGCGCTGCAATTCGCCGGCAAAGAACGCCATCTCGTCGAGCGAAGGCGTGATCAGGCCGGACAGGCCGACGATGTCGGCCTTCTCCGCCTTCACGGTCTCGACGATCTTGGCGGCCGGCACCATCACGCCGAGGTCGATGACCTCATAATTGTTGCACTGGAGCACGATGCCGACGATGTTCTTTCCGATATCGTGGACGTCGCCCTTCACGGTGGCGAGCACGATCTTGCCGGCGGACGAATTGGTGTCGCCGCCAATGCCGCTGGCGAGATTGCGCGCCTTCTCCTCCTCCATGAACGGCATCAGCCAGGCGACCGCCTGCTTCATGACGCGCGCGGATTTCACGACCTGCGGCAGGAACATCTTGCCGTCGCCGAAGAGATCGCCGACCACGTTCATGCCGGCCATCAGGGGGCCTTCGATCACGTCGAGCGGGCGCGAGGACGCCTTGCGGGCTTCTTCGGTATCCTGCTCGATGAACTCGGTGATGCCATGCACCAGCGCGTGCGACAGCCGCTTCTCGACCGGCCATTCGCGCCAGGCGAGATCGGCTTCCTTGCTCTCGGTCTTCTTGCCGCGGAATTTTTCGGCAAGCGCGAGCAGCCGCTCGGAGGCGCCGGGATCGCGATTGAGGACCACGTCCTCGCAAGTTTGCCGCAGCTCGGGATCGATGTCGTCATAGACGATCATCTGTCCGGCATTGACGATGCCCATGTCCATGCCGGCCTTGATGGCATGATACAGGAACACCGAGTGCATGGCCTCGCGCACCGGCTCGTTGCCGCGGAACGAGAAGGACAGGTTGGAGACGCCGCCCGAGATGTGCGCGCCGGGCAGGTTCTGGCGGATCCAGCGCGTCGCTTCGATGAAGTCGACGCCGTAATTATTGTGCTCCTCGATGCCGGTCGCGATCGCAAAGATGTTGGGATCGAAGATGATGTCTTCCGGCGGGAAGCCGACGCGGTTCACCAGGATGTCGTAGGCGCGCTTGCAGATCTCGGTCTTGCGCGCGAACGTATCGGCCTGGCCGACCTCGTCGAATGCCATCACCACGACAGCCGCGCCGTGGCGCCGCGCGATTTTCGCCTCGTGGATGAACTTCTCCTCGCCTTCCTTCATCGAGATCGAGTTGACGACCGGCTTGCCCTGCACGCATTTCAGGCCGGCCTCGATGACGGAAAATTTCGAGGAATCGACCATCACCGGCACGCGGGCGATGTCGGGCTCGGCGGCGACGAGGTTGAGGAAGGTCCGCATCGCGGCTTCCGAGTCCAGAAGGCCCTCGTCCATGTTGACGTCGATGATCTGCGCGCCGTTCTCGACCTGATCGCGCGCGACCTGGAGCGCGGCCGTGTAGTCGCCGGCCGTAATCAATTTACGGAAGCGGGCCGAGCCCGTGACGTTGGTGCGCTCACCGACGTTGACGAAGGGAATCGCATCCGTGAGCACGAACGGCTCGAGGCCGGAGAGCCTTAAGCGCGGCTCGATCGCCGGCACGAGGCGCGGCTTGTGCGGGGCGACGGCGGCCGCAATCGCCGCGATGTGCTCCGGCGTGGTGCCGCAGCAGCCGCCGACGATGTTGACCAAGCCATCACGCGCGAACTCGCCGACCAGATGGGCCATATATTCCGGCGTCTCGTCATACTGGCCGAACTCGTTGGGCAGGCCGGCATTGGGATAGGCGCAGACCAGCGTGTCGGCGACGCGGCCAATGTCTGCGATATGGGCGCGCAGATCTTCCGCGCCGAGCGCGCAGTTGAAGCCGATGGTGACGGGCTTTGCGTGCTGCACCGAATTCCAGAACGCCTCCGGCATCTGTCCCGACAGCAGGCGGCCGGATTTGTCGGTGATGGTGCCTGATACCATCACGGGCACATCGATGCCGCGCTCTTCCGTGATCTCGGCGATCGCATAGAGCGCCGCCTTGGCGTTCAGCGTGTCGAAGATGGTCTCGACCAGCAGGAGGTCGACGCCGCCGTCGAGCAGGCCCCGGATCTGCTCGCCGTAGGACTCACGCAGGTCGTCGAAGGTGACGGCGCGGTAGCCGGGGTTTGCGACATCAGGCGAGATCGAGGCGGTACGGTTGGTGGGGCCGATCGCACCGGCGACGAAGCGCGGCTTGCCGTCCTCGGCCTCGACACGTTTGGCGGCGTTGCCGGCGAGGCGGGCGCCTTCACGCGCCATCTCGTAGACGACTTCAGCGAGGTCGTAATCGGCCTGCGCGATCGAGGTCGTCGAGAACGTGTTGGTCGCGACGATATCGGCGCCGGCACGCAAGTAGGCGGCGTGGATGTCCTCGATCGCCTGCGGCTGGGTCAGGATCAAAAGGTCGTTGTTGCCGCGGAGGTCGCGGTGGAAATTCTTGAAGCGCTCGCCACGGAAGGCGGCCTCGTCGAATTGCAGGCCCTGGATCATCGTGCCCATGGCGCCATCGAGCACCAGGATACGCTCGCGCGCGGCGGCGAGCAGGGCAGTACGCTTGGCAGACACGGTCACGGTCATCGGTTACGCCGCCTTCTGCGCGCTCTTGGCGCGGATGCCGAGCAAATGGCTGATCGCGAACACGAGATCGGCGCGGTTCATGGTGTAGAAATGGAAGGTGTCGACGCCGTGCTTCGCAAGCTTGTGCACCTGTCCGGCGGCTACCGTCGCTGCGACGAGCTTGCGCGTCTCAGGATCGTCGTCGAGCCCATCGAACTTCTCCGCAAGCCAGTTCGGCACGCTCGTGCCGGCGCGGGTGACGAAATTGCGGGCCTGCTTGAAATTGTGCATGGGCATGATGCCCGGCACGACCGGAATCTCGATGCCGCGCGCGCGGACGCGGTCGAGATAGCGGAAGTAGAGGTCGTTATCGAAGAACACCTGGGTGATCGCGCGCGTCGCGCCCGCATCGACCTTGGCCTTCAGCGTGTCGATGTCGGCGTCGAAGTCACGCGCTTCGGGATGCTTCTCCGGATAGGCGGATACCGACACTTCGATGTCGGCATGGCGCTTCTTGATGCCGGCGACGAGTTCGGCCGAACCCTGGTAGCCGTCTGGATGGGTGGCGTAGGGCGTGCCGATGCCGCCGGGCGGATCGCCGCGCAAGCCGACGATGTGGCGGACGCCGACCTCGTGGTAGCGGTCGACGATCTCGTCGATCTCGCCGCGCGAGGCGCCGACGCAGGTCAGGTGCGCGGCCGGCAGCAGCGAGGTCTCCTTCAGGATGCGCGCGATGGTGGCGTGGGTGCGCTCACGGGTCGAGCCGCCCGCGCCATAGGTCACCGAGACGAATTTCGGCTCGAGCGGCGCGAGGCGGTTGATGGTCTCCCACAGGTTCTTCTCCATCTCCTCGGTCTTGGGCGGAAAGAACTCGAACGAGATCGCCGGACGCCTGGCGAGGTGCCCGTCTTGCCCATTGTCTTGCCCGTTACGGGCAGGCGTCGTCGGCTCGGTCATGGCACCACTCACTTCAGGTCTCTTCGCAACTGCGGCAGATTTAGCTTGGGAGGCGGTAAGATAAGCCAAATGGGGCCTTCCCGACAGCCCATCGGCGATGGGAAATGGCCCACTATCGTCATAGAGATCTGTATTTCTGTGCCTTAAGCGATTTCGGTGGGAAGTTTATTTATGCTATTAATGTATATAATATCAATATGTTAATTAATATTTTGGATTTGCTGACCGCTAAAAATTGGGTTGGGCAATGTGAAAAGAAGGTGATGGTGGCTTACAGAATCCCACTGACCTCCAGCCAAATCTCCGGCCGTCTCGCCCCCAGCACACGTCAGCTCTGCTCCATCGGGCCATTGCCGCCCCGCTGCTGCGCACTACCTTGAACCGGCCATGATCCCGCTCTCAGTCCTCGATCTCTCCGTCGTCACGTCCGGCACGAAGCCGGCGGCGGCCTTGCGCAACAGCATCGATCTGGCGCGCCATGTCGATCAGCTCGGCTATGTCCGTTACTGGCTTGCCGAGCACCACAACCTCGCTTCCGTCGCGAGCCCGGCGCCCGATGTCATGATCGGGCAGATCGCGGCGGTGACGAAGCACATCCGCGTCGGCTCCGGCGGCGTGATGCTGCCCAACCACGCGCCGCTGGTGGTGGCCGAACGCTTCAAGATGCTGGAGGCGTTGTTCCCCGGCCGTATCGATCTCGGCCTCGGCCGCGCGCCCGGCACCGACGGTGCCACGGCGTACGCACTCAGGAGCCGGCTCGACCGCCGTGAGGGCGACGATTTCCTGGAGCGGCTGCACGAGCTGATCCTGTGGGAGACCCGCGAATTCCCCTCAGGCCATCCCTATAACAACGTCGTGGCAATGCCCGACGACACGCCCTTGCCGCCGATCTGGCTGCTCGGCTCCAGCGATTATTCGTCGGAACTGGCAGCCCAGGTCGGCATGGGCTTCGCCTTCGCGCATCATTTTGCGAGCCATGATGCGATCGACGCGATGGTGCATTATCGCAATCGTTTCCAGCCGTCCGCCTGGCGTGCGACGCCGCACGCGATCCTCGCGGTGGCAGTCGTCACGGCGGGTACCGACGAGGAGGCGGAAAAGCTCGCCTCGTCCTTCGATCTCAATCGCCTGCGCCGCGATCGCGGCCAATATTTGCCGCTGCCGAGCGTGGACGAGGCGCTCGCCTATCCCTACTCGGACGCCGAGCGCGCCTCGATCGCCCGCAACCGCTCGCGCCTGTTCGTCGGGAGCCCGGCGACCGTGCAGCAGAAGCTCAAGCCGCTGCTCGACGCGAGCAAGCCGGACGAATTGATGGTGATCACGGCCGTGTATGACCACGACGCGCGGAAGAAGTCGTATTCGCTGCTGGCGGATGCGTTCGGGCTTACGGAAGAACAGGCAGCGTAGAAGCTATCGTGCCCCGGACGCAGCGCAGCATGCAATGATGCGCTGCAGAGCCGGGGCCCATAACCGTGTGGGTCCCTGTGTCTTTGAAGTCTGTCAGGATGGGTTGGGCGGGAAGCCGTTGGGTCCTTGGCGCTTGACGCCGTGAGCCGGCTCGGCCTCCCGCCCGTTCCATTACCAACCTGAACAGTTGCACGAGGCTGCGGCAACAGACCTCGCATCACAGGGACAGGCACCGTGATCATACCCCTTCGTTACGTCGGAATCGACGTCTCCAAAAAACATCTCGATATCTTTGATGAAGCTGACGGTGTGCCCAGGCGCATCGCCAACGCGGCACAGGCCATCACACAGCAGGTGACGCGTTGGCGATGCGATGCGCTGATCGTCTTCGAGGCCACGGGTACCTATGACCTCGCGCTTCGCGAGGCCCTGGATCAGGCCGGTGTCCGCTTCGCCCGGATCAATCCGGCTCGAGCTCGCGATTTTGCGCGGGCCAGCGGCCAACTTGCCAAAACCGACCCGATCGATGCACGGATGCTGGCGGCCTTTGGCCGGGTCATGCAGCCGGCAACTGAGCAGGCCGCCAATCCCGCCCGCAACGCCTTGTCGAGGCTTGCAAAACGGCGGGATCAGCTGGTTCTCATGCGCGCACAGGAGAAGAACCGGCGCAGCGAGGCTGACGACCGCGCCATGGCCGAACGGATCAGCCGCCTTATCGAGGTTCTCGACGACGAGGTTGCCGAGATCGAAGCCGACATCAAGGCGCTGACCAAGGCCGAGCCGGAGATCGCGGACGATGCAAAGTTGATGCGCTCGCTGCCGGGTGTGGGTCCCGTGGCTTGCATGCAGCTCATCGCGAAGATGCCGGAACTCGGACGTGTTGGTGCAAAACAGATCGCGGCACTCGCGGGCCTTGCCCCCTTCAACGTCGACAGCGGCGCCTTCCGTGGCAAACGCAAGATCGCCGGCGGTCGAAAGCGCGTTCGTGACGCCCTCTACATGGCTGCCCTCAACGCGGTTCGCCGGGCCGATCCGTTCAAGGCCTTCTACGCACGACTGCGACAGGCCGGCAAACCAGCCAAGCTCGCTCTCATTGCCGTCGCCAGGAAGCTCCTAACCGTCCTCAACGCCATGATGCGCGACAGGAAGCCCTACCTGCAGACCGCGCCGACATAACAGTTGCCGGCTCGCGCTTCGCGCGTCCGGGACACGCGATTAATCCATCTTCTCGCTGAACGTCGCGCGGAAGGGATGGCCGGGATAGACGCCGACGATGCGGAATTCTCGCGAGAAGAATTTCAGCTCCTCGAGCGCGAAGGCGAGCCCCTTGTCGTCGGGATGGCCGTCGACATCGGCGTAAAACTGCGTGGCGAAGAAATTGCCGTCGACCATGTAGCTCTCGAGCTTGGTCATGTTGACGCCGTTGGTGGCAAAGCCGCCGAGCGCCTTGTAGAGCGCCGCAGGCAGGTTGCGCACCCGGAATACAAAAGAGGTGACCAGCGGCCCCGAACCCTGCTCGGCCCATTTCGCCTCGCGCGCCAGCACCACGAAACGTGTGGTGTTGTGGGCCTCGTCCTCGATGTCCTCGGCCAGAATGTCGAGGCCGTAGATCTTTGCGGCAAGCCGCGAGGCGATCGCGGCGACGCTCTTGTCCTTGCGCTCGGAAATGTCGCGCGCGCTGCCGGCGGTGTCGGCGGCCACGATCGGCTTGACGCCGAGCTTGCGGATCATGCGCCGGCACTGGCCGAGCGCATGCACATGGCTCTCCACGCTCTTGATGTCTTCGAGCCTGGTGCCCTTCACCGCCATCAATTGATGCCGGATCGGCAGAAACCACTCGCCGATGATGAAGAGGCCGGAGGCCGGCAACAGATGGTGGATGTCGGCAACGCGCCCCGCCACCGAATTCTCGATCGGGATCATGCCGAGATCGGCCTCGCCCGAGGAGATCGCCGACAGCGCATCCTCGAAGGTCGCGCACGGCATCGGCTCGGCGTTGGGAAAGGCCTCGTCGATGGCGATGTGGGAATTGGCCCCAGGCTCGCCCTGGAATGCGATTTTCATCTTGCTCATGTCGGGCCTTGTAACAGCGGCTCAGGATTTGGAAAGGATGCTGCGGGCGGTCTCGAGGTCCGCCGCAGTGTCGACGCCGCGGGGGACGGTATCGACGATGGTGAAGTCGATGCGCATGCCGGCCTCGAGCGCCCGGAGCTGCTCCAGCTTCTCCTGCAATTCCAGCGGCGAGGGCGGCAGCGAGACGAACCGCTCCAGCGCCGCGCGGCGGTAGGCGTAGAGGCCGATATGGTGGTAACGCGGTCCGTCTCCGGTGGGGGCGGTGGCGCGGGTAAAATACAGCGCGCGCATCCGCCTACCCCCGAGCGAGGTCCCCACCGCCTTCACCACGCTGGGGGCGAGGTCCTCCTCCTCGGTATGGATTTGCGAGGCCAGCGTCGCGATGTCGACGGCGGGGTCGGCGAGCGGAGGCAGCACGTCGCGGATGTTTTCGGTTGAGATCGTCGGGAAATCGCCCTGGAGATTGACCACGATCTCGGCTGTGCCTTGCGGATCGAGCTTCTGCATGGCCTCATGGATGCGGTCCGACCCCGACGGATGCTCGGGCCGGGTCAGCACGGCGACGCCGCCATGCGCGGTGACCACATCGGCGATCTCCTGCGTATCGGTTGCCACCGCAACCCGCCCGATGGCGGCAGCTTCCGCGCGCCGCAGCACGTGCACGATCATCGGCTGCCCGGCGATGTCCTTCAGCGGCTTGCCGGGCAGGCGAGTGGCCGCCATGCGGGCTGGGATCAGCACTAGAATGCGGGGGTCGGTCATGGGGTCAAGGGCCTGGAAACGGGCGTTTTCCGCACCGAAAAATGGGGTGGGGATGGGAGGAAAGCGGGGCCGTTTATACGGGTTGCCAGACCACGGGCAAACCGATATCTCAATGTCAAAACTCGGGGGAACGATAAGGAACATTTGATTCTCCCGAGGCACGTCCTGGCGGCCGCTTGGGCCGCTTTATCCTTCTTGCGGTGTGGGGCCTGGCCGGAAATGGACTCTTTCGAACTCAACAAGATCCTCGGTGCCATCCTCGGCACCTGCCTCGTTGTCCTGGTGACGAGCTTCACCGCCCAGTCGCTGTTTGCTGCGAAACCGCCGGAGAAGCCCGGTTTCGAGATCGCCGTGAAGGAAGAGGCCGGCCATGGCGCCGAGGGCGGCGCTGCGGCGGCGCCGTCGGAGCCGATCGAGAAGCTGCTCCAGACCGCCTCCGTCGAGAAGGGCGCCTCTGCCGCCAAGAAGTGCGGCGCCTGCCACACCTTCGAGAAGGGCGGCCCGAATCGCGTCGGCCCGAACCTCTATGGCGTCGTCGGCCGCGCCCGCGCCTCGGAGGCTGGCTTCAACTACTCGGCCGCGATGAAGGCCAAGGGCGGCGAGTGGACCATCGACGATCTCAACAAGTTCATCACCAACCCGAAGGGCTTTATCTCGGGCACCGCGATGGGTTTTGCCGGCATTCCGAAGGATTCCGAGCGCGCCGACGTCATCGCCTATCTGAACAGCCTGGCCGATAGCCCGAAGCCGCTGCCGACCGCGGCGAAGTAAAGATCGCCAAAAGATTAAGCTGACACAGCGGCCAGGCTCGAAAAGCCTGGCCGTTTCCTTATCTACCGCTTGGCCGCCTCGCAGCGTTGTTATCGGGGCGTTTCGCCGCAGCGAACCACCCCCTTGGGCTTCCAAGATGAGGAAAAAGCAACATAATCGGTCGAAACCTTGCCGTATATTGGGGCCTTAAAGGGGTAACCTCCTTCAAGACAGGGACGTTCATTTGGCCATCACCCGACGCGATCTTCTGCTAGCCGGCGCTGCGACTGCTGCGCTTCCCGCCTTCGGCTCCGCCGCGGGTGTTCCGATCATCGGTGCCGCGCAGGCGCAATCGGCCGGTGAACTCCCCTGGCGCCATGGTCTCTCCCTGTTTGGGAACGTCAAGTACCCGGCCGATTTCAAGCGGTTCGACTATGTCAATCCGGAGGCGCCGAAGGGCGGCGTGGTTCGGCAGATTGCGATCGGGACCTTCGATAACTTCAATTATGTGGTCTCGGGTGTGAAAGGCTCGCTCGCAGTGCCTGTTCCTCTCATCTACGACACGCTGACGACGAGCTCGTTGGATGAGGTATCGACCGAGTATGGATTGCTGGCCCAAGCCGTCAGCCACCCCGACGATTTTTCATTCGTTGTCTATCGATTGCGTCCGCAGGCAAAGTGGCACGACGGACAACCGGTCACCCCAGAGGATGTGATCTTTTCGCTCGATGTGCTGAAGAAGAACCATCCGTTCTATGCGGCCTATTACCGGCATGTTGTAAGTGCCGAAAAGATCGGTGATCACGACATCAAGTTCACCTTCGATGCGCCCGGCAATCGCGAACTGCCGCAAATCGTTGGACAGCTCGTTATTCTCCCGAAGCACTGGTGGGAGGGGGCCGACGCGCAAGGCAGAAAGCGCGACGTCACCGCGACGACGCTCGAGATTCCGCTAGGCTCCAGTGCCTACAAGATCAAGGAGTCCGTCGCCGGCCGTAGCGTCGTATTGGAGCGGGTGAGGGACTATTGGGCGCGCGATATCAACGTCAATGTCGGGCGTAATAATTTCGATGAATTGCGCTACGAGTTCTTCCGGGACGCGACCGTGGCGATCGAGGCCTTCAAGGCCGACCAGGTGGACTGGCGCACTGAAAACAGCGCGAAGAACTGGGCCACTGCTTATGATTTCCCCGCCGTGTCCGAAAAGCGCGTGATCCTGGAAGAATTCCCCAATCGCAGCTCAGGCGTGATGCAGGCATTTGTGCCGAATCTGCGCCGCGCCAAGTTCAGCGATCCCCGGGTGCGACGGGCGCTCAATTACGCGTTCGACTTCGAGGAGATGAACAAGCAGATTTTCTATGGTCAGTACAAGCGCATCGGCAGCTATTTCGATGGCATTGAGGACCTGATGGCTACCGGACTGCCGCAGGGGAAGGAACTCGAGATTCTTGAACCCTTGCGCGGCGAAGTTCCGCCCGAGGTCTTCACGACCCCCTACACCAACCCGGTTGGCGGCAGCCCGGAATCAGTGCGCGACAATCTGCGTGAGGCGCTGCGTCTGCTGAAAGAGGCCGGCTACGAAGTGCGTGATCGCAAGCTGATTGATACCAGGACCGGCTCACAGCTCGCCCTCGAATTGTTGAGCCAGGATCCGGCCTTCGAACGGGTTACCCTGTTCTACAAGCCGTCGTTGGAGCGGCTGGGCATCGCGGTCACCGTGCGAACCGTCGACCCGATCCAATACGAGAACAGGCTTCGCGATTGGGATTTCGACATCGTCACCAACTCTTGGGGAGAGTCGCAGTCTCCCGGCAACGAGCAGCGCGAAGCCTGGGGTTCCAAGGCCGCCGACGCGGCTGGTTCCCGCAACATTGCCGGAATCAAGAATCCCGCCATCGACAAGTTGATCGAAGGGGTGATCTTCGCGAAAAGCCGCGACGATCTCGTCGCCGCCACTAAGGCGCTGGATCGTGTCCTCCTGTGGAATCACTATGTCGTGCCGCAGTGGACGTATTCGAAGGTGCGCACGGCGCGGTGGGATCGTTTCGGCCGGCCAGCGGAATTGCCCAAATACGGCCAGTCCGGTTTTCCCTTCATCTGGTGGTACGACGCAGACAAGGCGGCGCGGATCGCAAAGAAGTCGTGAAGGACATTGTTCGCATGGCGCAGCTTTCACGTCGGCATGTGCTGGCCGTAGGCGCTGGCGGTGCCTTAAGCGCATCGCTCGGTCCGTCCTGGCTGCGCCGTGCGGCGGCATCGGAGATGCCGGCCGAGATGCACGGCATCTCAGCGTTCGGCGATCTCAAATATCCGTCCGACTTCCACCATTTCGACTACGTCAATGTCGATGCGCCGAAGGGCGGCACGTTCTCGCTGATTCCGGCTGTGCGCGCCTACAACCAATCCTATTTCACGTTCAGCTCGCTCAACGCCTTCATCCTCAAGGGCGAGGGCGCGCAAGGTATGGACCTGACCTTCGTTTCGCTGATGGCGCATGCCGGCGACGAGCCCGACGCGATGTACGGCTATGCCGCCAAATCGGTGCAGATCTCGCCCGACAAGCTCGCCTATCGCTATAGGATCCGGCCCGAGGCGCGGTTCCACGACGGCTCGAAGCTGACCGCGCATGACGTCGCCTTCTCCATCAATACGCTGAAGGAGAAGGGCCATCC
The DNA here is from genome assembly GCF_024199925.1 of Bradyrhizobium sp. CCGUVB1N3. NCBI lineage: Bacteria > Pseudomonadati > Pseudomonadota > Alphaproteobacteria > Hyphomicrobiales > Nitrobacteraceae > Bradyrhizobium > Bradyrhizobium sp. CCGUVB1N3. Next base: position 7,197,231 of record NZ_JANADR010000001.1, read on the forward strand.
GCTGATCCAGTTGCAGATGCGCGACGTCAAAGGCGCCGAAGCGCTCGATGACGTCACGGTGGTGGTGAATTTTGCAGAGAAGCGCGCGCGCGACGTGCCGCTTTATGCGGCGGGCCTACCGATCTTTTCGAAGGCCTATTACGCGACGCGGCCGTTCGACGAATCGTCGACCGACGTTCCGCTGGGGTCTGGCCCCTACAAGGTCGGGAGATTCGAGATCAACCGCTACATCGAGTTCGAGCGGGTGAAGGATTGGTGGGCGGCCGATCTTCCCGTTTGCCGCGGCTGCAACAATTTCGACATCGTGCGCTACGAGTTCTACCGCGATCGGGACGTTGCGTTCGAGGGCTTTACCGGCAAGAACTATCTTTACCGCGAGGAATTCACCTCACGCATCTGGGCGACGCGCTACGATTTCCCCGCCGTCAAGGACGGCCGCGTCAAGCGCGAACAGGTGCCGGACCGCACGCCGTCGGGTGGCCAAGGCTGGTTCATCAACACCCGGCGCGACAAGTTCAAGGACGTCAAGATTCGCGACGCCATGAACTGCGCGTTCGATTTCGAGTGGACCAACAAGACCATCATGTACGGCGCCTATGCGCGCACAATCTCGCCGTTCCAGAACTCGGACCTCGTTGCACAGGGCATGCCCACGGCCGAGGAATTGAAGCTGCTTGAGCCTTATCGGGGGCAGGTCCCCGACGAGGTGTTCGGCGAGCCCTACGTACCACCGGTAACGGACGGCTCAGGCCAGGACCGCACGCTGTTGCGCAAGGCACAGCAGTTGCTCCAGGAGGCAAAGCTTCCGGTCAAGGACGGCAAGCGTCTCCTGCCGAACGGCGATGTCTTTACTGTCGAGTTCCTGATCGAAGAGCCGTCGTTCCAGCCGCATCACGCGTCCTTCATCAAGAACCTGAACACGCTGGGGATCGAGGCCAGTTTGCGCCTCGTCGATGCCGTTCAGCATCGCGCGCGCGTCGAAGCCTTCGATTTCGACGTTACAGTCGAACGCATCAGCATGACGCCGACACCCGGTGACAGCCTGCGCACCTATTTTACCGCACAGGCCGCAGCGACGAAGGGATCGTATAATCTGGCAGGCGTCGCCAGTCCGGCGATCGACGCGCTGGTGGAGAAGGCGATGGCGGCCAATACGCGCGATGAGCTGACGGTCGCCTGCCGCGCGATCGATCGCGTCTTTCGTGCTGGGCGCTATTGGGTGCCGCAATGGAATAACACCAGCCACCGGCTGGCCTATTGGGACATGTTCGATCACCCGGAGAAGTTGCCGCGCTACCAGCTCAGCGATTATTCCAGCGACGTCGGCGAGCGGACCCTGTGGTGGTTCGACGCCGCCAAGGCCGCCAAGCTCGATCAGGCGAAGTAGCTCATGAGCGCCTATATCGCCCGCCGCATTCTCCTGATGATCCCGACGCTGCTCGGGATCCTCTTCATTTCCTTCGTCGTGGTGCAATTCGCGCCGGGCGGCCCGGTCGAGCGCGTGATCGCGCAGCTCTCCGGCGCCGACACCGGCGGCACCTCGCGTATCTCGGGTGGCGGCGACTTCGCGCAGCGCGCGCCGGGACAGCTCGGCGCCGGCGCCGACGCGGTCAACTCGAAATACCGCGGCGCGCAGGGGCTCGATCCCGAGTTCATCAAGAAACTGGAGCAGCAGTTCGGCTTCGACAAGCCGGCGCCCGAGCGCTTCCTGATGATGGTCTGGAATTTCGCGCGGTTCGATTTCGGCACCAGCTATTTCCGCACCGTCAGCGTCATTCAGCTCATCAAGGAGAAACTGCCGGTCTCGATCTCGCTCGGCATCTGGCTGACGCTGATAACGTATCTGATCTCGATCCCGCTCGGCATTCGCAAGGCGGTCAAGGACGGTGCGCGGTTCGACACCTGGACCTCGGCGGTGATCGTGCTCGGCTACGCGATTCCCGGCTTCCTGTTCGCGATCCTCCTGATCATCCTGTTTGCCGGCGGCTCCTTCTTCAACTGGTTCCCGCTGCGCGGGCTGACGTCCGACGGCTGGTCGCAATTCCCCTGGTACTGGAAGATCCTCGACTATTTCTGGCACCTGACCTTGCCGCTGATCTCGATGGCGCTCGGTGCGTTTGCGACCATGACGTTTCTCACCAAGAACTCGTTCCTGGACGAGATCCGCAAGCAATACGTCATGACTGCGCGGGCCAAGGGCTGTAGCGAGCGCCAGGTGCTCTATGGCCACATCTTCCGCAATGCCATGTTGATCGTGATCGCGGGCTTCCCCGGCGCCTTCATCAGCGCCTTCTTCTCCGGCTCGCTTCTGATCGAGACCATCTTCTCGCTGGACGGGCTCGGGCTGCTCGGTTTCGAAAGCGTTCTCAACCGTGATTATCCCGTCGTGTTCGGCACGCTCTACATCTTTTCGCTGATGGGTCTCGTGGTCAATCTGATCTCCGATCTGACCTATATGTGGATCGATCCCCGGATCGATTTCGAGGCGCGGGAGGTCTGATGTCGGTCACCGCGCCCACACCGATCGAGACCAAGACCACATCGCCGGTCGGCGAGGTCGCGCCGGCGCCGCGCAAGGCGTTCGCCCCGTCGCCGCTCAACCAGCGGCGCTGGCAGAACTTCAAGGCGAACCGGCGCGGCTACTGGTCGTTCTGGATCTTCATGGTCCTGTTCGTGGTCTCGCTGTTCGCCGAATTGATCGCCAACGACCGTCCCTTCATGATCAAGTTCGACGGCCGTCTCTACTGGCCCGCCTTCGTCACCTATTCGGAGACCACCTTTGGCGGTGATTTCGAGACCGCGGCCGACTATCGCGATCCCTACTTGCAGAAGCTGATCAAGGACAAGGGCGGCATGATCGTCTGGCCGCTGATCCGCTATTCCTACGACACCCACAATCTCGACCTGCCGACGCCCGCGCCGTCGCCGCCGACCTGGATGCTGACGGAGGCGCAATGCAAGCCGGTGGTGGAGAAGAAGGGCCTGAAGAGCTGCCGTGATCTCGAATACAACTGGCTCGGCACCGACGACCAGGGCCGCGACGTGGTCGCGCGGCTGATCTACGGCTTCCGCATCTCGGTGCTGTTCGGCCTGACGTTGACCATCGTTTCGTCCGTCATCGGCATCATCGCCGGCGGCGTGCAGGGCTATTTCGGCGGCTGGATAGATCTGTTGTTCCAGCGCTTCATCGAGATATGGAACGCCATACCCTATCTCTATCTGCTGCTCATCATATCGGCGGTGCTCCCGCCGGGCTTCTTCATCCTGCTCGGCATCATGGTGCTGTTTCACTGGGTGGCGCTGGTCGGCCTCGTGCGCGCGGAGTTCTTGCGCGGGCGGAATTTCGAATACATCCAGGCTGCGCGGGCGCTCGGGGTCTCCAATGCCGTGATCATGTTCCGCCACCTGCTGCCGAACGCCATGGTCGCGACGATGACGTTCCTGCCGTTCATAGTCTCCTCGTCGGTGATGACGCTGACGGCCCTCGACTTCCTCGGCTTCGGCCTGCCGCCCGGCTCGCCGTCGCTCGGCGAGATGCTGGCGCAGGCCAAGGCCAACGTGCAGGCGCCGTGGCTCGGCTTCTCCGGCTTCTTCGCCGTCGCGATCATGCTGTCGCTCCTGATCTTCACCGGCGAAGCAGTGCGCGACGCCTTCGATCCGCGCAAGACGTTCAGGTAAGCGATGGACGCGATCAACCAACCCCTGCTCAGCGTGCGCGACCTCTCGGTGGCCTTCCACCAGGGCGGCGGCACGACGCTCGCCGTCGACAAGGTGTCGTTCCAGATCAAGCGCGGCGAATGCGTGGCGCTGGTCGGCGAATCCGGCTCCGGCAAGTCGGTCAGCGCGCTCTCGGTCATGAAGCTCCTGCCCTATCCGAACGCCTCGCATCCCTCGGGAAGCATCCGCTTCAAGGGGCGTGAGATCCTGAACCTCTCGGAACAGGAGATGCGCGGCATCCGCGGCAGCGACATCTCGATCATCTTCCAGGAGCCGATGACCTCGCTCAATCCGTTACACACGATCGAGGCGCAGATCGGCGAGATCATCCAGCTCCACAATCCGACCAGCAATGCGCTGGCGCGCAAGCGGACGCTGGAGCTGCTCACCCAGGTCGGCATCCCAGATCCCGAGACCCGGCTCGCGAGCTATCCGCACCAGCTCTCCGGCGGCCAGCGTCAGCGCGTGATGATCGCGATGGCGCTCGCCAACGAACCCGACCTCCTGATTGCGGACGAGCCGACCACGGCGCTCGACGTCACGGTGCAGGCGCAGATCCTGGCGCTGCTCGCCGAGATCCGCTCGCGCCTCGGCATGAGCCTGCTCTTCATCACCCACGACCTCGGCATCGTGCGCCGCATCGCTGACACCGTCTGCGTGATGAACGGCGGCAAGATCGTCGAGCAGGGCCCGGTCGAGCAGGTCTTCAACAGTCCCAAGCATCCCTATACGCGCGACCTGCTCGCGGCCGAGCCGAGGCCGGATCCGGCGCCGCCGCAGCCGAACGCGCCGGTCGTGATGTCGGCGGACGCGCTAAAAGTCTGGTTTCCGATCAAGCGCGGCTTCCTGCGCAAGACCGTCGGCCACATCAAGGCGGTCGACGGCGTCAGCGTCGCCGTGCGCAAGGGCGAAACGCTCGGCGTCGTCGGCGAGTCCGGCTCCGGCAAGACCACGCTCGGGCTGGCGCTGTTGCGTCTGATCTCGTCGAACGGCCGCATCGTCTTCCTGGGGAAAGACATCCAGGGCCTGCGTTTCAAGGAGATGCGCCCGTTCCGGCGCGACATGCAGGTCGTGTTCCAGGATCCGTTCGGCTCGCTCAGTCCGCGCATGTCGGTCGCCGATATCGTCGGCGAGGGCCTCTCGGTGCATCAGCCAAAACTGTCGCGCGAGGACAGCGAGGCGCGCGTCATCAAGGCGCTGGAGGATGTGGGCCTCAATCCGGAGACGCGCTTCCGCTATCCGCATGAATTTTCCGGCGGCCAGCGCCAGCGCATCAGCATCGCACGCGCGATCGTGCTCGAGCCCGATTTCGTCGTACTGGACGAGCCGACCAGCGCGCTCGACATGCTGTTCCAGGCGCAGATGGTCGATCTGCTGCGCGAATTGCAGCGCAAGCGCAATCTCACCTACATGTTCATCTCGCATGACCTTCGCGTCGTAGCCTCGCTCGCCAGCCATCTGATCGTGATGCGCGGCGGCAAGGTGGTCGAGGAAGGGCAGGCGGCGGAGCTGTTCAAGAACCCGAAGACAGATTACACGCGCGCGCTGTTTGCGGCGGCGTTCCGGCTGGAGACGGCAGGGAATGGGGCGGTGGCGACGTAGTTGCTGTCATTCCGGGTTCGCGCGTTGGTGCGCGTGCCCCGGAATGACGCTCTGGGTTAGAGCCGCTTGATCGCGACGACCTCGCTTCCGGCCTGCTTGATCCGCGCGATCGCGGGCTCGGTCGCCTCGATCACCGCCGCCATGTGATGCGCGTTGGCGTGGACCATGGTGCTGCCGTCGCGCACGATCGCGACATGGCCCTTCCAGAAGATCAGATCGCCGCGTTGCAGCCTGGTCCTCTCATGCAGCCCCAGGGTTCGTCCCAGACCCGCCAGTTGCATGTCGCTGTCGCGCGGGCAGCCGATGCCAGCGGCGGTCAGTGAAACCTGGACCAGCCCGGAGCAATCGATGCCCAGTGAGCTCTTGCCGCCCCAGAGATAGGGCGTGCCGACGAAGCGCTCGGCCACGGTGACGAAGTCCGGCTCGCGGTGGTCGAGAGCGACGAGGTGCGTCTTCGGCAGATAGTGTCCCTCGCGGGTAATCGCGAAGGGGCCATCGTCGCGTGTCACGGCAACCTTCGACCCCATCACGAGCGTTTCGGATGGCGGCAGCTTGATCGACGGGCCGGGAAAGGCAAAGGTCCGGAGCGCGCCGACCCTGTGTGTTGGCGCAGCCGCGGGCTTGGCGAGCGCCGCATCGGGAATCCAGCCGACATAGCCGTCGCTTACGAGCTGGCCCCAGGCCCAGCCTTCGCCGTTGCGATCGTAGACCGTGATGCGCTCGCCGCGCAGCGCCTCCGACATCAGCATCGCGTTCGACGACGGCTGTTCGCGCAGCGGCGCGATCGCCTCGATCACCTCGAACTCCTCGCCGGTGACGAAGCGCTCCGCCTGCACCTTGCCTTCGAGATATTTCGCCGCGATGTCGCCGCGCGCCGGGGTCAGCCGCTTGTCATGCATAGCGTTCGCTCAGCAGTAGGTAGAGTGCGCGCGCGGCCTGGCATTCGCCGCCCTCGGGTCGCGCGGGTTTCGCCGATGGCGTCCAGGCGTAGATGTCGATATGCAGCCAGCTCTTCGCCTGCTCGACGAAACGCTGCAGGAACAGCGCGCAGGTGATCGAGCCGGCGAAGGTGCCCGATGGCGCGTTGGTAATATTGGCCGTCTTGGAGTCCAGCCAGGAATCGTAAGCCGGCCATAGCGGCATGCGCCACAACGGATCGTTCTCCCTGACGGCGCAGCGCGCGACGTCGGCAGCAAGCGTCTCATCATTGGTGTAATACCAATCCTCATAATGATCGACCGATGTAAGCCCAATCGCGGAGCCCGATCGACATGATCTTCCACGGCTGCGCGATGAGGGTGTTCCAGGCGTAACAGCAGTGGTCGACGATGTCGTCGTAGGATTTGAAGACGCGGTTTGACAGCCAATTTTGGCGCATGAACTGCCAGATGTTCTCCTGGCTGTTCAGCTCGGGCGAACGCGGCGGCAATGGCAGCAGCGAGATGTTGTGCGGAACGCTCAGCTGCTTCGCTCCGTGCCATCCAGCCTGATCGAGGATGATGATGGCGTGGGCACCATGGCTGACCTTGGTGGATATCTCATCGAGATGAAGCTGCATTGCTTCGGTGTTGCAGAAAGGTAGTACCAGAGCGGCGCCAGTTCCGAGTTCAGGACATACGGCACCGAACAGGTACGTCGATTGCGTACGCTGGTCATGGGCTGCCCGCGGCCGCGATCCCTTTCTGGCCCAGCGATAGGTGAGCTTATTCTTCTGGCCCACCCGCATCTCATCCTGGAACCACACCTCTACCGGCGTGTCCGGCGCAAGGCTGCTGCGGATGTCCTCCACGCTGGAGTGGAAGTTTTTTTATATGCCTCGATCGCATCGGGATCCTGCTTGTAAGCTCTCGGCCGGGCGCTGACGTGTGAGAAGCCGAGGTCCTTGAGGGCGCGATAGACCGTGTCGTCTGATACCGAGATGCCAAACTCCTCGTGCAGCCGCATGATCAGGTCACACGCCCGCCAGCGCACCACGCCATGGATGGCCGGGATCGGCCCTTCGTCCACGATCTGCGCCAGAAACGCCCGATGCTCCTCGTTGAGCTTCGCCGGCGCACCTGGCGCGGGGACATTGATCAAACCATCCGGCCCTTGCTCGTTGAACCGGATCACCCAGTCGCGTAGCGTCTGCCGGTCCATCCCGCCGACCTTGGCGGCCTCCGTGCGCGAGGCGCCATCGAGCACCGCAGCAATCGCCAGAAGCCGCCGAACCTGATCGCTGTCCTTCGCCCGCCGCGCTAACCGGCGCACCTCAACCGCCGTCAAATCCGTCCGAACCGCAATCGGCTGGCCCATGGCAACTCCCTCCAATTGCCATGTTGAATCATCGACCCGCTGATTTGGAAAGCCCCACCGTGAGTCACCACCTCAGCGGATTAGTATAAAAGGGCGGTAAATCCGGCCCCAGCGCGACGCGCGCCGCGCCGGTCAGCGTGCCCAGGTCGATCAGCAGATCGGGCTTCTCCTCGTCCGCCAGCGCCAGCGCGTCAGCGAGCACCAGGCGGCCCTCGGCATCGGTGTTGCCGATCTCGACCGTGATCCCCTTGCGCGAGGGGAAGATGTCGAGCGGCCGGAAGGCGTTGCCGGCGACCGCATTCTCCACGGCGGGGATCAGCACGCGCAGCCGCACCTTGAGCTTGGCGCCCATCACCATGCGCGCGAGCGCCAGCACGTTGGCGGCACCGCCCATGTCCTTCTTCATGATCAGCATGCCGCTCGACGGCTTCAGGTCGAGCCCGCCGGTATCGAAGCAGACGCCCTTGCCGACCAGCGTGACCTTGGGATGCGCAGGGTTGCCCCAGGTGATGTCGATCAGTCGCGGCGCGCGGGTCGAGGCCATGCCGACGGCATGGATCAGCGGAAAATTCTGCGCCTTCAATTCGTCGCCGATGATGCAGCCAAAGCTTGCGCTGAACTCGGCGGCAAGCGCCTGCGCGGCCGCCGCGAGTTCCTCCGGCCCCATGTCGTTGGCGGGGGTGTTGACGAGATCGCGCGCCAGACACGCAGCTTCCGCAATCCGCGAAATCTCAACAGCGTCGACCCCGTCGGGCGGCACCAGCCTGACCTCGGGCGCATCCGCCTTGCGGTAACGGGCAAAGCGGTAGCTGCCGAGCGCAAAGGCGAGGGCGGCGAGGCGCGTATCGTGCGGCGCATTGGCGAAGCGATAGGTGCCCGGCGGCAGCAGCCCCGGCAGGCTGCCTGCCCGGAACAAGTCGCGCGATCGTGCGGCCTCGTCCTCGAGGCCGAACAGCACCCCTGCGATCGCGCCGTCCGGCGCGGGCAATGCGAGATATGCGCCCGGCTTTCCGGCAAAGCCGTTGGCCGCTGCGAACTGGCGTTGCGGCGGCGACAGCGTCTCGGCGACCTGGTCCCAGCTCGATTTGGTCACGAAGGTAATGGGAACGGCGGCAGACGACGTTTCGAATACGGAAGGCATTGGCGGGTCCGGCCCAAGATGGTTCAGATTGGATGACAAGAGACTTTGCAGAGTTTCGCGGCACCTGCAATCGGCTTCGCCGTCACCCCGGCGCGCCCCCGCGAGCCGCTACTCGCCTCGCCGTCACCATGCTAGGTTCCGGCAAAACGCGCCCGCGGCGTCGGTGCCTGCGGGTCCAAGAGCGGGTCCAAGGCGAGCCGTGCCGGGAGGGAATGCAATGGAATTTCTGTGGAGCGTGGTCGCGTTTTTCGGCCAGGCCATCGAGGCGGTCTTCGCCTATGTCGAGCATCATCACTGGATCTTCGCATTCCTCGCCGGCGGCTACGTTTTCTATCTCCACGACCGCGCGGTCCATGCGCGCTTCGACGCGCTCGACAAGCGCCTCGACGAGGTCAGGAAGCGGCTGGCCATGGAATATTGAGCCGCGCCTCGTGGCACCTTCGGCGATTCGATCGCGCAGCTACGAAGAGGCGACACCAAATCCCGGAAGTGACCTCGACGCGGCGCCGTCGGCCGGCGCGCCATGGCCCGCGTTAACCGGCCGTTAGGGTTAACAGTCTATTGCTGGCGCGTTCGGCTCGATCAAACGGCTCGAGAGTCAAAGCGTCATGCGTCAGCGGTTTTGTGTTGCCCGGCTTCTTGCGTCCAGCTCGCTGGTAGCGGTCTTGGCCGCAAGCCTAGGCGGGTGCCAGACCATGGCCGACATCACGGGCTCGGTGACGCCGCGCGCAGAAGCCGCCGCGCCCGCAGATCCTGCCCGCGCCGCCGACATCTATGGCGAGCGCTACCGCGCCAATCCCAAGGATCCCGATGCCGCGCTCGCCTATGGCCAGGCGCTGCGCGCCAACGGCCAGCGCGCGCAGGCCGCCGCGGTGCTGGAGCAGGCAACCATCGCCCATCCCGGCAACAAGCCGCTTCTGGCGCTCTATGGCCGCGCGCTCGCCGACAACGGCAATTTCCAGCAGGCCTTCGACGTGCTGTCGAAGGCGCACTCGCCCGACAATCCGGACTGGCGCCTGCTCTCCGTGCAGGGCACCTGCCTCGACCAGATGGGCAAGCACGAGGAGGCGCGCCGCTACTATGTCAGCGCGCTGAAGATCACGCCCGGCGATCCCGGCGTCCTGTCCAATCTCGGCCTCTCCTACATGCTCACGAAGGAGCTGCCGCGGGCGGAAGAGACGCTCCGGCAGGCCTATGCCTCGCCACGCGCCAGCGCGCGGGTGCGGCAGAATCTTGCACTGGTGGTGGGCCTGCAGGGACGCTTCGCGGAAGCCGAGACCATCGTCAAGGCCGACCTGCCGCCGGACGAGGCCGCGGCCAACGTCGCCTACCTCAAGGAAATGCTCAGCCGCAACGACGCACCGCGCAGTCAGACCAAGCGCATGCCGGTGCCGGTCGCTTCCCTCAGCCAATCCGAATAGCTGGCCAAAGCCGGACGAGTTCTTGTTGAATCGGTGCGAGCCGAGGCACGCCTCGGCTCGCATTTGATTTCACAGTGTTCTGGGCTTGTTCGACGCGGGCCGGTGTGCGGCCCGCGCGAGCCGTCAGTGCAGCTCGGAGACCTTGATGCCGGTCGGTCCGAGAATGACGACGAACAGCACCGGCAGGAAGAACAGGATCATCGGCACCGTCAGCTTCGGCGGCAGCGCGGCGGCCTTCTTCTCGGCTTCGTTCATGCGCATGTCGCGGTTTTCCTGCGCCATCACGCGCAAGGAGTGGCCGAGCGGGGTGCCGTAGCGCTCCGCCTGCTGGAGCGCGAGGCAGACCGATTTGACGCCTTCGAGGCCGGTACGCCGCGCCAGGTTCTCATAGGCCACCTTGCGGTCCTGCAAGTAGGACAGCTCGGCCGTGGTCAGCGTGAATTCCTCCGAGAGCGCGATCGACTGGCCGACGATCTCGGTCGCGACTTTCCGGAACGCCATCTCGACCGACATGCCGGACTCGATGCAGATCAGCAGCAGGTCGAGCGCGTCGGGAAAGGCGCGCTTGATCGAAAGCTGGCGCTTGGAGATCGCGTTCTTCAGGAACAGCATCGGCGCCTGGAGGCCGAGATAGGCGGCGCCGACGCAGATACCGACCTTGATCGGCAGCGACTGCTGCATATGCGCGATCAGGAACACGTAGAGCATGGAGCCGACGAACAGCACGAGCGGCGTCACCATGCGGGCGAACAGGAAGGTGATGTAGGGCGCCTGGCCGCGATAGCCTGCCATCACGAGCTTCTCGCGCGCGGCTTCCTGCGCCAGCCATTTGGTGAGGTTGAAGTCCTCGACCACCCTGGAGACGAGCTGCTTCGGCGTCTGTCGCAGCGAGACCTTCTCGGACTTGGCGAGCCGGTCGCGCTCGCGCTGCCGGATGCGCTCGCGCTCGCTTGCCACCGATTTCATGCGCTTGGCAAGACCTTCGCCGGCGAACAGCGGCATCACCAGCGTGTAGACGGTGGCACTGGCGGCGATCGCCGCCAGCAGCATCGTCATGAAGTGAACGTCGTGCAGTTTCGTGACGAGGAGATCGACCATACTGGCACCGTCAGAAATCGAAGTTGATCATTTTCTTCATCACCATGATGCCGATCGACATCCAGACGACGCAGCCGACCAGCATGAGCTGACCGGTGGGATGGGTCCACAGCAGCGAGATGTATTGCGGGGTCGTGAGATAGACGAGGAACATCACGATCGGCGGCAGCGAGCCGATGATGCCGGCCGAGGCCTTGGCCTCCATCGACATCGCCTGGATCTTTTCCTTCATCTTCTTGCGGTCGCGCAGCACCTTGGAGAGGTTGCCGAGTGCCTCGGAGAGGTTGCCGCCGGATTTCTGCTGGATCGACACGACGATGCCGAAGAAGTTCGCCTCCGGCAACGGCATGCGCTCATAGAGACGCGAGCAGGCCTCACCCAGCGGCATGCCGATCGCCTGGGTCTCGATGATCGCCAAAAATTCGCTGCGCAGCGGCTCCGGCGAATCGGCCGCGACGACCTTGATCGATTCGAACAGCGGCAGGCCGGCCTTGATGCCGCGGACGATGACGTCGACGGCGTCCGGGAGCGCTGCCAGGAACTTGTTCTCGCGGCGCTTCTTCAGGAAGCTCAGCATCCAGCGCGGCAGGCCGAAGCCGCCAGCGAAGGCAAGGCCCACGGCCCCCAGCAATCCGCCGCCAACGAACATGGCGAGGAAGAAGAACACGCCGCCGAGCGCGGCCGAGACGATCCAGAATTTCTGCGGCGTCCAGTCGAGCCCGGCCTGCGACAGCCGCACATTGAGCGGAACGCTCTTTTCCTGAAGGCGACGCTGCTCGAGATCCTTGAGCGTGCTCTCGACCTGCTCGCGGCGCGAGCGCTGGCTTTTCTCGGCCTGCCGTGCCGCGACCGGCTCGGCGCGCGCGACGGAGGCGCGGCGGTTCTCTGCCTTTCGCTCGCCGGACAACAGCGGATAGAGGAAAACCCAGGCGACGCCGCCGACGGCGGCGGTGGCGAGAAAGGTGAGGGCGAGGACTTGCATCTTCATGGTGCGTTACCGCTCACGTCTTAGCCGCCACTTCCGCCGCATCGAGCGCGGCGGCAAGGCGCTTCTCCTCGCCGTAATAGCGGGCGCGCTCCCAGAAGCGGGGGCGGCCGATGCCGGTCGAGCGATGCCGTCCGATGATCTTGCCGTTGGCGTCCTCGCCCACGAGGTCATAGAGGAAGATGTCCTGGGTGATGATGGTGTCGCCTTCCATGCCCATCACCTCGGTGACGTGGGTGATGCGGCGCGAACCGTCGCGCAGGCGGGCGGCCTGGATGATGACGTCGATGGAGGCGCAGATCATTTCGCGGATGGTGCGCGAGGGCAGGGAGAAGCCGCCCATCGTGATCATGGATTCGCAGCGCGACAGCGCCTCGCGCGGATTGTTGGCGTGCAGCGTGCCCATCGAGCCGTCATGGCCGGTGTTCATGGCCTGCAACAGGTCGAAGGCTTCGGGTCCGCGGACTTCGCCGACGATGATGCGTTCGGGGCGCATACGCAGGCAGTTGCGCACCAATTCGCGCATCGTGACCTGGCCTTCACCCTCGATGTTGGGCGGACGGGTTTCCAGCCGCACCACGTGAGGCTGCTGGAGCTGGAGCTCGGCCGCGTCCTCGCAGGTGATCACGCGCTCGTCGTGCTCGATGTAGTTGGTCATACAGTTGAGCAGCGTGGTCTTGCCCGAGCCGGTACCGCCGGAGATCAGCACGTTGCAGCGGCAGCGGCCGATGATCTGGAGGATCTCGGCGCCTTCAGGGGTGATCGCGCCGAACTTGACGAGCTGATCCAGCGTCAGCTTGTCCTTCCTGAACTTGCGGATGGTGAGCGCGGGGCCGTCGATCGACAGCGGCGGCACGATGGCGTTGACGCGGGAGCCGTCGGCGAGACGGGCGTCGCAGATCGGCGAGGATTCGTCGACGCGCCGGCCGACCTGGCTGACGATGCGCTGGCAGATGTTGAGGAGCTGCTGGTTGTCGCGGAAGCGGATGCCGGTGCGCTGGATCTTGCCGCCGACTTCGATGAACACCGTGTTGGCGCCGTTGACCATGATGTCGGCGATGTCGTCGCGCGACAGCAGCGGCTCGAGCGGACCGTAGCCGAGCACGTCGTTGCAGATGTCGTCGAGCAGTTCCTCCTGCTCGGCGATCGACATCACGATGTTCTTGATCGCGATGATCTCGTTGACGATGTCGCGGATTTCCTCGCGCGCGGATTCGGAGTCGAGCTTGGCGAGCTGGGCGAGGTCGATCGCCTCGATCAGGGCGCCGAAGATGGTCGCCTTGACCTCGTAGTAGTTGTCCGAGCGGCGGCTCTCCATCGGCGGAGGCGGCGGAGCCTTGATCGGCGCCAGCGGCGGCGAGGCGATGGCCGGGGGCGGCGGCGCGCGCGAAACACTCGGCGCCGGGGCCTGGGCAGGCTCTGGCGACACGGCGCCGGGCTTGGGGGCCCGAAGATCAGTGTCTGTTCCGCTACGCTTACCGAACACTTAACGACTCCATGCGGCGGCTATTTTCCGCGCAACTTCTCAATCAGGGGTGAAAGGAACGACGACTTTTGTTTCTTGGTCTCGCTGCGGCCGGTCAGGCGCTGGGCGATCTGGAGGAACATGTCGATCGACTTATGGTTGGCCGAGATTTCCGCGATCATCTGGCCGTTATTGGCGGCCGAGCCGAAAGTCTGGGGCTCGAACGGGATCGAGGCGATCGGCTGGCTCTCGATCGCCTTGGCGAACTCGGTGGCGGCGATTTCGGGGCGTTTGGGGACGCCAACCTGGTTCAGGCAGTACAGTGGCGGCCGATCGTTCGGCCGGGCCGCTTTCAAGAGGTCGAACAGGTTCTTGGTGTTGCGCAGGTTCGCAAGGTCGGGCGCGGCCACGATCAGGATGTCGTCCGCCCCGATCAAGGCGCGCTTGGTCCAGCCCGTCCATTGGTGCGGGATGTCGAGCACGATGCAGGGCATGGTCGAGCGCAGCGTGTCGAACACCGCGTCAAAGGCGTCGGTGCCGAAATCATAGACCCGGTCGAGCGTGGCCGGCGCAGCCAGCAGGCTCAAATGGTCGGTACATTTCGACAGCAGGCGGTCGACGAAGGCCGTATCGACGCGGTCCGGCGAGAACACGGCATCGGCGATGCCCTGCGGCGGATCCTGGTTGTAGTCGAGCCCGGCGGTGCCGAAGGCGAGATCGAGATCGGCGACCACCGCGTCCATGGCGAGGTCGCGCGCGATCGCCCAGGCGACATTGTGGCTGATGGTGGAGGCGCCGACGCCGCCCTTGGCGCCGACGACCGCGATGATGCGGCCGACCGCCTTGGCTTCCGGCGCCGAGAACAGATTGCAGATCGATCGCACCACGTCGATCGGGCCAACCGGTGCCAGCACATAGTCGCTGACGCCGCGGCGTACCAGCTCGCGATAGAGCATGACGTCGTTGATGCGGCCGATCACGACGACGCGGGTGCCGGCATCGCAGACTGTCGCAAGCTGGTCGAGCCCGCCGAGCAGGTCAGCCCGCCCGTCGCTCTCCAGGACGATCACGTTCGGTGTGGGCGCGGAGCGATAGGCTTCGGCCGCAGCCACGATGCCGCCCATCTGGATCTTCAGATGAGCCTTGCCGAGGCGGCGGTCCTCGCCGGCCGACTGCACGGCGGCGGCGGTCTCCACGGTCTCGCAGAACGCCTGGACCGAGACGCGCGGGGCAGGTGCAATATGCTCCTCTGCCGGCGGCGGCGCGCCCTGCGGCTGCTCTTCGTGAGTCTGGCGAGCGTAGCTGATCATTTGCCGGTGTCGCTGAGTTTGGCCTTTTCGGCCTCGGGATAGGTGGTCGCCGTCGTCATGCCCTTGCGATATTTCTCGAAGGCTTCACTGCGGCGGGTGGTGTAGGCCGGCGTTTCAGGCCGCGGCTGCTCGAGATCCGACGGATTATCTATCATTGCAGCCATGTTGCGCTGATAGCTGCAGCCGAAATTGTAATAGGACTTGTTCTCGAACCATCGCGGGTTCTTGGCGGAAGGACCGAGATCTTCCGGCCATAGCCCGCAGGGACCCGCGATCGCGGCGATCCTGGAATAGGTCAGGCGGATCGGCGGCAGGAAGCGCTGGTCTTCGGGGTGATAGCGGCGCACGATGACGCCGCGCGGCGGCAGGCCGGCGGCAGCCAGTATGGCCTGGATTTCCCGCAGCGTTTCCGCAGCCGGGCGCGCATTGGGTGTGTCGGTCGGCACGTCGATATGGATCGCACCGGTGCCCTCATGCGTCCAGGTCGACGCCAGGCCCATGACGTCGGCGCGCTGGGCTGCGGTCAGGCCGCCGCGCGCGTGGCCGACGAAGACGACGATGGAGCGGTTCTGCTCCTCGATCGCGATCGGGTGGCGCTGCTTGTAATCCTCGGGAATGGAGGCGGTGACCGCCTCGTCGGTATGAGTGCAGGCGCCGAGCGCGATCGCAATGCCGACGAGCGCGCCGCTGACGCGAAGGGCGCTGTTGCGATTCTGGGGTGATCTGGTGGTCATTCTCGAAGTCCCCGTTCCGCCTCAGTCCGTGATGAAGCCGTAGGTGCCGCGGTAATTCCGCGCGGGATCGACCCGGCCCGGCACGCCATAGATGCGGTTGATGTTGCCGAGCAGCTCGGCCTGTGGATCGGAAGGCGCGGCAAAGCCGTCATCCGGACGCGACAGGTCCTTCTGCGCGACGGCGCGCACGATGTAGGGCGTCACCAGAACCACCAGCTCGGTCTGGTTATTGACGTAGTCGCGGCTGCGGAACAGCGTGCCGAGCACCGGAAGCTGCATCAGCCCGGGCAAGCCGCTGATCGCCTGCTTGGTCTGCTCCTGGATCAGGCCCGCCATCGCCATCGCGCCGCCGGAGGGAATTTCCAGCGTGGTCTCGGCCCGTCGGGTCTTGATTGAGGGCACCGTCAGCGAGTTCACCGTGCTCGAGGTGACCGCCTGCGACAGCGTGATCGAATTGTCGTTGGAGAGCTCCGAGACCTCGGTCATGACGCGCAGGCTGATCTTGCCTTCGGTCAGGACGACCGGCGTGAAGTTGAGCGAGATGCCGAACTTCTTGAAGCTGATCTGGGTGGTACAGACGTGCGTGGTCGGATCGCAGGCATAGCCCGCCGGCACCGGGAATTCACCGCCGGCGATGAAGGTCGCCGACTCGCCCGAGATCGCGGTCAGGTTCGGCTCGGCGAGCGTGCGGATCACGCCCGCGGTTTCCATCGCGCGCAGCGTCGCCTGCACGGAGGGGGTCGAGCCGAACTTCGTGTCAAGGCTGTTGCCGGACACCAGGTTGCGGCCCAGGGCCGTGAACGGGTTGGAGTTGGTGAAGTTCACCACCGCGGTGCCGTAAGCGAGATTGGCAGAGAGGTCGATGCCGAGCTGCTTGATGATGTTGCGCGCGACTTCGGCGACCGTCACCTTCAGCATGACCTGGTCGCGGCCGCGGACCACGATGGAGTTCACCACCTTGTCGGCGCCGCCGGCAAGGCGCGCGGCGAGGTCGTTGGCCTGCTGGGCCTCGATCGGGTTGGCCGCCGTGCCGGTCAGGATGACATTCTCGCCGAGACCGTCGATCTGGATATCCGAGTTGGGCGAGACCTGCTTCAGCGCGGCGCGGATGCCGTTGAGGTCGCGCTTGACCGCGATGTCATAGGCCGCGATCTGCTGGCCGGCGGAATCGAAGAACACGATGTTGGTCTGGCCGACGGCCGCACCGATGATATAGGCGCGCTGCGCCGAGCGGACCACCGCGTTGGCGATCTTGGGATCAGCGACCAGCACGTCCTTGATCTCACGCGGCAGGTCGATCACGATCGACTTGCCGACGCCGAGCGACAGGAAACGCGCGTTCATCTGGCCGTCGGCCGCGATCGGCGCCGCGTTGCGATAGTCGGCGGCGATGACCGGGGTGAGCGCCGGATTGAGCGTCAGTGCGAGCGCGCCTGAAAACGACAGGGCGCGGACCATGCTGGTCCGCAGCGCCGCCCGATTGCCCCTGCATTTCATATCGAAAGCCCCCATCGTCACTTCTATGCAGTCATCTGGCTCGGAATGCCGAAGCGAACGATCGAGACGCTCTCGCCGCGCCTGCGCGCCGGCTCGTTCTCGTTCTCGTTCTTGGCTTTGACGTCGGCGATACTGCGCAGCGACAGCGTGCCGGTCTGGCGCGCACGTAAAAGCGTCTCGGTCTGTTCCGGCTTCAGTTGCAGGACATTGACGGTCGGAAGCTGAGCGGTCGGAGCAGGCGCCGGGCTGTCGGACCCGCTCGCCGGGTATGCGGCGATGCCGCCGGCACCGATAGCAACCGTCAGGACGACAATGCGTGCGGTATTCATTACGCTTCACTTTCCACAAGACGCCGCGACGCTGCCGCCGCCGTGATGGCAGTTGACCAGCTAAACGTCAAAGCATGGTTAATGAGGCGTATCTAAATCGCCTTAACGCCGGGTTTATCCGGAGTGTTCAGCGCAGCGCGAGGTGAGCGAGATCAATCGCTTTCACCCATTCCGTCTCCGGATAGACCATCAGCGCGCCGATCGCGAGCGCGATGCCGTAGGGGATGTCGCCCTCCTTGGCGTGCAGCCGCGCGAGCCAGGCCTGTCCGGCAAGTCCGTAAGGCAACGGCCATTGCCGAAACTGGAGTAGCAGCAGGGTCAGCGCGCCGCCGAACAGCGAGGCGTAGAGCAGGAAGTTCATCAGATGGGTAAAGCCGAACCAAAGCGCGACCGAGGCTGCGACTTTCGCGTCGCCGCCGCCGACCCAGCCCATGGCAAAGCAGCCGAATGCGACGACCAGCATCAGGGCACCGGCGCCGACATGGGTCAGCATGTCGTAAGGTGCCATGCCACCCGCCAGCGCAAGGACGAAGAAGCCGGCGACCAGCGCCAGCGATACCCGGTTCGAGATGGTCATCGTGAACAGGTCGCTCGCGGCGGCGAAGGCTATCAGGGCCGGGAAGAGCAGAAGGCGCGCGAGGTCGAGGATCATGATCTGCTTCTCAAGGGCGCGCTGGCCGGCGCGGGATCGGAGCTCGCGGGATTCTAGCCGTCAGTGCTAAACAAACCTGAAACGGGATGCGGCGGAGATCACCAGATGCTGGCGATCCGGGCCGCGAGCGCGACCAGTGCGAGCAACAGCGCAAGGCAGACCCAATAGGTCGGCGCCTCGCTATGCGCGGAAGCTGCCGTCTCGAACACGGCATCGGCTCTGGTTTTACGCAACGCCACTGGAACTCAAGGCTTTCCGGAAAGACAAAGCCCCGGACGTATCCGGGGCTTCTGCTGCAACTGGTCGGGCGCTTACTTCAGCGAGCTGCTGATCGAGCCGAACTTGGAGTTCAGCGAGGTGCCGAGGTTGTTGACGACGGTGATGATCGCGAGCGCGATGCCGGCGGCGATCAGGCCGTACTCGATGGCGGTGGCGCCGGATTCGTCCTTCACGAAACGCGCAATCAGGTTCTTCATGAGTAAAACTCCATGTGGGTGTGGGTGGCTTCGTTCGGCGCAATTCTCTAGCGTTGCGAGGATGAGAGCTCAGCCGTTGCGGTACGGTTAACCTGATCACGGAAACTCGATCGTGGCGTGATGCTTTTCACCAGAGTCAATTTCCTCTTAAGGCGCTCGCCCGAATTCGCGGCACTTGCGGCCGGCGGAACGAAAAGTCGCCGATATGCGGAAGCGGCTTCACGCTCCCTTAAATTTCGAAGCGTAGGCGTAAAGCCGAGACAGATGAGAAGTGAGACGCTGATGTCGAGCCTGCCCATGGACGTCGCCCTGATGCTTGGCGAGACCATCGCAAAGGTCATTCCCGTTACCGCGGCGCTCGCGGTGGTCTTCACGGTGCTCGAGCATTTCTGGGCCTGCAATCCCGGCGTGCCATGGTGGCGCAAGCGCGAGATCGTCACCGACATCTGCTACTGGTTCTTCGTGCCGGTGTTTGCGCGCACGATGCGGATCGGGCTCTTGATCGTGGCTGCCGGCGTCGTCTTCAACATCCACGATCCCGACGAGCTGATCGCCTTCTACGACAACGGTCACGGTCCGCTCTCGGAGCTGCCGCTCTGGGCGCAGGCGGCGCTGTTCCTCATCCTGTCGGATTTCATGCTGTACTGGCTGCACCGGCTGTTTCACGGCGGCGGCTTCTGGAAGTACCATGCGATCCATCATTCCTCGGAGGAGCTGGGCTGGATCTCAGCGGCGCGCTTCCATCCGGTGAATCTCGTGCTCGGCACGATCGGCGTCGACGTCGTGCTGCTCACCGTCGGCATCTCGCCGAACGTAATGATCTGGCTCGGGCCGTTCACCACCTTCCATTCGGCGTTCGTGCACGCCAATCTCAACTGGACGTTTGGACCGTTCAAATACGTGCTGGCGACGCCGGTGTTTCACCGCTGGCACCACACCTCGCTCGAGCAGGGCGGCAATACCAATTTTGCCGGCACCTTCCCGCTCTGGGACATCCTGTTCGGGACCTTCCGGATGCCGGCGAACGAGCTGCCGCAGGACTATGGCAAGGACGAAGCGGAGATGCCGAGCGAGATCGGCGGCCAGCTCGCCTATCCGTTCCGCCACTAGATCGGAGCCTCGCGCGCCCGCCGGAAAAGGCGGGCCGCAGCCGCCGTTCGCCCGAGTTGGATCGGCTTCATTAACGTCACTTTGACGTCTGGCCAGCTATGTTCCTGAACGGCGGAGAACCCGCTCGGGGTAGTGTGAGAGTAAAGTTATGAAGCCCGCCCGTTTTATTGTCCTAGCGATCGCCCTCATAGCCGGCGCCCTCGCGGCTTATCTCGCAAGCAGTTCGTCGGACAGCGGTGCTCCCCCGCCTCAACCAGTCGCCCAATTGCCGACCGTTGATGTTCTCGTCGCCAAGACCGACATCGGATTGGGACAGACGGTCGGTCCCAACGAGCTTCAGTGGCAGACGTGGACGCAATCCACCGCCAGCGGCAGTTTTATTCGTCGCCCCGATCGTCCCGAAGCAATGACGCAAATTACAGGTTCGATTGCGCGTCAGCCGTTTGTCGCCGGCGAGCCGATCCGAGAGCAGAAACTGGTCAAGGCAGACGGCTCCGGCTTCATGGCGGCCATCCTGCCTTCGGGCAAGCGCGCCATTTCGACCGAGATATCTGCTGAGACAGGCGCAGGCGGCTTCATATTGCCGAATGATCGCGTGGACGTGATTCTCACGAAGCGCGAGAAGCCGACCAATACGGATGGGCCTCAGACCGACACCATTTCGTCGCAAGCCATTCTGACCAACATACGTGTTCTTGCGATCGATCAAGCCCCCAAAGAGAAGGAGGGGCAGAATGCAGTTGTGGGCAGGACCGCCACCCTGGAGTTGACACCCAACGAAGTTGAACTGCTGGCAGCATCGCGTCAGAGCGGCACTCTATCCCTCGCATTGCGCAGCATTGCCGATAGCAACAAGAATGTCGTAGCTGAGAACGACACCAGCAACCTCATTACTGTTTATCGGGGTGCCACCTCCACGGAGGTGCTCAACTGCAAGCCCTCGTGTGGCCGAAAATAGCTTCCATCCGGGCCGCGCGTCGCGATCGGACATTGGTTTACGCGCCGCTAACGCCACGCGCCGTGATCCGCCGACCCGGCGAACACTTAAACAATCGCTTTTCTCTATGCGACTGGCAGATGATCGCTGCCGCCTGGGATTTTCTGCGATGCCATCGCCTACCGTCTGGAAGTTTTCGATCCTCAGCATGACGCAGCGGTTTCGCCGCAACCGCCGCGGTTCTGCGGCGGTCGAGTTCGCGCTGGTCGCGCCGATCTTCTTCGCGCTGCTGTTCGCAATCATCGAGACCGCGATCATGTTCTTCGCAGGCCAGGTGCTCGAGACTGTCACGCAGGATTCCGCGCGCTCGGTCCTGACCGGCCAGGCGCAGTCCGGCTCGGTGTCGACCTGCGCGGTCTCCGGCGTGGCGGCGGCGTGCACGCAGACGACGTTCAAGAATTACGTCTGCACCCAGATCCCGGCGCTGTTCTTCGATTGCAGCAGTCTCTACGTCGACGTCTCGAGCTATTCGTCGTTCTCGGCGGTCACGCTGCCGAGCCATATCGATTCGGCCGGCAATTTCGATACCAACATGAGCTACAGCGCCGGCAGCGCCGGCGACATCGTGGTCGTCCGGCTGTTCTACCAGTGGCCACTCTACGTCACCGGGCTCGGCTACAACCCCTCGAATCTCGCAGGCAACAAGCGCCTCCTGGTCGCGACGGCCGCCTTCAAGAACGAACCCTACTCCAACTGATGCCAACGGATCCGAGCGGACCCATGCAGGCGATTGCGAACATCTGGCGAAACGCCGCCTCCTCCGCGCGCGATTTCGGCGCCGACAGCCGCGCGCTGGCGGCGACCGAGTTCGCGGTGATGGTGCCGCTGATGCTGGTGTTGTTCTTCGGCACCATCGAGGTTTCGTCGGGGGTGGCGATCGACCGCAAGGTCACGATCATGGCGCGCACGCTGTCCGACCTCACCTCGCAATCGACGTCGGTCGGCGACACCGACATGACCAACTTTTTCGCGGCGTCCTACGGCATCATGACGCCATACTACAACAGCACGGTTACCTCCGCGACGATCAGCGAGCTCTACGTCGATCCCACGACCAAGGTGGCGCGCGTGCAATGGAGCAAGGGATCCTCGGCGCGGTCGCAGGCCTCGGTGGTGACCATCCCCTCGACGCTCGCGATCGGCGGCACCTATGTGATTTTCAGCGAGGTCAGCTACGTCTACACGCCGACGATCGGCTACGTGCTCACGAGCTCGATCACGCTGAGCGACGTCGCTTATTCGCGCCCGCGCCAATCGACTTGCGTTTATTACAGCTCGTCGACGAGCTGCACGACGTACTGAGCTCGCTTGATTTTCGGACATGAAAAAAGGCCGTGCGCAACGCACGGCCTTTTCGTTTGCTTAAGTCCGCCTGGCGCGGGCCAGCCTTAGCCGGCCGAGCGGAGGTTGTCGGCTGCCGACTTGCCGGAGCGACGATCGGCCACGATCTCGTAGGAGATCTTCTGGCCTTCGCGCAGCGTGCCGAGGCCGGCACGTTCCACGGCGCTGATGTGCACGAACACGTCCTTGCCGCCGTCGTCGGGCTGGATGAAGCCAAAACCCTTGGTCGCGTTAAACCACTTCACGGTTCCCATGCTCATGGGGGTAGTCCCTTCTCAGATACACAGTGTCGATGCCCGCTTTCGCGGACGGGTTAGATCGAATTTCTGGAAGGGTCGTCAGCGTGTCTGAACCGGCTGTACCGGTGGATGCTAATGTCGTCCGGCCGAAAATCGATTAATTCATTTTATTGGAAAGGGGGTCTCAAAACAATCCTGACGTGCACGATTTTTTGATCTGCCGCTGGTGGCGGCAGATCTTGTGCAGGTCGGTATTTTAGTTCCATCCCGCGAGCGCGGCACGGGGCAGGCGGTGAGGCCTAGCGGCGGCGGAACTGGCCGCCCCGCTGGGCGCCACCCCGAGGGGGACCACCGGCGGACGCGGGACGTTCGTCCTTGTGACGGAAAATCAGCCGTCCCTTTTCCAGGTCGTAGGGCGACATCTCCACCGTTACACGGTCGCCCGCCAGCGTCTTGATGCGGTTCTTCTTCATCTTGCCGGCGGTATAGGCGACGATCTCGTGCCCGGCGTCGAGCTGCACGCGGTAGCGCGCGTCGGGGAGGATTTCGGTGACCAGTCCTTCGAACTGGATCAGCTCTTCCTTAGCCATGATTATCTCCAGGTCGTGGGACGGCTAGTTAGCGCGAATAGGGTTTGCGGTTGGGCCGACCGTTCGGACGACTCTCGCGGCGTAAAAACGCAACGCCTTGTATCCCATCAGAATGGCCGGCGCCATGCGCGGGACGCTGTTCCGGCCGATCGTTTGGTGAGGAATTCGACTTACCACCGGAACGGCGGCGGCGAGACCCCTTTGAGGCCTTGTGGCCGTCGCCGGGCCTGCCATCCACATGTCGCCCGTCGCCATGCCGGCCATCGCCATGCCGCGCGCCCTGCGGGCGCGGACCAGGGCGGCCCGGACGATGCTGCTTCGCGGGAGCAGACGGGGCGTGCGCCGCCTCGCGGCCGGCGTCAGTGCGGTGATCCTCCCGCGGGAGCGCAACGCGGATCAGGCGCTCGATGTCGCGGAGGTAGCTGAGCTCCTCGCCGCCTGCGACCAGCGAGATCGCGGTGCCGTCGGCGCCGGCGCGCGCGGTGCGGCCGATGCGGTGCACATAGGTCTCGGGCACGTTGGGCAGGTCGAAATTGATGACGTGGGTGATGCCGTCGACATCGATGCCGCGGGCGGCGATGTCGGTGGCGACCAGCGTGCGGATTTCACCGGAGCGGAACTGCGCCAGCGTCCGCTCGCGATGGTTCTGCGACTTGTTGCCGTGGATGGCGCTGGCGGCGATGCCAGCCCTCTCAAGCGTCTTCACGACCTTGTCGGCGCCGTGCTTGGTGCGGGTGAAGACCAGCGCGCGGTTGATCGGCTCGTCCTTCAGGAGCTTGGTCAGGAAGGCAGGCTTGGCCGAGAAATCCACCTGGATGATGCGCTGGCGGATGCGTTCCGCCGTCGAGGACACCGGGGTGACGGCGACGCGCGCCGGATCGCGCAGCATCGAGTCGGCAAGCTCGGCGATGTCCTTCGGCATGGTGGCCGAGAAGAACAGCGTCTGGCGCCTGATCGGCAGCTTGGCGACGATTTTGCGGATGTCGTTGATGAAGCCCATGTCGAGCATGCGGTCGGCTTCATCGAGCACCAGGAACTCGACGCTGGAGAGCTTCAGCCCGTTGCTCTGGACGAGGTCGAGCAGGCGGCCGGGGGTAGCCACCAGCACCTCGACGCCCTGCATCAGCGAGCGGACCTGGCGGCCCATCGGCACACCGCCGATGGCGAGCGTCGAGGACAGGCGGATGTGGCGGCCATAGGCGTTGAAGCTGTCGAGGATCTGGCCGGACAGCTCGCGGGTCGGCGACAGCACGAGCACGCGGCAGGTCTTGGGCTGCGGCTTGACGCGGTTGTCCAGCAGGCGGTGCAGGATCGGCAGCGCGAAGGACGCGGTCTTGCCGGTGCCGGTCTGGGCAATGCCGACGACGTCGCGCCCGGTCAATGCGAGGGGGATGGTCTGGGCCTGAATGGGGGTCGGCGTGACGTAGTTTTCTTCTTTGAGGGCACGCGAAATGGGATCGGCCAGGCCGAAGTCCTGAAAGGAAGTCAAAAGAGGGGCTCTTTCCATGTCAAAAGCGAGCGCCCACGCTGTTCCGCGTGGCGTGCGCAAGGGTGTCGAGAAGACACCTGCGTGTTTGGGGTGTCGGATTGCTTGATGAGAGGGGCAAGCCAGAGACCCAAACGGGCTTAAGAACACGCGGCTCGCTACGACCCGTCGATCATTCGGATGATTCGGGTCTCGGACCCTCATATGGAACATCCCGGGGGCGCTTTCAAGGCGGCGCGGCCGCAGCCTGGCATTGCGGTGCACGAATAGTTATGCCGGAAATTTAGACAGTGAGCATTTTTTGATTAAAAAATAGACCGGATGCCGCATAAGCATACATTTTTATTGCCCAATATTTGGGCCGATCGAGCGTGTCAAATCCCGGGTTCCGGGTAAAATCTTTTTACAAAACAGTTAGTTATCCGCATTCACGCCCATGGCATGGTTCTTGCGATTCCGTTAATCGCTGGCGGCCGTGGGGCCGTTCGCAGCGTTTTCACGTCTGCGTCAGGGAGATGATAGCTCATGCTTACTAAATCCACTCACGATATAGCGGCGTCATTTAGCCGCCGCGGCTTGCTCGCCGCGACCGCCGGACTGATGCTGGGTCTGGCTTCCATTACCGGCGCAAAGGCCGCAGACGACACCATTAAGGTCGGTGTGCTGCACTCTCTCTCAGGCACCATGGCCATCAGCGAGACCACGCTGAAAGACACCATCCTCTTCCTGATCGACGAGCAGAACAAGAAGGGCGGCGTGCTCGGCAAGAAGCTCGAGGCCGTCGTCGTCGACCCCGCTTCGAACTGGCCGCTGTTCGCCGAGAAGGCGCGCGAGCTGATCACCAAGGACAAGGTCGCCGTCGTGTTCGGCTGCTGGACCTCGGTGTCGCGCAAGTCGGTGCTCCCGGTCTTCAAGGAGCTGAACAACATCCTGTTCTACCCCGTGCAGTACGAGGGCGAAGAGTCCGAGCGTAACGTGTTCTACACGGGTGCTGCGCCGAACCAGCAGGCGATCCCCGCCGTCGACTACCTGATGAAGGACGAGAAGGTGAAGCGCTGGGTGCTCGCGGGTACCGACTACGTCTATCCGCGCACCACCAACAAGATCCTGGAAGCCTATCTGAAGTCCAAGGGTGTCGCCCAGGAAGACATCATGATCAACTACACGCCGTTCGGTCACTCCGACTGGCAGACGATCGTGGCCGACATCAAGAAGTTCGGCTCGGCCGGCAAGAAGACCGCGGTGGTCTCGACCATCAACGGCGACGCCAACGTTCCCTTCTACAAGGAGCTCGGCAACCAGGGCATCAAGGCCAAGGACATCCCGGTGGTCGCGTTCTCGGTGGGTGAGGAAGAGCTCGCCGGCATCGACACCAAGCCGCTGGTCGGCCATCTCGCCGCCTGGAACTACTTCGAGTCGATCAAGACTCCGGCGAACGAGAAGTTCATCAAGGAGTGGCAGGCCTACACCAAGAACCCGAAGCGCACCACCAACGACCCGATGGAAGCGCATGTGATCGGCTTCAACATGTGGGTGAAGGCGGTCGAGAAGGTGAAGTCGACCGATCCGGACAAGGTGATCGATGCGCTTCCCGGCATCGAGGCGCCGAACCTGACCGGTGGCACCTCCAAGATGCTGCCGAACCACCACATCACCAAGCCGGTGTTCATCGGCGAGATCAAGGGCAACGGCCAGTTCGACGTGGTCTGGAAGACCCCGAGCCTCGTTCCGGGCGACGCCTGGTCGAAGGAGCTCGACGGCTCCAAGGACCTGGTCGGCGACTGGGTCGAGAAGAAGTGCGGCAACTACAACGTCAAGACCAACAAGTGCCTCGGTTCGGGCTCCTGATCCCGGTTTGACGTGATATGACGACACGGAGAGGGCGGCGATCCCGCCGCCCTCTCCACCCATTTCTGCCGGGGTAATTCACAGTGCTCGCAAAATTGCCAGCCCGTCTCTGCACGCTTGCGCTTTCGTTTTTCCTGATCGCGTTCGCGCTGCCGGCCTTGGCCGGTCCGTTCGAGGATGCGGTCGCCAAATTCGCCAACGACGATTTTTCCGACACTGAAGAAGCGATCGGCGTGGTCGCGAGCAGCGGAAATCCGCTCGCTCTTCCGATCATCAGCGCGCTGCAGGACGGCCGTCTGATGGCCGATCCGGACAGCAAGAAGGTTTATGTCACCGGCGCGGACGGCAAGTCGATCGATGCCGCAACCGGTCAGTCCGTCGCGAGCGTTCCCGACAGCGCCAGCGCGGTTCGTCTCAACAACCGTCTGCGCCGCAGCGTTGATGCCGCGCTCGGCAGCCTGACCCTGATGTCGCCCGATCTTTCGACGCGCATGCAGGCCGCGCAATCCGTCTTCAAGTCGCACGAGGAGAGCGCGCTCGAAGCCGTCGACAACGCGCTCGCCAAGGAAACCAGCAAGTCCGTCAGGACGGTGCTCGGTGAAGCCCGCGCGGCGATCCTGCTGTTCAAATCCGACGCCACGGAGGTCGAGAAGCTCGAAGCCGTCGCCACCATCAAGGCCAGAGGCGACCAGGAAGCGCTGGCGCTGCTGACCGGCATGGGTGACCAGCCGGCTTCGGTGACGAAGGCCGCGGCAAGCGCGATCGGCTCGATCCAGAGCTCGCTCGCGGTCTGGTCCACGGTGCAGAACGCCTGGTACGGCCTCTCGCTCGGCTCGGTGCTGCTGCTTGCTGCGATCGGCCTCGCCATCACCTTCGGCGTGATGGGCGTCATCAACATGGCCCATGGCGAGATGGTGATGCTGGGCGCCTATACCACCTTCGTCGTGCAGGAGGTGATCCGCACCCGCTATCCCGCATTGTTCGACTATTCGCTGCTGATCGCCGTGCCGCTCGCCTTCCTGGTGTCTGGCGCGATCGGCGTCTTGATCGAGCGCAGCATCATCCGCTTCCTCTACGGCCGCCCGCTGGAGACGCTGCTCGCGACCTGGGGCCTGTCCTTGGTGCTCCAGCAGGCGGTGCGCACCGCATTCGGTCCGACCAACCGGGAGGTCGGCAACCCCTCCTGGATGAGCGGAGCGTTCGAGCTCGGACAGATCACCATCACCTATAACCGGCTCTGGATCCTCTGCTTCACGCTTGCGGTGTTCGCGATCCTGCTTGCGATGCTGCGCTACACTGCGCTCGGCCTTGAAATGCGCGCGGTGACTCAGAACCGCCGCATGGCGGCCTCAATGGGCATTGCCACCTCGCGCGTCGACGCGCTGACCTTCGGCCTCGGCTCCGGCATTGCCGGCATCGCCGGCGTCGCGCTGTCGCAGATCGACAATGTCAGCCCCAATCTCGGCCAGAGCTACATCATCGACAGCTTCATGGTCGTCGTGTTCGGCGGGGTCGGCAATCTCTGGGGCACGCTGGTCGGCGCCTTCACGCTCGGCATCGCCAACAAGTTCCTGGAGCCGGTCGCCGGCGCCGTGCTCGGCAAGATCGCGATCCTGGTCCTGATCATCCTGTTCATTCAAAAGCGCCCGCGCGGCCTGTTCGCGCTCAAGGGCCGTGCGGTGGAAGCATGACCCCTCACATGCTCACGCGATCGCTGGACCGCGGCGCGACGATGTTTCTCGCCGTCGTCGCCGCCTGCGGCATCCTGATTCCGCTCTCAAACCTGCTGTTGCCTGCCGGCTCGTTCTTCCAGGTGCCGACTTATCTGGTCGCGCTTTGGGGCAAGTATGTCTGCTACGCCATTCTAGCGCTCTCGATCGACCTGATCTGGGGCTATTGCGGCATCCTCTCGCTCGGCCACGGCGCGTTCTTCGCGCTCGGCGGCTACGCCATGGGCATGTACCTGATGCGGCAGATCGGCACCCGCGGCGTCTACGGCAATCCGATGCTGCCCGACTTCATGGTGTTCCTGAACTGGCAGAAGCTGCCCTGGTACTGGTACGGCTTCGACATGTTCTGGTTCGCCGCGCTGATGGTGCTGTTCGTGCCCGGCCTGCTCGCCTTCTGCTTCGGCTGGCTCGCCTTCCGCTCGCGCGTCACCGGCGTCTACCTGTCGATCATCACGCAGGCGATGACCTATGCGCTCTTGCTCGGCTTCTTCCGCAACGATTTCGGCTTCGGTGGCAACAACGGCCTGACCGACTTCAAGGATATCCTTGGCTTCAACGTGCAGGCCGAAGGTACCCGCGCCACGCTGTTCGCGCTCAGCTGTCTCGCCTTGATCGCCGGCTTCCTGATCTGCCGGGCCATCGTCACCTCAAAGCTCGGCAAGGTGCTGATCGCGATCCGCGACGCGGAATCGCGCACGCGCTTCCTCGGCTACCGCGTCGAGTCCTACAAGCTGTTCGTGTTCACGGTGTCGGCCTGCATGGCCGGCGTCGCCGGTGCGCTCTACGTGCCGCAGGTCGGCATCATCAACCCGAGCGAATTCGCGCCGGGCAACTCGATCGAGGCGGTGATCTGGGTCGCGGTCGGTGGCCGCGGCACGCTGATCGGCGCAGCGCTCGGCGCCGTCGTCGTCAACTACGCCAAGACGTTCTTCACCTCAGGCGTGCTGGCGCCGTATTGGCTGTTCATGCTGGGCGCGCTGTTCATCCTGGTGACGCTGCTGCTGCCAAAGGGCATCGTCGGCACCTTCAATTCGTGGTGGGAGCCGTTCAAGGCAAAGCGCCCGGCGGAAACCACCGAGAGCGCGGCGCGTGAAGACGGCGTCAGCGAACCGAAGATGGCGGAGTAGGCGGATATGAACGTCATGGACACCCGCGCGACCTCCGCGATGCTCTATCTCGACGGCGTGCACGTCTCGTTCGACGGGTTTCACGCCATCAACAATTTGTCGCTCACGCTCGCGCCCGGCGAAATGCGGGCCATCATCGGGCCGAACGGCGCCGGCAAGACCACGATGATGGACATCATCACCGGCAAGACCAAGCCGGACGAAGGCACCGTGCTGTTCGACGGCGTCACCGATCTCACGCGCCTCGATGAGACCCGCATCGCCGAGCTCGGCATTGGCCGCAAATTCCAGAAGCCGACGGTGTTCGAGAGCCAGACGGTCGAGGACAATCTCCTGCTCGCGCTCAACGTCGACCACTCGGTTCGCGGCACGCTGTTCTGGCGCGGCAGCAAGGCGGAATCCGAGCGCATCGACAAGGTGCTGGAGACCATCCGCCTCACCGATGCGCGAGGTCGCCTCGCCGGCAGCCTCAGCCACGGCCAGAAGCAGTGGCTGGAGATCGGCATGCTGCTGGCGCAGGATCCAAAGCTCCTGCTGGTCGACGAGCCCGTCGCGGGCATGACCGACGTCGAGACGCATCTCACCGCCGAGCTCTTGAAGGAGATCAACAAGAACCACACCGTGATGGTCGTCGAGCACGACATGACCTTCGTTCGCGAATTGGGCGTGAAGGTCACCTGCCTGCACGAGGGCTCGGTGCTTGCCGAAGGCACCATCGACCAAGTCTCGTCCAACGAGCGGGTCATCGAAGTCTATTTGGGACGCTGAGCGATGCTTGAGGTCAAGGACATCAACCTGTTCTACGGCGCGGCCCAGGCGCTGCGCGGGGTCTCGATCGCGGCCGAGCCCGGCAAGGTCACTTGTGTGCTTGGGCGCAATGGCGTCGGGAAGACCTCGCTGCTGCGCGCCATGGTCGGCCAATATCCGATCTCCTCGGGCGCGATCGTGTTCGACGGCAGCGACATCACGGCGCTGAAGCCCTATGAGCGGGCACGCAAGGGCATCGGCTTCGTGCCGCAGGGCCGCGAAATCTTTCCGCTGCTGACGGTCGAGGAAAATCTCAAGACCGGCTTCGGCCCGCTCAAGCGCGACGAGCGCTTCATCCCCGATGACGTGTTCTCGCTGTTTCCGGTGCTGCAATCCATGCTCGGCCGTCGTGGCGGCGACCTCTCCGGCGGCCAGCAGCAGCAGCTCGCGATCGGCCGCGCGCTGGTGATGCGGCCGAAATTGCTGCTGCTCGACGAGCCGACCGAGGGCATCCAGCCGTCGATCATCAAGGACATCGGCCGCGCGATCTCTTATTTGCGCAACCTCGGCAACATCGCCATCGTGCTGGTCGAACAATATCTCGACTTTGCCTGCGAACTCGGCGACAGTTTTGCCGTGATGGATCGCGGCGCGGTGAAATACACCTGCGACCGCACCAATCTCGATCCCGGCGAGATCAGCCGCCAGATGGCGCTGTAAGCCTTTCATTCTGCCGCGACCGGCTGGGGAGGCGGATGCGCAGCGACGTTTCAGCCACGTCCAGTGTTTTCGAGGCCAACCGCGCCCGCGGCGCGGTGCGCTTCGACGTCCATGCGCGCGAGGGCGTGACGCGGCGTGGGGCGTTGCACGAATCCGGCTCCTTGCGCGTGCGCTTTCCTTCGCCGGAAGGCGAGGGGCTCTCCGGCGTGTTCGTCAACACCGCCGGTGGGGTTGCCGGCGGAGACCGTTTTGACATCGAGATTTCGGCAGGCGAGGGCTCGCGCCTGACGCTGACCACGGCGGCAGCCGAGAAGGTCTATCGCGCGCCCGGCAAGGCGGCAGAGCTCAATATCGCCCTGAAGGTCGCCGCAGGCGCGCATCTCGGCTGGCTGCCCCAGGAGACGATCCTGTTCGATCGCGCCCGTGTCCATCGCCGCTTCGACATCGCACTCGATGGCGCGGCCTCGCTCCTGCTCTGCGAGATCGTGGTGTTCGGCCGCACCGCGATGGGCGAGCGCATGGAGCAGGGCGAGTTCGTCGACCGCTGGCGGATCTCTCGTGGCGGCAAGCTGGTTTTCGCCGAAACTGTCAGGCTCGACGGCAATATCGGCGCCAAGCTCGCTCGATCTGCGGTGGCCAAGGGCGGCGCGGCGATCGGCACGGCCCTGATCGTGCCCGGTGACGAGGCATTGATCGGGCGCATCCGGGAAGCTTCGGAATCATTCTCCGGCGAGGTCGGGATATCCGCCTGGAATGGCTTTGCAATGGCGCGGTTCTGTGCCCAAGATGCGGCGCGCTTGCGCGCCGACATGATGGCGGTGCTGGCGCGCACCGGCGCCACGCTGCCGCGGCTGTGGCTGAATTGACGAACTCACGAACAGAGATTTTGCATGAACCTGTCTCCCCGCGAAAAGGACAAGCTTCTGATCTCGATGGCGGCCATCGTGGCGCGGCGCAGGCTCGAGCGCGGCGTCAAGCTGAACCACCCGGAGGCGATCGCGATCATCTCCGATTTCATTCTGGAAGGCGCGCGTGACGGCCGCACCGTGGCCGAGCTGATGCAGGCCGGCGCGCAGGTTCTGACCCGCGACCAGGTGATGCCGGGCATTCCCGAGATGATCCACGACATCCAGGTCGAAGCGACGTTTCCGGACGGCACCAAGCTCGTCACCGTCCACGAGCCGATCAGGTGATTCAAATTCGTCATTCCGGGGTGCCCGCAGGGCGAACCCGGAATCCAGAGATTGTTGATCGAGATTCCGGGTTCTCGCTCTGCGAGCCCCGGAATGACGGAGGAAGGCAAACATGATCCCCGGCGAACTCTTCATCAAGGACGGCGAGATCGAACTCAATGCCGGCCGCAAGACCGTGACGCTGACCGTCGCCAACACCGGCGACCGTCCGATCCAGGTCGGCTCGCACTATCATTTCTTCGAGACCAATCCGGCGCTGAAATTCGATCGCAAGAAAGCCCGCGGCATGCGCCTCGACATCGCCGCCGGCACCGCCGTCCGCTTCGAGCCCGGCCAGACCCGCGACGTCCAGCTCGTCGCCCTGGCCGGCAAGAAAACCATCTACGGTTTTCGTGGCGACGTGATGGGGAAGTTGTGAGGCATGCGGCCGCCCGTCCGGTTCATTTCAGAAGCTGCCGAAGTGGCCGCGCGCCGGCATAAGAGCATGGTGCGCAAGGGGCGGGGCAACGAGCCCTACGTAAATCACCTTGCCGAGGTCGCAAATCTGCTTGCGATCGCAACTGACGGCGCGGATGCCGAACTCGTTGCAGCCGGCTGGCTGCACGATACGCTCGAGGACACCGAGACCACGACCAAAGAGCTCTCGCTAAGATTCTCTGATCGTGTGGCCTCCCTCGTCATCGAATGCACAGATGACATGAGTCTGCCAAAGGCCGAGCGGCGGCGGCGACAAGTCGTCGATGCGCCGAAGAAGTCGGACGACGCCAAGCTCATCAAAATTGCCGACAAGATCAGCAATGTCGAGGCTCGTATTCGTTCCAACCCGACCGCTGAGGAGCGCGTCGATCTGATCGAGTACACGGACTGGGCCGAGCAGGTCGTCGCGGGCTGCCGCGGCGGCAATGCCTACCTCGACGAGAAGTTCGACGACGCGGTGGAGCGAGCGAGGGCCTCGCTGTGAGCGCCATCAAAACATTCAAACGCAAACGGGGCTTGTGATGTCCGTCAAAATAAAGCGTTCCGTCTATGCCGACATGTTCGGCCCGACCACCGGCGACAAGGTGCGGCTCGCCGACACCGATCTCATCATCGAGGTCGAGAAGGATTTCACCACCTATGGCGAGGAGGTGAAGTTCGGCGGCGGCAAGGTGATCCGCGACGGCATGGGGCAGTCGCAGGTCACCAACAAGCAGGGCGCGGCCGACACGGTCATCACCAATGCGCTGATCGTCGACCACTGGGGCATCGTGAAGGCCGACGTCGCGATCAAGGACGGCATGATCGCAGGCATCGGCAAGGCGGGTAACCCGGATATCCAGCCTGGCGTGACCATCGTCATCGGCCCTGGCACCGACGTGATCGCGGGCGAAGGAAAAATCCTCACGGCCGGCGGCTTCGACAGCCACATTCATTTCATCTGTCCGCAGCAGATCGAGCACGCGCTGATGTCGGGCGTCACCTCGATGCTGGGCGGCGGCACCGGTCCCTCGCACGGCACCTTTGCCACCACCTGCACGCCGGGCCCCTGGCACATGGGCCGGATGATCCAGTCGTTCGACGCCTTCCCGGTCAATCTCGGCATCTCCGGCAAAGGCAATGCCTCGCGCCCTGCTGCGCTGGTCGAGATGATCAAGGCCGGTGCCTGCGCGCTCAAGCTGCACGAGGATTGGGGCACCACGCCGGCGGCGATCGACAACTGCCTGTCGGTTGCCGACGACTATGACGTCCAGGTCATGCTGCATTCCGACACGCTGAACGAGTCGGGCTTCGTCGAGGATACGATCAAGGCGTTCAAGGGCCGCACCATCCACGCCTTCCACACCGAGGGCGCCGGCGGCGGCCACGCCCCCGACATCATCAAGGTCGCGGGCCTGAAGAACGTGCTGCCGTCCTCGACCAACCCGACGCGGCCCTTCACGCGCAACACCATCGACGAGCATCTGGACATGCTGATGGTGTGCCACCACCTCGATCCCTCGATCGCGGAAGACCTCGCGTTTGCCGAAAGCCGCATCCGCAAGGAGACCATCGCGGCCGAAGACATCTTGCACGACCTCGGCGCGCTCTCGATGATGTCCTCGGATTCGCAAGCCATGGGCCGGCTCGGCGAAGTGATCATCCGCACCTGGCAGACCGCCGACAAGATGAAGAAGCAGCGCGGGTCGCTGCCGCAGGACAAGGGCAAGGACAACGACAATTTTCGCGTCAAGCGCTACATCGCCAAGTACACGATCAACCCCGCGATCGCGCACGGCGTGTCAAAGCTGATCGGCTCGGTGGAGAAGGGCAAGCTCGCCGATCTCGTGCTGTGGTCGCCGGCCTTCTTCGGCGTCAAGCCGGACTGCATCGTCAAGGGCGGCACGATCGTCGCTGCCCCCATGGGCGATCCCAACGCCTCGATCCCGACGCCGCAGCCGGTGCATTACCAGCCGATGTTCGGCGCCTTCGGCAAGGCACGCACGGCATCCTCCGTCGTCTTCACCTCGAAGGCAGCGGTCACCGGGGGCCTTGCGCGAAAGCTCGGCATCGACAAGAAGCTCTATGCCGTGCAGAACACCCGCGGCAAGATCTCCAAGAAGAGCATGATCCACAACGACGCCACGCCCGATATCGAGGTCGATCCGGAGACCTATGAGGTGCGCGCCGACGGCGAGCTTCTCACCTGCGCGCCCGCCGAGGTGCTGCCGATGGCGCAGCGGTATTTCATGTACTGAAATTACCCTCAACTTCACTGCCCTCGGAGCCTGTCCGAGGGCGGATTTTCCGGTTTTGCGTCTCGTCGTGCTTGGTCTAATGTCGCGCCCGGTATCTTGAAGCCAGAAGAAAAGCCGGGAGGATTTCTCGTGATCTACGTCGTTGCCACCTTGACCATCAAGCCCGAAACGCACGCCGAATTCATTGCCGCCGCCACCGCCTGCATCAAGGAGACGCGGAAGGAGCCCGGCAATATCGCCTATGATTTGCACGAGAGCGTCACCGATCACACCAAGATGGTGTTCGTCGAGCAGTGGGAGAATGCCGAGGCGTTGGTGCCTCATCGTGCAGCCGAACACATGAAGACGTTCGGCCGGGTCGCGGTAAAGTGCTTCGCGGCGCCGCCGAAGATCGAAGTGATCACGCCGGAAAAAGTCGAGACACGGTAACAGGATAAAACCATGATCCGGGCGACGCAGGTCAAGGGGCAGCACCGCTTCACGGAAGCAGCGGCGGATACGGTCGTGCTCGATTTCGACGACCGGCACCGCCGCCGCATGGCGATGACGGGCACGCGCGGGCTCGAGTTCCTGCTCGACCTCGAAAACGCCGTCGCGCTGCGCGGCGGCGATGCGCTGGTGCTGGAGGACGGCCGGCTGGTCGAGGTGGTCGCCGCTCCCGAGCCGCTGCTCGAGATCCGCGGCCACGATCCGCACCATCTCATCCGCGTCGCCTGGCATCTCGGCAACCGGCACCTGCCGACGCAGATCATGGCCAAGAGCCTGCGTATCCGAAAGGATCACGTCATCGAGGCGATGGTAAAGGGTCTTGGCGCGCGGGTGATCGAGATCGAGGCGCCCTTCGATCCCGAAGGCGGCGCCTATGCCGACGCCGGCCACGCGCACGCTGACGATCATGGGCATGACCATGCGCATCATGATCACGGGCACCACGATCATGATCACCACCATCACGATCATGCCGCGCATGACCACCATGATCACGGTCACCATCATCACCACGATGAGCATTGTGACCATCCCGACCATCACCACGGCCACGGCCATGCTCATGACCACAAATGAGCCGGCTGGTGCCGGCCGCCTGACCGAGCGTGAGGCGGCGGCGCTGTACCGGCTGATGACGTGGCTGTCGCCGGCGTTTCCCGTCGGCGGCTTCTCCTACTCCAGCGGCATCGAATGGGCGGTGGAGGCGGGCGACATCATCGACACGGCGACGCTTACGAACTGGCTCGACGCGATGCTCGGCGATGGCGCGGGCTTTTGCGATGCGATTTTCCTGGTGCAGGCGTTTCGCGCAGCGGAGGCGGGCGATGAGGCCCGCTTGCGTGACATCGCGGAGCTGGCGACCGCCTTCGTGCCATCACGCGAGCGACAGCTCGAGACCACGGCGCAGGGCCGCGCCTTCATCGACATCGCGCGAGCGGCCTGGAATGCGGATGGGCTGGATGCGATGGTCGCGCACTGCGCGGGGCCGCTGATCTATCCCGTCGCGGTCGGCGTGGTCGCTAGCGCCCATGGCGTCCGGCTCGAGCCCACGCTGCATGCCTTCCTGCACGCGCTGGTCTCGAATTGGATTTCGGCGGCAAGCCGGCTGATCCCGCTCGGCCAGACCGACAGCCAGCGTGTGCTCGCCGCGCTTGAGCCCGCCGTTGCCGCGACCGCCGCGCGCGCGTTGAGCGCGACCTTGGACGACCTCGGCAGCGCGACGTTCCGCGCCGATCTCGCAAGCCTGCGGCACGAGACCCAGTATACGCGGCTGTTCAGGTCGTGAGCGCCAAGGTGTTTAACCGATCGTCGTCGTCCCGGCGAAGGCCGGGACCCATAACCACATATCTTCGTGGCTATGGAGAGATGCGGCCACAGCCCATCGCATCAACTGAGTTCGGTGGCTATGGGTCCCGGCCTTCGCCGGGACGACTTTAGGAAAGAGCGAGCCATATGTCGAAATCTCACGGCCCCCTGCGTGTCGGTATCGGCGGTCCGGTCGGATCGGGCAAGACCGCGCTGATGGATCTGCTCTGCAAGTCCATGCGCGAGCGCTATGACATCGCGGCGATCACCAACGACATCTACACCAAGTGGGATGCAGAGTACCTCGTGCGCTCGGGCTCACTGACGCCGGACCGCATTGCCGGCGTCGAGACCGGCGGCTGTCCGCATACCGCGATCCGCGAGGATGCCTCGATGAATCTCGCCGCGGTCGCCGATATGCGCGCAAAATTTCCCGGTCTCGATCTGGTGCTGATCGAGTCCGGTGGCGACAATCTCGCTGCCACTTTTTCCCCGGAGCTCGCCGACATTACCATCTATGTCATCGACGTGGCCGCGGGCGACAAGATACCGTCCAAGGGTGGGCCGGGCATCACGCGCTCCGACCTCCTGGTCATCAACAAGATCGACCTCGCTCCGCATGTCGGCGCCTCGCTGGAGAAGATGCAGACTGACGCCAAGCGGATGCGGGGCGAGCGGCCCTTCGTCATGACCAACCTGAAGAAGAGCGAGGGACTCGACCGCATCATCGGCTTCATCGAGGCCAAGGGTGGGCTGAAAAGGGTGGGCTGAAAAAGGGCGGGCTGACGAGGACGGGTTGAAGGGCAGGTCCGGCGCCCGGCGACATCAGCCAAGTCTGACACGACTGTTAGTATCTGCCCGTTAATATCTGCGGCAAAATGTGTCTCCGCGGAACCAATGGTCGCCATGGTGATTAACTTACTCGGTGCCCGGAGCGCTGACGCCTCGGCTGGCGGATTAAGCATTCCGGTCAACCCAAGTTGCGTCCCGATGGCTCCTCCTTCATTATCGTCTTCCGTGGGGTTTCACTCTCTTTCGGCAATTGGCCGTTCGAGCGGCGTTCAGATGCTCCGTGTTATTCGCCAGCCTCTCATCTTCTGAGTAAACGAGTGGTCCGGCTGGGATTCATCATCGGTTTTATCGCGCTGCTCGGGATACTGCTCTCCGGGCTCGCGGCCTATCGCGTCCACGATCAGGAGCTGGCGATCGATCGTATCGCGCTGGCCCGCGCGATCGACGTTCATGCGAGCCTGGTGCAGGACCGCTTGACCGAACGCGAGCTTCTGGCGCGCGTCGCCTCCGGCCTGTTCCGTACGCCCGCCGTGATCAAGCCGAACATGCTGGAGCCGCTGCGCTCTGCCATCTATGCATTCAAGACCGATTTCGTTGTCGCCTCCTGGATCGCCCGGCTCAAGCCGGCGGAACTGGGCGCGGCGCAGGCGGCGCTCAGCTCCGCCGGCTTTCCCAATTCGGGCATCCGCAACTACGACGACACGCGGCTCGACACCACGAAGATCACCCAGCCGATCAACGTGCTGATGGACCTCGAGCCGCGCAGCGAGGAGACCAAGGCGCTGCTCGGCCGCAGCTACGATCAGGACGGCGTGCGCGGCGCGATGCTGGCGCGCGCCATGGCCGAGAAGAAATCGGTCGCCTCCGATCCGGTGCCGCTGCTCCGTCCGAACGGACCCATCGGCATCATCGTGGCGGCGCCCGTCATTCCGGAAGGCGCGACGGAGCCTGCCGGGTTCATCACGTTTTCCTACGAGCTCGCTTCGCTGATGCTGACCAATGACGACATGTCGTTGTTCTCGGTCGCATTGCGCGACCCGCGCGCGACCGGCGGCGAGCTGATCGCCAACGACCAGGGCGTCGTCAGCGCGCGGACCATCTCGCAGGATGGTCCACAGCCCTCCTCGACGCGCTCGGTCAGCTTCGGCGGCCGCGACTGGCAGCTCAGCTACTTCGCCAAGACCAATTCGGCGCGGCGCGCCGAGCAGACCGCCGTCATCGTCGCTGCAATCGGCTTCGCCATCACGGCGATGGTGTGCGGACTGTTCGGTTATGTCGCCTACAACAACTTAAGGCTAAGCCGCGAAATCCAGGTGCGGATCGGTTTCGAGCGCCGGCTGACGGCCGTCATCGACGAGCTCAATCATCGCGTGAAGAACATTCTGGCGGTGATCCAGTCGATCGTGACGCGCACGCTGCGCCACGGCTCCGACATCGACGTCGCGCGCGAACTCTTGATCGGGCGCATCCACGCGATGTCCAACGTGGTTTCGCTGCTCAGCGAAAGCCAGTGGCAGGGTGTCAAGCTGAAAGGCCTGTTCGAGGCGCGCGCCATCCCGCATGCCGATCGCATCGCCATCAGCGGGCCCGACATCGCAGTCAGTGCGCGCGCCGCGCAGAGCCTGTCGCTGCTGTTCTTCGAGCTCGCCTCGCATTCCGACGAGGGCCTGTCGCTGGTCGGCAAGCATCCGCACATCACCGCGAACTGGACGGTGACGGGCGAGGAGCCAGATACGGTCTTCCATTTCCGCTGGGAGGAGTTCAACACCAGCGAGGCGACACGGCGCGCCGATTCCGATTTCGGCCTGATCCTGCTCGACCGCGTCGCGCCCGAAGCGCTCGGCGGCAGCGCCAAGCGCTACTTCACCGATGCGTCCTATGTCTACGAGCTGACCGCACCGATGGAGACCGTCGTCGACATGACCGAGCGCGACCGCACGGAGCAGTTTTCCGCGCCGGTCAGGCCAGTGCGGTAGCGATTGATATCAGTGAAGCCGGCAACACTCACCCTCCCCTGGAGGGGGAGGGTCGGCTCACATTGAGCGAAGCGAAATGTGAGACGGGGTGGGGTGACAGTCTCTCCGCGGATGTAGTGCCCGCGTGGAGAGATCGCCCCACCCCGCTTTGCATGCCGCTTCGCTACATGCAAAGCGACCCTCCCCCTCCAGGGGAGGGTGAGTGATCAATCGCATACGCATGCGAAGGCGGCCACGGAAGTGGCCGCCTTCCCTTGCCCATCATTCCGACCGAAGCTGTCCGTCAGCCGCCGCTGCCGCCGATCACGGCGCGCACGGTCTCATCGGGGCCGAAATCTTCGGCGCCGTCGACATACAGCAGTGCTGCGAGCTTCGAGCGCGCGCGGTTGACGCGGCTCTTGATCGTGCCGACCGCGCAGCCGCAGATCGAGGCCGCGTCCTCATAGGAGAAGCCGGACGCACCGACGAGGATCAGAGCCTCGCGCTGGTCCTGCGGCAGCTTTTCGAGCGCAGTGCGAAACTCCTCGAACTCGAGATGCGCATTCTGCGACGGCTGGGTCTTCAGCGTCTTGGCATAGTTGCCTTCAGCATCCTCCACCTCCCGCCGCCGCTTGCGATAATCGGAGCGGAACAGGTTGCGCAGGATGGTGAACAGCCAGGCCGGCAGGTTTGAGCCGGGCTGGAACGAGTCGATGTTGGCGAGTGCGCGCAACAACGTCTCCTGGACCAGATCGTCGGCTCTGTCGGCATTGCCGCTCAGTGAGATGGCGAAAGCGCGCAAGCTTGGGACTGCCGCCAGGATGTCGTCGCGCAGGGATTCCGTGAGAGGCATTAGTCCCTCCCATTGTTGTCGTTGGATCCCCCATTGGTTTGATCTTGGGGTGTCCC
The DNA here is from genome assembly GCF_024199925.1 of Bradyrhizobium sp. CCGUVB1N3. Lineage (NCBI taxonomy): Bacteria > Pseudomonadati > Pseudomonadota > Alphaproteobacteria > Hyphomicrobiales > Nitrobacteraceae > Bradyrhizobium > Bradyrhizobium sp. CCGUVB1N3. The sequence continues at coordinate 7,237,245 of NZ_JANADR010000001.1, forward strand.
TCCCGGCGCATCAAGCTTCTTGATCAGCTCGGCGAACCGCTCGGGAACCCCCTGCCGCACGACGTCGTCGTACATGGCGCGCAATTGATGGCCGATCCGGGATTGGATTTCCGGTGTCAGCCCTCCCTTGCCGGGGGTCGTGTTTCTGCTGGCTTGAGATTTGAGATCTTTCATGACCTGTTCCACGTTTCCCCGAGTTAAGTCACTGTCAAATCGAGAAATTTTCTCAACCGGGAGCCGTTCCCTAGTAAGGCCTAATGCGAACTTCGGCGAAAAGTTCCAGACTGAACGGAACTTTTCTTATGCTCAGGCGTAATCACGCCAGCAGGGGAACCCGGGCCGCCCCTGGCCGATGTCTGGCCCAAAGACGAATGGAGTGGGGATGTCCCGATCACAGCTTGTTGCTGAACACTTGCCGTTGTTGCGTCGGTACGCGCGTGCCCTGACGGGCAGCCAGCCGTCCGGCGACGCCTATGTCGCAGCCATGTTGGAAGCCATGCTCGGGGATCCGGCGGTGCTCGATGAGGGCCATGGACCGCGCGCCGGCCTGTTTCGGCTGTTCACCCAGATCTGGAATTCGGTCTCGCTCAACGATGATGCGGAGGTGACGACGCTGCCGATGCCGCCGGAGCGGCGGTTGTCGAACATCACGCCGCTGCCACGCCAGGCCTTCCTGCTGCTGTCGCTCGAGGGATTTTCTGAGGAGGAAGTCGCCTTCATCCTCGGCACCGACGTCGGCGAGACGCGCAGGCTCGCGGACGCTGCGGGCCGCGAGATGGCGGCGGAGATCGCGACCGACGTGCTGATCATCGAGGACGAGACCTTCATCGCCATGGACCTCGAGAGCCTCGTGAAGAATCTCGGGCACAACGTGGTCGGCGTCGCCCGCACCCATGCAGATGCGGTGGCGCTCGCCAAGAACAAGCGGCCCGGCCTGATCCTCGCCGACATCCAGCTTGCCGACGGCTCCTCGGGCCTCGATGCGGTCAACGAGCTCCTGCGCACCTTCGAGGTGCCGGTGGTGTTCATCACCGCTTATCCGGAGCGCTTCCTCACCGGCGAGCGGCCGGAGCCGGCGTTCCTGATCTCAAAGCCGTTCCAGCCCGCGATGGTCTCGGCGGTGGCGAGCCAGGCGCTGTTCTTCCAGCGCAACTCGCGCAACCGCACGCCCAAAGCGCCGGCGGCGTAACGAAGCGGCGGCGTAGGACATAGAACGGAGTGACGAACTGATCCGGCGCGCCGACATGTGCGCGCCGGATTTTTCTTGTTCGTCCGGCGCGCTTGACGGCCGCGGAATTCGTCCTCCATAGGTGATGGAAACGGTCGCGAGGCGGCCGCGATTTGTCTGGAGAATTTGCCCATGCTCGACCAGTCGCAGCTCGATCGTCTCGCCATCCGCGATCTCCTCGAGAACTGGGTGGTGTGGCGCGACGCCGGTGACTGGGAGCGCTTTGCGACCGTCTGGCACACCGAGGGGTGGATGTCGGCGACCTGGTTTCAGGGACCGGCCGCGGACTTCATCCGGGTCAGCCGCGAAGGCTTTGCCAAGGGCGTGCGCATCCTGCACTTCCTCGGCGGCACCAGCATCGATCTCGCCGGCGAGCGCGCCATCGCGCAGACCAAGATGACGATCTCGCAACGGGCGCCGGTCCACGAAGTCGTCTGCGACGTGGTCTGCACCGGGCGCTTCTACGACTTCCTGGAGAAGCGGCAGGGCAAATGGGGCATCGTTCGCCGCCAGCCGATCTACGAGAAGGACCGGCTCGATCCGGTCGATCCCGCCGCGGTCCTCCGGCTCGACGCGGAGCGTCTGGCCGCGCTTCCCGAAGGCTACCGTCACCTCGGCTACATGCAGGAGCTGATTGGCTACAAGGTCAAGCGCGACATGCCGGGCCTGACCGGCGCCGAGGTCGAGAAGCTTTATTTGGAAGGGCGGGAGTGGCTGGCGCATTGACCGCAGAAAAAAGTAAGGCGCGACTGGCATCACCACGTCAGTTATGGAATTCCGCGCGCGTCCTCAATCGTTCGCTACGGCCTTCTAACGTGTTGTAAGTTATGCTATAATCGTCTCAACGGAAATCCGTTGCCGTTCACGGTCGTTCGCCGCAATCCGCTGCAATCCGTGTTCAATGGTGGGGCGGATGGTGGGGCGGTTATGGCCAAACGACAGTTGCACAAGCTCTCCGCGCGGGAAGCGGAGACCATCGTCGAGCCCGGGCGCCACGGCGACGGGGGCGGGCTTTACCTCGCGATCGAGACGGGTGCACACGCACGACGGCAATGGATTTTCCTGTACCGCGTGCGCGGCACCGGCAAGCGCAGAGAGGTCGGGTTGGGCCCCGCCAAGGGCAAAGGCAAGGACGGCATCTCGCTCGCGGATGCTCGACTCAAGGCTGCCGATGCCCGCAAGAAACTAGCCGAAGGCAAGGACCCGTTGGCTGAACGGCGCGCCGAAATGCAGGCGACCACCACGTTCGGAGAATTCGCGGACGACTTCCTGACATCGATCAAGGCCGGATTCAAAGGCAAGAATACGCTCGATGACTGGACACGAGACCTGAAGGCGCGATGCAAGCCCATCCGAGGCATGGAGCTCACCAACATCACAGTGAACGACGTGCTGGGGATTCTGTCGCCCATCTGGATGACGATCAACCGCACGGCCCGCGAAACGCGCAGCCGGATTGAGCGCGTGCTTGACGCCGCCGAGGCCAGGGGCTTTCGGTCCGGGAAAAACCCCGCGATGTGGAAGACCTTGAAGCCGCTCTTGCCAAAGTCGAAGCGGTCGAAGCGTCATCATAGGGCTGCGCCCTACAAGGACATCCCTAGCATCGTCCAGATGCTGCAAGCCAAGCACGACGGGGCCGATACAACGGTCAATCTCGCAGCTGAATGCATCATCTTGACGGCGGTGCGGACCGGCGAGGCTCGATTGATGCGCGTGCGCGAGGTGAACTTCGCAGAGCGGCTTTGGACCATCCCGGCGGAGCGGATGAAGACAGAAGACCACCCCGAAGGCCAAGATTTCGAAGTACCGCTCTGCGACCGCGCAATCGAAATCCTGAACGCCGTCATCCCAAAGAATGCGGCTCGCGATGCCTACATGTTTGCCGGACAATGGTCAAAGGACCATACGAAGCCGCTAGGCATGAATGCCGTGCTCCACGCGCTCAAGGCGGTTTATCCCGCGATGACCACGCATGGCTGCCGGTCCAGCTTCCGCGATTGGGCGGGTGACGAAACGCGTTTCGAGCGAGAAATTGCGGAAATGGCATTGGCCCACAAGGTGGGCGATGAGACAGAGCAGGCCTACCGCCGTGGCAATGCCTTGAAGAAGCGGCGGCACTTGATGGACGCTTGGGGCCGATACGTCGCAAGCGGTTCTAACGTGATCCGATTTGCTCGTCGGGAGTCAATATAGCTCCTCTCGGCATCAGCACCGGTTTTCGGCTTAGCAGCCATCATTCGATTGCGAGCGAATGGACCGCTCGCATGAAGCGCATAGCAAATCTCGTGACTGGCTTGCTAGATCATTCCCCCGGCACATACCAGAGCATCACCGAAGTATCCCCGCACCCTCCCATGGCTCTCGAGTAAGCAGCCGCCGACCAACTGACTTTCCGACATCAGATCAGCTATTGCCACAATCACTCGTGAGGCGGATCCGGACGACGCATGTGCGAGGTTGGATCCATCCGATACCGGACACCAACCAGCACGCGGCGCTGGTGCCGGGCTAGTAGTTGCGCTTCCGAGAGCAGCTTGCCCGTAATCCCGACGATCTTACGGGTGTGAGCGTACTGGCGCGGCCGATATCGCTGCCGTCGGTGAATGAGCTCAACCATTACTGTCCGGGCCGAGCTCTCCCGACTGAGGCTTCAGCCTTTGAGTGCAAGCAGACGGCGAGTTCTCGTCCAAGGGAAGCGCGTGCATGACGAAGGCCGGCCTGACGAAACAGGCCTTGCACTGCAATCTGGACAAGTAGCTCGACTTAGAACAGACCGGGGCTCAGATCTAACCCATACGTCATTGCAGCCGTTAGCGAGAGTAGTAGGCCGATCCCGCAAAAGATAACAAGCGTTTTAAGTGTTTCAACATCAACGTTCGTTCCGGTCGTGCGGGATAGGACCTTAGCTATTTCCGCAATCATTGCTCAACTCCGAAGGGCGACGCAGTTGTCGTTCTTGTAGGCCAAATTTCAATCAGCTTAGTTGGTTTCGAGCCCGGCAAGTTCGTAGACACCGCGAACGCCTGCCGACGGCCCGACTTGAATTGCCTTGTTCGTTTGAGGAAATTGCACACCAAGACGAAGAAGCCCCCTCCGGCGCCCGATGAAAATTAGAACGGTTCCTGTGTTCGCACTATGCGTTTTTGCGTTGGCCGTGCAGTATTTGTGCTCTGAGTCAGGTGTGGCGCGGGAATGCGTCATTGGCTTTAAGCTCGGCGAATGGGCGCGCAATGCTTAGGCGGCCTGCAAAACGCAGCAGCTCAAGCATCTCAATCCTATAATCGTTTGCGTCTTCATCGCCGCGAGGCGGCGAGCGGCCCCCTGATCGTGCCGGAAAAATGCATTTGTTCATAGCAACAGCAGGAATAGTGCACTCGATTCAAATAATAATCTATGTGTTGGCCGGACAGGCGGTGACGGCAGCGAGCGCTGCTCTCACTCTGCGATGCAATCGAGCGCGATGCATGTCCAATCACGACCTTGTCTCGGGAAGTCTCCTGGCGCTGACGGCGTCTGGCATTGCGCTCCTTTGCTCTAGTCCGCTCGCCTTTGCCTTGATTTAAAGCCAACATACCGACTGCCTTTGACGCGGCAGGAAATGATTGGCGCTCGGCCACGCAGCAGAGCCTCAAGGGCGCAGGCAGATCACCTGAAACTGCACGAGTTGTTCGATGATCTCTGGTGAGTCGGTTGCAATGAAGAGATACTATTTTGATATCCGCGACGGTAGCCAATTCATCCGTGACGATGAAGGAGTAGAGCTGCCGGACATCGAGTCTGCACGGCACGAGGCGAGCGCAGCGCTTTCGGAAATAACCCGCGAATGGGGGAGAGGCGGGCCCCAGCATCAAATGGCTGTTGAGGTTCGCGATGATCGTGGCCCAATCTTCAAGGCAAGATTTAGCTTCGTGATCGAAGAGCCCGACCTGATAGCCCCCGATTGGATTCGAAATGCAGTTTCGGACGCCGATTGACCGTCGAATTCGCGGATCTATAAGTACGCTCGTGCAGCCAAGGCCCATCCCAGGGCCTCCTCGATCTGAGACCTCAGGCGATCGAGCACGTCCTTCCATGACGCTCTTAAGTCAAGTCGGCGTTGTCGCCAACGTCAAGCTTCACCAAAAGCCTGAAGCGGCTTTCCATCTCTGATGCCCAGGAACCGCGCCAGCTATTGGGACCGTAGGCGTCAATTATTAAGCGTCCTTGCCCGGCTCGTCGCGCCTAAGCTGTTGCTGCTTGTATTCTGCTTGGACGGCAGGATCTTTCGTGTTGGTGATCACCATTGCTTCGATGAGAGACTACGAAGAACTTACCAAGCGGTTGTTCTTCGAAAATCACAACGTCAAGCATTTCAAGACCATGGTGGTCATGGATCGCGTCAAGGCGTCGATGGGCCTAAAGTTGCCCACCGACAAGACGACGACGTAGATCGCCCGCTTCGATCAATCGTCGAGCGCCATTGCCAGCACGCGCGCGACGTGAACGGCTTCTCGGGCGGCCCCGTCCCAGATCTGATGGCGACAACTTGTGCCGTCTGCGACGACGAGATCCTCAGGGTCTGCCTGACGAACGGCGGGGAAAAGAGACAATTCGCCCATGGCCATCGAGATATCGATCGTGGCTGCCGCGTAGCCGAATGCCCCGGACATGCCGCAACAACTGGACTCGATAGGCTTGACGTCGAGTCCCGGGACAGCCCGCAACGTTTTCTCCACCGCTCCCATCGCGTCGAACGCTTTTTGATGGCAATGACCATGCAGATGCACGGTCCGTCCGCCTTGGTCCCGGAAAGACAAGGTTGTAGCACCTGTGGCGAGATCGTCGGCCAGCAATTCTTCGATCAGCCTTGCCGCCTTGGCCAGCGGCGCAACGTCTTCCTTCGGCAGGAGGGCGGCAAACTCGTCACGGAACGTCATCAGGCATGAGGGTTCAAGCCCCACGATCCTCGCTCCCCTCGACACGAATGGCGCCAGCGCTTCCGCAGTTCGTCTCGCTTCGATGCGGGCCTCCTCAACAAGGCCTGCCGAAAGGAACGTTCGTCCGCAGCACAATGGCCGACCGCCGTCCCTTGCGGTGACATGATGCATCCGGTATCCGCCGGCCTGCAGCACTTTTTCAGCAGCTTCCAAGTTCTCGCGTTCGAAGTACCGATTGAAGGTGTCGCCGAAGAGCACGACGTCGCGCCCGTCTCCCACGACGTCCGATGGGGCAGCTGCACGGCGCCTGTCGCGCCAAGGGGAACGCCACACAGGCAATGTGCGTCGGGCGGAAAACCCCAGCCAGCGTTCGGTTAGCCACGCCAAGCCAGGTATGCGGTCGCGCAAATTCATGAAAGGGGCGAGCTTTGCAGCAAGTGGTGCATAGCGCGGCAAATATGCGATCAGCCACTCCTTGAGCGGCAGACCATGCCGACCATGGTAGTGGTGCAGAAATTCGATTTTCATCCGCGCCATGTCGACGCCCGTGGGGCAGTCACGCTTGCAACCCTTGCAGGAGACGCAAAGGTCCAGTGTTTCCTTCATCTCTGGAGAGGTTAGGGCTTCCGGGCCAAGTTGTCCGGAGATCGCGAGCCGCAACGTATTTGCCCGGCCTCGGGTGAGGTGTTGCTCTTGCCGCGTGACGCGCCAGGACGGACACATCGTGCCTCCCGCCATCTTCCGGCATGTACCGTTGTTGTTGCACATCTCGACGGCGCCGCCGAAGCCGCCCCATTCTGACCAGTCGAGAGCTGTCTTCGCGGGAGCAGAGGCGCGGTATTCCGGCGGAAAGCGCATCAAGCTGCGATCGTCCATGTGATAAGGCCGGACGATCTTGCCTGGATTGAACCGGTTCCCGGGGTCGAACGCGTCCTTGACCTCCTCGAAGGCGCGTGTGAGCGATCCGCCAAACATCGGCTCGATGAAATCTGAGCGGGAGATGCCATCTCCGTGTTCGCCTGAGAACGACCCTTTGAATCGTCTCACAAGGTCGCAAGCTTCTTCGGCGATGGCTCGCATCGCCTTGACGCCCTCTTCGGTCTTCATGTTCAGGATGGGACGAACATGGAGGCAGCCGACGGACGCGTGGGCATACCAGGTTCCGCGCGTGCCGTGCTTCTCGAATAGGGCCGTCACCGCATCCGTGTAATCGGCCAGGTGCTCCAGAGGAACGGCACAATCTTCGATGAACGAGACGGGTTTCCCATCCCCTTTCATCGACATCATGATGTTCAGACAGGCTTCTCGAACTTCCCAAACCCGCTTCTGTCGCTCTGGTTCGATGACCTCGACCACCGCATCCGCAAAGCCGTGGTCGGCCATGCATTGATCCAGTCGTTTCAGATCTTTTTTCAGTTCCGAGAGATTATCTCCAGCGAACTCGACCAGGAGGAGGCAGTTCGGTTTTCCTCTCGTGATATCGTTGAGAGTGCGGATGAACAGCGGGATGTCGGCGCCGAGAACCAGAACGTTGTTGTCGACGAGCTCGACCGCCACGGGATTTAGTGCGACGAGATGCTGGGTCGTCTCCATGGCAGCCCGAAAGCTCGGGAAGTGGCAGACGCCCATGACGCGATGCCGGGGCAGCGGCGAGAGGAGCAGTGTCGCTTCCGTCGTGATTGCAAGAGTGCCTTCCGAGCCGACCAGCAGGTGGGAGAGGTTGGGCCGGACCGCCAGCAATTCATCGAGGTTATAGCCGCCGACGCGACGCTGGACCTTCGGAAAGATGGTCTCGATCTCGGATCGATGGCGCTCGGCCAGCGCGAGCATCCTGTTCATCAAATCGCGGGTGCGCGAAGATGAGTTATCGCCGATCGGTCGATCACTTAGCGTGAAGGATTCGCCGTCATTGAACATGGCCTTGAGTGCGATGACATTGTCGACGGTCTTGCCATATCTGAGCGAGCGCGCTCCGGAAGAATTGTTGCCCGTCATCCCGCCGATCGTGCAGCGGCTCGCCGTCGACGGCTCGACGGGGAAGAACAGGCCGTCTTTCTTGACGAATGTGTTGAGTGCCTCGAGAACGATCCCGGGGGCGACTGAGATCGAACGGGCCGTGGGATCGTACTCGCGGATCGCGTTGAAGTAGCGGCTCAGGTCGAGCACGAGGCCATTGCCGATCGGTTGGCCATTCTGAGAAGTGCCGCCGCCACGCGCGATCACGGGGATTCCGTGTTCGGCTGCAATTGTCAGTGCCGCCGCGATGTCTGCCTCGGTTTTTGGGAAGGCGACGCCTTGGGGCATGATCTGATAGATCGAGGCGTCCGTCGCATACCGTCCGCGGGTGAATGCATCGAAGCGGACCTCACCCTCCAATGCGCGAGAGAGCTGTCTCTCGAAGGCGACATCGTGCCGGTAGGGGCCTGCATATGCGGTCTGGTTCATGTCGCGCCTTCATCATGAAGCCCAGAGACGAAGGAATGGGTGAATCACCGACGGGAATGGGCCCTGTCTGGCCTCGGTCCCCCATCCGCACTGCCCGTGTCCGTCCCTGTTGGGTTCGGTACCGCGCCGGCTTACGATCAGTTGGCGCGTCGGCAGGACACTAGAACGAAACAATTTTGCATGCAATATTGAATTGGATATCGCAGAATATGCCGACACAATGCCGGATGTGGGCCAAGTGCTCGACAGGAGGGCGCCTTAAGTCTGTCCCTGCGCGGCCTTTCGCTTGTTTCTGAGGTGAGCGAACAGAATGTTGGCCAATTCGCCTCCGGATCGGCGGCGGAGCGCGTCCAGGATGGCCTCGTGTTCGCGCATGGCCTCCCCCCAGCGATCGCGATCTCTGGCCAGATTGGCCGTATAGCGAACCCGGCGGATCCGGCCAGACAGGTTGGCGTAAGTCGCCGTTAGGCTGGGATTTCGAGCGGCCGCCAGGATCTTTTGGTGGATGGCCTGATTGCTCTGGAAGTATTCGTGCATGTCCCGCCGAAGATAATCTCGGTACATATCGTGGTGAATCTGCTCAATTTCGGCGATTTCCTCGTCCGTTATGCGCTCGCAGGCCAGTCGACCTGCCAGCGCCTCGAGACCTCCCATGAGGTCGAAGAGGTCCCGGATGTCGTCGGAGCTCAAGGCGCGGATGCGCGCGCCGCGATTGGGGAGCAGTTCGATCAGCCCTTCGGCGGCCAGCACCTTCAGGGCTTCGCGGAGGGGAGTCCGCGAAATGTTGAACTGCTCGCATAGGGTTCGTTCGGGAACGCGTGCTCCGTCGGCGAGATTGCCTTCGACGATGAAATCCCGAAGCTTGCCAAGCAGTTCGTCGTGCAACGAGGCGGGGCCTTTGTCGTCCCCGTGAGCTGCTGGGGTTGTCTGATCTTCGGATGGTTCAAGCGCTGTGTCGGTCATCTCTTATCGGTAAGCCCGCCGGGAGAAGTTGTCGAGGCTCCATAGTCATATTTTGAATTCCAAAATTGGATTGACTTCCAAAAAAATGAATGCAAAAGAGAGCGGGGCGCACCGCTGGTCAGCGCTTAGCCCATTTGGAGGAAGTCATCATGCAAGGTCGCCACTTTTTGCAGATTCCCGGACCTAGCCCGATACCCGACCGCATCCTGCGCGCGATCGCGATGCCCATTATCGATCATCGGAGTGCCGAATTCGCCGAGTTGGGGAATTGCGTGCTCGATGGCTGCAAGGACGTGTTCAAGACGAAGCAGCCCGTCATTATTTTCCCCTCGTCCGGCACCGGTGCCTGGGAAGCTGCCATCGTCAATACCTTGTCGCCGCGCGACAAGGTTCTCATGGTCGAGACGGGGCATTTCGCAACGCTTTGGAAACAGATCGCTACGCGTTTCGGTCTTGAGGTCGACTTCGTCCCCGGCGACTGGCGCCATGGCGCCGATCCAGCAGCAATCGAGGCAAAATTGCTGGAGGACAAATCCCACAGCATCAAAGCGGTGATGGTTGTCCATAACGAGACCTCCACGGGAGCGACCAGCCGGATCGCCGAGATCCGACAGTCTATCGATGCAGCGAAGCATCCGGCATTGTTCATGGTCGACACCATCTCCTCGCTCGCCTCAGTCGACTACCGCCACGATGAATGGAAGGTTGACGTGACGGTCTCCGGATCTCAGAAGGGATTGATGCTTCCTCCTGGATTGGGCTTCAACGCGATTTCTGAAAAGGCGTTGACTGCGTCGAAGGACAACAAGATGCCCCGGTCCTTTTGGGACTGGCAGGAGATGCTGAAGCACAACAATGCAGGGTTCTTTCCGTACACTCCTGCCACCAACTTGCTTTTCGGGCTGAAAGAAGCGCTCGAGATGCTGAAAGAGGAGGGGTTCGACAACGTCTTCGCCCGACACAAGCGTCTCGCGACGGCGTGTCGCGCCGCGGTCGAAGCGTGGGGCCTTGAAGTGCTCTGTCAAAATCCGGCCGAGCAGTCGCCCGTTCTGACCGGGGTCTTGATGCCACCGGGCCATGACGCCGATCGCTTTCGCAAGATCACGCTCGAGAAGTACAACGTCTCGCTCGGCTCCGGACTGGGCAAGGTCGCCGGCAAGGTCTTCCGCATCGGTCATCTCGGCGAATGTAACGAGCTCAGCTTGCTCGGAGCGTTATCCGGAGTGGAGATGGGTCTGACGGCTGCTGGGGTGCCTCACCGCGGAGAAGGTGTTGATGCCGCGATGGCCGTTTTCGAGGACAAGCAGCGGATCAATCGAGCGCAGCAATAGTCGTCGGCTTGCGGCAGAGATCCCTGCGCTCCTTTCCATGATCGAACGGGATCTCGCAAGGCGGCTTTGTGACCTGCGGCCACATTCTGCAACATTCTTGCAAGGTGGGAGCGCATTTGGATGCGTTTCCCACCGTCAAACGTAATACCGATAGGTTCGGATAAGCAGTGCGCTGGGTCATTGAGAAATCGAATGCAGACGATCCTCGGTGCTCAAGCTCAGTTTCCTGGACAGCCGCGTTTGTCTCCTTTCCTCCCAAACTTGCCGGGGCTTGTGTCCCGGCTTTTTTTGGGGGGAGCGATCAAGGTTCGGCGGCCACAGGTCATTGAGTGGCCAGCAGCCAGCTAATCCGAAACCGCTTTCAAACGGCGGCTGCGATCACTCGGCTCGGATCTGAAAGATCCGAGGGAGATGAGTTGGACAAATTTCCTATCGAGCGGTGTCGGTGCTGACATGAGAAATTTCGAAACGCCGGGACGTTCCGAAGCATTCGGCGTCAACGGAATGGCCGCGACCCCGCACCCGCTAGCCACGCTGGCCGCAATCGACGTGCTCCGCGAAGGCGGCAACGCCATAGATGCAGCTGTGGCGGCTGGAGCTGTGCTTGCTGTCGTTGAGCCAACCCAGACCGGCGTGGGTGGAGACTGCTTCGTTCTGCTGAAGCGGGAAGGGCAGCCGATCATCGCGCTCAACGGATCCGGAGCGGCGCCGTCGGCCGCGAGTGTCGAACGGCTAACAGAAGCCGGCGTAACGACGCTCGACCCTGAGAGTGCGCACGCGGTTACTGTTCCAGGTGCCGTGCGAACGTGGGCCCGGCTGGCCGAGGATCATGGAACGCGTGATCTCGCGCGTCTCCTTTCACCCGCCATTGCCGCTGCGGAAAATGGCTATCCTGTCGCTGAGCGGCTGGCGAGGGACTGGGGGAGGCAGGTGCCGAAGCTCTCTCGTCTGGCCGCTACGACTTCGGTCTTTCTCCCCCGCGGCGAAACGCCGGCCCCCGGCGATTTGCACACGCAGCCTATGCTGGCCCGCACCCTTCGGGATGTCGCCGCAAAGGGGGCCGACGTGTTTTACGAGGGATGGATTGCAGAGAGCATCGTAAAGGCGCTGCGCTCGCTTGGTGGCTTTCATACCGTCGAGGATTTTGCTGCCTTCCGGCCGCGCTACGAGAGGCCGATATCCGCGTCCTACCGTGGTTTCGAACTGTGGGAATGTCCGCCGAATGGCACAGGCGTTGCTGCTTTGGCCATGGCAAGTCTGCTCGACCGTTACAATGTCGCCGACTTCGCTCCGGTATCGGTGGAGCGCTACCATCTCTTGGCCGAGATCGCGCGCATTGGCTATGCGGAGCGCGACGCCTTCGTCGCCGATCCCGATACCGGGCATGTGCCAGTCGAGCGCATGACCTCATCAGCCCGCGCCGACATCCTCTCTCGCCGGATATCATTGAGCGGGCGGCTGACCGACATCACGCCGATCACAATGCCGGAACACAAAGATACGGTGTTCCTGTCAGTCGTGGACAAAGATCGTACCGCGGTTTCATTCATCAACTCCGTCTTCGATGATTTCGGCAGCGGCATCGTGGCACCCGAATGCGGGGTCTTGCTGCACAACCGCGGCTTCGGCTTTGTGCTCGAGCCCGGCCATCCCAACGTACTCGCGGGTGGCAAGCGACCAATGCACACCATCCTGCCTGCCATGCTGACGCGAGGCGGCGAATGCGTCTTATCGTTCGGCGTGACAGGAGGGCATTTCCAGCCCATAGGACAGATCCAGGTCCTGTCGAACCTTCTTGATCACAAAATGTCGGTGCAGGAAGCGATCGACCAACCGCGTATCTTCGCACGCGGCGACGTGCTGGACGTCGAAGCGACCGTTCCGGCCAAGATTGTCGAGGGGCTTCGTGCGTTGGGGCATCTTCCTACGCGAGTGTCAAATCCACTCGGAACAGCCCAGGCGATATGGATCGACCGCAAACGTGGACTTCTCAGAGGTGGGGCTGATTTCCGTCGGGATGGCATCGCCCTTGGCTATTGAGATCAGATGTTTTCCGCTGCGGGTGCAACCCCGGTGTAATGTTTGAGTTGATGCTTCGATAGGGAGATTGCGCCGGAGTTTAGGGGCGCCGACCAGCGCCGCCTCTGAGCTTGTGCGAAATTCGGTCGCGTTCGTTTGACACGAACTTCCAGGCACGCGGTCGCATTCGACACGACGCGTAGAACAGGGTGGCCTCAATCGGCTTCGTTCACCCTGACCAGATGCCCCTCCGACACTTCCCGGTACTTTCTTGCAGGTGGTTCATATCCGATCGGTCTGACCGGGCTCCTCAATTCGTCACCGGCGATGCCCCGCCGGATCCTGCGCCGCGCGGGATCCGGCACCGGTACCGCCGCCATGAGCTTTCTTGTGTAGGGGTGTTGCGGATTTTCGAACACAGCCGCGCGCGGCCCGATCTCAACGATCTCGCCGAGATACATGACCGCCACACGGTGGCTCACCCGCTCAACAACGGCCATGTCGTGGGAGATGAAGAGGAAAGCCAAATTGAGGCTCTGCTGCAAATCGAGCAACAGGTTGCAGACCTGCGCCTTGATGGACACGTCGAGTGCCGACACCGCTTCATCGGCAACGATGACTTTCGGATCCAGCATGAGCGCACGGGCGATCGCGATGCGCTGGCGTTGCCCGCCGGAGAATTCATGAGGAAACCGCCGCATCATATCTGGCGACAACCCGACCTTTTCCATCAAGACTGCAGCCTTGTCGCGAGCTTGTACGCCTGAGCCAAGCCGATGTTGAATAAACGGCTCGACCAGCGCCGATCCGATGCTCAGGCGCGGGTTGAGCGAGGCATACGGATCCTGGAACACCATCTGGATCGAGCGTCGCATTTTGCGAAGTGCGGAATGGTCAAGCTTCATCACGTCCTGACCATCAACCACCACACTTCCGCCCGTTGGCTTCACCAGTCGCGTAATGGATCTGCCGGCGGTGGACTTGCCGCATCCCGACTCCCCTACCAGCGACAGCGTCTCGCCCTCGAGCAGATTGAAAGACACGTTTTCAACTGCATGTACCGCCCCGGCTTTGCGGCCGAACAGCCCGGAGCGGATATTGAAGCGCATCGTCAGGTCTTTGACGTCGAGGATCGGCGCCTTGCTTCTAGCGACTGTATCGGCGACGTCGGGAAGCACCTGTTGTTCGCCAGTCTTCGTGTCCAGGATCGGGAAACGCAGCGGCAGCTTCCGATCGCCCATCGAACCGAGGCGCGGTACGGCCGAAAGCAGCGCGCGCGTGTATGGATGCTTCCCGCGGTGGAAGATGTCGGCCGTCGCGCCGGTTTCGACCGCATCTCCACGAAACATGACGATGGTTCTGTCAGCCAATTCCGCCACGACACCCATATCGTGAGTAATGAAGAGGACCGACGTTCCTTCCTCTTCCTGTAGGGTCTTGATCAGGTCGAGAATCTGGCCTTGGATGGTCACATCCAGCGCTGTCGTCGGCTCGTCGGCGATCAGGAGTTTCGGCTTCGACGCGAGCGCCATCGCGATCATCACGCGCTGGCGCATGCCTCCGGAAAATTGATGCGGATATTCGTCGTATCGACCCTTGGCGTTCGGAATCTGAACCTTTTCAAGCAGCCTGAGGACTTCGGTTCTGGCGTCAGCCTTGGAAATATCCTTATGGACAGTGAGTGCTTCGGCGATCTGCTTGCCGATGGGGATGATCGGGTTGAGCGAGGTCATCGGCTCCTGGAAGATCATCGAAATCTCGTTGCCGCGGATCTGGCGCATGTCCTCTTCCGGAAGAGACAGCAGATTTCTTCCGGACAGCAGAACCTTGCCGTCCACGCGGCTTGATCGGGGCGCCAGCAAGCGCATGATCGAGAGGGAAGTAACGGATTTGCCCGAACCTGATTCACCGACGATCGCCATCGTCTCGCGTGGCGCGATGTCGAATGAAATATTGCGGATGACGGTTTTCCAGCCATCATCGACCTTGAACGAGGTCGTGAGATCGCAAACGGAAAGGACGGGGGGCGCGGATGTTGCAATTTGCCCGGCGGCGGCCTCTTGAATGGGCGACGTCATTGCGCGCTCCTTGTTTTCGGGTCGATCGCGTCGCGCAGCGCGTCACCAAGAATGTTCAGGGCGAGTACGGTCAGAAGGATGGCCAGCGAGGGAAAGACAACCAGCCACCAGGCACTCAGGATGTTCTCGAAACCCTCACGGATCATGCCACCCCATGTCGCGGTGGGCGGTCGAACGCCGAGCCCGATGAACGCCAATGACGCTTCGGTGCGAATGGCGGACGCCATCCAAAGCGAAGCGACAACGACAATGTCGGACAGGATGTTCGGAAGAATATGAACCCCCATGATCCGGGACGGCGAAAAGCCAAGCGAGCGGCCTGCCTCAACGAATTCGCGCCGCTTCACAGCGATCGTCGGAGCTCGCGCCACACGGGCAAATGGAGCGGTTTCGGTGATGGCAATCGCAATAATCAGGTTTTCGAAGCTGGCGCCGAGCATTGCTGCGACCATCAGACCCAACAGCAGCGTCGGAAACGACAGCATCACGTCGACGATACCCATCACGATCTGATCGAACACACCGCCGATATAGCCCGCCAGGATCCCGAATGCAGACCCGATCACCATTGCGATCAGTACGGAAAAGAAACCGATCGACAGCGATATGCGTGCTCCGTAGAGCAGCCGCGAGAGGACATCGCGTCCGTAGCTGTCCGTTCCCAGCCAGAACTGGGCGGAAGGCGGGCTTAGTCGATGAAGAATATTCTGCTTCAGCGGATTGAAGGGTGAGACGAGCGGCGCGAAAACGGCGAGCAGAATGATCAGTGTCAGAAGGCCGATGCCGAGCCACGAAAAGCGGTTGCGACGGAATGCCGTCAAGACCGGGTTCGGCTGCCGCTTCGGTGCGGCCTGAGAAACAATAGTGTCGGTCATTGGGCAAGACCCACTCTGGGATCGACGATGGCGTAGATGAGATCGGTGACCGTGTTCACGATGATGACAAAGGTTGCGAAGACCACCATCAGTCCTTGAAGCATCGTGTAATCACGGGATTGCAGAGCACCCAGGATGAGCTTGCCGAGCCCCGGACGTGTGAAAACGATCTCGGTGAGCACAGAATTTCCGATGAGGGTCCCGAAATAGAGGCCTACCACCGTCACGATGGGTATAAGAGCAT
Source organism: Bradyrhizobium sp. CCGUVB1N3 (assembly GCF_024199925.1). NCBI lineage: Bacteria > Pseudomonadati > Pseudomonadota > Alphaproteobacteria > Hyphomicrobiales > Nitrobacteraceae > Bradyrhizobium > Bradyrhizobium sp. CCGUVB1N3. The sequence goes on from NZ_JANADR010000001.1 coordinate 7,253,344, forward strand.
TGCCAAGAGCATGCCGAAAAATGAGGCTTCGCGGGCGAACACCTTTTGCACGGGCGGTGCGAATATAGTCTTCGCCCATGACATCGAGCATCGAGGAGCGTGTTACGCGCGCGATATAAGCGGTCATGATCAGCCCAAGGTTCAGGGCGGGGAGCAATAGATTCCGAAGATGATCGATAGGGTCGCTGGTGGCGCGGCTCATGACGGGCAGCCAATGCAGCCAGACTGCAAACGCCAAAAGCATCAGGATCGCCGAGACGAAGCCGGGGAAGGATAGGCCTACAAGCGATAGAATACGGCTGAGATAGTCGGGCCACTGGTCTCGACGCACAGCGGCTGTCACGCCTAACGGAAGACCGAGTAGTGTTCCGATCAGCATCGCTGCTGCGGCGAGTTCAAGTGTATAAGGAAGGACGAGGGTTACCTCTTCGAGCACCGTGCGACCGCTCACCATCGAGCGACCGAAATTTCCGGTCAGCATGTCCGACAAAAAATGTAGGTATTGGACCCCGATCGGTTGGTCGAGGCCTAGCTGCACCCTCAGCGCCTGAAGCGCCGCGCCGCTTGCTCTATCACCGAGCATGGCAATTGCGGCGTCGCCGGGAACAAGGCGCACCAGTACAAAAACCATGGTGAGCATGGCGATCAATGTGGGGATCGCGAGCAAAAGTCTTCGGATCGCATAACCTATCATGCGGCCACCCTTTCTATGGAGACGCGGCTTGCGCAGAAGGCATCGAGATTGTGATTGGTTCGACCCTGACAGATCAAGTCAGCGACGACCCGTCCGACGGATGGAACGAGCTGAAATCCATGTCCGGAAAAGCCGAAGACATGTATCAAGCCCTCGACCTGCTGCGAAAAGCCGATGACTGGACGGTGGTCGGAGGTCATCGCTTCCATACCCACCCATGTTCTGACGATCCGTACGTCTTCCAGCTCGGGAAATACGCGGATCGCTGCTTGCACCGATGCTGCCAGCGCGACGACGTCGACGGTGGCCGATTGCCGATCTGCTGCCAGTTTCCCTTGAGAACCGCCTCCAATGAGAAATGTCCCCTGAGAGGTCTGTTTCAACGACAGCTTCTTGCCGAATGACGCTACGACGGGCTTGATTCTGGGGGCGGAACGTTCCGTCACCACCATCATAGAGGTGCGGATCGCATGCTGCAGCGGATCACCGGCAAGTTCAGAAACATGATCCGCCCAGGCACCGGCCGCGTTGACGACAGTCTCAGCCTCGAAGACGCCACGCGACGTCTCGGCTCGCCAACCGGTCGCGGATCGGGTCAAGGCCGTCACGAGGCATTCTTCGGTGATATTTACGCCGGCCCGGATGGCTGCATCTCGAAAGGCCCTGATGGTTCGATGCGGATCGGCCGAGCCGTCGCTGGACACCCATGCGCCACCCAGGCAATGGGCGGATATGCCTGGCACAAAGCTTCGTATTTCATCGGGACCGACCATCTGCTCATGGAAATGGCCCATGGCTTGAAGCCGCTTGATACGCATCTCAATCTTCGTCAGCGACGGCTCGTCTTCGGCAACTTGCAATTGGCCGCAGGCGACGAAGCCACAATCGTCGCCGACGAGACGCTCCATGTCCTGCCAGTCCCTGGCAGCCTCGAGGCTGAGAGGCAGTTCGGCAACGTCCCGACCGAGGGTGCGCACACCGGCGGCTGTTGCGCCCGAAGCATGTCGTCCGAGAAAGTGTCGCTCGACGAGCTGAACAGTCGCACCTCGCCGCGCGGCGTGAAGGGCGGCGGAAAGGCCGTGCAGACCGCCTCCTATAATCAGGACGTCGGCGCTCATGTCGCGCCCTCCGCTTTTTCCAACGATGCGATCTCTCCAAGAGTGACCGGTTTCAACGGCGGACGAATATGGAAGAAACGGACCTCGCTGACCGGAAGATCATGGACCTCTGCGAGTAGCGCCTGAACCGTGTAGCCGCACTGGCGCCCTTGGCAGGGCCCCATTCCGCAACGTGTCGCAGCCTTTACCGCGCTGGGATCGGCGGGGCAGGTGCGTGCGGCGGCTCGAATAGCGCCGGCTGTAACTTCCTCGCAGCGACACGCGATGACGTCATCGGCGAGCCGGGTCCGCGGAGGGGGATACATGGCATCGAGGAACGGTCGCAATGCGAGCGCTCGCTCACGGCGTCGATCGAGAGGCACCCTCTGTCGAAGCCTGTCTGTTTCGGAGGAAATCCCAAGCCGGCCAGCGATGCCGAGTGCAGCGATCTCTCCGGAAATGGTCGCGGCCAGCCAGCCGCCGATTCCGCTCGCATCACCGGCCACGAAAAGACTTTTGCGGCTGGTTTCTCCCCACCGGTCGAGCTTCGCCGCCAGATATCCCTGTTCGTCGTTCCAGTGATGGGCGCAGTCCAACGCCAGCGTTTCGTGAATGCGCGGCACGACACCCTCGTGAACCAACAGCACGTCCGCTTCGACGCGATGGCGTTTTCCCTCCACCTCCCAGGTCAGATGCTCGAGGCGCTCGTTGCCTTCGGCTCGCAAGTCTGAGAAGCCCCGCACCATCACGCCGCTGCGCTTGATCCCGCGAAGCCATCGCAGGCCTTTGAGCAAGCCGTCAAAGTCACGCCAGGCCCCGGGGAGACGGCTCAAGGCGGACAGGCGGGGAGGGGTCGAAGTGTCGAGAAAGCCAGCAATGCGACCCCCGAGGTCAAGAAGCTGGGTTGCATAGAGGAGCGGCAACGGCCCGGCCCCGGCAATCCAGACTTTGCCCTCGGGCAACATCCCTCCGGATTTGAGAAGGATTTGCGCCGCCCCCACGGTCATCACGCCCGGCAGGGTCCAGCCTGCGAACGGCACTGGCCGTTCCTGGGCTCCGTTGGCAAGCAATACCGCGCGAGCTGCGATACGCCGGGCTTTACCCTCGGCAGTCAGAAAAAGATTCCAGCCGTCTTCGATCTGCCAGACCTGTGTCGACGGCATGTATTCAGCGCCGGACGCCCGAAAGGCAGCCGCGAGTGCCTGTCCCTTCTGATAGTCTTTGCCGAGCGCCGGGAAAACAGGACTACTGGTATTCCGCTCGATCCCTCTGAATATCTGTCCGCCCGGCGAAGGTTGTTCGTCGATGACAACTACGGAAGCGCCGAGCTCGCGCAGGCGAATAGCAGCGCTCATACCGGCTGGACCCGCGCCGACGATCGCGACATCGTAACTCATCGTGATATTTCCCGCGGCCCGCGCTGGCTTTCAATTCGCATCCCGGGTCGGACCGGAACGAGACATCCTTGAGTGGAAGCAATTCCGTCCACGATCGCCAGACACTCGAAGCAAACGCCCATTTGACAGTAAGGCAGCCTTGGCGTCCCGCCGACCGGCGACCTACGGCCCGCACCGGGAACGCGCAGAAGCACGCTGGCAACCGTCTCGCCGTCCCAGGCGGGCGTCTCCACGCCATTCACGAGCACGGTCATGTCGGACCGTTTGCCGAGCTGTTCACGCACACTTTTGAACATCGAATCTTCCATTTGAAAAAGCGGCCAGGTCGGTCGACAGCCTTCCTTCAAGCATTGCTGGAGCGACGATCGCAGCGTGAACCGCCGCAAGCGTCACCCCTGAGTGGCAGGCGGCAGCAAAGAGACCGGGATGGGCTGCGGATTCGGCGTAGATCGGAGAACCATCGGGAGGCATGACTCGAAAGCCGCTCCATTGACGGACCAGCTGCGCCGACGCCAGTGCCGGAATAATCCGTGTTGCCCGAAGGGCGAGCGTCGTCGCCGATGCAACGGTTACCCCCCGATCGGTGGCGTCTTCCTTTGTCGCGCCGATCATGACGGTACCGTCGGCCGTCTGTCGCAAGCCACTGCCGGGATAAGGCAGGAGTGGCTGAAGCCGTTCGGTGACGAGAAGCTGACCGCGCTCGGAGCGCAGCGGGATTTTGAAGCCGATAGGATCGGTCAGGGCAGGCGTCGCGAGACCTGCGGCAACCACAACGCGCGGCGCGGCATAGGTGCCAAGAGCCGCTTTCACGGTAAATCCACTCGTTCCGGGCTCGATCGATTCCACGGTGTTGCGAAAAAGGATCTTTCCACCTGCGGCGACTATGCCGCGCTGGAGGGCGGCCAGAAGCTGCAATGGGTTTACGTGACCATCGGCCTCACAATAACTGGCGCCGACAACCTCCGGACCGAAGCCGACAGCCGGCATCATTCGTTCGAGCTCGCGGCGATCGACCATTCGCGTGTCGTTCCGCGGCACGTAGTTGTGCGTCCGCTTATTGAGCGCCTCGCGAGCTTCGTATTCAGCCTCGCTCAAGCAATAAATCATGCCGCCAGGTCGGGAATAGTCGACCCGCATCCCGATCGTTTCGGTCAACTCGCGAAGAAAGGCCGGCCATAGGTCCGCACTTTGACGGCTCAGTTGATGGTAAGCGGGTGCGTTCGATCCCTTTCCCTGAACCCAAACAAGACCAAAATTAGCCCGTGCCGCGCGCATGTCCTGATCTTCTCCATCAAGGACGATGACTTCTTGTCCCCGCTTGGCGAATCCATAGGCAAGTGCGGCTCCAACAACGGCTCCCCCAATAACGATAACGTCCGCGTCCACCCTCATCTCCATTGGTTATTGTCGAGCCTAGGAAGCGAGTGTAGAAAGTCAAAGTCGTTTAGTTCGATGACGTATTCGCTAGGGTTATAACTAATGAGGGATCCAAGCCTGAGGCAACTTGAGGCACTCATGGCTGTCGTCGAAAGTGGCACCGTCAGCCGCGCTGCTGAGGTCCTAAGAATCTCGCAGCCAGCAGCAAGCAAGCTCATCCAGGATCTGGAAGCAGATACTGGGCTGCAGCTGTTCGAGCGCGAGAGTGGCCGACTGGTGCCGACCGGGCGCGGAATGCGTCTGTATGAAGAGGTCGAGCGCATTTTCGGCGGCGTGCACCAATTGGCTCGCGCCGTGGATGCAATCCGGCGCGAGGAGCATGGCCACCTGCTGATCGGCACTATGCCGGCATTGTCGGGCCCATTCATCACCCGCGTGGTTGCGGGATTCAAAGAGCGGCATCGGGATGTTTTTGTTTCCATCGAAGCTCGCAGCTCCCAGTTTCTGACGGAAGCCGTCCTGCTTCGTCGTGTCGATTTGGCTCTCGTCATCAGCGGCCTGGAACATTCGTCCGTTCAGGTCGACCGCGTAAAATGTCCGCCGGCCGTGGTGGCGCTCCCTCTGGGACACAGGCTTTCCGATCTGTCAGACCTGTCTCCGATCGATCTCAAGGATGAACCCTTCATCGCATTCGCGCCGACGGGAACGATGCGCAGCAAGGTCGATGCCGCCTTTGAAAGGTTCGGCCTGAGGCCAAACATCGCCATCGAGGCAACGACCGCCCCGAATGTCGCCGAGCTGGTTGCGGCCGGATTGGGCGTGACCGTAGCCGACCCTTTGGCCCTAGAGCACGTTGCCGGTCGGATCACATCAAGGCCGTTTACGCCGGTCATCGACTTCGACTACGTGCTGATCCGTCCGATCCGTGCGAGAAAGAGCGATCTGGTCGCTGATTTCGCGGCAGAAGTACATGCCGCAGCAAAGACGCCAAAACTCACAGCATAGAGAAAACTCGCCGACCTTGAGCAATATCGGAACTGCCTCCGGTCAGGTCAGTCGGGGAAAACCGGTCAGCGGTTGATCGTTGTTTGCTCGGTAATTGGGGGTGCCAGGTTCAAGGAGCCCTTGAGTTCGTAACCGTAGTTTAGACTTTTGCTATGGACCCAGACCTGCATCAGGCTGAACAGAGGCACGCCGCACACCTGGTCGTAGATTTTCTTCTGAGCGGCGGACCAAAGTTTCAAACGTTCTTCGTCCGTCGTGGCTTTTCGCGCGGCCGTGATATCGGCATCGCCGGCGTCGCAATGTGCGAAGTTCGTCACCGCAGTGGGCTTTCCGATCGACGCATCCGAGTGGTAAAATTGGCTCAGATAGCTGTCTGCGACGGGGTAACGGGCGGCGCCGTAAAAGACCACATCGCTCAGATCCTTGCGGATTTGTTCGTGATAGGTCGGATGATCAACGATCTGCATTTGCAGGTTGATCCCCGCTTCTGCCAACTGGGCCTGAATGACCTCCATGATAGGCTGCTGAGCGGAGTTGGATGAGACGACCGCCGACAAGGTTAAACCGTTCTTGAAGCCGGCCTCCGCCAGCAGCTTTTTCGAAGCTTCAGGATCGTAATTGTAGCTCCAGTTGCAGTCTTCGCCGAGATAGTCGTTCGGCACGACCGAGCAGCCCTTCACGGCCACCCCTGCGCCGACGAACTGGACGATCTGGTCTACATCAATCGCGTGAGCGATCGCTTCACGGACCTTGACGTTATCCAAAGGCTTGCGGGCCATGATTATGAAGACGGTGCGATATTCGCCTGGGGCGAAAATATCGACCGCGACATTGTCCCAGGCTTTCGCCTGATCGACCCAGCGCTGTTCGCGCTTACCGAAAATCAGGTCGAGCTCGCCTGATCTGAAGGCAAGTTCACGGCTTGAATCCGAGGGAATGAGATCGACCCTGATGTCGTTGATTTTTGGGGCACCCCGGAAATAGCCAGGGAATGCTTTGAGATAGACCGACTGCTGCGTAACAGCCTTGTCGAACATGAACGGGCCCGTCCCGATCGGGTTTGCCTTGAATTTGGCGCCGAGCGCTTCGATGGCTTTTTTGCTGACAATGTTTCCGCCATGGTAGTTGGCGACGAGGCCCAGGAAGCCAGCAACGGGCTCGCTCAGCATGATGCGCACGGTCAACGGATCAATCGCCTCGATTGATTTGAAGGCGGCATAGTCGCTCGAGTAGGACGAGGTTTCGGGGTTCTTCGCACGCTGCAAGGAGAAGACGACATCGTCAGCTGTCAACGAACCGTAGTCGCGGTGGAATTTGACATCCTTGCGAAGCTTGAACGTCCAGACCAGGCCGTCATCGGAGCTTGTCCAGCTCTCCGCCAGATCGGGTTCGATCTTGGTCGGGTCGGCGCTGCCGGGAACGAAGCGGACGAGGCCGTTGAAAACCCAGGATACGATCGTCATGTCCTGGGTGTTGCTCGCCCTCGCAGGATCGAGCGTTGCGATGTCAGCGGCGCTTACCCCCACCCGGAGCGATGCCGCGTCAACTGTTCCCGTCGATGCGAGACCCAAAAGCGCCGAAGCTGCCAATACAGCAAACATGCTTTTCCCAATCTTGTCGGCCAAGTTCCCCTCCATTCCTTATTTTTCTGACCGAGTTAATTGGAGTCTCCTATAAGTATCAAAGTCGATATTTTTGTAGGTGTATTCTGATGAATTATAGTTCGCCCTTGACCAGCATTCGAACTGCACCTCTTGGAGAGAGCGCTCGGGGCCTCGCAGGGGTCGCGCTTCCAGTCCGGATGGGACAGGAGTGGCTCGCTGCCCGGTCCGAGGATATCGGTGAACTCGCAGCTGGCTCGGGACCGACGAGGCGAAAATGCTGAGTGTCCGACCGAAAAATAAGTTGAGTGATATCAGCGAGTTCTGATTCCATTGGTGTTGCGAAGCATCAAAGGGATCGAGAATGTGGACTGATATCACTCGGGCACAGTTTGCCCGAGAGGAGCTGCGTTTGCCAAGCGACTTGACGGATGCGGAATGGGTCGTGCTGGAGAGGTTGCTTCCTGTGCGGGCCAAGCGCGGGCGGCGCCCGAAATGGAGCTATCGGGACATCGTCGAGGCAGTGCTCTATCTGCTGCGCGGCGGGTTGCCGTGGCGCATGCTGCCGCCCACTCTGTTTCCACCAATGACCACGGTGCAGTACTATTTCTACCAATGGCGGGACAGCGGATTGTGGCAATCGATCAACCACGCACTCCTGATGCTGGCGCGCGAGGCGATCGGCCGGGAGGCCTCGCCGACGGCTGGTGTGATCGACAGCCAATCGGTCAAGACCACCGAAGGTGGCGGCCCTCGCGGCTACGACGCGGGGAAGAAGATCAAGGGTCGAAAGCGCCACATCGTCACCGACACCCAAGGGCTCCTGGTCGGCGCGATCGTTCACGCTGCCGACGTCCAGGATCGCGATGGCGCGCCAGATGTCCTGTGCAGCATTCGCTACCGCTTCCCCTGGCTGCGCCATATCTTCGCCGATGGCGGCTATGCCGGCGGAAAGCTCAAGGCGGTGCTGGGAAAGATCGGCCGGTGGACTGTCGAGATCATCAAGCGCTCCGATGCCGCACAGGGCTTCGAGGTGCTTCCGCGCCGCTGGGTGGTCGAACGAACCTTCGCCTGGCTCGGCCGCAACCGCAGATTGGCCAAGGACTTCGAGCGAACCATCGAAAGCGCAACTGCCTGGCTCTTCCTCGCCTCCGTCCAACTCATGACAAGGCGCATCGCAGCCATAAAAACAGCAATGCAATTTTGAGTCAGACTCTGAAGCAAAAAGAGCTCGCCCCCTAGCCGCCCATTCTCGCGACCAAGACTCCTCCGCGATGATGAAGGCGTCGGACCATCACGTCGGGGGGGGGGGCGCTTGCATTCGGCATGCGCCGGATCGTTGTCGCTCCGCGCGCCGAGATGGGCGTGCAGATCATGACCTTGGCGTCGATGGTCGCGCGGCGTGCGTCTGCTCGATCTTCTCCGGCGCGAAGCATCTTGAAGGTTGCGCAACAGGGTCCACCGGAGAGCGCCGATGCGACTCCGGACGCGAGGGCGCTCGCGCGTGAGGCCTAAAAACGCTTCCGGCGTTTGCAACGAGGATATCGACGCGGCCAGTGTCACACGCTCGGCCTCGATCACTTCGCAACCTTAGAACGAGCAAAAGCTGCTGCTCGCGCCGGCGCGACCAGATGAAGCCGAAATGGATGATCGACAACTGCGGCCTCGCAAACCGCGAGAAAGATCCAGAGGCCATCCCACTGCAGCTCCACGTTCACTCCTCGGGTTGGTCCACGCCATCCATTTCTGTATGCCGACGTAGGAAATTAGACGATTGCCATTCTGTCCGTCCAAGGCAAAAGGAGCGCCAGAAATGGAGGAAAGCAAATCAAGCTCCATGAATAGTGCGGTTCACATCGGGTGCGCCAAAGGACGAAATAGGAGGCGAAATATGGGTAAACTAGGTGGTAAGGTTGCTGTCATCACCGGCGGCAGCGACGGAATGGGACTGGCGACAGCCAAGCTGTTCGCACGCGAGGGCGCGAAGGTCATCATCACCGGGCGCGATCAGGCGAGGCTCGATGCCGCGGCGCCGAGCATCGGAAATGGCGCCGACGCGATCGGCTGCGATATTTCGAAGATGGCGGACATTGAAGCACTGCGTGCGTTTGTCGAGAGAAAGCACGGCCGTGTCGACATCATCTTCGCGAACGCCGGTGCGGCGCGACCGAACATGTTTGAATACATGTCGGAGGAAGATTCTTGATCAAGCGCCACTTATGCCGAAAATGTCTGTGCTCGAACATTCAAAGGATAGCCTCACCGAGGCCCGCAGTTGGCACGCGTTTTGAACGAGAGACCCCATCTAGAACAGCTCACTGGAGTCCAGATGTTATCACATCAGGCCATTGCTGATCTACGGCCTCAACGTGCGAGGCTTGCTAACTGCCCGGCGACAAAATCGGGAGCACGATTCAGGCGCAACTGTCCTACCGAGCGTAGACCCGCGATTTCCTCTCATCGCAAACTAGAAAAAGTCCCTGTGTCGCTCGCTACGAGCGGCGGTTGCAGGCTGCCGACGCTCGACGCGGACAAGCCAGCCTGTCTTAGGAAGGGTGTGATGACGCTCCTAGACCCAGGAAGCACCTAAGCTCGGCAAGAAGATGCAGAAGGTTAACCCGCTGACGAGCTTGGTCCCCAAGGATCGTTAACGCGACCGTCTGAGAAAAAAGAAGAGCTTGAAACAGAAACTAGATGCAGTCGACGAAACCTCCATTGGTGCGCTCTTCTGCGCACGTTCAAAGGGACTCGTCGTCCGTTCTAGCTTTGCAACTCTGACGCCCAGATTGAGACTTGGAACAGACATCATGACAGCGGAGACGGACATCAAATCTGCGCACGCAAAGATGCAGGCGACCACCGTCTGGACACTGGTGCTCGGCTTTGCCGCAGACCCGTTGGCTCGATGGAGCTGGCCTGCTCCAGACCAATATCTTACGAGCATGCCTCAGTTCGTTGAGGCCTGCGGCGGACGAGCATTCGAACATGGCACGGCATACGTGACGGGAGGGGGGCACGCCGCGGCGCTCTGGCTGCCGCCCGGCGTGGAGCAAAATGAGGTGGCACTCGACGCAATTATGGCTCACTCCCTACGTCCGGAGATCAGCGAAGATATGGCGCAGCTTCGGCTTGGAATGACCGAACATCATCCACCCGAGCCACATTGGTATCTGCCTCTCATTGCTACCGATCCGAACTGGGTCGGACAGGGGCTTGGCACATTGCTGATGAAGCACGCTCTCAGGCGATGTGATTCGGAGGGCACTGCCGCCTATCTCGAAAGCTCAAATCCGGAAAACATTCCCTTTTACCAGCGCCACGGCTTCAAGGTCATTGGTGAGATACAGCATGGTGATTCGCCGCGGCTAACGCCAATGTTGCGAACAGCCCATTGAGTGGAATCCGGCGAAGAGAAGTTTCGCATGCTCCAGTCCACTTTATGTCGGATTGGCCTTTTTACTGGCCGCCGAGATCCGCATGCTGCGCAACATCATGCTTTGTCGATCGGCGATCCCAGGCCCACGTCGAACATTCGGTGGCGACGCTGGTGGGGCAACGGATATTCGCCATCGCTCTCGGCTACGAGGACCTCAACGACCATGAGACGCTGCGCCACGATCCATTGATGGAGAAAACTCAGGAGCCCGCCGACCACGTTGAGGCAACGCCACGTGTCAGACCGAGAACCTCCCCCTTCAGGCTCCACAGTTGGTCGCAACCCATTAAACAGCAGGTAGCTCGACCGCGCCATCACGCCTTGTGAGACTGATCCCCGCAACGGCTAGCGCACGCGTAAACTCCTCGTGAGGATAGTAATAATGTTGGAATTGCTCAAAACTATCGAGGCGCTTCACCAGAGCATTTGCACTGATCTTTTCGTTGCCGAATTCGCCGTGCATATTGTCGATTATAGTTTGGCGTACTTTGGGCTCTACATTTCGCAATGCGTTAACCAAATATCCTCCCGGCCCGGTTCTTACTTCTGTGGACGTATAAGCGCCTGCGACTTTTACCGCCTCGATATGAGACGCCATCGAAACACGACAGGTGGGGAATACCCAGACGTTTAGATCCGATAAGGCCAGGAGATAAAGTGCAGCGAAGAATGAGAAACATTCCTCTATGTCTAAGAGTTGCTCGGGACGATTATCTGTCTCAGGCGTTGTTATTTTATTCCAAGTGGGCATGCCGATAATCAACGGCCTCACGGGGCATACGTCGTGCAAAGATACCTTGCGTGGTGCACGGTCGCCAACACGTCAAACGCAACGTCTTTGTTTAGACCGAGCATTGCTCCTGCTGAAAGATTTAGACCAGCTCTGGCTGCTCGATCCTGACTCTGCAGCCTGAATAAGAAACCATTACCATTCTTCACAACACGGAAATCATCGTCGATTCCGTACGCTTTTGGCCGGCGCGAAATATGTTGATTATACACAGCCTCATCGTATGTCTCTTGCCACATTATCATTCCGTCAGCGCCGCAGGCAGCCAGCGTCTGATATTGCGTTTCCGTAAGTGCCATTGTGCAAAACAACAGCTGACGAGCACTAGTTGGAGGGACAAGCGATCTCAGCCTCCGCAGGAGAACTGGAAGAGCATCACGGACAAATCGAATGTCGTCGCCACCAACTAGTTCGATATCCTCTATGCCCTTCTCAAGCAAATATCGAGCTTGAATATCAACGATTTCCTCATCAATTGCTAGACGGCCCATTTGCGTATTGTCGGCGCGCCAGCCGCAAAAATCGCAGTTGGATGCACATCGATTGGTGACTTCCACGGGAGACAGCGTGGTAACAGAGCGACCATACTTCCGCGTCCTGATACTGGCAGAACAGTCAAGAACCGCCGCCTTAATCTTCTCAAAATCGGGCGAGTTGATCGCACCAATGAACTCACTAAGCTCCGTAGGTAATAGAGGACGATGTTGCGCTTGGTCTAATATGTAAGCGGCCTCCTTGAGGGTTATTCCGACAGCTGCACTGGACGTCGTGCGCAGTTCATCAACTGGTACTTGGTACATATCGTCATCTTATTCTTCGGTGTTGGTATTCTTCGGTGTTGGTATTCTTCGGTGTTGGTATCCTTCGGTGTTGGTATCCTTCGGTGTTGCCCTTTATTTTTATGGTATTTGACCTCAGCCCCCACAGTCTCCTGCCAAAAGTGATAGGCCCCCTCCTTGGGAGCGGCGAAGACCGAAAGCGGAAGGCCGGCAAAACATGTTTGTGCGAGCGCGTTTGACGAGCTCGCTGCACGCGGTGAAACCTTGCTTGAAGAACGAGGGCTGGTCTTCGACGTGCTGCAACACTCGGTGATGGTAGTAGCGATGGTGATGTGTCACGGCGAAGGTCCAGCGGGCAGAGCAGCGCAGATTGCTCTCTTCACTCGATTCTCCTGATTTTCTGCTTGGGATGCGATTGATTGGATAGCGGTACGACGACTCCACCTGGTTTAGGGGGGCGGGATGAGCGAGACTCGCGCTTGGATTAGACAACGCGAGGGACACTCTTTCCATGCATCAAGACAGACATGATGCCGACTCCTATCAGCGGATCGAAGTGATTACGGGGGAGAGGTGACGGCGCAGTTGGAGCGATGCGGAGAAGGCGCGGATCGTGGTCGAGAGCGCCGATCCGGAGACGAGCATTTCCGAGGTCGCGCGGTGCAATGGGGGCAACCGTCAATCGGCGTTCAAATTTGGCTCTGACTCACTTTTGATGCAGTTTGAGAGATGTCTGGCGCTTTGGTTGGGGGAGAATCAGCGCCATGCAGCAAGCACTCCACCGCTCCAGTCTGGTGCCGCGTGGGTTTGTTGTAGAGAGTGCGTACTACGAAGGTGATAAGGCCGTTATTGCGGTCCGGGCGTCCGGAAGCGTTGGTCTGTGTCCATCGTGCGGTATAGTTCTCGACGTGTTCATAGCCGATCTCGGCGACGCGTGACCGATCTGCCGCTCGCAGGGCGGGTCGTAGAGCTCTTGGTGATCGCCCGCCGCTTCCGCTGCGACGCAGTCTTGTGCGGGCGCCAAATCTTCACTGAGCGTTTCGCCGAGGAGGTTCTGGCGCCGTCGGCGCGAAGGACGGCGAGGTTGGACTCTATCGTCCATCATCTCGGTCTGGCGCTTGGTGGCCGACCGGCAGCCGGCTCCGCAAAACGGCTAATGCTGCCGGTGAGCAAAGACACGCTCCTGCGCGTAGTGCGACGCCGCAGCCGTCCCCCAGCTGACCCGCTCAGGGTCATCGGCATTGACGATTGGGCCTGGCGGCGCAATCACCGGTACGCCAGCATCATCTGCAACCTGGAGAGGCGTCGGATCGTCACGCTGCTGCCGGACCGGCGCCCGCGACCGTGGTGGAGGATATGGCGAAGCGGCAGCAACGGCCCTGCCGCGCGCTGTTCAGGTCGCAGATCGTTGGCATCTAATGGAGAGCGCCAGTCGAGCTTTCCTCGATGCCGTCCGCAAATCGATGCGCCAGATACGCACCGTCATCGGTGCGGCCACGATCGATCCCAAGCTGTTCACAGCCGCCGAGCGCCTCCAGTATGAGGGCTATTTGCGCCGCGAGGAGACCAATGCAGCCATCCTGGCTCTGTCGAAGCACGGCCTCCCGGTGCGGGCCGGGGCGGCCGAACCGTCCCCCGGTCAGCCTCGAGATCTCCCGGTTTCCGCGCGAGGAACGTCCATACATGCCAGGGTCTGCGACCACGCCGGGACGTCCAGGTGCTCGCGTTATCGCACCCGTCCGCGTCGCCTTCCGCTCTGAGTACAGCATCGGCTCCCGGAATAATCTTCTTTCGCGGCTCAATGGCTGGCCTGCATGCTCCCCTGCCGACGCTTCGCCACGCCCTCACGGACGCTGCCGCACGGCTCGGGGCCGATGTGGGACGCTACTCCTTTCATCGTGTTGGACTCTCACCATCTACTCCTTGCCGGCCTCCCGGCGCACACGCAGTAAGACTAAGGACGACCGAAGCCTGGTGGCAGGCGCATGTAGAGATTCTTGAGCGAAAAGGCGAGCCGATCCGCAGCCTCATTCGCGACCGAGGATCGCCTCGTCCCCGCCCCATGTCCGGCCTTCATCTGCACCTCGAGCAACACCGGCTTATCGGTGGCGGCCAACGCTTGCAGGCGCGCGGCGAACTTCAAGCTGTGCATGGGCGCGACGCGATCGTCAGTTTCTGCCGTCCCGATCAGTATGGCCGGGTATCGGCGGCCTGGCTGGATGTTATGATAGGGCGAATAGCTGCGCAGGATCGGGAACATCTTGGAATCTTCCGGATCGCCGTATTCCCGAGCCCAGAGCCGCCCGTTGTTGAATTGAGGGAAGCGCAATAGGTCTAGGACAGCCACAGCCGGGAAGGCGACAGCGAAGAGGTCGGGACGTTTCGTGATCGTCGCGCCGATCAACAAGCCCCCATTGCTGTAACCCAGCGCCGCCAGTTTCCGAGGGTTAGTGTAGCCAGCGCCCACGAGGTATTCGGCCGCATCGATGAAGGCGTCGAACACAGCCGGTTTGTTCTGCAACATGCCTGCCCGGTGCCAATCCTCCCCGTACGTGCCGTCCCCCGGCAACTGGGGGAAGGCAAAAAGGCCCCCCATGTCAATCCAGGCGACTTGCTCGGGGCGGAAGTCCGGCGGAAAGGTCAGGCCGAAGCCGCCGTAGCCATAGAGCAACGTCGGCGTTGCGCCTTTCACCAAGCCGCCCTTCCTGTAGGCGAGGAACATTGGGACGCGCTTGCCATCCCGGGTGGTGTAGAAAGTCTCTTCCACGACGTAGTGGGCAGGATTGACCGGCATTCGTGGCCGCCGTACGGGCGCAACCCTGCGAGTCGCGATATCGTAACGATAGACGCTGAAGGGCGTCGCGAAGCTCGTGTACTCGAAGTAGACTGTAGACGCGTCCTCAAGCCCGGCGAAGCCGCGCGCTAGGCCGGGACCAGGCAGGCTGACCTCGCCGTCCTGCACCCCGTCTTCACGGAAGACACGAACCCGCGACTTCCCGTGATGCAAGTAGTGCGCAAAGAACCGCTCCCCGCCGCAAGTGACCGCGAGCAGGGGATCTGTGGTCTCCGGGATGATGATGCGTGGCGGGTCGCCCAGGCGGTCGAGGTCGAAGGCGACCAGACGGCGGTTGGGCGCGCCTTCGTTGGTCAACACGTAGAACACCGCACCCTGGACAGCCACGAACCGATTACTGGCGAGCTGGTCCTGCTTCCCAATGAAGATCGGTTTGAATCCGTCCTTCGGCCGAGTCAGGTCTTCGAAGAGTAGCGTCGCCCCACCACCTTCGAACCCTGAGTTGACGATGAGGTAGCGACCGTCGGCAGAGACCGATCCGATGAACATGTGGTCCGGGTTGGCCTTGTTCTCATACACGAGTCGATCTTTGGCCTGGGGCTCGCCGAGCCGGTGGTAATAAAGCTGCTCGCCGACGTTGGGGGCGCGGAATTCTTCATCCTTCGGCGGCTTCGGGAAGCGCGTGTAGTAGAATCCTTGACCAGCGTAGTCCCAGGCAGCCGCGCCGAACTTGTTCCAGCGCACCTCGTCAGGGAAAACCTTGCCGGTCGCAGTATCGATAACCCGCCAAGTGCGCCAGTCGGAACCTCCGTCATGGAACGCATAGGCTACCAGCCGGCCAGTCCGCTCATAGGCGACGGCAGCGAGTGCGCTAGTCCCGTCCTTGCTCCACGAGGCCGGGTCAATGAGTTTCACGGGCTTTGAACGGTTGCTCCGGACGATCCAGAGCGCGGCCTGTTGATCACCGGGGCGCCGGCGGAAGAAGAATTTGCCTCTGTCCCGACGCATGGGTGCGCTCACCGTCTCGATATTGAGGAGGGCTTCGAGCCTGCGGTGGATCGCACGACGCTCAGGCACTCTTGCCAGATATCTCCTCGTCAGACGGTTCTCCGCCTCGACCCAATTGCGTACTCGGGGCGCGGTCCGAATGTCGTCCTCTAGCCACCGGTAAGGGTCCTCCACTTGGGTCGACCCATACCGATCGATCCTCGGAGCGGCGGCCGCGAAGGGGTAGCGCAGCGCGTCAGCCCCCGAAGCCGGACCGGTGCAGGCCAGGGCGGCGACGGCCGCCCCTATGGCCAATTGTCGGAGGCGGCGGGGCATACGCACACTTTGCTCATTTCTCAATCCGTACGCTCGTCAGTGAGATAGAAGAATTCAAGCGGGTCGCGCATCGTCGCCTTGGAGAAGTTAGGGGCGAAGCACAGCGCATCAAGCAGCGTCCAAGAGAGGCTCTCTTGTTTCTCTTCGAGAACAGTCATGGAGGTGGCGAGTTCGATTGATGGAGCGCGACTAGCCGTAAGGCACTTCAGTTCGACTTCGGCGCCGGCGCTGCGGCCGGCTGCGCCGCGGCCTGCGGGGCGCGGCCGACGACGACAGTCAGAAGGCCCTGGTCCCACAGCCGCTTTGCGGCCGGCCTGGCGCCGTCCAGCGTCACGGAATCGACGATGGCATTGCGCTTCTCGATATAGTCGATCGGCAGCTTGTCCTGCCGATATTGCAGTAGCGCCTAGGCGAGCTTGGAGGAGCTGTCGACTGCCAGCATCTGCGATGCCCTTGAGATAGGACTTCGCCTCGTAGCGAGATCCCATATCACCTCTCAAACACACGACGCTCGCGCCATCTGCAACGCAGCTCGAACGAGCGTCGTCGTGGCGTCGCTTCCACGCTGCGTGTGGTGTGCAGGATCTAGGCCAGCGGGTGCGATGCGCATCCCGGCGGTTTTTCGATCGCGATGTTGTCTGCCAGACAAGGCCTGTGGTGATAGGAACAAGCCGCACGTCTGTGGTCGAACACAAACGCATGCTGTAGGCCGGGACCGCGGATCGCT
Organism: Bradyrhizobium sp. CCGUVB1N3; assembly: GCF_024199925.1. Taxonomy (NCBI): domain Bacteria; kingdom Pseudomonadati; phylum Pseudomonadota; class Alphaproteobacteria; order Hyphomicrobiales; family Nitrobacteraceae; genus Bradyrhizobium; species Bradyrhizobium sp. CCGUVB1N3. The sequence goes on from NZ_JANADR010000001.1 coordinate 7,270,364, forward strand.
CGCGGCGGCACGCAACGGCGCCGGTGCGCCCCCAGACCATTGAGCACTGGTCCCCTCGAGCATGAAACGTGGCGGACCCACAACCCAGGACAAGCCCGTATGGTGCGCCGGTCTTCCGATGTCACTCTCGTCAGAGACGCTGGGTGCGCCGACGGACGATTTGAAGGCGAACGCCAATTCAGGTTCGACGCAAGGAGACCTAACGCGCTTGCGCTCTCTCCGTCCACAGGGCAACAAAGGGAGGCCGATGATGAGCACGAAGAAGAAGCTACCCGCCCATAGGCCGCGGCTCCGGGAATATATTCGCCGATCTCGGTCCTGCCGAATGCCGAGGAGCACCAGCTCAAGGCCGCTCTCGTTGTTCAGCCGAAACGACTGATGACGGACCGGGAGATCACGCAGACCGAAGCCGCCAAACTGGTCGATTTGAAGCAGCCCAACCTGTCCAAGCTGCTTCGGGGCACTTCAAGCTGGTTTCAGTGGAAAAGCTGCTAGGCCAGCAACAAGGCGTGATCCGCAAGGACGAAGACGCCGGCAATATGGCGTTATTCCTCCTCGGCGCCCACGCCCAGACCATCCGCCACATGCTGGCAACCGACTCATTCCAAGATGCGAAGTTGAAATACGTACTGCGGCTGCTCATCGAGGGTATGGTGGTCCGATCGATTCCGACGAAAGCAGCAGCTGTACGGCGCGCAAGAACTTCTTCCAAAACCAAATCGAAACGGCGGACGTAAATTTTCACCATCGGCGGAGCAGAGTCATGAAGGTTAGCAAAGGGCAGGTAGCGGTCATCACCGGAGGAGCTAGCGGCATCGGTTTTGCGTTGGCTCGAGAGTTGGCTCAACGCGGGTTGCGCATCATGCTTGCCGATGTCGAAATTGGCGCATTGAAGTCAGCCGAGCACCAGCTCGTGCAAGACGGCTTTGAGGTGGGTTCTGAACTAACGGACGTAACGGACTACAACTGGACTTTCGGCGTGAATTTGTTCGGTGTCGTTCACGGATTGCAGGCTATGGTCCCACGCTGGCGCTTGGAGAGGGGCACGTTGTTAACGTTGCCTCACTTGCCGGACTCGTCTCGGTTCAATTTAATTCGGCTTACGCCGCGTCCAAGCATGCAGTAGTTGCACTATCCGACAGCCTCGCAGGCGAGTTCGCCGCTCTTGGACTTCCGATAAAGGAATCGGTCGTCTGTCCCGGGTTTGTCGCAACACGCATATTTGAATCCGAGCGCAATCGGCCTGACCATTTGCGCGCCGCCGCTAGGACGCCGCCTGAATTGGCGGAAAGACTACGAGCTGCATTCGCGGAGCGCGTCTGGAATAATCCCATGTCACCTACCGAGGCCGCGTCGCGCATAGTCGCGGGCATCGAACGTGATGAATTCTACATACTCACCCATCAAGAGCAGAATGCGGCTGTGCTTAGCCGGCTGGCAGCGGTGGAAGGTGCGGTAAGGTCTTCGTGCCCGACATCCTGACACCGGATTCATGGCAGAAGGACTGCCTCGCGGCGTCGGCTTTATAGGTACACGCCCTTCTGCAATGGACCCGATGATGTCAAGCCTCCCGAGTGAACGTCACTCCGCCGAGCTCATGCTTCTGTCCGTGGTCAACGCCTAGCCGCCACATCATGCTGTCAGAGGGAGCGGTGAGCCTATCTAGGTACGCGTGGTTCGTCAGATGACGGCCACTGGGCGTGTAACGGCTTCACCGGATCCACCGTCCCGGCGACGGGACTTCGGGCACCGGGCTTCAGTTCAGCCCGGTTGCGTTCTTAATCTCCTCGACGTGTTCTATGCTGCGATTGGCCCCGCGTCTCCCCATCGGTAAGTTGTGCCGTCGACCCAGATCCGATGCAGGATCGCAGCGAGCTTGCGCGCCAGAGCGACTTTTGCGCGCTTCGAGCCTCGCCGCTTGGCGACGTCCATCCCCCAGCGCTTGAGTTTTGAGAACCGCGTGATGCGCGATAGCAGAACGTTGGCAGCCTCATACAAAACCGTGCGGACTATCTCGTCTCCGGCCAGCGTGATTCCGCCCGTGACATCCTTTTCCCCAACTGGTATTTCTTTTGGTATGAGCCCAAACAGCGCGCCTGCCGCCTTCGATTTTGCGATGCGATGGGGGTCATCAATCGCCGATTTGTAGGTGATAGCTACCAGGGGACCGACGCCTGGCACGGTCATCAGCCGGCGACAGACCGCATCGTCACGCACAGTTGCCAGCACAGCCTTGTGTAGCCTTCCGCACTCTGCCTTTAAAGCGGATCATGCCGAAAGCATCGCTGTAACAATGCGCTCCAATGTCGCCTGACCTGCAACTAACTCCCGGATCCGCGCTTCGAAATTCTTCCGTGTCACCGGGCCAACCTTCAGCCCAAAACCACGCAGTATCCCGCGGATACTCAACTCCACATCGATCAGTCGCCCAAGAAGCGGTTTGCGTGCGATCAGGAGGGCCCGGATCTCCTGCGCATCGACTGATTTTGCGTGTACCGGCCGGAACCGTCCCATCCGGATCAATTGGGCGATCTCGCCGCATCCTTGCGATCAGTCTTCACCGTCATCGCAGACAATGCGGCCCTCACATGCCGCGTTTCCAGCAGGACCGTTTCGTATCCTGCTCCTTTAGCCCCGCATGCAGCCATTGCGACAGTGGCCCAGCCTCCAGCCCGATCCGCTTCACTGCAAAGCCAGGCGTCTTAAAAAATTCAATTAAGGCGTCGGGTTCGCTCGCGACCTTCGCCTTCTTCAGGATGAGGTGCGAACCATGTTCATAGTCTCGTGGCGCGACTTCGCCGGACCGACGATTTTATCCTGGCCATCCACAACGCATACGCTCTTTAGTTCCAAAGACACATCGATTCCGGCATACTGTTCCATGGCTGTCCTCTGTCTCCAGATGCTTGGGGCCGACTCACCGTCGTGACCCCGTTTCATCATCTATCGGGGGACAGCCACCATCATCCCCCCTTGCTCGGAGCAGGGCCCATTACGGCATCTAGGTCGGTATCACGTAGCGAACGAGACAGAAGCTGACCGCGATCAAGAAGATGAGCGACAACGTTACAGCGGCCGTCACTCGGGCTCCGACCTGTCCGACGACGCGAAGATCCACGCCCAGGCCGAGCGCGGCCATCGACAGGACCGTCAAGACGCTGGCGATGTAGCGGATAGGCGAGATGAAGTTGTCGGGAATCAAAGATAGAGACCGCAATGCCGCCAGCGCGAAAAACACGATGATGAACCAGGGGACTGCTTCGAAGCGCTTGCGCTTCGACGGTCTCGCCGCCCCGTCAGTGCGCAGGCCTCGTGCCAGGTAGGCGATTGAAGCGACAACCGGTCCTAGCATCATCACTCGCACCAGCTTGACGACGGTACCGATCTGGGTGCTGACGAGGCTTGCCGGCATTGTAGCCGCCAACACTTGCGGTACGGCGTAGACGGTCATGCCCGCCAGTATCCCGTATTGAACCTCCGAAAGAGCAAACAGCGGTATCAGCAGGGGCAATCCGAGAACAACGATGACACCCAAAATAGCGGTAAAGGCGATCGAGGAAGCAATTTCATCGGAGTTCGCACCGATCAGAGGCGCCACTGCGGCAATAGCCGAGTTTCCGCAGATTGAGTTTCCACAAGCGACTAGAATGGCAAGACGGTTTGAAAGCCCCAGAGATCGGCTTACCGCGTAGCTGATCACGATGGTCAGAATGACAACGCAAACGGTCGCCACCAGTAGAATTGGACCAGAACCTGCAATCGTCGAGAACGTAATCGAGGCACCTAGCAATGCGACAGCAACTTCCAGCAGTTGCTTCGCGCTGAAGGCGATGCCTGCTCGCCAGCGTGTGCCCGGCGTCCAAAAGGTACGAATAGCCGTTCCGACGAGAATGGCGATCACGATCGCTTCTAGGTAGGGATGACCAAAGCTCGATTCCTGTGCCATCTGAAGACTGATCGCTACTGCAGTCACTGCAGCGCAGAGGACTATCCCGGGAAGAACTGATGCCGCTGAAATGGCTGAAACAGCTGGCGTGGACTTCTTGGTGCCATCGACTTGATCCGACATCTCGTTTCCTAGAGAGAACAAAATATGCGTGGCGCGAGCGATTTTGGAAAGTATCAATTTGTCATGAGCCGATAATGGGGAATTATGGCCCTCAACCTTCATTTGCTTCGGATGTTCGTGGCGATAGCCCGAATGGGCAGCTTTTCTCGCGCCGCTGAAGGAATGAATCTAAGCCAACCGGCACTGTCAAAGGGAGTGCGGGACTTCGAACTCCAGGTCGGCTGCCGGAAGTTGATTGTGTCTGAACATCATGATTTCGCTTGCTTCTTGAACTGCAATCACTGCTGCAGCACAAAGATCATCGATTGCATTAACGGTACGAACCGATCGAAGCATGCAGTAGATCGCGATGCCTTCGTACCGTTCTTGCTGTGAGGCGCGGCAAAGCCGCCGTTGGGAAAATGGTGCTGCGCGCAATCCACGAGATCATGCCAGTATCGCCGCAAATTCGGGTAAAAATGCTAACGCCAGCTGTAAGCGAGACTATCTGAACCTCATTACCGCTCCTTGGTTTGCTTGGCCTCGGCGCGACGTCTTGCGAAGGAGTGAAATGTGCTCGAGTTCGCGGCAACGACAACGGGGCGCCACGAAGCGAGTTTTGCGGCGGAACGACTCGTCGCCGATCCACTGCCAGCTCATATTGCACAGGCCTCCGCCGCTCGCATGGCCGCGAGAGCCTTTGTGAGGTCGGCAATGAGATCGGTAGGATCCTCAAGGCCAATATGCAGCCGCACCAGAGTGCCCGACAATGGGAATGGGCGGTCAGTACGCGTGAAGCCGGCCGGTAGGGCAAGGCTCTCATAGCCTCCCCAGCTCGAGCCGATCCCGAACAGCTCCAGCGAATCCATGAAGGCGGTCAGCCCGAGCTGAGAACGGGAGGCAAGCTCGACGCCAAAAAGTGCAGAGGATCCACTGAAGTCGCGTGACCAGAGCGTGTGCCCCGGATCGTCGGGCAGGCCGGGATGCAGTACGCGCAGTACGTCCGGCTGTGTTTGAAGCCAGCGCGCGACGGTGAGCGCACTCTGCATCTGGTGGCGCATGCGCACACCGAGTGTGCGCATGCCCCGTAAGACCAGATAGCAGTCATCCGGACTGGTCGAATAGCCCAGGTCCGCCACGACGTCGCGAATTGGTCGCCACCACTCCTCGGTCGTGGCGATGGTGCCCATCATCACATCGGAGTGGCCGCAGAGATATTTGGTTGCGGCCTGGATCGAGATGTCGACCCCCTTAGCGAGCGCGTCGAAGAAAAGCGGACTAGCCCAGGTGTTGTCGAGCAGGACGGGAATCGATCTTGCGTGCGCGGCTTTCGCGATGGCGGGTATGTCCTGCACCTCGAAGGTGAGCGAGCCGGGGCTTTCGCAGAATACGGCTCGCGTATTGCCACGAAACAGCGTGGCGATTCCGTCGCCGATCAAAGGGTCGTAATAGGTCGTCTCGACGCCGCTTCGCGCCAGCAAGCCATCGCAGAAGGCGCGCGTAGGTCCGTAGACCGTATCCACCATGAGGAGGTGATCACCGGCCTTAAGGACGGTGGTCAGAGTGGCCGCAATAGCAGCAAGCCCAGACGGCAGCACAATCGCGCGATGGCAGCCCTCGAGCTTCGTGATTGCCTGCTCGAGCGCGAATAGTGTGTCAGTGCCATGCATACCGTAACGAAGTGCCCCGAACCGGTCGGCGCGCGTCGCGTCGAAGGCGGCAAGATCCTTGAACAGGATTGTGGAGGCCCGCGATACCGGGGGGTTGACGGGACCGGTGGCGGCACGGCCGCTTCGGACGAGCAGCGTATCTTTTTTCATGGCGCAAACCTTGGAGTAGAGGAAGTCAATCAGCCGCGCGCGACGAGAGGCATCGGTTATCCTGCGAAGAGGCTAGTTCAGACTCAAGAAGTCGGCTTGATGTGGAGGCCGATATTCGTGGCACTCGGTGAGTGTCGTCTCGCATTGGTGCGGGACGCTCGTCACATGACTAAGCTTAGAGCCCAGGCTTCACAATCCAAATTTGTTGACGATACTCATAAGACAATTTGTTGTAGGTCTTAAGTGCCGGACATCGCTGTGCCAAAGCCTCGATCAGCCGCCGATTGCTCGCGCCGGGAGCTTTGACGAGGCGGTCTCATGTGTGCAGCGGCCGCATTCGGTGATGGCAGACACGCAAACTGATGAGGCCAAGCCACGACGAGTGTGACAGCTCCTCGATTGCGCGAAGTTGCTCTAGTTAATCAACAGGTCTGAAATTCGGGAACCACTCGTTCAATACCGTAAGCGGCAAAGAGACCCAACCTAGCGCAGTGGGTGAGTGATGGGCTATCGGCTGCTGAGTTTGTGATCTGAGCTTCTATGTCTGCGCCTAGTTCTGGAACTAAAACCTTCTATATGATCGAAGCGGTCGCCGAACGTCTAGAGGGAGCGCCGCGGCAGCTTCGCCGACGCTGGTCGGACGAGTTCTAGACGCAAGTTGTGACAAGGGGCTGGAGCGTGGCGCGAGCGTATCGGCCATCGCCGACCGGATCGGCATCCACCCGTCGCAGCTGTTCGCTTGGCGTCGTGATGCTCGGGCTGAGCAGCTTTATCGCTCGTGGCACTCGGATTGCGATGGTGCGGTGGCTTCTGTGGCAGGCGCAGTGATCGAGATTGCCATTGGCGAGATCGTCGTGCGCGCCGATTGACAAGCGGCCCACACGGACCGCTTGTCGTTTTGTGAATTGCGTCGGGCTCTCGTCAGCTTTTGGAAAGCTAGCCCGAATATAGAACCATTGAGGTTAGGGCGCGTGGTAGGGACAGCGCTATCTATCCAGAAGGGTCAGCGCCGAGTCGCGTCGCTGCTAACCTCAATTAGCAGCGCGGACGCGGTAGGGACAGCGCCTGATCCATTGCCCCCAAACCGACCCGGCGCCGAATCGCGCCTGCGCTGCTTTCAGTCCCAGACTGATCGTCAAGCCACTTGCGACGGCCAGCTCTGGTGGCTGTGCCAGTGAAGTTTTTCTGGGCGGATATATCCGACGGTCAGCTTCTGCCGCTTGAGGCTGGGGCCGTTGAAGTTAGCGTAACTTCGGGAAACGGAAGGTTGCTGTGGGCTCATATGCTTTCAATCCATTCGATGCAGGTTGGCGGCAGGCGTACGATGCCATGTTTCAACGGCAGGAAGTGGAACGGGACCCCCGGGGGGCGGTCATCAGGTGCGGGCTTTAAACTGAGCGGCTGCGCTCAAAAGGCGTGGTCGTGAGGCGTTGGATCAAGGGTGCATCTCAAGAGTGCATCTTCGGTCAGTTCCGCCGAATGGGATCAATCGTCTTGTGGCGCCACAGGGCTTTACATCGTCGATCCCTTTGTCGAGATAGCAAAAATGCCCGCCTTGGGCCTCAAACGATCGGGTTATCGTCTTGCAGCAAAAATCCATTCGGGAACCTGCGCGCCAGGTGCCGCTCTACGGCGAATATGAAGTGGTCGTGCTCGGTGGCGGGCCGGCCGGCATTGTTGGGGCCGCTTCAGCGGCGCGGGCAGGGCGGCGAACGCTCCTGATCGAGCGCTACGGCTTCCTGGGTGGCATGGGCACGGCCGCCGGCGTCACCAATTTCTGCGGCCTGCACGGCAATGTCTACGGCAGTCATCACCGTCTCGTCCACGGCATGGCCTCCGAGCTGCTCGCGCGGATCGATCGGCTCGACGGCCTCAACAAGCCGCATCTGATCCTCGGCAAGGTCTTTGCGCAGGCCTATGACACCGCGGCCTACAAGATCGCGGCCGACGATCTGCTCGCGAGCCACAAGGTCGATATCCTCTTCCACGCGCTCGGCGCCGGCGTCGTGATGGGCGATGCGCGCCGTATCGATGCGCTGATGGTCGAGACCAAGGCGGGACGGCAGGCGGTGCGAGCCGAGATCTTCATCGATTGCTCCGGCGATGGCGATCTCGCGGTCTGGGCCGGCGCGCCTTTTGAAGTCGGCGACGAGCACGGTCATCCGCTGTATCCATCGATGATGTTCCGCCTCAATGGCATCGATCCCGACAAGGCCGGCGAAGCCTGGCGCACCATTCCACAATTGATGGAAAAGGCGCTCGCCGCTGGCACGCACAGCTTTCCACGCAAAAGCGCGATCGTGCGGCCGCAGCGCCATGGCATCGAATGGCGGGTCAATTTCACGCAAATTGCGCGCGAGGACGGCCACGCCATCAACGGCATCGAGGCCGACGATCTCACCCGCGGCGAGATCGACGGCCGCAGGCAGGCGCTCGCCGCCTTCGAATTCCTGCGCACCGTGCCGGGCTTTGAAAAATCCTACATCGTCGATCTGCCGCCTCAGCTCGGCATCCGCGAGACCCGCCGCATCAGGGGCGGCTATCAGCTCAGCGGCGAGGACGTGCTCACCTGCGCCTCGTTCGAGGATTCCATCGGCGTCAATGGCTGGCCGATCGAGGCGCATGTGCCGGGCGACGTCGTCTTCACCTTCCCGCCGATCCCGGAATCGCGCGGCTACAACGAATTGCCGTATCGCATGCTGGTGCCGGAGGGCGTAGACAATCTCCTGGTCGCCGGCCGCTGCGCCTCCATGACCCATGAGGGCCAGTCGGCGGCGCGTGTCTCCGGGGCCTGCTTCGTGATGGGGGAGGCGGCCGGTTCCGCGGCAGTGCTGGCGCTGTCGGGCAACCATGTCCCGCGTGACATCCCGGTTGCAAAATTGCAGGAAACATTGAAACAACAGGGCGTCTTCATCGGGCGGGACCAGACCGTGCCAGAGGGCCTGTAAAGAAACGACGGAGGAAGCCGGATGGGTTGGGTTGCGCGGTTCGCGGGTGTGGGCTTGTTGGCGCTGACGACGATTGCAGCAGCGCAGGCCGAGGAGGCGCTGAAGGCCAAAGTCGGCGTGCTCCGGCTGTCGTCCTCCGCGCCGGTCTTCATCGCACAGGACAAGGGCTATTTCCGCGACGCCGGCCTCGATATCGAGCTGAAGTTCTTCGATGCGGCGCAGCCGATCGCGGTCGCCACCACCTCGGGCGACGTCGATTTCGGCGTCACCGCCTTCACCGCGGGTCTCTACAATCTCGCCGCCAAGGGCACGCTGAAGGTGATCGGCGGCATGAGCCGCGAGAAGGCCGGCTATCCCCTGATCGGCTATTTCGCCAGCAACAACGCTTACGCGGTCGGGCTGAAGACGCCGAAGGATCTCGCCGGAAAACGTGTCGCGATGACGCAGGTCGGATCATCCTTTCACTATTCGCTCGGCCTGCTCGCCGACAAATACGGCTTCAAGCTGTCGGACGTGAAGATCGTGCCGCTGCAATCACTGTCGAATGCGGCGGCCGCGCTGAAGGGCGAAACCGTCGACGCCGCGCTGCTTCCCATCTCCACCGCACGAAAGCTGATGGACGAAGGCGGCGCGAAATTCCTGGGCTGGGTCGGCGACGAAACGCCCTGGCAATTGGGCGCCGTGTTTGCTTCGCCCAAGACGCTCGCCAACAAGGCGCTGGTGACGAAGCTGCTTGGCGCGCTCGCCAAGGCCGATCGCGAATATCACGACGTCATCCTCGCCGCGATGAAGGACGGCACCGTACCGATCAACGACAAGACCAGGCCGCTGCTCGAGATCATCGCAAAGTACACCAACCTGCCGGTCGAGCAGGTGGTCGGCAATTGCGCCTATATCGATCCGGACGGCAAGCTGGACGTGAAGAACGTCGACAACCAGATCAAATGGCTGCAAGCGCAGGGCTTCGCCGACAAGGGCTTCGACGCGGACGCGATCATCGACAAGGACTACGTGAAGGCGGATTGATTTTTCTCGTCATTCCGGGGCGATGCGAAGCATCGAGCCCGGAATCTCGAGGTTCCGGGTCTGGTCCTTCGGACCATCCCGGAACGACGGAGTTGGAAGACGGATGACACCGAATGGACCTGATCGCCAACCACATCACCCATCGCTTCGGCGAGCTTGCTGTGCTCGACGACGTCTCCTTCACAGTCGGTGCGGGCGACGTCGCGCAAGGAGTGACCGTCGTAAGGGTTGTCGGGCAGCGACCTAGCGTGCGGCCTTGCCGATGCACTCCACCTCCGGGGCATGAAAAGAATAGAGCTTCCAGCCGTGCTGGCGCTGCTGTTGCGAGCGGATCTGGCTGGCTCGGCCAAGCGGGAGTGCGAACGCCTCCTCCAGTGCTGGCTCGTCCTCGATCTTGCGACGGATGTCGCGGATGATCCGGCCCAGCCGGCTGCGCAGGATACGCAACTGCCGCTGATGCCGCCCGAATTGTTTGGCATGAGCGTAGCGACCCGCCATCATCGCGGCTGCCTTGGCCACGCGAGAATAGGATTGCCGCAGCCTGACGCCGTGCTGTCTCGCCAGGCGGTTGAGACCCCTGATGGCCGCATGCAAGAGCTTGGCATCAGTCGGAAAGGTGATGGCCTTCGGTTGCACCGTGGTGTCGACCGTGACGCGCTTGAGGTCCTGGCCGCGTAACGCGCCGGCCGCGTGCGCCACCCGCAGGCTCTCGGCCAGCAGCAACTCCAGCTTGTCGCCGAGCCGCTTGCGCCAATGGCTCAGGTCCGAGCGCTCGTGCGGGAAGGTGTGCTGGAAGAACTCTTCGCCGGTGAAGAACTGGAAATACGGATCGTGGACCCAGCGCTCGCACACCCCCTCATCGGACAGCCCGTAAATGTGCTTGAGCAGCAAAAGCCCGATCATGAAGCGGGTCTCGATCCCGGGCCGGCCGTTCTCGCTGTAGAGCGGAGCGATCTCGCCGTCGATCCAGTCCCAATCGACCTTGCCGGCGAGCAGAACCAGCTCGTGCTTCATGTTGATGATCTGGTCCAGCCGCGCCCGGAACAGGTCATTCGATCCCGTGGTCTTGTGCTTCTTCGGCCGCATCGTCTTCTCCGATGCACCACAGAATCATGGCCCGCAGCAAAAGGAAATCCAAAAACCAATTTGCAGGGTTTGGAAGCCTCAAGCCCCAAATCCCTGCAATCTCAAACGCCACCAAAACCCAAAAACAGAGTCCAGCTCAATCGCTTAGAGGCTTGTTCACGGGCGACTCGGTGACGGCCGCGACCTCCGGCCGCGGCTCTTGCAGCATGCGCTTGTGCAGCTTCTCGGCACAATCTTGCCGCTCCTCGTTCGACGGCAGCGGCATGTCGGCAGAGATTTGACTCGTATCTGTCCCTTTCGTCTCGTTCCCTTGACCTGGACAAAGCCAACGCCTGTCGGCCCCAAAAGCGCGTCGACGAAAGCCTTGTCAACTTCATCAACGGACGCAAACCCTTCAATGGTCGTCTTGTTGATCTGCAATTGCATGGCCACCGTGCGGGGATGGTGGCCGTGCAAGTCCCTCGAAATCCGCCAGCCAACTCGGTCATAGCTGATGCTGCCGGGGACTAAGTCCTAACAGTCCCATGCATAGCAACGCTCAGTGGGAACGCTTCGCGTTCGGATCACCAATCTCATTTGGTGGCGCCTGCTCCGGCGCGGTCGATGACCCAGGCCACCATGTAGCCCTTGGCCTGCTCAGCCTGCACGTGCCGGAGGGCCTCAGGGTAGGTTAGTAAGGGCTCCTGCGCCGGGTAGACGGCGCGGTCGGTCGGGGTGACAAAGTGATGGCAACACACGCGGTAGTCTTTAGCCTCGAACATCGGAATCCTCCTCTCGTCTCAAGTTGCGCAGCCATACGCTCGCACTTTCAAGTACTGCCCTTCCACAGAGAATGCGGCCTTTAGAAGACTACGTGCTTCTTCAACACTCTCTATAAGGCTGGTTCGGCCTGCCAGACAGAGATCGGCGATGTCTACATCGCGCGCTTGATTTTCAGCAGCACCCGCAAAGAAGTGCCGGGGTGTGTGTCATTCCAAAAATTCATCGTGTCGGGACTTCGATTTCCTGTTCGTCCGCACCTGCTCTGTCAAGCCTCAACCTTCTTGAACATTGCGACTCTAAGCCGTTGCCTCATGTTCGACTTTTTCAATCATCCAACAACGAGTGCAATTTAATCCACACGTCCATTCGCTCGATGGCGACTGAGCATGCTAGATCCCGACGGTCGCCGCACCTACTAGGATTGGTTGGCGTTCACACAACGCCGCGAGCTGTGAACCTAAAACCCACGCTTGGCTGTGGTACACTTGGAAAGTCCCTAGTCTTACTGAGTGTGCGCCGGGAGGCCGGCAAGGAGTAGATGGTGAGAGCCCATTACGATGAAGGAGTAGCGTCCCACTCGGCCCCGAGCCGTGCGGCAGCGTCCGTGAGGGCGCTGGCGAAGCGTCGGCAGGGGAGTCATGCAGGCCAGCCATTGAGCGTGTGCTGCAGCAGCGTAGGAAAGGAGAGTTCGAGATGAACGCCTAGCCATGTGCGTAAGTTGCGCGAAAAGATGGGGTGGGCCCCCCGGGGTCGGCGTACAGGCGCGGGCCTCAAACGAGTCCAAGCGGCTGCGCTCAAAAGGCGTGGTCGTGAGCGTTGGATCAAAAGTCCGAAGAGAATTCGGGCAGGTGAGCGTTCGCGAGACGAATGAAAATGAACCCTCGATGACGCGTCGAAAGCCGGTGAACGTTGCTAAAACCAGAAGCGCTCAATCTTCTGGGATATGCCTATCGGCAACCTGACTACTGGGTAGGCAGCAACCGGCGTAGAGGGGGCGTGAAGCGGATGCAGGCTTTCGCGTGGAACTGCAGGAACCAGACTCTGGATGCCAAGGGAGAAACTGAAGCGACCAAAATCGCGAGGCGAGAGCACCAATGCCAAAGTCTGGGGCGGGCCGACTCGTAAGAGCTTTGAAGGCTCTGTAATGGGGGCCGGAGCAAAGGGGTCGGAACAGGACGGTTGTGATCATGGACCAACTGGAGACAGGATGAATACAACGATCACGACAAACAAGCCGTTTAGCATCGATAAGAGAAGTGTTGTTCGGGCTTATAAGGCGGTTAAATCCAAACGTGGTGCGGCTGGCGTGGACGGGCAGACGCTCGGGGGTTCGATAAAGATCTGAAGGGCAATCTTTATAAGATCTGGAATCGGATGAGCCGGGCAGCTACTTTCCTCCGTCGGTGCGTGCAGTCTCCATTCCGAAAAAGGGGGGAGATGGCGAAAGGATTCTGGGTGTTCCGACCGTCAGCGATCGCATCGCGCAGATGGTCGTTGCGCAGTACCTTGAACCGATTCTTGATCCAATTTTTCTTCCAGACTCCTATGGTTACAGACCGAAGAAATCGGCCCTGGATGCTGTGGGTGTTACGCGCGAGCGGTGCTGGAAGTATGATTGGGTTCTTGAATTCGACATCAAAGGACTATTCGACAACATCCCGCACGATCTTTTGCTCAAAGCGGTTCGAAAGCATCTGACGTGCAAATGGCTTCTGCTCTATATCGAAGATGGCTCAAGGCCCCCATGGAAAAGGACGGAGTGTTGATCGAGCGAACTCGCGGTACCCCTCAAGGGGGCATGGTTAGTCCGATTCTTTCCAATCTTTTCTTGCACTATTGTTTCGACCTCTGGATGACACGGCAACACCCTGACCTCCCATGGTGCCGCTATGCAGATGACGGCCTAGGGCCGATCGACATTCAGGATTCCCAAGCGGTTTGATCGCTGATTCATAGAGCTCCGTGATTCGACACGGAGCGGATGATGGCGGTGAAGCGATACGAGTTGAACGAGACGCAATGGGTGAAGATTTCGCCATTGCTGCCGGGCAAGGCTGGCGACCCAGGACGGTCGGCCGGGGATAACCGCCTGTTCGTGAACGGATGTTTGTGGGTGTTAAGGTCGGGCGCGCACTGGTGCGACCTGCCGGAGCGGTACGGCAAGTGGAAGACCGTGCACCGGCGCTTCAGCCGCTGGTGCCATGCGGGCGTCTGGGAGCGGGTGTTCGCCGCGCTGACCGCCGATCGCGACAACCAGTATCTGATGATCGACAGCACCATCGTTCGCGCCCACCAGCAGGCCGCAAGCGGAAAAGGGGGGCCAAAGATCAGGCGCTGGGGCGTTCCCGAGGCGGACTGACCACCAAGATCCATATGCTGGCCGATACGCTCGGCCGTCCGCTCCGCTTCATCGTCACGGCTGGGCAGGTTAATGACATCACCCAGGCGCCTGCACTACTCGACGGCCAGAGCGGCGATGCCGTACTCGCCGACAAAGCCTATGACAGCAACGCCCTGCGTGCGATCATCGCGGCAATCGGCGCAACGGCAGTGATCCCGTCAAACCGCACCCGCAGGATCATCATTCCGCACGACGCCGACGCCTACAAACAGCGCAACCGCATCGAGCGCTGCTTCTGCCAGCTCAAGCACTTCCGACGCTTGGCAACCCGTTACGACAGGCGAACCGACAACTTTACCGGCTTCATCCATCTCGCAGCCGCAATGATTTGGATGCAATGAATGTCGATCGGTCCTAGTCCACTGCCGGACTGAGCAGGAAGCGATGGCCCTAAGGGCCGATCTTCAGGTTCGGCTCATGGAGTGCGGGCTGGAGATGCATCCCGTCAAGAGCAAGATCGTCTACTGCAAAGACAGCAACCGACGAAGCGAATATCCGAACGTCAGCTTCGACTTTCTCGGGTATCGCTTTCAGCCCCGCCGGGCAGAAAATACACGGAGCAAGCAAGTGTTCTGTAATTTTCTCCCAGCGGTCAGCCCGTCAGCGTTGAAGTCTATGCGGTCGGCGATTCGGGAATTCGACATCCGCCAAAGAACCCAGGTGTCGCTGGCAGACATCGCCCGTGAGATCAATCCGCTCCTTCGAGGGTGGATTGCCGCCGAGATGGCCCTCTCGGTTCTGGCCTATAATCTGACCCGAGCAATGAACATCCTCGGGATCAGGCCGCTGATCGACGCGATCGCGGCCTGAGGCCGGCCCAATTTTGGCTTCAAGACTGACGGCCCTATAAAGCCGTTTTTACACGGACAAGACCCGTCGCTGACGTGCGCGAATGATGCCGGTATCGACGGCCTTGTTGAGCGCAGCCGCCGACCGGTTCAGCACGTAACCTGCTTCCGTGAGAGTCAACGCTTGGGCGGAAGACATGCGGACCTCCATCGGTAACTCACCCTCAATTTGGGGATGAATGAGATCGGCAAGATGCAGCGTTAAAGAAATTCCCCAGGCGTGGCCATCGCCCCCGCCCGTCGTTCTTGTCCTCATTGGCACACCCGCAAAATCGAATTGGGACACCGAATAAAAACGCCACCTGCTTGAAATTGCGGGCGGCGCTTATCGAGCCTCGGGAGGGTGATGCAAAATCCCGGCTCCCATTAGTCAGCACAACCTATGCCAAGGTTTTATGTCTCGGGGCGGGACACTTGCGGGTTGGGGATAGAATCGGAAGAGGCCGCCCACTGAGGCTAGCCTGTCTCTGTCCAACCTGCAGCTTTTTCGTCATCGTCATGCTCTTCATCTGCCGGCAAGGGATCCGGCAACTCTCCCGCCAACATCTTGTCCTTGCTGAGCAGGCCGGCGTCCTCCAGCGTGTCCATGTCCGGCAGATCGCGCAGCGTCGCCAGGCCGAAATGCACCAAAAACCCCTTGGTGGTGACGTAGGTGTAGGGCGCGCCGGGTTGCGGGCTGCCACTTGCGATGAAGCCTAGGCAGTCATGCGCCTTGACAGGCGAATTGAGGTCGACAAATGTAATGTTATAACATTACGTTTGTGGGCTCCCCGTATGCTACTCCACCGCTCTCACCCTATCTCCTTGAAAAGGCTCTTCGATCTCCATGCAAAAACTCCCCGTCACCGTCTTGTCCGGTTTCCTCGGGGCTGGAAAGACCACTTTGCTGAACCACGTCCTGAACAACCGGCACGGCCTGAAGGTGGCAGTGATCGTCAACGACATGAGCGAGGTGAACATCGACGCGGATCTGGTTCGCGATGGCGGTGCGAACCTGTCCCGGACCGATGAGAAGCTCGTCGAGATGACCAACGGCTGCATCTGCTGCACGCTGAGGGACGACCTTCTGAAGGAGGTGCGCGCCCTCGCCGAGAGCGGCCGCTTCGATTATCTCCTGATCGAAGCCACCGGCATCTCCGAGCCGCTGCCGGTGGCGGCAACCTTCGACTTCCGCTCCGAAGACGGCGAAAGCCTCTCCGACGTGGCACACCTCGACACCATGGTCACCGTGGTCGACGCCGTGAACCTGCTCAAGGACTATTCGTCGACCGACTTTCTGCAGGATCGCGGCGAAGCACTGGAAGGCGACAGACGAACGCTGGTCGACCTGCTTGTGGAGCAGATCGAGTTTGCTGATGTGGTGGTGCTCAACAAGGTCGACGAAGCCACGGAAGCTCAGCGCGAAGCGGCGCGCAAGATTATCCGCTCGCTCAATCCGGAGGCCGATATCATCGAGGCAAACCACAGCCGTGTGCCCTTCGATCGCGTACTCGACACCGGCCGCTTCGACTTTGAGAAGGCCCAGCAGCACCCGCTCTGGTACAAGGAGCTCTATGGCTTCGCCGAGCACGTGCCCGAGAGCGAAGAATACGGCGTGACGAACTTCGTCTACCGCGGCCGCAGGCCGTTCGATCCCGCCAAGTTCGACCAGTTCATCAAGCAGCCTTGGCCGGGTGTCGTCCGGGCGAAAGGTCATTTCTGGCTGGCGACCCGGCCGCAATGGCTCGGCGAGATCAGCCAGGCGGGTTCGATCATGCGAACCGGAGCATTGGGATTCTGGTGGGCGGCCGTTCCTGCCGAACGCTGGCCCGACGATCCCTTCTGGCGCAAAAATCTGCGGAAGCACTGGAACGAGATCTATGGCGACCGCCGCCAGGAAATCGTATTCATCGGCGTCGGCATGGACGAAGGGGCGATCCGCGCGCGGCTCGATGCCTGCCTCGTGCCGGGCAGGCCTGCAATGGATGTTGCCGAATGGGCAAAGCTGCCAGATCCATTTCCAGCCTGGCGACGCGCCGATCAGGCCGCCTGAACGGCAGCCGTGGCGGCGATCCGTTGCGGGCTAGACTGGCCGTGCTCGGGCGGTTCGCGCTCGGCGTGACGATCGCCGCTTGGCTTGCGGCTGGAGCCTTGGCGGTGGAACAGCCGTCGGAAACTCCGGCCTGGTTGAAGAACCGTGTCGGAGACGGCGAGGGACAGATCGCCCCAGTGGTCCTGCAGAGAGCGCGCGCTCTCTACCTGCGAAAGGTCGCGGCAGCCGTCGTCAAGAACCCCTGCTATTTCGCCATGGACGCGACGCGGCCGAGCGATGGCGGATTGGGAAAGCGCTTCTACGAGATCTGCGAAGCCGACCGGTCATTTCGCGCGATGTCCGCGGGGCACGGCAGCGGCCGCAATATCAAGGGCGCGGTGAATTTCGCGAACGGAAAGGAGTGCGCGAAAAATTTCGGCAATGCACTGGACTCGAATCTGACGACCGGCGGCGCCTATGTGACGGCCGAGACGAAAACCTCCTTCAAGGGTTACTTTCGCAACGCCGCGAAACGGGAGGCCGTCCTGATGCGCTCGTTCGTTCAGTTCGATGGCGAGGGAGAGACCGCCAATGCCAGGGAGCGTGCGATCGGCGGACATCCAGCCATCGTCCTGAAGGGCATCCATTATCGAAGCATGCCGCGCAGTCCATATGCCAATGTGAATGGCTGCGTTCCGGTCGGAACCCTCGTGGACTATGCGAGCGGACGCAGCAATGGATGCACGAGCTGGTCGCGATCCGACGCAGAACAGATCATTCCGCTGCTCGATGAACCGACGACAGTCTACATCTACCCGGAATCGCAGGACATCAAGGCGGTTGCGCAAGCCGTTTCGGCGCGCCGATCGTTTTCGTCCAATGGCCCTTATTGGAACGCCCTTTGCCTGAAGCAGATCGGCGCTCCGAAATTCTGGTCGAATGAGATACTCGAACCGATCCTCGCTCGTTACGGCCGGGATCCTGAGCGGCCCGCGAGCCCCGTGCCGACTTGCAGGCCGTAACCTCTTCTCTGCTTCCTTCGTCTCGGGCATCACCGCGAGAACATCCAGAGTTGCTCCGTTGCCATGTAGCCGGCTAGCAGCAGGGGACCGAAGGCAACAGTCGCCACCGACGCCGCGACCTCGAGCGCCCGGATCGCGAGCATGCCAAAGCCGGCCTGAGCCTTGGCAACACGGCCGGCGATGTCGCGCGCGCTGACCGCAAGCGTTGCGATCGCCGCGACGGTCACCGCCGTGCCGAGACCCATCAGCAGTGTGGCGCCGACGCCGGTCCAGAAGAGGTCTTGTCCAAAGAGCAGGATGATCGCGCCCGAGCACAGCCCGACCGCGACGACTGCGGAGAGACCGCGCTGCCAGCCGCCCGTGCCGGCAAGTTCGGCCGGTTCAGGCCCGTGCGCGTGTCCCCGGGCAGATTGCTCCCGAGTGCGATCGGTTGCCTCATTTATTTTGCTCCCGGCCTCCTCCGCTGGCGTCTGCCAATCATTGGGTCGTGTTGACCTCATGCCCCAGCGTTTCCTCCGCAGGAACGAACAAATAACGCGTTCGCTTGCTCGCTGCGCCAGGATTTGAGCCGACGTTGAAGCGTTCGAAGAAGCTTGTTCGGATAGGCTCCGGGATATTCCACCTGCAACCGGGAGAGCAGTTCGCTACCAGTCCGCCAGGGCTCGGCTTCAAACCATTTTCGCAAATCTAGCGTTGCCCGGATGAGGGGGGCGGGACGACGCCCGCCTCTTTTCGGTTTCACGATTGGCCGATCCGTCGGTCGCATAGCTCCGCCCTTCCAGGCGGTTCGTAGGCTTGCCAGGAAGAAATCGATCGATTGCGATGCCGCAGCAGGATGGGCGATTGGCTGGGTATCCGCGAGCGTCGCGAGGCGTTCCTGCGCGCCGCGGATGTCGCGCAACAACGCGACCGGGTCGAGAGCGGCGGGCGTCGGCGGCCAAGCGCTGGTGTGGCGTTGCCGGCGCGCTGTATGTCTTGCGCACACGAGCACCGTCGCGCTGCTTGGCCATCAATTTGAACGAGGGTTGGAAGAAGTTCACGAACAGTCGCGCCGATCGATAGAGTTCAGCCAGCAGCTTGGCCGCTTCCAGGCCCTCGAACCGACGATAGCCGACCATCCTGCGCACGACGGCGCCGTTCTTCTGCTCGACGAACGCCTGGTCGTTCTTCCGGTAGGGCCGGCAACGCGTGAAGACGATGTTGGCCGCATCGCAGTAGGCTTTCAGCGTCTCGTTCATGAACACGGTGTCATTGTCCGTTCGAGGCCGACCAGCGCAAAGGGCAATTGTTTGCGCAATTCCGTCAACACCGTGCTCAACAGCGTTTGTTCGCGCACGATTAGAGGAGCGCACTCAGTCCAGCCGGTAGCAATGTCGGTGAGCACGAGGGTCTGGATGAAGCTGCCGCGCGGCAATTAGGGGTTCTTCCGCATATTTGGTGCAGGTTGCGGGATTCACGGAAGGCTCGAATAAGGCCATAAGGTCGGAAGCGCAGTCGACGTCCGTGATTCGCCTTGCTCCATGCATTCCGCTCGCTGGTTTCTCCCGAGCTTTCGATTGTCCAGATTCTTCCCCAGGCCGATAAGGTGGTGCTCGTGGCTCGGTCGAAGTCAGCGGTCTCGTTCTGTCCCGGTTGCGGCCGCCAGACGCGCCGCGTCCACAGCCATTACGTGCGACGCTTATCCGATCTGCCGTGGCAGGGTCGGGTTGTCGAGATCCGGCTTCACGCGTGACGGTTTCGATGCGCGAATTCGCAATGCTCGCGTCGCATATTTACTGAGCGGTTGCCAGAAACGGTGCGGCCGAAAGCGAGACGCACGTCCCGGCTCAGCGAAAGCCAACTGGCGATCGGCTTCGCGGTCGGCGGGGAGCCGGGTGCGCGTCTGTCGCGCAGGCTGGCCATGCCGGCCAGCGGCGACACGCTGCTGCGAATGATCCGCGCAGCCGAGTTCAGTTCGCCAGGAGCGCCGCGTGTAATCGGCATCGACGACTGGGCGTGGCGCAAGGGGCTGCGCTACGGGACCATCATCTGCGATCTGGAACGCAATCGCGTCATTGATCTTTTGCCGGACCGAAATGCCGATACGGTCGCGTCTTGGCTGGGAGGCCATCCAGGCATCGAGGTGATCGCGCGCGATCGTGCCGGCATCTATTCTGAAGGTGCCCGTCGCGGCGCTCCCGATGCAACGCAGGTCGCCGACCGTTTTCACCTTCTCCAAAATTTGGGTGAAGCGCTGCATCTGGCTGTTGGCCGTCATCGCAAGGCGATCGGTGCTGCTGGAAAAGCCATGATTGCCGAGATGGTCGAAAACGACAAAGCCAAGCCGGAACCAGAGCCTGCAACGAAACTTGATGCCCTGTGCCGCTCGCGGCGCAGCCACCGCAGTTCACTCTATGTCGAGATCCTCGATTTGCGCGCCGCCGGCCTGTCGCCGCGCGGGATCGCGCCGCGGATCGGCATGAGCGTGAGGACGGTCGAACGGTGGCTTGCTGGGGGCGGTGAGCCTGAGCACCGGCGGCCACCCGCGGACTCTGTCCTCATTGATCCTTTTCGAGATTATCTGGAAAAGCGCTGGGAGGAAGGTGAACGGCGCGGTTTGCAATTGTGGATCGAAATCAAGCTCCGCAGCTTTGAAGGCAGCAAAGCGACCGTCTACCGGTGGACTGCTGCCCGGCAGCAGGGTTCATCGACGGCTGCGCCAAATGTGCGCTGGCGACTGCCTCGCGCCGCAACTGTGCATGGCTCCTGAGCAAAGAGCCTACATCGCTCGATGAGCAGACCGAGCGGTTCCTTCATCACCTCTATGAGAATGCGCCGGAGCTTTCGAGTGCCGGTGAGCTCGCTCGACGGCTCGCGGCATTGATACGGGGTGACGATGACGCGGGTCTCGATCAATGGATCGAGGATGCTTCGACCAGCGAACTGGCCTCGCTCGCACAAGGCATCGGCCGCGACATTGCAGCTGTCCGCGCAGCCATCACCCAACCCTGGAGCACCAGCCCCGTCGAGGGACAGATCAATCGTCTCAAGACGATCAAGCGCCAAATGTATGGGCGTTCAGGATATGCACTGCTCAGAAACAGGCTGCTTGCAGCCGCCTGACGATGCATAATGCGCACGATGAAAAGCAAAGGGACCTGCACCAAATATGCGGAAGAACCCCTGATTGCCGCGCTCTTCCGACCCAGATCGCCGCGCTATAGGTTGCGCCGGATGAGCCGGTGCCGAGCCTCAAGCATGGGGAGCGGGCCTGATGAACAATAGCATTTTCGTAGGGCTGGATGTGCACAAGGCGACAATTTCGGTCGCAGTGGCGGAAGGGATACGCGGCGGTGAATTTCGTAACTTGGGGATCATCCCTAATCGCGCCGATCAAATCGACGAGCTGGCGAAGAAGCTTGGCAAGGGTGAGTGGCAGGTCAGTTTTTGTTACGAAGCCGGACCCTGCGGATATGGCGCCTGCATCGACAACTGACGGGACTGGGGCACAACTGCATTGTGGTGGCCCCTTCGCTGATCCCGATGAAGGCCGGGGATCGGGTAAAAACCGACCGGCGCGATGCGGCGATGTTGGCCAAGCTGCACCGGAGCGGCGAGCTGACAGCGGTGTGGGTTCCGGATGCGGCGCATGAGGCCATGCGCGACTTGGTGCGAGCCCGCGCCACGGCGATGCGTGTGCTCGGCAAGGCGCGGCAACATCTTCAAGGCTCCTGCTGCGACATGGGCGCATCTATGCCGGGAAGAAGGGGTGAACTCTGGCTTATCGTCGCTGGCTCACCACGGTGCGCTTCGATCGCCCGGCGAGCCAAATCGTTCTGCAGGACTACATTCATGCCGTGACCGACGCTGAAGCCCGTGTGGACTGCTTGACCAAGCGGATCGCGGAGCTGGCGCCACAATGGTCGAGCATTCGATTCGAGCGGCGCAATCATCCGACGCGGCGGCATCACCAAGGCCGGCAACGCTCTGGCCAGGCGGGCTCTGATCGAGGGGGCCTGGACCTATCGCATGCAAGCCCGCGTCAGTCGCAAGCTCCATGACCGTAACGAGCGCCTGCCGCAAGCTATCCGCGATATCGCCTGGAAGGCCCAGGTCAGGCTGTGCGCCCGCTATCGCCGCTTGTCGGCGGCCGGCAAACCCAAGGTGATCGTCACCACCGCCATTGCACGCGAGATGGTCGGCTTCCTGTGGGCGATCACTCGTCAAGTCCAACTCGGGCCGGCCGCCTGAAAGAACGCTGCTCGACCATATCTGGTGCCCAGGGCAGGAGGCAGGGCGCGGTGGGGAATCCTCGCGGCTGTTATGAGCCGGCACTGCCGACGCTCGCTCCTAGACCGAGGCAGCCCCAAGACGAAACCACGGTCATGCGGTAGCCAACCCGCGCATGAGAGCTTGATCAACCGTCGTCTTTGGCCCTGCCTCCTACCGTACCGTGGGCACCTTCGAAGTCCAGCGTCCGGGCGCTCAGCCGGAAGCGGCTCCGCTTGATCGAGTCCCTTGACAGCAATCAAGCTAGAACAGCCGGTCGCGATTCTTGGAGAAGGTCGAATGATCCCACACCGGATCGTCCACGCCCAGGCCGACAAACCAGCGGAATAGCAGGTCGAACTCCAGCCGCTCCATCAATTGTCGTTCCGAGCGGATGCCGTAGAAGGCCTGCAACAACATCGCCCGAAGCAGCCTCTCCGGTGCAATCGAGGGCCGACCAAAGTCCGTGTAAAGCCTCGCAAATGCTGTCGATAGATCGCTCAGCGCAGCGTTTACGATTTCCCGGATCTTCCGTAGCGGGTGATCTGGGCGAACTCGCGCTTCAATATCCACGTAGCTGAACAACGATCCAGACCGCTCGTCCGATCCCCGCATCCTGGTCTCCCGATTCAACCATCGAGAGAATCACGTCCAATGGCATCTCGCCAGAGACTTCTTCAGCCTGCTAAATCGTCAGAAACGGCCGGATTGACGAGCGCTCTGCTTGCCCGAGCGCTCGCTTTCGCTGGTCGGGAACCACCTGACATCTAATTATGGCCGGAGAACACGACATTGGTCAACTACAAGAATTTGCAGTTGGCGGAGATCAATCTAATCCGAGAGAATAAGCAGAGCCTCTAATAAGCTGCTCTTGCAGAGCCGGTGGGTGGCAGAAGACTTGCTTAAGGCACTTAAGGCAGTCGGATCCGCTATAGTGAGGCAAAATGAACTTGAATGCAGACGAGTTAATCTGCCGAGCCGTTGGCGCTGTCGGGTCCGCGCAGTCCTTATCCATGCGCTTGCTGCGGAACACGAAGACGTCACCGCAATACGGGTTCGCACGCAGCGCTTCGCTCACCAGCGCCGACAGCGTGTGCACCGACTTGCGGAAATCGATCGGCTGTGTCGCTAACACCACCTTGAGGTCGGACCGTAACGCAATCACCGGCAACCCCGGAGCGCCGCCAGCACCGTCGACAGCGTCGCCAACTCCACGCCCGGCTCGACGCGGATGCGCGCTCCGCTCACCTCGATCTCGATCACCCCGCAGACCTTGGCCGAGGGCGCGGCGATCTCCCAAGCCTTCGTCTGTGCCGGCGAAGCATGCTCGGACTCGCCAGCTGTCTCGCCACCGCTTCCGGCGCCAATTTGAATCAGCACGAAGTTCGGCGCCTTGCCGGCCACCGCCGCCGCAACTTGGCGTCGCCACGGTTAGTCAACGGAGACGATCATGCTAGAGCAGAGCAGCGTGCATTTCTATCTGAATTGGGCCAAGGAGCGGATCGACGAGATGGATGCCGCACTAGGTTCGTTCGAGATCAAAGCCGGCAAGGCCAAGGCCAATTCCAAGATCAAGGCCGACCAGATTGTCGCTGATCTAAGGAGATGCCGCGACGAATTCCAGGCGGAGATCACGGCGCAAACGCAAGCTGGCGAAGCGGCTTGGGCGCACACCAAGATGGATCTTGAAAAGCAATGGAACAGCTTCGAGACGCAGATGAAGGCCTACTTCGAAAACGCCGGCAAGCAGATCGAACAGCAGCAGTCCACGTTCAAGGACATAGCCGGGGCGCAGGCAAGGGCCTGGCGCGAGGCCGCGGACAAGTTCCGTGAGCTGGCGGGCAAGATGGCAGTATCCCACACCGGCGAGTTCGAGGCCACACTCAAGCAGATGAAGGCCGATGCGACCACAGCGGACGCGCGTCTAGAGACGCTGAAGCAGGCGGGCGGCGAGTCCTGGTCGGTGCTGAGCGCCGCCTTGGCGGAATCCCGCAAGGCGTTCGATCAGGCCAACCAGGCAGTCTGGCATGCGTTAAAGGGCTCTGGTGCGAAGAGCTGAAGGTTGCGTGTCTTTAGAGACTGGTCCGGCAAAATACCAGCCCGCCATCAATGAGTCGTCCAGCAGGACGATTCCGTTCGCGACGAGTCCGGCGTAGTGTAAGGCACGAGATCGGCGAAAGACGGGCCGGAATGACGGAAGGAGCGCAGCGCGACCATTGAAGCGGGACCTTTAGTAGCGGCGCCAGGGCGTCGAGGTCCGCCCGGTAGTACGCGGAATAGGAGATGTGGCGGGCATAGACCCGCCGCATCATGGGGGCCGCCTTTGCTATCATCCGCAGGGCTGCCACGACAACGATCCAGAGCACAGCGCCAAGGACTGCCGCATACCAGGTGAGCACGACGAAGATCAGGATACCCACCATTCCTGGTAGGTGTCAGGACCGTCGGAATGTCGCATGCTGGAAGCTACAGCGTAGCGCTGTTGTATTACGGAGACGAGCCGATGCTCAGACTGCACGCGAAGCTGATACACTGAGTTGTCACTGGATCAAAATAGGAGCAGGGTCCCTTCAACGGAGGCGGATCGTGACCTACACTATCACGTGTCATCGAACGGAGTACGTCCGAAAGTATTTCTCCGTTCAAAGGTCGAGCGCGAGAGAAGCCCTGTCTAAGGCAGAGTTTCTCGAAATGTCTGACATACAAATTGATTGCATTGATACTCCTGCGGACCGACGTATTGACATGCGTATGCTCCGGACGTTGGCTGAAAGAGAGCGTGCCTAAAGCTCTCCGCCGTTTTTGCGCGGTCGCAGGCCGATCGGCACGCCACGTATGCGAATAACAGAGGAAGAACGTCCACATCTCTACGGCAGAGGAAGGATATCCATTCCCCATCGGGCAAACGAACCCAGCGCGGCCCGGACGTGCAGCGTTGTCAAACCCGATTGGTTCTCCTGGTTGAGCTTTCCAGTTTTCGCCCTCTCAGCGGGTCGGTGGTGCAGGATATCGCACCGAGTTACGATGAACGCTCGCGCTCACAATGCATCAAGGCCGAATTGTCATCCGCTTGAGCTCCGCCTTGCACCGCATCAAGCGGGTCCGTCTGATGAGCAGTTCGGATGCCGGCGGTGTCGCGTCCCAGCCATCATCGGCGATGAAATGGTGTGCACCTGATCGTAGTTGCTCGTTGCAAGGCGTTCCGCCATCGGCTGAACGCCTTTGCGGTCACCAGGACCGATCAATCCCGAAACGCACAGCGGCCACATCGGCTGCGGGGTCTTATGACCCAACCCAATAGATCCGCGACTTCAGGACGGCAGCTCCGTCGAGCCAATAAAGCCCGCGGACATAACCATGTATAGGCGGTTTCGGCTTATGCGGGCGCCGCGACTGGAAAAGATGCCCCCGCCGCGCAATTTAAAACGGACTCACGAGAAACAGCGCGTAGACGATGTTGTGGTCTCGAACAGAACGTCCTAAGGTTGTCGACCGTCCCGCCTTTGTCAACGGTCTAGTGTCGCATCGTAACGACACAATCGCTTTCAACGTCAGGCTGAATTGGCTCGCTCACTTGCTTCCACAAATTCGCCTCTAAGTTGCTTTACAGAAACCACATGGAATGCGGTTGGAAATCTCGCATGAGGCTCGTACGTGTGATCATCGGCTTGGTTCTCCTGGCCGCGGCTGTACGTCATCATCGGTGAGCACTTCGCTGGAACTTCGGCAGACGCCACGGTAAATGCTCGACTTTACGTCGTGCGAGCCCCAATTGACGGCCGGGTAACGCTTGCCGTCAGAGTATTGGGGCGCGCATTAATGCCGGGGAACTCGCGGCCGAAGTCGCCGATGAGCGCTTCGACACCGCTCGATTTCTTGTGCTTGAGCGCGACCGGGACAATCAACACATCGAACTCAAACGGATTGCCGGCCAGCGTGACGCGCTATCGCGGTCAAGAGCCGGATTTGGTGCGCAGTCCACCGACTATCAGCGTGGCATGATTCGGCAGATCGAGGCGCGGATCGCCGAGACGAAGGCGACGCAGGATACAGCAGCCGCACGCCTGCGCGAGGCGGACGTCGAATACAAGCGCGCCAATGAATTGAACAATCGCGGCGTTCAGACAGCAGCCAACCTGGATCGGGCGCGCGCGACTTTCGACGTCGCGCAGCAGGAATTGGAGAGTGCGCAGCAGCGGGTCACTTGATCAACCCTCGTCTTTGGCCCTTCCTCCTGGGCACCTTCGAAGTCCAGCGTCCGGGCGTAGCCCATGCTGTTGACCAACAAGGGGAACGTTCAGTAATACGTCTTGCATCTCCAGCATCCCACAGCCCCCGCTGACAGTACCTCGCCCATTTGCATGACCAGCGCTTTGACCGTGAAGCAACCATCCCTGGGAGGTGCCTGCAGGACTTCCCGGCGATACAGCTTAGCGGCACTCACCATCCCTGGGGAGGGGTGGTCCGCTTTGCAGAGAGAGAAGGTGGGGCTGGCCGTTGAACTAGCGGCGCGCGATAGAGCAGTGCTCCTCACAGACCGGTGGAGTGCCGATTGCTCAGGCAAAGGACGGCGCCCACTCTGGTGACTTTACGGGCTGCCAACAGTGGCATGAAGAAGGCCACCGGGAGGATTTTCATGCTTCGCAGGACATTCATTGTTGGCGCGCTCGCCGCCTCAATCTTCCGAAACGAGCTCTGGCTCAGCCTCCCGCCGCCTCTTCGGACGCCATTCCCGCGTCCACGGAGGATGCACGGCTGAACGCCTTTTTCGAGGAAGCCTCGATCGGGCAGCTTCGCTTGAGCCCGGAAACGATGACCTACCACGGGATGAAGGAGCGCTATGGCGAGCTCGGCGACTATACCGAATCCTCTCAGCACAAGGTGATGGCGCTGCTTGAGGAGCAACTCGTCCGCATGAAGCGCGATTTTAACCGCGCGACCCTGAGCGACAATGCGAAGCCTTCCTACGACCTGTTCGAAAAGACTGTCGAAAGGGGGCGCATCAACATTCGTTGGTACTGGCAGGGCTATGCCGTAACCTCCAACGGCGGCCCGTTGGATGGCGTGCCGTTGCTTATGATCAACGGCCACCGGATCGATACGGTAGCGGACGCCGAGGCCTACGTCGCGCGCCTACGAGCCGTGGAGCGGGTGGCGGGTGAAGCATCCGCCGACCTCGACGAGCGGACAGCGAAGGGCTTTCTGCCGCCATCTTTCATCTTCGTCCGCGTGGTCTCGGATACGCAGAACCAGCTCAAAGGCGCTCCCTTCGACGCTGGCCCCGACCATCCCGTCTTCGCTGACCTCAAGATGAAGCTCGCGGCCCTGAAAGCAGCTCCTATTGTCAAGGTGAAGCTGCAGGCCACGGCCGAAGCCGCCTTGAGAGGCCCATGGCGGCGCGGCTATACGCGCTACATCGCCTCGCTGCAAGCGATGGCGGACAAGGCCACTGGCAGAAATGGCGTCTGGGCCCTTCCGGACGGCGCGGCTTATTACGCGGACATGCTGAGGCTTCAGACCACAACTGACCTCACGCCCGAACAGGTGCATCAGACCGGGCTTTCCGAAGCCGCTCGCCTTCGCGCCGAGATCGAACAGCTCAAGAGCAAGATCGGCTTCGCGGGCACATTGGAGGCGTTGTTCGACCATGTGAGAACCGATCCGCAGTTCCAGTACGCCAATACTGCTGCTGGTAAGGCGCAGTGTCTAGCCGACGGACGAAAGATCATCGCCGACTACATGACGTTCGCTCGCACGCAGTTTCACAGACTGCCCAGGTTGCCGCTTGAGGTCCGGGCCATCGAGCCTTTTCGCGAAAAGACTGCGTCGGCGGTGCCCACCTATCAGCCGGGCGCGCCTGACGGCTCGCGGCCAGGTATTGTTTATTTCAACTTGTCCGACATGACACAGGTGCTGAAGCCGCATATTCCTGTGTCCTGCTACCATGAAGGTGCGCCACGCCATCATTTCCAAATCGCGCGGACGCTGGAACAGACTGACCTGCCGACGTTCCGACGCAACGCGTCCTTCACAGCATATACGGAAGGCTGGGCCGTCTACTGCGAGAAACTGGCCAAGGAAGCGGGCATGTACCAAGATCCCTACGACGACCTCGGCCACCTGGCCTTCGAGCTCTGGCGCGCCGTGCGGCTTGTGGTCGACACCGGTATCCATGCCCAGCGGTGGGACCGCGACCAGGTCGTCGACTATATGAGGAAGAACACCCTGAACACGGACCGGGATATCCGGGCCGAAGTCGACCGCTATTTCACCCACCCCGGACAAGCCTGCGCCTACAAGATCGGGCAACTGAAGATCTCTTCACTTCGGCAACGAGCGGAGACGAAGCTGGGCAGGACGTTCGACATCCGGGATTTCCACGAAGCTGTATTGGCCGTGGGCAGTCTACCGTTGGACGTGCTGGAAACCGAAATCGAAGCCTACATCGCCCGCAAGGCTTAATCGCTGAGTTCACGCATGCTCGGCTTGTCCGTCATCAGATAATTTGAGACTGATCAGGTTTTTCGAGAAGGGAGGCTCTGGCTCATCAGGCGGGCTAGAGAGTTTAAGCGGCCTGCAGCGATGCTCCAAGCGGCTGTTTGCGATCGTGGCCTGCTTAATGCAGCTGCGTTCGGCGAGGATGGTCTGCGCTCTGCCGAAGTAGACGTCAGCCGGCGTGGGGTTGTCGATGCTTTCGTGATAGCGGACGTGACTATAAGGCTCGACGAAGACGTTGATACGACGCTGCGCTGGGAAGTGACGGCGTTGGAATTGCGTTATACTGCGGGCATCTTGCCGAACACATCCGTGTGGCCGCCCGGCATGGGAGTTCCAATGGCAACCTCGCTTTCGCAGGCGTCCAGGACGAATCCAGGCTTGATGCATTCGGCCTGTTCACGGGCCAAGTCGGCTATGCCTGGAATAACGTGCTGCTCTATGTGAAAGGTGGGGCAGCGGTCGTCCGCGACAAATACCGGGTCTTCGATTTTACGTCTGGGCTGAACATCGACAACGGCAGCGAAGCTCGTTGGGGCGGCACGGTAGGGGCGGGCCTTGAATTTGGCTTCGCTCCGAACTGGTCCATCGGTATTGAGCACGATCACCTGTTCATGGGGTATCGGGACGTGGACTTCTTCTTTTCACCCGGATTTCGTGGGTGGTCCGCCGGGCGCCTTTGCAGGGACTGCCCGTATCGGTCAGGACGTCGATATCGGTTTGGTCCGCGTGAACTACCGCTGGGGTGGCGCGGTCGCCGCGACATACGGATCATCGCCAGAACAGAAACGTTCCATCGCACTGAGAGCTTGACAATCCTTGGCACGTTGCGCCTCTCTCAAGCTCGCAATCATTGATGTAGGTCATTTTCAGGAACGACGTGAGGATGTAGGAGCCACGAGCGAATATGAGGTTCCACATTGCATCATCTCGGTTCGACATTCCGGAAAAATTGTCGAGCACGTTGCTGACTTTGCGGCACCAGCACCGCTGGTGTTGCATCCTGGGGAAGATCTCGTCGAGGGCCTTCCAGAACCCCAAAGCGCCGCCGGCGACCGCCACTTCGGGAGCGATCCACAGGCCGCGCTGCTTCACATCGATCAAGAGACTCACGCCAGCGCTGGGCGCTCTCGCGGGCGCCCACCTGGAAGCCGACTAATTCCTTGCGGCCCGCCGGCCTCCGCAAGACGGTCGGGCAGCTCGGCACAGCCGCGGCGCAATCCGATATGACAAGCCGGCTGGCGGCTATCCAGCGTTCGTCAAGCTTTCATCTATCCGCAGCTAACGTGCTCACGAGTCCGCGCTGTCCCGGCCGCCACGCCCCTTTTTCCAGCTCTCACCACTTGTCGGAACTAAAGTGAGCGGAATCATATTGCACAATAATCCACTTGTTGATGGTTACCGGACTTCGCATCTCGCGCTCGGCCGCGGGTCGCCTCGAATGCAAGCTCGGCGACTCCTATATCTGGAAACGTGCCTTGCAGGGTCGTATAGGGAAGGTGGTACCATACGTTGTTACTTCCGAGCACCCAAGCCTGCCAGCCGTGCGCCACGGCTTGTTTCAAGAACACAGGGTGGGGTGCCGCTAAAGCTTCTTCCAAGTCATACGAGCACAGATAATTTGCCATCATGGCGCCCCTTCACCGAATTGCCCACCAGCAAGCAATCACGATCGCGGAATAAACGAGCACAGCGCCAATTGCTAACGTGATTTCCATCGCGTAGCTCCCGCTTCAATTGCGTGACCCGCCGCCCACCAGATGGTGTATGTAAAAGAGGAAGTCTCCGGCCAATCGACTATCTGGACGCGATTGCGGTAGCGCACCGGTGATGTGGCACTCATGGTCGAAGTCGTAACCGTTTGCTATGTCCCCGGTTGCGCGGACACTGATCCTGCTGTACCTGCGACCTTCATGTTCGTACACGCTGAGGACTTCGCGATCGAGCGCATGCGCGAACGCAATCGCCGCGGAAGCCGCTCGGACATGTTGCTCCATGTTGCCTCGCAAGCACGAATAGGGCGGACCCGAAATGGCCGTGTAACATCCCGGGCCGCCCTCAGCATCGCAGGCCCTGCGAGACCGGCGATGCTCTCCCGCGAGTGAAGCAAGGAGCATGCCGCCTTCACTGCGCTCTGCTCGATCCGCTTTCCTGGCCGGGCCGCTTCAACACCCGAATGGTTGCAGCCTGGCGCGCACGTTGCGTACCCCTAAGTTGCGTACCCCAAAAAGAGAGCAGCGCGGGCGCGACGGGACTGTCCGCGGCGAGAGGACGCTGCCCCTGTCCGCCCGCGCTGCCCGAGAAATTAGCGGTCACATGACTCCACACCCGAGGTCGAATGAGGAGGCGCTGAGTCACACGCCCCTAACTTCACGAGTCAACGATCGCTGAGCTACGATGCTGACCAGGGTTCGGACTCGTTAAATCCACCATACAAGAGCGGCGACGATGCAAACAGAGGCGAGATAGTTTCGAGCGAGTCGGTCGTAACGGGTGGCGATGCGCCTGAAGTCCTTCAATCTGTTGAAGGCACTCTCGATGCGCCAGCGAAGCTTGTAGAGCCGCTTGCTGAACCTGAACGGTTGCTTTCGATTGCTGCGGTTAGGAATGACCGGTCTGGTTCCACGTTCATCGAGCTTGTCGCGCAATTCGGCGCTGTCGTAGGCCTTGTCGCCGAGCATGCGTTTCGATGGCTTCACGCGGCGGATAAGGCGCTGCGCGACCGGGCAATCGTGGGCTTCACCGCCGGTCAACAGGATGGCGATAAGTCGCCCTTTAGCATCTGCGAGTGCGTGGATCTTCGTGTTGCGCCCTCCGCGCGAACGGCCAACAGCCTGCTTTTGCTCCCCCCTTTTCCGCCCGCCGCCGAATGGTGAGCTTTAACATGGGTGGAATCGATCATCTGCGTATCCAGCGACCGGCCGTTTCCGGCAAGCTCTCGGAACAGATGTTCCCAAACTCCGCGGCGAGCCCAGCGTACGAACCGGTTATAGATTGTCGTCGGCGGGCCATAGGCTTCCGGGCAATCGCACCAGCGGCAACCGCTCTTGAGCACATGCGCGATCCCGCTGATGACGCGACGATCGCTCTTTGCCTCGAACATCCGTCGGCAAATGCGGTTCAATCCGCTCCCACTGTTCATCACTCAGCCAGAACAGATTCCTGCTCATGAATACGATATCTCGCTCAAAACGAATCAATATCGCATTGTCAAAGCAGAAGGATTAGTGAGTTCTGACCTTAGTCACGGGAGGTAGCAGCCCCGAGGCAATCCGAGTCTTGCACCGTTCGTGCCAAGAAAAGATCCACAGTTCGCATCTTGTTTTGCATCGGATTTGGCAGCTTTTCGACATGCCATGTCTTAGTATCGACGCCGGCTTCGACTGATGTCCGCTCTTCGGTCGCTTTTGTGGACTGAGCGGATGAGGCGAATTTGTGATGCTCGGCTCCGACGGGGATGGCATTCCACCCACAGCTCGGGTCGCACCGGGCACGGCTTGTGTTCGTCCGCGGGATCGGCCAGCGTTGCCAGATAGCGCTCGATTTCGGCGGTTGGGACTAGAACCCGCGCGCCGTAGCGCTTCCTGAAACTTCATTCGACCTTCCAGGCCAACCCGGAACGTGAGTCGTCCAGGCGGCCGGCATCGTGAGCTCCCAATTCTGGGAGGCGCTTCGCGCGTCTTATCGCGATACAAATCGGAAGCGGATATAGGGGCGAGCTGCGTGAGGTAAGAGAAAATGACCGATAAGCGCTTGCTTTGGTTTTGGTCCTGTCTCTCCCTCGGTCTCTGGTTCACTGTTGACCTACGGATATTGCCGGGCGGGCTGGCCGGTCAGGGCGATGACGTGCGTGCGGAAGATAACGCCCTGATCGACCAGGTTCGATCAATTTGGCGAGCGCAGGATGGCGAGACGGCGGAGCAAATCTTCGCCAAGGTCGCGAAGGTCGCACACTTCGTTCCCAAAGGATGGGAGCGTGGCCGAAAGACCGACGCAGGCGAGCCGGTTGTGCTCTCGTGGGCCAGACACCGGACTGATAAAGCAGAGGACGACTCTACGGTGACCTGGGAGGTGGGACGCGATGGCACAGTGACACTTGTGACGCCGTCTGCAAAACCGATGGAACTAGGCTGGCGGGCGTTCGCACTCTCACTTCTTGCTGACGAGGCCACAAGCAACGAAACGGGAGTGAACCGGCGCTTTCTACATGATCCCGCTAACTTTAACTTCGTGACGACAGCGCAAGGCAAGCTGGGGGATCTTCTACGGCGCGGTCGCTGCATTATTGGCGATGGTGTTAAGATGCACTACCTGCCGACGCTGGACGAGCAACAAACGGTCAAGGACGGCTTGTGGCGCGTTCAGCTTTCGGTCGACTGCGATGTTCAGGGGGCTGGTTATTCTACCCGCGATGTCATCATTTTCGAGAAGCGCGAGGGGCAAGATTGGGAGCCGCAATCGTTCCTAGCCAAGCGTCTCGCGACATATGCCCCAGAGTCTTTGTTTGATTTTGCGGAACCGAAAGATCAGGAACCGTTCGATGCGGCGCGGAAGGCGTTGGCAAAATGACACTGGCCGAGGCTCCATGCCATGGCGGATGATGATGAACGTGAAGTTGCGGCGTGGCTGCTCAATGTGTTTCCGCTCCACCAAATCCCTGTTGGGTTGGCACAGAGGTCGACTTTGGACCAGCCAATGACGCCCTTGATAATCATTAGCGATTGGTTCGAAAAACAGGACACAGAAGTACAAGTTGACATCGCTGGCATGGCGGCGTTTTTGATGTTCGACGGTGCTGACCTTGTCGATCTCGGCAGCCACAAGCAGGTAGAGTTTCTCCGACATTGGTTGAGCGAGGTGGGATTGCAGGCCCATACGATCGTTGGCCGTGTTTTGACGTTCCGAGTCTGTTTTGAGTATTTCGCGGAAGGCAGGTTTACCGACTTCGGGTGGAGGCTCTCCGAAACGGCCCTGCGTAAAGTCGTCGAAGAGGCTGAGCGCGCCGCGAATTTGGATACTATGCGTCTTGCTTCTAATGCCCGAAGAATGCTTGATGGTTTGCCAGCCCGCAAAGGCATGTGGATCGAAGTCGGGAAGTCGTGGCGAGAACTGGCCGACGCGTGCCTGACGTGTAGCGCTCTCAGGGATTGGACCTCCTCGCAGACGGAACAGCCCCGCACAGTGGCTGGGCGGGGTAGCCGTGGATGAAAAATCATAAGCGACTTGGATAGCGAACGCAAACATGGCAGATCTCCTTGATCCGATTTTGGAGGGCAGCCTGGCCGGAGCGATGCGACCTGTAATGGTAGGTCGATCGGTCGAGTTCGAGGGCTTCATCGATACTTGCCACTCACCGCAAACCTCGTCGACGCGCTTGCGCTTCCGACCAGGCTTCACAGCTTTCGGCGGATCACGTCCCGCAGCATCTCCTTGTCGAGGCTGAGATTGGCCACCAGAATCTTCAGCTTGGTGTTCTCATCCTCGAGGTGACCGCCGCATCTCGGTCGGCAGCCCAATTGGGCCGCTAGTACTACCAGAGTTGATAGTTGATCGGACCATCGTGACGGCTAGGTTCGCGAGTAGGTTGCGGCAACGCACAGTGCTCGCAGAGAAGCGAGTCAGCGGAGAGTTGCACATGCTCACAGCCAATGAAATTGCGGACGCCAAGCGAGCGCATCCTTTAAAGAACTTCATCGAGACTTGGGGCGGAAAGTACATTGCATCGTCCGACGTGGAAGTGGCGGCTGAAATGCATCCACGAATCCGAGGCACATACCCCCTCACTTTCGCCTTACGCTTCCTTCCGATCGTCGTCTTGCAGACATCGCCGACACGAGAACGCAGGACTATCTGCTTGCGATGGATCACATTATCCAAACGTACGCTCGGATCGAGGAACCGTAGAGCGGTGCTCCAAGCGCGCCGAGATCGCGTGAAGGTCCTGACCTGGGACGGAAGCGGCCTTGTTCTTTACTACAAGAGAATCGAGGGACAGTTTACCCGCCGCGAATTTCACCAAGCGCCCGCAGGACGCTCACCCGGAGGGTAAATAATGGCGGAAATCAGAGGTATTCCGTTCGACGCGCCCCTTTATCATGGGGATGAAGAGCATGACGGCGCGTTTCTTAGCTGCCAAGCTGTACAAGCCATCTTTACGATTGCGAGCGAGGTGGAGGGTCTATTGCCAAGGCAGCTAACACCTGCCGCAAATCCTGCAGTCGGTGTTGTGGGTATAGCATGCTACGGCTCAAGCATCGTCGGACCATATATGGAGCAGTACTCCGGAATCGAAGTTCGTGATCCTGGTGGGGAGACCGGCTTCTATATTCCCTACATTTATGTAACCACAAACGATGCAGCCCTTGCGTCGGGACGCGAGACTCTCGGTGCGCCGAAGAAACTTGCACACATTGCGTTGACCCGCGAAGGTGGCCTGATTCAGGGGACGCTCGAGCGGCCGACAGGCAAACGTCTGCTGACCATCACTGCTCAACCAGACTCTCGCTTGAGAGCGGCGGCACGACAGATGTATTCGACACACACCAACTTCTATTCGGTCAGACATTTGCCCCCCGTTAATCAATCCGGGAAAGGCACGGTAACACAGCTTGTAAAATGGTGCACAGACCGGACTTTCCGACGAGACGAGTGGGGCGAAGAAGTACTATTTACCGGCCCGGTTTCACTAACTTACGACTCACCCTCAGTAATCGACCCGGTGCACAATTTGGGGCTTGGCAGAATCATACTTGGCACGTACGAGGAGTACGATTCCAGGCTCCGAGCGATCGATCTCCTTTCGAACGAGTAAACCGCTGTTGTTGAAGCGGCGCTTCGGCCATGAACAGCGGGGCGGCTTGAGAGGATAGGAGTCGGGATCACTCCTTCCTTGGCGCTCGGAAGGAAGCCTGCAGTCCCTGGGGCCCGCTTGAACTGCGCTTCGCTTGTTGCGTCCCGTCTCAAACAATGTCCGGTTGGACCTCTAACGTCGGAAATGTGACACGACGACCGACTTCGTCGCTGTGACTCGGAAGGAGTAGTGGCCAGAGTTAATGCTCAGGACTCATTGATTGAGATAGAAGGCCGACGGAAGGTGCGATGAAGATCGCCGAGAAGAACGTGTGAGCAACATGGGGCGGTAGGCGTAGGCGGTGGCGAGGCGTCGGCATCGAGCATCCGGCGTGCGCCATTGTGGTCGCTCATCTGACCTTCTGAGAGCAGCATGACGAGCGGCTTGGAGGTTCGCAGCTGTTCGGTGCACCTCAGATGGGTGGAATCGATCCTGATGCGCACTGGCTTTGGTCCTTCCGCCCGGCTGCCAGAGATCCGATCGAATATGCCGAGTCGGCTCTAGTGTGTGAAGCGCTTGTGGAGTGTTTTGTGTGGGTCCTTTTGGCACGTCCTTCGACCGTAGATCGTTGCGAATGACATAAACGATGCCACTGACAATGCTGCGGTCGTCGATTTTCGGCGCGCCATGCGCTAACGGAAAACACGTCAACATGTGCGCCATCTGACGGCCGCTGAGCAGAAACAAATCACGCATCATGGCCTCCGAATCCGGAGACCTTGAATGGCGCATCTATCAAAATTTATAGACCCTGAGCCTGCCTGCTCCTGGCATGCGCTTTGCTGGTGTTGGTTTGTCGCACGATCTTTTGGCAGCGCCGTGCCAAGGTAAGAAGAAGCAGTAGAGCATGGGAAGGACATCCAATACTGCGGCAAAACTCCGAAGCTGTTCGAGGCTGCACTGACTCTGGCGGGAGCATCCCGCCGCATCCGAATTTGTCGCGGCTCACTCGCCGACTATCGGCCCGTTGAAAACGAGTTCTCATCTTCACCAATCGCGTCGGAGTGCGCCATGTACTTTGTGTTTTCTTCCTGCGTCGATCAGGCCATTTGCTTCTTTCTCGGTATCGCCGGCTTGGCGGCGGTGCTCGTCGTCATCCGATGGCTCCGCGAATTTACGACGATTGACTTCGACGCAAAGCTCCGAGTTCGCGGCTGTCGAAGGCCGCACGATGCGCAGCGCGTCTTCCAAGGCGCCCCGATATTGCATCGACACTGATCGAAGCCCCCGGGCGAGGACAGTGTCATGGGACGCGTGAACCAAAAAGTCATTCTGGTGACTGGTGCGGCGCGGGGGATGGGAGCGGCCCATGCCCGTTTTCTGGTTTCGGAGGGTGCTCGAGTCGTCGTCACCGATGTCCTTGATGCAGACGGAGAGGCTCTCGCCTTCGAACTGGGTAATGCCGCCATCTACATGCACCAGGATGTTAGCGATCCGAAAGCGTGGGCGACCGTGGTCGCGGCAGCAGAGGCCACCTTCGGTACCTTGCATGGACTCGTCAACAATGCGGGTATCGCCAGCATGGCTCCAATTGAGCAGTTCCCACTCGAGCAATGGAATAGGACCCTGGCAGTGAATTTAACCGGCGTATTCCTCGGCATCCAGGCCGCCCTACCAGCAATCAGGCGCGCGGGCGGAGGTTCGATCGTCAACATCTCATCGGTCGAGGGACTGCGGGGTAGCCCTGGCCTTCATGCTTACGTCGCCTCCAAGTTCGGCGTGCGGGGTGTCACCAAGTCTGCCGCGCTGGAGGGAGCGGTCTCCGGAGTGCGTGTCAACTCAGTTCATCCTGGTCTCGTCGCGACGGCGATGAGTGAGAGCTTGGATCCGGCTCTTTTTCCAATTCCAATGGGACGGGCAGCCGAGCCGCTGGAGGTGTCCCAAGCGGTCGCATTCCTGCTTAGCGACGATTCCAGTTACATGACCGGTGCCGAAATAGTCCTCGATGGCGGCTTGACGATCGGCGTCCCGCATAAATGTGCTGCGCTGGAGGATCTGTTTTCGTGACATCAATCGGCGCGCTGGCCAATCGGAGGGGACACGCCATGTATTATAGCAGTGGAAACTACGAAGCCTTTGCCCGTCCTCGCAAGCCCGATGCGGTCGACAAGAAGACTGCTTGGTTCATCGGTGCTGGTCTAGCGACGCTCGCCGGCGCGGCCTTCCTCATTCGCGATGGACATATGGCCGGTAACCGGATCAAAATTCTCGAACGGTTGAATCTGCCGGGCGGAGCGCTCGACGGGATTAAGCAGCCCGAAAAGGGATTTGTCATTCGGGGTGGCCGGGAAATGGAAGACCATTTCGAGTGTCTATGGGATCTGTTCGGGTCGATCCCATCACTGGAAGTGAAAGGCGCCAGCGTGCTCGATGAGTTCTATTGGTTGAACAAGGATGATCCGAACTATTCGTTACAACGAGCGACAGTGAATCGGGGGCAGGATGCGCATACCGATGGTCTTTTCACCCTGACCGGCAAAGCGCAGAGAGAGTTGATCGCCATCTTTCTTGCTAATCCTCGGGATATGGAAAACAAACGCATCGATGAAGTCTTTGGGCAAGATGTTCTGAGCAGCAATTTCTGGCTTTATTGGCGCACAATGTTCGCCTTTCAAGAATGGCATTCCGCGCTGGAAATGAAGCTGTACCTGCATCGATTCATCCATCACATTGGCGGGCTCCCGGATTTCAGCGCACTGAAGTTTACAAAGTACAATCAATATGAATCCCTCATTCTACCACTCTGCGATTGGTTGGCGAAGAGGGGTGTCGTCTTTCAATTCGGTGTTGAAGTCACTGATATCGATTTCGAGATCCGGCCCGGATACAAGCAGGCCACACGCATCAACTACAATAGAGACGGTTGCAACGGCGGAATTGATCTTCGCGCGGACGATCTCGTCTTTGTGACGATCGGCTCTTTGACGGACAATTCCGACGCCGGCGATCATCACACGCCCGCTAGAATTTATGAACGTGCTGCCCCAGCATGGGATCTCTGGCGGCGTATCGCGACAAAAAGCACGGATTTCGGCCGGCCTGACATTTTCGGCGGAAACATCAGTGCGACCAAGTGGGAATCTGCGACTATCACGACCTTAGACACTCGCATCCCAAACTATATTCGTAAGATCGCCAAACGCGATCCATTCAGCGGCAAAGTTGTCACAGGAGGCATTGTTACGGTGAAGGATTCGAGTTGGCTGCTCAGTTGGACGGTGAACCGCCAGCCGCACTTCAAGCATCAGCCAAGAGACCAAATTATCGTTTGGCTCTATTCTCTCTTCGTCGACAAGCCCGGTGATTTCATAAGGAAACCGATGCAAGAGTGCACTGGCGCGGAGGTTACGCAGGAATGGCTTTATCACCTTGGTGTACCCGTTGCGGATATACCGCAACTCGCCGAGACGGGCGCAAAAACGGTTCCCGTCATGATGCCCTACGTTACCTCCCTTTTCATGCCGAGGCAGGCTGGCGACAGGCCAGATGTTGTACCAAAGGGTGCTACCAATTTCGCTTTCATAGGTCAATTTGCCGAGTCGGCCAGCCGAGATTGTGTATTCACAACCGAGTATTCTGTTCGCACCGCAATGGAGGCTGCCTACACGCTTCTCAGCATCGAACGCGGGGTCCCGCAGGTGTTCAACTCGACATACGACGTTCGCGAGATCTTTGCCGCAGTCGCTCGACTGTGTGACGGCAGCGACGTTCAGGTTGAACCAGCGGTTCTGCGCCAACTATTGCTGAAGACGGTTGAAGCTACTGACCTTGGAGGACTGCTCGATGAGCATCACTTGATCTCCAATTGACGAGAAAATGCGGCGTGGTCAGTTGCCTCATTCAGGAGGACACCGTTCTTTACCAGGCTAGGGTGGGCAATCAAGCTTGAACAGCCGGTCGCGATTCTTGGAGAAGGTCGAGTGATCCCACACCGGATCGTCCACGCCCAGGCCGACAAACCAGCGGAATAACAGGTCGAACTCCAGCCGCTCCATCAATTGTCGTTCCGAGCGGATGCCGTAGAAGGCCTGCAACAACATCGCCCGAAGCAGCCTCTCCGGTGCAATCGAGGGCCGACCAAAGTCCGTGTAAAGCCCCGCAAATGCTGTCGAGAGATCGCTCAGCGCAGCGTTTACGATCTCCCGGATCTTCCGTAGCGGGTGATCTGGGCGAACTCGCGCTTCAAGATCCACGTAGCTGAACAACGATCCAGACCGCTCGTCCGATCCCCGCATCCTGGTCTCCCGATTCAACCATCGAGAGAATCACGTCCAATGCCATCTCGCCAGAGACTTCTTCAACAGCCTGCTAAAGGATTTGCGACCTTTCGTGTCTGACCAGATGCTGCGATTTGCGCGTTTGGACTCAATCCGACAATTTGACGGCCACGTAACAAGATCCTTAAAGCGATCCCCAGCAATTCCGTCCGCAGAGCTTCGATCGCGAGTTGGCACGCGACTTGCTGCGGCATGACGTCATCACCGTATCCGGTCCCGACTACCATCCGGTGATGCAGGGCAGACCCGATGTCTCTAACGGGCCCGTCCGCTCGACGATGCATGCTGGCGTGTTGCGTAATGAAACCACATGTTAGAGCCGCAGCGGCTGCAACCGCATTTGCGCACGGACTTCGCCGCGATGTTGTGAGCGTCTACGAGCATGAAACTCGTGGTTACAGCAGGACAAGTGTCTCTGTACGCGGGAATAATGCGAACGGATTCGACTACGATCACAACTGTCGCATCAGTGGCTCGTTACCTAGCATGCAGCACCATGGAACAGGGGCACGCTTACAGCTCGTCCCGAAGCGCCTCGGGACGTACATCGGCTTCGATCACGACACCGCATCCTACTTTACAGTGAAGATTAGCTGCGGTCGCATCTGCCTGTTTGATCGTCGGGAAGGAACGCACTTTACGTTTACTGTGTGGTCCTGATCACGGAGAATAGAAGTGAAGATAGGCAAAGTGATTTACTGGAATCGCAACCGCCATTTCGGTTTCATTCGGTACGACGACGGCGATGACGATCAATTTGTTCACGCGTCGATTGACACCGATACGCTCTACGTTGGTGATGTTGTTCTCTTTGAAGTCGCTCGCGACAGGCGAAGCCGTCGCGAGCACGCGGTGAACATCATGAGACAGAACTCGCCGGTGCGGGAATGATCGCTCGAAGCCAGCTAATCTTATTGAGCCAGAGTGTCGCAGTCCTTGTCGATACCGATCATAATTTTGAGCATACACTCACTTTTCAGCATGGGAAGGCTGAGATGGGTCTGACAAAATCACGGGACGTGACGTCGTGGTTGTCGACGTTATAATGAGGGCCTTGCGTGAGACATGCGGGACGAGCCAGACCGCTTCGCACGGGCTGATGGGGTCAAGCCAGATCGAGGAATCCGATCCCATCGAACAGATTGCGCGCGGAGGTGTTGGCACTAGCGTTCCCCGGAAACCGGCTTGGCCTCGACAAAAGCTTGTCGGAAAAGCGTTACGGAGATCATGAGGTGCGCATCCGGGTCAGGCAGGACAGAGCGCTTGGCGAACAGCCCATCAAGGAAGCTCGGATCGCGAGGGAAAAGGCGGAGCACCTACCCCGGGCAAGGAGCGTGAGGACCTTCTGAAGAAGGTTCACGAAGCTGATGTAGCCGCCCGCATAGCCGAATGGCTGAACTCACAGGGTCTCGAGGCCCCGACCTAGTTCCGGCGCGCCGACATGCCGGCGTGCGTCGGTGAGAACAGGTTCAACCGGAGAGAAGCTGGTGGGCGTAGCTGATGATCGTGGGATGCCGGGATGATCTGCGAGAGGATGGTCGCGCGAATGCACGGAGACCGCGCGCGCTCGGGGACCGCCGTTCCGCGGCGTAGAGCCGTCCCCTTAAGGGACTTGCCCAATCCTCATTATTGAATACTAGGAAGCTGTCTTCCTATATCTGGCGCAGAGGCGACGCAAATGGCCGCCTTTCTGCGGCGAGCGCCGGAAACTCAACAGCGCGACATAGGCAGCCGAATAACGAAACTGGAGCAATGAAGTCTCTCTGCCACTAACGCCCCAACCTGCGTCTCCGCCAGTAGCTTCGCCTTCGAACTTTTTCGGATAAAGCTGAGACAACCGAACGCGAGCAACGAACCACCGAACGCCGCACACGACCCTACCGATCAACAGAGCGAACGGTTTACAGCGTCATCCTTTGTCAGGGCACGCGCTCAGCTTGCCGCAACGCTGACCGGTGCGAACTTGGAAATGCTTAGGAACGAGATCGGACTGGCGGGGCAGCAAGTAGCACGGTGGGAATCAGCAGACACGATCGAGGGTGACGGTATTTTCCACGACGTGGTCGCATCGTCGTATGTGGAACTGCAGCGTTTTCAGAACGCGGACGGCGATTGCGAGCCACACAGGAACCCGCAGAAGAGTGCAATATCGTACGTGCATGACGCGGCGCGCCAGTATTCTTCTGTTGGTCATCATCTGGAACGATATCCCAAAGGACTGGCGCACGAGGCCGGGTGGCATATGCGCGGTCTGACGAAATCTTCTTTTGTGTCATTGGCCAAGGATGGCTCAAATCTGCCCAGTTCGCAGGACCCTTGGGCGAGGAGAATCGCCGAAAGCACGGCAAGGTTGCACACCTACATGGTACCCAGGGCGATGATCTGGACGCCCCAAGGGATCATGAGCAGCATTCGGCTCGGGGCGAACGAAATTAGCGGTTCGGCTGCACGCCTCCTGAGCAAGCTGAGCGAAATACCTACCCAAGAGACCGAGGTCTTGTTTCTGGGCGCCAATCTGGGTGACTACCGGACCGCCAGCGAACCAAATCCGTACAGGGGCGCGCCAGGTGAATAAAGGACCGTGCCGCCATCTGCGCTGGAGTTGTGCGGCGGTCTTGGACGTTGCAGCGAACGCTGAAAGGAATGCGCTGGCCTCAAATAGTCGCCCGTTCTTTAATCGCGGGCACGGTGTCAACCCCGATCGACAAAAATAATCCGCTGCCGGGTTCGTGGTTCTTTCCGCGGTCGTCTCTATGCAGGAGCGCCGCATGATGGCGTTCAAGAAGTGCGACATCTCGATGTTGAGAGCGCGGTGCGTTACCGCCCGCAGGGGCGACTTCGAGATTGCCAACACCTTCGTCCCGGCAGGGACGCATGTTCCGCCGAAGGCGGATCTGGATTGGTTTAAAACTGGATCGTGCGGCACGCGTCTCTACTTGGAACTCGGTGCCATCGGTCCAGATGGCGAGGATGCGCACCCTCCACGCCCGTTCAGAAACCTATCGCGCCGCTCAGGCCTGCATCACCGACGCACACACCTGTCACCCGCATTCCCGCCTGTGTGGGGGCAACGGAACGACTGCGTCGTCCGACGGGCAGTTCTTTCGCGCCAGCGACCGAGCGGCAAAATGCAGCGACGCCAATCTGCACTATGGCAGCGAACCGGGATCGAAGTTTTACAGCCACCTGTCGGACCAGTACGGCTATTTCAGCATCCTGCCCATCAGCCCGACGGAAAGTGAAGCGACCTATGTGCTGGATCGAATAT
Source organism: Bradyrhizobium sp. CCGUVB1N3 (assembly GCF_024199925.1). Taxonomy (NCBI): domain Bacteria; kingdom Pseudomonadati; phylum Pseudomonadota; class Alphaproteobacteria; order Hyphomicrobiales; family Nitrobacteraceae; genus Bradyrhizobium; species Bradyrhizobium sp. CCGUVB1N3. Next base: position 7,313,474 of record NZ_JANADR010000001.1, read on the forward strand.
TCGACCAGGACACGATCTTCGATATCCATGACACTGGCGGGGCGAGCGATCATCTCTTCGGGCTATTCGCCCTTGTCAGAGCTTCGCCCCGCGTCTACGCAACCTCTAGTATCGAAAGTTCCACATATTCGAGAAAGGCGATGCTTACCCGGCGCGCTAGCGAACCACATCGGCGCGCCGATCAACACTACATTGATCCTCGACCATTGGGATGACCCGCTCCATTTCGCAGCGTCGATCACGACGCGCTCCGTCGTTCCCTCGACGAAGGCAGCGCACAAACTCAAGCGTGCGGTGTTCTTCCACGAGCGCGGCGAAATCCGTGACCGGTCATTCGAGAACCAGGCATTCCGCGATCGTGAGCCGATCGACGAGTAAATTGCGCAGCCTGCAATCAACAATCTTCAGCATCTCCCGTTTCGGCGCGCGAAGTTGATTTTCTCCGATGAATAAAGCGCCGATAAAAAGCCGGACGATCGGCCTCAGCGACGGCGGGATGCGTGGGCGACCATTTTGGCCGCGTCGGAACGGTAATCGCGGCCAGGGGCACCCACGCTCGTTCGAGCGTCACCGGATCGCGCAGCTGAGCGACCGTCTCGGTGCGGATGTCCAGCCACTCGAACGAACGACCGTGGACGGCCACAAGTTGAGCAGGCCGGAGCGTGGCAAAATGATCTCGACGGGAAACCCTTATCACTCGACAGACTCGACTTGGGTTGTCGCGCAGGTTCAAGATGATCTGGCCTACCTGTTCAACTACTGGAAGTAAGAGCTTGATAGTCATAGGCGCCTGACCGTTTCGTCGCAGCACAGAGCGCTGGAGGATGACACTTCCACCAATTGAGGGCGAGGTTTCTCTTTTCAGAACGGCATGGCCCCGATGTTGTTGCCTGGCGTTCAAACTTCGCCTGGGGAAACCGAAACCCTGCAACTCAATCTCCCTCGCAACAGGGCCGATGTGGTCCGTTATCCCGAGGCTTTCGTTCAGCGCGTTCGAGAGCTCGCTCTCAATCATCACGACGACGAGATCGTGGCCCTTCTGCGCGGAGAAGGTCATCGCAGCTCTACGGGCAAGCCGCTCACGGCGGGTACCATCAAATGGTTACGATACAAGCACCGCATTCCGGCCCCGCTCCCTTCCAAAGGAAGCCTCAACGTTCGGCAAGTGCAGGAACGATACGGTGTCAGTCTCTATGTCGTCCATTATTGGATCGAACGCGGCGTCGTCTCCGCAATACATCGCAAGCCGAATGCACCCTACGTGATCACAATCGACAACGAACTGGATCAACGCCTCCGCACTTGGGTCGCCAGCTCGGCCCATCTCCATCGATCCCCAACGCCAATTGTATGAGGTGCATTATGCCTACCGCGTCGGGATGCCTAGCGGACGCAGCTTCTTGCCGCTTGCCTTACCGCGCCTCTGCTTGGCAGGTTCCGGCCGTTCGAACGCTTCGACAGCCTCTGCACTGCCGTCGAAGGTCTGTACTATGGTCTGACCATTCGTGCCGATCGGCCCCAATTGCGGATCAGCGAAACTTCTCTAAACAGGGTCGGCTTCGCGGATAGCTCGATGCGGCGATGCTGAATCGAAGATCAGCGATCCGCAGCGCTACTCTGCAAGGATTGGCAAGTTTTCCGGATCGCTTGCAGAATAGGGCTTTCACCCACGATTGCTTGGTCTGTCGCCGGGTCTAGAGCCTTTGCGCCCGAGGCACGTTCCCTTTCGAGTGCACAAAGGGCAGCCGATTCCGTGGTTATTGCGGGCTCAATCCAATCCTTACGAGGATCTGGCAACAACAGAGAGGACATGACGGCCAGAGCTATGAGTACGACAAGCTAGAACTCGGTAGACTGCAACTGCTCTCCAGATGCCTATAATGTCAGCGAGCAAAAGCATAACACTGAGAGCGCCTAAGCCCCAAGACACGACTTTCATCCAGTACATGCGAAACTCTCGAACTGGCCGAATTGAATAATGCCGCCTACGTCTCGCTGGCGGGCGATGCGAAGATGCCGGGCAAGATCCAGCTGGCATATTGTCTCGTTCACGCACGCCGTAACTTCGTGAGGGTGCACAAGACGACGAACTCACCCTTCGCCGCGGAGGTCATCGAGCGCATCGCAGCCGTCTACGCGATCGAGGAGAGGATCCGCGGTCTCGACGCTGGGGAACGCCGGGCGGTGCGGCAGGCCGAGACGAAGCCGCTGATGGAGGCGTTGAAGGCCTGTCTGGTCGCCGTGAAAGACGGCATCTCCCGGCAGTCGAAGCTCATCAAGGCGATTGATTACATGCTCGAACGCTGGCCGAGCCTGACGGCATTCCTGGACGACGGGCGGCTCGAGCCGTACACCAACACGGTCGAACGATCAATCAGACCGATTGCCATCGGAAAAAAGAACTCATTGTTCAGCGGCAGCGACGAGGGCGCTTCATACTACTCATCTGTCTATCTCCTTAGAATTGAAGGCATTTCTGGTTGGCGTCGCAAGGCGGCCGACCGCGGCGCGATCGCCTGCGAGAGGCATCCTGGCGTACGTCTGGTCGCGTGAGATCAGATTGTTTGATGATCCATGTCGAGCCCTTGCATAAATGCTGCGCAGGCAATCGCCCCTCAATGATCATGCGACGTATGGTCGATGGACTGACGTCGAGCATCTCCGCTGCTTCGATTAACGAGAGCTCTCTACCATCGCGTCCCACGATTGTTCGAAGCGTTGGCGCTCGCGCGCGGCGAAGGACGTTACGCCCGCGTACCGCTGTCGACTCGCCTTGTCTCGTTGGCGCCGTACCGTAGTGACCCATTAGCGCAGCGTAGCGCTGTGTCAGATTCTCCCGCGCGTCGGCCGCGCGATTACGGAACGCCGCCGAGCGCCCACGGAGCGTTCTGCAAGCCCTCGGCCAGGGCAACGAAGTTTTCGCCGCCGAGCCCGACATGGGCATACTCGAAGCCGGAGAACCCCAGCCGGAAGTGATAGAGCCGGTGATTGAGCGCCTTACTCGCGAAGCTAGTGCCGAGCGCGCTTGTGTCGGTAAAGTCCGACAGACCCAGCCGACCGGGTTCGTGTTCCTGGCGGAAGATCACGTCCTGTTCGGGGCCGTTGAACGCCCGCCAAGCATTGATGCGGCGCTCCAGCGTGCGTCGGATGTTGGGGGTAAGGTCGGGTGCCGTCGGCGCAGCCTTCAGGATCGGGCTGATCTCGGCGTCCCAATAGGGTACGAGCGGATCGGGCCGTCGTCGACCTCTCGGCGCCTTCTTCTGTGACGGCAGCCGCGAGTCGTCGTTCTCACCTTGATCGCCGCCGCCCATCGTTCATGCGATGGCTGGAGACACCAGCTTGACCGGCGCGGCTTCGATCTCCTGCCAATCGCTGTGACCGCTGCGATAGCAGTAGGAGGCGATTCCCGATTGCCAGTTCGGGAGCAGGGTCATGCGCAGATCGACGTTCGGCAGAATCTGCGGTCCAAGCCCGCCATGCGTCGGCCAGTGGATTGGCGGGTAGCCAGTAAGGAGTACTAGAAGTAGTGCCGGAGCCGGCGGGAGCGTCGGCAGCTGGCTGTAATTGCCTTGCAGGGAGGTGGTGACATCGAGCGGCGGATTAACAGCTTGGGTGATGCTGCCGAAGCCTTGGATCCGCCTGTTCGGCGTGTCGACAACCAGATCCAGCTTGAAGATTCTGCCTCCGGGGCGGCTTTCGCCAATCTGATAGCAGGCGTGAAACAATCCGACGTGGTCTTTGGTTGTCGTATCCGGCATAGAGCTATCCTTTCCTATTTAAGGGGATTGATCGGGTGATCGGCTGTGGTCATCCGGCCAACTGCCGCACGTAGTCGTCAGATTCTTCCGCCGGGATCGCCTTCACCGGAATCAGGCGCGTGCCATTGCTACCGGACACGACGATTTGCGGCACATAATGGCCGGGGAAGCTGCCCTTGACCGCAAAGGGCGTGGACCCTTCACCGAGCGGTCCCGTCCAGCCCATCACGTCGATCTTCAGGCCGCCGACCCAATGCGGATCGCGCACTAGGGCAATTCCTGTCGTGAAGTTCGGCGCATCACCCTCAACCTCGACCAGAAATAGTCCGAATCCGTCGGGTCCGTGGATGAAGCTGGCTTTTGCCGTGTTAAACGGCTCCGTCTGATAGAAACCCATGATTCTCCTCCTGCTGAGCTGGCGACGCCGCGCAACCATCCCCGCCGCCTAATGACCAGTGCGGCGCTGGGCTGGTGTCCGCCGGCGGCCGCAAACGCGTTCACTCCAGCAGGGATCAGGGACCTAACTAGCAATGAGTGTGCCACCTAAAAAAGTTGCGCAGTGAAAGCTTTAATGGCGACAGAAAGGTGCAGTCTTGCTGGTGCGAGCCCCGCGGCTCAGCGTCGAGTTGCGGATATTGTGTCATCGACCTGACACGGATGAATACGACGACACCGGCGTCAACCTTCTGCGCGACCAGCCTAAGACAACCCGGTTATATGCGAGCTAATCGGGTCGAGCACATTCAACTGCCGCACACGGCGCTCGCATCATGCCGTTGCAGAACCTCGCGGCAATCGCCGATTCACATTCGATGTCATTCATCGAGAACTCGGCGTTCTGTGCTGGTCTCGAAGACGTACCGATCTGATCCGGAGCGGCGGGTGATGGGAGCCCAGTGAGGCGAACCGGACGTTTACCGATCCCGCCGTGTGATGCCTTCGAGTAATCGACACTGATCGAGCTAGCCTGAGAATGTTAGCAGTCGCGCACGGTTGTCAGCTTTGCGTCCATTGACGTCGACCCGATGCTCACCATCACTGTGGGATCAGCATTTTCGGTCCGGCACGCCAATTGCTCTGTTTCTCGGCACCATTACCCACCCGCGCTCGGACTGGGCGCAGCGGCAAAGGACGTGATCGTATGGCAACAGGTACTGTGAAGTGGTTCAATGATCAAAAGGGGTACGGATTTATCGCTCCAGACGACGGCGGAAACGACATTTTTGTCCACATTAGCGCCGTAGAACGCGCTAGACTCTCTGGGTTGGCAGAAGGCCAAAAGATTTCTTATGAAGTCAAAGTCGACCCCAAGCGTGGCAAGAACAGCGCTGAAAACCTGCGGGTCTGATCACGCCCGCCGCGTTGGACTGACGGTTGTTCGCCGTCTTTTGCGTCTATGTCCGTGTCGGGCTTTTGATGGTAGGTGCAGTAGAGCCACGGCAGCACGGTTTGCAGGTTCGTTGTCCGCGCTTTCGGGAGGAGCTTGAGCAATTCGGGTTTGTAAGGCCGAGCGCAACCGTGGGCACGAAAACCCAAGGGATCACGAACTATTCCTCATCGACCAACGTGTCTTCCGTCAGCGTCGAGCCTTGAACCGTTTACGAGCGCGCGCGGTTTCGTCGCGCTTCGAGTAGAAAATGACTGTTGCAAACGCTTGGGTTGTATGCAACCTTAGGGTTGGGCCTCAGAAACCCAAGGAAACCCGAGCAAGATGGCATCAGTGGCCATCAATGGGCCAGCGCTCTAACAGCCCCGTTCGGTGAGACGGTGCGCCCATGTCCAAGGGGCACGCCCCCCAAGAGCACATTGGCTGTTCGCGATTGCGGTTTCTGAACCCCGGCAGCCAGTCCGCTACCGGTATCAGAGCTAAAAGCAAAATCCATGAATCATCAGCGAATCTCGCGCCGCGCCGTGGCGATCGCTCGCGTCTGCAGCCTCGAGGTGTTGCACGACAACGAAACATCTCAACAGAGAGCCGACCGGTTGCTGGCGCCGCACAAGCGGCGTAACCGTTCTCCGTCGTCAAATGATTTGAGGCTAATTAGGCGGCTCGGGAAAGGAGGGGCTGGCTCCTCAGGGGTTAGAGTTTAAGCGGCCGGCACTCGTTGCTGCGAGCGACGGTTTGCATTTCATCGGCGCCATCCTGCTCGAGCAGCGCCCATATGTGGCCCCCCAAAGCGCCTTCCGAGCCGCAAAGCGTTTGCCCCCAGGGAAAAGCTTCCTTTGGGCAGTGTTTCGGGGACCTGAGAGAGCATTGTGCTGGGGGCATCAACAGGATCGCGACGCCGCAGCCGCATGCGCCGGCGACAACACCACCTGCCATGGCGGTTTTACCTCTTGTGACAACACGGCAACGAGAACCTCTACGTCTGTGTGAGCTCTCGTCGAATTATCGACCAGGACACAATTCTTGGCGCATTTAGTTTCAGCTGCCCATTCGCTTGCACCAGAATCTTTCAGCAGGCGGACCAAGCAGGACAAATCCCTGCGACCGCGGAACCGTCGTTGCCACGAGTTGCTTCTTTGTTCAGGGGGACGCCCATAAGTGCGCCCCCTAGCAAGTCTGAGGACATGTGCTTCAATCCGCATGTCGGAGCGTGCCGGCGAGGCGTAATATCCCCCAGGCAAAAATCCCGGTGAGCATCGGAGGCCTGAGATGGCGACGCGCGAGCTGAAACTGGTCGGCTGGGGCTATGTAGACGACGAGCTGACGGCCCGACATATACTCGCGGCAATAGGCGATGATCTCGACCTCGGTCGCCTTGGTGCCGTCCTTCAGCTCGATGAAGGCGCAGGGCACTTCACCCCATTTAGGATCGGGTTTTGCGCCGACGGCGCTGACCAGCACGGCCGGGTGCTTGTAGAGGATGTCCTCGACCTCGAAGGAGGAGACGCTCTCGCCGCCGGAGATGATGATGTCCTTGGGGCGGTCCTTGATGAACTTTCTTCAGGCGCGCAACGCCGGCGGCGACAAGCGCGAGCAAGGTGATCCAGAGGCAGGTACTGAAGACGGCCGACATCAGCTTACGCATAGGCTCGCTCGCCGATCAAACGAGGCCGCCGCGCCGAATATGTTGGCGCGACGACTTTCGCCTTGGGGTGGACCCGCGAAAGGCGGCGTCTACCAAGCTCCGGCCGCGGCGGCATAGCCGTCCAGCCAGAGGTCGTCGAGAGTGTAGGAAGGTCAGACGGAAAGGAAAGGTATGGCGCAACAGTCGATGAGACGGGATCGGGAAAGCCAGTTCCTCCCACAGTGCCCCAAGTTCGAGCACGCTTCTGTGATTTGGCCTCCGATCCGCGAACTCCCATACGGGCCCGCGAACGCATGACCGGTCGCATCAGAGGCCGGACAGATGTCAGCACCCGACTACGCGCAGAACCTCACGAAAGATTCTACTTGCACTCACGGGGGCGTCCACCGATGGTGGACCTTTGGTGAAGGCAGCGAGTGGGGGATCGGCTTCGAAACAGTTACCATGACAGTCGCAGTCGTGACGGCGGTCATCGCAATTTTGGCTTTAAACGTTGCCCAGTGAGTTCGGTAGTCAGTTGGCAATCGCATTGCAGTTTCACGAGAAGCCGGTGTGGCCGAGGATATCCGTCGAACTCTACGAGGCACGTTTGGTCGGCATTCGGCGAGAGCTTGAAGCTTATTTTGGAGAGGGCGTTTAGTGCCGGCGGCCCGCAGCGCGCTTCAGGGCCTATTCACGCATCAGGCTAAGTTTTCGCGCCGCGTGTTCGGGGCGCAAAGGTCACAACAAAGCCTGATATCTGGGCAGATTGCGCTGCTCGCTGAGAAAGCGCTCGTGAGGGCACGTTTTTCAGTTATTCGAGGGAGGCAGGCGGGTGCTAAAGCAATGGGGATCTCTGCTTCGCGGTCACGAGTTTGATCTGCAAGATTGGCGGGGCATGCTCAAGCCGCCATTTGAACCTTGGATCGAGGTGCACGGGCAAGATACGATCCTGCGGTCCAACTCGTTCGACGAGCTTACATCGACGGATGAAGTGCGCGATCGTGCTGTTGCACATATCGAGCGTTTGAACGGAGCCATGTTCGTCATGATGCAGGGCCAACCGCTTCAATTCTGGGGCGTTGTCGAATTCGCATCCGATGGCACGATGCATCGGACCCTGTTTGCCGAGAGGAACGATACCATCCGAGCGAGAATGCACGCGTCTGCCCTCGTGATAGGGGCGGATGGCAAGGAGAAGCCTCCGGCACCTCCAACCCAAACGGAGGTCCAGAGATGGGCCGCCATCGCTGACAATGATGATCTGCTGGAAGATGCCTTGATCTATTTCGGCCGGGTGTCAGCGCCGGGTCAACCACACCCGCCAACCTTTTGGTTCGATATCTACAAGGCGCTAGAATGTCTGGTTGAGCGGTTTGGAGGAAACAAAAAGCGTGAGGACACATTTTTTGCGCTCGATTGGGTTCCTCCACAGGTCGAACGCCTGAAGCAGACTGCGAATTGGTCGAGGCATGCGCGGCGAAAATATAAGAAGCCATCACAGCCAACAACTGAGCAGGAAGCCATAGAGTTGATGGTGCGGCTGCTCCGAAAGGCGTTCGAAAACGTAGGTCCGTGAAAAGGATTTCGTACCGTCGATCGCAAGATCGAGGCCAGCCTTGTATTCAAGCGGCGGTCAGGCGATGAGCACATCGGACATGGAAGTGTAGGATGCGGTTGCTGACCACCTCGCCGCAGAAGCATCGCGCAACCCCTTCCGGCCGCTGTGATGGGCGGCGGCAGCGCCAAACCGTGCATTTGGTCTTTCCACGCCGTCCAGTCACGCCGACGCCGCCACGCCTCGATGATGCATGCTGCCGATGGGTCGTTGAAGCGTTTCGATGTGCCGGCACCGACCAAAACGGAACTCTAAATCTGTACCGTGCGTTCTTGGACGCCGATCTGCCGGCGCCACAGATGCGCATGGGGTCGCCTCTAATGCAAGCTCGGCAACTGCTATATCTGCAGACGTGCCCTGCAGGGTGGTATATGGAGGGCGGTACCAGAGGTTGTTGCTGCCGAGTACCCAAGCCTCCCAGCCGTGCGCCACGGCCTGTTTCAAGAACACGGGGTTGGGGGCCGCGAAAGCGTCTGCCTTGAAAGCTTCTTCCAAGTCATACGAGCACAGATACTTTGCCATGGTGGTGCCGCTTCACAGAATTGCCCACCAGCAAGCAATCACGATCGCGGAATAAACGAGCACAGCGCCGGTTGCTAACACGATTTCTACTAACGTGACTTCCATCGCTCAGCTCCCACTTCGATTGCGAGACCCGCCGCCCACCAGACGGTGTATGTGAGAAAGGAATTCTTCCACCAATCGGTTATCTGGACGGCATTGTCTGTCACTCTCACTGCCAAATGGTTTGAGGTATAGTCAAAGCCCCTGCAGAATCGTTGGCGCTTTGGTCTTAGCAGCCAAGCAGCCAATAGGTCTTAGCAGCCAATGTGTCTCCGCACCGAAATGATATATGCTTGGTAGCGCCCCGGTGATGTGGCACTCATTGTCGAAGTCGTAACCGTTCAACGCAATCGCCGCGGAACCCTCGCGGGCATCAACGGGACGGACCCGAAATGGCGTTGAAAACATCCCGGGGCCGCTCGCAGCCCCTGCAAGACCGCCGATGCTCACCCAGCGAAGCAAGGAGCGTGCCGCCTTAACTGCCCCCTCGTTCCGTCTGTTTTCCTGATTGGCCCCGGCCGCAAATGGTCTGAAACCTGACGCGCCTGCTACATACTCCTAAGAGCAGCGCAGGCGCGACAGGGGGATGTCCCGATCGCTGTTGAACTAGGGTTTGTACCTAATTAGCAAACTGTGGTTCCCTCGCACCGATTGATTCGACACGGGGACTTCGATGCGCGCAGGACTGTTTTGGCTCAACGACAAGCAGTGGACTCGGACAAAGCCGCATCTGCCAACGAACCAGACCGGACCGGAGCGCGATGATGATCGACGCATCGTCAGCGGTATCATTCACATGCTTCAGTCCGGTGCACGCTGGCGCGATTGCCCGCCCGATTATGGTCCTTACACGACGATCTACAATCGGTTCAATCGCTGGGCCAAGCGTGGACATTGGCGAATGATCTTTGAAGCGCTCGCCCGCTGCGGCAAGGATGGCGTGACTTTGTCCATCGACTCTACTTCGATCAAGGCGCATCGCTCGGCGAGCGGCGGAAAAGGGGGGAGCATGAACAGGCGATCGGCCGCTCGCGCGGCGGGCGGACCACGAAAATTCACGCGATGAGCGCCCCTGATTGCAAACCTTACGCATTTCATCTCACTCCAGGCCAGGAAGCAGATATTGCGGCGGCGCCGGCCCTTTTGAAACTCGCGCCGCCCATGTCCGCCCTCATTGGCGACAAAGGCTACGACGGCGACGGCTTTCGCGCCCAAATCCTCGATCGCGGCGCGAAGCCTGTCATTCCAAACAAATCCAATAGAGTGACCCCTCCACAGCTTCAGCAAGCGCGCCTACAAAGGGCGCAATGTCATCGAGCGTTGCTTCTGCCGGCTCAAGGATTTCCGGCGGGTCGCAACTCGATATGACAAACTCGCCCGGAACTATTTGGCTGCCGTTCACCTCGCCGCGATCGTCGCCTACTGGATAAATTGAGTCTGAACCCTAGTAGTTCATCACAGTGATTTTGACGTTTTGATGCCGAGCCATTGGAGGATGGGCAAGTTTTCGGGTGGCAAGAGGATCTCGATGCTTCGTGCGACGCCAGGCTTGCGACGAATGAACCCGTTGCGTTCGAGGGTGACGATCATCTGGTGAACTGACGGTGGGCTGACGCGGAAGTGGCGCTGGATGTCGGCCTCGGCGGGCGGCTGTCCGAACATGTACGAATAGGTATGGATGAAAGCGAGATAGTGCCCCTGTTTCTCGGGGAAGTGCACGCCTGATTTTTGACTCATAGCTGGATTCGTCCCGGCCTCCGACAAGGAGGCGAAGCGTGAATGTACGTTATCGGGTGGAATTGAGCCAAGTCGAACGGGACGAACTGACGGCGATGCTCGGCGGCGGCAAGCATGCCGCCCGCAAACTCAAACGGGCTCAGATTGCTGGCGGCCGATGGGGACAGTTCTGACGCAGAGATTGCCCGAACCGTCCGGGTCAGCCTCTCCACTGTCGGCCGGATCAAGCGCCGCTTCGTGGAAGGCAATCTGGAGCGGGCCTTGAGCGAGGAAACAGCGTCAACCCATCCCAGTGATTGAGTGCATAGTTGATCGCCTCCGCCAGCTTCGACTGCGAGAAGAGCTGGCCGACCATCTCGGTCAGTCGCGCCTTGAGCGCCGCCATCAGCAGTGCGCTCCTGGTGCGGCGGGCGGCAAGTCGCTGCTCGGCACTGCTGCCGCGGATCTCCGCCTCGATAGCATAGACCGCCTGCAGGCGTTCGATCACCTCACGCGCGAATGGCGACTGCATCGTCGTAGACCTCGACGAATTTGCGTCGGGCATGGGCGAGACAAAAAGCCAGCTGGATCGCGCCGCCATGACCGCGGGCAAGCGCCTTGTAGGCAGCATAACCATCCACCTGCAGAATGCCGGAAAAGCCCTTCAGTTGTCCGGCGATCTCCTCCGTGCCGCGGCCGTCGGCGAACACGTAGGCAACCGCCGGCGGCGATGGGCCGCCCCATGACCGGTCATCCATGGCATGTGCCCAGAACTGGCAGATGCGGGTGCGATGTCGTCCGGGATCGAGCACCGGCATTGGCGTCTCATCGCAGAACACGCGCGGCGAGGCCTGGATCGTGCGCAACTGAAGCTCATAGAGGCTCCTGAGCCACCAGGCCGCACGCTTCACCCAGCCGGCCAGCGTCGTCCGGTCGAGATGGACACCCTGGCCGACCAGAATTTGTACCTGTCGGTACAGCGGCAGATACCAGGCGAACTTCGAGACCACTACGTGGCTCACGAGTGCGGTCGGGGCCATGCCGCTCTCGATCGGGCGCGGCAGCACCCTCGCTTGGACCACACCATCGGTGCAGCTGCGGCAGCCATATTTGGGACGGATCGTGCGCAGCACCCGCAGGATCGCCGGGATGATGTCCAGCACCTCGCTGACGTCCTCGCCGATCTTGTGGAGCTGACCCCGGCAGCACGGGCACGCCGTCGCCTCCGGCTCCAGCCGCTGCTCGCAGCGCGGCAGGTGCTTTGGGAGTGCGCCGATGTTGCGGCGCGCCTTCTTGCGCACCTTGCCGGGCGGCTTCGCCGCAGGCGCATCGTCGTTGGCCTGCACCGGCAACGTGGCGTCGGTCTCGAGATCGCCCAGCTCAAGCGCGAGTTGCTTGTCCACGAGCACCGCAAGTCGCTCCGAGCGCTTCCCGAAGATCATCTCCTTGAGCGTCTGCATCGCCACACGCAGCTTCTCGTTCTCTGCGTCAAGCGCGAGCACCATCTCGGTCAGAGCTGACGGATCGGTCGGGAGAGCATCGGGGCGAATCGCCATGACCAGACGATACATCCGCGCGCCACAGGCTCCAGCGAAATCCCCACCTCTCAGCCGACAACGGCCGGCTGCTTCACAGGCTTGGGTGAGACACGCGTCCACTCGAGGCCATCGAGCAGCATCGCAAGCTGCGTCGCACTCAGATGCACCACGCCGTCGCGGATCGGCGGCCAGGTGAAGCGTCCCTCGTGCAACCACTTCGTCACCAGCACCATGCCGCTGCCGTCCCACGCCAGAAGCTTCACTCTGTCCATGCGCTTGCTGCGGAACACGAAGACGTCACCGCAATACGGGTTCGCACGCAGCGCTTCGCTCACCAGCGCCGACAGCGTGTGCACCGACTTGCGGAAATCGATCGGCTGTGTCGCTAACACCACCTTGAGGTCGGACCGTAACGCAATCACCGGCAACCCCGGAGCGCCGCCAGCACCGTCGACAGCGTCGCCAACTCCACGCCCGGCTCGACGCGGATGCGCGCTCCGCTCACCTCGATCTCGATCACCCCGCAGACCTTGGCCGAGGGCGCGGCGATCTCCCAAGCCTTCGTCTGTGCCGGCGAAGCATGCTCGGACTCGCCAGCTGTCTCGCCACCGCTTCCGGCGCCAATTTGAATCAGCACGAAGTTCGGCGCCTTGCCGGCCACCGCCGCCGCAACTTGGTGTCGCCACACCGTGAGCAGCCCGCGGGAAACGTCATTGCGCCGCGCCACCTCGGAGATGTTCGCACCCGCCTCAAAGCTCTCCGCCACGATCCGGGCCTTCTCTTCGCCCGTCCACCGTCGCCGTCGGCGCTCCCCAGTGATCACCTCGACGCGACGATAGGAGTCACCTTCCTGCCTGGCATCAAGCATGGCATTTGCCATCGCTCCACCTCCACCGATCAGCTCATGCCAAGCTGTATTGCAGGCGAGCAAGAATGACGAGGTGGGTGCCTCATGCCGGTTACCAACAAGGCGCCGATTTCGCTGTTGAATGGCTCATCGCGCCCCAGTCGGCATGAGCCTAACCCCCGGAAAATTCCAGCACCGGCTGGCCTAGTTTCGGGGAGCACTTCAAAAGGCCCCGAAGTGGCAGCTCACTGGCTGGCTCTCTTTCGTTGGAGTCAAAGTCTGGCTGGGCTTCGGATCGGGTGACCAACCATTTTTCCATTATGACCTTGATCCCAAGCTCCGCCCTTGTTGCGTTGAGAGCAGCGACCGCTTGCGTTCGTTCGAGGACGATCCCTGCAAGGTAGTGCTCGGAAGAGTAACAAAGAGTATTGTGATCATGGTCCAAAATCCATGGAGACCATCCGTGCTCGATGGCTTTATTTGACGAACTCTTCGTGCGCGTCTGGTTTGGCCTCTTTCAAATCGTACGAGGCAATAAATCTCGAAGTCTCGGCATCGTATTGCTCCGCTCTGCGGCGCACGCGTGGACTGGAGGCAGCGCGTGCACGACTCGGCGTCGGGAATCAGGTCGACGCTGTCCCGCTCGCGCTGCCAGTCAAGTTGGCGGCGATGACTCGGCGCTCGCGTTGGACCCTGAAAGCGCTGTCCCTACCACACGCCGCAAACTTCGGTGGCAAGCCTTCGTCTCTGGACCTGACCACCTTGCCCCTCGAGAGGCTCAATTCTCAAGGGCGCGCGCAAGGAGTATCGCGAAGAAGTGCTGCAAGCACCTACCAGAATTGGTTGGTACCGATCTCATGTTGGCTTCACTGCTTCTCTGCGGGCGCATCGCCTTCGGCTGACGGGGCGGGCGGTGGTGATGACGGCATGTCCACCGGTGGTGTCGCAGCAACGCAATCGCCTGCCCAGATCTTCGTGCCTCTGACCGTCCCAACTAGTTTACAACCCAGCGGCGCCTGCGGCTTAACATGAGTGGATGGCATCTTTGCTGCTCCGGGTGGAGCAGCTTGAGCAAAAGCGCCGCTCGCAAGAAACAGCGTGATTAGCGCAATCAGCAGCTTCATGGTCAGTCACCTCAAATCGTAGCCGATGCACGGCCTGAGCGCGCGTTATCCTCTCGCCGCTCTTCGCAATCCATGCGTCGATTGCAGCTCGGCTTCATGCCACCGCTCGCCGATCTGGACGCCCTTACCTGTTGTCGGCAAGCGACCGCGCTTAGTTTTAGCGGTTACGCGAATTGGCTTTTCATAATTATTGTTACCGTAAAACCAGGCCGAAGGGAAGTTGGCGCTTCCCTCAACCACGAAGGGCACTTCACATGATCGAGGGGCCTGATCCGCGTGTTAGCTAGGTGTACTACCAGCGAATCCGACTTCCACTGCAGCGTCTGCCATTCTCAGGAATGATCCATATCGTCCGGCATACTCGGCACACTTCCGCTGCGCACCGAGACCACAGTGGACCTCTCAGGTTCCTTGATACTTCCTTCTCCGAACGTGCCGTGCGCTCTGACCCCGCCGCAGTCTCTAGCCACCTCGCCTTTGACGGTGACCTACTTTTGCCTTCCAGCCATTACGACGCTGTCGGCCTGCGGATTCTTATCTTTACGAGGCTGACCCCGCTTCACTTGCGTTACGGCCCGCGCGTCGCTCTGCCTACGCTTAGCTCATGTCGTTACCTCCATAAGCCCAAGGCTCGATTCCCGGTGGGGTGGCTCTCCCCCTTGCCGAGGCGGGAATTTCACCCGCTGGAAGCATCAGGCTTGGCCTGACGCACTATAATCCAGATTGAAGTTCGCTCTGGCCCATATGAGGACCAGAGCATGAAGCGAGCCGCTTTATGGAAGAGCAGATCATCGGGATTTTGAAGGAGTACGAGGCTGGCGTGTCGGTTGCCGATCTGTGCCGGAAGCACGGTGTCAGTGACGCCAGTATCTACAAATGGAAAGCCAAGTTTGGCGGGATGGAGGTCTCGGAGGCCAAGCGGCTGAGGACGCTGGAGGACGAGAACACGCGGCTGAAGCGGCTTTTGGCCGACGCCATGCTGGACAATTTGGCGTTGAAGGACCTCCTGGGAAAGAATGTATGGTCCGCCCCGTCCGTGCAAGGGTTCGTAACAGCAAAAATGACGCTTCCAGTTGCATAAATGTATCCGGCCTCTCGCGAGTGGACTGCTGTTGCAGCCAGGCCATGATGAGATCCGCGCACGCCGTTCCCAATAAATGGTTCGGGCACGAAGCCCGCTTTTTTGCACAGGGCTTCCGGCATGTTGATCCACTGTTTCGTCATCACTGTTCCCGAGCCTTGCAATCGAAGCCAGAAGCGTCAGGTGAAAGCAGGATCTCTGCGTTCGTAGAGAGCTCCGGGCTTGTTCAAGACCACCCAGACAATGCGGGCCATCTTGGCGGCTAGATCGACAACGGCCTTGTTCGGATGCATCCGAGCCTGGAGCCCGTCGAGCCAGCTTCCCAAGCGATCGCGTGTCCGGTCCAGGTGCCGGAAGCAGGATCGCGCGCCATGCACTAAAAGCTTTCTCACATAGCGATTGCCGCGTTTGCTGATGCCAAGTAACATCTGTTTTCCGCCGGTCGAGTGTTGTCTGGGCACTAATCCCAGCCAGGCAGCAAGGTCGCGGGCCTTGCGAAACTGCAGCCCATCACCGATCGCGGCAAGTACGGCGGTCGCACCCAATGCGCCGATGCCAGGGATTGTCATCAGCCGCGTGTGACGTCCTCTCGATCGGCGACCGCTTCGATCTCCTGTGTCACTTCTCGGATCCGTTCTTCGAGGCGGCGGAGATCGGCGAAGAGATCTCCGACCAGGCGACGCATCACTGGTGACAAATCGTTTTCTTCGTCATTCAAAGCGCGCGGCAACTCGAGTTTTGAATATTCCGGCACCCTGACGCAACGGTATCCCGTACTCGAGGCAGAAAGCTCGCATCTGATTGATCAGGCGTGTCCTCGAGCCGACCATCTGGTCACAGATTCGATGCAGCGCTTGAAGATCGACCTGGTCCGCCTCCTTTACGGCGACGAAGCGCATTGTCGGTCGCGTCGCGGCCTCAGCGATCGCCTCGGCATCGAGGTGATGGCGGGGCAGTACACCATCACCGAGGCGCGCGAGAAAGGCGGCCTCGGCACCGCCGAGATAGAGTTCTACGAGTCCGGCGTGCCGGTCTTCCAGACGGTCTTCAATGACACGCAGGGTGCGATCCAGAACTCGGCGAGCGCCGTCGAGCGGCTGACCGCGCAAACCATGATAAGGAGCCTGCGTCGTGATAAAGCAGGTAACCATTCAAAATGATCCCACTCCGCCGCCAAGCATGATCACGACGGCCAACGCGACGACCGACGGAACGATGCCGACCATGAAAATATCGAAATAGCTGTCGTGGTGGGTCATGCCGCAGATCGAGAGCAGGCTGACCACCGCGCCGTTATGCGGCAAAATGTCAAGCGTGCCTGAGCCGATCACCGCGACACGATGCATCAGAGCGGGGTCGATGCCAGTTTGCGCCGCGATCTCGGCATAAGTCTGGCCGAGTGCGTCGAGCGCGATCGTGAGGCCGCCCGACGCCGAGCCGGTCAGCGCCGCCAGGACATTCGTTGCAACCGCGAGAGAAACAAGGGGGCCGCCCTCGATTGCCAGCACCCAGTCGCGCACGGCTACGAACGCGGGCAGCGCTGCAATGACAGCGCCGAAGCCGACGAGACTTGCAACGCTCAGCGCCGGCAGTACGGACGCATTCGCGCCGGCATCCATGGTCTGCCGAAGCGCCGGCAGCCGAGGCCAGTTGAGAGCCATGACGGTTATGATGGCAGCGGTCAACGCGATCGCAACCGACCAGACGCCGGCGACGGCTGAAATCGACGTGGCGCCCCAGCGCTCCTCGGCAAGGTAGGAGAAATCAAGCCTCGGGAACACGCCAAGCGACATCAGAAGATTGACGGCGATGACGACGACCAGCGGCAGGATGGCGTTCAGTGCGGGCGGCGGCTTCTTGCTTCGGCGTCCATGCTGGATCTCGGCAGGATCGAACTCGCGGGCGGTGGTCGCACGTTCACGCAACAGCTCATCATCCGGCGTGCGCTCGGTTGCCGCCAGTGCCTCCTCGCCATAACCTTCGCCGGCGGCGCGAGCAGCCCCCTCAGCCCGTCGCAACCACCACAGGCCGATACCGAGCATGACAAGCGATGCAACGATGCCGTGGCCGGGCGCCGCAAAGGGCGTCGTGCCGAAAAACGGCATCGGGATCATGTTCTGGATCGAGGGCGTTCCCGGCAACGCGGACATGGTGAAGCTTGATGTGCCTAGCACGACGGCCGCCGGCAGCAGGCGACGGGGAATTGAGGCAACACGGAATAGCGATTGCGCCATCGGGACGATGACGAAGAAGGCGACGAAGAGGCTCACCCCACCATAGGTGACGAGCGCCCCCGCCAGCACGACGGCAAGGATCGCGCGGCGCTCGCCGAGGCATCTCGCCATGAAGGCAGCCGCGGAGGCGACTGCGCCGCTGTCATCCATCAGCTTGCCAAAGACGGCGCCGAGCAGGAAGATCGGAAAGAACTGCGCCAGGAAGCTGGCGGCGCTCACCATGAAAATCTGGGTCCAGTTGGCAAGCAACGGCTGTGCGCCGATCGCGGCCGCCACCAGCGCCGCGATCGGCGCGAGCAGCAGGACGCTCCAGCCGCGAAACGCAAAGAAGATGAGCAGCGAAAGCCCAATGAGGATGCCCAGCAGTCCCATTTAGCACTCCGTGAACAGGATATTCAGGAGTGGAGTATCCAGATCGGCCGTCGAGCGCTTGCCGATATCCGTGCCAAAAGCGTCAATGAACTCGCTTGCTGCGAGCCATCCTTCCGGGCGGATCTCCGGATTCTAGATCAGCCCGGTGTTTGCAGCGGGTTTCCGTCGACGAGCAGCAGACCTGTAAACGCGCCCTCGCTGACCGAACCGAGCTTACCGAGATAAGGACTGCGCGAGGCCCGACAGCGCCAACGGCTCGACAGATTAACTCTTCTGCATTCAGGTTCATTTTGCCTCGCTATGGCGGATTCGACTGCCTTAAGCAAGTCTTCTGCTGCCACCGGCTCTACAACAGCTGCTTATTCTCTCGGATGAGATTGATCTCCGCCACCTGCAAATTCTTGTAGTTGACCAACGTCGTGTTCTCCGGGCCTGAATCGATTTCAGGCCTGCACTAGTAGTCATGAGCACAATCAAGACTGAGAGAACGCTGAGGCGATGTCGCCGCCATAAGCAGAAGCGATGTCGCCACTACAAGCAATCGCCAGTTGGCTGGAGTTGGTGATGATTTCATTGTTCGATTGGCGACAGAATCAGGGGCGGGGCAACTTCATGCACCGATAACGCGGAGACTGCGCTGTGCTGACGTCGCGTCGACCTGACCGACATCTCCAGGACAATAACGTGGGGGAAGCAGCCCATTGTTTTTCATTCAACGGAAGTCTTCCACTTCACATACAGCACCTGGGAATGATTGGCGCCTCTGCCAGCTGCCCACCATCAAATCTGCCAACATCCCAGATTCGGTGACGACATCTCGAATATTCGCCGGGGCACGCAACTCTATCAACTGGCGAGCAGCGCTGCGGATCACAGCGGTTGCGGTCTTCGCGTGGTCAGGCCCGAGCGGTTCCCGACCAGCGAAAGCCAGCGCTCCGGCGAGCAGAGCGCTCGTCAATCCGGCCGCTCCTGATGATTTAGACACAGATTACAGATCCGTTAACGCTCACTCATTCCCGGCCGGATATTGTCGCGTGACGGACTTGGACTTCCAAAGTGTCGAGTTGGGCTCGAACTACGCAGACGTTGTTTACAAGTTTGGCTGCGCCGGCACTCTCATGTCAAGCGAGATCCAGGAGGGCATCAAGTTTCACGTGTTTACGTGGAATGACGGGCAGGTCTTGGTGCTCTTCGCTAACGGAAGACTTCTGATCGCATCACAGTCCGGCTCCTAATGCGACATTATGTGATGTTGGCGAGCATTTTTTCTGCGCATTGGACGCAACCCGCAAAATGCAGGAGGCGGGTATCGTCGGATGCTCGACCTAGGTCAATGGCGTCATCATGCCTGGCCGGGCGTGCCTAACGCCGCGACAAGAGCTGCCGCTACTGTCGCTTGCGCCAGTCTTTCACGCATCCACTCCTACCTGCCACCGAAATGGGAGCGACGTGACTCGGTGCTTGGGGCGTCGCGTGCACGCAAGCGCTGTCCCTATCCCGCGCCGTTACGTCTCGATCAAGTACACCGAGCGCCTGGCTGGTATCGAGCCTTCCGTCGGCAGTATCGGAGATCCCTATAACAATGCGCTCGCCGAAAACATCAACGGTCTTTACAAGGCCAAGGTGATCCATCGGCGCGGGCCATGGCGCACCTTCGAGGCCGTCGAGTCCGCCCGAACGGTTCACCGGCGTCATTTCCGACGTGAAACAGCTCGCGCGTAAAGAGAATCCAGAGCGTTCTTTCTATTCGGCCCTCCAACTCCGGAGACAATCAAAAATTGAGGTGTTGCTCCTTCCCTGCTGCGATGATTGCAACTCGATCGCTCGCCCTTTGTCGCCTGGGTGGCGGCGTTGGTCAAGGTGAGCGCCGGCGTCATAGCCATCGGCGGCAAGACCTCACGCCGCTCGGGCTCGAAGAAGAACTCCAAGAAACCGATCCATATGGTTTCGGCCTTTGCCGCCCGGCAGCGGCTGGTGATGGGGCAAATCGCCGTCGCCGAGAAGTCCAACGAGATCGTCGCCATTCCGGCCCTGCTCGACATGATGGCCATCGAAGGTGCCATCGTCACCATCGACGCCATGGGCAGCCAGCGCCATCGCCAAGAAGATCAACGACGAGAAGGCCGACTACATCATCGCGCTCAAGGGCAATCAGGGAACTGCACGAGGACGTCAAGATGTTCGCCACCAAGCAGAAAGCCATAGACTTCAAGGATTCCGCACCATGCGCGAGACGGGCGGCAAAATCGAGCCGGAAATCCGGAAATCCGGAAATCCGCACTCTCCTCGTCGTCGGGGCAACAGCCGTCTTGCGAGTCGTCCGAAACGACGCTCAGGCGCAGCCGCGGCTGAAAGCGCTTCTCGCCATTCGGCCCTTCAAGGTTGCAGCGGTTGCGCAGGCCAACAAGACGGCGCGGACCATCTGGGCGCTTCTGAACAAGGGCGGAACCTATCGGCGTCCCGCACCACTGGCGATTGCCGCGGTCGCCGTCTGACGGAGGCAGTGACCGGCAAAACGAGCCGACCGGCGCAGGCCGGCAGAGGGCAAGGTGCAACAACAGGCGATGAACCCATGGGACGAAATCCCAAGACGAGTGAAGCTGCTGGCCCCACCGCGCTCAAGCGCGCATAGCTGATTTAGCTCTTCGTTCCGCGGATCTCATCAAGGCCAGCGGCCATTGCCGCGCGCAAAGGCCGGACATATGACCGCACCGTTCCAATGTGTGAAATCGACTGAAAAAGCTCTTGCCACGCTGGCCGTTCCACATATGGGCGCTGCTCGAGCAGGATGGCGCCGATGAAATGCAAACCGTCGCTCGCAGCAACGAGTGCCGGCCGCTTAAACTCTAACCCCTGAGGAGCCAGCCCCTCCTTTCCCGAGCCGCCTAATTAGCCTCAAATCATTTGACGACGGAGAACGGTTACGCCGCTTGTGCGGCGCCAGCAACCGGTCGGCTCTCTGTTGAGATGTTTCGTTGTCGTGCAACACCTCGAGGCTGCAGACGCGAGCGATCGCCACGGCGCGGCGCGAGATTCGCTGATGATTCATGGATTTTGCTTTTAGCTCTGATACCGGTAGCGGACTGGCTGCCGGGGTTCAGAAACCGCAATCGCGAACAGCCAATGTGCTCTTGGGGGGCGTGCCCCTTGGACATGGGCGCACCGTCTCACCGAACGGGGCTGTTAGAGCGCTGGCCCATTGATGGCCACTGATGCCATCTTGCTCGGGTTTCCTTGGGTTTCTGAGGCCCAACCCTAAGGTTGCATACAACCCAAGCGTTTGCAACAGTCATTTTCTACTCGAAGCGCGACGAAACCGCGCGCGCTCGTAAACGGTTCAAGGCTCGACGCTGACGGAAGACACGTTGGTCGATGAGGAATAGTTCGTGATCCCTTGGGTTTTCGTGCCCACGGTTGCGCTCGGCCTTACAAACCCGAATTGCTCAAGCTCCTCCCGAAAGCGCGGACAACGAACCTGCAAACCGTGCTGCCGTGGCTCTACTGCACTCACCGGATGCTGGCGCCAGCCGGCCAGGACGTCATTGATAATGGTTTCCCCGAAGAGATCCTTGTTGATGAACGGCCGAAGGGGTGGAGCGCCGCGTCCCACTCCTCTCCCATCTGATCCTGAATTTCCTCAGTGTTGTAGGGCCCCTAGGACATGCTGAGTGAGGGAGACACGAAGCCGGGCCGGGCCATCCTTCTGTCCAGCAACCAGGAGGCGGATGCCTTGTTCAACTTCGGCGACAAGCAAGCCGAGATCGTGCTGCACGCCACGCTCCACACGGACGGCGCCGACTCGCCCGACTTCGACGCCGCCCGCGACCAGACCGGCATCGGAGAAGAGGCTCGCGACGAGACCTTCAGCAAGCTGATCGAGAACGGCGTGCACTTCGGGGTGCCGACCTGGAGCTCCGAGGAGGGCGCCTCGGGTCCTCGACAACGTGCGTCGGAAATTTCTCGAGAAGCATGCACGGCTGATCGAGTTCGCGGCCGCGCTACGAAGGAAGCGCCCACTCGCCGGCCTCGCTCGGCGGGTTTCAGAATCTTCGCTGGCTTCGCTGTCTCATGCGCCAAAAAGTATTGCGTCGAGCGGGGCGCTATCGAAGGTAGAACGAGCTGCTGATTTTCGTCCGGCTTTCCTGTTTTCGATAGTGAGGTTAGAGGCGTGGCCTGTTGGCGTGCGTTTCCGATAGGTCAACTTTATG
The DNA here is from genome assembly GCF_024199925.1 of Bradyrhizobium sp. CCGUVB1N3. Lineage (NCBI taxonomy): Bacteria > Pseudomonadati > Pseudomonadota > Alphaproteobacteria > Hyphomicrobiales > Nitrobacteraceae > Bradyrhizobium > Bradyrhizobium sp. CCGUVB1N3. Next base: position 7,335,545 of record NZ_JANADR010000001.1, read on the forward strand.
TGGGGGAAAGCCGATGTTTGGTCGAAAAGATCATGGAGATGCCCAGGCGCAGTTCGACTGCCATCGGCCGTTCGCAGGCGATGATCGAGGATTCTTCCGCATATTTGGTGCAGGTTTCTTTTGCCTTTCATCGAGCGCATTGTGCATTGTCATCCTTGTAGGTCGTCCTCAAAATTGCGCCCCGCATAGCCGATGGTAACGATTTCCACTTGAGTTTTCAGGACGCGGAAAGCGATCGTGACGCGACGTTCAAACCCGATTGTGCGCAGGCCGGGCAGAATATCGTCGCGACGCGTGCCACGCTTCGGGAACGTCGTGAGGGCCATGCAGGCTTCCTCGATACGATCGATGTAGCCGCCCGCAACTCTGTAGCCGGACCGCTCCGCGATGTACTCTAGAGGCCGACCAAGCCGGCTTCCGCTTCCGGACGGAAAACGACCTCAAGCGCCAGGCTTGGCGGCCTTCGTGTTTCTTGCATGGCGTGTGCGCAGGCGCTTGAACACGTCGGCTGCTGGGACGCTCGACCGGGGGTCCTTGATCGAGGCCTGGACCTTGGCGCGCAGGTAGTCGTCCAGTGCGGCATCCTGGCGGTCAAGGGCGCGTAGGGCCGAGCGCGTGACCTCGCTGGCCGACGCGTACTCGCCTGACTTCAGGCGGGCCTCAAGGCTTGCGATCTGCGGGCCGAGGGTAACGGTGATTGGCTTGCTGGTGCGCATATCAGTTCTTTCCTTCGCGTCCTTATACCACATTCTGTGACAGTGTCACACATCGTTCCTGATTGGGTGTGGCAGGAACCCCACGCCCGAGGCTACAGCCGTACTCCGGCGGCAAAGGTGACGGCGTGGCGTAACCGGTATGAGCTCCCACGTCCGCGATGATCAGCGGTCGCGTGTGTAGCGGATCGGCATCTAGTACTGGCGCAGCGCCTCGACGGCGCTGGGATATCGAGGTAGGCGTTACGGAGAAAATCCTCGGTTTCACGCCCGCTTCGTGGCGGTCCGAGCAGCGGACGGCCCTGATCGTCGCGACAGTGCAGCAGGATGGGCAGCAGCAGGCCGTGATTGACGTTGTTGGGGTCGAGCAACGGCGCCCACACCGACATCCTAAGCCGCATCGCGGCATAGAAACCCTCGCACCAGGGACGCGGATCGACGTCGCCATTGGGGGTGTGCCGGTGTATCGGCTCGAACCGATCGGGGGCGGTCGAGAGGGGGTTGCTGATGTCGTTGTGGCGCAGCGCGACGGCGGAGATCGCGGCGAACTCCGGCGTGCCCGCCATGGTTGAAAGCGTCGGCATCGATCGCGAGCTGCGGGCAGAGCCAATCGAGCGGGCTCATCGACACCGGTCCGGCTACGATCGCGGCGGCATAGCCGTCTAGCATGGGAATGCTGGTGGCGGCAGGATGGCGATCGACGCGAGCCTGGAGCCATCGCTCGAGTTCCGCAAGCGGCATCGCGGCTGACGCCATCGACGATGGTGCTTTATGGCGACGTGGGCTCATGCCGCCGCCTGCGGTGTGCGCCGGCGCGCCGCCTTCCAGTTCCAGGCGAGTAGCTCGTGCAGCTGATGGCTCTTGGTTCGCCCGGACACGATGCGCTCCAGCACATCGGTCAGGTAGGCCTGCGGGTCGAGCTCATGGAGTTTTGCAGTGTTCAAGAGCGATGCCAGGATCGCCCAGCTCTCGGCGTCGCCTTCGCTGCTGCTGAACAATGAGTTGCGTCTTCCCATCGCAATCGGGCGCATGGAACGCTCGACTGTGTTGCTGTCAACCTCGACATGGCCGTCGCGGAGAAACAGCGTCAAGCCGTCCCAGTGATTGAGTGCGTAGTTGATGGCCTCCGCCAGCTTCGATTGGGAGAGGAACTGGCCGACCATTGCGGTCAGGCGCGTCCTGAGCGCCTCCATCAATGGAGCGGACCTGGTGCGGCGGGTGGCCAGCCGCTGCTCGGCACTGCTGCCGCGGATCTCCGCTTCGATGGCATAGACCGCCTGCAGGCGCTCGATCACTTCGCGAGCGAACGGCGACTGGGTCGTCTTGTACACCTCAACGAATTTGCGTCGGCGTGGGCGAGACAAAAGGCGAGCTGGATTGCGCCGCCATGATCGCGGGCGAGCGCTTTGTAGGCGGCATAACCGTCGGACCTGCAGAATGCCGGAAAAGCCCGTCAACTGTCTGGCGATCTCCGCCGTGCCGCGGCCGTCGGCGAACACGTAGGCCACCGCCGGCGGCGAGGGGCCGCCCCATGACCGGTCATCCATGGCATGCGCCCAGAACTGGCAGATGCGCGGACGATGTCGTCCGGGATCGAGCACCGGCATCGGCGTCTCGTCGCAGAACACGCGCGGGGCAGCCTAGATCATCCGCAGCTGGAGCTCGTAGAGGCTCTTGAGCCACCAGGCGGCACGCTTGATCGAGCCGACGAGTGTCGCCGGTCAAGCTGGATGCCATGGCCGGCCAGGATCTGCACCTGCCGGTACAGCGGCAGATACCTGGCGAACTTCGAGACCACCACGTGTGGCTCACGAGTGCCGTCGAGGCCAAGCCGCTCTCAATCAGGCGCGGCAGTACCTTCGCCTGGATCACGCCATCGGTGCAGCGGCGGCAGCCGTACTTGGGACGGACCGTCCGCAGCACCCGCAGCATCGCCGGGATCACGTCCAGCACCTCGCTGACGTCCTCGCCAATCTTGTGAAGCCGGCCTTGGCAGCACGGGCACGCGGTCGCCTCCGGCTCTAGCACCTGCTCACAACGCGGCAGGTGCTTGGGCAGCGCACCGATGTTGCGGCGCGCCTTCTTGCGTGGTGGCTTGCCGTGCGGCTTTGCCGCAGCTGCATCGTCGTTGGCAGCTGTAGGCGGCGTGATGCCGGTCTCAAGATCGTCCAGCTCAAGCGCGAGCTGCTCGGCCACGAGCGCGGCAAGCCGCTCCGAGCGCTTCCCGAAGATCATGTCCTTGAACGTCTGCATTGCTACGCGCAGCTTCTCGTTCTCAGCGTCAAGCGCGAGCACCATCTCGGTCAGAGCTGCCGCCGCTCTCGGCCCCAATTTGGATCGGTACGAAGTTCGGCGCCTTGCCGACCACAGCCGCAACCTGGCGTCACCACACCGTGAGCAGCCCGCGGGCAACGCCATTGCGCCGCGCCACCTCAGAGATGTTCGCACGCTCCTCAAGGCTCTCGGCATCCGGGTCCTCGTGATCGATCCCTGGAATGAGATCGAGCACGCGCGCAAGCGCGAGGAGTCCACGCACGAGTACATCGGCCGCGCCATCCGCATGCTGAAGCGGTTCGGTCGCCGGTACGAGGTCGCGGTGATCGTGCTCGCCCATCCGACGAAGGACGTTTACGAGCGCGGCAAGCTGCGCACAGCGACGCTGTACGACATCGATGGCTCGGCGCACTGGTTCAACAAGCCCGACCATGGGCTGGTGATCGAGCGCGATCCCATCAAGGCCGAGACCATGGTGCACATCTCCAAGGTCCGCTTTGAGCAGACCGGCTATCGCGGCGCGATCCGGATGAGCTTCGATTCCGAGACGCAACAGTTCAGTCAACTTCAGGAAACCCAAGGGGAGCTGGCCTATGAGTGACGTGCTTCTGATCCGGCGCGAGCCGATGAAGTTCAATCCGCTGGAAGACCTGGTGCTGGAAGACGACGCCCCATCCACCTGGGACGGGCCGCATGTCGGCAAGCGGCTGACCGAGGCGATGCAGACCTTGCGGCTGCTGCCGATGCCTGGCGTCTGCGGCTACCGGCCTGGCTGGCCGCCCTACGTCTACGAGTTTGATGATCTGGTCGAGCAGCACAAGCAGGGCGAGCTGGAGCGGACCCAGCAGTTGCAGAACCGCACGCGGCTGTTGCCCTCCTATCGCGATGTGACGCGCATGGAGGCGGCGATCTGCTGGCCTGCCCAATACCTGGGGCGGCTCGCACACCTGGTCGCGGCCGTGAATGCCGTGGCGTTGGCGCACGCCCTGGAGCGCGATGCCGGATGGGTCGCGGCGAAGCGCGGCGGCTATGCCGACACCTGGCGGCAGCGCCACGACCAGGGCTGCGAGATCATCGCGCGCAGATTGCGCTACGAGCTGGTGCCGGTGTTCTGATGAAAGCGACGCTTCCAGCAAAGCTTGAGGACGGTAGGGTCCGGAGCGGCCCGCTCGCCAGCAAGGCAGCCTGGGGGCCTTATGGGGCTTTCTTCGTGCAAGGACCGGGCAGCTGCGAGCGGAAAATCATCGCCTCTGGCGGTGACGAGCCCGGCTGGGAGCACGTGTCGGTCTCGACCGAGCGCCGCCCGCCGAATTGGGCCGAGATGTGCTTCGTGAAAGATCTGTTCTGGGAGCCCGAGGAATGCGTGATACAGCTGCATCCGCCGCGCTCGGACTACATCAATTGCCATCCGCATTGCTTACATCTGTGGCGGCCAGTCCATCACGACATCCCGCGGCCACCGTCGATCTTGGTGGGGCCGCGATGATCGCCTTCGAAATTCCCCACGGCGCGGACCGCGAATATCTGATCATCTTCGGCGTGGCTGCGGTCTACATCGGCACCAGCCCGATTGGCGAGCCGTGCATTGTTGGCGCAACGCGCGATCTCAATCTGACCCTGCGCGGCATGCAGCGCAAATGGCTGCGGTCGGAAATCTCGTGCGCCTACTGGGTCAGGGACCGCGACATAGCCGACACAATCGCTGCCGAGGTCGATGGCCTGCTGCCGCGTGACCAGGACGGGCGGCTCGCGGTGCGCGGCGAGGTCGCAGCGTGGCAGATCGAGAGGGTCGCTCGCGATTGGCATGTCCCGCTGACAAATCACGATGCGGCGATGGCGCGCGTGAAATCAGCGGTCAGGCACGTCCAGGAGGTGATCGACGCTGCGAACGCGACCGGCCAGCTTGCCTGGTTCAACGCCGCCTATCGGGCCTGGCGTCTCGACGCGAAAAAAATCGGGTCCGGCATGAGCTACGCGGAAGCGCGGGCACGGCTGCGCAAGGCAGTCACCAAGCGGCTGATTACGTTAGACGTTCTCGATTGCAGCGAAACGCTGCTCCGGGAGATATTCCCTGCGCTGCAGGATGCTCGTTGAAAAACTTACGTTGAGGGCTTGAAAATTCGGGATCGTTCAGCGCGCGCAACCCCGCCCATATTCCTTGGCCGCGCGATCCATCCGCCGCCGATTGACGTTGAAGGCTGAGTCCAAGCCTGCGCCGTGATTGCAACACAGGTCCATGCCAACTCTATGCGCTCTCGGATCGAGGCCGTCGTTTTTTCTAGTTTGCGTCGTATCGGTGGAATCCAGCTTGTGGCTCGGATGAGGTTCCCCACATGCCAATTTACTCGGCGCCAAACTGGCGCCGGGGTCGGTGTCGATGTCAATACCAAAGCGTCAGGATGGCACTAACAGGCCCTGGATGTTGGCTAATCTTTTCAATCGAACCTATAGGACGCCTGAAAGAACGTACCCCAGCGCTCCATGCTGAATTTCGAAAACTGAGTTCCAGTGATTCCCACGCCAATACAGCCTGTGCATGTTGTTTTGCTGTCCTTGTTGGTCCACATTGCCCAGTAGCGCCCGCCGACGCCGACGCTGAAATTCTTGGTGATGAAGTAGGACAACACGCCTTCAATCTGGACGCCCCCGCCTCCATTCCCACGTTGTTCATCGAAGGTGGTTGTCGGGCGAAAGAGATGATGGTCACGCCCTCTGAAATCGATCCAGGGCAGATAAGCGACGTCCGTGCTCAAACGCCAACGCTCGGTGAGCATGGTTTCGGCGCTGAGGCCGAGCCGAGGTGCATTCCACTGAGTATTCTGGCTGCCAACGACCCTGTCGTCGCCGGGTGGCAAGCATCTCATCGCCGGGTTGGCGATCTGTACACACCCCCTCGAGTCGGAACTCTGTTCGTAGTAGGTCCAGCCGATAAATCCGCCGACCTTGTAGTTGGCGCCGCGCAAGAAATCGTAACCGGCATCGGCCGTGTAATAGGTGAACCTCCCGTTTGCCTGGCCGGATATATTGTTGACATAGGACAGCGGCCCCGTCCCCCCCGGAATGCCCCAATCTTCATTGTTTATGTTTCCTTTGTTGAAGCGTCCGAGGCCAATATTGCCCTTCAGGAATACTCCCCGCGGGCTGTCAACACGACCAAATGCTTCCCCGGAAAGCCCGTCGAGGCCGTGGTAGGTGAGCCTTGATATAAGAATGTTAGGATCTGTTGGCACAGCGCCAACGTTCCATTGGAATCGTCCGCGGCTGAGCCAAAGCCGCGGTCCGCCTTCAAACGACCAGCCGGCCGCGTAAGCAATCGGCGGCGTGCCGGCAGGCGCTTTCGCGTACAGCGGCGCATCGGACCATTGTGTCGCCCAAGGGGCGGCGCCAAAATGGTAGTTCAATCCGATCTTTCCGACGTGATAGTCGCTGGACAGGCTCGTTGTGTTCGCTGGCAGAATTGCGAACGGTGGATTTTGCACCGTCGGAGGGGTCGCGACACTCGGGCCGCGGACATGCAGATAGTCATACTCGACTTTGACCGACCATGCAGGGGTAAGCGCTTGCTCGACGCCTAGCCCGATGGTACCACCGACCCGGCCATAGTCGAAATGGGTTTTCCCCTGTGGCCCCCCGTTTTCAAAATTGTTGACGACGTCGCCGCGATTGTTTTGCCAGGCAACGCCTCCCTTGAGATAGGCCAGCGTGTGGCCCAGCGCGCCAAACGCGTAACCGACGCGACCGGTCCCGGTGGCAAAGACGTTGGGACCAGCCTGGCAGTTTGCGCTCACGACAAAGCCGGACGCCGCGAGGCAAGTATTTGTGCCCTCGGAGACAGCCCCGCTTGCATCGAGTTCGACGCCAAACACCCAGCCGTCCTTCTGCCAGTTGTAGCCGATCTGGCCGCCTGCGAGAAACACTGGGGTATCGACGACGCCCCCATAAATTGACGGACCGTACGGATTGCTGAAGGAGGTTCGGCCGTGGCCGTCGCCGACGTGCCCGCCAATATAGCCTCCCGACCAGTTCCACACGGCAGCAGGCAGTTTCACTTCTGGCGCAAGGTCTGCTGCATTCGCTGCACCCCTTGCAACGAGCCCAATTGTACCGGCTATCAAGAGAAGAACTCCAGATCGCATCCAACACTTCCCTGAATGTTCTCGGCCATAACCGAGCGTCCTTGTTGTCGCCAGCAAACCGTCGGGACGGCGGACCAGACGCTAGCAGCGACGCGCGCCAAGTCGTGAACCGAGCAAGTTATGTACCGAAGTGAATTTGCGGGTTATGGAGGCACTTCGTAGTGGCGTGTAGCGTGAAATTCCTGACATTGGTCTCAAGACCGACAGCCGGCGCAGCCAGTGTGCCCACAATGCGCTTGTCTCCCTCGACTACCGGGACCAAGCGCTCAAGATCGAACTGTTTGAATTGAACAAGGCCCGCGCCCGGCAAGAGCACGGCTGTTGATGCCTCACGGCTGCCGAGCTTGCACAGATGGCGGTGTTCGCCTTACCGAAGTTCAAGCTCTCTGATTGCAAGGGCCGCAATTTCAGCCGGGTCACGGACAACGGTTTGTGCAATCTTGATGATCGTCCTCGCGATCATCTCCGTTAGCGGATCGTCACCATCCTTCACGCAAAGGATATGGAGCGCTTGCTTGTAAGCCGCCGTGATGCGGCTGACCATTTCAGGCTCCATCGCGGCGTCTCGAACTAATCGTTGAATAATGCCCATCTCTCAACCGGAAATTCGGCATCGTCTCCCTCCCGCCTGAGACGAACCATGAACGCTTCCCCCGAACGGAGTTCACCGAGAGAAGCAATGCTACAGCGTGAAATTTAGTAGTTCATCGCCCGATGGGCGCTCCAGACGCCATCTACCAACCCTGATAGGTGCGTCTTGTGTGTCTTCGGAGATACGATGCGACGCGGATATAAGGGCTGACAGCGTGGGATAAGAGAAAATGACTGATAGACGTGGCCTTTGGTTCGGTCTCGGGCTCGGGGGCTGTGTCGGCCTTATGTTTTTGACCGGCGGGCTAGCCGGTAACGGCGGTGGCTTCCGTGCGGATGACAAGCCTTCAATCGACAAGGTTAGATCAACCTGGCGAGCGCAGGATGGTGAGACGGCGGAGGAAATCTTTGCCAAGGTCTCGACGGTAGCCCACTTCGTGCCCAGGGGATGGGAGGCTGGCCGAAAGACCGACACTGGCGAGCCCGTTGTCTTTTCATGGGCCAAACACCGGTCTGATAAAACGAAGGACGAACATACGGTCACTTGGGAGGTGGCACCCGATGGCACAATGAAACTTGTGGCTCCGTATACGAAACCGATGGAGTTAGGCTGGCAGGCGTTCGCACTCTCTCTTGTTTCTGACGAGGTGGCGAACGACGAAAAGCGCGCGAACCGTCGCTTTCTGCATGATCCCGCTAACTTCAATTTCGTGACGACCGCACAAGGCAAGCTGGGCGATCTGCTGCGGCGCGGTCGCTGCACTATTGGCGAGCCGGTTGGAGTGCACTACTCACCGCAAATAGACGGGCAGCAAAGCGCGGAGGGCGGCCTGTGGCGCGTCGAGCTTTCGGTCGGTTGTAATATTCCCGGACTTGGCGACGGAGTCATCATTTTCGAGAAACGCGAAGACCAAGATTGGGAACCGCAATCCTTCTTCGCCAAGTTTATCGCCACGTCCGCACCCGGCTCTTGGTTTGAGCTTGCAGACCCGAAAGAGCAGGAAGCATTCGAGCCGACCCGAAAGACAATGCCAAAATGAACGCAGAAATCAAGCTCACGGTGCGAGCCGTCGATCATGGACACCGAAGACGAACAGATCCCCGCTAGGCGGATACATGTCACCGCGCGCAGAGAGCCGGACGCGAGAGGATGTCATCCGATCGTTCGAAGCGAAGAAACTCTCGATGGAACACCAAGACGCTTCGCGCGAAAGATCGGCTGGCGTCATCAAAGCGGCAGAGTGTCAAGCACGAGTCGCGCCGAACCGCGTCGCTGCTTGCCTCAATTGCGGCGGGGATGCGGTAGAGCGTCTGATCCATGCCCCAAGCTGACCGGCACCAAGTCGCGCCCGGTGGCAGCTATAGCAGGGAAGATCGAAGATCAGCTTGCGCGCAAAGCGCGAGGTCGCATCAGCGCTGGCCGAGCGTTATCGGACGGGCGGTCGGTCGGCTCGAGAAGGGGCGGATGACGAGCTTTGCGCCGTCACGGTATGGCATCGCAAGCATGGCTATCCGGGCATCATCGGTGGACAGGTCATCGGAATCGGCCCGATCGCGGCTGTGGCACACGCGCAGACAGGAGGCACCGCGGGGTGACTCGGCGCCTTTGGTAGCGAAACCCCGACGCTGTCCCTAATACGCCCGCGCTGCCAGCGGCTTTGACTCGGCGCTCGCTTAGTGGCCCGCTTGAAAGCGCTATTCCCACCACGCGCCGCAAAAATTCGTGGCCAGCCTTCGCCCTTGGATTGGCAAGGCTGACCACCTCGGCCCCCCGGCGCTTGGGGTGGTGCGCAATCCGCGGGGCGCCGCCAAGTTGTATCGCGGAGTGAAGACTGCAAGGCACTTACCTGGATTGGTGGCCGCCTAATCCAACCATTGGTCTATGCTGGTGCTTCAGGACTTGCACATTTAGGGCACATTTAGGAGAGACTAGAATGGCTAAACGCGCACGCATTCGCTGCGTCAACAAGACGGAGAGAACGAACCCTCGCGAAAGAATCACCCATGTTGGGGGAGCAAACCCCAAAGGGACGCCGTGGAAGCGATCAGAGCTGGCTCCGCAAATTCGGACAGTAGCTTGAGTGGATTTTCTGCCTGAGAGCGGCGAGGCTTCTTGCCGCGAATCAGGAGCGAAGATGACGAAGAGGAGTCGCCGGACGCATTCTCCGGCATTCAAGGCAAAGGTGGCTTTGGCGGCCGTGAAGGGGGAGAAGACGTTGGCCGAGCTGGCGCAATTGTTTGATGTCCATCCGAACCAGATCACGACCTGGAAGACCCAACTCCTGGAAGGCGCCGCCGGAGTGTTTGGGCAGGACAACGGACCGGCCGAGGCGCCGGTCGATTTGAAGGCGTTACATGCCAAGATCGGCGAGCTTGCGTTGGAGAACGATTTTTTGTCCGGCGCGCTCACCAAGGCGGGCCTGCTGAGCGCAAAGCGATGATCGACCGCGACCATGATCTGTCTGTCGTGCGCCAGGCGAAGGTCCTGAACCTTGCCCGCAGTACGGTTTACTATGAACCTCGGCCGGTTTCGGCCGAGGACCTTGTCTTGATGCGCCGGCTCGATGAGCTGCACCTCGATTATCCCTTCGCAGGGGCGCGCATGCTGCGATCGCTGTTGCAGCGTGAGGGCATGCAGATTGGCCGCCGCCACGTCGCGACGCTGATGAAGCGCATGGGGATCGAGGCGATCTATCGCCGTCCGAACACGAGCAAGCCCGCACCGGGCCACAAGATCTACCCGTACCTATTGCGCGGATTGAAGATCGAGCGGCCGAACCAGGTCTGGGCAATGGACATCAGCTACATTCCGATGCGACGTGGATTCGTCTACCTCGCGGCGGTCGTCGATGTGTTCAGCCGACGGGTGTTGGTCCATCGCGTATCGATCACGATGGAGACGATATTCTGCGTCGAAGCGCTCCAGGAGGCGTTGGCGAAGCACGGCAGGCCCGAGATCTTCAACACGGATCAGGGTAGCCAGTTCACCAGCCTCGACTTCACCGGCGTGCTGCTGGACGCGAACATCGCCATCAGCATGGACGGCAAGGGTGCCTGGCGCGACAACGTGTTCGTCGAGCGGCTGTGGCGCACTGTCAAATACGAGGAAGTCTATCTGCGTGCTTACGACAGCGTGCTCGAGGCGCGAGCATCGATTTCCAAATATCTGGCGTTCTACAACCGAGGACGTCCTCACTCGAGCCTTGACGAACGCACGCCCGACGAGGCTTACTTCGGCGCGCAAACGATGGTGACGGCCGCATGATCGTCGCCAACGATTTTGCTGCGGCTCTGGTCGGGCTTACGCCCTCCCGACGCCACAGCAAAATCGTAAAGCCCCGCCTTCAGCATAACCCGGCAGGAATCCACTTAATTTTCGCGGGGCGCTGTCCAAACAACCGGGGCCAGCTCTATCCATCGATCAGGCTATCAAAGATATCGAGAGCGACGAATGGGAGTTCTATGTCGAAGAAAACGGCCGCAGGGTTGATGTGGTGTGGGCCACGCACGAGGGGCACAAGTACGTTAAGACGGAAGGCGGACGACGTTCAACCCAACAATCTTCTTCTGCTCGCTAACTGTCCGTGACATCGCGTCAGCTCAGCTAGTGGTTCATCACTGTGGTTTTGACTCTTTGGGGGCAACCGGATAGGCGCGGTTGCGTTTGGCGCGAGCTTTGTCGGTTGTGAACATCCATTTGATGCGGTCTCGGACTTTGTTTCGCTGCCGTTGCCATGCTGCGATCTCTTTTCGAAGCCTTTTGGGATCGTCGATGCGACGGCCGAGACACTGGCGCTGCAGCACGCTGATCTCGCACTCGACCATATTGAGCCAGCTGGCGTGTTTCGGGGTATAGTGGAACTCGAGGCGGCGCAGGATGCGACGGGCCGCCTCCGCAGGCGCAAATGCCTGATATAGCGCGCCGGCGGTATGGATCGACAGATTGTCCTGCACGACCCGGATGCAGGCGGCATCGGGATAATGGACGTCGACGAGCTCACGCATGCAGTGGGCGTAGTCTACGGCGGCGCGGCGCTCGGTGACCTGGACGTTGCGCCAGCCACGATGCGGATCGAAGGTGACGAAGAGATTGACGGTACCGTTGCGGCGATATTCGTAATCGGATCGCTCTCTGTCCCGGTTGGGCAGGGATCGGCTGGCGCACCTCGCCGATCAGCTGGACGGGGGGGGCTCGTCGAGGCAAACCAACGGCCGGTCCGGATCCGGCGTCTCGGCGTAGAGATCGAGCACGTCCTCCATGCGGGCGACGTATTCGCCGTCGACCTGGGAATGCACCGCATGTCCCTGCGCCAGGGCTTGAGATCGTTCTCGGTGAGCCGGCGGCGCACGGTTTCGCCCGACAGGCTGTCGTGATCGGTGAGCTTGACCATCGTGTCGGCCAGCAGTGTCAGCGTCCAGCGTTTGCGGCCAGCTGGCGGCTTGGCGCATGCGGTCGCCACCAGCAGGGCCTCCTGCTTGCCGGTCAGCTTGCGCTCAGCGCCCGGACGCGGCTCCTCGCTCAAGGCCCGCTCCAGATTGCCTTCCACGAAGCGGCGCTTGATCCGGCCGACAGTGGAGAGGCTGACCCGGACGGTTCGGGCAATCTCTGCGTCAGAACTGTCCCCATCGGCCGCCAGCAATCTGAGCCCGTTTGAGTTTGCGGGCGGCATGCTTGCCGCCGCCGAGCATCGCCGTCAGTTCGTCCCGTTCGACTTGGCTCAATTCCACCCGATAACGTACATTCACGCTTCGCCTCCTTGTCGGAGGCCGGGACGAATCCAGCTATGAGTCAAAAATCAGGCGTGCACTTCCCCGAGAAACAGGGGCACTATCTCGCTTTCATCCATACCTATTCGTACATGTTCGGACAGCCGCCCGCCGAGGCCGACATCCAGCGCCACTTCCGCGTCAGCCCACCGTCAGTTCACCAGATGATCGTCACCCTCGAACGCAACGGGTTCATTCGTCGCAAGCCTGGCGTCGCACGAAGCATCGAGATCCTCTTGCCACCCGAAAACTTGCCCATCCTCCAATGGCTCGGCATCAAAACGTCAAAATCACGTGTGCTGCAGAAGTTGACGAACGAGGAGAAGTTGAAATGACTTAGCCTAATTGAAGACGAGCTGTGCGATTGATGAGGGTAGGCCCCTCGGGATCGGCTTTCAGGAGCGGGTCTCAAACCACTTCAAGCTGCTGCGGCCAAAATCCGTGGTGGTGAGCGTTGAAGACAAAGCGCGGGGAAGACCCCGCGCAGGTATGTGTCCGGGAGACGAATGAAAATGAACCCTTCGATCACGCGTCGTTATACTTTCAAGTACCGTCAAAACCAGGGGTGGTGATTCTCCTGCGATAAACCTGTCGGAGGCCTGATGACTGGACAGGTGGCGGTCGGCGTAAAGGGGGCGTGAACCGGATACAGGCGATTGCACGGAACTGCAGGAACCAGTTCTCCGATGCCAAGGGAGAAGCACAAGCGGCCAAAACCGCGAGGCGAGAGTACCGATGCGGATAACTGGGGCGGACCGACCCGTACGAGCGTTGAAAGTCTGTAATGGGACTGGAGCAAAGGGGTCGGGTCAGGCGGTGGCATTCACCGAAACAACTGGAAACAGGATGAACTCGACGAATGCGACAAACAAACCGTTCAACATCGAGAAACGTCTCGTGTACGAGGCGTACAAAGCGGTCAAATCCAACAAGGGCGCGGCCGGAGTGGACAAGCAGACGATCGACGAATTTGAGAAGGCTCTGTCAGGAAATCTGTATAAGATCTGGAATCGAATGAGTTCGGGAAGCTACTTTCCCCCACCGGTGCTCGCCGTCTCCATTCCGAAGAAGACTGGAGGCGAACGGATTTTAGGTGTGCCCACTGTGAGCGACAGAATCGCGCAGATGGTGGTCAAGCAGGTCATTGAGCCGATTCTAGAACCAATCTTTCTTCCAGACTCCTACGGGTACAGGCCGAACAAATCGGCGCTGGATGCTGTAGGGGTCACGCGACAGCGGTCCTGGAAGTATGACTGGGTGTTAGAGTTTGACATCAAGGGTCTGTTCGACAACATCGACCACGATTTGATGCTCCGGGCTGTCCGGAAACACATAACGTGCAACTGGGCTGTGTTGTACATCGAAAGATGGCTCAAGGCGCCCATGATGAAGGAAGACGGAGCCATCATCGAGCGAAGCCGCGGTACCCCGCAAGGGGGAGTGGTCAGCCCGACTCTGGCGAATCTTTTTCTCCATTACGCGTTTGATCTCTGGATGACGAGGACGCACCCCGACCTCCCGTGGTGCCGTTATGCAGATGATGGACTGGTGCACTGCCGTACCGAGCTAGAAGCAGAAACCCTCAAGGTTGAGCTTCAAGCCCGGTTGGCAGAGTGCCATCTGGAGATGCATCCAACGAAAACCAAGATCGTCTACTGCAGAGATGGGAATCGCAAAGGCAACTACCCGAATGTCAGCTTTGACTTCCTCGGATTTTGCTTTCGCTCCCGTCAGGTAATGAATTCCCGAACCAACTCGCTGTTTGGAGGATTTACTCCAGCAGTCAGTCCATCGGCAATGAAGACCATGCGGGAAACGATTCGGGCCTTGAACTTGCGCCGGCAGACACACCTGTCCTTGCAGGACCTAGCCTCAGAGATCAATCCTCTCCTCAGGGGATGGATTGCATACTATGGGCGCTATACTCGGTCGGCACTGTATCCCTTCCTTCGATACGTCAATCAGACGCTCGTGGCGTGGGCGGTGCGGAAGTTCAAGCGCTTCCGCCGCACTAAAGCTGGTGCGAGTCAGTTCTTCCTAAGACTCGTCAAGGAAAGTGCGGAACTCTTTGTGCACTGGCGACTCGGTATGACTGGGACGTTTGCCTGATGGGAGCCGGATGACGGGAGACTGTCATGTCCGGTTCTGCGAGAGCCCCGGGGTGAAATTCCGCGGGGCTACTCCCCTGTGATGAACTAAGCACTACCTTGGCAGATTTTGAGCGACACGGGATTCCCAAATCAGTTTTTCTGTGACTCATGGGTGGTCGGCTTTTGGAGGGGCCGACGATGGGTGGCATGGCATCGGATTGGAAGGAGGAGCTTGGACGCCTTCTCAAGCCGTTTCTGGCTCGATTGGGTTACAAGGCGCGGCGACGGATGTGTCCGCTCTACGTGTCGGGGCTGATCGGTCCTGGCGATCGCAAGAGCATTCAGCCGATGGCCGAGCGGCTTGCGCTTGGTGACTACGATCAATTGCACCACTTCATTGCCGACGGTGTCTGGGATGCGGGGCCGCTGGAGCTAGAATTGCTTGCTCAGGCGGATAGGCTCGTCGGCGGCCACAATGCCGTGCTGGTGATCGATGACACCGCGCTTCCCAAGAAGGGAACCCATTCGGTGGGTGTTGCTCCACAATATGCGTCGGCATTAGGCAAGACCGCCAACTCTGATGTTCGTTGTCCAGGGTCATCGGCATGAGAGTGCGATCTCCGTTTATGCCGGAGTTGCCAATTGGATGATTGCTGCGCAGCGCAGGAGGCAGAGCCGCTGAGACGACGGTTTGCAGACTCTGATACGCGGGTTGGATACCGCATTTCCGTTTGTTCGTCCGGGGCTGCCTCGATCTGCCAGCGGGCATCGACAATGTCGGCCACACAATTGGTGCGAGAGTTCCCCAACCGGGGCTCTGCCCCCAGCGATGCGCAACAATGATGTCGCTCCTGAGAGTTCTCCTGTTGAGGTGGAAGGGAAGCGGTGGCTAATTCGGCAAGCGATCAGGTTGCGCTGTGCGGCTCCACCTCTCGGCCGATAGCCCAGAGGAAGGCGGCCATTTCCCGGGCGATGGCCACGGTGACGACTGCCTGGCGTTTGCCACGTGCCATCAGCTTGCGATAGCGAGCGCAGAGTCTGACTTGGGCTTTCCAGGCGATGTTGCACACCGCTTTCGTCAGGCCGGCCTGCCGCTCCTGCAGCAGACGGCTCATCCGGGCGGGAAAACGGTAAGTCCAGGCGCCCTCAATGAGCACGCGGCGCGCCCGGCCATTACCAGCTTTGGTGATGCCGCCGCGCCGGATGCGTTCCCCGGTGGAGTTTTCGCAGGGCACCAGGCCGAGATACGCCATCAGTTGGCGCGGGCTGTCGAAGCGACGCACGTCGCCGATTTCGGTGACGAAGGTGACCGCGGTCAGGAAGGCGACGCCGCGTAGCGCCTGGTAGGCTGCGATCACTGGAGCCATGGACCATGAGCTCACCGCCTCGGCAACTTGTTCGTCCAGGCGCTTGAGCCGGATCTCGGCGGCCTCGATCGCTTGGCGATACTCAGCCAGCACGAGATACTGCGCCGGATGCTCGAAGCGTTGCTCGCATAGCCATCGTGTATGCGCCTTGGTCCACCCTTGACGGCCGGTGAAGACCCGGCCGTGACGCAGCAGGAAGGACTGCAAGTGCTGACGGGCCCGCCGCAGATCTTCCATCGCGGCTTCTCGGGCACGCACCAGTTCTCGCACCGCCTCGTGCTCCGGATCCGGTACCCAGACTGCGGTCAGCTCTCCCGCACGATGCAGCTTGGCCAGGGTCAGCGCATCACGACGGTTGGTCTTGACCCGTTCTCCAGGCCGCTTTGGGATCAGTGATGGCGCAACCACGATGCAGTCGTAGCCAAGCCGTGTGATCTGACGATGGAGACCGTAGCCGGTTGGGCCGGCTTCGTAGCAAAAGGCGAGGTCCCGGTGCCTTTTGGCGAGCTTCGTAACCAGTCGCTCCACCGCATCAGGTGCGCTATCGATCTCACCGGTGAAGCGCACGTCGCCATCGCGTCCCGCCTCGGCCACGGCTGCCGAGATCTTTAGCTTCGATGTATCCAGTCCCACGTAGATTTTGCTATCCTGCCGCACGGCTCGTCCTCCTATGCGAGAGGCTCGGTGCCGGCCCACCCGGCGCAACCCTCGCTCATCGCATACTGCGGACGAGCCACCTCTCTGACAACGAACATACGGTCTGCCAGACCTTGGTATCGCTGACGCTTGCGCAAGACGAAGTCCCGGTCATGTTGGCATTGCGGTTGTTTCTTCCTGAGAGTTGGACTGGCAGTCGGGCTCGGTTGGAGCGAGCGGGTGTTCCGGCCGAATATCGAGCGGCACAGACGAAGCTGGAGATGGCCCTGACGGAGATCGATCGTGTCATCGCGGCGGGTGTGCGCTTTGGCTGCGTGCTGGCGGATGCCGGTTACGGAATGAGCGCGCCGTTCCGCCACGGGCTCACGGCTCGCAAACTTATCTGGGCGGTCGGTATTCCGCGTCACCTCAAGGCTTACCGTGCCGAGGTGCAGATGATCCGGCCGGTTGCTCGGCGCAGCGGTGCTCGTCGGCGGCACGTTCCTGACATTCTACCGATAGCGGCCGAAGACATACTCGCCGACGCCACATGACGGACTATCAGTTGGCGCACCGGCACGAAAGGAAAGCTCAAGGCTCGTTTCGCTGCTATCCGCGTGCGGGTAGCCGACGGACCACGACAGCGGATCGGGGACAAGGACCCGCAACATCTGCCAGGGGACGAGGTTTGGCTCATTGGCGAACACAGGCCCTCAGGAGAAAAGAAATACTACCTCGCCAACCTGCCGGCGAAGACTAACCTGCGCACCTTGGCGGCTGCTATCAAGGCGCGATGGGTTTGCGAGCAGGCTCACCAGCAGTTGAAAGAAGAACTCGGTCTCGATCACTTCGAGGGGCGATCCTGGCAAGGCCTTCACCGCCACGCGCTTATGACGATGATCGCTTACGCCTTCCTTCAACATCGCCGGCTCGCAAGCGCGGGGCGGAAAAAAAGAATCAACGGCCCACCGCCTCAACCAAGCTTGCCGGCCGTGCGCCACGCCATCCTCGAACACTTCGCTCGACTGTCGCCCCAGCGATGCCCATTTTGCCGAAATTGGATTTGCAACGAGCAGCGGCGTGAGTAAGTCTACCAAGGTAGTGCTAGTCGCGCCCGGGAGCAGTCATAAAAAGAAGCTGGCTTCCTTGAAGTACAGGCAGGCATTCTTAAAACGGAAGCGGCTTACGTCGCTTTGTGGCGCATCCTTTATATTCTGTTCGACGCGGCGCGCGCTCGCTGCGGATGCGGTCATGCAAGTGATGGGCCGCACGGCGGTGAAGGACGATAGGGAAAGCTCGGACAAAGTTGCCCGGCGGCCCTCGCAGGGACCACGGCCGTAATCAAATCGGACGCCAAATGCCCGCCGCCCTGCTTAGCTTTACATTTCTGGATCTGAAATGCGGGTCAGCATCTTCACGTGCGGTCCCGCCCGTTTGAAGATCGGCTCCCAAAAGGCATAGGCCGTCTCGGCGAAACTCGCGCTTATGGCGTACTTCGTGAGCGCCCCCCGATATGCGGCCTGTCGCCGGCAGCCCTGCCCCTCGACTAGGTGCCAGATGAATTGAGCGACCTGGCGCGTGTACGTGCTCGGACGGCCTCGGTGGTTGGGTACGATCTCAAGCCGCATGGTCCCCGTGTCGCGCGTCTCCGGTTCGGTGATATTGGCAAGCCAGATGAAGATTGATGGATCAATGCTCGCGGCATAGCCGTCGCGCTTGAGCTGCTGATTGATCATAGAGAACGCACTGGCGGCTTCTCTGAAGCATTCGCTCAGGATGAAGTTCGCCTCATTCTCCAGCTTGCCGCTCCGAAGATCGTCCAGCAATCTGACCGCCTCGTCAGTGAGCCGCCGCATATATCGCAGTTGCAGCTGCCCCGCGCTGTCGGCTGGTTCCTTCTGCAAAATCAACTCGGCCGCATCCGCGCGAAACTCCGTTGCGGCTTCTTTGAGAACGGTCAGAAAATTGCTTTCAAGACTGGAACCGCCGATGTCTTTCGGCGCCGCTTCGCCTCCCACTCGCGTTTCTACGAGGTCCTTTGCATGGTCCAACGCAGCATTCAGGCTGGCTTTGATGTTTGCAACAGCTCTGTTTTGATAGTCCTCGGCAATCTTCACCATCATCTCGGTGGTAGTGTCGGAATCTAGGAGTTCTTCCTTGCGCGGCGCCGCCACATTCCGAGATTCAAGCACCGCAACGGGGCTCGGAGCCGTCGCTTGCCTTGCAAGGATTGTTTGATCAGACGTCTTCTCACCTGTGTGCTCCGATCGCGGATTGGAAGCAGCAATCCCGCTGGACAACACAAACAGGCCCTCGTCAACGGCTCGGCTCGCCGCCGCGGTAAGCTCCACCAGCGAGCGTCGCGTACAGCGCGTATGGCTAGCACGCCGCCTCTTTTGCGTGTGGCTCATGATCTAACGACCCCTCGACAAGCGTTTTCAAGACCCAGCGCCACAGCTCACGAACTTCCTCCGAGGCTCTTCCCTCTTGTGCAAACTCGGTCACGCCTAATCCTACCCCAAGCGCGTCCTGGTGATCATTGCGCTGTCCGACATAGGGAAGCGCAAGCACGCCGAGCGAATGGAGCGACGTTGCAGCCTCACTCAAGCGGCAGCCCCGCGGTGGCGTCTGATTGAGGACGAAAGCAAATCGGCGATTGAGCCTACGAATAGCAATCAGCGTCGGTATCGCAGCTTCGATGTCGGCCGGACTCGGACGCACCGGGATCATGCAAAGATCGGCCCTCGCGATGGCGCGCATGGCCAGTGCATTGTTCGTGGCGGCGGTATCGATGACCGTAAGCCAGATTCCCTCAGCTTCAAGGCTGACGAGCGCCCCTTCTATTTCGGCGGGATCGGAGACCCGAACGACCCGCGGATAGGGATGGCCGCGCCGCTCGTTCCATTTTGAAATCGTGCCTTGTGGATCCGCCTCGACAATTGCGACGCGCTCCCCGTTCCCCATCGCTGCGACTGCAATTCCGACCGCCAGCGTGCTCTTGCCGCTTCCGCCTTTTTGGGTGACCAGAGCAAGGACATACATCTCCTGCGCTTCCCGGATGACAACGACATGAAACGCACGAGTCGTCGAAAAATTTAGCCTACCAATCGGTGACCTACCACTCCCCACCGTGAATCGCATCAAGAGCGAGCGCGGAACTCACAACCAAATCATGGCTCGGTTAGACATTTTCAGGTCAAGCCTTTGATGATTATTTGGCAGACAGCATCCACTGCCGACACGACTGCTGCTCAGACCCTCAGTCAACTACCACACTTCGGAGTTGATGGAGAAGATAATCACATGGCAATCCTCGTCCAATACTCCGTCAGGGAAAGTCGATACGAAGTTGGGTTTAGAGAATGAAAAAAGTCCTGCTGGGCACGATAGCCTTCATCGCGCTGGCCGCTCCTACCTCTGCGGCTGATCTTGCCGCGCGGCCCTACGTCAAAGCGCCGCCCCCAACGGCCATTCCAATGTATGATTGGAGCGGCTTCTACATCGGCATCAATGGCGGCGGCGGCTCCGCGCATCAATGTTGGGACGTGGTCAACACCGGCGGCGTGGTCGTCGCTCCGCCCGTTGGGATGGGGTGCCATAATGCGACGGGAGGCACGGTCGGTGGTCAAATCGGCTATCGCTGGCAAATAGCAAACTCGGTGTTCGGCTTGGAGGCGCAGGGCAACTGGTCCGATTTTAAGGGATCCAACACCAACCTCGCTTTCGCAGGCGTCCAGGATGAATCCAAGCTTGATGCATTTGGCCTGTTCACGGGCCAAGTTGGCTATGCTTGGAATAACGTGCTACTCTACGTGAAAGGCGGAGCAGTGGTAGCTCGTGATAAGTACCGGGTTTTCGATTTTGGGTCTGGGCTAACCATCGACAACGGCAGCGAAACTCGTTGGGGTGGCACGGTAGGGGCGGGCCTTGAATTTGGCTTCGCTCCGAACTGGTCCATCGGTGTTGAGTACGATCACCTGTTCATGGGGCATCGGGACGTGGACTTCTTTTTTTCACCCGGATTCGTGGTTGGTCCGGCGGGCGCCTTTGCAGGGACTGCCCGTATCGGTCAGGACGTCGATATCGGTTTGGTCCGCGTGAACTACCGCTGGGGTGGCGCGGTCGCCCCGACATATTGATCTTCGCCGGAACGCGAGCTCTATCATACGGAGAGCTAGACAATCCTCGGCGCATTTTTCGTAGAGACGATCATCCGTTAAGCAGTACTATGTCCAAACTTCAGGGCACGTATGTGAATGACAACATCGCAGCGAAATTCGTAATTGATCAGGCCAACGATTCGAATGGCCAGATCACCTCGGCTTCCATCAGCTATAACGGCCACAACCATCCTGCGATCGGTCACTACCATTTCAAGAACAGCACCGGACCAGCCATGGTCAAGCGTCTTCCAAGTCATACGAGCACAAATACTTTGCCATCGGCTTCACCGAAGTGCCCACAAGCAAGCGATCACGATCGCGGAATAAACGAGCACAGCGCCAATTGCTAACGTGATTTCCATCGCGTAGCTCCCGCTTCAATTGCGTGACCCGCCTCCCACCAGATGGTGTATGTAAAAGAGGAAGTCTCCGGCCAATCGACTATCTGGACGCCATTGCCTGTCACTCTCACCGAGAAATGGGTTGAGGTGCAATAATCAAAGCCGCTGTAGAATCGTGGGCGCTTAGGTCTTAGCAGCCAATGTGTCTCCGCGCCGAAGTGGTATATGCTCGGTAGCGCACTGGCGATGTGGCACTCATTGTCGAAGTCGTAACCGTTTGCTATGTCCCGGGTTACGCGGACATTGATCCTGCTGTACCTGCGGCCTTCATGTTCGTACACGCTGAGGACTTCGCGATCGAGCGCATGCGCGAACGCAATCGCCGCGGAAGCCGCTCGGACATGTTGCTCCATGTTGCCTCGCGAGCACGAATAGGGCGGACCCGAAATGGCCCTGTAACATCCCGGGCCCGCCCTTAGCATCGCAGCCCCTGCAAGACCGGCGATGCTCTCCCTAGTGAGGCAAGGAGCATGCCGCCTTCACGGGGCTCTGCTTGATCCGTTTTCCCCTTCGGCCCGGCCGCGTCAACACCCGAATGGTTGCAACCTGACGCGCACGTTGCGGACCCCCCAAAGAGAGCAGCACGGGCGCGACTGGACAGTCCACGGCGAGAGGACGCAGTCCCTGTCCGCCCGCGCTGCCCGAGAAATTAGCGGTCACATGACTCCGCACCCGAGGTCGAATGAGGAGGCGCTGAATCACACGCCCCTACTTCACGAGTCAACGATCGCTGAGCTAGATGCTGACTAGCCACGGGGAGTAGCAGCCCCAGAGCAATACCGAGTCCTGCACCCCTCGTGCCAAGATCAGATCGACAGTTCGCAGCATGCCTGCGTCGGATTTGGCAGCTTTTCGACATGCCATGTCTTAGTATCGACGCCGGCTTCGACTGATGTCCGCTCTTCGGTCGCTTTTGTGGACTGAGCGGATGAGGCGAATTTGTGATGCTCGGCTCCGACGGGGATGGCATTCCACCCACAGCTCGGGTCGCACCGGGCACGGCTTGTGTTCGTCCGCGGGATCGGCCAGCGTTGCCAGATAGCGCTCGATTTCGGCGGTTGGGACTAGAACCCGCGCGCCGTAGCGCTTCCTGAAACTTCATTCGACCTTCCAGGCCAACCCGGAACGTGAGTCGTCCAGGCGGCCGGCATCGTGAGCTCCCAATTCTGGGAGGCGCTTCGCGCGTCTTATCGCGATACAAATCGGAAGCGGATATAGGGGCGAGCTGCGTGAGGTAAGAGAAAATGACCGATAAGCGCTTGCTTTGGTTTTGGTCCTGTCTCTCCCTCGGTCTCTGGTTCACTGTTGACCTACGGATATTGCCGGGCGGGCTGGCCGGTCAGGGCGATGACGTGCGTGCGGAAGATAACGCCCTGATCGACCAGGTTCGATCAATTTGGCGAGCGCAGGATGGCGAGACGGCGGAGCAAATCTTCGCCAAGGTCGCGAAGGTCGCACACTTCGTTCCCAAAGGATGGGAGCGTGGCCGAAAGACCGACGCAGGCGAGCCGGTTGTGCTCTCGTGGGCCAGACACCGGACTGATAAAGCAGAGGACGACTCTACGGTGACCTGGGAGGTGGGACGCGATGGCACAGTGACACTTGTGACGCCGTCTGCAAAACCGATGGAACTAGGCTGGCGGGCGTTCGCACTCTCACTTCTTGCTGACGAGGCCACAAGCAACGAAACGGGAGTGAACCGGCGCTTTCTACATGATCCCGCTAACTTTAACTTCGTGACGACAGCGCAAGGCAAGCTGGGGGATCTTCTACGGCGCGGTCGCTGCATTATTGGCGATGGTGTTAAGATGCACTACCTGCCGACGCTGGACGAGCAACAAACGGTCAAGGACGGCTTGTGGCGCGTTCAGCTTTCGGTCGACTGCGATGTTCAGGGGGCTGGTTATTCTACCCGCGATGTCATCATTTTCGAGAAGCGCGAGGGGCAAGATTGGGAGCCGCAATCGTTCCTAGCCAAGCGTCTCGCGACATATGCCCCAGAGTCTTTGTTTGATTTTGCGGAACCGAAAGATCAGGAACCGTTCGATGCGGCGCGGAAGGCGTTGGCAAAATGACACTGGCCGAGGCTCCATGCCATGGCGGATGATGATGAACGTGAAGTTGCGGCGTGGCTGCTCAATGTGTTTCCGCTCCACCAAATCCCTGTTGGGTTGGCACAGAGGTCGACTTTGGACCAGCCAATGACGCCCTTGATAATCATTAGCGATTGGTTCGAAAAACAGGACACAGAAGTACAAGTTGACATCGCTGGCATGGCGGCGTTTTTGATGTTCGACGGTGCTGACCTTGTCGATCTCGGCAGCCACAAGCAGGTAGAGTTTCTCCGACATTGGTTGAGCGAGGTGGGATTGCAGGCCCATACGATCGTTGGCCGTGTTTTGACGTTCCGAGTCTGTTTTGAGTATTTCGCGGAAGGCAGGTTTACCGACTTCGGGTGGAGGCTCTCCGAAACGGCCCTGCGTAAAGTCGTCGAAGAGGCTGAGCGCGCCGCGAATTTGGATACTATGCGTCTTGCTTCTAATGCCCGAAGAATGCTTGATGGTTTGCCAGCCCGCAAAGGCATGTGGATCGAAGTCGGGAAGTCGTGGCGAGAACTGGCCGACGCGTGCCTGACGTGTAGCGCTCTCAGGGATTGGACCTCCTCGCAGACGGAACAGCCCCGCACAGTGGCTGGGCGGGGTAGCCGTGGATGAAAAATCAATAGGCGACTCGATATGCGAAGTCCGGCGATGTCTGCTCCCCGCCGCTATCAGGAGCATAGCAGACGCTGGATGCGGTGTGATTTGAAAACTGCCGCCCATGCCAGCTTTGGCGGTACTCCACTTGTGGGGTCGATGCTAATCTTTGAGCCGTTGATCGTGAGAAAAAGCAACTGATGCGACAATGCCGATGTGAGGGGTTCCGGAGGCTTGAATTCTTCGCGATGATCTCGACAGGACAGGGGCGGACGTCCTCATCGCCGAATGCCGCGCCACACAACTCACTGCATAGTTAGGATTATTGCATGGAATGACCAAGGGCGTGGATCGAGCCTCACCCTGCCTCATCGAACCGACTAAAGGATTTTCGATCGCATGCTCACCGCCCAGCAAATCGCCGAAGCCAAAAAGCACGTCCGCTATCAGCGACAGAACAATGTCCACGAACATGACGACTGCATCAGGATCGCCT
Organism: Bradyrhizobium sp. CCGUVB1N3; assembly: GCF_024199925.1. Lineage (NCBI taxonomy): Bacteria > Pseudomonadati > Pseudomonadota > Alphaproteobacteria > Hyphomicrobiales > Nitrobacteraceae > Bradyrhizobium > Bradyrhizobium sp. CCGUVB1N3. Next base: position 7,359,875 of record NZ_JANADR010000001.1, read on the forward strand.
ACGAATGGCTCGATGCGCAAACCACGACCAAAGGAGCGTTGAAGCGAGCGTACCCAATTAAACAGATCATCGAAAGATGGGGCGGCAGATACATTTCATCTGCGGACGTGGAAGTTGCGGCCGAAATTCACCCGCGGATCAAAGGACGGTATCCTCACTTCAATATCAGTTCTCGCCTTACATTACCCCGTGATGGTCGGTTGGCAGACATTCAAGAGGCGAGAGCGCAGGGTTTCCAGCTTACGACGCACCATATTACCCAAACGTATTCTCGGATCGAAGCCGAATTGGAGGCTCGCAAGGAGCGATAGGTCATCTTTGGGACCCGCTTAATGAGCAAGATTGGGGGGAGAGCTGACCTCTCTTCTCGCCTACTCAATCCGCATGGCAACGGATACCAGCGTTAGAACGTAGATTAACGCGAGGCGCCTGGCTAGGAGGTAAGCCGCTGCTCGACCGACGATGCGTAGGTCAATGCCAACGGCCATTGCCCCGCGCGCCGCGTCGTGTCCTGCGAAAGCATCCGCACGTACGCCGCAAGATGAGAGAGCGACAGGTGGGTGCATTAGCAGCCACTCCCTGCGACGGCACAAGGGTGCGAAGCGCACTACTCGCTTTGGCGATCGCTATTTCGGAGTCGTGCTTTTCGAACTGATCGAGCTCGGCGAAATTGAGACCTGCAAATCCGGCTGCTCGCGCAAGATCATTGTCCGCAATGCTCGATCCGCCAAGGTGGCAACTCGTAATAACGAAGGAGAGAGAACCGGCCTATCAGTTGTCATAGGTGTGGGAGCGAGAACGAAGCGGTAATTGTGAACGTGGAGAAATCGCAAGTTCTACGTTTACAAGTACGTGCGCGAGCCCCGGCCGGGCAAATGGGCCTTTGCGTCGAAGCACTCGAAGTTGGAGGACGCCGAAGCGGCGGCGCGCAAGCTGTGCCCACGGCGCGTAGACGTCTGCACGGAACCAAGCATCGAACTACGACGTGGCTTCTTCGGCTCCGCGATGGGGAGCTATTGGTCCGCAATGATCGCGCGGAAGAGACTAGGGTACAGCCGATGAAGACACACCGGCCCTCATTCTTGATATCCTTCGCCAGGTCGGCGTGTACGACGTAGGCACCGTCCAAATGCTCAGTCGTTTTTGGCGTCGGCTACGACGACGGCGACGAGGAATGCCGCTTGGCCGCCTACTAGGCGAGCGTGACATAATCGCAGTATCAAAAGGCGACCCCGAACGAACGCGAAGGCGCAGCCAGCCCAGGATGACAGAAGCCGATCTCATCGCGATGGAAGCGAGTGTGTTGCTTCATCGGGTCGCCGACTTGGAGGTCGCGTTGCACTTCTATGGGGATCCGAGGCGCTATGAGGGGCCCCATCAACCCATCGACGGCGAGCCCGACAAATACCAGCCTAAGGATGCGTCATGCCTTTGGGACGTGGCGAGCGATGGGGGCCGAATCGCACGTGATGCGCTGAACGGCACAGCACTGTCGAGCGCAGTGGCCGCTGGCATGTCGACATTTCAGGCTGAAAGTACGGTCGTTAGGGCAGAGATGCGCTTTGACACTTCGCTATGGGAGCGCGAGCACGGTAAGAAGCCAAGCGGGAAGCGCAAATGGCGCTTCCGGATCGTCTCGCCCCACAATACAGTCGCGGACTATGAATTCACAGTCAGCGCTGCACTGACCTTCCCCTCCGCGTGCCGAGTTGCGATCGAGAGGGCCCGGCAGCGCCATTCGGATCGAATTGTGGTGTTACCGTAGGTAGAAGCGCGCCGATGGTCCCGACAAGATTGAGGCACACAACGCCATTCACCGCCACCGCAAGCCCACAGCGCAATTGTCGACGCGATGCGTCCATATAGGAGGACCACCCGTCGTTTAGCTCCACTTGAAACCGTCCCGGCGAAATAGGCGAACATTCCCTTTCCGCCAGCGTGGTTCCCAAGGCCAAAAAGTCGGGTCGGGATGAGCGAAGCGCGGACGAGGTTGCGCTAGGCACTCACCAAACGACTGATTACGTTAGACGTTCTCGATTGCAGCGACGCGCCGTCGCCTGATGTTTTCCCGCTGCTGAAGGAAAGCGCCTGATCAGAATTTACGTTGACGTTGCGAAAAATCGGGTCCATTCATCGCGCGACGGCGAGCGGGCCAGCCGGTTGCACAGATGACAATCAACCAGCAGCTCAAACGTATAGTGTTGGAGAAGCAGGCGACTGCGCTCCTACGCGGAGAGGGGCTTGCACCCGCCGGGCCGATTGGATTGATCGGAAAGCTGAAGCGTCGGGAGGCGGATAGCAATCTGGTCAAGCGAAACCGCCGCGAGACCGTCGTCGAACTTCGCTTTCTGTATCAGCAGCTCTCGAAGGCAGCCCGCAAGACGCTGGCCAGCCGCTTCAAACAGCAGCGCATCGGCGATCCGACGCTCGACTGGAATGACTGGCTGGCCAGAACTTTACGTTGACGGATGAGAGCAAGCCTGCGCTTGATTGCAGCATGCTCGATGTTAGCGCCGAGCGCTCTCGGGTCGAGGCCGTGGTTTCATCTTACACAGAGACTTGGCCGGCCCGGCTAACGGACGCCGGTTGTGTTTTCCGCACCGAGGGATCGACTGTTACTACGACCCCTGCTCATAATTTCGGTCAGGTCCGCTCTGCTCCTAAAACGACGTGGTTGCTACGAAGCAGCGAATTGATGCGATGGGCCGCAACCGAACTCATGAATCGCACCAATTGCCTCCTATTCGATCACCTCGTCGGCGAGTTGCTGAAGCTGCCACGGTATTTCGAGGCCAAGTGTCTTCGCGGTCTTGAGATTGATGATAAGCTCAAACTTGTTGGGCCGTTCGATAGGCAATTCGCTCGCTTTTGCACCTCGCAAAATGCGATCAACAAAGTTCGCCGCACGCCTAAACATCGCAGGAAGGTCCGCGCCGTAGGCCGTCAGCCCGCCAGCTTTAGGAAACGAGGTGAAGCCACTGATCATCGGCAAGCCGCCCTTCAAAGTCAGATCGACAATCAGTGCACGCTGTATGAAAATCATTGGCGGGGTGAGGACGATTAACCCTTGTGCCTGCTCTTGCAGGGCGCGTTCGATGGCGCCATTGATGTCACTCGCTTGCCGGACCGGCAACGATAGCGGCTTCACACCCGACGCTTGGATCGCCGCTTCGGTCGCGCGAAACTGTGCTGTTCCGAAATTTGCGTCCCAGAGAACCGCGACATCGGCGAGGCGCGGCATCGCTTCCTTGAGAAGCTCGATCTGCTTGCCACCCAGTTCAGGAAGGCCTGGAAATAGGCCAGTAAGATTACCTCCCGGGCGAGCAATACTTTGTGCCCATCCGTTGGCTAGCGGATCGTCTTCCAGATCAATGCCGACGGTCGGAATGACACGTGGCACTCATGACGGCGACGACCGCAGGCGGGGTCGAAGCAAAAATAACGTCGCATTGTAAGTCGACAAACTCGCGAGCAAATTCGTCACGCGTTCTGAGCTTGCGCCATGGATCCGCGTCTCCAGCATCACTGTTTGACCAGAGACATATCCCAACTCGCGAAGTCCTTCGATAAATGCTTGATGATTCTCCAGACTGCCACCTCCCATAAAACCGATCTTTGGCAGCAGCATGCGCTCAGACGGCTGGGATCGCGCTGCAGGCGCCCACATCTGTGGACGCCCCGCTGGATGCAAGAAGAATCTTTCGATCAGGTGTTGCGCGTAGTCGGGTGCTGACATCGGTCCGGCCTTTATTGCGACCGTCAGATGTCGCGGGCCCGTATGGGAGTTCGCGGATCAGATCCAAATCACAGCAGCGTGCTTGGAAGCACCTGGGCATGTACTGGTTTTCCTGACCCTGTCTCATCGACTGTTGCGCCGTACCTTCCGTTTGACCTTCCTACCTCCTCGACGACCTCTGGTCGGGCGGACTAAGCGATTAAGCCGCTTGCGACCGGAGCTTGGTAGACCCCACCGTTGACTGTCAAAGCCCAAACGGTACAGCCATCTTGTTGGCAAAAGCGACGACGACAAGCATGGGCGGCCTACGAGCGAGCATGCGCTCCAGCCATGTCCCTTGTGATGCACCGCGTCGGCGAGCCAGCTTCACCACCGCACTGGCCCGATGATGAGGAGACGCCGCAGCGTTCGCTCACCCATTGTGGATATTTGGCCGAGCTTCTGTTTTCCACCAGTGGAACGTTGCAGCGGCGTCAACCCCGACCACGCGGCGAAATCCCGGCCACGTTTGAAGTTTTCAGGGGCAGGCGCTAGCGCCATCAGAGCTGTCGCCGTGATTGAGCCGATGCCAGGAATCGTCATAAGCCGTCGAGCAACTTCCTCTTCTCGGGCTCGTCGCGCGATCTCAATATCGAGCTGTTTGATTTGCTCTCCCAGCATCCCCAGCATCTTGACCAGGATATCGAGCGCCGGTTGCGCCGCCGTTGGCACGCTGCTCCCGGAAGCTTGCGCGTGCTCAACCAACGCGGCGACATTGGACGCCCCCTTTGCAACGACCATGCCGTATTCGGCGAGGTGACCTCGCAACGCGTTTATGATCTGAGTACGTTGTCGGACTAAAAGATCGCGAGCGCGAAACACGACCGCGCTTGCCTGCTGGTCCTCACTCTGCGCGGCGGCAAAGCGCATAGTGGGGCGTTGGGCCGCTTCGCAAATCGCCTCTGCATCGGCCATATCGCTTTTCTGGCGCTTTACAAAGGGCTTTACATAGGCGGTGGAATCAGCCGCACTGTGTGACCCAGCTTGCCAATCTCACGAGCCCAGTAGTGGGCGCTGGCGCAGGCTTCCATCGCTACCAGGCACGCTGGCTGCCGGGCAAAGAAAGCCAGCACTTTGTCACGACGCAGCTGTTTGCGGAAAACCGTCGCCGCCAGCGTCTGCGCCATGTGCCTGAAAAACATGTTTCGCCAAGTCTAGTCCAATCGTGCTAACTTCCTTCACGGACGCCTCCTCTTTTGTGACGGTTCAACATCCCTCACACTTTGGCATATCGATGCCGTCGAGGGGTGTCCACCCCATCACACAGCAACAGCAGCAGACAGGGTTTCTCGCAGCGTGATAGAAACGGATCAGGAGCGGTCAGTTTCCAACTAACAAACCGGTTCAAGCGGTCCCGCTCCGCGGGTCCATTTCAGGGCGTGGGCAGCTAGGAGGCTGCGGCATTGCGATGATGCGGCGGAAGCAGCAATTTCAGTGCTGGCAGCGGAACCCAGCGTTCATACGCCGCCACTTGTCAGTCCACGACGCACGTGCAGGGTGTGTTGCGTACATTCTATGCCGGTGTCACAGGATCAGCAGCGGGAGCAGGCGAAGACTGCGTTCCTTAGTGCTTTGCAGGCTGGCAATGGAAGCCGTTCTGCTTAGAGCGCAGGGGCCTTGCCTAGGAGCTATGGCCGAAACTGGGTGATGACGGGTTGAGAGAGGCGGCGTATCGAGGCGGGTGTCCAGCCTGCCAGATCTCTCAAGGAGAGCGATACGCGATGACCGAGACTACCAACGTTCTTGCTTTTCGTCAGCCCTCCACGGTTGACGATCCACTGACCGATATCCTGCGCGCTGGGGCGCGTGAGCTGCTTGCCAGGGCGGTCGAGATCGAGGTCGATACGTTTCTGGCCAGCACGTCCGAGCCGACACTGCCCGACGGCCGGGCCCGGCTGGTCCGGCACGGCTATGGACCGGCGCGGCAAATTCAGACCGGCATCGGCCCGGTGGAGGTCGCCCGGCCGAAGGTTCGGGACCGCGGCGCCTGCGGGGCCAATCGGATCCGCTTTAGCTCGGCGATCCTGCCGCTGTGGGCGCGGCGCACCAAGAGCCTGGATGCCCTGCTGCCAGTGCTCTACCTGCGCGGCATCTCGACTGGCGACTTGCAGGACGCGCTGTCGGTGCTGCTCGGCAAGGATGCGCCGAACCTGTCGCCGTCCGTGATTGCACGCCTGACGGCCGACTGGCAGGCCGAGTACGAGCGTTGGCAGCGACGTGACCTGTCGGCGCGGCGCTACGTCTATCTATCTCTGGGCCGATGGCGTTTATTTGCAGGCCCGGATGGAGGATCACAACGAATGTATCCTGGTGCTGGTCGGTGCGACGCCGGAGGGCCGCAAGGAATTGGTCGGCTTCCAGGTGGGCGCCCGCGAGAGCGCCCAGAGTTGGCGTGAGCTCTTGATCGATGTGAAGCAGTGCGGCCTGCGGATCGCTCCTGAAGTGGCGGTCGGTGACGGCGCGCTGGGGTTCTGGAAGGCCCTCGACGAGGTCTTCCCCGGCACGCGACACCAGCGGTGCTGGTGCCACAAAGTCAGCAACGTGCTCGACAAGGCCGCCAAATCCGTCCAGGGCGCGATGAAGAACGATCTGCGGAACGTCTATCTGGCACCGAGCCGGGCGAACGCCGAAACCGCGATCGACACCTTCGTCGAGAAATACCGTGCCAAATACGGGCCTGCGGTCGAGTGCTTGATCAAGGATCGTGAGGCGCTGCTCGCGTTCTTCGACTTCCCCGCTGAGCATTGGGTTCATCTGCGCACCTCGAATCCGATCGAGAGCGTGTTCGCCCCGGTGCGGCACCGGACGGTTCGAACGAAAGACGCTCTCGCCGAAATCCGCGAAGCTGATGGTGTTCAAGTTGACCGACGCCGCATCGAAGACCTGGCGCCGACTGAAAGGAACAAATCAGTTGCCGAAGGTCATCGCCGGTGTAAAGTTTACTGACGGCATCGAGGTCACTCCGACCGCTGAAAGCCACGCCGCCTGATCAGGCCGCGTCACCCAGAATCAGCCATAGCTCCTTGCCTAGAGTTCTCTATGACAATGCCGATGTAGGTGGGCGTTTTAGGAAAAGTAAAAGACTGATTATCACGCACTCGAAGCGGTCAAGCGCGCTTGCCGAACTCAGCGCCCCGAAGACGATCCTTGATCTGCCGAAACCGTTGACGCGCATGAAATGGCCAGCGTGTCGGCGTTGGCTTGGCCGGTGCAGAAAACTTGTGCTCGATCAACTTTACGGTTCATCTTCTAAGGAAATATTGCATCAGAGGGCGAGTTTATACCGTCTTCCAGCCTCGAACTTTCTCGAGAAGTGCGCCCGCTTCCTTCGAGTGCTTATGAAAAACACTTTTTCGCGCCGCCTTTCACAGCGCAATGGTAGAGATTATCCGTCGGTGTAATGTTTATGCCCTTTTCGGTCTTGATCTGCTCGATCAATCGCCTCGCGCCACGCCAGGTGGGAAATCCAAGCTGTTGGCTAGCTGCTAGAGCATTCGGCGGCTGAGTTGAATCGATTGTGATGGCCGGGGGGATTCCCGAACTGCCGCGAATATGAGTCGCTGGGCTCCACCAGATTTGGGGGCTCAGATGAAGGGAAAAGCCTATTCGAACGATCTTCGCAGCCGGCTTGTGGCGGAAGTGGCGGCTGGGACGTCGCGACGGGAAGCGGCACGGATGTATCGGGTGAGCGCCTCGTCAGCGGTGCGCTGGACTGAGCGGAACGATGCGACCGGCAGTGTCAGCCCGACGCCGCGCGGTGGCAGAAGCCGGTCTCCGTTGGAGCCGCATCGAGCCTGGTTGCTGGAACTCAACGCCAAGGAACCGGATCTGACCTTGGTAGAATTGGCGCAGCGCATACAGCAGGCGCTGGGGCTGCAGACGACGGAGGGCTCGATCCGTCGCTTCTTCAAGCGCCATGGCATCAGCTTCAAAAAAAAGCCTGCACGCCGCCGAACAGGATCGGCCCGACGTTGCTCAGGCGCGTGAGCAATGGCGGGTCCGCCAAACAGGCCTTGATCCCAAGAAGCTGGTCTTTGTCGACGAGACTGGGACCAATACCAAGATGGTCCGTGGCTATGGACGCTGTCCCAGAGGCCAGCGGCTGATCGGCCAGCAGCCTTGGGGACATTGGAAGACAACCACCTTTACCGCTGGCTTGCGCTGCGACGGCATCAGCGCTCCCTGGGTCTTGGATGGCCCCATGAATCGCGACGCCTTCCTCACCTATGTTGAGGCAGTGCTCGCTCCCACCCTCGCGGCGGAAGACATGGTGGTGATCGACAACCTGCCAGCTCACAAAGGCGAAGAGGTGAAGAAAATCATCCAGGCCAGGGGCGCAACGCTGGTCTTCCTGCCGCCTTACTCACCCGACCTCAACCCCATCGAGATGCTCTTCGCCAAGCTCAAGGCTCTCCTGCGCAAGGCCGCCGCGCGAACCCGCGACGCACTCTGGGACAAGATCGGCGAGGTACTTGATGCCTTCTCAGCACAGGAATGTGCAAACTACTTTCGACACGCAGGCTATGCGTCAACTTAAGTGACGAATGCTCTAGCCCGTCTTCTCTCTTTCGTTGGAGTCAAAGTCTGGCATGGCTTCGTATCGAACGACCAGCCATTTTTCCATTATGACCTTGATCCCAAGCTCTTTTTCCGTCTCCGCCCTTGTTGCGTTGAGAGCGGCGACCGCGTGCGTTTGATCGACGAACGACCCATGCAAGGTAGTGCTAGGAAGAGTAAAAAGGGTAGTTTGATCATGGTCCAAAATCCATGGAGACCATCCGTGCTCGATCGCTTTATCGGCGAAATCTTCGTGCGCGTCTGGTTTGGTCTCTTTCAGATCGTACGAGGCAATAAATCTCGGCATCGTATTTGCTCCGCTCTGCGGCGCACGCGCGCGGACTGGAGGAGGCCGCGCGAACGCGACTCGGCGTCCGCGGCGTAGTCGGACGCTGTCCCTACGCGCCCGCGCTGCCAGGCACAGGCCGCGTCGGGGTGAACGTCCACGGGTATGCCCTCACATTTTATTATCGAAGAATGGTCTCCGTTGCACCTACCAGGATTGGTCGGCAGCGTACACGGCCACCACGCACACTCCAACTAGGTGCCAGCGCTGCCGATTAGCGAAATTCACCCAGTCCCCGAATTTTCTGCAACGGCGTCATCAGCTGATCCACACTCGACATCTGTCACAAAATAAGGGAATAGCAAAAAAAACAGCGCGGACGTGACGCCAGTCAGAGATGCGAGAATCCGACGCTGTCCCTACCACGTCCGCGCTGCCAGCGAAGTTTGCGACGATGACTCGGCGCTCGCGTAGTGGACCAAACCCTGAAGCGCTGTCCCTACCACACGCCGCAAACTTTGGTGGCCAGCCTTCGCCTCTGGATTAGCGAGACTGACCACCTTGGCTCCCCGGGAGGGCTGAATTCTCAGGGGTGCGAGCAAGAAGTAGCGCGGAGACGTGCCGCAAGCACCTACCAGGATTGATTGGTGCCGATCTCCCGTGGCCTGGGGCAAATGCGCCATGGCGACTGAATTCGATTCGATTTTTGATGTGATTGAGCATCACCGCGAGCTTTCCGCGCAATACGATGCCGCGGTATCCATATCCGCCAAACTAGGCTAGTGACGCGAATCTAAAGTTCGCCACATAATGTCTGCTGAGCTTTGTGACAGAAGTCGGCGATGCCTCGTTTTGTAACCAGAGCGAACTGGCGTAGAATGAGCCAATGCATCGTGAAACGGTACGACCTCGTGACCTCTCAGTGGCAATATCAAGTTAGGTTTGATGTCCGCGATACTGCGGTAGCGGAATCAATACGTCGAAATTTTCGCGATCCGGCACTGAGGCCTCTATTCGATATACTCACGGCGCATGGCGCGGCACCGAAATGTCAGTTCGACGCCTTTGCGGAGTATGTCGCCGCGGCAGAGCAAAACGGCGTCAAAAGTTATCCGCTCTATCGGTGGACGAAGGCAACAATCGAAGATCCGACGAAGAAGGAAAAATATTTGAAATCCTTTACGCTCTACGTGGATGATCAAGAGGTCTATGAAAGGGAGATTGCTGACGCGCTAGAAGCGGACTTGCAGCCGGTCGCCCGTAGCGGGATCATCAATCAAATATCTAAGTTCGACAGCAATCCTGCCAGCAATCCCCAACCGCCAGAACGCTCCCGCGAGTGAGGCTAGCTCACTATGCGGGCGAGTTGAGACGAACGCACCTCGCCCATCGCGACGTTTTGTGCTGGGCGTATAGGTACCTCACACCCCGTTTCGCCTTTACGGAAGAAAGACAGCTGGTGCAGATCGGGGTGACCAGTGTGGCTTGGCGCAGTAAGGTTCATACAGAACTTTAGCTGGCATACCTCTTCCACGCAGCCCAACAGCAAGACGGAAGCCATTGATCTCATCACCTGCAACGGTCCTCCGTTGTCACGGGCTAGGTAAAATTATCAGAGCCGCGTGCAAACAGCCCGTCCCTAGGCTCTAAGTGGGCCGGGGGGCAGGGAAGTTCCTATCAACCACTCAGATCTCGAGCGCGGCGGCGCTTTCGTTTTGACCGCCGCAAATTGTCGAAAACGGGCAGGAAAAATATCCCATGTGCAGGTTTGGAGCCTCTCACTGTCGCGACGGCTTAGCGGCCCGGATCGCGAATGCCCCCCCAACCGGACCCGGCAATCAAACTCAGCGAGCAAGTGGAATGTATCGACCCTGACCGTCGAAGATTGGGGATGTGGCTGCTCCACCAGCATTTGCCATTTGGTCAAGGACCCGGCGCATAACGGCGGCGCATTCCGCCGGTCTCGTTGGGACGGTCTCAAAGGTCACGCCATCGAAATGATACTGGTCCCCGAAAGGATGACTGAGGTGGTCGTACCATTTGGGATCGTGGGCGTCGCGTACGAGATGAACGCGCGCCCCCAGTAACCTCGATGAGACAGACGAGGAGTGCATACGGGGGCTCGACGCCAACCGTCGTAAGATCATTCAAGCTGCCGCGGCTCGTGCTCTTGTAGTCGATGGTGCGGCATTCGGCTGCGCCAGCCGCAATGAAGGGCGGTGCGTGGCTTCGTGAGCGGTGTCGGCCCGTGGCCCGCCCTGTCATTTCGCGCGATGCGGAATTTAGTCCCTATCGGGAGACCGACATTGAGTGAGACCAACTGCAACCATGAAGTTTCTCGCAGCAGATATCCTCAACAGGCGCGGTCGCGCGTACCCCGCTTGTTCGGCAGGCCCCAAAGGACCCGCCCCCCGCCTCCATCTATCTTCGGTCGCGCCGAGCCGTATGGCCGATGGGTTGGCCGTCTTCGAGCACAGTGTAGTCGTTGGGCGATCAGGCGGGCGTGCATTTTGGCGAAGTGATTTTCTGCTCGCAGGTCATTCCGAACTTGCCTTACGGTCAAGATATTTCTGGACCAACGGAAGTTCCGCTATTGCCTCCTTCACGGCGTCCAAACCGCTATACAGATATCCACTTCCACTAGCATGAGCATTGCGTAAACGTTGAACTACGTAGGTATTCATCCAACCCGGTACACGGCGTCTCCACCACTGATTGCCATCGAATGCGGTTGGAAAATCCTTCTGTATCTGGTCGAGGAGAAGGGCTGCCTCAAGAGCCGGCAAGAGTTTGCCCTGATTTGGGTGTGCAAGCTGACCACCGATGCAGTCAAGAGCCTCCGCAAGGCGGAAAATGCCACGCTTGAGGATTTCATCATCAACATACGCCAGCTTAAGTTGGCTACTTGTGTAAGGCAGTTCGTTTGTTCTGTACGACGATGGCCGCCGAAATCGAAGCAGGCCAGCGCGAACCAGTTCACACCAGCGCGAACCAGTTCACAATTGTCGCGGTCTAGTCGGACCCAATAGTCAAACACCTCACGGAGTTTTTGCATTCGAACGTCATCCGCAAGACCGGCGAGACCAATCTCAACCACGATGGACCCGGCTGGCAATCGCAAGCTCGACAAGGACAAGGCCCGGTTTCGCATCGACGGCGCGGTGGCGCTCGCCATGCTGCTCGGCCTGCGCTCGCGCGACCGCACCACGATGAAGCCGGTCGATATTGAAGCGTTGATAGGCTAGGTGTTCATGCCAGCGAAGATCAATCTCACTGGCCAGCGGTTCGGGCGACTGGTGGTTCGGATCGAGGTCGGTAGAACCCGCGGAGGCATCTGTTGGCTCTACGAGTGCGATTGCGGGGAGCAGATCGAAGCGATCAGCGGTCATCTCCGACGCGGCACGCGCTCATGAGGCTGCTTGAAACGGGATCAAGCCGCGCAGATCGGACGCCGGAAACGTCCCCGTCATGGACATGCTGGCCGCCATCAAAAGACGCGAGTCTATCATAGCTGGGAGGCGATGATCCAACGGTGCACGAACCCGCGCACGAAGGCCTTCAAAAACTACGGCGGGCGCGGCATCACAATCTGCGACCGCTGGCGTCGGAGCTTCGAAGCCTTCCTGGCCAACATGGGCGAGCCGCCCGGTGGCCATACGCTCGACAGAAAGAACAATGACGGCTGCTACGAGCTTGACAATAGCCGTTGGGCAACGCGAGCCTCGCAGAATTTAAATCAGCGGCCACGAGCGGCGCTGATCGGATGAGCAGGCCCAGCAGCGAGTGGAGGCACTTCTACGACACGGGCTTCTGGCACGCCGCCGCAAGCTGCAGCTTCAGGCGCATCCGCTGTGCAAATTCTGCCTGGATCGCGGCCTCGTCGCTATCGCGACCGTTGCCGACCACGTCGAGCCGCACAAGGGCGACTGGAACAAGTTTGCGCTCGGCGAGCTGCAATCGCTATGCAAAGCATGTCATGACCGAACTAAAAGGGTGATCGAATTGCGTGGTTACGGCCTTGATATCGATGATGACGGCTTCCCAACAGACCCGAACCATCCTTTCAATAAGAACTCGCGATGAGGGCTAGGCGCGTCGAGAACAAGCAGCTCCGGGGCCAGCTTGAGATGGCCCCCGTTCGGCACGTCCGAGCGCATCGGTGAAATCAGGAAGCTGATCGACGCGGGCATCCTGCGCGCCGTCAGCGTCGGCTTCAGACCCCTCGAAAGCAAGCAGCGCGAAGGCAGCGATTGGGGCGTGACCTTCGTTCGCAGCGAGCTGGTCGAGACCTCGCTGGTCTCGGTGCCAGCCAATCCAAACGCCTTGGCCGTGGCCAAGTCGCTGAACATCTCCCCGCAAACGATGGACCTCCTGTTCGCCAAGCACGGCAGCATGGACGCGAGGACCAGGCGTTGCGGGATCACTGGCGAGCAAGCCAATACATCTCGTAATCGAAAGGGATGGCATTCCACAAGAAGTGCAGGCTCACGGTCGAAGACATGGTCAAGAGCCACTGGATCTATCGCAAGCTGCGCAACTTCCGCGCCGGCATCGAAGCCAACATCTCGTGCTTGAAGCGAGCCTTCGGCCCGGGTCGCTGTACCTGGCGCGGGCTCGCGCACTTCCAGGCCTATGTCTGGTCGTCGGTCGTCGCCTACAACATGGCGCTATTGGCCAGGTTCGCTAGCGTCTGACCCCACTCAACGGCATCGGCCCCGACGCTGCTGTTCGCGGCGCGCTTCGACACGCCCGCCGCAAATGAAAAACGCAAAAATGCCCGCAATCTTCTCGCGAACTGTCGTTACCAATGACTTGCTCCGGCCAAATTGCGGCCATGCACCAGCGCTCCCGCCCGATCAAGCGCGGAAAAATCCCGTTTATGGACGGACACTAGCTAAGCTAGGGCACCCATTGCCACTCGCCGATTTTCTCCGGAATGCCCATCTTGGATGGGTCCCCTGCGAAGGGCCACGCGCATCTGCCATTGGTTAAATCTTTTGCCGCAGCAGCCGGTGAAGCGTAGAGCCCCAACGTCTTGTCATCGAACACAAGAGCGAAGCCTCTCCGAGTGGGAAATATCTGAGCTTGCCCTGCGTGTGTCCTAAAGACCCATTTCGCCATTTGCTGTTTTCCGCCGTCTAGCGACCGCGATTCGACGTAGTTTAGTTTGGCCATGCAGGGTGGCATTGGGTAGGTGCCCCAATAGTCGTCACTACCTTCCAGACGCCCTAGCGCTTTTTCCAGGAAGATCTCGTATAGATCGGAATGGGTTCCTTTTAAGTTATAGTTGGTAAGGTAGCTTGGCATAGCGCAAGGCGCTCCATGATTGGCCCTCTCCGCTGCGAGCCCGAAGCGCCGTCACCGCGACGGATGTTCGGAAGCTAAGCACATAGCCGATTTTCGTTACCTACAAATTCTTGTAGTTGACTAGCGCGATCTTCTCTGAGCCAAATCGCTTTCAGCGCCTACCCTACCAGTCACGAGCACAATCAAGACTGCAAGGAGCTAAAGCGATGTCGCCAATAGAAGCAATCGTCAGTTGGCTAGAAGCGCAAGATCTGGACCTGCAACTCGATATCGCGTCATTCGGCTCATTCTTGATATTCGAGGATGGCGACGATCCCTCCCTTAGCATGCGAGAGCGGCTCGAAGCTCTTCGAAAATGGTTGAACGAACCCGAATTGGACTCGGAAGCCGCCGCAACCCGCGCTCTGACCTTCCGTATCTCCATCGATTACTTCATCGAGGGTAGATCTACCGGCCACGGATGGAAACAAATCGAGGCGAAGCTGCGCAAGACCCTGGAAGAGGCTAAGCGCGTCGGGAAGTTCTCGGCTGCACGCAAGGCGCAAAGGATGCTTGAGCTTTTGCCCGCACGACAAGAGAGATGGCATGAGGTGGCGAGATCCTGGAATGAACTGGCTTCGACTCGCCTGAATCTCGAGGCTCTCACTGATTGGAGCGACAAGCGCTCCCGCCTGAAAGTTATTTCAAGTGCCGAGACTCCTCCATTGGTTCCCATCGCGTCGGCCTTCGACGTGCCCATCAATGAAGGTAGCTCCCCGCACGGTACGGAAGAATGTTGAGCTAGCAGCGCGGGCGGTAACGGCGGAGCCCTTTGTCAGCCTGGAAGCGCTCAACGCGTTGTCGTCGCTTCTCGATTCAATGGTCAAGAGCGCGGCATCATCATTGAATGAACCGCTTTCCGGTGCATGCGGAGTCTCTCACGACCAGAATCGGGGAGAGGCTCATGGCAAGCACGACGGCGATATCGGCGAACCCGGTTCGGCGCAACCGGCGGTTCGGCATGCATCAGATGGACCTGTTCGCGGGTGGCATCGCGCACAGCGCCGTTGGGGTTCCAGAGTGGCGGGAGCTGCCGAAGGAGGCGCAGGATGCGCTGGTGAACCTGGTGACGCAGTTGGTGCTGGACCATGCGCGGCTGAGCGCAACGCTCGCGAAGAGGGAAGACGGTCATGATCAGTGACAAGGTCCGCCCTCACCACCTTGAGCGCAAGGCGATCCTCCATGTGCGTCAGTCCTCCGCCCATCGGGTGCTGCACAATCGTGAGAGCAACGCGTTGCAATACGCGATGCGCGACCGATTGACGGCGCTGGGGTGGTCTAAGATCGAGGTGATCGACGATGATCTTGGACGTTCCGCTGCCGGCTGCGTCCAACGCGCGGGCTTCGAGCGGATGGTGGCTGAAGTGTGCCTCGGCAAGGTCGGCGCAATCTGTCCGCGGTAGCTCTCGTGCTTCGCCCGCAATAGCCGGGATTGGCAACAGCTGATCGAGATGTGTCGCGTCGTCGACACGGTGTGCTGGTTGACCAGGAAGCTGTCTATGCTCCGCGGCACGGCAACGACCGACTGCTTCTGGGGCTGAAGGGAAGCCTCAACCAGTATGAGCTGGATCTTTTGCGCTCGCTCTCGGCTCGCTACTCCAAGCCGCCACTACGCGTCGCGGCGCTGCGTCGTAACTCACGGGAAATGGTCGAAGCAGATCGACTAAGACGGCGCCCGATCTCGCGCCGCGAAAGGCCCTGAACGCGAAGAAGTGCAATCTCCTCGCGTTCCGCAAAAGAGAGATACCGCCCGCATGGCGGCTTGGCTGAAGATCTGAACGTCGCTGGTGGCATTCCGCCTGCCTTTCGGAACAATCTGGTTCCCACAGCCTGCGACGTACCAGCTGTTAGCGCAGCATCCTCGCTGGTCATTCCCTGAGCAATCCCCAACCAGAACCGTTGAAGTTCAGATCGCCCCGCAACTGGCGGCCTTTCGGGGGACGGTAACGGCGCCCGTCCAGATCGCAGTGATCGTCGCTTTCGAATGCCCATCGCAACCTCCAAGTCTGGTGTTGCGACGATCGATTGAATCCGCCGAGCATCACCGCGGGCTTTCCGCGCAACACGATGCCGTGGTATCCATATCCGCAAAACTTGTCGAAGGACCTGAATTTGATGCTGCCGACGCAATCAGCGAGAAAGCGAGGTTGGCTCTCGAGGAGTACGCAGATGTGCTCATCCACTCCAAACCCACAACGCTTATGGGCGTCATCGCTCTGAGCCGTTACGTCGCCAGTCTACCGGCTTGGCTGCTGTCTGATGAATACGATTGGCATCAACCGTTTCTGAGGACGCTAGCGGACGCGCTGGACGAGATCAGTGTAGAATTGGGGTGAGTTCCGCAAGGAGCAGCGGTAGTGACAAAGGTCGGCCAAGGAAGAACCCTTTTTCGTTTTGTGAATTGCGTCGGGCTCTCGTCAGCTTTTGGAAAGCTAGCCCGAATACAGAACCGTTGAGGTTAGGGCGCGTGGTAGGGACAACGCTATCTACGCAGAAGGTCGGCGCTGAGTCGCGTCGCTGCCAACCTCAATTGGCAGCGCGGACGCGGTGAACAGCGCCTGATCACAATAGGCTCCCCAAGCTGGATGATCCGGCGCCAAGTCGTGCCCGCGCTGCTTCCGATCCCAGACTGATAGCCAAGCCACTTGCGACGGCCAGTCCTGGTAGTTGTGCCAGTGAAGTTTTCCTGGACGGATACGTCCGACGGTCAGCTTCTGCCGCTTGAGGCTGGGGCCGTTGAAGTTAGCGGCGCGCGTGGTAGGGACAGCGCCTGTATCTGACGGTTGGGCGCCGAGTCATGCCGCCGCTAACTTCCTTCTTGGGGGTGGAATGGACGCTTGCGATCAGCGACTCGAGGGCTGAGCTATGGCGAAAAAATCCCGCAAAGCCAAGGCAACTGGGCTTGCTCTCACCCGCCGGCGCAACATCGCCAAACGGCGCCGAGAGTGGCAAACTAGGCGGGAAGGTCAGCTACGCAATGACGATGCAGCATTCCCCCTGCACATGAACCGCCGTCTCCTGTGGCTAGCGAATGAGTGGCATTTGCCGTCACCTCCTTGGGTCGGGCGGACCATGAGTGCAGAACTCGCTTCCTACTGTCTCGGCCATGGCATCAGCATGAATTGGCTGATCACGGGCGAGCTCTTGGACCTGCAGCAGATGCTTCAGGCGCGACGGATGGGCAAGGCCGCGGCCAAGCCGGAGAGCTCCAGCGAGAAGCTTGCACGCCTGTCGGAAGCTCAGATCAAGGTCATCGACATGATCATGGACCAGCTCATGGCGAGGCAGCCATGAAGCGCCGGCGCAGATCTCAGAAAGCCCGCAACAGGCAGCGGCTGGCAGCACACGCCCGCCGGCTGAGGCGGTGAACGATGAGGCCCGCCAGCGGAACCTGGCGGGCCTTTCTCATTGCAAAACAATGGCTTTGTAGAGGTCGTCGACCCGAGCCGATTTTCGTCGGCTATCGCTCGGTCAATCGCTTCGACCTTGGCGGCCTGCAGGGTGACAACATCTGCCGTGCCGCTATGTTTGTGCTCGCATGTGAGGCCTTGTGGCCTCAGCGGTTTCACGACACGGCGACGCTCCTAGACGAAGGCTTCCCGTATTTTGATTAGATCAGTCTTGAAATCGGTCATGCAAGCTGACCTCAATAACGCGGCGTGCGCGTGCCGGTCGAGCCAGTGTAGGGATTTAAGTTGCCGCTCGTACCGAAATTATCGCGCTGGGTGCCGTTCGGATTCGTAGCAACATAGGGTGCCACGTAGGTGCCGTTGCTGAGGGTGTATCCGGACGATGTGTGCGTGCTAGGATTCGATCCAGTGCCGCTGAGATATTGCGCTTGAGCGGCGGGAACCGCGCTGCGTCAGCGCAGCAGTCAAAACGAGCGTTTTCATTCCCAATAACTCCCAAATGGTTTTAGCAATAACCAGATGCAACCACGTTGTAGAGAGTCGGTCGAGTCCGACCAATGGATAAGGTGGATCATCGTACCTTCCTAGTCTTACTGAGTGTGCGCCGGGAGGCCGGCAAGGAGTAGATGGTGAGAGTCCATTACGATGAAGGAGTAGCGTCCCACTCGGCCCCGAGCCGTGCGGCAGCGTCCGTGAGGGCGCTGGCGAAGCGTCGGCAGGGGAGTCATGCAGGCCAGCCATTGAGCGTGTGCTGCAGCAGCGTAGGAAAGGAGAGTTCGAGATGAACGCCTAGCCATGTGCGTAAGTTGCGCGAAAAGATGGGGTGGGCCCCCCGGGGTCGGCGTACAGGCGCGGGCCTCAAACGAGTCCAAGCGGCTGCGCTCAAAAGGCGTGGTCGTGAGCGTTGGATCAAAAGTCCGAAGAGAATTCGGGCAGGTGAGCGTTCGCGAGACGAATGAAAATGAACCCTCGATGACGCGTCGAAAGCCGGTGAACGTTGCTAAAACCAGAAGCGCTCAATCTTCTGGGATATGCCTATCGGCAACCTGACTACTGGGTAGGCAGCAACCGGCGTAGAGGGGGCGTGAAGCGGATGCAGGCTTTCGCGTGGAACTGCAGGAACCAGACTCTGGATGCCAAGGGAGAAACTGAAGCGACCAAAATCGCGAGGCGAGAGCACCAATGCCAAAGTCTGGGGCGGGCCGACTCGTAAGAGCTTTGAAGGCTCTGTAATGGGGGCCGGAGCAAAGGGGTCGGAACAGGACGGTTGTGATCATGGACCAACTGGAGACAGGATGAATACAACGATCACGACAAACAAGCCGTTTAGCATCGATAAGAGAAGTGTTGTTCGGGCTTATAAGGCGGTTAAATCCAAACGTGGTGCGGCTGGCGTGGACGGGCAGACGCTCGGGGGTTCGATAAAGATCTGAAGGGCAATCTTTATAAGATCTGGAATCGGATGAGCCGGGCAGCTACTTTCCTCCGTCGGTGCGTGCAGTCTCCATTCCGAAAAAGGGGGGAGATGGCGAAAGGATTCTGGGTGTTCCGACCGTCAGCGATCGCATCGCGCAGATGGTCGTTGCGCAGTACCTTGAACCGATTCTTGATCCAATTTTTCTTCCAGACTCCTATGGTTACAGACCGAAGAAATCGGCCCTGGATGCTGTGGGTGTTACGCGCGAGCGGTGCTGGAAGTATGATTGGGTTCTTGAATTCGACATCAAAGGACTATTCGACAACATCCCGCACGATCTTTTGCTCAAAGCGGTTCGAAAGCATGTGGCGTGCAAATGGGTTGCTTACCCAACTGACCGCAATATTGCCGCGCAATGCCGACCGAATGCCGCCCCTTCTCAGGAAAGCCCGTATCATCGATGATCCAAGCTTCAATCTCTCCGTGACGTTCGATGGCCGGCAGTACTAATTCACGGATCTTGCCCAACACTTGCTGATCCGACCAGTCGCCTTGACCGACAAGATGCAACAAGGCCTGATGTTGTGCCGCCATCTCCCTACGAACTGCTCTCGAGCACTGATATCAAAACCAAAGCGCTCGGGCACGACGGCGGATTTCACTTCAAAAAAATTGAACGGCCCAGTGAATATATCTCGTTTGCTTGATTCAAAAAATCACGCGATGCTGGCGGTCAGGAAATAGAAGAAAGCAAGACCCCCAAACCAAACGAGGTGCGGTCTGGGATACGCAGCGACCATATTTCCCGAGCCATGCGCGTGCCTTTTGCGGATCGGTTGTCCGATGGGCAGCTGTGTCTGGTCGGCGGGCCTCACGCAATCCATTACAACGCAGGGATCGCGTTGATGTTTGGGCGCGCGGTCTAAAAAGACAATTGGCTTTATGGCAAGTCTGGCCTGAGCGGCTCTCGCAACCCACAGCACGATAGCACAAACTGTTTCTCAGTCAGAGTTTACACTGGGACTATGGCTCTCAAGCGTATCGCGATGTGCCGCGACGCGATGGCCGGAGCGGAAACGCACGGATAGTTACTTGCACGGCGATCGCGCGCGGAAACTGTGGCGCGTTTGTTGACAGCTTCGTCTCATATGATGTGACGATGTTCTGAAGAGCAGAAGAGAAGAGGAGAATGCATGTTAGACTGGCTGAAGTATCGCGCTAGCGTGAAATCGCGGGTTGGCGACTTGTCCAAGCTCGCGCCGGAAACGGTCAAAGGATATCTGGTTCTGGCCAATTCCGGCGATAAAGCACAGCATCTCGACGCGAAGACGCGCGAGTTGATCTCACTTGCTGTTGCGGTCACCACCCGCTGTGATGGCTGCATCGCCAGCCACGTTGAGGCTGCGATGAAGCATGGCGTGTCGAAGGCTGAGATTGCCGAGGCGCTGGGCGTCGCGATTGCGATGAATGCAGGCGCGGCGCTAGTCTATACAGCTCGTACCCTGGATTGCTTCGATCAGATGTCCGGTACGAACGCTGCTGCATAGACAACGGCACGTTTCTTCCCTGACTAGTTGAATTGTCGCCCGGTTGGAGGCCATCCGACCGGGCGCTGTCTTAGTCAGCATTCAGGCCGCGCAACCAAACCTATCCGGTAGGCGACCAGCGACGATTCTCCCGGGGAACGAAGACAGTGTGGCGCTTTCCGACCCTATGGCCGTGCACGGGAGACCAAGGATGCGAAAGTGTCAGTATTCTCGGACGAACTCTAACACTTTTGAGCCTCTCGCGCTTGAATGTTTGGCTAAGACGTCCCTGTTCTCTCTTACCTGCCTTGGATCGTTGGTATCACTATTCAAAGTTTGCTCGCGCCCTGGGTCTTCCTCAGATCGGTAAATTCCTGCTTGAGCAGATCCACGACGATTCTGACCTTGGGGAGATCTGCCATACGTTTGTGGCGGATGATCGTGAGTTCTGCGCGGAGCGAGGCTGGAAGCTCGAGCTTGAGCTCCACGAGCTCGCCCGGTCGCTTGAGCCGATGGGACGTCTTCAGAAGGACCATCGCGCCGACGCCGGCCTGGCAGGCGGCGACCTGCACGCTGTAATCGTCAGACGTAAAAGCTGGCCGAAAGTCCGGGATCCTGGCCGCGAGCTCCGGATTCGGGCTCGTCATCTCACGCTCTCCCGCCCATGCGATCCAGTCGAGGTCGCGAAAACCGTATTTCGCGGGCAGTCTCCGCGCGTAGTCCCTGCTCGCGTAGGCGCCGATCGGAACGACAATTTCATCGACTGTGATCAGATCAGGATCATCGGCCGAGTATCTCCTGAGCGCGATGTCCGCCTCGCCGAGCGAGAGATTCAGGCGTTGTGTGCTCGGCAAACCTCGAGCGTGATGTGTGGATGCTTTCTCTTGAGCGTTTCCGCGATCGGAGCCAGGAAATCGAAGGCGTACGATGGTATCGCCGCGATGCGTACGCGGCCGCTCACGGGTGAGTTCTTCGCATCCAGTGAACGAGTAGCTTCCATCGCCCATTGCGCCATGCCTTGGGCTGCAGGAAGCAGCCTCGCTGCAGTTTTCGTCAAGGTGATGCCCTGGTTCTTGCGGACGAAAAGCGGCTCGCCGAGCCCGTACTCCATCTCCGCAATCCTCCGGCTCAGAGTGGGTTGGCTCACCTTCAGGTGCCGCGCGGCACCGCTCAGGCTCCCGGCATCGCAAACGGCGAGAAAAATGCGGAGGTCATCCCATTGTAAGTCCACGTTCGCTCCTCAGGCTCGTCCGGGCGGGGCCATCCATTTCTGTATGACGACGTAGGAAGTTAGGCGATTGCCATTCTGCCTGTCCAGGGCAAAAGGGGCGACAGAAATGAGGAAAACAATCATGCTCCGTAAATCAGGTCTCCTTGTCATTGGCGCCCTTACGATCGTCGCGCTTTCGGCGTGTACGCAAACGTCGCATCCATCAAAACCCGCCGCTCTGGGCAAGCCGATCAGCTCGGCGTCCATGGAAGCCTTGATCGATCAGCCGGGACCGATCGAGCTCAAGACGGTCGTCGGCGCGGATTGGATCGCCGATCTTTCGGGACTGCTCAATCTGAACGATCCAAAAGCCGTTCAGGCCGGTCTCAAGGACCACGAGGAGCCGATCAAGATCTATACACATGTCGTGCGACATCCGACGCAAGGATTTTTCCTGGTCGACACCGGGGTTTCAACGCGGCTGGTGGAGGATCCTGAGGGCCTAGGGGTCGGATGGGTGCTGAGAAAATTTGCAAAAATCCAAAGGATGCAAGTCCGGCAAGACACATTGTCGGTCATTAAATCGGAAGGCGTTCCTCTCAAGGGCGTGTTCATGACCCATCTCCATCTCGATCATATCTCCGGGATGCCGGACGTTCCAAAGGACGTTCCGATTTACACGGGTCATGGTGAGCCTGAGTATTCGCGCCTTGTGCATATGGTCGTTCAGGGGACGGAGGATAGCCTCCTTGAAGGAAGGCCCGCACTCCGGGAGTTCCAGTTCTCGAAAGACCCGGATGGAAAGTTCGAAGGGGTGATCGATGTTTTCGGTGACGGTTCGTTCTTTGCGATCCAGACCCCGGGACATACTCCGGGCCATGTCTCCTATCTCGCCCGCACACCAACAGGTCCGGTGCTCCTGACGGGCGACACTGCCCACACGCGTTGGGGGTGGGAGAATGACGTCGAGCCTGGGACCTACACTGACAACCGGGAAAGCGAACGGAAGAGTTTGCTCGCCTTGAAGGCCTTGAGTGAACGCCACCCGAAGATGACCGTGAAATTGGGGCATCAGCCCTGAGTCCGAGCCTGGATCAGAACTCTCAGTGCAATGGTATTCATGAATGCTAGGACCTACCGCACATTTATTAGAAGCGGTAGGTCGGATGCGCTCGAGGAAATTAGTGTGGGGCTGCCCAGCGCCAGCTGAGCTGCTCAGCGGCCGCCGGCGCGGAGCTTTGCTCCCGCGCATTGCCCCAATCGCTCGGGAGGACGGCTGGGGATCTTGGAGGACTCGGTCGCAATGTCCTGAGCCGCTGAGCGACGGCGTTTTCGCTTCTCTCCAGCAGGATTGAAATCCGCCTTGGGGTTTCATTGTTCGAAGCGAGATCGAGAAGGCGTTTTTCGTCTTCTTTGCTCCATGGCCGAGACCTGTTCCTAAGCATTCTGCACTCAATCGAACTAGCCGAGCAGAGCGCTCAGGCCGAAACGATGTACCATGTCGCACGCCACGCCCCGTGCAGGCGAGTCACCTCGCAATGAGCCCGTTTGATGAAAGCGCGCTCGAACCAAAGGCCGGTACCGAATGAATGAAGAGGCAAAATCCAAAGATGCAAGCGAGATAGCCTATTCACGGCCCCAAGATAGCGTTGCCGCCGGCGAACGCAAGGAAAGCTCCTGCCATGACGCTATTGCGAATACCCTTGACCGAGGTGGTCATGTGCCAAAGAGGAGGTGCAATGTTAGCGCCGCAGCGATGGCGATAGTCAGCGTAGCGGGGCTGTCACGCGCAGTCTTTCCGCTCGATCGGCAATATGTGAGCGGGCTTTCGCCCTGGCGTCCAGAGCGCGCGGACAGTGCGATTCGGCGGCCGCTGAGCAGTGAACTTCAGCCAGGGCAACGGGAAGGCGCTCGCGCGTTGTAAGATTTCGTTGGGTGGGATGTTCGGACGTGGCATTTCGTTTTCCCACAATGATCAAGCGAGTGACGGGAGCTTGAACGAAAGTCTTTCGGTGGAACACACCGACGGTGACCTTTATTTGAAGGCGCTCGGAATGGCGTCCGTGGGACGGTGGAATGGCAGCTCGTGCAGGAGGCCGGCCAATGCCGCCTAAGTCGAAAGACTTCGACGTTTGCTGGAGTGATTCCGATCGACATGTGCGTGGATCCGCAGCGCGGCTTGCTTACACGATACGCAAGGCTGCTCGCCGTATGTTTCGAGCATTCACGGTTGCGGGAGCAGGGTATCGCCGAACGTCGGCGTGACGACTCGGCTTTCGAACTCTGGCTTCACGGCCGCTTATTAGGTGCGGAGATCAGTCTGGTACCAGCGCAAGCATATGCCGGTTTGATGAAATAAATCGAAAAGGGCGCTCAGACGCAGGATTAAAGCGTCATTCGACAAGCCGTCGCAACAATCAATACCAGTCATCGTCTATGTATTGGGCCTAGCCCGGCGAGCGGGATCCGGCACACCGCGCCCTTGGCGAAGCACGACTTTGAAATGGAGAAACGAACTCGGAAAGTGGGGCGAAATGTATGCTGGCTGCCGGACGTTTCTCCGATGCGGCGTGCGCTCTAAACAGCCAAAGCGTTTCTCTGCAAGATCTTTTGCTGCTGCTCGAAATCAAAGAGGACATGGGTCTTCAGGAGTGACAACGATGCTCGATGAAGACCTGGCTCGAATTCGGGCTCATCGCAACAACATACACCGGTGTCGACGAGTGCTAGAAACAAGACTGTCGGACGTAGAACGCCAGTTCATCGAAGGACGCCTTGCAGAGGAGCAGGCCGCGCTCCATTCTCTTTTTGCCAAAATCTTCCCGCTCACATTTTCATTTCCGAAAGAACCGACCGGCTCCCCGAAACCTCAGGGCGGGCAAGGTTGCGATCGTGCGTAAGTATTGAACCCAATTCGGACCGTGTTCCAGCAGCGTCAGACCGGTTTGGTCAATGAAGCCGCCGGTGAAAAAATAGAGCGGGTCGGTACGCATTTCAAATGGCCGGACACCGTTTTGAAGTTCGACGGGCCGCAGTCGCGCTATATCCGCTCGCTCGGTTTGGGGCCGCAGTCCATTGCGTCCCAATGCTGTTCGGGGAGCCTGTCTAACTCCGTTACGTAGGTTGCGATCGCCTTTGTGATGTCGCTCTTGATGTTCTCAAAAGCAGTCGCGATCATTTGCGGCTTCAGGCGCGCCCGGGCCTCGGTGCGGGGGCGGACGCTCGACGTGGCCATGCTGAAGACAACGTTCGCAGCACTGTCCGATGGACGGCGATGATGATTCGCCCTCGTTCACGCGCGCGCGGGTGATGTATCCGAACAGCTGCAGGATTTTCACTCGCAGATCGAACGAGCGATGGCGTGCGGGCACCCTTGACGGAACGCTATGCGTTATTCGACGCGCCACTTGCTTCTTTGTGCGAGCATCACCGCAGAGTCTTGGAGACATACGCACGACGTCGCATTGCTTTGCACGGCGGCGGAACCGCTCGCTCAATAGCTCCGATCCGATATACCTAGGTATAGGCGGGTATACTTTGGTATATGAACGCCACGCGCAAAGTATGCGTAGGCGTTGATGTGCGCCTCTGTCGCCGAACGAGCAACAGACAAATTCGTCCAGAGTCATCAACGCGTCGACTGCGGACAGTGCGGGTGTTGGCATTTAGCCGCGCCTCAATTTTGATCGCTTCCCAAGCCCTTCGTGTCTTCGATTTCGTCATGAGGGTTCGCATGGAGCAAGCCGATCTGTACGGATAGGTCGCCCGGCACTGAAAGAGAGTTTTAATCGAGATTCGATACAGCCACTTGACTTGGGTTCATCCGCATTTGGGGGCTTCGATGTGGCATAATCGAATATCAAATCTCGCGCTGGCGTTGTCTATCCCGGCAGCAACCGTCGCTGCCAATGCGGATGCGTTGTCAATTCACTTCTGGAGCGGGCTGCTTGTCGGTGGATTAATGTTGGTTGTTTCCTTCGCGACATCGACGCGAAGGAAGACCGCAGCACCGACCTTAGACGATGTGATGGCCATTAACGCCTTTGAGTCCATCAAGGATGGTATCGCAGTTTTTGACTCCGACAAGTGCGTCCTGAGCAACGATGCTGCAGCTCACATCCTTGGGTTTTCCAATTGGAAAGAGATGCGAGGGCTGGCACTTGCCGAGCTTTCGGTTGATCCGCAGCCGAACGGTAAGAGCGTTGCGCAGATGTTCGAAGAGACCAATAAAATCATCATGCAATCAGGCCATATCGCGATCGAGTGGTGGCTCCGCCGTAAGGATCAGACTTCCATTCCGGTCAGGACAAGTCTTGTGGTGTCTCAATTCGAAGGCCGCCCGATAGTCGTGTGTGGTTGGCAGGACATAACTGACCTGGTCCGTATGCGCGAGGAGCGGTTGAGCCTAGCTAAGAATTTCGAAAACGACGTGTCGCGTGTTGTCGATGTTTTGGCCGGCTCCATGCGTCACATGCAAACAGTCTCATTGGCAATTACGGCCTCCACAGACGATGTCTGTCTTCGTACTGAAGCTATGACCGGGATAGTGAAAAAGACCGAAGAAAACTCGACTGCCATGTCGTCAGCTGCCCAAGAATTCTCGGCCTCAATCTCGGAGATCGGTAGGCAAGTTTCGACCGCGGCGGACATTTCGCAAACTGCCCGCATTAAGACGGTGCACGCTGAGGCAACACTAAGTGAGCTTGTTGCGTCGGTGACAAAGATCAGTAGCGTCGTCCAGCTTATCGAGGGAATTGCATCGCAAACCAATTTGCTGGCGCTCAATGCGACTATCGAGGCCGCGCGAGCAGGCGAAGCGGGCAGAGGCTTTGCAGTGGTGGCGAGCGAAGTGAAGAATCTTGCTGCTCAGGCGGCAAACGCGACGAGCGAGGTCGATGTTCAGATACTTGCCATTCAGGAAAGGGCGAGACTGGCGGCTGCCGCGATGGCTGACACCGCTGAGATAATAGATAAGATGCGCGAGATCTCGCGCAGCATATCGGCGGCGATAGAGCAGCAATCGATTGTTACGAATGACATCTCAAAGAGCATCACACACATCAGTGCTGATATGCGAGAGGCATCCCGAGATATTGACCGACTGAGTGATGCATCGCGCGCCTCCGGCTCATCGGCTGACCAAGTCGTCGACAACGTCCAAGAGTTGAACAACAATATCGGTTCGTTGCAGGGACAGGTGAGCGATTTTCTGGTCAAGATACGAGCGTAAGTGCGGTGCACGCATCGCTTGTCAGTTTCATGAGATCGCGCGCTTCTCGCTGCTCGTCGCTCAACTTCCAACCACAGCGACCGGCCACGTGTGACCGGCCTCTATCGGATCCCTGTATGCGCCGAAAACGCTATTTTGATGGGAGTGCGAGGCGAGGCTTGGCCTGAACTCACGGTCGGCGGGTGATCGCGCCGACGCAAGTTCTTCGTGTGGCGACCCACTACCAGAAGACGACCGGAAACCAACTGGTCGCCGCACGTTCGCAACTACCATGTTGGCTCCGATGAGGTGTCCACACGGCGTTGATCGGCGGTGGCAAAAGCGCACCACGCATCGTGCGAGTATTTCTTCGGATTACCAGACGAACTTCGCGCCGTCCGGCAGTTCGCAGACAAAATCACCCTGGTTCACGACTTCGGCCGCCCCGGCCGCCAGCTTGGAGGCCCGCACCGTGAGCTTGCCTTCGCGGCTGAGGCTGTGGCGAATGTATTCCGTAACCGGGTGTCCGGAGATGTCCACGGTTTGATGCGCATTGGCGAAGCTGATGCCGCGCTGGTCGCTCACCCTGAAGGCGCTGATAGTCAACCCGCCCTGCACGGCCGGCCCGGGCTTGCCGCCATCGACAGTGGTACAGCGGCTGAGGTCCAGTATGAGCTTCACATCCTTGCCGCCCTGCAGGGCACTGAGCACTTCGGCGTATTTCGGCGAGGGCTCATCGGCCTTGGCGATCGTGCTCATGCTGGCAGCCATAAACAAGGACAACAGGATCGGCAGGCGTCTGCCACTGAACTGCATATACTCTTCTCCTTCAAAACAACCACGGGTTGGGCAGGCAGCACCTTTCCCGATGTCGTTCTCGCAAGCAGCTCGGCGGATTCTAGACATCAGACAGGTCGCGCTTGGACAACAACATGTGGCGCAAACGCACGCAAGCGGTCGCGAAGGCTAACCTAACGTCACAAACTCGTACGGAAGGCTTCCGAAGTGGGGTGACGACTTGTGGCGTCCTCCGCGGGCTCTTCTGGTTCGGCTGTAGCGTTTCGAAAGGACGAGCCGTAATGCGAGGAAGACTCATACAGTCGAGAGGCCAGGTGAGGGCTCTTATAAGAGTGAGCGGAAGAGTTTCGGACGAGTCGTCAATCAAGAAATGCGGCGACGACTCGCTAGCTTATTGGTTAGGTGGCCACGTAGACGTCGGTGCCGCGCAATCCAAATCAAGGCCATGCGCCGTCACGGCGGACCGTGTTTGGACGGAGAAACTCTAATCTACACGGCAAGCTGCGTCTGAAGCACGGAACTATTGTTTCTTGCTCTTGCCGGCGAATAATTTGTTCTCCGGTCGTCGCGATGTGCGAAGGGGCTTGAATCGAGCGTGGCGTCAAGTTGTAAACAACGCGGGAAAACGCTGGCCATGAGACCTCAAAAATGACAAAATCGTTTCTCGTCATGCATCTTGACGCGGGATCGACTGCAGGCAGGACTGCGGAATTCACGCCATGGCTTGACTGGGCCAAGCCCGCGCTCCGGGCGGCCGCGTTCGTTGTCTCGTCTATATCTGCTATTGCGCCGTACGCCACGCAGGCTGCGCCCGCGACCGACAGTCTGAATTGGTCATCCAGTACCCAATCGAACGGCGCTTCCGCCGTCACCGCCAAGCAGTCGATCTTGCCGTTCTGGGACACTTGGATCGGCGCCGACATGACTGTGGCGCGCCAGCCCGCCACGATGTTGGATTTGCTGGCGGAGAAGGCCGCTAATGGCGGAAACGTGCCGCAATCCTCCGGCAACATCTGGGCTGTTGCGACCGCGCCCGGCGCAGGTGTCATCTGGGACAAAACAGTGGTGGAGGCGCGCGTCGATCCGGGCGCGGAGAGCAGCAAGATCGGCGCCTCGCTCACCAGGGCGGTGCCGCTGCCCAACGTACACTCGCTGACCTTGCAGATCGACTGCAACGTGCTTCAGCAGGGGAAGATGTCGCCCTTCGGCATCGGCGGACAGGTAAGCAATTACGAGACCCATCAATCGGCCAAAGTCACAATCGGAAGGATCGGCACCAGCTTTGTCGTCGGCCAGAGCATGTCGACCACTGACGATAAATGGCTGCGCACCTTTGGCGCAGAGCAGAAGCTTTTCGAGGGTGTCACCATCGCGAGCTCAATCGGGGAAACCGCGCAAGGCACGACCAACATGAGCTTGACGGCGGGATTCAAGAAGAGCTGGTGAGGCGTCGACGAGTTTTTGGAGTGGTGACCTTTCCGAGGTCAGCGCGACGACTTCATGTTCATCGATGAGCGCGTTTCGCCTGGTGAAACGGCAACGCCGCCCGCTTGAAATAACGGCGGGCGGCGTTACTCAGGACGCGGGAGGGTGGTGCAAAATCCCGGTAAACAATGGGTCTGCACGTCCTGTGCCAAGGTTTATGTCTCGGGCCGAGATACCCGCGCGAGGGGTTTGGATAAGGAAGCCGCACGTGGCCAAGCTCCATCTGACTTTACCAGTCACTCTGTCCTCGGACGGAGATGCTGATCATCATATACGAAAGGTTTCGCGCGCGTGCGCTCTGAGGACGAGATGCGAGCCGACGAGACGCAGCTGCGGCCGCTCGGTTTTGCATCCCTTCCTGCCGTTCGGTCGGTGAAATAAAGAGTGGGGCGGCACCGACGTCTGGATCGGGAGATGCGCCGAGTCCGCCCCAGCATCACCTGGGAGGTGGTGATGCGGCTTTGAACGTAGCAAACAACCCGACGCTGCAGCACCTGCAGCTATCTCATGCCAGGATGGCCCCGATGAGGCTTGAATCGCACGCGGCGTGAAGTTGCACGTTGTGAGCTTTTATGTGTCTGTCTGAGCAGACATGAAAGCCGCGCAAGATGACGATAACGAGAAACAGGTAGGCAGGTTCGACGTAGCGAAAGTGATCGCCGGGGATCGAACATCAGTCAGCCGTTCCACGATCGATCCTGCCCCTTCTCCCACCCGCTCAACCTCGGCCTGCCGTGTCTGTGCAAAGTCGATAGTGCATCCGACTTTATCCTCGATAGGATCCGGCTGCCAGCTCTCGATCCTCGTTCTGAGTCTGACAGCGCTTCACAAAGTGTGAGATCCAAAACACCGGGCGATTGTCCTTGCGAGCTCATGCGAAGCGCAATCACGCGCTCAATGCACGTGAGGCGCGTTGGCACGGCCCTTGCTGTTTCTCGCGGTGGGCCAACAGAGGCCGATTTGAAGGAGCTGAACATGAGCAGCACGACAGCATCTTGGGCTTACGGAGAGAAAGCGCCGATGCCTCGCCGAGAACAGAGCACGTCAAAAGAAGTTCGTGGCTCTTTGACCAGCGGTGGTTTTGGGACCCTGCCGCCGGATACGAAAGTTGCGGCTGGAGCGGCCAGGGTGGGTGAAGAAATCGGGCGCAGCACTGCGGCCTAAGCAGGGCCGCAACTGCAGTACCGCTGACCTCGCCTTGCCCCTTGACGGCAGGGCGAGGAAGCGCCTCCACGTTGCATCTCGGGGAACTTGGCAACCGTATGCGGTTGCTCATTCGTCACGTAGGGAAGGATTACCTCATCGGCGAGATAAACAATCCCCAGGGGAGCGCGGTGATGTCTTGTGCATAGTCATTGCAAAGCAATGGAAAATACTGCGATTTCGGGGGAGATCCGGTGGGGATTTGAGAGCGCGCGCATGGATCCTTGTTTCATGTGGCCCTTGGTCGGCCCCGCGCTCAACACCTTTGCCGATCTCGCTCATCATGAATGGCTGCGTGACCGGATGGTCATCGCAGAATGTGGCCGATCAACAACGCCGTTGATTTCAAGATAAACTGGAACCAGTGAAGTGGTGGACACGGCTGAGGCGTCATCCGCTTGGACCGTCCGATCCCTCCAGAGCAATCTTTACGCATTTGATCAAGGCTTGCGTGACAAGCGGTTTGGCAAGAAACCCGATCGCGCCGGCCTTGATCGCGCGGGCGCGCACTGCATCGTCCGGAAAGGCCGTGATCAAGATGAAAGGCATGTGATGGCCCAGGCGGCGCACGTGCCTGAGCAGGTCAAGTCCGCTCATCGCCGGCATCTGGATGTCCGAAATCACGCAGGACGCCTCGTGCAATTCCGCCGATTGCAGGAATTCAAAGGCGGAGGCAAAGGTTTGGACGCTATATCCGCACGACGTCAGAAGGTTGGTCGTTGCGGCGCGAACGGATGGATCATCGTCGATGACCGAAATGACAGGTGGCGTTGACAAGATGACTGCTCATGATCGGGGAACTACTTGCCGCGGCTGCGGCCGCACGAAAGTGGGGGCACGGCATAGGATTGAAAAGCATACTTAGGTTTGTACGTCGCCCTTCGGGCGGGAGATTCCGAGCGCTTCACTCATTTTTATCAGGTCAGCCAGCGACTTGGCCCGCATTTTGCGCATGACCTGCCCGCGATAGATCTTGACCGTAATTTCCGCAAGGCCAAGCTCGCCCGCCACTTGCTTGTTCAACAGGCCAGATGTGACCAGGGGCAGAATATCGCGCTCGCGTGGCGTTAGGCTTTCGAAGCGGGATCGCAGGTCGGAGACCGTTTTCTCAAGGTCGCGCCGCTTGCGATCTCTTTCGATCGCGGCCTGGACCGCGTCGAGCAGGTCCTGCTCGCGTACCGGCTTGGTCAGGAAGTCAACCGCACCGCTCTTCATGGCCTGGACGGTCATGGGAATATCGCCGTGACCTGTGATGAAGATGATGGGAGTGTGGATGTTAGCCTTAGCGAGATCGGACTGGAGCTCGAGGCCGCTCGATCCCGGCAGACGGATGTCGAGCACGAGGCAACTCGGCAGCTCTGGCGGGTCGGCTTGCAAAATTTCGGCTGCAGAGCCGAAAGCCTCGACCTGGAGGCCCACCGATTCGAACAGATTTGTGAGAGCCTCGCGCATCGAAGCGTCGTCGTCGACGACCAGGACGATGGCGTCATCAGGACGTGTGCGCGACCGCATCTCTTGCGAGAGCTCACTCATGATGCATCCTCTGGCTGCAAGCGCGGGACGATCCTAAATGTCACGCCGTATCTCCGGTTAGAAATCGAAAGAAAGTGCCTTGATGCCGGCCACAACTGTCTGTGCGGCCGAATTCGCCAATTTCGTAGGCAGCCAGGCCTGATCGCAAAACTTCCCATATTTCGACTATATGGACGATTCGTTTGCGGCAAAAGGACGATGCAGGCCCGACTGGGCTCCTGTTGTTGGCGGTCGAAGGGTCTTGCTGCTCTGGCGCAAGCGGCTACGGTTTGGAGGGCGCGAATTCCGCGGGGCCCCGACCGGTACTCTGAAGCCCGCGGAAATTCCCCGCTGCATCATGCTTGTGCAATATGGCGGTCGTCGGCGCTGGCGAGGCCCGGCCGACTCAGGTTAAGCAGCCGTCATCGATCAGTCCAACGCGCTGAAGGAATGAAATGGTCGCTGCCGCTCCAAAACTTCCCGCTTCCGGTTTTGCTCTCGAAGTGGATGGTCGATTGAAAGCTGAATTTGCGACCAAAGACGGGGCCTGGGCCGGAGCGAAGGAGTTAAAGCAGCGATTTCCCAGGCTTCAGGTCAGAATTTATGATGCTCAGACAAAGTCCAGAGAGGAAGTCTAGCTTTCGCGCCTGACTTTCCCGCTTTCGTTTTTTGCTGCGCGTGCGGCTGGCCGCATCGGGCCTCATATAAACCGAGCCGCGTCGCGTCTCGGTACCGGCTTCGATCCCGCGCGCTCAAGGTTGTGTCCCTCGCCGAAGGCACTCGGGTCCCGGGGGGCCGGCGGGTTCCGCGTCGGCGTATGTAGGGGCGCGCCTGCCGGTGCCTTTTTAAGCGATTTTGAGGACTGTCGTCGATCCTTGCGTCCCTCCAACGGGTGACGCCGTCCTGCGCGCCTGCGGCTGCCGCCCTGGTGGGGTGCCGCGCCTAGCGCTTTCTCTTGCACCACACCGATACATTCTCCCGGCCGCGCTGCAGCTCCACGTGTCAAGGAAGACCAGCGAGGCGGCAAATTGGATTCTCCGCTTTTTGTCGGATCCCTGCCGACAGAGCTGAAGAGAAGAAGGTTGCGGCCCCGCGATCTTGCGCGAACTCTTTTTTTGTTCGAGAGCAGAGTGGGACCGGTGGAGGGGTTTCCGCGACTGTTTGAGGGCGGGCCGAAAGCGAGCCTTGCGAGGCTCCTCGCCGATCGCCGCGGAGTATCGAACGATCAAAGCTATCGCTCTCCTATTCTTTCTCAGGCGACATGGTCTTCAACACAGCGGGTGCTGAGCCAGCCCAATATTCGACGCATGAAGGCTGACGCTTCAAGCCATTGGCGAAAGAGCATCGTGCGGCGCCCTTTGCAGGCTCAAAAGATCCGACCGGTCGATGCCGAAGAGAGGACAGTGTTGGGCCACGCCTGAACGGTTTGCCTCAAACCACTGCAAGATCGAGATCACGTATCCCTGATGGCGGCTGTCGGATTTCTGACGTGCTGTCAGAGCCGCGACACGTCCGCTTCAGCGGATCGCCTTCTAGTTCAAGGCTTTCGCGTTGGCACGAGCTTTGAAGAGAGAAACTCGTTCAGGACGGAAGTTCAAGGATTCACAGTGACCGACGATATCAATTACCCGTATGCGAGGAACGTGACTTCGGGACATTTAACGCCGCTACCCTTTTGGCTGCGCGCTCTTGCGAGATTTTCCGGCTAAATCGAGCACGCCGGGATCCAATTCGCACCGATACCCGTGTGCGATGTTGATGATCGACCATTTCGGTGTGTCGGCCAGCAGCCGCATCTCCCTCACACGAAGGCGGTGCCGCTGGCGGAAGTGACGGAGCTGCTCTCATCAGTCGGCGAGCAGCGGGCGGCCCTCGAACTCAATGCGGATATATCGCGCGCAATCGCTGATGTGAGCTCGCCTCAGTAGTCATCGCGAGTTTTAGGGCAGGGAAGCGAATTCTCTTCTCTCTGACGCAGAAATTGTGGGGCCGGCAAAACAAACCGGACAGCGTTATTTCTATGGACAAACTCGTCGAAAAGCCCCAGCTGACCTTCCAGGACAAACGGACGACATGGGGGAAATACCATCACTTCGCTGTCGAGCTTGCCGAAGTTGCGAAGCTCGCATGGCCGATGGTGTTGACGCAGCTTGGGCAGGTCGCGATGATGACGACCGACCTTGCCTTGATCGGGCGCATCGGTCCTGAGGCGCTTGCTGCAGCAGCGCTGGGGGCCACGATCTTCCTCATTGGCTTCACTCTTGGCGTAGGTTTGCTGGCGCCGATCGCGCCCCTGGCAGCCCAGGCGTTCGGGGCGGAGGATCTTACCGCGGTAAGACGCACGCTGCGCATGGGACTCTGGGCGGCGCTGCTGCTATCGCTCCCGATCACGGCATTCGCGTTTCACGGTGAGCAAATACTGCTCGCTTGCGGCGAAGCGCCCGACGTGGCGCGGCTTGCACAGCAATACCTGTTCGGACTAGCCTTTGGCGTGGTGCCGGCACTGTGGTTTCAAGGTTTCCGCAACTTCATGGCCGCGGTCCACCGGCCGCAGCCGGTGTTGTGGATTACGCTTGGGGCCATTCCCTTCAACGCCCTCATGGCTTATCTCTTGATTTATGGGAGGCTGGGCCTGCCGCCGCTTGGCCTGTTCGGGGCCGGTCTTGCAAGCACCTTCGTGAACTTTGCGATGTTGCTGGCCGTTCTGTGGTTTACCACAATGCGTCGCCCTTTCCGAGATTATCACGTCCTTGCGCATTTCTGGCGTTTCGATTGGCCCTTCATGCAGCGGTTGATCGTGACCGGGATTCCGATCTCACTGATTGTTTTGCTGGAATACGGATTGTTTTCCGCCGCGGGGCTGTTGGCCGGACTGGTCAGCGTCAGCGCACTCACCGCCCATCAGATCGCATTCCAGGTCGACTTGATGTTGTTCGTGGTTCCACTAGGCATCAGCACGGCGGCGGCCGTGCGCGTTGGCCATGCAGTCGGCCGCGGTGACGGTCCCGGCGTCAAAAGGGCAGGGCTGATCGCTCTACTGCTCGGCATTCTGGCTGCTGCACTGCTGACGATCGCGGTCGTCGCGATGCGTTTTCAGATTACCGGTCTTTTTCTGGACCAGACGGCTGACGGCACCAGCGCGACGACAGAACTGGCGGCAAACCTCCTTTTGATCGGCGCGAGCTTCTTTATCAGTGATGCCGCACAGCACATTGCGGCGGGCGGTTTGCGCGGACTGAAGGACACCCGCATCCCGCTACTGTTCGCCTGCATAGCCAATTGGGCGATCGGCTTCACCCTTAGCTACGTGCTTGGTTTGAAGATCGGGCTTGGCGCCATTGGTATCTGGATCGGATTGTCAATTGGGACGACCGTCTACGCGGGCTTTCTCGTTTTGCGTTTCCTGCTGCTGGCGAGCAGGTTTGCCCTTCAGAGGTGTCCGTCAATCTCGTAAGTCAGGTTATTGCCAGTCAAATGCTCGGGACCATCAACAAGGTTGGCTTAGCTCGCACTATTACTTGTTGTGGCGCTATGATGTCCTGCGTCGCATTTGCCGCGAGGGAAAACCGCTCCGCACTTTCAGCCCAACGCGGCCCTTCGGGTCCGGATTAGGTGTTTAGTCCACGGTATTCTATCCCACAACTTGCTCATCTTTGCGCGCACACTCCGACGGCAGCGTGCGCGAGCCGCTCGCTCGACTGCGTTAACCGGTTAACACCAAGTCCCGTCCGCCGGCTGTATCCTTGCCTTGGGCGCCCAAAGAGCGAGCGCTGGAAGCAATGAGGGGAGGCTAATGCATGAGCGGCAAACGCATTCTGATGATCGTCGGGGATTTTGGTGAGGACTACGAAACAATGGTCCCGTTCCAGGCCCTGCTCGCCGTCGGCCACACGGTACATGCCGTCTGCCCCGGCAAGGCCGCAGGTGACACAATCGCGACGTCGATCCATGATTTCGAGGGCCAGCAGACCTACAGCGAAAAGCGCGGCCACAATTTCACGATCAATACAACATTCGCCGAAATCGATTGCTCAACTTACGACGCGCTCGTGATCCCGGGGGGCCGGGCTCCCGAATACCTTCGCACCGATGAACGGGTGATCGAGCTGGTGAGATACTTCCTCGATGCCGAGAAGCCCGTCGCCGCAATCTGTCATGAGGCGCAACTCCTTGCAGGCGCCGGCGTGTTGAAGGGGCGCACCTGTTCGGCCTATCCGGCCTGCCGCGTCGAGACGATCCGGCCGAAGAAGCACAAGACCACGGGATCGAATGACCTGTTCCGGGCGCGGCTGGACCAGATCATCAACATGAAGCACGAGCTGGTTCTGCTCGCCGGCAAGGTCGATTGGGACTGGATCGACGGGGAGATCGCACCGCTCTACAGCGAGAACGGCCGGCCCGGGATCGAGACCCGCTTCATGATCGGGCTTTTGCTGCTCAAGCACATTTATGGGCTGTCCGATGAGGGGGTGTGCGAGCGCTGGGTCCACGATCCATATTTCCAGTTCTTCACCGGCGAATGGTTAGGCAGAATGGCGTCAATCGATGGCGGTTGCCGCAGCTCGCCTGGGAAAGAACAAGCTACTTTAATGGGAGCGCCACGGCCGATGAAGATGGGCACTACTGCTTCGCCGTGGCGCTATGATGGAGCAGCCGAAACTGCGAATGACGATTCCGCGCGGTGGTTGCCAAGTGCACGCGCCAACATTCCGGTTGAGGCGATCCGGATCATGGCATATTATGCCATACGCTCCACTTTCGAACAAGGACGCCAATGCCCACAAGAAATGTCGTGCTGACCGAGCGTCAAGCAGAACTCCTTGAGACCCTCGTCAAGTCCGGCCGCTATCAGAACGCCAGCGAAGTGCTGCGCGATGGATTGCGGCTCGTGGAGCAACGCGAGGCGGAGGATGTGGGCAAGCTGAAGGCCTTGCGGGCAGCGGCTCGCGCCGGTGCAGGCGCGCTGGATCGAGGAGACTTCAAAGAATTTGGAAGTATCGAGGAGTTGCAAACCTTTTTGAATGACCTCTCGGAGAAGGTCATCTCCCGAACCGCCGAATAAAGCCCTCATGGCCGACCAGAGATGGCGCGTTCGTCTCGGTGCTGCCGCGGAAGTCGACTTTGCCAACATCCTCAAATGGACCACTGAGAATTTTGGCGCGCGACAATCTCGCGTCTATCGGGACATCCTTGTTCAGGCGATTGGCGAACTTGCTGACGGTCCCAATGTAGCGGGCTCCAAGGCCCGGGACGAGATCATGCCAAGCCTTCGCACGCTCCACGTTGCGCGGCGTAGCCGTCGGGGGAGCCATTTCCTGATGTACCGGGTCGCGCCGAACAGCACGATCGAAATCGTGCGCATCCTTCACGACAGAATGGATTTTCGACGCCACGTCCCGTCTGACCCCGACGAGAGCGCCGAATAGAGCTGTCGTATCGCAGGGAACGCCGGCGCGCATCTGGATGTGCCAGCGCGCTCTGGCGTAGAATTGTAATTGGCGCGCCCGACACGATTCGAACATATGAACCTCCGGAGCTCAATCCAGTTGAGCTACGAGCGCATGCTTGCACGCGGTTCTCGCAAGCGTGAAGCGACGAACGGTCTCTCACAAGCCTTTGAGTTTCAGACCTTTTCAAGGGCGGGGAATCTATCCCAGCCGACGTAAGAAGTAGGCGGGATGTCGCGAACACCTCGAACGGATCCTTGTATTTTGCCTTCCAATAGGTTTTAAGCCCGTCACCTCATGACCTCGGCGTGAACGAAAAGCGATTCGTGCAGTTTTGCCGTGCTCGAACAAAAGCAACCAAGCCAGCGTAGTTCACGCATTTGAATCGATTTGCGGCTTTCAAAGGAATCCACTATGGCCAAGATGACCAAGAACCAGCTCATTGACGCGATTGCTGAAGGAACTCAGATTTCCAAGAGTGACATAAAGGCCGTCATCGAGCAGATGGCAACTGTAGGCTACAGAGAGTTGAACCAGTCCGGTGAGTTCGTCATTCCGGGCTTCGTAAAGATGTCGGTCGTCAACAAACCCGCCACTGAGGCCCGCAGCGGAGTGAATCCGTTCACGAAGCAGCCGATGCAATTCGCGGCCAAGCCAGCCAGCAAATCGGTTAAAGCGTCACCGCTCAAGGTTGCTAAAGACGCAGTGCGGTATGAAGAGGCTCCCGCTCTCACGGGCTAAATTGCAGTTGGACTGGACGGACCGGGGCATCGCCGCTCGACGGAAGCACTGGAGGCCACGGTGGATAGCCTCGCAAAGCGAGGTGCGTACTTGGCCTCAAAGGCCAGCAAAATGCAGCTACTCGGAGGTCCGGATACGCTCGCGAAGCAGGTCGAGGAGCGGGTGCAGCGATGGATTGCAGTTGGGGGCCGCCAATATCCGAAGCGGAAGTGACCCGGCCGACAACGGTAGAAATCGATGTAGCGGCCGGCCACGCTGTTTCCGAGCAGTCGCCCGTCGGTTTCTCATGACGATCGTAGGTAAGAAAGAAACCAAACGATAGCGATCGAGTCGTTGCCCAGACAGATGCATCCATTGTCATCCACAGAGTCGGCCCGGAGGAATTGAGGCTTCTGGTGAACTGCCCGAAGCATAACAGCGAAGATGCGCGAAAGCTTTACATACTTCGCCGCGATCTGTTCGAGGATGATTCCCGATCCCGACTCCATTCGTCCAGCAACAGGCAAGCCCTTTCGCCAATATCGACTGGGCCGAGAACGTGATGCTGACGAATGGCAACGTGAAAACCGATCTCCGGACAGTTCAGAATTTCGGACCCGGATCGCCGCTGAAGGGGGAGCAGTGGCCAAGAAGCAAAGCATTCCTAGGCGGCTGTTCAATACCGCGCGTTCGACAATCGCACATTGGATATGATCAATCTCTTTTATGCCGATCCGAGCACGTTCAATGATCCGCTCGACACGCGGCCATCGCTTTGCTGATTCCGCATGCGGACCTTCGTCGGCGCGCATCATATCGCTCCAAAAACGCGCGATGTATTCATCGACGGGCTTTGCTGGTCAGCACCCCATGGTTTGTCGTGTCCCTGCGGGACCGGGCTGTCGGCTGGCGCGGAAAACCCGGCTTGAGCCGGGTTTTCACCCATAAGCTTTCATCCCTGACAGAAGCTGCGGCGGCAGCGGAACTTCGTCGGCTTCGGCGACAGACGATGCAGGAGAGGAAGAGTGGAGCGGTGTTGGCCATGACGGGTTGAGGGCCGGAGGAGAGTCTTCCGGCGCCCGTCATGGAGATTGCCCCCATGAATACGCAGGTTCTTGATGCCCACCGCGATACAAGCGGCGGCTACAGAGTGGATGTAAGTCGCGGCGAGCGCGTCGATCGGGTGTCCTCGGAGTGGTTTTCCCGTCCCGCTGATGAGCGTTATCTCTCGCTCAACGAACTGGCCCGCACGGTGCGCGAGCGCACGGACCGCAGCAGGACGCGCGTGGTCGAAAGCGCGCTCATCCATGTGGAAGCAAGCCGTACCGACCCCGAGCGCTTGGCGCTGATGCTGCCCGGCTCGGACAAGCCAGTCGCGCCGACCCACTGGAGCTTCGGCCAGCTTGCAAGCCAGGTCGGCGCTCCATCCGCTTACCTACGACAGCTCCCCGCGGCACTCGCAGGCATCAACCTGCAATATGGTCTGACCGCCAATCGCGTCGAACAGATCAAGACGCTCGAGACCGAGGATAGCCGCGTTGAGCTGCGCGCCGTCACCGGCCCCGACTACGGGCGGATCTATGACCACGAGTTGGTCGAGGCCGTGCAGCGCATCGCCGGCAATGGCACGGGCGATACGCGGTGGAAGGTGCCGGGCTTAGGTCATGTTGCAACTGTATTCTTGAACGCTGAGACCTCCTGCGCAGGGAGGGCCTGATCATGGCGTTTCGAGATCGGGCCGATGTCTACGGCCGCATCACCGCCGAGATCATCGCGGCAATCGAGCAAGGTGCCGGCGAGTGGTGCGCGCCATGGTTCCACAACGGGACGAGCGCTGCCCGTCCGACCAATGTCGCTTCCGGCAAGCGCTACCGAGGCATAAACACGTTGGCCCTTTGGCACGCAGCCATGGCCGGCGGTTACGCTGATGGCCTATGGGGTACTTATCGGCAGTGGCAGAACGTCGGCGCGCAGGTACGCAAGGGAGAGCGCTCGACGACTGTGGTGTTGTGGAAGCAGATCGCTTCGTTCGAGTCGGCCGACGACGATGACAGTGATGATGGTGGCCACCGCCGGATGTTCGCCCGGGCGTTCTCGGTGTTCAACGTCGCTCAGGTGGACGGATATGCGCAGCCGCAGGCGGACGTCCTGTCGGAGAGCGAGCGCCTAGCGCATGCCGAGGCATTCATCGCCAACCTCGGCATCAAGACCGTCTTCGGCGGTTCGGAGGCTTACTACCTCCCGTCATCGGACACGGTGTTCATGCCGGACTTTGCTTCCTTCCGCGATGCCGCGTCTTTCTATGGGGTCTGGACGCATGAGAACGGACACGCCTCAGGGGCAAAGCACCGGCTTGACCGCGATCTCTCGGGCCGGTTCGGCTCGGCTGCCTATGCTGCCGAGGAATGCTGTGTGGAGATTCTCAGCGGGCTTATCCTTGCCGATCTGGGCATCGCCCACCATCCACGTGCCGATCATGCAGCGTATATTGCCTCGTGGATCGACGTGCTGAAGGATGATTCCCGCGCCATCTTCACGGCAGCCAGCAAGGCGCAGCAAGCGGCCGACTGGATGCACGCGCAGCAGCCAGCACAGCTTGAATCGGCAGCCTGATCAACGGTTGCGGGCGTTCGGCTTCGTGCCATGCAGATGCACTGGAGACCGCAACGCCCGCAGTTCCGCATCAAGTTTCGCGGCCCTTCTCTCGACGCGCGCAGTTGCCAGTTCTGCGTCCTGCGCGCACTTGAGCAACCTCGCGTTCTCGGTTGCTAGCCCGCGAACCTGCTCCCTCAACTCGATTGCGACGGCGCGCCAGTCCGTTTCTGGCGCTTCTTTTGGTGCCGCGGCAGCGTCGACCCGAGACGAAGCTGCTTGAAGCAACTCAGCAATGACATCGCGATGATTGACGTAGATCGCATTGCGTCCAATGCCCGCTTCACGCGCAAGGTTGGCGACGGATAGCTTCGCGTTTCCCTCCCGCGCCAACAACCGCGCCAACGCTGCGCGCAGGCGATGGGCAGTCGCATCCCGGCGCTTCTGCTGGGGCGTGATGCCCGTCTTATCGGCGGGCATCATCGCTCTCCCCATCCAGCCCCCGGAGGATTCGGTCACATTCGAGAATGCGCTCTTGGGCGAGTTTCCGGCTTTCACCGTCGAGGGCAGGATGCTCAAGCAACTGAGTATTGCGTACCTGCCGATCTTTCCACACGGCTCTATGGCGCTCGCTCACGGCGAAGTTGGCGCAGCGAGCGCATACACTCTGTGTTCGCAGGACTTCATTCGGACCATGGTCATCACCCTGACAGGCGGAATGCTCGCGACGATAGAGGCAGTAACCCCAGTCACACACGCCGAGCACCATCCCGCTGTCTTTCAGGATGAAGTCAATATATTCTCCGAGGTCGCCATCACGCGTGCGGCCCCGGAATGGTGACCGCGACGCGATCATGCGCCCGGCATGG
Organism: Bradyrhizobium sp. CCGUVB1N3; assembly: GCF_024199925.1. Classification (NCBI taxonomy): domain Bacteria; kingdom Pseudomonadati; phylum Pseudomonadota; class Alphaproteobacteria; order Hyphomicrobiales; family Nitrobacteraceae; genus Bradyrhizobium; species Bradyrhizobium sp. CCGUVB1N3. The sequence goes on from NZ_JANADR010000001.1 coordinate 7,401,237, forward strand.
CCTGACAGATTTGATGCCGTCAGAAGATCCTCCAGCGCTGCCCGTGTTTCCTTCAGGATCTCGTCGTTGATCAATTCGGCGAGTTCGAAGTCCGTACCCACATAAGCGGAATCGGTCATCACCCGGCTGACGTGCCCAAGATGCTCCTGGAGGGCATGAAGGCCTGTTCTGTCCCGCTTGCCAATGAAGCGTGCGAACGTCTTCCTTCCCTGATGCGCGTTCAGATGCCAAGGTTTTCCTTGATGGAGCGGCAGGTCGAGCATCTTTCGGAAGCTGCTGTTCAATCGAACGCCGAAGGTGCCGCTGTGCGGGATGCGGATCCGCCGTCGCAGCAAGGTCCGATCCCGCGTCAGCATCCACAGATTGCTTGTCTCAAGCTTCTTGCGGATCGGGGCTGACAGCCGCTCCAGTACGTCGACGGCGCGGACCACGGGTTCGGGTGCGATCCAGCGATGGGGCTGGCCACCATCGCCTGTCGCCATCTTGTATATCCGTCCGTGCAGATAGGTGACCTCCTGGCCATCAGGACCGATATGGCGCTCTATGCACCCTGCCTCGAGCCCGAGGATTTCCGAGACGCGGGCGCCAACGAGCCAGGCGATTACGACGAAGCAGGCATCATAGATGCGCTCGATCAAGGCGTGGACGTCCTTCAACTGGACGACCGGTGCGTGCCAGGGACAGTCTTCATTCGACAAGGTGGAGAACGAGAAGTCGTCGAGCATCTGCCGAGCTTGCTGTTCCCCCGCAGACGTCGGCCTGTCGTCAAGCCGGTAGGCATAGGCAACCGCCGCCAATCGCGGAGCGTTATCACATCCTCGGCCGCTGTGCCGATGAGCCGCAATGCACCGCCGATCAGCGCCGTTGCCACCTTGTCCGGTGTATAGGGGAGGCGTCGACCCTCTCGATCGAGACGGGGAAGTCGGGGGCCGCACTCATCCAGGAACCGCCGAAGATCATCGGGAACGCCGTCGACCAGTTTCTCCCGTTGAGCATGGAGGCGCACCAACGTAGACAGATACCCAGCCCGGGTGGCAAGCGACAGCGCTTCGCCCTTCCGCCCCGGTCGTTCCCTCAGCGTGGTTATGAACTGGGCGGCAGCATCAGCATCAAGCTCATTGAAGCGGTGATACCCTTCACTGACCATCCAGCAGACCAGAACGCGCATCTGGTTGAAGATCGAGATCAGGGAGCCAGGTCCAAGCCTTCGCTTGCCCGCCGGCGGGTCTGTTCTGAGCGACCACAGGAAGCATTTGACGGCCTCGCGCAGCACAGTCCATGCAGGGTCGCTGAACCGGCTGCCGTCAGGAAGTTCGAACGTCCAATCGATCGTTCGACTACAGTCGGTCACGCCTGGCCGGGTGAGGTCGAGGCGCCATGTGTCGTCATCCCAGCTCGAGGTCGAGGAGATCGAGCGCGGCAGGACTGAAGCAGTTCGTCGGTTCACTGCAACCTGAACCATCGTTTCACTCCAGCGCCAGCAAGGCGGGCAACGAAGGCATCAGGGCGCGCGCGTCACCATGAAGTTCGGTAGGGAAGTCGGGCAGGATATTCTCGACCAAAAGATCGTGGCTGGGCTTATAGATCACCGCCCACCGTTGCGGGTCGAGGCGCGTGCGCGCCTTCTCCAGTTGCTCTATCGTCAGAAGGATGCGCGCGAGATGCGCGGCATCGAGCGGTACAACCAAGCCGGGGCAAGACAGGCATCCGCCGAAGTGCGGGCAGAGCTTTTCCCCACCAGCCGTTGGATCGGAACAGCGATGGCCAAATGCCTCCGCGGCCGCCGGCGATGCAGGAGTACTTTTTCCGGACGCGCCAGGGGTGCCGAGGATCCAGGACAACATCATCGTTTGCAGTCTGGAGATAGTTTCGTGCTCGAGCGTTCGGCTTTGATCTCCCCTGATATAGCGATCCGTCTGTTCCGGACTGCCATGATTGAGCACGGTCTGCGCTGCCCGCACGTCGCCGCCCGATGCCAGATAGTGCTCGATGGCGACGCTGCCCCGGAACATCCTCGTGTGGAAGCTCGGCAGTGTCACGCGCGGCTGATCGGGATGATCAGCGTTCCACGCATCGATACGCCGGTTTGCACGCTCGACAAAGCGAGCCATGGCGCCTTCAAGGGTCGTGCGCTGGACGACGCTGATGTCCCGACCTGGCCTGCGCATCAGGAACAGCTGATCCCTTTCGCTCGCCGGTGCGCGCGCCGCCAGCGGCGCGGTCATTCTCAGCAGTTTGTCGATGAGGTTGGGCACCGCATAGCGCCGCCGGCGATCGAAGGACCGGCGCTGCGCCCGTTTAACGAGGTGTCCGGCACGGCCCTTCTGCCAGTCGATCATCGTCCGATGTTCGATCAAGGGATGAGGCTCGATGCAATCGCGGTCGATGAGCCGAAGTGCCTCGGCGTTTCCCGCCGTCTGGATCGCAATGGCTATGAAGAAGGGTGCCAGACAGTCGGGCGTCGCATGAAGGTGGCGTTCGAACCTGTCGTGCCCACCATGAAGATGCAACCTGCGACCGAACCAATCCGGCAAGGTACGACGCGATGGCATCACGCCACGACCGATGCGATGGATTTCTCGCAGCATCGCTTCAAGTCCATCAGGAGCGCCAGTTGTTGCCGAGGCTGCTAGGAGTCGCTGCCCTTCCTCGAACAGCGCCCACGCGTCGTCGATTTCTTCATAGCAGGCCCGCAAGATAGCCTTGAGCTGCGAGCCGGACAGCCGGCGACCTTCCTTCGACGCATGCCGTCCGGGGAACGGGTTAAAAGGGAAGGATGGCCGGACCGGCAGCAGATCGGATCGTCGCCTCGCTATCCACTCGGTCAGAAGTTTGACCGGCTGATAGCGATTGTGACGCAGGCCCAGAGCGCAGGGTTTCCCGGTTCGTGAAGGCAAGGCGTCCAGCCACAATATGTATCGGCCAAACAATTCGGTCGTTAAATCGGAAGGAGCCCGAACACTGCCGCCTTCAGCCAGGAAGCGGGCAAAGAACTTGAGTGCGTTCCAGCATTGGTGACGCGTGGCAGGTGACGACGCCGCATGATGCCCACGGAACGCCTCGGCATAGGGAGCAACAAGTTCGGCGGGGAGATTGAGTTGCCCCAGCTCGAACCGCTGCACTGCCGCGCCCCACGGGTCTCGGAACAGTACGATGGACCCGTTTTCGATCGCCACCGTTGGCTGGGCCTCATCCGATAGCCGACGGTCGATGCGACGGCGCTCACTACGCATCGTCGATCACCCGTCCGTAGAGATATTCGATCGCTTCGCCGATCTCCTCTCCATGCAATTCGACGCAGCGCAGATAAATTGCGGTCGTCTCGATCGAGGCATGCCCAAGCAGAACCTGGAGGACCTTGAGTGGATTGATGTCGGGATTGCGTTGCGCTTCTGCTTGCAGCCGCACCAGCATGACCATTGCGAAGGCGTGCCGGAGCCAGTGGACAGAGCCATCCAGCCCCGCTGTGGCAAAGCCGCGTGCGAACGCGGCCGACAGGCGGGCTTTGGTGATTGGCGCGCCACGCTTGTTGAGGAACAGCGTATTCGGCGGCGCGTAGCTTGAATCTCGCCGCCGCAACCGCGCTATGAGCGCCGCGCGATCTTCTCCGATATACCAGTTGGTGCGGTCGACGAGTCTCAGCGGTGGATAGATTGTGCGCCTTCGGCTCCCCTTCGTGACGGTGAGTGGGATCCCCACCAGCGGGTGATCCTCCTTGTGCAGCCTGTCGCTGCGGGGCACCTGATCCACGGTGAGCGCACACAGCTCCATTCGACGCATGCCGCTGGTCACAGCCCATTCCGCAATCATCCGATAGGGCATGTCGAGAGCTGCCAGCAACCGGTGAAGATCGCGGACGCGCAGCGGTCGAGGCAACGTTTCATATTCCGCGATCGTCAGCATATTTCCCGGCGCGGGCTTGCCCGCTGCGTGTGCAAGGAAGCCCTTTGACGCAGTTCTGACCGCCGGTGCGTCCCGATAGCTGAACGGGAGCTCGTCAATCATCTTGCGGCGATGCGCCCAGGCATAGAAGCGGCAGACCGACCGGACCCTGTCATTGATGGTCGATCGGGCAAAAGGCCTTCCTGTATATGGGCTCGGCCCCTCAAGCATCCTGTTCCGGTACGCCAGAATGGTACCTTCATCGACCTTGTCCCAGGACAGATCCGATTGCTCGAGCGTGTCGAACCAGTCGTAAAGATGCTCGCCATAAGTCCGGATCGTCTCCGGCGAGTGCGCCCGTAACTCAGCCTGCTCGATCATGTACGCGAAGGCAGGCTCGATGATCCGCATCTGATTGGACAGGAGAACGGGAAAATTGGGCGGGATTGGTGGATAGCCAGGAGCAGCACGCACGATCATCGCCATATCGCGCCTCCAACGGACTTTGGATTGGCGCCGCGCCGGGAAAACCGCTCCGGGCTTCGGCTACGCCTCCGCCCTGCGCGGCTTTCCCGGCGCAACGCTACCTGGAGATGCTTGATTCGGGCGTCTGCACGACTGTCTGATACAATACTATCAGGACAGTTCGGTGACGCGATCTATCCGGGCGTGCTCGACTGGTCAACCGGGATCTACAATCCCCGTGTCGACATTTCCAAGGACACGACCACCCTCTATGGATCGGACAGGGACGTCTTCCTTTTCCTCGTCGATGACCTCAACCCGATCGAAGCTGGTCGTCTCCGGGACGGCTCGCCTGACCTCTATTTCCGCGGCTTCTACTGCTGGAACTCGGAAGTCGGGGCGAAGACGCTCGGCATGGCGAGCTTCTATCTCCGTGCAGTTTGTCAAAATCGTAATTTGTGGGGCGTGGAGGACTTCGAGGAGATCACCATCCGCCATTCCAAATACGCAGCCTCCCGCTTTGCTCACGAGGCCGCTCCGGCGCTGCTGAACTTCGCCAACTCCTCACCCATGCCATTCGTCAATGGCATTAAGACCGCCCGCGAGCGGATCGTGGCACGCAGCGACGAGGATCGCACCGAGTTTCTGCGCCGCCGCGGCTTCTCCAGGGCCGAGACAGGCAAGGTGATCGACGCGGTGCTGGCGGAGGAAGGCCGTCCGCCTGAAAGCATCTTCGATTTTGTGCAGGGCATCACCGCCGTCGCGCGCGACAAGCCGCATCAGGATGCCCGCCTGGACATGGAGGCCAAAGCCAAGAAGTTGCTCGACCGGGTGGCGTGATTTTCGCGACGCCGGGCATTTTCGGATCTTAATGCTCGGTGCGTCCGCGCTTTTCCGATGCTCGGATTTTAGTTGTGCTTTCTCTCGAAAAGACCGGAATGCGACGCCGTCGCGGGCGGACAATCCCGCGACGGCTTTCGGCGGAGGCCCGTCGGCAAACTCGCAGTTGCGTGCAGCACAGAAAGTGCACCGCAAGATACTGCTGCAGAATGTCGGGGGCCGCCGTTATCGCGCGCTTGGACTCCTGGTGAAGCAGAAGCGCCTTCCGAAGACCGCGTCGGTCCCCTGCATCGTCGGTGATGCGATCACAGAGATCAGCGCGGAAGAGGCTCAGCTCGCCGATATCGTTCATCGCGTCGCGCCTCATCCCATCGGGCCAGTTTCGTGCGCCCCAGACGTTGCGCGAACAAGGCTGTTCCGAGCGAGACATCGCGGCTAGCTTCTTCGTTTCCGTCGACATGGTCAAATAGCAGCTCCGGCTCGCGGCAGTCTGTCCGGCAGCGCGCTTTGCCGTGTTCGCGCGCGAGCTCGGCGTTTCCAGTGCTCGATGAGCTGCAGAGGCACGATCTCGTGTGCGTCCGCGCGCCGTGGCCCTGCCAGGGCGATCCGTTGTTGCAGCTTACGAACGCGATGCGCGAGGCCCGTATCGCCTGGTGGCCCGGCGTGAGGGCGGCCGCGTGACAAGAGCTGAGAGGGCCGCCGTGACGGGTTTGAGCCGGCCTGGTCCAGAGAGAGCGCCAGCCGGCTCGACCTGTTTCTGCTCTCCGAAAGAAATCCTGCCATGACCGAATCTCTCGCCGGCGGCGCTGTCGCCGTGCCGGTATCGATGCGTGCCGCTGCAAATATCACCTCCGCCGTCGTCAGGGCTGCGCGGCAGCTCTTGACGGACCTCGAACGCGACCGTCGTATCGATGTCGGTGTCCTGCGCAGCGCTATGAAGGCTGCCCTTGGTGCCTCGGATGCGGACGGCGCCTGGAACTGGAAGACCGCCTATGACACTTGCGAGGCGGCGACCGTTCTATTTGTTCGCAAGTTTGGTCCGGTCATGCGGTCCAAGCCTGGTTCGACGGTCGCGATGCTGCCCCTGCTCGCGAGAATCGCAAATTATCTGCAGATCCATACGCGGCGTTCCGAGGACTGTCAGGCGCTTCAGCTATTCTCGACCCCGATCCCGCTCGGGCTTGCGGCATGCACCGCAGCCGGCATTACGCCGGCTGACCGCATTTTGAAGCCCTCCGCGCCGACCGGTTTGCTCGCCACCTTCGCCGAAAAATTGCAGTCGATCCGCATTCCCGGATCGTGCGCACATCTGATCAAGCTCGTGCAATCCGCCGCGGTGGCGTCCGCCGCGTCACCGAAGCCGAACGACCGTCCGCACCGGCCGTCAAGTCTTATGGCCGATGGTGTTCTCTCGGACGCCCGGCTCGGCGCAGGCAAGGGGCCGCAGGTCGCCGGTATCCTGCTCGACAATTGGCTCAAGGGCCGCCGCCGGGCGGTCTGGATCAGCAAGCCTGCCGAGCTGATCGAAGATGCGCAGCGCGACTGGTCCGCGCCCGGCATGGCGTGGCTGCTTGTGAGACCGCTGTCGCGTTTCCGTCAGGACACCCCGATCCGGCTTTCGGAAGGCGTCCGATTTACCACCTACGCTACGCTGCCCACCGACGAACGCGACGAAATGCTTTCGCGTGTAACGCAGATCGTTGAATGGTTGGGCTCCGACTTCGACCGAATGATCGTCTTCGAGGAGAGCTACGCCAAGACCGTTTTCGAGCTCGCCGAAGATCTTCAGCTCCGCCGCGTACGAGTGATGGGTGTAAACCGCACTGAAGTCTCCGGGTTCAACGGCACGATGGGGGACCATCCCAAGTCCTACGGCCGTTTCCGCGAGATCATCTCCTGGAAGCTGCGCAGGTTCGTCCCGGCAGATGCGATCCGACCTGGGATCCGCGCCCAGATGCGGGAGCGCAATCCGCTTGGGCGGGTCGCTGAACGCGAGGCCGCGTGATGGGACGCCCGCTTTCCGAACTGGCACATCGTCTCGCGCGTGAGGCCGAGGCGGTGTGCCGCTATTATCTCTCCAACGGCCGGCGCCAAGGCCGCTACTGGATGGTTGGTGATGCCCGCAACACGCCGGGACGCTCGATGTTCGTGCGACTGATAGCCTCCCCCAGGGGGCCCGCCGGCAAATGGACCGACGCTGCAACCGGTGAGCATGGCGACCTGCTCGATATCATCCGCGAAAGCTGCGGGCTTGTTGATTTCCGTGAGGTTGCCGGGGAGGCACGGCGTTTTCTCAACTTGCCTCGTTCGGCCCCAGCGCCATCCTCGAAGGTTGCGCACAATAAAGCACTGGCGGTTTCGCCCGAGGCGGCCGTGCGCCTCTTCGCCATGTCGCAGCTGGCAGCCGGAACTCTCGCCGAGACCTATTTGCGTGGCCGGGGCATTGCCCCTTTCTGCATCGATAGTGAGCTGCGCTTCCACCCGCACTGTTACTACCGATCCGATGAGGATACCGAAACAGAGATCTGGCCGGCATTGATCGCTCGCGTTACGGATCTAAATGGTCGGATGACTGGCGTGCATCGCACCTGGCTTGATCCTCACGGCTTCGATCGCGTGCGCCTCGGAAAAGCGCCAATCGACACGCCCCGACGTGCCATGGGGGATCTGCTCGGTAACGCGGTCCGATTCGGTGCCGCCGATGAGGTGCTTACGGCGGGAGAGGGGATCGAGACGATGCTCTCGCTCCGCTGCGCGGCTCCGACGATGCCAATGGCTGCTGCGCTTTCTGCAAACCATCTTGCCGCCCTGCAGCTTCCGCTGGCGCTACGTCGCCTCTACATTGCACGCGATGCCGATGCCGCAGGCGATCTCGCGGTAGCGGCCCTGACGGAGCGCGCCATGCAGGCCGGTGTTGAGGCGATTGCCTTATCGCCGCGACTTTCAGACTTCAACGAGGACCTGCGAACGTTCGGCCTCGGCGCGCTGCGAGCGTCACTGCGCATCCAACTCGCGCCGCAGGATGTCGTTCGCTTCATGCGCCGGGGAACGGCCAGGTAACAGATGTTTGTTCTGCCGTCCTGACCGATCTGGTAAGGCCCATCCCCGACAGAGCCGCGCCGGCTTCAAAAAGGTGATCTCTGCGCCGCAGCCCAAAGCCCGTTCGCATCGTGGATTAGTCCAAGGCTGATAAAGCGGCACGCGCGGGAGTAAGTCGGTTCTGTTGCACAACCAAGGTCCAGCACTCATTCTTGAAGTGACCTTGCCTCAGCTGCTGCAAATTCTCTCGGAGTTGGCGAGGCGTACATCGGAACGGGTAGGGAATAGTGGAACTCGCGTCGTTGTTCCGGAATGGGAAGCTTTATTCTCGCTGGGCGGCAGATCGGACAGGGATCCGCCAATTGTCGGAAATCACTTGAACCGCACCTTACGTCAGGTTGTAGGCACGCTTGGAGACTTGCTCATGACCAACGACGCGTAGAGTTGAAATGCTTGATTTGTGCGCAGGAAGAGCCGCGTTCCATCAGTCCTCCATGAACGCGGAGGAGTATTCGAGCATCATCAGCGTGCTCGACGTTATCAACTGTCCGGCCATTTGGATGGATCGCAACGGCTCGGTGCTGGCTGTGAGCGCCAAGGCTTCAAAGCTGTTTGACGGCGAGCTCTTCGTGCGGGGGCGACGTCTTTACGTCACCGATTACCAATCGCGCATGAAATTGGAGGAGTTGCTGAATCGGGTCCGTTTGGCGTCCTGCTCGCAAGAGATTTTCGCTTCGCAAGTCGTAATCCATCGTTCGGATCGTCGACCGATCATTATCGAAGCCGTCTGGCAAGACTGGACCTGCAAAAGCTCGACTTGTGACACCGGCGCTCTTCTTCTCCTGACGGACCTGAATGAGACGCCTGTCATTTCTCAAATTTCTCTTATGGAGATATTCGGCTTGACTCGCGTTCAAGCGCATCTTGCACGACTCCTCGTCATGGGAAAATCGCTCAAGGAAATCGCCCGCGAAATGAACATTTCCGCGGGAACAGCTCGCAATCACCTCAAAGCCGTTTTTGTGCGGACCGCGACCAAGCGACAGGGCGAGTTGATCTCGCTGTTGTCCCGCCTTCGATAGTGCTGCGAATAATGGTGTGAGCAGCTTGCATCTTGGGCCGCCTTTATGAGAAATAGCCGACCGGATTTCGTTGTTGCAAGCGATCGCAACACGTACAGCCCACACGTAGCTATCCTGCTCGCTGTTAGGAATGGCGCACGTTTCCTGTGTGAACAACTCCAATCATATGCGGAGCAGACCCACCTAAACTGGTCCGTCCATGTCTCGGATGACGGATCCAGCGATAGAACCCGCGATATCATTCAGGACTTCGCGGGCGGCGTGCCGCAGGAGGTGACCCTGCGCTGTGGCCCTCGCACAGGAGCTGCGGCCAACTTCTTAAGTCTGTTGCGCGATGGCAAAATTGAGGCGGATTATTTCGCCTTCAGCGATCAGGATGACATTTGGTATGCCGAAAAGCTCGGCCGGGCGATCAACATGCTGCGCACTGTGCCGCGCGACCAGCCCGCACTCTACTGTTCGCGAACTGAACTGATTGATGAAGCAGGGCGCCATCTTGGATACTCGACCGCATTTAAACGTCCTCCGAGCTTTCGAAACGCGCTCGTCCAAAGTGTCGGCGGGGGAAACACTATGGTGTTCAATCCGCTTGCCGGCGATCTGCTCCGGCATGTGCCCGATGAGATCGTTGTCGCCCATGACTGGATGACTTATCTTACGGTCTCTGCAGCAGGCGGGATGATCTTCTATGATCAGACCCCTTCGGTGAGATATCGTCAGCATCGGGACAACTTGGTTGGGTCAAATCTGGGCTTTCAAGCCGCCGTTCATCGCGCGAAGAAGATCCTTGCGGGTCAGTGGCGAGGCTGGAATTCCCTCAATGTCAGGGCACTGACGCACCACCTATCACACCGCATGACAGAGGAGAACATGGGTGTTCTCGAGAGATTCGTTGAGATGCGCCTAGCGGAAAGCCTCCCGCGACGTTTGTGGAACTTGTGGCGGTCCGGAGTTTACCGGCAGACGCCGCTCGCAAATCTCGCAATGCTGGCGGCTGTGATCGCGAACAAGATTTGATGATCTGCTTCCGACGTGAGCTTAGGCGCTTGCAGCCAAATGTTGTTCGGCCATCACCTCGAAGCCGCCTCCCTCGTATCTGATCGGCCTGCCTACTCGCCTTCGTTTGCTAATCGTAGCGCTCACACGCTCCATGGTGAAGACTGCGGTCGTATTCAATACCATCGAAAGGAAGTCACATGACGGTCGAGATCCAGTCTCTTGCCATCGCGGAGGTGAAGCTCATCCGGTCACCGAAATTCGGCGATCATCGAGGCTTCTTTTCTGAGACCTGGAATAAGCGCGCCTTGCGGGAAGGTGGTCTTGATCTTGATTTCGTGCAGGATAACCACTCGTTCTCGGCTGCGACAGGCACCGTGCGAGGGCTACATTTTCAGATCCCACCGCGTGCGCAAGCAAAGCTTGTGCGTGTGGTACGCGGCGCCATCTTTGATGTTGCCGTCGATATACGCGACAACTCACCTACCTATGGTCAGCACGTGAATGCTATGATTTCGGCCGAGACAGGGAGCCAACTTCTGGTACCTGCAGGCTTCGCGCATGGCTTCATGACGCTCGAAGAGAATACGGAGGTCCTTTACAAGGTCACCGATTATTACGCTCCAGACTGCGATAGGGGCATTCTTTGGAGCGATCCCGACCTCGGGATCGAGTGGCCGCTACGCCGTGCGCGTGCAGTTCTTTCGGACAAGGACAGCCGGTATCCGCGCCTTAGGGACTTGACAAATGTAAGCTCCGAAGCGCGGGTTTGACATCAGCCCACCAGCCTTCGCTTTGGAACAACCAGCCAGGTACCTGCAGCGACAGCACAGTGCCTGGTCTGGTGTTGATTGGCCGTCGATCACCCCCTAGCATGGCGCATGTATGCTCGTGGCGTGAGCGTCATCTCAAATCCTAGCGAAGAGAGCACCTCTCAGCCTGACCGCTTGACTTCCGAGCCTACCGTGACCGGTCCCCGAGCACGTAGCCGCTACGATCTATCGGTACATCGACGCGACCAATTGAGCCCGGTCGCGGCATCTTCCAGGAACCGGCGTGTTGCGCGGGGCAACCGCCGATACATGTTAGTTCTAACCGACCAGGATGCATACAGTTTGGCGGGTTTGGCAGCGCCCAGCGGGCGACAGGCTGTCGACCGTCAGGGCAGCGACTTTCGGCGTTACGGCTGAGGCCATTCCTTATAGTCCAGCCAAAGATGATTGCTGAACCTTGCAGCAGAAGGCCTATCCCCGAGAGCGACCAAAAATTGCTCATGTCTTGGATGGAGTGACGCGGTTATTTGCCCTGCTCGTTCAGATGTGTGGGACCCGCGCAATAGAGTGCCCCCCGTTTCATGAGATCATCAACCGTTGCGATCTGCTCAGAGACTGTCTTCGCTGCTTCGTGGATCACCGCGCCTGCCTTCACGACGCACGAGCCCGGATCAGTCCTGTCAGACAGTGCCTGATACCGACACCTACATAGCCGATTATCGGATCGCGCAGCAAAGTGCCCATCGAACGAAACATCAAAGCATGTCGCTTCCTCAAGTGCGGCAGGATCGCTCCGATGTCGGTAAGGACACGGTTGATTGCCTCGCGGTCACCGCGGCGAACAGCCGTTACGTATTCGCCGTGCAGGTTTGCGTAGAACCGCGGCGCGATCAGGTCACGGACGAAATACCGATTCTGACGAGGATTGTCGGGAAAGGTCGTCGCAAGCTTGTATGCGTAGATCATACGGGACTTCGCCATGCGCGGGCTATACGATGTCGAGCCTGGATAGATACGCCATTTCGAAAGAGGTTCGTCAAGATAGACGTGATCGTATCCGGCGCGAAACAGCCGTAGAAACAGGTCATCGTCCTCATAACCGGATAGCCTTTCGTCGAATCCACCGACGGCCTCGAATGCTCGGCGCGAGATGAGTGAGGCTGATGGCAGGATGAACATGTCCCTGGCCAGACAGTCGATAATGCTTTGTTTCGGGTGTTGAGCGGGCACCCCATCCAAATAGCGCTTTGTGACCATTCCGCCGCTTTCATCGATTTCATCAAGGTTGCTGTAGACCCAGCCAAGCGGAATTCCGCGCTTCTTTTGGAATGGCTTGGACAGCCTCTCGAGGTGATGAGGATGCCAGACATCATCCTGATCAAGCAGGGCAATCAGACGACTTTTGGAGTGGGAGACGCCGAAATTTCGAGCAGACGATTGACCGCCGTTCGGCTTGCGAAGCAGCCTGATCTTCGGATGTACCATCGCCAGGCTCGCGACGATGGCCGCTCCATTATCGGTTGAGCCGTCGTCCACAACCAGAACCTCGCTTGGGGGAAGGGTCTGAGCCAGCACGCTCGCGACAGATTCTTTGATGAACGTGGCGCCATTGTACATCGGAATAATAGCCACGATCGAGAGATCATCGGACGCGCCCATGGGAACTCCTAGTTGTCAACCTGCAGTGAAGGGGATCTAATCTAACCTTGAATCTATCGCAATCCGGGTGCCGAACAAGTTGGCGACAGCGCTGTGCGGAAGTTGTATCGCCGATACAGATCGGCGCTCCCTCAACGACCAAGACACGTAGTCGTCCGACATACGCAAGCAGACCACCCCGACCGCGCCATCTGGGCGCTGGTGCATCCTGCGCCGCGCATTGTCGATCTCTCCTACGGCGATGTGCTGATCGCTGACGTGCATCAAAACGATCCGGTGTCGGATGTCGTCGCGCTCGCGCAGCTGGCGCCTCATCCCCAACGCATCTGCGTCGACAATCCGGCCCACGCGGGGCGAGGGAAGAGCGCGTCCCGAACAGACGCTAGCAAGTATCAAGTACCACGGGCACAGATCTCCGCGTATGCTTGTAGGACAGCCTCAATTTCACCAAACATCTGGATTTGACCGCGCTCCATCCAAATGGCTTTCGTGCACCACTGCCGACAAATTTCGAAGCTATGAGAAGCAAGCACCAGGATGCTGGCTCGTTCGACGAAGGAAGCTACACGGTGCTGCGCTTTGGCAAGAAAAGCTGCATCGCCAGCCATGATCCACTCATCCATCAATAGGATTTCCGGCGAGAAACAGGTTGCCACGGCGAACGTCAATCGCGTCATCATACCCGATGAATAGGTGCGTACCGGGATGCTCAGATAGTCACCGAGCCCGGTAAAATCGCCAATGTCCGCCATGTGCGATTCTATCTGGCTCGAGCTTAGCCCAAGCAGCATGCCCCGCAGCCGGATATTGTCATATCCGCTCAAGTCAGCATCGATTCCCAAGGCGATATCAAACAGAGGTGAAATTCGGCCACGGGACGTCACGTTCCCGCTTGTCGGTTGGTAGACTCCGGCCATTGCTCGAAGCAAGGTTGTCTTACCGGCCCCGTTAGTTCCGATGAGAGCGATGCGATCACCGGCGGTCAACTGGAAAGACACGTTTCTGAGCGCCTCAACGACGATCCGATGGCTGGCATCTGTTGCAAGCTGGCCGCCTGTGCCACGAAACAACAGATGCTTCTTGAGTGAGCGCGAACCTGTTTGGTAGATCGGAAAGGAAACGCTTACATCGTCAAACGCAAGCAGAGGCGTCCGGTCAGAGGCTGATGTAACCATCTTTAAATCCAATACGCGATTCGGCCGCGGAAGCGCGAAAGCAGATAGACTGATACGCTGATGTTGAGGATGGTGATCAATACGACTGCACAGTAGTTTTCCGTTGAAGGCATCTCTCCCAGGAGCGGCGCGCGCGCCACCTGCAGCAGATGAAAGAACGGATTGAATCGGGTGATAAAGGCGTGTCCCCTCAGTGCGTCCGGCCGCCAAAAGATCGGTGTGAGAAAGAACAGAATTTGGACGAGCGAATTGATGACTTGCGGAATGTCGCGAAATCTCGCGGAGACCATTCCAATTGTCAGGCTTGCAAAGATCCCATTCACGACAATGGCCAAGAGGCCAACGATCGCTAAAAGCGCAACCGATCCGGGCCAAATTCCGAAATAAATAACAACGCCCAAATATACGATGAAATTGTGTGCAAAAATGATCAGCTTGGTCCAGTTGAAACGAAAAACATAGACCGAGAAAGGCAGGCTAATTTGCTTGATGTAGCACTCAGAGCCGGTGAACAGCGTCCCGCTCTCAGTCAAATAACTCGCCATCAACGTCCAGACCAACATGCCGGAACAGAAAAACGGAATAAATCGGTCGACTTCCTGCTGAAAGAGCTCCGCATATACCACGCCCAAAGCGATGACCATGACGCCCATGCTGGCGGTCAACCAAAACGGGCCCAGAACGGAGCGCCGATACCGCTGGACGATCTCGTTCCAGCCCAAGGACCCCCAGAGCCTCCAATGGGTCAGACCATCCAGGAAATCCAAGCGGGCACTCTTGAAGCCTCGCGCGGTAGTCGTTGCCGGGAGGCGGACGTGCTGACTTCGATCAACAGACAATGGATGCATCGGCTTGCTCGGTTACTTCGCGGCGTGCTGAGTTTGTCTCAAGTTTGCAAAGACTTGAGGTCTGAAGCCGGTTGCATCAATCATGCAGTCGGTCCGCGGCGGTGGATCCGGATGCGATGCGCGCTTGAACTGGGGTCTCTTTGCTGAAGGGCTGCCCAATCACCGAATGATCACGCGCCGCTAGTTGATCTTGCCACGGCTTCCGGCGTCGCGGAGGAAACGCGAGTTCAAAGGATGTTGTCGCGTCATTGACGAGATTGTCGTTGTGAAAGGGATCGCGCGACAGCTCCAAGCTCCATGTTTTGAGCATATGGGCGGCCTCGGCTCGCACATCTTTCGAATTGTCTATGTGCGCGTCGGAGTTTTCGCGCCCGGATTGATGATGATAGAGCTCCGCATGCGGGGTCCAGATGTTCCGGTACCCGCAGCGTCTGACCTTCAGACAGAGGTCAACGTCATTGAACGTAACGGGCAGGTTGATGTCATCCAGTCCGCCGACCTGTTCGTACACCGATCTTCGTACAAGAAGACAGGCTCCAGCTACGGCGGAGACTTCGGAAACCAGCGCGTTCCGACCGAAATACCCGGCCGCATTTCGGCGCAATCGATCATTGAACGGATTGGCAATACCGGGCAAGGCGAGCGCCAACCCGCCATGTCGAACACGACCATCCGAATGGACCAGCTTGGCCCCAACTGCACCCACATCGTCTCGAACGGCCCATGAGACCATTTCGGAAAGCCAACCCGGATTGATGACCTCGATATCATCACTCAACAAACCGAGTATTGCTCCGTTTGCCTGACGGGCCGCCATATTGACCATTGCAGAATAGTTGAACGCCCCCCTGTAGGTGAGGGTACGAACGTGGGGATCGCCGCTGAGCTTTTGAAGCAGCGATTGGCGTTCCGTGGATCGGCTTTCGTGTTCGACCACAAGAAGCTCGACGTTGGGATAGTCGGTCTGCTCAAGGACATCTCTTGCGCGAGCGGCAGGCAAGCCTGTTCCGACGAGCATTGGGACGATGAGTGTGACGGTCGGCGCAGTTGTTGGAGGCTTTCGGCGAACACGCACCCAACGCGGCAAAACGGGGTGTGATTCCGCGACGGCGTTCTCACGACCTCTCTGCAGGTGCTCGTCGATGGCCCGTCGAGCCGCTTGAGCGCACCGCGCGGGTGTTGCTTCGGAGAACGACCTCGCTCCAAAATCGCGACGCCAGTGATAAAGCACAGTTGGAATGTGGTGAATTCGATCAGGGGAGCTGGATTCAACACATCGCAGTGCGAGATCGTAGTCCTGACTACCTTCAAAGCCCAATCGAAATCCGCCAACACTCTCCAGGAGAGAGCGCCGATAGACTCCCAAATGACTAATGAGGTTGTGGCCCAAGAACAGTTCTTTGTTCCAGTCCGTCTTAAAATAGGGTGTTTGACGGCGACCTCGCCGATCGATCTGATCTTCATCGCTGTATATGATGTCGAGATCGGAGCGGTCATTGAGCGCCACGACAACTTCATAGAGGGCGTGGGAAGCCAGGACGTCGTCGTGATCCATCAAGGCGACAAACTCGCCTTGAACGAGCGATAGCGCAGAATTGGAGGCGGCCGAGATGTTGCCGTTAACGGCTCGCCTGACCAGCTTGATTCGAGGATCTCTCGTCGACTCTTCCAACAAGGCTCGTACATGCCGATCTGGCGATGCATCGTCGGCAATGCACAGCTCCCAGTTAGGGTACAATTGCTCGCGAACGCTTTCAATTGCCGCACGGAGAGCCCAGGTCGGTGGGTTATAAACCGGCATAACGACGGACAATAGCGGCTTGTGTCGTAAGAGCTCTACATGGCGACGGATTGCGTCAACATCTGACGGGGTTAGCGTGTCATATTGTTGAACCCACTTCTGGTATTGTCGCGTTTGCTGTTGGTTCGTAGTCTTGAATAGACGTTTGAGCGGCGAGCGCATCCAGTTCGGCAAGCGCTGCGCGCGCGACCTCAAATAGTCGAGGTGCTCATTTGAAGCGAGTTTGTGGAACACTTTCTTGCAGTCTCTCTATGCTGACCCAATGTTCCAATGTCAGCTATGGCCATCGGCAACGCCAACGATGTATCGCGCGTAGTCACCTTTTCCTAACGTTCCGGCAAGCCGGATCAGTTGGTCGCGATCAATGAATCCCTGTCCGAAGGCGATCTCCTCTGGGCACGCAATTCTGAATCCCTGACGTCGCTCGAGCACGGAAACAAACTCCGCCGCGGTGAGCAGGCTGTCGGGCGTTCCGGCGTCAAGCCAGGTGAAGCCGCGACTCATGTGCTCGACAGTAAGCTGCTCCCGATCGAGGTAAGCCCTATTCAGATCGGTGATCTCGAGCTCGCCCCGAGCCGACGCCCGTATGCCGGCTGCCAGATGGACAACCTGCGGGTCGTAAAAATAAAGTCCTGTCACGGCAAAGTTGGACTTTGGTTGTCTTGGCTTCTCCTCAAGGGAACTGGCCTTGCCGCTCTCATCAAAAGTGATGACGCCGTAACGCTCCGGATCCGAGACCTGATAGGCGAACACGGTGGCGCCGATTGTGCGTGCACGTGCGTTCGCAAGCAGCGCAGGAAGACCGTGCCCAAAGAAGATATTGTCGCCTAGGATAAGCGCTGAATTGTGCCCTTCGACAAACGTCGCACCAATAATAAAGGCTTGCGCCAACCCCTCAGGCTTTGGCTGCGCCTTGTATGACAGTGACATCCCCCATTGAGTGCCATCTCCAAGAAGGGACTGGAACAACGGCAGATCGTGGGGCGTCGCTATAATTAAAATGTCTCGAATACCTGCGAGCATCAGGGTTGTAAGGGGGTAGTAGATCATTGGCTTGTCGTAGACCGGCAGAAGCTGCTTGGATGTCACTGCCGTCATTGGATAAAGGCGAGTACCGTTCCCACCGGCAAGGATGATTCCCTTCATAGTCCTTTCTCCTCATGCGAAATGCGATCCAAGCAGGCCGAGATGGATGATGGTGTCGGTGGCAAGCTGATCTCGAAAAGTGAGCGCAATCGTTCTGTGGACAGCTGTGAATTGGCTGGCCGTAAGGCCGCAGTCGGATATTCAGCGGACGAAATGGGTTCGACTGCGGCCGAGGGACCCGCTCGTTTCGCGCTTTCGCTAAAAATCAGACCGGCAAATTGATGCCACGTCATAGCTTCTAACCCGGCGAGGTGGGTAACCCCGCTATATTGCTGCTGCCAATGTCTCAACCTTCTGGCGATTGAGACGATCGAGGCGGCGATGTCGGGCGCATAGGTCGGGCAGCCCCGTTGATCGTCCACCACGCGAACGCACTCTCGTTCCGCGCCGACCTTCAGCATCGTGCGAAGGAAATTGTGCCCGAACGGCGCATAAATCCAAGATGTCCGCAAGATCACGTGGCGAGGATTGGCGGCGGCGACAGCAAGTTCGCCCTCCAGTTTGGAGCGTCCATAAGCGCCTTGCGGATTGGGTTGGTCCGTCTCTACGTAAGGGCCCGGCTTTTTGCCGTCGAAAACGTAATCAGTGGAGAGATGAATGATAGTCGCACCAATCGCGTTTGCCGCTTTCGCGACTTCGCCGGCCGCGTCGCGGTTTATGGCATAGGCTTGATCGGGTTCCGTCTCCGCCCGATCAACAGCTGTGTAGGCAGCTGGATTGATCACGATATCCGGCCTGAACGACGTAATTGCTCTGGCCACGGATTGGGGCCGCGCGAGATCGAGCTCGGGCCGGCTCGCAAAACCAATCACCAAGTCGCTCACGAACGCAGCCAACTCTCTGAGGGACCTCGATACTTGTCCCTTCGTCCCGATCACGTAGAGGCGCACGATGTCCTCATTCTCTTACAAGACCGAGGCGTTCACCGGCATATGTCTTCTCTCTTAGAGGCTGCCACCAATGTTGGTTTGACAGGTACCAACGGACCGTCTTCGCCAGTCCGCTCTCAAACGTTTCTTGGGCCCGCCAACCCAACTCATTTTCGAGTTTCGAGGCGTCGATAGCATAGCGGCGGTCGTGACCCGGCCGGTCCGGCACGAATTGGATGAGCTCGTGATGTGACCGATCAGTTGGACGCAGGAGGTCCATCCACGAGCAAACCTGGCGCACCACATCGATGTTCTGGCGTTCATTTCTTCCGCCGATATTGTACGTCTCGCCCGGTCGTCCGCCCTTCAAAATAAGGCCAAGCGCGCGCGCATGGTCTTCAACGTGGAGCCAATCGCGAACATTCGAGCCAGTCCCGTATACGGGAAGCGGCTGGCGATCCAAGGCATTGAGGATCATCAACGGGATGAGCTTTTCCGGGAAGTGATAAGGGCCGTAGTTGTTCGAGCAATTCGAAACGATCACCGGCAAGCCGTACGTTCGATACCAGGCCTTCGCGAGATGATCTGATGCGGCCTTGGTCGCAGAGTAAGGAGAGCTTGGATCGTATGGCGCAGCTTCAGTGAATAGTCCGTGCTCTCCGAGCGAACCATAGACTTCATCAGTCGAGACGTGGACAAAGCGAAAGTCTGGCACTTCTTGAGATAAGACGTGTCGCCGGGCAGCTTCGAGCAAGGCGAAGGTCCCGATCACATTGGTCTGCACGAAGACATCAGACCCTGAAATCGATCGATCAACGTGGCTCTCAGCGGCCAAGTGAACCACGCCGTCGGGGCGATATTTCGCAAACAGAGCGTCGACGGCCTCCTCGTCACAGATGTCCCGCTGCTCAAAATGATAGCGCGGATTGTTGGCAATCGGTGCCAATGACGCCAAGTTCCCCGCATAGGTGAGTTTGTCCACCACGACCACTTCGTAGCCGAGCTCTAAAACGAAATGACGGCAAACCGCCGACCCGATAAAGCCGGCGCCACCCGATACGAGAATGCGCATTCAATTGCTCAAGCTTCGGCAGCTGAAAGGCGGGATCATGCCAGCCCGTCTTGTCTGCCATTGTCCTTTGACACCGGGAACCGCTCCGCGGCATCCTGCAATCGACCTCGAAAGCGGGATCATCTCGAGCAACGGCGCGATCGCACCGAAGTGATGAGTTCGTCGGTTAGCTTGCATATCCCGGCCGTCGGTATCGATGTCCGTACCCATGCGGGAAGCTTTGAGGGAGCGCCAGTCCCATTTGAGATAGGCGGGTTTGTTATTGTCACGACACAGCGTTCGCCCAGGATCGGCTACTCGGCCTATCGGAAACAGTTCGTCAGCCGAGGTGAAGCGTGAAGTCTGCGCGGCCCAAGGTCTACGCTATGTAGGTGTGTCTCAAACGCGCCACGATCATGAACGGCTTAAGGCGAGCCGCGTGCGCCTTTCGTGCTCTTGGCTATCATCTCGGTTGCTCCTCTGCCGTGAATCACGTGGAACAGCGGTTCTTGCCGGTACGCTAGCAATGGTGGGCTGGCCAACATCACCGCAGCGCGCGTTCGCCCGAAATGGACTCGAAATAGGACCGCTCAATGCAAAAGGCGCTTGCTCATTGAAGGCGCCCTGATTGTTGCGCGAGGGGGGCCGAGGCACGACGTGCCCTGGGCTTCACAGGGTGACTGATGTTCAACGGATTATATTTGTGAACTGGTTGAGCTTACGCCCCTCGCGAGAGGAACCGCGGCAGGTGGATGCCATCCCAAATGGGACGCGCGGGGCGTTTATTCCACTGCTATGTGCCGAGCTGGGAGTCCTAGACCAGCGTGTGGCCTCGCTGCGCCGATCGAGGGCAATCCCGTTGAGCGATTGGCAGGAGCGGGCAGCTGGAAGCGCCGACGTCCATGACCTGAGAATGACGCCACCTGCGCGCTCTTGGAAAAGGGCCTCACGTTTGCTTGACATCGCGGGCTCGACAGCAGGGCTGGCAAAGACAAGGAAGGCCGTCAGCTCGTGGATTTGCCCTCACGAAATCTCACTGGATCATCTTCCGCACCTCATCGACACAGAAAGAGCCTTTCCTTTCTGAGTTTCCTGCTTTTCTGAGTTTCCTGCTTGGGAAATCGTGCAACAGCTAGCCGGAATTTGGCGGTGACAGAAATTGAAACCGCCTGTTTCGCGCTTCCTTCCAGGGAAACAGGGTCGAACCAATTGCGACATGGCGATCGATCCGCTTCATAAGCCTCAGCGCGACCGCAGTCGGCCGCAATGGGGCACGGGTACTCTACATGCAGATAATGTCAGCTGTTCTACTTTGTTCTCGGCGATTTGTGACCGAGGCATCGCTCGCCTGCACAACGTGGAGCGGCCCAGAGGTCGGCCGTGCGGACAGCCTGAGGTTGCGGAATGTGGACATCGTCGTACTTGCGCTTGTGGCCGGACTACCCTGGTCGACGAGCCTAACCAGCATACTTGGAATCGTACTCATCTTTGGCATTTTGACAACGGTCCGCACCGAGCGGATGCTCGCAACTATCAGTCATCCCGCCGGCGCGCTGCCGCTCGCGCTCGTATTGCTAGCGGCGATAGGGGTAACCTGGGCAAGCGGAGTGCCTTGGCCGGAGCGGCTCAGTGCTTTGGGAAAAATGACCAAGCTACTGTTGCTCCCGCTCCTGTTGTTCCATTTCCAATCCAGTCCGCGCGCCAAATGGATGTTCGCAACCTTCGTAGGCTCGAACATGGTTCTGCTGGTCTACTCCTTCGTTGCATCGGCAGTGCCGGAATTGGCGATTGTTCAAAGAGTGGGTGGCCACGGCGTTCCCGTGAGAAATTACATTGACCAAAGCCAAGGGTTTTCGCTTGTTGCGGTGGCGTTGGCAGGCCTGGCATTCGAGGCTGCGTCTCAGCAGAAGCATTATCGGGTTGCGGCTCTGGGTGCGGTCAG
Organism: Bradyrhizobium sp. CCGUVB1N3; assembly: GCF_024199925.1. NCBI lineage: Bacteria > Pseudomonadati > Pseudomonadota > Alphaproteobacteria > Hyphomicrobiales > Nitrobacteraceae > Bradyrhizobium > Bradyrhizobium sp. CCGUVB1N3. The sequence goes on from NZ_JANADR010000001.1 coordinate 7,422,805, forward strand.
TCTCCTATTCTTTGCCAACCTTGCCTTCATCAACGTTGCCCGAACGGCGTTCTTCTATTTGCCGATACTGCTGGTCCTCCTGACAATACGTTACTCAAGCCGAAAAACTGCGTCGGTGGGGTTTATCGGAGTCTGCATCTTATGCGGGGCATTGTGGCAGACATCTCCCAATCTCCAACGAAAAGTCTCTGCCATTTTTATAGAGGTGGCTGCATTCCAGCCAGATGCCGAGTTCGGAGAGAAAGAGCCTTCGGCAGCTGAAAGGCTCGAATTTTGGCGCAAGTCGTTTCAGTTCATTGAAAGAGTTCCGGTCCTGGGTCATGGGACTGGTTCGATCCGACGCCTTTTCGAGCAAGAATCGATTGGGCGAACTGGAATATCGGCCCTGGTTGTGAGCAATCCTCACAATCAGACGCTGGCTGCCGCGGTGCAATGGGGCAGCGTTGGAATCCTCCTCGTCTGGGCAATGTGGATAGCGCACCTACGGCTGTTCTGCAGCACGGCCCTGGTCGCCTGGATCGGAATGCTTGCGACAGTGCAGAATATCGCAAGCTCGATTTTCAATTCGCACCTGATGGACGCGTACGAAGGCTGGCTTTACGTATTGGTGGTCGGGATTGCGGGCGGAGAATTGTTGCGGATTGAGAGTCGTAAGCCGGCCCCTTTGGATTCCGCCATCGCGCTAGGTTCGCGCAATGTCGAGTAGGCAAAATCTATCCGCATCCGCGTCACGTCCAAGTATCTTTACGATTTCTGGGACGCTCCGGCGTGCTACCTGTTCATTTCAAGAATGCTCTGGCGGAACGCTCTTCAAGATGGCCATCGGTCAAGTGTGCTTAAGCCCTGCACCTCCAGTTTACTCTGCAGGATGTCGCGCGCTCCGTATGCCCAGCTGCAATCAAGGCGCGCTGAATGCGATCCTTCGATTGGCCATGCTGACGCCCGTCAGCTTCTCAAAGGCTGACCGCTTCCAACGCCGTCTTGGAGGTCGACGGAATTGGAAACGCTAAAAGGCCGAAACTCGAGTTGAGACATCGGCCTAGCCGTCGCTCTTGAAGGTCTGCTGCCTTGCATGCGACGGACCAGCCCATGCCGGCTCTCAACCAATGCTCTCCCCCTCGGCCAAGTGTGCTTCAAACAGCTACCGCTCTTGCAGCTACCGCTCTGGGCCCCGGTTACCACTCATTGATCCAGATTCGCATTTCGCCTTCGCCACGGTTGGCCCAGCTGAACCACGGAATGAATGTCAACCGCTGCGGTTGCCGCTGTCCAGGCACCTCGTCGTAGTGATAAAGCGGTGCTTCCTCAGAGAGCATATGCTGCAAACGGAACCCCTCGGCCTGCAGCAAAATCTTGCGGGCAAAGAGGCCCTTGCCTTCAACAAGCGAAAACCGGCTGTCTGCATCCAGCCAAATATTGTGTAGCTCCGGCCCATTGTCGGCTTCTTCCAGACAGTAAACCAGAGGACCACGCTGAATAGCCACTTTGCCGGCCAAATGGCGAAGTTGCGGATGACCGTACACGCGGCGCGCTTTCATGGGCAGCAGCAATTCGACGCGATCGCCTGGCCGCCACGTGCGCTGAATGTGCAAATACCCTTTGCGCGACTCGCAATTGACCGGTTCGCCGTTCAGCCTGGCCTCTGGCGCGCCGCACCAGTCCGGCAGGCGCAGGGCGAGGGTATGGGTGATGGGCTGCTCGGATTCCACGGCGATCTCCACCTGGTCCTCCCAGGGATAGTTCCCGCTGATGCGCAGGCGCAGCGTATGCTCTCCGACTGGTAGCGCCAAGCTATTGCCAATGTAAAGATTGACATAGAGCGCGTCGGAGCGTGGCGTATAGATGTAGTGACCAATTGATGTGAAAAGGCGCGCGATGTTCGGCGGACAGCAGGCGCACCCGAACCAGGGCTGGCGTACCGGCGTGACATGACTGTAGATGCGATTGGACCGCAGCGATTTGGGGTGAACTTCAAGCGGATTGACATAGAAGAAATGACGTCCATCCAACGCAATGCTGCCCAGAACGGTGTTATAGAGCGCACGCTCCATCACATCGGCATAGCGACCGTCCGCCTCCATCTCCAGCATCCGGCGGGCGAACATCATCAGACCAATCGAGGCGCAGCTTTCCGAATACATGGTATCGTTCGGCAGATCGTAGTCGCTGCTGAATGCTTCGCCTGTGCTTTGCGAGCCGATACCGCCGGTAATATAGATCTGCCGCTGCACCATGTTTTGCCATAGCCGGCGGCAAGCTTGGCGTAGCTGCTCGTTCTGGTTCAAACGTGCCAGATGGGCAACCCCAGTCATGAGGTACACAAACCGAACCGCGTGACCTGTTGCAGTCCGCTGCTCCGAGACCGGCAGGTGCGCCTGACTATAGGCTTTATCTTTGACCACCCAAGGCGTTGCAAGTGATTTCCGGTGACCGGAACGCTTCTCATATTCTATGTCATAGAAGTGCGGCTCGGTGCCGCGTTGCTCGACGAAATAATTCGCGAGTGTGAGATATCGGCGCTCCTGCGTCACTTCGTAGAGGCGCGTCAATGCAAGTTCGATTTCTGGATGGGCATCATAGCCCTGTAGTAACTGATAGCGCTCCGGGCCAAAAACCACAGCGATGTGGTCAGCCAGCCTGCAAGCGACGTCCAGCAGGCGCCGTTTGCCAGTCGCACGAAAGAAAGCGATACCCGCTTCGATCAAGTGGCCGGCGCAGTAAAGCTCGTGGCATTCACTGAGATTGCTCCAGCGCTCCCCCGGCGCTTTTACCGTGAAATAAGTGTTGAGATAACCATCGCCGCACTGGGCGGCCGCAATCAGGTCAATCAGGTCATCGGCGGTTTTCTCCAGTTCTGGATTGGGTGTTTGGCACAGGGACCAGGCGACCGCTTCCAGCCATTTCGCCACGTCACTGTCCTGAAAAACCGTGCCGTAGAACTCGCCCTTTGCTCGGTTGGCGGCGATCCGGAAGTTTTCAATCGCATGGCTCGGTGGGACTTCGGCAATACGATCGTTCAGCGCCTCCCACTGATGAGGAATCGTCACCTCCCTCACCAATTGCTGGTATTTTCCAATGAGCGGATCGGTGATCCGTAAGTCATGGAGATTTACTTCCGTAACCATCGGACCATCCATCTCGCTCTCCTTCGTGTCGGGTGCACGGGCGCATAGCTCACGAAAGCCCACGCCAGATCTCATCGCCATGATTGCCGGGTGCGAATTGGCGGCCCCAGCACGTTCTGCATGCTGTGGTCAGCTCACGCGCCTTCCGCGTCGTCCAAATTCCGGCGTGACGAGAAATTGAAGCGTCCCGTCGGGCATGTCATCTGAGTGAACGCACCCTCTTCAAATAGAATGGGACGTTCTATGACGCTCGACGCGAACGACATTGTCGATCTTCCTACATCACGCTGACCAGCACGCTATCAAGACAGCAATTTCTGTGCCGGGAACGGGCGCAGATCGTTCGTCCGAAACTAACATGCCCTCGACCTGGTGCGGGTTCAACGCGGATTCTGCGCCCCACGCTCGGCCCAGAGGCTGTATCAACAGACCGTAGCGCCTTGCGATCTCCTTCGCGTGACAGCGCCAAGGCCGCCTCGGCCATGCCGATTTTTTCGCGAGCAAGCGTCACGCCGCCCTCAGCCGTTGGGCGCCTACCAGCCGGTGATGACGCGATCAAAGAGTTGTCTTTTGCGTTCAGGGAGCCAGGACGCCGCCCTGTGGTGTGCCAGTGCACGTGCGTCCACTGACCCAATCTTCCTTGTAGCCCACTTCGGCTCATACTCCGGGCGCGTTGCAGCCGCTTCGCGGAGTCGACGACGGGGTGCGCATGAGAAGTGTGGCGACCGCGTCACTCACCGGCCGAAAGGCTCGTCAGCCTCTCGACAGCTAGTCCATGTAGGCACCGTGATTCGGATTGACTTCGGACAGGAATGTTAGTGTGCCCCCAGTTAATTTCGTCCATCCAGATTCTTGGCAAGCGTGGGATGCCATGTTTCAAGAGCAAGAGGTGGAACGGGACAGGCCCGAAAGCTTCGAGCAGCACTTGCACGGGACGCTCCGAGCCGACGCTCTCGTTTCTGGAGGGGCTTCCCCTCAAGACCGATATTGGCCGCATCTATCTGACAAAGATCGTCGCTACATCGAGGGCGCGGCACAGGAGTTTGCGCGCCTGGGGCTGCGACCGGGGACCGTTACTAATTATGCTCGAGCACTTCGTAGATTGGGGAATCATCTCGGGGAACAGGGCCAAACGATTCTTGGAGTCGAGCACGGTTTTTTAGTCGCTCACGCCGAAAAGGCTTTCCCGCGTGACCCGCAAATGGTTCTCGCGCTAAACGCCCTTCGGGCGTATCGCGATCCCGGTGCTCCAAATAGGAAACGTCCACGTAACGAAATCTCTGTGGAAGATGCGAGGCTCATCGACGAGGCGGTCCGGGCTGATGCTACTTGCCGGAATCTGAAGCCAAGAACAAGCGAGGGTTACGCTATGGCTCTTTGCCGCTTGGGAATGCATCTCAAGGAGCAGGGCCATACGATCGCTGGAGCCGATGGCGACTTCCTGGTCGCCCACGTTAAAAAGTGTTTCCCGCGTGACGCGGAAATGGGTACCGCGTTGAACGCGCTTCGGAAGTATCGCGACCCCGGTGCTCCAGTTAACCAGCGCCCAGTTATGGAAGTCTCTGAGGAAGACGCGCGTCTCATCGACAGCGCGATCCTGGCCGCTACTCCGCGCCGGGGATGGAAACCGAGCACCGTCGAAGTGTATGTTAGGAGCTTGCGCAAGCTCGCGGACTCTCTCGGGCCTCAGCAAACGATAACTGCAATCGATCACAACTCTCTAGTCGCTCACGTCAATAAGTCATTCCCGAATAGCTGGACGATGAAGACGGCGTTGGTAGCCCTTCGTGAGTATCGTGAGCCCAAAATTTTACCTGATCTCGGGCCCCGAGGTCGTCGCCCCTCCGGGGAAGGCGGGCATGTTACCGATGATGTGGCCCGTTCCAGCGGGCGCCCAACAGAGAACAGGGACTCGATCGATTCTCGGCTTCTAACCGCTCCACGGTCATCAGCCGACGATATCCCGGAGTTCAGGGGACAATGGGGGGACCCTCACGCGGCGCTCGGGGCATCCCCGGCGGAACAAGGGCAGGTCCCCGCGGGGGCGCAATTTGCCGATTACGATCAGGAGCAGCTTTGGCGGGATGTGGAGCAAGCCGGATCGCGGGCGACGGCCGGGTGGGACGGTTCTTGGTCGGGACCGTCGTTGCAATCGGATCAAACTGCCGGGTCGCAAACGGTCAGTTACGACCAGGATCAGCTTTGGTGCGAGGTGGACCAAGCCGGAGGGCGGCCACCTGCCGCGTTGGGCGCGCCCCCCTGGTCGGGGCTATCGTCGCAGTCGGATCAATCTGCGCGCTCCGAGGCAACTTGGTCGCCACAGATACCGCCCAGCTTTGATTGGAGTCTATTTCCCGACGGGACGCCCGCTTGGTCGCCGTCCATTTGGCAGGACCTGCGAGATGATGCACATGATGTGTCGGCGTTTCCGAGCACAACCTCCGATGCGTTGGAAGCGCCGTCCCCCGATCGCAGCGGGCGGGTGCTCGGCGCTGGGGAATGGCTGGGCGACCAGCATATCCTGCGGGATTACGAACTGCTGATGCAGGACTTGCAGCAGAACGATCCGGACCTTGCCGCCCGGACGCGGCTCGTCGATCCCCTCATCGCCCACTATCAACTGCGCCTGGGACTTGCGAGCGTGATGCTCGCCGCCTTCCAGCGCATTGTAAATGTCGGTGGTAACGATACAGCCGACTTCCTGTTCATGCCAGTGAGCGACGCCAGTGCTTCGGATCCTGTTCGCCGCGGCACCCACTGGTCGCTGCTGCTCGTTGACCGTCGCGAGCGGGCAAGTCCAGTTGCCTATCACTACGACTCTCACCGGGGACAAAACGATGAGCTTGCAGAAAGACTCGCACTACGGCTGCGTGCGCGCCTTGAGTCCGTCCGCATGACCCAGCAGCGGAACGACTATGATTGCGGCGTCTTCGTGGTGGATGGCACGCGGACGCTGGTTAGCCGATTGTCGGAAAGATGGCGGCCGGCCGAGCTGCACCTTGACAACCTCATCGTCGATCGGCTGGCACTGCGAAACCGACTGGCGGGTTGACGTCAGCCTCTACTGATAGAGCTGGGCTTGGAGCGGCTCTCGCCGAGACCTGGGCTTACGGCACCGGTCCCTTGTCGCTGAAGCCATGGTCGGGCCGCAGCCGTCCACCGAAACTGATGCGTCACGACCGTCAGATTAGCCGGCCACGGTCAAAGCGCTCGCGATTGGGCCTGCCGGCCAAAGCTTGGCGCACCATCGCGTGGCGCAAGGAGCGAACGAAAAACTGAGCTCGCGCTTTGATGGCGTGCGGGTCCGTGCGGGCGTACCGTGATTATTGGCAAACCTCCCGATGATTGCAGCAATGATTGCTGCATCGAATGGTACGCATCCGACGACGGTCCGTGGGTAGGCCGTTTTGGAAGGTTGATCGCGCTTAAGCGGCGCGACCAGTCATGGAAACCGAGCTGCGAAACCCTGCTTTGCAAATCGAACTGAAGCGCTCATTCAGGATGTTCCAGTCGATCAGCGATGCCAAACCGCACCAGCGGATGACCCATGTCGATGATCTGATCGAGCGCCGGAAGCAACAGGTTTTTCTGGCGATCATCCCGCGGCTTGCTCATCGCATTCCCCAATGTCGACGACGCCGTCAGGGAATCACGAATCGCCCAAAAGAAAAATCCTAAAACGCAAGAAAGCGAGGTCCAACACCCCGCCTTCCTGTAAAATCGAATACTATATCAAGACCAACCCTGCTTATTTCTCAGGTCAATCCGCATTCTTCACCGACGACTCATCCGGCGCCGCCCCGTCCTCCCAAAGATCACGATTGCGACGGAGTCACGTGGAAGCGGACATCGTCAACCGTTTGCAATCAACGAACGCTTCACAGTTCGATGCCGCGATCGCTGAGCACCTGGTGCAGGACCTCACTTTTGATCTCGCGGGCGATTTCTTTAATGATCTCGGCTCCGAGCCCCCGTTCGGCATCGAGATCGCCTATCAGACCACGCTCCGCGAGCCCCTGGTTCAGGCGGGTTTGAAACTCCTCGCCCGACGCCTCGGCGAGCCGCGCCTGCATCTCGGCATGGTCTTCGGGGGCGATGCGCCTCATAACCGTCTCCCACGGTTGCCAGCTCGTTGCCAGATAGTCCGTAAAGCCCGTCGTCTCCTGGCTCCGCACAGAGGTCTCGGCGCTGGCAATGTCTTCCTCGTTGACGTGAGAGACATTCAAGAAGCGCATGTCCGGGGCGATGTGCCGGAGCTCCAGCGGCTCGCGCAGCTGCGTCTGGTAGGCAAGATAGACCTCGATCTCGTCGACCTCGGCGTCCGGGTCGGCAAGGCGGAGCGAATCGACCCTCTGGCGCGCGATCCTGTCCAGCGCTTCCAAGCGGAACATGACACGGCCATGCTGGAGCAATTCGTCGAGCCGACCGTCATAGGCGCCTTCTTCGACGTCAGCGTTCACGCGTGCGGTCTGCATGCGGTTCCAGGTCAAAGTGATGCGATCCTCACAGCTCATGCTTGCTTCGGAAGCCAGCTCGAAGAGCTGCTCGCGCAATGGCGGCCTTGCCATCCCCTGCCGCAGATCCTCGATCACCGCCTGCCGGAACGCGTCATTGCTATAGTTCACAGTGCCCCGGAGCCTGTCGAGGAAACGTGCATAGTCCTGGGCACCCGGCTCCAGGGCGAATCGTTGCCAGGCGGCTACCGCCGCCGGCTCGCCCTCCAGCCAGTCCGCGACAACCTCGTGCAGGGGCCGCGGCTCAACTTCCTCCGCGCCTTCGTCCATCGAGAGAAAGATCTGCGGGCCAGCATAGTCCCCGGCGTGCATGGCTGCCGACAGGTGGGTCACCACCGGCTCAGGCAGCGGATTATTTTCCAAATCAACGCTGGACTCGCGACCTAGGTGCGTCAGCAGGGTGTCGGGAACGCTGGTCAGCTGATTGTTGCGGGCGCCGAGCCAGAGGAGCTCGGCGGGGAACGTCTCGGGCAGGTTGGTCAGCCCGTTGTGGCCAGCGCTCAGCCATTCGAGCCCTGCGGGGAGGGGCTCGGGCAGATTGGTAAGCTGATTGTAGTCGACGTTCAGGCGCTGGAGCCTGGCTGGCAAGTCGGGCAGACTGGTCAGCCGGTTGCCGCTGGCATCCAACTCGCGAAGCGTTGGCGGAAGGGCGGTCAGATGCGTTAGCTGGTTATTGTCGACCATCAGGCGCCGGAGCCGGGGTGGCAGGCCTGCGGGCAGGCTGGTCAGCCTGTTGCTGATGGCGTAGAGCCGCCGGAGATCGGTCGGAAGGGGGGCGGGCAAGGCGGTCAGGGACAAGGAAGATAGATCCAGACTCTCATGGACATCGCCCTGCTCCCGCCAATCACTGGTTCGACTAACCGCCTCTTGCCGGTTCTCGCCTTCTGCCTGCCTCTCTTCGGCAGCCCAACCCGCCAAGATCTGATCCTGGGACGAGCCGGGGTCGGCGGCAGATACCCGCGTATTCGTCAAGGCTTCGGCCCATCGCGCCGCGGCGGGAGACCCAGGTTCGGAGGTTTCGGAATCGGACGTTTCGATCTCGGAAGATTCCGAGGCGGCGCCGGCGCCAAGCTGCACCTGTTCTGTATTCATCGAGGCCGTCTCTTCGGTAGCCAAATCATTAAGGGAATGCGCCGGAGCGGCGCTGTTCGAAGCTCGCGGCTGTCACCGCTGGTGGTGATCACCACGACTGATGAAGCAGGCGAATAAAAGATCGGCTCCCGTCAAACACCGCCCAACACGTTTCTCCATTTTACCCACCGAGCAGTGCTGCCAGAGATAGCGCGTCCGCACCAAATCTCAGTTTCCAATCGCTTCAGATTGCTAAAGGGATCCATCATTCCCCTCTGCCAGATCTGAGCTGATCAGGCCGGGCCTGTCTGTCCAGATCGAGACGTTCTCATGCTCTGACCGGTTTTGCTGTCGATAAGCTGACAAACCCCATAACGATCCCAAATTGCACGGATGGAACTCTCGAAGATTTCGAAGCCAGCAGTCCGCTGAAGAAAAGCCGGCAACTGTCAATCAGAGCTTCGAGCTGACAGGTGCCGATGGCGGCGTGCCGGCAGCTTGCGCTCACGGTTGGCGAGCTTGGTGCGCTTTGGGGGGCGCGGCCGGCCTCGCGCTGTTCGGCCCGCGCCAGCCAGACGGTGCGGACGAAAGAAAAGAAAAGCAAGGGATGCACGTCTGAACGACAACTGCTCGACTTGATCGAGTCCACTCCGCAGCACGGGCGCGCCGGGCATGCGATGCGGCAGTGACGGTCGCCCGCTTGTCGTTCTTCAATGAGCAGAAGCTCATCATGCGAAAGAGCGCCGTGACTTCCGTTGTTGCACGGCCATCGTTGGCGACCTCCTCCACAATATTGCGCCGATTGCTAGAGGTGACCCGCTCCCCCCAAATTCCAGTGCACGACTTCCAGCGGACGCTCATTCTATCGGCGCCGTTTCACGAGGCGCAAGACATCAGCTCGCCGCTGCCGAATCAGCAATGCTGCAGCGAATTGCAGCATTGACGCATCTATATCTGCGAATCGAGGCTCATAACGGGCAACGCCGAACGGACATGCAAGGCAGGAACTTCGCCGGGACGGTGACGCCGGATGCTTCCTGCTTTGTGCACCGCTTTGTTTCGATTCTGATCCAATCAGTCTTAGGATCATGCCGAAAGCTATGCCGCTTGATTCAATGTTCGCCGGTCGGTCCAATCGAATCGTGTTCGCCTGGCACACCCTCGACATCTTTCGATTCGGGCAATTGCTGGTGGACTTGGACAGGAGATGATTGAGCGGAACGCGACACAGGCGCGGCATGGTAGCGCTTGGTCAGCGGCATCAGACCGGTCGCGAAGAGCAGACTCAAGATCGTTACGCCGAACACCCTGAAGGTCACCCAGACATCCGTACTCTGGGTTCGCCAGATGACCTCGTTCAAGATCGCCATGCCTGCGAAAAACGCCGCCCAGAGGAGGGTGAGGATACGCCAGCCCTTCGGTGTCAGATTGAAAATGTGATCCAATAGCACCACAATGAAGGAGCGGCCAAACAGAAGTCCACCGCCGAGAACCGCCGAAAGCAGTGCGCTGACGACTGTTGCATCGAGCTTGATGAACGTCTCGTCATGCATCACCAGCGTCAGCGTACCGAATACCAGCACGCTGACGCAGGTGATCAGCGCTGTGATCGGCATGTAACCCTTCACCACGAGGGAGACGATCTCTGCCAGGACAGTCACCCCCATGAATGCGGCAGTAGCCGCGAACAGCTGAAATTTCGCGTTCACACCATAGAAGACGATCAGCGGACCGAGCTCGGTTAAGAAGAACATCTTACGCGGTGAGTCTTGTCCATGAACTGCGTTTGTCACCATTTCAAATCCATCTTTCGTACCCGCATAACGCTAAGACATAGAATATGCAATTTAATGTTGCGTAGGCAGGTCCCGCTCTTCGCATGGCATGCTTGCATTAACCGCAGCCTCGGTTCGGCACGCTGCTTGCCTCGCAACAGAAGCGGAGGGGCTAAATCTTGCAATCCAAAACGTGCTCACGATCAAGCCGCAACGGTCATTTTGGGACAAGATCATCATTCTTCACGGACAGCGGCACTGGTTTCAAAACAGAGACGAACTCTACAAGGATGGGCAGCGGCTCTCGCGTCACTCTTACGACGTCTATCTGCTCCTCGCTTCAGAACATGGCATGAGTGCGATGGCCGATCTCGAGCTCGCGAAGAGCTGCGCTGATCACCCTCGTCCTTATTTCGATCGAAAGCCTCTCGACCTCGATCTGGCTACTCCCGGGACGTTCGGCATCGCGCCACCCGAGGGCATGCTCGGCCCCCTGGAGGAAGATTACGACAAGATGGACGGCATGATCTTCGGAGAAATCCCACCGTTTCAAGACATCATCGAACGAATCGCAGAAGCGACCTTGAACAATCGACCGAAATCCGGAAACGAGAAGGTCGGACTCGGCCATCCTGCGAGATCGAACACCCGAATAGGCCGCCGCCGCCGATCAGCACCGGCAAGCCGCGCTCTCCTAGCCAGAGCATGATTTGGACACGTGTGAAGCGGCGTTCCCTGGCGACGCGCGCGGCGCGTTCGTGCGGAAATCATAAGAGTCCGAAGTGCGAAGACCACGCTCCCAATCTCACTGCGCTTTAGGCATGCCGATCGCGCTGACCGCCATTGCGGGGGCGCAAGGTGAGCACGGCCCTGCGGCTGCTCTGAATCGGCACGAGCCTGCCGATCCTCCCAATGGCATGATCGCGGGAAGCGGGGGTGCGGACTGGCTTTGTGGGCGCGTCCGCCAATGGCGGCCCGGGCTTTACTCGCTGCGCTCGCCGAGCCTTGGGTCTTGGCCCCTTCGGGTAGCAATCCCTCGCGTAAGACATCCTGAGCTCCTCGCCGGGGACACTCGGGAAAGGGGCCCGCCGGCATGACGAAGTATGCCGGCGTCGCTATCACTGCCCCTGTCCCGGGTGCCCTTTTAACCGGTCTCCTCGCGGCACTCGGTCCCGCGTGCCGCCTTCGGCGTCGCTATGCTCACGCTCTTGCGGGTGCCATTTTCAATGAGGCGATGCGCCCCTGGCGCACGCCTGGCCCCAGGCGACAGTCTCGTCATCGACCACAGAATGACACATCGCGCTTTTGTGACTCTCTTGCTCGCGCTTGCAACTCCTTTCGTTTTCGAGGCGGAGGGTCAGCGCAATTCCACGCATCGATGGCAAAGCCGATCCCAGGTAAAAATGCAGCTGGAGTGCTGAGGCATCTTTCAGTTTTGACCAAGGACGATCCTATTGCTCGATCGATCCTTCGGTCGCGCCTCCCATTTGGTCTACACCATTGTTCGGCAGCACCCAAAGTCGATCCTGTGTGTGCGTCAGCGAGCCCGCTAACTCGTCAAAGGCCGTCTTCATATCGGCATAGGCAGCCTCCTTCAACTCGACATCGGCCGGATCCACCCCCACGTAGGCGGCCGCCTCCGTTAAATAGTCCGGGTGCTTGGGCATTTGAATCTCGTTGGTCCAGCCTAGACCGAGATATGGGAAGTGATCGGCCGGCAGGGTGACCCGGCTGTCGTCCAGCTTCGCAAGGTAGTCCGCCGCCCAATCGTGGATTGTATAGGCTTCAAGTTTGTCCATCATCGACCGCCAGCGCTTGATACGCTCATCGCGCGGCATCTCTGCCGCCTTGGATATCGCGACTGCGATGTCTTCCGGGCGGTTCGGATCTATGAGCAGTGCTTCATCCTCATTGAACCCTTCAGCCGCACCGGCAAACTTCGACAAAACCAGAACGCCGGGATCGTCCGGATCTTGTGCGGCAACATATTCTTTTGCCACCAGATTCATGCCGTCGGCCAATGGCGTCACAACACCAACGTCCGCGGCGCGGTAAAGACGGGCGAGTGCAGCCTGGCTGAAGGGTTCGTTCTTGTAGTGGACCGGTTTGAAATTGTCCGTGCTATGCTCGGCATTGACTTGGTTGATCGCTTTCTCGACATCTTTGCTATACTCCTGATACGCTTCGATGTCGGCGCGTGAGGGGGGCGCGATCTGCAGGAGCGAGATGCTGCCCGGATTGGCCGCCAACACGTGGTTGAAGGCTTCGACCCGCTTGTCGATACCCTTGGTATACTCGAGCCGGTCGACGCCGATCGCAAGCTTGGGGCCACTGAGCTGCTCCAGCAAAGACGAGATTTTTGCTTCCTCCTCAGCAGGAAGCTCTGCAGGAAGATGTTCTGTGAACTGCTTCGGATCGATACTGATTGGAAAATTATGACATCGCGACTGGCCACGCTCCGTGAGCACTACGCCATCCTTGCTCTCCAGCCCGAGATGTGACTTCAGACAGGCAAGGAAATTGCTCACGTCCCGTTTTGTCTGAAAGCCGATCAGATCGTACTCCAGCATCGATTTCATCAGTTTACGATGATTGGGCACTCGTTCGATCATGTCAGGCGTCGGCCATGGCGTATGGAGGAAGAAGCCGGTCGGCCGGTCGACGCCGATTTTATGCAGATCAGCCGCGAGCGGAATCAAATGATAATCATGCACCCAGAATGCGTCCCGATCCCGCAAGTTGAACGCCACCTGCGCGATATGGTCGTTGATTGCGCGATAGCTTTCATAGTCACCTTCCTCGCCCGAGATGCGGTCGGCGAGGGAGTGGAGCACCGGCCACAGCATCGAATTCGAAAAACCTCGATAATAGCCACGATGGGGCCCTTTCGGCAGATCGAGCCTGGCCACGTGACCTTCGCCAATCTTCTCGAGCGACAGGGACCGGTCAATCTGATCGCTCCGCTTGTCCGACGAGCCTATCCAGATCGCGCCGGAGCGTTCCACGACGGGCTCGAGGGCCGCGGCAAGCCCCCCGGTCTGGGCTTTAGTGGGGTCGAAGGGCGAAACGCGGTTCGAAATGACGACAAGCTTCATGTCTGATTGCTGGGCTGTCGCATTGCGGTTGACCTCGGACTGCACCGAGACACCAGGACCGGCAGCACCTGTATCGCCTTGTGGCTCTTGTCCCGGTGGTGGCGCGCTCAGTTGCTGGTCGAAGACCGCCTGATCCATTCGTTCATGTTGCTCAGTGGCGAATGATGTACTATCGGGAACCGACGCTGCTGCGTTGAGTGTGTCAGAAATTCGATCCATTCCGTATCTCCGTTTTGATACAGCCTCGCAGAGTTTCCTTGTCAGCTAGCAGGCATAGCTTTCTGGAAGCTGACGAGTGTTGGAGCCAGTGCCCCCCTCGTGTCCTTTCGCCATCTTCACGCTTCTTGCTCCACATGTGGATGCCGGTATCGCACTGAAGCGCCTGCTACGAGAGCTGATCTCGTTGATCCGCTCCAAAATGAAAGCCGCCGCGCAATTCATGCGTCCGGTCGCGTTTCGATGTCGGTTCAATGCGGATGATCTTAGCGATGCTCGTCATGATCGCCCCTGTGGGGTCGCCGCGCGGATAGAGCCGCCCCCCTTGCCTTCTAGAAGGCGATCGAACGGCAAGCGGTACGGGCCGGCAATGGCAGCGACACAGCTATTTTCCGCCGGCGCGTTCCGCGCCTTTGCATCGCGAATCAAAATAGCTGTGCCTCTGCCATCCTCCGCTCTGCTTCGGCCCTCCGCTTTGCTACGGGTGCTGTTCCGTTCCGCTCGCCGTCATGTGATCGCCACGAAGGCCGCGATGGGCGCGGCCGATCCGACAAAGGACCTCACCATGACGACCGACAACGACGACCCTCAATTCGAGCCGCTCTTTGCTTCGTCCCCGACCGATCACGTTCTCGCCGAACTTCAACTCTTCGGATATCGTCCCTTGCATGACGAGCCCGATCCACGGCTGCTTCCCGATAGCATGGCGATCACCGGCGCCGTCGCCGATATCTTCGATGCGCTCGTCTCGACGTTGAATGACACGCGCCTGGAACCTGACCTCGAGGACTTGCTCTGGTCGACCGTCAATCTCTTCCATCGCGCAGCGGGCCGCATTGAACACGAGCTCGACGCCAACGAGCAGGCGCAGCAGAAGAGCCAACGCGAGCAGAACGGCTCGGAGGTACGATCCGTCGAGCTCGAACGACTCATCGCCCAGGGCATGACGCTCATCGAACGCCGCAACGCCATGGAGCTCTTTCGCGACCAGGCTGCCGAACGCTTCGAAGTCCACACCGGTTCGCCTTGGCGGCCGCGCTCCGGGTCAATGGTCAGCCATCGTACCCTCACCGCCGCGATGATCGACAGCCGCGATTTTCTCGCTGCCAGGCGTAGGGCCGAAACCGAGGTGTTGTTCCCACCTGGGCCAAAGGTCGCACTCACCGGTGGGCTCGAATTCAACGACGTTTCGCTCGTCTGGGATCGCCTCGACAAGGTCCACGCAAAACATCCCGATATGGTTCTCCTGCACGGCGGCTCACCGAAAGGCGCCGAATTGATCGCTGCCAAATGGGCCAGCCATCGCAAGGTGCCGCAGATCGCCTTCAAGCCGGACTGGACGAAACATGCAAAGGCCGCACCATTCAAGCGTAACGACGCGATGCTCGACATCATGCCGATCGGAGTCATGCACTTTCCGGGCACAGGCATCCAGGACAACCTCGCCGACAAGGCGAAGAAGCTCGGTATCCCGGTCTGGAAGTTTGGCAAGGACGGCGCGTGAGCGCCGTCCTGGTTGACGCTGAAAGCTATGGCATGGCACGCTGAAAGGATCGATGGCGCAGGGGTCGATGGTGCATCGAGACACCGAGCCGGTGGGTCGGTCCTCTCCGTTCCTTGTTCGCTTCCTTGGAGTTCCACTATTCACGCGGACAGTGATCCAGAAAGAGTGCTGCTCCGGTCGTTGCCGTGCCGAAAAAAGCGCGCGCATAACGGGCGCCAAGTCATCCCGGCGGTATCTATCAATTATTTTCCAGCCGGCCTTTGATTTGGATCGCCTGTCTAAGCTTCCGTGTACGAAATAGCGAGATTTTCGCAGATCGACGCAAACGCCTTTTTCGCTTCGGCGTCCTCGAAGCAAAAGCGCACCCCTTTGTCACCACGCTCGATCCACCAGTCCGCCTTGTGTCCTTTGGAAACGCGGGATGCCTCCTCGCGCAACTGATCCAGTACTCTTCCGTAAGCACGCACAATCACACAGTTTTCCATCTCAACGCTCATTGCAGGAAGGTAACACAGGCCAAGAAACACACACCAAGAAACACACGCCAAGCAACACACGCCAAGCAACACATATCCAGAAGGCGCTGCCATGACAAATGTGAATCGTTGGCCGGCCACCGCCCGCTGTATCCTCGGACATGATGTCGACTCGGCGCATGTTTTCCTCGCGCGCTCCGGCTTTTACGTTGAGTTCCTGCACCTGCCGATGGAGGCGAGCGAAGAATTTCTGCGACGTCTTGTTATTATTTTTTGGTCGGATGTGCAGCTTTTGGTGCGCGCTCGGCTGGGCGATTTCTACAAAATGCGATGGATCCGCAAAGGTGCGATGCTGGTCGCGTTTTCCCCGTGATGGTTTCGAATGTCTACTGGAGTTGGGCGAACGATTGTATGGCCGGCCTATTTGCGCTTGCTGCCTGCGTAATCGTGGACCGTCTGATCAAGTGCGCAATGATCCGCCGTGCCTATGCCGAGATGCGTAGGCTCTACGGCGCCGAATGGGGAAACGGATAGGCAGCTGCCACCATCCGGCGAAGGCGAACAGCGGCCGCGAGCTTACGAGAGCAAGCCAGGCCAACCTGATCGTCGGATCCGGCTCTGTCGCGTATTCGGCAAAGCTGTTGGCCGGTACCGCGAAAGCGGTTGTTTCGGATTCCGCCAGGCGCGCCAGTTGCGAACGAGGCGGCATCGCCGACGTTTGTTACCGGTGCGCCGGTTCCAGTTTGTGCTCACGGCAAATCACCTCCCGCATCATCACGACCTCGCGCCCGCCGGAACCGACGTTGCGGATGACGAGCGCCAACTCATCCCATAAGCGCGTGCGCGTCCGCCGCCAGCCTTCAAGATGAGTGAGCTCTGGTCTTTCGAATCGCAACCTACGTAATGATACGGAGGTCGGCCGTCGTACTTTCTTGATCTGCGAAATGCATCGTCGCCGACATGCCATACAGACCAATCTACGATCCACACCTCTGGCGCAGTCGTGCGCTCGCAACGCGTCTCAAAGCGGATTTGCTCAGCCCCGGCAAACCCAGAGACAGGCTCCTAAAAGTCGCCGAGGAATACGACAAGCTAGCCCGGTACGCAGAACGGTGCGACGCGCACACAACCGACCAAGATTCGGATTCGTGTCACGATTTCTGATCGTTCTTTCGCTGTCTTGACTGAATCCTCGAGCGACTCGCTTCGAGCCAAGACGGATGCCTTAGACAGATACCTTGGACAGATGCCTTGGACGGATGCCTTGGCCTGATCTTTGCCAGTTGCTTTCCCCTGCCAGCACTTGTTCGTCCGCGGATGTCGGGGTCCTTCGGCGAAATCCTCCGCATCATTCGCGTTGCCAATCCACAACGTACGCGCACCATCGGCGCGCCGATGGTTCGGAATGCACACACTTTTGCCGATAATCGATCTCAAAAAGTCGAAAACGACCAGAGAGGCAAGCAGTATTGATTCAGGCCGAAAAAAGCGTGGTCGAGCACATGCTCGCATCGTTGACAATCAGCGCGCTGCAGAGCCGGGCCGCTCCAACCCACGAACAGGTGATGCATCATTTGGAGCTTGCGTACGAAAGAGCGGGTCTGATCCCGACGCAGGCATCTGCGATCCGGGTACTGGAGCGTATCTCACGTGAGATCAACAAGGCCGAGACGGTGTTGGAGTTCATCGGCCGAGGCGAGGGGCACCCACACTGAATTGACGCACGAGGCTCCCTCACGCCTCGCTCATCACACGATCTGAGTGACGGAAGGAAGCAGGATGTCGGTCCAGCTCGCGGTCTGACTAGCCCATCCTGTCTTTGATCTGTGCAGCGATGCCAATCATTGTGCCTTCGATACCGTTGCGAGGGAGCCTAAGGGAGCTGTTGCGAAACCGGCATCCCTCGGCCGCAAGGGCGGGGCACGATCACAGCGCGATTTTCGATCGGATGCTTTTCCGTGTTCGGCGCGCAGGATCACAAGTGGCGAGCAGCGCCTCGCTATCGTCGATCGGCCCTTTTCATCACCTTGTCGTGTTTGACGCACCAGCCAAGCGGGCGCTGCAGGTGAATGCAGAGCTTTCGTCGGTCTCATGTCAATCGTCGATGGGGCGAAGATCCGTTCGAACGAGACGCTTCGTTCCTGTCCAGCGCTCGAGCTCGCCAAAACGCTGATGTGGTGCCAGACGCATCTGGCGAGTAGCGGCACTTGCGGAGGGTGAAAGGGGTTTCTAACTCCGCAAACGCTATCGGGCTAGAACGCGATCCGGTTTGGAAGTTCGCCAAGGACCGCTCGCAAGTCCGCTTTGGTCGATTCCAACCAGAATCGGACGCAACGGGCGAATTGTCCTCGAGACCTCAATCGCTACAAAACCTGCATCTCCATATGATGCGGAGTTTGCGCCGCGATTTGATCACGTTTTGGTTCTATACAATCAGTCGCGCCGTGGTGGTGGTGGAAGGCGCAGTCCGTACTCTCTTGAGCGGGAACCACCACCGTGCTTGCCCTTGGACTTGCCCTCAATCTCGTTGGGCTCGGCCTCTTGTTCTGGCTGATCTTTGCTCTCGCAGTCTATGCCCTCCCATTCTTTGTTGCGGTCAGCGCCGCTGCAATGGCATTGGAGCGCGGCGCCGGGATGACTGGCGCGCTCATTGTCGCCATCATCAGTGCCGCCTCGATGCTCGCCATTGGTCAATTCGCCCATTCTGTGGCGCGGCCGATCATCTTGCGCGGCATGATTGGCGGAGTATTTGCCATTCCGGCAGGAATTTCTGGATACCATGTCATGCTCGCCTTATCGCAGATCGGCGTATCCTCGCCGTTCTGGCGTGAGGCCTTCGCATGCGTCGGCGCAATCTTCATCGCCTCGAAGGCCTGGACGCAGATCACTGTCTTGAGCGGGCCAGATGCGGCGCCGAGCAGGTTGACCAATTCTGCGTCAACCGGCTCTCTCGTCCGCGACGCCTGAGGAAATCGTCCCTGGCCGCTACATCTGGGTTGCTTTTCCTCTGTGGGTGCCGAGGCCTCATTGCAGGAGCTTTTCGGGGAAGGGCGGACTTCGTCGCGCTCAATCGGACTCTGCCAGCCTCATTCGGCCCTGACACGGGCCAGTGGGAGGGGCTTGGTTGCGGCTTTTTGCCTGGCGGCAATGTCGCCTTTTCCCGCACGCTCTTTCTTTCTCTGCGCCGAAACCTGCCGCCTTCTTGTGTTGCAAAGCGAGGTCTGCCACGTCTTTTCCCGCTTAAGTCTGTGTTCAGCGCTCGGACGCACCTCGCCTCGTTGGCTTGATCTGGCCGAAGACCGGCTGCGCCTCGATCGTCTGAGACGCAATGCCGCCGGTGAGACTTTCTTCCCCTGGGCTAACGCCCATTCCTCGCGAGACAAGAAAGTCTCCCCGCCGGCATCCTCCGCCTAACGCTCCGGCCCGCGGAAAGACGCGGGTGCGTCGCCGATCGTCTTCGGCTGTCAGATCGCCATCGAGGCCGCGGTGGTCGCGGGGCTCGACACAAACCAAGGAGAAGTGACATGGCTACCATCGGTTCTTTCAAGAAGGTCGGCTCCGATTTCCAGGGCGAGATCGTCACGCTGAGCCTGCAGGCCAGGGGCGTCCGCATCGTCGCCGAGGCCAACCGCTCAAACGAGAACGCTCCCAGCCACCGCGTCTATGTGGGCCGGGCAGAAATCGGGGCGGCCTGGTCCAAGCGCTCCGAGGAAGGCCGCGACTACCTCTCGCTCAAGCTCGATGACCCCTCGTTCAACGCGCCGATCTACGCCAACCTCTTCGACGATGAAGACGGCGAAGGCTGTACGCTGCTCTGGTCGCGGCCGCGCAAGACCGGCGAGTAAGCCTCACAACACCTACGCCCCGCCCGATCTACTCGGGCGGGGCGTTCTTTTGGGTAGAGCGCACCCAAGTCGCGTGCGAGAAGGGCTTATGGCCAAGAATAAGGTTGCCATCGGCGAGCATCGGCGGCATCGGCTGGCCGGTACTACGTCTTGCGCCCGAAGCGAACGGGGCAGGCGGACCACGAAAGCGCGGCCGAAAACGATCAACGAGGCCAAAGGCACGTTTCGTCTCTCAAGAACCGGAACAATCTAACGGCGACTGAGATGTCCGGCCATTCAGGCGTTAGGCATCAGGTCGCCCGCTCCGCTCTCTGGGCTTGGTTTCCGGTTCTTGGAGACCCAAGGGAGACGACATCAGTTCTCGGTTCATAAATTCTGCGAGCTTTATCGCGCGATTATTCGATTGACGCATCAAGGAATGTAGAAACTTGCCCACCGAGAACGTCACCATCAGCATGATGGGGCGAGGTTTCGCCCTCGCGCGCGCCTTTGGTTGCAGCAGTTGTCAATCACGAGCATTCGACTCTCATTGATGAATGGTGACGGACCCTAGATGACGGAGAACACGTGCAAGTCTAAGCCCGTGAGGCGCATATGAATGCATTCGCAATGTAAATGATATCCATCAACACAATCGATTTTCTTTAGTCGTCCTAACGAGGAATACGAAGGCATCGGGCAGCGACATGGGGGTGAATCCTAAGGAGCATTTGCGATGGAAAGGTTTATCTGGGGGAGCTCGAGTGACAATAGCCTCTTCGGCGGCAGCGGCGACGATCTGATGATGGATCCCCGCGGCAATGACTGGATCGACGGGGGGGCTGGCAACGACTCCATCTCGGCCGGCGAGGGCAATGACCGGGTCTTCGGTGGTGCCGGTAATGACCAGGTCTTCGGCGAAGAGGGCAACGACTATCTCTATGGCGGCGACTACGGCGGCAATAACCGCGACCAACCGCGCATCATCGGTGTAGACAATGACAAGCTCTACGGCGGCCCCGGCGATGATGTGCTCTTTGCCGGTGACGGCAGGGATTTTCTGAGCGGTGGCTCCGGCCACGACACCTTTGTCTTCCAGTTCCACGACCCGATCCCCGGGCTCGACCCGAAGTACGGGCCGGATCCGGACAATACCAGCATCTGGGATTTCGATCCGGCGCAGGACACTCTCGCCTTT
Organism: Bradyrhizobium sp. CCGUVB1N3; assembly: GCF_024199925.1. NCBI lineage: Bacteria > Pseudomonadati > Pseudomonadota > Alphaproteobacteria > Hyphomicrobiales > Nitrobacteraceae > Bradyrhizobium > Bradyrhizobium sp. CCGUVB1N3. Next base: position 7,443,603 of record NZ_JANADR010000001.1, read on the forward strand.
GATGCCGTGGGTCTCTATAACGACGGATCCAGAGCGAACTTCGTCAACCACGCCAGTGAGCAGCCGGGCTATCCGGTTGACACGTTTTACAGCGGCCCGGCCTTCGGTGCCAATGGCGAACACGTGGTGGTAATCACTGATCGGTCTTTCGCCTCCGGTACTCAGGCGGCGAGTGCGATCTCCCACGAGAGCGCCGGCGACATCATCGTCTACCACGACTACCAGACCCAAACCGCGAATTTGGCCTTTGTCACGTCCGCGAACCACGTGGACGAATTCGCCCATCTGGGCAGCTTTCAAGGTGTGGCCGATCTGGCCCATCTGCACCTGACCGCGTCAGACTTTACCTTCGTCTGATCGAGCCACGTCCCGCCATCTCGGCGGGACGCTTTGTGCCATCACTCCTCTGGCGCAACAAGGATGCTGCCGCACCTCGATGAAGATGATTTCAAATTTCAATGTTGCGCTCACGATCTGTCTCGAAAGCACCAAGATACCTAAGATCGGAGCGTAGCTCGCTCAACAGCCACGGCATCATACCGAATCTACGCCAACGTCTGCGTCGTGGATCAATCATCGAGCCCGGGCTGGCTGAACGCACCACAAAGCAAATCCAACGAGGTGTTCACACTTCGCGGTCGGGGTAGAAATCTATATCCGTACCTTCACCGACCTGCAGCCACAAAGCCGTAGTCCTTCAAACGGGCCCTTGCGAAACGACGGTGGCAAGAAAGCATGGTTCACCGGGAAGAGGTCGGGCGACGCTTCCCGACGATGATGCCGAGATCGCGCCGAAAGCCGAGCGCGACAACCAACTTCGCCACGACAAACATGGGTCCGACCAACAGGTGGGTCGGATTGTCGATCATTGCCGGCCGCCGGCGCTCGAACACCAAGTGCCCAATGATCAGCAATGCAACACCGAGCACAATTATGGCGGCAGTAAGCGACCACATCCCGACGGTCGTCACATGGTTGAGGATCACGGCGGCTGCTGCACGCAATGCGATCACAGCGGGAAGGATCGCGGCGCCAAGCTCGAAATCGAGCGCGAGCCAAAAGATCAGCACAGGCGTGAGCGCGATGGTCGCCACGCTGATCTGGATCTCGTATAGTGTGATGACCCAAAGACTGAGCGGAAGACTGGCAGCCAGGAACAAGAACAGGATGCCGAAGACGTGCATCGCGCAATTGTAGGGATCGCGACGATACTCCACGTAATCGGCGAGCAGCCGACGGAATGAGGAGTTCATCGCGCGCTCGCCTTGCTCGTTATGTCCGCGGCCACAGCGCAATTCATCGTTTGCCAAACGCATATGCTGGCCCACTGTCGAAAACATCTCCTGCGTAAGCGCAGGAAAGCCTCACGTCAAATCTACCAAAAACATCATACTTGGTAGATTCGTATAACCTGCTCTCTCGATGCTTGAACCTGTTCGATGGCGAAGACGGCGAACGCCGAACGTGCGTTTCGTGGTGGCCGGGCAAGACCGAGGAGCAAGACCGAGGAGTATGTGTGGTGCGCCCCTTCGATCCGCAGGAAGCAGCGCTCTTTGAACCGCGCAGCATGACACCGGGGACATCGAGTTTTCTCGTTTCGATCCGCGCGGCGTAACGACCAGAACTCGTCCGATTGGAACTCACGAGGCCGATCGAGCTGCCGGGAACTGTTCGCCGCGCAAGGGCCATCGGCACGTCGGCGGCTTCGTGAGAATAGAGGAGGGGGGAACGAAAATTCGAAAGCCGCGGAGAGACCGACGTGCCGGCGGGCAGGCAAGTCAAGTTCTCGCATCGGCGCTGCCGCGGTTGCGTCCGGACGGCGTGGCAAGAACGGCCTTGTATGGCAGAGCGCCGGCAATTCGAGCCATGAGTTGCCGCAGCCACCGGTGGGCGGCGGAATGATGCGTCCGGGACGTCCAGGTCATCCCGATCTGAAACGGCTCGGGGAAAGGACACGACGTGGCCACGACGGATTTGGCGATGTTCGAAGCGATGCGACTTGGCACCGTCGAAATCAGATCCGTGCTGGGGAGAATGTGGGTGAGATCAGAAATGCTCGGCACGGTGACCACCTGGTTGAGCGAGAGGCCGCGTTCATCCAATCCTCTGAGATAACCTGATCGCCAGGTGCCGCCATAAGTGACGACGGCGTGGCCCGCCTTGACATAGTCGTCGACACGCAGCCTCCTGCCGGCGAGCAGATGGCTGCGGTGCATGACGCACATATAGTGGTCATCCAGCAGATGGCGATGATAGAGGCTATCCTCATGCACGTCGTAGGGGCCGAGGAGAAGATCGGCTTCGCCGCGTTTGAGATACGCGATACCTTTGGCGCGCGCCGTCTTGATCTCCAGCAGCAGGCGCGGCGCCCGACGCCTGATCTCGGCGATGGTGCGCGGCAGAATGATCGAGCGTTCGTAATAGTTGCAGGCGATTGTCACCCGCCCGGACGCGCTTGCGGGATCGAAATCCGTCGGCTGCATCAGGCCCTCAAAACCTTCGAGCAGGCGGCTGGCACATTCGACGATCTCGATGCAGCGGGGCGTTGCTGCGATGCCGCCGCGCTGGCGCACGAACAGCTTGTCGCGGAACGCCGCGCGTAGCCGATCCATGGTGTAGCTGATCGTCGATTGATTGGTGCCGAGTGCTTCGGCGGCCTTCGAAAACGACCCCAGTTCCGACACCAGGCGCAAGGTACGGATCGCGGCAAAATCAATCGCGAATGGATCCCAATCCTTTGCCATCTCCTCAAGACTCTCCCGGCGAAAAACGATGCGATATCGAAAGAGTAGATAAGGGATATCAACTCTGTCCGATTGTTCGACAACCATTGCCAACGCAATCTGCTCGAAAGTGGGAGTTAAGACGGCAAGCCCGCGACCATCGACCGAACCATGGAGATAGCTGCCCGATGAACGCACCCAAACCCTTTCCGCTCAATGCCTGGTACGCGGCTGCATGGTGTCACGAGATCGCCCGCGAGCTTTCCGCCCGCACGATCTGCGGCAAGAACGTCGTGCTCTACCGCCGCACGGATGGCGCGATCACAGCGCTGGAGGATGCCTGCTGGCACCGGCTGCTGCCGTTGTCGCTCGGACATCTCAAGGGCGATGACGTCATGTGCGGCTATCACGGGCTGGTCTTCAATTCGGCCGGCCGCTGTTCCTACATGCCTGCACAGAAGACGATCAATCCGTCAGCTTGCGTGCGTGCCTATCCGGTCGCTGAGCGACATCGCCTGGTCTGGCTCTGGCCCGGCGATCCTGCGCTTGCGGACCCCGATAAAATTCCGGATTTTCACTGGAACGGTGGCACACAATGGGTTGGCGAGGGTGGCACGTTCTATCAGTTGAAATGCGACTATCGCCTGGTCGTCGACAACCTCATGGACCTTACGCACGAGACCTATGTGCACGCCGGCAGCATCGGCGACGAGGCGATCACGGCTGCGCCCTTCGATGTGACCCACACGGACAACACGGCGACGATGACGCGCTGGATGATCGACATCGAGCCGCCCCCGTTCTGGGGACGTCAGCTCGGACGGCCGGGCCGCGTCGATCGCTGGCAGATCGTGACGTTTCAGGCACCATCGGTCGTGGTCGGCGACGTCGGCGTCGCCCTGACAAATACGGGCGCGCCGCAAGGCGATCGTTCGCACGGCGTCAGCGGCGCGTTCTTGGCGGCGATCACGCCCGAAACCGAGACGACCTGCCACTATTTCTGGAACTTCGTCCGAAATTATCGGAAGGATGATGTGGAACTGACGAGAGCGCTCCAGCTCGCCCACGTCAATGGCGGGGCAGGCGTCTACGATCAGGATCACAGGATCTTGGAGGCGCAGCAGGCCGCCATCGACAAGAACCCGCGTTCGCCTTTTTACGATCTCAACATCGATGCGGGCGCGCTCTGGGCACGGCGGCTGATCGACCAGATGATGGCCGGCGAACAGGGCGGCGTGATCGAAGACGTTGCAGCTGAATAAGCGAAAAGTCATGGCCAAGCCGATGGAACGGATAAGTGCACGTCTTCGCGCCACGCGCGATCTCACGCCCAACGTCCGTCTTTTCGAGATCGAGCCGGATCGGCCGTTGATCAGGATAACACCTGGCAGTCACATCGACGTCGTCGTGCCGATTGACGGGCGGCCGCAGCTGCGTAGCTATTCGCTGGTAGGACCTTGCGGGGACGGGCTTTATCGCATCGCCGTCAAGCGGGTCGCTTCCAGCCGGGGCGGGTCGGCCGGCATGTGGCACCTCAAGACGGGCGAACGGTTCACGATCTCCGAGCCGAGGAACAGCTTTGAGTTGAGCTATGGCCGGCCCGAATATTTGCTGCTGGCCGGCGGCATCGGCATTACGCCGATCTACACAATGGCGCTGGCGCTGAAGCAAACGGGCGCGAAGTTTCGCCTGCTTTATGCAGCGCGCAGCCGTATCGACCTGGCGTTCGCGGAAGAACTTGCCCGCTACATCGGCGAACGGCTCCAGATCTTTGTCAGTGAAGAGGGACAGCGCATCGATATCGCCGGCGAGATCGCCAAGCTGGATCCGCGCGGCGAGCTCTATGTGTGTGGCCCATTCGGGATGTTGGAGGCGGCAAAGCGCTTGTGGCGCGAAGCGGGCAGGCCCGCGCCGCACCTCCGCTATGAGACGTTTGGCAATGGCGGCAACATTGCGGATGCGCCGTTCAAGATCAGGATTCCCAGGTTGGGTCTGGAAATCGACGTCCCTGCCAATCGCTCCATGCTAGAGGCGCTTGAAGATGCTGGCGTCGAGATGATCTTCGGTTGCCGGCGCGGAGAATGCGGCCTCTGCGTCCTGCCGATCTTGGAGCCGTCTGCCCAAGTCGATCATCGTGACGTCTTCTTCAGCAGTGAAGAGCGCGCGATGAACAGCAAGCTCTGCACCTGTGTCTCGCGCGCGGCCGGCGGTAGCTTAACCGTCGATACGCCCGATCGAACGCAGATCCGGCGTCATGGCTCTGACGCCAGCGTGGTCTAGGACGTGGCGCCGCAAGACCGCCATACTCTGTTTGACCTTCTCACACTTCGAGGCGTCGCGGCAGAACGAGCCGCGGTAGCTAGAACTCAATAAATTCCGTCTCTGGCCATCAATGCGGTTGCGTGGACATCTTGTTGGCGACGGCAACGATCACGAGAATGGGCGGTCCGCGATTCAGCATGCGCATGAGCCGCACATTTGGCGAGCCTTTGCCCATTGCCCAACGCACCGCCCCGCTCGCTGCAATCGGCCCAATTCCCGGCCGTCATCAGGGGCTTGGCTTCGGCAACATGGCTTTGGAACTGCTCTTCGGAGCTATCCTCGCGAGATCTGGCCGTGCGTTCGGCGGCGAGCGACAGGACTTCGTCTCGGAAGCTTTCAGTCTACTGGCTGCTGAAGGCCAGCGACCTGATCACGGCTCCCTGGCTCCGGACTTCGGAGGTCTCACTGATGGTGTCACCACTGGGCGCTCTACGTGAGACGCACCAACTACAATTGTCGAGCTGCCTGCGTCGACCAGTGCTCCGCTTCAGCAAACGGATAGCCTGGGTGGTCGCTAAGCGCCGTGGTCAACAAGGACTTACAGAACCCAGGCGTGAGCTTGCCGCGGTGAACCACGACGTTCTCATGACCCGTCGCGGCCTGGGCGTTCTGCCACTGCCGATTGTAGCCGCGCTGTTCATTGGACTTGACGTGGCAAGCGGAGAAGTCGGCGTCATCAAGCGTCGCCAACTGCCGCGCGTGTACCGGCTGCTTCGTATGGATGTGCACCCACATCGGATTCGGAATTGCACCATTGCGCAGCGCCCTGGGTTGCAGCTTGATCTCAAACAGCGCCCCTGGCTCACCCTTTAACGCGCGCGGTACATCCGCAGGCGCCAATTCCTCGGCCGCCCGCAAGTGTTCAAGGTATTTCTGCGACGGAAAGGCGTAGGTCTTCATGCAATCAATCCTCGTCGTGGCCTTTCGCTCGTTCAAAGCCTTGGCCAGCCCCTGGGCCTCGGACCCCATCACCTTGAGCCGGACTATTTTGTCGTGCACTTCGCGCAACTGCACAGGCGTGAGTAGACCGCGCCGGCGAGGCTCCTCCAACGCGGCCACACAGGCCTGCATCTCCGTGGCCTGGGTCTGCAGGCGCTTGACCACGGTGTCCACGACGTGGTCGGCGTCCTCGGTTTTCATCTGGCGCACTTGCGAGGCGGTCCTTTGCTGACCAGCCAGATCAAACTGCAAAAGTTCGTCCAAACGCTTGAGGAGTGGCGTCAGTGCCTCCATCGAGGGCGGGGCCTGCCAGATTGCCAAGTGCGTCGCCGACGATGATGCGTTCGCATGCGCCTCCTCTGCGCTCACGAGCTTCTTCGTTCCTAGATCCGAGAGCACGAGAACCTTGGCTGCTGGCGCCGTCTCGGACGTAGCGACCTGCGGCTGCGTCCGCCCGGCCGCCGAACTCCCGGCGCCAGCGGCCGGCGTGCGCTTGCCTTTCCCCTTCCTGCGCGCTGTTGTGCCTTCCGCCACTGCAGCATCGCCGGTCGTGTTGGTCGGTATCGCAGCCCGAGCGTCGGCCGGCGGTGCAATGTTGGCTGCGGTCTTCGGCTGCAGTGCCAGGAAGCGCATCGCCTCGTCCGCAGTGACCCACGCGCCTTCCACGATCTTACCCAAGAGCTCCAGTGGGAGATCGGCACCTGTTCCGACATCGCTTAGCTTGGCACCGATGTCATGCAACGCCGACGCAAACTCCGAAAGCCGCTCCATGACTCCTTCCAGAACTGCACAGTGCTCTGCATCGAGTGCGCGTCCTTTGCTGTTTAGAACGGCATCGGCCGTCGAGACGAATGCAGGAAAAACATCCTCGATGAAGGTTCCCAGCAGACGCACCCGCCCGTTCTCACCCATAAGGATTTCCCTCAAGGCTGGTTCGAACGTGCTCGCCTGCGGCTCAATCATGACCTGCGCGAGAGCGATCCGCGATTGCAGATGCATGCACTTCGTATTGAGTGCCCAGCCGGTGTGCAGCCGCAGTGCCGCCTCTTCGGCCTGCCGCATATCGGCCGTTGTACCTGGTAGGTTGGCGGTGGCGGCGCAGACTGACTGCATCCGTTCCGAGCGCAATGCCTTCTTTCCCCACCACGTCATGCAGGCCGCATAGCGGTCCGCCACACTGGAAACCGCTCGGCTCAGCTGGTCGGAGGGAGCGTTGGATCGGCGCATCCGGTCGAGCACGGTGGCCGCACTCTTTCTGCTCTGCTCCAAGGTGTAGATAGTCTGGGTGGCCAGCGTGTTGCATTGGTCCGCCGCTTGGAGCACCTCGTCGCGGAACCGGCGAGCCCGATCATCGGACAGAACCCTGCGCGCCACATGCGGGGGCAGGGTCGTGCGGTAGTCCAGAACTTTTGCGCCTGCCTTGACGAGCTGGTCGATCCGCTCTTGCGCCTCCGACGAGTTCCGCAACACTTGCGTGGCTGCACTACGGCAAGTGTCAAGTTCCTCAAGCAGGCCGTCCATTTGTCGCTTTGCTGCCTCGATCTCGTCGCCTGTCGCCGAAATGGGGACCTCCGTACCCGGAGTTCGCGGCTGGCTGGGCACCGGCGCCGTTCTGTCTTGAGGCCCAGAGCGCATCCGCTCCAAGACGGAATCGAACGATTGGCTACCTTCCCCAGCGGCAAGATCTGATTCCGAGCGCGAACTGCTCGATCCCGACGTGCTGTCCGCTCTAGCAGCCTCAACCTGCGACTTGAAAGGCCGCACCCGGCCAATGCGCGTCATATCCACCTCCGATCCAGGCGATAATGCGAAGCCTATCAAGATAGACCGCCTGGCTGACCATTAGCTGACGAAAAGCATTCTCGCGGATGCACAAAAAAGAATCCGAATCATCGTGGCCTCCAATTCCATGGAAGATCCCGTGGTCTTGAGTCTTCTGCCCGGCAGACACCGCGTCCTGATCGCAAGCAGGCCATCAGTTCGCGGCGCAGCACTGCCGGCGCTGAACGAAGCCGGACTGGTGTAGCCCCCGGCAGGTACTGGACGTACGTACGGCGGAGTGCCAGTGGTGCCGTCGCGCTCCAGTTGGCCGCGCGGCGTTCCCGTTCACGAGGATGTTCGATCGAAGACCTGGCGGTTCAGCGCCGCCCTTTCACAGCCGCTGCCCGGATGCGAACCAGTTCGTGATAAGTTGAGGCTTGATCGCAGCGGCAAATAGGTCATCCAGTTAAGCTGTGGTCGGTCAGCCATCATCTAAATCGGGACCGTGCGCGATGTGCTTTCGCAGGTATCTGGAACATAGGCCAACTGCACCTCGCGAGCAGTCGGGGCCTGGCGAGCCCCTCAGCCGCATCGTCGAAGACCTGCCGCGCCTCGTCCAATTGGGTGACCGCTCTCGCAACCCACATCAAGTAGCCTCGGCCCGATTGATGGAGGTCGATCCTCGAGGTTGCTCGGTCGAAATCTGGCAGCAAGCTCATGAGCGCTCGATGTGCGGCCGCTTGCGCAGTTTTCCGAATTTGCGACAGCGGCAAGAGCTTCGCGATCATCGCCGTACCGCCTTGATGGCTCTCTCTTCAAGACAGAGATCGTCGCTCAATGGCTGCTTCCTGTTACTTCGTGGCGCTAGCTCAGACCGACGGCTCCAGGCGGCCCTCCGTGAGCGGTCGACGTAGCTGCTTGGTCGCAACCGCTGCCCAACGGCAATGTCGCCTTTTCCCGCACGCTCTTTCTTTCTCTGCGCCGAAACCTGCCGCCTTCTTGTGTTGCAAAGCGAGGTCTGCCACGTCTTTTCCCGCTTAAGTCTGTGTTCAGCGCTCGGACGCACCTCGCCTCGTTGGCTTGATCTGGCCGAAGACCGGCTGCGCCTCGATCGTCTGAGACGCAATGCCGCCGGTGAGACTTTCTTCCCCTGGGCTAACGCCCATTCCTCGCGAGACAAGAAAGTCTCCCCGCCGGCATCCTCCGCCTAACGCTCCGGCCCGCGGAAAGACGCGGGTGCGTCGCCGATCGTCTTCGGCTGTCAGATCGCCATCGAGGCCGCGGTGGTCGCGGGGCTCGACACAAACCAAGGAGAAGTGACATGGCTACCATCGGTTCTTTCAAGAAGGTCGGCTCCGATTTCCAGGGCGAGATCGTCACGCTGAGCCTGCAGGCCAGGGGCGTCCGCATCGTCGCCGAGGCCAACCGCTCAAACGAGAACGCTCCCAGCCACCGCGTCTATGTGGGCCGGGCAGAAATCGGGGCGGCCTGGTCCAAGCGCTCCGAGGAAGGCCGCGACTACCTCTCGCTCAAGCTCGATGACCCCTCGTTCAACGCGCCGATCTACGCCAACCTCTTCGACGATGAAGACGGCGAAGGCTGTACGCTGCTCTGGTCGCGGCCGCGCAAGACCGGCGAGTAAGCCTCACAACACCTACGCCCCGCCCGATCTACTCGGGCGGGGCGTTCTTTGACGCCAGCAGAAAAAATGGCCCAGACCGCCGGATTGATCCGCAATCGATCGGATTTATGAATTTCGCTTCGCGATCTTGGGACGTGCTTTGCAAAATTCTTCGTCAGGCAAGACAAGGTCGACGTGACTGACGCCCAGCGTGCTTGCGAGCTCGAACAGCGTCACTACAGTCGGATTGCGCTGACCACACTCCAACTTGCTGATGTATTGTTGAGTGAAGCCGGAGGCCTCGGCGAATTTCTCCTGCGTGAAGCCCTTCCGCTTCCGCAGCTTTAAGAAATTCCGGCCCACCAACTGGCGCATGTCCATCTGCGCAAGTTGCGTCTTTACATACTAGGAGGTTTATCGCCTATAATATGTATTCTCGGGTTGGGACCGAACCAGGGAATAGAGCTAAGGTGCGACCTTCAGCGAGCAAGCCCCGCGCGTCGAGTCGCCACCGACACGTTTGTTCTCATACTTTGCGGGATTCTCATGCAAACGCCTCTTGACCCCGATGTCGCGGACTTGGCGCCCACAGATGCGGCGCTGACGTCATATGATGAGCAGCATCTGGTGACGTATTGGCGGCTCCTCGATGCCGAGGCCGATGGCGCTGATTGGAGCGAAGTAGCCAGGATCGTGTTGCATATCGATCCGGATCGCGAGCCAGGGCGCGCTCGCAGTGCATTCGACAGCCATTTGGCACGCGCAAAATGGATGGCGGACCAGGGCTACCGCGACCTGCTTCGCGTTGGCGCTCCCAAATAGCAAAAAATCATCGTCTGGATTGCATAAGGAGAAAGAATTTCTCCCGTTGATGGCGTGATCGACTATGTGCATCACGCGTGATGCACAATTCGTGGCTTCCATAACAACCCCAGGCTTTATAGACACTGCGCCGCAATTTCGATTTTGCGGGAGATCACAGCAGTGTCTAAATTCGACTGGCGCTCACCGGCGTCGTATCAGAGCGTCAAAGATGGCGAGACGTCGGATTTCGCCTGGGAAATCCTCCGTCGCAATCCCAAGTATCAAGCTGACTATCGGAACACGGTTTCGAAACACGGGCAGGTGACTCCGGAATTTCGGAGGAGATGGGGCCTCTGCTTTCGCTCATGACCCGCAGAGGTCCTTTCATCAGCAGGCCATCTTCTGGGCGCCGGAGGCTTTACCGGCGGTGTTACCGATCGTTCGGAGCGCTTCCGGCTCGGATATCGTTGCCGCTGCGCTTGCGCTTGCCGAACCTGCATCGGACAGGATCAGAAAGGCAGCGGATGGTTGGCATGTTGTATTGCGCATTCACGGAGCCAAACATCATCTGTGGCTGAAACAGGCCCCGCAGTTCGGTGCCACTTATGCATTCGAACTGCCGCCTGACGCGTTTGAGATCCGTGCCCATGCCGCAAATCGGTTGTTGCGTGCGATCAACGGTCGCCCGACAGGACCTCCGTTTCATCATCTATCGGTACAACGACGTAAGCGATTGGCGCTGGCGCTGCGCGCGCTCGATGGATGCATGGATGGCGCCTCCTATCGTGCCATCGCCGAGGTGTTGTTTGGTTCAAGACGCGTCTCCGAGCGCGCCTGGAAAACCCACGACCTGCGCAGCCGAGTTATTCGCCTGGTTAAGGCGGGTTTGGCGCTGATGCGCCGCGGCTATCGTGCCTTGCTCCGTCCTGCGTCTCGCAAAAAATCGTGAGGCGAAAATCATTGCTCAACCTGCGAGAGGAGTTCTTTAAAGCATGATCCGGACCCGAAGGGCCGCGTTAGCGCAAAGTGTGAAGCGGTTTTCCGTCGCGACAAACGCGGAACGCGTTTGCGCGGAGATCATGCGCAAACAATAACCTAAAGCGCGATGACGATTCATCCTAATCTCATCGCGCTTTAGTGCCATCGTGACGGAACCTGGGATGCAAGTCTTGGCGTGTTGCGGAGCCATCGCTGGGTGCCGCGACACGCTGCGGGTTCATTTCGCTTGCAGTAAGCAAACGTCAGCTCTGACGCCAGACTGGCTGGACTGGGTAGGTCGGCCGAGGTCAAGACCTCGGACGCGCTGAGGTTCCCTGAAATTTAGCGAGCTCAATTGTAGAAGAGCGGCTTGTGCATTGCCTATGCGCCTGGCGCTCGGGAAATTCTGACGAGAGCAAGCGAGCAATCGTTCTGACCTGTACCGGATACCTCGGCCATCTCTGTCTCAAATCTCGCAAGCGGTTCTCTAATGTCAGTTTTCTTGCGCATGATAGCTGGAGCGGTGTCTCAGATTGCGATCTGAAATGACGAGGTCTGCCCGAGCCGCATGATCTTGCCCCCGCAATGTCATCATGCTGGCACGCCTTCACGAATGGCCTCCCGCCAGCGCATCTCGATCGGCCTTCGTAGCCGTGAGTTCCTCATTCAACTGCGCCGCGATCGAATTTGCCATCCGCAAATTCTCTTCCTTCTTGGTCGCGGCCAGACGTTGCGCTTGCTGAAATACCGAGGGCCCGAAAGCCAACGAGGAGTTTTCCTCAGCTTGCCGACCAATACTGTCCAGCTCGGCGCCATCAGCGGGGATGTCGAATGGCCTCCCTGTCTTGCCGTCCAGAAAATCCCAGCAGGTCCGAAACAAGTGGCGATAGCCTTCCGTTGCTTCTGGCCCCTTATCAACGACGCCGGCTTGCTTTGCGAACTGAAGGTCCTGCTCATAGCCGAGCTCTATCAAGAGCTTCGCCCCAACCAGGTTCGTCACGACCTGCATCTCTTCGATGCTCAAGTCAGTTTGCCAAGCCTGCACTGAGCGTTCATCGACGGCCTTTCTCTCCAGGATCTTGCGATCCCCGAAAGCGCTGGACCGGAGATAGTCCGTTTGCCCCATCGGCGCCGATCCCATCTCGGTCGGAGTGTAACCAAGGCCGGCAAGCACGCGCCGAATTTCCTCGTCGGAGTGCGCCACAAGGACCTCGTAATGTACCACCTGCGTCTGAGGTCGACTGCGGTACGCTGCCAACGCGGGCAGGCCCAGAACGAGGTCGGCGAGAGAAGATGCGATTGCGGGCGTGGGCTGGCCCAACGCAATATCGGCGAGACACGATGCGATCGCGGACGGAGAACTTGCGGCCAGGAGAGGGACGCCCCACGTCGATTTCAGTGATGCGGCAATAGCGTAGGGGTTACGCATGAGAACGAGTCGCGGTGCCTCCGGATAGAGGGAATCCAAGAAGTCGAGCACCGTCCAATAGCGCGGCGTCTTGTCGATGAGGGTGCGTTTGCCTGCAGCGGCCAAATACCGGCCATAAGCTGCATCGGCAAAAGCGCGGGTAACGATCGTTCGATCTATTCGTCCCAAGAACTCCGAGGTTGCGGTGTGAACCAGTGATGCGCCGGCTGGGTGACGGTGGTCGACTTTACCGAAGGCCTCAAGTGCCAACATGAGCCAGGGCTCAGGCGGAGCCAAAATATCCGGGTGCCGCTGAAGCAAATGCGCTAGCAGCGTCGTCCCCGAGCGCGGAAGACCGAGAAGAAAGCACAGTGCAGGCGAATGGCTTGCATCGTGGTTCATCATTCAACATCCCATCCTTGGCCAGACCGAGCGTCCGTCCTGAACCCTTCGTCCGGTCGAAAGAAACATCGCCAGCAATGGTGATCCAGATGGGTTTCAACCATCCCCATCCTGAAGTGACGTGTCATCCGCGAGGATGACATCATGCCGCGACAACCATCCGATCACATTGTGGTCGCGCTCTGGCGTATTCGCTGCATGATCACCACTGCGGGCTTCGGATCGACGCAAGCGCGGCACGTCCGATTAAGGCATTGCGTACAGAGATTGTTGGTAGTTCAGCGTTGTTGCGGACAGATTGCATCTTGTATCGCTCCCAATTGCAGCGGATCTCGAAGACGAGCCTATCCATGTTTCGCACGATCTGGGTGCCATGAACTCAATCCAGTAAGCCAGCCACAGCACTGGACCCGCAATCTGCTGCGACCAATTTCCTTGCGAGGTCAGAGCTTTCAAAGCATCGCTCAGTCGCACGGAGCTAAGCGGTATAGAGAGCCTCTGAAAACCCATAACGTGGTTTATTGGAAATAGGTGGCTGCGCGACAGAGGAAGTCCGTCGCTTCGAGCCGGCACGATGCCGTTCACGTCGCTAGCCAAAGAAGACGGTCGCAATGGGCAGGTGTCGGCCGATGCTCGCCGCAAACGTTAGAGTGCTTCCCAGAAGCCTTGGCAAAGATGATAATCGGTCCATTTCGGTGTTTGCCAACCTGACCCGCATTATCCGCCACGCTTGAGATCGGCGGAAATCAATAGTTTTGATCGAACACATCCAGAGCGTGGATTGATGCCGTATCGTTCAACGACCCCCGTATCTGAAAGAGACACGGCAATCAGTTCTGTGCGCGTTATCCAGTCAAGCTGCCGCTCGATGCAGCTTTCGATACCGGCGCAGACGCCTTATATCGTCCGTGGGCGCACAATCGCGCGCCGCCCACCTGGACCTCTGTTCATTTACCCCAGCGCCGCGAAGGTTTGAGGTTGATGCTGCGAGCCGTCGAAGGACACATCGATGCCCACCGCTCCATCGCACAATTGGTGTTCGACCTCGAACGATTCCTCAGCGCGCCTCTAAACCCACGAGCGACCCAGCTGACTATCGCTTTGCGTCACCTGTTTGGGCTGAGGTGCGGAGATCGACGGATGGTGCTCTGCCTGTCATCTCGCAAGGAACGGAGCAGGGGTGCCGAAAATCATCCCCGCATCTTCGGCATCCCCTTAAGTGCTTCTACTCCGCCATCATGCTCGTCGGCGCGCGATCAGACGCGCGAGCCCTCCAGATGAGCACGGAGCCCCTCAAATGCCCGACCCGACCGCCGGCTTGCCGCCGCGATACTTACGAACCCCCGAAGCGGCACGCTTTCTCGGCCTGTCCGGCCGAACTTTGGAAAAGCATCGCACCTATGGCACCGGGCCGACCTATCGCAAGCTCGGTGGGCGCGTTGTTTATGCGCTTGAAGACCTAAAAGCCTGGGTGGACCGCGGAGCAAAGAAATCAACCAGCGATCCCGGCATAGGCACGGTCTTGCCTGCAAAGCGGCATGGACCCACTCCGTATGCGGGCAAGGAGCGGCGCTGATCCATGTCGAACAACACATGCTCTGCTTATCGCCAACGTCACTCGGAGCGCGGTCAACTCAGATCTGTTTCGCTCATTGTCCGGCGATCTCATGCCGCGCGATGCGCCAGACCTGACGGCATGTCCGATCTTCTCGCCCAAAAAGTCGAAACGGATTGTGCCGATCGAGCTCCGCGCCGGGACAATCATGACTCGTATGGAGCCTGTGCAGGAACATGGCATGGAGCCGATTTGGGATGCGGGCGTTGTGACCTTGGCCGCTTTGCAGATTACCGAGGCTCGAGAAGCCGGCTTGAAACCATCCGGGTTGATGAAACCACCTCATACGAGATCCTGACCTACTTAGATCGCGGCTCCAGCCTGCGCGACTGCGAACGTCAAGGCAGCACTCGGCCGGCTGCAATCAGTAAGGTCATGAACGCGATTTGTCGGCCGACCGAGCGCCGCCAGCATCGCTTCTCCGGATCAACACATGGAAGGAAACGGCAGATATGCACCGCCATGCCTGCGGAATCGAGCTGATCTTACCGAATTGGCTCTACACTGGGGTTTTCGATGATGCCCCCGTGTTGACGATGGACCGAGCCAATTTCGATTTGACTGGCGGATTTGAACGCTGGCTCTTTCGCCCCGTGCGAAAATATGGCTGCCGTCAAACGTGCGGCTGCAGCTTTGATTTTGTGCACCTCCACGCCAAGTCGAGCAGCCGATCCTCGCTCAAGCACTTTACTTACGACCTGCGCCAGTTCGTCCCTCGACGGACTTCACCCGGGTATCGGCTTGTCATTACGCGCGACACTGACGCTGAGGAGCGATCGAACTTCGCGCCACTTCAGGTCCGTCCCCCTTGCAGAAAGGCTGCGAAGGTACGGGCGCATCTCAAAGCCGGAGGAAGGCCTGCAAATTGCATCGTGCCATCACGGACCAGAACTGTCGTGCCATCGGCGACCGCAACTTCGTACTATCGGGAACGGAATTCACTGCCAAGGGTTTGCTGTGCGATCGCTTTCCGCTCCCCTAACTCGGCTAATCCCAAATCCCTCGGATTGCTTATAACGGATCAGATCCGTTCGTCTGCGATCGGCAAGGTAACCGCCGCGAAAATCCAGGAGCGGCGCCGACCTCCATCTCGCGACAGCCACTCAGCTGCAGCCAACGTTATTGCTGCCGTTGGCCGAAAGATAGGCGCCTGTTGGCGCGGACCAGAGACGTCTGTGAACAAAGGAAGCGTCAGATGAGCGATGTCACAACTGTCGAACTCTTGTGGATCGAAGGGCGGTTCGAGAACCGAATTCGGTTCGGCCGGCCCGTATCGGAAAAGATCATTGACCGCCACCGCCGCGTTCTGTCATTTGCAACCGGCAGCATTTTCGCTTTCGTGCGCTGGACGTCCAACGAGTTTGGAACCGTTCTGTCCCGCATCGACATCTTGCGCGCTGCAGCGCCCCGGCAGCGATATTCGACCGTCCCTTGGGTCAATCCCGGCGGGGAGAGCCTGATGCGATTGTCAGGTTGGACAAAGGTCGAGCGCGCACTGCAATTGATCGATGCGGTGGAGGCACTTGATATCAATCCTGCAGATGCTGCGCCAGAGTACTGGCATCACGTTCACAACCGTCTCTCTGTCAACGAAAGCCCGCGAAGCTACACCCGTGCGCGCCATCAGGCTTGGCTGCGAAAACGGGGGCTCTGATGGGCCGGCTATCAATTATGCTTGCGATCTGCGGATCGGCAGCTCTCGCGTTGTTCTCGGACAGAGAGGCGCCGCCATCGTACATCTGGAATGCTTCAGAAAGTGTTCCGATCGGCTTCTATCGTCTGCAACCAGCGCGACAATTGACCGTCAATGAGCTCGTGGCGGTTCGGCCGTCCGAGCCACTTGCGAGCTTCCTGGATTTAAACGGTTATCTGCCGACCGGTGTTCCCATGCTCAAGCGCGTCCTGGCGCTGCCGGGACAAACCGTTTGCAGAACTGGCCTCGTCATCTCCGTCGACAACATCCAGATGGGACTGGCGCGGGAGCGCGATGCACGTGGCCGGCCGCTGCCGGTTTGGCTCGGATGCCACCTCATAGCGTCAGATGAAGTCTTTCTCATGAACTGGCAGTCGGCGGACTCCTTTGATAGCCGCTACTTTGGGCCAATTCCAGCATCCGCCGTGATCGGACAAGTGCTCCCCGTGTGGACAAAGGGAGACTAATCTTGCTGAGGCTACCTCGTGGCTATGCAATCTCGCCGGTCGATGGATCGCCGCACCTTCACTCCATCCCGGCCAGATTCTTGAAGACGATCGTGCGCGGTGCGTGTCTGCGATGGCCTCGTACCCGGTGGCCGAACCCGCTACCCGTCGCCTTCGCGAGCGCAAACGGCTGCGTTTCAATCCCTACCATGGCGGTCTGCGTCTTGGGAGTTGTGTTGGTCCTCGAATTGTACTCGAACGCTTGGGCTGAGACCGCAATCCCGGCCCCCGGCTCCCATTCGCTCAGCTCCCTGGATGTCGATCCATATACCGCCTTCGTCGCCGAAGCTTCCCGCCGATTTGCGATCCCGGAGCACTGGATCTGTGCTGTCGTGCGGGTCGAGAGCAGCGGCAACGTGGGCGCCGTATCCTCTCGGGGAGCGTTGGGCCTGATGCAAATCATGCCCCAGACCTGGGTTGCCTTAAGTATTCGCTACAACCTCGGTGTCGACCCCTTTGACCCCCGCGACAACATTTTCGCAGGCACGGCCTACCTTCGCGAGATGCTCGACCGGTTTGGATCTGAAGGATTTCTCGCAGCTTACAACGCCGGTCCAGAGCGGTACGAAGCGTATCTGGCTACGGGGCGACCACTACCTCGGGAAACGCAGGTTTACGTCGCCAGGCTCAAAGGATTGGTTGGCATCAAACGGGACGAGGTTGCGAGTTTGGCCATCCGACGCACTCTTCCCTGGCGGCAGGCAGCACTATTCTTTGATCGCTCCGACGGCGCGTCGGTCAATGCCAGATCGAAATCGGCTCTGCATTCAATGAACAGCCCGAAAGATCTCTCCAACCTGGGAATGCTTGCCTTCGTACCTGACGCGACCAAGCTCTTTGTGCAGCGATCAACCGAAGCGGAGTCCCGATGATCGCAATCGCATTTCGTCGCGTGTTGTCGAAGTTTGTCGCGCGTTGGAGAGTGCTGGGGAGGGAGCAGGGAATAGCCGACCGCGGATGGCAGGATAAAAGCCGCAAGGTGCGGCCGGTCGGTCGGGTGAGAATTGCCAGTAAATTCAGATACGCTCCAAACATTGCGAACATCTGCCACAACTTGTCATTTTCGCCACAACACTGTCTTGGCTCGGCTTTCTGCACATTGCGGAGACCAAGATGACGCGTAACGATGATTTCCGCATTCGCCCTGGCCAAATACGTTCGACACCCTGGCCGCGGGCAAAGCCCTTCTTGGCGCAAGCGCTCCAAGCCGCGCAGAAGGCCGGCGGTCTTTCACGTCGTGCCGGCGGTCGTGGCGGTGGGCGCTTTGGGCGTGGGCGCGCTGCGACCCTTAGCGCCAACCGGCTCCTGCAAGAACGAGGCCGCGGTGCCATGGTCAAGGCGCGTGTCGTGCGGCGGATGCGCTCGCCAGGCAGCCTGCGGGCCCATATCAGTTACCTGCGGCGTGACGGTGTTACCCGTGATGGATCGCGTGGCGAACTATTCGATGCTGCCGGAGATGGCGCAGATGACCGAGGCTTTGCTGAGCGCTGCGAGAACGATCGGCATCATTTCCGCTTCATCGTCTCGCCGGATGACGCCGGCGAATTGGGAAGTTTACGGAGCTTTACGCGCGAGTTGATGGATCAGGCCTCACGCGATCTCGGTACGCGGCTCGACTGGGTCGCCATCGACCATTGGAACACTGAGCATCCGCATATCCACATCCTTGTGCGCGGCCGCGCCGATGATGGCTCCGACCTTGTGTTCAGCCGCGATTATATCAGCAAAGGCCTGCGGGCCCGCGCAAGTGATCTCGTCACGCGCGAGCTTGGTCCCCGATCGGAGCTTGAGGTTCGGCGCGGCCTTGAGGCAGAGGTTGCGGCCGAGCGCTGGACGCGGCTCGACCGCACGCTTGCTCGGGAAGCGGGACGGACGGACGGGGTGATCGATCTGCGGCCAGAGCGCGGCGGCGGGTCCGACGCATTGCGCGAGATCCGGATTGGCCGGATGCGGACGCTCGAGCGGCTGGGGCTCGCTGAGCCCGCCGGTCCCGCGCGTTGGGTTCTCGCCCCTGATACGGAGCTGCGCTTGCGTGCGCTTGGGGAACGCGGCGATATCATCAAGCGGCTGCACAAGACACTCGCGAAGGATGGCGCATCTCGTTCACCATCCTCCTGGGCGCTCGAAGGCGAACGTCATGGCGAACCCATCATCGGCCGCCTTATCGCCCGTGGGCTCGATGATGAGCTCAAGGGATCGGCATTCGCCGTTGTCGACGGGATCGACGGGCGTGTGCATCATCTCAGGCTCCCCGACATCGATGCGGCCGGTGATGGCCCGGTTGGCGGCATTGTCGAGCTGCGTCGCTTCGAGGATACGAGGGGCCGGCAGCGGATCGCGCTTGCCGTTCGCTCAGATCTTAATCTCGACCAGCAGGTGGCTTCGGAAGGGGCGACCTGGCTCGACCGGCGCCTGGTCGCTCGTGAGCCCGTCGCTCTTGCACGCGGCGGATTCGGCGCCGAGGTCCGGACCGCGCTCGATCGCCGGATCGATAAACTGGTAGAGCAGGGGCTTGCCCGCCGGGATGGCGACAAAGTCACATTAGGCCGCAACCTGATTGGCACTCTGCGCAAGCGTGAGCTCGATACCGTGGGCCGGCGCTTGGCCTCCGAAACAGGGCTGGCGCAGGTCCCCGCCGAGGCGGGAGAGACGATCGCAGGCGTTTACCGCCAAAGGGTCTCGCTCGCCTCCGGTCGCTTTGCCATGATCGACAACGGGCTAGGCTTCCAGCTCGTGCCCTGGACACCGTCGCTCGAGCGTGAATTGGGCAAACAGGTCAGCGGCATCGCAGGTCCCGGCGGGGTCGACTGGAGTTTTGGGCGCAAGCGCGACCTTTCGCTCTAACCCGCCGATCTCTTCGCCATGCTGCGCGACACCGCGACCTCGAAAGGATCGCCGTTGAATGGCGCCCTCGCGGTGCGCATCAATTCTGGCCATGCCCGCGACGAAGATTCTTTGGGGTCAACTGCTCTTTGTCTCGATGGTCGTGCTCGCCTTCCTCTGGGCGGCCACCGAATGGACGGCCTGGCGTCTGGCTTTCCAGCCGCAGCTCGGGCCCGCCTGGTTCAGGATCGCGGGCTGGCCTGTCTACCAACCGGCTGCCTTCTTCCTTTGGTGGTTCGCGTTCGACGCCTATGCCCCTGCCATCTTCGTCGAGGGAGCGTGCATCGCCGCAAGCGGCGGGATCGCATCCGTGGGCGTTGCCATCTTCCTTTCGGTGTGGCGGGCAAAGGAAGCTCAGCATGTGACAACATATGGGTCGTCCCGTTGGGCGGATGCGCGGGAGGTTCGCCGTGCGGGACTTCTGGGGCTAGATGGTGTGGTGCTCGGTCGCTTTGAGGGCCGTTACCTCCGGCACGATGGACCCGAGCATGTCCTGTGCTTTGCCCCGACCCGTTCCGGCAAAGGTGTCGGCCTCGTCATTCCGACACTGCTGACCTGGCCGAACTCCACGATCGTTCACGACATCAAGGGCGAGAACTTCCAGTTGACCTCCGGATGGCGCGCCCGCTTTGGGCCAGTGCTGCTCTTTGACCCGACCAATCCGGCGAGCGCTGCCTACAACCCACTGCTCGAGATTCGCCGAGGCGACTGCGAGGTCCGCGACGCCCAGAACATCGCCGACATTCTCGTCGATCCCGAAGGCGCGCTCGAGCGTCGCAATCACTGGGAGAAGACCAGCCATTCCCTTCTGGTCGGGGCAATTCTCCATGTCCTCTACGCGGAACCAGACAAGACGCTTGCCGGCGTTGCCAACTTCCTGTCGGACCCTTTGCGGCCGATCGAAACGACCCTGAACGCAATGTTGGCGACGCCCCATCTGGGAGAGCGTGTCCATCCGGTCGTGGCTTCGGCGGCACGCGAGCTCCTCAACAAGAGTGAAAATGAACGTTCCGGCGTGCTGTCGACCACAATGAGCTTCCTAGGTCTTTACCGCGACCCCGTGGTTGCCCGGGTCACGGGGCGGAGCGACTGGCACATTCGCGATCTTGTCGAGGGACCGCGACCGATCTCGCTTTACCTTGTGGTGCCACCGTCCGACATCGCCCGGACAAAGCCCCTGATGCGGCTCGTGCTCAACCAGATCGGGAGGCGGTTGACCGAGAGCCTCGATACCGACAGGCGGCGGCAGAAGCTGCTCCTGATGCTCGATGAGTTCGCAGCCCTCGGCCGGCTCGACTTCTTCGAGAGCCAGCTCGCCTTCATGGCAGGCTATGGCATCCGCAGCTTTCTGATCACCCAAAGCCTGAACCAGCTCGAGCGCGCTTATGGGGCGAACCACGCGATCCTCGACAATTGCCATATCCGCGTTGCCTTCTCGACCAACGACGAGCGTACAGCCAAGCGCGTGTCGGACGCACTCGGAACCGCAACCGAAATGCGCGCGATGAAGAACTATGCCGGGCACCGGCTCTCGCCATGGCTCGGCCACCTGATGGTCAGCCGCCAGGAAACATCACGTCCGCTGCTCACACCCGGGGAAGTCATGCAGCTCTCGCCCAGCGAGGCCATTGTGATGGTTTCCGGCGTGCATCCCGTGCGCGCCCACAAGGTCCGCTACTACGAAGATCCGCAGTTCCAAACTCGCTTATTGGGCCCGTCGCGCAACGTTCCAGTCGGCTTGGTCTCGCAGCCCGACGATTGGTCGGCCCAAACACCGATTCCGCCCTCGATCGATCTGTTTACCGCGTTGAAGCGCGACGTCCGCGATGGGAATGGTGGCATTCGACGCGAGCCTGAACTGCCGCAGCAGGAGGAGGTCGTGATCACGGCGCCGCGCGCCGACAACGAATTCGACGCCATGCTTGATGATGGCGATGCTGATGCCGCGCAAGCGACGGCCCTGAACCGTTCGATGCAGGGGCTCGCACGTTCGGTCAGCCTCGACCCGGACGATAAGATGGGCCTTTGAGGGTGGCGCGATGAAGAAGGCCCAGCTCAGCATCTATCTCGATCCAGAGATCTTCCGCAGCCTTGACACATTCGCAAAACGTCAGGGCAAGCCCAAATCGCTGGTTGCTGAGGCAGCCATTGCCTCCTTCTTGTCTCCCGATGAGTCCGAGCGGCGGGAGGCAGCGATAGCCAAGCGGCTCGACCGGATCGTGCGGGTGCTCGAGCGCCTTGAGCGTAATGACAGTGTTACGCTGGAAACGATTGCTTTGTTCATCCGATTCTGGTTGACGGCGACCCCTGCATTGCCGGAGCAGTCGAGCGCTACGGCGCGCGCCAAGGGCGCTGAACGCTACGATCGTTTTGTCGAAGCGCTCGGACGGCGGCTCTCCAGCGGATCGAGCGTTCTTAAGGAAGTCAGTCTCGAATCGGATGAAGCTGGAAGCCTTGCTCCGACAGAGGACAAAGCCGGCCCCACCTGATCAACTCGCCGCTTCCTTGTTTCGCTACGCCAGACTGCGATCGCCATCGTCAATCAGTTGAAGAACCCTCGCTGATGTCCTTCTGCCATTTCGGTGCCGCGAAACCGCCCGACTCAGCCAAGCACTCTGTGAGCGGCTCGAGGTCGCCGCCGACCGTCCGAGCGTCGGCAAAGCGTAATCGTAGAAGCCGCCCTCGAAGGTTTTCTGAAGCCTGCACGCGCCAGGTTCGACCGCCTCGGCGCCATGTACAGATGATGGTCGAGACCGTCGCGCTACCGCCCGCTATCATCTCGAGGTCGTGCCGCCGCTGCCAGAATATCGGCCGCGCGAGGCAGTTCTTCTCGGCGACGAGCGCTTCAAGGGGCCGAACGGGATATCGGCACGTCGGATGGACAAACGCGCTGATGCAGGAGACGATGGCGCGTCTCAATCCCGCAAACCGTGCACGTTTGGAGCTCGCTGAGGTTGAAAACAACCGCCAGAAGCCTCCTGCCCGGGCGAGCTCATCGCGGAATGGTGGGCATTCAGCCAATATTGACAATCAGGCCAGGCCTTCCAGTGATTATCGTCAATCGCGATTTCCTGCTTGAGCCTTATAACTTGGGACGTGCTCAGTCGAGGGCGCGTCCGCCTAGCCGCATCCACCATGCGGGTGATTGCATGAGCAATTTGAAGATAGCTGTCATCGAGGATGATAAACGAACGACAAGAACTAATAGGTTGCCGAAAGCGACCCTCGTGGCTTATGCGAAATTCTTGCTCGCGTGTGGGACCATCGATCGAATTCTGACGCGGCCCGACGCGACGTTAGGCGGCTTCCCGAATTGCGGTCCTTCTACAAAGCCGAGCGACCCATCGACAAAACTCACGCGCTATTTCGGGATTGTCACTGCGGTCGACGGCATAGGCCCGATATTGCATGCCGCTGGGAGTACGCGATCCAGGTATCACATGCAGGACGCCCTCACGCACGAGATCGCTGACAGTGATTTCAGGTGCTACCAGCAGGCAACGTCCCGTTATGACGGCCGGTAGAGCAAGGTAATTGTGATCATAGCGAGCCCCCGACTTTATGTCTTTTGCGCTCAAGTTCCATGTGGGCAGTATGTCGGGTCGGGATGTGATGTTCAGAATTGGCATTGAACGAACAGTTGAGAGTGTTTTTCCAGCCATGTGATTTGGAGAGCCCACGCACACGAGTTGCTCATTGTAGATTTCCCAATCGTCGGCCGGTTCAATGACGGAAAGATAGCGAGTAATCAAGACGTCGAAATTGTCGGAGGATGTCGGCGGAGATAATGAACTGATTACGTCCACGATTAAGCCACCCTTCTCAGCAGAGAAAGCTTCCGGATTCGGAATCAGAAAGGAGTAAGCGAAGGTAGAAAGTGACGTGCGGACCACAATCCGATTGGCCCCCGGTCCGCTCCGGCGCCGCATTCTCTTAGCGGTGAAGCACACTGTATCAAGCGGTTCGGCAACGGTGTTCACGAATAGCCTTCCGAATTCCGTCAATTCGCTCTGCCGACCTCGCCGTTGCACGAGATCTGTACCAAAGTATTCCTGCAACACAGCCAGATAGCGGCTGACCGAGCTCTGTGTTGTCCCTAATGCGGTGGCCGCACGCGTTACGCTTCCTTCTCGCGCAATGGTCACAAACACCCGGATTGCATTGAGGGGCACTTCATCGTGTTCGGCAGCCATCTTCTGCTCCAGTAGCTTCGGGAATGTCCGCTAGGCGGAGTTCAAGAGGATCGCAAAGGACGGCCGCGAGGTCTGGATCGAAGCATCCTACAATCCGGTGCTCGGCGGTGACGGTAAGACGGTGATGGTCGCTAAGATCGCGACCGAGATCACCGCGAAGAAGATCCGCAGCATGACGGACGCCTCGAAAATTGCCGCGATCGGTCGCGCGCAAGCCGTCATTGAATTCCGGCTCGATGGCACGGTCGTCACCGCCAACGACAATTTCTGCAAGGCACTCGGCTATTCGCTCGCCGAGATCGAGGGCAAGCATCACAGCCTGTTCATGTCGCCGGCCGAACGTGACAGCGCGGCCTACCGCGAGTTCTGGGCCAAGCTCAACCGCGGCGAATACCAAGCCGGCGAGTTCAAGCGCATCGGCAAGGGCGGCCGCGAGGTCTGGATCCTCGCCTCCTACAATCCGCTGCTCGACGACAACGGCAAGCCTTTCGGCGTGGTCAAGTTCGCGACTGATGTCACCGCGGAAAAACTAAAGAATGTCGACCTTGCCGGCCAGCTTGCCGCGATCGACAAGGCTCAGGCGGTGATTGAATTCAACATGGACGGCACGATCATCACCGCAAACGAGAACTTTCTGCACACGGTTGGCTACTCTCTTGCCGAGATCAAGGGCAAGCATCACAGCATGTTCGTTGAGCCTACGGAGCGCGACGGCGCGGCCTATCGCGAGTTCTGGGCCAAGCTCAACCGTGGCCAGTACCAGGCGGCCGAGTACAAGCGCATCGGTAAGGGCGGCAAGGAGGTCTACATCCAGGCCTCCTACAATCCGATCCTCGATCTCAACGGCAAGCCGTTCAAGGTCGTCAAATATGCGACCGACACCACCAAACAGGTGCTGGTCCGCCTGGGCAATGAACGGGTCCGCGGCATGATGGAGTCGGTTGCCGCAGGTTCCGAGGAGCTCAATGCATCGGTGCGTGAGATCTCGGAGGCCATGACCAAGTCACGCGAGACCGCGATGAGTGCGGTGGATCAGGTCGCCGCCGCCGATGCACAGGCCCAGCGCCTCACTGAGGCCGCGCAGGCGATGAGCGGTATTGTCGAGATGATCAACAACATCACCGCGCAGATCAACCTGCTCGCGCTCAACGCCACGATCGAGTCCGCGCGCGCGGGCGAAGCAGGCCGCGGCTTTGCCGTGGTCGCCTCCGAGGTCAAGAGCCTCGCCAACCAAGCCAAGCAGGCGACCGACAAGATCGACGCCGAGATTGGTAGCCTCAACGGTATCTCGGGCGACGTTGTCGGTGCGCTGAATTCGATCAAGCAGGCCATCAACAATGTCAGTGAGTATGTGACGTCGACTGCCGCTGCCATCGAGGAGCAGAGCACAGTGACGAACGAGATGTCG
Organism: Bradyrhizobium sp. CCGUVB1N3; assembly: GCF_024199925.1. Classification (NCBI taxonomy): domain Bacteria; kingdom Pseudomonadati; phylum Pseudomonadota; class Alphaproteobacteria; order Hyphomicrobiales; family Nitrobacteraceae; genus Bradyrhizobium; species Bradyrhizobium sp. CCGUVB1N3. Next base: position 7,468,859 of record NZ_JANADR010000001.1, read on the forward strand.
ATCAGCATGCAGCGCGCCGCTGCGGAGGCGGCAGCGATGACCAGCCGGGCTTGATCGTGAAGGATCGCCAGACCGGCAACATCATCCCCTTCATTCAGCGAAAGCTGCCAAACTCCGCAATCAAATGCGTTTTGCGAGCTTCACACCCACGCGCGCAGGACCGACCATTGCTTCGCGATCCTGAGATGCGAATTTGCAGCTTCGTAAAGGGCGTGACGCATCATTGTGCCGCCGCACTTGCTGATATTACCCGACCGATCGATCTCTCCGGACTGATAAACGCAAGGGATTAGTCCCAGGTGAGCCGCCACTGCCCGGGAGTCCTTGAATCGACGGGGATCGTCGATTGTTGCCTTGAAGGACAGACTTACGATCGGTCCCACGCCGGAGATGGTCATCAAACGTTTGCACAGACCGTCTTTGCGCGCCACTCGCGAAAGCTGACGGTCAAGCATAGCCTTCTCGGTTCGCATCGCGTTGCGTACTTCCAGAAGAGGTTCAATTGCCATTCGCAGATCCGGCGCATCTGCCAGCATGGCTTCGACCTTACCGCGAACAGTTTTTTCTTGAGATAGGCTTTGCGCGCCTTGGCCTGATGAGCCCTGCGCCAGGACGACCATGCGAGGATGTGGGCGTGCGGGATGCGCCGCTGGGCTAGCTTCAGAGCGATGCGCAGGATTCTCACCGAATACTTCTGCGGGCATCGTCGATGGTTATCAAATCAGACGCCGACCAGCTAAGCCCTGGGCAAGCTTTGCGCTCAGTCCCACAGAGCTGTGGTCTCAAAGCGACCCTCACTGTCAACTTGCCGACATCAAACTTCGAAGCGTGGGACATCATACAGGGTCATCAGAGTGATCCCATTATCCGGAGGTGATTTTCTCATTTGGCACGCCCCCTGCAGGGCTACCCGCAAATGCTCTCCACCATAGAGGAGAAGTCATCCATGACAGGCCCGCCCAACATCGGCCCCGGCGCGGCAGAGCCGTCACCGCAGAGATCAGACGCAACATTGATGCCTACGATGACGTCACACACAGCCCGTTGCTTGGATCATGCCTTCTTGGAGAAGCCCAGTGGCCGCAATACATGATCGCCGACAACAACGAGGATGCTTCTCTACAGTGTCCTCTGCGCTTCAACTGATTTGCGGCACGGTTCGAGTTTTCTTCGTCCAGATCCTGGGGGCCGTCCATTGGTCTCAGGCTTAGGCGAGCGATGCCTCCGCTTTCGTACCGGCAATGACATCGGCAGGATCAAGAGGCGGTAAATGTGAGGGTCGCGGTGATCGTGACCTACGGCGAACGCCCTCTCTTCTGAGGATTGACGTGAAGGATGAGCTTCAGAGCGAACTCAAGGGACACCTGGGACTTATCTCAGGTCTTTTGCTCATAGTCACGATGATCCTTGGATCCGGGATTCTTGTGATCCCGGGACTTGTATTCGAAAAGCTCGGCAAGGATGGCATCTACGCTTGGTTAGCCTGCTCGCTACTCTCTGCGCCGATCCTGATAACAATGGTTATTCTAGGTAGTACATATCCGAGCACTGGTGGGGTAGCATACTTTGCCAAACTTGCATTTGGCCGGTACCTAGAATGGCTGGTAGCGCTACTCTTTTTTGGAGCGGCGGTATTGGGGTTGCCATCTATCGCGATTGTGGGGGCGACCTACCTACAAAAATTGACCGGCTCCAGAGTGGATATTCATGTCCTTGCCGCCCTATTCATTTTGCTTGCTGCCTGCTTTGCTCTGTCCAGTAGCGAGACACTCTCTGGTAGCGTAAGGCTCGTGGGTGGCTCGTCATTATCTCTCTTGGTGGGCGTGCTCGTTGTCCTGCTCATGCTAGCGGTGCGGACTAACGGTGTCCGATTCAGTGGCCCGACAAATCTTTCGTCGATTGCAGAGCAGATTCCATTGATCTTCTTCTCTTTCGCCGGTTCGGAGACTGCGTCCCACTTGTCCGCGGACTTTCGCGATCCTAGAAGGACTTTTGGCCCAGCAATGTTCCTTGCGTTCATTCTGGTCTGCTGCGTATACATCGGCAGCGCAGCGCTCGTGCATGTCTCCGACATCAAATCAAACTTTGATGCACCAGTATTTCAGGCTGCTGTGCAAGTCGCGCCAGCTGCACCATGCTGGCTGGTTCCAGTGCTCGGTACATCGCTGATCGCAGCCAATCTCTTCGGATCAGTTGTGGCCGTCTCGCGGCTTGTTCTTTACCTTTCCGGGCAAGGCTTTCTTCCCGCCAGCCTCGGTTACTTGCGCAATGGCACTCCCCGCAACAGTGTATATTTCGTGGCTGGGTCTCTGATCGCCGTCGTGGTCGCCGATCAGATTCGGTTGCTAAATATCGAAATGATGTTCCGCATGGCCGGAATGAACTTGCTTGCCATTTACGTCATTTCGGCGATGGCGCTGGCTAGGTTACGGCGGGGACTAGTTTCGTGGCTCCTTGCTGGCTTGATTGTGAGTTTCTCCGCGCCGATCTTGCTTAGCGCCACGTCTTCGCTCGTTTATATTGCATCTACTGCCCTCATTGCCTATTTTTCGAACCGCAACAATCGAACGAGATTGTTATGAATCAACGTCATATCAATAAGATGTTCAGGGCCGTCTCTATGAAGGAGGGCCTGCTACCTGTGAAAGTCACGCCGGTCTATGAAAAGAAGATCAAGGAAGAAGTTGCGGCGCTGGGCAATCATCTGGGGCCACTTCACCGACTGTCCTTTCCAACGCAGGACAGGATTTCATTGAGGGCACCTAACGAGGTAAAGTATTTCGTTGATGACAGATCAAATGTACGTGGACGCGCCAACAAAACCTCCATAGTGCGACAGTACGCAGATCGCGCACTCTTTCTAACTACCTCGAAGTGCTTTGGGAGCTGTCAGTATTGCTTCCGCACGGACATGCTTGGCGAGAACGCTTTAATTGACGAGCCAAATGAACAAGATGCGGACCTGCGCTGGCTGATTGAGTACCTTCGCAGCCAACCAGAAGTCACTGAGGTGATCCTGTCTGGTGGAGATCCGTTGATGCTGCCAGCATCGCGGCTGGAGGCAATCATCGAAGCAATTCGATTGGTTCCATCGGTTAAGTCAATCCGAATTCATACAAGGGCGATCGTGTATGAACCAAAAGCGCTCTCTGCAGAGAAGATCGGTATCCTTGCGAAAAACGGCCTTCGCGTCACCTTTCACGTCGTGCACCCATACGAAATCTGCGAAGAAGTCTCCGAAAAGATCGCCGATCTTCGACAGCACAAGATTAGGCTCTACAATCAATTTCCGCTGCTGCGAAACACCAATGATCATCAAATAGTACTTCATCGTCTGCTAGAAAGGCTCGACGAGATGGGCGTGCGCAATCTATCAATCTTCATTCCGGATCCTATCAACTTCTCCGCGGCGTTCCGCGTGCGTTTGGGTCGCGTCTGGCACATTGCAGATCAACTTAGCCTGTTTTCACCATCATGGATCAACTCGACGCGCTTTGTGTTCGACTCCAATCGTGGAAAGGTGAGGCGAGAACATTATACCGAGACGAACAGCGAGACCGATGTCGCCATCTTCGTGCGTGACGGAAATTCAATTCCCTTCCCAGATTTCCCTGAGCATCTCGATGTCCCAGGAGAGCTCGAAGTCATGCTGTGGAAGGAAGCTGGGAGAGGCGTTCATCGTCGGCTAGCCCGGCAGGCCGGCACCGAGTAGCGGCGGGTCTCAGAAGCTTTTGCAATTCCGTCCTGAGCGAACCGTTATCGCCAAGGAAGCTCGTGATTATCGCGGGCATGAATGTTTTGGCGTAAAGTTGAGCGGGTGGCCGGCATGGCGACTGAGAAGATGCATAAAGGCCAACTGCGATCTGCCGTTCTCCTCGCGAAACGGATGAAGCCGGATGCTCAAGCTTCTTGAATAACTGATCCATGCTTGAGGCGATGTGCTCGGGGTAGCAGAACCAGTTCCCTCCCTTTGCTGTGTGGACGGTCCGGTGCTTCCCGGCCCACGTATAAACGTCCCGGAACAGATGATGATGGACGCTTTTATAATGCGCTGACGTAAAGCGCCCTCTCGAACTCGGCGTCGCAACGCTAAGGTGCACGACCGCTGAGTCGATCTTGCAATGCCTTCCGACGGACGACGAGGTTGTCGAGGTGCAACAGCAGCTCATCATCAGGTCGCTGTCTCTGCGCCAATCGTCCAACCAGCGCCCGCGTGGCCTCGAGCACAAAGACGCCGCAATCATAATTGTTCTGCTGCTGAGCTATGCGCGCTGGCTGTAGTCTGGCACCTAACCTTCCTGAGAGATGTTCTGCAATGGAGCTGTTAGATCCTCCGAAGGAGTCGTAGTGATAGGCAATCATCCCTTCCGGTGCTCGGCGATCAATGAGCAGCAGCGACCAATGTTTGCCGCGGCGAGCGGGGTCCGCAGCGCTGGCATCGCTCACTGGCAGGAACAGGAAGTCGGCTGTATCATTCTCGTGCTCGTCTTCGACGACCGCCTGCAGGGCTGTCAGAAGTTCGAACTCGGACTCGGTCCAGCGCAGCAGGTGGGCCATGGCAGGCCGCACGAACCGCGTCCGCGCGGCCAGATCCGGATTGTCGGTCTGCCATTCTTGCTCCAGGAGCATGTAATCCGCCGTGATATGCTGGTCACCCAGCCATTCCGTGGCGCCGAGCTTCAGCCGACGCTGCGGCGGGATGCCAGATCCGGACGCCTGTCTATCCGGTTGGCCCAGACGTACGGTCGACTTTTTGCGACGACTCCCCTTGAAGGCTTTGCCAAGCCCTAACTTAAAACACCACCACCGTCCGAAGCATTTGCCATCCGACGTCCGTGTCGCAGACCTCTCCGCCCCGGTCGATGACGATGTCTTTTCCGCATTTTTCGGGAAGTCTTCGATGAACGCCCCTACGGGTTCGTGAGATCGAAGTCCGCGTCCAGGAATGAGCGTAACGCGAAGTCCAAGCGGATTGTTTAGAGTCGCCTCCTTTGTCCCTTGCCCGAGCTTCGTCGTGTAAGGCCGACCATGGATGTAAAAATGTGTCTGCGGCCGGAGCGGTGTCGCCGGCAAGACGCACTTTCTGTGGAGTGAACCGATCAGGGCATCGGGCGCCGATTGGCAACCATGATCCCATCCCAAGCCGACGATATGTGTGAAGTCTTCCACTGGCACGGTAGCCTGTATGTCGACCGCGGAGTGCGATACTTGGAATGGCAGTTCCAAGCGGCTCAAAGCGCCCCTTAACCCTGGAGGCGAAGGTCGCGCAGGATCGCCGAAGGCCACGGATGGCTCTGCACTTACCGACCGCGATGGTGACATTGGCAACGTCCTCGTAAAGGTCCCGTCGCGGGATTGGCTGAAATTGAAGGGACATAGTCTCCGCTCGCACGCCGAAGATCAAGCTCTTCAATGTGACGATCTCTGCGCGCAGATCGTCGTTCTCCGCCTTCGAAAGCCAGCACCATCTCGGCGAGAGCCCGCAGGGTCAGAGGGGAGATCTTCAGGGCGAAGCGCCATATCGCAGAGCTACACGAACACACTCGCAGTCGCCGGCAAAACAAGACGATTCAGGCAACTTTCGTCGGCCGCTTCGTCACCTTCGGGACCACACGCGACCACTCCGCAAGACCTTCGATCAGCATCGCCAGTTGCGCCCCCGTCACCAGCATCGTGCCCTCGCGAACAGGAGGCCAGGCGAAGCCCTATCCTCGAGCCACTTCGTCGCTAGAACTATTCCCGAGCCGTCAAAAACGAGAAGCTTCAAACGATCCGACCGCTTCGATCGGAAGACATAAACGTCGCGGTGTAGGGCTTTGCCGCTCAACCCCTCCGCCACCAGCGCGACCAGGCCATGAACTCCTTTGCGAAAGTCAATCGGCTGCGTCGCGACGAACACACGGACCATTGGACCGAACGAGATCATCGCGTCGACCTCACCGCCGCCAGCACGCGCTCCAGCGTCGCGGCGTCGACGCCGAAGGGCACGCGCAGCGTCGCGCCCGCGATCATCACCTCGACCGCTCGGCCGGCCCCGTCAGCACGCGAGGCTTGCCGATCGCATTCGGCCGAGCCTCGACGGCGTCGTCGAGCCTGACCTGTACGAACTGCGGCGCTTCACTCGACACGAGCCGCGCCTGGCGCCGCCACACACTGAGCAGTCCCCGGTTAAACCCGCAACATGGAAAGGAGATTCGCGACGATCTCCGCGCAGGTCTGGTCCATGCCATTAACTCGCGATCCTGGCCGGGGACAAACACCACGATGACGACGGTCGAGCGGCATTGGCGGCGCACGAGATTCTGAACGCCGCTGGGCGCGCCGGCCGCGCCGGTCATTTGGCAAACGGCATCGTGTTGCTCATTCCCGAGCCTATTGCGACCTTCGACACGCAACTGCGACCGGTCCAGGTGGCGCTCGACAAACTGAGAAACGTGTTGCCCGCCGATGACAAAATGCGTTGCTATCGCAGACCCGATCACCCGCGTTCTCGATCGAATACAAGCGGGGGATACGAATAGCTTGGACGTGCGGTATTTCGTGAGCCGCATTCAAGCGGCGGAAGATCCCGAGCAGGCGGCGGCCAAGGCTCTTACGTTGGTTCGCAGGTCGTTTTCCAAGTACCTCGCCGAGCGGCAGAACGCGATGCAGGCGTTCGAGGAGAAGGTGACGGCGCTCCAAGCAGTCATCGCAGAGGGAGCGGATGCGAACGTGGACGTTTACGCGATTGCCGCGTCCCACGGACTTACGGCCGAGCCACTGACCGCAGTGCGTGCGCGCATGGAGGAACCAAACAAGGTGGGCCGCCAACGGCTGCGGAGTTCGCGAAATTGAAGGGCGCGCTGTCGCTCTGGTTACAAGGCAGACCTTACCGAGAGATAGAGGCGCGGCTGGGTGTCGCGGCGGCGGTAGTAAAATGCTGCCCGCGAGCTCGCGACTTGATCTTGAAGCTCGCTAACAGGCGCCTCTATTTGGTCTTGAGCGCTGTGGGCGAGATAGCCAAGCAATTGTATGCCGACCGTGAGATCGCTCCGCCGCAGCCGTCAGTGTTGGAAACACTCGCTGCAGCTGTCCGCAAAGGACTCGATACGCCCCAAAAGGTTGCATATGACCAAGCGTCGGCCACTTCGCGTTCACGCGTTCGCACACACGCGAGTTTCGCACAGGACATACCGAATCCGCCCGATCTTGCAGGTCACCCCTACGAGGTAGTCCTGGATCAGATTCAGACGAGAATCATGTTCGCGGGGATCAGAAATGTGACGCCGACCTGAAGGTTTAAGCCCGGCGGCGGTCGCAAAGACCCCCGGTCGCGCCCTCGGCTATCCAGCCCGGTCACAGAACGGAAAGCCTAACTCCTGGAACGCGGCGACGGTCCTCCTCGCGCGGCAGTCGCGGTCGAACTAGGTGCGATTGATCAACCGCGCCCCAGGATGTATCTATGAGACATCCCTCGCGTGTAAGTCTCGATCGGCCAGACTTCGGAAAATCAATGGGTTGCGCTGGATCTGGTAGCGGGGGAGCGCTACGAACGGTCCCCCACCCAATTCGAGCCATTGTTTTCAAAGACTTACCGGGTGGCCTAGCAAGGGGCTGGCGCACTTCCCGCCGCATGGTCTCCGAAGGACCCACCGCGACCATCGTGCAGGCAGCACGCCTGCCCGTTGATTACGTGAAGGCCCTGTTGAACCACAACGACAAGGGCGTGACTGGCGCGTACGCCCGGTGGCATATGTTCGATGAGAAGCGCGAAGCGACTAATGCTATCGCGGAGCACATGGGCGGCCTTCTCTGAGATCATCCTCGCGGCGTTACTCCCGCACGGGAGTATTGGCGTCCGTACTCTTCACAAGCTCAATGGCAGCAAGGCAATCAACTTTGTTGTGATAGCCCTCGCCGGAATTGGCGATTTTGCGTTCGTTCCCCGCGTGCAACGTCCAACGCCACTGTTTACCCGCGTCCTGGTACAGATAGAAGTACATGGCCTCGACCTCCCGAGTTGTTTCCGCGCACATCTGCGACAAATAGGGGGAAACCGCAAAAAAAAAGCAGCGCGGACGTGACTCGGCGCCAGTCAGAGATGCGCGAGAGAGTGCCCGACGCTGTCCCTACCACGTCCGCGCTGCCAGCGAAGTTTGCGGCGATGACTCGGCGCTCGCGTGAAGCGCTGTCCCTACCACGCGCCGCAAACTTTGGTGGCCAGCCTCACCCCTTTGGACTAGCAAAGCTGACCGCCTTGGCCCTCCGAGAGGCTCAATTCCCAAGGGGGCTACTAAGTAGTATCGCGGAGAAGTACCGCAAGGCATCAACCAATCCTGGTAGGTGCAAGGGAGACCATTCGCCGATACAACTTGAGGGGAGTCATTCTCGCATCACCGGCAGGCCACGGAGAGCTGATCTGCGCTCGGTGCATCGAGATCATGTTTCGTCGAGAGATCGCGAAGCTACCGCGTGAGAATTGAAACGGGGCAGCGCCCGTCACCTTGGGCCACCGATTTATTCCGATTTGCCTGCTCTGACCGCGTCCAGCGCGAGCGCGAGCCTAGCTTGCAGGAAGTTCGCCTGCCGCACGAACTCGAGACTCTCAGCCTCGTTTGGCATGTCTGCCTCTCCGTGAGCTATCGCGTTCCTCGCATTTCTCAAGCTTCGGTAAAGAACGATCAAATCCTTTGTGACGTAGCCCCGACGCAAGAGCATCTCCATTAGCGTCACGCCCCTCGCCTTAATCCCGAGCGCGTCTCCTAGCTCATTGAGCACTCGTTCTGTTTCTTCAAATGCGGCAAATACAGTTCGAATCGATAGCGTCCGACTCGACGTCATTTCTACAAATCTGTCGAAGTTGGCTGACCATAATCCGCCGGTCATAGCAGCTTCGGCCGCGCTCTTCTCTAAGTGAAGCTTTGACTCATCTGGCGGCGGAAGTGGGGGCGGCGGCCCCTGTGACTCTTCGATTATGTCCGTTCCTCTAGAAAGCAACTGTCCGAACTTCACGGTCGCGCCGCCGAAACTTAGCTCTAGAACACGCTCGGCTAGCGAACCTAAGTGCTTGCGGACAGCGAATGCGATGACGAGCACAACAGCAGGCCAAATCAAATGGCCTATCATGCTGTCAATGAACTGAAGCCAATTCATTTAGCGATTGCCCCATGCCTTGTTCGCGTCATCCGAGCACTCGCCCGGCTTGCCGCTATACCATATCTTCCTTTTTCGAGCGCGAGCCCGCCACGAACCAACGCGTTCGTCGCTTTCGCTCCGCAACGATAATCTCCTACGGCTGAACACTGCTCTTCGCGACTTCACCGATAAAGAGATAGGTGTGAATGACAGCCAATCGAGCTTCCTGTTCCGACACGTCAACGTGGACGCCCTTACAGGTCTTTTCATAAATCGCGTCGAGGCGGGCAGCCAAATGCTCGATGCCCGACGCAATTACCTCCTGGGACCCAGCACTCTCTTGCTCAGCTACGTACGCTAGTAGTCGGTTCTTGTATTGCTCAACGCCAACCTTTCTAGGCTTACCTGAGGCATCGAAACCGGCTTGCTTCAATGCGGCATCTGCTTCCTGCTCACGGCGCTTCGAAGCGGTCGGAGCAATCGTTAGCGGCGCGGGTGACGATGTCTCACCTCCGCGAGCCAGGGTCTCGCGGTCGTCAAACAGCGACCGTGCACTGTAATAGTTCGGCATAATGGCGTCTCGAATATAGCGGGGCTGTTACTGGCTATTCCGGGTGTCGTGCGCGTCGAGGTCTGCTTTTCGCCAACGCGTCTTTCCGTTGACCAGTGACGGGGCAGGAAACCCACCCGCGTTCACCGCACGAATGATCGTCGATCGTCCGACCGGGTAGCGCCTGAGCACTTCGTCAAAGTCGGCGTATTCTTTGAGCGCTTCCGCGCTCAGGATTTTACTCATGAGTTCTCCTTCGCCCGGGCGCTAGCCGCTCGGGGCGTGTTGTCTCTTCAAGATTGCTGTTGATCCGGCAGGACCGGGACGGGGCTTAAAGACGCGGTCGACTAGGTGCCCGTCCAGCGCTCAGCGCCGATACATCTGTGGCCCACCGCAATGGTCGTGCGACCGGATGAATCCCATCGCATTTCGACCATGCTCAGAGTATTTCACAGCACGTCAGAAAAGCTCAACTTAATGGACAGGCGTTTTGGGGCTTTTTGGACAGCCGGGCCAACTTTTTTTCCCAGGAAGCCCCCCCTGAATGCCCGCGGTTTGTCCATTAAGTTGACGATTTCCAGAGAGCCGTCGCTTAGTGGGGGGCGATATTTCACCCCCGGCAGGCGATGGCAGCAGAGCCCCTACAAAACTGTGGACGGACCACGGCAGGTTTACCCGCCCCCCAGGGGCGAGGTAAGCTTGACCCTGACGTGCTCGCGTTCGTGGAGGCCCTTGCCCGGTACGCGGCTCGAAAGGACCATGAGGCCCAATCCAAGGGACCGCCCACGGGGTTGAACTGAGATGCTTCGCGCCGCGATCTACGCCCGCTTCTCTTCCGAAAACCAGAATGAGAATTCGATTGAAGATCAGATCGCGCTCTGCCGAGAGCTATGCGAGCGCGAAGGGCTGAAAGTCGTTGGGACCTTCGAAGACCGGGCAATCTCTGGCAGCTCAATCGCCAACCGCCCCGGTTTCAAAAAGCTGATGCGGACGGCGGAAGCAAAGGGCTTTGATGTTCTGGTCGCTGAGGACATCGACCGCATTTCTCGCGATCAAGGCGATTGGCACAACGCGCGAAAAAGATTCGAATTTCTCGGTATCACGGTTCACACCGCCACGGGCAAGGTCACCAAGCTTGACGGTGCGCTTCGCGCGCTCATGGGCGAGATGTTCATTGAGAACCTTGTGCTGCACACGCGTCGCGGCATGGAAGGCGTCATCCGCGACGGCAGGCGCGCAGGCGGCAAGGCGTACGGCTACCAGCCTATGCCCGGCAAACCGGGCGAGCTTCAGATTGTCGAAGAGCAAGCGGCAATCATCCGCCGCATCTTCAAAGAGTACATTGAAGGTCGCACTGTGCGCGACATCGCGGGCCGCCTAAACAAGGATGGGGTTGCGCCTCCCAGCGGCCTGCGCTGGAACGCGTCGACGATCCAAGGCAGCGCACAGCGCGGCAACGGCATCTTGCAAAACGAAATCTACATCGGGCAAATCGTCTGGAACAAAGTCAGCATGGTCAAAGACCCGACCACTGGCAAAAGACTCTCGCGTCCCAATCCCCCGGCAAAGCACAAGCGGGCTGAAGCGTCCCACCTCCGCATTATCAGCGATGAGACGTGGGCAGCCGTGCGCGCTAAGCGCCGCAGCATCGTCAAGCCGACCATGCATCGCGTGCCTCGTTTGCTTAGTGGCCTGCTCCGCTGTCCCGTCTGCGGGGGTGGGATGGGCTCTGTGGGCCTGCATCGTGGCGAGCCGCGCGTACAGTGCTCGACCTATCGCGAGAGCGGATCATGCACGAATAGCCGCATGGTCAACCGCAATAAGATCGAAGCGGCCGTGCTCGAAGGGCTGCGCGAGGTTCTGAAGGACCCCGGGTACTGGAAGCACTATCTCAATGTCTACAACGATGAACGCCGCCAGCTTGCCAGCGGAGCGGCCAGGGACCGCGCCAAGCTCGAAATCCGAGCCGGGCAGATCAAGCGTGAGACTGAGCGCTTCGTGGACGCAATTGCCCAGGGTGCTCCGGCCGACGTAATCGCGCCGAAACTGAGAGCCTTAGAGACTGAAAGACTGTCAATCGAAGAGCAGCTCACCGCCGCGAACGACAAGGGTAAGCCGGTCGCGGTCCACCCGGCCGCGATTAAGAACTATTTGGACGACATTGCGGCTATGCGTAGCTCGCTCGACGACCAAGACGCCAGTGAGCGCCCCGAGCTGATCGCGCCCCTTCGGCGGCTCATTCATAGCGTAGTGGTACACGCCCAGCCGGGCGTTAAGGGGGCCTTCGACGTGGAGATAAAGGGCCGTTTGCAGGAACTGTTGGGGGCACCGTTCTTGAAGCGTGCCGTGGGTGGGGAAGCGTTGGTAGCGGGGGAGCGCTACCGCCTTTCCCACACCAGCCGAACCTACGGTATCTCATCCAATCGACGCACTCACGAACGATTTCTCACTGACGCGGCAGTCGCCAGCGAACTACGAGTTTCTTCAATAGCCGATCTGGGCTAAGCTGCTGCAGGCCTTGGAGCTGGCCAGTTCGTACCCGACGATAACATCCAACTTCGCGACGGAGTACTGCACTGAAAGCGCCCATTCAGTTCGGTGCTGAGTGCGATGAGCACCTAGAAGTCTTGTGGGAGGACGGCGAGCGCATCTTGTGCCGAGGCATTGGACGCGCAGATCGCGATTGCGCCGGCATACTTGCCGTCCTGCCTGCGGCCGAGCATCCGACGCCGGCGACCCTTGATCGTTTCGCCCACGAGTACCGCTTAAAGGATAGGCTAGACGCGGCATGGGCGGTGCGGCCGCTGGAGCTGGTGCGCGAGCACGGCCGGATGATGTTGCTGCTGGAGGATCCGGGCGGCGAGCCGCTCGCCGTGCTGCTCCGCGGGCCTGTCGAGGTGGAACGCTTCCTGCGCCTCGCGATCGGCCTCGCCACGGCTCTGGGCAAGGTCCACCAACGTGAGCTTATCCATAAAGACCTCAAGCCCGCCAATATCCTCGTGAACTGTGCGGATGGCCGGGTGCGGCTCACCGGCTTCGGCATCGCCTCCCGACTGCCCCGCGAGCGCCAGACGCCCGACCCGCCCGAGGTGATCGCCGGCACACTCGCCTATATGGCGCCCGAGCAAACTGGACGGATGAACCGTTCGCTCGACGCCCGCAGCGACCTCTATGCGGTGGGCGTCATCCTGTACCAGATGCTCACCGGCGTCCTGCCGTTCACCGCCACGGAGCCGATGGACTGGGTGCATTGCCACATCGCCCGGCGGCCGACACCGCCGGCGGAGCGGGTTCCCGGCCTGTCCGCGGCCTTGTCAGCCATCGTCATGAAATGCTTGGCCAAGAACGCAGAGGACCGCTACCAAACCGCCGCCGGTCTGGCGGCCGACCTGAAGCGCTGCCTCGCCGAATGGGAGGGCGTCGGCGACATCACGCCCTTCGCCCCCGGCGCGGCCGATATCCCCGACGTGCTGCGCATCCCCGAGAAACTCTACGGCCGCGAACGGGAAGTGGCGGAACTGCTGGCGGCCTTCGAGCGGGTGGTGGCGGGCGGCCCGCCCGAACTGGTGCTGGTGTCGGGCTATTCCGGCATCGGCAAGTCCGCGCTGGTCAACGAGCTGCACAAATCCCTGGTGCCGCCGCGCGGCCTGTTCGCCGCCGGAAAGTTCGACCAGTACAAGCGCGGCGTCCCATACGCCACGCTTGCGCAAGCTCTCCAGAGCCTTGTCCGCCCGATCCTCGGACAGAGCGAGGCCGAGCTTGGCCACTGGCGGGACCGCTTTCAGGAGGCCTTGGGCCTGAACGGCGCGCTTATTGTTAATCTTGTCCCGGAGCTCGAGCTGGTCATCGGCAAGCAGCCGCGGGTTTCGGATCTCTCGCCTGAAGAAATGCAGGCGCGCTTCCAAACTGTGTTCCGGCGGTTCCTCGGCGTCTTTGCTCGGCCTGAGCATCCGCTGGCTCTGTTTCTCGACGATCTGCAATGGCATGACACAGCAACGCTCGACGTCCTTCAGCATCTGGCCACTCATCCGGACGTTCGACACCTCTTTCTCGTGGGCGCCTACCGGGACAATGAGGTCGGTCCGACCCATCCGCTCATGCGGATGCAATCAGGGATTCGCAAAGGCGGGGGCGCGATTCATGAGATCGTCTTGAAGCCCTTGGCCCTGGACGATGTCGGCCGGCTCATCAGCGATACGATGCGCTGCGATCGAGCGCGCGCTCAGCCTCTGGCGGAGCTGGTGCAGGAGAAGACCACCGGAAATCCGTTCTTCGCCATCCAGTTCGTCTCCGCGCTGGCCGGCGAGGGCCTCATTGTCTTCGACCCCGGCGCCGCGGCCTGGACCTGGGATCTGGCCGGCATTCGAGCCAAGGGCTACACCGATAACGTCGTGGAATTCATGGTCGGCAAGCTCAGCCGCTTGCCCGACGCCACCCAGGAAGCCTTGAAACAGCTGGCGTGCCTGGGGAACAGCGCCGACATCGCCACCCTCAAAACGGTTTACGAGACATCGGAAGGGCCGATCCATGCGGCCCTTTCGGAGGCCATTCGCGCGGGGCTCGTCCTGCGCCTGGACGACGCCTACAAGTTCCTCCACGACCGCGTTCTGGAAGCCGCCTACGCGCTCATCCCAGTCGCGTTGCGCCCCGAAGTCCATCTGCGGATCGGCCGCCGCCTGGTCGCGGGGATGCCTGAGCAAGAGACCCGCAAGAAGATCTTTGATCTGGTCAACCAGTTCAACCTTGGCTCTTCACTGGTTTCCGATTGGGCCGAAAAGCAGCGCGTGGCCGAACTCAACCTGCATGCTGGAAAAAAGGCCAAGGCTTCGACAGCCTACAACTCCGCCTCCAGCTATCTCTCCGCCGGCGCGGCATTGTTGGCTGAGGAGGGGTGGCGGGCCTGCTACGCATTGACGTTCGGTCTTTGCCTCGAACGCGCCGACTGTGAGCTCCTCCGCTCCAACTTCGAAACGGCCGCGCAACTGATCGAGGAGTTGCTGCGCAAAGCCCGGTCAAAGATCGATCGGGCGGAAGCCTATCGGTTGGAGATGGTCCTCCGATTGATGCAAGGCGACAATTCCTCGGCAGTCCGAACTGCGCTCGAATGCTTGCAAATGTTCGGGTTGGAGTTGCCGGAGCGGCCGGCTGAGGAGCAGGTTCGGGAAGAGTATGATGGCGTGCTGCGAGACATCGGCGAGCGATCGATAGGGAGCCTTATCGATCTGCCCCTGACGGACGATCCGGAGATGTTTGCCGTCATGAATATTTTGGCGGCCCTCTGTCGTTCAGCCTACTTCAGGGACACCTATCTCTGCCAGATGGTCGCCTGCAGGATGGTGCATCTATCTCTGCGACACGGCACAAGCGAATCCTCGACGATAGGCTACGCATGGATGGCCATTCTCGGCCCGGTCTTGCATCATTACAAAGAGGGGGAACAGTTTGGCCAACTAGCCATCGATGTCGCCGAAAAATATGCCTTCACGGCTCAAAAGGTGGGGGCATATTTTTCGATGCAGATGGCGGTTCTCTGGACTCGACCGATTGGAACCGCCCTGACTTGCCTCGATACGGCTCTGCGATACGCCGAGGAAACAGGCGAGAACATTTATGCCTGTTACAGCCTGGAGCATCGCCTAACGGATCTTATTGCTCGTGGCGATAATCTTGAGCAGATCTGGCTTGAATTGGTAAAGTCGCTGAATTTCGTCAGGGGCCTCAAGTTTCGCCATGTCATAGCTATTATCTCTAGCATGCAGCCTTTCATTCAAAGTCTTCGCGGCGATCCGCCGTTGGATGAGGCGGAAATCGAAGGGCGCGCGCTAGAGGGCGGAATCGCCGTCGTCATTGGTTATCATTGGATTCTCCAACTCCAGCGGCAATTTCTTCTCGGCAGCCCGGCGGCGGCGCTTGAGCATGCCGCGAAAATTAAACCGATTCTCTGGTCGGTTCGCTGCCATATCCAATCGGTCGACTACTTCTTCTACCATTCACTCGCGCTCGCCGCGGTGTTTCGCCAGACCCCGCAAGAACAACAAACCGAAATCCGCGCGGCGCTTACGACAAACCTCGATGTGCTTCGGCAATGGGCCGAAAGCTGCCCCGCGACCTTCTCGAACAGATACTTGCTCGTGTCCGCCGAGATCGCTCGTCTCGAGGAGCGTGAACTGGAATCCGAGCGGTTCTACGAACAGGCCATCCGTTCGGCGCGTGACAACGGCTTCGTGCAGAATGAGGCGCTCGCTTACGAACTGGCCGCGCGCTTCCACGCCGCGCGTGGCTTCGATGATATCGCGCATCTCTATCTGCGGAACGCACGCGACAACTACGCGCGTTGGGGGGCCGACGGCAAAGTGCGGCAACTTGAGGACACGTTCCCGCACCTCAGGAAGGAGAGGCCAGAGCCCGGCTCCATTAGCACGATAGGGGAACCGGTCGAAAATCTCGACCTCGCGACCGTCATCAAGGTTTCGGAAGCGGTGTCGAGTGAGATGGTGCTGGAGAAGCTCATCGACACGCTGATGCGCACGGCCGTTGAACAGGCAGGTGCTGAGCGAGGATTGTTGATTCTGTCGCAAGGCGCCGAGCCGCGCATCGGGGCGGAAGCCACGACCAGCGGCGACACGGTTATCGTACAATTGCGCGAGGTACTCGTGACGGCGGCGGTGCTTCCGGAATCGGTTCTCCACTACGTGCTGCGAACCCGCGAATGCGCCATCCTCGACGATGCCACGGTCCAGCCTCCGTTTGCGACGGACCCCTATGTTGGTCAGCGCCAGGCTCGTTCCATTCTCTGCTTACCTTTGGTCAACCACGCCAAGCTGGTGGGCGCGCTCTACCTCGAGAACACATTGACGCCCCATGTTTTCGCGCCGGCGCGAGTAGCGGTACTGAAGCTGCTCGCTTCACAGGCGGCGATCGCGCTGGAAAACGCGCGGCTGTACCGCGATGTCAGCGAACGCGAAGCAAAGATCCGACGCCTCGTCGATGCCAACGTCATCGGAATCACCATCTGGCAGCTTGGAGGTCAGATTCTGGACGCCAATGATGCGTTTCTCCGCATCGTGGGATATGACCGTGAGGATCTCATCTTGGGCCGCCTGCACTGGACCGACCTTACGCCGCCGGAATGGCTCGAGCGCCAAGAGCGATTGTGGATCCCGGAGCTTAAGATGATCGGGACGGTGCAGCCGTTCGAGCAGGAGTATTTCCGCAAGGGCGGCAGCCGTGTGCCCGTGTTGATCGGCATGGCTGCCTTTGACGAGCAACGAGAGCAGGGCGTCTGCTTCGTCGTCGACCTGACGGAGCGCAAGCGATCGGAAGAGGCACAACGTGAGAGCGAGGAGCGCTTTCGTACCCTCGTCCAATTCTCCTTCGACGTGTACTGGGAATCCGATGCGCAGCACCGCTTCACCCGCCAGGAGTTCGGCGCAGGTTTTGCCGACGCTCCGGCGCCTGGCTATGAAATCGGTAAGACGCGGTGGGAAGTGCCCTATTTGGAGCCTGATGCGGACGCCTGGCGCAAGCACCGGGAGGCGCTCGATGCCCACCTGCCGTTCCGGGATTTCGAGCTGGCGCGGCCTACGCCGGACGGCGACAAGCGCTACGCGTCCATCTCCGGGCTGCCGGTCTTCGACAAAGCGGGGCACTTCGTTGGTTACCGCGGCGTTGCGCGGGACATCACTGAGCGCAAGCGCGCTGCGGAGGCCTTGCGGGAGGTGCAGAAGGAGCTAACGCACGCGAACCGCCTCGCCACCATGGGCGAGCTCACGGCCTCGATCGCCCATGAAGTGAGTCAGCCGATCGCCGCGGCATCGATGAATGCCGATGCCGCCCTGCGATTCTTAGGTAGAAACCCGCCGGAGGTTGAGAGAGCCAGGCAAGTGCTCGGCTGCCTTGTGAAGGACAGCGATCGGGCCAGCGATATCATCGGCCGGATTCGCGATCTCGTCAAAAGAGCACCGCCGCGGAAGGATCGCTTGGACATTAACGAGGCGATCCGGGACGTAATTGAGCTCAGCCGTAGCGAGGCGCTGAAGAACAGCGTCTCGGTGCAGACAGAACCCGCGAAAAATCTGCCACTCGTCGAGGGCGATCGCGTCCAATTGCAGCAAGTGGTCCTCAACCTGATTCTCAATGCTATCCAAGCGATGGGCCCGGTCGCGGATGGAAGCCGACAGATGGTCATCACCACCGCTGAGGTCGAGCCTGAAAGCGTTCAGGTCGCGGTGAAGGATTCGGGACCAGGATTGGTCCCCGGCAGTCTCGAGCGCGTCTTCGAGCCCTTCTACACGACCAAGCCCGGCGGTCTGGGAGTGGGACTCTCGATCTGTCGGTCGATTGTCGAAGCACATGGCGGTCGCTTGTGGGTGACCGCCAACGCGCCCCGTGGCGCGATCTTCCATTTCACGGTGCCTGCCCACCCGGGCAACGCGTCTTGATTTGGTTGCCGGACCTCTGATGTCATCATCGGTAGCGGATCTGATTCCAGCGATGGCCGAGCAGCGACAGAATGATGATCAGCCCGTTGAAGAACTGGACATAGAAGTCGCTCAGGCCGACGCCGACAATGCCGGCCTGGATGATGTCCGTAGGCTTATCCGAAACGCTGGCTTGGATCCCGGCCTCAGGCAAGCGATCCCGACGCCAATCAAAAGACTTGGCTGATCCATTAACGACGACATCCGTATGGACGGCTTCGTAGGGCGACAAGAACGAATGGAGTCGGAGAGTTCGCCTCTTCGGAATCGCATTGCGGTTGCCAGCAGGATCGCCAACTCATTCGATGCGGCCTGCGCTCGGCTCAAAATGCCGTGGCGTGGCTACGTCCCAAGTTAACGAAAGCTGATTTCGTAGAATGCAGGCTGCACCGCGCCTCCGATGCGTGGAAGCGACGCGCGACAAGGGTCGACTGTGGCGAATGTAGTGCGAGTGAGCCGGCAGTAGTCGTCCGTCGCCCGTGCGCAACGCCTCAAGCCGCGCCCGGTGTGAATGCTGATCGAACATTGCCCCCCCATCGGCGTCGTCGAGACCCTTTCAGGCCGTTGATTTCATTGATTTGAGATGACGGGACCCCTATGCTGATCATGGTCGAGACCCCACGCCGAAACACAGCTATTGTTCATCAGGCCCGCTCCCCATGCTTGAGGCTCGGCGCCGGACCATCCGGCGCAACCCTCGATGGAGCTTGTCGCGGGGCGGGCCGCCCGTCACCTCAGAGGGCAAACATAGGGTCTAGAGAGCTTATAGAGGTTCACCAACCTGTGAATGTATTGTTGATCTATATCAACCAGTTTCCGTCGTCTTAGGTGCAGCGTTCCGTCATGGCAATCCAGGAGTTTGCGATGATCAAGAAAATAGCCGTTGCAGCAGCTGCGGTTCTCGTAACAGCGTCACCCTTAGCGTACGCGGCAGAGACGTCTTCCTCTGTCGGAGTGACGCATCCTAGCGTTACCGACCTGAACGCCTTGACGGATGTGCGTGTGGCAACAATCAAGGCTGCCTTGCAGCTAACACCCGACCAGGAAAAGTACTGGCCGGCCGTGGAGGATGCCATACGGGCCAGGGCAAAAAACCGGCAAGCTCGATGGGAACGGGTGGCGGAACTGCGCGATAGCAGCTCGCCGGAAGCTCTGCACGAACGCAATCTGGTTCAGCTGATGCAGCGTCGGGCTGAGTCACTAAGCCAACGTGCTTCAGATCTCAAGAAGCTCGCCGATGCTTGGGAGCCACTCTATAAGACGTTAAGCCAGGAGCAGAAGAAGAGGATGGCTTTCGTGACACTCGTCGCCACACGCGGAATACGAGATAGGATTGAACATCGTATCGATTCCGAAGATGATGACGAGTAAAAGACTAGCCTGTCATATTCATCAGCGGATTGTTGAGAGGCTGGCGTGCGTGGCGTAAGCCGCTGAGGTGGCGTAGGATTCGGTTGCTGACACCCACCCTCCGCGCATGCGGCCGCCGCCACACTCGCCATGACCGACAATACGAGTCTACCGTTCTCATTTCCAGCCGTTTCCCGCAAGAAGATCACAGCCGCGTTTGACGGCGGCAGGTTGACGTCGGATGGTGGCGTCATGCTTCTGGCCATGGCGGACCAGCGCCTCGGCTTGGCCGCGAAGTTGTCCTGCGTATTTCCCGAGCGGCGCGATCCGGGACGCATCGTGCACAGCCTTGGGAATATGATCCGCGCCCGCATCTTCGCCATCGCGTGCGGCTACGAGGATGGCAATGATCTCGATCGGTTACGCGGCGATCCGGCGTTCAAGCTGGCCTGCGGCCGGCTGCCGGACACTGGCCGTGATCTGTGTTCGCAGCCGACGCTATCGCGCTAGGTAACGTGGCGTTCGCCGTCGGCTTTGAGTCATAAGGACGCTCCGAACGGGGATTTCTGGTTCATCGTAGCGAAGATGGAGCAGAGATCCGCGCCGGAAAAGTGCCGGCATCCCAAATCTTGAAAGACATTGGCCAAGCCCGTCGGCAACGCGTGACCGAGGAGAAAATCCGTTATCGTGAAGGAAGGAAAAAATCTTCGAACTGCGAGGGCTTCATCGCCTCGATGTAAACGGCTAACCTAAGGAGTTTCTCAAAGTAGGCAAGCCTCGCTTCGATGCGGCTAACGCAATTGGCCGCGTCATTGCGCTCCAACCCGTACCGCCCTGTCTTGGGAAAGGCCGTATCCAAGCTTCAATCTCTCGCGTGGGGCTCGATTGGCAGCACGAGCTAACGGGCCTTGGTCAGTACTTTCTGGTCCGACCAGTCGCCTTGCCCAACAAAATGCAATAACGACTGGTGTTGCGCTACTGTTCTCTCAGGACCGGTGATCGCCGACGGCGGTCCCGTCGCAGGATTGGTTGGAATTGAGGGTAGCGTACGGGCCGAAATGCTCGCCATTGAGCGCAACCATCCACTGACCTTTGTGGAGCGTGACGAAGTATTGAAAACGAGCCATCAATCTTCCTCCGGCATCGCCACTATGATCGATAGATTTGAAGGGGGGCTGGAGCCTTGCAACCTGACGCGGTCGTCTCAACTACCAGACTTGGTGGGGGCAGAGATGGCCTTTGCAGTGCAAAGTGTAGCAGGCTGAGCGCTCGATGGTGGAGCTGAAAGCGCGTCGGCTTGCTAAGGACCGCTCAGATGCAAGCGGGCGGCCGAGGAGACCGATCGGAATCGGCCGATGGATAAGGCGCTATTGATCGCGTGGGCATGCACTCTAATCGTCCTGGTACTGTTCGTCGCGCTGTACCTTCCGTGGGCGTGAGTGGGGGATGGCGGCGACGTGGCGCCGGCGGCGATCGATGAGGCGCTTGCTCGCGAAATCGCCGTCCGTCACCTCCTGGGACGGAGGCAGCGGAGGTGACACGGCGCCTTGGAGGAGTGCGAACCCGACGCTGTCCCTACCGCACCCGCGCTGCCAGCGAAGTTTGCGGCGGTGACTCGGCGCTCGCGTAGTGGCGAGACCAGACCCCTGAAGCACTGCCCCTACCACGCGCCGCAAACTTTAGTGGCCTTTGCCCTTGGACTAGCAAAGCTGACCACCTCGTTTCCCCGAGAAGCTCAATTCCCTAGGATGGTACCTATTTGCATCGTGGAGAAGTACCGCAAGCACCTATCAGGATTGGTGGCCGCCTAATCCAACCGTTGTGGACTAGGCTGGTCCTCAGCCTTTTGCCAGATTCAGGAGACGTGAATGGCCAAACGCGCACGCATTCGCTGCATCAACACGACAGACAGAAGGAACTCTCACGAAAGACTCTCACATGTTGGCGGGGTAAACCCCGACGGAACGCCGTGGAAGCGATCCATCGATCAGGCTATCCGAGACATCGAGAGCAACGAGTGGGAGTTCTATGTCGAAGAAAACGGCCGCAGGGTTGATGTCGTGTGCGCCACGCACGAGGGGTACAAGTACCTCAAGACAGCGGCGGACGACATTCATCCCGACAATCTTCTATTGCTCGCTGAGTGTCCGTGACACCGCGACTGACAGCAGCTCAGCCAACTGCGCCCGGTACGCATTCTTTAGGAAGAAAGCTAGCTTCGATGAAGTACAGGCAAGCACTCTTAAAGCGGAAGCGGCTTACGTATGTTTGTGGCGCAGCAATCATAATCTGTTCGATACGGCCCTCGCTCGCCGCGGATGCACTGGAAGCCGTCATGCAAGTGATGGGCTGCACGGCCGTGAACGACGACAAAGATCGCTTATTGTGCTTCGACAAAGCCGCCGCAACGCTCAAGGCCGCTGGCGTTCTCGTTGGACCGGAAACGGCGAACACCAAAGAAATCGTTACGAACTTCAGCCCTAACGATTTCAAGGTCGTTGATCCAGACGACCTTCATGTCGCCCCCGGAAAGTTCATTGGGAAGCCTATCGAGATTCGAAACGTGAGCTGCTTCTACGCCGATAGGGGCGATTATCGCTGTGCGTCTTCCCGCGGGATGATTACGGTAGTTTTCGCAAAGTCTATCGAACCAGCGGCGGAGCGGGAAGCATTGGAAAATGACTGCGGCACCATCAAGAGGATTGAGTCGCCCGCCTGCCGAAGGAATATTCGAATCGTTCCTGCCGACTACGCCGAAGATTCGCCCAGCGCCTTTGCGAAGCGCATTGTTGTGATGGTGAAGAGAATTGAAGTTCTACCGGCGTCCCGACCAAAGCGCTAAAGTCGCACCACGCGCGCCGCTAACTTCACGGGCACAACTACCAGAACTGGCCATCAGAAGTGGCTTGACGCCAGGGACCGGAAGCAGCGCGGGCGCGACTCGGCGCCGGATTCCAGCTTTGGGGAGCAATAGATCGGGCACTGTCCCTACCGCGCGCCGCTGACCTCGACGGTTCTGTATTCGGGCTAGCTTTCCAAAAGCTGACGAGAGCCCGACGCAGTTCACAAAACGAAAAGTGGCCGCTTGCCGTCGAGACTGTCTCTGATGCGGCTTTTGACGATCATACATTCGATCGTCCCTAACCACGCGACCGAAATGCCGCTTCAATCGCGATGAGGTCGGCTTCTGTGATCCTCGATTGGTTGCATATTGCGTTGCTCCATCGGGTAGTCGACTTGGAGTGCGCGTTAAGCGCTAAGTGGTAACGTGGAGATAGCGCATGTTCTACGTTTACAGGTACGCGCGCAAGCCCCGGCCCGGTAAATGGGCCTTTGCGTCGAAGCACGCGAAGTTGGAAGACGCCGAAGCGGCGGCGCGCAAGCCAAGCATGAGCGGGGAGTGAATCCGCCTCGTCAGCATAGCCGCGACGTTCAGCGCGCTGAATACCAGTGCGCCGCCCTCCATGGACAAGCGTACCGAGGGATGTCCCGCATAGGGGGAGTAGGCGATCAGCGCGACGGCTATGTCCATCGTTAAGAACAGGCCGATCCATATCAGCCATGCGCGCGCATCGGAACGCTTCTCAACCTCGTCTGACGGCTGGTTGTAGCTGAGTAGCCCAACGAAGAGCAGAATCGACATCACAAGACGCGACGCTGGCCCATAGAGCAGAAACAGCCAAATATTGCGGTGTGCCATCCCGGTGAAGGCGCCGTGCGGCGAATAGATCAGCACGAAACCGAGAAAACCCAGCGTCAACCAACGCAACAGAGGTTCGCCTGAAGACTGGTAGCAACGCCACGTCACATAGGTGACGAACAGTCCTTCGAGGGTGGCGACGGCAATCGCGAATTCGTGGAACAGGTGATTTTCGAAGGTTAGCGTAGGATCCTGATGGAAATACAGATAGGCGGTGAACTGGGCGGGCATCAGGGCGAAAGCGATGAGGAGAAGGCGCATATACGCCTGTGTGACCAGCCGGAGCGCCTTGGTCGGTTCGTGTACAGCAAGACTGGTGTTCATATGCATATACCGTCTCCCATGATGACCTGCGGTCGTTTCATGGACTCTTGAACGTCTCCGAGGGATACTCTGTCCCAGAGCACCGTTGGTCCCTGCTGTACTACCCAAATGAAGGAGCCATGGAGCGTCGCGGTCGGAAGGCCATATATGCCAACGCGCGCGGTCACCACTGCGCCGGTGCTTTCCGTCCATCTGCTGCACCCCGTCGAACAGTCGGCGGCGTCGATAGGATCCGCCTTGTCGTCCAGGATGTGCCCAGGTCCCGCCGCTGGGATCAGCAGACCGTTGGCTACATTTGGCTACATTTATGTGTTCGAGCCCATCACGTTCAGCCTATCCGCTCCGCTGACAGTCAGCGTGTCGCGTGTGTGTTCAGCAGATGGTCCCAGCTGCTGCCGCGAGTTGTTACGGTCTGCGGGGCGTTCGAAAACGCACAATTGGAAGACGAGATAATCACGAGCCCGTTGAGGAAAGGTTCTGTGTATGACCGTACTCATCCGTCTGCCCGCCGCCCGCGCCGCGGCGACATCGGTCCGCTACTGGTTCGGCTCCGAACCAACACGTTTGATGAGCAACGCCGTAAGCGTCAGCACACTTGGATTGACAAGTGTCTTGTAGACCATCTGAGGCCTCCTTCGTGTGGAATATGCCCGCATTGCACACCAAGGCCGTTAGCATACGTAAGCCTGTTGAGTTAGCCGCCTGCCAAACCTTGTAGGATTCTAACGCAACGAGATCTGCCGGCAAGCGCTACACTTGCGATGCTGGTACGCAACTTGCTGGGCTATGACGACATCACCGAATTCCTTTCCGGCCACCATCCACCCGCGGTGATGCAGGGCGGCCTCGCCTCAGGCGGGTCCGCTCGCTCAAAGGTGCATGCTGGTGTGTTGCGTAATGAAACCACATGTTCGAGCTGCTGCGGCAGCAACCGCATTTGCGCACGGTCTTCGCCGCGATGTTGTGGGCGTCTACGAGACTGAAACGCGTGGTTACAGTAGGACGTCTAGCGTCTCTGTACGCGGGAATAACGCGAACGGATTCGACTAGGATCACAACTGTCGCTTCAGCGGCTCGTTACCTAGCTTGCAGCACTATGGAACGGGGGCGCGCTTGCAGCTCGCTCCGAAGCGCCCTCCGAAGCGCCTCGGAGTGTACATCGGCTTCGATCACGATACCGCATCCTACTTTACGGTGAAGGTCAGCTGTGGTCGTACCTGCATGTTCGATTGCCGGGAAGGAGCTCACTTTACGTTCACTTTGTGGTCTTGATTAACTGAGAGCTGGAATGAAGACAGGCAAAGTAACCTTCTGGATGACGATGCTCAATCGTTCCGCTCCAGACGCGCCGCCAACCCTCGCGGTTGACCGCGACTGGAATGGGCGTGCTCGATCGCCTCGTCAACGACAAACCAAAAGCGAGACAGAAAACGCTCTCGCACAATCTCATCAAGATCGCCTAGCTCGGCAGTCATCTCGCCAGCGCCAGCGATCCGCCCCCCCGGCAATACGGTCTTTTGGCGCGGGCTGTCGCGCCTCACCGACATCGCGGTGGGCGCGACGGTCAGTCGGAGAAGAAATTGATACGCACGTTCAGATCAGCATCTGCATGATTTGGAGCGATGGGGCATCTTTGACCAGTGAGATGAACAAACTCGGGTCAGGGATTGTGTGCTCGGCCAGCCGCTACGCTCGGTGGCCAAGCCTGCTCGAGTTTCATCTTTTCGAGCATAAGATCCGTGACAAGTTTGCGCAGGCGCCGGTTCTCGACTGCGAGTTCTTCCAATGCACGACGCATTTCATCTATGCTAGGGGGAGGCGAACTCGTGCCCGCGTTACGCCCCTCTGAAGATTGCCCCTCGTCGTTGCTGAGCGGCAGTTTGCACCAACGATGGAGCGTCATGATGCTCACGCCAAGCGTCTTGCAAATGGCCACCTGCGAACTGCCTCCTCCGGCCAGTTCATTTGCCTGAGCGAGTTTCAGTTTGATCTCTTGATGAGAATGTTTGTAAGCGGCAAGCTGAGGCCGTCAGGTGGCGTGGTTCCATGGCATAAGCGCGTCGATTTGGCTACTCGGCCAACCGTTGGCGATACGTTGAAGCGTTAGGGTGAGCCAGGCGAACGGATCGACGTGGTTCATCTTCGCTGTCTGCAGCAGTGTGGCGACGCTCGCCCAGGTCCGTCCGCCGCCATCCGGGCCGGGGCCATAGTGCCGGGTTTCTGACATTCGAAGCCGTGATCACCTATCCGTTCCACCCGCTGGTTGGCCGGATGGTCCTGGTGACCGGCGACCATGAGCACGACGGTGTTCATTATTTCCTGATTCGGCAACCGCATGGCGGCTCCTTCCAGGTGCCAGGCTGGATGTTCGATCCGTCGGCATGTTCGACAGAGATTGTAACGATTCCCCGCCTTCCCGTCAGCCAACTCCTTCAACTGCGTAATCTGGTTGATCATCTCGTACACTGTCGTCCGGAGGAAGAAAGCCCCCGGAGGATTCGGCGATGAGAAGGCAGTGTCGTACGCAAATGGATCTGTTCTTTCCCCTAACCCAGCCCAGCGACATGATTGGCACCGAACGCCAGAAGGCGTTGGCCCTTCTGCGAGCATTGCTGATGGAAGCGGCGACGAAGCCGGCCAACGAGCCTGCAGCCAACGGCAAAAAGGGAGCAGGCAATGAATAAGGTCACGCCCGCGCACCTGGCTCGCGCCGCTTTCGTGTATATCCGCCAATCCACAGCGTATCAGGTCGTCAACAATCTCGAGAGCCAACGACGCCAGTATGGCTTGGTCGAGCGTGCGCGGCAGCTTGGTTGGGAAGACGTTCAACTCGTCGACGATGATCTCGGCCGATCCGGTGGCGGAACGGTCCGACCGGGCTTCGAGAAGCTACTGGCCGCGATTTGCGAAGAACGGGTTGGCGCCGTGGTATCGCTCGAGGCATCACGCCTTGCCCGGAACGGCAGAGACTGGCACACTTTGCTGGAGTTCTGCGGCCTGGTCGGCACACTGATTGTCGATGAGGAAGCAATCTATGATCCACGCTCACCCAATGACCGGCTGTTGCTTGGTATGAAGGGCACCATGAGTGAGATGGAGTTGTCGATCTTCCGGCAACGGTCCCTCGAGGCAATGCGCCAAAAGGCGCGACGGGGCGAACTCCATTTGACCGTCGCCGTCGGCTACGTGAAGACGGATGACGACCGTATCGAGAAGGATCCTGATCGACGCGTCCAGGACGGCATCTTGCTCGTCTTCCGCAAATTCGGCGAGCTCCAGTCAGTCCGGCAGGTGCTGCTTTGGTTCAGGCAGGAGAACGTTCTCGTTCCAGCGATTGTGCAAGGTCGCGGTACACGCCCGGTCGAATGGAAGCCACCTGTCTATCACACACTGCACCACATGCTGACGAATCCGGTGTACGCCGGTTCCTACGCCTATGGCCGGCGAGGGACACGCGTGACGATCAAGGGTGGCCGCAAGCGGATCATGCGCGACACGCTTCGGCGCAATTGGAAGGATTGGGAGGTTTTGATCCACGACCATCATGAAGGCTACATTGCCTGGACTGAGTTCGAGAGGAATCAGCACCTGATCGCCGACAACGCCAATGGGAAGAGCTATATGGGTCGCGGCTCCATAAGGCGCGGCGAGGCCTTGCTGCCAGGATTGTTCCGTTGCGCGCGCTGTGGCCGACGCCTGCATATCCAGTATACTGGAAAGGGCGGGAATACACAGCGATATGCCTGCCGCGGCGCGTTCGGCACCAAAGCGGCCGACAACTGTATCGGCTTTGGCGGCATGCGGGTCGATCGCGCTGTCGCCCAAGAGGTGCTCGATCGACTACAGCCTCTTGGGATTGAAGCGGCGCTAGCCGCAATGGAGGCCCAGAGCGTGCATCATTGCGACAAGCGTAAGCACATCGAGAATGCAATCCAGCAGGCTCAATACGAAGCCGCCCGGGCACGGCGGCAGTACGATGCCGTCGATCCCGATAACCGGCTGGTCGCCAGTGAGTTGGAGCGCCGTTGGAACGAGAAGTTGGTTCAACTGCGCGACCTGGAGGTCCAGCTCGAGACCCTCAAACAGAGGCAGTACACCCCAGCGCTTTCCGCCACGGATCACGCGAGGCTGATGACGCTCGGCAAGGATTTGACCAAGGCGTGGAATAGTCCCGGCGCATCCGTCGAGACACGCAAGAAGATCATCAGGCTGCTTGTCAAAGAGATCATCGTCGATGTCGTGGGCGATACATTGGCGCTCGTCATTCACTGGCAGGGCGGCGACCACACCCAGTTGACGGTCAAAAAGAACAAGATCGGACAAACGCGCTGGACGGTCGAAGCCGATGTCCTCGATCTCGTTCGCGTATTGGCGAGGCAATTATCGGACACGGCAATCGCTGCGATCCTCAATCGGTCCGGCAAGCTAACTGCACATGGTGCGAGTTGGACGCGATCCCACGTCTGCAGTCTCCGGAACACCAACGGCATTCCTGTCTACCGCGAAGGTGAACGAGCCGAGCGCGCCGAAGCTACGTTGGATGAAGCCGCCGACATTCTGAAGCTGAGCCGCACGACGGCCTATCGGATGGTCAGCAGTGGGACCCTTCCGGCCCGGCAGCTGTGCGGCGGAGCGCCCTGGATTATCCAGCTTGCCGACCTGCAGCGAGACGCTGTGTGCCGCGAAGCCGATGCCAGACGATCACGTCGCCCGATATCTCGAAATCCGCAGCAAAATCTCCTTCCTTTATAAGGGCATCACCAGATGAGTAGTATGAAGCGCCAACGTCACTACCAGCGAAGAGACTATTTTTTCTCTTATGCAAAGATTTGCATAATCGCAAAAATGCACTGTTCGCGGGGCATGACGAGGGCGCTTCATACTACTCATCTGTCTATCTCCTTAGAATTGAAGGCATTTCTGGTTGGCGTCGCAAGGCGGCCGACCGCGGCGCGATCGCCTGCGAGAGGCATCCTGGCTTACGTCTGGTCGCGTGAGATCAGATTGTTTGATGATCCATGTCGAGCCCTTGCATAAATGCTGCGCGGGCAATCGTCCCTCAGTGATCATGCGACGTATGGTTGATGGACTGACGTCGAGCATCTCCGCTGCTTCGATTAACGAGAGCTCACCTCGCTCCTGGCGTTCCCCCTCACGATAACGAGCGATCTCGCGGGTTCTGCGCAACGAACATACGCTGGTTCTCGTCCAGGATGCCCCGTGCGGGGTTGTTTTTCCGGAGCGATTAAGCAAGGCGGCGATCGAGTAGTCAGGCATTTGACGTGCGAGCATGCGCACAAGATCCACTACCTCGGTGTCGGTCGTCCAACGCGTCACGCCGACACGGTTCTTCTTAACTTTCAAGCGGGTGTGATCGCCACCTTGCCAATGGATGATGAGGTCCAGATGCTGATTGTCCTGATCCACGTCAACGATGATTTCCGACAGCACTGTACGCAGGATCTTCTTCTTGATCTCCGACGTAACACCGGGGCGTTGCCAAGCTCTATTCAGATCGTCCCCGAGCTTAAGCAGCGCTTCGCGATCGCCGGCGCTAAGTCCAGGAGAAGGCGAACTGGTCAAACCCTCGATTTCTCGCTCAATTGTACGCACAGCTTGGATGCGCTCGTTCCAGCGACGCTCGAGTCCACCAGCGACGTGACGATTGTCGGGGTCGACCGCGTCATATT
This sequence comes from Bradyrhizobium sp. CCGUVB1N3, assembly GCF_024199925.1. Lineage (NCBI taxonomy): Bacteria > Pseudomonadati > Pseudomonadota > Alphaproteobacteria > Hyphomicrobiales > Nitrobacteraceae > Bradyrhizobium > Bradyrhizobium sp. CCGUVB1N3. The sequence continues at coordinate 7,498,067 of NZ_JANADR010000001.1, forward strand.
GGCGATACGCTCGGTTTGCTTCGTACTGCGCCTGTTCAAGAGACCTTTGGAGCTGAAGCAAGTTTTCCGAATGTTCCGCGTCCTGAGTTTTCATTGCATTCAGCGCAGCCTCAACGCCAAGTGGTTGAAGCCGCTCCAGCACCTCTCGCGCCACCATCCGATCGAGGCGCATTCCACCGAAGCCAAGACAAGCTGCGACGGCTGCCTGGGTGAAATCTCCGCGGCAGACATATCTCAGCGTGTCGCCGCCTCGACCTGAGTACTGAACGTATAACCGCCGACCACATCGCGCGCAGCGCAAAAGCCCAGGGAGAAGTGCCTCGCCGCGTCGGACGGCGCCCCGACCCAGATAGCTCTTGCCGTTGGCATTGTCTGCAATGAGACGCTGGTTTCGAATAAACTCATCCCAGGAGATGTAGCCCTCGTGATGGTCGCGGAGCAGCACGTCCCAGGCTTTCCAATCTCGTTGGGGATTTCGCTTTACCTTCTTCCGACCGTTCTCGATCGTCATCCGGACACCCCGTCGTCCGAACACGTAGGCACCGGCATACACAGGGTTGGTGAGCATGTGATTCAACGTTGTGTAGCGTGGTGTACGCCATTCGATTTTCGGATCGTTCGAACCTCCAACGGCGAAGGGTAGCGCGATCTTCTCCTGGAGCAACCAGAGCAAGACCTGCCGGATCGATTGGAGCTCCACAAACTTCCTGAAGACGAGATCCAGCGCCTCGCGGACACGTACGTCCGGGTTTTTCTCGATTCGATCATCCTTCGTCTTCACATACCCGACCGCGACCGTCGTGAAGTGCTCGCCGCGCCGGGCCTTTTGTTTGACGGCTTCGACTGATCGCTGTCGAATGACGCTGAGCTCCAGCTCGCTCATCGTACCCTTCATCCCCAAGAGCAATCGATCGTTAATCGACCGAGAATCATAGACGCCATCTTCGTCGATAATGAGCGTGCCGACCAAGCCGCAAAATTCCAACAACGTGTGCCAGTCTCGACCGTTTCGAGCGAGGCGGGAAGCCTCGATTGAAAACACCGCACCGACGCGCCCCTCGCAGATTAACGCCAACAGCCGCTCAAATCCACGTCTTGCAACGCCGCCGCCGGACTTGCCGAGATCATCATCAATAACCTCGACATCGCTCCAGCCGAGTGCACGAGCGCGAGCCTCAAGGCCGTATTGCCTGCGTTGGCTCTCCAGGTTGTGGACAACCTGGTCGACCGAGGACTGTCGAACGTAGACCACGGCGCTGCGCGCCAGGTGATCAGTGGTGATCTTCGTCATGATCCACCTCCTGACTTGACTGGGCGGGTGGGGCAGACACCTTTGCTACGGCTTCGTTGAGCAGAAGCGACAGCAACTTTGCGGCCTCGGCTTGCACCGCCGGAGGTAGATGCTCCGCTCGCGCTGTTTCGAACAGATCCGGTTGCTGCCTCTTTTGTATCGTCTTGGACAAGGGCTCCTCCCTCAGCGGGAGGCGATTCCTCCCAACGCGAGGTTACGAGGACGTCAAGAAATGTCCGAAGCTCAAGAAGCCGGTCTACCGGTAGAAACGGATCAGCTACAATTTTCGTCGATGCTGCTTCGGGCTCCGTCATCCATGCCGGCAGAAGATGGAGACGACCGTTCTCGCGGCGAACTGTGAAGTGGCGACGGCCATCATGGATTTGTTCGCTGAGAATGACCAGGTCTCGGCCGGCGTCGGGATGGAATGGATATGTTACTCGAACTTCGTTGCTTGAAATCCCTGCATCATGCAGCCCCTTCGGATGAGGGCGCGGAGAACTGGGCCTCTGCGGCGTCGAACCGCAGGCCTATCTGACCGACGTCCTCACCAGACTCGTCAACCTCTGACCGTCCTCGCGTCTGGACGAACTCATGCCCTGGACGTGGAGCGCCGAGCAAGCTAACGGCCTCGCCGCTTGATGAACTCGCTTCCTGGATCGCGACCGCTCCAGCAGGCCTCGTCGCCACCGGCTCTGTGCCTTCCGGCAGCTTTAACAACCCGTCGCGCACCGCCTTACGCCAGGCCGACAAATGCTGCGGCGACAGATCGTGGCGCCGCGCGACGTCCGAGACCATCGCGCCCGGCACAAAGGATTCCGAGACAATCCGTCTCTTGACCTCGTCGCTCCAGCGCCGCCGGAAACTGCGATGCGTCGACAACACGCTCGATCATCTATGCAAACCGCCCTCGTCAAGACGGAACTCATTTTGCCGATCTGCTCAACAGCAACAAGGTGCGGGAGAGACGCCGCTTACGTCCGAAGCTAGATCGTCGCAAGTTCTCCACCTCAGCGCCAAAAACGGGAGGGGGGTGAATTTGATCAGGATAGGGCGACAGTCCCGCACGATCGTGGGTAACAACTTTGATCCCTGGCCGCCGCTTCAGCCAGCTGCGCTGGGGTGGCTCCATTCACCGACAGGCCCCCATTCACACAGATCGTGGAATTGCGGACCTGCCAAAGCTGGGCGGCGGCGATCAGGCTAAGCACACTCCGTCTCGTCTTCTTCGTCATCATCCGCTCCATACTAGCTGTTAGCTGCTCTATGTGATTGCCGAGGCCTCCCAGTTACTATCCAGCATAGTACCGGCCAAATAGAAACGCCGCGCAAAATGCCGGGCGTTTCTATTGGCGGTTGACGGAGCGGTCGCCTTCCAACTTAACTGAGGGTCCCAAAAACGGGCCATCTCGCTTTGTCTTTGAGCAGCCTTCCAGATGCGATCGAGGGAGCACGTTACTCCAATCCGCTCGTTGACGCGTGCAGCAGTGCCTCCAGTTTACGCCCACCTTGCTCGATCGCCTCAGACCAATGGCCGAGCCGTTCCTGCGCCACGACTTCGAACGACGGGTACCACAGTGGCTTTCCGCCAGCCTGGGCCCAATACCAGGGATAACCGCATGGCACGAAAACCACGCCGGCGACTCCGAGTGCTCCGGCGATATGGACGGCGAAGCTGTCGGGCCCAACCACGGCGTCGAGATTGGCGATCGCTGCGATCAATTCCGCAGGGCGCTCGATATGCACACCGGCATCGATCGGGTGACGCCATCGCTTCATGTCGTGGCGTTGCGCTCCACTCATCAAACTGATCGACGTGACGGAGTGTGGAATCACAGCGGCGACCTGCTCCATCGATAGGCCGAGGGCGCTGCTCTCCCATAAGATTCCTACCAACGGCCTTGCGAACACGGCCAAAGCATCGCGCCACTTGGCGAATAGCTCGGCATCGGGACGCAGGTACGGAACGCCATCTGCAATGGTGCCGGCGTCGATCGACAGAATGCGCAATAGCGATTGCAACGGCGTAGCTGAGAGTCCAGGTCTCGGCTCGTCGATAATCACCGGCTCAGCGAGGTGGGCAAGAAGAGCCCGATAACGTGGCTCCGCGACCACATGCACATCTTGCTGGCTCGTCAGCCGGCGCAAGAGGCGAACGAGCGCCACGAACTCGAGTGCGCCGGTCGTCGGGGGGACGAGTATCCGCGTCACAGGCTCTAAGGCGGTCGGATCGGGTGACGGGAAGCGACCGAGCGTCAGTTCGAGCGTTTTCTGTAAAGACTTCGCTGCTTCATTCTCTGGCAGCGCCTGCGCGACGCGGTCGACAAGCTTGAGGGCTTCATCGAACCGGCCAACGAGTTGCAGGACACGCACCAGAGCAATCGCGGCGGAGTGGTCCGATTTTCGAGCGCGAACGAATTCCGTCAGTTGCGCAATGCCTCGGTCCATTTCACCCTTGGCAATCGTAACGCGGGCCAAGATTTCGCGGGCACCAACATGAGCCGGCGCATAGGCCAGTAACTTCTCGCAGGTCGTCTCCGCTTGCGACCAGCGCCCTGTTGCGGCGCGGCAATAAGCCAGATGCAAGAGGCCGTCTGTATCGAGTGGGGCGCGCAGATGCGCGCGTTCGGCAAGGTTGAGCGCCTCGTCGAATCGGCTTCGTTCGAGCATAAGGGCCGACAAATGGCCCAGCGCATCAGGATCGTCTGGAGCAATCTCGAGCGCACGAAGCAGGACAGTCTCAGCCGACGAAGTGTGGCCTAAGGCGAACTCGATGGCTCCGAATTGAAGGAGAGCGCGCGTATTGCCTGGCTCGTTGTCGACAACGGTCTCCGTCATCGCGCGGGCATCCGTAACGTTGCCGTGGCTCAACAGGGCTCGAGCGAGCGCTAGCTTAATCGCACCGTTGCGCGGGGCGAGAGCAACCGCGCGTTCGAGGCAGATCATCGCCTCCTCAGCGCGGCCGAGCAATTGGTGGGCGATACCGGTGTTCGGGGTAAATGGTCGCCGCTTCAGCCAGCATATCGAACGCAAACTCGGTCTGTCGCCGCGCAAGCGCCAATGTGGCCCTTGCATTGAGCGTATCCGGATCGCTTGTGACAGGGACCTCCTCCAGTAGCGCTTCCGCCTCCTCGATACGGCCGGCGGCAATAAGCTCCTGGGCCGTTCTAACCCGGTCCTGCCAGCTCGGAGCGGACATGCCAACGGACGGCATCGGCTACGCAACCGTGACGCGTTTGCCGTCGCGACGGAGAGCCGCGCTCACCGCGGCGACCTTGATGTGGGCGATCTCAGAAGCAATGCCAGTAAGCCCAATGGCTCGCGTTTCGGTCTGCAAAACGTCGATGCGCTCAATCAACGTGGCACGGTCAACTACCTTTACGGTGAGCGACCCGGTGCTCGCTTCCTGGGGCCGCGCCGAGGATCGGACATGATCCGCGATTAACGTGTAGAGTTTACCGATCCAGGTGCCTTTGTTCGCGAGTACCGAAAACAATTTGGCCTGCAGATCGACACTATCGGCGCAAAAGGAGGGGCGCTGACGCGCCGCAAGAGTGATGGTCTTGGCTTCAATCGAAATGGTGTGACCTCCGAGTAGGCCGACCACAGGACCGTTGGAAGCCGCCCGCTCGAGCACGGTCACGACAAAAAGCTTGATCCACGTTGGTAGCGAGCAAAACATGTCCTGTGGCAAAGGTCAGGCGAGGGATATCCGACAGCTACCGTCAATTGTGCCGAGTGCTAGCGAATTCGACGTCCACCGCAATGCGCTGACTGACACGACACGGGCCGTGTTATGTTCGCCTTCTAGCAAGCGCTCGGCTGTCGATAAAATTTGAGCGTTTGTGGCGCGGATCGTCATCGTCATTCTTGCTCTCTGGTCAGCTACAGGAAGATTGTCTGGTCCTTTTGTATGACTTCCTTCTTACCGGTGCGGGACATGTTCTCTGCTGCTTGGATGACAAGCTCGTGCTGCGCCGTGCTTAACTTGCCCTGCCTCACGGCTTTTTCTGTAACGGACACGCTGGTCTTGCAGATCTTGCTGTCGCGGCCGACCACCTTCAGGTCTTCATCGGGTACGTATTTGAAACTGCTTGTTTTGAGAATTGTTTGACTACTATCAGCCGACTTGAAGTCGGGTCCCAAAACACACTTAATCGATTCGCCGATCACTTGCTTGACGTCGTGGCCTCTGACAATGTTGAGGTTGTTGCCAACCGTGACAGATTGCGCATCGCCCAGATTAAATAAACATGATCTTGAAATCTTATAGGTGAACGCTTCTCCAAAGAAGACTGATACGTTCCTGGCCATCGTCAGCTGGGTAGTCGCGCCGCGCATACAGGTGAGTTTTGTTCCGTCGAAGAATTCCTCGGTGTTGCCCATAATCCGCTTTTCGGTGTTGCCAGTGGTCGTTTCTACTTTGTCACCTTTATTGACCAACTTGACCCGGTTCGAAGCCGTCAGGATGATGTCCGCGGACGTCACAGCGCTACCAGCAGTGATTGACACGCCATTCTCGGCGGAGATCTCATAGATGCCCTTTGGCACCTTGTGCTGGACGTTTCCGTTCGTGACCTCCACCGGCTTTCCGGCTGCTGTGAAGCGCAATTATAACCCGATCAGCTTGAGGGCACGTCGATGCCCCGGGGACAGGACAAAATTCTCCACGTTGCTCAGGCAGGGCTGCCCATTGCTGGTGGATGCGTGCCATGTCGACGCCTTTCTCGGGTCCTGGCGTGCGTACCGATGAATTCCGAAGGAGATCGCCTACATGTCCGCGCCACAAACACCCACATTTTGTCGACGGCTGAGCGCTTGCTAGCTCGTTTCCTGGGGCCGCGCCGAGGATCGGACATGATCCGCGATTAACGTGTAGAGTTTACTGATCCAGGTGTGTCCGGCGGATCGCCCGACACCTGGCCGTCGCGATCGATGGTCTGGCTGGGCGCGACGTACTGCCCGCGCTCGTTCATTTCCGCCTTGTGCTCGTCCTCGATGATGCCGCCACAAATGGGGCATTCGAGATACGCCTCGCGGGCGCTGCCATCGGCGAGACCTTGAGCGGATAGCGCATCAGATCGAAGCGCGGCACGACTCGCCGCGGTGCGGGCACGGCCAGCACCAGTGATGCCGGGTGCCTTGCTGCCAGAGTTGCCAGATCGGGCTTTCGATATCTTCCGACACGGCAACGTTTCAAAAAATCAGGTTCGATTTTTTGTCCTCGATCGCTTGTGCTCATTTACGCCATCGCTAAGGACGGTCATGCCACTTTGCTGACCGCGGTCCTGATCGAAAAACTCCACAACCTATTCAATCAATCGAAGCAAAAGAAGTGGGACGTCAGCGCGCGAAGCTAACCGGCGCGAGAAAGCTGTCCTGCGCACCCGGCTTGGCGGCGGGAAAAACGGGGAATGGGCTGGCGCGACGCAGGGTTTCGATCGCCTCACGGTCGAGCGCGTTGTTGCCGGAAGACTTGGTTACCACGCTCGTTACCACCTTGCCGTCGCGGTCCAATGCGAACTGCACGACCACTGTGCCGGCAGCGCCATGTGCGGCCGACGGGTAGCGTTTGAAGCGTTGCAAGTGCCCGAATACCAGCGCGTTATAGGCGTTGGCGCTGGCTTGGGTGAACTCCCCAATATGCTCGGTCTTCGGCGGCGCGCGCGTCTCGGGCGCCGGCGGCTGGGCCTGTGGTTTCGGCGTCTCGATCTCTTTCGGAGTCGCCCGCGGCAGGGTGATGTCGGCCTGTTGCTGCGGCGGTGGCGGTTGCTCGGTCTTTTCCGCCTGCCGCTCTTTCGGCAACTGCCTCGGACCCTCCTCGGCCTGCTTCATGGTTGGCCCGACCGCGATGTCCTGGTCCTGACGCTCGGGCGAAGAGGCGTCGACAGGGGCGACCGTCACCGCAATCGCAGGAACGATGTTCGGTTCAGCCGGCCTGCGAGCATACCAGAGCGCAATCGATGTCACGATCGCCAGATGCGCAAGCAGGATCAGAAGGGCCGCGAGAATCCAGCGCGAGAAGCCGCGATCATCCGGCAGGTACAGCGTGTAGGCCGTCATGGCTTTGCCGCCGGGATTTCCAGCCCAACCAGGGCAAGCTTGAGGTATCCACCATCCCGCAACGTGTTCATCACCTCCATCAGCTCGCCATAGCTCAGCGACTTGTCGGCGCGCACGAAGATGGTCGCGTCCTTGTGATGATCTGTGGCCGCGTCCAGTGCGCCCGGCAACGCATCACGCGCCACGACGGTCGCGCCAACCGCAATGGTCTGATCCGGCTTGATGGTGACAAAGACCGGCTTGTCCTGGCGCGGCTGCTCCGGTGCCGTGCTAGCGGGCAGATTGACGCCGATGTCCACGGTCGCAAGCGGCGCGGCGACCATGAAGATGATGAGCAGCACCAGCATGACGTCGATGAAGGGCGTGACGTTGATCTCATGCTGGACTTCGAGATCGTCGCTGTCCACGCGTCTACCGAGACGAATTGCCATGGCCCCTTACTCCGCCGCGTGCGGCATCGCTGCGCGGGCGCCGCGCTGACCGCGGCTGATCAACAACAGCAACTGCGCCGAAGCGTCGCCGAGCAGCGTGCGATAGCCGGCAATCACGCGCGCCAGGTGGTTGTAGATCACGACCGCCGGAATGGCGGCGACGAGGCCGAAGGCCGTGGCGAGCAGCGCCTCGGCGATGCCGGGCGCCACGACAGCGAGATTGGTGGTGTGGGATTCGGAGATGCCGATGAATGCGTTCATGATGCCCCACACCGTGCCGAATAGGCCGACAAAGGGCGCGGTGGCACCAATCGTGGCCAGAATGCCGACGCCGCACGAAATCTGCCGCGTCATCGCCGCCTCGACGCGCTCCAGCCGCAACGCGACGCGCTCCTTGAAGCCGTCATCGACGATGCCGGCGGACACTTCGGCTTCGCGCACGGTAGAGAGGATCAATTGCGCGATGGCGTCACGGTCGCCGTCACAGGCGTCAACCGCCTTCGCCAGACTTCCTCCTGCGTCCAACATCCTGATCCGGCGTTGTGCGCGTGTCCTGGCGACGCGCAACTCGATGGTTTTGGCGAGCCAGACGGTCCAGGTCACGAAGGAGGCGAAGGCAAGACCGATCATCACGGCCTTCACCACGATGTCGGCGTTCAGGAACATGCCCCAGGGCGACAAGTTGCGGGGCAGGAGCGGATTGGGCGACTGGGCGAGCGCGGATGTCGTTGCCAGCGTAAGGCCCAGCCAGAGGCTGGCGCCGCCGAGAGCCGTCGCGCGCAGTAATGTCTTTGATCGATGCATGGAGCGCTGATCTCTGTTTTGCATGGTGTGCCGTTCAGATCTTTTGCGAAAGGCCGACGAAGAAGCCGCGCCTCGGCCCGAATTGCGGCGCGAACACTCCGATGCCGGACCCGTCCCTGATTTCGTAGATCTTGTCGAAAACGTTCACGACGTCGAACCGGACTGTGGTCGGCTTGTTCGATGAGGCGAGATAGAAGTCGTGCGATAGGCCGACATTGACCTGAGTGTAGGACGGCACGTGGTCGGTATTGGCGAAGCCGGAACGAAGTCCGCTGCCATAGATCATGGATGCGGTAAACTTTGTGTCGTACCACTGATAGGAGGCACCGGCCGAAGCCGTCACCCACTGGCTATGGTCGGTGTAGACATAGTGGGTGGCGATGTAGGCCAGCTCATCCGGATCGAACAGGAACTGGTTCGAGACGACACTGGTGCCGATCTGGCGCGCCCAGGCCACGTTGCCGTAGAGCTTGAGATTGCCATTGGTATAGCTCGCCTTGAATTCAAGGCCGATATTGTTCGCCTTGGCATAGTTGAAGCCGTCGAACACATAGGCTTGGCCGAACTGCCCGTCATCGAGCAGATCACGCGCCAGCTTGACGTAGCCGTCGAGGCCGACTTCAAGGCCGGGAATTGGCCAGATCTTCTGAACCACGCCGGCATCGAAGACGTGGGCCCGTTCCGGCAGCACCGGATCGTTCTGGGTGACCACGGGCGCAGCCACCGTGCCCTGGAACAGTGCAATGTTGGTCGGCGCCGCAATCACCTGCTGCGGCGGTGTGAAGGTCCGCGCGTAGCCGATATGGACGGTGGTGCCGTCCTGGGGCACCCAGGTCAGGCTGATGCGCGGGCTGAACTGGTTGGCATCGACATATTGCCACATCTGGTCGAAGCGCAGGCCCACGTTGAGGGTCAGGTTATTGGTGATCTTCCATTCGTCCTGCACATAGGCACCGAACAGCCAGCCGAGCTTGGGACTGGAATCGAAAATGGTGACAGGCGGAAGCGGATTGCCCGTGGTCGGGTCGAGCGCCTGTCCACCATTCACCGGATCGGCCGGAAATGTGGTGTTAATGCCGGTGACCAGGGACCGCTCGGCGCTCGTGGTGAACCCGAACCGCAGCGTGTGCGCGTCGGCGACGCGCCAGGCAGTATCTTCCTGGATGCCGTTGATGTAACTCTGACGATACACGCTCGATGAAATGCCGTTGATGAGCAGGTCACCGGTCGGGTCGGGCCAGAAGTGGAGGTGGCTGTAGCGGTTGAAATAGGAAATCTGATAGTCGATGCCTTCGGCCGAATGCTGATAGGCGAGGACGTTGAAGTTGTTGATCTCCTGCTGCCGCTCGTTGAGAAGCGCCGAATTGAAGCTGGTGATGTTCCCGAACTGGAAGTTGGTCGCCTGTCCAGGATTGTTGGGGATCTGATACAGCGCGTTCGAGACGCCGCCGATATAGGTGAGGCGGCTGTTCGGATCGAGCACCGTCGATACGTAGGCAAAGCCTTTTTCCTGTTGCGTGCGGTCGTGAATGGACTCATTTGCGGGCGTCGGATTCTCGATGCCGAGGTTGTTGTAGAGATAGCGGCCCGACACGTAATATTGCGTTTGTCCGACAGTTCCGCCGTATTCGGCGAACGGCGTGATGGTCTGGTGGCTGCCGCCATAAACGCTGACCTTGCCGGAATTGTCGAACGCGTCCGCCTTGGTCGTAATATCCAGCACGCCGGTCGTGCGCAGGCCATATTGCGCTGGCAGCGCGCCCGTCAGCAGGGCCATATTGCCGACGATACCCGTGTCGAGGATTTGCCCGAAACCGCCGACACCGTCAGGCAGCATAATGCCGTTGATGCGGTACTGCAGATTGGCGTGCTCGTTGCGGACATGCAACTCGCCGCCTGCCGCCGAATCCTGCGTCACGCCGGGGAGCTGCAACAGTGCCTTGTCGAGCGTGGTGTTGTTGCCCTGCGGCAGCGCCTCGATTGCCTGACGGCTGACTTCATAGGAGTTGGCGCCGACCGGCGCCAGGATCGTGCGGCGCGCAGCATCGAGCTTTGCGCTCTGCTGGGCTGTGACCTGGGCCTCAGTCGGCGCGGGCGGTTGTGGATTGGTCGCGACCCGGGTCGGCGGCGGTGTGCGCGGTTGCCGCCGCTCGACCGGCGCGGCCACGCGGGTCTCCGGCAATACGTTGGGGCCGGCCGGCTGCGTTTGTGCTGTGGGCGCCTGCTGCTCGGGCGTTTGCGCCGGTGGCTGCGATGGGGCCGGCGTCGCCGTGCCTTGTGGCGGAGCCGGTTCCGCCGTTGGCGAGGCGGAGGGCTGTGGCGCAGGGCTCACGGCCGGTTCTTGCTGGGTGGCATCGTTCTGGGCGAGCGCGCTCGCGCTCGCGACGACCACGAGCGTCAGCGATGAGGCCGACAGCAGAATCCTGCGAAAGGCGTATAGGTGGCTGGCGCGGTCCATTTCCTGTTCCTGACTGAGCGCCTGCCCGCGACGCGAATGGCGTCGCGGGCTCCGGAAGGAGCTTCGGCCCTATGGCCCGTGCGCGCCTTTGGCGCGGCGCTGGCGACGGATCGAAGCAGCGATGTCAGGCGAGCGGAGGTCCGCGCGATTCAAACGCAGCACGCGGATCGCCCGCCAACGGCGTGCCTTTACCCGACCAGCGGACACCATTTCTGGCGAAGTGATCCGCACGGTTCTTCCCGGTCACTTGCGCCATCTTGTGCACCACGGTGACGTCCGGCGCGCGCAAAAGGCTATGGTTCTTCCGGATCGCTGTCAGGACGAAGCCCGCCGCGCGATAGATCGTCCCGTCGCCGCACTGGCACCCATCCGCGAACGAGATCACCCATTCGATCTGCGGATACGTCTTGCGGATCATCCGCAGCGCGATCCCGAACGCGCGGCCTTCCGAGTTGCGCGGGAGCGCATCGGTGAAGACCAGCCGGTTAAGTTCGAGAAATTCGTGCCATCCGGTATCGCGCACCAGCCCTTGGATGTTCGACTTGTCCATCGAGGGCCTGAAGGTCATCGCGCCTTCCAGCCGGCCATCAGAAAGACGCCGAGCGCGAGATAGGCGTTCTGCACCGTCTTGTGGCTGTAGTGCTGCCGGATGATTAGCCGCGTCGGCATCGCGGCGCGAGATCGGCGCGACGAGGATGTCCTTAGCTCTCGGTGACATGCCGCGCCAAGTATTCGTCGCAGATGCGCGGGAGCGTATTGCCCTGCGGCGATCGGTTCGGGTCGTTCGGATCGCACGGCTTGATCGCCCGCGTTGACCATCTCCCATTGCTCGCCGTACCGTCATGTCGCGATATGGAGACCGATCGCCTTCCGGCAATTCCGGCATCGCTTCCAGCGCGGCCACGTCGATCGATAGCTTCGTAAGCTCGTCCTCGGTGATGCCGGTCAGCGCAAGCTCGAAGCCGCCCGCCAACAGATCGTTCAATTCGAGCCGCAGCATGTCATCGTCCCAATCGCTCGCGTCAGTGAGCCGATTGTCGGCGATGACATAGGCGCGCTTCTGATTTTCGCTCCACCCGCGCGCCACGATGATGGGCACCTCGGCGATCCCGAGCAGCTTTCCCGCCGCAAGCCGCCCATGGCCGGCGAGCACCATGGCATCATCCGCCGCCAGGATCGGCATGGTCCAACCCCATTCGCGGATTGACGCGGCGATCTGCCCGATCTGCTCGGACGTATGTCGGCGCGAATTGCGCTCATAGGGTCGTAAACGGTCAATCAACCATGTTTCCACGACCGGTCTGCTCACCAGTGCATCCACGATTACCGCCTGTAGAAGCGTTTATGGCCCGAGACTGCCCTGTTTCATGAGGTTTGCGAGAACCGGGGGCCGAAAAGCGGGGGCGCCAATATCAGCGAAGCTGGCGACTCTGGCGATTGCGGCCCCGACAACCCGGATATGCGCCGACACATTGAGCATCAACGCGGCGACTTCACATTCAATCATCGTCGCCCCCCGAATTATCGACAGCGCAAGCGAACGTTTTGCTGCCAGTTCCGGTACGGATAAAAAGCGCGGGCTTGTCGTTATCAACGCCTCCTAGATTGGAGCTATTGTAGCAACGCTGGCGTCCGATCCCAACCACGCTTTGGACCGTTGCGACCAAGGCCTCCATTGCGGCAGCTTGGCGCTGCTGCGCGAGCACGCTACGCTCTTGCAGCTTGAGGGCCGCCTCGGCGAGCCGTGTTTGCCTCTCTGCGGTTTTGACGACGCGAAGCCGCTCTTTCGCGCGAAGCGTCTCGGCGTCCACGTCTAGGGGGGCCTCGGCTTCGAGCAACCGGATGCCGCGCTCTCGCGCCCGGTCTCTGCGCGCGCGATCGCACGTATCAGCCTATCGTCAACCTGTTCGTCTTTGCTAACCACGATCGACGGCTTTCATTTTGCCAATGGTTTTTGGGCCCCCTCGAATGCTTCCTCGTCTTTCGGGTCGGCAAGTTCGGGGGCATACGTCGTGAGAAGCTTGCCGAAGAACGATTGTGGCTCCCAATCTTGCCCTTCGCGCTTCTCGAAAATGACGACTCCGTCACGGGCGAAATCACGAAGTCCGGGAAGATTGCAACCGACCGAAAGCTCGACGCGCCACAGGTCGCCCTTCGCGGCTTGCTGCTCCTCTACCTTCGGCGAATAGTGCACTCCAACCGGATCGCCGATAATGCAGCGGGCACGCCGCAGAAGATCGCCCAGCTCGCCTTGCGCGGTCGTCACGAAGTCGAAGGTAGCGGGATCATGCAGAAAACGGCGGTTCACGCCCCCTTCCTTGTTTGTTGCCTCGTCAGCGACAAGCGAAAGTGCGAACGCCTGCCAGCCTAGCTCCATCGGTTTTGCATACGGAGCAACAAGTTTCACTGTGCCATCGGGTGCCACTTCCCATGTGATCGTATACTCGCCCTTTCCTTTCCCAGACCGGCGTTTGGCCCATGAAAAGACAACGAGCTCGCCAGTGTCGGTCTTTGGCCCACGCTCCCATCCCCTGGGAACGAAGTGGGCTACCTTGGAGACTTGGGCGAAGATTTGCCTCGCCGTCTCACCATCCTGCGCTCGCCAAGTTGATTTAACCTTGTCGATTAGGGCGTCGTCCGCGCGGACACCATTGTCCTTACCGGCCAGCCCGTCGGGCAAAACCAGCCATAGACCAAGGCCGAGACAAAGCCCGAGACCGATGCCGAACCAAAGTACGCGCCTTGCAGTCATTTTTTCGGCTACCTCACGCAACCGGTCGCTCATCTCCGTGTCGGATCGTATCCCCCAAAGAGATCAGCGACGCACCTATCAGAATTGGTCGGTCACCATGCCGCCGGTCGCTTTCCCGTGAGCAAGGAGTTGAGGTCTCGTCACCAACTGCGCTCTCCGATGTACTCCGTTGCCCCTGTTGTCGGGTTTGTCGGCTCCGAAACACGGTGAAGTTCGGTCGGCGTAGCTGCGTTCGCGGCTAGACCGTTGAATAACGTGAAAAACTGCCTTCCTAGGGCGCTTCCTGCACGATTGGCACGACTCTTGAAATCTTGTTGGCAGCAGGGCCTGTCGACCAGCATCGCCGATTGCTGCTCACTTGAAAGGGAGACGACAATGAAAAACCGATATGTCAGGCCCTTGGCCGCGTCCATAGCCATTACGTGTGACGCTTCGTAAACGCTAATGCGAGAGTTCGAGACAAGCATGTCCAAGATCACGCGTCGTAACGCCCTGGCTCTCGGATTTTCGACATGTATTCAAGTGACGACCGGGCGCCCGTCGCGAGCCACCGCCCCAGACCGCATCCCCGACCTCGACCGAATGGGAAATTCGTATTTGAGCGAAGGTACGACGGACGCGAGCCTAAGCCTCCAATCTGTCGGTTCGATAAAAGCGCTGATGGTGTTTGTCGACTTCGCTGACGCACCCGGCGCCTTCGGGAGCACGGAAGGGGTGGCCGATCATCTCACTGGGAATGGTAAGGCTGAAAGTTGGTTTCGGGACCAGTCGCACGGGCGCCTCAGCTTGGAGATATACCGAATTTCCGGCTGGCGCCGCATGCCTAAACCATCGACCAGTTACACGGGCTCGGACAAACGCTTCACCTTTCAACAGCACAAGGCCTATATCACGGACGCGGCGGCACTGTTTCCCGAACTCGATTTCCGCACTCACCCGTTGTTATTTGTTGTTGGCGCGAAGACCGATGCGATTGCCATTTCACCGACATTCATTGCCCCGCAAGCCAATGCTCCCGTGACCTTGACCGGGCCCGTTCGCTGGGGCGTTACGTTCGGCAAGGACAGCTATACCAACAACCACATCAACATGTGCCATGAGGTGTGCCACACCCTCGGTTTGCCTGATCTCTATCATTTCGCGCCATTCGGATTTACGACCGGCGCCTGGGACATCATGTGCGATATTTTTCGGGGCACGTCGCTTATCGGCTGGCACCGCCACAAGCTTGGCTGGCTCGCAGACGAGCGCAAGGTTTATCTGGCGCGCGGGCAGTTCGAGGCGGTCCTCACACCGTTACCGGGCAGGACAGGAACCTCGATGATTGTCGCGCCGGCCGACGGTACATTGAATCCATCGAAAGTGTACGCGCTCGAACTTGCACAGCCAATTCAGGGACGTGATGGCACCACCACCGGCGACGGTGTTCTTGTTTACAGCGTCGATGCCAGTGTGCCGACCGGCAAAAGTCCAGTGAGAATCGTGCCGGCCAAAACGACCACGAGCCCCATCTACGGAGAATTGTTTGAAGCGCCGTTTTCCTCAGGTTCAACCCTCGATGACCCGACGTTGCCGTTCAGCCTTTCAATCAAAGCCAAGTGCACAGACGGCTACGCCGTCGCCCTGAAGATGCGTTAGGCGGGACGTTTCCCCGGAGGCAGGCTTAAGGCTATCCAAAGTCACGCTCAAAGCTGCCGCCGTCCGAACTGCGCCGCTTTTGTTCGCCTTCTCTGCGACTATGCTGGATAGTCGTACTGGCAAGTCTGTCCGATTATTTGAGTGCCAATGCGGACAGCGAATTTGGGACGATTAATCGCGTCCGCCAGACCGTAAGGGAATGTTTGGTAAGGGCCCGAATCGGCGTTCGTCCACGTCCGCCTGGGGAGTTACGGACATCTGACATGAGCAAAATTGAACGACAGGTTGCGGACTTACTGGCTGTTGAGTTGGCAAAGCTTACGCGCCAGCAAGATCGAGAGCCGACTCGCTGGGAATACGCACACAGCTTCGGCGCCGCCTGCGAGAAGTTTGGCTTTTGTCCCGACGACCAGTCCGCGCTTCGTATCTTCACGATCGCATCGAAGGAGATCCGCAAGGCTCGCCGCATCGCCGACGTGATTGCGGCGATGGCGCGATGAAGCGGGTCCAGATCGCGGGCATTCGGGCGCTCACCTGTACCATCAACGCGCTGACGGCATTCCTGCTGCGTCACCAGGTTGCCGCCCGTCACTTTTGGGTCTTTGTCTTCGCCTCGGCGACGGCACTTGCGATTTGGGGTGTCGGGCTACTGATCGTGCGGTTCTTCGGGGTGCACGCGTGAAGAAGCCAGTCTCGAGACCGTGTCCGACGCCATGGTGTGGCACGGGGAACCACGCCGGCGCCGTGCGCAGAATGCCGCTGACGCCCTCGATCATCGTGTCTCGCACGTCCGCTGCGGTCGGGCCCACCAACGCGATGTGGCTGACGGTTTGGGCGAGCTCATTCGTCACGTTCGAGCCGACCCACGTCTTGCCCATGCCTCGGCCGCCGAGCAGGCCCCAGCCATGGGTCCAATTGGCAGGCGGCAGCTGTTCAGGGCGAGCCTTTGCGTGCCAGCCACCGTCGGCGAGCGTGGCAGCCAGTTGTGTGGCGAGGCTAGACATTGCCACGCCGCTCCTTCGCACGGTATTTGAAAGCAGCAACGGTGCGCCCGCGTTGACCTTGCCGAGTTTGTCGGCGGTGGGGAGCTGCATGAGCCCGGTCTGGACCGACAAGGGCCTGGCATGGATAGAGAGCTTCGACAACATCGATCTCGTCAGGCTGCACGCGACGCTTGTCGAGCTCGGGCTTGAGGATCGGCTCGAGCGCGTCATCCGCCGGAGGCTTGTGGAGATTCTCGGCTCGCCTGTGCCCATACTGCCGAAACCAAAGCCGAAGCCGAAGACGCGGGAGAAGCCGCCAAACATCTCTGAGAAGGCATGGGCTGAGGTCGTGGCCATGCAGAAGAAACCAAAGCGGAAGACGGTATGCGCCCCTAATGCTTTGGCTTGCTTCGTTTGATTTTGATCTCAACGTCTGAGCCAAGTGTGCGCACGAAGTAGAGGAGCCGCTCAAGTGAGAACCCCTCAAATCGCCACCCTCAAGGGCGGGCCTGCGGGTGCGGCCTGCGCGGCTGGGCAAGCCATAATGGCCGGTTGCTTATTCCGGCAGGCCCAGTCGTGGTAGGCCACCCAACCTTGAGCCGTCGTCCCTATAGCAGCAACGCCGGTAAAGACCGCGACGACGATTGCGATTGCCGTCTGCGCCCAGGTGAGATCCAGCCGTTGCCCGATGATTTCAACCGGCCTACCATTCCAATAGAGGCGCCCGTTAAGGTCGATACCGAGTCCGTCCGCTTCCCCCGTCGAAATCGGTCTCACATTTTTTGGCCACTTGGATTTATCGATGGTCTGAAGCGGGACTCGCCGCAGCTCTTCTTCACGCTCCGTATTCAGCCGAGCGACTCGCTCTGCATCTGACTCCAACGTCACTTCTCCTTCGCCCTCAGCCCCTTGATCTCGACGAGCCGAGTCGCGGCTAACCTCCAGCGCGGGCGCGTTAGGGACGACGGCACCTGATCCTTTGCCCAAGCGGATCCGGCGCTGAGTCGCGTTCGCGCTGCTTCCAAGCTGCTAGCCCGTCCCCCCTCTTTCGTTGGAGTCAAAGTTTGGCGTGGCTTCGTATCTAGCGACCAACCATTTTTCCATTATGACCTCGATCCCAAGCTCTTTTCCCGTCTGCGCCCTTGTTGCGTCGAGAGCCGCGACCGCTTGCGTTTGATCGACGAACGACCCGTGCAAGGTAGTGCTCGGAAGAGTAACAAGGGTAGTTTGATCATGGTCCAAAATCCATGGAGACCATCCGTGCTCGACAGCATTAAAGACGAACTCTTCGTGCGCGTCTGGTTTGGTCTCTTTCAAATCGTACGAGGCAATAAATCCCGGCATCGTGTTGCTCCCGCTCTGCGGCGCTCGCTGGACTGGAGGAGGCAGCGCGAGCGCGACTCGGCGTCGGCAAGATCAACGCTGTCCCTACCGCGTCCGCGCTGCCAGGCACAGGCCGCGCGGGGTTGCAAGTCCACGGGTATGCCCCTCGAGTTGTTATCGACGGATGGTCTCCATCGCACCTACCAGAACTGGTTGGCGCCTGTTCAATGCGAGCGGCAATTCGAAGGACACCTCAATCACCGCGGTTCGCCTTCAGTGATCTGGCGCATCGTGGCGAAGAACTGAGATCAGCGAGGTAAGGCCAAATTGGCCGTAGAGGTAATCCAGATACCTCCCGCGTCCAGCTCTTCTGATTCTGTGACCACCGTAGTTTCTATTTTGCCAGGTCTAAGTCTTACTTGTTGAAGCAAGACTGGCGCGCGAACCAGCATTTTTGGTCGATGGGGATTGTTCGCTTGTGGCATCGTTTCGATCGGTATTTCGACTACTGCGGGCGGCATACTGGGCGGGGTAACTCTTAAGGCCATTTTCTTGAAGGGATTCTTCTTAGGTGTTTCAGCGGAAAAATAAAAAACCAACTGTGGGATGATGAGCTCGTCATTACTCGGAAGGGTGATGTCGCTCGTATAAACTCCCTGCAAAAATGCCTTGCCGGTCAAGCCGAACAGAACATCATCGCAAACAACGACGTATGCTCTACGCTCAATCTTCGTCATGCCAAGACAAACCCTTTTGGAGCAGCCACGGCGGAGGTTGCCCCTGAACTGGCCGAATTTGCGGATGCTGTGGACGTGGCAGTATTCGCCGCCGCGGGAATGGGGGGCGGAGCGGGTGGAGTCGAAACGATGGCTGGTGCGCTTGGCCCTAAAACGTGATTTGTTCGGGACTCTGCTGGATCAAAGATTCGTATCTCGATTTCGTGTTCTAGACCCCAGACCATATCGGCAATCGTTTCCTCGGTCATGTTCACGCGACCGGTCAGCCTTCGGTTGATAGCTGATCGATCCACGCCAAGCTTCTCAGCCAAGAGGGATTGATTGAGTACGCCAGCCTCATTTTTCTTGGCATAAGCTTCCCGCAGCTGTCCTTCGATCTGACTGGACAGCTTCAGGAACATCTGGCGTCTAGGGCTTGGGTTTCGGCGGGAAGACGGCAAGGATATCTCCTAAAAGCACACGCTGCTGCAAGTTGTGCGATTTGATGAAGGCGAGCACTTGGTCTCGCTTTAGATTGTTTACGTTCCCTTTGGCCTTGTCCTTCGTTTCGGCTTCAAGCGCGCCTGCTACGATTGCGATGCAATCTTTTTTCGGTGCCCACCCATAGAGACGGGTCTTTGCTGGATGCAATTTCCAGACGCCTTTGTTCGTCGGCATCATGCGTTTCAAATCGCTGCCCCCTGGCCTTTTTGAGCATCGTATGTCGCAAAACAGTTGCTCTATGTGCTCGGCCAAGGTTCTGCCGCCGGTCATTAACTTCGGATCATCTAGCCCTTCCGTGTTGTCGAACCACTCCCAAAAGGACGGAGCGATCCAGAGTTGCCGGATGGGCTGTCTCGTTTCCCAGTCTGGGAGTTCGTACAGCTCTAACAGGCCGTTGAAGAAGTAGCCAATCGGCGGGCGATAAAGGGAATGTCGTCGCCGCCTTCGAGGCATATCTCACCTTCAAGCGAGCCATCGGCGAGCTCTTCTGCCCAACCACGGCCTCTTGCGGGCTCCATCTCGTCGTTGCCGTCCCATGTGAACTCGACGGCGTCACCTTCGCAACGGCCATATATTGCCCCCGTGAGGCAATCGAGGGCGAACTCGCCGCCTTCGTTTGTGAACAGAATGTAAGAGCCCGACCCAGCCATGTCGTGATCGGGCGTTTCCACGACAGGCCATTTGCCCCGCACGCTCATGGTTGCACCGCCAGCAGCTTGGGCAGACGGATCAGGTTGTAAGCCGCAAGCGCCAACGTAAAGGCGGCGTCCACGCGCTCGCGCCCCCGCAGCTTTACCTTGGCCAGACCGGCGGAACTCTTGATCCACCCGAACACCTCCTCAATCCGCTTGCGGCAGCGTTGGCTGATCTCGTAGCCGGCATGGCGGGTGGTGCGGGCGTCAACTGCAGTCTTGCGCGGGATGCCGGCCTTGCTGAGGTGTCCGTTGATCGCGATATGCGGCGTCACCGATCGTTCTCTCAAGTCGTGCACGAACTGCGTGACGTCATAGGCCTTGTCCGCGCCAAGCGTGATCCGCCGGCTTGTGGGATGGCGACTATCAATCAACGCCAGCGCCGCCTCTCGTTCGGCAGTGCCGGTGGCCTGGCTGACGAAGCCGCCGACCGCCAGGCCATGGCGGTTCTCCATCAGAGCATGCCCCATGTAGCAGAGCTTGGCCGGCCGTCCGTCGCCCTTCTTGTACAGTCGAGCCTCCGGGTCGGTCGTGCTTTGGTGCGTCTCGTTTGAACGCTTCTCCTTGTGGAAGCTACGCTCAGCGTTGCGTCCCGGCCCCTCACTGTCGTTGTCGTCTCCGTCCTTCCTACGAAAACTCTTGATCGAAGCCCACGCCTCGATCAGCGTGCCGTCCACCGAGAAGTGATCGCTCGACAACAGCCGCTTCACCTTTGGCTGAGCCAGCACCGCCGAGAGGAACTTGACGGCGATCTCACCCTCTAACAGCCGGTCGCGATTCTTGGAGAAGGTCGAATGATCCCACACCGGATCGTCCACGCCCAGGCCGACAAACCAGCGGAATAACAGGTCGAACTCCAGCCGCTCAACCAATTGTCGTTCCGAGCGGATGCCGTAGAAGGCCTGCAACAACATCGCCCGAAGCAGCCTCTCCGGTGCAATCGAGGGCCGACCAAAGTCCGTGTAAAGCCCCGCAAATGCTGTCGAGAGATCGCTCAGCGCAGCGTTTACGATCTCCCGGATCTTCCGTAGCGGGTGATCTGGGCGAACTCGCGCTTCAAGATCCACGTAGCTGAACAACGATCCAGACCGCTCGTCCGATCCCCGCATCCTGGTCTCCCGATTCAACCATCGAGAGAATCACGTCCAATGCTATCTCGCCAGAGACTTCTTCAACAGCCTGCTAAACCGCTGGCCCTAAGATCATCCTCTATTGTTGCCATATAAGTCAACAACTCTGAACATCAAATGAAGCTGAAGATTAAACTTCCGCAGGTTGTGACCAAATAACAGCACTACGTAGGGGACGAAAGCGGGAAACCCTCTTTTCCCAACAATCCATCAACTACAGGCGCGCCGAAGCTCCCCACGGGGATAGATTTCTTAAAACACGGGAGGGCGAGTGAAGGTCACTGGCGCACGGCCTAGGGTATTTTGATGCGCAAAGCAGCGTCCCCGCCAGGTGTAATCCGGTAGCTCCTGCCGGTACTCCCACGCTCAATCCAGCCCTTGGTCACCATATTTAGGATGGTGCGGCGGCCGGTTGGTCCAAGAGCTCTCAGCGTCAGTTCGCGGCCGGACCGCAGTTTCTGCAGCACGTCTCGCTCAGGGCTGGTCGGTAGATGACTCGGGCGGGCTGGCATCTATTTCTTCGCCCGAAGCCCGAGCTCGACGAGCCGGCGGATTGCTTCCGCCCGGGGCGGCAGATCAGGCTGCCTGCGACGCCACTCGTCCACCATCTTCAGGAAAGACGCCGGAACGCGCATTTCGAACCGTTCTGTTTTTTCATCCACCATCGGCTTGACCGTATTGTACGTACATTGTAATATACGTATTGTACGGTAAAACCAAACGGCCCGCAACGGTGGTGATGACACCGCAACGGGCCTGACCTTCAGCAAGGAGTCGACCATGCCCAAGGCTACCCGCGTGTTACCACGCCATGACCTCCCACGTCTCGAAATGCCCAAGACAGCCACGCTCGATCCGGTCGTCGAGCTGTCGCGTCAACTGCTCGACGCCTGGTACACCAATAAGGCCCAAAGGGATGATGAGGCCATCACTCAAATGAACCAATGGCATGGGGCGCTGGAGGAGCTCATTTCTTTCACGACAGCCCAGACTCCAGCCGGCGCCCTGGTGCAGCTTGCGCCGGCTCTCAATGTGGTGGAACACGACATCGAAAATCGGTCTCAGGGCCCTGAGGAGGGCGAGGTCGATGCAGACGCATTGAAGATCAAGCGCCTCGTGCGATCCGCGATGCAAGCCATCCGCAACGCGTTTCCTGACGGAATGGATCGAGACGTCATCGCGCTCTTGAACATTTACGTCGCCGGTCCGGAATGGAGCGACCGCGCTCAAGCATGGGCCGCGGTCGGGCGCGAACGGCTGGCGCTGGAGAACCGCCATGAATGATCTGATTGTCACGGCGTTCAACAACGTTCTCGACCGCGAGGCGGCAGAGCAGGCCGAGATTCGCGAGGAAATCCGTCGGCACGGGACTTGTTGGGCAGCGCGCGAGATCTGGAGTTTGCGCCGGCAGGTTCGGGCGCTGCGCAAGCGGCTCGAGAGTCCGGCCGCCTGATCATCCCGACGGCACCGATAAGAGCCCGCCCATTCGGCGGGCTTTTTCTTGCCCTCCGTGAACTACATCACACGCGCGACCGCGATCGTCTGCTATTCACGACGCGTCCCCAGCCTTAGCCCGTCGCGTCCCCGGCGGGCTTTTTTATGTGTCCTTCGTTTTCCGGACATAGTGTGGATACGAAAAACGGACCTGGTGGAAAGCGCCCCGCTATAGCCGTAAGTATTTGAGTCTGTTTTGAGTTTGGTGAGCGCGCTGGGGCTCGAACCCAGGACCCCGTGATAAAAAGTCATGTGCCAACGCATTCTTGATGGGGCGGGCGAAGCATGACTGCGGCGTCTCAGTCGCAACCAGCGCTTCCTTCAACCGACGAAGTCGCCAGCTTCCGCAAAGGCACCTAACTGTGTTGCTAATGGTGGGGTTATAACCAGTGGTTTGACCGCCCGAGCTAATGGCATGCTTTGCCGCATGAAAACTCGTGCACTTGTTGCCTGCAACGTGCGTCTGATCCGTCTGAAACGCGGTATTTCGCAAGAGAGATTGGCTTACGAGACCGGGATTGACCGCTCCTACATCGCCAGTCTTGAGCGGCAATCGAAAAACCCGACGATTGATCTTCTCGACCGCATCGCCGAAAGGCTGGGCGTTCATGTGTCCGAATTCTTTGTTCGGCCATCGAAACGTGCAGGGACTCCCAAGACCTTGCCTAAAGGTCGCAAGCCACCCCGTCCGCATCGTAGGAAGGAATAGCTATCATGCGTCGGTGGGAGATAGTGATGTGTCGTTTGCTCCAGCTGGCAATCGCCACTGCTGTTGGCTCCGTTGATGACGGCCAACGACAAGGCACTAATGGTCCCAGTGGTGCTGATGCCAGGGAGGATGAAGTTGCCCGCAGTGTTCATGTAGCCAGTGGTGGTGCCGCCAGTGGTGAAGCTTTACGTAGCCGGTGGTGTTGGCGGTGACCTTGGTGGTGCCGCAAGCCATGCGGTGCTGGACGGATGAGGCGTGGACTGCGGCCATAGGCGAGGCCGAAGGGCGGCACCGCGCGTGCGCTATGCTACCATTTCCACGTATCGGGGCTCGTGGCGGTAACAAGCACCCCGATTCCGTAGCCGCAGATGGTGACAACGGCATAGGTGTCCCCGTCGTAACAGTTCAGCTGGTACTCCTGAATCGTTCTGACCAGCGCCAATAATCCCGGTTACCGCTGGACGGGAAAAACTGCTTTCGCGGCGAACCCCTGCCAGCCGTTGACGTCGAGCTTGATCTCGTTGCCGCCGCTCCTCCACAAAACGTGGCCCTTCAGCTTTTCATTGGTCAGATTCACCACGAAGAATTCGTGCCGTCCGCCGCCCTTCATTGCTCCCTTTTCGCCTTCTCTTTCCTTACTCATCACCGGCCCTCATGGCTCCCCTCCGCGCGAACGGCAGATTCGCCGGAGTCTGCTGACGTGATCCCGCCGTCTCAACTATCTGATCTGGTGGGCTGGCAGCCACATCCGGCCCGCAGTTCGCGGATACCGGCAACCCTTGTAGAGGTGGGTCGGGCACCAGTTCCTGGCTTGCTCGCGGGCATAACCACGCGGCCAACTGGTAGGGGATGGTGCGCCACGACGGCGCGAAGAAGGAGGTAGATCAATTGACCTAAAGCCTTCAAGCAGCCTTGCTGTGCAAGAGATGAGGGTAGGCCCCTCGGGCTCGGATTGCAGGATCAGAGTCCAAACCACCACAAGCTGCTTCGACACAACGGTCGAGGTGGTGAGCGTTGTTGGAAAAGGCGGGCGCAAGCCCGTCAGGTAAGCCTCAGGAAGGCGAGCGGAAGCGAACCGCCGATGAAGCATCGAAAACCAGTACAGACGTTGTCGAAACCAAGGGTTCAACCCTTCCTTGGGAGCAAGCCTATCGGGAGCCTGGTTACTGGATGGGTGACGACCGGTGTAGAGGCGGCGCGATCCTGATGGCAGGCTCTTACACGGAACGTGGGAATCTGGGTCGTGATGCCAAGGGAGAACCTGAAAGCGGCAGCACCGCTGAGGGGAGAGTACCGATGCACGGCGCAGGGGCGGACGGGTTCGCAGTAGTGATGAAGCCTGGTAATGCAGGTGGAGCGAAGGGACCCGATCATCTGGCCAACGACAACAGCCAACCCGCAATGGGGATGAACTGATGTCCGAGGCAAAGCCGTATGATATCTCCAAGCACCTTGTTTGGCAGGCTTGGAAACAGGTCAAAGCAAACCAAGGGGCCGCGGGCGTGGATGGCGTCTCCGTCGCGGCGTTCGAAAAGGACCTGAAGAGGAATCTCTACAAGGTCTGGAATCGCATGTCGTCGGGGACGTATTTTCCACCGCCTGTTCGTCTCGTGGAAATCCCCAAATCCGATGGCAAGAGTGTCAGGAAACTCGGCATTCCCGCCGTCGGAGACCGAGTGGCCCAGACAGTCGCAAAGATGGTCATAGAAAAGGAAGTGGAGCCAGTCTTCCACCCCGACTCTTACGGCTATCGGCCCGGACGCTCTGCGCTCGATGCGGTGGGGAAGGCGCGCGAGCGCTGCTGGAAATTCGATTGGGTCATAGACTTGGACATCAAGTCGTTCTTCGATACGATTCCATGGGACCTGATGGAAAAAGCTGTAGCCCACCATGTGGAATTGGGCTGGGTTCGTCTCTACGTCAGACGGTGGCTGCAAGCCACCGTGGAGCGGAAAGACGGGACCCGCGACGAGCGAACACGAGGAACCCCTCAGGGTTCTGTCGTCTCGCCCGTACTCTCCAATCTCTTCATGCATTATTGTTTCGATGCATGGATGCAACGGACCTTCTCACACCTGCGCTTCGAAAGATTCGCTGATGATGCGATCGTCCATTGCAGGAGTGAGGAGGAGGCCAAAGCCGTACTGGGAGCGATCCGTAATCGCCTTGCCGAGTGCGGTCTGGAACTCCACCCGGAGAAAACCCGGATCGTCTACTGCAAGGACAACAATCGGAGCGGGGGGTACGAGCAAATCACGTTCGACTTCCTCGGCTACACGTTCCGGCCGCGCAAAGCTCGGGACAGCAAGGGTGAGAAGTTTGTCAGCCTCGCACCGGCCATCAGCCGCAAGGCAGCCAAGGGAATCCGGCAGGCTATCCGCGAATGGCGGGTGACAAGCAGGAGCAACCAAACGCTGGAAGACCTAGCCAAACTGATCGACCCTGTCGCGAGAGGATGGCTGAACTACTACGGGCGGTATTACCGCTCGGAGTGCGTCAACGTCCTTCGTCACGTCAACATGGTGCTCACCCGGTGGGTGATGGGGAAATATAAAAGGTTCAAGCGCCGGAAAACTGCGGCCATATACTGGCTAGGACGTCTCGCAAAACGAGCGCCAAGCCTGCTGTATCTGTGGAAAGTCGGCATCAGACCAACGGCTGGATGATAGAAGCCGGATGAAGCGCGAGCTTCACGTCCGGATTCGTGAGCGCCTGGGGGTGAAATTCCCCCGGGCGACTCGACCGTAGCCGGTCGTCCGTTGCGGTGAGGTGGGCGGCATAGGCCGCGGGGGTCAGGTATTTCAACGATGAGTGAGGGCGTCGGAGATTGTAGTCGGCGATCCAGTTAGCGATCTTGCCGCGGGCGTCGTCGAGGTCGAAGAACAGGGTCTCGTTGAGCAGCTCATCGCGCATGCGCCCATTAAGGCTTTCGATGAAGCCGTTCTGCATCGGCTTGCCGGGCGCGATAAAGTGCCAATCGATAGCGGCATCCTTGCACCAGGCGAGCATGGCATTGCAGGTGAACTCTGTGCCATGATCGGACACGATCATTCCCGGCTTGCCGCGTTGTTCGACGATTGCTGTGAGTTCGCGGGCGACGCGCCGTCCGGAGATTGACGTATCGGGAATCGCCCCCAGACATTCCTTGGTCACGTCATCGATGATGCTGAGGATCCGGAAGCGCCGGCCGTTGGCAAACTGGTCGTGGACAAAGTCCAGTGACCAGCGCGCGTTGGGCTTGGCCTCCATTAGGATCGGGGCCCGGGTCCCTACAGCCTTGCGGCGGGCTCGCCGCTTGCGGACGACGAGTCCTTCCTCCCGATAAAGCCTGTAGATCCGGTTGATCCCCGATGGCTCACCCTCCCGCCGCAGCAGGACGAACAGCCGGCGGTAGCCGAAGCGCCGCCGCTCGTTGGCGAGATCGCGCAGCCGGCCCCGCAGTTCTGCCTCTGGAGGGCGGCTCGAGCAATAGCGGATCATCTTCCGATCCGCGCCGACGATCGAGCAGGCCCGCCATTCCGACAGGCTCATGACAGCCTGCAGATGCGCGACAGCAGCGCGCTTGGCGGCGGGCCCTACCATTTTTTTGAAAGAAGCTCGCGAAGGGCGGCCACATCGAGCATCTGCTCAGCCAGAAGCTTCTTCAACTTCGCGTTCTCCTCTTCCAAGGCCTTCAGTCGCTTGGCCTCGGAGACATCCATGCCGCCGAATTTGGCCCTCCAATTGTAGATTGTCGCCTCGGAGATCCCGTGCTTGCGAGCCAGGTCAGCCGTCTTCGCCCCAGCCTCATGCTCCTTCAATATCGCGATAATCTGCTCTTCCGAAAACCTTGCTCGCTTCATCTGTCCGTCCTTCTGTGGGCCGGACTCTAACTCCATTTGGAGGAAATACGCAGTGGCAGGTCAGTCGCACCATCTAATGGTATCCCCAATATCAGGGGGGCAAATACGTGCTTCGCCGAAGAGCGCACTGGAGCATAATGGTAAGGCAGACGGTTGCATGGCTGTGGTCCTTCGAGAATCAGTATATGTGTGGGTGAAAAAAGCTATCGCTGTAGGTCAACGGCGGGCGGCAGATATCGCGCTTCCGCACGTGCGAGTTCGTCGTACCCCAACAGATCGAAGACATCCTCAAGCGTGGCGACGCTTGGTTCAATGGTGGCAATGCCCTCCTCAGCGATAATGCGGCCGCAGACGTGCCGCATTGCCGCTATTGCAGCCCGCATGGAGTGATTGGCCCAAATCACGGTGGAAATGCGGGCATCCCGATATGCCGAGACGGGAGTTCGGTAGTATTTCGTTGGAACGATGACGACCGGCAGCCGATTCTGCCAGGCACTGACAAACGAAAGGATCTCGTCCGCGCTGCTCTTTCGTGAGTGGATAAGGATCGCATCGGCTCCCGCGTCAGCGTAAGCGTGAGCGCGCAAAATTGCTTCGTCCATTCCATGGCCGCCGATCAGGGCTTCGATCCGCGCAACGAGGATCAGGTCATCCGCGACTGTATCCTTCACGGCCCGCAGACGGCCGGAGAATTCAGTGATGTCAGCGAGCGGATGGCGTTCGCCAACAAATGAGTTCATTTTCGGAAAACAGCTGTCCTCGAGCGCGACGCCAGCCGCGCCACGCTGACGAAGCTTGCGCGCCAGGAGGCGTGCATTATTGAAGTTCCCAAAGCCGCCATCGCCGTCAACGAGCACAGGAAGAGCGGTCGAGTCCACGATGCGCTCGACCACGTCGACGACATGGCTCCATGAAGCTTCGTTGGCATCGCGGTAGCCGAGAGAGCAGGCAATCGACAGGCCCGACGCCCAGAGACCCTTGAATCCTGCGCGTTTGGCGATCGCGCCGGAGAGTCCGTCATGCGCTTCCATGAGGAAGGAGAGCTCGTTATTGGAGCAGACCTGAGCGCGCAGCATTTCTACGGACGAAGAGACAGCCCATTGGTGGGGGCCGTTATCGAAGACATATTGTGGTTGATGTTGCATGCCGAAATCCTTGCAGGTCACGTTCGACCTGCCGACGTCATCAACCGAAAGGTGACATATCTCTGTCATGTAGATCAATTGCTAGCGTTGGTAGTTGACTGAGACGCGAAATTGCTATGTCGCAGTCGAATTGATGCAGGGCGTCGCTGCTGCCGCCCTGGCAGTTATGATACGTGCGATCGTTGGTGGGTAGAATTCAAAAGACTCGCGTTCGATCGGTGTCAATTTGCCCACCGAGTCTGTGGTCGCTGCATCAATGTTGATCGTGGCAGTCTTCGCATAGTTGCGGCCCCCCGCCGCGCGCTAAGCCCCTAGGCTCATCGCATTGTAGGCCCCTTTGGTTGCTAAGACCGTTCGAGTGGTCAAACTAACCCGACGGGGCTGTTCCCGTCGACCGGGATCACGACGGCACCTCAAGTTGCACAATAGTTGTCTGAAACAGTGTTTCAGGAGCATAGGCACTCTGAGCGAGCACCTGCGAGGTCGAGATCAAGCGTCTCTGATGCCGACTGTCGAAGTTGCGACAGGCTGTCGGGGAAGACACGTCAGCTTGAGAAAATATTCTTACAAATCAAGCCTCTCGCAATTGGCACAAGCCTTGAACGATGGATATCATCCAGCATCGCCTCCTTAACGAGTCGGAGTGATGGCTTACATTATTGGCGCCTCTCAGTTCACTAAATGCGGCGGGTGTGAATTCGATCGCTCCAGCGTCGCTATGCGCCTAGACGCGCGTCCGCGCACGAGTTTTTCACCGTGATCGAACACGTGGGCATAGCGGTTAGTGCCGCCACCGATGCGCGCGCGTTCTGCGGCGCCGCACCTGTGCCGGGCGCCTTGCCTGCCGGCGCTGACGTACGTGATGCGGCCGACTTTGAGCAGCTCGAAGCCGAGGTGCGGCGCATGGATGCCGACGGACCAGCAGCGGTCGATTGGCGGAAAGTCTGTAAGCTGTCGCTTCATCTCCTGGCGAACCAGTCAAAAGACATTCTGATTGCCTGTTGGGCTGTCTATGGTCTCTTTCGCATCGAGGGATATCAGGGTCTTGCCGTGGGACTAGAAATCTTGCGCGGCATGATAGGCGTACATTGGGAAGGGCTTTATCCTCCGATCAAGCGGGAACGTGCACGGGTTGGCGCGGTCGATTGGCTCGTCGGTCGCCTTGGTCCGGCTGTGGCCGAAACTGCGGCGACTGAAGCCGATTATCCGGCGGTGCTTGCCGCCTATGAAGCGCTTGATGATCTGGATCGCCAGTTCGGCGAGAAATTGATCAACGAGCAGGTTGCCTTGGGCGAGCTTTTCCGGGCGCTGAAACCGCATTACGAGGAAGCCAAACGCGCGGCCGCCGAGGCCGCGGGTCGCATGGCCGACGCGGTCGGTGCTGCCGAGGAGACCTCGGCCGCGCCGGCGGAGGCTGCGCCGCCGGTTGACGGGGCTCAACGGGCGGCACCACCTCTGGCGGTCCTGGGCGGCGTCGATGGCGACTGGGCCGAGTTCACGCTGCGTTTGCCCGATATGCTCCGGCAGGCAGCCGCCGCCATGCGCGTCGCATCGCCGACAAACCCGAAGGCCTATCTGCTCAATCGCGTCGGCTCGTGGATGCGTTTTGACGCGCTTCCGCCCGAGTCGGGTGGGCGCACCGCGGTGTTTCCGCCTGGCGATAGCATCGTCGCGTTAGAAGCAAAGGTGGGGGCCGGTCAGCACGCCGAGGTCGTGAATTTGGCCGAAGAGATCGCCTGGACGGGACCGTTCTGGCTCGACGCTCACCGGCATGCAGCCGAGGCGCTGGAGCAAATGGGGTCGTCATTCGAGACTGCGGCCACGGTGGTACGCGGGGCGGTAACCATGCTGGTTACACGCTATCCGCGGATCTTGGAGTTTCATTTCAACAACGGTAGGTCGTTTGCAGATGACGAAACGCGTGCCTGGGCCGCCGCGGTGATAGACGTGGCGACGAGCCCTGATCCCGTCGAGGAGGCGGTCGCTGACGCATACAAGCTCATCGGAGGCGGACAGCCGCAGGCGGCGCTGGAGAGGCTGTCGCGTGCGCTGGATGGCGCGACCGGCGAACGTGCGCGTTTCGTTGGCCAGCTTGCGCAAGCACGTTTCTGCGTCGACATCGGATTCGTCACGACCGCCGTCCCCCTGCTCGAGCACATTGAAGGGGTTGTCGCTAAGCGCGACCTGGAAAGTTGGGAGCCCGCGCTTGCGCTTGAGGCTGCTGAACTGCGCTTCCGCGCAATGACCCATTCCGAGTCGCAACAGATGATCGACGAGCCTCGCCGTCGCCTCGCGCTGGAGCAGATCCGAATTCGAGCAGCACGGATCGACATCGCACGGGCGAGCCGCCTCGGTCGCGGCTGAGTTCGTCAAAGCCAAAGGATTAACGGGAACTGGTATGGCACAGGAAAGCTCGGTCGCTCCGAAGGAGCGCGTTAATATCCGCTTCAAGCCGGCAACCGGCAACCTCAAGGAGGATGTCGAGCTGCCGCTCAAGCTGATGGTTTTGGGCGACTTCACCGGACGGGTCGATGATTGTTCCATTGAGGACCGAGAACTCGTCGATATCAACAAGGACAACTTTAACGAGGTCGTCAAAGGTAAGAAACTGAGCCTTGACATTTTGGCTGAGAACAAGCTCGACGAATCGCCTGAGGCCGGCAAGCTGTCAGTAACGCTGAAGTTTGAAAGCCTCAAGGATTTCGAGCCCGAGCGTGTTGCGCAACAAATCACAGAAGTTCGAGCGTTGACCGAATTGCGGGCCGCCCTGATTGCTCTCAAAAGCCCGCTTGGCAATGTGCCGAACTTCCGTAAAGCCATCCAGAACTTGCTCGAAGACGACAGCGCTAGGCCGCGGCTACTTGGCGAGCTCACCGGCAAGCCGGAGTAAGTGGCATGAGCGAGGGTGCTATGACTGACGCAAGCGCGCAGCAAACCGCCGAAGTCACTACTATGACGACTGAGCTTTCGCTGCTTGATCAGGTTCTCGTCGAAACCAAAATCACCCCACGCGACGAGGGGTACGACATCGCCCGCCGGGGTGTTGCGGCTTTCCTTGCCGAGCTCGTCAAACCGGGGCGGGCCGATGGGAAGGTCAACAATGCGCTCATCGATCAGATGATCGCGGAGATCGATCGCAAGATCTCGGCTCAGCTCGATACCGTGCTGCATACCGAAGAGTTCAAAAAGCTCGAGGCGGCATGGCGCGGCCTCAAGTTCTTGGTCGACCGAACCGATTTTCGTCAGAACATCAAGATAGAACTTCTCGGCGTCTCCAAGGACGAGCTGATCACCGACTTCGAAGACAGCCCGGAGATCGTCAAGTCCGGTCTGTATAAGCTCGTCTACACAGCCGAGTTTGGCCAGTTTGGCGGCCAGCCCGTCGCAGCCATGATATCGGCCTACGAGTTTGGCAGTTCGAGCCAAGACGTTAAGCTCATGCGGTACATGAGCGCGGTGGGCGCCATGTCGCATTCGCCTGTCATCGCTTCAGCCGGGCCTGAGATGTTCGGCGTCGAAAAACATGAGGAGATCGCCAATCTCAAGGACCTCCAATCGATTTTCGAGGGGCCGAAATATGCCAAGTGGAATTCGTTCCGCGAAAGCGAGGACGCTCGCTATTTCGGCTTGACGCTACCGCGGTTCCTTCTGCGCTTGCCCTATGGACCGGAGACGGTTCCAGTAAAGAGTTTCAACTATCAGGAAGCTTCGGATGGCGAGACAAACAACTATCTGTGGGGCAACGGCGCCTTTGCTTTCGCAACCCGCCTGACCGAAAGCTTCGCCAAGTACCGCTGGTGTCCAAACATTATCGGCCCACAGTCAGGTGGGGCGGTGGAGGACCTCAATCTGCATACCTTTGAATCGATGGGGCAGTTGCAAAGTAAAGTACCTACGGAGGTCCTCATCTCGGACCGGCGCGAGTTCGAGCTTGCAGAGCAGGGCTTCATTGCCCTGACCATGCGCAAGGGCTCGGACAACGCCGCTTTCTTCTCGGCCAATTCCGTGCAGAAGCCGAAGTATTTCGGCAATACTCAGGAAGGGAAGGCAGCCGAGCTCAACTACAAGCTTGGTACCCAGCTGCCCTATATGTTCATCATCAACCGGTTCGCACACTATATCAAGGTGCTGCAGCGTGAAAACATCGGCTCGTGGAAGAGCAGGGAAGAGCTGCAGAGCGAGCTCAACAACTGGATCCGCCAGTATGTTTCCGATCAGCAGAATCCGTCGGCAGATGTCCGCTCGCGCCGTCCCTTGCGTAAGGCGGAGATCCACGTTGAAGATGTCGAAGGTGAGCCGGGCTGGTATCGCGTCGGCATATCCGTCGTCCCGCACCTGAAGTACATGGGCGCGGATTTTGCTTTGACGCTAAAGGGCAGGCTTGACAAGCAATGAAGGGGTCGGCAGTCGATGTTCGACCGCAGTCTTATTGAGCGCTTGGAAGAAGCAGCCGTGACCAGGGTCCCATCGCATCATCTTTCGTTCGACCGCCTCCGAGCGAGCATTCTGGACAATCTGCGCCGGATCTTGAACTCGCGCCAGGGCTGCTGCGAGACGCGACCCGACTACGGCTTGCCAGATCTAAACGACGCGATCGGCCAGGGAGTTGACGCGGTTCGCGCGGTCGCTCGCATGCTCAAGCAGGAGATCGAGGCGTTCGAACCTCGATTGAAAAATGTTTCGATCCGCTTTCATGCCGATCCCGACAAGCCGTTACAGCTGACGTTCCAAGTAACCGCAATGGTGAACGATAACGACCAGGTCGAGCACGTCTCGTTTGACACGATCTTGAGCGACGACAGGCACGTCCTCTTGAGAGGCTAAAGCGGTGGCCATCAACCCGTATTACGAAGATGAACTGTCCTACTTGCGCGAGCTCGGCCGCGACTTCGCCCAGACTAGTCCCGAGCTCGCTCCCTTTCTCGGGCGTGATGCGACCGATCCGGACGTCGAGCGGCTCTTGGAAGGCTTCGCCTTCCTCGTGGCGCGGCTACGTCAGAAGCTCGACGACGAGTTCCCAGAACTTGTCCATGACCTGTTGCGGATGGTATGGCCACAATATCTCCAACCCCTGCCGCCCATCACGACGCTGGCGTTTGCCGTGAAGCCATCGGCGAGCGCCGTGAGCGTGAACGTTCCTGCCGGCACGAGCATCCGCTCGCGTCCGATTGAGGGAACCAGTTGCGCGTTTGTCACCTGCTATCCCATTGACGTGCTGCCGCTGGAGATCAATGACATCGAGCTCGAGAACCGGACGAGTTCGGCTCGCCTTACCCTGGCTATCAAGGCAACCGGTCGGCAAAACCTGTCATGTCTTCGGAAAGGCCGGCTCCGGTTCTTCTTTTCGACTGAGCGCGAGCCGCAAGTAGGTCGCTATCTATTGACCTGGCTGTGCCGTCACGTCACGGTAGCGACGGTCACCGTGGGAGATCAACAGGTCGTTGCCGCAATTGGGCCAACACAAATCGCGCCAGTCGGCTTTGGCGATGACGAGGCGGTTTTGCCTTGGCCGCCGAACGGGTTCTCGGGATTCCGGATCGTTCAAGAGTATCTGACTTATCCCTCGAAGTTCCTCTATGTCGAATTGTCCGGTCTCGACCCGGTCGGAACCAAGACGGAGAGCGAGTGCAAGCTCAGCATCGAGTTTCATCGTCCGTTCCCCGCGCAATTGCGCTTAAGCAAGGATCAGATTCGCTTGAATTGCGCGCCAGCCATCAATGTCTTCGCTCACGAGGCGTCGCCGATCCGCCTGGAGCGGAAGAAAACCGAATACCGTGTGCTTTCGTCGGGGGGACCGAACTTCAGCATCCGTTCTGTCGATCGCGTGACCGGCCATAGGCAAGGACATCCCGAACGTATCGAGTTTGAGCCATTCGATCTGTTGCGCCACGATCTACCCGGGGCCGGTCGCAACCGGGCTTACTTTCGCGACCGCATTCGCCCGGCAGTGATCGGCCGGGGCATCGATCACTATGTGAGTTTCGTTGATCGGCTCGACATCACCCAACATCCGCCGATCGATGTCGCCTCGCTTCAATTGACCTGTTCCAATGGCCCCATCGCCGAGCGGCTACCGGTTGGTGCGGTGGATCAGCCTTCCTCCGACACGCCTCGCTCGGTCACCTTCTCCAACATTACCGGGGTGGTTGCAGAGGTGCCGCCACCGATCAATGACGGCCTGTTGCGGCGCTTGACGGCCAATCTGGCGCGCAATTACGGCTCCATGGTCAATATCGATACGCTGCGGACCGTTATTTCCAGTTACGATTTCCGTGCGGTGCACGATCTTCAGGCGCGCCGTCGCCTGGAGCTGTTGCTCGAGGGGCTCGACCGGTTCGTGACCACCGATACGGATCATGTGGTGCGCGGTGCCCCGATCCGGATGCGCAACATCGAACTCCTCGTGGCTGACAGCAAGATCGGTAGTGAAGGCGAATTGTTCCTGTTCGGCTCGGTACTCGACGCCTTCCTCTCGACCTTCGCCGGTATCAACATGCTGCACCGGTTTTCGGTCCGCGGCACGGAGAGCAACGCGCACTACACATGGCCAGCGAGAAGCGGAACGATCACGCCGCTTTGACTGCGCCTGACGATGTCAAGGAGCTTGCGGCTTACGGATTTTTCTCGCTCGCAGCCCTACTTGAACGGCGCTTCAGCGATGCTCCTCCAATCGGATCAACCGACGATCCTGCGCGTGAGGCGGTGCGCTTCCGCGCGGCGCCGATGCTCGGCTTTCCCGCCGATGAGATCGCGGAGATCAGGCAAGTCAAGGCCGGCGAGCGGCTGGAAGTATTTGTCAATTTCCTGGGGCTGCACGGCCCATCGTCGCCGCTGCCCCCCTTGTTCACCGAACGGGTGATGCACGGGGACGGCACGGGAGCGCTCGGCCAATTTTTTGATTTTTTCAATCACCGTCTGATTAGCCTGTTGCTGCGAATTTGGAAATACTATCGCCACCATTTGCGGTTCGAGGAGGGAGCAACCGATGCGATATCGGTGTTGGTCGGTGCGCTTTTTGGGCTCATGCCCGCGGAAAACACAGCTGGTGAACGGGAATGGCGGGCCCGGTTGCTGCC
Organism: Bradyrhizobium sp. CCGUVB1N3; assembly: GCF_024199925.1. Classification (NCBI taxonomy): domain Bacteria; kingdom Pseudomonadati; phylum Pseudomonadota; class Alphaproteobacteria; order Hyphomicrobiales; family Nitrobacteraceae; genus Bradyrhizobium; species Bradyrhizobium sp. CCGUVB1N3. The sequence goes on from NZ_JANADR010000001.1 coordinate 7,533,118, forward strand.
TCATGCAGGTCAGCTTGCCTTGTCCAGCCGATCGGCACCGCTCGTAGCCGGCGTCATTTCCAACCATTTGGACATTCCGGCCCGGGTTGAAGAATTCATTTGGCGCGAAATCGAGATTCCGCCAGAAGCGCAGTGGCGTCTGGGTAACCCTGGTATTCAGCTCGGCTTTGATACTCTTGCTGGCGAGACAATGCCGGACCTAGTGGGCAAATTTCGGCTTTGCCTCGGTCCGCTCAGCAAGCAGCAGTTTTTGTCGCTGCTGCCCGCTCGCGAGACCCACACCATCCTTTGCCGTCTTATAAGTGCCATGTTGCGCGAGCCGCTGGCCTGGGACCTCAAGCTAGAACTGGCGCCCGGAGAGATGCCGGAATGGGCTCTCGGTAGAGGAGAATTGGGCTGGACGACGTTGGTCGACCCTTTCGAGGCGACAGAGAGCTCAGTTCTCTTGTGATCGTCTTCGCAACTTCATTCGTCAGGTTCGATTTATTGAGGTCCGGCGCGTCCGCTTCTGGCAGGCCCTCGTCCTTTGATGCATTGAAAGGACGAAGCCAGATGGTAGATGCGCAGGCATTCAGCGACTGCCCAAGTGCCCTCTGCCGAGCCCGCACGGATCGGCTACACCGGCGAGATCAAGTGAAGGGGTCGTGTCGGAGCTCAGCCCCATGTTGACGCTTGTCCAGTATCTGACAGTCGTAGCGCCCCTGTCGCGTTCAGAACGCCGGCCGTTGTTTGCGGCGCCCCATTTTTCAAATGCCAATCAGTAGCTTGAAGAGTGAGAAGCGTTGGCACGGCGGTTGCTAACAGGATGCCGCTAAGAGAGGGGTTTAAATGCAGGCGGACACGCAGGACAAGCGATGCTCTTCTTCTCTCGCACCTATGTGCCGCGTTCCCGAGAGGGAAAAATCACTGCTTCCTTCACCCGCCTGAGAGTGCGCGAAAAGCGAATGTGCGTGCGTATCGGCCGATCGACCTCACAATGTGGTGCAAGGAACAGGTGCAAGGGAGGTAGCTACGTTGGCGCCTCGCACAAGTCTGGTCTGGTGGGCGCATACGAAAGGCGCGCTGAAGAGTAAAGTCGAACAAGGCTGGGATGCATCTTATACTCGGAATTATCGGAGCGAACGCGCAAGCCCTGGGCCGAAACGCAATTCAGGCGTTCGGACCGGAAGGTGGCATTATCGGGCGGGGAATTGGCTGCAACTGGCAGCTTCCGGATCCAACCAATACTCTATCGGCACGTCATGCGCAGATCGCATTCAACGGTATCGGATTCTCCGTCACCGACACCAGTACGAACGGCGTCTACATCAACACGATCGACGCGCCGTTGGGGCGTGGCAATACGGCGCCGTTGGCCGATGGCGACACATTATACATGGCCAGCTATATCATCTCGGTCATGATCGAGCACGATCCTGACGAGAAACGCAAGCAGCTCGGCTTAACGAGCTCGAACGCCGTGCGTATCAGTGGCGGAACGCCGGCCGTGCCGTCGCCTTCGCTCGGTGAGGAGTTTCCCGATGTGCCCCTTACGGCTGCCGGGCTGTTGGGTAGGCATGCAGATCTTCCACTCAATCCGTTAATCGCGATCGACGGGTGCCAGTCGTCCTCCCATTCAGCTGCGCAAGAGAAGCGACAGGCGGTCGTTTCACCACAGGTGCGTGATCTCTTGTGTCTTCTTGAAGACGAGGTTCCCGGCAAGGACGAGGGATCGGTCGAGCCGGATCTGCTGGCGGACTCGTCTCGGATGGCGCGATGCTCAAGCGCGGTTGACGCGGAGATGCCGCCCACGCATGCGCGACTGCGCGAACCTCCTTTTCCGTTGCCGCAGGCTGAGACCTCATTTGACGAGCCATTGCGTCGGCCGCCTACACTATTCAAGGAAAGCTGGGCCGCACAATCGACCGGCCATCCTGCACCGATCATTCCAGAGGGCCTCGAAATTGGCGATCTGTTGCCGGGGGGTAGCTCGTTCGGAGTGGCGCCGCCCGCATCGCCACGAAAGACGAATTGGCGCTTCGACGCACGAAGCGCCCCGTTTCAGGTCGCGCCCAATCCGCTCAGTCCCGCTTCTGCCGGCCGCGGGCCATTGAGCGCTCCCGGTGCATCGGACGTTCGTCCCGGAGAGCGCGGGCCTGACGGGGCGGGGGTCATGAATGAGCGGGTTGCGCGGAGGCCGATCGACGCTTCGCAGGTTTACGACGCGACGGCCATTGCAGCCTCGCTTTCCCCCGCAGGGGCGCCGGCGGAATCAGATGAACTCCAAGAGTTCTGGAGCGCACTGGGGATCGATCCGGGGTGTCTGCCGTCGGCGCAGCGCCGGGAGGTCCTTACTGAAGTCGGCCGCACGGTCACAGAAATGGCCAACGGCCTGCAATCGCTTCTGGCTGCGTGGACCTTAGTCAAACACGAACTCCAGATTGAGCCAGCGCGGAAACGCGCTGACGACAACAATGCATTCAAGTTCATGAAAAGCGGTCATAGCGCGCTGCGCGAGGCGCTTGCGAAGCATCACGCTTTTCTCCCGCTTTCCCAATCAGTCCGTGAAGGGTTCTACGACATCCAGGCGCATGAGGTCGCGGCCATAGCGGCGATGCGCGCGGGGGTCACCAATCTCCTGACACATATGAGCCCGCAACGGATCGAGAGTGATGACACCAGGAAAGGCCTCTTTGGCACCCGCAACAACAAGGCCAAGCTATGGGATCGGTTTGTCGAGCTGCATGCATCGATGGTCAATGACATTGATCAGGCTGTGCGCACCCATATCGCAGAAGAGTTTGCGAGAGCCTACGACTCGCGGCTTTCGGCACTTGGCCCAAGCAAGCGGAAGGCGCCATGATGGTGTCGCCGTACAAACTTCAGCGGCTATCTCTCGTGAGCGGAGCATTGCTGATAGCGGCCGTAGGAGCCAGCTGTTCGATCGATAAGAGCCTGAAGACAACGCCGATCAAATTCGTGATCCAGACCGATCTGCTCGTCAATCAGAACGCGCGCGGTGAGCCGTCGCCTGTTGTCGTACGCATTTATGAGCTGAAGTCGACAACCAATTTCGACCGGGCGCAGTTCTTCGAGCTGTTCGACAACGACGCCAAACGCCTCGGGCCCGACCTGGTGGCTAAGCGCGAGACTGAACTCAAGCCTGGCGAGAAATACGATTTCGAGCGCAACACGCCCATTGATACTCGCTATATCGGCGTGATCGCCGGTTTTCGACTGGGCAACGACGCGCAATGGCGATCGACGGCCGAAATCAAACCCGACCGTGACAACACGATTTTGGTGAAATTGTCGGCGCATGCGATCAGCGTTGAAGCCAGCCAAAACTGGTGGAAGGTCTTCTGATTGCCTCTGTCGCCGTCATGGCGAGGTCGTGAGCAGATCCCGAGTTTTAGAGTTCACAAAGCGACTTGGCAAAGCGACTTGGCGATGTCTGTGACGAGTAAACCGATCTGGTCGGAAGGCATGTTGGTGCGGCCGCAGCACTTGCAGCAATACGACCGCTGGGTCGAGCAACTGCTCGAGAATCGCGTCGGCTGTCTGATCGCCCACGGTTGGGGCGTTCGTAAGATTGCCTTTGATCGCAGCTGCCTCGCGCTCGGGCAGGTCGTCCTTACCGAACTCGAAGCCATTATGCCGGACGGCACGGCGCTTCGATTACCTGAGTACGGTCAGCTTCCACCTGGACGAACGCCTCCAGCTGCGGCGAAGAACCTGCGGGTGAAGATCGCTGTAGCGCGGCGCCGGAAAGCCGGCAACGATCTCTCTCCCGGGGATTCACCTTTGAGCCGCCATCGTCAGGAGGTCCTGCAGGTCCGAAATGCGACTGCGCCTGAAAAGCCTCCCGTCGACATCAATGTTGCAGCGCTGACAACGCATCTTGTGTTCGACAGTGAGGAGCAGGACGAGTTGATCACGATGCCTATCGGTCGGATCCACGAGATCGACGCGGCCGGCGCCATTACGTTGATCGACACCTACCTCCCGCCGGCCCTCGATATCCACGCGGTCCAACCGCTGATTGCGCTATTGAACGAGGTCAGGTCGTTGCTTCGGACCCGCGCTGAGGCTCTTGCCGCGCGCGCCGATCCGTCACGCTCGAGGGCAGATGGCGCGGGACTGATCGATCTCGTCACCTTATCCATCGTGAACGGCGCCGAAGCCGTTTTCGACCATTTCGCAGCGACGCGCGGGCATCATCCCGAAACGCTTTTCCGCGCGCTGCTCGGCCTTGCAGGACAACTGTCGAGTTTCGCCGGCGACCGCCGCACACCCGCAGATATGCCTGCCTATTGTCATGAGGATCTCGAAACCGGCTTCACAGCTCTGGTACGTATCCTGCGCGAGCTCTTGTCCGTCGTGATTCAGGGCGCCGCGATATCGCTGCCGCTACAGGATCGCGGTTACGGCATCCTAATCGCTCTCATTGCCGACCGCGCCTTGTTTCAGGATGCTCGCTTCGTTCTTGTAGCGGTGGCGAGTGTGGCGACAGAGACGCTGCGCATCCAGCTTCCGGCGCAAATGAAGGTAGGCTCGGTCGAGCAGATCCGAGATCTCGTCAATCTTCAGCTCCCCGGTGTTCCTATTCGCGCGCTGCCCGTGGCACCGCGCCAGATACCCTACATCCAGAGCGCCGTCTATTTCGAGCTCGATCAGTCAGTGGAGCTGTGGCGCACCCTGCCGCGATCGGCGGCCTTCGCTTTTCACGTTAGCGGTGACTACCCGGATCTGCATCTCGAATTCTGGGCTATCCGCGGAGAACGTTTAGCTAACCAGGCTGAAACACATGGATGAGCCGACAGTCATTGGACGCAGACCGCTCGCTCCGACCCCTAATATTATACGCGGCCAATCTTCCGTTCGCGTTCCGTCCGGGGGCGCCGCAGCGAGGTTTCCCGTTACGCCAACACCAGCAGCTGAACCCGGCGAAGTTGGGATCGCCAATCATGCCGAAATTGTCGCGCAGTGTCTGTTCGAGCCAACCGCACTGGAAGACACCTTGGTTGCGGCCGCAACACCGATCCTATTGATCGTCGCGCAGCTTCGCATGGTCGAGAACGCCGATATAGGGGCGATGCGCCGTGGAACTGTCGAGCAAATTCGTCGCTTCGAAGAGCGTGCCGTCAAAAATCAGGCCCGCCGCGGCGATGTGAGCGCCGCGCGTTACCTCATATGCGCGCTGGTCGACGAAGCTGTGATGACGACGCCATGGGGCAGTGAAAGCGCCTGGAGCGACAACAGTCTGCTCAACCAGTTCCACAACGAGACCTGGGGCGGCGAAAAGGTCTTCCAGATCGTCGAGCGTATCCAGGCCGAGCCGGCAAAATACCTCGCACTGCTAAAGCTCGTCAATGTCTGCTTGCTGATGGGCTTTGAAGGCAAATATCGCGTCATGCAAGGTGGCCGCGAGCAGCTTGAAGACCTGCGCGCGGAGGTCCATCGCCTTTTGGGCGAATACACGACCGCGCCGCCTGCTCAACTGTCGGGCGAATGGCGCGGCATCAGAGCGCGCACCGGTGTGCGCAAGTACGGGCCCTTGTGGATTGCCTTCGCCGTCGCCGCCTCCGTAATGCTCATCGGCTACACCATTTTCCGTTGGCGCCTCGGAAGCCAATTGGCGGCTGTCGAGCAGTTGATCGAGTCGATCGGCCGCTCGGGACCGCTTTAGGGGGAGACGCTACGTGTTCGGCGCACAATTGGCGGTACTCTTCTCGGTTCGAGGCATCGTTACGCTGGTCTGCTTGCTCGCGATCAGCCTGCTCATCTGGTTCGGCGGTCCTTATCTCGTCGTGTCCGAGCAACGTCCGCTCGACCAGATGACCGTTCGGGCCGCCGCGATCGTGAGCCTTTTCTTCGTGGTCGTGCTCGTCACGCTTGCCCGTTACTGGCTGGCGCGTCGCACTAACCGACGCATCATCAAGTCACTGATGGCGAGCGAGGGCCTGATCGGGCATGCCGACAACAGCCGGGAGGAAGTCGAACTCATTCGCAGGCGTTTCGAGGACGCACTGAAGGTCCTGCGTGATACGGTCTTCGCGGGCAAGCGCGGACCAAATTATCTGTTCGAGTTGCCCTGGTACATCATCATTGGCCCACCGGGCGCGGGCAAAACGACGATTTTTCGCAACTCCGGGCTCGAGTTTCCGCTCTCCCGGCAGCTTGGCGTCGAGCCGGTCGCGGGCATCGGCGGCACACGAAACTGCGATTGGTGGTTCGCAGAAGATGCAGTCTTGATCGACACGGCAAGCCGTTACACGACGCAGGACAAGGATGCCGAGGCCGACCGTGCGGCCTGGCGCGGCTTTCTCGATCTTCTCCTGACACATCGGCGGCGGCGGCCCATCAACGGTATCCTGGTTGCGGTCAGCTTGGCCGATCTCTTGTCGCCGGACGAGCCGGTGAGGCGGCGGCACACCGAGGCCATCCGTTCGCGGATACAGGAGCTGCTGAAGACGTTTCGGATGCGCATTCCGGTTTATTTGCTGGTGAACAAATGCGATATGGTGCCTGGCTTTACCGAATATTTCGACGATCTCGACCAGCAAGGCCGTGCCCAAGTCTGGGGCAAGACGTTTCCTCTCGGGCCGTGCAATCGTATCGGCGACGCCGTGAGTCTGGAGATGCAGGAGCTTGCGGAGCGGCTTGAGGCGAGACTGGCCCTTCGCATGCACGATGAACGTGATCTCAACCGGCGGGGACTCATGTATGCGTTTCCGAAGGAGTTCTGGGGTATCCGGAGCGCAATCGCCGGCTTCGTTGGTGAGGTCTTCCGATCGCGCCGCTTCGAAGTAGAGCCGATGCTGCGTGGCGTCTACTTTACGAGCGGCACACAGGAGGGAGAGCCGATCGATCGCGTGATCGATGCGATTGGTCGGAACTTTGGTTTGCGGTTGCCCCGGCGCATGCCGACTGTTGGGCCGGGGACGGGGTTCTTTATCAAGCAGCTGCTGACCGAAGTGATCTTTGCCGAGCAGGGACTGGTCGGCCGCAATTTAAAACTTGAGCGCCGGCTCGCGCTGGTACATGGCGGCGGGCATATCATGGCGATGGTGCTGACGGTGGCTGCCTTCACTGTGTGGTATAGTGCCTTCACTCGCAATGAGGCGCGTATCGACCAAACCAGAGCGACTGCGCAGATTGCAGAGGCGCGCCTCCTGGAGACGCGCGGGCCGCTCGACCTTAAGGCCGTCCTGCCAACACTCAATGCAGCGCACCGGCTACGACTGGCGGCTGGGGAAGACAGTTGGTTCGCCTGGCTTGATGGTCTCGGCATCTCGGCGACTCCTGTGCTCGCGCCAGCTGCCCAAAATGCCTACGACCGCATTCTGCTCAATCGCCTGCTGCCGGTTTTCGCGGGCAGGCTCGCCATCCGCATCGATGCCCTGTTGCGCGCCGGCAACGACGCTTTGCTGGATCAGGTCAAGCAGGTGTTCCGTACCTATTGGATGCTGAGCGATCCCGGACATTTCGACCGCGGCGAAGTCGAGCACGCTGCGCGCAATGAAGTCGCGCACACGTTTGCGCTCGACCCGACGTCGGCGGGCGAGCTGAACCAGCATTTTGCGCGACTTATCGAGTTGCTGCCGAAGCCCATCAGTGTCGACCAGCAATTCGTGGGAACGGTACGCTCCCGGCTGAGCAAGCGTCCGGTCGTCGAGCAGGTCTACGCCCGCCTCCTCCGCGAAGGCGCGCAGAACACGCGCCTGCGGCCGATCGATTTGATTGGTCTGATGGGCTCAGGCCAGCTTGAGATCACCCAGATGCCCGCCTTGCAGATTGCCTTTCCCGCCATTGACGAACAGGAACCGGTTGGCAATGCTGCCATGATCCCGGGGATCTTCACGCGCGAGGGTTTCCTCAATTTCGTGCTGCCGAACCTGCCGCTCATCGCCCGAGCAGAGCAGAACGCCGACTGGCTACTCGCTGGCGCCCCGATCGACACGGCAGATATTCAACAGATCGCTCTCAAAGTCATGGATCGGTATGTCAACGATTATATCCGTGTTTGGTCAAATGCCCTGAGCAGTATCCACGTTGTCAAGTTTGACGATTTGCAACGCGGCTCAGCGATCATGCGCGGATTGGCCGGTTCTCAAAGCACGCTCCAGCAGGTCGTTTCGCTCGTGCGCGACAATTCGAATTTGCTGCCGCCAGGGGAGCAGACCTTGGCCAAGGCCGGAGATCCTGGCACCATCGCCGGGCCTTCCTCGGCGGCCGTCAGTCATGCCGCGGGTGCTCTGTTCCGTGCTGCGTTTGGCGACGCACCTTGGCCGGGAACGCGGATCACCGAAGCGTTCCGGCCTCTGGCCCAACTGGCCACAGACGGGGCGTCTGGACAGTCGACGGGCATGGATCATATCCGTGGTCTCTTCGGCGGTCTTTATGCGGCGATGGCCAACATCGTGGCAGCACCGGATCCGAACCAGGCCGCGTTTCAGCTCGTTCAGCGACGCGCCAAGGATCCGAATAACGATGCTTTCGGTGCCCTGCGCGCCGACTCGGCGCTGCGACCGGAGCCGATCCGCACCATCATGAACGAGACGGCCCTTCAGACGTGGAGCTCCTTGCTCAAGCGGGCGCACGACCATGTCGATACGGTTTGGACGCACGAAGTGATCCCGGTCTGCCAGGGCATCATTTTTCAGCGCTATCCAGTGTTTGAATTGGCAAGCGAAGACATGAGCCTCAAGGATTTCGGTGATTTCTTCCGTCCCGGCGGCATCGTCGATGACTTTTCTCAGAAATACCTTTCGCCGCTTGTCGTCGACCGTCGGACCGGCCTTGCACCGGCGACCATCGATGGCGCAGATGCACCAATCCGCGCGGATGCATTGATACAATTTCAGCGCGCGCGCCAGATCCGCAATGCTTTCTTCGGCAGCCCCGGGTTCGCACCGGCAGTGAAGTTCAGCATCAAGCCAGTCTACCTCAGCCCCAAATTGATGGGCGCGACGTTCGTCCTGGACGGCAAGGAAATCGCCTATCGTCACGAGGCGCCGCGTGCCTACGAGTTCGAATGGCCGACCCGAAGCGATGCAAGTATCGCTTCCATTACGCTTACCGCGGCGGATAAAACCGAGGAGAGGATCGAACGCTCCGGCCCCTGGGCACTGTTCCGGCTCCTCGACGCGTCACAACTGGCCTCAGGTGGCGCTTCGGATCGGTTTGCCATGACGATCGGTAAGCCGGATGGGACCAGCGTGACCTACGAGCTGCGCGCGGCAAGTGTGAGCAATCCGTTCAGCTTGAGTGTCCTTCGTTCGTTCCGGTGCCCGGATAGCCTATGACCAGCGGGCGTCGGCGTTCGTTTCTGTATCTGCGGGAAGAGTCCGGCCAATGGCGCCTCGTTGCACCGAGGCATCAGCGGCTCAACCTATCCTTGGAGGCGCCCCATCAGACGCAAGGCGATCGCAGGCCGTCGGGCTACAAGCAAAGCTCGCAATTGCGTTTTGAAATCGATGCCGCGAGCTCGGCGCTCCGCCTACTTTGGGCTTGCACCAGGGGAACAACCGGTGATGTCCGTGCAATCGTTGCCCGCTCGAGCGAGGATCCACTTTGAACGCGTCCTCGTTGGGGTCGGTCGCGCCCCTGGGATACCTGCTCGGTGGCCGTTTCGACCTGGTGGACGTGATCGGCGTCGGCGGCATCAGCACCGTCTATCGCGCGATCGATCGGATCGGTCTGTGGGCGCGCGAACCAAATCCCGAAGTTGCAGTGAAGGTCATCCGACAGCACCCGACCATGCGCCAGGAATTGGTCGAGCTGCTGCATCGCGAGGCGCGTCTCTTGCGTAAGGTCGTACACCGGAATTTGGTGCGCATTTATGACTCCGACTACGACGGCAAGTACCATTACCAGGTGATGGAGCTCCTCGAGGGCCGCTCGCTAGCCCAGATCCTGATTGAACATCAGGGTCGTCCACTCTCACCCGCTGCTTCCTTTCGTATCATCGGCGCTGCAGGGCAGGGGCTCGCCCATATGCACCGTTTCGGAATGGTCCATGGCGACCTGAAACCGGGAAACATCTTCATGACGTCAAGCGGAGCAGTCAAAATTCTGGACTTTGGTGCGGTGCTTGCGCGCGAGGAGACGACGCGAAGCGATAGGGCCGCGGCAGTGTCCGATCAGATCGCTCTTATGACCCCCGCCTATGCATCGCCAGAGATGCTGATGGGCGAACCGCGTGCGGAAAGCGATGATGTCTATTCTCTTGCTGTGGTGGCCTATCTGGTGCTGACCGGCACGCATCCATATGCGCGACGGCCGGCTGATGAGGCGCTCTACGAGAATCTGACACCCGCGCCGCCTTCGACCATTTCAACGGCGCAATGGCGGGCACTCGCCTCGGGTCTTGCCCTCAACCGCCGCGACCGAATCCAGACGGTCGATGAGTTTGTCCAGGGTCTGACCCGGCCGCCTTGGTTTTACCGCGTGTGGGGCGGTGCGCGCCATGCGGCTGTCGTAAAGCGTGTAAGGAGGCAAGATACTATGTGATCATTTCCAATGCTTGGAAATTGCGAGCACACGCTTGCCGTCTCTGATGGCAGCTCGCTCGGCGGTAACAGACACGAGCTTCTTGGCTCTGCAAGCGTTTCGAGGTGGTGTACCGATGGCCGAATATAATCTCAGCATGAGTCTGGACATTCTCAGTAAGCCAGAGCTCGAGCTCGACGTGCAAGGCTTCGAAGGCACAGAGTGCATTTCGCTGCCATTCAGCTATCAGGTTTATGCCACGACATCGAGCAATGCAGATATCGGCTCAATGATCGGTGAACGCGCCAGGCTGACGGTCAAAACCGCATGCGGGCGATGGATCGCCTCGGGCCTCTGCGCCCTGGTAGAGGAACTGGACCCAACAATAACCGAACTTCGGGTGCTTCAGTTCGTTTTACGCCCGCGCTTCTCGGTCACCGAACTCTCCGTAGCTAGCCGCGTTTACGGCCCTGGCCAGCCGGTCGGCGTGGATGACATCGTCAAGCAGGAGCTGAACAGGGCAGCCATCAGCATTCCGGCGGAGTTCAATCTGGATAGCTACCCAAAGCGAAATTACGTCGCGCAGTACAATGAAAGTGATTTCAATTTCATTTCGCGCCTTTGCGAACGGAACGGAATTTTCTATTTTTTCAAGCAGGAAGACGACGGTGAGACCGTCGTCTTTGGTGACAAGAACCTGGCATTTCCCAAGGTCCAATTCGGCGCCAGCGCGGCCATCCTGTATTCGCACCAACGCGACCGCGGCACGTCCCGCCGTGTCGACGAAAGCGCAATTCTGTCAGTCCGGCAACGCCGCGTTCTCTCGACAAAGACGATCAAGCTCCGCGATTACAACGAAACGGTGCCTTCCGTCATATCCGTGGATGAAGAGGTCGGGCAAGGTGGCGGCTTCTTGGGGCAGGCCGAACGGTTCGGCGGGCATTTTGCTTCCGAAGGAGAAGCGATCACGCTTGCCAAGATTCGTGCGGAGCAAATTGGCGCTAGTCAAACGATGTACATCGCCCATAGCGATGCGCCGCAGCTCCGCGCAGGACGCATTTTCGCACTGCAGGGCCATCCGCGGTTCGATGGCGAATATCTGGTCGTCGCGGCAGATCACTCGGCCTACCGGCCGGCGCCGACCGGGTTCAACGCGTTGCCGCGGGACGGGCGCGCCTACTACAACATGGTCCACTGCATCCGGTCGGACGTACCTTACCGTCCAGTCGCTATGACGCCTGTGCCGCCGGGCGTCGGCCTCTACAGCGCCAAGATCGATGGAGAGGCGTGGAATGAGCGGGCCGAAATCGACGACCAAGGCCGTTACAAGCTGCAGTTTACGTTCGCCGACGACACGGCGTCGAAAGGACTTGGCAGCGACTACGTCAGAAAGCTCGAGCCTTATGTTGGCCCGAGTGAAACCGGGCTCCATTTTCCCCTGGTCGCCGGAACGGAAGTTCTTGTCGGCTACATGAACGGCGATATTGACCGGCCGGTGGTGGTCGGCGCGGTGCACAATCCCGATATGAAGGGAGTAGTGACCTCCGAGACACATTTGTTTAATCGCATCAAGTCGCAGTCAGGCGCCTCTATCGAGATATTCGATGGGTCTGTGTGATTTCTTCATCTCGTAGCGATTTATGACTGTCTGGCGACCCGCGACCCGCGAGATCGATCCGTTAGAAGAAGCGGTCGCCAATGCAGCGCGCACAACCATCCTGCCAACCCCGACGATTAACGTTCCGCCGCCGTCGTCCGATGGCATTCGCTCACAACTGCTTCGCGACGGACGCGAATTGCGCCTGCTGCTATCTACGCAGTATCTAACGCTGCAGCAACGAGGTCCTCGTACAGTGGTTATCTACGCAGTGCGGGGCAATGCAGTCGTCGACAAACGCATCGGTTATCGGGTGACGGGGCAGGCTGTGCTCGACGTTGCCACGCGTGCGTTTCTCGATGTCGAGTGTCGACTTGAGTCAGCAGGCTCTGTCATGCTGTGAGGGATCGCTGTACTTGCGCAGAGAACCTAGCGGGGACGGTGCGCCGGAATCTGCGCAGCGTTCTTTGACCGGCATATCCAAAAGATTGGTAAATACAAACGATCTCTGTGCCGACGACATTTGGCACGGATGTTGCGATGTCTGTCGCGTCAGTTCGTGCTGGCACATATCAGACAATGGAGGCAAAAGTGGCGCTTGAAGCTTACATAACGATCAAAGGCAAGAAGCAGGGCGACATCTCCAAAGATGCGTCCAAGCCTGATAGCATCGGGCAAGTCGCCAAGAGCGACGCCGACAACCAGTCAAAGATCACCGTCGTTGCCTTCACCAGTGGAATCATTGTCCCACGCGATATGACGAGTGGTGTCGCCACCGGTGCGCGCAATCATCAGCCGGTGGTCTTCACCAAGTTCTTCGATCGTGCCTCGCCGCTGCTCTGGCAGGCGCTGGCCACCAACGAGGTGCTTGAAGAGGTGGTGTGCGAGTTCTACCGCGCCGACCCAGGCGGGATGCCGAAGCCGCAAAACTTCTTCAAGACGACCTGGAAGGACGCGACCTTGATCGAAGGCAAGGCTTCTCTGCCACTGACGATCAACCCGCAGAACAACTTCTTCCAAAACATGGAAGACTGGTCGTTCACCTACAAAGAAGTGAAATGGGAACACGTTCCCGGAAGTACCACCGGCGAAGACAAGTGGTGAACGACTTCGGTCCCCAGGCCGCTGTGTGGCGGCGGCGATAGCTTTGTGAGTTCCAGCTCCGCTCGTGCTCCGCCCTTTTGGGGGCGTCTTTGCCGCGCCATGGCTGGGGACAGCAAAGGACGAACGCGGCGATAGCCGCGGTCGATCTCGAGTCGTTGCTTGCGCGGCTTAATGTCTGTAGCCAGGGGTAGCCTCGCTTCGGGGAGCGTTTGGTATGGCCGGTGATTTCGGACTCGGGGTGCGGCACGCATGGCAAGGCTCCGCGGCTGATTTCATCATCGCTGACGAAGAGGCATCGTCGGACTATGGCCATTTCGATTCTCTTCAATCGAAACTGACAGGCTTTGTGAGTGAGGTGAGCGCAGTTCCGTTCCGGCAGCTGATGCGGCTATTGCGCGGAACGGCAACTGTTCGCGCGCGAACGACAGTTGACCGTGTCCTGCTTCTGACGGCGGTTCTGTTCGACTTGGAACGCGGGACGCCGTCTGGCGTGTGCGAGGCGCTTCAAGCTTAACAATTTCGGTAGATCTCGTTTGCGCGGCCCTTGCTTTTGAGATGTTCCCAAAGTGGTTGGGCGCGGAGGACATCCTTGAGTCGGAGATGGACTATGACGGACAGTCCGCCGCACAAGAAGCAAAGCAGGGCCGTCCGACAGGTCTTCTGACCAACATGAGGCGCTCGACCTCGAGATTGACGCTGCACTTATTTCCCACTTCGAACGGAAGCCAAAAAGGGGCGACCTCGCCGGAAATCATGTGCGATGGGCGGCAAGGTCCAGCAGATGGATTTGCAAGACCGGAAGGTCACCAAAGGCGCTTAACCAACTGAATGCCGATGTGTAGGCCTCTACCAAGGAGCGACGGGCTCTTTGGGGAGGAGGTTCTTACGCTCGAAAGAGCGTTGACCCGCCCACGGCCTGGTAGTCGCGTAGCCGATTCGAAGAGCTGAGTTGCACCATCCGACACGCCTCCGAGCCCCACCTGCACCCACCATCGCAAGGGGGCGGTCGGTCCTCAAGGACGCTTCGTGCCGCGCCGCGGTCGCCTGCGGCCATCCTTGACCGCCGAACGCGCCTTGCACCGAGCAAGGCAGGTCGAGACGGCTGCGCCTGTGTTGCGTGAGATGATTTAGATCAGGTATCTGTTGGCCATTGTTGCGCGAACGGCTGTGATTCCGGGACGTGTGCGATGCGCGCTCCCGCTGACTCGCCCGGTTCGAGTTTGATTTGTGGGACAAGGATAATGTTATTGCCGCTTCGCGGATTGTTTCCGGTCACGACCCCATTCGCCGGATCCAACTGCGCGGTGTAGGGCTGGCCGAAGATGTACATATGTGTCGACTGGAACGGCGTCGTCGGCAGAAGGCCGTTTTTCGTCAGTTCGGCGATCAGGATGTCCGGGGCCGCTTGGCGGCCATGCTGCCAGCCCAAGTCAACAAGATGTCCATACTCCGCCACGGGCCTCCCTCCGCCGAAACCCGAGGACGGGAGCTCCACGAGCGACTGGGCAGGCACCTGGGCCGAGCTGCGCTGCGGAGTGTCTACCCCGGCGGAGGAATCCGCTTGCTCGAGGATGAAGCTCCGAAGCTTTGTCAGCGCGGGTCGGATCGATGGGTCACTGGACGAGACCTTGAATTGATCAGCATCCTCCAACAGCTCATCGCGGTGAAGTCGGCGTGCGATCGGCGTCTTGTCGTTGTCAAAGAGCCAGTCACTGAACCGACGCAGCGCCGTTGCGTACACGCGGACACTCGCCGACTTCATATTCAAGTCTGTTGTTGCCCCGTATTTGTCAATAAGATCGTCGTCCTCGTCGTATTTTGCCTTCCTTAGACCGCCACTCACGGTTTTCCGTGGCGCGGCTTCCGTAAGCCATTTCACCGCCCTTTTGAGGGTAGCAACGGCGTCGGGGTCAACTTTTTGACTTACCGCATAGGCCTGCGCATCGTCATGCAGCTGATCGAGCTGACCGGCCATTTCCGGCTTACCAGTCTGGCGACGCCAGGCGGAGAATTTCTTGAGCTCGCCTATCTGTTGCGCCACGACGCCTTGGCTCCGGCCAGCCGTATTGGCTTGGCTTCCGAAGTCGGAAATAAGCCACTCATCCGGAAGGGGCGCATTCAGATCCAAGTCCAAACCGCGATTGCTCGACTCGGATGGCAACGATCCGAGACTGCCGATGGCGAAGGACGACACGGCCGCGGTTGAAGACGATGCCCCGGTGATTTGCTGCGAACTGCCCTCACCGGTGTGCCCCCCTGCTGGCTCACGATGTTGTTCCCGAAGCAGCGCCAATGCGGGGCAGATCGCGCTGTTCTGGAATTCACGCTTGAACTGTTCTGCATCGTCCGTAAGCCCATCATGGAAAAGTCGGCTAGTCATGGGCTCCTTCTTGCCCTTCTTGAGCCAGTTACTGAACCTGCGAAGAACACCTGGGTACCCGACGTATCTCATCGGATGCAGACGCATAAGTGTTTCCCCAAAATCGGAGATCAGCGCATCGTCCGCATCAGGGAGCTTGTTCGGAGGGTTTTGCTTTTGCTTTTTAGCCTGCGGATTGCCCGTCATAATCCCACTCCGATGCGGCAAGGAGGCACTCAGGCTCACTCAGGGTTGCATCTTGATAGCAAGGGCCGTGCCAGCGTTGTCCGGCCTGTTCAAGGGGCTTGTCGCGGCAGCCAATGAACGCCAGACCTCTCCTACGCGCCGATCGCTTGAAACCTTCGGACCGCCCATAAGCGGCGCGTTAGATCTCGCTGTCGCGATCTGGGTATCTGACATGCGCGGCGTCGAGATCAGGAAAGACGGCAAGTGCGTGAAGCTGAATGCAAACAGGGGCCTGGTCTTGCAGATAAAGGGCGAGCGCACGGCGAGTTCGAGAGCGAGTGACCGGCGCGCAGGATACCTTCTATGTCGGCAACACGAAGGGCGTTCGGCAGATCTATCAGCAGACCTTTCATGGACTACAGTAAGGTGGCGTTTGCCAAGCTGTATGACCGCAAGGCGCCGGTCGTTACCCGGCGCCAATCTCCAGGATGAGCGGGAGCGCGCTAGGGGGCTTCTGCCGGGCCAGCCTGTCCGCGGCACTCTCTCATGTCGGAGTTAGGCGTTTGGCGAATGTCTGCAGCACGCAAATCGAAAATGGTGACCTCCGGTTACGCTCTGGACGGCGCAAGCCGCTCAATCGATCGCGTGCGCGTGCAATAGCGCGGCGAGCCGGCGCCGACCTTCGTCGATCACCCCGGACCAATTCCCGAGCCCTTCCTGCACGACGACTTCGAACGATGGGTACCAGAGCGGCTTTCCGCTGCCCTGGGCCCAGTACCAAGGGTAGCCGTTTGGCACGAAGACAACGCCGGGAACTCCGAGCGAACCGGCAATATGGACTGCGAAGCTGTCGGGTCCAATCACCGCGTCGAGATTGGCGATCGCTGCAATCAATTCCGCTGGGCTGTCGATATGCACACCAGCATCAATAGGGCGGCTCCATCGCTTCATGTTGTGCCGTTGCGCGTCGGTCATCAGACTGATCGGCGTGATGGAGTGGGGAAGCGTAGCGGCGATCTGTTCCATGGTTAGACCGAGAACACCACCGTCCCACACGATGCCGACCAATGGTCTTGCAAATCTGGCCAGAGCGTCTCGCCATTTGGCGAATAACCCCGAATCGGGTCGCAGATAAGGGATGCCATCGGCAATGTTGTGCGCATCGATCGCCAGTATACGCAGTAACGATTGCAGCGGGGTGGTGGAGAGTCCAGACTTTGGCTCCTCTGAAATGACCTGCTCAGCTAGGCTGGTGAGAACTGCCCTGTAATGTGGCTCCGCAACGACTCGCACACCTTGCTGGCTCGCCAGCCGACCCACAAGACGAACGAGCGCCACGAATTCGAGCATGCAAGTCGTCGGCGGTACAAAAACCAAAGTCACAAGGGCCAAGGCGACCGGCTCGGGCGTCGGGAAGCGACCGAGCGTCAGTTCAAGGGTCGTCTTCAAACAGCTTGCCGTTTCATCGTCAGGGCAGGCGTGCGCGACGTGGCTGGCAAGCGTGAGGGCGTCATTGAACCGGCCGACAAACTGCAGGGTGCGCGCCAGAACAAGCGCGGCGGAAAGATCTGATTTGTGGGTGCGTACGAACTGCGTGAGCTCCGTAATGCCCCGATCCACCTCACCGTTTGCGATCGTGACGCGGGCCAGGATTTCGCGCGCGCCAAGAAGGGTCGGCGCATAGGCAAGCAACTTCTTGCAAGCGGCTTCCGCTTGCAGCCAGAGTCCAGTCGCGGCGCGGCAATAGGCCAGATGCAGAAGCCCGGCCGTATCGAGCGGGGCCCGCAAATGGGCGCGTTCCGCAAAACTCAGCGCTTCGTCGAAGCGGCTCTGTTCGAGCAAGAGCACCGACATGTTGCGCAGCGTATCGGGATCGTCCGGGGTAAGTTCCAGGGCGCGAAGCAAGGCCGCCTCGGCCGATGGGTAGTCGCGCAAGGCGAGATCGATGGCTCCAAGTTGGAGGAAGGCGCGCGCATTGGCAGGCTCGTGCTTTAGAGCGCCTTGCGTGATCGCGCGGGCTTGCGTAATGTCGCCGCGGCACAGCAAAGCATGAGCGAGCGCGAGCTTGATGTCTTCGTTGTGCGGGACGAGTGCCGACGCGCGTTCCAGACAGATCACCGCCTCGTCGAAGCGGCCGAGCAATTCGTGGGCGATGCCGAGATTAGTAACGAGGCCGGAGTGCTCAGGATAGAGGGTTGCCGCTTCCGCCAGCATCTCGAACGCAAACTCGGTCCGCCGCCGCGCGAGCGCCAGCGTCGCCTTTACGTTGAGTATGTCAGGATCGTTGGCTACGATACGGATATCGTTCAGTAGCGCCTCTGCCTCATCGAGACGGTTGGTTGCAATGAACTCCTGCGCCGTTCTAAGGCGGTCTTGCCAGGTTGGAGCCGGAAAGCCGGTGGTCAGCATGCGCGCTATGCAACCGTCACACGTTTGCCGTCGAGGCGGAGGTCCTCGGTCACGGCAATGACCCTACTGTGAGCCGTCTCGGAGGCAATGCCGTTCACTTTAATCACCTGGGTTTCGGTCTGAAGCGAGTCGATACGGTCGATGATAGCGATACGCTCGACTGCCTTTACGGTAAGCGAATCCGCGCTCGCTTCCTGGATGCGCGTCACGCTGCGGAAACGGTCCGCAATCAACGTGTAAAGCCTGCCGATCCAGCTGGCCCTGTCCGCGAACACGGCAAACAGCTTAGTCCGCAGATCGATAGTGTCGGCGCGCAGGGACATTCGCTGACGGCCGGCGATAGCGATGGTGTCGCCCTCAATCGATAGATTGCCACCTGCGGGCAAAGCGAGGGTCCCGCAACTTGACCTCGGCCGCTCGAGCACAGCCAGAATGAAGACCTGCCTCGCATCGCTGAAGATTAGCACGAGGTCCTGAGGAATCGGTCGTACCAGACAGCCGAAAGCTACCACCGCCGTATGACGAGCGCCGGCGACTTCCACCACCGACGCTGTGCCATTGTCATCGATTGCCACGATACGGGCAGTGTGATGCCCAGGATCAAGCAGGCGCTCGGTTGGCGCCAAGAGCTCAGCGTTGGTGCGGAAGGCCACTGTCATATTCTCACTCCTGCTGGCTACAGGTACAGCAGCGTACGCCAGTTTTGGGTGTTATACCGGCCGGTTGCGCTTTCGACCTCGCATACTCTGTCGACAACCTGGTGCTGATCGGAGCTCATTTGACCGATTTGCACTTGTGCGTCTGCTACTTGCACGCGCGTTTCGCACCACGTGCCGTCGAGCTTGACCCTTTTCACGTCAGCATCGTCTACCACCTTGAGATAGGTCTCCTTGACATAACGGATATCAGAATCAGCGACCTGTACGTTGTATCCACCGATGATCCTGGTCATGTTGCCTGTCACCTTGTTGAATTCGTTGCCGATCGTGAGCCTATTTGCAAAGAAGTACCTGATCGAGCAGTTGCCGCCACAGCTGATTGAAAGATTGTAGCCAAGGTTGACGGAAATCGCCCCGCCGAGGGACGCCGCCACACTGAGGCCCACAGCCGCGGTAACGTTTGCGCCTTGAACGCAGGTCACTCTGGCACCGTTGTAGATTTCCATAGCCGAGCCGTTTGTGGTCCGTGTCGAGTTGCCGTGAGTGGTCTCCGACACGTCGCCCTTGGTGGTCTGCTCGTAATGCGAGGCGGTCAAGCTGATGTTGCCCGCGGTTCCGTCGGCACCGGCGCTGATCGATACGTCGTTCTGGGCCGAGATCTCATAGGCGCCGTTTAGGACCTTATATTTGGCGTCGCCGTTCCTGACCTCGGTCGTGTGGCCGCGCCCGATTCTCATGAGCGAAGCGCCCTCAGCGGTTACCTGGAAGTCCCTCTGGGTGAAGGCAAGTATGCCAGCGTGGTCGCTTTCATGCTTGGTCGAATTGTTGTCGCTGGTTGAGATGAGGTCGGTAACAATCTCCTCCTCGCCGACCGAATAAGCGCCGAGCCGCAGATAGCTCGAGCTCGTCAGGGGAGAGTTTGGTGTTTCTGGGACGAAAAATCGGGCATAGGCATTCGACATAATCGGCTCCTCGGTCATTCGGATGGGTGCTTTAGCGTAGCGCCATGAATCGTGTTTGAGACGGTGATATCGACAGTCCGAATGTGTTCGGGCTGGAACCGTTCTGCTTGGTTGGCATCGCCATCTTGGTCGCCGGCGGGCCACCGATGAACAAATTGGTCGATCCCTTCATGGCGCGACCTGGACCCATGACCGTGCCGGACATGACGCCGAGGGCCACGCCCGCGTTGTCACCCGTCGATATCGCGCGCACCGTCTTCATGTTGTGCGCCGGCATACACATGAGCAGGCAACGAGATTGGCTGGGAATGCTTGTCGTGTTCAAATTGATATTCGGATAGGGGGTGGGCACGACGGCGGGACCGGCCGGTGTGTTGCATACGTCGGGAAAGCCGAGATCCTGCGCCGACATGGGGCCGTTGGCATTGACGTAGGGCATGGTTCAGAGCTCTCCATTGAACGGGGTCACGAAACTCGCATCGTAGAGTTCGGCAACAGCGCGTTCAGGCACCGTCGGCAGGGCGCTGCCACG
This sequence comes from Bradyrhizobium sp. CCGUVB1N3, assembly GCF_024199925.1. NCBI lineage: Bacteria > Pseudomonadati > Pseudomonadota > Alphaproteobacteria > Hyphomicrobiales > Nitrobacteraceae > Bradyrhizobium > Bradyrhizobium sp. CCGUVB1N3. The sequence goes on from NZ_JANADR010000001.1 coordinate 7,553,399, forward strand.
CGCGCCGACGAACAGGCTGCCGGTAGTCGATGTGCAATGGAAATCGGTGCGTAGAAAGCGTGTGCCGGAGAAGTCGCTGCCATCGGCCTTAGCATGGTGCATCAGCGCATAAGGCATCCTTGCATCGCGAAACGAGGTAGACTTGGCGGATGCACGTGTAAATACGGCCATCTCCAATGTTGTGTTCGAGAGATCGCAGCTGTCGAGGCGCGCTTCCTGGAAGATGCATTGCTTCAAATCGGCGCTTCGCAGGTTGGCGGCTCGCAAGTCCGCCTTGTCGAACAGCGTATTCGAGGCGGTGGCGCGTGAGAGGTCGGCGCCAACGAGGCTGGCGCCTGACAAAATCGAGCCAGAGAGGTCTACGCCCGACAAGTTGACGCCGTCCAGCCTTGCCCCGCTCAAGTTCGCGCGCATCAGCGTCAGACCTGTGAGGTCTCGCTCGGACAGATCGCATTCCGCCAACAGGATAGTGTCGCATCGCATATTTGCGAGACTAGCGCTGCGCAAATCGGCCTGCGTGATGGCTGCGTTCGTGAGTGTGGTGCCGTCGAGTACGAGATTGGCCAGGTCGCATTCCATGATGGCGCTTTGTGACAAGGTGGCGTCACGCAGGACGGCGCAGGCCAAGACACAGCGCATCATTGTCGCTTGAGTGAGCCGCGTCTCGCTGAAGTCGCCACGGCTGAGATCCGATGACATCAACGTCGACTGGATAAGATTAGCCCCTCGCCAGTTGGAATGGCCTGCGCAGCAATTGATAAACGTGCATTTGTCGAGGCAAGCGTCGGCGAATAAAGCGCTGCTGAAGTCGCAGTCCTGAAAAGTCATGCCAGTCAGGGAGGTGCCGCCGAAGTTGCTGTTGCGAAAGGATGAGCTCAGCACGAGGCCATCGTTCAGGGATAGTCCAGACAGCGTCTCGCCATCGAGATTGACTTGGCGCACCGGGAGGCGGTGGGCGATTGATTGCAACAGCAGATCAATTGACATGGCGAGGGACCATAAGGACGGTATGCTCGATATTGGCGTTGCTCAGGTCAACGGCGTCCAATGTCGAATCCATCAGATCGGCACCATAGAGATTTGCATCGCGCAAACTGGCGCCGGCCAGATCCGCCTGATTGAGATGTGCCTCGAGCAGGTTGGCGGCATAAAAGTCGCAGCCGCGCAGATCGTCGCCGGTGAAGACCGCACCTTTCAGCGAGGTCATTCGGAAGATCGCGCGCACCAAAGTTGACTTCCCGAAATAGACACCGTCAAGCCGCGCCATGCTGAAGTCGGTGCCGCTGATGTCGGCGTCCTGAAAGGAAAGCGCCTCAGCGCTGCTATGGTCGAAGCGGGCATCGCGAAGATCGATTTCACCGACGAAGCTGACCTGGTCAAATTTGGAGGCACTGAAATCGAGTTGCGGCGCTGCCACTTTGAGGAAGCAGGTTTGCTCCAGGCGAGTGCCGGAAAAGACCGCACCACACAGCGACAAGTCCATGAATTGTGTTTGCTGGAGGAGGGCACCCTGCCATAAGCTGTTATCCAGGGCGGCTCGAATGAACCCGCATTGATGTAGCTGCGCAGAGCGGAATGTGGCCCCGATCATTGGCAGGTGCAACATTTGTAGATTAGCGAGACGGGCGCGATCGAAGGACACACCCACCATTCGTGCTCCGAGAACATGAGTACGTACAAGCCTGCCGCCTGCGAAGCGCGCCCCGCGGCAGTCGGCTTCACCAAGATTGGCGTCAGTAAGGTCGCTCGCGCTTAGATCAGCGTTGACGAGCACCGCGCCGGCAAGCGTGGCCTTCATAAGTGTTGCCCCGGCAAGGTTAGTCCCGTTCAGCTTGGCGCGTTCGAGAAAGGCGCCGGAGAAATCAGCTTTGGCGAATTGCCTGCCCGACAGGTCGGCGCCGGCAAGATCGCGGCCAGCGAGCGAGCGGCCGCGGCTGTATTCCTCCTCCACGACCTCGCCCAGCGCGCGTGCCACGGCTGGAGCCAGCGCCGATTGAGGTTCGAGCGGCTTGGGTGAGGCCAGCCTGACCGCGGCCATGGCGGGCGAGAGCTGACCTTCGGCGCGATCGATCTCGGTCTGCAGGCCGGTCAGGGCCTCCTTACTTTTCCGGACGGCCTCATCCAGCGCCGCTTCGGTCGTATCGGCGAGCTGCGGTTGATCGGTCCCGACGAATGCCTCGAACGGCGCACGACCATCGCTGGCTAACGAGGGCAGGGTGCCTCTGAGCGCCGCTTCGGCATCGGTGAAGACCGTGCGCAGACGCTGCACGGATTCAGTGGGTGCACCGTTGTTCTCGATCTGCGCTGTGATCTCGTCAATGGTCGGTGGCCGCGGCGGCTGGCACTTGACGCGCTGGGCTTCCTTTGGCAGCGCAAGTGAAGGGACGTCGGGCAGTGAAAAAGCGTCGTCCGATAACGAGGCTCTTATCGACTCAAGCGGTCTGCCAGCCGGCAGGCCGAAGAAGCGAGCGTGCGCAAGTTCGAATTGCTGATGCTCGTCGACTGGCCGTGTTGCTGCGCCAACAATCCCGCCACGCCAGTCCTTTGCCCGCGCGAGCTTGGCTTCGAACTCGTGCACGAGGGTCGGATCAACTTCCGGCGGCAAGATAGGCAATGGCTGGACCTGCTCAAAGCTTGCATCCATCGCGTGCGCAGCGTCCATGCTGCCGATCGCGGCAAGCAACGTGTCGATGTCGCCCGACACAGCACCCCCGCCGGAAATCCTTTCATACGCCTCGCGCATGGGCTCGCATTGAGCAGCAAGCTTGTCGACATCGGACACGGCCTTGGACTGGACCGTCTCTACGGCGTCTAGAATCTCGGCCAAGTCGACTTCGCCGCTCTCGAGTTCCTCGGGCAACAATTCGGGAATAGTTGACGGTTCGATGGGCGAGGTCTCGAATGTAGGGCGCAGCGCAGGTGGAAGATCGATACGTGCGAGTTCTTGATCGAGCGCCCAGCGCCTTGAGGCCTGCTGGCGCTCTGCACGCAATTCGGCCAATTCTGCTCGCCGTACTGCGCGGCGCTCGTGCTCGGTAGACGAACGCGCGGGCGTGAGTTGATGTTCCGAAAAGGCGTATCGCGCGGCGGTTTTCGGGTCGAGGCGCAGCCGCCTGACATCCAGATAATGATCTATCGACCGCGCGGGATCGCTCTGCCGCTCGTAGGCGACCATAATGTCGGCAACGTCGCCGCCGTCGATTTCCTGCACGGCAGTCGCGGCGCGGTAGATCATAATGCCGCGGCGAGCACCGGCCAACAGCCACAGCGTGTCGATGCGCGTCTGCAGTTCGCTGACAGCACGCTCTGGAGCGCTCCAACCGAGGAAGCATCGCACGCGAAAGGTGGGCAGCTGGCCTTCGATCAATGGATCTTCCGAGGAGAAGTTTTGCAGCGCATAGGGTTCTCCGCCGCAAAGAAAGCCGCCCAGGCGCTGGTCCAGCGGTGCGAACAGAAAGAGGCGCGGATCGACATCAAGCGCCAACGCGGGAGCGGCTGATTTCAGCCACGCCGCGTCATAAGTGCCAGCGTGTCGCAGGCGCTCCTTATCATCGAGGGCCATTGGTCCGAACGCTGCGGGTCGCGCCGCTGTCTCGATGAACTGAACCGCGTACTCGGGATCTTCCAGGTTGGGTAGGGCCACCACTTCGCCGGCCAGGCTACGGCGAAGAGCCTCGTGGCCCGTGCCGGTCGGATTCGTCGGATGTCCGGCCCCGCCGAATGCGCGCTGACGCATTAGCGGCATCTGCCGGAAAGAGTTGGCAGCTGTTGGTCGCCAGCCGGCCGCCGTCATCTGCCAATAGCGATCGCCCGTCACCAACAGGCGCTTTTGTATCGGTCCGAGCGACCAGCCCAACATCATGCGCTGGATCGGCCGTCCCTCGGGCGCTGCCGCATGTCCACCGATGAGCACTTCCGCTTGCGGCTTGGGCATGCCGATATCAAGCGGGCTGCCGGGCGGAAGTTCTTTCGCGCTCATGACCCAAAGTTCCTGCTCGCCCTCCAGGCGGTCAGCGCAGGGGTTCGCGAGGTCGAACATCGCCAAGGCGGAAATGATGAGGCTTGCCCCGCGAGGACGTCGCTCGAATTTGGTCAACAGACCCAGCGTTCGGGGCTTTATAAGAATGGGCATGAGAGCGCCCCGGTAAATGTCCCACTTCGCAATCCTATTTCTCCGGCGTGACAGAGTTGCGAATTGATCTGTTGCCTACGGCGCGGTGAATTGACGCGTGTGGCAGCCGCCCGCTCGGGCAGAGCCATCGTTGTGCTACACGTCAAGTTCGAATTGCCAGAACGTTCAGCTCACAAGGTTCGACGCTCAGTTAACGAGTTCTCCTTGCCGAATACGTCAAATCGATCCAGACCACTAGGACCAATGTTTGCGAACGGCTTGTCCGAATCCGCTTGGGGGCGAAAGAAAGACTGCTCGTGAATTTGTTCTCATAGGACGAAAAGACAGTGCACGTAACGCAACCGGCGGCGGTTGCAGGAACAACGCAAGCTCTTCGATCGTATCCAAGGCGATCCAGTCATGGCGAAATCGGCGACCTCCGAGGATAAAGCGACGCTTGATCACGATCGAGGAGGTCCTCGCATCAAGCCTGATCGGCTTTGTGATTGAGTACAGCAATTTCCATTCCAATGGCTGCTGCGACAATCGTGGGAAACGAAGGCGTTTCGTGCGGAAACAACCACTGGTCCGTGTCCAGTTTCCGACGAACGCACAACGCCTGACGTACCCGAAACACGACGATGGTCTGCCGCATGCGAATTCCTTCAAGATGACATCAGGAGCTTCAGTAGGGCAAACGTCGTCGGCACGTCGCTGCAGGCGAAGACGGTAAGAACGTTCGCACTTGCTCTCCTCGCGTTCAGCGGTTGGCCTGGCGGCGACTTCGATGTGTCCACGCCGGCGGTATCACGCGATGGACTGAGACTAACTGCTTGTGACTGCGGGCTTACAACGGACGATGAAAACATGATGGCAGCGCCCACCACACTTCGAGGCCAGGCAGCAAACAAGCGGGTCGCACGCCGGACACGGCAGCTCGGCCTCTACCACGGCGCGGAGATTCGGCGAGGGCTGGATCTATGCAGGTCGAACGCGTTTCGCCCGCGTTGATTACAGCAGTCTCCTCAGAGCACCAGTCGTCGATCGGTTGCAGGGACAAATCGCACCATGTCGGGCGTTGGATGGCGGGCACGTGGACGGGATGTGATCGTTTGCGGTTGCCCGGTCAGGACGGCCGTCTCAATGGCGAGCAGTGCGCGCAGGTCCGCCAAGCCTTCCTCGCCATCGGCTTCGGGCGGCGTTCCAGCTTTGATGCAATCTGAAAAGTACTGCACCTGCGCGGCAAAATGGTCGATGTGCGGAAACTGGGTTTCGCCGGCCTCGCCGTCGCGGCGCAGTCGCAATTTTGTTGCCGTCTCGAACCTGAAGCCGGGGTCGAGTTCGAGATCGCCCGCCGTTCCGACGACCCGATAATTGTCGACGGTAGCCGCCCCGAAGCTGGCGACGAATTGGGCCAAACCGCCTGAAGGAAAACGCAGCAAGGCCGCAACCGACGCTTCGACCTCGCCGAATCGCTGGTCATCGATCGGTCGGTGCGCCATTGCCACGGCCTCGATCGGCTCTTCAGCAAAGATATGACGCGCCGCGTTGACGCAGTAGACCCCGACGTCCTGGAGCGGTCCACCCCAACTCGCAGCTTTGAGTCTGTGGTTTCCTGCCGCCGTCTGGAAACTGAACACCGATTGAAAGAAAAGCGGTCGGCCGATCGCGTCGTTGCGGATATGGTCGAGCACCGCGACGGTTCCGGGTTCGTTGTGGAGGCGGTAGGCGGTCATCAGAAGCACGCCGGCCTCGCGCGCAGCGGCGATCATGGCGAGGGCATCTTGTTCGTTGGTAGCCAGCGGCTTCTCGACCAAAATGTGCTTGCCAGCGCGAGCCGCCCGAACAGCGTAGTCAGCGTGCAAGTGGTTGGGCAGAGCAATATATACCGCGTCGACGTCGGAGCCTCTCAAAAGGGCATCGTATCCGTCATAGTTGACGACCTGACCAACACCATGGAAATCCGCCAGTCGCGCGGCCTTGTCTCGATGACCGGTTACGATTGCGGTAGCCTTCGAGTTTGCGGCCTGTCCGACTCCCGGCAAGAAGGCCTGTTGCGAAATCGAGCCAGCGCCGACGACTGCATACCTGATCATCATTTCCTCTCCGAGGGCTCGTGTTGGATCGCGTTCGAGGCTGGTCGGATTCCCTCCAACCTCGTTCGCTTCTGGCAGTCATACAGCGGAGACGAGGTCGTATCTGAGGGTTGCCACCCCATCCGGTGACAGCCTTGGACCCTGTACTCATTTCATCTCCCTCCTGACTTCCCATCAGATGACCGAGTTGGTGGAGTAGCCGTTAGGCTGCGGCCAGATCGAAACGGACCTGCCGCATTGCGCCTGAAATTGCGAATGCGCTGTCACAGCTGGCTCTCTGTTGCGGCAATGATTGCCAAGTCGCAGGAACATCAGAACCCAAAAGGTTGGCGAGGGCGGACATTCACGGTCGAGCAATTGCCGTGCCAGTAAAGACCTTGTGCAAAACCTTGCTTCGAACAGGGGCGACGCATAGTTGAGCCTCCACGCAAATGTCGCAAACCCAGCACCCCAGAAGAAAGCCCGGGCACGGTGTGTTTCGGCATGCAAGAACGCGGCCGTTTCCGGGGTGATCGACATCCGAGAAGGTTCCTTAATGGCTTCCGTCGAGTCATGGAAGTCGAGGTTGGATGATGGTGATGGAGACGATAGGATCATCCGCCGCGATAAAATTGTGCTCCTGTGGTTACGACATTGATGGTGCTGCCATTCAGAACAGAGTCTCTTTGCGTCGTATAACATCATGCGTTGATGGCACGTATGGGAGGTGCGATGAAACGATCAACAATCGCCGACCTCGCGCAGGCCTGACTAAGGCTGTCGACCGTAAACCGGCTCTGCATGCTACCGGCACGGTGCGGTGTGAAACCGTCAAGTGCATTCTGAAAGCAACAGAAAGAATTGGCTTTCACGGATTGGGCGCGCTGCGCGAGCGCAGGAGGAACACTTTGTGCCGCCAGAGTTTGGCTTTCTCATGCAACCGGCCGCTTTAGCAGTTGTAAGGCGCCGGAATTGTCGCTGTCGCCTCCCGGTATCGAAGCGAATGTTCCGATCAAGAGCACCCACGCCCCTGAAGCCGTCGCTGCGCCGTGAGCCGGATAGGCCTTGTGGGATCCGACAACAAGGCGGTCGGACAGCGGCTTGGTTCATCGGCCAGACAGTCTACGAACCCGGCAAGATATTTCATTGGACCAACCGATACGGCTCAACCCTGGCGGTCGGCCACGATCAGCATCGGCGCGATGCGATGACTGGCTGGCTTGCACCAACACGGGCACGATGATCAGCTTGTATGGCGTGATTATGCCTCGAATAGATGTCCTCGCGCTGCCGTCTGCGGCCACGGCCATGCGTGACCAATGCGCGGTCTCAAGCAGTTGTCCTAGCTGTCGGCAATCAGTAGATCATGCGTTAGCAAAAGCTCATGCGTTTGCAGTTACCGCGGGTAAGTCAACGCATGACGCTCGGCCCAAGGGAGCTGCGGTGCAGGCCGTCGATCCGGTACGGGAAAAACGCCGGTGAACGATGGGCAAGCTGCTGGAAGGACTGTGATTCAGTAAAGATGCTTGACACGTCAAAATGAACCACTGTGGTGTGAATCGCCCAAACTAGACCGATGAGGGTCGCCAGATTCGTCCGGGCCGATCTGCCAGCCATCGCCGCAAATAGAACCGCTTCGCGCGCCCGCCCCGCGGTAGATATGCGTGGAGGAGCGGCGGCCTTAGTTCGGCAAAGCCTGCTCGATGGCCTTGCGAACGGTGCCGACGTCTTCCTTCACCGCCGTCGGCCGTCCGGGAGCCAGGCCGAAACCGAGGTAGCTGCCGGCGCCCGGGTTCGCCGCGGCCGGGTATTCGCGCGATAGCCAGCCGATCGCGGAGGCTCGCATCCAGACTTTGTCGCCGGAAAGCAGCGTGAACTGAACGAATTGGTCGCGGCCCGCAAGCTTGAGGACGTCGTCCACGGACTCTTTCACTGGCATCAGGTTTGCGAACATGCAGAGCACCTGCGTAAGCGGCGGTTTCGGACCGTTCGACGACAGCTCGGCCGGCACCGGAAAGAAGATTTGCGGCGAAAGGCGCAAGGTTTCGGCGTCGACGCGAAATTCGCTGGTCGGCAGAGCGACGACGGCCGTAATTTTCTTCGCGTCAAAGAAGACAGGCGTCCCGGTGATTGGCGTCAATTGGGCGAGCGGCGACGCTGCGAAGACAGGCTCGACCAGGAACGACGCTACGGATACCACGATAGCCGCAAAATATCTTTTCATTGTTCGATCCTCCAATTCTGCATCTCGCCGGTGGTCGGCAAAAAAAATCACTTCAGCGCGTTGTCGATCAGATTGGCCAGTCTGGCCGCAGCCAAGGCGGCCCGCGCTCGGGCCACGTTCTTGGCATTGGTCTCGTACTCGCGCGTTAGGAAGACCGGGTTCTTTCCCGCGCCGACCGGCGGCGCATACGCGAACTGTTTCGCAAGATCTGCGCTCTCCTGAGCCCATACGGCGGGATCGGCAATCTGCGCCTCAGCTTGGCTGACGCCGACGCTCGACAATCCGTCCTTATCGTCCGCGTCGAAGATCGCGCCATAGGGCGAAGAATAGCCACCGAAGATCGCGTCCCAATAGGCATGCAGCGCCATGCTCCAGCCGCTCGCCGGAATCACGGACTCGGCGTTGCCGCCAGCGTCGCCATCCGGGATCTGGACCGTGTACCGTGCGGCCGCGTGGAGAGGCTGGTGGGCATCGCCGACGAGATGCAGGATCCAGACGAGATCGTACGAACGCACGTCGTCAGATGCGCCCGACGATGCGGGCAGGGCCGCGGTCAGGAGCTTGAGCTGCGTGACGAAGTCGACCGGATCCACGGGGGGCAGGGGCGTCCCGTCTGGACTGAAATCGATGTCCTTGAAGTGCCAGAATGCGTGCTGGTTGTGGTCCGAATAGCCGATGTTCTGTCCCGCCGTGGGGCTCGTGACGGCGTCGCGCGTGTAGCCGTATTGTTTGGTCTTGATGTCGTCGGCCCACGTGGCGGCGTGAACGAATGCGTACATCTTGGCCGTCTTGTCGTCGGGCGCGCCCGCCGTCCACTTAGCGTAGTCCCCGTTCAGCTTCAGCAAGGCGTCGGCCTTGTCCCGGACGGGATCGGACAGTCGCTTGTAGGCCAGATAGGCGATCTGCATGTGCCCCTCGTCCCACCATGCGCGGGCGGGAGATGATCCCCGCGACATCGACACCTTTGGCGTCCTGTGGCAATTCTCCTTCAAGCTCCGGTATCGACAGGTCGAAATCCTGCTTCAGCATCTGTAGCAATGTCGGATTGAATCGTGCCTCGTCCTCGTGTAGCGCCAGCCGAAATCCGGAACGCACACTTTTGCGTTCAAGCTGAACCGGAACGAGGATCAGCGGTGCGCGGTAAGGCCCCGCGCCCTCCTGTGGTGTCCACTTAAGGAAGCCTAGGCACAGATACAGGATATTTGCGCCGCCTTCCTCAAAAGCGAGGCGGGAGGCGCGGTAGAGATCGGTGAGGCGTCCGTCAAGCTCAGTCTCCGGAACGAGGGTGTGCAATTCGCCGCGGGCCATCGCCTCGAGAAATCTTCATCCACGAGCCACACGCCAACGAAAGCATGGCCTTCGGTCAGGACCAGCACCGGATTGAGGCCTGCCTGTTCGAGACAGGACGCATAGAGAAGCGCCAGATCAAGGCAGGTGCCGACCTTGCGAGAAAGGATCTCGCTCGGTCCGCGAATTTGCTGGCCCGACCGTTCGAAACTCTTCGGAGGAAGAACGTAGGCGATCGAGTGGGAAACGAGCGCCGCCCAAAGAGCGTCGGCGATCTCCCAGGCTCTAGCCTTGGTCTTCTTGCGATACCCGTCCATCGCGTCGTCGCGTCCCGCCGTGGCCAGCTTGCTCGAGGCTTCCCGCAAGATGACGTCGACGCTGGGATCTGTGGGTCTGACGAAGGCCGCCAACAGTTCGGGCGCGGCATTGACACCGCCCCAGTGCGACGGCGGCAGCAGATTGACCTCGCTGGCATTCTCGACAAGAGTTTCGCCAGCCGCTTCCACACGGATGCGCAACTCGGCTCGTCTCGAGGCATTGATAGCTGCTAAGAATGCCGGGTCCAGTTTCAGATCCAGGCTACGGATATGGTGTGTCGCCCCGGCCGCGATTTGTTCAATATGCCAGACCCCCGGCGTCATGAACGCGGGTTCTGACGTGAGGTGCACCGAAAGCTCCCTCAGGTCGCGGCCTTCACGATTTTCGAGCGCCAGTTCGCGGATAATCGGGACCGCGTTCTGATAAAAAGCAACATTGATGTTGTCCGCGGCGGTGCAAACTACCTTCAGCGTTCCGCCCACCGATCCCCCAGCCCGTGCCTGCTCCAACCTCTGCCCCCAAATGCTACGTTACAAAAAACATCGCAGGATTGATAAAGATGCCCGCGTACCCTCCTTTTTGGCACGCTGCGCACCAATGTCTTCACGCAATTAGCAATATAGGCTGGGTCACTTCTGCAATTCGAGAGTATTCCGGAGTTGTGCATCGGAAAATGGAATAACGCGCTCCTCCGGGAATGCGCCCGCCAAGGACTATGGGCACTAGCTCGCCTCGTGAGCGGAAACGCGCATCGCAGCAACAAAATCAATCGATTAGAAGATGTTCCGTACGTTCTGGACGCAGGTCCCAGAAATCCCGCTGTCAAGCAGCTAATCTCGGAACTCGGTATTCGACCAACCGCAAGAGGGTTGTTGCGAGCCCCACGATTCGAACTTCTCCTGGCCGACGATCGCGGCAGCCAATGGAAGTTGCCCGCAGATAGGCGACCCGAAGTGAAACGGGTGACGGGCGCGATAAGCGGCGTGGGCTGCCTCCGTAGCTCGGTTTGACCCAACGCTATTTGACGAGCGTCTGACGGCGCCAACTCTCCACGGCCTTGTCGAGCGCGGCTGCAGCCCTTGGATCCGCCCAGCGGTCCCAAAACTCAATCGTGCCGCTAAGCGGTTCGTTGGTCGGCTTTGCGATCCGGATGCGTGTAGGTAACAAGATCGCATCGCCAACCACGAGGGCCTCGCCGGTGTCGAGCGCGGGCAGCAGATCACCAAAACCGCCCAGGCTATCGGGCAGCAGGCGGCGTACCACCGTCTGATCGTCACCATTGGTCAAGCGCATGGCAATCAAATTGTTGCACTGACTGACGACGGTGCGATTCACTTCGGCGGGCCGCTGGCTGATGACGACAAGCCCAACGCCATATTTTCGGCCTTCCTTGGCAATGCGCTCAAAGGTCGCGATCGCATTCTCGGCGGCGCCGGAGGTCGCGTCCTGGGGAATATAGAGATGCGCCTCGTCGCAGAACAGCGCCACTGGATGACGCGCCCCCTGCGGACTCCACTGCTGCACATGAAAGACCATACGGGCAACCATGCCGACGATTAGCGGCAGAATGTCCGAGGGTACTTCGGAAAAGTCGATCACCTTTACCCCGCCGCGGCCTCCCTTGGCAGCTCGTCCGCCTAGGAGCAGCGTGACTGCTTCATCGAGCCACTCATAGCCATCGGCGACGCCCGCTGCCGGAAATAAGAACCCGAGTCGACGATCTGTGCGCTTGCCTTCGAGGCGCTGAATCAAGCGGCTGAGCTTCCCGTGAAAGTCGCCCTGCTTTTCGGCCCTGACGCCTGGCACCATTTCCGTATTCAGACGATCGAGTTCCGCGAGCACCGATGCCATCGCAAAAGGGACGGGGCTGTCGATCGTGAAGTTGGCGAGGACATCAGTGTGGCCCCCTGCAGTCAGGAAGCTGGTCTTCGCATCGACGATCGCACGGGACATAACCATGGCCTGATTAGGCGCGTTTTGGTCGCTGCGGTCGACGAACATCGAGACTAGCGCTTCGTAGCTCATCAGCCAGTAGGGAAGGTGAAGCACGCCGTCAGTGAGGCCTTTGTCCGCATCAATATCGCCCGGACCCGCGACTCGAAGATGCACGAAACCGTCGCCGGCCATGGACGCATATTCGCCATGCATGTCGAACACGATAGCGTTTGCGCTTTCAAGCTCGGCCACTTGTTCCAGGAGACGCGCTGTCGTCCAGGATTTACCGGAGCCAGTACTGCCGACGACGAGGGCGTGGCGCTGGAAAAGCCTGTTGCCGTTGACGAAAGCCTGCGCGTTGGGATCGAGAGTGTAAGCGCCGAGCGACAGACGCTGAGCTCCCCCAGTCACCTCAGAGATGACGCCCATGAAGCGGGTCAGCCGTTCGCCCTCAAGTGCGAAACAGCATGCATCGATTTCCGGAACCGTTTCGAGCGTACGCCGGAATACGTTGGCCCGCGTCCCGTCCCGGTCGAGCAGAGTTCCAATCAACGTGATGCGGACCAGATTAACCTCGGGATGAGCCTCGTCGGCACGCTCCACGTCGGCCACTTTCGCCTCCTCGAGCGCGGTGCGCGTGATTTTGTGGATAACGCCAATCAGCTTGTGGCCGGCCAAGCTGCTTTGGAGCGCGACCAGCCGATTGACCTGTAGTGCTCGCAATGCATCGACATCATCGACGCGAACAATCACGGTGGCGGTATCGACCGATTGGACACGTCCGAGCGCCTCTGCATCGGCAAAGTCGAGCATGCTCATGCGGGTATTCCTGTTATGTGGTCGAGAAATCGGTCGAGGCGCCACAGCGGCTTGTCTAGGTCGAATCCTGCTGGCGCATCGTGCGTATATGCGCGAGCGCCTGCGGCGCTGTCTTCGATGGCGAGATAGCGGCGGCAACGGCCGCCGGTCAGAAAGGCCTTGGCGCTGACCGTCAGCTCCTTTGTGATCACGACCAGCGGTATGGAATTATAGTCGCAACGCTCAATAAGCTTGGTCTGGACATGCTCATCATTAAAACCGTAGCCGACGCAGAAATAAGAGCGGGCATTCTCTAGCGCGTCGTCGCTGCAGCTCAGGATTGTGCGGAACGGCTCGCCATGGGTCAGGCGGTACTTGTCAATTCCCGGCGTGATCATGAGCGGCGTATAGGCCGCCGGGATTGGGAGGGCGCTTCTCACGCCAACGATCTGGTTGGCTGCGTCCTGGAACCAATCGAGGGAGCCATGGACCTTCCAGATCGCCACCGTGCGCGACGGCCGCCCGTTCACGGTGACACGGGTATTGGGCGCCCGCGCCCGGGTCTGCAGATAGCCATGGTTGAAGCCCGTGAACGTGCTAACATCGGCCGCGTCGGCGGCGTATTCCGCGAGCCGGTCATAATTGGGCGTGACGACATGGATCGTCGTGTGCGTGCTGTCGAAGAGGTGCCGATAAAGCCTGGTTAGCGGCAAGGTGTGGCGATCGGCCAATAGCGATGCGAGGACAGCCAGGTCGGAAGGCAGCAGAAATTCCCGTGTCGCGCCTGCAATGAACTGGGTTTGGCGTTCGGTAGGACGTACCGCCTGTAGCGCGCTTTCAAGATCGGTGCCGGCCTTGAGATGACCAATGAACGACGTCCATTCGGCATTCTCTTCAGCTGTCCATCTAGAGGGAAGCGACGCGGCAGACAAATGCTTTGCCAGCGCTCCCATTCCCGGCACACCATGCGCCGCCGAGGCGCCACTCCCGAGGATGATCACTGGGGTGGCGCTCAGCGCGCTCTGGGCAAATTCCTGCGCGATCTCGGCCTTGCTCTTGGCCGCCATGCATTTCTTCCTTGATCCGACTGAGTGGGCTGCGGCGATCCGCTGAGATGCGCTTTGGGCTATCATGCAAGCATGATCCGGTTAGCCTCGAGACCGCGGTAGGCGCTGGTGCGGCAGCTCAAAATGATGATCTGCATGCGCTGGGCGGCTTCGGTCAATATCTCCAGCATGACTTCGAAGCGATCATCATCCGCAAACACCAGCGCGTCATCGAGCACAAGCGAGGCAGGTTTTCCGTTCTCGATGAGTAGGTCCGCAAAGGCGATGCGCGTGAGGACGGCAAGCTGTTCCTGGGTCCCCTTGCTGAGATCATCGGTGGCTTCTTCGCGGCCGGCGCGCAACAGCTGCATCGGACGGAGATCCTCCGCGAATGTGATCGATGCATTGGGCAAGAGCCGGCCGACGAAGGGCGTGACGCGCTGTGTGATGGGTGCAAGAAGACGACGGGCGGCTTCGCGTTGTGCTTCGCGGATGGTCTCCGCGAGCATCGCGAGCATCTCGGCTTCCTCCTTCAGCCGGGCATGTGCTGCGGTCGCAGCCTCCGCGAGCTCGGCGGCGGCTGCCGCCCGGCTGGTCGGCCCCGTGCCGCCGAGCGTCTTGGCGCGTTCTTCGAGCTGGGCGATTTCGCTCACAAGAACAAGCCTGTCAGTGGCCAGTCGCTCGCCTCGCTTGCGTAGATTGTCGCGACGCTGCACCAGCACGGTCTCGTCGAGTCCTTCGACGGCGCGCCGCGCTTCGTCGCGAGCAACGATCGCACGCGCTTCGGTTGCCTTTGCAGCCGCCAATGCGGCGCCGAGTGCAATATCGTCGAAAGCTTCGAGCTCGGTCGCGAGTTGGTCACCGAGCCGTGAAACGTCTGCTACAGCGCGCTCGACCTGACCCGCCAGGCGAACATGGGCGAGCTGCGCCTCCTGCAGCGTCTCGAGCGCAGCCTGGCGACGACCCTCGGCTTCTCGTTCAGCGGTGCGCGCGGCCCGCCAGGCTTCTTCGAAATCGCCTTCAGTTCGATCGGTGCCATCCTCGGCGAGCTGTGCTGGCCGGTCTGTGGCTGCGAGCGCGCCTCGCAGCGAATCCAGGCCTGCGGCAATGCCGAGCTCCGGATCCTCGGGACAGGAGGCCGCAAGTCGAGCCGACAGCACAGAGACCGCTTGGGTCGCTTCCACACGCGCTCGCGCCGTCTCCTTGGCGGTGATTGTATCGGTACAGCCGACCTCGGCGAGAAACGCGGCGAGATCCTGTTCTACTGCACGAAGTCGGGCTTGTGCAGGGGCTCCAGAAGCAGGCGGCGTAACCGTCACGCTTCCGATACCTTCGAACACGAGAGTCTGGGTGTCGGTCACGAAGACGCGACTGCTGCCCTCTACCAGAGCGCCGTTCAGGCGAACTTGCGGCGCCGTCTGCAGCAAATCGATCTTGATGAGGGCCGCGCCAGCGGTGGCGGCCGCTTTGGCTTCGACGAGGGTCTGTTCGAGCTCCTGCAACCGCGCGCTCGCTTCCAGCGTCATCCGAATCGCCGCGACTTCGCCGCGACGCGCCTGGAGCTCGGCTGCAATCCTTTCGGCGGCCTCGAGGCGGGCAAAGGCTGCGGCAAGCGCGCGCTGGCGCATTCGCGCAGTTCGCGCTTGTTGCGCTGAAAGCCTGTCTTCCTCGGCCATGCGCAAGGCGACCCGAGCGGTCTCGAGTGTTGCGGCCGCCTCACTTTCGGCCTGCTCGGCCGATCCCTGAACGGCGTCATGATCCGCGGCGACCTGACGTACGGTCGCTGCGGTCCGCTCGGCGCGCTCCAATTGGTCGCGTAACTCGCGCCGAGATACCTCACGGGCTTCCAATCGCACGCGTTCGCCGGTAGCTTCGCGCAGCATTGCTTCGGCAGTGCGCAATGCTTGTCCCGCGGCCTTCGCGCGATCGATATCGGCCTCCAGTTGGGCGAGACGTTCGCCCTGTTCGGGATCCTCGAGTTCGCGAACTAACCGCCGTTGCTCGTTACGCTTCGACTCGAGTCGATTGAGCACTGTATCGAACTGCTCCAGCTCGGCCTGTGCAACGCGCGCCTCTTCGCAGGCGGCAGTTGCTCTTTCCTGAGCCTCAAGGAGGCGGCGGGCGGGGCGGCCCGTCGGGGTGTGAAAATCAGCGAGATTTCGTTCAATGGCCTGCAGCACCGTAGTCGTACGCTGGCCGCCGGTTACAACGCCGACCTCGCTGGCCAGAACCTCCTCAAGCGTCCGGCGGGCACCTTGCCCCGGGACTCCAAACACGAAGGACTGGCCTTGCTCTACCCAAAGCAACCCTAGCGCCCCGCGACTATCATCGTCGGCGCCGCGATTGCCAGCGCGAGCGAACCCAAGCAGCGCTTGCAGGCGTTCCTCGGCTTCGTCGCCAGTCGCGCGCCCATTGGGCCCTTCGAGCTCCACCGAAGCGTTCTGGAGGAAGCGTTTGCGCAGCCTCCAGACATCGCCCCTGATCTCGAAAGTCAAATCGACAGAGGGCGCTACATCGTCGCCATGCGGCCGAAACGAACGAATGCGATCGCTTCGCGATCCATGCCGTTCGAACAACACGGCTCGCAATGCCTCAAGCGCTGTCGACTTGCCTGCTTCATTTTGGTCGCACACCAGGTTCAAGCCGGCCTTGAAGCCGGCCAGCCGGATCGGCCGGCGAAACTTTCGGAAATTATCGATAGCGAGGTCGCGGATCAGCATCAGTGTGCCTCCGCGCGGGCGGCTCGGCGCTGTTCGACATAAAGGCGCTCGAGCGCGGCGGCAGCGCGCTTGGCGAGCACGCCGCCTTCCGCAGACAAGGCCTGCAGGCGTTCGGCAGCCACGTGCAGCACGCCATGGGCATCGATGTCAGCGAGGTCCGTATCGCTCGGACGCGCATAGAGATCGTCGAGATTGAGGTCAAGCCAGCGCACTTCGTGAGCCAGCTCTCCTTCGAGCCGGTCGCGTAGAACCACTCGCTCTGCGAGTGTGAGAAGGCCAGATAATTTAAGACGCAAGATAAGGTTTCGACGCTCGACGGCAGGGGCCAGACCGGCGAGCAAGACGTTCAGGTCGGCCGCGCTGCTGAGCGACCAAGTTTCTGCTCTCCAATGGTAGCGCCCGGTCGATAGGTCCGCTACGCTTGGCCTTTCGAAACCTAGGTCCACGCAAAGCGCGACGCCGCTCACCTCGCGGCCGAAATCATCAGGTTCAGGCGTTCCAGAATAATAGGTGTTGGGATCGATTTCGTGCCGGCTGTGCCAGTCGCCGAGCGCAAGATAGGTGAGGCCGGACCGGCGCGCTCGATCCGGCGCAATCAGGTTTCCAGCCGTTTCGCGGGAACCGAAATCTCGGATTGGACCATGTGCGAGACCGATGCGCTTCGCGCCCGCGGGGGTTTCCGCGAAATCGAACCATGCAGTCGGGTCTTCTAGCGCCCGCTTGAACTGCAGCGGGGCAGGGAGCAGCCAGAATCCATCCTTGAGTTCGAGAGGCCGTGGTTCGAGGCACACGGTTACAGTGTCGGGCACCTCGCCGATGAGACGGCTCCAGAGACCGTCGGCACGCGCCGGATCGTGATTGCCCGGAAGCAGGACCCAACGTATGTCTGATGCGGCTTTCATTCGCGTGAGCGCCTGACGATAGACGCGGTCACCTGGTTCTGGACTATCGAACACATCGCCAGCCACCAGCACGATTTTGGCGCCTTCGCGACGCGCCGCGGCGGCAAGCGTGTCAATCGCATCGAGACGCGCTTCGAATAGAGCGGTGCGAGCTTGGTCGGGCACTCGTCCAAACGGCTTACCGAGCTGCCAGTCCGACGTGTGTATGAACCGCATCAACTTCCCTCGCCCAAATCCTGATCAGTGCTATCGTGCGCCTAGCGGAAAGCATGAAACATTATCCCCTCCAGTTCTCTATTGAAGGGGAGGGCTCCGGCCGTGCTTTTTGAAAGGTCAGCTAAGCGCTGGTCCGCTCAGCCGGTGAACTGCTTGTGCCGCGGCAAAACCCATCCGGATCCCGCGGCGATGCTTGTCGAAATCGTAGTGCACTCGATAATTCCTTTCTCAGTATGCAACGCTCTTATTCCGTACCTGGTGATCGAGCAAGCGAATCCCTGTGGGTGCACCGCTTCCGCGTCAAGCGGCAATGCGCTGCCAGCAGCGGACAATCAGATAGCTGTCCAGATAAAATAGCCAAACCATCGTGCGCCCGACCAAATTGGGTGCGGTGATCACCAGGTCGCCGGAAAGGTCCACCCGTTTCCCTCAAGCCGCACTCGATAATGTCCGTTCTTGTTGCCTCAATCCACGTCCGAGCTCACCGTATGGAGCCTGATCTCCTTTATGATCGCGAGCTTATGGGGATGTTCGAATGACGATCTGCCATAAATGACGCTGCATCATATTCGCCGTCGAGAAGTTTTTCTCGCGTCAACTCCCACCCAGGCGTTTGGAAGGCTGCTTCAATAGCCGCTATTGCGCAGTATTTCTGCAACGTAGAGTCGGCAAGGGGCGCGCCTGGAATGCGTCTGACGCTGCCGCCAACCCTACTAAGCAGCACCTTCTCGGGTCCTCCGCACGTTCCTGCGCAGGCGGCTGCAAGGACCAACTCGGTTACGCGAATCGGTTAGAATCTGTCTCCCACCAGCGTCGGCATCGTCTCCATGACCGGCTCACGCCGGGCTCCACGCAAGCGCAACTGCAAGGGGCAGTTGGAGTAGCGGGTTTCCACCCGCCAAATCATGGAGAACCAAAATGGGAGATGATCCCAATTCGGAGCCAAAGCGCGTGCACGTGAACGCGTACACACGACTACGCCTTGGACGCCGTGAGCACGTTTGTGAGCACTGGCGTTCTTGGCCGCGTCAACTCGACTTTGGCTTTTGAGGTCGGACGGCAAAACTGGCCAGCCGACAGCGTAGGGGAGCGGAGTTGCCCTCCGTCTCAAGAGAGGCGAAGCCCGGCTTTCTGTCGGGCTTCGCTGCTTTGCTGCGGTTCTTTGGTTTTGCTGAAGGCCGTACCTTCGGCGTTTTGCCTTAATGGGAGTGAGGTGGATCTTAGCGCGCCTTGCAAATCCGCGATCGGATTGCTCCCGCGCTCCTGTCAAACGACGGATCGGCTATCGAGCCTTTCGTTTAACAATCTTCACAAGCGCTTCGTCGATTCTGCTCTGCCAATTGGGGCCGCCAGCCTTGAAATGATCTAGAACAACGGGGCTGAGCCGCCGCGAAACCAGCTTCTTCGTAGACGCCTTATTGGGGCCGCGGCCCGTTCGCATCGTTGGGAAGACCTCGTGGATGGCTTTTGCCTTTGCAAAGTCGCGTTTAGTCCATTCGGGGTTATCGCTTACAGCACGCATATCGCTGGCGGTATAGCGCTTCTTAGCGACGATTCGCTTCATAGAGCTCCCTTTCTGCTTTACTGGCTGGGCGCATGCTGATGATGCTGACGGCCTCCTTGCCGTACATCGCGAAATAACGCCGCGAATATTCAGGCCGATTGCGCGATAACGGTCTCGCTTGGCTTCCAAGACGACGGCCGTATCGAAGAACTTCTCGTTGAGATCGGCGAAATCCATCCCGTGCTTGTCGAGATTGGCGAGCCGCTTTGGTGCGTCCCAAATGATCTTCACGAATTATTTCGTAGCTAGGATAGTAGGACGTCAGGAGCAAGACGTGGCCGTATTTCGGCGGACCTGCATTGCAGGTCGGGCAAGGTACATCAATCCTATCGAGGGCGCGGCTGAGGCCAAGTACAAACGCTTTCGTCATCCGGACGATCCCAACTTCCCTGGGACGTATCACATACATTCGGCCCCCTGTGTGTTGCTGTTTGCGTTGGCGGCAGGAGTGGAGATCGACTGGCTTCGTATGTGGCCAGAACGCGACATGCTTCAGCAAATCAACTCGGGATCTCTATCCGGGCAGAGCGGCCTACTTGAGGGCTGCGTGATCCATATCTTGTAAGTCAACAGCACGTCTGCCGCTATCGTCACCGGACGATTACAGAGCGTCCCCCTATCCATCCGCTGGATGCCGAGCGTCAAGCGCGCGCGGTATGACCGACATCAGACGCGGACTTGTTTCAAAGATCATCGGTCTTGTTGCGAAGGCGACATCACTGACGAGCAACTGCAGGGAATGCGAGCCGCGTGCGATGGCCTAGATCCTGCACAACATTCGCCCCGTGGAAGCAGTGCGAGATCATTCGGCCTTCGTTGCAAGATGGCGCGCGCGTTGTGTGTTCGTGAGGTGATATGAGATCTGAACTTTTGTTTTGGGGGACGGCAACAGCTGCGCTCGTTGCAAGCGGGGTCGTCAATTCGGCAGATTTTAAGCCGGCAGTAAAGCTCCCGCCTGTCTTATGGAGCTGGACTGGAGGATATTTCGGCGGGCAGGTCGGCGGGGGCTACGGCCGGACATCATTTAGTGATCCCTACGGTCCCTCGATCTATGGCGACGTGGTCGAAACCCCTGTATTCCTGGCAGGAGCGCAGATCGGTTACAATTGGCAGAGGGACCATTGGGTCTTTGGCCTTGAATTGGATGTCAGCGGCGCCATCTCGGACGGTGCAAACACCTGTCTTGCCGCTTCCGGTGTTCTCGTGAGCGCAAACTGCAACGCAAGTCCGGACGTCTTCGTCACCGGGACCGGCCGGCTGGGTTATGCCTTTGGCCCGCAGGGCCGCACGCTTGCCTATTTCAGAGCAGGTGTGGCCTGGCAACACAACCACGGCGATATCGCCAACGGTAACGAGTTTCGTAGCAAGCCTTACCCCTCCGGATGGGCGCCACAGAATGCAACCCATTTTGACTATGGTCGTTTCGGAGGCATCATCGGCGCGGGTGTCGAACACGCGCTCACGCCGGCGTGGTCGGTCAGTCTCGAATATGATTATCTGAAGTTCGGCGGACCAAGTGTGGCAACCCCTTCGACGCTAGAATATCCACCCTTGGCAACGGTGCCAGCTAACACCACTCACCTGTCCAGCGGCTACCAGATCGGCAAGATCGCTCTGAACTACCATTTTGATGCCGATGCATTGACGCCGCGATGGCCCGATACGCCGCTCTATCCGATAAAGCCGACCTTTAGCGCGCCGTCTATTCCCTTCGCCGCAGGCTGGTCGCTTGAAAGCGGCACACGGCTCTGGCTGAGCCGAGGAAAATTTCAATGGGAAAATGGTCCGCCCGGTCTTGTGTCGAGGCTGACCTATCACAAGCTGGATGGGATTTCCGGTGAGTTGTTCGAACGGGTTGACAGCCCCTGGGGGATCTTCCTGAAGGGCAATATCGGATTCGGGCTCTTTAACAGCGGGAATGAGAATGATGAAGATTGGGGCTTAGTTCCGGACGCCGGCGATCCCATGGCCTATACCAACACGATTTCGGGTCAGGCGAACGGAAAGTTCATGTACTACACGGCCGATGCGGGCTATGATTTTTTGCGTGGGAGCACGTACAAGATCGGTGGATTCACCGGCTGGACCTATTACGGCCAAAAGTCTGATTCGACAGGATGCGTTCGGATCGCGTCGCTTCAATGTCTCGC
The DNA here is from genome assembly GCF_024199925.1 of Bradyrhizobium sp. CCGUVB1N3. Lineage (NCBI taxonomy): Bacteria > Pseudomonadati > Pseudomonadota > Alphaproteobacteria > Hyphomicrobiales > Nitrobacteraceae > Bradyrhizobium > Bradyrhizobium sp. CCGUVB1N3. The sequence goes on from NZ_JANADR010000001.1 coordinate 7,574,745, forward strand.
GCCGGGCGATCAAAGGACAATTGGCAGCCAAGATACCAACTGGAATGCGCTGCGCATCGGCCTCAACGCTGAGACCATGTTTCTCGATCGTTGGCGCGTGAGCGCCGATGTCGCTTATTTGCCCTGGACGGATTTCCAGGGGCGCGACAATCATCTGCTGCGCGACTTCACGACCTTCATCGATCATCGCGGGAGTGGTGGCCATGGGGTACAAATAGAAGGCCTTCTATCGTACTTCATCACCAGCAATTTCAGCGTCGGCGTCGGCGGCCGTTACTGGGCGATGTGGAGTCCGAGAGATAGTGAGCAATTCGCCACCCACGCCGAGCAGGCGCGCACCTTTCCCGTCACCTCTGGGCCCTACCTTGCGAACTATCGCATGGAACGATGGGGCACGTTCCTGCAGGTCTCCTACAAGTTTCACTAAACTCGTTCCCTCCTCGCTCTACGGGTCGAAAGGCACCGACTAGAGGCTGTTAGGGACTGATTAACCATAGAGGTTGAGGTTTGCGGGATGTCGATTCCCCGCGAGCCTTATCCTTCTGACGTTTCCGATGATGAGTGGGCGCTTGTTGCGCCCTATCTGACACTTTTGCCTGAGGACTCCTCGCAGCGGACGCACGCGCTTCGCGAGGTTTTCAACGGCCTGCGCTACATCGTGAAGACCGGCGCGCCCTGGCGCTGGATGCCGAACGATTTGCCACCGTGGGAGATCGTTTATCAACAGGCGCAGCGGTGGTTGCGCGCGGGTTGTTTTGAGGCCCTGGCCGAGGATCTGCGCGTCATCCTGCGCCTTGCGGCTGGACGACCTGCGCAGCCGACCGCCGCCATCATCGACAGTCGAACTCTGCGCTCGACACCCGAGAGTGGCGCCCGCGGCGCCTACGACGGAGCCAAACGCAAGAAAGGGTCGAAGCTACATCTGGCCGTCGATACGCTCGGCCATCTTCTGGCGCTACATGTCACGCCCGCCAACAGCGACGATCGCGCCGAGATTGGCCGGATCGCCAAGGCGATTCAGGCAGAGACTGGCCAGAGCGTTGAAGTCGCCTTCGTTGACCAAGGCTACACAGGCGACAAGCCTGCAACGGCGGCTGCAGAACACGGGATTGCCCTCGAGGTCATCAAGCTGTCGGAGGCCAAACGAGGCTTCGTGCTGCTCCCAAGGCGATGGGTCGTCGAACGATCCTTCGCGTGGGCCACACGCTTCCGAAGACTTGTCAAAGACTACGAGCGATGTGCTCAGACCCTCGCCGACCTTCACCTCATCGCCTTCGCATGCATCATGCTCAAAAACGTCGCTAAACTCGCTGCTGGTTCATAACAGCCTCTAGAGGACGACCATCAAAGGCGAAAGCTTAGGTTCCGTGCCTCGAGTCGGCCGGAGGCTGCAAACTGCAAGCTTTTGAGCCGTCAAAGCTCAAAGGCTTGCATCGTTATGACGGGAGGCCAGGCGCTGCCGGCGGCTAGAATGATGTGCTTTTGCCGACAGATCTGCCATTACGCTCCCTACATCCTAAATGCGTGATTGGCCTTTGATAAAATGGCGTTCGATCACGGTCAGATGCGGCAACGGCGAATCGCGCGTCGATTTCTCTATTGCAAGCTCCTGGTCTCAAGATCGTTCTGCCCTCGCGCCACAGCCGCCAATTTCTTCGCTCGCGCAAGCTTAAGCGTTGTGAAACGTCGATTGCAGCTATCTGCAGCCTAGCCCGTCTTATTCGCGAGAGGGCGCCTGAGAGGCTGGCGAGCGTGGTGTAAAGCGCTGATGCGGCGTAGGATTCGGTTGCGAAGCCAACCCCATCACCTCAACCGCGAACGCCACGCCCGCCATGACCGATGATACGATTCTGCCCTTCTCGTTTCCAGCCGTTCACGCCAAGAAAGTCACAGCTGCCTTCGATGGTGGACGCCTAACCTCGAATGGGGGCGTGATGCTTCTGGCGATGGCCGAGCGGCGTCTCGGTTTGGCCGACAATTTGGCCCGGGTGTTCCCGGATCGGCGCGATCCGACGCGGGTCGTGCACAGCCTTGTCGATATGTTCCGCGCGCGCATGTTCGCGATCTGCTGCGGCTACGAGGACGCCGACGACCTCGATCATCTGCGGTCCGATCCCGCATTCAAGCTGGCCTGCGGACGGCTGCCGGACAGCGGTCGCGATCTGTGTTCCCAACCGACGCTGTCGCGCCTGGAGAATGCTCCGCGCCTGCGCGACGTGATCCGACTGACCTACACTTTGGTCGACGCATGGATGGATAGCTACCCGCGCGAGCCGGCATCCGTCACGCTCGACATCGATGATACCTGCGATGTCGTCCACGGCCATCAGCAGCTCTCGCTGTTCAACGCTCATTATGACGAACGCTGCTTCCTGCCGATCCACGTCTACGACACGGAGAAGAGCCGGCCCGTGGCGGTCGTGCTGCGGCCCGGCAAGACGCCGGGCGGCGTCGAGGTGCGTGCCCATCTGCGCCGCCTGATACGGCATATCCGGACGCGGTGGCACAAGACGCGAATTACGTTCCGTGGCGACGGGCACTATGCTCGGCCGGAGGCCATGACGTGGTGCGAGAACAACGGCATCGACTACATCTTCGGTCTGTCCGGTACCAAGCCTCTCGCCAGAAAAGTCGACGAGGTCGCCGACGACGTTCGCACGCGACGCGCCATCGAGAACCTGCCTGTTCTGCGCGGCTATACCGAGACGCGCCACAAGGCAAAGTCCTGGGATCACGAACGGCGCACTGTCGCCCGTATTGAGGCGACGATGCTCGGCCTCGACATCCGCTTCGTCGTCACCAGCCTCGATGTCGGCTCGGCCGAGTGGATCTACGACAGCCTGTATTGCGCGCGCGGCCAAGCCGAAAATCTGATCAAGCTGCATAAGACGCAGCTCGCCTCCGATCGCACCAGTTGCCGTTCGGCGCTCGCCAACCAGGTCCGTCTCGTTCTCCACACCGCCGCTTATTGGTTGATGCTTACCGTGCGCGGCGCCATTCCCAAAGTCCGGGAATTGGCCACTGCCGAGTTCGCGACGCTGCGTCTTCGTCTCTTGAAAATCGCAGCCCGGGTCATCGAAACCGCGAGCCGCATTCGCCTTGCGTTCGCCGCGGCATGCCCCGAAGCCGACCTCTTCCGCAGCTTGCCCGGCGCGCTGCTCCCGCTCGGTCCGTAACCGACCGGGCCTGCGCCCGCTCACCCGCCCATTCCTCCAGCGCGTACAAAACAGCTTGATGTAGAACCCGGTGACAAAACGCCGGACGGTCACCCACGCCAGCCGCCAGCCCCCGTCAGACGTCAAGAACGACCGTGCTCTCGTGAATAGATCGGGCTAGACCGCCGAACTGACCACAAACCGATCAGCGGCATCCCGCGGGGACCTTGCACAAGTTCTCGAACTGGCGCTGATCGCGGCCACCCATGCACTTGGTCATCTCATTCCAGAAAGTGGGCAGGCCAGCAGCGCGCTGGGCGGGTGCAACTGTGATTCGCAAGACGGAGTCTCTCGATAGCCGCACCTGTTCCAACGCGCGCACCGTGTCCGATGTATGACGATGTGTGAAGATGCTGACAGGCTGCTTAGGGCGATCACGTTGCAGTTCAAACAGTTTCTCCTTTGGCACGACTAATGCTTTGGGTTCGTCGGCGACGCGCCTGGCCGACGATATCCCCTGAAGCAAGGGGATCTGTCGATTAACCAAAAGCATGGAGCATCCGACAGATGACTTCGATCATGACCACATTCCTGATACAGAACCAATCGCGATGGCGCTTGCAAAAAGCCAGGCCGATCCAGCGGTTGACGAACCGTTTTGAAAACAATGCCGCGCCCCTTCGACGGCGCGATCGGGCTTTCGTTTCGAAAAATCTATCATGGCTGCTGTCAAGATTTCCGACGACCTCATCGCGATCGGTCGTTTGCCTTCTGGCGCGGGTCCTGACGTGCGCCTTCGTAATAGCCGGCGTATCAGACGAGAGTCTTGCGAGCGCCATGCGACTCACCAGCTTTGCGCTTGGTAACGGCCTGCAAGTGGTCGTGATCCCGGACCATCGCACACCGGTGGTGACGCAGATGATCTGGTACAAAGTAGGCTCCGCAGATGAGGCGCCGGGCAAATCCGGCCTCGCCCATTTTCTCGAACATCTCATGTTCAAAGGCACGGAGGAGCACGCGCTCGGTGAGCTATCGCAGATCGTGCATCGCGTCGGTGGAAACCAAAACGCCTTCACGTCCACTGATTTCACGGCCTATTTTCAGCGCGTCCCGCGCGAACAACTGTCGACCATGATGGACCTCGAGGCCGACCGGATGACTGGCCTGGTTCTGAAGGACGAGAACGTGCTAGCCGAGCGCGACGTCGTGCTCGAAGAGCACAACATGCGGGTTGCCAACAGTCCCGAGGCGCGGCTGTACGAGCAGATGGAGGGAGCGCTCTACCTCAATCACCCCTATGGACGGCCGATCATCGGTTGGCGACGAGAAATCGAAAAGTTGGATCGCGAGGACGCGCTCGCCTTCTACCGCCGCTTTTATGCACCGAACAATGCGATCCTGGTGATCGCTGGCGACGTCGCAGCCGCCGACGTGCGCCTGCTGGCCGAGTACAATTTCGGCTGGATCCCGGCCCGGCCCGCGATTCCCGCACAACGCATCCGTCCCCAGGAGCCGGAGCCCGCCGGCCCGCGCACCGTCACGCTGTCCGATCCGCGCGTCGAGCAGCCGAGCGTGCAGCGCATTTATCTCGTGCCCTCAGCCGCGACCGCGGCGCCCGGCGAGAGCGAGGCACTCGAGGTGCTCGCGCATTTGATGGGGGGCGGCAGCAACTCCTATCTCTACCGCGCGCTCGTCGTCGACAAACCGCTCGCGGTCTCCGCCAGCGCCAGCTATTCGAGCATCTCGCTCGACCCGAGCCAGTTCTCGATCGCGGCCTCGCCCAAGCAGGGCGTCAGCTTCGCGGAGGTCGAGCAGGTCATCGACAACGTGATCGCCGACATCGTGCAGAACCCCATCCGTGCCGAGGATCTCGAACGGATCAAGAGCTGGCTCATCGCGAGAGCGATCTACGCCCAGGACAGTCAGGCGGTGCTGGCGCAATGGTACGGTGGCGCGTTGACGACGGGCCTGTCCATCGAGGACATCCGCAGTTGGCCCGATCGCATCCGCGCCGTGACTGCCGACCAGGTGCGCGCCGCCGCGCAAAAGTGGCTCGAGAAGAAGCGCTCGGTCACCGGCTATCTGATCAAGGACACCACCACCTCCAAGCGCGAGGAGAAGCGTTCGTGAACCAGTCCTTCCTTTGCACTCGACGCACTGCGCTCTCCCTTGCAGGCGGACTCGTCGTCTCGCTCGCGGCGACCGCGCCGTCGTTCGCCGCTGCCAAGATTGAGCATTTGGTCTCGCCGGACGGCATCGAAGCCTGGTTCGTGCAGGATGCGACCGTGCCGCTGATCGCGATGGAGTATTCCTTTGCCGGTGGTGCGTCGCAGGATCCCAAGGAAAAGCCGGGCGTCGCCAACCTCGTCGGCGATCTTCTCGACGAAGGTTCCGGCGATCTCGATTCCAAGACCTTCCATGAGCGGCTCGATCGCCGGGCCATCGAGCTCTCCTTCAGCGCCGGCCGCGACACGTTCCGCGGCAGCCTGCGCATGCTCCGCGACAACAAGGACGAGGCTTTCGACCTGTTGCGGATGGCGCTGACCTCACCGCATTTCGACACCGCCGATGTCGAGCGTATCCGTTCCGAGGTGATCTCCGGCCTGCGGCGCCGCACCACCAATCCGACGGCGCTTGCCGGCCGCAAGTTCCTGGAGATCGCCTTCGGCGATCATCCCTACGGTCGGCAGACCAGCGGCACGCTGGAAAGCGTGCCGACCATCATGGTCGCCGAGATGAAGGACTATGTCGGCCGGGTGCTTGCGAAGGATACCTTGAAGGTCGCGGTCGTCGGCGACGTCGATCCGGATACGCTCGCCAAGCTGCTCGACCAGACCTTCGGCGGCCTGCCGCCCAAGGCAAAGCTGACGCTGATTGCCGACGTCGAGGCGGCCAAGCCGCCGCAGCGCGCCTTCGTCCCGCTCGATGTGCCGCAGACCGTCATCATCTTCGGAGGGCCCGGCGTGAAGCGCAGCGATCCGCACTTCATGGCCGCCTACGTCGTCAACCACATCCTGGGCGGCGCCGGGCTGTCCTCCCGGCTCTATCGCGAGGTACGCGAGAAGCGCGGGCTCGCCTATTCGCTGTATGAATCGCTGCTCTGGATGGAGCACTCGGCCGTCTTCATCGGCAACACCGGCACGCGCGCCGACCGCGCCGGCGACACCATTGACGCCATCGAGAAGGAGGTGCGCCGCCTCGCCGAGGAAGGACCGACGCAGAAGGAGCTCGACGAGGCGAAATCCTATCTCAAGGGCTCGCAGATGCTGGCGCTCGACACCTCCTCCAAGCTCGCGCAGGCGCTGCTGCAATATCAGCAGGACAAGCTGCCGATCGATTATATCGAGAAGCACAATGCCATCGTCGATGCCGTGACGCTGGACGACGCCAGGCAGGCCGCAAAGCGGCTCTGGAGGCAGGGCTTGTTGACCGTAGCGGTCGGCCGCGCCCCGCAAGCCGCGGCGCAGCCGCTTGCCGCACCCGCGACGAACTCGAACTGAACTGCCTTATGGCTAGTAGCGCTCCATAAATCGAACTCGCCGCCTCCATGACTGTGCACGAAGAGAATCAAAAACATCTCCTCTTACACGCGTTGTTTGATGCGCTGCGCTTCGCTGCTAACCTCTTAAGAGACGGCGATGCGCGACCCGCTTGAATTCTCCTAATGGGTATTCGACCCAGATTGTCGGTATATCCGTTCGGCGAACTCGGTGCGTTCCGATGCTCTCGCGGCCTTGCTTGACTAGGCTGTTCACCCGCTCGCCCGGCCGGGAGAGGAGCAGTTGCAGACAGTCGCTGCCCTCAACAAGGTCCTTGCGCACGACGCCCGCTAGCATCGGTCGCTTCAGGGTAGTCCGGCGGACATAGGCGATTTTCCGCAGATATCTGCGCAAAGTATCGTTTTTCGATACTTTGCGCAAACGACTATGGGCAAATCCGTTGTTTTGACATTGTCGGTGTTTCAATCGCTCAAGTTGTCTTGCTCCTTCGGCGGAAGCGAGGCCTCGTTCGCCTTTTTGTCTCCGTTACGCATCATGCGCGTTCTTTGCCGATAAATTCCGGGTTGTTGAGTCGGATATAGTTGTCTGATTGGACGCGAGTGCCGCCTCTCTCGCACCGTCAGCAGGTTTCAGTCATTCATCCCGTGGTCGAAGGATTCCTGGTGCTGCCACCAGCAGCATCAAACTTTGCATGGCAGCTGGCACTTGCGTGCCTATCGGTCGGATCAGCCCTGAATGGTCCGTTGCCGGAGTGAGGAGCGCCAACGCGTCAAATGCGCTTGAATCGGTCGTAGCGTCAAGTTGTACTCTATTCCGGAGGCATATCCGCGAAGCATACGCAAATGAAAAAAGCCCTTCTCACTGTTGTACTATGTTCCGTTTTCGGTTTGCTCGGGCTGAACGCGGTTGCACTTGCGGACTCTACCCGACGCTATGATTGCACCATAGACGGGACGGATCGAGAGCCGGTAGGCGATCGGAATGGGCACATCATTGTCAGCCTTCAATACACCTGTCGCGTCGCGGATGGGCTGTTGAAGGACGCGGGAATTACGGGAATATCGGTCAGCGAGTGGGACGGTGAGAAAGGGAAGTACCTGGCTTCTCTCGACGTTCACCGCGCGCTCGAAGGATTTGCAGTTGGCCAGCTCTTGGAGGGGATCGGCTCCTCAGTCATGGAGAACAACAGGACCGCTGGCATCGCAGCTTCGGGTAAGACGGCGTTCAAGTTCGCATCCGGCTCGTTGGCAGCTCTCTCCGGAAAGACTGTCAAATTTACGACCATGCCCGCCGGTGCTCGTCGGTTCGAGATGGAGTTCACAGATTGGCCTGAGGCTGCTCAACCGAAATGACGCCGCGCCGCGGCAGCACACGTCACGTCATTTCCGAAGTCCCGGCTACGGTATGAATGGCGGGACGCCTTGCTCGACGACGATAGCGAATCGCAAGCAGGTAGTTGATGTTCTGCCGATCCAAAGCAACTTGTTAGTGAATGCCAAAGGGGCGAACAGATAGTTCTTCGCAACAAATCCGCTGCCTGAAGCACTTGAGAGCGGCTCATACGATGAGTTGATGATCAAGGTGAAACAACAGCGCTTTCCATGGCATCGGGCTTTGGAGCCACTCCCGCGAGTTTCTCGTCTATGCATATCGCGGGTCGAGATCCAGTCAATTCGAGTGACGATCCAAGCACGCTTTATCCTTAACCCTGCACAATCGGTGGCCGCTCGGAGCGAATTCGCAGTTATCTCTTTGCAACCAGCGCGCATTCGCCAGCGCCGGTCGCAGAGAGCTCAACGTATGCTCCCCGATTCTTGTTCACACGTGGGAGTTTCGTGGGATTCTAGGGGGCTCCTTGGCAAAACTCATGTGCATCCGGCAGTCAAAGCTCCAGGCAATCTGGTAAGCCACGGCCGAGCAGGCAATAGCGGCCCTATAGAAGGCTATCGGCTTCGCTTTCGACAAATTTACGCCGGCAGAACCCGCAACCTCTAAAGGCAGCAGGATGTGATCTTGAGTAACAGGACTTCCTCTAGCGTGGGATGTTGGCTTCGCAGTTATAATATTGTCCGGAAAGCCCCATTTTTCTGCAAGCCTCCTTTAGTACGTCCTTCGGACTAGCCCAGTTCGGTTTCCATTGATCTCGATCGAAGCGGACGTTTTTGTATAGATCCCACATGATGATCCCTGACCGAGAATGCTTGATTGTCTCATCTATAATCTTCGTCAGATCATCTCTGGTAAGTGGCAGATTCCCGCTTGCTGGTTGTCCCACTTCAAAGCCGACCGTAATCGGTGGCGTGATCAGGAGCTTGCGGGGCTGAATTGAGGCTCGAGCGCCTGTTCTCGATCCTGAGACTTTTGCGTTCAAGTCTGCAAACTTCGAGTCTGCCGGCAGTCCGTTGCCATTTTTGAGCCAAACCGCGGACTGCGCATAGTAATAGTTTGCTTGTCCTACGAGATCGCATGGAATGTGAGTCCCGGGACGGGTGCGCTCACAGTCCAGTTCACCAAGATCGTAGGACATAATGCCGACCTGGCTTAACTTGTCGATCTCCGCCTTGTGGAGCAGGGCGGTGTTGTAGATCAGGCCATAAAGATTGCCGCCCCGCCATACACCTCCATAAATGCCCGAGTTCGGAGCGACAGTGTCCCAATTGGCCGACATATTCGGGATCCCACCGTTGGCAGGGGCTGCAACGCTGAGCTTCAAGGATCGATTGATGCTTGTGATCGCGTTGTCCAGCGACTTCAGAATCGCAGCGAACTTCTCGACCGTCCACGGCATAGCGCGTGGAAGCTTGTCGCTGTCAGGATCGAGTTTCATGGCGTCGCCAAATACGTCAGCTCCGATGCCAAGTTTCATCAAGGCCTTGTCGTCTAGCATCTCCGCTTTCATCGCATCATTGGTCGGTGCGGGTGGTGTGATCTTGTCGGGAGTCAACGTCCAAGACTTGGCATTGATGTCGGCGTGCCAGAACTCTTCATAATCGACATCGATGCCCGTAACCCCAAGATCATTTGCGAGCGCAACGATGTTCTTGTATGCGCTGTCCGCGTCGCTTCCTATGATGCCGCTTTCAAATTGAGGACGAGGTATTTCAGTCGAAGGGTTCGGAAAGGTATCATACACTTCATCCTCGGGGCCGCATGAATTGCTCTTTCCTGCCGTCGCATCGTAGATCTTGGGATAACAACTGAAATTCCATCCGCCGACTGCTATGGAGGTTTCCACGCCGTGGGCTCTTAGATCGGCGACGATCCTTTTCAGAGTCTCGAAATCGGCTTTCGGATCTCTGTTCTCCGTAGAAACAGTCTTGGTTGTGCCTTTGTCACGGCTACAGGTATAACCAAAAAGTCCCGTGCAGGTCAGATCGTTCGATGTGTATTTGGTCAAACTGGGCTGCACGAACGACAGCACGAGGCTGTTGAAATTCGTCTGATCGTGCTCGATCTTCTCGCTGAGCTCCTTGAGATTTTCCAAACTCGCGTAGTAGTCCGGCGTGCCTTTTTCTGCTCCGGGGCCCGTCAGGTAATATGCCGAAATTGTGGGCGCCGCGAGCCCATTGCCTGCAAGGCAAGATGTAAGCGTGATCGACAACAGAGCCTGCCGCAATGTTCTGCTGCCGTTCATCATTGTTTTTCCTTTTGACAAGATCGACGGCTGTCCTGCTGCCGAGCGTTGAAGCCTGTCGTTAATGGCGAGCTTCTGCATTTGTTCAGATCCGGCGAAGAAGTGCTCAGGGGCGCCGCAACCGTTGGCGAGGAGAATCCTCGCTCTAAAGGCTCGCGGTGGCGCTCATAGTGGTCGCGATGGGTGGAACAGAATTGACCAAGCACTTGTCCCTGCAGTTCGCAAGAATGTCTCCCCCTGAAATGGATTCTCTTTGGAAATGATGCGGCTATTCGAAGGCCTCAAGACGGTTAGGAGAAACTGGCGGGGCACGGAGCTACATCCGCTTCGGGAGGGCGCTTTCTCTGCTGACGCTCCGATCACCAGTGCGGATCGCGTCGGCAGGGGGATTCCGCACGGGCACTCGCGCGCGTTCTGTATCGTCATCGCGGCAGCGAAAGCCTGGTCGTCGCATTGCGCGGGGAGTGGGGTTCAGGAAAGACCTCAATCAGGAACCTCGTTGTCGAGGCGCTTACACCTCCGGGTGAGGCCAATATGCAAGTCGTAACTTTCAATCCCTGGCAATGGGGAACTGACGACGCAATTACGCGTGCGTTCTTCCGCGAAATCGTAGTGGCGCTCGGCGACGCTGAACAATCCGTTTTTTGCTCGCCGACGAGCACCCGAGTTTCGTCGATACGCTAAGAAGCTGGAATCTCTCTCGGGCGGCTCAATAGAGTGCCGGAACACCGCGGAGGTGAGATTTGTCGATGAAACCGATCCCTGAATTGGCCAGGGTAATGGGGGCTGCAAGACAAAATCCGGGGCGCTGGCGGTCTAGGTTTAATAATCATTCGATATATCAAGTTATGCTTGATTTTTGGTTTGTTTTTCGAACTAGACCGAAGTTTGATAATGTGCTATTATATCAATCATGGATAGACAAAGGGGTCAACTCTTAAACCAGCTCGATAAGCTTCTTCCGGAGGGGCTGGTAGTGGATTCCGCTTGGCTCAAGCGACACGGCTACTCAACTCAGCTCCAGCATCTCTATGTGCAACGTGGCTGGCTCGAACAGCCAGCTCGCGGGGTCTTTCGGCGGCCACGCTATGAGCTGAGCTGGCAGCAGGTGGTGATATCCCTGCAAGGCATCCTGAATTATTCACCGCTCGTGGTGGGTGGACGGACGGCGCTCGAATTGCAGGGATACGCCCATTACCTTTCGCAAGCGACGAGCCGCGTTCATCTCTACGGACCGAAAGCGCCACCATCGTGGGTGGACAAGCTGCCGCTGACGGTCAAATTCATCTACCACAACGATCAGCGGCTGTTCAAAAACGATCCCGTCGCGAAGGGCATAGGCAGCGTCCGCTGGAATGTCGAAACCGGAAAGATGCTGGACGTCACGGCCTTCCGGGGAGGCGACGTCACTCAACTGAATTGGGGACAATGGGACTGGCCTCTGACCCTGTCTACGCCCGAGCGCGCCGCTTTCGAACTGCTCGACGAATTGCCCAACAACGAGACCTTTGAACAGGTCGATGCACTGCTCGGTGGCCTTGCCAATCTTCGCCCCGTTCGCTTGCAAAAGCTCCTGAAAGATTGCGCCAGCGTGAAGGTCAAGCGTCTCTTCTTCTATTTCGCCGATCGTCACAACCATGCCTGGCTCAAACGGCTCAACAAGGAAACCGTCGATCTGGGACACGGTAAACGCATGCTCGTCAAAGGTGGGGTTCTCGATCCGACCTATCAGATAACGGTACCGGGGGAGCTTGATGGCGTTCGCTGACATTTACAAGAAGCAGGTCGCGCTGTTACTGCGCGCCCTCCCATGCCGAACCGCCGGTTGCGCCGAACCGGGTTCGCCGATATCGCCGTCCTGCTTGCCATGAGCCTCTCCCCGATTCTGGTCGTGAGAGACTCCGCATGCACCGGAAAGCGGTTCATTCAATGATGATGCCGCGCTCTTGACCACTGAATCGAGAAGCGACGACAACGCGTTGAGCGCTTCCAGGCTGACAAAGGGCTCTGCCGTCGGGCTGCAACCGCGAGCACATGCCGCGCGGTCGAACATCCAGGATGGGATCTCCAGAAAACGCTGCGTCACCGATCCATCCAGCGTGCAGCGGAAAACAACGCGGTCCGCCTTGTCGATCACGGCATGGACGAAAACCTCGCGGCCTGCCCAAGGGTGAAGCCGGTACAGAACCTCACGGCATACGGTCCCGTGGGCGTTCTCAAGCCTTGTTGTACAACGACCGACGTCCACATTCGAGTCTTGACGACATGACCCCGGATCAAGCCTACTTCAACCTTCCGCCGCTCCGCGCGGCGGCCTAACCCCAGCAGAGGCTCCACTTATCGACGCGGAATTTTTGTTCAGACAACTGGGACCAGTTCAACGAACGCGTGGGCCCTCGATCGTTTCTTGCAACCCGGCCCTGTAAGGTACGCCGTGGATATAAAAATGCGTCGGCTGTCCCGTGCTCGGCCAGAGGCCCACGGCTTTCAGCTCATCTTCGAGATAACGCGGAAGCGACCTTTCGCGGTGCTCCCATCCCCCGGGAATGAGAGGCCCGATATCCGCGAGCGGCTGACGGGATGCTCCACCGGCCGAGGATCCGCCAGGATCGTGGACCGGCTGAATAATAACTTGTCTGCCTAGCGGATTGTTTACGGCCGGCTCCCACGCTCGGCTATCGAACGATGCCGTGTAGGGCCGAGTGTAAAGAGACAAATTCGTCGGCAACTGCAACGGCCTCGGTAGGAGCCCTGCTCTGTCCAGTGCTCCGATCAGGACGCCGGGGGCCGGTTGGCGGCCGAGATTGAATTGCGAGGGATCGAATTGCAGGGGAAGGAGATGTCCGAAATCACGCGGCGGCGGCCAAGCCGGTAGGGCGGCTGCCGGAGCGGATGATTGTTGCGACAGGCTTAAGGAAGACGGCATGCCTTCCCAAAAGTTCGCGAGGTCCCAACTGTCGGCGGGCAGCTGGCCAGCTTGGTCCGCTTCCTGCCAGAGCTCCTCCGGATCGACATCTTGCAACGGCGAAAGGGCTGCCTGTTCTCCCATCTGCCAGGAGCCGACCGCGCCCGAAGCACCGTCCCCGAGGTTACTGTTGCCGGACTCACGCGTCATATCCAGGCCGATAGGCGGCGTAGTCGCTGTTCGCTGGTTGGAACGAGCTGCATCATCGATGATATGTCCGCCTTCTGCCGTGGAACCGTGATGTGGAGGCCCGCGATCAGCTAATGTGTTTGAGCCACGATACTTACGAAGCGCTTGCAAGGCGGCTCTCAGGTGGTAGGCACCCGGTGATACCCTGTGGGCGTGATCGACCAGCGAATCGTGATCGAGTGCAGTAATCGTTTGACCTGGCCCGAGAGAATTCGCCAAGTTACGCAAAGCGCGATTATACCGCCGGGCAGTCCCGCTGAGCCACCCTTGGTGCCTAGTCTAGTGGCTCTTCACAGTGATTTTGACTGGTTGGGTTCGGGCGGTCAGATTAACTCCGGCAGAGTTTTGGGATCGACGAGGAGTTCGATACTGCGAGCCGTCCTTGGCAACCTTTTGATAAGGCCTGCTGTCTCGAGCGATCGTACCATTTGGTGAACCGAAGGCGGGCTGACGCGGAAATATTCCTGCATGTCGGCTTCTGCCGGAGGCCTTCGATGCAGTCTCGTATAGAGGTGGATGAAGGCGAGGTATTGACCCTGCTTGGGCGTGAAGGTTTTTGCCGAAGGACTCACGCCGGCCATCCGATTCAGTTGTTCGTGCGTGCCTCTCAGGGAGGCAGCCATGAATGTACGCTATCGGATCGAACTCAGCCAAGTCGAGCGCGGCGAACTCAAGGCGCTGCTCACCGGCGGCAAGCATGCGGCCCGCAAGCTCAAGCGCGCCCAGATTTTGCTGGCTGCCGATGCCGGGGCCGGTGACGAGGAGATCGCCAGGAGCGTCGGCGTGGGCGGCTCGACCGTGTACCGGACCAAGCGCCGCTTCGTTGAAGGCAATCTGGAACGGGCGCTGAGCGAGGAGCTGCGGCCCGGGGCGGAACGCAAGCTCACGGGCAAGGAAGAAGCTCTGCTGGTGGCGACCGCCTGTGCGGCCCCTCCAAGGGGGCGTACCCGCTGGACGCTCGATCTGCTGGCGGGTGCACTCGTCAAGCTCACCGAGCACAAAAGCCTGTCGCGCGAGACGGTCCGGCGACGTCTGGCGGAGAATGATCTCAAACCCTGGCGCAAGGACATGTGGTGCATTCCGCAGGTCGATGGTGAGTTCGTCGCCCGAATGGAGGACGTGCTCGATCTCTATGCCGAGGCACCCGATCCGGGCAGGCCGGTGGTTTGCTCACATGGGGATTGAGTGTGTCAAGGTGGTTGGTCAGCTCTTTGTTCGATGGCAGGCCAGCTCTTCGTCCCGACCTTGGAGCTTTGGAGATGGCGCGCGCAGATCAGCGATCAATTGTGGGGTTCGGTGACATCGTTTCACTTTCTTGCTTTTGTTTTTGACTGTGGGATTGTGGGCAGCGCGGTAGCGCTGTCCGTCAAATCCACACGCCCCTCGATGCTTCGCGTGAAGATGCGCCTTGGCTGGATCAGGCTTTACGAGGCAACGGGCGACGCTCGTCTGTCGACGCTGCGGCATTTCGCGTCCGACCTTGCGCAAATGGTTGCGCCGTTTCCAGGAAGCCGGCGAGGTTGGGCTGGTCGAGCGCAGCCGCCGGCCGCTGCGCCAGGCGAAGCAGAAGGTCTTCGAGCCCGAGGAGTCGTTGATCCTGTCGCTGCGGCGTGAGCGCAAGCTCGGGATCAAACAATTGCGCAACGAACTGATCCGCTACCACGACGTTGCACTCTCGCTCGACACGCTGCATCGCGTGTTGTGTCGCCACGGTGAGCAGGTACTGAAGCGGCCGTGCCGCAAGATGAAGGGCACAAAGCGCTACACGCGGCCAGTTCCTGGCGACCGGGTGCAGATGGACGTCTGCAAGATCGCGCCGGGCGTTAGTATACGGCGATTGACGATTGCTCCCGCTACAAGGTGCTGGGCGTTTATCGCCGACGCACAGCGGCCAACACGCTGGACTTCCTGGAACGCCTCATTGAGGAGACGCCGTTTCCGATTCAGCGCATCCAGACCGATCGCGGCCGCGAGTTCTTTGCCGAGGCTGTGCAGCAAACGCTGATGGACTGGGCGATAAAGTTCCGTCCCATAAAGCCGCGCTCACCGCATCTGAATGGCAAAGTCGAACGGACTCAAAGGGCAGACCTCGAGGAGTTCTGGTCAACGGTCGATCCGAAGGCCGCCGACATCGAGGATCGGATTGCCGAATGGCAACATCATTGGAATTGGCGCCGCCCGCATACCGCACTCGGCGGTGGCACGCCGGTCGATCGCGTCTGCGACCTGACGAACATCACCCCGTTCACAGACCAGGTGGAATCCCGCTTCGACCCTACAAAAGAGCGGATCAGAATCCCAGACTATCGCTTTGATCAGGCGTTCGCTGCGCTGAAATGATGTGACCGCCGCTCACGGCAAATCCGGCGGCGGTCCTCTTCTTCCGGAGAGGGAGCAACGACCATCGCACAGACCCGCGGCTCGCCGCGCTTGTAGGCCAAAAGCGCCCGCAGCAGCGTCTCGCCATCCAGCCTGTCCGTCTTGGCCCGCCTGCGTCGGCGCGAAGTCGCGATCGAGGCCGGATCCACCACGTGGCTCTCGATGCCCTCCTGCTGCAGACTGCGGTGAAGCCAGAACCCATCCAGCCCCGCCTCCTGGATCGTGATGATCGGATAGCTCTCACCCGTTCGCGCCTGCGCCTTGCGCTTTAGCTCTGCGAACAGCTTCAAGAGTTCCGCAATATCGCCGGCCTTCACGCTGTGTTTGGACATCTTCTCGCCCTTGCCGGGCGACAGCGAGGTAACCAGCCAAGTCGAACGGCTCAGTTCCATCGACACAAAAATTGCGCCAAACTGCGTGCGGATAGCGGCCGGTCCGTCGGAATGATGATCGAGCAACATCGTCGTCTCCAGGTTGAATGGATTCAGCAACCTCAGTCTGGCCTCAGACCTCGTCGCTATCCACTCCCCATGGAATCTTCGACGAAAGCCCCGTGCAGCTCATCGGCGAGGTCCGTCAGCCAATTCCGCCAAGGCCCGGCCGGCCCGAACGTTACGATTACGAATACCATCGCAATGGGACGGTCAATCTGTTCGTTCTCCTCGACGTGCATCGCCCCTGGCGGAAGGTCAAGCTCACCGAGCGCCGAACGGCAAAAGACTATGCCCAATGCATGCGCGACCTCGTCGACATCCATTATCCCGATGCCGAGATCATCCGTGTCGTGCAGGATAATCTATCGACCCACTCCGCCGGCGCCCTGTATCAAACCTTCCCGCCCGCCGAAGCACGGCGCATCCTGCGGCGGATCGAGTTCCACTACACCCCCAAGCACGCGAGCTGGCTCAATATGGTTGAGATCGAAATCGGCGTCCTGCGGGGACAGTGCCTCGACCGCAGGATCGACAACACCATCCGCACGGCCGAGGATCGCGAGCTCAAGGCGCGGTACAAAGTCGACGAGATTGAGTCGACGACGCTTGAGGGCGCGTTGGGGGCGCTCAAGCTCACCCGCAAATATACAATGTGAGCTGCCGCGGTCCGCTTTTTTTGACCCGCTACCTCGCAACGAATGGAGCCCGGGCGTGGCGAATGCCTTCACTGCCTGCCACGCCCGACTAACTCGACCAGTGCGCCGATTGCGAACATGAAGCCAAACAAAAGGAACCCAGCCAGCGCTCCCACAAGAACGCCGTCGCCGCGCAGAAAGCCCCATCCCGTTCCGACCGCGCCGAAGATGCCGCCAACTTTGACCAGGTCAGGAAGATCCGCCTTGGTCTATTTGGCTCTGCTCATGTGAATCTGCCCCCGGTCGATCCCTCAGGATATCCAAAGCTGTTGACCTGCGCGACGATCGGAATCACCTCAGCGATCGTCTGCCGGCCGGCCCTCTTCCTTTAGCCGCCGCCACCGAAGCGGCTCGCGTGAAGAACTGCCGCCGTGATGTAGCCGCGGCGGTCCCTTGCGTGGTAAATACGCTACCAGCGTTGGTCATTTGAAAGCCCTTTCAAGTGATCGATGTTAGAGCCGGAGCGAGGTGCCCGCCTTGCCCCGGCTTGCTTTCATGATATCATGACATATGCGCAAATCAACTCGTGATATCACGAAATTAGCAAAGAAGAGACCTTCCGAAGCCGGCGAGGCGGTGCTGGTGCGGCTGCAGCCAGAACTGGCAAAGCCGCTGGATGATTGGCGCCGAGTTCAGGACGATCTTCCCGGACGGCCTGAGGCGATCCGGCGGCTCGTCGATATCGGGCTGAAGGCGAAGGCGAAATAATCTCTGGGGACGGACCATGAAGCCGCTAATCGGACTTGTCGCGCTACTGCTTACGACCAGCGCGTTCGCTCAAACTGCTCCGCCGAGAGCCGCTAAGAGGCCGCCAGTTCAGGCAAAGCAGCAAGCCCCGATGGGTTGCAAGTTGGTTGGCACGGTCAGGGGCACTAAGCTTTGGGCGGGCGACTGTACTGCTGCGCCGGAAGCTCCGCTGCCCGCATCACCGGCTGAACCGCCCAGCGACGCCCCCGCAGAGAAGCAGTGATTGGCATCGTCTGCTCGCTGGTGCTGCCCATTGTGGTGGGGATACCCAAAGATCGTTTCCCGGTTGCCATTTTTTCCCAATATGGTGGCGTTGCGCTCGGGTGGGCGCTCCAAGAGCGAGCGGCTCCGTCGCCAGCCCCGCCGTCTGCTTTGCACGCGCTGTAAGGTGGCTGGCGGCGAGGACCGTCAATGGATTTGCCAGAACGCCTATTGATTGGGTTGTTTCTATGCGCGGTCGTTTCCGCGCTTTGGATGGTTGGCTAGGAGGTAACGCGCCGATGTCCGATCGAGAAATCGAGCATGAAACCGCCGTGAAGCAACTCCTAAGGAAGGCAGCAAGGCGAAGGCGTCCAAGTCAGCTCTACTCAATCGTCCCGCACGGCCAAGAGACTGATGCAAACCGTGAGTTCGCATCGCGTCGCGAGCCGAACGGCCTCGTATGGTTTTTCTTGTTCTTGCCAGCGTTTGTGATTGCCTACGCAATTTGTGTGAAGATGGGCGCGATTTAGGATGACCATCCCGCCGGCTTGTGGGTTTTCGGCGAACGAAATGAGCCGGGTAAATGTCTAGCTCGGGCGAAATTCAGGATCACAGCCGTCGTTTATTCCAGAAGCTAGTCGCGGCTGGCCGCCCATGCGTCGGGAACGCTGCGGGCACAGAAGCTGCCCCAGGAATAGACCGTCCATTTCTGCAGCGGTTTGGCGATAAGGCGGCCCAGCCGAGAAGGTCGCTGAGGTCGCGCTCCCCTTTTCCGGGAGGCGCCGCATGACAGCCTTCGCCACATTCCTCGGCGAGAAGGTGGAGCGTTACATCGAGCTGCGCCACCCCCTCGGCTACACCTTCAACAAGCAAGCCGCACGCTGCGGGCTTTCGTTCGCTACGTCGGGCGCTCTCGGTGGGATGCGCCCGCCACCCGGACAATGGCGCTGGACTTCGTCCTGTCGTTCGGCGGCGCCGGCAACAGTCGCGCCGTTCGTCACGGCGTGCTCCGCCGATATTACGAGTACCTCGCCGTCCACGCCCCCCGGGACAGAGGTCTTGGAGTGCAGAGCCTTCCCTAGGTCCAGGGCGATTCCGCCGCCGCGCATCCTAAGCGAGGCTGAGCTGGCGTCGCTTGTCGACGCATGCAGCTTCATTTCGCCCAGGATCCCTCTCAGGGGCCGCACGATGGCGATGCTGATCGGACTATTGGCCAGCACGGGCGAAGTGGTCAGGCTTGGTCGCGGCGACGTCGATCTGACCAACGGGGTCGTCCTCGTCCGCAAGACCAAGTTCCGTAAAGACCGCCTGGTTCCTGTTCACCCCACGACCCAGGCAGCCCTTCGTCGATACGCCCGTGAGCGCGACGCCGTGTTTTCCAGGCCCAAAGACGAGGCCTTCTTTCTCAGCTCGCGAAGCTGCCGTCTGTCAGCGGCCGGCCTGCAAAGCAACCTCGCGAAGGCCCGCAAGCTCATGAAAATCATTGAAAAGCGATCAATCTAAGCGTTTAGATTGTAAGAACTGGGTGGGGCTCGCTGATGGCGAAGAATCCGAGACAAGTCCTTCAGGACATTAGAAAAACGCTCAATGGAGCGCCTGATGCAGGCACGCTGCGCGACATCCGGGCCACACTGGACGAGCCTGGGTTTCTTGCCGAAATGGCTGAGTTTCTCAGGGGAGCCAATGATCCGGATACCAAGGCCGAGATATTGAGCGATCTGATCGCAATTTCCCGCCACTGCACCGACAAGGGCGCCGAACGAAAGAATCAACTTACGAACGTCAGATATGGTATTGGAGGTGGAACAGCGCTCGCAGCCTCGGGCTTGATTGGTTTGGCAGCAGGCGCGCCTATCTTATTGCTGGCGGTATTTTCGGGTGTCTGGATTGCCGGGATTGCGGTACGGGCAACCGGGACATTGAGCGAGGAAGAGCAAATCTACACTGATATTGGCGCACGAACGGCGAAGATGCGGGAGAAGTTCGATGTATGAAGTTCAGAGGTGGCTTTACGACGGGTCGATTAGTAGCGTCCTGTCGATATTTGCGGCTCTGCTCAGCGTCGCCGCCGCTGCTTACGTCACGTTCATTCTCAAACGACTCACCAAAAGAGATTCATCCGCCCGGGAAAAATTGCGTTCGGAGATGGACGAATGGATGTCGAACGTGCGGCAAAGCTATGCAAAAAATATCCCTCTAGGCGGACCAAAGACCAGAGGCTGAAGATCGCCACGATTGGCGTGGGGCCGCCGGATGATCATCCCGGCGACCTTTTAATTTTACGGTAATCTTCTCGCGCCTTAAATGCGCGATAGCACAGATCATCACTTATGAAGCCATCGACTGTGTGGGCAAGCCGTTCCCGAAGTTCTTCCCCTGTCCTGATCCGCAGCACTGGGCTGATCAATCAAGGGTTTCATCAACGCGGGCCGCGTGGCTTGCTTTAAGAGAAGGGTTGTTGAGGCAGTAGTTCCTCCTCGGGAGAAAAGGAGGGGCCTCGGACGGCAGGTCACCTTGATATTCTGGTGACAGTTAAGCGGCGTGAGACACCACTCGATCAAAGGCAACGAGGGAAGTGCGCGCACCTTTCAAAGCGCGGCGAACGCGACGGCGGACACGAGCCGTCGGCGCGCTTCTGATAACATCCCGTAATCATCAATTCTGACGTCGTCCCGTGACGAACTCTACTCGGCCCGCTCCGACGCAGCCCTTAGACTGCCCGGTACTGGAAAGTTACGTCTCCCGTTCTCGCGTCGTGGTTCAAGCGCTCGTGCATTTCCTTGCTGGCCTTGAAAACCGGAAGGCGCCTCTTGTCGACTTGCACGAGCTCACGCGTTCGCGGGTTTCTGCCCGTGCGAGCCTGCCGTTGCTTCGTGGAAAATACTCCGAAGCCACGCAGCTCAACCCGATCGCCGCGTACGAGCGCAGCAGCGATCTCGGCGAGGATTGCGTTCACGGTATTTTCGACATCGCGCCGACAAAGGCTCGGTTTTCGGTCGGCGATAAGCTGAACGAGCTCGGACCTAATCATCGACGCTAACGTCCACAGATTTTGTGCGCGATCATTTCCTCGAATGCGCTAGCCTGGCGCGGGATCAATCCGATCCGCGGGCCGCCCGCTAGCTCATTCGATACCGCTCGTCGCTGCCTTGGCTCCAACCTACGCTCTTATCAGCAAGAATCGATTCGAAACTCTCTTCACTCCAAGGTCGGTATTGATGCGCATCCCCTCGGATCTGATCCGCGATCGACGTTCGCGCCGTGTAGGTATGGTCATGATTTCCAATGCCTACAACCTGACGCAGCGTGAGATCAAAGCTATTTCCTTTAAGCGAGGCAGCTAGACTGAGCCGGAATCAATCCACGGCGGACGTTGAATGAGCGCGGCCAGCTTATCAAGCCTTGAGAAGCCATCTGGACGTTGTTCCGCCATCTCGATCGATAGCGCTAATTGATCACAAAAGACGATGTCAGACTGGCCGAACTGCCCGCTAGAAGTTGTCGCGCTCCGCCACGCATCCCAAGCCGACGTGTACTGATTGGTCAGCGACACACGCGAGGAAATTCGTAACTCTGGAGCTTTCGTCTGCTGTGTGACCAGGGCTCTGACGGCCAGGGCTCTGACGGATCGAGCAGCCAAGCGTCTGGTCGAATGGATTGTCGTGACTGATGGACCAAAGATCGGAATCGACGGGCAGAAGGAGGGTAATGCTCGGCAAGTTGCGGATCGGGGGCTCCCATTCGGTCAGCTCTACGTCAGACAAGACCGATATAGGTGGCCGAGCCGGCATGAGTTTCGAATTCGTGAGAGCAGGCAGCCCAGTCCCTCTAAATCGGGAGTTGGATTATGAGGGGCATTGACGAGCGCGGGAATTCGCTCGGTTCGGAACGCGCCAACGAAGGTGGGGGCGCCGACGGTTCTCGCGCAGGAGCCGCGCGTGCCCCCGGCGAAGAGACCCGATCATTCGATTCTGCTGTGGAGCGGATCCGCTCAGAGCTTCAGGATTCAGGCGCTTCCAGATCGCGTATCGCGCAACCCGCCAGCGGTGCGGACCGGTTTGCCGGTCCCCCCATCGGCGCGCATCGTATCTTTGGCGCTGCGCTGCAGGGCGCAATGGGTGGAAGCCGTCGTCGTTTCCGCTCCTTGCCGGAATCCAGTTCGTCGCGTTCTGATGAGGAGCTCTGGCGTGACGATCCGGCGGCCGGAAGCTCGCAAGCAAGCGCGCGCCCGCAGCACACGCAATCCGTCTCCAATCGGCGTGGCGGACCAGAAGGAGGGCGCGTGCACGATGTGCCATCGCAGGTCGTCCAGGGTTCAGGCTCGCAGCGACCCTGTCGACCTGACAGTGGCGCACCACGTGGCGAGGCGGACTCCTTGCCCTCGGATGGCGAGCCGTGGCGCGCCGATCGAACGGCCGAAAGCTCGCAAAGAGCGGCGCTTCCGCCGGATACGCAATCCGTGCCCGAGCGAAGTGGCAGGCTAGGAAGGTGGCGCATGGGCGATGTGCCTGCGCAGCCAATCCCGCGAGACGGCTCGGAATCGCAACATGGATCTTACAGAGGCGCGCCAAATCGGGAAGCAAGTCTGTCGCGTTCGGATGGCGATCGGTGGCACGCCCATCGAGCGGCCGAAAGTTCGCAAAGAGTCGCGCTGCCGGCACATCGCCAATCCGTCTCCGACCCAAGTGATGTACCAGAAAGGCCGCGTATCAACCATGCGACTGTGCAGAACGTCCAAGCCGCAATATCGGAAAGGCATTTTAGACGTTCAGATAAACTGAATGCGGCGCTAAGAGAAATCGCCAGAGCTCGCAACATCGGTGCTTTCTCACGTAAAGTGGTGCATCACAACGGGCGGCTGCAGGGGGAGGACCTTTCAGAATTTCTGCAAAACGCGGCTGGCCATTTTGATGCTCGGTTTGTGGCGCAGTTGCAAGCAAATATCCGATCGTCATGGGGGTACGCCACGACTTGCAACGCGGTGAGCCGGGACCCGGGAGGTCAGGCCGGCATAAGAGCTTGTCGAGCCCTGGCGGCTCGGGTATCGCGGCTTGACAAGGCGCTCTTGACGCAGGTTGACCCTCGGGCCTTTTCCCTTTTCGCATCATCGTTCGGTCGGCATCCCCGGGCAACGGAATGCCGCGACGGAACGGTCAAAATCGCAGAATTTTGTCGCGATGAAAGCGGGATACTTCAGAAAGCCGAAAGTCAAGATCTGGCATTACTGGTGAACGGCTTTAGCAAGTGGCCGGAAGAGGCGACCTGTCGCGACGCCACACTCGCAATCGCCGGTGAGGTGCGTCATCTCCGGCTCTCCGATTTTACACTGCAGCACCTGGCGAACCTGGTGAACGGTTTCAGCAAGTGGCCGCAAGCGGCGGACTGTGGCGATGCCACCGTCGCGATCGCCGGAGAGATCGGTCGCCGCCTGCTCTCCGATTTTACACCGCAGGACCTGGCAATCATGGTGAACGGTTTCAGCAAATGGCCGGAAGCGGAGGCCGGTGGCGAG
Source organism: Bradyrhizobium sp. CCGUVB1N3 (assembly GCF_024199925.1). Taxonomy (NCBI): domain Bacteria; kingdom Pseudomonadati; phylum Pseudomonadota; class Alphaproteobacteria; order Hyphomicrobiales; family Nitrobacteraceae; genus Bradyrhizobium; species Bradyrhizobium sp. CCGUVB1N3. Next base: position 7,598,156 of record NZ_JANADR010000001.1, read on the forward strand.
GCCATCGTCGCAATCGCGAGTGAGATCGGTCGCCGCGGGCTCTCCGATTTTACACCGCAGCACCTGGCGAACCTGGTGAATGGCTTCAGCAAAAGGCCGGAAGAGGCGGTTCATCGCCAAGCCACAGTCAAAATCGCCACAGAACTCTCTCGCCGCGCCGACGAGCAAGGGCTCTCTCGGTTTACTCCGCAGGAGCTGGCGAACTTGGTGAACGGGTTCAGCAAATGTCCGGACGATGCGGACTATCACAGAGCGACAGTCACAATCGCCGATGAGATCCGTCGCCGCGGGCTCTCCGATTTAACACCGCACGACCTGGCGAACCTGATAAACGGCTTCAGCAAGTGGCCGGATGAGGCGGATTGTCGCGAGGCCATCGTCGCAATCGCCGGTGCGATGTCTCTCCGCCGGCTCTCCGTTCTTACTCAGCAGCAGCTGGCGAACCTGGTGAACGGCTTCAGCAAGTGGCCGGAAGCGGCGACCTGCCGCAAGGCGGCGATCGCAGTCGCCGGTGAGGTACGTCGTCGCCAGCTCTCCGATTTTACGCCACAAGCGCTGGCGAACCTGGTGAACGGCGTCAGCAAGTGGCCGGAAGCGGCAGCCTGTCGCGAGGCCACGGTCGCAATCGCCGCTGCGATTCTTGGCCGCCGGCTTTCCGATTTTACTCCGCAGCACCTGGCGAACCTGGTGAACGGTTTCAGCAGATGGCCGGACGAGGCGGCCTGCCGCGAGGCCATCGTCGCACTTGCCGCTGCGATGCCTCTCCGCCAGCTCTCCGATTTCAATCCGCAGGAACTGACGAACCTGGTGAACGGCATTAGCAGGTGGCCGGACGAGGCGGCGTGCCACCAGGCAATAATAGACATTGCGCGCAATCTCGGTACGAGAGGCCGACGCTTCGGTGCTTTCACAACGCCTGAGCTCAGCATGATTGCCAATGCCCTCGGGCGAAGTGTCACGAGGGAGCATGACACTGGAGAGATCAAAGAGACCGCTCTGCTGAGCGATCGGCTCCATCAGCTGGCGCATCACCTTCACTATGCGACGGATCGCCTGGAGCAGGCCAATGTTCTGAGCATCGCCAACATTTTCAAGGCATTGGCAAAGGCCCGGCTGTTCGACGATCTCGGTTTGCTCGCATCGACAGGGCTCAATCGCCTTACGGAATTGAGCCGTGCCCCTGGTTTTGCCACCGGGAACAACCTCGAAACCGTAGGCAATCTGTGCGCAGCTCTGCTGCCGCTGGCCCGCAGCTCGCAGAAGCCGCTGCGCTGGCACCGCAGACAGGCTCTAGGCTTGCTGAACGATCTGCAATCAGTCGTGGAGCAGAAGATCGAGGCGCATCGCGCAGCAAGCGAAGTGGAGCGGACCCGTGGGCCGTTCGCGACCCGCCGTCCCGCGCTGTCGATCTATCAGGTGCTCAAGGCCCGCGCGGTCCTGGAGACTCTGTACCGACGGCCGCATGTCGAGGGCAAGAAGTCCGACTTGGGGATGAGGCAGCAAGAGCTGCGGCGCGGGACCAGGGAGATCCTGGCCGGCGCACGCGACCTCATCCAACGCGATCTTTCCAACATGAGCTGGAATCTGATCGCGCAGATCGAGGCGGAAAGCCCGGTCGATGTGCTGGACCCCTTCGTGGCCCAGGAGGCGCCGAGGATCCAGGCGCAACATTCTGCGGCAGTGTTCGATGTCCATCAGGTGTTGCGAACCATGGATCACGAGCCGAGGCCCCCGCAGGGGGACGCGGGACTGATGCAGTTGCCGGTGGTGGACCTGCAGGGACGGCGAGTGGCCACGGAGCCCGAGACACGGTATTCGATTTTTCATCGCCTGACGTCGGGGGCGTTGCCGGTGGTCGCGGTACAGCTGCCCGCAAAGCCGAGCGCCTTCATGCTGGCGCGCACGGTCACTGTCGAGGGGGTGCCATACCGCATGGACCTGTTCGGCGGCAGCAAGTTAAAACCACCCAAACCGACCGTGTCGCAGATCGCCGCCCGCGCGCCAGGCGAGCAGCCTGCCGCGTCTTCCGGAGGGAAGCTGCTGGCCATTCCCTATGCCGACACCGCACCCGGCACGGCGTTCGAGCAGCTGTCACGCGCCTGGGCGCCCTTCAAAGAGGCCTATTATTACACTCAGCGCAGGGGGTTTGCAGCACCACCGGCGATTAAAGATCTAGGGCCTCACGACTACGCGCTGGAGGGCACCTTCAACCTGTTGCTGCTGCCGGACCGCCCTGCCACCGAGGAGCATCCCTTCAAGCTGATTGGGCCGCAAGGCCCGATTGCCCTGCGCCCCCATGACGGCTGTGGCTTTATCAAGGCCTCGCTGGCCGAGCGCATGCCAGCGGTCTGCCGGGCCGGCCACCGGGAAGGTTCCGATCGGATGCATGCCTTTGGTGAGGGAAGGCGATCGTCGCTGCCCGCCTCGGCGCTACAGCATTATCCGCGCAGCGCGCAGGTGGCGGATGAGGCGCGCGAGAAGGCCATGAATTGGCTTGAACACAGGCAAGAGGAAAAGTTGACGTCTGAAGAGCTGTTTCGCACCGTGACGGCCGGACATATCGATGGTCCCGGCGCAGTCGCCGTACCGTCCGATGATGGCTGCCTTCATGTGCCGACGCTCAAAAGCGACACCTTGACGGGAACGAGTGGCGTGCTGCTCGGGCGGTCCCCCTATGACAAGCCCAACTTGCGCCCGTTCGAAGCCGAGCGAGTGAGGTCGGCGGTTGATGGCGATTCGACTGCCGCGTTCCTGGATCAGTGCGTGGCCATGCAATACAGTTTTAACGTCGCCCAAAAGTCAGCCGAGCACTTGTCAGCTGACGATCCGACGTTTTTTGCCAAAGGCATTCTGATCGTGGTGCCGGACGAGATGTGGCCGGCCAACCACGCCGGCCACGGCCTGGTCATGTCTGCCGAGGACGTCAAGTCCCATTCGAACTGGACCAAGCGCAAGGACCGCGTGGCGGAGGACACGCCGGTCGACTGCGTCGGCATCCTGCAGGCGACCGAGCTGTTCGCCCCGGGCTCGTTGGTGGCCATTCCGATCGGTGAACAGAAGAAGCTTGACGGTGACTTCGACGGGGACACCGCCATTGTCATCGCCGACCGGCCGCAGCTTTATGAGCATGTCCGGCAGTTCGATCAGGCCGTGCACGCGCGCGGACTTCGCTCGCTCAAGCCGCCAAAGTCGCATACCCCGGCAATTGAGGGCGAGAGCTACCACTTCAGTCGCGCCAGCCAGATCCTCGCTGCGACACAGGATGTCTTGGAAATGTATAGCTGCCTGCAGCGAGACTTTTTGGCCCAATCGCATGATGCCCGACACTGGTTTGCCGAACGTGCCGTATTTGGGACGTTCGAGGGCATTCACGACGAGCTCAAGCGGGATATCCGGGCCCTGTTGAACCAGGACCAGGTGCGTGGCCAGGATATCCAGGACAAGCTCGAGCGGGCGAGGGACGAGATCGAGGCTGCAGACCATCCGGTCGCCGGCGAAGTCGCCGAGCTGCTCATTTCCGACCTCGAGGCGTGGGCCGCCAGCGCGGATCAGCAGGTCCTGTCCGAGGGAGTTGAAAGCGAGAGCGACCCAACGCTGACGCTGAGCCCAGCGCTCTCTGAGCTTTTCCCGGAGCTGGCGGAAACCTATCCGGCAACGCCTGACCCACGCCATAGAGTCCAGGCCTTGCTCGACCATTATCCTGCGCGCATCGATCCCCGCCCGGATGGTTACAACGCGGACGACCTCCTACAGAGCGCAACCAACCTCCTGAGCCTCGGCATCAAAGTCGGGACCGACGCCTATAAATCAGACACGGGTGCTCGCATCTTCATGAAGAAGGGCCAAACGCTCCAGCGGCTCCTGCAACGGACGCCGGGTCTGCAGTCCGTGCCCTACAGCAAGGGACTGGCGGCGACCCTCAACCAGGGCCGGTTCGATGCCGATGCGACCTTGGAGGATCTGAAGGACAATCCCACGCTGGCGGCTTCAATCATGGAAGCCTCGATCAAGCTTGCCGTGGAGAAGCAGATTCTGCCCGCCCCTTCTGGCCGACAGCCTGCCGCCGAGGATTCCGCCGTGACCGTCACGCTGACCCGCTCCGAGGTCTCGGAGCGCGCCCAAATGGAGGCTGACCGCGCTCGGGCCAAAGAGGAGAAAATCACCGCAACGACACTCTGGGTTGTTGGAATCCTCAGGAAAGCAACCGTCCAGGTGAATATGCCCCATCTCGATCGCAGGTTGAGATCAGAGAGCTCCATCAGGGATCAGCTCACCGGCATGAGCGTCCCATCCGGCGGCGCCGCACAGCTGATCAGCAACGCCGTCCGCCATGTCTTCGAAGTCCCTGACATGGATTTTACCCGCGCCTTCAAGACGGCCATGCTGGCGTTCGAGGAGCGGGGCTACGTCGAGGTCAGCACGACCAACTGGTTCAGGATGCGCAATCCAACCTTCGTCGGCATCAAGACCGTGCTCGCCACCCCGGAGGATTACCGCTTCGAGGTGGAGTTCCACACGCCAGACAGCTACCAGGCCAAGATTGACAATCACGATACCTACAAGCAGCTGGATAAGCTTCGCAAGCAAGCGAGCGGCGATGCTCTGGAGCAAGGTAAGGCGGAGGAGCTCACTCAGAGCGTGCGAGCCGTCTGCAGGGAGGTCGCAATCCCTGATGGCGCCAGGAACATCCCCCATTGGGGCGGTGAAGCGGGTCTCAGAGGCGCCGCCAGCGCAGCCTTTGGACTGCGCGCTGCCGAAGAACAAAAAAGAAGGCCAGAGAGGTCGGGCATTGCAAAAGAGATTGTCGCTGCTCTCGGTGCGCGACCCATCGTGCTCGTCGGCCTGCCCGGCGCCGGCAAATCCACCATCGGCCGGTATCTCGCAAGACGACTGGGGCTGCCCTTCATCGATTCCGACAAACAGATCGAGCAGGCCACCGACATGTCGATATCGAAGATTTTCGATGCCAAGGGCCCGCAGTGGTTCAGGGACAGCGAGGCAAGCCTGATCACGCAATTCGTTGAGAAAGGGAACGTGGTGCTGGCAACCGGCGGCGGGGCGTTCGAGCGCGAGGAAACGCGGCGCCTCATTCAGGACAAGGCGGTGTCGATCTGGCTCGACACCAACCGAGACGAGATATGGAAGCGCCTTGCAAAGGACACCAGCCGTCCGTTGCTGCGGATCGACAAGGCGGAGGATAGCGACGTCGCCGAGAGCTCCAACACGTCGGTCATCAAGAAGCTGCGCTTCGAAGAACTCGTCGCGCAGCGCACGCCCCGCTATCGCCAAGCCGATCTCTCCGTCGTTCCGCGCGAAAAGCGGGACAACAAGAACGCAGATGCATGCGTGCAGGCGCTGCACGCGTATCTTTGCGAGCAGGGCGCTCCGGACCAGAAACGCCCTGGAGATCAACTACAGGTATAGCGCGACGATCGAGGTAGGAAGCCCGTATTGCCCGCATGTAGAGGATCATTGACGCTCGCGGCGGTATGGCAGGCCGAGATCTTCAATACCGACCAAGGCAGCCAATTCACCCGTGCGGCCTTCACTGGCGCGTTGGCCGGCGCAGGGATCAAGATCTCGATGGATGGCCGCGGTCGTTGGATGGACAACGTCTTCATGCGCGGCTGTGGCGGTCGCTCAAGCTGTCAATCGGCCCTTTAATTGCGGGTTGTTGTCAACTCTCTTCTTGAAGCCATTCGGCAAAGTGGTAGCGCTCGGCCCGACGGAGCAGGTCGGGGTTGCGCAGACGGGGCGAGCGCGGCTGGTGGATCTATAGCCAGCTCGTAGTAGTGGGCCGATTAACTGTCACCTGGTTTCAATGCGATCAGTTGCCCGTCGCTGGGGTCATGGTCCTTTCCGAGGTCGCAAGCGCCTCATGATGATGTCCGGATCGGGTGCCTCATCGTTTGCAACGGGGTGCGGACGAGCCGCCACCAGCCGATTGACCGAGGTCACCACGACCACCGTCCCAGCGGGACATCGCCAGCCCGGCGGACCGGGCCAGGAACTTGCAAAATAAGGTCAGGCCGGCGCGTTGCCCCAGTCGAATGATGTGCCGTCGACCCAGATGCAGTGGAGGATGACAGCGATCTTGCGGGCGATAGCGACCTTTGCCTTTTTCATGCCGATCCGCTTCGCAAGTTTCATTCCCCAGGCTTTGAGGGAGGACCATTTCTTTGTTCGATAAAGCAGAACGGTCGCCGCCTCGTAAAGGTAGGTTCGGAGGAGCCTGTCGCCCCATCGGGATATCTTGCCATTGGTGTCAGTTTCACCAGATTGGTTGCGCCGAGGTGTGAGGCCGAGATAGGCGCCGACTGTCGAGGCCGATCGGAAGCGAGACGGGTCATCGATCGTATGGCGGAACGTCAAGGCGGTGACCACGCCGACACCAGGAACTGTCATCAGGCGACGCGTCGTCTCGTCCGACTTCGCCAATCGGCGGACCTCGTCGTCAAATTTGCTTTGCTGCTGGCAGATGTGCTCATGAATCGACAGGAGCGGCGCGATCACGCTGAGGAGTTGATGATCTTCGCCCAATAGCTCGCCGACCTGGTTACGGAACTGTTGGCCAATGGCGCGAGGGAATAGCAACCCACATTCCTTGATCAGACTGCGGACCTGGTTCTCGATATCCCGGCGTATGGACACAAGGCGGAATCGCGCGACGAGGATAGCTCGAACCTTCTGGCTCTCCTCACTCTTGATTTTGACTTCTCGATACCAACCAACCCGCACCAGTTCGGCAAGGCCCCGAGCATCGTTCTGATCGCTTTTGTTCATGCGGACCGACAGTGCTGCGTGTGCATGCCTTGCATCGATGCAAACGACGGGGAGTTCGACCCTACGAAGCTCATGCCAAAGCCAGCTCGCCATTGCGCCCGTCTCAAAGCCGATACGCTCCGCCAGTGGCGCATGTTTACGAAGTAACTTTGACAGATCTCCAGGATGAGACTTGGCCTTTCCTTCAAAAATTGCTTCACCAGTCTCATTGACTACGCAAACCGCAGTCTCTCTCTGCGAGACATCTAGCCCGACGTATTGCCGCATGACAGCTCCTCCGAATCGCTTGATTGCGAGAGATGGACGATAACGGAGCTCTCGTGCCCCGAGCGCTGACCGCAATTACGTCATCGTTTGCAAATTTGCCCCCCGTCGGACGGCGGGCTTTGCTGGTAGCGCTCGTCTCGTCGGAGTTGGCCGGGATACACAGGACCATCCCCGCCCGTTCAATCGCATTACGCGATGTGACGTTCTCAGACTGGCGTTTCAACAACGATCGGGACCGGCAGCCCGATTGAAGTCCGTACCGGGGTGTAGATGTCTAGCTCCGAATTGCGGGCTTTGAGCGTCACGATGAAGCAGTACCGTGACTTCCGATTACAGATTTTTGCGGAAGCCCGATTGCGCCACCAACCATTCACCGGCTTTATGCAGAGCAGGGTTCGATTCAGGAGCTCGATTGCCGGACCGGCCCAAACATCACAGTGGAGAGACCCTGCAGAGATACTGTCCTCTCCCAGCATCCATCGCTGATCGGAAGGGGCACTTGCGGCAGGCCTCCGATGAGGGTGTTCTCGCTCCGTAGGGGTCACGCGCAGTTTGAACTGCCGTGCCGTCTCGTTCTTTCGTTGATGGTCAAAACGCAGGCCGTGATGACTGGTAACGCTGGGCGTCCACGTTCGCGGAGAGGCCAGGATTTGGTTCAACGAAATAGGACAGCGTTATTTTCATTTCTACAATTTCGTTCTCCAGTTCCTCGAGCATCTCGGAAGGGAACGGCAGAGTGTAGTAGTGGCACTCGTTGAACTTTCTGCCCTTGTTCATCTTGAATGGCTGAATTTCCGCTTGCGCAAACAAGGCGAGGTGATTGCTTGCCGAAGCATTGGCCCGGTCAAAGCTCGGTACGCCGTACCCGAAGCGCCGCACCAGTTCATAGCGGGCTCTCTTCGAGGTCGTCTCGCCCAGCGTTTTCAACATCGGTTCGGTCCATTCGGCACTATGGATCATCATCGCGCGGATGGTTTCCGGCCAATACTCAGGGTGTGCCGCGGCCAAACGAGCGGCCATTCGTGCCGCTTGCGCGGTTGCGGCACTCGTCGCGTCAAACGAAACCAGTGGTAGCTCGGCGTCCTTGCCTGTCGTCAACAGCGAGAGCGAGCCTAGCGTCAGCATCTCCGTTAGGGCCGGATTTGTAGCGCGATTGCCAGCCTCCAACACGAGTTCTGGCTTGATCGGAGATAAGCCGTGAGGCCAGGTAACGCTGGTGCGACTGTGTGGACTAAGCTCCCCAGCGGAAGCAATAGGCGTCCAGTCTTCATAGCCATCATCCATCACATCAACGAGGTCGGTGTAGCCGCCTACCGTGAGGGCATTCCACGCCTGCGCGGGATCTTCTATGGGGTAGTCGTCCTGGGGGCGCCGGCGCGCGTAGTCCATTTCGGCGGGCACGTTGCCCGCGGACAAAACTACCAAGCGCTTCGGGCGGTTATCTTCGTTCTCCTCCTCCTCCTCCTCCTCCTCCTCCTCATCATCATCGTCAGCAATCATGCGCCCAATGGCCGCTTGATCGATCGCGGCGCTCCATGCAGATGCAGTCGATCCTGAAACGTCTCTATTGGTCACCGCCATGCAGTAAACGCGAGGGCGATCTGGATTTTCAATCTCCGGAAGCGCAATCGCCGCCTGAGTGAGGACACCGTAACTCTGAGGTTTGTTCGGATCAAAGCCAGCGGGCGGAAGAAATTTCACCGATTCAAGTCGATGCGCGAGCGTTCGCTCCGATCGATCGCCTAACGATGCAGTGAGATCACCGTGAAGCGCCATTCCCGCCATTGCGGTACCGTGACCGGAGGGGTGTTGATCGTCTTTACCCCATTGCTTTTCAAGGCTGTGCAGATCTGAAGGCGTTAAAGCGGGCTCTATGAGGGCGTGTCCACGGTTTACGCCGGTATCGAACACACAAACGGCCGGGGAGTCGTTTCCTGGCCAGACGATCCGCTCGGCAAGACCGTCGACCCACGCTTGTTGGTCGCCGGCGACTTCGCCAGTGAAGAATACGGGGTTATCGCTGGCCCTGCGAAGCTCGGCTATGGCGCCGGTTGCGAACAACATGAGTTCAATAGTCGTGCGCGTGGTCAGGACAGGGAGCACCACGACCTCAGGAAAGTAGAGGCGCCGATCTCTTTCAGCGGTGCGGACATTCAAGCGGGCGCAGAGATCTTCGATCTCGGTTTCGCCATCCCTATGGCACCACAGCGCCCACCAGATTTGGGAATGAGGCGCGGGCGGCAGGGCATTCGAGGCATCGGTCCAAAACGTCTCTAGGCGGGCTCTCCGGATCGCTTCAATCGACTCGACCTTGGCCTGATTCTTTGGGTTTCCGTCCTTGGTATGCTGAGTCAGATAGTCACTAAGAATGTGCTCGAGTACGGGGCGGGCATGGTCGGGACGTAGAGAGCGATAGTGCGGGTGTTGGCATCGGTGAGTTTTGCTGCGCTTCCTCGAATGTCTTGCTTTTTCAGATCCAGTGCATCCGGCGGGGTATTCCTCCTCAGTTCGACTTCGACAAATGAGCCGGTCGGAGGAGCTATCCGAGTATCCGTTGGTCGCGATACATCTGCCGCTTCCAACGCAACACGCAATTCATTTTGGAGGCGCTGACCGTGAGCTTCACGCTCTCGGACGGCGGAGGATCCGAATCCTTGCTCACCAACATATTCGTGGTCGGATGAAAGAGCAGAAATATCAATGTGCGGAAGATTGTACCTTGGTGGCATCCATTACGATCTTTCAGAATCAAGAAATGCCGTCCGCATGGCATGTCGCTCCTGCAAACGGTCAACAATATCTTCGGTGGTCAATTGCCTACGTTCGTCCAAAATGGCCATTTTGACGACATCATCCGCTGCCCTCACAATTTCAGATTGGCTCAATCCTTCCGCCGAGCGGATGATCTGCTTCCAGTCGGCACGAGCCGCCTTTATGGGGGTAATATTTGCGAGAACAAGCTGTTTGATTTGCTCGGAGGTCGGGGCATCGAACTCAAGGACCTGATCGTAACGCCGAAGCAATGCACGGTCGAGCAACGAAGGATGGTTCGTTGAGCAGATTATGAGACTGTCCGTAGAGTTTCCTTCCTCCATGAATTGAAGAAAGGAGTTGAGAACACGGCGCATTTCGGCAACGTCGTTCGTTGCTGTGCGCTGACTGCCCACCGCGTCAAACTCGTCAAACACATAGACGCCGCGCTTTCTTGCGGTCTCATCGAAGATCAGCCGCAACTTGGCGGCCGTTTCGCCCATGTACCTTGTGATCATGCCCTCCAAACGAATGATGAAGAGGGGCAGATGAAGTTCTCCCGCCAATGCCTCGGAAGACATTGTTTTTCCGGAGCCGGGCGGGCCAACGAAAAGTATCCGACGATTGGGCGTCTTACCGTGTTCACGCAGCCAATCGCGCTTACGCTGCTGACGCAAAATGTCCACGAACCTCGCCGTCAATCGCTCGTTCAGGACGACGTCCTTAAGTTTGAAGCGCGGGTCGCGCATCTCCAGGAGACCTTCGAGACCGCCTCGCGGAGCCGCAAAAGGAATGGGTACGGACGCGCCTCTGGAATCCCTTGCCCGGGCCTTGTCTATTTCTGCGCGCAGCTCTTGTGCCGTCTCGCGTCGTCCCTGCCTTGCTTCGGAGGCGGCAACTTGGAGCGCAATCGAATAGAACGCGTCATCGTCGCCTTCAGCGCGGCTCCGCAGCATAGCCAGTATTTGCTTGGCGTTTGACAACGTCGTTCCTCTCGTCGTGCGAATCCTACTTTACCTCTACGCTCAATGGTTGAAAATGCGCACATTGAAGTTGCAGTAGGCTAGTGTGTTCGTTTGGTGCGGGCGGCCGGACTCGAACCGGCACAGGCCTTGTGGCCCCACGGATTTTCGTACCACTTCGGCTTTCGCCGCCGCCCATCGGGCGTTCGTGGTCTGGACTATCCCTTCACCCTGGCGTTTGTCCGCTGTAGGTGCTGCCCGTCTAGTCTCTACACCTTCCCCCTGGCGGGGGCTTGGCTCGAGATTGCCAGCGAAGGTTTCCCCGACTTTGAGCAGTTCTGCTCCTGGGGTTTCCCCCAGGGCACTCAATGGCTTAAGTCCGATGCGTCTACCAGTTCCGCCACGCCCGCATCGATTCATCTATACGGCGCATTTGCCCGACGGGCAAAGAGAATACATCCGATTCCGCACACGGTTTGAGCAGCGTCACCGTGAAGTGGCCCGGTCTCGATGAGCGTCAAAAGCTGGCGGATGCGGTTGATTGACGTGAGCCCACCGCAGGCTCAGACTCAAGCTCAATGGCACTCACGCGGGATTTCAAGAAGACGATAAAGGCGCGAGCCGCGCGCGATCCTGCCTTTCGCAGGGCGCTGCTGGAGGAGGCCACCGCTACGCTCGGATGCGGCAACATATTCGCTGACCTTGGTCTGCCGGACGCGGACAGCTTGCTTCCCAAAGCAAACTTGGTCCGTGAACTTCGGCAACTGATCAAGACAAACAAGCTGATTGGCAGCGCCGCAGCCAAGCGCCTGGGCATCACGCAGAGCGATCTCTCCGAACTCCTCAAAGGCCATACGCAGACTTACTCCGTCGCGCGGTTGCGAAAGATGGTTGCCGCCATGGCGGGAGCCGGGTTTGTTGTTGGCAGAGAAAACTTTGAGAAGATCTGCGCGGTTGAGGGGATCAAGCTCACCGCTGAGATGAAGGAGAGGTTTGCCGAATTCGACCGAAAGGGTCTTTCGCCGGCCGAACGGCGCCGGGAGATCATCAAGGCCTATGGGAAAAAGAAGGGCTAGTTTTTGCCGGTTTGGATTTGGCAACAAGCTGCTGAAATGATGATACTTAAATCCGCTTTGGAGGTATGATTTGCCGGTTCTTTTGCCGGTTGAGTTATGAAGACACTTGCTATAGCTCACTTTATGGCCAATATTGAGTTATAGAAAGAAAGTCTATAGCTCATGCACTGGAACTGGGAAGACCCCCGCTGGCCACAATTTTCTTATGATTCCAAATCCTTAGACAAGCCAGAGGCCGATTTCCTGCTGCGCTCTGGGGAGTTCATCGGCGCCTTCAAGCACGTCAGCCAGGACGAACAGACCAACCTGCGCATTGAGCTCATCAGCGAAGAGGCTCTCAAGACCTCGGAGATCGAGGGCGAGATCCTCAACCGCGACAGCGTGCAGTCTTCCCTGCGTTATCAGTTCGGCATCGCCAAGGACCAATCGGGCGTGCCGGCCGCCGAGCGCGGCATCGCCCAGATGATGGTCGACCTGTATCGCAAGTTCGCCGAACCTCTCACCCACGAGACGATGTTCGGTTGGCACAAGATGCTGATGGCGGACAGCCGCTCCATTCAGGTGATCGGCGGCTACAGGCAACACCCTGATCCCATGCAGGTGGTGTCGGGGCCCATCGCCCACCGTAAGGTCCACTTCGAGGCGCCGCCTTCCGAGCGCATGGCGAAGGAGATGGAGGTGTTCGTCACGTGGTTTAACGAGACGGCTCCGGCCAGCGCGCGCGCGCTGCCCGCGCTGACGCGTGCCGGTCTTGCCCACCTTTACTTTGTCAGCATCCACCCGTTCGAAGACGGGAACGGCCGCATCGCCCGCGCCTTGGCCGAGAAGTCGCTGGCGCAGAATCTCAATCAGCCCACGCTGATTGCGCTGGCCTATACCATCGAGCGCAAGCGCAAGGCTTACTACGACGCGCTGGAGCACAACAACAAGTCGGTCGAGATCACCGACTGGCTCGTCTACTTCGCCGAGACCGTTCTTGAGGCCCAGGACAACACCAACAAGCGCGTTGAGTTCTACGTGGCCAAAACCAGGTTCTACGAGCGCCTGCGCGACCAACTGAACGATCGGCAGCAGAAGGCCGTTGCTCGCATGTTCAAGGAAGGCATTGATGGATTCAAGGGCGGCCTAAGCGCCGAAAACTACATCAGCATCACCCGTGCTTCCCGTGCCACCGCTACGCGCGACCTGCAAGACCTTGTTGCCAAGGGTGCGCTCACCCGGACGGGTGAGCTGCGGCATACGCGGTACCATTTGAAGTTGGATTAGCCCCTGTCGCCTGTCGACGCGCCGTGGCTATAAAGCGGTTACAGGTGGATCAGCACACGGTTTGCCGCGGCGGCCCCCATGCCGTGTAGGGGTCACGCCGGCGAATGTTGCGGCTTACGCCGGCTGTAGTTTGAGCGCGGCTGGAGTTTCCGCTTAGTCGGACCGGATTTGGTCGGTTCGGCTTTGCGGTCTTCCGGAGCCTTGTCTTCTGTGATCTTCGGCAACCGTTTGACGTTGATCGCTGCCGCGCTCAGTTGGTTCTTGATGTGAGAGGCGTAGAACTTTTCGATCATCTCCACGCTGGTGCGGCAGTTCTTGGCGATCTGGTAGATGTCGGCGCCTTCCATCAGGCGCAGACAGATGTAGGTGTGTCGCAGGCTATAGGCGGTGCGCCGCTGTCCCTCACGGTCGAACTTGAGCCCTTCCTCTTCGAGGACCCTGTTGAAGAGCTCGTGCTGGTAGCTGGGAAACGGGCGGTCTGTCGGTTTTGGCTTGTTGCGCTTGCGCAACCTGAAGAAAGGCGCAACCGCATGCTGGGCATGCTCTTGCAGTAGCCGACGCCGCGCTTGCCCCGCACCTCGATCTCGAGAATGCGCTGGTTGGTTTCCTTGTCCATCACGACGGTTACGTCACGATACTCGAGACGGTTAGCCTCGTCCGGCCGCAGGCCGGTATTGGCCATGAAGATCACGTAGTCATGGAGCTGCTCGCACGCATGGCGCTAACGTTCGTTGATGGGGTTCTCCGCGCGCCGCGTGGTCGCCAGGTAGAGCTTTCTGTATTCAAGCGGCGAGAACCACGCGCGGTGGGAGATCTTGCTCTTGCTGCGATAGGGCTGAGACATGTCTGGCAAGTGAGAGAGCCAGCCATGGCGGAGGGCAGTCTTGAGCGACTGCCGGAGGGCCACCATTTCCTGGTGGAGGGTGTTGCGCGCGGGTGATTTGCCGCGCGCTTCCTTTGATTTCTCGATGCGGTCGATCCGGTACTCTTGAATGGCACCCGAGGTGACCTGAGACAGCGGCTTGTCGCCGAAGAAGGGTATGAGGTATTTGCGGATACGGCGTTCGTGGCCGCCGACGTAGATAGGGCTGCGCTGACCTTCGGTGATGACGGGAAACTCCCGTAGAAACTGCTCCGCAGCGTCCTTGAAGGTTTCTCTGCATTCGCCGGGACGAGTTTTTTGAGGTCGCCGCGAACGTGCTTGCCACGAAGCTCAAGGTACCATTCCTCGGCGAAACGCAGCGCGCTGGTTATTCCCTCCATCTTGGTGCTGGCGCGATAGTTACGCTGCCCGACGTAGGCGGCGGCCTGCCAGTATTTGTGCCGCGCCGGTGTACATGGTCCCCTCATGATGGCCGACAAGAAGCTTAAGCAGGCACGAATTCCGCGCTCTGTATCGGCAAACGCCGCCGGAGAGTGAGGCTTACCTAAATATTGCAATTGCCAAAGCACGGCGCGAGGAGGCTGCAACAGCAGCCCGATGACGTGCCGGAAGCGCTGCCCGGGTTAAAGCGCTAGAGAGGGGGCACCCGCTTGCGCAGTGTGGAGGGTCAGGCGCGTAGGTATGCCTGACTGGCTCGCTCGCTCGCTCGCTGTAGATGACACAGCGATCGAGAAAGAGGCCAGGGGTGGACGGCGGACCGGTCACCAAAAGTGGCCCACCGGAACAGCTGTTCCAAAAAGTGGGTCAATTAGAGGCAAATTGTTAAGTGATTTCAAAGGCCAATTGCGCTGTTGGCGCTTCCTAGCGGAATCGCAGGCCGCAACGACCTTTCATCGTGGCTAAGCGCTTGGCCGCGTTCCAATCGCAGCGGCGCTCAAGTATGAGCGAGCGCCCCCTGACGACCGCCCGGGCCACTGATCGTCGAAGGAGCTTGAATCGGTCGCGGCGTCAAGTTGTACGTATCAAGCAGAGGGTACCCCACGAAGGCATAAGCGGATGAAGACATCCTTTCTCGCGATCGTACTATGTTCCGCTTTGGGTTTGCTCGGGCTGAGCGGGGGAGCGCGTGCGGACACAATCCGGCGCTATGACTGCTCGACAGACGGGGTTGATCGAGAGCCAATGGGCGATCGGGATGAGCGCGTCATCATCAGCCTTCAATATACCTGTCGCGTGGCCGACGGGCCATTGAGAGATGCCACGATCACGGCGATTTCGGTCAGCGAGTTGGATGGTGAGAAAGGGACGTCTTTAGCGTCTCTCGATATTCACCATGCGATCGACGGATTTGCAGTTGGACAGCTTCTGGAGGGAATCGCCTTCCTAGTCATGCGGGATAATAGACCTCTTGGCATAGCAGCATCCGGTAAGATGGTCTTTAAGTTCGCATCCGGCTCATTGGCGGCGCTGTCAGGAAAGGCAGTCACCTTTACGACCAAGCCGCTTGGATTTGGTCGGTTCGAGATGGAGTTCTCAGATTGGCCTGAAGCCGCTCAACCGAAGTGAGCCGGCCTCGCTCGGCCGGCTGGCTTTCTGGACGCAGTCACACCGCGTGGACCATGTGGAATCGCGGCTCGAACGTCTCTTTTGCTCTCTGTGGGAATCTTTGCGACGTTTTGATGAGCAATAGTCGCGTCCTAGAAAAAGAAGACATCAAGGGCTGCATCGCTGAGCGCGGCGCCCACGCTCCATGCCTACGGGGCGAGGGCCGGGCGCCGGCCAATGTCCGTGACCTCGCCGCTCACAAGGCTTCCATGATCGTGGATGTTGCGCTGAGCGATCGTGCTGAACGGTCTCTTCGCGATGGCGCACATCACTCCAACGCAGCTACGGTTGGACGTCCCTAGGACACCGGTTTTCGATCGGCAAACGTGAGAGTTTTTTGTACGCCGGTAGCAAAGTCAGTCGTCCATCACGACCGGCCGCGATAATGCACCGCTGATCCCGTTGGCCAGCCTCGCGACTTCGGCGAAATAGCGGTCCACCGCGCTGCGGGCGCTCGGCGTGCCGGGGTGACGGAAATTCAAGCAGATTCCATCGTGCGACCGGCTGACCCACACATAGACCTCCTGCGGGTCGCTGCTGCGGCTTATCAGAAATCTCGTTCGCCAGCGCGCCCAGCTATCCGATCCGGGAACCACCCGATCGTCCATATAGGAGACCATAAAGCGATCCCGCAATGCAGCGCCTAGCACTTCCATCGCCTTGGAAAAAGGCACCTGCGCGGTTTCATTGGCCCGCTTCAGTTCGAGCCTAACGGAGCGCAGTAGATCTGGGAACGTGTCGGACACCGGGAAGCTTACCGGGCTCATCCCGACATACCACCCAACCGAGTTCTTCCATCGCGTTGCGTTTCGCGTGTGAAAAGGAGCGACGGAGTGGAATTTCTTTTGCTTGCCCAGCGCTTTCCCCGCCAAGGCCAGGCACGCAAACATGCCTGCCATGGTATGGCCGCCTTGGGCGCGGCACGCCCGATCGAACCTCACTGCGCTTTCCGCGTCAAATAGCCAGATCCGTCTGGTTTGCTGCAAGGCGGCGCCGCCGCCCAGTGCACCGAGTGACACCGGAAAATCGGGCAGTTGACCGCCGGTGGCCGCAATCAGCTCGCGCCAGTGTCCGATCACCGGATCCCCGTCGGTCAGATCGCTCACACGGGCGCGCTCGGAGACGGCGTACTCCAGATAGCTGTGCGCCGGAGCCAGTCGCGGGGCCACGCCCTGAATCGCCGCGGAGTAGAGTTCCCTGATCTCGTAGGGTACCGAGGCCATTGAGTAGGCGTCCGTCACCGAGTGGTCGGAGGCGACGACGAGAGTGGTGCATTCGGGCCGGCTGATTGTTGCGAAGACATACGGTGGCCAGCTCAGCGGTTTCGTTTCGGTATCGAACACTTCTTCTAGCGTCCGGGCCAATTCGTCCGGATCGGCATAGTCACCGAGTTCGACCAGATCGAGTGCTGCCGCGCCCGGGCCGACCGTCGCAAGGTGGATCGCGGTGCGGTCCTTATCGAAGCGGCAGCGTAGTGCCTCGTGCCGGTCGACCCAGCCAAGGATCGCCCAGCTCAGTGCTGCCGTATCGACCTCGCCCGACCATTCAAACGCGACACCCAGCCAGGCTGGCCGGCCATTCTCGAAACAGCGAAGGTGTTCCTCCTGAACATAGGACGGGCGACGCGGGTCCGGGCGCCATCTGGCCGTGCCGGGCACGCTGATGCGCCACAAGGTTAGCCGGCCCGGCCACAACTCGAGGTCCCCGAGCTCGTAGATCTCCATGCGCAGTCCTGCCGGCCAGTCCGTGGTATCAGAGATGCAAGCTGTGGGTGCGGCGCAGAGGCGATCGCCAGATCCACAGCATGGAGGCCGCGCTCAGCGCGCTGCTGGCCACTAGCGCAGTCCGTAGACCAGGCCCGGCGCCGACCGCACCGCCAAGCAGCGCGCCTAGCGGCGCAAGCCCCCACACCAGGCTGCGGATGCTCGCGTTGACGCGGCCCAGCACACGAGGCGGAGCCAGCGCGTATCGAACGGAGACCTGGTGTACGTTGTAGATCTCTTGACCAAACGACAGCACGAACTGGGACAGCGCCACACAAATGACTGCCACCGGCCGCGGCTGCGTGAGCAGTGCTGCCAGGGTCATGCCTGCGCCGCTAAGCGCCAAGGTAACCATCAACACAGGCCCAAGGCCGATCGCGCGGCCGGCCCATGCTGCGGTGGCCGCGCCCCCAATACCACCCAGTGCGCCGATGCTGAGAACCACGCCCGTGGTCCAACCGTCCAAACCAAGATGTTGGGTCAGATAAAGCAGAAAAACCGCAGAGTAAGCGTTGTAGCAGAAGATGAAGCTGCCGGTCGCAAACGTAACCGCCCGCAGAATCGGGTTGCCAAACACGGTCGTCAGTCCTTCCGCGATCTGACTGATGACCGAGCTCGATCCAGTTGCCGGCGGTTCGGCCGTGCGTGTCGGCACCAGCGGCAGCAAGACGGTGGCCAGCACGAACGAGGCCGAGTCGGCGAGAATCGCGGTTGGCGCGGAGAACGCGCTGACCAGCCAGCCTGCCAGAAACGGACCGACGGTCACCACGCAAGATCTGCTGAGTTGCCAGGAGCTCTGCGCTCTGACGAGTAGAGCACGATCAACGACGGTTGGCACGCACGCCAGATAGGCGACTTCGCCGATCACCGCAGCCGTCCCGACAAGCGTAGTTGCCGCACACAGTTGGACCATTCCGAGCCAGCCAAGACTGGCGAGCAGCGGAATGGTTGCGAGCGTTACTGCCATCACTAAATTGGCAGTCAACAGGATGCATCGGTGTGGCAGGCGGTCCACGATCACCCCGGCAAGCAGGCCAATGACGAGGTTCGGCGCCCGGCCGCAGGCAAGCAACAACCCGGTCTGCGCCGGGCCCGCTCCCAGCAGAGTGATCGCCGTCAGCGGTAGCGCCAGCACCGTCACTTCGGATCCCAATTCCGACACAGTGCGCCCGACGAGCAGCCCTAAGTAGCCGCGCGGTAATCCGCGAGATGGGGGGGAGATCTCGGTGGGATTCATGCGTCGATGGTGGGGCTCGGGGTCGACAGATAACCCAACCGGGCCAATTCGCCGCCGGCGATGCGCTCGAATTCCGCGACTTCCGCGAGCGTCAGATCCTGCCTGTACCGGCCAAGGCGGCCTGCGTGCAGCGGTTTGCCCGCGGACTCGGCTGCCGGATGGCCGTGCGGCCTTTCGAACAGCGCGTGCTTTTGCTCGGCGTGCCGCAGCACGGCTTCATCCCAGGGTAGCTGCAGGTGATCCAAGATCTGCATGAGGCTGGGACGGGGGCTTGTCACCAAATCCTCATAGCGCACCTCGAGATAGCGCGCCGGTGGCGCGAGGAGATGCGGCAGAGATACGACTTCAAGCCAGCTGTGCGCGGCCTCTGCCACAGTTCGGTAACCCCAATCTGGCACGGTTTTCAAATGCGAGGCGGCAAGGTCCCGACCATCCCGGACGATGTGCACGAAGTGCGCATCGGGCCATAGCTGTGCGAAGACGTCGATTTGCGTGATCTTGCGTTGGAGCTTCAGTCCCCAGCGCCTTGCCCCTGTCCGTACCTTACGGAACTCGCCGATCTCGTTGATCAGCCTGCATCTGTCGGCGAACGAAATGATATCGCCCGCCGTCTCGTCCATCACCTTGGTAACAAGCTTGCGCACATCATCGAAGTTCAGGCCGAACCGCTGGCATTGCACCACGAAGTGCGCGCCGTCATACCAGAACGGGTCGATCGCACTTTTGGTGGTGCCGCTGACCCGGGAATCGTTAGCTGCGAGCAGGTCGGTCGCTCCTAGAATGTGCGGCCCAAGGTCCGGCGGTTCTAGGAAGTCGATCTCCGGCCCGACCACCAGATCGGCATGGGAGTCCAGCACGACGCTCAACAAAGTGGTGCCGGATCGATTCTCGCCACCGAGCAGCACCGGCGAGGTGGAGAACAGGTCGGCCTTAGGCATGGGAGTGTCCGCTGCTCGACTGCTGGTATTCATGGATGGCTCGCGGCGGTGACCCACCGCCGGACGGTGTCCGGCGTTGCGATGAAGTGATCACCGGCGAACCGCACCGCAGCGGCGATCGGATCCGGATTGTCGCAAGTAGCGTCTACCCGGGCCAGTGACGCCGTCAGAGCCTGTCCGGCGGCATCAATCGCACCTCGCACGTCGGCATCGGAGAGCGCGGCGGACGGCATGAAACGGCCGCCGTACTGCATGAGGAAGCCGCGCGACCACATCTCCTGGAAGAATGTGTGACCGAGCTCGGCATTGGCAAACACGACGTCGAACATGGTCGGCCATGCGAACGCGCTCGCCTGAACCTGATGGCGGGCGAAGACCTCGTTGAGGCCATTGATGAGGTCCTCGCCAAACTGGTGCATCCGGGCGAGCGCGGTGCCGTCGCTCAGCGCGTCGAGGGTGCTCAGGGCGGCAGCGAACGGGGTGATCTCGCGTTGATAGGTGTTGCCCATGTATGTCTTTTCGGCGGCGCCAATCACGTCTGCCCGACCAGCCACCGCCGATAGCGCCATGCCGTTGGCCAGTCCCTTGCTGAGTGTGATCAGGTCGGGCGCAAGCCCGATCGCGGTGTGATAGCCGCCGCGGCGATAGCGGAATCCCGTCATCACCTCGTCCAGGATGAGCAGGGCACCGCATTGGTGCACGAGATTTTGCAATTCCCGGTGATATTCGGGCGGAAAGAAGTTGACCTCGGGAGTGATGATCGCAGCAGCGACGCGCTGCGCTCTGGTCAGTCTCTTGAGCAGGTCAAGGTCGTAATGGAAGTCGATACTGCCCAGGTCCCGGTCGGGTAGTCCCATCCCCGGACGGTCCTGCAAGTGCCAGTCGTGCCAACCGTGATATCCACTGGTAAGCACCAGGTTCACACCGGTATGTGAACGAGCAAGGCGGACTGCGGCGGTCGTGGCGCAGGAGCCAGTGCGGAAAAATATCGAGCGCTGCGCGAGCGGGAATATCTCCGCTAGCCGCTCGGCAACCTCGATCCGATGCACGGACAACGGCCCGGGCAGGATGCCGCCGGTGCGGCGCAATTCTGCAGTCACATGATCGACGACCGGTTGATATCCAGCTCCAAGCGGCGCAGACCCGCTACAGGAGGTGAGATCCACGTATTGCCTTCCATCGACATCAAAGACATGCGCACCGGAGGCATGGCTCATGACGAGGGGAAAACGCCGATTGAGATCCCATTTCTCCGACGCAGTGATCCGCAACGCGCGGCGCAGTGCGGATTTGTGCGTATCCGTCGTGGCCAACGTGCCGTGGGGTGTGCTGGTGAACATCAACGATTCTCCGATCGTCGCGGCCTGTCAGGCCAGCTGCGTGAGGATTCTCCGAGCGATCCGCAGCGCGTTCGCTTGAATGGTGAAGGTCGGGTTGACGCCTCCGGGATACGGGAAGAACCCGCCGTCCGCGACGTAGAGATTGTCGATATCGTGCACGCGACCCCAGCGGTCGACTACGGATTCCTTTGGATCAACCCCCGCTCGACAGCCGCCATGCAGATGGCCGCTACCGAACTGATAGTTGGAGTCCTCGTAATCGATCTCTTTCACGCCTGCCTCGGTCAGCACGTCCGATGCGCGTTGGGACAAATAGCCGAGACGGCGCTTGTCCAGCGGATGGGTGCGGTATTCAAGAATGATGTTGGGTAGACCGAGCCGATCGCGACTGTTGGCCAGTCGAACGGCGTTGCTGCGCATGGGCTGATCGGCCGCCAGGAAATGCACTCTTAGCGGCACCTGTCCCTCGCCGGCCGCACGATCTGCTGGACTGGCTTCGTAAATAAGTCCGCCGAGGCCAGAGGGCGCATCATTGTCGAGATAGTGATCGGTCATCGCAACAGTGGAGAGCGGTCCGCCGGACGAATGCAAAGGCAGCCGATTCATTGTGATGGTGCCAGAGACGTAGCCGCTGATCTTGAAACAGATGCCCCTGCCGACCATGCCCGTGGCGTTGCCGATGCCGTTGGGGGCTGCTCGCTGCACTGAGCGTAGCAGCAAGGCGGCAGATTGAATCGCGTTGCCAGCGAGCACCATGCAGCGGGCATGGATCCGTGCGCGTTGCCGGGTGACGGTGTCCAACCATTCGACCGTATCGGCGCGGCTGACGCTGCCAAGTTCGATATGCACAGCTTTGCTGCCCGAGCTGACCGACAGGGCGCCGGGTGGCAGGCAGACGTCGGTGAATGGTGAGTCCGCATCGGCACGCGCGCCGCTTGGACACGGGTGTTCGTTGCACGGGCCGCACCAGTCACAGGCCGGCCGGCCGCGGTAGGGAACCGAGTTGATCGCCAGCGGGGTCGGGAACGGCTGCCGGCCTAGGCGTCCGCCCGCCGTAGCGATCAATCTGCCCTGCAAGCTATATCTGTGCGGTGGCAGCACTGCGGGATCACTGGGCGGTTCGAGTGGATCCGCGCCAGCCAACCTCGCGACCCCGATCCGCTGTTCGAGCTCCTCGTAATAGGGACGCAGTTCGCCGTAGTCGATGGGCCAGACCGGGTCGAGCGCGTCGGGGGCGACATGCGCTCGTGCGTCGAAATCAACCTTGCGATATCGGAATGCGATGCCGGCGTAGAGTGTCATTCCACCACCGAGCGTCGACACGGTCCACGGCCAGCCGATCGACCTCAATGTACCGGTCGGGGAGCGCACCAGGGCGGTGTCATTATCATTTTGGACCGTCGCCAGTGAGGCGCCAGTGGGAAGCTTCAAGCCCGCTTCGAGGACGTGTACCCGGAATCCGTTTCTGGCGATCTCGTGGGCAACGATCGAGCCGCTTGCACCACTTCCGACTACACAAACGTCAACGGCGTTGGACGTCATTGCCCCACCTGTGGCAAGGGACATCGGCCATGCCTCATGGCGACGTGCCCATAAAGGACAGGTCAAGACGGCTAATGAGAGCTGTCAGCGCCAGCGTCGAACGTACGCCTAGTCAGACCGTCGCGACCTACTTTGAAACTCGTACAATATGACGTTCCGTGCGATTCAAGTCCCTTGAGCGCGCTCGCGTGAATGAGCGTGAGCATGTTCAAATCCACCGAAGCAGCGAGCTAAGAACTTTGAAAAAGAACGGTACCGCCAATCCTAAAGCACTTGGTCAATAGGGCGGGCGGCCAGCGGCGCTGAACGTCATCTCATTGTCGCTGGAATGGAAGCTCAACGAGAGTTGAGCACGGCCTTTGGCACCTTCAGTAAGGACGATCACGCAAGGCGGTAGGCGGTAGGCGGGGATATTGCACTGGTTTAGGGCCGGTCCCCCGATTGCGGCTCATGTTAAGCGATGAGGCTCAGCGCCTCAGCGCGATGTGTCCGGTCGCGATTGCCATTGGCGCAAGCCCCCTCGCGAGGTGCCATCATAACCCTTATTCGTCCTTGCCAATGCTGGCCACGTATAACTCCGGCAAGCCGACCTTCCGCGCGATCGCCCGCAGATCAGCTACATAGCCCGGATCGGTCGTCCTGTCGTCCGGGATCGTTGGAAGATTGAAGCAAAGCGCCAGCTCTGCCGTGCCGTCGGCAAGTCGGGCGAGGACAGGCTCGGGTCGATAAGCTACGACGCTCGGCTCTGAATAGAGCCGATCTAGTCCGGCACGGGTGAGAGTAGCGATTGTGCCGTAAACCCGCCCGTTATGATAGGCCACCAACGTTGCACGGTTTGATAGCCTCAGCGCAAACCGCTCGAGATAGGCCCTTCTGAAATCGGCCGGACGAAGACCTTTTGTCATCAAGCCTTCCGGGTCCATGAACAGGCCATAGAAGAAAACCGTCACTCGCTTTGCCATCGAGAGATTCTACCCGTTCCGAAAACCGATCGGTGCATTTGGCTCGTCCCGGACGCCCTTGTGGAAACTCGGTCATTGCCTGGCTGTTAGAGTGCCCGTGCTGAAAAGTCCGCATGCCGAATGCATGCGCGTCGATTAGCCTCAATAGATTGAGTAGGGCTTGCAGAGTAAAAAACTTCCGCCTACGAACGTCGTGACCGATGACCTGATGAATTTGGCCACAGCTGTTGACATGCACGAGCCAGAACGGTCCAAACAGAGCAGCTGGGTCGGGCGGAGTCTAGCTTTGAGCGACGCGTTTTCGCGCGAGTTGTGCGCCAGGGCAGGGCGTCGGTTCGCTCACAAATCAGCATGCCGATGCCGTTGGCTTAGCGAATTCACATATCCGGCAGAGAAGAAAACCGTCCTCTCCGTTCATGCGATCGACAATCTTGCGGAAAGTCGGTCCTTTGAAGAGATCTTGATATTCATCGCGGAGAAGATTGCCCAGGATGTGGCGTCGCTCAAAATCCATGCAGCAGAGGGTGACGTCGCCGTTTGGGAGAAGAACATTACGATGTTCTCGTTCGTCGACACATGTTAGTGCTCCGACGATCGGCTGTCGTGCCTCAACGATCTTTGGATCGACGCTTCCACCCCTGCTGCTCAGCGGACGCGAACGAACCAGCGCTTGCTCGGGGATTATGTCGACAAGCTCGGGATGAACCTCACCCATGACTATGAACAGCATCGATGGAATGTCTGCGTCGACCAGTTGACGCATCAAATCGACATACTTGCGCCTGACCAGGCGACTGTTCATGTAGGTGCCGTCATCAAACACGTGCACCAGGAAAACTCGGAATTGCAGCGCTTGCAAGCGTCGTAGATTCCGCTCGTTCATTCCTGCGAGTGTCGTGAAAATTCGGATGCCATGGCCAGCTGCGTAGGCATGCTCAACCATTTCGGTGCAAGCCGGATTGAGCCAGGGCTCTGAGTACCCGGCAAAGCTGATGTCGACAGCTGCTGGTACGTGCGAAAGGCACCTCTTGAAATCTTCGAGACGAAGATGCTTTGCGTGGGACACGGCTCTTTGCCGTTCGGCGAACTTGTCCTGAGGACAATAAGAACATCGGACGACGCAGCCTGTGGTCGTCGTTATCTCCAGGACCCTGCCGCCAAGAGGGATTGCAGCGCGCAGGTTCTGTATATTCTCCGGGTATGATTCAATCATTTGCAGGGTTCTCCGGAATGGCCGGAACAAAGAGCGTTCCGACGCAGGACCGCCGATTTGCGTTCTTCATGAGGGCTTACTCATGCACGTTCTCGGTCGTGCATGTTCTCGGATGACTGGGCGATAAAGGCGACAGAGCTCACGACGAAACGATGGTTGGATCGAGATATCCCACCTGGTGCGGCTTTCCTCCCGCCCATCCAATTGAAATCCCGGCAGGGGCACGGATCTGCCGGAGCAAGCGCACCGAGCCCGGGACCAACTCAATGTCGAGATTTCTGCGAGTTCGGTAACCGCCGGCGCAAAATCCACTCCCCAGTACGCCGGCATTGGTCATTGTTCTCTCAGTCCTCCCACCTCTTGCGATAGAAATTGGCCATGCCATTGAAGCTCGCACCAGTGGGCAGTCAATCGGCTGAATTGTCACAACCAGCGTTGGTCCGGGTTCATGCGATCGAGATCGTACAATGTAACGTCACGTACGATTCAAGCTCTCTCGAGAGGGGGCGGAATGGAGCGCGCACTCGATCCATTAAGCCTGACTACTTCGCCGTTGGTATGGCGATCGACAACGATGAATAGACCCAGGTGGGCCTGATTGCATCTTCTGGACTGAACCTTAATCCGGTGATGAGACGACCCTTGCAGGTGTGAGATTTTATGCACCTATCAGCGTGGCGCAATTGCGAGACTTCGCGCGCATCATTAGGCGCTTCGTCGAATCTTCCGGCTCCCGCTAGCTTGCTCGCCGAAGAAGCGGCGGATGATGCGCTTCAAATCGACCCGAAAAGTACAGTGCTTCTTTCTGTCGACGATCCATCGCGAACCTGCTTTGCCATCGCTTGACTGCAAGCATCTATCGAGGTCCCAGGGATCGTCTGCCTGACATGGGCCGCCATCACCACGGGTCGCGCTCGCCGCCTGTATACGATGCTGCTACCGTCCAAGCTCCGTCGGATGCTCGGTCGCGCGACGATACCCTGCTTCATGCTCTGTCTTCGCCATGCTCTGTTAAGCTGAGCAACGCCTGCCCGTCAGCTTGGGATCAGCTTGTGTGAGTATCATTCGCAGCCGGACCTAAGCAGCCTCAGTTCTCTGCGAAGAGACTTGACGCCGAAGGGAAGCGAAAATCACCATGCACAATCGAATCAGTGGCCCATCCACATTCCTCAACCATGCTCACGAGCCGACTCAGTCGATGGACAGCGACCGCTTTCGGCAAACATTGGCGGGCATGTCGTCCCGATCGGTGCCAGATCCCCATGCAACTTTGTCTTCGGCGCCAACACGGCCGTATTCGCTCGTTTCCCAACCTCCTGTCATGGAATTCGAAAGGCTACCATTTGGCAGAACCAGGCAAAATCTCACCTCGCGGAGGAGGCTGCCACCCGGGGAGTTGCCCGACAAAATGGGGTGCTGCGTCAGCACGCCACAGGCCACGGATCCACATGATCCCGGTACATCCTCTACGGCGAGGCCGATCACCCCCCTGTTCGACTACAGGACGGCCGAATTGCACGAAGCAAATGTAGACGGCATCTGCGTCGGGTTGACTGCGGAGTGGCTCCGCAATCTCCACAACAGCCCATCAACTCGAATGAGTGCGCTAACACCCGGATCACAAATTGTACTATTCAGCTGCTGAGCGGCAGGAGGAGTATCAAGACGGCAAGGACCAGTTGCGACTCGAGGGATTGGGAGATTCTCAGGCAGACTTAGAGGCACAAAACAGCATGTTGCGGCGAGCAGGCCTGAGACCATCCGGAAAGGAGAAGGTCTACCAATTCGGCGAGCATTCGAGCGTCTCGCGCATGCTTGGGAAGATCACCAACGACGGATCGGAGTATTTGCTCACTTTGTATTTCGCCGAAGGAGGCTCACACACAGTTGCAACAGCGGCGCAGGGTGGAAGAACCACACTCTTTGATCCTAACTATGGAGAATTTACTGTTCACTCAGAGGAGATGGAGGACTTGTTCCAAAGCCTCGCCAATCGTTACAGGGACCCCAACGGGCGGCATTTGGCGACAGTCACCACACAGAAGATGGAATGAGTCGGGCCTGCAAGCTCGTGGCATGTTCCGCGTGGTGACAACCACGGCACAGCCTCGTTCCGTCAAAAATGCGGCAATCGACTCCGTGCGTACATCACGGCTGCCGGTTGCGGAAGGCGGAGCGCTGGGCGTTGGGTGAGAGCCGGCGCTGGCTGCGAGTTTGAGCGGTGCGATTGGGGATAGCCGGTACGGGCGGTTGTTAGTTTGCGCGGGTGACCTCGTGGCAGAGGACGCGTCGGCTTTAATCGTTGTCCGGCGCCTTTGTGCCCTGCCGAGCTAAGGCGCCTACGCGTGGGTTCCTTTTGGGCGTTGTTACCTTCCAATGGGCGGTGAAGTGCTCAGCTGGCTCGGCCTAGAAAGCGATCAGCATCTCGTTGTCGCGCCGCGCCCGAGGTGGTAAGCGTATCGCGGCTGTGCATCGGCTACCCTTCTGTTGCGGATGTCCGGACTACAATTCCATGGCGGGGTCATGTGGTCGACCACAGCTCGATAGACTGAGCGGTGCCTGCGGTCGCGGGAGTGACAGAAGTTTTGTGTAAGAGCGCCTCTGTGAGAAGTTTGCGGGGGCAGCGGACTGACCCCATGGGGTCAGTCCGCTGAGCCTGCAAAGCGCTCGCCCAACTGGATCGCACATTGGCCCATCGCGGCCGTCCATGCAACCGGTCGTCGCCAATGGATGCGTGGATTTCTGATGGCGAAGTAAAGTAGCTTCATCGCCGCCTCGTCGTTGGAGAACTGCCGCGCGTCTCGATGATCTTGCGCAGCGAACGGTTCAGCGCCTCGACCACGGTGGTGGTGTCGATCATTTTGCGGATCTCCGGCGCAAAAGCGAAGAACGGAATGACGTGCTCCCATGCCCGCCGCCAGGCCGCCCCTTCGCTGAATTGTGCTTCCCCACTCGGCTTCAAAGTCCTCCGAGCCTGAGCAGAGCGGCATCGGCACTCTCGGCAAGATAGATCGCCTTGATCGAGGGCAGGGTCCACGGCATCTGCTGTCAGATCTCGCAGGTAAGACGCGCGACCTTCGTGCTATCTACCTGTCGCATCTACGGCCGCAGTCTCTAGGTGACATTGGGCTTCAAGCTTTGTGGCTTCCTCGCCCGGATGCGGACGCTTCGTATGTGCTTCCTGTTCGTCATGCCGGTACTTTGATTACAGCTTCCTGCGGATCTCGCTTCGTGACGATGCCCTTGCTGTTCGGCTAACGGTTCCTATCACCAAGGTCCATCGAGGACTCACACCTCCAAGTCATCGACCGGAAACCACTTCGGTCAAATCGCGCCAAGTTCAACGAGTCAAAGCCTCCATGTCGAGTCGAGGTACTCGGTCTGCGTTTTGGTGGTTCGAATCATATCAAGCGGCCTCGGCGAGCTTGTAGGACCAGGTGTGGATGACTGGACACCGATTGACGTCGTCGATGCCGGCCATGATGCGCTCCTTGAGTTCGTGTTTTGAGGTCACCCGGATGTGGCGCAGGACGGAGCGAGCGAATTTGGAGAAGAAGCCCTCGATGAGGTTGAGCCAGGAGCCGTGCTTGGGCGTGAACGTAAACTCGAAGCGACCTGCCGGTTGTGTATCGAGCCAGGCTCTGGTTTCTTTCGAGATGTGTGCGGAGTGATTGTCGAGAATCAACTTGATCGCGGTACCGGCCGGATAGGCAGCATCGATAAGTTTGAGGAATTCGATGAACTCGCGGCTGCGGTGGCGGTCTTTGACGAGAGCGTGGACCTTGCCGGTCAGCAGATCGATTCCAGCCAACAAGCTGAGCGTGCCATGACGTCTATACTCAAAATCGCGCGCAAAGGCCGGATAGACGCCTGGCACAGGGGGCAAATCCGGCGCCGTCGTCGCGATCGCCTGGATTCCCGGCTTCTCGTCGTAGGAGACGATCGCCACCCGCTTGCCCGATTTCTTCGACCTGGCTGCGCTCTTCTTCAGGATCTGGACCTCGCGATAGACACACAGGACCTCCGCCATTTTCTGCTCGAACTCGGCATCGCGACGCTCCAGATAGTAGCGCACCTTGTGCGGCTTAATTTCCTCTTGGCCGAGAATCTTGCACACCGTGCCCTGGACCAGGTTGGCAACGCATTGGTGTCCCGCCGACGGGCCATGCTCACGCGCATGGCGTGCCAGCAGCCGCGTCGTCCACAGCTCGTGCGGGTAGCCGTGCTCCTTGGCCTTGTCGCACGCCAAAGACACCAGCCAGGCCTTGGCCTCCGGCGTGATCACCGGCTCCTTGCCCGGTCGCGGTCGGTCGTCGAGTGCCGCCAGCGCACCATAGGCTACCGCCCGCTCGACGCAGCGGTGAACCGTCTGATGATGCACACCAAGTCTTCGTCCCACGGCAAAGAACGACGGGTTCTCGCGATAGGCCAGCAGCATTGCTGCCCGCGACACCCGGCTCGCCGACTCGGTTCGAGACCGCGAAAGAGCCGTCAACGTTTCAATCTCCTTCTCAGTCATCGCCAACTCGACTGCTTGCCGCCATGTTGCCATGATACCAACCCTCGTTCGGACAATCTCAAAACGAGGAATCCACGAACACCCTTCCAGTTCCGTGCCGGCTTCATGGAATCGGTCGTCTAGCGTCCCAATCAGGTTCTGCTGTGGTCCGCCTCCGACATCGGACGATATCCCTCAGTTCTTGGGTCACGAGCGTATCCCGGACGCACCGTGGAAGAAATCAACGTCGCGGCTCGCTTTCAGACCCGTCAGCTTCTCGAAAGAAAACTGTCATAATATCAGAAGTGCAGATCGGACACTCGCTGTTCCGATCACAAAGCTCGTCAAACGGAGGACCTGGGATGGACACGAATATCAACCCGCTGGGCCCCAATCGCGCCGAAACGTCGCATCCCATGATGGAAGAGCAATGGGCGCAGCAAGCAACCTTCGAGCGCCACTTGAGCGAGCCGCAACAGAGTAGACGTCGTCAAGCCGGTGCAGGATCCTCGCGTCGCATATTGTCTGCGGATCAGGCGGATCCCACGGACATGGCGACCCAGGGACGACATATGAACCTTGTCCTCGTCTCGAACCGAGTTGCGGATGGCAAGCCGAATGAGCCGGCGACTGGTGGGCTTGCCGCGGCCCTACTCCCGGTGGTTGAGGATTCCGGCGCCGTTTGGATGGGTTCATCGGGTGATCCCAGTCAGAACTCGGGCGATCCCAGTCAGAACAAAGCGTCCGTCCACGAGCTCGGAAATGGCGCGCTGGTGAAACTGGAGCTGCCTGAGGCCGAATATGCGGGCTACTACGACGGCTTTGCAAATTCGACGCTCTGGCCCGCACTGCATTCCCTCAGCGAGCGGATCTCGGTTTCGAATTCTGACCGCAATTATGAAAGCTATCACACGATTAACGAGATCATGGCGAATGCGTTGCTCAAGTTTGGCGACCGAGATGCGTTCTGGGTGCACGACTATCAATTGCTGGTACTCGGTGCCAAGCTGCGTGAGAAAGCTATCGACCGGCCAATCGGATTCTTCCTGCATACGCCTTGGCCGGGGCCAGATGTATGGCAGCGAGTGCCTCACCATGATGAGCTCATCGAATCGATGATGGCGTACGATCTTTTAGGCTTTCACACCGAGCGGGACTGTCGGAATTTCCTCGATTGTGTCCATTCCGATCTTGGTCTGAGAAGCAAGGACGGTGTGGTGGCGTCCAGCCGCGGTCTCACCCGCTGCAAGGTATTTCCGATCGGCATTGATGCAGATCAGTTTGCCCAGTACGCTGCAGAGTCAACATCGAATTCCAAAGTCGCCTCACTGCAGAGCGGCCTGAATGGCGAGAAGCTTGCGGTTGGCGTCGACCGGCTCGATTATACGAAAGGTCTCCACGAGCGGATCGAGGCTTTCGATCAGCTGTGGACCGAGAGGCCAGGCAGCATCTCGCTCTTGCAGGTAGCAACGCCAACGCGCGCCAAGATTGAGATGTACAGCAAATACCGAGACCGGTTCGTCGAAGACGCGAATGCGCGTCATGCTACGGACGATTGGATTCCGATAAGACATCAGGTTGAGGGCGTCAGCCAGAAGGTGCTCGCTGGCCTCTATCGCGCCGCGCATGTTGCTGTGGTGACACCGATACGTGATGGCATGAACCTCGTTGTCAAAGAATATGTCGCTGCGCAAGATCCGAATGATCCCGGCGTGCCGGTTCTGTCGAAATATGCAGGCGCAGCCGACGAACTCAAGGAGGCATTGCTCGTTGATCCGAAGGACATCTCCGGCATAAAGCGCGCGATCTTAGAGGCCATGGAGATGCCCCTCGATGAACGCCGCTCACGCTGGGAGGCGATGATGAAGACGCTTCGAGAAAATTCACTCCAAAACTGGTCGGCCAATTTCGTTGGGGAATTGGAGAACAGCCGCTTCGTCGCGAGGGTGCCTCCGAATCGGCTCGGCAATATCGGCCTTGGCAGGACCGCCGAGACCCAATTTCCGAGCGAAGTGCTGGAACGTGCCCGTGACGTGCTGATGCGCCCATTGAGTAGAACCCCGCCTCCGACTGCGTTTGAGCAATCGACAAGCTCGTATCTCGGTGGACAGTCAGATCCGGCAGACTCGGAGTATGATGCGGAAGCCTCCTCCAGAGCATCTCCGACGCGCTGACGAGCCCGATCGTACTGATCGCAATCGCGTCGACCACGTACAGCGGGCCGTCGCGGCTGGTCGCTTCGCTCGATCGTATCAGTGCGGGCGCGCAGCCTGATCAAGCGCTCTAACGATCCCATTTGAGCACTTGGAGTTGAGGCCGGTCCCTGCCGGGACATTTTCGGTGCGACGAAAGTGTGTCCCTTTCTTCCGGGCGGCAGCTGGCTCTTTTATTCGTATGGCGATATGAAGGAAACGGCTGTTGATTAACGGTTGCTGACGACGTTCGCTTCAACCTGATCAAAGATGGAGATCTCTGAACCCTTTTGACCTGCCACTGCGTATTTCCTCCAGATGGAGTTAGAGTCCGGCCCACAGAAGGACGGACAGATGAAGCGAGCAAGGTTTTCGGAAGAGCAAATTATCTCGATATTGAAGGAGCATGAGGCTGGGGCGAAGACGGCTGACCTGGCTCGCAAACACGGGATCTCCGAGGCGACAATCTACAATTGGAAGGCCAAATTCGGCGGTATGGACGTCTCCGAGGCCAAGCGACTGAAGGCCTTGGAAGAGGAGAACGCAAAGCTCAAGAAGCTTCTGGCTGAGCAGATGCTCGATGTAGCGGCCCTTCGCGAGCTTCTTTCAAAAAAATGGTAGGGCCCGCCGCCAAGCGCGCTGCTGTCGCGCATCTGCAGGCCGTCATGAGCCTGTCGGAGCGGCGGGCCTGTTCGATCGTCGGGGCCGACCGAAAGATGATCCGCTATTGCTCCAGCCGCCCTCCAGAGGCAGAGCTGCGAAGCCGGCTGCGCGATCTCGCCAACGAGCGGCGCCGCTTCGGTTACCGTCGGCTGTTCGTCCTGCTGCGGCGGGAGGGTGAGCCGTCGGGGATCAACCGGATCTACAGGCTTTATCGGGAGGAAGGACTCGTCGTCCGCAAGCGGCGGGCCCGCCGCAAGGCCGTGGGGACCCGGGCCCCGAT
This sequence comes from Bradyrhizobium sp. CCGUVB1N3, assembly GCF_024199925.1. Lineage (NCBI taxonomy): Bacteria > Pseudomonadati > Pseudomonadota > Alphaproteobacteria > Hyphomicrobiales > Nitrobacteraceae > Bradyrhizobium > Bradyrhizobium sp. CCGUVB1N3. The sequence continues at coordinate 7,630,377 of NZ_JANADR010000001.1, forward strand.
CCTGGTGGAGGCCAAGCCCAACGCGCGCTGGTCACTGGACTTTGTCCACGACCAGTTTGCCAACGGTCGGCGCTTCCGCATCCTCAACATCATCGATGACGTGACCAAGGAATGTCTGGGGGCGATTCCCGATACGTCAATCTCCGGACGGCGCGTCGCCCGCGAACTCACGGCAATCGTCGAACGACGCGGTAAGCCGGGAATGATCGTGTCCGACCATGGCACCGAGTTCACCTGCAATGCCATGCTCGCCTGGTGCAAGGATGCCGCCATCGACTCGCACTTCATCGCGCCTGGCAAGCCGATGCAGAACGGCTTCATCGAAAGCCTCAATGGGCGCATGCGCGATGAGCTGCTCAACGAGACCCTGTTCTTCGACCTCGACGACGCCCGCGGCAAGATCGCTAACTGGGTCGCCGACTACAATCTCCGACGCCCTCACTCATCGTTGAAATACCTGCCCCCCGCGGCCTATGCCGCCCACCTCACCGCAACGGACGATCGGCTACGCAACCCGACCAGCTCCGCCGATCGTCCGTTGCTCCACCCGCGCCACTTGGCGTACAAAACCCCGAGACTCTAACCGTCGCTGGATGAAAACTCAGTGGCAGCTCACTTTTACCGAAGCCTTTCCGACCGAGCTGCTCTCACGAAGCATGATTGCCAGAAGCGGCGCATTTGCGGTGGTGAGTCAGGCTCTGTATCCAACAGGGGCTTGCGATCTGGAGCCCCTGCGGGATCTGCCAGAGGTATTCGGCCCATATGCCACTTGCTACAACCGCTTCGTTCGCCGAGAGGAGGGCTGGTGTCTGGGGGCGCATCATAGACGCACTTGCTTCTGCCCATGATGCCGCTGCCAGATGATCGAGCGATGCAGGCTCTTTGCTCAGGAGCCATGCGGGGGAGGCCACCGCACATTTGGCGCAGCCGTCGATGAGCTTTGCGCGCGGGCGGCCGTCTATCGGTAGACGGTCGCTTCGCTGCCTTCAAAACCGCAGAGCTTGACCTCTGTCAACAATTGGCGACGCGCGGCGTCACCCTCTTCCCAGCGCTTTTCCAGATAATCTCGGAAAGGACCAACGAGGACGGATGCTGCGGGTCGCTGCCGGTGCTGCAGAGTCACCGCCTGCAGCAAGCAAGCGCTCGACTGTCCTCACGCTCATGCCGATCCGCGGCGCGATCCCGCGCGACGACGGGCGGTCGCGTGCAAGTCGAGGATTTCGCCATAGTCGTTTGTGAAGAACGTTTCTGAGCAGCGTTTTTACGCAAGGTGTGGTTGCGATAGGCGGCGACAGAGTATCCATAACAGGCCGCGTAAAAGTTCCGCGAGCCAGCGTCGGAGCAGGCTGAAGTTGTAGCCGGCGGCGGCGAGCACGGCGTTGATGCGGTCGCCGTCGCGGCCCTTGAGATGGTTACGGCGCATCCGGTGGTCGTCCTTGAGATGGCCAATCACAGGCTCGACGGCGGCGCGACGCCGCATCTCGCGACGGATCGCTTTGGTGACACGGCGAACTTGGCCGCTGATCCAGACCTTGAACCGGTCGGATAGTTGTGGCCACGGTAGCCCTTGTCGCCGTGGATGCGGCGCGCTGCAACACCTGTGAGCTTTTCGAGGTCGGCGATGACGGGACCGAGCGTGTGGCCGTCATAGGGATTGCCGTGCAGGGCCTTGGCATGCAGCACAAACTGCCCGCCTTTGGGCGCGGTGGCAGGCGTGGCAAGCGAGACTTTGCAACCAATCTATGGACCACGCCCGCGTTGCAAGAGGAATCAACAAAAGGATGTAGCGGTCTGCGCCAATCTATCCGGCTTCAATTTGAGGCTGTCGCCTCGAGCCAATATGGATATCCGCCCACTCCTGTCCTCAATAACTCGACGGCCTCGACAAGGGGCCCATGGCTGCGAACCAGGCTTCAGAAGTGTCGGTGGAACCGTTTCTCCATTCGTCCTTTCCGTCTCGCAAACCTCGGCGGGATATTGTGCCCTTCCGATTGAGATCGTGGATCCTTCTTCCCGGTCGTGTGTCTTAGGCGGTCTGGCCTAAGAAATTGGCGTCGTAGTCACGGCCCTTTGCGAGCATGCTCCAGGCCATGCGCGCGAGTTTTGCGGCCAAGGCGACAACCAGTACATTCGAGTGGAGCCGCTTGGACGCTGCTTCCAACCAGGCTCCAAACCCGTGCCTGGACCAAGTCTGGCGCCTCAGAAGCACGGCTCTGGCCCCTTGAATGAAGAGCGTTCGCAGGTACCGGTTGCCGCGCCTCGATATGCGGCCGAGAATGGTTCGATCGCCGGTCGAGAATTGTTTCGGTACCAGACCAAGCCATGCCGCAAAGTCGCGGCCCTTGCGAAAAGCATCGCCAGTCCCGATCGCGGCGAGCATCGCGCTTGAGATGATCGGTCCGACGCCCGGCGCAGTCATCAGCCGATGACAGTGTGCATGCTGCTCGGCGAGCTCGTTGATTTCTTTCGTAATTGATGTAACCCGCCGGTCGAGATAGCGCCAGTCCTCGACCAAGTCCTGAACGAGCTGAACTACTCGAGGCGACAGGTTATCCGAGGGCATTGAGAGAAGCTGAGGAAGCGCCAATCGGAGTGCTGCCGCTCCCTGCCGAACCGGCAGCCCTCGCTCGAGTAGAAAGCCCCGGATTTGATTGATGACCGCTGTTCGCTGCGTCACCAGTCGACTGCGCACTCTGTGGAGCGCCTGCAAATCGAGCTGCTCCGTCGATTTCAATGGGACGAATCGCATTGTCGGGCGCTGAACGGCTTCGGCGATGGCTTCAGCGTCACGGAAGTCATTCTTGTGACCCTTGAGGTACGGCTTCACATATTGTGCTGGCAAGAGCCGGACTTGATGGCCTAATTTTTCGAGCCTCCGACCGATGTGGTGTGCTCCTGCACAAGCCTCCATTCCGATCAGGCAGGACGGAACATTGGCCAGCGACTGCTCCAGCTGATTTCTCGATCGCTTCTTGCGTAGGGCGATTGCTCCCATAGCATCGAGCCCCACCACATGGAATGTGTTTTTCCCTAGATCGATGCCAATCGTGACAATGTTCGTAGTGGACATGGCTTGTGCTCCTTCTCTTGCCGGGGCTTCATGTTGCCGCTGAGAGCGGGCGTGGTCCATGCCATTAACTCGTAAGGTGCCCGCCCTACCATGATGGCGGCGCGCTTGGCCACGCGCAGATAGCTCTGGCGCAGTTCGACGCTCTCGCGTTTGGCCAAATCGACCAGCTTCTCGATCGCCCGGTGCATAAGCCGCCCATCGCTCGGATGCGCGATCGCCTTCTCTTGGACGGTGGTGTCCACAACGACCCGCTCGAGATATTTGGTCGCGATCGCCCCAGTTCGGTGCGCCACCGAGAGGCTTTCTTGCAATAGCGCAGCGATCTGCTCCTCACCCAGCCGCTGGCGCCAGCGGGTCAGCGACGAGCGATCGAACGGCAGGTCGTGCCGGAACACCACCTCGCCGCAAAAATACTGAAAAGACGGGTTCTCGACCCACCTGTCGCACAGTGCCTCGTCAGAGAGATTGTGCATGTGCTTGAGGATGAACAGTCCGGCTACCAATCGTGTCGGCAACGGTGGCTGCCCCGGCCCGAGGCGACAGACCGAACTGAAGCGTCCCGCCAGGAAGTCCCAATCGATCTCCGCCGCCAGACGCACCAACGGATGGCGAAGGTTGATGATCTTCTCCAGAGATGGACGAAACAGATCGTCCTGACGATCGTCGCGCGGATGGCTCATGGGTTCTCCCCAACAGCGAATCTCGCCGTCAAAGGAATCACGAAGTCGCCAAATCCGGAATCTGGAGGGTTCTGTGAGGTCGCGCTCACGCGAGGGCGCGGCAGGCGCTTATGACGCGACCTCATTGAAGCCGGATTGAACGAAGGCGCGGGAGGCTATGCGCGGTTTTGCAGCTATGGGGATTGTTTGAGATCGCAATGCCCGATGTGCTGGCCCGGCGCGTGAGGCAAAGACACGGGATGTGCGCATCGAGGAAGAGTTGAGATCAGACGCGCTTCGCCGGAGATCGCGATAGGCGTTTTGCTGCATCGGACCGTTGTTGTCGCGCAGTGTGACAGCACGGATTCGACATCGTCCGCGATGATCGAGACGTTGGGAGCGAAATGACGAATGATGATCGTCGTGCACGGCATGACTTGGCTCACGATGTGTCGCATCGGAACGGTGATGTTCGAGGGCTGGGGCGTCTGAAGCTATGTCGAAAGCGCTCAATGATGCGCATGACGCCACCACAATCGGGACAGGCAGGAACCTCGGCCCACGTCAGGGCTTCCGAATCCACAGGCGACGGCTCGCCATCGTTTGATGCTGTCCGCTCACGCTCGAGAAGTTTGCGGCAAAGGGCGAGTTTGGCAGCGCGATGGCCGTTGGCCATGAAGCCGAAGTGGCGGATGCGATGGAAGCCATCGGGCAGCGTGTGAAGAAGGAAGCGGCGGATGAACTCGTCGGGCTTGAGCTTCATGATCTTTGTCGCGCCGTTCTGGCGGTAGTCCTTCCAGGTAAAGGCGACGTGATCTTCGTCGAGGGCGACGAGCCGGCTGTTGGCTATTGCAACGCGATGGGTATAGCGGCCGAGATAGGCCAGCACCTGCGCGGGGCCGCCGAACGGCCGTTTGGCGTAGACGACCCAGTTGATGTGTCGCATAGCGACGAGGTGAGCTGCGAAGGCAGCAGGCTCCGCCAGGGATGCGAGATCGCTGAAGAAGTTCAGGGTGCCAGCGTCGAAGGCGGAGGTCAGACGTTCGAGGAACAGGCGTCTGAACAGCCGGGCGAGCGGTTTGATGGCCAGGAAGAAGTTTGGTCGGCTGACGATCCAGCGCGCGCCATCGGGCGAGAGGCCGCCACCCGGAACGACGCAATGGACGTGGGGATGATGCATCAGCGCCTGCCCCCAAGTGTGGAGGACGGCGACGACGCCGATCTCGGCACCGAGCCGGCGTGGATTGGCGGCGAGTGTCGACATCGCCTCGGCGGCAGCTTTGAACAGGATCGCATAAACGATGGCCTTGTTCTGAAAGGCGATCGCGGCGATCGGAGCCGGCAGTGTGAAAACGACGTGGAAATAGGGGACCGGCAGCAGGTCGGCTTGACGCGCGGCGAGCCACTCGGCCCGGGCTGGCCCCTGACACTTCGGACAGTGCCGGTTGCGACAGGAATTATAGGCGATCCGCGTCATGCCGCAGTCGTCGCAAGCCTCCATGTGGCCGCCGAGCGCCTCGGTCCGGCACGCCACGATCGCGCTCATCACGCGCCGCTCGACCCGACCGAGATGACCGGCACGGTCACGACGATAGGCGTCGCCATGCCAGCGCAGGACATTGGCGATCTCGATGGCGGGTCTGGGTGGGCGGACGTCGGGGCGAGCCATAACCCGCATCCCGACGCGCTGTCATCCAGATGGCGTAACTTCCAGCGATAGGCGGTCGAGCGGGCTCTGCGTCGCCCGGATCGTATGGGTGGCAACCTGCGTGTAGCGCGCCGTCGACGACAAATTGTTGTGCCCGAGAAGAACCTGGATGATCCGGATGTCGGTTCCCTTCTCGAGAAGATGCGTCGCGAAGCTGTGGCGCAGCGTGTGCAGCGTGACGCGCTTGGTCAGGCCCGCAGCCTTCACCGCCGACCGACAGGCGGCGTGCAACACGATCTGATCGATCGGATGATCTTCGTCACGACCAGGGAATAGATAAAGCCGCGGCCGGGCGAGCCGCCAGTACGTGCGCAGGATGCCCAGCAGCTGGGGCGACAGCATCACGTTGCGATCCTTCGCCCCCTTGCCGTGGCGCACCTGGATGACGCCGCGGGCGCTGTCGATGTCTTCGATCCGCAGTCCCGCAACCTCCGAGGCCCTGAGTCCGGCCGCATAGGCCGTGGTGAGCGCGGCGCGGCTCTTCAGGCTGGACACGGCCTCGAGGAACTGAACCACTTCGTCGGCGCTGAGCACGACCGGCAGCTTGCGCGGTTCTCGCGCATAGGGAATGCGCTCCGGGATCAGCGCCTCGCCGAGCGTGACGCCGTAGAAAAACCGTAGCGCACAGACGATCTGGTTCAGCGCCGGCCATGAGATGCCGGTCGAGACCAGATGCACCTGGAAGGCGCGGACGTCTTCCAGCTCTAACCGGTCAGGCGATCGGCCAAAATAGCGGCTGAACTTCGAAACCGCGCTGATGTAGGATCGTTGCGTCGCCGGCGACAGATTGCGGACGGTCATGTCTTCGATCATGCGGCGGCGAAGAGGGCTCAAATCGGCCATCTCGATACTCCTGGCTAAGGGGGTGGGCTCCAACACCCACATCCTCTCAGCCAGGAGGCGATCTACGCCACCTTGCCTCTCACGCCGCGGTAGCGGCTTCGTTGTGTGCCGGGCATGTTCAGTAGCTCGGAGGTGAAAGTCCTCCACCAACCTGATGGAGGTGAAGGGTAGTGATGCGCAAGGGCTGTCGCCGCGAGGCGGAGTCTGAAGGAAGCGCGAAACAAAGGCGCGAGCCGATGAACAAAAACCGGATACGAGGCGCAAGCGTCGGACGAGCGGGCAACGAATCGCGAAGTCCATATCCATCAACGACGCGAAGCGTAGATCCGGCGGTTGTGCGCCGAAGGCGACTGAGCTTACCCCGGGAGATCTGCCGCGTGTCGCCTCTGGCGACTGAGGTGGCCGAAAGACCATCTGACCGCGAGGCAGAAGTCAGCAGAGGGCATATCAGGTCAAGCAGTCGGCAAGGCTATTGAGGCACTCCAAGGCCGAAAGGCGGAGCAACGGATAGGCTGAGCCGGAAACGATGGCCGAAGGCCCGAACGATTGAGAGTGGCAAATAGGATTGGCAACTCATGAGTGGAAAGCGGCAGAAGACCCAGTACGAGCTGGCCTTGGCAACCGAGGACAGGGGTGAAACCCGTGGCCGCGGATGCGAAGGGACCGAACCACTCGTGGCGAAGCCAAACCCCGAAAGCCCGGCTTTTGCGAAACCATTGATGGAGGAGGTGTGCGCCCGAGGAAATCTCGAAATAGCGTGGAAACGTGTGCAAGGAAACAAGGGCGGCCCCGGCGTTGATGGGATGACCATCGAAGACGCCAAAGGCTACCTGCGTCAGCACTGGCCAAACATTCGATCCCAGCTGCTCGAGGGGACCTACCAGCCGCAACCGGTCAAGAGGGTCGAAATACCCAAGCCGGACGGCGGGGTCAGAAAGCTCGGCGTGCCATGCGTCGTCGACAGACTGATCCAGCAAGCCTTGCTGCAAGTTCTCCAAGAGCGATGGGACCCGACGTTCTCTGAGTACAGTTACGGCTTCCGACCGGAACGCTCCGCTCATCAAGCGGTGGCCCAGGCGCAGCATTACATCGCCGAGGGCTACAACATCGTGGTTGATCTCGATCTCGAAAAGTTTTTCGACCGTGTCAATCATGACAGCGTGATGGGGCGCGTCGCCAAACGGGTGACCGACAAACGCGTGCTCAAACTCATCCGGGCCTTTCTCAAGGCCGGGGTGATGGAGGATGGTTTGGTCCGACCGGTGGAGGAAGGGACCCCGCAAGGGGGCCCGCTCTCGCCCCTCTTAAGCAACCTCGTGCTCGACGACCTCGACAAGGAGATGGCCCGACGCGGTCTCCGTTTCTGCCGTTACGCCGATGACTGCAACATCTATGTTCGCAGCTACCGCGCCGGTGAACGGGTCATGACTTCAGTGAGCCGGTTCCTGACCCACAAGCTGCGGCTGAGGGTCAACGAGGCGAAAAGCGCGGTGGCACGCCCGGAGGAGCGCAAGTTCCTGGGATTCAGCGTCTCGAACGACGGAGGCGAGAGGCGCATCGCGCCAAAGGCCCTCGATGTGTTCAAGGCGCGGATTCGGGACATGACCCGCCGGACGCGCGGGGTCAGTCTGTCGCGGTTGGTCGAAGATCTAAAGCCATACCTCATCGGCTGGCGCGGATACTTCGGCTTCTGCCAGACCCCCGTGGTGCTCACGAACCTGGAAGCATGGATCCGCCGAAGATTACGCATGTATCTTTGGCGGCAGTGGCGGAACGGGCACAATCGCTTTAAGGAACTGCGCCGTCGTGGCGTCTCAAAGATCCAAGCAGCGACTACCGCCAGTTCAGCATCGACGGGGCCCTGGCGCATGTCAGGACATCCGGTGATCCAGAAAGCCCTGCGCAACCACGCGTTCGATCAACTCGGGCTTCCCCGACTCTACGTGCCCGCCGAAGCATAACTCGGTCGAACCGCCATGGTACGGACCCGTATGCCTGGTGGTGTGGGAGGGGCGGTGTCGTGAGGCACCCCCCTATCCCGATCAATCCAAAAACGCAAGAAAACCAACACCTACCCACGGCTTTCTTGCACAATCGAATACTTGCTCACGTCAAATCACAGCGACAGATCAATCGCTTCCGAATTCTTCACGACCGACGCCATAGAGTGAACGGCGACGGTTGCGCCGCGTGCTGCGCAGCTGATGAATATTTGTAGAGGCTCCAAACGAGCGCACATTGCAGTGAGCATCATCTCATCAGCGGACGACGAGGGCGTAACGCCAACTCGGCAGCTCGGACTTCGAGACGACATCGACCCTCATCGAGAGCCGACGCAGCTTCTGCTTGCATCCTATTTGTCAGCGACAATCATTTGTTTGATTTCGGTCAACCCGAATGTCGTTTTGCTTACGTGACGGGGGCCAACGTTGCCGTGTACGGCACGCTACAAATGGTGAAATTCGTCTGCTGCCGGTCCTCGTTCGGCAACACGCCCATGCAGTGCATGCCCCGCATGAGCTCCAGATGCGCACGTCGGTCGCGGTGCAGCCAGCCCGGGACGTACATCATTAGATCCGGCGCGGTCGGCGGCGCGGAAGGCATGTATGGAGTCCCAAAAATCGATGCCACGGCGCCTTGCAGCGTGGTACCGACGTCCCTTGCCGGGAGTTTCGCGGGCGCGTGCACATCTCTTTAGCGGCGCCATCGATTCTTATAAGAACCCGCATTCGCATCGCAATGTTGCACTGGATGATCCGGAAGAAGTCGCCGAAATCGTCATGCTCGCAAATAATTTGCTCCGTATTATCGATGCGCGCGCCATCGTAGTTGGTCGATCCCGTGGCCGCTGAGCGACCCCGCTCGGCGCATCCGATACACGGACCGGTGCCGCGCGGCAATTTGGGTGGAAGCGCGTATCGCGTGACATGTTGCATGGACGCAAGTGGATGAATGCGTGGCGGCGCTGCATGCCAACCTATGCGACCAGCCGCGAGCCGCTCAAACCTCCACTATCGTGGAAGTCGATGATCGTGCCGGCAAAGCGTGCGAAATTCGCTTGATGTCGCACTCGCCATCCCCCTTCAACACGGCATCGTGCCCGCGCCTGAGCTGACCAGACACATCGAGAGCACGCTGCAGCTTCCGGCAGAACTCATGGATTTGCCATCGTCATTGGTGGCTCGCTTTCAGACGCGTCAGCTTCTCGAAAGCTAACCTCCCTAACATGAGAGCCTGGGTCTCTAGACGGCGCTGTCGCCTATTGACCGTAACGGAAATGAACGTCGGGCCTGGCGCGCAGGACATCGTGGCGACATTTTTGGTGAGCCGCCAGGCCGTGGCCAGGTCCCGATCAACATTTCCATCAGGTCTTGCGTGTTGTTCGTCGTGAACACGGCGGCGCCACAAGGTGAACTTGTGACGGTCATCAATGTCACATCCGGGGATGCACTATGTCGTTCAGCAACCTTTCGCCAGCCAGCAGCGGAAATCAGCCTCAGCCGGCGTTTACCCCCGGGGCCACGTTGGCTCTGGGACCTTCTGCGCAGACGCCGGGCCTGACCCAGCAAAGCGCAATTTCGAACTTTGGATTGCAAGGCAGTTGAGTGAGCGCCTTACGAAATGAACAGTCACTCAAAGGTCGACGTAACCCAAAAGTTCGGCATCCTTCTGACCGATAGGTTGGACTCGGGCTTCCTCAAACGACCTCCACCCTCACATCCGAGGATAATGCTATGCAGCTCAACACCTCTTTGTCATCCGCCAGTGCGGTTCCAGCTCTGTTCGTGCTTGGTCCGGAAACCACGGCCGTGGGTCCTTCCGTGCAGCCGCCCGGTGAGCAAGGCGACCCCTTCGAGGCCATGTTGTCCAGTTGCGCGCGGGAAGCCAAATCCGAGCTGCCGTCCCCGCCACCGGAGCTGCTGAACCCAAAGCTACCTGTGCCGGAGGATCCCTTGGATCTGCTGCCGGCGAATGTGAAGGCGGCGGTTAAGGCCGCGGAGGAGGGCGCTCCCGCGCCGGAAATGTCGAACGTCACGTGGATTGACGGCACGCTGACCAATGCCGAGTTGCAGATCGTGGCAGTGCTGAACCGCCACAAGGATCAGTTGCCCCTCTGGTGGGGACACATCACGCCCACCGACTTCGATCCATCAGTGCCGCCGGATCTGAAAGCCGCAATCCAAGGATTGCACCAGGACCGCAAGCTCTTCGCTGCGCTCGGAGGGACATCCGACTGGAGGTCCTATAGAGTTGCCGATCGTTTGTCCAGCTTCTGCAGCAATCATCCGCAAGTTGCCGCATTCCAGGAGCAGCAGGCGCACAGCTACGAGCAGAACTACATCCCCTCCGATGGTACCGGAAATGGCCAACCGTCAGTCATGACCGTGAACGACGCAATGCGCGAGCTTTACCGGTATTCCGACTACCTGCCCAAGAATCTGAGCCTGGCTGATTTCCAACAGATCGTCGACGGCAACGCCCAAACTGGCAAGACCCCGCCGCAGGTGATCGCGGCGGCTCAATACTTCCTCGACCACCCGGATGCCTGGAAGCAGCTGTACGGTGGTGCGATTGATCAGGTCCACAAAGAGGATTTCCTTCAAGTCGCTTCATCGTCGATGGGCCTCACGCAAACCGAGCTGAACACGCTCGACACGATCAACAAGAATCAGGGCGCCTTCTTTGGAGGCGGCGTGCTGACCCGGGACAAGCTGGCGAGCATGGCCGAGGACAAGAGTCTTGATCCGAAGGTACGGCAAGCGGCCTCGCAGCTGCTCTCGGATCCGCTATTGTTCGCACTGCTGAACAATTCGATTACGGGCTACAAGACCCATCACAAGTTCTTCGACTTCGGTGGCGGACATAGGGTCGATTCCGGTAACATCAGCAACAACGACTTCACGAACTTCTACAGCAACATGTCGGCTGCGAACCGCACCGTTCAGCAGACGAAAACCCATGTTCCCAAAACCGAGGCCGAGCAGTCCGCGGTCGCGGACATGATGATGGGCGTGGCCGACCAGCCCGATATCAAGTCTGTGAAGAAGAATGGCGGGGCGCTCAAGCACGCACTCGACGACGCGAAGCCCATACTCGACGGCGTGCTCAATGTCGAAGCGAAGGCGACTGACTGGGCCGCCACAGCGGTTGGCGCGCTTGGCTTCATTCCGGGCCTGGGCCAATTGGCCGATCTTGCATCAATGGCCCTCGAATTCGAGTCAGCAACGACGACTCTTCTCCACACCGCCATTAGCGGGGGCAATATGGACCATGCGCTGGAAGAGTTCGGCCTCAGTGTTGCGGCGCAGGCAATTGGCTGTATCTCCGGGCCCGAGGTCAAACTCGCGATGCGCGAGGGGCTAGCGAAAGAACTCATTGAAAGGGCCGCGAATGCCGGGGTCGACTTGGCGGTTTCGCAGGCGCAATCCCATGCGGAGGACTATTTGAATAACCTGAAGGAGCGCCTCGAGGCCAGTCCCATGCAAGCCGCATAGGCTCCGAGTCAGGTTGGCACGACGGCATCGTCGCAGAAGGTGGCCTGACGGGCGCACCTAGGCGGTCTCAACGTGGAATTCTGGCATCTTGTATTCGGGCGATCCCAACTTCAGTCCGATGTACCTCATGTCGTGTTTTCGAGCAGAAGGGTGCCAACACTGTTGCCTTCCGATAGAGCGAATGCCTCTTTCGCAGCCTCCGGGTTGTCGTGAGTGCAAAACCACAGCATGGATCCAGGCCTCTTGTGATGGGGCTCGTCGCATGGCCGCACTTCTGGCGCATCGGCCACCTAGTGCTAAGGAGGGCCAGGGAGTTCTTCTGCGGCAGCTAAGGCTGGGCGGTGTGAGCAATGCACGAGCTTGGAGCGTGCGCTCGACGACTGTCCTCAAGTTCTGGCTGCCGACCTCGGCGATCGGCTTTCTGAAGCTGGCGTCGTTGCGGTCAGTGCACCCGAGTTTAGCTCTCGGCGGCTATGAAGATTAACCGATTAACCTCACCTAGGGAGAGTGGTGTGGAACCGAGCTATAACGATCGGAATCATTGGATGCGTTGGTACGCTGAGCAGCATGAGCTGCAGCGTGCGCGGCAAGAGTCGGACAATTTGTCTGTGGATCAAGCTGGCTTTGAGCAGCAGTTGAGCAAGCTGCAACTCCGCGCATGTGAGGAGAGCTCCGCTGAGCTGAGTTCACCCGACACTCGAGCCGCGGAGGGGCATGGAAGTATCCAGCGTACTGTCGACGGTGGTTCGATACGGACGCCGTCCCGATCCAACTTGCAGGACAACGGATTCAGCAGGACGCGCCACAGCGTAGACCTGCCGCGAGCTCACCTTCGTGGTTCGGCTGTGGAGGGATCGCGCTCTGATCTGCGTGAGAGGCTATTCAACAGCACGCGCTATACGGCACCGTCGGAACCGGAGGTTGTCGCGCGGACGAGGGATAAGAGGAGTGGAGGGCTGTGGTCGCGTGTTAAGTCGGGGCTCGGCAAGGCCTTCGGGGGGAGCCGTCGCGAAAAGTTCTCCGGCGGCTCGGGCCCCGACGCGATGTCTTCAGAGCTTCGGATGGATTTCGTCAAGCGTGGTCGCTCCGCCGGCGAGGACATGCATCCGGAAGACGAGCGCTGCATTGGGCAGTTCGCGGAAGCAGTCCGAGGGTACGAAATTCTACCTGACGGTAGCCTCGGCAGAGGGGACGGAAGGGTTCCCGAGCCCACCCTCACGGACAATCAGGGCGTTCTTACCGCGTTTGCTCGTTGGCTTCGAGCACAGAACAGGGATCCGATGGCTTCTCGGCTGTTTAACGATCCAGAGTCATTAGCCGCTGATATCGAGGATTACAGGGCAAGCGGGGGCGACCATCGTGAGCGTCTCAAGTCGGCACTGTCTCATCTGCGGAGACTCTCGCCTGATGGGCAGGAACTCCACGCCGTCGGCCCCGGGCCCCGCCTGATGGGACGCTTCAAAAATCATCCTTATCCCGACGACACCCGCATTATCGATGCCGTTGTCAATGAAGCTCTGAGCAACGCTGGACCCGACCCGACTCCAGAGCAAAAAAGCCGCGTCTCAACGATGGCCACCAAGCAACGTAGGTTTAGTGATTGGCTCCAAAGGGAGGCTAGGGGCAGCATAGTGAGCCGAATCAGCGGAACTGAACAGCAGCAACTGTCGTTGAGAGCAGATCAAACAGACTTCTACAAAGCCACAAGACAGACCGTCAGTCTCGATCAGATTCGGAAGTACCGAGGCCTGGGCCCCGGGGTCCAAAAACTGAATCCGTATGCGGACGACGCCCGCATCATCGATGCCGTGGTCAAGGAAGAGCTGAGCAAACTCGAATCCGACTTGCCCGCCCAGAGAAGACGTGCCGTGGATACTGCCAGCGGGCGACGCAGGTTCAGTGATTGGCTCAAAGCGGGAGATAGGGGGAGCATAGTGAGCCGTCTCATTGGCAGCGATCAGCAGCGACAGTCGTTGAAACTAGACGTGAAGGACTTTGCCAAGACCGAGGGAAAACCCGTCCTGCGTCTGGATCAGCTTCGGCAGTACCTAGGCGCCGAGTCCGCATCGAAATCGGCCCCTTTTGATCCTTATCCAGACGACGCTCGCCTTATCGAGGGCCTGGCTCACCAAGAGCTAACCAAGCTCGGAATGGATTCGACTAGACAGAGAGATAACGCCCTGAAAATTGCCAGCAAGCAACGCAAATTTAGTGATTGGCTCCGCCAAGGCGGTCGGGAAAGCATAGTAAGCCGAGTCAACGGCAGCGATGTGCAGAAATGGTCGTTGAAAGTAGACTACCGGGACTTCGTCGAAGCAGTCGGACAATGCTCAGTGAGCCTCGATAGGCTTGGGCAGTACCTACAAGTCGTCGAGGCGAACGCGGCGCTCGGGTTGTCTCCTGAGCAGACAGGTGGGGAGCCGCCGCCTGCCGGGACGAGTTCAATCTGGTCGCCACGATTGCGATCCGACTTTGAGGCCAGTGAGTGGCCAACGCGGGAAGGTTCGTCAGGACAGGCCGGTCGGCAGGAAAGTGCCGGGTCGAGCTCAGCCTGGTCACCGCGAGTGCCGTCCGACTTTGATGCGAGTATGTGGCCAAGTCCGGAAGGTCCATCAGCCCGGTCATCAGAAATATACGGCGGTCTTGACTCTCTGGTTGATTTGCCGTCCACAGCGCACGAGACGCCGGACGATGCGTATTATCCGCCGGAGCCGAACCGCGCCGCCAGATCGCCGTTCATGATGGGGCCATCACGCGCATCTGAGTTGCTAGAAGATATCGGTTATCTCGTCGGCGAGGATTGGCAGCACGGATCTCAGCCGGTGTCAGACCTCCTGATCGATGTACTCGATAACAAAATGCTCATGCCTAGTTCGCACAGCGTTCCAAAGTCGGTCTCTATCAACGGTGAGACCTACTCGATCGAGTTGGGACAAGGGCGCCGCGATGCTTACTTCGTCCATCATCCTCGCCAATCCTCGGCTTCGGATGCCCACATACGCGCTTCGGTAGGCTCGCTCGTGCTCGGTCCCAGGCAATGGCTGCGCGACCAGCATATCCTGATGGATTACAGGCTGCTGGAGCAGGAGTTGCAGAGAGACAATCCGAATCTCGCTGCTCGCACGCGGCTCGTGGATCCCCTGATAGCCTTTCAGCTGGGCCACGCCGTCGACAGCGACGCGCTAGCCGCATTCCATCGCATTGTCGTTGATCGTAACGGTAATGATTCTGCTGACTTCCTGTTCTTGCCGGTGAACGATGCCAGCGCTACGGACCTTAATCGCCGGGGCACCCATTGGTCGCTGCTGCTGGTTGACCGTCGCGATCGCGAAGGCCCGGTTGCCTATCACTACGACTCCTCCGGGGGGCACAATGATCAACCTGCCGCATGGCTGGCAGCACGGCTGGGTGCCAACCTGCAAGACGCCAGCATGCGTCAGCAGAGGAACGATTATGATTGCGGCGTCTTCGTAGTGGATGGCACGCGGACGCTGGTTGGGCGATTGGCGGGAACACGGCAAGCAGACCTGCGGAACCTCGACAATCTCGTCGTCGATCGGCAAGCGCTGCTAACCCGTATATCTCACGAAGTTTAAGCGCATCGGGGCAGCGAATCAGGGAAAGTTGTTTTGCGAAAACACTTCCACTTGATTCTAGGTCGTGTTGACGGTTCTAATCCAGAGCATCGCTGCGGCGATGCTTAGCATCGATAGGTAAGCTCTGGCAGTCTTTTCGTAGCGGGTAGAGACGCGACGGAACTGTTTGATGCGATTGACACAGCGCTCGACGAGGTTGCGATGCCTGTAGGCCTCAGATCATATTTGATCTGGCTCATCGGCGCGATCCTGCTCGAGCAGAACGATGAGTGGGCTGTCCAGCGCGCCCGCTACATGAGGCTGGAAACCATCACGCCGTTGAGCGATGATCCGACCGTCAGCCTACAGGCAATCGCCAGCTGACCAGCTCGGCTCACGCCGGCGAACGCGGTGACCCGCCGCCAGCTACACCACGCCGTGGGACACGATCCCATGCGCACGACAAATTGGGTGCCGACTAACGTCGCCGCTAACTTTCTACTGGTGGCTGGAACAAACCGAAATTACCAACGGGACAAAGCTTCGCTGGCGAACGCAGGCGTTCGGGGCGGATAAAATGCACCAACCAGATCGACCCACGTGGTCTTACACAGCCCGACGCAGCAACCTACTGCGGCTGCTCCGAGGCCGCGTTCGACGCATGGGTCAGGAAGGGTATAATCATCCCCGTGGGGGCGCACTCTCCGCCGTGCAGCCCATCACTTGCCTGACCGCTTGCACCGCATCCGCGGCGAGCGCGGCCGCGTCGAAGTGAACATAAAGGCTGCGCCGCAAAGCGACGTAAGCAGCCTCCGTTTTAAGAATGCTTGCCCGTACTTCGAGGAGGCCGGCTTTCTTTTGAATGACTGCTCCCAGGCGCGATTAGCTGAGCTGACGCGATGTCACGGACAGTTAGCGAGCAGAAGAAGATTGTTGGGTTGAATGTCGTCCGCCGCTGTCTTGATGTACCTGTGTCCCTCGTGCGTGGCCCACACGACATCAACCCTGCGGCCGTTTTCTTCGACATAGAACTTCCATTCGTCGCTCTCGATATCTTTGATAGCCTGATCGATGGATCGCTTCCACTGCGTCCCGTTGGGGTTTACTCCCCCAACATGTGTGATTCTTTCGTGAGGGTTCTTTCGTAAGCGGCGTGTCGCCCTTTCAATTACCCACAATTTTGGGTCCGATCGTGGCGCCCAGCTCGATGTCGGTTAACCGCGATAGCCCGCGCCAGATCACGGTATTTCCTGGAGGCGGATCGCTTGCACGCGCTAAGTACCCTCCAAGCTGCGCGATCTTGACGACATAACGCGAGAGCGTGCTTCGTCGAGAGCGATCGCCACCTCTGTCTTTCACCAAGTGATCAAGAAGCCTGATTTCGGGATCTGTCAGCGCCGTCTGCGGTAGGGTATTCGGCGAGGAACGATTGAGCATCGTCATCCAGAAGACACGCCAACTCACAATGCAAAATACCGCGATCAGATTGACCAGACGCTCAGCGGTTCGCAATTTCGACTCCTCCGCCTTGCAGCCCGATTTGAGGATCTTATGGAAGACTTCGATCTTCCACCTCAACGCGTACCATCCGAGCTTCTCAATAGCGTCCTTGCGCGATTGGACCGGGAGATCAGTGAGGAGCTTCCACTCGATCTTCTTTCGCCGCTTCGGCGTTCCCCGCTCTTGAGCATGGATCACGGTTAGAGTGAGTGCGGGATATTTCTTCTGCTTGCCGATCGGCGGCAGAATTCGAAGCTTGCGGAAACGAATTTCGAGAAGCGCTTCATCCGGATCGCCTTTGTCGTCCTTGACCTCGATCCGATGTAGGCCTTTGACCGTAACCTCGTCCATTTCGTCGGCGATTGTATGATTGCCGTCTCCGGCAAGCCGATCAACACAGGTTCGCACCAGGAAATGCGTTCCAACCTCCTCGGCGAGGCAAAACAGCTCATAGATGTCGCTCTCGCGATCACCGATATGAACACATCGTCCAGGGGCCGCGAGAAGGTCGGTCGATTGCCGTAAATTCTCCAGCCAGCGGATGCTCTCCTTCTGCTCGATCGGAACACGTGTCGGATTGATCTTTCGCTTCAGCGCCGTCGTCCCCTTGAACTTCTTGCGTGTCCAGAACTTGATTGCCGTCAGTCCGAGCGGTAGCCCCTCGGTCGTCACGGCGAGGCTCGAATGCATCAAGGATGCCGCACTGTGTACGCACCGCTGTAGGACCTCCTCTGGTGTTCCAAGGCCGGTCAAGCCCCTAAAGCCAATCAGTTCCGGCCTGTCGCGCTTGAAGCTGAATTCCGTCGTGTCATGGAGCACAAGGATCGGCCCCTCCGTCGTCGTCACGCGACCGCGCGTCGCCTCGAAATGACCGCAAAGAATATCCGCCTCGTTGACCCGCTCGTTGGACAAGAAGCGATAGGCGGCCTTGGTGTTGGCCCAATCCTGACAAACCAGCGGGATGCTCTGACCCATGTCGCTCCCGATTTGTGCGAGCAGTTTGCCGAACCGGCGGCCAAGCCGCTCATCCTTAAACTCGCATCCCGCAACTTCCCGATCAACCCACGTCTCGATACCGGTCCTCGATCGCGGAGCACGCGCCTTCGCGCGCTCCTTCATTACCAAGCCCATCGAGCACCCCGCGCTTCCGAATCAAGTGCTCAACAAGGAATCACAACAGATTCTGCCGATTCAAGATTTTGTCCCGGGAGCGTCGTCTAAATCGGCCGTCAACTGTGGGTAATTGAAAGTAGAAAGGAGCGCTTACAAATCAATCGCATGGCCCGCGGCGAGCTGTCCCAGTTTTTCGGCAAGAAGGTCATCCTCGATCGCAAGGGCGGCTCGATCCCTTCGCGGGAGGATTTCTGGATAGGTGCTCCCCTAATCTCGGCGCTCACGCATTTGGACCGCTTGGCCTGATTATCTGATCGAGCGCCTGACGATGTCTGCTTCCAGTTCCGCACCCCAGGCAGGCTCACTGTTTAGAAAAGGATAGATTATCGTAATTTAGCTACGATCCACGATTCGAATCTAAACTTGCCGATTTTTGGAATTGTTCCTAATATCGTAGTATGGCTACGACTCAAAGAGATAAGCTAAACCGGCTCTATTCCCATCTCGCACCGGGGACGCCGCTGATCTCCGAGGACCTCGCCGCACTTGGGATATCGGCGGATCTGGCCGTCCATTATGTCCGGGCGGGCTGGTTGGAACGGCTGGCGCGTGGGGTCTATTGTCGCCCCAACGATCCGCCCGCATTGCATCCGAGCCTGGCGTTGCTGCAGCGAAGCTTTGAAGGCCTGCATGTCGGCGGCAAGTCTGCGCTTGACTGGCATGGCATCCGCCATTACGTGGCCCAGCAACCCGTCCTTCATCTCTATGGCTGGAAGGCGGGGCGTCTCCCCGAGTGGTTCACCCAGCGCTTTCCAGCCGAGTATCACCGCAAGCGGCTGTTCGAGGAGCGCCCCGACGCGCTCCTGCAGGTCCGGCCCTTCGAGAACCGCAAAGGCGCACCATTCGTCTCGGCACCGGAGCGCGCACTACTGGAGGTTCTGAGCGAAGTTGGTGTTCGTCAGCCGCTGCAAGAAGCGCGCGAACTGGTTGAGAGCAGCTACAGCTTGCGCGCCGACGTGCTCGGCGACCTGCTCAAGAGATGCGCCAGCGTCAAGACCGTGCGCCTCTGCCTGCAGCTCGGACACGAGCTTTCCCTGCCGTGGATGGGTAAGCTCGATCCATCCCAGTTGCCTAAGGGCAGCGATCGGCGATGGGTGTCGCGCTCGGCTGACGGGCTTCTGGTGCTCAAGCCGTGAATCAGACCTATCTCGACAGCGCCCGATTGCTGACGCGAGTCGCGCCGCTGGTGCTCGTCGATGACACCTTCGCGCTCAAGGGCGGCACAGCGATCAACCTCTTCGTTCGCGACATGCCGCGGCTCTCGGTCGATCTCGACCTGGTCTTTCCCGATCACACGCTGCCGCGCGACGAGGCGCTCAAGCGCATCAACGAAGCCATTCGCCAATCCGTTGCACGCCTGAACAAGCGCGGCTTTCGAACCCACGCGCCCGCTTCGACAGATGTAGGCGAGATCAAGCTGCTGGTGCGACAGGGGGCCATCGAGGTCAAGATTGAGGCCAATTTCGTTATGCGCGGCACCGTCAACGCGGTGCGCGTGGCGTCGCTGACGCAGAATGCACGTGACACGCTGCAGGCGGATCTCGAAATCCCGGTCGTTTCGCTCGAGGACGTGTATGGCGGCAAGCTCGTCGCTGCGATGGACCGCCAGCATCCCCGCGATCTGTTCGACGTCATGCAGCTCTTCGCCCACGAGGGGATCACGGCCGCCATCCGCCGTGCCTTCGTCGTTTACCTCGCGAGCCATAACCGGCCTGTGCATGAGGTGCTGTTTCCGTCCATGCGCGACATCCGCCAGGAGTTTGAGCACAATTTCATCGGCATGACCGCCGAGCCCGTCGAGCTCGGCGCGCTCCTGGCCGCGCGCGAGCGAATGGCGCACGAACTCCAGCAGGAGCTGACGGCGGATGAGCGCCGGTTCCTGTTGTCATTGGTCGCTGCTGAGCCAGAATGGAACCTGCTGGGCATCCCGCATCTGGAGCAACTCCCGGGCGTCCGGTGGAAGCTGCAAAACCTCGAGCGATTGCGGAAGGCCAATACCCAAAAATTCGCCGAGCAGTCAGACGTGCTCGCGCGACTATTGGAATAAGTTTTGGACTTGACCAATAGCTTGGTCGGTCAAATTGACCGAGACCTAAGGGGAGAACATGGGCAGACCTCGCGATATCACCAAGAAGGGCCGGATTGCAGCGAATTCACTGGTGCATCGACTTAGAACCCGTTGATCATTTACCGGATCGGATTTTTCCGTTCGGGGGATTCCCACGGTGACTCGCAGCTTATATAGAATCGCACGGTGATTGACGATGCGGCGATCAAATTGCGCTATGCAGCGCTCGACCCGGTGCTGGATGAGCGCGGGCGACGTCGGTTTGCGGCCGCTGAGGCGTTGGCCGCTGGGCGTGGCGGGGTCACGGCGGTCGCGCGGATCACGGGCATAGCGCGCAGTACGATCGACCGCGGACTAGCGGAGTTGCGCGGCGAGGCAGAGCCCGACGCGGCGCCCGATCGGGTGCGCCGGAAGGGTGGCGGACGCAGGCCTCTGGTCGTCACGGATCCAACGCTGCTCACCGATCTCAAAGACTTGGTAGAACCGACGACGCGCGGCGATCCGACGGCGCCGCTGCTGTGGACCGCCAAGAGCCTGCGCAACCTGGCCGCCGGGCTTCGTGAGCTTGGCCATCGTATTGGTCACAATGTGGTGGCCGATCTTTTGCGCGATCTGGGGTACAGCCTTCAAGCCAACCGCAAGACCCGCGAGGGGACGAACCATCCCGACCGCAATGCCCAGTTTGGGTACATCAATAGAAAGGTGAAGCAAGCGCTGGCCGCGCGGGAGCCGGCGATCTCGGTCGATACCAAGAAGGAGCTGGTCGGCGATTTCAAGAATGGCGGCCGCGAGTACCGTCCGAAGGGTCAGCCCGAGCCGGTGCGTGTGCACGACTTCATCATCCCGGAGCTTGGTCGGGCGGCGCCCTACGGCGTCTATGACATTGCCGACAATGCCGGCTGGGTGAGTGTCGGCATCGACAAAGACACGGCAGGCTTCGCGGTCAACTCCATTCGCCGCTGGTGGCAGACGATGGGGCGCGCGCGCTATCCGCACGCGACAAAACTTCTGATCACCGCCGATTGCGGCGGCAGCAACGGTGCCCGCGTCCGCCTTTGGAAGCGCGAGCTGCAAAACCTGGCCAATGAACTCGGCATTGCCGTCACGGTCTGCCATCTGCCGCCCGGCACCAGCAAATGGAACAAGATCGAGCATCGCCTGTTCTCGTTCATCACACAGAATTGGCGCGGCAAGCCACTCGTCAGCCACCAAACCATCGTCCAACTGATCGCCGCCACGACCACCGATACAGGCCTAAAGGTGCAATCCGAGATCGACCCCAACACCTATCCGGCAGGCATCAAAGTCACTGATGACGAAATGGACGCCATCAACATCCTCCGCCATAAATTCCACGGCGACTGGAACTACACCACAAGGCCGCAAACCTCAGTTCGCAGCGATAGTTCCTGAACAAGCCCTAAGCGGGTTCTCACTCCCTTTCTTCGGCGTGCAATGGACGCCTCCCGCTGACGAGCGTGAGATTGTCAGAGGGCTCCTCACCGCTATGGAGGATCGGCGCGTCCTGTTTGTTCCCTATCACCTGGAGGTTGTCTCCCAGGTCACGTCCTCTGTGCTCGAGATGCGAAAAATCTTGACGAAGGTTCTGCAGGCTCTGCCCGAGACGTCGCGTGCGGCAGGTTCCACTCGCGCGATGCGCACAGCGTGTCGCCGCTTCCTTGAGGAGCCCACGCCCGATTTTCGCAACCTGACGCGATGGCTCGGCGCGAGGCATGCAGACGATGAAGAGGGGAGTCCGTCCTTCTTCGTCGCATTAGGTGAGCTGCGGGCGACGTTCGGAACGCACATCGCGGCCCTCGCACACCAGTATGGCCTCGATGTCGAGCCAGATCTCGCGTCGGTCCTCCCATCGACGGACGAATCGTAAGGAAGGCCAGACTGGTATCGAGGACGAGCGCGTCTTGAGCGTCACTCTGTCAGCTCCCGCGATCTTTCGAGTTGAAAAGAAGGTGTCGATTGCGCCGGTCAGGGCGGTTCGCATCCGGTCCTGTACTTCGGTCGACCGGCCGGCCGACTTTCCGATTGTACGGGCTCTGACATGGGACGGCGGGCGCGACCGTAAGAGGATCTCGACACCGAGTTCGCAGACCCGCCGGTGGAGTTGCGCTGGCGCGAATGGATGGGTCAGGTCGAGGCCGTGATCTTCGACTCGCCCGAGCCAGTGACGCGAGCGATCCCGACGCGCGTCGTCGCTCGCGACTGCAGATCTCGATCTGATCATCGACACAAGTGGCTTGGAGCAGTCGACGAATCGGACCTCCGTCTGAGCGGCGCTACGCTTTCGAGAAACGGCGCGGCGCGGAGATGTTGAAGCGACCCGATCCGGAGAGGACAGCAGCTGGATATAGACGGCCCCGGGACAACATCCGTGGCGCCGTCACTGTTTCTAACGTCGCGCTTGAAATGAACGTGCGTGAGTCTTTCTGTAGGAGAAAATTGTCTCGCGACGCCAGTTCCGCGAAAGAAATAACTACCGGTGCTTTTTGAGTCGTCGTTTCGCGAACGTCTGTATGGGCGAGAGTTTTAAAGCGCGCCGCAACAAACAAACCGTTTGTCGCGAATCTAGAAAATGAGTTTTCAGACGCGATGAAAAAGAGTTGATCCTGGACTCGCAAGCTCGTTTCCTCTCTGAGAGTCTTGAGCGTCAATCAATGGTGATTGAGAGGAGGGGAACGCCGATGATTGGCAGTACTCTCGTCGATGAAGCGGGAGGTATCAGACCGGCGCTCTCTCTATCAACCAACTGGCCGCCCGGGCCCGCGGCCTGAAGCGACCGCGCGGACTTGATCTGATCGTCGTCGATTACATTCAGCTTATGCACAGCACGACCTCTCGTGCCTCGCAAAACAGGGTGCAGGAGGTAAGCGAGATTACGACCGGTCTCAAAGCGCTCGCGAAAGAGTTGAACGTGCCGGATATTGCGTTGTCGCAGTTGTCCCGCAACGTCGACAACAGAGATGAACGGCGGCCGCAATTGTCAGATCTGCGCGAGTCTGGATCGATCGAACAGGATGCGGACGTGGTGCTCTTCTTGTATCGCGAGGAATACTACCTAAAGGGCAGAGAGCCGGTGCCCGGCACCGATGCTCGTTTCAAATGGGAAGCGGAGATCGATACGGCGCGGGGCAAAGCCGAAATCATTATCGGCAAGCAGCGCCACGGTCCGACCGGTACGGTCAACGCATCGTTTCAAGCTGAGGTCACACGATTTGCAGATCTCTCCATCGGAGAAATGACGGTTCGGTCCCGCAATCGCAAGTCTTCGCCATGGTCCTTGATCGCTACCGCGCGAACGTGTGGCTTAGGATTGAGGGGCAGCCTCAGACCCCAATCTGGTAGGAGGAGAATCAAGAGTCTATTGCTCTGATCAGACTCCGGACCCCACGCCGTTTTCGCAGGTTGAGCTCGAGATCGCTGATGCGGAAGCGCGGATAACGCGCGATAGTCAGTATGACTACCCACGAGGGCGATACTTCCCCTCGCGGAAAACAAACAAATCCTCCGGAATTGTCAGGCATTGATGTATTCATTGACATCAAGGTCTTGTTGATGTAAAATATTCCATCAATGGTCAAAGCACGTAAGATCACGCGAACCCGGGTTGTCGTCGGCCCCGGCTTTGCCGAGCTGGTTGTGTGAAGTTCCCGAGCCCGTTTCGGGCAGTCCGCACAGCTACAAATACCGGCTCGCCTATGTAGTGAATGGCGTCTGCCGCGTGCGGTACGACAATGAGCGAGGCAAGGGCGATCATCGCCACCTGGATGGCAAGGAAAGCACTTATACGTTTCGTGGGCTGGAGCGGCTGCTGGCGGATTTTTGGCGCGACGTGAATAAACGGAGATAGAGCATGCGGACGGTTATCTTGGGCGTCGAGACACAAAGCGACCTGACGCGCCGCATCCTGGCGACTGCGCACGGGCAGCGTAAGGCTGGGGACGATCGAATTTCATTCGAGAGCGTCAGCGACCTTTGGCGGGTGCTGGCGCCCAAGCGTATGGAGATCGTGCGCGTTATGACCGGAGCCGGCCCGTTGACGATCCGAGAAGTTGCGCGTCGGGTCGACCGTGACTTTAAGGGGGTTCACTCCGACGTGACGCTGCTACTGGGCGCAGGGATTTTGGAGCGAACGGAAAGTGGGGGCGTGGAATTTCCCTATGACCGCGTGCATGTCGAGTTCGACATGATGGCGGCGTGACGTCGCTGCCTATCGCTACTGTCACCAGCACACATGTGAGATGTATAGGAGGGCACTGCGAGGAACTGATGACGTCGTTCAGGTACCGCGCCAAGCGTAAGCCGGCGAAGCCAAGTTGTTGTGTTAAGAGTGGTGTGGCCCGATCATAGTAAGCTTGGTCCAGCGTATCACCATCGACCCAGATATTACCGGCGATCGCTTCATTGTGCGCATCCTCCGCCCACATGACCGGATTGCCTTCGTGTCAATCTTCGCGACATCGCTGGTCAGCCAGCCTGCCTCAAGATCATCGACGAAAGTCGGCCAATTGTACTCCATCGCGCGTATCAGCGTCGTGTCCCACATCTTGTGAAGATTGTCGGGAGGCGTCGAGCAGTGGTCCGCCGTGCAGGTCTTGCCCTTGAGCTGGATCACCTTAATGGCAATCCCGTTGCCGCCGCTGCTTTCCCAGATCGCGTGAAACGGCTGATGAATGTCGCCGACGAAGTGAACGGCGAACTTGAGGGCTCGAAGCTGTTGATCGCCGGCGGTGCAACGCAGTTCATTCTTTAAGCGCCCAGCGCATCCCGCGCCTCCTTCGGCAACTCCCGCCACTCTGGAACCCCAACGGCGCTGTGCGTGATGCCACCCGCGAACAGGTCCATCTGATGCATGCCGAACAGCCGGTTGCGCCGAACCGGGTTCGCCGGTATCGCCGTCCTGCTTGCCATGAGCCTCTCCCGCTTCTGGTCGTGAGAGACTCCGCATGCACCGGAAGGCGGTTCATTCAATGATGATGCCGGGCTCTTGACCACTGAATCGCGTTGAGCGCTTCCAGGCTGACAAGGGGCTCTGCCGTTAGGCTGCAACCCCGAACACATGCCGCGCGGTCGAACATCCAGGATGGGATCTCCAGAAAACGCTGCGTCTCCGATCCATCCAGCGTGCAGCGGAAAACAACGCCGTCCGCCTTGTCGATCACGGCATGGTCGAAAACGTACGCATTCGGCCAGCACCCCGGGCGGACGCGCCGGCCTGCCGTGGCGCTCAGGCGGCAGCCGCTTTGGACTGTCGGGTCGCCTTCCAATTCCACTGGAGCTGGTCGGCGACTCTGTTGACAGAGTAATCTGGAAGTCTGGCCAGCACGTCAGCGAGCCAGGCTTGCGGATCGACGTCGTTCATCTTGCAGGTTTATGCGGCCCGCCGAACTATGCCGAACGGGTCCGGTATGGCACGTCGGGCGCCGCTTCTCGAAGCGCAGCCTCCATGCCTTGAACTGTTTCTCGTACGACATCCTCAATCTGAATTTCCCCAACCCCTAAGAACACGGCCGGGGCGCGGCTAGCTGGTCCAATCGGCGGTGACGGCGGTAGTCCGTGCCGCAAAAGCACCCAGTCCATTGCCAAGCGAGCGGTTCGTCCGTTGCCATCCTCAAAGGGATGCAGACTGGCCAGCCGCTGATGGACCTGAGCCGCGAACTCCACCACAGCCATCGGATCACTGGATGTCAAGTCACGCTCGTTGCCTGCGGCCCAATCGGCGAAAGCGGCCATTTCTTTGGAAAGTGTTTGAGGTGGCGGATATCTCTTGGCAGTCCAAGTATCCTCGTCTGCAGCCTGCACAAGCACCTTTCGCAGAGCGCCGATGTGCGTAGCCTCATCCGCATTTCCCAGCAATATACGATTTAGTTCAAAAATGCCTTCTTTCGTGAATGGGGAATTCTTCTTCGCCCACTCCTGCACTTTGGCTGCAGCATGCTGCCATGAAGAAGCGATTTCATGATTCTCCGCCAATGTTGTGGAGGCGGAACACCGCAGCTTGTTAATGCGGAAGCACGCATCGGCGGATAACTCACTTCCGACTTGACTCCATCTGCGTTTTATTTCCTCACATGTTCTAGACAAAGACAAGCGCTCCGGATGCTCTAACGCCGGAGGCCGGAATATCCGGGACATGAGTGCCAGCTGTGTCCCTGTAACGTAGACCGCCAAATTTCTAAGGTTCATGTCGGGAAGATTGCTCAATTCACTATTTGATGCCAAATCTAACGTCGAAAGATTTTGAAGATTTCCCAGTGTGCTGGGTAGCAGTCGCAGTTTGCAGCCTGCCAAGCTAAGAGTCTGACTCAAAATTGCATTGCTGTTTTTATGGCTGCGATGCGCCTTGTCATGAGTTGGACGGAGGCGAGGAAGAGCCAGGCAGTTGCGCTTTCGATGGTTCGCTCGAAGTCCTTGGCCAATCTGCGGTTGCGGCCGAGCCAGGCGAAGGTTCGTTCGACCACCCAGCGGCGCGGAAGCACCTCGAAGCCCTGTGCGGCATCGGAGCGCTTGATGATCTCGACAGTCCACCGGCCGATCTTTCCCAGCACCGCCTTGAGCTTTCCGCCGGCATAGCCGCCATCGGCGAAGATATGGCGCAGCCAGGGGAAGCGGTAGCGAATGCTGCACAGGACATCTGGCGCGCCATCGCGATCCTGGACGTCGGCAGCGTGAACGATCGCGCCGACCAGGAGCCCTTGGGTGTCGGTGACGATGTGGCGCTTTCGACCCTTGATCTTCTTCCCCGCGTCGTAGCCGCGAGGGCCGCCACCTTCGGTGGTCTTGACCGATTGGCTGTCGATCACACCAGCCGTCGGCGAGGCCTCCCGGCCGATCGCCTCGCGCGCCAGCATCAGGAGTGCGTGGTTGATCGATTGCCACAATCCGCTGTCCCGCCATTGGTAGAAATAGTACTGCACCGTGGTCATTGGTGGAAACAGAGTGGGCGGCAGCATGCGCCACGGCAACCCGCCGCGCAGCAGATAGAGCACTGCCTCGACGATGTCCCGATAGCTCCATTTCGGGCGCCGCCCGCGCTTGGCCCGCACAGGAAGCAACCTCTCCAGCACGACCCATTCCGCATCCGTCAAGTCGCTTGGCAAACGCAGCTCCTCTCGGGCAAACTGTGCCCGAGTGATATCAGTCCACATTCTCGATCCCTTTGATGCTTCGCAACACCAATGGAATCAGAACTCGCTGATATCACTCAACTTATTTTTCGGTCGGACACTAAGGTTCTCAAGCGCTTCGCAGTCGCCTATTTCATCCGGCAGTCCACGTAATGAGTTGAAGGATAGTGAAAGCGTGGTTAGGTTCTTTAACATCCCAATACTATGAGGCAGCTCGACAATTGAGCAAAGGTCCGCAATGAGCTCCGTCAAATGCTTGCACTGCGAAATTTCGTTGGGCAACTGGGTGAGCGCGGCGTTCTCCGAAATATCCAAGCGGCGCAGGTGATGAATCCGATTGAGCCCAGGGGGCAGCTGGGACAAATTCAGGTCACTTAAATCTAAGTCCGTCCCACCTTCGTCAAAACAGCGCAGGATATGATCCATGGCCGCTTGCCTTTGCTCGCGTGATTGCGACGCGTTTGCTTCATTTGACGTCGATGGAGCGCAACACAGTTTGCTGCGAAAGAATGACGATTTGTTTTTCGTGGGTGCTTGATTGCACCACGCTTGAAGTTCCGAGCGCAATGCGCCGGACGATTCCGCTTGATCCGTCTGCCGGCCAGAACTGGCTC
Source organism: Bradyrhizobium sp. CCGUVB1N3 (assembly GCF_024199925.1). Classification (NCBI taxonomy): domain Bacteria; kingdom Pseudomonadati; phylum Pseudomonadota; class Alphaproteobacteria; order Hyphomicrobiales; family Nitrobacteraceae; genus Bradyrhizobium; species Bradyrhizobium sp. CCGUVB1N3. The sequence continues at coordinate 7,658,224 of NZ_JANADR010000001.1, forward strand.
GCGACATACTTGAGTGTACGTCGTCCTGAGCGCCCCCTGAATGTTGCATCGCTTGATCATCACTTAGCTCCATGCCCGCAATCGTTTCTGCAAAGCGAACGGCATCTTCTGAGTCTCTCGATTCATCTGCCTCGCTAGCGCTTATGGACTGCGTGGATGAGGCAACGATTCGACCGTACATCAGATTCCTCGCCTATCGCCAAATTGCACGTTGTCGAGCGAGAGCCTATGCAGATTAGCTGACCTTAACCTGACGCACAGGCGCCCAAGCATGTGTCCGCGCTTACACGCGACGGCTTGGTTATCGCAATAATTCAAGCGCGCGCTTCACCAACTCTGAGTGGTGATCAGCGAGGGGTACGACTGCTGGGGACGACACCATTTGACCATTGCTCAGCCGGCAGATCAGTCAAAGGGAGGCTGGACGGCCAACGGAAATCCCGGCGAACGAGATCTTGCGGTACACAAGGATGGCATAACGCTGACCGTCATGGGGGCGGTGGTCTGCGGTCGGCCGATCAGGCAGGAGTCGATGCAAAAGCAGCTGACCAGCCACTTTCAAAAGCTGTTCGCCTATGATCATTGCATGGTCTTTTTTCACCTGACCTACGCCTACATCAAAGATGTGGAGGAAGTGATCGAATATTGAAGGAGGTGGCGGAAAAGGCGGCTCCTCCTGCATTCAAGTATAAGATTCGCGAGGACATCAAGCGGTCGGAATCGCGGCCGTCAGGCTTTGTCGCCGAATACGAGCGTCCGCATGCGCCAGTCAAGGTCGTATTCCTTGTTCTAAACATGCAGCAGGAAGCGAGGTGCGAGGCCGCTCTGTTGTTGCTGGCCAAGCTCGGCCTGCGAGCCGACGATGTTGCAACGCTCACCCTCGACGAGATCGACTGGCGCGCCAGCGAGATACTCGTTCGCGCCAAGGGCCGACAGCGTGCACGAATACCGATACCGCCTGACATTGGCGCGGCTATTGTTGCATATCTGCGCAATGGCCGCCCAAAGTCGTCGTGCCGACGGCTGTTCGTCCGCACACTCGCGCCACACGTCTGCTTTGCTTCCGGATGCGCGGTCACCATGATCGCCAAGGCCGCCCTTGATCGCGTTGGAATCGAAGGTTGCGCCCACCGCGGCGCCCATATCTTCTGACACAGTCTCGCTACCGAGCTTCTCCGATCTGGGGCGACCTTGTCGGAGATCGGACAGTTGCCGCGGCACGAGAACCACGACACCACCCGGATTTACGCGAAGGTCGACATCAATGCGCTGAGAGCATTGAGTCTGCCCTGGTCGGGAGGCGTGCAATGACCGATCTGCGCTCCGCAGTCGATAAGTACCTGAGCATGCGCAAGAGGTTGGGGTACAAGTACGAGCACCGGATGGGCATGCGTATATCCGAGGCGATGGGCCTGGAGTGTGATGACGTTGATCTCGAGGCTGGCGTGCTGACGGTCCGGCTGACCAAGTTCGGTAAGTATGCCGCAGGCTCGTGCCATTGCATCCGACGACGAGAACCGCGCTGCGCGACTACGCCCACCGGCGCGACGCGATGCTCGGGTCAAGCTGCTGCTCGACCTTCTTCGTTGCCGAACAGGGAGGCCGCTTGCTGAACCAGTACGTTCATCGCGTCTTCTGGCGGTTGTCCCGAGAGATCGGGCTGCGGCGACCAGGGTGATCGTACCGGGCCACGCGTGCACGACTTCCGGCATCGCTTCGCCATCCAGACGCCGCTCGACTGGTATCACAACAACTCCCAGTGCTCTCCACTTACCTCGGCCACGCCTGCGTGCGTGATGCCTATTGGTATCTCTCCGCCTGCCCCGAGTTGATGGAAGAAGTTATACGCTTCCACCCGAATTGCCGCGCGGCAGCTTCATCCAGACCCTCGTGCTCACCGACATTGCTACCGGCTGGACGGAGTGCGCTCCTCTGATCGTGCGCGAACATACGCTGTTGAGTACGGTGTTGACGGAATTGCGCAAACAATTGCCCTTTGCGCTGGTCGGCCTCGATACGGACAATGACACCGTGTTCATGAACGAGACGCTGAAAGCCTACTGCGATGCGGCCACCATCGTCTTCACGCGCTGCTGGCCCTACCGGAAGAGCGATCAGGCGTTCGTCGAGCAGAAGAACGGCGCCGTCGTACGCAGGATGGTCGGCTATCGTCGGTTCGAGGGCCTGGAAACGGCCAAACCAAGAAATCTATGCCGCTCTCGACCCGGTCGGGTTGTTGCGCGACATCCGCGGCGCGCAGGAACGCCTCGCGGCGCTCGCGGATACCCAGCCAATCGCCCATCCTGCTGCGGCAGCGCAATCGATCGATCTCTTCCTGGCAAGCCTACGAACCGCCTGGAAGGACGGAGCTATGCAACCGACGGAGCGGCCAATCGTGAAAGCGAAAAGAGGCCGGCGGCGTCCCGACCCGCTCATCCGGGCAACGCCAGATTTGGGAAAATGGTTTGAAGCCGAGCCTTGGCGGACTGGTAGCGAACTGCTCTCCCGGTTGCAGGCGGAATATCCTGGACCTATCCGAACAAGCTTCTTCGAACGCTTCAACGTCGGCTTAAATCCTGGCGCAGCGAGCAAGCGAACGCGTTGTTGTTCGTTCCTACGGGGGAAACGCTGCTGGGGCATGAGGTCACAACAACCCAATGATGTGGCAGACGCCAGCGGAGGAGGCCGGGCGCTCCGAAACCCTGGCCATCTCCGCACCCGGCCTCCTCCTCAACCCAAGCCGGGAGCAAAATAAATGAGGCAACCGATCGCACTCGGGAGCAATCTGCCTGGGGACACACGCGCGGGCCTGAACCGGCCGAACTTGCCGGCACGGGCGGCTGGCAGCGCGGTCTCTCCGCGGTCGTCGCGGTCGGGTTGTGCTCGGGCGCGATCATGCTGCTCTTCTTTGGACTGGCGCAAGACCTCTTCTGGACCGGCGTCGGCGCCACACTGCTGATGGGTCTCGGCACGGCGGTGACCGTCGCGGCGATCGCAACGCTCGCGGTCAGCGCGCGCGACATCGCCGGCCGTGTTGCCAAGGCTCAGGCCGGCTTTGGCATGCTCGCGATCCGGGCGCTCGAGGTCGCGGCGTCGGTGGCGATTGTTGCCTTCGGTGCCCTGCTGCTAGCCGGTTACAGAGCAACTCTGGATGTTCTCGCGGTGATGCCCGCGACGAAGGAAGCGGAGAAGAGGTTACGGCCTGCAAGTCGGCACGGGGCTCGCGGGCCGCTCAGGATCCCGGCGGTAACGAGCGAGGATCGGTTCGAGTATCTCATTCGACCAGAATTTCGGAGCGCCGATCTCCTTCAGGCAAAGGGCGTTCCAATAAGGGCCATTGGACGAAAACGATCGGCGCGCCGAAACGGCTTGCGCAACCGCCTTGATGTCCTGCGCTTCCGGGTAGATGTAGACTGTCGTCGGTTCATCGAGCAGCGGAATGATCTGTTCTGCGTCGGATCGCGACCAACTCGTGCATCCATTGCTGCGTCCGCTCGCGTAGTCCACGAGGGTTCCGACCGGAACGCAACCATTCACATTGGCATACGGACTGCGCGCCATGCTTCGATAATGGATGCCCTTCAGGACAATGGCTGCATGTCCGCCGATCGCACGCTCCCTGGCATTGGCGGTCTCTCCCTCGCCATCGAACTGAACGAACGAGCGCATCAGGATGGCCTCCCGTTTTGCGGCGTTGCGAAAGTAACCCTTGAAGGAGGCTTTCGTCTCGGCCGTCACATAGGCGCCGCCGGTCGTCAGATTCGAGTCCAGTGCATTGCCGAAATTTTTCGCGCACTCCTTTCCGTTCGCGAAATTCACCGCGCCCTTGATATTGCGGCCGCTGCCGTGCCCCGCGGACATCGCGCGAAATGACCGGTCGGCTTCGCAGATCTCGTAGAAGCGCTTTCCCAATCCGCCATCGCTCGGCCGCGTCGCGTCCATGGCGAAATAGCAGGGGTTTTTGACGACGGCTGCCGCGACCTTTCGCAGGTAGAGAGCGCGCGCTCTCTGCAGGACCACTGGGACGATCTGTCCCTCGCCGTCTCCGACATGGTTCGTCAACCAGGCCGGAGTTTCCGACGGCTGTTCCACCGCCAAGGCTCCAGCCGCAAGCCAAGCGGCGATCGTCACGCCGAGCGCGAACCGCCCGAGCACGGCCAATCCAGCCCGCAACGGATCGCCGCCACGGCTGCCATTCAGGCGGCCTGATCGGCGCGTCGCCAGGCTGGAAATGGATCTGACAGCTTTGCCCATTCGGCAACATCCATTGCAGGCCTGCCCGGCACGAGGCAGGCATCGAGCCGCGCGCGGATCGCCCCTTCGTCCATGCCGACGCCGATGAATACGATTTCCTGGCGGCGGTCGCCATAGATCTCGTTCCAGTGCTTCCGCAGATTTTTGCGCCAGAAGGGATCGTCGGGCCAGCGTTCGGCAGGAACGGCCGCCCACCAGAATCCCAATGCTCCGGTTCGCATGATCGAACCCGCCTGGCTGATCTCGCCGAGCCATTGCGGCCGGGTCGCCAGCCAGAAATGACCTTTCGCCCGGACGACACCCGGCCAAGGCTGCTTGATGAACTGGTCGAACTTGGCGGGATCGAACGGCCTGCGGCCGCGGTAGACGAAGTTCGTCACGCCGTATTCTTCGCTCTCGGGCACGTGCTCGGCGAAGCCATAGAGCTCCTTGTACCAGAGCGGGTGCTGCTGGGCCTTCTCAAAGTCGAAGCGGCCGGTGTCGAGTACGCGATCGAAGGGCACACGGCTGTGGTTTGCCTCGATGATATCGGCCTCCGGATTGAGCGAGCGGATAATCTTGCGCGCCGCTTCGCGCTGAGCTTCCGTGGCGTCGTCGACCTTGTTGAGCACCACCACATCAGCAAACTCGATCTGCTCCACAAGCAGGTCGACCAGCGTTCGTCTGTCGTCTTCCAGTGCCTCGCCGCGATCCTGCAGAAAGTCGGTCGACGAATAGTCCTTGAGTAGGTTCACGGCGTCGACCACGGTGACCATGGTGTCGAGGCGTGCCACGTCGGAGAGGCTTTCGCCGTCTTCGGAGCGGAAGTCGAAGGTTGCCGCCACTGGCAGCGGCTCGGAGATGCCGGTGGATTCGATCAGGAGATAATCGAAGCGGCCGCTCTCGGCGAGGGCGCGCACCTCCTTCAGAAGGTCGTCCCTCAGCGTGCAGCAGATGCAGCCGTTGGTCATCTCGACGAGCTTCTCATCGGTCCGGGACAGGTTCGCACCGCCATCGCGAACCAGATCCGCGTCGATGTTCACCTCGCTCATGTCGTTGACGATCACTGCCACCTTCAGGCCGTGCCGGTTGTTCAGGACGTGGTTCAGCAAAGTGGTCTTTCCAGCCCCGAGGAAACCGGACAAGACGGTGACGGGGAGTATTTGCATGGAGATCGAAGAGCCTTTTTCAAGGAGATAGGGTGAGAGCGGTGGAGTGGCACACGAGGAGCCTGCTAATGTAATGTTATAACATTACATTGATCGACCTCAATTCGCCTGTCAAGGCGCATGACTGCCTAAATTAGGCTTCATCGCAAGTGGCCCGCGCAGCCCGGCGCGCCCTACACCTACGTCATCACCAAGGGGTTTTGGTGCATTTCGGCTGGCGACGCTGCGCGATCTGCCGGACATGGACACGCTGGAGGACGCCGGCCTGCTCAGCAAGGACAAAATGTTGGCGGGAGAGTTGCCGGATCCCTTGCCGGCAGATGATGAAGAGCATGACGATGACGAAAAAGCTGCAGATTGGACAGAGACAGGCTAGCCTCAGTGAGCGGCCTCTTTCGATTCTATCCCCAACCCGCAAGTGTCCCGCCCCGAGACATAAAACCTTGGCACAGGTTGTGCTGACTAATGGGAGCCGGGATTTTGCATCACCCTCCCGGGGCTCGATAAGCGCCGCCTGCAAGCTATTTCAAGCAGGTGGCGTTTTTATTCGGTGTCCCAATTCGATTTTGCAGGTGTGCCAATTCGGACAAGGACTGACGGGCGGGGGCGGTGGCGACGCCCGGGGGAATCTTCAACGCTGCACCTTGCCGATCTCATTCATCCCTAAATTGAGGGTAAGTTACCGATGCAGCGAGACCGAACTTTGGACCACTCGAAACTAGAGTTTTACGACTCTAAACACGTTGGCGGGCTGGATGCGCCGACGTGATTCTGCAGCAAAATCGGCGGTCGATTGCCGATCGCCCCGTGAGGCCTTTCCTCACTATACAACAAGGCTTGAGAACGCCCACGGGACCGTGTGCCGTGAGGTTCTCCAGAAACGGGCGACAGGCGCTTTCGTTGACGTAAAGTCAGCGCGCAACCTGTCTCGAGCGTTACCACCGTCAAGAAAAGAACGAGAGGCCAATTGACATCAATCTGCAATTAAAGGGTCGAATGGCACATCCAGCTACCCCGTTGGATGCAGCAGATATCACAATGCATGTTGGACCCACACATTCGGCTCCACGTAAACTCCATAATTCTGCTCAACCGATACAAGTACCGGTGCCAATGCACCCTCGACCTCTGCCTGGCCCGAACAATTGAAGGCTGCCCCTGTCCATTGCGTCCACTCCGCGATGGTCCCAACGATGGTCATGGAGTAGGGAGCGATCTTCAATATCTTGCCTCCGGCGCGGACGTGAGTTCGCAACCACGTGTCCGTTGGCAAACCGTCGGCACGGTGCAATGTGACATACTCGCGCATTGCCTTCCGCGAGTCGAGTTGCTTTTGGCTGGGCCGGACAGGGGCAAACATTTCTGCAAAGCCCATTTTCTTCGCGCACGCCTTCAAGGCATTCAACATCGCCAGTGCATTGCCAATGCCCCTCGCCTTGGGGACAAGGGCGATTTCGAGCGCGCTTATCGTCGTCGGCCTACGTCCAACAAGCCTGTCTTCGTGAGCCCAGCGGATAACCTGGTCCCAGCCGCCGTCAGGCAATTCGGAGCGGCCCTCGATGTTGAAGGCAAATGGAACACCAAAAGCGCGCCCGACGATCTCGCCATCGAGAAGTGCTCCAAAGGCGTAGTCGAGGTAATCGAAAAACACAGATCGCGCAAAGTAGAGCTCTGACGTCGCGTCATGTCGCATGAACTCGGGCCACACCTCCTCCAAGTCATTCGAAAAGACCAATGGGATCAGATCTGGTCGTTCCCGCAATGAGAATATCTGTATCTTCATTCTTCGTAACACCATTGCAGCGAGCACGAGAGCTTGTCTTAGAGACTCTGCAACCAGATTTCTAGCTCGTCTTAATCATGAGTGCCGGGCGGGCTGCTGGAACATTTCTGGTCGGGAGTGAAGGCGCGCGCGAACGCTACGGGCTTTTTCGCCGCTTTTCGACCGGACTTCCTGAACGCGTTGGAGGACGGCGGCGGGGATGACCGGGGCTCATGCCCCGAGCGTCAGGACGCTTGCGGGACCAGAGCGTTTGCCGCGCCGCGGAACAGGTTGGCGTCGGCGCACGCTGCAGCGAAGGCCAGACGTACGCGGGTGGCGGTCTCGACGACACGGGCTGCGATCTTGAGAAATGTGAGCCTGATGGTGTTGAATTCGGCGGTTGCCAGATCACGCGGCTTCGGGATGGCGTCGCGCATGGCGAGGATGAGCCAATAGGCGGCGGCGTGGACGAGGCGGACCAGGTTGGCGATCGCCGAGCGGCAGCTGGTGCGATCGGAGGCGGGCTGGGTCTTGTGCAGCTTGATTAGGTTCTCGGCCTGTCCGCGTGCCCGGTAGAGGCTATCATAGATCCACCCCGCCGTGCTGATATTCAGGCTGGTGACGACGTGGCGGATGTCGAGCCCTTGTTGGGGTGCTTCGATGCGGGCGATGACGCGGCGCTCACGATGCCAGGAACCTGCCGCGTGGCTGGTCTCGGTGTAGCCGCGAACCAAGATCTTGTTCGCGACCGCACGTTCGGTTCGAACTGCATCACCGACCTCGTTGACCTTTCTGGCGAGCGGCTTTGTGCCGGCCAGCGCGAAGATGTAATCGACGCCGTTTTGCTCGCAAAAAGTCATCGCCTCGGGGCAGGCGTAATGGCTGTCGCCGCGGAAGGTGATACGCGTATCGGGCCAGCGCCGGCGAATGCGCCGAACCAGGCGGCGCAGATGTGCCGCACCTCGATGCCGCTCGGCGTCTTGCCGGGGCGCAGCATGACCGCAACAGGCCGGCTGTGCTCGGTGTCGTAGACGTGGATCGGCAGGAAGCAGTGTTCGTCATAATGGGCGTTGAACAGCGAGAGTTGCTGACGGCCATGCACCACGTCGACCGTGTCGTCGATGTCGAGCCTGATCGCGCTCGGGTTCGCGCTTGCCCTCGTCGGACAAGCGTAACCGGCATGAGGCACCCACCTCGCCATCCTTCGGCTCGGCTGCAATACAGCTTGGCATGAGCTGATCGGTGGAGGTGGAGCGATGGCAAATGCCATGCTTGATGCCAGGCAGGAAGGTGACTCCTATCGTCGCGTCGAGGTGATCACTGGGGAGCGCCGTCGGCGACGGTGGACGGGCGAGGAGAAGGCCCGGATCGTGGCGGAGAGCTTTGAGGCGGGTGCGAACATCTCCGAGGTGGCGCGGCGCAATGACGTTTCCCGCGGGCTGCTCACGGTGTGGCGACGCCAAGTTGCGGCGGCGGTAGCCGGCAAGGCGCCAAACTTCGTGCCGATTCAAATTGGCGCCGGAATCGGTGGCGAGACAGCTGGCGAGTCCGAGCGTGCTTCGCCGGCACAGACGAAGGCTTTGGAGATCGCCGCGCCCTCGGCCAAGGTCTGCGGGGTGATCGAGATCGAGGTGAGCGGAGCGCGCATCCGCGTCGAGCCGGGCGTGGAGTTGGCGACGCTGTCGACGGTGCTGGCGGCGCTCCGGGGTTGCCGGTGATTGCGTTACGGTCCGACCTCAAGGTGGTGTTAGCGACACAGCCGATCGATTTCCGCAAGTCGGTGCACACGCTGTCGGCGCTGGTGAGCGAAGCGCTGCGTGCGAACCCGTATTGCGGTGACGTCTTCGTGTTCCGCAGCAAGCGCATGGACAGAGTGAAGCTTCTGGCGTGGGACGGCAGCGGCATGGTGCTGGTGACGAAGTGGTTGCACGAGGGACGCTTCACCTGGCCGCCGATCCGCGACGGCGTGGTGCATCTGAGTGCGACGCAGCTTGCGATGCTGCTCGATGGCCTCGAGTGGACGCGTGTCTCACCCAAGCCTGTGAAGCAGCCGGCCGTTGTCGGCTGAGAGGTGGGGATTTCGCTGGAGCCTGTGGCGCGCGGATGTATCGTCTGGTCATGGCGATTCGCCCCGATGCTCTCCCGACCGATCCGTCAGCTCTGACCGAGATGGTGCTCGCGCTTGACGCAGAGAACGAGAAGCTGCGTGTGGCGATGCAGACGCTCAAGGAGATGATCTTCGGGAAGCGCTCGGAGCGACTTGCGGTGCTCGTGGACAAGCAACTCGCGCTTGAGCTGGGCGATCTCGAGACCGACGCCACGTTGCCGGTGCAGGCCAACGACGATGCGCCTGCGGCGAAGCCGCCCGGCAAGGTGCGCAAGAAGGCGCGCCGCAACATCGGCGCACTCCCAAAGCACCTGCCGCGCTGCGAGCAGCGGCTGGAGCCGGAGGCGACGGCGTGCCCGTGCTGCCGGGGTCAGCTCCACAAGATCGGCGAGGACGTCAGCGAGGTGCTGGACATCATCCCGGCGATCCTGCGGGTGCTGCGCACGATCCGTCCCAAATATGGCTGCCGCAGCTGCACCGATGGTGTGGTCCAAGCGAAGGTGCTGCCGCGCCTGATCGAGAGCGGCATGGCCTCGACCGCACTCGTGAGCCACGTGGCAGTCTCGAAGTTCGCCTGGTATCTGCCGCTGTACCGACAGGTGCAAATTCTGGCCGGCCAGGGTGTCCATCTCGACCGGGCGACGCTGGCCGGCTGGGTGAAGCGTGCGGCCTGGTGGCTCAGGAGCCTCTATGAGCTTCAGCTGCGCACGATCCAGGCCTCGCCTCGCGTGTTCTGCGATGAGACGCCAATGCCAGTGCTCGATCCCGGACGACATCGCCCTCGCATCTGCCAGTTCTGGGCACATGCCATGGATGACCGGCCATGGGGCGGCCCCTCGCCGCCGGCGGTCGCCTACGTGTTCGCTGACGGCCGCGGCACGGAGGAGATCGCCGGACAGTTGAAGGGCTTTTCCGGCATTCTGCAGGTGGATGGTTATGCTGCCTACAAGGCGCTTGCCCGCGGTCATGGCGGCGCGATCCAGCTGGCTTTTTGTCTCGCCCATGCCCGACGCAAATTCGTCGAGGTCTACAAGACGATGCAGTCGCCATTCGCGCGTGAGGTGATCGAACGCCTGCAGGCGGTCTATGCGATCGAGGCGGAGATCCGCGGCAGCAGTGCCGAGCAGCGGCTTGCCGTCCGCCGCACCAGGAGCGCACCGCTGATGGCGGCGCTCAAGGCGCGACTGACCGAGACGGTCGACCAGCTCTTCTCGCAGTCGAAGCTGGCGGAGGCCATCAACTATGCGCTCAATCACAGGGACGGGTTGACGCTGTTTCTCAGCGACGGCCGCGTCGAGGTCGACAGCAATACGGTCGAGCGTTCCATGCGCCCGATTGCCATGGGAAGACGCAACTCATTGTTCAGCGGCAGCGAAGACGGCGCCGAGAGCTGGGCGATCCTGGCGTCGATCGTGAACACGGCAAAACTCCACGATCTCGATCCGCAGGCCTACCTGGCCGACGTGCTGGAACGCATCGTCTCCGGGCGAACCAAGAGCCATCAGCTCCACGAGCTGCTCGCCTGGAGCTGGAAGGCGGCCCGCCAGCGCATCGCACAGGCTGCAGCATGAGCCCACGTCGCCCTAAAGCTTCATCGTCTATGGCGGCCGCCGCGATGCCGCTTGCGGAGCTCGAGCGATGGCTCCAGGCTCGCGTCGATCAGCATCCTGCCGCCACCAGTCTCCCCATGCTCGACGGCTACGTCGCCGCGATCGTGGCCGGACCGGTGTCGATGAGCCCGCTCGACTGGATCTGCCCACTGCTCGCCATCGATGCCGATGCTTTCAACCACGGCGGCACCCCGGAGTTCGCCGCGATCTCCGCCGTCGCGCTGCGTCATAACGAGATCAGCCAGGTCCTTTCTACCACGCCTAACCAGTTCGCCCCGATGCACCGGCGTCAACCCAATGGCGACGTCGATCCGCGACCATGGTGTCAGGGATTCTACGCCGCGATGCGGCTCAGGCTGTCGGCTTGGGCGCCATTGCTGGACGCCAGCAACGTCAATCACCGTCTGCTTCTGCCTATCCTGCTGCACAGTCGCGACGATCAGGGCGGTCCGCTACTCGGACCGCCACGGACCGGCCGCGAGTCCCGAGACTTTCTGCGCAACGCCCACCACGATATTCCAATGACCGTCGAGGCCTTGCGCCAGCACTGGATGCCGATCCGCTACGCACGCGCCCGCTGATCACCACAGATGTGGGACCTCATACCGGTTACGGACAAGCGTAGATGTGCTCGAGCAGCAGCCCGATGACGAACCGTCTCTCGGTCTCCGGCCGCTCCTTCTGGCAGCAGACGGTGCGATCTCGTGATCGACCCAGTCCCAGTCGAGTCTTGCCGCCAAGCTGCGCCAGCACATGCTGGACAATGATGCAGCCTGCCTCGATCGCCTTCCAGTCGTCTTCGGTTGCTTCGGTCGCATCACTTCCGTTGCGACGAGGGAATCACGATTGCTGACTCGAGGCTACCTTGAGAGTGGACTCGCAGGCTTTTGAGGCGTCAACTCTCGAAAGCCCGCAATCTCAAACCCACCAGCGTGCCAAAAACCGAATCCCGCTCAGCGGTTTGCACACTGTTCCACGGACGACACATTATGCGAAGCGATCGATGCGCGGGATCTTGCATCGTCACGAGTGATGGTACCTGCCACTCGCTGGGGGCTCGCACCACCGCCGCTTAAACGGCGAGATAGCAATCACGTTCAGGTGCGACCTCGTCGTTGCGCCCGACTTCACGGGCAATACTCAGCTGAAAGTAAGAGCGCGCTCAAGATACCAAGAAGGGTCATCGCCAGTCGAGTCTGTCTCTACGCTTGCTTCACTCGAATTCGCCTCGACACCTGCTTCAGTATCGCTATCATCGCCTTCAGCCTTTGAAAGATACAGTGCAGGTTTGTCTGACCGCTGCCATTCATTGTCAGCGTTCTTCGTCCACTTTTCGGGATGCTGGGTCGGATCAAGCACCCAGTGATTGCGACCCATATGAACGAACCCCATCTCCGCTAGACGGGGTTCCATACCTCCTATGGCAGGACGTGACATGACCAACGGCTGATCGCCGTCTTGCCGAAGTTGATGTTCCAGCAGAATATCGCCTGCGTTCTCGACAAGCGGATGGCTAAGCCGAAGATCTACAACGGACGTGAACTCATTGCGCCCGAATTGTTGCTGAAGCCGGTCCCCTCTAACAATCATCTTGCCTCCTGCTCTTAGAAGCCCAACAGTTGTGTCCCCCAATCGATAGCGGAAAAATCGCGCCTGCGTCGCCGCATTGTCTGCCGTGCTGGCGTAACCTCTAGCGACCATTGCCGCGCGCTCAGCTTTTGTGGATACAAAATCCGTGTACTCTTGTGGATTATCGGCGATGTATTTGATTTCGTCGCCGAAGAATTCCCTCACTTCTCTGTCAAAGGTAGATTTTGCGATCTCCTCAATGGGTGGGGCGGAAACGAGAGAGTATGGCCGCGTGTTAGCCGACGACGAACTGCCTGGCTCCATGCCTGCAAGGGTTCGTTCAAAGCGCTGGCTATCGCCTGACTCCCCTGATTCATCGGTCCGGCTGGCGCCTGCGGATTGGCTGGCTGAAATGCTGTGGCCATACATCAGATTCTCGCTCCTATTGGCAGATTTGTTACGACGGAGCTCTTGGGAGCTCTTGCCGTTCAGGCATTGCGGACCAGATACAACCTCCAGCTGACCGTAATCTGACACACGCAGACCTCACGCATCTGTCCCCGCACTTGGCGGACCAGGCGATCGCGATCGTGGCAACACGCCCGACTCGAGCATCTCACCTCATCAGCGAGCGTAAGATCGCCAAGAACGCGATGATGATATCATCACCAGCAATACGAGTAGGCTTGGACGCAATCGAGTTTTTGACGTCAGGCCCGTCCTAATCACGCAAGCGTACCGTTGCTTGTTCGTCTGAGCGGAGGGTGTGTCGCATGGCAACCGATGAACCAGCCCGACCGACCGCCCAACGACGTAGATCTGCTCCATCAGATCTGCGTTACTTATTGAGCCACGGCGTCGTTCCGAACCGCCCCGTTGCCCAAGACACCACATGTCCAGGTTGGCGTTTGGGAACCTCAGGGGCCATCCGCTGCATGACAGAGCTGAACAGTTGGCCGCCCTGTCCAGCAGGATCGCGCATCCTTCCATGCCCTCAGCGCTCTCGGCTCTGGATTCCGCGATGTTCGACGTCCCAAGTCGATCAATGCCGGTCAATCTGCGCGCCGGCTCGAAACCTCTGACGGAGCGACAGGCGCATCAACTGGCGATTGCCGCACACGATCGGCGGCTTGAACAGTACCCGCTGCAGATCATGTTGGTTCAAGGACCATATAGTTTGCCCGTGCATCATAGCTTGCGAGCTTCTGGTTCAAATCCGCGTCATCGAGCGTTCGGAACCCGTGCCTCTCCCAGAACTTCGCTGAATTGCTGACGGCGACCAGCGAGAGGTTGGGAAAGCCGGCTTTTGCCGCGTATCTGACCAGCTTAAGCACGACCTCGGACGCCGCACCGTTGCCGCGCGCTTCCGGCAACAACGCGATGTCGTGAATATAGTAGGTCGATGCAGGCTCGGGCACGGCGCCCACAAGCACATTCAGCGCGGGAGGCTTATTGAAGTGCCAAGGATGGCTGACGATATAGCCGGCCAGGCCGTCCCGCGGGCGCTCAAGCACAAAACATCCCTCAGGGTACAGCTCCAGCCGCTCGGAGAAAACGACCTCATCCTCTGGGTAGTTCAGGTGGACGCGATCTGCGATGGCGCGAACTTCAGGAAGATGGTCAGGCTCCATCGCTCGCCACGGCATGCAAAAGTACTTTCAATGAACCTTTAGACAACCACTAGCACCAAAATCCTATCCAGGACAGACCGGGTCCGGCGCTAAGCTACTCAAACCGTGTAACAACTGTGTTCTCTTCTTGCGCGATTGGGGCCGTGTCGAACTGGCCGTGGCGGAATTGATAGAGGCATCGGACTTAGCCAATGAGTGTCCTAGGGCAAGCCCCACGTTCAGACGTGCTCAACGTCGGGGAAACCTTCACGGGCAATCCCGAGCCAAGCCCTCCCAGGGGCAGGGTGTAGAGACTAGCTGGATTCGCAATAGATTCGCGTCGCTGTGCCAAGGATGGAGGCAAGCAGCGACGGAGTCCCCAATGGCGGTCCAACAACTTGCCCTCTGATATTGAGCGACGACGAGCGCGCCGGACTGACGTCGTTGACGATGCGGCGGAACGGCGCAGGTGCGGGCTCTAAGAGTCCGGATCGTGCTGACCTGTGCGGAAGGTGGTCAGAACACGGAAGTGACGGCCAAGCTGGGGCTGGACCGGCAGACCTTAGGCAAGTGGCGGCGGCGTTTTATGGAGCAGCGCGTGGCCGGACTGCACGACGAGCCGCGCTCCGGCGCGCCGCGCACGATTGACGATGCCCGCATCGAAGCCGTGATCGTGAGAACGTTGGAGAGTTGGCCTGAGAGCGCTACTCATTGGAGCTCTCGCGACATGGCGAAGACCAGCGGCCATCCATCGGATCAACCGCGATTGGATTCGCCCCTTCTGCCGGCTCCGAGGCAATCCAGCTGCAACATGGGGCTTTTACCATCGCGGAGAAAGGCGAACGGCGTGAATACCAAGACTTAATTGTCCGATGAGAGCGTTCGATATTAATAGGTTTAAGAGGACTATACGAAGGTTTGTAATACACCTTCCTTCGGCTGTGCAGTTCAGTCGCCGATCTCGAAACCGCTCAGGAGCACCTATCGGGGTCGAAATGAATTGCTGTATTTTTGCTCAATTGTTAACCTCTCCCGCTCGAAAGGCCGGACCGCTACAAGCATGTGTAACCAGCTCACCACGTTCGGACGTTCAGCGATGCAGCTGGTTTTCGGAAGCGTTGCGCTAGCTGCGGTGACGCTCATGTCCTTGTATATTCACAGCCCTTTCGCAGCGACGGCGTTCGCCTATCTCGTTGTGATATTGCTGTTTTCGCTGATGGGCGGCTTCATCGCATCGTCGGTGCTTTCTATCGTCTCTGTCGCTGCGTTAGCCTACTTGTTTACGTCCCCCACGTTCAGTCTCCGGACCGATGACCCTCAGGACTTTTTGGTGATTGTCACCTTCCTAACCGCCTCAATTGTCGGAACGCACCTGATCGGAAAAGTCCGCCACGAAAGAGAGGCTGCGCGTGAGGCCGTAGCCAAGCTACGGCACAGAGCGGCCGATCTGCATGACCGCGAGAAGCGCTGGCGTGCAATCTTTGAACATAATCCAGTCATGTACTTCATGGTCGATGAAGCCGGAACGGTCCTCAACGTCAATACTTTCGGCGCGACTCAACTCGGCTATGCTCCTGCGCAGCTGGTCGGCCTATCCGTGCTGAATGTCTTTCTGAAAGAAGATCGTGAGGTCGTTCGCAAACGTATCGGGCAGTGTCTTACAAATATCGGCCAATCGCACACCTGGGACATCCAGAAGATCAGGAAGGACGGTTCGGTGCTGTGGGTGCGCGAAAACGCCAAAGCCATGCTGTGGGCCGATGACAAGCCCATCGTCCTCATTGCCTGCGAAGATATCACCGAGCAGAAGCGGACTGAACTTGCTCTGCAGCGGAGTGAAGCCTATTTGGCCCAGGCGCAGGAATTGAGCCATACTGGCAGCTTCGGCTGGAACGTCGCCACCGGCGAGGTCGTTTGGTCTAAGGAGGTTTTTCGGATTTTCCAATACGATCCGGAGACGAAAGTGACACCGCAACACGTCCTTAACCGCGTCCACCCAGAAGATAAGGCTGCCGTCCAAGAGACGCTAGATCGAGCGTTTCAAGGCCAGGATTTCGAGCATGAATACCGACTGCAGATGCCCGACGGGTCGGTAAAGCACATTCACACGCTGGCACGGGCCACGAAAACCGCGTCTGGCGATATCGAGTTCGTCGGGGCGGCGACGGACATCACGGCAGCCAAGCAGACGGAACAGCAGTTGCGCCGTAGCGAGGCCTATCTGGCCGACGCGCAGCAGCTCAGTCGCACGGGCACTTGGTCCTGGGACTGCCGTCGTCACTGTTTTGCGTATCGCTCCGCCGAAGTCAGTCGTCTGTTTGGCTTCGATCCGGACGAGCCTGTATCGCTTGAGGCCATCCGGTCGCGTATTCATCCAGATGACTTGGCGCCGCAGCAGGAAGTGCAGCGTCAGGCTATCGAACAGAAGGCAGGTAACTTCGAGTATGATTTCCGAATCCGTCTTCCCGATGGCACGATAAGGCACATACACTCAGTTGCGCACGCCGTGTTGGGAAGCGATGGCGACACCGTCGAACTCATCGGAACGCATATGGATGTCACCGAGCAACACGCAGCCAGGGAACGGTTGGAAAACACCCTTGCCGCGCTGCGTGAGAGCGAGCAGCGCTTTCGTGACTACGCCGAAACTGCTTCCGACTGGCTCTGGGAGACCGGGCCGGACCACCTGGTCACCCACTTATCGGAGCACGCCAGCGCTACGGGCATCATGGCCACACGGCTCATCGGCTTGCCTCGCTGGGAAATTGCGTGCGACGTCGACGAAGACCCCGAGAAGTGGCGGCAGCATCGGGCGACGCTAGACGCACATCTGCCGTTTCGTGATCTCGTCTATCGCGCTGTCAATAGGACCGGGACTCCGATCTACGTCCGGACCAGCGGCAAGCCGTTTTTTGATGTAAGCGGCAACTTTCTCGGCTACCGAGGCGTCAGCACCGACATCACCGCGAAGATCCGCGCAGATCAGGCCGAACAAGAGCTGCGGAAGGCACAGGCGGATCTTGCGCATGTATCGCGCGTGACGACGCTGGGGGAACTAACAGCCTCCATCGCCCACGAAGTAAACCAGCCGCTCTCCGCCATTGTCAGCAACGCCGATGCGTGCCTCGCTTGGATGGGGCACGAAATTCCTGAGCTTTCCGCCGCGCGCAGATCGGTGGAGTGGATCGTCAAAGACGCGATCCGGGCAAGCGAGGTGATCCGCAGGGTCCGCGCACTTGCGAAGAAAGGCGAGATTGAGATGGTATCGCTCGATGTCAATGACGTCGTTAAGGAGGCCATCACGTTGGTGACACGTGAGCTGGTCAATCACCAAGTGACCTTGCGAACCGAGTTGACCCCAATGCTTCCCACGATTCTTGGTGACCGGATTCAGCTGCAACAGGTGATCATCAATCTGGTGACGAACGGGATCGAGGCCATGCAAGCGGTTGACGATCGAGCGCGCGGACTGGTGATCCAATCATCCAGGGACGGTGAGGGGCGCGTGCAGCTCTCCGTGACCGATTGCGGCGCCGGGATCGCTGAGGAAGATAGGGATCGCATCTTAGATCCGTTCTTCACCACCAAAACGAGCGGCCTTGGAATGGGGCTGTCGATCTGTCGTTCGATCGTGGAAGCTCACGGAGGGCGCCTGTCAATCGTCCGCAACCAAGGGCCGGGCGCGACCTTTCAATTTGCCCTGCCGATCGTGTCGTGACTGGACGCTTTGACGCGCTCGCGAAAGCAGGAAGGCCGATGGGCGACACGATCGTCTTCATGGTCGGGAAGACGCCTCGATGCGTCATTCGAATGTTGGAACAGTTGATGCAAGGTCATGGCTGGTTTTCGATGTGTTTCCCGATGGCGACGATGTGGTCATTCAAGGCCGACAGTGGCTTACGCCGGCTCGGTTTCAAGCCTCGTCTTCAGGTCGTCCAAATAGTTGTCCGCATAGGATTGCGCTTGCGAGACCGTCAGGTCGATTCCGGTCGTCGCGGCCCCTTCCATCACTGTCTTCATTAGCCCTTCGCGCATCGCGAATTTGACCTCGGGCCCAGAGATGCAGCCAACGGCCTGCGCCGCGACGTTGAGGCCAGCTTCTTCGAGCGCTTGCTTCATATTGCCCCCGCTAATGGCGGTGTGCAAAAGGTTCGCTGCTTGCGACTCGCACTCGATCACCATTGATGCTGCATCGGCCAGTTCGCCCAGCCCCGGAATGAAACCGAGCAAACCGACCGCCGTGGCGGTCCAATCAAGCACCTTCGAGCCCACTTTGGCCACGCCGTCGAGCGCATGCATGAGGGCCCCGCCGTTCTTCTTGTGAGATTTAATGTCGGGCTGGTCGGCCACGCCTGCCATCATGTCCGCGACAGCGCTCTGATCGGCAACGGTCTTGGGGAGGTGGGTCTTTGTCTGCTGGACGGTGTGGTTCGCAGCCGACATGTTGCTGTAGAAGTGCGTAAAGTCGTTGCTGCTGATATTGCCGGAATCGACCGTATGCCCGCCGCCGAAGTCGAAGAACTTGTGATGGGTCTTGTAGCCCGTAATCGAATTGTTTAGCAGGCCGAACAACACGGGATCAGAGAGCAGCTGTGACGCCGCTTGTCGTACCTTCGGGTCGAGAGTTTTGTCGCCCACCATGCTCGCCAACTTCTCTCGTGTCAGGACGCCGCCCCCGAAGAAGGCATCCTGATTCTTGTTGATCGTGCCGAGCGTGTCCAGCTCGCTTTGCGAGAGGTTCATCGACGACGAGGCGACTTGCAGGAAGTCTTCCTTGTGGACTTTATCAATCGCGCCACCGTACAACTGCTTCCAGTTGTCCGGATGGTCGAGGAAGTATTGGGCCGCCGCGATCACCTGGGGCGGACACTTGCCGGATTGGGCGTTGCCGTCGACGATCCCCTTGAAATCGTCCAGGCTCAAATTCTTGGGCAGGTAGTCAGAATACTTGTACAGCTCGCGCAATGCATCACTCAAGGTCATGACCGACGGTTGTCCATTCCCGGTGCCGTCGGATGGAATATAGTTCTGCTCGTAGCTGTGCGCCTGCTGCTCCTGGAATGTAGCAACCTGCGAGTGGCTGTCGGAAAACTCGGACAGATCCTTGTCCTTGATCTTGCCTCCGCAGCGGCCGTCGCCTTGGGAGCCAATCGCGTAGAAGAGCTCTGGGTCGCGCCGCAATCCGTTGATCGCCTCCTTCAGATCCGGCGGCGTCGACGGATCGTTGGCCTTGTCTGCCAGCGAGTCCCAGCTGAGCGGGCATTGGTCCTTGTGCCGGTTCAACACTGCCACGATCTGCAACTCGGCAATGGTCAGCGTGCCGCCATTCCACGTGATCCTCGAGCTTGGCACCGGAGCGGTCGGTAGATCTGCAGGCTCAGCCGTCGCCGATGTGCCGCTTGAGGAGGGAAGGGGCTCGCCCCGCTCCATTGCCTCGATCGCCGCCTTCACCTGCGCGGGCAGGTGGTCCAGCGGATCCTCTGGCATAGGCAGCTTTGGGTGCAGTAGGTCCGGTGACGGGGGGGGCGCGTCGGCTTGGTCGTCCCGCGCGCAAACGGACACCATTGCCGCGAATGTCGAAGGTTCCCCTTGCCGAATCTGGTCGGGCGTGTGCGCGGAAGGTCCTAACGCCGACAGAGCTGGATTTGCACTGGCTGGTAGCGAAAAGTTATTGAGCTGCATGTGAGTACATTTCCATTGCGGTCAACGGGCGGGATCGGCGGTTAGAGATCAAGGCTACGTGATAGGCACACAAGCTTTCGACAAGCTGACGAGTCTCAGAATCAAAGAAGGCTTGCGCAGCGCCGCGCGGCCATCTTGATTTCTCCAGGCGGCGCTGAGTGTTCGTCTCCGGCCGCGCACATGCGGCATGACGCTCGCCTGATGTGGCATGCTGGAAGCATAAGGCCCCTCCGGTCATCCAGTTGCAAATGACCATCGTCGAGGAGCCGCAAACAACATCACCACCGAGTCTCGCGTCGGCATTTCCGACTGCGCGTGGTTGCGTCTGCGCCTCGCCATTCACCATCGAGCGCGCGATTCGCAAATATGACGATGTGTGAGCATGGCAATGTGTGAGCGGATCGAGCGAAGTCTGTCGGGCGCTCGTCGGAGATGTTGTAGAGCCTAAAAGGCGCGGCCGAGAACGCGCGCGGTGGCGGATCCCGCATGTACCCGCGAATCCGTCCTCTCACCTCGGCGGTGAAGTTGAATGAGATAGTTTCCCGATCCGTCCTTCGACGTCAGCTTCTCGACAGCTAATCCCGTTAGCGTAAGCAACGTGGATCGCTCGGTAGGTGATGCCACCTTTCTGATGGAACTAAAATGAGAGGCACCAGATGGCAGGCGCAATCGAAAGCGTGGTTCGTACCACTTCTGATAGTGGCAGCTCGCAGTCTGCAGCTGATCGTCAAAACTTAGAATCGGCTTTTGGTTCGGTTCTTAACATGGTCGCGATTCAGTGTGTGGAGCGAAACATGGCAAATCTTCACGAAGCCGTATCTGAAACAGATGAGGATTCCTGACGTCGAAATCTCCGACGTCAGGGGTGTGTCGCCATTCGTGGCGGCAGGTTCAAAACAGAAGGTGAGCGATATGACGAAAATAACTAGTGCCAGCTCTTCTCATGCTGACCATGACAACCATGACAGCAAGGTTGATAACAAGACTGCTACCAAGCCCGGAGATTCCGGTGGCGGGGCCCCAGCGCCTGGCGCTGCGCCTGGGGCTGGGGCTGCCGCATCTGGGCCTGGGGCTGTGCTCGATCAGGTTGGTGGGGCGGCGACCTTCGAGGCGCTGATCGCACAGTTGAAGGCTGTTAATCAGCAAGCCATGGTGCAGGACATGCGGTTGCGTGCGCTGTCGACCGAGCTATCGAGTGAGAGGAAGGCGGCGAGCGAGCGGGCTAGCGGCTGACCCTGGAAGGCGGGGCGAGTCTTCGCTCCGCTTTTTCCGTCGTGGCGGCGATGTGAGGCGCGCAGCCTGGCAATGCGCCGTGCCGCAATCGCCTGTCGTGCTCCTTGGTTCGGAGGATTGTCCGTGGATGAGGCTGCTGCCTCCTTGCATTTCGAGGTGCTATCTGGGCTTTATGCCGGTCTAAGCGGAAAGGCGGCTGCCGGAGCGAGCCTTATCGGTAGTGGCCTTGACGCAGATATGGTCTTCGTCGAGCAAGGGCTTGAGCCGCATCACCTTCGTATCGCGCTTGTTGGGAATTCAATCGAGATTGAGGCTCTTGCAGCCGTAAGCGCCCCAGAGGGCGAAGAGGATATCGCCGCAGGTGGACGCGTTGTTCTTTCTCTTCCCGGCGTCGTTCGCGCAGGCGCGATGTCAATTCGCTGGTCGATCCAGAACGCAGTTGAGGTTCGCTCGACCAGCCTATCGCGCGCTTCGATCTCAGCGCTCGCCATCGTGCTGCTCGCCTTTCTTGGTCTAGGCGCTCTCTCGACCGTTTTCTTCAAGGCCAGCGGAAGTGCACCGAGCGCCATTGCGCCGCCTGCCGCCGAGCTTGTGCCCAAGCTGGGCATGAACAGACCTGATGATCGGCGAGCTCAGGCCGCAGCCGAAGTGCTGAAACAGGAAGTTGATAAGGCCGGCCTGCTCGATATCAGGGTCGGTTCTGGGCCGGGTTTTGTGAGCGCTGAGGGAACAGTAACGCCCGCAGCGGTTACGAAATGGCAGGAGCTCCAGCAATGGTTTGATGGTCGTACAAACGGTGCGGTGGCACTGGTGAACGGAGTCGTGGTCAAGGAGGACAAGCAGCCATCCGCAATCGCTGTCGAAGCTGTTTGGCACGGAACCGAGCCCTATCTCCTTATCGGTGGACAGAAGTATTTCGTCGGCGCTCTGTTGGCCGACGGATGGGCGGTCAATCGAATCGAGGAGGGGCGTGTGCTGCTAAGCCGCAATGGCCGTTTTGCTGCCATCCCCTATTAGACTTTCCGGACTCGAAGGAAGGATAAGGAGAGCGTCATGTCAAAGCTGTCCCACTACGATGTCGGGCCTGGCAGTGTTTCGCAGCGGCCAAACGAGGACCATCATGCGCCGGTCATCGGGCCGACCATTTTCCAACCCAACAAGATTGACATCGACAGTGCTTGCACTGGTGGTGAGAAGGAGCCGGCGTCGATCTGGCGCGAGCTGAACGCATCGTATAAACCGCCGGATGTAGCAATAAAAGCCATAGGGGAGGCCAAAGATATTGATGCAGTCGGGCGCGTCAGTCTCAACGAGATACGCACTCGCAATTACGAGATCGAGCCGCCCGCGGTGGCGGCGTCGCTCTATGGGCGCGGTATCGCGCATGATCTGCTCTCCTTCGTCACGCCAAGGCTGCGTCATCCGGACATGCTGCGGGCAGAGCGGTATGGCATTCTTTTGGAACGTCTCGCCCATAAGCTGGCGGCCGCGCCTGCGGATTCGATGGCGCACGAAGGTGTCGTCGTCCTGCAGCAGGGACTGCTGTGGTTGGCGCTGCTTCGGCAAAACCGGAACAGCTTGATCGAAGTCTAATAATGTCCAACTCCGATGGAGCTCAACGGACGACAGATGTTTCCAAATCCGATAACGTCTCGCTGAGTGCCGGACAGGAACGCGATTTGCTTTGTGCCCTTTCCTATCTGTATCTTGCATGTGGGCAGAGCGCAGAATGCCTGGCTCTCTTGCGGCTCATCGTCCGCGACGACTCTCAAGATGTCGATCTGCTGCGGATTCTCGCCTACGCCCTCATCTCGGAAGGCCTCGGCGATGAAGCGCTGCCGATCCTGGATAGGCTGGACGCACTTGATGATGAATCGTCTTCGCGCGCCTCTTTGATGCTCTTGCGTAGCCATGCGCTGCGGCGGGCCGGCCTCATAGACGAGGCACGCGCGGTTTTCCAAAACTATGTTTCGTTGCGTGACAGCAACGGCCCTATCAACCAACGATCGGAAGGTCCCCATGGCCAGCGTCCTGCGTAACATCATTGCGGGCGCGTCGGCCAGCTCCGATTTGATGGTTGCGTTGGCACTGCTTCTGACGGTCAGCATGATGATCATGCCGATCCCGATAGTGGCGATCGATACGCTTATCGGCTTCAATCTGGGTTTCGCCATATTGCTGCTGATGGTTGCTCTCTATATCAGCACCCCGCTTGATTTCTCGTCCTTGCCGGGCGTCATCCTGATTTCCACGGTATTCCGCCTGGCGCTCACCATCTCGACGACGCGGCTGATCTTGGCTGAGGGGGATGCCGGCAGCATCATTCACACGTTCGGTGATTTCGTCATATCGGGAAACATCGTCGTCGGCATTGTCATATTTTTAGTCGTGACCATGGTGCAGTTCATCGTCGTCGCCAAGGGCGCTGAGCGCGTGGCGGAGGTGGCGGCGCGCTTCACGCTCGATGCTCTGCCAGGCAAGCAGATGGGGATCGATGCGGAGCTGCGCAACGGCCATATCGATCAGAACGAAGCCCGCAGCCGGCGCGCTACATTGGAGAAAGAAAGCCAGCTTTATGGGGCTATGGATGGCGCCATGAAGTTCGTAAAGGGCGATGCCATCGCAGGCTTGGTGGTCATCTGCATCAACATGCTGGGCGGGATCACCATCGGCCTGCTCTCCAAGGGCATGTCTTTCGAGGCGGCGCTGCATCAATATACCTTGCTGACGATAGGTGATGCGCTCATTTCACAGATTCCCTCGCTACTGCTCTCGATTACAGCCGGGACGATCATCACTCGTGTCAATGGGGTTGTAAGGCTCAATCTTGGTACCGACATCGTTAACCAGCTCACGGCCAATCCGCACGCATTGCGGCTATCTGCCTGCGTCCTGGTCGTCATGGGGGCCATTCCGGGTTTCCCGCTCCCGGTCTTTCTCCTCTTGGCCGCAGTCTTTGCGGCAGCGAGCTTTGCCGACGGTGTGATCCAAAGCGCCAAGAAAAGCGCCGATGTCTCTCGCCCGGCTCCCGAACAGTCTAACAAGCAAACCGTGCCTGCGGGGGCACTTCCCGTCGCGGTGTTCCTTGCGCCCAGTCTGACACGGCCGATCGACAAGGACGAATTGCAACAGCATATTGAGCGCGTTTCGGGTCTTGTCTCAGCTGATCTTGGCATCACGATTCCGCGCATCCCGGTTGAGGTTGACGAGCGCTTGCCGGAGTTGCAGTTCAGGGTGGATGTCGAGGGCGTGCCGGTCGATCAGGGTTTGATTGATCCAACGCAGCTTTTACTCCGCGACGATCCGGCCAATATTGAATTGAGCGGCATCCCGTTTCGGCGGGAGGCGGAGACGGATCAAATCTGGATTGAACAGAGCAACGCACCGGCTCTCAAAGCAGCCGGCATCGGGCATCATCGTCCCATTGAAATCCTGGCCTTGCGCGTCCATTCAGCGTTGACCCGCTATGCACAGTGCTTGGTGGGTATCCAGGAGACGCGCCAATTGCTGGCGCGGATGGAGACGGAATATTCGGATCTTGTGAAGGAGGTCTTACGTACGACGCCGATCCCCAAGGTCGCCGACGTCTTACGGCGCCTCCTGGAAGAGGGTATTCCGATCCGGAACACGCGGCTGGTCTTGGAGGCATTGGCCGAATGGAGCGGACGTGAACAAAACGTCGTCTTGCTCACGGAATATGTTCGCTCCGGCCTGAGACGGCAGATCTGCCACCGCTATGCCAACGCACACCGTGTCGTGCCGGTCTTTATCATCGAACGTCAAACCGAGGATATTGTTCGCAGCGCGGTGCGTGACACTCCCAAAGGGCCCTACCTGGTTTTGACGGACGGGCAAAGCGAGGCGCTGCTGTCAAAAATGCGTCAGATCCATTCGAACGCAGTCCGAGGTCAGATCCAGCCCGTTATCCTTGCTTCGATGGATATAAGGCGCTTTGTCCGCGGTTTTCTCACCCGCAATGGGATCGATCTTGCTGTTCTATCCTATCAAGACCTTGCCTCGGACTTCACAATTCAGCCGGTTGGATCCATCACACTCGCAGCTGCGAAGGACAAGGCTCCGTCGGAGGAACTTAGCAACATGCTCGTTGCGGACGATTCACAGGCGCAGCAGTCGATATAAGATGGACCGAATGAATTCACGTCGGAAAGCAGTTCGGTGGCGCTTGGGCTCATTGTGTCTGCTCTCGTTCTCAGCTCTCCTTTCCATTCTAGGGCTCGGCGGTTGCGCCAGCTGGGATAGACCAGCTCTTCAGGTGCAGGAGACGACGCCGCCAAAATTGCTTGGTGCAAAAGATATCGATCAAGCCATGCGAGAACGCATTGAGTGCGCGGTCGGCCAGAATCCAGACCAGGAGCTTTGCGCGACGCGCTGAAGCAGAAAAGCGTGGATTTGTTGGACTGCTGGAACATCTTTTCAAGTTAATCTAATTGTCGCGGTGTCGCGCTTCGGCGTTACCGTTAGGGTGATGGCGGCCGGACGACATCTCGCTTCAATGATAAGGAGCGCTTCAGACGATCAGACATCAACGGCCGCCCCCATCGCGGATCCAGCAACGCCATGAAATTGGAAGTTGACTATCCCTCAGTTTGCCCAAGAGCCTAATCTAAATCCTGCCGAGATATAGGGCGAACGGAAGAGCACCCGGCGAGCGTGTAGGTATTGGGCCGCGTGTCACTGCGAGGGCCCGCCATCGTGCCGGCAGGTCAAGCGGCGGCTGAAACAGGCCTTTTCTTCGATGTGATCGAAAATAATAGGCAGCATTGCCCGAAATACGATGCTGCTGTCTCGTTATCCGCTGGAACTGGACCCCCAGGTCGAACTTGACGCTACCGGCGAAATCGGGCGACGACGAAGGTTGACTTTCGATCAGCGCGGGGGCGTGTTTCCGTTCAAAGCCAATCGCGATGGCACGCGTAGTTGCTCTAAGTCGCTACGCCGCGAGCAAGGTATGGCAGCTGTCTAAACAGGACCGGCTCAGGTCTTTTCGGTAAGCGTGGCGGATTAATTGCAGACATCACTGTGGCGCAAGCGCTCGTCACGGTAGCTGATCAACGCGCCTTACCCGTTTCGATGACGCGGACGAGATGATGGAATGAGGACCGCCGACCGGTAGGGCGCCCGAGTTGTACGAAATCGCCGCCAGTTGCCCGCCAGCGTCTGCAATCTGACACGACACGCGATTACCAGTGCCGGCAGACACTGCACTTTTCGAACCGGCACGCCGTTTGCTTTGTTCGCGGCACCATCACCAAACCAACGCTCCAGCGGTGATGTTCGGGGGCGGGCGCCATGGCCATCGGCGTCCCGCCCCTGACTTAGCCGTCAGTCGCACCTCGAGCAAACTTTCGATGCCATTTCGGAGCAGTCCAGTTCCAACCTCCGAAAGAGCCGCGACTACCCGAGAGGAACCGATTTAGCACGTGACGGTGTCGATCTCGGTCTCGGTCATTGCCATTTTTCACCCGCCTTGCGCGATTCTGGCCGCGGATTTGCCAACGGAAGTAGGTCAGCAGCGCAACTGCAATTTCATGAGTCACAGACGTGAGGCTTTTTGTCGGGCCGACGACACGTGATCGAAAATCGCCGGGAACGCGCCTTCGGACTGCTGGCATCGAATTCTGCACATCACAAACTGTCAATCGACGTGCAAAACGTATAGCCCCCCCGTCTGGATCGTGCCTTCCAAACCGCGCTTCGTATACTGCAAAGCTCTCATGTACATTATTGTTCGTTCCTGCAGAGAAAGCGCTGCTGGGGCACGAGGGCACAACAACCCAATGATGTGCCAGGTGCCAGCGGGGGAGGCCGGGCGCTCTGAAACCCCGCCCATCTCCGCACCCGGCCTCCTCCTCAACCCAAGCCGGGAGCAAAGTAAATAAGGCAACCGATCGCACTCGGGAGCATCGATCTGTGAGGCAATACGCGGTCCACCTTTCTCCTTGCACGGGTCAGCTTCTCGAAAGCCAAGCTTCGTAGAATTCGAACCTGCCTTCAGATGAGGCCACCAAAGACTGAACTGCTCACCCATTCCAGGATACCCCGCTGGCAGAAAGAGGAAGAGAGCACTATGGATTTTAATCGGATAAACGGTGCCGGCTCGCCAGAGTCCCCAATGGGGTACGTTTACTCACAGGAGGAACATGATCTTTTTAGCCAGGCTGTGAATAATGTGAGGTCATCGTTGACCGCCCCCATGCCGGCACAAAATCTGATTTGGAGGTCGAGCGATCCATACGGGAACTTTTCACGCGATGGCAATACCTGGAACAACGACGTGTGGGGCAGTGGTGCAGGGCCTCAGACCATTTCGGTGCATGAAGCGAACCGATGGAGCGTGTGGTCGAACCAGCCTGAAACTGGTGGCATCAAGAGCTATCCGCACGAGGCTGTCCATATCGGAAAGCCGCTCAGTGCAATCAACACTTTGACCTCGACCTTCAATCAGCACGTTCCTAAAAGCGGGGCCTGGGACACTGCCTATGATATTTGGGACAGCTCAAACCAGCAAGAGATCATGATCTGGACAAACTACACCGGAAACTCGGACGGTAGCGGCAACGTTAAGCCCATTTCGTATAAATACGCCCCTTCCGGGGCGTCGATCCCGGTCTATCGCAATGTCGCTGTAGGAGGGACGACCTGGAACGTGTTTGAAGGGAATAATGGTCACAACGTTATCTCGCTCGTGCCTATTTCGAAGAGCAATAGCGGGACAGTGGATATCAAAGGCATCCTAGAGTGGATCAAGTCGAAGGGTTACTTCGGCGACATAAACGTCGGTAGCGTCCAATACGGCGTCGAGATCACCTCATCGCCAGGCGGAATGAACTTCAACTTCGACAATATGACCGTGACCTCGAAGTGAAGATTCGTGGGACGGGGTGATCTGTGCTCATTGTAAGCGACGCCGGCTAACGGTCTCAGCCTGCGGCTTACGACGTCTGAGACCGGCGTGTCATTCGGCCTGCAAATGATTGCCCCCTTAGCCAGAAGACCGGCGTCCCCCTCCGATGGGACGCCCCCATTTACACAAAGATCCACCAGGTCCTCACCAACCCGTTCTATGCCGGCGTTTATGTGTATGGCCGCACCCAGCAGAGCTATTCGATACGGGCGTCGAATCCGAAAACGCATCAAACAACGCGGCCGCGAGCCGTGACCGGTCTTTAAGGGGGCGGATTCAATCGGTCGTCGCAGCACTCTGAAGTGGGAGGTTGCGATAAGCATTCGAACGCGGCGATCGGCACGATCTGGACGAGCTCCATTGCCATCGCCAGGACAGGCCGCCTGTGGCGGGGCGTGATGAACAGAGCGGATTCTGGCGGGGGATTGCCGCGGTGACGGTGTCGATCTCGGTCTCGGCCATTGGCATGTTTTAACCCGCCTCGCGCTATTCTGGCCGCGGTTTTGCCAACGGAAGCAGGTCAGCAGCGCAACTGCAATCTGATGAACTACAGACGTGAGGCCTATTGTCGGGTCGACGACACGTGATCGAAAATCGCTGGGAACGCGCCTCGGGACTGCTCGAATTCTGCACGTCACAAACTGTCAATCGACGTTCAAAACTTATAAACCCCCGTCTGGATCGCGCCTTCTAGCCGCGCTTCGTATGCTGCAAAGTTCTCAATGTACGTTTCGCTCATGAACGCGCGTAGCCGCGCCGGCGGGTCTATACATGTTGACTCGCTCCAGGTTTGTCCCACAAGCCGGCGCCCAAGGGCTATGAGGCCATCCATGAACCACGTCTGGGCGGCAAGATGCGGGTTTTCTCGATGCAATTCGTGCGCCGGGAGCTCCTAATCCGTGTGGATGTGCTCGTCGGCAAGCGATTGCCATCTGCAAGCACAGGCCCGCTGCTCTGGCGCTGCTGCCGACAGGCGGGACCCAAGGATAGCGAATACTACCGGACTTAGTAGGCCTGTAATTTCTCGACTATCAGCTAAGTGAGTAGGGCTGGGAGACACGCCTCGTGCACGCAAAGAGCGGCCGGAAGGGGAGAAACTCGATGCAGTTTGATTTGACTGCGCTGCGCCGCGCCTGTCTTGTGCTGGCCCTGTTTGCCTGCGGCGTGATGGGGAGCGCTTGGGCAGACGATCGGCCGCAGCGTCCCGATGCCGCGACGCCTGCCGGCCAGAAAGGCGGTCCCGGCGCACCGTCCGGCCAAACGCCGTCTGTGGCCGAGCCGCATCGTCTGCCGCCGGACTCCACCACCAGGCAAACGCTCGAGCTGCCCGGGCGGACGCTCGCCTTCGCCGCGACCGCAGGCTCCATTCGCCTGTTCGACGACAAGGGCGAGCCGCAGGCCGAGATCGCGTATACCTCGTATCAGCTCGACGGCACCGACCGTGCCACGCGTCCGGTGACGTTCTTCTTCAACGGCGGGCCGGGCGCATCGTCGGCCTGGCTGCAACTCGGCAATGCCGGTCCGTGGCGGCTGCCGATCAACGCCGACGAGGTCACGCCATCGACTTCTTCTGAGGTGAAGCCAAACGCCGAGACCTGGCTCGATTTCACCGACCTTGTCTTCATCGATCCGGTCGGGACCGGCTATAGCCGTTTCGTTGCGACCGGTGAGGATGTCCGCAGGCGGTTCTTTTCCGTGGACGGCGATGTCAGCGCGCTCGCGCTGGTGATCCGCCGCTGGCTCGAGAAGCACGACCGCCTGCTATCGCCAAAATATGTCGCGGGCGAAAGCTATGGCGGCATTCGCGGGCCGAAGGTCGTAGCCCAGTTGCAGATGCAGCAGGGCGTCGGCGTCAAGGGCCTGATCATGATCTCGCCCTTGTTCGACTACCGCGAGTTCAACGGCACGAGCCTTCTGCAATATGTCGCAACGCTGCCGAGCTATGTTGCGACCGTGCGCGAAGCCAAGGGGCCGGTGAAGCGGGCCGATCTCGCCGATGTGGAAGCTTATGCACGCGGCGAGTTCCTGGCCGACCTCGTCAAAGGCGAGGCGGACAGGGAGGTGACTACGCGTCTGGCCGACAAGGTCGCCACACTGACCGGCATCGACCAGGCGGTGAGCCGCAGGCTCTCGGGCCGCTTCGACATCGGTGAATTCCGCCGTGAACTCGACCGCAAGAACGCCAAGGTGACCGGCGGCTACGATGCCTCTGTGCGCGGCTTCGATCCCTATCCGGATTCCGGCGCCTCCCGCTTCGGCGATCCCTCGGGCGACACGCTTCAGGCGCCGCTGACCAGTGCCGCCGTCGATCTCCTCACGCGCAAGCTGAACTGGCGGCCGGACGGCTCCTATGAGGTGCTGAACGGCGCGGTTTGGCGGGGGTGGGATTTTGGCGGCAGACCTCCCGAGTCGCTGTCGGAGCTGCGCCAGATCCTTGCGACGGACGCGAAGATGAACGTGCTGGTCGGGCACGGCCTGTTCGATCTTGCCACGCCTTATTTTGCCTCGAAGATGTTGCTCGACCAGTTGCCGGCCTTTGCCTCGGTGCCGCGGGTCAAGCTCGTGGTCTTTCCAGGCGGCCACATGTTCTACTCGCGCGAAGGCTCACGGCAGGCGTTTCGCGCAGAGGTCGAAGCGATGATCAGGCCGGCGGCGAACTAGGTCACAAGCAAGTTCGGGTTCGCGCGCGTATCGTAGATCAGCGGCTCTTAGTGCGAGACCGCAACTGAAATCCTAGCCCCATATGATTGCTTCCGAGAGTCCCGGCTACGACCGATCTTGCTCGCGGCCCGCAGGCTTGCGGAGAACTCCAAACTCCGCGCGCTCCGGGAACAGCCAGCTGCACCTCACCTTACGAATTCCTGCGGGCGGTCGGTCGTATTCCGGCCGGCGCCGTGATGCTGGAGGGCTCGACCTATGTCGCGAAATGCGCAATCGCCGCTTCAGCGAACAAGATGCGGTCACGGGCAAGCTTTCGAGAAGCTGACGAGGCCCACCTTCCCCGAAGGCGTAGGCGTGGCGTCGCTCGCGCCAAAGCGCCAGTGCACTGGAGCGGTCTCAGCGGTTCAGACAATTGCCGCATGCACTTGTCGCTTAACGACCTTTCTTTTCGACCGCACTCAATCCAAGCCGCCCAGATGCATATGTATATTCCAGGGCCGCCCGCCGTGCGTCTTCGATGAGATTGGCGGCGGCACTATGCCCCCCGTCGAGATTCTCATAGTAGAAATAGGGCTGGCCTAGCCCAGCGAGCCTTGCGGCTGCCTTGCGGCCAGGGGCCGGATGAACGCGGTCGTCCTTGGTGGAGGTGAGAATGAAGGGGGCCGGGTAGGTCTGGCCCGGCACCAACTTCTGATAGGGCGAGTAGGCCTGGATCCATTCGCGCTGCTCAGGCAAGGCGGGATCGCCATACTCGGCGGTCCAGGAGGCGCCGGCGGCCAGGTGAACCGAAGCATGTCGAACAGCGGCACCTGCACGATGGCGGCATTGAAGAGGTCAGGTCGTTGGGTGATTGCGGTCCCAACCAGAAGGCCTCCTTGGCTGCCGCCGACTACGCCCAGCCGGCGCGGAGACGTGATCTTCCGGCGGATCAGGTCCTCAGCAACGGCTATAAAATCATCCCATGTGCGCTGCTTCGTTGCCCTTTGGGCGGCCTCGTGCCATCGCGGCCCGAATTCGCAGCCGCCGCGCAGGTTCGCGACGACATATGCATAGCCCTGCTCGAGCCGGAGCCGTCCCGTAAGCCCCGCATAAGACGGCAGAAGCGGAATCTGAAATCCCCCATAGCCATAAAGAAGGGTTGGAGTCGATCCGTCACACCTTGCGCTCTTGGGTTGCACCAGAAAGTAGGGAATGCCGGTGCCGTCGTGCGACGTCGCCTCGAACTGCTCCACGACATGTCTAGACGCATTAAACCTGGAAGGTGTCGTTCTCAGTGTCTCGAGGCGTTCGGTTGCAGCGTCGAAGTACCAGAGCGACGTCGGCCGGAGAAAACTGGAGACGGTGAACATCACCTCGTCCGTTTCATTCGATGCAGCAGAAAGACCGACACTCGCATTCTCCGGAAGTGGGATCGGCGTGACTAGCCAGGTGCCCTGATCGTACTTGTAGACGAACGCCTGCTCTGAACATTATCGAGTCGTCAGGATCAATAGGTTCCTGGTTGCTCTGAACCCGCTGAGAGCCTGCCGAGGCCCGGACTGGAAGACGAGCGTGGGTCTGGCGCGCAGCGGATCCTGCTTCCATTCGGCCAGGTCATACGAGATGATCGAGCCGGCTGCGAACCGGGCGTCGCCGGACGGCGGCGTCCAGTCTTCGTTTAGCGTCACGAGCAGGCGGCCACTGGCAATGCCGCCAATGTTCGCCTTTCTCGGCAGATTGAGCTTGATCGGCCGCTCAGGCCCGAAAAGGACATACTCATTTTCGAACGAGCTGATGGCGCGCACAGCGCCGGTCGCATGGACGGTGCCGTCACTGTCGCGCAGCACCAATGGCGCGGTCCCGACATCGGTCAGCTCGCCGCGAAAGACCTCGCGCGCTTGAGCGAGCGGCTGAGCACGCTTGAGCTCCTTCACGACGAACGGGTAGCCGGCCTTCGTCATGGTCCCGTCGCCCCAATCTCGTGCAATCAGGATCGTATTGTTATCTACCCAGCTGACGTTCTGCTTTCCCTCCGGAAGATCAAAGCCGGTCATGGCGAAAGTCTTGGCGTCGAGGTCGAACTCGCGCACGAACACGGCGTCCTTGCCACCATCGGAAAGTCTGAGCAGGCACAGGCGCTCTTCCGGCGGCAGGCAGCTGCCGCCTTTGAAGACCCAGTTCTTCTTCTCCGCGACAGCCAGCGCGTCCATGTCGAGGATGGTGTCCCAGCGCGGGTCTTGGGCGCGATAGCTCTAAAACGTGGTACGCCGCCAGATGCCGCGCACGTGGTTCTCGTCCTGCCAGAAATTGTCGAGACCGCGCCGTGCGAAGGAAACGTACGGAATCCGGTCCTTGGCCTGGAGAATGTTGAGCGCCTCCTCGTAGAAGCGTTGATAGCGGAAATCTGATTGGAGCACACTGAGCGTCTTGTCGTTTTCAGCGCGAGCCCAAGCCAATGCGCGCGGCCCTTCGATCTCCTCGAGCCAAAGAAAAGGATCGTTCGCTTTCGTCGCAGCCGGCAGCGTCTGGGGCAGTACCACGCGCATCAAACAGATCATGGATAGCGACGCTGCGAGGAGGCGGAGCGATTTTTTCATGGGAAATGTCCTGAACAGGGGCGCTAGCCTCACTCGCGTGTGTTGCGAGGTGGCCGGAAGCCGACGGAAGATGTGCATTCGGTTTTTCGAAGAGCGGACATGCGGAGAGAACCGCGTCCGCCGGCGCCCCGAACGATGCAATCAACGTGCCGCTTGAAATTGGAGGTACTCACCGGTCGCTTCGCACTGCATGCCGGCGTCAAGTTCTGGACAATGGTTCCAAAGCTGACGCTGTTCGGACGAAGGAGCAGGGTCGAATGACGACGATTTCGCAAACACGAATCACCTGCTCCCTCTTCCGCACCCCGATGGATCTGCAGCGCGCACGATATCTGCCGAGCC
The DNA here is from genome assembly GCF_024199925.1 of Bradyrhizobium sp. CCGUVB1N3. Classification (NCBI taxonomy): domain Bacteria; kingdom Pseudomonadati; phylum Pseudomonadota; class Alphaproteobacteria; order Hyphomicrobiales; family Nitrobacteraceae; genus Bradyrhizobium; species Bradyrhizobium sp. CCGUVB1N3. The sequence goes on from NZ_JANADR010000001.1 coordinate 7,691,703, forward strand.
GCGTTACCTTTATGGGCGCTCCGCCCCGCCGGCATGGGATGCGCTGCTGTCGTAGGTGTACTCATGACCGAGATGCATTTTGAGAACCTTGCGCGGCATACGAGGCGCGGTCGGGAAGGCGCGATGCAGACGGGCGCACTCGCGACCGCGCATTGTGTTACCTCGGCTCGATGCGTGCTCAGGACGCAGATTGAAACCTGCCTCGATCCCACCCGCCGGATGATTTCGAAGTGGCTTGAGCGAGGAGTTTGATCCCTTTTCGTGCTGCTGGCGGGCACCAATTCCTGTGTCCCTGACGCGTGGCGTGTCAATCAGCACTGGAACGGATCCTTACGGGATCCAAAAGCTCCATGCCCGACAAGCTACAGGAGGCGCTCGCAGAGCATGCCAAACTCAGGCAACCTGGCGTTCAAGATCGCGGTCAATATTGTTCCGCATCAAACGCGAATGCTGAATCTGGCGCACGCGAGCTCAATGCTCGGACTGATGGGCAAGAAAAAGGGCCGCTTGATTGACAAGCGGCCCAAGTCTAGGGAGGAAACGCCCAAGGAGGGCAGCGGCAGCGCGAGACGCTACCGCACTGCAATAATACGCGACCGCACTGCACAAGCAAGTCTTTTTCGCCAAGTCTCTTTCGCCAAGTCTGTGCGAGGCACCATCCACGCCGGTCGCCTCAATCACCTGCGCTCGATGACTAACGCCATGTCGGTAAACCGATCCGTTTAGCGTCTCGCCGGCAATTGTTTTGCAACTCTGAGCTCGCGTCCGAGCCGTTGAAATCCGAGCGACCCATAGAGGGCTTTCCTACCGGCACGCTTGTGATGGGGCCATGTGGTGCTCACTGTCGAGGACGTCGAAGCATTGCTGGCATCGCGACCTGCTGGGCGTCAAGGTGCGGGACGTCGGCTTGAGGCGTATGGACTGTACCTGTCCCACGTCAATGTTCGCAAATCATAGCTTTGCAATCGTCGGCTCGGGAAAGAAGGCCTTTCATCATTTCATGGTCGAGGGCGACGGTCTTGACGACGTCGGCTAAGGCTGCAGATTTCGCCAGATCGAGCAACGATGCATGACAACACTCTAAGGCACCAGCGCGATCCTCGCGCGAATGACGCCGCACCGAGGCTTGATCTCGAGCTGCGCAGTCCTGGCCATCGATTTTGGAGCGCTTGCGATTATTGATGGCTATGTTGACGTTCGTGTGAGCGCCGTCGCGAGCGTTGGGATCGTGTTCGCGGCACTCGCAGTCCAGCATATTACATTCACGAACTGGTTTTCTCGGGCTCGCCCGGCCGGGCAACGCGGGCACAGATGTCGCGTTCCTGACTTCGGTGATGTCGGCGTTCGCGTTGGTGGGCTTCGCAGCGAGTGGGTTTATCGCGGCGAGATTCGGCTACGGGGTCACGCTGATATTGCCGGGCCTCGGCTATGCTTTCTCGGCCTTGCTCGCTGCGGCATTGCTTCGCCAATATGACACCGCGGTGCCTGGCGAGGGACTGATGCTCGGGCGCACGCAGCAGAGTGGATTTGCGACCAGAAGCGTTTTGGATTCCCCAATCAGGCCGGTTCTGATCCAAGCTTCCTGCTGGCGAAGGAAGCCCGCAAAGCCGACATCACGTCTCTGCCGACCATCGCAGGTTCGATGCAGGTCCACTCCATTTGCGCGGCGCCGAGATCCGCGGCCACGACATCCTGAGAGCCTTCATGGCGGTCCAATCGGCAAAACAGCATGGACAGCCCCTTGCAACTGGATGGCCGCTTCACAGCTCAAGCCCGTGGTCCGCGAGCACCTGACGCGTCAGCGCGCCCTTGATCTCGCGAGCGATCTCGTCACGGACCTGGACTCCGAACTGCCGCTCGGCATCTCTGTTGCCGATCAGGTCATGATCGGCAAGCCGTTGCTGGAGGCGGCTGTCGAACTCTTCGCCCATCGCTTCGACGAGCCGATCCTGCATCTGTGCATGGGCTTCGGGGACGATCCGGCTCATCACCGTCTCCCAGGGCTGCCACCGGGTTGCCAGATAGTCGGCGAACCCCGTCGCCTCCTCCTCGCGCACCCGCGTCTCGGCCGTGCTGAGATCGTCGTCGGTAACCCATGAGACGCCGAAGAAGCGCATGTCCGGGGCGATGTGCCGTAGCTCAAGCTTCTCGCGCAGCTTGACCTGATAGGCGAGATAGACCTCGATCTCGTCGACAAAGCGGAGCGAGTTGACCTTCTCCCGGGCGATTCCCTCGAGCGCGCCCAGGCGGAACAGAATGCGGCCTTGTTCGACGAGATCACCGAGCCGATGGTCATAGGCGCCGCCCTCGACGTCAGCGCTCAGACGTGCGCTCTGCATGCCGTTCCAGGTCAAAGTGATGCGATCCTCGCAGCTCTCGCTCGCCCCGAAGGCCAGCTGAAAGTACTGCTGGCGCAATTGCGGCCTCATCGCCGCCTGCTGCAGATCTTCGATCACTGCCTGCCGGAACTGGGGATTGCCAGAATTCACGGTGTCCCGCAGCCTGTCGAGAAAGCGCGCGTATTCGGGAGCACCCGCCTCCTCGGCGAAGTTCTGCCAGGCGGCCAATGACTCGGGCGCCTCGTCGAGCCAGTCCGCCACCATTTCGGGCAGCGGCCGCGCCTGAGTTTCCGCGATTGCCTCGTCCATCGAAAAGAAGACCCGAGGACCGACATAGCCTGGCGCATTCATGGCTGCTGCCAGATTCGTCCGCACCCGCTCGGATAGCGGATTATTCTCCAGATAAGCCATACACCCAGAACCCAGCTGCGTTAGCAGGGACTCCGGCAGGCTGGCCAGCCGGTTGTCGCGCGCCTCGAGCACCTGGAACTCGGCCGGGAGGGTCTCGGGCAGACTGGTCAGCCGGTTGCCGCTGGCATGAAGCCTCTGGAGCTCAGGCGGGAGAGTATCGGGCAGGCTAGTCAGCTGGTTGTCGCGGACGAAAAGCAACTGGAGCTCGGAGGGGAGGCTCTCGGGCAGGCTGGTCAGCCGGTTGCCGTCGGCTTCGAGCTCCTGAAGTTCGACCGGGAGGGTATCGGGTAGGCTCATCAGCCGGTTGCCGCCGACGGCAAGTAACTGAAGTCCAGCCGGGAGGGTCTCAGGCAGGCTGGTCAGCCGATTGCCGCGGACATCGAGGTCCTGGAGCTCGGCCGGCAGGGTTTCTGGTAGGCTGGTCAGGTGGTTGCTGCCGACGGCGAGTGTCTGTAGGCCCTCCGGAAGTGTTACGGGCAGGCTGGTCAGCTGGTTGCCAGCGATGGCGAATGACTGAAGGGCCGCCGGCAGGATGTCAGGCAGACTGATCAGACGATTGTTGCCGACTTCGAGCGTGCGGAGTTCGGCCGGAAGGGTGTCGGGCAGGTGCATCAACTCGTTGTCGCTCACATTGAGCATCCGCAGATCGGAAGGGAAGGCGGCGGGCAAGGTCGTCAGGCGCAGGTATGACAGCTCCAGCCGTGCATAGACGTCGCCGGCCTCTCCCCAGGCTTTGATTCGTCTTACCGCTTCTTGCCGCTCCTCGTCTTCTGTCTGCCCCTCCTCGCCAGCCCAACTGTTCAGGATATCGTCAAGCTGCGATTGCCGGAGGATGGGGTTTTCAACGTTCTTCGGTTCGCCGGTAGGGCCGGCGGGAGAGGCCCGCCCGTCGCTCGAGGCTTCGTCCCACTGCGCCGCTGCCGGGGTGAGCCAGTGCCCCTCTGAAGTATTGCCATCGCCCGACCGAGGCTGTCGGTCGAGGCTCGATGCCTCGAGATTGTGGTTCCAAGGAGCTGTGGGGGTCGTTGGCCACTCATCATCGGCCTGCGCCCACGAACACTCCTCCTGATCGACACTATGCATCGGCAAGTGGACAGCTGAATCCGTGCCGTGCCAATAGTCCGTCAGACCGAAACTGCTGGCTGGCAACCGGCCACCGCGATTGGCGGCCGCAAAAACCACATGCTGATTGCCCCCCTGTTCAGAGGAGGCGGGCGGATTCGAGGGCAACCGCGAGGCGCCTTCCCCGACGTGGTCTAGCCAGTCCGCATCTCGGTTCGACACAACATAAGGATGCTCGCCGCGACGATTTGGATTGCGGGGCGGGCGCTCGCGCAGGTGCAACTCGTTCAGGTGCTGCTGAAACCCCGTTTGGTCCACGCGAGACTGTTGCAGCTCGTCGTGGTCCGTCCCGGCGAAATCCGGGGCCTCGAATGGGTTGACATTGTTGAGCGGATCCATCCCATTCTCCTTTGGCAGATCCGAACAGTTAACGCTGGACCCAGATCGACACCTTCTCGCTAAGAGGCTTAGCTTTCGAGAAGCTGACGAGGAATCCGAATGACAGCTACTGTCTTGCCGGGTCTCTGCCGGACCGTTACCGCTTAACTGCCCGCGCTGCAGCTCGACATACCTTTGCCGGACCGTGCCGGCATTTCGAGAAGCCGACTTCTATAGCCTCTCTCAAGAACGTCCGCGCTTGTGCGCGCCGGCAACGTTCATGTTGAAAAACCGCGATTTCGGTAACATCAGCCAACAGGACATCACCGGCTAAATCGAGCGCCACTCCCGCGAGGTGATGGTATGACGAGGTGCAGGTGCAAGTAAGCCTCTCGCGGCAGCGCCAGGGAATCAGAGATTGCGCAAAATTTTGCAATCTGTCACTCCAGTTCGATAGCCAGCACCGCGAACCCTGTCCTGCAACCCATGACACGCGAGCCGCGTGCATCGCCGTTGTCGAATGCCCGCCACCTAGAAGCCGATGCAGATGCTCACCTAGCGCGTCAGCTGGCGCGACTATCAATCTCAGCCCACCTGAGCAGCAGCCTGAACGCGCTGCCACGCAACTTCACCGACACGAGGAAAATTTCCATGTATGGCCGAATCCATGGCTCATCCAGCCAGTTCAGCAACGATAGCCACGCTGATGAGGCGGGATATTCGGCAGATAGCCACAGCTTCTTGCAAGCGCTTGAAAACATCCACTTGGAATCGAACTCACACGCTGGTTCGTCTTCGTCGCGGGCGTACTCCCTGGTCGACCGCCCCCCTGTCGTGGAGCTCTCAAAGCGCTCATTTGCTGAACAGGCAAAGGCTTACCATGGTGATGAGATCAAGCATATTGCCGCGAACCCACAAGAGTACTCGCCTCACATATCCGACAAGGCCAAGCGCACAAAAAAGGTCGCTAAGAAATACGGAACCACGCAATACGATACCGCGAACGCGCGCTATTTCAGCTATCAGCTCGGCAACAAGAGTGTCGGTCTTCTGAGAACGGAGGGCGGATTTGCGATGCGCGACGTGTTCGCAGGAGAACAGTGGCGGAAATCGTTCCCCGGACGAAACGAAGTCACGTCCACTGTTGATCTTCAGATTGTTCATCCGCTCGTCGATAACGCGGGCGATATCCTGCTGGAACATCAGCTTCGGCTCGACGGCGATAACGCGTTGCTCCATTCTCGTCCTGCCAATCGAGAAGCCAGAGCCCGCTCGCTGCAGTTGGGCTTTGTTGATGTGGACGACGATAACATGGTGCTTGATCCCACCCAGCATCCCGAAAAGTGGATCAAAAATCCGGACGATGAATGGCAGCGGGCGGACAAACCGGGCCTATACTTATCCAAAGCTGAGGACAGTGATAGCCAGAGTGAAACACCGCGCGTCCAGTCCGAGGATGAGTATGACTTTATGTAGGGACTAGGGATCGCTCTGGGATTCCTGGCAGACCAGTCGCGATGGAGAGGACCGAGCCGGCAAACTTGTCGGTTGCTCATTGAAGGCGGCTTGCTAAACGGTCGTTCGACGGTATCGGCACCATTCGGCGCTCGGTTGCCGTCGCCCGGTTTTGCCCACCGTGGCGGCGAGGCGTGAGCCTCTCTTTTCGGTAGAAGAGACAGATAGCTCTTCCGCTTGAGCAGAACGTGCAGGCCTCGCTAACCAAACTGGCGCCTGCGCGATCATCCTTATGTATTCGCACTGGCGACATCATTCGCCCGTTTCGTGTGGTGTCTGTCGGTCATGCGGCAATGGGCCTGCCTGTCGTTCGGTTCTCGTCATCGGGATCCCGCGAAATTCCCCTCCCGCTTGTCTCAAAATGGGAGGCTTGAGTGCGGTCGGCGCATAAAGATATTGGTCGAGTCCGCTATTTCCGGTGGCGTGTGACGATCCTCATCGAAAATAGCTGATTTGGCGATGTGAGAAATCTTAAGGTGCCAATCTCACTGCATCACCTCGTGGATTGTGAATGGTTGCCGCAAGGCCTGTCATCCAAAGGGCGCAACGGGTCGGCCGGCGCCGACGGCATGAGGTGACGAACGGCCAGGCGAACTTAAAAAGGCCGATCCTGACAACCTCTTGGCTTGGACCAAATCCCGGCGGAGAATCGCGCCGCCAGTGCAACGGCACTTCAGCCTGGGCGGATGGTTGCCGAACGGCGACCGGCCATCCCGATACTGGAAGACAAGGTGGCGCAGCGGCAATTCGCCTGTCTAGAGCCGATTTACGAGACGCGTTGCCATCCTTGTACGGTGTCTGACCGGGACGATCGGTCCAAGCTCCCTGCACAACCCAGCGTAACGGGCTCATTGAGGGGGCGGCTGCTGAACAGGAATTAGGCAACAAGCGCGCCTCAATATCATCTTTGGCCCGCCGTGTGCGCGGGCAAGGCGCCGTCCTGGCGCGGGGTATCTGAAGAAGAGGGGCTTTCAGTTCGCCCATCTCGAACAACCGTCGCTGAGGACCCGCGATATAGCATCAGCACAGAGTCCCGCGACGGCATCTGGGGGGAGCGTGGTCGCGCCTGCGCCTCCGCCACAAGACCATTGAGCGTCTGTTCCACGAGTGCGATGAAGCGTGGCGGACCGGAGGCAAGGACGAGGCCATTTCCCGGTGCCGGTCTCAAGATGTAACGCTCGTCAGAAATGTTGAGCGTATCCAGGGTCGCCTTGAGCGCGTCGAAGCTGATTGAAGTTAGAAGAAGCAGACGAGTTTGCGCTTCTTTTGCGGTAGACACGTAAAGCATGAGCCCATCGTAATACCATTGAAGATTGTAGAGCTGCGTCAGATGATCGAGGAACTCGCGCGGTGGCAGATCCGGCATGTGCCCGCGAATCCGTCCCTTCACCTCGGCGCTGACGGTGACTCTGATATTGAGGTTGTTGCCGAATTCCTGCAACGCGGCAGAAAGCTCCTGATCCAGAACCGTATAGCGATAAGCGGTCGAGGGTAGCGACAGGGATGCGCCGAGCGCCATCTGTATTCCGCTTGAAACGAAAACGCCGAAACAGAGGACTCCGTTCAAAACGTAACGGATAATGAATCGAATGAGCATTCACGGGTTCTCTTTGACCTAAACCAACAGGAGTAACGTTGCCTAAACGTGAACGCGAAACGTGATCTTTAGATGACCATGAACGGGCGAACTCGTCAGCTTTTCGTCAGCTGGCCTCTCTAGAACGTTGAACCGTTAATGGGCTTGAGCGGCTGGTCGCATCACATCTCGAAGAGAGCGAGGTCGAAGAAAGCGAGGTCTTTCCATGATGATGTTAGGCGCTGCGCCGATGTCTCACACTCTAACCGAAGGTCTGTCCAAGACCTGTTCGGCAACAGCGGTCGACCAACAGGCCCAGTTTCAACAGAGTCTTTTGCAAGCGGCTTCAGTTCAAGACACTGCGCCGCCAGTGGCAGGGCCTCCAGTGACAGAAGTGGCGCCAGTTCCGCCGACATCCGAGGTATCACGTACAACAACGCAGGCGAGCCCGCTCGGCGATCGCATCCTCCAGAATCTTTCGTCGATGTATCGGGTCAACGCAGTTCCAAAAGGTGCGGAGCCTGGGCCGGCGTCGGAGCCCCTTTTGCTGAAGCCGGGCGCGGCAGAAACACGTGAGCCGGTCGCCCCTCATGGCCCAGGTGATTTCGAAGCGATGATGGCGAATCTGAAGGATGTTTCTGACGGCGTCATTCAGGTTACGCTCATTTCAAATGGTATCGGCAGCCTCGGTTCATCTCTGAACAAGCTGATGTCGGCCGGCTGAGTGGGGCGAATGATTGGTTCAATCTGTTGTCGCCAAAGCGGCCAGGCTCGTCCATCCAACAAGCGATTTCGCGTTGTGGCCCTGCTGCCGCTGCTGCTTCTCCTTGTCGGTTGCAAAGCCGATCTCTACACCAAAGTGCAAGAGCGTGAGGCGAACGAGATGCTTGCGGTCCTCCTCAAGAACGGGATCGATGCGGTCCGCGTTGCTGCTAAGGACGGGACCAGCACGATCCAGGTCGAGCAGAATCAGATTGCCTCCTCAATCGACCTGCTGAATGGAGAAGGGTTGCCGCGCCATGCTTTCAAGAGTCTCGGCGAAGTGTTCAATGCGGGGGGGCTGATTGCCTCGCCGACCGAGGAACGAGCCCGTTACGTCTATGCGCTGAGCGAGGAATTGTCGCGCACGATCAGCGATATCGATGGTGTCCTCTCTGCACGCGTCCATGTTGTTCTGCCGAAGAATGAGCTGTTACGACGTGACACCACGCCATCCTCAGCGTCGGTTTTCATCCGGCATGACTCGAGGGCAAATCTCTCAATTCTGCTGCCGCAGATCAAGATGCTCGTCGCCAACAGCATCGAGGGCTTATCCTATGACAAGGTGGCTGTGGTTTTCGTGTCGGTCGAACGGCCTGCACTGGAACCGCGGCCGGCGCCTGCAGCCGGTTTCGCCCAAGCATCAGGATTGATTTCAACGCCGTTGCTTGCGGTCGGCATGGGTCTCGGCGGCTCTGTATTCGGCGTACTATCCTACGTCTTGCTGAGCGCTCGTATGCGTCAGCGCAGGCAATCAGCTCACAAAGTGGGCACGGGTGGAGGACGTTCGGGTGTGTCCGCCATCGAGGCCGTGCGCAAAGCGATCAACGTTAATGCGGCGTAGTGTGGGTTCCGATATGGTGAGACCGAAGCCATCCGCCGAGCGGCATCGTCCGCTCAAATTGCCCTCTGTAGGTGTTCGTGAGCTTGCCGCCTCGATTCATCCGACCCGCCTTGCCGCACGTCTTGACACGAACCTCTCGGCTGCGACGTTGCTACGGCTGCAGAAGAGTCCCAGGCTGCAGCTAAGATTGCCGGGGTTGCTGCTCGGCAATGACATGGACTTGAACGGAAGTGACTTCGGGCCAGACCCTCTCTTCGGACGTGATCCGAGCAGGGCTGCTCGGCTCGCTGGCGGTATCTGGCATGCCCGTTCGCTGACAAGGCTGATTTCAAAGCACGATGTCACTATTCTGATCGGGCGCATCGGCACCGAGGTGCAGGCTTTCGGAATCCGACATGCAGCGCATGCGGTTTCGACCGGAGTTATTGCCGATCCGGAGCAACTTGCGCAAGAGATTGAGGACGATGGACATGCCTGTCTCGGCGCTTGGCTCGATGAAGTTTCCGCGCTTGATCGACGCCGCGTGCTTCTACGCCTAGCTATCGGAACGGCTGCGGATAATCCTGCCACTGAACACCGCGATGGTGCAGGCCGATTGTTTTCCCTGGTGTTGGCCCAATTGGCGACGGAGGCCCCAGCGGGATGATGGCCGACGACTCCGCGCCGCCCAACACTCCGCACATCCGCCCGCTTGGGCCACTGGTGGCGGCAAGCGATCTTAAGATCTGGCAGAACGCCGTCGAGGCGTGTGCCGCAGCAGAGCGGCATCTAGCGCGGGTTCGCACCTGGGCGCGCAGAGCTTATCAGAAGGAGCGAGCGCGCGGTCATGCCGAGGGGGTGAAGGCCGGCACCGAGGAAATGGCACAACTGATCGCTCAGGCTGCCTCGGAACTGGCACGACGAAAAGCCGTTCTGGAGGAGGAGTTGTCGGCGCTTGTGATGGACATCGTAACCGACCTATTGGGCGCGTTCGACCCCGGCGAGATGCTGGTGAGGACGGTTCGTCACACGATGCTGCAAAAATATGGTGGGGCGGAACTTTCTCTTCATGTGTCCCCCATGGATGCAGATGCGCTTACGCGCGAATTTGCTACCTGCGACGGCCGGGAAGGTCGGCCGGCGGTCCGAATCATTCCGGATCCGGCGCTGCTTCCGCACGAATGCGTGCTGTGGAGCGAATTTGGCAATATCAATCTCGGACTTGACGCGCAGCTTCGCGCCCTGCGCTCGGGTTTTGGGTTAGATCATGAGGCAGGCGAACAGTGACGGCGCCGGGACCAAACTATGCCGGCCCTGATGGAGAGGAGACCCTGCACGCGGCGCTGGCGCGTCTTCGATCTAGAGCAGGGCATGTGGACACGCGTGCCGTACGCGGACGGATCACGCGGGCGATCGGCACGCTCATCCATGCGGTCTTGCCGGATGCTCGTATTGGAGAGCTGTGTGTCCTTCAGGATCCCCGCACCGGATCCTCGCTTCAGGCCGAGGTGATCGGTCTGTTGCACGATGGCGTGTTGCTGACGCCCATTGGTGACCTGCAAGGCATGTCCAGCCGCGCAGAAGTCGTTGCCACCGGACGGATGCACGAAGTGCCTGTCGGCCCCGATTTTCTTGGCCGGGTGATCGACAGCTTCGGCCGTCCGCTCGATGGCAAGGGCGCAGTCAAGGCCACGGAAACTCGCCCCCTGCGCGGCAAAGCGCCAAACCCGATGACGAGACGTATCATCGAGCGCCCCCTGCCACTCGGCGTTCGCGCCATGGATGGTCTTCTGACATGCGGCGAGGGCCAGCGGATCGGCATTTATGGAGAGCCTGGTGGCGGCAAGTCGACGTTATTGTCGCAGATCGTAAAAGGCGCGGCCGCTGACGCCACCGTGGTTGCGCTGATAGGCGAGCGTGGACGCGAAGTGCGTGAATTCATCGAGCGGCATCTTGGGGAGGCGGCGCTTCGCCGCACGGTCGTCGTCGTTGAGACCTCCGATCGCTCAGCGATGGAGCGGGCGCAATGTGCTTATACGGCAACCGCGCTCGCCGAATATTTTCGCGAACAAGGCCTGCGCGTCGTTCTGATGATGGATTCATTGACGCGATTTAGCCGCGCCATGCGCGAAATCGGTCTGGCTGCCGGTGAGCCACCGACCCGCCGGGGCTTTCCTCCCTCTGTCTTTGCCATGCTGCCAGGTTTGCTGGAACGCGCTGGCATGGGGGAGCACGGCTCGATTACGGCCTTCTATACCGTGCTTGTAGAAGGTGACGGCGCGGGCGATCCAATCGCCGAGGAAACGCGCGGTATTCTCGATGGTCATATCGTTCTCTCACGATCTCTTGCGGCACGGGGGCATTTCCCCGCCATCGATGTGCTGTCGAGCCGTAGCCGCATCATGGATGCCGTCGTATCTGCGCCGCATCGCCAGGCAGCATCCTTGTTCCGCGATCTGCTCTCCCGCCATGCAGAGGCGGAATTCTTGATCAAGGTTGGCGAATACAAGCAAGGCAGCGATTTGCTGACGGACCGAGCTATCGCCTCGATCGACGATCTGCGCGAGCTTTTGCGCCAGGGTGAAGACGATGTGTCTACTTTTGAGGAAACCGTTACATGGATGTGCCGTCTGACCGCATGAGTTGCATTCACGCTTCGAGATTGCGGCACGTGAAGGACATGCGTGAGCGTAGTGCTCGTAGTGAGTTGTCCAATATGGAAGCCAAACGTCATATCGCGACCTTAGCCGCGGAGCACGCATGGCAGGAACTTGCAATTGCAGAACAGCACCACGCACAGGCGGAGGCCGAGGTTTACCAGCAGTTGACATCGCTCGGTACCTTGTCCGTCGTCGAACTGGATCGTTGCGAGCTCACCCTTGAGAGGCTCGCAATTGAGATCACGTCGAAACGCCAGGCGCTTGAAGACGCGCGTATCGCTCAAAAGCAGGCCGAGACAGCGGCATCGGAGAAGCGGGCGCACTGGGCCAAACGCTCCGCCGCGACTCATAAATGGCGACAAATCGAGACCGACGTTTGGCGTGCGGCCGATACCCATTCGGAAGCGACAGCTGAGCTAGAGGCCGATGATGAAGTCTTGCTTCGCTATGGGAGCGGCTTGCTCACGGCGGTGGCGGAAAGTTCAATTTGATGACAACAGCTAGTCCTGTTGGGCTGCAAAGGTGCTGTCCTGTAGACCCAGCTCCTGCAAGTCGTGCGGACGAGTACGCCAAGTACGAGCCGTCCCAGATTCTGACCCATACTCTCGTCTCGTGGCTCAATACAATCGCGGTGCTCCGCACGTCTTTGCGAAGTAACCTTGGCGATAAGCCGCTATCGGTGCGCGTGGGTCGACTTGTGTGGCAGCAGGAGCCTTCCGCTCCCTCGATGCTCGACTGCGTTTGGGGCGTTGGAGATGATGCGATTGTCTTGTCGATTCCGTATGCGCTTGCCGAGGCGTTGATCTCGACAGTGCAGAGCGGCAGTAGCCTAGCTCTATTTTCCGAGCCAAGTCGTTCGCTCGTTCTCGAACTTGCGCTCGAACCGCTACTCGCTCGTCTGGAGATTGAGACACAGCAGAAACTGCAACTTCTCCATGTCGGAAAGGCCGAGACGAAAGGGCCGTATATCGAATTCGACATCGTCTATGGCCCGGTCAACGGCAAAGGTCGCCTGTTTCTTTTCTCGCCCCTTGATGGGCCGATACCGCCGGCGTTCCGCGCCTTAGGCGAGCTGCTCGCCAAGTTGCCGCGAGAGATGCGCAAGCTTTCCACAGAGCTACCCATCATCGTTGCAGGAGAGATCGGCGCGCTCCGCGCTTCAGCCTCGCTTCTTCGCAAGACAAGTGCAGGCGATGCTTTGTTGCCAGAGGTCATGCCATTCGCTCATGGCCAGATCATCCTTACTGCGGGTCGGTTATGGACCGCGGCAGATGTCGCCGGCAACCGCCTGATCCTGTGCGGACCATTTCATTCGCGACCGCGCCCCCTGGAGTATGCGCATATGACGACACAACCCGGTCAACTGCAGCCGCCCTCGGAAGCCGATCTCGAGGATATCGAGATCTCGCTTGTCTTCGAATGCGGCCGCTGGCCGATCACGCTGGGAGCATTGAGGAGCATCGGCAAAGGACATGTGTTCGAACTTGGCCGGCCGGTCGACGGCCCGGTCGATATCTTTGCAAACGGGGTGCGCATCGGACGTGGCGACATCGTCCGTATTGGGGACGAGCTCGGCATCAGACTGCGTGGCGGGTTAGCGGGCAATGACTGACATTCAACCAGCAATCCTGGCGCTTCTTGTCATCACGGCCGGGCTCGGCCTCCTGGTCTTCGCCGTCGTCACGACCACGGCGTTCATAAAGGTATCTGTCGTTCTCTTCCTTGTTCGCAATGCACTTGGGACCCAATCGATACCTCCGAACATCGTTCTATACGGCGCCGCATTGATCCTCACCGCCTTCACGAGCGCCCCCATCTTTGAGCAGAGCTACGATAAAATCGCCGATCTGCAGCTGCGCTATCAGACGCTTGAGGATTTTGTAACCGCTGCGAAGGAGGGGCAGGAGCCGCTGCGAGGCTATCTCAAGAAGTTCACCAATGGAGAACAACGAGACTTTTTCCTGTCCTCGACCGAACGTGTCTGGCCAGAGGAGATGCGCGGCAAAGCCACGGTCGATGATTTTGTTATTCTTGTCCCATCTTTTCTAATCTCAGAACTCAAGCGTGCCTTCGAAATCGGATTTCTACTCTATCTCCCCTTTATCACGATCGATCTGATCGTAACGACCATTCTGATGGCCCTGGGCATGTCAATGGTGTCTCCGACAGTGATATCTGTTCCTTTCAAGCTCTTTCTATTCGTGGCCATTGATGGCTGGTCGCGTCTCATGCACGGGCTCGTGCTGAGCTATACAACGCCTGGAGGTTGAGCATGGATGAGACCACTATTCTCACTCATATGAGCCGATCGCTGGTGCTTTTCATGATCTGGGTTCTGCCTCCACTCATTGCAGCGGCGGTCGCCGAAACCGTCATCGGCATCATCCAGGCGGCAACGCAGATCCAGGACCAGACATTGCCACTCACCGTGAAGCTTCTGGTCATTGTTGGGATTATCGGTCTGTTTTCTCCGGTCCTGAGCGCCCCGCTTATCGAGCAAGCCAAGCAGATCTTCACTGACTTTCCCGCGCTCACGACCGGTTACTAGTACCTCGTCACAGAGGTTTTGACACTTTGAGCTCGGCCTGATTTGGCGATAGGTTTTGGGTAGGTACGGCCCATTTTGTGCGCGGGCTTTCTCGGTTGTGAACATCTATTTTGTCCGGGGCGCGTTCCACTATTGCGCAACTCTCAGGATGAGAGCGTGTCACCTTGATCGTCGCCGCCCACAACGTGTTGATCGAGGGTATTTGCGGACCAGAAGCGCTGATCTCATTCTCCACGATGAGATCCAGCTGGCGCGCTTGGGGCCGTAGTGGAACGAGACCTTCCCCCTGTGCCAAAGGCTGTTCACATCCAAGATCACGAACACGCTCGCGGTGCCCTTGTGCCGTACTCACAGTCGTAGTGCTCGATCTGCCCCGATTTGGGTCTGATCGGCGGGCGCATTTCGCCGATCAGTAAGCATGAACTCCAATCGAGGGCAGCGTCACTTCTGCAATAACCGCTACTTTCTGCCCTCGTCAGCTTCTCGAAAGCTAACCATCGTAGTTTGACAATGTTGGATCTCTCGGTGGCGATACTGCCTTGAGCATCATGCAACAGCTCGAACGGATATTCAACCGAGCTACGTCAAACAGCTCGGAATAGTGTGTTTCTCGCAGGTGAGATGAGGATAGAAATGGGCGGCTGCATCTCTCGGCTGAGCGGAAGTCATGACACCTCTCAGCACGATCAATACGTTCAGGAGACCGAATTTGCCGCTCACGTCCGGTCCTTACGGCCAAGCCAGTCTCGATCCATTCAACGCCAGTCGCCAGGGTCATCTCGCCCCACCGACGACGTGACGACATCGAGCGCTGACGAGGCCCCACGCATTGGCGAGAAGCTCCAATTGCTCTCCCAAACGCTGCAGCGTGCGAGGCAAGCGCAACTTTCATCTGGACTGATGGAATACGGTCAGCAGGTCGCTTCCTATTTGTCTGCCAACAAACAGCCTGACGACCAACTCCTGTCGTTGGACATTGACAATTTTCATCAATTGGCGGCCAGCTATAACCAACGCTCCTCGGACCTTAACCTTAGGCACATAGATTCGCCCGCCCAGTTTCTCGCTGCGCTGGTCCACCAGTCCTCAGATTGCGCCTGGCGCGCTGTCGTGCGACTGAAGGACGGTGAAATGCACCACGTTTCCGCCGATGTTCGGATGCGCGCGGGTGCAGCTCCGACCATCATCGTGATGGAGCCTGCCAACCTTTATACGTTCATAACTTTCTATCTTGGACTGCGGCAGCAAACGATACAACAGCTTGGAACGGAGCCGAAGTGGGCCTTTATCGATGTCGGTGCCCAGAAGTCTGCTGCAGACTGCGTAATGTTTAGTATGCAGTTTGCGCTAGCAGCATACAGGCATGCGCAAACCTTCGACCAGTGGCATGACAACCTTTATCGGCATGGAACGATAGCGGACATTAGTGGCGATCGCAGCGCCTACATGCCTTCGCCCGACGCCATGCTGGAGTTTGCACAAATCAACCTGTTCCACGGGGAGAGGTTTCTTCCGGCATTGTTTTACAAGCACTCGCACTCCAGCGGAGCAATTGAAGACGTCGCAGCTCATCAACCCCGCATTAAAGAAATAGACTTGAGCACTAGCAGGCGAGCCCCAAAAACGGAGCCATTGAGCGAACGCCTCGAAGCTTTTGCCGTTAGACGGGACTCCCGCCAGTATAGCGCATCTATAGAGACGTCGAGAGCAACAAAAATCCGCACCGCGCTGGACGGGATGCTACCCGATAGCCCAACATAGGCCGCGGGGAATCACTCTCGATAGTCGGCGCTAGAGAACTCGTTCTCGGCTGGGCAGGGGCTCACCGTCTCGCACGACAGGCTCTCATGCGCGGTCAGTTTGACCATTTGCGTGCCAGCAGCACCAACGGGAGCGGCCGGCTTGGAGGATTCGAGCAGGCGTTTGTCACCAGCAGCGCTTCTTCCTTGCCCGTGAGACCCCCGGTCCGAAAGCGAGATGCAGGACTATACTATTTTCGCGTCAGCCCCCTTGGTTCACCAAATGGTGCTGATGCTGGAACCAACTGGCGTCATCAGAAGGCAGCCGAGGACAGCTCGCAGCATCGAGGCCCTCACTGATCCCAAAAGCCTCCTGGAGCCAATCTGACTGCCCTGGACGCAACCCGTCAAAATCACTGTGCAGAGCCACCAGCAGCCGTCGCCATGTATGATTTGTCAACCGCCGAGACTCAAAGTCTGATCCAGGCGGCCATTGAACTCGTCGTTGCTGCCGGCCTTGGTGCGGCCCGCCCCGCGGGCATTATGCTGGTGCTGCCCGTATTTACGCGTCCGCAGATCGGCCGGCTGATCCGCGGCTGCCTGGCTGTTGCGATCGAACTACCATACTTGACGCAAGTCGCCGATGGCCTGAAGGCGCTGGATCCGGACACACGTCTGCTCAAAATCACACTACTCGGTCTTAAGGAGGCGTGTGTCGGACTGATGATCGGTGCCCTGCTCAGCATTCCACTCTGGAGCCTTCAGGCCGTCGGCGAGATTATCGACACGCAACGAGGCATCAGCAGCGTGGTCACGCCCGCCGATCCCGCGACGCGCAGTCAGGCTTCGGCGACGGGACTGTTTATCGGTATCACCGCGATCACGATCTTCGTCGTATCAGGGGGGCTGCAAACCATGATCAGCGGGCTTTACGGCAGCTATCTGATCTGGCCGGTTTATCAGTTTGGACCCACGCTGAGCATGCAGAGGACAATGGAGTTGTGGGGTGTGCTCGACAGCATCATACGTACCACCCTCCTGGTCTCTGGGCCTGTGGTGGCTTTCCTGTTGCTGGTCGACATATCAGCGCTCTTGCTCGAGCGCTTTGCGCCGCAATTGAACCCGAAGGATCTGACTTTAACGATCAAAAATATCGGCTTTGCGATCATCATGGTCACTTACGCGGTATATCTCATCGAATACATGCAATCGGAAATCACGCAGTCGGGCCGCGAGCTGGAGAGGCTTGAAAGGCAACTGAAATGAGCGACACGAGCGAAGAGAAAACGCACGCCGCCAGCGACAAGAAGCTAAAAGACGCGCGCAAGAAAGGAACGGTTCCGCACAGTACCGATCTCGTCAAAGCCGTCAGTGCTTGCGCCGGTCTCGGCTATCTCTGGCTGGAAGCGAGTTCCATCCAGGGCAAGTGCCGTGAAGCGCTCATGCTGACTGACAAGCTGCTGAATCAGCCGTTCAATATTGCGGTCGATCTGGCGCTCGGCGTCTTGCCCGAACTTGCCCTCCGAATTGTTGGCCCGCTCCTTGGGAGTGTTGTCATCTGCGCAATTCTGACGGCAGTCCTGGCCAATGGTGGACCGGTGTTCTCCACGGAGCCGATGACGCCGAAATTCGAGAACATTGATCCCATCAAAGGGTTGAAGCGCATCGCTTCTTTGCGTTCCCTCGTCGAGCTTGGCAAGAGCTTGTTCAAGCTCGTCTGCCTCGGCGCGATCTTTCTCCTTGTCGTTGTCGGCGCGTGGAGGACACTGGTCTATCTGCCGGTTTGCGGCATGGGCTGCTTCGACTTCCTCTTCACAGAAGTGAAACTGTTGATCGGAATTGCCTGCGGCGCGTTTCTGATCGTCGGATTGATCGATCTCCTCCTCCAGCGCTGGTTGTTTTTGCGCAACATGCGCATGACTGAGAGCGAGATGAAGCGCGAGCACAAGGAGCAGCAAGGTAATCCGGAGCTGAAACGGGAACACCATCGTCTCCGGCGGGAGCAGGCGAATGAGCCCCCGCTCGGCGTGCATCGCGCAACATTGATCTTGACTGGGGGAAAGATGCTGGTCGGGCTGCGCTACGTCCGTGGCGAAACCGGCGTGCCGGTCCTGGTTTGCCGCGGTGAGGGCGAAGCGGCTTCGCGACTCTCGGATGAGGCGCGAGCCCTTCGTCTCAGTATTGTCGATGACCACGGCCTGGTCCACGAGCTTATCCGTAAGACCAAGCTTGGCAGCCCCATTCCTATGCAGTATTTCGAATCTGTCGCAAGAGCACTCCTTGCCACCGGCCAAGTCTAGTTCGTGTTGCGAAAGACGTCGCATGACGAGTGGGGACGTTGATCGCTACCGAGACGGCTGTGCGGCCTGGGTTCCGCTTGAGGTGGGATCTGATGATACCTTGTTGTTAGCTGTGCCCAAGTTGCTGCTATTGCCTGTCGCGAAGCTTTTATATGTGGCAACGGGAATGGCCGCACGATTGCCATCACTCGGCATAACGGCCTGATTGTCGAGCAAGTCGTGCGGATCGTTGACCATCCCGGCCAGATTATTGCGGATCGAGCAGCCAAGCGTCGGGTCGAAAGAATTGTCGTTCACTGAAGGGCCGACGATCGACATCGACGGACAGACCGGAGGGTATGCCTCATACGTAATCGCCTCGATTCGCGCGGCAGAGCCATCGCGCCGGTCGATGGATGGGCCCAAGAAGCGGATATTGTAAGGGTCGACGCCCATTGCGCGGGCCTCACTGGCTATCTGCGCTCCGAGCCGAGGTGAGCCGGTGATATCGAGATGGAGCGCGTCACGCCGACCGCGACTGGTACTGGCTATGAAATACCGCAGGCGCTGCCGCTCAGTCCCTCGAAGGCTCTGTAACAGCAAGACGTTCCTCTCCGGTTGAACCAGGATCGATTGCGCAGTCGGCTCGGGGTAGATCGGCGCGGTGCTTGTGCAGCCACCTAGACTTACCGTCAGAGCGATCAGGGGGCGCACGATTCGAAATGTCATTGGTCGATCCTCATTCGATGATATGGCCGCCACCCCGTGTCGTGCTTGGTACGCTGGTCGGGGGAGCACCGCGACCAGGCGGGCGAGTTGCCATCGTGTTCGTCAGACTTCGCGCGAGGTCTGAGGGCGGTGCGATGCGGTCGGTGGGGGCACTCATCGGCCTCGTGTTCGATCGTGGCCGCACGACGTAGGGCGTGACGATAATCACGAGTTCCGTCTCCTCCTGTTGAAATGAGGATGAGCGAAACAGCGCACCAAGAATCGGCACGTCGCCGAGCCAAGGGAAAGTCGTAATATCAGTGCTGAAGTTGCGCCGAATGAGCCCACCGATTGCAAAGCTTTGGCCGCTGGCGAGCTCGACGACCGTGTTGGCACGCCGGGTGGAGAGAGCCGGCACGGAGATGCCGTTGATGGTGACAGCACCTTGTGTCGATAGTTCGCTGACTTCGGGCTTCACGCGGATGTTGATCTGATTGTTACTGAGAACGGTCGGCACGAACTCCAGGCTGACGCCGAAGTGACGAAACTCGACGGAGACCTGCCGATTGTCCTGCAAGACCGGAATGGGAAATTCGCCGCCGGCCAGGAAGCTGGCGGATTCGCCGGACATTGCGGTGAGGTTCGGTTCAGCAAGTACGGAAGCGAGGTGCTCGTGGGCCATTGCATCGAGTACGGCGCTGACGTTGACATTGCCAGTGTTGACTCCGATCCTTGCCGTACCGCCGCCCTGCGCCGCGCCGTTACCGCCGCCACTGCCACTGACCAAGCCGAGCGTGAAAGGGCCAGCTTGACCGGAAGCGGAGAGGTTGACGCCGAGCTCCTTCATGGCGCTCCGGGAGACCTCCGCCACGCGCACGCTCAGATTGACCTGCAATGACCCAGCCACCTGGATCTTGTTGACGACGAGCGCGCCGGCGCCGAGAAATTGCTCAGTCACTTTCATTGCGCTATCGACGATCTCCGCATTGGGCGCCGTACCGCTAAGGATGGCGCCGCGCGGGGTATAACTGACCTGGATCGGATAGTCGCCGACCTGTGCTTTCAGCGTGGCGCGCAAATCCTCGATCGGCTGCGTGACGACAACACGCAGCTCAGCGAGAGCCTCCCCGTTCTCGTTCAGTGCGAACAAGCTGGTCCGTCCCGATTTTTTGCCAAAAACGAAGATGGTATTGTTCGACGGCGCCTGATAGTCCGCGATCGTAGGATCGGCGACAAAGATGCTCGCAGCTGGCGCGGGCAGATGAATTGTCTTACCGAGCGAAGAGGAAAGGGTCAGTGTCCCGCTAATGCCGTCAGGAGCCGTACGCGGCGGCCCCCCTCCATCATTCCGCTTGATCTGAGCTGCGGCCGCGAGCGGGCATAGCAGAACGACCACGCACAAAAGATGCGAAAGACAAGGAAGAAAGGCGGATAAAAGGGCGCTCACAGCGATCGATACGCGACGGACGCCCGCATGCTTATCAAAAACGATGTTCAAGACAGTCTTTTCTTTCAAGTTCGATTGACTACGCGGCCGACGCCGCGCCTTTTAATTCAAGGACGTAGCCGATCCCGCGCGCGGTTTTGATCCGTAGCGTTGCGCCGGACTGACTCAAATGACCGCGTAAACGATAGATTCCGACCTCAAGCGCATTGGTCGAAACCTCGTTGTCAAACGCATAGAGGCCATCCTCCAATGACGCGCGCACGACGGTGCGGCCTGCGCGGCTGAGCAGATGCTCAAGAATGCACACTTCGCGGCGCGCGATCTTCAGCGGCCGACCATTAACGGAGGCCTGCCGACCGATCGGATCGAATCTTAGATTGCCAAAAGTAACGACGGGGGCCGTCATTTGCGTTGATCGGCGCAGAGTGGCGCGCATCCGTGCGATGAGTTCATCCGTAGACACGGGCTTGGGCAGGAAGTCGTCCGCACCGCCATTGAAAATCGCGATCCGCCTACCGAGCTCGTTAAGGCTGCTCATCATCACGGCAGGCATCGAATATCCGTCGCGCCTCAACTGCTTCAGCCACTCCAAGCCGTCTCCATCCGGTAGAAGCAGCTCGAGGAGAAGGATGTCATAGCGGGCACAACCAAAGGCGGCGGCGGCCTCATCGAGCGTGCACGTTACGTCAACGGCAAAACCGCAGTCCGAGAGCGCTTCGTGTACAACGCGAGCTGGGGCCGTCTCATGATCAACCAGTAGCGTTCGCATGTCATCACCTCTTACCAAGTCATGCCAAAACACTCAGCAGGTCATGTTCGAACATGACGTCGAGCGAAATTGAGCAGTCCGGCTTTCGTGTAAGCGTTTGCAGCCGGAATAGACGAAGAAGAACGGTACTAACCAATCGCGCACTTGATCCGATCCAATGTCAGCTCGACTCGCATTTTCGACAGCCTCATCTGGCTCGCATGCATCCTGGTGGACCTCCAGTCTGGCCTTGCCTCAGAGGCATCGACCGCAATCAATCAAACGCATCGATAGGATGGTAGAACCCTCGCTCATCGCCGCGACAATTTTGGCAGTTGTCAACGACATCAGGGGGGCAATATGATTGCGAGCACACGTGATGGTGAAATCGATTGTTTGGATGAAATGCATTCACATTCCGGATCGGTGATGTTGTTCCCGGAGGCTGAGAGCTGGCCCCGGTTGTTTGGACAGCGCCCCGCGAAAATTAAGTGGATTCCTGCCGGGTTATGCTGAAGGCGGGGCTTTACGATTTTGCTGTGGCGTCGGGAGGGCGTAAGCCCGACCAGAGCCGCAGCAAAATCGTTGGCGACGATCATGCGGCCGTCACCATCGTTTGCGCGCCGAAGTAAGCCTCGTCGGGCGTGCGTTCGTCAAGGCTCGAGTGAGGACGTCCTCGGTTGTAGAACGCCAGATATTTGGAAATCGATGCTCGCGCCTCGAGCACGCTGTCGTAAGCACGCAGATAGACTTCCTCGTATTTGACAGTGCGCCACAGCCGCTCGACGAACACGTTGTCGCGCCAGGCACCCTTGCCGTCCATGCTGATGGCGATGTTCGCGTCCAGCAGCACGCCGGTGAAGTCGAGGCTGGTGAACTGGCTACCCTGATCCGTGTTGAAGATCTCGGGCCTGCCGTGCTTCGCCAACGCCTCCTGGAGCGCTTCGACGCAGAATATCGTCTCCATCGTGATCGATACGCGATGGACCAACACCCGTCGGCTGAACACATCGACGACCGCCGCGAGGTAGACGAATCCACGTCGCATCGGAATGTAGCTGATGTCCATTGCCCAGACCTGGTTCGGCCGCTCGATCTTCAATCCGCGCAATAGGTACGGGTAGATCTTGTGGCCCGGTGCGGGCTTGCTCGTGTTCGGACGGCGATAGATCGCCTCGATCCCCATGCGCTTCATCAGCGTCGCGACGTGGCGGCGGCCAATCTGCATGCCCTCACGCTGCAACAGCGATCGCAGCATGCGCGCCCCTGCGAAGGGATAATCGAGGTGCAGCTCATCGAGCCGGCGCATCAAGACAAGGTCCTCGGCCGAAACCGGCCGAGGTTCATAGTAAACCGTACTGCGGGCAAGGTTCAGGACCTTCGCCTGGCGCACGACAGACAGATCATGGTCGCGGTCGATCATCGCTTTGCGCTCAGCAGGCCCGCCTTGGTGAGCGCGCCGGACAAAAAATCGTTCTCCAACGCAAGCTCGCCGATCTTGGCATGTAACGCCTTCAAATCGACCGGCGCCTCGGCCGGTCCGTTGTCCTGCCCAAACACTCCGGCGGCGCCTTCCAGGAGTTGGGTCTTCCAGGTCGTGATCTGGTTCGGATGGACATCAAACAATTGCGCCAGCTCGGCCAACGTCTTCTCCCCCTTCACGGCCGCCAAAGCCACCTTTGCCTTGAATGCCGGAGAATGCGTCCGGCGACTCCTCTTCGTCATCTTCGCTCCTGATTCGCGGCAAGAAGCCTCGCCGCTCTCAGGCAGAAAATCCACTCAAGCTACTGTCCGAATTTGCGGAGCCAGCTCTCTGGATCGAAATCGCCTCATCGCGATCGATGCTTTGATGAGCGAGCGGTGCAGCCTCACGGCCGCAGGTTTGATGGCTGATGAGCGGTGATTTCGGCCGATTTGCATCGTTGCGCTCCCAATTTGCGAAGCCCCTCGCGCCGGTAGACTTTTGCGTGCGGACCAGCGGACTTAACCGTTCGGCCACGCGAGCCCGTGCGCGGTTAGCTCCTGCTACATCAAAGTCTCGATCGCCGCGTGGACGACCTATCGTCGGGTTTGCAAGGCCATTAACTTGCTCGGTCTTTATCGCTTCGAGCCAATCTCTCTCGCTGCAAAGGACAGACCCTCGATGGGCACCGAAACTTCGCCAGACCCGACATTCAGTCACGTCCGATACGCTGGCGGCGATGCACCCGTCGGGCGCCGAACCATTGGCGAGCGCATTTCGTATCTTTCGTTGTGACGCATGCCACTTAGGCGGTTGAGTTGCCTACGTTCCACTGATTTTGGCCAATGGATACGAAGGTCAGAGATCGGACTTTGATTGATCTGCCTTCCCAATTCGAGACGCAACTTCAAGCCGGTTGGCGCGCCGGCGAACCGCTCGTCCGGTTTGGGCTGCAAGTGGGGCAGAGCTGATACGGCGTCAAGGTCGCATAGGCTATGCCGGCAGCAGGGGCTTGGGTGGCGTGGCCAAGAAGCTTGAGGGATTAGAGGGAGGCGAGCTTGGAGCATTTGAGACATTCTATCTGTCGTGAAGTTGCGAGGGCCGGAGACCGCCGCGACTTAAGCTGTGATACGTCCTGTACCTGTTTCGAATCGTACAATCTGACGCTCCGTCCGATTCAAGCCCCTATGAGCGCTCGTAGCTTGGCTATATCAAGCGCACATGCCTCCAGATGGGGTGACGATATTGGAATTTGAGAAAGCGCAGCTGCTCCGAAAGGCGTCTTGTCCGAACCGAGCAATTTTCCTGGCTATGAGCATCGTGGTTCCATCGCCTCTCGATGGGAAGAGGGTGCTCGTCAAGCACGCAATGTCTTCTGCCCGGGGTGGCAAGCTTACCTGAAGACGTAGATTTCGCCTCCTCGTCCGATGCGTCTTGCTGCGGTGAATCTTTTGGCCGTCGTCGGTCCGCGGCTGCGCAATCAGTGATCTCGTTCACGGGACGCTTGACCTGCGACGACGAACCAAGTGGCCTTCTTGACAAGGTCGGGTTTGAGAGGACAGCCAAAGACTTTGTCGTTTTTTCGCGTCTGCAATAACATGGCATGGTTCAGCCGAGTGGCTTGTACACGAGCTTTCGTCACGAAAGCATGTCCTCCAGCGCCGCGCATTGATGCGGGGGCGATCGTTCAATCGCATAAAGGAGGATTTCAGAAGCGGTCATGTGGCTGGACACGTCGCTCAGTGGCAACAAACTGCTTGATAGACTTCCTTTCGGCTTGGTCTTGCTTTCGGCTGGGTCTTGCCGACAGACCGGTCGTTCTGATGCCATGGCCCGAGGAGCCAGCGCTTGGGCCGCTAGCCGTGAGTGTCCGCAGCGAATTCGTCAGCTTCTCGTCAGCTCGCCCCTTTAGCTCTGTGCCGCCTTCAATAGACAGCTAGGATCATCCATTTTGCAGTGAGAATTCTCCAGCCTATGGCCCTCCAACCGATATGCTCCAACGCGTCGTCGTGGAGGGTATTGGCGGGCATCTCCAAACTCAGCAGGGTCTTTCGCGCGAAATTGTTCGAGCCGAGATCATTGAGTGAGAAGTTCTGATCCGTCGTTCGACGTTCATCAGCTGACACCAAAAATCAACTTCACGGAATGCTGCAAGCCCGGCAGAGCTAGTCGCGCTGTCGGGCGGCAATGAGCGTCGAATCCAGCTTACCTCGAACATCGAAGCGGGCGAGCAAATGTATCTGTCCTTGCGACAGATGCACCCTTGGCGATGAACGACGGTGCTCGCTTCTGTTGCTCGAAACACCCTTATCCAGCCATCCGTTGTGTGCGCAGCAGCGTTAGCATCGTCATTTGGTGCTCCTGCGCTCCTAGCAGCCGCCACGACGGATCGGCCCAGCACGCAGCTAGGGCGATAAGCATTATCGCTCGCGCATTCGCATCCTCTTGGGAGACACGGCATGAGAGACGTCACCAGACGTAGGAACGCACGGATTTCGGACTTCGAAACGGGCTTAACCGCTCGGGATGATGAATCTCAATTCGCGTCTCGGCGCGGCGATGGAGCTAGCGGAAGGTTCGGAGCTGTGCTTGCGCGGATGCACTCTGAGCCTCAAGATGCAGATGCTCCCTCAACACGCACCCCGTCCGTGCCTGGTGATGATCGTTGCGATACCCTTGCCGATCCTAGCCTTGACGCACACAGAACCGGAGCGGGTGCGCCGTACGCAGCCAATGGCGGGCGCGAGCGGTCCGCGGGACACAAGCGTGGCGCCCAAACTCGGAAGCCAAGCTCCTCTCGTTCCGGTGTCGATCCCTTCGACGCCGATCTGCGGCCGGAAAGCTCGCAAACAGGTGCGCTGCAACTGCGCCGAGGCGTGTCGGGACGGGACGCGGAATGGGGAACGCATCGTGCCGGCGATAAAGGAGGTCATAGCGTCCACGATTGGCGTCATACCACTTATCGCAACGCGCAAGAACCGGAAGGCGGCTTAACCCATTCTCGCCTTGCGGATCGGCGAGATAACGGAGCCACCGAAAGCTCGCGAACGGGCACACTTGCGCCGCACGCGCAATCGGCCTCGCTGCTTCCCTCCAGGGCAGGTAAGCGCCGCTTCGACGAGCTGGCTGAGCACCGCCCGCATGCCGCGACTTCGGAACGGTATGGACGTGCAGAGCTCGAGAGTGGAAAAGTTCGCGCAGCGATCGAGACCATTGATCGGGCTTGTCGCGCGCATGACTTCAATCAATTCTCTCGAACCGTGGTCGTCCATACACAACAGAATAATCCCAAGCAGTTGAAGATGCCTGGGCTGGCAGCTTTTCTGCAAAAGGCCGCGACTCTTTTCAAGACTGAATTCGTCCCGCTATGGGAAGACAACCTCCGCTACCAGCAATCGTGGGGCTACGCTACGACCTGCAATGCAGTGAGCCGGGAGGCCGGAGGTCAAGCGGGTATAGACGCTTGCAAGGCCATGGCAGCGCGACTGTCAGGACTTGATGACTCCCTCATGAGGAAAGTCGACCTCAAGGCTTTTTCCCTTTTTGCGACTTCATTCGGGCGGCACACACAATCGAGTAGGTGCCGCAATGGAACAATCAGGATCGCCGAGTTCTTTCGCGATGATCATGAAGCGCTTCAGGAGCTGAACGAACAGAGTCTCTCGTTGCTCGCGAACGGATTTAGCAAGTGGCCGGAACGGGCGGAGTGTCGGCAAGCCACGGTCGCGATTGCGAGCGAAGTCTCTCGCCGCGCACGCGGTGCGGGGCTCTCCCATGCCACTCAGCAGCAACTGTCCAACCTGGCAAACGCCTTCTGCAAGTGGCCCGACGAGGCGAAGTGCTGCCGGGCGAGCGTCGTGATTGCCGATGAGGTGTCTGGTCGCGCACACCTTTCCGATTTCAATCCGCAGGCACTTACGAACCTGGCGAATGCGTTCTGCAAGTGGCCGGACCGAACGAGCTGCAGGCTCGCGACGATCGCCATCGCCAGGGAGGTTGCCGGGCGCCGGCTGGGTAATTTTGAGCCGCAGGGCCTGGCGAACCTGGTGAACGGCTTCGACAAGTGGCCGGACGAGCGGCCTACCCGGCGAGCGGCCGTCGCAATTGCCGGTGAGATCTGCCGCCGGGACATCTCTGCGTTTACGCATCAGAACCTGTCCCTCCTTGCAAACGGCTTCAGCAAATGGCCGGACGAGGAGAACTGTCGCGCGGCCATAGTGGCAATCGCCGGGGAGGTCCTCCGCCGTGGGCTCGGCCATTTCACGCCACAGGCATTGGTGAACCTCGTGAGCGGTTTCAGCAAGCGGCCCGAGGAAGCGGACTGTCGCGCGGCCACAGCGGCAATCGCCGGCGCGGTCCTGGGCGGGCGACTGCGTGGTCTTACTCCGCAGGGCCAGACCGTCCTGGTAAACGGCTTCAGCAAATGGCCGGAAGATGCGACCTGTCGTGCGGGCACCGTGGTCATAGCCTCTGAGGTTCTTGAGCTCGCCCGCCGAACCGACGGTCTTTCTGACTATCCTGCACAAGACCTCGCTGTGGCGGCAAATGGTTTCAGCAAGTGGCCGCATGAGAGGGGCTGTCGTCAGGCAACCGTCGCGATTGCCGACGAGATCCTCAGGCTTCCTGACCGCCTTTCTGATTGTACGCCGCAGGAACTGGCCAGTCTTGCAAACGGTTTCAGCAAGTGGCAGGCAGAGCCGGCCTGCGGCGAAGGCATAGGCGCAGTCGCCCGAGAGACCCTTGGCCGTGCCGACCGCGACCGTCGGCTCACTGGCTTTACCGAGCAGTCGCTTTCGAACCTGGCGAACGCTTTCAGTAAATGGCCAGACCAGAGGCTTGTGCTTCAAGCCACGATCGCAATCGCCGGTGAGGTGCTCAGCCGCTCCGATCGGCTTTCGGCTTTTACCCGCCAGCAGTCCGCGAACCTCGTGAACGGCTTTTGCAAGTGGCCGACTGATGAGAGCTGTCGCCGCGCAACAGCCGCGATCGCCCGCGAGCTATGCGACCGCAACAGGCTATCCAGTTCTGATAGCCAGGGGCTGGCGAACCTGCTGAACGGCTTTGGCAAGTGGCCTGCAGACGAAGACTGCTCCGAAGCCGCCGCCGCGATCGCTCGGGAGATCCTCAGCCGGCGCCGCCTCTGCGATTTTACTCCGCAGCAACAGGCTGACTTGATGAACAGCTTCATCAAATGGCGTGGAGAGACTTCGTGCACCCAGGTGATGGTACACCTTGCGCGGGACCTTGGTCGGGGAGGTGAGCGGTTCGCCGCTTTCAACACACCTCAGCTCAGCATGATCGCCAATGCTGTGGGACGAAGTTTCATGAGGGCGGAGGAAGGTGGAGAGATTGCTGACGCCACTTTGCTCAAAGACCGGCTGCAGCAGCTGGTTCATTACTTGCACTATGCAAATGATCGGCTCGAGCAGGCCGATGTCTTGAGCATAACCAACATCTTCAAGGCGATTGGAAGGGCCCGGCTTTTTGACGAACTCGGTCTGCTCGCACCGACAGGCTTGACTAGGCTCGAGGAATTGCTTCATGCCTCGGGCTTTGCCCGCGAGAACAACCTCGAATCCATGGGCAATATTTGTATCGCTCTGCTGCCGCTGGCGCGCAGCCCGCAGAAGTCGATGCAGTGGCACCGGAGGCAAGCTCTCAACCTGCTCAATGATCTGCAACCAGTATTGGAGCAGAAAATAGCGGCATATCTAGCGGCAAACACAGCCGAGCGGCGGACCCAGAGTTCGTTTTCGGCCCGCCGTCCCGCACTCTCGATTTTTCAGGTGCTCAAGGCGCGTAAGGTCCTAGAGACTTTGTACCGTCGGCCGTATGTCGAGGGCAACAAGTCTGATTTGGCGATGCGTCGGCAACAGCTGGAGCATGTGACCAAGAAGATCCTGGCGGACACACGAGCCCTGATCGAAGGCGATCTTTCCAACATGAGCTGGAATCTGATCGCGCAGATCGAGGCGGACGATGTGGTTGATGCGCTCGACTCATTCATGTCGCTCGATGAGGGCGCGATCCAAACTCAACATCCCTCGTCCGTCTTCGATACGCACCAGGTGTTACGAACCATGGATCACGAGCCTAGACCGCCGCAGGGCAAGGCAGGACTGATGCAGTTGCCAGTCGTGGACATGCAGGGGCGCCGACTGCCCACCGCACCCGAGACGCGATACTCGATGTTTCATCGCTTGACCTCGGGAGCGTTACCGGTCGTCGCGGTGCAACTACCGAAAAAGCCGAGCCCCTTCATGTTGAGGCGCGTGTTCTGTGTCGATGATGTGCCCTACCGGATGGACCTGTTCGGCGGAAGTAAGTTAAAGGCACCGAAACCAACCCTGTCGCAGATTGCTGCCGTCGCTCCGGGCGAGCAAAGACCCGCGGCTTCCGGCGGGAAGCTGTTGGCGATTCCGTATGCCGACACCGCACCGGGCACGGCGTTCGAGCAGCTATCGCGCGCCTGGGCCCCGTTTAAGGAAGCATATTATTATACTCAGCGCAGGGGGTTTGCCGCGCCACCTGTCATCAAAGATCTTGGCCCTCATGACTACGCCCTGGAAGGTGCCTTTAAGTTGTCGCTGCTGCCGGACCGCCCTGCCGGCGAGGAACATCCCTTTAAGCTTATTGGACCAGACGGGCCGATCGCTTTGCGCCCGCACGATGGCTGCGGCTTCATCAGGGCCTCGTTAGCCGAGCGCATGTTAGCTGTTCGCCGAGGTGGTCAGCAGGAAGGTCCTGATCGGCTACTTGCCTACGGTGAGGAAAGGAAGGCGTCGCTGCCCGCCGCGGCGCTGCAATTTTATTCGCGCAGCGAGCAAGTGGCGCAGGAAGTAAGCGAGAAAACCAGGAGCTGGCTTGAGAGAAGAAAAGGGGAGCCGCTGAGTTCGGAACAGCTGTATCGGACCGTGACGGCCGGACACATCGAAGCGCCCGGCGCGATCGCCGTGCCCTCCGATGATGGCCATCTGCACGTGCCCAAGCTCAAGAGCGATACGTTGGCTGGGGCGGCTGGCGTGCTGATCGGCCGCTCGCCATATGATAAGGCAAACCTGCGCCCGTTCACAACCGAACGCGTAAAGACGGCATCTGAAGGTGATTCCACAGCGGCGTTCCTCGATAAATGCGTGGCGTTTCAATACAGCTTTAATGTTGCCGAGAAGTCAGGTGCTCAACTGGCGGCCGACGATCCGACCTTTTTCGCAAAAGGCATTCTGATCGTGGTGCCTGATGAGGTGTGGCCGGCCAACTATCGAGATCGCGGGCTGGTGATGTCGGCTGAGGACGTGAAGTCCCATTCGAGCTGGACCGAGCGCAAGGACCGTGTGACGGTGGACACCTCACTCGATTGTGTCGGCATGCTCCAAGCCACCGAGGTCTTCGCTCCCGGGTCCCTGGTTGCCGTCCCGCCCGATGAACAGAAAAAGCTTGACGGCGACTTCGATGGGGACACCGTCATTATTATCGGGGACCGGCCGCAGCTTTATGAGCATGTCCGGCAGTTTGATGCCGAGGAGCAGGCTCGCGGAGTCCGCTCACTCAAGCCGCCAAAGTCGCATACCCCGGCGATCGAGGACGGCAGGTACCAATTCAGTCGTGGCAACCAGATCCTGGCAGCCACGCAGGACACCTTGGAAACTTATAGCACTCTGCAGAGAAACTTTCTGGCTCAATCCGATCAAGCCCGGCGCTGGTTTGCGGAACGGGCCATCTTTGGCATCTACGAGGGCGTTGACCACGAGTTCAGGCAAGAGATCCGTGACTTATTGAACCGGGAGGAGACGAGCGGGCAGGATATTCAGGCGACGCTCGAAAGGGCGATGCGCGAGATCGACGTCGCAGAGCACCCAATCGCTCGCGAGGTCACCGAATTGCTCGTGGCCGACTTAGAGGCGTGGGCTTCGAGCGCGGATGCGCCGGTCCCGGTCGAAACAGAAACCGCCACCGATCTCGACCCTGGGCTGAGCCAAACGGCTTGCGAGCTTTTTCCGGACTTGGCGGACGCCTATCGGACCTCCGCTCACCCGCGAGAGCGCGTCCAGGCCTTACTCGATCAATATCCTGCGCGTATCGATCCACGACCGGATGGTTACGAGCCGGACGACATCGTACAAAGCGCAATCAACCTCCTGAGCCTCGGCAACAAGGTCGGGACCGACGCCTATAAATCCGATACAAGTGCCCGCCTATTCCTTAAAAAAGGCCAACACCTTCAGCGCCTCCTGCACAAGACGCCGGGCCTGAAAGCCGTGCCCTATATCAAAGGCGTAGCTGCCACGCTCATGCATGGCAGGTTCGATGTCGATACGTCCCTGGACGATCTGAAGGACAATCCGACGCTAGCGGCTTCAGTCATGGAAGCCTCAATCAAGCTCGCTGCCGACAAACACATCCTCCCTAAGTCCTCCGCTCGACTGCTCCCCACGGATGATTCCGCTATGGCGATGACTTTGACCAGCGCGGAGGCTGCCGACCGCGCCGGGGCGGAGTCTGCCAGGGCCGTAGAAGAAGAGAACGACATCACCACGGCGACCCTTCGGGTCGCCGAGATACTCAGGCGGGCGGATATCGAGGTGAGCATGCCTCGTTTAAATCGTTGCTTGAGATCAAAGGGGTCAATGACAGACCAACTGACGGGAGCGATCATCAAGTCTGACGGCAACACCCAGCTGATCAGCAACGCCGTTCGTCATCTCTTCGAAATCCCTGGCAAGGATTTCACAAATGGTTTCAAGAAGGCCATGTTGGCGTTCGATGAGCGGGGCTACGCCGAGGTCAGCACCAGGAATTGGTTCAGGATGCGAGATCCAACCTTCCTCGGCGTCACCACAGTGCTGACCACGCCGGACGGCTATCGCTTTGAGGTAGAGTTCCATACGCCACAGAGCTTTGAAGCCAAGATTGCCAATCACGATACCTACAAGGAGCGAGGCAGGCTGCGGCTGCGAGCGAGTGGAGATGCTCTGGACGAGGCTACGCAACAACTCGCCCAGCGCGCGCGGGAGGTCTGTAAGGGCGTGCCGATCCCGGAGGGCGCCAGAGAGATTTCCCACTGGGGAAACGAACTCGACGCTCGATCAGCTGCCGGCGCCATCTTTGGCCCGCGAGCTGCCGAACGGTCAAGAATGCCCGAGAGATCACTGATCGCAAAAGAGGTTGTCTCTGTTCTGGGCTCGCGGCCGGTTGTGCTTGTCGGACTACCAGCCGCCGGAAAGTCCCGCATCGGCCCTGCTCTCGCACGACGACTGGGGCTCGCCTTCGTCGACACGGACAAGAAAATTGAAAGGGAGACCGGTATGGCGATTACGCAAATTTTCGCCGCCAAAGACAAAGGCAAGCAGTGGTTCAGAAACCGCGAGGCGAGCTTGATCGCGCAGTTGGTCGCGAAAGGGAACTTAATCCTTGCAACCGGCGGTGGCTCGTTCGAGCGCGAGGAAACGCGGCGCCTCATCCTAGATAAAGCGGTCTCGATCTGGCTCGATACCGACCGCGGCGAGATTTGGAAGCGCCTTGCAAATGACACTAGCCGGCCGTTGTTGCGGATCGACGAGGCGGAGGAGACCTCGGGCGAGGGGAGTGCGACCAAGGCGGCCATCAAGAAGGAGCTCTTCGAGGAAATCGTCAAGGAGCGAATTCCGCAGTATCGCCAAGCAGATATCACGGTCGTTCCGCCCCATAAGAGGAACGACAACAAGAACGCGGATGCGTGTGTGACGGCGCTGCACGGCTATCTCTGTGGCGGTGCCGGGGAAGAAGCGTTGTTGGCCAGCTCGTTTCAGGGGCTTCCCACAGCGTCAAACCCTCCGAGCACAGAAGCTTCGGTTCGGCTCAAGGAGCAGAGGCTGGGACCCGCAGCACCATCACCTGCGAGCGCTCCGCGGTCAGACGTCTACGGAAGCGTTGGGTCCGTGGTTGATTTGTCGTCGACACAGCAGAAGATGCCTGATGATGCTCATGATCCGCGGGTTCTTCCGCGCAAAACATCCGATGGTCAGGTCGCTTCTTTGGATCCGACAGCCTCGCTCCACGCCAGCTTGGTACCTGGCGCCACGGAATGGCTGGGTGACGAGCATATCGCGGCGGACTACGCGCTCCTTAATGAGCAGTTGCAGAGGGACAATCCGGGTCTGGCGGCCGAGATGCGGTTCGTTCAGCCGGCCCAAGCCCATCTGCTGCGCTTGACCCCGAGCCCGAGCGGCTGGCTGGAAACTTTCCAGCGGATCGTACATGATCGGGATGGTAACGACACCGCCAGGTTCCTGCTCGTGCCAGTGAGCGATGGTCATGCTGATGACGAAGGCACGCATTGGTCGCTGTTGTTCGTGGATCGCCACGCGCCGGAGGGAGCGCTTGCGTACCACTACGACTCCGCCGGGGCACACAACACCACAGTTGCAGAACAACTCGCAGCAAGACTCGGCGTCCGTCTGCAGGTAGCCCGAATAACCCGGCAGCAGAACGGTTATGATTGCGGCGTCTTTGTCGTGGACGCCACGCGGGCGCTGGTGAGACGATTGGCGCAAGGAGAGCGGCCAGGACGCGAGCCGCTGCACCTTGACCACCTCGTCGCCGATCGGCCGGCGCTCCAGGACCGACTTGGAGCTGATGCCGGCTTAGGCTGATGAAGTTGGCTCGAACAGCCCTCGCCGACACGAGGATGGTGGGCTCGCCTGAACGAGCCGGCCAAGGCGATCCCCTCGCTTTGCGATTTGAGGATCTGCCGATACGTCGGCCAAGATGCGCCCTCTTTCCAAGTCGTTGGCAGGCCGGCGAGCAACACGTCGATCGGCGGGTCGCCGCAGGAGTTGATCCGCCGCCGGCCGTACCCCGGCGGTCTTTAAGATGCCGTTGGGGTGCGTCATCGACGGACCTTTCTCCCGCACAGACGACTTCGCTGCCGGCCAGAAGCATGATCCGGACCCGAAGGGCCGCGTTAGCGCAAAGTGTGGAGCGGTTTTCCCTCGCGACAAACGCGGAAACGCGTTTGCGCGGAGATCATGCTCAAACAACAACCTAAAGCGCGATGACGATTCATCCTGATCTCATCGCGCTTTAGCTTACCTTACCGGGGGTATCGATCAGCCTCCACATTTTGGACGCCGACCCCCTTAAAGCTTGGGGCGGCAATGTTTTGCTCTGACGCAATCTTGGAGCAGCCCCCTTGTTTCTGCGCCGATTCATTTTTCTTGGATCAGATCGATTTTGCCAGGGCCGTACATTTGCCTGCCTGCCTGCCTGCCTGCCTGCCTGCCTGCCTGCCTGCCTGCCTGCCTGCCTGCCTGCCTGACGAGCGCGAGGCAGATGATCTGCTCCTTTCGTCTGTCTGTTGGACCAAGATGAGGTCATCGCGGCCGAATCGCCGCTTCATCACTCGAGCCGCCATGGGCCGAATGAGACAACGAGACTGGCGCGCCGAACGCGCTCCATCCACACTCCATTCTTCGACGTCGCGCGCGACGGTGACCTCAAAATCGCAGCTATCGACCCCCAGGAATAGCCGGACAAGCGCGAGGCTTGCAGTCTAATAGGAAAGGGTCTTGGAGGTTGTGATGCGCGTCGGGAGTTGCAGATCGTGCCGGTCACTGAGCGCATTCTTCGTTAGCGTCAAGCATTCGACCAAGCGTGCAAGGCCAAGAAGAGGCATGGGCCGCATAGAACCTTGCGGTCAATGGTAGCGCATCCTTGCTCTGGTTGAAAGAGAAGGTCAGTAGCCATGAGAACTTTGAAACCATCGACGCGCTCTCTTCGACGTGGCGTGATCATTTAGACAAGCGGAAGCGAGAGTTCGTTTGGTGTGGAATGGTGTGTGTTCTATTCTCGGTCTTCTGGGAAGAGTTCTTCTACGTCCTGAACACCTCGGAAAAAGTTCTCCTCTGTGTGGCCTTGGGACTAGCTTTCGGCAGATTGCGAATATGTGAAACCAGCAGAGCCGGAGCCGTTGCTGGTCGTTGCAAGATACGAGTTCACCTGCATCAAGCGCAGCCATTTCAGACGAGTCTTCCTGCAAATCCGCTTTGCGGACGCCGCATCATGAGCGTGATCGCTGTGAGGCGGCTCGCGGTGATCAGCACCGTGCACGCACCCGCTCGGCATGCCCGCCAGCGCCAGACGGGTGTCAACAGGCGGGCTCCAGCGGTTCTCCATCAGCTGATCCCGGATGAAGCGCAGCGTCGCCTGCCTGCCATGGAGCGGAGCGAAAGAAACTCGGCTGACAAGAGGAACACTCAGGTCGTCCTAACCTCGCGGTTCTGGAGACATTTGCGGGGTGGATGTCCGTGTCCGCGCTTAAGTGAGACCGTCATCACGCGACATTTTCCAGCTGTCGTGTTTCAATCGTGTTCGGCTCTAGACGCCGATGTCCAGAACCGAACACAGCGCGCAAGTCTATGCCGATGCGGTGCGAAGCCGATAGTTTTCGTTCTACTTCACGCAAGCCTCGTAGGACGTTTTTGATGGCACGCCAATTGCTGGACACGGAGAAGAATGAGCAGCACGTTGTGCTCCCACTGTCCAGGATTTGAAATGTGCGTGTTCGACCGGTCGTAAATCAATGCGATGGACGCTGCCTCCTTGAGTGCGGTCCCGCTGGAGGTTCGCTCCGGCATGCTGGTGCCGCTGTCGTTGTCCGTGCCGAACTATGACTGTTGGTGTCGCTGAAGTGAATAGCAACGCAGGATATGATCTGGATGGAGCCGAGGCAACCACTCTGTGTGCTCGCGCGAATTGCACCGCGCCTGTATCGACACCGAACCGAAGGTCGCCCCTCTGACGCCTGTGTATCGTCGCGCCCTGCCTTCGTACGATAGCTAAAGGAGACAAAAAGACATGCGCGCGCCAAGCTATTGCGAGGCTCTAGAGTTCGCGATCGACCGCTCGTACGACATCAACCTCGACATGCTGAGGGCTCGAAAACTACACCTTGACACCTACAATGATTACCTTGTCGGTACCTATCCACCTCTCAAAGCAATGGGTGAGCTGAATGCCGAAAGGCTGTTGAGCGAGATCACATCGTCGATCGATCTCTACTTTCACATCCCCTTCTGCAATCAGTATTGCACCTTTTGTCACTTCGCCAAGGAAATCAATCCACGTCCCGGGCGAGTGGAACGTTACCTGGCGGCTCTCGATAAAGAGATGAGTTGGTCGGACGCGGCGCTCGCCGGCCGATCTATCGAGACAGCTTTCTTTGGCGGCGGCACCCCGTCAATGCTGACAAATCCACAACTCAAAACGCTATTTGACATGATCAAACAGCGCTTTGATCTATCGAAGTCCGAAGTCAGCTTCGAATTGCATCCCTCTCTTGCAAAGCAGGTGGATGCCGCAGATCGCATTTCCACTCTGCTCAGTAATGGCGTAAACCGCTTCGTGCTGGGCGTTCAAAGTCTTGATCAAAACATTTTGCGCATATTGAATCGCGGTCACGGTGTGGGTGAGGTGAGTAAGCTCGTCAAATTGCTGAACAAGATGGGGGTTCAGAATCTATCGCTGGACCTCATCTATGGATTGCCGCAGCAAACGCTGCGGAGCTGGTACGACTCGCTCATCGGTCTATTGAATATGGGAGTGGAGAAATTCAACATATTTCCATTGTTGTTCAAATCGACGGACCCCATAGCTCGCCATTTGAGCAGAGGGCGATATCAATTCGCCGGGGCGAAGGAGCGCATCATCATGCATTTCATGGCGGAGCACATCCTCACGAGACTTGGCTATCGCCATGGTCCGATCTTCTTCTGGACCAAGAAGTCGCAGCCGCACTCCATTCAGCAGTGCCGCAAATACGATTCATGGAACGACAATAATCTGATCCCGTTTGGGGTTGGCGGATTTGGCTACGTGAGTCAGTGCCAGTTCTACAACGAGGCAGATTTAGGTCGCTACTTGCTTAGGGTCGAGCGTGGCGAGAAACCAGTGTGGAAGGGTATCGTCCTGTCGCAAGACGACCTGATGCGCAGAACGGTGATGCTGGCGTTGCGAAGTAGCGGAGTGTCGCTCTTCCGTTTCGAGAGGGAATTTGGCGTGTCCATGGAGCAATACTTTCGTCGCGAGCTCAAAAAGCTAAGTGAAGCGGGGCTCATCAGTATTTCAAACGAAGGCGTGCTCTCGCTAACCACTGCCGGCATCATCAATTCCGGAGCGGTGTCGCTGCAATTTTTCTCCAACCATGTGCTTGAGCGGGTCGCACGCACCGACAGCAGGATCTTAGATAAACGAAGTGATCTTATCGAGAAACACGACTACTCGCCGGCCGCCCGATATGGGGCGACCGCCGAAATGCAAGCTGTTTTTAGCCAAGGCCGGTGAGTGCGCGGTGGTCCTAAGCTACTAAATAGTGCTGATCTCAGCACTGGCGCCCCGAGCGCGTAGTTGAATGACCGGATTTTGAGGCCGTCGTCGCTCGTTTCGGGAACGATACGCGATGTGGTATTACGCGCCGCTGCTTCGCAACGCGGCTCCGCCGGCGGCTATGGCATGGCCGCGAATGACCGGTTCGGCGAACGCATAGGCGACGAATTCATCCGGCCGAAAGCCCTGGTGCTCGCGGCCGATCGCTCCCATCGCGCGTGCATCGCAGGCGCTGCTCAAGTCGCGTTTCGAAAGAAAGCGTCAATATCTTCTCTTCGGTAGACTTGGCCCCATGGGCAATGCGAGGCAGGCGAGAAGGATCAGGTAGACGGATAGGTGTCGTCTCATGATTCAAGTTTGTTATGGCGGTTGGCGGCGGTCGCATCGGTGGAACGGCGTGCTGCCGACAGAAATTCGTGCCACGATCACGAATCTCTGTGTCAGCCCCATCTTTGAAGGCTCGGCAACATGACGGCTGTTCCTGACGGCTTTGACCATCAAGGCAATATCCGACAGCTAAGCGCTCCCTTCCGAAAGCAGCCGTCAAGCAGAGCAGTTCAGGTAACACCTGAGGAATCGGGCAGCTCTCTGGCAGCTCACGTTGACGCCCGCAGGAGCTGGTTCGAACTACCGTTCCCGCTTTTTGATCCATGTAGATGGCCGCCTTCACTCGGCGAGCGTCAGCAGTCTGACGCTTTCATGCGGTTCGCGTTGATGCGTCGCCGCCGGTATCGGCGAGGAGGGCTGCAAGCGCCGCACATTGGCTGCGAATGTCGGGTATCGCGTTGATCTCCCAAAAGGCCGCGCGCGTGAGCGGACCCACCGCGAAGAGGTGGCGCGAAGTAGCGCCAGCGCGGCTGATGACCCCACAATTTCGATCAGTCTCAATGCCAATGCAGAGCGGATCGACACGGCATAGGCCACGGTCGAATAGACTGCGCACTGCCGGATTGAGCGTCGCGCGCGGATCTTTGACGATGCCGGTGCAATCGACGACCGCGCCAACCTGGATGTCGAGAGGATCGGAATGCCCCCGCAGGCGGTACTTGACTCTCGCGCCGGTATTGTTGGGCTCGATGCTGGTCACCTTTGCTGCCATCAGGGCAAGCTGACCTCTGTCAAGCACCTCGGCAATGCGCGCTTCGACTTCCGGAGCCATCCGATGCCGATGCACGTCCCACCAAGCGCGTGCGTGTTCGAGAAAGCGGCGTTTCGATGTCTGCGAAAGCTCATGCCACAGCCGCTGGGTGTAGGGCCGAAGGCCGTCGATGACGCTGCGCCAGTCGCCGCCTTGCGCCGCATTCCGGTCTATGTGGTCGCGAAGCCAGCGCAGCAGGTGATTAATGCTGGCGCCAAAGGGAACTTCCGCCTCCTCAATTCGCAAAGCATCGATGTGGCGGTGGGGTTTTGCGAGCAGACCGCGCCGTGATATCGCGATGATAAATCCACGATGGCCGTCGCGCAGCAACGATAGGACGTAGTCGACCATGGTAAGCCCCGTGCCGAGGATCAGTACGGTTGCCTCGGTGTCGATGTGAGCGGCCGACGGTGGCGCCCAGGGATTCGCATGAGCCGGCAGGTTGGCCCTCGTATCATGTCCGGTTGCGAGAACGACGTTGTCGGCCATGAGCGATCGGCCATCATCCAGCTTGACCGACACGCCGGCCGGACCCTCGTTAATATCGACGCAAGTCGCGTGCAGGATCGACAGACGCCGTGCGTCCGTCGGACCGGAAGTCTGCTGCTCAAGCAAACTGGCCATATAGTCGCCATAGATGCGCCGCGGCACGAAACAATAGGGATCGGGACACAGCGACGCGTCCGCGCTATGCGCGTTCAGCCAACGCCAGAAGTGATCTGGTTGGTCGGGTAGCGCGCTCATATTCGAGACGCGTACGTTGAGCAGGTGATCGGGGTTGCCCGTGTGATAGGCAATACCGCGTCCGATATCGGGACGTTGCTCGATCAGCGTGAGGCGTAGATCGCGAGTCGGCCGATGCAGCAATTGATAGGTCAGCAGGACGCCGCTGGCGCCGCCGCCGATGATGATTACGTGCCGCCTACTGGAACTCGTCATGTTATCACTCTACCGATCAACAGCTGGCACCACTGTGCGGTGCCAGGGCGGCTATTCTCTGAAATCTCATGATACGAGGCATCACCATCGATGTGGGGGGCGCAGGTGTCGCGCGCTGCTCAAAATCGCGCGCCTTTGACCTAGATATAGCCGACAGGTGCGAGCAATGCGGTTCAAGTAGGAAATTGTCTTGTAATTGTCATGTTGGTCGGTAGCTGCAGTGTTCAACTAGCCCAGATTATTTCCGCAATCGTTGAGTCATTCGACCAAGCTGGCAAAGCCAAAAATATATGCATATGGGTAACATAGAGCCCCCTTTTTCCAGTTCTCTCGATGATAGCAGGTCCTTGCTCTGGTCGAGAGAGAAAGTCGGCGGTTGGCGTAACTTTGAAATCATCAACACGCCCTGATCTCTTTTGTGGGAAGTCGTTATCGAGGCAAGATCGGAGAGAAAAATTCATTTTGCGTGAACCGTGTTGCCGAAGACGTTCAGCCTTCGACCTGGCGAAAGGTGTTTTGAATGCTCAGTGGGCGTCTCCGCTATCGTGACCGTTGCGGTTTCACGATCACGTCACCGGCGCGAACGGAAATGATCGAACAGTCGGTCAAGCCGATCATACACGTCCCCGTCCAGCGCCTCGGTCAGATGATAGCCTTCCCCTCACTACCGGGTCCACGCGATGATTTGGGCCGAAAAGTGGAAGAGTGAGTTTGTCGCCGGCCGAGCGACTTAGGTCGCCGCATCGACCGCGCCGTGACTAGCCGCAGGTCTCTGGGTGGCTAACTTGCTCGAACTTGATCTCGCTGCTACCGAAGACCTCTTGCTAGAGTACGGAAAGCTGAGGAATACGCGAATGTCCGGCCCAAGACCTGATATCGATCCGCATCCGCTCAGCCCTTATGTTGCCTGGGCGGGCAACCGCAACAAGGATCCGATCCTGAAAACGTTCGAAGAATTCTTTCCCACGCAAGGTGACGTGCTTGAGCTGGCGACAGGCGCTGGATTGCATATCAACTACTTCGCGCCTCATTTTCCGAACGTGCGATTTCAGCCCTCCGACTACGATCGAGACGTCTTTGCGTCCATCAAAAGATGCCGCGCCGGAGCCGGCAACAAGAACGTTGCCGATCCCATTCTCATTGATCTCACTGTCCCTGCGACTTGGCCAGGCGCCGATGAGCGGCTTTATGACGTCATCTTCGTCATCAACATCTTCCAGGTTGCGCCGGTCTCGATCGCCGATGGTGTCGCTGCGCTTGGCGCAAAACTTCTGAAGCCATCTGGTTTCGTGGCCATCTATGGTCCCTTCAAACTTGACGGGAAATACACCACGCCATCGAACCTGGCCTTCGACAGGGAGATTCGGGCGGCCGGTGTACCCGGATGGAGTCTCAAAGACGTACGGGACCTTCAGAGAGCGAACGAGAAGTATGGATTGACGCTCGATCAGAAGTTTGACCTACCAGCCAACAATTTCGTTCTGCTCTTCAGCAGATCCTGAAGGAGATGGCGCGGCCAGTCCTGGAACTTTCTACGCTGGCGCGTTGCGGAGCCAATTCGGTTATGTCAGAGCGATGATCCCGCGTGCCTGCAGGCAATTTAGCACCGTATCAGCCAACCGCTCTGGTTGCAGGCCTAGTGTCTTCAAATGGACCTCCGGCTCACTCGACGAATAGCGGACCGCTCGACAGCTTGAATGTCTGGCTACGGTGCGGCTGCAACCCGAACGCCGCCCACATTCGGCGGATCGTGGTGTGGGAAAAGCCGGTTTCCGCAGCCATCGAGCGGATCGACCAGTGCGTCGCGTCGGCTGGCGTCGTCCGCAACGTTCGTTCGATCACCGCGGCAACCTGATCGTCGTTGATGGTGCGAGGGCGGCCAGGGCGGGCCTCGTCGAGCAGGCCATCGCAGCGATCCTTCAAAAATCGGCGGCGCCATTTGCCAACGGTGTGCTCATGGAGCCCGAGTTCGGTAGCCACGGACTTGCTTGGCAGGCCATCCGCACACCGCAGTATCGCGCGGCACCGCTCAGATAGCGACCGGGTAACACGATGACGACGAACTTGCCTCTCCAAGTACGTCCGCTCCTGCTGACTCAGCACCAACGGCGCGGTCGGCCGTCCTCTCACACCTGCATTCGCCACAAGCGCTCTCCTTCAGAGCCCCCAGCGATCTTTTATGCGACGAACTTCTATTCCAGATGACTAGCTGTATGGAACATAATTCACGCCGCTGCGTTATCGCAGTGCAAGAGAATGACCGCCGCTCATTGCTCGTCGATCGGGGCGCCTCAGTGCATTCCGAACTCGTTAGCAGCGCGCCACAATTTGTTAACCGCGTGGTGCGGTGCAGAGGGGCGGCTTTTCGAGTGATGAAATTCCACCCTTCCTTCACGTAGCGCGCAGCGTAAGCCGCCGAACGGTCGACCTTGGTCGGATCCTTGCCGGAGAACGCGCCGCCGCCATGCGGGGCCGCGCCGCCGTAGGTGTCGACGATGATCTTGCGGCCGGTCAGGCCGGTGTCGCCGTCGGGACCGCCGATGTAGAACTTGCCGGTCGGGTTGATGTGCCAGATGGTCTTGCCGTTGATCCAGTCCTTCGACAGCGCCTCGCGCACATAGGGCTCGACGATGTCGCGAACCTGGTTGGAGGTGAGGTCTTCGACCAGATGCTGGTGCGAGACCACGATCTCGCGCACGCCGACCGGCTTGCCGTTCTCGTATTGCACGGTGACCTGGCTCTTGGAGTCCGGGCCCAAGACCTTCTCGCGGCCGGAGTGGCGCGCTTCGGAGATCAGCCGCAGGATCTTGTGGGCGTAGAAAATCGGTTCCGGCATCAGGTCGGGCGTCTCGTTGGTGGCGTAGCCGAACATGATACCCTGGTCGCCTGCGCCCTCTTCCTTGACCTCGCCCGGCTGAAGCGCATCGACGCCCTGCGCGATGTCGGCCGACTGCGGATGCAGGAGGATCTCGATATCCGCGGTCTTCCAGTGAAAACCTTCCTGCTCGTAGCCGATGTCCTTGATCGCGCCGCGCACGACGCTCTCGATCTGCTCGTTGGTGACCGATGCGGGACCACGGGTCTCGCCCGCGATCACGACCTTGTTGGTGGTCGCGAGCGTTTCGCAGGCCGCGCGGATCTGCCACGGGTCAATGCTGGCTTTCGGTCCTTCGCGGTAGAACAGATCGACGATCTCATCGGAGATCCGGTCGCAGACCTTGTCCGGATGGCCTTCAGACACGGACTCGCTGGTGAAGAGATAGGACGCTCGCATCAGTAACCCCTTGTCCCGCCCCGTTGGGCGGTCGTTTGCGATGTTTACTTTTGGATTATGTCAGTCACGCCGGCGCGAGATGACGTAGGATTCGTCGTAAAACCAGAGCCCGTTGTGCTTGCGCAGCACGTCCCTGGCGGCATCCAGAGTGCGGCCGTTTTGAGTCATTTCTGTCAACCGGTCGTCCTCAATCTCTGGCGGCAAATCGACCTAGTGGCGATCACACAAGCGCGTGCCACATCCCGCCAGGATGCGGCCCGGAATCGTTGGTCGAAGGAAGCTCTATTCTATCGGCGCTCGTGAAACCAAAATTCAGCTCCACTCGTTCAGAGTTGCGGTCAGGCGCCGCAAGCCCCTGCCAAGTCTCTCAAGATCAATGCCGTAGGAAAGCCGGAGACTGTTGGTGCGCCGAAGCTGTGCCCGAGACTGTTGCGACACCAGCGTTCATCAACAACGGTGTCGGCATTGAATTCTCCGCTGTCGCCGGTGGCGCGCCGCTGAAGCCCGCAGAGATCCGTGCTAAGAGACGAGCATTGTCGAAATTTCCGAAGCCGGTATCGCCGTCGACGAGTACCGGCAGCTTGCTCGAGTCCACGATGCGTCGACCACGTCGACGAGTTGGCTCCAAGGGGCCTCATTGGCATCGCGGAAGCCGAGAGAGGACGCAATTGACAGGCCTGACGCCCAGAGAGCTTTGAAGCCTGCGCGCTGGGCGATTGCTCCGGAAAGTCCATCATGGGCTTCCATAATAAAGGAGAGGTCATGGTTCGAGCAAATCTGAGGTTGAAGCATATCGCCAGGTGGCGAGTTAACACCTTGATCGGGTTCGGTTGCGCGAACAAATCTATGTTGCACGCCGAGTATCCTAGGAGGCGTGACCTGCGCCGCCTTGACTAGGCACTGACTGGCACGTCTGCGTGATCTCGATCAATTGCTAGCGTTGGTAGTTGACCGGAGCACAACGTTGGATGTCGACAACAGTGACGAGGGATCGCTCGCGAGCGTGACAGCCCCGCAGGTTTGCGTGGTCAGCCTTTGGGAGTGCCAGAAGGTATTCGTTTGCCGCGTCTGAAGTTCCTCAACGGATGTCGGAGCTACGCAAATCGCGCTGTCGCAATCCCGACGTAGGTCGCAGTGCTTCAAGTCGGTCAAAATCTGGCGATCACTTCAAGTGCTTGTGGTTGGCGACGAATTGTCGCGTGGGCCGTGAGTGGTATGACACTTGCTGCTCTCATCTCCGAGCCTTGCAAAGTTCTCGGAGGAGCGCATGCACAGCGTCATCTGCGTCAAATGGGTTCCCGAGTCCACGCGAATTCGCGTGCGGCCTCTCACCAATATCAGCCAGCGCCCGAGCGGTGACAGTCATGGCTCGCCTCGAACGGCTCTTGTTAGAAGGGGTGCTGGACCTGCGCGAAGAGCTCGATGGCGAAATCACTTTCCTCACAGTAACACGCGCAGGCGAACTAGATTCCTTTCCCACGGCGTTGTCCTTGCCTGCCGTGCTCTTTGGCGATCCCGTATTCGCCGGCGGCGGCTCACCGCCGATCAGCTATGCGTCGGCGGTCGCGATCCCCAAGAATTTGCAGCAGATATAGTCCGGCCGAGCTTGTTGTCGCCCGCAAGCAGATCGTCAATCGTGAGTTCAAACAGCCAGGTCCCGGCATCAGCCCGACTTGCGCACTGGAGTTCACGCAACTGGTCAAAAATGGGGGGGAGAGACTCGCCGCGCGAGCGATCGAGTGACCGACTAATGCTCGACCGCCGGATCGGGCGACCCTCAAGTCCATTCAATCTAGGGCGGAATATCGGCCAGGCGTATCCCGCACGATCTACCATCGGTCGGGCGTCGAGGGAATTACGCAGACACCGCGATCCAAACCGGCTCAAACGCGCGGACGTTCCGACTTCGCCAGTGTCGGCATCGTATGCAGATCTAATCTGCGCTGATCCGCTTGCGGTCCGCGGCTGTCGCGGCATTTGCGCGACCGCATGGTGAACTGGAACAGGTTGCGAGCTAGTCTGCGTCCGAAACAAGCTCAGTCGAACGGCGCAATAGCGGCCTTCTGGCGATCGCGTGAGGCGCCATATGAATCTCTTCAGCTTCGTCGAATGCGCGAACCAAACGCAATCTCTGAAAGCGCTGTTTGATCTGCTTGTGAGCTGTGCAAGTCAAGAGGGCTTCACAGAGGTCACTTACGGAGCGCTCACGTTCGCGGAGCCGCTTCGTCTACCGGGGTGCCCACCGCCTCTGGTAGCAATGAAGGCTCCGACTGATTGGTGTCAGCGCTATTTGGAACGCAAGTACTATACCGTCGATCCGGTGGTGCGGCGGACACCGATGTTTGCGGGACCATTTCTATGGGACGAACTCG
Organism: Bradyrhizobium sp. CCGUVB1N3; assembly: GCF_024199925.1. Classification (NCBI taxonomy): domain Bacteria; kingdom Pseudomonadati; phylum Pseudomonadota; class Alphaproteobacteria; order Hyphomicrobiales; family Nitrobacteraceae; genus Bradyrhizobium; species Bradyrhizobium sp. CCGUVB1N3. The sequence continues at coordinate 7,736,238 of NZ_JANADR010000001.1, forward strand.
CCAAAGAATATCCGCTGCAGGCATGTGAGCAACGCGTACTGGAGGAGGCCAGAGAGGCAGGCCTGAAGCGTGGCATCAGCGTGCCACTATTTGGGCCATCAGGCCGAATATCTGTGGTGTCATTCGCGTCCCGTTTTGATGATGCCGATCCTCAGGCGAATGTGAAGCGTCTCAAAGCGCTGGCGTGGCACTTCCATGTTGCATTTGCGGACATCGCAAGGCCCACCGACAGCGCCTGCGATAGGAAAGTGACCCTATCGGAGCGCGAAAAGGATTGCCTACGATGGGTGGCGGAGGGCAAATCGTCCTGGGAAATCGGTAAGATACTGAATGTTAGTGAGAATACCGTGAATTTTCATCTTAAGAACGCAATACGAAAGCTCGGCACGGCGAATCGGACTCAAGCCCTGGTAAAGGCGCTTCGTCTTGGTCTTATTGAATTGTCGGCGCCTGCGTTGGCAACGCCGAATGGTCGCCTAGCTGGTGTGGCGTCCGCTCGCAGGACTCCCCATGAATGTGGTGAACTGAAATCTGAGAAGGAGCGCGCCTCGCGGCGGTATGGGCTCAAACGGCTGCGCTTGTCGCCTGAATCGCCCCGAACGTCTACTGGGGCGTGACTGCGACCGATTGGCGCTGCCATTCGTTCGGCCGTCGTCAGTAGATGTGCCTGTCCTGGTGAACATTTACCGCGCTCGCAAGATCGCTTGCGCTGCAGCATCGCCGGGCCGACTGCACGTCTGGCCATTCTTGATAGCTGGTAGTGCAAAATGCGACTAGGCAATGTGAGAGTTCCTGAAGTAGCGGCGTTCGATGATGCGGCAAAAATATTGCGGCGAGATGGATTTGGTTTTCGGGAGCGAATATGCCTTGCCCAGGTGCTCCTCGCACTATTCGAATGCTACCGGCGTACACTGCAGATCGCACATCATCGCCACTTTGCCGATCACGCCAAAGAGCTGGTTTAGGTGTACTTCGCGGGCAGGATGACGTCCGCTTTTTGGTTGCCGGAATGCAAACCGCCGGAATTGATGCTTCCAATACAGCAAAAAGCAGCAACGTGCATACAAGCCCATTTTTAGTCGCTCGATTACCGAAACCGAAGCTTTTGCGGATACCGACACTGACACGTCGAGCGTAGTATTGAACCGATCATATCATCGCGCCTTGCGCGCTCGGTGTCGTTCAGCACTTCCGCACCGACGTCTCCCCGGGCCCTCGGAACGGACCTCAAATATATTGAAGCTGGCACTTTCCAAAAAAAGGCACGCAAGTGCCGACATCCAAATGAATAGCTCAAAGAGCCCCGGCCCAAGGGTCGGAGCTCTCGATCGCGATTGCAGGTGAGAAGATCGTTATTTGAGGACGACAGGCCAGCCAAACTTGTAATTGAGCCGCGCGGTTAGGAGATCGAAATCTTGGAGGATGCGATCGTTCCCAAGCGTACCACCTCCAACGGCTGCGAAGCTCACGTCGCTGGTCGGCATGAACACGTGGTCGTACTCGACACCAGCTGACCAGTTCGGCGTCAGGTTGATCTCGAGCCCAGCACCAACGGCGCCCCCCCAACGTGTGGTGTCCGCGCTGCCAAGCTGCGTGCCTGGAGGAACGGAGTTGATCTGATAGTTGCTGCTCACTACGGCGGCGCCCCCTTTGGCATAGAGCAGCACGTTGCTGATGGCATAACCGATCTGGCCAGTCATCAAGCCAAACGCGTCTACCCTCGTGTGATTGCTATTAGCCGGAAAGGCCGTGCTGACATTGGAGCCGTTGAAATCGGCCCAGTTGCCCTGGCCTTCGACGCCAAGCACTGTCTGGCCGATCTGCCAGCGATAACCGATCTGCCCGCCGACCGTACCGCCGCTTGCGTCGTGGGAGCCCTCAGGGGTCGTGCCTGCGAAATCCCAGGAGCTATGGCTCGAACCCCAGCCGCCGTTGATACCAGCATAGAAACCACTCCAGTCGTAGAGCGCGACCGCGACCGGTGCCGGCGTCGGTGGCGCCTTGGTGTAGACGGGCTGTGCAGCGAGATCCGCAGCGAATGCAGGCGCCGCAGCGCTGAGTGCGACGATGCTCGCAGTCATAAGCAACAAGTTCTTCATTTCGAGCTTCTTCCATTAGAGGGCCCCCGGCCGCGCGCGTCATAACAGCGCCACCGCGAATTGCTGTAACTGCGGCGCAACATTCACTCTCAAAGAATCGGCTTGATTCTGACGCTGCGTGAGGTTGTACGCTTGAATATCACTAACAATGAACGCAGCGATCTGTATCAGATGCGTACAGGAGTTTCGACAATGTAATTGGTGGCGGTGTGTCGAAGCTCGTTGACGAAGGACGGCCACCGTATGCGTTCGGTGATGGACAACAATAGGAGTGCGCCACGAGTGAATTTAGATGTCAATGACAACTCGTGTGCTTTCCTCGAAGCTGTCGTGTCCATCTGTGAGGATAAGCGCGGCGTGGATGCCATGCTGTATCGGCAATTGGTTCATGGAGAGCTGCGTGGTGGGTCATCACCGCCTCCATCGCACCGACAGGCCGCGCGCGAAATGATTCCCTATACTGAACCGGACTAGCAGCTCGATAATGCTTTGCTGCATGCGTAGCAGCGAACGTCAGAGTGCCGATGAACTGTGCGTCTTCGGCCCTTCAGACACAGCGATATCTGAGATGGATGGAGCGCAGGTCTCCGATGGGGTCGTGAACCTGGCAATGCACATTTTGGGAGCAACTTCCTTTTTCGATCTGATCCCTACGAGTCCAATTTGCGCCACGGGATGAGCATGCTGACTTGTTTTTTGTATTGGCCGTACTGCTCCCCAAACAGCTGGAGAAGATCCTGCTCTTCGAAGAAAATCCCGACAAAGATGTAGGTGGTGGTCACGGCTGCAAACATTAAATGCCCGATTGTCATCACTGGCGCAGCCCAGAGCGCGATGATGAAGCCGAGATAGATGGGATGTCGCACGAATTGGTAGTACAGCGGCGTCCGGAACTGCTGCGCGACTATGCCGCGCCCCCTGAGATTGGCGATAACGTGACGCAGTCCGAACAATTCGAAATGATCGATCAGGAAGGTGCTGGCGAACACCAGCGTCCAGCCGATGAATGATAGGGTCCCAATCATTACGGATACGTCGGGGTCCTCGACGTGCCAAATAACCGCTGGAAGCGGCCGCCACTGCCAGAATAGCAACATGAGGCAAAGGCTCGCGATTAGCACGTAAGTACTTCGTTCGATGTAGTTCGGGACATATCGTGTCCACCAGTTCTTGAACCACTTGCGCGCCATGCCGGTGTGCTGGATGGCAAACAGAGCCATCAACAACGTGTTTATGGAAAGCGCGTCGACGACGGACGTGTAAGGCCCCGTGTCAATCGTCTTTGGCACGCCTATGCCGCTTACGAAGCCGACAGTGTAGACAATGGTGACAAGAAAAGCCGCGTAAGCGAGCAAGCCGTATAGAACAGCGATCAATCGTAATGATCGATTCTGGGAAGCTGCGTGGCCGATGGACTTCACCTTAAGCATGGATTGACTCCGCTTTCAGGAAATGGCTTGCCTAATGCGTCCGTGATGCAGCTTATGCGGCCAAATGATTATCAACAAAGAGCCGCCGACCGTATGCAGAGAGCGCAGATTCAACTAAGGAAAGCGCGGTCTGATTATCCTCAGAACGACACGAGAATGAGCAGATCTCATCAAGAACTCCTGGCGCAGTGCGGTGCGAGCAACATTGGCTGCGGGGCCTTCGTCTTCGTCCCAGCAAGGGGCGTGCCGATCGCGGAAGAGCGGCGCATCTTGCCCCGACGCGAGAACGCGCGTGCCAGCGGCGGCCCCAAACGAAGAATGCTGAGGCTTGTTGGATTTCTGACACCGCCGTAGTCATCGATTACGGCTTGGCAAGATGGACACCTAGTTGGCGCCAGTCGCCCCTCGAACCGCGCCCGCGCGAGTTCTGACGATGATGCGCCCTATGGCGACTCGGTTTCGTAGTGCTCTAATGAGCTTCATCGATCGATGCGCCGGTGGCGCTCGAGTTGGCATGTCCGGAGTTCCAACGCCTTGCTCTCGTCATTGGGATTGACTCCGTCAGCGGGCGAAGCAGGCCGCAGATTGTTTCGAATCGCTCATCGCACTGGATGACGACCGCGGCATGGCGGTGCGGCCCGGCTTTGTTGCGCATTGGGAGCGGATCGATGGTCAGTCGCCGCGGCTTTCCGTTTTCACGATACCAAGTCGGCTGACATGCTTTCAGCTTTTCGGTCCCGACCATTTGGCGAGGTCTCGATGTAACAGAATGACTGAGGCGCGGCAGTCGCTCGATCAACTCGAGTAGAGGACCGCTAACCCGTCACCTGATCGCAGACGCTAAGAGCTGTGAAACACTCCTCGATCAGCATCGTCGGCGCTCCGGCTACGGCTATTTCGTGTTTCTTGGCCACTTTCGAAAAGCGGCTGTTTCGCCGCGTTCGAGCAAGGGATGCAAAGCACGCCCCGCATCCCCTAAGGCTCCCGCCCGTGGCCCATTCACATAAGGCGGCGATCTGAACAGCTATCATAGGCCTGCTATTCAAATGCGCAGAAGCGCGCCTCAGGCCGTGCAAGGCCCTGAGCCGCCGACAATCGCAGTGCTGTTGTGGGAAAGAAGAGCTTGAAGTGACTGGCGCGTCAGGTTGTAGGCTGGAGTCAAAATAATGTGGGCGTTGGCAGCGTTAAAAGCTCAGTTGATGCTAACATTGGAGTGATTTGTGGTTGAAGGAACTTCGCCGACAGAGCCGCCAGGGCTCGGAAAGCCATCGCTCTCCGCTCCAGATGATGATCCCTATCTCCGGCTGGAAGAGATAGAGGGCTCGCGGGCACTTGACTTTGTCGAGCAGCAGAATGGCAAAACTTTGCAGGTGTTCGGCGGAGCGACATTCACGCAGGATCGCGACGAGTTGGCTTCGATCTACGACCGGGCGGACAATATACCGTATGTCAGCCGGCACGGCGACCATCTCTACAACCTTTGGAAAGATGCCGATAGTCCGCGGGGCCTCTGGCGTCGGACGACTTTAGAAGAATTTCGAAAGTCCAAGCCCTCATGGGACGTTCTACTCGATATGGATCGGCTCGCGGCCATTGAAGGCGAGGACTGGCTTGTAAGCTGGACTGCCATGCTGCCTGGTAGCTCGCAAGTCATGCTCGCTCTGTCACGGGGCGGCAGCGATACCGTGACGCTGCGCGAGTTCGACATGGCCACGAAGAGTTTTGTGCCCGATGGTTTTGTGCTTGAGGAAGCGAAGAGCAGTGCCACTTGGGTCGATCAGGACAAGCTGCTGGTGTCCAGCGCCTATGGCAAGGGCATGGCGACAGTTTCGGGCTATGCCCGGACCGTCCGATTGTGGCACCGCGCTGACCCCATCGAACGAGCGGCCGTGGTGTTTGAGACGACCGCCGATCGCATCGGCGTCAGCTGCACGATCGATCGAACCGGCCAAGAAAAACGCGTCTGGTTCACCGAACAGCTGAATTTCTTCAATTCCCACACATGGCTAGGAACCGAGTCGGGGGCGAAGATCAAGCTCGACCTTCCTACCGATATCTGGCTCCAGGCGCATCAGGATTGGCTCGCGGTCAAGCTCCGCTCGGCTGCGACAATCGCCGGAGTGATCTACCCGGCCGATACCCTGATCGGCATATCGTTGAGCTCCTTTCTTGCCGGGAAGCGCAATTTCGCGGTCCTTTTTGTGGCAAGCCCGCGGCGAGCACTGCAGAGAGTTTTTTGGTCCGCCGGCAAGCTTATACTCTCCGTCCTCGACGAGCTAAGGCCGGTGTTCGGGATCTGCACGCCATCCGCCTCCACCTGGAGCCGCGAGCGGCTGAGTGCGCTTCCCGATATCGGCGTCGTTGATGTCTGGCCACTTGATCGCGATCCATCCGAGAGCAATGGTGACCTGCTTGCGAGGATCCAGGATCCGCTCACGCCTCCGTTACTGATGCTTTTGGAGCAGGGTGTCGCCAGTCCAGCCGTGCTGAAGGAGGCGCCGAAGACCTTTGTTGCTGATGGTCTGGTGGTCACTCAGCATGAGGCGATCTCGGTCGACGGCGAGCGCATTCCGTATGTGCAGACCGGCCCGAAACAGGAGACGGGCGAAGCGCCCGTCCATATGAGCGGTTACGGCGGGTTCGGCATCTCAGTGAAGCCGTACTACAATTCCGCGCTCGGCAAGCTGTGGCTCGAGCGTGGGGGCACCACGGTGCAGGCACATTTGCGCGGCGGCGGCGAGTTCGGCACGCGATGGCACGATGCTGGACGCCTCGCCGGCAAGCCGCTCTCCCACGATGATTTCGCGAGCGTTGCGGCCGACCTTGTCCGCCGCGGCGTCACACAGGCAAAACGGATCGCGGCCGAGGGCGGATCGAACGGCGGCATTCTCATCAGCAATATGCTGACGCGGTACCCTGAGCGTTTCGGCGCGCTGTTCTGCACCATCCCACTGATCGACATGCGCCGGTACACCAAGCTGCTCGCGGGCGCGAGTTGGATCGCGGAATTTGGCGATCCTGACAAGCCCGAGGAATGGGAATGGCTCAAGACCTATTCCGCCTACCATATCGCCAAGCCCGGGCAAGACTACCCGCCGATCCTGATCGCCACGACGCGGCGGGACGATCGCGTTCATCCCGGGCACGCTCGCAAGATGGTCGCCAAGCTTCAGGCGATGGGCTATGAGGCTTATCTCTACGAGCCGGATGCTGGCGGTCATGGCTATGGCCGGGACAACAAGGAGTATGCCAGCTTTCAGGTGCTGGGCTCCAATTCCTAAAAAGCAAGATCGGCTGGCTGGACGCGTAGGCTTAAGCGAGCTTCGTCCCTGCGATCCCTCAAACCAGCCTGAAATTGCTGGCCGGAGTTTTTGGCGACCCGGACAGCGCGAGGCGCCGAATCGAGCGCGGGCTTCTCGAGTACTCTTCGCAACGCTCGTTCAGCATTGCGTCCGTGCAAATCAATGTGTAAGGCCCAGATTTATACTTACCAGTGACATATTCGCGTGGCCAGCAGCTAGATTAGCTTCGATCTAGATGGGCCGCTCCTGAGCTTGGAAAAAGTGACGGATATCCGATGGGTTCAGGAGGCCTTGCGCATGCAACCCACGCATGCTTGGCAGTTCCACTTTATCCCTGCTAGATGCGTGCTCAGAAAATGCCAAGGGAGTTATTATGGCCAAGACGCTGAACAGGAAGATTGTACGTCGTGAGTACACGAAGACTGACGTGAAGGAACTGCGTGCACATTCGAAGGCGAAAACACCCGTTACAAAAATCGCGAGGCTTACAAAGCGAACCACCGGATCGCTGCGTCAGAAGGCGCGAAAGTTGGGGATCCCGCTCGGACACCGACGGTAGTCAGCGCGCAGCGAGGGTAGAAGCACCGCGCGGAAGCACCTGAAGTCGAAGTACATCGGCCGGAAGAAGCTCAGCATCATCCGAGTTCGGCGTCATGCACTCACCGCCATTTTCCACCGGCCGTGCCCGTGAGGCCAGCTCGTGCGGAACGCAAGGCGCTGCCGACCAACCGTATGACGGCAACAGCTCGGCGGCATTATCGAATGCCGCCGAGATATCACCGGCCACTCCATCGAACGCGCCTGTGTCGACCGGGAGCTATTTGTCGAACCTTTGCCGTGTCTTGATTTTCGGCCAGAAGCGCTGCGTCTTTGGCGCAATCAAACGCGAGCTCAGGCGTCACTCCTCCATGGACCCCGTAGACTGGTCGCATGAAGGGTGACGGCCATCTCGGCCGCCGATATCTTATCTAATCTATCGCTACGAGACTGGCACGGCCAACGTGATTGGCGCTGCGGCGGACCAATAAATAGGCCCGGTCTAATCTTCGCCGAGCTGGCGCTGCTGTTGTAGCTTAGTCCTGAACGCTTTGCTCGGCTAGTCGTCACCCCAACCCGCGCTTATAGCCGAAGACCGTCGTTGCCGGACGTTGGAAGTCATCCCTCCCGTTCGGGAGGCAATTAGTCCTGAAAACGAATGTTGATGGAGCCACCCCTCGAGCTCGCAGACGTATTGGACCGGCGCGTCATTACTGGGTAAAACTCGGGGTATATCACAGTTCGCATCGGCCATTTTCCGCGAGCGCCCGTAGCGATCTCGTGCACAGCTTTGCATGCAGCTTATCCAATCTCGCTAATCCCTCCTCAATCAAATTCGTGGGAAGGTAGCTAAAGCACAGGCGTACATGCTGCCCACCTCGTGGGCCATAATGACGGCCATGCACAAGGTGCACGTCGTGCTCGCAGCGCGCAGCCTCAATGAAAGCTTCAGCCTCAAGTCCAGGGGCGAGCCGTACCCAAAACGAGAAACCGCCGCTTGGAAGGAGATAGTCTGGCTCGCAAAACCGGCTATCCTGCAGCAACGTGTTCAAGCTGTCGCGCTTGGCACGATAATGCTGGCGTAGTCGCACAATGTGCGTATCAAGTGCGTCCGACTGCAGCAACGATAAAACAATATTGCTGACAATAGGGCTGACGCCGCCGTCGCATTTGAGGCGTGCCAACCTGGTGATGACATCCGAATCTGCAAGGACCCAACCCACTCGCAATCCCGGTCCAGCCAGCTTGGAGATGCTGTGGATATTTATGACGTTGCCGCCTGGCGGCAGCCAATCAGCTGCACCATTGTACGGCAACTCCGAATAGACGAGATCCTGTACCAACGCCACCCCATGCTGGGCTAGCATCGCTGCAAGGCGGGCCATATGGTCGCGCGATATCTGGCGCCCGGTCGGATTATGAAATGCTGGCGACGTGTAGAAAAGTTTCACGCGGGCATTGCGGCGCAAGGTCGATTCAAGCTCGTTCAGATCGACGCCATCGGCGCTCATCCCAAGCTGGAGGATGGTGGCCCCCGCGATCGAAAAGATGCGCAGTGCACCCAGGTAAGACGGGTCCTCGGTCAGGACCACATCGCCCGGGTCGAGCCAGGTATCGCAGATCAGTTGCAGAGCCTGTGAAGCACCAGCGGTAAGGATAACCTCCTGATGCTGCACATTATAACGCTGTGCGAGCCTTGTTCGGAGCTTGGGCAAACCGACCGCATCCGTATATTGAAGCAGATCAGCGGTGGCGACGCCGGTATTTTGGCTTAATGCGTCCGGCCAGGCCAACTCTGAGAACATCGCCGGATCGGGAAGCCCATACCCGAAATTGATGGCGTGCTTCGTAGCTGAGTAGTTGAACGGCGCAAAGCCCTGAGCGAGGGAGCTGCGCGTCGAGACAGGCGAGTTCATGGCTTGCTCATTCATATCCTGCAATCTCACTTAGCTGGCGCCGGCGAAAACGCTCATTGTACGCTGCGATGAAATGCGTGGGTACCGCGGCGCTGAGGCGTGGGAAGTCTATCTTTGGTGGCAGGCCAGCTTTCGCCGCCAGCTTCCCGAAGGACGGCTGCCATGCTGCACCGAAGAAATGCCGGCCATATCGGATCGAAAGTTCAGGTACCACAGGGTACAGTAGGCTCAGGAACAGCGAGAGTTCCATGGCATTCCACATGCCGCTGTTGTCACGGGCAAAATCGGCTACCTCGAAGTACCCATCGACGATATCAAGCGCATCCCAAAATCGGAGTTCCTCGATTGCATCCGCGTAACGCTGAGCCAGGATGCGCAAACGAGATCTCAGGCGTCTGCTGTCCAATGTGCGTGCGTTGTTGGCATATTGGCGCAATGCATCTTCCCAGACCCGAAGCTGTGATGCCGCCGTGACCAACCCGTCAACATTAAACTCGTTTTCGTCAGTGCCGAATGGCCGTGCAATTTGAGCAAGCGCGTAACGAAGTACATTGGGATCCACCGCGTGCGCCACTTCGTCTGCCCAAAGTGCATGGTCGCGACTGGTCGAAAACTTTTCGCCCTCGAGCTTGTAGAAGTCTTGGATCGAGTGGTTTGTGGGAATAGGATAGCCACGCGCGAGCAGGGCGCCGGTCACACCTATCGTGTAGTAGAAGCGATTGTCCTGGCCCATGAAAAACATAAGGCGGGTGCTAGGGTCGTGCATGGTTGATTTGGCGTCCAGAAAATCATTGGCGCATTGCTCACGAATTCCGGTGTCGAAGCACCATAAGCCTTCAAACCATGTGAGCAGGGTTTGGCCGAACAAGGCTTCTGGGGTTAGTAGCTCCACACCATGACTGAAGTGGCGCGACATCGGCAAACCATGCACATCGGTGGCGAGCCAAGCTCGCGCCTTCTCCCGCACGGCCTCGGGCCATGCGCTTTGTCCAATGGCTGCGTCCAGCGCCTGGGCGAGGCGGGGCGTATCGAACACGGCCTGCTCAACGGGCCTTAGTACAAGATTGTGGCCGCAGGTGGTGTGCCGGGCATTGCATAATGTGTCGTGGCGAATTGCCAGGCCACAGTTCTCACACAAGTTACAGTCGGTCGCTGAATTGCATGCCGGACAATTCCCGATTGCCAGCGAGTCCGCGACAAATTCATCGCAATGCTCGCAATAGAGTTGAACACCTTGGCGGACCTCAACGTAACCGGCCTCCTGCAGCTCGCGGAAAATCGCTAGCGCGTTCTCCTTGTGTATCTCGCTGGACGTGCGAACGAAGACATCAGGCGTGATGTGAGCCGCACGCAGGCACTGCAGGATTTCGTCAATATGCTTTTGCGCGACCTCGCTAACGGGTTGCCCGAGCTTTCGTGCCTTTAGAAGCGTATATGTGCCATGCTCATCTGCGCCCGTGATATAGTGCGCGCGATGGCCGGCCATACGCTGAAAGCGGACGAAGATGTCGGCGAGCAAGTATACGCCGCCGACGTGACCGAGATGTAATTTACCATTGGGGCATGGGGGAGCCGGACATACGAAATAGGTGCGCATGTCAATCCCACCAGATCGAGAGGAATTTCAGAGTGTTCTCCTGGCTGAGATTGCGGATGGCGTGGGTCTGGTGCGGGGGCATGTAGAACAAAGTCACGTCCTTGACCGACCGGATCTGCCCGGAGGCCTCGAACTCTCCCTCACCGGAAATCAGCACCCATAATTCGTGCTCATGGTGCGCGTGCAGATCGACCGCGCCACCGGGGGTGACCTCAACGACTGAGGCACCGAACTCGGGGCTGAGATCGTCCGGCAAATGCTCCAGCAAGCGACAAACCAGTACGCCGTATTCGGTTCGCATCAGGGAGCGATCGATCTGCTTCGTGTACACGTCGTCTTTCCTAAAGAGTAGCGATCACTCGCGATAGAATATGCCGTTAGGCGTCTTTAGATCTTGGAGATCAGCGATCTTGCCCTCCGGTGGATTATAGGCACGCTTCATCCGGTTGTATTCGGCACGATCAGGACCGCCAGTGGATGCCCGCTGGAACACCAAATAGAGCGTGCGACGAGAGCGATCGCTCTTGTTCGGTAGTGAGTAGTGGGGCGCGTAGTCGTCGAAAATAAACACGTCGCCGGCCTTCCACGACACCGGTTCCCATTCAAAGCTCTCGGCCACTTCCGGGTTGATGACACCGCCGGCATCCATGGGAAATACTCCCTCCTTATGGCGCCGAGGGGTGAAGAATAGGCCTCCATTGTCAGGAGCCGAATCGTCGATCGCAACGGCTGCTACGGCATGCACCATTCGCTCCGGGAGCTTGTGGGGGATGTGATATATGTCCTGATGTGGGCGGTACCCGCCGCTATCGGGATACTTGAAGATCAGCAGCTCCTTCAGCATCCGCGTGTCTTCATCGAGTAGTTTCTCGATCGCGGTGCAAATGCGACCGTCGGCCAGCAGCGTCTGGCGTAGCGCATCATGGTAGTCCAGGAAGTTCTCGACCTTTGAGATGATCTTGCGATCATCTGTGGTCTTCTCGAACCACATCATCCATTTGTCGTTGCTTACTTCCCAGCGAGAGACGTTCTCGACGAAACCAGAGATCCTGTCGCGCGTAGGTGCATCAAAGAAGCCTTCGAGTCGAAGATATCCATCCTGATGCCATTTCGCCTTTTGTGCGTCGGTCAGCATGTCGTGAGCTCCTTTCTCATGTTACAGAGAGCCAGTTGTTGCCTTCGGGCGGAGTGCGGTTGCGAGCACTCCGTTAAAGGCGGTCGCACCCAATAGCGTGAGCAACATCGCTTCAAGGCCAAATTCGCGGATCAACTGCCCTCCAAGGAACGGAAAGCCGAACAACCCGAGAAAATAGGCTAAGGTGAAGATCTGTGAGGTAACCGGTACGGAGAGCCCACGCTCGCCAGCGAGATTGACGGCCATTCCATTAAGGGTGGAATAGCTGAGCCCGTAGCCTGTGGCGAAGATTGCGGCGGCCAGAATATAGAGCAGTTCATCGCCGGAATTAATAAGCAACAACGCCAAGGAGGCGGCGGTCGCGATAAAGAGCGCGAGCGCAAGCCGGTGTACGGGCACTCGGTCCAGCGTATGGGCGACAGAAAAGCGGAGCGCCACGCTGGTAATGGTGAATACTAGGAAAAAGAGGTCGGGATTGAGGTCACGTGATGCTGCATAGGCGCTCTGATAGGTCGATAGCCCCGAGAAGATGCAGGCGGCAACCGCGATCATGAGGATCGGTGCGGCCGTCGCGTGTCGAAGCAGGGCGATGGTCGTGCCCAAGGTGATCTCGATGTGAGGCATCGGCACCGAGGGGATGCTCAACATGGCATTTCGTGCCACGCCTATGCAGATGGCCGCGACTGCGCAGGCCATCGCGAACAGTGCGTACATGATCGCCATTGACCCCGTGTATTCTGCCAGAAAGTGGGCGAGCGGAGCCGCTAGGCCAAGCCCGGCCATCTGTGCGCCAGACAAGATCGTCAGATGTTGGATACGGGCTGTGGGGCGCAGATGGCGGATGATCTGCAGCGGCGACAGGATGAACAACACTGACCATCCCACACCGACGAGCATGCCGCCTAAATAAGCTATTCGCGTGTCGAACACTGCGGCGGCAAAAGCTGCCATGGCGAGCGCCATCACGACCGTGGCGGCAGCCATCGTCTGCATAATGCCGATACGCTGAGCAAGACGGCCTGCCAGGCAGCAACACACGATTGTCGCAACCATGCCACTTGAGATCATGGAGCCCGCGACGTCGTGCTCCATACCGAGGGTTTCTACATATTCCGGCAGCACGAAGCTCGTGCCATAGGCTGCAGCAATGACACTAGACGCGAGCAAAAATGGTCCGGAGGCGCGGAAGGGCAGTCTGCTAGCGAGGCGGTCCGCAGCTCCAGGGGGCACATCGACAATACGCAAGATAGGGGACCGTGCCGCGTTCATGTGATCGCGCTCATGTTTTCTGCCGATGTCATTGCATCCGATAGATCGTTCAGTTCTGCATCGTCCGGACTCTCGTAATCACCCAGGAGTTGCCCAGATTGATCGAGATAAAACGGCTGCCCGAGGAGGCTGTTGATAATGAGGCTGTTGCGGTACGCCACCAGCGACAGATTTGCGCTCTGCAATCCGTGCTGCAGACGGCTTTGATTCTGCAAATAGACCGGTCCCGGCATTTGCTGCATGAAGCTGACCGCGTAGTCCGGACCGAGCACGGGCAGGTCGTCCTCCATGTGGGCGCTGCCTAGGAGCGACTGCAGAAAGAGAGGCGTGCGCGGTTGGAAGCCCGTGGCGAGCACGATGCGATCAACGACGATACTGTGATGCTGCTGCCTGAAAAGACCGGCCAGATCGACTAGCCAGCGCTTGTCGAGAGGCGTGATGTGCTTCAGAACGACACTGGGGAGTAAATGAAAGCTCTCAAGAAGCGCACCTTCCACGTCTCGTTCATACAAAATGTCGTAGAGGCGGTTGCACAATTCGGCAGAAATGCCATCGCTTGTCAGCTTTTCCCGCTCAATGATGGCACGACGGTGCTGAAGCGGCAGGGCGTGAAAGCGCCGGCTATAACCGGGCATATAGGCCTCGTTGACGAAGCTGGTATCGTCCATTGCAAACAGGTTCGAGCGCGAAGTGACCCAGGTAATCCGGGGAACATCGGGGCGATTGAGCATGTGCTCGACAATCTCCGCGCCGCTTTGACCACCTCCCACCACGAGCACATGCTCGTTCCTGCGTGGTGGGTCTCGATCAAGATAGTCAGCTGCATGGTAGATAGTAGCGCAAATGAGAGGTTTAGCGCACCGGGGGATCTTTGGCTCGACGCCAACTGCTATCACCACGGCGCGCGCAAGGTATGTGGTTGTGCTCGTACTGACGCGATAGGCGTCCCTGAAGGGGGCGATGTCGACCACTTCCTCGTTGAAGCGGACCGTGCCGAGTTGACGTGAGACCCACTGGTAATAGTCAGTAAACTCCCGCCGAGAGGTCGAGGCGTTGCGTTTGTTGATGAAACTGTAGAGCCGTCCGTTTTGTGCGAGGTAATTCAGGAAAGAATAGGGACTGGTGGGGTTGACCAAGGTCACGCAATCCTTGAATGGCGACACTTGCAGGCGGCTGTTCGGCAGCGCTAGTCCCGGATGCCAGCAAAATGCCCCGCGCTTCTCCAGGAATAGTGCGCGTAGCGGGGTAGGTTCAATCAGCGCTGCCAAGCTGAGATTGAACGGACCGATCCCGACGCCAATGACATCCAGCGTATCCACGAAGCTCTCTCTCGCGCTTGGTTAAGGTCTTCCCCGCTTGAGAAAGGCGGTCAGTTGCTGCGTATGGAAGCCTACAATCTGACACCGCGTGAGATACAAGTTGTTTTATGTCGCAGTGAACCGGATGCTTTGGAGTGCGGTGCGTCTCCTCACAGACCGAAAACCGCGCTTATCCTGCGGAGCAGTTTCATGGAAAGCGAAACGATGGAAGACCGCGTAAAGCGCTGCCCGGATATAGGTTACGGTGGTGACCGGTCGTGCCCTAAGCGCGCGCCTCGGCTGTTGAAAGCGCGCTCTATGGGTTGCTGACCGAACCAACGGGTCGAGAATGCGATACGATTTGAAATGTTGGGGATGCCGTCGCCTGACTGCGGCGGAGGCGTACGAGAGGAAAGCCCGCCGTCACGCTTGGAAATACTCTGCGAGCCACAAAAAGTTTCTAAGCAGAGCCTCGCCCTGGTGGGTCAGTATTGATTCGGGATGGAACTGCACGCCGTAGGTAGGTTGATCGCGATGTGCAAGCGCCATGATCTCGCCCTCGTCCGAACGCGCCGTTACCATCAGATGCGACGCGTGCAACTGATCGATCTCCACAACGAGTGAGTGGTAGCGCCCCACGCAAAGGGGCGAAGGAAGTCCTTCGAATAGCCCTCTGCCGTCATGCGTAACGTATGAGGACCGGCCGTGCATGGGGCGACGTGCACGTGCCACCGTTCCGCCGAAAACGCTACCAATGCATTGATGCCCAAGGCAGATGCCCAAAATCGGGAGACGACCTGAAAGGTCGCGAACGACCGAAGTCGATATTCCGGCCTCCATTGGGGTGCAGGGACCGGGGGAAATGACCACGGCGCGCGGCTTGAGACGAACAATATCGTCGATGCAAATCGCGTCATTCCTGATCACTTCCGTTGCTTCACCGAGCCTACGGAAGTAGCGGGCTATGTTGAAGACGAAGGAGTCGTAGTTGTCGATGATGACAATCACGAATCACCGGAAGAATTGGCGCAAAATGCGTCAAACATTCGCTGTGCCTTGACGAGTGTCTCCTCGTATTCGGCCGCCGGATCCGACATCGCCGTTATCCCGCCACCTGCGTGAAACACGGCCATGCCGTCGTCGATGGTGACAGTGCGGATCGCAATATTCGTATCCATGTGGCCGCTGAAGGCGATGAAGCCGATCGCTCCGCAATAGACCTCTCGTGCGACTTGTTCGATTTCCGCAATAATTTCCATCGATCGGACCTTCGGCGCCCCGGTAATGGAGCCGCCCGGAAAACAGGCACGAAGAAGGGTGATGGCGTCTTGGTCCGCTGCAAGCTCACCAGTTACGACCGATACGAGGTGGTGCACCGAGGCATAGGTTTCGAGATTGCACAGCGCAGGAACGTCGACCGAATGCGGAGTGCAAACACGTGACAGATCATTCCGTAGGAGATCGACGATCATGATGTTCTCGGCACGATCCTTGTCGGATGTGACCAGGATTTGAGCGCGACGCTGATCTTCCCTGGAATCAGTAGAGCGCGCGATCGTGCCTTTGATGGGGCGCGTTTCGACCCGTCGTCCGTCGAGTTTCAGGAATCGCTCCGGCGAGCTCGATGCAATGGTGAGATTGCCGTTGCGCAGCAGCGCTGCAAACGGTGCGGGGTTCATTGATCGCAGTTGGCAGTAGAAGGCAACAGGATCAAATGAGGTCGGCAAGCGCGTACTAAAGCGCTGCGCAATGTTGGCTTGAAAGATGTCTCCAGCCAGAATCAGATCGATGACGCGCTGTACAGCCGCAATGTAGGCCGCGCGGCTGAAATTCGATTGCCATGGTCCGACTGCGCCGTGGGCCTCATTTCGCGGCGAGGTCGAGTTGGCAAGGAGAGCTGCAAACTCATTGGCTCGACGGCATGCACGCGCGGTGCGGCGTGCGGGATCCTGCTCCGGCCATCCTGTAGACACGATCCAGCATCTCTTCCCACGGTGATCGTAGCTGACGACCACGTCATAAAAATGCAAGATGGATTGAGGCAAACGATGTCCGGAGGCTGCCGGAACTGGCAATCGCTCCAGTGTCCTGTTCAGATCATAACCAAAGAACCCGGCCGCTCCTCCCTGAAAGGGCGGCAGATCAGGGCGATGCTCTTGCCGATACCTCGCAAGAAGCGTGCGAAGGACTTCCCAAGGGCCGTCGTCAAGAACCTCTCCGTTCCAACTCGCCCGACCCTCCGCGACGATATAGGTGCCGAACGGGTCGCAGGTCAGATATGAGTAGCGCCCAAGTATCTCGTGGCTTGCTGCGCTATCAAGAAACGTAAGATGGGGCCTGCGGGCGAGGCGCCGCATCGCTGTGACAGGGGCAATCCATGGCAGTTCGCGGACGTGCATCGGGCTGTCAGTCACTAACGAATGGCATCCGCGCGCCGCGATCTACGGCCCGCGCCAAACAATAGCGACGTTCGATCGGAACCCGCGAGCTCATGAAACCGGCGGTCAGCTTAGTCTCCGCCAGTGGACACAGCGCGGCGAGTGAGCAAACGCACATCGGTCGATACATTGCAGTCTGCCGCGTACCGCAGCTCGCGGAGTGGGCGTACCCGCCTGATCGATTCCTGGTATAGATCATGCGCTTTGTAAGCTGCGAGTTCCGCCTCGTTGTCGAATTCACCATAGACGATGACGTCGATGTCGTTTCCGAGCTGGTCGCTCTTGCAATTGCGAGCAACCTCGAGCCGGCGTGCATGCGGGATAGTCGTGAGAACCGAGAGGCCTTCGATTATCCCGTCAATGTGCCCCTCATCCTTGGCGGTGAATAAAACGATGTGACGAATCATGGATGGCTCTAGCGTTGCTATCAGAGATGAGGCGCATGACTAACTTGGGATCGAGCCCTCTGCAACGCCCCGCTACTGCATCGCTGGTTGACGATCGATTGTTGACAGTGTCGCGCCTCGCAAGCTGCAACTGAACACCCAAGAGCCTCTTCCCGATCAGGACGTCGGAAGGGCCAGGCGTTCAATGGTTTGAATGTGACGCGCGAGCAGGTTACAGGCTTGATCAAGGTTGCGACTTCGCAGGGCCTGCAAAATCAGGCGGTGATCTTGGTTGGACCGTGGGCGCCAGCCTGCCGTCCGCGCCATCGCGAACACCAGCCGAGAATTTGCAAGCTGTAGTTCGTCGAGGCTTGCAAGCAGACGCGGCATCGCACAGGGCGCAACCAGGGCGGAGTGAAAGGCCCGGTTGGCCATCTCAAACTCCTCAATCGTCTTGGCATTGTCTCCCTCAATCAGGGCAAGTTCAATGCGTGCCAGATGGATCGATGAGAGCTTTGGGGCTGCATTGCGTAGCGCGACCACCTCGAGCGCCGCACGCATCTCGGCGATCTCTTTCACCGAATTCGTGTCGAGCGGAGCGACCCGCACGCCGCGGCGAGGTGCACTCACGACAAGATGTTGAGCCTCTAATTGTCGAAAAGCCTCCCGCACCGGGACGTGGCTCGAATTGAATTCCCGTGCGACATGATCCTGCCGGAGCGGCGAGTCCGGCTGCAAAGCGCCGTTGATAATGCGCTCACCAATCGACTCTGCGATGCGTCCAGCAGTCGTCCTGTTCTCACTCATCATAGATTATCTATCGGAAAAATGGGTGCGCCCCGATAGCACATCGATTAGCATCGATCCAATGTCGATGACGATAGATAATTCACATAATTATCTATGATTACGGGTTCAAGGACTATGGATGTTGCTGTTGGAGTTGACCGGAACGGAAGCTGCGAGCTCGCGCAGGTCGGCCGCAAATGGAAGCGTAGCGAGGCCGAAGCGCTCTATGGTCTGCCGTTCGCTGAGCTGATGTTTCGTGCGCAAAGCGTTCACCGCGATAACTTCGATCCAAATCACGTCGAAACAGCAAGTCTGCTCAGTATCAAGACGGGCGGCTGCCCGGAAGACTGCGGCTACTGCGCGCAGAGCGCGCACTACGAGACGGGGGTGAAAGCGACCCGCCTGATGGATTGCGCCGATGTGGTCGCCGCCGCGCAGCGTGCCAAGGAGGCTGGCGCAACCCGCTTCTGCATGGCTGCGGCCTGGCGCACTCCGAAAGACCGTGATCTCGATCGGGTCTGCAAGATGGTCAGCGCCGTCAAAGACCTTGGCATGGAAACCTGCGTCACACTCGGCATGCTGACACCGAAGCAGGCGGCACAGCTTTCCGAGGCGGGGCTGGACTTCTACAATCACAACGTCGACACCTCGTCTGAGTTCTACGGCAGGATCATCACAACCCGCACGCTGCAGGACCGAATTGACACGCTTGAGCACGTGCGCGAGGCCGGCATCAAGATCTGCTGTGGCGGCATTATCGGCATGGGCGAGCGCGTTGAGGACCGTCTCGACATGCTCGTCCTGCTCGCTAATCTCCGAAAACCTCCGGAAAGCGTGCCGATCAATCTTTGGAACGAGGTCAAGGGGGTTCCAGTCAATGACAGCGCGGAGCGTCCGGATCCGATCGCGCTCGTGCGTCTGGTCGCAACAGCCCGGATCATGATGCCGAAGAGCGTCGTGCGGTTGTCCGCCGGACGGCATGCCATGACCGACGAGTTGCAAGCGCTGTGCTTTTTGGCCGGTGCAAATTCAATTTTTATCGGGGACGTGCTGTTGACGACTAAAAATCCGAAAGCCGATCACGACGCAAAGTTGCTGACCAGGCTCGGCATCACATCCGGACTTGCCTGAACGAAACACGGCGGCGAGCTGCAAACTCTTTTGCGCTTAGGTGAGAAATGCAAATTACCTTGATGAAAGGCAAAATTCACCGCGCCTCGGTGACCGAAGCCGATCTGCACTATGAAGGCTCGATTTCAGTCGATCGTACACTGCGGGAGGCGGCAGGGTTCCTGGTCAACGAGCGCGTTGAAATCTACAACATCGAAACCGGAGCGCGCTTCGCCACCTATGTGATCGAGGCGCCGCAGGGGTCGGGCATCATAGGCCTGAATGGTGCGGCTGCGCGCCTGGCGCTACCCGGAGACAAAATTATCATCGTTGCATATGCCTCCTTTGACGAGGCGGAAGCAAAAACATTCAGACCGCGCGTTGTGTTGGTTGATCGAGAAAATCGAATATCGCCGGTTTGATCGCCGAGCGGCCATTCGAAGCCGTTTTTCTGCGCGCATGGTGAGAACTTTGCGCGATTTCAATGCCCTCAGAGTGCAAAATGAATTCAATCCACGCGGGAAAAGCTGTCCGATATATCTCGGCGTTGAACGTCCTGAAAGAAGATCACCGGTTGCGTAGCCTCAATCCGCGTGCAGGAATCGATTTCACGTCGAACGACTATCTGGCGCTCGCGAGCGCGCCGCGCATGAAGAAGGCTGTGTTGGCGGCGATCGAGGCCGGCACACCGATCGGAGCCGGCGGGTCGCGGCTCCTGCGCGGCAATTGCGAGGAGCACGAAAGCCTGGAAGCTGAAGCTGCCAGGTTCTTTGGGGCCGAGACAGCGCTCTTCTTTGGCGGCGGCTATGTCGCAAATTTTGCGGTCCTGACAACTGTGCCGCAGAGGGGCGATCTGCTCGTTCTCGATTCTCTGGTGCACGCGAGCATTCATGAAGGCGCGCGGGCAGGCCGCGCGGACTTTCGGATAAGCGCACATAACGACCCAGATTCGGTCGAAAACACGATTCGTGATTGGCGGGCAAATGGCGGAGTGGGTCGAATCTGGATCGTTGCCGAAAGTCTCTACAGCATGGACGGCGATTTTGCGCCGCTCCAAGAGCTGGTTGCGCTCGCCGACCGGCATGATGCGTTCCTTATGGTGGATGAGGCCCATGCCACAGGTGTTTACGGCGAGAAGGGGCGGGGGCTGACCGCGCCTTACGAGGGGCGAGATAATCTCCTGGTCGTTCATACTTGCGGCAAGGCGCTGGGCGCTGCGGGGGCGCTCGTTACTGCGTCCGGCGTCCTGCGAGACTTCATGGTCAATCGGTGCCGTCCATTCATCTTCGCCACCGCCCCCTCGCCATTGACGGCCGTCGCCGTACGAGAGGCGATTCTGATCCTCCAGCAGGAACCCGAGCGTCAGCAGCGTCTCATCGACTTGGTCGCATTCACACATCGGCAGATGAAACAGCGCGGTTGGAAAAGTCCTTCGGTCTCGCAGATCGTACCGTTCATCGTAGGCGATAACGCAGGTGCGATGCGGCTTGCCTCGGCGCTGCAGGCTCGCGGCTTTGACATCCGCGGCATCCGGCCGCCAACCGTGCCGGCGGGCACGGCCCGTTTGCGAGTGTCGCTAACGCTCAACGTCCTCGAAGACGACGTATGCTCAATGCTCGATGCCTTGGCCGAGGAGACAAAAGGTGAACTTCGATGACTCCGCGGATCGTGGTAACGGGCACAGATACTGGAATCGGAAAGACGGTGTTTTCCGCGGGGCTCGCGAACCTTCTCGGCGCGAACTATTGGAAGCCGATTCAGGCCGGCCTCGATGGAGAGACCGACACCGAGACTGTCGCGCGGCTCGGCGGCTTGTCGGCCGACCGCATCTTGCCAGAGCGCTACCGCCTTCGAACACCAGCCTCGCCTCACTATTCGGCCGAGGTTGACGGAGTTCGCGTCGAGGCAGATTCGCTCGATGTGCCAGATACTGGTCGGCAGCCATTGGTTATCGAGGGCGCGGGCGGCCTCATGGTGCCGCTGACTGGCGATACACTTTTCATTGATGTGTTCGAGCGATGGCGTCTTCCAGTCGTGCTTTGCGCGAGCACGGCGCTGGGCACCATCAATCACTCACTGCTGTCGATAGAAGCGCTCCGAAAGCGTGAGATCCCCATTCTCGGGATGGCCTTCATTGGCGAAAGAAATGCCGAGACTCAGACCGTCATCCGCGAGATGGGCCGGGTGCGTTGGCTGGGACGATTGCCATGGCTCTCGCCCCTCACCGCGGACACGCTGCAGGCCACATTCAAAACCTCATTCCGGGCAGATAGTTTCAAGTTGTATGCCAAAGAATAAATCTCCGATCTGGCATCCGTTCACGCAACACGCTCTTCAAGACGAGATGACGAGAATTGTTCGGGGGAATGGTGCCTATCTCCATACCGCCGATGGTCGCCGTATCATCGATGCAATCTCATCCTGGTGGGTGGTGACGCATGGTCATTGTCATCCATATATCGTGCGCGCGATTCAGGAACAGGCGGCCAAGCTCAACCAGGTCATCTTTGCCGGGCATACCCATGATCCTGCGGAGGAAGTTGCGGCACGACTCTTGAAGTGCGCACCCCCTGGGCTTGAGCATGTCTTCTTTTCCGACAGCGGCTCAGCCTGCGTGGAAGTCGCGCTAAAAATGGCACTCGGCTATTGGCATAATATCGGCAAGCAGCGAATACGCATTATCGTGATGCAACATTCCTATCATGGCGACACGGTAGGCGGGATGTCAGTTGGTGCGCGGGGCGTGTTCAACGAGGCGTACGAGCCTTTGTTGTTTGACGTCACCTCAGTCCCGTTTCCCGCGACAGGTCGAGAGCAGGACACGCTCGACGCCCTTGAGTCTGCATGTCGAAACGAAATTCCGGCAGCCTTTATTGTGGAGCCTCTGATATTGGGGGCCGGCGGAATGCTGATGTATCCAGCCTGGGTGCTCAGAGAGATGAAACGGATCTGCGAGGCATCGGAGGTCCTGTTCATTGCCGACGAGGTCATGACGGGTTGGGGCCGCACTGGAACACTCTTCGCGTGTGAGCAGGCCAATGTCACACCCGATATCGTCTGTTATTCCAAGGGAATTACGGGCGGAGCGCTTCCCCTCGCGGTGACGCTCTGCCGAGCGGATATATTCGATGCCCACTATTCGAAGGATCGGACGCGCACGTTCTTTCATTCGAGCTCATATACCGCAAATCCCGTGGCCTGCGCGGCCGCAAGAGCCAACCTGGATCTTTGGCAAGATCCCGAAACCCGCCAACGCGTGGCGGCGATCGGCGCGATGCAAGAACAGGCAATTGAGCCATTCCGGGGCGATGCGCGCTTCGGAAACGTTCGTCAAACCGGCACCATTACAGCGCTCGATCTGAAGACGAACGATGCGGGCTATCTGGCGGACATCGGTCCGAAGCTTCACGCCTTCTTCAAGAATCGAAATCTGCTGCTACGGCCGCTCGGCAATACGATCTACGTGATGCCGCCGTACTGTGCGACAGCGGCGGATCTTGATGAAATCTATGCGGGCATCTGGGATGCCGCCGATGCGCTGGCTGGAAGGAACGCTCTGCGTGCATAGGCACTCGAGCGCCAACTTCTTATTGTTCCGACCGATGGGGGAGTATCGCGCTTACCCGATCCTGAGTCCGCGGTGGGTTTTGACGAAGGAGCCGGTAGAGGTTCGTCACGCTCGCAAGATTGAAAGGGGCATCCGACTTATGGACAGCTCTCGTTTGTTCGTGGGGCGCGGCAACCGCCGCCCGGAAGCTAGTTGAGATCGCGGCTGGCATTGAGCCGGTTCAGCAGGGCGCGATCTTCACCACTGATGAACGCGCCGTTTCACTGGTCAAGCGGAGTTGGACACGATTTCGGGCCCACTGCCTGACGCTGTTGCAGGGGTCTCCCGAGTGACGAAGGGGGGCTGACTGTAAATCGTCGTTTGTGAAGAACGTTCTGAGTACCGTTTTTACGCAAGGTGTGGCTGCGATGGGTGGCGACAGAGTATCCATAACAGGCCGCGTAAATGTTCTGCGAGCCAGCGGCGGAGCAGGCTGAAGTTGTAGCCGGTGGCGGCGAGCACGGCGTTGATGCGGTCGCCGTCGCGGCCCTTGAGATGGTTACGGCGCATCCGGTGGTCGTCCTTGAGATGGCCGATCACAGGCTCGACGGCGGCGCGGCGACGCGGATTTGATACGCAACCAATTTTGCGACTCAGGCTATGTCTCGACCCAGCAGTTGGGAGAGAGGACTGTCGTCATGTCACCAATAGAACTGAGAGCTGCTGGGCCGGCGGACGGTTCGTTGCTTTCTGATCGGGAGCACGCTGTTTGGTCTGAACATGCTGATCACCTGCCTGCTGTTCAGGATGAACCGTAACGATGCGTTCAGTTCGCTGCGGATCGGCGCGTACAACAACTTCCTGCGGTTCCGACTGACGGAAGATGGGTTCGACATGTTTGTGGTCGGGCTGGAGAACGTCCCACAGCGGGATGACTGGAGCGCCAATCCCAAACACGACAAAGACAAGCCCGATCCCGAGGTTCCGGTGTTCGTCCCGAAGGTTGAATTCAAACCGCATCTGATTGAACGGCTTTCGATCAGACTGGGGCCGAAGCGGGCCGCTCCAACCGCCTAGTCCTACGCGGCGTCCGCCACAGTCGATTTGCCAGGTGGACTGTCCGTAAAAGTCAGATATTATTGACTTTTTGTCCGTATTATTCGAATATGTCCGTGTCGGTCTATTCGAGCATTGCAGACAAGAGCGGCACCTTAAACGATTTTTACGGACTCTCCCCTTGAATATGGGCAGGATACTCGAATATTAGAGCTGGAAGCGGGTTCTAATTCGACTAATGCGGACCAAAATGGGCGTTTAACCGACTTTAATGGACGGTCGTCCTCCTTATTCGACCGCAGCGGACACGGCTATGGCGACCTACGGCGAGATCCTCATCACGACAAAAGACGACCAGGCCGGCAGCCGGCAGATCCGCAGGCGCGCCCAGGCCGGTGAACTTAGGCAAATCGTCGAGCGCGTCTATACGTCAAATCTGAAAGACGGTCTCGAAGCCGTCGTGGGGCGGAACATCTGGTACATCTTACCGCACCTGTTTCCCAAAACGGTGGTGACATCTCGCACCGGCGCAAAGATGCGACCATATCAGCCAGAGAAGGGCGGGAAATCTTACGTATTCCTCACAGGGCCATACTCCAAC
Source organism: Bradyrhizobium sp. CCGUVB1N3 (assembly GCF_024199925.1). Taxonomy (NCBI): domain Bacteria; kingdom Pseudomonadati; phylum Pseudomonadota; class Alphaproteobacteria; order Hyphomicrobiales; family Nitrobacteraceae; genus Bradyrhizobium; species Bradyrhizobium sp. CCGUVB1N3. Next base: position 7,760,748 of record NZ_JANADR010000001.1, read on the forward strand.
CGGACAGTCGAGCTTCCGGGCATGGAAATTCGACTAATCGAAGGGCCGTCGGCTCTGCCTGGCGACAGTCCAATGATCACCGCCGAGTTCTATTCACCGTCCCGCCCACGTTCTCTACTTGAGAACCTCAAACCCACGCGGACACGGGGCGGAGTGCAGCGAAATCTGAGCGATGCCGAATTCGAGGACTACCTAGTCACCCTGTTTGACTCGGGCGGGCCGGACAATTTCAACAAAATGCGCGACGAAGCGAGGAAGCTCGCACCTCAGCTTAGCGCTGAGGAAGAGTTCAAGAAGCTCGACCGCCTGATGGGCGGTTTGCTCGGAACGCAAAAAGTGCGCTTCGCGAGCAAGGCTGCGGAAATTAGACGGGCGGGCGCCGACAAAAACTGCTGCGCCCGACTGCAGGAGCTGTTCGCGCACCTCAAGTCGCTATCTTTTCCTGATCGGCCCGTATCCCAGGACCAGGGGGTGAGACAGTCGAACGCGTTCCTCGAGGCCTACTTTTCCAACTTCATCGAAGGCACCGAATTTACGGTGGTAGAGGCGAAGCGCATCGTCTTCGAAGGCGTCGCGCCTATCAACCGTCCCGCGGACGGGCACGACGTGATCGCAACGTACCGGCTACTCACCGACGAACGCGCACTGACGGCGGTGCCTGCTGACTATCAGGAGTTCGAGAACATGCTGAGGGCGCATCACGCGCTCTTGATGGACGCCCGTCCCGAAAAGCAGCCTGGCAGGTTCAAGACAGTCAACAACAAGGTCAGCGGGATCTCAATGGTCCAGCCCGACCTGGTCGTTGGCACGCTGAAGTACGGCTACGATCTCCTGCAGGGGCTCACCGAACCTTTCGCACGTGGCGTCTTCCTCCATTGTCTGATCGCGGAAGTGCATCCGTTCGATGACGGCAACGGACGCATATCGCGCATGCACCTCGCTTCAGAACTTTTGAGAGGTAACCAGGCGCAAGTCATCATTCCGACCGTATTTCGCGGCGACTACATCGGAGGCATGAGGGCGCTCACGAAGCGAAGCGAACCAGGGCCCATCACGCGCGCGTGCTTGCGCGCGCAGGAGGTAGTCTCAACCATACATGAGGCCACAGTGGACGGCGCCATTGAGGCCTGGGCGAGGACGAACGCATTCGTGAGAGAAGGACAGAACGCCAGATGGGAAAACTACGACGCCGCGACGGAGATTGAGTGGCGCGACGAAGTACCCGCCACAAAGGACTATTGGAACGCCGAGGATAACCCACAGGGTTTTCTTTCTCCGAATGCGATGGGCCGCTGAGAAGGCAATGGCGGGTCGCCATCGTGGCAGGCTCCCGATGAACTCGATCAACGTCGTGACGCGCGCCTGAAACCCGGCCATGTCGTGCTTGAGTCGCGGCGTGGCGGTCAACGGCGGCTAGCGCCGGGCGGTGGCCTCGTGTCTACCTGCCGCGCACGAAAGCGTCGTCCCAAGATTTTGGTTCGGCATGAGCTGCGCCCAGCTCAGGTCTCTAAGACTACTCGGCTGCCTCCGCCATATATTCGCGATCCAGGAGCAAAGGGTCTTCGGCGATGGCACGGGTCGCCCAGTGTTCGCACCAAGCGACCCAAGCATGCATCATTTCCCGCTTTCGTATGGCGCGACAATCAATCAGGATGAGAACGCCTGGTCGCCGCCGCCCACTTTCGGCGAGCCCGTGGGTCCGAAGAGTAGAATTGTCTCGTAACGTCTTTCGAAGAGACCCCTTCAAGATGGTCCAAAATGAGGTCTGCTTCTTCTTCGCCGAAACCGAGATCGCGTTCTCCATAAGTCGCAAAGGCGTGACGAACTTTATGGGGTGAGAAAATTGGCGCCGGGCAATCATCGCTGCCGCGATGTGCACCCGTGACCGCTCGGCGACGCTGGCACGTACCAATCAGTAGCTGAATTCCCAGGGAGATGCGCTCGGAGAAGTATCCTTCACGTGCAATTACGAGCGCACGCCCCACCTCAATCTCGGGGCGCATCACCTTTCTCGTCTTCTGGATCGAATTCATCCTCGCCAATCTCAACTCGCGTTCGGGGAGGAGCTTGCAGTTTTAGCATCACGCCATCTGCCACCGTTCGTCTGATCTTGACGGACAGCTTCAGCGAGCCAGTTCCAAAACCGTCTGATCGTGCGAACCATGCCTTCGGCCACGGCTTCCGCGCCGCGCTGATGGACCGCCGCAATGGCCTCTGCCATCTCGTTCCGCGTGATCGTATTGACCATGCGATCGTCGAAGCGACAAAGCTCGCGGGGTTGCGGTTTCTTCCGGTAGTCGACGAGCGTCCCGCTGCTGGTGGCGAGGATCAGCATGCCGATGCCCCTGATGATGATCGCGATGCGCTCCCTGATCCCGATGACGCCGGTCAGGGCGATGATCGCGGCGATCATCGCGGTAACCACAGACCAGCGCATCCCCGCGCGCTTGCTTAGTTGAGTTTAGCCGGTGCCTGGACTTCTCCCGGACGGCTCCGTCGCGGAGGAGGTGGTTCAAGCCGGCAGCAATCTGCCAGGAATGCCGCGAACGAAGCGATGTTGCCTTGTACGCTCGCGCTCTCCAATGCCTTCATATACTCGTCGCGTCTGTCGACGGGGATGATGGTCCAAGGCAGTCCTCCCGATGCCATCATGACATTCATGAGAAAGCGTCCTGTTCGACCGTTACCGTCGGGAAGGGGATGTATGAAGGTGTAGATGAAGTGTCCGAGGACGGCTCTCACGCGCGGATCCTTCTCTTCCTTCAGGCAGTCCAGAAAGGCCTCCATGGCGTCGGGCACCGCTTCCCATGCGACCGGCGTATGTCCGGAGTTCCTGATGAAGACGAAGTGAGTGCGGTAGCCCGCAAGATTTTCGGGCTTGATGATGCCTGCCTGGACTGAAGGCTGAAAGAGAGCCCGGTACCAGTTGAGGTGCTCCCGATCGGTGATCTCGGCCGCATCCTCGCCGTTGAGCACGCGCACCACCGAGGCACGGACCAGTTGGAACGCATCCCAGTACCCCTTCGCGGCCATCGCATCCTTTTGCTTACGGTCTCCATCGCTGCCGTCAGGATCCCAATTCCCGGTCCTGACCTTCTCGATCAGGTCCTCGGTGACCGAATAGCCTTCGATGGAAAGCGAGTGATATGCATCCGAGGTGTACCGCTCATCGATTGCCGTCAGATATCCGTCGTGATCGTTGATGCGGCGCGGCTCGATCTTGAAATTCTCAAGCACCTTCTCGCGCATTTCCGCCCACATGAGGCGGACCCGCGTCATAATCGGCGGCGCGGCCCGGATGGGGAGTTGCATCGGGACCGATGCCTTGAACGGATCGGTGTCTTCCCTGACGTCGTGGCCGGCCGATGTCATTGTGGTGATGATCTCGTCGGCGGCTCGAGCATTGCCCAGCAGTCGGTACGCCCCGGCAATCCGCCCCGCCACGGCCGCATGTCCGCCCTCAAGGAGAACCTTCGAGATCGGGCTCACATTCCTCAGTGATCCGAGCACGGCGATGAGGTCGTTCTTCTGGGTCTGCCAGAAGATGGGCGCACCAGCGCAGATAGCCTCTGGCGCCGGGAAGGTCCGCACGCCGGCGGTCTCGATCGGCGTCACCGGAAGTTGGCGCACTTTGTAAAGATAAAGAGAAGTGCCGTGGAGGAGGGCCTGTGTCTGGTTATTGGCGGACGGCGCCGCAATGACCACCTGTTTGGGAATGTTAAGATTTGCGGCCAGCAGGGGAATTGAACTTTCCGCCGAGAGGACCCAGTCGCTCTTGAAGCGCTCGTCGCAATAGGTCCGGCAGAACTCCCAGAAGGACGAATACCAGGAGGTGCTGTCGCCCGACCCTTCCTCCAGGCGCGTCATCAGGACCCATCCCTTGATGATCTCCTTCAGGAACCCGGCCCCCAGCAGCCGCTCGCGGTGAGTGCGCGAAAGCTCCTCACTTTGGAAAATTCGTCGCTTGCCACCATTGCTGAGGTTCTTCAGTTCGGTGAGGGACTGAGCGAGTTTTTCGTGGAGGGAGGGCATTTTGAACTCCCGGGGTTCGATAGTCTGGTGTTGTATTATTACAATAGTATTATGCTGAGCAATTACAATAATGATATGTCGTGCGATCTCAATAAATATATGTTGTGCAATTACAATAGCTCTCTGGAGTAGTGGCCAATAGCCTCACCCGAGGTGGGATTCCAGGACGGTGAGACTCAAAACCGACTCTCATTTCCAACCTATCCAAAGCATCTGGGCGCCAAAACGGGGCCAACATCCAGCCGAGTCGCCCGCCAATATCACTACCTAAATACCTAAAAGTAATAGAATTTGGTCCGCAGTTGGCGCCAACACCGGTCGGAAAAAGGGGTCCCAGACGGCAGGGCGGATCAAACGGGCTCAAAATGGTATGAAAACGGATCAAAACCGGCGATTTTCCAGATCCTGCTGAGTACGCGAGCGATCCGCTGTCCCAGCGCCACTCGTCTGGCTCATGGACAAGGCCCGCTCTCTAGGCCTGGCCTATCGGGACAACGTCGAGATCGACGTGACCGAAACGGTCCTGGCGATCAACGATTCCTACAGCGAGTTCGGAAAGGGGTTCTATCACTACTTCTCGAAGCGGTTTTTCCGCTCTGTCGGCATCGCGCCCGAGAAGGGAACGTCGGCGACGACGTCGCGCATCGGCGAGACGATCGACGGTTCGATGCAAGCCTATCCGGTTGACGCCCATACCGGCTAGTGCTAGTTTCACGCCACTGGAGATGCCGCAATGAACGAGACCGTTCGAAGTTCGGAAATACTGCGGCTTGCGGCCAAGTACGTGTGGTGAACGCCGCCCGATATTGTTGCGTCCGACGGAATGTCTAGACTCGTTGCTAATGTGATGGAGATGGGTACCTGGGAAGACGCCTCCGCGCTGATCGAATGCGTCGGAATTGATATGTTTGGGGAAGTTCTAAAATCTCCCCCAGTTGGCGTAGTCTCCAACCGATCGCTCGCTTTTTGGCATTATCGATTGGGCGGGCATGGAACACCACCGAAGTCGCGTCGCCGGTTCTCCTGACGCTGGAATTTGCTTATGGTGTTTACGCCGCGCCTCGACATTCTACCCCCTGCTCAACGCAGCCTATGGCCTCATCTCGCCGAAGTGCCTGGATACTTTGTTCTATATGGCGGTACGGCGATTGCGCTTCACCTCGGACATCGTCAATCCGTCGATTTCGACTTTTTTTCGGACGCTGATCTCGACGACGGACAAAAGTACAACCTGCTGAACGAAATCGCATGGCTCAAAGGCGCTCCGTATTGCAAAACGAGAAGGATACGTTGACAGTCAGCGTCAATCATATGGGCGCGCCGATCAAGGTGTCATTCTTCGGGGGCGTGAAGAGCGGTTGCGTATGTAAACCGGACAAGACCGACGACGATCGCGTCGATGTACGACTTGTTCGCACATAAGCTCAAAGTGATTCATGATCGGGCCGAAGCCAAGAATTACCAGGATATCGCTGTCATGCTTGCAAACGGGCAGAGCCTGCCGCGCGGACTAGCCGCGTTGGAGGCCCTTTTCGGGTCGAGTGTGCCTCCGATGATCACGTTGAAGTCGCTGACCTACTTCAACGACTTGAACGAGCCGTGGCGCCTTACCGACGATATGAAGTCCACGATAACGACGGCCATAAGCGGTCTCCCGAAATCCTGGGGAAGGATTTCCGTTTTCTCGCAGACGCTTTGTTGCCAGGAGTCCAAAAATCCGAAGCCATAGTCGCAGCTTGATGGATATTTTTCAGCGCGACGACCTGCCGTTCCCGCAGTCTCTGCCGGAGTTCCGGCGATTGTTCCCCGACGACGCGGCTTGCGCTGGCTACCTCGAAAAGGTCCGTTGGAAGGATGAGTTCGTTTGCCCTCATTGCGGAGTTTCCGGTTCACCATTCCGTTTCACCAACCGCCCCGGGGTCTTACGCTGCCGCAACTGCCGGAAGAATACAGGGCTAACTGTGGGCACGGTGATGGAGCGCTCGCATACGCCGCTCAGTGTTTGGTTCTGGGCAGCGTATCTTGTCTCTAGTCAAACGCCCGGCATGTCCGCCGCGCAGTTCCAGCGCCAGATTGGATTAAAGCGCTATGAGACGGCATTCCAGATCCTGCACAAGTTGCGCGCCGGTATGGTGCGGCCGGCCCATGACCGCATCGGTGGGCGCGCCAACGAGCATGTCGAAGTCGACGAAACTTGGGTTGGCGGACGCACGCGCGGCGAAGGCCGCGGCGTCCACCACAAGACGCTAGTTGCGGCCGCTACCGAAGTCCGTCAACGTGTACCGGGGACCAAACGCGACGCACGCAGGAACGGACGCTACGCCGGGCGGATCCGGCTCGCGGTCATTCCGGACCGTAGCGCCGGATCACTGTGCGGCTTTGTTGAACAAGCCGTCGCGCCTGGGGCGAAGGTCGTCACCGACAATTGGTCCGGGTACGCAGATCTCACCAAGCTTGGGTATGACCATCATGCGGTCGCGGAACGGAGTGATCCGCGAGTCGCCGAGGAGCACCTGCCGATAGTTCATCTGGTGTTCGCCAACTTGAAGACTTGGCTGATCGGCACCCACCACGGCGTCAGCCCGCAGCACCTGCAAGCCTACCTCAATGAGTTTACCTTCCGGTTCAATCGGCGATTCTATCCATTCAACGCCTTCCGATCTCTACTCGGCGTCGCCGGCGAAGTGACCGCGCCGACTTACGAAGCGCTTTATTCCGGCGAATGGCGTCACCCTACCTGTCGCAACGATGGGTGAAAACCGAATAGGCATAGGATGAACGACCGACTAGCTCGAAACTCAGGCTCATCGTGACGAGGGGACAGCAATGTACCTAGGAATCGATCAGCAGTCCGGCCTTGTCTATGAAGGCCTCGATGGCCCCGTGCTTCCGGTCGTGCCCAGACCGACCGTCACGCAAGCCAAGCTGATCAAGCGCGAGGGGATTGGAACGACGGATCTGGCAGGACCTTATACTGCGCCGGCTGCGCGCCCTCGGGCTTGTAAAGTCGCCCGCGTCGCGTTCGCGTGACGGGATCGAACGCGTCTTCCCGGAAGATCCACGACATCGGAGAATGTGCAAGAGCAATCTCGCCCAAGTCGTCGCGAGACTGCATGCCCGCGGCAAGACCAACGAGGCACATACGAAGGGGCTTCGCGACCCGGTCGATGAAGACGCGGAATTGGCGCTTCATGCGTTGGGTTTCACGCTGCGTGACATCGGGTGGGCTGACGGGCAGTAGAGTCCGCAACCGCCAATGGTGGCAACAAGCGCGGACGGTTCTTTTTGCGACCTGTCCGCCTCACGATCGCGCCAGCTGATGGACCAACGACCGATCACAGATCGAAACGAACATACTGTCCGGGCGCGCGGCCCTTCCCACGATCACCATGACGAAACCGTTGAGCGCATGCTGCGAGCGACGCACGCAGTCCGAAATGTTGCGCGTATCGATGGTCGACGGTGACGCGATGTCCTCGGGATGGGTGTGCCAGCAACCGACGAAATGCAGTCCTCGCGAAAAGCTGGCATCGATTTCCGCCTTTTCCGCTTTTTCGTCGGGCCGGTACGAATAGCGCGATCTGCGGTCGGTTGGTCTCGGACCCGTCGCTTCGCAGACATCGATGCTAGGCAGGTCGAAGCGAGCGAACAGCAGCCCGCCGGCCTCGCGGTGCCAGAATCGGGTTTGACGGTTACTGTCGAAACGCTGGAGAACCTCGGCGACGAAGCGGAGCGATTGCCCGGAGTGTCCGATATCGAAGGAGATCACGCCGCCAAGACTTTCCCGGCCGGTGGCCGGCCCCATGGTCGCTCGACCATCATGCCGCCTTCCAGCGCATGAGGAACGATCTCGCGGAGCATCTCGCTCCAGCTGCCGCCCGCGGATTCGACGAACGCACGGCGCGCAAGCCACATGCGATGCGTGCTCGGTCCGATGATGCCGAGAAGACCGTCGAGCGCAGCTTGGGCGATGAGCGACGTAATGAAGCCGAGCTCGACGGGGCCGTACGGCTCGAACGCCGCGCCGCAGGCTGGTTCGTAACGGCGCGTTTCTTCCGGCCAGTGCGTGGCGACCACGTCGGGCTCGCCGGTCTCGTTCAATCCGTCACGAAGGCTCCCTCCGGACGAGGAAACGATGACGGCGTGGCCCGCGGTCGCGTGTGGTTCCGTCCAGCCGTAGACGATCGGAAACTGCCTGCCATTTGCCAGATGCCACTCGTCGAGCAAGGACTCCGCCGGCCAGTCGCCGAGAGCCGAAACAATAAGGTCGACGTGCTCCAAAGGCCCGTCGGACCGCAGCAGCAGATCCTGAACCTTGGCGATGTAGTGCTCGACCTCCACATGTGGAAGGTCGGCGCGTATCCGCTTCGCGAGTTCGGACGCCTTGGGATAGGAGATCGATCTGACGCCGAGCGTATGGCGGCCGACGTTCGCTCCTGTCAAGCTCTGCTGGTCGACAAGAATAAGCTTCGCCACGCCCGCTCGCGTGAGACTGAGGGCGACCGGCGCGCCCACGGAGCCGCAGCCGAGCAGCGCGACGGTGGCCCCGCGTAAGGTCGCGATGCGCGGATCCTGCGCCCGCCCGTGTACCCAGGTGGGATCGACCCTGTCCACCGGAAGACGGCCTGCCGGCTCGCTGCCGAACAGACGCCAGAGGAAGACCTGCTCAGGCACCCGAGAAGGACGAAATCCTTTGGCGAGCGGATCCCTGCCGCGAACGATTGCGGGTCGGCTGACGACCGTCGTGGCGATTGCCGGACCGTGTTCGGTCGAGGCGCCAAGCGCGACGAACAGGCGAGGAGCGACCTCGCGCGAAAGTCCTTCGAGCAGATCGGCGACGCCGGCATCGGCGGCGAGCGCGTAAACGTCCTTTGCTGCTTTGGGATACTGGGAGGGGAGGAGCGGGGTTTCCAGCCAAACCAGCACGCCTCCTCGCGAGACCATGTCGGCCGAGTAGAGGGCAGAGTTGAAATTCTTCAGCCACCGCTGCAGCTGGCCGTCATCGTCAGCCAGGACGATGTGACTGCGGCCCTCCCATACTCTGATTGTCCGGGAAGGTGGAGCCGGCTCGACCAATGAAAGGATGGTCCGCTCCGTCCCCTTCTTGGCATGGTCCCAGTAGGTGAGAAACTCGGATTTGAAGTCGTCTTCGTGCTCGCCGCGGACGAAACCTTCGATCAGCTTGATAGCCTTATCGAGCAACACCGAGACGCCCGCGTAGGGATCGTCGACGGAAAACGTAGCGTGATCAGGCACCAGGCAGAGAACGCCGTCCTTTTCCACGTGCGGCCACGTCAGAAAGCGTGGGCGATCCACCACCGCGATCCGCGCCGGGACGGAAGGAAAGCCGGCGGATACGATGATGTCGATGCGCCGGATGCGATCGGAGAAAGGGTATTCGAACCGCCACCCTGCTGCGGGATCATGCTTCCGGTATCTCGCCAGATCCTCCGCGCTCAACCTCGGTGGCCGCAGCCCGGCGTGCCACCAGCCGGCCTGCACCGCACCGATGGCCGATCTGAACCGCTTTGCGAGCGCGTGGTCGCCCCTAGGCACTCCGACGATCTCCTTTGAGCTGCACCGCCGAACTCCTGGCTTGCGCCTCGTTGCTGACGAGGCCTTTGGACAGAACGGCAGGAGCGGCCAGACCGGCGACGGAACGCTTCTTCACGCGTTCCGCCGTTCCAACGCCCACGCCCTTCGCCAGGTGCTCCGCGATCAGCTGCTTGTTCGATAGGACCGCCGCGCGCGAAAAATCCTCGCGGGCCCGACCGAGCCACTCGAAGAATGCGGCCGCGCGCTCGGGATGCTTCTTCCACTTGTCGGCGAAGTTCTCGGACGGGTCGCTCGGATTGGCGATGACCAGACTGCCATCCTGCGACCGCTCGATGAACCGGTCCATGTTGGTGAGGATCGTGAACAACGCATCGGATATCTTGTCTTCGCCGTTGTAGGCGTGTGCCGCGAGCGTGGTCAGGATGATCGAGATCGGGCGCTCGTCCGAGCGGGTGATGAACATGATGTCGCGGTGTCGCTTCAGGATCATGATGGCAGACTGCAGCGGCGTCCTGACTTCATAGTCCGGAATCGGCTCCGTGCCCGCGCGCAAGCTCTTGCGCATCAGCTCCCGCTTACGCAATTCGAAGATGACAGCCATGCGGCTGTGGAACCACTTCAGATATCCCCGCGGATTCGATCGCGGCCATGTCGGGGATAGAATCTCGTAGAAGGGGTGATCGATGTCCGTGATCGCGATCGCAGTGTCGGCGAGCGACAGGTCGAGGCCACGCGCCTTGAGCAGCACTACCTGCTCCAGCCCGTTGAGAAGCCCGGGCGTCACGTCCATGTGAAACTGTGCGCCATCGGCGTATTCGAGTCGCCAGCATCGGCGATGCTCGACGACCGGCTTGTTCATGCGCCGATAGATCGCGTACAGCCGCATCTCGACGCCGAGACGACGCTTGAGTTCCTTCTGGGTGATCTCGCCCTTCGTGAGCTTGCGGAATTCAACGACGGCATCGATATCGTAGTGCTCGTCATCGCTAATCGGTACGACCACGGTGCCGAGCCCGAACGATCCCTGGATGTGAACCTGAGGGTCGAATTGCCGGATGCTCGAGTCTTCGCGATTGAGCCATTCGCCCAGCGACTTGTAGCTGGTCTCCGCCTGCTCGTAGCGATACGGCGGGATCTCGAGCTCCTCGGCGAGCGCTTCGAGAAATTCTTCGGCATCTCTGGTGATCGTGGGACGCAGGTGCACGTTCATAGGCCTCTCCTTTGTCAGCCGGTGTGTTCGAGCGTATGGGCGAGGATGAAGCCGCCCAGCTTCCTGTTCTGGTCGTAGACTTCGAGGGTAGGGTGCGCCTTCGGCTGCCAGGAACGGCCCGCCTCGATGGCGACGGATACGGGTACTGCGGGAAAGATGCGCACCGCGCAGTTCTCGCCGTGCGCAAACTTGATCGCGTCCAGCGTGGATCGGAACAGCCGCGCGAATTCTGCCAGATCGGTCGGGCGGCGCATGATGTCGTTGTGGGCCCCGCTGGCGGCGATGGACCAGATGGCTGCGCCGGTGCCAAGGGCCGAGACGATGCGGTCGTCGGCAACGGGAGCGCTCACCTCGAGTTTCAGCGCCACGGGACCGTCGGTACGCGACGGGCGCTTCACGTCGAACTCGATGGGCCGTCCATCCGGGTCCCACTTCCATCCCTTGGGGCTGCGCAGGAGTTGTCGAACTTCGGCTGTCGCGATGTCGGAGATCAGGCGACCGAGTTCGAACAGCAATGGGATCGGCGCTAAACCGAAAACGGCAAGGCGCCGAATTTCCTGACGCTCCATGCGGCCGCGCACCTTCTCGGCGAAGCCGGACCGGAGATTGCGTACATGAGTGCGCCAGAAGTCGTGATCGTGGTCGGGCAGATCGAGGGTCGCAAGGTCGAGGTCGATCCAACCGTCGTCGAATGGATAGCGGTCTGGGATCATCGCCCACTTCAGGTCGCCTTTGGCGACCGGAGACTCGTTTGTCCCGATCCGAGCCGCGTACCGAATGACGTGGCTGCCGAAATCCTCGTCGATGGTGGTGACGGTCCGGATGCGTGCTTCGTGGCGGCGCTTCATCGCCGTCAGAACTTCTTCCGGATGCTCGGCGACCATCTCGCGGTCGAATACGCGGTGGTGCACGTCACAGACGAGCATCAGGTTGTCGGGATCGTGGGCGAGAAGTGGGGAGCGGATCGAATCCCCGCGAGGGCCGTCGGGAGAGTCGGCGACGATATGCCCGATGTAGACCCCACCTATTGACAATGGACGAATCGACACGACTGTGGGAAACCGGCTAACTCCGGTGGAGGGCCACATTCCGCAGCCCGTCGCAAGACACGCCGTGCCGTCCTCAGTTCCCACAGGACCACGGTCAACGAGCTTCGCTTCGCTAAACTATCGACACGGTCGCCGGATCTTTGCCTTCCGGATAGAAGGCCACGATAGCGTCGTTGAAGATCGGCTGCTTCGAGACGGCGTCGAACAGCCGTCATACTCGATCGAAACTTCATGTCGTCGGGCGACCCGAGAATATCGGCAATCGATTTGTCGCTGGCCGCCACGATAAGCCGGGTGCATTCGACGAGGCGCGGTCCCAGCACATCATGTTGCAGATAAGCGGCGGCTTCCGCGCGAGAGCTAATCGCAAACCGCTGCGCCATCGCGCTGAAGCTTAGACCAGCGATTTGCGGGAAACAAACCACATCCAATGCGTCGCCTTACGGCCGCGGCCCAGTTCTTCGACGACCCGCCGGTAAACCGGGTTTTGCGCGTCCACGAAACGCTGCAGGTCGTACGGATCACTCACGCGTTATCCCTTCCTTTCGGACGTGGCCGGCTTGTCCGACCCGACGGACACAACGTAACCCTGCGATCGGAGATCCACCAAGGACGACGACAAATAATGCCTGGGCGAAATATCGAACTGCCGAAGACGGGTTACGCCATCGAGATCGACGGAATTCTCAAGTCCAAGTTCACCACCAGGGAGGGCGCTGAAGATGGCGCCGTCGAACTGAAGCGCCGCTTTCCGAAGGTTCGCGTTCGCATCTACGACGCCATCCAGCAAACGAAATTCGATCCGCCCGTTTAGTTCAGGCGGAGCCTATAGCTGCGCCGCCGAGGCAAAATAGGAAGGCTATAGGCAGGTCGATCCCGGCCTTGACTTTGTCACCCCAATGAGAACAAATTGAGAACGATCTCTGGTTCAGCCATGGTACGTAGCTCACCGAAGCCGTTCAGCTTCATCAACAGTCCAATTTGTTAATAGGGAATCGCCGTAAGATAATGAAGCCGGATGGTGGGTCAGAATGAAGAATGCTCTCTTTGCTTCGCGGGATAGTTCGCCCGCAATAAACCCCATCTCGCCTGCTCGCGAGCTTGGAGCCTACGAGGAAATGTGGCTCCAACCTGGAGCTACCTTCAAAAACATTGCAGAGCGGTTTGCGAAGGACCCGACAGCGCTACCCTCCGACTTTGTTGCTCACTCGATTGCGGACGCAAGAGCACGGGAAGTCTTTCAAGCCTTGAAGACTGCGGGCGTCCATGGCTTCGGCATTCGGATCAACCACGCTGGTGACTATCCCGAGCGGTTGCGAGATGCTCAGCATCCGGTTGAGTTGCTCTACTATCGGGGCACGTGGGAATTGTCCGAGACCCGCGGCGTGGCAGTTGTCGGTAGCCGTAGAGCATCTGCGGAAGGTCTAAAGCGCGCTGCCCGGATTGCGCGTGAGCTGGTCGGCGCCGGGTTCACGGTGGTCTCGGGTCTCGCTGCCGGTATTGACACCGCTGCGCACAGGGCCACGCTCGAAGCTAAGGGGCGTACAATTGCGGTGATCGGCACTCCTCTCGGAGTGACGTATCCCAAAGAAAATGCTGAGCTACAGGCTCAGATAGCGAGCGATTACCTTTTAATCTCTCAGGTGCCGGTTCTACGTTACTCGAAGCAGGCCGTGCCACAAAACAGACTGTTCTTCCCTGAGCGAAACATCACGATGAGCGCGCTCACCGAAGCAACCATTATCGTCGAAGCGGGTGAGACTAGCGGGACGCTAACCCAAGCGCGCGCCGCGCTTCATCAACGGCGGAAGCTCTTCATTTTGGACTCTTGCTTCGCAAGATCGGACATCACCTGGCCAGCCACTTACGAGGCGCGGGGGGCGATCCGTGTGAAGAAGTCGGAAGATATTTGGGACGCTTTGGGTGACCATCCAGCTTCGACAAATCGATGATCAGAACCGTATCGACCATCATTTCATACAGCCAAATGATGAGTGCTATTACCTGTTCGAGTACACGGCTCGGCAGGGCTACGGTTTCAGCGCGACGAATTCTCTTATTTCTAATTTGAAAAAGAAGCCTTCTCAGCGGAACCAGCTCCACTACGTTTACAAAGGGCGAGCAATCAACGAGTGCGCAGCGGCGCTGGGGCCAGCTATCAACCCGAGATGGTTTACTGGCGGAGCGCTGGTTCCGATGCCGCCGTCGAAGATCAGAACTGACGCCGAGTACGACGACCGAGTGGCGCAAATCTGCCGGGCACTGCGATCCGCAGTAGCTATCGACGTGCGAGAGCTGCTATTGCAGACGGCAAATTTGCGTGCAGCTCATGAAAGCGATCAACGTCCTTCCGTTCAGGAGATCAAGGATGTCCTCGCAATAGACGAGTCGGTCTGCAACCCAGAACCGACCCGAATTGGGATCGTAGACGATGTGTTGACTGCTGGCGCTCACTTTCGTGCGGCCAAAGAGGTGTTGAACAACCGTTTCCCCGCCGCACATATCGTCGGTTTCTTTATCGCTCGAAGGGTCTTTGCGAACCCATTTGAGGCCGACGACTTCTCTATCTTCGGTAAGTAAAGTCCGTGGTTTGGTTGTAGCGCCCGGACAACGTAGTTGTTGCGGTGGCGATCTACTACCTAATCGTACTCTGGGGTTTGGCCGAAGGCTGACCAAGAGCACCGCCGACGAAAGGCTGTATTGACTAACCACCCGGTCACCCATCCCATCGTTGCCACTTCGCCCACCGTGTCACGCGCGTCATGGAACGCTTTGCAGGGTGCGGTGCCTAAGCCCAACAGGTTGCTTTCGGCTCTCACCGTGGCGCTGAAGTCCGCAGCATGTCTCCTTACCTCCTCTGGTTGCCCCTGTAGTGTGCCTAGCGTACGGCTAGAGGTGACGAAACAACTTAGACACCAGCACTCTCACGCGCTCAAGTTTGGCAATCTCTCTTGAGGAAGATGGTGCCGGCAGCCCGTGTTTCTCCTTGGCTGCCGTGCTCCAACGCTCGCTGGACCCGCGTGCGCCGTCGTCGGACCACACTCTCACGTGCCGGCCGCCGCAGCCATGCGCCGTATCTGAGCGTCAGTCAGCGAGGGCGGGACAGGATGCGCTGCAAGCAGGGCCTCGGCTGCCGCGATGGCCCTATCAAAGACTGCCAGTACACCCGTCGCTGCTACGTTGGCCGCCTTGCGCCTTTCGTGACGAGCGATTTCTTGAGAAAACCTGCCTCTCGCAGTCTGAGTTAAGCACACGGGCAACGGCCTCTTGTAGGCGCTCGCGCACCTTCCGCTTGGCGTAGAAGGTACCATGTCTGTCCTTGATCAGTCCCATTAGCGCGCGCATCAACGCTACGTGCAGTCAAAGTCATGATTTGCGGGATGTTTTTGATCTATCAGCGCTTCTAGCGCCGCTGGCGTGCCCTAGCGGAGGGAGTGAATCCTGCGCAACTATGCCAAAAATCGCTCAATTTATGCGCGAGCTGCCACCTGCGGTGCGAGTCTGCAGCTAGATGACGTGATATGCCGATCTCGCAATCGTTCTTTGCATTGTCGACGATCGGTGAATCGGCGAAGCGAACACGTTGAGCCTGCGGACGCGAAAGAAGAACGCAAAAGCAAACTGCCCCTCCACTCTCCTCACGGGACGCTATCGATCCCGGTCTCTTCGTCAACCTTGTGTAACAAAACCCAACCTAGAGGTTGCGAATGGTCAGCATCTCCCCGAGCTCACGTTTCGAGCGTGCTGATCAGAAGCGCGCCGGAAATGTTCACAAATTGATTGGCAATTTGATGTCCGTCTCAACGGCTACGAAACGGTTCGTATTGCCAATTCTTCGTCGACTTCGGCCAAGCCTGCGAACCAAGATTGCCCTGCTTGGAATAGTGGGCGTGCTCGTCACAGGGGCGACTTGCATCGTGGGGCTGAATTATGTTGCGCAGGCGCAGCGCGAGGCGGACCAGAGCATCCATCTTCGCGCTCACCTGGCAGCGCTTTCCGAAGCGTTCCTTGAATCGCAGCAGATTGCGCTGGAGTTTCTGCGTAAGCACGCCGAGGCCTTGATCGCGCGGCACGCGCAGGGCATCAGGAAGGCGCTGAGCGACCTCGACCAGATCGAGGAGTATGTTGCCTCCTTGCCCGAGGGCGATCCTCTGAAGGACGTATCATTCCTGCGGGCCGGCATTGGCCTTTACGCAACGCGTTTCAACAACATCGTTTCAGCGCAGCGCGTGCTCGGGTTCGCCGAGAATGACGGCCTGCAGGGCAAGCTGCGCGACGCCGTACATCAGGCCGAATTCCGGATTGCGCAGTTCAATCAACCTCACCTAGCCGTGTTGATGCTGATGATGCGGCGGCACGAAAAGGACTTCATGCTGCGGCGCGAGGAGAAGTATGGCGATGAACTGGACAAGCGGGTCGCCGAGTTTGGAACCGCACTGGCGTCTTCCGAGTTGGCGCCAGCAACCAAAGTGGAGCTGAAGACGCTCATTGATTCCTACCGAGCTAGTTTCGTAGCCTTCTTGGTTGCCCAACAGGCATTGGATGACCAGGTTGATGATCTCGGGCAGATCTACGGTCGCAATCATCCTCTCCTGCTGAAAGCGATCGCTGCAGCTGATGCCAGTTCTGCCGCAGCCGAAGAGCGTGCCTCGCGAATCCGCCAGATGCTGGGCTGGGGAATTGGGCTTGCCACACTCGCAATCGGCTTCATTGCAATTTTTGTCGGGCAGGGCATAGCTCGGCTGATCACTCGCATGACAAAAGCGATGCGCCAGCTGGCGGCTGGGCAATTCGAGGTGACCCTACCCGGACTTCGCCGCTCGGACGAGATTGGTGAGATGGCGAGAGCCATGGAATCGTTCAAGCTTAATTTGAGAGAGAAGGCACAAGCCGAGCTTGCAGCGAATCGGGAACAGGATCGCTTGGCCGGAATGCGACGCAAGGCGGAGCTTGAGAAGCTTGCCAGGACCTTTGAAAATGCAGTGAGCGGCGTCATCGATACACTGTCGTCCGCTTCGACTGAGCTGGAGGCGTCCGCTAGTAGTCTGACCGACACGGCGCACAATACGCAGGAAGTCTCGCGCAAGGTCGCCTCCGCCTCGGAGGAAGCTTCAGGCAATGTTCAGATTGTCTCTGCACGTACCGTTGAGATGATCGCGTCTGCTACGGAGGTTAGACGCCAAGTCGAGCAATCCGCAGAAATCGCAAGTGCCGCCGTGCGTCAGGCGGAAGAAACCGACCGACAAATAAGGCACCTGTCGGCAGCTGCGCAAAAAGTTGGTGGCGTGGTTGAGCTGATCGCCGCAATTGCCAGGCAAACAAACCTTTTGGCTCTTAACGCAACGATCGAGGCTGCACGCGCGGGCAAAGCCGGCCGCGGCTTTGCCGTTGTTGCGCACGAGGTAAAGTCGCTGGCAACACAAACAGCCAGGGCGACCTCGGAAATTGCACAGCAAATCGCAGATATCCAAGCAGCCACGGAGGAGTCGGTCAGCGCCATCACGGATATCGGAAGCAGTATTGGCAGGATCTCGCAAATCGGCTCGAGGATTGCTGCTGCGATCGAAGCGCAGGGTAGGGCAACCAATGATATTGCGCGGAATATCCAACATGCAGCAGATATGTCGACGCAGGTCGCCAGCAACATTCGACAGGTTGCATTGAGCGCCTCGAGCACAGGCGCGTCATCCTCGCAGGTGCTGGCATCTGCGAACGAGCTCGCCCAAAGCAGCCATCATCTCAAGATCGTAGTCGATGGCTTTCTCGCCGGGGTTAGGTCGTGATCATTTGAAATTCCTGCAGTACTAGCTGACGGTACCATTATTTTTTCCACAGGGGATTTCAGAATGCCCGCCTATCTTGCGTCGTACGATTTGAAGGAGACCAATCCTGATCCGCATCCCACTTTTTTGAAGCAGGCAGCGGCGCAGGGCTGGAAACTGTGGATCCTTGGCTCGAACAACGTGCGATATCGACTGCCGAACACAACATTGGTTGGCATATTTGACGGTTTGGCCGTTGCCGAGGCCAGGCTCGAAGCAGCCCGGTTGGCAACGGAGAACGAAATTGGCGGCACCGTCACGACGACCAAGTGGATTGTCGCGGAATACGGACCCACTCGGTTCAATTCCGACGAACGGCAGAGCGCGTAAGGCCGCCGGAGTTGTGCTGGCGGCCCCAGGTTCGTCACAATCCTCGCTCGCAGCGTTGTGTTTTGACAGCGTTGTGCTTTGTCGGCCCCGTGGTTGCGTCAGGTCCGGGATGTAAGGCGGTGGCACGTGGGGATCAAGCGAGTTCGCCACCGTCTGCGGCGATGTGCGTAAGTCGAGGTCTTTAACCGCGCCGTACATGCAATGGGGCTCGGCACGGAGACCGCTCCGATACCCGAGAACCTGGTTTCGCGGAAGGCCGTCATGGCGATCGCCGAGGCAGAGGTCCTGATTGGCGCGGTCGACACGGCCGGGGGGCGATGTCATGAACCGGATCTGCTCGGCTTGCCCCACCAGACAGAATCCCGGTGCCAAAGTGGTTTGTGATCACCGACGAACCGGCTACCATCGCACTTCCACGAGACAAACATCTGCGTGAGTGACACGGTGGTTCGCGACCTGGTCACACAAAATACAAGGGCCGCTCTGGGGCGCTGCGGGGTGAGCCCCGTGTCAACGTGCTGGAACAGCTTAATCTGGCCTTTGTGGACCCATTTCAGGCACCGAGTGGCTGGGCGCACCTATGGCCGCAACTCCTAGCAGAGTGATGGTCATCGACGACGGATCACCGATATGCAAGCTGCTGCGAACGGGATGGATACGAGGTTCTCGAAACTGCGAACGGCAAGCTGGCGCTCGACCTGTTATCTGAGAACCCGGCGCTTATTGTTCTCGACCTTGGCCGGACATCCGGGATTCACGTGATTTGAACGGCTGCGCCACGGCCGATGACAGGGCACGATTGCTTCGTCGTGGAGTACGATGCAGCAGCCGGCCATAATCTCCGTTTGCCAAGGCGCAATGGCCTTGCGATTTTGTGCTCCGCCTCGCGGGGCTTCGGATACAAGGCGGCCATGGTGAGTGCGGGTGCTCGGGAGTTCTCCAAGCCCCAAGGCATCTTTCCACAACCAGATGCTACCGCACAGCTATCGCGTACTTGCATGCCACTCGTTTCAGCGTAGCGTCGTTGTTTCAGAGTCATTGGTTTCGCCTCCAGGCGGAGCGGTAGTGGGATTTTTTTAATGCCGCATGCATCCCCGGCGCAGAGGGTTTTCCCATTTGGCGATCAGCCGGAAGAGCTGTCGCGCGGAGATCGGAAGGAGGCGGCGTGGGACCAAGTTCTGTTGGCTGCCTTCGCCGATCGCGGCTTCAAGTCGGGTTTTTTGCCGCTGGCTGAGGACGCCGTGCGCGCACAGCCTGGCGATGGGCATATCCTGCTGCTCGCCGCCACGGCGGCGCTACTGGACGAGGATGCGGCCCGCGCACAGGTCTTTCTGAAACGCTTCCGCAAGCGCTACGTTGCGATCGATGCCTGCTACCTGTTGAACGCCCTGGCACTCGCGCAGCAGAACAGGCTCCCGCCGGCGCGTTCGCTGCTTGAAGCCCACGGGCTCACGGATTGGCTCAACGTTGCGAACGCTTTTCCCGGAGGCCTTGAGCGTCGGGGATGGCTCTACCGTCACTACGCTCGGATCTTCGAGCCCAGCACGACCGTCCGGAGTAGGCGCTCGGCCGCCGGCCTAGTGCCAAAAGCCAAGACCCGGGTCAAGCCCAGGTCGCCCACGGAAGGGGCCGTTACGCCGACCATACCGGTTTCGTTGCCGCTGATCGACATCGATATTCCCTTCACCACCGAGCTCAATCTCGCGCCGTTGTTGGACGCCTTGCACAAGCCGCCGAACAGCGACGGCGCCTGGTATGGCTTGCGCGAACGCTTTGCCCATCTCGGCCTCGCGCAAGGCTTCGACGAGCTGCTCTGCCTGCCGCATCTGCGCGGCATCGAAACCTTCTGGTACCAGGTCGAGACCGTGCGCAAGGTGCTCAAGCAGCATCGTGGTCGCGTTCTGCTTGCCGACGAGGTCGGGCTCGGCAAGACCGTCGAGGCCGGCATGATCCTCAAGGAGTATCTTTTGCGCGGCATCGTCGACAGCGTTCTGGTGCTGACCCCGGCCTCGCTCGTCGGGCAGTGGCAGGAGGAGCTCGAATCGAAGTTCGACATTGCCTGCGCGACCACCCATGATGCGCTGCTGCGCAGCGACCCGAAAGGGTTCTGGCGGCAGAATCGCCTGATCGCTTCGCTCGCCCTGGCGCGTCGCAGCGAGCATGCGGCGCACATTCTCGACCGTAGCTTCGATCTCGTCATCGTAGACGAAGCCCACCATCTGCGTGACCGCACGAGCCAAAGCTACAAGCTGGTGGATGCGCTCAACAAGCGCTTCGTCCTGCTGCTGTCGGCGACGCCGGTGCAGAACGATCTCACTGAGCTGTACAACCTGCTGACGCTGCTCAAACCCGGTATCTTCAAGACCATGAAGGAGTTTCGCGCGGCTCACGTGACGTCGGGCAAGCCGCGCCAACCGGCCAATCCCGAGCGCCTGCGCGAGTTGATGCGCGGCGCCATGGTGCGTAACACCCGCGCGGTCGTCGCGCTAAAATTGCCGCGCCGTCACGCCGTGACGATCTGCGCGGATGGCACCGAGGGCGAGGTGGCAACCTACCGCGAGCTCGAGGCAGCGGTGCGGCAACTGGCGGCCCAGGGGGCAAATCGGCTGGCCCTTCGGCATCTGCTCGGCGCTGCCGGATCATCTCCGGCCGCGGCCGCCGCCGCCGTGCGGCGCTTGTCCGGCCGCCACGTCGATGCAAGCTGGCACGCGCTGGCGCAGAAATGGGCCTGCATCGGTGTCGGCGGCAAGGAGGCGGCGCTCCTCGACCTTTTACGTCGGAACCCGGACGAGAAGAAGCTGGTCTTCGTTCATTACCGCGAGACGCTTGAGCATCTGGCCACGCTGCTGGCACGCGAAGGATTTGCCTTCGCGCGCTTCGAGGGCGCGCTCAGCGGCCCCGCCAAGGACGCCGCCATTGCAGAATTCCGCGAGCGAGTGCCGGTGCTGCTGTGCACGGAGTCGGGTGGCGAAGGCCGCAATCTCCAGTTTTGCAATACACTGATCAATTTCGACGTGCCGTGGAACCCGATGGCGATCGAGCAGCGCATCGGACGCATCGATCGCATCGGCCAGCAACGCGAGGTGTTCGTGTTCAACCTTGTGACGCGCAGCACTCTGGAGCAGCAGATTTTGTCGCTGCTCGACGAAAAGATCTCGATGTTCGAGCTTGTCGTAGGTGAGGTCGGGGCGATCCTGGGCGGCCTCGACGAGGACCGCGATTTCGCCGACCTCATGCTCGATGCATGGCTGCGCTCAACCGAGACGGGCCGCGCGGAGGCGTTGGACGCGCTCGGCCGCCGTCTGAAGGGAGCGCGCGAGCACCACGAAAGTGCCAAGGCCCTCGACACCGCCCTGTTCGGTGATGAATTCGAGACCGTGTGAGCCGAGCCGATGAGTGAACTGCGCGACTTTGTCGCTGATCTGCTGGAACGCCGGGGCGCCGCCGTCGAGACTCTCGCTTCGGACCGGCTTGAAGTGCTCGCGCCTGCTCCCCTGCAACGACAGCTGGGCTGGCCCGAACTCACGCATCTCGGCTTCGGGACGCAACGAGCTCCGGACGCGGTTGCGATAGCGCTCGAGGGGGACTGGCTCGACCGCTTCGGAGCGATCCTCGCCGATGAGGGACGATGGAGTGAACGGGAGGTTCGGCTCCCCGCTCCGGTCCCACCCCCCAGTGCCCCCGAAAAGCTGCTCGATCGCGTCCTCGACCTGCCGAACGCGATCTGGCGGCTCCAGGGCATGTCTGCAACCTGGACACGCTGCCTGATGTTGGCGTTCCGCGTCACCGCGCTGTCGGATGAGAAGCGCGAGAAACTGATCTGGCTCGGCTTCAACCTCGCGACTGGCGCGGCGATCAGCGACGTCCTGGCACAGCTGCGGCCGGCGCTGGCGCAAACTGCCGATTGGCACATGCCCGACACGGCGACCAAGCGCGTGGCCGGACCGGGATGGAGCTCAGGGACGCTCGCGGCGCGGTTGCGTCCGCTACTCGAGCGCGAGGCACAGGACAGCATGGAGCCGTTCCTGCGGGCGATGCGCCGCCGACTGGAGCGAGACCGCGACCGTGTCCATGCCTATCACAATGACCTGCGCGAGGCGTCTTTGAAGCGCCTGGCGGCGCTCAACCGCACGGACGGAGACCGCGCCGAGGCCGACCGGCGGCGCGAGATGCTGCGGGTGGAGGCGATCGAGCGTGAATATCGCGCCAAGCTCGACGACCTACGCCGCAACTATGCGCTGCGCGTCACGGTCGAATGGGTCCAAGCGCTTGAGATCTATGTACCGGTGCAACGCTTCGAGGTGCTGATTCGCCGCCGCAAAGGGGAGCGCATGATCCGGCTTGACTGGCACCCGCTGGTCAGGACGCTTGAGCGGCCGCTCTGCGAGGCGGGACCGGGCCTCGATCGCGTGCGCCTCGTGTGCGACGACAAGCTGCACCTGACCGATACGGCGGGCCATGCGCCCTGCAATTCATGCGGCAAGCCTTTCTGCCGCGCCTGCTTCCCGCAGGGCTGCCCGCGTTGCCGCCACACGTAAATGAGAACGGCGGTGCGCTGCGGGCCGCTATCGCGCACTCCTGCTTAGGTTGACCCGCGATGGTCGAGAAGACGGGTCATATTCGTTCTCTGTGGCTCTATGAGAGCACATGCGATTTGCCACGGTACGCTCGGCAAGAAGGCAGAGCGGAAACGCCGCAACCGTCCCGCCTGCAGACCGACGCGCGCCTGCCGCGCAATCGGTCTCTATGTCGGTGGCGGCCTGGAAGGTCTTATTCGATGATCGCGCGATCATTGGATGTTTTTGTGCTCTCGCCCATAACTTTGGCGAGGTATCTTTCTTTTTTCTCCTCACCGTTGACAATTTTGTCTCGCCTTCCGTAGGAAGCGACGACTCTGGGTATGCGGGTTATTCGACGGATCGGATTTAGGATGAGCCACATTTCGCAGGCGCCTGTCGAGCGCGTCACCATTCCAGCGCTGCAGCGGTGGAAGGGGGAGGGGCGTCGTGTCGTCATGACGACCGCATACGATGCAGTAACGGCACGGATCGCGGACCCCGTCGTCGATATCATCCTTGTCGGGGATAGTGTTGGCAATGTCTGCCTCGGATTCGACAACACGTTGCCGGTTAGCTTGGCGATGATGAACCATCACCTCGAAGCCGTGGCGCGGACAAGACCTCGAGCCTTGCTTGTGGCCGACATGCCCTTTCTCAGCTTTCACCTCCGTCCCGAGGAGACGATCCGCAACGCCGGAGGTTTCCTGCAGCGTGGGGCCGACGCCGTGAAACTCGAGGGCGGAGCCAAGCGTGCCGAAATGGTACGCGCCTTGGTCGATTGCGAGATTCCAGTGATGGGCCATCTCGGCCTGACCCCGCAGAGCGTCAATATTATGGGTGGTTTCAAGGTGCAAGGTCGGAACGCCGATGATGCCTTGCGCCTGCTCGACGACGCCCACCGTCTACAGGAAGCCGGATGTTTCGCTCTCGTCCTGGAAGGTATCCCGGCAGAACTCGCCGCCCGAGCGACCGAGACCCTGACAATCCCGACGATTGGAATTGGGGCTGGCCCCAATTGTTCGGGCCAGGTACTTGTGTTTCACGATGTACTAGGCCTAAGCGAAGGCCGCCGGCCAAAGTTCGTTCGCACCTATGTCGAGGGTTTTCAGCTATTGCAGGAGCCGCTGTCACACTGGGCCGCAGACGTCCGCAATGGCGCTTTCCCGACGCCACAAGAGTCCTATCGGCTTCCCGAAGGCTTGAGCGAGGCGATCTCAAACTGGACGTCCTCCGATCCAACCTGATGTAAAGCTCAAACATGCAAACAATTACGACGGTCGCTGCGCTTCGTACCGCTCTCGCAAAAGCTCGTGACAAACGTGTCGGCTTCGTGCCGACAATGGGTTACCTGCACGACGGCCACTTGGCATTGGTCGAGGCGAGTCGAGCGCAATGCGACGTCACGGTCGTAAGCATCTTCGTCAACCCCACTCAGTTCGGGCCGAACGAAGATCTCGGCAGCTATCCGCGTGCCTTTCTGCGGGATGAGAGCCTATGCCGTGATGCCGGCGTAACCATTGTTTTTGCTCCGGATGCAGGCGAGGTCTATCCAGCCCAGTTCGAGACCTTTATCGAACCCGGCGAACTCGCAAAACCCTTGTGCGGGGCTTTCAGACCTGGACACTTTCGCGGTGTCGCAACCGTCGTCTGCAAGCTGTTCAGCATGGTGCAGCCGGATGTCGCGTTTTTCGGACAGAAGGATTTCCAGCAATGCGCGGTTGTGCGTCGCATGGCAATTGATCTCAATCTTCCCATCGAGATCGTCACCGTGCCAACCGTTCGGGAGCCGGACAGGCTCGCTATGAGCAGCCGCAATCGCTATCTCAATAAAGAAGAGCGCCGGCGGGCTCTTGCGATCAGTCGTGGTCTGTTCGCAGCGGAGGCCGAATTTCGCGCAGGCGAACGCGAATGCGAGAAGCTTATTGCAATCGCAAGGCGGCATTTGGATGAAGTCGACCGGCTGCAATATCTCGAGCTCGTCGATGCAGACACGCTTGAGCCTGCCTCGAATCCCTTGAGCAATCCTGCTGCTCTGTGCGCCGCGGCCTACGTCGGCTCGACGCGGCTGATCGATAACGTCATCCTTAAGCCGCAAGTGAGCCTGTAGTCCGAGCGAACGGGTTCGACTGACGAACATCGGAGCCCGACAGCTCTGGGAGCAAAAGGGGGCAACCAAGGTGCGCGATGCCCACCGGCGGTCATAAGTGCGAGCGTCACAACATCAAGCATATTGTGAAGCAGCGGCCAATTGAGGGGCGGCCATATTGTTTCCTGCTCGCCCAATGGTGCAGGCCACTGTTGCAACCAGGCTATGAACGGCTGAAGGTCCTCCGCCTCGCAAGCTCCAATTCGGCCGGTCTTTGTCGCTTGTGCGCATGACGGTGATTTCTCTGCCGTCCGCTACTCGCCCTTTCTGCATCCTGAGCTCAAGAGCCCCGCGGACCAAATTTGATCCGCCGTATCATCCGCATTCCGAAGCAATGTGAACGGCCTCGCCTTCGCCAAGCCAACTACAAAGGCAACATCTCGGCCGGCCCGCAGTGACCATGCGGATCGAACAGTTCGAGACGGATGGATTGCCACCCTTTGACAGGCGAAGGCAGCGCTTGCTCCAAGCCAATGCTGCTGGATGCATGTTCTCGGTCAATCTCGTTAAAATTCGTCGAATATTGGCGATTGGGCGCAGGATTTAGGCTCAACTTCGTTATTGATTGCACTAATCAAGATTGAATGACGCTTATAGTCAGCGATCGGCGAAGCCCTCCCAATGGAGTGGTTGCTTCGTCAAAATCGGTGCACATCAAGCGATTGCGCACGGTATCCGTACAAGCCGGAAAGCTTGGCGACCGGCCCAAGTCGCGCGTGGCGTGCGCGCGTAGTGCTGCGCGCAAGCGAAGACTATCCAGCTAACGCCGACAGGAGGCTGACAATGCGAAACAGCTCGCATAATTCGGATCATGGTTCAGCATGGTGCTGTGCGATCTGCGGTGGAAGGTTCGGTCTGATCCGCTACTACTGCTGGCGAACGGCTCTTTGTTCCAAGAAATGCGTCGACCGCCTCAGGATGCGGCGAGAAGCCGATCATAGATGGCTTTCCTGGCTGCGAGCGGCCTAGCAGCTGGCAGCGTGTGCCACGCGGACGTTGAGAAAGACCACGTTCTTCTTTCTCGGATGCCCCAGTCGGATGCCGGATTATAGGCATTCGTTGCTGCAAGACGACCTTAAATATCCATCCAGGCCGGCTCGGGACCAAGATCGGCGCGATTTCGAACGCTCGGATCGCTGACAAGATCTCAGGCCGGATGGAGACCCAAAACGGGCGCCGACCATGAAATTCATCCTCGTGAATCACAGGACCCCGCACGGCGATAGAACCTGCAGCGGATGTTCTCGGTGCTTAGGTCCAGGTTACGTGCGAGATGTGCGAACAGGGGGAGGATATTGCGACTACGATTGCTATCGACGCCGTCACCTAACAGACATCGCGTTCCCTTACCTTGTACCGCGAGCCTTCTTTAGGCGCGATACGCAAGATCTCGTTCCTGTCGGACTCGAGGCCTTGCTGACTGCCGCTTCATGTTGGCTTGAGGTCGGGGTCGCCACAATGTCATGGATCAATACGGTGGCGCGTCCTGGCGAGCCCTCTAGGTCCAAAAAACCTCCATTGGCTTAAGCTCGGAGGAGTCGTGGAGACCGCGCCCGACAGATGGTGAATGCAGCGTTGAACTGGTTGGAGCTTGAGTGAGCGCGCGGGAGGCAAGGACCTCGACGGCTATTCGGTCCGAGCTTGTTTTGAGCTCGGCCCAAGCGACGTCTGCGTGGCAAGCACCATCTGTCCTTCTTTTCGATGAAATAAGACGTGTATAAAGATATATTCACAACGTAAGCGAGCTGTTTCAATTTTCCATCAGCGAGGATTTTCCATGAAGATACGTTTCTTGATCGCGCTGGGCTGTGCAGTGCTCTTTGGATCGTCCGCCAACGCCTGGAATAATTTCGGACACATGGAGGCAGCTGCGCTGGCCTGGAGCCAGCTGACGCCCGCCGCCAAGCAGGAAGCCACGCGCCTTCTCAAACTTAATCCTCAATACGATGGCTGGATCCAGGGCGTGCCGGCGAGCCAGCGCGACCAGGTCGCGTTCGTCAAGGCGGCGACGTGGCCGGACCAGATCAAATCGCTCAGCGACTACCACAACGATGGCGACAGAAACGGCGATGTTGCGCCGCAGACTCCCGAGGCGTCGCAGAACATCGGCTATGCCGATCACTTCCGCCACAAGTATTGGCACTTCATTGACGAGCCGTTCTCGACAGATGGCACCCCATTGCAGCAGGCGCAATCGCCTAACGCGCAGACTCAGGTCGCTGTCTTCAAGAAAACGCTTGCGGATAAGACGGCATCGGACGACGTGCGCTCGTACGATCTTTCCTGGCTGCTGCATCTCATCGGTGACCTGCACCAACCGCTGCACGCGACCTCTCGCTTTACGCACGCCGAGCAGGATGGCGACGCCGGAGGAAACGACGTCAAGATCAGTTGCACAAAATGTGGAAGCGCGAGAGAACTCCATGCGTTCTGGGATGGGTTGTTAGGACCGACCAGCGCGCCACCGCAGGATGCCATCGACGCCGCGGCGGATCTTCGGATAGTGGATAGCGGTTCGACGGATGAGAACGATTGGATCCAGGAGAGCTTCGAGATCGCCAAGAGTTCAGTGTACGCGCCGCCGATTCGCGGCGGCGACGGCCCCTACAAACTCACGCAGGCTTATCAGTCAAGAGCGCACAGGATCGCCAATCAGCGGATTGCACTCGCCGGCGCCAGGATTGCGGCGATCCTCAACGATGCATTCAAATGAGCGCCCGTCTCGGTGCTCATCATAGCTCGTTGCGTACGATGGCTCGGCACCTACGTTGTGGCCGTTCCATAGTCCCGGTGCTATACCTAACATATTGATATCATTAGATAGACAACATTGGGCTCGTTCGCGAAAGCCGGGCGCCAGCTATGCGACCTTATTCAGACCAGCCAATACGGCTCGGAAGCTGCTCAATCCGGCTTCGAGGTTCTCGATGATTTCCTCGGCAAGGTCGTCTGGTTCGGGCAGATTATCGAGGTCCGTAAGGCTCTTGTCCTTGAGCCAGAAAACGTCGAGGCTCGTCTTATCCCGCGCCGCCAGCTCTTCGTAGGAGAATTTGCGCCAGCGGCCTTCAGGGTTCTTATCCGCGTCCCAAGTCGCCTTGCGCTTGTACCGGTTCTGTGGGTTATAGCATTCAATGAACTCCGCGAGGTTTTCGAAGCGCAGAGGCTTCTTCTTGAGTGTATGATGGATGTTTGTGCGGTAGTCGTAATACCAAACGTCCTTCGTCCACGGCTTCTTGCTGGCTTCCCGGTTGTCGAAGAAAATGACGTTCGCCTTCACGCCGTTCGCATAGAAGATGCCGGTCGGTAGGCGCAAGATAGTATGCAGATCAGTCGTCTTGAGAAGGTTTTGGCGAATGGTCTCACCAGCTCCACCTTCGAACAAGACATTGTCCGGGACGACGACTGCGGCGCGGCCCGTCGTTTTGAGCATTGTACGGATGTGCTGCACGAAATTAAGCTGCTTGTTCGACGTAGTGGCCCAAAAATCCTGACGATTATAGGTGAGGTCGTCGGCTTCTTCCTCACCTTCGTCGTTAGTGAAGCTCATCGAGCTCTTCTTGCCGAACGGCGGAATGGCCAGCACATAATCGAAGCTCTGCCCGCTCGGGGCGACCAGAGCGTCATTGGGGGAGATCATGACATCGCCGTCAATCTCGCCGATGTTGTGCAAATACATGTTCATCAGGCAGAGCCGGCGCGTCCCGGCAACAATCTCGTTGCCATGGAATGTCTTGTTCTTGAGAGCAGCCTTCTGTGCCTTGTCGAGTTCGTAATTGGCGGTACTCGTCAGGAAGTCATAACAGGCGAGGAAGAAGCCGCCTGTGCCGCATGCAGGATCGGCGATCGTCTTGCTCGGCTCGGGACGCACGCATTCGACCATTGCTTTGATGAGTGCGCGCGGCGTGAAGTACTGTCCCGCGCCCGACTTGGTGTCCTCGGCGTTCTTCTCCAGCAATCCTTCGTAGATGTCACCTTTGACATCGGCGCCCATCGTCACCCATTGGACTTCATCGATCATGTCAACGAGGCGATAGAGCTTGGCCGGGTCCTGAATCTTGTTCTGCGACTTCGTGAATATCTGGCCGAGAACGTCCTTGCGTTGCCCAAGCTCACGCAACAATTCGATGTAATGACCCTCAAGCTCCGCCCCGCGCTTCGCTTTCAGAACCGGCCATGTGTACTTTGCTGGTATGCCAATATCGCGCTTGTAGGGAGGCTTTGTGTACTCATCCGCCATTTTAAGGAAGATCAGGTATGTGAGCTGCTCCAGGTAATCGCCATAGCCGACGCCATCGTCACGCAGCGTGTTACAAAAGCTCCAGACCTTTGAGACGATAGGTGCACTGCTCATGCGGCCTCCTTGCCATTGACCGTCTTGATTTTCTTGCGGCCGTTGTTGCCGACTTCATTGCCTGCCCTGATGCAGTTCAGTAGGGCTGAAGCAGGCTCATCATTTAATTCTTGAACAGCGAGCTGTCCTGAAAAAGCCCGCTTGAGAATTGACTGCCGAAGCGCTTCTGATCGGCGTCCTTGATGCGCAAGCTCTGACGCAAGCATTTCCGTTTGAGTGAGAGCCTTATCAACGAGACCGATTATCTCGCGCTGCTCAGCTATAGGTGGAAGAGGAATTGGAGTTAGCGCTACGTCAGTCTGATTTATGCTCGCCTGATTTACGGCATGTTTGGCATTCCGACAGAGTCTACTTCTACCGCCGTGACTGGATAGGAAATATGCGATATAAGCTCCGTTGAGATTCGAGCTCAAAATCGACAATTTCATGATGTTGCTCTCGAACACTGTTTGCTCCGTCAGATTGGTAACGAGCGCACATTTTCCGAGATATTCGATACTATTGACCCTATTGATCAATAGGTCGCCATGTTCAACGAGATACTTCCGAATTTCGTCCGGCGAGAGTTTAAGCCTCTTGAACTCGACGTCGCGAGTTAGTGCTCCGTCATAAAAGCTATCTATGCGTATGATTGGTGTCCCGCTGCCATAGCCAGAGGCCGGCTTATAAAGACCGTTCTGCGGAGACGACGAAAAGAGCTCGCCGAGGCGAACCCATGCCCAGCTTGGAGGCAGGGGTGGGAGCGAGTTGAGTTCTTCTGGCGTTATGTCCGGCTGATCTAGAATGCGTTCAGGATTCGTTGGCTTCTTGCCAACTTGGCCCGCCGCGCGCCAGTCAGCAACAGCTTGGTGCCACTCATCTGTGGCTGCCGCATACCGAGCTGCGCGTTCAGCGCGCACATTAGCCAAAACTGTGTTCGATGTTTCGAGTTTATTCGAGTGCTTTGTTCGCCAATCCGCCGTAAGCATGCCCTCGAAGGCATGCTTAAGGAATGCTTGGCGGTATGCTGTGAGTTGCTCCTGAGCGGTCTTGAGGCTCTCGACCCCTTTGTCGATCTCGGAGAAGAGTTCTTCAATCTTGGCGACGATGCGACGCTGTTCGTTTGTTGGGGGCAGTTCAAACGGCTGCGCCCGTACTTGGTTATCCTTTACTGCGGGATAGCTAACGCCATATTGCTCACCAGTAAGTGCGGCGACGAAATCTCGGGAGATTGATTTGTAAAACAGATAGCTCGGGATCACGCCATCGACGGCGCGAAGCACCGAAAAACCTGTAGATGCAATTTCTCCATCTAGACTTTCAGGAACCTGGGCTATGTTTCGGAGGTAAGGCCGAACGGTAGCAAACAGGACATCGCCGGACTTCACTACTTGTCGTGCCCGTGATGGTGCTGACGAGAGGCGTAGTCTCTTCGGCTCGGCAATCCTGTTGGCAATGTTATCGATACTGGAAATATCAACGTATAGTATGTCTCTGTCTTGAGACTTCGCGGCGTCAATAGTTTGAACGGGAGCCGTAACATCAGCGATGGTACACAGGACCCAGGTTGCAGGGATGTGGGTCATGCCGCTAGCGCCTCATTGAGTTCAGAAATCACGTTATCCATGCTGTCGCCGAAGAGCTGATACATCTTCCCGAGGCTGCCTTTTGCGTCAAACGGCGCCATATCGAGGTCGTCTCGTTCCAAGTGAATCGACATCGTGATGTGGTCGCGGATCATGCGAAGCCAGTCCATCTGTTCTTCCGTGAACTTCTCGCCTGCGCCGCTATGGCGCTTCAGAATCCAGCTCTGGAAGTTCCGGCGTACCGTGTCGGCATAGGGAGAAATCTTTTCGTCCAACCCGCAGGCGCGGCGAATGAGGGCAACAAGTGCCGTTAGTTCGTTGACGGGATCGCTGCCCTTATACTCATCGAGCAGGGCATAGGCGCGCCAGACGCGCAGCGGTGCGAGCTTTGGCCGATCCGTCTTGAGTGCGTCCAACAGCGTCTTGATCATTGCGTAAGTGACAGTCGATCTGCGCGCTGGTTGGGTGTAGAAGATGGTAAGAGCTTCGATCTGGTCCTTGTTTTCTTCCAGATATGTCGCAAAGTCCTTTGCCATCGCCGTGGCATTCTCCTTGGCATCGCCGCTCCAGCCTGCCTCGATGAGCTTGTCGAGATTGTCGTGGTCGATTGTTTGTTCTTTCTCACGACGAATACCGTCGAGAAGGTTTATCAATGGACCAGTAAAGACGTTGGCGGCTTGACCGACAAGCTTGTCACGCGCTTGGTTGCGCTGTGCGTCCGTCGGCTCCGTGCCGCCAGCTGTGATCTTTGCTGTTTCTTCGATCAGGTCACCATCGATCGCATCGAACAATCCCCGCACAATGTCCGTCAGGGTTGCGCCTCCTGCTGCTTCCTTGATGCGGGCCTGGTCTGTCTCGTCAAGCTCGTTGTTGAGGCGCGCAAGACGTCCAGCGAGTGAGCTGACGGTATCGTCATCGCGTGCGCCCATCATAACCCCAGTCAACAGGTCCTTGAGAGGGACCGACGGCTTCGTTATGAGTGGCTGGCTGGCGGTCTTGAGCGATTTTGTGACACCCACGGCATCGACGATAACGTAGTGAGTCTTGGCTGTCGTTGCAGACGGGGTTACTTTCTTCAGGCTGTCTTCATCTAACGTGCGAGTCCCACGTCCCTTCATTTGTTCGAAGTAGTTCGAGCTTTTTACGTCTCGCATGAAGAGCAGGCATTCCAGCGGTCTTACGTCCGTACCGGTAGCAATCATATCGACCGTAACGGCAATTCGCGGATTGTAGCCATTGCGAAATTGAGCGAGGACGGACTTGGGGTCTTCCGTCGCTTGATACGTGATCTTCTTGCAGAAGTCATTGCCCTCCGAGAATTCTTCCCGAATCGTCTGGATAATGTCGTCGGCGTGACTGTCGGTCTTTGCAAAGACGAGCGTCTTCGGCACTTCCTTGCGTCCGGGAAAGATTTCGGGGAGTTTGTCCCTGAATGCACGAATGACAGTGCGTATCTGGTCGGGATTGACTACGGCGCGGTCCAGCTGCGTTGCGGCATATTGTTCGTCCGCGTCCTGACGTTCCCAACGCTTCTGGCGGGTAATGCGCTCGCGCTTCTGTACTTGCTGATCTGCTTTGATCGTGCCGCCCTTTTTCGTGACCTCCGTATCGATGATATAGATTTCATTGCCGACATTGACTTTGTCGGCAACGGCTCGCTCGTGGCCGTACTCGCTAACGACGTCTTTACGAAAGAAGCCATAGGTCCGATTGTCTGGTGTGGCGGTGAGGCCGATGAGATAGGCATCGAAATATTCTATCACCTGCCGCCAGAGATTTTAGATGGAGCGGTGGCACTCATCGATAATGATGAAGTCGAAGAACTCCGGCGGAATCTTCTTATTGTACACGACCGGGAGCGGCTGTTTGGGTTTCACCATCAGCTCGGCAGGATTGGTCTCCTCGGCGGACTCATCCAACGGCTCGTCCTTGAGCAGCGAATACATTCGCTGCACCGTACTGATGCAGACCTGGCTGCTGCCCGCGATGAAGGGGGATTTCAGGCGCTGGACATTGTAAAGCTCGGTGAACTTCCTGTTATCGTCGTTCGGCAGGTAGGACATGAACTCCTGCTCGGCCTGCTCGCCGAGGTTTTTCGTGTCCACGAGAAAGAGAATGCGCTTGGCGTCGCCAAACTTCAGTAGCCGGTAGACAGACGTGACGGCTGTGAAAGTCTTGCCGGAGCCGGTCGCCATCTGGACAAGGGCGCGGGGGCGGTCGTCACGGAAGGACTGTTCAAGATTGTGGATGGCGGTAATCTGGCAGTCGCGTAGACCGGCTGAGTTCAGCGGCGGTATATCCTGTAGACGGGCGCGAAGGGATTTGGGCTTCGAAAGCCATTCGGCCATCGTCTCCGGCCGATGGAAGGTGAAGATTTCACGAGAGCGAGGTTTGGGATCGCGCCCATCGGTGAAACGGGTGATGACACCGGTGCTCTCGTAGACGAAGGGCAGAGGCTCTTTGTTATTGACCCATTTGAGCTTGGCGGCTGCGTAGCCCGCAGACTGCTCTTCGACCGTTGTGATCTTCTGCCCCCAATCTTTGGGCTTGGCTTCGATCACACCTACGGCACGTCGATCGACGAATAGGACGTAGTCGGCAGGACCTGCATCGGTCTGATATTCGCGTACAGCGATGCCTTGGCCCGCGTTGAAGTTGATGGCGTTCTTATTCTGAACATTCCAACCGGCCTCGTTCAGGCGCTTATCAATTTGATCCCGGGCAATCTGTTCGGGGTTTTGATTGGCCATCGTTGCAGATTACCTCTGCGCAGCACCGGGAGCGGGAAGGAGCCCCGCGTCGAGCTCCTGAACATACGGGGTTAACACTTAGGGTGGGGCTTACGGGATCATGTTCGCCGGTGAGTGATACGTGACCGGTTCTGCTGGTGTCATTTTGCATGATGAGGACTGAGGCGGGGTGCGCGAACAAGTCGAAAATCGGAAGCTTTATCAGGTCACCGTAACGAACAACTACAAGCGGGCCTTTGTGCCGGGCGAAGTAATCGATATTGGGACCGAGCATAATCCATTTTTCAAGTTTTACGAGACGACGCTGGAATACCCGATAGCGGACGGGCGGACTGGAGCGCAGATCAACGTGAATGCCGTGGATTGGCTGCATCGCGTCCGGACGGGAAACATTCTCACCTCGTATGAAATGTTAGCCGACAAGGCTTTCGAGGTGAGTCAGCATTACATGATGCTGGCACGTGAGCTCATCATGGAGCAGATCAGGCTTGATGAATTCGACGGTAAGCCGCCATCGAGACAGAGCTGTCTGTACCTTTCGGAAACGCTTGATGAAGCGAGAGCCTGGATTCCGTTGCTGGGCGGACAGGGAGCCGTTTGCGAGTTGACCTGCACCGGAGTGATTCATCGGGCAGACTCCCGGCTCATGGTTAAGGTGAGCGAGCCTCTGTCTGTTACAAAGGACAAAGCGCGTGCTTATTGGCGAGGTGAGGCAAGTGCAGACCCTCGTATGGAAACCTTGTTTGTAGGTAGAGCTATTGTAACCAGCATAGGTTTGTAAATCTGGAGCCGCGTCGGAGCTGGGCTAACCCGAGATTTGTATCGCCCCGGCTTTAGACGCAGGCGGGATGATTGGGCAAGATTGATCGTGTCTTTGACAAAATCGAGTCTAGCGACTCTTGCATGCCACTGGCGGAATGCTTCGATGAGAGCGTGGTTAGTCACCTCCGGCGTGACCTGCTCGTCGGCGCCATCGGTTAGAGGAACAGCGTCGAGGGCTAGTCCGCGGCTTTCGAGGAAAGTGGTGACGATGACTTCAAAGGTCATGAGGGGCCATGATCCATGTGGCCGTCCTCCGGGCGGATGCGCTCGCCTGTAACTGCGCAGGTGACAAGGCCGTCGCTGTCGCGGTGTTCGGCAAAAAAGCTGTCGCGGGCTCGATAGAGGTCAATGCGAACTGCGTGGTGCAGTGCCTTCGATACTTCCTGCTTGCGTGAAGGTGGGCGGCTCTAATGCAGTGAAGATAAGAGAAATCAGTTCCAGTGCTGTCGGTGCGAACCACGCGAAAGCATTGTGTACCGTGCTGCGTCGTCATGACTTCGAAATGATCGACGCCAACGCCAACTTTGTCCTGGTACTCCGTGTGTCGCTCCAACAGAGCTGCCAGATGAAGCGCATCGATGTCATCGACGCGCTGGCCTGCCCCATAGCGGTTGAGCATCTCCTCAAAGAAATCGGCTGCTGCTGTCTGGGTTGGAAAATTGATTGTGGCAAGGTCAACTAAGTTGCCGCGAGCCATAGGTTCCCTCCTTTTAACGACGCGCAAACGTGAGCGTGCGTTGCACAAAATTCAGCAGTTCTGCGCCGTTAATCCTCTGAGAGCGCCAAGCAGAATTGGTGTCGTGATGAAAGAGATTGGCGTATTCAGTTAGGTCGCGCAGCTCATCGATGTCCTGTTGACCAAGGACTTGATCGGCACCGACGCGCTGCTGACAAATACCTCTGAATGGTCCGAGCAATTGGCCGGGCGGAAAATCGCCCGGATAGGCGACGCGGCAAAGGCTTCCAGTATCGGACGCAACGCCTCGGCCACCTCGCGCGCATCAACTCCCGTTGCCGAGCCAATGTAGTTGCGCAAAAGCTCGTGGCGTTGGTCATGCAAGGTGATCATGTCCCGGTTTACGTCCCAAGCTCGAAGTGTCGAGCCAGTGCCGTCACGGACGACCTCGAGTGCCGCCCGTGGCATTTGATCGGCGGCGTCCCAAACATTGCAAAGAAACGGTTTGTTGTGAGAAAGCACAATGACCTGCCGTGTTCGCTGCGCAAGCCTCCGCAATTCCTGCACCGTGGTAGGGGAGCGATGATCGTCAAGACTTGAGACGGGGTCGTTGATGACGACGATCTTGTCCGCGAGCGCTGGGTCTTGGTCGATCGATGCAAAGAAGAAGGCGAGGGCAAGGGTGTTCCGATCGCCCGCGCTGAGCGAGGTGCGGAAAGAAGGTCTGCCGAGAGCTGCGGTTGCCACGGGGATGGCTGGATCGTTGATGAGCACGCTGTAGGTGCATGCGGACCACCCCGGGTATTTTGCGGGGCGATTTGATCAATGCGGAACCCGGCGTTGAACTTCCGGAGATACTCGTTAATGGCCGTCTGATAGGTCGGAAAGATGCTTTGTCGATATTGATTGAGAGCGGTGCGAGCAGCACCCCGCCTTTGCTCTGCGGCAGTCTTTGCTGTCTTTTCGTCAAGATAGCTCGCACAAAGGGGCGCTATCTCCGGCGTGTATCGCGCTTTGATGGCTCGAAGTTGGTCGCGGTCGCGGGTTAGAGCCGCAACATTGCCGCTCGCTGCCTGCTCGCGGACCACCGCAATCGTGTCGTTCGCACGCTGGAGAGCGAAGCTAAGGTCCGAGATATGTTGTCGCAAGCGTTCGTATCGCTCAAGCGCCGCCACCCCCTCTCGACTGAACTCCATTCGTTCAAGTGGACGGTCCTGCTTTGAACGGAGCGCGGTCAGAACGGCAGCCTGCGCCTCACCTCGCGCGCTCGCAATAGCGGCAGTGTCGATCACAATTTCCGGTATCTCGGCGAAACGAGACCAGAATTGCCGCCGCTCGACGGTGACTCGGATAGCGCGCTCGAATGCGGCGGAGGAATCGAAATCGCCCGATGACCCCGTCCCATGGAAGCGCTCCACATCTTCGATGGCACGCGCGACCTGGGCCTTGAGAGCGGCATAAGCTTCGCCAAAATAGGCACGATAACGACCGATTAGCGCGGAACCATCCAGCGATTGAGCGCAGAATGGGCAACCATCGAGGCCATTTGCGGTAACGCGCTCCATGCCTTGCGCGACCGAGGATTCCCCACTAGCGCCGATATTGGCGAGGTGAGCCTGCACACGGTCTGCCGCATTGTCATCGAGATCACTTAGGGTAGTCGCTAGGATCGCATTTAGATCGTCAGTTCTAAAATCTGGCAACAAGAACGGACTCAAAGCCACGAGCGATCCGGCTCGATAGCGGCAGTCAAGTTTCGCTCGGCCTCTTGAATTGCGCTATCAACGTTTGGGTGGTTGGGAAGTGCACAAAGGTCATCAACGGCGAGCCCGCCCCGTTGAGCAGCGGGAATGGCGTCGCCCTTCTCGCGTAGGGCTCTGTTGTGCGCTTCCACGTCCTCGACTGCATTCTGCACGTCAGTATTGAGCGCTACGCCCTGTGCGCCGATGATAAGCTCATGAAGTCGCTGTGCTTAAACTTGCCACGCAGGCCGAGTTACCACTCTTCGGCATAGTCCTCCGCGAGCCGTAGCTCGTCTTTGCGGGTCGTCGCGCGGTACTGCTTCCCACCAACGGACGCGGAGCGTTGCCAGAACTGATAATCGCCGCGCCGATAGAGCTGGACTCTTCCGCCAAGGATGGAATGCCGGGTGATGTTCGAGGGCGCGTTCTTCATGGCAATCCTCGGTTGAAAATGAGAGGAATACAGTCTCAATAGTCAGGACTGTGCTAGCTCTCGTAAGGAGGGATGGTAGGATTAAGTAACTGAAAGACAAGTAAAAAATGTGGTTACTGCTGTATGAAAAGGGATTTTAAGGCGAGTGTTGCAACTAGATCTTATTCGCGTCCACGGCAGCTTGCCGCTTCATTTCGAGTGAGAACATGCATGCCAGGGCGGATGGTACGTCCTCCCATTGAGGCGTATGCCAGCGCCTTTGGAAAAGGCGCGAATGATACGGTGGCGTGTTTCCCATGATCCGGCACACGCTCTAGCATCGATCGCTTGCGTTGGGCGGGGCCGCCGCTTCTGGAGGCGGCGGCCCCTTGCCGCGAAGACGCAGGTTACGCGAGACATCGGCACCTTCGCGACCACCGCCAGGATGGGCGCGGTTAATGTACGGCGACAAGGAGCTTTGCTCGTTAGTCTTACCGATCAAGGTTTTTGCTATTGGGATGCTGCATTCAGCTGCGTGGGCAATTATATTGGCCAATTCAGGCCAATTTTCTATTTGAGAGATAGATGTCGCATTCAGTTGAGTTGATCGTCAACGGCTATGTCAGACTAAAGGATCGTGGCGCGCTGGAGGGTCTTCTTGCGCATCGGCGGGAGCTGCTGAGGCAACTAACGAGCGTCACCGGCATCGATCCAAGTCGAGCCGTCGCGCAAGTAAGCCAAGAAATCGCAGTCATCGAAGCTGGACTTGCGACGATCGCGCCAGAGTGACGCGCGGGGGCGCCCGTTCAGTACAGGCGAGCAACGGGTGTTGGCTACCTAGTTTGATGGCCTCCACGCCCATGCGGGCTAAGCCAGCGACGCGCGAGCAGGGTGATCCAGAGGCGGGCATAGAAAGCGGCGGACAGCGGCTTACGCTACGATGACGCTTTCCAATCAAACGAAGCGCCGCGCCGAGTATATTGGCGCGACGACTTCGCCTTGGGTGGCCCCGGACGGGGCAATGTCCGGTGCGCGGAGCCTAAGAGTCTGACTCAAAATTGCATTGCTGTTTTTATGGCTGCGATGCGCCTTGTCATGAGTTGGACGGAGGCGAGGAAGAGCCAGGCAGTTGCGCTTTCGATGGTTCGCTCGAAGTCCTTGGCCAATCTGCGGTTGCGGCCGAGCCAGGCGAAGGTTCGTTCGACCACCCAGCGGCGCGGAAGCACCTCGAAGCCCTGTGCGGCATCGGAGCGCTTGATGATCTCGACAGTCCACCGGCCGATCTTTCCCAGCACCGCCTTGAGCTTTCCGCCGGCATAGCCGCCATCGGCGAAGATATGGCGCAGCCAGGGGAAGCGGTAGCGAATGCTGCACAGGACATCTGGCGCGCCATCGCGATCCTGGACGTCGGCAGCGTGAACGATCGCGCCGACCAGGAGCCCTTGGGTGTCGGTGACGATGTGGCGCTTTCGACCCTTGATCTTCTTCCCCGCGTCGTAGCCGCGAGGGCCGCCACCTTCGGTGGTCTTGACCGATTGGCTGTCGATCACACCAGCCGTCGGCGAGGCCTCCCGGCCGATCGCCTCGCGCGCCAGCATCAGGAGTGCGTGGTTGATCGATTGCCACAATCCGCTGTCCCGCCATTGGTAGAAATAGTACTGCACCGTGGTCATTGGTGGAAACAGAGTGGGCGGCAGCATGCGCCACGGCAACCCGCCGCGCAGCAGATAGAGCACTGCCTCGACGATGTCCCGATAGCTCCATTTCGGGCGCCGCCCGCGCTTGGCCCGCACAGGAAGCAACCTCTCCAGCACGACCCATTCCGCATCCGTCAAGTCGCTTGGCAAACGCAGCTCCTCTCGGGCAAACTGTGCCCGAGTGATATCAGTCCACATTCTCGATCCCTTTGATGCTTCGCAACACCAATGGAATCAGAACTCGCTGATATCACTCAACTTATTTTTCGGTCGGACACTAACGCCCTGTAGTACTATGGCAAGCAAACCCTTGCATTAAGCTTGATGTCGCCGCCGCAGGTCAATTCTGGAACCTGTATCTGCAGTCGACGTTGGCTGAACGCCAATGTCAGCGGGGGCGAACAGCGATGGCCCGTTAGGAGAATTGATTGCGACGCTGAGGCACGGCGGACATGATCCAGAGTTAAAGCTCGCCAAGCTTGCTGGAAAGCCAAAAAGTTCCCCTCAAGATCGCGCCGGGCGTCGGTCGCGCGTTCTCAGTCGCTCGGCTGCTTAGGCCGATCGAGAAGGTCGAGCGCCGTGTTTACTTGCCCAAGTTGATGCTCGATCTTCTCGCGCTGCTTAACATCTGTAGTCGAATCGAGTTGCTCAATCAGCTTCTGCTTTCGAGCGAGCAGATTTCTAATGACCGTTGTCATCTGACCTCCGTGACGGCTCCCGATCGACCGCGCGATGCTGCATGTTCTTCCACCATGATCCCGTGCTTCTGCCGGCCGGGATAGAGACGGTCGCGATGCTTCGGGCTTGCGACGCCGCTGCCGAACACAGCAGCGACGTTGCAAGTAGACTGGATCGACCTGACCCATGGTCCATTTGACAATGTGTGATCCCGTTTGTGGAAGAACGACACTATCTGCCTAAGGAGGGGGGTGGCGTCTCCTTTGTGCGCATTGGCAGTATCGGATATTCGATCTTGGGGAGCCGCCCGCTCAGTGAATTAAGAAAAGCAACAATATCGTTATTCTCCTTCTCGCTGAGCTTCGCGCCGAGCTGTACTTCGCTCATGATTCCTACGGCTTCCTTGAGAGTCCAAATTTGACCCGAATGGAAGTAGGGAGCTCGCAAAGCAACGTTGCGCAAGGGGGCGACACGGAACACGTATTCGTCGCCGGGGGCATTGGTGACTGCGAACCGTCCCTTATCGGCTGTA
Organism: Bradyrhizobium sp. CCGUVB1N3; assembly: GCF_024199925.1. NCBI lineage: Bacteria > Pseudomonadati > Pseudomonadota > Alphaproteobacteria > Hyphomicrobiales > Nitrobacteraceae > Bradyrhizobium > Bradyrhizobium sp. CCGUVB1N3. Next base: position 7,800,677 of record NZ_JANADR010000001.1, read on the forward strand.
GGAAGCAGTTTGGTATCGGGCTTTTCGATTACACCAAACGGGAAATAATCCTGGCCGCCAATATTCAGTCCGTTATGACAGGAGGCGCATCCTTTGTCCATGAACAGCTTCAATCCCGCCTTTTGCGGATCATCCAGAGCGCTGGCATCGCCATTCAGGTACTGGTCGAACGGAGCCGCCGGTGTCGTGAGAGTGGCTTCAAAAGCCTCGATCGCTTTGGCGAAATTGTCGAAGGTGACCGGCGGTGTATCATTCGGGAAGGCTTGCTTAAACTTACCGACATAACCTTCCATCGAGTTCAACGTGCTCGTCACGCGGTCCGGGGTCGCATTCATTTCGACGCTCGCCTGAACGGGTCCCTTGGCTTGCGCCTTGAGATCCGGCGCGCGTCCGTCCCAAAATTGCGCGGCATTGAATACCGAATTGTAGACGGTTGGCGCCCGACGCGCCCCCTTTTGCCAGCCATGACCAACCGAGGTCGGCCCGGCGTCGACCCCGCCAGTGGCAAGATTATGGCACGTGTTGCAGCTGATGATCCCGCTCGCCGAGAGGCGAGGGTCGAAAAATAGCATCTTGCCGAGCTCGGCTTTCTCCACAGTGACAGGATTGTCCTTAACTGCGGGGATAGCTGAGGGGATCGGTTTGAAGATTTGTCTGGCCGCCCTCATCAACTCGTCATTTGCAATCGCTTGGGATGAGATGAGCACTAGGAGGGTAGCAATAGACACCTTGCGCATCACGTGAGACTTCCGCTTCTTTCGGCGCCGCTACCGAACAACAATTCTTCAGGAGGGCACCCACGACATGATCGCCGGCAACCATGCAGGAACTGAGCCAGCCCTCGCGCGTGAGCAGGTGTCGCGTTTTCCTGCCCGATGTCGGCTTCGCGACACATTGGCAGCAGCGCAACACTCGTGCGTTCGGCTTGGCACGAAGCATATGGTTTCGCCGCGCTTCGAGGAGGGCAAAGCGGCACGTCAATTGCAAGAATACCGTGACAGCGAAGACACTCGTCTCGCGAATTCAAATTCAACTGCTCAATCGGATCCAATCGATGTCACAGACGCTGGATCATTGATCTGGTCCCGTTGATTGCAGCGTTGCTGAGTTCGTCGCGAGCGCCGCGGTCGCTCTCAACAGGTGGCTTTGGTCGCTAGCGTGTCTGGCAAGTGTTGGCGAGATGAGGCAGGGCGTTCTCGCAGTTCGACGCGCCTGGCTTCCTGAAGGCCTGGATGGGTTGGTGGCGCATCTTAAGTGTCGCAGCGTTAGCTGCTTGTGACTTGCTACATCCATGGCGCGCTTCACGCGCAGGCTGAATCCTGATGGAAGGCTGATCAAGAGCGGATGGAGAGATGTCTTAAGCGAAGTGACTTGAAATAATCACCCCGCCACCGCGGTATAGCTCAATTGCCCAGCCTGCGCGTCGTCACTCGAAAATCTTGGGGTCCCAGAGAGTTGGGTGCAGTTCACCAGAGGCCCCCGCAATCGCGATGTGCGTGCCGATGGCGTAGCAGGGATGGTGAGCGCCACCGAGCACTCCTCTGTCCCGCAGGGGCTGGGTTGCCTGACGGCGGACATCTACCTCGGCTTGGCGGACTTTCTTCAAATGCCCATCCGACAGTTACGAGGTAAACCATGAAGTATGTATTTCAGCGCTGGTCCAGTGGACTCTTCGGCGGCGCGGCATCATTGTTCGCCGCTGCTAGCGCGCACGCGCAAGGCCGCCTTACTGAACCTGCCTCACGCGTCGTGCTCTGTGCCGAGCACAGGAATATGGACTGTCCAATCGATTTGTGGAGGGCAAACGCGATGGAGGGCGGCAAATTCTTTCCCGCCACCAAGGGGGGTCTGCTAGACCCGATCGCACCGACCGATGTGCAGAACGCGGCGCCGCCAGCGGACGGGCACATTGCCGGCAGCGGCGTGCGCGGCGATGTGCCCTTGCTAGATGAGCAGACGCCGACGCGCTGGGAGAAGATTCGCTTACACTCCGGCGCGAAGCAGAAGTTCAAGTGGGAATATGATGCGCCTCACCTGACACGACGTTGGAACTACTTCATCACGCGGGCGGACTGGAATCCGTCCTCGCCGCTCACGCGCGCGCAGTTCGAAGTGAAGCCATTTTGCACAATCCAGAATGGCGGCCAGCCGTTTTGGGATCCGAATGCCAACCTGATGCCAACGGCGCCCACTGTGCACATGTGCGAGCTGCCAAGGCGCACCGGCTACCAAGTGATTTTGGCTGTTTGGGAACTCGCCAACAGCCCGATGGCGTTCTATCAGATCGTCGACGCGACCTTCGAGGAACGGAGATCGTCGAGCACCAGTGGTTCCGATTGAAGGGCGCTCTAGGCGGATCTCGCCGCCGAAATGTGGCGGGCGCTTGGCCGACCTGCAGAGATCCACCACAAACAGTAGCCGCCGTTTAGCAAGGGAGACGCCGAATGAAGCTGCTTGTTTTCGACGTCGAAGGCGCGCTGCTCATGGTCGGGTCTTGATCTTGGAACGTGTTACGCCTTGCCTTTGTTCAATGTTGTGCGCCTCTTCCATCACATCAGGGCTAGTTCGCACCAATTAGAAGGTCGATCGGACTTATCCGAACACATCTAGCCGGCAGTTTGCTACGCAACGAGGAGGCTTGTCGCACACATGGTGAGTCGCGGCGTCTCGAGCATGGCCACGCCCCAAAGATGGACAAGCGGGAAGCACGATCGGCGCTCAGCCGCGACCATATCCGGGGTGGCGATGCCGGGCGTCGCGATGGGCGATGCGCTCGCGACCTTGAAGACCCTGGCAAAATCCCTTCCGGGGGGCTACTCGACCGATTTCGCAGGCGCCTCCCGCCAGCTCGAGCAGGAATCGGGCGGCTTCGTCACTATGTTCCTGTTCGCGTTGATCATCATCTATCTTTCGCTTTCCGCGCTGTTCAATAGCTTCCTGGATCCGGTCATTATTTTGATATCGGTACCGATGTCGCTCGCCGGTGCGCGGATCTTCATCAGCGTCGGCATCGGCGGCGCCAGTATCAACATCTACACTCAGGTCGGCCTCGTCACCCTGATGGGCTCGTCAGCAAACATGGGATCTTGATAGTGGAGGTGGCGAATGAGTTGCGCGCCGAAGGGAGAAGCCGCACGGAGGCCATCATCGAGGCGGCGACAATCAGGCTGCGGCCCATTCTCATGACGACGGCGGCCATGGTGCTGGGCGTGATGCCGCTGGTCACAGCGAGCGGCGCCGGCGCGGTGTCCCGCTACAACATAGGCCTTGTGATCGCCACGGGCCTGTCGCTCGGAACGCTCTTCACCCTGTTTGTGGTGCCGGTCGCCTACTCGCTCATCGCCCGTCGCGGGCGAGATGACGCTGTAGGGGCTTCGAATTGAAGCGCTCTGATCAGGGCGTGCGTCGGAGAGCTGCTGGTCGCGCGCGTCCGACCAAATCAAATGACTACCGCCGGCCCTGATCATCCGACCGGTACGCACCGCCCCTCCTTTTATGGATGCATGCAGCGGTTGCCACTCTTGCGGCCTGGTTGCTGGCCACAATTGGAGGCATCGACAAGGGCCTCTGCGGCGCTCGAGAGGCGAGAAGATTAGCCGGACGCGGTACCGCTAATCATGGTCGGCATGTTCGCGGCGATCATCGCCGCGCCGAACCGGCTACGACTGCTACTGTTGCTGGTGCTGACGATGATGATCGCGCCACCGCGCGGTGGACCGGAGCAACCTGCGCCGGCGACCGACGAAGAGGCGATGCGTTCCGGACAGCTCCCGCGTCCCCGTCGCGGAATGAGCGAATCTTCCCGATCGGGATCTTTTCCAGGATATGAGATATCTTTTACCGATCGGGAATATTTCGGCGGTCCCTCAGCCCAGAACCGGTCTTTGCCGAGCGCGGACCAGCGAGGTCCGGCTTTTGCCGACAGTGGGCGGACATCACGACTGCAGGGCCTGCGCGCTGCTAAGGATTCCTGAAAAAATGCGATTTGCGGGCGGACTATGCGTCGAAATGCCGGCGTGCCTGTTTTCTTGCATTGGAAATTGTCCAATAGAATCATGCCACGGAAATTTGGATTGCTGGCTTGGTATGGGGCCTTTTCACACGCGTCCGATGATCGCAAATTTCCATTTGAGCTGCGATTTCCGCCTCAAGCCGATTGCGAACGTCGTTCAGGTTGCTGGACGTGACAAATCAAGGTCGGTCGTAGAAAGCGAACATTTTATTCAGGTGGCTCTTTCGATAGATTGAGGCGAAACGCTCGGCTCTCCAATCAGCTATGCGACGTCTTGTGGTCTTGCGCCATGCGGGACGCCTCCTGTAACATGATCTCCCTCATCCAGATGCTTGCCTGATCATCGTTGTGAAGAGCCGGCCATTGCACGGCTTCCGTAAAGGCCGGTAGCGGGATTGGAAGATCAACGATCCGTAGCCGCATCGTCGTTGCGAAATGTCGCGCCAGCCGTGAATGCATCGTCGCGATGCGCTCGGTGCCCAGCAACAGGGGCGGGATCAAGCTGAAGCTCGGCACCGCAACCTCGACACGCCGCTTGTGACCATGCTCGAGCAAGAGCCATGCCTCGATCGAGGGCTTGCCCGTTCGTCCGAACTGCGCCGCAACGTGACCCATCGACATGTACCGATCGAAGGTGAGCTTGCGTGAAAGCTGCTTGTTCGTGTAACAGCCCACGCACACCAGCGTCTCGTCAAACAGCTTTGCCTTGGGGTGCGCGTTTGACATGTACATTTCCGGAAAGATCAGGAAATCGACCTCGCCGCGATGAAGTGGCTCGTCCGGTTGGTCGTCAAACGGAACAAGCTCGAACGTGATGTTGGGGGCCTCGCGCGCGACACGCGCGATCACCGTCCGGAAGAACAGCAATGCCATGAAATCAGACAGAATGACCCGGAAGCGGCGGTCCGATTTGGCCGGGTCGAACGTGTCACGCTCGGTCATGGAAAGCCGAATGTGCAGCAGCGCTTCGCGGGTCGGCGCAGCCAGCGCTTCGGCAAGCGGCGTCGGAACCAGTTTGTGGCCGTGCATCGTGAAGAGATCGTCGCGGAAATAGGCACGCAATCTTGCGACCGCCGCGCTCATGGCCGGCTGGCTCAAATGGATGCTGCGCGCCGCCGCAGTTAGGCTGCGCTCGGTCATCAGCGCGTCGAATGCGACGAGGAGGTTCAGGTCGAGACCTTTGAAGCGCATGATGAGGCATCCACGCTATAGATATGGCTCATAAAGACAATCGATTGTACCAATGCCTCTCAGTATCACAAGCTGCAAAAAAAACCGGAGGACGTTCATTGGCTCAGACCGACTTCGATGTGGCCGTCATCGGATATGGGCCGACGGGCCTGACGGCGGCATCGCTCCTGGGGCAGCTCGGCCACCGCGTCCTGGTCGTCGAGCGATGGCCCTCTCTCTATGGTCTTCCGCGATTGACGCACATCGATGGAGAGATCGCGAGGCTGCTCAGCTTCGTATGCGACATCGAGGAGGCGCTCAGGGACTCATCGCCGATCGAGTCCTACATTTTCTATAACGCGAAAGGGAAGCGGCTGGTCGATGTCGTCGATATTCCTAGCCAGCCGATGGGATTTCCGGCGCATATTTCGATTCATCAGCCTGATATCGAGGCGGCGATCGACCGCAGGGTGCGCAGCTTGCGGAATGTAACGGTGCGCCAGGGGGTGGAGCTCACCGGCTTGAAGATTTCAGCCGGCAAGGTCGAACTCGCGCTAAGGGCGGGCGACGCCGCGGAAACCGCGCACGCGAGCTACGTCTTTGCGGCCGATGGTGCCAGGAGCTTCGTGAGGGCCGCGCTCGGGATTGAGCGCGACGACTCCGGCTTCAACGAGCGCTGGCTCAATATCGACGGGGAGCGCAAGCGGCCGCTTCCCGCAAGCTTCGAAGAAACCAAGCAGTATTGCGACCCGGCACGAGGCCACATGTTCCTGCCGATCGGCGCAAATCGGCAGCGGTTCGAATTTGCGCTGCTGCCGGACGAGGACACTGACGAGATGGAGCGGGTAGAGAGCGCGTGGAGAATCTTGAAGCAATATCACGATGTCGGCCCGGACGACCTTCGGATCATCATGCAGATCGTCTACACTTTCGAATGCCGTATGGCGCAGAGCTGGCGCAGCGGGCCGGTGTTCCTGGGAGGCGACGCCGCGCATACCATGCCGCCCTATCTCGGGCAGGGCGCTTGCTCTGGTATCAGGGACGCCGCGAATTTCGCCTGGAAGCTTGATCTCGTGCTCCGAAACGTCGCTTCACCGGAAGTCCTTGAGAGCTACGAGCCCGAGCGCCGTCCACATGTCGCCCACATCATGCGCACGGCGGTGATGTTGGGGAAAATCGCCAATGCACATAGCCGCACGGTCGCGTTCTTCCGTGATCTTGCTTTCCGGTTCAATCTGTTCCCGCCGTTTCCGTCCCTTTCCGCCGGCATCATCCAGGACGACCGTCGCGGCGCCTGGGGCAAGGCCGTAGGCTCGGCACTGCCGCAGGGGCGTGTCAGGATCGGCGGTCGCATTGCAAGGCTCGACGACCAGGTCGGCTACAGTTTCGCACTCATTGCTGAACGCAATCCAGCGGCTATTCTTGGCCCATCGCGGATGGGCTTCCTTAGGAGTCTCGGCTGTCGCGCATTTACGCTCGCCGACGATGCCGGCGCCGGCGTTGAACGTATGCTCGATATCGATGGAACCTATTCGTCTTGTCTCGCTGGAAAGAACGCTGCCGCGATGGTCACCCGTCCGGACACCAATCTGTTTGGCTTTGCCGCCGGGCTGAAGGACGTCGCCGACCTTGTAGAAAATCTCCAGCAGAAGCTGTCGTGGCACGCGACGGCCTTGGCAGCGTGAACATGGCCATATCCGAAGAAAAGGCCAAGGAAATCGAGGCCCTGTGCCGCGCGATGTCGGTCACGCGCATGGTCGACTATGGCATGACGCGCGATAAGGCACAGCTCGCACATCGGCGGGTGCGCGAGGGGAGGCCCTGGGACCTCGTGCTTGAAGAGATGGCGCGCGGGGAGGAGCGCCTTGCCGAGGTGGCCGATGACGCAGCACTTGCCCGCGAAAGCTGGCACGCCGCTGCTGTGAGCCTGATCTTTGCTCAAATTGCCTTCAATGCGGATGGCGACCGTAAGCGGGAGCTCTATCGCCGGATGACCCAGTGCTTCGCGCGCTTTGCTGCGCTGTCGAATTACCCGGCGATGAAGGTGGAAGTGCCATACCGGCAGGGGACGCTGTTCGGATGGCACTTTCAACCGATCGAGGAGCGGACCCCTGCGAGCGTGATCGTGTTAGGGGGCATGACTGGCTGGTCCACGGCCTATCGCTCGATGGCGGAAGCGCTGTGCGCGCGAGGGATCGCGTGTTTCCTGGTAGATGGTCCCGGGCAGGGCGAGAGCAGGCTTGAGGGAGGCATCCTCGCCGATGAGGACGTTGCAAGCGGTTTGAGCCGCTTCGTCGATCTTGCTCTGATGCGCTCGCCTGGTCAGAGGATTGGGCTGTGGGGCAACAGCTATGGCGGGTTGCTCGCGGCACACACCGCCATCCGCGACACCCGCGTGCGCGCCTGCTGCATTAATGGTGCTCCGGCGCGCACGGAGGTGCTGCCGTTCCGAACGGCGCAAGAGCAGCTCGCCGCGATGTTCGGCTGCCACGATCCGGATTTGCTTGCCGAGCGCGTTTCCGCGCTTGTCTTCGACGGCCGCGTTTCTATCGCCTGCGCGACGCTGGTGCTGGAGGGCGGCGCCGATGCGCTGGTCAAGCCGGGATCTCAGAGTGCGTTTCTCGAAGGCAACACCGATCCCCGATCGCGCCTCAAGTCCTGGCCAGACGGCGATCACACGCTCCATAACCATCGGGACGAGCGAAACACGCTAGCAGCGGACTGGTTTAGCGCGGTGCTCAGATTGTAGCCGGAAGCGGCTGGAGCGAGATTCGCATCGGGCCAAGCCGGTTCGAGGGTCGGGTCCACGAGCGGCTCGGCCGCCTGCACTCAAGCAGAGTCGCCTGCACTCAAGGTGTGCCTTTCTGCGTTGGAGGGCGGGGCTCGTCAGCTTCTCGACAGCCAGGCGGGGTAGGCAACCTGATCTGATTTGACTTCGGACACGGAGGGTTGGTGTGGACCTAAACTATTCCAATCGATTCGATCCAGGTCATTGGCAGGCCGACGATGCCATGTTGCAACAGCAGGAAGTGGGGGCGGTCCGGGTCAGAGGACTTTGAGCAGCACTTGCACGAGGCGCGCCGAGCCGACTCTCTTGGCTCCGTATTCGCCGGCTCGCGGCGTTAATCAGCCAGGCGCCGGCACTGTTCTAGGACCTCGGGGCCCTGCTTCCCGTGCCTCAGCACAAGCGCCGTCCTCATTGTTGCCTCCTTTCAAATGAGAAAATCAGTCAAAGATGCTGCTCAGCCCCTCCTGCCGCTGCGCAAAGGGAGAAACTCAAGAGTTGTGCCAACTGCGCAGAAAGAGCCCTAGAAATGCCGTTCTGTATATTTTTTTTCAACGGCTTGATTGCTAGCGAGCCGGCCCGCCGGCCTCGTCGGTCAGATATGCTCGGCAAATGTCTCGGCGCGGCCGTGCCGCAACTGTGGGCTCCGGCGCGCGCGTGGCATGCTGTCGCCCCTCGGCGATGAAGACAGGCTTCAGTTGGAAAGTTCGGTGAGAACAGCAGGAGCATCGACGAAGGCGAACGCATTAAGGAATTGGCGTCCCCAGAGGAAATTGCGGTCGACCTCCGTCAGCGATGCGGCGTCGCATACCTCATTCCAGGATGTCTTGATTGTCATGATCTGGCGAGCGATCAGGTCGACGGCATCATTCTTGTTGAGCAGGAACAACGGAGCCGCTTCAAGGCAAACGGAAATCTGGCTCGTGCGGTGATTGCCTACAATAAGCATCGCCTGCGTTGTTTCTCCTACCGTCCTGGTTTGTGGACAGATGTCGTAGACAGGCGTCAGCGTAAGATCTTTTCCATTCCAGAACGCCGCGTGGTTGCGGGCATGATCGTCCGTGTTGCCGCAAAGGATGTTGAACACCATCCGGCCGTACAACTCGCGTAGCGTCTCCTTGGGCGAGGTGAATCGGTGGCGGATAATGGTGGCAAGATCTTCATAGCTTGCGTAGCGCGCCATCATCTCGTCGAGCCCAAGCAAGGTCAGGGCTGACACCATGGCGCGGCGCTCCCATCCGCCATTGGCCTTTTTCCGATCAAAGCGCTCGATCAGCAGCACATCTTTGCCTGCGGCGCGCTCGAGGCTGACCGAAGCTGCGGCAAGCCCCGCTTTGGCGGCCAGTCGCATGGCCACGAACTCAGCCTTCACGACATTGTAGAGGTCGTTCTGCGAGGAGAACTTGACGATGTACTTCGTCCTGTCTGAAGTGATCGCCGTCTTGGGCCGGGCGCCGCCGATCGAGCTTCCGTGCAGGAGCGCGCGATCGAGGTCTTGCGTCAGCGGCTCTCCTTTTTCGACGAGTGCGGTCGCGGCCTGAAGCTCTTCGAGCGAGGCCGCTGAAGCTTCCCTCGGGACGTACTTTTCTGGGGAGGACTGAAAATCGAGGGCTCCAATGCGGTCCGAGCCGGATTCGAGCAGATAGGTAAGTTCGTCGATCTCCGCCGCATCAATCGCCTTGCCGCTCTTCCCGAATTTGCGATTGATGATGACGCGGCGACCCCAGGCATCAGGGGCGGCGTCGCGGATGCAATTCGGCATCATCAGCCCCGGCGTCAGTGGAATGGTGCCGCGGCGTAAAGGCAATTCCGGATCGTAGGGTGCAATCGCGTTGTTGCGCGCGAGATAGCTTTGGCCGTAGTTGAAGAGGAACTGATTGCCCGAAGCGAACAAGCGGCCGGCTACGACCGGCGCCGTCTCGCCGGGCAGCCAGACCCACACATAGGTTTCAGTCGGCTCCTTGTCAGAAGTTGTCATCGGGTTTCGCGCGCGGTGTGTGGACGGCTTTCGGCATCAGCGTCATTACGGCTGTATTCGATTCGAGAGCGCTGGTCAGAGCGCGTTCATCGGCAGCAAAGAGCGGCACGCCAACGATAGCGGCGGCTTCGAAGACGGCACCCAGCGTGCAGCCGAGATCTCCGTTCTCAATTCGCCGCAGGAGTCCGCGAGAAAGGCCCGCGCGGTCGGCGAGCTCTTCAGTCGTCATCTTCCGGTCGATGCGCGCCTTACGAATGAGCTGACCTAAAAGGGCAGCCGCCTCCTTTGCGTAGCGGGAATAGGGTCTCGTTTTCTTCATCATCACTGAGCCATTAATGGACCCTATTGTCCCTATTGGGCTTATAACCCAAATCGAGATTTGTCAATGATTCGATCTATAAATAGACCGGAATACGTAGAGATGGTTCATTAGTAAGCCAATAGATTCATGGACAAAGCCCATTTTGGAATCCCTCCGTCTAATGAGTGCGGCGATGCGGCCGCGATTTCCCCCTAACTTGCATGGGTTTTGCTAGGCTGTTAACGCGAGCAAGCTACAAGCAAGCTCTCCGTGTAGGGTATGGGAAGGCCTGCTGGAGTCCTGGATGCCAAGCGATGCGCATTAAGCCCCAAGTTTCCTCATCGGCCATCGCGGCCGTAGGGCACTTCAACCCTCTTATCCTTCGGCCCGATTGGCTTCTGAAGAAGGGTCTAATCGTGGGAAGCGATAGCGAGCAATTGCGCGTCGAGGTGGTCCACGCCGAGCTTGTCCTCTTGCAATTTCCGTGGGGGCGGCTGCACTGCGATCAGGGGCAATTCTTAGTCGCGACCGAAAAAGACCCGGTGGTGACCGCCCATGATTTTTTTGTGAACTGCTTTCAAATGCTACCCGAGACCCCAGTTCGAGCTGTGGGCATCAATCGGGAAATACACTTCCCGGCAGGAAGCCTAGGAAAGGTTCATCTGATCGGGGACACGCTAGCTCCGAAGGCATTTTGGGGAGAGTGGATTTCGGAAGGCGAGGAGCGCATCGGAGGTTTAAGAAGCCTTGTCATGGAACAAGGAGTTGTGCGAGAAGGTCGTAAGCTGCGTAAAGACGGCCGTGCGGGGCACATTCAATTTAAGGTAGAGCCATCGGTGCGCGCGGACGTCCCCTACGGTGTTTACAGTCATGTTAATGATCATTTCGATTTGACCCACAAAGGGGAGCCTAGCGACGGAAGAGCAGCCGCAGAACTCGTGGCAGAAGTGTGGGACGACTCCATTGAACGGGCCGAGCTTTGGTTTGATCAACTGATGAGCATTGTCGATGTCGATGCTAATTGATTTTGAGACTTCCTTCAGTCCTACGAGCGGCAAAGGCGGACTCGCCACGTTCGACGCCGACGCTGTAAAGCACCGGCAGAGGAAGAGAGCCCTCATCTTGCGCAATCAGGGCGTAGACAACACCAGCGTGGATAGTGAGGACGTTTCCCCGAGGGCCAATGAGCCCGCCCCTGAGGAAGTTGGCATACGCCCTCTGCGGTTCCCGCAGTCCCATGTCCGCGCGGCGCCCCGCGAAATCACTTTGCAGGAGTGGGAGGGGCGTGTTGTGCAAATCGAAGGAAGGCTTGTCATCGCGCGCCTCGTTGACATCACAGCGGGCGAGACGGAGGAAGCCGAAGAGGTCGAGCTGCCGCTAGATGATGTTACGGAAGCCGATCAGGCGCTGCTCCGGCCGGGTGCAATTTTCCGTTGGATTTTGGGCTATTCGTATGCGTCGGGACGAAAGGAGCGATTTGCAAGAGTGATTGTGCGTCGGCTTCCCGTCTGGACTGAGCGGGAGATGCTAGAAGCGGATCGGGAAGCAAGCGAGCTGCACAATGCCATTTTCGGAGCTAGCGAGGATCGGGCCGCCAGCGCCGGATGAGGTGGAAGTAACCATATTCGGTCCGAACTTCGGTGAGTGCATAGTCGTCCATTTCGGCAGCAACCGCTGGTTTGTTATCGACTCTTGCAGCTACTCTGGCATTTCGGGCCCAGCAGCCCTTCATTATTTCAAGCAACTTGGCCTGGACGCCGGTACGGTGGTCGAGCGTATCATTGTAACCCATTGGCATGATGATCATTGCAAAGGCGTGTCGGAACTTGTCGCCGCCTGCCCTAATGCATCTATTTGGATGGCCGCCGCTCTCACTAGCCGCGAATTTATCAGGTTCGTGCAGAGGCTTTCCAAAAACAAAACTGTTGTTGCGGGCCATAAGGCCGCAGAGTTCTCGCAAATTCTAGAAGAACTGCTTAAGCGACAGAAAGCGGGGCAGCCAACATTTGGCGTGGCGAGCCAGAACATGCTTGTGCACCAAGCCATCGGCTCACAACTAGCGCATGGTGCGCCGTTCCGCCTGCTAGCGCTCTCGCCGTCGCATGGCGACCACTTGGATTTCTTGTCCCGAATAGCGGCTCAAATGCCATCGGCTGGAAGGCAAAAAGGCTCCCTTGGCAGTCCGAGCCCCAATGAAATCTCGATAGCATCGCTCGTCGAAATCGGGGATGCCGTCCTTCTCCTTGGGGCGGATCTCGAAAACAGCAAGCCAAGCTCTGGCTGGGGTGCCGTGTTGCGAGCCAATGACGCAACTCCGTTCGGCGCGAAAGCTCAGATTTACAAGGTACCTCATCATGGCTCCATGACTGGACATAATCCGGATGTTTGGGGTGAGATGATCGAAAAGGAGCCGATTGCTGTAATAACGCCTTGGAGGCGCGGGCGCGGGCGGCTCCCCAGTCGCGAAGGCGTTAAGGCAATCACCGCCTTGACCAAGCGGGCTTTTGCCACTTCTGACGAAGGCGGTGCACGACCTAAGAAACGTCATGCGAGCGTGCAGACCTTTCTGCGAGCAAACAACATACGAGTCCATAGCCTGCAAGCGGAGTCCGGGTTCGTGAGGCTCCGAAAGCGGCAGGGCCAGGAATGGGCAGTCGAGCTTTTCGGCGCTGCGTGCAGATTGAGTGAATTATTGAAGCGACGGGGAAGTGCAAAGGCGTGAGCCCGAGCCCGACCGTGCGCGTGAGCCCAACCAAAACTCGACTACAAAAGCCTCAACCGCGAGCGCAAATTTGTGTGGTTTATCAAAGCTGAAGCTGGGCGTCGGCAGTACCCACCCAACTGTACCGGCGTTACCGGAGACTTCGCTCGACAAGGTCGCGGACAAGCGCCCCTCACCAAATCCTGACGCACCGGCTCACCAACTAGGGTCAGCCCTAGCCGCCGTCCATGAATGTGGGGGGCATTGAACGCTTCGTCGCGGTGGCGTCCAGCTCGCCACTGAGAGGCAGAGCCTCGTCCATCGCTCAATCGACCGGCCGCGGATAGCCCACCGAACGGATCAAACAAGGTCGCTCTTTCTGGTTCTGGCTCTTGTCGCGGTGGCGTTGATGTCGACGCGGGATTTGTTCGTCCCTTGCATCCAGGCCAAAGCCCGAGGCGCCGAGGGCTCGGAGCACCAGTCGCAGCTCTGCACGCGGGTGACCGTGCTCGGCTTCGATCACCGCCGATGCGTTTGGCCAGCGTTGACTGATCAAGCTTGAGGCGCTTGCCCCAGTCGCGGATGAGAGCGCCGATGTCAGCGGGAGCGCAGACGAGCATAGACGCCACCGCGATCCAAAGTTGCGCGATCCGCTCGCCGTCGGCGGCGGACATGGTTCGTCCGCTATCCTTCATGATTGTGTCCTATGGACGGTAGAGCTGGCTCCGCAAATTCGGACAGTAGCTTGAGTGGATTTTCTGCCTGAGAGCGGCGAGGCTTCTTGCCGCGAATCAGGAGCGAAGATGACGAAGAGGAGTCGCCGGACGCATTCTCCGGCATTCAAGGCAAAGGTGGCTTTGGCGGCCGTGAAGGGGGAGAAGACGTTGGCCGAGCTGGCGCAATTGTTTGATGTCCATCCGAACCAGATCACGACCTGGAAGACCCAACTCCTGGAAGGCGCCGCCGGAGTGTTTGGGCAGGACAACGGACCGGCCGAGGCGCCGGTCGATTTGAAGGCGTTACATGCCAAGATCGGCGAGCTTGCGTTGGAGAACGATTTTTTGTCCGGCGCGCTCACCAAGGCGGGCCTGCTGAGCGCAAAGCGATGATCGACCGCGACCATGATCTGTCTGTCGTGCGCCAGGCGAAGGTCCTGAACCTTGCCCGCAGTACGGTTTACTATGAACCTCGGCCGGTTTCGGCCGAGGACCTTGTCTTGATGCGCCGGCTCGATGAGCTGCACCTCGATTATCCCTTCGCAGGGGCGCGCATGCTGCGATCGCTGTTGCAGCGTGAGGGCATGCAGATTGGCCGCCGCCACGTCGCGACGCTGATGAAGCGCATGGGGATCGAGGCGATCTATCGCCGTCCGAACACGAGCAAGCCCGCACCGGGCCACAAGATCTACCCGTACCTATTGCGCGGATTGAAGATCGAGCGGCCGAACCAGGTCTGGGCAATGGACATCAGCTACATTCCGATGCGACGTGGATTCGTCTACCTCGCGGCGGTCGTCGATGTGTTCAGCCGACGGGTGTTGGTCCATCGCGTATCGATCACGATGGAGACGATATTCTGCGTCGAAGCGCTCCAGGAGGCGTTGGCGAAGCACGGCAGGCCCGAGATCTTCAACACGGATCAGGGTAGCCAGTTCACCAGCCTCGACTTCACCGGCGTGCTGCTGGACGCGAACATCGCCATCAGCATGGACGGCAAGGGTGCCTGGCGCGACAACGTGTTCGTCGAGCGGCTGTGGCGCACTGTCAAATACGAGGAAGTCTATCTGCGTGCTTACGACAGCGTGCTCGAGGCGCGAGCATCGATTTCCAAATATCTGGCGTTCTACAACCGAGGACGTCCTCACTCGAGCCTTGACGAACGCACGCCCGACGAGGCTTACTTCGGCGCGCAAACGATGGTGACGGCCGCATGATCGTCGCCAACGATTTTGCTGCGGCTCTGGTCGGGCTTACGCCCTCCCGACGCCACAGCAAAATCGTAAAGCCCCGCCTTCAGCATAACCCGGCAGGAATCCACTTAATTTTCGCGGGGCGCTGTCCAAACAACCGGGGCCAGCTCTGGTCGCTAATGAAAAACCGCTCCGTGAGCGATGAACATCTCAAGGCGCGACGCCGCGAGGCGTCTGCCTCATGGGGCATGGCATGAGTTAGCGTCCAGCCACGGCGGTACGAAGGCATCTCACCCCTCGTCGAGCGCTCCAGATGTCTGTTTTGCTTGCGACAGCTGGTCTTGATGAGCAGCATACTGACCTCGGCAGGCAGTCAAAAGGCCGCTCCACCATGCAGACGAAATCGCAAGGACCAGTGATCCTAGCGGGTGCGTGCGTTGCCCCGGGAGTGGGCATGGCGAGGTTTTAGAAAAGCTTATGGGACGATAAGCAAGAGTGCCCCTGACTGTCAGAAACTCGGCGAAAGTCCTTTCGACGAACAAGAGAGACCTTTGGTTGACCATCGTGAGCTTTGCGACAAGGTCGTCGGCATTCAGCCAGTGAGAGTTCTCATTCGCGCAATGAAAATCGCGTCTGATGAAAAATTACAAAATCGGATTATCTCTAACGTCGGAAAAATAGTTCGTCTTCGACTCGCGCAGTCGAGACTTCTCTGAGACGATAGTCATGCAATGATGACAGCCGGGGACGCTCATGATGCGCAACAATTTCGTCGATCAGTTGAGTGATTTGACCAGGCCAACGGCTTGTCGATGCGTTTGTGCGAACTTGTGTTGGCCCGGCTGAAATGCACGCGCTCGGATGGTGTCCGAGACGACTGTAGCGCTTCTGAATCAATAGCCTAAACGACGACTATGACTACACGTGAGCCGCGCCCGTCTTGATGGGCGTGATGGCACAACGCTGCCCAACTCAGATCGTCGTTCTTCTCCACGCAAACCCAATTCTTGAGGAACAAGCAGGATGACTGCGAGCAACAATCCGATCAAATTCGCTTACTGGGTGCCGAACGTATCCGGCGGCCTTGTGATTTCTTCGATCGAGCAGCGCACCAGCTGGGATATCGATTACAATCGCAAACTTGCTCAGATCGCCGAGAAGGCTGGTTTCGACTATGCCTTGAGCCAGATCCGGTTCACCGCAGGTTATGGCGCCGACAAGCAGCACGAGTCCGTCAGCTTCTCTCACGCGCTCCTTGCCGCGACCGAAAAGCTCAAGGTTATCGCCGCACTCCTTCCCGGACCATGGAACCCAGCGCTTGCGGCAAAGCAGATTGCGACGATCAGCCAGCTCACCAATGCACGCGTTGCGGTCAACATCGTCTCGGGCTGGTTCCGCGGCGAATTCCATGCGATCGGCGAGCCCTGGCTGGACCATGACGAGCGCTACCGCCGCTCGGAGGAATTCATCACCGCGCTACGTGGGATCTGGACCGAGGAAAGCTTCACCCTGAAAGGCGACTTCTATCGGTTCAACGACTATTCGCTCAAGCCAAAGCCGCTCGATCCGTTGCCGGAGATCTTTCAGGGTGGCTCTTCGCGAGCAGCCCGCGACATGGCTGCCCGTGTGTCCGACTGGTATTTCACCAACGGCAATACGCCGGACGGCCTGAAGGCCCAGGTTGAAGACATTAGGACCAAGGAAAAGGCCTTCGGCAAAAGCTGGCGCACCAAAATCGGAATCAATGCCTTCGGCGTCGTCCGGCAAACAGAAGACGAAGCCAAGGAGGTCTTGCAGGAGATTATCGATAAGGCGATCCCCGATGCGGTTCGCGGATTCCACCACGAGGTCCAGAATGCCGGAAATGCCAGCCCCGAGCGCGAGGGCAATTGGGCAAAATCCACCTTCCAAGACCTCGTTCAATACAATGATGGCTTCCGCTCAAACCTGATCGGAACCCCGCAACAGGTCGCCGAACGCATTATCGAGCTCAAGGGCGCTGGTGCCGATCTGATCCTGCTCGGCTTCCTTCATTTCCAGGAAGAGGTCGACTATTTCGGCAAGCATGTGATCCCGCTCGTTCGGGAGCTCGAGGCGAGCGCGCCCGTGCGGGCGCAAGCTGCCGAATAGTCGAAAACCGTCAGGGAGGGGGCCAAGTGGCGGGGATTGCGAGGGGAGAGGCTGCGCTTTGTCTGGAGGACAGTTCCGCCGGAGAACATGTCCGTCACGCGAGGCAAGAGCGCGGCAAGGCGATTGTGAGCCGGGCGGAGCCTGTTACGCTTCCATGTCCGGTCCTCGGACTTACGAACATCTCGCTGAGCTTTGGCGCTGTCGCAGCACTGCGCGAGGTTGAATTGCAGGTCGCTCGGGGACAAATCCTAGCGGTCATTGGGCCGAACGGGGCCGGCAAGAGCTCGCTGCTTAACGTCGTCAGCGGCCTCTACCGGCCCGATGAAGGCGAGGTGTGGTTCGGCGAGCATTCGTTCCGTGAGGTGCCGACGTCGAAGCTCGCCGCCTATGGCGTGGCACGGACGTTTCAGAATCTTGCGCTGTTCAAGGGGCTTTCCGTCTTCGACAATGTGCTGATGGGGCTTGCGCACCGCGTGCGCGCGGGGGTCCTGCGGCAGATCGTCGGCTCGCCATTGGCGCGGCGGATCGAGGCGGAAAACCGCGCGGCGGCGGAAGAGGTCATCGGCTTTCTGCATCTTGACGACGTTTGCGACCGCATCGCCGGAACGCTGCCTTACGGCGTGCAGAAGCGGGCCGAGCTGGCGCGGGCGTTGGTTGCCGGGCCAGAACTCCTGCTGCTGGACGAGCCATTCGCCGGCGTGACCCTGACCGAGAAACATGAGCTGTCGCTGCATGTACGCAACGCCCGCGACAGCTTTGGCGCCACCATCGTCCTGATCGAGCATGACATCGGCGTCGTGATGGGGCTGTCCGATCGCGTGGCCGTGCTCGACTACGGACGAAAAATCGCCGACGGCACGCCGGAGCAGGTCCGCTCCGATCCGGCGGTGATCGATGCCTATCTCGGCGTCGCGCATGAAGATGACACGGAGCTCGCAATCTGATGTTCGATTATCAGTTTCTGATTGAGGTCTTGATCGGCGGCCTGCTGTCGGGGGTCATGTACTCGCTGGTCGCGATCGGGTTTGTATTGATCTACAAGACCTCCGGCGTGCTGAACTTCGCGCAAGGAGCGATGCTGTTGTTCGCGGCGCTGACCTTCGTCAGCCTGATTGAGCGCGGCGCGTCGTTTCCTGCGGCGCTGGCGGCAACACTGGCGATCATGATCGCGCTGGGTCTCGTCGTCGAGCGCGCGGTGCTTCGGCCGCTGGTCAACCAGCCGCCGATCACGTTGTTCATGGCGACGCTCGGGCTCTCCTACGTCATCGAGGGTGCTGCACAGCTTCTGTGGGGCACGCAGGTGCATGGCCTCGACATCGGGATCAGCGACGTGCCGTTCGAGGTGGCGGGCGTGCTCATCAGCCAGTTCGATCTGTTCGCGGCCGGCGTCGCAGGCAGCTTGGTCGCACTGTTTGCTCTGTTCTTTCGTTATACCCGCACCGGGCTCGCTTTTCGCGCGGTAGCTGACGACCAATTTGCCGCCCTTGCGGTGGGCTTGCGGCTGCCGCGCGTTTGGGCGGCAGTCTGGACCGTAGCCGGCATCGTCGCCCTGGTCGGTGGCCTGTTGTGGGGGGCGCGGCTCGGCGTGCAGTTCTCGCTGTCGCTCGTCGTCTTGAAAGCGCTGCCGGTCCTGGTGCTGGGTGGCTTCGATTCGATCGCCGGCGCGATCGTCGGCGGCCTCTTGGTCGGTGCGATCGAAAAATTGGCGGAGGTCTATGTCGGGCCGTTTTTCGGCGGCGGCATCGGGGCTTGGGCGGCCTACGTCGTGGCACTTGCGCTCCTCTTGATCCGGCCATCGGGCCTGTTCGGACAGAAGCTGGTGGAGAGGGTGTAGACAATGGCCATTCTTGCTCCCGCCAAATCGAACTTGCCTTCCGCCGAGACGTTGTGGATCGGCATTGCCATCGCAGTCGCCTACGGAGTCGTTCCGCTCGCCGGGTCGGACTATCTGCTTGATGCCGTGCTCACGCCGTTCCTGGCGCTGGCGCTCGCCGCCGTCGGACTCAACGTCCTCACCGGCTATGCCGGGCAGATCTCGCTCGGCTCGGCAGCGTTCCTCGCGGTCGGCGCCTACGCCGCGTACAATCTCCATCTCCGCCTTCCTGGATTGCCGCTGCTGGTCGATCTGGTGCTGGCAGGCGGCATCGCTGCGGCCATCGGCATTGTGTTCGGGCTGCCGAGCCTGCGGCTGCGCGGGTTCTATCTCGCGGTATCGACGCTCGCCGCGCAATTCTTCGTGCAGTGGGCGCTCACCAAGTTCGGCTGGTTCTCCAACGACAACCCATCCGGAGTGATCGATGCGCCGGCTCTCACCGTCGCCGGCGTCTCGTTCACCAGCGCCGCGCAACGTTATGTCTTCTCGCTGACGATCGTGGTCGTCTTGACCTTGCTGACATTGCGACTACTGCGCTCCCAATCCGGCCGCAACTTCATAGCGGTGCGCGATCACGAGATCGCGGCCAAGGTGATCGGCGTGCCGCTGCTGCGGACCAAACTGCTCGCCTTCGGCATCTCGTCGTTCCTCATCGGGGTCGCCGGCGTTCTCTGGGCGTTTGCGTACCTGCGCACCGTCGAGCCGGCCGGCTTCAATCTCGATCGCTCGTTCCAGATCTTGTTCATCATCATCATCGGCGGGCTTGCTTCGCTGCGCGGCTCCTTCATCGGCGCGGCCTTTATCGTCGTATTCCCGCTTCTGCTGTCCCGCGTCGGTGCGGCCTTGCTTGGCGGCGTCTTCGATTCCGGCGTGCTGGAGATGAGCCAGCGTATCGTCATCGGCGCGCTCATCATTGCCTTTCTGATCGCAGAGCCGCGCGGGCTGATTGCCCTGTGGGATCGCACTTGGTCCGCTGTTCGGCCCGCCAGGCGCCCAACGATCCCGACTTGAGATCTGATTTACCCAGAGGAGCTTGTAATGAACATGTTCAGCCGTTTGAAGGTGACAATGGGCGCGGCACTCGCCGTGGGCCTTGCCAGTACGTTGGCGGTGCACGCCGACGAGCAGTTCTTCCCGCTGCAAAGCTATCGCGTTGGTCCCTATGCCGCCGGCGGCACCGGGTTCTTCGGTGGCTTCATCGATTATCTCAATCTAATCAACATCCGCGATGGCGGCGTCAACGGCGTGAAGCTGACCTGGGATGAGGGCGAGACCCAGTACGAGGTCGAGCGTGGCGTAGAGGTTTATGAGCGGTTGAAGAGCCGACCTGGGATCGCAGCCTGGAATCCGCTGTCGGTCGGCATCGCCTATGCCATGATCGACCGTATCACCAAGGACAAGGTGCCGCTGATTACGATCAATCATGGACGCACCGATTCGACCGATGGCCGCGTGTTCCCTTACGTTTTTCCGCTGCTGCTCAATCCCTACAGCGAGACCTCCGGGATCGTGAACTACATCGCCTCGAGAGAAGGCGGCCCGGACAAGCTGAACGGCAAGAAGATCGTCGTACTCTATCATGGCTCGCCCTATGGCAAGGAGACGATCCCGATCTATAAGCTGCTCGCGGACAAGTACGGCTTTGGCCTGGAGCAGATCGAGGTCCCGCATCCCGGCAACGAGCAACAATCGCAGTGGCTGTCGATCCGACGGGCAAAGCCGGACTATGTGGTACTGCGCGGCTGGGGCGTGATGAATCCAGTGGCCTTGAAGACCGCACAAAAGGTCGGCTTCCCAGCCGACCACATCATCGGCAATGTTTGGTCCAATTCCGAGGAAGACGTTATTCCCGCGGGAGATGCGGCCAAGGGCTATATCGCGATTACGACCCAGGCGTCTGGCGCCGAATATCCGGTGCTGCAGGAGGTGATCAAAACCGTCTACGGCGCGAACAAGGGCAATCTCGACGACAAGAAGCGGATCGGCAGCGTCTACCACAATCTCGGGATTGTAAACGGTATCCTCAACGCCGAAGCTGTCCGGATCGCGCAGGCCAAGTTCGGCAAGCGCACCCTAACGGGCGACGAGGTTCGCTGGGGCCTTGAGCACCTCCAGCTGGATCCGGCGCGGGTGGAAGCACTGGGCGCGAAGGGGCTGTTCCATTCGATCAACGTTACCTGGAACAATCATGAGGGTGACGGCCGTGTCACGTTTCAGCAATGGGACGGCAGCAAGTGGAAGGTCGTCTCGGATTGGATCGCGCCCGACTGGGCGTTCCTCCGGCCGATCATCGAGAAGTCGTCGACGGCCTATGCCAAGGAGCATGACATCAAGATCCGTACCTCCGGTGATGATCCGGTGAGCCAGTAGTGAAGCGATAGGCGGTACCCTTCGGGAGCGTCAGCTTGCGAACGGTACCGCCTTGGAATGGATGGATCCGGCATGAGTGACATTCTGCTTTCAGTCGAGGGGCTTGCGGCGACCTACAATCACGTCATCCGTGCCGTGAACGAGGTATCGTTCGCGGTTCGGCGCGGCGAGATCGTCGCTCTCCTCGGCGCCAATGGTGCGGGCAAATCGACAACGCTTCAGGCGATCTCGGGCCTCTTACCCGCGCGGCGCGGTCAGATAGCTGCCGGGCGAATCGCTTTTGAAGGCCGCGACATCATATCTGCGGCGCCCGCCAAATTGGTCCGATCCGGGATCGTTCCGGTGCTTGAAGGTCGGCATTGCTTCCTATCGCTGACCGTCGAAGAGAACCTTATTACGGGTGCCATTGGCCGAGACGCCAAGTCTCGCGTGATCCGCACGGATCTGGAGGAGATCTACGAGCTTTTCCCGCGACTGAAGGATCATCGCAGGTCTATCTCGGGACTAACGTCGGGCGGCGAACAGCAGATGACAGCGATCGGCCGCGCGCTGATGTCGCGGCCGCGGCTGTTGGTGCTCGACGAACCGTCCATGGGGCTCGCCCCGCTTGTCGTTGAGAGCATTTTCCGAGCGCTGAAGCGGCTCAACAGAGAGCGGGGCCTCTCGATCCTGGTAGCTGAACAGAATTCGACGGTCGCGCTACGCTTTTCCGACCACGCGGTCGTTCTCGATAACGGCCATAGCGTCCTGTCCGGCGCATCAGTCGCCTTGCGCGACCGCGACGATATCAAGGCGCTTTACCTCGGCGGTTCACCGCAAACTGACTTCAGAAAAAACGTGCTGACGCACGCGGTTGCTTGAGTTCGCAGAAAAAAATGGAGAGACTGAGAATGGCTTCAGCCAAGCTGGCACACAACTTCATCCAACACCCCTATTCCCGGCTGGATGCCGCCATCGATGCGACCGTAAGGGTCAATGCCGATCGCAACGATCTCGAAAGCCGCTTTCCCAAAGAGAATTTGGAGGCGTTGGCGGAAGCGGGCTGGACCGGCGTCTTGAACGAAACCCGGTTTGGCGGCCTTGGCCTAGGCCATGTCGATTTTGCCGAAGCTGCCTATCGTATTGGCCAGGTTGATGCATCGACTGGCCTTATCTACGTCATGCATGTCGGCGCGGCTCAGACCATCAATCTATATGGCAGCGACGACCAGAAGGAGCGCTGGCTTAAGGCGAAGGACGGTGCTTTGCTGGGTACATATTCGACCAGTGAACGCGCGACCGGGGGACACTGGTGGTATAATCTATCGGAGGCATCGCGCGACGGTGATGACTATCTGCTCGATGCCAAGAAATCATTCACAACGAGCTCCGGTCAGGCTGACTTCTATGTCGTGCAGACACGCACGCCCGGCGCCAAGGATCAGGCCGACATCGTCTTTTTCATCGTCGACGGCAAGTCTCCCGGGATCGAATCGAAGCCTTGGAACGCCCTCGGCGTGCGCGCCAATCACTCGGGGCCCATCCAGTACACCAGCGTGCGGGTACCGCAACGGGACCGGCTCGGCGCAGAAGGACAGGGGAAGGAAATCATCTACAACGGTGTCTCGCCCGTCTATCTGATTGGGCTCGGCGCCGTCTGGGAAGGCCTGGCGAGGGGCGTGTTGAATGCGGCGGTCAAGCACACCGCAAGTTTCGTACACAAGGATCGGAACAAAAGACTTGCGGACTATCAGGCAATCCGACAGGAGCTCGGTGCGGCCAAGGTGCTCGTCGAATCGTTGCGGCCGTGGCGCCTGGAACTAGCAGCAAGGCTGGACGAACTCTGGCGCGCCGGCAAGCCGCAAAGTGAAATCCTGATCCCGCTGACCGAATTCAAGGTGCACGCCGCCGAGGTCGCGAACAAGGTCGCCGCCGCTGCACTGACGGTGACGGGAGGTTACGGCTATCACCGAGGGCCGATCGAGCGTTCCTTCCGCGACGCTCGTGCTGCCATCGCAATGGGGCCGTCCAACATCATCGCTCGGGACTGGATTGGCAAATCGCTGGTCGGCCTGCCATTAGAGCTGTTCTATGAAGGCGGAGAATAGTTCGAACTTCGCAGGTTAACCCGCGGAGGATTGGAACCTCGTGCATGCCGCGGGAGATGCGGCGATCAGGATCGGATATTGAACGGCACGTTACGGCGCCGGCCAGCCGGGGTGACGAGCAGGCGTTGGGAGTGCTTCATGAGCGCACGAGTTGAACGGGCCGACCGATCCGGGCCGGGATCGGAATTCAGCGTTGTACCGAAAGCGCAGATCATCAGGTCCGATGCCGAAGCCATCGACATCGCGCACAAAGTGGCCGCCGAACTTGCGCTCGAGGCTCCGTAGGACTTCTGTTTTCTTTGCGACCTCAGCATCTTTGTTGGCTAACTGTTCTTGGAAGCGACGCCGCGTTTCCTCAATGAGGGGCGCGGCGAGCGACTCCGTCAGCTTGATTTCGTGATTACAGTTCGGGCAGTGGAGGGTGGGCTCATGCGTAGCATGGGCCGCCGTTGCATTCAGGTTCATGCGCCCCCCTTTGTCCGTGTCTATGCTGCCGGAATGAAGGTAATCCGGCCAGTCTCGCCGCGCTTACGATGCGGCTTTACCGTGATTTCAACATCTTGGTCGAACGCCGTGAGCATCCTCAACAGCTTTTCCACCGAAACCAGCTTCAACTGGCCGCGAAGGAGCTTGGATAGGTCAGGCTGCTTCATTTCCACCAATTTTGCTGCGGTTACCTGGGAAAGATCCCGTTCTGAGATCAGCCTTTTCAACTGGACTACGAGTGCAGCTTTGAGCTGATGTTCCTCGGCGTTCGGTAAGCCGAGATCAGCGAATATATTGCCAGAGCCCTTGGTATGGGCAGGTAGCTTCTTCTTGGTGCTCATCATCGGCCTCCCTTCGTTGCTTTGTGGATAGCTTCGGCGTCGCGCAAGCGCTGCCGTATCAACTCCACGTGTCTCTGCGGGGTGGCAATCCCGCTTGTTGATTTCTTTTGGAACGCATGCAGGACGTATAGGACGCCCTCAAATCGCGTTGTGTAGACGGCCCGGTAGGTGTCGCCGTCAAAGTTGTCCCGGATCTCCAAGACCCCGCCGAAACCCCTTAAGGGCTTGGCGTTGCGTGGATGCTTGCCGAGCTGCGCTTCAAAAAGGGACTGGCCGATCTCGCTCCGGACGGCCGCAGGAAAGGCCCTGAGGTCCTTTTGGCTCGAACCCACGAAAACAGTGGGTCTAATCGCGCGCAGTAGATCATTCACGGTCTTATAGTAATATACCTATAGGCTTCCTGTCAACGCTCCTTACAAGACGGGGCGGAGTCCGGCCGACAGGCGCTGACGCTTCTGGGTGACGAGCGTGCTATGCCGGCGACTACAAGCTCCGCACTTTGCTGGACTGCGTGCTGTTTTTGCAGGCTCTAAAATTGGGCTTCTCGGTGCTGACCGCCAACGTTGCCGACTTCGATATCCTGCTACAACTGCTGCCGGCGGGCAGAGTGCTCTATCGACGGAAGTAGCGTCCGAAAGGCCGACGGGTGGGAACTGGCATCACGTGCCGGCTATCCGGGGCACAGCGGACTCCAGCAAGCCGTCCGCCCGGCGCGTTTATAGGTTCACGGCCCAGCGAAATACGATGAGTTTTCTTCTGCCTATCGCGAGGCCTGAGAAACCGCTCGACCTCGCGAGCGGCTTCGACGCTCAGCGCGTCGGCCTCTGGAGCATTGAGGGAAGTGCGGTAATCAGCGTGCGGGAATCATAGTTCGGCTTTCTTGCCTCGGCGGCACCTCTGTCAGGAACGTTTCATGCGCGATGACAAAGCGGTCGGCTTCGCCAGAAGCAGAAGCCGACAATCGACCAGCGGAATCCATCGAACAAGAGCGCTCATCCGCCGAATTTATGCGTCGATGCGTGATTCTTGCGTCAAGCAACAGCAATAAACCGGTACTTTGCAGGCTAGGCAGGGTGATCTTAGGTCGGCGAGTACAGCGACGCAGGTGCTGAGATCAGGTCGGCGCAGCGGCATAGGAGCAGAACATGGCCAGCCATTTCTACCGCCTCCGTATGGGCACGTATGCCGAGACCTTGTTTCGGCGAAGCAACCGTGACCTGCAGCAAAGGCTTTGGCTGCAGTACAATCTGATGCGGCTCGTGAATGAATTGACGCAATCGGAGCACCGGTTCGGCACGGCGGACCAGCAAGTCCGGGATGGATACGATGCGGCCGAAGCCGTGACCGGCTAAATTGACTTCATCAGAAGTAACACGGAAATCTTTCTCAACGACGCACGCCCGTGGAATTTCCTTCGCGCATCGGGCAATCAGCCCGTCGCATGCGGTCGCGGCGTGCGCGCAGGTCCTCGATAAAGTTTGCAAGAACATGCCAAGCACGAAATCGACGTCCGCGCTCACGCCACAAGGCTCGCGGAGGCCTCTACCGTTGGCCAGGCTACCGCTCGACGACCTCAAGCGTGCGCGACGCGCTTTCTGAGACACCAGACCGTCTGGCGGTGGGCAAGATAACCTTGTCGCTTGATGGTCCTGCTCTATTGAGTTGAGATTCAAGCAGGCAATGGCAGTCAGATGGCCAAGCTAGCTTTGCAGCGCTTGAGCAACATTTTGCGCTGTTCTACTCCAGTGAGCCAGAGTGGACACCACGTATGAAAAACGCTTGGCGATCCAGGCGCCGCTATGGTACGCGGCTGCGCAATCGTTACGATCGCGCGACTTAGCAACACGGACGTCTCATACTACGGATGGTCTTGATGCTCAGTGGGAACTCTGGCTAAATCGCGCGCGTTCAACTTGGAGTTACCGTGGTGGCGATAGGTACTGTAAAAATGGTTCAGCGCAGCTAAGGGCTACGGCTATCAAGCCAGATGATGGCGGCCCTGATGTCTTCGTGCATATTCGTGCCGTTGAAAGGGCCGGCTATAGCGAGCTGGCAGAGGGTGCAAAGATTAGCTATGAGATAACGACCGGACGTTCTGGTAAAGTATCCGCCGAAAATCTCCGACTTGGATAGTCTTCCTCGCGCAAACGAAAATCAGCCAACCATTCCTCGTTCTGGCTCCGCCTCCGGCTTGTCCGCGAGGCGTAGGTTCGGCCTCAGCATATCCCCCCGGAGCCGCTGAGGCCGTTTCCTTTTTTGGCGCCGTAATTCCTCGAGCCCCAAATAGCGCGGCCAATTGTGTGGGAGCTATGCAGAATTTTGGGTGACGAGGTGATCAGGCGGCGTGGGTTGCCGGCATTTGGATGACCTCGATGCCGTCGTTGAATCTGACACCTGCGATGATCTTCGGCAACTGATTTGTGCCTTTGAGCCGCCGCCAGGTTTTTGATGCGGCGATAACCAGCTTGAACACCATCAGCCTGGCGGTCGTTGCCGACAGCGATCCTTTCGTCCGCACGGTTCTGTGCCGCACGGTCGCGAACACGCTTTCGATGGGGTTGGTCGTGCGCAAGTGATCCCAATGCTCGGCAGGGAAGTCGTAGAAGGCCAGCAGTGCGTCGCGGTCCTTGGCGAGGCATTCGACCGCCCGGCCGTACTTGGCGCGATATTTCTGGGCGAAGATGTCGATCGCCGCTTCGGCGGCCGCCCGGTTCGGCGCCCAATAGACCTCGCGCAGGTCCTTCTTCATGTTGGCCTGCACCGAGAGCGGGACCTTGTCCAGGACGTTGACGGTCTTGTGCACCCAGCAGCGCTGGTGCCGCGTGCCGGGACAGATCTCGTCAAGCGCCTTCCAGAAGCCGAGCGCGCCGTCACCAACGGCAATTTCAGGGGCGATTTGCAACCCGCGCTGCTTCACGTCGATCAGGAGCTCACGCCAGCTCTGCGCGCTCTCGCGGACGCCGACCTGAAAGCCGATCAGCTCCTTCTTGCCTTCCGGCGTCGCGCCGATCAGCACCAGCATGCATTCGCCGTGGTCTTCCATGCGCGCCTGCAGGAAGACGCCATCGGCCCACACATACACGTAGCGTCGCGCCGACAGATCGCGCTTCTGCCAGCGCTCGTACTCGCCCTGCCACTCGGCCGTCAGCCGAGAAACCACCGCAGGCGACAGGTTTGGCGCGTCCTTGCCCAGCAGGGCCGTCAGTGCCTCCCGGAAATCGCCGGTCGAGATGCCGCGCAGATACAGCACCGGCAACAGCGCATCCAGGCTCCGGGTGCGCCGCGCCCACAGCGGCAGGATCGCCGAGCTGAACCGGATCCGCTCGCCATCGCTGGCCGCTCCACGGTCGCGAATCTTTGCCCGCGCCACTTCGACCGGGCCGATGCCGGTCGCAATCGTCCGCGCCGGGCCGTAACCATGTCGCACGACACGGGCGCGCCCGTCGGCCAGCTTCAAATCCTTCACCGTGGCAAGAAACGTCTCGACTTCGACCTCCACGGCCTGCGCCAGAAGTTGCCGAGCACCAGCTCGCAGAATATTGGTCAGTGGATCGTCGATATCGTCGGGCTGACGAAGGGCAACAATATTGCTAGTCTCGTTCATGGCGTATCGCTCTCCTTGAGAGGTTCTGGCAGGCTCGACACCCGCCTCGATACGCCGCCTATCTCAGTCCGTCATCACCCAGTTTCCCGCATAGCTCATTGTGTGGGGTTCGTTATCGGACCATACCCTGAAGCAGTCTGAGCGCTGCTTTTTGGCTTGAATCTCAGCTCGCCGCGACTAGGAGCAAGGAGCCCTGAACAACCTCTCTTGGAACTCCCGAACGCATCATCAGAACGGCTTTTGCCGCTCGTTTTGCCAACTCACGAACCAAGCTCCGCTTTCACCGTGACGCTGACGCCCGGTCGCCGCCAATTCATAGGATGCGAGCATCATCTCAGTCGCGGAACATCTGATGGCTTTAGTCGGATGAAAAGCTGCGCGGTTCCCGCGACAATGAGCAGAATTTCGGCGGTATATGGCCTAATACCATGAAGTTTCCTCTGTGTTGCCAGCTACTATTTATGCATATGGGCCCAAGCTGGCGCTGAAGAACCGGCTATTCTTTGAGATCGGCACTCAATCAATTGCTGGTCTTACGTGTTTTGATGCATCGCGTTGCCTGAGCCCATTTCGATCACACAAGAAGGTTACGTACGTTTCGGCCGAAGTGAACACCAACCGTGATTGGCGACACCGAGACCTGCCGGAAACAACAAGATGCCAGATGCAAATGAAAGAAAGACTCGATCGAGCCGTGAGTGACTTCATCTGGAATATCGTCGAGGTGCATTCCATTCTCGAGGAAATACACAAGAGTTGGGCTCAGCTATTAGGCATAACTGAGCCGCAGTGGTTGATCTTGATGGCCATCGACGAACTCGACGAAGGTGGCGGGGTCTCGGGAATAGCGATTGCGAACAAGCTGCGTATCCATCCCGCCTTTATCAGCCATCAAACAAAGCGACTCGAAAAGCTGGAGCTCCTTGCCCGCGTGACCTCGCCTGATGATGCGAGATGCCTGCGGATATCGCTGACTGAAAAGGCGCAGGCGGACATCAGGAAGCTGTCAATCAAGAGGCAAGCTCTTAACTCTACAATGCTTGACGGGCTCGACGAGGAATCTCTTCACTACGTCAACAAACGTCTAACCTTGCTTGCCAAGAACAGCCGATTGGCATCTCAAAAGCTGAGTATCGGGATATTGTAGGTCTAAATGACGCAATGTTGAGCATCAGAGCGCGCTCGCCGGCACCATACGGGCTCTCCTTGACATGATCTTCCGGGGGGCGCCATGATGTCGGATACGGAGGCCAACCACTCCATCAATTCAGACGCGCCAGCCGGGCACTCAAGACGCTCCAAATCTTGTCCTCCGCGCCATTGGCCGCACGATTGCGCACAACAGCGGCCCCTAAACGGCGTTCGCTAAACTGCCGGAGCAACGCGCGCGAGCGAAGCAGCATCCGCTGCTATTCCAAGGAGATCGACCATCTGCTTCAACGCGTTGGCTTGATTGACGCGCATCTGCGGAAACGGCGAACGTCAGACTGTTCGGGCTGAAAGGCCTGAACTAGAACTGGCACGGCGCTCGCAGGATCGCTGTTGCCACATACGAAAATATCAGCGGCCGCGTAGGACCTCTCAGGCCAAGTATGCAAGGTGATGTGCGATTCCGCCAACAAGGCTATTGCGGAGACACCGTGACCCGGACAAAACTCATGAACATGAAGGTGGAGTAGGGTCGCACTCGCCGCACGGACGGCTTTTCGGATTGCGTCTTCCGCAACAGCCGGGTCGTCAAGGTTCTTCGCTCCCCATAGGTCGATGAGAATATGCGTCCCACCCGAGGACAGAGCCGGCGGGGCTGCCTTCTCGCCATCAATAGTCATTGAGAAATCTCCATTGAATCATCGGCCGCATTAGGCTGAGCTGTTCGGGATCTGGATGGCGAG
This sequence comes from Bradyrhizobium sp. CCGUVB1N3, assembly GCF_024199925.1. Lineage (NCBI taxonomy): Bacteria > Pseudomonadati > Pseudomonadota > Alphaproteobacteria > Hyphomicrobiales > Nitrobacteraceae > Bradyrhizobium > Bradyrhizobium sp. CCGUVB1N3. Next base: position 7,830,316 of record NZ_JANADR010000001.1, read on the forward strand.
GTGATCAGGCGCGCTCGGCACTTGGATGATTTCAATGCCGTCATTGAATCTGACAACTGCGACCTTTGGCGCCTATTTGTGCCTTAAGCCGCCGCCAGGTCCCTTATGCTGCGATCACCAGCTCGAGCACCATCGGCCTGGCGGTGGTTGGCATCAAGGAGCCGTTCGCCCGCATGCTCCTGTATTGCCCGGTGCCGAACAGGCTCTCGATGGAATTGGTGGTTAGCAAGAGATCCCTGTTCGGAGTGCGTCGCGATCCTTGACCAGGCATTCGAACGCCCGGCCGTTCTTGGCGCAACGCTTGTCGGCGAAGACGTCGATCGCCCCTTCGGTAGACGCTCGGTTCGCGCCCAATAAACTTCGCGTCTTGCAGAAGTCGAGCGCGCCGTCGCCGACAGTTGCATTGCCAAGCCACCCTTCCCTTGAGGTAGGGCATGGTGTCGCCCTGCGTGCCCAAGGCGTAAACCGAGGCGACCGGGTCCGGTGACAAAGTCGCTTGGACCCGCCTTGAAGTTTACCCTCGCTGCTATGCCGGAGCCGGCAAGACAGGTATTTCTGCAGTTGGAGACGGAGCCGTGGGCGTCGCGTTTGAGGCCAAACACCCAACCATTTTTTTGCGAGTTGTAGCCGATCTGGTCGCCCGCAGAGACCGCGGGAGTATCGGCGCAGCCGCCATAGACAGACGGAACGTCGGGATTTCTGAAGCATGCTTGAGCGCTGATACTGCGGGCGTGCCGGCCTTTATATTCTCCAGACCGGCTCCACGGGGCCGATGGCAGCAGTACTGCTGGCTCAAGATCCGCCGAATTGGCTACGCCGCTTGCTTCCAGCGCAATCGTTGTCGCTCCCCCAGAACGAACTCCAGATCGCATTAAACACTCCGCAGCGCTATCCCTATCCACAACCGAGCATTTTCGAGCTGGCTTCGGTGATGGCACCGCGAATGAAGCAAGCAGCGTGCCGCTTGGGAATTGAGGGGGCACCGGTTGCTTGGTACCGGGTGCATGCGTCAACTTATGGACAATGGTCTTAAAGCTCACAATCGCTTTGTAGCGTAGCGTACGACAGCAGGCTGCGCTGCAGGAAACCGCTTTCGTTGCTGGCTAGGCTGCGGCTATCGAAGTCTGGCTCGTGGCAAAGACGTCACGAGCGATCGGTTGCGCGATGCGGCACGGGAGGAAAGGCTCATCATCAACCCTTCAAGCTTACCACCGACACCCGCGCGATGATAACACTCCGGCTTCGCCTTGGTGCCAAGCGGCACCGCAACATTGTTTGTATCGGATCTTCTGTCGGCGGCGAGACGCAAGCTTGCTTTGACGAGCTGAAAGGAGTTGTCGAGCGTGCACCGCGTGGCGGCCAAGCAGCGCTACCCCACGTTCAATCCAGATTCGGAAAGCGTATCGGAACGACGGCCTTTCGGGCAGCCTCGACGTCCAGAATAGACATTTCTGAGTGCGTTTTCGTGTGGAACAGGGCGAACGCCTGCGAACAACATATCAATCGTGGTGGTGGTTCTGCACGCACACGATTCGTTACGCCGCTCATAGCCATTTCGTGAGCGAAGAACGACAAAAAGTTCGAGCACTTAACGACTGCCCCTCAGCGGCTACCGGAACGACGCAGGCCTCGCGGAAAACGATGAGGCGGTTCTGTCTTGGTTCTTGCGCAATCGATATCATCGCTTTCCGCACCGCGCGCGACCTGCAGGCCGGCTAGGGCGCCACGTCTTGTTTCACGAGACAGCACCAAGCCACAGCCCAGGCGCCTACAAATGCAGGAAATCACAAGCCGGAACCGAGTCTCAGGACGCGCTGATTGCGGGTGTCATGCAGATTAGCGCGTGTCTACTACAAGATCAGGTAGATGCCACCGCCAAGCTGAGGCCCTAGCGTTCGGTCATGTTCCCTGCCGATCATCGAGGACATCGTGAACGCAAAAAGCGAGAAGCTAGCAAATCGGCAAATCGGCGTAAGATGACTGGCAGAACCAGGGTGGCTAAGCAACGCAAAACCCATTCAGGACCCGCGATGTTCTGGCTGAAGGGCCGCACAGGGTGAGGAATGGCGGCAGGCGTACGCCTACGGAAAATCGGTCGGGCAAAATTCCGCTTGTGGAAGGTCAACCGATCGACGCCATCATGGCGATCGAACGGCTTGCAAGCTCGGATCCGGAAAGGGTTGCGCTCAGGTACGGCGTAGACGCACTCACCTACAAGGCACTGCGATCAAGATCGGATGCGCTCGCGAGGACGTTACGAGAGAAGGTGGCTCACGGCGCGGTGGTCGGCTATTGGGGTGAGCGAGACCTCGACTGGGCGACGGCGGTCGTCGCAATTTTGAAGGCTGGATCAACCTATCTGCCGCTCGATCCATCGTTACCGGTTTCCCGTACATCATTCATGATCGAGCAGAGCCGCTGCGCTCTGATCATTGGCCCGAACCAGCTGGAGCAGCTCAGCCTATTCCAGGCTAGCAGCATGGCCACCCCCCAATTCGTGACAATAGAGGCGGCGTTGCGCGAGGGTCAGACTTCGACTTTTGTGCCATCATCAAGCGAGGATGGAGTAGCCTACATTCTGTTTACGTCTGGTTCGACGGGCCGGCCGAAGGGCGCAATGATTGAGCGCGCAGCCCTCAATAATCATCTGATGGCAAAGATTGACGCTTTAACTCTCACTCGGACTGATTGCGTCGCGCAGACAGCGTCGCACTGCTTTGACATTTCGCTGTGGCAGCTTCTGGCGGGACTTTGCGTCGGAGGCTGTATCGCGATCATCGATGATGCGACACTGAAATCGCCAGTATCTCTTCTCCAAGCCATTCAACAATACGGCGTGACGGTCGTTCAATTCGTGCCGTCGATGCTTGCGGTATTTGTCGAATATCTGCAGTCGCTTGCGGCCGCTGAGCGAGTTCTAGACGGTTTGCGGAGTATTTCTACGGTCGGAGAACCTCTAACTCCCGGCCTGGCGCGCGCGTGGCTTGCCTTATATCCCTCGGTTCCCATTCTCAACCACTACGGGCCGACCGAGTGCGCGGACGGCGTTACGCATCATCTTCTTTCCGTCCCGCCCGCGCTGGCTGACACTTATGTTCCGATCGGCAAAGCGATTTCTAACCTTGAGGTCTATGTCGCGGATGGACCGCGGCTGTGCGACACGGGAGAGGTCGGCGAAATCTGTGTTAGCGGCATTGGTGTCGCGGCTGGTTACGTCAATGACGATGACCGCACCAAGGATGCCTTTGGGCCAAACCCGTTCTTGAACGATCCTTCGTTCCAGCGCCTATACCGGACAGGCGATCTCGGGCGAGTTCGTTCCGACGGCCTCTTGGAATGTCTCGGTCGACGGGACCGTCAGGTCAAAATTCGCGGGCACAGAATTGAGCTGGGAGAAATCGAGGCCCGCCTTTCCGCCCATCAATTGGTACGTGGCGCCGCCGTGGTCGCCTCGGTCAGCGCAGGCGTAAAGCTTACGGCGAGAGACATAACCCGGGCTGAGGGGGAAACTGGATCGAGGCGGCTCATCGCGTATGTGTCAGCCCCGCCTGAAGTAGCGGAAGGCGAGCTTCAGAGCTTTCTTGCCGAAACGCTTCCCGCCTACATGCTCCCAGAAAGGATCATCCACGTCGGCGGTATTCCACTGACCAGCAACGGAAAAGTCGATTTTGGAGCCTTGCCGGACCCGACCAGTGTTCGCCCTCTCTTGCCGACTCCGTTCGAAGAGCCGCAAACAGAGCTAGAAGCTCAGCTGTGTCGACTTTGGTCCGACATTCTGCGTATTGAGAACATTGGCGTCAATGACGAGTTCATTAGCCTCGGCGGAGACTCGCTTCGGGCAATGCTGATATTGGGCCGGTTGCAGACCCTGCTCGGAGTAAGAGCAGATTTCAGGTTGGTTCTGAATGGAACGGTCCGATCTCTTGCGGCGTCGATATCGACCCGAGCCGAATCGAAACCGTGCACAGCCCCGGCGCACGGCAAGCTTTTGCGAGCGCCCCTGACGCGAGTTCAGGAGCACCTATGGTTTCTGTCGCAGCTCGATCCATCTGCCAGGAACTACATCATTCAAGGCGGCCTGCGACTAAGAGGCATCATCGATCCGGCCGCGTTCAATCGCGCCTGGACCGATGTTGTTCACTCCCATCAGGCACTTTCTGCACGTTTCACAGACGAAAACGGTCCGGTTCAGCTTTTCGATGCTCCGCAATGCGCAAGCCTTCAACTGGTCGATGCATCTCATCTCACGGCGCAGGAAGCTGAGGAGCTGGTCTCGGAGTTGCGCCGAACAGAGCTGAACGCCAGCTTTGATCTCGGCGAAGGCCACCTATTTCGCGCGCGCATGATCCGTTTTGGCCCCGACAACCATCTCATACTGATCACCGCTCACGAAATCATCATCGATGCCTGGTCGATCTCCGTTCTGCTTAGAGACCTTCGACAAGGCTACGTAGATCCCGCGGCGTTCTTGCCAGAGAACCGCGCGTCACTTTCGGCCTACGCGCTCTGGGAAACGCAACACACGACTACAGAGGCGCTGGCCAACCAACGTAATTATTGGCGTCGTCAGATTGGTGATGATCCGCCGGTGCTTTCGCTTGGAACGGGACGAGCGCGGCTGCAGACAAATTCCTACCGCGGCGCCTCGCATGCGGTGCTGCTTGGCAGCGAGCTCTCCAATCAGGTCCGGGAGTTTGCCCGCCGACACAGGTGCACCACGTCGACAACACTCCTCGCATGCTTCAAGCTGCTGCTGCGGATGTATAGCGGTCAGGACGATATTATCGTTGGCATACCGCACGCCGTACGGGATCAACCTGGCAGCACGGAAATCGTTGGCTTTTTCCTGAATATGCTGCCGATCCGCACCGCGATCGATGTCGACCAGTCCTTTGCGGCTCATGTCTCGCGCGTCCAGGGCCTCGTCAGCAGTGCGATTGCAAATTCGGCATATCCATTCGGCTGGATGGTAAGGGATGCCCGAGTACATCGCGAAGCGGGACGCTCGCCGATCTTCCAGGTCATGTTCAACACGTACTCCGAGGCCGCCGAACCACCCGGCCAACATGAGTTGGATCTGACATTCCGTGAATACGAGACCGGCTATGTAAAATTCGATCTGACATTGTACGCACAAGATCAGGGCGATGAAATTGCCCTCCAGCTAGCGTATGCGGAAGACATATTTTCGAGCGATCTGATTGTCCGTATGGCCGACAATCTGCGCTGTCTGATTGCAGCCTGCATTGAGAAGCCGCTTGCGCCCATTGAAGATCTGAGCTGCCTCAGCGCGTTAGACGTCGCTATGCTAGACTCGCTAAATGGCTCGGCGCAGCCATACGAGACTGAATGCTCGCTTGTCGAGGCGTTCGAGCAAATCAGCGTCTCCAATCGGACACAGGTAGCATATTTTGGCAATTTCGGCGAGATCACATTCGGCCAACTGCGCGAGCGCGTAGCAGCTATCAGGTCGCTACTGCGAGCTTCGGACGTGAGGGCTGGCGATATGATCGCCATGGTGGTTGACCGGTCGCCTGACGTGGCGGCGGTTATTCTTGCGACACGAGCCTTGCAGGCCGTGGTTGTCCCAATATCGCCGGATTGTCCGCGTGATCGGATCGAACATATCCTGCGAGATAGTCAGGCAAAGCTCTTGGTTCACGCAAATATCGCTGAACCTGGTTTCGACGTGCCGTCGGTCTGTCTATTGACGCTGGAAGCGTCCAGCGTGGGCGCGCACGATTTTTGGCGCAGCGACAAACCATCAGATCAGGGAATTGCAAGCCTTATATACACCTCGTCCTCAACCGGGAAGCCGAAGGGGGTTCTTATACAGGAATCGGCTACTCTCAATCGGCTGAACTGGATGTGGCGACGTTTTCCCTTCGACAGTGCCGACGTTATGGTTGTCCAGAAGTCCGCTTCCCTTGTTGCGTCCGCCTGGGAGTACTTTGGGGGGCTTTTGAAGGGTGTGCCCACGCTGATCCTGACCCAGGAGCAGTTGCTGGATCCAGATCTACTGTTATGCACGTTGGCGAAACGTCGCGTGACACATTTATTTGCCTCGCCACCACTCCTGTCCGGCATCATTGATTCGCAAGGACGGCACCCGCGACCGACAGCCTTGCGGCTGGTCACGAGCAGCGCCGAACCGATGCCTTCCTCGCTCCCCGGCCGCTGGCGTGCACATTTCCCGGACGTGCCGTTGTGGAACTTCTACGGTGCTACGGAATGTGCATCCAATGCAGCAGTCTATGAAACATCGGACGCTTGCAACGGCTCGTCGCTTGTCCCCGTTGGGCGCCCAATCGATAACGTCAAACTCCACGTTCTCGATACCCAGTTGAAGAGAGTCCCTGTCGGAGCCCCCGGCGAACTCTGCATCGCCGGACGCTGCGTGAGCGCTGGGTACTGGCGGGATCAGGATCGGACCAACCGCTGTTTCGTCCGCAATCCCTATGATCACGGCCAATACAGCGTTCTCTATCGAAGCGGTGATATCGCACGCATCTCAACCAGCGGTCTGCTCGAAATTTGCGGCCGGTCGGACAATCAGATCAAAATACGGGGCTTTCGCGTCGAGCTGGAGGAGGTCGAAACGGCTCTTGAGTCTCATCCTGCAATCGCAAAGGCCGCGGTGGTCGCAGACGGCATGGATAATCATCGTCGCTTGATCGCTAACGTGGTTCAGGCTCGCGACAGTCTGAGCTCTGGAGACATCATCACTCACCTGCGCCACACATTGCCGTCCTTCATGATCCCCGCCGCCTTCCGTTTGGTTGACAGCATCCCCCTTACGGCAAGTGGGAAGATAGATCGTTCTCGACTGTCGTCCGTTCCCTCCCGCGAGGTCGGGCCAGTTCCATGTGCTGAGCCCCGCACGAGAAAGGAGCGCATTCTTGCTGAGATCTGGCAGGATCTATTAGGCGCCAAGTCGGTCGGACTGGATCGGAGCTTCTTTGATATCGGCGGAGATTCTCTTCTCAGCGTTCGCTGCGTCACGCTGGCGCGCAAAGCCGGGCTGAATCTCACCGTCGAGCGGCTCCATCGAACACCGACCATCAGGGAATTGGCGGCAGACGAAGCGGTTACACGCGATGCCGTCCGTTCCCCAGACGGTTCATTGCCAGTGACCCCCGCAACCTCATCTTGGAACCGTCTTGCCGGCTTCGATGAGCATTTCAACATCGGCGATCTGTTCTTTTTGCCCGCCGGCATCCTGAACGTCCGAACGCTGGAGCGTGCCCTTGCTCATGTCATGGATGGGCACGAAGGCCTCAGACTCCATATTGCTCGAACGGTTGAGGGCCTACGTCTGACAATCGGACCGTCCGTGGCCGAACGCCTCGTGGAAGAGATCGATCTTGTCGGAATGGACGTCCTTCAGCAGCGCAAGATAATCGAGAGCATGTCAGCAAGACGTCAGCACATGTTTCGGTTTGACGGCCAGAGGCCTCTTGTTAACGTCACCGCCTTCCGCACCGCGGAAAGCGGCGATTACTATCTGCTGGTCCTGATGCATCATTTTGTAGCGGACGGGATAGGCTATCGACTGTTCCTGGAAGCATTGGATGCGGCGTACAACGCCCTTGCTTCGGGCCATATCGAGAGTGGTGCCGAGAACATACAAATGCTCTCTCCATGGTGGAAGCGCCTTGAGCACTATGCGAACAGCGAAGCGCCGGCCGAACTCAAATACTGGGAGGGCATTGACTACCACCAGTTCAATTTCCACGTCAGCGACACTTCATCAGGCGGCGCGAGCTTTTCGAAAGTGACCGCCAGAGAGCTTCACTATGCGCGACTTGAACGTCGCATGGACGAAGCGAACTGCCGCGCCCTTTCGGAAGATCAGGCCAAATACCATCTTGAGATCGACAAAGAAGCGACAGCCGACCTCTTCAATATTGCAGCCAGATGGGCGCATTGTCAGGACGTCGATGTCTTTCTGGCCGCTATATCTGGCGCCTTCGGACGCGTTTGCGGCAACCACTCGCTTTGGATCGACAACCTTACCTCAATCCGAGGTCGGGTGTTTGACGATCTCGAATCATCTCAAATCATCGGCAATATCAGCGAGCTTGTTCCGCTTCCCTTGAGACTGACAGGAACGGAGCGCCGCTCCGATCGTGCGCGCTCAATATACCGCCAGCGCAATGCCTTGCCGCGCAGGGGAATAGGGTTTCGGGCCATGAGATTCCTAAACCGAGATCCTGCCGTGCGGAGTCGGGTCGATCGCCTGCCCCTACCAAGAATTGGATTGAATTATCGAGCGGGTGTGCAGCGCCATTTTCCACGCTGTCTCCTAGCCAAGGAACCCTCTCCACTCTGGATCGGCGAAGACATGGATGAAGCGTCCGTGGGTCATCTCTTCTGGTTCGATGTCGGATATCAAGCCGGCCAGATACAGATCGAAGCAAGGTACGATTCAAGCCAAGTCGGGTATGAGCCGACCCGTAATCTTTGCGAAATATTGCAACAGGAGCTGTTGGAGACGATTAGCGAATTCGGATCAGTTCGTGGCACGTTCACCCATGAATGAGCCGGATGTGAAAAGTCGCCGTCGAGAGCGATCGCGATGTGATGACAATGAAGAGTCCGCACCCTGACCTATCGGACCCAAATCTCTCGAGTCTCATTCTGCGGCTCGCCATTCCCTCTGTTGTTGGCTTATCGATCAACGCGCTACAGCAGGTCGTCAACGCGATCTTTGTTGGCGCACTTGGCGCACAGGCGATTGCAGCTGTCAGCATGGCCTTGCCAATTGTGGTCCTGCTCGCGGCGGCTGGACAGGGGATCGGTGTTGGAACAGCATCGATCATATCCCGTCATCTTGGCGCTGGTGAGTACCTGGAGGCGAGTAAAGACGCGAGCACCGCACTTGCGCTCGCGGCTCCGATCGGTATCACTATTACGTTGGCTCTGCTTCCAAGCCTGCGAGGGATCTTCTTAACGCTCGGCGCGACTCCAACCATCCTGCCCATGGCGCTCGACTACGCAGCGACGCTTTTGTTCGGGTACACGTTGATGCTTCTCAATATCGTCAACGGATTTGTTGTCAGAGCCGAAGGCAATACACGATTCAGCATGTGGACGATGGTTGCCGCCTTCATACTGAACGCTGTGCTTGATCCCATATTCATATTCCTACTGGACCTCGGTGTGCGAGGCGCGGCCCTCGCAACGCTGGTGTCCCAGATCGCTGCGATCAGCCTCTATATCGCGTATTTTACGACGCTCCGCGGGATAGTCCTCGTCAGGATGTCTCACGTCTCGTTGCAAGCCGATCGCATCAGACAGCTCGCCTCGATAGGTGCGCCGGCGTCCACGACCAGTATTTTATCTGCTATTGCCGTGATGCTCTTATACGGAGCTGCCGCACCGTTCGGGGACGAGTCCATCGCGGCCGTGGGAATAGCTGTGCGGATCTTGACGATCGGCGCACTGCCTATCACTGGCTTCTGTATAGGCTCTCAAGCTGTCCTCGGTTTCGGCTGGGGCGCACGGGACTTTGCTCGAGTGCTGAAGGCTGCGAAGCTCATACTCTCTATAAATGTCGCTTTTTCGGTTGCGTATTCTGCAGCCGTTATGACTTTTGCCCGGCCTTTGGTCAACCTGTTCAGCGATAGCGATAAGGTCAGGGAAATTGGCATCTCGACCTGCATCGTCTTCCATCTGTTTTTTGGACTTTTTGGTATTGAGAGTTTCGTGACGACGATGCTTCATTCGTTCGGGAGAGCGCGCCTCAGTGCGGTTGTGTCCTTCGCGAGGCAAGGCTATCTTTTCATCCCGGCCGTACTGTTATTCCCGGTCATATCGGGTTTCAACGGAGTGCTGGCCAGTCAAGCAATCGCTGAACTGGGCGCCGGAATGATCGCGCTGTTTGTCATGTTCCACCAGTTCGCTGAGCTCAGACGGGCGCTCCGGCACCCTGCTTCAGGACCAATCGAGATTGTGGGGTGACCTGACAACACATGTCACCGGAGCCCAGAGCATGAGGCCTAGCCGGGGAGGCGTTGCGCTCCAAAGTCATGACGAGCGCTATGTGCAGAAGTCATGCGCAATAGTATTCGTCTTGAGCGTTAGCGCTGGGTGTTGCAGGCCACCGCAACGACAGTCGGCAGCGGACGCCGAGCCGGACCTGCGAGCCAGCCGAGATTGGTACCGCGTGATCCCTTGGGTCATTCTATTTTGAGAAGGAGTTCGCTGCCTGGCTCGCCTCGGCTCGGCCTCGAACCATTCGCGCAGCTGGGGCGTAACCGCGCCACGTAGCCGAGAACGATCTAAAGCCGCGGCGCAAAAACATGCGGTACATTTCCCCACCGCTCGCAACGAGTGCAGCTGTTGCGCTTCCTCAAGAAAAGGAACTTCGGATCGCATATCGCCCCACGAGCACACAAAGCGCGTGCCAGCTTTCAGCGAAATGACCGAATGCTATTGACGTCGTCTCAGGCGCACGACCGCGAGAGAAGGGGCTTGTCCATCTATGAAAGCGCTCACGACGTTAGGAGCCGCCATCGGCACAGCTTTGGCGCACGAGATCAGCTTTTCGGGCGGACCAATATATGATCCCGCTCCCCCTCTGTTTCCCCTTGAAGCGAAAATGTTGGGAAACGTAGCCCTGCGCCGTCGGCGTGAATTCGCTTGGGGGCGGCATCACGCTCACGAGGCATTGCATCGCCTCGGCTTCACTCCTGTTCCGATTTTGTCTAGAAGTGATCGGGCTCCGCTTTGGCCTCTTGGAGTCGTCGGGAGCATTTCCCACTCTTCTTCCGACTGTGGCGCCGTTGCGGGACGCTCAAGGAACGTCCTCGCTCTGGGATTAGACATCGAAGATGAAGAGCCGCTCGGAGCCGACCTTCTGCCAATCATATGCACCTCCGCGGAACTACAGCGTCGGGAATGGTCCAGCAATCGCTTTGGCCCGAAACTAATCTTCGTCATCAAGGAAGCTGTATACAAGTCCTATTCGCCAGAAACCGGTGAATTCCTCGATTTTCAAGATGTCAGTGTCAGGGCAGGTGACCAGAGTGGGTTGTTCGAGGCGGAGATCATCAATCCGGAAAAACCTACAAGTTTCGGCAGCCGCACTATCAATGGAATTTATCTCCCGTTTCTCGGAGGCATCCTTGCATTGGCGGTGCGATTTCGAGGCTCGGAGTGTAGCGCTACGAAGCTTGCAAACCTTGCCCGGGGCATTCGCGTGGAAATGGGTTGATCCGGTAGGCATTGGTGCCCGCTAGACAGTCGATGCGGCGGCCTGCCGTTGCCGACGACGATGGTCGTCCTGCATTCACGTCAGACGTCGAGGAGGAGGAGGGGGCATTGACCGGGTTGTCCTCGCGCCTGAACGTATAAGCAGCTCTATCTGTTCAACGGGCACAGCGGGCGGCAGCAGGGATCCTGTCGTCGTTTTCGTTCCGAAGAATTGCCAGCGGCTTTGCGGTGCCTGCCACAATGTTTAATTCGACCTTGTCGACCCGCGTGAAAATCAGGCTTCGCTGCCTCATCAGCATTTCCGCGTCCACAATTCATGCCCGCGGCTTGTTGTTCGGCCATTGTCGGCCGGCGGCCTGCTCACAAACCGCTTCTGCATCCGCCGCATCCGTCCTGTTCGGCTGGACATAAGGCGTCACATAGGGGGCACCATGCGGACCAAATGTCGCAGCGAGGTAATCTCTTGCCCAGAGCGGGCCCTTGCAAAAGCCATGAAAAAAGTCTGAGAGAACTCTGATCCTTAAGCGAACGAACCCAATCCCTGAACCGTTCTATCGCGGCCCCAGAGTTGGGCTTTCGCTGGCAATGCACTATCGGGCAGCCGAATACTCATATGCTTCAATCGGAGTCTGCGCCTTGCATCGGAGGATCGGCTAACCCAATGATTAAAGCTTGGCTGGACTTTCCGATATTTGAATTGTTCGCGGTCCTCATCACTCTTTACGCAACGACCGGCGCTGTCATTGTGATCGCGAGTTTCAGCCCCGCAACGGTTGTGCCGATGCGCCGCGTAGAAGGCGTGGTCGCTCCGTTCTTCGGCACGGTCGGAGTGTTGTTTGCGTTCCTCACCGGATTTTTGGCCAATGATATAACCGATCGCAACCGTCAAGCGGCCCGCGCGGTGCAGTCAGAGGCGGCGGAGCTGCGCAACATCTACGCTGTTAGCCATGCGTCCGTCTCGGATATGGCCAGCCTCCGCTCAGTGGTTGCGAAATACGTCGCCGCCCTCGTGGACGATGAGTGGCCGGCGATGGCACAGGACCAGAAGGCCGATTCGCCTGGTCCCGCCTATGACGCCTTGCTGCGAGAAGTGAGTGATCCGCAGATCGCTCAAGCAGCGGGCGGGGCAGTGCAGACGGCCTTGTTAAATGCCGCAGTCGGAGCGGGCAGCGCGCGCTCCGAACGGCTCGCCTTGGCTTCCGACCGCACCATCGATGCCAAATGGATACTCGTCCTCATCCTTGGCGTGGTCACACAAATATCGATCGGATTGGTGCACCTGAAGAAGGTCGGTGCGCAAATTACGGCACTAACCGTGTTCTCAATCGCCGTCGTGATAGCGCTGGGACTCATCGGCCTGCAAGAGCGTCCGTTTTCCGGTGATATCCGAGTAGAACCGGGACCACTGGCAGAGCTCACCAAAATCGCAGCGGAATGAAGATGCATCAGCTTCTTACAGTGAATGCAAACCATTTCCGCGTTGATGCAACCGGGAGATTTGTCGTACTGACGTTGTGGTGAACTCGATCGCCGTACCGCTTTTTGGTATCGATGTCAGGTTCTTCGACGCCCTCGCCGCGCCATTCGAAGCCGACCTCGGCAAATGCGAACGCGACCATCTCGCGCACCGACCGCGGCTCGCCGGTTCCGGGCTTGTCGGCCTGCGGGATCATGTGCTGTCTTCGACATGATCTCGTGCATGCCTTCAGTCGCGGCTGGCGTCGAGGTCGTCGAGATAGAGCGAATCCTCCAGGCCGGCCTCAATGCGGCGGCGCGGGTGCTCTGACGGGCGACAAGTCCCGCCGTGGACTTTTTATCCGTACAATCTTCTTCAGTCGTTGCCTGTTGTCAGAAAGGCCCGGTAAGCCTGCTGGATGCCATCTTTCAGGGAGGTTTTCGCGCGCCAGCCCAGCTTTGCGAGTCGGTTGACGTCGAGCAACTTGCGGGGCGTACCGTCGGGACGCGAGGTGTCGAAAGTGATTTCACCTCGATAGCCGACGATGTCGGCAACGACGCGGGCGAAGTCGCCGATGGTGATGTCCTCACCGGTGCCGATGTTGACGAGATCGGCCCTCGAATAGGTCTTCATCAGATGCACGCAGGCATCCGCCATGTCGTCGACATAGAGGAATTCACGGCGTGGCGCGCCCGTGCCCCACACCATGACGCTTCTTTTATCAGCGACTTTGGCTTCGTGAAAGCGGCGGATCAGGGCTGCGACGACGTGGCTATATTCGGGGTGGTAGTTGTCGCCGGGGCCGTACAGGTTGCTCGGCATCACGCTGATGAAGTCGCTTCCGTACTGACTGCGATAGGCTTCCACCATCTTGATGCCGGCGATCTTGGCGATTGCATAGGGCTCATTGGTGGGCTCGAGCGGACCGGTCAGCACCATATCCTCGCGCAGCGGCTGGGGCGCAAGTTTTGGATAGATGCACGAGGAGCCCAGGAACATCAGCTTCTCGACATCATTGAGATGAGCGGCGTGGATCAGATTCGCGGCGATCGCAATGTTGTCGTAGATGAACTCGGCACGCAGTGTATCATTTGCCACGATGCCGCCGACCTTGGCGGCAGCCAAGAACACGACCTGTGGCCGTGCCTTGGCGAACCAGCCAAACACCTGAGCCTGGTCGCGCAGATCGACCTCGCTTCGCTCCAAGATGACGAGGCGCGCATCTTCCTGCACAAGGCGCCGCATGAGCGCGGCCCCGACCATACCGCGATGGCCGGCGACATAGACGGATTTCCCTTTCAGCTCAAACGGTGTGGCGGCCACCGGCGGCCTCTTGCTTCGCCTCGTCTAGATCGCTTGCCACCATCTCCTGCACGAGCTGCGCAAAGCTGCGCTTCGGCTTCCAGCCGAGCTGCTCGCGCGCTTTGGTAGCATCCCCAATGAGAAGATCAACCTCTGTCGGACGGAAATAGGTCGGATCGATTCGGACCACGGTCTTACCGCTCTTCGCGTCAACACCAGTCTCATCGATGCCCTTCCCGCGCCACTCGATGCGGCGGCCGACCTCGGCAAATGCTAGCTCGACCATCTCGCGCACCGACCGCGTCTCGCCGGTCGCGAGCACGAAATCATCGGGTTGGTCCACCTGCAAAATCATGTGCATGCCCTCGATATAGTCGCGTGCATGCCCCCAGTCGCGCTTGGCTTCGAGGTTGCCGAGGTAGAGCGTCTTCTCAAGACCGACCTCAATGCGGGCGACGGCGCGGGTGATCTTACGGGTAACAAAGGTCTCGCCGCGGACTGGGCTCTCGTGATTGAAGAGGATGCCGTTACTTGCGAATATGCCGTAGGCTTCGCGATAGTTCACCGTGATCCAGTAGCCGTACAGTTTGGCCACACCATAGGGCGAGCGCGGATAGAACGGCGTGGTCTCCTTCTGGGGGACTTCCTGAACCAGGCCGTAAAGCTCGGAAGTAGAAGCCTGGTAGAAGCGTGTCTCTTTCTCCAGGCCAAGAATCCGGATCGCCTCGAGCAGGCGCAGCACGCCGATCGCGTCGGCGTTTGCAGTATATTCCGGGCTTTCAAAGCTCACGCCGACATGGCTCTGGGCGGCAAGGTTGTAGATCTCGGTCGGTCGGATCTGCTGGATCAAGCGGATCAGATTGGTCGAGTCGGTCATGTCGCCGTAGTGCATCAGAAACGGCACATCCCCGGCATGCCGGTCCTGATAGAGATGATCGACGCGCGCGGTATTGAAGGAAGAGGACCGCCGCTTGATGCCATGCACGACATAGCCGAGCGATAATAGATATTCGGAGAGATAGGCGCCATCCTGTCCGGTCACGCCGGTAATCAAAGCGACCCGCCGTTGAGAATTCTGACTTGTCAAATTCTACCCTGGTGCAAACGAACCGATCGGTTTTACGTGCCCCTCAGTCACCCTCCGCCCGTTACCCCGACGGAAGCTGTTCAAGCTCTCAAAACCATCCACGGTGATAAAGAAATCAATGCCAAAGGACAATAGACGTTTACTACATTGATTTTACGGAGTTTTCGCCTGGTGCTCGATTTTCCGACACCGTGATGACTTGAGAGCGTCTACGCCAAAGTCGTCCCGAGGCGGCTTAAGGCCTTAAACCCAGCTTCAACCCCTTATCTGCAATCGCAGGCTCGTCATCCTGTTATTCGGGCGGCGCAATCTTCGGAGCAATCAAAGATAGATGCAAATCGTGAGGAGCGCCGTGAGCGAAACAAGTGAAATCCGTCGAAAAATGCAACCTGACGCGGAATTTGTGCGCCGAAATACGAACTCGTTGCACTCATCGAACGCGAAAGCTGGCTACCATGCACTGCAAGCTCTAACCTTTTTCACGCCCGATTGTTTGAAAATCGCTGAAGAATCACAAGGTCAAGCACATTTTCAATTCGGCAGGCGACGGCATGACTGGCCATCTCTACCGCCGCGCGGATGCCAGAGCCAGAAATTGTGCTTGGATTCCAAGCGAAGATAAGCCTGCTCGTAGGACTGTGTTTAAGTTCGACAGGGCGCCGGCTGGCGTGGAGCGCCGGATAGAAATCGCCGCCAAGTAAAGGAGCTCGAGCACCGCGCCGAAGCAGAACTCCGAAAATTCAAGTGAGAGTAGATGCGGCGACAATTGCGATCGAAGCCGAACCGCCGCTATCGAACAACGAGCCGGGTAACCGCCCGGTGACGTTGCGACAAGGGCGCAGGAAGCACGGTTGGAAGCTAGGTCATTCATCCCACTTGAATTTCGGAACGCGCGATCCGTATTATCTTCCTCATGTAGGGCACGCGGGAGATCTCCAAATGGTGGATACGGCTACCGCCGAGCTTCTGCGCGCGGTCCTCGAGGAGGTCTGCGCACGCATTTCGCGCTACGAGACTGGGGTCCGCGCACATGTTGCCGCTAAGCTTCTGGAAGCCGCCACCAGAGGTGAAACGATACCCGACCGCCTCAAACAGATTGGCCTCGAAGCACTTCGCGATGCACCGACCATGTGGCGGTAGGCGCGGACGATACGATCTCCCACGCAGGTGAATTTCCAGGTTACCGTTCTTAAGATCCTTGCGAGCTACCCGGACGGATTCGCGTCAATGGCGGAGCTCAAACGCGACATGGCCATTCTAGCGACGAGTGGTCGAGACTGGGCCGAGCGCACCAAGAGAATGGCCGCCCGTGTCCCGAACCTCGACATTTTTTCGCAGAAGCTCGTTGAGCGGGTAAATGGTGGCTGGCGCATCACAGAAAAGGGTCGCACCCTCCTCGATCTGATGGAAGCGCGCCTGGTCGCCACGGAGGCGCCGTCAAAGACGAGCGCATCTGCTTCCGAGCAACGCGAAGCGGACGATTGATCAATTGAACCCTGCCGGTGATATCATGCTGCGCCGCGCCGAAGTGCGATGTTTCGCCGCCCAGGTCCTCGGCGCGATCGGAATTTCAGGTCAGATCTGGCGACGGTCGTGAAAAGATCCCAGAAGCGCGCATGGTGCGCGTCGCCGCCGATCGGTTACGCGTGTGGCAGCGCCGTTTACCGGGCGAGCTGCGTTATAAAGCAGTCGCGCCGGCTTCGCTGATGCGCGCAAAGGGGCGGCTGAGGTTGACGACCGTTCGGTCGCATCAGTGACGCAGGACCGCAGCGGTGGTCACGTCAAGCCTGTTCTGGCCGAGACGCAAACCTTTCGTCGCACGCCGAGCGGCAGGGGGGGATGATGCTTCCCCCGAGAAAGGAACATCAAGTTTGAGTTTATGTCGGACTGTGCGGTTGTTCGATGTCCGGCTCCTGCACGGCTGCCGCGTTGAGCTCTCAGAGATCCTTTAGATCAATCATCAGGGCACCAAGCCTCGCGGCATGGGAGTTGACGCTCGTGAAGATCTGGCGGCGGCGACCCTCCTCGCCAGCTTGTCGCACTCTGCGTGGATGAAGGCACATAACTGCTGTCTCGGGAAGGGCTGGCGGCTAGCGGCAACGTCGTGCCTGGACTTATACTGTCTAATTCGACGCCGCGGTCAGCCTCGGCCTCAACCATCTTATGGGCGATAATGCAGAGTAGCGCGATTGCGGCAGCCCACAATGCGAGATGCTTCCACCAGCAAAACTCACGCTCAGACCCTTCGCGTGCGATGGCAGCAGCCAATCCTCCCAAGGTCATCCCTGCCATGACCAAGACAAACAAATCAATGCCTTCCATAGGCGCTCCGTTCAGCGGGGCGCGCAAATCGTGCCATGATATATCCTGTTGGTTTAAAGGCGATCACGCGAGCGTCCATCCGACAGGACTATTGAACGTCCAACTATGCAAGCAACTGCGTCCTGTCGAGCAAGCCAAGATCCGTTTAACTCTGCCCGCCATCATGGAGTTTCCGGCGTCTAGCGAAAGTGCGCCGCTAGCGTAGGCACAAAGTCGGAGGCCGCAGGACCTCATTCAAGAGGATGCAACTCCGTTGAACTATCCCTACAACCTGACGCTACGTACGGTTCAACCCCCGGCGTATAAGGAATCTTGGATGGCATCAGGTTGTGCGATCTCAAGTCAGCCGCTATTCACACATGCGAGTTGCGCGACCGAACTTTCCGGTACGGATCTCTTGAGCGACATCAATGCGTTTTCCGAGCGTCTCCATCAACGTTGTATTTGTAGCCGAACAACCGACTTGCCGGATTGCTGAGGCTATGGGCTCGGATTGCTGGGCAGTCCGGGCCCGCCACTTACGAATCACGTTTAGAACGCGTGCCTCCAGCTCGCACAAATCGCTTTCGGTGATCGAGGATATCCCCAGGTAAGTCCAAACGCCGAAAGACGCCTCTGATGAAAAACAAAAAGCAGAGGATCACTATGATTGCGGACTATCGCCAGCCGACCGCAGCGGACCATGAAGCAACCAATTGTTGCGTTGCTGACGATTCGAATGATTTGATGTTCGGCAGCCCTTCCTTGGAAGGTGCCGGTGCGAATTGCTCGTGAAAGCACCGTTCTCCATTGCGGCACGTTGCTTGCTTTGTTCAACGTAGCATCGCCACCCAGCCTGGTGATGTAGGGGCGGGCCAGGTGCGCCCCTGCTCGTGCGTCAGGCCCGCTCCGTTCTTTCTCTGAGCCAGGAACGTTCATCGACCTGGCGGCAATTCGCAATAACACCGCCTAAGCTCAAAGGCGCCCGGAGGATACGCGTATGCAATGTCTTCATGAATCGCAGCCGCAGCATCGCTTTGTCGTATGCGGCCGGAACTTGCGAAAGACATTGTCCAATTTGCGACGTACCGTCGGAATTGTTGAGCTTGAGACACCAACCGTCGTCCTCGATGACTCCGACACATCCCTACATCGACGCCCAAATTTGGAAGTCGGTTCACAGGCATGAGACTCGCCGTTTCAATTCAACTCCCTGCAGCCTTTGGAGAGATAGTCGATGCACAACGTCGTCTGTATAAAGCAGGTTCCGGACTCCGCGCAGATTCGCGTGCATCCTGTGACCAACACCATCATGCGCCAGGGCGTGCCGACGATCGTCAATCCTTACGACTTGTTCGCGCTCGAGGCAGCGCTAGAGTTGCGCGACAAGATTGGCGGCGAGGTCACTGTTCTCACCATGGGGCCGATAGCCGCCGAAGACTCGCTGCGAAAGGCACTGACGTTCGGTGCAGATCGCGCGGTGTTGCTCACCGATCGTGTTTTCGCAGGGGCCGATACGCTTGCGACCACTTACGCGCTGGCAACGGCCATTCGTAAAATCGGAGAGGAGTATGGGCCACCCGACCTCATCTTTGCCGGCAAGCAGACGATCGATGGTGATACCGCACAGGTTGGGCCTGGTATTGCCAAACGGCTCGGAGTGGTGCAGCTCACTTATGTCGCCGCGATCACGAGCCTGGATCTGGCGTCGCGCGCGATCGAGGTTGAG
This sequence comes from Bradyrhizobium sp. CCGUVB1N3, assembly GCF_024199925.1. Lineage (NCBI taxonomy): Bacteria > Pseudomonadati > Pseudomonadota > Alphaproteobacteria > Hyphomicrobiales > Nitrobacteraceae > Bradyrhizobium > Bradyrhizobium sp. CCGUVB1N3. Next base: position 7,849,408 of record NZ_JANADR010000001.1, read on the forward strand.
CGACGCTCGGAAGGCGGTGTGCAGGTGTTGCGCACAAAGATGCCATGTCTCATTACCATGCTAGAGGCGACAAACGAGATTCGGCGAGGGAGCATGATGGATGCGTTGCGTGCGGCACGCACCGACATCGTCAAATGGAACGCGCAGGACGCAGGCGTTGCAGATATCTCGAAATGCGGCCTTAAGGGCTCGCCGACTATCGTCAAGCGTGTTTTCGCCCCCTCCAAGCGCGCCGAGAGAGCAATGCTGGTGGAGGACGCCGAGCAGCCTGTACCGGCGTTTATCGACGCGATCTTTAAGCACCGGCCAAAGCTGGAAACTGAACTTGCAGCCCTGGCGCGCGCTTCTGATCTGAAGCTGTAGCGATGAGCCGTTGAAATCTCCCGCTATTGTCGCGCCGTGGTGCTGCCCATGAAGCCTTGGTACAAGATTCTATACGCCCAGGTGCTGATCGCCATTGTCATGGGCACCGTCGTCGGCTGGCTGTGGCCCTCGCTTGCCACCAACGACTGGATCAAGGCGATGGGCGACGGCTTCGTCAAGCTGATCAAGATGGTGATTGCCCCGATCATCTTCTGTACCGTGGTCTCGGGCATCGCCCACATCCAGGACGCCAAGAAGGTCGGCCGCATCGGCGTCAAGGCGCTGGTCTATTTCGAGATCGTTTCGACGTTTGCGCTCGTGATCGGGCTCGTCGTCGGCAATCTGGTTCGCCCGGGTGCGGGCTTCGGTGGCGCAGCGGCGAACGCAAAGGCGGTCGTCAACTACGCCAAGCAGGCTGAGGGACAAAAGACCGTTGACTTCATTCTGCACATCATCCCGGACACTGTGGTCGGCGCGTTTGCGCAAGGTGAGATCCTCCAGGTTCTGCTGTTCTCTGTGCTCTTCGGCTTCGCCATCATGGGGCTCGGCGAGCGCGGCCACGCAATCCGCAACTTCATCGACGATGCCGCCCATGCCGTGTTCGGCGTCATCGCGATCGTGATGCGCGCAGCGCCGATCGGCGCATTCGGCGCGATGGCCTATACCATCGGCACGTTCGGCACCAGTGCGATCCTCAATCTGATCGGGCTGATCGCGACCTTCTATGCCACCGCTGCGCTGTTCGTGTTCATCGTGCTCGGAACCATCGCGCGTCTTGCCGGCTTCTCGATCTTCCAGTTCCTCGCCTACATCAAGGACGAGCTGTTGATCGTGCTCGGCACCTCGTCGTCGGAAAGCGCGCTGCCGTCCTTGATGGAGAAGCTCGAGCGGCTCGGCTGCTCGAAGTCCGTGGTTGGCCTTGTGGTGCCCACGGGCTACTCGTTCAACCTCGACGGCACCAACATCTATATGACCCTGGCGAGCCTGTTCATCGCGCAGGCGCTCGGCTTCGATCTCACGTTGGGCCAGCAGCTCACCATCCTGGTGGTGGCGATGCTGACCTCGAAAGGCGCCTCCGGCATCACCGGAGCGGGCTTCATCACGCTCGCCGCGACGCTGGCGGTGGTCGATCCGCGGCTCGTGCCGGGCATGGCAATCGTGCTTGGTATCGACAAATTCATGAGCGAATGCCGCGCGCTGACCAATCTCTGCGGCAACGGCGTCGCCTGCGTGGTCGTCGCTTGGTGGGAAGGCGAACTCGATCGCAAGGAGCTTAGTGGGCGGGTCTGCCGCTAAATCGATCGGACGAGTATCAGAGAACTACGACGAACTATGCAGGCCTGACGCCTTTGATGCAGTGCGATGGCGACCAGCTCGTGCTGGCTCGGCAGCGAGGCTAATCTCTGCGCCGCTGGTGGAAGGAGTAGCAGCAGCACGTCGAGACCCGTCGTTGGATTTGCACAATCATGCAACTATTGCCGAGGGAGGCTTGACCGGAGAGCGACCCGCCGGTCCAATTTTTCTCCGCCAGAACGAGATGCCAGGGGACTTCACGGTCAAACCATGGACAGATAGTGGTTGGGGGCTCTCGAACATCGGACGCGAGCTGGCGAAGAGGCCGAAGGCGCATGTGGAGGCGGCGGCATCGCGTCTTCGCCGTGGCAGAACTGCCTTGCTACGACGCCGCAACGAGCCCAGACTATCTCCGGAGAAGTTCTGTTAACGCGTCAATCCCGCTCGCCGAGCAACGGATCTCGTCAATTTCCCGAGATAGCGTAAGTGCTCTTGCCCGAATAGCCGCTACATTCGACCGATCTAGAACGGGACATCTAAGTTCGTTCAGGCGTTGGTTCAGTTCGTTCAGCTGAGCCTGAAGTCGTTCGATGTCCGCATCTCGATGTGTTGGCGATTTGATGGTCCAGGCTCGCCGCGCTTGCATGACTAGTCCCCTTCTTTAACTCGCGCCAACTGCTTAGCAGAGTTCGTGGCCGGAATTGGCAATCCCTCTCCGAGCGCCTGGCGGTTTAACGCCGCACCGAAGCTGCTCTTTTATCTGCCAGTTTCATCAATCGCTACCATCTTGTTGAGCGGCAAATGTCGCCGACAATAGAGTGCGTTGCCGGCCGGTGGACAAATAAGGCTTGCCTGCGTTGTTGGAATGACTTGAATCTAACGTAGCGTCAGGTTGTAGGACTAGCGACAATCGTGAACAAGCTTACGGCCACACGCGAGTCGATGTAATCGGATCTCGAGGAGAGTTGGCTGCCCGCGAGGTCAACGCATGTGCGGAACGTTCCAGTCGAATGCGCGATCAAGGGAGGACAAGCGATGCCAGGATTGCCATTGGTCCCAACGCGCCTTTCGAAACGCTCGCTCATGGCCGGCAATGCAGGAGAGGGCAGCCTTGAGCGAGGGCGGCGCATCCAGTGCGTCCGTCACCCCTGCTTGGCGACGTCGGCGACTAGCAGAATGAGGCCTGCATTGAATAACATCGATACCGCCGTCCGGCCAAATAACGGCAGGGTTGTCTCTCGCCGGTCGCCTGGGCAACCGTCACGGTCTTCCCAAACTGCTGCGAAACGACTTGGTGTGGTCTAACCACGGCGACGGTAAACATAGGGTCCTTTCGAAGCCAAAGGCCGTAAAAATGCCGCCGCTCGTTTCAAACGACGAAGCGTTGGCGACCCGTAACGCACGAGCAATGGAGCTTGGTGCGTGGTCAGTGATGACTGAACTAACGCTTTACTTCATACGCGCCTGATAGGCTCGAATCGAGGTCATGTTCTGCAAAGTGGATCAAGCGATCGAGCCACGCGGACCGCCGCTGAGTTGTGGCGTTCAAAGGTGCTGGGTTTGGGGTGCTTCCATCTTCAGCGCCAGGTTGAGACGCGTCCACGCAGCGCCGAGCTGTCGGTGAGGACACAATGGCGCATCTCATCGATGCAGGACGTGGATGGATCTGGAAGTGGTCGTCTCGTCAATCGGGGGAGCGGTGCCGCTTTCTCGAGGGGCGCCTAGCGACATGCGCCCGTAGGTCGTGACAGTAGAAGGGGCAGACTGGCATTGCACAGCAGTGCCAGCCTGGAACGAAGAAGGTTCGAGCAGACGTGATCTACATCAGATCCGAAGCATCTGCGTGGCAAAGGGGGTAGCATGAGAGCGCAGATTGTGGACCAGCTCGAAGCTGGTCGCGTACGATATGGACAATTCGCCAGCGCACCAGGATCAGGTCCTTGCGGTCTCTTCTTTGTGCAGGGGCCCTGCGGCTGCAAACTAAGAATCATTGGATTGCTCCGTCCGCGCTGGGAGCATGTCTCCGTCTCGACACCGCGGCGTTGTCCGAATTGGCAGGAGATGTGCTTCGTCAAGGATCTCTTTTGGGAGGAGGAGGAGTGCGTGATGCAGCTTCATCCGCCCCAGTCCGAATACGTGAACAACAGCCGTTACTGTCTGCATCTCTGGAGGCCGACTAGCCAGGAAATTCCGATGCCGCCCTCGGGGTTCGTCGGTATAGTCGGGATTGGCCCATCTGAAGCGGCCACACTGGCTGCGCAAATACGGGTCAAGTCACACTGACCGATTGGACCCGCCTCAAACTGGAGCTCGCACGATCAAGGACAAGCTCATCCCACTCGTGAAGGATAATGGGCTGCGCGCCGATCCGCCGGCGGAATGCAATTGACCGGCCATCGATCCATTTTGAGGGTCTTTGAAAACTCCGCCCATGGGTCCATAACCCAGTGTGCGGAGCGGTCCTTCCCTCCTGGTCATTCGCCCGCGTTGTCCCGATTTAAGAAAACCCATCCACTGTTCGGATATGTTCAATCGATACAATTGATTTTACGAACTGCCGAGAACGGCGGATAAAAAAGGCCGGTCCGGAGAGACGTCAGGGCGTATCAGGATGGTTAGCCGCGAGAGGAATTCTCAAGTCTGCGTCGAGCATCGAGGGCGGATGCCAGTTTCAGTAACGTGTATTCGCCGACTCGTACCAAATATTGCCGGGGCCCCGTGGTCGGCGACGTCAGCAAACCTTCGTTTAGGTCTTCCAACCTCTTCGATGTGGGCTACCTACCACCGTACACTTGAGGCACGCCTCGATGTCACCTTAGCCTCCCGACGAAGGCGAGAGCTGTCGAGTGTAGGTGTCTGATGCTTCTTCAAAAGGATCGTGTGCAGTGCGGTCAAGTTGCGCCGAGGGTTCAGAAACGGTCCCTGTTAGATCTGGTGCGAATGGCCCACACGCTCGATATCATCTCGGTCGTGTGTGACGATCTGGCCGTGTACGAACCATTATTGAATATGCTGATTTCAGCGGGCTGCGTCCCATATCTGTTCCACAGTGCACATGAATTTCTGAATTCAAAGCGTTGCATCAGCACGTCTTGCTTGATCGCGGACGTGCAGCTGCCGAGCACGAATGGGCTAGACTTGCATGAGCTGCTCGTCACGTCCGGAAGCGAAATTCCCACCATCCTTCTTTTGGCCGAACTCGACGACGACAACCGAGCTCGCGCGTTGAAAGCCGGCGTGTCGCACTTCCCGCGCAAGTCATTCAGCAATGCCGAGCTGCTCGCGTGCATCAAAGCGACCCTCAAAGACCGGAGGACGCTTCGGAGGGCCCCCTTAATTTGATCGGGCCCGGCTTGGCGACGTCTTCGTGCGTAACCACCGGAGTCGGCTCCTGGCCGCAAATCGGATACGAGTTCTAATCACGCCGAAATTAAATCGTTTCGGGGCAACAAGCTCGCCTTCCAAGGCATAAGACGATCAACGCAAGCCACCAGAGTTCGGTTGATATCATCGCATGGCAGGCGCCGCCTGTGCATCAAGGAGTTCAGACGTCAACCGAAGTACTGCCGTAGTTCAAAGAAGTCGACCGAAACTCAAAAGCGATCCGTGCGAGAGGCCTAAAGCGCATGCTAGACCCTAACCCTTTGGAAGTTCACCACCAGATCGTTTCACTTCTGGAAAGTCAAAGCCCCGTTATCTTGGACATCGGCTCTTATGACGGAACCGACGCGAGACGTTTTCTCCAGCTTCGCCCCGAAGCACAGTTCTACTGCTTTGAACCTGACCCTCGAGTGTTGGTTCGCTTCAAGAGGAACATGCAGGACGTCAAGAATGTGAGGCTGTTTGAGTTCGCGATTAGCGATCGAAACGGGAGTATTGAATTTCATCCAAGTAATGGAGATGGAGAGGCGGAGGGGTGGGACCTCTCGGGCTCAATACGCCGGCCAAAGAATCATCTTGCTGAGTATGATTGGGTTCGATTCGATCATCCGATCTCTGTTGAAACGCGAAGGCTGGATGACTGGAGCAGCGAAGTTAACCTGAACAAGATTGATTTGATCTGGATGGATGTTCAGGGAGCGGAGTCCGATGTCATCGCTGGCGGCAGACGGACCTTGAGCAATACACGCTTCATCTACACGGAATATAGCGACCGCGAGCTTTATGAAGGGCAGCTGTCCTTGCGAGCCATCCTTGATCTCTTGCCATCATTCGAATTGGTAACGGTCTATCCTCGCGCAGTGGAGGGTGATGTATTGCTTAGGAATACGAGCTGTTAGCTCGGCCTCTGCTTTTCTTTACTGTCCGAGGTGCTTCGGTAAATCGAACCCGAACAGATGCGCAAGAAACCGAAATAGGCCTGTTCGCCAATCAGAGATCCGTGGCGCGGTACCCGTCGCCAGTAGTTGAAGGGCATAGAAAATCCATGCCCTAGGCGCTTGCCGCACGCGGCTTTTCTTTCGAGTTGCACGATCGGTGAGCGGGAAATGGGCGAGCCGAGACCCCTGGCGTGGCCAGGGATATTGAGCTTTTGCGACATAGGCAGAAAGAAAACCGTAGTCGTTCAGCGCTAATTGGGCGCACAGCCGCATAGATCGAAGCAGGCATTGCTAACCGGCTTGTGAAGCCTTGTGGCGGCGCTTGCGAGCAGATCGGTCGATAAGGAAATCATCCAACTTCCGGCCGGCACGAAGTTGCGGGCTGAGCCATCGCGGTGGTTTCCCGCGCCCCGACCAAGTTTGCTCCGGGTTCTTCGGATTTCTATACTTTGGCCGCACAGGCGGGTAGGGCCGACGCTCACGGCCTGGCCGGGCGAGCTTATCGCCCCTTCCGATGGTTCGCAGCCGCTCCTCTAGTTTGACCTTTTCCGCAGTAATCCGTTGAGCGAGAGCTGCAGACACCTTCTCGTGGAGACTCCACAGCTCGTCGACACTCATCGACTTCAGGTCATTCATCTTCATTGCGATCTGCCATTCTCGAAATTTCATCGCATTAAATAGTCGCGCGCGAAGTAATAGACAAGGCGCGATTTTCGAGGAGCGAAACGAACGAGCTCGCTAAGGCGGCAGAAGAGCCTGGGAGCTGCCCTACAGCGTTGTCGGAGAACAACGAAGACAATCGATGGCTAGAGTATCAACGACATTAGTTGCTTCTTTCTGGGCAATCTATTGGATTGCCAGGACAGGTCCACATCTCGGACCGAGCAACCTCACTCCACGAGCTATATAGCTACCGCGCGGCGGTTCAACATGGTCGACACCGTCAATCCAAAATGACATATCCTCGACCGCAAGCTGTGGATTATAAATCCAACCAGTCTGGACGGCTTTCACCACTGCGAAGGCCTCGCGTGGCGAAGACGAGTCCGGAATGATGACATCAGCATCTTGCTCACATCCTGACAGAAGCTCGATAAGCTCTTTGACCTTCATTTCGCAGCCTTCGGATTGTAGTCGAGGGGAGCCTCCATCTAGGAGTTCTGAGGAAGTGGTCAACCCTGCGCCAACCTGCAGGCGACCGCCGCAACAGGCAGGGCTCTCCTTTCTGACTCGAAGAGCCGCACCATCTCCGCCTGCCACGCCAAATTATCAAAACGGCACCGCGTTTCAGGTGCCTATCGTGATCAATCCATAGCGAGTTGATCTGACGGCCTAGTCAATGCTTTCGGGTGACTCGGCGCTCGTTTCCCATAGCGCGGCTGGCGAGAGACGAGCGTTGCCGCATGGGCCGTTCAACCAACCGCAAGTTTGTCGAGAAAATACGGACTTTGAGTGAAGCTATGTCGGCTACTGTTTCTGCGGCAAAATATCGTTCCGGGCGAGAGTCTCACAGGGCTTGAATCGGACGTTGCGTCAAGTTGTATGGTCGCAGAGTGGTTTCAATACGAACAAGGAATAAAGGGCCGGTCATGACGTCCTCGCCGCTCATTCGAAAAAGCGCAACCGCTCTGCAAGCCGAGACTTCTCGATGATGCTATTTCTAGTGCTGCTTCCGATTTTGTTTGTTGGCTTCGCAGTTGGGTACGCCGTGCGCGCATGGCGCTCTCACAAGCGGCGTGAGCGTTATCGTTTGCACGCGGCTTACCTTCGGCCGATCTCCCGCGTTACGGAACGTCCCATAGAAATGCCCAAGCGCAGAGCGTTCTGATGTGTGATCAAGCCGGAACTCAAAAAGACAGTGGACCGAAGCGGATTACGAAAGATGTGCCGGCTAGGCGGTCTATTGGATACCGCAGATGGCGCGGTTTTAGGTCATCGGCACAAATCTACCGACGATAAGCGATTATGGATGCCAAGGGCCGGCAGGGACAATGAAGTCCAGCTTGCCGGTGGCAAGGGCGTTCAGTGAACGCGGGTCCTTGATGCGACACCTCGTTCGCGAGCCTCGCGTCAGCCACCTGCGGAGCCCCCGCCGAGTGCACCGGCGGGGGTATCTTCTAAAGGCCGTGGCGTTAAACCGGCACAGAACGAGATCGAGGCAGTTCGGCGAAGTGGCCACGTTTGTTGAGAAAGGACGTCGTGAGAAAGGAGGTGTCGTCAGATTGAAAGATCGATCGCTTTCCCTGGTTTCCTTATCACGATCATGCGTCTTCTCACTTGAGCGTCAAAAGTATGCGCTGAACCATTTAAGACTAGGGCGGTTCCGCTCCGGGCGCATTTTGTCTCGAGAAGTGGCATCCTCTGCCCTCGGCGGTTGCGTCCGCCCGCTCCTGGGCCAACTGCACCGAACCATCCCCGGTGGCTGGGCACGCTGGTTCGCTGTGTTTGGTGGCACGTGTTGCTGCTCAACGCTCTCGCGACAGAGTTATTGAGCAGAGTTATTGAGCAAGGTGCCGTGTGCCGGGCGGCGTGGTCGATAGGCGCAGACAGCGACCGGCGGCACAACTGCGGAAATTTCAAGCGACATCCGGGCATTCCAGTCGACGCCCTAACGAATCACATCGTATCAGAAGCATCGAGTTCTGAAGAAGGGACGTCGAGGGTGAGCAGTGTAGCAAATGTTAGCCAGACTGATCGCTTCCCGCCTTTAGCGCGAGTCTACGCTTGCAAGCGTTTCGCCTCCTCGTTCGCTGAAATGGCTTGAAGCTGTCGCAGCGTCAAGTTGTAGGTTTCCAGAAGATCGTAGCCAAATCGAGGTCCTCCAATGGAGCAGGCTGCGCTCGTCGGTGCGCGCGAATGCCAAGGTGAAGGTGGCGGGTTTGGTTGAAACGAGATCTGAAGCATCTTGCAGACTTCGCGCGTTGCGTTGGACGGCACCGACGATATTTGCGGCGGCCGTGGCGGCAGCCACAACGACATCGGACGGGCAGAAAGCTGTAATGGCACCGAAACTCTGGTCGTCTTGACTTAACTCGTCCTGCCTCAGCCGAAGTCCCGAACTGACCAAAAGCGAAAAGGAAGGCACCCAATGCGCCCTGAGCAAAGAACCGCCGGCGGTGTCCCTCAACAGGGCGGCAGGCCGCATTGGGAAATAGCCGCGTCGATCGACAGGGCCGCTCGTGCTCGGGCCGAAAGCGCGACCAACAATTCCGTCTGGCTCGAGAGTGCGTGATGGATCTAAGGGTAATCATGGGCAAAGTCGCTAGCGGCGTCCCCTTGGGCTACCAGGAAATGGCCGAGGCGTTCGACAGTATGCTGTCGGGCAAGGCGACGCCCGCGCAGATGGGCGGGTTGTTGCTGGCGCTGAGGGTGCGCGGCGAGACAGTGGAAGAAATTGCCGGCGCGGTTTCCGCGATGCGCGGCAGAATGCGACCGGTCAATGTACCGCCCGATTCCGTCGACATTGCGGGCACAGGCGGTGATGGTTCCGGCTCGGTCAACGTCTCGACATGCGCCTCTTTCATTGTCGCGGGCGCCGGCATTCCTGTCGCCAAGCACGGAAACCGCGCGCTGTCCTCACGCTCAGGCTCCGCCGACGTACTGGCATCGCTCGGAGTAAAGATCGATTTGGAGCCAGATGAAGTCGCCCGCTGTGTCCGGGATGCCGGGATCGGGTTCATGTTTGCGCCGACCCATCATCCGGCAATGAAAAACGTGAACGCGACCCAGGTCGAACTCGCGACCCGCACAATCTTTAATCTCCTCGGACCGCTCTGCAATCCTGCCGGCGTCAAGCGGCAGATGATCGGGGTGTTCTCGCGCCGATGGGTGAAGCCTCTAGCGGAGGTCTCCAAGAGCCTCGGTGCGGAATCGGTGTGGGTGGTGCACGGCTGCGATGGACTTGACGAGATCACGCTCACCGGCCCCACCTCTGTCGCCGCGCTGGAGAAGGGCGAGATTCGCAGCTTCGAGATGACGCCGGAAGAAGCCGGGCTCCCTCTCTGCGGAAAGGAGGAACTGAAGGGCGGAGATCCCGATGCGAACGCGATTGCACTGCAGAGCGTGCTGGAGGGCATGCGAGGCCCATATCGGGATGTTGCTCTCCTGAACGCAGCAGCGGCCATTATAGTAGCCGGTCGGGCCACAACGTTGAAGGAGGGCGTGGCCGTCGCGCGGGCATCACTTGATAGTGGCGCCGCCGCCGCCCGCTTGAAGCATCTGGTTGCAATTTCCAACGCCAAATAGACGACATGATCGAATCCGACATTCTGACGAAGATCGAGACATATAAGCGCGAAGAGATCGCAGCTGCCAGACGCGAGCTTCCGCGTGCTGAGCTCGACGCGCGCGCACGGCGTGCGCCTTCTCCGCGCAGCTTTGTCAGCGCAATCAACAAGAAGCGCGCTTCAGGTAGCTATGCCCTCATCGCCGAGCTCAAGAGAGCGTCGCCGTCGAGGGGGCTCATTCGCTCTGACTTTCATCCGCCGTCGCTTGCCAGATCGTATGAAGCAGGAGGCGCCGCCTGCCTCTCGGTCTTGACGGACAAACCATCTTTCATGGGTGACCTTGATTATATGGACACGGCGCGCTCGGCCACAAACCTGCCGGTCTTGCGCAAGGACTTCATTTTCGACACTTATCAGGTGATCGAGGCTCGCGCCCATGGCGCCGACTGCATTCTGCTGATTATGGCCGCGCTGGACGACGGGGCTGCCCGCGACCTCGAGGCTGCGGCCTTAACGTACGGCATGGACGTCTTGATCGAGGTCCATGACCGCGCAGAGCTCGAGCGCGCCCTCAAGCTTCGCTCGCAGATGATTGGCATCAATAACCGCAACCTGCGCACGTTCGTGACAAACCTTAAGACAAGTGAAACCCTGGCGCCACTCGTCCCGAAGGATCGTCTGATCGTCAGTGAAAGCGGCATCTGCGCGTTCACTGATCTGACGCGGCTCTCGCGAGCCGGCATCTCGACCTTCCTTGTGGGCGAAAATCTCATGCGTCAGTCTGACTTGACAGCAGCAACTCGCGCTCTGCTTTCACCAAACCAGGCGGCAGCGACCTGGGCGAACCAATGACCCGCAAAGTCTCCAATCAGCTATCGGCACACTCATATCCACGCTGACAGCACCAGCCTTCGCATGATCGGTAGATCGGGAACACGCGTCAGTGTGCAACCCGCCGCAGCGAAAGGTCGTGTATCGACAATTGCGAAATCGGCCTTAGGACCATGGTCGGATCGGCGAGTGATGATCGCGCATCCGCATGTCACGGATCATTTGTAAATTGCGGCGGTGCGTCAAAAGTCCCGTTTGCGCAGCTTTGCGATTATTCCAGCGGCGCGTCGGCGCCTAAGCCTTGAAGACGGATGGGCTAGTGTCAACCACGATCAGGCCCGCATTAGGCTCGCCGACAGAACCTCCAGGCGTGTTCATCACCATGAACCGGCTAGTCACAAGCTCGACCGAGGCGCTTGTTACGTACGCATACGACGAAGGCCGCCTAATTTGGCGCATGCGGGCGGGCACGACGAGGTCTATGATCGTGTTGGGTGAGGTCAAGCGGCCTGCTGATCGGCGGGCTTGTCGGCCTGGCGCAAGAGCTTCCATTCCCAGGGCAGTAGCTCGTGCAGACGCGATGCGGGATGATCGGCGATACGAGCCAGGACGTCGGCGAGCCAGGCTTTGGGATCGACGTCGTTGAGGCGACAGGTCGTGATCATCGTCAGCATGATGGCGGCACGGTCGGCACCACGCTGGCTGCCGGCGAAGGTCCAGTTCCGCCTTCCCAAAGCGATGCCTCTCAGTGCGCGCTCAGCGCAATTATTGGTCAAGCAGATCCTGCCATCGTCGAGGAAGCCGGCGAAGCCGTCCCAGCGCCTGAGCATGTAGTTGACCGGCTTCAGGACCTCGGAGGAACGCGAGAGGGTTTCGCGCTCGCGGAGCAACCAGGAGTGCATGTCGTCGAGAAGCGGCTTGCTCTTCTCCTGGCGCACGGCGCGCCGCTCGTCGGCGCTAAGGCCATTGACGGCGCGCTCGATCTCGAACAGAGCGTCGAGGCGCCTGACCGCCTCTAGCGCGATCGGAGAGACCGGTTTGCCCTTCTTGCCTTCCCGAGCATTTTTCTCGATATCAGCCAGCTCGAAGAAGCCCCGCCGCGCATGGGCCAGGCAAAATGCCGGTGTAATCGGCAGCGCCTTCTTCTGCGGGTCGAACAGCGGCTCGAAGCCGCTGTAGCAATCGGCCTGCAGGATGCCGGCTAATCGCGAGGTGGCAGTAATGTGAAGGAACGCCGCCGGATGCGGGATTGATGCTGTCTTTGATTGACGTTCCTTCACATTATTTCAGAGCGTGTCGAGCCAGGCGAGCAGGCTCGTATCCCGCTTCCATGACGGGGGATGTCGTACCGATTCCGGAGCACTGACCTGTTCCAGCGCCTTTCGCTTCGTTTCCAGATTGGCCCTGGCATAGTGATTGGTGGTGTCGAGGCTCACATGACCAAGCCAGCTACGGATAACGGTGACGTCGACTCCCGCCGAGACGAGGTGTACGGCGGTGGCGTGTCGGAAGCTGTGCGGCGTCACATGCTTAGTCCGCAACGTTGGTGTGGTTTCGGCCGCCGCCTTCACGTAGGCAGCAAGCTTGAACCGAACGCCGGATGCGCTGAGCGGCTCGCTATAGCGGTTGACGAACAGCCGCTGGTCCAATGCACGCGGCTGTCGCTCCAGCAGCTTTTTCAGCAACAGCACGGTTTCCGGCCAGAGTGGGCAGATGCGTTCCTTGCGGCCCTTGCCGGTAAGACGAACGCAACTTGGGCTATCGAACCGGATCGCCCCGGGACACAGATCGAGAGCCTCCTGTATCCGTGCCCCGCTGTTGTAGAGGAACGAGAGCAGTGCGTGATCGCGTATGCCTTCGAGCGTGGAGCGGTCCGGCTGGGCAAGGATCGCTGCTACCTCCGCCGGGTCCAGATAACAGGGTTCCGATACCGGCGCCCGCTTGACCGGGATGTGAAGGATTTCCACGCACTGAGCGATCGATGCGGGGTCCTTGGTCGCGACGAAGTTGAAGAAGCTGCGGATCGCGGCAAGCCTGCAGTTGCGCGTGCCGATCGTACCGCCGCGGTCGTGCTCGGCGTGACCGAGGAAGGCAGCCACCCCGTCGGCAGTCAGATCGGCCAGTGTGATCACCGCCACCTTCTTTTCCGTGCGCTGTGCGACGAACCGCAGGAACAGCCGCCAGGTGTCACGATAGGACCGGACCGTGTGGATCGATGCATTGCGTTGCTCGACGAGCCATTCGTAGAAGAACGCACGCATCAAATCCGGGAACGCGTTCGCCTTGTTCATGGCCGCACCTCCTGCCCCAGATCGAGGCATGGCGCGCCTACGGCCCTAAACCGCTCGTTCGCAAGATGCAGCAGGTCTTGTGTAACAGTGATGTAGACGAGGGTGGAGTGGATATCCTTATGGCCGAGATATGTCGCGAGGAACGGCAGCCGGTCATGCGGATTGATGCCCGAGCGGTACCATTCGAGGATACGGTGCACGACCATTGAGTGGCGCAGGTCATGAAGACGGGGACCCGTTCGCCCTTCTGGCGGCTTCAGCCCCGCTCGACGGATCACGTCGACGAGCAACAAGGCGATGACCTGCTTTGTGTAGCGGGCGTTGCGCCCCTCGTGCCAGAACAGGGCGGAGTGCGGGTCCTGCGGTGCACCGGCCTGCCGCCGCAAATCGAGATAAGCCCGAAGCTCGGCGATTGCGCTGTCGGGCAACGGCAGTATCCTCATCTTGTAGAACTTAGTTTGCCGGATTGTGATTGTGCCGGCGTGGAAGTCGACGTCACCAAGATCGAGACGGGCAAGTTCGCCACGCCGAAGCCCTGCGCAATAGGCCAGTAGGAGCATGGCATGGAGGCTCGGTGCACGCAGCGGGGCCCGTTGCGAAGGATAGGAACGGGCAATATCGAGCATCTGCCGCACGTCGGTCGGCGTATAGATGTAAGGCTTGCGCCACTGTTTCGCTAATTCCTTCTGCGGACGCGGGTTCGGGCGGCGCGGCGGGAGCGACGGATTCTTATGACGCAGGACCCTCGCAAGGATCCGCTCCAGTTTCTCACATTCCGCAGCGTGATTGAGTGTGGTTTTTGCCTTCTTCCAATGCTCCAGCATCACCTCGACCGGCTCATCCTGCAACGCAGGATTCAACTGCAGGAACCGATCGAACCGCAAGAACCATGCGGGCTGCGAGGTGTATTTGTATCCTCTGTTGCGCATCAGCGCGACGTGCTCGGCCATGATCCCGCCCAGCATGCTGCCGAACGGCTTGGGCTGGCGGAGTTCGGCAAGGGCCTGTTCGGGGTCATGCGACGCTAGTGCGCGCCAGACCGGCCGACATCGCTTGATATTGCATGCCTCGCACGAGGCGGTGACGGGATTGCGCTCGATCGCTCCGATGTTCAGAAGGTGATCGAGGAACCGATCGATGATGCGGGTGCGGTTCAGCAGCGTCGTCGCCATCCAATGGTCGGACAATGTCTGCAGCCAAGCCACCAGAACATCCTTGCCGAGCTCGGCATGGCATTCAGCGACGTCCTGGAAGCTGTTCAGCACCTGCCTGTAAGAGGCGCGGCTGTCGGCGTGTCGCAGGCTAAGCCCTGCCAGATAGCGCGCGATCAACTGCCGCTCGGGATCGGGCCATGTTGTCATGACAGCACCCCCGCTTCCGGCACGTCGAGTGCGATGGCCCTGAGGTCCTCGGTGGCAAGCTTGAGATAGGGCACCGTGGACTCCGCCGACCGGTGCCCGAGCAGATCACCGATGACCTTCTGCGGGACCGATGCGCGCAACATTTCGACCGCGCGTGCATGTCGGAAGACATGGGCACCGCTCTTGCCCGGCAGCTTGACACCGGCCTGGCGCAGTCGGCGCCGTACCATCTTGTCCAACATCTTGAGCTTGCGATAGGGTGCACGCGCGCGGATGAAGATTTCCCGGACGTCGATCGCCGGCCGCCCCGCACGTAAATAAGCAAGCACTGCTTCGCCGACCGGCTCCATCAGGGGCAGGAAGGAACAGGCCTTGGTCTTGGTGTGCCGGATGCGGATCGATTCCGCCCGCCAGTTGATGTCATCAAGCCGCAGGTTGCAGATTTCGCTCGACCTCAGGCCATAGGTCGCGAGCAGTTGCAGGATCGCATGGTCCCTCAACCCCCTCGGGGTCTTGTCCTTTCTCACAGTCTTCAGGACAGCGGCAACCTGATCTCGCTCCAGAATCGAGGGCACCCCCTCATAGGCGTAGATCCGCGGACCGATGACCTGCGGCGACAGGTCGATCGCAGTACCGCCGACCCGGTGCAGATGCCGCAACAAAGCGCGTAAGCGGTTTACGACGGCGCTCAACGATTTGCGCGTCAACTTCGGTGCGCGCATATCCATATAGCGGTCGATGTCGTCGACCCCCAGGCTCGTCAGGCTATTGTCGCCGTTCCGCCTGAACTGCCAGGTCAGGAAGTGCCGGGCCTCCCAGATCAATGCTTTGATACTGGCGGGGGCGAGGCCTCGCGCCTCATGAAGCCAGACCTCGTATTCGTCGCAGATCGCAAATCGCACCGCCTCGGCGGCGCAGGCTGCTTTCGGAGGGGGCGGCCACTGGCCCTGCGCAAGCCGCACCAGCGCATGGATTCCGGCGCGCGGGATCGGGTGCTGGTGTGGCCCTGATCGACCATGGCGTTTGCGCAACATCCCACTCGCATGGCTTATGTATGTCGACACCAGCGCCTCGGTCACGTTCTCAACCTGGATTTCTCGCCGTTCGAGATAATCGAGGAATCTGCGCGCGCACCCGCAGTAGTTACTGATCGTCCTCGGGTGATAGCGCTGGCCGGCCAGTACGGCCTTGAGCTCCGCGATCAGGTCTTCATTGGATTTCAGCACCATCGACTCCTCTGCTGGTCAAAAGACTGCAAAGGTCGCCGAGAAATAATGCGGAGCAAAGCCCGCACGGAATCCGCGGAATTTCTCGATGTTCACGCGCCGAGCCGACGTTCCTTCACATTACTGCCACCTCGCGATTAGCCGGCAAATGGCGAGCTCGTCATTTACCGGCGAAGGCGGCCAGATGTCTCTGCGGATGCTCGCCTCGTCGGTCGCTTGAGGCGTAATAGACCGCCGCAGGCGGCGCAGGCCCGGCAAACGGCCGGTCATCCCGCACATACGTCCAGATCCGGCCGATCCTGCACTTGCCCTTCGCCAGGATACGGATGGTGGTGTCATCGCCATGCAGGCGCTCAGCGGCAAGCACATGGCGTTCGATCAAGTGGAAGAGCGGCATGACGGCGAAAGTCCCGTGGCCGACCTGGTCGGCCAGCGTCGATAACGATAGGTCGATCCTCTCGCTCTTGAAGCGCGCTCCCTGGCGGTTGAGGGGGATATGCATGCCGAACTTGTCGAACAGGATGGTCGCCAGCAATTGGGGGCCGATGAAGCCGCGCGGCGTGGCATGGAACGGCGCCGGTGGCTGGCTGATCTTCTCGCAATCGCGGCAGGTGAACTTCTCGCGTACGGTCTCAATGACCTTGAAGCGGCGCGGGATCTCCTCCAGCGTCTTGGTCACATCTTCGCCGACCTTCGCCAGCCGCGATCCACCACAGCAGTCACAGGTCGTTGGTGCCTCGATGACGACGCGCTCGTGTTCGATATCGTCTGGCCACGGCTTGCGCACCGGCCGCTTGCGCACGAAGGGACGGACGTTCTGCGTCTTCGCCGCTGCAGCCTGTGCGGCAAGCTCATCCTCGCTCGCTGTGGTGACGAGTTCTTCGAGCTCCAACTCCAACTGCTCAAGCAGGCGTGCCGAGCGCTCGGATCGCTGCCCGTGCAGTTCGCGTTTGAGCTTCTCAATTCGCAGCTCGAGCTGCGCGATCAGCGCCTCGTTGTCCGACAACTCCGCCCGCGCACTGGCAGCCATCGCCTCGGCTCGCAGCCGCGCCTCACGCTCGGCTTGCAGCGCCGCCAGGGCACTGACAAGGTCCGATGGAACATCGTCCGGCTTCGATATCATGAAGCCATTGAATCAGATCGAGCAGCGGATTCAAACCGTAAAACGGCTATCCGACTCGCGTCGGACGCTGGGTTTCTTGAGGGTTGCGCCAGTCGATCCCGGACAGCAAATAGCTCAGCTGCGCCGGCGAGATTGTCACCGATTCACCGGCTACCGATGGCCAGATGAACCTTCCTCTCTCGAGTCTTTTGGTGAACAAGCAGGCGCCTTGGCCATCGTGCCAGATCATCTTCACAAGATCGCTGCGCCGACCGCGGAAGACGAACAGATGACCGCTGAGCGGGTCTTTGCGCAGCACCTCCTGCACTTGGAGCGCCAACGACGGAAAGCCTCTGCGCATATCCGTGTGGCCTGTCGCGAGCCACACTCGCGCCCCTGTCGGAACCGGGATCATCGTCGCACCAGAGCATCCAGAACTCGACGCAGCGCGTCTCCATCAACATCGCCGTCGACCCGGATGCGGTGTCCGCTACCAAGATCAATCTCGATTATGCCCTGGCTACTCCGTCGATGCGCTGGCGCCGTCGTCATTGGCGCTTCGGCCACATCCCGCGGCGGCACTGACGGCCCAATCTCGACCGGCACTAACCGCGCTATACTCGTATCACCGTGATGGCATAACTCCTTCCGCCATCGGAACAGCTGGCTCACATGAAGGCCGGCCATGCGAGCTACCTCGGAAACAGTCGTTCCGGGCTCCAGCGATGCTGCAACTAGACGCTCTTTCTCATCCTGCGACCACCGCCGCCGCCGCTCAATTGATGTGATCACCTCTGCCCGCGAAATCGTCATAGCGCTTCCCCTAGGATTACCCCTAGGATCTGCAGCGCTCGCGTCTATCAAACAAGGGCCCTCAGCGCAGGGATACCTTGTTACCGATCTTCTCTCCGACGCAGAAGCCTGCTCGACGTGCTCAACGGAGTTGAGAGGGCGCATATCGATCGAGCGGAGGGCCAGCTCGGACCACCTGAAGATGAAAACGACGTGCAGAAAAAACGCGTCGGCGGAAACACCGAAATGGTCGACCGCATGCCAACCACGACCAACGTTCCCAAGCCATCGCATGTCACGGTATCGATGAAGCTTGGCGACGTCAGTCGAGGCCAGAAGTTTCGCCCAACCGATCTGCGACCAAGATAGCTTATCCGAAGCACAAATTGCTCGGCCGGCCTGGGGAACCGAGAGCCGAGAGCGCGGCAATGTCCGCATAGCGCGAACGCTCGAACTTGAACATGGTCCCGCAGGCGGGGCACTGATCATCGGTTGCTTTGCCAGATGAGCGAAATTCAATCCATCGCGGCGATCGAGTTTCGCCAAGCCATGCGAAATGTGGCCAGCGGTGTTGCGATCGTGGCGACAGGAACGGCACTTCAACGTCGCGGTTTAACGGTCAGTTCTATCACTTCGATTTGCATAGAGCCCCAATGTTTGCTGGTCGGCATCAATAACAGTTCCGGGACTCACGATGCGATACTTGCGAACGGCAGTTTTGGCGTGAGCCTTCTTGCTATTGATCATCGGGACATCGCTCTGCGGTTTGCCGGCCGAGATGGCTCCAAAGGTCTCCAACGGTTCGTCACGAGGCAATCGCCCATCTCGGCATTTGTGTTTTCATGTCCTCAGTGGGATTTTTGATGCTCGTGTAGCGAAAGTCGTCGTGCAGCTTGCAGTAGATCGGGAAGGCATCGTTGTTCAGCGCCTGCTTCGCGGCGTAGCTGCCTTCCAGATGAAACGCGGCAAGGCTCTTTCCGGTAACCTCAGCCACCGCGCGTTCGACCACGGTATCGAAGTTGGTCGTGACCACGACCTTGATGGCCCCATGCCGAACAGCCCATCGAAGATCCTGTGACCGACGGTCAGGGATGATGCATTCTCGGAGAGCTTGGCTTGCAGATAACGGCTTTGCCGTTCGAGGTCGGCGCCGAAGATCAGTTCGAAACTTCGGCTATAGGCCGTGGGATCGCTCGACGCGGGAAAGCCGCGCGACATCAGATAGGATTCGATCTTCTCGCGGACCGCGGCGTTTTGCAGATCGTTCGACGAAACTTTCTGATGCTTTTCGGAGCAGTAAATGATGTCCCAAGCTGTGGGGAGGCCTGCACTTTGGGACGTCCCCCCGGCATCCAGGCAAACATCCCTGGCGCTTCCGTTACAATGCGGATGTACTCTGCTTGCTCCATGGGTTCAGGCTAGCTTCGCTTGGCGCGCACAACCACTGATAAATATGGTCGATATTGTCGCCTTTGGGGTGAGGTGGGGCGATGGGGCGATGGGGCGATTGGAGACGTCGCAGAGACGTCTCAGGGCCGAAAGGCCTCGTAAAATTATCTTCCCCGAGCGTGCGTTGTTTTTTCGTGGAAATGGAGTGTTTTGGCTGTTCAAAGCTTGCAGGCTACCTTTCGGTAGCGGCATGCAAGTCTAATGATCCAGCCTTGCTGCCGATCTAAGCATTTGGGAAAGCTGAGTAAATCGACGTTTTGGCGGCTTGGTTTAACGTTTCAGCCAAATATCAAGTATAAGTTGATTTTGCGAGATCTTTCCAAACTGGCCCTTAGTTTGAGTATATGCCATATTATCAAGCATGACTGGATCAAAAGGCCAACTTCTAAACCAGCTCGACAAGCTTCTCCCGGAGGGGCTGCTGGTGGATTCGGCCTGGCTAAAACGCCATGGCTACTCCGCCCAGCTTCAAAATCTGTATGTGAAGTCAGGCTGGCTTGAGCAGCCGGCCCGTGGTGTCTTCCGGCGGCCGCGCGGAGCCCTAAGCTGGCAACAGGTCGTTATATCGCTCCAGACGATCCTCAACTATTCGCCGCTCGTAGTTGGCGGCCGGACGTCGCTCGAATTGCAAGGCTATGCGCACTACCTTCCGCAATCGACGACGCGCGTTCATCTCTACGGACCAAAGGCACCACCCAACTGGGTTCAAAAGCTGCCGCTGCCCGTCAAGTTCGTCTACCACAACGACCGGCGGCTCTTCAAAAGCGAACCCGTCGCAAAAGGCATAAGCAGCGTCCGCTGGAATGTCGAAACGGGGAAGATGCTCGACGTCACGGCCTTTCGCGGAGGGGACGTCGCTCAACTGAATTGGGGACAGTGGGATTGGCCATTGACCTTATCGACACCGGAGCGCGCGTTCTTCGAACTGCTCGACGAATTGCCCAACAATGAAAGTTTCGAGCAAGTCGATGCTCTGCTTGGTGGCCTCGCCAATCTTCGGCCGGATCGCCTGCAAAAGCTCCTGCAAGATTGCGGGAGCGTGAAGGTCAAACGCCTGTTCTTTTACTTTGCCGACCGCCACGAGCATGCCTGGCTCAAGCGCCTCAGCAAGGAAGGCGTCGATCTCGGCCAAGGCAAACGCATGCTCGTGAGAGGTGGCGTCCTCGATCCTACCTATCAGATAACCGTCCCCGGAGACCTCGATGGCGTTCGCTGACGTTTACAAGAGACAGGTCGCGCTCCTGCTGCGCGTTCTTCCGTTCGTCACGGAGGAGGAGTGCTTCGCCCTGAAAGGTGGCACAGCGATCAATCTGTTTGTTCGCAACATGCCACGCCTCTCGGTCGACATCGATCTCACCTATGTTCCTGTTGCGCCGCGCGCTGAATCTCTTGCCGACATTGACGCGGCGATGAAGCGCATCGTCGGCAAGATCAAAGAGAAAATCCCCGGCGCGCAGGTCCACGAGACCCAGAGAGAGGGGGCCATCGTCAAACTTGTCGTTCGTTCCCAGAACGTCCAGATCAAAATTGAAGTCACGCCGGTACTGCGTGGATGCGTCTTCGAGCCCGTTCTCACCTCGGTGCGTCCCGCCGGTGAGGAAGAGTTTGGGTTTGCAGAGGCCCGCACGGTCTCCTTCGCCGACCTCTATGCCGGAAAAATCGTCGCGGCTTTGGATCGGCAGCATCCGCGCGATCTATTCGATGTTCGCGATCTTCTGGCCAATGAAGGCATCACGGATGAGATCCGTAAGGCGTTCATTGTTTATCTATTAAGTCACGATCGCCCGATGTCCGAGGTGCTTGCATCGCCCCAGAAGGATATTAGAGACGAATTCCTTCACGGGTTTGAAGGTATGACCGACAAGCCAGTCTCAAAGGACGAACTGATTGCCGCGCGCAAGAAGCTCGTTGATGAGATCGTCGGCAAGATGCCGGACGATCACCGAAAATTCCTGGTGTCGTTCGAACGCGGGCAACCGGATTGGGATCTCCTCGGCGTGCCTGGCGCGGCTAATCTCCCGGCCGTCAAATGGCGCCAGCAGAACCTTGGCAAGCTTTCGGAGGACAAGCGGGAGAGCTATGCAGAATTTTGGGTGACGAGGTGATCAGGCGGCGTGGGTTGCCGGCATTTGGATGACCTCGATGCCGTCGTTGAATCTGACACCTGCGATGATCTTCGGCAACTGATTTGTGCCTTTGAGCCGCCGCCAGGTTTTTGATGCGGCGATAACCAGCTTGAACACCATCAGCCTGGCGGTCGTTGCCGACAGCGATCCTTTCGTCCGCACGGTTCTGTGCCGCACGGTCGCGAACACGCTTTCGATGGGGTTGGTCGTGCGCAAGTGATCCCAATGCTCGGCAGGGAAGTCGTAGAAGGCCAGCAGTGCGTCGCGGTCCTTGGCGAGGCATTCGACCGCCCGGCCGTACTTGGCGCGATATTTCTGGGCGAAGATGTCGATCGCCGCTTCGGCGGCCGCCCGGTTCGGCGCCCAATAGACCTCGCGCAGGTCCTTCTTCATGTTGGCCTGCACCGAGAGCGGGACCTTGTCCAGGACGTTGACGGTCTTGTGCACCCAGCAGCGCTGGTGCCGCGTGCCGGGACAGATCTCGTCAAGCGCCTTCCAGAAGCCGAGCGCGCCGTCACCAACGGCAATTTCAGGGGCGATTTGCAACCCGCGCTGCTTCACGTCGATCAGGAGCTCACGCCAGCTCTGCGCGCTCTCGCGGACGCCGACCTGAAAGCCGATCAGCTCCTTCTTGCCTTCCGGCGTCGCGCCGATCAGCACCAGCATGCATTCGCCGTGGTCTTCCATGCGCGCCTGCAGGAAGACGCCATCGGCCCACACATACACGTAGCGTCGCGCCGACAGATCGCGCTTCTGCCAGCGCTCGTACTCGCCCTGCCACTCGGCCGTCAGCCGAGAAACCACCGCAGGCGACAGGTTTGGCGCGTCCTTGCCCAGCAGGGCCGTCAGTGCCTCCCGGAAATCGCCGGTCGAGATGCCGCGCAGATACAGCACCGGCAACAGCGCATCCAGGCTCCGGGTGCGCCGCGCCCACAGCGGCAGGATCGCCGAGCTGAACCGGATCCGCTCGCCATCGCTGGCCGCTCCACGGTCGCGAATCTTTGCCCGCGCCACTTCGACCGGGCCGATGCCGGTCGCAATCGTCCGCGCCGGGCCGTAACCATGTCGCACGACACGGGCGCGCCCGTCGGCCAGCTTCAAATCCTTCACCGTGGCAAGAAACGTCTCGACTTCGACCTCCACGGCCTGCGCCAGAAGTTGCCGAGCACCAGCTCGCAGAATATTGGTCAGTGGATCGTCGATATCGTCGGGCTGACGAAGGGCAACAATATTGCTAGTCTCGTTCATGGCGTATCGCTCTCCTTGAGAGGTTCTGGCAGGCTCGACACCCGCCTCGATACGCCGCCTATCTCAGTCCGTCATCACCCAGTTTCCCGCATAGCTCCAAGCGGGACCGTCTTGTTGCTGATCTCGAGAAAGTGTTGGCACGGTAACCCGCTTGGCATTGCCAGCCATTGTCCCGCGCGGCGCACCATGGCGGAAGCTCACACCAATTATCCAAGCAGTCATCGATGATTGACTTCGGCCGACCTCGTCTTAAGGAATTTCAGGGCTGGCTTGCCGACGAAATTCCATGCACGGAAAAGGAGGCGCGCGCAGAACTGCATTCATTTCCGCTGCCCTCACTTCTGATCCATTATATCAACTGGCGTGACCGCATTGTGCCAGTAAGGCCCCGCACAGTTACGACTTGGGACAAGTTGCTGGGCGACAAGCGGACCTTGGACAATTGGGCAGCCGTCAATGCCCATGTCGAGCGCATCGTCGCGGGCAGGGACCTCACGCCTTACCTCTCGCATGATATAGCTCGATCTGGCCATGTCCGCTCCCGCGCAAGTAAGGGAAAGCGTCCCGGTGTGGAGTGGGGTGACAAAGATTATGCTCTGAATGCGTATGGATTTCACCACCTGCAGTTGAGCGATACGATGCTTTCAAACGGCTGGGCTCGCCGAACAAAAGAACTTCTCTACGTATCGTTCGATCGAAGCTCGGCGTTCTTCCTCATGGTCGGTGACCATAAGAGTTTCGATGACGGAACCCTGGCACAGGCAGTGGCCGAAATGCGCGCCGGGTCGCGCTCGTCAATCATGGGCGGCGCAAGCACGGGCTCTGAAGGAAGGGACCATTCCGAGCGAAATAAGCTACAACGCCACGGCTTTGCGACGACCATGACGGTTGGCGATAAGGTCGTGTTTGGCGCGATGATTTCCACCGCCGGCACATCGACCCACCATTCAGTTCATGTCGCGAAAATCATGCGCACCATCGAGGAGCCAGAGCGCCGCGCCGATGATGCCGATTTCCACCAGACTCTCTTCGAATCGGCTCCTCAGAGCTGCCCGGCAAGGCCGGATTTTGTCTGGCGAATGCACAATTTTGATGTTGGACTTCTGGAGCGTACGACAGGCACGTTTTTCAGGATGCTTCCTTGGATACGCTAAAGAGTGGTGCCGTAAGTCTCTCTGATACCTTGTTCGGGGTTACCCGCAACGGTAGAGTGACGAGAGATTCACCCAAATCTTCATATGAAATTCCTTCCAAATAGCGCTGATATTCCCCACGATCTCATTCGGTCTGTGAGTGATGGCGACGTCATCTTCCTTTGCGGGGCGGGCGTCTCCCTTGGTGTCGGCTTGCCGACCTTCAAAAAGCTGACCGACGACGGCACGCCGCACGCGGTCGTCGTCACTCGCGAAGTAGAAGGATTCCGTTCTCACTCGATCAGCGGCCGTTAGACAGCTCGTTGAGACTGTGCTGGGTGGTAGGGATTGAATCAGGCACGTTCTTTTGCGCAGCTGGCGCGCTTTGGTTTGTGGGGACAGCACCAGCGTGTAGAGATGCGATTGGCCGGAAGGCCGCGCACGTATGCGACGCTCGGAGACGGATGCAGCTTCAACCGGATATGGCCTTAGTTAGGCCGCCATCGCTTTCTTGGCGGCTTGCGCAAGAAAGCCAGATCGAGTGAAGCCATGCTGTTCGGCATAGTTGTCGATCTCACTCAGAACGTCGGCGGGAAGAGTGACGTTGACGCGCACACTCTTCACCTCTTCCGCAGGCGCTGGAACGAGAACGGCAACGCCATCTCTGTTCTCAGCGTTCGCCATGATATCCTCGAGAGAGGAGGGCTCAGGTACGGCTTCGCCGTCTGCTGCCATACCTTCCAGGTGTAGGGCCAAGGCTTCCGCAGCCATAGCGCGTGCATCGTCCAGATCCGTGCCAGCGGTGATCACGCCGGGAAGATCGGGAAACGAAACACCATAGTCGCTGTCCGCGTCCTTATGGATCAGTGCAATATAGTGTCGCATGTGAGTTCCTTGGGCGGGCCGGTGGCCCTCTCTATGCGGTGTCATTTCAACTTCAGGTCGGCTTGCTTCTTGATGCTCTTTAGCGTTCCAACCGGGATGTCCCGCTTGGGGTGAGGGACTGTGACCCGGCCCTTCTTAGTCGGGTGTTTGAATTGAATGTGGCTGCCCTTCTGAGTAGCCTGTTCCCATCCGTCGGCCTTCAGAGCTTTGATAATGTTCGCCGATTTCATATGTGTATTTATACATACCAAAGCCAATAGGGGTCAACACATAAATACACACTATTCGAAGGTTCCGTTCCTCGAGCGCCGCGGGGGAGGGGATTCGTTGTTGAACAAGCAGATTGAGCAGCAGGCTCATCGTTTTGCCGGCGCCTTTCTGTTTCCACGAGAAGCATTTCGTTTTGAGGTGACGCGTCCGACGCTGGACTATTTCCGCGCGCTCAAGAAGCGACGAAATCTGACGCGGCGAGGAGGGTTGGATCCTCATCGCTCGCTTGCTCCAAACAAATTGAATCCGGAATCAGTTTACGAACGTGTTCCGTTCGATCGTCGAGCAAAAAGAAGTTTTCGCTCGTCATAATACCTTTCGATTAGCCAGCGCAGCGAGCTAGGAGATGTCTTCGCCTTGCTGCTGTTCGGGGAAAGTTGAGGCGCGAGTTTGCCGGAGAATGCCAATCGGTACTCTTCGAAAAAGTCATCCGACCCGATCGGCTATTTCAGGCAGATCTTTCGGCGCCCCTTCCGCCGGAAATAGATGCGAATGTTGCCGTATCGATCCCTGTCCTCATACAAATACTTGAGATCGATGATGCCACGTATTCCTCCGTTGAGGGCCGCCTTGTTTGACGGACGCGAACGCTGCAGGTCCTAGGGGTAATCCTAGGAAAAGCGCTATGACGATTTCGCGGGCAGAGTTGATCACATCGGTCGAGCGGCGGCGTCGGTGGTCGCAGGATGAGAAGGAACGGCTAGTTGCAGCATCGCTCGAGCCCGGAGCCACTGTTTCCGAGGTGGCTCGCATGGCCGGCCTTCATGTGAGCCAGCTGTTCAGGTGGCGCAAAGAGCTTTGCAAGGGCCAGGGAGCCTGCCTGTTTACCAAAAGACTCGAGAGAGGAAGGTTCATCTGGCCATCGGTTGTCGGTGAATCGGTAACGATCTCGCCGGCGCAGTTGAGCTATCTGTTGTCCGGGATCCATTGGCGCAACCCACAAGAAACCCAGCGTCCGACGCGGGTCGGATAGCCGTTTTACAGTTTGAATCTGCTGCTTGATCTGATTCAATGGCTTCATGATATCGAAGCCGGACGAACTTCCATCGGACCTTGTGAGTGCCCTGGCGGCGCTGCAGGCCGAGCGTGAGGCGCGGCTGCAAGCCGAGGCGGTGGCTGCCAGTGCGCGGGCGGAGCTGTCGGACAACGAGGCACTGATCGCGCATCTCGAGCTGCGGATCGAGAAGCTCATGGTCCAAAGCGCAGCTGCGCAATGAACGAGGTGACCACCATTGCTCAGCATTTGTGAGGCTCAAAAGACGGCGCCTGCAACTATCGATCCCTAGCGCCGGACGGCAAGCCTTATGTTCGGCCAACTCCTGCAGCGACTTCAGACCGAATGATGGTTGCGGTGTTCAATGAAGCCTCTAGCGAGAGGTCCCCAAATGCAAGCTGACAAAGAAGATAGTTGGCACCCGCCTCTTCCAGATGATTAAGGAGTGTTTGTCGTATTGAAGCGGCCGTCCCGGCAACGCACAACTCACTCTCGATTGCCGCATCGAACGTCAAGGGCAGGTTTTGTGGAGTGGGGATGTTGTTGCGTTCATAAAGGAACTTGAAGCTGTCGAGCCAGCGTCCATAAGCAGGTGCAGCGAGTGAATAAGCATCTGCTTCAGAACTTCCAGCCACGACCATGCGAAGCAAGCCAAGAAACGGCGACGGACCATTCGCGTCTGAGCGTTGCTCTCGACGCGAGCGGTATGCGTCCGTGACCCTCCGGACGGACGATGAGGGTCCAAGACTCGCGATGTTTGCACCGATTTCCGCGGCCCAGCTTGCCG
This sequence comes from Bradyrhizobium sp. CCGUVB1N3, assembly GCF_024199925.1. Classification (NCBI taxonomy): domain Bacteria; kingdom Pseudomonadati; phylum Pseudomonadota; class Alphaproteobacteria; order Hyphomicrobiales; family Nitrobacteraceae; genus Bradyrhizobium; species Bradyrhizobium sp. CCGUVB1N3. Next base: position 7,876,104 of record NZ_JANADR010000001.1, read on the forward strand.
AATCGGGTTGATTTACAGCGATCCATGTCGGGGGGTGCGGCCACTGACGAGGCGTCAGCGTCAATGGAACCTCGTCCAATCGGTAATGGATACCCTCGTAGGAGAGCGTGCCGCCTCGCATAGCTTTAACAAGGATTTCGCTGGCTTCCGTATAACGTCCCGGCGCCGCGTCTGCACTGACGCCGAAATATCCCAACTCAACCGGGAGGGAGCCGCGTCCGATGCCAAGTTCAAGCCTGCCGCCGCTCAAGTGATCCAGCATACAGACCTCTTCAAAGACTCGCAGCGGATGATGAAGGCTAAGCAGCATAACCATCGGGCCGATGCGAAGATTGGTTGTGCGTTGAGCGACGCTGGACAAGAACAGATTCGGCGAAGGACTTCTGCCATGGGGAGTGCAATGGTGCTCTGCTAGATGATAGGCATAGAACCCCAGGCGATCGCATGCCTCGGCGAGCAGCAGCCGATCATCATATTGCTTGGCGACATCACGGCCGTTCGCGTCCAGGTGATCGAAGATACCGAACGTCAGTGTTGAAGAAGGGAGATTTTTCACTTGACCACCTCGAGAATTGCAGCAGGAGAGCTATCGGCTTGGCTTAGAGCGAAGATCTGGAAATGTCACCGACCGCTGAAAGAAACGTATCCATTTGCGTGTCTGTGCCGATTGCAATGCGTATGAAATTTTCGAGACCGTTTTCAGGAAAGAATGCAACAAGCACGTTGTGGCCCTGCAATGCGGCTTGCCACCAAGCGCCATCGTGCTCGCCGGGCACCCGAGCCAGCAAAAAATTGGCGTGGGAAGGCAATACCGAAAACCCAAGTTTGGACAGCTCAATTGTCGTTCGCTCTCTTGCAAGCATAATACGTTGGTGGTTCTCCTCGAAGGCGGCCCGATGCGCAATGATGCTCGCACCGACCGCATGACCAATCACATTCATGTTGAAGAGGTTCTGCATGGTACGCAGCCTGCCGATGAGCTCGGGGTGACCGAAGCCGAAGCCGATGCGAAGGCCCGCGGTGGCATAACTTTTCGAAAAAGTTCTCAGTACCAGAAGATTTGAATAGCGGTTGACGAGCCGTAGTCCGTTATCGGGCGCAAAGTCGACATACGCTTCGTCGAGCACGATCAGTCGATCCGATTGTGCTACGAGCCTTTCGATATCGGCGATCGGAACAAACGTTCCCGTCGGATTGTTCGGATTGGCCAGCACGATGAACTTGGCATCTCTGGTGGGACCGAAAAGCAGTTGGTGCGTGGGTAAGGAATGGGTCTTACCCCACCCGACCTCCAGAAATTGAGCTTCGTGCAACATGGCGAGCTTGCGGTTGAACGAAAATCCGGGCGATATCATCGCGACGGTGTCGCCCGGAGCGAGGAACGCTTTGTAGATGAGACCGAGAAGTTCAGACGATCCGTTCCCAGCAATCACCTGATCGGCGGACAGGCCGTACACACAGGCCGCCGCCTCGCGTAAGCCGGCGTTCTCGTTTTCCGGATACAGATAATGCTGCTCAAGGGCGGCAATCGCGCTTTGTCTGACGATTGGCGGCAACGGGAATGGGTTCTCGTTCATGTTGAGTTTGACGCAATTAGCATCAAGCGCGGGCGGAGCAGGCGGTGCAACATCTAACTGTTTTGCCACGTGCGAGAGGGACGAGAGTGCGCTTAGCAGCCTTGCGTCTGACATGTGGTCGCTTCGTCGAAAAGCATGGGTTCTGAGCATGGCGATGGTCCGATCTGGCTGAACACTCTGGTCTTGGCGCATGAGCTTCCGCACCAGCAGGCCGACCTGTCTCTTCACAGTCGGACGGCGCGGGCTTCACCCGTTTTTAGATGTCTATCCTAACAGTTGCATGAATACAGGAGCGAAACCGCAACTTGTGTTACTCGTTCCTTGTATTGCGAGGGGCGAGCCGGTCGGATGTGTGCTACCCCATGATACCCGTATTGGGTGCTGTTCAACTCCAGCGAAGGCGCATCGTCGGCCTGGAGAACTTCATCGACATCTCGATGAAGACTGTCGGCGGTGAATTCAGACAGATCGATGTCTGCTGTTCGGTAACGGCGGACCTCAAGAATGCCCGCCGTGTGGCTGCTGGTCATGCTTGGAGTTGAGGGACGTCGTAGTTGTTCTCCAGCAGGGAGATATAGATGCTCTTGGGCGCTTTCTTGGACGTGATCGAGGAGCGTGACAGACTGACGCGGCGCAAACATTTGCGTTTGAGACATTCACAACCCTTGTTCCAGAGCCATCGACGGCCCCGATGCCCTACTTGTTCTGGTAGTGTACAACTTGACCCTACGTTCGTTTCAAGGGGGCCGATAGTCATTGGACAATGTGTCCTACTCGCTACAATGAGACTCGAGCGCGCTAACGATCGACGAAATCGCCAAGCCATCAAGAAACTGGTCGAACAAAAAAGTGCAGCGAGGCAGCCGCCCCACAAAATTGCGTGAGCGACAACTAGCTCAAAGCCGCATTGACCTTTCATTCATCGCCAAAGGGAGCGAGAAAGCTGCAGTAGCATTACTCGAGAGTGGCATTGTTGTTGCAGAAGCTATGCGGTCGAAGTGGGTAGGTCGCTCCACAGCGTGCCCATAGAGCGTGCCCATATGGCACGAGCGGCAAGGAAATGCGATGGAAGAGAAATTGCCATGGAGGATCTGAACGACAAGGAGCCAGGAGACACAGAAACCCTACTTTGTCGCCTAGGTCGTGCGCCGGCCGAACATGCCGGGATGGTGAATGTGCCGATCTACCGCGGTTCTACCATTGTTTCGGAGACCTTGGAGGATTGGGATATCCGGAACAAAGACACTCCGAGCTACGGTCGCTTTGGCTCGCCCCTGTCTCGCGCGCTTGAAGCGGCCGTTTGCAAGTTAGAGGGTGGCTTCCGTTCGATTCTCTTCCCATCAGGGCAATCTGCTTGCACTCATTCGCTGCTTGCGTGTCTAAAGGCCGGCGACGCTATTCTGATCAGCGACGGCGTTTACGCGCCTGTGAGAGCCTTCGCGGACAGCGTTCTTGCGAGACTGCAGATCGAGGCACAGTATTTTTGTCCAACCCGCCCGTCAGAATTGGCGGCAAAGATCAGCGCAAATACACGGGCCATCTATCTGGAGTCGCCGTCGTCCACGACCTTCGAGGTTCAAGATGTGCCAGCACTCGTGGCCATTGCACATCAGTCGGGCGCGCTTGTGATCATGGACAATACCTGGGCGACACCTCTGTATTTCAGACCATTCGAGCATGGGGTCGATATATCGATCCAGGCCGCGACGAAGTATATCGTTGGCCATTCCGATGCATTTCTTGGCAGTTGCAACTGCGAATGAACCGGCATGGCCTGCACTGAAGTCTACTGCGCACCATTTCGGCGAAATTGGCGGACCAGATGACATTTATCTGGCTCTCCGGGGACTGCGTAGTCTGGCTTTGCGCATGAAGCGGCATTGGGAAAATGGCCTTATTCTGGCGCAAAGCCTGCAGACACATCCAGCTGTCGACCGGGTGTTGCACCCGGCCCTTCCCGACGATCCCGGCCATATCATTTGGAAAAGGGATTTTCTGGGCGCCAGTGGACTCTTCGGGATTGTTCTGAAGCCTATGTCACGGGAACAACTTTCGGTTCTCTTCAGTAGCCTGCGCCTCTTTGGGATTGGTCTGTCCTGGGGCGGGTACGAAAGTCTCGCTCTGCTTGTCGAGCCACCAAAGCGAACGGAAGCCTCGCACGCGTTCGCAGGACCGCTGATTCGCGTACACGCGGGCCTGGAGAGTCCCAACGAGTTGATCGCGGACATGCACAACGCACTGAACGCCGCCTGCAACGCAACTGATGGCATTGTGCGCCAGGAAATGAGCGAACTCATCAGTCAATGCCAAGTAGTCAGTTAGCGCTGGTGCTTTAACCTTAAGTAGTGTCGCAAAGGTGCCTCGAGGCTGCGGCGCTGACACGCATCAGTAAGGCACGAACGTCTCGTCGAATGCGTGGGACATGAAAGCGGCAATGCGCGGCCGCGCAGTGTCTCATAGTCTCAGCGCCAGAGGTTTGTCCTGGCAAGATCAATGACCTCTCCGGTCCGGCCATTCACAATTGCTTTAAGCGTGTAGAGAGAGAAGCCCTTGGCCATCTCCATCGTGACGGAAGGCGGCACGGCGAGCTCGGTCCGATTGACGACGGCGTCGATTAAAGCTGGCCCTTCGTGCGCGAGCGCGGCGGCGATGCCGTCGTCTACCTCCGAGGGATGTTCAAGGCGCACCCCATACATACCAGCGGCTCTGGCAATTTCGGCAAAGTCTGGATTGTTGAGCTCGGTCCCGAAATTGAGCAATCCCGTCGACTTTTGTTCCAACTCGATAAAGCCGAGAGTACCGTTATTGAAGACGACGACTTTCACTGGCAGGTCGAGTTGCACAAGGCTCAGCAAATCGCGCATCAGCATCGTAAAGCCACCGTCGCCCGAGAGGGAGATCACCTGTCGACGAGGATACGTGGCCTGTGCCCCGATAGCCTGAGCCATGGCGTTGGCCATTGAACCGTGCCAAAACGAGCCGAGGAGGCGACGTTGACCGTTCATCGCCAAATAACGCGCGGCCCAGACGGTAGGCAGGCCGACGTCGCAGGAAAAAACGGCATCGTCAGCCGCCTGGTCGCTGATTGCTTTAGCGACCTGTTGAGGATGGATGAGCTGGCTACCTGGCTTGATCTCGGCTAGCCCGTCCAGCTGTTTGCGGGTCCGGGCATAGTGTTGTTGTGTTCTCTTGAGACGCTCATCATTGGACTTGGAAGACAGACGTGGCAGCAAGTCCGCCAGAGTTGTGCGGACATCACCAACCACCGGGAGGCGACAGCCACCCGGCGACCTAGATGTTCCGGACGTATGTCCGCTTGCGCAATCCGTACGCTGCTTCCCTGAGGATAGAACTGGCGATAGGGGAAATCGCTTCCAAGGATCAAAAGAACGTCGCAATCGGCCATGGCGTAATAGCCCGAAGAAAGGCCGATCAGCCCGGTCATGCCGACGTTGTAAGGATTGTCCCGTTCCACACATTCTTTGCCGCGCAGAGCATGCACGATCGGCGACTTCAGCCGCTCGCCGAGCGCCAGCAGTTCTTCATGGGCTCCGGCGCAACCAGACCCGCAAAGAACGGTTACCCGCTGAGCTCTGTTCAGCATGTCGGCGAGGCTATCGAGTTCGGCGGCCTTCGGCGAGATCACCGGCTGCGGAGGCCGCAACCCAGCGAGCTTGGGCCGCATCCTATCGGCCGCAGGACGAAGCGCGACATCACCGGGAATGACGACAACGGAAACGCCGCGCTTTCCCACAGCCTCGCGGATGGCTGCCTCAAGGATGCGTGGCATCTGATTGGCGCCAGAGACCAGCTCACAATAGTGGCTACACTCTCTAAAGAGGATCTCGGGATGGCTATCCTGAAAGTACCACACGCCGATCTCTGCGGAAGGAATGTGTGCAGCGATCGCAAGCACTGGCACGCGCGAACGATGACAATCAAAAAGGCCGTTGATGAGATGGAGATTGCCTGGCCCGCAGCTTCCGGCACAGACGGCGAGCTCGCTGGTCAGATGTGCCTCGGCACCGGCCGCAAAGGCGGCCACTTCCTCGTGCCGGACATGAATCCAGTCGATGCATCCGTGACGGCGGATCGCATCGGTAAGGCCATTCAGGCGATCCCCAACGATTCCATAGATGCGCTTGACGCCCACCTCAGCAAGAGTGTGGGCGAACTGATCTGCAACAGACTGCGCCATGACCCATGTCTCGTCCGAGAGATTGACTTAGCGAAGCGCGAATGCCTCGCAAACATATCTACGGCGCAGCGCGATATCGCGTAAATGAATTGTTCGACTGCAATTCAGTCGCTACTGGCATGATGGTCTCCTCGCGTGCGAGCCACCAGATCTAGCCACGCCTTCGCGGCATGTGACAGATAAGCACCGCGGCGCCAAATCATTGCAATGTGCCAGTCCATATCAGCTTCATCGAGCGGCACCCTGGCGATCGACAGATGTTTGCGTTGTTCCGCGATCATCCGTGGCAGAAAAGCGGCCCCCATACCCGTCGCAGCAAGTTCGACGATAAAATCAACCTGGCTGCTACGCGCGACGACTCGCGGCTCAAAACCGTGCCGTTGACACGCGTCTAAAATCACGCGGTTCAATGCAAATCCGGTTTCGAAGAGAATGAGCGGTAGATCCCGCAATGCCGGAAGATCAAGGGATCGGCACCCCGAAAGCTCGTGATTCACCGGTAGCACGACAGTAAGGGGCTCGCGCTTGACGTCCTGCCACTCAAAGCCTTCTGACACCGGGAGAAGCGAGGCCGCAAGTTCGATCTCCCCCGATAGCAAAACCTCCTCAAGCCGCTCGCTTCCGTACTCCACGAGCCGGATATCGACGCCTGGATAACGTTCGCGGTAGATCGCAAATAGCTTTGCGAACAGCGTACCGCTACCCACCGGTGGCAGACCGAGCTTGAGAATGCCGCATTCAAGGCCGCGCAGATCGCCCAGTTCTGAAATCAGATCGTCCCGCTCCATCAGAATCCTGATCGCACGGCGGTAAACAATTTCGCCGGCGGCGGTAAGCCTGCTGCGATGGCCGATCCGATCAAGTAGCGGTACGCCAATCTCATCCTCAAGCTGCCTGACCGCTTTGCTGACCGTGGACTGAGTCGCGAATACGACTTTGCCGGCCTTGGAAAACCCGCCTTGCCGTACGACCTCGACGAAAGCACGTAATGTCCGAAGCTCCATGTGAATTCCAAAATCGAATAGACTCTAGTCGATCAATTCATTCGAGAGAGAGCCGCGAACTTCAGGCTGAAAATCGTTTTCTTGTTCTTGCTCGTTTAGCGCGGCTTTTCTCTTCTGGACGAGTTGTCTCACATATTGGTCATGCTCTTGCACTTTGCGGCGAGGTCGTGATCGGCTCGACTCGCTGCTTCGATGTCGAGTGTCGCGGCGTGGTTCATTGTTGGCGCCGACCAGGACTACAAGCAGCTCACTTTTCGCTAGTAGCAACATTCTCTTTGAATGCAATCGGAATCAGGGCCGGGCCCCGGTGTCTGAACTTCCGCCGATGATCTCTCTGCGCATCGTCTCCAACTACAGGCAGCGCAACGTTGAGGCCGTGCCGGAAAAGGCAGTACGGCTCTCTCGACTTGGTGACGAGGTCGATCGGAACTGCCGCTCGGGTGTATACTGCCTTGTGTTTCAGGCAAAAGATCTGTGCTGCATGCCTTGGCGTGTCAAATGCTCGAAAACTGCTCAGTCTTCCGGAGGCGTTTGTCTAAGCGCTGGGCGGTTCGGTGCAAGCCAGATCAAAACGACCGCGAAAGAATGCCGAAGAGCGATGAATGATCTCACGATCTCTGCACATGAATGCCCCTGACGGTCGCTACACATACGTTGCGTCTGGGGCATCTCCTTCCGCCCCTGTGCACTAGGAAAAATGCAGTCGACGAGTAAGAATAATCCGGTCGACATTGCGTTTGAACGCCTCCATCGGGCCAGCGCGCTTTCATTTTGCATCGCGCGACAAATTGACCTGCGCATGGGCGCGCGCCGCAGGTCTGTCTTCTTTTTGCCCTAACGCAGACAAATGCCCTTGCAAGGAGCCGAGCCGCCGACACGATGTTCGACAGGAGAGATGGTGCAAGTGTTGCAGGTAAGAAGTGGTGTCTTCGATCCGGAAGACCTTTCCATGTTGGGAAAGATCTTTGATGAGGCGGTGGCGGCGCTGCCGGCAAGTATGCGAACTCCCATCAACAGAACGGAGATCGCCAAGCTTGTGCTTGGACGCACAGCCGCTGGTCGGGCCGAATTGGTCCTCCTCAGGAAGCTGATGGTAGCGATTGCTTCTGCCGTTTAGTCCAGCAGAGGTTCAATGCTTCTCTGGATGCGCCCATCACGAGGTCATCCGACGCAAAGTCAACAGTGTGGTTGCTGCTTGCGTCTTGCATGTCACATCCGCCCGGTGAAGCGCTTCCCCGGAAGGCAAAGTTCGATATTTCGAGCGAAAACTTGGCAACAAGATCTGCGGGCCGTCAAAACCGCTTGAACCTCACGTGGCGTTAGGTTGTAGGTTTGAAAATTGAGAAACATGACCAGACCTACAGTACTCAGGCGTCGATGGCGACGCATCGGTGAACTTGCGGATGCGACCGGCGTGACGGTGCGCACTCTGCGTCACTATGAGCACACGGGATTGCTGGCCGCCTCGCAGCGCACGTGCGGTGGTCACCGGATCTACGATTGTGAAAGCCTCAGAAGAGTTTATCACATTCTGGCGCTTCGTGAGCTCGGATTTTCTCTTCGAGAGATTCGCAAGGCAATGGACGGCAGAACTTCGCTTCCTGACTTATTGAGCGAGCAATTGGAGCGAGCGGAGCTCCAGGTCGCGCGTGCGACAAAGTTGCGCGATCGTTTACGCAACATCACGAAGAATACGGAATCGGATGTCAGTGTAGACGAGCTACCTGCTCGCCTTGATGCAATGTCGCGAGAGAGCTGTGGTCAGCCGCGCCGGCGAGCACGCGCTCCCGATGATGCGGATCGATAGTGGCGGCAGGAGAACGAGGGTTGCGCGAACGATCGGTCAACAACGCGACATTGTGCGTGCTGCAACAACCACGACTCAGGTGCCAAAGCGAGCGCGAATCAGCCGACGTCAGGAGCCTCAAATGGCATTCCTTCGCACGAGTTCATTTGCCGGTGCAGCGGTCCTTGCTTTCGTGCTGGTCTCCGGCGCCTCCGCTGACGATGTTTACGTTGCAGTGGCCGGACCTATGACAGGCAGCAACGCTGCGGTTGGTGCTCAGATGCTTTACGGCGCAGGTGCGGCCGTGGATGATTTGAACTCTTCCGGATTGCTTCCAGAACTCAAGATTAGATTGACTGTCGCCGACGACGCTTGCGATCCGAAGCAGGCCGTTGCGGTAGCCAATCGGCTGGCGGCTGATCAGGTTAGGTTGGTTGTTGGCCACCATTGTTCTTCTTCCTCAATTCCCGCTTCCGACGTTTACGCTGAAGCCGGAATTATTCAGATTTCGCCCGGATCAACCAATCCTCAGCTGACCGAGCGAGGTCTGCGAACGGTTTTTCGGATCTGTGGCCGTGACGACCAGCAAGGTGTAGTGGCGGCTAACTATATCTTGCGGCACCACTCCAAGAGCAAGATTGCCGTCCTCGATGACAAGAGCACAGCTGGCAAGGGCGTTGCAGATGTCGTTGCGTCTCGTCTTCATGATGCGGGTCTGCAGAATATCATGCGGCAAAGCTATATGGCCGGCGAGAAAGATTACACCGCGCTGGTATCAAGAATGAAGAGGGAGGGTATCGAAATCGCCTTTATTGGTGGCTACTACGCCGAAATCGGCCTTATTGTACGCCAAGCCGCAGACGCACACGCTCATCTCACGGTCATGGCTAACGACCCGCTGATGACGGGCGAATTCTGGGCGATTGCGAACAGTGCGGCAAATGGCACTCTCTTCACATTCATGCTCGATGCCACCAAAAACGCGGAGGCGGCCGACGTCGTAGCCAGATTGAAAGCAACAAAACGAACTGCGGAAGGCTATACGCTTTACGCTTATGCCGCTGTACAGGCGTGGGCTCTTGCGGTGAGGCGCGCTGGCTCTTTCAACGCTCTGCGCGTTGCGAAAGCGCTTCGTTCGCAAGAAGCTGAAACCGTGATTGGCCACGTGCGGTTTGATGCGAAAGGCGACAATTCATCTGCCGGTTTCGTCGTCAATCGCTGGCGCGACAACACGATAGAGAGGGTCGAGTAGACCAGATAGCGGTGACCGAACCAACGACCTGAACTTCGACAAGCCCGCCGCCTGATTTGGCAATTCGATCGCCCAATAGAGTTGCGGTGGACGAGAATGCGATCCTCCGAGGCAACCATCGCGGGTCGAAAGACACCCGCGATCAACGTGGCCGGGTGAATCAGGGAGAGAACGCTCGAGCTGCTTGACAGGAAGAAGGTGCGGAAAAGAGCTGCCCCCGAAGAATCACCGGGGACGGAAAGCTGTATCGACTCGTGACTTCTCACTGTCGTCGAGCCTCCATTCCTTGGAGCGAGCGAAGGTCCTGCGAACCGCGATTGTCATTCCGAAGCATCTACCGCTGTGTCTTTAGCTTGCGAAGAGTGGTTCGGAAGATCCCGTAGGCGTGTCTTGGCGCGGGGAGAGACCAGGCGCCTTGCCTCCTGCAACAAAACCTCACGCATCCATATGCTTGCCGGATCAGTATTGTGAAGGGAAGGCCATTGGACGGCCTCGGTAAAGCCCGGAAGCGGTAGCGGGAGTTTAGTGATCTGCAGCGGCATCGCCTTAGCGAAATACTTCACGAGCGTCAGGGGCATCGTCGCTATTCGGTTGGTTCCAAGTAACATGGGAGGGATCATGCTGAAGCTTTGCACGACGACCTCAACGCGTCTCTTGATGCCGTGCTCTTGCATAAACCATTCGTCTATGGAAGGCACTCGATTGCTCCCGAACTTGACCGCGACATGCCCCAATGACATGTACCTCTCGAATGTAAGCTCCCGCGATAGGTGCTTGTTCGAGCGGCAGCCGACGCAAACGAGTGTCTCGTCAAAAAGGGTCGCCTTGGGGTGCGCGTCCGACATGTACAGCTCGGGCACGATAAGAAAATCGATTTCGGCGCGTTGGAGAGGGTGATCGAACGGATTCGCGAGAGGCATTAACTCGAATCTGACGCCGGGCGCATCTCGTGCGACACGTTCCACGACATGTCGAAACCACACGACCGTAGCAAAGTCAGACAGGCTGATCCTAAAGCGCCGTTCAGACTCGCTCGGTTTGAATGTATCCCTGGAGGTAATGGAGAACTGGATGTGAAGTAGTGCCTCGCGAGTGGGAGCCGCGAGGGCTTCCGCACGTGGAGTCGGAATAAGTTCGCGGCCCTTCATCGTGAAGAGGTCGTCTTTGAAATACGCGCGTAGGCGGCCAACCGCCGCGCTCATGGCCGGCTGGCTCAAGTTGATGCTGCGTGCCGCTGCCGTGAGGTTGCGCTCGGTCATCAGAGCATCGAGCGCGACGAGGAGATTAAGATCAAGCCCTCGGAAACGCATTGTCACCTATCCGCAGTGTAGATGTTTCTCATCCAAACAATCGATTTTACGAATTCGCTCGGCGCCGTCTAGGAAATCTCCAGTACCTGAGCAATCGGGTAGGTTTCGGAGAAGCAGAGCGTGGCACCGCAAATCGCAAGCATTGGTGATGGAGTGTCGTCAGCGGTTGTGCGCAACAGCTTAGCTCGGCGTCCGTCATTGTATTGTCACATCCGAATGCATTGCATCGATTCCCGTGTTAACCACTCACGCGAACGCTCGCCGAGCGCACACGCGGCGAGCCGTCATGCCCGCTTTAAGAGAACAAATGAGCGGCAACAAGTTCGTCGCGCCCATCAAGCTCGGCGCCAGATATTGGACGAGGCAAATGAAGCCGCGGCTAACACCCTCGTGTCCTGCTTTCCGTGCCCGCGATCAGCATATCTGCCGTGCGGCCTGCGGAGCGTGACGTCGCTTGCAGCGGAGTCGCAGCCCCTTCGCCCGTTCGAGACAGTTTCTACAATGGGGTCGTCTCCCACTGCAACTGTAGGCGGCTCAATAATGCGGCCAGGAGCGCGATTTAAACCATCGTATATTCTCCGCATACCATTCAATGGAGGGCGTCTACCTCGATATGATTGGGTAACTGGGTGGTCCTTCGATAACTTGAGTACCACACATCGCGGCCGCGGAGGATTTGAGACAGTAGACAGAGCGCGACCTGTAACAGAGCCGGTCGCCACTCGCCTGGAGACAACGGCGATATTGAGCCGCGGCACACACAAGAGGAGCATGCAAATTGGCCGGCTCCCCGCGCGATGCGATCTTAACGCCGTCCACAAGCCAACATTCCCCCCATTCGCTGACGACCCCATCGAACGAGCACCGTCACACTGCCCGTCGCTCGCTTGATGCGTGCCTCAGGAACGTAGCAAGAAGCAGGAGAGTCTTTCATGCGCCCTCAACTCCAGTGGAGGACGTGCTGGGAAAATGACTTACAACTCGCCGACCACGTCCAAATCTCCGAGTTCTTTCGAAGCGCCTACGGGCCGACCGGGGCGTTCAACGCAAAACCGTTTGAAGGCAATCGAAGCTGGGCCGGGGCGAGACCGGAGCTCCGGGTAGTTGGCTACGATGATCGCGGCGTGGCGGCTCATATCGGCGCATTGCGCCGGTTCATCAAAGTCGGTGAAATCGATCTGTTGGTGGCCGAACTTGGATTGTACGCGGTACGTCCGGATCTCGAAGGACTCGGAATCAGTCATTCCATGCGAGTGATGTATCCCGTGTTGCAGGAGCTCGGCGTCCCCTTCGGCTTCGGTACGGTTCGACATGAACTCAAAGAGCATATTTTTAGGCTGCTCGGCCGCCCAGGAATGGCGACAATCGTTCCGGGCATTCGCGTGCGATCAACTCTTCCGGATATCTATGCCGACCTGCCCCCAACTCGGGTCGATGACGCGCTGCTTGTAGTGTTCCCTATAGCGCGGTCGATGAGCGAGTGGCCCACCGGCACAGTCATCGAGCGTAATGGGCCAGAGCTGTGAAACACATCAGTTGCTTCTTCGAAGCGCACAGCAAGCGCCTCACGGACACCGTTCGCCATAGCGTCCATCTGACGTTCGATGACGGGCCGAATCCATACTGCACGCCGGACATTCTTGATGTGCTGGCGGAGCACCGCGCGCCGGCGACGTTCTGCGTCATTGGCACGTACGCGGCGAATGAGCCAAAGCTGATTCGTCGGATGATCGCGGAAGGGCACGAGGTCGCGAACCACACGATGACACATCCGGATCTGTCCAGATGCGACCCCGACGAAGTGCAGTTTGAAATAATGACCGCGAGTTGCGCCATCAGGAGCGCATGCCCTCAGGCCTCGGTGCGACGCGTGCGCGCGCCGTATGGCATTTGGACCGAAGCAGTGCTGGCCAAGTCAGAGAAGGCCGGACTTAACGCTCTCCACTGGTCAGTGGACCCGCGCGACTGGTCCTGTCCCGGCGTGGATACGATCGTCGAAACAGTGTTAGCCTCTGTCCGCCCTGGTGCGATCGTTCTCTTGCATGATGGATGCCCGCCCGACGAGGTGGGACGGGGCATTCATGCCGGTCTGCGCCACCAGACGGTGAAGGCACTCTCCCAACTTATTCCAGCCTTGCACGATCGCGGTTTCGCGATCCGCCCGCTTCCGCAAACTCATTGAACAATTGGCGTCCCAATGAACCTTCTTGCCACAACCAGTACTGTTGTCGTCTCGTCTTATGCGTTGCTCTCTGCGGTCTACAAGTCCGTGCAGGCGTTCCATGCCTCGCCGACACGAGTGTCGTCGGTGTCATCGGATGGGGGCGACCCTGAACCGATGCCCAGCGTGGATGTAATCGTGCCCTGCTTCAACGAGGACCCGCGCACGCTGTCGGCATGCCTAGAATCCATCGCGAGCCAAGACTACGTCGGGCAGCTACGCGTCTACGTGGTCGATGACGGTTCTGGAAATCGCGAGGATGTGGCACCCGTCCATCATGCCTATGCGTACGATTCAAGGTTCAATTTTATTCTCCTGCGAAAGAACGTTGGAAAACGGAAAGCACAGATTGCCGCGATCCGCCGGTCATCCGGAGATCTGGTCCTCAACGTTGATTCGGACACGATACTTGCGACCGATGTGGTCAGGAAGCTTGCACTGAGAATGCAGGATGATGAGATCGGTGCTGCCATGGGGCAGCTGACGGCGAGCAACCGGAGCGCCACTTGGTTAACTCGGTTGATCGACATGGAGTACTGGTTGGCGTGCAACGAAGAGCGCGCAGCTCAAGCTCGTTTCGGCGCGGTCATGTGCTGCTGCGGTCCATGTGCCATGTACCGACGATCAGCTCTCGATCTGCTGCTGGATCAGTACGAGGCGCAATTCTTCCGAGGAAAGCCGAGCGATTTTGGTGAGGATCGCCATCTCACGATTCTTATGCTGAAAGCTGGATTTCGAACTGAGTACGTTCCGGACGCGTACGCCGCAACAGTCGTTCCAGATAGGGTAGGGCCGTATCTGCGCCAACAGCTTCGCTGGGCCCGCAGCACTTTCCGAGATACGCTGCTTGCGGTGCACCTTTTGCCTGGTCTGGATCGATACCTGACATTGGACGTTATCGGGCAAAACGTCGGCCCGCTTCTTCTGGCGCTTTCGGTGGTAACGGGCATTGCGCAGCTCGCACTTACGGCCACTGTGCCATGGTGGACAGTTCTGATAGTCGCATCAATGACCATGGTGAGATGCGGCGTAGCTGCCTTGCGTGCTCGTCAACTGCGATTCTTCGCTTTTGCTCTGCACACGCCCATCAATATCTTTCTGCTACTTCCGGTAAAGGCCTATGCGTTGTGTACGCTAAGCAATAGCGATTGGCTCTCACGCAAGCCAGCCAAGGCAGAGTCCCAACCAGAGCCGATCCGGCCTTCGGGATCCGCAGTTCCGATTCGCAGCTCGTGCCGCCCAACTAGCAGTGACACGACCGCACTTGCAGCGGCGAGCGATGCGGACTGAGAAGCGGATAGCTCATGAACCCGGATAACAGTTATCAATCGTTAGAACGAGAATTAACGGCCGATGATCCATGGCGGCTGGACGGCAATCCGTTCGAGCGAGAGCGTCATACGCAAATGCTCCGGCTCTCGCTTTCCAACGGCTTCATTGCGAATGCGCTCGAGGTCGGGTGCGCAGCCGGCGCATTCACGGAGAAGCTGGCGCCCCACTGCGGACGACTTACAGTCGTCGACGTCGTGCCGCGAGCGATCGGTCGGGCGAGTCAACGGACGAAGCGATGGTCGCACATCACATGGATAGTCTCTGACATTCAGCGGTTCTCTCGAACGGAACGGTTCGACTTGATCGTGGTGGCGGAAGTGCTCTACTACCTCCGCGATATTGCCGAGATGCGTACGGCGATCGGCAATTTGGTGGGAATGCTTGCGCCGAATGGTCATCTGGTTTTCGGATCAGCTCGTGATGCCACCTGCCGCGGCTGGGGACATGCTGCCGGCGCCGAAACGATCATCGCAATGTTGAACGAAACATTGGTCGAGGTCGAACGGGTGCAATGTCAGGGCAAGTCGGCCAACGAAGACTGCTTGCTCGCTTGTTTTCGGAATTCGGTCTTCCCTTCCATCTAAAAACCGACCTTAGCATCGAGGCACTATGCGCATCTGTGGCATCAAGCTGACGCACGACGGGTCCATCGCTCTTGTAGAGGATGGACGTCTGGTCTTTTGCATCGAGCAAGAGAAACGCGAGAACAACCGACGGTACTCAGCCATCGAAAATCTCGACACAGTTGTTCTCACATTGGCGGAATATGGCCTTCATCCCCGCGATATTGATCAGTTCGTCATCGACGGGTGGGACGGGGAAATCGAAACGCAATTCCAGCTCCTGAGTGGGTCGGAACATCTGACGCTCAAAGGCGCACCGTATGTTGAACGTCCCGAGGGGCTCCTATCTTCATACGACGGGGATGGGCTAGTGCTCGAGGGCGAGAGTTTCTCCTATAAGAGCTATGCGCACGTCACGGGCCATGTTGCCTCCGCTTACTGCACTAGCCCGTTTGCGAAAACGAAAGAACCGGCCTTCTGCCTCGTGTGGGATGGCTGCATCTTTCCACGACTTTATTATGTAGAGCCGCGCGGGGGCCGCTTCCTCGATTGCCTCTTCCCGATGATAGGCCACGCTTATGCTGTCGCGGGCCACCACTTCGGGCCCTATCGGCAGCCGAACCGGACCAACTGGGACCTTGGCGTTGCGGGCAAACTGATGGCCTATATCGGTCTGGGGGCGCCTGATGAAGACGTTGTGACGGTGTTTAGGGAGGTCTATGAGAAGCGCTTTGCGGCGGACACGGAGCCCGCTCGGCGTTATCGCGCGAATATAAATAATGCCGAGGCATCGCTTGCGGCTACGCACGAATTCTTCGAAGAAAGCGCACTTCGACTAGACGCCAAGCGACCCGAAGATGTACTCGCATCGTTTCATATTTTCCTTGAGCGTCTGCTCGTGCGGGAGATGGGCCTTGCTTTGCTTCGGCATTCGTCCTTTCCGGGGCCGCGCAATCTATGCATAGCCGGTGGTTGTGGTCTTAACATCAAATGGAATAGTGCGTTACGTGCGACCGGCCTGTTCGATGCGGTCTGGGTGCCGCCTTTCCCGAATGACAGCGGTTCAGCAATCGGAACCGCTTGCTCGGCAATGGTGGCGGACAAAGGTTTCGTACCCCTCGAGTGGTCGGTCTATAGTGGTCCGGCCCTTGCAGGCGGCGATGCGTCAACGGGATGGGACGCAGCGCCCTGCAGCATAAGCGAGCTTGCCGCACTCCTCGCAACTGATAAGCCCGTGGTCTTCCTTAACGGCCGCGCCGAACTCGGCCCACGCGCCTTGGGTGGCAGAAGCATTCTTGCTGCCGCGACATCCCCGAAAATGAAGGACTATCTCAACGACATCAAATTCCGCGAACACTTCCGCCCGGTTGCGCCGATATGCCTGGAGGACCGAGCGCCGAACATTTTCGATCCTGGATCGCCGGACCCTTACATGCTCTTCGACCATCAGACGCGGGCAGAGTGGCGAGACAGAATCCCCGCCATTGTGCACCTCGACGGATCCGCACGATTGCAGACGATTGGCAGAACATCCGAGCATAAGGTTGCTGAACTGCTCGTCGAATATGAAAAACTGACGGGCATTCCGCTGCTTTGCAACACCAGCGCCAATCACCATGGACGTGGCTTCTTCCCCGATGTCGCAGCTGCCTGCAAATGGGGTCGCATCGAACACATCTGGTGCGATGGCCTGCTCTGGACCAAAACGCTCGAAGTCAAGGTGCCGTCGTCCGAGATGGCTCTGACAAGCTGAGATGAACGCATGTCGAGCGTAGCGATCGATTTTGCCGCTGTAAACAAATCATACCGCGGCAAGGCCGTTGTCAACGAGCTGGCATTCACCGTTGCAGCGGGAGAGTGCTTCGGACTGCTCGGACCAAATGGTGCGGGCAAGAGCACCATTGTGCGTATGATACTCGGCATGGTGCCGCCGGACTCTGGCCAGATTACGGTGCTCGGCAAGCAAGTACCGGCACACGCTCGCTTGGCACGCGCAGGCGTGGGCGTGGTCCCGCAATTCGACAACCTCGAGAACGAGTTCACGGTCCGCGAGAACTTGCTGGTGTTCGGGCGCTATTTCGGCATGAACGCACGTGAAATCGATGCGGTCATTCCATCGCTGCTCGAATTTGCCCGCCTCGAGAGCAAGGCGGATGCGCGCGTTGGCGAGTTGTCTGGCGGCATGAAGCGCCGACTGGTGCTGGCACGTGCGCTGATCAATGACCCGCATCTGCTCGTTATGGACGAACCAACGACCGGTCTTGATCCGCACGCGCGCCATCTGATCTGGGAGCGACTGCGTGCGCTACTTGCGCGCGGAAAGACGATCCTGCTGACGACCCATTTTATGGAAGAGGCCGAGCGCTTGTGCGATAGGCTCTGCGTGCTTGAGGAAGGACGCAAGATCGCCGAAGGCGAACCTCAGGCGCTCATCATCGAACAGATCGGTTGCGATGTCATGGAGATCTATGGTGGCAACCCGCAGGAATCCATTGAGCTGATCAGGCCTTACGCGCAGCGCATCGAACTAAGCGGCGAGACGATCTTTTGCTATGCACCGGATCTGGAGCAGGTGCGGAAGCAGTTGAGAGGGGCTGTGGGGTTGCGCCTTCTGGAGCGTCCGCCGAATCTCGAGGACGTGTTCTTGCGGCTGACCGGACGCGAGATAGAGATATGATGAGAATGACTTATGGCGCGGCCATGCCCGCTAACGCGTTTAACTGGGTTGCGGTATGGCGACGCAACTATCTGGCATGGAGGAAGGTCGCGCTTGCGTCGCTTCTGGGCAATCTCGCCGATCCAATGACCAATCTACTCGGTCTTGGCTTTGGCCTCGGACTCATCGTCGGTCGTGTCAACGGGACTTCATATATCGATTTTCTAGTGGGCGGGATGGTCGCGACCAGCGCGATGACTTCGGCAAGCTTCGAGACGATTTACGCAACGTTCGCCCGCATGCACACGCAACGGACCTGGGAGGCAATGCTCTGCACACAGCTTACTCTTGGCGACATCCTGCTCGGAGAAGTGGCATGGGCAGCGAGCAAGGCCGTGCTGGCTGGCACAGGCATAACAATCGTTGCTGCGGGACTGGGTTACGCGGCGTGGCCATCCATGCTGTATGCGCTACCCGCAATCGCTCTTACTGGGTTCGTGTTCGCGAGCTTGGCGATGGTCATCGTATCCCTAGCGCCCAGCTACGACTATTTCGTATTCTACCAAACACTCGTCCTTACACCCATGGTGTTCCTCTGCGGCGCAGTGTTTCCGATCAATCAGTTGCCCGCGGCCTTCCAGTTCGTAGCAGACCTGTTGCCGCTGGAGCACTCGATTGAGCTCATTCGCCCGGCGATGCTCGGGCGGCCAATCGGCAGCGTCGGTATACATATAGGCGCACTCTGCCTTTATGCGGTCGTGCCATTCTTGTTGTCGGTTGCGCTGCTTCTCCGACGCCTCATGCGCTGAGAGTGCCGCAGTGGACAACACGACGCCGCAGCGAGCAACCGTGAGTCGGGTTGTCCCAATAGAGCCCTCTTACAATAGATGGAGAGTAAGATGCTGTGTCTCGGAGTGAGCGGCGGATTAGACAAGGTTTTTGAGTTCCGACCCGAGCTTCCAAGTACATTTCTTCACGACGGCGCTGCTGTGCTCGTGCGTGACGGTCGTGTGATAGCGGCCGTCGAAGAAGAACGCCTCAATCGGGTCAAGCATTCCAATAAATTTCCAAGCAACTCGATCCAATACTGTCTCGATGCTGCCGGTGTTCGACTGAGCGACGTCGATCGCATCGCGTTCTATGCGACCGAAGCGTATTGCAATGCAATGCTCGAACGCCTGTTTGTCTCGCAGCCATCCGACGCCATTCCGATGAATGCCAGGCTCCTGCTCCGGACGATGCTGGCTCAGGAGTTCAACACCGACGTTGATCCATCGCGCGTTTCATTCGTAAGTCACCACCAGGCGCACGCAGTAAGTGCATTTGCAATGTCCGGATTTGAGCAGAGTCTGGTCCTCGCAATCGATGGCGGTGGTGAGTTTCTCTCCGGTCTCGTGGCGATCGGGTCCGGAACCGAAGTCAATCAACTCGAGAGCTTCCCGGAGAGCAACTCTTTGGGGCTATTTTATCTCGAGACGATCCGGTATCTGGGTTATAGCTTGTTCGATGAATACAAGGTCATGGGCCTTGCTCCTTATGGCGATCCCGCGCCTTATCGCAAGCTGTTTGAGCGGTTCTACGAGCTCTCTGAGAACGGGGGCTACCGGCTCTACCTGGATCGCATCGGACCGGCGTTGGTCCGCAATATTCAGGTCCGACGAAAAGGAATGCCATTCACCCAGCAACATCGAGACGTCAGCGCGTCATTGCAGGAAGCGCTCGAACGAATCGTGTTTCACATAGTGCGGCATTACCGCGAAGCCACGGGCATGAAGCGGCTGTGCTTGGCTGGCGGCGTGGCCCACAACTGCACCGTCAATGGTAAGCTGCTGTATTCGGGGCTTTTCGAGGAGATCTTCGTGCAACCCGCGGCGCATGACGCAGGCTGCGCCCTAGGCGCTGCATTGATGGCATCTGATGAGGTTGGGCGGCCAGCGCCACGCGAGCGGCTGAAGGAAGTCTATTGGGGGCCAGATCTCGGGACCGACCGTGCCGTCGAGCAGGAATTGGCGGCATGGGCCGGACATCTCGACGTCGAACGCAGCGATGACGTGGCGGGCAGAGCGGCCGATTGGATGGCAAACGGCGCAGTCATCGGATGGGTGCAGGGTCGGTCGGAGTTCGGACCACGTGCGCTGGGTAACCGCAGTATTCTCGCCGATCCCCGACCTGCGGCGAACAAGGATCGCATAAACGCGATGGTCAAGAAGCGCGAGGGCTATCGACCGTTCGCGCCTTCCGTATTGGAGGAGGATGCGCGCGAATATTTCGATCTCCCGGCTGGAACGGGCGAATTTCCCTTCATGAACTTCGTAGTTGGCGTACGTGATGCCAAGCGCGGCTTGCTGGGCGCGATTACGCATGTTGATGGTACCGCGCGGTTACAAACAGTGTCGCGCAAATCGAATCCAGCCTACTGGCGCCTTATCGATGAGTTCAAGAAACGGACGGGCATCCCGGTTCTGCTCAATACCTCTTTTAACAACAATGCCGAGCCGATCGTGGATTCGGTTGCAGATGCCGTTGCGACATTTCTGACGACGGAACTCGATGCTCTCGTAGTTGGGCCGTTCCTTGTCAAAAAGCGCGCTGCAACGCTCGAGGATTGGACCTCGCTCGCGGTTTCACTGCCGCCTTATGCATCCCTGTATCGCGTCCGCGCACATACAGCACGAGATCGACAGGAGACGGTATGCGAGATCCGCACGACCTTCTCCGGCGGCGGTGGTGTGCGCATTTCAGATAGCGTGTTCGATCTGCTGATGCGGATCAAGGGCGAAGCCGTCCTCCGCGACCTCTTCAATTCGATGACGTTGGATCAGGCCGAGCGCGAAGTTCTCGTCAAAGAACTACGGAGCCTATGGGAGCAGCGGCGTGTTCGCCTGCATCCTCCCTCACGCGCTACCCGGGTGCAGAACGACTGCGATCGTATGGCAGAGCCAGCATGAACGTCGATCGTTCAATAAGGCCGCGATGACCTCTGGAGATCTTACGCAGAGTTACCTACATTCTGATCCGTTCGGTATGTCGTGACGAGGACGGTAAAATGCTAGGTGATGGTTGTCCATGAAAGAAAGGTTCGTTGTTTCTCGACGACGTACTGGTTTCGGTGATTGCCTGTGGTCGCTCGCGTCAGCTTGGCAATACGCCAAGCGGACAGGGCGCACGCTGGTTATCGACTGGCGCGGATCCTGTTATCTCGATGACCCCTTCACCAACGCCTTTGGGGTGTTCTTCGAGCCAATTCAGGACATCGCCGGTGTACCCGTGATTTGCGATGATCGGATCAATCAACTCTCTTTTCCGGGACCGTTTTTTCCAACTTGGTGGAATCGGCCATCCATCGACTGCGTTTATCGACCATACGAACAGATTTTCCGCGAACGCGATGAGCTGAAGCAGCTCTTCGAAGCGAAGGATGACACTCACGCGAATACTGTGGTGTGTGATGCTTGTTTGATGTGGGGTTGTGATCAAGATGCCGAGCGACAAATATTTCGGGACGTCAAACTGCGGTCTGAAATTCAAGCTCGGATTGACGCGATCTATCAGGGGCACTTCAAGGGTCACAGCGTAATAGGCGTTCATGTTCGACACGGCAATGGCGAAGATATCATGGGGCACACGCCATACTGGGCCGATCCGGAGCGTGCGTTGCGGCAGGTATGCACTGCCATCGAAAAGGCCAAGGCATCGCCCCACGAAAAGCCAGTGAGAGTGTTTTTATGTACGGACAGCCCGAAAGTTCTGGATCGGGTGTCGGCCATGTTTCCCGACCTCTTTACTATCTCAAAGCGCTTCCAGGCGGTTCAAGCAGGGCCATTGCACAGTGCAGAACTGGGAGCGGAGGGAGGAGTCTCTGCTCTCATCGAGATGTGCCTCCTCGGTCGATGCGATATCGTGATTCGCTTTCCGCCGACCAGCGCCTTTACGCGCTATGCGCGCCTTGTCGCGCCGCGCATTATTGAGTTCGATTTGAATGATCCGAATCGTCTCATCTTGATCGATGAGTCGCCCGAGCATCACCCGATCTTATAAGCTGCATGCCCTTACCCTCTCGCCGGTCGTGCGGCGACTTTGTGTTTGTTCTGTTGTTGCGCCGCCGGGTCTTGCCGAGGGTAGCGCGCCTTTTGCCGATTGGGGCGCCTTGGAAGTCGAGGTCGTCGCTCTAATTTAGCTCGTTGCGCCGAAACAAGTTCACCGTCGAATCGAGCTGGTTCCGGACCACTGAGCCAACAAACCTGACGTACGGGGCTGGTAACGTTCGATTAGCGGGCGTGGTGGGTATCTTTGCGGGTGCGGCAGTGAGTGCTGTTGTTCTGAAATGTCTGCCCGCGCAACAGGCTGTCGTGCTCGTTGTCTTAGGAGCCCGCAGATAGTCGAGTGATCCCAATTCGATCGAGAGACGAAAGGCTGCCGAACCGCAACCTGGGTCGTGGGACGTGACGAAGCCGCGCGACTTCATTTCCCGCGAGTCGAAGGCGGTCAAACAAAAAAAGGTGCCAGCGGCTGCGACGTCGGATCGTTCGGCTGACAAATGACAAACTGTTCGCTCAAGGATGCATTGAAGCATTTCCAACAAACTTGGCACTGTTGCCGTAGTTGCGCTTGGGTAAGAGAAGAGACGAATTTGACGGGAGCGCACGTCCGCCGGGGACAATTTGGGGAGCTCGAAAACACGATACGGATCCGTCGCCTGTGTGGCTGTCAGAAAGCACACGCGCTTAGTGTCTTTGATCCGCTAAGCTGTTAGCGAACGCGACATCGCGTCGCAATCGTATCGGCATTCTTCGTATCGCGCTGGCCCAAATCCTGCACCGATCCAAGCGCAAGTGAGTGCGGCAAGGGGAAGAAAGATGCGTTTGGGCCGTCATGTCAGACAACCATGCGCTCCACTGTCGCATGTCGGAAGTCGACGTCAATATCCACTTCATGTTGGTGTGACCTGCATGCAGCAGGAAGGACTGGAACCTGCTGGTGCCCAGTGGAAATTGCGACTTCGGCTCGACCTCCAGAGGTCGATTTTTGCGCTGGCACACCATCTCATGCGCGCGGCAAGCGGTCGATGATGATCTATATCCGCAAGGGGCGGTGGCTGAACGCGATCTCGAGGTCGAGCTGGCTACCGCCCGATCCGGCCGCGCCGCGTGATCAAACTCAAAAAGTTTGCGCGCAAGCGGTTGCTGGCATTGCGCAACAGCGCGGCCGGCCCACCCAAGGTGCCGGAGGGCGCGCTGCTGACATCATCGGCAACGCCAGTCGTCGACGGGCGCGTTCAACATCAGTCATGGCCGGCCGAGCCTGTTGGCGTCGCGGCGGCGTTCGTTCCTTTGACCCACTTGCGGCCTGCATGGCCACACTGGGTAGGCATATCACTCCAACATTCCGGGACGTCGTGGTGGGAAAGCGTAAAGCTCACCTTGCGTTCGAATGAAGCAAGCGAAACACGAGGGATCGCGATCCGCGACGTAGGCCGTATGTGATCGTCTGCGAATACGTGAGAAATCATTGCTCGTTTTTGTTGGGTCTGGACCAATATTATTCCAACAGAGGATTTGTGCGCGATTTTGTGAAGGAGCGTGAATCGAATGAAGCCATCTTGTTTACCGTCGTGCCATGAAAAGATGTTATCTCCTAGCGGCATCCGAATGGACACGAGATTGAGTGTGAGATGCAAGACGATGTTTCGAAGTGCGAACTAAGTGCAAGCAAGAAGGGCGACGTCGGCGTTGTCACAGTGCATATTGCTTCCGAGTGCGAATGGCCTGGCTCGGAAGGCGAGGCGAACCATCCCGTGGTCGTGCCCTTGAACGAAATCGCCCTCAGAGGAGTGTTCGAAATATCGAACATGCTTGCCAGCCCTTCGCGGCTCGAAGTCGCTCTGGCAAGCGTTATCGAACTGCTGCAATCCTCACTGCAGATGCGGCACGGTGTCGTGTCTCTCCTGGCAGACGACGACGTGGCGGAGATTGCGGTCGGCGCCGGTTGGACCGAAGGAAGCGATGAACGCTACCGCATGCGCCTGCCTCAAAAGGCGATTGAGGAGATTGTGGCGACGGGTATGCCGTTCGTGGCTGAAGACGTTGCAACGCATCCAGCGTTTAGCGCTGCTGATATGGATGTGCTCGGGGCCAGCGATCACATACGGTTATCCTTCATCGGAGTTCCCATCAGCGTCGATGGAAATGTAGTCGGCACCCTATCGATCGAGCGTGTGCCAGACATCGACTCGATGTTCCCGCTCGATTCCGATATCCGGCTACTCACCATGATTGCCAACCTGATCGGACAGGCGGTGAAGCTCCATCGCTTGGTGGTGCGCGACCGCAAGCGCCTCATGGCGGAGAGCTACCGGTGGCAGAAGGAGCTCCTCGAATTTAAGCAACCGGCGCGAGAGCGTAAGAAGGTTCATATCGATGGTATTATCGGTACCAGCCCGGCGCTACGCGGACTGCTCGACAAGATCGCGGTGGTAGCCAAGTCGAATGCCACAGTTCTGTTGCGAGGTGAATCAGGTACCGGCAAGGAGCTGGTAGCCAAAGCTATTCACGAGTTATCTCCGCGGGCTAAGCGGCCGTTCATTAAGATGAACTGCGCGGCGCTGCCAGAGACAGTGCTGGAATCCGAATTGTTCGGTCATGAAAAGGGGGCGTTTACTGGTGCCCTTAACTCACGCAAAGGGCGCTTCGAGCTTGCCGACAAGGGCACGCTGTTTCTGGACGAGATCGGCGAGATCTCGGGCTCGTTTCAGGCAAAGCTGTTGCGGGTTCTTCAGGAACAAGAGTTCGAGCGAGTCGGTAGCGGCCACACTATGAAAGTTGATGTCCGCGTGATCGCTGCAACCAACAAGGACCTGGAAGGGGCGGTGGCAAAGAACGAGTTTCGCGCCGACCTTTATTATCGTATTAGCGTAGTTCCATTGCTGCTGCCCCCGTTGCGCGAAAGACGTAGCGACATTCCGCTGCTTGCCACTGAGTTTCTCAAAAATTTCAACAGCGAAAACAGTCGTACGTTAACGTTCGATCCGAGTGCCATGGACGTGCTGATGAATTGTGGTTTTCCGGGTAATGTGCGTGAACTCGAAAACTGCGTGCAGCGGACCGCAACACTGGCGCCAGGGCCGTTCATCGTCAGGCGCGATTTTGCTTGCTGTCACGGTCAATGCCTCTCTGCCCTGTTGTGGAAGAGCGGACTGGATCAAACGAAGCCGCGGGCCGCGGTGATCGGTGAGCTATCGGCGAAACCAGTTATACCGGCCCCTGACACAGCTGGGTCGATTGCCATTTTAACTCCACCTGTCGAGGCCGCGCCCGCCGATGGTGCGATCGTGAGTGGTGCGAAGCTGACGGATCGCGAGCGCCTCATCGCTGCAATGGAAAAAGCTGGCTGGGTTCAGGCAAAGGCCGCGCGCCTTCTTGCACTAACGCCGCGCCAAATCGGCTACGCGCTCAGGAAATATGGCATCGAGATCAAGCGCCTGTGAACGGCTGCTGGACTTGGTCTATGCTGTTAGGACCGAGAGTGTGAGGTGACGAGAGGCCTCCCACGTCCAAGAAGAAACAGCATCGAAGATCCGGCGCCGATGGCAACGTGGTGGGCCGATGATTGATGCGAGGATATTGGGCGCACCAAGCTTATGCATTTCTCCAGCGTCTGCGCGATTATTTTGACGAGGAACTTCTAGCCAAAGCCGTCCGTAACATGGAACTCACACCGCGAGCCGAGGCGCTCAAGGTCTCGGTGAGAGATCTGCTCGTTCGGATCGAAGGGACAGTCTCCGGATCCTCTCAGTTCGACCCTTCGCAGTCGGAACGCTGCTTCACCATCGTGGCATGTGAGTACACGCTCGCGACAATCGCTCCAGCGCTACTTCGCCATTGCGAGCGAATTGCACCAGACGTGAAGTTCAATTTTGTGAGCCAACTCGCCGCGCCAGAGCGGCTGCTGGAACAGGGAACGGCCGATCTACTGATTATTCCCAAGGAGTTCTGCTCGAACCGCTATCCCTCGGAGGTGATCCTGCATGACGATTATTGCGCTGTCGCGTGGAGCAGGGAGCATTACGCAAGCCGCAAGCTTTCGAGGAAAGAGTTCTCCAGGGCGCCCCATGTTGTAATGCGAGCCGCCGAAGACCGTCAGTCACCCGAAACGCACCTTATGACGCAGCGCGGCGTAGAACGCCGGATAGACGTGACCACCGATAGCTTCAGCGCGCTGCCCGGGTTGTTCGCTGGTGCCAATCGAATCGCGACAATGCACCGGCGCTTCGCAAAGGAGGCAATCGGCAGGCTACCGATCAAGATCGTTGAACTTCCGTTCAAGCTCCCGCCCATGCAACTATCCGTGCAGTGGCACAGGTACAGATCGAACGATACGGCCTTGAGCTGATTAGGGCAACGGCAAGGAATTTAGGCTGAGCCCCCCACGAGTTGAACGGTCAGAATGGCAAACATGTTTTTTGCCGCGTTTGGTCGATCTTGTGCTATCTCGGCGGTCGGATGCAGCATGAATCTTCTTTGCCGGGCGCGGCCAGGAGCTTGACGAAGAGCCTCCTCTCGAGTGGTTAACTAGCCAGAGAGACCGTTGAAGTTTTGTATCTGAAAGTTGCTCGTCGTTGGTCCTATGGCGGGAGATCAGACGACCCGCTGGGTGGGGTGCAGAAGGACGACCACCTCTGGTGTATCCCTGCCGGCCATCAGGCCGACAGTACAGGTCGGTAGGAAGATGAAGTCCGGGAGCTGGAAGAACGAGGGCCGCAGCCTATGCAAGGCCGCTAGATCCGTGCCACGGGGGGCGCACCACGCCACCGCTGAGGGCGACACTATAATCCGGGCCGCCGTCCTAGTTCGGTACGTAGATTACAAATAGCGTTGTTCGCCAGATCAAATACATTCTTTTCTCCTGTTCTCATTGAACGTTCCAGGTGGGCTCGTAGCCTAGCCCGCAGCAAGGCCTCAGCATTGTGGGTCAGAAATGGATCTTTCTCTACGAAACGCCATGACTTCTCAAACGCCGCGCTTACCAGAGTATCGAGTGTGTGCTCCTGCTTGGGCGAAGTGTGATCCATGGATAGAAACTCCAACAAGATATCCTTTTTCAGCCACGACTCGCTACTGGTCAGCGAAGGTAGGTTGAAAGCGGGCTTAAGCAGGTCGGGGAGTACCTGCAGTCATTCAGCTCGTGAACCCATGCCTATACAGGTGCTTGTTGAAGCGATGATGACTGCTGCTGTGCAAAGTTGCTTCAGTACTTCACAAATTTGGTATTCTAGTAAATCTTGCTGAGATTGGCGCCTCACGTGATGGATAAAATCTATCGTCTATCCGTAGGACGAATCCGTTAGCTCGGCGGGCTAAACCCCATTGGCGTCACAGCTGCTAGGCCAACCGCTGTTTCTTGCCTACGTGTATAAAGGGTTCCACGCAGCGCCTCGGTAAGGCGTCGCGAGCGGTAGGACGTCTCTTCAAGGCCAGAAAGTCCGGCGTTTCTTCGAGAGTTCGGCGCAGGAAGAAGATCAGCGGAATGATGAAGCAGCCCGCAAAGAACGGAATGCGCCAACCCCAGCCGAGAACGATTTCACGCGGCATCGTCTCTGTAGCCGAGGATTTCAAGCGCGCCATCGCGTGAGAGTTGCTCATGGAGCGGCCACACGCGCGGGCGAGGCACATGAACTGCGGTGGCAAGCAATCCAAGTTACGTCAATTGCTGAAGTCTTGCTCGCCTGATCGGGAATCAAATGTTCTGAGTACACTATGCTGAACCTTGCCTAAGGCCGTTCGCGGCAATTCCTCCGTGAAAATAATTTCGCGGGGCACTTTGAAACGCGCGAGATGCGATTGCGCATGCACTACGAGAGCCTCTGCGTTCGTCCCGGCTCCGGGGCGCGTGATCACATAAGCGACCGGTACCTCGTCCCATAATGGATCCGGCCGGCCAATGACCGCGCACTCTGCAACGTCGGTGTGCTCCAGGAGTACACGTTCGACCTCCGCCGGATAGATGTTTTCCCCGCCGGAAATAATCAGGTTTTTCTTGCGGTCATGAACCCAAAAATAGCCGTCGCGATCGCGAGAGGCGATGTCGCCAGTGCGATACCAGCCGTCATGCATCGCCTCGCGCGTGGCTGCTTGATTGTCCCAATATGCGTACAATACGTTTGGGCCGCGCACTGCGATCTCACCCGGCGTCCCTGCGGGCAACTCGTTACCGGCATCGTCCATCACGATCGCTTCACAGCACAGTCCAGGTAGGCCGGTCGACCCCTCCCGCGAAAGGTCACCTCCGAGCCTCGTATAGATCGCAATGGGGCTCGTTTCCGTAGAGCCGTAAATCTGCAGCACGGGTACGCGGCGTGCAACCAAGCGATCGATCAGGTGCTGCGGCACAATCGTTGAACCCACCGAGATCGCTTTCAGCGACGACAGATCGGCCGTCGACCACCTAAGGTCGCCAGTCAAGGTTTGAATGATCGTAGGCACCAAGGCGGTCAAAGTCGGCCGACCATGCTCGAGTGCGGCAAAGGTGGCGTCAGTCGTAAATCGTGAATAGATGCTAACGGTCGCGCCAAGATGCAATGCCGGCGTCGTCTGAATGTTGAGCCCGCCGACGTGGAAAAGCGGCAATACTGTCAGCACATGATCGTCGGATGTGAGGGCGTGCATATGCTGACTCATCACGCCGTTCCACAACAAGGCTTCCTGGCTCAGAACTGCTCCCTTTGGCCGGCCCGTGGTCCCTGAAGTATAGACGATCAGAAGCGGGTCGGTCAGGTCCGCGTTGGGGGTGTAGCTGTCCCGGTGTATCTGCTCCAACAAGCCTTCCCACGCCCGCGTGCCGGAAGACGCAAAGTCGAAGCCCACGGTCGTTACCTGGGGCAGTGTCTCTGCTAGAATCGGCAGAAGTCCTTCAAAAGCCTGCTCGGTGACCAGAAGCTTGGCCCCCACGTCGGACAAGATAAAAAGCTGCTCGTTAACCGCCAGCCGCCAATTTAAGGGCACCAAAATCGCCCCGAGTCGCGCGCAAGCGTAGAGGAGAACGAGGTAATCAGGGCGGTTGAGGCTGAGGAGAGCAACGCGATCGCCTCTGTTGACGCCGAGCTCATTTTTCATGGCACGTGCTGCGCGGCCGATGCGTCGATTAAGGTCGGCGTAACTTAAGGTCTCGCCTTCGAAATGGATCGCAGGCTTGTTAGGAGCGAACGCTGCGTTGCGCTCAATCAGTGTGCAGAGATCCACTATTCTTGATCCTCTCTTGGGGTCTTTACAGGGCTCTCAACTGAGTTGTCCGATCAGCGTTTGTCGGCGCCCATTTGAAGGTTGCAATTGTGTTTTCCGCTTCTGAGGTCGATGTAGCCAAACGGACAAGACGTCAGGGCCATTCAACAACTGGCTGCACCGAATTCGCCGGGATAGTGGCGCCCAGGGCTCCGTATAACTCAGGCCGCCGCACGGGCGGGCTTCGAACCAGACGCGTTCGGCATTGTCGTGGGATCCGATCGGCTCGCATTCTTCATGTCATTTGCGCCTCACGCCTTAGCACGACTACTGCGGTATCACACTCAACTCGAGATCCCGGAAGCTGGTGTAGTTCTGCCGAATCCACTGATGCAGTTCGCTCGAGGAATCCTTTTCATGGCGTAGATAGCCAGTGAAAGACAAGCCTAATCGGCAGATAAAGGCGTTCAGAAATACCGGCAGCGCCGCAAAGCGGAGCATGCGGCCCCGCTTCATGGCTTCGAATAATTCGCCGCGGACAACGAACTCGTTATGCACGGTGATCAGTATCTGCGGCGGAACCAGCCGCCGTAGCATCTCATGGGCGCGCGCTGAGGCACGGTCGATGTCAGGCATGAACAGGACGATTGGCACGACGTGGTGCAGTATCGCCTCGCTCAAGAAGTCAATTTCGCCGCACATTTTGAAAAACTCATCGAAGGCGTGGAAGCCGAGGTCGATCACCTTGGCCACGCTATCATTGAGGATCAGTCGATCAACGAGTTGCATCTTGCCATAGGTATCCATGACATCCGCTGTCTCAGTGACAGTGGGGAGGTAGTCGAGCAGCGACGGCTCCCTCAAATTGAGGTCGAAGGAGAGCACTGTACCGTTCTTCAGCTGCAAGAACTCGCTCAAGAGCCGTGCGATCAGCGTCTTGCCGACCTGCGGGCTCGCAGAGCAGATGATGTAGACCGGGGTTACCAAAACTGCGATCCAGCGCTGCATTAAGTCCTCGATTGACTACCTCTCGCCCGCGCGGGTCACCGACTTGGCGCCGGCGAGGTCTGTCAAGTTGATGCGGTCATACTCGCTCCAGACATTGGCAAGCCAATGTCTGACGTAACCGCGCAGCACGAAAGAGTAGTCGGCGGCGTCATCGTGCGGTCCTTTGTTCGCGACAAAATTGACGAACGGGACGGAAGCGACTTCGACCTGTTCATAGGCCATCTCGTTGAGCTTCGGGATCGTTAAGTCAGTGGCGTCTTTGATGCGGCGGAAATAGGAATTGTACGTCGCTTGGTCCCATTGAAAGAACTGCGTGTCGTTGATGAAGTTCTTAACCAGGTAGTATTTTGCACCGGCCATGAAATTGCTCGTTTCGGCGATCTCGTCCAGCGAGGCGATAGACGATCCCAATACATGGAATACGGCAAAGGTGATTTGCCCCGATCGCGCGGCGTCCAAAAAACCTATATCGCGCAGCGACGCGAGCGCTGGGGACATCAGTCCTGCGCGCACGTCGATCACGCTGACGGATAGGCCGGAGTTCAGCGTGTCGAAAATCTTCATCTGGTCCGCGGTCCTCGTCATATCCACGATTTCGGTGATCGCGGGATGAAAGCGCTTGAGCGTCCCGCGCGGGGACTCGGTGTCAAATGCGCGTGTCTGCACATTATTCGCGCCGAAATAATCCAGAAGCGTCCGAGACACGGTCGTTTTTCCGACCCCTCCCTTGTCCGCGCCGATCACAATAACAACTGGCTTTACCATAGAAGTCCTCTCAAGATGCTCGTTCAATCCATGCGACCGCGAAGCGCGCGGCCTGCGTGTCTGCGGTCGTGCCTTCGACGCAATCATGGCCCAATGTGGAGTTCGTTCGATTTGTGAGAATTGACAGCCGCTACTGTTGAGGATGCGGCTGTCCATCGTCGCTCTGGAAGAGATGGCGTCCTAGTTCATGTTTGCGTTTCCATCTCCGAGTGGCTTACTGAGGCGATAGCGACTTCGCGTTGTCATACAAACCTCCGGACGAGCAGCATCATCGGACCAATCACAACCGAAAGCACGATTGCGACCGCAGCGACAGAAGTACGCTTGTCCCAACCCCTGCCTTCTCGAAGACCACGATGCGCCAACAACAACGACTTCAGGTCGCGGCTGAAGGTGCTGGAAAGAGCGGATGCGCATGGGTCGGTCCTACTAGTCAGGTGAGACGGATCGCCAGACCGGCATTCTCGAGCGCTTGTAGGATCTCACTTGCAACATGTTGAGCGCCGCCCTTGTGCTCGCCGATCTGGCTAGATGCCACGACGCCGGTGATTATGGAGTACGCTTTCTGCCGCTCGGCGAAGGTGTCTACAACATAGTCGCCGCATGCCTTGCAATCGATCACAGGACGGCCGCTCCATGGGTCATGTGATGCGGTTTGATCTCTGGCATGACATTTGGGGCATTGCATGTGTGAGGCTTTCGGCGTGCTTTGGTTTGCGCGTGATCTCTGTCGGTGAAAACAACTGTGCTTCCGGAGGAAGTGAGTTGCGCGTCGGAAGGCTCGTCCAGGTGAGTTGGAGTCATCGTTTTTGTGAAGCGTAGGTCGGGGTATCTCTTGTCCAAGTCGTCGCGCGCGCAGCGCGACCTACATTCTGAAGATGCCATAATGTGGCACTTCGATTGGAGTATTAAGCGAAGCACTCAATGCGATTGAGAGTGCGTTTCTGGTGTCTATGGGATCAAGAATGCCGTCATCCCAAAGCTCGGATGTTGCATAATAGGCACTCGATCGCTCCCGATACTCTTCCAAAAGTGGCTCTCGAATGGCCGCTAGTTCTTGGTCGGACAAACGCCCGCCGTCGCGGGCCAATTGCCTCGCCTTGACATGGGTTAGCACGCCAGCCGCTTGCTCCGCCCCCATGGCCGAAATCTGAGAGTGTGGCCAAGTAAACATAAAGCGTGGATCGAAGGCTCGACCAGCCATGGCGTATGTCCCCGCTCCATGAGAGCCGTTGCAAATCACTGTAAGTTTCGGGACCTCCGCTCCGGAGACGGCCATGATGAGCTTGGCACCGTCCTTCGTGATGCCGCGCTCTTCGTATTCCCGTCCAACCATGAAGCCGGTGGTGTTCTGCAGGAAGAGCAAAGGCGTCCGGTTGTTGTCGCAGAGTTGTATGAAGTGGGCGCCCTTCAGAACACTGTCGTTCTGCAACACGCCGTTGTTTGCGATAACCCCGATCTGGTATCCATGGAGTCGCGCGAAACCGCATACCAGGGATTGGCCATAGCGGGCCTGGTACTCGTGGAACCGGCTGCCATCAACGAGGCGCGCGATGATCTCTCGCATGTCGAACTGAGCGCGAGGATCCTTTGGAATAATGCCGTATAGTTCGGCTGGACCATAGGCGGGAGGCTCCGGAGCAGATTGAGCAATCGCTTCTTTCGTTGGACGCTTCATCTGAGCAATGATGTCCCGCGCAATGGAAATTGCATGCATCTCGGAAGTCGCGAAATAGTCACTCGTTCCCGAAACGCTCGTATGCATGCGAGCGCCACCAAGCTCTTCTGCAGATACCACCTCTCCGGTGGCGGCCTTTACGACTGGAGGTCCGCCGAGAAAGATGGCCCCGGTCCCCTGCACGATGATATTGTAATCGCTCAGCGCCGGAACGTAGGCTCCTCCCGCGGTACAGTGCCCCATTACGATGGCAACCTGCGGCACCCCCATCTTGGAGAGGACTGATTGGTTACGCAGAATTCGACCTGCGTGATAGCGATCAGCGAAGAACTCTGCCTGCAAAGGCAAGAATCCGCCGGCGCAGTCACAAAGATGAACCACCATCAGGCGGTTCTCAATTGCGATATCCAAGGCGCGTACGATCTTCTTCACCGATAGTGGATACCAAGCGCCGCCCTTCACACTGGCATCATCCGCATGAACAATGACCTCGCGACCCGCCACTATGCCGATGCCGACGATCTGCGCTGCACACGGCACCTCGCCCGCGTAGGCCTTGTGGGCAGCGAGCGTCGAAAGCTCGAGAAACGGAGTGTGGGGATCAAGCAACGCCTCGATCCGATCACGAACGAATTGCTTGTTTTGCTGCCGCAGGCGCCCGAGGTCTCGTGCCGGTCGGTCGAAGCGAGCTGAACGCTGGCGCTCCTTCAATTCGGTCGCAAGTCGTCGGTTATGGAGCTCGTTGAGGCGAAATTCTTGCGACTTGGTGTCCACCCGGGAAACAATCCGCTGCACGTCAGCGCCCTTCCTCGGAAAATGTAACCAGCGCGGAGTCTCGCTCGAAACTGTCGCCTACGCCAAAATGAATGCGCTCGACCACACCGCCCCGAGGAGCGCGTACGACGAATTCCAATTTCATGCTTTCGACCAACATCAGCGTCGCGCCTGCAGACACGACATCACCACGCGAAACCTTGGTTGCAATCACGACTCCAGGCATCGGTGCGCGAGCCACAAGATGGCTCGCCTGATCATCCAAGCAAGCGAGCGTTCGCAGTTGATCGCGATATCGTAAAATGTACGTCCTGCCGCGGATATGCAGGTAAAGCATATCGCCGTCGATTGCGAATTTGACCGGAATGGTGGCGCTCGCAATGACAAGGGTACCGCTGCCGTCAAATTCGTGTGAAAACGACACCGGCGCAAATACCTCGTCGTCCAGGTGAAGACGATAGCCGTGTTGGCTGGGTGAAAGCCATAATTCATGGTTCTCGGCATCAAGCGCAAAGGAGTGCTTCACCTCAATTTCTCCACTTGCCGATCTCTGCGTGGAGCGTGGGCACGGCGTCTGCTGAATCGCGAACGGGCCTCGTCAGGAGCGCGGCGGCCGCTAGGACGGCGGGTAGGTCGCTCGCACATTGGCCAGCCGCCACGTGCGGGTTTTCATCGAGATAGCCGGTATGAATCTGTCCGCTCAAAAACGTCTCGTCAGCGAACAGACGCGCAAGGAAATCTACGTTTGTCTCGCAGCCAAGAAGCACAAACTCGCGCATTATGCGTTCCGACGCTAATGCGGCGTCACGGCGCGTAGACGAATGTACAACGACCTTTGCGAGCATGGGATCGAAAGCCGTCGTGATCTGCTGACCTTGAACAATGCCGCTGTCGATTCGTACCCCCTCGCGCTGAGGGTACTCCAGCATGAGTATCTTTCCGGTCGTCGGAACGTAGTCGCGTTCAGGAGCTTCAGCGTATATTCTGGCCTCAATCGCGTGGCCTTTTGAGACGATATCGGACTGTGAAAGGCGAAGCGGGCGACCTGCGGCGATATGAAGTTGCTCGGCAACGAGATCGACGCCGGTGACCATCTCGGTTACAGGATGCTCAACCTGAAGCCGAGTATTCATCTCGAGGAAGTGAAATTCACTCCCATCGAAGATGAATTCGACGGTTCCAGCATTTCGATAGTTAGCACTACGAGCGATGCCGACCGCGATTTCGCAGACCTCTTTGCGCAACTCTGGCGACAAGGCAGGTGAGGGTGTCTCCTCAATGATTTTCTGGAAGCGGCGTTGCACCGAGCACTCTCGTTCGAAAAGGTGGATCACGTTTCCGAAGGAATCGCCTAGCACCTGCACTTCGATGTGGCGTGGGGTTTCGGCATATCGCTCGACATAGAGCCGGCCATCATCGAAGTAACGTAGCCCCTCACGGCGCGCGTGAGCGATCGCGTCATCAAGGGTGTCGAGATTGCGAACAATCCGCATGCCCTTGCCGCCGCCGCCAGCGGAAGGTTTGACCAGTAAAGGTAGGCCAAGGGCCTGCGCTCTGGAATGGAAGGTCTCTGGATCGTCTTCCTCGACGGCGGAAGGCGCGACGGGAAAACCACTCCGCTGAACAAAACGGCGGGCGCGAATTTTATCGCCCATCAGTTCGATGCTTTCCGAACTCGGCCCGACGAATGCAATGCCTGCCCGTTCAACAGCTCTCGCAAACTCCGCGCTCTCCGACAGAAATCCATAGCCGGGATGCAAGGCGCCGACCCTTGCTCTACAGGCGCAGGCGACGATTTGATCGGCATCGAGATAGGCCGCGATCGGGGAACAACCGTCGATGGCGATCGCGGTATCCGCCATGGAAACCGCTGGCGTGTCTGCATCGACATCGTGATAGACGATTGCGGAACGTAACCCCAATTTGCGCAACGTCTTGATGATGCGCACGGCTATCTCGCCCCTATTGGCGATCAGGACCGTATCGAAGGGTAGTGTCTGCATCGCGTATTCGTCCGAGGAGGTCGGAATTCCGACGTTCGATAGCTGTTGGTCGACGAGCAAGTGCACGCGATCGTCACGCAAAGGCGAAATAGCAGCGATGCCCTTTGGATCGGGCTCGAGCGAGGCCGACCCGGACCAATCGAAGCCGCGCCGAAGTCATTTCGAGCCTGCTTTTGCCTTTGCGCTATCATGCGTTGACATCACGTAGCGACACGGATCACTCAAGCTGGTGAACTTCGTTCGGAGACAAGCAGTGATTGCGTCCGCATCCGGTATGACGCTGCTGCAGAGCCGAAACACGTCCGGCGTGCAAGCCCTCTGCTCCTCCTCCGTTGCCGGTTTATCTCGGGCGACGGCGCGCTCGAAGGTGAGAGAGAGCATGGTCGCAAACGCAACGAAAGCTATTGCATTGCAACCGGTTCTATAGGCCCAGAGAGCGAGGGGACACAGGCTTCGAGTCAAGAGATCCTCTTTGATGGTAGATTGGCGCCGTATTGAGCGTCGTGCGCGACGGTCAACGGCTCCTGCAAGAGAGAGTTGGCTAAGGGGTCAGATCAGCGACTACCGCGACAAGGCCACGCGGCTTAACTCACGGGACGGGGCGCTGCTCTGAGCCATAGTGACGGTGACTTCAAGTGAGCTCGAATGCATCCGAAAGCGACAGATGAGGGGCAATTGCAACGCGCGTCTCGGAACGGAGGTGATCTGCACGTCGCGCATTGTCATCAAAGTGTCCCGTGTCGGACACCCTGGTGACGCGCAGGAGGGGTGCTGTATCGGACATGTCGGGTTTGTGACGATGAGCACGAACCACGATGCGAGATCGAATTGGCAAACTGAATGGATTGCTCTTGCGATGGGCGACAAAGAGGTGCGCATGCTGGGCATCGAGTTCGGAGTCCCCGCTCTCTTTCGCCTGACTTGGCCAAAAGGTGGCAAGCAATTCGAGGTCTAAAGGAATTCGGCGATCGCTTTTTCGGGCGAGAGTGTCCGGATCCTGATAGCGTCGTTCGCGGTGAACAAGAAAAGGGTGGGACATTGGCGATCCTTGGATTCCTTGGAGACGTTGGCCTCGTCGGAGACCACCATCACTTGTTCGAGATCGTACAATTTGACGCCACGTGCGATTCAAGCCCTCCGAGCGGTTGGTTTGACGAAATTGTGTGAATTCGTATGGCGGCGGCAGGCACCTCATTCGCGACAATGTTTAGCGGGCAACGCGACAAGAAAGATGGAGGGTGAAACGATCTCGCGGCTCAGCCCACCAAATCGCAAAGTTGATCGTGGCCGATCCTGAGTGATTGCGAGGCAGAAGCTGACGTCAGTCGCCAAACCGGACCACTCGTCGACAAAAGGCAAAAAAGGCCCGTTCGCCGTCCACCCACGCGGAGATGACGCGAGCGGTCAAGCAGGCAAAGACGGTGGCATGAGAAGGGGTAGCGCGTCCGAAGCGAGCCGAACAAGCAGCTGTCAGCCCAACTTCGACATGCTCTATTGCTGCGTTGCGAATTGAAAGCCCATGTCCTCAGGCTCAATAAGGAGAGCAGGGTCGCGGCTGCAGCCCACTAGATTTGGTAGGCACCAAAGGAATAGCTTGAATCTTACGTAACGTCACATTGTAGGCGTGGAGAGCAGAACATGAACGGAATATGAAAGGTATGCACCATGCATGAATGGCGCGTTTTTCAATTGAATACGCTCCCCACTTACGTGCTCGGCAGAGAGCATGGCATCGTGACGCCGGCTGCCGACTATCCTCTCGCCAATAATTGCGGCCGGTCTAAGGAAGACGAGCAAGAGCAGGCCAAAAATATATGGGCGGACTGCTTCGCACCTCAGGATCGGATCAAGTACATCCGCAAAAATCGCTCGCAGTTTGAGTTCCGCGACTACAATCAGATGACGGACGTCGTGCGGGGCCGCTGCTTCACCGGTTGCGCATGGGAGCTAGTCAACTCGCGCAATCGATTCAGGGTAAGGGCGTGGCGCGTCGTCCTATTGTTCTGCCTGGCCACATGGTTGGCCATTGTCTTCGCCGTGGTTCGAGCAGTCAGTTGAACGTTGGCACGCGAAGCCATCACAAGCAGAGGGACCTGAGCATTGGTTCGGACCGAGAAGTGTCGAGGAGCGTGCGAACATCTGCGAGTCCGGCACTCGCTGGCAATCCGTCGAGCCAAGAGTTCGTCAAACGAGGTTGTCGTCCGCCCATCGGTGCAGAGGCCGGCATGGGCGATGCGTTGGCTTATGTGAGCGCACCAGCGGTGCCGGAAATCGGTCGGTCTGGCGCGACTTCGACGATCGAGTGATGAGACCAGATATCGGCGATCTGCCGAAAGTCGCCTCGGACGCGTCGAGCCGCCCACGCTAGGGCGAAAGCAGCTCGAGTTCTCTTTTTGGAATTGTGATGACTGTTCGTGTTACAACGAGGGGCGAGGTCTATTAGTATTCAAGTGGCAGCCACAAGGGCGATAATCAACTTAACGAGAAGACCAAGTTCGATTTGAGTAAAAGATGCACGTCCTAGGATGAGTTTGGCGATGTCTGTCCGGTTGGAAGGAGTTCGCA
Organism: Bradyrhizobium sp. CCGUVB1N3; assembly: GCF_024199925.1. Lineage (NCBI taxonomy): Bacteria > Pseudomonadati > Pseudomonadota > Alphaproteobacteria > Hyphomicrobiales > Nitrobacteraceae > Bradyrhizobium > Bradyrhizobium sp. CCGUVB1N3. The sequence continues at coordinate 7,914,009 of NZ_JANADR010000001.1, forward strand.
AGCTTGGGGGTAACGCCAAGACTGCTTCATCAAAAAGCCGTCCCAGCTTCAAAAGCTGTTCCGGCTCGTACAGTGTGCCGTACTCCTGCTCGATGCGGTTCGCTTTCCCTCCTGTGACTGCACTATCAGTTTGTTCGTCAACTTTCGAGTTCATGTCGAGCTTCGCCGATACCAGCTCGTTTGTAAGTGCATTGAGGAGCCGAGTTGCTTCAAGCGCGCTCTGGTCCTCGCAGATCAGTCTTGCAATCTCTTCGATTTGTAACTCGATCCTCTGTTTAAGGTGTTGAACACGGGAATTGCAGCAACGTGAGAGCGCAGCACGCTCTCCAGGCGGCGCAGTGGAGATATGTGGGTCAGCATCAGCTTTCAGTCGAACGGGAGATGAATTGGCGAAAGCGAGAAAAGGAAGAGCGAAATATCGAAGGAGCTGCGTAAAAAAACCAAATGCCATCACCCGATATGCTTGGTTCAGGCGCTCAACTGCCCTCGATTTTCGAGATACGTACACTGTCAAAGTCATAGCTGCCTCATGCATCGTTCTGGTACACGAATCTTCTATTGCGACGCGCTGGCCTCCAGCGCGCGGGAGGATGCTGCCCGATAAGACCTGCTGATAACCGTTCGAAAGGCCTTCCTGGAGCCTTACCGTTGAACAGGTGGCGAATGAGTCCACCTGGAGCAACTGCCCTCAACAGTCGACGATTAATCCTCACGACCAGCTCCATCTCCGAGCTCAAGCGCTGCGTTGACTAGCAGCATTCATTGGGATTGGTAAAATAGATTGTTGTGATGCAGCGCATTCACCCCATGGATAGAATGAGCGAGCAATGGCGTAGTCCGGATTACGTCCGCGGCAATTGAAATGCCGTTGATGCCGCGCTACGACCACGATTCTTTCGCGCCTGGTCGAGCTTGGCGCTGCGGAGTTGCCGAACGGTGGGCCAAGGAGCGAGTGTTCTCGCGCTACGACACAGACTAGGTGAAGCAGAGGAAATGGTCGCCTTCGAATAAGTCTGACTTCGAATCGAGGGGGAGAGCTGACCGGCGGATTGAGACAGAATTTCGGCAGCAAGCCCCTCGATCACGGAATGCGGAATCCCTGCACGTTGGTCAGGGCACGATGCAATTCCGAGTAATCACTGGTCGTTCGATCGCCGCTCGTTGACGCGATGGCGCCGCGCCCTCGAAGCATAGCTGGGTCGGCAGCTTACGTTCGAGGCGCGGCGTATGGCTTTGACAAGTGGTTCTGTCGAACGTCTGGCGAAACGTGCCTTACAAGGCTAGCCGGACGCAGGGTGAGTTTTCAGCAAGCCTGAGCGTGGCGGGCGTTCCGAGAACAATTCGCGACATGAATCCAAGGTCGTGCACAATCCAGCGGATGCCTGTCGCAACCACAATGATCGTCACGCCAAGCGCAATCGCGACGGCAATTCTGGTCGGGAGATCCCAGAGTTCTCCGAACTGGACCAGGTCCATAAGACGGAAGACGCTCGCTTGGAGGAGGTAAAGGAGCAGCGTGCTCTGACCCAGGTCCATTGCGATAAAGCGAGCGACCCGACTTGAACCACAAAAGTTCCAGCATCGCAGCACAAGTCCCGCGGCGACAGCAGAGGCAGCTGCAGAGCTAACGAACATTAGCAATACTTGTTTGGCCGACTGAACATCGTCAATCAGAACGAGATTGTTGTACGCATAAGTCTCCTTGCCGCAAGCAAGAAAGCACGCGCAAGCCAGACCAAAGAGCAAGAGGAGCGAAAGAGAATTGTAGCGCACGGGGGCGCTCGTCCGCCAGTCAGAAGACCTGGCAAGCAAGAACCGAGGCAGAAGAATGGGTAAGTGTACCTGATCAGGGGGACTATCGAAAATGTGACCGGTGCGAGTGCGATCAGAACAGCAGACATGGCTATCATCCATGTCGATCGCAGATTGGCGACGATGAGAAGCCCAACGAGAACAAAGGAAGCAAAGGTTGCCCATTTTCGCAAAAGTGCGCCCGAGGAAAGATATCCGCTGATTGCCATAAAGAGAGGCATATGAAACATGTAGGTCGACTTGAAATATGCCGAATACCAATACTCATGATCTCTGTAGATGACATATTGTAATAGGTGTCCAACGATCACCGGAATAATGAGAATCCCTTTGGCAAAATCAAAACTCAGATCCCCTGTCAGCTGAGCGCGAGCTACGTTCTGTTGACGCTGTTGCTATCTGATCAGTCATCAAGCCTCTAACCGCTTCTTTCCAGCATCCGTTAACGGATTGGCCGGTTCGGTTCTGCCCTATTTCCGTTCTCAATGGAAGATGACCGCGACTCTCGATGTCGCTTTGTAGATTTCAACGCTCTTCGGATGCAGCCGGATCGACGCAATGAGTCCATTGTCGATCCGGAACGTGCGTACAATCTACAACGTTAGGTAATCGGATTCCTGGCGCACGGCTATCTGCTTCAGATGCCTAGCAATAGAACGTTCGTGGAGTCGTTAGGATTGAATTCGCGGATCGCCCATGTTCAGCAACTCTCGATCGTACCCGCCGCCATTTTGAAAGTGGTATTAGGGCCTCGTCGCGCGATTAGATTGTGCACGCTTGGCATGTCTGTTGAAGACGCGTCACTGCAACCGGCAATGCAAGCGATCATAGCCTCTTGCGGGCGGCAATCGTCTCAAGGTTGTATCTGGTAAGATGCGGTAAGTGGGGACATGCCGGGCTCCTACATTTCCCGCGGCCGCCCCACGAGGGTTCGAAGAGCGTGCCCCCGATACGGATCGCTCAGACAAGCGGAAATCTGAAACTCCCGCCAATGCGCGGAAATTGTCATGTTGCGGAATATATGGCAGGTTCTATCTAAGCGTAGTTTAATCGACCGGACGGTCGAATGTCGCAGGACCCTCTCAAGCCGCCTCAGTTCGACATGGAAAGACATGAGGATTCGGTGGTCCTTTGGGAAGACGATGATTGGGTCTTCTGCCGCGCGTGGCGTCCGAACGCCGACGGTGACCGGCAACTAGTTTTGATTGTGCGACCCACTCCAGCGCACCCTCCGCGTGCTGCGCACGACCGCCTGGCCCATGAGTATGGATTAAGGGACGGGCTCGACCGCGAATGGGCGGTGCGGCCTCTGGAGCTACTCCGCGAAGCTGGCCGAGCCACTCTGGTTCTGGAGGATCCGTCCGGTGAACCCCTGGCTCGCCTGCTGGGCGTACCTTTGGAGCTGGACTGCTTTCTGGATCTGGCCATTAGCATCACTGCAACTCTAGGTAACATTCACCGGAATGGCTTGGTGCATAAAGACGTGAAGCCAGCTCATATTCTGGTCAATTGCCCGGACGGACAGGTTCGGTTCACCGGATTTGGCCTTGCTTCGCGCCACCCGCGCGAGCGGCAGGCGAGCGAGCCGCCCGAGTTCATCGCGGGCACACTGCCCTACATGGCGCCAGAACAGACCGGGCGGATGAATCGCTCCATCGATTCTCGCAGTGACCTCTATTCACTCGGTGTCACGTTCTACGAGATGCTTACAGGCGCACTGCCGTTCGCCGCGTCAGATCCAATGGAGTGGATCCACTGTCATATCGCCAGAAAGCCAATATCACCGCGAGAGAAAGCAGAAGGCATTCCGGAGCCGGTTTCCCGAATAGTGATGAAGCTACTCGCCAAGGCTGCGGAGGATCGTTACCAAACGGCCGCCGGTGTTGAGCACGATCTGCGGCGCTGCCTCGTCGAATGGTCGAGCCGGCAACGTATCGCCCCCTTTGTGCTAGGCGAACAGGATACGCCGGATCGCCTGCTGATCCCCGAGAAGCTCTACGGGAGAGGCGCCGAGATCGGGGCGTTGCTCGCCGCGTTCAATGGCGTGGTCAAGACCGGCGCCCCGAGGTTAGTACTTGTCGCCGGTTACTCCGGCATCGGCAAGTCATCCGTTGTCCACGAGCTGCATAAAGCTCTGGTGCCCTCGCGTGGGGTCTTCGCGTCGGGCAAATTTGATCAATTCAAGCGTGACATTCCCTACTCGACGCTAGTTCAGGCATTTCAGGGTGTTGTCCGGCCTCTTCTCGGCAAAAGTGACGCCGAGCTCGCGAATTGGCGCAACGCACTCCTGGATGCGCTCGGTCCGAACGGACGATTAATGATCGACCTGATTCCCGACCTAGGGCTGATCATCGGCGAGCAGCCTGCCGTTCCGGAGCTTCCGCCCCAGCAAGCACAAACTCGCTTCCAACTGGTCTTTCGCCGGTTTGTCGGCGTCTTCGCCCGCCAACATCAGCCGTTGGTGATCTTCCTTGACGATTTGCAGTGGTTCGATGCGGCAACTCTTGACGTGCTGGAGCATCTCCTGACCGAGGCCGACCTGCAACTGCTGCTCATCGGTGCGTACCGGAGCAACGAGGTTGATTCCAGCCATCCACTGAAACGCAAGCTCGATAGCATTAGTAGCACCGGCAGGAACGTCGAGGAGATCACGCTGCTGCCGCTGACCCCCGGGCATGTCGAGCAGCTGATCGCGGATGCATTTCGCTGCGAGCCAAAGCGCGCAGCGCCACTTGCGCGGTTGGTTCACCAGAAGACTGTGGGCAATCCGTTCTTTGTCATTCAATTCGTTTCTGCTCTCTCCGCAGAGAAACTATTGAGCTTCGATCACAGCGCGGCGCGCTGGACTTGGGATCTCGAACGCATCCACGCAAAGGGATACACCGATAACGTAGTGGACCTGATGGTCGGGAAACTCACCCGCCTGCCAGCCGCAACGCAGAATGCGCTACAGCAGCTTGCCTGTTTCGGTAACACCGCCGAAACTTCGGAACTTTCAATTGTTTTCGGGACTTCAGAGGCGCGGGTACACGCGCTGCTGTGGCCAGCCATCCATCAGGGTCTAGTCGAGCGGCACGCACACACAACTTACAGTTTCATTCACGATCGAATTCAGGAGGCGGCCTACTTGTTAGTCCCGGAGGTATCGCGCGCTCCGGCTCATCTGCGGATTGGCCGGATGCTCGCCGCGCATACGCCTCCGGAGAGCCGTCGAGAGGCTATCTTCAATATCGTTAATCAACTCGATCGAGGTCTGTCCCTAATAACCTCCAGTAAGGAACGAGAGCAGCTCGCAGAGTTCAACCTGATCGCCGGCCAGCGCGCCAAAGCGTCCGCAGCTTATGCATCTGCACTCACCTACCTGATTGCCGGTATTGCGCTGCTTGCGAATGACTCGTGGCAAAATCAACGCGAGCTCACCTTCGCGCTGGAGCTGAACCGGGCCGAGTGCGAATTCCTGATCGGCGAGCTGGATGTCGCCGAGGAGCGCCTATCCGCGCTTTCCAAGCGCACTATGCATGCGGTCGAGCAAGCAAGTGTAGCATGTTTGCGCGTGGACCTGTACCTAACGCGCGGCCACAACGCGCGTGCGGTGGCGGTAGGTCTCGAGTATTTGCGCTGCGTCGGGATTGAGTGGTCGCCACGTCCAACGCAGGAGGAGGCTCAATCCGAATATCAGCTGATGTGGTCAAAGATCGCTGATGGCCAGATTGAAAAAATTGCAGATTTGCCTTTAATGAAGGACGAGACATGCCTTGCTATTTTAGCCGTCTTGACTCGGATCCTGCCTCCGGCCGCGTTTACTGACGCCAACCTGCCTACCTTGGTAATATGCCGAGCGGTGAATCTTAGCCTCGACCACGGCAACTCTGACGCTTCGTGTGCGCACTACGCTTGGCTTAACCGGGTCTTAGGTGGCCGGTTCGGTGACTATCAAGCCGCTTATCGTTTTGGTCAGCTCGCCTGCGAACTGGTCGATCGTCGTGGGTTGGTCCGTTTTCAGGCTCCGGTCTACCTGGCCGTCGGATCCACCGTGATCCCTTGGATCAGACACATCCGGGCCGGTCGCGACTTGATAACGCGGGCGTTCAAGGCGGCCACCGAAGTCGGCGATCTCGTTTATGAGGCCTATAGTCTGGCGCATTTGACCTCAAGCATGATCAGCGCGGGCGATTCTCTGAAAGACGTACAGAGCGAAATAGCGAGAAACCTCGCTACCGTTCGTAAGATGAAGTTCCGCTTTGCGGCCGACATCATCGGTCTGCAGCTCGGATTCGTTCGTATCATGCGTGGCCTCACGCGCACATTCGGCTGCTTTGATGATCACGAAATTGACGAACTGGCCGTCGAGCGGTCGCTCGAGCAAGGTCCAGAAGTAGCCGCTCTTGGAGCCATCTATTGGACCCGTAAGCTTCAGGCGCGTTTCTTTGCGGGTGACTACGTCGCCGCGATCAATGCGAGGTCAAAGGCAGAACCTCTAATATGGACCGTACCGACGGAAGGCTCAACAGCGGATTTCCACTTCTACGGTGCGCTGGCTCACTCTTGTGATTGCGACGGTGCAGTCGCGAGTGAAGAGCAAGAGCATCGAGGTATCATAGACGCCCATCACAAACAGCTTCTGGCGTGGGCGACGAATTGCCCTCAGAATTTTGAACACCGAGCTGCTTTGGTTGCGGCCGAAATGGCAAGGCTTGACAATCGCGATGTAGAAGCAATGCGGCTCTACGAACACTCCATACAATCCGCAGCGGCCGATGGTTTTCTTCACCATGAGGCGATCGCCTGCGAGCTTGCGGGGCGATTTTACGCTGCGCGTGGGTATGAGAGGATCGCAAAGACTTATCTGAGAGATGCACGGCACAACTATCTGCGTTGGGGAGCGGATGGGAAAGTGCGACAGCTCGGCGAGTTGTTTCCTTATCTGAATGAGGAGGATGACGCGCGAGCGCTGTCCGGCACGAGCATAGGAGCGCCCGTTGAAAATCTAGACCTTGCTACGGTCATCAAAGTCTCGCAGGCGGTCTCCGGTGAGATCATTCTGCAGAGGCTCATTGATAGACTCATGCGCACCGCCATTGAGCAGGCCGGTGCCGAGCGAGGTCTGCTGATCTTGCTCCGTGGCAATGAACCGCGGATCGAGGCAGAAGCCACAACCGCCAGTCAAGCGCCCGTTGTGCACATGCATGAGCAATCGGTGACCGCGGCTGCCCTCCCAGAATCGGTGCTCCACTACGTCATGCGCACCGGTGAAAACGTCATTCTCGAGAATGCTGCTGTCCAATCTTCATTTGCTAACGACCCCTATATCCGCGAACACGGGTCGCGTTCGGTTCTGTGCCTGCCCCTCATCACTCAATCCAAGCTCATCGGTCTGCTCTACCTCGAAAACAACCTGGCGCCCGGCATCTTCGCGCTGGCGCGGAGTTCGGTGCTAAAGCTGCTCGCCTCGCAAGCAGCAATAGCCCTAGAAAATAGTCGTTTGTACCGTGATGTTCAGGAACGTGAAACGAAAATCCGCCGCCTGGTCGACGCCAACATTATCGGGATCTTTATCTTTAGCGATGAGGGGGAAATTATCGAGGCCAATCATGCCTTTCTCGAGATCGTTGGATACGACCGCGAGGATCTCGTCGCAGGCCGGGTGCGCTGGAACGAGCTAACTCCGCCAGACTGGAAGGAGCGCACTGCGCGCGCCGAGACGGAGATGCGAATGACTGGAGCTGTCCAAGCTTTCGAGAAGGAGTACATCCGCAAGGATGGTACCCGCGTGCCCGTGCTGATCGGGGCAGCCGGGTTCGATGTGCGACAGGATCAAGGTGTTGCGTTTGTGGTTGATTTGACTGAACGCAAGCGGGCGGAAGCCGAAGCCTGCGAAAGCGAGCGGCGGTATCGCGAGACCCTGATCGAGCTCGCACACGCAAATCGCGTCACCACAATGGGGCAATTGACGGCCTCGATCGCGCACGAAGTCAACCAACCCATCGGTGCGGTCGTCAGCAACGCGGAGGCCGGTCTAAACTGGCTCGATGCGCAGCCGCCAAACCTGCAACGGGTCCGGCAGACATTCGGTCGGATTCTCAGCGATGCTGTGCGAGCTGGAGAGATCATCGATCGGATCCGCGCGCTTATCAGGAACGCGCCTCCACAAAAGTCCCCCTTGGCGATCAATGATGTGGTACTTGAAGTTGTAGCCCTGACCCGCGCGGAAGTGATGAATAACAGTGTCTCGGTGCAAACCCAACTCGCGGGCGCCTTGCCGCTCATTCGGGCAGATCGAGTTCAACTCCAACAGGTGATTATCAATTTGATCATCAACGCCGTCGAGGCGATGAGCGGAGCAGAGGAGGGAGCGCGGGAGCTGGTAATCAGCACTGCCAGATCTGGCTCGACTGGTATACTGATTAGCTTGCAAGATTCCGGTCCAGGATTTGATTCGAACAGTGTAGAGCGTCTGTTCGAGGTCTTCTACACCACCAAAGTCCAGGGCATGGGCATGGGACTGGCCATCTGCCGTTCAATCATCGAGGCCCACGGTGGACGCATGTGGGCGAGTGCGAAAGAGACTAGAGGCGCCGTCTTTCAGTTCACTCTGCCTGTCGAGCCGGATGATACCGATCCCGCCTTACAAACTGATGGAATACCAGCGGCATGAGACACGACGAGAGTCCCGGCAAAGGTCGGCCCGCGTAGCGATTGGTTCTGTCTCGGACAATTGCGTCCCTTGTCATGCCGCCTTCTGATGCGCGGATTTGTCGAGCCTGGCCTCCTGGCAGATCGAAACGGTCCGCAGCGCTGAAATTTCTCAGGTCGGCCGGAACTATCGAAATCGCACGGCGGCAAACTAGAGAACGATTGCGCTTCTGATCGAGGACGGGTGATCTGGGTTTAGGGCGTCGGAGAGGTCGGCCTTCAGACCCGACTTCGGAATCGAAAAACTGATCGAGCCTACAAGTTCCACAAAGAAAACCGTTAACTCCATAAGCGGTGTCCCTGCAGCCTACGTCGAATGAATACTCTTGAATTGGCGTTTCGCGCTATCTTTCGTCGTTTTGTCAATCGGAACATCATCTCCCGCTTCCTTTAAGTTGCGCTCACCGCTTCAGACATGGCGCAGGCGCAGCCTCTCTCTCGAGACGCCGTCGTAGGAATGGATGCGAACTCCATTTCGCGGCTCCGCACCAATCGCCATTCGCGAGCTGCGCGTGGAAGGCTCGTGTTTGGTCGGGTGTGCCGAGTCAGGACAATTTTGAAGTCGCGTGCTCGCTCAAGATCGTCTGAAGAGCACGCCGTATCCTGCCGTGGAAGAAGTCGCAACTGATCGCTGAAATTTTGGGGCTTGTCAGCTCCTGAACAGCTAACTGACCTATTGAGGAGTGTCCCAAAAATCTGAACGTCAATTCCTTCTACCAGACTGAGAACGACACGGACTGGCCGATGTCAATATGAACTGAAGGGGTGCCCGCTTGCTGACAGTACGCACGATTAATCTGCTGGGCTGCAGAGCTCGATACTCGGAGTCCGGGCCGAAGCTTTCACGTCTTCACTCGGTCGTTTCCCGTGGGCCAGGTTCGATGCCTTCCAGCTGCGCGGATTTGTGAGGTGCCATGGAGCGAACGAACAACAATTTCAACCTGTTCGACTTTGATGTGGAAGGATTCGCGCGGGCGTACGGTCAGCAGCCGCAGGCCGATCAGCGCTTTAGAGGCCTACGCGAAGGCTCGCAATATCAACAGAAGGCGCACGGATGCGGCTTTGAAGAAGCTTCGGGATGTCAAGGCCGGAAAGGCTGTGACAACCGATAGCTTTCGATTGGCTCCTTATGCCGTGGACGCGACCCTGATCGACATGTGGAGGGCGGCGGAAAAAAGGACACATAGGGTCGAGCCGGAGACTGTGAACCGACAGGCTAGCCGTCTTTCCAGGCTGAGTGACTGGCTGCAAACGCGAGAGAGGGGAGCCATGGCTGGCAGGTTCTTCACTCAAGGGCTCGCTCAAGACGTCAAGGAGTACAGGCAGCAAACTGGGGACGGCAAAATCGACGCCGATTTGCTCCGGCTCCAGCGATATCAACAAGTGGTCGACGCAAATCAAGCGCTGGGATTAGGTCCTCCTGAGGATGCTGCCGGGAATACAGTTCGACAGCCCAGCCCACCGCAAGATCCTCTCGCAATGCCGGCCACGCCAAGTGACGGGGCATGGGATCTCTGGAGGGAGGTCATGCAACAACCCGATTCACCATCAGCCACACAGGTCCGTGGACCGCAGCCGAGCCCAGCCCAGGATCTTTCCGCAATGCCAGAGACACCGAGCGAAGGGGCTTGGGGCGTCTGGAGGGAGTTTATGCAAGAACCCGCGTCATCATCATCCGCCGCGCGGATGCCGTCGGACATCTATGGCGATCTTGAGCCACTGGTTAATTTGAATCCTCCCACACCGTACGAATTGTACGACGATGCGCACTCTACGCCCGTACTTGGCGGGGCCAGACCGCCGTCGTTCGTTAGGCCATCAGTTCCCCAGCAGGAGGTCGGGGATACCGGGCCAATCATCGGTGAGGGTTGGCGCCACGGCTCCCAGCCGGCCTCGGACGTGGTCATCGACATCCTCCATAACATTGATCGACTGCCAAACCAGTTCGGCCCGCGGCAGGTCGAGATCCACCGAGAGCTTTACTCGGTCACGCTGGGGCCGGGAGGGCGCAACGACGTTCGTCTCATCCATCATCCGCGCGCTAGCCAGATAGATGAAGCTGGGCCATCCGTTCGGGCCACTGGGCAATCCCTTCGGCCTGTACCCGATCTTGGCTATCTCATCCGCGGTGGGTGGCAACACCGCGAACGCTTGCTTCCGAATTACCTTGCCCGAGCCTTGGAAGGCGAGGGCCTCATGCCCGCCGTCGGGCGCCCAACCTATGTCAACATCCACAGTGTGCCTTACAGGGCCGAGTTGGTACAAACGGACAGCGGCGAACGCGTTCGGATCCATCCTGAGCTTGGCTGAAGAGCGCGCTTTGACGGCCACGCATTCTAGTTTGGTAATCCTCGGCTTTAGCGAAGGAGGTGAGCCCTAGTAGCGCAAACTCGATAAGCGGCAGGCCGCAGACCTGCCCAGCTCATCCAGATAGCGCGGGCGAGGATCTGGAAACCGCGAAATCGCCACGACGGGCCCCCAAAAGGTAAGTCTTAAAGTGATCCAAAGCGTAGATGCAGCCCATCAACACAATCGATTTTACCAGTCTGATAGGATGCCGCATAAGGCAAAAGTCGGCTTGGAGAAAAGCCTTCAGTCAGATCGGAATGGTTATCGATCCTTGCTTAGATGGCCCGGAGAAACAGTCGATGTACGTCGAGCGTCAATACCAGCGCACGTCAAGTCCGGCCACGTGCTTCGGTTGGCATTCGGCCGAATTCCGTGGATCCCGTTTCGATAGAGCAGAAGAAAGCAGCACCAGATTTCGTTCGGGACGGACATCGGCCCTCTGTGGCAAAGGTTAGCGGTGAATGCCCTCGCCGCAAATGGACCGTCGGCAGCAGCCCCTCCCTCTGCCGACGGAAGCTGGCGCGATGTGTGCAGTCGCATCGCTCCTTCCGAGACTGACTTCTGCCCGGCCACCGAAAGTGGCCGGGCATCTTTTGTGTGGCGAGGACGAGTGAGCGCTTGGAAGCGGTCGTCCGCAATTCAGTTTCGCTTCATTCCGGAAGCAGCGCATTTCCTCATGGTGGGGCAGGTGCATCATGAATGACTCTCAAGACAACAGACGATCATGCAGTTCATACTGGTAAATCACAGGACGCCAAGCAGCTCGTCGACCTGCATCGAGTGTCATCGACCTCTAGGGGGCGGCTACTTGCGAGATATGTCCACGCGGCAGCCCTATTGCAGCTACGCTTGTTATCTGTGCTACCGGGAGAAGAGACTATGCGTGCCCTGGCTCGCGATTAGATGCGGCGTCCGTCAGCTCGCGCGTGATTATTTTGCTCACATCGAAACTGTCGTCTCCTTTGCTGCCGCTACATGCTGGTATTCGATCGCACTCACCGAAGCCGCACTGCGTCTTGGCGAAATGGCACTGTTGAAGCGACCTCATACGTAAGAATGCGTGGGGTTAACTGGTTCGACAGCGAATCGTAGGACAAAAGCCATCTCGCAACAATTGTTTGAGCATCTTTGGCAATCGAGCGTCGCAAGAAAGTAAAGCGACTTTGAGAATCAATTTTACTGAAGTTGAGGGATATTGATCCGCATGTGCGGGATTGTCGGCATTCTCGGGCGCGAACCGGTTGTAGAGCAATTGGTGGATTCGCTCAAGCGGCTTGAATATCGCGGCTACGACTCCGCAGGCGTTGCCACGCTCGAAGGCGACCACCTGGAGCGCCGCCGCGCCGAAGGCAAGCTGAAGAACCTCGAGGCGCGGCTGCGCGACGAGCCGCTCAAGGGGACGACCGGCATCGGTCACACTCGCTGGGCCACCCACGGCAAGCCGACCGAACATAATGCCCATCCGCACGCCACCGAGCGCGTCGCGGTGGTCCATAACGGCATCATCGAGAATTTCCGCGAGCTGCGCGAGGAGCTCGAAGCGAAGGGCGCGGTATTCCGCACCGAGACCGACACCGAGATCGTGTTGCACCTGGTCGACGATCTGCTTGCGCGTGGCAACAAGCCGGTCGAGGCGGTGAAGCTCGCGTTGAGCCGGCTGCGCGGCGCGTTCGCGCTCGGCTTCATCTTCGCAGGCGAGGGTGATTTGATGATCGGCGCCCGCAACGGTCCGCCGCTCGCGGTGGGCTATGGCGATGGCGAGATGTTCCTGGGCTCGGACGCGATCGCGCTTGGGCCGTTCACCGATACGATCAGCTATCTCGAGGACGGCGACTGGGTCGTGCTGACCCGGAGCAGCGTTGCGGTCTTCGACAAGGACGGCCGCGCCGTCCAGCGCGACAAGATCAAGCATGCGGCCTCGACCTCGCTGGTCGACAAGGCCAACTACCGCCACTTCATGGCGAAGGAAATCCACGAGCAACCCGAGGTCATCGGCCACACGCTGGCCCGCTATGTCGACATGGCATCCGAGCGGGTGTCGCTGCCGGTGAAGCTGCCGTTCGAATTCCGCGACATCCAGCGCGTCACGATCACGGCCTGCGGCACGGCGAGCTACGCCGGCTATGTCGCAAAATACTGGTTCGAGCGTATGGCGCGCCTGCCGGTCGAGGTCGACGTCGCCTCCGAGTTCCGCTACCGCGAGTCTCCCTTGCGCAAGGGCGATCTGGCGATCTTCATTTCGCAATCGGGCGAGACCGCCGATACGCTCGCCGCGCTCCGCTATGCCAAGGCCGAAGGCGTGCACACGCTCGCCGTCGTCAATGTGCCGACCTCGACGATTGCGCGCGAGAGCGAGACGGTGCTCCAGACGCTAGCCGGTCCCGAGATCGGCGTCGCATCCACAAAAGCCTTCACTTGCCAGCTCATGGTGCTCGCCTTGCTCGCGGTCGCGGCCGGCAAGGCCCGCGGCGAATTGTCCGAGGAGGACGAGACCAGGCTCGTGCACGGCCTGGTCGAGATCCCGCGCCTGATGGCAGACGCGCTCGCCACCGAATTGCAGATCGAGAAGCTCGCGCACAGGATCGCCAAGTCGCGCGACGTGCTCTATCTCGGCCGCGGCACCAGCTTCCCGCTCGCGCTCGAGGGCGCCCTGAAGCTGAAGGAGATCTCCTACATCCACGCCGAGGGTTATGCCGCCGGCGAGCTCAAGCACGGGCCGATCGCGCTCATCGACGAAACCATGCCGGTCGTCGTCATTGCGCCCCACGATCGCGTGTTCGAGAAGACCGTCTCCAACATGCAGGAAGTCGCCGCCCGCGGCGGCAACATCATTCTGATGACTGACGCCAAGGGCGCGGCCGAGGCGACGGTCGATACCCTCGTCACCATCGTCATGCCCGACATGGCGGCAGCCTTCACGCCGATGGTGTATGCCGTGCCCGTGCAACTTTTGGCCTACCACACGGCGGTGGTGATGGGCACCGACGTCGACCAGCCGCGCAATCTCGCCAAATCGGTGACTGTGGAGTAGGCGCGACAGCACGGTCATCAGTCCTCAAACTCGGCTGAAACATCATGATCGACCAGTTCATGACCGAGCAAGAGCTCCAGCAGTTCAGATTTGCTGGCAGGCGCAGCCACATGTGATCAGACTTGGCGCGCATCTTTTGTTTCTGTGTCGTGTGGATCCAGCACACTTTTGCAAAGTTGTTTTCGTCAAGCCTCTGCTGGCTTGGCTGCTTGCCGGACAGCTTTGTCTAACGAGAGCTAGAAGCAACGTGGCATTCGGCTTTCGGATGACGAGGGCGAGCATGGGTGGCGCCGCAAAACGAAGAGGTTGTTCATGTTACTCCCATTGCGCTATTGGGCGATGCTGTCCATGCTCGCCGCCGTAGGCGCCGGCGCACAAGCGAAAGATCGCCGCACGGTCGCCGAACCTGTCGCACCTGGTTATGTCTGCGCCCGCCTGGCGCCGTCGAGACAAAACGACACAGCCAGGCTGCAAGACGCCATTGCTCACTGCCCTCCTGGCTCAGCGGTTTATTTGTCCGGCGGGACGTTCCTGTCGGGCCCCCTCGAGATGAAATCCGGAGTAACGCTGTGGATCGAGCGTGACGCCACGCTTGTCGCGGTTGCCCAGAGGGAGGCCTATGACAAAGGCTTCGGAAATTGCGGTCGCATTGAAGGCAAGGGCGATGGCTGCCGGCCATTCATCAGCTTCTCCAAAACACGTGGTGGCGGCATCTATGGCGAGGGCATTATCGATGGCCAGGGCGGTGCGCTCATGGTCGGCACTACCGAGAGTTGGTGGCAGCTGGCTCGGCGCGCGCAAGCCGAGGGCGGCTATCAGAACGTCCCACGCCTGATCCAGATCGATCATGCCCATGACATCACCTTCCACGGCATCACACTGCGCAATGCGCCAAATTTCCACGTGGCGATGAACCGGGTCGAAGGTGCCACCTTTTGGGGCGTCACGATCGATACACCGGCCGACGCCCGCAATACAGATGGCATCGATCCCGGCGCCAGCCAGGATGTGACGATTACTCACTGTCAGATCCGCACTGGAGACGACAATGTGGCTATCAAAGCAGGCAATAATGGTCCCACACGCCATATTTCCATTATCGACAACTACTTTGGCTGGGGGCACGGCATGTCGATCGGCAGTGAAGTGAGCTCAGGTGTCAGCGACATACTGGTGCATGGCCTGACCCTGGATGGCACGACGTCTGGCCTGCGCATCAAGAGCGATGTCAGCCGGGGCGGTCTGGTGGAGAGGGTGACTTATGAGAATGTGTGCCTGCGCGGCAACCGATGGCCCATCTATTTTGATACACGCTATGACATCCATGCATCCGGTAATCGAATTCCGCTCTACCGAAAGATCGCCCTACGCCACGTGCGTGGCGGTGATGGTGCGCTGGTGATGCACGGGCTTGATGGAGGTCATAACCTTGAGATTGCGCTCGACGATGTGCGATTTTCCGATTCTGCGACCTGGCAGGTGGAAAATGCGGATGCGGTGGTGTCCGACGTGTGGCCGCCGTTGCGGAGTGGGCAAGCCCCACTGTCGTCGGGTGCATGGGAAGGCTGTGCAAAGGCATTCCGCTAACCACCTCCCAACGCCCAGGACGGCCCCGCGCCCCGGTAGTACTCATCGCTTCGTTGTAGCATCCGCACTTGACCGAACAAGAATAGCAGGCGCTAGGAATGTGGCTGGCGGTGTTACTCGGGGCCTAGTCGAGGGATAAGCTTGGCTGTCCTAGAATCTGACGAGGTTCGCGAAGCGGTCGCAAACCTTAATGGGTCGGATAATGCCCCGTGTGCGCGCGAGAGAACGGTGCGACGGCAGACGGATCAAATTCCACGACCGGCCCTTAGTGCCTATTTTGACAATGAGTTCGGCAGCCAGTTCGTGTCATCGGCAAAAAAAGATTTGAGGGACCATTGCCTAGCTTCATCGTCCGTCAATTGATGGGAGTAAGGCTCCCGTCCTCTGAGATTGGCGCCGATTCCGGTGGATTGGTATTCGGCATAGTAGGCTGTCATCAGTCTGTTGGTCTTGTCGCGATCCCACTCGATCCAGCCTTCCGCTATCACCGGAGCATTCATCTTGGTGGATAAGAAGATCACCGTAGCATAAGAGCGCCAAGGGCGGCCAAGAGCGATGCCACGTGCGGCGGGATCGGCGGTCAGAGTGCAATGGTCAAAAACATAGGCGCTGTCCTCCTCCGGCGAGTCTTTGCTTTGTGCGGTGTACACCACTGCCTGATTGGCTATGCCGTGCAGCTCACAACGCTGAAAATAGGCCTTGGCGTTTCCGAATATATAGTCGACATGTCCCTCGATATAGCAGTCCGAAAAATATTGCCGTGCTCTTCGGCCATTCGGCCCTTTGTTGGCGAACAGCGTGTCCTGTGCACCGAGTAGGCGGGTGTGGGTAATAACGTCCTTGTCTCCAGTAATAGCCAGCGCCACCGCCTGCGACGGCGGATTGACCGGATCTAGGGAATAGTCGTTTTGTACCGTTAGATTGTCGAGCCGGAAGTCATCGCCAGATGCGTCCATTGTGGCGGAATGAACGGTTCCACCCACTTTGATCGCGCCGTCGCCATAGACGACAACCGTGTCTTCCGGCTTCTTCCCGGTGCCTCTGATATGAACGCCAGATTTGCCGACCTTTACCTTCTCGCGATAGATGCCCGGCGCAATCAGAATGTCGCCACCGCGAGCTGGCAATGCGTCTATGGCCTCCTGGATGGAGCGATATGCCTTGTCGCCGGATGGCGAGACAAGAATGTGCTCAGCACAGGTTTTCGGGAGCTGAAAGCAGCTGGTCAGAATGGCAGTGGAAATCAGGAAATATCGCACAACGGTCCCCATTCTTTGTCGGGCCAGTTGCTCACTTGCGGCTGCAATGCTCGCCCAAACCAGCTGCGTCCAACATGTGCCCATAGAGGCAGCTCCTACCCGTCCCACACCTGGATGCATGGGGCAACTTCAATCGTGAATGACGATCGCGCCGCTTCTGCGTCGGCGTGAGGACGAATATGGAAAATTGTCCGAGCTCGACACTTGGTTTCGTCGTATCTCGCCCCGCTTTGCTTGGAGAGGCCCATGTCCGAAACACGACATTAGGGTGAGAACGTTGCGTCGGCGCGATGCAAATCGTTGCATCCTCTCTTCAATCGTGGCTTGCAGACCCCTGGCACGCAGATTGCTCGGTAGTCAAAGGGCGCCGTCACGGCGATATTGCAGTCGCTGGCGAGGGAGTTCAGATGAGGCCAGGCCAGCTGGTGCGGACCAATGCCCTTGCCAAACTCTGGCTTCCCAAGCCGGCAGTCCGGCCGTGCATGTTGCGATGAAGGTTGTGCCAGCAAATGCTGGAGCAGGAACGTGGATCGCATGGTGCCCGTGGTCGGCGATCGATGGCGCGACCATGCCGGTCGCATCCGAGAAACACGAACCGCGATGACTGCTCCGCCAGAGGAAAACAGATGAAGCTTGGAGTGTTCTATGAGCACCAACTACCGCAGCCCTGGGAAAATGGCGGCGAAAAAAAATTGTTCGACAACGCGCTGGAGCAGATCGAGCTCGCCGATCGGCTCGGATTCGATTACATGTGGCAGGTCGAGCATCACTTCCTGGAGGAATACTCCCACTCGTCCGCACCCGAAGTCTTTCTGGGTGCCGTTTCGCAGCGTACGAAGAATATCCGTATTGGCCACGGCATTTGTCTTTCGCCGCCGCACTACAATCATCCAGTGCGGGTAGCTGAGCGCCTCGCGACGCTCGATCTTATCTCTGGAGGACGCGTCGAGTGGGGGACTGGAGAATCCGCCTCGCTCATCGAGATGCATGGGTTTGGAATAGAGCCCGAGCAGAAGAGTGCGATGTGGCGAGAAGGCGTCGAACAGACCGCCAATATGATGACGATGCGGCCGTATCCGGGATACGAGGGGCGATTCTTCAAAATGCCTCCCCGCAACATCGTGCCAAAGCCGATACAGAAGCCGCACCCACCGCTCTGGATGGCTTGTTCGCGGCGCGACAGCATTTTGCGCGCCGCCCGTTATGGTGTAGGCGCGCTGGTCTTTGGGTTTGTCGAAGCGTCTCAAGCAAAACTCTGGCGGGACGAATACTATGAGACCATCAAGTCCGACGAATGTGTTCCCATCGGTCATTCGGTGAACGCTAATATTGCAACGCTCAACGGTATGATGGTTCATGAGAGTGTCGAGGAAGCGATGCGTCGCGGAATCGATGGTTTCAAGTTTTTCGGATATTCGATCGCACACTATGCGATATATGGTGAACATCGTCCTGGGCGCACGAATTTGTGGCGGCGCTTCCAAGCGGTCAAAGACGACATGAAGGAGACGCCGGGCTCGGGCAGCATCGGTCGGCCTCAGAGCGTTCGTGACCATCTCATGAGCTACGCGGATGTCGGTATCGACCAGATGATCTTCATCCAGCAATGTGGACTGAATAAGCACGAGCATATCTGCGAGGCACTCGAGCTGTTTGCCAAAGAGGTTATGCCCGCACTAAAGGAACGGGAAGACGGGCGCGTCCGACGTAAAGAAGAGGAACTGGCACCCTACGTAGAGGCGGCGCTGGCCCGCAAGCCGTTGATGCCGAAGCTGCGCGAAACGGACATCCCGAACATCGAGGCTATGGGCATCGTACTCGAGCGTCGCACCGGTAAGAACTACGCTTCGGCGGGCGGCCCCTTCGCGGATCCGACCCGCGGAGGGGCCATTCCGATGGTTTCACGGGAAACCTATGCCAAGGCAGCCAAGATCGACTGATGGCGAAGCTCACCGCGGAACTTGCCTGATTTCATGTTCGGCGCCGCTCGCATTGGCGACGGCGGATCACCACATCTGCAAGCATCTGAGCCTCCAATGAAGATATCGCACGCGTTCAAATTCGAGGCGGCTCACCGTCTCCCGAACGTGCCGGCCGCACATAGGTGCAGCCGCATGCACGGCCATTCCTATCGAATTGAAGTGCAACTCGATGGACCGGTGGATCCGATCACAGGATTCGTCGTCGATTTCTTCGACCTCGAGGAGGCCTTCGTCGAAGTGATGAATGCACTCGATCATCGATGTCTGAATGAGATCGAAGGATTGGGGAATCCCACGGCGGAAAACATTGCCATTTGGATCTGGCAAAGACTGAATCGCAAATTTCAAGGAATGTCGTGCGTTCGAGTCTATGAAACACCCGATGCTTGGGCCGAATATGACGGACGATGACAAGGGAAGCAGCCTATTTGGTCGGCCGCTGGGTTGATTAGAGCGGCTGCGATTTGGCCATGGCGCGAGCGAATAGTCAAGGAACCGGTTCGCAAAGCGCAGCGTGTGGTAGATTGTCCGCGGGCTGAGGCCCCGCTGCTTGACGAGATAGGTCTCGAAGCTGCTCAGTAATTTGGCCCGCTCCGCCTGAGCAGGTGTCAGCGGCGGGATAGCGGCCACGCCAATTTCGACCAGGTGCGCGACGAAGCGCCGAACAAGATTGTAAACCTTGATGGTGCATTTTGGGGCGGTTGGTACGCGCTGCGCCAACTCAGCAGCAAGGTTTGGTGTCAGTGAGGATGGCGCAATACCCTCAGCGTCGAGCAGGCGTCCAAAGCGACGCAGCAGGCAGCGGTAATTCGCGAGAGTATCGGGCTTATAGTTATTGGAGGAAAGACTTTCCTCGAATGATGCCAAGTACGGGTCGAAGCAGGTGGCTTGATCGGATATGTGCATTCTTGTGCTCCATGGTTTTGGAGCGACAACTTCACGTTAAATCCGTATCTGTTTTCCGACTTTTTGCTCTCCCTCCAAAGCCCATCGGCAAGAAACGACCCCATCTCAGAAGTTCACAGTGGAAAGCTGAGTTGCCAAAAGCAGCCATCACCCTCCATCAAGTGGGAATAAGGCTGGACACTATTTCCACGAAACGTTCGATCTCCTTTTCCGTGTTGAAGTAGTGCACGGAGGCGCGAACCAGCGAGGAGAGCCCCCGCCCGCCAAGATCAAGCCGGGCATAGGGCACGCCGGACACCGAGACGTTGATCTGCTGGGCTCTCAGGCGCTCGGCAATGTTCTGCGGTTCGAGACCTTGCTTCTGGAAGGTGACGATGCCGCACTTCGTCCGCCCGAGGTCATGAACGGAAACACCCGTCTCACCGCAAAGAGCATCCCGAAGCGTGGCGGCCAAGGACGACACGCGCTGTTCGATCACCGCGATGCCGATGCTCCGCGCATATCGGACAGCAGTCATGAGACCGACGCGGCCGCCGACATAGCTTTCCCAGTTCTCGAAACGCTTTGCGCCCGCCGCCAGCTCGTACTGATCATTGGTCGTCCAGTTGGCCGACAGAAGGTCGATAAATGGCGGGTCGAGTTTTTCGACAATGGCGTTACTGACATAGAGAAAGCCGGTGCCGCGCGGCCCCCGCAGAAATTTGCGGCCGGTGCCGGAAAGGATGTCGCAACCAATGGCCTTCACATCCACCTCAAGCTGGCCGACTGACTGGCATGCATCAAGCAGGTAAAGGATGTTGTGCTTCTTGGCGACTTGGCCAACTGCGGCTGCCGGGTTCACCAGCCCACCCTGTGTTGGGACATGCGTGATGGCGATAAGCTTTGTGGCGGGCCTGATCAGAGTTTCGAGCGCAGCGACATCGAGTTGTCCGCTCTCGTCGGAAGGCGCTATGTCAATCTCGATCCCACGTCTTTTGGCCTGATGCAGAAATGCCAGGAAGTTCGACGCATATTCTGAACCGTGTGTAATGACCCGGTCGCCCGATTGGAGGGGGAGAGCATAGAACGCCATATCCCACGCACGAGTGGCGTTTTCGACAAAGGCGATTTCATCCGGCCTGGCATTCAAAAGGGCCGCGAATTCGCTGTAAAATGCCTGCAAATCGTCTGCTAGGCGCCGCTCGGCTTCGTAGCCGCCCACGCCGTTTTCTAGATCCAACACGCCCTTGACCGCCTCGTAGACCTGACGAGGCATTAATGAAGCCCCCGCATTGTTAAAATGCAGCACTTGCTCGCAAGCGGGGGTATCCGCCCTCACCTTGTCGATATCGATCATGTGGCAAACTCCCTCGAAGATGACGGCACATTTAGTAGCCTACGTTTGGCTCATCAAGCCGGGAAGCTCCCGGTTGGAACAGTGCAAAGCAATTGAGCGTAATGGCTGCTTTTGCCAACAAAACTCAAAAACACGACCGTCAGCTTCCCACCCCATTTCTGCCGGGTTAGAGGCGACCGAACTCGCTGTGCGTAATAAATCCGATTATGCCGAGCTGACGAACGGCCAGAACCAGCTCTGACAGCCGCCAACGTTGGTCATCGGCATAATTCGGGTTACGGCATTATGTCCGTTATGCCGATATCGGCATAACACGCATTGGACCAAGCAGGAAAAGCGCCTCAATCGCGATTTCGGACGCAAGCGCTTTGGTGATGAAGGATACGCAATGGAAGAGTTGGTAGCGGAGCTCTGTGCGGCATTCCTCTCGGCCGATCTCAACTTCACGCCGGAGGTGAGGGAGGATCATGCGTCCTACATTTCGTCGTGGATCAAAGTCTTGAAGAGTGACAAGCGCGCGATCTTTACCGCGTCGTCGCACGCCCAGCGCGCCGCGGACTTCCTGCACGCGTTGCAGAACGAAGAATCCGCCGCAGCCTAGCGCGGGGAGAGGCCGCCGCTTGCAGAAGCGACGCCCCTGCTCGCCGCAGGCTGAAGAAACGTCTGCTTCCCGCTGAACGTCGGATGCTGATCCCGATCGAAGACGCCATTTCGTTGGCCGATGTGTGAAGAAATCATCCGAAACTACGTGTAATCGCCGATCGCTGGACGCATGAACGGACCGTTCAAATCGAAGCGCTCAGCTTATTCTCGGACAAGATAGCATTTGAAGCATCACCGCTTCGCGGCGAAGCCAAGGTCATTGCAGTTTTGCAGCGTGGCAGACCGGAATGGAGCCCGGCCCCGGGTAGGTTGCGGTTTCGTTGGCGGCCATGTTGGGGAGACTAGCTCGGAAGCTCGACTGATGGCGATGAGATCAATTCACGTGGCGAGTCTGAAGGGCCGTGCGCGCTTTCGGCGAGTCGCTGCGCGAATTCGAGCACGTTTTTGCGGCCGGCTTCATCCCCTATGCCCAGGAATGCTCGTATCAGCCGAAGGCCCTGTACCTCAAGCAAGCCGGATGAGTTCTTGTCGTTCATTAAGCGTTTGTGGAGATGGGAACTGGCAGTGAGCCCCGCATCCAGCGCGGCTATCTGCAGCCCGAGGACGCGCGGCAGCAGCAGGGTGAGGGCGAGGACAACACCTAGGTCAAAGCTTCAGCCAAGCGTGCCACCGGCATTAAAGCACTACGCAAGGCGAGGCCCGGCACTGGAGGCAAATCTGGCCGGGCCTCTATGCCGCCAATCACGTGCAGGGGCTGACTGACGATAACGAATGATTGCACGGCAGGCTGACGACGACCTTACGAAATCCTGACGGAATTAAGACGCTAGCGCGTTCAACCTGGAAACACCGGCACGACTTGGGCACGGACCGTCCGGGGCGGAGTGCTGATCATTGTTGTTCGACCTTTCCCATTTGGGAGAGCCATCATCGCTGATGCGAGTCGAATGAAACAATTGGGAGTGATGCACCGTGAGGACTGTGGGAGACGTTGACGGGTGATGGTTGGAGCGTGGCAAGTAGTTTGTTCGACGACGCTAAAGAATATTGCAAACTTGATGACGCTGGATCGAGCGGACGCCATTCCTCAGAGCACACAATCGTGACTGGTCAATCCGCGAAATGCTTCGTTGACTGTGAGATGCACGGAAATACGCTGATGCTGATCAGCGTTGATGGCCGAGACCTATTCCCAATTGCAATGCCTTCTGCCGAAGCGCACCAACAGATCTTTTCATTTGCTTCGAGATCCTCGCAACCGGAGTCTTCGCCTTCGAATGTTGCTTTAGCAGCTTTAAATCAGCAGCAGTGTAGGACTTGCGAGCCAAAATCTTTTTTGCTTTCGCCACACCATTCTCCTCTATCGGGCGGCTTACATAGCAGGTCCGATCTAACAGTCAAATCGTCTTTAAAATAATCAACCAAACCGCGATACTTGCATTCCGTCGCGCGGTCAATCGCAGCACGCCGGGAAGGGCTTCGCTGGCATCTGGGCTGAGTTCAAGGGCAACTGCGCCATCAAGTCCAGGCCGCTTCCGATGACCGATGACGAGTGCGATGTTTGGATGCGGACGCCGTGAGACGAGGCGAAGGTTGCCACGGCCTCCGCCGGTCGAGGTGCATTGAAGACATTCCAGTCATGCAATGAGACCCGCCGAGCTTGCCTGATCAACGGAGGCGCTTCGGCAACTTTGGAAGTTTGTCGGAATTGAACGGTGCTACCTGCTCGAACCGTTCAGGTGGCCGCTTATGCTAGGGCCGCTTCTCGTCGTTTAATCGCCGCACTGCCCGGAACATCGTAGTCGATCCAGACGCACGAGCCGAGTACCTCGTCGAGGAAGTTGAGCGCTGTGTCGTTATGCACGACGAGCGTCCCCGAGTCCTTCGAAGACCGCGCGCATATCGCTGGCGGGGAAGTCGGGGCGGAGTTTTCCGTTTTTCAGCGCGATCGCCTGTGCGCGCGAGAAACAGGACAGGATCTGGAACATCTTTCTCCTGATAAACCACACCGCGCGATCCGGTCGCATCCCGAACGCGTTGCAATTCGAACCCCTTCGTTGACTGATGCGTACGCCGGTCGGCACGTGCTTCTTTCGCCAAGGAAGTTGGCAAAACCCGCACGGTGGAATCGGCGTCACCTATTCTGATCCGGCGCTCAACCGGTCAAATTCACCGTACAGAGATAGTAAGTCGCCGCGAGGGGGCTGATCTACGCCCGAATTTTCATATCATCAATCTTGCCTTGAGAGATTTTTGCCACCGTAGTACTCCTCCGCCGCCTTCCGGCAGACACCTGCGTAGAACTCATCCGCATCCTCAATCGTGTAACCTGCGCCTGCGAAGCAACCGCGCGCTATTTCGTGGAGCGTGTGCCGAATTGAGCTCGTGTCGTCGTACACAGCGTTCAGGCAGGCTGCGATCACTATCACTTCTTCCTTTGAGAGGCGCGGCTGACCACTCATCAAGCGCGCGTGGTTGATGCAGGCGACCGCGTTGGCGCACGTGAATGAGTCACCCAATCCAGAGCAGTCCTCGAACCCATTGCCCTGCTCGTTCAACTTGAAGTGCGCGATGGGCAGGTATTTCATGCCCGCGATCTCCGGATGGTTCACATCCTCGACTACTGCGGGATCGTGACCCGAACGCATTTCCTGAAGGCGAGTGTCGAATTGCTGCAGCCGCTCCCCAACCAGGCTTTTATTGCGCTTCAGCGGGTTCTTGTTCGGATCTTCGAACATCAGGGTCGCATCGAGCCTCTCGGTTTCTGCTCGTGACAGGAAACCGTGTTCGGCCAGTGTCCGCATTACGACGTTCTCGGAATGTCCCCAATGCGCGTCCGCTGAATAGACCTGTCTAACGTTTAGGATGGCCTGGCCAGCAGCAAACTGGACCTCCTCGCTAAGGCCGCGGTCGTTGGCGAGCAGCGCCTCGAGCGTTTCGGTGCATCGCTTAGACGTTAGTCCCTTCTCGCCCTGCAAGGCTTCTCGCCAGTGTTGCGCGCCTTTGTTAATAAACGGGTGAGTTATCGACCTCGACGTGTAGCCGTAAGCGCCGGTCTCCTCGTTGAGCACGCCCGTCAGCGCGTATTTTTTCTTTTGATCGTACAGCGGGCTCTTCGTCAGGTCTGGATCCTTCGGTATCTGCGGCGGTTTATACTTGGCCACGCACTCGTCGTTGATGAGATGCCCCTTTATGCAGGCTAGGTTTAGAACGAGCGACTGGTGCGCCTGCGTTGTGTCCACCAGGCGGGCGACGTGCACGCGAGTCGCCGCCCGGTAGTCGATCATGGTTACGAACTGGTTGTTGCCACAGGTGCGGATTGGGTTGAGGGGACGCCCATTCAGACGCTGAGCTTCGGCGTCGGCGGCGTGATACCCTGTGTAATACTCCCTCGCGTTCGCCTGGGCTGTCCTGAGCCGTTCGTTGCTGGTGAAGCCCATTTTCCCGTCATGCAGGGAGGTGGTGGACAGGAAGAAGTCGTTGGCGACCTTGTCGTAGGCGTAGCCTGCACCCGCGAGGGCCAAACCGAACTTTACCACGCGGGCAAGAAGGCCTGGTCCGTCTCCTATTCCGCCTTCCGTCGCTCGTTCCCCTCCATACTCTCCCTCGCTGCCCTCGGGCAGTGCAGTGTTCCGCAGAGGTGGGGCTGTCGTACTCCTGGAACGAAGCGCAGCCAGTGAATGATGGGCTTCGTCGATGGCCATTCTCATACCCGCGATCTCAGCCGACCCGTCAAGGATCCTCTCCCCAAGCGCTAAAAAACCGGTAAGTTGGTTATTGCCCATTCGCATCTCGCCACTCCTGGATAATGGTTCAACAACTCACAAGCAAACACCGGGCGGCGGCGTCAGCCCACTCGAGGTACTGATTACGCTTTAAAAGAACTCGCATGCAGCAGACGGCAGTCTGCTCCGTTTGGTCCTTGTTCGGCTTCTGATAGCCGCAAAACGCTGGTCGTGTTCAAAACAGAAACGCCTTAACTGACATCTGCCTCACGGTATCAACGCCCAAACGTCTGAAACCTGACGGGTTCGTTACCCCCCTCAAAGGAGCAGCGCGGGCGTAAACGGACGTCCGCGGCGAGAGGACGCTGTTCCTGTCCGCCCGCTGACAGGAAAATTAGCGGTCACATGACTTTGCACCGAGCTCGAATGAGGAAGCACTGAGTCACATGCCCCTAACTTCCAGAGTCGACGATCGCTGAGCACGATGCCGACTAGCCACGGGAAAGAGCATCCCCCGGGCATTACCGAGTCCTGCACTCTTTGTGCCAAGGTAAGATCCGCAGTTCGCATCATGTTTGCGTCGGATTTGTCAGCTTTTCGACTTGCCCATGTCTTAGTATTACAGTTGTTTTTTCGGTAGGCTTCTGAATCTATGGGCAACCATGATTCGGAGATCGTGGACGCGGGCAGCGTCGATAGAGGAAACGCTTGCGTTGTGGGCGGCGTCGCTTCGGGAGATCAAGAAGCGGAATCGTCCGTTGTTCACGCAAGAGCGTGTTGCCACGAATGCCGGCCTGTTCCTGGAAGGCTTGCTTGGAGATGAACAACGCAAGACTGGTTGGATGCGCGCGGAAGCGGCTGGCGAGCCCGGCCCATGGCGCCAGCAGGCGATCTTGGGTCGCGGGGATTGGGACGCCGATGCCCTGCGCGACTTCGTGCGTGACTATGTCATCGAGCATTTGGCGGATGACGATGCGGTTAGGGACATCGTTCGAGTGCAAGGCGACAGCATGGCGCACCGCCGGTCTTCTCGAATCCGAAACTCGACGCTTCCACTTGTGCCGGAGGCGTATTCGATCGTGCGGCCTGCCGATAAAGGTCGAGTGGCCTGCGGTCCATCGATTTTCATGGGCCTATACGCGACAGTCATTGCAGGTTAAGCCCTGCATCCAGTCAACGCCCTGCGGTGCAAACGAAGGATCCGCATTGAGGGCTCGCTGTCGAGCAACTGAGACGGGCGTTCAGTACGCTAATCCAGAGTTTGATTCGTCATCACGGTGCACGGCCGCGCCAAACCCGCGGTTTTATTGAACAGAACGACATCCGATTGACGCCGGATTCCGCCATGGCATGCTTGTCCTGAGGGCAGAGAAAGCCTGCCTTCGGGATGTGAGAACCTCTCGGTTAGCGTAATGGTGTCACGTCACGAGCCGCCTTTCGACCCTATGGGCCGGGAGGCGGCGGAGTCTATGCCTAGCAAGGTGAGCAGGTTTCGGCGGTTGCGAGGTTCATATATCAACTCAACGCGCTGCAGGAGCCCGCTCCATCGCAGGATTTTCTATCCGACCGATGTCGGCTCGGGGTTAAAGACGAAATCTCCGTGCCGTTGGCGCATTTCCGTTTTACCCCATAAGCAGGCATCGGCTGTTTATGAGTGCACTCCCCAGATGCTCTGCAACGAGTTGCCGCAATGAAATTCTAAAACAGATGCGTGGCGTTCATGCGCGTCGTTGCAATAAGTTGATCAATCCTCCTGGACTGCGCCTCCAGTCGCTTTCGAGTTGCCCCGCTTTCGATCCGGCCAATGAGAAGCCGAATGCATGCGTTTGCGCGCTCAAGGAAGACAATGACGTCACGCAGATCGTTCGCCGTACGAATTCCTTCACTGTGGATCTTCGAAAGCAAGGATGCTGCAAGGCTCATGACTTCGGAAGCTTCCGAATGCGACCGGTCTTGTTCGGACCTGCCTGGGTCGAGTTGAGGAAAGTTCAGGATCGTAGCCATCTAGTCAATAAATCTGAATAGGTGATCCCGCGGTCATGGTTACCTTGCCGAAGGAATCAAAACAAGAGTGGATGAAAAATGACAACAGCCGCAGAGCGAGCGCAAGCAAAAACGTCGGGCTGGCACATGCGCAATGAACTCTCGCTATGAGCGTGCCGGCACTAAACGCGCTTGGCTCTGACGGACGGCTCGACCGTAAGGCGGTAGGCGATTAGCCGGGTGCCATCGAAAATCTCTAGCGTGCTATTGCAGACCGGACAGCAGTACTCGCCTTTCTCTCCGGGCTCAGACCATAGTTCGAGACGACGGAAACCAGCGCCGCACTCTGAACAAGTCACGTCGCTTTTTCTCATGACCGCGTCTCGCGCTCCAGCTTGTCACGAATCTTTAACACGCGCTTCGTTGCGAGACGAACTTGTTCTGAATCTGGCAGGTGCCCGGTCCATGGTAGCTCATGCCCTTGGGGCGCCTCGTCCGCATGCCCAGGCTCAATCTGGTGGCCACGACAGCGGTAATCCTGCATGACAGACCACAAAAACGCACGATATCGGCGCAGATGCGCGTCTAAGTTTGTCGCGAGAAAATGGGGGGCTGTCGCGGCACTTCCGCTCCGGCGCGGAAATCCCCAATACGCGGCGGCTATGTGCAAAGAGGCTCATCTCATATCAAGTTGCGATTGTACGAAACGTACAGACCCTTGAAGGGAGATAAATTCATGCGCTCTATGAAGCGCGGGTTGCCCGGTGCGTTGTGCTATACTTTCGATGCTGTCGTTCTTGAGTGCTCATAGCGTTCAGGCGCGGTGCGTGGGTCATTTTTATCTCGGCCCCTCCCATTTGGGACATGCGCATCGCGGCTGATGCGCTTTGAATGAAGTCATTGGAAGTGATGCATTTGGACAGTTGATATTTGAGTAGCGGAGATTGCGGTGTCGGATCATTTGCGAATCGCAGCCATCCCCCGTCGCCGGTATCTCGTTCTTGTGATGCTCTGGGCTGCACTCCTGCTCCCGTTTATCAGCCAAGCCAAAGCCCAATGTACGGCGCGAGACGTCCTGCAGAACCGACTGAAACTTCTGACTGCCGAGCAAGGTCGCACGCCTAAAGCTCCGATTGCATCCGCGGCCGATATCCAGACCTGGAGAACAATTGAAGTCGGTACCCTCGCGGGCTCGTTCGCTCTTGTTGGGGCATTGGATGCAGCAGGTTGCAAGATCGGCGGCCAGGCTGAGGAAATTCTCGTCCGTCCCGCCGCTACCGTTAGCGCGACCAAAACGGACGTCGAGCTGGTGGCGGTATCTGCGACAGAACTCGGCTTTGAAGGCGACACCGCGAAGCTGGCGGCAATTTATGCGCGGGCGCAGCAACTGGGCTTCCAGCTTGCAACGGCAGAAATCGGCGCGCAATTGCGGCTGCAGTATTTCGAGCAGCCCATCGGGGAATTTCGCATCATCGGAATAGAACCGGTCAGGACCTGGGGCGGCGAGCCGGTCATTCTGAACGTTGCGAATGGCGGGGCCGGGCTCATCCTCATTGGGCAAGATGGCAGAGCTGACGCCGACATACCCGCGATGTCCCGTATTGTTTTCGTGAGATCTATTAAGGCGGCGCCAACGCAAGGGATCGGCGAGGCCGCGGCAGTCGCGCATCGTTGATGCTGGCGGCGACACGAACGACCATTGCATCTGACGTATTTCAAGAAAGGTGTGCTCAATGTCCAATCGGTTAACGATCGAAGCGCCGAACTACGAAGTAGGCGGCTTGTCGATCACGACGGGCCGACTGGCGGCTATCGCACCGGCTAACGCTGAGGGCGGCTAAGATGTTCAGGAAGCTTCTTATGCCTGCGCTACTCCTCGCGGTAGGGTTCGGACAAGGTCCCGCGCATGGCCGCGATGAAGGCCAGTATGTGAACTCGCCCATGAAGGCGTGGTTTGAGAGCCTGCGCAGCAGGAAGGGCGAACAATGCTGCGCCGACGCCGACGGCAGATTTATTGCCGACGTCGATTGGGAGAGCAAGGACGGACATTACCGCGTGCGGATCGAAGGGGAGTGGATCGACGTTCCCGAGGATCGCGTGATCACCACGCCCAACCTGGTCGGTCGCACAATGGTCTGGCCCATGTATATGGACGGTCATCCGATCGTCCGCTGCTTCATGCCGGGAAGCATGACCTGAGGGAGAGATTGTGCTGACACGTCGAGGTTCTGCAGGTGTCGCATCACGCGCAATTGTGGAGTTACGGAGGAGCATATTGTGAAGCAACAAGAGGGAGGATATCCATTGCTAACAAATCCCCGATCTCGAAGAGTCAAGAACGCGCGCCAGACGCGTATTCTGGCGACGTGTGCTTGTTCTGTTGTGGCTCTGATCGGCGCAAGCGGAGCCACGATGGGCACAAGCGGGATCATGCTTCCTGAGACGATTGGACGTTACGAATGCAACGTGTTTGGTCTGCCTGACCAGGACCAAATAGGCGACCGGAACGGACATGCCCTGATCAGCCAGCAATACACGTGCCTAGGAACCTACGGCATGTTGAAGGGCGCGGTGTATAGCGCGATGGTCATCGGCGAAGCGGACGGCCCTCAAACATCCTACTTTTTCGGTGGGGGGATCCACCGAACCAGTGGCGGACTAGCGGTGACGCAACTCGTCGAATCGAAGGGCGCCGTCATGATGAAAGACGGTATACCTTCCGGCATCGCGACATCCGGACGAGTGCTCGTCAAATTCGCCTCCGGCAGCCTGACTGCACTATCGGGAAAGACGCTCAATTTCAGCAGCAAATCGACCGGCCCAAACAGGTTTCACCTGGAGTTCACGGAGTGAGTGCAGTGGCGCATCGATCCACGAGCATCATGGGAAAGCGACGATGATCGCTCTGATGAATCTACCCTGCAAGCTCCCATGCAAGATCCGTCCAAGCCGCCACGTTGACCTCAGCCGTATCCTCAGAGGCTGAGCGCGTTTCGAGCATTTTCGTGCTGATTCCTGATTGCGTCGTCCACTGGAACTCTCGCTGTTGTGTGAGACGCCTTTTGTAGATACTCAATCGTTTCTCCAATGAGAGACATCGAGAGGCAATTGGTGTCCTTTACAAAAGTGTGCCGGCCAATCCCGGTGGGCACCACTAAGTTGAGCGCGCCATCTCTGTGTTTCTTTGTGGCGTCAAACGCGCCCTCGACCAGTGATCCGTCCAGTTTTGCATGATAGATCGGCAGCCCCGCGTTAGTGAGCAGGTGAACAATGCGCAGCGCCTCCCGCTCTGTTATCAACGACAATCGCGACGCCAGAATTGCGCTGAACGCAATGTCAATTGCGACGGCGAAACCGTGATGCAGTTGGTAACCTGTCGCTGCTTCCAATGGATGGCTTAAGGTGTGACCAAAGTCGACCGCACGCTCCAATGTTACCGTCTCGAAAGGGTTCTCGCTGAGCTGAGTAAGCATTCCCGAAATCGACCGCCTCAGAACCCTCTTTGCGACGGCCTCTGGCTCTTGAAATCGCGTTCGCGTCAGATCGGTGACGGTCGCCTCAACATCCTCGAACAACGCACCATCACAAACGCACGCGAGCTTCACGATCTCGGCGATGCCCTGGAGGATGCCATCTTCGCTGAGGGTTTTAAGGAATGTCGGAATGACAGCGACCGCTTTCGGCGGATAAAAGCAACCGATGTAGCTCTTGAGGACCCCAAAGTTGACACCGCCCTTGAGTCCGATGCCCGCGTCTACCTGCCCGATTAGGGTGGTCGGAATGCGCACATGGGATATACCCCGACGCAGAAGAGACGCGGCGAGACCAACGATGTCGGAGCACACGCCACCGCCGATCGAAACAAGAACACCGCGGCGATCGATATCCGCTTCTTGGGCCTGACGACAGACAGCCATGACAGCATCAATAGATTTTGTTGTTTCTGTGCATGCCAGCACGAACACACGCGGCTCGACGTCTAGCACTGACCAACAAGCGCTGAGCTGTTGCGAATAAAGGCGATAAACGGTTGGCGTCATAACGACGAGGATACGATTGTCGTTCAGATGAGTCTTGATCCATCGCGTGAAAGAGGCTGAAGTGATATCCTCAAACAGGTCGACTCCAAAGCGGCAAGAGCGGCTCGCTTCAAGCGATAGTTCAAGCTCCGGCGCAGCGACGTCGGGATGTTCAATCGGCGAAACGGCCAGCGAAGGTTTCATGTCGATCTCCTGGTAGTCCTCTAACTTGACGATTCTTTCGGTCAGTCGCCCGTGAAATGAGCATTGTCACCAAGGGTCCTCCGATGGTGGTGCGCTCCGACAGCTGCGAGCGAAGGTGCCTTGGATGCTCCTTGAGGTGGATGTGCCGCGTGATCCGGTAAGTGCCGTCGTTCAGACAATCGGCTGTGGATCTGACAAGTTCCCGCGTGCAACCGGCACGCTTCAGTGACTGCAAGGATTGAGTTCGCGCGGATTCCTTGCATGGCTTCATGGCTTCGAATACCGCCGCGAATAGGTTGACACGATGTGAGTGTTTTCCAACCTTGATGAAAGGCTTGGCACCAGCGCCAAGCACACTTCCTGGCGCTTGTTTGTCGACACGCAGAATGGAGAGGCAGAATGGAGAGAAGGTGTCAGCCATCACTGTCGGACCTATTGTGGGACAGCAGCCGGACGCAACCCGACGGCCCCACAGCTTGCATGGTACAACGACAGGAGATCGCAGATGTTGGAGATCATTGATGCCGATCTCCAAGTCGCTTAAAATAGATTCCGTCCAATCAAGCTGCTCCTCAACGACACGCAGGCGCAACCGAACCATTTGGGTCGGCGGCTTGGCCTACGCTCTGCGACAGAACGACCAAGCGCTACGTCGTGCATAAATCCTGCTTCAGTTGATCAGGTCTCGAGAGCTTCA
Organism: Bradyrhizobium sp. CCGUVB1N3; assembly: GCF_024199925.1. NCBI lineage: Bacteria > Pseudomonadati > Pseudomonadota > Alphaproteobacteria > Hyphomicrobiales > Nitrobacteraceae > Bradyrhizobium > Bradyrhizobium sp. CCGUVB1N3. The sequence continues at coordinate 7,946,195 of NZ_JANADR010000001.1, forward strand.
GCACCTGCAAGATTTGGTAGGCGGAGCCCCAAAGTGGCAAGCAAACCCGATCGCGATTGCCGCGCGCCATGGAAAGTTGTCCCCTCGGCGTCATGAGGAATTGCCCCCTCCTTGGATACCCGAGGGGGCACCGACCGCTGGCACGCCGGCGAGTTGCTCGCCGACGCGCTCAACAGCAGGGTCCCGCAGATCTTCGACACCATCAAGGAGGAGAGGAGCGAGCGGCGCGTGCTCAATGTCGCCGACACCGAGGCCGCGAAAGCAAAGCTGCAAAAGATCAAGGACGCCTTCCAGCGCTGGATCTGGTCCGATCCGGATCGCACCGATCGCCTGGCCAGGGTCTATAACGATCGCTTCAACAACATCGCGCCAAGAGCCTTCGACGGCTCCCACCTGAAGCTTCCGGGTGCCTCTGGCGCCTTTGTTCCTTATGGGCACCAGAAGCGCGGTATCTGGCGCGTTGTCTCGGCCGGATCGACGAATCTCGCCCATGCGGTCGGAGCCGGCAAGACCATGAAGATGAAACAAACCCGAACTCGATAACCGTAACACGATTCCGAGGGGTGCGGTCACTTCAAAACCGAGCCGCCGTCACGGCGACGATTGTGCCCTCGGCTTGACATCCCGTAGTATGACATATTCAACACTAAGATAAAGCGATGCGGTTTGAGAAGGTCGTCATGCCTGACCCTGATCTTTTCCCTAAGGCATTTGATCGCTGCAATTTGTTCGAACTGCCTCTCGAGCGAGAGTGCGCCCACTGCGGGGAAGGGGATGTATTTTCCCGTCGCATTGCTGTACCGGGCAATTTTGCAGGCTCGTGCAATTTTGTTGATTACGCAGAAGTTCCTCCCGGCTCGTCCATTGGACGGCATCGGCATAAGCCGAATGAGGAGGAGTTCTATCTCGTTCTTGATGGGCATGGTGAAATGTGGAGAGACGGCGATGTCTTTCCTGTCCGCGCTGGCGATCTGATCCGCAACAGCCCAGGCGGAGCGCACGGTCTGAGGAACGTTGGTTCAAAAATCATCCGTCTGTTTGTGTTCGAGCTGGCAGTAGCGCCATGATCTCGCAAGAAGATCGAACGGCGCTTGTGGCCAACGCGCAGGGAGCGGATTTATGCCTTTTGGCGCTCGCGCGGACATAAAGGCTGAAGTACGCCATGACAGGCTTTGCTTCTAGAGCGTGCTGTTTTTATACGGAAACATACCCTGAGTTTTTAAGATAGTTGGCGCACTCCTCCCTGGAGAAGAGGTCGAGGAGTTCGCCGACCTTGCGCCAAGTCGCTTCGACATCACGTGTCTGCGCGGCTCGCATCAGGTGTTTGAGCTTGGCGAAGACCTGCTCGATCGGGTTGAGGTCGGGGCTGTAGGGCGGCAGGAAGAGCAGATGCGCTCCTGCGGCGCGGATGGCGTTGCGCGCCGCCTTGCCCTTGTGACTGCCAAGATTGTCGAGGATGACGAGTTCACCCTTTGCGAGGGTCGGCGCCAGTACCTGTTCGATATAAAGGGTGAAGAGCTCGCCATTGATGGGGCCGTCGATGACCCATGGCGCGCTGATCCGGTCGTGGCGCAGCGCTGCGATGAAGGTCATGGTCTTCCAATGGCCGAAAGGCGCAGACGCCTGGAGACGTTTGCCCGCTCGGCCCCCAGCCTCGCAGCGGCGCCATGTTGGTTTTGATCCAGGTCTCATCGATAAAGACCAGGCGCGAAGCGTCGATCCTGCCCTGATGGGTCTTCCAGCGCGCCCGCTTACGCGCGATATCGGGACGGTCTTGTTCGGCCGGCAGGATCGTTTTTTTTGAAGCTCAGCCCTTCGGCGTGAACGAACGTCCACACCGCCCGCACGTCTGTCTTGATCCCGCGCGCCGCCAGTTCCTGCGTCAGCTTCCGCAAAGTGAATGGGCCGGAGCGAATGCGTTTGCGCAGCCAGTCGGCATTGGTGCCGGACAAAACCGGCTTCTTGTGACCGCCGATCTTGCCGGGAGAAATGCCTCCGGTCTCCCGCCGCAGATTTTTCCACTTCGTCACACAGGAAGGACTGATCTGAAGCGCTTCTGCGATCGAACGAACGGTCTCGCCCGCGTCAGCCCGCGCCAGAGCGCGTTCGCGAATGTCTTCCGAATAGGGTCGCGTCATCCATGCTGGCTCCGTTCCCCAGCTTGGAGGTTGAATCAGAAATCCTCGCCGCAGGGAATCCCGATTCCGGTAAAAAACAACGTGCTCTAGGTGAAATGGGCATCAACAATACTTTGACGAATCGTCAAGCGATAAGAACGTCCGCGAAATTGTTTTTGAGATACGCCCTCGGAGCGCGGCGAAAGGAGCCGCGCCGCATCAGTTCAGGCTTCGTCCGTCGCTGCGCAGGATTGACGGTAGCCATGCTCGCTCATTCACTGGGCGCCCCAGGTGGCTGCCATAGGCCTGCTTTGCGCGATCAGGCTCGCGTCCCGCATCGACGCGTAGGACGATCTTTGCGACCTCCCGCCAGTCAGCACCATGCTCGCGGGTCACTGCCGGATCATCGTTGACCGTCGCCGTGAGACCAGTGACAAGTTTTGCCTCTTCGTCCGAATAAGAGCCGAGGCGCGGATAACTCGACTTGGTCAGAGGAGAAGAAAAAGTTTCTGGAACGCTCAGTCGCATGTTGGCATTTGGCATCCTTGAATCCCTAATCGTTTGGCTGTAGGCGCCCTAGCGCTGCGTCATTAAGCGGATCTGAGGGGTCAATATCGAAAGCCCGAAGGCATTCGGGTTGGTACCGTTGTGTTTGGTTGGCATGCCCACTCTGGTTGCCGCTGACCCGCCGATTGACAAATCGTCCGATCCAGCCTTGGCGCGGCCCGGACCCATGACAAGACCAGAGATGACGCCCAGCGCCAGCTGCGCTGGCTCCATTCATCAACAGGCCCACATTCACACAGACCGTAGAATTGTCGACCTACCAAAGCTGGGCGGCGGCGATCAGGGTGAGCATGCTCCGTCTCGTCTTTTTCGTCATCATCCGCTCCATCTGTGATGGGCCGGGGCCCCATTGATCATTTCCCAGTTACTATTGAGCATAGTACCCCCAAATAAAAACGCCCAGCAAAATGCCGAGTGCTTCTATTATCGGTTGTTCAGCAGAGCGTGATGCTCAATCGTTTCTCGCCAAATGCCCTACCGCAGACGGCGCTGACAGATCCCGAAATCAGGCTTCTTGATCACTTGGTGAAAGACAGGGGTGGCGATCGCTCTCGACGAAGCCCGCTCTCGCACTATGTCGTCAAGATCGCGCGGCTTGGAGGGTACTTAGCGCGTGCCAGCGATCGGCCTCCAGGAAACACCGTGATCTGGCGCGGGTTATCGCGGCTAACCGACATCGAGCTGGGCGCGCCACGATCGGCCCCAAAATTGTGGGTAATCGAAAGCAAAGAGACCCCATCTAGCGGAGTGAGTGAGCGATCGGCTATCGGCTGCTGTGTTTGTGAGCCGATGTGAGCTTCTATGTCTGCGCCTAGTTCTGGAACTAAAACCCTCCATATGATCGATGAAAGCCGCGCCAGCAGCGTCCCTCGAAGTAGCCAAGCCCGACTTCCTGCTTGAGATCCTGATAGTCGCGTTCGATGCGCCAGCGCAATTTAGCCGTCTCTACGAGAGTCCGGAATGCCACATCCTCCGGCAATGTCGAGAGCCAGTATTTGGTAGGCTGGTCCTCGCCTTTCGGCCATTCAATCAGCAACCATTCCTCCGGCCGCTGGGTGGTTTGCCAATAATCACGGTGCGCGGCGCGGACCCGGACGCGGGCAAAGCGCGAGCTCAGCTTTTCGTTCGTTCCTTGCCGCCACGTGATGGTGCGCCAAGCTTTGGCTGGCAGGCCGATCGCGAGCGCTTTAATGGCGGCCGGCCGATGCCGACGGTTGCGGCGCATCAGTTTCGGGAGAAGGTCGCGGCCCGACCTCGGCGGCACCTCTCCGTCGGCATCCAGGTCCCCCTTCGCAAAGCCGAAAGATGGGACCGTATCGGAGCCAGAAGAGGACTCGTCAGCCCGGGCGACATCATCCCGGAATGGCGGGCGACATCGAGCGGAATCAGCAGCGACGGGATCAAACTGCTCGAACAGGACAATCGAAGCCGTTTTCAGCTCAGATTGGTTACTGGCTGAAGCCTCCTGCTCACATTGCTTGCGAGCGAAGTCGCAATCGACGGCGGCGAGCTCGCAATTAGCCGTATTGCGACAAGCCATTGGGGGCAGCTGGTTCGACAGCATACGTGTCAGGCTGCGGACCGGGGTGGGTGTGTCAGCAGCTCCCTCTATATATCGCCACTACAACAAGTTTCCTCGGCCCGCGCAGGTCATTGATTTTGTCCAGATGAAATCGCTTATCCGGCCGAAAACACGAGTTTGGCGTCGAACTCGGGCGCCGCTTCTCGAAGCGCAGCCTCCATGCCTTGAACTGTTTCTCGTACGACATCCTCAATCTGAGTTTGCCGAGCCCCTAAGAACACGGCCGGGGTGCGGCTAGCTGGTCCAATCGGCGGTGACGGCGGTAGTCCGTGCCGCAAAAGCACCCAGTCCATTGCCAAGCGAGCGGTTCGTCCGTTGCCATCCTCAAAGGGATGCAGACTGGCCAGCCGCTGATGGACCTGAGCCGCGAACTCCACCACGGCCATGGGATCACTGGATGTCAAGTCGCGCTCGTTGCCTGCGGCCCAATCGGCGAAAGCGGCCATTTCTTTGGAAAGTGTTTGAGGTGGCGGATATCTTTTGGCAGTTCAAGTATTCCCGTCTGCAGCCTGCACAACCACCTCTCGCAGAACGCCGAGGCGCGTAGCCTCGTCCGCATTTCCCAGCAATATACGATTTAGTTCAAAAATGCCTTCTTTCGTGAATGGGGAATTCTTCTTCGCCCACTCCTGCACTTTGGCTGCAGCATGCTGCCATGAAGAGGCGATTTCATGATTCTCCGCCAATGTTGCGGAAGCGGAACACCGAAGCTTGTCTATGCGGAAGCCCGCATCGGCGGATAACTCGCTTCCGACTTGACTCCACCTGCGTTTTATTTCCTCACATGTTCTAGACAAAGACAAGCGCTCCGGATGCGCTAACGCCGGAGACCGGAATACCCGGGACATGAGTGCCAGCTGTGTCCCTGTAACGTAGACAGCCAAATTTCCAAGGTTCATATCGGGAAGATTGCTCAATTCACTATTTGATGCCAAATCCAGCGTCGAAAGATTTTGAAGATTTCCCAGTGTGCTGGGTAGCAGTCGCAGCTTGCAGCCTGCCAAGCTAAGTTTCTCAAGCGCTTCGCAGTCGCCTATTTCATCTGGCAATCCACGCAATGAGTTGAATGATAGTGAAAGCGTGGTTAGGTTCTTTAACGTCCCAATACTACGAGGCAGCTCGACAATTGAGCAATTGTCCGCAATGAGCTCCGTCAAACGCGTGCACTGGGAAATTTCATTGGGCAACTGGGTGAGCGCGGCGTTCTCCGAAATATCCAAGCGGCGCAGACGACGAATCCGATTGAGCCCAGGGGGCAGCTGCGACAAATTCAGGCCACTTAAATCTACGTCCGTCCCACCTTTGTCAAAACAGCGCAGGATGTGATCCATGGCCGCTTGCCTTTGCTCGCGTGATTGCGACGCACTTGCTTCATCTGAACCGCCACGGGTTTGCCGGAGGCTCCAACTCCTGAGAGGATGGAGCCATGACAAGCAAGACGACGAACAAGTTTTCACCCGAGGTCCGGGCTCGTGCGGTTCGGATGGTTCTGGATCATGCGAGCGAGCACCCGTCGCGGTGGGCGGCCGTGACCTCGATTGCGGCCAAGATCGGCTGCACACCGCAGACGCTGCACGACTGGGTCAAGAGGGACGAAGTCGATAGCGGACACCGGGCCGGCGTTCCGACCGACATGGCCGAGAAGCTGAAGGCGCTGGAGCGGGAGAACCGTGAGCTTCGGCAGGCGAATGAGATCCTGCGCAAGGCGAGCGCGTATTTTGCGATGGCGGAGCTCGACCGCCGGTCCAAGCCATGATCGCCTTCATCGACGATCATCGTGGGGCGCATGGGGTCGAGCCGATCTGCAAGGTCTTGCCGATCGCCCCTTCGACCTACCACGCCCATGTGGCCAGGCGGCGCGATCCTGCCAGGCTGTCGGCGCGCGCCAGGCAGGACGCTACCCTGAAGATCGAGGTTCGGCGGGTGTTCGATGAGAACTTCCGGGTCTATGGCGTGCGCAAGGTCTGGCGGCAGCTCGAGCGGGAAGGCTTCGATGTTGCCCGCTGCACGGTGGCGCGACTGATGCGGGACATGGGTTTGCAAGGAGTCATCCGCGGCAAACCCGTCAAGACCACGATCAGCGACAAGGCCGCGCCATGCCCGCTGGATCACGTCAACCGCCAGTTCAGGGCGCCAAGGCCGAACGTTCTTTGGCTCTCCGACTTCACCTATGTCGCGACCTGGACCGGCTTCGTCTACGTCGCCTTCGTCATCGATGCCTACGCCCGCAGGATCGTGGGGTGGCGGGTCTCGCGCACGGCGCATGCGGGCTTCGTGCTCGATGCGCTGGAACAGGCCCTGCACGATCGCCGGCCGGTCCATCGCGGCGGGCTCGTGCACCACAGCGACAGGGGCAGCCAATACGTCTCGATCAAATACACCGAGCGTCTGGCTGAAGCTGGTATCGAACCTTCTGTCGGCAGCGTCGGGGACTCCTATGACAACGCTCTCGCCGAAACCATCAACGGCCTCTACAAGGCCGAGGTGATCCATCGGCGCGGGCCATGGCGCAGCTTCGAGTCCGTCGAGTTCGCGACGCTGGAATGGGTGGACTGGTTCAACAACCGAAGGCTCCTCGAGCCCATCGGCAACATCCCGCCGGCCGAAGCCGAGCAACGCTACTACGCCATGCTGGAACAACCCGCCATGGCGGCATAACTTAAACCAAATTGCCTCCGGCAAACCCGGGGCGGTTCAATCTGACGTCGATGGAGCACAACACAGTTTGCTGAGAAAGAATGATGATTTGTTTTTCGTGGGTGCTCGATTGCACCACGCTTGAAGTTCCGAGCGCAATGCGCCGGACGATTCCGCCTGATCCGTCTGCCGGCCAGAACTGGCTCGCGACATACTTGAGTGTACGTCGTCCTGAGCGCCCCCTGGATGTTGCATCGCTTGATCATCACCTAGCTCCATGCCTGCAATCGTTTCTGCAAAGCGAAGGGCATCTTCTGAGTCTCTCGATTCATCCGCCTCGCTAGGGTCCGGACTCAATTGAGCCAATAGGTGACTGCGGCGGCGATGAAGGCTGCACTGAGGTAATTCCTGGCGAGTTTGTCGTATCGGGTGGCGATGCGACGCCAGTCTTTGAGTCTGCACCACATACGTTCGACGCGGTTTCGCTGCTTGTAAGCGCGTTTGTCGTAAGGAATAGGGCTGCGCCTTGATGTGGTCGAGGGGATGACCGGTTCAGCTTTGCGGCCCTTGATCAGGTGGCGCAGGTGATCGGCGTCGTATCCGCGGTCGGCGATCAGGCGGCGGAAGGGACCGATAGCGCGGACCAGATCGGCGGCAACGGTGATGTCGTTGACATTGCCGGCGGTGAGCAAAAGCACCCGAGGCCGTCCTTTGGCGTCGGTCAGGCCGTGGAGCTTCGTCGTGCGCCCGCCGCGCGAGCGGCCGATACCTTGCGCGAAGTCCCCCCTTTTGCGCCAGCGGCGGAGCGGTGGGCTTTGACGTGGGTGCTGTCGATGGCGACGGTGCCGAAGATGCCGCTATGACCGGTCAGAGCCTTGAAGATGTCGTGCCAAATCCCCTGACGGCTCCAGCGATTATAGCGATTGTAGATCGTCGTGTAGGGACCATACCCCGCCGGGCAATCGCGCCAGCGACCGCCCGAACGCAGCATGTAGACGATCCCGCTGATCACCCGGCGATCGTCGACGCGACGCGCTCCACGCCGACCACGGGGCAACAACGGCTCGATCCGCCGCCATTCCGCATCGTTCAAAAGGTAGAGAGAGCTGGCTCCGCAAATTCGGACAGTAGCTTGAGTGGATTTTCTGCCTGAGAGCGGCGAGGCTTCTTGCCGCGAATCAGGAGCGAAGATGACGAAGAGGAGTCGCCGGACGCATTCTCCGGCATTCAAGGCAAAGGTGGCTTTGGCGGCCGTGAAGGGGGAGAAGACGTTGGCCGAGCTGGCGCAATTGTTTGATGTCCATCCGAACCAGATCACGACCTGGAAGACCCAACTCCTGGAAGGCGCCGCCGGAGTGTTTGGGCAGGACAACGGACCGGCCGAGGCGCCGGTCGATTTGAAGGCGTTACATGCCAAGATCGGCGAGCTTGCGTTGGAGAACGATTTTTTGTCCGGCGCGCTCACCAAGGCGGGCCTGCTGAGCGCAAAGCGATGATCGACCGCGACCATGATCTGTCTGTCGTGCGCCAGGCGAAGGTCCTGAACCTTGCCCGCAGTACGGTTTACTATGAACCTCGGCCGGTTTCGGCCGAGGACCTTGTCTTGATGCGCCGGCTCGATGAGCTGCACCTCGATTATCCCTTCGCAGGGGCGCGCATGCTGCGATCGCTGTTGCAGCGTGAGGGCATGCAGATTGGCCGCCGCCACGTCGCGACGCTGATGAAGCGCATGGGGATCGAGGCGATCTATCGCCGTCCGAACACGAGCAAGCCCGCACCGGGCCACAAGATCTACCCGTACCTATTGCGCGGATTGAAGATCGAGCGGCCGAACCAGGTCTGGGCAATGGACATCAGCTACATTCCGATGCGACGTGGATTCGTCTACCTCGCGGCGGTCGTCGATGTGTTCAGCCGACGGGTGTTGGTCCATCGCGTATCGATCACGATGGAGACGATATTCTGCGTCGAAGCGCTCCAGGAGGCGTTGGCGAAGCACGGCAGGCCCGAGATCTTCAACACGGATCAGGGTAGCCAGTTCACCAGCCTCGACTTCACCGGCGTGCTGCTGGACGCGAACATCGCCATCAGCATGGACGGCAAGGGTGCCTGGCGCGACAACGTGTTCGTCGAGCGGCTGTGGCGCACTGTCAAATACGAGGAAGTCTATCTGCGTGCTTACGACAGCGTGCTCGAGGCGCGAGCATCGATTTCCAAATATCTGGCGTTCTACAACCGAGGACGTCCTCACTCGAGCCTTGACGAACGCACGCCCGACGAGGCTTACTTCGGCGCGCAAACGATGGTGACGGCCGCATGATCGTCGCCAACGATTTTGCTGCGGCTCTGGTCGGGCTTACGCCCTCCCGACGCCACAGCAAAATCGTAAAGCCCCGCCTTCAGCATAACCCGGCAGGAATCCACTTAATTTTCGCGGGGCGCTGTCCAAACAACCGGGGCCAGCTCTGAGCGCCTTCGCCATCCCGGCCTCCAAATCATCTTCGGAGACCTTGAATCACAAACCGGGCTCAGCCGGAATCCTTATTGAGTACAGACCCTAGCGCTTATGGACTGCTCGGTTGAGGCAACGATTCGATCGTACATCAGATTCCTTCCCTATCGGCAGATTGCACGTTGTCGAGCGAGTGCCGCTCAATCCTGATATACAGATTAGCTGACCTTAACCTGACGCACAGGCGCCAAGCATGTGTCCGGCTATCACGCGACGGCTTGGTTATCGCAATGATTCAAGCGCGCGCTTCACCAACTCTGAGTGGTGATCAGCGAGGGGTACGACTGCTGGGGACGACACCATTTGACTATTGCTCAGCCGGCAGATCAGTCAAAGGGAGGCTGGACGGCCGACGGAAATCCCGGCGACGCGATCTTGCGGTACACAAGGATGGCATAACGCTGACCGTCATGGGGGCGGTGGTCTGCGGTCGGCCGATCAGGCAGGAGTCGATACAAAAGGAGCTGACCAGCCACTTTCAAAAGCTGCTCGCCTATGACCATTGCATGGTCTTTTTCACCCGACCTACGCCTACATCAAAGATGTGGAGGAAGTGATCGAATATTTGAAGGAGATGGCGGAAAAGGCGGCTCCTCCTGCATTCAAGTATAAGAATCGCGAGGACATCAAGCGGTCGGACTCGCGGCCGTCAGACTTTGTCGCCGAATACGAGCGTCCTCATGCGCCAGTCAAGGTCGTATTCCTTGTTCTAGACATGCGGCAGGAAGCGCGGCGCAAGGCTGCGAAGCTGTCGGCTGCAACCAAGTCTGGTTGAGAAACTGGGTATTCCTCCGTTGAGGCTTTCAATTACCCATAAACTGATCCGCGGATCGGCGAAATCATGAATCGAAAGAATCACTTGTGATTCCTTGCTGAGCACCTGATTCGCGAGGGGGCGCTCTATGGGGCTGACATTAAGGGATCGATCGGCAAAAGGCTGTTTGCGGTCCTTGGAAGGCGAATGTTGGATTGATCGAGAGAGTAGTGGATGCGAGTTTAGGGACGCGCGCCTCGGCGACAGATTCCGCAAACGGCTCGCGCAGATTGGAAGCGCCATTGGTTGCTGCCGCTGATTCATTCTTGCGGATGAATCGCGAGCAAGCTCTCCGGGCCCGCCAGGAGCTGGCCAGCAAAATGGCGGTCGCCGGCGAGATTCTGCGTGGCTCGCTGCTGGAGCGTACGGTCCGACACACCAAAGAATGCCCGAAATGCGCTCGCGGCGGAGGGCACCAGGTCTTCGTGCTGACGGTAAGCGACGCGGGGGGACGACTCGGCAAATCAGTGTTCGCCGCGAACGGGTTGGCGAGGTTCGCCGCTGGCTCGACAATTTTCAGAAGCTGAAGGAGGCGATCGAGACGATCAGCGAGCTCAATCACTATTTGCCGCGTCCGGAGAGAGTCGCGACAAAGCGCGGAGAGCGCGGGGGGAAGAGCTGTGATTAAGATGCGGCGTGCGCAGCTGAGCTTCGGCGACGCGCGCATCTTCCGTGGTGATACGCGCTCTGAAGGCAAGATCCTCAGCCTGTTCGAGCCATCGACAGAAATCATTCGCAAAGGCAAAGCCGGCAAGCCAAACTGCGGCGATACTGCAGCACATCGTCCGCAAGCGCGCGGATGCCGGGTGGCCGCCGCCGAGGGTGATCAGCAGATCTCCTCCCAGCGCAGCAAGTGATCGACCTGAGATAGGTTGATCGTACGATCGACCCGATAGATCGAACTTTTCCATGAAAGCGTCCTTTCCAGGTGTGGGCGTGCGAGGTCATTGACATCTCGCGTGCGAGTGCCGGTTACCGTTCTGTGTGATCTGCTCGTTGAACGCGTGCGCGATTTTGTCACGCGTCGGAACGACAGGGCGGGCAGCCTGCGGTATAGCAGCCGCGCCAAGAGCATTCCGGGTTGGCGCCGATCGGTGGACGCAGGCCAAGGGTGGTATCGACGGCTATGACGGCACAGTACGTCATGACATGTCCTCACCCTTAGCAACCGGGTCTGAGCGTGAGAGCATCTCGCAGACAAACGGGCCCTCGCATAGGTCGCAGGTGATCCTGAGTCCCGGTTTGCCCCACACGCGCGCGGGAGGATTGCAATCACAAGCATACCCGGATTTCGACACCGCCCTGCTCACCCGGCAATAGCAACGCTCTTGGGTCGACCCCAGTCGGCCCTTGCGGGCAGAAGCGGAGATCGACCAAAATGACCCTTGGTGGACTCAGCAGAAGTGAGCCCTTTTCCTGATGGGAGATATCGGATAGGTGCTCCCCATGCCGGATCTGTTGAGCGATGCAGTGGGCGAGAGGTGCGAAATTCATGACCAACACACTGGCCGTTGCGAGCGAGTTCGATCAGGAGCTGTATCGGATCGGCCAACCTACACCCGGACAATCAATTCCCGTCGTTGCGAGTCTACCACACAGCGGCACCTTCGTTCCGCCGTCAATCGCGGATAAATTCACGCCACTCCATCGAGCATGGCTCAGAAACACTGACTGGTACCTCCCGCAAGTCTACGATTTTTTGCCCGAATTGGGCGTGACGACGATCGCTGCGACGCACAGTCGATACGTCGTTGGTCTCAATCGTGATCCAGAAGGATTGCTATTTGGCTCCTTCAAGGAGGCCGTCATTTTCGATTCGATGTTCGATGGAACGCCGATCTATCAGCAGCTGCCAGATTCGAACGACCTTCCGCAGAGGCTCGCCAGCTACTATTCGCCCTATCACCAAGCACTGTCGAATATCATTGGAGGGCTGCTAGCTTCGCATAAACGGATTCTTCTCTTAGATTTGCACGCCTTTTTCGGACCTATTGAAGACGATGTCTGCATCGGTGATCTACGGGGGGTATCATGTCGGCAACGGACGACATCGCTCGTCACCGACGCCTTCGAGCGGCAGGGCTTGCGGACGGTTTGCAACGATCCGTTTTCCGGAGGTTATCTGATCAAGAGACATTTCGGCCCGTTGACGGAAGCGTTGCAGATTGAGCTGCGTTACACGACGTACATGGATTGCCGCCGTATCGACGAACCAATCCAGCCGCAGATCGATCCGACGCGGCTTCAGGGTCTCAAGCCAAAGCTTCGCGATGCATTCAAGGAGATCATTGCCTTCTGGTGCGGGAGATAGGTGAATGATCGTACTGCGCGGCCCCGAACGTCCATCTAGCTGGCCGGGTTAACGTATTGATCGTGACATTAGCCGGTGGATACGGAGCTAACACGACGCGGTCAGCCCTGACATCTTGGGGCGCGAGCAGACGGCTCAGGAGAAAAGGATGGTTGAAGCGTCAGGCGCAGGTCGTCAGGAAGAAAAGTGCGCCAGCTCGGGCACACATCGCCCGTGCATTCTGACAATGTGTCCGCTCATGAATCAAGTTGCGTGGCAAATCTGAGGCGGCCCAGTCGGTCAACGCATCGCCTCCGCGATATTCCGACTCAGAGCTAGGCGGAGCTTGAATCGCACGTTGCGTCAAGTTGTAGATCGCACCATAGGTGATACCGACCTAAGCTTGACTTTGGCCAATTTTACACTTGTTCATCTTGTACGCGGAACCCTGAACATCGGATCGTTCTCGACGATTTCATGAGCGCTCGTGAGCATGAGTTTCATGCGCCCCATATTGCCAAAGGTCGTCCAGCGCCCCTTCACGTTCGACCAGTAGAAGAGCTCGAAGCGATCGGTATCTGGAATGGGGCGCAGCCGTGCGACCGGAGTTGAAGTCCGACGGTTGATAACTAAATAACCGCCACTGCTCTTTTCTATGTCGTGATGCGTGAACTGAGCAGCAATCTGGGCAAGCGTTGGGTCGGATTTTGCCATAGCGCTCAATGTGCTCGATGGGTGCCGCGCGGGCCAGGATGAATCGGTTTGCCGACTCAATTTGTCGCAGCTGGACGAGGTTGCTGCGATTCATCGTGCCGATTCTACCGATGGGATGCAACACGCCCGCCTTCTCCCCCGCTCTTGCGATCCGCTGCCGCCGCGTTTTGTGGCCCGGCTTGCCGTCTTCACCGATCTGTTCACACGCCCCACTTGGCTGAATGTTCTGACGCTGCTCGCCGGCGTTATCCTGGCGCCCGGCCGGCGCACTGTCACGGCGGCGCTGCGCATCTTAGGGCGGGAGCGCGATCGCGATTTCTGTACTTTCCATCGCGTCCTCAACCGAGTGGCGTGGTCGTCGCGGGCCGCGGCAGGCCACCTGCTGCTCCTGCTGATCAAGGTCTTCGTGCCGGCCGGCGAGGCGGTGGTGATCGGGCTCGATGACACCATTGAGCGGCGCTGGGGGCCCAAGATCAGCGCCCGCGGCATCTATCGCGATCCGGTGCGCTCCTCCAAGGGGCACTTCGTCAAAGCCAGCGGCCTGCGCTGGCTTTCTGCCATGTTGCTGGTGCGCGTGCCGTGGGCCGATCGCGTCATGGCGCTGCCTTTCCTCACGCTGCTCGCCCCCTCCAAACGCTTCTATGACGGCAAATCGCGCTCGCCCAAGACGCTGCTCGATTGGGCCCGCCAGGCCGCCCGGCAAATCCGCCGCTGGTTGCCCGATCGATATATCGTACTGGTCGCCGACAGCGCCTTTGCGGCCATCGAATTCCTTGCCGCAGTCCGCAAGCACGTCTGCGTCGTCACCCGCCTGCGCCTCGATGCCAACCTGTTCGAATTTCCCCGACCAAAGCGCAAAGCTCGTGGCCGCCCTCCAATTCGAGGCAAGCCCCACAAAAAACTCTCTGCCATCCTCAAGGATCGCAACGTGTCCTGGACGCGTTATCGGGTCAGTCTCTGGTACGGCCGAACCAATCGCACCGTCGAGATCGCAACCGGCACTGCGCTGTGGTATCGCGGCGGTGTTCCGCCGGTGCCGATCCGCTGGCTGCTCGTCCGCGACCCAACCGGCGAACTCGACCCACAGGCTTTCCTGGCGACCGATCTCAACGCTCATCCCCGCGACATCCTCGCTTGGTTCGTCAGTCGCTGGCAGGTCGAAGTCACCTTCGAGGAAGTTCGCGCTCACCTCGGTGTCGAGACCCAGCGCCAGTGGTCGGACAAAGCCATTCTGCGCTCCACCCCGATTTTGCTCGGCCTCTACTCCATCATCACTCTATGGACCCACGACCTCGCCAAGGCACGAAAGCTGAAGCCCAGAACCGCAGCTTGGTATCCAAAAGCCACCCTGACCTTTAGCGATGCGATCGCCGCCGTTCGACGCCAAATATGGGCTCATCAGATTTCTTTCATGTCCCGGCCGCGCCGTGACAGCATAGAAATTCCGCGCCATATCTGGCACCGGATGGAGAACGCGCTCGCCTACGCCGCATAAATCGGCCAAAGTCGAGCTAAGAAGGTGGCGATTTATGACGTTCTCACAATGCATGTGGGGAAAGGAGGGTGTTGCTCTCCTCTTCATTTTACTTTCCATCTTCCTTGCTAGCTTTGGGTTCGCCTATGCCGCTCTAGAATCACGGTTTCGGCGACGTGACCAGTACAGACTGGACGTGCTTGATGCGCCCCCCAGTGTCGGCTCTCCAGACGCCTGCGACCGCGAGAGCCGATAAGGGCAGGGATGATTTCCGAGTAGCGGAAGGTTCTCTTATCGTTCAATGGCTCATGCAGTGGAGAGCGGGATGCATACATCGAATCCGCAGCTGCTCATGAGAATAACGAGCCGCAGCTCCCGCACGCGCGTATTTGAGGGCTCTCCCGCGTCCGCGTGGGCAAACGCACGAGGCAGCGTCTACACCGAGATGATGTTATGCGAGGTAGCAGCCACGAGGGGGCAACTTCGAAAATCCAAACAACTAGCCGCTCCAAGTTAGTCCACTGATCGTGAAGCTTACAAAGCGATTGGCACATTCGACGTGCATCGGGCGAAGCCGTCGTGCTGTTAAACAGAAACGTTCCAAGACGGTACTACGCGATCCGGCGTCGAATGTCCTATTAAGCGGCGCCACCGGATTAATGGTCGCAAAAGCGAGAGCGTCAATGGCACGGCGCCTTTCTTGTAGCTCGTCGTTTTGTCGTGCAAACGCAAATTCGCGGAGCTTACCAACTGACGCTACGTCCGATTCAAGTTCTATCGAAGCGCTCGCGCAAATTTTGCTTTGCTGCTGTGGAGCAGGCTATGCGCCTCAGTTTTGCCACGCTAGTCGCTTCAGTCAGAGCAGCATCATCACGGACGTACTGGTGGTGCTAGAGGCGGGACCCGGCGCATTTTACACACGGCAAAGTGCGCCGGGCGCCTCGGTTGATCGCGAGCCGCAATGCGTCGAAGTCTGAATCGATTGCGCCGAAGTGCGTTGTCGGAGAACGGCGGTGGGCTTTGGCGCGTCGTCTCGAGCTACAAACCGGCTGAAAAACCAAAGGGGCTCCTGCACGAACATGGCCTTGTCAGCCCGCATCGCCACCTGCGCCGACCTCAACACCGCACTTAATTCGAGAGGCAACGGGCTTCTGCACTGAACCGACGAAGATGTCGGTCAGGTGACGTCTGGCCGAAGGCATCGCGTCCTGCATTGCCGGCCTTGGTCCAATAATTGCTAATTCCTTGTCGTAGATGCCGAGGTTGCGCATCTAATGAAACCCTAAAGGAGCTCGGTTGCCCCTTCATGAATCAAAAGGAGACAGCGTTTCTGGCCAGACCTCTGCGCCGGATCTCGCGCTCTGTCCGTTTCACGACGATAGGTCGCACGCGCAGGCTGGCGGAAGGAAGACGCTTGTATTAACCGGCGCTTCGCGCGGCATTGGCCACGCGACGGGCAAGCTGTTTTCGGAGGCTGGCTGGCGAATCATCTCCTGTTCTCGGCGACCCTTCGATAGCCGATGTCCCTGGGAGTCGGGAGTCAATAACCATGTGCAGGTTGAGTTGAGCGATCATCGCGCGTTGCCCGGCGCGATTACCGAAATCAAGAAGCGGCTCAATGGAGAGCCGCTTCACGCGCTGATCAACAATGCGGGCATCTCCCCCAAGGCAGCGGACGGAGGCCGACTGAATTCGCTAACAACATCCATCGGAACTTGGATGAGCGTTTTTCACGTCAATTTGGTCGCGCCGATTCTGCTTTCCCAAGGTTTGTTCGAAGAGTTGAAAGTGGCATCCGGCTCGATCGTCAACGTCACCTCAATCGTTGGCACTCGTGTGCATCCTTTCGCCGGGACAGCCTATGCGACCTCCAAGGCAGCGCTTGCCTGTCTCACGCGCGAGATGGCGCATGACTACGCTCCGTTCGGGATTCGGGTCAACGCGATCGCGCCAGGCGAGATCAAGACCGACATCCTCTCGCCGGAAACCGAAGCGAAGCTGGCGCCGATCATACCGCTACATCGTGTCGGCACGCCCGATGAGGTTGCGAAGGTTATTTTCTTCCTCTGTTCAAGCGCTGCGAGCTACGTCACAGGTGCGGAAGTGCCGATCAATGGCGGACAGCACGTGTGATATTGGCGGAGAGAGCAGACGCGAAAGTACTCTTAGTCGCGCTGGCTTAAGACGAGATATCGGCTTGTCCGTCATACAATGTCAGTTCGACGGTCGCAAACGGGACAAAAATGCCAGCATAGACGACAAAATGGCTGTCGCTAGTCCGACAGCGTAAGTAGAACTTTGCACATGACCTACAGTGATTCGAAATTTGAAAGCCGGAGAAGTGTGAGGCCTTCGGACGAGGCGCCGTTGATAGCGACAGCGCTAGCTGCTGGTAGGCTTGGTGCAACTGAACACGAGATAAACCCACGTCGTCTCTCTTGGGGGCGCTGCAGATCGGCTAGACGCTCAAGACATTCGTACCTTAGTAATTTTAGCGGGCATCACGAATGCGAGGTGCCGTCTGGCTCGCGACAGCACAGGTCTCACGGATAGTGTCGGGCTATCCGATCTCTCGTGTGTGGCACGATGCTTGAAGGGGAAATGCCGAAGTCGAGCGGTATCGTTTACTCGCAGGAGTCGCTATTCATGGCTTACAAGATCGTCGCCTCGCAATGCTCGGTTTGCGGTGCATGTGAGTTCGAGTGTCCGAACGGCGCGATCAGTCTAAAGCGCGACACCTATGTGATTGATCCCAAAAAGTGCACAGAGTGCGAGGGGCGCTGCGATACGCCGCAATGCGCCGTCGTCTGTCCAGTCGAGGGCACATGCGTCCCCGCCTGACGACGTCGAAGAGAATGCTGCCCCGATAGAGTCGATCGAGAGATCGTCGGCGCATGCACACCGAATTGTCAAGCGGCGCGGCGAGCTTGCGGTAGACTGCCGGTCAGTAGCGTCGTCGCCAGCGATTAATAGATGATTGGCAGGTTCGCAGAGTGTACGCGGCATCGATCTCGACCAATCGCCATCACTTTGAGGTTCTGATATCCTGAAAGGTCGATCGGAAGATCGCACAAATCCACCGGAGAGGGAACGAACTTGCCCGAATGCCTCCATGACGGCTGGAGGCTTATTGGACCATACCGGGACAGCCCAGGCGTCGAAGACCCCAAGAGCCCGAATTCCAGGACATAATGCGCGCGAAGGTCGAAAGAGCTGGTCTCCTCCGTCGACGAGTTCGATCGGAGCATCCGGAAGGCGGCCCGAGGTGGTGATGTTGGAGGTCTGCGGCGCAAAAGCTCGCGGTCGAAGCGGGCTTCAATCCGGTGTCCTTGGTCAAACCGCCAAGGCGGAGCTCAAAAAGTAGATAAAGGTCTCATGCCGCTCGCAGAGGTCGTCTGCTTGCTGGCGCAGGTGGACTGCAATTCGTTATCCGAAGACGCGTAACAAACGCCTAATCGAACGCGACACAAATGACATGGGATGGTTCGCCGGGAAGGTCCGGTACGCCCAAGGCCGCACTGACGGCACCGCAGACAGAACTGAACGAGATTGGATTGCTGATGACCCCGTGTGCGCCCTGTTCAAGCCCGGCCTGCACCACAGGATCGGAGTTCCTTTCCGCTACGAGGAGGATCCTGGTGCTCGTGAACACTCTATTGAGTTCGTCCAGAACCGTCTCGCCTCGGTCCCGCAGGATGGCAATGCCGATCAGTACCACGGCGGGAGTCTTCGTGGACGACGACATAGCCTCATCCACCGCGGCAAAAGCATGTGTCTGATAGCGCTCGCGCAAGATGTAGTCGAGCGCGGAACGCACCACCTGCTCAGGTTCGATCAGGAAAATGGTCGGACGGTCTTCACTCGCTGAAACGTCGGTTTCGAACTGCATGGTACCCTCGGCTCGTTCATTGATGCGCGTCAAGCAAGCTCCGGACCGAAAATACGATCAGAGATGCGCGGTAGGATAACTGCCGTTTTGGCTAGTCGGTAAGACGAGCGTTGCCTTGTTTCGGACGAGCGAGAGCGACGAAACGTCGAGCCTTGCCGATGTCGGACTTGCAACAAAGCCCATCTGGACCGGTATCTATCTCCACTTACTTCGTTTTTCGTCCCGAACAGGCGCTGGCACGCTCGTTGCAAAAGTCATTACCCGAGGGCGAGGCTGTCGAGCATCGTATTCGACTGCGCCGCGATGCGGCGAGCTGGACGATGGATCACGACAGAGCGCAGTAGGCAGATCGTCAATCGGTTGATGGAGAGCAACATGGCTTCACTGAGACAAATCGCGTTTTATGGCAAGGGTGGTATCGGCAAATCGACGACCTCGCAGAACACGCTCGCCGCACTCGCCGAGATGGGTCACAAGATCCTGATCGTCGGCTGCGACCCGAAGGCGGACTCGACCCGCCTGATCCTGCACGCCAAGGCACAGGACACAATCTTGAGTCTCGCGGCAAGCGCCGGCAGCGTCGAGGACCTCGAGCTCGAGGACGTCTTGAAGGTCGGCTACAAGGATATTCGCTGCGTCGAATCCGGTGGTCCGGAGCCGGGCGTCGGGTGCGCCGGCCGGGGCGTCATCACCTCGATCAACTTCCTGGAAGAGAACGGGGCCTACGAGGACATCGATTACGTGTCATACGACGTGCTCGGCGATGTCGTCTGCGGCGGCTTTGCAATGCCGATACGTGAGAACAAGGCGCAAGAGATCTATATCGTCATGTCCGGCGAGATGATGGCGATGTATGCCGCCAACAACATTTCCAAGGGCATTCTGAAGTATGCCAATTCGGGCGGCGTGCGGCTGGGCGGCTTGATCTGCAACGAGCGCCAAACCGACAAGGAACTGGAACTGGCGGACGCGCTCGCCAAGAAGCTCGGCACCCAGCTGATCCACTTCGTGCCCCGTGACAACGTCGTCCAGCACGCCGAGCTGCGCCGCATGACGGTGCTGGAGTATGCGCCGGACTCCAAGCAGGCGGACCACTATCGCAATCTTGCGACCAAAATCCACAACAATGGCGGCAAGGGCATCATCCCGACCCCGATCAGCATGGACGAGCTTGAGGACATGCTGATGGAGCACGGCATCATGAAGCCGATCGATGAAAGCCAAGTCGGTAAGACTGCTTCCGAGCTCGCCGCGCTGTCAGCGTAATCCAGTCCGCATATTCGGCGTCTTTCTAGAAAAGCGTCGAGGCCTAAAGCGCACAGGACAATTAGAAGGATATCCGTATGAGCCTCGCATCTACCCAGAGCGTTGCAGAGATCAAGGCCCGCAATAAGGAGCTGATTGACGAAGTTTTGAAGGTCTACCCGGAGAAGACCGCCAAGCGTCGTGCAAAGCACCTTAACGTCCACGAGGCTGGTAAGTCCGACTGCGGCGTCAAATCGAATCTCAAATCAATCCCGGGCGTAATGACTATTCGAGGTTGCGCCTATGCCGGCTCGAAAGGGGTGGTGTGGGGACCGATCAAGGACATGATCCACATCAGCCACGGCCCGGTCGGCTGCGGGCAGTATTCCTGGGGATCGCGACGCAATTATTATGTCGGTACCACCGGCATCGATACCTTCGGAACCATGCAGTTCACCTCCGATTTCCAGGAAAAGGACATCGTCTTCGGCGGCGACAAGAAGCTCGCCAAGGTCATCGATGAGATCCAGGACCTGTTTCCGCTCAACCGCGGAATCAGCATCCAGTCGGAATGCCCGATCGGCCTGATCGGCGATGACATAGAGGCGGTGTCGAGGGTCAAATCAAAGGAATATAACGGCAAGACAATCGTTCCGGTACGCTGCGAAGGCTTCCGCGGGGTATCGCAGTCGCTTGGTCACCACATCGCCAACGACGCCATTCGCGACTGGGTGTTCGACAAGATCACCTCGGAGACGGAACGGCGATTCGAGCCAACGCCCTATGACGTTGCCATCATCGGCGACTACAACATCGGCGGCGACGCCTGGTCCTCTCGCATCCTTCTGGAGGAGATGGGCCTTCGGGTGATTGCGCAATGGTCGGGAGACGGCAGCCTTGCCGAGCTTGAGGCGACGCCAAAGGCGAAGCTGAACATCCTGCACTGCTATCGCTCCATGAACTACATCTCTCGCCACATGGAGGAGAAGTTTGGTATTCCGTGGTGCGAGTACAACTTCTTCGGCCCGTCCAAAATCGTAGAGTCACTGCGCAAGATCGCGAGCTTCTTCGACGACAAGATCAAGGAGGCGGCCGAGCGCGTCATCGTGAAATACCAGCCGCTGATGGACGCCGTCATCGCGAAGTACCGACCGCGCCTGGAAGGCAAGTCCGTGATGCTCTTTGTGGGTGGCCTGCGCCCTCGGCACGTGATTGGCGCTTATGAAGACCTCGGTATGGAGGTCATCGGGACCGGCTACGAGTTCGGCCACAACGACGACTATCAGCGCACCGCCCAGCATTACGTCAAGGACGGCACTTTGATTTACGACGACGTCACTGGCTACGAATTCGAGCGCTTCGTCGAGAAGATCCAGCCTGACCTCGTTGGTTCTGGCATCAAAGAGAAGTACGTGTTCCAGAAGATGGGCGTGCCGTTTCGGCAAATGCACTCCTGGGACTATTCGGGTCCTTATCATGGCTACGATGGGTTCGCGATCTTCGCCCGAGACATGGACATGGCAATCAATTCCCCGATCTGGAAGAAGACCAGGGCGCCGTGGAAGGATGCCCCGCGTCCGAGCCTGATGGCGGCGGAATAGGCGAGCCGGGCCAGACGATCGAACTCGAATCCAAAAAGGACGCCACAATGACCCAGAATGCCGAAAACGTGCTCGATCATTTCGAGCTGTTCCGAGGTCCGGAATACCAGCAGATGCTGGCCAACAAAAGAGCGCTCTTCGAGAATGCACATGACCCCGCGGAGGTTGCGCGTATCCGCGAATGGGCCAAAACCCCCGAATATCGCGAGAAAAACTTCGAGCGCGAGGAACTGACCATCAATCCGGCCAAGGCCTGCCAGCCGTTAGGTGCGGTGTTTGCCTCGGTCGGATTCGAGGGCACCTTGCCCTTCGTGCACGGCTCACAGGGCTGCGTCGCCTACTACCGAAGCCACTTGTCACGACACTTCAAGGAGCCGACCTCCTGTGTTTCCTCGTCGATGACCGAAGACGCAGCCGTATTCGGCGGCCTCAACAACATGATCGACGGGCTCGCCAACAGCTATAACATGTACAAACCGAAGATGATTTCGGTCTCGACCACCTGCATGGCGGAAGTGATCGGCGACGACCTCAACGCCTTCATCAAGACATCGAAGGAAAAGGGGTCGGTGCCGGCTAAGTTCGATGTCCCCTTTGCTCATACGCCTGCCTTCGTCGGTAGCCACGTCACCGGCTATGACAACGCCCTGAAAGGCATCATCGAGCATTTCTGGGACGGAAAATCTGGGTCTGAACCCAAGCTTGAGCGCGAGCCGAGCGACAAGATCAACTTCATCGGCGGCTTCGACGGCTATACCGTCGGCAACATCCGCGAGATAAAGCGCATTTTCGAATTGATGGGGATCAGATACACGATCCTTGCGGATAACAGTGACGTGTTCGACACACCCACCGACGGTGAGTTTCGCATGTATGATGGCGGCACGACGCTGAAAGATGCCTCGGATGCGATCCACGCCAAGGCGACCATCTCTATGCAGCAATATTGTACGGAGAAAACGCTGCCGTTCATCGAGAGTCATGGCCAGCAAGTCGTTGCGTTCAATCATCCGGTCGGCGTCAGTGCGACCGACGACTTCCTGATGACGCTGTCGCGCATTACGGGCAAGGCAATCCCAAAGGTCCTAGAACAAGAGCGCGGCCGTCTGGTCGACGCCATGGCAGACTCCAGCGCACACATTCACGGTAAGAAGTTCGCAATCTATGGCGATCCCGACCTTTGCTATGGCTTGGCGACCTTCCTGCTCGAGCTAGGTGCCGAACCGACACACGTCCTGTCAACCAACGGCAACAAGGCCTGGGAAGAGAAGATGCAGGCGCTCTTCGCCAGTTCGCAGTTCGGCAAAGACTGCCATGCCTATCCGGGTAAGGACCTCTGGCACATGCGTTCGCTGCTCTTCACCGAGCCGGTCGATTTTCTGATCGGCAACACCTATGGCAAGTACCTGGAGCGCGATACGGGCACCCCGCTGATCCGCATCGGCTTTCCGGTTTTCGATCGGCACCATCATCACCGCTATCCGGTTTGGGGTTATCAGGGGGGCATGAATGTTCTGGTGAAGATACTCGATAGGATTTTTGAGGAGATCGATAAGAACACCAACGTGGTCGGAAAAACGGACTACAGCTTCGACATCATCCGCTGATGTGGGCGTGTCTCCGCCTCATTGCGGCTTGTCGCCGTCGTGAGGTGGGGATGTTGGCGCCAGCCGGCCTATCGACCGTGCCCGAACCAGAAAACGTCCGCGGAAGGAGGCAACCGTGACTTCGCTATCGGCGACCATCCAAGGCGTCTTCAACGAGGCCAATTGCGTCGAGAACGCCAACAAATCGGCCGCTGCCCGCAAGAAGGGCTGCACCAAGCAAGCACAGCCTGGTGGAGCCGTCGGAGGTTGCGCTTTTGATGGCGCCAAGATTGCGCTGCAGCCGTTTACCGATGTCGCTCATCTGGTTCATGGCCCGATCGCGTGCGAAGGAAACTCCTGGGACAATCGCGGTTCTGCCTCCTCTGGCTCCGATCTCTGGCGCAGAAGCTTCACGACCGACATGCAAGAGATCGATGTCGTGTTCGGCGGCGAGAAGCGGCTATACAAAGCCATAAGGGAAATCATCCGGAAGTATCATCCCTCGGCGATCTTCGTCTACCAAACCTGCGTGCCGGCCATGATCGGCGACGATATCGATGCGGTCTGCAAGATCGCCACGGCGAAATGCGGCAGGCCCGTCATTCCTGTCAACGCGCCGGGATTTGTCGGTTCGAAGAACCTTGGAAATAAGCTCGCCGGCGAAGCGTTGCTGCGATACGTGATCGGCACCCAAGAACCCGATTATACGACCCCCTACGACATCAATCTCATCGGCGAATACAACCTGTCCGGCGAATTCTGGCAGGTCAAGCCGCTGTTGGACGAACTCGGGATTCGCGTCCTGTCCTGCATCTCCGGCGATGGCAGATATCGCGACGTCGCCTGCTCACATCGGGCGCGCGCGGCAATGATGGTGTGCTCGAAGTCCCTGATCAATGTCGCGAGTAAGATGAAGGAGCGATACGGCATCCCATTCTTCGAAGGATCATTCTACGGTATCCAGGACTCTAGCGAGTCGTTGCGCGAGATTGCGCGCATGCTAATCGAGCGCGGCGCTCCGGCCGAGTTGATGGAACGCACCGAGCTCACAGTCGCACGCGAGGAAGCAAAGGCGAGGGCCGCGATCGAGTTCTTCAAGCCACGTTTTGCTGGCAAAAAGGTGCTGCTCGTCACCGGGGGCGTGAAATCCTGGTCGGTCGTCGCAGCTCTGCAGGAGGCCGGACTGGAGATCGTCGGCACTTCTGTAAAAAAATCAACCATGAAGGACAAGGAGCGCATCCAAAAAGTGATGGGCCATGATGCTCACATGATCGAGGATCTGACGCCGCGTGAAATGTACAAGATGCTCAAAGAAGCAAAAGCCGACATCATGCTGTCGGGCGGCAAGTCGCAATTTGTCGCCCTGAAAACCGCGACGCCATGGCTCGATATCAATCAGGAGCGCTGCCACGCCTATATGGGCTATCTCGGCATCGTAAAGCTGATGGAAGAGATCGATAAGGCACTCTACAACCCAATATGGGATCAGCTCCGTAAGCCCGCGCCGTGGGATGATGCCGACGTCAGTTGGAAAGCCAAGTCGCTTGCGCAGGTAGAAGTGGCGACTGTCGATGTTGAGCCGAATCTGGAGCGCGTCGAAAAGGCCCGCGGCGCGAAAAGATCCTTCCGTTGCCAAAATCTTGATCTCGGTGTCACCAAGGAGAGCGTTGTCGCTCTCGGCTCGACTACGGTCGATGACATCGCTCAGCGCACCAAGGCCCCCGACGTCTGCGGCGCCAGTGAGCGGGCCATCGTGGACATGACTGCGGCGCAGCCTACTTCCACGCAGCAGGCGGCAGAGTAGGATGGTAAAGCAGGTTCCAAGCCATGGCTATCGTTACTAGTTCCAACAAGGCCTGCTCGAGCAATCCGCTCAAGATGAGCCAGCCGATCGGCGGCTCCTTTGCCTTCTTGGGGCTTCGGGGCGCAATGCCGCTCCTACACGGTTCTCAAGGCTGCACGTCCTTCGGCTTGACCCTGTTTGTCCGCCATTTCAAGGAGGCGGTGCCGCTGCAGACCACCGCGATGAGCGAGGTTGCCACGGTTCTCGGTGGCTACGAGAATGTCGAGCAAGCGATCCTCAATATCTACAACCGTACCAAGCCCGAAATTATCGGCATCAATTCGACCGGAGTCACCGAGACCAAGGGTGACGACGTCGAGGCGTTCATCCGCCTTATCCGGCAGAAGCATCCGCAGCTCGAAAAGGTGCCGCTTGTCTACGTTTCGACGCCGGATTTCAAGGACGCGTTTCAGGATGGCTGGGAAAGGACCGTGGCGCGCGTAATCGAGGTGCTTGTCGATCCTGTCGATGCGGCCGCACCGCGAGACCTCTCGCGCGTTAATGTCCTGCCTGGCTGCCACCTGACCCCCGGCGACCTTGACGAGCTACGGACGATTCTTGAGGATTTTGGGCTGAGGCCGTCCTTCCTGCCGGATATCGCCGGTTCGCTCGACGGTCACATTCCCGATGAATTCACGCCGACCACGATCGGTGGGATCGGGGTCGACGAGATCGCGACTATGGGCCAGGCGGCTTGGACGATCGCGATCGGAGCGCAGATGAGGCGCGCGGCCGAGGCCATGCAAGCCAGGACGGGCGTGCCGTTCCGGCTGTTCGAGCGGCTCTGTGGCCTCGTCCCTAGCGACGTATTCATCGCATCCGTAAGCGAGATCAGCGGCAAACCAGTGCCCCCAAAATACCGCCGGCAACGTGGCCAGCTCGCGGACGCCATGCTGGATGCGCATTTCCATATTGGCGGCCGAAAGCTCGCCATTGGGGCCGAGCCGGACCTCTTGTTCGACATTTCCAGCATGCTCTATGAGATGGGCGCACAGCTGACCGCGGCAGTGACGACAACGGCCTCTCCGGTGCTCGAACGTGTCAGGATGGGAGAGGTCGTCATCGGCGATCTTGAAGATCTGGAGGAGCTTGCCAAAACGCGCGAATGCGATCTCCTGATCTCCCATTCACACGGCCGCCAAGCGGCAGCACGGCTGAACATTCCATTCTATCGTGCCGGCTTTCCGATGTTCGATCGCCTTGGCGCAGGTCACCAGATGACCGTCGGCTATCGCGGAACGCGCGAGCTGATCTTTGACCTTGCCAATCTCATCATTACCGACCGCGAGGACAACCGCCAGCCGACGCCGGACACCTGGCGCATCACCGACAACGGCCTGCATGTCGTTCCCCCGCGGCCCAATTGAGGCGAAGAGAGGAATTACGCCGATGAAAGTCGCATTCGCCACCCAGGATCTGAAGCGCGTCGATGCCCATTTTGGCTGGGCCAAAAACA
The DNA here is from genome assembly GCF_024199925.1 of Bradyrhizobium sp. CCGUVB1N3. Lineage (NCBI taxonomy): Bacteria > Pseudomonadati > Pseudomonadota > Alphaproteobacteria > Hyphomicrobiales > Nitrobacteraceae > Bradyrhizobium > Bradyrhizobium sp. CCGUVB1N3. The sequence goes on from NZ_JANADR010000001.1 coordinate 7,972,522, forward strand.
TCGCCATCTATGACGTCAGGCCCGAGGGGCACAGCTTTGTCGAAGCCATCCAGTTTGACGGCGACCTCAAGGACGACGGCAACGAGGACAAGCTCGCGCCGAAGATCGAGGCTATCAAAGACTGCTCCATTCTCTATGTTGCGGCGATCGGCGGCTCCGGCGCTGCGCGCGTCGTCGCAAATAACATCCATCCCATGAAGGTGAACCAGCCTGAAGCGATCGACGATCTCTGTGTCAAGCTTGAAGCCGTATTGAAAGGCTCGCCGCCACCCTGGTTGCGTAAGGTGCTCGCCAAGGGCCAGGAACGCTCGTTTGATTTCGAGGATTGAGGTAAACGACTATGACTGAGGCGGCTGAATTGATCCAACCCGGCCTTGCGGGAGAGGCGCCCTTTGTGAAGGAGCTCGTCAAAATCTGGCGCGCCGAGGACGGCCATGGCGCTTGGGAGGACAAGAAGGACCTAGAGCTGCTCGAGCCCTATATTCTCGACAGGGAAAAGCGCCGTACCTTGCCGATCGTCGGTGACCCCGATCCGGACACGATCTGGCGGCTTGAATTGTTCTTCAACGCTGTCGCCGTGTCCATTGAGAAGGCGACCGGCGTGATGGTCTCGCCGATGCTGAAAATGCACCATGAAGGCTTTGGCCGCATAGTGCTGATCGGCGGCCGGCTCATTGTCGTGAACAAGCAGCTGCGAGACGTGCATCGTTTCGGTTTTGACAACCTCTCAAAACTTGCCACGGAAGGTGACCTGTATGTCGACCGCGGAATCGAGATGATCCGCAGGTTCCCGGAAGTTGCGAACTACTGAGGTGACGAATGAGCGATCTTGAAGCACTGAAAGCCGAGATCAAGAAGCTTTCCGCTAAGGCGACCCAGGCAAAGATGGATCTGCACGATTTCGCCGAAGAATTGCCGGTCAACTGGACCTCGGTCTTAAGTGTGGCCCAGAAGGTCCACGACGCCTTCGACGAGCTCGAGCGCAAGCGCGAGGATCTCAAAGCGCAGGAAAAGGCAGACGGATGGTAACCATGTCATTCGCAACGCGCGACGGCCGCGACTGGAAGCCGGAGTATCTGGCGTCCATCGACTCAAAGAAGTGCATAGGCTGCGGCCGCTGTTACAAGGTGTGTGGCCGCGAGGTCATGACGCTGAAGGGTATCAACGAGGACGGCGAGATGATCGACCTCGAAGACGATGACGATGAGATCGAGAAGAAGATCATGGTGCTGAACGATGACGGAGCGTGCATCGGCTGCGGCGCATGTGCCCGGGTGTGCCCGACCAACTGCCAAACCCACGTTTCAGCTGCTTGAGTTTAGCCATCGGGAACAGAGAAGCGATAAACGTCTTTGGAGATCTTCTGCATAGGGCCTAGCCTGTATAACGTCAGAAGGCATTGATATGAGTGCGTGAGTGCTCCGCCTATGCCGCTGCAGGTGTTAAAAAAGTAGTTGGCCCTGGCGCCTCTCGTCGTCATTGCCGCGCTTGTCCGCGAGAATTCGGTATGTCGCGAAAACTTGATATACCAGTGTCGCCGAGATATGACGGTCAACTCGGAGCTAAAGCCGCCCCAACTCTTGCTACTCGATACCCTGTTCGCATGCCTTCATCATCGCGGCAATCCGAAACCGCTCCTGGATGGAGATGGGGTTGGCGAGCATATCTGCCTCGGCCTTTTTGAAGGCGGCGAGGACGATCTCGGCTTCCTCGCGCGTCAGCGGGACGCGGCCAGCCATGTGGGTAGCGTCCGGTACTGCGGCCAGGATTGCTCGGCAGTACGGATGATCCTTGACCTCGATGAGCTCACCAGCTTCGAGCTTTCCGCCAAGCATGATTGCCAGCCCTAGCACCTCGAGCTTGCGGCCGTCCTGAGTGGTCTTGACGAGCGTTGCCATTTCTATTCTGCCTCCTGCGCGACGCCTACATAGTTCCCGATCCAAAGCTGCGGCAGGGCTTGTCGAGCTTCAAGTGCGGTGGCTTTTGCCGGATCACACGATCATCGGCGTCTAAGCGAGACGCGTCGGCACCGCTGAAATCCGCCACATGGAAGGTCGCCTTGGGCCGCAGCACATAGTCGGGCGGGTCCGCCGCGACGCCAGCTGGAATCTAGTCCCGTCAAACAGAACGAGAGCTCCACGTCTTCACTCTTGCTCCTTTAGCGAAGTCTGGACGTAGGATGGGCATTTTAGTCGTTGAGCCGCTCAAGCGAGCCGTTTGAGCTTGAACTGCCGCAATCTGTACGGTGGAGACTTGCATGCGAGACTTCCGCACTGTTGATCGTTCGATTGTCCGGCCTGGCGGGAGCACCACGTCAACAGCCCTGGCAATATGGGATAAGAAGAGATCTGGCGCGAGAACCTTACACCGGGCGGTTCTCGTTGCGATTCTTCACCGGCTGCATCTTGGCGAGGCCTTCTTCGTAGGAGAGTTCGGCATAAGAGGCATCGATGCTCTTGGCGGCATCGAGCAGATAATCGAGCTTGCCGGCAGTATCGAGCTTCTTGATGTCGTTCTTCTCGACCCCAGTGAGATCCATCATCTCCTTCCAAACTGTCGACTCGTCACATGGCAGTATGCGAAATGTGACGTTACCGATCTTGATGCGGTATTTCGCCAGAAGATCGATATTGTTGCAGAACATGAAGTAGGTGCCGTTCGGGCTCAAGGCGCCACCCAGTACCTTTGCGACATCGGCAAGATAGGCAAGAGAATGCAGGTAGCCAGCCAGTACCGGGATTGTGGTCTCTCCCTCGCCTGCGACCGTCAATACCTGCTCGATCGAATAGTCGGGCGGACGCTTCTCGTCGGCAACCTGAACCTGGAACCTTAGCGCGATATCGCCGCGGAAGCCGAAGCGGCCCGGCTTCGTGGTGTCGCCCTTCAGCACCGCATTAAGCAAGCGGCCTTCTTTATCAAGCCGGCCAAGAGCGGTGTTGTCGATCGACGTCATGAAATCCTCCTGGTTTGTTGTTGGCTGGCGCAGGTGTCGAACCGCGTGAGCCACGTTCGCCTCCATGCAAATTGTTTGCCGTCGGCCCGCCTACGCGGCGAAAAGCCAAAAGCAACGCCTCGTCTGCGCGGCTTTCACAGACATACCCTTGCCGGCAGCGTTACGGCACCGTGCCAAGACTGTTCCCTAGTTGCATAGCGTCGTGTCGCAAGCCCGACACGCCCTGCGACGCAAATGATCGACATTAGCAAAAGCCAAGTATTGTCGGGAGTTTGGTTGCTGGCATGGGACTTGCCAATCTCATCTCGAACTGCCGTAGCTGGTGAGGGAATGCGATGATTAGTCTGACGAAGAGCGCGGAGAATGCGGTGAAGAGCGCGATCTCAGCGGCAGCGCAGCCGGCGAAGGGCTTGCGGATAATGGTCGAAGGGGGCGGCTGCACCGGGTTCAAATACGCGATGGGGCTTGCCGATGAGCCCAAGCCCGATGAGACCGTAATCGAGCGGGGCGGCATCAAGGTGTTTGTCGACAAGAATTATCACCCGCATCTTGCCGGAACGACGATCGATTTTGTGGTGGCGCTGGAGGGCTCCGGTTTCACCTTTGACAATCCCAACGCCAAGTCGGGCTGCACATGCGGCAAGTCTTTTAGCTAGAGCGGCATTCCTGATGGGTCGCCACGGAGAGGTGTCAAAACATGCTTGTCGAGACTGAACAAACGAGACAATCGGCGGCCGCGAAACCTACCGAATGTGAGCGTATCGTCCGGGCCGTACTCGACGAAATTCGGCCGAATCTGAAGCGTGACGGCGGTGATTGCGAGCTTATTGGGATCGATGGCAACAAGATCATGATCAAGCTTACGGGCGCCTGCGTTTTCTGCAAGCTCGCCAGTGCAACACTAGAAGGCATCCAGGCGCGCCTCATCGAACGGCTTGGCAAATTCGTCCGCCTGATCCCGGTCGCGGGATCCACCAAAGCCCGACACTAAAGAAAGCATACGGTGCAGTCGATCTACCTCGACAACAACGCGACGACCCGCACGGATCCGGCCGTTGTCGCTGCGATGCTACCATTCTTCTCCGAGCAATTCGGCAATGCCTCATCCGCGCATGCAGCAGGCAGGCAAGTTGCAGAAAGCATTAGACAGGCTCGCAGGAGCGTGCAGGCATTGATCGGTGCTGCTTTTGATCACGAGATCGTCTTTACCTCGGGCGGTACCGAATCGGATAACACGGCAATCCTTTCGGCACTTGCCGTGCAGGAGCGACGCGACGAACTCGTCACCACGACCGTGGAACATCCAGCTGTGCTCTCGCTCGCAGACGAGCTCGGCCGTCGCGGCAACAAATGCCATCTAATTCCTGTTGACTGCTCCGGCCGGCTCGACATTGATGCTTATCGCCGTGCGTTGTCCCCGCGTACCGCGGTCGTCTCCGTCATGTGGGCCAATAATGAGACTGGCACGATCTTTCCGGTGGAGGTCCTCGCCAAGATGGCGCGATCTATCGGCGCACTCTTCCACACTGATGCGGTGCAGGCTGTGGGGCGAGTTCCGATCGACGTGAAGGCGACCCAGATCGACATGCTGTCGCTTTCTGGCCACAAGCTGCATGGTCCAAAAGGCGTTGGCGCGCTCTATGTGCGCAAGGACACTAAGTTCAGGCGACTGATCTTCGGCGGACCGCAAGAGCGCCGCCGACGTTCCGGCACCGAGAACGTCCCCGGTATCATCGGGCTGGGTAAGGCCGCGGAGCTTGTTGCCGTAGAGCTCGGGCAGGAGCGCAGGAAAATAGCGGCGCTGCGCGACCGGCTCGAGCAGGGTGTCATCGACTTCGGCAAGTGCGTGGTGCTCGGCGACAAGGAGAGCCGTCTGCCAAACACGTCAAACATCGCCTTCGAGCATCTCGAAGGTGAAGCAATTAACCATCATTTGAGTCGCGCCGGCGTCGCCGCGTCCCTCGGATCAGCCTGTGCGTCCGGCTCCATGGAGCCGTCTCACGTGCTTCGAGCGATGCACGTACCGTCTGCCTTGCTGCACGGCGCGATCCGCTTTTCGCTGTCTCGCGAGACCACCAGCGAGGAGATCGATCACGTCCTCATTGTGCTACGAAATATCATCGCGAAACTGAGAGAGACCCCACCTGGGCGGCCAGAGTGTGCAAAAACGACCTTTCCATCCAATGAGTCTATCAGATGAAAGTCATCATTCGTCGTTCACCTGAAACTGGTCTCTCGATCTACGTCCCCAAGAAGGACCTTGAGGAGCGGATCGTTGAATCCGAGCACGAGACGCTGTGGGGCGGCTGGATCAGAATAGCTAATGGCTGGGTGCTCGACCTGCCGCCGATGACAAGCGACACCACCTTGCCGATTACGATCAACGCAAAGAGGCGTGGCGGCGACAGAGAAGAGACGTGAACGTGCCGGCTCCGCGGATCGAGTTCGTTGGTCAGCCAGTTGCCGAAGCCATGCTCCGCAAGGTCGCGGAGGGGCTTCGTCGTGGCAATGTCGTTCCCTATCTCGGGCCCGGCTTAGTGGGATCGTCGAACACGAGCGTGCCGATGAATCCGGAGGACCTGGCGGCATTCTTCGGCACCAAGGTGACGTTGCCCAGGCGCACGAGAGGGAACGCCTGGGCCTCCGCACAGTACATCGAAAGCACGAGGCATCGCACCACCGTAACAGCGACGATGGCGGACGCATTTAGCGCGCCGATCGCGCCAGCGCAACTACAGAGGTATCTTGCAACGCTGCGGCTGCCGCTGATTGTTGACAGCTGGTACGATGGCGCGATGCGAAATGCGTTGGTGGGGCACAGCAATTGGGGCGAGATCCAGGGCATCACCCGCGCCGGTCTGCGTGAGGATCGCTGGTTTCGCTTCTACGACTCCGTAGGCCATGAAGTCGATTGCTCTCTTGCAGAAAGCTGGACAACGATCCTCTACAAGCCGCACGGCAGCGTTGCCCCGGCCAAGAATTTCCTGGTCTCCGATGCCGACTATGTTGAGGTGCTCACGGAAATCGACATACAGACGCCGATTCCTGGCGAGGTGAAGGCTCGCCGCACCGGCCGCAGCTTCCTGTTTCTGGGGTGCCGCTTTAACGACCAGCTCCTGCGCATCTATGCGCGACAGGTGTCAAAGCGCTCGTCCGACGTTCACTATGCCGTGGTCGAGCCCGACACGCTCTCCAAAAATGAGTTCCGCTTTCTGGTCGACCAAGGCCTAATGCCACTCGCAATTCCGCTTGCACGTGCCGCTGAGATCCTTCTGGCAGATTAGGGAGGCTTCTCGCGTGGGCATTTGACCAGCGCTTGGCCAGGCAGCTCTTACACCGTCTTGCTGCCACCTAACGAGCCATGTTTCCAGCAAAAAAAGGAGAAAGGAGCGGCCATAGCTTCAGTCAACATCTTCTCGCGCCGCGACGTGCCGTTTCGATCACAACGCATGTCGGCTTTCCAACACGCCGGGGCAAGAGGCACACCAAAGCGATTCCTAACTCGTTGAAAAAGATCATGAAAGTTGCGCGCCGAGCCGTGGCACGCCGATTGCTGAGCCTCAGATACCGAGAAATGTCTCAGGCTTGAAGGGAGAACTGGGTAAATGGGGACTCCAATGCATCGGGGATCATCGAGCGACGCCATTGAAGACGGCGAGATCACGCAGTCGATTGCCGAGCACAAGGGCTGTGGCAAGAGCAGCCGCAGCGGCGGAGTTAGATGCGGCTCGCCGGCAGGCCGCAGTGATCTTCCAGCCGAGACATGGGAAAAGGTGAAAAAGCACCCCTGCTACAGCGAGCACGCGCACCATCACTATGCGCGGATGCATGTCGCGGTCGCGCCAGCCTGCAACATCCAGTGCAATTACTGCAACCGCAAGTACGACTGTGCCAATGAATCGCGTCCGGGCGTGGTCAGCGAGAGGCTCACGCCTGAGCAGGCGGCCAGGAAAGTGATGGCCGTTGCCTCTACCATCCCGCAGATGACCGTGCTCGGTATCGCCGGTCCTGGCGACCCGCTCGCCAACCCCGAAAAGACTTTCAAGACCTTCGAGCTCGTGCACAAGGTTGCGCCGGATCTCAAGCTGTGCTTGTCAACCAACGGTCTCGCGCTACCCGATCACATCGACACCATTGCCAAGCTCAACGTCGAGCACGTCACGATCACGATCAATATGATCAACCCCGAGATCGGGGCAAAGATCTATCCTTGGATTTTCTACAACCACAAACGGTACACGGGCGTCCAAGCCGCAAAGATCCTCACTGATCGCCAGCTTCAGGGCCTGGAGATGCTCACTCGGCGAGGCATTCTCTGCAAGATCAACTCGGTGATGATCCCCGAAATCAACGATCAACACCTCGTCGAAGTGAGTAAGGCAGTGAAGTCGCGCGGCGCCTTCCTGCACAACATCATGCCGTTGATCTCTTCTCCCAACTACGGAACGGTTTTCGGTCTGAAGGGCCAGCGCAGCCCGACGGCACTGGAACTAAAGGCGCTGCAGGATAGCTGCGAGGGTGAGCTGCATATGATGCGCCACTGCCGGCAGTGTCGGGCCGATGCGATCGGGCTGCTAGGCGAAGACCGCAGCGCGGAGTTCACCACCGAAAAGCTCGCGACGATCGACATCAAATACGATGTCGAGAGCCGCAACGCTTATCAGGCCAAAGTCGAGAACGACCGTGCCGCCAAGGCCGCGGCCAAGCACGCTGACCTTGTGGAACTCGCAGTTAGCCTCGGCGATACGAAGGTCCTGGTGGCGGTCGCGACCAAGGGCTCGGCTCTGATAAACGAGCACTTTGGTCACGCCAAGGAGTTTCAAGTCTATGAGCTCTCCAGCGGCGGCGCCAAGTTCATTGGCCATCGTCGCGTCGATCTGTATTGCCAGGGTGGCTATGCCGAAGAGGGAAAGCTCGAGACCATCATCCGTGCCATTAACGATTGCCACGCAGTATTCATCGCCAAAATTGGCGGCTGCCCTAGGGCGGAATTGATCAAGGCCGGCGTCGAGCCCGTCGATCAATATGCTTATGAGCCTATCGATAAGTCGACGATCGCCTGGTTCAAGACCTATCTCGACAGGGTCACCAACGGTGCGATCAAACATGTCGAACGCGGCGATGCTGCGATCCGCCAAGGCGCATTGATTTCCGCGGCATGAGAGAGGAAAAGCATGCCGTTCAAGATCATCGCTTCTCAATGCACGAGCTGTTCGGCGTGCGAGCCGGAATGCCCCAATGTCGCGATCGCGGAGAAGGGCGGAACATTCATGATTGATCCTAAAAAGTGCACCGAATGCATCGGCCATTTCGACGAGCCGCAATGCGTGGCGGTCTGCCCAGTCGACAATACCTGTGTCCTCGACACCTCGCTTGCACGCTACCAGGCGCGCGGTTGAGCGAAGGAAATGACATGAACTTCTGGAACATACGGTTAGTGCGACGAGCCATCCGAATGATGCTCCAAGCCGGAGGCCGCGCCGGCTGCGACCTTTGTCTTGCAATCAGCCCAAGTGGATGTTTCGGGCTCGCCTGTGGGATCAGCCTGAAGCCGCAGGCCATTGTTGCTGAGGGCGAGCGCGATGACATAAGGCCGTTTGTTTGCCGGGAGAGACCGCCACGGCACGACGATGTGACGGCTGATTTCGTTGATAAGCCGAAGCGGACCGGGTTCGTATTGCAAGATCGCAAGCAAGTCTCTTGCGGGGACCATTGATTTCAATAGGCGACCCGCGATGCCAGCTGCTCTGTTCAGTCCGCAATCCGAGATCAACGAGGCGCTCCTCGCCAGGACTTTGCTTGGAGATGGGCTGCCCAGCGAGGCCGAGCATCACCTGTGGCAAGCAAGCCTCTCCTATCACCTTGACGAGGTCGCCGAAAGCCACCTGCGCAAGGCCGCCGGCTTGGCACCAGGGCACGCGGCAGTGATGATCGGTTTATTTCGCTTCTATTTCTATAAGGCGCGGCTCGCCGAGGCGCTTGAGGTTGCCAAGCTCTGCATAAGCAAGGCGTCGGAGATGAACAATCTCCCATCAGACTGGCGTCTTGTCCGTGCCCATGATGCCGCGTTCGGTCGATATGAAGAGATTCTGCCGCGGTTCTTTCTGTTTTCGCTGAAAGGATACGCTTATTTGCAGATGCGCCTCGGTCAAACCGAGGAAGGTCGGTTAGCCGTTCAAAAGCTTCTTGAGATCGACCCCACCGATAAGATCGGTGCCAAGGTTCTCCTACGTGTCCTCGAACGCATGGGGCAGGCGGATGAGTGAGGACATTGACGAGGCCAGAGATTGGCACGGTAATCAGATCAATTGCGCCTGCTGCGCGCATATTGCTCTGAATCGCAACGGCTGCTGTCAACTCAAGCATGCTTGCGTTAACGACCGCTATGCCCGGCGTATCGACCGTTTCTTCGAGAGGAATCCGAGCCTCGCCGACGCCTACCTCACTCACCCGCATTTTGAGGTGCGCGCGATCGCGGCGAGATTCGCCAACGTCTTCCTGCTGCCGCGGTTGCTCCACGATCACGACGAAACCGTGCGTTGGAGCGCCGTCCGTCGCCTGCCCAAGCGTTTCGCCCTGCAACTTCGCAACGACCCTCATCATGAAGTTAGGATGTGGGTCGCGACACTGCTTGAAGGTGACGAACTGCTGCCGATGGCCTCGGATGAATATTACTGCGTCCGCCATGTGGTTGCGCGGCGGATTGCGCCCTTGCTGCTCCGCGGAATGATCCGCGACGAGGACGCTGAGGTCCGTCGCGCCGTGGCGCGACGCCTCCCAGAGAAATGGTTGCTCAGCCTGGTCGACGACCGTGACGCATTGGTGCGGTTGGAGGTAGCTCAACGCCTGTCGGCGGAGTTATTGTGGCTTCTGCGCCACGACCCGGATTGGCGTATCCGGCATGAGGTCGCAAGCCGGATCGTGCCCTCCGAGTTCATAGGCCTTGTCGATGACCCATATAGCCTGGTGCGCGAAGTCGCGCGCTCGCGACTTGCCCGGTAGACGGGACAAGAACAGGGGACCACGACATGAACAATATTGTGGCTGACAGTGACATCGTCGAGCTGACGGCACCACCATTCTTCGACTTTGGCGAGAAGGTGCGGGCCAATCGCACCATCCGTAATGACGGCACCTACGCCGGCAAAGAGATCGGCGACATCCTGGCCAAGAAGGGCGAGGTCGGTTACGTCATATCGATCGGCACTTTCTTGCAGCGGTTTTACATCTACGGCGTTGAATTCATCCAAAGCGGTCACCGGGTCGGCATGAAGCGCGAGGAACTCGATCCGGTCATACCACGCGCCGAAGTCGAGGACCTGCACTTGCCGGGAGCCAACGATGATTGAAGCCAGGCTGCCAAAATTTCAGCGGGGCCAGCGCGTCAAGGCGATGTTTGACCTGACCAATGACGGATCCTTTCCCGATGCCCCAGCGGAAGGGCTCCTGGTCAGCCTCGGCGACATCGGCAAGATCGTCCAAGTTCGCCGGCACACGGAAGCGAACCTTCCGATCTATCTTGTCAAGTTCGGTGAGCACTTGGTCGTCGGTTGCCTCGAAAGAGAAATCGGCCTGGTCTAGGAAGTAGACGCGATGAACGCGGCCTTAGACATAAATCCGGACCTACCCGCGCACCCCAACGACATCGATCGCAGGCGCATCGAGCGCGCGCTGAAGTCGAGAGAGCGCTACCGTTATGTCTCAGCCAACATCACCGGAGTTGCCGGAGGCTATTTGATCGAATGCCCATGCTGCTCGCGCAATATCGACGTTAAGGGCGGCATCATTGACGTGGCCATGCTGCGCCATGACGGGGCAAGCGCCAACTGGCAGGTGTTCCGAAAAGATCACAAGCAGGGCGTCTGGAAACTGCACTCCACGCACCAGCGTTTGGCAGCAGTTACCGATCTATTGAACGCCGATCCGGAACGCGTGTTTTGGCAATAAGGACCCGTTCGATGGCTCTGGGAGCAGGCGAAATTGCAGACATCGAGCGGGCGCTCGCGTCATTCGATGATGCTTCTCAAGCCTATGCGGCGTTGCGACAGCGGTATCCGCATCTAGCCTGGATCCGCTGCGATTCTTCTGACCTTACCGAAGCGCCTTTTCACAGCGTCGGACAATTCGACATGCATTTGCTCGATAGCGCTGATCATTGTGCCCGGATCACGGATGATCCGACGCGGGCGACCGGCATTGTGCTCGCCAAGCGGGCGGCCAAGCCGTGAACGGACCCTCCCTAGGCCACGGCCTCGTTGACAAGGCGGACGAAGAGCCGATTCCAACGGGCCACAAATCCTTAATTCCGTTGTCGGATCCTGACATTACGCCAGCCGAAATCGCGGCAGTAGATCGCGTGTTGCGCTCGCCGCGGCTCTCTAACGGCCCGCTCACGGAACAATTCGAGGCGGCATTTGCCACCTATCTCGGGCGGAACTATGCCGTTGCGGTACCGAGCGGAACAATCGGCCTTCTGCTGTCTCTGAAAGCTTTCGGCATTGCCGCGGGCGACGAAGTAATCGCCTCGTCCTATTCATATCGTGAAACCGCGCACGGCATCAGCCTCGCCGGTGCGCGGCCGGTATTTGCGGACATCGACTATTGGTCCGGGACGCTCGCGCCGCAGAGCGTCGAGGAGCGCATCACGCCACAGACCCGCGCCATCCTCGCCGCCAACACTAATGGCCATCCCGCAGCCTGGTCGGTGCTGCGCGATATCGCGACAAGGCGTAATCTTCTACTGCTGGAAGACTCCACGGAGGCCGTCGCCTCACGTTATAAGGGCCAATTGGTTGGCACCTTCGGCGATGTCGCTGTGTTCGACTTCGCGCAGCCATCGCTTCTGACCTGCGGCGAAGGCGGCATAGTGGTTACCGATGATATCGACCTTGCTGTGGCACTTCGTCGTCACCGTTCGCATCGGACGGGCGAGCGTTCTTCCGTTACCGTCGGTTCGGCTGCGCCATATCAAGCCGAAATGGGCGATCTGTCCGCTGCACTGGGGATTACGCAGCTAAGGCGTATCGACGAGATCCTGGAGCGTCGCCGGCTGATTGAACAGCTTTATGCGGCGCATATGCAGTCGTTCGAAGGCATCAAACCGCCCTATGTCGGACCCGACGTGACCGAAGTGAACTGGTTCCTCTATGTTGTCCATCTCGGGACGCGTTTCACGCGCTCCAGCCGCGAGGCGATCGTCGAGGATCTCCGCGTTGAGCAGACCGAGGCTGCGGCCTACAACCATGCTCTGCACCTGCAGCGGCATTATCTCGATCTCGGCTATCGCCGCGGCGATCTGCCGGTGACGGAAAAGATCTCCGATCGCGCCGTCGCACTGCCATTTCATACGCATCTCACTGATAGCCAGATCGAATTCATTGTCGAGACCATGAAAGACGCCTCAATCAATGTAGGCGCGGGCGCGGCGATCTACTGAACAGCCGAAAAATGCAGCAGAGAAGACGATAAAAGGACCTCGCTTGTCATCCTCCCGGAAGGCAAGACCATGGGGCTCGTCACTCCGGCTTGCCGCCGAGATCGCGATCCATATGGACTACCCAGCCATGATTCGCCGAATGCTCAAGGATCTGAGGAAGCTGCCGGAATACGCGGTCGTGGTCGTACTGAGCTGCCGTGAATTTTCGAGCCAGGAATTCATCGCAGAACAAAACCCATCGCCGTTAACGCGACGATGATGTCGGTCATCGATATATATATTCTTGTTATCTTCGCGACAGTCCGCCTGCGGGATTGTCAACCAACGCGCGTCATTTCCATCCGTGTCGGCGGAAGTCTTTTCAAATGATCCTGTCGAGAGTTGGTTTGGAGCTTGCATGCAACCTGGCGAGAGCAGGAGTAAGCGACATGGTGATGGCCGGACCGGCAATTGAGGCTTTGATCCGCGAGGCGCTTCCGGAGGCGGATGTGATCGTGACCGATCTGGCGGGCACCGGACACCACTGTGGGGCACGAGTCGTCTCGCAGGCCTTTGCTGGCAAGAGCCGCATCCAACAGCATCGGATGATCTATGCTGCGTTAGGGAGCAAAACGATCGACACGTTCGACGCGCTCGTGCTCGAAACCCTCGTGCCGAACCGAATCACTTGCAAGGAAACATAATGATCGACCTAACCGAACAATGCATTAAGCACTTAAATTGTGGAGGTGACATCAGGCGGTTTTCGAAGGTGCCGATTGTCATACAACTCTATGACAAAGCAGAATCTCCCGGTGATTGCGACATCGCATTGCGGTAACAGAAGTATGAGCGGCAACATGAATGAGTTCGAACTCCCACAGCTCTACCGGCATCACGTTTTCGCCTGCCACACTCAGCGCCCTCCTGACCATCCGCACGGCAGCTGCGGGACGGCGGGTGGAGGACCGTTATGGGAACGGCTCGGCAAAGCAATCGAGGCGGGTGGGTTGACCGATATCGGCTTCACCGCAGCCGACTGTCTCGGCTTCTGCAGCTCCGGTCCTCTGATGGTCGTCTATCCTGACGGTGTCTGGTATCGTCCGAGCACTCCGGAAGATATTGACGAGATTGTCGAGTCTCATCTGAAGAATGGCCGTCGTGTCGACCACCTCGTCATTGTGCTCGCGCGGAGTTAGCGGTTCCTTGCTTTCCACTTACGGGAGACGGCGCCATCGGCCGTCTCCGGCCACTCTAAGAAGGACGCCGATGCATCGCATCGGCGATCGTGAGGGCTCTCTCTTCGCAAAATGGCGCTCAGGGGACGCTCGGCCGTCGGGCCACTGTGCGGAATGCCGCTCTCTTCCAGAACTAGGCCAGGATAGTGCAACACCGCCTACGAAGAAGACTTCACACCTGCGTCCACCACGGCATCGCCTCCGCGCGCGTGGAGGGCCCAAACAACCAAAATTTCCTTTCCAGCAAATGAACCGGCCGGCCTGAAGCCGTGGCAACAACGCCGAGAGCCTCAAGCAGCCTGTCACGAGGATAGGGTGGTTCAGCCATGGGCTACGAGCACCTGGCTGATGGATTTTGACATCCACGCGGGCAATGCAGCCTGAGCGCGGATATGCGAATATTCAATCGATAGTTGTTCAGATTCACACTCAAAGCTGGCGCCGCTTGCAAGCCGAGAAAACCCTTGGCGCTCCGGTTCGGAATCAGAGCCCGCACTTCTTGTATCCGATCGCGTGGAACTCGCCTCCGCTTAGCGCCACTTTCTCCCACATGAGGCTCGTGTGATATACCACCTGCGAAGCAAACGCATCACACCTCCGCACACCGCGGCGCCTTCTCCGTTCGCGCGCAGTTCTGAAGCTCTCGCTTCGGGCTTGAGCCCAGCAGCGACGGGACCGGCTCGCGGTCAAATCCGGCACATCTTGCGTTGTTGGCTTCGATCAGCGGCCGCCTGATCAGCAGCGGATCTTTGAGCATCAAGGCGATCGCGCTGGCGGCGTCGATCGCCGCCGGATCGACCTCGCCCGATGTCACCCGCGGCGCGGCTGGGTTGAACCAGGACCGAACCGGCGTGTTACCGAAGAATGTGCATAGATCGGACGCGGTCCAGGGTTCGGTCAGCAAGCTCTTGGCCACGACATGATGACCCGCCGCCTCCAACGCGCAAATCTGGCGCGCGTTCGTTCCGCAGCCGGGCTTCTGCCAAAACAGAACAGTAGTCATGTCAAGAGTCCCATTTCATCACGCTAAGTTGGATCGTTGGCGCCGCTTTACCGTGGCCCAAGATGGTGTTGGCCTTCTCACCCCCTCCAACGTCTGCGGTGTGATCACCGTGCCATGGCAAGCTCGTCTTCCCGCGCTCAAATGCGCTCACCTCGTCGGACGTGTCGGTAACGATGAGAATGCCGACACCTTCGAACCTTCCGGTGAGTTCGCCAATCAGGTCCGGTCCGCGGTTCTTCAGCAAAGTGACACCGAGCAACATCTGGGGCGAGTCAGTCGAAGCGCGCGGCATAGGCCTCTTCAGGCGTGGCCAGCTCGTGGGTCTCGATCTCGTCATGAAGCAGGAACTGTAACGCCGCATGGGTGATCTTTCCCTGGTCGACCTCGAACACGCGCCGCCGTTTACAGCCTTGTTTGTCTCGACGCCAAACCGCATGTCGCCTTCCTTTCAAACCGCGTCACGATGCGGAGTTGGCAAGTTTCATTCCGTTCTGAGCGGTCACAGTCGCAGCAAGATCGCACTTTCAGAGCCGCAATCCTTGTCCTGTTTCTGACAGAACAACAAAAGGTTCGGCGCAGCGCCCGTCGATTGCGTCTGTCAACCATTTTCGAGCATGGCCAGGCGCTTAAAGCACGCGCGGCGAATGGCACGCTAGTTGCTACTTGGCTAGTTGCTATTTGGATGTCGCAACTGCGAGTGAGGGCTGAGGCCACGCCGGCGCCTATGGCGAGCGCTGTTCTCTTTCCCGACGCCCGTGTGCCCACGTTTCTGAGAGAGAAATAATCTCGCGTAAGTCCAACGCGAAATCATTGGCAATCGGTTGATGGAGAGCAACATGGCTTCACTGAGACAAATCGCGTTTTATGGCAAGGGTGGTATCGGCAAATCGACGACCTCGCAGAACACGCTCGCCGCACTCGCCGAGATGGGGCACAAGATCCTGATCGTCGGCTGCGACCCGAAGGCGGACTCGACCCGCCTGATCCTGCACGCCAAGGCACAGGACACAATCTTGAGTCTCGCGGCAAGCGCCGGCAGCGTCGAGGACCTCGAGCTCGAGGACGTCTTGAAGGTCGGCTACAAGGATATTCGCTGCGTCGAATCCGGTGGTCCGGAGCCGGGCGTCGGGTGCGCCGGCCGGGGCGTCATCACCTCGATCAACTTCCTGGAAGAGAACGGGGCCTACGAGGACATCGATTACGTGTCATACGACGTGCTCGGCGATGTCGTCTGCGGCGGCTTTGCAATGCCGATACGTGAGAACAAGGCGCAAGAGATCTATATCGTCATGTCCGGCGAGATGATGGCGATGTATGCCGCCAACAACATTTCCAAGGGCATTCTGAAGTATGCCAATTCGGGCGGCGTGCGGCTGGGCGGCTTGATCTGCAACGAGCGCCAAACCGACAAGGAACTGGAACTGGCGGACGCGCTCGCCAAGAAGCTCGGCACCCAGCTGATCCACTTCGTGCCCCGTGACAACGTCGTCCAGCACGCCGAGCTGCGCCGCATGACGGTGCTGGAGTATGCGCCGGACTCCAAGCAGGCGGACCACTATCGCAATCTTGCGACCAAAATCCACAACAATGGCGGCAAGGGCATCATCCCGACCCCGATCAGCATGGACGAGCTTGAGGACATGCTGATGGAGCACGGCATCATGAAGCCGATCGATGAAAGCCAAGTCGGTAAGACTGCTTCCGAGCTCGCCGCGCTGTCAGCGTAATCCATCTTGCCGGCCTCCAAAGGAGGCGCGCATCAAGACTGATAGGATCCAACCAGTGGAGTTGTCCGTGACTGCAGCGCAAGAGGGTCCAATCGCTGGGATGTCGAATCCGCCGGGTGGGACCCCCGCTGACAGGCAGCTTGTCGGAATTGAACTCTACCATGCTCTAATTGGCTGCGATCCGGCAGACGCAGACGTAAGGGATAATGACAAGTTTGACCGGCATGTGTTCGCCTCAGTTCTTTGTGCCGCTGTAATGGATGGAGGGCCGCTTCCGGAGCGCACGGGCCTGACCGCGGAGGAACTCAATGAACTCCTGGCACAATGTTTCCCATCCGCGATGCGGACCATCACCGCGATGGAAAACTCCGGTTCAGCCAGTGACGAAGAGATCATGCTGCGCGACCTCCTGCTCGGGCAGCGATCGGCCAAGGGCGAGATCAGTCGCTGGCTCGCAGCCATGGTCGCAAGGCGTGCGATGGAAGCCAACCATTTGTGGGAAGATCTCGGACTACGCGAGCGGGCCGAGTTGACGCGCTTGTTGATGCGCCATTTTGCGCCGCTGGCGGCGCAAAACACCAAAAACATGCGCTGGAAGCGCTACTTCTATCGCAGATTGTGCGAGAACGAAGGTTTGGTGATGTGTACGACGCCGGTGTGTACGCAATGCTGCGACTTCAATCACTGTTTCGGTGAGGAGAGCGGCGAGAGCCGGATGGCGGAGCGTCGCCGCGAACATTTGCGGGAAATAGAAAGTCATGCCGGAGCCGAGGGAAATCCGCAGGTGTGAACAATCGACTATGCGCTCCGCCAGAAGCCGCGCAGGACCCCCGCATGCTGCGATGCCTGGACCCTTGCGCTTTGGCCTTGCCGGAAATTGCGCGAAAGCGTGGATGCGGCGGCTGCGCGATGCGGGCCTGCGGCCGACGCGCCGGCGCGTGCTGCTGGCTCAGCTGCTCTTTGCAAGGGATGACCGCCACGTCACTGCCGAGATGCTCTTCAGCGAGTCGATCGAAGCCAACATCAAGCTCTCGGTTGCGACCGTATACAACACGCTGAACCATTTCACGCAAGCTGGCTTGTTGCGCCGGATCACGCCCGACGGCTCAAGGTCGTTCTTTGACATCGATACCAGCATCCACCCGCATTTCTATCTCGTCGGCGAAGACATTTTGATCGACATCCCCGAAAAGCTCCAGCTCGCGCGGATGCCCGAGGCCTTACCGGACCGCGAGATCTCCCGGCTCGACATCATCGTCCACATTCGCCGTAAGCCAACCGACATCTGATATGTCCGACTTTCGACATTGTTACATTTGCGGCAACCTCAGTCGCTGCCTAGAAGTGGAGTGATTTCAGGCAGTTCGTCAACCACCGCCCTGGCACGGCTGTTGCTCACCAGTCAGCCGGAAAGATGGAATCTGCACATGGCCTTCGGTAGAACGACGCTGTTCGGCAGCTCGCAGACACGACAGATAGTCCTGAACGACACCACGTTGCGCGACGGCGAGCAGGCTCCCGGCGTGGCCTTTTCAACGGCGGAAAAGCTATCGATCGCGCGCGCGCTAGCAAAGGCCGGGATCACCGAGATCGAAGCTGGTACGCCGGCGATGGGCCATGACGAAGTCAGCGCGATCCGCGCTATTGTCGAAGCTGGCCTGGCCGCGACAATCATTGGTTGGTGCCGGATGAAATCTTCCGACGTCGATGCGGCAATCGATTCCGGCGTCTCAATGGTCAATGTCTCGATCCCATCCTCCGACGTGCAAATCGCGGCCAAGCTCGGCGCCGACCGGGTTGCCGCGCTCGAGCAGGTGAGGCGGGTCGTCGGTTACGCTCGCGACAACGGGCTCGATGTCGCAGTCGGAGGCGAAGATTCCTCGCGCGCTGACGTCAACTTCCTGATCCAGCTGATCACCGCAGCAAAAGACGCGGGCGCCCGGCGCTTTCGTGTCGCCGATACGCTCAGCGTGCTCGACCCAGACGCAGCCTTTGCGCTGGTGGCCGCGCTACGTGCCGCCACTGATCTCGAGATCGAATTCCACGGCCACGACGATCTGGGCCTCGCGACCGCTAACACGCTCGCCGCAATCAAGGCCGGCGCAACGCATGCCTCGGTGACCGTGATCGGCCTCGGCGAGCGTGCGGGCAACGCGCCTCTGGAAGAGGTCGCTGTCGCGCTCAAACAGCTCTATGGATGCGACACGGGCGTTGTGCTCCCGGACCTCGACAATGTCGCGGCAGTTGTCGCGGCCGCTGCCGTTCGCAGCGTTCCGCTCAATAAGGCGATCGTCGGTGAGCATGTCTTTACCCACGAATCCGGTATCCATGTCGATGGCCTCCTGAAGGACCAACGCAGCTATCAGGCGCTCGATCCGCGGCTGTTCGGTCGCTCTAACCGTTTTGTCGTCGGCAAACATTCAGGGCTAGCCGCGATCACGGCGCTGCTGAACGAATTGCAGGTTTCCGTGAGCGCTGAGGAAGGCAAGGCGATCCTTGCCCGCGTTCGGCAGCATGCCGTCGAGCATAAGGGCGGGGTCGCGCGCGAGACTGTGATGGCGATCTGGCGCGAAGTCCGCGAGCGCTCCATGCTCAACGGAATGTGAGGCCGCCACGTCCCGAATAGTCGCCATTTCTGTCATCGAGGAGCTCGTTAAGTCGTCACGCCAGCGGTCTGCCCCTCGTTTGACGAGCATGCGTGGCTACCCATCCTTGCACACGGTAGAAAGAAAAGATGGAGAAAACGAATGGCTGACGAAATCCTTCTGCGATTGAACAAGGCGGCCGCGGCCGAGGAGTTTTTTGACTTACTCGGCGTCAAGTACGACCCCAAAATTGTCAACGTGGCTCGGCTCCACATATTGCAGCGCATGGGGCAGTATCTCGCAGACGAAGACTTGACCGGTGCGACCGATGCAGCGGTCGCGGAACGCTGTAAGGCCGTGCTGGAGCGGGCATACACGGACTTCGTCGGCTCCTCCCCAATCGATCAACGCGTTTTCAAGGTCCTCAAAGAAGCGACCGCGCCACAAGCGAAGAAAGCGTCAAACTTGGTACAACTGGAGACGCTTTAGTCATACTCGGGTTTAAAAAGTTGTCTCAACCGTCCTGGTCGTCCCACAAGGACGGGAGTATGCAGCGTAGTTCCAGATTGCTCGGAGGCCGGTGTATTTGTGAGACCTCTGACTTGAGACGTCGTGCTTACACTCCCTTGCGGTGGCCATGTTCTTCGTGGAGGCGGCCATAGGATGCGCCTAACACCTCTGTTCGGTCTCCGACGCGCGTCGCCGTATCCTTGTCAGCTCTAGTGCTTCCGGCTGGACGAAAGTCATGTCGCCGTGGTCGTAAGCCTCTGTATTGATATCAACTTTCGATCACGCCCGCGGTTGGTACGACACTTGCTGTCTCTATTCGCAGCAAGGCCTTGGAGAAGCGCGTGCATGTCAACGTCTGCTACAAGCAAGTTGCGGCTTTCCCGCGGACTCGAGTGCCCGCCGTGAGCAAGACCGTCTTGCTTCAGAGGGCGAAGCCCAACCCCCAAGTTCTGCTTTCGCTCCTGCAATATGACCTCTGCAGCCTGCCGTCGGTGCCAACGCTTCCTTGGACCGAAGCGGCGCGGCAAAGGCAGCTGTAACCGCGATCCGGCGAGGAACGGCCGCTGTGCTGAGAGAGATGATCGTCGAACGCCAGACGAACCTGGAAGCCGATCCCGCGGCTGGGCGCTCGGCTAACAAAGTAAGGAAACCAATTCCATGAGCTCTACACCCAAAAGTCGCGCTCCGGCCGCCGCCGCTGCTGGGCGCGCTGCGACCAAGAAGGAGTTGCCCGATCGCTTTAAGGCTTACAAGCACGTCTGGGTTTTCGTCGAGCAGGAACGCGGTGTTGTGCACCCCGTGTCCTGGGAACTCATGGGTGCCGGCCGTAAGCTCGCCGATAAGCTCAAGGTTGATCTCGCTGCTGTCATCATCGGCCCGGAGGGTGAGGCGACGCAGCAGGCCGCTGCCCAGTCCTTCTGCTATGGCGCCAACCTCGCATACATGGTCGCCCACAATCTCTTGGGCGACTATCGCAACGAGTCCTACACCAAGGCCCTTACCGATGTCGTCAACACCTACAAGCCGGAGATCCTGCTATTGGGAGCCACGACGCTCGGTCGCGATCTCGCGGGCTCGGTCGCCACGACCCTGCTTACGGGGCTTACTGCGGATTGCACAGAGCTCGATGTCGATGTTGATGGATCGCTCGCTGCGACTCGGCCGACTTTCGGCGGCTCTTTACTCTGCACGATCTACACGCTGAACTACCGTCCGCAAATGGCTACGGTCCGCCCCCGCGTGATGCCGATGCCAAAGCGTGTCGCACGCCCGGTCGGCCGCATCATCACCCACCCACTCGGTCTCGTCGAAGACGACATCGTCACAAAAGTTCTCTCCTTCCTGCCCGACCGGAACTCAGCAAAATCAAATCTTGCTTATGCCGATGCGGTCGTTGCGGGCGGGCTTGGGCTCGGATCACCGGAGAACTTCCAGCTGGTACACCAGCTCGCGACCGTGCTTGGGGCCGAATACGGCAGTTCGCGACCGCTCGTGCAGAAGGGCTGGGTCACCTCTGATCGCCAGATCGGCCAGACCGGCAAGACGATCCGACCAAAACTCTATATCGCCGCCGGCATTTCGGGTGCGATCCAGCACCGCGTCGGCGTCGAAGGGGCCGATCTCATCGTTGCCATCAACACCGACAAGAACGCGCCAATTTTCGACTTCGCTCACATAGGCATCGTTACCGATGCCATACATCTGTTGCCGCCGCTCACCGACGCATTTCGCACGCGGCTGTCGCCACATTCCCGTGACCGTAAGCAGGTCGAAGGAGCCCGATCATGATCGAGGAAAAATTCGATGCCATCGTCGTTGGCGCAGGCATGGCGGGTAATGCGGCAGCGCTCACCATGGCCGAGTGCGGTATGAAGGTGTTGCAGCTCGAGCGCGGCGAGTATCCGGGCTCAAAGAACGTGCAGGGCGCGATCCTCTATGCCGACATGCTGGAGAAGCTTGTTCCCGATTTCCGTGACGACGCCCCCCTTGAGCGACACCTGGTCGAGCAGCGCTTCTGGATGATGGACGACCGCTCGCACACCGGCTTGCATTACCGCTCCGAGGACTTCAACGAGGAGAAACCGAACCGATACACCATCATCCGCGCTCAGTTCGACAAGTGGTTCTCACAAAAGGTTCGCGAAGCCGGCGCCACAGTTTTATGCGAAACGACGGTCACAGACCTGGCCCGAGACGTCCATGGCAAGGTGATCGGCATACGGACCGATCGGCGCGACGGGGAGATCCATGCTGACGTCGTCGTGCTGGCGGAGGGCGTCAATGGCGTGCTCGGTACACGCGCTGGCCTGCGCGAGCGGCCGCAGCCCGAGAAGGTTGCGCTCGCGGTCAAGGAAATGCACTTCCTGCCGCGGGAAACCATTGAATCGCGCTTCAATCTCAGGGGTGACCAAGGCGTGGTGATCGAGGCCGTAGGCACGATCTCTCGCGGCATGACCGGCATGGGCTTTATCTATGCCAACAAGGAATGCATCTCGCTGGGTATCGGCTGCTTGGTCGCCGACTTCCAGCGCACCGGCGAGACGCCTTACGGCCTGCTCGATCGCTTCAAGCGGCATCCTTCGGTCGCGCCTCTGATAGAAGGCTCCGAGGTGAAGGAATATTCTGCCCATCTGATCCCCGAGGGCGGCTTCAAGGCAATCCCGCAACTGTACGGCAAGGGCTGGGTCGTGGTCGGCGACGCCGCGCAGCTTAACAACACAATTCATCGCGAAGGATCAAACCTCGCGATGACGTCGGGCCGGATCGCGGCGGAAGCGATCCTTCAGATCAGGTCGCGGAACCAGCCGATGCTCCCGCAGAACCTGGCGCTATACAAGAAGAAGCTCGATGAATCCTTCGTGATCAAGGACCTAAGGAAGTACAAGGATATGCCAGCGCTGATGCACACCCGGTCGCAAAACTTCTTCCTGACCTATCCGCAACTCGTCTCCAAGGCTATGGAGAACTTTCTGCGTGTCGACGGCACGCCTAAAGTCGAAAAGGAGAAGCTCACACTTAAATCGTTCACCAAGGCGCGCTCGCGGAGCGGCCTGTTCGGCGACGCCTTCCGCCTCATGCGCGCGTGGCGGTGAACGGAAAAACAGCAGCGACCAACGACGGAGACCAAACGATGTCGATCGAGCAATCCATGCGTGTCGAGGACAAGCTATTCTACAACCGCTATCTCGTCGATACCGGTCGTCCCCACATCAAGGTGCGGCCGCACACCAAGCCTTCGCCGCAGCTTTTGTCGATGCTGAAGGCCTGCCCGGCGCGCTGCTATGAACTCAACGAACAGGGCCAAATAGAGGCCACTGTTGATGGCTGCGTCGAATGCGGCACTTGCCGGGTCATCTGCGAGGAGACCGGCGACATCGAATGGAGCTATCCCCGAGGCGGCTACGGCGTGTTGTTCAAATTCGGCTAAGCCAATACGGGCGTCTTTCGCAACGATCCGAAACAACGTGCAAACTTCGAGGCACCTTCCGTGGGACTAGCCGCAGGCTAGACCGCGAGAATAATCGGGTCTTCGGCCGAATGGCAGGCCCTATTAAGGATTCTGCGCATGATCGGAGCTGATATAATTCAATCATCGCAGAGGGTTTGATGACGACAGAACATCGCGCCCCCTACGTCCTGAGGGGCGGGAGGGAGGGGCGGGCGCGTCTTGCAGTGATCGCCCGTGTGCTGGCTGAGCCGACGCGCTTGCTGCTCGATCGATCCGAACCGCTCGAGGGCTGCACAGCTGTCGATGCGGGCTGTGGCGGTGGCGATGTGACGTTCGAACTGGCAAAGAGAGTCGGCCGAGCCGGCCAAGTCATAGGTCTTGACTTCGACGAAGACAAAATCGTCCTCGCGCGAGCAGAGGCGAGGCGGCGTGGCATCCACAATGTCGAATTCTGCTGCGCAAACGTCACACACCATTGGCCGGTGCATGGCGTGTCGCTGGTAAGTGTGCGGTTCGTGCTGACCCATCTCGTCGATCCTGTCGAGGCGCTCGGACAGGCCTACGAGGCGCTCCGTCCAGGGGGCATGATCGTGGTGCAGGATATCGACTGTGACGGCGAGTTCTGCGATCCGACGTCGGCTGCATTTCTGCGCAAAGGCGAACTCTTTGTTGAGGCGGTGCGGCGACGTGGCGGTGACCCCTTGATCGGCCGCAGGCTTCTCCGTCTTCTCGAAGCCGCTGGCTTCTCTGATGTTCATTCCTCAATGGTCCAGCCATACGGGCGAAATGGTGACGTCAAACGAGTTCCATTGCTGACCTTCGCGGCCATTCGCGACGCGCTGAGTCAGCTGGGGCTCGCTAGCATCGAGGAGATCGGCGGCATTACGGCCGAACTCGAAGCGTTCCTCGATAGGCCTGACACGACCGTCGGGCTGCCACGCATCTTCCATGCTTGGGGGCGAAAGCAGTGAAGCTTGAGTCTGCCGCTTGGTATCAACTCAAGCCGGTTCCGCGACCGTTCGGCAGCGCGTGGGGGCGGCGTGCCCTAAGCCGTCCTCGCCTGGGCTGCCGGCGCGAACAGTGACCACCAGCGAACGCAGACGATACGAAAGTTGCTCAGCGGTGTCTCACCACCGCACTCCACCAAACGATGTACGCCAGGACAAAGTTGTGACGACGACGATCAGCGAGGATCTTGCTGCCATGCGCAGTCATCGTAATCGCATCCACCGCTATCGCGGTTTGCTTGAAGGTTAACCGACTGACCTTGAGCGACAATATCTCGAACAACGTTTGTCCGAAGAGCGCTGTGCTTTCGACGCCCTAGTGGCAGGTAGTTTTCCCCTAGTTTTTAGAATCCCCGCATGAAGCCGGTCGAAAGTAAGCGGCAAGCTGAGGCCGTCAGGCGGCGTGGTTCCATGGCATAAGCGCGTCGATTTGGCTACTCGGCCAACCGTTGGCGATACGCCGAAGCGTTAGGGTGAGCCAGGCGAACGGATTGACGTGGTTCATCTTCGCCGTCTGCAGCAGTGTGGCGACGCTCGCCCAGGTCCGTCCGCCGCCATCACTACCAGCGAAGAGACTAATTTTTCTCGTAATTGTTTGCGGCCTGATGGCGCGTTCGACGATGTTCGAATCGAGCTCGATGCGACCATCGGTCAGGAAGCGTTCGAAGATGGCACGGCGCGAGACGGCGTAGCGGATCGCCTCGGCCAGTTTTGATTTGCTGGAGATTCGCCGCAAGGTCTGCTCCCAGAGATCGAAGAGATCTGCAACGACCGCCGCGGAGGCTTGCTGGCGCGAGGCAACGCGTGTGTCGGGGTCACGACCACGCACGGTCTTCTCGACCTGCCAGAGCTTTGCCATCCGCTCGATTGTCGTCGTTGCCACTCTCGAGCTCCCTGCAACGTGCAGCTCGTAGAACTTGCGCCTGCAGTGTGACCAGCAGCCAGCCAATGTGATGCCATCATTGCCGCGATCGGGGCGCGCCAATTTGTTATAGGCGGCATAGCCGATGGAGTGGACGCCCCCCGACGGCATCAAATGTGCCAAAGTGCGGGTGTTTAAGACCCGGTAAGGAGGACGTCCATGAACGAGATTAGCATCATTGGTTTGGATTTGGCAAAAAACGTCTTTCAGATCCACGGCGCGGGGCCAGACGGGAAGGTTGTTCTACGCAAGAAGCTCAACCGCGGCAGATTGCTCGAGTTTTTCGCCAGCTTGCCAAGCTGTGTGGTCGCGATGGAGGCCTGCGCCAGTGCTCATTACTGGGGACGGGAGATCGGCAAATTCGGTCACGATGTCCGGCTGATCAATCCCTCCTACGTGAAGCCATTCCTCAAGCGCCAGAAGAACGATGCTGCAGATGCGGAAGCGATCGCCGAAGCCGCGTCGCGCCCAACGATGCGCTTCGTCGGCGTCAAGAGCGCCGAGAAGCAGGCTTCTTCCATGGCATTCAAGGTTCGCGACCTGTTGGTTCGGCAGCGAACACAGACGATCAATGCGTTACGCGGACATCTGATGGAATACGGCTTGATCGTCGCTCAGGGTATCAGACACATCCCTCGTTTGAAGGAGCTGATGGAAACATATCACGACCTGCCCGATCTCGTCCGCGGCCTTTGCCAGGATCTCCTAAAGCATATTGAATCCCTGTCGGAGCAGATCGCAGAGCTGGAGAAGGGACTACGGGTTCGTGCCAGAGAGGACGATGTCGCCTCACGCTTGATGACCATTCCGGGCATCGGCGCAATCTGCGCCACAGCGATGGAAGCCTTAGCGCCCTCGGCGGAGACTTTTTCCAAAGGCCGTGATTTCGCGGCCTGGATTGGTCTCACGCCTAAACAGAATTCATCCGGAGGTAAGGACAGGCTCGGCCAAATCTCCAGGATGGGCCAACGAGATCTTCGACGCCTCCTTGTTCTTGGTGCAA
Organism: Bradyrhizobium sp. CCGUVB1N3; assembly: GCF_024199925.1. Lineage (NCBI taxonomy): Bacteria > Pseudomonadati > Pseudomonadota > Alphaproteobacteria > Hyphomicrobiales > Nitrobacteraceae > Bradyrhizobium > Bradyrhizobium sp. CCGUVB1N3. The sequence continues at coordinate 7,998,333 of NZ_JANADR010000001.1, forward strand.
CCGCCGTGGTGCGCTGGGCAAGACGATATGGAGCGCCAGCCGGATCCTGGCTGGCGAGAATGGTTTCGAAGAAGCCCCCAAAGCTGATCGCAGTCGCTTTGGCAAACAAAATGGCGCGTATCGCTTGGGCCTTGATGGCCCACGGTGGCGTCTATCAAGCTCCGGCTTCTGGTACTGCGTAACGCAGAATCAGGGGACGCGAGACGTCGGGAATGTGGTAAGGTCTACCGGAGGATTATGGGCAAACGGTCAGAGACTGGATTGGAAGAATCATTAAGTCGATGAGTGCCAACAAGCACGCTTAGCCGAATTGGATCCGATCCACGCATTCCATAAGGGCCCGCGACGTGTCGAAGTCGCATCACGAGGCCGGACACACGTCAGCACCCGACCACATGCCTATACCGAAGTGAGATTTTGCTTGCATTTACCGGGGCGTCCACACACATCCACTTGCAGGATGCCCCGATAACCATGGAGATGCCGGACCGTGCATTCGCCGGAGCGGCTGTCTTCAAAGCGATAAGCCACCATCGGGGGACCACTGCCACCAAATGTTCGGTCATCTCGGGCATAGGCCCATAAGTAGGCCGTCTTCGTCGATCCGGAGCCGGGTGCGAGCGTCGGCAGGGTGGTTTCGTCGGCAAAGACCCGTTCGGCCTTCTTGACTTCGCTGAAGACGTAGTCGGCTACGATCTCGAGCTCGAAGCCGAGCTTGCCCATCCATTGCGCCATCAACTGGCGGTCGAGCTCGACCTTGTCGCGAGCGTAGATCGCCTCCTGCCGGTAGAGCGGCTGGCCATCGGCATATTTGGCGACGGCGATCTGGGCCAGAAGCGCTTCCGTCGGAATGCCGCCTTCAATGATATGGGCCGGGGCCGGCGCCTGGATGACGCCGTCCGCGTTCTTGAAGGCATACCTGGGACGGCGCGTGACGATCACACGGAACTTCGCCGGCACCACATCCAGACGCTCCGACACGTCCTCGCCGATCAGCACCTTCTGCTTGCCGGCATGCTCAGCCAGCTCTTCCGGCTCAATGACGGTTTCGACGCGTTCCAGATGGGGCGCAAAGCCCTTGCGCCCACGAGGTGCACGCTTGCCGTCCGCTTGCGCTCGGCCCTTGCTGACCTGGGCCTTGATCGCTGCGATGCCGGTCTCGATTTCCTCGAAGACGAAGGCCTGCTGTTCATCGTCGCCATTCGCAGAGCCGAGCTTTTCCGATCGCCGGCCGAACCGGGCGCGGTCGAAGGCCTTCAGGATCTGCGTCAGCCGCTCGATGCGCGCATCGGCATCGGCGTTGCGGGCCTTGAGATCGGCGACCTCGCTCTCAAGAGCATCAGTGCGGGCCGCCTTCCCAGCCATGGCAAGCACCATGGCCTTCAGCGTCTCTACGTCATTCGGGAGGTCGAGATCGGGCGCCGTCATTGGCTCGACCAGAGCACATTTTGCTCCGGTTCTCTCGCCCTTTCAGCTCACTGATTCACTTCGCCGCAGTGCTTTTACCCAACAATCTCCGGCGGCTTGACCGCCACGGTCCGGACCCGCTTCCAATCCATCCCATCCACCAGTGCCATCAACTGCGCCGGGCTGAGCTGTACCCGATGATGCCCGATCCGCGGCCAACAGAACTTCGCCTTTTCAAGACGTTTCAAATAGAGGCACACGCCGGAGCCATCCCACCATACGATCTTTATTCTGTCGGCTCTCTTGGCCCGGAAGACATAAAGCGCACCGTCGAACGGATCTGAGCCGGCATCGCGCACAAGCGCAACAAGGCCATCGATACCCCTGCGGAAGTCGACTGGATGGCTGGCCAGGAACACCTTCACACCAGAGGGGATCATGCCGAACGGACCGCCCGGATCACCCGCTGCAAGTGCGCCTCGTCGACATCCATGCCGGCGCGCACGACGATCTCGCCAATGGCAATCTCGATCACTGCGTCTGCCACAGAAGCCACCGCACCCTCGCAACCCGAGTGCCGCGAGCGAAAAAGCTGCTCAGCCCGAGCACCACGGCGCCAAGCGAACAGCTGCGACGGGTGGATGCCGATCCGGTGGGCGATCGCCGATACGCTCGCGCCAGGCTCCAGTGCCTCTGTCACAACTTGCGCCCTGAACTCGTCCGACCAGCGTCGGCGAAGCTGCCGCGGCGCTCCCTCAACACGCTCGGCGACCGCTTCGATCATATGGAAGGTTTTAGTTCCAGAACTAGGCGCAGACATAGAAGCTCACATCGGCTCGCAAACTCAGCAGCCGATAGCCCATCGCTCACTCACTCCGCTAGATGGGGTCTCTTTGCCGCTTACGGTCGAAACCATCTGTTCCTGTCGCATCAAAGGTCGCCACCTTGTGCCTGGCGTCGCCTAATTTCAGGCCATTCAATGCTCTTGGGATCGAAATGGGGTGCGCCAGAGACTGTATTTGCCGCAAGCCAAGTCGGTGTGCCTCTCGTTGGACTATTCGCCTTTCGCGAGCCAGGCACTCCGCAACAGGACCTTACGACATCGAGAGCCATCGAGCGTATCATCTGCGGCTCGTGATCGGCGCCCGCCTGTCATCAGAGGAGGCGCTCCTGCACATCATCACACGCTGTACGCGAAGTAGGAGTCTTCCTTGTAGTCGAACATGTGGGCCTCACGATGTGTGACTTTCACTGAGAAGCAGGATGAGGTGTCGTGATCAAAGCCGCTGTACGCCCCTGGGCCGGCCGGCATAAGCACGAACTGAGATCCCTCTCCCTGGTGGTGTAGGTTGGGTAAATCGCCGCCGACGCAACTATGGCTCATGTAATCATATCCGCTAACTCGGTCCTCCCGCACCAAGATACTGATGTGATGGGCGTCAGTCTCGTATTCGTACACCCTGATGACAAGACGCCGGAGACTATGAGCCAATGCGACCGCCGCAGCGGTCGCCCGAATGCGCGGTTTCACATTGTCTCCTTGCTGATTGGCCGTCGAAACTAGGGCGAGGGCGGCTCATGTCTAGCCCCGAAACGCGCCAAGCCCACCTGTCGATTTCGTGACTAAGAAAGCAAGCGGTGTGCCGAACCACGATCGGGGTGAGATCGCGTCCGAAGAGGGCTTGAATCGGACGTTGCGTCAAGTTGTACGTAGCGAGCAAAACCGGTTCCAGAAGACATAGCCAAAATGAGACAATCCTTCTTTGTTGCTACAGTATGTTCCGTATTCGGCTTGATTGGGATGAGTGGAGGTGCGCGCGCGGACACAATCGGGCACTACGACTGCACCATAGTCGCGACGGCTCGAGAGCCGGTCGGCGATCGGAATGAACACGACATCGTTAGCTTCCAATATACGTGTCGTGGCGTAAATGGGTTATTCAAGGACGCCATAGTCACAGCAATATCTGTCGTTGAGTGTGATAACGAGAAGGGAACCTATTTGGCTTCTTTCGGTCTTCACCGCTCGCCCGCTGGCTTCGCGGCTGAGCAGCTGTTGGAGGGCATCGGCTACATTGTCATAGAGGGCGACAAAGCTGTTGGCGTCGAATCGTACGGTAAGACGTCGTTTAAGTTTGCCTCCGGTACCTTGGCGGACCTCCCAGAAAAGACCGTGACATTCACGGCCACGCCCACCGGATTGGGTCGATTCAAGCTGGAGTTTACGGACTGAATTGCTCGTCAACTGAAGCCCTCGTTGTCCACTTGCAAATAGTGAGACGTCGCTGACTTGTCTCTGATTGCTGGCAGGCTGCAGGAGTTATGCGTGCCTGCTGGCGACGCGGGCGTCCTCGCTGACGGTCGTTCCGCGGAGTCGCTCACTTGCAGCGGCTCAGCAAGTTGTCGATCCGCACGCCATTCTGCGCGCGTCATATGGAATTGAAGGAGGGCCGGCTCAGATGCACGGCGCTCGTATTGCGCGGCCCCCTTTAGACATGAACCTGGCCAAGACCTTGGTCAGCTCTTCGACAGATCGCTGGGATATAACGGCTTCAAAGCGTTCAGCCAGTACGTCGATTGTACTGGAAACACCCCAGCCATGGCTGCCCAGTCGGCCCCTTGACCCGGCAAGTCAGGCCAAATTCGAGCAAGAGGACACGAATTGGCATGCCGCGGCTAGAGGCGCAGGTCGGTCGCTGTGGAGCGATACTCGGTCCCGCGCAAACGAGCTGATATCGAAGCAAGGCAAAGAAGTCGAAAATCTCAGATAACCAGCTGCCAAACCTAGCTGGATCGCATTGACAGCGCATAATGCGCGATTGCTCATCTGGCGTATCACAGCCGTGCCAGCGCTTGGGACAAGAGCGCCGTTCGGAGGCACGGTGCTGGCGCGTCCGGTGACTTGGGGAACCGTCAGATCCGTTTGTTCGTTACCGCGCGCGCGGCTGTCCCACCATGAACGTGCTTGACGACAATAATCCACCATTGTCGCTGGACGTGGCGGTGGACCGGAAGCGCTACACGCGTGTTCGCCTGTATCCCACTGGCCCAAATCCTGCACTGCACAAATGCGAGACGCCTGAGCTTACAGAATGGAGGCGCATGTGAAACTTGATCAACCAAAACGACGATGCAGAGGTGGCTCCACTGCTGGCGAACAACGGCCGCATTTCGCCGAAAAGGCTGTCCGGCGCGAGGCTGAGGTCATCAACGACTTTAGCAGAAGCCTCGACGCGCTCGTTCCAGATCAATTTGCAGGCGCCGATCTGGCTTGCACAAGGACTTTCCTAGGAGCCGAAGGCCACCAACCTGATCTTGATCGCTTGCCCGGGGATGCACCCGCTCGCTGGCGCCGACCATGCCACTTGCGGTGATGCGGGCTTGGGAGAACTCGATGGTCGATCAATTGGATTTAGCATCGTTCAAGCTGCACCCTGAGCGTGACGCTGTGCTCGGCGAAGTGCATGCGCGCCCGTTTACCGGTCTCGTTTCATCGCTTGGCATGGTCCGCTTCGTATTTCTCGCAAAGGGCGACGATGCCGCACGCGATCGCCGCCGGTTTATCGAGTTCTGCCGGGCGCACAAGGTGCCACCGCCGGAGGCGTCCGCGAAACATCATCAGATCGGGTTCGGACCGGTAGTGCTGCGCTGGGAGCAGCATTCGGAATTTGCTACTTTCACGTGGATCTGGAGCACTGCGAACAGTCCAGCAACTCGGCAATTCGGCGATGTCCGTGACAGCGTTCGATCACTAATCCGCGCACTATCGCAGACCGGAGAATTGCTCGCCGCGATCAAGTTGGAAGTAGAGCGGGGTGCTTCTCTAACGGAACGCGCCGAGCAGATTTTTGACAAAAGTAGTCTGGCGATGGTCCACGTCAAGGGAGGCGCAGGCGCTGTGGCCTCCGACTTCCGCGCAGACGAAAGAGGTTTTACGAGAATTCTGGTCTACGATCTCGGACTGACGCCGCACGATCTCGGCGCACTGGTACAACGTCTCCTGGAAATCGAGACCTACCGCTCGTTAGCGCTGCTTGGTCTGTCGACCGCGCTGGAGCTTGCGCCGTCGGTCGATCGGATTGATCGCCGTCTCATCGAAGTGCTCGAGGAGATGCAGGGCGCCGAAGGGCTGAAGGTCAACAACCATCTGCTTGAGGAACTGACCGCATTGGCCGTCTCCTTCGAAAGAGACGTCGCCGGCAGTCTGTTCCGTTTCGGTGCCAGCAGAGCATACAACGAGCTGGTGCAATCCCGACTGTCGATCATCGAAGGCGAAGATGTCGTGGGTTATCCGACCTGGTCGTCGTTCCTGGGCCGCCGTATGACGCCCGCGATACGAACCTGTGCGACGATGGAGGAGCGTCAGGCCAATCTATCAGAGAAGTTGGCTCGTGCCGCCGATCTGTTGCGAACACGCGTGGACGTGGAAATCGAACAACAGAATCGCGATCTTCTACACTCGATCAACGAGCGTACGAGACAGCAACTCCGGCTGCAGTCTACGGTGGAGGGGTTGTCAGTCGGGGCCATCGGATACTATGTGGTCAGCCTGTTTGCCTATCTCGCAAAGGGCGCGCAAGACGTCGGACTGCACGTAGAGCCCGCGTCCGTAACTGCGGCCTTCGTGCCGATCGCCGTCGGTGTGATCTGGCTGGTGAGCTACAACATTCGGAAACGGCACCTTAAGCCCGACGATGCACCGTTCAGGGTTCGCAAATAAGTTTTGCCAAGGACGAGAATCTTGCTGTGCGCGCGAGGCTCGGTGATGTGCATGCTTCAATCTGGTGTGGGCGCCCGGCCGCTGTGCGCCTCTGCGTGATCTGCCGTCGTGTAGGCTGACTATTCGCGTGTCTTTGTGGATAGGCTGACGTTCTGTATTGTCATAGATGCAACGGATCGTCGAGGCAATCAGACGGCTCGGCGTGGTTCCTTACGAGCACGGGACGTTTAGGTCGCGCATCGTGCTTTGTCGGAGTGTCTACAGTGTGACATTCGCTTGGTCGGAGTGATGTTCGGTTTGCTACAAAATTGTCCGAGAATGACCGAGCGAAGCGCATCCGCCCGAACAGAAATGTGCTGCCCAAAATGGCCGAAACAACCCGCTGAGACCGCTTTGATCTTGATGAAGGTCTGGCAATCGGGCGCGAACAGATACAAATTGACATCAGCTAAATTCACGCGGTTCGAGGAATTGAGAAGCTTGCAACAAATGTAAGCTCGCCTCGGCACACCACTTGCTTTGTTCAAACCAGCATCACTAGGGCCCCCTGGTGGTGTAGGGGCGGACTCGGCGCTTCTCCAGGTCCAGGCGTCGAGGCCGCCCTGCGGTACTTTCTAGGGGGCGCCGTCGGGGAACGATATCAAAGGGTATGTTGGGATGCCGACCGCTGCGGTCGCGTTCGCCCGGACTTTTGGGCGTCTTGTCATCAAGCTGTGCGCACCCGAAATCCGGCGGCATGGCAGGATCAGCGTTGCCGAGAGTTGGGACCGTGCGAGCGGTACGGGCTTGTTAGCCTTTGCGATCTCTTGGGCGAGGTCCGCTTCGCGCGATGGACCCGATCGCAGAATCTGAATCTTCCAGCCGAGGAATTCCGTCAGAGGAATAACGGAGATTGGGCTCCACGAAGCCGGAAAGCGGCGTAGCTGCGACTTATGTTAACGGCTAATGCGCCGAATCGCGGACGAGCCAATGGAAGACCCATGTGCTGGATACGATCGACGTCGAATATTCCACTCGCATCCCCACGTAATATTGGCCTATGCGACAATCGTACAGCGCTCCGCACGCCCGAGCGATGGCACCCATTATGACGACTGGATGAACATAGATCCAACCGGCTTGTAGAGCCTTTGATCTATGTGCGCACCGCTCTCACGGTCGATGCCAGAGGCTGGGCAAACTCGGTTACGATGCAGGATTCTGAATGGCCGATTGATCGGGAGCTCTGAGTTCGCCTTGCCGCTGGAGCCATTCGATCGTGCCTCGCACCTCATTACGCCGAACGCCAATCGTACCGGCAAGGCCACCTTTGCCAAAGATGGACACTGGAGAAATTCTGCGCTTCAGGCTGACAGAGAGGCGGAAGGTTAATCGTCCGGACGGCGCAGTCGGTGAAGTCATCAACCAAGGCCGCTCGTAAGCGCCAGATCCGAAATGATGGCGCTCACGCACTGAGGGTTGGCCCGCTTCTTGCTGCCCGTGCGTCCATCGATGCGTCAAAGAAGACGAGAGGGTTCATGGAGGTAGCGACGGAAACATTCTATAGCGTAATCAGGCGACAGGGCATCACGCGCCGAAGCTTTCATAAATTCTGCAGCCTGACGGCGGCGAGCCTCGGGCTTGCGCCGCTGGCGGCGAGCCGCATTGCCACCGCGCTCGAAACAGAGCCGCGAATGCCGGTGATTTGGATGCATGGGCTCGAATGCACCTGCTGCTCTGAAAGCTTCATCCGTTCCGCTCATCCCTTGGTGAAGGATGCCGTGCTGTCGATGATCTCGCTCGACTATGACGACACCATTATGGCGGCAGCCGGACATCAGGCCGAAGCGATCCTCCAAGAGACCCGCGCCAAGTACAGGGGCCGGTATGTGCTCGCGGTCGAAGGCAATCCGCCCCTGAACGAGGGCGGTATGTACTGCATCGACGGCGGCAAGCCATTCGTCGAGAAACTGAAGATGATGGCCGAGGATGCGATGGCGGTCATCGCCTGGGGGACGTGCGCCTCCTGGGGCTGCGTTCAGGCGGCCAGGCCCAATCCGACGCGGGCAACGCCCATCGACAAGGTCATAACCAACAAGCCGATCATCAAGGTGCCGGGATGTCCACCGATCGCCGAGGTCATGACCGGCATAGTCACCTTCATTATCACCTTCGGCAAGTTGCCCGAGCTCGATCGCCAGGGGCGGCCCAAGATGTTCTATTCGCAGCGCATCCACGACAAATGCTATCGGAGGCCGCATTTCGATGCAGGCCAATTCGTCGAGGAATGGGACGATGAGGCAGCGCGTAAAGGATATTGCCTGTATAAGATCGGCTGCAAGGGACCAACTGCCTACAACGCCTGTTCCACGGTGCGCTGGAACGGTGGCATCTCCTTCCCGATCCAGTCCGGCCACGGCTGCATCGGATGCTCGGAAGACGGGTTCTGGGACAAGGGCTCGTTCTACGACCGTCTCACCAACATCAAGCAGTTCGGTATCGAGAAGAATGCCGACCAGATTGGCATGGCGGTAGCGGGCGCCGTTGGAGCTGCGGTCGGCGCGCATGCCGCGGTGACGGCCGTAAAATGGCTCGCCAGCAAGCGCGAAGACGCAAATCAAGATCACTAGTCGATTTCAGGGACCGCAAGCGATGGGCATCCGGACACCCAACGGGTTCAAGCTCGAGGATTCCGGCAGGCGCATCGTTGTTGATCCGCTGACCCGCATCGAAGGTCACATGCGGGTCGAGGTCAATGTCGACTCCGACAACGTGATCCGCAATGCGGTCTCCACGGGCACGATGTGGCGCGGCATAGAGACCATCTTGAAGGGCCGCGATCCGCGCGACGCCTGGGCCTTCACCGAGCGGATCTGCGGCGTCTGTACCGGAACGCATGCGCTCACTTCAGTGCGCGGTGTCGAGAACGCGCTCGGTATCACCATTCCGGAGAACGCCAACTCGATCCGCAACATGATGCAGCTGTGCCTTCTGGTGCATGACCATCTCGTGCACTTCTATCACCTGCATGCGCTCGACTGGGTCGACGTGATCTCGGCACTCAAGGCCGATCCGAAGGCGACATCGGCGCTGGCGCAGTCGGTCTCGTCCTGGCCGTTGTCCTCGCCCGGCTATTTCAAGGATCTCCAGATCAGGCTGACGAAGTTCGTCGCATCCGGCCAGCTCGGACCGTTCAAGAACGGCTATTGGGGCCATGCCGCCTACAAACTGCCCCCCGAAGCGAACCTGATGGTGGTCGCGCATTATTTGGAAGCGCTCGATTTCCAGAAGGATATCGTCAAGATCCACGCCATCTATGGCGGCAAGAACCCGCATCCGAACTGGCTGGTCGGCGGTGTGCCCTGCGCAATCAACGTCGACGGCGCCGGCGCGGTCGGCGCCGTCAATATGGAGCGGCTCAACCTCGTCTCCTCCATCATCAACCGCTGCATCGAGTTCACCGAAAAGGTCTATCTGCCCGACATCGTTACGATTGGCTCGTTCTACAAGGACTGGCTCTATGGCGGCGGCCTCTCGGGCAAGAGTGTGATGGCCTATGGCGACATCCCGGAGACGGCTAACGACTATTCGGCCGGCAATCTGAAACTGCCGCGCGGCGTGATCATTGACGGCAATCTCAATGAAGTGCTGCCAATCGATCATGCGGACCCCGAGCAGATCCAGGAGTTCGTCATCCACTCCTGGTACAAATATGCCGATGAGTCCAAGGGCTTGCATCCCTGGGAAGGCGTCACCGAGCCGAACTATGTGCTCGGTCCCAATGCCAAGGGCACCAAGACCGACATCAAGGAACTCGACGAGGGTGGCAAGTATTCCTGGATCAAGGCGCCGCGCTGGCGCAGCAATGCGGTGGAGGTTGGGCCGCTCGCCCGTTACATCATCGGCTATGCCCAGAACAAGCCCGAGTTCAAGGAGCCGACGGAAAAGCTGCTCAAGACGCTCGGCCTGCCCCTCATCGCGCTGTTCTCCACGCTCGGCCGTACCACGGCGCGGGCGCTGGAATGCCAATGGGCGGCGCACCAGATGCGCTACTTCCAAGACAAGCTGGTCGCGCGCATCAAGGCCGGTGACTCCTCGACCGCGAATATCGACAAATGGAAGCCGGATAGCTGGCCGCAGGAAACTAAAGGCTACGGCTTCACCGAGGCCCCGCGCGGCGCGCTCGCGCACTGGATCAAGATCAAAGAAGCTAAAATCGACAACTACCAGTGCGTGGTGCCCACCACCTGGAACGGCTCGCCGCGGGATCCCAAGGGCAATATCGGCGCCTTTGAAGCCTCGTTGATGGACACGCCCATGGCGGATTTGCAACAGCCGTTGGAGATCCTGCGCACCATCCACTCCTTCGATCCGTGCCTGGCCTGTTCGACGCATGTGATGTCGCCAGACGGCCAGGAAATGGCGACGGTTAAGGTCAGGTAGGAGGAAGGAATGCCATGATGAGTGCAGTTGCGCCCCCGGGGGAAACTGAGCCGGACCTTGCTGCGGACGCGACCGATGCCGCCGGCGAGCACGCCATCGCGCGGCCCGTGTATATCTACGAAGCGCCGGTGCGAATCTGCCACTGGGTGAGTGCGTTTTCGATTTTCGTGTTGGTGGTTACCGGCTATCTGATCGGAACGCCGCTGCCGTCGTTCGCGGGCGAAGCGTCCGACAACTTCGTGATGGGCTATATCCGCTTTGCCCATTTTGCGGCAGGACAGGTGCTCGCGGTGTCCTTTCTCACCCGCATCCTATGGGCCTTCGCCGGCAACTACCATTCCCGGCAGATATTCTACATTCCGGTGCATCGTAGGCAGTTCTGGAAGGACGTCTTGCACGAGATCCGCTGCTATGCCTTCCTAGAGCGCAAGCCGAAGTTGTATCTCGGCCATAATCCGCTGGCGCAGACCGCGTTGTTCACGTGCTTCACGTTGGGCGTGGCCTTCATGATTGTCACGGGATTGGCCCTCTATTCGGAAAGCACCGGGAACGACAGCTGGCAGCACAAGCTGTTCGGCTGGGTGTTTGCGATCTGGTCGAACAGCCAGGACGTGCGCACCTGGCACCATCTGGGCATGTGGATGCTGATCATATTCCTTATGCTGCACGTCTATGCCGTCATTCGCGAAGATATTATGTCGCGCCAGAGCATCATCTCCTCGATGATCTCCGGTGTACGTCAGCATCGAGACTCGGCGAGCAGGCCGGTGCCGACATGTTTACAGCCAACGCGCATCCTGGTGCTCGGTATCGGCAACATTCTTTGGGCAGACGAAGGGTTTGGAGTGCGAGCCGTGGAAGAATTCCATCGCCGCTACGCGGTACCCGATAACGTCACCATCCTGGACGGCGGTACACAGGGGCTCCAACTTGTGAACTATCTTCGCGAATCTGACTGCCTGATCGTATTCGACGCGGTTGATTATGGCCTAGAGCCTGGACAGTTGAAGGTCGTGCGTGACGAGGACGTGCCGCGCTTCACCGGCGTTAGGAAGATGAGCCTGCATCATACCAGTTTTCAGGAGGTTATCAGTGCAACTGATCTGCTCGGACATTGCCCAAAACACCTCGTGCTGGTCGGTTGTCAGCCACTCGACCTCGAGGACTGGGGCGGGTCCCTGACACGGGCGGTGCGCAATCAGATCGATCCTGCGGTAGAACTTGCCAGCTCAATCCTAGCTGAATGGGGCGTGGAGGTGACGCCACGCATTGCACCATTGCGGGAATCCGAGTGGTTGCTCGCCAGCGGCATCGATCACCTGCACTACGAGATGAGAGCGTGGACCTGAACGGTCAGCGAACTGTCGGAGACATCGCAGATGTGTCTTGGTTTGCCCATGACGATTATCGAAACCGACGGCATCTCGGCGCTTTGCGAGTTTCGCGGCGTACGGCGGCGTGTCTCGGTGCTGTTGCTCTCCAGTCCGCCGGTCCATGCCAAGGTGCTGGTCCATGTCGATGCCGCGGTTCGACGTCTAGAGGATCAAGAAGCGCGGCTGATTGCCGATGCGATTGAAGGCATCGGCGCAGCGCTCAATGGCGAGGCTTGCGAGCGCTTCTTCTCCGACCTGATCGACCGCGAGCCGATACTGCCCGAGCATCTCCGGCTCGACCTGGCCAATGGCCATCTTCGGCACTCCAACACGAACGATACGACCAGTGCCGGGTTCATGGAAACGGTTGCGAAGCTCGAAGACGCGCCTCTGGTCCAAAGAGATGACTGTGATCCGGTCTTAACAGCGGACTTTTCATCTGAAAACGCGGCGTCGCACGCATGGGAAAATATCTGACATGGTTAGAACCGGAAGGCTTACGCCGCAGGAACGCCTGATCTGCCGCGACGCGGCCGGTCCGAGGTCGATTTCACTTGCCTTGATCGCTCTCCAGCCGAGTCCGATGAGGCAGGCGTGGTGACCGTGTTGTTGTCGGCGGCCGATCCCGAAAGACTTGCGGAGGCGACCGAGGCTGCCGTCGTTCCGCCCGAGCTGATCAATGAGTTTGTTGGGCGGCTGTGTAGCGCGGTGATCGCACGCAAGGCCGAGGGTGACCTCGCTCAGGGCTCTTTAATGCGAGGACAGCCGATGGTGATGTTGCTCGCCAAGGCGCAAACACTCGGGCTGACCGCACGAACAATGAAGGCTTGGTCGATCTATGTCGACCGTATCTCCAAGCCGATCGCCCGACTACACCGAGAGGCGGCCGCAGTCGTAGGAGCCGCTGTCCCGTACCATAAATCACAGGGTGTCGGACGATGAAGGCGGGCTTCTGGTCGAAGGCTGAAGATGCGGAGCAGCCAATCTACCGCGAGAAGAGCTTTGACGCGACTGGCGGCATCCTGACCGCAGCGGGCGCCTTGGCGAGGCTTGCGTCGCTCGACAGTGCGGAGCTGGCCAGGAACTGCCCGAGGGCGGTCAAGCTATTGTCAAAGCTCGCCATCACTATCGCCAGGCAAGAGGTCGCCGCCGCGACGCGACTGTTCAGGCTCGGCAATCTCGACGATCTCGAACGCAAGCTGATTGCCGATGTGCTCGGCGAAGGCGAAGTGGCCGGCCTCATCGCGCTGCCGGATGGATCTCTCGCGCAAATCCAGGAATCGGTGATGGCCGGGATCTGGCGCGTGCGGCTCGAGACGGATGAGGCATCCGAGTATCTCGAGGTCGGGGCCATCCCGGAAATCGTGAAGCGCGCGGCCGCCGATTTCACGACGGTAGATTTCGAGATCGGGCGGGTGCCGGAGGGCTCCATGAACGTGCTGCCGGTCCTTGCCGAAATCCGAGAGCGTGCGCTGGCCTGGCGCCCGGGCATCCTCTCGCAGATCATCAATTTTACGCTGCTGCCGATGAGTCCGGTCGACATGAGCTTCCTCCATGAGACGATCCGGAACGGGCCGATCCAACTCGTCTCGCGCGGCTACGGCACATGTCGTATGTTTGCGACCGGAATCCGCAATGTCTGGTCGGTGCAGTTCTTCAATGCGATGGACACCATCATCCTCGACACGCTCGAGATCGGCGGCGTGCCCACGGTCGCGCTCGCGGCCGACGAGGACTTCGAGGATTCCGCCGAGCGGTTGCGCGAAATCATCGAGGCCTATTTCAAATGACGGGTTTCGAGCGTCTTGACGTGCGCCAGCATATTGCCGACGGCACGCGGCTGGTATGTTGCATTCGGTCTATGATCCCGCTGACGGCGAGGGGCAGGTCGCGCCTCGCACGCGGATCGCGGCGTTGCCGCAGGACCGGCACTGTCCGGATTGCGACGCCTCGAGATCCAACTTCCTGGCGATGGAATGGTGATGGGCAAGGCGCATACCCAGCTCAGCGTGGCCAATGCCGTGGCGTGGGGCGAACGGTCGGCCGGCGCTTATCGCAAGATCGGCGATTGCGCGGTGTGCGATCTGCCGATGCGGCGGTCGGTTTCCGCCTTTTCAACGGCACCATCGTCACCTTCATAGCGACGCCCTGGTTCATGACCGTGGTGAGTCAGGCGGACGACCTCATGCAGAAGGCGTTCGAGCCCCGGCTGCCGTTGAACCTTCCCGAGGGGAATATCGAGTTCGCGCTCAGCGAAGTCGAGGCGCTTGGCCGTATCGCAACTTACTCACTGTTCTCTATGATGTTCGATTTCGCAAACATGATTTCGGTGCTGGCGACGGCAGAGGCCGCGCTCCCAGCCTTGATGCTGCCGGCTAACGCGGAGGAGGTGGTCCACCGGCACGAGCCCGGCGTGACTTTCTCATTGTGACGGAGCGGCATGCATGAGCCCGGCCTTCCGCAACGAGATCGACATCACGGTCTGGCGCGCCGGCCGCACCATCGCGGACGTTGCAATCCTGCCGCGCAGCCGACCGCCTTTGACGCGCCTGTTTGCGGGAAAGCCGGTCGCGTCGTTGCTGTCTGTCCTGCCGCGCCTATTTTCGCCGTGCTCGGCAGCCCATCAGGCGGCATTCCTGTCGGCGGTCGAGGCTGCGCACGGCAAGGTATCCTCTGCCGAGACATTGCAGCGCCGCGTCACCGCCGTGAGCGCCGAGCGTCTGACCGAGCTGTTGCGGGGGCTGTTCGTAGGTTGGCGCACGCTGGACGGCCCGAGTGCCGCCGTGGCTCGTGCCGCGATGCTGGCCACGACCGTGCTCAGCGGCGGCGAGGGGCCGTCACGGGGCGGGGCCCTGTCGCAAATCAGGACGTCGCTCAACGCGCTAGGCATCACGGGCGAGGAGCTGGCTCCGGCGCCGGGTAGCGCACTGGCCACGCATCTTGCGAGCCTCAACGGCAACGCGCTGTCGCTTTCGGTGGTCGAGCAGTCATTCTTGTCAGCGGCCGACGATCTTGACGTCGTCATGCGGATGGTGGCAGACGGCCCGGCCTTTTCCGATGCGCCCGATCTTCAGGGCCGCATTCCGGAGACCGGCGTCTGGGCGCGCCGGATTGGGCGTGAGTCGATTATTCCGCGGGACGCCGGCACTGCCGAGCGCCTGAACGCGCGGATCACTGAGATAGCCCGGCTTTGCGCCTGGCTTGAAGGTAGGACGCAAGTGCTGGAAAACGGCATCATCGGGAGCTATCGCCTCGGCGCCGGCAAAGGTGCGGCCGCTGTCGAATGCGCCCGCGGCCGGCTTTACCACGTCATTGCGCTCGATGACGACGATTGCATCGTCCGTTTCGAGTTCCTGGCCCCGACAGAATGGAACTTCCATGCGCGCGGACCGCTGGTCCGCAGGCTGCGAGGCTCTCTGCCGGCCGACGGGCGGCAGGGACAGGACGCGGTGCAAAACCTCGTCAGCTCGTTCGATCCATGCGTCGGCTTCACACTCAGCTTCCGCGAGGTCGGTCATGCATGAAATGGCGCTATGCGAAGGGATCATCGGGATCGTCGAGGAAGAAGCGCGCAAGCACGCGTTCTCCAGGGTGAAGGTGATATTCCTCGAGATCGGAGCGCTCAGTCATGCTGCGCCGGAGGCGATGACGTTCTGCTTCGAGGCGGTCGCCGCGCGGACCATCGCGCGAGGCGCGAGGCTCGAAATCGTCGAGACGCCCGCAATAGCCTGGTGCGTGGCCTGCTCGACGAGCGTCGAGATCAGGCATCGTTATGGACCGTGCCCGTCCTGCGGCAGTCATCGATTGCAGGTGACCGGCGGGGAAGAAATGCGCGTCAAGGAACTGGAGGTCGACTGATGTGTACGGTTTGCGGCTGCGGTGACAGAAAATGGGTCGTCGAGCATGCACATGATTATGATCATGATCATGGTGGACAGCATCATCACCCTCATGGACTCGGCCACGATCGCCATCACCATCATCATGGTGGGACCCATGTTGATGAGCGTGGCGACGTCGGGCTGCTCGATTGCGGTGCGAGTCCGGCTGGCCGCCGGATTGCCGGCGTGAGCCGCGATCGTATCATCCAGGTCGAACGCGACATCCTCGGCAAGAACGAAAGGCTCGCCGGCGACAACCGCGCACGCTTCCGTGCTGACGGTGTGCTCGCGTTCAACCTGGTCTCGAGCCCCGGCGCAGGCAAGACCTCGCTGTTGGTTCGCGCCGTCGTTGAATTGAAAGACAGCTTTCCGATCGGCGTGATCGAGGGCGACCAGCAGACGTCCAACGACGCCGAGCGGATCCGCGCGACCGGCGTGCCGGCCATCCAGGTCAACACCGGCAAGGGCTGCCATCTCGATGCCGCGATGGTGGGCGCGGCCTACGACCGGCTGCCTCGCCTGAACAGCGGCGTTCTTTTTATCGAGAATGTCGGCAATCTCGTCTGTCCTGCGGGATTCGATCTCGGCGAAGCCTGCAAGATCGTGGTGTTCTCGACCGCCGAGGGCGAAGACAAGCCGCTCAAATATCCCGACATGTTCGCTGCCTCGTCCCTGATGCTGATCAACAAGATCGATCTTCTCCCCGTGCTCGGTTTCGATCTCGCCAGGACTGTCGAATTCGCGCGGCGGGTTAACCCCCGGATCGAGGTGCTGACGGTGTCGGCGCGCACTGGTGAAGGATTGGCGGCATTCTATGCCTGGATCCGCAAGCAATCGAAGAAGATGAGGCCGGTCGATATGGCCACCGCGGAATGATCATGCGCGGTGAGGCCACGGCTCAGAATGGACAGCGGCTACGCCTGCATGTGCGCGGCGCCGTGCAGGGCGTCGGCTTCCGACCCTATGTCTACGGCCTCGCCGCGCGTTATCGCCTCGGCGGCTTCGTCGCTAACAATCCGCACGGCGTTGTGATCGAAGTCGAGGGCGAACGCACGTCCGATTTCGTCGCTGCACTGCCGCTTGAAAAGCCGCCGCTCGCGCGGATTGACGAGATCTCTATCCAGAGCATCGCTGCCGTCTTGAGCGACGAATTCTGCATTCGCGCCAGCGAACAGGGCAAGGTGTCGACGCGGATCGTCGCGGACGCCGCGACCTGTCCGCAGTGTCTGAGCGAGCTGTTCGATCCGAGCAGCCGCTTCCACCTTTATCCCTTCATCAATTGCACCCATTGCGGCCCGCGCTATACCATCGTCGAGCAGCTGCCCTATGATCGCTCCGCCACGGCGATGAAGCGCTTCGCCATGTGCGAGGCGTGCGCGAGCGACTATGCCGATCCCACAAGCCGGCGATTCCATGCCGAGGCGATCGCCTGTCCGCAATGTGGCCCGAGGCTCAGCCATAGTGCCGGGGAGATCGCCGCTGCGATCGCTTCGGGCAAGATCGTCGCGATCAAGGGGCTCGGCGGCTATCAGCTCGTCTGCGACGCGCGCGACGATGATGTCGTGCAGCGCCTGCGCCGACGGAAACAGCGGGACCAGAAGCCTTTTGCCGTGATGGTGGGCTCGGTCGGCGCGGTTTCGGAGATCGCCAGGGCCAGCATGGCTGAACTTGCCCTGTTGGAGTCCTCGCCGCGGCCGATCGTGTTGTTGATGTCACGCCAACGACTTGCATCCGCGATCGCACCGGAGCTGTCGCGCATCGGCGTCATGTTGCCCGTCGCTCCGCTACATCACCTCGTGTTCCATGAACTGAGTTCGAACCATCCGCGGACGGACAAAAACTGGGTGATCGTCGCTACCAGCGCCAATCCCGGCGGCGAGCCGCTTTTGATCGACAATCGGGAGGCGGCGCAGCGCCTTGGCGCCATTGCGGATCTTATTGTCACCCATGATCGCGACATCGTGACGCGCGCCGACGATTCGGTCGCGTCGGTCGTGGCAGGGCGGACGCGGTTCATTCGTCGGGCGAGGGGCTATGTTCCCGAGCCGGTCCGGCTTGCGCGGTCGCTGCCGCCCGTGCTCGCCGTCGGCGGAGCCTCGAAATCGACAGTCACGCTCACGCGTGGCAACGAGGCCTTCGTATCCCAGCACATCGGCGATCTCGATACCGCGGAAGGCATCCGCTTCTTCGAGGAAACTGTGCGGCACCTGATCGCGATACTGGATGTCGAGCCGGTCGTCGTTGCGCATGACCTGCATCCCAACATGGCATCGACCCGCTTCGCCGAGGCGAGCAGCCAGCGGCTGATCGCTGTCCAGCATCATCATGCTCATGCTGCCTCGGTCATGGCGGAGCACGGTATCGAGGAATCTACGCTCGCGCTCGTGCTCGATGGCTTCGGCTATGGCAGCGATCGCGGCAATTGGGGCGGCGAAATTCTGCTCGGTGAAGGAGCGCGCTTCCAGCGGATCGGACATCTGGCGCCGCTCAAGATGCCGGGCGGAGAGCGCGCTGCGCGCGAGCCATGGCGAATGGCGGCGAGCGTGCTGCATTCCCTGGGGCGCGGCGAGGCGATCCCGCGCCGGTTCGCGAGCCGGCCGCAGTCCGCGCGCCTCTGCGCGTTGCTCGACCAATCCGACGTGCCCGTGACGACCAGCGCCGGCCGGCTGTTCGATGCGGCGGCAGGATTGCTTGGTCTCTCCTCCGTCCAGAGCTATGAGGGCGAGGCCGCGCTGAAGCTGGAGGCGCGCGTGCGCGGCTCCCGTGTCGTAGATGATGGGTGGGTCATCGAAGACGGCGTGCTGTCAATGCATCCGCTGCTCGATCGCCTTAGCGCCGATGCGCTCGATCCGACCGAAGGAGCCGAACTCTTCCATGGCACCTTTGCCGCCGCTTGCGTTGACTGGATCGCGCGTGCGGCGCAGCAGACAGGCCTCACGCGCGTAACTTTAAGTGGCGGCTGCTTCCTCAATGCCATCCTTGCTGAAGAGATCGAGCGCGGCTGCCTCGCCGTCGGTCTCAGGCCGCTGCTTCCGCGCCAGGTGCCACCCAACGACGGTGGCCTGAGCCTCGGGCAGGCCTGGATCGCGGCCCTGCTAGTCCTCGAACACCAAGGCTCAGAAGGAATCGCCTGATGTGTCTCGCCATACCCGCTGAAGTCATGAAGCTTCTCACTGAGGATATGGCCGTGGTCTCCATCGATGGCGTCAGCAAGGAGATATCCGTAGCGCTGGTCGAGGATATCGCCATCGGCGACTACGTGATCATCCACGTCGGCTACGCTCTGGCCAAGATCGATCCGCAGGAGGCGAGGCGCACGCTCGAGCTCCTGCGCGAGCTCAGCATCGAAGGGCATCGATCCGCGCAATGAAATATGCCGACGAATTTCGCGACAAGGCGATTGCGCTGGGGCTGGCAAAGACGATCCACGCCGCGGCCGAGTCGGAAAGATCCTATCGCTTCATGGAATTCTGCGGCGGCCATACGTACGCGATCTCGCGCTTTGGCCTTGAGGACATCCTGCCGAGCAACGTGCGGATGATCCATGGCCCCGGCTGCCCGGTCTGCGTGCTGCCGGTCGGGCGAATCGATATGGCGATCCTGCTCGCCGAGCGGCCCGATGTCATCCTGTGCGTCTATGGCGACCTGATGCGTGTGCCGGCTTCGCAAGGTGCTTCCCTGCTCAAAGCAAAGGCCGGCGGTGCCGATATCCGCATGGTCTATTCCACCATCGATACGATCCGCATCGCAGAGGAGAACCCCGCCCGCGAGGTCGTGTTCTTCGCCATCGGCTTTGAGACGACGGCGCCGCCGACGGCCGTCATGGTCCGTCTGGCCGAGAAAAAGCAGCTTTCGAATTTCAGCGTGTTCTGCAACCACGTACTGACGCCGCCGGCGATGCAGAACATTCTGGAGAGCCCCGACATCGGCAATACCGGCCATGTCGCGATCGACGGTTTCGTCGGGCCGGGCCATGTCTCGACCATCATCGGCACGGCGCCTTACGAGTTTTTCGCGGAGAAGTTCGGCAAGCCGGTCGTGATCGCCGGTTTCGAGCCACTCGACATGATGCAGGCTATCCTGATGCTGGTCCGGCAAGTCAACGAGCATCGCCACGAAGTGGAAAACCAGTATCGCCGCGCGGTGACCCGCGACGGCAATCCGCGGGCCAAGGAGGAGATTTCCGACATTTTCGAGCTGCGAGATCGGTTCGAATGGCGCGGGCTCGGTGAAATTCCCTACAGCGGGCTGAAGCTGAAGCGCGCTCACGACATACACGACGCGGAGCTGCGCTTCGACATGCGCGAGCTATGCTTTGCGGACAATCGGGGCTGCGAGTGCGGCGCCATCTTGCGCGGGGTAAAGAAGCCCGTGGATTGCAAGCTTTTCGGGACGGTCTGCACGCCGGAAATGCCGGTGGGGTCCTGCATGGTCTCCTCAGAAGGCGCCTGCGCCGCGCATTGGACCTATCGCCGCTTCCGGGTTCAAGAGCAGAGGGGAGCGTCATGAGAGGCCATCAACGCAAGCTCGACATCAGGAATGGCTGCATCGACCTGTCTCACGGCTCCGGCGGCCGTGCGATGGTACAGCTGATTTCGGGGCTGTTCCACGAGGCCTTCGGCAATGAATGGCTGGCGCGCGGCAATGATCAATCGGCCTTCGACGTCTGCGCCGGTCGCATGGTGATGACGACCGATGGCTACGTCGTTTCGCCACTGTTCTTCCCGGGCGGGAATATCGGTTCGTTGGCCGTGCACGGCACGGTCAACGACATCGCAATGGCCGGGGCGAGGCCGCTTTACCTGTCGGCGAGCTTCATCATCGAGGAGGGGTTTCCCTTCTGCGACCTCGAGAGAATCGCCGATTCCATGGGCGAAGCAGCGCGATTGGCCGGCGTCCACATCATCACCGGCGACACCAAGGTGGTCGAACGCGGCAAGGCCGACGGCCTGTTCATCTCGACAGCCGGTGTCGGTGTGGTGCCCGACGGGCTCAATCTCTCCGCGGAGAACGCATGCGTCGGAGACCGCGTTCTGATCTCGGGCACGCTCGGCGATCATGGCATCGCCATCATGTCCAAGCGGCAGAACCTCGCCTTCGAAACCGAGATCGCGTCCGATTCGGCGGCGCTCCACGATCTCGTCCAGAAGATGGTTCAGGCCGGAGGCCACGGCATTCGCCTGATGCGTGACCCCACGCGCGGCGGGCTTGCCGCGACCCTGAACGAGATCGCCCAGCAATCCGACGTCGGCTTCCGCTTGCAGGAAGAGGCAATCCCGGTGAAACCGGGCGTGGCGGCGGCCTGCGAGCTCCTCGGACTCGATCCGCTTCATGTCGCCAATGAAGGCAAGCTGGTTGCGATCGTGTCGCCCGACGTCGCCAATGCCGTGCTCGCTGCCATGCGGACGCATCCGCTCGGCTGTGATGCCGCCGACATCGGCGAGGCGATCGCCGACGCGCGTCATTTCGTGCAGATGATCACCAGTTTTGGCGGCGGCAGCATCGTCGACTGGCTATCGGGCGAGCAACTGCCGCGCATCTGCTGAGGATGAGGCATACAGGATAGGACTATGGCACGTTGACCGGCGGTATGGACACGGTCGCGTGCGGCACGAAAGCATCTTGGTGGCGGCCCTTTACCACCAACATGATTGCAAATGCTACAATGAGAAGCAGGAACTGACGCATTCGACGAAGTTATCCCGGAAGCTGTATCGCAATTGTGAAGCTCATAACATCATGAGCTGAATGGGACCAAATAATATTGGCGCACAAAGGACTCGGTGATTCGTTGAACAGCTCCCAGTTATTCGATCTCTTTGCTCGCGCCGCAAGTCGGCTAGCCATCCTCAGATCGCACCGGAAAACTGCACTTGCGCCCGGAAACAGCAGGATTGTTGCGTCGAATTCGAATAATTTTTGACGTTTCAGGTAGTCGATCGGACACTTCCCCCTTGTGCAATCGAGGGCTGTATGATGCACAGCCATGACCTTGTTTCCGCTAGCCTACTGGCGCTGACCGCGACGGGCCTCGCGCTGCTCTGCTCGAGCCTGCTCGCCTTCGCCCTCATTTGAAGTCAACGTAGCCTTCGCGCCTCGCGGCTTAAGGTTGGCCCGGCAACGATGGCTAACTCTCGAAAGACTAAGAATCAAGAAAGCGCATGTTGGATCCACGGCAGACCGAGCGATCTCTGCCCGCGTGGATTTGCTGCAGTCGCAGGGCCTCTTTCATGGCCTGTGTCACCTGCGCGAACCCACCGGTGCTCTCGTAAGCCGCATGCCGGAATCGGGCGCTCCTGAAGAGATCGACAATAGTCTTTGCCGGTGATTAGATGCGGACAGGGACATTCTCGATCGTGTGGTGTTCGATGCCCTTGTCGAACACCTTGGGTCCAAAGCGGATGATTTCAATTCCGGGATGCTCGATCCTTGGCCGCCATTCGCGCGCCTTCAGGAAGGCTTCCAGGACATCCTCGTCCGACGCGGGTGTCCCGCCCAACGCGGTCTCCCTTGGATACGCATAAATCCCGCCCGAAAGCTTCCTGAGTGTGCAGCTCTCAACCGATTCCCTCAAGGTGCCGGTCGACAGATCCCGACCACGAGCCAAATCCGCCCGTCGACTGGCGTACCCCGGCTTCAAATGCCGTTTAAGTTCCTCGAGTGGCGGGCCGCGCGCTTCAGCAAGACGTTCGGCCTTGGCCCTGATCGGCTCACCGCCCGCGCCACGGACGAGGGTCCGCTCCTCCGAGAGCATGCCCGGCGGCTTCCAACGCAAGTCTTACAGCCGTTGAATCCGGGCCGGACCGGGACAGTGCGCGTTGCCGCCGAGAGTCCAATCGCGATCGCCCCTTAGCAATACCTTGCGGACGTGGGCTAGCGAGGCATTGTAGCGGCAACTTCAGGCGTGGGCCGATCTCTGCAAAGCCAGCCTTGAAGTACAATGCCAAGCTGGAGTTGCGGCTCCACATCGGCTGTTTGGGCGCCGCCAATTCAAGTTGGCCCCAGGCCTTTACCCTCCCCAGGCCTACGGCAGCCTCAATGAGACGCATCGCAACCCCTGACGATCGCTGGTCCGGCACCACGTAGAGTTCGGTGATCGTGGCGTACCTTCCGCGCGCGAAAAGAGCCGCGCTTTCCGACAACATGATGACGCCGACCGGGCGATCCTCGGCGAAAGCTAGGAATCCATAGATACGCTCTTCCATAGCAAGGAGTTCGGCTACAAGCTGGGTATCTGGTCCGGCTTGTACCTGGCCGCCCCCAAGTTCGGCGGCTAGCGCAGCAACCATGTGGGTCACCGTTGGGGCGTCATCGACAGACACTTCGCGCGTCGTTACCATATGTGATCCTCCTCCGAGCTCAAGCAACATGGCATACGATTAAGCGGCAGCATCGCGACCAGCGTGGTCGCCAGCGCGACCGCAAACGACGTCCCACGCGCCACTCGACTGACGAAGGCCAGCGCCGCTAACAGCAGTATCGCGCCTTGAGCGAAGTTCAGGATACCGGAGGCCTTGTAAATCAGCCAAAACTGATGGCGATCAGCAAATGTGTTCCCCCGGAGAGCAGCGCGAGAGCTACTAACCGACATCGTTGTCCAGTGGCGAAATCCTCTCAGACAATCTTCGAATGCGCGAGTCCAAGACAAACTCTTTTTGATAGGGCGAAGATAACCAGACCTTTGTATTTTCCCAGTAGACGCATCGATCCTTGCTCGCAGTGAAAAACACCGGCACGCATCAGGAGACCACGAAATCGTGCAAGTAGCTGATAACCCCACGCGCGCACCTGCTTTTGGCGTCCCGCTGGCTCATGCGTCCGCCGCGCGCGCAACCCGTTTAAGCTTCGTACATTGCTTCTCTCACCTTAGCTGACGAGGCGGCCTGCCTCATTCATCGAAGTTCGCTAGCGGTATTCCAGTTTGAATCCACTCGTTTTAGATCGGTTACCGAACACCGGTGCACGGCGATATTGCTTCTTGAAAGCGCAGCGCTCGTCGAATTTGCTCAACGGTCGCTGGGAGCCGCTCGGCGAGCTCAGGCTCGGCGATCAAATGTCGTAATTGAAGTTCGCGCTGGACGTGCAAACGCAAGATTCTCCTGCCACAATGCCAATCTCCAATTCCAGTTGTAGCTAGTTGTGCAAGTCGATGCGCGCAAGCAATCCGCGGTCCAGGATCGCGATTTCGCGTTGAGTATTGCCGATGAACTCAAGAATGCCTGCCTTGTGCAGCTGAGACACCGCGCGCGATACCGTTTCGAGCGTCAAGCCAAGGTAATCAGCGATATCGCGGCGGGACATCGGCAGCGAGATTATGCCGGCGGCGGTCAGACGCTCGTCCATTTCCAGTAAAAACGCTGCAACCTTCTCAAGTGACGTTTTGCGTCCCAGCAGCAGCATGTGGTTTTCCGCGTGCTGTAGGTTGCTAGTCGTCAGACCAAGTAGGTCGCGCGACACCAGGGTATCTTTCTCGGCCACTAGCTCGAGGCTTTGTCGTTTCATCAGGCGAAGAGTGGTCTCAACAACAGCTTCAGTTGTAAAGCGGTGCGTTCCACCGTTCCCGAGCCCAAAAATATCGCCAACCAAATGAAATGCACCGATCTGACGCCGACCGTCGGAGAGCAGTTTGTAACTCCGCACCGCACCTCGTGTTACGAGATAGACGTAATCGGCGGGTTCCTTTTCACCGTAGATTTCTTTCCCTTTTTTGTACGTGAACTCGCCTAGATTGACGATCGGGTTTGAGCCGCTCGCCAAGCCGAAGTCTTTGAGCGAGTTTGGGCGAGGCGTTTGGTCTGTCGTGATGCGAACAAACATCGGCCGGCTCCTAGATCAAAACCCAACTCGAATAAAAACTGTTGCGAGACAAAGTGCAGTGTCCGGCACGTCTAGCAGCGTTCAGCGACTCTAATGATGACATTAGTTTCCACAAGAATAGCAAGGCCGTCAACCTCGAGTGTTGATCAAGGCCAGATACAATCTGACGATAATGGATCGGTGGCTGATAGCTTGCGGCCTGGCATTGAATCCAAGCTCACGGACCGTCGTGAGATCTGGCAAAGGCTACACCAACGATTTCCGGCGTCCCGAACCTGCTTAAGGGTGAAATGCGTCACCGTTCCGCAATAACTCGCCGTATCTCGACTTGACCGGATTTTCGGGCCTGTGAATACACGCGAAGCCTCGTTGAGGTGCATCAACAAAAGATCTGGTCGGCGATGCTACCGAGTTCGTCTTCAAATATGGAGGCTGAAATGCATTATCGAGTACGATCAATTTTCGCCGTGGCCGTTCTTGGCTTGATACCGATCTCTGCAGAGGCCGCTTCAGAGTGTCCGGTCACCGGCGTCCAGTCGAGTTGGGGTGTGAATTCAAGCGGCTAGTTCAGTGTTTCGGCCGGTGGCACCTGTCTATTGCCGCTCAAAATGGACGGAGTGATTGCCGCTTCGACCATCTCGCAAAAGCCCGCACATGGGACGCTCAAGAAGCTGAATGTATCGACATACACTTACACGGCCAAGGCAGGTTACAAGGGCAGCGATGCGTTTGCCGTCAGCTTTACGGGAAAGGGCCCCTCGGGTTCGGGAAAGTCAGTAATCACAATGAACGCAACAGTTCAGTGACACGCGTGCCGTAGTCGGTTTGGTGATGGACCTGCTGGCCAAGACTAACGTCGGGAGTGACCTTGCTCCCGGCGTCGCTCAAAGGCTGGCGATGAAGCAAGGCACTGCCGTCTGCACATTCGCTGCCGATCAGGATTCGGCGGGCGACGCGCTTCTCACGGCACGTATTGACGAACATCAGGTACTTTTGTCGATTGTCATAAAATCGAAAGTTCTTCGTGGGGTCGACTTCGGTGATCGCTTGAACCTCGGGGCGCGCAAATTCAGTTCGCCCAGCGGACGACACGTTAGCCTCTTTCTTCATGATGGTAGGCGGACGGAAGCCCCGGCGCCGGCAAGACCTCAGTCGGTCTCGAAGACACTGTCGGCGAGGAGTTCGGTCGGATTGCGTTCCGCCACGATCTGTCCCTTCTGGACGACCAGCGCTCGGGCAACCAGCGAGGCTACGAAACTGAGATCCTGATCGGCAATGATCATGGCCGTCTTTTCCAACCGCTGAATTGACGATAGGCATTCGGCGATTTCGTCAGTCACCGAGGGCTGAATGCCCTCTGTCAGTTCATCGAGCAAAAGAATCCGGGGCGAGCGAACCATGGCGCAGGCAAGCGCCAGCAACTGCCGTTCGCCTCCACTCAATGCACCGCTGGGGCGTGCGAGAAGCTTTTCGAGCCTCGGAAAGATATGCAATATTTCGTCAATCGGCTTTGCCTTGCCGGCGCCGGGCATCATGCCCGCGAGCGACAAGTTCTCCTTGACGGTCAGGCCGGGAAAACCCGCGCCGCCTTGCGGCGTGTAACTAAAGCCGAGACGACTGCGTTGATGGGCAGGCAGAGCTTCGATGGCAACACCGTCCAGTACGATCCGGCCACCTTCGACCGGCAACAGCCCCATGACGGTCTTGAGCAAGGTGGTCTTGCCCATACCATTGATGCCGATGATCCCGAGAATCTCATGAGCGCCGAGATCGAAGCTTAAGCTGCGCAGTACCTGTGTGTTGCCGTAGCCGGAGACCAAGCGCTCACCTTTCAGCATGAATGGCCTCTTTCTTGCGGCCGAGATAGATATCTCGGACGATCTCATTTGCCTCGACCTTGTCCATGGTGTCCTCCATCAACACTTTCCCCCTGTGCAAGACAGTGACCCTTTGTGCGAGACGGGCGATGAACTCTAGGTCGTGCTCGACCACGATCACCGTGGCACGGGCGTTGAGACGTTTGATGATGTCGACGGTCTTCAACATCTCATCGCGCGTCATGCCGGCGGTTGGCTCGTCGAGGAGCGCGAGACGGGGATCGCTCGCGAGCAGCATGCCGAGTTCGCACCATTGGCGATGTGCATGCGAAAGGGGCGCGGCCGGCTGTTTTGCGCGACGGTCATCAAAGCCGATCTCCTCCAGTGCCAGCTCGACGACCCTGTCCAGCTCGCGCTTTGGCAGTCCCCTCCGCAGGGCGGCGAGGCGGATATTCTCTCGGACGTCAAGGTTGGCGTAGATGCTGGGAATCTGATTCTTGATGGCGATGCCGAGGCGCGCAATGCGATGGGTGGCGAGGCCTTGCAGATTCTGGCCCTCGAACAGGACGTGGCCGCTGGTCGGCTGGTGTTGATGGGTGAGGCATTTGAAGAGTGTGCTCTTGCCAGCGCCGTTCGGGCCTATGAGGCAGCGGATTTCGCCGGCGGTCACGACGAGGTCGACGCCATCAACTGCGGCAACCCCGCCGAACCGTTTAACAAGGCCCCTCGTTGCGAGAATGGGTGCGCTGCTCATGCCGGTTTCTCCTTTCGCCTCAAGATGCCAGAACGGTTCTGGAACCTAGGTTTCGACAACTTAAGAATCATCGGCAGCAGGCCTTGAGGGGCGAGCAGCACGAACAGGATGATCGTCGCGCCGAAAATCAGCTCCGTATTGAAGATCTGGTTGGCTCCGAGCTGGCTGCTGAGAAGCTGGAAGCCGAAGCTTGCCGCGACGGGGCCGACAAAGGTTCCGAGCCCGCCGGCAATCACCCACAGAACGAATTGCGAGGCTTGCGGAAGATCGAAGACGTTCGGGCTGACGAAACCCATCACCGCCGTGTAAAGCGCTCCACCGAGCCCCGCAATGGCAGCACTCACGGCAAAGCCAACGAGCTTGTAGAAGCGAATGTCGTAGCCAAGGAGCTCGCTCCGCAACTCACTTTCGCGGATCGCCGTCATGATGCGCCCGGCATCGCTCGAACGCAGGAACGAGAGCAGAATGTAAGCGCCTGCAAGCGCCAGCAAACAGATTGAGAACGTCGCTTCCGTGGATAGTAATGCCTGCGGATCACCTGGCATATTGAGCGAGGGTACTGCCGTGATCCCATTGAAGCCGCCGAGCGGCACCTGACCGATGTGAAATGAGGGATCGGCAGTCGACGTCATGAAGGAATAGAAAATCAGCGTCACGCAGAGCGTAATGACGCCGAGATAGACGTCGCCCAGACGGCTGAAGAACAGAAAGTAGCCAAGGATGAGCGAGAATGCGACCGGCAACAGGGTTCCGATCAAAACGGCAAGCGTACTGTCGCCGAGATTGGAGACCGCGATCGCATAGGCGTAGGCACCGAGACCGAAAAAGACCGAATGTCCGAGGTTGAGAATCCCCAGCGTCCCCCAGACAAAGGCGAGACCAAGCGCTGCGATCGTCATGGCCGAAAAGGCGGACAGATTGACGAGGTCAAATGGCTCCAGAACGAACGGCCCAAAAGCCGCGAAGAGCACGAGAGCGACTGGAAGCAAGACATGTTTGAGTTGGCGCAGCATGACGCTATCGGCCTCGGGTCCACGAGCTGGAGACGCCGGTCGGAAACAGGCGCAGGATGATCACGGCCAAAAGAAGCAGCGAGGCCTGACCGACGACCGGCGTTGCGAAATAGGAAAGCAAGGCCTCAACCGGCCCGAGGATCGTTGCGGCTGACAGAAAGCCGGTGATCAAGGCCCCGCCTCCGCTAATCACGGTCACGAAGGCGCGTGCAACATAGGCCGCGCCCATGTGAGGGAGGACGCCGGATATCGGCGCAAGCAATGCGCCGGAAAGGCCACTGATTGCTGCGCCGATGATGAAAGTGGTCGCATACACGCGATCACAATCGATTCCGAGGGTGGTCGCCATCTCCGAGTTTTGCATCGCCGCCCGCGCGATCAATCCGTATTTCGTCCAGTGCAACACCAGAAGAGAACACACGACGAGCAGGGCGGTGATTGCGATCAAGAGCAGTTGGTAAGCACCGATGGAATAGGCTCCGACCGGAATATTGCCTAGCGGCGCGCTCACACCCATCGTTGTGTTGCCGAAGACAGCGGTCACCGCGCCAATCAAGAACAGGCTAAGCCCCCAGGTTGCCAACATCGTCGTGACCAAATGACCGTAGAGCCGGCGAATGATGAGTAGCTCGACTACAGCTCCGATCATGCCGACGACCATTGGGGCGACAACCAGCATGGAGAGCCAAAGATTTACGCCGGCATGATTGGCGATCACGGTGGCGTAACCGCCAAGCATGATGAATTCGCCATGAGCAAAATTGATCACCCGCATCATGCCGAAAATGATAGCGAGCCCCAGGCTGATCAGGGCGAGAAGCGCAATGGAATTGACCACCGCAAAGCACAATATGACGAACTGGTCCATGGTCTATCCTGACCTGCGAAGACGGAGACAGGCGAACGAGGCGGCGCCGCAGAGACGGCGCCGCGAGCGCCGGCCACTTAGATCTGGGGCATCAGAAAGTCGGTCTGGTTCGGATTGGTGAAGACGTTGCACTTGCCGCCATATGTATCAGGCGGAATCTGCTCCCTCTTCTCGATCAGGCTCCAGACGCGGTTCTTGACGGTGATAATGTGAACGTCTTGCGTCGTATTGTGGGTGGGGCCATCAGTGGTCATGACTCCGGCCGGACCTTCCCACCGGATGCCGCTTTCGAGGACGGCGAGAACCGCTTCGCGCTCGAAGCTGCCGGCACGTTTGACGGCTTCCGCCCACAGCATGACGCCGCTGTAGCCGCCAAAAACTTCGCCGTTGATATAGGGATGGTTCTTGCCGGCCAAGGCTTCGACCTTGGCCAGAAACTCCTTATTCTTCGACGTGTCGAGTTCCTGGAAGTAGTTGTAGGCGACGATCACGCCATCGGTTTCCTCCGGAGCGAGGATCTCGTGCTCATTGCCGGCGGCAAAGACGATTGAGATGATCGGAATCTTCTTCAGCATGCCGGCCGCGGCCCATTGGCGATAGAAGGACATAGCCGGACCGCCAACGAGGCAGGAATGCACGATATCTGGTTTTGCGGCCTGGATTTTTGCGATGGCCGCGGTGAAATCCGTAACATCCAGAGGATAGTAGTCATCGGCCAATACCTCGCCACCTTGGCGCTTGGCCATCACGTGGTTCCAGATGCCGAAGTTACGGGGAGCGTTATAATCTGATGCAATATAGTAGAGCTTCTTACCGAGATTCTTGAACGACCATTCGAGCAGCGGAACAACCTGCTGGTTGCCACCAGTGTTGACGCAGAAAGAGTTTTTCTCGCAAAGACCACCTTCGTAAAAGGAGCCATAAATGAAGGGTATCTTGTATTTGCGTAAGACGGGGCGCGTGGCTTCGCGCGCGGCTCCGCTAAGTGCACCTTGCACCATGACGACCCGATCATTCAGCGCCGCCTTCTGCGCATATTGCGGGTACTTGTTGATGTCGGACTGGCCGTCATAAACCTTGAGCTCGACTTTTTTGCCAAGCAGGCCGCCCGCGGCATTGATCTCCTCGACGGCGACCTTCATGCACAAATTCGACGGCACGCCATAAATATCAAGAGGTCCGGACAAATCGTGCAACGAGGCGATAGCGACCGTGTCTGATGCGGCCCAAGCGCGGTCGGCAAATGAGCCGGCGATAGATGCAGCGGAGATCGCCGCGGAAGAAGCGAGAAACGTGCGACGGGACAACTTCATGAGAATGCTCCTTGGAGTCCTGAAAAGAAGCCCAATGGGTGCGAACAACCGCTCCGCCGGGGCCAGACGACGGATGGGCATAGGGGACGGATGCGGGGGCATGAGACCCCGCCGCGAAATCAGAGTTGAGATCGTCGTGCTATTGGAACGACTTGGCGCTCGACGGGGAGGTTCGGCTCGTACCGATATTTTGCGCTTGTATCGAGAAAATCGTGGGTGTGGATGACCACGGCATCGGCGTTCAGGAAAGCGATCGCATAGGCCGGAGGCTCCATACTGCAGGGAATTCCCTGCTCGTGACTAAAATCGAGCCACAATTGATGATTGAGCCCCCGCAAGGTGGAAAATGGAATGTTTTGCCAGCTGCCGGTGATTGGGCGATGCACATGCCCGAAGAATAGATGGCGGATGGAATGCCCGTCGAGAATACGTCCGAACGCCGCACCATCGTCGAGCATGATGTCGTCGGCAGGCCTGAAGTGAACCGACAGCGGCGGGTGATGCATGAAGAGATAAATCGGCCTGCCGTGTGCCTCTTCCAGGCGCGCGCGCAACCACGCCTGGCGCTGCTCACAGTAGAGGCCGGCATGGCTGTCCGATCGTTTGGTATCGAGAAAAAGAAAGCGTCCCGCCGCCGTGTCGAGCACGGATTGAATGAAGCCGAAATCGTCGACGGGAGCTTCGGAAAATACACTACGGAAAATAGTGCGATCGTCATGGTTGCCCATGAGAAGCCGCACCGGCATCGGCAAGACCTCGAGCGCCTCGCGTAGGCGAGCGTAGGCATTCCGCTCGGCATGATGAGCAAGATCGCCCGTGATGACGCAAAGCTCGGCATCTGCATGATGCGCAGCCACGTCGGCCAAGCAGGCTGTCAAGCGCTCGCCTGGATCGTTGTCGAAGAGACGATCACCTGTTGGAACCAGGTGAAGGTCGGTGATCTGGATGATTTTCATGTGGGTGTTTGCCAGCGGCTTTGCGCTTTCACGAGGCAATGGCTTGCTTGGAGCGCGTTGAGTTCGCGTTCCAGAGCCGGCGGGATGCAATCTCGGCGCCTTGCACAAGCGACTCGAGTTTGCGCCAGGCAATCTCCGGGTCGACAGTGTGAAAGGTCGCAAAGCTCGCGAAGCCGCAGTCCGTTCCAGCGATCACGCGCTCGCGGCCGACCAGATTGGCGTATTGCTCGATGCGCTGCGCGACAACTTCGGGATGCTCAATGTAGTTCGTGCAGGTATCGATAACGCCTGGCACGATAATCTTGTCATCAGGAAGTCGCGTTTCCTTGAACAAGCTCCATTCATGCGCGTGGCGCGGATTCGCTGCCTCCAGCAGAAGCGCCATTGGCCGCGCTTTGATGATGATATCGAAGATCTCGTGGAGATCGATGTCGTGGTGATGCGGCGACTCATAATTGCCCCAGCATAGATGTAGGCGCATCCGATCGGCGGGAATGTCGCGCAGAGCGTGATTGAGCACTTCGACGTGAAGAGCGATCTCCTTGCGGAACTCCGACACATCCATTGGTTTGGCCCGAAAATGGCGGCCGAGCGCCAGATCCGGACAATCAATCTGCAGGAGCAAGCCTGATGCAGCGATGGCATCGTATTCATGCTTCATCGCATCGCCCAGCGCATAGAGGTAGGCTTCCTGCGATGGATAATATTTGTTCGGCATGTAGTGGGCCATGATCCCGGGAGACGAGGCGTTCATGAACGCTTCCTCGATAGAGACCGTGTTGAGTGCCGCCTTGAGATTGGCGATATCCGTCGCCACCGCCGCCTCTCCCTGGTACTCGAGAGGCCCCACGCAGGCGGGAGTCTTGATATCGAGATTGACCCGCTTTGCGAAATTCGAGAATTCGGCCAGTTCGGACAAGGCAAGCGGCTGATCAACGCCCGTCAAACTTGTCATACGCTCGCGCGCATAGGTCGAATAGGCGTATTTGCTCATTTCGCCATCGTCGACAACCGTTAGGTCAATACTCGCCTGTTTTTTTACGATGTCGACGACCGCTGAACTGATGCTGGCCGCCAGCAACGGACCGCGGTCGGCGTCCAGTCCGCCCTTTTCTTTTGCTAGCAGCATCTCCTCCAATAGGGGCGGCCGCGGCAAGCTGCCGACATGTGTCGTGAGGATTCGATCGGCGCTTATTTTCATTCATCTCTCCTGTAAATTTTGGCGAACTCGGCTGACGGCCCTCTATCCGCGCTTCTGCGGAGCGAGGAGCATCTCCTTCACTCGTGATTTCATTGGGCGTGAGCGATGCGGTCTCTGACTACGAGCCGAGAGCGCATAGCGGCTTGTCGCCTGCTTTTCGGAGAAGAGGCGTAGCAAGCGTTGTTGACGCGTAAATGTCTTGATATTAGCCTTGCTAATAGAAGGAGTATTGCTTCTATTAAATGAGCTGGCTTCCAAATCGACTCAGTATTGCCGCTGCCGCTTTTATCCTGCGCGACGAGCCTGCTGATCGCAGTCAATTGTCCCGCCCGGTACCACCGTTCTCGCTGAGAAAATCCAACGAATAACTTTAATTGTCAGTGCGCTCCGTTCCAAAGTGGTTTGCAGCTGGCACTATCATTTAATGCTGTTCTTTGGCGCAGATAAGTTGCTGCTAAGGCGAGGTTCTCTGGTTTGCCTATACTCGAGACCAACGAGCGAGGCTCCAAGCTCTGCTTGGAGAAGCAGCGGAAAGTTTGACATTTCGTATACCATGTGATGTTCATTCCCAAGTACCACAGGAAGACTGTACGGCGACCTGAGGCAACATCTCGGAAAGTTGCTTCGTCGATTCGTGATGCAGAAGCAGAGCTCGGTTGAGGGGAGGGGATGTGAGAACCTTCTCGGGGCCGGGAATACGTTGTTTTGACCGTCGGTCGAGACGAACCCGTGAGTAGAGAATGCATCAGGAAGAAAGAGGCCGAAGATCCGCACCTTTATCGACTGTCCGGGTGGCACTGAGTCCACCTTTGGGTGTCCTGATCAATTGGGGTCGCACTGGCGATGCTTACGTCGAGCCTGAGCAGCCCAACGAGTGTTGGTTCTGCCAGAGACAACGGACGGTGCGCGAGAAGGCCTTGACCCCCGCTTGGGAATGCGAATCCACCGCAATAGGATGAGCAGGCTTCTACAGCATGAAAATCAGTTCTCACCAGACTGCTGCCTTTACTGAGGTCTTCAGGCGGAGAAGCGTTTCTGAAGCTGCAACCGTCCGCGGTGTCACCCAGTCGGCCGTCACCCAGCACCTTGCCAAGCTCGAGCAACATATGGGGACGACACTCTTCATTCGCCATCGCACCGGGCTCGTGCCCACAAAGCCCGCTCAGGAACTGTTTGCGCTAACTGATCGCGTTCGGGTTCTGGAGCAATTGGTCGCGGAGAAGATCAATGCCTACAGTGATCTATCGGCCGGCCATCTAACGGTGATCGCGAACGCGCCGTGTCCAGCGATGCCGATCATCTCCGAATTCAACCGGCGTTTTCCGGCGGTGAGGATCACGTTTTCACTCGTGCCCTGGGAGCTTGCTAAGCAGCGACTTGAAGCGCGTGATGTCGATATTGCTATCATCACCGAACCTGATGACCTTGCCAGCCTATTCCACGTGGAGCTGAGCATAACTCGGCTTATGGCGCTCGTGCGACGCGAGCATCGGCTCGCCTGCAGACCGACACTCAGTCTGGCTGAACTTGCACAAGAAAGGATAATTCTAACCGAGGATGGTTCTCTGACGCTACGAGAAGTGGAAAAGGCGTGTCTTGAGAACAGCATAAATATGCCGAACGTTATTAAGATGGCGACTTATCCCGTTCTAAAGGAAGCCGTTCTGCACGGAATCGGGGTAGGTATTCTTCTTCAAGACAGCGTTTTTCCGGCAGAGGAGCTCGTGTACAAGTCTGTCGATGAATTCTGCAGTGATTTCAAAACGTATATTGTCACGACATCGGATAAAAGACGCCTACGATGCGTAGAATCATTCTTTGAAACCGTTCAGATCTCCATTGAGAATCAACCAAGCATTCGCCACGCCGACACAGATTAGAAATCCCATTGTGGCCGCCTTGTGCGGACTTAAGGAACATCGTTCGAGGTGGTTGCTCCGCGACGGGGGCCTGTTAGAATACGCTCTTGGATGGTGAGCGTCGAGGCGCGAGAAGTACGACCGCGCTCGCCGGAGATCTCAGCCGGGTGTCGTTGGTTTCATGGATGTCGCTTCGGCCCCTCCGATGTCGTGGGGTGGTATCACAAGTTGGTCACATGCCTATCTCGGGATTCATTCCGCTAGCAATGCCAGCGCCGTACGCGGCGTCGCGCGGCACGATGGTCGCTCGGCTTGCCCAAGATTGCCGTCCCCACGAAAATCGGAGCCGTGAATGCAATCGCCGCCACCGGAATCGTAGCGAAGGCGAATGCCCCGCCCGCGAGCATCCCGGGGCAAAGACATGTGACCACGAGTTGGCCACCATTCGAGGCGTCGGCGAAGAAAGCCACGGGAACGACCGCCCAGGCTGTTCCAAGAACGAGTGCATTTCGCACCAGCCGATGCATCGCCTGTCGGGAGACGAACTGCGGCTTCCTAATTCGTCGTGATAAACGCGCCTTCAAGCCTATCGTTAACGCGCCGCAAGCCACGGCAGCTGCGCAAATCAGGGCATGGTTTCTGTTGGGCGAGTGCCAGAAAGCAATCGCAAGCACTGTCGCATTGCAGGCGTTGGCCAGCATTATGCCCAGGGAATAACCAAGCACGAGGGAGATCTGCTCCGCGCGAATGTGCGCTGCGACCGCTTCATCGGTCGCTGGGCCGCCGAGAGCTGCCAGATCCCCCGCGAATAGCTTCGAGAGATACGAGGATGCTCTGCTCGAGCCTGCTCGCCTTTGCGTTCACTTAAAGGGACGCGCTCGTTGCGTTTTTGCGCCTTGACCAAGCAAAAAGTGCTTGGCGGCCAGCAAGCCCAGCAGCACGGTGCCTGACACTGAAAACGGATTGACATATTCGACCAGCTTGCGGGCAACGGCTTCCGGGGGGCAAAAGGGCGTTTGGTGGTCACCGCCAAAACTTGTGGTTCAGACAAGATTTCATAGCCGCGAGCCTCCGAACGTTGTGGAGAGATTACGTAGATGAAAACGGTCATAGCTCACGCGCCATTGCAGGATGACAGCGGTTCTTCACCTTTATCCAGTGCTTTTGCCGTCGGCCGCGGTAAGGCGATCGAGGTGTGTCCAGACCTGCCCCTCAGAATAGGTCTGGCCCGGGTCAATTTTAAGGACATTGTCGAGGTTAACACTAACTCCGCCTT
Source organism: Bradyrhizobium sp. CCGUVB1N3 (assembly GCF_024199925.1). NCBI lineage: Bacteria > Pseudomonadati > Pseudomonadota > Alphaproteobacteria > Hyphomicrobiales > Nitrobacteraceae > Bradyrhizobium > Bradyrhizobium sp. CCGUVB1N3. The sequence continues at coordinate 8,034,010 of NZ_JANADR010000001.1, forward strand.
GTCGGCGCGGCGGACAACGCCATTCTTGTTAGAGCGATCCAGATGATGGATTGCAGTGCGGCTCGCACTCAAACTGGAAGTGAAATGTGACGATTATCCTAGGCCTGCTAGGGAGCGCAATCATCGGACTGGCGACGGGCCTGTTCTTTCGGGTCTGGGCCATGGTGCTAGTGTCTCCGGCGATCGCGATCCTCGCCGCGATCATTCTTCAGGCCGCCGATTTTGGCTTCTTCGCTGGCGTGTCCGTCGTCACCGGATGCCTGGTCGTCAGCCAGATCGCCTACCTGCTGGCAGCAGCGTTCCACCTGCACAAGGGGGACATCTCAGTTCAGGACGAAGCTGCCTACGGTGACCCAGGCGAACACCGCCATCAGGACGTCAGCGACAAGCACCAGTAGCGCAAGGCCCGTCCAGGACGGCAGCTTTCGGCGCAACCGGAGGGTTTTTCGCCGTGTCAGCAGACGGCCCCGTAAGAACGGAGGTGCGTGCCTGACAGCAATGCCAGCCGCACTTTTTTGAAACACCATGGATCTCATTGCGGCACACCTTTCAATGCTAATGGTCGGTTTGCCGTTTCATCAGCAAGAGCAGTGCCAGTGCGGAGCATGCGCGGCAGCGGCACGGCGGAGGCGCGGAATGACAGCGTTGGAAGTGTGGCACGGAACCTGCGTGTCAACGTGGCACGGGCGGTGCCTCCGTTAGGGCATGTGGCGCTTTCACCGGAAGTGCTTGCGGTTTTGACGCTGAATATCGAGATGCGCCATGTCATCGGGCATAATCTTCGCGTCGCGGATGCAGCTTTCGCGGAGCGCGCCGCTGATGCTCGCCTGGGCGAGACCGTGCCACTTGTCGGTGCTGACATCCTGCAATTCGCGGAAATCGGCGGGATGGTCGTAAACGGCATAGACGCGTGGCTGGTTCACCACCGCCCGTCGAAAATTCGACGACCAACCGGTCGTGGCGCCGCCTGCAAGGGAGCCTACTGCCATGAAGATTGGCGAGTTGGGACGGCTCGCGGTCAAAATTGGGCTATGGATCGCTAAGGAGTCGACCCACGGCTATAGCGATTTCATGCCCGAGAATGAGTTGATCGCCGCGTTTCCAGATGCGTCGATTGATGAATTGGGTTTCGCCCTCGCCGAGCTATCAACCGTGATTTCATCAACACGATCCCGTTTGTAGCTAAGCGGCTGCCGCGCATGACAAGCAATGCCGGCCTCTACATTACGGTTGATCCCTATGCCTTGAAGACCGATCCCGCTGCTGATGTCGTGACCCTCGTCGACATGGCCCTCAAAGAAGGAGACTGTCGGGGTTGAGGAATTGCATAAGGAAACGGGCTGGCCGCTCCGCCACTTTAATCCAGCTTTTGCCTATCTCATTTCGCAGCTTCCGGTGCAGCAAAAAAAACGACAGCATCGACACATCCAGCGGACCGCAAGCGGTGGATGCACTTTCGTCCTCGCAGGTCAAAGCGGGCGCGATCTTGGCGCAGACTTTCTGGCGCGCTGGCTCGTCGAGGCCGAAGGTTGGGACGTCGAGTCTGCGCATGATTTGGCCACAGCCGGCTTGCCGTTCTGGTCGCGCCGCGCAATTTACGCCAGCAACTCCCGCTGACGCGCGTCACGTTGCGCTTTGAAAGCAGCGACGAAGATCTCAAGGCCGGCCGAGGTTAGACCGTTCTTAGTGACCAGACCCAGCCGCATAAGGTTGACCGTCTCGATTAGACTGTCGCCATGTGTGGAACCTCCGCCGAACAGCTTAATGACAATTCTCTGCTCCCTGCGAGTTAGCCTGTTCCAGAGCGTCAAGTCGGCCATCCCATGCCTCACGCGAATCGCTGCATGACACTGATGAACTAGCCGATCGCCCAGAGGCGAAATCGTGGCAGCGGCCTCAATGCTGCGAGCAGAGACTGTTTTTTTGTAGATGCCCTGATGGTACCGAGCTCGCGAGGCGGCGATGATGATCGTGCACGGAGCCGACCCGCCCTAGAAAATGCGAGTTTGCTTGCGCATGTTACGTCGCCGACGCTCGATCGCCAACACCTTGGGCGCTAGCCGAAAGGTGTGGGCGGGAAATGGCGCCGATGCGTAGAAGGTCCCTGGCGAGGGAACACGCCGGGGCCTTTTCGTTTAATGCCGATGGCCCAGTCCAACTCCAAGGCTGCGAGCCTTCTGTCTCAACGAGCCTTCGGATTGCTTCTTCACAGCCTCGCGGGCGTCACCGCTGCAAGCTTGCATTGCTGATCGGCCGCCGCGTCTAACATCGCAGCGCCCGAAAGCAGATTCGGCGCGGGCCCGGTCTGTCATCCAGGCCGGTGCGCCGGCCGGCAATCGGATCTCGATAAACACGGCGTCTCGCCGGCCGCCGAAGGCGCTGTCCTTCTCCTCGGTCTCAGTCGCCAGGGTCTCGCCCGCCCGGTAGGCTGCGGCGGCAACAGCCGACCGGCCGTCTCTCCGGCTGACGTTCTTGACGCGCAAGTGGTAGATGGCCGCGGACGCCTCACTCACCACGGTTGAAGCGCGCCCCCTCTCAGGCCGCGCCGGCGTCCAGGGGGGCTGGCACTCGTCCGTTTTTCCCAACGCAGCGCGCGTTAGCCGAAAACCAGCGAAACGCATCGCCCCCACTCCCAGAAATACAATGCGTACTTGTTGGCGGCGATGCGTAAGTGAGCCGCTCTTGCAGGAAACCTGCAAAATGCTGGCACACTGGTCGTTGTTTGACCAGATCGATAGGGGTAGGCTCAGCTCAGGGTTGTGGGGCGTAGTGTTGAGTAGTTCGTTCAACTTCACGAGGGAGCTGAGCATCTTCCGCTTGGCTGGCAGTTTGGGCTGGAAGCTCGCTCGCCAGGTCAAGGCGGAACGGTTTCGCCAGCCCATTGCGCAGAAATACGACGTCAAGACTGCCGAAGCGGTCGCCGCTGCGATCACCTCCGGCCGCAGCTATCAGGCCACCCTTGATCGGGACGAGACTGCAGAGCGCGAGAGGCTCCTGATCCAGCCACCGCCGCTGCATGGGTCGGCTACCTGGCCGGACGCTGCCGACCTAGGACGCTTCTTCAAAGGACGTGACCACTTCGACAGCCCCTCGTCCATTCTGCTCGGGACCTTTCAGGAAGGCGGCGCGCGTAAACCGGCAAGGTTCGTACACTGGGACGGCGAAGGACACCTTCTGACCGTCGCTACCACCCGGGCGACGAAATCGGTGACGACGATCATCCCGAACCTGCTGCGCTACCGCGGAAGTGTTGTTGTGCTCGATCCGAGGGGCGAACTCTGCCACGGACCTCGGCCTGGCGGGCAAAGCAAGTGGGGCCGGTCGACCGGATCGCGCCGTTCGATGACGGCTCGGACCCGACCACCTATCATTTTCCCCAGAGACGGGTTGAATCCCCCCGCACGCATTCGGTCCCAGCATAAGGCGCGCGGTATGGCACAACTGATGTTTCAGCGCGACCCGCGCGGGAAGGATCTGCGGTCGGGGACTATTAGATCTCAGTTCGAAGCGGGCCGTCGAGGGGGCGGCCAGGTTACTTGATGCAAATTGTTTATTGTGGTGGGGGATTTGGATGGGCCTACATATAAGGGGCAATCGCTTATGCTTGGTTGCCGTACTACTCTTCTTGAGTGGATGCTCTATTCACCCAGTGACGGACGACGTCGCGCACATTTCAGCATCCAATATTGCGCGACAAGTTCGCTGTGAGGCCCGGCAGGCGGTCATTGACGCATTGCTTGGCTATCTCGCTAGCCCGGACAACAACATCAACAAGAACAAGCTCGACGACTACTCGTTCGCAGTAGGCAACGAGCTGAAGCGAGCTTATGACCTGGATCACGAGTCAATCAGAGCATTTGACCCGTCGCAGGTAACGGGCTTCGCGCGCACTGTGACCAAGCTCCTCTACAGCACTGGCATTGCCTACTACTACGATTTGACGGGCCTCGAGACGAATAACATAGATCCGGCCGTGGACTTGATCAGGCCGACGCCTATTACGTCACTTGTGACCCTCGGCCTTATCGGGAATTTTGACCGGCAAAGGCAGAATGAGTGGTCATTTACGATCACGGACAATTTCGGAAACCTTGTTCAAAAGACCAGTGAAAGCTACTGCACGAACCATTTGGTTCGAACCGAGGATTTCGTCTACCCGATCGCGGGAAAGGTTGGCCTCGCCAAGCTGATTAAAGAATTCACTTTGATGAGCCTCTTCGAGAATCTCGATCAGCTCAACAAGGACGTGGCGACGGTGAAAAAGGGGCCGCCGAGCATGGTTCAGCAACTTCAATTCACCACGACCATCGGTGGTGGCGCGTCGCCCAAGATCGTTTTCGCGCCAAAAGGGCCACCGTTCCAAGCCACCGACGTGAGCTTTCCGGTGACGATATCGCGCAAGGATACACATCAGCTGACCGTGGGACTGTATCTGGACAAGGGCGAGGCAAAGACGCTCGAAGCCGTCCGTGGCCCGATTTACGAGGGTTCGCTCATCACCGCTTCAGGCGGACGAGCCGAACAAGGTGCGGCGCGGGCGGTTCAGCAATTCTTGGCACTGAAAATCTTTAGACCGACACCATAGAGGGAGGGTTACATGGCGACAGTTAAGAAAACCAAACGGTCACCGAAGGCACGCAAAGCCGGCAAGAAAGCCGCCGCTGCTAAGCCTGCGCGCGCGGGTGGCACTCACGTCGACTTTGGCTTGCATGGCTTGGGTAAAATCATGAGTGCCATTCACGAGGCTGGATTGGGAGAGGACCTCAGCAACCACCTTGAGTCTTCCGGGCAATTCGTCAAGGTACGCCGAAAAAGCCTGACAGCTATCAAGGACTTTGTGAATTCGAAGCCACAATTGTCGGGGTTGGCTGAGACGATCGGAGGATGTGATTGTCCGCCGGATGATCCCGGTTGCGTCTATATTCCCGGATAGTGGCCGGCAATGCGCTGACAACATCCACGAACGAAGCCGGGCCGCGAAACGGCCCGGTCCGATTGACAGGTGAGCTAACACCGTCGAGCTAGAGTTCGCCCCGATGCGCCTGCGTTCCTAACCTGTACATCGCAACCGCCTTCTCAGAGCTTGGAAGGCACGGCGCTCGTTGATGCGTGGGTGCCGTCCGGGGGCGCGCCGGGCCCTATTTCTTCTTCTTGCTAACTTTTCGGGTCGTCTTAGCGGACCCCGAGCGCTTCGGCGGCGGACGCACGCTGACATGGTGCCTCGTGTCGCCTTTTTTCCCGGACTTCTTGCTCATGCCGATGCGTCGCAACAGGCTACCAAAGGGGGCGGCTGGAGAATTCTCTGGCTTTCGAGGCGGTCGCGATCGACGAGCAGGGCGAGCCGGTGCGCATCGTCGTTCCAGATCCGCGGGTTGCCCGAGACCGGGGATTTGAGCGGCGCGCAATGCGTCTGCACACGCTGTTCGTTAAGGACTTTGGGCCCCCACCCGGCGCGCGCTTCCGTGCGATGGACACCGACGTTCAGCTCGTCCCTTATGATAAGGATGCAATAGGACGATTCCTCCGCCTTCGGCGCCAGCCAAAAAGCATTTGGCCTAGACTGGCCATGGAAGCGAGTAGGTCTTCAACTGCGTGAAGCTACGCATCGCTTCCAGCACGCCCTCCTTGTGCCCGAGTCCGGACTGCTTGATTCCCCCGAACGGGGTCAATTCGGTGCGATATCCGGGAACTTCCCACACGTTGACGCAGCCAACGGCGAGGCCGTCGATGAGCTTCGTCACATGATCGAGCCGGTTGGAGCAGACTCCGGCAGAAAGTCCAAACTTGGTCGCGTTGGCGATCGATATGATCTGATCAATATCGTTCGGACAACGGATGATCGGCAGCACAGGTCCGAATGTTTCTTCAATAACCAGTTCGGATGTTGGTGAGACATGGTCCAACAGGGTCGGCGGATAAGATGCGCCGTCAGGTACGTTGCCGAGCAATAGAGTAGCACCAGCATCGACGGCATCGGTAACGCGCCGAGCAATCAGTTCGGCCGCTTCTTGATTGATGACGGTGCCGAGGTCAACCGATGGATCGCTCGGATCGCCGGTCGAGAGCTTCCGCATGTGATGGAGCGCCCGCTCGGCAAATTCGTCGGCAATAGGGTCAACCACGAGTGCCCGCTTGACGGCTGTACACCGTTGACCCGAATACTTGATCGCTCCTTGAACAGCCAGATGCGCCGCCCGATCGACATCGGCATCTTCAAGCACAATGATCGGATCGTTTCCACCGAGCTCCAAGATGAGCTTCCGGTAACCGGCCCGTTCCGCAATATGATGCCCAGCGCGAACGGAGCCGGTAAATGTGACCAGCTCCGCATCGGGATCGGTGAACATCGCATCTCCCAAGCCGTGGGGGGCCCCTGTCAGGATCGAGAGCATACCCTCCGGAAGGCCTTGCTCGTACAGAATCCTGCCAAGCGCCACAGCAGTCAACGGCGCCCGCTCAGACGGCTTCAGGACCACGCGGTTGTTCGTCGCAATGGCGGGAGCGAGTTTATGGCTGACGAGATTGAGAGGATGGTTAAACGGCGTGATAGCGGAGATCGCACCGGCGAGTGGTGTGCGCATGGAAAAAATGCGCCGATCATGGGGTGTTACGCCAATGTCAGATGGATAAATCTCGCCCTCGCTCTGGATCAAGGTGTGGGCAGCAAATGACCAGACATCGCATGCACGCCCGGCTTCATGCAAGGAGTCCTTCAGGCAGAGGCCGGTTTCTGCCGTGATAAGCCGAGCAAACCGGTCTTGATCTCTTCTAACGGCGCTTGCCGTCCCCAGGAGGATATCCGTTCGTTCGCGGCGCGTGAGCCGAGGATGAGTCCGCGCAGCTATCTCAAATGCTTGGCGTGCATGCTCCGGTCTGGCCTGCGGGACGCTGCCAAGAAGCATTCCTGTGAATGGATTGCGGACTTCGATAGTCGCGTCCGAGTGGGCAGGCGCGCCCGCGATGAGCATTGGATGATAGTCTTGATCGTTATCGTGCATGCCATAACTCGATTGGTTGCGCCCATTTAAGATCCGAGATCGGTCTCGCGTTGCTTCGAAGTAGCTTGTTAGCCCATAACAATCCGGTTCCCGCCTCCAAACAGAGCGATCAAAATCAGCATACGTCCGACCATAGAACTATGACACCCGTCCCTTTTTGCCGGTGGTCGCGGGCTCTTTACGGCGATTGCTGACACAGCGCTGAAAGATAGTTTTGTTCTGTAGGGGAGAATATCGACTCGTGACGCGGGGAAGCTGAGGGGGATGGAGGCGGTTGACTTTGCAAACCACGAAGTGAGGCCCCTTACGCTGAGAGCATTGCCGCATGATAGTCGCGATATGCTCGGCTCGCTCACAACGGGTAGCCGTTCGATACCCGCAGGCGGACGCGACAACTTCAAGAGACGTCGTTCGTGATGTCGAGAGCTGACCGCCTGTCGAAACATACCCTTCGTTGTCCAGCACCACATGGATGAGATTCTGGGGGCTGGCGTAGCCAATAGTCGATAGAACCCCCATGTGCATGAGCACGCCGCCGTCTCCATCCAATGCCAGGACGGGGCGGGCAGGCGAGGCCAGCGCGAGTCCTGCCGCGACCGCGCTGCAATGCCCAAGGGAGCCCTGCATGTAGAAATTCAGAGGACGATCTTGGATACGGAACAGCTCACGCGAGATGAACCCGGTCGTAGAAACAATGAGAGTGTCGTTTTGGAGCTGCTGGCAAATCAACTCTATGGCTTGCCCGACACTGAGCCCGTAGTGGATTGCATCAGCTTGTGGTTCAGCCGCGCTGCAGTCGGATAGCTGGCCTTGCCGAAAGAGCAATGCAAACGGGGCAGCGCGATGAAATTCATCGTTGCCGCGCGCGAGCGCGTGATCCAAGCCGGATTCGGTCCCATCAAAGTCACACCATTCAATGGAGAGCTCGTTCAAGAGAGTTTTTGTCTTGGCGCCCATGATCGCGTGTTGTGGCTCGTCGACAGATCCATCGGGGTGGCCGCGAACGGACAAGAGGAGCAAGAGCGGAATTTTGTTGACCATCAACAGAGACGTCAGCGGGTTGATGATATTGCCGAGCCCAGAGTTTTGAAGCGCAACGACGCCTCGCTGTCCTGAGAGAACCGCGCCAGCAGCTAGGGCAATTGCGCTGCCTTCATTGGCTGCAGGCACGGTCAGGAATCCCGGAGAGTCAGCCACCTGGTCAAATAGATCGCCAAAGATGGAACACGGTACCCCAGAAAAAATGCTGTACCCAGCCGCGCGGATCTTCGACAACAGAACGCGGGTTGGAATAGACATGTCGTGCTCACGCGATTCATAAGAGGAGCGGCGGAGTAGGTCGCTCCCCAAAGTGGTAGAGTCATAAGCGTCAGGCGATCTTTTTCGCGACGATAAGGCTTCGATTGCAGATGGACTTGTGGTAGTCGACTTCCTGGAAGCCGGTGCTCTCCAGCATGGTCCGCATGTCCTCGAAGGAGTAACAGCAGCCCTCGTACCCCGTCGTAAGCAGCACGGAGTATTCTGCCTCGGCAGCCGGAGACGGGTGGCCTCCGCGGTCGTCAGGGTGGCAGCTGTAAATTGCGATGCGACCGCCGCAGTTAATGCTGTCGAACGACTTGCTCAGGAGCAGTTGGACCTTGTCAGGTCCCCAATTGTGAAGGACGTGCGAATAGAGGTGCAGGTTGGCATCCCGGGGCAGGGGGTCGACGAACATGTCTCCAGCTATGACATGGGCACGACCCGGGTACAAATTGCGGTCAGTGAGACAGCTCCTTGCAAGTTGATCAACGGGCGGACGCTCAAAGACCGTTGCCGAGAGTGAAGAATAGCGCATCAACAAATGCGCAGAATAGACGCCTGATCCACCACCTACATCGAGCAAAGAAGTATCGTTCGTGCAGTCAAGCAGCTTCGCGAGGTGCGGAGCAAAGATCCGTCCGCGTTCCTCCATGCCGCGTGTGTTCAGATCGGCAAACTCATCCGTCTGCATCAATGCGTCCCAGGTCTTGGTTACGCCGCGCTCAACGTGCCAGGTGTCCGAGCCGTCCTGTCGCAGGATCTCATAAAGTTCCCGGACGGAAGGCTTATACTTCATCGTCGCAATATACGAGGCGATGTTGTCCGCGGAATTGCCACTCAGATACTGAACGGCGCTGGCCGTTGCGTGCAGCCGGCCGGATTGGTCGGAGATGAGGCCCCACGATTCGAGCAGTCGAACCATGGTCCGCGTTGGCCGCTCCCGAAGTGAGAAATGGAGTCGCAGTTCCTCCTCGGTTACCGGGTGACCATCCAGGTAAGTAAAGAGATCAAGCCATGAGACTGCGGCGATATAGAGATCCGCAGCATACGAGCTGTCGCGCCACTTGATAATTTGTGAGACATCGGGAGGGTAGACAGAGGCGGCTTCGGAGATATGGGTGCGTGACGACAGTGCAGAGGATTGCATTGGCGCAAGTCCTTAGAAGGATTTGTATCTGTGGATGAACTATTGCTGAATTTCGGCTAGCCAAGTCCGACGTTCAGCTAGCAATCAGCGTCATTTAGATCAATTGCTAGTATTGGTAGTTGATCTTTCGCAAACTCTTGCATCCCGCACGATGTTGCTGAAGCGGCGGCCAAGCTCCGAAAATCACAAGCTGCTCATGCGAGCCCCCTTAACTCCTTCTCACCAACAATCGTAAGGCTCGACAATCCATATCTGCGGAGCACGTTTGGATATGCTTAGCGATCATACGGTCGCGACGCTCGTTCGAGGCCGTGCAAGAGGTTGCCAGCACCGAATTTGGTTGGCGCGCAACCGCTGGTGTGCGCTTGTCGCTCGCATTCCGGTCGCGGCCGGACCGCTGTCGCGTTGTAGCGAAATCTATCCGGCTTTGGAGCGGTGTTCTTGAGTAGTCATATTAGAATGCTGCGACTCGCGTTGGTGGCGCTGTAGCACCTCGGACGCATGTCGCAACTGCTTCAAAGCGCGTGAGGCACCGCAATCAATCGCGGACGTCTGGTCGTTGTCTTCGCTTGCCTATCGCGGCCAGTGGCTATTGGTACGATACTTGCTGTTCTCCTCGCCAGATCTCAAAAGCGCGCAGGAGGAGAAATGAACCGGACCAGGATCGGGGCCAATGGTGGAAATGGCGTGCATGCGACAGCGAAATTCGACGCCGTGGTCATCGGTGCCGGCGTCGCCTCTCGGCGCACCATGTGTCTTTCCCGGGGCAGGAGACGTTCAAAGGCCAGGTGTTTCATACGGCGCGATGGCCGCAGCAACAGGTCGATCTTGCTGGCAAGCGTGTGGGCGTGGTCGGTATCGGAGTGACGGGCATCCAAGTGATCCAGACGATGGCGGAAGAAGTTGGCCACTCAAGGTGTGCGTCCGCACGCCGCAATGCATCATCCCTATGAACAATCCCAAATACGCCGCCGCAGACGTCGAATCCTACAAGTCAAAGTTCAAAGCGCTTGCCGAGCGGCGGCCGCATACGTTCACGGGCTTCGAATACGATGCTGAGCGCGCCTGGGCCGATCTGTCCCCGCAACAGCGCCGCAAGGTGATCGAAGACTGCTGGAACGACGGTTCTGTGAAGTTGTGGATTTCGTCCTTCATTGAGCGAACGGCGCTTTGATCCGCATCGACATCCGCGGTCGCGATGGACGATCAGTGAAGGAGGAGTGGGGCAGAGACATCCGGACCACTATGGGCTTGCAGGTGCACGGATATCCCGATCTCTTCACGACCGCGGTGCCGCTTGCGCTTTGCAACATGACCACCTGCCTGCAGCAGCAGCTCGAGTGGATATCCGGATGTATCAGCTATCTCCGTGGCGAGAACTTGAACGTGATCGAACCGACCAAAGAGGTGGAGGATCAACGGGTGGCGCATCATGATGAGATTGCCAACGAGATGTTAATCGCCAAGACCAATTCCTGGTATTTGGGATCGAACGTCGAAGGGAAACCGCGCCGGGTCCTCTCCTACACGGGCGGTGTCGCCGGCTATCGTCAAAAATGTGACGAAGTCGCCGCAAGCGGCTATCAGGGCTTTACCATGCACTAGCTCCACACTTAAGCCGAAACCGGCGCGAGTGGTCGCGAGGTTCAAGGGTTCCCCTTGATGGCTTTTTTTGATTGGGAAAATGGAACCGTGACGGGAGTACTATCAAATCTGCGGGTCGTCGAGATTGGCAGCGCGGCGGCAACGAGCTATTGCGCGCGATTGTTCGCCGACTTCGGCGCGGATGTTCAGAAGATCGAGCCGCCGGCCGGCGATCCACTTCGCTATTTCGCGCCGCTCACTCCAATGGACCAAAGCGCTTGGTTCGCGTTCCTGAACTTTAATAAGTCAAGCACGATCATCGATCCCGCTGCCCCGAATGCGATCGCGCGGCTGACTGCAATGATCGAGAATTGCGACATTCTAATCGACGGCAGGGACATTGATCCGGCGGATTGCCCGTCCATTGACGTCGCCGCGATCCGCCAACGGCGATCCAGATTGATCTCCCTTCAAGCGAGCTGGTTCGGCCGCGAGGGTCCTTATGCAGGATTTGCCGCGACCGATACGACGATCCGCGCGCTCGCCGGCCTCATCAAGCTGGTTGGACCGGTCGAGGGGCCACCATTGCACGCGCCGGATTTCCAGACTGGTATCCTCGGTGGCCTGTGGGGGTTCATCGCCGCAGCTTCTTCGACGGTTGCGCAAATCGCGGGCGAAGCTGGGCCATCGTGGTCGGTCAGTATCTTCGAATCGAGTCTCACCATCAGCGAATATCTCATGTTCGAGGCGTTTGCACGCGGCGAGGTCGTGCATCGGATTGGTATTAACCGCTTCTGGCCGATTTTTCCGGGCGGCATTTACGAAACCAAGAAAGGCTGGCTCGGCGTGACGACATTCACGCCCGCGCAGTGGCGCTCATTCTGCGACATGCTCGGCCTGTCCGGTCTGCGCGATAATCCGGCGCTGGTCCTTGGCGAAGAGCGTCTGAAGCACATCGAGAGGATCGAACGACAGTTCGTGCCGAGGCTGAAGGCACGGACAGCGCAGGAGTGGTTTGCGGAGGGACTGAAGCGGAGGATCCCGATCGTGCCGGTGCCCGACACGTCCGATCTGCTCCTCGATACCGAGAAAAGGGCGCGCGGCGCAATCGTGCCTGTCGTCCTTGGCCAAGAGGAGGGCAGGACCGCTGGGTCGATGCAGCGGCTGACATTGACGCCGCCGCGCCGCGGAGGCAGGGTTCCGGCGCCCGGCGAGCAGCAAAGTTTCGCGGAAAACCGAAAGCAGCGATCCTTGGCCGCGTCGCGGACGCCCAGGAGCATCGGTGCCGGCCGGCAGCCCTTGCGTGGGGTTCGCGTCATTGACTTCACGATGGGCTGGGCAGGCCCGTTGTGCACGCGCACCCTGGCTGATCTTGGTGCGGACGTCATCAAGATCGAGTCCACCCAGTACCCGGATTGGTGGCGCGGTGTTGACCGGCGGCCCGCTTACGTCGACGCTCAGATGTACGAAAGGGCGCAAGCCTTCTGCATCATGAACCGCAACAAACGCGGCATCACGCTGGACCTCACGCAGCCCCAAGGCCTTGCTCTTGCCAAGCGTCTTTTGGTGGGGGCCGACGTTGTCGTAGACAATTATTCTGTTGATGTGCTGCCGAAACTCGGACTTGGCTACGATGTGCTCCGAACGCTCAATCCTCGACTTGTCATGTTGTCCATGTCAGCGTTTGGCGCGAAAAGCCTCTATCGCGATTGTCGTGCCTACGGCTCCACCCTGGAGCAGGGTTCTGGGTTGCCGAACGTAGTCGGAAACGTGGATGGGCCACCCGTGATGAGCCACGTCGCCTTTGGGGATGCCGTTGGTGGTTTGAACGGTTGTGCTGCGGTTCTGGTCGCGCTGGTTCACGCCCGCAATACCGGGCTGGGACAGTTCATCGACCTTGCCCAGATCGAATGCATGATGCCGTTTGCGGCGCCGTGGATCACTGTTCACTCCATCGGCGGTATGCCTCCGCCAAGGTACGGTACTCGACATCCCCAGTTCGTGCCGCATGGCTGCTTCCGCTGCGCGGGTGAGGACAGCTGGGTCATGGTAGCCGCAAGCGACGAAAACATGTGGCCAAGGCTTGCCATCCTCATTGGGCGGTCAGACTGGGCGATAGACGTCTCGCTGAGATCTACGGAAGCTCGCCGCGGCATTGAAGACGAAATAGAGAGGGCCATCGAAGCCTGGACGACTACCCGCGATGCGGATCAGGCTATGTCAGAGTTGCAGGCGGAACGAATTGCGGCCGGCGTGGCCCGACAGCCAACCGACCTGCTCAAGGACCCACATCTCAGGTCGCGCGCATTTCTACAGGATATCGAACGTGCCTTCATTGGCTTGCACCCACAGCCCTCAATACCGATCCGCGACGGCCCACTGCCCTTTGCGATCCGCACGGCGGCGCCAACGCTCGGAGAGCACAACACCGATATCCTATCAGAACTTCTCGGGCTTTCCGACACGGAGATCGCGCAATTGGCGTTGGAAGGCATCATCGGGACGTCGATGGTCTCCGAGAGAAACTAGCAAAAGCAAACGACCTGTCGTGAACCTGGTAGATCGCCCGCCGATTTCGTTTCCGAAGTCTTATGAAAAGGCAAAAGGCACAGCATGCCAGGGGCGGATAGTCGTCGACGTGACCTCGACCGGAGACTGAATGCGAGTTTTATGCAGGGGCGACACCTGATCCCAACCTGTAACAAGGTCGCTCCTGAATCTCTTGCTCTGAGCCTTACGCGCCGCTTATCGACTGCGGGAGTTGGACCAATGCATCCGATGCGTATTGCCCCAAAAAGCTTTTCGCGCCAATTTCGTGTTCGCAGGATTTGAAGCGGGCGACGACATCTCGTTCTGACCGCAGGCACGCCTGCGCGATGACCAGCGATCGAGCCGAGCTATGTCCTTACGATCTAATGGTCTGGCAATTGGCCCAGCTCTTGCTCCACGTCCTACCGCCACCGTGAAGCTCCGCCGTCGGAATTATCCGCCGTAGAGCATTCCGATGCGAGATGCTTTCAGTGTGTCAAACGACTGGTGAATCGAAAGCGTGACCTCACTCATCAGTGAAGGCTGGATTCACATCGCTATGCGGCTTCGGACGCTATCTCGCCTCAAGCACATGGGAGGGAGAATGGCATGACCGACGCTAATGCGACCGACACGGAACTCTCGCCCGACCGGGACTTCGCAGTCCGTCGACGACTATTCTTTCTCGAGGTGAGCACCAACCGTATTCAAGCGATGAATCCGGATGGTTCCGGTAGAAAGGTTATTGTCGCCGATTGTCAGCCTCCTGACGGAATCGCCATCGATGTCGGCAATAGTCACATCTATTGGACCAACATGGGGTCCGGTGTCGCCGTCAACGATGGTTCGATCGAGCGCGCAAATATCGATGGAAGCGCTCGCAAAGTCATCGTTCCGCCCGGCGTCACGTTCACACCGAAGCAGATCCAGATCGATCGGAGAGGCGGCAAGCTCTACTGGTGTGACCGCGAAGGGATGCAGGTTATGCGGTGCAATCTCGACGGCTCTGAGATAGAGACGCTGATCGAGGCAGGCTGCGGTGACATGGACCGGCGCGACCCGACCAGGTGGTGCATCGGCGTCACGATCGACACCGAGCGCCGCAAAATCTACTGGTCGCAAAAAGGTCCTGACAATGCCGGCCGGGGCCGTATCTTCCGCGCCGACATTGACATCCCCAGGGGTGAACACCCGGCAAACCGCTCCGACATCGAGGTGCTGTTCAATGGCTTGCCGGAACCGATTCACCTTGAATTCGATCTGGCGAACCGCGTGCTCTATTGGACCGACCGCGGTGATCCTCCGCGTGGCAACACAGTCAATCGCGCGCGTGTCGACATAAGGACGGAGCCTGAGATCCTGATCACGCACCTGATGGAGGGTATCGGCATCGCGCTCGACGTTGCCGGCAACCAGATGTTCATCACAGACCTCGCCGGTTCGATCTATTCCGCCGATCTCGATGGAAAGAACAAACGCAATCTCCTTTGGTCTCAGGGAAATTTCACCGGCATCGGGTATGCCGAAATATAACCATCGAGGAATTGAAATGACCGGAAACAAGCCGGTTTCGACCACGCGCCGTCGTCGGCACCAACCTGTTGGCACGAGCTGGACGGCGCTGTTTGCCACAAGAGCACAGATCGTCGCAAACGCCATGGCACTGAAGGCAGAAGGCACGCCGAGGCAGTTCGCGGCGTCCGACGCCCAAGCGGTTGGGCCTCGCGTCCGAAGCGCCGCTCTCGACCCGCAAAGTTCGCGACCTCACCCGCATAAGGTGCCGACGGCACCGTTCTCGTCCGGAACAACGAGCCCGAACGGCTCAAACGACCGGGATGAACGCCAGGTGTTGGAGGCTTCGACTTGCCGCAGAGGTCACTTGCCTGGACGTCTAGCATCAAAGCGTTCTTGAGCGAAGTGGTCAGATCCGCCCATAAGTGACTTCAGCAGTCGATGTCAGGAGACGAAGTATGAACTTTGAGCGCAAGGTCATTGTCACGATTGCGCCAACGGGAGGCGTGGTGAAAAAAGCTCAAAACCCGCACCTTCCGACCCAGCCCAGCGAGATCGCCGAGGATGTGTACAGGTGCTACGATGCGGGCGCATCTATTGTGGCATTGCATGCGCGCAGGCAGGACGATGGCGCGACCTGTAGTTCGGAGATCTACCAGGACATCAACTCCCGGATCCTGACAAAGTGCGGCATCATCATCAATAACAGCACGGGCGGGGGCATCGATGGAGATATGGTGCGATCCATAGGGCCCGGGCTCGATGAGGTTATATTCGAACAGCGTCTAAAAGGCTTCGAAGCCGGCGCTGACATGGCGACATTTGGCGCTCATACCGTTCTGGCCAGCTTTGGTGGCCGTGAGATTGTCGTTAACACCTCGCCCAGCCGCTGCAACATCATGGCAAAACGATTCCAAAAGACGGGCATCAAGCCTGAATGGGAATGTTTCTCACTTGCTCATCTTCTCCAAGATCCGATACGCCTTATCAATAAAGGGTTCGACAAGCCGCCCTATTGGATCAATTTCGTTCTTGGCGCCGATCGCGGAATCCAGGGGGGATTGCCGTACACTCCGCAGATTCTCGACATGCTCATCGGGAATCTTCCAAAAGGAGCGATGTTTTGCGTTAGCGGGGTCGGTCGAGCTCAGTTGCTGGCAACCACTCATGCGGTGCTCGCCGGCGGCCACGTTCGCGTCGGACTCGAAGACAATCTGTACCTCGAGCCGGGTATACTTGCCACTAACGTGCGGCTTGTCGAAAGAGCGGTAAGAATTATCCGAGAACTCGGGTACGAGCCCGCCACCGCAGTGGAAGCGCGCACGATGCTCGGGCTTGCGCCACCCAAATAGTCCGGTATCGACAGTTTCCCAATCGGAAGATGACTCGTTGATCCGATGAGCGGCTCTCGACAGGTCCAGAGCATGAGCGCCAATCGTGCAAAGTGTTGTTGATCTTTGAAAATGAGCGATCGGCCACCTGTGGCAAAGATCCTCAAGTTTCAGCCTGGTATCGCCGCGCAGCTTCGGTCCTCGAAAAAGGACGTGTCGTCGGCGTCAATTTGTAGGAGCAGAACGAGTGGTAGTCTCCGTTGCTGCCCAATGTCATGCCAACCATGAGGCGAGCTCTAACCTGGTCGCGAGCGCTGTTGCCAAAAACACGCGGCGGCTGGTGCCACTTTTGGGTCTTGCCTATCTCTTCAACAACCTTGACCGGACCAGCGTCGGCATCGCTGCACTGCAGATGAACGAAGCCATTGGCTTGAGCGCCTCACAATTCGGCTGGGGCGCGGGGATCCTTTTCTTTGGTTACTGCATGCTGGAAGTTCCCAGCAACATGATGATGTATCGTTTCGGCGCGCGCCGCTGGCTCGCCCGCATCATGGTGACCTGGGGCCTTGCAGCCGCGGCGACGGCGTTCGCCGTTGGACCATACAGTTTCTACGTGATCCGCTTCCTTCTGGGTGTGTTTGAAGCAGGCTTCTTCCCCGGCGCCATTTGGTACATCTCAATTTGGTTTCCGGCGCGAACCCGAACGGGCGTTCTTGCCTGGTTCATGGCTGCAACACCGCTGTCCGCGTTGATCGGCAATCCAGTCTCGGCTTTGCTATTAGAAATGGACGGGGTGTGGAGACTGGCCGGCTGGCGGTGGATGTTTTTGATCGAAGGCCTACCGGCCTGCCTGCTCGGGGTTCTATGCCTCGTCCTGCTTGCCGACACGCCGGACAAGGCCTCGTGGCTGACGCCCACCGAGCGTGATGCGTTGCTGAACGAGCTCGCAACGGAGAAGGACAAGAAGGTCAAAAAGGATCTCTGGGCCGCGATGAAGGACGTCCGCGTGCTCAAGTTGACGGGCATCACTTTCGCGTTTACGGTCGGTTCTTATGGGATCGGCGTCTGGCTCCCCCTGATGCTAAAGAGCCACAACTTGAACAACACGCAGGTCGGTTGGCTCTCGGCCGTGCCCTATCTCTTTGTTACGATTGGCATGTTGTACTGGGCGCGCCGTGTCGATCGTAAGGGGTACAGGATCTACAACCTGATCGCCGCATTGATGCTTGGCGCGACCGGACTTGTCGTTTCGGTGATGCTCACCTCGCTCGTGTCGGCGCTCACATGCATGACGCTTGCTCTGATCGGCACGATCTCCGCGTGGACAATCCTCTACACGATGCCGCAGAGTTTCCTTGTCGGCGCTGCTGCTGCCGGAGGCATCGCATTCATCAATTCTATTGGTGCCTTTGGCGCCTTCGTCGGTCCGTACATTGTTGGCGTTCTGAAGGATGCGACGGGATCCTTTGATATCGGTATGATCGCAATGGCATTCATCCTGGTTGTTGCAACCGGCATCGCCAGCAGCCTTAGACCGGTGGCTACGTATGGTGATGACTTTCCTTTCTGAGCGGGCCGCCTGAGTAGAGGCCCCTCCAACCAATCGTTAAGCCGCAGCGTAGCGTCTGCTGAACGACCGATTGGAAATCGCTGCTGCTTCTCACGTCGTCTGAAACGGTCCTCACCGGGCTCCTTGCAGATGCAATTGGCCGCGCCCGCGCATCTCGCTGCCAAGTGACCCAGCGAGGCTGCAATGGGCGCGACCGGCTCACTCAGCGGAAATGCGAGTTGTCGGAGTTCCTCCATTGAAGCGAATGCATTTGATCCAGAAACGGATCGGCATTCCGCCAAATGAACGCAACTCTAACTACCGAGCTCACGCATCAAGACGCCTTGCGAAGTTCGCGTGCCGCCGCGACCATGTTGACGAGCGCCGGACGGACCTCCTCCCATTTGCGGGTCTTCAGGCCGCAATCAGGATTGATCCAGAGCTGCGAGTCCGACAGACGTTGGCGGGCCAAGGCGATGAGATCTCCGATCTCAGTGGCTTCGGGAACGCGCGGCGAGTGGATGTCATAGACGCCGGGGCCGATGTCGTTGGGGTATTTGAAGGCCGTGAACGCATCGAGCAGCTCCATCTTCGAACGCGACGTCTCGATCGAGATGACATCTGCGTCCATCGCGGCAATTGCATCGATGATGGCGTTGAACTCCGAATAGCACATGTGGGTGTGGATCTGCGTCGCATCTGCGACGCCGCAGGAGCAGATGTGGAAGCTTTCCACTGCCCAGTCGAGATAGGCCTTCCAGTCGGATCGGCGCAGCGGCAAGCCTTCGCGTAGCGCGGCCTCGTCGATCTGGATCATGGTCGCGCCGGCCTTTTCGAGGTCGCCGACCTCGTCGCGGATCGCAAGCGCGATCTGGCGGCAGGTCTCGCTGCGCGGTACGTCATCGCGGACGAATGACCAGTTCAGGATCGTCACCGGCCCGGTGAGCATTGCTTTCATCGGTTTCTTGGTCAGCGATTGCGCGTAGCGCCACCATTCGACAGTCATGGGCTTCGGTCGCGAGACATCGCCGAACAGAACCGGCGGGCGAACGTAACGCGAGCCGTAGGACTGCACCCAGCCGTGTTGGGTGAACACGAAGCCGGAGAGCTGCTCGCCGAAATACTGCACCATGTCGTTGCGCTCGAATTCGCCATGCACGAGCACGTCGAGGCCGATGTCTTCCTGCCACTGCACCGTACGGGCCGTCTCCGCCTTGAGGAATTGCTCGTATTGCGCGTCCGTCAGTTTGCCCTTGGCATGAGCAGCGCGAGCGTTGCGAACGTCGGCGGTCTGCGGGAACGAGCCGATCGTCGTCGTCGGAAAGGCCGGCAGACCAAAGCGCTTGCGCTGGACCTCTGCGCGGTTGGCAAAGGCGCTGGTACGGCGGCGCATCGTGTCGTCGATCGCTGCCATTCTCGGTGCAACGATCGCGTCGTGGATTTTCGGGGAGGTCTCGCGCGCCGTCGCCACCAGATCGGATGCGGCCAGGGCGGCTGCGACACTCGCCTCGCCTGCGAGCGCCTTCGCAAGGACCGTGAGCTCGCCGATCTTCTGCACCGAGAAGGCAAGCCAGCTCTTCACGTCCGGATCGAGATCGGTCTCGAGCTCAAGATCGATTGGGACATGCAGGAGCGAGCAGGAGGGCGCGAGCTGCACGCGATCCCTGCCGAACGTTGCAATGACGGGTTTGAACCGCTCGATCAATGCCGATAGGTCTGAACGCCACACGTTGCGGCCATCGATGACGCCGAGCGAAACCACGAGGTCCGCGCGGGCGCCGCATTCAATCTGGCTCAATTGTTGGGGAGCGCGGATAAGATCGACGTGCAGTCCAGCCACAGGCAGCTCCAGAGCGGTCGCCAGGTTGTCGCCGATCGCCCCGAAATAGGTGGCCAGCATGATCTTGATGTCAGGTACCTCCTTGGCGAGACACCCATAAGCCCGCTGAAGCGCATTCCGCGTGGTCTCGTCGAGATCAAGCACCAGACACGGCTCGTCAAGCTGGACCCACTCGGCTCCGCGTTTCGCCAGCTCCTTGAGAACCTCGACATAGACTGGCAGGAGACTATCGAGCAGCGAGATCGGATCAAACGCCAGATCAGCGCTCTTGCCGAGCTTCAGGAAGGTGACCGGTCCAACCAGAACCGGACGCGTTTGATAGCCAAGGGCTTTCGCCTCCTCATATTCCTCGATCGGCTTTCGGGAGGAGAGCCTGAAGGTCTGACCTTTATAGAATTCGGGCACCATGTAATGGTAGTTGGTATCGAACCACTTGGTCATCTCCTGCGCGGCGGACCCGCCGGCGTCATTGGGGTGACTGCTATTTGCTTCATGCTCCCCGCCTTGAGAGCCGCGCGCCATGGCGAAATAGGTCTTCAGCGGGACCGGACCTGCCTCCCAGCCATACGCCTCGGGAATGGCGCCCACCATGACGCTCGTGTCGAGAACCTGATCATAGAGTGAAAAGTCATTTGAGGGGATGACGGTGACGCCAAGCGAGTGCTGGCGCGCCCAGTTGGCGACACGAAGTCCGGCCGCAGCTTCAAGAAGCTGCCGGCTGCTGATCTTGCCGGCCCAGTAGCCTTCGAGTGCCAATTTGAGTTCGCGGCGTGGCCCGATACGTGGCGTGCCGAGAGTTGCGACAGGAAGTGAGAGAAGAGACATAGCTTTAACCCCATTATGGTGGGGGCAAAGGCCATGGCGGACGCGGGCAGGAGGGGCTGCGAAAGCGCCTGCTGCTTGGCGTACCACCGGACACCCCGCCCGTGGACGTTTATGTTGTCGGGGCAGGTCTCCTGGCTCGCGGGTCATCGTCTGCATCCGGCCTTCCCGAAGCATCTGCTTCAGTGACACGTATGGATGCGGACTCGCCGCTTACAGTTGCGGGGGCAGCGCCGGCATTACTTCAATCCTGAACGGATCGTGAGTGCACCGGCTTCCCTCTTAGCTCCAGATCGAGCGAGACCTGGAGAACCTCGACGCCTTCGATTTATCTGCAACCGGGGCGGTACGTCAACCTCTGAGGAGGACCACCTTTTCTGCGGCATGCTGCCGCGAATACGGCCTCAACAATGGAGGTCACTCCAAACGAACAGCTTGACGACGGGGTGCAAAACCAAATTTTGACCAGCGCCCCTGACGGCCATTGTTGTCGATAGGCTTGGCAGCCCTGTCCTTCCGATCTCAAGCGTTCTCATGTCCTTATCCAACGCCATGAGTTTCTTGTTCGTTCGGCACAGGGCGGCAATTTCTGCATCGATCGTCCAGCGAAGTCTAAACCTTTGCGCTCCGGTCAACTACCAATGTTAGCAATTGATCGAACCGGCAGATCGGTCAATCATGGAATGAAAGACCGTCACATAGGCCACACCTCACCTGTCGCAGACCCCGTTAAGAGCGCACGAGGGTGGCTTGTCGCCGTCACCGTGGAGTTTGACGGACCCGCTATGCGGTCCAGCAATTTGGCGTTCGACAGCCCCTATCGCAACCGAGCAGCTGGTCTGGCGAACAAGCCGCGAATTTGGAGAGTGCCGCTATGATTGCAACGGGCCTGTCGGATAATGTCATTCCTCGCGCCGACATCGTCAAACGCGCAGCGCGCATCGGAGCGGAAATCCGAAACATCAAGCTGTCGGGCGATCTACCGGACCAGACGATCGCCGCAATCAACGAGCTGCTGCTCGAGAACAAGGTGATCTTTTTTCGCGACCAGGGTCATCTCGACGACGCCGAAGCAGGAGCGCTTTGCTCTTCGTTTCGGAAGTCCGGCATGTCATCCGACGCTCGGTGCCATTAAGGGGACGGCGTCGATTATCGAGCTTGATTCGGTCCGCGCCGGCAGCCGGGCCGACCTGTGGCACACCGATGGGACCTTCGTCGATGGCTACCCTAAGATTGCGGTGCTGCGAGGCGTTGTGATGCCACCGTTCGGTGGCGATACGGTCTGGTCAAACACCGTCACAGCCTACCTCGACTTGGCACCGCCGCTGCAACGGCTTGCGGACAAGCTCTGGGCCGTTCACAGCAACGCCTTCGACTACGCAATAATGCCCCGCGCCAGCGAGCTCGACAAGAAGCACTTGGACGAAGTCTTCACCAAAACGATCTATCAGACTGAGCATCCAGTCGTGCGCGTCCACCCCGAGACTGGCGAACGCACGCTGCTCCTCGGCGCCCTGGTGCAACGTTTTGTTGGCATCCCGAAATACGACGGCCAGAAGCTGTTTGATCTGTTTCAGTCTCATATCACGGCGCTCGAAAACACCGTGCGCTGGAGTTGGAAGGAAGGTGATGTGGCGATGTGGGACAATCGCGCCACACAACACTACGCGGTGAACGATTACGGCGATCAGCATCGGGTCGTTCGTCGCGCCACCGTCGCTGGCGAGGTACCCGTCAGCATCGATGGTCAGAACAGCGTAACGCGCATCAAGAGAGCAAAAGAGCCGGCCGCGAAGGTCGCCTAGCCGGCCCACAGGATTGACCGCGGTCCGGCCGATGCAAACTCTGCCTTTGTCACCCATCCCTGTATGCAGCATCGGCAGCTCGACGATGTCATTGAAAGCCATCGTGCCAGCTCTTAACCCAAGAGCGGCATGGATTCCCGGAGAGGTCGCATCGGGTTGATGGAGCTGCGTAGACCTGCAATGGACGAACCGCAAGAACGCGGGTTTTGTCGCGTCAGCACAGGCGCTCTTCATTCGAAAGAATGTCCTCCTTTAGGTTCCTGCGCGTCTCTCGATCGGTTTTCTCCCGCGTATTGGCCTCGACACTTGCCGAGCCGCCGCGCCTTCTGAACCAGAGTCAGCACGTTTCGTTGGTCTTGGGCGAGCTCGAATGCCGTCCAATCCCATAGCTATGGCTATTCAGTAGATTGAAGATGGGTCGTCTATCCGCGCAAATCTATCGCGCATCAGCAAAACCGGCTTGCCGCTCTGCAAGCGCTTCCGCGGTGGTCGATCCCATGTCTTTGCGAAGCACGCTATGAGCGGGAAAGCCAACCTCTTCCAGCAGACGATCCGACGACTTCGTGGCGACCACGCCAAGAGCGTGCTTTGCGCGTCTCAGTGTCTGTAACGAGCCGACGTCCTGAAATGGTTTTTGCATCCACCTCTCGGAGCGGAATGCCTGGAGAAGCGAATATTCAATCGAACGCGCTGTCCGTTGGAAATTGAGCACGCGAATCGATAAGCAGCGCCTTACCCCCGGTCACCTGCCAACCTTGGCAATTGATGCAGCCGGCGGGCACATGGCAATCGTGCGTCAACGAGAGTGGTGCCCCTCACGTCAAGGAAGTCGGGATGCGATATGGATCTGGCCGCAGCAACGACGGGCCTGATGAATCTGCTGTCTCGTCATCTGCAGCTATGGGGTCTACTTCTACTGCAATCTCTCTCGTTTCATGGAAGGCGAGAGCAAACTGTCTTGCGCGGTCGTCAAGCACTCAGGCGTCAAAGGTCTCGTGGCTTCGCTCTCGTCAGTTGCTTTGTCTCGCGGCTCGCGCGCTGAAGACGAAAGTTCCTGAAGCGAGCGCGCAGAGATGGTTTGCTGTTGCACTGTCTCTCGCCGCGAGTACCGTCGGGGGAGCGGCGGGAGCACAAGCTGCCAACGAGCCTAGCCCCAAAAAAGACACTTCAAGTGAGATTGGGTCGGAAAGAATTCAAAAGAAAAACCTTACGGCTCTCAAATCCCGAAGCGGTCGGTCCCAACGAGCCGGGCGTCTCGTCACTAGCGTGGCACAAAATACGAATTTACTTGCGCCAAAATCCGACGGTGCGGCTCTTCTTGCGAAGAATGGAACTCAAACGAAGGCGGCCCCTTTTGCAAAGTTCGCGCACCTCCAGGAAAAAGGTATGTGGCTCAATATTCCCGGGCCGGCCGATACGATAGATCAGGATCACGGCGGCGTTAGATCTGCGCTGGAAGAGGTCGGGATCGGCTATGTCGGCGGGACAGTAAATACCTTCGTCGTCAATCAACTGCCGAATGCAGCGAGAAGCACCATCCGC
Source organism: Bradyrhizobium sp. CCGUVB1N3 (assembly GCF_024199925.1). Classification (NCBI taxonomy): domain Bacteria; kingdom Pseudomonadati; phylum Pseudomonadota; class Alphaproteobacteria; order Hyphomicrobiales; family Nitrobacteraceae; genus Bradyrhizobium; species Bradyrhizobium sp. CCGUVB1N3. Next base: position 8,057,968 of record NZ_JANADR010000001.1, read on the forward strand.
GATCAGCTATATGTCGGCCAGAACCCGACGTTTAATACGCTAAACTTCATGATCGCGACGTACGATCTCAGCCGGTTTGGGATTCCCGATGGTCAGATCATCGTGGGAGCCGAGCAGCAATATTGGACATGGAAGCCTGGCGGGCCAGATAGAGTCGGGATCAATACGATTGCTTACTATCAGACCGCTTTCGACGGGAAGCTCGAACTCAAATTTGGTTACCTCAGAAACATAAATGAGTTCGTAGGCACGGTGGTCGGAGGGAACGCAGCAGTCAACGTGTTTGGAGCATCATCGAATATCTTGTACCAAGCAGGCATAAGCAACAATGCGGCGCCGACGCCAGCTCTCAATCTGAAGTACAATTTTGATGACCGCTTCTACAATAAAGCCTCAATACAGCGTTCGCTCAGTCCAGACGGTCAATCTGCGCAGATCGCTGAAAATCCGACGGGCTTGAACTGGAGTACGACCAACGCTGGCGTTCTTTTTCTCGACGAAACCGGCTACAAGAACAAGGCTGCTCCAGGCTTGCCGGAGACTTGGTTGCGGGCTGGTGCCGGATTCAACAACAGCAGCTTCACGGACTTGCAGCATCCGGCTCAACCGAGAGCCAGCGGCAATAGCATCTATTACTTCGCCGCGGACAGGCAGTTCTGGCAGTCTGATGCCCAAGGCTCGGCAGCTCGTGGCATCTATGCGGGATTTTCCGTCATGTACGCGCCGCCTGACTTAAATCGAGTCAGTCAGTACTATGAGCTTCGTCTTTATGCGAAGGGGCTGTTTGACAGCCGGCCGCACGATCAGATTGCTATTGTTGCCACCAACACTGCGTGGAGCAACTTCGCAGTGGATGCTGCCTTGGCCAAGGGCCATTTTGTGCATCGCGACAGTACAGCGATTTCTGGAACATACACGGCGCATCTGGCGCCGGGGATATATTCAAGCTTGGGACTGACATACATCAATAATCCGACAAGCATCACATTCACACCCCGTACGGGACATGCGTTGAACTTGTTGGTGTCCACGTCGATATTCTTCTAAGATTCGAGAACTCTGTGCGTCCGCTATGCTCGCTAGGTGAAGGCGGACATCGCCGCTAGTGCGCCACTGCATAGAAAGAGATGTGAGCCATGTCGCGACTCTCGTCTTGGCAGTTGGTCGCCTAACGTGGCTTCTTAGGCCTGATCCAGTCCCACATCAGGCGAATCAGGGCAGACGGCACGCGCCATTGCCCAGAAGCGTTGTATGTCGGCTGCTTAGTTCCCGTGTTCAGGGAAGCGAAAAATGCAGTGTTTCGGCAAGGCTCGCGCTATTGGACGAGGACAGCTGCAGATGTCAAAGCGGCGCTCGAGCGAGTCTTATCGGAGCAACTCTAAGGTGTGAAACGCGCTTGCAACCGCGCTGGTGCCCGAGTTCGGGTATGCAAGTGTCGCCGGGATGGTGCGGACCGCGCTCAACGAACATCGATCGTTTCTCGATATCGCCATCGAACGTGGCTTGCTGGGGCAGAAAGACGTCCACTCGCTCATGCGCCGCGCTGCGGTTGAATCGACAAGCACGGAGTCTACGAGGGAGACGAAGCGCAATTCAGGGCGGAGGATTCGGATTGCGCACGTTCTGCTGGGACGCTTCCGCCTTCGCCGTCGGATTGTGTTTCTGTGGTGGAGAGAGCGACCAACGGCTTGAACGATCCGCTGTCGGGGTCGTGATAGCGAGATGCCAACGCGCGACCTCTCATTTCCAAATTACCCAATTTTACCCAACCTTTGTCTTGAAAGGCCGCTAGCGGCGAAAGAATGGCGGCTAGCCTTCGCGCTGCTGCGGCCTTTCGGGAAGAGGAAGGCGAGTGGTTTTGCGGGCCAAAGAGCCCATCGGAGGGAAAAATGCCAAGAAAGCTCGCCGCTTTTCGCGGCCATTCGGCCAATTTTGCCAGAAGAGCTCTGATCTGCTCCACGCTTTGGGCCGGAACAGCCGTAGCGGTTACTCAAGCCAATGCGGACGACATCAATTGGCGGCAGTTCGAGGGTGCGTCGATCGTCTGGGCATACGACATTCATCCGTATGCCGACGCGGTCGCAGCCCAGTTGCCGGAGTTCGAGAAGCTCACGGGCATCAAGGTGACGCCGGAGCTTTATCCGGACGATGCCTATTGGAATAAGCTGACGATCCAGCTCAGCACAAAGTCACCAAGCTGGGACGTCGTGGGTACCGGGATTCAGCCCGCCTGGGATCTCGCACCAGGCCAGTTGCTTGAACCGCTCGATCCTTATCTGAACGACCCAAAACTCACCGCGGCGACCTATGACTACAAGGATTTCTTCCCTGCACTGCGGGATTCGCTGACCTGGAAAGTGAAGGAAGGGCAGATCGAGGCCGGAAGCGGGCAGGTGTGGGCCATCCCGCATGGCTTTGAAAACATCCAGCTGTTCTACCGTAAGGACATTCTCGACAAATACGGCATCGACGTTCCGACGACTCCGCCGCAGATGTCCGCGGCCTGCGAGAAGCTGAAGTCTGCGGACCCCGCGATTACGCCATTAGGCGTCCGCGGCGTGCGGTTTTGGAGCAGCATCCACACCGCTGCAATCTCGATTGCCAAATCGTATGGCGTGCGCGATTTCGTCATCAAGGATGGCAAGCTGGAGACAGGGCTGGACTCGCCCGAGTCGATCGCGTTCCACAAGGACTACGTGGATATGATCAAGAAGTGCGCGGCTCCGTCCTTTGCCAACGACAATTGGTACCAGGTGGTCGATGGCATCAACTCAGGGCGAACAGCAATGGCGATCGATTCCAACATGTTCGGTTTTTGGAATGACGTGACCGGCAAGCCCGCCTCGGGTAAGATCGCGTTCGCGCCCCCGTTACACGGCCCGAACACCAAGACCTTCGAATCCAATATCTGGATCTGGTCTCTTGCAATGAACGCTGCGTCCCAGAAGAAGGGAGCAGCCTGGCTGTTCATCCAGTGGGCAACGTCAAAGCAGGTCGAGTTGAATGGCGCTGTTGCCGGCAAGCTCGTGAACTCTCCGCGCGCCTCCACGTGGAGCGACAAGACGTGGCTCGAATATGCAGCAAAGCCGGAGTTCAACAACTTCGTCGCGACGTTCAAGATCGTGCAGGACAGGGCTACACTTGCCTTTACGCCGCGCGTAGGCTTTGCCGAAGCAATGAATGCTTGGGCCGTCGCCATGCAGAAGATGGTCAATGGAGCTGACGTGAAGGCGACGCTGGTTGATCTTGCGTCAGAGATCCGTTCGTCCATGTGAATGGCAAAGCAGGGCGGCAGGTGTAATTGCCGCCCCTTTCGCATCATAGAGATCTAATGACATGGACCTTCGAGGATCCGACGGAATCGTGACGCTACAGTCGTCGGCCAGCCAACTCTCCACGTCAAAAGATAGGGTAGAAAGGCGCGCCGAGGAGCCGCGCATCGACTGGTGGAGCATTGCGGCGATCGCTCCTGCTATCATCATCTTGCTCGGATTTCTGTTCCTGTTCTTCTATGGTGTCTTTCAGTCGCTCACAGACCTCAAGTTCGGTCGGCTGCTGGTCCACTTCGTCGGCCTCAGCAACTATGCCGTGCTGATCAAGACACAGGATTTCTGGAACAGCGTTCGCGCCACTCTTGTCTACGCCGGATCGGCCGTAATTGCGGAGGCTGCATTCGGACTCGCACTTGCCAAGCTGTTCGCAACTGACGTCTTCCTTGCGCGCGTGATGCGGCCGGTCATTCTGTTGCCTCTCGTCCTGCCCCCGATGAGCGTTGCGCTCATGTGGACGACGATGATGGACCCGCAGAACGGGATCATGAACTACTTGCTGTCTCTTGTCGGGATCGGCCGATTTGCATGGATTTCAGATCCAACCACCGCAATGTTCTCCCTGGTCCTGATCGACGTATGGACCTACACGCCATTTTTTGCGCTTATCATCTTCGCTGGCCTGCAGGGCATCAATGAAGAGGTGAGAGAGGCGGCCCGTGTCAATGGTGCGAAGGGATGGGCAACCTTTGTGCATATCGAGTTGCCGCTAATTGCTCCCTACATACTGATCGCTGCAGTATTTCGGCTGATCGAATCCCTCAATCAGTTCGACATCATCTTCGGGACAACGCAAGGCGGTCCCGGAAATAGCACCTCCGTCCTGTCCGTCCGCGCCTACGTCACTGCCTTCCAAAATCTCGCCTTTGGCCGTGGGGCAGCCCTTATGGTCGTCAATTGGTTGATCGTGCTGGTTGGGACCTTCACCATGGTCAAGCTGTGGCGCTTCGTCCGCCAGCGCGTTAGCTGAGGAGGCAACGTATGCGATTGAAACGCACGACCTCCGCGAATTTGATCCTCAACCTGCTCGTCGGCATTTGCGCACTGATCCTGGCCTTTCCGCTCATTTGGATCGTGATGATGTCGCTGAAGCAGCAGGCAGAGGTGATGACCTGGCCACCGACCTTCCTGTTCTCGCCGACATTGGAAAACTTTCGCGTCTTGTTCGACGTTGCCCAGGCAGGCGCAACCAGCTACGGCACCATCAAGGTCGATTTCCTGACGCCGATCTCGAACAGCGTTGTCATCGCGCTTGGCTCTGTCATCGTGTCCCTGATCGTCGGGCTGCCCGCGGGCTACGTCCTGGCGAGACGCGACATTCCCCTCAAGGAAGACATTGCCTTCTTCATTTTGGGCTTCCGTTTTGCGCCGGCGCTGCTGGTCGTCATTCCGCTCTTCAGCGTTTTCCAGACCATTGGACTCTATGACACTTATATCGGCATGATCTGGGTCTACCAGGTCGTCACATTGCCAATGATCGTTTGGCTAAGCCGCTCCTATATCGAAGACATCCCGAAGGACATCGAGGAGGCGGCTGCCATGGATGGCGCCAAGCCGGTCCGGGTCGTGTTGCACATCGTGCTGCCGCTTTTGAAGCCTGGCCTGATCGGCGCCTCGTTGCTGATCTTCCTGCTCGCCTGGCACAATTTCGCCCTTGGCCTGATTCTCTCGTCAACCAAGGCGCCGGTGACCGTCGCCCTGCTCAAGCTGCTTAATCCGGGCGTGCAATTCTATCCCGTCATGGCCGCAGGATTGGTCGTGACGATGATCATTCCGGTCATTCTGATCGTCATCGGCCAGCGTCACCTCGAACGTGGCCTCACCTTCGGTGCCGTAAAATGAATGCCAGGCCGTTGATGTTCTTCGGAACGACCAATCTCGACCTCTGCTTCAATGTCGAGCGGCTGCCAACGCCCGGTGAAAGCCTGATGGGAACGTTGACCCGCCACCCGGGAGGGAAGGGCGCCAATCAGGCCGTTGCCGCCGCCCGGCTTGGGCTGAAGCCGCACTTCTATACGTGTCTCGGCGAAGACGCTGCCGGTCACTGGCTGTTGCAGTCCCTGACTGAGGCGGGTGTTTGCACGGATGCGGTCAAGATTGCACCGGGAGAAGTCTCCGGCTCGGCCCTGGTCATGGTCGGGGATGACGGCTCCAACATGATCGTCATCGACCCCGGCGCCAATCTGAACGTCACCTCGCAGATGATCGAGACCGCGGCCGAGTTCATCGCGCAGGACGCGATTGTGGTCGCCGAGATGGGCCTGCCGATCGGAGCGCTTAACCGGCTCTTCGAGCTGAAGCGGGACAAGCACTTCGAACTGATCTTTAATCCTGCGCCGGTGAGGCCCGGGCTTCCATCGACGGCGTGGAGAAGCGTTGATTTTGTCACACCGAACCAGACGGAAGCCTTTGAGCTGACGGGAATTGAGGTCGACGACTTCGATAGTGCCGCCCACGCTGCGCTAAAGCTTCTCGATCTCGGGCCACGTGCCGCGCTGATCACCCTCGGTGCGCAGGGCGCCTATTATGCAGATGAAAAGCACTCCTTTGCCTTGCGCGCTTTTCCCGTCAAGGTGGTCGACACCACGGCCGCAGGCGACGCCTTCAACGGAGCATTCGCCGCGTCTCTCGCGCAAAGGCTGTCTTTGAGCGAAGCCGTGAGGAAGGCCCTGGCCGTGGCCGCCCTATGCGTGACGCGGCGCGGCGCTCAAAGCTCCATGCCGAGCGCGGAGGCCGTTGACGAGTTTCTAAAGTCTCAAACGATCTTGGAGTTGGAATGACCGGACAGTTCTCAGTCTCAGATAGGACGGTGCTCGTGACCGGAGCCGGTGGCGGCATCGGCTCTGCCATCGTGAACGCGTTTCGGGCAGGTGGGGCGAAAGTCCTTGCCACCGATGCAAACCTCGAAAGTCTCGAGGACACTTTGGCAAGCTTGCCCTATGGCAACGGGGTATTGCCGATGGCCATGGACGTGGCGCGCGAGCAAGATGTCACCATGGTGCTCGACGAGGTTGCCAGACGCTTTGGCCGGCTCGACGTGCTGGTCAACAATGCCGGTATCAAATCTGCAGAGCCGCTCCTGAACGGTAGTCCAGAGAAGATCGAACGCACCATCCAGATCAACTCGGTCGCTGTCTTGCACTGCTCCAAACTGGCGATCGAGCGCTTCATGAAAGCCAAGGGCGGCAGCATCGTCAACATCGGCTCCTCCCTTTCTTCCCAGGGGGCAGTCTTCAACTACCAGGCAGGTGGCGCCGACTATTGCTTATCCAAGGCGATCGTTCACGACGTCACTAAGCTTCTCGCCTACGAATGTGCGCCCCTCAAGATCAATGTGAACGCAATCGCGCCAGGAATCATCGATACGCCGATGCACGGACGTCCGCGTGAGGAGACCGAAGCGCGCCACAGTGGCCGGATCCCCTTGGGACGGGTGGGCGTACCCGATGATATCGCAGGATTGGCGGTTTTCCTCGCAAGTCCTGCAGCTTCCTACATGACGGGGCAGATCGTTCACGTGAACGGCGGGATGCTGATGAATGGCTAGCGGTAGCTCTGGCCCAAACTGGCCGCCGATCGAAGGGATCATTTCGGATCTCGACGGCGTCGTCTATCGCGGGAACGCTGCGATTGTCGATGCCATCCAGGTATTTGGAGCCTGGCAGGCGGCCGGATTGCCGTTCTGCTTCGTGACAAACAATTCCACCCATACGCCGCAAGATGTCGTCCGCAAATTGGAAGGTTTTGGGCTTTCCGTCGCACCGAAAGACGTTGTCACGAGCGCCATCACCGCCGCCGAGCTGATCCGTGCGAAATACCCGGACCTCATGCGCGTATTTGTCATCGGCGCACCGTCTCTTGTGAAAGCTATGGCAGACGTGGGGCTCGAGGTTACCGATCGAAAACCTCAGGCTGTCGTCATGGGGCTCGACCGTCAGATCACGCATGAGAAACTGCGAATTGCGGTCGAAGCGATCTTGAATGGCGCTGCCTTCATCGGCACTAATCCAGATCTCCTCTTGCCGACCGCTAGCGGATACGAGCCGGGCGCAGGAGCAACGATCACCGCTGTGGCGGCTGCCACGCAAGTCAAGCCCGTGATCGTCGGTAAGCCCGAGCCGCACATGATCGAGACCGCACTTGCGCGTCTGGGGACGGCGCGCGGCTCCACATTGCTGATTGGCGACCAGATTCAGACCGATATTCAGGCCGGGAAACGAGCCTGCCTGCCGACCGTGCTGGTTACGACGGGGGTGCCCCCCCGAGAGGATCCATTACTGGTGCCGCCCGATTTCATCGTGTCCAGCCTGGAAGAGATTGGGGTGAGGCCGGCGCCGGTTGGAAGTTCGCGACAGAGGAGAGCCTGATGTCCGATGTTCGTTTGGAAGGCGTCAATAAGGCCTATGGGACCATCCAGATCCTGCGGAATATCGATCTGACGATCGATCACGGCGAATTTGTCGTATTCGTTGGGCCATCCGGGTCGGGCAAGTCGACGCTGCTGCGAATGATCGGTGGTCTGGAGCGAATTAGCGGAGGACGGCTCTTGATCGACAACGAGGTCGTCAACGATGTTGACGCGGCTGACCGAAACCTCGGCATGGTGTTTCAGAGCTATGCTCTTTATCCGCACATGACGGTGCGAGAGAACCTTGCCTTTCCTCTGCGCATGGCCAAAGTGCCGAAAGACGATATGGCTAGTAGGGTCGCCGAGACTGCGTCGCTGTTGCAGATCGATCACCTGTTGGAGCGCAAACCTCGGCAACTCTCAGGAGGACAACGGCAGCGCGTGGCGATTGGACGTGCCATCGTGCGTGAACCCAAAGTGTTCCTGTTCGACGAGCCGCTGTCGAACCTGGATACCGAGTTGCGGGTGCAGATGCGGGTGCAGATTGCCAAGCTGCACAAGCAGCTTGGCAACACCATGATCTATGTGACCCACGACCAGGTCGAGGCCATGACGATGGCCGACAAGATCGTCGTGCTCAAGGACGGCAACATCGAGCAAGTGGGGAGTCCGCACGAACTCTATCACAATCCGGCTTCTCGCTTCGTGGCCGGGTTCATCGGCTCGCCCAAGATGAATTTCCTCAACGGCCACATCGAGGCGGCGCACGCGGCGGGCATGGACGTCAAACTCGACGCGGGTGCGACGGTCTCCGTCCCCGTTCTGCCTGATCAAATGCTTGTCGGCAAGCCGATCGCGCTCGGAATTCGCCCGGATGATTTCTCTCCATCCGTGGCGGGGCAGACCGATATCGGAATCGAGCTTGACGTCGATTTCGTCGAGCATCTTGGCAGCGTCACCTACATCTACGGCAACGCTGGCAAGGAATCCGTGGTCGCAAAAGCGCCCAAGCCCCAGCCGCCCAAGAGGTCCGGCAAGGTTCGTCTGGCCGCTTCGCCAGCGGACTTCCACCTCTTCATGTCGAACGGAAAGGCGCTACGACGGTTGCACGCGCCCGCAAATTGGAGCTAGCTTTCAAACCTGCCCTGCAGGAGGCGGGGCCGGTCATGCACAGGCCGACGGACCAGGTAAAGGGCGGCAGTATCAGGCAGTTCTTCCGGAACTCCCGGTCGTTTGTGCTTGGGGCGGGAATCGGATCTGGTATGACCGCAAGAGCGGCCGAGCGTGCGGGCGCAGATTTCGTGCTTGCGCTCAATGCCGGCCGTTTTCGCGCCATGGGAGGCTCTTCGCCGGCCTCAATCCTTCCAATCCGAAACGCCAACGAATTCGTGGCCGGCTTTGGCCGGACCGAGATTCTGCATAGCACAAAATTGCCGGTATTTTTCGGGGCCTGTACCTTCGATCCGCAGCTCGATATCGACGGTTTTCTCGACCGCATCACCAGATGGGGCTTCTCTGGGGTCAGCAACTTCCCGTCCGTCATCCATATCGATGACTACAGGCGATCATTGCTTGAAAAGTCCGGCCTGGGCTACGCACGAGAAATCGAGCTCCTGGTGAAGGCTGCCGGACGTGGCCTGATGACTATCGCCTACACCCGCACCCAATCCGAAGCAAGACGCATGGTCGAAGCAGGAGCTGAGGCCATCTGCATCAACTTCAATCTCAACCGGGGGATCGAAAGCGGGTCCGATCCATCGATCAGCCTGCCGGAGCTTGCCGCGCGCACGAGCGCCGTGGCGCGCGTGGCTCAATCCATCGACAGAAACGTGATCTGCCTGCTCGGCGGCGGACCTATTACGAAGCCTGACGAGCTCCTGGATATCTGCCGCGAAACAGGTGTCCAAGGCTTCATCGGCGGCTCCTCGCTCGACCGCGTCCCGTTGGAAATGTCGGTTCTTGAGGTCACCTCGGGCTTCAAGACAATTCACTTGCTGCGCGAGAAGGTCGATCTTCTTGAGCGCCAGCTCCAGTTGAGCGGCTTCAGGCACGGCATCATTGCGCAGTCGTCAGGCATGAAGCGTGTCCTCGAGACCACAAGGCGCTTGGCCGGCAATCCCAATCCTGTGCTCGTCTGGGGCGAGGCCGGATCAGGCAAGCGCCGAATAGCTAATCTCATTCATGCCTTCAGCGACCGGAAACACACGAAGCCGGCGCTATTTCACTGCCGGCCGGGTCCGGCAATCGACACGGTCGGTGCGCTGTTCGGGGCAGAGGGCGACGAGAACAGGAGACGCCAACTGTCGCTCCTGGAAGCTGCAAGCGATTCTACGCTCTTGCTAATGCATGTCGATCAGCTGTCGCGGGATGGGCAAGAGCGTCTTGCCGACTACCTCGAGACGGGTACTTTCACGCCGCTGAACGGCGCGTCCGTTGTAAGGTCAAACGCCCGGATCGTCGCAACGGCAACAGTGGCTCGCGGCGCGGGCTTGGCAAGTGTTCTATGTCCCCGCCTTCTTGCCTTCTTTGTTGGGCTCGACATAGAACTACCCGCTTTGCCAAATCGTCTGGAAGACCTTCCGCAGCTCATTCAGCATTTTACGGTCGAGGCCAAAGGGGACTCGAACGCGCAAACGCTGGCAATCGAAAAGTCGGCGTTCTTGGCGCTTGCGGGCCATCATTGGCCCGGCAATCTTCGAGAATTGCGCCAGATCGTCAACCAACTTGTAAGCTTGAAAGACACACATATAGTTAGTGACGTCCTCAAGCCGCTTTTGAGCGCGGCATCCCCCACTAGGCCCACAGCGGCATTTTCCGAGCGTGAGTGGATCATCGAAGGCTTGAAACGAAACAGGCTCCATCGTGGCAAGACTGCCCGTTCTCTGGGGCTTTCAAGAAAGACGCTTTACAACAAGATCAAGAAGCTGCGGATTTTGGAGTAGCCTACCCTCACGTCTTGCGCACAGGTCGTCTCGGAGCCGTCGTATTCAAAAGCGAGAACTTTGGTATCGCCGATCCCTGTTGGCCAAGGCTGACCAACTCCATCTGGTCGCAAACCCTCAGCGCAAGAGCCTCTTCCGGCAAATACACGATACCTTCAAGACGCGACCCTAGTCGCTTCTCTGCCACGGTGATTTCAGAGTCCCTGGCAGCAGTGAACAAGATCTTGAATCCGAGGCTTGCGAACCATTCCATACGCCGAAATTCGAGCTCAAGTCCGGTATTAACCGGCATGCCAGCCGTGGGCCGCTCAATGATGGACGCAGGTGGGAAATTTACGACGCCGGAAATTTTCGCGTCTTTCAATAAGTCGGCAAAATCCTCCCAGCAGGCAAAGGGATCGATCATAACCATGGCCGCATAGACGTGAACGGATGCTTTCTGGTGGAGCGCGCGGAGGTCTCGCAAAAGGCAATCGTTCCAGTCGATGACAGGCAAGGTTGCCATTACGAGCATGCAGCCTTCTGGAAGACTCCGCAAGGACGGCGCGTAAATTTCCAGAGGTGCGCCCTTAGGCGCGACCGATAGGTGCCTGGTAAGCTTGCAGATGACTGGGGCCCTCACGGCTTTTACCTGATCTTACCCATTCGGACGTTTGGCCGATCTTATACAGCGTTTCAGCACAGTCTAGACTATCCCTTGTCAAGAACGATCCTGGAGAAAATCGTGTCGTGTCCGGACTACTCTCCGGCCATGAGATGACGGATCGCCGAATTGAGACTCCTAGGAAGTCTGATGCGATCAGCCAACTTGGCCGTGATGATCTCCGGCAGCCCATTTGGATGCGTTGTGGCGACCAACTCAGGCTGTCACCTGGTAACGATAGCTCTTGGATCCGCTGGCAGACCGGCTCGTCTGCTTCCTCCCTAGACTTAGGCCGCTGGTAGAGAAATCTGGCAGCGGTCTTTTTTCCGGAGGTCACTTGCTGCCAGGCGATAAGGACGATCTATCCTTCACTTAGCCCGCAGCTCTGCTGAATAGGCGTTCACCGTGAATCATGACCAAACCATGCTGGATGTGCGCGCGTTCCTGGAGCTTTGGGCGCAAACTTTCAACTCTCACAGGCTGGAGCATCTGGTTGCGTTATACGCAGATGATGCGCTGCTTCACGGCACGTCTAGTTCCACGCTGTATATCGGCGTCGAAGAAATACGCACGTACTTCCATGACGGAGCGATGGCAAAATTCGACGTATGGTATAGCGTCAGGCTGGCGGTCGATGTTGTTATGGTAATCGGAAAATATGCCTTCTCTGAAATGCGGCACGGTCAGCATGTGACGACACCGGCTCGGTTTACCTTTGTGCTGCGTCGCCACGACGGCGCATGGAAAATCTTACATCATCATTCATCCGCCACCCCCATATAAAGTTATACTGGCTTATAGTTGGGGTTAGAGCGACAGCGTCAACCTGCCTTGCTCTACCGCTCCTTTAACCATTAACCGAGAGCGGTTGCGCTTGTCGGTGTGGCCTCTCGCAAGCCACACCCCACACCGCCGCAGCGGATCTTAGCTGCTTGAGGCCGCGCACGATCCGGACCAGGACGGCAACGTCGGCCGAAGACCGGCGCCTGTTCGCCACCACAATCTCGGACGCGACACGAAGCGATTCCTTCCGACGTAGGTGCCGCTAATTTATCGCCGGGACGGAGCCTTTCGCGAACAGCTCTCCAGCAAGCCGGCCCTCGCCACGCATCGTGCCAGTTTTAGCGGTGCCGAAGGCCATCCGGCGCAAAGCTCCGGAAATTGCCTCCCCGCACGATCTTCCGCTTCTAGACCATGTGGACGTCGCCACATGAGCAGCGGCAATCGACATAACTGATCGCTTCCGCATCATGGACATAAAGGAGTGTCGGCGATGCCAATTAGGATCAGACCTAACCTGGCGAAGCTCGGCCTTCGGACCAACGGATCGATCTGGAGGTGAATTTAGTCTTGCGAAGCGGCCTCTGCTAACAACGGCGCCCGTCCCCTGCGACGGTATGCCCGAACAACCCCCCCCTTCATGTATGCCATCCAGACGTTGTCGCTCTCTTGCAGCATCTTTCTTGGCTGCATTACCCAAAGTTACCCAGTTCGTATAACGGGTCGTAGCCTCGATCAAACTGCACTCCGTACTCTCGTTTGAATGGGCCACCACAGATTGGTCCACCGTAGGAAACGACAGGAGAGCCAAGTGTCAGTTGTCTCGCCCACACCAGCGCAGTTGCGAGATGTGGCAGCGCAATGCGGCCTTTCACTGACCGACGAGGACATTGTTTCCTTTCGCGGTCTCATCTCGAAATCGCTCGACGCTTACAAATACATTGAAGCCATTCCCGACGAGTTGCCAGCCGTAAAATATGCGCGCACTCCGGGCTATCAACCTCCGCCCGAGGAGAATTTGCACAACGCATGGTACCGCAAGGCTCGTGTCGAGGGTGCGCCGAGCGGGAAGCTCAAGGGAAAGACCGTCGCGCTGAAGGACAACATCATGTTGGCTGGGGTGCCAATGATGAACGGCTCGGCGACGCTCGAAGGATTTGTACCTGATATCGACGCAACCATTGTCACCCGCATGCTCGATGCGGGAGCCGAAATCGCAGGTAAGGTGCATTGCGAATGCTTTTGCACATCGGGTGGTAGCCATACCGGTGCGCTTGGACCGGTGCACAATCCTCATAAAATGGGCTACTCTGCGGGCGGCTCGTCTTCGGGTTCCGGCGTTGTCGTCGCGCTTGGCGAAGTCGATATGGCGATCGGAGGCGACCAGGGTGGCTCAATACGCATGCCCTCGTCCTTTTGCGGCATTTACGGCATGAAGCCGACCTGGGGTCTTGTCCCCTATACCGGCATAATGCCCAATGAGCTGACTCTCGATCACGCTGGCCCTATGACCGCAACGGTTGCCGACAACGCGTTGCTGTTGGAAGTGATTGCTGGAGACGATGGTTACGATCCGCGCATCAAAGCACCGAAAGTCGATGAATACACGAACGCACTCGGCCAAACTGTCAGCGGATTAAAGATCGGCGTTCTCAAGGAGGGCTTCGAGCAGCCCGGCGCGGAAGCTGCTGTCAATAGAGCGGTTCGTGAAGCGGCCAAGCGCTTCAAAGATCTCGGGGCCTCGGTAGAAGCGGTCTCTGTACCGATGCACCTGCAAGGTGCCGCGATCTGGACGCCCATTGGTACCGAGGGCGCGACACAAACCATGATGTTCGGCGACGGGTTTGGTACCAGCCGATCAGACCTCTTTTCACTATCACTCATGGATTTCCATCGAGGGTGGCGCCGGAAGGCGAACTCCCTGTCGGAGCAGGCGAAGCTGTTCCTGTTGCTCGGCACCTACATAAACAACACGTACGGGCCGCGATTTTACGGCAAGGCCGTGAACGTCTCTCGCCGCCTGACCGCTGCTTATGATAGCGTGCTGAAGGACTACGATCTCCTTCTTCTGCCAACGACGCCCATGAAGGCGACCCAGCTGCCGCCGCCGGGCGCCAGCCGTGAGGACTATATCACTCGCGCGACGGAGATGTTCACCAACACCGCTCCTTTCAACATCACGCACCATCCGGCGATGTCGCTGCCTTGCGGAATGGTGGATGGCCTGCCCGTGGGTCTGATGATCGTTGGCCGTCACTTCGAGGAAATGACCATCTATCGGGCGGCGCATGCGTTCGAGCAGATTGGCGACTGGAAGAAGATGTAGAGGTGCGGCAGGAGTGACGCCGTAACTCTTCCCGCAGTCGTCAACACCACAAGCTTTGAGACGATCAACTGTGGAGCTCGCAAGACCGTCAGTACGACAACCGGTCAGCATTGTCGTGCTAGTCGCGCATCTGGCGAGGACGTCGGCGGGCGCATCCGGATCACGCTTTATCCAGAGCATCAATTGTTCAATCAAGCAGAGGAGGGAACTAATGCGCAACTTGTCTACCTACTTTTTAGCAACCGCGGCGCTGCTGGGATCGCTTACCGTCGCCAGGGCCGAGGATGTCCTATCTGAAGTATCCACACTCGAAAACGAATATTTTAACAACTGGTCGCAAGGTGCCGAGCAGGCAGCGAAAGCGCTCGGTTTGAACTACCGCATCCTTTCAGGCAAAGGTGACGCCGCCAAGCAGATCGAAATCTATGAGGCTCAGTTCGGCGCAGGCGTCAGAATTACGTTCGGCGAAAATCTCGTTGCTGCCAACATAAAGCCCATTGTTGAGATGGCGAAGAAGGTCGGCGCCGTGCACGTTGCCGTTTGGGAATCCGTGCCTGGCTTCCATCCCTTGGACGCGGGATCCGATAACTATGCCTTCGCGACGTTTTTCACGCCTGACGATGTCGATAATAGCTACAGAATAGCCAAACTGCTTTTTGACAAGATCGGCGGCAAGGGTAATGTCGTTCACATTACAGGCTTCCCTGGGGTTGATGCGGACATCGCTAGAACTGCAGGTTTCGAAAAAGCTCTAGCTGAATACCCGAACATTAAGGTCGTCGCCCGTCAGCCAGGGAAATGGAATCAAGTCGACTCCCGTAAGGTGATGGAGGACCTGTTGGTGGCTCATCCCAAAATCGATGCGGTCTTCGGTCAAAACGACTCGATTGCACTCGGAGCCATGCAAGCGGCCGAAGACGCCGGCTTGCATATTCCGATTACTGGCCTGGACGGTAATCGCGAAACGCTCAAACTGGTGAAGGAAGGCCGAATTCTTGCAACGATGGGCTTTACCCCACAGTGGCAAGCCGGTTTTGCCCTTGTTCGGGCTTACGACGTCGCGAAAGGATTCAAGCCGAGTCCATGCGAGCGCATGATGTACACCGGAGCCAGCCTGATCACGGCGCAGAATGTCGACAAATACCAGGCGTTTCTCGCCGGCGTGAAACTTCCCTTTGATTGGAAGAAAATGTCGCGGGTTCTCCACCCTAGCGATTGGGACGCTCAGAACGTGGTTTGGCCGATTGACGTCAAGACATACTGGGGGAGCCGTACGCCCGCCGGATACAAATTCCCGAAGGCGTACCAAGATGCCTTCGACGCAGGTTGCGTCAACCAGCTAAAGGCGGAGTATAACGATCATTACAAGCAGCGAATCCCCGAGTGATCGCTTTTCGGCGCCTCTCTCTCATCAGAGGGAGGCCCCATCGTTTATTCGTGTCCGATGGGACCGCAAAATGAGCGAAGCTTCACTGATGAGGCGTAGGGATAGCGAGCTATCGCGGCGCGCCATAGTAACAATTGTGGTCTTCACCATCGCCTGCATCGCTTTTGGTGTGGCGGCTCCGTCCTTTTTTACCGTAGCAAACATGAGGGCAATTGAACTTTCCAGTTCTGTCCTCCTCATCGCATCCGTCGGCGCCACCTTCGTTATCTTGATGGGCTCCATCGATCTCTCGATCGGGGCAATTGCGAGTTTCTGCGGCATGCTGGTCGCATGGACGGCGCCAGATCTCGGCTTATGGTCGGTTGCCATCGGTTGTTTCGTCGGTGTGGCATTCGGCGCGATTAACGGGCTCATCTACGTCTACCTCAAGATTCCCTCGATATTGGTGACGCTTGGAACAGCAACGACTCTTTCGGGCGCGGTACTCTTCATTTCAGATGGCCGATCGCTGACCGTATCGAACCCGGCTGTCGTTGATGTAGCCCAGGGCGCCTTCATCAATCTAGTCCCCAATGCGGTCCTGATTTCGGTGATCATTTTCGCCGCTGCAGTGTTCGTTGGCGATCGTACACGCTTCGGACGAATGACGCTCGCAATCGGAAGCGACGAGCAAACAGCTGCTCTGATTGGGGTCAAAGTGAACAGGATCAAGATCCAGGCGTTCGCGGTGTCTGGCCTTCTCGGGGGATTTGCCGGAGCGGTGCTGGCCGCGCGTCTTGGATCGGCCACGGTAACAATGGGCGGCTACATGACGCTTGACACGATCACAGCCGTAGTCGTCGGCGGGACTGCCGTCACGGGGGGCACGGGCAATATACGTCTAACGATCATCGGGGTCCTGTTCATAACAATCCTTTCTAACGGCATGAACATTCTTGCCTTACCCCCCTATTTGCAAACCGTGATTCAAGGGATCGTCATCCTGCTTGCTGTGCTTCTAAACACAACACGTACGAGTGCGGAGGACGTGAAATGAGGGAGGGGCGCACTCCCATTTTCACGATGCGCAATGGATCGAAGCGCTTCCATGGCATATCCGTCATCGAAGGAATCGATCTCGACATCTTTCCGAACGAAATTGTGGGCATTGCTGGTGAAAACGGAGCAGGCAAGTCGACGACCCTTAAAATGATCGCCGGCATTTATCCTCCGAGCGACGGAAGCATGGCCCTTTCCGACAAGAGCTATAGGCCGCTAAACTATACTCGGGCAGTTGAGGCCGGGATCTCAATGGTGTTCCAGGAGCAGGCTCTTGTTCCAAGCCTGGCCGTCTACGAGAATATCTTTCTCTCATTGGAAGCCAACTTCAGCAATCGGCTGGGTATCGTCGACACAAAGGCGATGATAGCCTTCAGCGAAAGACACCTCAAAGACCTTGGTCTCGATTACATCGATCCCCGCTGTCGTACGGGCGACTATGCTTTTCACCATCGGCAGATGATCGAGATTGCCAAGGCGTTTGCGTTGGCCGAGTACTTCCATATTGATCACCCGATCATCTTGCTTGACGAGCCGACAGCGGCAATCGGCGAGCGAGAGGTTCAGGTTCTTTTCGAATCGATTCTGCGATTCCGTCACCGTGCATCATTTGTCCTCATTACCCACCGCCTTGCGGAGTACGTAGAGCTTTGTGATCGGATCTACGTCTTCAAGGACGGCCGAAACGTTGGCGAGTTCGTAGGAGAAGAGATCACTGAACAAAGCCTCCACAAGGCGATGGTTGGTCGGATTCGGGAAGATGAATACTACCTGGAGAAGCGTCAGCTCAACGTCGTGGAAGCACCCCTTGCAGTGTCGGCCAAAGGCCTGAGCGGTCATAACATCAAGAATGTCAGCTTTGATGCTCGCAAAGGTGAGATCCTTGGGGTCGGCGGCCTGGTGGGGTGCGGCAAAGAGGCTGTGGCCAGGGCGATCGTCGGATTCGATCCCTTCCCATCGACCGGAACTATCGAAGTGAACGGCGAAGTCTTGCCGCTTCGTGGGCGTGCCAAAGCTGCGATCATGCACGGCGTTGGGTTCGTACCCAAAGAGCGGAAGACCGAAGGCATCGTTCCATATATGTCGGTTGAAGCGAATATCTCACTGGCCTCGCTGCCGCTCGTGTCTCGCCCGGCAGGCTTCATTTCCCGTTCCCGGGAACGAATTCTTGCGGAAAGGTACATCAATGGGTTGCGTGTCCGTTGCAATGGCCCAGCACAGCTCTGCCAATTCCTTTCCGGGGGTAATCAACAGAAGGTGGTGATAGCCAAATGGCTGGCACGAGAGGTTCAAGTGCTGGTCCTGGACAATCCTACACGAGGTGTGGATGTCGGCGCAAAACAAGAGATTTACAGTCTGCTAAGGGACTTGGTGGAACGGGGAGTATCGATTCTGCTCATAACAGATGATCTCCCCGAACTTATCGGAATGTCAAACCGCATTCTCGTCATGCGAGATGGTCAAATCCAATTCGAGTGCAGTGCGCCTGCCGATAGCAAGCCGACGGAGCAGGAACTTGTCCAACACATGGTCTGAACCCCAAGTCGCTGCGCCGCGATCAGGTTTGAAAGCAAGATTCCAGGTCGCAGAAGAATTCTACAGCCGTCATCGCCCAATCATAAATGCAGCCGGGCCGTTGTTGTTGCTGACGGTCATGGTCGTTGTTTTTGCGCTCATCAACCCGCGTTTTCTGAGTTGGGTGAACCTATTCAATCTGATGCGGCAATCGTCCATCCTGCTGATTGTATCGACAGGCATAACTTTTGTGATCCTCACGGGTGCGCTTGACCTTTCTGTCGGCGCTATCGTGACCCTTGTGGCGATTTCATCGGCGGTTTTGATCCGCGACTTTGACAGCGGTGCGGCCGGAGCCGCCTTCGCTGGCGCAGCCATCGGAGCTCTGTGCGGCCTAGTAAACGCAACGCTTGTCCTTCGTCTGCGTTTACCGTCCTTTGTGGCTACGCTTGGCTCGATGACCATTATTGGCGGCATTTCCACCTGGCTTAGTGGCGGAGTAAACGTGTTTTTTCGCAGTCCAAACCTGACATGGGTTGCGTCAGGTTCGATCATTGGCCACATTCCAAACTCTGGAGTTTTGGCGCTCTTGATTTATGTCGTAGCTTCTTTCGTCGGCGCAAGGAGTCACTTCGGAAGATCTTTGTTCGCGATCGGCGCCGGAGGCGTAGCTGCTCGTCTTTCCGGCATTGATGTGCTTCGCACCAAGGCGATCGCGTTTGTCGTATCCGGGATGCTTTGCGGAATTGCCGGATTGCTTCTCGTCGCACGAACCTCAACGGGAACTGCGCGCATGGGAGATGATCTACTGCTTCAAGCCATCGCGGCCGTTGTAATGGGCGGAACCGCGCTTTCAGGCGGTTCAGGGGGCGTTCATCGAACGCTAATTGGCGTGTTGGTGATCGCCGTACTTCAAAACGGTCTAAACATCGCAGGCGTACATACGTACGTCCAAATCATGGTCACCGGGCTCATTGTAATCCTATCTGTTACGATAACGCTCGATCGATCACGGCTGGCCTTCATAAAGTAGAAGGGAAAGCTCTCGTCGGGCATTTCTACCGAGGTAGACTAGGTGTTTAGTCCCAGACTTTGATGGTGCATCCTTATCGCACGATTCGAAGGAAGCGCTATGGGACAAATTTTACACGGCTGCGCCACCACGACGGAGGCAGTCCGTCGAGCAATACAAAATAGTCAAGAGAGCCTGAGAGCCCTCGCTAAGCGCTACGGGATCAACCAGAAGACTGTTGCGAAGTGGAAGCAGCGTGAGACCGCCGCTGATCTCCCGACAGGCCCCAAGGAAGCAAAGTCGACTGTCCTTTCCATCGAGGAGGAGGCGATTATCGTCGCTTTCCGGCGGCATACGCTACTGCCGCTCGACGATTGCCTCTATGCGCTACAGCCGACCATCCCGCATCTGACGCGGTCATCCCTGCATCGCTGTCTTCAGCGCCACGGCATCAGCCGATTGCCGGAGGCCGAAGGCAGCAAGCCTTCGAAGAAGAAGTTCAAGGCTTATCCGATCGGCTATTTCCACATCGACATCGCTGAGCTCCAGACCGCTGAAGGCAAGCTCTACCTCTATGTCGCTATCGATCGCACCAGCAAGTTCGCCTTCGTGCAACTGGTCAGAAAGACGGGAAGGAGCTCGGCCTCGGCCTTCCTCGAAGCTCTGATTGCGGCTGTCCCATACAAGATCCACACGGTTCTCACCGACAATGGGATCCAGTTCACTTTCCCGCCACGCTACGCGGATGGCCCGACGGCAAGATACGTGACGCACATGTTCGATCTGCGCTGCCAAGAGAATGGCATTGAACATCGGCTGACCAAGATCAAGCATCCCTGGACCAATGGCCAGGTCGAGCGCATGAATCGCACGATCAAGGAAGCGACCGTCCAACGCTACCATTACGATCGACACGATCAGCTCGAAGCTCGCCTTGCCGACTTCATCAACGCCTACAACTACGCTCGGCGGCTGAAGACCCTGAAGGGACTCACGCCTTACGAATACATCCGCAAATGCTGGACTTCCCAGCCAGAACGATTCAAACTCAACCCGCTCCAGCAAATGCCGGGACTAAACTCCTAGGCCTAAATTAGTATTCTTTGTCGATTGAGGGCCAACAGATAATCCTGCTTGCCCTCGTACTTTGGTGTATCGCCCCGTTCTTTGATGCTGCGCTCAGTGGTTCGGACAGGGAAGCGCTCGATGCCGTGGAAGCGCGCATCGCTGAATTTGATACGATCGATCCGGGATCGGATGCGTTTCGCTTTGCGCACGATCCCAAGGGGGCAGCCGATCAAGCTCGGCGTGACCGAAGTGGATCTGCCCAATCTGCAAAAGGTGGTTGCGAGTATTCACAACTTTCTCAAATGCGTCGATTTGCAGTTTCCACGGGTACGGGCTTGCGCCCTGTCGGCACTAAGAGGGCGCGCTATGAGCCTGTCGAAGCGCATTCTCTTTGGTGATGATCCTGCGAATGACGAAGCCCGGGCGCGGATTCATGAACGGATCCTCAAGCGTCTTGAGCTATTCACGTTCAAGATCCCGACGCGCCGACGCAATCGATTAGGGATGGGCGGATACTGGGACCCGATCTGGCCGGGCAGCGTTCAAAGCGCTGCCGGCGAGCTGAAGATCGATACCGTCCAGATCAACAGTCATGTCTGCACAAGATCGCAGGCGGAGGCCGACGCGATCTCGGCGCGCGCTACGGAAGTCTATCAGGAGCGCGTCAAGAGTTCCCTGAAGGTCGCATCGGAAATCCCCGGACAGCTTAAGTCAAAATAGCATGAGTCTTCCATGGTAGACGAAGGCATTCGCTCTTCCGCACAATCTACGTCCGGCTTTTCTGCAAGCGCTCCACTTCCGTCTTCACGCGGTTGATGGTCAGACCCGCGACGCCAAAACGTTCGTAGAGTGAGGCAACCAGCGGAAAGACGTATGCTGCGAGGTTCTCTTCGATGTCTGCCGCGGGAGCGGTGATTTCGAGCATCGCTTCGTCGCTTCGCGCGGCCGTTCCCTCGAGCAGCATGTCGGTGAGGGGATTCGCCCATGGACGCAGGATACGTCCGGTGAGGCCGGTGTAGAGCACGCGAAACTTGACGGTTATCTCACTGCTCTCATCGCGCTTCATGAGTTTCGCAAGCGAAGCGGCATGCAATAGCCCTTCACCGAGACGCCAGATAGGCAGCCCTGTATCGAAGAGCGTAGCAGGTGCGAAGGTTTCCTGGGCATCTTCCTGATAGCCGCGCATGAGGAACATGCGGCCTGTGGGCGCTGCGCGCCAGAAATCGCAATGGGCCGCATCGTCAAACTGACGGTCAGCTCCGCCGTCCTTGGGGGCGAGCCAGCATTCGATGACGCCATCAACCTCGCGCGGTGCGGTTTCTTCGCGCGTCGGTATCCAGAACATGGGCCAGCCCGTGTGTCGGGTGACGGCCTTACCGAGTACGTCCTGAAACCGGTGCAGCTCGATTTCTTTCAAGTGGCCTTCAAGTGCGTAGTCGATCCTGTACCATCCGTTTGGAAAACGCCCGGGAGAATTGGGAGGAAGTTTTGCCGTAAATTCGCGCCAGCGCGTGAAGGCTTCCTGAACGAAGATTTCCTGCGCGCCGTCTTCCGGCGGTTCTTCGACAAGTCCGACAACGCGAAGAATGTCGAAAGCCTTGGCGAGCGAGAGCGTTCGCTCGCCGCGGTCGAAAGCGACAATCGTTGGAATGCTGACGCTTGCGAGCGCTGCATGCTGGCGCTGGCTAAGCTTCTCCGCCTTGCGGCGGCGCAGCGCTTCCGCGACCAGAGCGCGCCAATTGAGTGGGGTTATTCCCCGAGAATCCGTAGACATGCGCGGCTCACAATCTCGGCGTAGCGGTGAACGAATCCATCGGGCGGCTCCGCCGGGGGAGGGGTTATGATCGAACTGGCCCGCTGAACTTTGGCCTTCAGGTCCTTGAAGGCCTGATCGATGGCTCGCTGCGGCAGCCCGATGCGCGGGCCGAAGGATTCCAGCAAGGGGCGCGTGACGGAATCAAGCGCGACTTCTTTTCCGTCGATACGAAGTGCAAGGTTCTGATTGTAGCGTTCGTAGTGGGCTGTATTGACGACATCATAGAGTGGGGCGAGGCGTAGGCCGGTCGGCGTTTCCAGCAGCGAAAAGTTCTTCAGATGCCCGTCGCAATTACCGATCAGAGCAAACACCACAAGGCGACGAAAAAGCTTGTCGAGATCAATTTCGGGGCGGACGGAGTGAGCCTTGATGACGACAGCGACGTCTTCATAAGAGGCGTCGTACTTGCCAGCTTGGTCCTGGCCGCGAGGTTTGCGAAGGATCTGTG
The DNA here is from genome assembly GCF_024199925.1 of Bradyrhizobium sp. CCGUVB1N3. NCBI lineage: Bacteria > Pseudomonadati > Pseudomonadota > Alphaproteobacteria > Hyphomicrobiales > Nitrobacteraceae > Bradyrhizobium > Bradyrhizobium sp. CCGUVB1N3. The sequence goes on from NZ_JANADR010000001.1 coordinate 8,080,620, forward strand.
CGAAATCCTCAAGGCGCAACTTCTTGCCGTCAGGCGTTCGATCAAAGCGGGTCACGATCAGGGCGGTTTCGTTCGAAACCTGTCCGATCGTATGTGTGTTCGCTTCGTCTGCACCGAGGACGGCAGCAGTCCAGCGGAGGCTCAGGGCCTCATTCCGGACGAGCGTCGGCAGGTCCTGCGAATTGAATTTTGCGATGTAGGGGGCGAGGCCAGTTGGATCAGCCGGACGAAAGTCGTTTCCGTCTTTGACCACAAGCAACTTCTTCTGGACGCCTGATATCGTGCGCCCAGGATTGGTCGCCTCGGCGACCGACGGCAAATTGGTTGTGTCACCGCTGCTTTTGATCCCGACCGCGCCGATGCAATCTGCGCCGTAGCGCAGCAGGAGTCCGAAGTCATCCTCCTCGGCAAGGTGTGCTCCCCTTGCCTGTCGTTCGCGGAGCCATCCTTCAGGTCCTAGCTGCTGGAAGAACGGATGCATTCCGTTTGCCCATTCGTGCTCGCGCTGCGTGGAGGGGAGGCAGCAGGCAATGGGCGTGTTCCAGTCCGTTCCATAGACGAACCGCGTTCCGCCGTTGGCCGTCTCGGTCAACGTGCCGGCGACTTCATCCTTGAAGAGGATTTCTGCGGTTCGAAGTTCCATGCTAAGCTCTGGTTTCTGTGGAACGAGTTCCGCCCACGATGTGTATCGAATAGGAAGTCATACTTTATCTTCAATAGGTATTATTATATCGTAGTCATATATCGCTTACAATCCTGATGCGTGCCTCAAAATAGGAGCTCAAGACTTCCCAATTTCTCATGAAAATCATCGTACAAGACGAATGATAAGTCATATGTGATCCAAAGGACGGAAACCAATCTATTGACTTTTGAATAGAAATTTGATTTTAAGAATTCAGCGGATGCGAGAAAACCGTGAAGGCGAAACAGCTCGAAGTAATCTTGGGAAGCGAGTTAGGGGTCGGCGAGGCCGAGATGGTCCAGCGCTTTCAAAAACTGCGGGATTGCCGATTGCTTCCAGTGAGCCGCGGTCGAAACGCTGAGCATCTGACGTCGCACGAGATTGTTACGGGGCTGTTGTCGATTGTATCGGAGCGGCCCGGCTTTGCAGGAATGACGGCAAAGATCCTCGGCGGGTTGCGTCCGGTCGGAGGGGCTGCGCGGGCATTTGCGCACGCCGAGACCTTTGGCGCGGCGCTGGAAGCTGCCATGCAGAGCGACGTACTCCTGAACAGCGTTGTCGAAATCCGGATCACGGATAGCGAAGTCTACACGAACTCGAATGGCCGGGGTACAATCGTGTACCAGAGCGAGCAGGGTGCGCGGACGACTTACTACGTGCGCGGTGAAGCTCACTCGCTCCTGCAACCCGGAGCCGAAGCAAGCTACAATCCGCGCGATCTCATCAAATCGATGATCCGCGAGATTGTCGTATTCCCGCACATCCTGAAACGGATTGCGTGTCAGATGCGCGAGGAGAACGAGCGCGCCCGACTTGCAGAACGCTTTGAGACCCGTGCGGCAGGTTGAAGTACGCTCGTCTGCTATGCTGCCGCTGATGATGATCATACTGGTTCGGATCGTGATGATCATCATCTCGCTGCCGGGGGGGGGCCGTCTAGGAGCGACCCAACCAAAAAGCCGCAATCAGCCAAGTGGGGCAGGGCGAGGAGAACATGAATCGGGCTTTTGATGAGGTCTCGCAGCCGGAACAGACGCGATGTTGAGCGCCTTCGATACGACGGCACCTCTGCCTCGGTCACCAGGTCCGAATTGTCCGGATCGCTAAAAGATCTATGGGCGAGATAGATGAGGTAGTGTCAGGTCGCCTTTGCCCGCGATAACTGAGACATTCAGCTTGTGCGCGGCGGCAGCCAGGACCGGCACCGAAACTGCGCTCTCGCCCGCCAGGCGCACAGCGCACTCAATATCCTTTGCTGAATTCGCAATTGAGATCGCCAGAGCGTTGGGCTTCTCGCCCAACAAAAAGGCCACGAAGTGTTGGAATATTCCGCTGTTGGTGGAGCCGCGACTGACCAAAGAGCGAAGCGTTACGAGATCGATGTCAAGACGGTGCGCGAATTGGCAGACCTCCGCGGCTACCGCCGCTATGCCCATGGTCATGCTGTTGTAAACAAGCTTGATCTTGTGACCTTGTCCGACATCTCCGACATGAACAACAGTCTCACAAAATGTAGCAAGAATGCTTTCGGCTATAGGAAAGAGCGTTTCATTCGATCCAACGATCGCGTTGAGAAGGCCGAACTCTGCTTGTTCCGGGCTCCGTGTTACTGGAGCACTCTATAAAGCTTAGGCCACGTTTTTGAGCCTGCTCGGCCAGTGCGACGGTGGAAGCGGGATAAGATGTCGTGCAGTCGATGATCAAGCCTCCTCGGGGCATATGGACGAACAGCCCATCTTGCCCAAGGCACACTGCCTCAACCTCGCGGCTTGATGGCAAGGATAACACGACCGCACTTACACGCTGCGCCAAATCAGCGACCGAAAGGTGCTCATGGGCACCTGCGCTGGTCAACCGATTCGCACCGAACCGGTCTTTGTTGGCCTTGATATGCAGCTCAACCTGGTGGCGCAACAGGCTGATACCCATGCCGGTTCCCATGCGCCCGATGCCGATGAGACCTATTCCCTGCTTCGCAGCTTTAGGGGCGACGGGGAGTGATGGGTCTTCGGCGACCATGATTTTATGCATTCCGAAAGAAGCCGTGCCCTTGCAAGATCGGCAACAGCTCATGATGATTGTTGATCGTGTAGTCTGGCTCGGCTGCCCGCAAGCGCGAATCCGAAACGAATCCTCCAGTAATGGATATACTGATGAGTCCGAGATTGCGTGCGATGTCGATTTCGACCGGCATATCGCCGATGATGAAGGTTGACGCCGGCTTCAGGTCGTTTTCCTGCATGTAGAGACGAAGCCTCTCTCCTTTGTTCATCGACTTGTATTGAGTGGTGCGGCTTTCAAAGGCGAGCACATCGTCGATGTAGTCATCGATTCCAAGTCGTCTCAATTGGGCGCGCAGCGGGTCGACTATATGGTTGCTGAGGATGATGGATGAAGCCTCTTCTCGGCGCGCTAGCTCCAGCACTCTGCGTGCGCCCTCGCGCAGATCGGCTCTGTCCGCAAGTGGTTCGTAGGTAGCGTGAAACATTGCGCTCCCATCGCGATCCACCATCGCAACTTCGTCTTGCGACATTCCGAGGCTGCCATAAAGAAGAGATAGCGGAACGTCGCAATGCTCCCGGAAAGTCTTTATGTCGATCGATGCATGACCAAGGCGATTTAGTATGGCATTGGTCGTTTGGAGTAGTGCGTATGAATCATCGAGTAGCGTTCCATTCCAATCGAAGACGAGAACGGGTTTCATGTTCTGACCTCATGCTGGTGTTGCCCCCGAATGGAGAGGATCTGCGCACTAATTTGTGCAAATTTCTATTGGCGCGTTTCTGCCCCGCAGGGGTCGGCATCTCGAATGTAAACGGTGACAGATCGATGCCGTCTTTTCTGTAGGGCAGCAACGATACGAAAAGTGGAAACGGCAGATAGGTTATCGAGGCTGCGTTGATGGAAGCCGCAATATTACGTTCGATGAGTTTGAGAACTTGCGGCTCGATCTTGTGAAAGCGAAGGCTTTGAGTGCGCTGTTCGGATGACAACCGTTTCCATGCTTGCCAGAACGCCAACTCATCTAGTGTGTCGATACCCATCCCGTAGTAGTTGGGAGCCACTATAGGCGGCGAACCGATCGCCCAATGTACGGCTTTGGCACCAGCGGCAAGCAGTATATTCGTGACAGCCCGACTGGTGTCGCCGCGAATGAGGGCCTCGTCGACAATTATTATCGTGGCTTTAGTGAGGTTGATTCCCGATACGCGGTACTTTTGAGAAATGAGTGACTTTCGCTCGCCCGGTGCACCGATGAGAGTTCGCTGCGAAAACTGCGTCGCGATGACGTCCTGACGCTGGGCGAATAGGCCGCAATCTTGGAGGGATGCAAATAGACCGTCGGCGTACGGTCCTCCGGTGTGTGGCATGGAGGAAACGATCGAGGGCGCGGAGCCGGAGTCTGCTTGCAGTCGCTGCGCAACGAGGCGCCCAAGCGCGACTCCTAGGTTGTAACGGGTTTCGGAATGTGATTGGCCTTCCAGCGATGTGTTCGGATTTCCCAGGTAGAGAGTTTCGTAGGCGCAGAGTTTGGCTTTGTACTTCCCGTCGCTCACGGAACGATCAATGCAACATCCCGTTTTCCCGTCTACATACTTGATGTGGCCTGGCCGAATTTGCTTTGTCTTACCCTGTAGGCCGGCGAACGCGCAATTTTCCGAAGCAAAGAGTAGGAACCCGTCGTCAGTTTGCATAGTTTCCAAGGGTCGCAAGCCACATCGACTACGGTAGGCAACTAGGGTGCCGTCTCCGTCCAGGAAGAGCGCGCTGATAGCGCCATCAATACGACCATCAATTTCGCGAAAGACGTTTTCGAAATTGACGGGGAGCCCGTGCCGCCAATAGTCTCTTTCACAAGTGTGTTCAATCCACTTGAGCAGGAGCTCAGCATCCGTGTTGCCGCCTAACCTATGACCCTTGGCAAGCAGTTCTCCCCTGAGTACACGAGCGTTGACCAAAGCCCCGTCCAAAGAAATTGCCAAATGGCGGCTGTTGGCGGCAGTACGGCGGGCCGGCTGAAAGTCACCGTCATGTCTGATCTCGCCGTATCGGCTTCGGATATGGGCGATCGCAACGTGCGGCCTAAAGTTGGGATCCTGTTCATCGTGCTCGATGCGCATTGAATCGCATGACACCTGAAGCGTTCTCGCATATCGGAAACCTTCGTTGGGCATGAAAGCAGCAACGCAGACTCCCGCCTGCCCGCGAAGTGCAAGTTTTGGAACCATATGCTTGAGCCGATCATAAACTGTCGCGGACGAATTGTTTGAAAAGGATAGAAAGGCAGCAGCAACACCGGGCATGCTATTGGCCCCCTCTTGTTGAACAGCCGATGTCGCGGGTTCATCTCAGCCGAAAGTTAATTTGAGCGCCAGGCGCGAGGACGTGGCTCGGCTTCTTTTTAAGCAAGCGTCGTACCAGTCTTTAGATGACTTGAGGCGCGCCGTCAGGGCATCGGAGTTGGAAAAACGTAAGCATTCAAGTTTGTCCGACTTCTTGCCATTGTCGGATTCCCGACACGTTGTCGAAAGCGCGACGCGTTAATGAAAGGGCCAAGCGCCGACCGGCGGCGCCTGATAATCCCACGGGCGCCTTCGCCCACCCTTGCGGTGTCAGGCTGCTGATCCCGCGAGCGTGGTCCTGATCAATCAGCTGCTTCAAGCGCGAGGACGCTGCATACGCACAGCAAATCCAAGAGTTCGGAGATAGAAGCTCACGAAGCGTTGGGTCGACTGCTTCGAACTGCTCGGTGTGCAAACGACAACTGCAGGGGGGGCCACTGACTGAGTGTTTCAGGCAGCAGGCAAGCGGTCGACATCATCGACCGGCGAAAACCTAGTTGGTAGCGTGTTTGGTCCAGAGCCTGCCATCGCTCCATACGTTCTCCACCCGACCCCACTGGCAGGCTGCTGAAACATCTGGGAAGAAGCCACTCCCATGATAATTGGCGCTCGTGTTGCAAAGAAGCGGAATACCTGTAAGTTTTTCGTATTCAATGAGGAGTGCGGCCATTGGGTGCTGAGATGTTCTGGAAATAGTCTGCAATCGAGCAGATCCGTCGAGGTGTACAACGGCGGGGATTTTGTCCCGCCATTCTGGTTGTGTCTGATGGTCGAACAGCATGTAAGGATCCGGCGTTCCGGGACTGAAAATCTCCGGTGCACGATCCTCCAGGCATATTGGCGCCACTGGGCGGAAGCGTTCGCGAAGCTTGATGTCGTTGAGATGGTCCTTCATTCCCGCCGATGTCGCGGCTGCCAGAATGCTCCTGCCGCCCAATGCTCGTGGTCCGAGCTCGGCGCGCCCGGCAAGAAAAATTGCGGACTTGTTGCCAGCAAGAATCGTTGCAAGTTCGCGCATACCGCACGGTGCGCTCTCCCATATGGGTGGTATTTCACTGGGGCGTAGGGCCGGACCACTATAGACCGACCATTCCAGAGCTATGAAGCCTTTCTGTGCCGCCAACGCGCAGCACGCAGCACCAATCGCAGAGCCGCTGTCGTTCGGAAACGGCGGCACCCAGACAGCATCGAAGAGACCGGTCGCACGTAGGGTGCTATTCCATTTGACGTTGAGGCCGCAGCCGCCGGCTATACACAAGTTCCGCGGTAATGCCGCTGCAAGACATCCGCCATTTGGCAGACAAGCAGACGCTCAAGGAAGCAATGAAACGATGCAAGTACGTCTTCCGGTTGCTTGCCCTTCAGGCGGAGCACCAGGCTATCGAAGAAGTCATGCACAACGGCGCGCAAATCGAGGTGGTCTTGCAGAGCCCCGCGCGAGGCTGCGGCCCTGTAACGTTTGGCGAACTCGGTGTCGGCCGCAAAGCGGTCTGCGTAAAATTCCTGAAACATTGCCACGATGTCCTCGTCGACAGAGCCGAGAGCAATGTAGGCCATCAGCTTACCGGCAATACCCAGGTCCCACTTGGTGCGGTCCGCCCGCTTATACGGTCCGAAATGATGGCCCGCCGATGCGTAGGCATGGCCAGTGATTGGGAATAGGCTTTCGAGAAAACGAGCGCCCCGGCGGCCTACGTGATAAAGACGTGGAAAGGTGCTGCCATCCCACACCAAACAAAATGCGGGCTGTCCTGCTTTAGCAAAAGGGCTGGTGCAGTATGCAGAGGCCACGTGACTTGTGACGTGGGGATAGCTTTTATAGCAGAAGGCCGTGCCGTCGAGGATTAGGCCGCAGCCGTCGCGTGAAGTAAGGAGGCCCTCGACATGGCGTTCGAGATACGGCCCCCCTTTGAGAGTGACAGGCGTCGCACCACTGAGGACTTCGAACTGCGACTCGACGTCCCCGATCCAACCGTCGATGACGAACTGATCAATATCCCGCGGATCGATACCGTTCTCCGCCAAAGCGGAGACAATTGCATCGAGATTGTCAATAGCTTGATACCGCGGGTTATTGGCTCGCTTCTCTTGCTCCATACAAAAAACAAGTCGTCGATCCTCGACAAGCGCGATTGCTCCATCATGCGTCAGTTTGATACCGCAGATGCGCATGAATGCGCCTCCTGTCCTGCCAACCTCGCTCGCAGTGCCAAGCAGGATTCGAGCCAGCGCAGACCCGAGGATTGGATTGCGGTCTTGTGGTGGGATGTCGCGCACATGACCAGTTTGGTGTGTTCGAGACATTCGGTGCGTGTTGGTTTCGGGCTGCAGCGCGCGTTGGGTCGACCGAGTGATTTTTCAAACTGTGGCGAGCACGCTCGCTCGTAGTTAAGACGACCAGCCGGTCAACAATATTCCTGAGCGATTCTGCGGCTTCGACAGTCTCTCGTGTGGCACCACGCGGTGGTAGCAGGGATGAAAGGCCACGACCCGGCCTCGCGCTTCCCTCAACTGCTATATCGCCATGCTGGGTTGGCGCATTGAGTGCGACTACCACGAACGCAAACAGGAAGTGGGCCTTGGCCGCTTCGAGGCAAAGGGTCGGCGTGGATCTCACCATCATGCGAGACCGTGGATCGCCGCTTACGGATACCAGAAGCGAGGGGCATCCCGATGCAGCTACTCTCCGAGAGGAGAGTCGTTCCAGTCAATGACAGCCAACGCTGACATCACGAGTATGGAGACCTTCTGAAGTGAAAAGACAGGCGTAGATTCCCGGAGACGCGTCTGAGGGAACAGGCCCCTCGCAGCACCTTTGCAACCTCTACCCAATCTTACCCAAATGCACCCTTTCCCAATCTTATACCCGGTTTCGGCCCGGTCTAAGACCGCCTGGCTCAGAATAGTCGGGGAGGGAAGATCGTGTCTCACCATTGCGCGGACGGCCAAAAGTCGGTCCGGGATGGTAAACTGTCCGAACTTGCGGGCGCGGTCGCGATCGTGGCCACACTGGATACCAAGGGCCACGAAGCCTCTTACCTCGCCGATATCATCGAGGGGTGCGGCCGCAAGGTCGTCCTGATCGACGTCGGCACCGCCTCCTGGGAGGCTGGTGGGACGAAACAACCCGATCGTAACGGCGCTCGTGTCGCCTCGCCCGCCGAGTTCTTGAAGGAGATAGCGGCAACAACACGAACAAGGGTACGTGACCTCCTGGCAACAGGCACGATCGGCGCAATTGTCGGAGTTGCCGGCGGCAAGGGGAGCGCAGTCTTCGGCGAGATCGTGTCTGACTTGCCTTATGGCTTCCCTAAGCTCCTCGTGAGCAGCGCAAGGCCAGCGCTACTCGCTGAATTGGCTGTCCATAACGACATCATCCTCTATCCGACACTCGTCGATCTCTTCGGGATCAACGCCTTTACCGAGCGAGTACTGGTCAATGCAGGCAGGGCCGTTGCGGCCATGCGCTATGCACCCACGAAGCATGGGCGGAAAAGGAAGATCGTTGCGATCACGGCATTCGGCGTGACGACGCCTGCGGCAAGTCAATGCGTGGCGCGCCTTGCCGAGGCTGGCGTAGATGCGATTGTCTTTCCTGCCAATGGGGCGGGCGGCCGCAAAATGGAGGAGTTGATCGCAGCTGGCGAATTCGACGCTGTAATCGATCTGACCACAACCGAGCTGGCTGACGAAATTGTTGGAGGCACCGCGAGTGCCGGTCCGGATCGGCTCAAGGCAGCCTCGCGCCAATTAATCCCGCAAGTGATCGCGCCTGGAGCGGTCGATATGGTCAATTTCGGTCCGCCATCAAGCGTTCCTGATCAATTTCGCGGCCGCCAGCTTTACTCCCACACACCCTATACGACGCTCATGCGCACGACTTCGTCCGAGAATGCGAGCATCGGCCGGCTCACGGCTGAGCGGCTGACGCAGGCAAAGGGGCCTGCAATCGTCCTTTGGCCAGGGAAGGGCGTTTCAGATTATGACCGCGAGGGTAGCATTTTTCGCAATCCCGACGCTGATAGTGCTTGGCTCGAAGCGGTCAAGAGCAGCCTCGCGCCTAGCATTACGGTTCGCGAACTGAACTGCCACATCAACGATCCCGAATTCGCCGAGACTGCCACGACGTGGATCCTCAAACAGTTGGGGCAAGGAGGCTGATTGCGATGCGCATGTTTGAGCGAAGCGAAATCCTATCCAGGATCCGCCAACAGGTCGATGAAGGAAAAGCGGTTCTTGCTGCCGGGAGCAGCTGCGGCCTAGTTGCGAAATGTGCTGTCCTGGGAGGGGCCGACATGTTGGTGGTCTACAGCACCGGGCTGTCGCGTCTCATGGGGCTTCCCACGAGCCGGATCGGAGATTCGAACGCGCGCACCCTCGATCTTGCAGCAGAGATCCGCAACGTCGTTTCTTCTGTACCTGTCATGGGCGGCGTCGAAGCGTGGGACCCTCTTCGGCTGGATCTTGATGCCTTGCTGGACAAGTTCTGGGCGGCCGGCTTTTCCGGCGTGATCAACTATCCGACTATCTCAACAATGGGCGAAAAATGGCGTGACCGCCGCGGCCGCGTCGGACTCGGATTCGAGCGCGAGTTCGAGATGATCGCAACTGCCCGCAAGAAGAACATCTTCTCGCTCGCCTATGTCGCAAGCCCGGAAGACGCCAAAGCGATGGCCAGCGCGGGAGCCGACTGCATCGTCCCGCACGTCGGCGCAACCCGTGGCGGGCTCGTGGGTCATGAAGAAGGCCAGTCAATCCAAGAGGCGATCAGGCGCATCAACGACATCAATGCGGCAGCGAGAAGCATCCGATCGGACGTCGTGCTCCTTTGCCACGGCGGGGCAATCGCAGAGCCGCAGGATACGGTTGAGGTCTATCAATCGACGCAGTGCGTCGGCTTCGTTGGCGCATCCTCCATCGAAAGAATCCCAATTGAGCGGGCAGTGAAGGCGGCGGCAGAGGAATTCAAGGCCATCGTGCTTCCGCGAAATCACTGACGTTGATCGGCAAATCTTGGAGCGAGGCAGGAATGAGCAAGCCGACCCATCAAGCGGGCGAGCATAAGGCAGTGGCATTCCCACGAGGGAGTAAGCCTGATCATTGGCAAACCGATGTCCTCGTGATCGGTAGCGGTGCAGCCGGACTGTCGGCCGCGCTCTATGCGGCAAGGGCCGGACTGCGCGTTGTGGTGTGCGAAAAATCTCCGCGACTTGGCGGGACGACAGCCCTGTCGAACGGGATGGTCTGGGTTCCTTGTTCACCCCAGGCGCGGTCCGCGAACATTGATGACTCGCTTGCGAAAGCCAGGACGTACCTGGAGCATGAACTTGGCAGCTACTATCGGGCAGACTTCGTTGAGGCCTATCTTGAGGACGGCCCGACAGCGCTTGCAGCACTTGAGAACGGGACAGAAGTCAAATTTATGCTGGCGTCTGCGCCCGACTATCATTCGAGCCAGGTCGGCGGAGTTGACAAGGGTCGTGCACTGAGCCCGGCCCCCTATGATGGACGGCTTCTCGGCGCCGACTTCGATCTCATTGGCGACCCTATTCGTGTTGTACTCGGGGGAATGATGATTTCCTCCGGAGAAGTGAGAAGCTTCTTAAACCCGCTTCAATCTTTTGCTTCCCTTAAGCATGTCCTGCGTCGGGTCAGCCGCTACGCGCGGGATCGGCTGAGTTACAGGCGTGGCACTGAGCTCAGCGGAGGCAACGCCTTGATTGCGCGGTTACTCGTGAGCCTGCGCAAGTATGCCGTAGAAATCTGGCCAGCGTCGCCTCTCATCGAACTCATCAAGGAGGAAGGGCGCGTCGCGGGGGCAGTCGTCAAGCTGAACGATTCTGACGTTCGCGTGCGCGCTTCGCACGGGGTCATCCTCGCAACGGGCGGCTTTGCTCGTAACGCGCGCTTAAGAGCGGAGCTTAGCGGCCCCCATCAGCATAATGATACGCTGGCCCATCCCGACGTCGCCGGCGACGGCATCGCCGTTGCGGCCAGGCTCGGAGCCGCGATTGACAATGACGTCGCCTCTGCCGGCTTCTGGACCCCAGTGTCGATCCTGAAGAGCGGCGGCCGCTCGCAAGTCGTCCCGTACGGCTGGCTAGACCGAGGCCGCCCCGGTGTCCTCGCGGTGGGGCCAAATGCCAAACGTTTTGTCAACGAATCCAATTCGTACCATGATATTTGCCTCGCAATGTTCAAGAACGGATATCCGGCAGACAAGCGGTTCTACTTCATCTGCGACCTGGACTTCGTTCGCCTGAGAGGCATGGGACATTTGCTGCCCTGGCCTTGGACGTTAAGCATCGGGAAATATGCGCGGCTCGACTACATCAAGGTCGGCCGGACGATTCGGGAGCTCGCGAAGCAGTTGGGATTAGACGCCGCAGAGCTTCAAAAGACGATCGAGGAACACAACACCCACGCTGCCACAGGGCTCGATCCTCTCTTTAAACGCGGTGAATCAGCTTTCAATCGCACGCTGGGCGATCCGGCCGTGGGAACGAAGAATCCAAATCTTGGATCGATCAGAAATGGTCCGTTTGTTGCGCTGCCGATCGTTCCAGCTACCCTCGGCACAGCAACCGGATTGGCAACCGATACTTACGGTGGGGTTTTGGACGGAAACGGCCGGCCGATCCCGGGTCTGTATGCTTGCGGCAACGACATGACCTCGCCAATGCGCGGAATCTATCCCGGGGCAGGCATCACGATCGGCCCGGCCATCGTGTTCGCATACCGCGCCGTCAACAGCATCCTGCTATCGGCTCATCGGGGGAAAAAGACCGCCGCTTCCGGAGCTTGATAGTCAGGTTCGCCGTGTGGCGAGGGGCAGGAAAGGATGCGGGCCAGACAGCATCGGCCAGCACCTGGAGGATTCAAGATGCGTGGTTCGCGTCATGCCAAGATCGTCGCAACACTTGGTCCAGCAACCGCCGCCCCCCTGAAAGGATCCGTGCTCTCCATCTTGCGGGCGCAGATACCTTCCGGCTGAACTTCAGTCGTTTGCCGACCGCGCACCCAATTGGGACCAGATCCGCTGGCAGACCGGCTCGTCTGCTTTCTCCCTAGACTTGAGCCGCTGTTGGAGAAATCCAGCAGCGGCTTTTTTCGTCATTGGATCAGCGTAGTCGCGGCGAGCGGTACCAGGAACGACGTCACAAGGGCATTCAGGCTCATGCCGAGGCTTGAAAAGACACCGGCGATCTCGTCCACTTGGAAAGCGCGCGCCGTACCGATACCGTGCGCCGTAACGCCTGCGGCGAGACCTCGCGCGCGAAAATCGGTTATCCCGACGAAGTTCATCAACGGCGTCACGATAATGGCGCCTATGATACCCGTGAGAATGACCGCCACGGCTGTTAGGGACGGATCCGCATGCAACATTTCGCTGATTCCCATCGCAACGCCGGCTGTGACCGATTTCGGCGCCAGGGACAGGATCACGTCGCGTGGTAAGCCCGCGGCCTCAGCAAGTAGCACGACAGATGTGACCGCCGTGAGCGAGCCCGCAATCAGAGCGACCAACATCGGAACGACCGCCGCAATAACCAGCGCGCGATTCTCATAGAGTGGCACCGCAAGCGCAACCGTTGCAGGCCCGAGCAAGAAGTGCACGAACTGAGCTCCGGCGAAGTACGTCGTATAGGAAGTGCCCGTTGCAAGCAAGAATGAGCCGATAATCCACATCGCGTGTAGGACGGGGTTAGCGAGTGGATGACGGTGCTTTGCCAGCGATACGCAATCCGTGATCGCATAGACCAGCAGCGTGACCGTCAGCCAGAGTAACGGAGATTGTGAGAGATAGACCCAGAGTGAGAAGGGATTCTCCTTCATTCCGCCTCCTATTGCCTCATAAACTGACTGACAAGCCTGAACGTCAGCACGGTCGCGAGCAAGGTGGCGGTTACCGAGAGCATAAGAATTGTGATGAGCGCGATACCATGGGTAGCGATCACATCGAGCTTCTGCACGAGGCCAACACCGGCAGGAACAAAGAGGAGCGACAGATGGGTCAGAAGTACCTTGCTGACTTTCTCGACGCCCTCGTTTCGGAGAGGGCCGCGAGCGATCGCCACGAAGCGGTCCCGGGCAAGCAGCATGATCAGCAAGAGCACAAGCCCGAGCACAGGGCCGGGCAGCGGTAGAGCCAAGCCCCGCACAATGACCTCACCGACGAGTTGGCAGACAAGGAGGACGGCGAGACCTGCGATCATGGAAGAGTTTCGTTGCGACTGACTGCATCAAGGCGATCCGATAGAGACTTGTCAATCGCCACGATCCAAAGCACGTGCATTTCGTCGCGAGCACGCGTCAACGCCTGGCAGAGATACGCGACCGGAGCGCACTCGCAAGAATCTCGGCTTGGACATCGTTCCGATCGCGCTCGATGAGGACATGCCGCATGGCGGCTCAGCGACCGACTATCAGAGCGATTTTGCGATGATGGTCGGAGATCCGTTGCTCGCCTCGCGCCAGTCGCTCCAGCCGGGATCGATGCGTGGCGCCGATAGCTCTCAAATGTGCTCCAACCATCGATTGATCATTCCGTCGTAGGATACGAGGAGGGCCCCCTTTATGCCGAGGAAGCTGAAGAGCATTACGCGCGCGTCGGTTCCAAACAAGCGATCGAGCAAGTGAGCCGGAAAAACTGCAGTGATCGAATCTGCACTTGCGAGACCACGCCAGAGGGGGAACCCGCAGGACAATCTTTCAAGTCCCACGCTGCCGTTTCGCGCTGGCCGGCTTGTACCCGTTTTGGTCACGTGTATCAAAAATGAATACACACGCGAGTTTCACGGCCTGTTCTGCGCCTTGGGCTAGGTTTAGAGAGATTGATGGCAGGACGTGTGCGCTTCGGCCCGGTGGGCCCCTTCAGCGTGCCTCTCGCCGATGGTGATGAGTGAGTTCTTGGCCTTGCCTCGAACTCAACAACCCGAGCTTGGGGTGGATTGCTTGCATGTCGCGGTCTTCGGCTCGCGCTGCCAAGATGCGGACCGATAGACGTTGTTCATACGGCGAGTACGTCGGCGATCGGTGAAGCCGGTGAGGGCCACCTCCACAAATCTGTTAAGCAAATGAAGCAAACATCACGACGGTGAGAGGTCAGTCGGGTTGCGAGCCCGACGGCGGTGGACCGACGCCGAGGAGCTTCGGATCATCGAAGAGAGCTTGGCGCCGGCGGCTGTCGAAAGTTGCGCGCCAACATGAAGCGTTGACCCTAATCTGCTTCCCGTTTGGCGGCGGCAGGCGCGCGGGGAGTGTTTGGCCTCGCCGACCACCTCCGGCAGGACGACAAGGTCCCGTTGCCTCAGTCTTCGCGGTTCGACCAGCGAGCACTGACAGCGCCTACCAGGACGGGGCGCGATCGAGATAGGGTTCGCGGCCGGGGCCCGGATGCGGATCATGGTCGGTTGAGGCGCCGACGCCGATGGCCGCGCTGGCGGGGCTAGCTGATGGCCGCCGCACGATTTCCGTTGCCCCCATGTGTTAGCCGCCCCGAAAACTGGATTTTAGAAATCTGCTTGGCTTCGTCAGATAACGCCCTACAGCCGCGCCGAAATAGGCGTTCATGACCATTATCGAATTCATCTTGCAACGCCCCTGGACCGCTGCACGATCGGTGCCGCTCTCACGAGGTATCTTGCCCCCTGTTGTCGGATCGTCGCTTCCAAGACACTGTGATGTTCGGACAACGAGCGGTACACGTCCTCGCGGCTAAGTCATTGACTAAAATGGAGAACGAGCTTCTCTGGGCTCTTCCTGCGCGGTTGGCACGACTCTTGAGTTCCTCTCATTGCGCGCCGGCAGGAGCGGCCGCGCGATCCTAGTGGTGAGGCCAGGCGTCCATGACGCTCAGGTCATGCACGGCGACTGAGGGACAGGTCATGGACCGTCTGGAATTTCTTCGGACGAAGATAGAGAAAAAGGAGCTTCCAACCTATGTCTATGGCTATCCTTCGAAGCGATCGTATCGGGTTTTCCCGCAACCACTCCGCATAACTGATGTTGTTGAGCAGGCTAGTCGCTCAAAGCAAATCAACATCTATATCCATATTCCGTTTTGTCGCTACCGCTGCACCTATTGCACGCTCTTTCTTACAACGCGCAATAGACAGGCGACCCAAGGGGCTTACGTTGCCCGATTGGTGGAGCACATCGCGCGATATGGAGAATACTTCGGAGATCGAGAAGTTGTCAGTATCTATTTCGGCGGCGGCACTCCGACGCTGCTAACACAGCATCAATTCGGCGAGCTCTTCGCCGCGCTCGACTTTGCATTTCCAAAACGAAGCCGCCGATGCGAGATTACGGTGGAGGCCGCGCCGGACTCTTTCAATAACAACCTTCTGGATTGCTTGAAGGCACTTGGCGTCAATAGAATGAGCATGGGCATCCAAAGCATGGAGCCTGGCGAACTTGCGAACTGCGGAAGACCATATTCGGTCGAGATTGCAAAAGCTGCAATCGAAGCTGTCATCAAGCGCTTTTCTCACGTCAACCTTGATCTGATTTACGGCCTGCGTGGTCAAAGCCGCGACTCCTGGAACTTTTCGCTTGGCCGCGTGCTCGACTATGAGCCGCAGACAGTTTCCCTTTATCCCGTTGTCGTCCGTCCGATGACGAACATCCTTGCGTCGAAAACGAACAATCCTGAATTATTTTTCTCTGAAGCGGAAAAGTATGAAGTCTACGATCAGAACGCTGCTTTGATGGAATCTAAAAGCTACCGCCAGGAATCCTTCACCCGTTTCACCAGGATCACCGGCGACCAAGCCTATCGGCAGGAGGTGTCGGACTTCGAGGGAACGCCCCTGCTAGGATTGGGAGCTGGCGCCAGAAGCTATTTCGGCCAATATCACTATAGTACGGGCTATGCCGTAGACCGGAGCACGACTTCGCGGATTATCAAGGCCTTCTCGGATCGTCCGTTCGATCCCGAGGCAATAGCATCACACGGAATTAGGCTGGCTCCGGACGAGCTTGTGCGTCGTTACGTCCTGCTCGGCCTCACATTGTCAGCCTTAAGCAGAAAAAATTATGCTGCATTATTCGGACGGGTGCTGGCAGTGGACTTTGGCGAAGAACTGAAGGCGCTCGAGTCTTTGCGCCTCGTCAATTTGGCAGATGGTGATGTTTATCAACTTACTCATAAAGGGTTCAAGTATTCGAGCATTATGGCCCGAATGTTCTATTCCAACACGATGATTACCCTTGAGGAGCAATATCAGGCAGTGTGAGGGCAGTATGGAAGAGGAGGCGAGACATTCACCGTTTTGGTGGGATGCGGGCTACGCCGATCACAACGTTTCATGTATGGGTGGTCCTAGCCCGGAAATCTTCGAGATCGCGCCAGCACTCCGTGCGGAAAGCGTGGTTGTCGAGCTTGGCTGCGGCGAGGGGCGCAACGCTCTCTATTTGGCTCAATTCGGTCATCAGGTCATCGCGACCGATATATCTGAAGCCGCTATCTCCAAGCTGAATCGGCTCGCAAACCATCTTGCCGTGAAGCTAACAAGCGGCGTGGCTGCCGTTGAAGATTTCCTGCCCCCTCCTTGCCTCGACGTCTTTATAGCGCATTCGGTCTTGCATTTCACGGAACGGACCGTCTGGAAACCACTCGTCACAGCCCTGGTCGATCGAACGCGGCCTGGAGGATTTCATTGCTTCACCAACACGCTCGATCAACCAGACCATCCTATCCCCAAGGAGGGGTTGGCAGCTGGCCACAAAAAGTCGTTCGCACGTGGAGAGCTGGAGGCCATCTATACAGAAGCCGGCTGGGAGATCTTACGGTCCGATCATTACATTAAATGGGACTCGCATCCTGGCATCCCAATTCATTCGCACTGCATCGAGAAAGTTGTGGTTCGTAGGCCCATCGGATCTGAAGGTCTCCCGCGAATGAGAGCTGAGCCCATCAAGGCAGCCGGGATGATTCCTACCGAACAGTTTGATAGGTTGAAACTGGGCACGCCGCGCGATGCCATCATTGAAATGTTCGGCTCGCCGTCAGCCAGCCATGGCGTGGCGACTAACCGCAAGACGGTCGGAGGCAACAATCAAGGGGCCATAGCCGACGGTTACTTGCGAGAGGATATGATCTTTGGCGATCACGGTCTTCAGTTCGTTAACGGAACGCTCACAGGCAAATATCGATATTTCACGCCCCCGATGCGGTTGAGCATTCGAGAGGTGTAAACTTCGACAAAAGTTCTCAATAGGATCTTGGCTGCAGAGCCACGTCGTGGGTCTGCTCTTATTCGTTCCTGGCGGGAGTTTCCGACGTGCCATCATGGGCGAAGCCCACAAGAATATCTAGGCCGCGACTGAAATAACCTCCAGGGCCTTCGCGGCGAAGTGCTGGGGCAGGGCAGACCTCGCATCTTGCAGCAGCGCCAGCCTTGCTTAGGCACGCTGCTTGCTTCGTTCAAGGAAGCATTGCCGAAACTCCCCGGCGATGTAGGGGCGGGCCGGCGCATCACATCGAGGCGTCGGGGCGTCGGGCCGCTCCGCTTCTGAAGCCCATCAATAGGAGGATATATGAAAGCCCACGTTCGGGCAGCGGCGGCTGCGGTTGCGTTGGCCCACACGTTGGGGCGCGCAATCGTGCGCGTGCACGAATACGAAGCTTCCGTATCTTCCAGGATCAGCGTGTCTGTACGAGAGGGAATAGTCAGTGGTTATGACTACGGCAGGCATTGCTACGTAACCGGTGCCTTACCGAACCTGTACCACCATGGTGAACGGTCGCATTTGATGCTCAAACCGAAGAACTCCGGTGTCTACGGCGGCTTCGATCACGATACGTCATCCTACTTCTCCGTGAAAGTCACAGGCGGTGAAGCCTGCGTCTACGACTACAATGAAGACCTGTACTTCGCATACAGCGTCTGACCATACATCCAGAGCGGGCGCTCGCCCTCGCTCGACGCTGCGATTGCGGTGTCGTTCCACCGATTTGACAGAAACCCAACTCACCTTGTCGCATCCGCAACATTGCCGGGGACATTTATTCGAACGCGGCTTCGCCGTCACCAGCAGGACGAACCAGTTTGCTTGAATATTTGAACCCTCATCCGCGATTGGCGCGAGGTTTGCTAGGGATCCTAGCAACGCGAACGTCGCCCATGAAAGTCACTGCTAAGGCCCATCATCCGGGCGCGCCAAGGCTCTTCGCATTGGTGCTCGGCACGAACGAAATCGCTTCTGCCATCGCCACGAAACTCACCGAGGCGACGTTTGCCGTGGTGATGAGACACGATGCCTTTCCACCGGTGATCCGCCGCCGCATGGCATTTCATGACTCGCTGTTCGGCGAGCTATGCGAAGTTGAGGGCGTCGTGGGCAAACGGGCCGATACGCTAGCGGAAATCACGTGGATTCACGCCGACCCGAACAGCGTGGCAGTGACCGAAATGCACTTCTTCGACATTATTGCCTTGCGTTCGCTATCCGTGATCGTCGATGCACGCATGCAGAAGCGTCGAACACCTCGCGACCTCCGCGGCTTCGCACCGGTAACAGTCGGCATCGGGCCCGGATTCGAGGTGGGCGTCAACTGCGACACCGCCATCGAGACCCATCCAATCCAGACCGCTACAATTGTCTCCCGAGGTGTCACCAAGCTGGCAGACGGTCGAGCCGGCGAGCTCGGCGGCGCGGGACGCGAGCGCTTCGTGTATTCGCACCGCGATGGCATCTGGCGCTCAGGTGTCGATATCGGCACGCCATTATCCAAGGGCCTGCTGGTGGGCTGTCTTGGCGGCAAGCCGGTCCTGGCGCCCATTGGAGGAGTGCTCCGCGGCGTTGCTCGGGACGGCGCGCGCGTGCCGGAAGGCGTAAAATTGCTGGAGGTCGATCCACGCGGACGCCAGTCCTGTTGGACCGGCATGGATGAGCGAGGGCGAGCCATTGGATGCAACGCCGTCGCAGCCATAGAGAAACTCATCTCGCCTCGACCGGGTGATTGTCCACATCTTCGTCGATAGTTAAGGAGAAAGATTGTTGCCGGCGCGCTCTTTGGTCTGAACTGCTCCGGTGTAGACCCCGGACACCTCCATGCAGCGGTGCGTTAGCAACCAATCGTTCCACGCATTCGCAAATCCATCTGGATTACGGAAGCTTCTCATCGCCGCTGCTCAGAACACTGAATTGCCGATTGCAATGCTGACAATCTTCTTCGCTATCATCTCCCTTCTTTACGCGACTGTTGGGCAGGCGGGTGGTACCGCGTTCCTTGCCCTCATGGCCTTTGCATCGTTTCCATCAACTCAGATGCGACCGACAGCGTTGTTGCTCAACATCGTTGCCGCCACGTATTCGACATGGCTGTTCAATCGCGGTGGGTTTATTGATTGGAAGAGGTTGAAGCTTTTTCTAACCGCCTCGGTGCCAACTGCGCTGATTGGCGGGTTCACAATCCTATCTCCCCATCTCTATGATGCTATCACCGGTGTGGTCCTGCTCTTCGCGGCTGCGATCTTGTTGATCGGGCGAACCAGGAGAGCGGTCCCTGATGGTGAGACGCCGTCGTGGGGCGCAATTACGACAGGAGCCGGCATCGGCCTCGTCTCGGGGCTTACTGGCGTCGGGGGCGGCGTTTTCCTCGCGCCTGTCCTTATCGCCATGCGTTGGGCTTCACCCAAAGAGACAGCAGCTTTGTCTGCCCCTTTCATATGGGTGAACTCCGCAGTTGGCTTGGTCGGCGCGATTTACGCTGGACAGTTGCCTTCACCGCAGACATGGCTATACGCACTGGGGGCCGTCACAGGGGCGATGATAGGGACCACGATCGGTCTTCGTTGGCTGTCGGAAACGACAACGCGCTATCTAATTGCTGTTGTACTTATAGCCGCGGGGATCCTGCTTATGGTCCTTGCAACGACATAACACCATGAGGTCGGGTCTTGGATCTATCCCAGTCGCTGCTCGCCAAGGAATGTCTGCTCCTGATGCGGCAGAAGAGTTTAGGATCTTGGCGGCCTGCGTTCCGCCGGTCGCTCTCCACTCGCAGGCACACCGGCGCGACCGTAATCTCGAGCCAAAGCAGGCGATGACGCTTATCGCTGATACCCGAGTGAACGAATGTGGCTTCATCTGTGAAGCCCTGACCACGAACAACATCGTCCATGAGGCGCGTACCTGCTCGGGATCGCCGCTCGGCCATCGAGCTGGTGGCGGACGTCCGGTTCCGTCCAATCTTGATGACCACGGCGGCGATGGTCACGGCCTCCTACCGTTAGCGAACTGGCAGATCGGGCGACGAAGTATCCAACTTTTTTTCTACTCCTAACTCTTGCTCCCAAGGAAAACCGTCCTATTTCAACCTCGCCTGTGCTGGCACTCGCGGGCCTCGATTGCTAGCAATTTGGAAATCGTCAACTTGTACAAAGGCTTAGGAGAGCTGCATGAGTTTCCGTCCGCTTCACGATCGCGTCGTGGTCAAGCGTATTGATGCAGAAGAGAAGACTGCTGGTGGCATCATCATTCCAGACACAGCCAAGGAAAAACCCTCGCAGGGTCAAATCATCGCCGTTGGCCCGGGCGGCCGCGATGAGAGCGGCAAGCTGATCCCCATCGACGTCCAGGTCGGCGACCGCGTGCTGTTCGGCAAATGGTCGGGCACCGAGGTCAAGATCGACGGCCAGGAGCTGTTGATCATGAAGGAAAGCGACATCTTGGGCGTTCTCTCCCACGTGTTTTCCAACACTAAGGCCGCCTAGTTCAACCGCTCGCACCGCTCACCCCTGAGGAGCGCCTGCCGGGCGCCTCGCCAAGGGTGAGATGAGACCAAGACAACTCAGGGAAACCAATATGTCAGCCAAAGAAGTCAAATTCGGCGTCGATGCTCGCGACCGCATGCTCCGCGGTGTCGACATACTCCACAATGCGGTGAAAGTGACGCTCGGCCCGAAGGGCCGCAACGTCGTCCTCGACAAGTCGTTCGGCGCTCCCCGCATCACCAAGGACGGCGTCACCGTTGCCAAGGAGATCGAGCTCGACGATAAGTTCGAGAACATGGGCGCCCAGATGGTGCGCGAAGTCGCCTCCAAGTCCGCTGACGCGGCTGGCGACGGCACCACCACCGCGACCGTGCTGGCGGCTGCGATCGTCCGTGAAGGCGGCAAGGCGGTTGCCGCCGGCATGAACCCGATGGACCTCAAGCGCGGTATCGACATGGCTGTGGAAGCCGTGGTCGCCGACCTCGTCAAGAACTCCAAGAAGGTCACCTCGAACGAGGAGATCGCCCAGGTCGGCACCATTTCGGCCAATGGCGATGTGGAGATCGGCAAGTTCATCTCCGACGCCATGAAGAAGGTTGGCAACGAGGGTGTCATCACCGTCGAGGAAGCCAAGTCGCTCGAGACCGAGCTCGACGTCGTCGAGGGCATGCAGTTCGACCGCGGCTACATCTCGCCCTACTTCGTCACCAACGCCGACAAGATGCGCGTTGAGATGGACGACGCCTACATCCTCATCAACGAGAAGAAGCTCTCCTCGCTGAACGAGCTGCTGCCGCTGCTCGAGGCCGTGGTGCAGAGCGGCAAGCCGCTGATCATCGTCGCCGAAGACGTCGAGGGCGAGGCGCTCGCCACGCTCGTCGTCAACCGTCTGCGCGGCGGCCTGAAGGTCGCGGCCGTGAAGGCTCCGGGTTTCGGCGACCGCCGCAAGGCCATGCTGCAGGACATCGCGATCCTGACCGGCGGCCAGGCGATCTCGGAAGATCTCGGCATCAAGCTCGAGAACGTCACGCTCAACATGCTCGGTCGCGCGAAGAAGGTGATGATCGACAAGGAGAACACCACGATCGTCAACGGCGCCGGCAAGAAGGCCGACATTGAAGCTCGCGTGGCCCAGATCAAGGCGCAGATCGAGGAGACCACCTCGGACTACGACCGCGAGAAGCTCCAGGAGCGTCTCGCCAAGCTCGCGGGCGGCGTCGCGGTGATCCGCGTCGGCGGCGCGACCGAGGTCGAGGTCAAGGAGCGCAAGGATCGCGTTGATGACGCGATGCATGCGACCCGCGCCGCGGTCGAGGAAGGCATTGTCCCGGGCGGCGGCGTCGCCCTGCTCCGTGCCACCGAGGCGCTCAAGGGACTGCGCACCAAGAACGACGACCAGAAGACCGGCGTCGAGATCGTGCGCAAGGCGCTGTCCTGGCCGGCTCGGCAGATCGCGATCAACGCCGGTGAAGACGGCTCGGTGATCGTCGGCAAGATCCTCGAGAAGGATCAGTACTCCTACGGCTTCGACTCGCAGACCGGCGAGTACGGCAATCTGGTCACCAAGGGCATCATCGACCCGACCAAGGTCGTGCGAACTGCAGTCCAGAACGCCTCCTCCGTGGCGGCGCTGCTGATCACCACCGAGGCCATGGTCGCCGAGTTGCCGAAGAAGGCCGCTGCAGGCCCCGCCATGCCCCCGGGCGGCGGGATGGGCGGCATGGGGGGCATGGACTTCTGATCCAGCCGCCTCACGCCGAATCACGAAATGCGAAAACCCCGGCAGCAATTGCCGGGGTTTTCTAATTGGGGCGCAGTCACATGCGTCGCCTTTGGCGTGGTAGGCGCTTTGTTGATCGGCAGCCCCTGGTTTGAGCTGGAAACCCCAATATCTAGATCCAGGCTGGCCGCGCGGTCACAGCGATAGCCTCCCCGCGGGGCACACCTGGCACAAACGCTGGGACGGAATCGTGACAGAGCCGGCCAACCCTGCTGACACTCACTGATGCGGTGATCCGCAACGCCACGCTGACGCTCAGCAAGGCGCTACATCATCTCCACGGCGTCAAGCTGCCCGACCTCGCTCTGCGCATGCGCGCCACCGGACTTGGGTTTACCTCTTCACCGAGGCGGGGGTGAGGGGGACCCAGTGCAATGAACGCGCTGAAGGTCTCTGCCGGAAAATCCTTCGGGGTGTTCGGATCGGGCTCGGTCGGGCTCTCCGCGCTGATGGCAGCGCACGTCGTCGGCGCCACCACGATCATCGCGGTCGATACCAATCCGGCAAGGCTCGAAATCGCGAAATCTCTGGGCGCGACGCATGTGATCGATCCGCGCCAGACTAATGCGGCCGAAGAGATCATGCGGATCACCGGCACCGGCCTGAACTTCGCGCTCGATACCACGGGCCTGCCTGTGGTGATCCGCAACGCCGTGGAGCGCCTTGGCCCACGTGGCGCCTGCGGCATTCTCGGCGCGTCTGGGCCCGATGCGGAAATCGTGCTCAACGAGACGCATTTCATGAGCGCCGGCCGTCGCCTGATCGGCATCGTCGAGGGCGACTCCAATCCTGACGTCTTCATTCCGGTGCTGATTGATCTGTACCGGAGCGGACGCTTCCCGTTCGAGAAGCTCATCAAGTTCTACACGCTCGATGAAATCAACGCTGCAATCCACGATTCCGAGACCGGAGAGCTGGCTCCGCAAATTCGGACAGTAGCTTGAGTGGATTTTCTGCCTGAGAGCGGCGAGGCTTCTTGCCGCGAATCAGGAGCGAAGATGACGAAGAGGAGTCGCCGGACGCATTCTCCGGCATTCAAGGCAAAGGTGGCTTTGGCGGCCGTGAAGGGGGAGAAGACGTTGGCCGAGCTGGCGCAATTGTTTGATGTCCATCCGAACCAGATCACGACCTGGAAGACCCAACTCCTGGAAGGCGCCGCCGGAGTGTTTGGGCAGGACAACGGACCGGCCGAGGCGCCGGTCGATTTGAAGGCGTTACATGCCAAGATCGGCGAGCTTGCGTTGGAGAACGATTTTTTGTCCGGCGCGCTCACCAAGGCGGGCCTGCTGAGCGCAAAGCGATGATCGACCGCGACCATGATCTGTCTGTCGTGCGCCAGGCGAAGGTCCTGAACCTTGCCCGCAGTACGGTTTACTATGAACCTCGGCCGGTTTCGGCCGAGGACCTTGTCTTGATGCGCCGGCTCGATGAGCTGCACCTCGATTATCCCTTCGCAGGGGCGCGCATGCTGCGATCGCTGTTGCAGCGTGAGGGCATGCAGATTGGCCGCCGCCACGTCGCGACGCTGATGAAGCGCATGGGGATCGAGGCGATCTATCGCCGTCCGAACACGAGCAAGCCCGCACCGGGCCACAAGATCTACCCGTACCTATTGCGCGGATTGAAGATCGAGCGGCCGAACCAGGTCTGGGCAATGGACATCAGCTACATTCCGATGCGACGTGGATTCGTCTACCTCGCGGCGGTCGTCGATGTGTTCAGCCGACGGGTGTTGGTCCATCGCGTATCGATCACGATGGAGACGATATTCTGCGTCGAAGCGCTCCAGGAGGCGTTGGCGAAGCACGGCAGGCCCGAGATCTTCAACACGGATCAGGGTAGCCAGTTCACCAGCCTCGACTTCACCGGCGTGCTGCTGGACGCGAACATCGCCATCAGCATGGACGGCAAGGGTGCCTGGCGCGACAACGTGTTCGTCGAGCGGCTGTGGCGCACTGTCAAATACGAGGAAGTCTATCTGCGTGCTTACGACAGCGTGCTCGAGGCGCGAGCATCGATTTCCAAATATCTGGCGTTCTACAACCGAGGACGTCCTCACTCGAGCCTTGACGAACGCACGCCCGACGAGGCTTACTTCGGCGCGCAAACGATGGTGACGGCCGCATGATCGTCGCCAACGATTTTGCTGCGGCTCTGGTCGGGCTTACGCCCTCCCGACGCCACAGCAAAATCGTAAAGCCCCGCCTTCAGCATAACCCGGCAGGAATCCACTTAATTTTCGCGGGGCGCTGTCCAAACAACCGGGGCCAGCTCTCGGCACCGTGATCAAACCGATCGAGCGGATGAACTGAACGCAGGTCATTCGTAGCGGGCGAGGGGCGGATTTGGCCGGCATTTCGTCCATCCTAGATGGCAACCGACCGGTCAACCGGCACGCCGTTCACTGTCCAATGGAGGAAGCATGTCCAAGCAGCAACTCGCAGCGATTTTGCAGATGAGCGCGCAATTCCCGCCGCCGGCCGACGGTAGTCCGGCGGACATGCGCGCGTGGTTCGAGGCGATCAACGCACAGACGCCGATCTCTGACGGCGCCGTGATCGAGCGGGTATCGTCAGGTCCCCTCGGCGGCGACTTGATCCGCTATCCCAATTCGGACGGCGGGCGCCTGATCATCTATTTCCACGGCGGCGGTTTCTTCTTCGGCTCGTCGCGCTCGCACCGAGTCGTCGCCGCCAATCTCGCGCGCGCAGCCGGCTGCAGCGTTCTCGCCGCGGACTACCGGCTCGCGCCGGAACACCCGGGGCCCACCGCGCATGATGATGCACTCTCCGTCTACAAATGGGCGTTGGAGCAGGGCTTCGCGCCATCGGCGATCTGCCTTTCGGGCGACTCTGCGGGCGGCAACCTCACCATATCGACGGCGATGCGTTCTCGCGACGAGGGGCTGCCCAATCCGGGTGCGCTCGTGGTGATGTCACCGGCGCTCGACTTCACCGGCGAGAGCGAGTCGTTCCGCACCATCGCCGACACCCCGCTGCTTACCCCGCAATTGATGGAGCTTTTTAAGCACGCCTATTTCGGCGCCCAGGTGCCGACATCGCCCTATCTCGCGCCGTTGAATGGCGACCTGTCGAAGCTGCCCCCGACCTTGATCCATGTCGGATCATGGGAGCTGCTGCGCGACGATAGTGTGCAACTCGTTGATCGGCTGCATAAGGCGGGTGTTTCCGCCGAGCTGAAGATCTGGGACGGCATGTGCCACTCCTGGCAGCTATTTGCGCCGATGCTTGATGAAGGGATGGCTTCGATCGAAGAAGCAGCAGCCTTCGCGCGCGAGCGCCTGTCGCATTGATCCCTCAAGGTGTCCACTGCAGTTCGCACCTGGCGGAGCATCTGCCTCAAATCGCAACTTGAACCGGATGGCCGTATCGGTGGATCCGCCTGCAAAAGTCAGCGGAATCGATCAAGTCTACAATCATGACGAACAGTGGATCATCCGCAAGATGGCGTACAAAGCGGCTCATGACTACATCGCGAAGTTGGTCGGCGCGATAACGGTCGGCAAGGTCGTGCGCCTGCAGCGGACGAATCCGCTCGACCTCATTGAGGCCGAGCTGCTCGACCGTCTCCGCGAGTATCATGCGGCTCGGACGGCTTAGTGGCCTTATCGCATCTGGCCAAATAGTCGCGCACCGCATCGACACGATAGAGCGGACGGCCGTCGACGTAGCGCCATTTCAGCGGGTGGTTCGGATCCCGCCGCCACTGCTCCAGCGCGCCGGGTGTGCGCCGGATGATCGCGGCTTGCTTCTAGTGCCGTCAAATTGGAGCCGCCTGGCAGCGTATCGATATCGAACGTCGCGGGCGGCGGCCTGCCACGGTTAGCCCTGGTTTTCAATCCCTCCCGTTCTCGGTACAGATCATTCAACTTGGCACGCATGCGCGGCTGCAGGAGTTCGGACGAGGCGGTCGACAGGATCGCGTGCGAGAGCTGGCGAGACAGAGATTATTCTGTGGCCGTGAACGCAGCGCGTCGGTCCCTTACACGGCGGCTTCCGACCGGCCATCTACCATTGAAAGTCAGCTACGTGTTCGAGCGTCCGTTTCGTGGGTTTAGTCCAGGAACGTCGATTTGCTTCAATCGACGATAGAGTACTTCCTAATGTTTACCGAAATCTCGCGCCTTTCGCATGTAATAGCCCTGCTTCTGAACAGCTAATCTGATCTCATGACTGACGCCGATCACCCTTGTCTTCTTTTTTCGCCACTTCGCCAGTGCATCCGTGACAGGCAGCGGAGCTCCCTGGGGAACAACCAGCAGATCATGTTTATCGTTTAGGTATACATCGAACATGTCCGGCCTTTGGCTGAAATCTTGGCTGCGCGAACAAGCGCGTTCATTGGACTTTTCGCTCAACTTGCCAACGACCACGTGTCCCGAGCGATCGAATGCGACAGGATTCGGTTGCGATACGCTCGTAAACGCGAAAGTCCGGCTTTCGCCGGACTTCGCTTGTGACACTATTTTGGCTTATGGTCAGCGTAGACAATCAGACGCCATCGGATCGATCCTTGCGAGGGGGTGTGCGCATGATGTCCTTGCGGCGGCAATACGTGATCTGCTGCAATGCCGATCTCGCGATGACAGCCCATGCACCGGTAAATTCCGGCATGGCGAGCTGCGGCTCCTGGCCCGTAATCCCGATCAAAAGCTTCGCTGGAAGATTGTTGTAGATAGTTCGCGTCTTTGTAAGTAGCCATTTCACTTCTCTTGACCGACTAATCTATGGACCAAATGAAATTCGTTTTCGGCGAGCAAACTCCGTACGAAGCGAACGAACCTGCCGCACCCACCGCGAAGACTGCTTAGATTGCCTCTCCACGGTGCGTGTCGTGTAGTTGCTGCCAACAACACGCGCGCCCCCCGTCCACCGGAACGGCGACTTTAGTCCTATGATTGGGATCGCATCGTGCGTTTTTTGGCCATCCTCTGCAGCATTTATGCGCCACCTCACGTTCGATTGCTCAGACGTTGATGCTCTTGGATCTTCGAGTGCGCGGAAGACAACGGCGGGCAAGCGATTGCCGCCACCCTGCCACAGGTCGTGAGAGCGGGACCGGCGTCCCGACTTCACCGGTCTGGCCAATTTGGCAGCATAGCCGGTCGAGATTGATAGCGGCCGAAATCAGTAACTGAGCGAAAGGAGCTCTTGAGCGGAAAGTAGTTACGGCGATAGAGCGTGATCTGAGGCCGGCAAACTGGACCATTTTTGGCTAGAGTTTTTCGCATCGATTCCCCGGCTGGGAGAAGTGAACAACGAAGAAAGCTTCGAAGTTTTCGGACGCCCAGAACGCGTTCATCCTGAAGCAAGGCCATGACGGGGGTGCAGTGGCGGAGATCTGCCGCAAGGCCGGGATTAGCCAGGCGACCTATTTCAACTGGAAGAAGAAGTATGATGGTCTGCTGCCGACCAAGATGGGGCGGTTGAAACAGCTCGAGGATGAGAGCGCCAAGCTGAAGAAGCTGGTGGCGGATCTCAGCCTCGACAAGGAGATGCTGCCGCCCGAGATCGTCGAAATCTTCCATCCCTATTCCGAGGCTAGATGGGACCGAGGTGCTCGCCTATGACTATGTCGAAGCCTTCGTCGAAAAATTCAGGGCGCGGGCCGAGCACACGCTGCCATGTGATCTCGATGATGTCGTCAATCTGTACCGCAGTGCTCGCTATGGCACTTTCAATGTACCCAGGCGCTGCATGGCGGCGGCTTTCACGGAAGCGTGAATTGCCTCTGGAAATCCCTTTGGCAGCTCGCCTTCGATTTTGGCGAAAGCAACTTCAGCGCTGGCAGCTACCACTTCGATTGAGTCGTGTACCAGCTTTTTCGGTACGCCCGCTGCTTCGCCCGTCTGCACGAAATGCCGGCCCTGCACTTCACCAATTCTGTAGTGGTTGTTTGTCCCCACAGACATTGCGAGCTTCATCTGTTTGCGTTGGATTCGGCCGGTGTCGAGACTAGGTTGTGCCGTGAGCACGTCGTAGAGCGGTGTCAGGTGGTAGCCGCCGCCGGGCGAAAGGAAGATGCTGAAATTCTTCGCATGGCCGTCGGTTGCGCCAATTAGCCAGAAGAAAATTTGCGCCCTGAGCAGCGTCGCCTGATCATCGGCTGGCGTGTCGCTACCTTTGAGCAGATTAAGAAGCTTTACCATACCGGGGCCGCCGTCGCTCTGATATTTGCGCGTGGGTGGGACTGATAGGGCCTGACAGCAATCTTCCTGCGGCAGGCGGAGCGGACGGCCATCTCTCGTCCATCTCCGATCAAAGCGCTCGATTACCAGTGCCGTCGTCTTGCCGAAGGTCGTGATCTCCGCCCTGTTCACTGGAAGACCGAAAGACTCTGCTAACTTGAGACAGTAATATTCATTCTCGACGCTGTTCGAGAGATCGATGCCGTTCGGCAACTCCCCTATCTGCGTCTTGAAAATATGGGTCGTCGGAGTGGTGCCGTGCGGCTTGAGCCAGTTGCTGCCATGCTGCAGGAGCGCCGTCTTCTCCTGCGCGCCTGCCACGGAAACCCGGAAATCATCATCGCGCGTCAGCCCGAGCGGAGCCTGGGCAAGCCCCTTGAGAAGCTTTTCGATCGCCTCGTCGTCGACGATCTCACCGGCGACAGTGTGACCATCGCCATGGCGACCATCATCTTCGTTGTCGCCGACGAATTGCAGAGCGCCGACGCAATCCCTGCCTATGGCCGCGAGCAGGCTGTAGGCGTCAGTCCCGGCGGCACCGACCTTTTGCGCCACACGGCGGCGCAGCGCATCAGAGTCGGGGAGCAGATTATCGAAGACAGCCGTGACGGTTTCACCGCGGAAGGCATCCTCGCGCAGCGGTAGCGAGAGCGAGACGGGCAGGGCATGCTCCCACCCGAGCCAGTCATCCTCGTACCGGAATTCAATAGCGCCAGTTGCCGCCTTACTAAGGCGGCCGACAAGGCGGTCGTTGAGGAGCACACGCAGCGGCGCATGGCGGGGGCGGCGGGCCATCAGAAGACGTCCTCAATGTCCGCGGGGCTGGTTTTGCCGCGGGTCACAATCCTGAATTCAAGGTCGAGAGCGGCGAGCACGGCGAGGATGGTCTCCAGCCTTGCCGCCGGGTTGCCAGTCTCGATCAGGGAGATGGTCTCCTGCCGCACTCCCGCGCGGTCGCCGAGTTGCGTCTGACTGAGGTCGCGCTTTTTGCGGGCGCGGCGTACCAGATTGCCTATCTGCTGTGGTGTCCTTGCTAGGTCGGTCATGTGTTTTCTCCGCCCTCTGTATGCGTTAAATCCGATAAAATCACAATATCGGATTTGACGCATAGAGGCAGATTATGCGCTAGATTACATAAAAATGAATTATCGGAGTTGGCGCATAGGCGACCGACTTCCGCGCGGTCTCGCCGTCGCTTGATAGCTGGCCGCTGGTCTATCACCTTCTCTAAGCGGCGCAGCGTTCCACTACGAAGCGGTTCAGCACTAAAAAGTGCGCATCCGATTGCAACGGGCGCAAAACCTGCCCAAGCCGGGGGATTTCGGATCGAAATATCAACCAGTTTCGGAAGCGGACTATAGCAAGGCCTACTGTCTGCTCAGATCGCAACCTGAAGCGAATGTCGGTATCGGAGGTTGCGCCTCCCCGCAACCAAGATTTGATAGCAGTATCAATGAATTAGCCCGCCTCTGGCGGGCTTTTTCATGCCTTA
Organism: Bradyrhizobium sp. CCGUVB1N3; assembly: GCF_024199925.1. NCBI lineage: Bacteria > Pseudomonadati > Pseudomonadota > Alphaproteobacteria > Hyphomicrobiales > Nitrobacteraceae > Bradyrhizobium > Bradyrhizobium sp. CCGUVB1N3. The sequence continues at coordinate 8,110,853 of NZ_JANADR010000001.1, forward strand.
CAAATCATTCCAGTCTGCTCGAAGGAAAACCATTATTTCGCAATGGGTTAGAGAAAACCCGGCTCGGATTCCCAACCGCTCGCAAGAATTCCACGGCACAAAACTGGCACAAAACGGAGCGCCTTGTTCGTGCAAGCTTCCGGTCTGCGGGCAGACGGTCACGAGCGTGGTCCGACGCTCTCAACTGGGGGAATTTCCTGTCGGGCCAAGTGATACCATCACGCAATTCGGGACTGCATCGACCGCATCATGACAAAGCTGTCGCCTCACCAAGAGCTTGAGCGAAAAGTGGAGCGCATCCATCGGCTGCTGGAGGTCGAGGGCTCTACGGTTACGTGGAATGATCGCATACCCGATCCCGACAGTCCCGATCAGCCACGCCAGATCGACGTCACGATCCGCCGCGATGATTGCTTGACCATCGTTGAGTGCCGGCTTCATGCGAAGCGACAGGACGTCAAATGGATCGAGGAACTGATCGGACGCCGGATCAGCCTGAAGGCTGATGCCGTGATCGCCGTCTCGGCATCAGGCTTTACGAAACCCGCGCGAGAGAAGGCTGCCAGTTATGGTATTCATCTGAGGGATTTTGCGACGCTCTCGCCCCAGGAAATCCAAAATTGGGGTCGCAAGCGCACACTGGCCATTGCGTTTTGTGAATTTACGCAGGTGGCCGTGATCTTTCGCATGAAGGAGTCCCTGGATGGTCAAACGCCAAAGCTGACTGACAGCGCGGGTGCTCCCCTAAGTCCACCTCTCTGGTACAAGCTGTTCGAGCAAATCATGCGTCGGCTCGAAGAATCGAAATGGACGGGCGTTCCGGCAACGATCACGATCGAGGTGCGCGCCGAACTCCTGGTAAATAGCAAGCGGCCCGCCTCGATCGCTCTTTCGACCAAAGTGCGACGCATCACCAAATCGATCTCCCTCGCGTCAGTTGTTGAATATGCCGATCCTGTGAAGGTGGAGAGTCACGCTGAGATCGGCAGCTTTGATCTTGGCGCGTCGGAATTCATCGAAAGCGGTGACGATGTCGCCATGACGGTCGATCTGAGTACCATCACGATTCCCGAAAATTGCTGCTTCGAGACTCTGACCATTGATGCCGGTCGCGTGGTCAATATGCGTCCAAACATCATCGGTGCCGAGCACTGCTTCAAAGCTAAGATTCCGATTCAGTTCCGCTACGAGATTGAGCGCCCCAATCATCCATAATTGGCGCGCGTGGCAGTCACATGCGGCCTTCCCAAGGCTTTTCAACATAGTACCAACGGCTAATTGTGGGCGGCTTTCAGATTGCCCTTTATGGTTGTGACTGGCCGGGCTAGATTGCTCCCGGGTGGGGGCAAATGGCAAAAAAGAGTATCAAGGTACGGCGTCCGTCGCGCGCGCCGAAAAAGAAAATTAAGAGCAACGTGGCTCGGCCATTCACGCCGGAAGCCAAGCTTAAGCGAAGCATCAGAGCTCATTTCAAAGCGTTGGGATTCACGAAGGCCCAAGACGGGACTCTTGTGCTGCCGGGTTCTGGCAAGGAAATCGTGCGCAAGCTTCATGCGAGCCAGCGAACCGAGCGTCTCGATCAAAGCGCGGCGTTTTTGAAGCGAACGTCGTCAAAGGCGCTGCTTCATTTCGCCAATGGGGCAGAGATTGATCCAGCGAAAATTCAGCTCAGGCTGATACGTGTCGAGAGCAAAACCGCAGAAGCAGATCTATTCCGATTTGCAAGTCTCACCTGGTCGGTACCCGTATCCGCTGGATTTGGTCGGCGGCTTCGTTATCTCGTGTGGGATGAAGGGCACGACAAGTTGGTTGGTCTGATCGCCTTAGGCGATCCCGTCTTCAATCTCTCTGTGCGCGACAATCTCATCAAATGGACCGCCGCTGATCGTGCGAAACGGCTCGTAGGAGTCCTTGACGCTTATGTCCTTGGCGCTGTGCCCCCGTACAACATGCTGCTTGGCGGAAAAGCCGTCGCCTGTCTATTGCGGTCGCAAGAGGTTTTCAAAGACTTCATTCGGCAACGCGAACATCGGTATCCAGACAGACATCGACGATGCCCCTGCTACGGCGTCTTCGGCTTGGCCGCATCCAGCAGCTTTAACGCGTCGTCGAGAAACGTCAGGGCAGCTTTTGAGGCGTCTACACATCCCTGGACATCGGACGTATTCGTTGTCGCTCCCGCAACATTGTCCCGCGCGTGTTTGACGGCGCGGAAGATATCATCGACGCCTGCAATCGCCGTCGCAGCTGTGACCTTGCCACGATTCCTGAACTGAAGTTGAGGAAAGGAGAAAGCAATAAAGATCAAACCCATAATGACGGCCAGTCCCGAAGTAGCCGGAGTCCAATCAACCTCGATACCGACGAACTTCTTTGGAGCAAATAGCCCGAGCAATAACAGGACGATACCCAGTACAAACGCCGCATTGCTTCCAGCGCTTACGAAATCAATCAAGTCCTTCATGACGCCCTCCCGCCAGCGTCAGACCGTAGCAATCTGGCGGAGGAGTTGCAAAGACCTTGGGCACTCGTACTGGGCGCTACCAATCTCGGGAGAGACGCTTGACTCTTGGCGCTGCCGTCAGCCTTCTTTCTGCGAAGCAATGAATGTCTTAATGTCGTCGGTCAGCCGGAACCATTCGCGATTGAAACGCGCTGCTTCGAAGCGTGAGTGAAGCTCTTGTTCGAGTGATTGCGTGCCGGGGATCGTCAGGTGAATGGTCGGCTCGACATGCGACGCCGTCCGCAGCGACCTCAATCTGTCCTCAAGGCGGGTAGTAAAGCCGATCTTCACGAATGCCGGATTGTCTGTACTGATCAGATAGACCACCGAACCGGATGGCTTCACGGGACGGCTATAGATCTCGTTGATGACACGCAGGCACTGGCGACGCACATCGTCATCAAAGCAGTCCATCCGCTCAGGCCGTTCCTTTGGATAACCATATGCTAGGCGCGCCACAGTCGCTTCGTGCGCTAGCGGCTGATCGGTGCCGTTCCTTAGCTTTGCATACGCCTCACGTGATGACGTGATAGTGGACACCGCATCATCGATTGAGTTGATTGCACGCTGCTTCAACTGCCTGTCGTCAAAGACTTCGCTTTCGTCGCCGGAGTCTTCGAACAGTTCCTGCTCCATGTCGCTGGGATCGAAGCGCGCAGCCAGCCATCGGCGCGCGGTTTCCTTTTTCGCCTTCGCCAGCAACTGCTTTGCCTTCGCCCGCGGCATGTGCTTCAGATCATTGTTGTCGCAGAGGATGATCCAGTCTTCCGGCAACGTGAAAGGCGCGCCGAGATGCTCCAGCAAGTTGGCCAGGGCCTGAACCGCTTCCGTCATATCCGGCACAGTGCAGCTCCATGTGTGGTGAGGCCGAATTTATCTCGGCGATAATGGAATCTAATGTGCGCTTGGGTGGATGCCAGGCTGCGATCCACGATCGAGGTCGTTTGGCTGGGGATAACGCGGGAAGGACGGGGGAGTGGGGACTGACGTTTTTGATTCGCGTCGGCCGGTGGAGCCGCCCGAATTATTGCGCTCCGACGGGCACAAACTCAGCAGCATTGACCCGGCTTGCGGCGGTGGCAGTGTCGAGGTGAAGGCAGAGAAGGCCTGCCTTCGGGGTGTAAGAGCCTCACCGATAGCGTAGTGGTATCACGACACGATGCCGTCTTTCGACCCGATGGGCCGCGAGGCGGCGGCGGAGTCCTGCTAACGACGCGCGGCGCGGTTGAGGAGACGTTTCTGGTTCAGTAAGTGAACTCGTGAGGCCGCCGCGTGCAGTCGCTATTTAGCTCGCAGCCTGAATCGATCTCTTGCTGACGGCACCAAAGCGAGGGTCATGAATGGCCTCGGACGACGCACATCCCGAAAGCTAGACCCCGATAGAGCAGAACGCAAGCGTTCTCATCCCGTTGCACAGCCTGTGCACGACGGCCCCCAAGTCACTATTCCCCTGCTCGAATTAAAGTTGATGCGACGTGATGACGCAACCCCCGGCCGGACCGTTGCAAACAATATTCATGGCGCGACCGGCTGCGCCGGTCAGGCTCTATGCCGCTGTCTGGCGAGCGTCACCGAGCCCCCGAGGGAAGTCGGGGTCTCGGCCTTTCAGGTGACGATCCTTTGCGCAAGAAATATTGCACTCCTTGCCGGGGACACTCGGGAAAGAGGCTCGCCTGCGGTGATCGCTATCACTGCCTCTGTCCCGGGTGCCCTTTTAACCGGTCGCGTCGCTACACTCGTCCCGCGTGCCCTGTCACCTGCAAGCATGTGCCAGGTCGCTGTGCTCACGCGGCCCGGGTGCCATTTCAGTTGAGGCGATGCGCATTCGCGCACGCCGGATCGGGGCCTGCGGCCCATTTTGAAGGGTGGGGTCTGCGACCCTTTTTTGAAGCAGGGGGCCTGCGGCCCCCGGGCCGTCAAGGCCAAGCCCCTCATGGAGAATGAGGGGCGGAAAGCGGCGGCCGTGTTGTCCCCCGGATCAAGTCCGGGGTCCGGCCCGCACCAAGCCCGCTCGTTTTCCGGCCTGTGACGGCCCACCCCTGCTCATCGGCGCTGGCCTAGTTCCGGTTGCATGCGCAACCGGCAATCAGGTGGCAACGATGAGAACTGACGTTTATCGGAAGATCACCGATCACATCGTTCGCGAACTTGAAAAACGTGCGCGGCCCTGGCACCAGCCGAGGAAGGTCGAGCACAGCGCAGGGCGCATCACGCGGCCCTTGCGCGGCAACGGCATTTGGTAGCGACGATCTCTAGAGCCGCTTTGCGTGCCTCTGTGTCTGCCGACAAGCTCATGCCCTGTTCACTCATCTGCGTGCTCCGGAAACAATCCCGGCATCCACCGCGAGGCGAGGGCGGCGGGAAACGCAGGCAACAATGGATCACGTGGCCCTTTTGAGCTGAGGACGCCGCGGCCGAGAAGTTCAGAGACGATACGTCGGGCATGACGTGGCGTCAGGCCGAGAAGGCCGGCTACATCGCCGCGCGGAAGCTCGCCGCGATAGAGGATTGCTTCAAGCACCGCACCTGCCTTGGGGGGCAGCTTGTTGACGCGAATTTCCTCCTCCGCCCACAGCAATATGCGCGTGCGCAGCCGATCAGGCTGCATGAGCGATTCCATGAAGTTTACTTGGTCAATGCAGGTCTCAAGGAAGAACCGGGTGAATGACGCGAGTGCTTCCTCGCTGAGGCTGCCGCGACCATCCAGGTCGTTGCGTCGCGCAAGATCGCATTGCGCGAGATGCTCCTTATAGGCGCCGTCATTTCGAGCAAGCCCGCGATCCGCGGACCAAACAGCGCCCGTATCGAGCGCCTCTGACAGCATCGCATGCGACATCAGGCGTGTGACGCGGCCATTTCCATCCACGAACGGATGAATCCATAGGAGGCGATGATGCGCTGCCGCCGCAGCCAGGATGGCGTCCGTCTTGCCGACCCTGCTAAAAGTCTTCTCGAAATGCGCGAGAAAACGGGGAACGGCGCCCGGACTGACGGCGACATGGCGCCCCACCTTGACGTCACGAAGCCGCAATTCGCCAGGCACGACACGAATCCGTTCTTTCGTGTCAGGCTCCTCGATCCAGAGCATGTCATCAGGAAGATGTTCGCAGAAGCGGCGGTGAATGTCGCGGATACCATCCGTGGTCACAGCGCGACCACGAAAATTGCCCTCATCAATCCAGCGCTGCACGGCAATGTGCGCGGTCGCCTCAAGCTGAAGATCGCGCTTCTCAGGATCCGCACTGTAATCGTTCCTGAGTGCGCGCTCGATGTCGACCGGATGAGTATCGTGTCCCTCGATGAGATTGCTGTAGTAGCAGTTCATCGCACGGACCAGATCTGCCAACGCACCCAACAGGTTCTGCGGCAGGCTTCTCTTGAAACCGGCAGACTTGCCCGCCAGATCGACAGCCAAATCCGTAAGCTCGCTCCGGTGCCGGGAATCCTCTCCGATCAAGAGCGGTTCCATAGAGAAGACTACCTCGCCGCGGTCGACGGTCCCGTCGATGTCCTCTTTCTTGTCCTCTGCAGAAATTGTCATAACCTGAATAATATCATGCAGATATATTAAATTCACGTGCAAAAATAGCCGTCCTTAAGTCCGCTTTTATGCCCGCTATATCAGCGGGTTGAACCGCCTCTCTCGTCGCGAAAGATTGAAATTGTTCCCAGAATGTTCTTCCGGAACCCTGGCGAACATCCGAACAAGGCAGTGCGCGCCTGACGCGCAACTATAGATGGAGGCATCATGCTAGTTATAGCTAACCACGAAGCGATCAAATTTTATTCCCGGAACGGCTGCTCGAAACGCCGTGCCGATCGCTTTCAGGTCGCGGTTCAAACCGTTGTTGGGGCGGTTTAGCGTGATATGCGGCTGAAAGTGTCTTGCCCCCAAATGCGTTGCGATTGTGGTCGCTGGGCTGTCGGACGCCAATCACTTCCATGGTCTCGAGCGGGTAAAAGCGGGCACGAAACGAACGGATCGCCTGTCTGCTCGAGCTTGTTCGCTTTACACGCACACCAACGTGGCACCGAGCTGGATCGATCTCAGGTCTGGGGTTCTCGCCTCCCGGCGTCATGGCCATAAAGCGAAATCTTCGGCCGCCACTTCAATTTCAACGGGCTCTTCGTAGTTTGTCAGTCCCTTCAGGGCGCGCCTCGCGTGGTAAACGCTTAGATGCAGCCGCTCGTGCAGGAGCGAGGAGTGGAGCCCCATTTGCTGCGTTAAGAACCGTCGTATGGATGCCTCGCTCTCCTTTGCGACGAACAGCATTGCCCAAACCGTATGCCGGTGTCTCGCCATCATCACTCACCCCCAAGGCGATTGTCTGCCAAAGTTCCTCGCGCTTCAATCCGGTTGCGGTTGGCGCTGGCCCTCGCCATTGCCTGAGCCATCGAAGAGTGTTGGGTGTCGATATGAATTTCCCGAATATACGCCGATTGCGAATCGGCCCTGCACGATTTCCTGCGCGCGTGCTTTGCGAGACGCCGTCTCGTTGAAGTCATTTTTTCTTGATTCGGAAAATAAGAAGATAGTAGAGGGGCGCGAAGAACGAACTCAGCAAAGGCAGCTCGATGACCGGCACACGCCGATTACCGTGCCCGCGACGGTTGGTTTCGATGGCAAGGAAGTCGATCGCCTCGTCCTGATTCTGCCGGCCACGGCATAGGGTTCGTTCGCGCAAGCGACACGGGCTTGCCCTCTGCCGTTGATCTCGGAATTGGCGGCGTAGGGCTATACTGGCACCGCCTGGTGCTCCGACGTATCGGACGCAAGTCCAGCGTTTTATTCAACCTCCTCGAAGCCTGAGGAAAATTGCAGGAGACATCAAAGAATGTTCGGACTTTTCAAACAGGGTGAATTGGAGAAGGCCGCCGCCATCGACCGCTCGCAGGCTGTGGTCTCTTTCAAGCTCGACGGGACGATCGAACGCGCGAACGAACACTTCCTCGGCGCCATGGGATACACGCTCACCGAAATTGAAGGCGGACACCACAGCATGTTCGTCGATCCGGCCGAGCGCGATTGCAGCAGTTACCAGGAATTCTGGACACGGCTCAACCGCGGCGAATGCCAGGCCGGGCAATTCCGACGAATTGCCAAGGGCGGCCGGGAAGTATGGATGCTGGCATCCTACAATCCCGTTCTCGACGAAAAGGGGACGCCTTTTGCGGTGGTGACATTCGCCACCGATGTGACCAACCAGAAGCTAGAGGCAATTGATACGTCCGGACAGATCGAGGCGATCGGCAGGTCGCAGGCCGTCATCGAATTCGGCATGGATGGCGCAATCGTCACCGCCAACGAGAACTTCCTCAAGGCGGTGGGATATTCGCTGAGCGAGATCCAGGGCAAGCACCACAACCTGTTCGTGGCGGCCGATGAGCGCAACAGTCCGGCCTATCGCGACTTCTGGGCTCATCTTAACCGTGGCGGATACCAGGCCGGCGAGTATCGGCGCATCGGTCGTAACGGGAAGGAAATCTATATCCAGGCGTCCTACAACCCAATTCTCGACCTCAATGGCAAGCCCTACAAGGTGGTCAAATACGCCGCCGACGTGACGGAAGCGGCTCTCGCCCGTGCGCGCACCGAGCGCGCCCGCACGCTGATCGAGTCTGTTGCAGTCGGCAGCGAGGAAATGAGCGCCTCGATCCGCGAGATTTCGCAAACCATGGCCAAATCAAAGGAGGCTGCAAACCATGCCGTCAGCCGGGTGCAATCGGCCAATATTCAGGCGGGCCGTCTGAACGCTGCGGCACACGACATGGAGGGTATCGTCAAGCTGATCGGAGACATCACTGGTCAGATCAATCTGCTCGCCCTCAATGCAAGGATCGAATGTGCGAGGGCTGGCGAGGCCGGCGCTGCTTTCGCGGTGGTCACGGGCGAGATCAGAGACCTGGCCGACCAGACCAAACAGGCCACCACCAAGATCTCGCACGAGATCAGCTCCTTGAACGCCATCGCCGGAGAGGTCGTCTCTGCCCTGAATGGCGTCCGTTCGGCAATCGATAGCGTCAGCGAATTCGTGGCGAGCAGCGCCGTCGCGATCGAGGAGCAGAATGTGGTGTCCGCTGACATGTCTTCCAACATGCAACGCGCCGCGGCGGAGCTTGCCGTGTGATCGATCGCGAGGCCCTCAAAGATCAAATCCGCATCCGCATCGGCAACGATATGTCGAGCCTATTATGGCCCCTGCTCAACCAGCCGGCGCGATAGGGGTGGTTCGCGCCACCGAGCTTTAGCCCGATCTATTCACGAGAGCACGGTCGTTCTTGACGTCTGACGGGGGCTGGCGGCTGGCGTGGGTGACCGTCCGGCGTTTTGTCACCGGGTTCTACATCAAGCTGTTTTGTACGCGCTGGAGGAATGGGCGGGTGAGCGGGCGCAGGCCCGGTCGGTTACGGACCGAGCGGGAGCAGCGCGCCGGGCAAGCTGCGGAAGAGGTCGGCTTCGGGGCATGCCGCGGCGAACGCAAGGCGAATGCGGCTCGCGGTTTCGATGACCCGGGCTGCGATTTTCAAGAGACGAAGACGCAGCGTCGCGAACTCGGCAGTGGCCAATTCCCGGACTTTGGGAATGGCGCCGCGCACGGTAAGCATCAACCAATAAGCGGCGGTGTGGAGAACGAGACGGACCTGGTTGGCGAGCGCCGAACGGCAACTGGTGCGATCGGAGGCGAGCTGCGTCTTATGCAGCTTGATCAGATTTTCGGCTTGGCCGCGCGCGCAATACAGGCTGTCGTAGATCCACTCGGCCGAGCCGACATCGAGGCTGGTGACGACGAAGCGGATGTCGAGGCCGAGCATCGTCGCCTCAATACGGGCGACAGTGCGCCGTTCGTGATCCCAGGACTTTGCCTTGTGGCGCGTCTCGGTATAGCCGCGCAGAACAGGCAGGTTCTCGATGGCGCGTCGCGTGCGAACGTCGTCGGCGACCTCGTCGACTTTTCTGGCGAGAGGCTTGGTACCGGACAGACCGAAGATGTAGTCGATGCCGTTGTTCTCGCACCACGTCATGGCCTCCGGCCGAGCATAGTGCCCGTCGCCACGGAACGTAATTCGCGTCTTGTGCCACCGCGTCCGGATATGCCGTATCAGGCGGCGCAGATGGGCACGCACCTCGACGCCGCCCGGCGTCTTGCCGGGCCGCAGCACGACCGCCACGGGCCGGCTCTTCTCCGTGTCGTAGACGTGGATCGGCAGGAAGCAGCGTTCGTCATAATGAGCGTTGAACAGCGAGAGCTGCTGATGGCCGTGGACGACATCGCAGGTATCATCGATGTCGAGCGTGACGGATGCCGGCTCGCGCGGGTAGCTATCCATCCATGCGTCGACCAAAGTGTAGGTCAGTCGGATCACGTCGCGCAGGCGCGGAGCATTCTCCAGGCGCGACAGCGTCGGTTGGGAACACAGATCGCGACCGCTGTCCGGCAGCCGTCCGCAGGCCAGCTTGAATGCGGGATCGGACCGCAGATGATCGAGGTCGTCGGCGTCCTCGTAGCCGCAGCAGATCGCGAACATGCGCGCGCGGAACATATCGACAAGGCTGTGCACGACCCGCGTCGGATCGCGCCGATCCGGGAACACCCGGGCCAAATTGTCGGCCAAACCGAGACGCCGCTCGGCCATCGCCAGAAGCATCACGCCCCCATTCGAGGTTAGGCGTCCACCATCGAAGGCAGCTGTGACTTTCTTGGCGTGAACGGCTGGAAACGAGAAGGGCAGAATCGTATCATCGGTCATGGCGGGCGTGGCGTTCGCGGTTGAGGTGATGGGGTTGGCTTCGCAACCGAATCCTACGCCGCATCAGCGCTTTACACCACGCTCGCCAGCCTCTCAGGCGCCCTCTCGCGAATAAGACGGGTTAGGATGCGCAGCTACGTTACTGAGGTATCTTATTTTGACGTCCATTCGCGTGTCTCGGAGAACCCCGTAAGGAACTTCGATTGGTTACCTGACTTGCTGCTCGGAGCTACGGCGGCAGTCAACCTTATCAGATCGTCCATATTCGATATCCGCAGGCTGAGATCGGGCGCGAGCGGGCTTTTCGCCAAAGCCTCGGAAAGGTTTCCGATGGCCGCGACCAGGCTTGGATGATCAGTGAATATCTTGGCCGTCGCAGGATCGGCCGGTAGGGCTTTGGACAGATCGATTTCGAGCAGTTTATTCGTCAGCAGCCGAAAGCTCTCCTCCCTGATCGGCGTGGACGGGTCCATGTCCTTGTTGAGCAGGGCGAAGTAGCGAGCTGAAAGGACCAGCCGTGCAAAATCAGGCGCGGCATCCACCTTCTGCTGGTCTGGCGTCTGCAACTGATCATGGCCCGCAAGGAGCACCGCTACAGCCTTGCCAATGGCGTCCGCCGCCGTTTTGAAATCCGCGGTCGGACCCGCGCTCATGATGCCTCCAATCTCCGAATCACTTGCGCCAATCGCGACCAGTCTCCTTCGTAACATCAGTCGATCAATCGCGGACGCGGGGTTCGCAAGTTGCTCCTTGCTGAGTGGATAAGCGAGGGCTTCACGATCGATCGCCTGCCGTACGTACCCGCTTGTCAGGACGGCGATCACGAGCGTTATGAGACAGGCCGAGCAGCAGGCGAGCAACGAAGCGCCGTGGGTCTGCAACTTCTGTTGCGCTGCCGGCTTGGCAAGGTCCATCTTCAACAGCGAAAAGCTGCCGGCTCCTCCGACCAGCCCGAACAGGAGCGGGATAACGGTGGCCACAACCGGACTGGCCGACCAGGCGATCATAACACCCAAAAGTGCTCCCAGAGCCGCCATGCCCAGCGTCAAAACCATGATGCTTCCTCCTTTCGAGCTAAGGTCGTCGGGCGCCAAGCTAGCTCGGACCGATCTTCCGGAAACAGTCTTTGCGCGTGCGTACTCAAGAATTTTTCGGTGATGTCAGCTTCGCACCGACACCGACTACCTTTGTGCAACCGCAGCAAACGACGCGATGGGCCCAGGCTGTGTACTGGGCCATGAGCCGACATCGCTCCAATCAAGCGGCGATACTTGTCAGGCTCCTTAGCGGCCGTAGGGGAAGCAGCGGTTGCGATCGAGTGTGAGACCGAAATGCGCTCCCAGTGCAGCGATGGCCGCGTCCTGCTGAGGATAAGGATCGGCATTGGATGCGGCAACGATGATGATCCGGAACCCGCCGCGATCCTTGCCACCCGGTGGCAGCATCGCTGTAGTTAGTGCATTGCCCTCCCTGTCGCGCAGCGTGAGGAAAAGCGGCATCTCTCGCTGTACATGGGCCTCGAGGCCGATGTCGCGCTCGATCGCGTTGGGCCGCTCGGGACGCCAGGACTGGACTGCCTTCTCCCGCTCGCGGCGGAAATATTTCTCAACTGTGTGGCCCATCAGGCGCGACTCATGCATCGCTTCACCTTCCGTCTCGATACGGAACCAGGTCTTGCCCTTCGGCGCGTCGCAAACATACTGCATTTCGCCCGTCCTGCGATCGCCGCAATTCTAGGGCGGCGGGCCTGCAAAGCCAATATGAGACTAGCTCCCGTGTATAGCGCTGCACGATCAGAGGGGCTAAGAGTTCTTGATTGGACGTTGAAGTTCTAGTGAGCCCAAACAATACTAGGTCGACCGGAATAATCCTCTTCAAGGAGCGTCCCGATGCCTGACGTAAGGGAAAAGCAACGCGAAGCCCGCCGGAAGATCATTCGCCAATGGGCGAAGCTTCCGAAGGATAAACGGCAGTCTATGGAGGGGATTTCTGAATTCGCCAGGACCGCCGCTCAGCAGAACGAGAACGCATTCGTCCGCAGTCGTCGCGATCCGTATCAGAAGATCATGGGATGGCTATTGCCGCGTGCTCATCTCTGAACGACTGAGTCCTCTGCACATCCTTCGAAGGCGACACCGAAATTTCGGCAAAGTCATCGAATGTCCTGCCGTGTCCGCCCCCCCGGCAGGGCCGTCACAAAGCGACGAGATAACTGTGAAGCTGAAAGCAACAATCCTCGTCGTAGCGCTGCTAGCTGCAACGGCTGCACATGCCGAGACGATCGATCTGAAATGCTGGGCGCGGGGCCTCGAGCGCAACTCGGTCTACATGAACGGGGAACAGGTCACCATTAATCTGGACGAGGGGACGATGCACTCTCGGACATTCGGAAGCAATTTGGCCGTCCACGTCACGGATACGCACTTGTTCTTTGAGACGGCGCTTACGCTCGGCAACATTTGGCAACATCTGTTCGACCCGACCGCTGTCTGGCAAGGTTTCATCAACCGCGTCGACGGCACGCTTAAGGCGCATAAACGCGACGGTACTGTCATCAGCGGGCACTGCCAGCTGGTCGGCTGAACCTGCCCATGTTGCAGATGGGTCATTTTCGACGGATTCAGCGGGGGCGTCGGCAGGTTGATGTCCGCTTCTGCCCGTAAGCGCCGAACCGGGGCCGGGCCGGAAGCGTTGCGTTTGGATGCGCAAGAGCGCCATGACCGGCGCTTTGCCTTGCGGTTGATATGCGAGCTCGTGCAGGTGCTTCCGTGGGGATGCGATGGTGCTGAACTCCTCGTGGAAGACAGCCTGCCTCTCTGGAAATATGACGGGATCACGTCGATGGTCCCGGATGATGACGATCTTTGAGATAAGAAGATGGGCCGACGACCGCGTCCTGTGATGGAGGCTGTTGCGGCGGGGAGGGAAGCCTGCGCTCTCAAAAAGGGTAATCGAACGAGCGCGAGGTGCTTGCGGCACGATGCCGAGGACGTTGCGAACTGGCGGGAGTGAAACACATGGCACGGCTTGAATGGAGGAGCATGGTTCTCATCCCGGGCGCGTCCGCCATGCGGAGCGGGCTCTATGAGCTGCGCTCACCGAGTCTCACGCCTCGGCCCATCGGGTCACGATCGCCTCGCGCAAGAGCTAAGGTGCGCCTCGCCGGGGACACCCGCAGGAGGGGCTCGCCTTCCACCTACTCCGAGGCTTCGGAGGACAGGTCGGCGATCGCTATCGCTGCCCATCCTGTCGGGTGCCCGTCGGGGTTGGAACGTCAAGTACCAAATCTGATCTGATTATCGCATTGTGGCTGTGCCTTCCGAACCTACCTTTGACGTCAAAGCTATCCGGCGATCGCGCTTCTCTTCGAGGTCGGGATCCCCGCCTCATGATGATGTTCGTGAAGAAGTGGCGGGACCATCTCAGGGACGCAGTCACGGAGCGATCGGCTCGCGCTGCAGACCGGTTATCACCCTCGCCATTCCTCGTCCTACCGGACTCCTTGACAGCCTTTCGGCCGTGTTCTGCTGATCAGTTCATTCATTCGGGTGTCAGGCTGCCGCTGTGGCCTCCGATCTCTCCCACCGGAAGTCGCTGCCGTCGCACCACATACGGTGCAGGATGACGGATATCTTGCGAGCCACCGCGACCAGCGCATTTTTCATGGAGCTGCGCTTGGCGATGCGGATTCCCCATGCCTTTAGCGAGCACCAACGTCTGGTGTTGACCATCAATGAGTGCGCGGCTTCAAAGAGATGCTCTCGAGCGAAGGCATCGCCGCATCGGGTGATGCGCCCGTTGTAATCGACCTCTCCGGATGCGTATTTGCCTGGGGTCAGTCCAAGATGGACGCCAACATGCCGTGATTTACGGAAGCGGCCTGGGTTGTCGATGGTCGTCTTGAATGCCAAAGCTGTCAGGGGGCCAACGCCAGGAACCGTCATGAACCGGCGGCAAATAGCATCGTTCCGAACCAGGCGCCCAATCAGGCGCGTCAACACGCGTGCCTGCTCGCCGAGCATGCGTCGGGCCTCGAGCAATGGAACGACGAGAGCCTGTAAATCTCCGTCAGCCACGATCAGCTCGCGTACACGTTCTTCAAAGCGGCTTTGGCCGATAAGGCCCACTTTGAACCCGAAGGTTCGAAGTGCCGCCCGAATATGATTGTTGAGGTCGCGTTGCTTGTCGAGCAGGCACCGACGACTGCCCATCAATGCTCGTAGCTTTTGGCTGTCTTCTGATTTGATGTGAACCGCCTTAAACCATCCTGTTCGCATCATTTGCGCGAGCGCGCGAGCATCGTTGCGGTCCGTCTTGATAGTTTGAGCTTGCATCACGCTCTTTGCGTGCCGGGTCTCAACACAAATGACCGGCAATCCGCCTTCCGAAAGACCCTTGTGCAGCCAGGAAGAACATTGACCGGCTTCCAGCCCAACGCGCTGCAAAGCGAAGCGGGTATTTCTCAGCCAGGAAATTAGCGCCTCGGGCTCGGTATCCGTCACTCCTTCCCGGACGATATTTCCATCTTGATCAACGATGCAGATCGCGGTGCGCTTGAGAGAGACGTCGAGTCCAGCGAAGTAATTCATCAGGATCTCCAGCTCATCTTGTTGGGCGAATCGATCGACGTATTATGCGCCCTAGAGGTCGGTGCCCGGTTACTTCATCTCATCGCTGCACTCGTTCCGCGTGCCGGCTTCGCCGTCGCTATGCTCACGCGGCCCGGGTGCCATTTCAGGTGGGCGATGCGCAATGGCGCACGCCTGATCGGGGCCTAGCGGCCCCCAGGCCGTCAAGGCCAAGCCCCTCATCAAGGATGAGGGGCGGAAAACGGCGGGCCGTGTCGTCGCTGCACTCCGGCCCGCACCAACCCCGCTCGTTTTCCGGCCTGTGACGGCCGACCCCTGCTCATTGGCGCTGGCCTAGTTCCGGTTGCATGCGCAACCTTGTCCGTTGGCGATCACTGCGCGGTATCCGGTGTGACTTCGGTTTCTGACGTGGCGGGCCGCTCAGGCTTTACCACGCGTCTGAGTGAACGGAAGCGGAATAGGGCGAGCTAACGAGCGGGATGCGCGCGATGGGTTACCCGCCCAGACTTCGTATTGATCGGCAAGCTTCAAGAGGCGTTGCTTCGTAAACGGATCAGCCTTTTCAGCAATGTCGCGGACCTGCAAAGCTCGTGCCCGATAGAAATCCTCGTCCATGAAACACCAAACACATGTTGCGACTGAATTATCCAGATATAGCGCTCGATTCGGCCAGGAGTCTGCTTCTTTTGCGCGATGGTTAAGCGCATTCTGGAATCGTCCAGCTTGCGCCAGCGCCGGCTCGCTCGGTTTTGCCGGGTAGGGCGCGCAGTACCCCTGCTCGCCGCGAATTGCCCCGCCGAGCTAGCGCGCGCATCGAGCAAAACGTCATTGCAGCGTACGCGGACCAGCCCCCATCGTTCTTGCCAGCAGGCGGTCTTCAAGCTGGCGGATTTTGTCCAACATCTCATGAGCCTCGTCGGCATCGCGGGCGACAATGGCGAAGACCATCCTATGTTGAATTTTGGTGCGTGTCGCAAAAAGGCCTGCAGATAGAACCTAACGCGCACGGATATCCGTCCGCCGCAAGGGTCAGTCCCTCGCGCGCAGGCGCGCACCTCTCGGTGTGCGGCGTCCGTCCCTCCGCGTCCCTTCGGTCGCCAGGCACGGCCGACGGCCGCAAACAAAGGAGAGACGACAGCAAGGAACGCTTCGATATTCACCGGCATCTCACCGACCGCATCGTCGCGGCGATCGAGGCCGGTGCGGGACCATGGCTGATGCCCTGGCCGCACACAGGAGCAACCTAAGGAATGTACAGCACGGCAAGGAGTGCGAGCGCGGCGATGGCGCAGAGAACCACTGTCTTACCGATCACCGCGCGTTTCTCGATTTGCTCGGCCGCGTATCCGAAACCCCGAGCGAGATTGAGTAAGCTGTCTTGTTCGAGCCCTCCCGGCGAATGCTCGGCCTGTTGCAGGTAACCCTGCTCGAGCCGCCGGAACTCTTCCGCCCGCAATCTGCGCGCACGCACCGACATACGCATTGTCCGTTCCAACTAGCTCCAACCAGCTCATCAAGATGCCCGAAGGCTATCCGCGAACTGCGGGCCGGATGTGACCGCCGGCCCACCAGATCGGATAGTTGAGACGGCGGGATCACGTCAGCAGACTCCGCCGAATCTGCCGTTCACGAGGGCCGGTGATGAGTAAGGAAGGAAAAGGCGAAAAGGGAGCAATGAAGGGCGGAGGGCGGCACGAATTCTTTGTGGTGAATCTGACCAATGAAAAGCTGAAGGGGCACGTTTTGTGGAGAAGCGGCGGCAACGAGATCAAGCTCGATGTCAATGGTCTTGAGCCCGGCAGGGGCTCGCCACGAAAGCAGTTTTTCCCGTCGAGCGGTAACCGGGATTATTGGCGCTGGTCGGAACGGTTCAGGGAGTACCAGCTGAACTGTTACGATGGCGACACCTATGCCGTCGTAACCATCAGCGGCTACGGAATCGGGGTGCTTGTTACCGCCACGAGCCCCGATACGTGGAAATGGTAGCATAGCGCGCGGTGCTGCCCTTTGCGGCGTCGACCATGCCCGCAATCCCACGCCTCATCCAACTGGCCCAACTTGTCCGTAACCGTCGCCAGGCTGAGAGTTGCGCGCGGACATCCCTGTCGTTGCCAAGCAGATACCCCATCCGCTCCGCGTGCTTAGACCGCCCACGCGGTGGCTATAGCTCAATGCTTCTGTCCGCTCTCGCGTGCCTTGCCATCTCTCCTAAGGGTCGGCAGGAAAACCTTCTCGATATAGGTACGGAAGCTCACGCCATCGATTGGCCCCTCGGGAACCATGGCGCATCGATCCGGTCATGGCGCACGCCGGCTTGAGCTGTTGCACTCTCGGCGATCGCCGAGAGACTATTGGCAGGCAGGCCCTTCGGCGCTGCAAGGCCCGGGCTCACAGACTCGCATCTTGCAGTCAGTCGCGTTGTTCAGCGACGAGCGTGATGCTTGAGATATAGGCCCTCATCACACCACTGCGCCGTGTAGATCTCGTTCCTGATGGCAAACGTTGTCATGGGCTCATTGTCGGTCGGCAGGAGGTACCATTGGCGCAGTAGCCAGAGCATGGCATCTGGGACGTATTGGTCGCCGTGAACAAAGTCCTGGGGAACGTACACTCCGATGTCCGGAAGGCCGTACAGTGCGTGCGAACCGCCTTGCCCGGAGGACGATGCACCGGCTGTGGACGATGCCGCTACCGCAGATGATGGAACAGTTCCGGGGCGCACCTCCACCGGTCTGTGGTGTTCAAACCCAGGTTGCGGAATCAGCATAATGTCAGCGCCCGAGAAAATTATTTAAAGTCGCGACCTCGCTTCTTCCTCTCCCTGCCCACTGCGCCGAATACAGCCAACCACGGATCCGCAGATGTGTCGGCCGAAACGGCCCCGGCAGGAGTCCGTGTGTGTCGAGTGCACGGATCAGCACGGGAGGAGCCGGTTGGATGCCGTGCTCCCAGCCCAAACCGACCATACTTCCAAAATCGGCCTCCGACGGGCGAGCGACGAAACTCGATGACGCTTCCGAAGTAACGGCAAATGAAGATCGTCCGGTGGCTTGATCCCACAGCGGCGAAGCATCGCCGATGCCGCTTACAAACGGGGGGAGGTACCTGCGACGCGCCGTGCTGCGGAGCGCCTTCGGCCGCCGCATCGTCCAGAAACGACATGATCAGTTCTTGATCGCCCTCACTGAGGTCGAAGTCATCTGGGAAGCCGAAGTCACCTAGTGATCCCGCAGCCTCCGACGATGCGCCAGGCGGCGCCGAGCCGCCGTACGCCGAGGATAGCTCCCCACGTCTGGCAGGCGATAATGGCCGAAGCACAGCTGAGGCCGGGGCAACTTGAGCATCGTGACGCGGCCCATAGCTCGTGGACACATCCGGCGCGACAACCATGTACTGAGTGCCCGGCCCGGCGCTCGATTGCGCCTGCTCGCGGCACAATTCTCGAAGGTGCCCCAACGCAGCCGGCAGTTGGTGGTCCTTATAGTGTTCAGCATCCTGGGTCAGCGTATTGTCGTACAGGCGGCTAGCTATCGATCTCTTTTTTGCGCCTGGAGCCAATTACTGAATCCGCGTAGAGCAGAAGCGTAGTTGCGGACAGTGGCTGGTTGCACAGGCAAGGGTGCCATCCTGAAGTCGGAAATAAGCCTCTCATCCTCAGCACACATCGCTTTGATGGGGCGGCCAGCGCGGCTGGTGATAAGATGCCCGACCGGCCTCCCGGCAACGATGTTTTGAAGACGTCTCAACGCCAGCGAAAGAAGTTGCGGCGAAGAAGGCTTGAGGGTGCTCGTATAGACCTGCAAATCGGCATCCAGCTGGCTCAACCGACCGGCCATTGGCTGCCTTCCAGTCTGGCGAAGCCAGACGCCGAACTTACTCGCTACGCTTTCCAGCGTCTCCCTGTAGTGTTTTTTGTGGTTTCTTTCGGTTTCTATTGCGAGTCTTGAGATGAGTTGCGCATCACTTTCGAAGAGCTGTTTCTGCCGGTCAGAGAAACCTGCGGGCGAGAGACCTCTCATTGAATCCGGGGGTAAGACGCACGATCGCCCTCCCGGCACCGACAGCTCGAAGGTGTTCCAACGTTACATCAAGAACTCGTCGGTCAGAAACGCTGAGCGCGGTCAAGACTGGAAGGCCGCCACTGGCCGGTCGGTTGAGCCATCCGGTAGCTCTTCGGACTGTCCGTCATCGTCGATCCCTCCTTCAGAATTTACTCAGCGCGCAATCAGCCAACCACCGTTTGCAGGCGTTTGGAGCATATTCTTCGTCGGATTGTGAGCCAAGGGTCAATCGGTGGGCGGCACTGTCGTCCGCGAAGCGAGGATAGCAGAAGCCTGCAGATCCACGCTTAAAGTCCAGTCGATCTCGAGGGTGCCAGTGTGGAAATCGTCGACAAGCGGGTGTGTGAAACGAGCATCGACGCAAATTTCTGCGTGGCGGCGATGCAGCAAGAGAGTGAGAAAGTCCCTGCCCTATCTCACCCCGATGCGGCCGCTTGCGATAATCGAAGCGAAGTACAGGACCAGATTGCCGGTCTGGAAACCGAGCTTCGTCCAGCCCAACTCTGTCCAATCGACGGTGGGAATTGGAAGCTCGGGGAACTCGATGAAGAGAGTTTCGATCTGAGCCGTGTCATAGGCGAAGCGCTGCCCTCACTTCTTGCGCCACGCGATCAGCACATGTTTCGTCCCAGGCGCCAGATCGAGCGCCGCTCGTTCAGATGGATCGACCGGGATGAGGCGGCAACCGGAGTGCAATTCGGATCGAATGCTGTCGCTGGCGTTCCAAAGAAGGCTCATCGGCGGCTGACCTCTTCGGCGAACAGGCCGTAACTATCGGCGTTGGTCATGTATTGGGTTGTCGATAGGCGAGGGAAGCTTGGCTCGTCGTGATAGGCATGGTCGTCAGTGCCCAAAACCAGATGTGTTGCCTCATGCACAACGGTTGCGGATCGGAGGCGGTCGGAATTGGCGAAGTGCCGTTCATGCAGATTGATCCCGCTGTCGGGGAGCAAGCGCCGGATGTGATTCATGGCATAAGATCCACCAATCACTCCCATGGTGAGGGTGCCGAAGAATATCGCAGCTAGTGCTCCGGCATGCTCTACGCGCAGTTCCTCAACTGACCCACTGCTATGGAACGACGCCGAGCCACGCTCGAACGCCATCCCTCCTGCCAGAAACAGACCCAAACCAGACCATCCCGAGCTCACCGAGCGGGACCGCAACGATCTTGGAACGATACGCCACTCCGGCCAGGTCACTGGGCCGGCCCTGACATAAGCAAGCGTGGCGTCGTTGGATCTCGGCCGAATCCGGTACAGAGGAGCGTCGACGAACCACGCTTTGAAACGCTGCCCTTGTGTTATTGGCTTGTAGCGATTGAGATAGGTGGCCACCTTCCTATAGCTTGCGAGGATTTCCCGGATGTCGGCGAGGTCCTGTCTGCTAGTGCCCGCGACACCAAAATATCTGCTCAAGGCCGGTCTCACCTCTTGCTCGACGTCTTCTTGCATGCGGGGATCCAAGTAGGCTTCTAGCTTCTGGGTGGTGATGCGGACGAAGCTATTCGCCCGTTCATGGTCTCTTGCAACAGTGTCTTCGTAGTTGTGCAATAGCTGAGGCGTACCGCGTACCTCGACCCTGTTGGTGCCTGCGGGATTGATCACCGAAAGCGGGTTATCATTGATATAGCTGTCGATATTGATGATGTGGGCGTCATCGGGATAAGGATTCATTTTTCGGCGCCCCATCAGGCCGGGCCAAGGGCCAACTGCCTGGAGTTGCTGCCCGTCAGACGTGAGCCTCCGGAGGTGAGGCCGCGCCGGCTTGAGAGAGTCATGAACGTCCCCATCGAGTGTTATGGACTCCTCCATATCGGGAGCCAGTAATCTTGGGGGAGACCGAGTATCAAGACTGGTGCTGCGTTCGCCGGTCAATAACGTGTCGGTTTGGCGGACGATGATGTCGTCTGGTCTGCCTAATAGCCCGAACGTGGCTGTGTAGCTCACGTGACCGATCATGAAAGTTGTTTGCGGACGAAATGCGCTCGGCAGTACTCCATTGGAGAGCATTGCGGCCCTGAGCTCGGGCGACGCGGGTTGGTCGCCGTGCTGCCAACCTCGAACGTACATTGCTAGATTTGGAGTGGCAGGCGCGTATACACTTTGGTCCGGCAAATAGGTCGGCCACGGCCTCCGGGCGGGGCTAGGTGTATTCCAATTGTCGGCAGGCAACTGGCTGACTAGGTCCACTCCCAACCGAAACTCCGTCGAAAGCGGGAATGTCGCGGGTTCATCAACCACTGCCAAAACTCCCCTTCTGCTTCTTGCCGACGAAGCTCCATAGCTCGTCCTACTTAAGGCGTTCGGTGCGGATCTCAACCATGATGTCATGCAATCCCATGCAACCCATGCCAGGCGGCGTGTCGAAAAAAATACTTAAAAGGCCTTAAAAACGCTATTCCTGACACTTCACGGACACTCGCGAGGTTAGTCATCGAGAGTGTTGCGTTTTTCCCGGAAATAAGGTGGCTTCAACGGGAAGCTCTGCTTCCGATCAACTGACGATTTCCTCGCGGCGCAATTCTGCGATGCTCGCTGCAGAAAGGCCCAGTTCCTTCAGAACCTCGTCGGTATGTTGCCCGAGCATGGGCGGCGGCAGGCCGGGGCTGCGCTCGTCTCCGACGAAAGTGACGGGATGTCCGACGCAGTTTAGGCGACCCGCCGCCGGATGATTGTATTCCATGATGAGCGTATCCGCCTTGGTGTGCGGATGTTCTAGCCGTAATTCTCACACGGCCAATTGCTCTGCGACGGGGATAGGAGGATCTGGCGAAGGCGACGAGGAGCCGTGGCGCTGAAGGCGCGGGTGGCGATTTGATTTTGAGCGTCTCCGTTGGGCCTTGTTGGTGATGTCGCCGATTGGACGCGTCGCAGCTTCGCGTGTCAGGACGGCGAGGCGCGAGCCTTGGCGGCTTCGGTCACACGGCGAGCCACGTGTCCCCACTCCTGGGCGGCTGGGCAGGCCGACGCCATGGCGATCTTGATGCGGCGGACGCTGATGCGCACCAGTGCGCCGATCTTCAGGAGCTTGAGGCGGATGGTGCCGCAGGTGGCGTCCGCAAAGGTGGTTTCGGCAAGGCCGATGCGCCGCAGGGCACGGATCAGCACATAGGCCATCGAGGCGAACCACAGCCGCAGTGTTGGCGCGCATGGTCGCTGCGGAAGTGCGGTCGTCGCCGCAGAAGCGCGGTCGGCATAGAGGTCGAGCTTACACTCCTTGATGCGGTTCGCTGCCGCCCAACTTTGGTAGGTCGACAATTCTACGGTCTGTGTGAATGTGGGCCTGTTGATGAACGAGAGCAAGCGCGGCTGGCGCTGGGCGTCATCTCTGGTCTTGTTATTGGTCCGGGCCGCGCCAAGGCTGGATCTGACGATTTGTCAATGGGCGGGTCAGCGGCAACCAGAGTGGGCATGCCAACCAAGCACAACGGTGCCAACCCGAATGCCTTCGGGCTTTCGACCTCTCAAATCCGCTTGATGACGCAGCGCCAGGGCGCCTACAGCCAAACGACTAGGGAATTCAACGATGCCAAATGCCAGCATGCGACTGAGCGTTCCAGAAACTTTTTCTTCTCCTCAGACCAAGTCGAGTTATCTGCGCCTCGGCTCTTATTCGGACGACGAGGCAAAACTTGTCACTGGTCTCAAGGCGACGGTCAACGATGATCCGGCAGTCACCCGCGAGCATGAAAGCGACAACGCTGGCATACTTGCCTTCACCAACAAGGACTTCCAGGCAAATGTCGAAGGCGCGGCACTGTTGAAAATCGGGGGCGGCCAAACGATGGAGGTCACGAACGGAAACGTCCAGCACAAGGTGCCAAAGGGCATCTATGAGATCTCCGCCGAGAATGGCGTGTCAATCACTGCTGGTAGCGCTGTGACGTCCGCGGACATCATCCTGACGGCTTCGAACCGGGTCAAGTTGGTCAATAAAGGTGACAAAGTAGAAACGACCACTGGCAACACCGAAAAGCGGATTATGGGCAACACCGAGGAATTCTTCGACGGAACAAAACTCACCTGTATGCGCGGCGCGACTACCCAGCTGACGATGGCCAGGAACGTATCAGTCTTCTTTGGAGAAGCGTTCACCTATAAGATTTCAAGATCATGTTTATTTAATCTGGGCGATGCGCAATCTGTCACGGTTGGCAACAACCTCAACATTGTCAGAGGCCACGACGTCAAGCAAGTGATCGGCGAATCGATTAAGTGTGTTTTGGGACCCGACTTCAAGTCGGCTGATAGTAGTCAAACAATTCTCAAAACAAGCAGTTTCAAATACGTACCCGATGAAGACCTGAAGGTGGTCGGCCGCGACAGCAAGATCTGCAAGACCAGCGTGTCCGTTACAGAAAAAGCCGTGAGGCAGGGCAAGTTAAGCACGGCGCAGCACGAGCTTGTCATCCAAGCAGCAGAGAACATGTCCCGCACCGGTAAGAAGGAAGTCATACAAAAGGACCAGACAATCTTCCTGTAGCTGACCAGAGAGCAAGAATGACGATGACGATCCGCGCCACAAACGCTCAAATTTTATCGACAGCCGAGCGCTTGCTAGAAGGCGAACATAACACGGCCCGTGTCGTGTCAGTCAGCGCATTGCGGTGGACGTCGAATTCGCTAGCACTCGGCACAATTGACGGTAGCTGTCGGATATCCCTCGCCTGACCTTTGCCACAGGACATGTTTTGCTCGCTACCAACGTGGATCAAGCTTTTTGTCGTGACCGTGCTCGAGCGGGCGGCTTCCAACGGTCCTGTGGTCGGCCTACTCGGAGGTCACACCATTTCGATTGAAGCCAAGACCATCACTCTTGCGGCGCGTCAGCGCCCCTCCTTTTGCGCCGATAGTGTCGATCTGCAGGCCAAATTGTTTTCGGTACTCGCGAACAAAGGCACCTGGATCGGTAAACTCTACACGTTAATCGCGGATCATGTCCGATCCTCGGCGCGGCCCCAGGAAGCGAGCACCGGGTCGCTCACCGTAAAGGTAGTTGACCGTGCCACGTTGATTGAGCGCATCGACGTTTTGCAGACCGAAACGCGAGCCATTGGGCTTACTGGCATTGCTTCTGAGATCGCCCACATCAAGGTCGCCGCGGTGAGCGCGGCTCTCCGTCGCGACGGCAAACGCGTCACGGTTGCGTAGCCGATGCCGTCCGTTGGCATGTCCGCTCCGAGCTGGCAGGACCGGGTTAGAACGGCCCAGGAGCTTATTGCCGCCGGCCGTATCGAGGAGGCGGAAGCGCTACTGGAGGAGGTCCCTGTCACAAGCGATCCGGATACGCTCAATGCAAGGGCCACATTGGCGCTTGCGCGGCGACAGACCGAGTTTGCGTTCGATATGCTGGCTGAAGCGGCGACCATTTACCCCGAACACGCGAGCCTCATCACCAATCTCGGTATCGCCCACCAATTGCTCGGCCGCGCTGAGGAGGCGATGATCTGCCTCGAACGCGCGGTTGCTCTCGCCCCGCGCAACGGTGCGATTAAGCTAGCGCTCGCTCGAGCCCTGTTGAGCCACGGCAACGTTACGGATGCCCGCGCGATGACGGAGACCGTTGTCGACAACGAGCCAGGCAATACGCGCGCTCTCCTTCAATTCGGAGCCATCGAGTTCGCCTTAGGCCACACTTCGTCGGCTGAGACTGTCCTGCTTCGTGCGCTCGAGATTGCTCCAGACGATCCTGATGCGCTGGGCCATTTGTCGGCCCTTATGCTCGAACGAAGCCGATTCGACGAGGCGCTCAACCTTGCCGAACGCGCGCATCTGCGCGCCCCACTCGATACAGACGGCCTCTTGCATCTGGCTTATTGCCGCGCCGCAACAGGGCGCTGGTCGCAAGCGGAGACGACCTGCGAGAAGTTACTGGCCTATGCGCCGGCTCATGTTGGTGCCCGCGAAATCTTGGCCCGCGTTACGATTGCCAAGGGTGAAATGGACCGAGGCATTGCGCAACTGACGGAATTCGTTCGCGCTCGAAAATCGGACCACTCCGCCGCGATTGCTCTGGTGCGTGTCCTGCAACTCGTTGGCCGGTTCGATGAAGCCCTCAAGCTTGTCGACCGCGTCGCGCAGGCGCTGCCAGAGAATGAAGCAGCGAAGTCTTTACAGAAAACGCTCGAACTGACGCTCGGTCGCTTCCCGTCACCCGATCCGACCGCCTTAGAGCCTGTGACGCGGATACTCGTCCCCCCGACGACCGGCGCACTCGAGTTCGTGGCGCTCGTTCGCCTCTTGCGCCGGCTGACGAGCCAGCAAGATGTGCATGTGGTCGCGGAGCCACGTTATCGGGCTCTTCTTGCCCACCTCGCTGAGCCGGTGATTATCGACGAGCCGAGACCTGGACTCTCAGCTACGCCGTTGCAATCGCTATTGCGCATTCTGTCGATCGACGCCGGCACCATTGCAGATGGCGTTCCGTACCTGCGTCCCGATGCCGAGCTATTCGCCAAGTGGCGCGATGCTTTGGCCGTGTTCGCAAGGCCGTTGGTAGGAATCTTATGGGAGAGCAGCGCCCTCGGCCTATCGATGGAGCAGGTCGCCGCTGTGATTCCACACTCCGTCACGTCGATCAGTTTGATGAGTGGAGCGCAACGCCACGACATGAAGCGATGGCGTCACCCGATCGATGCCGGTGTGCATATCGAGCGCCCTGCGGAATTGATCGCAGCGATCGCCAATCTCGACGCCGTGGTTGGGCCCGACAGCTTCGCCGTCCATATCGCCGGAGCACTCGGAGTCGCCGGCGTGGTTTTCGTGCCATGCGGTTATCCCTGGTATTGGGCCCAGGCTGGCGGAAAGCCACTGTGGTACCCGTCGTTCGAAGTCGTGGCGCAGGAACGGCTCGGCCATTGGTCTGAGGCGATCGAGCAAGGTGGGCGTAAACTGGAGGCACTGCTGCACGCGTCAACGAGCGGATTGGAGTAACGTGCTCCCTCGATCGCATCTGGAAGGCTGCTCAAAGACAAAGCGAGATGGCCCGTTTTTGGGACCCTCAGTTAAGTTGGAAGGCGACCGCTCCGTCAACCGCCAATAGAAACGCCCGGCATTTTGCGCGGCGTTTCTATTTGGCCGGTACTATGCTGGATAGTAACTGGGAGGCCTCGGCAATCACATAGAGCAGCTAACAGCTAGTATGGAGCGGATGATGACGAAGAAGACGAGACGGAGTGTGCTTAGCCTGATCGCCGCCGCCCAGCTTTGGCAGGTCCGCAATTCCACGATCTGTGTGAATGGGGGCCTGTCGGTGAATGGAGCCACCCCAGCGCAGCTGGCTGAAGCGGCGGCCAGCCTCGGCCTTTCTCGAAGCTCTGATCGCGGCCGTCCCCTACAAGATCCACACGGTGCTCACCGACAATGGGATCCAGTTCACCTTCCCGCCACGCTATGCGGACGGCCCGACGGCAAGATACGTGACGCATATGTTCGATATGCGATGCCAGGAAAACGGGATCGAGCATCGGCTGACCAAGATCAAGCATCCCTGGACCAATGGCCAGGTCGAGCGCATGAACCGCACGATCAAGGAAGCGACCGTCCAACGCTACCACTACGATCGACACGATCAGCTCGAAACTCACCTTGCCGACTTCATCACCGCCTACAACTACGCTCGGCGGCTGAAGACCCTGAAGGGCCTCACACCCTACGAATACATCTGCAAATGCTGGACTTCCCAGCCAGAACGATTCAAACTCAATCCGCTCCAGCAAATGCCGGGACTAAACACCCATCGTTGCCCCTTCTTTCAGGAATCGGGATGCGCCGGCGCATGCATCACGGAAACGATTTGATCGGCAGCGGCAGCGACAGAATCAGCGAACCTCTTCTCCTCGGCGATTGCTTCGTCGAGTGCTTTTAACTCCTCCTGAATCACCTTGATGTCGGCGCACCAAGCAACGCTCGGCAGGGACGCGTCGTTCGCGGCCGCTGTGTCGACGGCGTCCTGGGCCAAACGGCGGCTTTTTTCAGCCAGGGCTTGACGGAGGGCGCGAAGGTTATTGATGTAGTAGAGCATGATCCCTCTCACTCCGAGTACGCCCTCACCGGTAGGTTGATTCGCGCACGCAGAGGATGCCACTGTCACCTCGCGGGGTTAGACGCGCGCGGTTATCCGCGAGGGCATCGCCGTTGCGAAGACCAAAGATGTCTACAAGGGACGCAAGCTTTCGACTTCGCCGGCCAGCCGATCACCAACCCCGCGACAGCCAACTGGACGGTCAACCAGGGACCGCACTCGCAAGCTCCGAACAACAACCAGATCTCGTGGTGGACTACCAGTTCTATTGTTTCTGATACTGGCAGCTCCACCTGTTCTCGGATGATCTGGAGTGCTAAGCACGAGTACTCTTTCGCGCCGCCGAAGTTGGTACATTGATCGGAACGTCGGCCGCGTTCACGCTCGTTTCAAATGAGCCGCAATTCGAGCAAAGAGTTATCAGAGCTCCTCTTGATTTGGACTATTGAATGGTCCATATTTCAAAGACGAACTAAATCATTCGAACCGGTACGCAAATGCGCATTTCCGTCACCGAAGCCAAAGGCCAATTGACCGACCTGGTACGCCGGGCAGAAGCGGGCGATGAAATCATTCTGACACGGCATGGTCAGTCGGCTGTGCAACTAGTTCCCGTCAAGAGCGCGCGTCTGGACGCCCGTGGACGCAAGGAACTGCTTGAGGCAATCCGCGATTCTGGCTCCGCCAAGGCTAGCCCGGGACCAAACGCGGCAGGTAGCCAGGATTTTCTTTACGACAGAAACGGTCTGCCCAAATGATAGCCGTCGATACGTCGGCGCTTATGGCGATTGTTTTGGGTGAGCCGAGCGCCGATGCATGCATCGGAGTGCTGGAAGCCGAGACCGAAGTGCTGATATCTGCCGGTACCGTGGCGGAAGCTCTCATTGTCGCCGGTCGGCGGAACGTTGATGGCGAGATGGTACGTCTCATCGAGGGCCTTGGTCTGGAAATTATCACGGTCACACCGGCCAGTGCTCGTCGCATTGCGAAAGCTTATGAGCGTTGGGGCAGGGGCTTGCACGCCGCTGGTTTGAATTTTGGCGACTGCTTTGCATATGAGGTCGCAACGGAGCATTCCTGTCGTTTGCTCTTCGTCGGCGACGATTTTTCGAAGACGGATGTGGGCAGTGTGCTGTAGCGGCGTCGCAAGACCGGCACGCCCGTGGAACGTCTGCGTCGATGAGATGCAGCGGTCGTATTCAATTTGGCTTAGAATTTTACGAGTTGATTCGAAACCTAACACGCCCTGTTCGCCATGTCCGCATTGGCTCCCGCTCTCAGCCCTCACGGTGTGCTCAGCCTCAAGCCCTCGAATGACGCGACGGCATGGGACCCGGCCCGCAGCACACGCGTTGTGAGGGCGTTCGAGCGCGGCGCGGGTCATGGCCTTCTGTGCCTGGGTGTGGACGAGGTTGGAACGAGCTTTCCTGCGGCACTGGCATATTGGCACGAGTTTGGCATTCGCTACGTCACCGCGCTATGTGCCCTGCCGGATGTGGGCGAAGCGTCGACCAAGCCGGCGGTCGGTTCTCCGAACAAAGCGTACTTGGAAAGGCTCGCCGCTGCGGCCCCGCCCATGACTGGTGCGGAGTACCTGACGGCCTCGATTCTCGCCCATCTCTGGCGTAGCCTGGATGCCGCATGCGACGCCGAACTTGCCGAGTCCAAAAGCAATGTTCAGGAATTCCTCAAGTCTCGGCATGCCGCCTGGAATCTGGTCGGTCGCGTGCACTTCAATCTCGCGGAAAACCGCAAGGACGAGGCGGCGCCATTCGCATTTCTGGCGACCTATACAACGCGGCTGTCGGCGCAGGCAAAAGCGCAGCATCTGCCGCTCGGCAAAGCGTTGCAGGAATACGCGGGCGCCAAGAACCGAGAGCGCCTGCTGTCGCTACTGATGCCGGTCCAGCGCGCCGCCGAACAATGCGCCTGGCTGAAGACCATGGTCGATTCCGGCGAAATCTTTCATCCATTGCGGTGGAGCCCGCAACACGCGCTGCGGTTCCTGAAGGACGCCTCGGTACTGGAAAGCGCCGGCGTCGTTGTGCGGATGCCGGCAAATTGGCGCATGAACCAGCCCGCGCGTCCGCGGGTCAAGGCCACAATCGGCGGCAATGCGCCCGCGCAGCTTGGGGTCAACGCGTTGCTCGACTTCCACATGGAGGTGACGCTCGACGGAGAGGCGCTGTCGACCGCCGAAATCAAGAATCTGCTCGCGCAATCCGAAGGATTGGCGTTCATCCGCGGCAGGTGGGTTGAGATCGATCGGGAACGATTGAACCGGACTCTCGAGCAATTCAAGGCGATCGAGCGGCGGGCGGCTGACGATGGCCTCTCCTTCGGCGAGGCTATGCGATTGTTGGCGGGGGCCAGTATTGCCGGCGATTCGGCGACCAGTGTTCCGATCGAGGCCGACTGGAGCCAGGTCACTGCCGGCTCCTGGCTTGCGCAGACGCTGGCGGAGTTGCGCCAACCAGACGGCTCGTTGCGCATCAATCCGGCCCGATCGCTCCAGGGCACGCTGCGACCGTACCAACAGACAGGTGTGCAATGGCTCCATCTGCTCGTCAGGCTCGGGCTCGGCGCGTGTCTTGCGGATGACATGGGTCTCGGCAAGACGATCCAGGTGTTATCCCTGCTCCTGTTGCAAAAAGAGCGGACGGTCGGCGAACGCAAGCCGTCGCTGTTGGTGGCACCCGCTTCACTGCTTGCCAATTGGGCGGCGGAAATTAGCCGTTTTGCACCAACCCTAAAGGCTCTCGTCGCTCATCCGTCAACCATGCCGGCCGAAGAGCTGAAGCATCTCGACCGGACGACCGCACTGGGCGGCACTGATCTGATCATCACCAGTTACGGATTTCTGAACCGGGTCCCGTGGTTGCTGGCGACACCATGGCAACTGGTGATTCTCGACGAAGCCCAGGCCATCAAGAATCCGGGTTCCAAGCAAACCCGCGCGGTCAAGCTATTGCGCACCGACGCGCGTATCGCGCTGACGGGTACGCCGATCGAGAACCGGCTCGGCGACCTCTGGTCGATCTTCGATTTCCTCAATCCGGGACTACTCGGATCGGCCAAGCAGTTTTCCTCCTACACCAAGCAGCTCGGCGAGGGCGGCGCGCCCAACTCGTACGGCCCATTGCGCGAGCTTGTCCGACCCTACGTCTTGCGTCGCATGAAGACAGACCGGAGCATCATCGCCGATTTGCCTGATAAGACCGAGGTAAAGGTGTTCTGCTCACTCAGCCGGAGGCAGGCCGCGCTTTACCAGCAGGCCGTGAGCGATTTTGCCAGTCTGCTAGGTGACGCCGACGGCATCGAACGAAAGGGCGTGGTCCTCGCCCTCCTCATGCGGCTCAAGCAGATTTGCAATCACCCATCGCAATGGCTCGGTGACAACGCATGGGCGGAGGAGGATAGCGGCAAGTTCGGTCGCCTGCGCGACCTCGCCGAGGAAATCGCATCCCGCCAGGAAAAGGCGTTGATTTTCACTCAGTTCAGGGAGGCGACGGCGCCTTTGGCGGCATTCCTGAGCTCCGTCTTCGGCAGGGAGGGCCTCGTTCTCCATGGCGACACCGCGGTCGGAAAGCGCAAGGATCTGGTGCGCAGGTTCCAGGAGGAAGAGGATGTGCCGTTCTTTGTCCTGTCGGTCAAGGCTGGGGGCGCTGGCCTTAACTTGACCGCGGCGTCGCATGTGATTCACTTCGACCGATGGTGGAATCCGGCTGTTGAAAACCAGGCGACAGATCGTGCATTTCGCATCGGGCAGACCAAGAATGTGCTGGTGCACAAATTCGTCTGCCGCGGCACCATCGAGAACAAGATCGACGAAATGATCGAGGCGAAGCGGCAGCTTGCAGGTGATTTTCTTGGTGGCGGTGCCGAGGCCGCGCTGACCGAGATGAAGGATGACGAATTGCTGAAGCTCGTGAAGCTCGACTTGGCAACCGCGATGAGGGAGGAGTAGCGATGAGCTATTTCGAGGACCGCTGGGGGGCCTATGTCTCGGTCGCCGAGAAACGTCGGCAGGCCCATCGGAAGATCTCCGAGCTCAAGAAGAACGGAGGCCCGGTCGCACCCGTGACGATCGAAGGTCGCGCGATCACCAGGAACTTCTGGGGCAAAGCGTGGTGCAGCAATCTCGAACGCTACAGCGATTTTGCCAGCCGGCTGCCGCGCGGCCGTAGCTATGTTCGTAACGGGTGCGTCGTCGATTTACAGATCACCGCCGGCAAGATCGCGGCGAAGGTCAGCGGTCAGGAGCTCTACGACGTCACGATCGCCATTGCTCCCGTCGCCGCGAAGCAGTGGCGGGCTGTCTGTCGCGACTGTTCGGGCACGATAGATTCACTGGTGGAGCTGTTGCAGGGCCGCCTGGCCAAGAGTGTCATGGATCGGGTCTGCCGCGAGGGCGATGGCCTATTTCCTGCGCCCGCTGAAATCAAGCTGTCCTGTAGTTGTCCGGATTGGGCCGACATGTGCAAGCATGTGGCGGCAACGCTTTATGGCGTGGGCGCCCGTCTCGACGACGCGCCCCGACTGCTGTTCGTGCTGCGCGGTGTCGACGAGGGCGAACTGCTTGCCGGTACAGGGCAGGAGATGACACATTCGAAATCCGCGCCCGACGCAAGCGCCGTGCTGAATGACGGAGATGTGGCTGCGCTGTTCGGGATCGAAATGGCCGACGTCACCGGACCGGAGGTTTCCGGTTCCGCGGCGTCAAAGCAGAAGCGAGATCCGAACCCGAAGCGACGTATCAAACACACCAAGGGAGCCAAGATCGCCGCTGCGACGAAGACACCCGCCTCACGAAACGACAAGGTCGCGTCGGCGCGAAGCGTCAATGCCCGCGGCGGCAAGAAACACTCAATAGGCCGACGGACGCGTTCGTCGCGCCGTTCACCAATTTAACGGTCGCCCGCGCCGTGCGAGAGCGATACGCGGTCCGACTAGATGCCAAGGTCCCCCGGGGGACAAACGTCCTGACCACTCGGATGAGCAGTGCAACGAAGCACTTTGATCGTGCGACGAATGCCCACTTTCGGTCGGAAAAGCCCAGTGGTGCGACCAATAAGTCATTGATTGTTCTCACCCCGGGGCTGACTCTTAATTAGCGGCCCGGTCGGACGCCGCTCATGCAACAAGCTTAGGAATCTCCTATTCAATCAATCGCAACAATCGGGTGTTGCGCCTCCCCGCAACCAACGATTCTCTTGCGAAAGCAAGATGCTTAAAACCCGGGCTTCCGAAAGGACGTCGGGGCAGCGAACCGGAGGATCGCGGCCAGGTCGCCGCGCAGCACGATCGCCAGCCCGACCTCGTCAGGCACAAGCGTCACCTGATCGACCAGCGTTCGGAACACTTCAGCCGCCTCGGCCTGTCGTCCTCGCTGTGCAGGCTCTCATAGAGCGCAGCGATCCGTTGGCGGTAGATCTCCGCCATGTTCGGATGCAGGAGGGGCGGTGGCTCCTCCGCGTTTGCCAGCAGCTAGGTCAGTTCTGCCTTGCGGGCTTCAAGACCACCAATCTTGTCCCTGAGCTGAGCGCCGGGGACACCATCCAGGATAGCTTGGATCGCTCGATCCAAGTCCCGCTGGAGCGATCGGCGCGCGTTTCCTCTTCGCACCAGATCTCCATACGTCACTGGAGTTCAGCGGGCGCGAACAGCGACTCCATGAAGACCACCTGCTCCACGTAGCTTGTGAGGAAGAACGTGCAGAACTCTATTAGGCCATGGACGACGTTCACCTCATTCAGGTCCTCGTGAAAGGCCGCCTCCGAGTGGTGGTCGGCGCCCGCTACGACTTCTTGACCGACGCCTTCGTCGAGATCGACGACGTCGCCTCGCTGATCAGGGAGGCGTGAGATGCCGATCCGCGTTCCCCGCGGCATCGGAGGTCGCCCGCGGGTTCGATGCGCGTCTTGATGCGTCGCTCGTCAGTCGCGAATAGCCGGTCACGCCTTACCACGTGGCTGCGTAGGCGGAAGCGGAATGGGTCGCGCTATAGAGCGTGAAGCGCGTGACGGGTTGCCTGCCCTGACTTCATATTGATCGGCAAGCTTCAAGAGACGTTGCTTGGTAAACGGATCAGCTTGCTCAGCGATGTCGCGGACCAAGGAGGGCCGAGCCCGATAGAAATCCTCGTTCATAAAACACCAAACACATGCAGGTCTGCTGGTATATATACCGCTTGATTCGCTAGCGGTCTGTTTCTTTCTGCGATAGTTAAGCGCATTCCGATTTCATTGAGCTAGCGTGAATCAATAACGCCGCCGCGGCTTGCGCGTTGGTGAGGATGCGCCTCACCCATTCTCGTGAAGTGCCCCGCTAGATTGCCGCACACATCGAACAAACATTATTGCAGCGTACGCGGACCAGCCTCCATCGTCCTTGCCAGCAGCCGGTCTTCAAGCTGGCGGATCTTATCCAACAGCTCGTAAGCCTCGGCGGTCATCGCGGGCGTGGTGATTGACGACGCCGCCCGTCAGAAATGCAATTGCCAAGGTTGCGTCGGAAACATCTTCATCCATAAGCAACGCCGCCAGCTTCTCGGCCAGCAGCTTTGCGCGGTCCAGAGGATCGCCTGTCGCTCGTGACGGCGCGGGCCGTACCGGTTCTGCCATTCGAAGCTATCCTTGCGTCAGGTAATTTGTAGCATCTACATTCCCGAGCGTTCAATCTTTCGCATCACAAATGCCAAATTTGAATGTGCAAATTCGCAGGCGTCGTTGTTCCATAGCAATGGATTCCAAATTAGCGTTATCGAGTGAGGAACGTTTCTCCACCCTGAAGGTCAGCTCTCGGATCGCGCAGCGGCGGGGCAGCGGATAGTCAGAGTCAATCGTCGATTGAGCGCCACGCAGCGGATTCATTAAGGCGCCTTCGAGCATGTGCACCATCGATATTGTTCCTGATATTCCCGAACGATTTTGGCGGATACGCTACGACACCGCCCATGATCCGAATTCGCCGACTCTGCCAGACATTGAAACCGGGGCAAATTGCCAGAACTTCGCCTACGAACTGCTGCGGCATTCGGGCGACACGCTCCCAAGCTGCGATCAAGTAATCTTTGGCAGGATACGGCATACACGATCTCCGTCGACGAATACCGCCCGCTAGACCTCCCACTCTTCAACAAGAGCCAAAGCGCCTGGGGAGCTCATGTCGCCGTCTACGTTGCCAACGACCGGGCGATCCATCTAAGCCGCAGTGTTGGCGTGGCCGCTGTATGGCGCCTTGCGCAGTTCGCGCAACGTCTGGAGTACCGGGTGCTCGTTGGAGCGAAACGAGCGTTACGCTCCACGTCCGATCGCTAAACTTGCGTGTCGAAATCAAGTTGAAGTCCCGCTCGTCTTCCGGCTGAGACTTGCGGCGCAAACTTGACTGCGAAGACAGAACCGCCAGAAGGTTTAAATCGATGGCTCAACTACGTTCCCGGACAGCCTCAGCGGCACCGCGCGTGAGCTATTTCCTTGCTATGATCGAGAGCCATACACCGCGGATCAATTCGGTCTACGACGTCCTTTCGAAGATCCTATCCAACGCGGAGATTTTCAGCGGAAAGTTTCCCAGAACGACCGGTCTTAGGCTCGTAGCTAATTCGCGAGCCCTCCGCCAGGCCGGTGTGGCCAGCCCTTTCAACGGCACTAACGTGCACGAAGATGTCAGGCCCCCCATCGTCCGGTTTGATAAACCCGTATCCCTTGGTCGGGTTGAACCACTTCACGGTACCGATTGCCACTGCTGTATCTCCAAATTGAAGTTAGTCAACTTAGACGAGGGCCGAGGCCGACATCAAGTGTGACGAGTGCCAAGAAGGCTTTTCATTCCGATCCTCCCGCCGCTCCGATAGAGAGGGACGTCCGCCTTGTTTGAGCACGTAGGCGTGACCGATCAGACAAGTCGTGGGATCGAGCCTTGTTGACCGACGGTTCCAGCACCGAAACCAATTCGGCATTGCTGGCCGTCCTATCCATATCCACTGAGCTTCGCCGGTCCGCAACGCGAAGGCTTGCATGACGCTGAAAAAATGCAATTTCGTCGCCGAAGCAGCAGGAATAGTGCGCGCTCCTCATCGAGAAGCAGATACCGTAGCCAGCGAACGCCAAGGAGAGCTTTCGTGTGCGATTGTGACCTCTTCTCGGACAGTGTCTTGGCAGCGACCGCGGCCGGCTATTTGCCGTTGACTAAGATCAAACCATGCCGTGCGGATCCGTTATCCTCGGCAAGACTCAACGGAGGCGAGACTCTCATGCGTTACCTTTGTTTTCTTGCGCTAGCGTTTTTATTCATCGTCGGTCCTGGACCGAGTTCCACCGCCGCTCCACGGGATGGGAGCCGCGTGCCCCCCGCTCCGCAGGACCTCTATTGCCTTCAGGGACGTATCTGGGGCTATCCGGGCAATTGCCAGTTCTCGACCTATGGCCAGTGTCTGACCAGCGCATCCGGCACAAACGCCTATTGCGGCATCAATCCGATCTACGCGTTCGAGCGACATGGACGGCTGCAGCGCTGATTGAAATCGCCGCCGAGGCGAGGTGAGCATGCTTGGCGTAAGTCCCGCAAAATCAGACATGCCTATTCGAGACGCAGAAACGAACTATAGTTGGGCGCATGCCGCGCCAACTTTGCCGCCTTGATCTTGAGGCCAATCGTTGGCTGCGGTCCCTGTCGGGACGAGATCTTTGGCCTAAGGGGTGCTCTTACACTCCCCCCACCAAATCTGCGTTCGCTTGGCCCAGGAGTGCCCCAGGGGACGGCAACTTCCGCCGGCTCCTGGAAGGCGTGCAACGGCGCGGCGTGCACGTAACCGTGGTCTCGACGGCAGCCACGCAGCCGTGCGATGGTGGCCCACGATCTTCGCCGACCGGCTAATGAGTTTGTCGTCTTACTTGAGCTGAAGCCAAAAATCGGCCGCGTGGCCGCCAGGCGGCCGCGCGTCTCACTAGGTGCAGCTCTCGAGCGTGCATAGTGGCGGCGCAGAGCCGGTACTTTAGGCATGCATGCGTCGTCCGAAAGAGCGTGGTCGATCATCGTAGAGTGAATGCGGAGCTGCTGTCGAGATTTGCCGCTTTCGATCGCGTATGGAGGTGAACTAGGTTTGATTTGAGGATGCTTGGACGTGCCGTTGTAACGTCTGTCCTCATGCTGTCGACCAGCCTGACCACCTCGACGGGTGAACGAAGCTCCAGTTTTCTCATCATCCGCGCACGATTGACCTTCACCGTCACCTCGCTGACATTCAGCCTGACCGCGATCTGCTTGGCGAGCAATCCGTCCGCAACCAATGGTAAGATGTCGCGCTCCCGTGCCGTGAGCCCCTCGACGCGTCGTCGCGCTTCGCGCACAGCGTGTTCGCGCTCAAGTCGCTTTCGGTCGAATTCGATGCCAACCCGCACCGCATCGAGAAATTCCTGCTCGCGGAACGGCTTGGGCAGGAAA
Organism: Bradyrhizobium sp. CCGUVB1N3; assembly: GCF_024199925.1. NCBI lineage: Bacteria > Pseudomonadati > Pseudomonadota > Alphaproteobacteria > Hyphomicrobiales > Nitrobacteraceae > Bradyrhizobium > Bradyrhizobium sp. CCGUVB1N3. Next base: position 8,147,224 of record NZ_JANADR010000001.1, read on the forward strand.
TCCACCGCACCACGTTTCATCGCTTCCACCGAGATCCGAACATCCGAAACGGCGCTGATAAAGACGATAGGAATCGAGACCCCTGACTCGGCGAGAGTGCGCTGCAGGTCTAAGCCCGTCGGAGATGTGCCAGGAAAGCGAACGTCCAGCACCAGACAAGACGGGCCATGAAAGAAGTCCTCTATCGCTAATTCGTCAATCGAAGCAAACAATCTCACTCGAATCCCAGCATCCTGGCATAAAGTTTCAAGAGAGCTCCTGATCTGCTCATCATCATCAACCACATAAATCGTTGCCGGACTCGTACTCATGATCGATAGTCTCCTCGTCCAATTCATTTCGTGGCGGGAACCGATGCATCGGTTCCATCTTTGCAATTAATGCAATCATCCTAATGTTGCGGCGTGACAATGTTGCGATGTAATTCACGCTTCTTGAAGTTTGAGTCTCCTGCTGGACATGCGCATTGAGATGATCGTGAGGCATGTCTGCAAGAATGATTTATCAGAAAGCAAGGAAGAACCAGTCCAATTTGAGAATACGTGCCAAACGCCTGGACAATCGCGAGCGCTTGACTGCTCTACCGGACGTCCTTGGCTCGAACAGAATGGACGACCGCAGCCAGTAGTAGACAGTCGGCCTCGGTTGCGTCAGGCTCGCGGTAGTCCCCATGAGGGAGATCAGCGTGCGCAGTGGCCAAGCGCTAAACGTGATGATCACCTCGCCGATCAGCTTGCAGTCTGTGGAAGCCCCGCAGGCTCAACGTGAGCGTCATCGATAGCAAGTCACCACTACGGATCGGCAGTACCGAATGCTTCTAAGCCGAGAAGCCTCGAGCAACTTGAAACGTATCCCCGTGCGATCACGTTTCGTGAATATCGGGCTCGTCACGATAGCCGCGCTTCTTCGCGCGATTGGCTTTTGGTCGGAGATGTTCGCTAGATCGTCTTTCGCAATACGCCAGCCGAATTTGGCTACGTTCTCGTCGTTCGTTGGTCTTCCCTACGACGATGTTGACTTGCTGAAGATCAAGCTCGCGATGAAAGTTGGCGGTGAATACAAGCTTAGAGCTGGCTCCGCAAATTCGGACAGTAGCTTGAGTGGATTTTCTGCCTGAGAGCGGCGAGGCTTCTTGCCGCGAATCAGGAGCGAAGATGACGAAGAGGAGTCGCCGGACGCATTCTCCGGCATTCAAGGCAAAGGTGGCTTTGGCGGCCGTGAAGGGGGAGAAGACGTTGGCCGAGCTGGCGCAATTGTTTGATGTCCATCCGAACCAGATCACGACCTGGAAGACCCAACTCCTGGAAGGCGCCGCCGGAGTGTTTGGGCAGGACAACGGACCGGCCGAGGCGCCGGTCGATTTGAAGGCGTTACATGCCAAGATCGGCGAGCTTGCGTTGGAGAACGATTTTTTGTCCGGCGCGCTCACCAAGGCGGGCCTGCTGAGCGCAAAGCGATGATCGACCGCGACCATGATCTGTCTGTCGTGCGCCAGGCGAAGGTCCTGAACCTTGCCCGCAGTACGGTTTACTATGAACCTCGGCCGGTTTCGGCCGAGGACCTTGTCTTGATGCGCCGGCTCGATGAGCTGCACCTCGATTATCCCTTCGCAGGGGCGCGCATGCTGCGATCGCTGTTGCAGCGTGAGGGCATGCAGATTGGCCGCCGCCACGTCGCGACGCTGATGAAGCGCATGGGGATCGAGGCGATCTATCGCCGTCCGAACACGAGCAAGCCCGCACCGGGCCACAAGATCTACCCGTACCTATTGCGCGGATTGAAGATCGAGCGGCCGAACCAGGTCTGGGCAATGGACATCAGCTACATTCCGATGCGACGTGGATTCGTCTACCTCGCGGCGGTCGTCGATGTGTTCAGCCGACGGGTGTTGGTCCATCGCGTATCGATCACGATGGAGACGATATTCTGCGTCGAAGCGCTCCAGGAGGCGTTGGCGAAGCACGGCAGGCCCGAGATCTTCAACACGGATCAGGGTAGCCAGTTCACCAGCCTCGACTTCACCGGCGTGCTGCTGGACGCGAACATCGCCATCAGCATGGACGGCAAGGGTGCCTGGCGCGACAACGTGTTCGTCGAGCGGCTGTGGCGCACTGTCAAATACGAGGAAGTCTATCTGCGTGCTTACGACAGCGTGCTCGAGGCGCGAGCATCGATTTCCAAATATCTGGCGTTCTACAACCGAGGACGTCCTCACTCGAGCCTTGACGAACGCACGCCCGACGAGGCTTACTTCGGCGCGCAAACGATGGTGACGGCCGCATGATCGTCGCCAACGATTTTGCTGCGGCTCTGGTCGGGCTTACGCCCTCCCGACGCCACAGCAAAATCGTAAAGCCCCGCCTTCAGCATAACCCGGCAGGAATCCACTTAATTTTCGCGGGGCGCTGTCCAAACAACCGGGGCCAGCTCTCACCAGGTCTTCGTGCTGATGGTGAGCTACGCCGGCGGACGAACCCGGCAATCAGTGTGCGCCGCGAACGGGTTCCCGAGGTTTCGCCGCTGGCTCGACTATTATCAGAAGCTGAAGGAGGCCATCGAGACGATCTGCGAGCTCAATCACGATTTGCTGCGTCCGAGAGAGCCGCGACAAAGCGCGGAGCGCGCGGGAGGAACCGTGATTAAGATGCGGCGGGCGCAGCTGAGCTTCGGCGACGGATTGATCACTGAGGGCGTGAGCGATCTTCGTGAAGACTGGATGACACACGCCGACCAAGTGCTGGCGGACGAACAAATCGTATCTGCAGTGTACGAAGCGTTGGCGAAGCGGCATCCCAAGAGTCGCGGCCGCGGCCGACCGGGCGCTCCAGCCGAAGTGGTTCATGTGATGAAGCAGACCAGAGTGCGCGTCTTCCGTGGTGATACGCGCTCTGAAGGCAAGATCCTCAGCCTGTTCGAGCCATCGACAGAAATCATTTGCAAGGGCAAAGCGGGCAAGCCCAACGAGTTCGGCAAGATGGTGAAACTACAGGAGGCCGAAAACCAGATCGTGATCGACTATGAAGTTTATGTGTAAAAGTAGGAACTTAACCTGACAGCCGGGCTTTGTCGCGGCAGGTGTCCGACAAAGATCTGATGTCCGACGTCACGCGGCCGGCAGCAATTTCTCCCTCGCCTGGGCACTCGCGTCAAGCAACGTTTGCATCGGCGTCTTGCCGTAGCACCATCGGCCCTGATGCGGGCGCACTTCATTGTAGGCGGCAATCCACTCATCGAGATCGCCCTGCAGCGCGAGGATGCTCGGATAGATCTTTTTGCGGAAGGCGACGCGGTAGAACTCCTCGAGCACAGTGCGATGGAAGCGCTCGACAATGCCGTTGGTCTGCGGGCTCTTGGTCTTCGTGCGGGTGTGATCGATGTCCTCGACGGCGAGATATAGCTCGTACTCGTGATGCTCCGGATTGCCGCAATACTCGGTGCCGCGATCGGTCAGGATTCGGCTCAGCGGGATATCCTGCGCATCGAAGAACGGCACCACGCGGTCATTGAGTAGCTCTGCCGCCGTGATCGGCGTCTTGCGGTCATACAGCTTGGCAAACGCCACCTTGCTGTAGGTGTCGATGAAGGTCTGCTGATAGATCCGACCCACCCCTTTCATGTTGCCTACATAGAAGGTGTCCTGCGCGCCGCAATAGCCGGGGCACTCGCTTTCGAACTCACCATACGCCTCCTTCTCGGACTTGGCCTTCTCCAGCGCGACGAGCTGGGCCTCGGTCAGCACCAGGCCATCCTGGGCCATCTTGGCCTCCAGCGCCGTCAGCCGTTTCTTGACGTTGGCAAGATCGTGACGCAGCCACACCGCCCGCACCCCGAACGGTGAGACCGATAGGCCGCGACGCCGGAGCTCGTTGCTGACCCGCACCTGCCCCCAGGCCGGCTGTTCGATCGCCAAGTCCACGACCGCGACCTCGATCTCGGGCGCTACACGGTTTTTCAGGACCGGCTTCTTGCGGCTGATCTCGATCAGCGCCAGCTCGCCGCCTTTGTCGTACAGCTCCTTGAACCGGTAAAAGCTGTCGCGGCTGTAGCCCATCATCCGGCAGGCCTGGCTGACATTGCCCAGCTGCTTGGCCAGTTCCAGCATGCCAACCTTCGCGCGAATGACCTTCTGCTCTTGTGTCATGGGACCGTCTCCTGTGAGACGCTGCGGGCTGCGCGGGAGCGCCCATTTGGGTGAGCGCTCCTGCTCGCCCGCAGCTCCGTTCCCTGCCAGTTTCGAACCATGTCGTAAGATTAAGTCGAAACTTCTACAGTTTATGCTCAGCGACCGCACGATTCGGAGCTGCTGATTGCAGCCTTCGAAACGCATCAATCGATGCTCGGACGTGCGTCACGAATCGTGGCGGCAGACGCCGCCTTTTACTCCGCAAAAAATGAGGTCGCCGTGAAAGCGAAAGGCGCCAAACGCGTCTGCATCCCCAACCGCTCGACCAAGAGCATTGAACGCAGGTGCGAGCAGAAAAAGCGCTGGTTCCGTAACGGCCAAAAATGGCGGACCGGATGCGAGGGCCGCATCAGCGTGGCCAAGCGGCGACATGGGCTTAACCGTTGTCGCTACAAAGGCGAGGCCGGCATGAAGCGTTGGGGCGGCCTCGGTGTCATCGCCGACAACATCGTCAATATCGGCCGTGCAATGGAAAAGCGGACCGCCCCATAGACAGCCTCGCCATCTGACTCTGCAACACCCCGCCGGTCACCTCCGACTTTTGCGTTGCCGGACGCCCTCGGCCACTCTGTCCAAAACATCAATTTTGCGCCGGAAAGTAGCTAGCAGCCGAAGCGGCTCGGGCGCTCATTGCATCTGCCGAAGCAAGAATTTCCTCCGCAATCGAGGAGATGCAAGTGGACTACATCCCAGCTACTGCCTCCGTCTCTCCAAACAAGGACATCGATACTTGTCTTCGCGCTTGGCCGACCTGCTCCGGGATGTCGACACCTGACATCTCTTCTGCCTCCTATGCTGCTGTTTCGCCTGGAGGCAGCATGCGCAGGCATTCTTCAATGACGTACTCGGGGATGCTCTCGAACTTATGGAGGTTCAGCTGCATCACGTACTCATTTTCGATGTTATAGGATTCGTTGATAAACTTGCGGATGACGTCATCGTCGTGGTCGATGTTAAAAATCCGGAACAGCTGGATTTTCTCCTACCCGACGTCCGTGGCCAGGAATTTGCACGGATGGCGTTGACGTCGTTCACTTCCGAGACAAGCGCGTCGTAGTTGAATCCTGGCATGTGTTCGGCCTGGATGCTGGCCTCTGCCGCCTGCTTCTAACGTCCTTGGTACTTTTTATCACATCGATGGCGGGCTCGATGTCACGAGTCAGCATGAGGGTGGTCCGCCCCCTCAGGCTGGCCTTGCGCTGGAATAGTTCGTGCAGGATGGCGAACTTCTTGTTCTTGTCGAAATGACGACATAGGGTCGTCCAGCACAACCAAATCCGGGTTTTCACTCCGCACCTGGTACATGAAAAGAACCAGTGCGAAGGCGTTTTTTTGCCGTAGCTCAGATGCTTCGACGCGGTCTCTAGGTGGCCGGCGAGGTCGCGGTGCACCAGCCAAGGCCGGTGTGTGGGAGAAAGTGTTCGCCGAACTGATCAAAGATCGCGACAACAAATATCTGATGCTCGATACCACTCTGGTTCGTGTCCACCAGCAGGCCGCGAGCGGAAAAAGGGGGCCAAAACTCAGGAATTGGGGCGTTCCCGAGGTGGGTAGACCACCAAGAGCCACATGCTCTCCGATGGTCTCGGCCGACCGCTACGCTTCAAGCTCACCGCCGGCCAGCGACATGACAACCTGACTGCAAAAGCCCTGCTCGAAGGCTTCAAGGCCGAGGCCGTGCTGGCCGACAGGGCCTATGACAACAACGACCTGCAAGACCATCGCAGATATGAACGCCGAAGCGGTGATCCCCTCAACCTGCTCTCGCAAGGTCCCCATTCCGCATGACGAGACGATTTACAAGCTACGCAACCGTATCGAGCGCTGCTTCAACAAGCTCAAGCACTTCCGCCGCTTCGCCACTCGATATGACCAACGGGAAGTCTACTTCCTCGCCTTCGTCCACCTCGCCGCAATCTGCATCTGGCTCCGCTGAATGTGGATTCGTCCTAGTCGAGCCGCGCATCGCGCGAGCTCTTCGGATAGCTTCCAGCGCCGGAAGGAGGCCGCACCGTCGCAGATCAACGTCGGCGCCCCGCGGCCCGCTTTGATCGCCGCAGCCTGCCATCGATTGCGCGGAAGTTGCGCCTAGGCCGGCTTATGCCGTTTCGTTAATCCGCGGAGGTGCTGCCTTCCCCACGACGAAATAGACGAACCCGTAACCCGGGATGAACGCCGACAGGGCGCAATTGAGGATGGACCTGTTTTGCAATCCTCGAATGATCCCCATTACCCGGCTAGCAAATACGGCAATCGTCAAAATCCAGTACCAAAATGAACCCATAACCGAATCCCAATTTCAGACGCGTCCAGCGAGCTCCAATTAAAAACGGCCTCAGCTGGCCGGGGGGCAAATACTGAGGCCGTTCGTAACTGCTCAAGCTGCTCTGCAGCTCGAAGCTAGGTTGAAACGCCACCCATGGCCGTTTGTTCCCGAACAGGAACGCCGGTCATTCGGCAGTCAGGGGCCGGTAGATTTGGGCCACGAGGCGCCCGTACAGCCCCTTTCGTTCGTAGTGGGCCACGATGTGATGGTAGTGCCACATGGGAGAGCCTAAACGGCTGCGAGCTGTTGGATCAGCGCGCCGGCCGATGACGGGCCGTCCTCATAATCGTCGGGGCGGTTGAGGCTGAGCCAATTTACCAGAACCTTTGCCTGGCTCTAAATCCCTCAAACGTCACCGGCATGCTTGCGTCGATCTCTTCGACCAGCCTGCAACAGGCTACATTGAGATCGTCGGAGCGCTGGTTAGCTTCATCAATGCCGTGCTTTTTGCGCAGGCGATCGATCGCCGCGTTGTGCCTGTCGTAGGCGGCAACGATCTCGTTGACCCGCTTTTGTTTCCGTGCGCTCGCGGACCGAGTGTACAGGTGCTGCACCTTCGGTTGCGGTTCGGCGAGATGGTGGAGCTGATCGTCGGACGGCAGGGCATAAAAAATCGGCCTCACGCGCCTCTCTAAGCGACCAATCGTATTGCGGAACGTCCCGGATGGCCTCGATGTCTGAGGTGCTGCACCATAGCTGCGCCTTTTCGGCTGGGTGACGCTCCATCGCATAGCTAACCGGATCGCCGATGCGCCATCTCATGGCCGAAAGGCCGGACTGGCGTCTCCGAGATGACGCGGTCAATCCGCTCGCCGCAGTTCGCGTCGGCAGCCTCGAAGAGCTCGTTGGTCGCAAAAAAAAGTTGGCACCAAGATCCATCAGCTCCTGATCTGGCGAAGCGGCGCGGGCGGCTGGGATCACGGGGATGGTTGCTGCGGCGGCTGCAAGTGCCGAGACAGCAAGAAAGTTACGACGGGATGTGTTACCCGCCGCTCCAGCACCGGAGGCGGAGAAACAGCAACGAGCCGATTGTTGATTTCCACTCGCCGGGCGTCAATCCCCTCTTACCGACTTCAAATGGACGGTTCAGCAGAGCGATAAGAATCATCATTAATGCCGACATGAACTTGCGTCGAGCATCACCATCTTTGTCTCGCTCGAGCACCCGCAGATTGTTGCAAAGTGCCTGCAGGCTTTCTCGGGTGTCGAGCGCAGAGTGCGACTGTCGATGATGGCGGCGGTCGGCTGCGCGGATCGTCCAGCCGCAAGGCGCAGGATAACGCGCAGATCCTCGGCCAGGGCCTCAAAACAACCCGCACGCAACCACCGCTGCGCCTGTTGATAAACGATCTCCCACGGCGGCAAATCGTTCGGCATTCAGCGCCAGGGCGCGCCGGTCTTCACGATATAGCGCAGGCCGTTGAACACCTCGCGAAGCGCGTGCGTCCGCTGCGAGGCGTCCTCGGGCAAAAGTGTCAGATACGGCGCAACAAGCGCCCACTCTTCATCGGAAACGTCAGAAGGATAAGGCCTCGCGGGGAATCGACATCCCGCAAACCTCAACATCTATTGTTAATCAGTCCCGAGACCCTATGTTTGCCCTCTGAGGTGACAGGCGGCCCGCCCCGCGGCAAGCTCCATCGAGGGTTGCGCCGGATGGGCCGGTGCCGAGCCTCAAGCATGGGGAGCGGGCCTGATGAACAATAGCATTTTCGTGGGACTGGATGTGCACAAGGCGACGATTTCGGTCGCAGTGGCGGAGGGGATGCGCGGCGGTGAAGTTCGTAACTTGGGAATCATCGCTAATCGCGCCGATCAAATCGACAAGCTGGCGAAGAAACTTGGCAAGAGTGATCGGCAGGTCAGTTTTTGTTACGAGGCCGGACCCTGCGGATATGGCCTGCATCGACAACTGACGGGACTGGGACACAACTGCATCGTGGTGGCCCCCTCGCTGGTCCCGATGAAGGCCGGGGATCGGGTAAAGACCGACCGGCGCGATGCGGCGATGCTGGCCAAGCTGCACCGGAGTGGCGAGCTGACAGCGGTGTGGGTTCCGGATGCGGCGCATGAAGCCATGCGCGACTTGGTGAGAGCCCGCGCCACGGCGATGCGTGTGCTCGGCAAGGCGCGACAACATCTCCAAGGCTTCCTGCTGCGACATGGGCGCATCTATGCCGGGAAGAGGGGGTGGACTCTGGCTTATCGTCGCTGGCTCACCACGGTGCGCTTCGATCACCCGGCGAGCCAGATCGTTCTGCAGGACTACATTCATGCCGTGGCCGACGCTGAGGCCCGTGTGAACTGCTTGACCAAGCGGATCGCGGAGCTGGCGCCACAATGGTCGATGACGCCATTTGTAGAGGCCGTGCAGGCGATGCGCGGCGTCGCCTTCATCGTCGCCGTAACGGTGGTTGCCGAGGTCGGCGACTTCTCCCGCTTTGACAATCCCCGCCAGTTGATGGCCTTTCTCGGCCTCGTGCCGTCGGAGCATTCGAGCGGCGCAACCATCCGACGCGGCGGCATCACCAAGGCCGGCAACGCGCTGGCCAGGCGAGCTCTGATCGAGGGAGCATGGACCTATCGCATGCAAGCCCGCGTCAGTCGCAAGCTCCATGACCGTAACGAGCGCCTGCCGCAAGCTATCCGCGATATCGCCTGGAAGGCCCAGGTCAGGCTGTGCGCCCGCTATCGCCGCTTGTCGGCGACCGGCAAGCCCAAGGTGATCGTCACCACCGCCATTGCACGCGAGATGGTCGGCTTCCTGTGGGCGATCACTCGTCAAGTCCAACTCGGGCCGGCCACCTGACGAGCGCTGCTCGACCATATCGGTGCCCAGGGCAGGAGGCAGGGCGCGGTGGGGAATCCTCGTGGCTGTTATGAGCCGGCATTGCCGACGCTCGCTCCTAGACCGAGGCAGCCCCAAGACGAAACCACGGTCATGCGGTAGCCAACCCGCGCATGAGAGCTTGATCAACCGTCGTCTTTGCCCTGCCTCCTACCGTGGGCACCTTCGAAGTCCAGCGTCCGGGCGCTCAGCCGGAAGCGGCTCCGCTTGATCGATTCGCTTGACAGAACGCACTTCCACCGGGTTCGCTCCACTCGTTCGGCTCAACCTCGGCCTGCGACGGATCCATCTTGATTATGTTGGCTGAAGTCCGTCAAAGGGACGCGCTGTCGTCTTTGATCCGCCACCTTGCGACGTTCTGTTCTCGATGAGTACTTGGCCTTCATGCATGATCTGGCTAAGGCGCAAGTCAGCGGATGCGGCTGAGCAAGGGACGAGCCAGGAAGGCGCCGAGTTGGAGAATTTCCCAACACCCATCTTTCCGATCAAACTGAACGTGGGAATTGAGCTCAATGTTGAAAATTGTAGCGGTAGCGGCAATTTTCGTAGGAGAAGCCCTTTCAATAATTGCCGAATTGATTGCCTCAAAGAAATTTGGAACGGCAAGTGGGCCTCTGACAACGCTTCTGCCGATGTTCCTGCTGGTGACGTTGGGCGGCATCCTGCTCGTCTCTGGATACGCCCTCGGCTACATGCATCTCAAAAACATTTGGATAATTGTCGCGATATCGGTGGGATCGATTTTAGTGGTGGAGCCGATCCTCGCATTTCTGCTGTTCCGCGACGTGCCTACAACCGGCTCACTGATCGGGCTGGTTTGCGGCGCGGTGGGCACGCTCGCAGCGATTTTCTTATAAGCGCTAGTTTGGTCGGAGTTCAATTGGCGGGCTTGGGCGAGATAGGTGATGGAACTGAGGAGGTCGGCGCTCGCTGGGGAGGCTGGCGTTGGTCGGGAAGGTGCCGGCTTTGGACCGAACGGTGTCCGCCGTTACCCGCTTTAGAACGCGCGTCTTCGACGCGCCTGTCTCGTGCGCCAACCACCTTAGTGTGACAACGCAGGTACCCGTTCGTCAGGTTTATCTGACCTCCGGTGCTTCTCGCGAACTCCGGCTCGGCAAGCAAGTTACTCCTTTTTCCGTTGAGGCATGCGCTCGGCGCGCGCGCCTGATCGGGATTACAGCCCCCAGGCCGCCAAGCCATGTCGTAAAAAAGGCGGAAACGGTTGCCGCGCTACGGCTCCGGCCCGCACCAATCCGGCTCATGTCCGGCCTGTGTCGGCCTACCCGCCCTTTGTCCTAGAGCGAAGAAATGATGGATCACCCCCGATACGCTACGCGCGGTCGCCTCGATTCAGACCGCGACCGACTGCACAATCGTGGCAAAGCGCACCGCTGTTTGGACCACCGCCGAGCTGATGCCGGCCTCCCGCAGCGTTTTCTCACGAGCGTCCATGCAGCCGCCGCAACCATTTGCCGGGAAGACTGCCTGCGACCACAACTTGAAATTGACTCTGTCCACGACGTGGTTCGCGACAATGTTCGCGCGTAACCGCACCGGCATCGCCTTGTATTCCGGATTGGATGCGAGGTGAACGAAGCGCTAGTAAACCTTGTTCATCGCCATCACGGCAGCCGCACATTTCGCTGCTGCGATCGCCGCTGGTGTGATCACGACGGCCGCCGCGGATTCCATCGCCTCTGTGACACTGAGTTGCGGGTCGCAATCGCGCTCGCCAGCAACAGGCCGTATTTGCTTTGCGGTAAAAGCGTCTCATCGGTCATCGTCGGCGCCGGAGTCTGACGTCCTTGGCGGAATGCGGAATTTGATCCCTCAACTGCTCGATTGACATGTTGCCTCAGGCGACTTTCAGCGTCTCGCCGCCGATTTCGCGATTGCAGGGGCAGAGCGCATCGGTCTGCAGCGCGTCCAGAACCCGTAGCGTGTCCCTCGGGCTACGGCCGACATTCAGGTTGGTCGCATAGACATGCTGGATCGTATTCTTCGGATCGACGATGAACGTGTAGCGATGGGCGACGCCCTCAGGCGAGCGCACGCCAAGGCCATCGACAAGGGCGCCTTTGGAGTCAGCAAATTGCCAGATCGGAAGGTGATGCAGGTCCTTGTGCTCGCGGCGCCAAGCGAGCTTGCAGAATTCGTTGTCGGTTGAGCCGCCAAGCACGATCGCATTGCGATCGGCGAAGTCCTTGGATAGCCGGGCAAACTCGGCGATTTCGGTCGGGCAGACGAAGGTGAAATCCTTGGGGTAGAAGAAAATGATTTTCCATTTTTCGGGAAAGCTCTCTTGAGTCAACGTCTCGAACGCGCTCTGCCCTTTCTCTTCCTGCAGGTGAAAGCCGGGCTTCACGCCCGTGACTTCGAACGACGGCAACTTACTTCCAATTCCAAGCATGTATGTCCTCTCAGGGTTGCTTCGCGTGGAAGCGGTGGTCCGGCTTCATCGAAGCAATCGACATGCCACTCGATCTTGCGGTTTAGACTGACGGAAATGCAACACAGGTTCTGATTGGTTTGAGAGTTCCGGAGAACCGATCGGGGAGGGACCAGCACTTCGATGCTGTGGGGCGAGCCGGGTTGGCGGCCTGACAAAAACCTGCACATTCGAACGTCAACATCATCTGGTGAATGGAACGCAGAGGACACCGCGAAGCGCCGTTGCATTCCCATTCGGGCGCTTGATGGGTACGCGGACTTGGCGGCCATGGCCTGTGGCATGTGTTTTCTCCTTAACCTGCTTTCGCTCTGGCAAAAGCGCTTGCTGCGATTTCGATGTGCTTGGACTTAGTCGAAACGACTTGCTCGGGTGGGGCGCCGAGCGATCACGCGAGCGATCCGCGAGAAGAAACGTTCTGCGAGGCTGTCCTCGGCATCGGTGATCGAGTCGTCGCAGATTGGTGACGCTCGCGAGGGGACTTCAAGTGCGGCTGCACGAGTGTAGCACGGAGTTGTATCCCACCAAAACAAGGAGGCGACAACATGCTACTTTGTGTAGCAAGATGCTTTGCGAGCGTTCGGAACGAAAGAAAGTGTGTCCCACACCGCTCGTGATTCGGAGCAGTTGGATGATCACGCCGGTTCGACGGAACTGGAGTCCCAAGGTATTGTTCAATGCTTTGACGCCGGCGATGTTCACTGCCGAGCCATCTGTTGTGCGTGCGCGTTGGGACAAGTTGTGGCCGGATTTATATACGGAATATGACGCGAGGCATTTGAAAAAAGAACTGTCCATTCGGAGCTTGATCGTTACCGACGAAGCTGAGGCATTCTTTGACGCCTGGGCCGCGGACGAAGAGCGTCACACTGATGGCTTCGTCCAAATCATAGAACTCGTCGCTGGTGGATCCGAAGAGAATCTCCGGGAGAGATTGAACGATCGATCGCATAATTTTAGTTCGATCAGTGAATACTTGAAAGACGAATTCTCTCTAATGGTTATGATCGCATTTGATGAAATGTGCACTTGCCATGCCTATGCTACGGAAAGGGAGTTTTATGTCAGGCTTCGGAACGACAGATTCCTTCGCTGGCTGAGAGAAGTGATCGCCGACGAGGCGGTTCACTCGATGAATGCGGTTAACGTTATCCGTGCCCGCTACGACGACCGCATCCGCGAAGTCGGCCCAATCCTCGACAGTCTGATCAGTGGCTTCGCCAATGATCCTCCTTACGCCGGCACCTTCGTTCTGGACTACTTCGGCGGGTCCTATACGAAAGAGCTTTTTGCCAAGTGCCGCGCCACGATCCTGAGAAATATTGCCAAGCCACTCACGACCGCAGAGCGAAACAGACCGAAGCGTCGGCCACTTTGACCTCAACGCCGTCGCGCCCCGCCTGCGGAAGTTTCCAGCGCCGAGGCCCAGCTCGCTCCTTCGGCTTAAGATGACCGGCTGCGGCACAGCAAATAGCGAATGTCGATGGCGCCGTTGCTTATAGGATCGACGGAGTGCTGTCTCAGTCTTATCGCTGAGTTCGCTAGACCCAAATTGTTCGCCAGACGTTGGATCTGCGATGAGCCTGCCCTTGGCCGTGTATTTGATTGATGAGAATGTGCTTCGCGAGTTTGGTGCACGGGGCACGCGAACGTGCGCAAGTGGCTTGGAGCAGTCGACGATTCAGACCTCCGGCTGAGCGCCGCCACACTTTTCGAGAAACGGCGCGGTGCCGAGATGTTGAAGCGACGCGATCCGGAAAGAGCCGCAGACCTGCTCAAGGCGATCGCCGCGATCGAGAAAGCCTATGCGGATCGGATCATTCCGATAGACGCAAGTGTCGTTGCGAATGGACCCGAATGCTCGGGTCGAAAGACAAGGATCGGTGGGATTTGGCCCTCGCCGCGGCTGCGCGGGTTTACGACCTCGTCCTCGTCACCCGAAGCATCGAAGACTTTGAGACGCGCGGCGTGCGATTGCTTGACCCTTTTCGTGACCCGCCGGTCCGGATTGACACGCCGCGATGTTCGAACGACCTCAGAAAAAAGACTTGGATACTACCTTAGGCGGTCGCGATGGGGGGCTTAAGTATCTCGGAAATGGCCTGCGCCGCGTTCTGAGAGAGCCGCCCGCTGCGCGCCCACGCCAAGCCGGTGCGGTCATCCTTCGCGCTCGAGGCGTGATCCTCGAACAGGTGACGTGGATCAACGCCGGCGGCGGGCAGCGCATCGTGCTGCAAGTCCGTGCTCTGGCGGTCGGAGTCCGGCGACACGCGCATGTAGCCAACCAACATAGGCGGATACCCATCGGAAATAGGTTTCCGTCTGCGCGGCGCTCGCGGGGTCGAGCCGGAACTGCTGGACATTCAGATAATGGTCGAACGGCCGCGCTGGCTCGCCTGGTTGGTCGTAAGCGACCATGATGTCGCCAACGTCGCTACCGTCCAGTTCCTGCACGGCAATGGCGGTGCGGTAGATCATGACGCCGCGGCGGGCTCCTGCGAACAACCATAAAGTATCGATGCGCGTTTGCAGTTCAGTGACGTCGCTCGAAAAGGCGCTCGCATCGGACATCCTTCTGCTGCACAATCCAGCGCGTCGGGCGAATTTCGAGGTGCTGCGATCCAGTGAAACGCCGAGCGTTCTCGTCGAAATGGGGGTCATGTCGAATAAAGCCGACGAACTGCTGCTGCAATCAGATCATCATCGAGCCAACGTCGTTGCGGCGCTTAAGACCGGTCTTGAGGTTTTGCATACGACAGACCACGACGTTCTAAGTGCCGCAATTGCCGCGGCTCCGCTTCGCTGGATGGGGGGGACGACTGTCCGCGAAGCGCCCAAAGGCATTGGGGATAAACCGCAATCAGTAGCGTGACGCGCTTGAAAGCCGAGCCGGCTCGCGCTATTGAGATGTTATGTTATAACATAACATTGCATCTCGGTAGCCCCATGGATGGTCATACCGCTCCGGTTGCTAGATGCGCAGGTGAGAACGGGATGTCAGTAGCAGGATGGACCGACGAGCGTATTGAACGGCTGAAGTCTCTTTGGGCGGGAGGACTAAGCGCCAGTCAGATCGCTGCCGAGCTTGGCGGCGTCACGCGAAACGCCGTGATCGGGAAGGTTCACCGTCTCGGTCTTTCTCGCCGTGTGACAACTGCGACGAAACCGCAAGCTCCGCGTTCACCCCGTCTCCAGCGATCATCACGGTTTGGTCCCATGGCCAGCGTTCGGCATCGTGGCAATCTGGCCTTGGCCTCGCCCGAGATCGACTATGTCGACGAGCAGGTAGAGGTCACCGCAGAGATCGTGCCACTGGCCCGATATCTCACTCTGGCAGAGCTTGAGCCGAGTTCATGCCGCTGGCCCATCGGGGATCCGGCCTCGCCGGAGTTTCGGTTTTGCGGTGCGCCCGCGCTTCCGGGTGAAAGCTATTGCAGGGCGTGTGCGCACAAGGCCTATCAAACAACGACCCCACGATCATCCATCTCTGGACTGCGCTTCAACACGAGGCGCGGGTTCAGGCCGTAAGTGGGCGTTAATCCGCGCACCACGTCCCATACCACGGGTCGGGGACTGTGCGGAAAGTTCTGTAAAAGCTGAGAGGCTGAAGCGGTCTTGAGTCCGGTGATTTCTTCGCCTCCGTAGCGACGAGTTGGCTCCGCTCTGCCGCTAATCTGCTGGCGACCTGGTCTTCGACTTGCTCAAGGTCCTTCTGGAGCTTTTCGCGCTCTTGCTGTAGCGGTTCGGTCTTTCGTGCGACCTCGGCGTCCTTGCTGGCGAGCTGTTCTTGAAAGCGTTGGCGGGTTTCGGCGAGAAGGGGGGGGGCGGCCAGAGATTCCGTGAGCCGGATCTCGCGGTTGCAACTGGGGCAGTGCAGGGTGGGTTCATGCGCGGCTCCAGCCGCGGTCGCCTTGAATGTCATGAACCCTCCCTAAAAAGGCGGGTGGTTTCGCTATCGTGCGCGGAAGGCGCGTGATTTGCACCTCCAGCGCGCAATAGGTCTCGTACACAGCTCAATTGTGGTCATGGCTGCCTCCGGACCAGACAGATGCAAGTGGCCGCCCCGTCAGCTTCTCGTCAGATGGATGCGGCATACGCGACATACTGATGCTCGTGGAAGAGGCGACCAGTATCGGCGAGCTGGTCGCCCGCGCACTGGCACGAGCTTCGGCGGCACGCGGTGCATGCTCCACGGCGACGCACCGCGTGCCGATTTTTCCACCGTTGTGACGGCACGGCCTCTCGAATTGCAGGACGGTCGCACCGCCATCATTGTAGCGCGAGCGCCGCTTATCGAGCAGGCGAAAATCAGCAAGGCAAAGAACCTCACGCGCTCGCGGCCGATGCGTTGCGTCTCGCGGTGCTTGTGCCACGCGGCTGCCTCGCTCGCACCGACCTCGTCTTTGGTCCGGCGCATCTTGTCTCGGATGAGCGCCGCACGCCCATTTCTCCGGTTGGAAACAGCTTGGAGAATTGGATATGGCGCGGCGATCTGGGGTTCTTCCGCATATTTGGTGCAGGTCGCCTTTTCGCGTTTCATCGCGGGCGATTGTGCGTTGTCAGACGGTCGTCAGCAGCCCGTTTCTTGGTAGTGCATATCCTGAACGGCCATACATATGGCGCTTGATCGTCTTGAGCCGGTTGATCTGTCCTTCGACAGAGCTGTTGCTCCACGGTTGGGTGATGGCTGCCCGAACGGCCGCGATGTCGCGGCCGATACCATTTGCAAGCGAAGCCAGTTCGCTGCTCGAAGCATCCTCGATCCATTGCTCGAGACTCGCATCATCGTATTAGTGCCGTGAGGCGTCGAGGGAGCTCGCCGGCGTTCGAAAGCTCCGAGCGCAAGCTCATGGAGATGGTGAAGGAACCGCTGGGTCTGCTCATCGAGCCGTGCAGGCTCTTTGCTCAGGAGCCATGCGCAGGTCGGCAGCCCGGACTTCGAAGCGACGTCGGTGGTACTTATAAGAACCCGCATATCGCAGTGTTGCACTGGATGATCCGGAAGAAGCCGCCGAAATCATCATGCTCGCAAATCATTTGCTCCGTATTGTCGATGCGCGCGCGCCATCGTAGTTGGTCGATCCCGTGGCCGCTGAACGACTCCGCTCGGCGCGTCCGCTACGCGGACCGGTGCCGCGCGGCAATTTGGGTGGAAGCGCGTATCGCGTGACATGTTGCATGGGACGCAAGTGGATGAATGCGTGGCGGCGCTGCATGCCCACCTATGCGACCAGCCGCGAGCCGCTCAAACCTCCACTATCGTAGAAGCCGCAGAATGAACGTGCCGGAAAAGCTTGCGAAATTCGCTCGATGTCGCACTCGCCATACCCTTCAACACAGCATCGTGCCCGCGCCTGAGCTGACCAGACACGTCGAGAGTATGCTGCAGCTTCCGGCAGAACTAATAGATTCGCCATCGTCATTGGTGGATCGCTTTCAGACGCGTCAGCTTCTTGAAAGCTAGCTCTCCTAACATGAGAACGTGGGTCTCTAGACGGCGCTGTCGCCTATTGACCGTAACGGAAATGAACGTCGGGCCTGGCGCGCAGGACATTGTGGCGACATTTTTGGTGAGCCGCCAGGCCGTGGCCAGGTCCCGGTCAACATTTCCATCAGGTCTTGCGTGTTGTTCGTCGTGAACACGGCGGCGCCACAAGACGCACTTGTGACGGTCATCAATGTCACATCCGGGGATGCACCATGTCGCTCAGCAACCTTTCGCCAGCCAGCAGCGGAAATCAGCCTCAGCCGGCGTTTACCCCGGGGCCACGTTGGCTCTGGGACCTTCTGCGCAGACGCCGGGCCTGACCCAGCAAAGTGCATTTTCGAACTTTGGATTGCGAGGCAGTTGAGTGAGCGCCTTACGAGATGAACAGTCACTCAAAGGTCGACGTTACCCAAAAGTTCGGCATCGTTCTGACCGATAGGTTGGACTCGGGCTCCTCAAACGACCTCCACCCTCACATCCGAGTATAATGCTATGCAGCTCAACACCTCTTCGTCATCCGCCAGCGCGGTTCCAGCTCTGTTCGTGCTTGCTCCGGAAAACACGGCCGTGGGTCCTTCCGTGCAGCCGCCCGGCCAGCAAGGCGACCCCTTCGAGGCCATGTTGTCCAGTTGCGCGCGGGAAGCCAAATCCGAGCTGCCGTCCCCGCCACCGGAGCTGCTGGACCCAAAGTTGCCTGCGCCGGAGGATCCCTTGGATCTGCTGCCGGCGAATGTGAAGGCGGCGGTTAAGGCAGCGGAGGAGGGCGTTCCCGCACCGGAAATGTCGAACGTCACGTGGAATGGTGGCACGCTGACCAATGCCGAGTTGCAGATCGTGGCAGTGCTGAACCGCCACAAGGATCAGTTGCCCCTCTGGTGGGGACACATCACGCCCACCGACTTCGATCCATCAGTGCCGTCGGATCTGAAAGCCGCAATCCAAGGATTGCACCAGGACCGCAAGCTCTTCGCTGCGCTCGGAGGGACATCCGACTGGAGATCCTATAGAGTTGCCGATCGTTTGTCCAGCTTCTGCAGCAATCATCCGCAAGTTGCCGCCTTCCAGGAGCAGCAGGCGCACAGCTACGAGCAGAATTACATCCCCTCCGACGGTACCGGAAATGGCCAACCGTCAGTCATGACCGTGAACGACGCAATGCGCGAGCTTTACCGGTATTCCGACTACCTGCCCAAGAATCTGAGCCTGGCTGATTTCCAACAGATCGTCGACGGCAACGCCCAAACTGGCAAGACCCCGCCGCAGGTGATCGCGGCGGCTCAATACTTCCTCGACCACCCGGATGCCTGGAAGCAGCTGTACGGTGGTGCGATTGATCAGGTCCACAAAGAGGATTTCCTTCAAGTCGCTTCATCGTCGATGGGCCTCACGCAAACCGAGCTGAACACGCTCGACACGATCAACAAGAATCAGGGCGCCTTCTTTGGAGGCGGCGTGCTGACCCGGGACAAGCTGGCGAGCATGGCCGAGGACAAGAGTCTTGATCCGAAGGTACGGCAAGCGGCCTCGCAGCTGCTCTCGGATCCGCTATTGTTCGCACTGCTGAACAATTCGATTACGGGCTACAAGACCCATCACAAGTTCTTCGACTTCGGTGGCGGACATAGGGTCGATTCCGGTAACATCAGCAACAACGACTTCACGAACTTCTACAGCAACATGTCGGCTGCGAACCGCACCGTTCAGCAGACGAAAACCCATGTTCCCAAAACCGAGGCCGAGCAGTCCGCGGTCGCGGACATGATGATGGGCGTGGCCGACCAGCCCGATATCAAGTCTGTGAAGAAGAACGGCGGAGCGCTCATGCACGCCCTCGAGGGCGCGAAGCCCCTACTCGACGAACTGCTTACTGCCGAATCGAGGGCGCTTGACTGGGCCGCCACAGCGGTTGGCGCGCTTGGCTTCATTCCGGGCCTGGGTGAAGTTGCCGATGCAGCATCAATGGTCCTCGAATGGGAGTCGCAAGGGGCGAATATTCTTCACGCCGCCATTAGCGGAGGCAATATGACGCAAGCGCTCGAAGAGGCCGGCTTCAGTGACGTGGCGCAGGTGGTGGGCTGTATCTCCGGCCCGCAGGTCAAACTCGCGATGCGCGAGGGGCTAGCGAAAGAACTAATTGAACGGGCCGCGAATGCCGGGGTCGACTTGGCGGTCTCGGAGGCGCAATCCTATGCGGAGGACTATTTGAACAACCTGAAGGAGCACCTCGAGGCCGGTCCCATGCCAGCCGGATACGCTCCGAGCCAGGTTGGCACGACGGCATCGTCGCAGAAGGTGGCCTGACGGGCGCACTTGCAGTCCTCGACGTGGAGGGCTGCGCACTGCTGATGGTTCAGGTTAACTCGCTGTGAGGGAGAAAGCGCGAGAGCGTTAGCTTTCCTTGCGTCGAATCTGAATTGGCTTTCGCGTTCAAATCGTCCGTCGGCGCACCCAGCGTCTCCGACGAGAGTGACATGGCAAGACCGGCGCACCATATGGGCTCGTCCTGGAGTGCTGTCCGCTACGTTTCATTGCGCCCGAGAGGACCAGGTGCTCAACGGTCTGGGGACGCACATGCGCTGTTGCGCCCCCGCGAGCGACCAGCGGTGCGGGCCTACAGCATGCGTTTGGGTTCGACCACAGACGTGCGGCTTGTTCCTACCACCACAGGCCTTGTCTGGTAGACAACATCGCCATCGAAAAAAAAGCCGGGATGCGCATCGCAGCCGCTGGCCTAGATCCTGCACACCACAAGCAGCGCGGAAGTGACGCCACGACGTCAGCCGTTCGAGCTACGTTGCCGATGGCGCGAGCGTCGTGTGTTCGAGGGTGATATGGGATCTGGATTCCTTTCGTGGGGTGCCGCAACAGTTGCACTCGTGGGATGCGGTGTCACTTATTCGGCAGATCTGGAGCCGGCGATGAAAGTCCCGCCAGCACAGTGGAGCTGGACCGGAGGCTATATCGGCGTGCACGGCGGCGGTGGCTATGGCCGCACATCCTTCAGTGACCCCTACGGCCCGTTAATCGATGGCGACATCGTCAAGACGCCTGCGTTCCTGGCCGGAGGGCACATCGGCTACAATTGGCAAACGAACGGGTGGGTTTTCGGTGCCGAATTAGACGCGAGCCGTGCTGTTTCCGATGGCACAAACAGCTGCCTTGCTTTCTCAGGCAATGTTGTGATCGCTACCTGCAATGCAGGTCCGAACGTTTTTGTCACAGGGGCCGCTCGTGTCGGCTACGCTTTTGGCCCGCAGGGCCAAACGCTGGCCTACATCAAGGCAGGGGTGGCCTGGCAAAACAATCGCGGCGATATCGCCAACAAGAACGAATTCCAGGATGGAAGCTTTGCCGGCTACCCACGACGAGTAACGGAGTTCGATTACGGCCGTTTAGCTCGGCTACCAGGCGATCGGGGCTCGCTTCGCGCCCGCCGCGCCCGGCGGCGACTTCTCGCCGCTCACGACAGATGCCGCCATGCTGCGCGAAACCATCCGCCGCATCGACGACACGGGTGTGCGGTGTTCGACGTCGAGACCGCGCGCCTGGCTGCTGATTTCGAGCCAAATCGCTTCGCCGCCTTCCTCGAAACGGCGGGCACGCTGAAGGCGCGCGCGATCCTCATCGCCGGCGACGATCCGGACGAAGCGCGCCTGACGGAATGGTTCGCAAAATTCTACCGCGCCGCGGCGCCTTACGGCCTCACCGCCGATCTCGAATTCACGCCGTGGACCGCAGTCAAGGACGCGACGGCAGCTTTGCGGATTGTGACCAGCGCGAATGAGCCGAACGGACGGGTGCTGATTGACGTACTGCATGCCGCACGCTCCGCGACCAGCCTCGACGATATTGCGAGCCTGCCGCGCCGCTTGCTGAGCTAGGCCCAGCTCTGCGATGCACCCGCAGGCATCTCCGCCAGCAATGACGAGCTGATCCAAACCGCGCGCTGCGCCCGGCTTCTGCCGGGCGACGGCGGCATCGATCTTGGCGGGATCGTCCGTGCGCTGCCGGACGATCTTCCACTCAGTCTCGAGATTCCGAACGACGAATCGCTTCCGAAGATTGGTGCCGAGGAATGGGGACGACGCGCGCTGGCCGCAGCCCGCAGGATCGTCGCAGACGTGACAACCGGAAAGGCGAACGCATGAGCGAGTTTAAAGGACGTGTTGTGATCATTTCCGGCGGCTGCGGCGGCATCGGCCAGGCTGTTCGCATGCGGCTCGCTGCCGCTGGCGCGACCGTTGTCGTCTGGGATCTCGCCAATGCTGCCGACGATCGAATCGATCTGACCGACGAGGCGGCTGTCAACGGCGCCATGGCGCGCCTGTTGGAGCAGTTCGGCCGCATCGATGTCCTCGTCAACGCCGCAGGTATCACCGGCCCAACCGTCAACATTGAGCAGTACAGCCTTGCCGAATGGCGGCGTGTGCTCGATGTGAACCTCACCAGCACCTTCCTCTGCTGCAAGGCAGCGATCGCTCCGATGCGACGGCAGAACGCCGGTCGCATCGTCAATCTCGCCTCGATCGCCGGCAAGGAAGGCAATGCCGGCATGACCGGATACTCCTCGGCTAAGGCTGGCGTGATCGCGCTGACGAAATCACTCGGCAAGGAATTGGCTGCGACGGAAGTCCGGGTCAATGCGGTTGCCCCTGCGGTGATCGCTACCGATATCGTCAAGCAGATGTCGGATGACGCCTACCGCAGTGTGCTGGCCAAGATCCCGCTCGGACGCGCCGGCAGGCCGGACTCGACAGTTATATCAGGAGCGGTCTTCTTCCTGCATCGGAGGCTCCTCCCTGACTTGCGCCGCCCTTCGGGCGTAGCCTATTTTATTGAGAATCGGAACCGGAACCGGCGCGCAATCACCCCGATTGCGCGCCTCGATTGAGAGAGACAACGAGCGCCAGCAAGTTCGCGTTTCGGACGATCCTGCGTGTCGTTGGTTACACGACACTGGACACTATTGTCCCTGTCGTCAGAGACGTAGGTTGATAATTGCTGTGAATGAACTCCCGCTTGAAGGCCGATAGAGCAAGTCAAATTGTGAGTCATTGGGCCTGCTGCGCGCGGAGCTTGAGCGTGACACGTGACATGAAGCTCATGGGATGCGCGTCAATCCGACAACTGTCGCGAAAAATATACGTCTGAGGTCAGCTCATCAGTAAGATCGCCGCCAGATAAGGCTGGGGAGCCATTTAGGCGAAGCGGCGTATCATCGGTCGCACAAACCTAGCATCGCGTCACATTAGGGACGTGCAAACGAGATCTCTCGTCTAGCCGAGTGTAGGACATCGCAAATCGGAGCGAAATTCGCGCCGCCAGGAGGAGAGGTTTCACAGCTGCGATCCGATCCTCGTCTCAGCCGTAAACCGCTTGCACAGCCCGCGGAAGGCAAAGAAGCGGTGGCAAGGGCCGTTGTACGTCCTGAGACGCTCGACCTTAATGCCGAGTTCTCCCGCCCACCTCGAAAAGAATTCGATTAGCCGGAACTATCTTCAGCAAATGGATGCAGACGTGGATCACGCCCGACAGCCAGTGCAGGTCGGCGAGGTCTTAGAAACCTATACCCGTGCGGCTCATCCGCGGGGCTGCATGGTCGTTTTGGCAGCCACGAATTGCGCGATGAGAACAGTCTCGATAGCCGCAATGTCGTTGCCATCATGCGCTCGGGGCGTTCGGGAACAAATGCCAGGCGAGCCGATGTCGACAATAGCGTCGCTCCAGGCGATACAATCGCGTCCAGCCGCCTTCGCTTCGTACAACGCCCGGTCTGCCTCCTTCATGAGGGCTTGTGCATCGCCGTCGAAATGATCACGCCATGCGGCCCCGATGCTGATACTGACGTTGCGGCCGGGTAAGCCAGGGTGAGGCAGATCAATGCTGGAGACGGCGGTTCTCAGACCTTCGCACACCCGCTCCAGTTCCTCCCGATCGCGTGAGGCGACCATCGCTGCGAATTCCTCACCGCCATACCGGGCGATACTGACGCCTTGCTTACGCGCTTCCTGGGCAAGTGCCTGAGCGATCATCCGGAGGCATACGTCTCCGGCAATGTGCCCAGCTTTGTCGTTGTACTTCTTGAAGTGGTCAACATCGATCACGATTGCGCCCATGCTCTGCCGTTCTCCATCAGCGCGCAGCCGGGCAGCCTCACTTTCGAAGAAGCGTCGGTTCGGCAGCTCCGTCAAAGCGTCGGTGTTGGACAACCGGAGGAGCTCCTGGTTCATCTGGTTCAATTCCGTCGCAGCCTGCTCGTATCGAAGTGATTCGAGAAACCTCCGGCGTCGGTCGACATCATTCTTGCGGACGATCAAAAATACCGTCAGGGACGCAGCCGAGCCAATGATCGTATCGCTGATAAAATGGCCAGGGTCGCCCCCAAACAATAGCGGGAGGGTTGGGTGCAGAACAGCGCCAACCAAGCAGGTAACGAGTCCGGCGCGAAGCGGGATCGGGACCGCTGCAAGGCAGACGCTGAACAACGTGATGGCCGCAAGCATGTAGTTTTCCTGCGTTGCCGGCGGCGCAGCAATACCTGCGAACTCGACGACGGACATGATCGAGACGCTGGCGCCGCCATAGGCATAGCCGGTCAGCACGGCGTTGCGTGACCTAAAGCCGAAGATCGCAACTCCCAGGCAGAACAACGCAGCCAGGCAACGCCACGGCCATACGGCGGAGAAGATATCGATACTGGTCGCTCGATCGAAGCCAATTGCCGCAAGCGTCAGGGCACCGCAAACCACCGACGCGCGCGCCATGTGGCGGGCCATCGAACGCCCTGAGCGACCTTCATAGGACGCCTCGAGGGTCGGTCCAAATGACCAACCGGATACGCGTGCAATTTCGCTATCGAGTTCGGTTCGATCCATCAAGTTGTGCGCCAGGATTGCTCAAGATCCCGCGGATGGTGCTCCAAGACAGGTTAAGGATAGGTCAGTGCGGACAACCGTTAATATGCAAGCTCGACACGCAAACTCGCCGCGGGCGGTCATGGTTGATGATCGGTTATCGACGTTCGTGAGGTACGACACCAGGGCACGTCAAAGCGAAGTCAAGCCCGTCGCGTACGGCGCTGACTCGCACTATTCAGTTATGTTCTGGGCTTGGCTCAATCGCGGTGGTGCTCAGCTGCGATAAGACGGCTCTTCGCGATCGAGGATCCGCTTCAGGCTTTCGAGATGCTGTAGGGCCGAAGCAGCGTCCCCGTCGCGCATCTGTTTGGCGGCCGCCGCGGCGATGTTTGGCGCAACAGGACGCCGCCTCAAGGTTCTCACCTGCATGCTTCCGCCGCCATGATCCCCAAAATCGTCCACTCGGTTCCCTGAAGACCCCGGATTGGTCGAGGTGGTCAGTTAAGTATCGGCAGACACTTGGGATCGGCGAGGACCGCGACTGTCCTTTGCTGCCTTTTAGTGGTTCCAACTCGTTCCAGCGTCAGCACCATTTGATGAACCGAGGATCGGCTGACGCGGAATATTCCCCGATGTCGGCTTCTGCCGGAGGCCTGCGGTTCAGCTTCATATAGGCATCGCGCTGTCGGCCATGCTTGTCCCGCGCTCGGGGTCTATTTCAGTCAGCTTCTCGAAAGCTAGCTCTTGTAGTTGTGATCTTCTCCGGTGACCTCGTGGACGTGAGGCTGGCGTGGACGCAAGCAACTTCAATCCATTCGATGTGTCGGGCCGGCCGGAGGCGCATCACGCCATATTGCAACAACCGCAAGCGGGACAGGCCGGGCAGGAGGACTTTGAGCGACGCTTGGCTGAGGTGCGCCAGGCCGATGTTGCTCCAGCCGCGGGCGCGACACCAGATTCCCGCTATCCTCATCTAACTGAAAAAGACCGGACCCTAATCGAGGCGGCAGCCGAGCATTTTGCGAGGAATGTACAATCGCACACGGTCGGCACTTATACTTGGGCTCTTCGCGTACTGGGAAATCATCTTGCCTCTCGGGGCCAGACGATTGATGCGCTTGATCACGATTCGTTGGTTTGGCACGCTAGTGCGTTCTTTCCCGCTGATGGTTCAATGGTTACCGCATTGAACGCGCTTCGTAAGTACCGCGAGCCCAAGGCTTCAGATAGCTCCCGACGTTATGTTCCTTCTTTGGAGGATGCGAGCCTGATCGACTCAGCCATCGGCGCAGCTGCTGCGCGCCGAAGATGGACGCCTACTACCGCCGACAACAATGCGAAGACTCTTCGCAGATTGGCGAAATCTCTCGAGTCTCAGGGACAAACAATTGCTACTCTTGATCACAATTCCCTGGTCGCTCACGTCAAAAAGTCCTTCGGGGATGACGTGAAAATGGCGTCTGCGTTGGAGGTGCTTCGTGAGTACCGTGAGCCCGATGTTGTAGCTGCTCGCATTCCGCGTCGAAAGGATGAGTGTGTTCCCTCTATGGAGGACAAGGATCTCATCGATAGTGCGGTTCTTGCCAGCGGGCGACCCGAGCATACCGTCAAACACTATACCGACAAACTTTACAGGTTTGCTGGAGTGCTCAAAGAGGACGGCCAAGGAATTGCCAAGCTGGATCACGAGTCCCTGATCAGGCTTGCGAAACGCCTATACTCAAGCAACAAGAATTTAATCACCGGGTTGAACATCATTCGCGATTACCGCAACGCGCAGGAGCCCGCCGGCGCGGGCAGCTCTCCACATGCGGAGGGCCTGGCCGTGCAGTCGCCGGTGCCAAGTGTCAATTCAGGGGAGCTTCTGCGACGGCTGGATGGTCAGCCCGCTCCCTCGCGATCTATTTACGATTCGGCGGAGCTTCGGGGTGTCGCGGATCAAACAGGCCAGTTGCCAGCCGAAAGTTTGGACACAGCAGAGCTTATGGCGATGCTGGCTTCACCCACCCATTCGCCGGGAGACAGTGTTGATCAGCCAAGCCCAGCCTTCCGCTCGCCAGTCCAGGCTGTCGCTCCTGATGAGATTGGGCCGGCAGCGGATAGAACCGGCCAGCTGCCGGCTGAAAGTTTAGATACGGTAGAGCTTTTGGAGATGCTGGCTTCACCTACCCATTCGCCGGCCGTCAGTGTTAATCAGCCCAATCCTTCGCCCCTGTGGGAGATGGGGGAGTCGACCTCCGGCCCGGAATATCTCCCGGTTCACGCGCCGCTTGCGGTGCCGAATCTAGATTCGTACCTTCCCCTGGGCTGGCAGCACGGCGACCAGTGGGCGACGGAAAACTTCATGCAGGGAATGCGCTTGCATAACGTGCTGCCGAGCGCGGCTGAGCCGCAGACAAATCTCGCCATTCAAGGCGTGAACTACACGGCCACTATCGGGCCACCAGGCTGGGAGAATGAGATCTTTCTCCGCCAACGCTGACTAGCCCGTCATATTCATCAGCGGATTGTTGAGAAGCTGGCGAGGGTGGCGTAAGCCGCTGAGGTGGCGTAGGATTCGGTTGCCGACACCCACCCTGCGCGCATCCGGGCCGCCGCCGCACTCGCCATGACCGACAATACGAGTCCGCCGTTCTCATTTCCAGCCGTTTTCCCGCAAGAAGATCACAGCCGCGTTTGACGGCGGCAGGCTGACGTCGGATGGCGGCGTCATGCTTCTGGCCATGGCGGACCAGCGCCTCGGCTTGGCCGCGAAGTTGTCCTGCGTATTCCCCGAGCGGCGCGATCCGGGACACTTCGTGCACAGCCTTGGGGATCTGATCCGCGCCCGTATCTTCTCCATCGCGTGCGGCTACGAGGATGGCAATGATCTCGATCGTTTACGCGGCGATCCGGCGTTCCAGCTGGCCTGCGGCCGGACACTGGCCGTGATCTGTGTTCGCAGCCGCCGCTATCGCGCCATGGCCTTGAACATCTTCACGTAACCTTTGGGCGCGCTCTCCACAAAGCGCGACCGCAACTCGTCATTGGGCGGCCTGCTCGGCCTCATCGAACTTGCCGGCGCGGACGAGATCGACAGGCATTGCGCGCGAACTGTCCGATCTTCGCCGCCGGATGCGGGATTGATACTGTTCTTGATTGACGTTCCTTCGCACTATTTCAGAGCATGTCGAGCCAGGCGAGCAGGCTCGTATCCCGCTTCCATGACGGGGGATGCCGTGCCGATTCCGGAGCACTGACCTGTTCCAGCGCCTTTCGCTTCGTTTCCAGATTGGCCCTGGCATAGTGATTAGTGGTGTCGAGGCTCACATGACCAAGCCAGCTACGGATAACGGTGACGTCGACCCCCGCCGAGACGAGGTGTACGGCGGTGGCGTGTCGGAAGCTGTGCGGCGTCACATGCTTAGTCCGCAACGTTGGCGTGGTTTCGGCCGCCGCCTTCACATAGGCTGCAAGCTTGAACCGAACGTCGGATGCGCTGAGCGGCTCGCCATAGCGGTTGACGAACAGCCGCTGGTCCAATGCACGCGGCTGTCGCTCCAGCAGCTTTTTCAGCAACAGCACGGTTTCCGGCCAGAGTAGGCAGATGCTTCCTTGCGGCTCTTGCCGGTAAGGCGAACGCAACTTGGGCTATCGAACCGGATCGTCCTGGGACAGAGATCGAGAGCCTCCTGTGTCCGTGCCCCGCTGTTGTAGAGGAACGAGAGCAGTGCGTGATCGCGCATGCCTTCGAGCGTGGAGCGGTCTGGCTGGGCAAGGATCGCTGCTACCTCCGCTGGGTCCAGATAACATGGTTCGGATACCGGCGCCCGCTTGACTGGGATGTGAAGGATTTCCACGCACTGAGCGATCGATGCGGGGATCCTTGGTTGCGACGAAGTTGAAGAAGCTGCGGATCGCGGCAGGCCTGCAGTTGCGCGTGCCGATCGTACCGCCGCGGTCGTGCTCGGCGTGACCGAGGACGGCAGCCACCCCGTCGGCAGTCAGATCGGCCAGTGTGATCACCGCCACCTTCCTTTCCGCGCGTTGTGCGGCGAACCGCAGGAACAGCCGTCAGGTGTCATGATAGGATCGGACCGTGTGGATCGATGCATTGCGTTGCTCGACGAGCCCTTCGTAGAAGAACGCGCGCATCAACTCCGGGAACGCGTTCTTGTTCATGGCCGCACCTCCGCCCCAGATCGAGGAGGCATGGCGCGCCTACGGCCCTGAACCGCTCGTTCGCAAGATGCAGCAGGTCTTGTGTAACGGTGATGTAGATGAGGGTGTAGTGGACATCCTTACGGCCAAGATATGTCACGAGGAACGGGCAGCCGGTCTTGCGGATTGATACCCGAGCGGTACCATTCGAGGATACGGTGCACGACCATCGAGTGGCGCAGGTCATGAAGACGGGGGACCATTCGCCCTTCTGGCGGCTTCAGCCCGGCTCGGCGGATCACGTCGACGAGCAACAAGGCGATGACCTGCTTTGTATAGCGGGCGTTGCGCCCCTCGTGACAGAACAGGGCGGAGTGCTGATCCTGCGCTGCACCGGCCTGCTGCCGCGCATCGAGATAAGCCCGAGGCGAAAGTGTAGTGCTAATGCACGTAGCCGTAACTTGCGACCAAAGGCCGGACTTTTCTGGAGCTGAACACGTAAGCTGATGAATGCGTCAGCTTGCCGTCAGATTGTCTCTCTAGGAATTTGCGCCGTTAAGCCAGTAGCTGCCTTCACAGCTGATAAGCCAACGAGCAGTTTGATGCCTGGAGTGCTACGACGATCTCTCCATTCGAGTCGAGCATCTGTCAAAACGGTCGCCCGAAATTGATCGGGTGGAGTGTTCGGCAGCGTCTTTCGGGCCAGAATGGCCATCCGCTAAGGAGGCAGTCTTCCCAATCCAAGCGGCAGACCGCCGCGCTCGAACCGGTCAATGTGTCATGTCGTCTGATATGATGCGGGCGGCTTCATGTCTCGACGATTGCAACAATCGTAAGCCGGGGTCGAAGATGACGTCCAAGTCCTATCGAGATCCTACTGGATCATTCGAAATCACGATCTACGGTCAATCCTCATTGGCAAGGAGCGTTTCGATGAAATTAGCGGCACAAGCGGGAAGGAGTTCGTTGAAAGTGATCAAACGTCGTGGCTGGCGCGTTCTTGCCTGCAGCGAAGTTGGGCTATGACGGGCATTGATGGGCGCGGCAAGTCGCCGGTCACGGAACTTGCAATCGGACCCTCCGAAGGGGCAGAGGCGTCTCGTTCGTCGGGGCGCCCTGGTGCTGCAGAAGGCCGCCAATCATTCAGTTCTGTTGTCGATCAGCTGCGTTCTGAGCATCAGGAGTCAAGGGCGTCCTCGTCTCGCACCGCGCCCGGCAGCGCGGATGTTTTCCGCGACATGTCTGCTTTCAGTGCACGGCAAATCCTGGCGCATGAGCTGCAGCGCGAAGCCGGTGGCAGCCGTCGGCCTTTCCTCTCCCGGGAGGAAGCGAGCTCCTCCCGTTCCGATCGGGATCTGTTGCGCGAGCATCCAGAGCGATCGCAAACAGAGTCGCGTCCGGCGGGTGGGCGATCGATCTCTGACCGCGGCGGCCGAACAGAAAGGCGGCGCATGCAAATGGTCCACGGTGCAGGCGCGGAGCGATCTGATGTCGAGTCTAGCAGTGCATCACGTCGGGAGGCGAGCTCTGTCCGTTCGGGGGGCGAGCCCCTCCCCGGCGATCGAGGGACCGAAGGCTCGCCACTGGACGCACTGCAGCGGCATAGCCATTCCTTGCCCGGCCTGGATGCCCAATTGCGAAAGCGGTGCAGGGAGCATGTGGAGACCGACCAAGGCTCAGGTTCGAAGCGACCTGCGAAGCGCCATCATGGGGCGCCATATCGTGAAGCCAGAGTCTCACGCTCTGATGGCGAATCCGAGCTCGGCGACCAAGATGCCCGGAACTCGGCGCGAGCGGCGCTTGCGCCCCATGCAGAATCCCTCGCCGGCCTAAGCGGGGGGCAAAAACGAAAGCGTGCCGACGATGCTTCCACGCAGAGCGTCGAGGGCGCGAACGCAGAAATAATTCAAATGCGGACGGAGGAGCTCAACGCAGCTCTACAAGAGATCGATCGCGCTCGCGACATTCGTGGGTTCTCAATTGCAGTCGTCGATCATGCGAAGCGGCTGCGGGGCGCGGACCTGGCTACGTTCCTGCAAAAGGCCGCGGGCGACTTCGAAGCAAGATTTGTCGGCCAGTTGGTGGGTAACATTCGCTCAGCGTGGGGTTATGCCACGGCCTGCAACGCGGTGAGCCGAGAAGGCGGAGGTCGAGCCGGCATAGAGGTTTGCAGGGCCCTGGCTGCTCGCGTGTCTCGGCTTGATGACACGCTAATGAGGAAAGTGGAGCCTAAAGCTCTTTCACTCTTCGCTTCATCGTTCGGTCGACACGCCTGGGCGGAGGAATGCCGGAACGGAGCGATCAGGATTGCCGAATTTTGTCGCTATGATACTGGAGTCCTTCGGGAGCTGAACTGCCAAAGTCTATCGTTGCTGGCGAATGGTTTCAGCAAGTGGCCAGAAGAGTCAGAGTGTCGTGACGCAACACTGGCAATCGCTGATGAACTCCTGAATCGCGCCCGCCGTGGTGCTGACGGACTTCGCTCTTTTCCCCCGCAGCAGCTGTCACACCTGGTGAACGGCTTCAGCAAGTGGCCACAAAGGACGGCCACGCGCAGGGCCACACTCAGGATCGCCGATGAAGTTCTCGGTCGCGTCGAACAACTCTCCAGGTTTACCTACCAGGACTTGGCGAACCTGGCCAACGGTTTCAGTAAGTGGCCGGACCGGACGGCCACGCGCGAGGCCACCCTTGCAATTGCCGATGAAGTTCTTTTCCGCGGCGCCAAGCTCTCCAATTGTCCGGACCAGGAACTGGCGGCTTTGGTTAATGCCTTCAGCAAGTGGCCAGATACGATGGCCACTTGCGAGGCGACACTCGTAATCGCTCGCGAGGTTCTGAGCCTGCGCGGCAAGGACCGTCTTCCTGGCTTCAATCCGCAAGGACTAGCTAACTTGGTCAACGGCTTTAGCAAATGGCCGGCAGAGGAAGATTGTCGGCAGGCCACAGTCGCAATCGGCCGTGAGATTTGTCGCCGAGCCCGCGAGCTCGCTCGTTTCAACGAGCAGCACTTGGCAAACCTGGTGAACGGTTTCAGCAAATGGCCGACTGAGCGGGTCTGTGGCCAAGCCACAGCGGCAGTCGCCCGTGAGGTCCGACAGTCCGGCCGACTGTCTCGTTTTAGTGAGCAGGAGCTGGCGAACTTAGTAAACGGCTGCAGCAAGTGGCCCAAAATGTCGAACACTCGCAAAGCTGCGGTTGCAATCGCCACCGAGATCCATTGCCGCGCCCAAGGTGACGACCGGCTCTCCAGTGTTCCTCATCACTTCTTGGCGAATCTGGTGAACGGTTTCAGCAAATGGCCGGAGGAGGAGGCCTGTCGCCAAATCACGATTGCAATCGCCAACGAGGTCCGTCGCTGCGGCGAGCATGAGGATCAGCTTTCTCGGCTTACTCCGCAGGGGCTATCGAATTTGGTGAACGGCTTCAGCAAATGGCCGGCAGAGGTGGACTGTGGTCAAGCCACAGCCGCAACCGCCCGTGAGCTCCTTCGCCGCGCCGGCGAGCTCTCTTGCTTTGAGGAGCAGCACCTGGCCAACCTGGTCAATGGTTTCAGCAAGTGGCCGGCAGAGGACGACTGTGGCCAAGCCACGGCCGCAATCGCCCGTGAGGCCCTTCGCCGCGCTGGCGAACTCTCTTGCTTTGAGGAGCAGCATCTGGCGATCCTCGTGAATGGTTTCAGCAAATGGCCGGAGGACGTGACCTGCCGCCAAGCGACAGCGGCAATAGCGGCTAGGGTCGGTAACACCGCCCAGCTGTCTGGCTTCAATGAGCAAGAAACTGCGATGCTGGCCAACGGCTTCAGCAAATGGCCTGAGGAGGCGAGCACTCGCCATGCAATGATGGCGATTGCTTCTGAGGTTCTTTCTCGTCCTGGCAACACCGATCCGCTCTCCGGTTTTACTCCGCAAGGGCTGGCGAGCCTAGCAAATGGCTTCAGCCATTGGCCCGAAGAAGCGTCGTCTCGCGAAGTCATTGTCGCAATTGCAGCTAAGATTCAAGATGCTGACCGGTTAGCTCATTTTGATGAGCAGGAGCTGACGAACCTGGTCAACGCCCTCAGCAAGTGGCCGGACGAGGAGGTGTGCTTTCGAGCGATAGTGGATATCGCCAGCGGGCTTGGCACCGCAGACCGACGATTCGCCAGCTTTAGCACGCCTCAGCTCGGCATCATCGCGAATGCTGTGGGGCGAGCCGTGTTGAGGGGAGAGGAGAGCGGCGAGATTAGCGAGACCGCTCTGCTGAAGGATCGGTTACATAGGTTGGCCCACTACCTGCACTATGCAAGTGATCGCCTCGAGCAGGCCGAGCTTTTGAGCATCGCCAACCTTTTCAAGCCGCTGGCTAAGGCTAGGCTGTTCGATGATCTGAGCTCGCTCGCATCGGTTGGGTTAAATCGGCTTGACGAATTGCGTGGTGACGCCGGCTTTGCGAGCCGGCATAACCTCGAGGCCATGGGACATCTCTGCGTTGCTGTGCTACCGCTGGCACGCAGTCCTCATCTGCGCTGGCACCGTAGACAGGCCCTAAATTTGTTGAACGACCTCCAGGGCATCGTCGAGGAAAAGATCGCTGCGCATATTGAGGCGGACGATGCGGAACGGATCCGCGGCCCGTACGCGAGCCGTCGCCCCGCGCTCTCA
Organism: Bradyrhizobium sp. CCGUVB1N3; assembly: GCF_024199925.1. Lineage (NCBI taxonomy): Bacteria > Pseudomonadati > Pseudomonadota > Alphaproteobacteria > Hyphomicrobiales > Nitrobacteraceae > Bradyrhizobium > Bradyrhizobium sp. CCGUVB1N3. The sequence continues at coordinate 8,180,158 of NZ_JANADR010000001.1, forward strand.
ATCTATCAAGTGCTCAAGACCCGTGCGATCCTGAAAACGATGTTTCGCCGACCGTATGTCGAGGGCAAGAAGTCCGATCTGCAGATGAGGCAGCAGGACTTGCAGCGTGGGACCAGAGAGATCCTGCGCATTACGCGCGATCTCATCGAGCGCGATCTTTCCAATATGTGCTGGAATCTGATCGCGGAGATCGAGTCGGATGGTCCCGTGGGTGCGCTGGACTCGTTCTTGGCGCAGGATGCAGCGACAATCCTGGCGCAACATCACCCCGCTGCCTTCGACGTGCGTCGGGTCTTGCGAGACATGGACCACGAGCCCACGCCTCCAAAGGAAAACGCGGGTTTGATGCAATTGCCAGTGGTAGACATGCAGGGCCGGCGCGTGGCCACGGAGCGCGAGACAAGGTATTCCGCTTTTCATCGCCTGACCGCAGGTGCGGTTCCCGTCGTCGCGGTCCAACTGCCGGCAAAGCCGAGCGCCTTTATGCTGGCGCGGACGCTCACGGTTGACGGCGTGCCCTATCGCATGGACTTGTTCGGCGGAGGCAAATTGAAGCCGCCGCGATTGACTGTGGCGCAGATCGCTGGCCGTACGCCAGGTGACGTCCGCGTACGTTCCGGGGGCCAGCTCTTGGCCATTCCGTATGCCGACACAGCAGCCGGCACGGATTTCGAGCGAATGTCGCGCGCCTGGGCCCCCTTCAAGGAGGCTTATTTCTATACGCAGCGCAGGGGATTTGCGGCGCCTCCGGCGATCAAGGGTTTGGGACCTCACGACTCCGCGTTGGAGGGCGCATTCAGGCTGTCGCTGCTGCCGGACCGTCCGGAAGTCGAGGCGCATCCCTTCAGACTTAGTGGACCGCAGGGGCCGATCGCGCTGCGGCCACATGACGGTTGCGGCTTCATCAAAGCCTCGCTGGCCGAGCGAATGCTGGCCGTTCGCCGCGGCGCGACTCAAGACGGTCCTGAGCGGGTGCCGGCCTATGGCGAGGGACGCAGATCATCGCTGCCCGCCTCGGCGCTGCAGCATTACCCGCGCAGCGAGCAGGTGGCCGATGAGGCGGAACAGAAGACCAGGACATGGCTCGAAAGCAGAGATGGGAAAAAACTGACCTTCGAACAGATCTATCGCACCGTGACGGTCGGAAACATCGGGGGACCCGGCGCCGTTGCAGTACCATCCAGCGATGGCCGTCTCCATGTGCCCGCGCTCAAAAGCGAGACTTTGACCGCGAAAGGGGGCGTCCTGATCGGGCGCTCCCCCTATGACAAGGCCAATCTGCGTCCGTTTGCCGCCGAGCAAGTCAGGTCGGCAACAGACGGGGATCCAACCGCGGCGTTTCTCGATACGTGCGTGGCCATGCAGTACAGCTTCAATGCGGCCGAGAGATCGCACGGCGAGCTCGCTGCCGACAATGCCACGTTCTTTGCCAAAGGCATTCTGATCGTGGCGCCCGATGCAATGTGGCCCACCGCCTTCGCCGACCGAGGCGTGGTGCTATCGGCCGAGGACGTCAAGTGCCATTCGCGCTGGACCGAGCGCAAGGACCGCGTCAAGGAGGACACATCGCTCGAATGTGTCGGCATCCTCCAGGCAACCGAAGTGTTCGCTCCGGGGTCGCTGGTTGCAGTCCCGCCTGACGAACAGAAAAGGCTCGATGGCGACTTCGACGGGGACACTGTCATTATCCTGGGCGATCGGCCTGCCCTGTATCAACACGTACGCCAATTCGATCAAGAGGAGCAAGCGCGCGGACTACGCTCCCTTAAGCCGCCCAAGTCGCACACACCCGCCATCGAGGGCGAGCGTTACCAATTCAGTCGCACCAGCCAGATCCTGGCCGCCACGCAGAACGTCCTGGAAACGTATACGGGTCTGCAGCGCACCTTTCTGGCGCAATCCCACGACGCACGAGGCTGGTTCGCCGAGCGGGCCGTATTTGGGACGTATGAGGGCATTCAGCAGGAACTCAAGCGTGACCTTCGTGAGCTGTTAAACCAGGAACAGCCGCGTCGGCAGGACATCCAGGACACGCTCGTCAGGGCAAGGCACGAGATCGAGGCGGCAGACCATGCGGTCGCTCGCGAAATCGCCGGCCTGCTCGTTGCCGACCTTGGGACATGGGCTACGGATGAGCACGCCCCGCCTGTAACCGCTGAGGGCAGCGGCAATGCAGGGCTGACGCTGAGCACGGAGCTGTGGGAGCTCTTCCCCGATCTGGCGGAGGCTTTTTCCGCAACGGCTCAGCCACGAGAGCGTGTCCAAATGCTTGTTGACCACTACCCGGCGCGGATCCATCCCCGACCCGATGGTTACCATCCCGATGACCTCGTCCGAAGCGCAAACAACCTCCTCAGTCTCGGGATCAAGGTCGGAACCGACGCCTATAAATCTGACACTGGTGCCGGCCTTTTTCTGAAGAAAAGCCATCAGCTTCAGCGACTGCTACAAGCAACCCCGGGACTGAGGCCCGCTCCCTACAGCAAGAACATAGCAACAAGTCTCAACCAGGGCAGGCTGGATCTCGATGCGACATTGGCAAATCTGAAGGACAATCCGACGCTTGCGGCCTCGGTCATGGAAGCCTCCATCAAGCTTAGCATGGAGAGCGGCATTCTGCCTGAACCATCCGGCCGTCGCCCGGCCGCAGCCGATTCTATTGCGACGATCACTCTGACCCGCCAGGAGGCCGCCGTGCGCGCTAAACTTGAGACTGAGCGCGCCAAAATCGAGGAGGAGACAATCACGACTACGGTATGTGAGATTGCCGAAACGCTCCGCACAAAATACCAGATCGAAGTTGAGATGCCCCACGTCGATCGCCGCTTGAAATCGGAAAGGACCATACGATTGCAGCTCACCGGCGTGAGCGTCCCCTGCGAGAGCGCTTCACAGCTGATCAACAACGCCGTACGTCATGTCTTCAGGATCCCTGATGGGCAGTTTGCAGCGGCCTTCAGAAAAGCCATGCTGGCCTTCGACGATCGAGGCTATGCTGAGGTCAGCACGACCAATTGGTTTAGGATACGAACGCCGAACTTCGTGGGGATCAAGACTGTGCTCGCCACAGCGCAAGGTTACCGCTTTGAACTGGAGTTTCACACACCAGACAGCTATCGGGCCAAGCTTGCCAATCACGATACGTATAAGGAGCTGGAGGAGCAGCAGCAACCAGGAGCCGGAAATGGACAGGATCAAGTTAAATCCAAAGAACTCGAGCTCTGCGTGCGAGAGGTTTGTAAGCAAGTTGCCATCCCTGAGGGCGCTAAGGATATTTTGCATTGGAGAGCGGAAGTGGGCCGCGCGGGGAGCGCCAGCTCCGTCTTTTTGTTCCTCTAGGCTGTCGCCTCCGAGCCTCGAATCTTAGATCACCTCATCGCCTGCTCTGTAACCTCTTCATCGCGATCTCACCGTACGGCGCTGTTGGCAAGCTCAGGACCAGTAGAATCCATGATCTTGGCGTCAAAGATCTTGGCGTCAAACGACGGATGAGCGAACGCAAGCCATGTGCCGCCGCACGATAAGTCAAGCTTTGGCGTTTACCGCGACTGCGCTCGGATGGCACGACGAGGAGTATGAAACGCTGCCGGTCTGATGGAAGGTGCTGGAGCAGCTTGCTGACCCCGCGAGGTCGTTCCACGGGCCAAATCATGTAGCTCTTCACTCGCCCTCCTTCGGTTGGTCGAGTCAGCATCATTTACGCTGTGACTAGTGCCGCAATGCGGCACAAAGCGCGTATCGTCACGCGCTCGGACGGGGCATATACCTCGCCGAAGAATGGGCCCGCTGCCGAGCTTCCTTTTGCGATGCTCATTGCTGCATCATGATCGAACATTGGGTCCGACCGCATACAAGTACGCGGCGCGATGCGCGCGATCTTTGCAAGCTCCCTCGCGGATTGCCTCCGTTTTCGGCTGTGCGCAGGTCAGCTTCACGTCAGGTGAAGTGGATATCTTCGATGCCACAGTGCGAACAATTGTGCAGAAATGGTCCGCGCTTGCCGGTTGTGGCGAGTCACGTCTCGTCGGTGCAGCGTAAGGAGACCTCTCTGATCAGCTGCCGAAACACAATCGTTGAGGCTGTCCGGCGGGACCGTGTGTGCCAAGTTTTCTAAATCGGCTCATTCTCGCTTGCATGGAGGGCGGAGTTTGACTGGAGTTGATCGACCTGGGAACGCGCCCAGCGGACCAGATGCGCACTGGTCCCGTGCTGAATCAGATGTCGGCGGTGGAGGGGATGGCTCGACGTTCAGTTCTGTCGTGCAAGGCTTGCGCTCTGAAAATCGAGATTTGGGGGCGTCGTCCGCTCAAAGGCCACCTTTGGCCAGCAATGTCCGGCGCCGCATGCCGCCCGGTCGCAGCGTTGAGTTGCGTGACGACCAGCATGATCGCGCCGTTGATGTGCGTGACGACCAGCCAGGTTTTCTCCATTTGCCGCATCGCGGCGCGCCAAATTGGGAGGAAAGCTCGTCGCGTTCCGGTGCCGAGGATCGCGGTGCCGATCAGTCCAGGAGTTCACGACAAAGTGCTCCTTCCTTGCGCAGGCGGTCCGTATCCGACCTAGATCGAGAGTCAAAACGGCGCCGAATGGATGGTGTCGCCACACATGCGCAAAGTGGAATCTCAGAACAGCAATCCAACGCAGCCCTGCACGCGATTCGTTTCGCCCGCGACATCGTTGGATTCTCATGTGCAGTGGTAGACCATGACAAGCAGCTGCAAAGGGCTGACGACGCGATTCATGCAACATTCGTACAAAAGGCCGCCTCCCAATTCAGAAGTCAATTTGTCCCTCGCTTCGAGGACGATATCCGCCGCGGTAAATCGTGGGGCTACGCGACGGCATGCAACGTGGTCAGTCGCGAGGCCGGAGGTCAGGAAGGTGTCGAGGCTTGCAAGGCGATCGCGGCTCGCGTGTCGCAGCTTCATGGTGCGTTGTTACGCGAAGTCGAGCCAAAAGCTCTTTCGCTTTTGGCTGCATCATTTGGTCGGTATCCGCAATCGAGGACATGCCGTAATGGAACGATCAGAATCGCCGAGTTTTGTCGCGATGAAGGCAAGGCGCTTGGGGCGCTGAAAAGTCAAGGTTTGTCGTTGCTGGTGAACGGTTTCAGCAAGTGGACGCAGCGGCCGGAGACTCGTGATGGCACTGAAGCCGTTGCCCGTGAGGTCCGTCGCCGCGCCGACCGTCGTTTCCGGCTCTCTGATTTTTCGCAGCAAAACTTGGCGAACCTTGTGAACGGTTTCAGCAAGTGGCCACAACAAGCCGATTGTCGCCACGCTATGGCCGCGCTCGGCGGTGAGGTCCTTCGCCGCGCTTCCGGTGACTTCGGGCTCTCTGCTTTTAATCAGCAGGACTTGGCGAACCTGGTGAACGGTTTTGAAAAATGCCCGGAAGAGGCGGTCTCTTGCCAAGTCATAGCCACGGTCGCGGGCGAGGTCCTCCGCCTCGATCGCCATGCCGGGCTCTCTGGACTCACTCGCCAGCACCTGGTGAATCTTCTGCACGGGTTCAGCAAATGGCCGGAACAGGCCGCTTCTCGCGGAGCCGCAGGCGCGCTGGCCGGTGAGGTCCTTCGTCGCAACCACCGTGCCCGCCTCTCTGAATTCAGTCAGCAGGAACTGGCGAACCTGGTGAACGGCTTCAGCAAATGGCCGGAACAGGCGGCGTGTCACCAGGCCACCGGAGCAATTGCAAGTGAAGTCGCTCGCCGCGCTGACCGCGGCGGGTTGGGGCTCTCTGATTTTAATCATCAGGACCTGGCGAACCTGGTGAACGGCTTTAGCAAATGGCCGGAAGAGGGCGGCCATCGCCAAGCCACAGGCAGAATCGCCATAGAACTCTGTCGCCGTGCCCGCGAGCAAGGGCTCTCTGGTTTTACTCCGCAGGAGCTGGCGAACCTGGTGAACGGGTTCAGCAAATGCCCGGACGATGGGGATTATCACAGAGCGACAGTCGCAATCGCCACTGAGACTATTCGCCGCCGCGCCCAACTCTCTGATTTCACTTACCAGAATCTGACGAACCTGGTGAATGGTTTCAGCAAGTGGCCGGACGGGGCGGACTGTCGCGAAGCCGCGCTCGCAATCGCCGGCGAGGTCTTTCGCCGCGACGACCAGCTGTCTCATCTTACTCAACCGGCGCTGGCGACGTTGGTAAATGGATTCAGCAAGTGGCCGGAACAGGCAGCGTCTCGCCAGGCCACGGTCGCCGTCGCCGGTGAGGTCGCTCGCCGCGCTGACCGCGACCTCGGGTTCTCCGAATTTAGTCATCAGGAGCTGGCGAACCTGGTGAACGGTTTTAGCAAATGGCCGGAAGAGGCGGTTCATCGCCAAGCCACAGTCAAAATCGCCACAGAACTCTCTCGCCGCGCCGGCGAGCAAGGGCTCTCTCGGTTTACTCCGCAGGAGCTGGCGAACTTGGTGAACGGGTTCAGCAAATGCCCGGACGATGCGGACTATCACAGAGCGACAGTCGCAATCGCCACTGAGATTATTCGCCGCCGTGCCCAACTCTCTGATTTTACTCACCAGAATCTTGCGAACCTGGTGAATGGTTTCAGCAAGTGGCCGGACGGGACGGACTGTCGCGACGCCGCGCTCGCAATCGCCAACGAGGTCTTTCGCCGCGACGACCAGTTATCTCATCTTTCTCGACAGACGCTGGCGACATTGGTGAACGGGTTCAGCAAGTGGCCGGAAGAGGCGCCATCGCGCCAAGCAGCAGGCGCGATGGCCAGTGAGGTGCTCCGTCGTGACCGCCGTGCCCGGCTCTCTGAATTCCGTCAGCAGGACCTAGCAAACCTGGTGAACGGCTTCACTAAGTGGCCGGAAAACGAGTGGTCTCGCCGGGCCACCGGAGCGATTGCCGGTGAGGTCCGTCGTCGCGCCGCGCGCGGCGAGTTCGGGCTCTCTGATTTTAATCACCAGGACTTGGTGAACCTGGTGAACGGTTTCTGCAAGTGGCCCGAAGGGACAAGAAATCAGCAAGCCGCGGACGCGATCGCGCATGAGGTCCTTCGCCGCGGCGCCCAGCTCCGTGATTTTACTCACCAGCACCTGACTAATCTGGTGAATGGTTTCAGCAAGTGGCCGAACGCAGCGGGTTGTCGCGAGGCGACAGTCGCAATCGCTGAGGAGATCCGCCGGCGCCAGCTCTCCGATTTTGCTCCACACGAACTGGCGAACTTGGTTAACGGTTTCAGCAAGTGGCCAGAAGCGGCGGCGTCTCAGCAAGCCATAGTTGCAATCGCGCATGAGGTCCTTCGCCGTAGCGCCCGGCTCTCTGAGTTTAATCATCAGCACCTGGCTAATTTGGTGAACGGTTTCAGCAAGTGGCGGGAAGAACCGGATTGTCGTGACACCACGGTCGCAATCGCAGGTGAGGTCCGTCGCCGCCAGCTCTCTGACTTTGCTCCGCAGGGCCTAGCGAACTTGGTGAACGGCTTCAGCAAGTGGCCAGAAGCGGCGGCGTCTGAGCAAGCCACAGTAGCGGTCGCCAGCGAGGTCCGTCGCCGTTGGGCCCAGCTCTCTGATTTTAACAACCAGCACTTGTCTAATCTGGTGAACGGTTTCAGCAAATGGCCGGAAGCACCGGACTGTCGGGACGCCACGGTCGCAATCGCATGGCAGGTTCTTGGGCGCGCCGCATCGCTCTCTGATTTTATTTCGCAGGAGCTGGCGAACCTGGTGAACGGTTTCAGCAAGTGGCCAGATCAGCCGGAGTCTCAGCAAGCCACAGCCGCGATCGCGCATGAGGTGCTTCGCCGCGCCGAACTCTCTGATTTTACTCGCCTGGAGCTGGTTAATCTGGTGAACGGTTTCAGCAAGTGGCCGGAATCGCCGGACGCTAGCCAAGCCACGTTTGCGATAGCGGGTGAGGTCCTTCGCCGCGCCGAACTCTCTGATTTTAGCCCGCAAGGACTGGCGAACCTAGTGAACGGCTTCAGCAAATGGCCGGAATCGCCGGTCTCTCGCGACGCCACTGTTGCGATCGCGGGTGAGGTTCTTCGCCGCGCCGAACTCTCTGATTTTGCACCACTGGGACTGGCGAATCTGGTGAACGGCTTCAGTAAGTGGCCGGACGAGGAGGACTGCGGCAAAGCCGCGGCCGCAATCGCCGGGGAAGCCAGTCGGCGCCAGCTCTCTGATTTCGCTCCGCAGGTAGTGGCGACCTTGGTGAACGGGTTCACCAAATGGCCGGAAGAGGCGGCGTGCCGGCAGTCCACGATGGACATCGCGCGCGGATTAGGTGCTCGAGGGCAGCGATTCGGTGTGTTCACCACGCCTCAGCTGAGTATGCTCGCCAATGCTCTGTCGCGAACGATCATGGGGGCAGAGGACAGTGGGGAAATTACGGACGCTACTCTGCCGAAGGATCGGTTGCACAAGCTCGCCCACTACCTGCACTATGATAATGATCGTCTGGGGCAGGCTGACGTTCTGCACATCGCAACAATCTTCAAGGCGCTGGGTAAGGCTAGGCTGGTTGATGACCTCGGTTTGCTCGCACTGACAGGCTTGAATCGGCTCTCGGAATTGCGTCAAGCCCCTGATTTTATGACCCGGAACGATCTGGAAACCATGGGCAATCTGTGCGCTGCTTTGCTGCCGCTGGCGCGCAGCCCACAGAGGCCGCTGCGCTGGCACCGCAGGCAGGCCCTCAACCTGCTCAACGACGTCCAACCTGTGGTCGAGCACAAGATCGAGGCGCATCTGAACGCAAGCGATGCCGAGCGGACCCGTGGCCCGCTTGCGAGCCGCTGCACCGCCTTATCGATCTATCAGACGCTTAAGGCTCGTGCGGTCCTGCAGAGATTGTTCAGGTCACCGTATGTCGAGGGCAAGAGGCCCGAGTTACGGATCAGGCAGGATGAGCTGCAGCATGGGACCAGAGCGATCCTGGCTGGCGCGCGCGACCTGATTCAAGGCGATCTTTCCAGCATGAGCTGGAATCTGATCGCGCAGATCGAGGCGGATAGTCCCGCAGATGCGCTGGACTTATTCATGGAGCAGGATGCGGCGGCGATCCAGGCGCAACATCCTGCGTCGATCTTCGACGTGCATCAGGTCTTGCAAGCCATGGACCACGCGCCAAGAACTCCGCAGGGTGACGCGGGGCTGATGCAGTTGCCGGTGGTGGACATGCAGGGGCGGCCATTGGCCACGGAGCCGGAGAGACGGTATTCGATTTTTCATCGCCTGACCTCGGGAGCCCTGCCCGTGGTCGCGGTGCAACTGCCAGCAACGCCGAGCGCCTTCATGCTGGCGCGCACGGTCACCGTCAACGGTGTACCATACCGCATGGACCTGTTCGGCGGCAGCAAGTTAAAGCCGCCGCGAATGAGCGTGTCTCAGGTGGCGGCCCGAGCTCCAGGCGAGCTAGCAAAGCCTTCCGGGGGAAAGCTGCTGGCGATTCCCTATGCCGAAACCGCCCCGGGCACGGCCTTCGAGCAGCTCTCGCGGGCCTGGGCCCCTTTCAAAGAAGCCTATTATTACACTCAACGCAGGGGTTTTGCGGCGCCTCCGGCCATCAAAGGTCTATCTCCTCACGACTACGCGCTGGAAGGCGCCTTCAAATTGGCGCTGCTGCCGGACCGCCCTGCCAACGAGGAGCATCCCTTCAAGCTGAGAGGGTCCGACGGCCCCATTGCGTTACGACCGCATGACGGCTGTGGCTTCATCCGGGCCTCGGTGGCCAACGTTATGCCAGCTGTTCGCCGGGCAGGCGAGCAGGAAGGTCCTGACCGGGTGCCTGCCTATGGTGAAAGGAGATCATCCCTACCGGTCTCGGCACTCCAGCATTATCCGCGCAGCGATCAAGTCGCGGATGAGGCGCGCGAGCAGGCCAGGAGCTGGCTTGAGAGTCGGGACGAGCAAAAGCTGACGTCAGAGGAGCTGTTTCGCACCGTCACGGCCGGGCATATCAACGGTTTGGGCGCCATCGCCATCCCGTCCGCTGATGACTGCCTCCATGTGCCGACGCTCAAGAGCGAGACGTTGAGCGGTGGTGGCGTGCTGATCGGGCGATCCCCTTACGACAAGCCCAACCTCCGTCCCTTCGCCGCCGACCGGGTCAGGTCGGCCGCCGATGGGGATCCTACTGGGGCATTTCTCGATAAGTGCGCCACCATCCAATACAGTTTCAATGTCGCCCAGAAATCGGCGGAGGAGTTGGCTGCCAACGATCCCACTTTCTTCGCCAAAGGACTTCTGATCGTGGTGCCGGATGAGATGTGGCCGGCCGACTTCGCCGACAGGGAGCTGGTGATGTCTGCCGAGGATGTAAAGTGCCATTCGAGCTGGACCAAGAGCAAGGACCGCGCGAAGGTGGACACGCCGGTCGACTGCATCGGCATCCTCCAGGCGACCGAATTGTTTGCCTCAGGCTCGGTGGTTGCCGTGCCGCCCAATGAACAGAAGAAGCTTGACGGCGACTTCGATGGAGATAGCGTGCTCATCATCGGCGACCGGCCGCAGCTTTACGAGCATGTTAGGCAATTCGATCAAGAGGAGCAAGCTCGCGGATTGCGCTCGCTCAAGCCGCCAAAGTCGCATACCGCAGCGATTGAGGACGGTCACTACAAGTTCGGTCGCGCCAGCCAGATCCTCGCCGCCACGCGGAATGTTCTTGAAATATACACCGGCCTGCAGCGAGGCTTTCTGGCTCAATCCAATGAGGCCCGACAGTGGTTTGCCGAGCGTGCCATCTTCGGCACCTATGAAGGCGTTCACCAAGAGCTCAAGCGAGGAATCCGAAGCCTGTTGGAGCAGGAGCAGGTCAGCGCTCAGAACGTCGAAGACAACCTCGATAATGCGCGGCACGAGATCGAACTGGCAGACCATCCGGTCGCGCGCGAGATGGCCGAGTTGCTCCTCACCGAGCTCGAGGCGTGGGCCGCGAGCCTGCCCGAACAACTCCTGCCCGAAACAGTCGCCGGCGTGAGCGAGGCACAGCTCGCATTGAGTCAACAGCTCGGCGAACTGTTCCCCGAGCTGGCGGAGACCTATCCGGCAATCGCTCGGCCACGTGACCGCGTCCAGCTTATCCTCGATCGTTACCCTGCGCGCATCGACCCACGACCAGATGGCTACAATCCATCCGACCTCGTGCAAAGTGCAAGCAATCTCCTGAGCCTTGGCATCAAGGTCGGAACTGACGCCTATAAATCCGACACTGGCGCCAACACCTATATGATGAAGAGCGGCTACCTTCAGCGCCTGCTGCAACAGACGCCGGGGCTGAAATCGGTGCCCTACACCAAGAGCATGGCGGCTACTCTCAGCCACGGTCAGTTCGATGTCGATGCGACATTGGACGATCTCAAAGACAATCCGACGCTGGCGGCTTCAGTCATGCAAGTATCGATTAAACTTGCCGCGGAGCGAGGCATTCTGCCTGAACCCTCGGGCCGAGAGCTTGCTGCCGATGATTCAGCCACGACAATCACATTGACCAGCGAGCAGGCAGCACAGCGCGCCCAAATGGAAGCCTCCCGCGCTCAAACCGAAGAGAAGGACATCACTCCGACGGCAACTTCGGTTGCCGAAGCCCTCAGGAATGCCGATATACAGGTGAATCTGCCCCATCTCGCTCAGCGTTTGAGATCGGAAGGGTCGATGACAGATCAGCTCGTCGGCACGCAGGCCCCGTTTGAGGCCGGTACCCAGCTGATCAGCAACGCTGTACGCCACGTCTTCGAACTTCCTGATAAAGATTTTACACGTGCCTTCAAGAAAGCCATTCTAGCCTTCGAAGAGAGCGGCTATACCGAGGTCAGCACGACCAACTGGTTCAAGGCGCGATCGCCGACCTTCGTCGGCATCAAGACTGTGCTCGCTACGCCGGGCGGATACCGTTTCGAGGTGGAGTTCCACACGGCAGACAGCTACGACGCCAAGATCAACAATCACGACACCTACAAGGAGCTGCAGAAGCTGCAGGAACTGCAGCGCGTGAGTCGAGAGCCCCTGGATAAGTCCAGAGCCGAGCAACTCTTGGAGCGCGTGCGACAGGCCTGCAACAAGGTTGTCATTCCCGACGGGGCCATCGCGATTCCCCACTGGGAGGCCGATGCGGCTAGTACAGTTGGTGGTGCCAGCCTAGCTCGCCGGTTGCAAGTGGCCCCGCCGAGACATGCGGCGCACTCCCCGCTTGCGACAGAGATTCTTGGCGCGTTGGGCGCGCGACCGATCGTGCTCGTCGGGATGATGGGCGCAGGGAAATCCACTCTTGGCCGTGTACTCGCCAAAAAACTGGGGTTGAGCTTCGTGGATTCCGATAAAAAGATCGAGGCGAAGACCGGCAAGTCCATAACTAAGATTCTTGCTGAGGATGGAGAGGCGCATTTCAGGAATCTTGAGATGAATGAGATCAGGCAGCTGCTCGAACAAGGGCCGGCGGTACTCGCAACCGGTGATGGGACGTTCATGCTCGACGAAATCCGGCAGCATGTCGGGCAGAAAGCGGTCACGATCTGGCTTAATACCAACGAGGACGTGATCAGGCGGAACCTGAGGCACAACACCAAGCGTCCGAAGATGCAAACCGCCGACCAGGATAAGACGGTCACAAACCGTGTCCAAGTGCGCAATCCCATCTATCAGCTTGCCGATCTCACCATTGCCCCGCAGCGCCAGCGGGATCTCATGAGCGCGGATGCTTGCCTCAGCGCGCTGCACGCCTACCTTTGCGGTGAACGCAGAGAGGTCCAAGCTCCGTTAGAGGCGGCACCATGAGGGCGCCCCTCAAGCATGCAAATCCCATTACGGCCATCCGCGCTCCGCAATCGCAAAGCCGATCGAGCTGGAAGGAGTTCCGGGAGGCTGTGAAGGCCTGCGGCTGCACGGGTCGCCATGATGTACCTCGACGAGCCACCGCAGGTTATCGAAACGCGTGTCTTTGCGACGATGCCGGCCAAATTTCGCCGGCCTGCGGAGCGCTCCGATTGGGCGGACGCTAACCGCGGTGGCAAACCGGTGGACTGCTTCATCGAAGGACCATCGTTCGACGCTGCCGGAAACCTCTACGTCGTCGACATTCCCTTCGGCCGGATCTTCAGGATTGCACCGGATGGCTCCTGGTCCTTGATCATCGAATATGAGGGGTGGCCGAATGGGCTGAAGATTGCGCCGGATGGTCGCATCCTGGTAGCCGACTAAATGAACGGCCTCATGGAGCTGGATGCGCGTTGGGACACGATCCGCACCTTGCTCGGTCACCGCAATTCCGAATCGTTCAAGGGCTGCAACGATCTGCATATCGCGTCGACCGGCGACATCTACTTCACCGACCTGGGTCAAACCGGGCTGCACGACCCGACAGGCCGCGTGTTTCGCCTGCGACTGGACGCCCGACTCGAATGCTTGATCTCAAACGGACCGAGCCCAAATGGTCTGGTGCTCGATCCGAATGAAACCGTCCTGTTTGTGGCGATGACGCGTGACAACAGCGTCTGGCGCGTGCCGCAGATGCGCGATGGTGGAATCGCGAAGGTCGGTAGTTTCAGCACGTTCTTTGGAACCAGCGGTCCGGATGGGCTGGCGATGGATCGCGAAGGACGGTTGTTCGTAGCTCATGCGTCGCTCGGCCACGCCTTCGTGCTCGCGCCGAATGGCGGGTGTCTTGCTCGTATCAAATCGTGCGCGGGCCCGACCTGCACGAACATAGCGTTGGGTCCAAATGGTGCATTGTTCATCACAGAATCATCAACCGGTTCGGTATTGGTCGCGGACCTTTGCTGTTTGTAACACAGAAAATATAAGCGTGAGGCACACCGCTGCGAGCGCTTTCTCACGCGAGTTGCCCGACGGCGGTGTTGACCCATGCGTGTACGCGTATTCAACGATTTTGCGCCGGGCGGACGTAACGCACACGTTATGTGCAAATATTTGATCTGACTAGGCAACAAGCTGGAAATTTCCCGTTCAATCATACGACCCCTGGACAACGATCGCGAGCAATGGGAGCGCATGGGCCAGACTTGAACGGAGAGCCGTATGCGCTGTACTGCCCGTACGGTTCGGGGAGGAGAAGCGCTTATGCGCTTCTTTCTCCATTCTAGAGGCCGCGGTCATCCGCACCCGGCGTGTCAGTTCGCCCTTGATCTCAGAGGCGATCTGGTCGCGGATCAAGGCTCCGAGCTGTATCTCGGCCTCGTCGCCAGTCAGGCCATCAGCTATGAGCCGTTGCTGCACGCGGTTGGGGAGTTCCTCCTCCATCGCCTTGAGGAACTGTTCCTGCATCGCTGAATGAGCCTCGGGTTCGATGCGGCTCAGCACCGTCTCCCAGGGTTGCCAGCGGGTTGCCAGATAGTCATCGAACTGCGTTGCCTCCTCATGCCGCACCCGCATCTCGGCCACGGCGAGATCGCGCTCGGTAACATAGGACGCGTTGAAGAAGCGCATGTCGGGGGCGAGAAGCTGCAACTTCAGCCGCCCGCGCAGTTTGACCTGATAGGCGAGATAGACCTCGATCTCGTCAACAAACCTAAGCGAGCTGACCTTCTCGCGGGCGATCCGGTCGAGTACGCCCAAGCGGAACAGGACACGAGCCTGCTCGATGAGTTGGTCGAGCCGATCGTCATATGCCCCGTCCTCGACATCGGCGGTCAGGCGTGCGCTCTGCATGTGGTTCCAGGCCAAAGTGATGCGATCTTCGCAGCTCGCGCTCGCCCCGAAGGCCTGTTGGAAGTACAGCTCGCGCAATCGTGGCCTCATTGCCACCTGCTGCAGATCCTCAGACACCGCTTGTCGAAACGCGGCGCTGCCATAGTTCACGGTGCGTCGCAGCCGGTCGAGAAAGCGCGCATATTCCTGAGCTCCTGCCTCTTCGGCGAACCCCTGCCAGGTCGCGATCATCTCCGGTTCGCCGCCAACCCAATCCGCCACCGCTGCGTGCAACGGCGGCGGCTGACTTGGCCCCGCCTCTCCGCCGATCGAAAAGAAGACTCGAGGGCCGGCGTAGCCCGGCTCACGGATGGCTGTTGCAAGGTTCGTCCGCACCCGCTCGGGCAGCGGGTTGTCGTCCAGTACAACCCTGCACCAAGGGCCCAGCTGTGTCAGCATGGTTTCCGGCAAGCTGGTCAGTTGGTTACGCGTAACGTCGAGCAATTCAAGTCCAGCCGGCAAGGTCTCGGGCAAGTGGGTCAGCCGGTTGCACGCGGCTTCGAGCGTCCGCAGCCCAGCCGGAAGAGTCTCCGGTAGGCTGGCCAGCTGATTATTGCTGACCACGAGGTTCTGCAGCTCAGCCGAGAGTGTCTCAGGCAGACTGGTTAGCCGATTGTGACTCACGTGCAGCGTTCGGAGCGGGAGGGTGTCAGGCAGGCTGGTTAGTTGGTTGCGGCCGACGTTGAGCGTCTGGAGTCCGGCTGGGAGGGGCTCGGGCAGGCTGGTCAGCTGATTACGACCGGCATCCAGCCATACAAGCCCAGCCGGGAGAGTGTCGGGCAGACCAGTCAGTCGATTGTGGTGGACATGGAGCGCCCGCAACCCGGCTGGGAGCATTGCCGGCAGGCTGGTTAGCTGGTTGTTTCCGATCACGAGACGCGAGAGCGGCGCCGGCAGAGTGTCGGGCAGGCTGGTCAGATGGTTAACGCGCACATCGAGTTCCTGGAGCCCCGCCGGGAGGGCATCGGGCAGGTTGCTCAGCGCGTTGTGATTGGCAGAGAGGCTTCGGAGCGCAGCCGGAAGGTAGGAGGGCGCGCCGACGATCTGATTGACGTTGCGCCTGAGCGTCTGGAGCACTGCCGGAGGCGCGGCAGGCAAAGTGCACGTTGTTGCCGACATTGAGCTCCTGGAGTTCCTCCGGAAACGCGGTGGGCAAGGCCGTCAAGGACAGCCGTGACAGATTCAGCGGCCCGTCCACATCGCCAGCCGTCTGCCAAGTCCTCGTCCGTCTTGCCGCCTCTTGCCGGTCCTCGACTTCGCTCTGCCCGTCGGCGCTAGCCCAGGCGTCAAGGATTTCGTCCAGTGATGGTTCGCTGGCCGGCCAGGCATCGAGGCTCGCGCGCGCCCCGGTCAAGGC
Source organism: Bradyrhizobium sp. CCGUVB1N3 (assembly GCF_024199925.1). Lineage (NCBI taxonomy): Bacteria > Pseudomonadati > Pseudomonadota > Alphaproteobacteria > Hyphomicrobiales > Nitrobacteraceae > Bradyrhizobium > Bradyrhizobium sp. CCGUVB1N3. The sequence continues at coordinate 8,196,181 of NZ_JANADR010000001.1, forward strand.
GTCGATCCTGTGTGCCGCGCGCCGGTTGAGAGCTCGCTGGCGTCTCGTTCGGAAGCGTCGGAACTAATGCCAGCGACCCGCTGGGCTCGTGCTGTGTTCATCAACCACCTCTCTGCGAAAGCCAAAATCAGGAGAAATGCGCCGGAACGACGTTTGTCGAACCCGGCAATGCGTGTCGACGAATGATGAAGCATTCGAAATCAAGGCTCCGGTTGCTATCATGGGGGGCTATCGAACATGCCGCCTCATTCGCGCTCAGAACAGCTGCAGCCAGACGCAGCATGTCCGCGCTAGGTCCGGGTCCTCGAATTGAAACGACGACGAGCTTCTCGGATCGTTCCCTCCTGTTTGATTGCATACACTTCAGCAATATGGATGGATCGACACTGCACCCAAGTCGGGGGGCGTGAAGTCAATGCAATAACCATTCCTTCGTGCTCATAATTTCCCGATCTCGAACCAACGGGACTGACGAACAGCCTGGTGCGCGTAGCCCGACGTTTGCTGAATGCGCCAACGATCGGGTTCGCTCCTTTTGCGAGATCGGCGTTCATTGTTAGTTTCAAATGTAGTTGAAATCGTGGGCGTGGGCGCTTGCTCAATGCTACCAATAATTCGATGACAGCCACGCTGGCCCCGTCCTTCGCATTGCGGCTGCCGATCTTGTTCGGAACAAGTCGCACGCGGGAGACGGCGGCCGTATTTTTAATCCGACAGCCATTCTCGCCGCCGCTGTCGGAAACTGGACAAACACGAGAGCCCTGGCTCAAGGCCCATCCCAATGTGCAATTTCATTTCACGCCGACAAGCGCTTCCTGGCTCAATCAGGTCGAGGTATCGTTCTCGATCTTGCAGGCGCAGTCGCTCAGCGGTGCCTCCTTCACAAGCCTGAAACAGCTCGAGCTACACATCGATGCCTACATCAAGGCATACAACGACAAAGCAGTGCCCTTCGTCTGGACCAAGAAAAAGGTCCGTCAACGCCGGTTCAAAGACCGCCGTGTCACTCAGCTCTGATTCCGGGTACTAGCTAGGTCAGTGCGATACCTTCAACTTCGAGAGCCTCGACGGCGGCATCGTCAACAACAACCCGTTCGACTACGCACAGTTCGCATTGATCGGGGGATCGTCGCGCGCTCCGACAGATGGCACGACCGTCGAACGGACGAACATAATGGTGGCGCCGTCTCCCGAGCCGCCGAATTTCCTGCCTGTAGGCTCGCCTTCTCCCGCGCTCACCGCGATCGTCCGCGCGCTGTTGCCGGCGCTGCTCAACCAGGCGCGCTTTCGCGCTTCTGATCTCGCTCCCGCCGTCGACGGACGCGACTTCAGCCGTTTCCTGATTGCGCCGCTGCGCCGCGTTCCCCGGATCGAGGCGCCGGCCACGGTGGAAGCGCGGGTTCCGCTCGAACGCTACGCGATCGCTTGCGGCTTGCTCGGCGGCCTCGGCGGATTTCTCGACGAAAGATTCCGCGCGCACGATTTCCAACTCGGCCGACGGAACTGCCAGCAATTCCTCAGCAAAAGATTCGCCGTGGCGGCGGACAACGTCGTCGTCGGTCGACCAGGCGGAGTCGGCTCGGAGCCCGTTGTTCCGCTGCTCGGCGCGGCGGCCAATCCGATCCCGCTACGGCGTTGGCCACAGATGGGTGTGCAGGATTTCGAGGTCCTGTGCCGACGGATGACGGCGCGGATCGATGCGCTGGCTCCGCCGCCGACCGTCGGCTGCACGCTTCGCTCCCTCACTCACCACCTCGCTCTGTTGCCGTCGATCGCCAATGTAACTACGCATTGGCATATCGCCGACGAACTCGGCCGGGAGTCAGAACATCATGCCTTCAACCTCTTGTTCGTGCCGTTTCCCTATTCCGTTCCTACAGCGAGTGTCGATGCCACCCTGCAGCAAGACCACCACGTCAGACAGACGCCTGTCCGCACTGCTGTCGTGTTGAGACATGTTCATGTCGCACCGAGAGCGCGCGGTCTCAGGTTCGATGAAGTAGGCTTGATGGTTTCCGTGCGCGCCAATCTTCAGTGTCGTACTTTTCCACCGGCAACTGCAACGTTTTGGCCCGTTCGTCGCGGTCGTTCTTCCGAAACTCGCGCTCGCGGCGCTCGAACTTGGTTAGCTCGTCGTTCGCGGCTCGCATGAACTCAGCGCGCGAGGTACCGGCGCTTTGGGTGCGGGCGGGCATACTCGTCTCCTGACAATCTGGTCAAAAACGTAACCGAAACGCCGGCGAGTGGGCCCTCAAGGTTACATCATCTTCAGAACGCCGCGAAATGGCAACGAATTGGGTGAACCACCGTGAACAAAACGTAGGGCAAGCACCTAACAAGGCAAAATATATCAACGGCTTAGTCTGACCGAGTGTGCGCCGGGAGGCCGGCAAGGAATAGATGGTGAGAGTCCATTACGACCAAGGAGTAGCGCCTCACATCGGCCCCGAGCCGTGCGGCAGCGTCCGTGAGGGCGCTGGCGAAGCGTCGGCAGGGGAACATGCAGGCCAGCCATTGAGCGTGTGCTGCAGCAGCATAGGAAAGGAGAGTTCGAGATGAACGCCAACCCGACGCTGCGCTATCTGAACCGACGCCTCGCGCGTTGGGCGATGGCTAAATACAAGCGCCTCAAGCGACAGCGCCGGCGGGCAGAGGATTGGATCCGCAGGACCTCTTTGCGCGATCCAACGCTCTTCGCTCATTGGCCTGTGCTAGCCTAGCAAATCGGCCCGCGTTCGTGAGAAGCCGAACCCCCGCGCTTTCATCCGGCGGCGGAGGCAGATGCCGCGTCACTCGAAAAGAAGACAGCCGGCGGCCCGCAATCGAGACTTGGAAGACGCGAAACACAAGATCGCCGATGCAGGTCTCACCGTGATCCGCGCGCAGATCGACTCCTCGATCTCGGCGCGCCGCTGCCTAACGCGTGATTTGCACCTCCAGCGCGCAATAGGTCTCGTACAGCTCAATTATGGCCATGGCTGCCTCCGGACCAGACAGACGCAAGTGGCCGCCCGTCAGCTTCTCGTCAGGTGGATGCGGCATACGCGACATACTGATGCTCGTGGAAGAGGCGACCAGTATCGGCGAGCTGGTCGCCCGCGCACTGGCACGAGCTTCGGCGGCACGCGGTGCACGTTCCACGGCGACGCACCGCGTGCCGATTTTTCCACCGTTGTGACGGCATAGCCTCTCGAATTGCAGGACGGTCGCACCGCTGGCGTTATAGCGCGAGCGCCGCTTATCGAGCGGCGAAAATCAGCAAGGCAAAGAACCTCACGCGCTCGCGGCCGGCCGAAGCGTTGCGTCTCGCGGTGCGTGCGCCACGCGGCTGCCTCGCTCGCACCGACCTCATCTTGGATCCGGCGCATCTCGTCTTGGATGAGCGCCGGACGCCGCCGGGCTGTGGCTTTTTGTTCGGTCAGTTCTTCGGCCTCGATCAGGACGCGAGACTCGACCTGCTCGTGCGTGATCCGGGCGAGGCGCCGAGCCTCTTCTTTGAGATCGAGGAGCAATGCTGGTTGCATCCCTTGCTGTGGCCGTCTCCGAGCAAGATGGTGCCGTGAGATCGACGAGATGCTGATGGATGGTGGAAAGCACTTACAAATTTCAGGCCGTTCCATTCTAGAGCTTGTGATCTATTACGCCGAACGGAAAGTCAACGATCCACTTGTGTTCGGATCAATCGACGCGTATGGCACGCGTTTCGTCGCGTTACTCGAAGAAGATGTCCTCTTGCAGGGTTCTGAACGAGGGGGCGAAGGGCCAGCCGTCGATACTTTCAAGTAAATTAAGCCGAGCGACGTTGATCGGCGCGCCTACTGGGTCTTTCCCGACCTTCGACGCGTTGCTTTCGTGTTCAGCGTCAATGTCTCAGATAGGATCAGCGGCTAGGGCACGTTGACTGGAGGCAAGGGCGCGGTCGAGCGCGGCACAAAAACATCCTGGCGCGGCCCATGTGCGGCCATCATGATTGAAAGCGCCGCGAAGAGAAGTAGAAGTATTCTCATTCGAAAAGTGACTCCAGAAACCGTGCCTCAACCATAAGGCGGTTCAACGACGTCTGATTGCGCTTCGACAACCTCCAAGGCCTCTCGAGTATTCAGTTTCGTTCACGAAACGGGGGAGCGCTTCTGCTCGGGTTTCCGAGTTTTCAAAGCGCGTCGTTTCATTGTTGCAGTCAGCTTCTTAGCTCTTGATCGTTTGGGTGTCGTAGAGGGTGCCCCACCGGCTCTAAAATCAAATCTATCATCGCTCTCTCGTCTCTTCATGAAACACCCCAACGAACAGGTTTGCAGGTCTTCGCTCTAGGAGAAATACATGAACAATGCTGTCTACTTCGGACGGGCGCGTTAGTGGGGTTGCACCAGAGCTTACAGCGACATACGAACGGGTCTATCGGCGAGCAATCCTCTGACAACGGGGGATCGGTTGCAACCACCAACATCTATCGGCTTGTGCTCGAGCTGAGATCTGACGGACGTGTCGAGCCACAATGCTGTGGGGCTCAGCCTTTTAGGCATGGAAGATCGTCTAAGCGATGAGGATCAAATGGTGGTAACTCCCGGAATACGATCCCCTTGGTTGGAGAAGTCAGTATCGGCTTGATCGACCGATTTCCCGCAAAGCCGAGAGTGAGAGGAGAACTTGAGGCGACAGTCCAAGGTTAGGTAAGGCAAATTCTGACAACGGTCGGGGAGAATTGGGCGGCCATCGAATTCAATACGGATCTCTGCCGCGCATCGCGCCACATCCCGTTTTGCTATCTCCGTGAGGACATCTTCCCCAGCCGACAAGGTGGCGCTCGTGGCTCGGCCGAAGTCAGCGGTCTCGCTCAGTCCTTGTTGAGGCTGTCGGACGGGTCGCGTCCACAGCCATTACGTGCGACGCGTTAGGAAGACCCGAATGTCGTTTTGCTTACGTGACGGGCCCAACGTTGCCGTGTATGGCGCGCCACCAATGGTGAAATTCGTCTGCTGCCGGTCCTCGTTCGGCAACACGCCCATGTAGTGCATGCCCCGCATGAGCTCCACAGGCGCACGTCGGTCGGGTGGTAACGAAAGCTGAGATGCTAGTCGGTCGTTGCTCATCGTCAGCTTTTCGACAGGTACTACGGGTAGAGTTCCTGCGAGTTGGATGCGCGCGATATGAACGTGCCGGGGAGCTCGGATGAGAGAGGTAGGGTCGCCTCATCTCATCAAGGCTGGTGTCGTTGGCAACGAGAAACATGGTGCGCCCGCCACGGGCGGGCGAACGGTGCTTTCGGAAGATTTCGTGAGTAATGTGCCCGGTTGATTATGCGCGTGGCGCTCGCAATCTGCCGCTTACTTCAATGCAAAAGGACTTCAATGCAACAGGAGTGAATTACAATGGTGTATCTTCCCGTGACCGGTCTTCCCGTGGTCGGTGCTTTCGATGCGGCGACGAGTAATTTGGTGCCGGAAGGCGCGGCCGCCAATACCACGTTCAAATACGTTGTTGGAGCGGTATGCCGGCGGTGTTCCGGCGGGCACCTACCAGTACCAGAGTCAACCGCCTTTGCCGGATCCGGTGTGGACGCATGAGGTCAAGGATGGCAAGGCCACGATCAACCTTGGCGACAAGTACACGATCACAGCCAAGGAGAAGGACGGCACCTGGATGGTTCGTAACAACGAGACCGGCCATGTCATGAAGATCCACGGCGATCCTCACGTCGATGCCAATGGCGACGGCAGGGACGATTTCGATTTCAAGAAAGACATGACCCCGCAGCTCGATGACGGCACAAAGATCACCGTGAACACCGTCGATTACGGTAAAGGCAAAGCCATCTCCTCAAAGCTTACGATTACGAACGGCGACAACGCCATGGTTATCGAGGGGCTCGCTGACGACAAGGATGGCAAAGACAATCTGAAGGTGACGCAGTCCAACGCTGGGCGGACTCTCGATCAGTTGACGCCCGATGGCTCGCAGACAATCCATGAGGAAAATCAGGGGTGGGTCGACGGCTGCGGACGCGAGGTGAATCAGGCGATTATCCACCACAATGAGAACCCTGACGCACCGCCAGATCTTAAGACGCTGATGCGTGATATGATGATCGAGAGCATGATCGGTCGCCATGGGCGGTTGGCCTGAGGTTCGATCCAAGTCCGTTCGTTAGTCATGGAAGCGGGCGCTTGCGCCCGCCTTTTTCATCCTCCGCGCAAGAGTTGGTGGATGAAGGCAGGGTGCGGCGGCGCATCTACCATTATCGCCGCTCTCACATCGTTGATGATCTCGGCTGTCAGTGCTCTAGGAGCCTGTCCGAGTAGTCCCTGTTCAATTGGGTGGGAGACCGACACATCTGCGAGCCAATCGCCATAGACGACCCATGCATGCCCGTCCCAATCGAGGTTCGACTCCGAGAACAGCTCTTTGCCATCGAACCTCCTTGTCTTCGCCGAAGATGCGTTTGTCGCCAGTGTAAAGCGAACGGGCCACGACGTAGCCGCGCTGCGAACCGAGCCTCTCGAGCGCCAGTGAATACAACGCGCTCATCCGGACGCACTGGCCCGACATTTCGCCGGTCATCAACTGTGCCGAAGTGCCCCAGTTGTGCCCCGGCTTTTCTGGGGCACACATCCAGGGAATCAATTCACTAAGTGGTTGATGATCAAGGCCTAATGGTGGGCGCACAAGGGATCGAACCTTGGACCTCTCCCGTGTGAAGGGAACGCTCTCCCGCTGAGCTATGCGCCCGGGACCATTGTGCCGGTCAGGCACTTGGCCGACCGGCACGTCAGAGCCCGCGATTTAGAAGTGCGGGCCAGAGGTGTCAAGTTTTCAGGCGGCATCAGGCCGGAAAACTGTCCGTGGATCTCGCAAATCGCTACGAAAATCGCCTTTTGGCCACCTATGCGCCCTGCTGGCGGGCGCGGGAGGCGTGGGCCTGGAGCGCGCGGATGCGCTCGGCGAGCGTGCCGCCGCCCTCGGGCAGGCTGGTCGCGGCCGCGCCGTTCGTCGTGGCGCCGTTGGCCGGGCGAGGGGCGGGCTTCGGCGCCTGGCCTGCTTCGGCCGCGAGCAGCGCCTCGATCGGCGAGTTCGGGCCTTCGAGCTGCATCGCGAGCTTGGCCACCTCGGCGGCGATGTCGTTGATGCGCTCGCGCAGCAGCGCGTTCTCCATGCGCTCGGTCGCCCAGGAGCTCTCGGCCTGCTGCTGGATCGCGTTGATGTCGCGCTGAAGTTTTGCGCGCTCGTCGCGCGCGAGCTTGAGCTGCTCCTCGAGCGCGGCCTTCTCGCTGCGCAGCGCCTCCAGCGCCGGCGATTTGTTGCCCGCGCTCAAGCCTGTGATCTCGGTGTGCAGCTCCTTGATGGTGCGCTCGGCCGTCTCCTGGCCCTGGCGGAGCTGGTTGTTCTCGTAATCGCGCTCGGCGAGCAGCTTGCCTTGCGTTGCGAGCCGTCCCTCGAGATCGGTCACGCGGCCGGACAGCATCTCGGCCTCCTTGACCTGCACGATGAGCTGGCGGTCGAGCTCGGTGACGCGCTGGTTCAGATTCTCGACGCGCCCGCGCGCGTCGCCAAGCTCGCGTGAGGCGGTCTCGGAGTCCGAGCGCTCCTGCGTCAGGCGCGCCTGCGTCGAGGCAAACTCCTTCTCGGCGTCGCCCACCCGATTTTTCAGTTGCTCGATCTGCGCACGTACCGCGACCAGCTCGACCTGGCGGCTTTCCGCCATCATCGAACGGTCGGAGAGCTCATGGTTGATCTTGGCGAGCTCGCCCTGTTTGTCAGTCAGCGCCTGCTCGGCGGTGCGCAAGCTTTCTGTCTTGGCGTTGAACTCCTCCTCGGTGGCGCGGAGCTGCTCCTTCACCGCCTTCTCGCGCGCCTCCAGGGCGAAGATCGTGGCGTTCTTCTCGCCAAGCTCGATCTTCATGCGGTTGATGGCGTCGCTCTTCTTGCCGAGCTCGGCAAGCTGGCTCGTGGTCTTGTTCTTGAGCTGATCGACGCTCATCTCCAGCCGCCGCGCGGACATGGCGAATTCGGCGCGGAGCTGGTCCTTGTCGGCCTGGATCTCCGCCATCGACAGCGGCGTTGCCGCCTCGAGCCGGCGCGTGGTCAGGCGCACCGCGCGGTTATGCACCAACGGCACGATCGCGAGCCCGCACAGCATCGAGAGCAGGAAACCGATCGCAAGGTACATGATCGGTTCGACCATGGGCCAAGACTCCCAGAGACAAGGAAAAATTTACCAAAGACCATGCCATGGCGGGCCGGCAAAAAGCCAGCCCCGGCCCGTCGTTAACGTGAATCGATAACCGAAAAAGGAGGGGCGCGTCGGGACGCGACGGCTCCCCCGCTGGCGGAAAAGCAGCTCGCAACGGCTCCATCCATCCCCCGCGCGCCGCGATGATGCGGTGATGCAGCTGATTTCCCCGACGCGTCAAACGGTTCCGCACGATGCGCAAGGCATCGCGCCGGCGGTCACCGGCTACTTTGCATGGGGTTGTTTTCGACATTTTTGTCGAAGGCCCCCGGTTAAGGTTCGCTAGAACGGGTTCCAGGTCGCGCGCGGGGTGTATTTCAGGTAGCCGATATTGGCCCCGAGCCGCAGACCGATGCCGGACCGGATCGGCACCAGCACGATGTTGTTGGCGGTCAGTGCCGTCATGCCGAAGCCGCCGATGATGTAGGCGGAGCCGTCGATGCCGGCGAAGCGCTGGTAGATCGCGTTGGTGGCGGGCAGGTTGTAGACCAGCGTCATGGTGCGCGCGCCGTCGCCGCCCCAGTCGAAGCCGAGCGAGGGTCCCTGCCAGAAGACCCGCAAGTCCCCGGCATTCTTGGTGTAGAGCGTGCCTTCGCCATAACGCAGGCCCGCGACGAAGGCGCCGGAACCTTCCTCACCCAGGATGTAGCCGTTCGGCAGGCCCCATTGGCTGACCGCCTTCTCGATGATCGAGGCGAGCCCGCGCGAGACGTTGCCGAAGAAACGGTGGCCGGCGCCGACGAGCTCGTCCGGCCCATAGGTGTTCGGCGTCGGGGTCCGCTGCGGCGGCGGCAGGTTTGGCGGCGGCGCCTGCTGTGCGGAGGCCGGCACGATCCAGCCCACCAGCGCGGCAAGCGCGACCGCGGCGAGGCGTGATGCGAAAGTCATAAAAGAACCCCTGGTATCGAATCCGATCGCACCCTTAACCAGACGCCAACAGGCGAGGGCTAGGGTTGCGCCGAATGTCCCCTCGACTCGGATGTTATCCGCAGCAACTATGACGGCACAACGGCAGGAAGATAGCCCTCTGCGCCCCGGAATTGCCTTGATCGGCCCCTGGATTGCGCTTTTGGCCGGCCTTTGGTTCACTTTTCATGTGCCAGCCGCCGAGGCCGCCACCACCGAGCGGATCGTGGTCAACCGCTTTTCGGGGGTGGCCATCGAGGGGTTCGACCCCGTAGCCTATTTCGTCGATGGCGGGCCCGCCCAGGGCACGGCCGAGTTCGAGGCAAGCCAGTGGGGGGCGGTCTGGCGATTCCGCAACGAGGGCAACCGGGCCGAGTTTTTGGCCCATCCCGAAGTCTATGGACCGCAGTTCGGCGGTTATGATCCCACCGATATCGCCCGCGGCGTCGTCGTTGCCGGCAATCCTCGCTTCTTCGTGATCTCGGCCCAGCGGCTCTATCTGTTCAGCCGGGAGGACAGTCGCGACGCCTTTGCCGCCAATCCCGACCGTTTCCTTTACGAGGTCGGCAAGCGCTGGCCCGCGCTGCAGGAGCAGCTCAGCCAGTAGGGAAGCAGGCGCCTTGCGGGTCGCCCCAGGCGATGAACTCCGGCACGATGAAGTTTTCGCGATTCTCGCCAAACCGGATTTCGCCACCATTGCCGTCGGTGACCTTGCCGCCGGCGGCGGTGACCACGGCACAGCCGGCCCCGACGTCCCATTCTGAGGTCGGGCCGAGGCGGGGATAGATGTCGGCGCTGCCCTCGGCGATGCGGCCGAATTTGACGGCCGAGCCCGCCGTCTGCCTGACCGCACCGGGCCGGCCGGTAATGAAGGCTTCGCTCCTGGCATCGCCATGCGAGCGGCTGACCGCGGCGACCCAGGGCTCACCCGGCTTCGGCAGCTTTCGGGTCCGGATCGGCTCGGCGCTCCCGATGATAGCGCCATCAAACCTCACCCGCTCCGCGCCGCGCCCGACGATGCCGCGCCAGAGCAGGCCAAGCGCGGGCGCGCTGACGATGCCGAGCAGAGGCACGCCGTCGGTGATGATGGCGAGATTGACGGTGAACTCGTCGCGGCCGGCGACGAACTCCTTGGTGCCATCAAGCGGATCGACCAGGAAGAAACTGCCCTGAAACGGCGGCGTCGCAAGCTGAGCCCGCTCTTCCGACAGCGTCGGCACGTCGGGCGCGAGCTGCAAGAGCCCCTCGCCAATGATGCGGTCGGCGGCGAGGTCCGCTTCGGTGACCGGAGAGCCGTCCTGCTTGCCATCGACCCGCATCGCGGCCCGATTGACGGCCAGGATCGCTTCGCCCGCCTTCAGCGCCAGCGCAGTCAACGGCTCCATCAGGCGCGCGGCAGCCGCCCCGTCAATGCGTCCCTTCACCTGCATGCCTCATTCATCGGCCACCTCTTTCGCCTCAAATTGATTCGCGTCCTTATGGCCGCTTCGAGCCTATCGCAAGCGCTAGCTGCAACGGGGGTACGAATGTTAGAACCCGGGCCAATTTTAGCGCACGCGTGATTCGCCGCCTTTCGGCCGCGCAATTCCAGGAACCATCGATGTCTGGCACCTCGTCACCCGGTACCGCTACTGCTCCCGATATGCTCGAACTCGCGGCGCTTCTGTGCTCGCGGGTCTGTCACGACCTCATCAGCCCTGTCGGCGCCATCGTCAACGGCCTCGAGGTTCTCGATGACGATCCCAAGCCCGAGGATCGTGAATTCGCGCTGGATTTGATCCGCAAGAGCGCCAAGACGGCATCAGCGCGGCTGCAATTCTGCCGGCTCGCCTTCGGCGCGGCCGGATCGTCCGGCGCGCAGATCGATCTCGGTGACGCGCAAAACATGGCGCGCGGCCACATCGAGGACGGCAAGTGCACGATCACCTGGAATCTGCCGCGGCTGCTATTGCCGAAGAACCGCGTCAAGCTGCTGCTCAACATGCTCGTGATCGCGCAGCATACGATCCCGCGCGGCGGCATGCTGAAGGTCGATCCGATCGGCGACGGCGAGACCATGAGCTTTCGTGTCACCGCCACTGGACACAATGCGCGCCTGCCGCAGAACATCGCCGAGCTCCTGAGCGGCGAGCGTGGACCTGCCGCGGACGCGCATGCGATCCAGCCTTATTATACGCGGCTGCTGGCGCAGGCCTGCGGGCTCACCGTGAAGCTCGCGCCGGAGGGCGAGGCGATAACCGTTACGGCTTCGTAAACGGCAACCGCACAGCACTCGTTAATCAAAGCTTTACAAGGCGCTTCGAAATCTTCGGAGCGCCTTATCTCTTTGTTGGTTCCGTTCTTTTGCACTTACTCAACCAATATTAAACGCTTTGCGGAGAAGCTGGCCCCATTCCGAAAGGCGCACATGTGCGCCCTCCCTTATGAAGGCCTGTTTTCATGGATGATCTGTTGCGGGAGTTTTTGACGGAGACCAGCGAGAGCCTGGACACCGTCGACAATCAGCTGGTGAAGTTCGAGCAGGAGCCGAACAACGCCAAGATCCTGGATAACATCTTCCGCCTGGTTCACACCATCAAGGGGACGTGCGGCTTTCTGGGATTGCCGCGGCTCGAAGCGCTGGCGCATGCCGGTGAGACGCTGATGGGCAAATTCCGCGACGGCATGCCGGTGACCGCCGAGGCGGTGACGGTGATCCTGTCGTCGATCGACCGCATCAAGGAGATTCTGGCCGGGCTCGAGGCGACCGAAGCCGAGCCCGAGGGCACCGACCGCGACCTCATCGACAAGCTGGAAGCGATGGTCGAGCAGGGCATGGCGGCGATGTCAGCGTCGGCGCAGCCGATCGCGTCAGCGTCGGCGCAGCCGATGCCGGCGGCCGGTAGCGCTGCGCCCGTTGCCGAAGCCCCGCCGCTGGTGCCGGAAGCCCCTGTTGCGGCTGCGCCCGCGCCCGCAAAAGAGATGACCACGGGTTCGCTGATCGACCAGACGCTGGAGCGCCCGTTGCGTCCGGGCGAGGTGTCGCTGGACGAGCTCGAGCGCGCCTTCCGCGAGACCGCGATCGAAGCGCCTGCGCCTGCTGCCAAGGCCGCGCCTGTTGCTGAAGCTCCGGCGCCTGTCGCCAAGGAAGCGGCCAAGGAAGCCGTCAAGGACGCCAAGGCGCCCAAGGAGAAGGCCGCGCCGAAGAAGTCGATGGCCGACGAGGGGGCCAGCGAAGGCGACCGCGTCGCCAACCAGTCGATCCGCGTCAACGTGGATACGCTGGAGCATCTGATGACCATGGTCTCCGAGCTGGTCCTGACCCGCAACCAGCTTCTGGAGATCTCCCGCCGCAACGAGGACACCGAGTTCAAGGTGCCGTTGCAGCGGCTGTCCAACGTCACCGCCGAGCTGCAGGAAGGCGTCATGAAGACGCGCATGCAGCCGATCGGCAATGCCTGGCAGAAGCTGCCGCGCATCGTCCGCGATCTCTCGAGCGAACTCGGCAAGCAGATCGAGCTGGAGATGCACGGCGCCGACACCGAGCTCGACCGCCAGGTGCTCGACCTGATCAAGGACCCGCTCACCCATATGGTGCGCAACTCCGCCGACCATGGCCTGGAGACCCCGGCCGAGCGCACGGCGAGCGGCAAGGGCGAGCAGGGCACCATTCGGCTGTCCGCCTATCACGAGGGCGGCCACATCATCATCTGCATCGCCGACAACGGCAGAGGCCTCAACACCGAGAAGATCAAGGCCAAGGCGCTCTCGAGCGGTCTCGTCACCGAGGCCGAGCTGGAGAAGATGAGCGAAGCCCAGATCCACAAGTTCATCTTCGCGCCGGGCTTCTCGACCGCGGCCGCCATCACCTCGGTCTCGGGCCGCGGCGTCGGCATGGACGTGGTGCGCACCAATATCGACCAGATCGGCGGCACCATCGACATCAAGTCGGTTGCCGGTGAAGGCTCGTCCGTCACCATCAAGATCCCGCTGACGCTCGCCATCGTCTCCGCGCTGATCGTGGAGGCCGCCGGCGACCGCTTTGCCATCCCGCAGCTCTCGGTGGTCGAGCTGGTGCGGGCCCGTGCCAACTCCGAGCACCGCATCGAGCGCATCAAGGACACCGCGGTCTTGAGGCTCCGCAACAAGCTGCTGCCGCTGATCCACCTCAAGAAGCTCCTCAAGATCGACGACGGCGCGGCCTCCGATCCCGAGAACGGCTTTATCGTGGTCACCCAGGTCGGCAGCCAGACCTTCGGCATCGTGGTCGACGGCGTGTTCCACACCGAAGAAATCGTGGTCAAGCCGATGTCCACCAAGCTGCGCCACATCGACATGTTCTCGGGCAATACGATCCTGGGCGATGGCGCCGTCATCATGATCATCGACCCCAACGGCATTGCCAAGGCGCTCGGCGCCTCCGGCTCCTCGGCCCATGACATGACCGACGAGAATGCCGGCCATCACATCGGAAGTGGCGAGCAGACCACCTCGCTGCTGGTGTTCCGCGCCGGCTCCAGCCAGCCCAAGGCGGTCCCGCTCGGCCTCGTCACGCGCCTGGAGGAGCTGCCGGCCGACAAGATCGAGTTCAGCAACGGCCGTTACATGGTGCAGTACCGCGAGCAGCTGATGCCGCTGGTCGCCATCGAGGGCGTCACCATCGCCGCCCAGGGCGCCCAGCCGATCCTGGTGTTTGCCGATGACGGCCGCTCCATGGGCCTCGTCGTCGACGAGATCATCGACATCGTCGAGGAGCGCCTCAACATCGAGGTCGGCGGCTCCAGCGCCGGCATTTTGGGCTCGGCCGTGATCAAGGGCCAGGCCACCGAGGTGATCGACGTCGGCCACTTCCTGCCGATGGCGTTCGCCGACTGGTTCACCCGCAAGGAGATGAAGCCGTCGATGGCCTCGCAGTCGGTGCTGCTGGTCGACGACTCGGCCTTCTTCCGCAACATGCTGGCGCCGGTGCTGAAGGCGGCCGGCTACCGCGTCCGTACCGCGCCGACCGCGCAGGAGGGCCTGGCTGCGCTGCGCGCGCAGAGCTTCGACGTCGTGCTGACCGACATCGAGATGCCCGACATGAACGGGTTCGAGTTCGCCGAAACGATCCGCTCCGACCACAATCTCGGCGCGATGCCGATCATCGGGCTCTCGGCGCTGGTCTCGCCGGCGGCGATCGAGCGCGGCCGGCAGGCCGGCTTCCACGACTATGTCGCCAAGTTCGACCGTCCCGGTCTGATCGCGGCGCTGAAGGAACAGACGGCAGGTGCCGCCGGCGCCTCCGAGCTGAGCCGGGCGGCGGCGTAGAGCATGATCCGGAAAAGTGTGAAGCGGTTTTCCGACAAGATCATACTCATAAAGAACCAGGGGAAACACAGATGAGCAGCAAGACGCAAAGCAGCGAAGGCGCCATGGTCGAATACGTCACCGCGATGATCGGCGGCCAGCTGTTCGGCCTGCCGATCTCGCGCGTCCAGGACGTGTTCATGCCCGAGCGCGTCACCCGCGTTCCCCTGGCCTCGCGCGAGATCGCGGGGGTCTTGAACCTGCGCGGCCGCATCGTCACCGTCGTCGACATGCGCGCCCGCCTCGGCCTGCCGCGGCCCGAGGACGGCAAGGTGCCGATGGCGGTCGGCGTCGACCTGCGCGGCGAGTCCTATGGCCTCCTGATCGACACGATCGGCGAAGTGCTGCGCCTGCCCGTGGACGGCAAAGAGGAAAACCCCGTCAACCTCGACCCCCGCATGGCCAAGCTCGCCGGCGGCGTCCACCGCCTCGACGGCCAGCTCATGGTCGTCCTCGACGTCGATCGCGTCCTCGAGCTCGCGCCTGAAATGATGGCGGCCTGAGACGACGGTCGGCCCGCCGACCGACCTGCAATTGGAAGTGTCCCCTCGGGGACGGGAAGTAGAGGCTCACATGAGAACTTGTCTCGTCGTTGATGACTCCAGTGTCATCCGCAAGGTTGCGCGCCGCATCCTGGAAGGCCTCGACTTCCAGATCCTCGAAGCCGAGGATGGCGAGAAGGCGCTGGAAGCCTGCAAGCGCGGGCTGCCCGATGCCGTGCTGCTCGACTGGAACATGCCGGTCATGGACGGCTACGAATTCCTCGGCCATCTGCGCCGCATGCCCGGCGGCGACCAGCCAAAGGTGGTGTTTTGCACCACCGAGAACGACGTCGCGCATATCGCGCGCGCGCTGCATGCCGGTGCCAACGAATACATCATGAAGCCGTTCGACAAGGACATCGTGACGGCGAAGTTCCAGGAAGTCGGCTTGATCTGACCGTGCTGCCCGAGGGCTGAACGGATCCTTCGGCGTTTGTTTTCAACTGAACCGTTTCAGTCTGAGTTGGTGAGTAATGAGTGTTGCGTTCGCTGGAAGTTCGACCGTCAGTCTGTCGCGGGAAGGGCCACTGCGCGTGATGATCGTCGACGATTCCGTCGTCATCCGCGGTCTGATCTCGCGCTGGATCGGCGCCGAGCACGACATGGAGGTCGCGGCCTCCCTGCGTACCGGACTTGAGGCGGTCAACCAGCTCGAACGCATCAACCCCGATGTCGCCGTGCTCGACATCGAAATGCCCGAACTCGATGGCCTCTCGGCGCTGCCGCAGCTTCTGGCCAAGAAGCGCGACCTCGTCATCATCATGGCCTCCACGCTGACCCGCCGTAACGCGGAGATCAGCTTCAAGGCGCTGTCGCTGGGTGCGGCCGACTACATTCCGAAGCCGGAATCGACCCGCGAGGCCTCCGCCGCCGACATCTTCCATCACGACCTGATCCAGAAGATCCGTCATCTCGGCGCGCGACTGCGCAGGAAGTCGCCGATCGCAAGCCCGTCGCTCGCACCCGCGAGCCCGGCTCCGCTTGCGCGCGAGCCCGCCGCGCGTCCTGCGGCGCCAGCGCCGGCCGCACCGGCGGCCTCCGCCGCCTCGCTCGTCAAACGCTCGTTCTCGACGCAGGCCCCGAAGGTGCTGTTGATCGGCTCCTCGACCGGCGGGCCGCAGGCGCTGATGTCGCTGGTGACCGAACTCGGTCCGGTGATCGATCGCTTCCCGGTGCTCATTACGCAGCACATGCCGCCGACGTTCACCACCATTCTCGCCGAGCATCTGGCGCGTTCGAGCCGCAGGCCCGCGCATGAGGCAATCGATGGCGAGGCGGTGAAGCCGGGCCAGATCTATCTCGCGCCGGGCGGCAAGCACATGCGCGTGGTGCGGAGCGGGGCTGAGGCCGCGATCGCGCTCGACGATGGACCTGCGGTGAACTTCTGCAAGCCTGCGGTCGATCCGCTCTTCACCTCCGCCATCGACCTCTGGCATGGCGGCATTCTGGCGGTGATCCTGACCGGCATGGGCTCGGACGGCATGCGTGGCGGCAAGGACATCGTCGCTGCCGGTGGCAGCGTGATTGCGCAGGACGAAGCGACCAGCGTGGTGTGGGGCATGCCGGGTGCGGCCGCGAATGCCGGCATCTGCGCCGCGATCCTGCCGCTCAATCAGATTGCGCCGAAGGTCAATCGGCTGTTCTCGGGAGACCGCTCGTGACGCCGATGGATTATGAATATCTGCGCAAGTTCCTGAAGGAGCGTTCGGGTCTCGATCTCTCCGCCGACAAGACGTACCTGGTCGAGAGCCGGCTGATGCCGCTCGCGCGCAAGGCGGGCCTTACCGCAATTCCCGATCTCGTGCAGAAGATCAAGACTGGCGACGGCAAGCTTGCGACCGACGTGGTCGAGGCGATGACCACCAATGAGACCTTCTTCTTCCGCGACAAGGTTCCGTTCGATCATCTGCGCGATACCATCCTGCCGGGCCTGATCCAGGCGCGCGCGGCACGCAAGTCGCTCCGCATCTGGTCGGCGGCGTCGTCGACCGGGCAGGAGCCCTATTCGATCGCGATGTGCCTGAAGGAGAAGGGCGCCGCGCTCGCCGGCTGGCGCATCGAGATCGTCGCGACCGATCTGTCGCAGGAGGTGCTGGAGAAATCCAAGGCCGGCGTCTACAGCCAGTTCGAGGTGCAGCGCGGCCTGCCGATCCAGTTGCTGGTGAAATACTTCACCCAGTCCGGCGACATCTGGCAGCTCAATGCCGACGTCCGCTCCATGGTACAGTTCCGCCAGCTCAACCTGCTCCAGGATTTCTCGCATCTCGGCACGTTCGATGTCATCTTCTGCCGCAACGTGCTGATCTATTTCGATCAGGACACCAAGGCGGTGATCTTCGAACGCATGGCGAAGAGCCTGGAAGGCGACGGTACGCTGCTGCTCGGCGCGGCTGAATCCGTCGTAGGCATCACCGACGCCTTCCGCCCCGTCGCCGACCGCCGCGGCCTCTACCAGATCAATCCGGCGCGCGGCGCACGTCCGGCCGGTGCGCCGATGCTCGCAGGCATGAGGATCGCCGCGGCGCGGTGATCTGCTCGTTTTCCCTTCTCCCCTTGCGGGAGAAGGTGGCATAGGCGGCCTTCGGCCGCCGTTCTTAAGAAAGCCGATGCTACGCATCGGCTATGGCGCCGGATGAGGGATTGCTTCCGCGCGCACTGCAAGAGTTGCTCTCGCGGAGAGAGACCCCTCACCCGTCTCGCCGCTATCGCGGCGAGCCACCCTCTCCCGCAAGGTGAGAGGGTAAGAATGTCCGCTTCACAAAATCGCGTGCGGCAAAAATCGCGAGCTGTTGCCGGTGATCGGGCTTTCGTCCTCACGAATTGACAATCCGCAGGGCTCGTGGTTGACGAGCCAGCTTCCGACCACGGGATAGAAGCCGGAAAAATTCGGCAGTGGCGAGAGCGCCTGGCGGACAAAACCTTCGGCGCCGTAGGGGCCCGCGTGCTCGTCGAGCGGGACGCCGCCTGAGACCAGCGTGACGTTGGCGCCTTCGCGCGACAGCAGCGGCTTGCGCACGTAGGAGCCGCCAAGCTCGGCTGCGCGCGGGTCATCCTCGAAGAAGGCCGGCAGCAGGTTGGGATGGTTCGGAAACATCTCCCATAGCAGCGGCAGGATGCCCTTGTTGGAAAGCACCGCCTTCCACGGCGGCTCGATCCAGCGCGTCGGTGCCTCCTTGAGCTTGGCGCCGAAGGCATCGTGGAACATCCATTCCCAGGGGTAGAGCTTGAAGGCGAGCGCGATGTCGCGGTCGTCGCAGTCGACGAAGCCGCCGCCTTTGTCGCGCCAGCCGATCTCCTCGATGTCGAGCAGCGTGGTCGATAGCCCCGCTTGCCGCGCGGTGTCTTCGAGATAGGCGAGCGTGCCGGCGTCTTCTTCGCTGCCGGTCGTGCCGGTGAGATGCAGATGCCGGCTTGAGGCGATTGTCCTCCAGGCTTCGATCAGCCGCTCATGAATGGAGTTGAACTGGTCTGCGCGCGCCGGGATGATGCGCCGCTCGATCGCCTGTTCGAGCCAGGTCCATTGAAACACCGCGGCCTCGAAGATCGAGGTCGGGGTATCGGCGTTGTATTCGAGCAGCTTGGCCGGCGACTTGCCGTCAAATTTCAGGTCGAGCCGGCCGTAGAGGCTGCGGTCGTCGCGCTCCCAGCTATCGGCGATCAGGTCCCAGAAGGCTTCCGGAATCTTCAACCGTTGCAGATGCTGCTCGTCACTGATGACGCGGCCAGCGAGCTCGAGGCACATCGCGTCAATCTCGCCGGTCGGCGTTTCGATCGCGCGTTCGATCTCGTCGAGCGTGAAGGCGTAGTAGGCGCGCTCATCCCAGTAGCGCTCACCATCGATGGTATGGAAGTCGAAGCCGCATTGCTGCGCGGTTTGCTCCCAGTCGTCGCGCTCGGAACAGACGATGCGCTGCATGCTATTTCCTGCGCATGATCTCCGCGCAAACGCGTTCCGCGTTTGTCGCGAGGGAAAACTGGCGCCCACTTTTCCGGATCATGCGCTAGCCGCCGCCGTGGCCATGACCATGACCGCCATGTCCGTGGACGACATGCAGCGTGCCGCCGAAGCCGCCATAGGTGGCGGGCCGGCAATAGGGTTGTCCGTCGAGGCCGGGAACGGCCGTCATTCCAGGTCCGCAGTCATAGGGCCGCCGCACAAATCCCATCGAGACCGCGCCGACCGCGGCACTGCCCATCAAGGTGAGCACGACCCGTCGCGAACGTTTCATGTCGCTTCCTCCCCACGCCAGTTAAGCAGACCGGCCAAAGGCGGTGAATTCAAAAACTTGGCAAGCTCAGCCGCCGCCCGAAAAGCCGAACGCATGCGCGAACGAGCCGAAGCCGCCCCGCGTCACGCCACCGGAGCTGGACGAGCCCCCCGATGAGGAATGGCTGGAGGAGTCGCTGCTGGAGAAGCTCGATCGCGATGACCAATGACCGCCGCCGCCGCCGCCAGACGAGCCTCGGCTGGTGCAGGCCGTATTGGGTTGCGTCTGCGCGGGCGGATCGCAGTTCTGCCGCGGCATCAGCGTGTAGGCGGTCGTGCCGACTGCGATCGTGCCCATCACCAGCAGCGCGACATGGCCAGAGCGCTTGACCGGCTCCTTCGGCGGCAGCGCCAAAGGCTGTGGCCGACGCTTGCCGAATTCCTTGTTGGGGCGCTTCTCGGCCATGGTCAGTAGATCATGCAGGCGGCATTCAAGAGGCCTGCAGCGAGCGAGGACAGGCCGAGCCAGATCGCAGGCGCCATGTCGCCCGCGGCGATCCGCGCCGACAAATTCGGCACCGGGATCTTCACGACATAGAACACGACGACCTGGATGATCAGTGCGATCAACGCCCAGATCAGACAATACACCACATTGGCCGAATGTGCGATGGCGCTGAACAGCGGTGCGACGAAGCCGAGCAGGCTCAGGCCCAGCGCGATCGCGGCGGCCGGATCATTGTCGCGGATGAGCTGGAATTCGTTGTGCGGGGTGATGCGGGTGTAGACGAACAGATAGGCCACGATCGCCACCAGCCCGGTGCAGAAATAGACGAGAAAGGCCGGCAGGCCAGCAAGCGATTGCAGGATCATCGTTCCCCCGGGTGTCACGCCACCATTCGTCGGCGGGCGGAGGATAGCGGTTCAACGGTTAGAGGGGGATGAAGCTCTATCCGTGTCCTTCAAAAACGAAAACCCCGCCATTTGCGGCGGGGTCCAGTCGGGGAGGAGCGAGCCTTGTGAAGCTCGCGGCAGAAGGAAGGATCAGGCGGGGATGCGCTCGTCGGCCTCGTGCGGCTCGCGCAGCACGTAGCCGCGGCCCCAGACGGTCTCGATGAAGTTGCGGCCTTCGGAGGCGTTGGCGAGCTTCTTGCGGAGCTTGCAGATGAAGACGTCGATGATCTTCAGCTCGGGCTCGTCCATACCGCCATAGAGGTGGTTGAGGAACATTTCCTTGGTGAGGGTCGTGCCCTTGCGGAGCGAGAGCAGCTCCAGCATCTGGTATTCCTTGCCGGTCAGATGCACGCGCTGGCCGCCGACTTCCACCGTCTTGGTGTCGAGGTTGACGACGAGGTCGCCGGTCTGGATGACCGACTGGGCATGGCCCTTGGAGCGGCGCACGATCGCGTGGATGCGGGCCACCAGCTCGTCCTTGTGGAAGGGCTTGGTCATGTAGTCGTCGGCGCCGACGCCGAGACCCTTGACCTTGTCCTCGATGCCGGCGAGGCCGGAGAGGATCAGAATCGGTGTCTTGATCTTGGAGACCCGGAGCTGCTTGAGCACGTCGTAGCCGGACATGTCGGGCAGGTTGAGGTCGAGAAGAATAATGTCGTAATCGTATAGCTTACCGAGATCGACGCCTTCTTCCCCCAGGTCGGTCGTATAGACGTTGAAGCTTTCAGACTTCAGCATCAGCTCGATCGACTGCGCGACGGCGCTGTCATCTTCTATCAGCAAAACGCGCATGCCAGTTCCCCATAGTCGCCGCTCCGGGCGTCAGGTCGGCCGCATTCGCGGCACTCAACAAAACGCCTTTGAACAACTGATTCGGATCCTGACGTCACATGGTTAACAAAGTCTGATTCTGGAACGCAAGACCTCACGGTGCAATTTTTGTCGAATCGCCCTAAGATATTGCGCAGAAGCAGTTTTCGTCACCTGGTTCCGTTCAAGTTCCACTTTAAGAGACGGGCCTAACCGACTCTCGCGACTCCCCTTCTTCTGTCGGGCAGGCGCTCAGTCACAAAGACAGTGACGCAATGATTAATGATGCGGGTAAACACGAAGTTAAGCGCCGTTCAGAAATGTGGCGAAATTTAAGGGTTTCGTCATGAAGGGGCCGCAGATGGAGGCCGGATCATGAAGGCGCTTGCCGAGCAGATCGGCGACATCGACGGCGTCAATATATACGGCCGCGTCGTCGGCGTGCGCGGCCTCATGGTCGAGGTCGCCGGTCCCATTCACGCAATGTCGGTCGGTGCGCGGCTCGTGATCGAGACCGGCGCGAACCGTTTCATTCCCTGCGAGGTGATCGGCTTTTCCGGCAACAACGCTGTCGTGATGCCGTTCGCCGGCCTCGAAGGCGTGCGTCGAGGCTGCAAGGCTGTGATCGCGAATGCCGCCAACCAGGTACGGCCGTCGGCGGCCTGGCTCGGCCGTGTCGTCAATGCGCTGGGCGAGCCGATCGACGGCAAGGGGCCGCTGCTGCAGGGCACCTCGCCAATGCCGTTCCGCAATTTGCCGCCGCCGGCGCATTCGAGGAAGCGCGTGGGTAGCCCGCTCGATCTCGGCGTGCGCGCGCTCAACACGTTTCTGACCTGCTGCCGCGGCCAGCGCATGGGCATCTTTGCCGGCTCCGGCGTCGGTAAATCCGTGCTGTTGTCGATGCTCGCGCGCAACGTCGACGCCGACGTCAGCGTCATCGGCCTGATCGGCGAACGCGGCCGCGAGGTGCAGGAATTCTTGCAGGACGACCTTGGTGAAGAGGGCCTGGCGCGCTCCGTCGTCGTGGTCGCGACGTCAGACGAGCCGGCGCTGATGCGGCGGCAGGCGGCGTATCTGACGCTTGCGATCGCCGAGTATTTTCGCGACGAGGATCAGGACGTGCTCTGCCTGATGGACTCGGTGACGCGCTTTGCCATGGCCCAGCGCGAGATCGGCCTCTCCGCCGGCGAGCCGCCGACCGCCAAGGGCTATACGCCGACCGTCTTCACCGAGCTGCCGAAGCTCCTGGAGCGCGCGGGTCCCGGCATGGGGGTAGGTGCCATCACCGCGATCTTCACGGTGCTGGTCGACGGCGACGACCATAACGAGCCGATCGCGGATGCCGTCCGCGGCATCCTCGACGGTCACATCGTGATGCAGCGCTCGATCGCCGAGCGCGGGCGTTACCCCGCCATCAACATCCTCAAATCGGTCTCCCGCACCATGCCGAAATCGGCCGACCCGCAGTTCTGGCCGACCATTCAGAAGGCCCGCCAGGTGATGGCGACCTATGCCGACATGGAGGAACTGATCCGGCTGGGCGCCTACCGGGCGGGGTCCAGCCCCGAGGTCGACGAGGCGATCCGGCTCCACGAGCCGCTGGAGGCCTTCCTGCGCCAGCGCAAGGACGAAAGGGCCGGTTTGGCGGACGGCTACCGCCAGTTGGCGCAAATCCTCCAGAATTTGGAAACGGAACGCTAACTTTGTCAGGCCATCATCCGCTCCACAGAGTAGCAGAGCCGGTCGGGGCCCAATTCGGGATCGGGGAGACCGGTGTTGTCCCACGTGCAGCTAGGGGACTTCTGGGGAGTACGAGTCGATGAAGTCACGTGAAACGCTCATTCGCCTGAAGAAATTTCAGGTCGACGAGAAGCGCCGCAGAGTCACCCAGATCGAGAGCATGATCGCGGACTTCCAGCGCATGTCCGTCGATCTCGAGCGCGAGATTCTGACCGAGCAGGAGCGCGCCGGGATCAACGATCCCTCGCATTTCGCCTATCCGACCTATGCCAAGGCCGCGATCCAGCGCCGCGAGAACCTGACCCGCTCGGCCGACGAGCTGAGGGGCCAGCTCGAAGAGGCCAAGGCGGCGCTCGCCGAGGCTTTTGAGGAATTGAAGAAGGTCGAGCTCCTGGACGAGCGCGACCAGGCGCGCGAGCGCGCCGAGGAGAGCGCCCGCGAGCAGGCCGACCTCGACAGCATCGGCCTGATGCGCGCCCGCATGGGCGCCATCGCCTAAGGCTCTCAAAGCCCCACAGCCAGCGAGTTGCGTGAGCCCGGCCCCCAAAGGGTCCGGGTTTTTCGCGTGTGATGTCCACAGCGTGGCGTCCGGCCCCCTTGGTGGCGGGCTTTGCTGCGCGCTAAGGTGGTGGGGTTGCAGGGGCCTCGCGGGAAGCGACGGGGCGGCGCGCGTTGGGGGACTGAATGCTGACGCCAGCAGATCTGGTCTGGCTGATCGCAGCGGTGGCGAAGGGCGACGAGGCGGCCTTCGAGCGCCTCTACGGCGCCACGCGCGCGAAACTCTATGGCGTCGTGCTCCGTATCTTGCGCCGACAGGATCTCGCAGAGGAGGTCATTCAGGAGACCTACGTCAAGATCTGGAACAACGCGGGCCAGTTCAATCCGGCGCGGTCCTCGCCGATCACGTGGATGGCGTCGATCGCGCGCAACCGCGCCATCGACCTGGTGCGCAAGAAGACCGAAGCCTCGATCGAGGAGGAGCCTCAGGCGATGGAGGTTGCCGCCGACAGCCCCGATCCGCTCGCGCGGCGCGAGATGACGGAGGAGTTGAAGCGGCTCCTGGAATGCGTCGGGAGGCTCGAGCCGGACCGCCAGAAGCTCGTACTTCTCGCCTATTACAACGGCTGGAGCCGCGAGCAGCTGGCGGAGAAGTTTTCCGCGCCCGTCAACACGGTGAAGACGTGGCTGAGGCGCAGCATGATGGATATCCGGGAGTGCCTTGGATTGTGAGGCTTGGGTTGTAATTGATGGCCTACACTGACGACCATATCGCGCTCGCCGCGGAATATGCGCTCGGTACACTCGATGCCGACGAGCGCGCGCAGGTCGAGACCATGATGGCGGTGGACAAGGAGTTCGCCGGCCTCGTGCAGGCCTGGCAACTCCGGCTGGGCGTGTTGAACCAGATGGTCGGCTCGGTCGAGCCGCGGCCGATCGTGTGGGAAAACATCAAGGCCGCGATCGGGCCGATGCGGGCAACAGAGGAACCGCAGGCGCCGCCTGAGGCGCCGACGTCTCTCCTGTCGGAGGTGCCAGGGCCGCCGGCCGAGCCGGAAGCTGCGTCCGACATCGCGCCGCAATTCGTGCCGCAGGTCCATGCGCCCGATTTCACCCTCTCGCAGGTGCCGATCGTCGACGACACCAACGTCATCTATCTCGAAAGCCGCGTGAAGCGCTGGCGCAGCATCGCTTCCGGCCTCAGTGCGCTTGCCGCCGCGCTCTTTGTGGTGCTGTCGCTTCAAATCCTGCGGCCCGATGCGCTGCCCGGGGCGCTGCGTCCCGCGCTGCGGATTCAGACCGTCGAGGTGAAGACGCCTGCCGCGCCGCTTACGCCGTCATCGCAATATGTCGCGCTGTTGCAGGGGCAGGGCGGCGGCCCCGCCTTCATCCTCACCATCGATGGTGCGACCAAGAATTTCACGGTGCGTAAAGTGGGCGCCACACCGGAGCCGGGCAAGAGCTTTGAGCTCTGGCTGATCTCCGACAAGCTGCCGCGCCCGCGCTCGCTCGGGGTGATCAACAATGGCGACTTCACCGCGCGCCCGGTGCTTGCCGGCTATGATGCCGACGTCATCAATGCCGCCACCTACGCCGTCACCGTCGAGCCCGCCGGCGGCTCGCCCAGCGGCCAGCCGACATCCGCGCCGGTGTTTTCCGGCAAGCTGATCGAGACCGTGCCGCCGTCCCAGCCGCAGGCCCCCGCGGGCGCCAAGAAGTAGACGCGCGAGCGCGTCCTCCAAACCCGCAATGGCTGTGCCCGTAGTTCTCCGGGCCCGCGACGTCGCCATAGTCCATCAATCCGTCGCATTACGACAATTCGGTCGGACTCCGACGTCCCATTTGAACCTCCTTCCGTTTCACTGCGTCAAATTCGCGCAATTGGGCAGTGCCGGCGCAGTTCGCGCCGGAGTGAAGGGGCGAGAGATATCGAATGCTGGATCCAGCGAAGCCGCCGGGCATCTTCATTCATCAGTATACGGGGCTGCCGCGCGGCCCGGCGTTCGAGCACTGGCGCGAGCGGGCTTTCGGATCGTGCGGGCTCGACGTCGCGCCGAGCCGCGGCGACAGCATCGATTGCCGCCTGCAGGTCAGCCTAGTCGGCAATATCGCGCTCGGGATTCCCGAGGGCGCATCTGCGCAGTTCTCGCGCACTCAAGGCGGCCTCGCCGACGGCTGCGACGATCTCGTGCTGATCTCGGCGCATTCGGGTCTCGTCCGCGTCCAGCAGAACGGTCACACGTTCGAGCTTGCGCCTTCGCAGATGGTGCTTGCTGATCTCAGCGTCACCGGCAACGTCGGCCATACCGAGCAGGATCGTTTCACCACCATCCGCATGCCGCGCCGCGCGCTGCTCGAGATCAATCCGCGCGCCGAGGAGAAGATCTCGCAACTCCTGTCCGACGGCGCGGTCGCCGAAACCATCACGCGCTATCATGCGCTCGCCGCCAATCATGCGCCGCATCTCGATGCGGTCGGCCAGCGCCTCACCGCGCAGCACATGGTCGATCTCATCGGCCTCCTGCTCGGCACCGATGCCGAGCACGCAGCGCTTGCTCGCGGCCGCGGCCACGCTGCCGCGCGCCTCGACCTGATGCGTGCCGACGTGATGTCTGCGCTCGGCCGCAACGATCTCAGCCTGTCGGAAGTCGCCGGACGCTCGGGTCTGAGCCCGCGTCAGGCGCAGCGCCTGTTCGAGCAGGCGGGCACCACCTTCACCGAATTCGTGCTCGAGCAGCGCCTCCTGCTCGCGCGAAAGCTGCTGCAGGATCCGCGATCGCGCGCACGCAAGATCAGCGACATCGCGCATTCATCGGGCTTTGCGGATCTGTCCTATTTCAACCGCGCCTTCCGCAAGCGGTTCGGGTCGACTCCATCGGAGCTGCGCGAGGCGTAATCGCGGCGATCTCTGCAATCATGTCGTGAATTCGCCGCGGGCGCACGCCGCGCGTGAAGTTGAGACGTTTTGTCGCCGTCAAAGGCGGCAAAGCGCTCCATGGCGAAGCTGCTTTCACGCGTCGCGAAACACGCCTGAAACATTCACCTCGCATCATCATCAGATTGACGAGAACCGCGGCGGCGCTTTTCGCGCGCTATCGTGCCGATCGCCGGCGAGCTTTGCCGGTATTCGGAGCACGTTTTTGAAGAAGTCATTTTGAAGGTCACACTGACGTGACCGGGAGGGTCTCATGGGCGGGTTCATTGACCGGCCGTTTGCCCTGTTTGTCTTGCTGATGTCCGCTCTTTCGGCGCCGCTCGCGTCGGCGCAAACCATTGAGCAGGCTCCTACCAGCCTGGCGTTGGCGAGCACGGACGCGGCTATCCTCGACATGCGTCTGTCAAAGCCGCTGTCGCGCGGCGAGGAAGCGGCGCTCAGGCCCAAGGATCGTTTCAGGGAATGCGCGCATTGCCCCGAGATGGTGGTCGTTCCCGACGGCAGCTTCATGATGGGTGCGAGCGCAAGCGAGATGGGCAGCACCGAGGACGAGCGGCCGCAACACCAGGTGACGGTGCTGCGCTTCGCTGCGGGACGGTGGCCCGTCAGCGTCGACGAATGGAACGCCTGCGTGGCCGCAAGAGCGTGCAGTCCTCATCCGACCGAACCGGCCGAGCACGAGCGCGATCCCGTGACCGGCATCCTCTGGCAGGAGGCCGGCCACTACGTGCAGTGGCTGTCGCGATCGACGGGCCGTCCCTATCGGCTCCTGAGCGAAGCCGAGCGCGAATATGCCGCGCGCGGCGGGACGACCACCGCCTTCTGGTGGGGCGATGGCCCCGATCCGCATCTCGCCGACATCGCAGCCGCCAATCTGGTTGCCGACATCGGCATCGTGACGATCGCGACCACGGCATCCGCGCCGCCCTCGGCGAATCCCTTTGGCCTCTTCGAGGTCCATGGCGGCGTCTACGACTGGGTCGAGGATTGCTGGCACGACAACTATGTCGGCGCGCCGAATGACGGCTCGGCGTGGATCGCGGATGATTGCAAAGGCCACGTCCTGCGCGGCGGCGCCTTCGGCCGCGCGCTCCAGACCCGCCGCTCCGCCGCGCGTCTCTGGTTTGGTCCGCCGAACCGGATGAGCTATATGAGTGTACGCGTAGCGCGGACGCTGGCGCCGTAGGCTGCGCGGATACGAGTTGGGCAACAGGACTTTCGCAGCAGGACTCTCGCAGCAGGACTTGGAATGGCGCGTGTCGTTGTGCTCGGTGCCGGGTTCGCGGGGCTTTGGGCCGCCATCGGCGCTGCGCGCAAGCGAGACGAGATCGGGGCGGCCGGGCGCGACATCGAGATCCTCGTCGTTGACCGCAACCCGTATCACAACATCCGCGTCCGCAATTACGAGGTCGATCTCAGCAAGGTCGCGCTTCCGTTGTCGCAGCTTCTCGATCCCATTGGTGTCGGTCACAGGCTCGGCGACGTCGAAGCCATCGACGTCGGACGAGGCAACGTCACCATCACCGCGAATGGCGCGCACGAGAGCATCGCCTATGACCGGCTGGTGCTGGCGCTCGGCAGCGCGGTGCCGCGGCCGGATATTCCGGGTCTCGCCGAGAGCGCCTTCGACGTTGATACGTATGTGGCTGCAGCCCGGCTCGAGAACCATCTCGTCGCGCTCGGCCGCAGAGCGCCGGCGCCGGAGCGAACGACGGTCGTGGTGGTTGGCGCGGGCTTCACCGGGATCGAGGTCGCGGCCGAGATGCCGGACCGTCTCGCGCGGGCCGGCGTCGCCGGCGGCCGCGTCATCCTCGTCGATCCGAACCCGGTCGTCGGTGCGACAATCGGCGAGCATGCCCGTCCCGTTATCAACGAGGCGCTCGCAGCGCTCGATGTCGAGACCCGTCTCGGCGTGCGGGTCGAGGCAATGGATGCGGCGGGCATCCGTTTGAGCTCCGGCGAAGTCGTTCCGACGCAGACGGTGATCTGGTGCGCCGGCATGCGCGCAAGCCCGCTCGCCGCGATGCTGCCGGTCGAAAGGGACCGTCTGGGGCGCATCCTGGTCGACCCCTTCATGCGGATCGCCGATCTCGCCCATATCTTCGCGGCTGGCGACATCGCGTCGAGCGTGGTCGACGGGCTGCATCCGACCGTGATGTCCTGCCAGTTCGCGCGTCCCATGGGCCGCTTCGCCGGCTACAACGTGATCGCCGATCTCACAGGTGAACCGCTGCTGCCGCTGCGGATCGATTGGTACGTGACGGTGCTCGATCTCGGCGGCTGGGGCGCGCTCTATACTGAAGGCTGGGACCGAGAGGTGCGCACGACAGGGGCCGCGGCGAAAGCGACGAAGCAGATCATCAATCACCAGCGCATCTATCCGCCGCTCACAGGCAAGAAAGAAGATTTGTTCGCTGCTGCTGCACCGACAGTGCAGGCGCCTCCGCCGAGGAAAGCGAGCGGGTCGCAATGACGAGTTTGGGGCAAGTGCCATCCACGTTCTCAACTGTCATCGCCCGCGAAAGCGGGCGATCCAGTATTCCAGAGCCGGTGATGGGATACGGAGAAGCTGCGGGGTACTGGATTCCCCGCCTCCGCGGGGAATGACAGCGGTTGTGGGGGACAAGCGGAGCGCGCTGCGATCGTCAACCGCCAGGCAATCACGACCCCAGACATGAGAAAGCGCCCGTGGGGGGCGGGCGCTTTCTGTAGTCGACTTGGGGTTGGGGTCGTCTACATATCCACATGGCGACTTTGGGGGGCTGGTAAAGAGCCACGTGAATTCCTGAATTCCGTCAAATCTCCTCAGCGAACCAGTGAAGCGTTCGTGCTGGTGACTACAACCGGCTTGCCGGCCTTGATGACGCGAGCGGTCTGGGTCATGCCGTCATCGGAACCCGATCGCGCCGTGATGCCGAGGCCCGCCACTGCGATACCAGCGACGAGGGCGACCACCACGATCTTGAGGTGGGTCGACCGATCCGCGCTGTAGATCGAGTGGTTCATGGAAGCCTCCTGCCGCCATCTACCGAAGTAGTCGCCGGCTTCATCGGCGAGGTTCATGCCTTCGGTGCCCAACAACCTAGTATTGGGGGGATTCGTTCCCAAGGGGCGATCACAAGGGCGTGAATAGACGTGAACAACCGCGATCGAAAAGTCGCAATCGTGAATATTTATTCAGCTAACTCAGTCTGTTAGCTCGCCGGCGCGAGTTCCTGAGCCAAATCAGCGGGTTGCCCAAAAATTAGAAAAACCATTTGCCTGTGGCGAAAAAACACGAGCGAAACTCGGGCAAATCAGAAGCAAATCAGATGCTTCCAACCGTTTTCAGCCGCGCCCGCGGATGGATTTCCGCCTGCGACAGCACGGTGGTTTGGGCGCGGAACCGCTCCACCAGGGAACGCACGAAGGGACGAATTGCCGCAGAGGTGACAAGCACCGGCGCCTCGCCCTCGCGCGCCGCGCGCTCGAAGGCCTCGCGCACGGCGGTCATGAACTCGGAGAGCTTCGAGGGCTGCATGGCGAGGCTGCGCTCCTCGCCCTGGCCGATGATGGATTCGGCAAAGGCCTGCTCCCATCTCGCTGATAGCGCGATCAGCGGCAGGTAGCCGTTATAGGAGGTGTTCTGCGCGCAGATCTGGCGGGCGAGGCGGGCGCGGACATGCTCGACCATGGTCGAGGGATTACGCGAGAAGGCGAGCGAGTCGGCGATGCCTTCCAGGATGGTCGAGAGATCGCGGATCGAGATGCGCTCGGCGAGCAGGAGTTGCAGCACGCGCTGGATGCCGGAGATGGTGACTTGCCCCGGTACGATGTCCTTGACCAGCTCGCTCTGCTCCTTCGGCAGCTCCTTGAGCAGCTTCTGCACCTCGCCATAGGACAATAGATCAGACATATTCGTCTTGAGCAGCTCGGTGAGGTGGGTGGAGAGCACGGTCGCGGCGTCGACAACGGTGTAGCCCTTGAGCGAAGCCTCCTCCTTGAGACTGGCATCGATCCAGGTCGCGGGCAGGCCGAACGTCGGCTCGGTGGTGTGGATGCCCGGCACCTGCACCTGACTGCCTGCGGGGTCCATCACCATGAACTGGTTCGGCCAGATCTTGCCGGTGCCGGCGTCGACCTCCTTGATCTTGATGATGTAGGTGTTGGCCTCGAGCTGGACGTTATCGAGGATGCGGACGGCCGGCATCACGAAACCCATCTCGATGGCAAGCGAGCGGCGCAGCGCCTTGATCTGCTCGGTGAGGCGGTCGGTGCCGTCGGGGCCGTTGACCAGCGGCAGCAACGCATAGCCGAGCTCTATCTTGAGATCGTCGATCTTGAGGGCTGCCGAGATCGGCTCCTCCGCCGCGGCGGCGCCGGGCGCGCCCGGCGTTCCGGGGGCGGGCGCGGCCTTGGCGGCTTCCTCGGCCCGGGCGGTGGTCCGCTTGTGGTTGCGCGCCGACCAGGCGAGCGCGCCGGCGCCGGCGCCGAGCGCGAGGAAGGGGATGGTCGGGATGCCCGGGAGGATCGCCAGCACGATCATTACCGCCGACGACATCGCGAGCGCCTGCGGATAGCCGGAGAACTGCTTCATCAGCGCCTTGTCCGCGGCGCCGGAGACGCCGGCCTTGGAGACGAGCAGGCCGGCCGCGGTCGAGACGATCAGCGCTGGCACCTGCGTGACGAGGCCGTCGCCGACGGTCAGCAGCGTGTAGCTGCGCCCGGCGTCGGCGAAGGACAGGCCCTGCTGCGCGACGCCGATGATCATGCCGCCGACGACGTTGATGAAGACGATCAAGAGGCCGGCGATGGCGTCGCCGCGGACGAATTTGGAGGCACCGTCCATGGCGCCGAAGAAGCCGCTCTCGTCCTCCAGCGCCTTGCGGCGCTCCTTGGCGACCTTCTCGTCGATCAGGCCGGCGGACAGGTCGGCGTCGATCGCCATCTGCTTGCCGGGCATGGCGTCGAGGTGGAAGCGCGCCGCGACCTCGGCGATGCGGCCCGAACCCTTGGTGATGACGACGAAGTTGACGATGATCAGGATGGCAAAGACGATGATGCCGATGACGAAATTGCCGCCCATCACGAAGCTGCCGAAGGCTTCGATGACGTGGCCCGCCGCATCCGTGCCCTCGTGCCCGTGCGATAGGATCAGGCGGGTGGAGGCCATGTTGAGCGACAGCCTCAACATGGTCGAGATCAGCAGGATGGTCGGGAAGGCGGAGAATTCCAGCGGCGCCTGGATGAACAGCGAGGTCATCAGGATCAGGATCGAGAGCGTGATCGAGATCGCCAGGAAGAGGTCGAGCACGATCGCAGGCAGCGGCAGGATCAGCACCACCAGGATGGTGAGGATGCCGAGCGCGAGCGCGATGTCGCCGCGCTTGAGGATGTTGCCGATCTCGGTGAGGGAGGGGAGGCCGGGCTTCGGGCTGCCCACGCCTTGACCCGCGGTGACGTCGACCATGGTTGCTGCCTCCCCGCGCGATTGCCGCCCACGCGCGCCAAACGTCTGCGCGGCGGCCGACGGGCCGCCGTTCCGAAAGTGAGGCACCGCACTGGCGTCCACGGGAGCTCCCGTTTTACGCGGCCGACGACACTCGACTTCACCCGGCAATTTTTGCCCGGTGTATGGTTAGCAAAGGGTTAACGGAGGGAGGGGGGAGGGACGAAACGGGACCTTATGACCCGTCATTCCGGGTCTGGTCCTTCGGACCATCCCGGAATGACAACGGAGGTGGCAGGTGCGCCCTACTTCGCCTTCTGCATTTTCGTCACCGTATACCCCGACGCCGCCTCCTCGGCCTCGAAGGTGACCTTGTCGCCGACCTTGACTTGCTTGAGCACCGCCGGGTCCTTGACGCGGTAGACCATGGTCATCGGCTCATCCATGCCGAGGCTTTTGGCCGGTCCGTGCTTGAGCGTGATCTTGCCCGCGCCCTCGTCGATCTTCTTGACCTCGCCGCTGATCGCGGCGCCCTCGGCCGCGGGGGCGCCGAGAGACAGTCCGATGCTCAGCGCCAGCGCGGCGACGATACGGATGATCTGGTTCATGGGAGTCTCCATTGCTCACTTCACGGTGACGCGGCCGACCATGCCGTAGTCGCGGTGGTCGGGGATCAGGCAGGAAAATTCGAACGTGCCGGCCTTGGTGAATTTCCAGACGATCTCGGTCGTCTTGCCCGGCGCCAGCCGCACGCCGTTGGGGTCGTCGTGCTCCATGTGCGGATGCTTCTTCATCACCTCGGCATGCGCGAGATTTTCCTTGGTGGTGGCGAGCAGGAATTCGTGATCCTCCTTGCCGACGTTGCGCAGCACGAAGCGGATCTGCTCGCCGCGCTTGACCGTGATGCGCGAGGGCTCATAGGCCATCTCGCTCAGTGCGATCTCGATGGTCCGCGCCGGTTTCTTGGGATCGCCGGGCTCGCCGGCCGAAAAGGTCTCATGGCCGTGATGCTCGTGCGCGAGTGCAGGCGCGGCCAAAAGCGAAAGTGCCGCAAGTGTGATCATCGTGGTCTTCTTCATCTTGTTCTCCAGTTGGTGGTTCGTCGAAACGTTCGTTCACATCTTCATTTTCTTCATCGGCACGTTTTGCTGCCGCTCCGGCTCCGTGACAGGCGATGCGACCTCGTAGGCGACGGTGCCTTGCGGGAACGCGTAGGGGCCTGGATCGCTGTAATCGTCGCGCGTCATGCCTTCGCGGATCTTCATCACCGTGAACATGCCGCCCATCTCGATCGGCCCGAATTGTCCGGCGCCGGTCATCATCGGCAGCGTGTTGTCGGGCGCCGGCATCTCCATGTTGCCCATCGCCATGCCCGACTGGCCCATCACCATGGCGTCGGGCGCGAGCTTGCCGACCGCACGCGCGAGATCCTTGCGCGAGACGCCGATGAGATTGCGCATGTCGTGGCCCATCGCGTTCATGGTGTGATGCGACTTGTGGCAGTGGAACGCCCAGTCGCCGGGATTGTCGGCGAGAACGTCGAACACGCGCACGGCGCCGACCGGCACGTCGGTCGTCGTCTCCGGATATTGCGCGCTCTCGGGAATCCAGCCGCCGTCGGTGCAGGTCACCGCAAAGCTGTGACCATGCAGATGGATCGGATGGTTGGTCATGCTGAGATTGCCTATGCGCACGCGCACCTTGTCGCCGAGCCGCACCGGCAACGGATCGATGCCGGGAAACACCCGCGAATTCCAGGTCCACATGTTGAAATCGGTCATCTCGTTGACCTTCGGCAAATAGGTGCCGGGGTCGACGCGATAGGTGCTCATCACGAAGACGAAGTCGCGGTCGACGGGGCGGAAATCCGGATCGCGCGGATGCACGACGACCATGCCCATCATGCCCATCGCCATCTGCACCATCTCGTCGGAATGCGGGTGGTACATGAAGGTCCCGCTCTTCTTCATCTCGAACTCATAGACGAAGGTCTTGCCGGGCGGGATGTGCGGCTGATTGAGCCCGCCGACGCCGTCCATGCCACTAGGCACGATCATGCCGTGCCAGTGCACGGTGGTGTATTCGGGTAATTTGTTGGTGACGAAGATGCGGACCTTGTCGCCCTCGACTGCCTCGATCGTCGGCCCAGGCGACTGGCCGTTATAGCCCCAGAGGTTGACCTTCATGCCTTCGGCGAATTCGCGCACCACGGGCTCGGCGACGAGATGGAATTCCTTCCAGTCGCCGTTCATGCGGAACGGCAGCGTCCAGCCGTTCAGCGTGACGACGGGGCGATAATCCGGTCCACTGGTCGGATGCAACGGTGGCTGCATCACCACCTTGTCCATCTGCGGGGCTTCCGGAATCGATGCGGCCTGGACGCGGCCGCTGACCACCGATGCGCTTGCAAGCGCGGCGGTGCTCAAAAATCCTCGGCGGGAAAACATGTTGGCCTCCATCTCAGTGCCCGCCATCGGCAGGCGGTGCCGCGGCGATGGTCGTCGCATTGTCGGTGCCGCCCGCAGGGGCGCCGCCGCCGTTGATGGCGGTCTGCAACTCGGACTGCGCTTGAAAGAATTTTTGCTTCGCGTCGATCGCCCCGCGCAGCGAGGCGAGGCGCTGGCGTGCCTCCGTCAGCAGCGCAAAGATGTCGACCTGCATGCTGGAGAAGCGAAGCTGCATCTCCTCGGTGATGATCTTGCGCAAGGGCAGGATTTCACGCTGATAGTGGCTGGCGATGTCGTAGGTCGAGCGATAGACGCGGTAGGCGTCGCGCGCCTCCGAACGCACGTTTACGGCCCGCTCGGAGAGGCGGTTGAAGGCGAGATTGTAGGTCTCGGTCGCCTGCCGCACGCGCACCTCGCCGCCGTCGAAGATCGGGATCTGGAACTGCACTTCGAACCCCCGCTCGCGGAATGGCGCGCCTCCCGGATCCTGGGTGCGGCGGGAGATGCCGGCGAGATCGAGCAGCGTGACGAAGCGTGTCGCGTCGGTGAGATTGAGCGACTTTGCCAGCGCCGTGAGCTCCAGCCGCGCGATCTGCAAGTCGATGCGATGGGCGACCGCGTCGGCCTCGATCGAGGGCAGCGCGAGCGGCCGGCGCGGCAGCGGCGGCAAAGCGTTGGGCAGGCGGAAATCGAGGCCGTCGTCCCACAGCCCCATCAGCCGCGCCAGCCGCTCTCGCGCACTC
Organism: Bradyrhizobium sp. CCGUVB1N3; assembly: GCF_024199925.1. Taxonomy (NCBI): domain Bacteria; kingdom Pseudomonadati; phylum Pseudomonadota; class Alphaproteobacteria; order Hyphomicrobiales; family Nitrobacteraceae; genus Bradyrhizobium; species Bradyrhizobium sp. CCGUVB1N3. The sequence continues at coordinate 8,230,940 of NZ_JANADR010000001.1, forward strand.
GTTGCCGCCTGGCGGGCGGTGGCGAGATCGGCGGTGGTCTCGGCATAAAACACCTGCTCGCGGGCCTGATCGAGCTTGTTGACCGATCCGGTCTCGCCGAGCTTCACAGCGAGTTGCGCGGTGGACTCCGCCGTCGACTTCGCATCCGTCAGCAGTGCCACCATCTCGTTGGCGGAAACGGCGCGGACATAGGCGCGCCGCACGTCCGCGGCGAGCCGCAGCGTTACCAGCGCCGCGCGCAGCTGCGCCTGGCGGAAACGGTCGCGGGCGATGTCGGAGCGGAACGGCAGCGTCGCCAGCGCCAGGATATCGCCGACGACCTGGCGCTCGACTTCGCTGGCGCCATCGCCGGAAATCCGCGAGACCGAGAAGACCGGATTGGGCGGCAGGCTTTGCTCGACGAGATCGGTCTCGGCCAGCGCCAGCTCGTTATAGGCAGCTTGCAGCCCCCTGTTGTTGAGCAGCGCGATCTGCACGGCGGCATCGGCGCTCAGCGTCCGCGACAGCAGGCGGCGAACGCCGTCGTTGACTGCATCGGCCTCCTCGGCCGTCCGCACGAAAGCGACATCCTTTTTGATGGTCCGGCTGGTCAGGTCCGCAACGGCAGTCATGCCGCCGTCCGGCGAGAACGCGGCGCAGCCGGAAAGACCAAGCGCGACGAATGCGAGCAGTCCGCGCGCGAATGGGTGTGCCATGGCGCGCGCTCCTACCGGTCCGGCTTCGCTGGAGGCGAGACGCTGTCATTGCGCTCGCGCCATGGCGCCGGCGGCGCAGGCCTGAGGCTGCTGTAGGGCGCGATCGTCGAGCGGTAGCCGACGCGCGCGACCTTGGCCGCGGGATCGGCAGGATCGGCCTTCGCCAGCGGCGCGGTCGTCGCGGGCATGCAGCCGGACAATGCCGGCGCCGTTATGGCCAGGATCGGCCAGATGAAGCCAAAGCGCCGTCCAAGCGCCGCGGTTGCCGCGGCAAGACGCGCCCCGAAAAGCGTAAGCATGGGTAATCCCTGATCTGTCAGATGACCACGAGCCCGCGCGCGCAAATGCGCGTGGCCTCAAAATCGTGACGTCAGATCAGGCGATGGGAGGGCGGTAGAGCAGGGGCGGCGCCTCGCTGTGCAGGCTCACCGCGATCTCGGGCGCACAGGCGGAGATCGGCTGCACCGGCTTGGCGACGTCGGGAAGGGCGGCCGGCAGCGCGCTCGCGCACATCATCGCGCAGCAGGGGCCGGGTGTGCCCTTGCCGTCATGATGATGTTGCGCGGGTGCATCCTGCGCAGCGGTCTGGTGATGCGCATGCGCGGCGGCGTAATCGTGGCCGCCGTCGGCGTGCATCTGGCTCGCGCCGTGAAGGTGCTCCGGCGCGAGAGCAACTGTCTGCAACTCATCGCCAAGGCACGGCGCGGGACCGCTGCCCCAGGCAAGGACTGCTGCCGGCGCGAGGACGCAGAACAGATAGGCGAGGGCGACGAACCGCCCCACCCTGATCCGCATCGATCGCGTCAATTGCAACAACATCCCGTCGACATGCCTTTTGCGCGGCAATGATGCACACGCAGATTGCAAACTAATGGCAAAGTGTGGTTCCGCCAAGCTCTTCTTACCGCAGCGCACCGCGCATGCCCAATATCGCGCCATGAAGCTTGACCGCAAGGCGGTCACCGAAGAAGGTCGCGCCGTGCACGCGCCTAATTTCCCGCAACGACCGGCCGGCTTCACCCCTGATTCGCGTCAGGCCTGGGTGCGGCTCGTGCTCGCGCTCATGATCGGCTCGATCGGCGCGGTCGGCATGTGGGCGGTCGTGGTCGTGATTCCCGTGGTGCAGGCCGAATTCGCAGCCACGCGCGGCGCGGTGTCGCTGGCCTTCACGCTGATGATGTTCGGCTTCGGCCTTGGTGGGGTGATCGCGGGCAGGATCACCGATCGCTTCGGCATCGTGCCGGCGATGGCGATCAGCATCGCCTTTCTCGGCGTCGCCAACGTGCTGGCTGGGCTGTCGACCATGCTCTGGCAGTTCGTGGCGGTGTATTTCCTGATCGGGCTCGGCACATCGGCAACTTTTGCGCCGCTGATGGCGGAAGCCTCGCACTGGTTCGAGCGCTATCGCGGGCTCGCCGTCACCATCGTCGCGGGCGGCAACTACGTCGCGGGCGCGATGTGGCCGCCGATCGTGAATTGGGGCGTGCAGACCGTCGGCTGGCGCATGACCCACATCGGAATTGGCATCGTCTGTGCGAGCACGATGGCGATGCTGGTTCTGATCCTGCGCGCCCAGATCGGCGACGACAAGGTTCGCAATCACGCCAACGCGCCGCCGCCGCGCGTCGATCTCGGGCTGTCGACCAACACGCTGACGGTGCTGCTGTCGATCGCCGCGATCTCCTGCTGCGTGGCGATGGCGATGCCGCAGGTCCATATCGTCGCCTATTGCGGCGACCTCGGCTACGGCGTGGCGCGCGGCGCGGAGATGCTGTCGCTGATGATGGGCTGCGGCATCGTCAGCCGGATCGGCTCCGGCTTCCTGGCCGACAAGATCGGCGGCATCCCAACGCTGCTGGTCGGCTCGCTGGCGCAGGGCTTTGCGCTGGTCTTCTATTTGTTCTTCGACGGCCTGACCTCGCTCTTTCTGATCTCCGCGATGTTCGGCCTGTTCCAGGGCGGCATCGTGCCGAGCTATGCCATCATCGTGCGCGAGGCGATGCCGGCCGGCGAAGCTGCGACCCGCGTCGGCATCGTGATCTTCGCCTCCGTGTTCGGCATGTCCTTCGGCGGCTGGGTGTCGGGCGTGATCTTTGACGCCACCGGCTCCTATGCAGCGGCGTTTGCGAACGGTGTGGCCTGGAATGCGCTGAACATCGGCATCGTCGTGCTGCTTCTGATCCGCTCGCGGATGAACGTGGCGAAGGCCGGGCCGGGGTTTGCGACCTGACGCCCGGGGGAGGTCCCGACGGCGCTCTTCAACAAAAACCCGAAAAACAACCCCATGCAAAGTAGGGACCGTCGTCGGAGGGGATTGCGGATTTACCGAATTCAACTTGACGCGTCGTGCAAATCAGGGGTAAAGGATGATCATCGCGCAATCTGCAAACGGCGGAAGGGGGCACGCCTGAGAATGGGACAGGGCACGCGTCAGCCGTCATTTCAGGGGCGGGAGCCCGTTGGCGAATGCGACCGTCTCGAGATCCACTACCGTTGACGCGTGAGCGTCGGCCTTTTGAGCCCAAGCAGAAGTTTTTTCGTTCAATCAGAGCATTTCCGATTTTGACCCATTTGCGACATGTCCTAATGTCGATACGACGGCATGATCGCTAGGGCGGGCGATGACGCAGAGCTCAGTTACGCAGCATTGATCTGAGTCAACATCGCTGCCAAACTGTTTTCCCAGCATCAGCGTCGCGAACGCTCGCAACGTATGCTGCAGGGGTAAGCTAAATGAGCCCGATGTCACGAAGGATTTTCGTCGCCGCGCTCCCGCTTCTGACTGTTGGGCTTGCGTCCAGCGCTCGCGCGCAGGGCAATCCGCCAGCAACAACTAGCGCGACCTTGTTCCAGAATGTGCGCATCTTCGACGGAAAAGGCGCCTCACTGTCCGCGCCGTCCAATGTTCTGATTAAAGGCAATATCATCGAGCGCATCTCGACGGAGCCGATCGCTGCGGAGCCAAGCGTCACCATAATCGCCGGGAACGGTCGAACGCTGATGCCGGGGCTGATCGACGCCCACTGGCACGCAATGCTGATCCGTCCGACTGCGGTCGACTCCATCGTGGGCGACGTCGGCTACAACAATATCGCGGCAGGCGTCGAGGCGACGGACACCTTGATGCGCGGCTTCACCACGGTCCGCGACGTCGGCGGCCCCACATTCGGACTGAAAGCCGCCATCGATAAGGGCCTGATTGCAGGTCCACGCATTTATCCCTCGGGAGCCGTCATCACGGTAACCAGCGGACATGGAGATTTCCGCCAACTGTCGGAACTTCCGCGCACGATCGGCGGCATGCTCAGCCGCATGGAGCAGATCGGTGCCAGCATGGTCGCCGACAGTCCGGACGAGGTGCGCGTGCGTGTCCGCGAGCAACTGATGCAAGGCGCTTCCCAGATCAAGCTGACGGCCGGAGGCGGCGTCTCTTCGCCGTTCAGCCCGATCGACGCGTCGACGTTTACCGAGGCCGAGTTGCGTGCCGCCGTCGAAGCGGCGGAGAATTGGGGCACCTATGTCACCGTGCATGCGTTCACGCCGGCAGCCATCCAGCGATCGATCGCCGCTGGTGTGAAATGCATCGAGCACGGCTTCCTGATGGACGATGCGACAGCGAAGCTTATTGCGGAGAAAGGCATCTGGCTCAGCACGCAGCCCTTGCCCGAGGCTTTGAGGCAGGGCTTTCCGGTCGGGTCGGTGCAGCGGGCCAAGGCCGACGAGGTCTGGCCCGGAATTGCCAAAACCTATGAATTGGCCAAGAAGTACAAGATCAAGACAGCGTGGGGCACCGACGTCCTGTTCTCCCAGGCGCTGGCCCAGCAACAGGGTGCCATTCTGGCCTCGCTTGTCCGCTGGTATAGTCCCGCCGAAGCGCTTGCCCAGGCGACCGGCACCAACGGCGAACTGCTGGCCTTGTCCGGCAAGCGCAGTCCCTATCAGGGGAAACTCGGCGTCGTGGAACAAGGCGCGCTCGCCGATCTGCTGCTGGTCGAGGGCAACCCGTTGGAGAATATTGACCTGATCGCCGACCCCGCCAAGAACTTCAAGGTTATCATGAAGGACGGGCGGATATACAAAAATGCCCCGTGACCATAGCCGCGGGGCCGGTCGGTTCATGTTCCTTGTTGGCCCTTCTCGGACCTCATGCAATGGCGGCATCTGCGACGCTATTGAAGGTTAAGCGGACATCGCGGCTCCGTGAGTTCAAACCGCCTGTCCCGCCTTCTGCAGCGAGCATCCCGTGATCTTGCGTCGGGCAAATCAGGGGCAAATGAGGATCATCGCTCAATCTGCAAACGACGGAAGGGGCACGCCCGAGAATGGGGCGCGGTCGGCGCCCATCAGCGCGCACGGCTTCAGCCGTCATTTCAGGGCGGGAGCCTTGTTTGGCGATGGTTACGCGACATGGCGCCCGTCTCTGTTCCTCGGCAGGAAGCGCATCAAGACCGCAACTTCAATTTAGGCACATCTTTGGCGACGCGGCCGAGACCGACCGCACCTGCGCCACAGGCGTGCCATATTGTCTTCCCTTCGCCTCCTTAATCTGCGTGCCAGGTTGGGGACATGAATGGGGGAACCGCGGCCGCGCGGCTGGCGACATTGAAGATTTGGCAAGCAAGCTACATTGTCGGCGCGCTGACCGCGACTTCGTTTGCCGCAATTCATCAGATCGCGGTATCGCGCCCGAGCATCGCAACGCCGAATGCGAGAGTTGCTGATGCATTCAGCGCCATCCCGCTGAATGTGACGACGGTCCTGAAAAATGCCGCGGCAGCGTTTCCGACTCCGGTCATTGAGGCCAAATTCGATACGAGATCATCGGCTAATGCGATCGTCGCGGCGGGATTCAGCGCTGCCGCGCCGGACGCGGTGATGCCGTCCGATTCAACCAGTTCGCCGCGGCAAGGGCGAATGTTGCAGGTCGCCAGCCTTGAGGCAGCGCCGCCCGAGAACTCGGCAACGCCACAGCAGGACCGTCCGCGCGCTGCCTCGCCCAATCCGGACGAAGGCGAACCGTCGTATCTCAAATACTACGTCTACTCGGAAATCCCGCCGCCGGACAAACCCGCGAAGATCGCCTTATCGGCGTTGAGCGGCGTCCCGCTCGGAACGCCCATCCAGGAGATCGAACACGCGGCCAAGGCGTTCGGTATGGATGCCAATTTCATGAAGGCGGTCGCCAAAATCGAATCCGATTTCAATCCCAAGCAACGCACCGGCTCCTATATCGGTCTATTCCAGTTGAGCAAGTTTGAGTTCAGCAAATACGGATCGGGCGACATCCTCAATCCTCGCGACAACGCCATGGGCGCCGCCTACAAGTTCATCACCGAGGCTGCGCTATTCGAAGTAATAACGCACAAGCAGCCGACGTTTTCCGATCTCTACCTGATCCACCAGCAGGGCTGGGAAGGAGCCGCCCAACACATCAGCCATCCGCAGCGGATTGCCTGGAAGTCGATGTGCGCAACCCAGGAGGGCTCGGCGAAGGGCGAGCGATGGTGCAGGCGCGCCATCTGGGGCAACACGCTGCCGGTGGTCAAGCGCGAATGGAAGTCGGTCGATCGTCTCACCTCGGGCGCGTTCGTCGCGATGTGGCGGGATCGCGTCGACACACTCTATGCCCGCTATCCGGTGCAAACTGCGGCGGCCGAACGCTCAAGATAGAACAGTTTGTGACTGCCCACCACGCACGCGTCTTGGCCCACATTCGTTTCGTCGAGAGAGTGTGTCGGCGATCTAGTATCCGGCGCCGGGTAGGTTTGCGTTCCGCTTAGAGACTGGGTGGTTGGCCGGCCGCGGCGGGCGGATTGAAGCTCGACCAGTCCACGCCCTAAACCGCCTGTCCCGCCTTCTGCAGCGAGCATCCCGTGATCTTGTAGCTGCCGTCGGCCTGCTGCTCGAGCGTGTAGAGCGCTTCCCAGGCTTCGTTATTGGCATCGATGATGTGGACGTGCTGGCCAATCCAGTCGCCATCGACCTTGGTCTCGCCGAACTCAAAACTCTTGTGCCGGTAGATCGGTGCGTAGGCACTCTCGACCATCGCCATGAAGATGTCGGCGGCCGGGAAGATCTTTTTGATCCCGGGTGCCGCGTAGGAATAGGCGGCCGCGGCATCGTCGCGGGCAAAAGCCTGCTCCTGGGCGCGGATCACGCTCTTGGCGGCTGCAATGTCGTCGGCCTGCGCGGCCGCAAAACTCAGGAGTAACGTGATCAGCAACACCGCGATGCGCATCACTGCCTCCGCATTATCGTTTTTTCTTCGCCGCCGGTTTTGTCTTTTTGACGGTCGCGCGCGATGATGGTTTGGACTGCACGCGAAGTCCGTCGACGAATACGTCGAGCAGCCTGAGCGCGGTCGATTGCCAGCCGGGTTGGTCGTGCATGTAGCACATGCCGAAGAATGCACGCAGCAGGTCCTCGGGACTGATGTCGGCCCGCATCTGGCCCGCTGCAACTGCGCGATCGAGCAGTGAGCCGATGGCTTTGGTCAGACGCTCGAACGAGAAAGCATGCAGCTCCGACCCGCTCTGCACCGCAAGTGCAAGCGCTGCCGACATGCCCTTCTTGGTCGTGACGAATTCGACATTGGAGCGCAGCCAGCGCCGCAAGGCGTCGACCGGATCCTTCGCGCTTCTGAGTTGCTCGGCGAGCTCGCCGAGCTGCTCGACCTCGCGGCGATACACCGCCTCGAACAGCGCCTCGCGCGTCGGAAAATGACGATAGAGCGTGCCGATGCCAACGCCTGCGCGCTTTGCAACGGCTTCCAGGCTCGCCTCCGGCCCGCCCGCGCTGAACACGGCTTTAGCAGCTTCCAGCACGCGCTCGCGATTGCGCACGGCGTCGGCGCGGGGTTTTCGGATGTTGTCGACCTGGTCGTCCATGTCGCCAATCTAGATCACGATCTGGTTAGATTGAACCCTTTGTGCGGCGCATCGCGTTGTTTGCGCACGGGGTTTTGACGAATTCCAAATATTTTTCGTCTGCTCTTGTTAAACGGAGGGTGCCTCCGTATCTTCGCTGACACGTCGGCTCGGATCGTGTGCGAGCGGCGCGGAATCGACGGCGGCCACGGCGGTGGCTCGCTGAGCGATCACTCATGTCCATATCTGATCGGAGCCTTGTATGACCCACTCCATCAGCCTCACCGTGAACGGTGCGCGGCGCGATTTCCAACTCGATGATCCCCGAGTCACGCTGCTCGATCTCCTGCGTGAGCGTCTGCAACTGACCGGAACCAAGAAGGGATGCGATCGCGGCCAGTGCGGCGCCTGCACCATCCTAGTCGACGGCAAGCGGATCAACTCCTGTCTCGCACTCGCCGTCAGCCATGACGGCGCCGACATCCTCACCATCGAAGGCGTTGCGCGCGGCGACCAGCTTCATCCCGTGCAGGCCGCCTTCATCGCCCGTGACGGCTTCCAATGCGGTTTCTGCACGCCCGGCCAGATCATGAGCGCGATCGGAATGATGCGGGAAGCGCAGGCCGGCGATGACCCCGAACGCATCAGGGAATGCATGAGCGGCAATCTCTGCCGCTGCGGCGCCTATGCCGGCATCGTCGATGCGGTGCTCGAGGTGCAGACCGGTGAAGCCAACCAGAGGCGCTCCGCATGAAGCCGTTCGATTACGTCAGGCCCGCGACCATTGCCGAGGCCGTCACCGCCGCCGCGCAGCCCGGCGCCACCTATCTTGCCGCCGGCACCAATCTGCTCGACCTGATGAAGGGCGGCGTCAGCCGTCCGGATCGTCTCGTCGACGTTACGCATCTGAAGGGCCTCGACCGCATCGAGCACCTCGCCGACGGTAGCGTGCGCATCGGCGCGCTCGTGCGCAATGCCGATCTCGCGCATGACACGGCCTTCGCAAAGGCTTATCCGGCGATCGCCGAGGCGCTGTTGTCGGGCGCCTCCGCCCAGCTCCGCAATGCCGCGACGGTCGGCGGCAACCTCCTGCAACGGACGCGCTGCGCGTATTTCTATGATCCCGCCAGCCGCTGTAACCGGCGCGAGGCCGGCAGCGGTTGCGACGCGCGCGCGGGCGGGAACCGGCTGCATGCGGTGCTCGGCTGGAGCGAAGGCTGCATCGCCACCCATCCCTCCGACTTCTGCGTGCCGCTGGTTGCGCTCGACGCCATCGTCGAGATCGAAGGCAAGAGCGGCCGGCGCGAGCTGCCGCTCGACGCGCTGCATCGCCTGCCGGACACAACGCCCGAGCGCGAGACGGCGCTCGAGCCCGGTGATCTGATCGTGGCGGTGCGCTTGCCGGCCACGGCACGCGATTTCGCAGGCCATGCGCGATACCTCAAGGTTCGCGAGCGCACCTCCTATGCGTTTGCGGTGGTGTCCGCCGCGGCTGCGCTGAGGATCGAGAGCGGCAAGATCAGCGAGGCCCGGCTTGCACTCGGCGGTGTCGCCGCGAAGCCTTGGCGCACCCGCGCGGCGGAAGCGGTGCTGAAAGGTGCTGCGCCTGAGCCGTCCGCTTTCCGCGAAGCGGCGCAGGCCGCGCTCGCAGATGCAAAGCCGTCCGGCGACAACGCTTTCAAGATCGAGCTGGCGCGCCGCATCGTCGTGTGTGCGCTGACGCTAGCCGCCGCTGGAACGCCCGCGCGCATTCCGGCGCTGCCGGCCTCTCCCTTTGCTTCCGGAGCCCTGCATGCCTGAGATCAGCCTCACCTCTGCCCCCGCTCATATTCGCCATGGCTCGAACATGGGCCAGCCGCTGACCCGCCGCGATGGCGTTCTGAAGGTCAAGGGACAGGCCGCCTACGCCGCCGACCATCATCCGCAGGGCATGCTGTTTGCGGTGATCGCGGTGTCGAGCATCGCGCGCGGCCGCGTGACCTCGCTCGATGTCGCTGCGGCCAAAAGCCACAAGGGCGTGGTCGACGTCATGACGTCGAAGCACAAGCCCGAGCTCGCGATCGACCCCGACATCAAGACCAATCCGTTCGTGTTCCGGATGGAGGTCCTGCAGAGCGATGAAATCCGCTACGCCAATCAGCCGATCGCCGTCGTGATCGCAGAGACGCTTGAGGCGGCGACCGAGGGCGCGGCGCTGCTGTCGCCGCGCTACGAGGCGCTAAACCCTCGCGTCGGTCTCGATGCCGGCGAAACGTTTGCCCCACCTGTCGTCGGCGTCGGCAATCCTGCACAGGTGCAGCATGGCGATATCGACGCCGGGCTCGCTGCCGCCGCGAAGCGGATCGAGGCGACCTACGAGACGCCGCCGCAATATCACAATGCCATGGAGCCGCACGCGATCGTCGCTAGCTGGGACGGCGACACGCTGTCGATCGATACGCCGAGCCAGGCCATGGTGATGGCGCGCGCCCGCGTCGCCGAGCTGTTCGGCCTTGCGCCGGACAAGATCCGGATCCGCAGCCCGTTCCTCGGCGGCGGTTTCGGCTCGAAGGGATTTTTGACGGGACCGCAGATTCTCGGCGTCATGGCGGCGAAGCTGGTCGGCAGGCCGGTGAAGCTCGTGCTGCGCCGTGAGCAGATGTATGGCCCGGTTGGCCATCGCGCGCCGACGCGGCAGCGCTTGCGGATGGGCGTCGATGCGGAAGGGCGCTTCACCGCGATCGATCACCACGCGAAGACGGTGTCGAGCAGCTACGACGATTTCTACGAGCCCGCCGCGGACGCCTCGCACACGCTCTATGCGAGCCCTGCGATCAGGACCTCGCACGAGGCTGCGCGCGTCGACACCGGCACGCCGCTGTTCATGCGTGCGCCCGGTGAGGCAACCGGGTCGATCGCGCTGGAAAGCGCGATCGACGAGATGGCGCTCGCCTGCGGCATGGATCCGCTCGTCTTCCGCCTGAAGAATTATGCCGAGGTCGAACCGACCACCGGCAAGCCCTTTTCCTCGAAGGCGCTGCGTGCCTGCTACGAGCAGGGCGCGGCGCGCTTCGGCTGGGCGAGGCGGCAGCTGGCGCCACGGCAGATGCGCGATGACTCAGGTCTCCTGGTCGGCTGGGGCATGGGGACCGCAACGTTCCCGGCACTGATGTTCCAGGCCGAGGCGCGCGCGGCGGTCCGCCGCGATGGCACCGGCGTGATGGAGATCGGCGCGCATGACATGGGGCAGGGCGCCTGGACCGCACTCGCGCAGATCGCGGCTGATAGCCTCGGCCTCGACGTCGATCGCGTCGCGTTTCGCTCCGGCACCTCGGATCTGCCCGATGGCGGCATTGCCGGCGGCTCAGCGCATACGGCGACCGCGGGCAATGCGATCCACAATGCCGGCGCGGCGGTGATAGCGAAGCTCGCCGATCTCGCCACAAGCGACGAGCGTTCGCCGCTGTTCGGCGCCGGCAATGCCGGCGTGATCGCGCGCGATGGCAAGTTGTTCCGTCGCGACGACGAGAGCCGCGGCGAGAGCTATGCCGACATCCTGGCGCGGGCCGGCCTTGCCGAGGTCGATGCGCGCGGCACCGGCGCACCGAACCCGACGGCGCAGACCGACTACGCCATGCATGCGCACGGCGCGGTCTTTGCCGAGGTGAAGGTCGATCCGGAGCTTGGGCAGATCCGGGTCTCGCGCATGGTTGGCGCTTTCGCCGCGGGCCGCATCATCAATCCGCATCTGGTGCGGAGCCAGCTCCTCGGCGGCATGATCTGGGGCCTGTCCTTTGCGCTGCACGAGGAGGCCATCACTGACCGGCGCAGCGGGCGGATCATGAATGCTGATCTCGGCGAGTACCACATCCCCGTGAACGCGGACGTGCCGCCGATGGAAGTGCTGACGGTCGAGGAGCACGATCCGCACGTCAACGCGCTCGGCATCAAGGGTGTCGGCGAGATCGGCATCACCGGCAGCGCCGGCGCGGTGGCCAACGCCGTCTGGCACGCGACCGGCGTGCGGGTGCGCCGTTTCCCGATCCGGATCGAGGAGCTGCTGACGTAGCTCTGAGATCGCTGCTCGCTCAAAACGTCGGCGGCGTGCAGGCCGAGACGACCTCGCACGGCTTGCCGCCGACGCAGCGGAAGCGGTGCGGGCGGCGGCTTTCGAAATAATAGGCATCGCCGGGATTGAGGATGCGCCGCTCGTCCTCCACCGTGACCTCGAGCTTGCCGGAGATCACCACGCCGCCTTCCTCGCCGTCATGGACCAGTGGCACGCGGCCGGTGTCGCTGCCCGGCTCGTAGCGCTCTTTCAGGATCTGCAGGCTCCGGCCGAACAGATTGTCGCCGACCTGGCGGTATGAGATCGGCTTCTTGCCGACCTCGGTCAGTTCCTCAGCGCGATAGAAGATCTTGCGCCGCGTCTCAGGCTCCAGCGCGAAGAACTCGGCGAGGCCCATCGGAATGCCGTCGAGGATGCGCTTGAGCGCGCCGACGGAGGGGTTCATCTGGTTGGATTCGATCAGCGAGATCGTCGAATTGGTGACGCCGGAACGCTTGGCGAGCTCGCGCTGCGACAGCTTGTGGCGGGCCCGGATGAATCGCAGCCGTCCACCGATGTCGACGCTCATGCCCAAAATCCCTGTTGCAGGTGTTGCGGATCGCGCAAATATGGACCGGCACCCCCAACCAGATCAATGGGTTGCCGGCGCACAGAAAAGGGCTTGTTGCGCTTTTGAAGCCGTGGCTCTGCTAGCGGGTCAGCAAAGGAGCGGCCTGTGACCCTTCACCAGATTCCGAACACCATCAAGACCGATTCGCACTGGATGCCGTTCACGGCCAACCGGCAGTTCAAGAAGGCTCCGCGCCTGTTCTCCTCGGCCGAGGGCATGCACTACACCAGCGTCGACGGTCGCAAGGTGATCGACGGCTCGGCGGGCCTGTGGTGCGTCAACGCCGGCCACGGCCGCAGGCAGATTGCGGCTGCGGTCGAGAAGCAGCTCATGACGCTCGACTTCGCGCCGTCATTCAATATGGGTCATCCGCTTTCGTTCGACTTCGCCGAGCGGCTCGCCGAGATCGCGCCCAAGGGCCTCGATCGCATCTTCTTCACCAATTCCGGCTCCGAGTCGGTCGACACTGCGCTCAAGATCGCGCTGGCCTATCATCGCGCCACCGGCCAATCGAGCCGCACCCGCCTGATCGGCCGCGAGCGCGGCTATCACGGCGTCGGCTTCGGCGGCATGTCGGTCGGCGGCATGGTGGCGAACCGTCGCGCCTTTGCGACGCATCTGCCCGGCGTCGATCACATCCGCCACACCCATGATCTTGCCCGCAACGCCTTTGCCAAGGACCAGCCGGCGCATGGTGCCGAGCTCGCCGACGATCTCGAGCGGCTCGTCGCGCTGCACGGCGCCGAGACGATCGCCGCCGTGATCGTCGAGCCGGTGCCGGGCTCGACCGCGGTGTTGCCGCCGCCGCAGGGCTACCTCAAGCGCTTGCGCGAGATCTGCGACAAGCACGGCATCCTCCTGATCTTCGACGAGGTCATCACCGGCTTCGGCCGCCTCGGTACGCCGTTCGCCGCCAATTTCTTCGGCGTCACGCCGGATCTGATGACGACGGCCAAAGGCATCACCAACGGCACCGTGCCCTGCGGCGCCGTGTTCGCGAGCCGCAAGGTTCACGACGGCGTGATGACCGGCCCGGAGGGCCAGATCGAGCTGTTCCACGGCTATACCTATTCGGCGCACCCGGTGGCCTGCGCCGCCGGCATCGCGACGCTCGACATCTACAAGGACGAGGGCCTGCTCACCCGCGGCGCTGAGATCGCCGACTACTGGCGCGATGCGCTGCATTCGCTCAAAGGCCTGCCGAACGTCGTCGACATCCGCAATTGCGGCCTGATGGGCGCGGTCGAGGTCGCGCCGCGTGATGGCGCGGTCGGTGCGCGCGGCTATGACATCATGGTCGATTGCTTCAACACCGGTCTCTACTTGCGCATGAGCGGCGACTCCTTCGCGATGTCGCCGCCCCTGATCGTCGAGAAGAGCCACATCGACCAGATGGTCTCGATTCTCGGCGACGCCATCAAGCGCGTGGCCTGATAATTGCTCTCGCGGTCCTCGACCAGTTGTTCTTGCTAGCGGCGCGACAAACGCCGCGGGAGTGGTGCGAAACGTGAAAGTCCTGATCCTCGGCAGCGGTGTCATCGGCGTCACCTCTGCCTATTACCTCGCGCGTGCCGGCCATGAGGTGACGGTCGTCGACCGTCAGGGCGAGCCGGCGCTCGAGACGTCCTTTGCCAATGCCGGCGAGGTCTCGCCCGGCTATTCCTCGCCGTGGGCCGGTCCCGGCGTGCCGGTGAAGGCGATCAAATGGCTCCTGATGAAGCACGGTCCGCTGGTGATCCGGCCGAAGGTCGATCCCGTGATGTGGGTCTGGCTGCTCAAGATGCTGCGCAATTGCACGTCGGCGCGCTATGCCGTGAACAAGAGCCGGATGATCCCGATCGCGGAATATAGCCGCGATTGCCTGCGCGACCTGCGCCGGGACATCGGCATTCAATATGACGAGCGTTCCAAGGGTACGCTCCAGCTCTTCCGCTACCAGGCGCAGCTCGACGGCACGGCTGAGGACATCGCCGTGCTCAAGCAGTATGGCGTGCCCTATGAGGTGCTCAATCGCGAGGGCTGCATCGCGGCCGAGCCGGCGCTCGCCGGCGTGAAGGAAAAGTTCGTCGGCGGCCTGCGGCTGCCGGAGGACGAGACCGGCGACTGCCACATGTTCACGCAGGCACTGGCCGCAGAGGCCGAAAAGCTCGGCGTGCGCTTCATGTTCAATACGTCCATCGACGGCATCGTCACGGATGCCTCGCGTGTGACCGGTGTTGCGACCGGCGCCGGCCTGTTGCAGGCGGATGCCTACGTCGTCGCGCTCGGAAGCTGGTCGTCGCGGCTCGTTGCTCCTCTCGGGATTTCTTTGCCGGTCTATCCGGTGAAGGGCTATTCGATCACGGTGCCGATCAAGGACGCCTCCGGCGCTCCGGAATCGACCGTGATGGACGAGAGCTATAAGGTCGCGATCACGCGGCTCGGCAATCGCATCCGCGTCGGCGGCACCGCGGAGATCTCCGGCTATTCCGACAAGCTTTACGCCGCGCGCCGCGCCACGCTCGATCATTCGGTGACGGATTTGTTCCCGCGCGGCGGCGATCTCTCCAAGGCCACGTTCTGGAGCGGCCTGCGGCCGATGACCCCCGACGGCCCGCCCGTGATCGGCGCCACGCGCTATTCAAATCTCCATCTCAACACCGGCCACGGCACGCTCGGCTGGACGATGTCTTGCGGCTCCGGCCGCGTCCTCGCCGACATGCTGTCGGGCAAGAAGCCGGAGATCGATACCAGCGAGCTGACGGTGGAGCGCTACGCGCACCGGTTTGGGTGAGAATACTTCGCCTCTCCCCGCCTGCGGACTTGCGGGAGAGGCCGACGCGCTCGAAGAGCGCGGCGGGTGGGGACTCTCTCCACGTAGGGAATCCCAATGTGGAAGCACTGCGAGCCAGTTGACGGGCGTGCGCGTCGGTGAAGCTCTCCTGTGCTGCGCAGAAGGTCTCGATGGCGTGGGGCTGCTCGCGCCAAGCCTGGTAGAGTTCATACACAGCACGGATTGATGAGCCGGCAAGCTTCAACCGGAGGAACCCGGGCATACTCTGGACCGACGCGTAGCGAGAAGCCCAGTCCCTAGACTTGCCGAGCTTGCGCCGATGAGCCCCCCGTCTCTGTGGCGTTTTCGATCATAAAATCAATGCGATACGAAAATTATGGGTGGGGTCATTGCTCGGTTCCGATCGCGCGTTCGACATTCAGCATCCGCAAAGGCGGTGGAAGCATGGTAGCCGTCGTAGCCGTCCGCTCCACCGTCATGGCGCTGTAGTCAAGCCACCCTATCCGATTGCAATCGCGGTGTCGGCGCTGCCTTGCGGCGGGGACGATCGATCGGCATGAAAGGCGGAGTACGAGGTGGAGCGAAAGCTGAGGCTGCTGGCCAATATTGAACGCAATTGCTTGTTCGATCGACCGCGGTGAGCGGCGTGATCGATCCGACACAATCCGAACACATGTCGAGCAATTGCTATCCGCTAGATCGTCCGGCGCGTGAACCCGATGCAAGCAGGTTTGACAAATCCTCTTCCGCGGAACAGCAACTGGTCGATCTTCGCAGCGCGGCGATCCTGCGCTTGGCTTCCGAGAGCGACTGCAATTTGCTCTTGATCATGCCGAAGGTTGACTTCGGCATCATCTCGCAGCCGGTCAATGAGGTCTTTCTGTTTCCCGGCGAAGCTATTCTGGTATCCACCGACGGTCCCACCAGCACATCGGCCAGGATTGCATCGCGATCGCTGATTGTCGGACTGCAACGACAACGGCTGGAGCCACATGCGCCGGACCTCGACGAGACTTTCATGAGTCCGATTCCAGCGAACACTCTGGCTCTACGGTTGCTGTCCCATTACGTGGAAAGCCTTCGCGGATTGCAAGCTCTGGCCGAGCCGTCGCTGCTGAGTATCGCAGCCTCCCATGTCCACGATCTGGTCGCCTTGATGGTCGTTACGGCCTGCAGAGCTTATGCGATTGTCAACGGCGAGGGTGTTCGCTCCAGGCGGCTTGACGCGATCAAGGCGGATATCGTCAAGAACATTCAGCAGCCGGATCTGTCTGTTGCGGCGGTCGCCTTACGCCACGCCGTCACGTCGCGTCATGTCCAGAAACTGTTCGCCGCGGATGGAACGACGTTCACCGAGTTCGTGCTGGGCAATCGCTTGCCGATGGCGCGGCGCGCACTGACCAATCCAAATCTTATCGATAAGAACATCAGCACGATCGCGTTCGAAGTCGGATTCAACGATGTGTCCTATTTCAATCGATCGTTTCGCCGTCTCTACGGCATGTCGCCGAGCAAGCTGCGCGCCCTGTCGCGGGGCGAGCCAACGCTGGCGGGCGCCTGACGCGACTGGCCGAATGCGCAATGCGTAAGCCTTATGAAGTCCGATGGCGTGTCTGGTCCAATGATTGGTTCGAACCCATTCGCCCCAGTCCGATCTGCTCATCCCCGTTGCTGCGACAAACGAGCGTCCTGGGATGTCCCAGGCAATCGCGAACGGAGAAAATTAATGAAGCGGATCATGTTGTCCAGCGCAGCGTTGGGCGCGTTGATGGCGGTCTCGATGCCGGCGCAAGCTGCCGACAAAAGCCATGGGATTTCGAATCTCGGCTGGGTCATCAACTGGGTCAGCGGCAAGCACGATCTCGACGGGTCCACGCTGTCGACCACTAACGGCAAGGACGATAAGGGCTCCCGGCAGGATGCCGACAACTGGACCAACAATCTCGGCGGTGAATATGTCCCCGGCAAGGGATGGGTCCCAAGTAAGGCCGTTGCTGTTCTGGATGGTGCCGCCAATACGATCAAGGACGCCATCGGTCTGGGCGCCAAGACGACGATTACCGTGGTAGCGACGCCGGTGATCGGCAAGAACCCGGCCTCGGTGCTGGGCGCCACCGTGTCCACGGCGGCCGTCACCTATGGTGACAAGTTGCTCGACTATGATACTGGCCAAAGCAAGGGCAAGGATCCGGCGAAAGCCGCGCTCGAGGCCGGCGCGGTGGCCGGGGCCGTTGAAACGGTTGGCCAGATCGTTCCCGGTGGCGGCAGGGCCAACGACGTCGTCAAGTCGGTGATCAAGACCTCGGCGAAAACCTCGCTCGATGCGGCGATCGCCATCGCCGAAGGCAAGGATCCGGCCAAGCCGGTCGCGAGCGACCTGACCAGCGGTGCGATCGACGCGACGCTCTCGACGTTGGGCGTCAAGGGGCCGCTGAAGGATATTTCCAAAGTCGTGATTGTCGGGGCCATCAAGGACTTTGGCAAGGCCGGGCATCCGGTCGGTCATGGTTCGGGGAGTCCAGCCGGCGGCGTTGAAACTCCCGCGGGCACTTACACGCCGGGCGGTTCGGAGGGATCGAGCTACACCCCTTCCGGCAACGGTGATCATTCCGGAAGCTTCCCCTCGGGAGACGACCAACATGGCGCAGGCCGTGGTGACAACGGAAACGGTAGCGGTGACGACAGCAGCAGCGGAGATGATGCCTCCACCTCAAAGACCGAGGATGCCACGGTCGAAACATTTGCGAGCGACGGAACGCCGATCACGGTCGTATATCCCGGTAGCAATTCCAATCCCGACGAAGGCAGCGGCACCGACAACGGCCGCGCCGCCAAGCTCGATCAGATTGGCGTTCATGTTCCCGGTTTCGGCAAGAACCCAGGCGATAGCGAGGACAATGGTCCGGATGGCACCGACGGCAGCAGCAAGGGTCCCGGACGTCCCGGCGATCCACGCAGCAATCTCGACGGTACCAGCACGGTGATCAAGATCGGGGGCGTGGTCGGTCCAAACGGTCACGGCACCGGCGGTGGCTCCACCGGAATGGGCGATGGTTCCGGATCCGGCGGAGCATCGGAAGAAGGATCGATGCGCGGCCAGCACAATTCGGGCAGCGGCGGTCCGGGCACCGGAACAAGCGTGGACGCCGATGGCTGGTCGCCCGACCTGCATATCAACACATTCGGCGCCCACGGCGCGGCAAACCGTGATGCTGCCCCGCTGAAAGCGATCGAGATCGTCGTGCCGACCCGCATGCACTAGCCCTTCGCTTCGTCACCGCAGTTCGCCCGGACATTTGCTCCGGGCGAACCCACCATTTCCAACCAGCCTGCCATGCGACTGCTGCGCCCGTCATCGCAACGGCCTGCCGGTCTTGGTTCTTTCGATTTTCATTGGGACAAATCACATGTTGAGTCCGTCTCCGAACCTCTCGCGCCTGGCCGATGAAGTCACACGGCCCGAGGCGGCGATGGCGCCGCCGCCGCGCCGTCGCCGCTGGCGCGCCTTGGCGATTCTGTTCTCCGCCGCGCTGCTCGCGCTCGTTATCGGACTCTATGCGTACCAAGCGACGGCGAGCCGACCCGGCTTGCAGCATATCGCTGTGCCACTGCTGCGCGGCAATGTTGTCAGCACCATCTCGGCCAGCGGCAATGTCCGGCCGGTCAGCATCGTGCGGGTAAGCACGCTGCAGGGCGGCACGCTGGTGAGGATTCCGGTCGACTTCAATTCGGATGTGCACAAAGGCGATCTGCTGGCCCAGATCGACGACGTCGCGCAACGCAGCGAGCTGCGCCGTGCGACCGCCGAAGTCGCCGTCGCGGCCGCTCAGCAGCGGGTGGAGGAGGCGCTGGTGGTGCAGCGCAGCGCTGAAATCGCCGCGGCGCAGGCGCAATACGAATCGATGTTGGCGGCGGCCGGCGCCTCTCGCGGCGACCTTGATGTCGCTGCGGCGGCGGTGGTCCGCCAGGAGGCACTGTTGAAGAATGGCGTCGCCACCGAAGTGGCTGCGTTGAACGCGCGGGCTGCCCGCGACACCGCGCGGGCCAAGCTGGAGCAGGCCGACAGCACCGTGCGTCATGCCAAGGCCTCCCGTGAGGCGGCCGAAGCGGCGCTGCTGGCGGTTCGTGCCCAGCAGGAATCCAGCGTAGCGACGCTGGCGCAGGCGACGGCGCGCCAACAACGCGCACGCATCGATCTCGATCGGACACGGATCCTGTCGCCGGTGGACGGCACTGTGGTCTGGAAGTCGGTGGATGTCGGGCAAACCGTATCGACCAACGTCGATCCACCGGTCCTGTTCTTCATCGCCCAGGATCTCACCGAAGTGCAGATCGAGACCACCATCGACGAGAACGACATCAGCCATGTCCGGGTCGGCCAGACAGTGAGCTTCACAGTGGCAGCCTATCCCGGTGAGCAATTCCAGGGCGCCGTCAAGCAGATCCGCACCGGCTCGGAGGCCTTGTTCGGAAGCAAGCAGGGCACGGTCTCGGCCGTGACCTATATTGTCGAGATAGCCACTGCGAACAAGGATCGCCGGCTGTTGCCGGGCATGACGGCCTCGGTGCGGATCGTCACCGCACAGGCACAGGACCAGTTGACCGTGCCTGCCGCGGCGCTCCGCTTTGGCGAAAGATTCGTCGCGAAAAACGCCGTACAAATGCCGAACCGCCCCGGATTGCGGCCGCTGCTATTGATCGACGAGGCCAATAACAGCCGTGTCATCGCGGTCAGACTGCTGGCCAGCGATGGCGTCAGCACCGCAGTCGAAACCGGCGCGGCGTGGACCATTAATGACCGGGTGATCGTCGCAGAAAGGCCGGTCCATGAGCGTTAATCGACACGGCGCTGCGCGCCCCGCAGCAATCCACATGCGCGGCGTGGTCAAGGTTCATCGCGACGGGCAAGGCGGCACGGTTGCAGCCCTCAATGGGCTCGACGTCAGCATCGCGCAAGGCGAGTTCGTCGCTGCCGTCGGTCCGTCCGGTTCGGGGAAGTCGACCTTCCTCGGTATTGCCGGTTGCCTCGACCGGGCGACATCGGGTGAATACCGGCTCGGTGACCTGTCGGTATCTGGCATGGATCACGATCAGCTCGCCTGGCTGCGCGCGCACCGGCTCGGCTTCGTGTTTCAGTCGTTTCAGCTGTTGAACCATCTCAGCGTGATCGACAACGTCGTCCAGCCGATGCTCTACACCGGGCGTCCGAAACGCGAGCGAAATGGACGGGCGATGGCTTGCCTTGAACGGGTCGGGCTCGCGCAACTGAGCGAGCGGCGACCTTATCAGTTGTCTGGTGGCCAGCAGCAGCGCGTGGCGATCGCCCGAGCCCTGGCCAATGAGCCAGCGATCCTATTCGCCGACGAACCAACTGCGGCGCTCGACCCCGACAACAAGGCCCAGGTGCTCGATCTGATCGATGATCTCAACGCCGGCGGACTGACCGTGGTGCTGGTGACCCATGATAGCGACGCGGCGCGACGCGCGCACCGTCTCATCCATTTTCGGGCCGGGCGCGCTTTCAATGTGGTGAGCGCCGATCAATCCTCGGAGCGCCTGGCATGATGTTGCGTACACATCTGGCGGGGGCGATGAGCGCCCTGCGGGCGAGCTCGTTGCGCAGCCTGCTCACGATGGGAGGACTCGCGGTCGGAGTGGCGTCGCTGATCGGGCTTGCCGGAATCGGCGACGGATTCACCTCCGCGGTATCGGACGAAATGGCCGCGCTCGGAACCCATTTGCTGGTGGTCGAACCCCGCTCGCCGGCTCAGGACCGCCGCGCCGACCGCAAACTTCCCGGCACCTTGATTGCCGACGATGCCCGCGTGATCGCGGCGATTCCGGGCGTCGCCAATGCCGCGCCCATTGTGCTTGGCGCGCTGGTCGCGCTGGGGCCGTCAGGCAACGGCAGCCTGTCGCTGATCGGCAGCGAGTCGTCCTTTGCGCAGGCGCTGCATTTGAAAGCGGCCAGCGGTCGCCTGCTTCTCGCCGCCGATGAAAGGGAAGCCGCCAAGAACGTCGTGCTCGGCGCGCGGATCGCGCGCGTCCTGCTTGGTGCCGAGGCCGTCGAGTTGGTCGCCCGGGACCGCGCCGAGATCACAATTGGCAAGGCGCTGTTTCACGTCATCGCCGTGCTTGAGCCTGTGGGCAGCGTTGCGGGCTGGAATATCGATGAAAGCGGGCTGATGCCATTCGCGACCGCGCGGTTGCGGCTGCTCGGCGCCGATCATCAGACCCCGCTCAGGGTGGATGCGCTGTTAATCGATCTGGTCGATCCCGCAGCGAAAACCGCGATCACCGCGGATGCACGCGCAGCGCTTCGCGAACGGCATCGCATCGTGGCGCGGGACTCCAGCGATTTTGCGGTAGTCGATCTCGCCGCCAGCGCCCGGGCCGAGGATGCAATTCTGCGCACCGTCCGTTTGTTCTTGTTGGTGACGGCGGTTGCAACGATTCTGGTCGGCGGCGTCGGCATCGCCAACATCATGCTGGTGGCAGTGGCGGAGCGACGGGGCGAAATCGGCCTGCTGCAGGCCTTGGGAGCGCGCCGTCAGGATATTCTCCTCCAGTTCCTGCTTGAGGCAACCATCCTGGCGGTCTGTGGCGGCCTGTGCGGCGCCGGCCTTGGCGTTGGCGGCGGTCAACTCGCGGCTGTAATGATGGGGCTACGTTTTCACGTCGCCGTCGGGTTTGTTGCCGCGGCCGTCGCCGGCGCCGGAATGGTTGGCGTTGCATCCGGATTGTTTCCCGCCCGGCAGGCGAGTCGGCTCAGTCCGCTGACGGCGCTGCGCGGGCCAGGCTGACGGCAACGACATCCGCTGGCAGCGGGTCTGGTATGTGAAATCGCTTCCAAGATGGAGCCCGTTCGATGACAACTGCCAATGAGATCGCCAAGAAGATTTGCAGCCGAGAACGACCTGACAAAGGCACAGGCGAAAGCCATCGTCGATGGCGTGTTCAAGGCGATCACCGATGCGGCCGTGAGCGGAGCCGAAACGAGGCTCCCTGGGTTCGGTAAGTTCAAGGTCAAGGATAGCCCGGCCCGGGAAGGCCGCAATCCGTCGACCGGCGCAACGATTGCGATCACAGCTTCCAGGAAGCTGACTTTTGCGGCTGCCAAAGCCATCAAGCATGTTCTCAACGGAGGAGCGGACCGTAACGACGGTGCATCGTAAGACGCAAGAGGAGGGGGCTTATGAACCTCCCCAACCCTCCCCCGCAAGCGACCGCCTGCGGGGGGAGAGGCCGACACGCGGAGCGTTGCGGGTGAGGGGGAGCTTCCGCGAGTCTCACTCGTACCGTTCTTGTGGAGAGAGCCCCTCTCGCCGTTAGAACGGGGAGAGGGAGAAGAGTCAGCTCGCCCCCGTCACGCAGTTCACCCACAACACCACGGCTTTGGCATCGTCGGCCGGATTGGAGAACCGGTGCGGCCGGCGGCTGGCAAAGCGAAAACTGTCGCCCGTCTTCAGTGACCACGTCTCGGTGTCGACCGTCAGCATCATCTCGCCTTCGAGCACGAGGCCGGCTTCCTCGCCGTCATGGGTGTAGAGCTCGTCGCCGGTCGAGCCGCCGGGCTCGAGATGCACCAGGAACAGGTTGAGCCGGTTCTCGGCGCCCGCGGCGCTGAGGAGCTGTTTCGAAATGCCGGTGCGCCAGAGCTTCAGTTCGGGGCGTTGCATCCCGCGCGTCACCACGGAATCGGACGCGCCATCCGTGCCTGGGCTCGCGCCGAACAGCGCGGCGATGCCGACGCCGAGCACGTCGGCCAGGGTCGCGAGCACACGCAGCGAGGGCGAGGACAGGCCGCGCTCGATCTGGCTGAGGAACCCGATCGACAGCGACGTGCGCTCAGCGACCGTCTCCAGCGAGAGTTGCCGTGTCTGCCTGAGATCGCGGATGCGGCGTCCGACCGCGACGTCCATCGCCGGCTCGGCCGGCTTGGTCACCGGTTTGGCGACGGCCTTTGCCTTCTTCACCGCCTTCGCGGCGGCCGGTTTGCGCATTCTTTTGCCACCGCTCACGTCAAACCGCTTCCTTCATGTGCATGAAAACCGCTTGCCAAGCCTGCCAAAGTGTGACCAGATTTTCATATTGGTGAAAGTAAGCCGAAACGGCCCGACCCGCAACATCTGCCGTCACAAGCTGCGCGGGGGCCGTCATCGGTCGAACCCAAGAGTCGGTCGAACCCAAGAGGGGGATTGCGATGAAGCGTTTCGTTCAGGCCGCGGTCGCGGCGCTCGCCCTTGCAGCCAGCGTGCCGGCATCCGCGCAGCAGGTGCTGAAGGTCGGCTCGACCCCGACCGGTATCCCTTTCACGTTCCTCGACACCAAGACCAATACCATCCAGGGCGTCATGGTCGATCTCATCACCGAGGTCGGCAAGGACGCCGGCCTCAACGTGCAGATCGAGCCGATGCAGTTCTCGGCGCTGATCCCCTCGCTGACCTCGAGCAAGATCGACATCATCGCGGCCGCAATGTTCATCACCGCGCCGCGCAAGGAGGTGATCGACTTCTCCGATCCGATCTACACCTATGGCGAAGGCCTTGTGGTGCCGAAGGGCGATACCAAGGCCTATGCCTCGCAGGAGGATCTGAAGGGTGAAGTTGTCGGTGCGCAGGTCGGCACCGCCTTCGTCGACGCGCTGAAGAAGTCGGGCCTCTTCAGCGACGTGAAGGCCTACGACACCATTCCCGACATCATGCGCGACGTGAACGCCGCGCGCCTCAAGGCCGGCTTCGCCGACTATCCGATCCTCGCCTACAACCTCAAGCAGGGCGGCTTCCCCGAGGTGCGCCTCGTTGCGAGCTACAAGCCCGCGACCGTCGGCTCGGTCGGCATCGGCGTGCGCAAGAGCGACACCGAGCTGCTCGGAAAGATCAACGCCTCGCTCGGCCGACTGAAGGCGAACGGCACCGTGGACAAGATCCTGGACAAATGGGGCCTTAAGGGCTGATCGCCGATGCAGGGCTTTTGGCGCGACACCGTCGAGTTCTTCCCGATCCTCCTGAACGGCGTCGCGCTCACGATCGTCGTCACCATCGGCTCGCTGATCCTCTCGACGCTGCTCGGGCTCGTCTGGGCCTTGATGCGGGTCTCCGGCGTCGGCTTCCTCGCAGGCCTGAGCGCCAGCGTGATCAACGTGATCCGCGGCATCCCGATCATCGTGCTGTTGTTCTATCTCTACTTCGTGATGCCCGATCTCGGTGTCACGCTCACCGCATTGCAGGCCGCGATCCTCGGGCTCGGCATCGCCTATTCGGCCTATCAGGCGGAAAACTTCCGCGCCGGCATCGAGGCGATCGACAAGGGACAGATCGAGGCGGCGCAGACCATCGGCATGGGCTGGTGGCTCACGATGCGCCGTGTGGTGCTGCCTCAGGCGGTGCGCATCGTGCTGCCGCCCTATGGCAACGTCATGATCATGATGCTGAAGGATTCGTCGCAGGCCTCGACCATCACGGTGGCCGAGCTTGCGCTCCAGGGCAAGTTGATCGCGTCCTCCACCTTCAAGAACACCAGCGTGTTCACGCTGGTGGCGCTGATGTATCTCACCATGAGCATCCCGCTGATCCTGCTGGTCCGTCACTTCGAGAAGCGGGCCGGCAAGCGATGATCGAGCTCGACGACATCCACAAGAGCTTTGGCAAGGTCGAGGTGCTCAAGGGCATCACCGCGTCCGTCGAGAAGGGCGAGGTGGTCTGCATCATCGGTCCGTCCGGCTCCGGCAAGTCGACCATCCTGCGCTGTATCAACGGGCTCGAAAGCTACGACCGCGGCGACATCAGCGTCGAGGGCACGCGCGTCGATCGCAGTGCGCCGTCGATCGTCTCGATCCGCACGCAGGTCTCGATGGTGTTCCAGCGCTTCAACCTGTTCCCGCATCGCACGGCGCTGGAGAACGTTGTCGAAGGGCCGCTCTACGTGAAGAAGCAGCCGCGCGCCGCGGCACTGGAGCGCGGCCGCGCGCTGCTCGCGCAGGTGGGGCTCGCCGAAAAGGCCGACATGCATCCGCCGCAGCTTTCCGGCGGTCAGCAGCAGCGCGTCGCGATCGCGCGTGCGCTCGCCATGCAGCCCAAGGCGATCCTGTTCGACGAACCGACCTCGGCGCTCGATCCCGAGCTCGTCGGCGAGGTGCTTTCCGTGATGCGCAAGCTCGCCGACGACGGCATGACCATGGTCGTCGTCACCCACGAGATGGGCTTTGCCCGCGACGTCGCGGATCGGGTTCTGTTCATCGACGGCGGCGTCATCGTCGAGCAGGGGCCCGCGAAAGCGGTGCTCAACCAACCGCAGCATGCGCGGACGCAGGACTTCTTGCGCCGCGTGCTGCATCCGCTCTGATCCGGTGTCCGACATGACCGCGCCTGCGCGCCTGCCTTTGCCGCCCTCGCTCTACGCCGACACCGCCGTTGCGGCGGTGGCCACGCCGCCGCTCGATGCGGACAAGACCGTCTCGGTCGCGATCGTCGGCGGTGGTTACACCGGCCTGTCCACTGCGCTGCATCTGGCCGAACAGGGTGTCGACGCGCTGGTGCTGGAGGCGCAGGAGCCGGGCTGGGGCGCGTCCGGCAACAATGGCGGGCATACCAACCCGGGATTGAAGCACGATCCCGATCAGATCGAGGCCGATTTCGGCGCTGATCTCGGTCGCCGCATGATCGAATTCTCCTACGGCACGACCAATTTTACCCACGACCTGATCCGCCGTTACCAGATTCCTTGCGAGGCGCGACAAAGCGGCACGCTGCGCGCGGCCTATAATGAGGCGAGCGCTGCGGCGATCGAAAGCACCGCAAGGCAATGCATTCGCCGCGGCATGCCGGTGACGCTGCTGGGTCCCGAGCAATTGCGCGAGATGACCGGCACCGACCGCTATCTCTGCGCCATGCTGGATGCGCGCGGCGGCGATCTGCATCCCCTCAGCTACGCCCGTGGCCTCGCACGCGCCGCGATCTCGGCCGGTGCGAGCGTGCACGGCGAAACCCCGGCGCTCTCCTTGCGCCGCGAGGGCACGCATTGGCGCATCGAGACGCCGCGCGCGGTCGTGCGCGCCGACAAGGTGCTGCTCGCCACCAACGGCTTTACGGATGATCTCTGGCCCCCGCTCCGCCGCACCATCGTTCCGGTGTTTTCGTCGATCGCCGCGACCGCGCCGCTCTCCGACGAGGTCGCCCGCTCGATCATGCCGACGCGTTCGGTGCTCTACGAAAGCGGCCACATCACGGTCTATTACCGCATCGATCAACAGAACCGCCTGCTGATGGGCGGCCGCGGCCCGATGCGCTGGATCAACGCGCCGTCCGATGTCGCCTATCTCATGCGCTATGCCGAGCGGCTGTGGCCGCAGCTCAAGGGCGTCGCCTGGACCCATGGCTGGAACAGCCGCCTTGCCATCACCAAGGATCATTATCCGCATGTGCACGAGCCGGCAGAAAATATCCTGATCTCGCTGGGCTGCAATGGCCGTGGCGTCGCGCTCTCCACCGCGATGGGCGCGCAGCTCGCGCGACGCCTGATCGGCGGCGCCAAGGCCGAGATCGACATGCCCGTCACCGGCATCAAGCCGATCCCGCTGCACGCGTTCTGGCCGGTCGGGGTGACGAGCGCGGTGATTGCCGGTCGCGTCCGGGACAGGCTGGGGATCTAGGGCATGATCCGGAAAAGTGTGAAGCGGTTTTCCCTCGCGACAAACGCGGAACGCGTTTGCGCGGAGATCATGCTCAAACAATAACTTAAAGCGCGATGACGATTCATCCCAATCTCATCGCGCTTTAGAAAAGCGCCGCCCGATTTCGAGCGGCGCCTGGCAGGTTGTCTCCGATTTCAGCAGCGGCCCTGCTTCCACAGGCCGGGCGGGCAGCCCCTGCCGCGCCAGCCGACTTTGCGCCCGTGATACCAGCCGGGCGGCGTGCCATGGTGATGTCCATGGAATCCGCCGTGGCCGTGTCCATGGCCATGACCGCCTTTGGCGGATGCCGCGTTTGGCATGGTGAGGCCAGCCGCGATGATCAATGTCGCGGCGAGCGCAAGCTTCTTCATCAAAATGATCTCCTCTTGGACGTACGCTTCTGTCCCGTTCGATGAACAGGCATCGGACGGTTAGCTCACCCACAAATGTGGAGGAGTCGTGACGCTCAGATCTCTGCCACCGCGTCGGCCCAGGGCTGGAAGATTTCGACCGCGCCGGAGTTGATGTCGCCCTCGCGCATCACGACGCTCGGGCAGGCGAATTTCATCGGCACGGACTGCACCTGCGTCTCCTCATAGTCGAAGCGCGCCGCGAGCGCCTTGCGCGCGTCCTCGGGCAACCGGCGGTCGCCGGTCACGACGGCGCCTTCGCTGGCGTCGATGCGCGGCTGGTGGATTGCGGCGTCCAGGTCCATGCCATAGTCCATCGCGAAGGAGAGGAGCTGCGTCACCGCGGGGAGGATGCGGCGGCCGCCGGAGGCGCCGACCGCGAGGCGCTTGCCGTCTTTGGTTTCGGCGATAACCGGCGTGATGTTGGTGAGGCAGCGTTTGCCGGGTGCGAGCGAGTTCGTCGTGCCGGGTGTCGGATCAAACCACATGATGCCGTTGTTCATGGGAATACCGGAGTGCGGCGTCACGTATTTCGAGCCGAAGCTCGACAGCAGCGTCTGCGTCACCGCGGCCATGTTGCCGTGACGGTCGACCACGGAGAAATGCGTGGTGCAGCCGGGCGCGAGATATTCCGCACCGAGCGAACGCTTGCCGTTGGCATCGCCCATGTCCTTGAGCCGCTCGCGATAGGCCGCTTGCAGGGCGGCGGCGTATTCGCTGTACGCGGCTGCATCGGGTGCGCCGTCCGGCGTCAGGTTCTGCTGCAACAGGCGCAGTGCATGCGCAAGCGTCGGGCCGGCGGTGAGCTCGGGCGTCGCAAACACATTGCCGCCGCGATAGGGAATGGCGAGCGGCTCGCGCAGATGCGCGCGGAAGGAGGCCAGATCCTCGACCGAGAGGGCGCCGCCGTCGGCCCTGATGTCCGATGCGATGCTCCTCGCGAGATCGCCCTGATAGAAGTCGCGCGGGCCGGCGGCGGCGAGGTGCGCCAGCGTCGCCTGCAGTTTCCGTTGCGGCAGCCGCGTCTCGGCCTTGATGCTCCAGGGCGCGTTCGGCGGCAGGCCGTCGGTGAGAAACGCTTCGGCGCTCGCGGGATAGCGCCGCAGGTCGGCCGCCGAGCTTGCGATCATCAGCGTCGTCCACCAGTCGACCAGCAGGCCTTCGCCGGCGAGCTTTGCGCTCGGCGCCACCAGATCCTGCCACGGCAGCTTGGCGTGGCGGCGATGGGCTTCCTCCATGCCGGCGACGACGCCGGGCACGGCGATCGCACCGGGGCCGTGGATGTTGCGGTCGTCCTTGACGCGCGCCCAGGGGAAGAGATCGGAGGCGGTGCCCTGGCCTGTGATTGGATAATCCTCGATGCGCAGGCTTTGCGGCGCGCGCATGTTGTAGTCGATCACTTCGTAGCGGTTGTCGGCCGCGCGGTAGAGCACCATGATGCCGCCGCCGCCGATGCCGCTCATCCAGGGCTCCAGCACGTTCAACGCGAAGGTCGTGGCGATCAGCGCATCGACGCAGTCGCCGCCCGCGGTCAGCACCTCCGCCCCAATCTCAGCCGCCCGGCGCGACTGCGCCGCGACGATGCCGCCCTTGGCGCGGCAGGCGGGTTTGCGGGGCTGCTGGGCATAGCTGAACAGGTGGGACATGGAGCCGATCTTGTTGCGTGGGATGGAATTTGCGCGGAAGCGGCGCAGGAGCGAACAATGGCACATCGCGGCCGACGATCCAGACCGAAGCGCAACATGGCAGCTGTGAAACAGGCGCGGGATGATGCTTCTTCCTTCTCCCCTTGTGGGAGAAGGTGGCGCGAAGCGCCGGATGAGGGGTCTTTCTCCCTGAATGTCAGCGTGAGAGATGCGCTCGTGGAGAGAGACCCCTCACCCGTCTCGCCGCTTCGCGGCGAGCCACCCTCTCCCACAAGGGGAGGGGGGACGGCGTCATCGTGCGCCTCTCACATCATCCCGCTTTCTTCTTCCTCCGCCTGCTCGATCAGCGCTTCGCTTACCACCACCTCGCGCCTTGGCACGACGAAGATCATCGTGGAGGCGCACAGCAGTGAGATGGCCAGGATCGCCGAGGTCAGCGGCAGTGTCGTGGTCGAATGTCCGCCGAGATAGGCGCCGAATTGCGACACCAGCGAGCCGATGCCCTGCTGCAGGAAGCCCATCGCGCCTGACGCGGTGCCGGCCGCCTCCGGGCGGACGCTGATCGCGCCGGCCGCCGAATTCGCCATCACGAAGGCATTGCCGATCATCACGACCATCTGCGTGCCGAACAGCCAGGCGGGAGCTTCGTTCCAACCCGCAAAACTCCAGGCCAGGTTCAGCAAGCTGCCGCTGAGTTGGAGCGCGAGCCCGAACCAGATCAGTTTCTCCAGCGAGTGCCGCGGCGAAAAGCGCACGCAGAGGAGATTGCCGACCAGATAGGCAAACGCCGTGGTCGCGAACCATGCGCCATATTCGGCGCTGCTGCGGCCCATCTGCGTCACCACGATATAGGGACCGCCGCCGGCGAAGGTGAAGATGATCTGCGAGGCCAGCACCTGGCACAGCACATAGCCGACGAAGGCGCGATTGCGGATGAGGCTGCCGACGTCGCCGCGAAAGCCGCTGCCGGCGGCGCGGGCGCGGTGCGTCTCGGGCAGCGCCAGCACGATGCCGACGGCGATCATGAGCGCGCCTGCCGTGATGGCGTAGAAGATCGCGCGCCAGCCGAACGCGGTCTCGATCAGGCCGCCGGTCAGGGGCGACAGCATTTGCGCGATCATCATGACGGCGATGACGAGGCTGATCATCGCGCCGACGCGCTCACGCTCGTAGAGATCGCGGATGATGGCGCGGCTCACCACCATGCCGGTGGCGCCGCCCAGCGCCTGGAAGAAGCGTGCGGCGATCAGTTGCGGCAGGTTATCCGCGAAGATGCAGGCGATGCTCGCCGCGACCATCAGCGCGAGCCCTGCGAGCAGCACCGGTCGCCGGCCGAACCGGTCCGACAGCGGTCCCATGATGATCTGCGAGCAGGCGATGCCGACCATGTAGAGCGACACCGTCATCTGCGCGACGGAGATGTCGCGACCGAACGTCGTCGCCAGGACGGGGAGCGCCGGAACCAGCATGTAGAGCGAGATCGGCGCGACGCCGGTCATGGCGACGAGCAACATCAGCATCACGCGCGAGGTCGCGAGATTCTGTTGCGCCGACAGCGTCGGTTTGCCCATCATGCCATGCATGAATCGACACTAGCCGCATCGCGAACGCCACGAATACGGATGTTTCGGCATGCGGCTATGCGCGAGGTTGCCACCGCAAATTTACTGTAACGACACGGCGCGGCCGCCACAAAGCAGGTGTCATCGCCCGGCTCGACCGGGCGATCCAGTACGCCGCGGCTTCTCCGCATTGCGACTGCTGTCTCTGGAATACTGGATTCCCCGCCTTCGCGGGGAATGACAGCGGAGGGTGGGGCGAGAGCGTTGCGCGAAATGCGACGGAGCTATGCGCTATTTCAGCTCCGCCGTCGCCTCATCGAGCCACGCCTTGGTCGCGTCATCGATCGCCGGGCACACCTCGGCCCTGACGCGCGCGTGGTAGGCGTTCAGCCAGTCGAGCTCATCCCTGCTGAGCATCGCCACCTCGATCAGCCGGCGGTCGATCGGCGCGAGCGTCAGCGTCTCGAACGCGTTCATCGGCTTCTCGGCGCCGGCGATATCGCTGGCAACCACCAGCTCGAGGTTCTCGATCCGGATGCCGAAACCGTCGGTCTTGTAGTAGCCGGGCTCGTTGGAAAGGATCATGCCGCGCTTCAGCGGCGTGGTGCCGAGCTTGGAAATGCGCGCCGGCCCTTCATGCACGGAGAGATAGCTGCCGACGCCGTGACCGGTGCCGTGCTCGAAATCGACACCGGCGGCCCAGAGATATTGCCGCGCCAGCGTGTCGAGCTGCGCGCCGGTGGTCCCGTCAGGGAATACGGCCCGCGCAATCGCAATGTGCCCGCGCAGTACGCGGGTGAAGCGGTCGCGCATCTCCGCGGTGGGCTCGCCGACGGTCATGGTGCGCGTGACGTCGGTGGTGCCGTCCTCATACTGCGCGCCGGAATCGATCAGCAGCAGATCGCCGCGCGCGATCCGGCGGTTGCTCTTGCGGGTGACACGGTAATGCACGATGGCGCCGTTCGGGCCCGTTCCGGAAATGGTCGGGAACGACACATCCTTCAGCGCGCCGGTGTCGCGCCGGAAGGTTTCCAGCGCTTCCACCGCGTCGATCTCGGTCAGCTTGCCCGAGGGCGCCTCGCGATCGATGAAGGCGAGGAAGCGCGCCAGCGCGACCGCGTCGCGGCGGTGCGCGGTCTTCGTCCCGGCGATCTCGGTGCCGTTCTTCACCGCCTTCAGCAGCGTCACCGGATCGGCGCCGCGCAGCGGCTTGCCGCCGCTGCTCGTGATCAGCCGGCTGAGCGCGTCGGCTGCGGTCGCATTGTCCAGCGCAATCGCGGCGCCGCTCTTGGCCAGCGCCATCAGCGTCGGCGTCAGCGCATCCGGCTCGCGCACGTCGGCGGACTGTTCGAGATGGTCGCGCGTCAGGTTGGAGAGTTTTCGGTGGTCGATGAACACGGTCGGCCGGCCGTCCTTTGGCACCAAGGCGTAGGACAGCGGCAAGGGCGTATGCGCAACGTCGCCGCCGCGGATGTTGAAGCTCCAGGCCACCGCATGGCTGTCGGACAGCACCAGCGCATCGGCGCCGAGCTTGCCGATCTCGCTACGGATATGCGCGAGCTTCTCCGCCACCGCGATCCCCGCATATTGCGTGGCGTGAATCACGACCGGCGCGATTGGCGCGGGTGGCCGGTCTTGCCAGACGGCGTCGACCGGGTTCGAGTCGACTGCCACCAATTCGGCACCGGCCTTGGCACAGGCCGCGGACAGGCGCTCGGCTGCCGCAAAAGTGTGCAGCCACGGGTCAAATCCTAGGCGATCGCCCGCCTTGAGATGCGCGGAGAGCCAGCTTTCCGGCGGCGGTTCGATCAGCGACTCGACGGCCCAGGCCTTTGCGTCGACCTGCTTGGCCGCTTGCAGCGTATAGCGGCCGTCGACGAACACCGCCGCCTCCTGCAGCAACACGACCGCCAGTCCCGCCGAACCGGTGAAGCCGGTGAGCCAGGCCAGCCGCTCCTCTGACGGTGCCACATATTCATTCTGCTGCTGGTCGGCGCGCGGAATGACGAAGCCCGTGAGCTTGCGACGGGCGAGTTCTTCGCGAAGTGCCGCAAGCCGCGCGCTCAATGCGACGCCGGCTTCAGGCTCCTCGAATGTCTGGAAGTGAGCTTCGAACATGCTGGGACTATCTTAGGGTGATGGGGATTGCTCCGCAATGTGGACGCAATCGTTAGGCATTGGCATAGCCTGTGCTTGCGAAGTTCCATTCGCGTCGAGTGGAGTAAAGGATGCGGCTTCCGCGCTTCGTCCGGATGACAGGGCAAAAAGAGCAAGTGGTTCATCTCAACGGCGAGGGGACACACGATGCCTGCGTTCACGTTTGAAAAGATCTCGCCTCCGGTCCGCCGCGGACCGTCCTCCCCCGAGCCAGAGAAGCCGCGCGGCGTCCTCTACCAGATGATCGACCGCTTCGCCGAGCGCCGCGCCAGGCGGATCTTGCGCGAGAAGCGCGTTCCGATCAGCCGCGACGACAAACAGGCGGAATAGCGCGGCGTTGATGAGTCTGTAGGGTGGGCAAAGCGACTTGTCCGCCGTAGCTCGAAGAGCGAAGGCGGAAGCGTGCCCACCACTTCTATCGCCAGGTGTGGATCGATGGTGGGCCCGGCGCGCGAAGAGCGCGCCTTTGCCCACCCTACAGCACCTCAACCCATCTTCCGCAGCAACAGGCTGCTCCAGCCCTCGATCCGCAAGTGCCGTACGGGCACGAGGCCGCGCGCGCGGTAGGCCGCAATCACGGCGGACGCCTGGGGCGTCAGGAGGCCCGATAGGATAACGTGCGCCCTCGGGGCAAGGTGTCGCGTCATGGGGCCCGCCAATTGCCGCAGAGGATTGGCGAGGATGTTGGCCAGCACCAGGTCGAACGGGGCCCACTTGGCAAAATCGGGCGCGGCAAAGCCGGTGGCGCGGATCGCATGCACGTGGTGACCGGCCTCGTTCAGCACTGCGTTCTCGCGGGCCACGCGCACCGAGGGCGGGTCGATGTCGCTCGCCAGCACTGCGCGATGCAGCGCCTTGGCCGCCGCGATTGCCAGCACGCCGGTCCCGGTGCCGAGGTCGAGGACGCGCTTGGGCCGGGAACGTTTCAAGACATGGTCAAGCAGAAGTAAACAGCCACGCGTCGTGCCGTGATGGCCGGTGCCGAAAGCCAGCGCCGCCTCGATCTCGATGGCCAGCTTGTTCGGCGGCACGCGGTCGCGGTCGTGGCTGCCGTGGACGATGAAGCGTCCGGCTGGAACGGGCACGAGGTCTTCGAGGCTCGCCTTGACCCAATCCTTGGCCTCGATGCTGTCGAACACCAGTGTGTCCGCGATCTGGCTACCTGCCGTTTCAGCGATGATTCCACTCAGGAAATCCTGATCCGGCGCAACCGCAAAGTGCAGCGTGACGTCCCAGCGCCCGTCGGGTTGCTCGAATGCGGCGACCGCCGCGTCGCCATCGAAAAAGATCTCGGTCAGGACGTCGACAACGCGCTTGGCGGCGGCCTCGTCGCCGATCGCAAAGCTCGCGCGGTGGGTGGGGGAGGGGGGCATATTATTCAGCTATACTCGCTCAGTTCGGTCCAATTTAATGAGTTATCGCCTCGCATCATTCTTAAAACTTGTGATTCCCGTGTTTATTCAACTTTAGGTTCCGCTCCGTAGATTTCCGGATGTTGGGTGCAGCCAACGCAACTGGAAATTGGAGGCAAAATCTTGAAGCGCATGGTTCAAAAGTTCTGGTCCGATGAATCCGGTGCCACCGCGATCGAATACGGTTTGATCGCAGCCGGCATCGCCCTGGCGATCATTACCGTGGTCAACAGCCTGGGCACCAGCCTGAATGACAAGTTCGGTTCAGTTAGCAGCTCCTTGAAGTAATTTCCGCCTCCCTTTTCTGCGCGGGGGCTATTTCATTGAAGACAACGATCAACGCCCGCGGGGGGAAAGCCCCTTGCGGGCGAAGTCGTTTTTGGCGGCGGCAGTGTCTTAGACACTGCCGGCGGCCCACAGGATTCCCCCGTCCTACGCCTGGGTTTATCCACTGGCTGGTCCACAGCGATATCCCGAATTTGTCCCCAGGGTATCCCCGGTCTGGTCCCCAGGTTTCCCCGCGATCCTCGCGCGACCTCTCCCCAAGTGCCGGATACGCCTGGGCACAGGCTATCCACACGTCTATCCACGGCCTGCGAACAGGGAGCGGTGATCCCTCAGGATCGCGCGCGCCGCATTGTGGCCGGGGGCGCCGGTGACGCCGCCGCCGGGATGGGCGCCTGAGCCGCAGTGATAAAGGCCCTTCAGCGGCCCGCGATAGTCGGCATGTCCCAGCATCGGGCGGGCCGAGAACAGCTGGTTCAGCGTCAGTGCGCCATGGAAGATGTCGCCGCCGAGCAGGCCGAATTGCCGTTCGAGATCGAGCGGGGAGAGGATCTGGCGGCCGAGCACGCTCGCGGCAAAGCCCGGCGCGTATTTGTCCACCGTCGCGATCATGAGGTCGGCGACCTCCTCGCGATGGTCGTCCCACGACTTGCCCTCAGGCAACTCCGGCGCGACGTGCTGGCAGAACAGGCTGGCGACGTGTTTTCCTTCGGGCGCGAGCGAGTCGTCGAGCGTCGAGGGGATCAGCATCTCCACGATGGGCGAGCTGCTCCAGCCCTGCGCGCGCGCATCCAGATAGGCGCGATCCATATAGCCAAGGCTCGGCGCGATGATGATGCCGGAGGTCAGATGATCGCCTTCCCCGGGGAGTGCCGTGAAGGACGGCAGGCGATCCAGCGCGACGTTCATGCGGAAGGTGCCCGAGCCGTTCTTCCAGTGCCGGATGCGGGCGAGGAAGTCGGCAGGGATGGCGTCCGCCGCGACGAGGCGCGTGTAGAGCAGCTTTGGATTGACGTTCGACGCGACGTATTTCGCGCGGATGCTCTCGCCGCTTTCGAGCACGACGCCGACAGCGCGATCACGCTCGACGATCACCTCGCGCACGCCGGCATCCGTTTGAATCGCAACGCCCTGGTCGCGCGCGGCGCGCGCCATCGCCTGCGTGATCGCGCCCATGCCGCCGATGGCGTGGCCCCAGACGCCCTTCTTTCCGTTCACCTCGCCGAAGGCGTGGTGCAGCATCACGTAGGCCGAGCCGGCCGCATAGGGGCTTGCGTAGTTGCCGACGATGGCATCGAAGCCGAACAGCGCCTTGACGAGATCGTGCTCGAAACGCTCGTCCAGCATCTCGCCGGCTGATCGCGTGAAGAGGTCGAGCAGGCTGCGGCTCTGCTCCAGGCTCAGGCGGCGCAGGATGTTGGCGCTTTGCAGCGCGTTGATGGTCTCGCGCATCGCGCCCGGACCGAAGCCGTCGAGCAGGTTCGGCGGTGCGCGCAGCACGAACTGGCGCAGCACGTCGGCGATGGCCTCGAGCTCGCGCGAAAAGCCGTCGAGCGCCTCGGCATCATGCGCGCTGAGCCGGGCCACGTGCTCTTTCGTTCGTCCCTCGCCGGTGAGGAGATAGCTGCCGTCGGGCGCGGGCAGAAAATTCTGCACACGGCGTTCGACGATGCGCAGGCCCTGCTCGGCGAGCTTGAGGTCGCTGATCACCTGCGGATTAAGCAGGCTCACCGTATAGGCCGCGACCGAATTCCTGAAACCGGGGTGGAACTCCTCGGTCACCGCGGCGCCGCCCACCACCTTGCGCCGCTCGACCACCGTCACTCGCAGCCCTGCCATCGCGAGATAGGCCGCGCAGGTGAGGCCGTTATGGCCAGCGCCGATGATGACGACGTCGGTTTCGGTCATGAAAGGTTCAACATTCTTTCCGCAGTCATTCCGGGGCTGGTCCTCGAGGGCCGGGCTTCGCGCGGTCCTGACGGACCATCCCGGAATGACGTTCTATATCAGGCATTCCGTGTCGCGACAGTCCCACCATTTATTGCTCGTTCATGCGCCGTGTGCTCCATTGCGCGCGTCCGGCGGCCGCCGGGGTTTTGCCGGAGCTTTCATGGATTCGATCGTGCCTCCCGCCGTCACCGAGCAGCCGTCCGCCTCGCGCAACCGGCTGGTGCTGACGGTCTACATCGCCGCGATCTTCGTCAGCGCGCTGCTGCTGTTCTCGGTGCAGCCGCTGTTCACGAAAATGGTGCTGCCGCGGCTCGGCGGCTCGCCCGCGGTGTGGTCGGTGGCGATGGTGTTCTTCCAGTCGCTGCTGCTGGCGGGCTACGCCTATGCGCATTTCCTGATGCAGATCAGGAACCGCGCGATTCCGGTCGCCATCCATCTCGTGCTGCTGGTGGTCGCGTTGCTGACACTGCCGCTCGGGATCGCGCATTCGTTCGGCGAGCCGCCGACCTCGGGCTATGCGTTCTGGCTGCTCGGCCTGTTCGCGGTGTCGATCGGGCTCCCGTTCTTCGCGCTCGCCGCCAACAATCCGCTGTTGCAGGCCTGGTTCGTCCGCACCGGCCACCCTGATGGACCCGATCCCTATTTCCTCTACTCCGCCTCCAACATCGGCAGTTTCCTCGCGCTGTTGTCCTATCCGGTGCTGCTGGAGCCGGTGTTCACGCTGCGCACCCAGAATTGGCTCTGGACCGGCGGTTACGGTCTTTTGATCCTGCTGATCGCGGCCTGCGGCGTGCTGCTGCTGCGCTCGCCGGCGCTGGCGGTGGCCGATGCGCGCACCGAAGACACGAGCTCGCCGGCGCCGAGCTGGCTCGTTCGCGCACGCTGGATCTTCCTTGCCGCGGTGCCCTCCGGCCTTCTGATCGCGGTGACCGCGCATATCTCGACCGACGTCGCCGCCGCGCCGCTTCTCTGGGTGGTGCCGCTGTCGCTCTACCTCTTGACGTGGGTGCTGGTGTTCCAGTCACGTCCATTGCTGCCGCACAAATGGATGCTGGTGCTCCAGCCGCTCGCGATCGCGGGCATCATCATTCTGCTTGCCTTTGGCGGCGAGCAGAACCTGCTGCTGACGCTGGGCGGCCACCAGCTCTGCTTCTTCGTCATCGCCATGGCCTGCCATGGCGAATTGGCGCGCACCCGGCCGGCCGCGAAATATCTCACCGGCTTTTATGTCGCGCTGTCGTTCGGCGGCATGGTCGGCGGCCTGTTCGCAGGCCTCGTCGCGCCTTTCACTTTCTCCTGGATCGCGGAATATCCGATCCTGATCGCGCTCGCCGCGCTATGCCGGCCATCGGCAGGCGAGCGGCTTGCCCCCGTCATGAAGTGGTACTGGCTCGTGCTCGCCGCGCTCGCGATCGCGCTGGTGGCGCCGTCCTATTCAACCGGCCAAATCCCAGAGCAGGTCACGACCTGGTTCGAGGATCACCGCGTCTGGATCGCCGGCGCCGTCGGCCTGCTCGCAGCGCTTCTGGCGCTCGCGCTCAATGCCAACCGCTGGAAGGTCTTTGCAACGATCGTGCTCGCGCTGGCGCTGACCCGCGTCTATCCGGCTGATGAAGGCCGCGTCGAGACGGTGCGCAGCTTCTTCGGCGTGCACAAGATCGTGGTGACGCCCGGCGGCTATTTCCACGTGCTGATGCACGGCACCACGATCCATGGGGCCGAGCGTTTCCTCAACAATGACGGCACGCCGGTCAACGGGCGACCCGAGCCGATCACCTACTACCACAAGGACGGCGGCATCGGTCAGGCCATCACCGCCTTGCGCGAGCGCAAGGGTGCGCCGCTCAAGGTCGCCGCGATCGGGGTCGGCTCCGGCACGCTCGCCTGCGCCGCCGCGCCGGGCGAAAGCTGGAAGTTCTTCGAGATCGACCAGACCATGGTCGATACCGCGAGCGATCCCAAATATTTCCGCTACATCTCGAGCTGCGCCCCGGGTCTGAAGCCGGTGATCGGGGATGCGCGGCTGACCTTTGCCAAGGAGCCCGACGGCATCTACGATCTCATCATCGTCGACGCCTACTCCTCGGACGCGATCCCGATTCATCTTGCGACCGAAGAAGCGATGAAGATCTACAAGGACAAGCTCGCCCCGCACGGCGCGGTCGTGATGCACATCTCCAACCGCCATCTCGACCTCGAGCCGGTCGTGGTCGGGATTGCCGATGCCAACGATCTCAAGAGCTGGGTCTACAACGAGGATACCGGGCGCGACGCCGACTACATCTTCTCGACCGACGTCGTCGTCTCCGCGCGCGAAGAAGCCGATGTCGGCAAGCTCGCCTCTTCCAAGCAGTGGGAGGAGACCGAGGCCGACGACAGGGTGCGGGTCTGGACCGACGACTACTCCAACATCATCGGCGCGCTGTATCGGCGTCTGCGGGACGGGGAGTAGCGCGGCCACCACTCGGACAGCCTCGTGCCCCGGACGCGGCGCAGCGCCACAAGCGCGTTCACGCGCGTCTTCGACGCGCTAGGCGATGCGCTGCAGAGCCGGGGCCCATATTTCCTGGGTCCCGGCTCTGCGTCGCGTCATTTCATGCCGCGCCGCGTCCGGGACACGAGATCATTGGAGACTATGGACTGACCGGCGTGCCCGGGGGCAGCGCGATGCCTTTGTCGCCGGCGACCTGCCGCAACAGGTCGGGGCGATCGGAGATGATGCCGTCGACGCCGAACTCGATCATCCGCGCCATGTCGTCCGCCTTGTTGACGGTCCAGACCACGACGCGCAGGCCGAGCTCGTGTGCTTCCGTGACCAGCGCGCCGTTCACGTCGCCGAAATAGGGTGACCAGACCGCGCCGCCGGCCGCCTTGATCGTGCGCGGCAGCGAGCCGCCGTGATCGGCCGGATTGAAGCCCGCCGTCCAGTCGGTGGCCCTGTCGAGTGCATTGGTCGGCGCCGAGCCGCGCTGCAGCGTCAGATAGACGGTCGGAATTTTCGGCGCCTGCTTTTGGACCAAAAGCAGCGTCCGCCAGTCGAAGGACTGGATCATGACGCGGCCTGAAAATCCCGCGGCGTCGATGACGCCGAGGAGCCGCGCGACGAAGGCCTGCGGATCGAGCGACTCGTCCGGGTGGTTCGGATCGATCTTGGTCTCGATGTTGAAGCGCACGCGCGTGTTGCCGGATTTTTCGACCAGCGCGAACACCTGCTTCAGCGTCGGAATCCGCGTCCCCTGCACCGCGCGCTGCTCGGAAAACTGCTTGGCGTAGGCGCTGTCGGGGCGGATCTGGCCGACGTCATACGCCCTGACCTCGTCGAGCCGCAGTTTGACGAACGGCGTGCCGGGCGCGGCGACATAGCTGCCTGCAGCGTCGCGCGCGAGATCCGGATTGAGGCCGCGCTCATGCGACACGACGACCTCGCCGTCCGCGGTGACGCCGACGTCGAGCTCCAGCGTGTCGACGCCCATCGACAGCGCGTTGGCGAAGGCGGGCAAGGTGTTTTCCGGCATCAGCGCGCGCCCGCCGCGATGCGCTTCGAGATCGAAGGTCGAATCGAGTGCCATGGCCGGTCCAGCGATGAGAACACAAAAGGCCGTCAGGATTGTCACAGCAGGGGATGGCATCGGCGTACACAGGGCAAGAGGGAAACGGAACGTTTGAACCGCTTTTCGGCGGCCGGGGCAAGTCCATGGTATTCGCCCTGTTGGCCCACCGGGGCGCTCGGGGTTGGGGAGCGCGGCTTGCGGGCGTCCGGCCGGCTCGCATGCTGTCGACAGCAGCGGCTGGGGCCTCTACTCTCGCGTCCATTGCCATTTGAAGCGTGTGACGGGGGCCTCGATATGCGCCGCGCTCGCATCTTCGCCGCCCTCCTGCTGGCGGCCTCGTTGTTCGCAGAGCCTGCTTTTGCCCAGCGCGGCGGCGATTTTGATTCGCTCCAGGCGCAAATGGGCGCGAGCATTCAGGCGGGCCGCATAGCAGAGGCTTTGGCGGCCGCCGAGAAGCTCGAGGTGCTGGTTCGGCGGCGGCAGGGCACCGACAACATGAACTATGCCGGGGTGCTGCACAACGAAGGCCTGTGCCTGCACAATCTCGGACGCTACGGCGAGGCCGTCGACAAGCTCAATGCCGCGCTTGCGATCAAGCTGCGCAACACCGATGTCGCCTCGACGCTGCGCACCTCGAACATCCTGGTCGCCTCCCTGGGCATGCTCGACCGACGCACCGAGGCGACGGCGATCGCCGAACGCGCGCTGGCGCTCGGCACATCCGCCTTCGGCGCCAATGACGTCAGGCTTGCCAGCACACTTGCGGCACTCGGCGGGCTTGCGCGTGACAAGGAGAATTTTAGCGAGGCCGCGCGCTATTTCGAAACGGCGCTGGCGAGCTGGCAAAATACCCCGAATGCGCCGCCCCACGAGATTGCCACGGCGACGGACGATCTTGGCGACATCTATGGCCTGCTCGGACGCTTCGACGAGGGCGAGCGGCTTTTGAGGCAGGCGCTCGACCTGCTCGACAAGGCCTATGGTCGGGATGCCGAGGCGGCTCCCAATTATGAGAAGACGCTCAACGATCTCGGCAATCTCTATCAGGCCGTCGGCCGCTTTGCCGATGCCGAGGCGATCTTCCGCCGCGCGCTCGCGGTCGGTCGCGCGCGGCGCGGCGAGGACCATCCGCTAGTTTCGGGGACGACGGGCAATCTGGCAATCGTGCTGGAGCGGCAGTCGCGCTTTGCCGAAGCGGAAAAACTCTATCAGCAGATGCTTCAGGCCTATGAGAAGCAATACGGCCCCAACCATCCAATCACGGCGATCGCGCTCGTCAACCTCGCCAACAACTATGCCGATCAGCGAAAGTTCGAGGCGGCTGCGGGCTTGCAGGAGCGCGCGCTTGCGATCGACGAGAAAGCGTTCGGCGCCGACAGCGCCGATGTCGGGCGCATCCTCACCAATCTCGCCAACAGCTATCGCAGCATCGGCCGCGCCGAACAGGCGGTTCCGCTCTACCGACGCTCCCTGCTGCTCATGGAGCGGAAGTTCGGCCAGGGCGCCGCCCAGACCGCCGTGGCGGCGAATTCGCTCGGCCAGGCCTTGATGGAGTCCGGACGCGCCGACGAGGCCAGGCAATATCTTGGCCGCGCGCTCGAGATCGATGAGCGCCTGCTGGGCAATGCGCATCCGCAGCTCATCGGTGATCTCCGCGGTATCGCCGTGCTCGATCTCAGGGCCGGTCAGCTCACTGAAGCGCGCGACCATTTGCGCCGCGCGCTCGCCATCGCACAGCAGAGGCTCGGCGCGAACCATCAGGACACCATTGCCACGATAGTCAATCTTGCCGACATCGACGCGCGCGACGACAAATGGGCCGATGCGCTCGCAATGCTGCGCCGGGCATCGGCGGCGTTGAACGCGCAACGCGACGCGCAGTTCACCCGCTTCACCGAGATCGATCCGGCTTTGATCGCGGCGATCTGGCGCGTGTCGGACGGCAGGCCCGACGATGCGGCAAGGGACGAGGCGTTCGGCGCGGCGCAGCGGGCCCACGAGACCAAGGCGGGCGCGGCGCTGTCGCAGATGGCGGCGCGGTTCGGAGCCGGCAATGACGCAATCGGGGTGCTGGTGCGGCGGCAGCAGGACCTGAAGATTGCGCTCGAGGCCCTCGACAAGCGCGTCACGACCGAGCTCGGCCAGCCGGACGGCAAGCGCAACGACGCGCTGATCGGCAATCTCCGCGCGGAGATCGTGCGAACGCAAAAATCCTATGACGACGTCTCGATGCAGCTCGACAAGGGCTTTCCCGCCTACGCCGAACTGTCGAATCCCCAGCCGCTACCGATCGCGCAGGCACAGGCCCTTTTGAGGCCCGATGAAGTGCTGGTTTCTTTTCTTTCGCTGAGCGCGACAACTTACGTCTTTGCCGTGACGCGCGAGATGAGCGTGCTGCGCCAGATTGCGCTCGGCAGCAAGGCGATCGGCGACCGGATCGCGCATCTGCGGCTCGGCCTTGCCAATTCCGAGGCGGCGCAGACCTCGTTCGATCTCGATGCGTCCTTCGAACTCTACACCGCGCTGCTTGGTCCGGTCGCAGCGGAGATCTCCGGCAAGCCGAAACTGCTGGTGGTCCCCGCGGGCGCGCTGACCAGCCTGCCGTTCCACGTGCTGGTGACGAAGAGACCCGATCCTGCGCTCGGCAAGGATGATCGCTACCGGCTGGCGGCCTGGCTGCTCAATGAGCGCGCGATCACCGTGCTGCCCTCGGTCACGAGCCTGCGCGCGCTGCGCAGCATTGCGAAGGACTCGCGCGCTTCAAAGCCGTTCATCGGGTTCGGCGATCCCGTGCTCCAGCGCGCTACCGGCGACAAGCGCGCGGGCACCGGGCGTAATGTACAGCCCTACCAGAGCTACTATGACGGCACGAGCGTCGATCTGGAGCGGCTGCGCACGGGCTTGCCGGCACTGCCGGAAACCGCGGGCGAGTTGCAGGCGGTGGCGCGCGCGCTCGGCGCCTCGCCGCAGGACGACGTCAAGCTCGGTCCGGCCGCGACCGTCACCAATGTCAGCACGCTGCCGCTCGATCAGTATCGCGTCGTCGATTTCGCGACGCACGGCCTCGTGGCCGGCGAAGTCAACGGTCTCACCGAGCCCGCCCTCGTGCTCACCTTGCCGGACCGGCCGACCCGCGAGGACGACGGCCTGCTCACTGCAAGCCGGGTCGCAAGGCTCAAGCTCGATGCCGACTGGGCGGTGCTGTCGGCGTGCAACACGGCGGCCGGCGACAGGCCCGGCGCAGAAGGCCTGTCGGGCCTGGCGCGCGCATTTTTCTACGCCGGTGCCCGCGCGCTGCTGGTGTCACACTGGCCGGTCGATTCTGAGGCGGCCGTGCGTGTGACGACCGGCGCGTTCTCCGCGCTCACCTCGCATCCCGGCATCGGCCGCGCCGAGGCGCTGCGCCGCTCCATGCAGGCGCTGATCGCCGACCGTACCTCGCCGCGCAACGCCGATCCCGCCGTGTGGGCGCCGTTCGTGCTGGTCGGCGAAGGAGGTTAGCGCGTTCAGATAGCCGGCCGCTTCAGCCGTCAGTTCTGGTAATTATAGTAGGTGCGCGGCTGATAATACTGGCGGGGCTGCTGATAGTAGTAGCCCTGCTGGCCGTAGCTCGGATCGTAAGTCTGGTACTGCCGCTGCGGCTGATAGACCTGTGGCTGATTGACTTGTGGCTGATAGACTTGGGCGTCATAGACCTGGCGCGAGCCGCGCGGCGCCGGATAGCGTGCGCCGGTGTCGCTGCCGTCGGCCGGATAGATGTAGCGGTCGTCCTGCGGCATTACCCGGCGGCCCGGCTGCGCCTGCGGCGTCAGGTCGACCGGTTCGCCGGCCGCGCTGTACTGGTCGCCGTAGGGCTGCGCCGCGCGCGCCACCGCGTTGGTGCCGCGGCCGCTCGGATTGCGCATCAAGGCCACCTGTGCCGAGCCGGTCAGCGTCACCGTGGTGTTGAGCACACCCTGCTCTTGCACCAGCGCGTAGAGCGTCGAGGCGTTCTCGCGCGACAGCCGCACACAGCCATGGGACGCCGGCGTGCCGAGCCGGCCGACCGAGTCGGTGCCGTGGATCGCATGCCCGATCTTGGTGAAGAAGATCGAGTGCGGCATCGGTGCGTCGTCGAATTCCTTGGAGTAGTGATCCTCTTCCATGCGGAAGGCGCGGAAGCTGCCGTTGGGCGTCTCGCGGGAAGGGATGCCGGTGGACACCGGCCAACGATAGCGCGCAACGCCGTCGACCGCGACGGTCATCCGCTGATTGTCCTTGTCGATGGTGATGTCGACCTTGGC
Source organism: Bradyrhizobium sp. CCGUVB1N3 (assembly GCF_024199925.1). Lineage (NCBI taxonomy): Bacteria > Pseudomonadati > Pseudomonadota > Alphaproteobacteria > Hyphomicrobiales > Nitrobacteraceae > Bradyrhizobium > Bradyrhizobium sp. CCGUVB1N3. The sequence continues at coordinate 8,274,859 of NZ_JANADR010000001.1, forward strand.
CTGCGCGGTGCTCGCGCTGAAAAATATCAATGAGGTGATTGCAACAAATAAGGTACGCATTTTACTTCTGGCCTCCGGCCTGTTCGCGCAAGCGCCGCGGCTCTCCGTCCCCCTGCATGTACTATGCCCGCAATCAGGTTTCGGTTCCAGTGGCCTGCCCGAGCGATCGTTAACGTGGCGCCGGGCGTAAGCAAGCTGCGGCATGACGAATCCGAGCATCTGGCGCTGACATTTTCGCGAGCCGGTCGCTGCACCCAGTCGCCAACGGCCCTGCGCCAGGCAATCAAGATGAACGAGGTTCACATCGACGCGATGGTGGTTACCTTGCCCCCGGATGGTCTGGTCAATTCTTCAGACGATAGCCGGTGCGGAAGATCCAGCCGATCATGACAAGGCAGATCACCAGGAAGGCCGCGGTCATGCCGATGCTCAAGGCGACGCTGACATCGGCGATCTCGTAAAAACTCCAGCGGAAGCCGGAGATCAGATAGACCACGGGATTGAGCAGCGCGACCGTGCGCCAGCCCGACGGCAGCATGTTGACGGAATAGAAGCTGCCGCCGAGGAAGGTGAGTGGCGTCACCACCAGCATCGGAATCATCTGCAGCTTCTCGAAGCCGTCGGCCCAGATGCCGATGATGAAGCCGAACAGGCTGAAGGTCACCGCGGTCAGCACCAGGAAGGTCAGCATCCAGATCGGATGGTGGATATGCAGCGGAACGAAAAGCCCGGCGGTGGCGAGAATGATCAGGCCCAGAATGATCGACTTGGTCGCGGCCGCCCCGACATAGCCGAGCACGATTTCGAAATAGGAAATCGGCGCGGAAAGGATTTCGTAGATCGTGCCGACGAATTTCGGGAAGTAGATGCCGAAGGAGGCGTTGGCGATGCTCTGGGTCAAGACCGACAGCATCACGAGGCCCGGTACGATGAAGGTGCCGTAGCTCACGCCCTCGACATGGTCGATGCGCGATCCGATCGCGGCGCCGAACACCACGAAATACAGCGAGGTCGAGACCACCGGCGAGACGATGCTCTGCAGCAGCGTGCGCCAGGTGCGCGCCATTTCGAACAGGTAGATGGCGCGAACGGCGTGCAAATTCATGACGTCCTCACGAGGTCGACGAAGATGTCCTCGAGCGACGATTGCGTCGTGTCGAGGTCGGAGAAGCGGATGCCGGCGCTGCGGAGGTCGCCGAGCAGGCTGGTGATGCCGGTGCGCTCGCCCTTGGTGTCGTAGTCGTAGACCAGCGTCGCGCCGCCTTCGCAAAGCTCGAGCTCGTAGGGCGCCAGACTCTCCGGCAGCGCGTCGATCCTGTGCGCAAGGTGCACCGTCAGCCGCTTCTTGCCGAGCTTCTGCATCAAGGTAGCTTTGTCCTCGACCAGCACGATCTCGCCCTTGTTGATGACGCCGATGCGGTCGGCCATCTCCTCGGCTTCCTCGATGTAGTGGGTGGTGAGGATGATGGTGACGCCGGATTGCTGCAGGGTGCGCACCACCTCCCACATGCCCTTGCGCAGCTCGACGTCGACGCCGGCGGTGGGCTCGTCCAGGAACAGGATCTGCGGCTCGTGCGACAGCGCCTTGGCGATCATCACGCGGCGCTTCATGCCGCCCGAGAGCGTGATGATCTTGTTGTCCTTCTTGTCCCAGAGCGAGAGGTCCCTCAACACCTTCTCGATATGGGCCGGGTTCTTCGGCTTGCCGAACAGGCCGCGGGAAAAGCTCACCGTTGCCCATACGCTCTCGAATGCGTCGGTGTGCAGCTCCTGCGGCACCAAGCCGATCAGCGAGCGCGCCTTGCGCCACGAGCTGACGATGTCCTCGCCGCCGACCATCACCTTGCCTTCGCTCGGATTGGCGATGCCGCAGATGATCGAGATCAGCGTGGTCTTGCCGGCGCCGTTGGGGCCGAGTAGCGCAAAAATCTCGCCGCGCTTGATGTCGAGATTGACGTTTTTCAGCGCCTTGAAGCCGGACCCATAGGTCTTCGACAAATTGGCGACGGAGATGATGGAGGACATGATGGCCGGAGGGCTGGGGAGGGGAGGCTGGAACCCGCCCCCTGGAGGGCGGGTCAGCGGAGCCCTGAAATAGGAACGCCCTTGCCCGGTCGCAATTCCCTGGAGAAAAATGGCCTCAAAACCGACCGATCGGTGGCAGGTTGCGGGCAACTGTTGCGCAACAGTCACGGGCAGCGGCTAAGATTGTCGGTCACGAGGCTCTTTGTTGCGTCTGCGAGCAGGCCGTGGCTACGATTCCGTCCAATTGCGAAGCATATTGTCCCCAGGGAAGCGATCGATGAGACCGAACGGCCGTTACGCAGCCGGCGCCAGCCAGTTGTCCACCATCCGCGTGTGGGCGACGTGCCTGCTCCTGCTGTCAGCTGTTGCCATGAGCCCGACGAGCGCCAAGGCGGCGCCGAGCCAGGCTGCTGCGACCACGCATGTCTATCTGCTGCGCGGCGTGCTCAACATCTTTTCGCTCGGGCTCGACACCATCGGCTCGCGGCTCGAGGCGCAGGGCATCCCGGTGACGGTTGCGAACTTCGTCTCCTGGTCCTCGCTCGCGGATGAGGCGGCCGCCGCCTACAAGGCCGGCCGGATTAAGACCATCGTTCTGGTCGGGCATTCCTCGGGTGCGACCGCGCTGCCGGATATGATCGCCAAGCTCAATCACCTCGGCGTGCCCGTGAAGCTCGCGATCGGGCTCGACTCGGTGTTCAAGACGAAACTCTCGACCGGCGCCGAGCGCTACATCAACCTCTATATCGGCGACGGTCCCGGCGAGCCGGTGCGGGCCGCAGACGGCTTTCGTGGCAAGCTCGACAACGTTGACGTCCGCGGCTCCGGCGCTGGCCACATCACGATCGACAAGAACGAGTTGATCCAGCGCCGCGTGATCGCAGAGATCGATGCCGTGGTGATGCGCTCGCGCGCGCCCGCGGCCCCGACGGCGCAGCCGGGTGCGGCGAAGCCGGCCGCCCGTTCGGCCGCGGCCACGGCGCCCGCGCGGAACTAGTCGCGCGCCCGCCGCGCGTCGTCTTGATGTCCTCGGCGCTAACCGAGGATCTCGGTGATCAGCGACGCCGCCTTGATCCCGGTCCCCGTGATGACGACGACGGTGCGCTCGTTCGGGCGAATGGCGCCGCGCCGGGTAAGCTCGTCGAGCGCAGCGGCGGCGCTTGCCGATGTCGGCTCGGGAAACAGGCCCGTGATCGCGAGCTTCTTCAGCCCCGCGACGATGCCCTCTTCGGGGATGGCCACCGTGCCGCCGCCCGTTTCCTTCAGCGCCGCCACCATCTGACGCAGGCGCAGCGGGCTCTTGATCGCGGTGCCCTCGGCGATGGTCTTGCGGACCTCGCGCGCGACCGGCGTATCGACGCCCGCCGTGAAGCTCGCGTCGAGTGGCGAGCAGTTCAGCGGCTGCGTCGCGAACAGCTTTGGCATCCGCGCGATCTGCCCCGCCGCGAGCAGCTCCCTGAAGCCGAGATAGCAGCCGAGCAGGCTGCTGCCCGCACCGACGGGAACGACGACGTTGTCGGGGGCCGCATAGCCGAAATCCTCCCACATCTCGTAGGCGAGGGATTTCGTGCCTTCGAGGAAGAAGGGCTGCCAGTTGTGGCTCGAATAGAAGATGCTGCCGGACTGCCGGATCGCTTCCGCCTCCGACTCCTCGCGCGGCCCTTCCACCAGCTGGATGTCCGCTCCGTAAGCGCGCACCTGCGCGATCTTCATCGGAGAGGTCGAGGCGGGCGCCAGGATCTTGATCTTCATTCCGCCGGCCGCGCCATAGGCGGCGACCGATGCGCCGCCATTGCCTGAGCTGTCCTCGAGCACTGCGTTGATGCCGAGCTGGCGGATGAAAGACAGCATCACCGTGGTGCCGCGATCCTTGAAGCTGGCGGTCGGATTGAACCATTCGAGCTTGAAGTAGGGTCTCAACTCGCCCCACTCCTTCTGGACGAGGGGCGTGCAGCCTTCGCCCATGGAGATCGGGTTCGCGATATCGACCGGCAGCGCCGCGCGATAGCGCCACAGCGAGCGCACGCTGCGATCGACCTCGTCGCGCGAGATGCCGCGCAGCGGCGTCACCATCAGCGGCTTGCGGTCGTCGGAGCACCAGCGCGGCTGATCCAGCGGATAGAGCGTGCCGCTGAGCGGTTCGATGTAGGATGGCGTTGTCATGGGGCGATCTCGAATATGAGCATCAGGGCCGATCGCGCCGCCAGATCATCAGGCGAGAGGGAGTGAGCGGCCCGATTGAACGATTCTAAGTGCCGAAACGGAATATCGATGTCAATTCCGGCGTTCCCGAGTTCGCGGGAAGCTGTGACTGAACGCATTCGGAAAGCGAGGCTCACATGATCCGGAGATCGGTTGCCGCAGCCGTGCTTATGGCTGCGTTGCTCGGTCCGTCGCTCGGCGTTGCCGGCGTCAAGGTCCGCTTCATCAATCCCGAGCGGTACTCCGACGCGGATGCTTACGGTGGTGGATCGGAGGCCACGCTGGCCGAGTTTCGCGCCTATCTCGAAACCCTGGGCAGGCGGCTCCTGCGCCGGGGCAGAATCTCGGCATCGATGTTCTGGATATCGATCTCGCCGGCCAGGACGAGCCGCGGGGGCGTGGCACGGAGGTGAGGGTAATGCGCGACGTCACGCCGCCGCGTATCAGGCTGCGCTACACGCTGAGCGGCGGAGGCAGGCGCGCGACGAGCGGCGAGGACGATCTGAGCGACATGAACTATCTGATGAACCCCTCCGGCCGCCTGGGTGGCCGCTACGGCTACGAGAAGGCGCTTCTGGATGACTGGTTCAGGCGCGTCGCCGGTTCGCGATAAGTGAGCGACAGGCGGGCGCATTGGCGTTGGCGTGCAATTGGGCGGGCTTTGCGCCCCAAATTCTGCCAAATCGGTGGTCAGTAAGGCCGGAATAGGGAAGGCGCCCGCCTTCCCGCCGTGGGGTTGCAGGACGAATGGTTGTTTTGAGGCGAACGGTCCTGCTGGCGGTCGGCGTGCTGCTCGCCGTCTCGACGGCCGTAGCGGCCGCTTCGCCGGCAAAGCCCAAGAAGGCGACTGCGATCGTGGCACTGCCGTCACTGCCGCAACCGGCCCCGCTGCCCGCTGAGGCCGAACCTGGGCCGTCCCCGCGCGTCTATCTCTTCCGCGGCGCGCTCGGGCCGATCTTCTCGACCGGCATGGACCGCCTCGCGGAACGGTTGACGGAAGCCGGCTTCAAGGCCGACGTCTACGAATTCACGATCTGCCGGCTGATCGCCCAGCGTGCGATTTCCACCTACCGCGAACAGCCTGCCCCGGTCGTTCTGATCGGGCATTCCATGGGCGGGCTGTGCTCGATCATCTTCGCCGAGATGTTTGCCGAGGAGAAGATCCCGGTCAGCCTCGTGATCACCATCGATCCCGCGCATGCGACCGGAAATGTGCCGCTCAATGTCGAGCGCTTCATCAACATCTATCTGTCCGACAGCGTGCTCGGCGGCGGCGACGTGGTCGCGGAGCCCGGCTATCGCGGCCATTATGCGAGCTTCGACCTGAAGCAGAACAAGCGCGTCACGCACATCAACATCGAGAAGTCCGAAGACATCCACCGCCAGATCGTCGACATGGTCGGGCAATTGCCGCGCGTGCCGGCACAGGCGCAGGGCGAGCCGGTGCCGCTGCGCTATCTCGTTCCCGGCGATACGCTGGTGGAATTGTGGGACTCGGGCGTGAAGCTGCCGATGCGCGCCGGCGATACGCTCGAGCGGATCGCCGCGCAGTATCACGTGCCGGTCTGGTCGCTGGCGCAGGCCAATGGTTTGTCTGAAAGCGCGCCGCTCACCGCCGCTCAGGACGTCATCATCCCGCGCCATCTGCTGCCGGCCGTGCCGGCGCAGGCCGCCGCCGCCCCGTCCAAGTCAGTGCGCTGAAAGTCAGTACGCTGAAAGCCGGTACGCTGATCCTCGCCGGCGGTGCGTAGATGTCACCGCGGCGACAGGAACGGAATGATCATCGGGACGCGGCGGCAATAGGCGCCGTAGGCGTCTTCGCCGAGCTCCTTCGACAGGAAGACTTCTTCCATCCGGCCCTTCTGCCACATGCCGAGCGAGATCAGGATGGCGCCGAGGATCGCCGTCACCGTGCCGACCGCGATGCCGGTCGCGAGCATGCCGGCGATCAGGCCGGTGTAGATCGGATGACGCACGATGCCGTACGGGCCGGTGTCGATGACGCGGTGGTCTTCCTTGTGGGTGATGGTGTTCGACCAGAACTTGCCGAGATGAAGACGTCCCCACCAGGTGAAGGAGATTCCGGCGAGCACGACCAGCGCTGCAATGTAGATGCCGACCTCGCCGAACACCCACAACGGTTTCTCGTTCAGCACTTCCGCGGTCCATGGCGTGAACAGGATGCCGCCGATCAGGATCGGCAGGCGATAGCGTTGCGAATCTAGCGTCATCACCTGCTTCTTGGTGCGGCCCTGCCAGAACGAGGCTCCCACCCAGCTCGCGAGCCAGGCGAGCCAGATCAGCGCCAGGAGTTTGGTCGGCCAGGTCGTGGTCCAGCCACCCCAGGCGAAGGAGAGAAGCTTGCTGAAATCAAAGGACATGCGAAAAGGTTCTTGCTTTTGGGCTTGGGCTCAGCTCGCGCGCGAGCTGAGCGCGTGACGCTCGATGCCGGCCGGCGTTTGCAGGCCGTCGCGTGCGAGCAGATGGGTGATGGTTTCGCGCAGCACCGGCTCGATCGGGCGCGGCGCATAGCCGAGTTCGGTGCGCGCCTTGTCGATCGAGAGGTCGCTGGCGGCAAGCGCAATGCGCACGCCCTCGCCCGTGCCGTTGGGCGGCCGGTGCGTGACGTGGTCGGAGATGTATTCGAGCATGATCGCCGAAAGCTCGGCGAGCCTGCCGGGCACCGCGATGGGGTACTGCTTGCGGCCGCTGATCACCGACATCATGCGCAGGATCTGTCCGAGCCGGACGCAGTCGCCGCCGAGAATATAGCGCTGGCCGATGCGGCCGCGCTCCATCGCGAGCACGAGGCCCACGGCGACGTCGCGCACATCGACCAGGTTGACGAGGAAGTCGATGTGCGGCTGCACCTTCTTTTGCAGGAAGTACCACAGCATCGCGGTGGGCGGCGTGAGATTGTGATCGGCCGGCTCGACCGGCCCGATCGGCATGGTCGGCGTGCCGATGACGAGCGGGAAGCCCGCCGCCGCGGCCTTTGCCGCGCAATGTTCGGCATGCGATTTCGACCGCGTATAGGCGCCCGGCATCGCGTCGGCCGGCTGCAGCGCCTCTTCGGCGGGAACGCCGTCCAGCTGCGAATAGGGGAACAGGATCGATTCCGTCGAGCAGTGCAGGAAGCGCGACACGCCGCGCAGTTGCGCGGCCGTCAGCACGACCTCGGTGCCCCGGCAATTGACCTCGTGGAAATCCTGCTTGTTGGCGACCCACATGCCGGGCAGGCCGGCGAGGTGATAGACCTGATCGACGCCTGCGAGCGCGCGATCGACCGCGTCGCCGTCGAGCACCGAGCCCGCGACGTAGTCGACGTCAGCGCACGGCGCGGCCGGCGGCCGCACATCGAGAACGCGCACCCGCTGCCCCCTGCCGCGGAGCACTTCTACGAGATGATGTCCGATGAAGCCGCTGCCACCGGTAACCAGTACGAGAGCCATGAAGAAAGTTGCTGCTGTTCCGCTCTGGAAGCTTATCGGGTTGAAAGGGAGTTGGTCGGAAGAGGCGCGAGAATCGCGGCAAGGTCACGACGGAAACCCAATGCAATGAATAATTTTGCCATTACAAACATCGGTCCAAGCAAAAGATGAGACGGAAAGGTGAACAACGAGGCCTCGCGCCCCTCAAAAACCTTGTGGCCGATGGCCTGCGCGGCGAAGCCGAGAGCTACCAGCGTTGCGAAGATCGCCCACATCGTCACGGTGCTGACTTGTGCCGCAATGGTCGTCGCGATCGAGAACAGCACGATGGATACGGCCAGAATGCCGGTCCCGAGCGCCACGTCGAGCAGCAGCCAATAGATGAGGACCGGCAACGCCAGGATCAGCGCAAGGCTGAATTCGAATCCGAACAGCGGGACCGCCACTAGCGTCAGCGGCATCACCGCACCGGTGAATAGCAGGAGGATACCGATCACATGCATCGCCGTGTTCCGGGGATCGCGATGATACTCGACATAAACGGCAAGTTGGCGCTGAAAAAAGCCACCCATCTTGGTCTCACTGAGGATGCAGGTCGGAGGAAGCGACAAGCCTATAGCATCTGCTTGTCCCCCGCACAAACCGGCGCATTTGTCGCGCAGTGCAGCCATTTGAGGCGGCCTGTGCACAAAAAAACAGTCAGGGGTTCAAGGGGTTCCGGACACGGCCCAGAAGCGATCGTTTAGCGTTTTTTGGCCGGCTTCTTGGCCGGTGCCGCAGGTTTGGGCGCCGCCGGCTGATCGGCCTGTTCCTCGGGCAGTTTCGCGAGCGTCAGGATCTGCATCTGCCCGTTTGCGGCCGAGGTCGGCCGCGCGCGGTCGAGGAATTGCTCCTCGCCAAGGCCGATCGACTGGATGCGCTTGGCGGAGATCTTGAACGTGTTGACAAGCACGTCGCGGATCGCATCCGCGCGGCGCTGGCTCAGGATCGCATTGGCTTCCCGCGTCTTCGAATTCGATTCGACATGGCCGACGATCAGGAAGGTGTAGGGCAGCAGTGAGGCGTGAACCAGTGCATCCGCGGTGCGGCCGACGGTCTGGTAGGACGAGGGCTGGATGATCGGCGTGTCGGCGTCGAACTGGATCTGAGTGGTAAAGGTCGGCAGGTTGGCCAGATCGGGCGCGATCAGCGGCCGGTTCACTGGACCGGGATCGTTCTTGATCCTGGCCTTGGCGCGCTCCATCACCTGCTGCTTCAGCGCCGCGAGGTCGACATCGGGCGCTGATTCGAAATGGTTGAGCTTGGCGACGACGTCGTCGCGGGTCGGCGGTGCCGTCTGCGCGCCCACGTGGCCTGCCGCGAGCATCAGGGCGAGCACGAGGCCGATCGATTGCAGGGTGAACCCGGCCGCGCGCATCAGCGATACCCCGCGTCGTCCACCGCCTTGAGGCAGTTGTTGCTGATGCCCTTGGGCGTCGAGATCAGGCAGGGGATCGACTTGCTGGTCTCCTTGGTCGAGCCGCCGCAGACCTTGACGATCTCGCGCTGGCAGGCGTTCGCCACGGTCACGCGCGCGGCGACCCGCTTCTGGATCGCGTCGAAGGCCGCGAGGTAATCGGTCTGGCACTGCGGCGACAGCACGTCGCGGTTGCGCGACAAACATTCCTTCAGCCGCGTCGAATCCGGGTTCACGCCGCGGCAATTGGCCACGATCTCGGCGCCGCAGCTCTTGGCCAGCATGCCGATCGCATCGCCAAAGCTCATCGTCTCCGCCGCCGCCAGCGACGGCATGCCAAATGCAAGTACGGCGAGTGTGATGAAGCCCCGGGCCATGGCCGCATCTGATACGGGGAAGTTCGCCATGGTCAAGGGGCGGGGAGCAAGGAAAGCCGGCGGCGTAACGCCGCCGCAACAGGGGCGGCCTCACGCCCGCTGCACGAAACTGTCCACGACCTTCTTCTCGCCGGCCTTGTCGAAGGCGATGGTGAGCTTGTTGCCGTCGATCTTGGCGACGCGGCCGTAGCCGAATTTCTGGTGGAAGACGCGATCGCCAAGCGAGAATTCGGATGTCGTGCCGGTCGATTTGGCCACCAGCTCGCCCTCGATCGTCATCGGGCCGCGCCGGCGCGTCGAAAAACTGCCGCCGAAATCGGGCGCGGAGGAAAACGGCGAGGGCTCTTCCTCGAAGCCGCCGCGTCCGCCGCCGTTGCGGCCACCCTGGCCACGGTTGCGATTCGCCTGGGCGCGCTGCCAGCCCGGCGTTGAATAGCTGGAGCCGAAGGCTTCCATGTCGTCGAAACGCGAGGCGCCGTAGCCGCCGATGCCGCCCCAGGCCGAGCCACCCTTGGACTCCGTGATCTCGACATTGGCCGCCGGCAATTCGTCGAGGAAGCGCGACGGGATCGTGGTCGACCAGGTGCCATGGATGCGGCGGTTGGTCGCAAAATAGAGCTTTGCGCGGCGTCGGGCGCGGGTCAGGCCGACATGGCCGAGCCGGCGCTCTTCCTCAAGACCGGCGCGGCCCTGTTCGTCCAGCGTGCGCTGGCTCGGGAACAGGCCTTCCTCCCAGCCCGGCAGGAACACGTTGTCGAATTCGAGCCCCTTGGCCGAGTGCAACGTCATCAGCGACACCGCGTCTTCCTCGGCGCCGCCGTCGCGATCCATCACCAGCGAGATGTGCTCGAGGAACCCCTGCAGGTTCTCGAACTCTTCCATCGAGCGCACGAGCTCTTTCAGGTTCTCCAGCCGCCCCGCGGCATCCGCCGAGCGGTCCTTCTGCCACATTTCGGTATAGCCGCTCTCATCGAGCACGATTTGGGCGAGATCGGTATGCGTGGTCACCTCGCGCTGGGCGCGCCAGCGGTCGAAGTGCGTGACGAGGTCGCGCAACGAGCCACGCGCCTTCGGCTTCAACTCGTCGGTCTCGACCACGGCGCGCGCCGCCTCGAACAGCGGAATGCGGCGCTTGCGGGCATGATCGTGCAGCATCTGCACGGTGGCATCGCCGAGCCCCCGCTTGGGCGTGTTGACGATGCGCTCGAAGGCGAGGTCGTCGGCGGGCGAGTTGATGACGCGTAGGTAAGCCAGCGCATCGCGGATTTCGGCGCGCTCATAGAAGCGCGGGCCGCCGATCACGCGATAGGGCAGGCCGAGCGTGACGAAACGGTCTTCGAACTCGCGCATCTGGTAGGACGCGCGCACCAGGATCGCGATTTCGTTGAGCCTCTCGCCCTGGCGCTGGAGCTGTTCGATCTCCTCGCCGATGCCGCGGGCTTCCTCCTCCGAATCCCAGGCACCGGTGACCGTGACCTTCTCGCCGTCCTCGTCCTCGGTGCGCAGCGTCTTGCCGAGGCGGCCTTCGTTGTGCGCGATCAGATGCGAGGCAGCGGCGAGAATATGGCCGGTCGAGCGGTAATTGCGCTCCAGCCGGATGACCTTGGCACCGGGAAAATCGTGATCGAAGCGCAGGATGTTGTCGACCTCCGCGCCGCGCCAGCCATAGATCGACTGGTCGTCGTCGCCGACGCAGCAGATGTTCTTGGTCTTCTCCCTCTCCCCGTCCTTCACGGGGAGAGGGCTGGGGTGAGGGGCTGCTTCCACGAGTTCAGCTTGCGGAGAGTCCCCCTCACCCGGATCGCTGCGCGATCCGACCTCTCCCCGCAAGCGGGGAGAGGTGAAAGAAGAAGGCGCCTGCGACAACAATCGCAGCCACAGATACTGCGCGACGTTGGTGTCCTGATATTCGTCGACCAGGATGTATTTGAAGCGCTGCTGGTACTGCCGGAGGATGTCGGGGTGCTCGCGGAAGATGCGAATGTTCTCCAGCAGCAGGTCGCCGAAATCGGCGGCGTTCAGGATCTTCAGCCGCTCCTGGTAGCTCGCATAGAGCTTGCCGCCCTTGCCGTTGGCGAACATCGCGGCTTCGCCTGACGGCACCTGCGCCGGACCAAGCCCGCGGTTCTTCCAGCCGTCGATCAGGCCGGCCAGCATGCGCGCTGGCCAGCGCTTGTCGTCGATGTTTTCGGCTTGCAGGAGCTGCTTCAACAGCCGCACCTGGTCGTCGACATCGAGCACGGTGAAATTCGACTTGAGCTGCGCCAGTTCGGCGTGGGTGCGCAGGATGCGACCGCCGATGGAATGGAAGGTGCCAAGCCACGGCATGCCCTCGACCGCCTGTCCCAGCATCTGGCCAAGCCGGTGCTTCATCTCGCGCGCCGCCTTGTTGGTGAAGGTCACCGACAGGATCTCACCCGGGCGTGCGCGGCCCTGGCTCAGGATGTGGGCGATGCGCGTCGTCAAGACGCGCGTCTTGCCAGTGCCGGCGCCGGCGAGCACCAGCACGGGGCCGTCCAGCGTCTCCACGGCGTCGCGCTGCTCGGGATTGAGGCCGGTCAGATATTTCGGGCCCACCGAGGCGCGGGCGCGCGCGGCAATGCCGCCGGCCGCGGGCTGGTGGTCGGGAACGACGTGAGAGGTGATTTTGCTCGGCTCGGTCATGCGAATCAGTGGCCCCACGATGGCACCGCGGGGTGGCGGAAGGGAGCCTTCATAACAGGGATTAGCCCCTATATGGGGCGGCGGCGAGGGGTTTTCCACGTACGCCGAGGGCCGATTTGTTCCTGTCACCTCGGCGAATTTCCGCCCCTCTCAGCCTGGAACCTTCGTTTCGAGCTCGAGATTGTCTCTGCAAACGTGGCGTGGCGCGAGGCCGCGCCGATCGCAGACAAACATCGAGACAGAGGGTTTGACCATGCTTGGCTGGGTTGTGACGTTTCTGGTTATCGCACTGATCGCCGGTATCCTGGGCTTCGGCGGCATCGCCGGCGCTTCGATCGAAATCGCCAAGGTCATCTTCTTCATCGCGGTCGTGCTGTTCCTGATCTCGGCCGTGTTCGGATTGGCCCGCGGCCGCACCAGGGTCTAGCGGGCTTTCGGCGTCATAGATCCTCATGGTGAGGAGCGCGCAGCGCGTCAACTATGCCGCTGCGGGCTAACGCAGCTACCGCTTCGAGGGCATCGCGACGTTTCTCCCGACGCCCTCGGGCCACGGCACCGCGCTGTGGTCCTTGACCACGGAGGCGATGCGCTCGCGAATGTCGGCCGGGAAGGGCGCCACTTTTCGCGAGGTCATGTCCATGTGCAGCGACATGTTTTCCGAGGTGGCCGACAGCCAGCCGTCGGTCGCGTGGCGCAGCTCCTCGAAAGTATGCAGCCGCTTGTCGTCGGCTTCCAGCAGCCACACCGAGATTTGCGCGGGATCGCCGAGATGGATCTCGCGCAGATAGCGCACGTGACACTCGGCGGTGAAGGTCGAGCCGTGACGCTCCTTCATGTAGGTCGGCCCGATCCCGAGCTTCAGCCAGAGCTGGTCGATCGCCCGGTCGAACATCACGTTGTAATAGGCCATGTTGAGATGGCCGTTATAGTCGATCCACTGCGGCTCGATCTGCATGATCGAGGAACGGAACGGCTCGGCCTTGGTCTCGGCCTTGTGCGCGTGGGCGGCAGTCTCCGTCATCTGTCCTTCCTGCCAATTTCTTCCCGGCATGCGTCCGGTCGCTTGACTTGACCGGTTATATGTCCTTTGCAACGGTCCTTAGAGCATGATCCGGAAAAGTGTGCAGCGGTTTTCCGAAAAGATTATGCTCGAACAACAACCTAAAGCGCGATGAGGATTCATCCTAATTTCATCGCGCTTTAGTCGGGAGGAATGTCCGTGGGTATGACCATCACCAATAATCCGCCGCGGCCTGAGCCGAAAGCCCTGGCCAGCGCGCTGGAAGCGCTCACCGCACGCTTCGGCAATCGCTTGATCACCTCGCAGGCCGTGCGCGAGCAGCACGGTCACACCACGACCTGGCTCGCCAACCAGCCGCCGGATGGCGTGGTGATGGCGCAGGAGACCAAAGACATCCAGGACGTGGTGAGGATCTGCGCTGGGAACGGCGTGCCCGTGATCGCGTTCGGCACCGGCACCTCGCTCGAGGGCCAGGTCAATGCGCCGGCGGGGGGCATCTGCATCGACCTGCGCGACATGAACAAGGTGCTCGCGGTGCATGCCGAGGACCTCGACTGCGTGATCGAGCCCGGCGTGACGCGCAAGGCGCTCAACGAGCATCTGCGCGACCAGGGCCTGTTCTTCCCGATCGATCCCGGTGCCGACGCCTCGCTCGGCGGCATGGCCTCGACGCGCGCCTCCGGCACCAATGCGGTGCGCTACGGCACCATCCGCGAGAGCGTGCTGGCGCTGAAAGTCGTGCGCGGCGACGGCGAGATCATCACGACCGGCACGCGCGCGAAGAAATCCTCCGCCGGCTACGACCTGACGCATCTGTTCATCGGCGCCGAAGGCACGCTCGGTATCATCTCGGAGCTCACCATCCGCCTGCGCGGCATCCCCGAGATGATCGCGGCGGGCGCGGTCTCCTTCGAAACGGTGCATGGCGCCTGCCAGGCGGTGATCCTCGCGATCCAGACCGGCATTCCCGTGGCGCGCATCGAGTTGCTCAATGCTGCGCAAGTGAGGGCCTGCAACGCCTATTCCAAGCTGACGCTGCCGGAGACGCCGCTGTTGTTGCTCGAATTCCACGGCAGCGAGATCGAGGTTGCCGAGCAGTCCAAGGCCTTCGGCGAGATCGCCAAGGACTGCGGCGGCGGCGATTTCTCCTGGACAACCAAGCCCGAGGACCGCACGAAACTGTGGCAGGCGCGGCATGATGCCTATTGGTCGGTCAAGGCGCTGCGGCCCGGCGCCGGCGTGGTCGCAACCGACGTCTGCGTGCCGATCTCGCGCCTTGCCGACTGCGTCACCGAGACCGAGGAAGATCTGAAGCGGCTCAACCTGCTGTCGCCGATCGTCGGCCATGTCGGCGATGGCAATTTCCACTGCTCGCTGCTCTGCGACGTCGACAATGCCGACGAGATGGCGCGCAGCGAGGAGTTCATGCACCGCCTTGTCGAGCGCGCGCAGGCGATGGACGGCACCTGCACCGGCGAGCACGGCATCGGGCAGGGCAAGCAGAAATACCTCGAGGCCGAACTCGGTCCCGAAGCGCTCGACGCGATGCGGGCGCTGAAGAAGGCGCTCGACCCGCAAAACATCCTCAATCCCGGCAAGATCGTGCCGGCGGCCTAGCTCCGTCGCGGGAACTTTCGGCAAGCCGGCTGGTTCCAATTCCCGACACGTTCCGATGCCTCAATGGCGCGGCACTCTCGGGAGGATGCGATGTTGCGACCGGTCATTGGAATTGCCGCGATGGTGCTGGCCTGCATGGTGGCAGGTGCAGCTCTGGCGAAGGGCGGCGGCGGTGGCCATGGTGGTGGCCATGGTGGTGGTCATGGCGGCGGGCACGGTGGTGGACATCGCGGCGGCGGGCATGGCGGTGGTCATCATGGTGGCGGCCATTTCGGCGGTCATGGCTTCGGTCACGCGCATTTCGGCGGCGGGCATCATGGCGGCGCGAGGTTCGGAGCCGTTGCGCGACATGCCGGCCCGAGCTTCGGTCAGATCCGCAATGCGGCCGTGCGCCCTGCAGGCTTCCGCAATGCGCTGAACGTCCACGCCAGTGCCTTCCGCAACGGCCGGCTGATCGGCAATCCGGCGGCACGGGCCCAGATTGCAGCCGCGGCCGCACTCGCCGGCTGGCATGGCGCAAGCAGCGGATGGTGGCAGCATCCCGGCGGCTTCTATGGCTGGGTGGGACCGTTGTTCTGGCCGTTCGCCTATAACGACCTCTACGACTACACCATCTGGGGCGATGGTCTCGGTTTCTGGGGCTACGGCTACCCGGACATCTACGCCGGCATCTTCGGCCCCTACGGCTATGACGGCCTTGCAACCTATTTGCCGCAACGCTCGTATGGACGACGGCAGGCGCGCGGCGTTGGGCTCGATCAGCTCTGCGGCAGCGACCGCCGCGAGATCGTCGGTCTGCCGATCGACCAGATCGCGGATGCGGTGCAGCCGACGGACGCGCAAGGCGCCGATCTCGATGCGCTCGGCAATGCCTCGATCCAGGCGGCCGAGCTGATCCGCGCGTCCTGTCCAACGCAGGTCGCGGCGACGGCGCCCGGCCGGCTCGCGGCCATGCAGCAGCGCGTCGAGGCGATGGCAAAGGCCGTCGGGCTGGTGCAACCGGCGCTCGACAGATTCTACGGCTCGCTCACCGACGAGCAGAAGGCGCGCTTCAATGCGCTGGCCGAGAACCAGCGCCGCGCGACGGCGTCCGGCAACGCCAATGCATCGCTCGTGCAGAATTGCGGTTCGCCTGTTGGGCTTGATTGGCCAGGCGCCGAAATCGAAGCGAGGCTTCACCCGGACGACACCCAGCGCGCTGCGCTGCAAGTGCTCCAGGATACCAGCGCCAAGGTCAGCGCGTCGCTCAAGGCGGCCTGCCAGCCCAGCGACGTGATGACGCCGCCGGCGCGCATGGCTGCGATCCGCAAGCGGCTCGAAATGTTGCTCGACGGCGTCAAGTCGGTGCGCGCGGCGCTCGAGGATTTCTATGCGACGCTCAATGACGAGCAGAAGGCGCAATTCGAGGCGATTGGCCCGCGCCGGACGTCCTGAGCGCGCCGCAATCCAAAGGCGTGGCGGGAAAAACCGCCTCGCCGGGCGCGACGGGGTTCTCTATGCTGGGCGGAGCTGAGGCTCGACAATGCGGTGGCCGGAAGACCACGGGTGGCGGGGCGATGAAGTGGTTCGCAAGGCAAAAGGGGGCCGACGTCTGGGATGAGCCGATCCAATGGCCGATCGGCGACATCGAGGCAGCCGATCGCATCCGCAACATCTGCCAGTCCGCATCCGCAAGCGCAGAACTGATCGGCGGCTCTGCCGACCACGGCCGAAAATCGCCCGAGAAACAGCGCAAGCGCGAAAGCGAGCGTTATGAACGCGCGGCGCGCGCCGCGATGGAGATCGCGATGAAGATATCGGACGACCTGATGCGCGACGACGCCGTCCGCCGGATCGTCGATCTCTGCATGAAGGCGGGCGACACGAAGACGGCGCAGATCCTCTATCGCGCGATCCAGGCGAGCTGGATTCGGCAGGCCACGCAAAAGGACTACCCCGCGCTCGGCCGGTGATGGGCCCTATTTCGCGAGCGCGACGACGGCCTCATGCACGCTGTGAAAGACGTGGTCCCTCGGCAGGATGTCGAACAGCGCAAAGCGCTCGAACGCGTTCTGCGCGCGCACCGATTCAAGTCGCGCCACCGCGACGGTGACGCCCTGTTCGCGGCAGGCCCGCAAAATGTCCAGCAGGACCTGGGCCGCCGTGAAGTCGATCTCGACCATGCCGCTCGCTTCGAGCACCATCAGCTTCGGCGTCGCGGCCTTCAGCAGATTGGCGACGTCGTTGCGGAAACCGGGCGCGTTGAGGAACGACAGCGGCGCCTGCAATCCGACCACGACGACGCCGGGGAGCCGCTCACCTGCGATATGAGGATGCGCCGGCCACCAGATCGTGGTGCCCGGCACGCGATCGAACTCGATGAGCTTGGCGCGCGTCGTGCTCCAGATGCCGTGCAGGAGCGACAGCACGATGCCGAGGAACGCACCCTGCTGGATCGGCAGCACGATGATCAGCGCCGCGGTCGCAAGGATCAGCAGGAATTCGCTGAAGGACTGGCGATAGATCGTGGCGATCTGCTTCACGCGGATGATCCGCAGGGCCACGAACAGCAGGATGCCGCCGAGTGCCGCGTCCGGCACGTGCTGCAACAGTCCGGTACCGAAGGCGAGCAGCGCCAGCACGATCAGCGCAGCAGCAAGGCCTGACAGTTGCGACTGTCCGCCGGTCTCGACCACGATGCCCGTGCGCGGCGGGCTGGCATTGACCGGAAACGCGCCGAACACGCCCGCAAGCAGGCTGCCGGCACCGGCGCCGAGAAAATCGCGGTCGACGTCGGCAGGCTTGTCGGGATCGGAGGGGAACGATCGCGTGGTCGCTGCGGTCTGGACCATCACGACGACGGTGATCACGAAGGCCAGCGGAACGAGGCGCACCCACGCCTCGGGCGCAAGCTCCGGCAAGGTCGGCATCGGCAGCGTGCCCGGGACAGTGCCGACCACCTTGACGCCCTTGGCTTCGAGCCCGGCCCCGATCACCGCCAGCGTTGCCGCGACCAGTCCGATCAGCGCGCCGGGAATCTTGGGGCTGATCGTCTCGGCGAGGAAGACGACGGCGAGCACGCCGAAGCCGATGAAAATCGTGTAGGGATTGGACCGGCCGAGCTCGTGCGCCAGCGTGCCGATGCGATCGAGCGTCGGACCGCTTGGCGCCTCCACGCCGAGCACGCCCGGCAGTTGCGAGACGATGATGTGTACGGAGATGCCGGCGAGGAAACCGACCATCACCGGCACTGACAACAGATTGGCGATGCCGCCAAGGCGGAAGATGCCGCTCGCGACCAGCATCGCGCCGACCATCAGCGCGAGCGCGATCGCAAGCGATTGATACTCCGGCGAGCCGGTCGCGGCGGCCGCCGCGAGGCCGCCGGCGAAGATCGGCGTGATGGTGGAATCGGCACCGCAGGACAGGAAGCGGTTGCTGCCGAGCAGCGAAAAACCGAGCGAGCCCGCCATGAAGGCGAAGAAGCCGATCTGCGGCGCGAAGCCGCCGAGCCGCGATGTCGCCATCTGCTCGGGGATGGCGATCGCCGCCAGCGTCAGGCCCGCCATCAGGTCTCCAGGCAGCAGGCCAACCTGGTAGGACGAGAGCGACCGGAACAGCGGCCAGGATGGCTTGGCGTCAGCGTCTTGCGGCATCGATACGAATCCCCGGGCGATAATGCGGGGAACAGACTAACAGGAATCCGGCGATGTCAGGCGCCCGTGAAGATGCCCGCGAGATGCTGTATGCATCTGCGGGCGCCTTCTTGATTCTCAGCGAAAGCTACCTGCGATAATCGCCGTGGTTCATCTCGCCGCCGCGGCCGCCGCCCATTCCCATGCCGAGGCCAATTCCGACGCCGATGCCGATGCCCTCCATGATGGCGCCGGGCGGCGGGCCGCGATCCGGCGGCGGCGGACGGCGATCGACCACGACTTCGTCCGTCGGCGGCTTGCGCTTGGGCGTGTCGACGACCTTCCTCTTCGGCGGCGTATCGTCGACGCGCTTCTTGATGATCGGCGCGACGGTCGGATTGATCGGCGTTGCCGGTGTTGACGGCGTCGAGCACGGGCAGGTCGGCGCCATCGCGACGGCGACCGGGACTGCGGCGGCCGCAGCCGTCGGCCCGTAGTTGCGGTTCTGCACGCGGAGCAGCAGTCGGCGCGCGGTTGCGGCAAGGTCGCTGCCGCCCCAGTTGGTGAGATACGTCTCGTACGAGGTGCGGGTGTTGATCGCGACTGCCAGCTCCCAGGCCAGCATCTGGCGCCGGCGCTCCAGGATCGTGCGCAGGCGCGGGGTGTAGGAGGCCTGCGCGTACAGCTCGACATAGGCCTGGTACGCAGGCACGGTGTCGTCGGCGATCACGAGATCATAGGCGACCTTGGGCTCCTTGCCGCGCAGCTCCTGACGCCAGTCCTCGACGGTGCGGCTCGCGCTGGCCAGCGCCGGCGAATCCGCGCCGGGAGTGGTGGGCTGGTGCCCGCTGCCGTCGCCGAAGAACTTGAAGTCGGCCGTCAGCGACGAGCTTTCCCACGGGATCTGCCGGCCGTCCGTCGACTGGGCGACGGCGACGCGGATGCGCTTGAAGACTTCCTCGATCGGCAGGTTCGGCTGCTTGGCGATCGCTAGCGCGGCCGTGGTGTAGGGACTGTCGATCCCGGAACCGTCCTCGGCTTCCGCGCCGGGCGATGTCGAGTAGGAAATGAAGGAGCCGGGGGCACCGGCCCTGGTGTCGACGATCGCAAGCCCGTGGCCCGCGCCACTGAGCGCCGGGAAGGGATTGTTGCGGCAGGCATCGAGCATGAAGATGCGCGCGCGCGTCGGCAGTGCACCGAGCGTGTTGAGCAAATCGTTCAGGCGGACGCCCTGCAAGGGAATGTCAGCCTCGCGCTTCGGATCGAGATCGACCGGCACCAGATAGTTCTCGCCGTCGATCTGCAAGCCGTGGCCGGCATAGAACACCAGCGCGACGGTGTCGGCGCCGCTGGCGCTGACCTTACCGGCGAAATCGCTGATCGCCTGGCGCATTTCGTTCTGCGCCAGGTTGGGGGCAGTGGTGACGCTGAAGCCGGCATTGCCGAGCAGCTCCGTCATGCCCTTGGCGTCGTTGGCGGCGTTGGGCAGTTCGGGCACTGCGCGATAGGCGGACTGGCCGATGACGAGCGCGAGCCGCGTTTCGGCGGACGCATCCGCCAGCGTGATGAGCTGCGAAAGAACGAGAAGGCTGGATGCAAGAAGCAAATTGCAAAGGGCCGGACGGCGCATGGTGTCACCTCCATCGGCAATGCGCGCGAGGATGACAGCCTTTCTAGTCGTGTGCGATGACGGCGTCTGTGCGCTAGCTCACGCCGGCACGTGCGACAAATTAGGCCGTTTTGCTGCCGGAGATGCCACCTTGGGTGGTGGCGGTCAGTACAAGCCACGATCCCAGGGCGGCTCCGGCGAAAAGCGCGCCGCCAGGAAATCGATGAAGGCGCGGACCTTCGCCGGTGGACGCCGGTCCGGCAGATAGACCGCATGCACCGCCGACGACTGCATTTCCGGCTGGTCGAGCTTCAGTGCCACCAGGGTCCCGGCGCGCAGATCGTCGGCGACGATGAAGGTCGGCTGCCGCGCGAGGCCAAGGCCGGCGAGGCTCGCCGCGCGCAGCGCATCGCCATTGTTGGCGCGGAGGTTGCCGTTGACCTGCACGCGGATCTCGCCGTCCGCGCCGAACAGCCACTCGGCGGCGCTCGCCTGCTGTGACAGCGTGTAGCCGAGGCAGTTGTGGGTGGCGAGGTCCGCGACGGTGCGCGGGGTTCCGTGCTTGGTGAGATAGGACGGCGCGGCGCAAACCACGAGGCGGTTCGGTGCCAGCCGCCGCGCCATCATGCTGGAGTCGCGCAAGCGCCCGATGCGGATCGCGAGGTCCCAGCCTTCCTCGGCGAGATCGACCAGCCGGTCGTTGAGGCCGAGCTCG
The DNA here is from genome assembly GCF_024199925.1 of Bradyrhizobium sp. CCGUVB1N3. Taxonomy (NCBI): domain Bacteria; kingdom Pseudomonadati; phylum Pseudomonadota; class Alphaproteobacteria; order Hyphomicrobiales; family Nitrobacteraceae; genus Bradyrhizobium; species Bradyrhizobium sp. CCGUVB1N3. Next base: position 8,295,590 of record NZ_JANADR010000001.1, read on the forward strand.
GTCGTGACCTTCGGATGGCGCTCGGCAAATTCGCCGAGCAGCGGCGCGATCTGCCGGGTGCCGAACACCACCGGCACGTTGACGCGGAGCAGGCCGCGCGGCTCGACCCGTTCGGCGGCGACCGCGGCGTCGGCGGTCTCCATGTCGGCCAGGATACGCTCGGAGGATTCGAGATAGCTGCGCCCGGCCTCGGTGATGGACAGCCGGCGCGTGGTGCGATGGAACAGCTTGATGCCGAGGCGGCCTTCAAGCGACGCAACGTGTTTGGTGACCATGGTCTGCGACAGGCCCATCGCCCGCGCGGCGCCGGACAGGCTGCCGACCGCCGCCACCTTGGCGAAGACTTCCAGGCTGGTCAGGCGGTCGAGCAATAATCTCACTCTCCAGGTGTGAACTATTCTTCCGAAATAGCAGATTATCACTGAATTGAGAATAGATCATAAGGTCGGCAATCAAAGGAGACCACTATGATCGATTCCCGTACCGCGCCCTATGCGGCGCTGGTGTTGCGCGTGACGCTGGGTGCGCTTTTTCTCGCCCATGCCAGCTTGAAGTTTTTCGTCTTTACCCCCGCCGGGACCGCAAAGTTCTTCGGCAGCCTCGGCTTTCCACCCGAGCTCGCCTATCTCGTGATGACGGTTGAGGTGCTGAGCGGCGTCGCCCTGATCCTCGGCGTGTGGACCCGCTACGCCGCGCTCGCCGGCATTCCGATCCTGCTCGGCGCCATCTTCACCGTGCACGGCGCGGCCGGCTTCTTCTTCACCAATCCGAAGGGCGGCTGGGAATTCCCCGCCTTCTGGACCATCGCGCTGCTTGCGCAGGCCCTGCTCGGCGATGGCGCCTTTGCGCTGCGCCCCTCGCGTCAGGACGATGCGGTCGGCCAGTTGAGCGGCGCGCATTCGCGCTAAGTTCGTTCGCAAGGACAGATCGAGAGACAAGGCTGCGGGATCGCGTCCCGCAGCCTTGTCGCGTTTGGTTGAGTGACAAGCGAACGCCGAGTGCAATCAATATGACTTCTGCATCGATCCATACCTGAATTGGATCGATCGGTTTTGGGCCTGGCGGAGCGCGGCATCATTCACCGCGCGCCGCGCGGCTTGCTGGAAACAGCGCAAACATAGGCCAATCGCGCGTCTCTTCGCCGAAACATCCACGCTTGCCGCCCTCCGGGTGCCACGAGCCGCTACCCTTGCCTGCCTTGTCGCTTTGGCCCTACAGTCAACGAAACGGCTGCGGCAACGACTGCGGCACAAAATAAAAAAGACTTGGGGAGAGAGCACAATGACGTCAGTGCCAGTGAGCCGTCGCGCGTTCATCAAATCCTCGACGGCGGTAACCGCCGGCCTCGTATTCTCTCCCGCCATCATCGGCCGCGCCGAAGCCGCGACATTGAAGCTGAAATGCTCTTCGTCGCTGCCGAACGATCCCAAATTCGCCAACGGCCGCGTCTACTACGACAATCTCGTCAAGAACCTGAAGGCGAACGGCCTCGGTGAGCAGGTCGAGGTCGCCTTCTTCCCCGACAACCAGCTAGGCCAGGAAATCGACGTCATCAATTCGGTGAAGCTCGGCGTCATCGACCTGATGGTGTCGGGCTCGTCGATCTCGGCCAATCTGGTGCCGCTCGTCGGTACCTTCGACCTCGGCTATCTCTTTGCGAGCTTCCCGCAGCAGACCAAGGCGTTCGATGCCGGCGCCGCCAAGCCGATCGAGGATGCGCTGCTCAAGGGCGCCAACATCCGCATCATCGCCTGGGCCTACAATTTCGGCTCGCGCAGCGTGCTGGCGAAGAAGCCGGTAAAAACGCCCGAGGACCTCGCGGGTCTGAAGATCAGGACGCTGCCAAATCCCGTCATCACGGAATGCCTGCGGTTGATGGGCGCCGCCGCGACGCCGCTGGCGTTCGGCGAAATCTACACCGCGCTGCAGGCCGGCGTGCTCGACGGTCTGGAGCACGATCCGCCGACCATCCTCGCCAGCAAGTTCTTCGAAACGGCAAAGTTCTATGCGCTGACGCAGCACAACTTCTCACCGCTCGCGATCTACTTCAGTGACATGACCTACAATCGCATGGATCCGAAGCTGCGCGACGGCTTCATCGATGCCGCGAAGAAGGCGGCGGCCGATACGCGCACGCATGGGCTTGCGGTCGAGAAGGAAGCTCTGGCAGCGCTGACCGAGAAGGGCGTGACGGTTGCCGAATGCGACCGCGAGGCGTTCAGGAAGCGCGTCATGCCGCAGACTGACAACTTCATCAAGACCCGGCCCGAATCCAAGCCCGTCATCGACATGATCCGCGCGACCCAGGCCTGAGATGACGATGACAGCCGCCGCGTCTCTCTCAGGCGGACGCCGCGGGAGCATTGCCCTCTTGCTGCGCCTGAGCGACGCGATCGCCGCCTTCCTGCTGGCCGCCGACCTCCTGGTGGTATGCGTCTCGGTGCTGCTGCGCTTCCTGTTCAACGCACCGGTCGAATGGTCCGACGACGTCGCGCGCGGTCTGATGGTCGGATCGGCCTTCTTTGGTGCAGCGAGCGCGCTCGCGCGAGGCGAGAATGTCGGCGTGTCTTTTTTTCGTGACCTGCTGGCTCCGCGGCTGCGGGCGCTGGTCGATGCCGCGAGCGCGCTGCTGATCGTGCTGATCTCGGCCTACGTCGCGTTCAACGCGATCAAGCTGGGGACGCTGACCTCAGGCCAGACCACCGGCTCCGGGCTGCCGCTCGAACTGACGTTCTATCCGATGGGCGTCGGCGCGTTGTTCATGACGGTGTTTGCGATCGATCAGCTTTGCGCAAGGCCGCTGTCCGAGATCGCCAAGGGCCTCGTCGCGATCGTCGTGGTCACCGGTCTCTATCTCGCCTGGGACGCCCTGCTGCCGTCGTCGGTGCCGTCATCCGGCACGGTGATGCTGATCGGCTTCTTCGTCACGCTGTTCGGCGGCCTGCCGATCGGCTTCGCGCTGGCGCTCGCGGCGTTGATCTTCATCTGGGTGGAGGGCGCGCTGCCCGGCGTCATCTTCGCCCAGCAGATGGCGCGCGGCATCGACAATTTCGTGTTGCTCGCGATCCCCTTCTTCATCCTGGTCGGCTATCTCATGGAAGCCAACGGCATGTCGGTGCGGCTGATCGAGCTGCTGCAGCGTGCGGTCGGCCGCATGCGCGGCGGCCTCAATGTCGTGATGGTCACCTCGATGGTGCTGTTTTCCGGCATCTCCGGCTCCAAGATGGCCGATGTCGCCGCCGTCGGCTCGGTGCTGATCCCGGCGGCGCGCCGCTCCCGGCAGAATCCGGGCAGCGCCGTGGCACTGCTCGCGGCCTCCGCGGTGATGGCGGAAACCATTCCGCCCTGCATCAATCTGATCATCCTCGGCTTCGTCGCGAACCTCTCGATCGGCGGGTTGTTCATGGCGGGACTGCTGCCGGCGGCCCTCATGGCGCTAGTGCTGATCGCCGTGTCCATCATCTTCGGCAAGCCGCCGGCGGCGACCGAGGACGCCGAGCCGCAGATTCCAGTTTCTGGTCTCTGGAGCGGTGCGATCGCATCCTTCGGCCTCATCTTCATGATCTTTGCCGGCTTCAAGACCGGCTTTGCGACCGCGACCGAGATCTCCGCCTTCGCCGCGGCCTATGCCATCCTGGTCGGCAGCCTCGTGTTCCGGGAGCTCACGCTGAAAGCCGCCGCGCACAGCTTCGTTCAGGCGGCGACGCGCGCGGGGCTCGTGCTCTTTATCGTCGCGGCCGCGCAATCGCTGGCGTTCACGCTGACCTTGCAGCAGGTCCCGCACGCGGTCGGTGACTTCATGCTGGCCTTGTCCAAGACCTCTGGCGTCTGGCTGTTCATGCTGCTCGCGATCCTCGTGCTGATCGTGATGGGCTCGGTGCTTGAGGGCGCGGCCGCGCTGATCATCTTCGGGCCGCTGCTGCTCCCTGTCGCAGTCCAGCTCGGCATCGATCCCCTGCATTTCGGCGTGGTGCTGGTCATCGCGATGGGCATCGGCCTGTTCGCGCCGCCACTCGGGCTCGGCCTTTACGGCGCCTGCCTGATCGGCAATGTGCCGATCGAGCGGACGGTGAAGCCGATCATGGGCTATTTGGGGCTGTTGATGCTCTGCCTGCTCGTGATCGCCTTCGTGCCGTCGATCTCGACCGCGTTGCCGCGCGCATTCGGCTATTAGAGGGAGTTGTCACCGTGAAGGTTCTGCTGGCCCACACGCCGGAGATGCGCAAAAATTATTACGGCGAGCGCAGCCTGAAAGGCTTGCAGGCGTTGGCCGAGGTGATCCTGCATGAGGGCGACCAGCCGCTCGATGCCGCCGGCCTCGTCCGTGCCGCCGAGAACGCCGACATCATCGTCGCCGACCGCATGACCGAAGGGCGCGGCGAGATCTTTGCGCAACTGCCGCGCCTCCGTGCCTTCGTCCGCTGCGCCGTCGACATCCGCAACGTCAATGTCGAGGCCGCATCAGAGGCTGGCGTGCTGGTGACGCGCGCTGGTCCCGGCTTCGTGCAGGCGGTGGCCGAGCTCGCGCTTGGCTTCATGGTCGATCTCTCGCGCGGCGTGTCGCGAGCCACGGCGGATTATCAGGCGGGCCGCAAGGTAGAGGCGCGGATGGGCCGGCAGCTCGCCGGCAGCAGGCTCGGCATCATCGGCTTTGGCAGCATCGGCCGCTATCTTGCCGAGGTCGCAAAGGTGCTGCGCATGGAGGTGCTGGTCGCCGATCCCTTCGTGGCGATCGAAGATGCCGCGATCAGGCACGTCCCGCTCGACGACCTCCTGGCGGCATCCGATTATGTCGTCTGCCTTGCGATTGCCAACGAGCAGACGGAGAATCTGATCGGCGCGGCAGCGCTCGCGCGCATGCAGAAGCACGCCGTCTTCATCAATCTCTCGCGCGGTAATCTCGTCGATGAGGCGGCGCTTGCGGCGGCACTGCGGGAGAGGCGCATCGCCGGCGCCGCGATGGATGTCGGCCGCGCGCCGGACCAGATGCCGTCGCCGGAGCTGGCGCGGCTGCCGAACGTCGTCGCCACGCCGCATGTCGGCGGCCTGACGCCGCAGGCGATCGAATATCAGTCGCTGGAAACCGTGCGGCAGGTGGAGGCGATCATCAAGGGCGAGGTCCCGCCGGGCGCAGTCAATGCCGAACGCTGGGCACGCCGTCCGTGAAGCGTACTCATAAAGACGTTGATGTCAGCTTCCTGGCGGTCAAGCGGAAATCCTTCGGCTGACGCTTTTGACCCGAACACACATGCGGTCGGCAGCTGTGAAATCAGATGTGCTACGCCCGCAGGCCGACTTGCGACTGCTGGGTGGTAGGTTATAGAGGCAGTAATCCACGCGTTCGAAATTCGACTCACCTAAGGCACCACGATGGCGTCCGCTGCCAAGACGCTGCGCGTCAGCTTTGTGCAATGTCGCGGCACGCCTTACGAGGTCGGCCGCGCGCAGGCTGATGCCTTTGCGGCGACGCGCAAGGGCAAGGCGTTTCTCCGCCGCAAGAATGTACGTCTGCCGTGGTGGCTCAATATTCGTACCGAGGAGCGCGCATTCAGGACTTATGCGCCGGCGCTGTGGGAGGAGATCGGCGGGATCGCCGAGGGGCTCAACATCCCGATGGAGCAAGCGGTCACCTATTTCGGCAATGACGGTTTGCGGATGCCGACCGGCGGCTGCTCGGCTGTCATGAGCGGTGGCGTATATGGCCGCAACTATGATTTTCGGCCACGAGGCTACGAGGCACGCTTCGCGCTCGTCCAAGTGCGCGGCAGCTACGCGAGCATCGGCGGCAGCCACCAATTGACTGGCCGGCTGGACGGCATGAACGAGCACGGGCTCGCCATCGGCCTGCATCTCGTGAAGGCGCGACCGCGATCGCCCGGCCTCACCAGCGTGCTGCTGGTCAGGCGGGTGCTCGATAGCTGCGCGACGACGGCGGAGGCAATCGCCCTTCTGCGTCGCACGCCCCACGCCATGCAGTACAACTACTCGCTGCTCGATGCCGGCGGCGTGGCCGCAGTGGTCGAAGCTGGGGCCGGGGCGGTCGCGGTACGCGGTGGCGACTGGCTCGCTTGCACCAATCATTTCCAGACGCCGCAACTGAGGCGCTTGAACCGCCGCGTTGCGCACTCGATTGACCGGCTGCCGCCGCTCGAAGGCTGGGCCGCGCGAGAGCTCAGTGCCGAACAGACATTCACAGCGCTGAACCTTTCCGCCTCGCCGGCCTTCCACAACTACGGCAACGCCCAGACGCTGCACACCCTCGTCGCCGAGCCGGCCAACCGACGGCTCCTGATCGGCATCGGCGGCAATGCCGCCGCGCTCGATGAGGATATGCTGGACGTTGATTTCAAACTGTGGGTCGCCGGTGAAGATCTGCCGACCAAGCAGCTCAAGGGGCAGCTCGGCTTGGGTCGGCTATCGCCCCGGCGAACGAGAGCGAGGCTATGGCGCAAGGTCTGAGCCGGAAGCGGATGGATTTGCGAGTACAAGCCTAGTGGATCGGCCTGAACGTCCCGTCCTTCTGGATCATCGTCAGAAACACTTTTGGTGGCGTGTCGATCATCCGTACGCCCACGGTGATGCTGCTGCCGCTGATCTCGAAGCGGCCGACGTCGTTGACGACGCGCAACAGCCGCGCACGCGTCGGGTTCGGTCCGGCCTTCTCCAGCGCGGCGGCCGCAAGGCGCGCGGAGATATAACCTTCGAGCGACACGAAGTCCGGCGTCAGCGTCGGGTCGAACGCCGTCTGCGCTGCCTGGTAGTCGGCAACGAGCTTTTGCGACGCGTCCCAGGGAAACGGCACGACCTGCGAGACGATGACGCCTTCGCCCTCGGGCCCGAGCTCCTTGGCGAGCGCATTGGCGCCGACGAAGGAGATGTTGACGAAGGTCGGATTGAAGCCGCTGCGGTGCACGAGCTTGATGAACTCCGCGCACGGCCCATAAGTCCCGACCATGACGATGGCTTCGGGCTCGGCGCGCCTGAGCATCCGCCAGGCCGAGGCGACGGCCTTGGTGTTGCGCTCGAAAGTGCCTTCGGCGGCAAGCTCGAGGCCGCGCTTGGCGAGCGCGCGTTTCACGCCCACGAGACCGTCGCGGCCGAAGGCGTCATCCTGGTAGAAGATGCCGATGCGGCTGAACTTGCGATCCTCAGTGAGATGCCTGATCCAGGCCTCGGCCTCCGCGCCATAGGAGGCGCGGATGTTGACGACGTTGGAAAGCTCCAGGTCGCGCAAGAATTCCGCGCCGGTGAACGGGCCGATGAAGGGAACGTTCCTGAGGCTGGTGATCGGGATGGTCGCCATCGCGGTCGGCGTGCCCACTGCGCCGATCAGTGCGAACACCTTGTCCTCGTCGATCAGCCGCAGCGTCTGCGCCACCGATCGGTCGGGATCATAGCCGTCGTCGCGGCTGATCAATTGCAGCTTGCGGCCATGGACGCCACCTTTGGCGTTGATCTCGGTGAAGGCGGCGACGATGCCTTGCCGCATGCGCTGGCCGAGCGCGGAGGAGGGCCCTTCGAGCGCCGCGGCCTGGCCGAACAGGATCGCATCGGTGCTGACGCCGGACTCCTCGCTTGCCGCCGCCGTCGCACCGAATGCGGCCAGCACAATGGCCAGAACGATGCATGTCGCGGAACGGACTCGTGTCATGACGGCGTTGATGCGGGATTTTGCGGGATTTACGGGAGAAAGATAGTGCCGCCGTCTGAACAGCTCGCTAATCGCAAGGCTGATCGCGCCCCGTATTACTCCGGTGAATCCGCGCAGATTGTTTCCATGATGCAACGACTTGCGGGTGAAACGTTAACTAAGCCCCGCAGTCGCGGCGGGCGCCGCAGTGAAATTGTGCAGTTCTTAACCGAGCCCCATGTCCGATCGTCGTCCTGACGGCTCAACCAGAAGTTCGATCCGTCACGCCAGAGGGACGGCTGAGAGAGATGGGCGATCGCGATCAGAATGATCAGGATCGGAAACGCGTGATCGGGCGATGGCGTCCTGCGCCGCTGTCCGGGCTCTATCGTCCTGCGCTCGTCGCAGCAAGCCTCGGCATCTTGTTCTCGGTGGTGGGTGCGGCCGCGGTCGCGCGCTGGGAGGACCGCGTCAGCAAGGTCGAGTTCGAGAGCGCGGCCGAAACCGAAGCCATCGTCATGCAGAACGGCATGAACGAATATATCAGCCGGCTGGTGGCGCTGCGCACAGAGCTGGCCCCGGTTGTTTGGACAGCGCCCCGCGAAAATTAAGTGGATTCCTGCCGGGTTATGCTGAAGGCGGGGCTTTACGATTTTGCTGTGGCGTCGGGAGGGCGTAAGCCCGACCAGAGCCGCAGCAAAATCGTTGGCGACGATCATGCGGCCGTCACCATCGTTTGCGCGCCGAAGTAAGCCTCGTCGGGCGTGCGTTCGTCAAGGCTCGAGTGAGGACGTCCTCGGTTGTAGAACGCCAGATATTTGGAAATCGATGCTCGCGCCTCGAGCACGCTGTCGTAAGCACGCAGATAGACTTCCTCGTATTTGACAGTGCGCCACAGCCGCTCGACGAACACGTTGTCGCGCCAGGCACCCTTGCCGTCCATGCTGATGGCGATGTTCGCGTCCAGCAGCACGCCGGTGAAGTCGAGGCTGGTGAACTGGCTACCCTGATCCGTGTTGAAGATCTCGGGCCTGCCGTGCTTCGCCAACGCCTCCTGGAGCGCTTCGACGCAGAATATCGTCTCCATCGTGATCGATACGCGATGGACCAACACCCGTCGGCTGAACACATCGACGACCGCCGCGAGGTAGACGAATCCACGTCGCATCGGAATGTAGCTGATGTCCATTGCCCAGACCTGGTTCGGCCGCTCGATCTTCAATCCGCGCAATAGGTACGGGTAGATCTTGTGGCCCGGTGCGGGCTTGCTCGTGTTCGGACGGCGATAGATCGCCTCGATCCCCATGCGCTTCATCAGCGTCGCGACGTGGCGGCGGCCAATCTGCATGCCCTCACGCTGCAACAGCGATCGCAGCATGCGCGCCCCTGCGAAGGGATAATCGAGGTGCAGCTCATCGAGCCGGCGCATCAAGACAAGGTCCTCGGCCGAAACCGGCCGAGGTTCATAGTAAACCGTACTGCGGGCAAGGTTCAGGACCTTCGCCTGGCGCACGACAGACAGATCATGGTCGCGGTCGATCATCGCTTTGCGCTCAGCAGGCCCGCCTTGGTGAGCGCGCCGGACAAAAAATCGTTCTCCAACGCAAGCTCGCCGATCTTGGCATGTAACGCCTTCAAATCGACCGGCGCCTCGGCCGGTCCGTTGTCCTGCCCAAACACTCCGGCGGCGCCTTCCAGGAGTTGGGTCTTCCAGGTCGTGATCTGGTTCGGATGGACATCAAACAATTGCGCCAGCTCGGCCAACGTCTTCTCCCCCTTCACGGCCGCCAAAGCCACCTTTGCCTTGAATGCCGGAGAATGCGTCCGGCGACTCCTCTTCGTCATCTTCGCTCCTGATTCGCGGCAAGAAGCCTCGCCGCTCTCAGGCAGAAAATCCACTCAAGCTACTGTCCGAATTTGCGGAGCCAGCTCTCACCCTGTTCGAATCGGCCAACGATGAAGTCACCCGCAGCGAGTTCGAGACGTTCGCGGGCCGGCTGTTCGAGCATCACCCGGGCATGCTCCGCGTCGCCTGGCTGCCGCGGATCAACCGCAAGGAGCGCGGCGAATACGAGGCCGCCGCGATCGCGGACGGCGTGTCCGGCTATCGTATCAAATCGCTTCAGGACGACGGCTTTGCGACCGCGCCGCAGGGCGATGAGTATTTCCCGGTGTTCTATTCCACGCAGCCGAAGACCTCGTCGGTCTACGGTATGGATTACGCGACCATTCCGGATCGCTATGCCGCGATCGAGCGCGCGCGCGACGGTGACCGGATCGCGGCGCTGCGCACGCGACTCTACGAGCCGCGGGAAGGCGGCCAGTCGCCGAACGTTCTCGCCGTCGTCCCCGTCTACGCCAAGGGCACCTCGCGCGACACGGTTGCTGATCGCCGCCGCAACCAGGCGGGAGTCCTCGGCGCCGTGTTCGATTTGCCGCTGCTGCTGCGCGCCATCCGCACGACGACGGCGGCAAGTCCCGCGATCAGCGTCAACGTCTATCCGCCTTTCACGGGTCAGATCGTCAGCCTCGAGCAGTTGCTGCCGGATTTCTCGTCCTCCGCCACCGCGCCGCAATCGATGAGCGACGTGTCGAAGGGCGTGCACTGGTCGGGCAACTTGCGGATCGGCGACACCGATTGGCAGGTGCGCGCCGTGCCGACTGCCGGCGGTCCGCTGGAAACCGCCTATGACCGCGCGCTCACCGTGCTGGTCGTCGGCATGCTTCTGACGCTGTCGCTGGCGAGCTACCTCGTGCTGGCGAGCCGCAATTCGCGGCGGCTGTCGCTGGCCAACCGCCGGGTGCTCGAGCTCGCCCAGACCGACATCCTGACCGGCCTGCCGAACCGCGCCTTCTTCCTCGCGCGGCTGGACGAGATCAACCGGCAGATGCGCGAGGACGGGCTGACCTTCTCGATCCTGATGCTTGATCTCGATCGCTTCAAGAACGTCAACGACTCGCTCGGTCACGGCGCCGGCGACCTCTTGCTGCGCCAGGTGGCGCAGCGCCTGAAATCCGCACTGCGCCAGAGCGACGTGCTGGCGCGGCTCGGCGGCGACGAGTTCGCGATCATCCAGGAAGGCTGCGACGATCAGCGGGTATGCTCGACCGAGCTCGCGAGCCGGATCGCCAAGCTCGTCGCCGAGCCGTTCTTCCTGCCCGGCCATCGCGTCGAGATCGGCACCAGCATCGGCATTGCGATCGCGCCGGAGCATGGCAGCAACCAGGAACAGCTCCTGAAGAAGGCAGACCTTGCGCTCTACCGCTCGAAAGCGGCGGGGCGCAACTGCTTCACCATCTATGACGAGGCGATGTCGGCCGAGCTCGAGGCGCGCAATATGCTCGAGGGCGATTTGCGCGACGGCATCGCGCGCTGCCAGTTCGAGCTGCACTACCAGCCCTTCATCGATGTTGCCAGCGGCGAGCGCCGCGGCTTCGAGGCGCTGGTGCGCTGGCGTCATCCGACACGCGGGCTGATCCCGCCGGACCAGTTCATCCCGCTCGCGGAAGAGACCGGGTTGATCGTGGCGCTCGGCGAATGGGTGCTGCGGCGCGCCTGCGAGGACGCGGCGTCATGGCCCTCGGACGCGCGGGTTGCCGTCAACCTGTCGCCGGTGCAGTTCAAGGAAGCCGAGCTGTTCGACGTGATCTGCGCGGCGCTGGAGGATTCCGGCCTGCCACCGGAGCGCCTCGAGATCGAGATCACCGAGTCCGTTCTCCTGGAGCGCGGTATCGAGAACCACGCCTTCATCGAGCGGCTCAAGAGCATCGGCATCGAGCTGGCGCTCGACGATTTCGGCACCGGCTATTCGTCGCTCAGCTACCTGACGGCGTTTCCGTTCGACAAGATCAAGATCGACAAGTCCTTCATCAGCAATCTCAGCCATCGGCCGCGCAGCTCGGCCATCATCTCCTCGATCGTGACGCTGGCGCGCGGCCTCGACATGTCGGTGACCGCCGAGGGCGTCGAGACCAGCGAACAGTTCGAGCGGCTGAAGGGGCTTGGCGTGAATTTCGCGCAAGGCTACCTCCTGGGACGGCCGCAGCCGATCGAACGGATCGCGCCGGAGCCGCCGGTCTCCGGCTCGCGGCTCGACGCGGCCTGAGACCCGTCGCCGCGCAAAGGCCCGTCGCACGCAAGCGTGGCCCGGGCATGCGCGAAAAGCGCTTGACCCGGACATCCCCGGATGATCGGAAAGATCGTCCAGGGATGAAACCAACAAAATGCGGCTTCCGTTTTTCTATGGCTGGGTCGTGGTCGCGGTGACCTTCGTCACCATGGCCATCGGGGTCAATGCGCGCACCGCCTTTTCATTGTTCTTTCCTCCCATTATCTCCGAGTTCGGCTGGGAGCGCGGCGTCACCGCGGGCGCCTTCTCGTTCGGCTTCGTGATCTCGGGCGTGGTCAGCCCGCTGATCGGCCGGCTGATGGATCGCGCAGGTCCCCGCGCGGTGATGGAGGTCGGCGTCGCGCTGATGAGTGGCGGATTGCTGTTTGCGCCGCTGACGAGCCAGCCCTGGCATCTCTATGTCACCATCGGCGTCATGGTCGGCGCCGGCAGCGTCTGTCTCGGCTATTCCGGCCAGTCGCTGTTCCTGCCGAACTGGTTCATCCGCAAGCGCGGCTTCGCCATCGGCATTGCCTTTGCCGGCGTTGGCATCGGCTCGGTGACGTTGCTGCCCTGGGTGCAGCACATGATCGAGCGGAGCGGCTGGCGCACCGCCTGCACCGCGATGGGGCTCTTGCTGCTGATCGCGCTGGCGCCGATCAACCTGCTCTTGCGCAAGCGGCCCGAGGATCTCGGTTTGCGGCCCGACGGCGATGCCGCGCCGTCGGCAAGCGCGGCAAAGCCCGTTTCCAACATCGTCGATCCCGTCTGGGCCGGGACCGACTGGACGCTGAAGAGTGCGCTGCGCACGGCGCGGTTCTGGTGGATCGCGCTCGGCTATTTCTGCGGCCTGTACATCTGGTACGCGGTGCAGGTGCATCAGACCAAATTCCTGCTCGATATCGGCTTCAGCCCGAGCGTCGCAGTGTGGTCGCTGGGCGCAGTCAGCCTGCTCGGCATTCCCGGCCAGATCCTGCTCGGCCATGTCTCCGACCGGATCGGCCGGGAATGGGTCTGGGTGGCAAGCTGCGCTGGCTTTGCGATCTGCTTTGCGGCGCTGATCGCGCTGCGATACCAGCCATCGTTGTGGCTCGTCTACGTCATGGTTTTCGCGCAAGGCGCGCTCGGCTACGGGCTGACCTCGATCATGGGCGCTGTGGTGTTCGAGATCTTCCAGGGCAGGCACCAGGGCAGCATCTTCGGCGCCATCATGTTGATGGCGTTGGCGGGCGGTGCGGCCGGTCCCTGGCTCACCGGCGTTCTCTACGATCTCGCCGGCAACTACACGCTCGCCTTTGCCATCGCGATGCTCGTCAGCGGATTGTCGGCGCTGTCGATCTGGCAGGCTGCGCCTCGCAAGGTGAGGGCGGTCGCTGGCCGGCTGCACAAACTCCAGCCCGAAACCGGCGCCGGATAGGTTCGCTTTGCTTGGCAATTCCGCGGCTCTCCTTTGCGGAATCTTAAGCATGTCTCTTCTTGGCAAGCCGACGCCAGGTAGAGCGAACCTCTTGGACACCATCGGACCGCTAGGCTCGCCGCCCTTGTCGCACGCAGATGCGACGCGCCTGGGTCCAACGATGTCCGCCGACGATTGCCCCGCGATCGGAACTCCGGAAGTCCTGCTGGCTGCGCTGGAGCTGGCCGAGGACGGCGTTGTCATCGTCGATGCCGACCGCAGGATCACGCATTTCAACGCAGCCGCGGAGCGGATCTGGACGCTCCCGCGTGCAGACGTGATCGGACGCGACGCAGCCGTGCTCGCGCTCAAATGTCTGGACGACCCGACTGCAGCGGGGTTTCGCGACGAGATCAGCCTCGTGCGCTGCGACGGCACGCGGATCAGGGTTGCGATATCGCTTTCGTCGATCGGTACAACCCATTACGCGGTCTTCGCGCGCGACGTTACCGAGGAGGCCGAACGCCGCGTGCGAATCGGACTGCTCAACGCGGTGTCCGACCAGACCAATCGCGCGGTGATCATCACCGATATCGAGTTGAAGATCCGCTACACCAACGCGGCCTTCGCCACCGTGTTCGGCTATGCCTCCGATGAGGCCGAGGGGCGCCGCGTGAGCGAGCTCCTGGCCGGCCGCCACACCAACCGCAGGGCGCTGGTAAAACTCGGCAGGCGGTTGATGGCGGGTGGCCGGGGCGGCGAAGCCGAGGTGATGCTCTACAGCAAGGATGGCGAGGAGATCTGGGTTGCGGCCAGGATCGATGCCTTCCGAGATCGCAAGGGCCGCGTCAAGCATATCTTCGCCCTGCTCGAGGATATCACCGAAACCAAGCAGCTGCGATCGCTCCAGCAATTGATCACGTGCGCGCTCGCCGACGAGGTGCCGATCACCGAGATCGCCGACCGGCTGTGCCGGCGCGTCGAGGAGATCGCGCCCGACGTCGTCTGCTCGCTGCTTCACGTCGATGCCGCCGGCTCCGTGCATCCGCTCGGCGGTCCCAGCCTTCCCGAGGAATATTCGCGCGCGCTGGACGGCGTCGCGATCGGACCCGATGTCGGCTCCTGCGGAACGGCGGCCTATTACGGCAAGCCGGTGCTCGCCGTTGATATCGACAAGGATCCGCGCTGGCAGCCCTACAAGGCGATGCCGCTGTCGATCGGCTTGCGCGCCTGCTGGTCGACGCCGCTCAAGTCCAAAGACGGAAGGGTCATCGCCACCTTCGCCTTCTACTATCGCGAGCCGCGCGCGCCGAGCCGCTGGCACCGACGCATCGTCGATGCCTGCGTCAATCTCGGTGCGCTCGCGATCGAGCGCAAGGAAGCGCGCGCGGAGATCGCGCGGCTTGCCTATCACGATATCCTCACGGGCCTGCCGAACCGCGTGCAACTGCGCCACCTGATCACGGCGGCGATCGACGGTTGTCGCCCGGGCAGCCATGTCGCGCTGGCGTTTCTCGATCTCGACCATTTCAAGGACGTCAACGACACGCTCGGCCACGCCGCGGGCGACGAGCTCCTGGTCGAGCTGGCGCATCGCCTGCGCGCGCAGATCGAGCCCAGCGACATGCTCGGCCGGCTTGGCGGCGACGAATTCGTCATCCTGCTGCCGAACCGCGACGCCGAAGGTGCCGCGCGCGTCGCGAGCCGGATCACCGAGGCGCTGGCCGAGCCGCTCCGGGTCGGTGCGCGGCAGATGCAGATGTCCGCCAGCATCGGCATCAGCCTCTATCCCGATCACGCCACCGATATCGACACGCTGATGCAGCAGGCCGATGCGGCGATGTACAAGGCCAAGCAGGCGGGACGATCCACCCATCGCTTCTTCAGCGTCGACATGAATGGACATGCCGAGCAGCGGCTCGTCCTGACCGCGGCGCTGCGCCGCGCCATCGCCGAGGGTAAGCTCAGCCTGCGCTACCAGCCGCAGATCCGCACCGCCGACGGCGCCGTCCATGGCGTCGAGGCACTGGCGCGCTGGCACGACGCCGACCTCGGCGACGTTTCGCCGGCCAGGTTCATTCCGCTCGCAGAGGAATGCGGCCTGATCGAGCAGATCGGGCTGTGGTCGATCCGCGAGGCCTGCCGGCAGATGGCGAGCTGGCGCCGTTCCGGGCTCGACATCCCCTGCGTGTCGGTCAACCTCTCGCCGATCAACTTCCGCAATGTCGTGCTGGCAAAGCATGTGGGAAGCGTCCTCGCCGCGCATGATCTGCCGCCGGGCGCGTTGATGCTCGAGATCACCGAGGGCGCGTTCATGCAGGAGCGGGCGGTTGCGCTCGAGACCATGAAGGCGATCCGCGAGCTCGGCGTCGGGCTTTCGCTGGACGATTTCGGCACCGGCTATTCCAGCCTGAGCCGGTTGGCGCATTTGCCGATCCGCGAGCTGAAGATCGATCGCAGTTTTATGCGCGATATCGAAGCCGATGCCGGTGCGCTCGCGATCGCGACCGCGGTCGTGCGCGTCGGCCAGGGCCTCGGCATGACCGTGGTCGCCGAAGGCGTCGAGACCGAGGCGCAGCGCAAGGTGCTGGCCGAGCTCGGCTGCGACGTCGTGCAGGGCTTTCTCTACGCGCCGGCGCTGATACCCGTCGCGTTCGAGCGCTGGCTGATCGAGCACAGCGCCGAGCAGGCGAGGGCGATGCGCGACCATCTCGATCGCGCGTCGGCCGATGCAGCGCTGGTCAAGCGCACGGCCTGACGGCAACAACGCTGGGGTGCGTGCTCATGAAGGCGATGTCGCCTTCCGGGGTCCGCGGAAAGTCTCTGCTCGGGTTGAGCTTTGCCGGCTTTGATCCGAACCGGACCTGCCTTGATCTAGATCAATAGGAACGGCGGGCCGCTTCTGTTTCCTCTGTGCCCGATGTCCCCCAAAGCTGACACCGCGCTCGCTGAGTAGGACATCGATCCAATCGATTGCTACGGCGGCGTGCGTTCGCCGCGAGAGGATTTGTGCGTCCCTGGAGCAAGTGATGCAACAGTCTGATGACACGACTCATGTCGTTCGGCCCAGCCGCCGCAATCTTCTGCTCGGCACGTCGACGCTGGTCGCAGCGGCGACATTGAGTTCCGGTGCGTTGGCGCAGGCGCAGAAGGCCGCGCCCGCCACGGCGCCAGCGACAGCTGCGCCGTCCACTCGCAAACCGAACATCCTGGTGATCTTCGGAGACGACATCGGCTACTGGAACATCAGCGCCTACAGCCGTGGCATGATGGGCTACCGCACGCCCAATATCGACCGCATTGCCAAGGAAGGGGCGATGTTTACCGACCTCTACGCCCACCAGTCCTGCACGGCAGGCCGTGCCGCGTTCATCACCGGACAAAGCTGCTTCCGGACGGGCTTGCTCAAGGTTGGCCTCCCGGCTGCAAAGGAAGGACTGTCGGAGAAAGACCCGACACTAGCCGACCTGCTCAAACCGCTCGGCTACGCCACAGGTCAATTCGGCAAGAACCATCTCGGCGACCGCAACGAGTTTCTGCCGACCGTGCATGGCTTCGACGAGTTCTTTGGCAATCTGTACCACCTCAACGCGGAAGAAGAGCCGGAGAACCCGGATTATCCGAAGGCCTCCGAGTATCCCAATTTCCTGAACAGATACGGCCCCCGCGGTGTCCTTCACACGTTCGCGACTGAAGCGGATGATCCGACCGAGGATCCAAGGTTCGGCCGTGTGGGTCGGCAGAAAATCGAAGATACCGGCCATCTCACCAAAAAGCGTATGGAGACGGTGGACGAAGAGTTCCTCGGCGCGGCCATGGCCTTCGTCGACAAGAACAGCCGCGCCAATAAGCCCTTCTTCTGCTGGTTCAACGCGACACGCATGCACATCTACACCCACCTCAAGGCGTCTTCGCAGGGCAAGACCGGTCTCGGATCGGAGGCCGATGGCATGGTTGAGCACGATGGCATGGTCGGCCAGCTGCTCAAACAGCTTGACGACCTCGGCATCGCCGACAACACCATCGTCATCTACACCACGGATAACGGTGCCGAAGAGTTCTCGTGGCCCGATGGCGGCACCACGCCGTTTCATGGCGAAAAGAACGCGAGTTGGGAAGGCGGCTACCGCGTCCCCGGCATGATCCTCTGGCCCGGTCTCGTCAAACCCGGCACCGAAGTCAACGACATCTTCTCACATGAAGATTGGGTACCGACGCTGGTGGCCGCCGCGGGCGAACCGGACGTCACGCAGAAGCTGCTCACCGGCTATCAGGCAGGACCGAAGACCTTCAAGGTCCATCTCGACGGCTACGATCAGCGCGGCTTGTTGGCCGGCACCGGTCCAAGCAAGCGCAAAGAATATTTCTACTGGACCGATGACGGCAATCTCGCTGCCCTGCGCTATGATCGCTGGAAGATATTATTCCTGGAGCAACGCGCGAAAGGTCTCGACGTTTGGCAGGACCCGCTTATTCCGCTTCGCCTCCCAAAGCTCATGGACTTGCGCGCTGATCCCTTCGAGCGGGCCCAGTTCGAGGCGGGAGAATACGCCAAGTGGCGCGTCGAGCGTGCATTCGTTCTCGTTCCAGCGCAGGACATAGTGGGCCAACATCTGCAAACCTATGTCGAGTACCCGCCGCGGCAGAAGCCCGGCAGCTTCTCGCTCGACCAGGTGCTGGCGAAGTTGCAGGAAGGTGGCGGCAGCGGCAAGCACTGACGCGGCTGCCCCATGCAAGCCACGGCATTGCGCTGGCCGGCGAAATCCGGTCGGCGCTGCCTTTCGATCAAACGATATTGCCTTGCTGGACTGCCCGAATTCCGGACCCGGCTCGCTTTGGCGCGGATTTCCGAGTCTGACCTAACTCGGACATTGCGAAGGCTTTGATCTGATCCTTTGGATTTTCGTGCGAAACCGGTCCGATAACGAACGAGCGGTCGGACGCGAATCGTCCTTCATGGAGGGAGGATATATGCCGAAGGTGTCGGCCTGGCTCTGCCTCTCGCTTTGCGCCGGATTGCTGGCCGCGACCGCGGATGCCACCCAAACCGAGCGTCTGGTCTTTCTGTCGACCCAACTGCGGCCGATCGGGGAGGCACAGAAGATGCGCAACTTCGTCCTCAAGGAGTTCCCGCAGGAGGTCGACTACGTCACCGATCTGCCACAGCGATTTGCAATGCGAGTAGAGGCAGAGCGACAGGCCGGCATGCACACGATAGATGTTGTTGGCGCGCTGCACGGCGAACTGCAAGCGCTGGTGCCGCTTGACGCAATGGTCCCGCTCGATGACCTCTCCAAGAGGCTGGCCGGACGCGGCATCCCGGATCCGCTGCTGACGCTCGGAAAATTCGGCACCGCGCATCAGCTCTATATCCCATGGATGCAAGCGAGCTACATCATGGTCGCCAACAAACAGGCGCTGCCTTATCTGCCCAGTGGGGCGGACATTAATGCGCTCAGCTACGACCAACTCGCGACGTGGGCCAGCACACTCCAGCAGAAGACAGGCAAGCGCCTGCTCGGCTTTCCGGCAGGCCCGCATGGGCTGATGCATCGCTTTTTCGAGGGTTTCCTTTATCCGTCCCATACCGGCGGGGTCGTGGTTCCGTTCCGCTCGGAGGCGGCCGAAGCGATGTGGATGCAGTTCGCGTCGCTATGGAAAAGCGTCAATCCGAACTCAACCAGCTACGATTTCATGGCGCAGCCCTTGCTGTCTGGCGAGGTCTGGATCGGCTTCGACCACATTGCCCGCGTGCTCGACGCCCTGCGCCAGAAACCGAACGAATTTGTCGCATTCCCTGCTCCCGCTGGACCCAAGGGGCGCGGCTACATGCCGATTCTGGTCGGCCTGGCGGTGGTGAAGGGCACACCCGGCATGGCCGAAGCGATGGCACTGATCGACTACCTGACCCAGCCTGAAACGCAGATCACCTTGGCCCGTACCGTCGGCTTTTTCCCGGTGGTGAAGGCAAAGTTGCCAGCGGATCTTGATCCCGGCCTGAGGATGGGCGCCGATGCGATTGCCAAAATGCAGTCGGCGAAGGACGCGCTGCCCGCGCTGCCGCCGATCGGCTTCGGCCAACGCGACGCCGAGTTCGACAGGGTGTTCCTTGAGACATTCCAGCTAATCGTTCTGCGCGGTCAGAAGGCGCGCCCGGTGCTCGAACGTGAAGCCGAGACGCTGCAGCGCCTGATGAACGAAAGCGGTGTGCCGTGCTGGCAGCCCGATCCCCCCGGTCGCGGCGCGTGCCAGGTCCAATAGCGGGAGGCTCGTCATCACGTGCACGGCGAGCCGCAACCAAAGGGCGTATTTACGCGACTGCTTCGATCAACTCGTAGACGCGCGTTTCCGTCGTCATCCCCTTGGCGGTTACCGAGGCGATGAGCTCAAAACGAAAGCGCTGCTCGACCCGCGTGTACACGGCCTCGCTGACAAGGATCGTCGTCCCATACCCCTTGTTGAGCCCTTCGAGGCGAGCAGCAAGATTCACGCTGTTGCCCAGTACCGTATAGTTCATGCGTTCCGTTGAACCGACATTTCCCACCACGGCATCCCCGAAATGGATTCCAAGGCGAACGACGAACGGGGGCAGCCCCTCGGCCTCGAATTGAGCATTGAGCGCGTCGCTCGCCGCCTTGGCCGAAAGGGCGGCCCGGCAAGCCCGCTCGACATGATCGGGCTGCAATTGGGGAGCGTTCCAAAATACCATCACCGAGTCCCCGATGAACTTGTCCACGGTCCCGCCTTGGGCAAGAAACGCTTCCGTCAACGCGGCGAAATGGCGCGACGTTTGGCGCATCAAACTGTCAGGGTCGGCCGCTTCGGCGATCCCGGTAAAATTCGTGACGTCGGTAAACAGGATGGTCACCTCCCGCCTCATTCCGCCGAGCTCGGTGGAAATCGAGCCATCAACGATTCCTCTGACGATATCCTTCGGGACAAAACGAGCGAATGACGAGATGCTGCGCCGGGCAACCGCCATCGTCCTGCCGAGTTCGTTGATCTCTGCGATGTTCGATGTGACAGGAGCATCGCGGGGCGCCGCTAACGTTTGGAGTCTGCTTGCCTGGGCGGTTATCCGTTTCAGCGAAGCCGACATTTGGCCGCCGAAGACCCAGGCCGCGGGCACGAAGCAGCCACCTACGATCAAGGCAATGACTATTCCTCTAATCTGCAGCTTTCGTACGTTCTGCGCAAAATCGTCTTCAGCCGCAAACAACAGAGAGTAGCCGCTGTATCCGCCTCCTTGAGAAAATTTCTGCAAGCGAAAGAGGTAATCTCGTCCATCTTCGCCCCGCATGCTGCCTTCCAACTGCCCGCGGCCGTCCCATGTCCGCATGACCGCGCCGACCAGTCCGGTCCGGATTTCCCAAATTTCGGGGAGCTGCGGACGCGAGGGATGCTTCCTCGCATCCTCCACGAGCCGGGCGAAGTCCGGGTGGGCGATAAGTACGCCGAACGAGTCGAAGATGATGGCTGTTCCGTGCTCCCCGGGGCGTTGCCCGTGGACCAACTCGCTGAACTTATCAAGCTTGAGGTCGGCGGCAATGACACCGCGGACGTGCCCACGCAGAGGGGCGCTCAAGGTGATCATCGCTGTGCCAATGCTGAACGAAGCATACGGCGCCGAGACAACAGCGCTACCCGCCTGCATCGTATCACGATACCAGACTCGCTTCCGTGGGTCGTAACCATAGTCCCGCAAATCGAGCTGGCCGGTCTTGTTGCCTTCCTCGTCTTCGAAGATTCGGCGCATCGGTAGTGCTCCGTCGGAGGTCGGCCGGACCAAGTTGACATTGTAGACGGCCTCGGGGGGTGCCCCTAACTTTTCACGCTCCACCGGGCTTAGGACGTCAACGCGCCGGACTTGAAGCCAGCAACCGTTTTCGTACCCGACATAGAAGCTATCCGCCTGTGGCAGCTTGTGTAGAGCGGCTCTGAAGAGAACGATCGCACTATCTTCCTCACCCCTGTCATCGGAGTCGGCGAAAGAGGGATTTGATGACAGCACGTCAACGACGGCACTCAGTCCCGAGACCTCTGCCTCGAGGCGGCTAAGGGTGTTGGCACTGGCGGCGTCCATTGCGGCGGACGCCGCTGCTCTTGCTACCGCATGAAAAGTCGCGAGTTCGGTGAATACCAGAGATGCGGTCAGAGCTGCGATGAAGGCTATCACGGCCGCTGTGATTGCGATCCTGAACGTGAACATCTCAATTGGTCCCCTCGCTTCACTACCGGAAACCAGTTTGAACTCATTGTTACCTCCCTTTCGCACCTCCCTGGTTTGTCGCGACTGTCGGCGGCAGCGTGCGCTGCTCCGGTTACAAGGAATGGCGCGTCAGGGATGCTATCGCGGAATATGTGGCCTCACCATGTCGGCATGACTTGTCTGCTCTCGCACCGCGCCCGGGCCGGTGCCATGCCACCACGAAATCAATCAGAAGGCTCGCCTCGAGGCTGCTCTTGTACCGCCGCTGTTGGCCCTCAGCAGCGGTTGGGGAACGTCCGCTATTCCGCCGCT
This sequence comes from Bradyrhizobium sp. CCGUVB1N3, assembly GCF_024199925.1. Classification (NCBI taxonomy): domain Bacteria; kingdom Pseudomonadati; phylum Pseudomonadota; class Alphaproteobacteria; order Hyphomicrobiales; family Nitrobacteraceae; genus Bradyrhizobium; species Bradyrhizobium sp. CCGUVB1N3. Next base: position 8,317,246 of record NZ_JANADR010000001.1, read on the forward strand.
ATCAGGGCCACAGCGGACGTCCGCGCGTCGATCTGCGGCAAAGCGTTCATGAGTATGCGCCCTAGACTGACGAAAGCCCCATCGCGCGGCGAAGATCGCTGATGGCGCGCAGGAAACTGTCGGCCGGCGTGGTCTCGGGATCGATCAGCCGGTGCAGGCGGAAACCGTCTTCTAGCGCCAGCACTACGGCGGCGGCCCAGGACGGGTCCTGCACCTTGTTCGTGCCGCGGACTTGCGCGCCCTGCACGATATCGGCGACCAGCTTGCGCCGCGCGCGCAGGCGCTTGGCAAGCTCGGGCCTGCGCTTCTCGGCGCGCGCCACGTAGAGGATCATCTCCATGTGCAGGAGCGGGGAGCGGCCGAGCGGATCGCGCCGGTTGCGCTCCATCGACCTCAGCGCCGCAATGAAATCGTCGAGATCGGTATGCTGCGCGAGCAGGTCGAGATTGCGCCGGATCGACTGCTCGACATGGTCCTCGAGCATGGCGATGATCAGTTCGTCCTTGCTGTTGAAGTTCGAATAGAACGCGCCGCGCGTGAAGCCGGCAGCAGTGGCGATCGCATCGATGCTGGCGCCGCCGATGCCCTGGTCCTCGAACACGTGCGCGGCCGCCTCGAACAGCTTGTCGCGGGTGTCGTCCCTGGTCGGCCTGGTCCTCACTCTTGACATCCCTGCATTTTAGTTGAGAATGCAACTCAATACAATAATGTATCGAGTTTCATTGGGGATGGTCACGCCGCATATCTCTTGGGCACCGGCGTGGTCGATGCGGCGAACGATTTGAGGTCACCATGAACGAGCATACGCAGCCGGCGGCAAGCGATCCGCTGTTCAATCCGCTGGCCCCCGACTTCATCAGGGATCCCTATCCCCATTACGAGCGGCTGCGCGCGGTCGATCCGATGCATGTGACCCCGTTCGGTTCCTTTTTGGCGAGCCGACATGCCGAGGTGAGCCTCGTGATGCGCGACAAGCGCTTCGGCAAGGATTTCGTCGAGCGCAGCAAGCGCCGCTACGGTCCGAAGATCATGGAGGAGCCAGTCTTCCGCAGCATGAGCCACTGGATGCTGCAGGCCGATCCGCCCGACCACACCCGCCTGCGCGGTCTGGTCGTGAAAGCTTTCACCGCGCGCCGGGTCGAGGACATGCGGCCGCGGATCCAGGAGATCGTCGACCAGACGCTCGACGAGGTGATCGATCGCGGGCAGATGGACCTGATCGAGGATTTTGCCTTCCGCCTGCCGGTCACGATCATCTGCGACATGCTTGGCATTCCCGAAGACCATCGCGAGGTCTTCTACAAGGGCTCGCGCGACGGCGGACGGCTGCTGGATCCCGTGCCCCTCTCTCCGGAAGAGATCCGCCAGGGCAACGCCGGCAACCTGATGGCGCAGATGTACTTCCAGCAGCTCTTCGAGCTGCGCCGCCGCAATCCGGGCGAGGACCTCACCACCCAGCTCGTGCAGGCCGAGGAAGACGGCCACAAGCTGACCAATGAGGAACTGACAGCCAACATCATCCTGCTGTTCGGCGCCGGCCACGAGACCACCGTCAATCTGATCGGCAACGGCTTGTTGGCCCTGCACCGCAATCCGGACCAGCTCGCGCTGCTCAAGGCCCGACCGGAGCTGATCGGCAACGCGATCGAGGAGTTCTTGCGCTACGATTCCTCGGTGCAGATGACCGGGCGCGTCACGCTGGAGGATATCGACGATCTCGGCGGCAAGCGGATCCCCAAGGGCGAGACCGTGCTGTGCCTGCTGGGCTCGGCCAACCGCGATCCGGCCGTCTACCCTGATCGCCCCGACCGCCTGGACATCGTCAGGGAGAACGTCAGGCCGGTGTCGTTCGGCGGCGGCATCCATTTCTGCCTGGGCGCCCAATTGGCGCGCATCGAGGCCGAGATCGCCATCAACACCCTGCTCAGGCGGCTGCCGGACTTGCGGATCGACGACGTCGAGACCCCCGAATGGCGGCCGACCTTCGTCCTGCGCGGCCTGAAGCGGCTGCCGGCGAGCTGGCAGCGTTAACCTCCGCGCGCAACAGTCGCTGTGACTTCGCCATACTTGCCCCTATATAAGGGGCAGTTCCGGCGCGGCTTAGGCTTCGATTTGGCTTAGACGTAGGCTTGGGTTTGGCCCGGGTGCCGGTGGCCGAGGGGAGACCCGTGCAGACGACGCTGCTCGGATTGGCGATTGCCTTCATCATTGCGCTGCTGGCCGCGCTGATCGGGCCTTACTTCATCGACTGGAACCAGTTCCGGCCCCAGTTCGAGGCGGAGGCGACCCGGATCATCGGTGTCCCGGTGCGGGTTGCCGGCCAGCTCGACGCGCGGCTGCTGCCGGCGCCGACATTGCGGCTGCGCTCGGTCACCTTCGGCGGCAACAACGACCTCGGCAAGCTCCGCGCCGACAAGCTCGACGTCGAGTTCAGCCTCTCTTCGCTGATGCGCGGCGAATGGCGCGCCACCGAGCTGACCGTCAACGGCATGGCCGCCGATCTCGGCCTCGACGCCAAGGGCCGGGTCGACCTGCCGTCCACGGCGAGCGGCAGCTTCAACCTCGCTTCGCTCGCGATCGAACGGCTGAACCTCACCGGCCGCATCGCGCTCCATGATGCCGGCAGCCGCGCGACGCTGGAGCTGAGTGACATCGCGTTCGCCGGCGACGTCCGCTCGCTTGCAGGCTCGGTACGGGGCGACGGCAACGTCACCGTCTCCGGCACGCGCTATCCGTTCCGCGTCTCCTCCGGCCCGAGCCCCGACGGCACCGCCACCCGTCTCCACATCAATATCGATCCCGGCGAACGCGCGATCCTGGCCGATCTCGAAGGCGTGCTCGCTTTTGACGGCCGGCTGCCGAAATTCGACGGCGCGCTCACGCTCGCTGTGCCTCCGCCTAAGGACACGTCAAAGGACACGTCAAAGGACAAGCAGGGAGCGCCCGCGCCGACGCCCTGGAAGCTCACCACGAAGCTCAAGGCCGATCCGTCGCTTGCGAAGTTCGACCAGATCGAGGCGAGTTTTGGCCCCGAAGACACCGCGCTCAAGGTCGCCGGCGTCGGCGACCTCAAGTTCGGCGCCGCGCCCCTGCTGCGCGCGAATTTGGCGGCGCGGCAGCTCGATGCCGACAAGCTCGCGGCCAAGGACAATACCGAGCCGCTGCGCATCCTGCCGGCGCTGCGCGCAGGGCTTGCCGCCATCCCGCAGGCGCCGATCCCGGCGCAGATCTCGTTCAGTTCCGAGCAGATCATGCTCGGCGGCCGGCCGTTGCAAAACATCGCCGCGGAGTTGCAGACCGACGGCAGGTCCTGGACCTTCCAGCGGCTCGATCTGCGCGCGCCGGGCATGACCCAGGTCGCGCTCAACGGCGCCAGCCCCGGCGTCGACAGCTTTAGCGGCCGGCTCAGCATCGAATCGTCCGACCCCGATACGCTGGTGGGCTGGCTTCAGGGCCGCAGCGAGATCAATCGCCGCAGCACCAAACCGTTGCGCCTGAGCGGCGACGTGACGGTCGCCGCCAACCATCTCGCGATCGACAAGCTGAAGGCCGAGATCGAGGGCGGCGCGGTCGAGGGCCGCATCGCCTTCGTGCAGACCGCCGCCAACAAGGGGTCGCGGTTTGATGCCGAGCTGAAGGCCGACCGGCTCGACCTCGACGCCGCGGCAAGCTTCGTGCGCGGCCTCGCCGGGCCGCAAGGCGAATGGCCGGACGAGGCAAGACTGTCGCTCGATGTCGGCCGCGCAGTCTCGGCCGGGCAGGAGCTGCGGCCATTCGCCGCCAAATTCGGTTACAGCCCGACCACGCTGTCGCTGGAGCAGTTGCAGTTCGGCCAGGCGAGCGGCGTGACGACGGATGCGAACGGCAGCTTCGATCGCGCGCATGCCACCGGCAAGCTGACGCTGAAATCGGCGGCCAATTCGCTGTCTCAGCTCACGGCCCTGATCAACCCGATCGCGCCGGCGCTCGGTGCACGCTTCGATCGCCTCGACGCGCTGCCGGGGCAGGCGCGCCTCAAGCTCGATCTGAGCCTGGACAAGAACGCCGAGCATGCCGACCGCACTAATGCGCGCGCCGCGCTCGATCTCGATGCGCCGCAGTTGAAGGGGACGGCGACGCTGTCGGCGCAAGCATTGGCGACGGCGATCAACGGCCTCGATCTCGACCAGCTGCGCAACAGCGACTTCACGCTGGAGTCAAAACTCTCCGCACCGCAGGCGAGCTCGCTGCTGACGCTGTTCGGCCTCGACCGCGTGGTCGCGGCAGGCGAGGGGGCTTCGCAAGCCGAAGCCAAGGTAAGCGGCACCTGGGGCCGGCCGCTTCAGCTCAACGCGAAGGTCGCGGGCGGCGGACTGGATGCAGACGCGCAGGGAGCCTTCGAATTGTCCTCGCCTGATCCGAAGGCCAGCGTGAATGTGCGCGTGCGCAACGCCAACCTCGCGCCGCTGTTCGGGATCGGTGCCGGCGAGAAGCCGGCGCAAGCCGTCAACCTGTCCTCGCGCCTGACCTTGTCCGGCAACAGGCTGACCTTCGATGATCTCGACAGCTCCGCCTCGGGCTCGCATCTGCGCGGGCGTCTTGCGATGACGCTGGACCCGGAAAAGAGCGTCGACGGCGAGGTCGGGCTCGATACGCTCGATCTCGTGCCGGCGCTGGCGGTCGCTATCGGCGCGGCCGGGCGCGACGCAGAGCAGCCGCTCACGGCGGGGCTTGTCAACGGCTGGCGCGGTCGCATCACCTTCCAGGCCCTGCGTGGCGCATTGCCCGGCGGCATCGAGATGCGGCCTATTAGCGGCACGATCCGCAATGACGGTCAGTCGCTGGCGCTGGATTCCCTGAAGGGCGGCATCGGCGGCGGGGAGATGACCGCAAGCATCGATGCACGCGACAGTCCCAACGGCCTGTCGCTGAACGCGCGCATCCAGCTCGCCAATGTCGATGCGACGGTGTTGCGTTATCGCAATCTCGCCGTGCCCAAGGGCCGCGCCTCGGTGCAGATGGCGCTGTCGGCCCAGGGCCGCAGCATTGCGGCGCTGACCGGCGCGCTCGCCGGCAACGGCACCGTGACGCTGGAATCGGCCGAGTTCGCCGGGCTCGATCCGCGCGCTTTCGAGCTCGCGATCCGGGCCAGCGATGGCGGCCAGGTCGCCGACGACTCAAGGCTCAGGCAGCTCGTCGAGCCGGCGCTGTCGGCAGGACCGCTGGCGATCGGCTCGGCGCAGATCCCGTTCACGATCCGCGACGGCCGCCTGCGCGTCGGGGCGACCACGCTGGAAGCAAAGAACGCCCGCGCCATCGTCTCCGGCGGCTATGACTTTCCCGCCGACCAAGCCGACATCCGCGCCAGCCTGACGCCGATCATGACCGGCCTCTCCGGCGCGCCTCCGGAAATCCAGCTGTTCGCGGCAGGCCCGCCGGACAAGCTCAACCGCACCGTCGATCTCACGCCGCTGTCTTCTTGGCTGGCGGTGCGGACGATCGACCGCGAGACGCGGCGCCTCGATGCCATCGAGCGCGGCGAGCCGCCGCCGGCGACCGCGGCACTGCCGCGACTCGTGTCACCTGACGCTGCGCCCGAGCTGCCGCTGCCGACCGACGTGCCGCTGCCCGGCCGCGATCCCCGCCGCGCCCAGCCCAAAGCCAAAGTCGAGCCCAAAGCGCCGCCGACGCAGCGGCCGCCGCTGGCTGCACCGGCTGCGCCAAGTCCCTCGGTCTCAAGTCCGTCGGTTTCAGGCCCGCCGATAGCGAGCCAGCAGGTGGCGCCGCTTCCGCCGCCGATCGAGGTCAGGCCGGCGCCCGGTCCTCCGCCGCCAAGGCCCAAGCCGAAACCGCCACTGGTCCTCGTGCCGCAGTCCAATCCGTAAGGACGGCGCCCTTCCTTCTCCCTTGTGGGAGAAGGTGGCGCGAAGCGCCGGATGAGGTGTTCTATCCGCGAATTCACTGCGAGAAATGTGTGCGCGGAGAGAACCCCTCACCCGAATGAGTACGCGTCTGTCTGCGGAACTGCCCTCTCCCGCAAGGGGAGAGGGCACAGCAATGCGCAGCACGCTTGTTGCGTTTGACCTTTATCCGACAGCCCTGCGCCGTTGCGCGGGCGTAAAGCCATTCGCGCAAATTTTAGGGAATTTTGCTCGGAAAAACTGATTTGCCGATTTTACCGAATTCTCGCGTTTGACGGCTAGCGTGGTTCCCAGAGGAATTCGCCGTCCTGCCAAGTGGACAGGAACGGCCCGCCAAGAACTGGGGACATTCGCCATGAACGAAGCGAAATCGCTTCTGCAGGATCTGGATGACGCGATTGCGCGCGGCACCGACGAAAGCCGTGCACGTGCGTTGTGGCATGCGACCGACCTGTTGATCACCGGCCGCTACAGCACCGACGAGATCAGCATGTTCGGCGAGGTGATCGGCAAGCTCGCCGACGAGATCGAGGTGGCGGCGCGCGCGCAGCTCTCCGACCTGATGGTCGCCTGCGACCACGCCCCGCTCAACGTGCTGCATCAGCTTGCTTTCGACGACGAGATCGCGGTCGCCGGCCCGGTGTTGCGCCAGTCCGACCGGCTCGACGAGAAGACGCTGATCGAGAACGCCCTGAGCAAGGGGCAGGACCATCTCCTCGCGATCTCGCAGCGCAAGTCGATCGGCGAGGCCGTGACCGACGTGCTGGTCAAGCGCGGCAACCAGGAGGTCGTGACCTCCGTTGCCAGGAATGAGGGCGCGCGCTTCTCGGGCTCCAGCCTGCTGCATATGGTGAGGCGCGCCGACGGCGATTCGATCCTCGCCGAACAGCTTGGCCTGCGCAAGGACGTGCCGCGCCACATCTTCCAGCAGCTCATTGCGAAAGCGTCGGAAGACGTCCGCCATCGGCTCGAGAGCGAGCGGCCGGAGATGATGTCGCAGATCCAGAGCTCGGTGACCGACGTCACCGGCGACCTCCAGTCGAAGTTCGGACCGTCGTCGCGAACCTATTTCGTCGCCAAGCGCGTGGTGACGACGCAGCATCGCCATGGCAACCTCAACCAGGATTCGATCTCGAACTATGCGCGCCAGCACCGTTTCGACGAGGTGCAGATCGGCCTGTCGCTGCTCTCGGCGCTGCCGGTCGATGTGATCGAGCGCGCGCTGATGGACCGCAATCGCGAGATGCTGCTGGTGCTGTGCAAGGCGCTGAATTTCTCGTGGGAGACGACCATGTCGCTGCTGTTCCTCGGCGCCAAGGATCATCTGATCACCGGGCGCGACCTCAAGGACAATGAGCGCGACTTCGGCCGGCTCAAGATCGAGACGTCGCGCAGCATCCTGAAGTTCTACCAGTCGCGCAAGAACAGCACCGCCGCCGATCCGGCCGCAGGCCGCGGCGCCGAACTCCAGATGCACTGAGCGCGAGAGGGAGTATTTGCCATGTTGCCTCAATTCGGCACCGCAGCCCGCAAGAACCTGAACAAGCCGCTCGGCGCCGACGTCGGCGGAGCGAAGCCGGACAAGGCCTCGGTCGACGCAGCCTGGCTGGTGCTCGAGGCCGCCAACGATCTTGGCGACCACGCCGCCGTGGAAGCCTGCCGTCGGGTGATCGACGCCGATCTCAACGGCACCGCCGCCGGCCGGCCGGATCTCGACCTTGTGCTGGATTATTTTCGGTAGCGCATGGGCGTCAAACGCGGAACGCGTTTGCGCGGAGATCATGCTCAAACAACAACCAAAAGCGCGATGACGCTTCATCCCGATCTCATCGCGCTTTAGGCGTGCAGGACCGCCTGGCGCCTCGCGGCTACTCTGGCGTCCCGCCTCGGATCGTTGGCGCTGGCTCGGCACTCGATACAGTCAGCTTTACCCGTCGGTCGTGAATGAGATTTTCAAGACGGTGCGCCGCCACATTCAGTGTAGCTGCATCCAGTGTGTTTTCATCCTCGTCGCCTCTGGCGCGTTGCGCGCGTAACAGCTCGTCGATCTGGTTCTCGATCTCCAAGAGATCCGTTTCGTTTTCCGCCTGTCGTATCTGGCGTCCAAGCGCATAGAGCCCGTCGAGCGCCGGCTCGCGCGGCTTGCGCTCGCCTGACCTGAGAAACTGCCAGAGCGCGGCCGCGATCGATGCCAGCGCACCCAGGGCCATCGGTGCGAGGAAGATGACGTTGCTCCACTTGTCCAGGAAGGTTTGCTGGCTGCCGTTGTAGAACTCCGCAGCGCCGGCATGAACGGGCAGATAGGCGCCGGCGTCGGTGTCCGGCGCCTTGAATTGCGCAAGGATCGGCCACTCGGCCAAAATATCCCTGTGCGCGCTCGTGATCGCCTGCGTGAAGTCGGCGATCGTATCGTTATCGAGGCTCTTCTTGCCGACCAGGTAGAAGGAAACGCGCAGGGTGGTCACGTCGTCTTCGGGGACGGGCGGGGATCCCCGCAACGTTCCCTTGGGGATGTCGAAGCTTTCGTAGGCGCGCTCCTTTTCCGCAATCGCTCCCGCGTTTTCGATCGGAATCAGGACCGGTGCGGTCTTGGCGTTCTGCGGAAACAGTCCCCGCACCAGTGACAGATATTTGTCGCTCAGCGGCACGACGAAAAGCACTGCGCGCACCTCCTTGGTATCGAGCGCGCGGCGGACGTCGTCCGGCGCAAGGTTCTTGAAGGCGACGTTGGCGCGGCCAAGGTCATACGCCTTGGTCAGGACGCCGACGATCTTCTGATTGGTCTCGCCTCCCACGACGCCCACGGTCGTCCGCTTCAGGCCGGCGATATCGGTGATGGCCGACCCCGGCGGCGCAACCAGCAGTGCCACGGCCTCGGCCAGGACGACGATGGCTTGCGCCTGCGAAAGGTCGCCGACATCCCCGCGAACGACGGCGAGGTCGGTCTTGCCGGACGAGAACGCGGCGGCGGATTCGATTGGGCCGGTGGTCTCGACGATCTTGAGGCGCACCGGCGCGTTGTTGACGACGAGCCGGCTCGCAAGCGCCGACAGGATCTTGGGGGCGTCGCCATCCAGCGAACCGACCGCGATCGACAGCGTCGCCGGCCGGACGTACCAGCGGTAGGCATACAGGCCCGCGGCAGTCGCCAGCCCCACCAGCACAAGGACCACGATGAGGCGGAGCCACATCGGCAGCTTGGCGGCATCGATGCCAATTCTCGACAAGTCGTCCATGGGACCCGCGACGCTGACCGCCCGGCGCTGCTCAGCCTCTGCCTCACTGCTTCCTGGGCATCTCCGACTGACCCCGGAAGGGCTGCGGCAACATTGATCTTGATCAATGGTTTATGGGCGAGAACCACATGCAATGACCTGCTTCCGTCCGCCGACAGTTGGATCATGGCGATTCCCGGCCTCGTTTCGGTGCCTCACAGGCCGCTCCCGGTGCTCGGCTGGATACCGGGCTATCGGCGCGAGCGCTTGGTGCCCGGCGCACTTGTGGACGTCACGCTCTGGGCGGTGATGGTGCCCCATCTTCTTGGAAGGGAGCTCTGCTATGCGCGATTCCGCTGACCGGACAGGCGTGATGCACGCCCGTTTGCGAACCCCGAGAGCCGCCGCCATCGCCGGGGTCGTGTTCTCGATCCTGCTCCTTGCCGTGTTTGTGCTGATGCGGCATTCGGTGCCACGGGATCCCCTGGAAACGGGCGCCTGGCTGCACACCGGAGCGACCAACGTTGTGATCGCATTGAATCTGGTGCCTTTTGCAGGAATAGCCTTTCTCTGGTTCGCCGGTGCGCTCCGCGACAGGCTTGGGCAGCGCGAGGACCAGTTCTTCGCAACCGTATTTCTCGGCAGCGGTCTTCTGCTCCTGGCGATGCTGTTTGCAGCCGCCGCCGTCGTCGGGGCGATCATATTGGCGTTTCACGCCGCTCCGGAGGTCCCGGTCGATTCAACGACGTTCCATTTCGGACGCGCGCTGGCCTACGGAATGATCAACATCTACGTGGTGAAAACAGCATCCGTTTTCATGATCACGACGTCGACGATCGGCGTCTACACCGGCCTCACGCCGCGCTGGCTGGCGTTTGGCGGATACGTGATCGCAGCGATCCTTCTGATCGGCAGCTACTATTTCGACTGGAGCATCCTGGTGTTTCCGGTTTGGGTTCTCCTGATCAGCATCAGCATTTTGATGGAGAAGAACGCCGCGACGACCGGGGCAACCCTGTAGTTTCGTGAGCTAATCCCCTAACCCGCCGCGTAGGAAGCCACGAGAAGCACGACACCCAGGATGCCAAATCCGACCAGGCCATGGGTGATTGTCCATGCCAGGCTGTCACGCGCAAGCTTGATCCCGAACCACGGCAGCACGCGCCGGACGACCGTTGTCGAGATGGCCGTGAGCACGGCACATCCGACGGCCACACCAATAATCGTAGACCAGGGCGGATCGACGAGACCGAGCGGCACCAGCCAGGCCGGCGCGGCCGCCTTCCAATGCGTGAGCAGGATCGATGCGCCGGTCATCCACACGAAGAAATGTACAAACGTCTCGCCGAGCGAATCGGGAACGAGCCGTATCCCGACCTTGCGCAACGCCCAGTCGGTCATCCCCTCGTTGGTGAAGAAGATGAGCAGGCCGAGATCGAGCGGAAACCGCGTCCGCAACAAGCCCGCGATGAGGCCGAAGAACAGAACGTGAAAGATGAGCGACACGAAATATTCCAGGACACCCCATTCCGAGCGGGTTGACTGTGCCGATGCTTTCGCGGGGCCGGCGGCCGGGACGCGTGGGGGCGGAGGCGCCGGCGGCGTCCATTGGCGTGGCTCTCTGCGTGGCTCCATTAACTTTACCCCTGCGGAAGGACGGACATCCCGGCATGCCCCCGTCTGGACGACCACGTCATGCGCTGTAGTGGGATTAGTCGTCGAAAGCACAGGACCGGTTCAGAGGCGGTCCGACCGGTGCGATTAGCCTGCGGCGCTCACCGTCGGGCCCGGTAAATCACGACGTTTTCGCCGCGATAAATCGTGCTCCGCTCCAGGATAAAATCTGATTTCTCCAGCACGCGACGGGATGCGCCGTTCTCGACGAAGACCAGGCCGATGAGCGACGGCAGCTCGGGCCGGGCCAGTCCGATGCGCGTCAGCGCGTTCGCGATCTCGCTCGCCAGTCCCCGGCCCCAAAGACTGCGCTTGAAAGTGTAGGCGATCTCGATCTCGTCGACGTCATCCACGAGAATGTGCCGAATTCCGGCCCTCCCGGCGAACTCCCCCGTTGGCGTCCTTAGCGCCCAGAGCCCAAAGCCATGGCGATCCCAGTGGGCCATGTTGACCGCGAGGTACGTCCTCGTTGTTTCGGGCGAGCGCACGCCGCCGAGATATCGGGACACTTCGGGATCGAGATGCAGCGCAACCAGATCCGTTAAGTGACCTTCGTGCAGCCTCTCGGCAGTCAGTCTCTCGGTGGTGAAGTGGTCCATGGAGGCCGATAGCCGCGCGCCGTCCATTCAGACGCGCTCGACGAGATGTGCCCGCGAGGGCGAGGGCTCAAATCGATCGGCGAAATATTGCGTTTCGTGCGCCACCAGTCCTTCGCGGAATTCCATGATGCTCACCGCATAGGACGGTATGTCGTCATAGCTGAGCGTGAATTCAGTCACCCAGAGATCGCCGCCGCCAACAATTCGCCGGACCGCAAAGCGCTTCCTGTTGGGCTGGACGAACCGGCTCTCCCTGATTTTGTGCCGGCCGCGGATCCGCTCGCCCGATTGCGGATAATCGAGCATCGCATCCTCACGGTAGATATCATGCTCGGCATCGAAATCACCGGCATCCGACGCATTCCAGTGACGCTCCAGCGCAAGCCGCACGGTTCGGTCATCCATGTGAACCTCCTGCAGGGTGGCGCCGAGCAAAGCACGGAAGAATGAGCCGCGCTAGCGGGCGTGCCGAAGGCGCGGCTTCAAGTCTATCAAGCCGCGATCCACAAGCGTGCGGTGGAATCGGCGTTTTCGCTCGGATCTAGATGCAAAGTAGGTTTCTCCGCAATCGTCCAGCAAGCTCGCGCGCGTGGCAAATATTGGATCAAGCGGGAGGCCTGTCCGTTGCAAAGCGACGGTTCCAAGAAAAGCGATATCGAGGTCTGCGCCCCGTCCGCGATCAAAGTGAGGGATACTCAAAGCCTCGATCGCGTAGAATGTACGAAACGGACGCCGGCTATCTCCCGGACCTTCCAGGTGGCGATCGATCCGTCTCGTCAATACGGGTTGGTGGTCCCCATAGTGCATCACGAGAACAGGGCGTCCCGGAAAACTGTTTGCCAGCTTCTCTCTGAGCTTTTGCCAGGTGGAGGCGGTCTCCACGAGTCGCGCGTAATATTCAGCATATCCGGCATCGGGAAGGCTCGCCATCGCAAAGGCGCGCTCTTTCTCGAAGTGCCCGGGCGGCACCAGCCGCCGATCATGCGGGCCGTGATTGAAGTTGGTCAGCACATAGAGAAATCTGGGTGACGGGTCATCGGCGATCCTCTTGGCATGAGCATCGATCACCGCTTCCAGAAACGTCGCATCCGAATTCGTCTTCTCGAAACCTCTGACATCAAAGGGCGGCGGAAAATCGTCGATGAAGATGCGCTGGTCGATGCCGATCGAGCTGTAAAACTCATCATAGTCGAGAAAGTCGCGACGACAGCTCGATGTGAGGGTCGTCTTGTAGCCGAGCGAGGCCAACGAGCGCGGTAGGCTGCTGTGGAACCGGCCGGCGCCTTTCCTGAAGAGGTAGTAGGCGCTTGAACCGAAGCTGGCGCTTGAAAGACCGGTCAACAGGCTGAATTCCGACTGCCACGAGCCGCCACCGTAGATGTCCACGTTGAGGCGCCCGAATTGCCCCTCCGCCGGAGACAGGAACGCTTCGACGACCGGCTCGATCGGCAGGCCAAAGATGCGCGGGTCGAAGATCGATTCGTGCTGGATGACGATAATGTCCGGACGGTCGCTCGAGCGCGCTGGCACCGCCTCCTTCAACGGCAACGGTTCGTTTGCGATATCGCTCAGAGCCAGCCCATTGAACTGCCGCCAGGACGCGGGGTCGATGAGCGAGGCCACGAAAGTGGAATAAAAGCACCGCCCTTGCGTCAGCGTCAGCCGCAAGGACGAGGCGCCCTTGATGGCGGAAGCCTTCGCAAAGCCGATGAGTGCAAGGCAGAACAATGGAATTCGAAAGCCGACGGAAATCGGAGATCCGGCGCCGTAGACCAGAACCGCGATCGAAGCGAAAGCGAGCAGGATGCCTGCGACCAGAACACCCAGCATCATGCGTGGATATTGCAGCACGAAGAACGGGACTGTGCCTGCAAACGCAAGCGGCACATCGGATACGATCAGCTTGAGTGCGCTGTGTTTGAATTTGACGATCGATACACCGGCGATTGCGACTGCCAGCACGCCGGACAGCAGGATCGCCCTCTCGAAATCGGCAACGAAAACCAGCAGCAGAGCCGCGTTGAGGAAGAGCGCCGCGATCGCAAACACCAGGTGTTCAACGCTGCGTTCCGTCAGCGCGACAGCGCAGATGGTCGTCACAAGGGCCAGGGTCAAAGTCATGGGAGCAGGATGCCCTGAGCAATCGCTTTCTTCAATTCGGCTCTCGGGCTCTGATCGCCGGCCTTTTGTGGACCATCGCCGGCCACAGCTGATTCGTGCGGCGCAGCAAACGTCGCAGCCTATGCGGTGCGCTCCGTCCGCGCCAGTGTCCTAGACCGGGCCGTGCGAGCCGGGCGGGACCATGTAGAGCGTCATTGCGAAGATCGCGTAGATGAAAAGCAGGAGAGCGCCGATGAACCAGGCCGACCGTCCGCTATTGGTGATGAAACTCGTCACCACGGTGGAAATCATGACCATGGTCACGGCTCCAGGCCAGAATTGAAGGTCCATCGGCTGCGGCCCGACGACATAGCTGAGCAGCACGAGAACGGGGGCGACGAACAAGGCGATCTGGGCCGCGCTTCCGAGCGCGATGCTCACGCTCATATCGAGCCGGTTGCGGCGTGCCGCGCCGAATGCCACCGCCATCTCGGCCGCGGCGCCGACCAGGGCGACCACGATGAAGCCGACGAACGCCGGGCTCATGCCCAGCGCTTCCGCCGCCTTCTGCACGGACTCGACGAAAATCTCGCTGACCAGCGCGACCAGCACGGTCACGATTCCCAGCGTCGGAATTGCCACCGCGATCGGCAGCATCGGTCCGGCCGCCTCGCCCTGGTCGCTGCTGGCGAACAGCTCCTTATGCGTCTTCAGCGAGAACAGCATGCTGAGGCCGTAGGCCGCGATCAGCAGGATCGCCAGCGCGGCACTCAAGCGGTGCACCGCCGTCTCGCTTCCGGGGAAGTTGAGGTCGGCCACGGCGGAGGGCGACAACAGGGCAATCGTGGCCATCAGCAGCAGCGCGGAATAGAGCCTGCCGCCGGCGCGGTTGTACTCCTGCACGCGGTGCCTCAGCCCGCCCAGAAGCAGGGAAGCTCCCAGCATGAACAGCGAATTGGTGACGATGGCGCCCGCGATCGAGGCCTTGACCAGCATGTATTCACCGGCATGCAGCGCCGTGACCGCGATGATGAGCTCCGTCAGATTGCCGAGTGTGGCGTTCAGCAACCCGCCGACCGCATCGCCGGTCTTCTCGGCCACGGCCTCCGTCGCGTGGCTGAGCAGGCTCGCGAGCGGAACGATGGCAATCACGGCCAGCACGAACAGCAGCGTATGCGCATCCGGCATGACGCGCGCGAGCGCGATCACCACGGGTACGAAGATCAGCAACCACAGCAGCGGGCTATGCCGGATTTCCTTGAGCAGCGCGTCCATGGCCCGTCCTTCGTGGTCGGACCTCGACGCTGATGCCGCGAAGCGGACCAGCATTGATCTAGCTCAATGGCTTTTGAGGGCGCTCGTCGGAGAGGAGGTGTCGGCAGGCAATTTGATAAGGAAGAAACGACGAGGCTCGTGGCTACCATGAGAAAACGTGGCATGCCGTGAGCCCCACCATTGACCGAAATCAACGCAAGAGCGCCGCAGAATTGACAGCACGGATGGCACTGAAGCCGTATCCTGCCAACTCTTCGATGATGGCATCGTGCTCCTGATTTGCCCGACGTATCAACGGATTTTCCGAATTTTCAAGGACGGCGCCAGCAAGCACCGGCTACTTTGCATGGGGTTGTTTTCGAGATTTATGTGGAAAGGCTAACCGGCGCCGAGCGCGACCGCGACATTGTAGGTCGCAAGGCTTGCGGCATAGGCGAGCGCCAGCATGTAGGCGAAGGTGGTCACCATCCACTTCCAGCTCCCGGTCTCGCGCCGGATCACGGCGAGCGTCGAGGCGCATTGCGGGGCGAAGATGTACCAGGCGAGCAGTGACAGGGCGGTCGCCAGCGACCATTTCGTCGCCAGCACCTGGCCGATCTGCTCGGCCGCTTCCTTGCCGCCCTCGATCGCATAGACCGTGCCGAGGGCTGCCACCGCGACCTCGCGCGCCGCCATGCCCGGGATGAGCGCCACCGCGATCTGCCAGTTGAAGCCGACGGGCGCGAGCAGCGGCGCGATCGCCTTGCCGAGGATCGCGGCGAGGCTGTAGTTGATGGCGGGGTCCGCGGCGCCAGCCGGTGCTTGCGGGAATGAGGCCAGGAACCAGATCAAGACCATCATCGAGAAGATCGTGGTGCCGGCGCGCTGCAAAAACATCTTTGCGCGGGTGAAGATGCCGATCGCGATCGATTTCAGGCGCGGCATCTTGTAGTCGGGCAGCTCCAGCATGAAGGGCGCCGGCGCATAGTCGCGCAGCATGAAGAACTTGATCAGGAACGAGACCAGAAGCGCGCTGCCGATGCCGGCGGCGTAAAGGCCGAACATCACGAGGCCCTGGAGGTTGACGAAGCCCCAGACCTGTTTTGCCGGAATGAAGGCGGAGATGATCAGCGTATAGACGGGAATGCGCGCCGAGCAGGTCATCAGCGGCGCGATCAGGATCGTGGTCAGCCGGTCGCGCCGGTTGTCGATCACGCGCGTCGCCATGATGCCGGGAATGGCACAGGCAAAGCTCGACAGCAGCGGAATGAACGCGCGGCCGTGCAGGCCGGCGCCGCCCATGATGCGGTCCATCAGGAAGGCCGCCCGCGCCATGTAGCCGAAATCTTCCAGGAGCAGGATGAACAGGAAGATGATGATGATCTGCGGCAGGAACACGATGACGCTGCCGACGCCGGAGATCACGCCGTTCTGAAGGAAGCTCTGCAACAGCCCAGTTGGCAGGGTGTCGTGCACGAACTGCCCGAGCGCGTCGAACGAGGAGGACAAGAGCTCCATCAGCGGCTGCGCCCAGGCGAACACGGCCTGGAACATCACGAACAGGATCAAAGCGAGCACGATGAGGCCGCCGACGGGATGCAGCACCACGGCGTCGATCCGCGCGGTCCAGGTGTCGGGCCGGCTCGGCAGGCTGACGCTGGAGGCGATGATCCGGTCGGCCTCGCGCTGCGTGGCGCGCAGCTCGGCGACGCTGAGCGGCCGCCAGCCGTTCTCCTGGGGCTGCGGCTGCACCTGCGCCGAGATCTCGTCGGTCAGCCTGAGCAGGTCGGCAGTGCCGCCCTTGCGGACCGCGATCGAGGTGACCACGGGCACGCCGAGCGCGTTGGCCATTTGCGCCACGTCCACCGTGATGCCGCGGCGGGTTGCGATGTCGAACATGTTGAGCACCAGCACGATCGGTCGTCCGGTGCGCTTGAGCTCGAGCAGGAGGCGGATGGTCAGGCGCAGATTGGTGGAATCGGCCACGCACAGCACGAGATCGGGCCTCGTCTCGCCCGAGGCCTTGCCGAGCACGATGTCGCGAGTGATCTCCTCATCCGGGCTGCGGCCGCGCAGCGAATAGGTGCCGGGCAGGTCGACCACCGAGACCTGGCGCCCCAAGGGAGTGACGAAAAAGCCTTCCTTGCGCTCGACGGTGACGCCGGGATAGTTCGCGACCTTCTGCCGGCTGCCGGTCAGCGCATTGAATAGCGAGGTCTTGCCGCTGTTCGGCGTGCCCACCAGGGCCAGATGCAGCAGTGGAGCTTCCATGGGATCAATGGCCCGGGTCAGAGGTCCGGTCGCCGTTAGGCGACGATGATGGCCATGGCTTCGCGACGGCGCACCGCGATGGTGACGTTGTCGACGCGCACCGCGATCGGGTCACGGCCGACGATGCCTTCGTGCAGGATCTCGACCTTGGCGCCTTCGACGAAGCCGAGCTCGATCAGGCGGCTCTCCAGCTCGACGTCCGACAGGGCCGAGCCCGCACCGCCGGCGGAAAGATGCTGGATGACGCCCGAATAGCCGCGTTCGGCCAGCCCCAAAGGCGAACCCGAGGGCGAACCCGAGGTCAGGTGCGTGGAGGTTTGCAGGAGCGTGATCTTGTCGTCGGTCATGCCCTGTATTTTCAACGGCAGCGAGACAGGTCAAGCGCCCTCACGCAGCCGGGACCGCACCTTAGAGTGATTATAAGGTGCAGCCTCGCGGATGCGTTACCTGGCGGCTCCGGCCTACTGGGCCGGCACTTTCTGCTCGGGCAGGACCGCCGCGGCGCGGTTCTTGAAGTAATCGAGCACGAACAGCCGGATCGCGGACGACAGGTTGCCCTGCTGGCGATTGCCGTCGATCTCTCCGACCAGCTCCGACAGCGTCATGTTGCGCAGGCCGGAGATCTCCTTCATGCCGTTCCAGAAGGCCTCTTCCAGGCTGACGCTTGTCTTGTGGCCGGCGACGACAATCGATCGCTTGACGACGGGCGATTTCATGGCTGTTCCTCGCGCTCGATCCGATGCTGATCCAGGCGCTCCTTCGCTTGGGCTTCGCGCTTCTCCTCCTCCGAGCGCTCGGCCTTGGTGCGCCCGAACTTCGCCCGGTTGACCTCCGCCTGCTTCGCCGAGGCTTCCCGCTCGGCGCGCTTCCGGAAGCGGTTCAAGTTGATGACGTTCCCCATGCCGTGTCTCCATCAGCCAATCCTCGGCAGGCAGGACGAAATCTTTGAAAATGACGCGCCGCGGCGCGCCCCGTGAGACTTGATCGCCATTTGGTCCTCGTCAATCGGCCTCTGATACCGTCAAACAATCAATTTCGCCCGGTCAGGGGCAAATACCCGCCTAGCATGCGCCAGGGCCAGAACATTGACGGTAATCAAAGCCCGTTGCCCGGACCTTATATTTCTTGCCGTTTTTTCCTCCGTATCTTTACGGAGGTCTAGCAAAATTCGGCAATTTCAGCCGGGATGGGTCATCCTCTCGGGCTGGACCAGCCGTTCGAACTCGTCGGCCGACACGAAGCCGAGTCGGAGCGCCTCTTCCTTTAGCGTGGTACCGTTGGCATGCGCCGTTTTGGCCACCTTGGCCGCGTTGTCGTAGCCGATCTTCGGCGCCAGCGCCGTCACCAGCATCAGCGAGCGCTCCATCAGCTCGCGGATCCGCTTCTCGTCGGCGCGGATGCCCGCAACGCAATGCTCGGTGAACGAGCGCGCGGCGTCGGCCATCAGCCGGATCGAATGCAGCATGTTGTAGGCCAGCACGGGCTTGAAGACGTTGAGCTCGAAATGCCCCTGGCTGCCGGCGACCGTAATGGCGGTGTGATTGCCGAACACCTGGCAGCACACCATGGTCATCGCCTCGCATTGGGTCGGGTTGACCTTGCCGGGCATGATCGAGGAGCCGGGTTCGTTCTCGGGCAGGATCAGTTCGCCCAGCCCCGAGCGCGGGCCCGATCCCAGCAGGCGGATGTCGTTGGCGATCTTGAACAGCCCCGTCGCCACCGAATTGATGGCGCCGTGCACGAGCACATAGGCATCGTTCGATGCCAGCGCCTCGAACTTGTTGGCGGCGCTGGTGAAGGGCAGTTTCGTGATCCCGGCGACATGCTTGGCGAACAGCCTTGCAAAGCGCGGCTTTGAGTTGAGACCGGTGCCGACCGCGGTGCCGCCCTGCGCCAGCGGATAGAGATCCTTGACCGCGACCTTCAATCGCGCGATGCCGCTTTCGACCTGTGCGGCGTAGCCGGAAAATTCCTGGCCGAGCGTCAGCGGCGTCGCATCCTGGGTATGGGTGCGGCCGATCTTGACGATCTCCGCGAACGCCTTCTCTTTCTTGCGCAGCGCGCCGAGCAGCTCGGACAGCGCGGGAATGAGATCGGCCGTGATCCGGCCCGCGGCCGCGATATGCATCGCGGTGGGAAACGAGTCGTTCGACGACTGGCTCATATTGACGTGGTCGTTGGGATGAACCGGCTTCTTGGTGCCGAGCTCGCCGCCCAGAAGCTCATTGGCGCGGTTGGCGATCACCTCGTTGAGGTTCATGTTGCTCTGGGTGCCCGAGCCGGTCTGCCACACCACCAGCGGAAAGTGGTCGTCGAGCTTGCCCTCGACCACCTCGCGCGCGGCGCGGATGATCGCATTCGCCCGGCGCTGGTCGATGAGGCCGAGCTCGCGATTGGTCTGGGCGGCGGCCAGCTTGACGATGCCGAGCGCATGCACGAGCGAAATCGGCATGCGATCTTCCCCGATGCGGAAATTCTGCCGCGAGCGTTCGGTCTGCGCGCCCCAATAGCGGTCGGTGGGGACCTCGATCGGACCAAAACTGTCGGTTTCGATCCGGGTGGAAGAGCGGCGCGAGGGGCGGGTCGTCTTGTCCATGAGCACATCCATTCTGCCGCGTGGTATGCGCGGCTTCTCGATGCTCATCTATATAGGTGGTTTGGCCGCGCTTTGGCTCTCGCGCGCCACGACCTCGATCATTTCTTGCGGAAGCGATCCAGCCGCACGACCTCGGCGCCGCCTTGGTTGGGTGCAGTGGGCTCGTCCTCGGCCTCAGCCTTCTCGGCAGCCGGTGCGGGGACCGAGACGGCCGCCGGAGCAGGGGCCGCGGGGAGTGCCGCGGGCGGCACTTCCGCCACATCGGAGGTATCGAACTGGAGGCCGAATTTGACCGACGGGTCGAGGAAGCTCTTGATTGCGCTGAACGGCACCACCAGCCGCTCCGGGATGCCGCCGAACGACAGCCCGACCTCGAAGCGGTCCTCGAGCACGGTGAGATCCCAGAACTGGTGTTGGAGGATGATGGTCATCTCGTCGGGGTATTGCGCGAGCAGCCGCGGCGACAGCTTTGCGCCCTCCGCCTTCGACATGAAGGTGATGAAGAAGTGATGCTCGCCCGGCAATCCGTGCGCTGCTGCATCGCTCAGCACCTTCCGCAGCACACCGCGCAATGCGTCGCGTGCCAGCACGTCGTATCGGATATGATCGGTCGCCATTATGGATCCTGACTATCGGTCCTGTCGCATGTCCCGAGCCGTTGCCGCGCCGACTCGCCAAGCAGCAATGGTACCGCGCCCGACCGGCCAGCAGGAGTCCCCGCCCGCGAGAAAAATGGACGGGAGATAAAGTGGAAGTGGAGGCTTCTGTTGCCAGGTGCCTCCGAACCCCGCCTAGCGGAGCTTAACCCGCTAGGACTTTAAAGTGGTCTTTCAAACTGCGTTACGCAGCCTGAGCAACCGGAGCAAAGTTGTCGTTGGCAACTATTGCATTAGCCCGATAACGGCGGAACAATACCGGGAAAAAGTACGCCCTTTACGCCCTCGTCGATCCTATTTCGCCCCCGCCAAAGCCCGCTTCTCGGGTAGCCCGCTGGTGGGCTTTGGTGGAGGCGCCGGGTACCGCCCCCGGGTCCGAATGGTTTATTGCGACGACCGTTTATTTCCATAGCCGGCAAGCCGGCACTCCTAATATAGGGGGCAAAGGTCGGGAAAGACAGGGGTTTGGCGAGAGTTCCTTTGGATAGATACTGGCAGCCCACAAGGCCGGTCTTGGCGCGGGGATAGCAGCCCCCTTAAGCTGCCGCGATGTCCTCGGATTCCGGACCGGCCGTTCAAGAGCCGGATATCCCCGCCAAGACCGTTCCCCCGGGCCTCTTCGCCCTGTTCATGGCCTTCGCCAGGATGTCGCTGGCCGGGTTTGGCGGGGTTTTGGTGTTCGCGCGGCGGGCGATCGTGGACGATCACCGCTGGATGACGGCGGACGAGTTCAACGAGACCTTTGCGCTCTGCCACTTCCTGCCGGGACCCAACATCGTCAACCTGTCGATGGTGTTCGGCTCGCACCTGCGTGGGCTTGCCGGCGGCGTTGCCGCCTTCGCCGGGCTGTTGGTGCCGCCGACGCTGATCATGACGGCTCTCGCTGCGCTCTATGCCCATTTCGGCGAGCTCGAGGTTTTGCGGCGGACCCTTGCCGGGGTGTCCTGCGCGGCGGTCGGGCTCTTGATCGCGGTGGTCTTTCGCATGATGACGCCGCTCTTGAAGCGTGCCGACGCCATCGCCCTCGTCCTGATGGCCGCCGTGTTCGTCGCGATCGGTGTGCTGCGGCTGCCGCTGCAAGCCGTGCTGCTGGTCGCGATCCCCGCCAGCATCGCCGTCACGGTTGCTCTGCGACGGAAGGTAGCAGCATGAACAGCGAGAACCCGATCTGGGCGCTGATCTCGACTTTCGGCCTGATGTCGCTGTTCGCGGTCGGCGGCGCGGCTGCCGCGGTGCCGGAGATGCACCGCATCGCCGTGGACGTGCACCACTGGATGACCGACAAGCAGTTCGCCGATGCCTTTGCGATCTCGCAGCTCTCGCCCGGCCCGAACGTCCTGATCGTCACGTTGATCGGCTATGCGGTTGCCGGCATTCCCGGCGCGCTCGCGGCAACGCTTGCGATGTGCCTGCCGACGGCTCTGCTTGCCTACTATGTGAGCCGCCTCCTCAACCGCCCCAGCCAATCACGCTGGCCCGCCATGATCCAGGCTGCACTGGTTCCGCTGTCGATCGGCCTGATGGCGGCGAGCGCCCTGATCCTGGCCCAATCCACCACTCACACCGTGATTGCTGCGCTACTGGTGGCGGGCGTTGCGGTGCTTGCCTCGGTGTCGCGCGTCAATCCGCTCTGGCTGTTGCTCGCCGGGGGCGTCTTGGGTTTTGCTGGTGTTGTGTGATGAAAGTCGCTAGGCAATGATGCTGGTGGTGGGGATCCAATTCCATCCAATAGAACAACAAGGCTCGTGACTTAAGGAGTCGCGGAGGAGACATGCATGGCCGACACAATGGGCCACTCGGCGACAACGACGCGAAACACATCGGTCGCAATCGGCATCGTCCTTTTGGCGCTCGCGCCGCAGATATTCGAATTCATCTGGTCGATCGGCACGATCTTCGGATGGGGCAGCGGGCGCGGCCCGGCGACCGTCCTGATCAGCCATGCGACCGCGCTTCTGGCGGGGGCGCCCGGCGCGGTGTTCGGGTCGTTCGGCGCTGATGCCAAGAAGGCGCTGTCTTCGGACGTTCTGCTGGCGCTGATCTATTCCTATCCGCTGTTTGCGGTCGCGATCCTCACGCTCTTCATGACCATCCGCGCGCCGCAGGACTATATCGGCGGCATCGTGTTGATGGCGGTGGCGCTGTTCGCGCTCTGGGCGTCCAGCGACCTGCACGGCATGCAGGGCTTCAAGTTCGGTGCCGGCACCGCGCCGCGCATGTTCGGCGGGCTGCTGGTCGCGTTGGCCGCGGCCATCGCACTGACGGGACTTCTGACCGAAGGAGCGGGGTTCTCGCATTATTCCTGGCGCGGGCCGTTGTTCGTGATGGCCGCGATTGTCTTCTTCGCCTTGGCGATACGCCCGCTGGGCCTGATCGTCTGCGCGTTCGCCAGCTTCCTGATCGCGGCGATGGGCTCGCACGAGACGCGCTGGATCGAGGCCGTGATTGTCGGCGCCTGCCTGACGCTCGGCTGCGCCCTGCTATTCCCTTACGTGCTGGGATTGCCGATGCCGATGTTCCCGCGATTCCTGGTCCAGTGAGGGCGTGATGGTCGATCTCTTTCACAATCTGGGCCTCGGCTTCGGCGTCGTGTTTCAAGTCAGCTGGTGGTCGCCCTGGTGGCTCTTCGGTCTGTCGCTTCCGATCTCGATCAATATCCTGATGTGCCTGATCGGGGCTCTCGTCGGCACGCTGGTCGGTGTGCTGCCGGGCATCGGAACCGTCGCAACGGTCGCGATGTTGCTGCCGATCACTTTCGGGCTGCCGCCGGTCGGCGCGCTGATCATGCTCGCGGGCATCTATTACGGCGCCCAATATGGCGGCTCGACCACCTCGATCCTGGTCAATATCCCCGGTGAAGCGACCTCCGTCGTCACGGCCATCGACGGCCATCAGATGGCCAGGCAGGGCCGCGCCGGCCCGGCGCTGGCGATCGCGGCGATCGGCTCGTTCTTCGCCGGCTGCGTGGCGACCGTTTTGATCGCGGTCCTCGGCGCGCCGCTCACGAAACTCGCGCTGGCCTTCGGTCCGGCCGAATACTTCTCGCTGATGGTGCTCGGCCTGATCTTCGCAGTGGTGCTGGCGAAAGGTTCGGTGCTCAAGGCGATTGCCATGATCGTGCTCGGCCTGCTGCTGTCGATGGTCGGCTCCGACATCGAGACCGGCGCCTCGCGCATGGCGTTCAATATCCCGGAACTCGCTGACGGCCTCGGCTTCGCGACGGTGGCGATGGGTGTGTTCGGCTTCGCCGAGATCATCCGCAATCTCGACGCAGGCGCGGAGATGAATCGCGATCTCGTGCAGCAGAAGATCACGGGCTTGATGCCGACCAGGAAGGACCTGATCGACTCGACGCCCGCGATCCTGCGCGGCACGGTGCTCGGATCGATCCTCGGCATCCTCCCCGGCGGCGGCGCGGTCATCGCTTCCTTCGCCGCCTATACGCTGGAGAAGAAGATCGCGAAGAACCCCTCGCGGTTCGGCCGCGGCGCGATCGAAGGCGTAGCTTCGCCGGAGAGCGCCAACAACGCTGCGGCGCAGACCTCCTTCATCCCCTTGCTCACGCTCGGCATCCCGCCGAACGCGGTGATGGCGCTGATGGTCGGCGCGATGACCATTCACGGCATCGTGCCGGGCCCGCAGGTGATGCAGAAGCAGCCGGACCTCGTCTGGGGCATGATCGCCTCGATGTGGATCGGCAACCTCATGCTGATCATCATCAACCTGCCGCTGGTCGGAATCTGGGTGCGCCTGTTGCGCGTGCCCTACCGGCTGATGTTCCCCTCGATCGTGATCTTCTGCGCGATCGGCATCTACTCGGTGAACAACGCGCCGGTCGACGTCATTCTCGCGGGCGTGTTCGGCCTCGTCGGCTACTGGCTCATCAAGCACGATTTCGAGCCGGCGCCGCTCTTGCTCGGCATGGTGCTCGGACCGCTGATGGAGGAGAACCTGCGTCGCGCGCTGCTGATCTCGCGCGGCGACTGGAGCGTGTTCGTGACGCGTCCGCTCTCCGCGGTGCTGCTCGCGGTCGCAGCCGGCCTCCTGGTGCTCACTGTTTTGCCGGTGTTGCGCGCCAAGCGCGACGAGGTGTTCACCGAATCGGAGAACTGAGGCCGGCGTTTGCCAACTTGGCCAGTACTATCAAGAGGGTAGGGCAGGGGCGGGACTCAAGTTCCGCCCCTTGTCGTTTGTCGGCGGAACGCTCACTTTTCCGGGTATAATCTGCGCGAGGCAGCGAATCGCTGCTGTCGCGGGACGGGGGCCGGCCGCTAAGTTCGCCGACCTCCCAAAAGGCCCATAGCGCACGCATATGCACCAGTATCAGGACCTGCTCGAGCGGATTCTCTCAGACGGCGTCGAGAAGCGCGACCGGACCGGCACCGGCACGCTCTCGGTGTTCGGCCATCAGATGCGCTTCAACCTTGCGGCCGGCTTTCCGATGCTGACCACCAAGCGGTTGCCGCTGAAGGCGATCGTGCACGAGCTGCTGTGGTTCCTCAAAGGCGACACCAACATCAAATATCTGCGCGATAACGGCGTCACCATCTGGGACGAGTGGGCTGACGCCGACGGCGATCTCGGGCCGGTCTACGGCCATCAATGGCGCTCCTGGCCTACGGCGGACGGGCGCAGCATCGACCAGATCGCCAATGTCATCGAGATGATCAAGCGCAACCCGGACTCGCGCCGGCTGATCGTCACCGCCTGGAATCCGGCTGACGTCGAGAAGATGGCGCTGCCGCCCTGCCACCTGCTGTTCCAGTTCTATGTCGCGAACGGCAAACTGTCGTGCCAGCTCTATCAGCGTTCGGCCGACGTCTTCCTCGGCGTGCCCTTCAATATTGCGTCCTATGCGCTGCTCACGATCATGGTCGCGCAGGTCACGGGATTGAAGCCCGGCGACTTCGTGCACTCGCTCGGCGACACGCATCTCTATTCCAATCACCTGGAACAGGCGCGGCTGCAACTGACGCGGACGCCGCGACCGCTGCCGGTGATGCGGATCAATCCGGACGTGAAGGACATCTTCTCCTTCCGCTACGAGGATTTCGAGCTTGTCGGCTACGACCCGCATCCGCACATCAAGGCGGAAGTCGCCGTATAGAATGCTAGTTTTACCTTCCTTCGGGTTTTGTCACCGAGATTGACGAAAGCCCGCGATTTCCTTGAGGAAGTCGCGGGCTTTCGTTTTACTTCATCGAGGAAAGTGTCATCCAAATCCAGCCTAGGCGTTCTAGTTTTGGATTTTGTCACCCAAAACGCGAGAAGTGCCTGTCCTGCAGGCGCTTTTGAGATTTTGAAGGCCGTCGCCATGGCGTCGAAATGCAGCTGGCGGAGCCGCCCTTACAGCTGACAGGTTCAAACCGGGAACAACCCGGAAACGGACCTTGCTCGAGCCGACGCCATTCCGCACCGAACAATTGCGCCTGGAGACCGGCGAGCGGTTCGTGCTGACGGTCGATGCTGACGGCATGCCGGCTTGGTGGCCGAACCTGTACTGCCAGATCAGGATCCGCGAACGCGGCATCAGCTACTCGGCGATGCGGGCCTACATGAGCGCCGTCTGCGCCTTTCACAACATCTGCGCCGAACTCATCATCGACGTCGACGCAAGGATCGAGAGCCTCGAGCTCTTCCGTGAAGAGGAGATCGCGACCCTGCGCGATGAGCTGCGCGAGAAACGGCGCAACCCGACGGAGAGCGTCAAGAACGCGCACTGGAAGAGCCGTCTGATTGCCGTCGCCGAGTACATCGTCTGGCGCTGCGACCCCGTCATCGACCGCATGGTGCTCGACGACAAGCGGCTGCCGGAGGCTCGACGCCGGCTGGAGGCCCTACCGAAGCGGCTCGTCGGCAAGATCGTGGTGAAGAAGAACACCTCCAAGGAGGGCATGGACGAGAAGACCGAACAGGCGTTCCTGGACGCCATCACGCCGGGTCATCCGACCAATCCCTTCAACAAGCGCAGTCAGGTCCGCAACCAGGCGCTCTGGCGGCTCTACCATGCCGGCTTGCGTCGGTCGGCTCCGCTCATCCTTACCGGCGGCCATCTGCACCTCAACGGCGACGATCCCTACGTCTTCGTGCCGCGTAGCCCGGACGATCCCAACGACCCCCGTGCCGACGAGCCGCGCAACAAGACGCTGGCGCATTCGGTGTCGCTGCGGCCTGACTCGGCGGCGATCCTTCACGACTACATGGTGAAGGATCGGCTGACCTATCCGGGCGCGAAGAAGTCCAAGTACATCTTTCTCTCGCAGGAAAGCAGCGAGAAGAGTCCCAAGCCCCTTTCGATCGGCGCGGTCGTCGGCATGTACGAGCGCCTCCGCGAGAAGGTGCCCGGCATCCCGGCTGACTTCGCACCGCACATGGTCCGCCGCACGAACAAGGATCGTATGGGCGACGCCGCGGAGGAGGCCGGCCTCAGCCCGTCGACCGAGCAATCCGTGATCAACCAGCAGAGCGGGTGGACGCCCACCTCCGAGACCAGCCTGCAATACCAGCGCCGACGTTTGCGTCGGAAGGGCAATCAGCTCGCCATTGTCATGCAGGACAAGGCCACGGGAGGACGCGCGAATGGCTAAGCCCGCCATCCGATCCGCAGCGCCATCGACCGCCTTCCCGGGCCAGGGGACGGTCATCGATCGCGCCGGCTTCGCGGTTGATGCGACCGGCTGGACGTGGAAGCTCAACCACGCGGTGCTGCGCGTCAATCTGAAGTTCGAAAGCCTCAGAATCCGCTCCCACTCTCTGCTCGCCTCCATCGCTCGCTTCATTGCCGACTTGATCAAGGTCTCGTCGGTCGACAACGTGCGGAACACGTTCGAAGCGCTCTGCTATCTCCATCGGTCGAAACACTTCCGCGATGTCGATGTCGGCGGCGGGATTGTTGAAGAGCGCCTGATCAGCGACCTCCGCCGTGTCAAGAACTTCGCGGAGTACCGGCTTTGCTACGTCCGTTCCTGGTACTGCTGGAGTGCCGATCAGGGCATGACGCAGTTCCCGGAAGAGGTCGCGCAGCGGATCCGGGAATTGAATATTCCAGGCAACGAGACCGGCCATGCCGTTCGGACGCAGGATCCCGTCAAAGGGGCCTTCGACGAGATCGAGTTCATCGCGCTTACCACGAAGCTGCGCACGCTCGGTCCCAAGCGCTTGACGACCCTGGAAAACACCGTTTGCTGGCTGGCGATCGCGTTGGGAGCCAATCCGCTGGCCTACGCCTTGGCGCGCGAGGAGGACTACAAGCCATTGAAGGAGGATGACAGCGACCGCATTCACGCGCGCTTCGATCTGCCCAGGATCAAGAAGGGACACGCCTTCTTCCGGGAGGAGTTCCATCCGAAAATGCTCAACGACGAGATCGCCGCTTGGGTCACGCGGCTCGTCAGAGAGAACCGTGCTCATCGCGATGAGCATGGCTGGCCGGAGAGGTGCGCGTATCCGCTGTTCAGGCGCCTCGAGCCCGATGCGGAGCGGATGGATGGTCCCCTTCGCGGGTTCGCCATGCACATGAGCCCAAAGGAGATCAGCCTCCTCGTCAAGCAGGCGATCGCCAAGTTGGAGATCATCTCGCATCGGACCGGCGAGCCGTTGGTCGTCAATATGCGGCGGTTCCGACGGACGTACGGAACGCGTGCGGTCGAGGAGGGCGCCACGCCCAGCGAGCTGGCGGTCATGCTCGATCACTCCGACCTCGGCACGGTGCAGGCTTATTTCGAGACCCGGGCCAGCCAGGTGCTCCGTCTCGACGCCGCGACGGCGCTGCGGTTGGGGCCGATCGCCGACGCCTTCATGGGCCGGATCGTGCGGTCCGAACGCGAGGCGGTCAACGGCGACAATCCGGCCAAGCGCATTCCCTTCTACAACCGGCATCCCGACCGAATGCCGGAAAAGGCCGGAGATGTCGGCACGTGCGGGGCCGGCCCGTGCGGACTGTTCGCGCCACTAAGCTGTTACACATGCCACCAATTCCAGCCTTGGAAGGACGCCCCGCATCGCGAGGTCCTGGATTGGCTCTGCGCCGACCGGGCACGCAAGGAAAAGGACGGCTTGGACCGGCAGATCGTTGCTCTGCACGACGCCACCATCCTCGCCGTGGCCGAGGTGGTGAAAGCCTGCGAGGCGCTGCCGACATGAACGTCCATGTCCTTCCGGATCGCAGACTGCTCGATGCGAAAACGTCCCTAGCCGCGCTCGTCGAGCGCGCCCGAGCGTTGCAGGTGTTCGGCCCTACCGTCGATTTCGACGCGCCGGTCTGGGATCTTTCGCCCGTCAAGATCACCAGGCCATCGGCCGGCACGGTCTTCAGGCTGATCTTCTCGCGTGAAGGCGCCGCCAAAACCAAGAGCATGAAAGGGCGCGTGCCCTTGAACGAAGCCTTTGGGGAAATGATCAAGACGATTATCGCTCTTCGGGAGTTCGCGCGCCCCGCGAAAGATCCCTGTGTTCACGGCGACGTACTGCAGGCCGGCCGCCTGCTGTACGAAACGCTGCAGAACCGGGGCTTCGATCCGGTGCGGCTGACTAGCGACGATTTCTTCGCGGCGGCCTTCGCGGTCGAGGGGAAGCCCAGCTACAAGTACAAGGTGGGCGGCAGTCTCGAGATCGTTGCCGAGTTCGTGAACAAACATGCCCTCGCGAAGGCTCGGATCGCCTACTCCAACCCGCATCCTCGGCCGGGCCATACCCAGCGGACCGACGAGAAGTCCAAAAAGGACCGTGCGGGCAGGATGCCTTCCGAAGAGCTGATCGATGCCGTCATCGCCATGAGCGACATCGTTCGCGAGAAGGGCGACGACCGCGACATTATCCGCGCAGCGGCGGTCGAGCTGCTCATGTGCGCGCCGTGGCGCATCAACGAGGCTTTGATGCTCCGGGCGAAGTGCCTCCGGAAGAAGTCTGCCATCGACCCCAAGACGGGCCATCCGTACGAAGCTTTCGGCTTCGCCTACGGGGCATCGAAAGGCGCCAACGACACCATCAAGTGGGTGCCGCCGAAGATGGTGGAAGTCGCCGAGCGCGCGATGGCTGACATCCTGCGGATCACGGAGCCGATCCGCAGGATCGCGCGCTGGATGGAGCGCCATCCCGGGCGCGCCTACGTGGCCGAGCCTTTCCGTCTCGCCGATCCGTCCACGCTGCTTACGATCAACGAGGTGGCCGTTGCCATCGGAGTAACCAGTCGGACGCCGGCCGACCTCTGGCTGAGATACAACGGCGTGCCACGCGAAAAGCATGACGGGCTCCTTCGGTGCACCTTGGCCGACGTGGAGGCCGCCATGCTGCGGCTTCAGCCGAGGCTGCCGCCGGATATGCCGCAGAAGCTGTCGGACTACCTCTTCCTGATACCTCAGCACTTCTTTCGGGAGGGTAACAACAACCAGTATGGGGTCGTCACCTTCCTGAGCGACTTCCAGATCGGCTCCTTTCTGACTTCGCATGAAGGGCACAAGTCGGTCTTCGAAAGGTTGGAGATCCGCGATGCCGACCACAAGCCGTACAAGATCACCAGCCACGCTTTCCGGCACTATCTCAACACGATCGCTAAGGATGGCGAACTTCCCGAACTCGACATCGCCCGCTGGAGCGGCCGCAAACGCGTCGGTCAGAACGCCGCCTACGATCACACCGACGGGCGGCAACTGAAGAAGCGCATGCGCGAGATGCTCAACACCAGAGCGATGCGCGGCCCGTTGCCCCAAGCCGTCGCCAAGCTGCCGCCGGTGGAGCGGGAGGCGTTCGTCAATGCCCGGATCAACAGCGCCCACATGACTGACATCGGCGCCTGCGTCCAGGACTGGTCGCTCGCGCCCTGTCCCAAGCACGGCTCCTGCGCCGGCTGCGGCGATCACCTCGTCATCAAAGGCAATCCCGCTCACAAGGCCCGCGCGGAGCGGCTGCTGACCGAACACGAAAGCATGCTTGCGCAGGCCAGGACCGAGATGGGAGAGGGCACCTACGGCGCCAGCGAGTGGGTGAAGCACAACGAAAAGATGGTCGAAGGCCTGAAGAGGACCGTCGCGGTCCATGCCGATCCGGAGATCCCCGACGGGACCGCGGTCCAAGTCTGAAGCTGCCCTTCGCCGTCTGATCCGCAGGATGTCGCCATGACCAAGTCGATCCTTCCAGAGCTGCTCGAAGATCTCGAACGATACCTCGACGACCGCGCCAGCGCGTGGCTCTCGCAGGAAGGCGAAGCCCTGCCGACCCTTCCGTCGACGGTGGACGGCAAGGTCAACGTCCGGGCGATCACCGCCGCGTTGGGCCGTCCGCAGTCGCAGGAGCAGCACCTCTTCAAGAAACCGGAGCTGCGCGCGGCGATCAACGCCGTCGCGATCGAGCAGAAGCTGAAGCCGATCGGCGAGCGCCATCAGTCGGAAGAGGTCGACAAGGCGGTGGCGGCGCGGATCCGGCGGTCGGACATGCGGGCAAGCGAGGCGTCGAAGCTCGCCGCGGAGCAAGCGGCCGTCATCGAGAAGCAGCGACGCATCATCGAAAGTCTGCGCGAGCAGGTCAGGATGTTCGAGGAAACCGGCCAGGTGCTCCGGACGGGCGTGGTGCGTCCGTGAGGATCGCGGTGGAAGGCATCATCTCTGAGAAGCCGTACGGCTGCATCTTCGCCGGCATCCTCGTCGAGGGCGGCGGCCGCTGCAGCGTGCGCGCCCGTTTCGATCGGCTGCTGGGGATGCCCGCGCCTGGCGACGTCTGGGAGATTGAGGGAGAGATCCGGCAGGCGCGCTTCGGGCCTCAGATCGCCGCCGCAGCCGGCCGCCGCATCCTGCCCTCAGGAGATCTGATCAAGCGCTTCCTCGCCAACCACGTCCCCGGGATCGGGCCTGCCCGCGCCGGCCGGCTGTGGGAAGCCTTCGGAGAGAACCTGCCGGAAGTCCTGTCCAGTCAAGACCAGTTGGACGAGATCGCCGCCGCGATGTCGCCAGAGAAGCCCGTCCTCGCGCGCCGTCTCGCCGTGCTCGTCACGTCGGCTTGGCAAGCCGCCGAGGGCGAGGCGGCGCTCGTTTCGTGGCTGAATCGCCAGGGCGTTAGCGACATGAAGATCGTCCGGCGCATCCACCGGGTGCTCGGACCGGCCGCCGTCGAGACCTTGGCCTTGAACCCGTTCGTCATGGTCCCGCTGCTGCCGTGGAAGCAGATGGACGAACTGGGCCGCCGGCTGCTGCGGGAGGACGGCGCCGATCCCGTCCTCGACGTCCGGCGCCACGTCGGCGCGGCCGACGAGACCGTCAAGCGCATGCTCCGCCGCGGCGACACCGCGATGCCCGCCGGCGAATTCGCCGGCGAGCTCGAAGCGCTGCTGGGCAGAGCTCCGGACCGCTCCGTCGTCCACGGCGCCTTGGTCGCCGCGGTGAAGAACGGCGCCGTGCTGCGCGCGGGCGACCTGATGAGGGCTCCGGGCGCCGCCGCGCTCGAAGACGATCTCGTCGCCAGGCTGGCGGCCTTGGCCAAAGCACCGCGCGACGCCCGCGTCCCTCTCCTCAGTCCCAGCGGCTGGTCCGAACTGCTGGCCGAACTGACCGGTCCTGGCAGGACCTTGACCGACGAGCAGCGCGCCGCCGCCGTCGCCATGATGACGCGTTCGCTGGCGTGCCTGGTCGGCGGCGCCGGCACCGGCAAGACCTACACGTGCAAGCTCGTCTGCGATCTGTGGGCAAGGTTCGGAGGGCACGTCCTGCTCTGCGCATTGGCAGGCAAAGCGGCGCTGCGGCTGTCGCGTTCGACGGGGCGGCTGGCCAAGACGCTGGCCCGAACGCTGGCCGAGTTGGTCGAGCGCGACGAACTGGAGGAGGCGCTCGCCGATCCCGACGTCTCGGAAGGCGAAGCCGCGAAGATGAGAACGAAGCTCGAGAGCCTGAGTCGGATCACCGACAGGACCCTGGTCGTCGTCGACGAGGCGTCGATGACCGATCTGCCGACGATACACGCGATCACCAAGCGCCTCGCTCCCGGCAGCCGCTTGCTGCTCGTCGGCGACGAGGCCCAGTTGCCGCCCATCGGCTTCGGCAAGGTCTTTCATGAACTGGTCGAAGATGCCGGCGTCACGCTGCGGCTGACCCAAGTCCATCGACAGGCCGCCGCGAGCGGAATCCCGGCGGCGGCGGCCGCGGTCCGCTGCGGGGGAATTCCCTTGTTCTCGGAATTCGCTGGGCCGGCGGCCGGCATCTCCTTCGTCGATGCCGATCACGCCGGCATTGCGGCGGCTCTCGACGGGGTGATCGACCGGCTCGGCGATGCCGGCGAGGTGCTCGTCGTCACGGCTACGATCGCCGGCGCGGCCGGCGTCGACAGCGTCAACGGACGCTTCCACGGCCGCTTCGCGTCCGCTGGCCGGGCTGAATTCGCGGGCTTCTTCGGCCGTCGGTTCTCGGTCGGCGAGCCGACCATCTTCCTGCGCAACGACTACCGCGCCGGGTTGTTCAACGGTCTGTTCGGACGCGTCGTCGCGATCGATCCCGAAGAACGGGTCGTCGACGTGCTGTTCGACGGCGACCTCGAGCCCAAGAGGCTGGACGACGAGCACCTGGTCGATCTCGACCTCGCGTACGCCGTCACTTGCCACAAGTGCCAGGGGTCGAGCGCCAAGCGCGTGGTCATCCCGGTCTATGACAATCGGCTGCTCGACCGTTCGTGGCTCTACACGGCGATCACCCGGGCCGAGGAGCAGGTGGTGCTGGTGGGCGACCGCCGAGCCTTTTCTGCCGCCGTGGCGAAGCCTCCCACCGCCGACGTCCGGACGACGGGTCTGCAATGGCCGCCATTCGCGAAGCCTCCTGGGCTCCCGATTACTTCTGCTTGATCCCCGGAGCCGCCCTCACGCGACCCGCCAGGCGACGGCGCGCGCAGCGCGCAAGGGAGGGTCCGCGCCGCAGGCGTGGATGCCCTTGCGCGTGAGCACGACGGTGCAATGGTCGGGCGCGGGAGAGGGGTTCCGGGGCCAGGCATTGATCCCTGGTGAGCCTGAACAGGTTTTCGCTTCGTCGGCTCGCGCGGGTGCTATTCGTCGGCCTGCCCGCGATCGATGCGGCGATGGGGGCGCTCCAACTGCTGCAGGGTCATGCCGGCTCCGATGGCATTCCGCTGCCACCGAACGAACTGCTGTTTCAGACGGGTATTTTCCGTCTCCAGCTCGCGCACGCGGGTTTCGAGAAACGCGACCCGATTCCGCAGATATTCGTCCGTGCCCGCCTTCGGCCGGCCAGGCTTGGCCGGTTTACCTTCGGCCGCCCGTTCTTTGGCGGACTTCTGCTCCCGCTCCAGGAGCAGCCGGCGCTTCGTGTCGTAGAATGCGGACTGTAGTTCTTCGTACTTCGCGAGCGTCTGGCGTTTCGCCTCCGCCTCCGGATGCTTTTTCCGGACCTCGGCCCGCACGGCCTCCCACGTGATGGTGGAATGGGGCCAGGCCAGGATCTTGGTGCGGATCCACTTCCGAATGCTTCGCGTCATGCGAAAGCGCGTATCCGCCGAACCTGCGGTCGGCCTCGGTCCGGGCTCCGGCGCCGTTCGGCCGCTACGCTTTGCGGACGGGGGAGAACCGGGAGCGCGTTTGGCCATCAATTCCGCGGGTGAAGGATTCGGAATTGTTGGATAAGCCGATTCTATCGGCTCGCCGAAGCTCAAACTCGATCGCTTCAAATCGAACTCACAAGGCAGAGCGCATGAACCGGGCTGGAGGGGCAACAGGGTCTACAGATCGGTCCAGTCGGCCGCCATCGCCTCCTCGCAGGCACGTTGAAGAAGTGCCCAGACACGCTGCTGGCGCGCATGGGCCAGGACGGAAAACTTTGCGATGCCGGGCGGCGTGCCGGTCAAAGGATTGGCTGTCTCCATGGCGATGATCCTGTAATCGCTCAGATCCGCCAGGTCGCTCACGTTTCCGATGTGCATCGTGCCGAGCGGCCGCCGGAGCGCGCCGATGCCTCCCGGCCAAAGTTCGACTGTCACGACGAGCACGTGTGGGCCTCCTTGAGATCGGTGATCGCCCGAAGGGCCGCGGCCGCGGCGGCGAGCCGCTGCGCGATGCGTTGCGCGCCCGTTCCGGGTCGGAAGGCAGCGACAAGGTCGTCGAGATCGAGTTCGGCGAGGACGGCATCGTCCAGTTCGATGGATGCCCGCCCGGCGAAGCGGCCGATCGCGGCCTTCACCACCGCCCCGGTCGGAGGCCCGAGCCGAATCGTGAGGTCGGCGGCACCGACCAGGGCGCGGGGGAGCAGGCTGACGTCGGCGGAAATGCCCACCACGGACTGGCCGCCGGCCAAGGCGCCCGACACCGCGCTTGAGCCGGAGGAGCATCCCAGGCCCCGCTGGTTAGGCCCGCTCCTGGTGTGCTGCAGCCAGCGATCGCCGAACGAGCGGCGGAAGTGGTCCGCGACCGGTAGGACCCAGGCATCCGTCGGCACCAGGATGACGACGCACAGCGCCTGGCCGTGGCGCAACTTGCGGCGCAGCTCCGGCGGGGCGGCGGCCTCGAAGGCGGCGCCGACGAGCGCCGTCATCGCATCGGGCCGGCCATCCGGAGCAAGGCCATCGGTGTCCTCCTCAGCTTCCAGGTAGAAGTTGCCCTCAATCTGGGGCTCATCGGGATCCTCGAAGCGGCCGCGGTCCCGGTCGAAGATACGGTCGATCAGAACAGTGCCGGGCGCCAGACAATGCTGGTCGACAAGGCGTTTTGGCGCCATCCGGACCGCGATCCGGGGCGAGCTGCGGCGTTTGGTCTTCTTCATGTGCGGGACCTCACCAGGGTGGACGGCCCGAGCGGCTCGGACGTCAGGTCGAGTTCGAGGAGGTTCGAGCAGGCCAGCGACATCACTGCCGGAGAGGGATCCCGGTCGCTGCTGACCATCTCGAGCAGGCGGCCGAGCTCCATCGGCCCCTCGTCGGCGAGAACCTTGAGGATCCGGAGGCGCAGAGGCACTGGGACCGGCCGGTCCCGGTAGGACCAGACCAAGCGGACGTTGGACCGGCGTGGCTCGGTCTTCAGGTCCTCGGCTGTGACGATGAGCTGCTGCAGACCCAGTTCGCGCAGCGCGATCTGGACCAGACCCTCTTCGTCGAGCGAGCGGATCCGGCGGGCGGCGACGACGTCAAGAACGAAGCGCCCGTCGTCCTTCCCGATAATGACGGCGTCGACGTCTACTTGCGCGGACCCAGCATTCGCCGCCGCAACGTGTGAGATCGCGCGGATCGCCGGATCGAGCGATGCGATCGCGAGCGCCTCTCTGAGCGCAGAGTGTCGCGCGGGGATCGGGGCAGCGGTTTTGGCGGACGAGAAGAGGTCGGGGCGGCCGCGGCGGGCCTTGGGGGAGTGCATGAGAAGGTATCCGAAACCATGGAAAGGGCGGGGCGGGTGGTCTCGGTGTGTTTGTGGTCGGCGTCGGTCATGGTCGGCCCTCAGATCTCGATGATGAGCTGCTCGTTGAAGTTCGGGTTGTCCCAGGTGGGCTCGCGGTCGCCCCACGGGCCGTAGCCTTTGGCGTTGCTCACGACCCTCGTCTCGCCGATCACGGCGTCGAAGGACTCATGGGTATGCCCATAGATCCACAGGTCCGCGGGCCGCAGCGCGCCGCGACCCTCGTCGGGCGCCGTCACCATCAGGTCGGTGAGATCGCTATAAAATGCCGCGGTCAGAAGCTCGTCCGGCTTGGGCGGCTCCGACAGGCGCGGCTCCGGGCGCCGGCAGGCATGGTGGGTCACGATCACAAGGGGACCAGGTCGATCCTTGCGGAGCTCGGCTTCGAGGAAGGCTCGGGACCGCCTGTGCCTGGCCAGCGCGTGCGAAGGACGAAAGCGCTGGGCGTAGCGGTCGGTCCTGATTTTCTTGAAGTCGTTCATGCGCTCCGCCGCGATCGCCATCTCCCGGCGCTGATCTCCGAACAGCGCGAAGTCGGTCCAGAGAGTGCAGACGACGAACGTCACGTTGCCGATGCGGACGGTCTCATTTTCCAGAGGGTTCACGTTCGTGCCGGCCGCGGCCGCCTTGGCCTTCTCGAGCGTGCGGTCGATGTCCTCGCCGTAGGCTTCGTGATTACCCATGCAGTAGATCACCGGTCGGTCGGGCACTCTATCCAGCAACCACTTCACGCCGCGCTCGGCACGCGGCGTTAGGTCGCCGGCGACGATCATGACCTCGAATTCCGGTCCCGCCTCTCCGGCCGGCAAGTCCCAGCCCCGGGTGAGTTCGAGGTGGAGGTCGGACATGGGCCAAAGCTTCACGGCGCTACTCCTCGACCGGAAGGGAGGCCGGATCGACCTCCGTGAAGGTGTCGGTGTCGCGGTCGTAGCGGCGGCAGGTGATCTGGCTCCGGTCGTCGCCGGCGACGTAGCTGACGATGTAGATGTTCTCGAGCCCCGGCCGGCTCTCGACGGGCGCCCGACCCTCCGCGTGCACCGTGCAGCGGGTGGTCAACCAGGCGCCGCCGTGTAGACGACCAGGCTCGCCGCACACCTCGCAGCAAGTCGCGCTGCGGGCTTCGGCCAGCGCGATGGCTTCCTCGACCTGGATGGTCGCCTCCGGAGACAGCCTGCCGTCCCAGTAGACCCGCAGGGTCCCGTATTTTTCCTTGATCTGGCTGAACCTGAAGTCGCCGCCGGCGTGGGTCGCCTTCCGGATCCGGACGCACAGCCGGTCGAGCAAGTCATGCCAGCCGGGGCCGCATTCGGGGGCGCCTCGGGCCGCAAAAGCGGCGTCGCAGGGCGGGGCGAAGAGGTCGCGGTGAACCTCGACGAGCTCGACCCTCCAGTTTCCGACGCTGCCCGACATGACTGACCTTGAACGCCACCGTGAACGAAACAAGAACATTCAGACAGGAAGATCAGCTGGAGTCAAGGGCTTAGCGCGGCATTCTTATATAAGAAGCGGATGCCTTCTTATATAAGATCTCGCTGGCGGCGCTGGTGCCGGGGCCGCTGCGGCCGTATGGTTAACGAAAGGTAGTCGCGCAACGGACGGATGAATGACCGGTAAAAAGAAGACGCCGAAACGGGGAAAGCGAACCCCGATAGGGGACAGGATTCAGTTCCTGACGATGATGCATCCGGACGTCATCGCGGACATCAAGCAGGTCGGCATCGACGAGCATCGGGCTGCGTGGGACGTGATGGAGCAGGCTGCGCGGGAGTTCCTGAAGCGGTGGAAAGGTCGGAAAGCGTCGGCCGGTTCGCAGCAATAAATCTCATGAAGTCAACGAAGTAGCTACCACAAAGCGGTGGAAACGCGGCTCGGGACCCTTGATTGAGCTTGCCGCCGAGCACAACGCATGGGACGTTCCCAAGGTAGCCTAAAACGAGAACGCTTGTGCGCGGCGGCGACCGCCGCCACGATCTCGCCCGAACTGGAAGCCCTACCTAAATGCTCTTTGTGCACCTCTCTGACATTCATTTCAAAAAGACCGAGATCGGGCAACCGGACGATCCGAATCTAGCGTTGCGCAGCGATATCATTCGCGACGTGCGGCGAATGCGGAAAGAGATTGGTAGGCCAGCGGACGGCATCCTGCTGACGGGAGACGTCGCCTTCGCCGGTCGTGCGGAGGAGTATGCCTTCGCCTACGCATGGCTCGAAGAGAAGCTTTGCCCGGAGGCGGGATGTAAGATCGACGACGTGTTCGTGATCCCCGGCAATCACGATGTTGATCGAAACGCCGAGAAGGACATCGCGCAGAGCATGGCTCGCGAAGCCCTCCGTGCAACGCCGGTCAAGGACGTGAACGGTTACCTGAGGCAATGGTTGCGCAGCAAGCTCGCCTCAGGCGTGATCTTTGGGCCGATCCAGGAGTACAACAGGTTCGCGGCCAAGTTCTTGTGCCTGCTGAAGCCCTATATCGACAACGACGGAACGGAAGACCTTGCCGCACGGCCATTCGCCCGACGCGATCTCCCCCTGAACGATGGTTCGACGCTGCGCCTTTGGGGGTTCAACACCGTCCTGGTGTCCGACATCACGGACGCAAAGGAACGCATGCTGATTGATCCGGCCGCCGGTCAGATCGAGGAAGAGGACGGCGTCTGCCATATGGTGATGGCGCATCACCCGTTCGAGTGGCTCAAGAACGGCCGGGACTTTCAGGATCGGTGCGAGAAGATCGCGCAGATACAACTGTTCGGCCACGAACACACGCGGCGCGTTGACGAGGGAAAACATTTCCTGAGGATCCGCGCCGGCGCGATGCACCCGGACCGGGACGAGCGTGACTGGAAGCCGGGCTATAACTGGATCGACGTGTCGGTCGATGGGGCCGACGATAAGCGTAAGCTTGTCGTCAAGGTGTGGGTGCGTCAATTCGAGACGAACGACTTCCTCGGCGTCCCCGACCGGAAGGGAAATCCGGTCTGGGAGAATGCCTACGATTTGCCGGATTGGACGGCGCCGAAAACCCCCGCCGCTGAAACCGCAAAAACGGAAGTGAGTGCGCCAGTGCTGGAGTCCCCGACCATGACGACGTCAGCCCCGCAGCCGCCGCCGACCATCAGGAGCGTGACGATCAAGCTGTTCAAGCTGAAGGAGCACGAACAGCGTCGCGTGATCACGTTGCTTGGCCTCGACAGGCCGAATGATCGGGAGATGAAAGATTACGAACTCGTCGTCGCCGCGGTGAAGAGAAGCGACGCGCTGGGGGTGCTTCCCGAAATGGAGCGCCTCATCGATAGGACGTTGGCAGGGGAGCCGCTCTGATGACCGCTGAATTCGACTTCATTCAATCTTACAGAGATCTTGACGAAGGTGCTTCCCGCAACGTCGTTGAGGCGAGGCAGAAGAGTTTCGAGAAGCTGTCGTCGTCGATCGACAACATGGGGCAGATCTACGATCTTTGCCGTCTCGCGTATCAGGTTGAACCCTTCCCCGAACGCCCATGGTTCGAGGACGCCGTTCGGGAATTTGATCCGCATTTCGTCGCCAGCAAGGATAAGGTCGACGCTGGGCGGATCGCCGCTTTGCTTCTTCGGCAGCGGATGGCGTCATCGGGATCCTATGCGCCGCTGGCGATCCTTACGACGTCGTACTGCGGTCGAAGGCATTCCGCCGACGGAGATGTTCTGACGACGCAGGCGAACGAAGCATTCGTCGCCGCGGTCCGCAATCACAGGGTCTCGAGCGGAGCAAAGCTGGGGCCGGCGCCGAAGCTGAAAGCGATTACGACGGAAGTCGACGCGGTGAACAGCCACAACCCGCTGCCCGGCAACATTGCCAAGGCCGCGATCGACGCTGCCATGGCGTCGACCGACGCCGCGGTCAAAGCGCTATCTGATAGCGTCCGGGGCCCCATGGACTCTGCGCGTGGCGACATCGTGCGGCTCGCCGAAGAAGTAGACATGTTGTGGTGGTGCATCGGCGACTGGCACGAACTGCTGGACAAGCCGCGCACGGAAACTGCGGTCGGATTGAAGATGGTGGTATCTGGCATCGAACTCGGGACGATGGTCCGCCAATTGCCGGGCCCCTACGGCGCCCACGGAATCCTGAGGAGGATTTCGGGGGCTGAAGCAGACGGCAAGTCTAGCCTGAAGGCCGCGATCAAATCGCTGTCCCAGGAGGATGCGTCCAAGCTTTCCAAGGACGTTCCGCAGGCGTCTAAGGCCCTGTTTCCCGTCCACGCGGCGATCCAGTTCGTCGCGCAGCTCGGCCCGGCCGCCTGGGAAGCGGAATTCGCGAAGGTCGCGCCTGACGTCGCGGCCGCGAAGATGTCGCCTTTCGAACTCGGGATTCAGGCATTCCGCGAGCGTGCGCTGCTCGGACATGGCGGACTCAACTGATGAATGCGGCAGCGCCGATCTGCAATTACACCGGTTGCAAGGTCCAGATCGATGGCAAGTGTGCGCTCGGCCGGGATCCGGTCGAGAGCTGCGAGAACTATGCAGCCGATGTCGAAGTGACCGAAGCACTGGACGAGCCGGAAGAATCGAGGACCGTGCCGCCGGTCCAGATTTGGGCCAGTGACAAGTTGCTTCTTGCGGATTACTCCGCTCTATCGAGGCGACGCCGACTTAGGACGGTGGCTCTCGTGGGAGAGGAGAAGGTCGGCAAGACTACCTTGCTTTGCTCGATTTATGCGATGTTCTGCAAGGGTGCGTTCGCCGACCTGACGTTCGCCGGCAGCGAGACATTGCTCGGATTCGCCAAGCTTCAAGCGTTCACGCTGCTGAGTTCCGGACGTTCCTCGCCAACGGTGCCGCGAACGAGCAGGCGTGATCCGCTGGCGTTCTTCCATCTCGCCCTTGCTCGCAGCCGCGGAGATGTCGTCGATCTGGTGATCGCTGATCGGTCCGGAGAGGCATACGCGGCCGCTCGGACCTCCACCGACCTCATCGGGACGCTTGACGAATTCCGCCTGGCTGACCGGGTCTGCTTCCTGCTCGACGGCGAGCGGCTCGCATCGAAGGACGATCGGACGGCCTATACCCGGAATTTCCGGCAAATGATCAACGCGCTTCATGACAACGGCGCTCTTGTCCGCGCCAATGCCGTCGAGATACTTTCGACGAAGCTGGACATCACGCGCCGTAGCGATGCCGCGGACGTTGGCTTCTTAAGCGATTTCGAGGCCCGTGTGGTATCCGACTTCACTAAAAAGGGCCTCGCTATATCTTCGCACGAAATCTGCGCTCTGCCGAAGGCGGACCGAACGGTGGGCATCATCGGGCTCGACGATCTGGTCCGGCGCTGGACGCAGCCCCTGCCGCTTCCCGACGTGGCGCCGTGGCCCGTTGTCGACGCGCCCCGTCAGATCGATCGGTTGCTGTCGAAGATTGCGGGAGGTTAGTGATGGATAGGCGCTGCATGGTCTTCGGCATTCAGGAATCGGGCAAGACCACCTTCGCGGCCGCTCTATGGCACCTGGTGGATAGTGAAGAGATTCCCACGGCCCTGATCAAAGGGAAACACGTCGGCGATTTCAGCTACCTGCAGGAGATCTCCGGATCGTGGGCCGAAGGCTACGAAGTCGAACGCACGAAGTTGCAACAGCTCGAGCCCATCCGCGTGAACCTGCTGCACGCGGCGTCGAACAACGAGATGACGTTGGAGTTCGACGATCTGTCGGGCGAGACGCTAGAGCAGGCCTTTGCGACGAGATATTGTCCAGAGACATTTGTCGAGATAGTCAAAAGCGCCGAAGGCATGCTGCTGTTCCTCAGCGCGAACCGGAAGAACGACGACGCGGTCACGATTCTGGACGTATTCGATGCGGAAGAAGATGCGGCGCAACCAGTGGCGGATCCCAACCATTGGGAGCCGAAGAAGGCTCCGTTGCAGGTCCAATTGGTGGATCTCCTCCAGTGTCTGCAGCGTCCGCCTTTCGAGGCGAGGCCGATGAAGGTAGCTCTGGTGGTCTCGGCCTGGGATCTGGTGCCGGAGGGAACCACGGACGCTGAGAAGTGGTTGCAGGACCGCTATCCTCTCCTCTCGCAGTACCTTAATAATGCTGAGAGCATCCTAGATCTGAGGGTCTACGGCGTATCGGCACAAGGGGGGCGGCTGTCTAAGAAGAAGGATGGGCCGGGGCCCGATCGCGAGGAGCTGCTGGCGATCGTGCCGGCAAGTAAGCGAATTCGCATTGTCGGCCCAGAGGTCGCCGAGCACGACATTACCCGCCCCTTGCTTTGGCTGGCGGATTTGGAGTCTCCTGTTTGAACGCCGCCTCGCGCGATACCATTGACCAAGCTCTGTTCGGCTATGCCGAGGGCCATCGACAAATCGCGTCGTCGGTTCGCTTGCCTCCGAAGGATCTCTATCTTCTCAGCGCTGCGAGCGATCTCGCCAGCGGAGCTCGCCTCGGCGAACGAGACAGCTACCTGTCCGGACTGCCGTTGCCTGAATCGCGAAGATACGCCCTGTTCCGGACCTGGGCTGCCCCAGAGATGCCGCGCCCCGGCTGCGTGTGGAGCCATGTGCTTTTGCTTGGCCCAAAAATATCTGCTTCCATTCCGGCGCTCTCGGAAGTCCTGCCGTTCTTCCGTCGGCCGACCGCGAACGATACGTCGT
This sequence comes from Bradyrhizobium sp. CCGUVB1N3, assembly GCF_024199925.1. Classification (NCBI taxonomy): domain Bacteria; kingdom Pseudomonadati; phylum Pseudomonadota; class Alphaproteobacteria; order Hyphomicrobiales; family Nitrobacteraceae; genus Bradyrhizobium; species Bradyrhizobium sp. CCGUVB1N3. The sequence continues at coordinate 8,359,505 of NZ_JANADR010000001.1, forward strand.
CTTACGGAGACCCGCTGGACATTTCGTTCTCACAGTTCGCCGAGCCAGCCAGCGGCCATCTGATCTTGGAGATCATATCCAGTTACTATACTGTTGGACGAGCGACCCTTTCGCCCGATAGCGGCGACGATATCGAAAATGCTGTCTTGGCCGTGTGGTCCCAACAATGGCCGCGCCTCAGATCGTCGTTCTCATTCTGCACGGCATCGTTGAACGAAAATCGCCGAACGGAGCAGAGCGATTACAACGTTCAAGTCGCTCCGCTTGACGAGGCGACCTCGATCAGCCGCGAAAGATGGGTTTCTTACGCGGCTGCCGACGCGGCCCTCAACAAGGTGACGCCGCTACGGCGCTTCTTGTGGCGCTACGGTCGCGATATCTCGGCCCCTCGGCGTCAGTATCAAATGATCGTAGATCTGTACCTGCGTTCCGATGGCGCCGACGTCCTCTCGTCGGATGCGGCCTTTGAGGTATTTCGGGCTCTCCCGGATCCGTCGGACGGCGCGGTGCTAAAGCGAGACATCCTCGGGATCGGCCCGAGCTCGCCGCGCCTCGTCGCCGCGATTTCCGCTGTCGATCTGCTGCAGCTCCTGACTTCGGAGGCGCTTCCAGAAATCCCTACGCCTGTTCAGGTTGGAGCCAGGCTCGAGGAATTGTCTTCGCGGCAGATCGGCTCCGTCGCCTGCTACTACGCGGCGAACAAGGAAGCTCTGTCGGCATGGAAGGAGAAAATCCTCGGAGCTATTGTGGCGCTGGCCGACAAGTCGTCCATCACGACGGAATACCCGAACGACATGATCGCTGACGTCCTGCTCGCGCGTGAAGATCTCGTCGATGCCGACACTCTCCCACTCGTCTCAAATGAAATTCTGCTGCAGCTTATCAAGGAAGATTCGTCCGTCTCCTTGGCTCAGGCCGTGACGAAAGAGATGGTCCGGCGCGACATGGGTGATCTCGAAGACGCCATGATCTCCTCGCGTCCCGAGCTCGTCTTCCGGTCCGCAGTCGAGGCCTACTGCGGGAACCAGCTCCATAGATCGTGGCTGGGTCGCCTGTCTAATCGCGTTGGTACGATCCTTGCTGCGGACTGGCTGTCGCAATTGAAGTCGACAAAGGAATTCGCAGCGGCGCTTTCGATTCTCCGCTACCCACGTTACCTCGCGAAAGGCAGTACAGAGATCGCGCAACGTCTGTCAGATATGGCCGACGACGCGCAGGGCGACGAGCGTACGACCATGCAGGCTGCCTTGCTCAGGAGCGCGATCGATGAAGGATCCATACAAAGCTGGAACCTGATTTCAATCGTGCTGCCCGAGCTCCGCGTGGTTATTATCAACGCGGGCCTCTCGCGGACCGCGGAGTCGATGCTCGTCAACGACCTGCCGCATTTCTATTCGGCAGGGTATTGGGACCTCAATAAACGAATCCTTTTGAGCTTGTCGAAACTGTATGCCGTCGCAGCAAATCGCGAGGTGCTGGACCGGTTGGCCCTCACTTCCAACGAGATGGAGCTCGTCTTGTTCGGCGAAGAACGCAACTCCAAGAACCCCTTCTCGAAAATCTTTCCTTGGCTGTAGGAAGGACTTGCCTTGAGATTCAATCGGGCCGGTCTGGCCTACGACTTGACCGGAGAGTAGAGCGCTGCTCAATCAGGCAAACGGCCCGGACTCGGGCTCCGTCGGAGGGGACGCCCGTGGCGTTTAAGACCTTAATCGAAGCCGCCATGCATCTCGGCCTAAGGGTCGAGACCGTGGAGCACCTGACGAAGTCCTGCCCCAAACCGGGAGAGGATCGCAAGCTGAAGTGTATGGCTACCGAGACGGGCCCCTTGTTCGATGAGGCCGAACTCGCGGCCTACATGGGGTACCTTGCACAGCCTTGGCCTAAGCCGAAGGGCGGCGGACGTCCCCACATTCCAAAAGTGATCAGTGACGACGTCAAAGATGAAGCGCACTATGGGTGCGCGATATGCGGCTCGATGGACAATGGAGAGGTGGCGCATATCGAAGCTGTCGCCCAGACGCTGAATAACGCGCCGGCCAACCTGATCTATCTGTGCCCGAACCACCATGCCAAGTACGACCTTGGGTTCAAGCCATCATCCAACATCTCGATAGAGGTCGTGCGTGCGGCGAAGCTTCTGAAGAGGTCGTCCCGGTGCAGGATTCTGAAGTTTGAGGCCAACGCTGCACAGCTGCTGAATTCGATGCTGCATTTCTTGAAGGATGCGGAGAAGAAGATGGGGGCGGCGGCGGACGAAGATCATCGCTCGATCTATGTGGCGGAAATTAAGGGGTTGATGGCCTCCATACCCGACTTGACCAAAGCGGCCGAAGAGGCTGCGAAGAAGGATCTTCTGACTACGGAGCCTGAAAAGGTACTCGCCAAGGCGGCGCCCAAGCTGGCGCTGCTTGCGGCGGCCCTCACGCAGGGCGCGACGGAAAGCGACATCCGCTCGCAAGCCAAGAGCCTCGTTGATGAAGTCGACGAGATACTCATCGAAATCGACGAGGTCGATTGTCCCCACTGCGGAGGAAGAGGCCAGACAGGACTGGTAGGGGATCTGTGCAGCTATTGTGGGGGCTCCTGCGTGGTCACGCAGGACAAGCACGACGCCTACGATCGTGCGGAGCTCGATGAGGTCGATTGCCCGCGTTGCGGCGGTCGAGGGCAGACGGGCTTGGTAGGAGACCTGTGCGGCTACTGTGGAGGCTCTTGCGTTGTTTCGCGGCAGATGGCCGAAGACTATGATCCGACCGCAATAGACGAGGTCGATTGTCCTCGTTGTGGCGGCCGGGGGCAGACGGGCCTGGTCGGTGACACCTGCGGATACTGCAAGGGGTCGTGTTCGGTATCTCGGGACGCCGCAGAGAAGTACGATCCGGACGAGATCGACGAAGTCGATTGTCCCCATTGCAATGGCAGAGGACAGACCGGACTGGCCGGCGACTTTTGCGCATACTGCGGAGGCTCATGCGTAGTGAGTCACGCAAAGCGAAAAACCTACGATCCCTCCTCGATCGACGAGCAGGAGTGCCCCCACTGCCAAGGCCGAGGAACGACTGGGCTCGTCGGGGACACCTGCGCTCTGTGTGGGGGTTCCCAGGTGGTGACGGCAGCGAGAGCCGACGCCTACGCCAAGAAGCGACCTCGATCCTGGTGACCGAAAGGCGTTTTGTCCCTACTTCACGCGACAGTTTCTTCGCGATAGGAATATTAAGAGCTTTCGGTGACGCCTTTGGGTCGCGACCAAAATTCCTCATACATATCAGGGAGATGTCGGTGAGTTACATACATACTGATATACTTTCGGTCTAAATGTCATTCAACATCCGCCGCGCGCGGCCCGGCGAAGCCGGGCTCGTTCTCTCCTTCATCCGCGAGCTCGCCGAGTACGAGAAGCTCACGCACGAGGTGGAAGCCACGGAGGCGATGATTGCGGAGGCGCTGTTCGGCGCGAACCCGCGGCTGTACTGCGCGATCACCGAATGGGACGGCGAGGCGGTCGGCTTCGCGGTGTGGTTCGTGAATTTCTCCACCTTCAGCGGCCGCCACGGCATCTATCTCGAAGACCTCTACGTGCGGCCGTCGCATCGCGGCAAGGGCATCGGCAAGGCGCTGCTCACTTATCTCGCGAAGGAATGCGTCGAGAACGGCTGGTCACGGCTGCAATGGGCGGTGCTGGATTGGAACGCGCCGTCGATTGCGTTCTACAAGTCGCTCGGCGCCGTCATGATGAACGACTGGACGCTCTGCCGCGTCACCGGTGATGCATTGACGCGGCTTGCAGGAAAGGCGCCCTGATGGAGATCGTCTTCGTCGTCGCCATCGCGGAGAACGGCGTCATCGGCGCCGGCAACGCGATCCCGTGGCGGCTGAAATCCGACATGCAGCGCTTCAAGGCGCTCACCATCGGCAAGCCTGTGGTGATGGGCCGCAAGACCTTCGAGTCGCTGCGCCGGCCGTTGCCGGGCCGCACCAACATCGTCATCACCCGCGATGCGGGTTTCCGTGCGGCTGGCGCCATCGTGACCACGTCCTCGGCGGATGCCTATGCGATCGCGCGCGGCGATGCCCTGCGGCGCTCGGTCGCCGATATCGCCGTGATCGGCGGCGCTGAAATCTATCGCCAATGGCTCGATCGCGCCGACCGCCTCGAAGTCACGGAGGTGCATGCGCGGCCCGAGGGCGACACCGTTTTTGAGATCAGCAAGGCGGAGTGGGAGGAGGCGGCGCGTATCCGACATCCGGCCGGAGGCGACGACAGCGCCGATTTCTCCTATGTGACATATCGTCGGCGGCGGCAACATTAACTGCTTTTACCAATGTTTACATTGACATTTCCTCAGCGCGGCATAGCTCGGAGACGGTCAGGCGTGCGTTGTAAGGGGGCAAGGCGTCCCCTATAAAGCCGGACCGGACAAAGCGGGCGGGGGCAATTTTCAGACCCTGCCGAGGAGACTGTCGAATGCCGTGGAAGAATCAGGGCGGTGGCCCTTGGGGCTCGGGCTCGAAAGGGCCATGGGGCACAGGTCCGCAACCGGTCGGGCCGAGGCCGCCGGATCTGGAAGACCTTCTGCGCCGCGGTCAGGACCGGCTCCAGCAGCTTCTGCCCGGCGGTTATTTCAGTGGCGTCGGCATCACCGTCATCGTGCTGTTCATCGTCGCGATCTGGCTGGCCTCGGGCTTCTTCCGCGTGCAGTCGGAAGAGCTCGGCGTCGTCCTGCGCTTCGGCAAGCATGTGCGAACCGTGCAGCCCGGCCTGAACTACCATCTGCCCTATCCGATCGAGACGGTGCAACTGCCCAAGGCGCTGCGTGTCTCGACCATTTCCATCGGCATGACGCTGATCGACGATCCCTCCAGGCGCGGCCGTACCATCCGCGACGTGCCGGAAGAGAGCCTGATGCTGACCGGTGACGAGAACATCGTCGACGTCGACTTCACGGTGCTCTGGCGGATCAAGCCCGACGGCGTCGGCGACTTCCTGTTCAACATCCAGAATCCCGAGGGCACCGTGAAGGCGGTCGCCGAAAGCGCCATGCGCGAGGTGATCGGCCGCTCGCAGATCCAGCCGATCCTGACCGGCGCCCGCAACACCACCGAGCAGGGCGTGCAGGAATTGATGCAGAGGACGCTCGATGGCTACGGCTCCGGCATTCTGATCACCCAGGTGCAGATGCAGAAGGTCGACCCGCCGGCGCAGGTCATCGACGCCTTCCGCGACGTGCAGGCGGCGCGCGCCGACCTCGAGCGGTTGCAGAACGAGGCCCAGACCTATGCCAACCGTGTCGTGCCGGAATCGCGAGGCCGCGCCGCGCAGATCATCCAGGCCGCAGAGGGCTACAGGGAACAAGTGATCGCCGAGGCCAAGGGCCAGAGCGCGCGCTTTTTGAAAGTGTACGAAGAATACAAGAAGGCCCCCGACGTGACGCGTGAACGGATCTATCTGGAGACGATGGAGCGCGTGCTCGGCGGCTCGGAAAAGCTCGTCTATGACGGCGCGGCGACGGGACAAGGCGGTGTCGTGCCCTATCTCCCGCTCAACGAGCTGACGCCGAAGCGGCCAGCGGCCACCTCCGGCCAGCAGAGCGGAGGCACCCGATGAGGTCTCCGGTTACAGGCATCGTCTCGCTGATCGTCCTGCTGCTCATCCTGATCGTGGCCTACAGCTCGGTCTTCACGGTGCAGCAGACCGAGCAGGCGCTCGTGGTCCGTCTCGGCGAGCCGGTCAAGGTCGTGACCGAGCCCGGGTTGAACTTCAAGGCGCCGTTCATCGACAGCGTGATCAGCATCGACAAGCGCATCCTCGATCTGGAAAACCCGTCGCAGGAAGTGATCGCCTCCGACCAGAAGCGGCTCGTTGTCGACGCCTTTGCGCGCTATCGGATCAAGAACGCGCTGCGCTTCTATCAGAGCGTCGGCTCGATCCAGGCGGCCAACCTCCAGCTCACGACGCTGCTCAATGCGGCGCTGCGCCGCGTGCTCGGCGAGGTCACCTTCATCACGGTCGTGCGCGACGAGCGCGAGAAGCTGATGGGCCGCATCCGCGAGCAGCTCGACCGCGAGGCCGACGGCTATGGTATCTCGGTCGTCGACGTCCGCATTCGCCGCGCCGACCTGCCCGAGCAGAACAGCCAGGCCGTCTACGACCGGATGAAGACCGAGCGCCAGCGCGAAGCGGCTGAGTTCCGTGCACAGGGCGGCCAGAAGGCGCAAGAGATCCGCTCCAAGGCCGATCGCGAGGCGACCGTTATCATCGCGGAAGCCAACTCGCAGGCCGAGCAGACCCGCGGCGCGGGCGATGCGGAGCGCACCCGGCTGTTCGCGGAAGCGTACGGCAAGGATCAGGACTTCTTCGCCTTCTTCCGTTCGATGGCAGCCTATGAGACCGGGCTGCGATCGAGCGACACCCGCTATCTGCTGCGGCCGAATTCGGATTTCTTCCGGTACTTCGGTAGCCCAAGCGGCAAGGCGGGTGCCGAAGCGCAGGCGGCGCCGAAACAATAAGACGAAACTAGGGGCGGCGCCGGCGCCGCCCCTTCGCGGAACAAGAACGGCACAAGGGGAGGTTCCAGTCCGATGAGGTCCATAGCGTTTGCCGACTTCCTCATCGGCTTGGGCATTCTGTTTGTGCTGGAAGGCTTGATGTTCGCGGCAAGTCCCGCCTGGATGCGCAAGGCGATGAAGAGCGCGCTTGCAACTCCCGATCACATCCTGCGCGGCGTGGGCATCGGCTCGGCCGTGGCCGGCCTGATCCTGATATGGTGGATCCGGCACCACTAACCCCGGCACCTCCAACGCGAACGCTAAAGTGAAGCGAAGCGGCCGGTTTTTCGCCTTATTATCCGGGTCTTGAGGCCCGTTAACCTCCGTGCTTGCGCCGCCACCCTGTTCGAGCGCAGTCTGGAGATCGAATCCTTAATTCTCTTTCGGAGATCACAATGACCGCTGCCACCATTGCCACGACCCGTTTGCGCCATTGCGTGCGACTTGGGCTGGCTGCGATCGCAATCGGCGCGTTCAGCGCGTTCGGCTCGCCGGCTTACGCGCGCGGACCGGAGGGCATCGCTGACGTCGCCGAGAAGGTGATCGACGCGGTCGTCAACATCTCGACCTCGCAGACCGTCGAAGCCAAGGGCGGCGGCACCAACACCATGCCGCAACTGCCGCCCGGCTCGCCCTTCGAGGAATTCTTCGACGACTTCTTCAAGAACCGCCGCGGTCCCGGCGGCGGCAGCAAGGGCGGCGACAGAGGCGACAACGGTCCGCCGCGCAAGACCAACTCTCTGGGCTCCGGCTTCATCATCGACACCTCCGGCATCGTCGTGACCAACAATCACGTCATCGCGGATGCCGATGAGATCAACGTCATTCTCAACGATGGCACGAAGATCAAGGCGGAGCTCGTCGGCGTCGACAAGAAGACCGATCTTGCGGTGTTGAAGTTCAAGCCGCCGAAGACGCTGGTCTCGGTGAAGTTCGGCGACTCCGACAAGCTGCGTCTCGGCGACTGGGTGGTCGCGATTGGCAACCCCTTCAGCCTCGGCGGCACGGTGACGGCCGGCATCGTCTCGGCCAAGAACCGCGACATCTCGTCGGGCCCCTATGACAGCTATATCCAGACCGACGCCGCCATTAACCGCGGCAATTCCGGTGGCCCGCTGTTCAACCTCGAAGGCGAGGTCATCGGCGTCAACACGCTGATCATCTCGCCCTCTGGCGGCTCGATCGGCATCGGCTTCGCCGTACCGTCGAAGACGGTGGCTGGTGTCGTCGACCAGCTTCGCCAGTTCGGTGAACTGCGCCGCGGCTGGCTCGGTGTGCGCATCCAGAGCGTGACGGACGAGATCGCGGAGAGCCTCAACATCAAGCCGGCGCGCGGCGCGCTGGTCGCAGGCGTCGACGAGAAGGGCCCGGCCAAGCCCGCCGGCATCGAGCCCGGCGACGTCGTCGTCAAGTTCGACGGCAAGGACATCAAGGACCCGAAGGATCTCTCCCGTGTCGTCGCCGATACGGCAGTCGACAAGGAGGTCGACGTCGTCGTCATCCGCAAGGGCCAGGAGGAGACCAAGCGCGTCAAGCTCGGCCGCTTGCAGGATCCCGACAAGGTCCAGGCCGCAGTGAAGACCGACGAGCCGGTGCCGGAGAAGCCGGTGACGCAGAAGGCGCTTGGCCTTGATCTGGCGACGCTGAACAAGGACCTGCGCGCCCGCTACAAGATCAAGGACACCGTCAAGGGCGCGGTCGTCACCAATGTCGACGCCAATTCCGACGCTGCCGAGAAGCGGCTCTCCGCCGGCGACGTCATCGTCGAGGTGGCGCAGGAGGCCGTCAGCAGTGGCGCCGACGTCCAGAAGCGCATCGACCAGCTCAAGAAGGACGGCAAGAAGTCGGTGCTGCTGCTCGTCTCCAACGGTGATGGCGAGTTGCGCTTCGTGGCGCTGAGCGTGCAGTAATATTGCTGTCATTCCGGGGCGATGCGAAGCATCGAGCCCGGAATCTCGAGGTTCCGGGTTCGGTCCTGCGGACCGCCCCGGAACGACGCGCGCTTCAGGTCTCCACAAACTCCTCGCGCCGGTACCCTTGCGCATAGAGCAGCGCGGTGAGATCGCCGTGGTCGATCCGCGCGGCCGCCGCAGCTGCCACGGCAGGCTTGGCGTGGTAGGCGACACCCAGCCCTGCAGCCTGGATCATCGCGAGATCATTGGCGCCATCGCCGACGGCCAGCGTATCGATCTCGTCGAGATCGAACGACTCCATCAGGTCGACCAGCGTCGCGAGTTTCGCCGCGCGACCCAAGATCGGTTCCTTCACTTCGCCGGTGAACTTGCCGTCGCGCACGATCAGCTCGTTGGCGCGGTTCTCCTGGAAGCCGATCTTGGCGGCGACCGCACTCGTGAACAGCGTGAAGCCGCCGGAGACGAGACAGGTATAGGCGCCGTGCGCGCGCATGGTCGCGATCAGTTCGCGGCCGCCCGGCGTCAGCGTGATGTGCTTGGCGAGGACATCGTCGACGACGCCGACGGGCAGGTCCTTCAGCAGCGCGACACGCTCGCGCAGGGCGGGTTCGAACTCGATCTCGCCGCGCATCGCGCGCTCGGTGATGCCTGCGACATGCGCCTTGAGTCCGACGACATCGGCGAGCTCGTCGATGCATTCCTGGCCGATCATGGTGGAATCCATGTCGGCGAGAAAAAGTCTCTTGCGCCGGAAGCCGACAGGCTGCACGACGATGTCGATCGGCAGGTCGCCGCGGAGCTCGCGCAACCGTTGTTCAATGGCGTGACGATCGCCTTCGAGGTTATCCTGCGCGCCGAAGGGGATATCGACCGCGACGCCGTCGAACAGCCAATGCGCGGGCGCGGCCGAGGGAAGCACGGCGCGCGCGCCGTCGACGATGGTAGAGTCGAGCGCGGGACTATCGGGGTTGCAGATCAGCGTGGCGACGAGGGACATTTGAGGTTTTCGTGGGCGAGGGGCAAGTGAGCAAGGCCGTGCTTATCGCAGGCCCGACCGCCAGCGGCAAGTCGGCGCTGGCGCTTGAGCTTGCGCTGAGCGCTGGCGGTGTCGTGATCAACGCCGATTCCATGCAGGTCTATCGCGATTTGCGTGTCATCACGGCGCGCCCCACGCGGGACGACGAGGCGCAGGTCCCGCACCGTCTCTATGGCCATGTCGACGCGGCCGTGAATTTTTCGGCCGGCGCCTGGCTCGCGGATGCGGCGGTAGAGCTGACCGAGGCGAGGGCGCAAGGCCGCCTGCCGATCTTCATCGGCGGCACCGGGCTCTATTTCAAGGCGCTGACGAGTGGTCTCTCGACGGTGCCGCCGGTCCCGCCGGAGGTGCGCGAGGGCGTGCGCGCGCGGCTCGAGCAGGGCGGCGTCGAGGCGCTGCATGCGGAACTCGTACGGCGCGATCCGGCCGCTGCCGGACGGCTGAATGTGCGCGACCGCACCCGCATCGCACGCGCTCTGGAAGTCGTCGAGGCGACCGGCCGCTCGCTGCTCGACTGGCATCGCGAAGGCCAGCCGCCGCTGTTGCCGAAAGACAGTTTCAGCGCGCTGTTTCTCGCTCCCGATCGCGATGAACTCTACGCCCGGATCGATGCCCGGTTCGACGCCATGCTCGGCGCCGGCGCGCTCCAAGAGGTCGAGCAGCTCGCCGCGCGCGATCTCGATCCGCTGGTGCCGGCGATGAAGGCCCATGGCGTGCCCGTGCTGATCCGGCACCTCCGCGGCGAGATCAGCCTCGACGAGGCGGCGGAGATCGGCCGGGCGGACACCCGCCACTACGCCAAGCGCCAGTTCACCTGGTTCCGGCACCAATTGCCCGAGTTCGAATGGGTGAAGCCGGAGCAGGCAAGGGGGTGGCTTGCCGCTGCCGTGAGGGCTGCGCGGGAGCACGATTGAGCCTCTCGCCGTCATTCCGGGGCGCCCGAAGGGCGAACCCGGAATCTCGAGATTCCGGGTTCTCGCTTCGCGAGCCCCGGAATGACGTCAGAGTGGGGCGAATGACGACCTTTTGCGCGTCAGCCGCAAGTTCCCTCTCGCCGAACCGCGGGAACGCCGCTACACTTCCTGAAATCGCGCGAAAACGGCCGCATTGCCTTGACATCCGGGCTTTGGCCGCTATGGTTCGCGCAACCTTTGGGAAGTCGGGCCGACCTCATGCGTAACATTATTACCAAACTCCTTATCGTCGTCGTACCCAGGCGCATCGCCGGGGATGGCTAGCGGCCATCCAAAACCGAGCGGTGCGCATGGGGCCTCTTGGGGCCCTTTTTTATTTCCCGAACCAGACCTCAAAGAAGCCGCTGACAACAGCGCATCCGGAGCAAGACAATGACCGAGAACAGCCACGATCCGAACCAGATGACCGGCGCCGCGATGATCGTGCGCGCGCTCATCGATCACGGCGTGACGGATCTTTTCGGCTATCCCGGCGGCGCGGTGCTTCCGATCTATGACGAGATTTTCCAGCAGAGCGAGATCCAGCACATCCTGGTCCGGCATGAGCAGGGCGCGGGCCACGCCGCCGAAGGCTACGCGCGCTCGACCGGCAAGCCGGGCGTCGTGCTGGTGACCTCCGGGCCGGGCGCAACCAACATGGTGACGCCGCTGACGGATGCGCTGATGGACTCGATCCCGCTGGTCTGCATCACCGGCCAGGTGCCCACCCATCTGATCGGCAACGACGCGTTCCAGGAATGCGACACCGTCGGCATCACGCGGCCCTGCACCAAGCACAACTGGCTGGTGCGCGACGTCAACGATCTCGCCAAGGTGTTGCACGAGGCGTTCTATGTCGCCACCTCGGGCCGGCCTGGCCCGGTGCTGGTCGACGTGCCGAAGGATGTGCAGTTCGCGACCGGCACCTACCATCCGCCGCGCAAGTCCGACGTGCACGTCTCCTACGCGCCGCGCGTCAAGGGCGACGCGATGCAGATCCGCAAAGCCGTTTCGCTGCTCGCCAATGCCAAGCGCCCGGTGATCTATTCCGGCGGTGGCGTGATCAATTCCGGGCTCGAGGCCTCAAAACTGTTGCGCGAGCTGGTCGAGGTCACCGGCTTCCCGATCACCTCGACGCTGATGGGCCTGGGCGCCTATCCGGCGTCGGGCAAGAACTGGCTCGGCATGCTCGGCATGCACGGCACTTACGAAGCCAACATGACCATGCATGACTGCGACGTCATGCTGTGCGTCGGCGCGCGCTTCGACGACCGCATCACCGGTCGGGTCGATGCGTTCTCCCCCAACTCGAAGAAGATCCACATCGACATCGATCCGTCCTCGATCAATAAGAACATCCGCGTCGATATTCCGATCATCGGAGACTGCGGCAACATCCTCGGCGACATCCTCCAGGTGTTCAAGGCGGAGGCGAAGAAGCCCGACATCAAGCCGTGGTGGCAACAGATCGCGCAATGGCGTGCGCGCAATTCGCTGTACTTCAAGAAGAACAACGACGTCATCCTGCCGCAGCACGCGATCCAGCGCCTGTTCGAGCTGACGCGCGGCAAGGACGTCTACATCACCACCGAGGTCGGCCAGCACCAGATGTGGGCGGCGCAGTTCTTCGGCTTCGAGGAGCCGCATCGCTGGATGACGTCGGGCGGTCTCGGCACCATGGGTTATGGCCTGCCGGCCGCGGTTGGCGTGCAGGTGGCCCACCCGGACAGCCTCGTCATCGACATCGCGGGTGATGCCTCGGTGCAGATGACGATCCAGGAGATGTCGACGGCCGTGCAGTACGAGCTGCCGATCAAGATCTTCATCCTGAACAACCAGTACATGGGCATGGTGCGGCAGTGGCAGCAGCTGCTGCACGGCAACCGGCTGTCGCATTCCTACTCGGAAGCGCTGCCGGACTTCGTCAAGCTCGCGGAAGCCTATGGCGGCGTCGGCATCCAGGCGCACAAGCCCGCCGATCTCGACGGCGCGATCAAGGAGATGATCTCCGTCAAGCGCCCGGTGCTGTTCGACTGCCGCGTCGCGGCGCTCGAGAACTGCTTCCCAATGATCCCCTCCGGCAAGGCGCACAACGAGATGCTGTTGCCGGAGCAGGCCAATGACGAGGCCACCGCGACCGCGTTCGCCGGCGGCAAGGCGCTGGTGTGATGCGATGTTCGACCTGAAGGAGCTCGAGCGCGCACATGAGATCGTGGGGCAGGCGGTGCCGGCGACGCCGGCACACGCCTGGCCGCTGCTGGCGGAGCGGCTCGGGACGGCGGTGATCGTCAAGCATGAGAACCACACGCCGACCGCCGCGTTCAAGGTGCGCGGGGGGCTCGTCTATTTCGACCGTCTGAAGCGCGAGAGGCCGGGCACCGTCGGACTGATCTCGGCCACGCGCGGCAATCACGGTCAGAGCCTGGCATTTGCCGGACGCCGCTATCGACTGCCCGTGACGATCTATGTCCCGCACGGCAATTCGGTCGAGCAGAATCGCGCGATCCGCGGATTTGGCGCCGAGCTCGTCGAGCACGGCGAAGATTTCCAGGCGGCGCGCGAGGAGGCCTATCGTTGCGCGGCGACCAATGGACTCGAAATCGTGCCGGCGTTCCATCCCGATCTCGTTCTGGGCGTCGCGACCTACGCCCTCGAATTGTTGCGAAAGGCGCCGGATATCGACGTGCTCTACGTTCCGATCGGGCAGGGCTCGGGCATTTGCGGCTGCATCCTCGCGCGTGATCTGCTTGGGCTGAAGACCGAAATCGTTGGTGTGCAGTCCACCGAAGCGCCCTCTTACGCACTGTCGTTTGCGGCCGGGGCGGTCGTGACGACCAAAACCAGCAATACGCGCGCCGACGGCGTGGCGACGCGGATTCCCGATGCCGACGCCGTCGCCATCATCTGCAAGGGCGCCTCCCGTGTCGTGCAGGTCACGGACAACGAAATCGCCTCGGCGATGCGGGCCTACTGGACCGATACGCACAATCTCGCGGAAGGTGCCGGCGCCGCCGCGCTTGCCGCGGCACTGCAAGAAAAGAGCAAGTTGCAGGGCCGGCGCGTCGGTCTCGTGCTTTCCGGCGGCAATATCGATTTCGACCGGTTCCGCCATTGGGTCGGGACGGATGCGCCGATCGCCCAACCGGCGGTGGCTTGACCAGGATTTGAGGGGACGACAATGAACCAGCCTGCATCCGCTTATTTCCTCGAGGACCGCCACGATCCCAACGAGACGCACACGCTGTCCGTGCTCGTGCAGAACGAGCCGGGTGTGCTCGCGCGCGTCATCGGCCTGTTCTCGGGACGCGGCTACAACATCGAGAGCCTCACGGTCTCGGAGACGGAGAGCCAGAAGCATCTCTCGCGCATCACCATCGTCACGACAGGCACGCCGATGGTGATCCAGCAGATCAAGCACCAGCTCGATCGCATGATCCCGGTCTATCGCGTGGTCGACATGACGCAGACCCGGCGCTCGATCGAGCGCGAGCTCGCGATGGTGAAGGTGCGCGGGGAGGGCGAGCATCGCGTCGAGGCGCTGCGGCTGGCGGACGCCTTTCGTGCTCGCGTGATCGACGCCACCACCGAGAGCTTTGTGTTCGAGATCACCGGCAATACGGACAAGATCAACCAGTTTATCGACCTGATGCGTCCCATCGGCCTTGTCGAGGTGTCGCGTACCGGCGTTGCCGCGATCGGTCGCGGGCCTGAAGGGATGTGAACCATGCTGGCGCGCGACTGGTACTACAACGAACGCAACCGGATGGGCATCGCGCCCGCGGTCGCTTCGATCTACGACAACCACGATGACGCCGATCTGCGCGCGCGCGCCGCGCTGAAGATGCTCGGCGTACAGCGCGGCTGGCGCATCGCCGACATCGGCTGCGGCAACGGCGTGCTCGCGACCGAGGCCGCGTTGATGGGTGCCGAGGTCGATGCCATCGACATCTCGCCGGCGATGCTGGCGCTCGCCGAGATCTATGCCCGCGACCGCAAGGCGCCTGTGCGCACGCAGTCGGCGGGCCTGCTCAGCTTCTCCTATCAGCCGGACTCCTATGACCTGATCGTCAGCGAATTCACGCTGCATCACCTGCCGGATTTCTGGAAGGCGGTGGCGCTGTCGCGCATCTATCGCGCGCTGAAGCCGGGCGCGAGCTTCTATTTGCGCGACATCGTCTTCGTCTCGATGCCGGATGCGGCCGAGCGCGACGTCGAGCAATGGGCCGACTTTCAGATCAAGAACCACGATTTTACGCGCGAGAGTGTCGTCACGCATATGCGCGACGAATACTCCACCTTCGGCTGGGTCATGGAGCGGATGCTGACCGACGTCGGCTTCACGCTGGTCTCGGCCGACTACCACGCCCCCATGCACGGCACCTATCTGCTGCGCAAACCCAACCCCTCCACGTAAGCGCCGGCGAGCAAGGCTGAACGACAAGAACACGCAAGCAGAGCAGAGCCCGAAGAAGAACACAATGAAGCCGGCCGACATCCTCATCGCCGTCATGGTGGCGATCGTCTGGGGACTTGCCTTCGTGGCGAGCCGGCTGGCGCTCGACGAATTGTCACCGGAGCTGATGACGGCGCTGCGCTTTTCGATTGCCGCGGTGCCCTGTCTGTTCATCCGCAAGCCAAAGATCGCCTGGCCGCTCCTGATCGCGATCAGCTTCACGCTGTTCCTCGGCCAGTTCCTGTCGCAGGCCTATGGCATCGCCCATGGCGTGCCGGTGGGACTCACGAGCGTCGTCGTGCAGAGCCAGGCGCTGTTCACCATCGGCTTCGCCGTGCTTGCCTTCGGCGAGCGGCCTGCTCCGGTGCAGACGCTCGGCATTGCCGTTGCCGCGGTCGGCCTTCTCTTGATCTGCGGCACCGTCGGCTATGATTTCAGCGTCGGCGCCTTTGCGGTGCTGATGATCTCGCCGATCTCTTTCGCGATCGGCAATCTCCTGCTGCGTGGCGCCCGCGGCGTGCCGATGTTCGACCTGTTCGCCTGGCTGTGCCTGACGTCGGCGGTGCCGCTGTTCGCGCTGGCGCTGATCGCCAATGGTCCCGCGCCGACCTGGCAAGCGCTGACGCAGATGTCGCTGACGTCAGCCCTCTGCATGCTGGCGCTCGGCGGCGTCTCGACCAGCATCGCCTATTGGCTGTGGGGCCGGCTGCTGCGTGACTATCCGGCTGCGCAGATCGTGCCGTTCGCGTTGCTGGTGCCCTTCGTCGGCTCGGCCGCCTCCAGCATCGTGTTCGGCGAGCGGTTCGGACCCTTGCGGTTCGCTGGCATGCTGACCGTGATCGGTGGTATCGCGGTGATGCTGCTGGCCAAGCGCCCGCAAGTCCTGCCTAAGACAGCGTGAGGTGAAGATGTCGCTCCTCTATGCCTTTATTGTCTTTGCGGTCGTGATGTACTTCACCCCCGGACCGAACAACATCATGCTGCTGTCGTCGGGCCTGACCTACGGCTTCCGCCGCACCATTCCGCACATCGCCGGAATCACCATCGGCTTTGCGTTCATGGTCGCAACCGTCGGCCTGGGGCTGGGGACGGTCTTCCTGGCCTATCCGATCCTCCAGACCATCCTGAAATATGCGGGCGCCGCCTATTTGGTCTATCTGGCCGCCGCGATCGCCCTTTCCGGCCCGGCCAAGCCGGGCGAGGAGACGGGCAGGGGCCCGATGACCTTCTGGGGCGCGGCCATGTTCCAGTGGATCAACGCCAAGGGCTGGGTGATCGTGATTGGCACCATAACCGCCTACGCGGCGATTGCCCAATTTCCCATCAATATCGCCATCCAGACCGTGATCAGCCTGATCGTCGGCACGGTCTCGACCGTGGTCTGGGCATTGTTCGGGAGCGCGCTCCGGCCGGTCCTGACCTCCGAGCGGCTGGTCCGCGCCTTCAATATCCTGATGGCGGTCCTGCTGCTTGCCTCCCTCTACCCCGTTTTCATGGATGCATGATGTCGCGGATTTCCATGCAGAAACGGGTTTCCTTCGGGGAGGAAAATGCTCTAGACAGCCTCCGAAATCCGCAAATCTCACCTTCGGACACCTGACCATTGGCCGATTTTCGGCCCTGAATGAGGAAACGACTATGCGTGTTTATTACGATCGCGACGCCGACCTGAACCTGATCAAGGGCAAGAAGGTCGCCATCGTCGGCTATGGCAGCCAGGGCCACGCCCATGCGCTCAACCTGAAGGACTCCGGCGTCAAGGAGGTGGCGATTGCGCTGCGCAAGGGCTCGGCCTCGGCCAAGAAGGCGGAGAACGCCGGCTTCAAGGTGATGGAAGTCGCCGAAGCCGCCAAATGGGCCGACCTCGTCATGATGCTGACCCCGGACGAGCTCCAGGGCGATATCTACCGCGAGCACCTGCACGACAACATGAAGAAGGGCGCGGCGCTGGTCTTCGCGCACGGCCTCAACGTCCACTTCAACCTGCTCGACCCGCGCGCCGACCTCGACGTGCTGATGATCGCCCCGAAGGGCCCCGGCCACACCGTGCGTTCGGAGTATCAGCGCGGTGGCGGCGTGCCCTGCCTGATCGCGATCGCCAAGGACGTCTCGGGCAACGCCCATGACCTCGGCCTGTCCTACGCTTCGGCGGTCGGCGGCGGCCGCGCCGGCATCATCGAAACCACCTTCAAGGAAGAGTGCGAGACCGACCTGTTTGGCGAGCAGGTGGTGCTCTGCGGCGGCCTGGTCGAGCTGATCAAGGGCGGCTACGAGACCCTGGTCGAGGCCGGCTACGCGCCGGAGATGGCCTATTTCGAGTGCCTGCACGAGGTGAAGCTGATCGTCGACCTGATCTATGAAGGCGGCATCGCCAACATGAACTACTCGATCTCCAACACCGCCGAGTACGGCGAATATGTCACCGGTCCGCGCATCATCACTGATGAGACCAAGAAGGAGATGAAGCGGGTTCTCAACGACATCCAGTCCGGCAAGTTCTCGCGCGACTGGATGCTCGAGAACAAGGTCAACCAGACCTCGTTCAAGGCGACCCGCGCCAAGCTTGCCCAGCACCCGATCGAGGAAGTCGGCGCGAAGCTCCGCGACATGATGCCCTGGATCAAGAAGGGCGCGCTGGTCGACAAGAGCAAGAACTGAGGTTTGCGTTCCCCGGATGCAGCGCAGCACGAAGTGATGCGCTGCTGATCCGGGGTCCATGGGTCCCGGCTCTGCGGCGCATCGCTGACGCGCTGCGTCGCGTCCGGGACACGAGAGCTGGATAACCGACGCGCTCCCGCGCCAAACCAAATCTTAAACCTTCGCGACTACAACCGCAGCGAGATCGCAGCACGCGGTCTCGCTCTTTCCTCCAGCGCCAAGCGCTGGTGCTTCATGCAAATTCTTCGACGTTGATGCGCCGCCTGAAGACCAAGAACTGACGCTTAAAGCACATTCTTGATCTCGCGCGATTTCTGAGGCCTTCGCCTCACCCCCCGAATCCTCAAAAATCCAGCGACTTCAGAGTCTAAGATTCGGCTCTTCATCCGCACTGTGATCATTCGCGCGCATGCACGAAGACCGCTTCGCGTGGCACATCGTCTTAAGAGTTGACGTCAGATCGATATTCTTGCCGGCCATCGCAGATGCGAGCAACGGGCTCCTAGCCTGCGGCGATCGACTTTGGGTGCGAGCTCGGCCAGAGGCACGCTGCCACCTCCCCGTAGGCGGGAGAGGGAGCGCACCTCCGCCGTGGCTAGCTGAATGCCTACATCCCAAAACCCAAGCCCCACGTTAGCCGCCGCGCCGCTGAAGCCCGGCCCTACCACCACGGCGACCTCCGCCTGGTGCTGATCGACGCTGCGCTGCAACTGGCGGCCGAGGGCGTCGCCGGCATCGCGAGGGCCACGCGCAGCGGATGACGCTCCCCAATCCTCATGGTGAGGAGGCGCATAGCGCCGTCTCGAACCATAGAGGTCCGGCTGCTGCCAGTCCGGGCCTCGCCCTTCGAAACGCCCGCTTCGCGGGCTCCTCAGGGCGAGGGACTTGGAGTTTGGATCGGGACGCGGCGTGGGCCCCGTTCGCCGCCCGCTAACATTAAGCGAAGGTCGGACGGCGCGGCGCGTTGCCTGCCCATGTCTGTTCCGTTACAGTTTTGTGACACGGCGCTCTCCGGCGGCGCCGGACGCCCTGGCCGCCAGCAGGCTGGCCAGACGGCTTGGCATCACCGCGCCGGATCGTGTTCAGCGTGTCGTCGATGGCGTCCGCGCCCAACCCAGGTCCTTCCACCGCCACCGCCGTGCTGGCGAGCGTTGCCGCGATCGGCATCTGGCGTCTGCTCGCCGTCGCCGCGCCGCATCTGGCCGCGCTCGCGCTGATGTACGAGACCGAGACCGATTTCGGCTCGCGCCTCGGCTTCGCGCTTGCCTGGGGCATCCTCAATTTCTTCTGGATCACGCTGCTCCGGCGCCCCGCGCTGTCGGGCGCGCTGTCGCTGACCATGGTCGTGGTGCTCGTGCTGTTGTCGCAGCTCAAGCACCACGTGGTGCAGATGACGGTCAACTTCATCGACCTGATGATGATCGACCGCGACACCGTCGCCTTCCTGTTCACGATCTTCCCGAACCTGCGCTGGTCGGTGATCGGGGTCTGCCTCATCATCCTGCCGCTGATGTACGCGCTGTGGTGGCTCGATCCGTTCCGCATCCGCCGCCTGCCGGCGTTCGCCTGCAAGCTCGCCTGCCTCGCCGCGCTGGTCGGCTATTCCCTTTATCATCCGGACGAAGCCTGGCGCGGCTATTACGACGACGGCTATCTCTCAAAATTCTTTCGCTCCGGCGTCACCGCGGTCTCAGACTTCGTGCAATACGGCTTCATGGAGTCGGCCGCGTCCACCGGCGAGCATCTCAACATGCCGCTGGTCGATGCCTGCCACCCCGCGGGGCGGCGGCCGAACATCATCATGATCCATGATGAATCCAGTTTCGACATCCGCGCCGCGCAAGGCATCAAGGTGCCGCCCGGCTATGGCAGTCACTTCAAATCCTGGGACGGCAAGCAGCGCACCTTCCTCGCCGAGAGCAATGGCGGACCGAGCTGGTTCACCGAATACAACGTGCTCGCCGGCCTGTCGTCGCGCTCCTTCGGCCGTTTCGCCTATTTCGTGACGCGCATCGCCTCGGGGCGCGTCGAGCGCGGGCTGCCGCTCAGCTTGCGCCGCTGCGGCTATGACACGATGTCGCTCTATCCGGCCTACGGCGCCTTCATGAGCGCGCGCAGCTTCCAGATCACGACCGGCATCGAGCGCTTCTATGATGCGAAGGACCTCGGCGCGAAGGACGTCGAGCCGGACTCTTTCTTCTACGACAAGGCGCTCGAGCTGATGGGCGAGCGGCCGCCGAACAAGCCGCTGTTCAGCTTCATCTATCTCGGCGCCAATCATTTTCCCTGGGAGACACGCTTCCGTCCCGACCTGATGCCGGGCTGGCGCGCGCCGGGCAACACATCGTCGATCGACGAATATCTGCGCCGGCAGGCGATGAGCGCCGAGCAGTACCAGGCCTTTCTGGCCGGCCTGAAGAAGAGATTTCCGAACGAGCCGTTCCTGATCGTGCGCTATGGCGATCATCAGCCGGAATTCGCGCCGCAGATCCTCGAGCCCGGGCTCGACGAAGGCAGTCTCGGCAAGAAGCTCGACGACTATGATCCGCGTCTCTACGCCACCTACTATGCGATCGACGCCATCAATTTCGAGCCGGTGAGAAGCGACGCCGTGATGGACACGATTGACGGAGCCTATTTGCCGCTGGTGATCCAGGAAGCCGCCGGTATCCCGCTCGATCCGTCCTTCGCCGCGCAGAAGGACGTCATGCTACGCTGCAAGGGCATCTTCTATGGCTGCAAGGACGGCCAGGAAGCGCGACGGCTCAATCGCCTGCTGATCAACGCCGGCATGATCCACGGACTATAGCGTGACGCGCGCGGGTCTCTATCGCTTGCCGACTTTCTCCCACAGCCACTTTGCCACGACGTCGGGTGACGAGTTCGCATCGTTGCCGCTGGCGCGCAGATTGGCTTCGCGCATGTCGGCGATGTCGATCCGATCGATCAGCGGCTTCAGCGCGGCCTTGAGCCGCTCGTCGCCGGCACGCTTGGGAGCGAGCAGCAGAATGGCATCGTAGGGCGGGATCGCGTTCTTGGGGTCGTCGAGCGCCACGAGATCGTATTTCGCGATCAGGCCGTCGCTGGTGTAGCCCGCGATGACGTCGACCTCGCCGCTTGCGACCGCCGCATACATGAAATCGGGCTGCATCTGCCGCTGAGCTCGGAATGTGAGCCCGTAGGCATCGCGCAACGCCGCCCATTCCGGGCGCGAGAAGAACTCGTAGTCGGCGGCGATCGAGAGGTCTGCCGTATGCGCGGCGAGATCGGCGACGGAGTGGATACCAAGCGCCTCGGCGCGCTTGCGCGGCATCACCAGCGCATAGGCGTTCTCGAAGCCGAGCTCGCCGAGCAGCGTGATATTCTGCTTGGCGAGTGCCGTCTTCAGCTCGTCGATCAGCTCCTTGCGCGGCTTGATATCCGTGCGGTGCAACTGGTTGGCCCAGAGCGTGCCGGAATAGTCGACATAGAGATCGATGTCGCCGACCTTCAGTGCCTCGAAGGCGACGTTCGAGCCGAGGCCCGAGCGCGTCGTCGCCGGCAGGCCAGCCGCCGCCAGGCGATCCCGGATCAGGGCCGATAGCACATATTGCTCGGCGAACGTCTTGGCGCCGACGACGTAAGCGGGCGACGAGCGTCCGAGCGAGGGCACGAGCGTCGCGGCGACCAGCGCCGCAATCCCGACGCCGCCAAGCGTCGTGCGCAGGCGGCTGCGATTGCGCAAGCCGGTTTCGATCAGGCCGAGCAGTTGATCCACCGCGAGCGCCAGCACGGCCGAGGCAACGCAGCCGAACAGCACGAACACCCAGTTCTGGGTTTGCAGGCCGGCGAAGATGTAGTTGCCGAGGCTGGTCTGCCCGATCGGCGTAGACAAGGTCGCCGTGCCGATCACCCAGACGGCGGCGGTGCGGATGCCCGCCATCATCACCGGCAGCGCCAGCGGTAGTTCAACCGTCAGCAGCGATTGCCGCGGCGTCATGCCGACGCCTTGGGCGGCTTCGAGCAAGGCGGGATCGATGCCGTTCAACCCGGTGATGCCATTGCGCAGCACCGGCAGCATGGAATAGAGCGCCAGCGCCAGCATCGCCGGCAGGAAGCCGAAGGCGGAGAAGGTGACGCCGAACCAGGAGAGCGTCACGGAGGCCGCAAGCAGCAGGAGCGGATAGAACAGCGCGAGCAGCGCCAGCCCCGGCACGGTCTGCACGATGCTCGCGAGTGCGAGCAATATGTTGCGCGCGACCGGTCGGTTGCGGCAGAGGATCGCGAGCGGCAGGCTGACGATGAGCCCAAGCGCGAGTGCGGCCAGGCTCACCCGCACATGATTGCCGAGATAGTCCGGCAGATGCGACAGCGCCTCGCCCCAGCGCGGATCGGAGATCAGGCTCATGCCGCACCACCCTGCGGCAGCCGTTCGTTCAGTCGCGCGACCTGGCGCCGGGGCGTGCGCAACAACTCCAGCACATACGCGTCGCCGCTTCGGCCGAGCTCCGCCGGCGTGCCTTGCGCGAGCAGTTGTCCGGCGCGCATCACCGCAATGCGGTCGGCAAGCAAGATCGCTTCCGTCATGTCATGGGTAATCATGACCGTGGTCAGGCCAAGTTCTCGATGCAGCGCGCGATAGTCTTCGCCGAGCGCGTCGCGGGTCAAGGGATCCAGCGCGCCGAACGGCTCGTCCATCAGCACGATGCGCGGACGCGCCGCGAGCGCCCGCGCCACCCCGACGCGCTGGCGCTGTCCGCCGGACAGGTCTTGCGGCAATCGATCGCGATGCTGGATACGGTCGAGCCGCACCAGGTCGAGCAGCTCGTCCACGCGTGCGGCAATCTCTCCCTGCGGGATGCCCAAAAGCTTCGGCGTGACGCCGATATTGTCCGCGACGCTCAGATGCGGAAACAGCCCGCCGCTCTGGAAGACGTAGCCGATGCGCCGTCGCAGCGCGACCGGGTCGACGCGGCTGATATCCTCGCCCTCGACCGTGATCGTGCCACGGTCGGCCTCGATCAGCCGGTTGGTCAGCCGCAGCAGGGTGGTCTTGCCCGAGCCGGAGCCGCCGACGATGGCCAGAAACTCGCCCTCGGCGACGTCGAGCGAAACGCCGTCCACGGCCACGACCGGGCCGAAGTTCTTCGCGACATGCGCGTAGCCGATCACGGGTTTGGAGGCCATCGGTACCGACCCAGCCTTGCACTCCCGCAAGGGGAGATTGATGGAGGCGACCCCGCATGCGTACCACGCTTGGCCGCTCGATTGAACTTGCCGGCGCAAGCGGCTAAGGCATCCCTCAAGTGCTGGGAGGAATTCGGCAGATGACAACGCCCACGGCGGTGGCGCTCGAGGATACGAAAGTCGCATTCCGGCTGGGGGACGGGCGCGTCTATACGGCTGTTGAGCAGGCGCAGCTCACGGTCGGCCAGGGCGAGTTCGTCGCCATTGTCGGCCCGACCGGCTGCGGCAAATCTACACTGCTCAACGTCGCCGCGGGGCTGCTGAAGCCTGCCGCCGGCAGCGCCAAGGTGTTCGACCGGCCGCTCGCCGGGCTGAACCAGGACGCCGGCTATTTGTTCCAGGCCGATGCGCTGTTCCCCTGGAAAACGGCCATCGACAACGTTGCGATCGGCCTCGAGATCAAGGGTACGCCCCGCGCCGAGGCGCTCGCACGCGCGCAAAAATGGCTGACCTCGGTCGGGCTCGGCGCGTTCGCGGGCCGCTATCCGCACATGCTCTCCGGCGGCCAGCGCAAGCGCGTGGCGCTGGCGCAGGTGCTCATCCGAGATCCAAAAATCCTGCTGATGGATGAGCCGTTCGGCCCGCTCGATGCCCAGACCAGGCAGGTCATGGGCAATCTCCTGCTCGAACTCTGGAGCGCCGACCGCAAGGCGGTGCTGTTCGTCACCCATGACCTCGAGGAGGCGATCGCACTCGCCGACCGCGTCGTGATCATGTCGGCGGGGCCGTCCTCGCGCATCATCGGCGATTGGCGCGTCGAGCTGGCACGCCCGCGCGACATTTTCGAGGTGCGGCTGGACAAGGAGTTCCATGCGCTCCATCGCGAGATCTGGAGCGTTCTCAAGGACGAGGTGATGAAGGGCTACGCACAATCCACCCAGGCGGAGGCGGTCTGATGTCGCGCCTCACGCTGCTCTCGCTGCAATTGCTGGTCGCCGTGGTCGCGATCGTGCTGTGGCAGGTGCTCTCCACCGTTCCGGTGTTCGGAAAGATCCTGCTGCCGCCGTTCTTCTTCTCCAACCCGGCCGACGTGTTCAGCCAGATCGTCAAATGGTTCGCGAGCGGCGTGATCTGGAAGCATCTCTGGATCACGCTCTGGGAGTCGATTCTCGCTTTCGTGATCGGCTCGCTCGGCGGCGTGCTGGTCGGCTTCTGGTTCGCGCGGCAGCCGCTGGTCGCCGCCGTGTTCGATCCCTACGTCAAGATGGTCAATGCCCTGCCGCGCGTGGTGCTCGCGCCGATCTTCGCGCTGTGGCTCGGCCTCGGCATCTGGTCGAAGGTCGCGCTCGGCGTGACGCTGGTGTTCTTCATCGTGTTCTTCAACGTCTATCAGGGCGTCAAGGAGGTCAGCCGCACGGTGCTGGACAATGGCCGCATGCTCGGCATGAGCGAGCAGCAGTTGATGCGGCACGTCTATTGGCCCTCGGCGCTGTCGTGGATGTTCTCCTCGCTGCACACCTCCGTCGGCTTTGCCGTGGTCGGCGCCGTCGTCGGCGAATATCTCGGCTCTGCCGCAGGCCTCGGCTACCTGATCCAGCAGGCCGAAGGCGTGTTCGACGTTGCCGGCGTGTTTGCCGGGATGTTCGTGCTGTCGGCCTTCGTCCTCCTGATCGACATGGGCGTGACGATGGTGGAGCGCCGGCTTCTCGTGTGGCGGCCGACGGCCGCGGACGGGCGAGGCTAGGGATGGTGCGATCGTTGCCGGACCCGCGCAGGGATGCGGGCCCGGACAAGTGTATGAGCCTTTCCAGCTCAGTCCAGAAGCTTGGTGTCGTCGGGCGCCTGCGGCGGTGTCTTGATCGCGATCGCCTTGACCTGGCCGCTGATCGGCTTGGTGCCGCCATGCGGCATCCCCTTGGGAATGATCACGAGGTCGCCCGGCTTCACCGTCACCTCCTTGTCGCCGAGCCAGATCGTCCCGGTCCCATCCAGGATATACTGGATCTCGTTGGTGTTGGGATGCAAATGCTTGGGCACGTTGCCGACCTGGATCGAGACGGTGGCGCCGTCTGCGGCCATGAACATCTTGGAGCGGTAGCCGACACTGTTCGCCGGCCCGAGCGCATCGCCCTCCATCTCGCCGGTGTGGATGAGTTGCGCGGTGATGTTTTCGGCAGCCCACGCCGGCTGCAGCAGGTAGGTCACGCCGCACCCTGCGGCGAAGGCGGCGGCGAGCGAGACGGCGGTTGCGATGCGGTTCATGGATGATTCTCCCGACAAAGGGTTGTTGTTATGCCGTCATGCTATTGCGCCGAAAGTCCGATGACCAGTGTCTTGGCCAGCGCTTCTCAAGCCAGTCCCGCTGCTCTAATGTGCCGCCAGCCGAATGGAGGAAACCAATGAAGAACACGATTGCCAGGCTCGCGGGCGCGCTGCTCGCGCTCACGCTCACCACCGGCTTCGCGGCAGCGCAGAGCAAGGTCACCATCGCGATCGGCGGCGGCTCCTGCCTGTGCTATCTGCCCACGGTGCTGGCCAAGCAGCTCGGTGAGTACGAGAAAGCCGGCGTCAATGTCGATCTCGTCGACCTCAAGGGCGGCTCCGATGCGCTCAAGGCCGTGCTCGGCGGCAGCGCGGACGTCGTCTCCGGTTATTTCGACCATTGCGTCAACCTCGCCGCCAAGAAGCAGGAGCTGCAATCCTTCGTGGTCTATGACCGCTATCCCGGCCTTGTGCTGGTGGTCGCACCTTCGCATACCAACGAGATCAAGTCGGTGAAGGATCTCGCTGGCAAGAAGGTTGGCGTCAGCGCGCCCGGCTCCTCCACCGACTTCTTCCTGAAATATCTCCTGAAGAAGAATGGCCTCGATCCCGCCGGCACCGCCGTGATCGGCGTCGGCTTAGGTGCGACCGCGGTCGCGGCCATGGAGCAGGGCCAGATCGATGCGGCCGTGATGCTCGATCCCTCCGTCACCGTGCTCCAGGGCAGTCACAAGGATCTGCGCATCCTCAGCGACACCCGCACGCAGAAGGATACGCTCGAGACTTTTGGCGGCGAATATCCGGGCGGCGCATTGTACTCGACCGCGGCCTGGGTCGCTTCCCACGAGAAGGAGACGCAGGCGCTCACCAATGCGATGCTGAACACGCTCGCCTGGATCCATTCGCACTCGCCGGAGGACATCATGGCGAAGATGCCGGAAGAGACGGTCGGCAAGAACAAGGAGCTCTATCTCGCCGCGCTGAAGAACACGATCCCGATGTTCTCGGAGACCGGCAAGATGGACCCGAAGGGCGCGGACGCCGTGCTCGCGGTGTTCAGCGTCGGCTCGCCCGAGGTTGCGAACGCCAAGATCGACGTGAGCAAGACCTTCACCAACAAGTTCGTCGAGCAGGCCAAGAAGACCACGGGGATGAATTCCAAATAGTGCTGCCAGGCAATTGACGTGAAGCGCCGATATGCAGGCATTCATGACGTCCCCGAGCATTCACCGCGTCACGACGCTTGATCTCAGCGTGCGATCGCAGGCTTGGCCGTTCGCGCAAGAACGGCGCGCCGAGATCGCGGCGCATTTTGCCGAGCAGCAGCGCGAGCGACCGCAGATCTGGAATGGCCCCATTCTGCTCGGGCGCGATCCCGTGCTGTCCGGCGGCCATCTCTCTGCGCGGTATTTCGAGGCCGATTTCGCCAGTTTCCTCGCCTGGCGCGATTGGGGTTTTCCCGACAAGGCCGTGTTCAACGGCTTTGGCATGGGCGCGCTGCGAACGTCCGATGGCGCCTTCGTTATGGGCGAGATGGGCCAGCACACCTCGAACGCCGGCCGTATCTATTTTCCATCCGGCACGCCGGATCCCGCCGACGTCACGGACGGTGTCCTCGACATCCCCGGCAGCGTCGTCCGTGAGATCGAGGAGGAGACGGGGTTGAAGCCCGAGGACTACCGGGCGGAAGCGGACTGGCATTGCGTGATGACGGGACACGCGATTGCAATGATCCGGATTCTCGATCTCGACATGCCCGGCGAGATGGCGCGCGCCCGGATCGAGGCCAATCTCGCGGCGCAGGCCGAACCCGAATTGTCGGCCATTCACCTGGTCCGCGGGGTCAGCGATCTGACGCCGACCATGCCGCGCTTCGTCACGGCCTTTATCGAGCAGCAATTCGCCGCGCGCTGACGCGTTAAGCCCGCGACGCTATTCGGCTTGACATCGCATCTCCCAGCCCATGTGATGGGCAAAAAGTAAAAGCAAAAAGACTGCAATGCACAATCGTCCAGGGAGGTTTTGATGCGCATGCGCATGGCTGCCCGCTTGGTACGTCACTTAATTCGTGGGCTTATGGTCGTGATCGCGGCGTCGGGTCTGGTGGCATCCGCCCAGGCTCAGGACAAGAAGATCAAGATCGGCGTGATTTTTGACCTGACCGGACCGCTCGCCGGCGGCGGGTCAGAGCTCGAATATCTCGGCACCAAGATCGTTCTCGACCAGTTCGCAAAGACCGGCGTCGAGGGCTACAAGGTCGAGGCCGTCTACGCCGACGCGCAGAGCAAGCCCGACGTCGCCATCAACGAATCCGTCCGCCTGCTCGAGCAGGAAAAGGTCGACATGGTGCTCGGCTTCTTCTCTTCCGCGCAGTGCGTGCCGGTCGCGGCCCGCGTCGAACAGTTGAAGAAGTTCATGTGGATGACGACCTGCATCTCGTCCGCCGTGTTCGCCGACAAGAACTACAAATACGTGTTTCGCCCGCAAGCGAGCGGCGACCAGTTCGGCATGATGACGATGGACTTCATCGCGCAGAACTCGAAGGAGAAGTTCGG
Organism: Bradyrhizobium sp. CCGUVB1N3; assembly: GCF_024199925.1. Taxonomy (NCBI): domain Bacteria; kingdom Pseudomonadati; phylum Pseudomonadota; class Alphaproteobacteria; order Hyphomicrobiales; family Nitrobacteraceae; genus Bradyrhizobium; species Bradyrhizobium sp. CCGUVB1N3. Next base: position 8,387,050 of record NZ_JANADR010000001.1, read on the forward strand.
CAAGGAGCCGAAGGACCTGCGCGTCGCCATCATCCACGAGGACGGCGCCTACGGCGTCGACGTAGCCAAGGGCAACGAGGCCGGCGCCAGGAAGGCCGGCTTCAACGTCGTGCTGAAGGAGGGATATTCGGCGACCGCGCCCGACCTTTCCTCGCTGGTCACGAAGCTCAAGCGCGCCAAGCCCGACGTGATTTTCCACACCGGCTACAATCCCGACATCACGCTCCTGCTTCGTCAGGCGCGCGAGCAGGGCCTGAAGTTCGGCGCGCTGATGGGGCATGGTGCGGGCTACGGCGTCTATGAGAAGCTGAAGGAGGGCATGGGCGCCGATGCCAGCTACATCTTCAACACCGATCCGATCTCGATCTGGCTCGCCAACCAGAAGACCATGGACCCGAAGCTAGGGCCGGTCATCAAGATGGTCGGCGAGGAGTTCGACAAGATCAAGCCGGGCGTTGCCATCCGTTCCGCCCATGTCGGCATCGGCGCCTCCAACACCTACGTGTTCATGGCCGACGTGTTGCCGCGCGCGATCAAGAAATATGGCGGCGTCGATCCGGACGCGCTGCGCAAGGCTTCGCTCGACACCGACATCCCTGAAGGCGGCACCATGCTCGGCTTCGGCGTCAAGTTCTACGGCGAGGGAACGCCGGTGGCGGGCCAGAACGAGCGCTCGTTCCCCGTCGTGATCCAGTATCTCGACGACAAATCCTATGTGGTGTGGCCCAAGAGTCAGGCGCAGCGCGAGGCCGTGCTGCCGCTGCCGAAGGGCACCACTTACAGCAACCAGTAGCGTGAGGCGCGGCGGAGGGATGCGGTGCTGGAAGTTCGCGGGCTGGTGAAACGTTTTGGCGGCTTCACGGCCGTCAATAACGTTGCCTTCAAGGTCGATCAGGGCGAGATCCTCGGCCTCATCGGACCCAACGGCTCGGGCAAGAGCACGATCTTCAACATGCTCTCCGGCACGCTCGCCCCGACCGCCGGCTCGATCCTGTTCGCAGGATCGGAGATCGCAGGCCTGGCGCCGCACCGGATCATCAACCGGGGCATCGGCCGCACCTTCCAGATCCCGCGGCCGTTCCGCCGCCTGACCATATTCGAGAACGTGGCGCTCGCAGGCTTCTACGGCCAGGGCCGCCACAGCCGCGCCAAAGCGGAAGAGGCCGCCGAGCGCGCGCTCGCCATGGTCGGGCTGCCGACCGATCGGCATGCGAGCGTCGATGGCCTCGGTGCCGCAGGGCTCAAGAAGCTCGAACTGGCAAAGGCGCTCGCCACGGGACCAAAGCTGCTGCTCGCCGATGAAAGCCTCGGCGGCCTTGATGAAGCCGAGATGGACCAGGCCGCCGACATGCTGCGAAAGATCCGCGACGATCTCGGCATCACCATCATCTGGGTCGAGCATATCATGGGCGTGTTGATGCGCGTGGTCGATCGCGTGATGGTGCTCGATCACGGCGAGAAGATTTCGGAGGGGCTGCCGAGCGCAGTCGCCAGCGACGTGCGGGTTATCGAGGTCTATCTCGGCACCGATGCCGAGACCACGCAAGCCGCGGCCGCCGAAGCGCGCCGCCGCGCCGGAGGGTAGGCCATGCTGGAGCTTCGATCCGTCGATGCCGGCTATGGCAGCTTCCAGGCGTTGTTCGGCGTCAATCTCGAGGTCAAGGCCGGCGAGGCGGTCGGCGTGATCTGCCCGAACGGCGCCGGCAAGACCACGCTGATGCGGGTGATCTCGGGCCTGATCCGGCCCGCGCGCGGATCAATCAAAATGGAGGGCGTCGATGTCCTGACGACGCCGGCGCACCGCATCGTCAGTCTCGGCATCGCGCATGTGCCGGAGAACCGGCGGCTATTCCCGCAACTCTCGGTCGACGACAATCTCAAGATGGGTGCCTTCACGAAGGAGGCGCGTCACAAATATGCCGAGCGCCTCGAGATCGTCTTCAAGCTGTTTCCACGCCTGAAGGAGCGCCGCCATCAGATGGCCGGCACCATGTCCGGCGGCGAGCAGCAGATGTGCGCGATCGGGCGCGCGCTGATGTCGGATCCAAAACTCCTGCTGCTTGACGAGCCCTCGGCGGGTCTTGCGCCGGTCGTGGTGCAGCAGGTGTTCGAACTCGTGAAACGGATTCGCGCAAGCGGCCTCACGGTACTGATCGTCGAGCAGAACGTGCAACAGGTGCTGCGTGTGGTCGACCGCGCCTATCTGATCGAGGCAGGGTCCATCCGCAGCTCGGGCACGTCGGCCGAGATGCTGGCGAGCGACACGGTCAAGGAAGCTTATCTCGGGGTATGAGGGGCGGGCAGGCGCATGCAGGCATTTCTTGATATCTTCGACATCTACCTGCTGGAGGCCGTGATCAACGGCATCCTTCTTGGCGGTGTGCTGGCGCTGCTTGCGCTCGGACTCAACCTGATTTTCGGCGTCATCGACGTGACCTGGATCTGCTACGCCGAGCTCGTGATGATCGGCATGTACGCCATGTACTTCATGGTCCAGTATTACGGCATCAGCTATTTCATTGCCGCGCCTTTCACCATCCTTCTGGTCGCGCTGCTTGGCGCGGCACTGCACTATCTCGTGATCGCGCCGCTGCTGACCGCACCGCCGATCAACCAGTTACTCGCGACCGGTGGTGTGCTGTTCGTGCTCCAGAGCTTCGCCACTGTCGCCTTCGGCATCGATTTCCGCAATCTCGGCATCCGCCTGCCTGTGCTCGCGCTCGGCGATATGAATTTCAGCTATGCCCGGCTGTTGTCCTTCATCGCAGCGCTGGTCGGAATGGTTGCGGTCTATCTGTTCATGACGCGTACTTTCACCGGCACGGCGATCCGCGCCATCTCCCAGGATCGGCAGATCATGGCGCTGATGGGCGTCGATACGAAGAGGATGTACATCATCACCTCCGCGCTTGGCGGGGCGCTGGCCGGCCTCGCCGCCTGCCTCCTGGTGCTGCAATACGACGTGCATCCCTTCGTCGGCCTGTCGTTCGGGCCGATCACCTTTCTGATCTGCGTGCTCGGCGGCCTCGGCAATTTCATCGGCGGCTTCATCGCCGCCTTCGTGTTCGCCGAGATCATCTCGCTCGGCGGCCTGTTCTCCGACCTCGAATGGGGCTACGTGCTGGCGTTCGCCTTCTTCATCGTCATGATGTTCATCCGGCCCGCCGGCCTGCTCTCGAGGCGCCGATGATGAGACAGGCGCATCTCGCCGCATGGGCAGTCGGGCTTGCAGCGCTCGTTGCGCTGCCATTCGCCTATCGCGATCCCTATCACCTGCACATATTGGTGCTGATCCTGATCTGGTCGTTCGCCTACACATCCTGGTCGATGATGGGACGGTTCGGCCTGGTGTCGCTCGGCCATGGCGGCTTCATGGGGATCGGCGCCTATGTCACGGCGCTGTTGTGGAATCATCTGGGTGTGTCGCCCTGGATCGGCATTCCCGTCAGCATGGTCGCGGCCGGCACGCTGGCGCTCATCGTCGGCTATCCCTGCTTCCGCTTCCGGATCACCGGGCACTATTTCGTTCTGGTGACCCTGGCGCTGTCAGGCATCGTGCTCCAGGTCATTACCGCCACGCGCGACTGGACCGGCGGCTCGCTCGGCTATACGCCCAATCGCGCGGCCGGTAACAGGGTTTGGGCGCTCCAGTTCGATGACAAGACGACCTGGTATCTGGTTGCGCTTGCGGTCTGGCTCGCAGGACTCGTGGTCTGGCACTTGGTCGATCGCAGCATGAGCCGCTTCGCGCTGGAGGCGATCTCGGAGGATGAGGACGCCGCGGCCGCCGCCGGCGTCGACGTCACCGCGGAGAAGCTGAAGATCACGTTGATCAGCGCCTTGATGACGGCGTTAGCCGGCGCGATCTACTGCCAGTACCAGATGTTCATCACGCCCGACACGGTGAGCGGCATCGCGGTGTCGCTCCAGATGGTGTTCGCGGCCATCGTCGGCGGCTTGTTCGTCTCGCTGGGGCCGACGGTCGGCGCCATCATCACCATCCTGCTCGCCGAATCCTTGCGCATCGGATTTGGAACCAAGGCCGTCGGCTGGGACAACCTCGTCTATGGCGTGCTGCTCGTCCTCTTCATCATATTCCTCCCCAAGGGCATTCTTGGTAGCCTGCTCGAACGATTGAAGCCGCAACGCAAACCGTCTCCGGGCTCATGAACAAGAAACCTTCCAAAACACTCGCCGCAGGGCTCGCCGGGTTCATCAACCCATTCCGCTACGATGGTTCGGGCACGTTTCACCTGAAGGACCACAAGACGAACGAGAAGGGCGATCTCGACAAGGACGAGGGACAGAAGATCCTCGAAGCCAACAAGCAGCACCTCGCGGACTTCCAGGAGAAACTCTACGCGCAGGACCGCTGGTCGGTCCTGATCATTTTCCAGGGGATGGATGCGTCCGGCAAGGACAGCGCGATCAAGGCGCTGTTCGAAGGTATCAACCCGCAGGGTTGCGAGGTCCGCGCGTTCAAGCAGCCGACCAGCCATGAGCTCGACCATGACTTCCTCTGGCGCCACGTGGTCGCACTGCCGTCGCGCGGCCATATCGGCATTTTCAACCGGTCCCATTACGAGGAATGCCTGGTGACGCGCGTGCATCCGGAGATCCTCGCCAAGGAGAAGCTGCCGACCGGGCTCGTCACCAGGAACATCTGGCGCGAGCGGTTCGAGGACATTTCCGCCTTCGAGCGCTACCTCGCGCGCAACGGCACCGTGGTGCTGAAATTCTTCCTCAACCTGTCCAGGGAGGAGCAGCGCCAGCGTTTCCTCGACCGGCTGGAGGACCGCTCCAAGCAGTGGAAATTCTCGATGGACGACATCAAGGAGCGTGCGCTGTGGCCGCGCTACCAGGCGGTGTATCAGGACATCGTCCGGCACACCGCGACCACCCATGCACCCTGGTACGTCGTGCCCGCCGACCACAAATGGTTCGCGCGTGTCGTCATCGGCTCCGTCATCGTCGCCGCGCTCGAGCGGCTTGATCTGCAATTTCCTCGCGCCGACAGGGCCTCGCTGCGTGAGTTCAAGGCGGTGCAGCAGGCTCTCGAGGGCGAAGCGAGGGGAGGAAGGAAGGGCGCAAGGTGACGGGCAACGGCAGCAAGAACGTCAAGAACGTCAACTTCGCGATCCAGGGCGGCGGGGCGCATGGCGCATTTGTGTGGGGCGTGCTCGATCTCGTGCTGGAGGACGGCCGCCTCGCGATCGAGGCGATCAGCGCGACCAGCGCCGGCGCGATGAATGCGGTGGCGATGGCCTCTGGCATGGCGGCCGGCGGCGCCGATGCTGCGCGGGAGAATCTGCACCAGTTCTGGTACGAGGTATCGCGCATGGACATGGTGTACGACCTGTTCTCGCCGCTCAATCAGTTGATTCAGGCGCTCAAGCTGCCGCCGGAGTATCATCCGGTGCACTCCTTCGTCCACACCCTGACCCATACGGTGCCGCCGAACGTCCTCAACCCCTTCCACTTCAATCCGCTGCGCGCGCTGTTGCAGCGGGTCGTCGATTTCGACCGGCTGAATTCCTCGGCGGAGGCGCCGCAGCTCTTCCTCAACGCCACCAATGTGCGGACCGGCAAGATCAAGGTATTCCAGACGCCGCTCTTGAGCGTGGACGCCGTGCTCGCCTCGGCCTGCCTGCCGCCCTATTTCCAGGCTGTCGAGATCGACGGCGAGCATTATTGGGACGGCGGCTATCTTGGCAATCCCGCGATCTTTCCGCTGATCTATCGCAAGGGCAGCCACGACGTCATCATCGTGCAGGTGACCGCGATCCGGCGCGACGAGTTGCCGGCGAGCGCGGCCGACGTGCTCCACCGCATCAACGAGATCAGCTTCAATTCGTCATTGATGCGCGAGATGCGCGCGATCGCTTTCGCGACGAAGCTGATCGACAATGGCGAGCTCGACAAGGACACGCACAGCCGCATGTACATGCACTGGATCGGCAATGACCAGCTGATGTCGCAGCTCGGAACCGCGACGCAATTCCACCCGGAATGGAGTCTGCTGTGCCGGTTGCGCGACGAAGGCCGCGAGGCGGCGCGAAGCTGGCTCGACAGGCACTTTGGCCAGATCGGCAACGCCTCGACGGTCGATCTGACCGAGATGTTTCTCTGAAGCTGGATTGTCCCGAGGCGGCGTCGGCTCACGACCGAACAGTCTGGCAAAGCCATAACGGAGCCAGGGCGATCCCAAGATGGGCAATGATAGAATTATCGCCCTGATTTGCCCGACGTGTCAACTGATTTCGTAAAATACGAAGTGTCTCGCCGGCGACCGCGGGCTACTTTGCATGGGGTTGTTTTCGATGTTTTGGTTGGGAGCGACGTCCCGGCGAAGCCTTCGTCGCCGGGGCCGATAGATGCCCTGCGGTCTCAGACCGAACTCCGATCAATAGCCGCGGCCCCACCAGTAGCAGAAGCGCTCGACGTTGGCGGCAAGGCCGTTCTCGTAGTTTGCCCACTTCTCGTATTTCGGCAGCTTGACCTCCTTCATCGCGGTGTCGAAGCATTTGCCGGCGTCGGCCGCCTTCTTCACCTCGGCGGAGAGATCTTCCATGTAGGCGATGTCGTCCTCTACGTCCTTCTTGGTGCCGAGGCGTCCGCCGGCATTGGGGTGACCGGGAATCAACCTGTCCCAGTTCAGCGAGGCGAGCTTCTTCAGCGAGGCGATATATTCCAGCGGCGAGGCGTTGTCCGGGATGTTGCGGAACTGGATGCTCTCGATCGGCGCGAAATCGACGACGAAGACCAGCTTCTCCTTCGGCAGCCGCATCACCAATGAATTGTCCGAATGGTTGCGGCCGACATAGACCAGCTCCAGCGTGGTGCCGCCGAGCCTGATGGTCTTCTTGTCGTCGACGACCTGGTCAGGCATCACGACATCTGCCAGCAGCGCGTTCTGTTTCTTCAAGTCGAGCCAGCGCTCCTTCAACCGCCGGTGCGCGATGAAGATGGCGCCGAGGTCCTTGAACGCCCGGCCGCCGGCGGCGTGGTCGTAGTGATGGTGGCTGTAGATGACGTATTTGATCGGCTTGTCGGTGACGGCCTTGATGGCGTCGATATAGGGTTTTGCGGGACGCTCATACGAGATCGGATCGGTGGCGATCACGCCCTGCGAGGTCACGACGAACATCGACTGGTGACCGCCGTAGCGGAAGATGTAGACGTTCTCGGTGCCCTCGACCTTCTTGGTCGAGACCTGCGGGGGATTTTGCGCCCATGCGGAGCCACATGCGGTGAGGATCGTGGTGATGACGGCCAGACGATGGACTATTTTCATCGGTGATGTTCCGGGTGGGAGGTAGCGCGGGACTGCAGTTGACTTCGTCGATACAAACGCTGGCGGAACCGTTTTATTCCGATCTCGGAACACGCGCGTCGGGGCTTCACATTTGCCGGCAGAGCCATTGATCCCGCTTGACAGTTTTATGGCGCGGGAGGAGCATGCCGGTGGTCGCCCAGCGCGACGCGTAACGTCCATGTCATGAGCAAGGGGAGGTCTATGACACCACCTCCGCAGATCCAGCCGCGTTAAGTGCGACGGAGCTCGTTCGGACTATCGCATAGCGGCAAAATCCGCGAACGGCACGCCGGGTCAAGGTGAAGTGGGCCGCATCAGTGAGGCATGGCCCCTTACCTTCCCGGCGGTGTAGTTTTAGCACCAGCGCACTGTGTCGGTGATGATGATGCGGTCTCGTGATTGCATTGTGTCCACGCCCTTGTGCATGCTCGAACAAATCACTGAGCCATCGATGATAGACCGGCTGCCTGTCGCGCAGATTGCCGCGATCGTGCAGTGGACGTCCGCTGTGGTGCGGTTCCCGATTCATGCGACGCAACAAAGCCAAGAGAAAGTCGCCGCGACGGCAAACTTCCGACACAGGACCGGGGCGAATAGCGATGATCCGACATGACTCGTACACAAAGGCGGTGCCGGTTCTGACACCGCCTTAGCTATTTCTGGGAACTCATCGTGTCGCAAAGGCTGTCTTCGGCGCTTCTCGCTGCCTGCATCTTCCTCGCGATCTCAGCTCTATCCGGTGCACGCGCCGAACCGGCGCCGCCCGCGACCGGCAGTGCTGCAATGCTCTCCCCGGAGCAGGCCCGGCGCGCGCTGGACACGCTGCAGGACGATCAGAAGCGTGCCCGGATGATCGACACGCTGCGCGCGATCGCTAGTGTGTCGGATCAGCCGCAGGCCACAACGCCCGCGCCCGAGCAGAAGTCCTCCGCTTCGCTGTCAGCCGACGGCCTCGGCGCGCAGCTCCTGCTGACTGTCTCGGAAGAGATCGGCGAGATCTCGCGTCAGGTCGCCGACATGGCGCGGACACTTACGCATTTTCCGGCGTTCTACTACTGGATCGTGCGGACGGCGAATGACCCCGCCGCCTACAATCTGCTGATCGAGATCGCGTGGAAGCTGGCGCTGGTGTTCGGCTGTGCCTTCTGCGCCGAATGGCTGATTTTTCGCCTGATCAGGCGTCCGGTCGCATTCCTGGAAGCGCGCGTGCCGCAGGCTCCGCACCTGCCCACGCAGGCGCTCCCCATCGTCGATCCGTCGTCCGTAGCCGCCGAGCCTGAGCTGCATCGCCGCCGCGCCAGTCTGGCCCGGGCCTGGCAGCTCCTGCTCCGTCTGCCCTTCGTGCTCGGCCGGCTCGCGATCGAATTGGTCCCGGTGTTCGCCTTTGTCGGCACCGCCACGACGTTGCTCGGTACCGAGATTGGTGAGCCGGCAACCGTTCGCCTCGTCATCCTCGCCGTCATCAATGCTTATGCCTTCTCGCGAGGACTCATCTGTCTTGTCCGGGTGCTGGCGGGGCCCTTCGGCCTCTTTCCGGTTCGCGCCGAGACCGCGGCCTATATCGAGATCTGGGCGCGGCGCATCGTCGGCGTCGGCGTGTCCGGCATCGCCTTTGCCAACGTGGCGCTGCTGCTCGGCTTGCATCGGGTCGGCTATGCGGCCTTGCTGCGCATGGTCATGCTGATCGTGCATCTCTTCATCGTGGTCATCATCCTGCAATGCCGCCGCCAGGTCGCCGAGGCCATTCGGGCGCCTGCCGGCCGGCAGGGTCTTGCGGCAAGGATACGCAGTCGCGTTGCCAGCATTTGGCATTATCTTGCTATTGCACTCGATCTGGCCCTGTGGGCCGTCTGGGCGCTCAACATCCGTGACGGCTATTCGCTGCTGCTCCAATATTTCGTCGGTACCATCGCGGTTGCGCTGATCACGCGCGTCGCCATCATGGTGACGCTGAGCCTGATCGATCGTGGCTTCCGCATCAATCCGGAGATCCTCCAGCGCTTTCCCGGCCTCGAGATCCGCGCCAACCGCTATCTGCCCCTGCTGCGCAAGATCGTCTCGGGCATCATCGCCTTTATCGGATTCGTGGCCGTGCTGGAGGTCTGGGGCGTGGATGCCGTCGTCTGGTTCTATGGCGGACAGATCGGCAGCCGGCTCATCTCCGCGGTGGTGACGATCGGCATCGCCGCGGTGATCGCGGCGGCGATCTGGGAGGCCAGCAACGCGCTGATGGACCGGCAGGTCAATGTCCTGTCGCGCGACGGCCACTACGCCCGCGCGGCGCGTCTGCGCACGTTCCAGCCGATGCTGCGGACGGCGTTGCTCTGCCTGATTGCGACGGTCGTCGGTCTCACCGCGCTCAGCGAGATCGGCGTCAATGTCGCGCCGCTCCTGGCGGGGGCCGGCATCGTCGGCATCGCCATCGGCTTGGGCTCGCAAAAGCTGGTGCAGGATCTCATCACCGGCCTGTTCCTCCTCCTCGAGAATACGGTCCAAGTCGGCGACACCGTCAGCGTCTCCGGGCTGACGGGCGTGGTCGAAAACGTCTCGATCCGCACCATTCGCCTGCGCACCGGCGACGGATCCGTGCACATCGTGCCGTTCAGCGCGGTGACCACCATCACCAATTCAAGCCGTGGCGCGGGCAATGCATCCGTCAGCGTCAATGTCGCCTACAAGGAGGATACCGATCGCGCCGGACAAATCCTCAAGGATATCGTCGATGAAATGCGCCGGGAGCCGGAATTTCGCGCCGCGATCCGCGGCGATCTCGAGCTTTGGGGCATCGACAAGGTGGATGGTTCGATGGTGTCGATCGTCGGCCAGATCCGCTGTACCGACAGCGGCCGTTGGCCGGTTCAACGCGAGTTCAATCGCCGCATGAAGCTGCGCTTCCAGGAAAATGGAATTGAGATTGCTTCCTCCGCCCAAACCATCCTGACGCAGATCGCCGCGCCGGCCGACACGGCCTCGAACCTGACCTTACGACGGGCGACCGGCTGATTTTCGTCCTTGCCTCCTGAACGGCGACATCGTTCACTTCTCTCCACAAACATGCCCGCGGTCAACGGTGGGTGGAAGCGGGAGGCCGGGGAATGATGGGTGGATTGTCGGCCGGATTGCGCGGGTGCGTCACTGCGATTTGCGCATTGATCGGACTTGTCGCGTCTGCCGCACCAGGGACGACCCAGCCGTTCCCGTCGCGGCCCATCACACTGGTGGTGCCGTTTGCGGCGGGCGGGCCGACCGACACGCTGGCGCGGATTCTCGCCGAGCGGATGGCGGCCGATCTTCACGCAACGATCGTGGTGGAGAATGTGGTCGGCGCGTCCGGCAGCATCGCAGGCGCGCGCGTGGCGCGGGCAGCCCCTGACGGCACCACGATCACCATCGGTCATTGGGGCACGCATGTGCTGAACGGAGCGGTCTACAAGCTCAGCTACGACGTGCTTGCCGATTTCGAACCGATCGCGCTGGTTGCGAGCGGGCCGCAGCTCATCGTCGGCAGGAAGACTCTCGAGGCCGGCAATCTCAAGGAGCTGATCGCCTGGCTGAAGGACAATCCGAACAAGGCGTCAGCCGGGACGGCCGGCGCCGGTTCCGGCGCGCATGTCGCCGGCGTGTTCTTCAAGACGAGGACCGGCACGGAATTCCAGTTCGTGCCCTATCGGGGCGCCGGGCCGGCCATGATCGACCTCGTGGCCGGGCAGATCGACCTGATGTTCGATCAGGCGTCGAATTCGTTGCCGCAGATCAAGAACGGCACGATCAAGGCGTTTGCGGTGACCTCGCCGACGCGACTTGCCTCCGCGCCCGACATTCCGACGGTCGACGAAGCGGGCCTCCCCGGCCTCTACATTTCCTACTGGCACGGATTATGGGCGCCGAAGAACACGCCCAGGGACGTCGTCGAGCGGCTCAACGCGGCCATCGTTGCCGCGCTCGCCGATCCCACCGTCCGTCAGCGCTTCGCGGAGCTCGGTCAGGAGATCCCGCCGCGCGAGCAGCAGGCTCCGGCCGCACTCACAGCGTTCCAGAAAGCCGAGACCGACAAGTGGTGGCGCATCGTGAAGATCGCCGACATCAAGGCGGAATAGGGCTCGGCGTTAACTCTTGTGGCTGGCCTGATGCAGCAGCGGCAGCCTGCGTCATTCTTCATCACACGCGCGTCGCTGCGGTGCGAGATCACAATCAGGGCTTGACCTGTAACGTCCTTGATCTCAATCGAGGGGTGGCCGACAATGTTTGTTCTCACATAAGAAACTCTTGGGGGAATTCGTGAATAGACCTGACCGGGTCAGCGCCCACTCAACGCCTTCCAGCTCGCCGCGTGGCATGACGCTGCTCCGCGATCCCTTGCTCAACAAGGGCACCGCTTTCACCGAACAGGAGCGTGCCGCGCTCGGCCTGCGAGGCCTGTTGCCGCCTTGCGTGCTGACGATGGAGGACCAGGCGGAGCGCGTCTTGATCAATCTGCGCAATCTGCCGAGCGATCTCGAGAAGTATGTTGCGCTCAACGCGTTGCATGATCGCAACGAGGCGCTGTTCTTTCGCGTCGTCTGCGACAATATCGATGAGATCCAGCCGCTGATCTACACCCCGACGGTCGGGCTCGCCTGCCAGAAATACGGCCTGATCTTCCAGCGTCCACGCGGCATGTTCATCTCCTCGCGCGACCGCGGCCAGATTGCCGAGCTCCTGAAGAACTGGCCTTATCCGGCGAAGCTGATCGTGGTGACCGATGGCGAACGGATTCTCGGTCTCGGCGACCTCGGTGCCAACGGCATGGGCATCCCGGTCGGCAAGCTCTCGCTCTATTCGGCCTGCGCCGGCGTGCATCCGGAGCAGTGTCTGCCGATCGTGCTCGACGTCGGCACCAACAATGAGGAGCTGCTGCGCGATCCCTATTATCTCGGTTTGCGCGAACGACGCCTGACGGGCGAAGCCTATGACAGTTTCGTCGACGAGTTCATGCAGGCCGCGCGCAAGACGTTTCCGGGCGTGCTGATCCAGTTCGAGGATTTTGCCAACCACTCCGCGTTCAAGCTTCTGCACAAATACCGGGACGAGGTCTGCGTCTTCAACGACGACATCCAGGGCACGGCGGCGGTGGCGCTTGCCGGCCTGTTCTCGGCTCTGCGCGTCAGCGGCGGCAAGCTCAGGGATCAACGCATCCTGTTCCTGGGCGCGGGCGAGGCGGCGACCGGCATCGCCGATCTCGTGGTCTCGGCGATGATGGCGGAGGGCGCCTCCGAAGCCGAAGCGCTGGGGCGCAACTGGCTGGTGGATTCCCGCGGCCTCGTCGTCAAGGGGCGGGCCGGCCTGTCCGGTCACAAGCTGCGCTACGCCCACGACCATGGGCAGATCGCCGACTTCCCCGCGGCGATCGAAACGCTGAAGCCGACCGCGATCATCGGCGTGGCGGCGGTCGGTGGGGCGTTCACGCCGGACGTCCTCAAGGCGATGGCGAAACTCAACGCGCGTCCGATCGTGTTCGCGCTCTCCAACCCGACCTCGAAGGCGGAGTGCTCGGCCGAGGATGCCTATCGCTACACCGAGGGCCGCGCGCTGTTCGCCTGCGGCAGTCCCTATGACCCGGTGACGCTCAACGGCAGAACCTTCGTCCCGCGCCAGGGCAACAACTCCTACATCTTCCCGGGCGTCGGCCTCGGCGTGATCGCCAGCCGGTCGCGCCTCGTGACCGACGAGATGTTCATGGCCGCCGCGCATTCGCTCGCCGATTGTGTCGGCAGGGACGATCTCGACCAGGGCAGCCTTTATCCGGCGCTGCCGCGCATCCGCGAGGTCTCGGCCAAGATCGCCGCCGCGGTCGCCCAGGTTGCCTATCAGCGCGGCCTTGCGGAAGGGCCGGCGCCAAATGACGTGATGGGCCTCGTCCGGTCGCTGATGTACGAGCCGCACTACTGACGGCGCCGCCGCCCGCCCCGGCGACCGGATCGGTCAGCACCACGGCACTATCTGAGGTGGAAACGCCGTTGCGCGGTGCGGCCGCATATGCGACGATCTGTAGCGTTACAATAAACCTTCAGCCGCAAGGTCACACATCATGGACGATCGTTTGCCCGAACTGGGCGACCTCGAGCGCGAGGTCATGCAATTGGTTTGGGCTCACGGGCCGGTGACGGCCGAGGTCGTGCGTGAACGGCTGCCGCGTCGTCTCAAGGAATCGACAGTCCGCACCGTCCTGCGCCGGCTGGAAGAGAAAGGCTACGCGCGGCACACTGTGGACGGACGCACCTATGTCTACCAGGCGGTCGAGCCCCGCGCGCGCGTCGCGGCGAAGGCGGTCCAGCGCATCGTCGACTGGTTCTGCAACGGCTCGATCGAGGAGGTGCTGGTCGGCATGGTCGATAATGCGATGCTCGATCAGCAACAGTTGCGCACGCTGGCTGACCAGGTGGCCAAGGCGAAAAAGGTAAGGGGAGTGAAGAAGGAATGATCGCAACTCTGGCAGAGGCGGCGCTGCGCTCCTTTGTACTGGGAGGCGTCGTCTGGTTTGGTCTTTATCTCTTTCGCGTGCGCAATCCGCACGTGCACATGACGGCGTGGGTCGTCGTGCTGCTGGCCTCGCTCGCGATGCCGTTCGTGATGCACTGGCCAACGCTCACCATCACCCGCCTGCCATTGCCGGTGGCAGCGCCGGACGACGTCTGGCCGGCTGAAGCGCAGCTGGCCGAGTCCTTGCCGCCCTTGTTGTCCGCCGAGCACGGCGCAGCCCTGGCGCCGCTGGCGAAAAGCGCGGTGCCGATCAACTGGTGGGCCATCGCCACGGTGACCTATGCCGGCGTCGCCGGCTTCCTGCTGCTGCGGCTCCTCGTTGGCCTTTGGCTGACCTTTCGTCTCGCGCGGGCTGCGAAGCCGATGGGCGGCCCCCGGGTGGTCAATGCCGAGGTGCGCGTCAGCCGCGACGTCGGCGGTCCCGTCACCTTCGGGTCGACCATTCTCGTGCCGCCGCAGTTTCTTGACTGGGACGCGCGGAAGCGGCTCGCCGTGCTCGCCCATGAGGGCGCGCATGTCGCCAATCGTGACTTCTACGTTCTGCTGCTCGCCTCGCTCAACCGCGCCGTGTTCTGGTTCAGCCCCTTCTCGTGGTGGCAGCTCGCGCATCTCGCCGAGCTTGCCGAGATCATCAGCGACGTCCAGGCGATCGAGGCGATCGACGACAGGCTGTCCTACGCGGAAATCCTGCTCGACGTCGCAACCTCTGTGAAGCCGCGTCCGATGGAGCTCGCGATGGCGCGGGCATCGACTGTGCGCGCCCGCGTCGAGCGCATCATTGCAGCAGCGGCCATGCCCGCTGCGGTCGGCTGGCGCAAGCGTGTCTGGATCGCGGCCATGATCGTGCCCGCCGTGATCGTCTCGACCGGCATGATCGCCTATCGCACGCCGGAGGCGAGCCCGACCGTGGAGGATGTCGGGGAGGCCGGCAGCGCCCAGCGCTACCGCGCGTTCGTCAATTTCTACGCGCTTGGCCCGACGTCGGTATTCGCCATCTTCCGCGACGGCGACGAGTTGTTTGGGCAGTGGACCGGGCAGCGCAAGCTGCGACTGACGGAGCGGGATGGTCTCGCATCCTATGTCGCCTCGTTCGGCAACATCACGTTCCCGGTCGATGCGGAGCGCCGGTCCTCGGAGCTGATGATGCGGGTGAACGGTCGCGACGTCCGCGCCACCCGCGTCGCCGAGATGCCGGCTCCGGCCGCCGATACAGCCACGCTCGACCAGTATGTCGGCTGGTACAAGGTCGCATCCAATCGGGTGCTGACCGTCAAGCGCGATGGTAACCGGCTGTTGGTGCACGAAACCGGCCGGCCCGCCTTTGCCCTGATGGCCGAAGGCGCCGACGCGTTCTCGATCAGGGGCGACGATCTCGTGGTCTTCCTGCGCGACGATCAGGCCCAGGTGGCGCGGGTCCTCCTGCACAGCGCCGCGTCAGGCCCGCGCCTGGCGGGGCGCATCGATGAGGCCGTCGCAGGCAGCATCGAGGCCGACTTCCTGCGGCGGATCGCGGAAGTTCCGGAGCGGTTCAGGGAACAGGTCCCGGCGCCGGGCAGCAAGGACATGATCCTTCGCGGGATCGAAGATTTGCGCCGCGGCACGCCGAACTACGACTCCATGAGCGCGTCGCTGGCCGCAAAGATCCATCGGCAGGTCGGTGAATTGCACGCGACGTTCCTGGCGCTCGGCGCGGTGGAATCGATCTTCTTCCGCGGCGTCGGCCCCGGCGGCTATGACATCTATGGCGCGAAGTTCGAGAACGGCACGGCCGAGTTTCGCCTGCTGATCGACCCGGACGGCAAGGCCGGTGACGTCATCTTCCGTCCCGATGGCAACGACGAGTTCGGCGGCATCGTCGCCTGTTCGGAACAAGCCGCCGTTCGCGGCCAGGCCGGCACCTCGCCGATCAGGATCATGTTCTACAACGACACCGGCGACGACATTCAGGTCTTCAACCTGGATGCGGATGGCAATCGGCGCGTGCAGACGACCATCGGAAGCAGCATGACGTCGTCCTTCCTCACCACGGTCAATAGTCCGTGGGTGATTGCCGACCGTTCCGGACAATGTCGCGAAATCCTGCTGCCGGGACGCCAGACGCGTTTCTACAACGTCGACGCGCCGCATCCCGGGGCACGGCTCGGGCGCGTGGCGCGGCGGAACATGCCGATCGCCAACGGCGAGGAGATGCTGCGGCAGTACATCGAGAGCGTCGGCAAGGGCCGTCCGGACTATGACCACATGACCACGGAGGTCGCCGAGCAGACGCGTCAGCAGCTTCCGTTCGACCAGGCGATCCTGACGCGGCTCGGTGCGCTGCGCGCGATGTCGTTCCGCGGCGTCACCGCGCTCGACAGCGACATCTACATCGCGCAGTTCGCCAACGGCTCGGCGGAATGGCGGATCGGGGTCAAGAACGGCACCATCACGAAAATCGCGCTGGGGCCGAACTTCTAGGAACGCAGCATGCGAGTTGGGTCAAGGGGGATAGCGATGCCGGAGGGGGTTTGCGCTTGCGACCACGCGACATGGCAAAAATCGGCCAGCTCGTCCTCGCGGGCGGCCGGTGGAACGGTCGCCAGATAGTTTCGAAGGCATGGATCGACGCCTCGATGACACCGCAGCTGAAAGCCACGGGTCCCTATTTCTACGGCTATCTCTGGTGGCTGGGTCGCTCCCAGATCAATGGACGTGAGGTCCACTGGGTTGGCGCGCTCGGTCGAGGCGGGCAGTCGATCCGCATCGTTCCGGAGCTCGATCTCGTCGTCGTGGTGACTGCGGGATACTACCAGGACTACAGTCCGCAAGCGTTTCAATTGCAAAACGGCGTTTTCAGAGATGTCTTGCGGGTGATTTCGCCTACGGGCTGAACGCCTTGATTTGCGGGGCGAGGTTGATGAGCACCCGTCGCGGGCCGCTCAATCGGAGCTTGCGGTCGATAGATGCAAATGCTACGATCTGTAGCATTACGGGGCGTCGTGGTCGGCCGAGCCGACTTGGCGCGAAGGTTCGGTTGGCTGACATATCGGGCACCCGCCATGAGCAATTCTGCAAAGGCTGAAGCCGTGCTGGCGCTCCATCGCTTCGGCATGGGGCCGCGACCGGGGTCGATTGCCGCGATCGAGGCCGACCCACGCGCAGCGCTGATCGCCGAGCTCGACCGGCCGTTGCTGCTGGCAGCCGCAGCGAGCCTGCCCTCCAGCGCCAAGGCCTACCGCACGGTTGCAGACGCCAACGCCAAGCGTGCGGCGCGGGCCAAGCAGGAAGCCAAGAAACAGCAGATGGCCGCGGCTCCCGTCATGGCCGAGGGCCAGGACGCCAGCCAAGGAAATAACCAGACGCAGAAGCAGGGACAGACCCAAGGACAAAGCCAAGGTCAGGGCGCGGAAGCTGCCGCGATGGCGGCCAAGAAGGCCGCCGACGCCGTTCCCGATCCAGGACGGCCGATCTATCTCGAGGAAGCAAAGGTGCGCACGGAGGCTGCGCTGGCCGCCGAAATCGGCTTTGCTGAGCGTCTGGTGTGGTTCTGGTCCAACCACTTCTGCATCTCCGCAAACAAGATCCAGAGCATGTCGGGTGCCTATGAGCGCGAGGCCGTTCGTCCGCACGTGCTCGGCCGCTTCAACGATCTCCTGCAGGCCGCCGAAGGCCATCCGGCCATGCTGTTCTATCTCGACAATCTCGGTTCGATGGGCGCGAACTCGATCGCCGGCATCAACCGCAGCCGCGGCCTGAACGAGAATTTTGCGCGCGAGATCATGGAGCTGCACACGCTCGGTGTGCGCAGCGGCTACACGCAGGACGATATCATCGGCTTCGCCAACGTTCTGACGGGCTGGACCCTGATTCCGCCCGGCAACGATCCCGAGCGAGGCGGTGAATTCAGCTTCAACCCGCGGCTGCATGAGCCCGGCGGGCAGACCGTGCTCGGCAAGCTCTACGACCAGGATGGCGTCGAGCAGGGGCGCGCCGTGCTCCGCGACCTCGCGGCCCATCCTGCGACGGCAACGCATGTCGCGACCAAGCTCGCGCGCCACTTCATTGCCGCGATGCCGCCGCCTGCGCTGGTCGAGCAGATGGCGAAGACGTTTCGCGAGACTGACGGCGACCTCAAGGAAGTCGCCAAGACGATGGTGTCCTCGCCCGAGGCGTGGAGCGAGCCGCCGTCCAAGCTCAAGCGTCCCGGCGAATGGGGCCTGGGCATGGTGCGCGCGACCGGCATCACTCAGGTCGATCCGACGCGCTACACGGGGGGATTGGAGCTCCTCGGCGAGGCGCTGTGGCGGCCGTCGGCGCCGAAGGGCTATCCCGACGACGAGGCGAGCTGGATCGACGGCGTGGGCCGGCGGCTCGACATTGCTAACAATTTCGCCGAACGCGTCGCAGGCCAAGCCGATCCGCAGGACATCATCGAGACTGTATTCGCGTCGCAGGTGTCGTCCGAGGTGAAACAGGCGGTCAATCGCGCCGAAAGCCGGCAACAGGCGCTCGCGCTCCTGTTCATGTCGGCGGACTTCCAGAGGAGGTGAGGATGAGCTTCGCCAACCACCTGCCGACACGGCGTGAGCTGCTGATCGGCTCGGGCGCGCTGTTTGCGTGGAGCCAGATGCCGAAGCTCGCACGCGCGGAAGGGCGCGATCCGCGCCTGCTCGTCATCATCTTGAGGGGTGCGCTCGACGGTCTCGGCGCGGTCGCGCCGGTCGGCGATCCCGACTGGATCTCCTTGCGCGGCGAGCGCGCTCTGGTGCTCGACGGCAAGACGCCGGCGCTGCCGCTCGATCCCTTCTTCGCGCTCAATCCGGCGATGCCCAACCTGCATCGGCTGTACAAGAGCCAGCAGGCGCTGATCGTGCACGCCACGGCGACGCCCTATCGCGAGCGTTCGCATTTCGACGGCCAGGACGTTCTCGAGAGCGGAATCGCAAAACCCGGCGCGATCGGCTCCGGCTGGCTCAATCGGGCGCTGGTCGCGCTGGAATCGGGCGGTCGTGTCGATCCGCGCGGCAGCCGTGCGCTCGGCGTCGGTGCGGTGACGCCGCTGGTTGTGCGCGGCTCGGCACCCGTGATGACATGGGTGCCGCAAAAGCTTTTGTCGGCGAGCGAGGATACGCAGAATCGCCTGCTCGATCTCTATCAGCACACTGATCCCAAGCTTGCGGCCGTGCTTCAAGCGCGCATGAAGCTTGCCTCGCTCGGAGGCCCTGCGGGCATGGGCGATCCGATGTCGGAGGATCCGACTCTGATGCCACCCGGCATTGCGCGCGTGCGCGCCTATTTTGCGGAAGCCGCCGGCACCGCCGCGCGCTATCTCGCAAAGCACGACGGCCCGCGCGTTGGCGCCATGGGCTTCGTCGGATGGGATACGCATATCGCCGAGGGTGCTGCCTCGGGTCAGCTCTTCAACCTGCTCGGCGCACTCGACGGCGCGCTCGCCTCGATCGAGACCAATATGGGCGAGGCCTGGCACGACACCGTCGTCGCCGTCGTCACCGAGTTCGGCCGCACCGCGCGGATCAACGGCACGGAAGGAACCGACCATGGCACAGGCACGGTCGCATTCCTCACCGGCGGTGCGCTCAAGGGCGGCCGCGTGATCGCGGACTGGCCGGGATTGAAGCCGGCACAACTATTCGAGGATCGCGATCTGAAGCCGACGACGGATCTGCGCGCCGTGCTGAAGGGACTGCTGCGCGACCATCTGCGTGTCGAGGACACCGTGCTTGCCAGCACCGTGTTTCCCGACAGCGCCGATGTTACGCCGATGAGTGGACTTGTCGGTAGCGGATGAGGCGAGACGCGCGAGGTGCGCGGAATCACGATTGAGGTCGCGATGTGCTTCCTGACCCAGCGGGAGATCGAGTTTCTGGCCGGCTTGCAACGGCGATGGCGCAAGCTTTATTGGCGTGAGCTCGTGCGGCTTCTCACGGACAGCGCAGCGCGCGAAGCGCACGCCGCTTTCTGGCGAGAGTCCCACGGTTGATGCGCCCGATCGGAGGCGCTGCGTCTTGATTCGAGAGCGCGACAAACTGTGGTGGAATCGCAACAGCTCGGATGAAACTGCATCCAGCCGCAGCCCGGCTTTTTTTCCGACAAGGTTCTGCCTCCATTGACCGACGGACTAGGGGCCGGTCGGAGGCGTAATCATGTCTCGCTTCGCATGTGCCAGAACCGTTCACCAGAACGGCGCAAGCCAAGGTTCCCCGCGTGGGCAGGCTGCTCGACTTGTCCTCGCCGTTATCGGCGCAGCATCGCTCGCTGCCTGTGCGCAATCCCCGGTGGCGCGGCAGAAAGCCGAATTCGCAACTGCAAGCCGGCAAGCCATGACCGAGCACCGTCACGAGACCCGCAGGCTCGCGGGCGTCTACGCCCGGCCGCGGCATCACGCGCCGACCCGCGCGGTCGAGGCGCGCACGGCCTCGCAGGGCGTCGCAAGCTTCTACTCGGACGACCAGGAGACCGCGAGCGGCGAGAAGTTCGACAAGCACGAACTCACCGCCGCCCATCCTACGCTGCCGTTCGGTACGCGCCTGCGCGTGACCAACGTCTCCACCGGCCGCTCGGTGACGGTCCGCATCAATGACCGCGGACCCTATGTCCGCGGGCGCGTCGTCGACGTCTCCTATTCGGCCGCGGAGGCGCTCGGCATGGTCAACAAGGGCGTCGCCAATGTGAAGCTCGACGTGGTGCAGTAACCGCCGCGTCGCAGGAGTCTGGCTCTGCGACGTCGCACCCGCATACCGCGCTTAACCGGCTGTTAGTCTCGCTGAAGCAACATGGCGGACTAGACAAATTTCGACGGTTCGGGGAGGGCGCGTGAACACGATCCAGTATCTTGAGGACCAGGCTGCGCGTGCCGAGCGGCTGGCGAAACGGATCACGGATACGCCCACGGTCGAGAAACTGTTGTCCTTCGCAGGCGATCGTCGCCGCGAGATAGAGGCGATGGCCGGCAGGCGCCGGCCGGCCTGATCATCCCGCAATCCGCGCGCGAAATGCCGCGTGCAGGCCGGGCGGTGTGCAGGAGCTCGCGCAGATGTTGCGCTCGACGAAGTCCCGCAGATGGTCGGGCAGGTCGGTGCCATCGATGTCGGAGCGGGATTGGATTTCGTGGGCGACGTCGGCCGAGATATCCTTGACCCAGTGCTCGAGCGTGTTGAACGAAATGACCCGCACGGGATCGCGGAAGCAGCCGGCGATGAACTCGCCGATCGTCTGGTCGAGATCCGCGCGCTCGATGCGGATTTCCCTGGTGCCGCTGATCCGGTCGATCACGACGAACAGTGTTTGATCCGCGCCATAGGGCACATCGAGGGATAACGGGACGGCTTCAAGCATCTTGGCACCCACGCCTTAGCTTCGCATCACCGTCAACGGGAAAAAGCAGAAGAATGTTCCTCGCGATCTCGTTCGTTGTCGCTCGGCGTCAGAGAAACTCCCGCAACCGGGACAGCTCGGCGATGTGCTCGGGCGAGAGAATCTCCGTCACCAGCGGCGGTTGTGGCGCCGTATGGATCTGATAGAGGTGCCGGGTTGCCTGCGGCTTGTCCATGAAGGCCGTGATGCATCGGTCCAGCGTGTCTTCGAGCACGAGGTAGGTCTCCCGGTCCTCGCGCCGCTGGTTTCCGAGTGAGGGCCATTTGCGCAAGCGCGCGGTTGCGCCGAAGTTCACTTTGGACTCGGAAGACATCTGTCCCTGTTACGCGCTCACGCAAAAAGAACCCCAGCACGCATAGTCGCGTGCCGGGGCCAACACCTATCGCTGCATCTCAATGCCACGCGCTCACAACGCGCGCGGCCAAGCTTCGTTCCCGTCGACGAAACCATTTTTGACCGCATCCACGTCGCCAGAGCCGCGACACCGGAAGTCAGCTCGCGGCGGCCGCGATCTTGTGCGCGGGCCGCGCGTGATCGCGGCTTGCGCCATGGCCGCGCCGTGCCTCCGGTGGAAGGCCGGCGAAGCGGCGCAAGGCCTCCGCCATCTGTAGCCGTCCGCTGACGCCCGTGACCACCACGTCGACCATGGCGAAGGACGAATGGAAATGGCCGCGCGCCTGCAACTGGTCGACCGGAACGCCTGCGGCTGCGAGCGCGTCCGCATAGGCGATGCCTTCGTCGCGCAAAGGATCGAACTCGCAGGTCACCACGAACGCCGGCGGCAGGCCGGCGACCCTGCCGCGCAGCGGCGAGACTCGCGGATCGGTGCGCTCGGCGGGCGAGCAGTAGATGTCCCAGAACCAGTACATCAGCGAGCGCGTCAGGAAATAGCCGACTGCATTCTCCTCATAGGACGGACGGTCGAATGTGCAGTCGGTGACCGGGCACACCAGAAGCTGGCCTGAGATCTGCGGGCCTCCACGATCGCGCGCGAGTTGGCAGGTGACGGCGGCGATATTGCCGCCGGCACTCCAGCCCGCGACCAGCACCGGGCCCGGCGTGCCGCCGAGCTCTGCCGCATGCGCCGCGACCCAGCGCGTCGCCGCATAGCCGTCCTCGGCTGCCGCCGGGAAGCGGTGCTCCGGCGCATGCCGATAGCCGACGCTGACGAAGATCATGCCCGCGCGCCGGCACATGTCGCGGCAGAACGGATCGTCGGACTGTTCGTCGCCGAGCACCCAGCCGCCGCCGTGGAAATAGACCACGATCGGGTGCGGCCCCGGCGTCGCCGGCCGATAGAGGCGATAGGGCAGCGGACCATCAGCGCCCTCCAACGTGCCGTCGACGACCTCGCCGACCAGCCGACCTGCGGGGCGGGCCTTGTTGAACTCGTCGACGAAGGCGCGCGCACCCAGCGCGCCCATCGATTCGATCGGCGGAAGGTTCAGCTGCGCCAGCATGCCCAGCACGATGCGCACGTCCGGCTGCAGGCGCACGATCTCGCCGTCATTGCACTGCGCGGCGACGTTGGGCCCGGTGAGCCTGAAGCCGAGCATGCCGCGGGCAACGATCTCGTCGCAGATGCTGCGGTAGGGGCCGACGCCGCCGGTATAGGGCATCAGGCCCTGCACCTTGCCTGGAACGTTGGCGCCCGTGTACCAGGTGTTGGCGAGCCGATGCAGCGTCAGCATCGAGCAGTCGGCCATGTGCTGACCCCATCCGGCCTGCGCCGTCTCGGTCGCCTCGATGGTGGTGAAGCCGGCGTCGCGAAGTGCGGCCAGGCGCTCGACCACCCAATCGACATGCTGCTCGATGGATACGGCCATGTTCGACAGCACCGACGGACTGCCGGGTCCTGTGATCATGAAGAAGTTGGGGAAGCCCGCAACCGTCAGGCCGAGATATGTCTGCGGTCCGTCCGCCCAGAGGCCGGACAGTGACTTGCCGTCGCGGCCGGTGATCGGATGCACGGCCCGGATCGCCCCGGTCATGGCATCGAAGCCGGTCGCGAACACGATAACATCCACCTCGAAGCTGCGCTTGTCGGTGGTGATGCCGTTGGCGGTGATCGCCTTGATCGGCTCCTGCCGCAGATTCACCAGCGTCACGTTGGGCCGGTTGTAGGTCGCGTAGTAGTTGGTATCGAGGCAGGGCCGCTTGGCGCCGAACGGATGGTCGTGCGGCATCAGGGCCGCGGCGGTTTCGGGATCCGTCACGACGTTGCGGATCTTCTCGCGGATCAGGTCGCAGATCAGCGCGTTGCCGTCGACGTCGACGGCCTGATCGGCCCAGAGCTGGGTGAGGATGTAGACCAGATCGCCCTTGCCCCAAGCCTCTTCGAAGCGGGCGCGGCGTTCGGCGTCGCTGAGCTGCCAGCTCACGGAGGTCTGTTGCGGATAGGGCACGCCTGCCATCGACCAGCGGGCCTGCTCGCGATAGGCGGCGCGGTCGCCTTGCAAGAGGCCGAGCCGGTCCGCCGGCGCGGGACCGTTATGGGCGGGCAGCGCGAAATTCGGCGTGCGCTGGAACACGGTCAGCTGTGCCGCCTGTTCGGCAATCATTGGGATTGACTGGATGCCCGAGGAGCCCGTGCCGATCACGGCGACGCGCTTGCCCGCGAGATTGACACCGTCATGCGGCCAGCGCCCGGTGAAATAGACCTCGCCCTTGAAATCCTTGACGCCGTCGATTTCAGGCGGCTTTGGCGCGGAGAGACAGCCGGTTGCCATGATGTAGTGGCGGCAGGAGACGGCTAGGCCGTTGCTGGTCGTGAGCTGCCAGCGTCCGGCCGCCTCGTCCCAGCGCGCTTCAGTGACCTTGGTCTCGAAGCGGATGTCGCGCCGCAGGTCGTAGCGATCGGCCACGAAGCCGAGATAGCGCAGGATTTCCGGCTGGGTTGCGTATTTCTCCGACCAGGTCCAGGCCATCTCGAGATCCGGATCGAACGTATAGCTGTAGTCGATGGTCTGAATGTCGCAACGTGCGCCGGGATAGCGATTCCAGTACCAGGTGCCGCCGACGTTGTCGGCCTCCTCCAGCGCGACTGTTGTCAGGCCCGCCTTGCGCAGCCGATGGAGAAGATAAAGACCGGCAAAGCCTGCGCCGACAACGGCGACGTCCACGTGTTGGACTTTCCGGGTGGCCTCCGAAGCACGTGCTGCAACCATTGCCTCAGCCATGCGATTATCCTCCCGAGTATTTTGCTTTGTCGACAGGCTATCGCCGCAGCGTTGGTTTGTCATCAGCGCAAGCTCAATCTTGGGTAGCGGGAGGCGTATGCGCTGCATGCGTAACGTACGCCGCGCCGCAGCAACCGGCGTGAGCGCTTGATTTTTCGACGCAATCACGCTGTTGTTCCATCGGTGCCGAGTTCCGTGCATTGCTCTAGGAGAACAAGGTTCTCGAGGCGCTTAAAGACCAAGGCTCTCACGAAACGTCATGAAGAAGCTGAGCGAGCGAACCAAGGCGAACATGGACGTGGTGTTGGAGGAAACCTGTCGTCAACTGCCGTATGGCGGCGACCACGACAGCCGCAGGTTCATTGCCGAGCGCCTGATCAAGGCGGCGGAAGCCGGCCATTCGACGCTCGGCGAGCTCGGCATCGTCGCGCGCCGCGCGCTCGCGGAGCTGACCGGCAAGGATGGTCGGGGCAAGGATGGTCAGGGATAATGCCGGCCGTGGATGAGACAGCCCGGACCCGAGCGCCAGGTCCGGCTGCCGCAGTCTTGCGCGTACGGAAGCTCCGAATGTCCCGAACGCGCCAGACGGCCTGCTTCAGGCCTCGCTTGCACTGCGAGCGATGAACTCGGCCACACGGGCGCGCGGGATCCTATGCTCGGCAAGCAACTGCGCCGCAGGGCTTCGCGTCTCCGGAAATATGCCGATCAGCATGTTCGCGCCGGTCACAGCAGTGCGGCCCAACTCATGCGCATGGATTTCCGCGCGCTGTTCGGCGCGTTCGAATGCAGCGGTAGGCTTGGCCTCCCTGCCATCCTGGGCGACGATGTTGTTGAGCCCGCGATCGACATAGGCCTTGAGGCTCGCTCTCATGGCGTCGATGTCTGCGTTGCAGGCCTGCATCACGGCGGAGGCGTCGGCATCGTCGAGCAGCGCGAGCAGGAGATGCTCCAGCGTGGCGTATTGATGGTGCCGTTCCGTGGCATAGCCGAGAGCGCGGAGCTTCGTTGCCTGGAGCGCCGGCGACAGCGGGCGTCCAAAATCCATGAAGGCGTCGACTTGCTTCAGCCGCGCCACAGGATCGAGCGTTGCCAGCAGGTTCTGCTTGTCGCCCATCGGCAATCGCAGGCGCGTTGCGATGATGTCGGCGACGCGGCCGGGATCGCGGGTCTGTTCGAGCACGGGCCAAACCCCGGGTATGCGGATGTCACGGGCTGCCGCGTAGCGTTCGAAGCGCTTGACCGCGCGGAGGATCAGTTCGGGAGCGTCGGGGATCGGCCCCTCGCCGAGGGCGGCAACTTCCGCCTCGAACGCACCGCTCGTGGTGACGAAGCGGTGGATCAGGACGCGGCGGTTGACCTGCGTCAGCACCTTCAGCGTCCCATCAGGAAGCGATTCAAGCTCGAGCAGCTGGGCGATGACGCCGATCGTATGGACATCCCCGTCTCCAGGCTCGTCGGTGCCTGACTCCTTCTGGATCGCCAGCACCACCTCGCGCTGTCGTTCGAACGCATGGTCGAGCGCCTGCATGGTCTTCGGGCGTCCGACGAACAAGGGATAGGTCGCGGTCGGGAAGGGGACCAGGTCGCGCAGTGGAACCGCGGGGTAGCTTGCGATTCCGTTTTGAGGTCCTGTTGCCTGCGCCGTTGCGGGCGGCGTCCTGCCGTCGCGTCGATCGGCCTGGAGCATTGCAGACATGGTGTTCCAGTCGGCGACGCCGAACATCCTGGAGACCAGCTCCAGGCTCTCGCCGTGACTTATGCTGATGGCCTTGATCTGAAGGGAGTCGCGCAGGGTCTGCGCCATAGCCTTGGCATCGCGAAAATCGCGCATCTATCTCGTCCTTTGCAATGAGCGAACCAGGCGTGTCAGGTGGTTGCGTTGCTGACCCGGTCGCTCGGGCAAAGGGAGGCCGAAAAAGGCTTCGATACGTTCACCGTCCCCTGGAGGGTGCAACCGGCAGGTCGTATCAACCGGACGAAAAAGTGGCCCAAAGCGTGCTCGCTGTCAATCGTACCGACGCCTGGATGAGGCTTGCCTCACCGCGTCAGGCAGACGTAAAAGTATTGGACGCACTTACTGCGCATTGAGATTTCGCCGATGCGGTCCTTGCTGGCGCTCGCTACGGCTTCGATGGTCCTGGGACAGGTCGGCTTGGCCGCGGCCCAGCAGGCCGTGCAATTTCCGTTTGCCCTGACGCATGAAGGCCAGATGCTCGGCGCTGTCGAAGGCGAGGTGGCTTCTTTCAAGGGACTGGCGTATGCGGCCGCACCACTCGGGCTGCTCCGATGGCGCGCGCCAGAGGCGCTTCCCGAGAGCTCGGAGATGCGGACCGCCTACGATTTTGGTCCGGCGTGCCTGCAGCCTGCGATGCCGCATGCGAGCGAGGATTGTCTCACGCTGAACGTCTTCCGGCCCTTCGGCGTCGATGGACCGCTGCCGGTGATGGTTTTCTTCCATGACGGCGGCTTCGTCACGGGCACGGCGAATGATCCCATGTTCGACGGCGCGAAGCTTGCGCAGTCCGGCACCATCGTCGTGACTTTGAATTATCGTCTCGGGGTGTTCGGCTGGCTTGCGCATCCCTCGCTCGCCGTGAATGCGCCCGACGGCGCAAGCGCCAATTACGGCATGATGGACCAGATCGCGGCGCTGCGCTGGGTTCATGACAATGCCGCCGCGTTCGGCGGCGATCCCAACAACGTCACGTTGTTCGGTTCGGGCTCCGGCGCGACCTCGATTGCCCTTCTGATGCTTTGCCGAGAGGCGCGCGAGTTGTTTCACAAGGCGATCCTGCAATCGCTGCCCGCGCGTCAAGGCGTGCCGTCGCTGCAAGAGGCTGAGGCCGTTGGGCAACGCGTGTTCTCCCTGGTCGCGCGCGACAGGAGCACGTCCGATCCGCGTGCGTCGGATACGAGAATGCTGCTCGCCGCCGAAACCCTGCTGTTCGCCAAATCCGCGCGCAGCTTCGGTCCGGTGCTGGACGGAAAGCTCGTGACGGAAGACATCGCGAGCGGCTTCGGTGCGGCGCATGAAAGCCGCATCCCGCTGATCATCGGCTCGAACGAGGACGAGACGAGTTTTGCCGGCGAGCCCGATCTGAAGGAGGAGCTCCGCCTCGTCGGTGAATCCGCCGATCGATTGAAGGCGCTCTATCCCGGCATGTCCGGCAAGCCTGCGGAGCTTGCCGCCCGGCTCTACACGGACAGAGTCTTCACCGAGCCCGCGCGATTCCTCGCGCGTCTGCACGCGGCGAGCGGCGCGCCGACCTACCGCTATCGCTTCTCCTACATGGGTGAAGCCCAGCGTGCGAACGGCGATGGCGGTCACGGAGGGGAGCTGCAATTCGTATTCGGCGCCCAAGGCGTGCCGGGCGCGAGCCCCTTCACGCGCGCCGACCGCGAGCTTGCAGGTCAGTTGCGCGGCTACTGGACCAATTTCGCGAGGACCGGCGACCCCAACGCGCCGGGCCTGCCGCGTTGGGACACAAGCTCGCAAGGTGAGCGCTTGCTGCTGATCTCAAATGACGGAATAGCTAGCCGCGACGATCCCCTGTCGGGGCCGCTCGATCATCTCGAACGACGGAGCCCCCGGGGGTGAGCGGCGGGCGGGCCCTTTTCAGGTAGAAGGCTCGCGTGCTTGCTGCGCCTTCCGCCCGAAGCCTTCGCGACCGTCCGGCAAAATGTCGAAAACAACCCCATGCAAAGTAGCCGAGGCCGCCGGGCATGACTTCGTATTTGCCGAAATAAATTGACACGTCGGGCAAATCACCGGTACAAGTCCATCATCGCAGCACGTGGGATGGATGGCGGCTTGTCGGCGAACCGCGTCAATCCGCCTGGCGAAAGGATTACGCCGCGAGTTCGACGCGGGGCGCGGCCGTCAGCTTCTCTTCTTCCAGGAAGTCCATCGCGCCGTCCTTCTCGACGGCGTAGCACTGCCGGCCTTCCCTTGACATGTAGGCGGCGCGGACGACCCCGCGGCGGCCCTTGTCACTGTTGACGACATCCCCCAGCGCAAACTTTGCCATCATGCTTCCCGCAAAAAAAACCAACCGGTCGAGTGCTTCGACCGGCTGCGGATTTTGGAAGGCAAATCGTTAACGACTTGCTAACCATGTGCTTTTCCCTATGCTCGCCGCCGAAAAGCGCGCGCGTTAGACCGCGCCTGTTACGAGAGAGATGAGCCGACGCGATGACCCGATTTCCGACCTTCTTCCTGTCGCATGGCGGCGGACCCTGGCCGTTCATGGACGACAGGCGGGTGCAATATGCCAAGACCGCGCAGGAGTTCAGCCGGCTCCCGCAACGGCTGCCGTCACGGCCGAAGGCGGTGCTCGTCATCACCGGTCATTGGGAGACGGAGCAGTTCACGGTCTCGACCTCGGCGCATCCGCCGATGGTCTACGACTACTATGGTTTCCCCGAGCATACCTATCACCTCAAATATCCGGCGCCGGGCGAACCGGCCCTGGCCGCGCGGGTGAAGGAGCTTCTGGGTCGCGCTGACGTCGATTGCCGCGAGGACGCCAATCAGGGCTTCGATCACGGCACCTTCGTGCCGCTCGGCCTGATGTATCCGAACGCCGATATGCCGATCGTGCTGTTGTCGCTGAAATCGACCTACGATCCGGCCGAGCATATCAAGGTGGGCCAGGCGTTGGCCGCACTCCGCGATGAGGGCGTTCTGATCGTCGGCAGCGGTCTCACCTACCACAACATGCGCGGCTTCGGACGCGCGGAATCGAAGCCCGTGTCGTACGAGTTCGAGGCCTATCTGAATGAGGCGATCGGCCAGCCGGACGCTGCGCGGCGCAATGCCATGCTGATCGACTGGCAGAACGCGCCGAGCGCGCGGCTTGCGCATCCGCGTGAGGACCATCTGTTGCCGCTGATGGTTGCCGCCGGTGCGGCTGCGAGCGACGCGGGGCACCGTCTGTTCGTCGACGAGGTCGCGAGCGTCGCGATGGCGTCGTACGAGTTCGGCGGCTGAATATCTGCATCCTTCTGCCTTCTCCCCTGGTGGGAGAAGCATAGATTGTTCTTCTATTGCTATTTCAACGCATCACCAGATCGGTGTCCCTATAGTGTCCTTCCGAGCCGCGCCTTCGGACGCTTGATTGTATCACGCGCCAAGGCGGCCAGAACGTCACTGAGTGGGCTCGAATTTGCTGAATAAGGCGTCGTACTCATTATCGAAGAGCGCCGCCAGATTGCGGACAACCTCCGGATGCCGGTCATTGTAGTAAGCTGCATACGCCCATCGCCGCCGCTCCGGGTCATGCACTTTTCCCGAAATGAAGGGGTGCACCCCTACCGCGTCCAACACACCCATGGCGGTCTCGAATTCGTGTATCGACATTATCGAGTACGGCATCTCGTCGAGCCACTCTGTTGGCAGGCCGGTCCGCAAAAAGACCTCCCTGACAAGAGCATCTAACCGCACCGGCAACTCATGGCCGAAAAAGTACCACTCTTCCAGAGTGACGATTAACGGGTAGATGCGTCGTTCTGGTTGGTACGTAAGCTGGGGGTACAAGCCCAATCGATAGTCAGCGATTGTACGATAGAGTTGCACAACAGCGCCTGCGAGTTTCTGTATGTCTTGCTGAAGCGCACCAAGATCGGCCAAACCAGATTTAGACGCCCAAGTAAGTCGCTTCGTTTTGCATTCAATGAACAACGCGCTTTCGTCGCCCTCTTGGACGATCCAGTCCGTGGTGTCTTTCCGGCTCTTACCAAGATGAAATTCTGCCTCGGGATGCACCTTCATCTGCTCATTCAATATCCGGGCGGACAACACGGTGCCAACATAATCCTGAAATGACTGACCAAAGTCGTACGA
The DNA here is from genome assembly GCF_024199925.1 of Bradyrhizobium sp. CCGUVB1N3. Lineage (NCBI taxonomy): Bacteria > Pseudomonadati > Pseudomonadota > Alphaproteobacteria > Hyphomicrobiales > Nitrobacteraceae > Bradyrhizobium > Bradyrhizobium sp. CCGUVB1N3. The sequence continues at coordinate 8,417,279 of NZ_JANADR010000001.1, forward strand.
AAATCCCTGTTGATCTCTTAGCGAATAGTACAAACCTGACGTGAAGCGCCAAAAAAACAGGGTCGGCACGGGACAAGCGAACTCTTCCTGCCCGACGTCGCTCAGACCGATCAACGGAAACTCTCGGAGAGACGAATAGGAGTACGCAAATCCCTCATCCAGCGCGTGTTCGGACCTGATACGGTTTCGAAGCTCACCAATGCTTAGCGACGTAAACTTCAAAAATTGGTCGATATGGCGCCTAGAGGCTGTTAGGGACTGATTAACCATAGAGGTTGAGGTTTGCGGGATGTCGATTCCCCGCGAGCCTTATCCTTCTGACGTTTCCGATGATGAGTGGGCGCTTGTTGCGCCCTATCTGACACTTTTGCCTGAGGACTCCTCGCAGCGGACGCACGCGCTTCGCGAGGTTTTCAACGGCCTGCGCTACATCGTGAAGACCGGCGCGCCCTGGCGCTGGATGCCGAACGATTTGCCACCGTGGGAGATCGTTTATCAACAGGCGCAGCGGTGGTTGCGCGCGGGTTGTTTTGAGGCCCTGGCCGAGGATCTGCGCGTCATCCTGCGCCTTGCGGCTGGACGACCTGCGCAGCCGACCGCCGCCATCATCGACAGTCGAACTCTGCGCTCGACACCCGAGAGTGGCGCCCGCGGCGCCTACGACGGAGCCAAACGCAAGAAAGGGTCGAAGCTACATCTGGCCGTCGATACGCTCGGCCATCTTCTGGCGCTACATGTCACGCCCGCCAACAGCGACGATCGCGCCGAGATTGGCCGGATCGCCAAGGCGATTCAGGCAGAGACTGGCCAGAGCGTTGAAGTCGCCTTCGTTGACCAAGGCTACACAGGCGACAAGCCTGCAACGGCGGCTGCAGAACACGGGATTGCCCTCGAGGTCATCAAGCTGTCGGAGGCCAAACGAGGCTTCGTGCTGCTCCCAAGGCGATGGGTCGTCGAACGATCCTTCGCGTGGGCCACACGCTTCCGAAGACTTGTCAAAGACTACGAGCGATGTGCTCAGACCCTCGCCGACCTTCACCTCATCGCCTTCGCATGCATCATGCTCAAAAACGTCGCTAAACTCGCTGCTGGTTCATAACAGCCTCTAGTAAGTTCGGGAATTTCAATCTTGATGTCCTTAACCACAAACGGGCGATCGAGAAACATCCCAAGATATGCCATTCCAATCATGAAAATATGCTCAACTGTCAAACCAACCGCACGCACCGCATGCGCAGCGATGTTCGCGGTGTTGAACAGCTTGTAGTACCTGATGATATAGCGCCAATTGGGGTATTGTTGCTGCCACACAAACTGACGATGCGACACTCGCATCATTTCTAGATGAATTTTCTTCGGACCGACCAAGCACGCATAAATATCCCCCTCCAGCTCTCTCAATCCATTAGCGACCTCGGCAAGAGTTGACCATTGACGCAGTCGTCTTGCTTCGAGATTGGTATCGTGACCATGCTGGATGACTTCGCGCGCGATCTGCTCCAAGGTCCATTCGGCCAGCAAAGCCTGTGGCATTGACGCGGCCAATAAGGCAGGCTCGACTTCAATGTCACTTGGGATTTTGAAATCTGGCAACTGCAAATATTGAGCATAGGCCCAAATCGCGTAAAAGCTATCTCGGTAAGCCAGTTGGGCAATGCGCTTTTGTATCGATCCGTAAATTCTCGCTATCCTTCTAATCGACGGCGCGCGAGATTTTCGGTCTGCAAGCGACTTGCGCAGCTTCAGCGCACGGCGCTGTCGATGCATAAGCCGCTTTCTATATCGAGAGCTTAGCCGCTTCATTGCCTCTGCTCAGGTGCATCCTTCGTCCGAAAGCCTCTGTTGAAAGCGGAAGGCATGCGCGGTGCCAGGGTGCCATCGACCGAAATTTTCATTCGTCCAATCAAGTTCGCCTTCGAAAAGCGATTGAATAGCTGAGCGTCGGGCGGTCCATTTGCAACCTCTGCAGCATCACCACCGATCAAGCCGCCATCCTCGCGCTCTTCCGCGTGGTCAATCGCTACGTGGGCAACTTGCAGCCGATGCCCGGCGTCTTCTCTGACTATCCAGCGCCCGTGATCCGCAACACGCAGGCCGGGACCGAGATGACGCTGATGCGTTGGGGCAACTTTGGCCGAACAAGGCAACGCGGGTGAGCAATTGCGAGGTTAAATGGAATAGGGCCGCCAGAGAGGCGGCCCAGTTCATAAGCGTTCTATTCAACGGCCACGTATATGAACTTTGGTCCTTCTGGCCCCTGAATGTAAATCGTGCTCCCCTCACTCATGTTTGGATTGAAGGTAGCGCCATAGACGGCCACTTGGCTTGGACGAAAACCGAGATCGATCCGAACTCCAGCTGCGTTAGGATCTAGCTTACCTTCACCGCACGCAACTCGCCGCTGTTGACCAGAGCCGCTCTTTTCTAGAGCTCTAACGCGTTGCTCCAGCTCTTCGATATATTTGCAAAAGTCATTCACGCCAGCCATTCTAAAGTTTCCCCCTATTTGGCCAATGGTCCATACTAGGTTGAGCCAACGCAATATGACAACTGGAAACTAGAGGCGAGAGACGTTGATCTCCTTGCCGCGCAACCGCCGCCCCGACGATATTGCACGTCGGGGCCCTTCAAGATCATCAGGCCGGTTACATCCGCCTCGCCGAAGTAATTGCGCCGCCCAATCTGCCGGTTAATCCGAGTTTGGCATCAGTTCGTTCCCAATCCGGAACGCGGTGATGCAGAATGTCGCGAGCGTTGCACATTTACAACCCGCACAGCCATTCCTGATACTAAGCTGGTCGATCGAGACGACCGAAAAGATATTGCATATTTTACTTCAAAAACGATCAGGGGGCGAAAATGTACGATGTCTATCGCAATCACAAATGCGACTTGCTCGTCCTTAGCAATGGCTCGGCGATACCTGTGTCCTACTCTGGAAATAAGTGGCGGAAGAGCAGAAAGAGAATTCTCAAAGTCAGCGACGAGATCAGGTCAGCCGTTCAGAGGCAAGGGTATTACGTCCGTAGCTTGCGCGCCATCAAGCAAGGGATGGTCTAGGTCGGGTGCGTTGACGGTCGCCTCCTCACGCCCTTCCGCGTGGTCCCTTTCAAAGTTGCTTCGATGGAGGAGGCGCGGCCTGTAACAGCCATCCACTTCAGCACTCATCTGCTTTTTTCGGTGCCCGAGTGACGGCCGTCTCCAGCTCCACGGCGGTACGGAATACAATCCGAGCGAAAGCGACCCGCGGCTTGAAGTATCGGATCAGGTGGTGAGACCCGGTCGCGGTGCGCGCCTGTGTCTCAATTCCCACACTGCGACTAAAAAGGCGTCAGTTTGTCGCCTTTCGAACAGACGGGCCGGTGCCGACCGCTCAATCCTGTCAGCGTTCTCTGTACTAGATTTGGGGGATCGCTGGCGAGAATGGAACGCTCCCTGATTACTGACATGCCGCGCGACAAATATGTCGAGCGCTGCAAGCAACGAGCCTTTGCCTATCTCGATCAAGGCGATTTTAGGAAAGCAGCCGCCTTGTTTGTTGCCGATATGCGCGCCCGTCCCGATTGCGAACTGCCACACCACTTGGCAATGCTCGGCGTTTCGCTGTTGATAAGTGACGATGCACTCGGCTGGAGGGCGCTGATCGAAGGATTGAGGTGATTGTCTTCTGCCAGCCTTCCAAGGGGTATGGATCAAGCTGGCTCAGGGTGAAGAACCGCAACCATCCGGAGATGAGCTGCGTGATGTTGATGCCATGCGATGAAGCGGGTGGGTCTGTCGATGAACTTTTCAAACTCGAAAGACGAAAGTTTGTTGTGGCTTTGGGAAAGTGTCCAACGACAAGTGCTCGCGGACCGCGCGGGCGGTGGACGCTCCCGCTGTGTTGGTGACAGCCTGCGCGCATACGCTGAATTGCTTCGTTCGGAATTGAACGAACGGGAGCTGAAATACACGCCGATCGATTGGTTATGAATAAAGTGCGCTGCGACAAGACGCGGGATGAATAATATTCGGGGGCAACAATGTGTCGACCTACTTGGCTACCTTCTCCACGGGTATTCGCAACATTGCTATCGCCGGCCGGCGCGATCACGCGCAGCCACCCGTAAATTTCTCAAGTGTTGACGGCTAGGCGCACTGGTTAAGTGGTGCGCGTAGTTTTGAGCGCCCCGACATGAAAACGCCAAAACCAAAGCAATGGGCCAAGCAGGATGTCCGACGATTGGTCAGGCTGGCCCGGCAGGGAGTTGGCGCATCGAAGATAGCCATCGAGTTGGGCCGCTACGCCGGATCAGTGAGGCGAATGGCGCGAACGATGGGAGTACTGTTGAAGAAGTAGCCGTCGTGGGAACGCCCCGCTGGACTGTTGAAGCCAGAACTTTGGTCTTAGGCAGCCCCGTAGATTTCCCAAGTGTATTGCCGTCTCAGATCGGGTAGCGCTCCTTGCCATGCGAGCCCATACTAACACCCATCGACCTCCTGCCTGCGAGAAGTGCGAGCGCGAGATGACGCACCTCGGAGAATTGCCTCCGATTGGAGACCGCAAAGCCGTGCGGGTCTACAGGTGTGTTCCCTGCCAGCGGATAGCCTCTACGCCTGCTCTGGATTAGGTGGGGCGCGGCTACTTGCGGGGATGGCGATCCTCATCAAGAACATACCGACAGCAAATATGGCGCGTTGCATCCTGAATACGCGGAGTGCGTTGACCAGTCGCGTTGCGCCGCTGGTCTCCAGTTACTTGAGTATCTGTTGTTCTGCTTCGTGAGCGTGCTGGAACGTGAGGCCCACGCACGCGGTGAGAGAGCTGGCTCCGCAAATTCGGACAGTAGCTTGAGTGGATTTTCTGCCTGAGAGCGGCGAGGCTTCTTGCCGCGAATCAGGAGCGAAGATGACGAAGAGGAGTCGCCGGACGCATTCTCCGGCATTCAAGGCAAAGGTGGCTTTGGCGGCCGTGAAGGGGGAGAAGACGTTGGCCGAGCTGGCGCAATTGTTTGATGTCCATCCGAACCAGATCACGACCTGGAAGACCCAACTCCTGGAAGGCGCCGCCGGAGTGTTTGGGCAGGACAACGGACCGGCCGAGGCGCCGGTCGATTTGAAGGCGTTACATGCCAAGATCGGCGAGCTTGCGTTGGAGAACGATTTTTTGTCCGGCGCGCTCACCAAGGCGGGCCTGCTGAGCGCAAAGCGATGATCGACCGCGACCATGATCTGTCTGTCGTGCGCCAGGCGAAGGTCCTGAACCTTGCCCGCAGTACGGTTTACTATGAACCTCGGCCGGTTTCGGCCGAGGACCTTGTCTTGATGCGCCGGCTCGATGAGCTGCACCTCGATTATCCCTTCGCAGGGGCGCGCATGCTGCGATCGCTGTTGCAGCGTGAGGGCATGCAGATTGGCCGCCGCCACGTCGCGACGCTGATGAAGCGCATGGGGATCGAGGCGATCTATCGCCGTCCGAACACGAGCAAGCCCGCACCGGGCCACAAGATCTACCCGTACCTATTGCGCGGATTGAAGATCGAGCGGCCGAACCAGGTCTGGGCAATGGACATCAGCTACATTCCGATGCGACGTGGATTCGTCTACCTCGCGGCGGTCGTCGATGTGTTCAGCCGACGGGTGTTGGTCCATCGCGTATCGATCACGATGGAGACGATATTCTGCGTCGAAGCGCTCCAGGAGGCGTTGGCGAAGCACGGCAGGCCCGAGATCTTCAACACGGATCAGGGTAGCCAGTTCACCAGCCTCGACTTCACCGGCGTGCTGCTGGACGCGAACATCGCCATCAGCATGGACGGCAAGGGTGCCTGGCGCGACAACGTGTTCGTCGAGCGGCTGTGGCGCACTGTCAAATACGAGGAAGTCTATCTGCGTGCTTACGACAGCGTGCTCGAGGCGCGAGCATCGATTTCCAAATATCTGGCGTTCTACAACCGAGGACGTCCTCACTCGAGCCTTGACGAACGCACGCCCGACGAGGCTTACTTCGGCGCGCAAACGATGGTGACGGCCGCATGATCGTCGCCAACGATTTTGCTGCGGCTCTGGTCGGGCTTACGCCCTCCCGACGCCACAGCAAAATCGTAAAGCCCCGCCTTCAGCATAACCCGGCAGGAATCCACTTAATTTTCGCGGGGCGCTGTCCAAACAACCGGGGCCAGCTCTGAGAACCTGTGTGTCGGTGAGTGCCACTGTATGGTGGAAGCCGCCACTCTTAGCAATGAAAAAGCTATCTGGACGAGCGGAGAAATAATCTGCGTGGGTAGAACGGCACATCTAACAACCGTTCCCCACACTGCCCAGGAATTCGAATGTACGACGTGTCATCGTACAGATGACACCGGTGCGTCGGGTAAATTGTTCGAGCATGAACGGAGGTTGGAGAAATCAAGAGCGAAGCCGCGAGCAATACTGCAAAGGGCATCTTCATGTGAACTCCCTTCATCGTTTGCATTCGTTTCGTATCTTAACTAAGTCAAAGCCAGTGCATCGGCACGGGCTTTCCAATCACGCGCCGCCTCAATTTGACCTATCAATTCGGTGGGCAAAAGATGAGAAAGCGGACAAGCGTGGATAGGAAGCGCCTCCGCTTGAGTACCTCTTAATGGTGGACGCCAGATCTACCGTTTGTTCGCGACGATCGGCATCATGCAGGCAACCGAACGCCGCGAGGTAAGACAATGACCACCGATCACCTCTTGCAGTCGCCGCCGATCCGTCACAACCGCATACCCGGCATCATTGGAGCCGCAATTCTTGTGCTCGGGTCAATTGCCGCTGCCATCATTCTTGGGGGAGGAACGCGCATCTCCGACGGCTTCGAACCGTTCGAGAAATCAGCGAATGAGCGCGTCTCCCAAGCCTTCGAGGACCTTAACGGCCGCGCGCCGATCTCTGACGATCTGAAGACTGCGCTGGCGTCGCTGAGCCAGAGCGTTCAAGGCGAGCAGAAGCCCCCGGTTCAGGCCGAGGGGCAGTGATCCTGTCGCTCAACAACCTGCCTTGGAATGTTCGATAGCAGCAGCGCTTGTCCGGCAGAGACCACGAGGAGGCAAATGCGAAAGGGTGACCCGCCCGTCCTCACCCGTATTTCAGCTTCATGACGAGGATGCCGCCGGCGATCACGATGGTGATCGCGTTGGCTGCGACCAGCGGCGCGTCGCCGGAGAGCAGGCCGTAGATCAGCCAGAGCACAAGGCCCAGAATCAGCACGAGAAACATACCGAGCGAGATGTCCACGGTGGAGCGGGTCTTCCAGACCTTGATGAATTGCGGGGCGTAGGCGAGGGTCGTGCAGGTTGCCGCAGCGAACCCGAGCAGCTTGATGACGAGCGGTTCCATGGGCCGCCCTATAGCACCGATTCGACGATGGAATGCGTCTGTTGACCTGATCGTTACCGGCGCGCAGCGGTAATCCTGCGGTAGAGTGCCGCATATTCGCCCGCCCGGTTGCGCCAGGAGACGTCGGTCGTCATGCCGCTCAGTTGCAGCCTGCGCCAGGTCAAATGGTCATGGAAGGCGAGGTTCGCCTTGCGTAGCGCGGCGGCGAGCCCTTCCGCCGTCACCGGGGCGAACTTGAATCCGGTTGCATCGTGGCCGCTGCTGTCGGCCTCGCCGATGTCTACCACCGTGTCCGCAAGCCCGCCGACGCGCGAGACGACCGGCACGGCGCCGTAGCGAAGCGCACAAAGCTGGGTGAGGCCGCATGGCTCGAACCGCGACGGCACGACAAGCGCGTCGGAGCCCGCCTGAATGAGGTGGGCAAGGATCTCGTCATAGCCGATCACGACGGCGATGCGGCCGGGATGAGCGCGTGCCGCGGCCTGATAGCGGTCCTGGAGGTCCGCATCGCCGCTGCCGAGCAGCGCGAGCTGCATGCCTTCGCCGAGAATCGTCGGAATGGTTTCGAGCAGGAGATCGAGGCCCTTCTGCCAGGACAGCCGGCTGATCACGCCGAGCAGAAGCGCGTCCGCGGACGGCGCGAGATTGAACTGCTTTTGCAGGACCGCCTTGTTGGCGGCCCGGAATTGCAGCTCCTTCGCGCCGAAGCGATAGGCGATGTGCGGGTCGGTCTCGGGATTCCACACGCCGATATCGATGCCGTTGAGGATTCCGCTGAGCACGCCGGAGCGCTCGCGCAAGAGGCCGCCGAGCCCCATGCCGCCCTCGTCGCCCTGGATTTCCTGCGCGTAGGTCGGCGACACCGTGGTGATGCGGTCGGCAAATTGCAGGCCGGCCTTCAGGAAGCTGATCCCGCCAAAATATTCGACGCCGTGGAGGCCAAAGGACTCCGGCGGCAGGCCGAACGAAGCAAGCATCCCGTAGGCGAACTTGCCTTGATAGGCCATGTTGTGAATGGTCATCACGGTCCCCGGGCGGGGGCCGCCTGCATAGTGCAAATAGGCCGGCAGCAGCCCCGCCTGCCAGTCGTGGGCATGCACGACGTCAGGCACGAACGAAGGGACGAGGCCGAGGCCGATATCGGCGGCGATGCGCGACAGCGCCGCAAAGCGCACGCCATTGTCGGGCCAGTCGGTCCCCTCTGCGGTGACGTAAGGGTTGCCCGGCCGCTCGTAGAGATGTGGTGCGTCGAGCACGAAGAGGTCGAGCCCCTCATGCGTGCCCGCGAGCAGGCGCGCCGGCCCGCCGAAATAATCCGGCCAGCGGCGGATTTCCTCCGCCTGCGGCAGCGTCCGCATGACGGCCGGATAGCCAGGCACCAGCGTCCGCATCTCGACGTCATGGGCTTTCAATGCGGCCGGCAGCGCGCCGGCGACATCGGCAAGACCGCCGGTCTTGATGATCGGATAGATTTCCGATGTGACCGCAAGGACGCGCGTCAACGTCATGCGTTCAGCCTGTCGATCATCGGCTGCGTAATGAGCGAGATGCCCTGTTCGGTGGTGCGGAACCGTTTTGCGTCGAGCTCGGGATCCTCACCAACGACGAGCCCTTCCGGAATCTCGACGCCACGGTCGATCACGACGTTGCGGAGCTGCGCGCCGCGGCCGACATTCACGTAAGGCATGATCACGGCGTTCTCGACATTGGCATAGGAGTTGATGCGCACGCCCGTGAACAGCAGCGATCGCCGCAGCGAGGCGCCGGAGATGATGCATCCGCCCGATACGAGCGAGCTCACCGCCTGTCCGCGCCGGCTCTCCTCGTCGTGCACGAACTTGGCGGGAGGCGTGATCTCCGCATAAGACCAGATCGGCCATGAGCGGTCGAACAGATCGAGCTCCGGCACCACGTCGGTGAGATCGATGTTGGCGGCCCAGTAGGCGTCGACGGTGCCGACGTCGCGCCAATAGGAGCGCGTGTCGTCCCCGGTCCGGACGCACGAGCTCGAGAACTGGTGCGCCACCGCGCGGCCGTTCTTGACGATATAGGGAATGATGTCCTTGCCGAAATCATGGCTCGAGTTCGGGTCGGCGGCGTCACGCTTCAGCTCCTCGTACAGGAACTTGGCGTCGAAGACGTAGATGCCCATGCTGGCGAGCGACATGTCGGGCTTGCCGGGCATCGGCGGCGGGTCTTTCGGCTTCTCGAGAAACGACTGGATGATGCCGTTGTCGTCGATATGCATGATGCCGAAGCCGGAAGACTCGGTGCGCGGCATTTCGAGGCATCCGACGGTGACGTCGGCGCGGCTGTCGACGTGCTGCCGCAGCATGAGCTCGTAATCCATCTTGTAGATGTGATCGCCGGCGAGCACCACGATGAAGCGGGCACCGTGCGATTCGATGATGTCGATGTTTTGGTGGACGGCATCGGCAGTTCCGACATACCACATGGTCTCCGAGACGCGCTGGCTCGCGGGCAGGATGTCAAAGCTCTCGTTGCGCTCGGGACGGAAGAAGTTCCAGCCCATCTGGAGATGCCGGATCAGGCTGTGGGCCTTATATTGGGTCGCGACCGCGATGCGGCGGATGCCGGAGTTCACGGCGTTCGATAATGCGAAGTCGATGATGCGGGATTTGCCACCGAAATAGACCGCGGGCTTGGCACGCCGGTCGGTCAGCTCGAGAAGACGGCTTCCTCGTCCGCCGGCGAGTACGAAGGCCAGGGCTTGGCGCGCGAGCGGCTCATTTCCAACACGATTCATTCTGTCCTCCCGAGGGCCCCGTTTTTATCGCCCCGAAACTTCCGTCGCGGGAAGCCGGTGGCGCCTGTATCGAAGCAGAATTCTAGCGGCACGGATAACAATTCGGAAAGTGGTCTGTTGGTTGCCGTCGGTCGCGGCCGCCCTGCGGCTATGCTTTTTTCGATTGCCGAGTCTTCCCGGTCGCCCTGAAAGGGTGGTAGGCTGAGGGCTATTTCAGATCGCTTTCATATTTTTTGGATTCATCCGATGCCCTGCGCCAACGAAATGTTTGGCCTGCTGCGGCTGCTTTCAGTCGGGCTGGCCTACCTCACCGGCACCCCGGATCACCTCGCGCAGCGACGCGATCTCGCCGAGGCCTGGCAGGTCCTCTCGCCCTGCGCGGAGACCGCCTCCTTCGACGGGGCGTGGACCCTGTCGCTGAAGGACAACGGCACCGCCATCGCCAAGAGCGATCGCCACGCGCAGTTGCTGCAAGGGCGCTGGGAGCTCGTCGATGCCGGGACGCACACCTTTCGCATCGACGTGCTCGCCTTCGGCAATGATTTCGTCGTGGTCCCGACGGCTGCTGGCTGCGTGCTCGGCTCGGGCACGCTCAGAAACGTCGATCTGCGCCAGAGCTGGTTCACGCATGGCAGCCGCGAGGCAGGCGATCTCATGGCATCGGCGACCGATCCAGGCGTGAGGACGAAGTAGCCCTGCGGTGCGGCTTGCGGGCGTTCGTCCTGCGGCATTTCAGCGCCCGCGATGGAGCTGGTGCGATCCGTGCCGGCTTTCTGAGGTTTGAGGCGGTCGGATCGACGAGAGGCCGGGACGCCTTGTGCGGTGCACGCAAAGGGATGCTTTGACTCAGCGCAAAGATGCCAGATCATGTGGCGTGCGATCCTTTTTCCAAACGAAGCGTCAGAGGAGCAAGGCGATGAGTATCTGGAAAACGGCAATAGCCTGTTCGCTCGCCGGTGCCGTCGTGGCCGGCCAGGTGCAGCAGGCGGCGGCGGCACCGATGCCGACCAATGTGGCAACGATGAAAGCCATGGTCGGCGATGACACCGTGCAGGTGTACTGGCGCGGCGGATGGGGCTGGGGCCTAGGAGCGCTTGCAGCCGGCGCCATCATCGGTGGCGCCATCGCAAGCTCTGGGCCTTACGGCTATTATGGCGGTCCCTACGGCAGCCCTTATGGTTATGGCTACGGCTATGGCTATGGCTACGCGCCGGCCTATTACGGCTACGCGCCCGGCTACGCCTATTCGCCCTATCAAGCCTATCCCCGCTATTACCGCCCGTATCGACCGTATTACGGCTCCAGCTATGGCTACTACCGGCCATACCGCGCCTGGCACCGCCCCTACGGATATTGGTGATCGCGCGAGCGTGCGTCGGCAGTTCTGACGGTCGACCCGGCCAAGGCTCGGCGCTCGCGCTGTCGCGCGCGAGCGCTACCCGCGACTGGTCACGGCAGAAGCGCGATGATGGCGAAGCCGGCGTCGAAGACGATTGGCCCCGACAACGCGAAATAGACCGCGGCAAGCACGCAGACGATCGCGTAGACGAATACGAACCAGCCTTCGCAATCGCGGGTTGAAAAAATAGCTCTGCGGCGTGGAAGTGGCATAGTCAACTCCCTGCCAAAATTTGGGCATCGACTGCCCTGATTGAAAAAGACAGCGTGATGAAATGCTTCCTGGTGATGTCCATGACATCGCCAGGCGCGACGCTAGCGCCGAGAACCGGCCGGAGTCCTTACGCCGTCCTTACATTTGACTGAGCTTTCTCTTAAGCTCGGAAAGCACCCGGAGGTTGCGGCCGTGCGGACAGACGAGCTCGCCTTTGGCCAGTTCCGGCTCGATCGCGCCAACGCGCTGCTGTGGCGCGGACCGGAGCGCGTTGTGCTGGCGCCGAAACCTTTCGAGGTCCTCTGCTGCCTGATCGAGCGCCCCGGCGAGCTCGTGACCAAGGAAGAGCTGCTCGACGCGGTCTGGTCGGATCTGCATGTCAGCGAGTCGAGCCTCGCGGTCGCCATGAATGCGCTGCGTGCGGCGCTCGGTGACGACAGGCAGTCGCCCAGCTACATCGAGACGGTCACGCGACGCGGCTATCGCTTCATCGCGCCCGTCACCGCCGCATCGTCATCGGCCACCGAACGGCTGGAGGAGCCCTCCGAGGACGTCATCGACCGCAGACGGCAATGGCGCGTCGGACGCACGACGGCGCTCGAGACACTCGACACCGCGCTACACAAGGTAAAAGCCGGACAGCGTCAGGTCGTCTTCATTACGGGCGAAGCCGGAATAGGCAAGACGACGCTTGTTCAGATGGCTCTCGATCGCATGGCGTGCGAGAGACCCGGTGTGCTGCATTGCGATTGCAACGAATTGTTCGGCACCCATGAGGCTTTCCTGCCGCTGATCGAAGCCCTCAACGAACGATGCCGCGGCGAGGGCGACGCCGCGATGCTCGCTGCCATTCGCGAGCACGCGCCGACGTGGCTCGCCCAGATGCCGGGTTTCCTTGGTGAAGGCGATCGCGTCGCCTTCCAGCAGGAGCTTTTTGGCGCGACGCGGGAGCGCATGTTGCGTGAGTTCGCCGATCTCCTGGAGAGCATCGCCGCGAAACGGCCCTGGATCATCATCCTGGAAGACCTGCATTGGAGTGACTTTGCCACCGTGGATGTTCTGTCGCGCCTGGCGCGGCGGGACCGCAAGGCGGCGATCCTCGTTCTCGCCACCTATCGGCCGATGGAAGTCGCCGTCGGCGGACATCCGGTCAAGGCCGTCCACCAGGATCTCCAGATCCACGGACATGCAACCGAGCTCGCGCTCGATCGACTGACGGGGAGCGACGTCGAGCGCTACCTTGCCCTGCGCTTCAACTCGGCCGAATTCGCCGGCGAACTGGTCGAGCGCATCTTCGCGCGGACCGAGGGGCAGCCTTTGTTCGTAACGTCGCTCCTCGACCATCTCGTTGCCCAGGGCGCGCTCGTCGAGGATGGCGGCGGGTGGCGGCTGGAGCGCGAGGAGGCGGCCTCGCATGACAGCATGCCGCGCGATTTGCAGGGCATGATCGCGCGGCAGATCGATCACCTCACGGCCGAGGAACGCAGCCTGCTCGAGGTCGCAAGCGCGGCGGGGGCCGAGTTCTCGGCGCTGCACATTGCCGGCGTGCTCGATCGGAACGTGCTGGACGTGGAGCAGATGTGCGAGGAGCTGGCGCGTGCCGGGCGCATCATCCTCGTGGCCGGCGCGACCGAATGGCCGAGCGGAGAGGTCTCCGGTCGCTACGCGTTCCAGCACGCGCTGTACCAGGAGATGCTGTACCAGCGGCTGGCGCCTGCGCGCCGCGTGAACACTCACGTGCGGCTCGGTGTCGGTCTCGAGCGCGGGTATGGATCGCAAGCCGCGGAGGTCGCCTCGGTGCTCGCGCGTCACTTCGAGCTGGGGCGCGATTTTCCGAAGGCAACGCGCTATCTCGCCATGGCGGCCGAGGGCTCGGCGCGTCGGTTCAGCACGCGCGAGGCTGCGAACTACCTCACGCGCGCCCTGGATCTCGTGCCGCATCTGCCGGCCGACGTGCAGGTGCCGACGCGCCTGAAGCTGCTGCTGCAGCGCGCCTGGGCCTGGCGGGCCGGCGGCGACTTCCTGAACTCGCTGCAGGATCTCGGCGCGATCGTGGCCCATGCAGCGGAGAACGGCCTTGTTCGCGAGGAGGTGAACGCGCTGGTCGATCTCAGCAGGTTCTGCCTCTATATCGATCGGCGACGGTGTCTGCCCTTCGCCGAGCAGGCGCTGGCGAAGAGCCGGGCGAGCGATGACGCCGCATTCGCTGCCCTGGTCCGGGGCAACGTCGCCAATCTGAAGCTGATGCTGCGCGGCTGGAGCCGCGAGGACGCCGAGTTCTCGGCGCAGGCGTCGGCACTGATCTCGGACGCGCAGGACCTCAGCATGCGGCTGCGGCGCTGCTCCATGGAAATGGTGCTCGAGTTCCTGAGGTCGAACTATCCGGCCTGCATCGATGCGACGAGCAGGGGCAAGCAGCTCGCCCGCGTGCTCGGCGACGTCTACCTCTTCGTGCTCTATGAGTCCGTCGAAGCGTTCGCCTCCCTCTACATGGGCGAATGGGGGGCGCTGCAGCAGAGCGTTCGCTCTGCGCTCGCCATCGCGGAGCGGAACGCGAATCCGCAGGCGCGTGCCCTGTGCCAGCTCGCGATCGGATGGCTCCACGCCGCGGTGGGGGACCATGAGATCGCGGCGAGGCACGCGGAGGAAGTCACGAACCCGATGCTCGAGGCAAACCCGTTCACCTTCTTCCTCGGCAGGAATTTGCTGGTGCGCGCCCATCTCGGGACGGGCAACCTCACTCTGGCGCGGCAGCATCTCGATGCCGTCGAGCGTCGGATGCAGGTGGACGGTGTGCCGATCGAGTCGCTGGTCATGCCGCAGTACCTGCTGAATTGCTGCGAGTACTGGATCGCGGCCGGCGATCTCGACCAGGCAAAGGCGGCGGCCGGCCGGTTTCACGAGGTGACGCGCGCCGCGCCCGATCGGCCGTTCCTCGCGCTGTGCCAGGAGGTGATGGCGAGAATTGCGCTCCTGAGCGGCGATGCAGAGATCGCCAGGCGGCACCTGTCGGAGGCCGTCTCGACCGTTCGCCACGCCGGCCTGCCCTACGCGGCATGGCGGATCTACGCCTCGCTTGCAGACTTTTATGCAGGCCGTGGAGAGGCGCGGAAGGCGGCCAACTGGAGGCGCCACTCTGATACGGTTGTGAATTCGCTTGCGCGTTCGCTCGCGCCAGACGATCCGCTGCGCTCGCTGTCATTCTTCGCCCGCGGCGCGACTGCTGGTGCAGCGGACACTTGCGGCCGCCAGCCCGACATCAATCGGGAAACTCGCTGATGTCTTGCGGTTCTCTGGGCAGCGGGACCGGTCCGTTCTGCTTGTGCCGGCGCTCGCGAGACGCGCGATAGGCATCCCTGCGCAGCCGCATGATCGAGCCGAGCGGCTGATGATCGGCCAGGCAACGCCAGGGATCGAACGACAGGACGTCGTTGGCGTAGTCGCGGCGTGTGGAGGTATTGGCGGCTTGCGGAGGAAGGGTGATCTTGCCCAGCGGTTGCGGTACTGCGACATCCTCTGGCCAATCGATCGAGGAATCCTCGACCGGCGTGCGTTTCAGGTCGGTGCAGAGCTGCGCGCGCAGCTCATATTCTGCGCCATTCTTCTGAAAGAACTCTGTGACCGAGTCCCGCACGATTTCGTCGCCGTCATTGCTGGGCTGGCCCGTGAGCTTGCGCACGGCATCCGAGACCGGCACCGCCCGGATCCTCGCGATATAGTCGCCGAAGCGGAGCGTGCCCTCGGTGTGAAAGGTTTCGCCGAGGATGTTGTTGCCGGGGTCGCCAAGCGCCTTCGCGAGCAATGGTATAGGGACACCGGTCGCGTTCGAAACCGTAATGGCGATGCGGGAGAAGAACCCCACGATCCTGAACCCGATGTCGGGGGTGTTCAGGTTGCGCTCGACGTTGGTCTGGGCTGCCAAATAAGCCTTGGCATCGGCCATGTAGCTCGGGTGATTGACGAGAAGGAAATCCTGGTTGGTCGAAGTGTCATCCTTAAGCGCCTTGTCGCCGGACACACCGAGGACCTTGATCGCCATGCCGCGGGGCGAGCGAACGCGATCGCTCTTGAGCCCGAAGGCGGTGGAGAGGCGGACGATAATCGGATAACGGGCCGGCTTTGCGAACAGGCCCTGACGCAAATGCGCCGGCAGATTGTCGTAGACGGTCAGCTCGCCGCGCAGGAAGCCGACGCCTTTGGCGTGTTGCTGACGAATGCCGTGGCTAAATCGCTTGAAGGTGGCGTCGCTGGTCCGCTCGATCGAGGCGGCGATGGCCCGGACGGCATCGGCCTCGTCGGGACTCGGTTGTTCGACAGAGGGGTCGTAGCGAAGATATCGATCGGCTGACATGGCGCTGATCTCCAGCCCGCGGGTCGCCTGCCCATTGCGAACGATGGCGGCCGCCGGGCGAGTTCCATTCTAGGCGCGTATCCATCGCGCGAGCAACCGGAACACGAATTCCGGCTGCTCTGGCGCCCCCTTCCGTCGCGCGGCTATTGCGCCACGCGCTGCGATGCGACGTGGTTCTCCTGGCGAACCTCGCTGCGGCGCTCAGGCGTGGTGCAGACCTTGTCGCCGTAATACGCCTCGCGCCAGACATATCCCGACTGGCATGTGTCGCTGCCCGGTTGATGCCGGCTCGCGGCCCTTGCGTTCTCGCTGGCGACGACGCTCCTGGATTCCGGCGTGACGCAGACGAGATCGCTCGGAACGGCGATCCGCCAAACGTAGCCGGGAGCGCATTCCATCGCTGCCATGGCCGGGCTGGTCGAGGAGACGCAGGTCGTCAGGAAGGCATAGAGGGCGGCGATCCGATAGCTATTTTGGACAGCATTGTTGTCCGACCGCGAGGGAGAAGGTGTGCGTGCTGAAATGGTCATGGTCAAATCCTCCTGAAATAAGGCGCCAAGCGGTCTCCCGTTTGATGCGGAGATGAGGCATGGACGTCACCAGGGGCGATGCTACGGCGGAGGCAGCCGCGGAGTCCTTAAGCGCGCCTTATCTTCCTCTCATCATTCTCTTAAGCGCGGTTGCCCTCACGACGAGAACCAGACCATCGCCGCCATGCAGGCGAGGTGCACCAGCACGATCGCCGCGAGGTGAAGCGGCCCGGCCTTGAGGGACGGACCGCTCATCGCCGGGGCTCCTCAGTTCGACCCTGCGGCAGCCGCCGTGAAGCTGCGGTCGACAGCCTGGCTGACGTCGAGCTTCTTCGGAAGGATGCCGTAGCGGGTGGCGCGGTCGGAGGCCTCCTGCACCTCCTTCACGACGTTCTCGTCAATCACGATCGGGCTGGTGCGCTGCGCGGTGTAGGCGCTGAGCAGCACGTCCTCCGGCAGTTTGGTCAGCTCTGCGGTGTTCTTCGCATAGTCACGGATGTGATCGAGCGACCACAGCCGCGCCTTGTTGAGGCGCTGCAAGAAATCCTGTACGGCGGCGCGCTTGCTGGCGATCGCGCTGTCGGAGGCGACGATGAAGGTGACGGTCGGCGTCAATCCTTCGCCGTCGGCAATCACGCGCGCCTTGTCCTTCAGCGTCGCGAAGGACACGTACGGCTCCCACACCGCCCAGGCATCGATCGAGCCGGCGAGCAAGGCGATCTTGGCGTCGACCGGGCCGAGCGGTGCGAATGTGGCCTCGTCGAGCTTGATCTGCGCCTTCTCGAGCGTCGCATCGATCAGGAACTGGCCCCAGCCGCCGCGGGTGCCGGCAAGGCGCTTGCCCCTGAGGTCGGCGGCCGACCTGATCGGTGAATCCTGCCGGACGAGGATGGCTTGCGTCTTCGCGTCCGATCTTGTGCCGCCGATCGCCTTGATCGGCGCGCCCGCGGCATAGACCGACAAAAAGGAGAGATCGCCGGTGTAGCCGACGTCGAGCGCACCGGCGTTCAGCGCCTCCAGGATCGGTGCCGCCGCGGGAAATTCCGACCATTCGATCCTGTACGGCAGATCCCTGGCGTAACCGGAAATATCGAGCAGCGAACGATTGCCGCCTTTTTGGTCGCCGACGCGCAGCACGATCGTATCCGCTGCGAAGGACGCAGCCGC
Organism: Bradyrhizobium sp. CCGUVB1N3; assembly: GCF_024199925.1. Taxonomy (NCBI): domain Bacteria; kingdom Pseudomonadati; phylum Pseudomonadota; class Alphaproteobacteria; order Hyphomicrobiales; family Nitrobacteraceae; genus Bradyrhizobium; species Bradyrhizobium sp. CCGUVB1N3. Next base: position 8,435,047 of record NZ_JANADR010000001.1, read on the forward strand.
CGTCGACAATGTGATTGCGGCAGCGAGCAGTGATGTTGCGAGCCGGCGTGCGAGAGAACGATCGTGAGAGTGGGAGTTGATGCTCATATGATGCTTCTTGTTTTCTTCCTGGCTCACATGGCGTGAGCGACGATGCAGCGGGACGGTCAAGTTTATGAGCGGGCAGGCCGCAGTCAATGAAACGGCCAACTGAATTGCGTGCACTTGTCAGAAGGACGTTTCATCGTGCGGGCATCCTCGAGAAGGCGATACGCGCGACGCCCGATCTGCGTGACGATTGTGCAGGCGATGGAGTCGTCGCGCGATCCGTGAGCACGACGAGATCGCAACGAACTCGAAAAATCCTTTCGTCGTCGATGCGCGCGCTGGTGGAGAGAATGTCTGCGCTGCTCGCAACATTCGAAATTCCATTTCATTGACGATGCGGCCAGCGCGCCGCATCATTTGCGCATCGCAATCAAGAGGCGATTTGTTCGCCTCGAGAAGGTTTTTCTCTTAACGCTGCTCCGCAGGGAATATGCGCAACGCGACGCGTTGTGCAAGCGGCGGAGCTTTGGGGCAATGAGGTGCAGATGAGCAACAACGAGGACAAGCGCGGCGGTGCGGACGTTGACCGGCGCCATCTGCTGCGGGCGGGCCTTGCAGCAGCGTTTGCCGCGCCGCTCGGCGCTCTCGGCGCGCAAGCGTTCGCGCCGCGCGCGATCGGGCCGGCGATCGATTTCTCGCAGTTTCCGCTGTGCCAGACCTCCTCCGATGCGCCGGCGCTCACCGGCGCGCCACGCAAGCTGAAATTGTCGTGGAACGCAGGCGCCGTGTGTCTCGCGCCGGTCCCGGTGGCGATCGAGCACGGCTTCTTCCAGAAGCAGAATCTCGACGTCGAGCTCGTCAACTATTCCGGCTCGACCGATCAGCTCCTGGAGGCGATCGCGACGGGCAAGAGCGACGCAGGTCTCGGCATGGCGCTGCGCTGGCTGAAGCCGCTTGAGCAGGGCTTTGACGTCAAGATCGCGGCCGGCACCCACGGTGGCTGCATGCGCGTGCTGTCGCGCGTGGACTCCGGTGTGAGCAAGCTCGCCGATCTCAAGGGCAAGATCGTCGCGGTTGGCGATCTCGCCGGTCCCGACAAGAACTTCTTCTCGATCCAGCTCTCCAAGCTCGGCATCGACCCGACCAAGGACGTCGACTGGCGCGCCTATCCCGGCAACCTGCTGGATGTCGCCGTCCAGAAGGGAGAGGTGCAGGCCTTCCTGTCGTCCGATCCGCTCGCCTATCTCTGGCTCAAGGACAGCCAGTACAAGGAGGTTGCCTCCAATCTCGACGGCGAATATCGCGACAAGAGCTGCTGCATCCTGGGCCTGCGCGGCAGCCTGGTGCGCGACGAGCCGCAGGTTGCGCGGGCCATCACACAGGCCCTGCTGGATGCCGCAATGTTCTCGTCGCAGAACCCGGAAAGGGCAGCCAGGTCGTTCCAGCCTTACGCGCCGAAGGCGGCGACGCTCGCGGATCTTGAAGGCATGGTGCGCTACCACACCCACCATCATCATCCGGTCGGCGAGGTGCTCAAGCGCGAGCTCAAGGCCTATGCGGACGATCTGAAGAGTGTCTCGGTGTTCAAGCCGAGCACGGATACCGCCAAATTCGCGGAGCGCATCTATGTCGACGTATTCGCTGTCTGACGGCCTGCCGTCGGCCGCGCCGCGCGAGCTTGCGCTCGCCGGCTGGCTGAAGGAGTCCGGGTCCGGCGTCGCGGCGAGCTTCGCCTGGATCGCCTTCGGCTTGTCCTGCCTGCTCTGGGACGACGTCGGCGATTGGTCGCGGACGCATTCACTTGGGATCGCCGCCTTCGTCATCGCGGCCGTCGCGCTGTTCGGGACGGTCGGTGCCGATTACCTCGGTTCTGCCGGGCGCGCCTTGCGCAAGCGCGCGCCATGGCTGCTGGCGCTCGGCCTGATCCTGACCCTGTGGGAGGTCGCGACTGCAAAATTCGCCTGGCTGCCGCTGCCGTTCTTCCCGCCACCGCAGGCGATCATCGAGGTCTATACCGACGACCTGCCAAAGCTGCTCGACAGCGTCTTTGCCTCGGTCCGGCTCCAGCTCGGCGGTTATCTCATTGGTGCCGCCATCGGCTTCCTCACCGGCGTTTCGATCGGTTGGTCGCGCGCAATCGGCTATTGGGTGCATCCGGTGCTGCGCTTCATCGGCCCGCTGCCGGCCACCGCCTGGTTGCCGATCGCCTTCTTCACCTTCCCGTCGAGCTGGAGCGCCTCGACCTTCCTGATCGCGCTGGCGACCGGTTTTCCCGTCACCGTGCTGACCTGGTCGGGCGTCGCGAGCGTCAGCAACGCCTATTACGATGTCGCGCGCACGTTAGGTGTAAAGCCGTCCTTCCTGGTGCTGAAGGTCGCCATCCCCGCAGCACTGCCGCACGTCTTTGTCGGCCTGTTCATGGGGCTCGGCGCGTCCTTTGCCGTGCTCGTCATCGCCGAGATGATCGGCGTCAAGGCGGGACTCGGCTGGTATCTGCAATGGGCGCAGGGCTGGGCGGCTTACGCCAACATGTATGCGGCACTGATCGTGATGTCGCTGCTCTGCTCCGGCGCAATCACGCTGTTGTTTGCGATCCGCGATCGCCTCCTGGTCTGGCAGAAGGGGACCGTCAAATGGTAGCGACCGCCGAGGTCATCGCCTATCCCGCCGCCGGTGCCGCGCTCGACATCGAGCAGGTCAGCCACGCCTTCGACATCGACGGCACCGAGCTTCCGGTGCTCAGCGATGTCAGCATCGCCGTCGCGCCCGGCGAGTTCGTCGCGCTGCTCGGTCCGTCCGGCTGCGGCAAGTCCACGCTGCTGCGGCTGGTCGCGGGCCTGGAGAAGCCGCGGGCGGGCGCCTTGCGCGAGGACGAGAGCCGTATCACGCATCCGCATCCCTCGCGTGTCGTCGTGTTCCAGGACCCGACGCTGTTTCCCTGGCGCACGGTTTGGGACAACGTCGCACTTGGCCTCGAGGCCCAGGGCGTCCTGAAGCGACAGCGGTCTCGCGTCGATTCCGCGCTCGATCTCGTCGGGTTGTCGGCCTTCCGCAATGCGTATCCGCACCAGCTCTCCGGCGGCATGGCGCAGCGCGTTGCGCTCGCACGCGCGCTCGTCAACGATCCCAAGATCCTCATTCTCGACGAGCCGCTCGGCAAGCTCGACTCGCTGACCCGCATCACGATGCAGGCCGAGCTCGTCTCGCTCTGGCAGCGCAAGGGTTTTACCACGCTGCTCGTGACCCATGACGCCGAGGAGGCGCTGGTGCTCGCCAACCGCGTCATCGTGTTCAGCGAACGGCCGGCGCGCGTCAAGGCCGACATCCGCGTCGACCGACCCTATCCGCGGCATCGCGGCGATCCCTATCTCGCGGATCTGCGCCGCCAGATCCTCGGGCTGTTGGGGCTCGACGCCACATGGTAGCGCCACAGGCGAATTCGGCCGCAAAGCCTCGCGCGTCGCAAGGCCAGCCGGACTATGTCGAGCGGGCGCAGGTCCTCGCCGCAGGCTTCGCCGATCGCGCTGCCGAGCATGACCGCACCGCCAGCTTCCCCTTCGAGAATTTCAAGGAGCTGTCGGATGCCGGTCTGCTGTCGCTGACCGTGCCGGCCGCGCACGGCGGCGCAGGTGCCGGCGCGCGCTATGCCGCGCGCATTCTCGGCATCATCGGCAAGGCCGACCCGTCGACTGCGCTGGTACTGTCGATGCACTACATCAACCACCTCGCCATGGCGCGGAGCACGACCTGGCCGGCACGACTGTCGCGCAAGCTCGCGCGCGAGAGCGTCGAGGGGCTTGCGCTGATCAACGCGCTGCGCGTCGAGCCCGAACTCGGATCGCCCGCGCGCGGTGGACTGCCGGCAACCGTCGCGCGGCGCACCGAGACCGGCTGGCGACTGACCGGCCACAAGATCTATTCGACCGGCGCGCCGATCCTGAAATGGTACCTGGTCTGGGCGAGGACCGACGAGGCGGAGCCGCGCGTCGGGCAGTTCCTCGTGCCGGCGGGCCTGCCGGGCACGCGCATCGTCGAGACCTGGGATCATCACGGTCTGCGTGCAAGCGGCAGCCACGACGTCCTCTTCGACGACGTCGTCATCCCCCTGGATTCCGAGCTTGATGTCCGCAGGCCCGCGGATTGGCGCGCACCGGATATCGCGCAGGCGACCGTGCATACGGTGTTCGTCGCGGCGATCTATGACGGCATTGCGCGCGCCGCGCGCGACTGGCTCATCGAATTCCTGAAGCACCGCGTCCCCGCCAGTCTCGGCGCGCCGCTATCGACACTACCTCGCGCGCAGGAGGTTCTCGGCGCCATCGAGGCGCGGCTCGCGGTAAATGCCCGGCTGATCTCTTCATTTGCCGGCGATTTCGACGACGGGATCTCGCTCTCCGCTGCCGAATCTAACGTCATCAAGCTGACTGTGACCAACAATGCGGTCGCCGTGGTCGAGGATGCGCTGTCGCTCACCGGCAATCACGGGCTCACCCGCGCCAATCCGCTGGAGCGGCACTATCGCGACGTGCTGTGCGGCCGCGTGCATACGCCGCAGGACGATTCAACGCGCCTCACGCTTGGCCGTGCCGCGCTGAGACTTTGAGATCAACAAGGAGACGATCAATGTCGATCGAGTTCATCGGTTATATCAGCAACAACAATTCGTCCGAGACCATCGTCCGCGACGGGCCGGTTCTCAATCCGACTCATATCGAGGCGGTCGCCAAGGCGCATGAGAATGCCGGCTTCGATCGCGCGCTGCTCGCGTTCCATTCGACGAGTCCTGACGCTCTTCAGGTGGCTCAGCATGTCCTCAACGTCACCGACCGCCTCAACGTGCTGATCGCGCAACGACCCGGATTCACCGCGCCGACGCTGCTGGCGCGGCAGTTCGCGGTGCTCGATCAGTTCTCCCGCGGCCGCGTCGCCCTGCATGTCATCACCGGCGGCAATGCCACCGAGCTTCGGCAGGATGGCAACACGCTCGACGACAAGGACGAGCGTTACGCTCGCACGTCTGAGTTCCTCGACGTCGTCAGGCTGGAATGGACCAGCGATAAGCCGTTCACCTACAAAGGCAAGTATTACCAGGTCGAGAACGCCTTCTCGCAGGTGAAACCGTATAATCCGGACGGCATCCGCATCTATTTTGGCGGCGCATCGGATGCAGCGATCGACGTCGCCGGCAAGCACGCCGACACCTTCGCGCTCTGGGGTGAGTCCTACGCCCAGGTGCGCGACGTCACCTCGCGCGTGCATAACGCAGCCGTCAGGCAGGGGCGGGCTACACCGCGCTTCAGCCTCTCGGTCCGGCCGATCATCGCGCCGACCGAGAAGCAGGCCTGGGAGAAGGCGGAAGCGATTTTGGCGCGCGCGAGCGCGCTTCAGGACAAGACCGGCTATCGCAAGCCGGCCGACGGCCATGCCACCGCCGGCGCGCGCCGCCTGCTCGCGCTCGCCGACCAGGGCAGCCGCATCGACAAGCGCCTCTGGACCGAGATCGCGAAACTCACTGGCGCCAATAGCAACACCACCGCGCTCGTCGGCACGCCCGAGCAGGTGGCCGAGGTCTTCGGCGACTACTACGATCTCGGCATCTCGCACTTTCTCATCCGCGGCTTCGATCCTCTGATCGATACCATCGAATACGGCCGCGAGTTGATTCCGTTGACGCGCGAACTGATCGCCAAGCGTCAGGTCGCCCGCGGCGAGGCCGCGGAATGATCCGGCTCATGCTGGCCGGGGCGCTGCTGTTCGGTTCGATCGACCTTGCAGCAGCGCAAACCACTTTGCGTGTCGGTGATCAGAAGGGCAATGCGCGGGCCGTAATGGAAGCGGCAGGCCAGCTCAACGATGTGCCCTACAAGATCGAGTGGAAGGAGTTTCCTGCGGCCGCGCCGCTGCTCGAAGCGCTGAGCGCCGGTGCGATCGAAACCGGGCTTGTGGGCGACGCGCCCTTCACTTTCGCGGCAGCCTCTGGCGCGCCGGTGAAGGCGATCGCGGCGATCCGGCAGACGCGGGAGGGGCTGGCGATCCTCGTACCCGAGAACTCGGCGATCAAAAGCTTTGACGATCTGCGCGGCAAGAAGATCGCAACCGGCCGCGGCTCGATCGGCCATCAGCTCATCCTCGCGGCGTTGGAGAAGAATGGCTGGAGCGCGGGCGACGTGCAGATCACGTTCCTCGCGCCGTCGGATGCGAAGATCGCCTATACCCAGGGCTCGGTCGATGCGTGGTCGACCTGGGAGCCTTATGTCAGCCAGGAAGAAGTGCTGTTCAAGTCGCGCCGCGTCATCACCTCGGAAGGCCTGACGCCGGGCCTCAGCTTTCAGGTGGCGCGGCCCGAAGCCATCCGCGACAAGCGCGCCGAGTTGACGGATTTCATCCGGCGCCTCACCGCTGCGCGGGCCTGGTCGATCAACAACGTGAACAGCTACGCCGAGACCTGGGGCAAGCTGATGAACATCCCAACTGCTGTGCCGCTCAACTGGCTCTCGCGCGCAAAGATCCGCATCGCGCCGATCGACCATAGCGTGGTTGTGGACGAGCAGGCCACGATCGATCTCTATTTTCGCTGGGGTCTGATCAAACAGAAGCTCGACGCTGCCGATATCGTCGATCGCTCCTTCTCGGACGCGATCGCCAAGGTGGGGCTCTGAGCCAATCTCTCTTGTCCCGGACGCGGCGCAGCGTGCAACGCTGTGCCGCTGAGCCGGGACCCATGCCGCATACCAGCTCTCTGCTACATAGGCCCCGGCTCAGCAGCGCACCACTGCGTGATGCGCTGCGTCCGGGGCGCGAAATCTCACGCGCTCCTCAAGCGTTCGTGAAGCGGGAACGGAGTTTCCCGCTGCGCGGTCATCCTCGAAACGTTCCTTCTGCGTTTGGTCTCGTCGGCGACAACCGCATCGCTATTTGCAGTGCCTCCCTTGCAGCGCGATGCGTGCCGTCAAAAATCAACCAGACGACCACATCGGGAGACCGGCCATGGGCCTGCAACAAACAAAAATCGAATCGCTTCCCTTCGTCACCGCCGAGCTCAACTATCTCGCACCCACGCAAGGCAAACCCCGCACCTATGCGTTTGATCCGCCGCCGGGCGAGCCGAAGAGCACCTCATTGCCCGAGCCGCACCAGGTCCCGATCTTCGATGGGCGTCTGATTGCGGACAACTTCTCGCTCGATCGCCAAGGCTTCGCGCTGGTGCGCCATCCGACCCGCGTGAAGGATCTTTACAACGACGAGGAGGTGAGGGCGGTCTACTACCCCGCCGTCGAAGCGTTTCTTCGCGCGACGCTGAAGGCCGACCGCGTCGTCATCTTCGATCACACCGTGCGCAAGCGCGTCGATGGCGCCGCCGATATCCGCGGCGCAGGTCCGCGCCAGCCCGCAACGCGCGTCCATGTCGACCAGACGGTCACGTCGGGCGCCAACCGTGTGCGCGAGCATCTGCCTGAGGAGGCTGAGGAGCTTCTCAAGGGTCGCGTGCAGGTCATCAATCTCTGGCGCCCGATCCGCGGTCCCTTGCGCGATTCCCCGCTCGCCATGGCCGACGGCACGACGGTTGCGCCCGACGATCTCGTCGCCTCCGACCTGATCTACCCCAATCGCCGGGGCGAGACGTATTCGGTGAAGTACAATCCGAACCATCGCTGGTTCTATTTCCCGGAGATGACGCCGGACGAAGCGCTGCTCCTGAAGTGCTACGATTCCGAGACCGACGGCCGAACCCGTTTCGGGCCGCACACCGCCTTCGTCGATCCGACCACGCCGGCCGATGCACCCGCGCGCGAAAGCATTGAGCTGCGAACGCTGGTTTTTCACCAACTGTAACAATGTGTGATGGCATTGCCGGTCTTGGACCGGCAGTGCCGCGGGAACTTCACTGGCAGGTCGGAGTTTGCAGCGCCAGGCAGGGCCAACCCGGAGGGGTGCCGTGCGAGCGTTGACGGTTTTATTGTTCTGTCTTGCTACCTTTTCTCTCGCGCACGCCGAAAACGGACTTGCCTCATATTACGGATACGGAAAAGCCGCGAGGAACGGCGACCTGACGTGTGCCCACCGGACGCGCCCCTTCGGCAGCGTGCTCACGGTGTCCTATGGTGGCCGCTCCATTCAATGCCGAGTCAACGATCGCGGTCCGTTCATCCGCGGTCGCATCGTCGATCTCTCCGTGCCCGCCGCCCGCGCGCTCGGGATGATGAGCAGAGGTGTGGTGCGCGTTTCAGTGCAGTAGGCTTGCGTCGTGCAATAGGCATGCGTCGGCCCGCGAGCTCGCTATAATGCCTCCAAACCAATGGTGGGGGCATTCGCAATGGCAAGGATCAGGGTGGGCCTCGTGGGCTGCGGCTTCGTGTCGGAGCTGCACATGTATGCGTTTCGGCGCGTCTATGGCGTGGATGTCGAGGTGGCGGCGGTGGCCGCGCGCGGTGACCACGTCGTCGAATTCGCCCGCCGTCACCAGATCCCGCGCAGCTATCGCAGCTTCTCCGACCTGATCGCAGATGCTGATATTGACGTCGTCGACATCTGCACGCCGCCCAATCTGCATGCGACGATGATCGTTGCGGCGATGCAGGCCGGCAAGCACGTGATCTGCGAAAAGCCCTTTGCCGGTTATTTCGGCCGCGAGGGCGACAAGCAGCCAATCGGGAAGCACGTGCCGAAGTCGTTGATGTATGAGCGTGTGCTGGAAGAGATGGAGGCCACGCGCGACGCGATACAGCGGACCGGCAAGCTCTTCATGTATGCCGAGGACTGGGTCTACGCGCCGGCGGTGACCAAGACCGCGGAGATCATCAGGGCGACGAAGGACAAGATCCTGTTCATGAAGGGCGAGGAGAGCCACTCCGGCTCGCATGCCGCGCACGCCGCGCAATGGGCAATGACCGGCGGCGGCTCGCTGATCCGCATGGGCTGCCACCCGCTGTCGGCCGTGCTGTACCTGAAGCAGGTCGAGGCGAAAGCGCGTGGCGAGGCGATCGGCGTTGCCAGCGTCACCTGCGACGTCGGCAACGTCACCGCCGGTCTCAAGCCGGAGGAGCGCACCTACATCAAGGCCAATCCGGTCGACGTCGAGGATTGGGGCACGCTCACCGTCACCTTCTCCGACGGCACCAAGGCGACGGTGTTTTCCGGTGACATGATCATGGGCGGCGTGCGCAACCTGATCGAGACCTACACCAGCGGCGGCTCGCTGTTCGCCAACATCACCCCGAACACGCATCTGATGAGCTACCAGACCAGCGAGGAGAAGCTCGCCTCGGTCTACATCACCGAAAAGGTCGATCGCAAAACCGGCTGGCAATATGTCTGCCTCGAAGAGGAATGGACGCGCGGCTATTTGCAGGAGATCCAGGATTTCATGGAGTGCGTGGCGACAGGACGGCAACCGCTGTCGGATCTGGCGTTGGCGTATGAGACGATAAAGGTGAACTACGCCGGTTACTGGGCGGCGGACGAGGGGCGGCGGGTGGTGTTGTGAAAGCCCGATGAGCTCCCTACTTTAGCCAAAAGCACGCTGCTTTCCCTTCTCCCCTTGCGGGAGAAGGTGGCGCGAAGCGCCGGATGAGGGGTTCTTTCCGCGAATACGCTGCGACAGGTTCACGCGCGGAGGGAGACCCCTCACCCGGCTCGCCGCTGAAGCGGCGAGCCACCCTCTCCCGCAAGGGGAGAGGGTGCACCGTCATCGCGGCAGCATGTATTACGCGCCGTAGGTCGATCCCTTCGGCAGCGGAAACACTGGGTCCTGCGTTCTGATATTCGTCGGCCACACCACCGAGATGTGCTCGCCGGCATTCTGCATCACGACCGGCGTCGAGCGCTCGTTCTGGCCGGAGAGCGGCGTACCCGGCGGGAAGAACTTTACGCCGTAGCCCTGGATGGTGCCGCCCGCGGGGATATCGACATCGAGTGCGGCCTTGCGGATCGCATCCGGTTCGAAACTGCCGTATTTCTCCTTCGCCACCGGAAGCACGTTGTTGAGCAGCACCCAGGTCTGGTTGAAGCCCATCGAGCAGTGCGGCGGCACGTCGGTCGCGCCGGTCTTCGTCTGATAGCGCGAAACCATGGTCTTGATGAGATCGCCCATGCCGGGGGCGAGCTTCGACGGATCGAGCAGCTGCGCGGGCACAGGGTCGATGTTGCAGAAATTGTCGATGTCCGCACCAAACGTCGCGCGCAGCTTGTCGAGCTGGCTGTAGCCGGCACCGGCGCCGAACAGCATCTTGAAGCGCAGGCCGCTCTCGCGTGCCTGGCGCAGGAACAGCGTGATGTCCGGATTGTATCCGGCATGCGAGATCACGTCGGCCTTGGCGCGCTTGATCTTGGTGACGAGTACCGAGAGATCGGGCGCGGAGGCCGAATACCCCTCTTTCAACGCCACCTGAAATCCAGCCTCCTTGGCATAGGCCTCGTCGGCGGCAGCCACGCCGACGCCGTAGGGGCCATCCTCGTGGATCAGCGCGACCTTGACGTCCTTCGGATCCATGCCGAGCTTGCCTTTCGCATGCTCGGCGAGGAAGCCCGCGAAGGCCTGGCCATACTGGTCGGAGTGAATCTGCGCGCGGAAAACGTATTGCAGGTTCTTGTCCTTGAACACGGCGGTCGAGACCGCGGTCGTGATCCAGAGGATCTTCTTCTGCTGCTCGACCTTTGCCGCGAGCGGCACCGCGTGTGCACTTGCATAGACGCCGATGATGATGTCGACCTTCTCCTGGTCGATCAGGCGCGTTGCCTCGTTGATCGCGACGTCGGGCTTGCTCTGGGAGTCCGCGGCAACGGGGACGATCTTGGTCTTGCCGCCGATGCCGCCCTTCTCGTTGACGAGGTCGATCGCGATCTGCGCGCCGATCGAGGACGCGACCGAGCCGCCCGCCGCAAACGGGCCGGTCAGATCGTAGATCACACCGATGCGCAATGTTTCAGCTTGTGCTTGGGCGCGTGTCCAATCGAGGCTGAGTACGGCGGCGGCAGCCGCCGAGGTCTTCAGCAGCGTCCTGCGTGAAGTCGGCATCCTATCCTCCCTCTGGCCCGGCGTTTGCGACCGGCTTCATTCTTATTTGGCCGAGTATTTGGAGGGGGTGGTGGAAAGTCAACATGCGCCGCGCTAGGCAATTCGGACATGCCGCGATGTGCTGCGCCGGCGATCGCTGCCGGGATTTCCGGATCACGTGTCGCATCGCACTGGAGGCTCGGCGCCCACCGCGATCATTTTCCCCTGAGTATCATTCTTTTTGCGCCTTCATCGGTGCGTCCTCACACGCGCTGTGCGAGGCCGCACCGCCTCCCGTTTTTGTGATGGATTTTCGCTGGCCTGTTCGGCGCAAGCCGAGGGCGACGAGCGGCGTTCGGCTTGTGCGCATCGCGGGTTGCGTGCCATCCTAGCCGGGCAAATTGCATGGGAAGCCCAATTCCCGGCATGGCCATCGCGCCAGTTTAAGGGTTGGAAACGCAAAACGCTCAAGGAGAAGGGACATGGAATGGACGCATCGTCTTGCAGGGCTGGCTTGCGCCGGTCTCCTGCTATCCCCGGTCAGTGCTTTGGCAGGCCCCAAGGTGGTGTCCGGTCCGGGCGCCGATCCCGGATGTTTCAAGCCTTGGTCGAGCCAGACCAAGATATTCCAGTGGGATAAGAAGCCGGGGCCCTACAAGATCGCCCTCGTCAACGGTTTCGTCGGCAACACCTGGCGCATCCAGATGGTGAAGACGGCGAAGGCTTTTGCCGAGCAGCCCGGCATCAAGGAGAACATCAAGGAGTTCAAGGTGGTCTCGACCGGCACCGATGTTGCAGCGCAACTCGGCGCGATGGAGGACTTCATCAATCAGGGTTTTGACGGCATCGTCACCATCGCGGTGGCGCCCGACGGCTTCGACCGCATCATCCGTCTCGCCGACAAGAACAACGTGGTGGTCGTTCCCTTCGACAACGTCCTCGACACCGACAAGGTGATGATGGTCAACGAGGACCAGAAGGAAATGGGCCGCATGTCGGCGAAGTGGATCATGGATGAGAGCGGCAAGAAGTCCGGCGACATCCTCGAGGTCCGTGGCCTGCCCGGCAATTCCGTCGACCGTGATCGCCATATCGGCTTCCGCGAGGTGATGGAAGCGCCCGGCAACAGCTTCAAGATCACCGAAGTGGTCGGCAATTGGGATACCGGCACCTCGCAGAAGGTGACGGCGGACGCGCTTGCGGTGCACGGTCATTTCGACGGCGTGTTCACGCAAGGCGGCTCCGACGGCACCGTGCAGGCGATGATGTCGGCCAAGCATCCCTTCGTGCCGATGTCGGGTGAGGGCGAGAACGAGTTTCGCAAGCAGATCGCCGATCACGCCAAGGACGGTCTCAAGGGCATGTCCTACGGTCAGTCGCCGGCGCTGGTCGCCATTGCCATGAAGGCGGCAATCTCGGCGCTTCAGGGCAATCCGATGCCGCAGCTGATCTCGATCCCGATTCCGGTCGCGACCTACAAGGATCTCAAGCCTGGCACCAATTACTGGCCCGACCTCAACGCGAACTTCTTCGCGCCGAACCAGTTCACGCCCTGCGGCGTGAATTTCACCGCGCCGGAGATCATGTCGCAAAGCGAAAAGAACACCCAGTGACAAGGCTGGAGATGTCATGCTTGCGGCCCGGCCTTGGCCGGGCCGCCGCTGCGTGAGGAGGCGCCATGTCGGATGCGGTGCTGACACACGGAGCCTTCCTCGAGCTGTCCGGCATTTCCAAACGCTACGCCGGCGTGCGGGCGCTCGAGGCCGTCGACTTCGCCTGTGAACGCGGCAAGATCCACGCCGTGCTGGGCGAGAACGGCGCTGGCAAATCGACGCTGATCAAGATCATCGCCGGCGTGGTGCAGCCCGACAGCGGCCGCATGCGGCTCGACGGACATGAGGTGAGCTTCGCGACGCCATCGGCCGCCAATGCGGCCGGTGTTGTCTGCATCTTTCAGGAACTGTCGCTGATGCCCGACCTCTCGGTCGCGGACAACATCTCGATCGCTTCGCCGCCGCGCCGATTCGGCCTGATCGATGCGCGGGCGCAGCGCCGCCGCGCCGAGGAGCTGCTGGCCGAGATCGGGTGCGAGGACGTCAACCCGCTGATGCGCGTCCGCGACTTGCCGCTGTCACGCCGCCAGATCGTCGAGATCGCCAAGGCGCTCGGCAAGAAGCCGCAACTTTTGATCCTGGATGAGGCGACCTCGGCGCTCACCAGCGCCGACGTGGAGAAGGTCTATGCGATGCTGGCGCGGCTCAAGTCCGAGGGCGTTGCCATTCTCTACATCTCGCACCGCATGCATGAGGTCGAGGCGCTTGCCGACCGTGCCTCCGTGTTCCGCAACGGGCGCCATATCGAAACCTTCGACAAGGGCAGGCGCTCGACCGCAGAGATCGTTCAGCTCATGATCGGTCGCGACATCGCGGCTCAATACCCTGCCAAGCCGGCCCGTACCTCGGTGAAGCCGATGCTGGCGCTCGACAACCTGTCCTGGGAAGGTCGTCTCGACCGCATCTCGCTTCGCGTCGGCGCCGGCGAGATCGTTGGTCTCGGCGGCCTCGACGGCCAGGGCCAGAAATCCCTCCTGCTCGCGCTTTTTGGCGTGCTGCGCGGCATCTCCGGGCGCGTCTCGGTCGAGGATCGCGAGGTGCGGCCAGGCTCCCCGGCAGCAGCGAAGTCGGCGGGCATTGCACTGGTGCCCGAGGATCGCAAGACGGAAGGCCTGATGCTGCCGATGTCGATTGCCGACAATCTGGTGGTCGCCTCGCTCGACGCGATCTCGACCGGACCTCTGGTCGACCGTGCCAAGGAGAGCGAAGCCGTCAAGCGCGCCATTGCGCGGCTCCAGATCAAGATCGGCGCGCCCGGCGATGCGGTCTCGACGCTGTCGGGCGGCAACCAGCAGAAGGTGGTGCTCGCCAAATGGCTGATGACCGAGCCGCGCATCATCCTGCTCAACGATCCCACGCGCGGTATCGACGTCGGCACCAAGCAGGAGCTCTACCGGCTGATGCGCGAGCTCGCCGACCAGGGCGCCGCCATCCTGTTCTACTCGACCGACTATGACGAATTGATCGGCTGTTGCGACAGGGTGGCGATCATGTATGACGGCCGTATCGTGCGCGAGCTCGAGGGCGATGAACTCACCGAGACCAATATCATCGCGAGCGCGCTGAACATCGATGCCGCAGCGTCGGCGGGTGTCGGAGCCGTCCATGCTTGACGATGTTGCCATCCGCGTCCGCCAGAACGTCGGCATCGTCACCGCCGTCCTTTTGTTCTGCGTCCTCTATGTCCTCTACAACCTCGCGCACCCCAAGGGCTTCTCCTCGGCCGTGCTGGTGCAGAACGGCGACGAGATCTTTGCGCTAGCCATGCTGGCCATGGCCCAGACCGTCCCGGTGCTGGCGTCGGGGCTCGATCTCTCGGTCGGCGCCGTCATGACCATGGTGGGATGCTTTGCGAGCTACCTGCTCACGGGGGCGGCGGGAGGGGCGCCGCTGCATCTCGATATCTTCGGCCTGCATCTTTTCCTCGGCACATTTCCCGGCGGCATCGGCGGAATTCTGCTCGGAATCGTGGTGTGCCTCGCCATCGGCGCACTGGCCGGCTTCGTCAACGGCTGCGTCGTCGTTTATGGACGCATCCAGCCGATCATTGCCACGCTCGCGACCGGTGCGGTCTATATCGGCATCGCGCTGTTCCTGCGGCCGACGCCGGGCGGCAAGATCGACGAGGATCTCAACTGGGCGCTGACCAATTCGCTCGGCGATTTCGCCGCGACCGTGCACATTTTCGACGATGGTGCCGCAAGCTGGTTTGCACCGGTGGCCTGGATTCCGGTGCCTTTCGTGCTGCTGGTCCTGATCGCGCTCCTCGTCTGGGTGCCGTTCCGTCGCTCGGTGCTCGGCCGCGCCGTCTATGCGGTCGGCTCGGCGGAAGGTGCGGCCTATATGTCGGGACTGCCCATCGACCGCGCCAAGATCGCGGCCTTCACGCTTGCCGGCTTCTTCGCCGGTTGCGGAGGACTTTTCCTGGCCATCCAGACCTCCTCGGGCAATGCCGACATTCCGCAGGCCGGCGCCTATACGCTCAACTCCATCGCCTCCGTCGTGATCGGCGGCACGTCGCTGCTCGGCGGCACCGGCAGCGCGATCGGCTCGATCTTCGGGGCGATGATCCTGCGCGTGATCTCCTTCTTCTTTCGCATCTTCGATATTGCGCCCCTGCTGCAACCGCTGTTCGAGGGCCTGATCCTGCTGGCGGCGGTCAGCATCGGCGCGCTCGGCGTCTTGCGCGTCAGGAACACGCTGGAGCTCTTCCGATGACGTCGGCCTCTCTCAGCCTCTCGCGCGACGACCGCCCGATCCTGATTGCGGCGCTGTTCATCTTGGTCATCCTGGTGGCGGGCACCGTTTACACGTTCGCCCGTTTCGGCAGCGCGCCGCTGCTGTCGCCGACCTATCTGTTGCAGCAGCTTCAGATCGGCGCCTTCCTCGGCATCGTGGCGGCCGGCATGATGATCGTGATCCTGATCGCCCAGATCGACCTGTCGGTGCCGTGGACGCTCGCAGCCGCCGCCATGATGGCGACGTCGATCGGCGGACCGCTTGCCATTCCCGTTGGCCTCGGGATCGGGCTTCTGGTCGGGCTCGTCAACGGCATCGGGGTTGCCTATCTGCGCGTGCCGTCGATGATCTTCACGCTGGGCGTCAATGCGGTGATGCGCGGACTGATGGTTGCCCATACCGGAGGCTACGCGCCGCAGACGGCCGCCACCGATTTGATGCGGACGCTCGCCGCCGACCGCACGCTCGGCATCCCCAATGCGTTGTTCGTCTGGGCTGCGGTGTCGGTGCTGGTCGCCGTCATGCTCCAGCGCACGGCACTCGGCCGTTACATCTATGCCATCGGCAACAAGGAGGCGGCGGCGTATCTCGCCGGCGTCGACACGCGTCGCGTTACCGTGGTCTGCTTCGTCATCTGCGGTGTCGCGGCCGCGCTCGCCGGCGTCCTGCTCGCAGGCTATTCCACAAAAGCCTATCAGGGCATGGGCGACGCCTATCTGCTGCCGTCGATCGCGGCGGTGGTGATCGGTGGCACCAACATCCTGGGCGGCCGCGGCCGCTATCTCGGCACGCTGATCGGGGTCGTGCTGATCGTGCTGCTCAACAGCGTGCTGTCGATCATGGACATGCCCGAAGCCGGCCGGCAGGTGATATACGGCCTCGTCATTATCTTCATGCTGCTGGTCTATGGGCGCGGCGAACGCGTCACGAGCTGAGCGACGCGCGAGCGCACATTTGATGGATCAGAGAAACGACGATGCCAGAGCGGGCGTTTCGACCAGCGCATGAGCGGTGTACTCGAGTGCGACTCTGATCTGGGCCCGGGTCGCGGGTCCGCCGATGCATACTCTCACGGCCTCGGGAGGCGGGTCGCTCACGACAAAGGCGTCGCTTGCGACGACACCGATGCCGGTCTGCCGCATATGCTCCACGAAAGCCGACCGGTTCCATGGTTCGGGCAGTGCAACCCATAGGTTGAAGCTCAGGGGATCGCCGCGATAGGACCCCTTGGGCAGGATTTCGGCGGCAAGCTTCTGCCGCGCCGAGGTCTCGGCGCGGATGAACCGCAACATCGTATCCGCGGTGCCGTCTTCGATCCATCGCGTAGCGAGCGCCACGGTGAGTGGCGAGGCCATCACGGTCGCCGACCTCAACGCAGAGGCAAACGGCCAGGCCGAGCGCGTATCGGGCACGACGACATAGGCGGTCCGCAATCCAGCGCCGATGCATTTTGCCAGTCCCGCGACGTGCCAGGTCAGATCGGGCGCGATCGCAGCGAAGGGCGCGTGGCCGTGGCCGTGCTCGGGAATGAAGCCATAGGCGTCATCCTCGATGATCGGCAGCTTGAACCGCCGTGCGATTGCCACGATCTCGCGCCGTCGCGGGTCCGGAATCGTCAGGGTCGTGGGGTTCTGCAGCGTCGGATTGAGGTAGATGGCCTTGGGCTTCAGTTTCTTGCAGGCATCGGTCAGCGCCTGCGGCTCAATGCCGTCGTCATCCATCGGCAGGCCGACGAGGGTGATGCCGAGCTGCGCGGCGATGGATCTGATCCCGGGATAGGTGATGGCCTCGCACAGCACCACTTCGCCTGCTTTCGCCAGGATCGAGAGGATGCCGAGCAGCGCCGGATGCGCCCCCGGCGAGACGAAGATGCGGCTCTGTGCCGGCACCAGCGCGCGGCGGCCGAGCCAGCTCGACGCGGCATCCTTGTCGGCCTGCGTGCCGCCAAAACCCTGGTAGCGCAGCAGCGATACGATGTCGCGCAGCACGTGCTCCGCGCCGGCCTGCATGCGCTCGATCAGTTCGGGATCATCGGGCTCGGGCGGCAGGTTCATCGACAGGTCGACAGGGCGGGGCGGGAAGCTCGTCGCCGAGCGCCGCGGGCGCGGCTTGTCACGAACGAAGGTTCCCTGTCCGACCTTCGATTCGATCAGCCCGCGCTTCTGAGCCTCGACATAGCCGCGTGCAACGGTGGTGAAATCGACATCGAGGCGCTTCGCCAACTTCCGTTGCGGCGGCAAGCGGTCACCGATCACAAGCCGTCCGGCGGCGATATCGTCGGCAATCGCATCTGCGATTGCGAGATAACGAGGTTTGTCGCTGTTCGAGAGATCGGGTCGCCAATCGGCCATTGCTCAGTCCCAGGAATTACGTCAGTAGAATTGACTGTATATTGTTGCAAGCTTCAACGCAATTGTGTTGGGCTCGTTGGTTGCCTTTGAGAGGCGGCCTGTCCGGTGTGTTGCACAACGATCGAGCGCGCTGCTCAGTATTTTTCAGGCAGTATTTTTCGACCGTAGCGCAAGCATATTCAAATCCAGTCAGGTCTCCAGTCAACAGTGACTGCATAATTGAATGTAAATTGTATGTCGTGATGATTTGTAGTGCAGAACGCCGCTTGGCACATTGATTGCAAAACCTGATCTCGATCCGGGAGGCCCGGACGTGAACAGGAGGTGTCTATGCCAGCAGTGAACATGCCCGCGCGTCAGAAGGGCGACTTTCTTGTCGATTATGAAGAGAAGGTTTTCGAGGACGTCAAAGCAAAACCGGGTGAGAAGGCGCTGGTCACCTTCCACACCGTCGCGTTCGAGGGCTCCATCGGCCTCGTCAACATTCTCCAGGCGTTGCGCCTGAAGCGGAAGGGTTTTGAGACGTCGGTCCTGCTCTACGGTCCGGGCGTCACGCTCGGCATTCAGCGCGGCTTCCCGAAGATCGGCGACGAAGCGTTTCCCGGCGCGCAGAACTTCAACAACCAGCTTGCGAAATTCATGGACGAGGGCGGCAAGGTCTATGCCTGCCGGTTCGCGCTGCAGGCGCTCTACGGCCATGGCGAGCCGTCGCTCATTCCTGGCATCCGGCCGATCAATCCGCTCGATGTGCTCGATCTCATCCTGCTCCACCGCAGGGACGATGCGTTCATGATCCACACCTGGACCGTCTGACCTCGGTTGGCTCACGCGACGGACGAGGGAGGAGCGCAGTGACAGCGAAACGCACGATCAGAGCTGGCGCGATACAGATCGCGCCGGATCTGGAGACGCCGACCGGAACGGTCGACCGGATTCTGGCGGCCATCGCAGAGGCGGCCGGCAAGGGAGTCCAGTTCGCCGTTTTTCCGGAGACGTTCGTTCCCTGGTATCCGTATTTCTCCTTCGTCCGTCCGCCGGTGCTCAGCGGCGCCGAGCACATCCAGCTCTACGACAACGCCGTCGTCGTGCCGGGCCCCGTCACTGACGCCGTGGCCCAAGCGGCCAAGCGTCATGGCATGGTGGTGGTGCTCGGCGTCAACGAGCGCGATCACGGCTCGCTCTACAACACCCAGCTCGTGTTCGACGCGAACGGGGCGCTTCTGCTCAAGCGCCGCAAGATCACCCCGACGTTCCATGAGCGCATGATCTGGGGGCAGGGCGATGGCGCCGGCTTGAAGGTGGTCGAGACGGCGGTCGGCCGTGTCGGTGCGCTGGCCTGTTGGGAGCATTACAACCCGCTCGCCCGCTACGCGCTGATGGCCCAGCATGAAGAAATCCATGCCGCGCAGTTTCCGGGATCGCTGGTCGGGCAGGTCTTTGCCGACCAGATCGAGGTGACGATCCGTCATCATGCGCTGGAGAGCGGCTGCTTCGTCGTCAACGCCACCGGATGGCTGACCGAGGAGCAGATTGCTAAAATCTCGCCCGAGGAAGGTCTGCGCAAAGGCCTGCGCGGCGGCTGCATGACCGCGATCGTGTCGCCGGAAGGCAATCATTTGGTGCCGCCGCTGACCAGCGGCGAAGGGATCCTCGTCGCCGATCTCGATCTCGCACTGATCACCAAGCGCAAGCGGATGATGGATTCGGTCGGCCATTACGCCCGGCCGGAGCTGCTTTCGCTGGTGCTGAACGACCGACCCGCGCGCCCGATGCACGGCTTTCACCCGAACCGCCTCATGCCCATTCCGGGAGACCAATCAGATGAGACCGCAGATGCCGCAACCCAAGGCGATGCCGACCGAGCAACTGATCAACGAGTTGCAGTCCTTCGGGGTCCGGCTCGCTGATCCCAAGACCGGCGGAACCGGCCGCCGCGGCGGCGCCGGACCGTCCGATCACACGCCGTTCACGATCGACGGCGCGACCGTGATGATTCCGGTCCACAATGCGCCCGCCTTCGAGAGTCCGTATCTTGTCGAACGGCCGGACGCGGCCGGGCGCAGCCGCATCTCGCGCGACGGCGTGGTGCTCGCCGACGTCTCGTTTCCGTTGCGGCCAAAATTCTACGACCGCACGACCGAGGACGGCATCCCTTACTGGAAGATCGCGACGCTGCACGGGCGGGACGTGCTCGCCACGACCGTGCTCCAGACCTGCATTCGCTACCAGAGCCGCACCAAGACCTGCCAGTTCTGCGCCATCGGGCAATCGCTTGCGGCGGGACGCACGGTCGAGCGCAAGACGCCGGCGCAGCTTGCCGAAGTCGCCAAGGCGGCCGTCGAGCTCGATGGTGTCCGCCACATGGTGATGACGACGGGCACGCCGCATACCACCGACCGCGGCGCCGGCATCCTTGCGGAGAGTGCGCAGGCGGTCAAAACCGCCGTCGACCTGCCGATCCAGGCGCAATGCGAGCCACCCGATGACGATGCCTGGTTTCAGCGCATGAAGGATGCTGGCGTCGACGCGCTCGGCATGCATCTGGAGGTGATCGGGCCCGCCGTGCGGCAGAGGATCATGCCGGGCAAGGCGCAGGTGTCGATCGAGGCTTATATGGACGCCTTCGCTGCTGCCGTCCCGGTCTTCGGGCGCGGGCAGGTCTCGACTTACATCCTCGCGGGCCTTGGCGATGAGCCTTCCGAGATTCTCGCGCTATCGCGCCGGCTCATCGATGTCGGCGTCTATCCTTTCGTGGTCCCCTTTGTGCCCATCGCCGGCACGCCGCTGGAAAGTCATCCGACGCCGTCTCCGGCCCTCATGCATGAGATCCTGCGTCCGCTGGCCGAAATGCTGCGCGCCGGCGGCCTGAGCGCGACCGACATCAAGGCAGGCTGCGGCAAATGCGGCGCCTGCTCGGCCCTGTCCACCTACGAACGCGGAGCAAGCGCATGATGTTCGAGCCGTTCAAACCGTTTGTCGCGCCCGAATTCCAGGTCAAATTCGCAACCGAGATCTGGGAGCGAAGCGCCGCTAGCGCTTTGCGGCACAAGGTGTTCTGCGAGGAGCAGCACGTGTTTGCGGGCGATGATCGCGACGCGGTCGACGAGGTCGCCATTCCGCTCGTGGCGGTGTCGCTGCTCGGCGTGGCCGAGGATGAGGTCGTCGGCACCGTGCGCATCCACGCCGACGAGCACGAGGCGGACGTGTGGTGGGGCTCACGACTTGCCGTTGAAAAGAACTATCGACGGCTCAGCGCCGTCGGTGCCGGCCTGATCCGGCTCGCCGTCTCCTCCGCCCATGCGCGCGGTTGCCGCCGCTTCCTTGCCAATGTGCAGAGCCAGAACGCTCTCCTGTTCCAGCACATGCACTGGCGCTCGCTCGGCGAGTTCGATCTCCACGGCCGGCCGCATCATCGCATGGAGGCCGACCTCGATCACTATCCGCCGTTCCAGACGCCCGAGACCGGCTTCCTGTCGCTTGCGAAGCTGGCGGCCTGATCATGTTGACGGACGCCGCACTCACAAGCCTCGCCGAAAGGCTCCGCCAAAGCCGCGGCATCGCGGCCAAGGCAGACATTGCGGCTGTTGCGGCCGCGCTCGATCTGTCGGGTAGCGACGTCATCGCGGTGGGAGATGACTGTGCGGCCATCCCAGATGGCGACGGCTACACTCTGTTCGCCATCGAAGGCTTCATGAACGAATTCGTCGCCGCGGACCCCTGGTTTGCCGGCTGGTGCGGCGCCATGGTCAACATTTCCGACGTCGCCGCGATGGGCGGACGGCCGACCGCTATCGTCAATGCGATCTGGTCCAACGGTGAGGACAAGGCCGCGCCCATTCTCGAAGGATTGAAAGCTGCTGCGAAGACTTTCGGTGTGCCGGTTATCGGCGGGCATACCAATGTGCGCAGCAGCCAGAGCCAGTTTGCCGTCGCGATCCTCGGCCGTGCCAGGCGGCTTCTCACCAGCTTCGACGCCCGGGCGGGTGACAAGCTTGTTGCGGCGATCGATCTGCGCGGGCGCTACCGCGAGCCGTTCGCGAACTGGGAGGCCGCGACGGACGCACCGGCGGAACGGTTGCGGGGCGATCTGGAGATCCTGCCGTCCATTGCCGAGTCCGGACTTGCGCTCGCAGCCAAGGACATCAGCCAGGGCGGTATCGTCGGGACTGCGGCGATGCTGGCCGAGTGTTCGCAAGTCGCCATCACGCTGGACATTGAGGCGATTCCGATTCCCGCCGGTGCGCCGCTCGAGCGCTGGCTGCTGACGTTTCCGAGCTTCGGCTATCTCCTGTCGGTGAAGCCCGAATACGTCGACGAGACCCTTTCGCGCTTCGAGCGACGCGGCATCGCAACGGCCGTGATCGGAGAGGTCAGTGTAGGGACGACCGTTGACATTCGCGCCGCTTCCAACCGCGCAACGGTCTGGGACTTCGCGGCGCAGCCCCTGATCGGCTGTGCGCCAGGTCAGCGCAATCAGCGACGGAGCGTGGCATGAGCGGCGGTGCGTCCCAGCTTCGTATCGCGATCCTCACACACTCGACCAATCCGCGCGGTGGCGTGGTGCACGCGCTTGCGCTTGCGGACGCCCTGGCGCATCTCGGCCACAGGCCGGTCGTGCATGCGCCAGACCCCACAGGCAAAGGCTTCTTCCGCCGCAGCGTCGCGTCGACGCGCTCCGTGCCTGCATCGCCCGCATCGGGCGACGTCGTCGCAATGGTCGAGGCGCGCATTGCGGACTATGTCAGGCATTTCGAGGATCCGGCGCATCCGCAGTACGACGTCTTCCACGCCCAGGACGGCATCTCCGGCAACGCGCTTGCGACACTCAAGGAGCGCGGCCTGATCCAGCGCTATGTCCGCACCGTCCATCACATCGATGCATTCAGGGACGAGCGGCTGCGCGAGCTCGATCGTCGCTCGATCGTTCACGCCGACGGCCTGTTCGTCGTCAGCCGGTTCTGGCAGGAGCAGCTGAAAGCGGAGATGTCCCGTGCGGCGACGCTTGTCGGTAACGGCGTCGACACGGCGCGCTACTCGACCGTCTCGGCATCCGCGGACCAGGTTCTGCGCGCCCGGCTCGGCCTTCGCGCAGGTCCGATCCTGCTCTCGATCGGCGGCGTCGAGCAGCGCAAGAATACGCTCGGCATTCTCGATGCCTTCCAGCAGGTGCACGCCATGCACCGGTCGGCGCAGCTCGTCATCGCCGGCGGCGCGTCGCTCCTCGACCATGGTCTCTACCGGCAACAGTTCAAGTCGAGACTGCGGGACGCCGGACTGCCGGCGGATACGGTGATCGAAACCGGTCCGCTGGTGGATGCCGAGATGCCGTCGCTCTATCGCCTCGCCAATGTGCTGGCGTTTCCGTCCTTGCGTGAAGGTTTTGGCCTGGCCGTCCTGGAAGCGATGGCCAGCGGTGTGCCGGCGGTGGTGTCGCACATTGCACCGTTCACGGAATATCTCGGCCCCGACGATGTCGCCTGGTGCAATCCGCATCACGCGGGCTCGATCGCGGATGCCATCCTCAGCGCGCTCGCCGAGCCCCTGCGCTCGGGCCTGATCGCGAACGGCCTCAGGGTCGCGCGGCGTCACGACTGGAGCCGCACAGCCAAGGCTCACCTGGCGACCTATCAGGACATGCGCGAGGTGCATTATGCCTGAAATGCAGTTCCACGTGCGCTGGCCCGATGAGCGGAGCGAGGCCTGCTATTCGCCCTCGCTCGTCATCAAGGATCATTTCGTCCCGGGCACGACCTATGCGCTCGCTGATTTTCGCGAACGCAGCCGCATTGCGCTGACGATCGCGGCCGAGCGTGTCCGCGAGAAGTACGGCTTTCTCTGCTCGCGCGCGCTCGGGCAACTCGCCCGGATCGAGGCAACGGCCGCGCAGTTCGAGGCCATGCCGGGCGCATCCGTCACCATCGTCTCGTTTGAAGAATGACAGGAGCTGATCATGTCTGATCTCCACATCCACTATCCGGTCGTCGTGATCGGCGGCGGCCAAGCCGGCGTTGCGATGAGCGCGCAGCTCAGGAAGCATGGCATCGGGCATGTCGTTCTGGAGAAGAACACCATCGCCCATTCCTGGAAGACGCAGCGCTGGGACGCGTTCTGCCTGGTGACGCCGAACTGGCAGTGCCAGCTTCCCGGCTTTCCCTACGCCGGCAAGGATCCGCACGGCTTCATGCTGCGCGACGAGATCGTCTCCTATATCGAGGATTTTGCGAAGCACATCAGTGCGCCGATCCGCGAAGGCGTCGCCGTCACGCACCTCAGGCAATCCGGTCGCGGCTTCATGCTCGAGACGACTGCCGGCGAGATCGCCGCGGATCGCGTGGTGTTGGCCGTCAGTGGCTATCACGTCCCGAAAGTACCGCCGTTTGCGCAGCGGCTCGATTCGTCCATCACCCAGATCCACTCCTCGGCCTACCGCAATCCGGATCAGTTGCCGCCCGGTGAGATCCTCGTGGTGGGAAGCGGACAATCGGGCTGCCAGATCGCCGAGGATCTGCATCTGGCCGGGCGCAAGGTGCATCTCGCCGTCGGCAGCGCACCCCGGTGCCCGCGCTTCTATCGCGGCCGGGACGCGGTCGACTGGCTCGATGATCTCGGCCAGTATGATCTGCCGGTCGATCAGCATTCGCTGAAGGAGGGGGTTCGCAAGAACGCCAACCACTATTTGACCGGACGTGACGGCGGCCGCGACATCGACCTGCGCAAGTTCGCGCTCGAAGGCATGAAGCTCTACGGCCGCCTCAGGGACGGGCGCGGGACCCGCTTGCAGCTTGGCGATGATCTTCAGGTCAATCTCGACAATGCCGATCGGGTCTACAATGGCATTTGCCGACTGATCGACGAGCACATCGCAAAGCATGGAATCGCAGCACCTGTGACGCCTCACTATGAACCCGTGTGGTCTCCGACCGCCGCGCCCGCGGAGCTCGATCTCGGAGCGAGCGGCATCACCAGCATCATCTGGACGACCGGCTTCCGGTCCGACTGGTCCTGGGTCGACCTGCCAATGTTCGATGGCACCGGTTATCCAACCCACAAGCGAGGCATCACGTCGGTCGACGGCGCTTATGTGATTGGATTGCCCTGGCTCTACACTTGGGGCTCGGGCCGCTTTGTCGGCGTCGGGCGGGACGCGGAGTTCGTCGCCGATCACATCAAGGAGCGCACGAACGCACCGCACGCCGACACGAATCAAGCCGGCCGGCGCGAGGTCTCGCAATATGCAGCGAGAGCAGCCGTGTAGCCCCGCTCGCGGGAATACCGGCGGTCAACAGTCACCGACAAGATGAATGGCGAGGAGAACAGCCGTCTCCTTGCAACGCCAACCCACGTCTAACAGGAGACCTGCAATGAACGATGGTTACTTCGCACTCGATACCAACAAGATCGCCTGGGACATCCTCGATGTGCCAGAGATCAACGGCAAGCTCCCGCTCAAGACATCTTAGCCGAGGCGGAGGGGGCGACGCGGCGCGGACGTCCCCTAAACCGCCGCCCGCGTGTTGAGATAGATCGAGTACAGCGAGGTCTGGCCGCAGATATAGAGCCGGTTGCGGCGGGAGCCGCCGAAGCAGACGTTGGCGACGATTTCCCCGACCGGAACCGTGCCGATATGCGTGCCATCAGGCGCGTAGCAGAAGACGCTGCGGCCTGCCGAGGTCCAGATATTGCCATGGATGTCGCAACGGAAGCCGTCGTAGAGCCCCTCGGCGCAGGTGGCGAACAGTGTGGCGTCTCCGGTCGTCTGCTGCCCCTCCACCTTGTAGGACCAGATCGTTGCGGGCAGCCCGGGAACATGCGTGGCGCCGGTGTCGGCGACGTAGAGCCGCGTCTCGTCGGGCGAGAAGGCCAGTCCGTTGGGTTGCACCCGGTCGGACACAACGCGCGTGATCTTTCCGGTGCTGCCATCGATCCGGTAGACGTTGCTGGCGCCAATCTCGGACGGGCTCTGCTGCCCCTCGTAATCGCTGTCGATGCCGTAGGTCGGATCGGAGAACCAGATCGAGTCGTCGGACTTGACCACGACGTCGTTGGGCGAGTTTAGCCGGTGGCCGTCGAACTGGTCGGCCAGCACGGTGATCGAGCCGTCGTGCTCGGTCCGGGTGACGCGCCGCATGAAATGCTCGCAACTGACCAGCCGTCCCTGGCGATCGACCGTATTGCCGTTGGAGTTGAAGCTGGGCGAGCGGAACACCGACACCGATGCATCGGTCTCGTCAAACCGCATCATCCGGTTGTTGGGAATGTCGGACCAGACGAGGTAGCGGCCGCCCGGGAAATAGGCGGGGCCTTCGGCCCAGCGGCAACCGGTGAAAAGCTTCTCGAGATTGACATGACCGATGACCAGCCGCTCGAAGCGCGGGTCGTGGGTGAGATAGGGGAGCATGGGTCCTCCACGATGAGCCGCAGGTTCTGAAAACTTGCCCGCGTGCTGCTTTCCGTCACTCTGATCGACCCTGCCAAATTTGCAAGTGGAGCTTCATCGGGCGGTGTACCGATGCAAGAAAGTGAATGCCCGGCACGAGCTCGGGCATCCGCGTTTGTAGAGCTCGTTGTGAGGCTTACTGCGACAGCTTCACGAAATTGGGAAACTTGAGCTTCCCTTCCGCGATCGCCTTCGGCCAGACCGTGATCTGCTTGCCGTCCTGCCACTGAAACACCAGGCCGGTCACGGCGCCGGGACCGGACTTGATGCCGTGAGTGAACTCGTCGTCCTTGCCGTAGAACTGGATGCGGCCGATCGTGCCCTCGAAGTCGGTCTTCTCCAGCTCCGTGACCATCTTGTCCGGATCGGTCGAGCCCGCGCGCTTGATTGCATCCGTGATGATGTAGACCTCGTCATAGGCGGTATAGCCGGTATAGGCGGGCGGCGTGCCGAACTTGGCCTTGAAGGCCGCCGCGAACGGTTTCGTCTTCGGCGTCACGGCAACGTCGGGCGTTGCCACCGCCAGCGACGGCACGCCATCGGCTGCGCCGTTGGTGTCGTTCCAGAAGGTCGGGCTCAAGGCCTGCGCGCTGATGCCGAACATCGGGATCGGCACCTGCTGGTTCTTCCACTGCACCGTCGGTTGCACGCCGACATGCGAGATGCCGGTCACGATCACGTCCGGCTTCTTGCTCTCCATGTTGTTGAAGATCGGCGTGAAGTCGGTGGTGTCAGGCGAGAAGCGCACGTGTTCGACGACCTTCAGACCGGCCTTGGGCAGACAGGCTTCGTAGCCGACATCGAGCGGCTTGGTCCAGGCCGCGTCCTCGCTCATGATCGCGACCGTCTTGAACTTGAGCTGGTCGACAAGCAGGTCCTTTGCGGCATCGCAGACGAGCTGCGCCTGCGCGGCGGAAGTCAGGTAGCCATGGAACGTATATTTGTTCTTCTCATAGTCGTTGTGGATCGCCTTGGTGATCTCGTTCGACGCAGCGCCCGGCGTGATCAGCGGCATCTTCAGCCGCGCCGCCCAGGGCTCCAGCGCCAGCACGACCTCGCTGATATAGCTCGCGATCACCGCGGAAACCTTGTCCTCGCTCACCGCGCGCTGGAAGGCGCGCACGGAGTCGGCCGAAGAACTCTTGTTGTCGTAGGTGACGATCTCGATCTTGCGTCCGAGCACGCCGCCCTTGGCGTTGATCTCGTCGGCTGCGATTTGCGCGCCACCCGGCGTCGCAGCACCCGCGATCGACTGCACCTCGGCGACGACGCCGATCTTGATGGGATCGTTCGATTGCGCATAGGCGGGCGCGGCGAGGCATAGAGCCAGCGCGGACGCGAGAAGGAAGGTGCTGCTCAGGCTTTTCGTGGGTCGCATGGTCGTCTCCCTTTGCCTTGTTGTTCGTGTGATCAGAGAAAGTCGGAGCCGGCCTCGGCGGCGAAGCGGCCGGGGTCGCCTTCCCAGACGATTCGTGCATGCTCGAGCACATAGACGCGGTCGGCGTGAGGAAGGGCGAAGGTGACGTTCTGCTCGCCGAGCAGCACCGTGATCGCCGTGGTCCGTCTCAGCTTCTCCAGCGCCTTGGACAATTGCTCGAGGATGACGGGCGCGAGGCCCAGGGTCGGCTCGTCCAGAATCAGGATCTGCGGCTGCATCATCAGCGCGCGGCCGATCGCCAGCATCTGCTGCTCGCCGCCGGACAGCGTCTGTGCCAACTGGCCCTGGCGTTCCTTCAGGATCGGGAACAGCTCGAACAGCCAGGCGAGCTGCGCCGCGCGCGCCTCGTCGGTCAAATGCTGGCCGCCGAGATCGAGGTTTTCGCGCACGGTCATCTCGCCGAACAGCTCACGCGATTCCGGGCATTGCACGAGCCCGCTGCGCGCGATCTTGGCCGCGCTCGTGCCGCGCAGCTTTTCGCCGCTGCGCAGGATCTCGCCGCCATAGGGCAGGAAGCCGGAGATGGTGTTGAACAGCGTGGTCTTGCCGGCACTGTTCAGGCCAACGATGGAGACGAACTCGCCCTCATGGACGTGGATCGAGACGTTCTCCAGCGCCTGCGCCTTGCCGTAATAGACGCTGACATTCTCGACCTGGAGCAGCGGTACCCTGTCCTTGAAGCTGGTCTCGGGCCGCGCATGGGTCTCGATGGCGCCGCCGAGATAGACCCGCCGTACGGTCTCGTTCTTCATCACCTCGTCGGCCTTGCCGGTGACGATCTCCTCGCCGAGATACATCGCGAGCACGCGGTCGACGAGCGCGGCGACGCTCTTGACGTTGTGGTCGACCAGCATCACCGCGCGGCCCTCATCGCGAAAGCTGCGGATCAGGTCGGAGAAGACGTCGACCTCGGCCCGCGTCAGGCCGGCGAAGGGCTCGTCGACCAGCACCACCTTCGGGTCGCGCGCGATCGCCTTGGCAAGCTCGAGCCGGCGCAGATCGGCAAAGGGCAGCGTCGGCGGACGTCGGCTCATCACGGCGCCAAGTCCGACGCGGTCGGCGATCCACTTGGCGCGGTCGACCAGCGCCTTGTCTGGAAACAGCATGAACAGGCTGTCCGGCAACAGCGCCACCATGATGTTCTCCAGCACGGTCTGCCGGTTCAGCGGCCGCGAGTGCTGGAACACCATGCCAAAGCCCTTGCGCGCGATCTTGTGCGCGGGAAGGCCTGCGACGTTCTCGCCTTCAAAGATCACTTCGCCCGCGGTCGGGCGCTCGATGCCCATCACGCTCTTCATCGCGGTGGACTTGCCGGAGCCGTTAGGCCCGATCAGGCCAAAGATCTCGCCGCCGTTCACCTCGAAGCCGAGATTCTTCACCGCCGTCAATCCGCCGAAGCGCTTGGTGAGGCCGCGGACTTCGAGCACGGCTCTGTTTGCAATCCTCTGGTCCATCACGAGCGAGCCTCGCGCGAGAGGGCCGCTCCGAGGAAGCCGCCGGGGAAGAACAGCACGACCAGAAGGGCGACGGCCGAGACGATGAAGGTCGCAAGCTCGCCGGTTGGCCTCAGGAATTCGCCCGCGACGATCAGGAAGATCGCGCCCAGCGCCGCGCCGAGCACGGTGCGCCGGCCCCCGAGCACGGCCGAGACGATGACGTTCACGCCGACCGCGACGTCGACGACGGTGCCGACCGAGGCGGTGCCGAAGTAGAACACCAGGAGTGCACCCGACAGTCCCGAGAAGAACGCGCTGACGATGAACGCGGCCAGCTTGTGCTTGACGATGTTGAAGCCGAGCGCGCCGGCCTGCACCGGATCCTGGCCGCTTGCCTGCAGCACGAGCCCGATCGGCGATTGCGACAGGCCGTAGAGGATAGCCGCCGAGATCGTCATGAAACCGAGTGCGATCCAGTAGTTGGCGCCGGCGTTGATGGTGATGACGTCGGGAATGGTCAGCCCGATCTCGCCGCCGGTGAGATCTGCAAACACCACAATGAAGTTTTGGAGCATCAAGACCGCAACCAGCGTGGTCAGGCCGAAATAGGGACCGCGCACCCTGAGCGCCGGCAGTGCCAGCACGAGGCCGGCGATGACCGAGGCCAGCGCGCCGAGCACGATGCAGAGATAGACCGACCAGCCGAACTGGTTGTTGAGAATGCCGGCCGTGTAGGCGCCGACGCCGATTAGGAAAGTCGGTCCGAAATTGACCTCGCCAGCGAAGCCGAACAGGAGGTCCCAGGCCATGGCGAAGACGCCAAAATAGAAGGCGACCGTGAGCAGGCCGAGGACGTAGCCGGAGACGTAGAGCGGCAGTGTCGCTGCGATCAGGACGAGCGCGAGTGAGACGAAGAACAGGCGTGAGGCGAAGAATCCGGACATCTCAGCGCCTCCCCAGAAGGCCCTGGGGCCGGATGTACATGACGACCACCAGAAGCAGCAGCGCCGGAATGGTGCGATAGGCCGGCGAGACCAGGTAGGCCGTGACGGTTTCGAGATAGCCGACCACGAAGGCCGCGATCAGCGAGCCGGAGACGCTGCCGAGGCCGCCGAGCACGACGATCGAGAACGCGCTCGCCGTCAGCGGCCCCACGCTGTAGGAGCTGACGCCTAGGAACATCCCGAGCAGCACGCCCGCAATGCCCGCGAGCACGCCGTAGATCGCCCAGACCACGATGTAGATGTTGGTGAGCTCGAGGCCGAGCAGTGTGACGCCGCGCGGGTTCATCGACGCCGCAAGCACCGCCTTGCCGGTGCGGGTGCGGTTCACGAGCAGCCAGAGCAGGGCGATGACGAGACAGCACACCACCGCGGTGAAGATCTCGTTACGCGGCGTGCGCACGCCGAGAATGTCGACGACGCCCTCGACGATCGGCAGCACGGTCTTGGCGTTGTTGGTGAAGAAATAGGCGATCAACTCCTGGATCATGATCCCCCACAGCAGCGTACCGGTGAGGACGAAGATCTCCTTCTCCTCGTTGGGTATGCGGCGGGAATCCTGGATCGGCTTCACCACCGCGAAGTAGGTGGCAAAGGCGGTGATGAGCGCGACCCCGACACCGATCAGCGCACCGGAATAGGTATCGACATGCAAGATGCTGGCGGCGGCCCAGGCCGCCACCGCTGCCGCCACCATAATCGCACCGTGGGAGAGGTTGAGCACGCCGGAAACGCCGAAGATCAGCGTGAATCCGGTGGCACCGAGAGCGTAGAGAGCGCTGATGGCAAAGCCATCGATCAATATCTGGAATGCTCGCATCGATGATTGGCAATCTGGTCTATGAGAGGCAGTCTCGCGGCTTCTTTGGAGAGAAGGTGCCGTGTACGCCGCATGTGAAAGCTCCCGGGCGTTGGCCCGGGAGCTGTTCCGATCAGTTCGTGGTGAGCTTGATGAAGCTCGGGAACTTGACGTCGGTTTTCGCGACATCCTTGGGCCAGACCGCGATCTGCTTGCCGTCCTGCCATTGCAGCATCAGGCCGGTGATCAGGCCCTTGCCGTATTTGATCGAATGGGTGAACGGATCGTCCTTGCCGTAGAATTGGACGCGGCCGATGGTGCCTTCCCAGTCGGTCTTCTCCAGTGCGTCGACCAGCTTGTCGGCGTCGGTCGAGCCCGCACGCTTCACGGCGTCGGCGATATAGTAGACCTCGTCGTAGGCGGTGTATCCCGCGTAAGACGGATAATTGCCGTACTTCTTCCGGAAACCTTCCGCGAACGGCACCGACTTCGGCGTCACCGCGACGCCGGGGCCGGAGACGCCTTGGTAGAGCACGCCTTCGGCTGCCTGGTTGCTGTCCTTGCCGAACGTCTCGTTGGTTGCTTGCGAGGAGATGCCGAACATCGGGATCGGCACCTGCTGGTTCTTCCACTGCACGGTCGGCTGCACGCCGACATGCGAGATGCCGGTGATGATCACGTCGGGCTTGGCGCTCTCGATCTTGTTGAAGATCGGCGTGAAGTCGGTGGTGTCAGGCGAGAAGCGGATGTGGTCGAGCACCTTCAGCCCGATCTTGGGCAGGCATTCCTCGTAGCCGACGTCGAGCGGCTTGGTCCAGGCGGCGTCCTCGCTCATGATGACCGCCGACTTCATGTGCATCTTGTCGACCAGGAGGTCCTTGGCGGCGTCGCAGACCGAAAGCGCCAGCGCGGCCGAGGTCAGGTAACCGTGGAAGGTGTACTTGTTCTTCTCGTAGTCAGCGTGAACGCTCTTGCTGATCTCGTTGGAGGCGGCGCCCGGCGTGACGAATGGCGTCTTCAGGCGTGAGGCCCAGGGCTCCAGCGCCAGCACCACCTCGCTGATATAGCTTGCGATGACGGCGTTGACCTTGTCTTCGTTGACCGCGCGCTGGAATGCGCGCACTGAATCAGCCGAGGAGGAATGATTGTCGTAGGAGATGATCTCGATCTTGCGGCCATCGACGCCGCCCTTGGCGTTGATCTCCTCTGCCGCGAGCTGCGCGGCCTGTGGGATGGATGCGCCGGCGATCGCCTGCGCCTCCGCGATCACGCCGATCTTGATGGGATCCGCTGCAAGTGCCGCGCCTGATCCGGTCATCAACGCGCCAAACGCTGCCGCACCGAGGAATATCCGCAATGCACCAGGGAGTATGTTTTTCATTCTGTTTCTCTCCTCTTAAACAAGCCTCTTTTGAGCTATTGGGCGCGACTATAACGGCGAGGACAATCTCGGCAAGTGAAACCGCATTCAGGATTGTGAGGGCCGGACTAAAGTCTAGCGCTGCGCAAATAGAGTGCAGGAAGAT
The DNA here is from genome assembly GCF_024199925.1 of Bradyrhizobium sp. CCGUVB1N3. Taxonomy (NCBI): domain Bacteria; kingdom Pseudomonadati; phylum Pseudomonadota; class Alphaproteobacteria; order Hyphomicrobiales; family Nitrobacteraceae; genus Bradyrhizobium; species Bradyrhizobium sp. CCGUVB1N3. The sequence goes on from NZ_JANADR010000001.1 coordinate 8,467,407, forward strand.
CGTTGCAGTCATGCAGAATCCGCTGGCGGGCATGCGTTCGCGTCCGCCGCGCGTCGAGACGCGAGCACGCACCGATCGACGCCCGAGGCGCGAAGGCGGTCGCCTGGCTGACAATGTCGGGATAACGTCCCGCTGCGCAGGAAGGTCCTATTGATGGCTCGACTCGTTCAATGCCGCCTCGTCAACGAGCCGTTCGCCGATCCAGGACTGCTGGTCGATTTCAGGTTCGGCCGGCGCGCCATGCTGTTCGACCTCGGCGATTTGTCTCCCCTGGCCAATCGGGAGTTGCTGCGCATCGGCAACGTCTTCGTCAGTCACCGTCACATGGATCACTTTGCGGGCTTCGATCAGCTGCTGCGGGTCAGGCATCATCAGCCGGGCCACTTGCGCGTGATAGGACCGCCCGGTGTCATCGCGGGCATCGCTGGCAAGCTGGCTTCGTATAGCTGGAATCTGCTCAACGAGGAGTCGCCGGATTTCGAGATCGCCGCTGCCGAATTCTGCGACGGCCGGCTCGGCGACTGGACCGGCTTCTCCGCGAGGCGGCAATTTCGCAGCGAGCCGATTGAAGCGCCATCCGTTGCACCGGGTCTGGTGTTTGCGGACAGTGATCTGCGGATTGAGGCCGCGACCCTCGATCACGGGATCCCCTGCCTTGGCTTTGCGTTGCAGGAAACCCAGCGCGTCAATGTCTGGACAGCCGGGCTCGCCGAGCTCGGCCTTCAGGTCGGCCCCTGGCTCAATGCGGCCAAGAGCGCGGTGCGGACGGGCGCGCAACCCGACATGTTGATTGAGGTCGATAGCGGCAGGACGATCCGCCTCGGCGAGCTGACCCGGCACGCGCTCAAGGTCGCGCCGGGGCAACGCGTCGCCTATGTAACCGACGCCGCCTTCACCCCGGCCAACGCGGAAAAGATCGTCGCGCTCGCACGCGGCGCCGATCACCTCTTCATCGAGGCAGCCTTTGCCGGCGACGATGCGCAACTTGCGTCCGAGCGCCGTCACCTGACGGCGGCGCAGGCCGGATATCTCGCGCGGGAAGCAGGCGTGAAGCGGATGACGACGTTTCACTATTCTCCGCGCTATCTGGAGACGCCGGACCGGCTGCGGAATGAGGCGGAAGCCGCTTTCTCGGGCCAATCTGTGCCGGCCTGAGCAATGCTCTGGCTCGCGATCAACGCGCTTGCAGCAACGACGGATCGAGCGGCTGGAGCCGGGCAGGATCAAATGGCGTCAGATCGACGCTGCGTGCTGCGCCCTCGGTGATCAATTCGGCCAGCGCTTCGCCGGTCGCTGGGGCATTGAGGATGCCCCAGACATTATGTCCGGTCGCAACGTAAAGGCCCGCGCTGTTCGGCACTATGCCGATCAGCGGCAAGCCGTCTCGCGTGACGGGGCGGAAACAGGCCTGTCGCGCGATGATCCTGTCGGCGCGAAACAGCGGCGACAGCCGTTCGGCGACCGCTTGCAGGCGGTCGATAGCGTCCTGCTCCGGCATTACCGCGCCCGGATCGAGCGGCAGCGGGGCGACGTCGGAGAAAGCCGTAACCAGTGTGCTGCCGTCCGCGCGCGGAAAGACCTCGATCGAAATCGTACTTCCGCTCTCTTCATACTCCAGGAACAGCGCATCGGCCGGAACGTCCGTGCCGGTGTCGTACACGATGCTCGGGCTTCGCTGGCCGTACACGGCAGGCAGCCGCATCCATTGGGTCGCCAGCAGCGACCACGGTCCCATGGCGATGATAACGCGATCCGCCTCGATGACGCCGCCATCGATCTCGACGCCCTTTGCGGTCGTTCCGTCTGCATCGTGCGCGATGCCGGTAACGCGTCCGCGCCGCAGCTCGGCGCCCTGCGCGAGCGTCGCGTTCATCATCGCCGAGGTGAACTTGTGCGGATGAACGATGGCTGTCGTATCCGTCGTGCCGAGCCGGTGCGCGATGACGACGCCATTGGACAGCCAGCCGAGCGCGGACGGTGTGTCACGCTGCGCCTCATCGCCCGCAACGAAGCCGCCATAGGCGGTCATGCGGCGGTAGGCCCAATCGCCTGCGACCTCGTGCGGCAGTTGCGCATGAAGCGCAAAGCTGCGCCGCGCCAGCGCATCGAGCGGCGTTCCGGTGCACCAGTCGAGCGCCAAAAATCCGCCGGCCTTGCCGGATGCCGCAGCGGCCACCTCGGTCCGTTCGACGACGACGACATCGACGCTACGCCGGCTAAGGAAATAAGCGGTGCAGGCGCCGATCACGCCGCCGCCGCAGATGACAACGCGCATGGTGTCTCCTCGATGATCCGCTCGCGCATCGGCGATCAAAACGATTCGGCGCCGGCGGGGCCCGCCGGCGCCTGATCAACATCCGGCTCGCTCGCGCGGTCTCAGCCTGGCCCTGCGCCCTGCGTCGCGGTGTACACGGCGTAGAGCGACTGGCTCGCGGCCATGAACAGGCGATTGCGCTTCGGGCCGCCGAAACAGACGTTGCCGCACACCTCCGGCAGGCGGATGCGGCCGAGCAACTTGCCCTCCGGCGACCACACCGTCACGCCGCTATAGCCGACGGCGCGTCCCGCATTGCTGGAGGACCAGACATTGCCGTTGACGTCGCAGCGCACGCCATCAGGCCCGCACTGCACGCCGTCGATCACGCAATCGGAGAAGCGCTTCAGGTTGGACAGCTTGTTGTCGCTGCCGACGTCGAACACAAAGATCTCGCCCTTGCCGCCCGCGCCGGTGTCGCCCGGACCCTTGCCGGTCGAGACGACGTAGAGCTTCTTGAAGTCCGGCGAGAAGCAGAGACCGTTGGGATCGGGCACCTGGTCCTCGCTGACCACGAGGTCGATGCGGCCACTCGGGTCGATGCGATAGCAATTGGTCGGCAGCTCGCGCTTGCCCGGCACGAAGCCGGCCGGCTGGCCGATCCGCGGATTGAGCTTGCCGCCGGCGTTGCTTGGTCCGCCCGGGCCATCGGGCTCGCCCTCATAGAGCTGGCCGCCATAGGGCGGGTCGGTAAACCAGTAGCTGCCGTCGGGATGTGCGACGACGTCGTTCGGCGAGTTCAGCTTCTTGCCCTGATAGGAGTCGGCGAGCACCGTGGCGGTGCCGTCGTGCTCATAGCGCGTGACACGGCGCGTGAGATGCTCGCAGGAGAGCTGGCGGCCCTGGAAGTCGAAGGAGTTTCCGTTGGAATTGTTGGACGGCGTACGGAAGACGCTGACGCGGCCGTCGTCCTCTGTCCAGCGCATCTGCCTGTTGTTGGGAATGTCGCTCCACAGCAGATAGCGGCCCTGCGCGCTCCACGCCGGGCCTTCGGCCCACAACAGTCCGGTATGAAGCCGCTTGATCGCGGTGTTCGGTTGCGCGAGGTCGTTGAAGGACGGATCGACCGCGATGATGTCGGGGTCCCAGAAATAGGTTGTCGGCGCTCCGTTCGGACCGAAATCGCGCGGCGGCGTCGTGATCGTCGTCGGCGGTGCCGCCGGCGCGTTCTGCGCCAGTGCGGCGCCGGCGCCCGCCATCGTGGCGCCTGCAGCGATCGCAAGGCCCTGGACGAGTGATCGGCGTGAAAGCGTGGTGTCTGGATCGCGCTGCTCGGAATCGGACAGTTGGCGTGTCATCGCTTCCTCCCGGTGGGGGTTCGCCGGCCGGTTGATTCCGGCCGAGCGGGAGCAGGTTAGTCCGACCGGCGTCGAGTTACGAGTGCGGCCGTTCTTCTTCGCATGGTCGAAGGGCGTGAAACGCAGCATGACATTGATGCGGATGATTTTCGTCGGAGAGTTCGCGCCGTCGGCGAGACGTTTGTGCACCGGCCGGCTCGCGGGAGAGCGGGTAAGCCTTATTGACGTGTTGGTGTCGGCCTCAAGAAAAAATCAAGCGCTTCTAAAGCCAAAAACACACGAACGTGCAGTCTCTTGAGACGGTTCCATCGACTAATGACAGAGATCGCTCCTTTGGTAGCTCAGCATCCAGGGAGCAAGAGAACCGGGATCAATAACCCGGTCGGCCCCCTAGCCACAGCTCGGCGGACCTTGGAAGTCCAAGTGCAAATTGAGACCACTGGATGGCCTGTTCCGTGCAGCTTGGTCGTAACGGTGGTTGCCATGAAACGACGGGACTTTATTCAGCTTGTCGCCGGCGCAATGGCTTGTCCAGCGATTGCGCGCGCGCAAGAGGCACGGAAGGTCTATCGCATCCTCTGGATCTCCACGGGCTCCGAACCGGATCCGTTCCTGGATGGCTTTCGCGAAGGGCTGCGCGCCCTGGGTTATGTCGAAGGCAAGAACGTGGCGCTCGAGAGGCATTATGGAAATCCATCGGCGCTGCGCCAGGTCATTTCCCAACTAAGACGCGGTGACGTAGACCTTGCGGTTTCCAGCGGCCCGGCAACGCGGGTCATGGCCGCGGTAAACGACATTCCCGTCGTGTTTGCCCTGAGCGGCGACCCGGTGGCGTTGGGGGTGGTCAAAAGCCTGGCACGACCCGGCACCAATTTCACGGGCAGTACGTTTCTCTCGCTTGAATTAGCCGGAAAGCGCGTCGAACTGCTCAAGGACATTTATCGGGGAGTTCGCAAGCTTGCGGTGCTCTCGAACACAGACCATCCCGGAGAGCCGTCGGAATGGCGTGCTACTCTTCAGACATGCACGGGACTGGGCATCGAGCCGGCCTATATTCCTTTCTCCGGCGCTGGCGAGCTCGATAACGGGCTCAAGGCCGCGGGCGGCTCGGGCGCAGACGCCATGCTCGTATTTCCCGATGTCGTGACAATGGTTGATCGGACGAAACTCGCGGAGTTCGCGCTGGCGCATCGGCTCCCTTCGATGTTCGGCTGGTCCGAGTATTGCGAGGCCGGCGGACTTTTGAGTTACGGCGCCAACCAGCGGGCAACCTATCGGTGGCTTGCAAATTACGCCGACCGGATCCTGCGCGGCGAGGATCCTGCCGTTCTTCCCGTCATCAGGCCCGAAAAGTTCGAGTTGGTGATCAATCTGAAGACGGCTCAGGACCTGGGCTTAGAGCTGGATACATCTTCAATATTATTTCGCGCCAACAAGGTGATTGCCTGAGATCGGTATGTCAGAATTCGTCGCGCAATCCTCGTTGACTGCCCGTGGTGACGCGAAGCGGCCGCGTCGCTCCCTGTTTTGCAAGTACTTCGCGACCCTGTTCGTAGCAGCCGTCGTGCCTCTCATCCTTGGGGCGGTGATCGAAGCATCGTTCGGCTATCGCGACCAGCGCCGCCATATCAGCGAGGTTCTGCAGGCCGAGGCTCGTGGTGCGGCGGGCAGGATAGAGGCCTTCACGGATGAAATAAGCGATCAGTTGGGCTGGGTCGTGCAGTTTCCGTGGACACAGGGAGACGATGACCGGCACAGGATCGACGCGTTGCGTCTGTTGCAGCAGGTCCCGGCAATCGCCTCCGTCTCGCTGCTCGACGAGACGGGGACCGAGCGCGTTTTTGTATCCAGGCTACGTCTAAACAAGACTGGCCGAGGGTTCGACCTGTCCGCCGATCCCGCAGTGATCGGCGCGCGCGCCAACAAGGTCTGGTACGGTCCCGTTCAATATCAGAACGAGTCCGAGCCATATATGAGGATCGCTGTCGCCGGAAACCTTCCGGCCGCCGGGGTTGCCGTCGCCGAGGTCAACCTGAAGCTGATCTGGGATGTTATTGCTGAGATAAGGATCGGTCAGACCGGCTATGCCATGATCGTCGACGATTCCGGACAGCTGATCGCCCATCCAGACATCAGCCTGGTCCTGCGCGGCCGTACCGGTTCCGTTGATTTCAGCCGGATCAAGCATCTCGTTGGCACCACGAGCAGTGGTGCCGTCATCACGGGGGACAAAGGTAATCCCGTCGTCGCGCTCTCGGTGCATGCAGCCGATATCGGCTGGACGGTGATTGCGATGCAGCCGGTCGTGGAGGCTTTCGCATCGATCCGCGCGGCATTGTGGCGCTCGTCGCTTCTGATTGCGCTCGGCGTGCTGATCGCGCTCGCCCTGGCCTACTGGCGAGCGCACCGGATGTCTGGTCCGATCAAGCAACTGGAGGAGGGGGTCGAGCGGATCGGTACCGGACATTTCGACCACCGCATTGGGATTTCCAGTCACGACGAACTGGAGCAATTGGCGATCCGCTTCAACGAGATGGCGTCGGAGCTGGCGATCTCGCAGCAGAAATCCGTCCGCATCGACCGGCTAAAACAATTCCTTGCGCCCCAGGTCGCCGAACTCGTCGAACATTCCGCCGGACTGCTCGAGGGGCAGCGACGTGAAGTCGTCGTGGTTTTCGGTGATTTGCGCGGCTTCACGGCATTCTCCGCGCGCGCCGAACCGGACGTCATCATGGCGGTCCTGCGCGAATACTATGCGGCGGTGGGAGCCGTCACGACCCGCTATGAGGCCACGCTGATCCGTTTTGCCGGAGACGGCGTGATGCTGCTCGTCAACGCGCCGGTTGCCTGCAACAAGCCCGCAAACCACGCTGTTCAGCTCGCGATCGATCTGCAGGTCGCGGTGCAGTCGATTGCCGGAAAATGGTGCGCCGCCGGTCACGCGATTGGCTTCGGCGTCGGCATCGCAATGGGAATGGCGACGGTCGGAACCGTGGGCTATGAGGGGCGGCTCGACTACACGGCCCTCGGCAATGTCGTCAATCTGGCGTCTCGGCTGTGCGGCCTGGCAAAGGATGCGCAAATCCTGACCGACAGAACCGTCGCAGAAAAAGTGAAGGATGCCATCAACCTTGTCTCGGTCGGGAATCACGTCATCAAGGGTTATGATCAGCCCATGGAGATGTTCGCTGTCGCACAGGGCAACATGCCCTTGACGTGTCCGGAATCCGGGCTGCGCCGGCTTGAAATCGAAACCTTGTGAGACGGGAGTCTGCTGGATGACGCGCGCTCGTGCGCGTTGACACGCGGCGACAAAGACATACGCTGCGCGCGGATGAAAATGAGACGGGCGCGAGAGTCGCGCGGAGAAGAGAGCATCATTCATCATGGCTTCACAATCACAACTGCCGCGCCGCACTCTTGGGCGGACCGGGCTCCAGGCCTCAGTCCTCGGCTTCGGGACTGCGCCGCTCGGAGACCTTTTCCTCAAGCTTGACGACCAGACGGCGATCGCCGCCGCGGAGCGGGCGTTCGAGCTTGGCGTCAATCTGCTCGACACGTCCCCGCTCTATGGCTACGGCCTGTCGGAGCACCGCTGCGGTACCGCGCTGCGACGCGTGGCCCGCGAGGACGTCGTCCTCTGCACCAAGGTCGGCCGCTGGATGGACGCGTTTCACTCACCCGACAACCGGTCGGGCTTTGTCGGCGGCCAGCCACACAAGGCCGTGGTCGACTATTCCTATGACGGCACGATGCGCTCGGTCGAGCAGTCGCTGCTGCGGCTCGGCACCGACCGGATCGACCTTCTGCTGATCCACGACGTCGACGTCTGGACGCATGGCGCTGCAGCGATCGAGGACCGGTTCCGCGAAGCAATGACCGGCGCCTATGTGGCGCTCGACAAGCTCCGCTCGGAGGGCGTGGTCGCAGGCATCGGGATCGGCGTGAACGAAGCCGACATGTGCGTGCGCTTTGCCAAAGCCGGCACGTTCGACGTGATGCTGCTGGCTGGCCGCTATTCGCTGCTCGAGCAACCGGCGCTGAAGGAGTTCTTGCCGCTGGCACTCGAGCAGGGCATTGCCGTGCTGCTCGGCGGCGTCTTCAACTCGGGCATTCTCGCCACCGGTGCGGTCAAGGGCGCCAAGTACAACTATCAGGATGCGCCACCGCAGGTCATGGCGAGGGTTGCCGAGATCCAGCGCGTCTGCGAGGCCCATCGCGTCGCGTCGCGTTGCCGACGGCCGCCGTGCACTTCGCGCTCGGCCATCCCGCCGTGGCGAGCGTGGTGCTGGGGGCGCATAGTCCGGAGGAGGTCGAGCGCAACGTGGCAGCGCTCACCACCAAGGTGCCGAGCGCGCTCTGGGCCGATCTGAAGGCTACACGCCTGCTCGATGCGGATGCGCCCGTGCCCGCGTGAGCAAAACGATCGCCGCTATTTTCCGGCGCCCGTCGTCAGGCCGCTGACGATGTAGCGCTCGAGGAAGATGCCGACCACGACGAGCGGCGCGATCGCCGCCGTCGACAGCGCGGCCATCGACCACCAGTTGATGCCCTGCGAGCCGGTCTGGCTCGCCACCATCACCGGCAGCGTCTTTGCGTCGGTGCTGGTGAGGAGGGCGGCAAAGAAATATTCGTTCCAGCACAATACCAGCGAGAGGATGAACGCCGCGACCATGCCGGGCACTGCGAGCGGCAGGATGATCCGCAGGAACGCGCCCCAGGTCGACAGCCCGTCCACGAAGGCGGCCTCATCGAGCTCGATCGGAATTGCGTTGAACTGGTCGCGCATGATCCAGATGACGATCGGCAGCACCGTCAGCGTGTAGAGCAGGATCAGGCCAAACGTCGTGTCGAGCAGTGCCAGCGCCTTGTAGAGCACGAGGAACGGCAGCGCGAGCACGACCGGCGGCAGGATCAGCTGCGACATGAAGAAGAACAGGATGTCGTCATTGCGCATCCACGCGAATTTGTAGCGGAAGCGGCTCAAGCCGTAGGCAGCGAGCGATCCGAGCACGAGCGCGAGCAGCGATGCGCCGACCGAAGTGATGATGCTGTTGACGAACCGGTTCATGAATTCGGAACGCGCGGTCGAGGTCCCGAACAGCGTATCGGGCGACAGGCCGAGCGAGCGCCAGCCTTTCCAGTCCGGCTGGAAATCGACCCAGGGGATCAGGTGCGCCTGCGTCACATCGACCGCCGATTTGAACGAGGTCGTCACGGTCCAGTAGATCGGAAACAGGCAGATGAAGGTCCAGAGCAGCAATGCGGCGTAGATCAGCGTGCGGCCCAGCATCCGCCTGGCGCGCGGCGCCGCCGGACGCCTTCGGATCGGGTTCGATGCCACGGTCGAGATAGCCAAGCGCTCAAACTCCTTTGCGACCTATTCGACCTTCTGCGTCCAGCGCTTCGACAGGCGCAACATCAGCGTCAGCAGCACGATGATCAGCAGCAGATAGACCATGGCGAGCGCCGTGCCGTATCCGACGTTCGAGCGGTCGCGGTAGACGCGGTAGATGAAGCTCGACACCGTGTCAGTGGCGCCACCGGGGCCGCCGGCCGTCACGTTGATCACGATGTCGGCGAGCTTCAGCTTGAAGATGATACGGATGATCAGGACCGTGATGCTGACCGGTAGCATGATCGGGAAGGTGACGTGCCAGAACGACTGCCAGCCGTTCGCGCCGTCGACCTTGGCCGCTTCCTGCACCTCCTTCGGCATCGCCTGCAGGCCTGCGAGCAGGATGATCATGATGAAGGGGATCGAGACCCAGGCGTCCATCGCCTGGATGCTCAGTCGAGCCATCCAGGGCGAGGCGAAGAATGCCGGGTTGTCCCAGCCGAGATAGCGCGCCAGCGTCGCCGCCGGACCGAAGCGGTATTCCAGCAGCGACTTGCCGATCATCCAGCTCACGGCGACGGGGCTGAGCATCATCGGCAGCAGAAAGACCACGCGGAAGAATTTTCGCGCGCGGATCTCGGCGCTGAGCAGCAGCGCCAGTCCGAACGCGATCGCGTATTCGCCGAGCACCGCGACGGTGTAGAAGACCATGTTGCCGAGCGCATTCCAGTAATAGGTGTCGTTCAGCATTCCCTTCAGATTGTCGAAGCCGGAAAAGCGCGGGCCCTCGATCGAGCTGAGATTCCAGTCGAGTGAGGCGATGTAGATGCCGAAGATCGTCGGGAAGATCACGACGGCGACGGTGAAGAACACAGCCGGTAGCAAAAACAGTGCTCGCTGGCCACGCTCGCCGCGGGTCAAAACTTGTCCGACACCAAATGCAACGGCCCAGACGAGATAGGCGATGAGGATCGGCCGCCAATCGGAAAATCCGGCGGAAATTGTGCCGGTCGTGTGCAAGACCTGAATGAAGACGACAAGCAGGAAGCCGAGCGAGGCCAGCAGAACAAGCGCGCGGCCGGCGGCCTTCCTGCTGCGGGGCGCGCGCTTCGTCGCCGGCTGGTGGTGCAGGTCGTCGCTCACGGGTACGGAATTCTGCATCGAGATGAGTCGCATTCAGTGCCGGTTCTGTCGCCGGGCAAGTTTTCGGCTGGCGCCGGGGGCGCCAGCCGAAGGTAGATGATCTCGCGTAAGCGCGCTACACGCCGAGCGAGGCCTTATAGAGCCCGATCTGCCGTTCGCGGCCGATCTGGTCGGTCAGCTTCTCCCAGGCGGCGGCGATGTTGTTCGCCCCGGTCTGTGCGTCGACCTTGCCGGCGAAAATCTTCGTCAGCTCGTCTTCCGCGATGCTGTAGTACTGGAAGATGCCGGGGATGCGCGGCTCGACCGCCCGGTTGGGGTGATTGTAGGAGGCGAGCTGCGAGTTCAGGTAAGAGGTGATGTACTTCTTGTCATAGCCCGCTGCGACCCACTCATCGTACTGGAAGTGGCTGGCGCGGTGAGCCTGGAAGCCCGACGGATACATCACCATCCAGAGCGACAGATCCTTGCCGCCGAGATGCGCGGCAGCGCTCCAGGCCGCCTTGTGCTTCTTCTCGTCGCCATTGACGCGGGCCATCACATAGACGCCCCAGCCGAGATAGGCGCAGTTGGGCGCATGGTTCGGCCCGCTCGCGAGCTTGTCCCATTGCCCGGTCTTCGAATTGTAGACGTCGTCCGAGCCCGGCAGGATGTCGAAGCCGACGATATCGCCGATCACCGAGGTGTCGCTCGCCTTCGCCACCTGGCCGATGTCGCCCCACCAGGGGATCATCGAGCCGATGCCGGCCAGGAACTGCTGGAAGCCGGTGGTGTTCGGATCGGCGTTGAGTTGATCGGCCGGCTCGAACGGCAGCGCGTCGATCACGTCCTGGATGGCGCGCACCCAGGCCGGATTGTTGATGCGCGGCTTCATCGTGTCGATGTCGAACAGCCAGGCCTTGTCGTCGGGATGCTTGGCATAGGCCGAGGCGCGGCTGCCGAGGAAATAGAAGCCGAATCCGCCCCAGGGCTTTGGCGCGTCGAGATAGCCGAACGCGTTCTGGTTCTTGATCTTCTTGCCCTTGAGGAATTTGGTCACCGCCTGGACCTGCTGCCAGGTCTTCGGCACGCCCCATTCGCTGGCATTGCCGGCGTCCTTCCAGGCCTTGGCGAGGGCAGGGTCGGAGAACACGTCGGTGCGGTAGTTGAAGTTGTGGCAGTCGCCATCGATGGTGACGCGATAGGTCTTGCCGTTCCAGGTTCCGACCGGTGGCTTCAGATAGTCGACATAGTCATCGATATCGATCTGCTTCTTGACCCAGTCCGGCATCTCGGAGGCCAACCCCTTGCCGCAGACGTCGCCCTCGAAGGGCGCTCCCATCTCGAGGATGTCGAAGTCGACCGTGCCGGTTGCGATCGCCTGCTGCAAGCGCGGGTTGTAGTCGGCCTGCGCGAGATCGATCCAGGAGATTTTCGCGCCGGTATAGGCCTCCCACGGCTTGAGGAAGCCACGGAAAAGCAGGTTGTGCAGGTTCTGATTGTTGAGTCCCATGAAGGAGAGCTCGACACCCTTGAACTCGCCTTCCTTGATGCTCGCCTTGGTCGGCCCGAGGCAGAGCTCGCCGACCTTCTGCCAGTCGGCATCCGTCGGGGCGCCTTTGCCGACGCCCGGGATTTGCGTGATCTGCGCGCGCAGATTGGCTTGCGCGAGCGCGAGCTCCGAGAATGTGCCGAGCGCGCCGCTCGTGCCCAATGCTGCAGCGCTTGCCGCGCCTTTCAGCACGGTGCGCCGGTTCGGCTGCATTGCGGAATGCCGATCGTGATCTTGCTGTTTCACCGCGATACCCTCCCTTATTGACTTTCTTGATGTGAAGTCTGAATCGCCGAAGCACATCGAGGACATGACGCTGGTGGGCTTCGGCGTCGTCGTGATGGGTGAGACTGAGGCCGCTTTCGAGTATGCAACGGCGCCCATCAATGTCAACGAAAGCACACGGAGTTGAGGCCGCGCGTGCCGTCACCGACGAGCGACGACGCGGACTCGTCGCGATGCCGCGCTGCAAGATGAACGCGCCGGCGCGATGATGTGCAGCCATCGCCGACGACGAACGCGCCAGTTCGGTGAGCGCGACATCATCATGTCATATTCATGCCGGCGGTCTCATGCAGCCGTCGCGGTCTCCTGCCGGGCGCAGCCCGCTTGAGGTGTTCACCTCAAGCGGCATCGGGCGGGATGACGCCCTTCTTGAAGATGAAGCAGCCGTAAAAGCGCCGCTCCCCGGTCTGGATCACGCAATAGGATTTTTTGGCAAGCTCGTAGAAGGCGAAGCGCTCGATCGATCCGAGCGGAAGCGGGCGGCGCTCCGCGGCGTCGATCTCGGCCTGAACTTCCGCCTGTACCGCGGGAATTTCGTTCGGCTGCCCCACCATCTCCATCCGCAGCGCCGGCTTGTCGACAAAACTGTCGAGCGGCAGCACGGAGAGGATCGCGCGCGCGGCCCGGCTTGCGCTGACATTGTCGATCCGCAGGAGCCGTCCCAGCACGGTCTGGCGCGCCACGGAGTCGGCCGGAAAATTGGTGTCGCAGAGCACGAGATCGTCGCCGTGCCCCATGGCACGCAACGCATGAAGCACATCGGCATTCAAAAAAGGGTCGATCGATTTCAGCATGCGGCGTCTCCCTTGACGAGATCAGGCTTCTTGGGTTGATTGACTATCCGACGTTGCGGCGCCGTCGTCCATATCGACGTTCACGATTTGTAAGGATGATGTATCTCGGCATCGATCTCGGCACCTCGGCGGTCAAGACCGTCCTCGTCGACGACACCCAGCGCGTGATCGCGAGCGCGAGCCGGTCGCTCGCGACGGCCTCGCCGTGCGCCGGCTATTCCGAGCAGGATCCGCGGCAGTGGGTCGAGGCGGTGTTTGCGACGCTGGATGAGCTGAAGGCGGATCATCCGCACGAGCTGGCCGCCGTCGAGGGTATCGGCCTGTCCGGCCAGATGCACGGCGCCACGCTGCTCGACGCGAATCTCAAGCCGCTCCGTCCCTGCATTCTCTGGAATGATGGCCGCTCTGCGGCCGAGTGCCGTCAACTTGAAGAGCGCTGGCCGGCCTTGCGTGCCACGACCGGCAACAAGGCGATGCCCGGCTTCACCGCGCCGAAGCTTTTGTGGATCGCGGCGAACGAGCCCGAGATCTTTGCGGCGACAAGACTCGTGCTGCTGCCGAAGGCCTATTTGCGCCTGATCTTGTCGGGCGAAGCGATCGAGGATGTCTCCGACGCCTCGGGATCGCTATGGCTCGACGTCGCGCGGCGCGACTGGTCGGATGACGGCCTTGCCGCGACCGGCCTGTCGCGCACGCACATGCCGCGGCTAGTCGAAGGCTGTGCGCCGTCGGCGCGGCTGACGCGCGAGCTCAGCGAACGCTGGGGCATGGTGAAACGGCCGATGATCGCGGGTGGCGCCGGCGACAACCCGGCCGGTGCCGTCGGCATCGGCGCGATCCGTCCGGGAACCGCGTTCATCTCGCTCGGGACATCGGGCGCGCTGTTGACGCCAACCGACAGGATTGCCGCGAACCCGGATCGCGTCGTGCACACCTTCGCGCATGCGATCCCTGCAATGTGGATTCAAGCCGGCGCGATCCTCTCGGCCGCGTCCTGCCTCGCCTGGATCGCGCGGCTGCTTGGCGCCCCGGAAGCCGAATTGCTGGCGCCGCTCGGTGCGCGCCCGCAGGCGCCGTCGCCCATAAGCTTCCTGCCTTATCTTGCCGGTGAGCGGACGCCGCATGACGACCCCAATGTGCGCGGCATGCTCGATGGCCTGAGCCATGGCACCGATCGCACCGCGATTGTGCAGGCCGTGCTCGAAGGCGTTGCGTTTGCGCTGGCCGATTGCCGCGATGCGCTCGCGGCCGCCGGCCTTGCCGTCGCGGAGGCCGACGCGATCGGTGGCGGGTCGCGTTCCGCGTTCTGGCTCACTGTGCTGGCAAACGTGCTGAACGTGCCGATCCACCGCTTTGCAGCCGGCGAGACCGGTGCCGCGTTCGGTGCGGCGAGATTGGGGCGCCTTGCTGTCACGGGCGAGGCGATCGCAGCCGTCTGCACGCCGCCGCGGCGCGTCGAGACTTTTGAGCCCGAGCGCGCGCTCGCCGATGCCTATGCCGCGCGGCTTCCCGCATGGCGCAAACTGTACCGGCCGCGCCATTAGCGTCGTGCGTTCCGCATGTGCACCCCATTGATATTGTCGGTTCGGTATTGCCCTGCGCCGCCGCCTTTTGTTTAATGGTCAAACCGCGCTGACAACGAAAGAGACGCGGGTGGGAAACGCATTGTGCGCCGGGAGGCACGATGAACGATCCGATCCTCGAGATGCGCGGGGTCTCCAAATCCTTCTTCGGCATCAAGGCGCTGCGCGCCGTTGACCTTACCGTCTATGCCGGTGAGGTCCACGCCCTGATGGGCGAGAACGGAGCCGGTAAGTCGACCCTGATGAAAATTTTATCGGGTGCCTACCGGCCCGATCCCGGCGGCGAGATCCGCATCGAGGGCAAGCCGGTACGGATCGAAGGGCCACTCGGCGGCCGCGCCGCCGGCATCTCGATCATCTATCAGGAACTGTCCTTGGCCCCCAACTTGAGCGTCGCGGAGAATATTTATCTCGGCCGCGAGGTCTCACGTTCGGGATTGCTCGCGCGCGGCGACATGCGCGTCGGTGTCGGCCCGATCCTGGAGCGGCTGGGCGCCGACTTCACCCCGTCGACGCTCGTGGCACATCTTTCCATGGGCCAGCGCCAGCTGGTCGAGATCGCCCGTGCGCTGCACGCGCGTTCCAAAATCCTGATCATGGATGAGCCGACCACCGCGCTGTCGGCCGGCGAGAGCGAGCGGCTGTTCGCGCTGGTCCGGCAACTGCGCGCCGAAGGGCTTGCCATCATCTATATCTCGCATCGCATGGACGAGGTCTACGCGCTCGGCGATCGCGTCACGGTGCTGCGTGACGGACGCCTGGTCGGCTCGCTCGACAAGTCCGACATCCGCGCCGACAGCATTGTCCGCATGATGGTCGGGCGCGACGTCTCGTCTTTCTACAAGAAGGACCACGATCCCGAGGCTGGAAAGGGGCATCCGGTGCTCACCGCGACCGATATGTCCGACGGGCAGCGCGTCAAGGGCTGCTCGCTGACCGTGCATGCGGGCGAGGTCGTGGGACTGGCCGGCCTGATCGGCGCGGGCCGTACCGAACTTGCACATCTGATCATCGGCGCCGCGCCGAAGGTTTCCGGCCGTGTCGAGCTCGAGGGCCGCCCAATCGACATCCGCGCGCCCGGCGAGGCGCTCGAGGCCGGCATCGCCTATCTCACCGAGGACCGCAAGGCGCTCGGCCTGTTCCTGGACATGTCGTGCCAGGATAACATCAACCTCGCGGTGCTTGGGCGCGACGCGAAGCTCGGCTGGTTCCTCGATCGCGACAAGGCGCGTGAGCGCGCCGACCGGGCTTTCGCGGGCTTAAGCATCCGCGCCGCAAATGCCGGCGTCCCCGCGGGCGGGCTGTCCGGCGGTAACCAGCAGAAGGTGCTGCTCTCGCGGCTGCTTGCAATCGGACCGAAGGTCCTGATCCTCGACGAGCCGACGCGCGGCGTCGACGTCGGGGCCAAGTCCGAAATCTATTCGATCATCGACAACCTCGCAAAGGCTGGCACAGCGATCCTCATCATCTCGTCCGATCTGCCCGAGATTATCGGCATCTGCGACCGCGTCATCGTGATGCGCCTGGGGCACGTCGAAGGCGAGATCAGGCGAACTGCGACACAGCCGCTGACCGAGGAGGATATCATGGCACTTGCCACGGGGATGGAGCACCTCGATGCCTGATCAGGGATCTTCACCAGCAAAGGCGGCCACGGCAAACGGACTTGCCGCTGCCCAGGAGACGAAACGCCAGCGGGTCAGGCTCCTGATCCAGGCGGCCGGCATGCTGCCGGTGCTGCTGCTCCTGTGCGCCGGCTTTCATTACCTGTCGGACGGCCGTTTCTTCACCGGCCAAAATCTCGGCATCGTTCTGCAACAGGCTGCCGTCAATACCGTGCTCGCCGCGGGCATGACCTTCGTCATCCTTACCGGCGGCATCGACCTGTCGGTCGGCTCGATCCTGGCGGCGTCCGCGATGGCCGGGTTGACGCTGTCAAAGCTGCCCGAGCTCGGGGCGCTGTGGCTACCGGCCGCCGTCCTCACCGGCCTCGGCTTCGGTGTCGTCAATGGTGCGCTGATCGCGTTGCTGCGGCTGCCGCCCTTCATCGTTACGCTCGGCTCGCTCACCGCCGTGCGCGGTCTGGCGCGCTTGCTCGGCGCCGACACCACCGTGTTCAACCCTTCGATTCCCTATGCATTCATCGGCAACGGCTCGCTCACTCTCATTCCCGGCGTGATCTCGATTCCGTGGCTGTCTGTGATCGCGCTGCTCGTGATCCTCGTTTCCTGGCTGGTGCTGCGCCGGACCGTGCTCGGCGTGCACATCTACGCGGTCGGCGGCAATGAAAGCGCTGCGCGGCTTGCCGGCATCAAGGTCTGGGCGGTGCTGATCTTCGTCTATGGCGTGTCAGGACTGTTTGCCGGCCTCGGCGGCGCGATGCAGGCGGCGCGACTCTACGCGGCCAACGGATTACAGCTCGGACAAAGCTACGAGCTCGATGCGATCACCGCCGTGATCCTGGGCGGCACATCCTTCGTCGGCGGCATCGGCTCGATCTGGGGAACGCTGGTCGGCGCGCTGATCATCGCCGCGCTGTCGAATGGCCTGATCCTGGTCGGCGTATCCGATATTTGGCAATACGTCATCAAGGGACTGGTGATCATCGGCGCCGTCGCGCTCGATCGTTACCGCCTGCAAGGCTCGGCGCGCACCTGACGATCGGTGCGCGAAGGTACAGCCACTCGCGCTGTGGAACTCCGTTGCGGCAACTGGTCAGCCGCGCGGGACATCAAATCAGACCAGGGAGGAAGCCAATGTTGAAGACGATCTCGCTTACCAGCGCCGCCGTGGCGCTTGCCCTGAGCTCCGCGCCGCTGCAGGCGAAGGAGCTCAAATCCATCGGCGTCTCGCTCGGTTCACTCGGCAACCCGTTCTTCGTCGCGCTGTCGAAGGGCGCCGAGTTCGAGGCCAAGAAAACCAATCCCAATGTGAAAGTCACGACCGTCGGCTTCGAATACGATCTCGGCAAGCAGGTGACCCAGATCGACAACTTCATCGCCGCCGGCGTCGACCTGATCCTCCTGAACCCCGGCGATCCCAAGGCGATCGGCCCGGCGATCAAGAAGGCGCAGGCCGCCGGCATCATCGTCGTCGCGGTCGACACCGCCGCCGAAGGCGCCGATGCCACGGTGACCACGAACAACGTCCAGGCCGGCGAGATCTCCTGCCAGTACATCGTCGACAAGCTCGGCGGTAAGGGCGAGGTGATCATCGAGAACGGCCCGCAGGTCTCGGCGGTGATCGATCGCGTGAACGGCTGCAAGAGCGTGTTCGGCAAGAACCCCGGCATCAAGGTCCTGTCCAGTGACCAGGACGGCAAGGGCTCGCGCGAAGGTGGCCTCACTGTGGCGCAGGGTTACCTGACCCGCTTCTCGAAGATCGATGCCATCTTCGCCATCAACGATCCGCAGGCGATCGGTACTGATCTGGCGGCGCGCCAGCAAAGCCGCTCCGGCATCGTCATCACCGCCGTCGACGGCGCCCCCGACATCGAGGCCGCGCTGAAAGACCCGCAGTCGCCGCAGATCCAGGCCTCGGCCTCGCAGGACCCGTTCTTCATGGCCCGCCGTGCCGTGCAGGTCGGCGTCGGCATCCTCGGTGGGCAGAAGCCCGCCTCGACCGTCGAGCTGCTGCCGTCGAAGCTCGTGACGCGTGACAACGTCGCCGACTACAAGGGCTGGACCTCGGATCGCACGCAGTAACGGTATTGCGTTTGCCGGCGCCGCCCCTTGCGGGCGGCGCTGGAACGCTGCAAGAGGGGAGGCGTTTGTGATCGACGGCCTGTGCCGTTCGACATATCCCCTGTGAGTGACGCCGCCTATGCAGCAATCCGATCGATCGACCTCGTTCGCATCCCGCCTCGTCGGGCAATACGCACTCGTGACCGGCGCGTCCCAAGGGATCGGGCGCGCGATCGCCGTTCGCTTCGCGCAGGAGGGGGCAACCGTCGCCATCAATTACCTTGAGCACCGTGCGGATGCAGAGCAAACGCTGGCACTGGCGCAAGCCGCCTCGCGCGGGCATGGTGATCGGGACCACCTCGTCGTTCAGGCCAATGTCGGCGTCGAGGCTGACATCGCGCGAATGTTCGATTCAATTCTGTCGCGCTGGCCGCGGCTCGATTGCCTGGTCAACAATGCCGGCTTCCAGAAGGAATCGCCGAGCGAGGCGCTCGACATCGAGGCCTATCGCCGCATCATCGACGTCAATCTCAACGGCGCCGTGCTCTGCGCGCAGAAGGCGCTGGCGCATTTCGTCAGCCGCGAGGGCGGCGGCACCATCGTCAATTGCTCGAGCGTGCACCAGATCGTCCCGAAACCCGGCTATCTCGCCTATTCGATCAGCAAGGGCGGCATGGCGAACCTGACGCGCACGCTGGCGCTCGAATTCGCCGGACGCGGCATTCGCGTCAACGCCGTGGGGCCGGGCGCGATCGACACGCCGATCAACGCAGCCTGGACCGGGGATGTGACGAAACGCGAAGGGGTCGAGAGCCACATTCCGCTCGGCCGGGTCGGAACGGCCGAAGAGATCGCCGCGGTGTTCGCCTTTCTTGCCTCGGACGAGTCGAGCTACATCACCGGTCAGACCATCTATGCCTGCGGAGGTATTACGCTGTTCGGTGAATTCCGCGAGAACTGGGCGAGCTGACCTTCTTATGTCATAACACTCCAACTCCTCATCCCGAGGAGCCCGCCGCAGGCGGGCGTCTCGAAGGATGGCCGCGATATCCGGGCCTTCATGGTTCGAGACGGCGCTGACGCGCCTCCTCACCATGAGGGGCAGGACGCAGCGAGACTGACGCGGGACAAGAGAGGGAACATGGCCACGGGCTCCGATGAGCATGCAAGCGGCTACTTTCCGCGCTGGAAGCTGAAGACGTCGGGCGTGATCCTGCCCGAGGAGCGGCTGCCCTGGGGCCAGACCATCATTGCCAGCCTCCAGCATGGCGTCGCGATGTCCGGGGCGACGATCATCGCGCCGCTGCTGATGGGGTTCGACCCAAATCTGGCGCTGTTCTTTTCCGGCGCCGGTACGCTGATCTTCTTTACGGTCGTTGCCGGACGCGTGCCGAGCTATCTCGGCTCCAGCTTCGCCTTCATTGCCGTCGTTATCGCGGCGACCGGCTATTCCGGGAAGGGACCGAATCCGAATATCGATGTCGCGCTCGGCGGCATCGTCGGTGCCGGCGTGCTCTACGGCATCATTGCGCTGATCGTGATGTGGGCCGGCGTCGGCTGGGTCGAACGCCTGATGCCGCCGGTCGTCACGGGCGCGGTGGTCGCCGCGATCGGTCTCAATCTCGCGCCGGTGGCCGTGAAGGCCGTGAGTGCAGGCGCGTTCGACACCTGGGTCGGACTGTTGACTGTTCTGATCATCGGCCTGACCGCGGTGGCGGCTCCGGGATTGTGGCGCCGGCTGCCGATCATCGTCGGCGCCATCGGCGGCTATCTCCTTTATCTCCTGCTCGCCAATGGTTTCGGTCTGGGCAAGCCGATCGATTTCACCCAGCTTTCGGCCGCGCCATGGATCGGCCTGCCAAAATTCACGACGCCGACCTTCCATGCCGACGCGATCTTCCTGATCGCGCCGGTCGCGATCATCCTGGTCGCCGAGAATCTCGGCCACATTAAAGCCATCGGAGCGATGACCGGCCGAAGTCTGGATGGCTATCTCGGCCGCGCATTCCTCGGCGACAGCCTCGCGACGATCGTTTCGGCCTGCGGCGGCGGCACCGGCGTCACCACCTATGCCGAAAACATTGGCGTCATGGCGGCGACGAAGGTCTATTCGACGCTACTATTCGCGGTGACGTCCGTGGTGTCGATCCTGCTCGGCTTTTCGCCGAAATTCGGCGCGCTGATCCTGTCGATCCCGGGTCCCGTGATTGGCGGCCTGTCGATCGTGCTGTTCGGCCTGATCGCGGCGATGGCTGGGCGAATCTGGGTCGAGAACAAGGTCGACTTCTCCGCCCCCCGCAACCTGATCACGGTCGCCGTTGCGCTCACCGCCGGCGCTGGCGATCTCACGCTCAAGTTCGGCGCCTTCACGATGGGCGGTATCGGCACCGCGACCTTCGGCGCGATCGTGCTCTATCAGGTGCTAGCCACGAAGAACGAAGGTAACGGTTCCGTCACGCCGCCGGCAGCTCAAGCGCGATGACGCCGTCGCCGCTGTCTGCGGCCCTGACACTGTCGCGTGCCACCGATTCAATGGCGGGCCATCGCTCGCGGAACAGCGCCGATGCGTCGTGAAAATTCGAAGCGTCAACCCTGACGCAGCAGGCCCGCCGTCGGCCACCATCCGCTATCTGAAAGGAGAAAGTAAAGCCGACGCGCTCTCCATCGCCATCGACCGCCCGCTGTCTTTGCATCAGTGTCCCCTGATGTTGCATTCACCGGCGCACCTTTCGTTTTCGATTTGGAAATTCCTGCGGCGCTATTGTGGCGTTGTTCAAATAGGTTTGCAGTGTTGCAAACATCTGACACTTATCGTGAGGTAGCGCTTCCAAGCCCTGTTCCCGATGACTACGATTGAGGCAGTCGGCCGAATACATGAGCTCGAAGACGGGCATGAGAGCGAGACGTTACATCCTCACAAGCGCGGCGCTTGCGCTCGCAATCGCGCTGACGGCACCGATCGATGTCGGCTCGCCGGCGCGCGCACAGCCGGCCGCGCTCACGGCCGAGCAATCGAAGGCACTCGAGACCTACGATCGCGCCTTGAATGAATTCAAGACGATCCTGAACCAGCGGCGTCGCCAGATCGATGCGCATGAGCCGCTTCCGGACCGCCCCGGCCAGGCCCTCTACCTTGCACGCGTCGATGTCATGAGCTCCTACAAGGATCTTACCGATGCGCTTCCGTCGCGGATCGGGCGGCCCAACAAATACGAGGTTCCGCCGACCTATTTCGACGCCGATATCGAACCGCTGATCGACGAATACCGGGCCCTCTTCGACGTCATGGAGGCGCCGCCCGCGAATGCGCAGGCTTCGCCGACGCCGTTCAAGGACGTCGTCGATCTCGGCACCGCGATCGCGCGCGCCAAGGGACTTGACGCGAAAGGCGCCGATGCGGCCGGCCGCATCAGCCTGGGGCTATTCTTTGCCGAGACCAACGGCAAGCAGAATGTCGGCAACGGCCGCGCCAAGGCCTATATCGGCAGCTTTCAGACAGGGCCGTCGGAGGACCGCAACGGCCGCAAGCAATGGCAATCGATCAAGGCCTCGATCGCCGCCTTCGATCCGCAAATGATCGCGCGCGACGACAAGGAGGAGGCCCGTGCCGCCGGCCTCGACCATCGGCTCAACCACTGGACCGCGGTGCGTGACGGCCTCATGAACGCGCACGCCGATCTCTTCGCGCAGATCCCCGGCATCGCCAGGACGCTGCCGGATCCGATCGACCAGATGAAATTCTTCGAGCTCATCCAGATCATCCCGACCGCGACCCGAGCCGCGCTGAAGTCGGGCAATTTACTTCAGAGCCGAGTCTCCGACCCGACCGTGATGAAATATCTGCGCAACAACAGCATCTTTGCCTATGGTCGCGCCGACAGGGCAAGAACGTCGGCGAGCTTCCGCGAAATCCTCGATGCGATGTGGCTGTTCAATCAGAAGTTCGCGCGGGCGCAGGCGGAGTTCGAACGCGTGCGGACGCGGTGAGGGCATTCACCGCATCGTCTCCGCCAGCTTGCTCCATTCGCCTGCACCGATGCGAACGATCAGCTTCGCTCCGCCGGCGCCATCGGGCTTGAACACCGAAGCCTCGCCCTCGCGCACGTCGAACCAGTCCTTGCCGAAAGCGTCCATGAGGTTCGGCTTGTGCGAGACGATGACGAGATTGCCGCCTGCGGGCGGCGGCGTGGCCGCGAGCTTGCGCAGCGCCTGGGCGCGGCGGTTGTTCTCATCGGGCGACACCACGAGACCGCCCTCGGTAACGTCTACGGATGCCGTGACAGTGCCGAAGCCGAGCAGCGTGCCGGTGTCGACCGCGCGCTGGAACGTGCTCGTGATGACCGCGCTGACGGGAATGCCGAGCCTGTGCATCGCAGCTCCGACCGCCGTGGCCTGCACACGCCCTTCCTCGGTGAGTTGCCGCTGGGCCGCGACGTTTTTCATGTTGAGCGGATCGGTGTCGGCCTGGTTCGCATAGGTCGGACCGTGTCGGAACACGATGACGTGGCCGCCCTGGCGCACCCCCTCCAGCCATTCGGGCTGCGCTGCCGTCACCGGATTGGCGGCGAGACCAACCCACAAGATGAGCCACGCAATACGGATGCCAAGCATGATGCCGCCTCCCATCGGCCGGCGCGGCCCGGCCATGCCGCGCCCCGATGTAGCGCGAGCGCGCGACGCAGGCTTTGCCGTCTTCATGAGCTTTTCGTGACGGGCGCTTTGCGTTTGATGGAGGCGGCGGCGAGGGGAAAGACCGGGTTGGGTCGGCCGATGCGCACCTCAATCAGGTCAGTTACCCTGACCATCTTTTGGCGTTGCAGTTTCAGCCATTTCTCGTCTAGAAACGCCTCAACGAGCCTCCCGGCAACGAACCGTCAACGGTTTTGGCCGAGGATTTTGTGGCTCAAAGGGTCTGGCAATGCTGATTCGCGGCCAAAATGACGGGATTTCGGGGGAGGCGGCTCTGGCCGTCTGCACCGCCGCGTCCCGGCCCGCGATCCTGCCCACCCTCCTTCTTGGCGAGCTCCTTCTTACCTGCCCCTGAGGGCCGGCTGGGCGAACGCGCCTGGGCACTCAGGGGTTGTACGAGATCACCGGACACCTCAAGCGCTCGAGCCAACTGAAGGGCGCACCAGCTTAAAGGAAATTTCGAAATGGCCACCGTGAACAAGTCCGAGAAGGACCGCGTCATCATTTTCGACACCACCCTGCGCGACGGCGAGCAGTGCCCCGGCGCCACCATGACGTTCGAGGAGAAGCTCGAGGTTGCCGAACTGCTCGACGATATGGGCGTCGACGTGATCGAAGCCGGCTTCCCCATCACCTCCGAAGGCGACTTCCAGGCGGTGAGCGAGATCGCGCGCCGCTCCAAGAATGCCGTCATCGCCGGCCTGTCGCGCGCGCATCCGGCCGACATCGACCGTTGCGCCGAAGCGGTGAAATTCGCCAAGCGTGGCCGCGTCCACACCGTGATCGCGACCTCGCCGCTGCATATGCGGGTGAAGTTGAACAAGGCCCCGGAGCAAGTGATCGAGACCTCGGTTGCCATGGTCGCGCGCGCCCGCAATCTGATCGACGACGTCGAATGGTCGGCTGAGGACGGCACCCGCAGCGAGATGGACTTTCTCTGCCGCATCGTCGAGGCCGTCATCAAGGCCGGCGCCACCACGGTGAACATCCCCGACACCGTCGGCTACACTACGCCGGACGAGTACACCCACTTCATGAAGACGCTCATCGAGCGGGTGCCGAATTCAGACAAGGCGGTGTTCTCCGTGCACTGCCATAACGACCTCGGCATGGCCGTTGCGAACTCGCTGGCCGGCATCGTCGGCGGCGCGCGTCAGGTCGAGTGCACCATCAACGGCATCGGCGAGCGTGCGGGCAATGCCGCCCTCGAAGAGATCGTGATGGCGATCAACGTGCGCAACGACAAATTCCCGTACTGGAACAAGATCGACACCACGCAGCTCACCCGCGCCTCGAAGGTGGTGTCGGCGGCGACTTCGTTCCCGGTGCAGTACAACAAGGCGATCGTCGGCCGTAATGCCTTCGCGCATGAGAGCGGCATCCATCAGGACGGCGTGCTGAAGGACGCTTCGACCTACGAGATCATGCGGCCCGAGATGGTCGGCCTGAAGCAGTCGTCGCTGGTGCTCGGCAAACATTCCGGCCGCCATGCCTTCATCCACAAGCTGGAGGAGATGGGCTACAAGCTCGGCCCCAACCAGCTGGAAGATGCGTTCGCGCGGATGAAGGCGCTGGCCGACCGCAAGAAGGACATCTACGACGAGGACATCGAGGCGCTGGTCGACGAGGAAATGGCGGCCTCGCACGATCGCATCAAGCTGACCTCGCTGACCGTGATCGCCGGCACCCATGGCCCGCAGCGCGCGACCATGAAGCTCGACGTCGACGGCCAGACCAGGATCGAGGAAGCCGAGGGCAATGGTCCGGTCGATGCCGTCTTCAACTGCATCAAGGCGCTGGTGCCGCACGAGGCCAAGCTCGAGCTGTACCAGGTTCACGCCGTGACCGAAGGCACGGACGCGCAGGCCGAAGTGTCGGTCCGTCTGTCCCATGACGGCCGTTCGATGACGGCGCGCGCGGCGGATCCGGACACGCTGGTGGCCTCCGCCAAGGCCTATCTCGGCGCGCTCAACAAGATCGTCATGAAGCGCCAGCGCGATACGGTGACGACGGCGGCGGCGAGCTGACAAGCGAAGCTTGTCATTCCGGGTTCGATGCTCCGGGCCGCGCTAGTGCGGTCCCGTCGCATCGCCCCGGAATGACCGTGATAAGAGATAGCAGCCCTGCTAACGGCCAATAGCGGCTGCGGAAGCGAGCCGCTATTGATGCAGCCGGCATAAGGATCGGCCGCCCGCGCGCGGGGCGGCCCAAACAATAACAAGGGAGAGATCATGCGCACTTTCGCGATCGCGGCATCCGTCGCGGCTTTGGTTCTGGGGCTTGCCGGTCCGGCAGCCGCCGACCCGATCGTCATCAAGTTCAGCCACGTCGTCGCAACCGATACGCCGAAGGGCAAGGCGGCCGAGAAGTTCAAGGAGCTCGCCGAGAAGTACACCGGCGGCAAGGTGAAGATCGAGGTCTATCCGAACTCGACGCTCTACAAGGACAAGGAAGAGCTCGAGGCTCTCCAGCTCGGCAGCGTGCAGATGCTGGCGCCGTCGAACTCCAAGTTTGGTCCGCTCGGCATCCGCGAGTTCGAGGTATTCGACCTGCCCTACATCCTTCCCGACCTGAAGACGCTGCGGAAGGTGACGGAGGGACCGCTTGGCGCGAGGCTGCTCAAGCTGCTGGACTCCAAGGGCATCACCGGCCTTGCCTATTGGGACAACGGCTTCAAGCAGATGAGCGCCAACAAGAAACTCATCACGCCGGCCGACTATCAGGGCGTGAAATTCCGCATCCAGTCCTCGCGCGTGCTCCAGGCGCAGTTCAAGGCGCTGGGATCGCTGCCGCAGGTGATGGCGTTCTCCGAGGTCTACCAGGCGCTCCAGACCGGCGTCGTCGACGGGCAGGAGAATACCTGGTCCAACATCTACACCCAGAAAATGCACGAGGTGCAGAAGTACATTACCCAGACCAATCATGGCTACATCGGCTACGTTGTGATCGTGAACAAGAAGTTCTGGGACGACCTGCCCGCCGATGTCCGCGACCAGCTTGCGAAGGCCATGAAGGAAGCGACCGACTTCAACAACGCGCAGTCCCAGAAGGAGAACGACGACGCGCTCGCCGAGATCAAGAAGAGCGGCAAGAACGAGATCATCTCGCTGACGTCGGAGCAGGACGAGGCGATGCGCAAGGCGATGGAGCCGGTCTACAAGGATGCCGCGGGCCGCGTCGGCCAGCCGTTGATCGACGAATTCCAGAAGGAAGCGAAGAGCGCGACGAACTGAGCTCGCGCCGTTGCAATGCGAGAAGGGCTTCCGTGCGCGACGCGGAAGCCCTTCATTCGTTTTGGCGGTCATTGTTGCGAATAATTTCAAACTGCGACAATGGAAGCGGTGTTTGCAAAGCGGTGTTTGGATATATCTTCGGATTACATCTTGGTAAGACTGGCCTCTCTATCGAAGTTGTAAGTTGAACACGGTGCAAATGGCGCCCATCTTCAGGGAACCTTGGAAGAGGAGGTTCGTATGAGGAAGTTCGCCATCGCCGCCATCGCGGTGCTCAGCATCGCCGGCTCCGGCGCTGTCTACGCGCAATATCACCGTTTCTCCGACCACATGCGTCACATGCGCATGAATCCGGAAGATCGCGCCGCCTTGGTCGATGCGCGCATCGCTGCCGTGCATGCCGGGTTGAAGCTGAATGCCGACCAGGAGAAGCTGTGGCCGCCGGTCGAGGCCGCCGTGCGCGATTTCGCCAAGCTGCGCATCGATCGCGCCAATGCGCGGATGAACGCTGGCCCCGGCGATGCCGACAAGCAGGATGATCCGGTCGCCCGCCTGCGCCAGCGCGCTGACGACATGGGTGCCACGTCCACGGCGCTAAAGAAGATCGCCGATGCCGCCGATCCCCTCTACAAAACCCTGGATGAGGGCCAGAAGCGGCGCCTGGCCGTTCTGACCCGCCACCAGGGCCCGTTTGGCGGCGAGGAGGGCTGGCGTCACCGCTTCATGGAGCACCGCATGGACCGCATGATGGACCGCGGCATGGACCGCTTCCATGGCAGCGACCGGGATGGCGGGCCGGACCGGGAGGGCGGCCGCCTGTAAGGCCCCGCAATTCTCCGGGCAACGCGAGCGAAGCCGCTGGAATCCAGCGGCTTTTCTCTTTTTGGGACCCGGCCATGAAGACTTGGAAAACCTCGTCCACATCGCTTGCCTTCCCGGGATCGCTTTGCTAAACGACCGGCCTCGCAAGGCATTAGCCGCCTTTCGGGCGCATAGCTCAGTTGGTAGAGCAGCTGACTCTTAATCAGCGGGTCCCAGGTTCGAGCCCTGGTGCGCCCACCAAACAAAACTTCCTCTTTTTCAATAGGTTACGGGAAGGTCGCCGAGAACAAAACTGGTCTCGTGCGACGTTTTTTCTGGTCGCACGTCGCACGCCATGCGACGAGCCGACGAAGTTCTTGGTGTGTTCTCGAGAGATGGTTCGCATAGCGAAGTATCTTCCGGCCAGGAGATGCTGAAGCTGATGGGCCGACTGCGAAATTACGTTGACAGCGCCAAGTTGGTTAGCGCTCGGCACGGGCGATCGACGGGACGGCATTCGTCATCGTCCGAGACCCAGAATATTACCACGCAAGCACCGCTGCATCGTGCACGCTACAACCAGCCGAAATGAGATTCGGCCGGTCGGCGATCAGCCCTTCATCCCTTCTTTGCGCACCTGCAATTCGAGGCGGTCGATGCCGGTATCGGCCCGATCGGCATTGCGAGCACGGTAATGCTTCACGATGGTC
Source organism: Bradyrhizobium sp. CCGUVB1N3 (assembly GCF_024199925.1). Taxonomy (NCBI): domain Bacteria; kingdom Pseudomonadati; phylum Pseudomonadota; class Alphaproteobacteria; order Hyphomicrobiales; family Nitrobacteraceae; genus Bradyrhizobium; species Bradyrhizobium sp. CCGUVB1N3. Next base: position 8,494,806 of record NZ_JANADR010000001.1, read on the forward strand.
TGCGCGCTTCGGTACGAGTGCCCCGTGATGTCGCAGATCGTCAGGAGGTCGCAGCCGGCGCGATCAAGCAGCATCACGCAGGTATCGCGCAGGTCCTGGTCGTGTTTCTGGTCGAGTTCGCCGGCGCCATTGACGAACATCAGCGACGGGCACGGCTTCAGGCGCCATGCTCCGCCATCGCCATTGCTGTCGCGCGCCGCCTGCGCCTCCAGCCATCCCGCCAACGCTCGCGCGCGTTGATCGATTGCGCGAGCGCGCTGCGCTTTGTTCCCTTCATCGAGAGGGAAGGGCGCGAACAGCCCGTCGACGGTACTGATCAATTCCGTGGTCAGTCGCTCCGCGCGGACGATCGCCCGGCGCACGGTATCGCGTGCGAGAAACCCGAACACGGCTACGGCACGCGCGGTCGACACCCAATGGCGGTAGGTGCTCTCGTCATAAGGCTCACCGGTGTCCTCATTGACAACGAACTCGAGCGGCACCGTCTCAAGTTGAAGCCGTAGCTTAAGCGCCTTTATCCGCGCCCGCGAAACGTTTAGCCGTGTACTAAGTTGAGGCGCCTCCTTGATGTCGACGAGTTCGCCAGTCTTGCTTTGCCGGAACGCATGCCGTCCCGCAGCGTCGCTCTCGTCGCGCATAATCAACCGGTCGGTCTGGCGCTGCCCGGTGAACAGCGCCAGATAGAAGCTGTCGCCGATCGAGGCCCGATCGATCGCATCGGCCGCGGCAACCCACGCGGAAAATTCTCGCATCGCGACCAACACGATGCGGCCGTCCGGATGATCGAACTCCATGCCCTCCCGCGGGTTGGGTCCGAGGCGCCACAGGATGCTTTCTTGGCCCCAAGTAAACGCGGCTGACAGCGTCGCGATCATCGCCAGCGCCATATGATGGCCGCGTACCGACTTCGCATAGTTGTAGAACGCTCGGAACTCGGGTTTACCGATCGACGATGGTGTTGCGGTGGCGATCGCCTCGAGTTCGCGCGTGGGCTCGGCAACGCCCAGAAGTCTGGCAGCACGAATCTCGGCGCGCATTCTCGCAGCAGCTTCGCGCGTCTGCGGCCGATAGAGAATAGCTGAGATGCACTTGCGATAGGACGATTGCGAGGCGGAGGACAATGCCTTGAACTCCTCCGATTTGCTCCAGTCGTCCAGAAGATCCTCAATAGTGGCACGCTTCCGTACAGTAATCTTTTTGGGCAGTTTGCCAGCGCGCCGCGCCGCCTCAATTTCCGAGCTTCGTCTGTCGGAAAAGTCGGAGGCCTCCTGTAGATTGAACCATGCGCCGACCGGGCGGCCCTTTTCATCGTGGGGCGGATGGCGCAGGTCCGTATCGACAAAGCCGAGTGCCCTCGCGTAAGCGCCATGCGACGAGCGCGGACGGCCGTCACGCCACTTCACATAGGGGAATTTCGGATTGGCCATAGAAGCCTCGGCGCCGAAGTAAAGGAAAGGCAGCCATTGGAATCTAGCACCATCTTTAATGTCAAGCGCCATTGTGCCCATAGGCCACTCTCAGGCGCTCGCGATGTTCTTCGTCGCTTGCCGCCGGCGGTGGCGCGAATGCGTCATTAGCGATCGTCTTCGGGCGCATGGGATGATGCCGAGTCAGCCAGGCGTCGAAGCCAGTACGCTCCCATTTGAGCGGTCCGCGTTCGCTGATCGGCGCTGGCAAGCCGTCGCGCTCGTGCCGGCTTTGGCGCGTGCGATAGAACGTGTCCAGTGAGACGCCTATCGCCATCGCAACCTCGGTCGAAGAATAGGGTGGCTCCATCCTCTGGGGACTGTTCGGCAGGCGCATATGCATAAGTCCGCAACGCCGCGTCACTTCTCCCTCCTTTGACAGAAGTCGATAGAACATGGGAGCAGACAAGGACGAAGGTGAAAGCGCACGCACCAGACGTAGGGAATTCGGCTAATTTGGAGTGCCACCGCCGCGTCCTTGCCATTGCGCGGATCGCTCCGCATCCCGACAAAGATGACGAATTGCGGCCCCAAGACAAGGAAAAACATCTCATAATTCAATGCGTTGCATCGTAGCCACGCGCTGATCCGACATGCGAGGCGTAGCAGATCGGGAGATCGCAAAGTCGAGCGCACAAAAAATATTTTCGTGATGACCGTCCGAACCGCCACTTGCGTGATTGCTAAGAGCGCACAGCTCCGCCCTCCTATCATTTCTTCCACCTCTGCCGCTCGCGGGGTCACAAAAGAGTCGCGGCCTTGCCGCGAACCGAAAATTCGGCTATATAACCAGCTATACGATGGAGGCGATCAGTGAGCAAAAGCGCACAGAAAAGGGCGATCGAAAATTACCGATCCCGGCTGACGAAGCGTGGCATTGTGCGGTTCGAACTCCACGCCCTCGAGACCGATCGCGACCTCATCAGAGCGCTTGCGCGCAAGCTGATCGAGGAAGGCCCGGAAGCTGGTAGTCTCCGGCGCACGGTTCAACAGGCCGTTTCTGGCGAACCCTCCAAGCCCGGTGGCATCTTGGACGCATTGCGTCGCTCTCCGCTCGTTGGCGCCGATCTCGACCTGACGCGCCCACGCGAAGAAGGGCGCAAGGTCGACCTGTGACGCGCTATCTTCTCGACACCAACATCATCAGTAACGTCGTCAAGCCGCAGCCGTCAGAGCCGCTACTGGCTTGGATGGCAGCACAGCGAGATGAGGATCTGTTCATCGCATCGCTTACGGTCGCGGAAATCCGGCGCGGCATCCTTGAAAAGCCGCGCGGGAAAAAACGGGACGCTCTCGATGCGTGGTTCTCCGGCCCGGATGGGCCTCAGGCCCTGTTCGCGGGCCGCATTCTGCCATTCGACGAGAAGGCCGGGCTTGTCTGGGCGCGCCTGATGGCGGAGGGCAAAGTCGCCGGACGGCCGCGCAGTGGGCTCGACATGATCATCGCAGCCATTGCGGCGGCTAACGAATGTACTGTCGTAACGGATAACGAGAGGGATTTCACCGGAGCTCAGATTATAAATCCGATGCGCAGACGCGGGTTGTGAGCGGCATCCGGTCCATCAATCTTCGCCTCATTGACGAACTCGTCGACTTTGTCCGCGTCTGAAGACCGAGTGGCGCGCGCTCGCCAGCCCCGGCAAACCAGCCGCGCGCTGCACTGGCCCGCTACATCCCGCACCACAGATCGATAATCTCTTTGAACACATCGCGAAGTCGCGGTTTTAAGTGCTGAAGCTGTATTGGATCGATTCGCGGTCGGATAGGCTCGTCTATGTGACTGCAGTCCAGATACGTTGTGTAGCGTAGCTCGATCTGTAGCGTCTCCGTCGAAGAGTCGCAGTATCCCTAATCAAATAACCGCCCGAGAAGGGCTCGTTGCAGACCGTCCGGAAGCGTTGTCGTTCGAAGGCATTGATGGCGAGATTGGTCGTCTCTTGCCGACACGATACACCCCGTAGGTCACCGACGCAGACATCGTCTTCAATGGGGCCGAAAAAAGAGTGAAGATCAAGAAGCAGAACCCGCTTATGCAAGGTCAGCAGGTGTCCGATGATATTGGACAGCTCTTCATGGTAAGGATGAGTGGTAGTCGACCAATCGTTGACGAAGACTCAGTGTTTCCGGGAGCTCCTGATAGATCGGCGTTCCATCAAACATCGAGTCGAAGATGACAGCTTCGTGGAATGAGCCAAATAACAGTCCTTCCGGATCCCGATTTAGGTCAGTGACGTATCGACTGTGTTTAGCCTCGATAGTCGTAACGCCCAACTCAGGCAGAAAATCGTAGGCCATTGGGAGATACCAATCAGTGTTTCTCAGCCACGCTCGATGAAGTGGCGTAAATGCATTCGCGATCGATGGCGGAACGAACGTGCCGCTGTGCGGCATACTAGCAATGACGGGAACTGATTTTCCCCGCAGGTTGCCCGATTCGATACAGCTCCTGACCGCATGTATTCGCGCCAGCCAATATGTTGGTCATGGGCAGCGTCCCTCACTCTAGAATTAACCGAGCATCCGCTCGGCGGCCCAGGCGAACGGCACGATACCCCGCTCTCCCCGTGGTTTGTCCACGTCAATCGCCAGTTGAGCAAGGGTCGCAGTCTATCACTCAACAGATGCAACGGTGTATCTGCGCGGCACGCATTTTCAGGAAGCCTCGCAAATGTGCTACAGCATCCGCTGCGACACGCTGACCGATTTTTCAGAGTTCGATTCGCGTGACGAATATCGGCAAGATTGAGACTTTGTTTCTCTTGCGATGAACTGAATAGACAGGCCAAGTCGGCGGAAACGGCCGGAAGGGCGGAAATACGCCGATCCTGACATGCTGAATTCCGGCGGTGCGCCTTTGAGGGGAAAGCCTCCCCCTACGCCCGAGCCTATGGTCTCGGCCGCCTCCTCTGCGGGAGAGCCCCGCAACGCCCCATGAGAGTGAGAGGGTGGACGGGCTTCGCCGTGACGAGTTGAGGGCTGGAGGAGAGGCCTCCGGCGCCCGTCATGGAGATGACCCATGACTCAAGGCGAAGTTCTGAGCGCTGGCCGCGACCGAGTCGGCGGCTACAAGGTGGACGTAACCCGCGGCGAGCGCATCGGCCGCGTATCCTCGGAGTGGTTTTCACGGCCGGCGGACGAGCGCTATCTGTCGCTGTCAGACCTCTACGCCGCCATGCACCGACGGACCGAGCGCAGCCGGACCCGAACGGTCGAGAGCGCAGCGATCCGGGTGGAGGCCAGCCGCGACAATGCTGAGCGCCTGGCGCTGATACTGCCCGGCTGCGATGCGCCGATCGCACCGACCCACTGGAGCTTCAGCCAACTCGCGGGCCTTGTCGGAGCGCCAGCGGCCTACCTCCGGCAGCTTCCGGCGCCGCTCGCCGGCATCAACCTGCAGTACGGCTTGACCTCCCATTCCGCCGAGCAAGTGAAGACGCTCGAGATCGAAGATGGTCGCGTTGAGCTTCGCGCTGTTACAGGCCCTGAATACGGGCGTATCTTTGATCATGCACTCGTGGCGGCCGTGCAGCGCATCGCCGGCAATGGCACGGGCGATACGCGGTGGAAGGTGCCGGGCTTAGGTCATGTTGCAACTGTATTCTTGAACGCTGAGACCTCCTGCGCAGGGAGGGCCTGATCATGGCGTTTCGAGATCGGGCCGATGTCTACGGCCGCATCACCGCCGAGATCATCGCGGCAATCGAGCAAGGTGCCGGCGAGTGGTGCGCGCCATGGTTCCACAACGGGACGAGCGCTGCCCGTCCGACCAATGTCGCTTCCGGCAAGCGCTACCGAGGCATAAACACGTTGGCCCTTTGGCACGCAGCCATGGCCGGCGGTTACGCTGATGGCCTATGGGGTACTTATCGGCAGTGGCAGAACGTCGGCGCGCAGGTACGCAAGGGAGAGCGCTCGACGACTGTGGTGTTGTGGAAGCAGATCGCTTCGTTCGAGTCGGCCGACGACGATGACAGTGATGATGGTGGCCACCGCCGGATGTTCGCCCGGGCGTTCTCGGTGTTCAACGTCGCTCAGGTGGACGGATATGCGCAGCCGCAGGCGGACGTCCTGTCGGAGAGCGAGCGCCTAGCGCATGCCGAGGCATTCATCGCCAACCTCGGCATCAAGACCGTCTTCGGCGGTTCGGAGGCTTACTACCTCCCGTCATCGGACACGGTGTTCATGCCGGACTTTGCTTCCTTCCGCGATGCCGCGTCTTTCTATGGGGTCTGGACGCATGAGAACGGACACGCCTCAGGGGCAAAGCACCGGCTTGACCGCGATCTCTCGGGCCGGTTCGGCTCGGCTGCCTATGCTGCCGAGGAATGCTGTGTGGAGATTCTCAGCGGGCTTATCCTTGCCGATCTGGGCATCGCCCACCATCCACGTGCCGATCATGCAGCGTATATTGCCTCGTGGATCGACGTGCTGAAGGATGATTCCCGCGCCATCTTCACGGCAGCCAGCAAGGCGCAGCAAGCGGCCGACTGGATGCACGCGCAGCAGCCAGCACAGCTTGAATCGGCAGCCTGATCAACGGTTGCGGGCGTTCGGCTTCGTGCCATGCAGATGCACTGGAGACCGCAACGCCCGCAGTTCCGCATCAAGTTTCGCGGCCCTTCTCTCGACGCGCGCAGTTGCCAGTTCTGCGTCCTGCGCGCACTTGAGCAACCTCGCGTTCTCGGTTGCTAGCCCGCGAACCTGCTCCCTCAACTCGATTGCGACGGCGCGCCAGTCCGTTTCTGGCGCTTCTTTTGGTGCCGCGGCAGCGTCGACCCGAGACGAAGCTGCTTGAAGCAACTCAGCAATGACATCGCGATGATTGACGTAGATCGCATTGCGTCCAATGCCCGCTTCACGCGCAAGGTTGGCGACGGATAGCTTCGCGTTTCCCTCCCGCGCCAACAACCGCGCCAACGCTGCGCGCAGGCGATGGGCAGTCGCATCCCGGCGCTTCTGCTGGGGCGTGATGCCCGTCTTATCGGCGGGCATCATCGCTCTCCCCATCCAGCCCCCGGAGGATTCGGTCACATTCGAGAATGCGCTCTTGGGCGAGTTTCCGGCTTTCACCGTCGAGGGCAGGATGCTCAAGCAACTGAGTATTGCGTACCTGCCGATCTTTCCACACGGCTCTATGGCGCTCGCTCACGGCGAAGTTGGCGCAGCGAGCGCATACACTCTGTGTTCGCAGGACTTCATTCGGACCATGGTCATCACCCTGACAGGCGGAATGCTCGCGACGATAGAGGCAGTAACCCCAGTCACACACGCCGAGCACCATCCCGCTGTCTTTCAGGATGAAGTCAATATATTCTCCGAGGTCGCCATCACGCGTGCGGCCCCGGAATGGTGACCGCGACGCGATCATGCGCCCGGCATGGCCTGACAGATTTGATGCCGTCAGAAGATCCTCCAGCGCTGCCCGTGTTTCCTTCAGGATCTCGTCGTTGATCAATTCGGCGAGTTCGAAGTCCGTACCCACATAAGCGGAATCGGTCATCACCCGGCTGACGTGCCCAAGATGCTCCTGGAGGGCATGAAGGCCTGTTCTGTCCCGCTTGCCAATGAAGCGTGCGAACGTCTTCCTTCCCTGATGCGCGTTCAGATGCCAAGGTTTTCCTTGATGGAGCGGCAGGTCGAGCATCTTTCGGAAGCTGCTGTTCAATCGAACGCCGAAGGTGCCGCTGTGCGGGATGCGGATCCGCCGTCGCAGCAAGGTCCGATCCCGCGTCAGCATCCACAGATTGCTTGTCTCAAGCTTCTTGCGGATCGGGGCTGACAGCCGCTCCAGTACGTCGACGGCGCGGACCACGGGTTCGGGTGCGATCCAGCGATGGGGCTGGCCACCATCGCCTGTCGCCATCTTGTATATCCGTCCGTGCAGATAGGTGACCTCCTGGCCATCAGGACCGATATGGCGCTCTATGCACCCTGCCTCGAGCCCGAGGATTTCCGAGACGCGGGCGCCAACGAGCCAGGCGATTACGACGAAGCAGGCATCATAGATGCGCTCGATCAAGGCGTGGACGTCCTTCAACTGGACGACCGGTGCGTGCCAGGGACAGTCTTCATTCGACAAGGTGGAGAACGAGAAGTCGTCGAGCATCTGCCGAGCTTGCTGTTCCCCCGCAGACGTCGGCCTGTCGTCAAGCCGGTAGGCATAGGCAACCGCCGCCAATCGCGGAGCGTTATCACATCCTCGGCCGCTGTGCCGATGAGCCGCAATGCACCGCCGATCAGCGCCGTTGCCACCTTGTCCGGTGTATAGGGGAGGCGTCGACCCTCTCGATCGAGACGGGGAAGTCGGGGGCCGCACTCATCCAGGAACCGCCGAAGATCATCGGGAACGCCGTCGACCAGTTTCTCCCGTTGAGCATGGAGGCGCACCAACGTAGACAGATACCCAGCCCGGGTGGCAAGCGACAGCGCTTCGCCCTTCCGCCCCGGTCGTTCCCTCAGCGTGGTTATGAACTGGGCGGCAGCATCAGCATCAAGCTCATTGAAGCGGTGATACCCTTCACTGACCATCCAGCAGACCAGAACGCGCATCTGGTTGAAGATCGAGATCAGGGAGCCAGGTCCAAGCCTTCGCTTGCCCGCCGGCGGGTCTGTTCTGAGCGACCACAGGAAGCATTTGACGGCCTCGCGCAGCACAGTCCATGCAGGGTCGCTGAACCGGCTGCCGTCAGGAAGTTCGAACGTCCAATCGATCGTTCGACTACAGTCGGTCACGCCTGGCCGGGTGAGGTCGAGGCGCCATGTGTCGTCATCCCAGCTCGAGGTCGAGGAGATCGAGCGCGGCAGGACTGAAGCAGTTCGTCGGTTCACTGCAACCTGAACCATCGTTTCACTCCAGCGCCAGCAAGGCGGGCAACGAAGGCATCAGGGCGCGCGCGTCACCATGAAGTTCGGTAGGGAAGTCGGGCAGGATATTCTCGACCAAAAGATCGTGGCTGGGCTTATAGATCACCGCCCACCGTTGCGGGTCGAGGCGCGTGCGCGCCTTCTCCAGTTGCTCTATCGTCAGAAGGATGCGCGCGAGATGCGCGGCATCGAGCGGTACAACCAAGCCGGGGCAAGACAGGCATCCGCCGAAGTGCGGGCAGAGCTTTTCCCCACCAGCCGTTGGATCGGAACAGCGATGGCCAAATGCCTCCGCGGCCGCCGGCGATGCAGGAGTACTTTTTCCGGACGCGCCAGGGGTGCCGAGGATCCAGGACAACATCATCGTTTGCAGTCTGGAGATAGTTTCGTGCTCGAGCGTTCGGCTTTGATCTCCCCTGATATAGCGATCCGTCTGTTCCGGACTGCCATGATTGAGCACGGTCTGCGCTGCCCGCACGTCGCCGCCCGATGCCAGATAGTGCTCGATGGCGACGCTGCCCCGGAACATCCTCGTGTGGAAGCTCGGCAGTGTCACGCGCGGCTGATCGGGATGATCAGCGTTCCACGCATCGATACGCCGGTTTGCACGCTCGACAAAGCGAGCCATGGCGCCTTCAAGGGTCGTGCGCTGGACGACGCTGATGTCCCGACCTGGCCTGCGCATCAGGAACAGCTGATCCCTTTCGCTCGCCGGTGCGCGCGCCGCCAGCGGCGCGGTCATTCTCAGCAGTTTGTCGATGAGGTTGGGCACCGCATAGCGCCGCCGGCGATCGAAGGACCGGCGCTGCGCCCGTTTAACGAGGTGTCCGGCACGGCCCTTCTGCCAGTCGATCATCGTCCGATGTTCGATCAAGGGATGAGGCTCGATGCAATCGCGGTCGATGAGCCGAAGTGCCTCGGCGTTTCCCGCCGTCTGGATCGCAATGGCTATGAAGAAGGGTGCCAGACAGTCGGGCGTCGCATGAAGGTGGCGTTCGAACCTGTCGTGCCCACCATGAAGATGCAACCTGCGACCGAACCAATCCGGCAAGGTACGACGCGATGGCATCACGCCACGACCGATGCGATGGATTTCTCGCAGCATCGCTTCAAGTCCATCAGGAGCGCCAGTTGTTGCCGAGGCTGCTAGGAGTCGCTGCCCTTCCTCGAACAGCGCCCACGCGTCGTCGATTTCTTCATAGCAGGCCCGCAAGATAGCCTTGAGCTGCGAGCCGGACAGCCGGCGACCTTCCTTCGACGCATGCCGTCCGGGGAACGGGTTAAAAGGGAAGGATGGCCGGACCGGCAGCAGATCGGATCGTCGCCTCGCTATCCACTCGGTCAGAAGTTTGACCGGCTGATAGCGATTGTGACGCAGGCCCAGAGCGCAGGGTTTCCCGGTTCGTGAAGGCAAGGCGTCCAGCCACAATATGTATCGGCCAAACAATTCGGTCGTTAAATCGGAAGGAGCCCGAACACTGCCGCCTTCAGCCAGGAAGCGGGCAAAGAACTTGAGTGCGTTCCAGCATTGGTGACGCGTGGCAGGTGACGACGCCGCATGATGCCCACGGAACGCCTCGGCATAGGGAGCAACAAGTTCGGCGGGGAGATTGAGTTGCCCCAGCTCGAACCGCTGCACTGCCGCGCCCCACGGGTCTCGGAACAGTACGATGGACCCGTTTTCGATCGCCACCGTTGGCTGGGCCTCATCCGATAGCCGACGGTCGATGCGACGGCGCTCACTACGCATCGTCGATCACCCGTCCGTAGAGATATTCGATCGCTTCGCCGATCTCCTCTCCATGCAATTCGACGCAGCGCAGATAAATTGCGGTCGTCTCGATCGAGGCATGCCCAAGCAGAACCTGGAGGACCTTGAGTGGATTGATGTCGGGATTGCGTTGCGCTTCTGCTTGCAGCCGCACCAGCATGACCATTGCGAAGGCGTGCCGGAGCCAGTGGACAGAGCCATCCAGCCCCGCTGTGGCAAAGCCGCGTGCGAACGCGGCCGACAGGCGGGCTTTGGTGATTGGCGCGCCACGCTTGTTGAGGAACAGCGTATTCGGCGGCGCGTAGCTTGAATCTCGCCGCCGCAACCGCGCTATGAGCGCCGCGCGATCTTCTCCGATATACCAGTTGGTGCGGTCGACGAGTCTCAGCGGTGGATAGATTGTGCGCCTTCGGCTCCCCTTCGTGACGGTGAGTGGGATCCCCACCAGCGGGTGATCCTCCTTGTGCAGCCTGTCGCTGCGGGGCACCTGATCCACGGTGAGCGCACACAGCTCCATTCGACGCATGCCGCTGGTCACAGCCCATTCCGCAATCATCCGATAGGGCATGTCGAGAGCTGCCAGCAACCGGTGAAGATCGCGGACGCGCAGCGGTCGAGGCAACGTTTCATATTCCGCGATCGTCAGCATATTTCCCGGCGCGGGCTTGCCCGCTGCGTGTGCAAGGAAGCCCTTTGACGCAGTTCTGACCGCCGGTGCGTCCCGATAGCTGAACGGGAGCTCGTCAATCATCTTGCGGCGATGCGCCCAGGCATAGAAGCGGCAGACCGACCGGACCCTGTCATTGATGGTCGATCGGGCAAAAGGCCTTCCTGTATATGGGCTCGGCCCCTCAAGCATCCTGTTCCGGTACGCCAGAATGGTACCTTCATCGACCTTGTCCCAGGACAGATCCGATTGCTCGAGCGTGTCGAACCAGTCGTAAAGATGCTCGCCATAAGTCCGGATCGTCTCCGGCGAGTGCGCCCGTAACTCAGCCTGCTCGATCATGTACGCGAAGGCAGGCTCGATGATCCGCATCTGATTGGACAGGAGAACGGGAAAATTGGGCGGGATTGGTGGATAGCCAGGAGCAGCACGCACGATCATCGCCATATCGCGCCTCCAACGGACTTTGGATTGGCGCCGCGCCGGGAAAACCGCTCCGGGCTTCGGCTACGCCTCCGCCCTGCGCGGCTTTCCCGGCGCAACGCTACCTGGAGATGCTTGATTCGGGCGTCTGCACGACTGTCTGATACAATACTATCAGGACAGTTCGGTGACGCGATCTATCCGGGCGTGCTCGACTGGTCAACCGGGATCTACAATCCCCGTGTCGACATTTCCAAGGACACGACCACCCTCTATGGATCGGACAGGGACGTCTTCCTTTTCCTCGTCGACGACCTCAACCCGATCGAGGCCGGCCGACTGGCCGACGGTTTGCCCGATCTCTATTTCCGCGGCTTCTACTGCTGGAACTCGGAAGTCGGGGCGAAGACGCTCGGCATGGCGAGCTTCTATCTCCGTGCAGTTTGTCAAAATCGTAATTTGTGGGGCGTGGAGGATTTCGAGGAGATCACCATCCGCCACTCCAAGTACGCCGCCTCGCGATTCGCGCACGAGGCGGCTCCGGCGCTAACCCGCTTCGCCAACTCCTCAGCCGTCCCGTTCGTCAACGGCATCAAGGTGGCGCGGGAGCGGATCGTTGCCCGGACCGATGAGGACCGGAGCGACTTCCTGCGCAAGCGCGGCTTCTCCAAAAGTGAGACGGCGAAGATCATCGAGACCGTACTCGCCGAAGAGGGACGCAAGCCCGAGAGCGTCTTCGACTTCGTGCAAGGCATCACAGCGGTCGCGCGGGACAAGACCCATCAGGACGCGCGACTCCATCTGGAGGCGCGCGCGAAGAAGCTGCTCGACCGGGCAGCCTGACTCCCGGAAAGCCGGAGACGCGGAACGGCGTGTCTCCGGCTTCGTGCCTTTCCGTCTTTCCTGATCGTCGGCTTTGCGGCGCCGCCCTTAAGAGGAAGAGGGCGGCGCTGCGTTTTTGACGGGTTGGAGGTCCAGAGAGAGTCTTTGGGCCGCCCGTCGCGGAGTATCACCCCATGGCGACTGCCGTTCAGAAGATCACTCTCTCTCCCTCGCGCGACATTCCCTTCAACAAGCTCGTGCTCAGCCAGTCGAACGTCCGGCGCATCAAAGCCAGCGTCTCGATCGAGGAGCTGGCCGAAGACATCGCCCGCCGCGGCCTGCTCCAAGGCCTCAGCGTGCGAGCCGTGGTTGACGCAGATGGCGCTCCGACCGGCATGTTCGAAATCCCGGCCGGTGGGCGCCGCTATCGCGCGCTTGAGCTGCTCGTGAAGCAGAAGCGCCTCGCCAAGACCGCGGCCGTGCCCTGTGTCATACGCGAAGGTGGGATCGCCGAAGAGGACTCGCTCGCTGAAAACGTCCAACGCGCCCCGCTCCTGCCGATCGACCAATTCCGGGCCTTTCTCGCCCTTCGTGAGAAGGGGCAGTCCGAGGAGGAGATCGCCGCCGCATTCTTCGTTTCGGTCAACGTGGTGAAGCAACGCCTAAAGCTGGCGTCGGTCTCACCAGCGCTACTCGACGTCTACGCCGAGGATGGTTTGACGCTCGACCAGCTCATGGCCTTCACCGTTTCCGGTGACCACGAGCGTCAGGAACAGGTGCTCGAGCGGCTGAAGGCCGCCTACGACAAGCAGCCCCATGTCATCCGCCGAATGCTGACCGAGGGCGCCGTGCGCGCCTCGGATAAGCGGGCGCAGTTCGTCGGCGTGGATGCCTATGTCGCGGCCGGCGGTACGGTGTTGCGCGACCTGTTCCAGGGCGACGATGGTGGCTGGTTGCAGGACGTCGCGCTCATCGAGCGAATGGTGGCCGACAAACTGAAGATGGAGGCCAAAACGATCGCCGCCGAAGACTGGAAATGGATCGAGGTCGCGCCGGACTTCGCCTACGGCCATGTCTTTGGTCTGCGCCAGCTTCGCGGCGAAGCCGTCGCGCTCACGGCCGAGGAGGAGGCGACCCGCGACACGTTCCAGGCGGAGTTCGATCGGCTGTCCGAGGAATACGCCGACGGCAACGAACTGCGCAGCGAGGTCGACGAGCGGCTGTCGGAGCTGGAAGCGGCATTGGAAGGCTTCGAGAACCGTCCCGTCGTGTTCGACCCAGCAGAAATCGCACGCGCTGGCGCGTTCGTCAGCATCGATGCCGACGGCCAGCTTCGTGTCGAGCGCGGCTATGTCCGGCCCGAGCACGAACCGCCGGCGGAGCCAGAGTCCCATCCCGCCGATAGCGGCGAGGCCGAGCGAGTGATGGACGCAACCTACGAAGGCGCCGAGGCCATCGTGGCAGCCGAGCTCGGCGCCGAGCCTGAAGAGGACGAGGACCTTTCGCCCATCTCCGACCGGCTGATGACCGAACTGACCTCGCACCGAACGCTCGGTCTTCGCCACGCGCTGGGCGAGCGGCCGGACGTTGCCTTCGTCGCGGCCTTGCACGCGCTCACGCTCAAGACCTTCTATCGCTACGGCTCGGATAGCTGTCTCGAGCTTGACTTGAAGAGCGTCAGCTTCGGCACGCAGGCGGCGGGGCTGAACGACAGCGCATCGGCCGAGGCCATCCGTGCTCGGCACGAGAGATGGGCGAAGGCCCTTCCGAAGGAGTCGGCGGGGCTCTGGGACGCGCTCCAGGAATGGGACGGTGACAGTCAGGCAGGCCTCTTCGCCCACGTCGTCAGCCTCTCAGTCAATGCCGTGTACGAGCCGTGGAATCGGCGGCCGCGGGCGTTCGCCCATGCGGATCGGATCGCGCAAGCAATCGATCTCGACATGGCTGCAGCAGGGTGGAAACCGACCGTGGACAATTTCCTCGGCCGGCTGACGAAGGCTCGCATCCTGCAGGCGGTGGCGCAGGCGAAGGGCCAGCGCGCCGCCGATCGGATCGCGCATATGAAGAAGGGCGACATGGCGGCCGAGGCGGAGACCCTTCTCGCCGGCACGGACTGGCTGCCCGAACCGCTGCGCACGCCGGGCCAAACCGTTGGAGAGGAGCAGGCATCCGAATCTGCGATCGAGGAAACTCCAGAGAAGCCCAGCGAAAACAAACTGGAAGACGAAGAAGAGCCGGCCACTCACAATAACGAAGCCGGTGAGCAGATCATGGCGGCCGAATGAGCTGCCGAGACAACAAGGCCCGCCGGTGACGGCGGGCCTTTTCCTTTCGGGGACGATCATGGCGAATAGCTCGCACGATCTCGCACAACGCCTTGCTCGGCAGGCTGAGGCCGTGTGCCGCCGCTACCTCTTTGCCGGGCGACGGGAAGGCAGCTATTGGCGCGTGGGGGACGCCCGCAACACGCCTGGCCGCTCGATGTTCGTGCGGCTCAAAGAGTCGGTGAAGGGACCCGCCGGAAAATGGACCGATGGCTGCACGGGCGAACATGGTGATTTGCTCGATGTGATCCGCGAGAGCTGCGGCCTTATCGAGTTCAAGGACGTCGCCGACGAGGCGCGCTCCTTCCTCAGCTTGCCGCATCCCGGGCCTGAGACCGATCGCACTCGATCGCGAAAGCCCGGCGCACCATCCGGATCGCCGGAGGCAGCCCGTCGGCTCTTCGCCATGTCGCAGCCGATCGAACGCACACTCGTAGAAGCGTATCTCCGTAACCGCGGCATTACGGCCTTGCACGGCATCGGAAGCCTGCGCTTTCATCCGCGTTGCTACTATCGACCTGACGACCATAGCCCAACCGAGACTTGGCCAGCGATGATCGCCGCGGTCACCGATCTCTCGGACCGTCTGACCGGCGCGCATCGCACCTGGCTTGATCCGAACGGTTTCAGCGAGGTTAGCCTCGGCAGGGCGCCGATCGACACACCACGGCGGGCGATGGGCAACCTTCTGAGGCACGCAGTCCGGTTTGGGGGGGCCGGCGAGGTGATGGCGGCCGGCGAAGGCATCGAGACGATGCTGTCGCTTCGCTGTGTTCTGCCGGCCATGCCGATGGTCGCAGCCCTCTCGGCGGCGCATCTCTCCGCCATCCTGTTCCCGGACACACTGCGCCGGCTCTACATCGCCCGCGACGATGATCCCGCGGGTGACGGCGCGATGGCAACGTTGATCGACCGGACGCAGGAAGCCGGGATCGAGGCGATCGTGATCTCGCCACGGCTCGGCGACTTCAATGAGGATCTCCGGCTGCTCGGGATCGATGCGCTTCGGGCCGCGAGCCGGGCGCAGATCGCGGCGCAGGATGTTGCCCGCTTCATGGAGCTCGCAGCGTAGCCGGAACAGGGCTGACGGCGGCATGGCCCGTCGTCGCTACGAGGCCGGTCGTCCTGCTTGCCCTCAGCACCGGAGAGGGCCGCACCTACAGCCTTCTAGAGGGCGATCGGGCGGCAAACGAAACGGACCGGCAACCTTGTCGGCCGACTATTTTCCGTCGGCGGCAGGGCCGCCTTTACATCGCGAGGCAAAATAGTCGGCCCCCTTTGGTCCTCCGCTCCGCTTCGGCCCTTCGCTTCGCTGCGGGTGCAAGTCCGTTCCGCCCGCCGCCTTTCGTCGCCATGAAGGCTGCGATAGGCGCGGCCGATCCGACCAGGGAAAGCCGCAATGACCACCGACCACGACGACGATTTCGAGCTGCATAGCAACTCATCGCGGATCGACGGAGTCCTCCAGGAACTCCAACTCTATGGATACCGGCCCTTCCACGACGAGCCCGATCCCCGGCCGCTTCCCGAAGCAAAGATCCTTGTCGGCAGCATCGCCGATATCTTCGACGCCCTTGTCGTCGCGCTGTCGGACACCCGCCTCGAACCCGACCTCGAGGACCTGCTCTGGTCGACGGTGAACGTCTTCCACCGCGCCATCGACCGAATCGAGCGCGAGCTCGACGACAATGAGCTGGCGCAGCAGCGGTCGCAGCGGGAGCAGGACGGCAGCGAGGTCAAATCCGTTGAGCTGGAGCGCCTGACGGCGGAGGGCCAAACGCTGATCGAGCGACGCAACGCCTTCGAGCTGATGCGCGACCAGGCCGCCGACCAATTCGAAGGCCACACCCACTCCGCCTGGCGGCCGCGCAACGGGTCGAAGGTCAACCATCGCAATCTGACCGCAGCGATGATCGATAGCCGCGATTTCCTGGCCGCGAAGAAGCGCGTCGACAACCAGGTGCTCGTGCCGGCGGGACCGAAAGTGGCGCTCACCGGCGGGCTCGACTTCAACGATCATCGGCTGATCTGGGCCAAGCTCGATCAGGTCCACGCTAAGCATCCGAACATGGTGCTGCTGCACGGCGGCAGCCCCAAAGGCGCCGAGCTGATCGCCGCCAAATGGGCCGACAATCGCAGGGTGCCGCAGATCGCCTTCAAACCCGACTGGACGAAGCACAACAAGGCCGCGCCCTTCAAGCGCAACGATGCGATGCTCGACGTGCTGCCGATCGGGGTGATGCACTTCCCCGGCACCGGCATCCAGGACAACCTCGCCGACAAGGCGAAGAAGCTCGGCATCCCCGTGTGGACGTTTGGCGGCGCGTGAGTGCCGCCTTTACTTGAGTCCGTAATGACGTGAAACCGGAAGAGCGGATCGTCGGCTTTCCGCAAAGCCGCCTTTCCGGTTCACCCCTCACAGCAATCCGCGCCGCGTGGGCAGAGTGCGCCAACTCGGTATCGTTCTCGATTAGGCCGTCGAGCAGCACCTTCATGTCGCTCAGATCAGACCGCTCAATAGCCAGCACCGCAATGGCTAACGCCTTCTTCACAGGATGAAGTTCGCGTCCCCTAAACTCCGTCGTGGCGCCCGCCTCAGCCATCATGTCGGCTCGTAAATGCGGCTTAGCCGATCGGTCGGCAAACCGTGAGGATAGCGAGGTTTCGGCCGCAATCGACAGCGGGCTACGACACGCGGCTCCTGCCGGCGGACGCCACTCCGCTTCCATGGCGCTGATCCTTGGTCCGACCATGGGCCTGACGCCATCAACCCGTGAGGGGTCGGCTTACGCTGAAGCGTGCCGCCGCTTCGTCTTCGTCTACGCGGTGATTGCGGCCCCTGGCCGGACACATCGGGCGCCTGTCGCGCGGGGATGGTCCCGCCACAGCACAGGAGTCGCATCCATGTCTCAGTCCCTCGCATTCGCCAATGGCTGGAATCTCGCTCGAACTCTCATGGCCTGCGTCGTCATCTTCCGCGCCGGCACGGGTGGATACGGTGCCATGCCCGCCACCGAATATGACGGCGATCCCGCCGCCATCGCTCACGAATTCGACCCCTTCCAAACATGAAGGGGTGCATAGCTAGGCAACTGCGGAAGGCCAGCGAGATTTACGCTCCCGCTGCCGCCTGTCTACGGCTATACTCTCGCTCGCGCCGTGGTGGTGGTGGAAGGCGCAACCGTCAGACCTTTATCTCACGGAGCCCACCGCCATGATCATCTTCGGACCACTGCTCGTCACCGTCGGCATCGGCTTCTTCTGCTGGCTGCTGTTCATGCTTGCTGTTTTTGCACTGCCTCTCTTCGTCGGCCTGACAATCGGCGCCTGGGCCTTCCACACCGGCGCCGGTGTGCTCGGGGGAATCGCAATGGGCCTCGTGGCGGGCGGTGCAACCTTTGGCGTCGGCCAGCTTGCGCTCGCTCTCGTGCCATGGGTCTGGCTTCGGCTCCTGATCATCCTCATCTATGTCGCGCCCGCAACCGTTGCCGGTTATAGCGCCACGCATGGAATCGCTCAGATGGCGATGTCTTCACCGATCTGGCAGACCATCTTGGCGGTCTTCGGCGCCATTGCCGTCAGCATCACGGCGTTCGTCCGCTTCATTGGAATGGCAATGCCCGGATCAGCCGGACAGGGCTTGGCGAGAGGCTGACATCATCATATCGACGGGGCGGAACTTAACCATGCATCCGGAATGCCCGCGGTCCTCATCATCGAATTTGGAGTGAGCGCAGCCTTGGCGTCGAGGCTCGGCCCATCGTCGCAGACTGGCCGGAGTTCGTGCCGATCGTTGAGGCGGTATCGACCAGACAACGACGTCTCACAGACACGGACGACGACTGCGTGAACGGGGCGTGCAGCCGAAGCTTAGTTCCGGAAGCGAGATGCATGCGCATCCGCGGCGTGCAGGATAATCTGTCGATCCACTCGGCTGGCGCCTTGGCGCGCGCCGAAGCTCGCCGTATCTTGCGGCGCCAGTGAGTTCCGCTACACCCCCAAGCACGTCAGTTGGCTCGACATGGTTGAAATCGAGATCGGAATCTTGCGCGGCTAGTGCCTGGACCGCAGGATCGACGACCCCAACCGCCTCGTCACCAAATTGGCGCATGGCAACGACAGCGCAATGCCGCATGCGCTCGAATCAAATGGATGTCCAAAACGAAAGGCCCGCCCCAAATTGGGCCACGCAGATACCAACGTGTTCAAAGAGTCGCGATCACTGCGGCTAGGTGCTAGGCTGGATCTGCTGACCCCATCGAGACTTCTGGAATATATCCCAGTTGCTGCGCCAGGGCGAACAAAGTCAGGCGGGCGGACTCCAATCTCGCCGTCGCCTCGCTCAGGGCCGCCCACGCTTTGTCCGACCGCGACACCGCTGCCGAGCCAATCTCAAGCAGGCTATCCTTGAGAGACGGCGCTGCCTCGTCTTGCATGGCGCGCCCCAAATCAAAGCAGCGTACTCGTTAGCGTTCGATGCGCGGAAGCGTCCTCTCGTTCCAGGTTTTCCACCTGTGTGAGGGCCTCGCGATAGTGTCGTATCGCTTCGACGACTCGGTTTTCGAGATCGGTATTGTCGCTCATCTGTTTCTCCTCCGCGAGACTTTGAGCGATTTGTTGCCTGCTCCAACACACGCCGAAGCATCATGTAGCCTCGGTCAGTTCAAGCTTGGAATCTCACCTCGCAAGAGGTGTCCGTGGCCGTGCTCGGTCATCCATTTTGCCCGGTTGAAATGGCTTGTGTAGGCACGCCGCGCACGGTGAGGCTCGCGCTCTGGATCGATGTGCAGCACAATTTGTGCAACCTCCTCCCAGTCCGCTCCTTCGGCGTCCGCGTCCAGCAAACGCAGATAGGTGATGAGATGTTCGTGGTCGTACGGCGTTAGCATCGAGTCTGTCGGAGCCAAATCCGCGACATCGGGGTCGAGTGGGGGCTTTTGCATGTGCCTCCTTACAGCTTTCGGTTGAGCTGACTGGACTGCCGAATTTTGGCGATCTAATGTCGTGTCCTGCCATCGAAATACGCCACCGGTGCGGGGTACGCACCGCCGGCTCTTTCAGATTTCCGTAGAGGCCCGCGATGCGGACCGCTCAGGATGTGCGCAAGACGGTAGCCGAACGACGCGCGCGCCGCCAGTATCGCCTCGCTCGGTGGCTGCAATATTTCGGCCGATGACACTTGGGCTGCTCACCGCTGGAGCCCCCGCCATGATCATCTTCGGACACTGCTCGTCACCGTCGGCATCGGCTTCTTCTTGCCGTCTTTGCACTGCCCCCTTTCGTCAGCCTGACAATCGGCACCTGGGCCTTCCACGCCGGCCCCGGCGCTTGGCAGAATCGCAGTGGGCCTCGTGGCGGGCGGTGCAACCTTTGGCGTCGGCCAGCTTGCGCTCGTTCTCGCCCCATGGGCTCGACCCCCGGACCTGCTGGGCAGGGCTTAGCGGGCGGCTGATAGGTGACATCGAGAGGGGGATTGGATCAGGTATCCAGAGCGGTCGCGATCCTCATCGTCGAAGCTGGAAAGGAGCGGCCTACGCGTCGAGGCTCGACCGATCATCGCAGAGAGGCCAGGTTCGTGGCGGTCGTTGTAGCGGTATCAACCAAACGGCGGCGGCTCCAGATACGGCCAGTGACTCTCGTGAACGGGCGTGCTGCCGAGGTCTGGTTGCGGAAGCTGAGATCCGTCCGTTGCCAGGACAGAAAGCCATTCACCATTGAATTCGTTGGCCGGACTCTCTACGGGACTCGCAAGTCGCCACGTTCTCCTTGATGTCAGCTCTGTCAGACCGAGCGCACACAACGGCCTCTTCGATGGATTGATCTGGCCGAAGGCCGGCTGAAGCCTCGACCGCCTATGGCGCAACAGCGGCGTCACAACTTTCTTCCCCTGCCGGCTGCGCCGTCATTCCTCGCGCGAGCCAAGAAAGTTCCTCCTTTGCTGTCGAGCCCCTTCGGGGTGCGCCGTCGATCGCCTTCGGCCTGTCGATCACCATCGAGGCCGCAATGGTGCGGGCTCGGAAACAGAGATCAAGGAGAACGACAATGGCGACCATCGGCACCTTCAAGAAGACCGGTTCGAACGAGGAATTCACTGGCGAAATCGTCACTCTCTCGCTCCAGGCCAGGAACGTCCGGATCGTCCCCGAAACCAACCGCTCGACCGACAACGCACCCAGCCACCGGGTCTATGCCGGCCGAGTTGAGATCGGGGCCGGCTGGTCCAAGCGCTCCATCGAAGGCCGCGACTATCTCAGTCTCAAGCTCGACGATCCGAGCTTCACCGCTCCGATCTTCGCCAACCTCTTCAAGGACGAGGACGGTGAGAGCTTCAGCCTGATCTGGTCCCGTCCCAGCCGTCGCAATGGCGACTGACCCATAATGCCTCGCCCGGCTGGTCCGGGCGGGGCATCGCCATGCTCAAGAGCTGGCCGCGCAGACCTTCCGGCGGTGGCGACGGTGCAGGTGGACGGGAGGAACAGATTCCGATCAGCGGCGGCGAGCCTGTTCCGGTTTTGATTGGCCGTCTTTCATTGGCCTCCAACACGCTATCGACAAGGTCATCCCATATGGGACAGATTCCGACGAGCCGGTCGAGCACCGTGGGATCCCGTTCGATCTGGCCGAGCGCCCGGGCGCGCATAGTGCGACAAGATATTAATGGACGTGCTCGTTCCCATCCTCCAAGATTGAGAACATCACGGCACAGAATATTTACGACAATCTGGACTTCTTCGCCGGTTACAGCCCGCTTCCGAGACAGCTTCGCGGCCTTGACGGTGCGCCCGAATGGCCTTCCATACGTGCGATATTGCCAACGGTTGCCGGCAAGCGCGTCATCGATCTGGGGTGCGGCTTTGGTTGGGTATCGCGCTGGATGCGCAAGCAAGGCGCAACCTCGGTGCTTGGTCTGGACCTCTCGGAAAATACGATCAGCCGAGCAACGGCGGATACCAACGATCCACAAATCGAATACCGGACTGTAGTCTTGGAGAAAGTGGAGTTGCCACCGGCTGCCTTTGACCTCGCCTACAGTGCACTCACTTTCCACTATATCAGCGATTTCAGTCGTCTCGTCCGCATGGTCCATCAGGCGCTCGCGCCTGGCAGGGAACTCGTATTCACTATCGAGCATCCCATCTTCATGGCGGCGGTCCATCCGCACTGGATCGCGGACGAGGACGGGCACAAGACTTGGCCCGTCAATCGCTACGCGATTGAAGGCGAGCGCCAGACCGATTGGTTTGCGAATTACGTGATCAAGCATCACCATACCATCGGTACAACGCTCGACACATTGATCCGCTCAGGCCTCCAGATCTTTGCCGTCGAAGAGTTTGCCCCGTCTGACGAGCAGATCGCACAAACGTCTGAGTTAGCGGAAGGGTTGGAGCGGCCGATGATGCTTCTCGTTTCCGCGCGTCGTTAGCATCCGAGGTCCGTCGTGGGCTCAATCGAGCCGTTCGACACCGCCGGCAACCTGCCAGATGCAGCAATTCGGCGAACGCGACGTGGAAGGTTCACTATTGGAGCATCCATTGCGGCGAGTTTGCAGAAATGCTGCAAGAAGATTCTGAAAAAAATAGTAATTTGCGAAGAAGGCAGCCCGTGAACGAGTCTAAGAATGACAGCGAATCTGTTTTGCGAGCGGCTCGTGCTGGCGATAGTCAATTGCGGTATAGTCGACCATCTAAAACGCTTAGGTGATTCTCAACGCACCAGTTCTACGGCCCAGCACAGATATACCTGTCATCGACCGCGACAAGAATGAACGTCGTTCGTTTAATCAGGTCGGTTGCTTCGACGTCCAACGCCTTCGCGATCCGGCCCAGCACCGTCACGCTGGCCGACACGTCGGCCTTCGATTGCGCCGACGTAACGGACGCTTAGTCCGGCGCGATCGGCCAATTCTTCCTGCGTCATCTCCTTCGCATGACGTATCCGACACAGATTGATCGCCATGACCTCCTTGAGATCCATGACGACAAGGGAACTCAATAGGAACTCTCGTTCCATCCGATTCATGCGATGCCCATGCTGTTCATAGGCGCTGCCCAAGACCTGTTTGCCCTCTCAGGGGAGCACCGTGATGCGGTCTGCGTATCACGCCGCAAAGGCGAGATTATTTCGCCGCTTGCGGATTCTGCGGCAAATTAATCTCTAGCGTTGCCTCGATCTTGAGGAGGACGATCGCAATGAACAAAACGCCATTCCGGGACCAACCGCCACTGACCGATCGTGTGAACGCCTATGACGAGCAACATCTCGCGATCTATGTTCAGCTATTGATGGCCGAGGAAGAGGGCGCCGACTGGCGTGAGGTCGTCCAGGTGATCTTCGGTCTCGACCCTTCCCGAGAACCCGCTCGCGCCAAAACCGTCCATGACAGCCATCTCGCGCGCGCCCGATGGATGACCGAAGCCGGATATCGGCATCTGTTGGAACCGCGGATGCAGTGAGTGGGCTTTCCCGTATCGCAAATTGCGAACTGGCGTGATGCAACTTCTGGGACTAGCTTGACGCGCCGTCTTTCCGGATCGTGGTCTGCCCTCCTTCGGGAGGCCAGAAAAAACGAGAGGAAACACCATGCCCACACAGTATTGGCGCTCGCCGGAGACGATTGAACGCTTGAATCGCCTCGAGCGCCCGGGCTTCGCCCTTGAGTTCCTGCGCCGCAATGCTGACTACCGCCGCGACTTCGCCCGCATCCAGCGCCAGATCGCACGCGACGGCGTTGATCCCGAGAATGCCCGTTCCGGTCTCGCACGTCGTTGGGGGTTGCGATTTCGCCCATGACCCAGCCTCTCCGGTTGGGCTCGAACCGACCCTATGGCTGCCCGAGGTGTCACCGGGAACACTGATCCTGGAGCCGGCACCGTCTGGCTTCGATATCATCCAATCGATCGATCGCAGTGCCTTCGGGCAGCCGCCCGTCGAGCGGACGGATGCCAACGGGCGTGAGCTGGTGATCGCCGACGGATCGGGCGAACTCCATATCCGCCTCCAAGACGAGCAGGCCGCGCGACGTCCCGCTGTGCTTCTGCCGATCGACGGCATGGCCGAGCTGCGGCTCGACGTCGCATTGCACTTGATCCGTCGCCTTGGCGGCCAGCGTATCGGTCTTCTACCGGCGGCCCTGCGGCTGACGTCCTTTCAGAAACGGCGATTGATTCAGCTCCTTCACGCCTTCGACGTTCACGACCTGGGCGGCGGCCCGCGAGACGTGGCAGCGAAGGTGCTCGCCTCCGACCACGCTCAGCGTCGTTCGGTCGAGTGGAAGGATTCGCACGCCCGCCGCAAGGCCAACCGTCTCATCCACGATTCGATCGCCTTGGTCGAGCGAGGCTATCTGAGGCTCCTGCGCGGCCTCTGGCTCGTCGATCCTCCAACCCACCCACCGTGATGACGTTAACCTGCGACGCGCTGCTAAGGCCTCGGTTCGCCTGGTTGCGACCGGGGGGACATGCACCTGCAAAAATTTTCGTCCACCCCCAACGCCTGAACTCTCCGCCACCCTGGCCCTGACATGCCGCGACTTGGCCGCGGCGCTTCAAGGCAAGACGGAGATCACTCATGCTCGACCGGACCGCGCAGCTCACCACACGCTACGTGCGCACCCCTGAGGCCGCGCGCCTCCTCGGCCTCTCGCCGCGCACGCTGGAGAAATACCGCTGCCATGGCAACGGCCCGACCTTCCGCAAGCTCGGTGGCCGCGTTGTCTACGCCATTGGCGATCTCGAGGCCTGGGCGGATCAAGCCGCCTGCAGCTCGACGTCGGATCCACGCTACGTCGAGGCCCGCGCCGCCGGCCAAGCGCATCGCTAAGGCAACGCTCGCCCATGTCGTCGCGCCGCCTCATCACGCCCAGCGAGCGAAGCAAGCTCGACCCGTTCGTTGTCGCCACCGGCGATGCCAGCCCGCGCGATCAGCGCGACCTGATGGAGCGGCCATTCTTCTCGCTCGCCAAGGCCAAACGCACGCGGCCCATCCTTTACCAGGCCGGCGATGTATCCGTAGAAGTCTATGCGGTTCCAGAGCACGGTATGGCGACCATTTGGGATGCCGACGTGCTGATTTGGGCGGCGAGCCAGATTGTCGAAGCTGAGAACCTCGGTCTGAAGACCTCGCGATTCCTGCGCTTCACGCCCTACCAGCTTCTGATCGCAGTCGGCCGACAGACGGGGGCGCGGGATTACAAGCTCTTGAAGGGAGCACTGGCACGCCTGCAGGCGACCGTCATTCGCACCAGCATCCGGCACGGCGAGCATTGGCGGCGCCACCAATTCTCCTGGATCAACGAGTGGGAGGAATGTGCGAGGCGCGACGGCCGCATTGAAGGCATGGAATTTGTCCTTCCCGACTGGTTCTATCGCGGCGTCATCGATCGCTCCCTCGTTCTTACGATCGATCCGGCGTACTTCCGGCTGACCGGCGGGATTGAACGCTGGCTCTACCGCGTCGCTCGCAAGCATGCCGGTCGCCAGCCGAGAGGATGGCTGTTCGAGGTCGCACACCTCCACAAGAAGTCCGGCAGCCTGGTGCGAGTCTCCGACTTCGCGCTGCAGATCCGGCTGATTGCCGCACACCAGCCACTCCCCGGCTACAGCTTGCACATCGAACGCGAGGGCCGCCGGGAGTTGCTGCGCATTCTGCCGGCAAAGTTGTCCACCGCCCCTGTGGACGGCGCTGTGGAAGCGTTCGGGACTTCGCACGCAAACGATATCGGGACTTCGTACGCAACCCCATCGGGACTTCGCACGCACGCATTAGAATCTAACTTAGAGTCTAACCTAGAATCTAACTGTCGTAGTGGGCGAGCGCGCCTTGCGGATAACGCTGGCTCGAGCGCCGAGTCGTCGTCAACCAAGCACCCAAGTCGTCGTCGACAATCTCTGCCGCTTCTCGGCCGCACGGCGGGAGACAAGCGATGATTGTCGCTCTGCTAAATCAGAAGGGCGGTGTCGGCAGGACGACGCTCGCCCTCCATCTCGCCGGTAAATGGGCGTTGCGCGGGAAGCGTGTGATCCTGATCGACGCAGACCCGCAGGGCTCGGCCTTGGATTGGTCGCAGCAGCGGGCGCAGGAGAACGTCTCACGGTTGTTCGGCGTCGTTGGCCTCACGCGCGGCTCGCTCCATCGCGAGGCGCGGGAGATCGCGCGCACTGCCGATCATGTCGTCATTGACGGACCGCCGCGCGTCGCAGGATTGACACGTTCGGCGCTGCTGGCGGCCGACCTCGTGCTGATCCCCGTGCAACCGTCGCCGCTCGACGGCTGGGCGTCGGCTGAGATGCTGTCTCTGCTGCGTGAAGCCCGAATCCATCGTCCGCAACTCGCCGCTCGTTTCGTGCTCAACTGTTGCGGCGCGCGCTCGCTCATCGCCCGCGAGACGTCTGAGGCGCTCGCCGATCAAGATCCGCCGATGCTCGCCAGCACCATCGGTCAGCGCGCCGTCTTCGCTGACGCAGCGCGGTCAGGCCGGCTCGTCTTCGAGCTCGCCGAGCAGAGTGCAGCCGCCCGCGAGATCGCCGCGCTCGCCGCCGAAGTCGCAAGGTTCAGGCCATGAGCGAGCGTTCGACCAAGCGCAGCTTCGCGTCGCGACCTGGCGATCCCGAGCACTGGATCAAGGCCGGCGAGGCCTCGCCGCGCCGCATGGATGACGCAGCGGCGTTCACCGCGCGGCTGACAATCGACGTCACGCCGGCGCAGCGCGGCCGTATCAAGGTCGCAGCGTTCGATCGCGGCGTCACCGTCGCGGACATGCTGCGCGAATTGCTGGCCCGAGAATTCCCCACCGGCACCGGAGAGAGCCGCCATGAACGACAATGATGCCTTGCCGCCACGTACCGTATCGCCCTCGCATCGGCGCGGCGTTGCGCTCACTCATGTCGAGCTGACCTGGATCGAGAAGAGGATCGAGCACTGGCTGCGCTTCGGCCGTCGCACTGAAGAGAAGATCCTCGACCGCCGCCGCAGCATTTCAAGTTTTGCTCCCGGCAGTATCTTCGGCTTCGTCCGCTGGGCGTCGAACGACTATGGCACCGTGGTGTCGCGCATGGACATCGTGCGCACCGTGGAGGGCGGCCAGCGCTATCAGACGCTGCCCTTCGTGCGGCCCGGCGGCGAGATCCTGCTGCGCGTCGATAGCTGGCCGAAGGTCGAGCGTGTGTTGCAGGCGGTCGATGCGATCGAGGCGCTCGCCATCGATCCAGCCGACGCCGCGCCCGAATATTGGCGGCATCTCCACAACCGCCTCGCCGCCGGACACGCGCCGCGCGCCTACACGCGCGAGCAGCATGTCGCCTGGCTCAAGCGCCGGAGCGTCACGCCATGACCCGCTTTGGCACCATCGTGATGACGTGCATGGCGGTGTGCGCCGCCAGCGGCTTGGCGTTGTTTCGTCCGGCGCCGCGGCTGATTTGGAACGCAACCGCAAGCACTCCGATAGGACTCTACGCGCTGCATCCGGTAGGACGGCTGCGCGGCTTGGAACTGGTTGTGGTGCGTCCACCAGAGCCGATTGCGAGCTTCCTCGCCGATGGCGGCTTTCTTCCGAAAGGTGTGCCGCTGCTGAAACATGTGCTCGCGTTGCCCGGGCAGACGGTATGCCGGTCCGGCGATGCCATCACTGTCGATGCTGTCGATGTCGGCGCCGCGCACGACCGCGATTATCTCGGCCGTTTGCTGCCCCGTTGGGGCGGTTGCATCACGCTTCAACCGGGCGAGTTTTTCCTCATGAACCCGACCGTCCCGGACAGCGTGGACGGCCGTTATTTCGGCTCGCTCCCTGCCACCTCGATCGTCGCGCGCGCGGTCCCGCTTTGGACCGACGAGGCCGGCGACGGCCGCTTCGTCTGGCGCGCCGCCACCGATTGACCCGCTTCCCAACCCGCCAACCAAGGAGGTTTCCCATGGCGCAAATCGGTCAGTTCACCCGCGAGAAGTCCGGCTTCAATGGACGCATTAAAACGCTTTTCTTCGAGCGGAGTCTCACCCTCGTTCCGGCCGAATTGTCAGATGCCGAGAACGCGCCCGACTACCGCATTCGCCTCGGCGATGACGAAGGCCCAGAGATCGGCGCGGGCTGGAAGCGCACCGGCGAAAAGGCCGGCGACTATGTTTCGCTCGTCATCGACGATCCCACGCTGCCGCGGCCGATCCGCGCCAATCTCTTCCAGTCGAGCGATGACAAATCGGCGTGGACGCTGAACTGGAATCGTCAGCCTCAGCGTGCCGAACGGGTCTGATCGCATGCAGGATCCCGTCACGCGTGCCGCCGACAAGGCGCATCAAGGCTCCATCTCTTTGTTCGCGGAAAAGCCGGCTCATCCCTTCGTCCCGCTCAAACGTCAGTCGGCCGTCGCGCACAGCGGCGGTCGAGGGCGGCCGCAGGCCGGCGCACTGCGCGCCCCCTTGACGGACGCGAGCGTGACGCTTTCTTCGCGTGATGGCCCAGACAGGGCAGGTCCCGCTGCAGCCATTCTGCTGCTCGGCGGCCTGCTGGCTGTCGGCGCACCAACGCCGGCTGCGTGCGCACAGGTAGCACCAACGCAACGCCAACCGGCGAGCGATCACTACGCCACGCTCGTGGCGGAAGCCGCGCGGCGCTTTGGCATTCCGGAATCTTGGATTCGCGCCGTCATGCGGATCGAGAGCCACGGCGACCGGAGCGCGGTGTCACCCAAAGGCGCGCTGGGTCTGATGCAACTCATGCCCAGGACCTGGGCAGACATGCGCGCTCGCTATGGTCTTGGACCCGATCCCTTCGATCCGCATGACAACATCCTCGCCGGCGCCGCCTTCCTTCGCCAGCTGCACGACCGCTACGGCTCGCCTGGCTTTCTCGCGGCCTACAATGCAGGTCCCCGCCGCTACGAGGATTTTCGCGACAGACATCGTCCGCTGCCCGCGGAGACCGTTGCCTATGTCGCTGCAATCGTCCCTTTTGTCGACGCGGAGAGGCTGCCCGGGCCTCTCCTCGTCGCGGCCTCTTCTCGTTCATCCTGGAAGCGGGCGCCGCTCTTTTTCGACCGCGCTGACGGGCCGTGGTCTGCCGCGCGAGCTACGCCCGATCGGCCGGCGCACGACATGCCGGCTGCCGTTCCCGTGCACGATCTCTCGGCCATTGCGCCGCAGTCGCAAGGCCTGTTTGTCGCGCTCCAGGCAACGGGACGATCGCAATGACTGCACCGCGTCATCAGTATGAAAACCCAGATCGATGCACGTCGGCGAGCAGCCACGCAACAGACATCTGGTCATTGGTCGCGCGATGGCCGCTTGTCGCGGCCAGCAGTTGCGAATTCGCGCTCAGGCGGGTCTCAGCGCATTACTGCGAGAACGAACGAGCAGGGGAGGGGGACGAGGAGGCAACGACCGAACGAGGGCGAGATAAAAGGCCGCAATGTGCGGCTCGGTCGGTCGGTTGTTGCTGCTTTCCTTTTTTGCTGATCCGGCAATGTGTGCCATCGGCACGCAATGTGCGCGCCGCCATTAACTCATTGCATGGATTCTGCATTTCGCACATTGCCGAGGCTGACCGTGGCTGAGGAGAAGGAATTTCAGCCTCGGCCCGGCCGCATCCGCTCGTCGCGGAGTCAACGAGCAAAACCCTTCATCGCTCAGGCGCTCGCCGCCGCTCAGCGCGCTGGCGGCGGAATTTCGCGAACTGGCCGCCTCGTCAACCATCGTCATTCCCGCTTCGGCCGCGGCCGGGTCGCCAGTGAACGGGCAAACCGGTTGCTTACCGGCCGTTCGCGTCTGGTGACGATCAAGACCCGCGTCGTCCGTCATAAGGCGCGTTCGGCGCCGCTCGCCGCGCACCTCGGCTATCTCCGGCGCGAGGGCGTCACCCGGGACGGGGAGAAGGCCCATCTGTTCGGCCCGGAGCGAGAGGATGCCGATCCCAAGGCCTTTGCCGAGCGCTGTCAGAATGATCGGCATCATTTCCGCTTCATCGTCTCGCCGGAGGACGCGGCCGATCTGGCTGACCTCAAGGGTTTCGCCCGCGAGTTGGTCAGGCAAATGGAGGTGGATCTCGGTACCAAGCTCGACTGGGTGGCCGTCGATCACTGGAATACTCAGCACCCGCACGTCCACATCCTCGTGCGCGGCGTCGCCGAGGATGGCCAAGACCTCGTGATGTCCCGCGGCTACATCAAGGAAGGAATGCGCGCCCGCGCGCAGGACCTGGTCACACAGGAGCTTGGACTGCGCTCCGATCTCGACATTCGCCGCTCGCTCGAGCACCAGGTCGGAGCCGAACGCTGGACGCAGCTCGATCGCCAGCTCGTCCGCGACGCAGGACGGCACGGCGTCATCGACCTTGCGCCCGATCCGGCGCAGCAGCTCGATCAATTCCATGCGTTGAAGGTCGGCCGGTTGCGGCGTTTGGAGAGCCTTGGCCTCGCCCATCAAGTCGGGCCCGGCCAATGGATGGTGGATGAGGCCGCAGAGACGACGTTGCGCGAGCTCGGCGAGCGCGGTGACATCATCAAGCGCATCCACCGCAGTCTCACCGAACGCGGCATCGAGCGGGGGACCGCAAGCTACGTGCTGGCAGGCGAAAGCCTCGACGTCCCCGTCATCGGACGCCTCGTCGATCGCGGTCTCGACGACGAACTCAAGGGAAGCGCCTATGCCGTGATCGACGGCGTCGACGGCCGCACCCACCACATCAGGCTCCCCGATCTCGAGGCCGCCGGCGACAGTGCAGCAGGATCGATCGTCGAACTCCGCAAATTCGACGACGCGCGCGGGCAGCGTCGCGTGACGCTCGCCGTTCGCTCGGATCTGTCGATCGAAGCGCAGGTGACGGCAAGCGGTGCGACGTGGCTCGACCGGCAGGCGGTCGCGCGCGATCCGGCGGCACTTGGCCAGGCCGGCTTCGGCGCCGAGGTTCGGCAAGCCATGGAACGGCGCGCCGAGCAGCTCGTCGAGCAGGGTCTTGCCGAGCGCCAGGCGCGTGGAGTGGTGTTCGCGAAGAACCTGATCGGCACGCTGCGTCGCCGGGAGTTAGAGGCTCTTGGCGAGCGGCTCGCGGCGGAGACTGGCCAGCCATTCAATCCGTCCGCCGCTGGCGAATATGTCGCTGGCACCTATCGACAGCGCTTCGCGCTCGCCTCCGGCCGCTTCGCGATGATCGACGATGGTCTCGGCTTCCAGCTCGTGCCCTGGACGCCCTCACTCGAAAAGCAGCTCGGCCGACGTGTCTCCGGCGTCGCCCGCGCCGACGGTGGCGTCGACTGGGGCTTTGGGCGCAGCCGGGGGCTCGGCCTGTGACCAATGCCCCCGATCACCGGCGACTTCAAGAAAGGGCGGCTGCGATGTCCGCGACTAAGATTCTCTGGGGACAAGTCATCACTGTGTTGGCGATCGTCCTGCTGACGTTCTGGACTGCGACGGAATGGACGGCCTGGCGGCTCGGCTTCCAGCCTCAACTCGGGCAACCGTGGTTCGAGTTGTTCCATTTTCCGTTCTACCTTCCGCCCGCCTTCTTATGGTGGTGGTATGCGTACGATGCCTATGCGCCGGACGTCTTCATCGAGGGCGCCTATATCGCGGCATCCGGCGGAATCATCGCGGCGACTGTTGCGATCGGTATGTCGGTCTGGCGCGCCCGTGAAGCAAAGAATGCCGAGACCTATGGCTCAGCGCGGTGGGCAGAGGCAAAGGAGATCGCACAGGCCGGCCTGCTCGGGCCCGACGGCGTGGTTCTCGGCCGGTTCGAGCGCGGCTATCTCCGCCATGATGGACCGGAGCATGTCCTGTGCTTCGCTCCGACCCGGAGCGGCAAGGGCGTCGGGCTCGTCATTCCGTCGCTGCTGACCTGGCCGGGATCTGTGATCGTCCATGACATCAAGGGCGAGAACTGGCAGCTGACGGCCGGGTTCCGGGCCCAGCATGGCCGCGTCCTTCTGTTCGATCCGACCAACGCGAGGTCGTCAGCCTATAACCCGTTGCTGGAAGTCCGGCACGGCGAGTGGGAGGTGCGCGACGTCCAGAACATCGCCGACATCCTGGTCGATCCCGAGGGCAGCCTCGAGAAGCGGAACCATTGGGAGAAGACCAGCCACGCACTTCTGGTCGGCGCGATCCTCCACGTCCTTTACGCTGAGGAGGACAAGACGCTCGCCGGCGTCGCGGCCTTCCTGTCCGATCCCAAGCGGCCGATCGAATCGACGCTCGCCGCGATGATGCGGACGGCGCATCTGGGCGAAGCCGGAGTCCATCCCGTCGTCGCCTCCGCCGCACGCGAACTACTGAATAAGTCCGGCAACGAACGCTCCGGTGTCCTCAGCACCGCCATGTCGTTCCTGGGCCTGTACCGAGATCCCGTTGTCGCGGAGGTGACGCGGCGCTGTGACTGGCGGATCACCGATATCGTCGGCGCAGACCGCGCGACCACCCTTTACCTCGTGGTGCCGCCATCGGACATCAACCGCACCAAGCCGCTGATCCGGCTGATCCTCAACCAGATCGGCCGCCGCTTGACCGAAGATCTTCATGCCAAGGCTGGGCGGCGCCGGCTCCTCCTGATGCTCGACGAATTCCCGGCGCTCGGCCGGCTCGACTTCTTTGAGTCCGCGCTCGCCTTCATGGCCGGCTACGCCATCAAGAGCTTCCTGATCGCCCAGTCGCTGAACCAGATCGAGAAGGCCTACGGGCCAAACAACTCGATCCTCGACAACTGTCACGTCCGGGTCAGCTTCGCGACCAATGACGAACGGACGGCGAAGCGGGTGTCTGATGCGTTGGGGATGGCAACTGAGATGAAGGCGATGAAGAACTATGCCGGCAGCCGGCTGGCACCTTGGCTCGGACATCTCATGGTATCACGGTCGGAGACCGCCCGGCCGCTGTTGACGCCTGGCGAGATGATGCAGCTTCCGCCCTCGGACGAGATCGTCATGATGTCCGGCCTGCATCCGATCCGCGCGAGGAAGGCGCGCTATTACGAGGACACTCGTTTCCAGGAGCGCATCCTGGCACCGCCGGCGCTGACCAAGCCCAACGACACACGGCCGGACGATTGGAGCTTACGGCCACTCCCGCCGCGCCCAGCGGCTCCGCCGGCCTCGGCCGACGACCAGACCGACGTGGAGGATCCGAAGACCGCCGACCGTCGGCGGCACCCGGAACTGGGGCGTGACGCCGTAGAGAAGAAGGAACCGCTCGACAACGAGTTCGCGTCTGACCTTGCCGACGAGTTCGACGAAGATGCCCCGCGGATCAGGCGCATGACCGACATGATGCAGGGTGTCGCGCGCCAGGCATCACTCGATCCCGGCGACGATCTCGGATTGTGAGGCTGCATGACCGCACCGAAGAAGAAAGCCCAGATGTCGGTCTACCTCGATCAGGAGGTCATGAAGACGCTCTCGGCCTATGCCGCCCGGCGCGAGCAGCCGATGTCGCTCATCGCCGAAGCCGCGATCGCGTCCTTCCTGTCGCCGGACGCCGATGAGCGGCGGGAGGCCGCTATCATCAAGCGGCTCGATCAAGTCGATCGTCGCATCGCACGGCTCGAGCGTGACATGGGAATCTCCGTCGAGACATTGGCGTTGTTCGTCCGGTTCTGGCTCACGACGACACCGCCGCTGCCTGAACCCGCTGCAAAGGCGGCGCGGGCGCAGGCAGGAGTTCGCTACGACAACTTCGTCGCGGCACTTGGGCGACGGCTGAATCAAGGGCCGAAGCTGCGGCAGGAGATCCCGGAGGATATTCAGGAGAGCGAGCCGACGCGAGGGTAGCCGCTTGATAGTCCGATGATCGCCTACCCGCGTGGACGAATATCCCGCCGCGGTGGTGGTTCAAGATCGTGCATCGCGATGCAATTCCTGTACGAGCACGCAATCAATGTCCCCAACGCACACGGTCACGATGTTAGTTGGCGAGAATGCGAGGACGGGGACGCCGGAGACGGTTGTCCGGGCTCGAGGACGACAAGGTCGACAACCATTGGGCGCGTCTGCGAAACTGATCGCGCCGATGATCGAGCGCTTCATGGCAACCGACCGCGCCTTTGCGAAGGCCTGGCGAAATGCTGCTCAGTGCGTACCTGGCGCAGCCGAAAGGTCCGGATAACGCTCGCGAAGCAGGTCGAGAAACGGACGCAGCGATGGATTGCCGTTGGCCTGCCGCCAGTAAGCGCGAAAGCTCAGTCGCGTCGGCCCCTCGGCATTATGCACCTCGCGGAAGGTGACACCCGGATAAGTCGCGCCGGTCGCACCTTCCAAGGCCAGCAGGATGCCCCAGCCGGCGCCGACCAGGGTGAGAAGCCGGTCGAGCGCTACGTCATGGCGGAGCACCGGACAAGGATCCGAAGCTCCCATTTTGCTGACGAGCAGCTTGTGAAATTCCGGTCCCGGGCCGTGTTGTGACAACAATAGCGTTTCCTGCCGCAGTTCGCCCCAATGAACCACGTTGCGGGCTGTCAGCGGATGGTGTTCGGGAAGGGCGACGACGACGCGTTCGTTCCAGACCAACAATGTCTTGTCGGTCCACCTCGGGTTGGGCTCGGCCACGAAGGCGATATCAATGGCGGAATTGACGAGATCGGAAATCAGTTGGTCTCTCGTTCCGTCGACCAGATGTGGATCGACATCTGGGAAGCGGTGCCGGTGGTCGAGCAGGGTGGCTCGGAGATTGCCGGCCGAAAGAGAAGCATGGATGCCGATGATCAATCGGCCGCTCTCGCCACGCGAGTGGGTCTTGAGGCGCGCCGTTATGGCTTCCGTTTCACCCACGATGCGCCGGGCGGCATCGAGGAATTCCAGACCTTGGATGGTTGGTCGCGTGCCGCCGTTGGTGCGCTCGAAGAGCGTGCTGCCGACCTTGTATTCGAGATTGCGCAGGCAGCGACTAAGAGTCGACTGCTTGACCCTGAGCGTCTCTGCCGCTTGGCGGAGGCTTCGGTGCTGGGACGCGGCGATTGCCCAGCGTAAATCTCGAAATTCCACAGGCACGATTGAAACTCTACAGCGAATTACAACGACAGGATCATCGCTACATTCAGAGGTACCCGCCGCCTGCGCGCTCGCACTGACGGACTACGATGACAGCTCGTCTCAAATGCTTTCGTAGTCCGCGTGGCGGCACGGATGGCTGCGTTTAGCTTCGAAAATAGTTGTCTCCTCTTCGACAGATCAGTTCGGCTGTTCGTGCATTGAATTCGGAGGCTGTGAAGCGCCCGCTGCCAGTCGAAATGACCGGCGACCACTCCGTGGCTAGTCGATCACGTGTGACATCGAAAGATCAATATACGATATTGATATATAATACGAAAGCAGAATGGCAAACCGCGGAAAAGAATTGGTTGACTTGATTGCAACCTTGCGTCACAATATCCGATATTGTATATTGCATTCCAATACGGAGGCGGAGCCGTGGATCGCTACATTCTCGTCGACAGACAAGATGAGGTTGGTGTCATCACCCTGAACCGACCGGAAATCCTCAATGCCTGGCACGCTCCAATGCGCAGCCAACTCGTTGATGCCTTGCTGGAGTTCGAGAGCGACAAGGCAATTGGCGCGATTGTTCTGACTGGAGCGGGTGACCGAGCATTCTGCGCCGGGCAGGATTTCAACGAAGCGAAGACGTTCGACGGCGACAGCGGATCCAAGTGGATTGAGGAGTGGGACCGCCTGTACGGTGTTATTCGCTCGCTTCCCAAGCCGCTCATCGCTGCCTTGAACGGTGTTGCCGCCGGCTCCGCATTTCAAGTTGCGCTCCTCTGCGACTTCCGGATTGGCCACGCGGGTGTCCGGATGGGGCAGCCCGAGATCAATTCTGGGATCGCGAGCGTCACGGGACCTTGGATTATGCGGGAAATCTTGGGGGTGGCTCGCACCACAGATCTGACGCTGACCGGCCGAATGATGGATGCGGCGGAGTGTCACTCGATCGGAATCATCAACAAGATCGTTCCAGCGGAGACTGTGCTTGAAGCTTCTCTCTCCCTTGCGCGCGAGCTCGCAGCAAAGCCGCGTCTCGCGATGCGCTTGGACAAGCAGTGGCTTAGTGAGATGACCGAAGTCAGGTTTCGCGAGTGCATCGACGCCGCGGTGAGGATTCATCGAGAGGCTTACGCGTCGGGCGAAACATCTCGAATGATGGAGAGCTTCCTGGCCGAACGCGCAGCCAGGAAGGCGTGACATTCCATGGTCGACTCCCTCAAAGGCTTTGTTGCAGACTTCGTCAAAAAAGCTGACCAGAAACCGGACCGAATCTTTGCTCAGTTTAACGGCGAGGCGATCACTTTCGGCACGTTGAAGAAGCAGTCAGCGACATTTGCAGCCGAGCTACGTCTCAGGGGTCTGCAGCCCGGTGATCGTGTCGCGGTGATGATGCGGAATTCGCACCTATCCCTCGCTGTGCTTTTCGGGATCGCCCGCGCAGGCGCCGTCTGGGTTCCGGTTAATGCTCAGCAGAAAGGCGAGGGGCTCCGCTACATCCTCGACCACAGCAAGCCGAGACTGGTCGTCTGCGATCGGGAGTTTCTTCCGACCATTGTAGATTGCCGCGCCGGGATTCCATCTAATGCGGTGATCACGATTGGCGAGCCGCGTGATGAATGTTCACTCGAGACCCTTCTGCGGAAGGAGTTAGATTTCGCTGACGCTCGGATCGAGGCCGATGATCTATTCGCAATCATGTATACGTCCGGCACCACCGGACGACCGAAGGGCGTTCTCGTCACGCATGGTATGTTGCGGCTTGCCGGGGAGGCCGCTCGCATCCTGACCGCGATGAAGCCAGGAGATGTATTTTTCGTCTGGGAGCCGTTCTTCCACATCGGTGGAGCTCAATTGATCACTTTGCCGATCATTGAAGATGTCACATTGGCGATGGTCGATCGCTTCAGCGCGAGCACGTTCTGGAGTCAGGTGCGAAGCGCTTGCGCGACGCACATTCACTATCTGGGCGGCATTTTGCAAATTCTGCTCAAGCAGCCGGAAAACGATCTCGACCGTCAACATTCCGTCCGTATCGCTTGGGGCGGCGGCTGCCCCAAAGATGTTTGGCCGAAATTCAGGGACCGCTTCGGCGTGGAAATCCGAGAATGCTACGGCATGACCGAAGCCTCGAGCATTACCACCTGCAATACCGAAGGCGTCATCGGTTCAGTTGGAAAGCCGATGCCCTGGTACACGGTCGATATCGTAGACGAAAGCGGCATTCCCGTTAGCCGTGGCAGCAGGGGTGAGATTGTTGTTCGCTCCTCATTGGAAGGGGCTCTTTTCAAAGGGTATCTGGACAATCAAGAAGCAACCGACAAGGCTCTTGTGAACGGTGCCCTGCACACCGGCGATTCCGGCATTCTAGATGCTGAAGGAAATCTCTGGTTCCATGGACGCATGACCGACAGCGTCCGGTGCAAGGGCGAGAACGTGTCAGCTTGGGAGGTTGAGCACGTCGCGGCCGCTTATCCAGCCGTGGAGGATTGCGCCATCATTGGCGTTGCCGCGGACGTCGGCGAACAGGATATCAAGCTCTTTGTGAAGGCCAAGAAAGGAAAGTCGATCGACCCGGAGCAACTATCTCGCTGGCTCTCCGAACGTCTCGCATCCTATCAGAACCCTCGCTACATCCAGGTCGTCGACGAATTCGAGCGTACGCCAAGTCAAAGAATCATGAAGCATGTGCTTCCGAGGGGTTTGGAGGCTTGCTGGGATCGGCTGGCTGCACGACAGCCAGCTTGAACATGAACGCGGCGAGCTCCACGCGGCAGTTCGCGGAATGAGCTGAAAAGGAACTCCTGCGACGCTGGGGTTTAAAATGAGGGCGACTGTGAAGGGAAAAGCCGTATGGCTGGCCTCGCATCATCGACAATAGCCGATCGTTTGATACTGGTCGGTTGCGGTAATATGGGTTACGCCCTGCTAAGGAGTTGGTTAGCGTCAAAATCCGTTGATCCGAAGCATGTACATGTGGTTGAGCCGATTGCCGGACTTCGCGAGCGGGCGGCGCAATTGGGGATCACGGTGCATGAGGGGCCGGAGACCCTGCCGGACCGGGCCGATCTCGTCGTCCTCGCGCTAAAGCCGCAGGTCTTGGCTACAGAGAGTCCAGTCTATCGTCGTTTCTCCGAACAGGCTGTTTTTGTCAGCATTGCTGCGGGGGTAACCATTGCCAAACTGGTTGCCATGCTGGGAGGGGCTCGCGTGATCCGAGCCCTCCCTAACACGCCCACCGCAATCGGCAAGGGGTCGACCGTTATCTTTTCCGGCGACCATGTTCCGAGACCAAAGCTAGACGAGGTGATCTCGTTGTTTGCCGCTGGCGGTTCGGTACACCAAGTGGACAATGAGCTTTTTCTGGACGCTGCAACCGCCATCAGCGGTTCCGGACCAGCCTATATTTTCTATCTTATGGAGTGCCTTAGCACTGCTGCTCACGAACTGGGACTCCCGCAAGACCTCGCCAGAAAGCTCGCTAAGGAGACGGTTTACGGCGCGGGCGCCCTGGCGATGCAAACCGAAGACGACCCAGCCGAACTCCGCCGACAGGTGACAAGCGCCAAGGGCACGACAGAAGCGGGACTCTCGCTCCTGACGGCCGAGGACGAGCTCATGTCCCTTATCCGGCGCACAACGAAAGCAGCCTTCGATAGATCAAAAGCGCTTTCCGCGAGTGCGTGACCAGAGAGTGACGATTGATAGGCGAGGCAAGCCAACGCGAGCACCGCACGATCAGCCTCCCCGGCAACTTGGCTGTCGTCGGAATACTCCGACGACAGCCGCTTTCTTTCCGAGCAGCAGGTGTTCGGTTCGAAATCTGCCAGAGGCTACGAGAGAGCGCCGGCAAGGGAGACGAGCAATGAATACCGCGGTACGAGTTCAATCGCCGATAACAGGCGATGCTTCCTTCTTGGATAGTGTCGAAGCATACATGGATCGAGCGCTTGCTCAACTTTCGCTGCCCGAAGGGCTGGCCGAGCGCATTAGGGCCTGTAACTCCACCTACACCGTGAGATTTGGCGTCAGACTACGGGGCAGAATGTACAGCTTTACGGGGTGGCGCTCCGTTCACAGTGAGCATGTCGAACCCGCGAAGGGCGGTATTCGCTACGACATTAACTCCAACGAACAGGAGGTCGAAGCACTGGCTGCTCTCATGAGCCTGAAATGTGGGCTCGTCGACATTCCGTTCGGTGGGTCAAAGGGTGCTCTCAAGATCAACCCGAAAGAGTGGGAGATCCACGAGCTTGAACGGATCACCCGCAGGTTCACACAGGAGTTGGCAAAGCGCGATCTCATTTCGCCCGGACGCAATGTTCCCGCTCTGGACATGGGCACGGGCGAGCGAGAGATGGCGTGGATGGCTGACGAATACAAGCGCACCGGCCCATCCGACATCGTCAATGCAAACGCTTGCGTCACAGGCAAGCCTTTGTCTCGTGGTGGGATTGAAGGCCGGACTGAAGCCACGGGACGCGGCGTTCAGGATGCCATCCACTGTTTCCTGCGCGATCTCCATCAGAATGGGATCGAAGGCCGCCGTGATCTGCCGAAGATGACTGTCGCGGTCCAGGGCTTTGGGAACGTGGGCTACCACGCGGCCAAGTTCCTCAGCGAAGAAGATGGAGCCAAGGTCGTCTGTATTACCGAGCACCACGGCTACCTATGGAATGACAATGGTCTGGACGTTGCGGCGGTAAAGCGTCATCAGCTCGCGACCGGCACCATTCTGGGGTTCGAAGGCGCAGAGAGCCATCTCCAGAGCGCGCAGGGTCTGGAAGTGGAGTGCGATATCTTGATCCCGGCGGCGATGGAGAACGCTATCACGCCCGAGAATGCCAGCCGGATTCGCGCCAAGTTGATCGCCGAGGGAGCCAACGGACCGATTGCGTTTGCGGCGGAGGAGATCCTTCTCGCCAAGGGGATCACCATCCTTCCCGATCTCTTCGTGAACGCCGGAGGCGTCATCGTCTCGTACTTCGAATGGGTGAAGAACCTGACACACATCCCGTTCGGACTGATGGAGCGCCGCCGCCGTGAACGGAGAAATCTCCACATCACCCAAGCGCTTGAAACGATGACGGGCCAAGGCTTCCCCGAGCATCTTCGAGACGAGTTTTTGGAAGGCGGTAGCGAGATCGATCTGGTTCGTTCAGGTCTCGATGATGTTATGCGCAGCGCTTACGAGAACATGTCTCGCACGCTGAGGTCCCATCCCGAGATCAAAGATCTGCGCACTGCGGCTTACCATATTGCACTGGGCCGCATTGCCGAAGCCTACAAGGCGATCGGCATTTGACATATTCAAGGGATCGATTCGTGCAGACCTCAAGGCAGAAAAACAGCGACGCAGAACCAGGGCAAGTATTCGCCGAGTGCGCTCCACCTGTCCGTCCTCAGTCGCCCCTCCGCAAAGCGATAACCGCGGCCTACCGCCGGCCTGAACCGGAGTGTCTGCCACCGCTGGTGGAATCTGCCAGGCTGACTCCGAACCTAAAGGCCGCGGTGGAAAAAGTAGCGCGCCGGCTGATCGACGCGCTCCGCGCCAAGCACAAGGGCAGCGGCGTTGAAGGTCTGGTGCACGAATACTCGCTCTCCAGCCAGGAAGGCGTGGCGCTGATGTGCCTTGCTGAGGCGCTGCTGCGCATTCCTGACGTCGAGACTCGGGATGCGCTGATCCGCGACAAGATTGCCGAAGGCGACTGGCGCTCGCACCTGGGCGGAAGCAAGTCCCTCTTCGTCAATGCGGCGACCTGGGGCCTCGTCGTGACCGGCAAGCTCACCTCTACGGTCAACGACCGTAACCTGGCGGCTGCACTGACGCGCCTGATCGCACGCGCCGGTGAACCCGTGATCCGTCGCGGCGTCGACATGGCAATGCGCATGATGGGCGAGCAGTTCGTCACTGGCGAGACGATCGAGGAAGCCTTGAGGCGGTCTCGTCCGCTTGAAGATCGCGATATTCCTATGACATGCTCGGCGAGGCAGCAACGACTGCGGCCGACGCAGAGCGGTACTACCGCGACTACGAAGCGGCGATCCATGCCATTGGCAGAGCATAGGCCGGCAGGGGCATCTACGAAGGTCCTGGCATCTCCATCAAGCTATCGGCGCTGCACCCGCGCTATTCTCGCGCCCAGTCCCGCCGCGTTATGAATGAACTGCTGCCGCGCGTAAAGCAGTTGGCGCTCCTGGCGAAGCGATACGATATCGGGCTCAACATCGATGCGGAGGAAGCGGATCGTCTCGAACTGTCGCTCGATCTGCTGGAGGACCTGTGTCTCGACAAGGACCTCAGCGGTTGGAATGGCCTTGGCTTCGTGGTCCAGGCCTATGGCAAGCGCTGTCCCTTCGTACTCGACTACGTCATCGACCTCGCTCGCCGAGCCGGCCGCCGCATAATGGTGCGGCTGGTGAAAGGCGCGTACTGGGATGCCGAGATCAAGCGCGCCCAGCTCGACGGTCTGGAGGGCTTTCCAGTCTATACCCGCAAAGTGCATACCGACGTGGCCTACATCGCCTGCGCACGGACGCTGCTCGAGGCTGAGGATGCCGTCTTCCCTCAGTTCGCGACCCATAACGCTCAATCGTTGGCGACCATCTATCAACTGGCCGGCCCGGATTTCCAGGTCGGAAGGTACGAGTTCCAGTGCCTGCATGGCATGGGAGAGCCGCTGTATGAGGAGGTGGTCGGTAAGGGTAACCTCGATCGACCCTGCCGGATCTACGCTCCGGTCGGCACGCATGAAACACTGCTCGCTTATCTTGTGCGCCGCCTGCTTGAGAACGGAGCCAATTCGTCGTTTGTGAATCGCATCTCCGATCCTGTCGTTTCGGTGGACGACCTCGTGGCCGATCCGGTTGATATCGTGGAAGCGATGCCGGTCATGGGCATGCCGCATGACCAGATTTCCTTGCCCCTCGCGCTCTACGGCAAGGATCGCACAAATTCGGACGGCATTGATCTGTCCAACGAAGCCACGCTTGCGGATCTGTCTGGGAAGCTCGTGAACACCGTTGCGATGCGATGGCATGCCGTGCCCGAGCTGGTCGACGGATCGGCCGCTGGCGCGACGCGACCGGTCACCAACCCGGCGGATCAAACCGACATTGTCGGTTCCGTGACTGAGCTCGATGCGAGCGACGCATCTCGCGTCGTCGACATGGCTGCCAAGGCCGCGACGGCATGGGCGGCGGTGCCGCCGACGCAGCGCGCCGCTTGCCTCGAACGGGCTGCGGATCTGATGCAAGGTCGCATTGAAACCCTCATGGCCATCGTCATGCGCGAGGCCGGCAAGTCCGCCGCGAACGCCGTCGGCGAAGTCCGTGAAGCGATTGATTTTCTGCGCTACTACGCCGCTCAGGCGCGGCGGACGCTTGGCCCGTCGCATGTTCCGCTCGGCACCATCGTCTGTATCAGCCCGTGGAATTTCCCGCTGGCGATCTTTATCGGCCAGGTGGCGGCAGCGCTGGTCGCGGGCAACGCGGTCGTTGCCAAGCCTGCGGAAGAGACCCCGGTCATTGCTCATGAAGGCGTGAAGATCCTTTACGAGGCCGGCATTCCGCGTGGTGCACTCCAATATACCCCTGGCGGTGGGGACCTTGGTGCTGCGCTGGTTGCGGCCCCCGACACAGCAGGCGTGATGTTCACTGGGTCCACTGAAGTGGCGCGGCTGATCCAGGCCCGGCTAAGCGAGGGACTTTCGGCGGCTGGCAAGCCAATCCCGCTGATCGCCGAGACAGGCGGGCAGAACGCGATGATTGTCGATTCCTCCGCTCTTGCGGAGCAGGTCGTGAGCGACGTCATCGCCTCGGCCTTCGACAGCGCCGGCCAACGCTGTTCGGCCCTGCGCGTGCTTTGTCTCCAAGATGGCATAGCCGACCGCACGCTCACCATGCTCAAAGGCGCGCTCCAGGAACTCTCGATCGGCCGTACCGATCAACTCAACGTCGATATCGGGCCGGTGATCACGGCTGAAGCCAAGGAGACAATCGAGAATCATATTGAGCGCATGCGCCTACTCGGATGCAAGGTCGAGCAGTTGAAGCTGCCGCAAGCGACCGCGCGCGGCACCTTCGTTCCCCCGACAATCGTTGAGCTGAAGCAGCTGTCGGACCTGCAACGTGAAGTCTTCGGTCCCGTGCTGCATGTCATCCGCTACCAACGCGAGGATCTCGATCGCCTGATCGATGACATAA
Source organism: Bradyrhizobium sp. CCGUVB1N3 (assembly GCF_024199925.1). Taxonomy (NCBI): domain Bacteria; kingdom Pseudomonadati; phylum Pseudomonadota; class Alphaproteobacteria; order Hyphomicrobiales; family Nitrobacteraceae; genus Bradyrhizobium; species Bradyrhizobium sp. CCGUVB1N3. The sequence continues at coordinate 8,537,300 of NZ_JANADR010000001.1, forward strand.
ACGATTCGGGCTATGGCTTGACGTTCGGACTGCATACGCGCCTCGACGAAACGATCGCGCATGTGACAAGCCGCATCAGGGCCGGCAATCTCTACATTAACCGCAACATCATCGGTGCCGTCGTTGGCGTGCAGCCCTTCGGTGGCCGCGGCCTTTCGGGTACAGGTCCGAAGGCGGGCGGGCCCCTCTATATCGGCCGGTTGGTGCAGCGTGCGCCCGTGCCGCCGCAGCACAGCTCGATTCATACCGATCCTGCGTTGCGAGACTTCGCTGGCTGGCTTGGAAGAAAGGGCCACAATGACGAGGCCGGAGCTGCACGCGAATTCGCCGTCACGTCTGCTTTGGGTCTCGAGAAGGATCTCGCTGGACCGGTCGGCGAGCGAAATCTTTACGCGCTCCATCCACGCGGCCGTATTCTGCTTGTGCCGAAGACCGCCAAGGGGCTTTTCCGACAGCTGTCCGCCGCACTTGCGACCGGGAATGAAGTCGTGATCGACCGGGCATCGGAGCTCGGGGACGCACTTGCCTCGTTGCCTGCATCGGTCGCCGCGCGAATGTCCTGGAGTTCCGATTGGAACGCCGATGGTCCTTTCGCAGGAGCGCTGATCGAGGGCGATATGGAGACTGTGCGCGAGACCAACAAGAAGGTCGCCTGCCTTAAGGGGCCGCTTGTCCTGGTGCAGTCGGCAACTACTGACGAGTTGGCCAACGAGCGTGACGCCTATTGCCTGAACTGGCTTCTGGAAGAAGTCTCGACGTCGACCAACACGGCCGCGGCGGGCGGCAACGCTAGTCTGATGACGATTGGGTAAGCGAGGCTGACCGCCGCATTCGATGGGCGTGGACGATTCTGAGCAAGTGTGTCGATCCAAGGATTGCGTGCTGTGAAATAGCAGGAGACCGCATTCCGTTAGGATGGGACCAAGCACCTTCTAGCTGACATCGACCCGCCTGCCAAAGTTGCAGCTGCTCTCCACAAAAATGGAGCATCGGAAGAGCGGCAATCCAGCCTATGTTCGCCTGTGCTGAGAAACGACTTTGGACATCTGCCGAGCGATCTCAACTGTGATCGGGCTAAGTTCTGCTTCCACTCTCTCGGGAGTCCAATTGGCGGTCGAAGCTGCGATGTTCACAGCAGCTACAACTTTGTTGTCGTAACCAAACACCGGCGCAGCCGTCGAGATGTCCCCAAGCATTGCTTCCTGATTGGCGATGGCAAAGCCTTTTTGGCGCACCTTTTCTAATTCCTTGAGAAGCTTTGGCCGACTAGTCATGGTGTGGGGTGTAATCGCGGGAAGGCCCGCGCCCTTCAAAATGGCATTGGTCGAGTCGGCGTCGAGGTTCGCCAGGATCGCGCGTCCTGGCGCCGTAGCGAAAGCGGGAAGGCGAGCCCCGATTGTCACGTACGAGCTCATCACGTTCCTGCTGGGAACACGAGAGATAAATATGATGTCGGAGCCGTCGAGCTCGGTCAGGTTGACGGTCTCCTGAGATCGCTTGTTCGCCTCGAGCAAGTACGGAAAAGTTGCTTCGACGATCGGATTGCTGCGCAAATATGCGCTTCCGATATCCATAGCCCGCGCCGAGAGCGAATATTGCCGGGTTGTCTCGCTGTGCGTCAGGTATCTCAGCGCCCGCAACGTGTAGAGCACTCGTTGAGTTGCGCTTTTGTTTAACCCGGATGCCTCTGAAACTTCCGCAAGAGTCATCGGTCGTGGGTTCGCACAAAAGGTGTCAAGGATAAGCATCCCCTTCTCGATCGTTCCGAGATAGAGCCGCTCGTCAATGTCCGACTTCGCGAACGGAGCAGGCGAATTGAGACCTGTCCGGTTCTTGCCTCTCTTCTCGATCATTGTCGTATTCCTTCTCCCACAATACGGTTCTGCATATTGCTATTCAATACGCCTGTAAAGGCCAACGCCGATACACCTAAAGTCGTGCTCTAACGAGGGCGCTGGAGCGCGGGGCAGCAAATTTTCGCTTGACCATCGCAAAACAATATGCAGTATTGGATAACAATACAGCGCAGATGAACCATTCAGGAGGGAGGGCTAGGAGAGGGCGTGACCTTCACTGAACGAGAAATGTTCTCGCTCATGAAAGCGAAGGCGTCCGAGCTCGCTGCAGCTCATTGCAACATCTCATTAGCGTTTAGAGTACGGGAGCCTCAGCTTCACCTGCGGGTCATCCCTGAGTTCATCGTTGCACGAGAAGGCGCGAGTGACGTCAATCTGCATAGCTGCTTCCATCGGGGGCGCCTCCGAACTCCCAAGGTCAGAAACATGAAAACGCCGGTTGATCGAATGTATCGTTCAAGTATTCCGCGTCACTCGACCGTGCTCGGGAATGAGGTGCGGGAGGCGATGCTCCGTGCAACAGGTCTCTTTTGCGCAGTCCGCAAGCCAATAGCGAGAAACCGCGTCCCTCAAGAACTTTAGCCTGTGCTCAAATGAACCGTTCGACCAACTTCAATGTGCAGTCACTGTTCATGTCGCCAGCGGTCCTGGTCGCAGTGGGAATAGTGCTGCCGCCACTCTGCTATGTCCTTCTGACAAGTCTTCGGGACGATGCCGGCGCATTCTCTGCGTACAAAGCAATCGTCGAAAGCAGCCTGTTCAGGCAAACACTAACAACGACCCTCGTGGTCGCGTCTCTTTCATCAGTCCTGAGTCTCGTACTCGGATACATCGTCGCCCTGCACTTGGCGAGGCAGAGTCCGGATCGTCGGACCGTGCTGATGTTTCTCATTCTCTTACCGTTCTGGACGAGCATTTTGGTTAAGTGCTTCGCCTTCACTATTATCCTCGGTCGGCACGGCATCATTAACAACCTTCTGAGCTGGGTCTCAGGCTTCGACGTGCATCTGCCGCTTGTCCTGAACCGTATCGGGTTGTTCGTCGGCATGACCAATCTTCTGGTTCCTCTCATCGTCCTGCCGGTGCTCGCAAGTCTACTAGCAATCGACAATGCGCTCTACAGAGCGGCGTCGATTATGGGTGCGAAGCCAGCGAGAATGTTTTGGACGGTAACCGTCCCTCTAAGCTTTCCGGGGGTCGTTGCGGGTCTGCTGAGTGTTTTTGTTATGTCGTTGGGCGCATTTATCATTCCCGCTCTCCTCGGCGGTCCTCAAGATCAAATGCTCTCCAACCTGGTCGACTTTTACAATCGCCAGGTGCTCGACTGGCCGAAGGCATCGGCAATAAGCGTGATCCTGCTCGCATTGGCTTCGGTCTTCATCGTTCCGATGGCGCTTTGGCGTCGGCGTAAGATCTAGGAGTTTGTCATGGCGAACTCAGTGATCGATCCCCTGTCGCAGCGGTATCGCTTCGTTGGCTCAAGCCTCGCGGTAGTGGTCTACATCTTCTTGCTCGCGCCGGTCGTTGTTACAATTCCGATGGCATTTGGGCCAACGAACGCGCTCGAATTTCCGCCCTCAACATACTCGCTTGATCTGTTCAGAATCTTCTTCAGCTCTGATAGCTGGTTGTTGCCGCTGTATACGAGTCTCAAGGTTGCTGTTTTCTCGACCGTTGCTGCCCTCTTTGTTGGCGTGCCTTCGGCATATTGGATCGCGCGCTATGAATTTCTAGGAAAGCTTTTGATTTCCGGAGTGTTGATTAGCCCTTTGGTCATTCCCACGATCGTCTCGGGGTTAGGCATTTACTTGTACTTCTCGTACGTCGGCGTTGGCGGGACCACACTGTCTCTGGTTCTGGGTCACGTGATGGTAACGTTGCCGTATGTGATCGTAATGATCATCGCGGGTGTGCAGAAGTTGGATCGAAACTTGGAGTTCGGCGCTGAGCTGATGGGGGCGTCTCCTATCCGCATGTTTTTCACAGTTGTGATCCCTCAGCTCGTCCCATCGCTAATAAGCGCCGCCTTCTTTGCGTTTCTGCTCTCGTTTGACGAGGTGATCATCTCTTGGTTCCTCACTGGCAGCAACACGGTGACGCTGCCAGTTAAGATGTATAGCGCGCTCGAATGGGAAGTCTCCCCGGTCATCGCAGCCGTATCGGCCTTGCTGACTGCATTGTCCGTGTTGGTATGCATCGTGACTATCAGCCTCAGGAAGCCCACTGGCGAGGAGGTCTCTTGAGCAACGAACACGCGATCGTAGTTCGCTCTGCGACTGATTTAAGCTCAGACGTTCACCTGGGCAGCATGGATTCCAGGAGTAAACAAATGAACGCAGGCAATGCCTCCACCGGTGAAGCCATAGCTTTGAGAGGGATTTCGAAGACCTTTGGGTCAGTGACGGTCCTTAAGGCAACAGAATTGGCCGTCAACAAATCCGAGTTCCTTACCCTGCTCGGGCCCTCCGGCTCTGGAAAGACGACCCTCTTGAACCTGATTTCGGGTGCGCTCACGCCTAGTTCCGGTGAAATACTCCTCGGCGGTAGGAATATCACCCGCATGCCCCCGCGCGATCGAGGCATCGGTATGGTGTTTCAGAACTATGCCCTCATGCCTCATATGACGGTCTTCGAAAACGTTGCCTATCCACTTCGTGTAAGGCGCGAGTCCTCCGGCTCCATCCGGAGAAAAGTCTTGGACGCGCTGGATCGAGTTGGTCTCAAAGGGTTTGATGACCGAAAGCCACGTCAACTTTCAGGTGGCCAACAGCAGCGCGTCGGTATTGCTCGCTGCATCGTGTATTCGCCCGCCATTATCATGATGGACGAGCCACTCGGGGCGCTCGACAAGAATCTTCGGGAGCAGATGCAAACTGAAATCAAACGTCTTCATCGTGAGCTGGGCACGACGATCATTTACGTAACGCACGATCAGGAAGAGGCGCTCAATATGTCTGACCGCATCTGCCTCATGAAGACCGGTGAGATCGCTCAACTGGGCGCGCCAGATGATTTGTACTTCAGGCCCAATAGCCGCTTTGTGGCAGAGTTCATCGGAGAGTCTAATTTGCTCAAGGGCAAGAGCGCTGCTGCAAATAGCGTGGCAATCGACGGGGTTGGAGTTGTTCATGTGCCAAGCTCAGAGCGGAGCCTTGGCTCGGACGTAATGGTAATGGTTCGGCCAGAAAAAATGCAGATATCCGGTGCTGATGTCGACGCGCCCGCTGGTCACAACGTGCTGCACGGGGTGGTTGAGGCGATATCTTTCGTCGGAGGTATGACCCGGATTTCCGTGAAAACAGTGCAGGGCGCGTCGGTCACGGCAAAGATCATCTCCGGTCCAGCTTCCACTCGGCCCGAGCTTGGATCTGCAGCCAAGCTCTCCTGGTCACCTGCTGAGTCCGTCGTGTTGAGCGCCTAAGTTTGTAGTCCCGGGTTTGAAACTTGAGCTGACTCGGTCCCGGCACCGTCATCATCAACGCAAGAGTAAAGGAGTGGACTATGTCGATTTCGAAGGAGCTGTCACGGCGTACATTTCTTGCAGGGGCCTCCGCCGCGGTGCTAGCGCCGGCAGTGATCACCCGCGTGCACGCGCAGGCCAAGGCGATCACGATCACCAGTTACGGCGGCACGTATCAGGACGTCCTTGTTAAAACCGTAACCACGCCTTTCACCGAGGAAACAGGGATCAAGGTCAACATCATCCCGATTCCGGACATTGCAAAGCTGAAAGCTCAAGCTATGACCGGACGCGTGGATATCGATGTTGTGATGACCGTCGACGAGAATGCGGCGTTCGGATCCAAGCAAGGACTTTGGGATAAGATTGACTTGGGGATGCTGGATACGGCCGACATGGCCGTCGCGCCCAAAGCTGAGTATGTAACGGCAAATTCTTTCGCGGGCGGCATTGCGTGGGACCCCCAAAAGTACGGGCCAGAGGCACATCCCAAGAACTTCGCTGAATATTTTGACATCAAGAAGTTTCCCGGACGCCGTACCTTCCGTAATCGACCGAACGAAACGCTTGAAGCCGCTCTGCTCGCAGATGGGGTTTTACCGAAAGATATGTATCCGTTAGACGTGGATCGCGCTTTCAAAGTGTTGGATCGCGTGAAGTCGAGCGTTGCATCTTGGGTGACGGCGACTCCTCAAACGATCTCGCTTTTGCAGACTCAGGAGGTCGACTTTAGTTACAGCTACGCCAATCGGGTTAAAGCCACAAACGAGCCAGGAGGCGGCAAGCCACTCGCATTCTCGTTCGAGCAGAATCTTCTCGGCACGGACAGGTTGGCCATTCCCAAGGGAGCGCCGAACAAAGAAGGTGCAATGAAGTACATGGCTTACTTCTTGCGACCGGACGTCACCGCACGCCTGTGCAATGCGGCCTTTATCATTCCGAACTCGAAGAAGGCAATTCCCTTGCTAGATCCAGAAGTTCGCAAATGGACCCCCGACATCACCAATCCAAACAATGTGGTCATCGACGGCGCCTATTGGACTGAAAACCTTGAGCCGGTATCGCGCCGGTTCAAGGAATGGGTCATCACCTGATCCGGATACAACGCTTGGGCGTCGTAATCGACGCCCAAGCTCACGAGCCTTCCACGACTTTCTTGCCTCCGACAGGCTCAAGCTAAATCTATCGCAGGAATCACCATGGGTACGACGGCCGACATCGCACAGTTTGTTCAAAAGACCACTTTTGATGAGTTTGACCCGGAGCTCGTTCACCACGTGAAGAACGTGTTTCTTAGCGGCGTCGGAATGACCCTGGCTGGTGTCGACAGCGAAACCAGTAAGGCCATTCTGAGCTACGTGAAGGAATGCGCGGCTCCACAAGAAGTTGGTGTGATTGGCGCAAACTTTCGCACTTCCGTTGAATACGCGGCGCTGGCAAACGGGACGACCTCCCATACCACGGAGCTCGAAGACGATACTCGAGCTGAAAACATGTACAGCGTTGGCGTCTTCCCCGCCATGTTCGCATTGGGTGAGAAGCTGAACGTATCGGGCAGAGAACTGATAGAGGCGTTCGTTATAGCCTGGGACGTTGCGTCGAAACTGGCGATCGCTTCGCAGGATATGATGGCCCGCGGCCTGGCGCCTTGGTCTGCTGGCTCTACAATCGGCGTAGCCGCTGGCGCAGCGAAGTTGCTTAAACTTAATGATGAGCAGATCGGCATGGCCGTTAGCATAGCGGCCTCTCACGCGGCGGGCCTATTCAAGCAAGTTGGCTCAGGGGCTCACCTGTACGAGTCTGGCATGGCTGGGCGGAACGGCTTAGCTTCGGCTCTCCTAGCCAAACACGGCCTGACCGGCCAACCCGCGGTGCTGGAGTGCCCGATGGGATATCTTCACGCGGTCGCCGGAATCGCAAACCCTGATCTAAGGCTCGGGGCGCCGTTTAGGGCGCAGGATATTGAAATCAAAAAGTATCCATGCTGCCTATCCCAAATGCATCCTATCGATGCTTTTGTTAGGCTAATCGAAGAGCGTGGCCTTTCCGCGCACCAAGTGAAAGCTGTTCGCCTGGAAGCGCCGCCTTCGTTTCAACTCGCGGCCGCGCTTTATCATCACCCAAAGAATGGGGACGAGGCGAAGTTCAGCTTGGCTCACAGTATTGCATCTAGCTTCTTGGACAAAAAGCCGTGGCTGGATAGGTATACCACCGAAGGTGCGAATGGACTGGATGTGGCTGCCTTCCGCGATAAGATCGAGATCGTCTATCGAGCGGAGCTAGCTGGCCAAGCACTGCCAATTACTGTCACTTTGAACGATGGTTCGCAGGTCAACTCGATGACTCGGAAGATTACTGAGCACATCGACGTCAGCGATGACGAGATCCTCGACAAGTATCGCAAATGTGTCTCAGGCATTTTCTCCGCAAGTCGCGGAGATCAAATCTCCGAAAGCCTTCTTTCCTTGGAGCAAATTCCTGACATCTCCGAATTGATGAAGAATCTCACCTTCATCAATTGAACGCTGCAGTGCACCCCGATGGGCACGAAGGAGTCGGCAATGGGACGTTTGGACGGAAAAACCGCTGTGATCACTGGTGGAAGCCAAGGAATTGGGCTGGCCACTGTAGAACTGTTCGTCGCGGAAGGCGCGAACGTCGTTGTTGCCGACCTTCTTGCCCCGGAGGGTGAGGCCTTATGCGAGCGCCTTGGCGCTGTCTGCCTATTCCGCAAGACCGATGTTACGGACGAAGATCAGTTCAAGAGCCTAATTGAATTCGCTGTAGAGCGATTGGGTCGTATCGATTGCCTTTTCAACAATGCTGGAATGCTTGGTCAAATCGGCGGCATTGAATCGATGCAAGTGGATCGATTTGATCGCGTAATGGTCTCACACGTGCGGAGCGTCATGCTCGGGATGAAGCACGTTGCTCCTCACATGAAAAAGCAGGGCTTTGGCAGCATTATCAACACGGGGAGCATCTCAGGCATCCAGGCTGTGTCGGCGTACATGGATTACAGCGCCGCGAAGGCAGCTGTCATACATCTCACCAAGTGCGCGGCAATGGAGCTCGGCGAATTCAGCATCCGCGTGAATTCGGTCTCACCTGGCCAGATTGCGACTGGAATGGGAAAGACGGGTCCCGAGGCCCTTCAGAAAGCAGCTCTCCTTCGTGAACTCAACAAGACTCGTCAGCCAATACCGCGCTCCGGCCTTCCGGAAGATATTGCTTTCGCAGCCTTGTATCTTGCGAGCGACGAATCCAGCTTTGTGAATGGCCACGACCTTGTTGTGGACGGCGGTATGATTGGCGGAACGGGCTGGACCGAACGTCAGCGAATGAATGCTGAGTTTCAGAACGCACTCAACTCAGCTGGTCCCCAGTCAAAGTCTTCCAATTGACCTCCGGTCGCGCTCGCAGGGTGAAGCATGCAGAATCGTTTGAAGGGTAAAGTCGCAATCGTTGCGGGAGCCGGATCAACCGGAGGCGACGGTCTCGGGAACGGGAAGGCATCGGCGGTTGTTTATGCCCGCGAGGGCGCCTCAGTTATGCTTGTTGACCTTAATCTGGAGGCCGCGGAGAAAACCCGCAAGATGATCGAGCAGGAAGGGGGCACCTGCTTTGCTTTTCAGGCAAACGTAAGCCAGCGTTCGAATTGCGAGGCCATGGTAAGAGAGTGCCTGAAAAGATATGGTCAAATAGACATTCTTCATAACAACGTTGGTGTTGAGCCGAAAACGTTTGGGGGCGTGCTGGATACCGACGATGCTGAATGGGATCGCGTAATCAACGTTAATCTGAAGAGTATGTTCATCGCTTCCAGCGTGGTCCTGCCATCAATGTTGGAGCGAGGCAGTGGATCGATTCTGAATATTTCGTCGGTCTCGGCCGAGAGGCTCTCTCTAGGATTATTTCTATATTGTATTTCCAAGGCTGGGGTGAACACCCTTACCAAGGCGATGGCGCTCGACTACGCGGATAAAGGTATTCGCGTTAATGCGATTATGCCTGGGCTAATGGATACACCCATGGTCGAGAGGCACAAAGAGTTTTACGGCGGTGACCGCGAAAAAATGCGCCAGCTTCGAAATGAACGCGCCCCAATGAAGCGCATGGGAGAAGCTTGGGATGTCGCAAATGCCGCCCTGTTCTTGGTTTCGGACGACGCCAAGTATATCACCGGCCAGGTCCTTGCCGTCGATGGCGGATATCTGTGCAAACCCTAAACCCGTACCCCGGGGAGGCAGAGGAGTCCTGTTTCCCCTCATACCTTGCTGGGTCTTAGCGGAGGGGTGCAAGAAGGCGCCGGCGTAGCGTAGCCCGATAGAGACCGGACAACACGGAATTCCTGACAGATTCGGATAGGGTCGGCTCTCTGGTTGTTGAGCCTCGCCGAACCAAATGTTCCTCTTCACCCTGATCGGCGATGAAATATTCGCCGCGTCAGGTGCAATACGACTGCTTGGTGCAATTCATTTAGGCCGTGTACCGATGAACTCGGCCGCGATGCGACGAAGGCTAACTCCGCTTTTCCCCCCCTATAGCGACCAAGTTCGTGCGGCAGCAAAATATGTCACGATGGGAAGAAGCGATATGCGCCGCGCTTTGCACCTAATTTTTACACCGCCACTCCGCAAGATTGTTGGATCGCAAATCCGGTACATAATTCTTGACTTCAGCACCTAGAAATTCAGCTGGCCAGTCTGAATTCGATTTAGCGTTTCGACGAAAAGCGATGCCTCGGCGCCCATGACCAGCTCTTCGAGTGCTGCAACGTCAGCGCCGGTAGGAATAGGGATTGCTCGCTGCGCGATGATGCTGCCGGTGTCATATTCGCCGTCTATCAGATGAATGGTAGCTCCCGTCTCAAGTTCACCAGCGGCGAGAACCGCCTCGTGGACACGCCGTCCGAACATGCCCTTGCCTCCAAATTTTGGAAGTAGCGCGGGGTGCGTATTCAGAATTCTTCCGGCAAAAGCTTCCAACGTCCGAGGTCCCAATTTCCGGAGATAACCTGACAAAATGACCAGATTGACACCGGCAGCCTTCAAGACTTCGCACAACGCTATATCCGCCTCTCCAGCGTCTGGTAGCGTCGGAATGACGCGTGTAGGAATCCCTCGTCCCTGCGCCCACGGCAGAGCAGCCGACTCGGCCTTGTTGCTCACCACTACGCAGGCGTGCGCACACAAGCGATGCGCAGCAATCGCATCGACGATTGCTCTCATGGCACTGCCATTATTGGAGGCAAGAAAGCCCAATTTCAACATGACGTTTCAAGGGCACCAAGGCTAAAGCCGAAGGGCCAAAGGTACTCGTTTCGGGCTTATTGTCCATGAGATTCCGAGCGGTGCAAAATTCTTTGATTCTTTGAAAACAAAAACGGCGCGAGGCCTTCTTCGGTACGTCGCGCGGTCACATGATGGCAAGAATCCGCGATCAACAAGATATTGGCCTTTCATATGCGGAGTGCGTAGTACCGTGAGTAGGTTTCGCCGTCTGGATTCCAGGGGGCCGTAGGTTGGAAGCCCATCCTTTCGTACAGACTGCGAGGCCGTCGGCGCATTGTTGCTGGACAAGCGTATGCGATCGTATCCCGCGCTGCGGGCAAAGCTGATGAGTCCATCTGCGATAACCCTTGCGATTCCGCGGCCTCGGTAGATTGGGGCCACAAACATGCGAACCATTTCGCACTCTCGATCGTCGAGGCGCTTGATCGCACCGGTCGGTCCTTACACCACTTGCTACTTCCGCTTGTTCGCTGGCGGCGGGCTAGTGTCTGGGGATTCCGGCCGATTAAGATCAGGTAGGGCAAAGGCCCCGAAGCCTCAGAGAAATTTCTCTAAGGCGAGGAGCACGTCCAAGTGAGATAGTTGAAGACAACGTTAGAAGGGGCTCTGCAGTGAATCCAAATGACTATGACGCGATGGCGCTGGCCTACAGCGTCGACAATGAGCAGAACGCGTGGAATGCGCTTTATGAGAGGCCCGCCATTCTCGGTCTGGCCAGCGACGTCAATGGGTTGCGCGTACTCGACGCGGGTTGTGGCGCTGGGGCGCACGCCGTGGCTCTCGTGGAGAGAGGAGCAAACGTTTCGGGTTTTGATCTGAGCGAGCAGCTCTTGGCTATCGCTCGGCAGCGCCTCGGCGGGCAAGTCCCGCTCGTACAGGCAGATTTGAACGCGGCGCTTCCGTATCCCGATGGTCAGTTTGACTTGGTGCTATCGGCCCTAGTCATGCACTACGTCGAGGATTGGGCCATACCTCTCGGGGAATTCGCGAGGATCTTAAGGAAGGGCGGTCGACTGGTTTTCTCAACCCACCATCCCTTTATGGATCATGTGCTGGCGAAGGGCGAAAATTACTTTGCGACCTATGCTTTCAAAGAGAGCTGGGAGCGAGGCGGTCAGCAGGTCACAATGCAGTTCTGGCATCGTCCTCTTTCGGCAATGTTGCAATCCCTGACAAGAGCGGGCTTTTCGGTCGAGCGTATCGATGAACCTATGCCGCTGGAGAGTGCGCGAGAGGAGTTTCCCGACGCGTACCGAACACTTACGACTTCGCCACGCTTCATATTTTTCTCCGCACGAACGATCGAATAGTGCTTTTGTGGCTACCGCGGGAGTGTTGGCAGCACCGGGCCGTTTGCGAGCCATTCAGCCATCTACTTCGCAAGGCTCTCCGCAGCAGAGATGATGACACTCAATTCGTCCCATCATATTTTGGACGGCATCAACTGTGGCGCCTCGTCCGGATTTTCGTGGAGCGCTGGTTTGGCATCACCACAAATATCAACGACGGGGCTGTGAACTTCGGTTGTTCGTCTTTGGCCTCAAAAGAGAGGTCGTCTTATTTGCTGTTTGCGGACGCGGCCAACTTCTCAAACGCGGTCAGCCGTTCGTGGATACCTTCAAGTCGCTGCAGGATAATTGCCGCACAATCCTGAGGGCTGGTGGATGACGTGTCGATTTCCAGATCGTAGATGCCGGGAATGTGGACTTTATGCTGCCATGCAAGTACCGGGGCCGGTACGGGTTCTTGATCGGAACCTGCTAGATACAAATTCTCTGGTCCAACCTGACCTTGTCGTCTACGCTCCATAATGACGTCGATCGAGCAGCGAACGCCGACAAACAAGACCGGTAGCCCAGATAGTCGCTGCGCGCATTCGACGAGGATATTGGCAGGCTTTGCATAAGAATTGTGATGTCCGACGTCGACGACCACATTTAGTCCCAGGCGACTGTGAGCTGCAATCGATTCATAGAGGGCAGCATAAAACACAGGTATCAGAGGTTCGAGATCCGGTCGTTCGCCGCCTGGGCGAACGCCAATGCCGGGCTGGAAACGACTTGGCGTCATCTCCCTGACATAGACGTCGACGCCCAGATTGACCCAAGGACCATCGAACGTGTCCTGGATAACCTTTACGATGCTCGACTTTCCTGATCGAGGAGGCCCGTTCAGGATCACAACTTGCCCCGCGCTTCCTGTATTCATTTAGAGTTCCTCAACAGTGAGATTATTTACGAACGAGCGTCGCTTGAACCGATGACCCGCACATTGCCGATAAGTCCTTGTTGCAGAGGTTTGTCCTGAGAGGTTCGATCAGCATGCATTCGATGCAGCAAGTCTTTTTCTCCGCTCTGCGCCCGATCCCTGCGCCGGCTGAATACTTGTTGAACTAACCCATTTCCTGCCTCGTCTATTCATCCCCGTCGTCGATCGCATGCTGCGTTGGCGTTCGCCGGGGATGATCACGGGGGTCACTTCAATCCATTCGGAAGCGTTCTCGCGTGGCGCGCATGCTGCGCACCGATCGGCGATAGCGATTTTCCTCGAGAATCCCGAGATCGTCGAGGTGATGCTCAAATCGGACCCAAGGCCACGCCACGTCTGCAACAGGTAAACCGGGTCGGTTTGGCCTTACGGCCGATGATTTTCAGATGGCCCCGGTACGGACGCCTTCGGCACTCCCCGGGAGATCTCCGTCGGGCCGTTAACGGAACATTATTGCTCCGTCTCTTTTGACAGAGGCTTGTCAGTCCAAAACGATTATGCTGCGTCGGGGCAGAGCGAGGCGCTACAGAAGGCGGGCCTCGAACCGAAGCGCTACGGATTGAAAGATGCGATGGCCTCAGTGGTACCCGACGCGCGCCGACATCGTTGGCATCCTATTCGCGCTCGTAGTGGCGTGTGTTTTCGCATTTGTTGTCGTGCGATTTCCTTACTTCCATCAAGCGACTGGCTTCGGTCCGGATTGGGATTGTAAAGTCATGCCTAAGGGCGAACCCGTCTGCACTAAGAGATTGGGTCGGTGAGGGGAATGGAACGCAGATGTTAGTCAGATGAGGAGCGATGGCCAAGGCGACGATTGGTGACTTGGAGGGCGGGGCGGCATTATGCGCGTGGTTTGAGGGCGTTCCTTCGTTCCACGACGCGACGCTGCGTGAGCTTGAGCTTCGCCAAGGCGCGCCGAGTCGGCTGGTCGCTCGCACATTCCGGATTGAGTCGGAAGTCGACGCTCAGGGGTATTGAACCGCCACGGGTTTGCCGGAGGCTCCAACTCCTGAGAGGATGGAGCCATGACAAGCAAGACGACGAACAAGTTTTCACCCGAGGTCCGGGCTCGTGCGGTTCGGATGGTTCTGGATCATGCGAGCGAGCACCCGTCGCGGTGGGCGGCCGTGACCTCGATTGCGGCCAAGATCGGCTGCACACCGCAGACGCTGCACGACTGGGTCAAGAGGGACGAAGTCGATAGCGGACACCGGGCCGGCGTTCCGACCGACATGGCCGAGAAGCTGAAGGCGCTGGAGCGGGAGAACCGTGAGCTTCGGCAGGCGAATGAGATCCTGCGCAAGGCGAGCGCGTATTTTGCGATGGCGGAGCTCGACCGCCGGTCCAAGCCATGATCGCCTTCATCGACGATCATCGTGGGGCGCATGGGGTCGAGCCGATCTGCAAGGTCTTGCCGATCGCCCCTTCGACCTACCACGCCCATGTGGCCAGGCGGCGCGATCCTGCCAGGCTGTCGGCGCGCGCCAGGCAGGACGCTACCCTGAAGATCGAGGTTCGGCGGGTGTTCGATGAGAACTTCCGGGTCTATGGCGTGCGCAAGGTCTGGCGGCAGCTCGAGCGGGAAGGCTTCGATGTTGCCCGCTGCACGGTGGCGCGACTGATGCGGGACATGGGTTTGCAAGGAGTCATCCGCGGCAAACCCGTCAAGACCACGATCAGCGACAAGGCCGCGCCATGCCCGCTGGATCACGTCAACCGCCAGTTCAGGGCGCCAAGGCCGAACGTTCTTTGGCTCTCCGACTTCACCTATGTCGCGACCTGGACCGGCTTCGTCTACGTCGCCTTCGTCATCGATGCCTACGCCCGCAGGATCGTGGGGTGGCGGGTCTCGCGCACGGCGCATGCGGGCTTCGTGCTCGATGCGCTGGAACAGGCCCTGCACGATCGCCGGCCGGTCCATCGCGGCGGGCTCGTGCACCACAGCGACAGGGGCAGCCAATACGTCTCGATCAAATACACCGAGCGTCTGGCTGAAGCTGGTATCGAACCTTCTGTCGGCAGCGTCGGGGACTCCTATGACAACGCTCTCGCCGAAACCATCAACGGCCTCTACAAGGCCGAGGTGATCCATCGGCGCGGGCCATGGCGCAGCTTCGAGTCCGTCGAGTTCGCGACGCTGGAATGGGTGGACTGGTTCAACAACCGAAGGCTCCTCGAGCCCATCGGCAACATCCCGCCGGCCGAAGCCGAGCAACGCTACTACGCCATGCTGGAACAACCCGCCATGGCGGCATAACTTAAACCAAATTGCCTCCGGCAAACCCGGGGCGGTTCAGTATTTCCTACTGACGAAACATGTGGAAGTGACCTTGAATATCTTCGAGTTGATCGAAGTTGAGCTAATTGAACTTAAGGAAGCCGGAATCATGGACGGGCTCGACGTTGAGATCGATCATGATGGAGTCACACTCAGCTTTGATTCGAGCTACGGCGTACATGGGCGGATCAAGGCGAAGCGAGTTGTTGTCTCCTTCGAACAGGGAAAATTCGAATAATGGCGAGGTTCCTAGGACAAGACGTTCCGCGACACGAGATCTGTTCCGGGTCAAGAGGGTCGTTTTGAGCATCCTCTCCGGCGTTCACGGGTCAACTCTAGCCTGAACAGCAGACATTGGAGTGGAATGTCCGACTAGGGCGGGACTACGCAGTCACGCAAGCTATTGGTCAGGGTCCTTCAGCACGCGTTCGATCCAGCAAGTATTTTTTCTCTGCTCTACGCCCGCTCCCTACGACAGCTGAATACTTGTTGAACTGACCCATTTCCTGCCTTCTGTACTCATCCCGTCGCCGATCGCTTGCAGCGATTGGTGTTCGACGGGGGACGATCGTGGCGGGCACTTTAATCCATTCGGAGGCCTTCTCGCGTGGCGCGCGTATGTTGCGCACCGCGCTGGGCCCGGCGATAGCGACTTTCCTCGAAGACCCATCGATCGTCGAGGTGATGCTCAACCCCGATGGTCGGCTCTGGATCGACCGGCTGTCAGGCGGCCTGGAGGATAGCGGACGAACGATGTCCGCGGCCGACGGCGAGCGGATCGTGCGCCTGGTCGCGCACCATGTCGGCGCTGAGGTCCATGCCGGCAGGCCGCGCGTGTCGGCCGAGCTTCCCGAGACGGGGGAGCGGTTCGAGGGACTTCTCCCGCCTGTCGTGGCAGCGCCGGCCTTTGCGATCCGCAAGCCTGCGGTTGCGGTGTTCACGCTGGATGACTACGTTGCCGCCGGCACCATGACCGCCGGTCAAGCAGCGGCGCTACGGGCCGCTGTCGCGTCGCGGAAGAACATCCTGGTCGCTGGCGGCACCTCGACCGGCAAGACCACGCTCACCAACGCACTGCTCGCCGAAATCGCCGGCACCACCGATCGCGTGGTGCTGATCGAGGACACGCGCGAACTGCAATGCCGCGCTCCGAACCTAGTCGCGCTGCGTACCAAGGACGGCGTTGCGTCGCTGTCCGATCTGGTCCGGTCCTCGCTGCGCTTGCGCCCCGACCGCATTCCGATCGGCGAAGTGCGGGGCAGCGAAGCCCTGGAGCTCCTCAAGGCCTGGGGCACCGGCCACCCCGGTGGGATCGGCACGATTCACGCCGGCACAGCGCTGGGCGCGCTTCGCCGCCTTGAACAGCTGATCCAGGAAGCCGTCCTCACCGTTCCCAAGGCGCTGATCGCCGAGACCATCGACATCGTCGCGGTGCTGCGCGGCCGCGGCAGCGAACGCCGCCTCGCCGAACTTGCTCTCGTCGCCGGCCTTGATGCCGCCACCGGCGATTACCGCGTCCAGTCCGCAGGGGCGGGCGGTGACCCCTCGCTTCCCGGAGACCCCTCATGATCCAACTTCCTCCCGCGATCCGCCGCGTTCGTCGCCGCATCACCGACCTCGCGGCGCTCGCCTTCCTCTCGATCGCGTTCGCGCCTGCGGCACACGCGTCCGGCTCCTCGATGCCGTGGGAGACGCCGCTCAATCAGATCCTGGAATCGGTGCAAGGTCCGGTCGCCAAGATCATCTCCGTCATCATCATCACTGTGACCGGCCTGACGCTCGCGTTCGGCGACACCGCCGGCGGTTTCCGCCGGCTGATCCAGATCGTCTTCGGACTGTCGATCGCCTTCGCCGCATCGAGCTTCTTCCTCACCTTCTTCAGCTTCTCGGGTGGGGCACTCGTCTGATGGCTGCGATTGTCGATCCGGAGGTACCGGACTTCTTCGCGCCGGTCCATCGCGCGCTCACGGAGCCGATTCTGATGGGCGGCGCGCCGCGCAGCGTCGCGATCGCCAACGGCACGCTGGCGGCGGCCATCGCGCTCGGTCTTCGTCTCTGGATCCCCGGTGCGCTGATCTGGGCCGTCGGCCACGTCGCGGCCGTGTGGGCGGCCAAGCGCGACCCGCAGTTCGTGGAGGTTGTTCGCCGCCACCTCCGCTATCCGCCTTACCTTGCGACATGAGGCTTCCATGCTGAACCTCGCCGAATATCGCCATCGGCCCGCCAGCCTTCCCGACTTCCTGCCTTGGGCAGCCTTGGTCGAACGGGGCGTGGTCCTCAACAAGGACGGGTCGTTCCAGCGGACGGCGCGATTCCGTGGTCCTGACCTCGACAGCGCGACGTCTGCGGAGCTGGTCGGCGTAACGGCGCGCCTCAACAACGCGTTGCGCCGCCTTGGCTCAGGCTGGGCAATCTTCGTCGAGGCCCAGCGCATCACCGCTCAGACCTATCCATACAGTGCCTTTCCCGATGCCGCATCAGCGCTGGTAGATCTCGAGCGCCGCGATGCGTTCGAGGAGGCGGGTGCGCATTTCGAGAGCCGCTATTTCCTGACCTTCGTCTGGCTTCCCCCGGCCGAGGACGCCTCGCGCATCGAGGGCTGGCTCTATGAGGGCCGTACGCAGAGCGGCGTCGATCCGCATGAACTGCTGCGCGGGTTTGTCGATCGGGACCTACCGCGTCCTGCAACTGGTCGAAGGCTTCATGCCAGAGGTGGCATGGCTGGATGATGGTGACACGCTCACCTACCTGCACTCGACCATCTCGACCCGGCACCAGCGCGTCCGCGTTCCGGAGACGCCGATGCATCTCGACGCGCTGCTTGCGGACGAGCCGCTCGCCGGCGGCCTCGAGCCGCGCCTTGGCAGCCACCATCTTCGCACGCTCACCGTGGTCGGCTTTCCGACCGCGACCCATCCCGGAATCCTCGACGAGCTGAACAGGCTTGCCTTCCCCTACCGTTGGTCGACACGCGCGATCCTCCTCGACAAGACCGAGGCCGTAAAACTGCTGACGAGGATCCGCCGACAGTGGTTCGCCAAGCGGAAGTCGATTGCCGCCATCGTCAAGGAGGTGATGACCAACGAGGCCTCGACACTGGTCGATAGCGATGCGGCCAACAAGGCCACTGACGCCGATCTCGCCTTGCAGGAACTCGGCACCGACGACGTCGGGCAGGCCTACGTCACCGCGGTCGTCACCGTCTGGGACGAGGATCCCGGCCGTGCCGCCGAAAAACTTCGCCTTGTGGAGAAGGTAATCCAGGGACGCGACTTCACCTGCATGCCGGAAGGGGTGAATGCGTTAGAGGCCTGGCTTGGCTCGCTGCCGGGGCATGCCTACGCCAATGTCCGCCAGCCGCCGCTCTCGACATTGAACCTGGCCCACATGATTCCGCTTTCGGCGGTCTGGGCTGGACCTGCGCGCGACGAGCATTTCAAGGCGCCGCCACTCTTCTTCGGTAAGACCGAAGGTTCGACGCCGTTTCGCTTCTCCCTGCATGTCGGCGATGTCGGCCACACCCTGATCGTTGGCCCGACCGGCGCCGGCAAGTCCGTGCTGTTGGCGCTGATGGCGATCCAGTTCCGTCGCTACCGCAACAGCCAGATCTTTGCCTTTGATTTCGGCGGCTCGATCCGCACCGTGGCGTTGGCCATGGGCGGCGACTGGCACGACCTCGGTGGCAGCCTGTCGAACAGTGCCGATGACTCCGTCTCCCTTCAGCCGCTCGCACGCATTGGCGATGCGGCGGAGCGCGCCTGGGCTGCCGAATGGGTGACCGCGATCCTCGCCAAGGAAGGCGTCACCATCGACCCGACCGCGAAGGAGCATGTCTGGTCGGCCTTGACCTCGCTGGCGTCCTCGCCGGTCGAGGAGCGGACGATCACCGGCCTGACCGTCCTGTTGCAGTCGACCGCGCTCAAGCAGGCGCTGCAACCCTATTGCGTCGGCGGTCCCTCCGGTCGGCTGCTCGACGCCGAGGATGAGCACCTCGGTTTCGCGTCAGTCCAGGCGTTCGAGACCGAGGGCCTGATCGGTGCCGGTGCAGCCCCCGCCGTCCTCACCTATCTCTTCCATCGCATCGAGGGCCGGCTCGACGGCCGGCCGACGCTACTCATCATCGACGAGGGCTGGCTTGTCCTCGACGATCCCGCCTTCGCCCAGCAGCTTCGCGAATGGCTGAAGACATTACGGAAGAAGAATGCGTCCGTCGTCTTCGCCACGCAATCGCTCTCCGACATCGACGGCAGCAATATTGCGCCCGCGATCGTCGAGAGCTGCCCGACGCGGATCTTCCTGCCGAACGAGCGCGCCATCGAGCCGCAGCAAACGGCGATCTATCGGCGCTTCGGCCTCAATGATCGCCAGATCGAGATCATCGCGAGGGCGACGCCCAAGCGGGATTACTACTGCCAATCGCGACGCGGCAATCGGCTGTTTGAGCTGGGTCTCGGGCCGATCGCTCTCGCCTTCTGCGCGGCCTCCTCAAAGGCTGACCATGCTGCCATCGAACGGCTGCTCGCCGAGCACGGCCGCGAGAACTTTACGCCCGCGTGGCTCGCCGATCACGAGCTCCTGTGGGCCGCCGATCTCATCCCCGACCTGACAAACCTGGAGGTGTAACCATGACCACCGGCAAGACGCCGCGCGCAAGACTGATGGCCGCGACCACCCTCTCGCTCGCCCTATCGGTCCCGCCGCTTGTGATGACGCGGGCCTCTGCGCAGTGGATCGTCTACGACCCCACGAACTTCAGCCAGAACGTGCTGACGGCGGCGCGCGAGTTGCAGCAGATCAACAATCAGATCCAGATGCTGACCAACCAGTCGCAGAGCCTGGTGAACCAGGCGAAGAACCTCGCCAGCCTGCCGATGTCGACGCTGGCCCAACTTCAGTCGACCATCGCGCGGACCCAATCGCTGCTGAGCCAGGCGCAGAACATTTCGTTCAACGTCCAGCAAATTCAGACCGCGTATTCCAGCAGCTATGGCGCGGCGCCGGCCACCGGATCGAACGCGACGCTGTTCGCCGCCGCTCAAACCCGGTGGCAGAACTCGGTGGGCGCCTTCGAGGACTCGCTGAAGGTGCAAGCCGGCGTCGTCGGCAATATCCCGACCAACTCCGGCGCGATGACCTCGCTGGTCACGGCCAGCCAGTCCGCAAGTGGCGCGCTACAGGCAGCTCAAGCCGGCAATCAGCTCCTTGCCCTGCAATCGCAGCAGCTCTCAGACCTGGTCGCGGTTCTGGCCGCGAAGGGGCGCGCAGACGCGCTGGAGCAGGCGCGTGTGACGGCGACGGAGTCGCAAGGCGCCCAGCAATACAAGATCTTCTCGACGCGCAGCGGCTACCAGCCGGGCAACGTCACCATGTTCAGCAGCAACTGAAGGCGCGCAGAAGATGGATCGCTCGGATTTTTGGCGCGCAGTCGCGATGGTCGCCCTGTTGGCCATCTTCATGGCCACGCTGTCCTACATTCATCGGCGCCCGCCGTCAGGGCCGGTATCCGAGGCGCCCGCCATCTCTGCACCCGATGATCTCTCGGCCGAGCTGCGCCGCTGCCGCGCGCTTAGGTCCCAGGATGCCGAAGATCCGCACTGCCGGGCGGTCTGGGAGGAGAACCGCGCGCGCTTCTTCGGCAGGCCGGCGCGGCCGCTGCTGCCACAGGCCGCGCCGGCCACGTCGTCGATGACGAACGCTACGGAAGGAGACGCGCGATGAACAACGTCGGCGTCATCGATACCTTCCTCAATACCTACACCACCTACATTGATTCAGGCTTCGGCCTGATCAAAGGCGAGGTCACCTATATCGCCTCGACCCTGATCGTCATCGACATCACCTTGGCCGGCGTGTTCTGGGCCTGGGGCGCCGACGAAGACGTTCTCCAGCGGCTGGTGAAGAAGACGCTCTACATCGGCTTCTTCGCCTTCATCATCACCAACTTCAACAGTCTCTCAGGCGTCATCTTCCACAGTTTTGCTGGTCTTGGCCTGAAGGCCGGCGGCTCGTCGATCTCGACCGCAGACTTCCTGCGGCCCGGCCGGCTCGCACAGGTCGGCCTCGACGCCGCGCAGCCGCTGCTCGATGCCGCAAGCCAGATGATGGGCTTCACCAGTTTCTTCGCCAATTTCGTCCAGATCGCCGTGCTGATGGTGTCCTGGCTGCTGGTGCTGATCGCGTTCTTCATTCTGGCGGTGCAGCTGTTCGTCACGCTGATCGAGTTCAAGCTGACGACGCTCGCCGGCTTCATCCTCATTCCCTTCGCCCTGTTCAACAAGACCGCCTTCCTTGCGGAAAAGGTGCTGGGCAACGTGGTCGCTTCCGGCGTCAAGGTGATGGTGCTCGCCGTCATCGTCGGCATCGGCACGGGGCTGTTCTCCCAATTCACCACTGCCTATGCCGGCGGCCAGCCGACCATCGAGCAGGCGCTCTCTGTCGTGCTCGCCTCGCTCGCCATGCTCGGCCTCGGCATCTTCGGGCCCGGCATCGCAACCGGTCTTGTCTCGGGGGCGCCGCAGCTTGGCGCGGGCGCTATGGTCGGCACCGGCCTTGCCGTCGCCGGCACCGCGATGGCGGCGGGCGCAGGGCTTGGGCTCGCGGGGAGGGGAGCGATGGCGGCGACCTCCGGTGCTGCGGCCGCCGCACGCGGTGGTGCGGCGATGGCAGGCGGCATGTCCTCTGCTTACAGCCTTGCATCAGCAGGCCGATCCGGTGCTGGCGGCGTTGCCTCGGGTATCGGCGGCGCCGGCCGTGCTGCTGCCAGCGCCGCGGCAGCTCCCGTCAGACGCGCCGCCGCGCAAGCAGCGGGGGCAATGACGGAGAGCTTCACCTCTGGCGCCCGCGCCGGTGTCGCAAACACGGGTGGTTCCTCGACCATGGGGACCATTGAGCGTGGCGCGGCCGCAAGCGATGGAGCCGCGCCTCAAGCGGCGAGCGAGAGCGGTCCGCCCGCCTGGGCCCAGCGCGTCAAGCGCAATCAGACGATCGTTCACGGCGCGCAGACGGCCGCGCAAGCCCTCAAATCCGGCGACAGCCATGGTGGCGGCCATTCCGTCGAGCTATCAGGGGGAGAATAACAATGTCAGTCTTTCGGCGATCGTCGGTCCGCTACGGCCGCACGCCCGAACCTGCAACCCCGTATCAGCGCGCCGCGCAAGCCTGGGACGATCGCATCGGCTCCGCGCGTGTGCAGGCGAAGAACTGGCGGCTGATGGCTTTCGGTTCGCTGATCCTTTCGTGCGGTCTTGCCGGCGGTCTGGTCTGGCAATCCACGCACGGCACCGTCGTTCCCTGGGTGGTGCAGGTCGACAAGATCGGTGAGGCACAAGCCGTGGCGCCGGCCGTCGCCGACTACCGGCCGAGCGATCCGCAGATCGCCTGGTATCTCGCCCATTTCATCGCGATGGTGCGCTCGCTTCCCGCGGATCCGATCATCGTGCGGGAGAACTGGCTGAAGGCCTACGACTTCACGACCACGGCGGGCGCGATGGCGCTGAACGATTACGCCCGCGCTAACGACCCCTTCGCCAGTCTCGGCAAGCAGCAGGTCGCAATCGACGTCTCCAGCGTCATCCGCGCCTCGCCCGACAGTTTTCGCGTGGCCTGGGTGGAGCACCGTTATCAGGACGGAGCGCTCGCCGGCACCACACGTTGGACCGCGATCCTCACCATCGCGATTCAGCCACCGACCGACGCCGACCGGCTGCGCAAAAATCCACTCGGCATCTACGTCAACGCCATCAACTGGTCAAAGGAGCTGGGACAATGACCCCGCCGTTTTTCTCACATGCCGGCGGTCCGGCTTCGCGTCTCTCTATCGTTCAGCAAAGCCAGAAGGGAGAGAACACGTGCTTCCGTAAATCCGCTTTGGCGGCTTTGCTGATGTCCATCTCTTCCCTCGGCGGCTGCGCGCACAATTTCATCCCGCCTGACATCAACTACGATAGCGCGGAGCCCGCGACGCTCACGGCCGATCCGCCGCCACCCGTCAAGATCGTCGAATTGCCAAAGCTGCTGCCGCTGCCCGGCCAGTTGAAACCCCTCGCGGCCGGCAAGCACGTCCCCGAAGCCGCCGACCCAAAAGTTCGCGTCAAACAGGCCAATGCCGCGGCCCGGGTGCAGCCCGTCCGCAACGGCTTCATCAATGCGGTCCAGGTCTATCCGTTCTCCGGCGGAGCCCTCTACCAGGTCTATACGGCGCCCGGCCAGATCACCGATGTCGCCCTCCAGGAGGGCGAGCAGCTCGTCGGCTCCGGTCCGGTGGCCGCCGGCGACACCGTGCGCTGGATCATCGGCGATACCGAGAGCGGCGCGGGCGCGAGCAAGAAGATCCACATCCTGGTCAAGCCGACGCGGCCGGAGTTGATCACCAATCTCGTCATCAACACCGACCGGCGAACCTATCTCCTCGAGCTGCGCTCGACGGAAAAGACCTATATGGCCTCGGTCTCCTGGCAATATCCCGAGGACCAGCTCATTGCGCTTCGGCAGCAGAACGCGACGGCTGAGGCCGCGGCGCCGATTGCGGCCGGCGTCGATCTCGCCTCGATCAACTTCCGCTACGCGATCGAGGGCGATGACCCGGCTTGGCGCCCGCTGCGCGCCTTCGACGACGGGAATAAGGTCTATATCGAGTTTCCCAGCGGTATCGTCCAGGGCGAAATGCCGCCGCTGTTTGTCATCGGTCCGGCCGGTGGCTCAGAGCTTGTCAACTACCGGGCGAACCGCAATTACTACATCGTCGATCGCCTGTTCGCGGCCGCCGAATTACGTCTTGGCGACAAGGATAGCGAGCGGCGCGTGCGCATTGTCCGCACCGACGGAAGGCCGCGCGCATGGCGATAGGCAGCGAAGACGAACGTCAAAACGACGTCCCACCCGTCGCACCGCCGGATCTTCGGCTTCGAGGCGAGCGGCCGCCTGTCACACGCCTCTCGCGCAAGATGCTGGTCGGCCTTGGCGCGGTGTCTGCGCTGGCGGTCGCCGGTGCGCTCGGCTACGCCCTGCAGACCCGCAACAAGCAGCAAGTCGGCCAGGAGCTCCTCAGCACCCAGAACCGCCCTTCACCTGAGGGCCTTGCCGCCTTGCCGAAGGATTATACCGGCCTACCGCGTCAAGCGCCGCCGCTCGGACCACCGCTGCCCGGCGATCTCGGCAAGCCGATGCTCAACGCGGGCGCTGCACCGAATACCGTGGTCCCGGGAACGACGTCCGATCCGGAGGCGCAGCGGAGAAGCCAGGAGATCGAGGCGGCGCGCGTCAGCCGCCTCTTCGCCCAGACGGTTCAGCAACCGCAGAGCATAGGCCAACCCATCCCGAATACCTCGCCTGCCACTGCGACGGCCCCAGCCGCGACCCCACCCGTCGATGCCGGATCTGCTCAAAACATGCAGGACCGCAAGACGGCCTTCCTCAACGCCTCGACGGACAAGCGCACGGTCAGTCCGGATCGGCTCGAAGTCAAGGTCTCACCTTACGTCGTGCAGGCTGGCACCGTAATCCCGGCTGCACTCATCACGGGCATCAGGTCCGATCTGCCAGGCCAGATCACCGCTCAGGTGACGGAGGCGGTCTATGACAGTCCGTCCGGTAAATATCTTCTGATCCCCCAGGGCGCCAAGCTGATCGGTCAGTACGACAGCTCCGTCGCGTTCGGCCAGAGCCGCATCCTCCTGGTTTGGACCCGCATCATCATGCCGGACGGCAATTCGATCGTGCTGGAGCGCCAGCCCGGCGCGGACACCGGTGGTTATGCCGGGCTCGAGGACGAGGTCGACAACCACTGGGGCATGCTGTTCAAGGCCGCCGTTCTCTCGACCATGCTCAGCGTCGGAGCCGAGGCGGGCACGAGCCAGAACGAGAACAATCTCGTTCAAGCGATCCGCAGCGGAGCGTCCAACAGCATCAGCCAGACCGGCCAGCAGATCGTGCAGCGTCAGCTCAATATCCAGCCGACGCTGACGATCCGGCCAGGCTTTCCGGTCCGCGTGGTTGTGACGCGGGACTTAGTACTCGCCCCCTACCGGAAGGGAGGAATGCCGTGACGAAGCTCAAGCTCGGGCCACTCGAAGACGACAAGCCAGTCAAACTCACCATTGAGCTTCCGGCAGCGGTCTTCAGGAATCTTAAAAATTACGCCGAGGCGATCGCGCGCGAGAGCGGACAGCCGGCGCCCGATCCCGCCAAGCTCATCGTTCCGATGATCCAAAGATTCATGGCGACAGACAAAGGGTTCTCAAAGGTGAAACGCGCGGCAACAAATCGATGAAGGAACGATCGTTCAGCGTTGCCTTGTGAGAGGTGGCAGGGACCAAAGCCCGTCAAGTCAAATCCGGTCAGACCAGAATTTTGCTCACGTAAACGCGTTCAGGTGAAGAGGAAGTCAGATGCCATATATCGATGCCACGGGTGTGAAGCTTTATTTTGAGGAAGCCGGCGATGGTCATCCGATCATTTTCCTGCACGAGCTCGGCTCAGATAGCCGCCAATGGGAAACCCAGGTTCGGTATTTTTCCCGTAGCTATCGCTGCATCACCTTCAACGCCCGTGGATATGCCCCCAGCGACGCTCCTCGCGATCCGGCCCTCTATGGCTGGGAGCTCGCTGTGAACGACATTGCCGCCGTCATGCGTGGCCTTGTCATCGAACAGGCACACCTGGTCGGATCGAGCATGGGCGGATATGCCGCCTTGCAGTTTGGATTGCGCTTTCCGCAGAGAGCCAGCGCGATTGTCGCGGCCGGTGTGGGAGCCGGATCGGCTCCTTCGGAGCGCGACGCCTGGTCGAGAGAAACCTCCATTCTCGCGCGGGCTTTCATCGAGCGCGGCATGGATGCGATGGCCCGGAAAATGGCACATGGTCAGACTCGTATCCAACTCAAATACAAGGATACACGGGGTTGGCAAGAGTTTTGGGAACGCCTGCGTCACCACTCACCGCTGGGTCTATCGAATACGATGGCGCGCTGTCAGGCGTTACGGCCGTCATTGCATGATCTGGCCGATCAGTTCGGAGCGATGCGAATACCGGCATTGCTGGCCGTTGGCGACGAGGACGTACCCTGCCTCGAGACCAACCTGATGCTGAAAACAGTGCTTCCCAACGCCGGTCTTTGGATCTGCCCCAATACCGGCCACACCATCAATCTGGAAGAACAGGCAGCATTCAATGCTCAGCTCGACAGCTTTCTAGCCGCCGTCGAGCGTGGGAGCTGGCGCCGCGGGCGTCCGGAGATTGAGGCCAAATCCAATCTGAAACTTGAGATGACGTCCGATACACGCACGAAGGCCGTGGCCCGTTGACTGAACTCTAGGCGCTTCACAGTGAGCAGTCTTATGAAATCCCGGACTGGCGTTCACCTCAGCGAACCCATGACAACGCGGTTGACCGCCGCGGCTACTCGCGCGGGAGTGACAAAATCAGAACTTATCGAAGCCGCGCTCGATCGCTTTCTCGAATCCGATAGCGCTGCTGAACATTTCGCGATCGTGGCAGGTCGCCTCACTGAGTTAAACGATCAGATCGGGCGTCTCGGTGCCGATCTCAAGATGGTGAACGAGGTCGTCGCCCTTCACGCGCGCTTTCACTTGGCCGTTACGCCCTCGTTATCGGCGGCAGAGCAGCATATGGCGACTGTCGTGGGCTCCGAACGCTTCGAGGAGTTCGCCGCGCAAGCAGGACGTCGTGTCGAGCGGGGGACGTCTCTCATGCGGGAGACTATGAACCGCCGTATCAGGAGAAATGAGAGCCGCTCCGGGGGTGACTTCGCGGCCAGCGAGGCGCTCGGCACTACTTCCAAGTCTTCTGAATCAATTCTTACCGCATCCGCCACGGTTGATGGTGCATCAGAGCCGAACGCTGCCGTGCGGGAGGACGGCAGCATTCGGAACTTTCCAAAACAGGCTCACGGCCCGCTTCAGCAAGGGGTCCAGCGGCGATGAGACGACGTTTCGGGCACGGCGGCCCATGTCAACGGCGTCTTCTGCGCCGCGACGCGAGTTAGCAGACGTAAATGGCCCCGCTCTTATCATACGGGTGTTTCTGCCTTTTGCTGTCGGTTATTATCTCTCGTACCTCTTCAGGACAATTAACGCCTTGATCGCCGCTCCCCTGACATTGGAGTTGGGGCTCGGCGCCGGTGATCTTGGCTTGCTCACTTCGGTCTATTTTCTCACGTTCGCGGCAGCGCAGATACCGGTCGGCATCCTTCTGGACCGCTATGGTCCGCGGCTAGTCCAGAGCGTGCTGCTGGTTGCTGCTGCGGTCGGTGCCGCATTGTTTTCTACATCGGACAATTTGCTCATGCTGCTTCTAGGCCGGGCCCTAGTCGGTCTCGGTGTCGCCGCGAGCCTAACCGCCGGACTGAAAGCCCTCGTTCTCTGGTTTCCGAAGGACCGTCTTCCGTTTCTCAACGGCCTGATGGTCATGCTCGGTGCATTGGGAGCGGTCACCGCGACCTCGCCAGCGCAGTTGTTGCTGGCTTGGGTTGGGTGGAGGACGCTCTTCGCATTGTTCGCTCTCGTCACGGCCGGTTGTTCGGCGATCATCTATCTCTTGGTGCCCGAGAGTGCATCGGCAACGCCGGTCATGCGTGGAACAGCTATGGCCAGCTTGAAGACGATTTATACCGATCCGCATTTCTGGCGTCTGGCGCCGCTATCAGCGACTTGCGTCGGCACCGCCTGGGCGCTGCAGGGACTTTGGGCCGCGCAGTGGTTCACTGACGTCGAGGGACTTGATCGCGCTGCGTTGGTGCAACATTTGTTTGTCATGGCCGCAGCCCTCAGCCTGGGTGCGCTCCTGCTAGGCATTCTGGCTGATCGGCTGCGTCGCTATGGCATCGGAACAGAGGCGCTCCTCGCTGTCGTCGGCCTTGTGTTCATTGCCGTGCAACTCGGGATTATCCTCCGGTGGCCGTTGTCATCGTACGTCCTGTGGGCCGCTGTGGCCGCCGTTGGCGCCGCTACGGTGCTTAGCTATGCGATCCTGGCTAGTTATTTCCCGAAAGAACTTGCCGGACGGGCCAATGCTGCGCTGAACGTATTCCATATCGGTGGGGCGTTTGTCCTGCAATATGCCACTGGCATTGTCCTTGAACATTGGACGCCTCTGGCGGGGCATTATCCGCAGATCGCGTACCAGGTAGCCTTTATCCTCAATCTTGTCCCTCAGATCATCGCATGGGCCTGGTTCGCTTTCCCGTGGGTGCTTCGGCCGTCGACCAGCGTCAGGTTCAGCGATTAGGAGCGCCAGCGTCGGCGGCAGGCGAGGTTCAGCCTGCCGGGACTGTGAGGCGATCATAGCAAGCACCGGCGCCATTCTATGCGACACCGCGGCTATATCGGTCCGTCAGCCGACAATGGTGGAAGCAACGTCTTCGTTCGCCGTTCCAGCCTAATCGCGAATTGTTTCACGGGCGGCGGCATATGACTTGGTTCTAGCTCTTTACCGGAGGGAGAAACACCGTGACGCAGCTCAAGTTTGACCACTTGAACACGACAAGCCGGTAGCTCACGATCGAGCTGCCGGCGACGATCAAGGACCTCAAAAGCTATGCGGAGTTTGACGCGTAGCGGCGACGCGACGATACTGATCGAATCTGCCAAACCGATCGCGCCGATGATCGAGCGCTTCATGGCGATGGATCGAGCCTTCGTGGAAGGTACGGCGAAATGCTGTTCAGTCCGTTCCTGGGCCGGCCGAGAGGTCTGGATAGCGTTCGCGAAGCAGGTCGAGGAACGGACGCAGGGATGGATTGCAGTTGGTCTGCCGCCAGTAAGCGCGGAAGCTCAGCCTGGTAGGACCGTCAGCGTCATGCACCTCGCGGAAGGTGACCCCCGGATAGGCCGCGCCGGTCGCACCCTCCAGTGCCAGCAGGACACCCCAGCCCGCTCCGACCAAGGTGAGGAGCCGGTCGAGCGCCACATCATGGTGATGCAGCCAACACGGTTCGGAACCTCCCAATTTGCTGACGAAAAGTTTGAGTAATTCCGGCGCCGGACCGCGCTGTGACAACAGAAGCGCTTCCTCCCTCAGTTCGCCCCAATGAACAACATTACGCGCTGTCAGCGGATGGTTCTTGGGGAGAGCGACGACGACTCGTTCGCTCCAGAGCAACAAGGTCCTGTCGCTCCAGCTTGGAGTGGGGTCGGCCACGAAGGCGATGTCAATCGCGGAATTGGCGAGGTCCGAGATCAGATGGTCTCTCGATCCGTCCACCAGATGCAGATCAACTTCTGGGAAGCGCTGCCGATGGTCGAGGAACGTGGCCCGGAGATTGCCGGCTGAGAATGAGGCGTGGACACCGATGGTCAATCGACCGCTCTCACCGCGCGAGCGGTTCTTGACACGAACCGTCATTGCTTCGGTCTGATCCACGATGCGCTGGGCGGCATCGAGGAATTCCTGTCCCTCGATGGTCGGCCGCGTGCCGCCGTTGGTGCGCTTGAAGAGAGTGACGCCCAACTTGCATTCGAGATCTCGCAGGCAACGACTAAGGGTCGGTTGCTTGATTCTGAGCGTCTCCGCCGCTTGGCGCAAGCTTCGGTGCTGGGACGCTATGATCGCCCAGCGCAACTCCCGAAATTCCACAGGCACCGTCGAAGCTGTATGGCGAGTTGCCGGTGACCGGTCTTTTTCTTGAATGGGTCACTCCAATCGTTTGCGCCGCTTCAGAACTCTCTTTGGTTCAGCCCGGAAGCAATGATTGAATGCTTCGCTGAAGAAGATGTCGGTCGGATACGCACCAGAACTGATTGGCGCCGAGTCCGATGAACGGGACACGCCATCAGGAATGTCTTGGCGAATGTTGAGGACCTGCCCAGCATAGTCGACAGCTTTTCAGAAAAGCACGATACATCATGGACAAACACGAGGTGCCCCTAGTAATCGGTCCCGTCCTCGTTGGATTTCTCGCGCGAGAACGCGCCCCTCTCTGTGAGAGAGCTTGCCACGCAACAGGTGCGTTGCCTAACCGACTTTTCGATATACGGCTGCTGGAATACGTATTTCAAGATCAATAGGTCTCAAGTTGTCCGTGCATGATTAGCCGAATCCAACTGATGTATCATTTCTTCCTTGATGAGCCCTTGAAACCCACGTGCTGCTCGCTCGCGCCGCCGGCTGTTGCGCGAGCTGAAACTTAACCCATCATAAGTTGCGCTAATTGTCCGCCTCTAGTGAGCGCCATCGAGCCGTTAGCGGCCTGCCGACCGGTTTTCATTTGCCGATGATTTTCCTTTGCTGCTGATTAACGCGACGTCGCTCGACGATTTGAGTGAGCGTTTGAAATGACCGGTAAGCCACACGAGATTTAGGGCCAATGTGGTCGTGAAGGGTGCGCCTCCATGGGCGGAGGACGATTGGCGACAGCTTCGGCTCGGCGACACGACATTCCGCATCGCCAAGGCTAGCGCCAGATGCGCTGTCATCACCGTCGAGCGGGAGCGTTGGACACAATCAGCAATCAACGAACCCTTGCGTACCTGTGCGACGTTTAAGCGTAACACGCAAGCGTGCGGAAGCCAGATCAAATTTGTCGCACCTGCTGTTTACCGTCATTAAAATTTGTGGTTGCATGAGACTAGATCGACGTGTGGCGCGATGTTGAAGTTGCGAGCTGGTTGATGAGCACTGACTTGAGGAGTGGTCGATCAAACGGAAGCACTAACGATATTTCTATCAGAGCCAGATTCGATTACAGCGACGTGCAACCTACTGTCGCGCGGTTCCTGCGTGGCCAAGCCGATCGCATTCGACAACAATGTGTGACATCCATCATACAAATTGGGAAAGCGCTACGCGAAGCGAAACGTCACCTTTCGCATGGGGCATTTCTACAATGGGTAGAATGGGAAGTCTGTATTCCGGTGCGAGCCGCGCAAGCCTACATGCGAGTAGCAGCGTGGGCGGCAGACAAAGGCGCAGCGGTTGTGCATTTGACTCCTACGACGCTCTACCTCTTGTCAGCCTCTAGCACGCCCGACGATTTTGTAGTTCGTGTTTTGAAGCGCGCAGAAGCTGGTGAAGATATTGCGAGCATCAATTTTTACTGATAGCTGCTTCATAAGAATTGGCGTCGAGCAACAGGTGCCACCAATTTGCGTGAAAGAGAACAAGCATTCCGCACCACGACGGACTTGACTGTATGTTCGAGATCCTGCCACCGCTCTGGATGCGTAGCGATATGTTCGCGCGAATTCCTCACCGGCAGCATCACCAGCGTCTTGTTAGCGCTGACGATCGACGGTCGTGCGCGCACTTTCCACCGCTATTGCGATCTCTCCGCCAAGGGCTCGCCCGACCGGATGCTCGCTGCGATCGTCGAGCGGGAATCGCAACCAGTGAGAGCGATGACGCGCGAAGAGCAACTCGAACACGTCTGGTCGAGCACGCATGAGATTATCGCGGCTATGCCGGCGACCGGCCCGCGCACCGTGCTGTTCTATGGTGGGCGTCAGGGCAGCGTGCTGAAGCTGCTCGACCGGCTAGCGGGTGCGGAGGTCGCCGTGAAACTGCCGGTGCATCTGCGCTACCTGCCTGACGCGATCGCTGCGTGAGGGAGATGGTGATGTTCACATTGCCCATCCCCGCGGTCCGCACGGTTATCGAACGCGGAAAACAATGTAGATCGGCTATTTGTCGTCCTTCTTTCTCTGAAGATGTATGTCCCGATGGCTTTTGGTCGCGCTAAGCCATCGATCCGTTTATAGCCACCGTTGAAGGTGGCGCCTGTTGGCGGACTACGCGTCCCATGCGGAACGAGACAGTTTCACGCGTCTCCGATCGCTTCCCGAGCAATGTCGTGATGCCGGATCACTTCTTTGATGACGAATGCCAGGAACTTCTGGGCAAAATCCGGGTCAAGGTTGGCGGCCTGTGCGAGCCTGCCCTTTCCTCGCGAACTGGATCTGCGGCGGGCAGCTGAAGCCGCGCCTTAAGTTCTCCGACCTGCCGAGTGCACCTGAAGCGTTCCGCGAGGATGTGGACCAGGGCTGCGTCCAGATTGTCGATGCTGCTCCGAAGCCCGTTCAATTCCGATGGAGTTTCCAACCTTGTCTCCTTTCAATACGAAGAGTATTTTCTCAGTTTAACAGAGAGATTTTGCACGAAGACGCGTTTTAAGCGATGAAGTTCTCAATTTTCCTCAGTGGTCCGGTCGGGGTGGGCAGAACGACGCTCGGACGCGCCCTTGCCGAACGACTCCCGGGTGGGTTTATCGACGGGGACGATTTCTCAGATCCCAGCCGCCCCTGGTACTGCTCAATCCTGCAAACAAGCCGGGCTATAGTTCAGACGGGTACGGCGATATTGGAAAGCAGAGACGTAGTGATCGTTGCTTACCCACTCAGTTGCATCAGTTGGATCTATTTCCGAAGAAAATTTGGCGAATGCGGCGCAAGCTCGTTTTTCATCAGCTTGCGAGCCACCTACACGGCGATTGTCGACCAGCGGCGGGGGAGGGGCTTTAGCTCTGGGGAACACGATCGCATCCGGGTCATGATTGCCGAAGGCTACGGCGCACGATCGTTCAGTGATCTTGTGATCGATACCGATAAGGTTGATTTCGCAGAAACCCTGGCTCGATTGGAAAATGAAGTCGCGCACATGATCGCAATCAGAAGAGCTCTACCCTGAGCGACATAACTTATCGCGTAAGCTGTAAAACCTGTACCCTGGCGCCGCCAAGGCTCCAGAACCGATTGAACCGAACGATTGGATCGACATGGGCATGATGGCCGGAGGGAAAGGAGTGACCGTGCTCCTTTCTATCTATGCCGCCTGCGATCCGGCGGATCTCAGAAAGGCGGCGCGATAGCGAGCTGGGCTCGTGTCCAGACGAAATCTGAAATGATGCCTCAGCGCTTCGACCGAGCCGAACCCGGTGGCAGTCGCGATCCCTTCGATTGGAATCTGCGTCGCTTCCA
This sequence comes from Bradyrhizobium sp. CCGUVB1N3, assembly GCF_024199925.1. Lineage (NCBI taxonomy): Bacteria > Pseudomonadati > Pseudomonadota > Alphaproteobacteria > Hyphomicrobiales > Nitrobacteraceae > Bradyrhizobium > Bradyrhizobium sp. CCGUVB1N3. The sequence continues at coordinate 8,570,380 of NZ_JANADR010000001.1, forward strand.
GAAGTTCCCGAGCCCGCGACACGCGCGCCTGCACGACCCATTCACCCGGCGACATGCCGGTTGCCTCCTCGAATCGCCTTATGAAAGTGCGGCGGCTCATCCTTGCCCGGGCAGCGAGACGGTTGATCGCCAGGTCTTGATCGAGGTGGCGTTGCGCCCACGCAAACACAGATCCCAGCGCATCGCCCTCAGCTTTGCGAACGGGTTGTGGAATATACTGCGCTTGCCCGCCTTCGCGATGAGGTGGCACAACAAGCCGCTGTGCGACCTGGTTGGCGATCTGCGCGCCATAGTCTCGTCTGACGATGTGGAGGCACAGATCGAGACCTGCGGCCCGCCCGGCTGAACTCATGATGTCGCCATCGTCGACGTAGAGTACGTTTGGATCGACATTTATCGTTGGATATTTGCTTGAGAGCAGCACGGCTTGTGCCCAATGCCCTGTGGCACGGCGGCCATCGAGCAACCCGGCGGCAGCGAGGATGAACACGCCGGCGCAGATAGACGCGATCCTCGCACCCCGACGATGCGCACGGCGGAGCGTGTCGAGCAGGGTTGCTGATGGAGCGTCTTCGATATTTTCCCGGCCCGGCACGATAATTGTGGTGGCTCGCGCCAGTATCTTTAGGCTCACGTCGGCGACAATTCTGATGCCGTTGTTCGCAACAAGCTGCCGTCCTGGATGCTCGGTGCAAACGACGAGGCGATACCAGTCAGCCCCCATATCGGTCAGGCCGAACACTTCGACGGCCATCCCAAGCTCAAAAGCGTTGACGCCATCATAGGCGAGCACGGCGACAAGTTGCTCCCGTCGTGGCGGTGATTTCTGACGAGCTGCGCGTACGGCTGGCATAATCTTAACGATATCCGGCATGTGTGCCACTGGTCAACCCGCCTCGCTCGCCGCAAGATTTGCCAAGATGGAGAACCCTATGACGTTTCGCGTAGCGACCTGCGAATTCCCCGGTCGGACCGATGAGGCAGGGGCGATGTGGCGCAGGCTCGAAAGCGAGCTCGCCAAAGTGCCCGTCGATCTTCTGGTTCTTCCCGAGTTGGCAGGCGTTGACAGCTTTTGGGAAAGTCCGGTCTTCAACGACGTGGTGTGGCGTCAAGCCGTCGCCACGCATGCCAGGATTTCGGACGAGCTGAAGCACGTGATGGCAAAGCGTATCGTCGGGACGCGGGCGGTCGAGGTAGACACACGGCGATGGAATGAGACCTTTCTCTGGAAACCGGAGTGCGGTCTGGTGCGAGGCAGACCCAAGGCGTGGCTTCCCCAGCAGGAAGGCGGTTGGGAAGCAACCTGGTTCGACCGCGGCCCAGGGAATGTGCTTCCCGTGCGTGACGGGGAGCTCTGTTTCGCTGAATTGGTCTGCACAGAGCTGATGGTGAGCACTGCGGCACGTCGACTCGGGCAGGCGGGTGTCCAGTTGATTGCTGCGCCACGAGCAACCAGCGGACATGCGCGCTGGGAGGTGGCGACGCGAATGGTGGCGATTGCAGCCGGCGCGTTCGTGGTGACGGCAAACCGTCGTGGCGGCAACCTTGCCGGCGGTAGCTGGATCATAGCGCCTGATGGAGACATCCTCGCGCGCACCAGCGACGACAATCTGATCATCAGCGTTGAGGTCGACCTTGCCTTGGCCGATGCGGCCAAACAGACATACCCCCGCAACGTCAGGGATTGAGGAGGGGCATGCTGGAGGAGCTGACCTATCTCACGTCCGCCGATGAGTTGCGGCCACCGTATCTTGTGCCGTCGGCCCTGATGCGCGCCAAGCAGCTCGACCGGCTGGATCGGCATTGCTGTAACTTCATCGCGCATGCACCGCTTGTCATCATCGGCTCGTCGCATCCGCAGCGTGGCCAAGACGTCAGCCCCAGGGGCGATGCCCCGGGCTTCGTGCACATTTTCGATCCCGATCATCTGGCGATTCCGGATCGGCCTGGCAACAACCGCCTCGACACGATGGAGAATCTGCTCACCAATCCGGCGATCGGGCTTCTGTTTGTTATTCCCGGCATCGAGGAATTGCTCCGGGTCAATGGCACGGCGCGTCTCACGCGCTCGCAGAAGCTTCTCGAATTCATGTCGGTTGCCGGCAAGGCGCCGAAGCTTGCGATCGTCGTCACCGTCACCGAAGCATTCCTTCACTGCACTAAGGCGCTCAAGCGCAGCCGTCTCTGGCAGGATGATTATCGGCTGGATCGGGCCAAGCTGCCGTCCCTCGGACAGATGATTTCCGATCAGACCGTGCCTGCTGATCTCACTGTCAAAGACATTGAGGCGCGGATTGAGATCGACGCCCATAAAAATCTCTACTAGCAAAGGGGAATGACGGATGAAGCTGCAGCTCCTGCGAAACGCAACGTTGAAGCTGAGTCTTGGCGAGCGGACGATCCTCATCGATCCGTTCTTCGCTCCGAGGCACAGCCGCCCCTCCATTGCGGGACGTTCACCAAATCCGCTGGTCGACCTCCCCGTGAGCACCGACCAGGCGCTGGACGGCGTCGAGCCTGTTATCGTGTCTCATCTCCATTCTGATCATTTCGATCCCGTGGCGCAAAGTCTGGTCCCCAAGGATCTGCCGATGGTCTGCCAACCCGGAGATGACACCAAAATCCGTTCCTTTGGCTTCGAAAAGGTCACGCCACTTCACGAGAAGCTGGATTGGCGCGGCGTTAAGCTCACCCGGCGCGAAGGCCGCCATGGCGTTGGCCGGGTCGTCGAGAAGATGGGACCAGTCATAGGGTTCAGCATTGAACTGGAAGGCGAGCCGAGCCTCTATTGGGCGGGCGACACTGTCCTTTACCCGCCGGTTGAGGAGACGATTCGAAGCACCGACCCGGAGATCATCGTGATTCATCCGTCCGGCGCGCTCTGGGAAGGGCAATCGATCGCCATGGATGCAGAACCTCAGCGTGACTTGTTCATTGAGGCTTGTGGAGTCTCCATTGCGCTTCCGTTTGCGAAAACAATATTAAGGTTGCTTCTTCAATACAGGGGGACAGGGGGCGCTCACCCCGGCCACTTGGACTGCCCGGACGCTCTTAGACTGTCTCGGGTGCCAAAGTTGCCGTCTTTCGGTCTCGCGTTGCCGTTTAACCGTTCGTGCATTTCCCTGCTGGCTTTGAAGAGCGGAAGGCGCTTCTCGTTTACTTGCACGAGCGTGCCCGTTCGCGGATTTCGGCTCACGCGGGCCCGTCGCTGCTTGGTAGAAAAGACTCCGAAGCCACGAAGCTCAACTCGATCTCCGCGTGCGAGTGCAGCAACGATCTCGCCGAGAATTGCATTCACAATGTTCTCGACGTCGCGCTGACAAAGGCGCGGATTTCGACCGGCGATACGCTCAACGAGTTCGGACCGGATCATAGACGCTCGCGTCCACAGAATTTGCGGGCGAGCATTTCCTCGAAGCCACTAGCTCCTGTCAAGCCGCAGCAGGCGCCATGGACAACCAAACTCACAAACGCTGGTCGGTTAAGGAGGACCAAGCAGTTGAAAATGACCATCGTCCGGTAACGCTACCATTCGAATCTCCCAGTCGCCTGCGACTGCTTTGCAGGCCTATTTCATTGAAGTATCGAATCGAACTGCAGGATAGTCGTTAGCAAAGGCCGCGGCTTACGCTTGTTCTCATCTGAGTGCGCCATTGACAGTCTCGATGACGGTCACTTCGGCTCTGCCCGCGCGGCGGAGCGAGCGCAAGTGCGCTTGTCCAGCGGCGACGCCGCGCTGGCGACCACGCAGCCTATACCTAGATAGGCTGAAAATAGATTCTGCCCACGACCCAGCTAAGTAGAATAGCTTCAGCGTTGTACGCTGAAAAATGAATTTCACTACTATCGAATTGAACGTCGGAGTTTGCAAAGCTGATGTCGCCTCATGTGAGACGGAGTAAGTTGGATTCGATGACGGATGCGTCACTACTGTCTACGCCTGCCGACGCGGCAGCGACGCCAATGGTTGCGCGCAACGAAGCCGCCTTACGTGCCGGCGAACCTGTTGTGACCATCGTAGCCGACGTCGCGCAAGAGGCTGGCGCGGCGACACCGTCGCGAGCCCGTAGTGCGCTGTGGAGGTCGTTGTTCCTGCCATGGCTGCTGCCGTTCGGGTTGCTGGCCTCTTGGCAGGTCCTGTCGGTTACCGGCGTTGTGTCGACTGCGATTGTGCCTGCCCCGTCGGACATCTGGAGCGCCGCAAGTCAGTTCGCCGAGCGGGGCGAATTGCAGCATGATATTCTGGTCAGCCTTCGCCGTGTTGCAATCGGCTTCAGCATTGGTGCCAGTGCTGGTCTGCTATTCGACTTGCTCGTCGGGTTGTTCGAGTCTGTGCGCGACCTTCTCGACCGCTCGCTGCAGATGATCCGGACCATCCCTCATCTGGCACTGGTGCCGCTGATGATCCTTTGGTTCGGCATTGGCGAGGAGCCGCGACTGATTCTGGTCGCGCTGGGATCGCTGTTTCCCGTGTACATCAATACCGTCGGCGGCATTCGCAATGTCGATCCCAGGCTGATCGAACTCGGCAGGTCCTACGGTCTCGGGCGCGCCGCCCTGGTATGGTCAATCATTCTGCCGGCGGCACTTCAACCGATCCTGGTCGGCATACGCTATGCCCTCGGCGTGGCATGGCTCACGCTCGTTGTCGGCGAGACTATCGCATCTCGGGACGGGGTCGGGTATCTCGTGCAGAATGCCCGCGAACTGCTGCGCATCGATATCATCGTGCTGGCCATCATGCTTTATGCCATCGCAGGCTGGCTGTCTGACTTCATCACGCGGCTGATCGAACGGCGCCTGTTGCGCTGGCATCCGAACTATGCCGATCGGGTGAAGGCATGAGCGGCGCCGACGTCTGTCTGCGCTCGGTCAGCAAGTCGTTTGCTGGCCGCACGGTCCTGCACAAGGTCGATCTCGACATCACGGCAGGTCAGTTCGTTTCGGTCATCGGTCCTAGTGGCGCCGGCAAGTCGACGCTTCTGCGCCTCCTCGCAGGGCTGGAGACACCTTCGGGCGGCCGCATCGAGTTGCGCGCGATCGGCCACAAGGCGGACGTGCGCCTGATGTTCCAGGAGGACCGTCTGCTGCCGTGGCGGACGGTGCTTGGCAATGTGCTGCTGGGGCTCAAGGGCCGGGACCGGGAGGCCGAGCGCATCCTTGGCGCGGTCGGGCTGCGGGGACGCGAAGGCGAGTTTCCGGTCGGGCTGTCCGGCGGGCAGCGCCAGCGGGTGGCGCTGGCGAGGGCGCTCATTCATGAGCCGGACCTCCTGTTGCTGGACGAGCCGTTCGGCGCGCTCGACGCCATCACGCGCGTGGCGATGCAATTGCTGCTGGAGCAACTGCTCGCCGCGCGGCCGCGTACCGTCGTGCTGGTGACGCACGATGTCGAGGAGGCGCTGCTGCTCTCCGATCGTGTGCTCCTGGTCAAGGATGGCGGCATCGCACGCGATCTCGGCTTTGATCGGCCGCGTCCACGGCATCGCGGCGATCCGACGCTGGCAACCCTGAAGGAAGAGCTGCTCGACGGTTTGTTGACGGCGGAGGGCAACCTGTCGGCGGTCGCATGAGACAATGAAAGGATAGTTGGATGACTTCGAACGGCTCAATTGACAGTGCTGGTCGCGCCATTTCGCGGCGAACGCTGTTGTCGGTGGGGGCGGGCCTTGCTGCGGCGTCAGCCGGTGTACGCGCAGTGACGCCCGGGAACGCCGCTGACGCAGCCCCGCCGCAACTGACTGTGGCGGTCATCGGAGATGGCCGCACCGGGGTATGGGCATCGCTGCGGGCTGGCGCCGGTGGCCGCAATCTCGAGCAGGAGCTCGGCACCAAGATCGTCTGGCAACCGGGATTCACCGCGTCGCTTCCGGTCATGGAGGCGATCAAGGCTGGCTCCATCGATTTCACCTTCGCCACGGCGACCGCGGTCGCGAACGCCGTGCCGGCGCGCGTGCCGATCGTGCCGCTCGCGGCTTATCCCTTGCCAGTCGACGAGGTCGATTTCCTGGTGCAGGCCAACTCGCCGATCAAGGCCGCGGCCGACTTGAAGGGCAAGAAGATCGCCCATCAGAACCGAACGACCGGCACTTACAGTCTGATCAAATATCTGGAGACTGCGGGCCTCAGATTGTCGGACGTGCAATCGCCGAACATCCGGTCGCCCGCGAGAGCACAGGTTGTCGTGACTGCCTCGACTAATTCGTTGCGCGACGCCGACCGCACCAGAGCGCGAGCCAATCAGGCGACGGTTCAAGCGCAAGGGAAGTGAGCGAATGATCAAGCTCGGAGAAAGATCGCAGACGCGCCTCACGCTCCGAACTTTCGTGCAGAGATTGGCCTGCAACGAATTAGCGCAGGCGAAGCGGCAGCAGGGCAAAAACTTCAACTCACCGACTAGATCGGCCCCATGGCCAATTGCCGCTTGTACGAGACGCTCCTGAAACTTGAAACTGAACCTTGGCTCGGCCGCTATCGCTGCCCCGATCCTGAACCGACCCTTGGTTAGAGATTGGCGCATCGCCAAACATCATAGAGGGACTCCCTGCTCTCTTCGACGTGCGAGGCTGAGCCGTGCACCACCCATCGGTGGTCAGTATCCTAAAAAGAGGAGGCTGACGACAAGCTGACCAGCTCGCCACGAAAACCGTCGACTAAAGATCACGTTTGGTTTCCAAATTGGGGTGACGTTCAGCGCGTCGACGCCGCGAAAATACGGGTCCATTCATCGCGCGACAGCGAGCGGGCCTATCGACTGCCCAATGACATTCACCCAGCACCAGAAGCGCAGAGAGTTGGAGAAGCAGGCGACTGCGCTCCTACGTGGAGAGCGGCTTGCACCAGCGAAGCCACTGGATCTGATCGGAAGAGCTTACGGCCCGCGAGGCAGATAGCAATCTGGCCAATCGCAAGCGACGCGAGATCGTGGTGGGGTTTCGCCTGCGGTATCAACAGCTATCAAGAGCCATGCGACGTGAGCTAGCTGTCCGCTTCAAGCGAGAGCGCATCGTCGATCCCTTCCTCAACTGGAACGACTGGCTCGCTAGAAATTTGGTTGACGGCCGAGTCCCAGCCTGCGCTTGATGCAGCACAGCTCGATGCCAGAGCCAAGCGCTCCGTGGTTCATCTAACACAAGAGACTTGGACCCAACCGGCTCCGGTTAACGGACGCCGGTTGTTCTTTGGCAGCGAGCGCGGCCGATGATCATTCTCACATTCCAGCTGCTGCAGCTGCACGGACCCCAAGACCAGCTGATCGACATCAATCCGGACCAGGTCGTAAGCCTTCGCAAGCCGCGCGCCGAAGGGCATTTCCCGAAGGGCATCCGATGCCTGGTCAGCACGGTCGATGGGAAAGTTTCGACGGTGACGGAGGATTGCGAAACGGTGCGCGCTCGACTCGAAGCAGCGCGAGATAGGAGGACCAAATGTGTTCTGGCGGCTTCCGATCATTCGGCATATTCGCGTTTAGCGAACGGCAACTGCCAGATTTCGCCGGCCAATGCACCCAGAGATCACGTCGAAATTCTGCTCGACCATTGCCTGGCTGGATTGCGTATGGCCAGGCGATCTCTTTGCTGGTCCGATGGAGGCGACTGGCTGTAATCCGGCGATCGGCGTCACCTATACTGAAGGGAGAAAGGGACGTGCCCTCTCGGCCGCGATGACGGTTGCCTCAACAGCAAGGTGGCTTGAAATCGCGACTTAGAGAAGGCCTGTCTGAGAAGCTGACATCGATATTCCCGAAGTGACTTGTCGCTTGTGATCGGCGAGCGTCACGGTCGATCGCCGAAACCCGTCGAGAAGGGCGGTCGGCATGACCAAACATGTCAGCATTGGTTCGGGTGGTAACGAAAACTGAGCTGCTAGTCGATCGTTGCTCATCGTCAGTTTTTCGACAGGTGCTGCGGGTAGAGTCCCTGCGAGTTGGATGCGCGCGATATGAACGTGCCGGGGAGCTCGGATGAGAGAGGCGGGGTCGCCGCATCTCATCAAGGCTCGTGTCGTTGGCAACGAGAAACATGCTGCGCCCGCCACGTGCGGGCGAACGGTGCTTTCGGAAGATTTCGTGAGTAATGTGCCCGGTTGATTATGCGCGTGGCGCTCGCACTCTGCCGCTTACTTCAATGCAACAGGACTTCAATGCAACAGGAATGAATTACAATGGTGTATCTTCCCGTGACCGGTCTTCCCGTGGTCGGCGCTTTCGATTCGGCGACGAGTAATCTCGTGCCGGAAGGCGCGGCCGCCAATACCAAGTTCGATACATCGTTGGAGCCGCATGCCGGCGGTGTTCCGGCGGGCACCTACCAGTACCAGAGCCAACCGCCTTTGCCGGATCCGGTGTGGACGCATGAGGTCAAGGACGGCAAGGCCACGATCAACCTTGGCGACAAGTACACGATCACAGCCAAGGAGAATGACGGCACCTGGATGGTTCGTAACAACGAGACCGGCCATGTCACGAAGATCCACGGCGATCCTCATGTCGGTCATTTTGAATCTCTCTCGGGCAGACTCTGAATGGGCGATTGGCTCGTCGATAAATTTCCCCTTCTGGGAGATTCCGTCCAAAACTGGATGTTGGTTGCTCTTGCGATTATACTCTTCGCCGCTCTGGCTTCGCTTCCGCGCCAATGACGGGCGTCAAACCATTGTCGAGGCCGGCTGCGGGTCGCCATCGATCACGAGTACATGAGCATGACGCTCGCTGAAGCGCCTTGCAGGTGTGGGTCGCCTGCATCAAGCCCCAGATAATCGTGTTCGATCATTTCGGGGGCATTACCGGCCACAGTGCGAATGCCGTTGCAACGCCGCCGACACAGAAGCGGCCGCCCCGAACTTTCGGTTCGGGCGCCCACTTGAAGCGAAGTTGGCAAATGCGCGGAGCGTCCGTCCGTTGGATGCTCTCGCGAGCGAAGATCGAGGTCCTCCTTCTCGTATCGGCACCAACCACACGGCAAACGGGCAACGCAATCGTTGCTTGAACTGACCGCGTGAACTCGACGGATTCCACCAGCGGCTTGTCGGAGAACACATCTGAAGTTCTTTGCAGAATGAGGCGCTTGCGATATAATTCCTGCTGGTCGCGTTGTCAGGGGCAGAGATCCACGACAGGAGTCGCGACATGAAGACCCTGGCCGTAACCGCACTGTTCGCGCTGGCGATCAACTCCTCGGCGTCCGCACTTGGCTCAATGGGCGGTCGAAGCGGCTGGTCGACGCTCTCAGCTGAACGGCCTCACCAACTTCCCCCGCAAATCAGCGCCGCTATCCGCGCAGCACAGAAAGCTTGTGGAGAGGACGAGCCTCGCGTTCGCACGGGATTTCTGCGATACCTCAAGGTGCGGGACGGGAGCGAGTTTGTTTCGCTCCACTTCGACCAGTTTCACTGCGCGAGGTCGGCGCTATGCAGTTCAGCGGGTTGCCTGCATCGTGTCTTCGTGTCTAAGGGACGACAGCTGGCTCGCGAGGTCTGGTGCGGCCAAGTCTACGAGGTCGATATGGACGACTATGCCGGACGAGCGATCGTGACCATACACTGCGGAGATTCCTGCGCTTCTAGACTACAGTGGAACGGCAGGGCACTTTCCGCACAATGATCGTGGTTGCGAGCAGTCGTTTGGGTTCTGCCGTATTTGGCCATTAGGGACCAGATCCGAAGCACAAAGATCAGCCTGAGCGAGCGCCTACCAGAGGCGTTTTATCGGGCGCGCCAGTGCTCCGGTGCTCCAGGAGGTCAAATTCCGCGCCCGGCCTGACAGGCAGCCGAACCGTAAAACGTGATCCCTTTCCTTCCTTGCTTTCGACAGAGCTGGTCCCGCAAATCTGAACAGCGCTATAAGTGGAATTTCTGCCTGACAACGGAGATAATCGCCGCGAACAGGAGAGACCATGAGCAGACGACCCCGCCGGAACCACTCGCCGGCCTTCAAGGCGAAGGTGGCTCTGGCCGCCATCAGGGCGACCGAACGATTGCCCAGCTAGCAGAGCATTTCGACGTGCACCCCAAAACGTAATGACCGTCATCGGGCGGGGCGTCACGGGTCCGCTACATGGCTAAACCCACGGCAAGCCGTCCTTCACGAGCCCGGATGCGCGTTTAGGATGGCGTCCGAGACGACCTCATCTGGAACGATGCTCGGTGACAACCAACGGTGCCATTCCGATCCGCGATTCAAAGTGCTTCCCCCAAATTCGATGAATTTCAGCCGTAAGTTGTAGCTTGGCAAGAGGGACCGAGAGGCCCAGTTGAAAGCCTCATTCGTCTGTTAAAAATGGTAAAAGTATCAATGTGTTATCTAAGATAGAGATACAGTTCAGCGATAGTCGTCCGTTCTTTAATCGCGGGCACGGTGTCAACCCCGATAGACAAAAGTGATCCGCTGCCGGGTTCATGGTTCTTTCCGCGGTCATCTCTCTATTGCAGGAGCGCCGCATGATGGCGTTCAGAGGCGTGGCATCCCGATGTGAAGAGCGCGGTGCGTAAGGCCCGCAGGGGCGACTTCGAGATTGCCGACACCTTCGTCCCGGCAGGGACGCTTGTTCCGCCGAAGCGGATCCGGGTGGTTTAAGACTGGTTTATGCGGTGCGCATCTCCGCTTGGAATTCGGTGCCATCGGTCCAGATAGCATGGAGGAGGACAGCCAATTTGCGAGCAACGGCAACCTTGGCCTTTTTGGTGCCGATACGTTTGGCCAGCTTGCTGCCCCAGCGCTTGAGCGCAGAACCTCGCCTGACAACGGTCAGCAGGACGTTCGCGGCCTCGAACAAATAAGTTCGCACCTGGTGGTTGCCGCGCTTGGAGATGCGGCCAGTGCGATCCATCTCACCGGATTGATGGCGTCTAGGTGTCAGGCCTAGATAGGCGCCCACGTCGGCGGAATGCCTGAAGCGAGTGGGGTCGTCGATGGTAACGACGAAGGACAGGGCAGTCAGGGGCCCGATACCAGGAACGGTCAGCATTCGCCGAACAGTTTGGTCGCCTTTTGCCACGGCCAGGAGTTGTCGATCGAGCTTCTCAATTTGCTCAGTCAAACAGGACTGGACAAGGAGCAGCGGCGCGAAAATATCTTGTAAATCCGGCGCATCAGCAAGCACGGCATCGACTTTGCGAGCCAGGCTGGTCGAGCCGGCCTTGCCAAGCAATATTCCCAACCCCTTGCACAGACCGCGCATTTGGTTGTCTATATCTCGCCGCAAATTCACCAGCTTGGTTCGAGCCGCCAGCATCGAACGGGTTTTCCAGCTCTCCGCCCCCTTCACGGCAACTTCCCTGTACCACCCCATGCGCGCCATTTCGGCTAGCCCCTTGGCATCGTTCTGGTCCGACTTGTTGATGCGCATCGATAACGCTGCGTTGGCATGACGTGCATCAAGGCAAATCACCGGAAAGCCCAGCGCTCTGAGTTGGTGCCATAGCCAATTCGATAGCGCGCCCGTTTCAAACACGATCCGCTCAGCATTGCCGGCATGACGTCGCAAGAGTTGAGCGATCGCCTCCGGCTTGGTGGACACGAAACCTTCGAATGTCACATCGCCGCTCTGGTCCAAAACGCAAATGCTGGTTTCTTCCATAGAGATGTCCAGACCAACGTACTGCTTCATAGTGCTGCTCCCTTTTCGATAGTCTGCTGAGGCCATCCATCCTACCGACTCTCGTGTCCTCAAAAAGTCGTCAGCCGCGATTACGCCATGTGAAGAACCAGCGCGGCGCCCGGCTCAAGTGATGTTTTCAACCGGGAGGGTATCGAGGAACGCGCGGATAGTGACGCGCAAGAACTCTGCCAGCCATCGCAGGAGCAGGCCGAAGTTGTAGCCGGCAGCGGCGAGGACAGCGTTGATGCGGTCGCCGATGCGCCCCTTGAGATAATTGCGGTCCATGCGATGCTCGGCCTTGATATGGCCGATGACGGGCTCGACAGCCGCGCGACGCTTCATCTCGCGGCGGATGGAAGCCGTGACGCGGCGGACCTGACCCGAGATCCAGACCCTGAACCGATGCGGGTGGTTGTGGCCGCGATACCCTTTGTCGACGTGGATGCGGCGAGCTTCCACACCGGTGAGCTTCTCCATGTCGGCGATCACAGGGCCGAGCGTGTGCCCGTCGAAGGGATTGCCATGCAGGGCCTTGGCATGGAGCACGAACTGTCCGCCCTTCGGAGACGTCACGGGGGTGGCAATACTGACCTTGCAGCCGAACTCGTAAGGCGCGCGGGCTTTCCCCTTGCCGATGCACTCGACCTCAGGGGCATGTAACGCATAGACCTTCGGACCGCGCTGATGCTGATCCTGGCTGCGCACCTGCTGCGCTAAACCGAGCAGCGGGCCGAAGCGGGCTTCCAGCACCGCATCGCCATCAATCTTGCGGCGGATGTCGCGGATGATCCGGCCAAGCCGTGTCCGCAGGAACTTGAGCTGGCGCCGGGCGCGTTTGAACTGGTGGGCGTGGGTATAGCGGCCGACCATGATGGCGGCGCGTTTGGCTAGGCGCAGATAGCTCTGGCGCAGCGGCACACGATTGCGCTTGGCGAGCCCGACGAGCTTGATGATGGCCCGATGCATCAGCCGCGCATCGGTCGGATGTGCAACTGCCTTGGGCTGCACTGTGGTATCAACGACCACCCGCTCCAGGTCCTTGGGGCCGATCGCGCCAGTCTTGTGCGCCACCGACAGACTTTCCTGGATCAGCGCGACGAGCTGGTCCTCGCCGAGCCGCTGGCGCCAGCGTGTCATCGACGATCGATCGAACGGCAGACGGTGGCAGAAGCTCAATTCGCCGCAGAAGTATTGGTAATAGGGGTTCTCGATCCAGCGGGCGCACAGCACCTCATCTGACAGGTTGTGCATGTGCTTCAAAATGAACAGGCCGGCGACAAGCCGCGTCGGCAGGCCAGGCTGCCCCGACCCTGCTTGGCACACCGAACTAAAGCGGTCATCCAGGATGTTCCAGTCGATCAACGTCGCCAACCGCACCAGCGGGTGACCCATGTCGATGATTTCATCGAGGGCCGGAAGCAGCAGGTCTTTCTGGCGATCATCCCGCGGTTTGCTCATCGCCTTCCCCAATGCCGATGACCCGCGGTCAGGGAATCACGAATCGCTCAAAAGCAAAATCCCAAAACGCAGGAAAGCGTGGTCCAACACACCGCTTTCCTGCAAAATCCAACACTATATCAACACCGCTTCTGCTTATTTCTCAGGCCATTCCGCATTCTTCACGAACGACGCGATACAGTTCCTTGCGTAGCACCTTGACATTTGCAAGGTTTTGTATCATACAAGTTCCATGAGGAAGGAACCGCAACGCCAAGAGGATAGGGCGATCTCGCTTCTCCAAAAGCGAGGGATGATGCGGCTTTCCGAATTCCTCGAGGAAGGGATCACGGCAGCAACCATCTCCAGGATGGAGCAGAAGGATGTGGTCAATCAACTCAGTCGCGGTCTTTACCAGCTACCCGACGCGCCGCTGGACGGTAACCATTCGCTCGCTGTTGCTGCCAAGCTCGTCCCAAACGGCGTCATCTGTTACGATTCCGCGCTCGCCTTTCATGAGCTGACAGACCGTATCGCTCCCTATGTATGGATGGCGATTGGTCCGCGCGACTGGCGGCCCAGGATTACGCGACCTCGCATTCAGATCATGCGTTTTGGCCCGAAGGAATTCGACAAGGGCATTCAACACCACAGCATCGAAGGCGTCGACGTCAAAATCTATTCGCCAGCAAAAACGATCGTCGATCTTTTCAAGAGCGGTAAACACCAAAAGGCATTTTACGATTCGAATACCGGCTTTGCTCATGCGACGCAGGCAATGAAAGACGCGCTCAAGCTACGCAAGGCGACACCATCAGAAATCGCAAGGTACGCCGCTGAGGCCGGCATTTGGGAAAAAATCGTTCAGCCGCGCCTTGAGACGCTGACCATCAATGCGTAAGCCGCTGAAGAATGTCGGCGCTTCCGTCCGGGCGCGCCTGCTCAATCTCTCGAAAGAGCGCAACGAGCCGTTCGACCTCCTGCTCACGCAATATGCGCTTGAACGGCTGCTCTACCGGCTGAGCATCAGCAAATATAAGGACAAGTTTGTACTCAAGGGTGCGGTGCTCCTGCGTCATTGGCTCGATGATCCACATCGGCCGACACGCGATCTTGACCTGCTCGGCTTTGGCGACAGTGATCCGCAGCTCACGCTTGGCTATTTCAAGGAAATTGGTTCGGTTCAAGCCGACGACGGCGTTACGTTTGACACGGACACACTCGAAGTCGACACGGTTCGTGACGACTCCGGCTATAGCGGACTACGCCTCAAATGCTATGCGACGATTGACGGCGCACGGATGCGGATTGTCATCGATATCGGCTATGGCGATGCGACCGAACCTGGACTCAACGAGATCGAACTTTTGCCGTTGCTCGATCAACCGGCCCCCAAGCTTCGCGCCTATCCGCCGGAGACGGTCATCGCGGAGAAATTCCAGGCGATGGTCCATCTTGGCCTCGCCAATACGCGTTTGAAGGATTTCTACGATATCTGGGTGCTCTCCCGCACCTACGAATTCAAGGATGACCGTCTCGCGCGAGCAATACGCGCGACTTTCGATCGCAGGAAGACGCAGATCCCGACTGAGCGGCCAGATGCTCTCAGCGAGGCATTCGCGAACGATCCGACCAAGATCCAGCAATGGACTGCCTTCATCCAGGACGTCGCGATCGATCCCGGTCCTCTAAATGGCGTCGTCGAGACGCTTGCGGCTTTTCTGAGGCCTCACGCGGAAAAGGCGCGAAACTTGAAAGGCTAGGAGCTGCAATGGTCGGCCGGACCAAGGCAGTTGACTTCTTCAAGTTGGATAGACGCGCTGCGCGGGTGGGGTCAAAGCGGATCGAATTGAGAATTCTCCGATCTGCCGCGCTACTTCCCCCGCGATGTACTGCGCACCCATGACGATGTGTCCCACCGCCATCCGATCAGGCTGCTCTGGAGAATAGCGGTTCTCAACGTATTGGGGGAGCCGCTGGACGGTCCGCAGCACCCGGTCAAGGTCAAACGCCTGGCTCGCCGTGCTGAAGGCTTTGGCGGCCGAAGCCAGATCGTGCCAATGCTTGCGGCGCTCCTTTTCGATAACTCCCTGAGCTGCGAGGCCAGCCTTGAGCGCGAGCTCGGCCCCAATGAGGCTTGATTGAATTGCCCCTCGAAAATCAAACGCCACGCTCAGAGCCGCCGCGGCCGCTTGCAGCTGAAATGAAGCAAGCTGAAACAACTCTTGAGCTTCCTTGGGCGGCATCTTGTAGTCTCCCAGCCTGCCCATGGTGCCTGCGAAGTCGAAGATATCGATAAACTGGTCATGGAATGCAGCCAAATCCCCTGGGAGTGAAGCTAGCCAGCGAAGTTGCGTCTCTGAAAGGTCGGTAAGTTGAAACGGATTGACCGACATCTGCCCGTATCCAAAGGGAATGTATATTCGCGCGAACACATCGCGGAACATGTAGATGCCGCCGTGAATGCCTCCGATGGCTAAATCCGATCCTCTGTAGAGTGAGCGATGCATCGCCAGGACCCGTTCACCGAGCGGGGACATTCCGCTTCCGGTCATCACAAATGCATGGCCAAGTTTCTTCAAGACCTTGCGTACGGTCGCCAAGCCACGTTGCTTGGGCGACAGTCCTTCCGAAAGGGCTTCTTCGTCAGCGGCGACGACGAGGTCGAACAGCTCGCTGTCAGCAATCTCCCGCTCCCCGGATGTCTTGCCTTCAAAGGACGGCATGAAATCGCCTCAATATTTGCGCTCGACACGTGGCGTGGTCGGCTTTTACGCCAATCCTGATCGCCGCAACCACCTCAACGCAATGTCAGCTGGATCACCTTCAAGCTCGTGCGCTGCGCGAAACGACGTGAATGCCGCCGCGTGATAGCGAGCTTGACCGTGGGGCAGTTGGTGTGCAACGGCAGTTCGGAGAGCAAAGTATAGCTTCCAATTCGGTGTATCTTTGTCATCGTCGGTTAGAAGATAGGACATCAACGCAATCTGCTCGCTCGCAAGAAATGCCGAACGATGCATGTGACCCTCTTGAGCGTCTATGTTCCTCTTCCATTCGTTCTTACGTCTCTTCTGATCGGCTTTGGTCTCCGGCATTCCAACGTATGAGCGGGGTGGCGCAAGGCGCGTCGCGTTCGCCGCCATTTTCCAGTGGTCGTAGGCATGACACAGCATCACGACATTGCGAAAGTGATTCCACATCGCGTCGGAGACCGGACCTTGATCGAAATTCGCCCAATCGATTTTCGGGCGCCAGAATTCGAGAACGTCCATGGAGTTGCCGTCCACAGTTGACAGAGTGCGCCACGATAGGCTCAGTCCGGCTGATTCGCACTGGGGATGCGCCCCTCAGAGATCAACGTTCGATCGATCGAGGAGTCCGTGGGTTAGCCCTACTGACCAGCATCGGCGTCGTGAACAGCTGCATAATAGGCCGAAATACAAGCGCTGAATTCGGTTGCTGGGTCGCACGTGTATTTCTGCAGGGCCTCTAAGCTTGACTTTGGCCAATTTTACACTTGTTCATCTTGTACGCGGAACCCTGAACATCGGATCGTTCTCGACGATTTCATGAGCGCTCGTGAGCATGAGTTTCATGCGCCCCATATTGCCAAAGGTCGTCCAGCGCCCCTTCACGTTCGACCAGTAGAAGAGCTCGAAGCGATCGGTATCTGGAATGGGGCGCAGCCGTGCGACCGGAGTTGAAGTCCGACGGTTGATAACTAAATAACCGCCACTGCTCTTTTCTATGTCGTGATGCGTGAACTGAGCAGCAATCTGGGCAAGCGTTGGGTCGGATTTTGCCATAGCGCTCAATGTGCTCGATGGGTGCCGCGCGGGCCAGGATGAATCGGTTTGCCGACTCAATTTGTCGCAGCTGGACGAGGTTGCTGCGATTCATCGTGCCGATTCTACCGATGGGATGCAACACGCCCGCCTTCTCCCCCGCTCTTGCGATCCGCTGCCGCCGCGTTTTGTGGCCCGGCTTGCCGTCTTCACCGATCTGTTCACACGCCCCACTTGGCTGAATGTTCTGACGCTGCTCGCCGGCGTTATCCTGGCGCCCGGCCGGCGCACTGTCACGGCGGCGCTGCGCATCTTAGGGCGGGAGCGCGATCGCGATTTCTGTACTTTCCATCGCGTCCTCAACCGAGTGGCGTGGTCGTCGCGGGCCGCGGCAGGCCACCTGCTGCTCCTGCTGATCAAGGTCTTCGTGCCGGCCGGCGAGGCGGTGGTGATCGGGCTCGATGACACCATTGAGCGGCGCTGGGGGCCCAAGATCAGCGCCCGCGGCATCTATCGCGATCCGGTGCGCTCCTCCAAGGGGCACTTCGTCAAAGCCAGCGGCCTGCGCTGGCTTTCTGCCATGTTGCTGGTGCGCGTGCCGTGGGCCGATCGCGTCATGGCGCTGCCTTTCCTCACGCTGCTCGCCCCCTCCAAACGCTTCTATGACGGCAAATCGCGCTCGCCCAAGACGCTGCTCGATTGGGCCCGCCAGGCCGCCCGGCAAATCCGCCGCTGGTTGCCCGATCGATATATCGTACTGGTCGCCGACAGCGCCTTTGCGGCCATCGAATTCCTTGCCGCAGTCCGCAAGCACGTCTGCGTCGTCACCCGCCTGCGCCTCGATGCCAACCTGTTCGAATTTCCCCGACCAAAGCGCAAAGCTCGTGGCCGCCCTCCAATTCGAGGCAAGCCCCACAAAAAACTCTCTGCCATCCTCAAGGATCGCAACGTGTCCTGGACGCGTTATCGGGTCAGTCTCTGGTACGGCCGAACCAATCGCACCGTCGAGATCGCAACCGGCACTGCGCTGTGGTATCGCGGCGGTGTTCCGCCGGTGCCGATCCGCTGGCTGCTCGTCCGCGACCCAACCGGCGAACTCGACCCACAGGCTTTCCTGGCGACCGATCTCAACGCTCATCCCCGCGACATCCTCGCTTGGTTCGTCAGTCGCTGGCAGGTCGAAGTCACCTTCGAGGAAGTTCGCGCTCACCTCGGTGTCGAGACCCAGCGCCAGTGGTCGGACAAAGCCATTCTGCGCTCCACCCCGATTTTGCTCGGCCTCTACTCCATCATCACTCTATGGACCCACGACCTCGCCAAGGCACGAAAGCTGAAGCCCAGAACCGCAGCTTGGTATCCAAAAGCCACCCTGACCTTTAGCGATGCGATCGCCGCCGTTCGACGCCAAATATGGGCTCATCAGATTTCTTTCATGTCCCGGCCGCGCCGTGACAGCATAGAAATTCCGCGCCATATCTGGCACCGGATGGAGAACGCGCTCGCCTACGCCGCATAAATCGGCCAAAGTCGAGCTAAGAGCGTCTCTTTTAACGCGTGGTTCTGAGCTGCCTTGATCTCAATGAGCCGTCGCTCAAGGTCTTGTAGCTTTTCGTGACGTCGCTCAATTAGCGCGATCCTATTCAGGTCCAACCCAACAGATGTGTTTCTCCCGTGTTCATCCTTCGCACGCAACATCGGCCCCAAGAATTGTAGGTGATCGCCGGGATCTTCAGTGTAGGGATCTATAAAGCCCTCGTTGTCCCGCTTCTTGGTGTTACAGATGTCGCACGCCAGCGTGAGATTGGACCAGTCATAGGTCAGCTCTGGTTTGACTGATTTCGGCAGAATATGCTCGATGTCTCCGAACGTGACGTGATTTGGGTTGCTTTCACAATAGGCGCATTTATTGTGGGTTTCGCCCTTGATCGCGTCCTTTATGTCTTTGTGATTGTATTTGGACTTTCGGAGCTCTTCGGCTTTCTCACCGGCAGCGATGGCCGCAAGCAGCTCTTGCGTCCACTGGGCAGCATGCCGTTGAAGCCGCGCGGGCATAAGACCTTTAGTTAGCCGAATCATTTTTATTCGCTAGCTTCGAAAGAGCTTCAGGAAAAAGTTCATTGAGCCCAGCATCTTTCAGCTCGACCCGAAGACCATCCAAGGTCGCTGCATTGATGTCGCGATCCTGGTATCGTGCAACGACTGCCGCCAAGTCTTGCTCAACCCATTCCGGCAGCGTGGTTGGTAGGCCTAACACCTGTCGCAGAATCTCGGACGCTGTTCCTGCTCGCTTTGCGTAGTCGAGACGTTCGCTCACAATTCTTCTTCGCTCAGTCGGAATGTCGCTGTCTTCGCTTTCATATCGAAGCACGTAGACGGCCGAGTCTTTGAGCGAAGAGACAATGAACGGGCTATGGGTCGCTACGATAAACTGTATCTTTGGAAATGCCGTCACGAGGCTCGGAAAGAGGCTTCGTTGAAGCGACGGGTGAAGGTGATTTTCCGGCTCATCGATAGTGACAACGAAATCACCGTCTTGCATATCAGACCGAAGTGTACAGGCGTAGAGAAGCGCCGTGAGTTCGACAATGCTTGTAAGTCCGCCTGACGCCGCGTCCAGGATGAATTCTCCAGACTCCGTGACGAGGACAATGTCGGGAGGACGGATAGAGAGATCTCGAAATCCCAGAGACTTCGGAAGAACGGCGCGCAGCGTCCTTACGAACCCATCAAAAGCATCCCGCTGAGCTGTGTCCGGCTGGAAGACCGAGTTACCTTCCCCGATCGCAGCCCACGCGGCCAAAGTTTGCTTGATCATTCCTATCAGGGACCGATTGGAGTGACCGCCCATGTATCGGTTGCGGGCTTCTCCGACAAACCAGTCATAGGCATCCTGCGGTGGAACGCCCCGGAATGGGATATTGTCGACGGATTGATATCCCGAAAGGAGGCGGTGAGAGCTAACAGGTACGCCTCTCACAGCCTGCTGGCTGGGAATGTTCAATGCATACGTATTCCCGACATGCTCTGGAACTGAAATTGCGGACTGCATGCCCGACGAGTAGGTTATCTCACCGACCTGCACCTCTTGGTGGGGTACCGGCAAACTAAACGTAAATCGCTGTCGAAAGCGGAATAGCCGGCCAATGAGATAACTTATTCCACCGCTGCTGTTCTTCGTCGGTACAGAGAAGTAGGGTCTTTCAACGCCGAGATGACGCGACAGCAAATTAAGAATAGTGCTTTTGCCGGCGCCGTTCGCGCCGGTCAGCACTGTCAACCGATTGTGAAACTGAAGATCGACTTGCGCAAACTGTCGCCAGTTGTGAAGCTTCAATTGCTTGAATTTAATCGCCGGTTCGACCATACAATCATCTATAGTGCAATAATATGAAGTTGAACCTTGGGTAGCATGCTGCCCTGGCAATAGCAATTAAGCCAAAGTCGAGATCCGGCTCCACTGGCGCCGACTAGCTCAAGCTCGAAAACCGTTGCCTCATATCAGCCTCGAGCTTCTCAGAATATCCCCCAGGACCCAATCCCGTCACCGACAAGCTGCCGAATGACCGGCCGCTGATCATCACGGGCGAAAGAATGGCAAGATGGCCCGAAGCTATTGACCGGTACTACTACTGGTTAGGTCCGAGAACCCGGTTCTCCTGTGCCGCAATGAAATCCAGCAAGACGGATTTGCGCGCGCAAAGCAAGGAGCCGAGCCGGAAGACCGGCAACCTCGAGGACTCTGCCAGATAGTAGATTTTGCGCCGGTTACGACCGCGTTGCTCATCACTAGTGCCGAGAAAGAGAAACTCGGCGATCGCGTCCGCTCCTTCCAGGATGTCGTGAGCGAGATGAGCGTACTTGTTCTGCGCGGCGGCGTCTGGCGGCATTTGTCCTCCCGTATGTTGTTGACTCGTCCTTCGTGGACACGAAAGACATTCACGTTGCGACGGATGAGTGCTTGCTCATGAGGCCGCTTTTGCCAGCATTTTTGATAGCTGCCAAAAATGGGTACTCGGTCGCGTCCATGGCGCCCATTGCTTGAGAACGAGCGCTTGCGGAATGAGCTGATTGCCTTTTTTTGGTAGGCTGAAAGTCAATTTCAAAATGCCGCAACGCAAAACATTCACAATAGCTCCGCGCGCGGGCCGTTCAGCGCATACGATGATGTTCTAACGTTTTGTCCGCAAAACGAGTGAGCGCGTTCCAGATTGGTCGTTGTCAAATTTTGCCAACCATTCCGTCTAGATTCCCAACCCTTCCTATCAGCAATGGCGAACGAATTCGGTACACCGGAATCTCCTCAACCAGAAAAGGAGATCTCCATGAAAGTCCTCACAATCGGAAAAAGACTCGTGCCCCTCGAACAGGTCGCTTGCGTCGAGCCATTCGATCCGGCAGCCAATCCCGAGTTCAAGCCTGAGAAAGAGTCAAGGCGCGGCTGATCATGCTCAATCGCGATATCGTTCTCACCGAGCAATCGCCGATGGAGTTCGCAACCGAGCACGGACTCCACCTCTTTACGGAAGACACCGTGGCCGTGAACCAGGCCATCGTCTTCCGGGTCGAAACCTTCGAGCCCACAGAAGGGTTCAACCCGACAAAGCCCTACAAGACCCGGCTCAAATGGCGCGACCTCGCGGGTAACGAGCAAAGCAAGCTTCTGCTGACAGACCCCGAGACAGTCATCGCCGAGATACTGAAGAGCAAGGTCGAGACCGCTCCGACCGCGAAGCGTTTGGCCAAGCAGCCTGCACGGGGGCGCAGCGGCTCCCGCAGGATGGAAGGATTCCGCACCTAGCAGCCGAACGGTTTGGGAGTAGAGATGGCCCCTGCTGGCGCAACCAGCGGGGGCTTTTTCTTTGACGTTGGGTCAATGGTGAAGCCCGCGCCGGGTCATGGTGCGGCGGATGCTGTCGAGACTGGCCAGTATCGTGTGCCGCGCCGCGGTGCCGGCTTCGAATGCGGGAAGCGTCCATTCAAGGTCGGCGGCAAGCCAGCAAAGCTCATCCCGCGTCAGATGCATCAGTTCGTCGATCGTCCATGGCTGCATTGTCTCCTCCATCGCTGGGCCGCGCCAATCGCGGCCTTCGCGGGAGGCCGTTGCGACGGAGGAGGCGGATGCATCGTTAGACCGAAACGAAGTGGAGGAGTGCGGCTCGCCCACCGAAGCCTTGTGAAGGCGGGAGCACTTGCATCCATGAGCCGACGAGAGGTGCGAAGAGGCCGGAGCAAGGACGCGTGGTGCGGGAGTGATGGAGGAGCGTGCGGCCGTCGACACGACGATCAAGCAACCGAGACCGGCGAACGCAGCAAACGAAGCTGTTGCAGCGAACCCTTGCAAGACGTCGTGTGCACCGGCAGAGTCATTTGCCAACGAAGTCATGGAAAAAATGCACCGATGGAACTGAAGCTTCCGAATGACTGTCTGGTCGTGTTTGCCGACGATACCGGTCACGAAGCCCTTGTCCCGGACCAGCCTGTCTATGGCCTTGGCGGCTGCGCCGTACTCGCGCAAGATCTTGATGCTATCGTTCGGACGCCGTGGCGCGAGGTAAGGCGGCAAGCGACCGGTTCGCCCGACACCTCGCTTCATGCCAGCGACTTTGGCCGGAGCGCGACCCGCGAGCAGATTCTCACGGCTGCCGCGTTCTTCCGTCAGGGCCGCTTTGCACGGTTTGGCACTATCGTGTCGGTCGATACCGCGTTTTCCGACAATCTTGGCCCTCTACCAACCATCGCTTTGGTGCTCAGACAACGCATTGTCGACATCGCCCGGTGGACCCGCTTCCGTTCAGTCGCGGTGATCTTCGAATCGTCGGAACGCGCCGATCCCCTGGTCGAGGAGGCGTTTCAGAACTTCTCTCTCGAGGAGAATGGGAAGCCGCTGCCGGTCGAATGCTATTTCATGCGCAAGCGAGAAGGCGAACCTGGCCTCGAAGTCGCCGATTTCATCATGCACGCGATCGGCCGGCAGGCACGTCACAATCTCACCAAACGGGGCACGTTTGTCCCTGACTTCGCCGCCGTCTTTCACGGCATCGATACAAAGCTGGTCAGCTTTATGGAAGTATCAGCGGTCGTGCAGAACACAGGGCAAGCAGGTTAGGCTTCGCTGGAATGACGCCTCACGCGGATTGGCCTTACCCCAAGAAACTCATGCCACCCGAAGGCTCCGGCCAACTCTTACGATCGTGATCCCAAGACGGCCGGCCAACGGCTCGATTGCGTCGAAAAAACTGCTTCGCATGTCGGCCTTAGGAGGCTGGTTATGAAGTGCGATGAGCAAGTCCAGCGCGGCGCGGTCACCGTGGGCTGCGATGGCACCTATTCCGCCGTATGGTACATTGGATCGTTGGGCGCGCGCGAACCGTTCAGCGAGCGACAGGGGCAAAAGCCTTCTCTTGCGGCGCAGCTCATCGAGGGCGCTGCGGATCGTATTCCCATCCTTATCCTCGTCATCAAGGCGGGGGTCGTCCGGATCGCCCACCGCATGAACCATGCTTTCGAGCCTATCAATCGCGCGTACCGAGCCCAATCTGAGAGCAGCACCCGCAATTCTAATACGCTCTATCTCGCTCGCATCGTTTCGGTCCATCCAGCCCTCGACGAGATCGGCCCACACATCCAACGCGGGATGGGGCGGCGCGGGTTGGAGTGCGCCTCCAAGCAGGCTATCCATTTCGTAGATCGACGTCATGCCAATAACAGCGTTGCCCGCGAACGCGGCTGCCTGCTCAGCGGATTGGACGCGAGCCCGAACGGCGTTCGCAGCGGCTTCGCCAAGCTCGCGGATTGGATAATGTCCGAAGAGCGCGACGGTTATGCCGGCCAAGCGAAGGTCCAGCGTTCCCAAGTTCGCTACCAACTGCCGGAACGCTTGTTCATCGCCGTACCGTGCCGAGAACGCGATCATGATGCCTTGCAGGGAATGCGGAATGGTCGGATCGCGGCCACAGGCGCGGATAAAATCCAACCGCTCCTTCTCGTCCTTGAAGGCGTATGACAGCCGCCCCGCGATCTCCTCATGCAGCTCGGGGCTGCGGCCATGATCGCGAAGAATATTGAGCATCCTTTCCCGCGGATCTGCACTTCGCGATATGGCTTTCAGCGCCGCCCAGCGATCACCGTAGTCGCTCGATTGAAGAGCGCGGTCGATGATAGGCCAGGCCCGCTGATCAAGCGAACCATCAGCTATTGAGAAGGCCTCCAACCGCAGTTCGTCGGGAAGCGTCTCGTCGCAGGCAAGGTCGAGCGCGAGATTTGGTGTAATGCGCGTCGCATCCAACTGTCCCACCAGGTCTGAGAGCCCGGAAAGCTGATCGGGTGATATTGACTGGCTTCTCGCTTTCTCGACGTACATCGTGAGCGGCCTCATCGCCGAGCCGGTCAATGGCGGCCTGAAACGAACGAACGCGCGTGAAGCGGTCCAATCCTCGATCGTGCAGTGCTTGCAACACTTCCCTTGTGAGAGCGGGATCGTCGGCCCGAGCGACGATCTCGCCCGCTCCACTTTCGAGAAGCCAACGATGTCCCAGCATGCCGCGGATTTCAGGTAGTATCGGTTGCGAAAAGCCATCGGCTATCATGCGCCCGATGCGCTCCCTGATCCGCCAGGATGATGACGTGTCCCAGACGGCCGCGAGCTGCCTCGCTACCTCGTCCCTCAGCTCAACATCCACTTTCGCGCCGTTGAGAACGCACCGAGCGACCAGACGCAAGCCGGTGGAAAACGCGTCGTCACCCCGCTCCAGCATCTCACGGATAATTGGAGACGGTTGTTGGTGCAGCTCAAGGGCGAATTGTATGACCTGAGCCCAAGGACGCTGAACCGCGTCATCAATTCGGTGCGAGAGCGTCTGAGCTTCCTCGCGCACGAGATGGCATGCGGCGAGATACTCCTGAACAATAGGATAGGGGAACTGCAGGCGTAACGCGCTTTGCCGACGAAGCACTCCCTGCGTAAGCAACTTGGACAGAATGCCGTCCGGCGCTTCTCCAGGCACATCGAAGCGGGCCGCGATCTCCATCACCTCGCGTTCGGTCGCGCCAATCTCTTGAGCTTCGAGCCGATCATACGCGAGCGCTTCGGCCACTCGCCGCAGGGCCGATGCGTCGGCCGGTGTCGACTGAACCGACTTATGCTCGTGCGGACTGAACAAGGTCTTCAGGTAACTCTCGATCAGGTCCGCCCGTCCATTCGGCATCGTTCTCGGAGCGTTGGCAAGCACCAGCAATATGGCCAGAAAGAGCGGGATTTTCGCCAAGCGAGCGAGGTCCGGGTAAGCTTCCAGACGGCGGACGAACTCCCAGCCGTCCAGGCCAGGCACGCGAGTTTTCATCGCTTCGGCGAAACGAACGATATCCGAGTTGTCGAGCGGTAGGAGTTCGACCAACCGGGCTTCCGCAGGACCAGTTAGAACAGCTCGATCGCGGACGGTAAGCAGCCAAGGCACGAGCGGGTATCGAGCCGAGAAGTTTGCAATACGAGTAAGCACCGCCCGGCGCCGACTCGAGGGGATCTCATCCAGACCGTCGAAGAGGAGAACGGCAGATCCCTGCTCTGCAAGGCGGGACCAGTCAACCCGGACGTTGAGCTCGCGATTGACTTCGTCGGCGAGGAACTCCAGCACGCTAACATCGCTGGCCGCGAAAGTCGCGAGCGGCACGAATACCGGCACATAGGGAGTTCTGATAAGACGCGTTGCCACGGCGTTTAACAATGCCGATTTGCCGTAACCGGGACCGGCAACCACGATGCAGCGGTCGACCAACTCGGACGGAAAGGATCGCAGGTCGACGTTCGACCGTTCAACCGCGGACTCCCAAGTTGGCTCCTCATCCTCGAAGTCCGAGGGAGTCGCTCGTTCAAGATCACGGGCGCGCGGCCACACGAACAGCTCTTCGCAACTTCCGGAGATGCCTGTCCCCGGTATCTCAATCCGCGATATGCGCGCGATCGTCGACCGGTACGCCGGCAGCCCCCACTCAGCCGGCTCGGTAACTTCGACACCAAACTCCGTCGACAGCCTGGTTCGAAGCGGAGTAGCCAGAAATAGCGCCCTGCGGCGTGCGTCGCCGCCCGCGACGTCGCGCAATATCGACAGAAATCGGGAGGGGAGAGCGAAGGCGGTACCCAATCGACGCCGCTCAAAAGCGCGCTCGATTTCGTCGAGAGGAGCGATCTCTACCGTCGTGCGGCGGAACAGCTCCAAAACCTCCACTCTGCCTGACAAGGCACGCTCGACCCCCGCAAGGACTTTCCTGTGCCGATCGGCCATGCGCTCGGTCCATTCGGCTGAGTCCGGCGCCGTTTCGGCTCGCTCGCACAAATCGCGCAGGGCCCTCGCAGTCTCGTCAGCCTCTCCAAAGACGATCACAAGGCGATCCTCTCCGGAAAAATCCGGACGAGCCATCTGCGTCGCCAAATCGTTCCAGAGATTATTCCACGCATCGGTAGCTGGCTGAACGCGTGTCTTGGCCTGAATCAATCGCGATGGTTATCTGCATAGCGGACGACGATATCGTCCACGTCTGCCGGCGCTTCGACCCGAACCTCGATTACCCGCTCGCGTGGAGGCAGGCGTCCCAAATCGAGGAGATCAGCCAGAAACCGTGCGGCGACGGTATTCTGATAAAAAATGCCGTCCTGTGTTGTTGGGCCGCCCGGTTCTGCCATGGAATCACGTCTTCTGGTTCAACGGCCGATAGACCGCAACCCATTGTTTAGCTCAGTTCTCCAGATCGGCAAAACGGCGTAAGGACGCAAGAGTGGGCCGGAAACGGCGGGGCGTGTAGTCGGATCGCGGTACTCCGCCTGTGGCCCGCGCTAGGCGCGCAAATCTTTACCGTTGCATCACATGCCCAACGCGCGGCGGATTGCTTGAACGGCTTGCGGCCGGTTGCTGATGCGCGGCGATCTTTCTATTCTCGCGCTTATGATAACCGACCCGGCTCAAATGCTGCAAAAGCTTATCGCTCTGGGTCCCCCGCAGGCGACTGAGACCGGCAGCCGTGCTCTCGAACGAATTGGGATGCTCATCGATCTCGCGGGCGATCTTGGCCGCGATGATACGACGGTGCTTGCGCTCGAATGGTGCGATCTCTTGATACAGGGCAAGCTCACGAAGCAGCAGCAGGTCTTGCTCGATTACTTTCGCGCCAACGCTTGGGCCAGCCGCAAACGGTTGAAGCACCACGACCCGGATTCGGCATGGCAATGGGAGCAGCCTGAACTACAGAGCGAGATATTCTACCTCAGAAGAGCCGCGCACGCGCCGGGCTTCGAAAAGCTATCCGCGTTGCGTCGCTGCCAGATACTCACCAATCTGGGTAACCTGCTCAATACGCTCGGCCGTTGTGTGGAAGCCGTGGCCGTGTGGACGCGTGCGCTCTCGATTGATCCAAAATTCGGAATGGCTCGAGGAAATCGCGGTTCTGGCCTCACACGATATGCTTCCAGTCTGTATGACGATGAGCATAGAGGCTTGTTTTTTCTTCGGGCCTACGAAGATCTGTGTGACGCCCTTTCACCGAAGACCAGATATGTCGGTCCTGAAGGTGTAGGCGCCACGAAAGTCTTTGCCAATCTTAAGGAGCGGATCGAGGCCGCCATCCATCTTGATCGCGCAAAAAGCGTTAAGTGGGATCGTGAACGGATCGGGCGATCGGCAAGCGAGCGTCAGTACCGCCGTTGGGCACTGCATGAGGGGTTGTTCCTGAAGCCCCTTAATGATCTCGGCCCGCATAGCATCGCCGCGATTGATCTGCTTTCTCTTCCAAGCTTCACAAGCAATCTGGGAGAACCTCCATCGCTCATCGCCTTCTTCGACCAAATGAAGCAAGAGTTCGTCTCGGGTCGGTGGCTACTCTTCGAGGGCCTTCATTCCGACGAAGTACACTTTTCCGACCGCGATGTCGTGCTTTACAACACGCTCGACTATCCCAGCTATTCTCTTGCAGTTGAAAAGGTAAAGGCTGCTTTCCGCATCGCCTATTCGGTGCTCGACAAGATAGCGTTCTTCCTGAACGATTACGCCAAACTCGGCATTCCGGCCCGGCGCGTTTACTTCAAGACGATCTGGTACGAGAAGTGCGATCCAGCCCGAGCTGTCCGGCAGGAATTCCTGCAATCCAAGAACTTGCCGTTCCGCGCCCTCTACTGGCTCGCCAAGGACCTGTTCGATCCGATGCTGCAGGACACGATGGAGCCCGATGCAAAGGAGCTATATACAATCCGCAATCACCTCGAGCACAGCTATCTCCGGGTGCACGAAATCCTGATGCGCAAACAAGCTGGTGCACCGCCCGATCCCTGGGCGGACCGGTTGGCCTATTCCGTCGCCCGCAGCGAGCTGAATGCCAAGACCATTCAACTCTATCGTCTTGCCCGCGCCGGTCTGATCTATCTGGCGCTCGGCATGCATCAGGAAGAGGCCACGCGCGACCGAGGGGCACCGAAGGGCCTCAAGATGCCGATGATCCTGGATCGTTGGTCTGACAAGTGGAAGGTCTGAGGTCAGCCCGAGCGCTGCTTCGGCGCGACGCCCGGCATCCCTCAATTCGCCGGGCTTGTTCATGCAACCTTGACGGGCTAGCATCGGAAAAAAGCAAGGCGCGGCAAAGGGGGGAAGCGGTGCCCGTTCAGCACATTCATACCTATTTGGTTCACCCTGGGAAAAGTTCGGCGGAAATTCGACAGATCAATGGTGCGTCGGTCCCACTTACGGGCAGCATGTTCGATCTGCTCGACGGGATTTATACCCGTGCCGACCAAGAATGCGACATCGACATCATCTTCAAACCCACTGGCGGGGTACAGCAGAATCCCTGCCGAGATCTCATTTGCGCTCACCTCGATAGTCCAACGTTGCCGAGCGGACGCGCTATCGCCGAGCGGCTGCAGGTGCATACCGATCGGCGAGCCGGAATCGGCTTGCTGTTTCTGATCGTCGGCAAGGAAGGACGCGAGCATAAGATTGTGCTGTCCCGATTTCCGACCGATAGCGCTATTCTCGTCGAGGAGAATCCTCGGAGCCTCGATGTCGCGTTCCTTGAACGCGTGTTCATGAAGAACAAGACCTCGTACAAGGCTGTCCTGTATCGGGATGCATCTTTGCGCGCGGGCTTTTGGGATGGCAAAGCGATCGATAAGCAAACCAACCCTGCTGGCGAGAGCGCCGATTATTGGATTGCCGATTTCCTCGCCTCCGATTTCCGCGTGACCCCGAAGCAGGGCACCTCCCGCCTCGCGACCACCCTGCGAGACGCCATCAAAACAGCCGATATCGCCGTGAAGCAGGAGATCGTTGCGGCCGCGACGCTCGCCAGGACACTTCCTCGAATATCGATGAGCATCAACGAATTTGCTAATCGCTTTAATCTATCGGCTCCAGCACGCGAGTCCGTATCGCAACAACTCAGGAATCCGCATCTGGCGGAGGAACGCTTCCTGTTCTCGGCAACTGATTTCGCGAGCATCATGGCTTATCGATCGATGGAGCTCGATAATGGCGCAACGCTAACCGCACCGTCCGCCGAATTTGACGATGTCTTCAGGCAAGAAGTCATCGACGGTCGCGCGCACAGAGTTCGGTTCACGACACAGGGCACGGTAATCAATGACAAGCTCAAACCAAAAGCCTGACGACCTGAGGACGCAGTATAAGGAACGTTACGAAAAGGTTCTTGCGCCGCTTGCCGACGAACTGCGGGCCTATCTGTCTCGCTGCCTGGAAGGGCAGCCAAGAATTGATCGGATCTCGGCCCGTCCGAAGGACATCGACAGATTTATCGCCAAGGCGACCAAGCTGGTCGGCGGGAAGCCGAAATATCAGGAGCCATTGGCCGAAATACAGGACCAGGTCGGCGCGCGCATCATCACATACTACCAGTCGGATGTTGCGAGGCTCGATCCTCTGATCCAGCAATGGTTCAGACCCATAGAGTACCGAGACCATGTGCCGGAGTCCCACTGGGAATTTGGATACTTCGGGCGGCACTACATCCTCGCGATACCGTCCGACGTCATCAGCTCTGGATGGTCTAAGGAAATGATCCCCCGATTCTTTGAGTTGCAGGTGAAGACCTTGTTCGAGCACGCATGGTCCGAAGCCGAGCATGATCTCGGCTACAAGCCGGGCGAAGCTCCTCTTACACCGCAGCAAACGCGCAGCCTCGCCTACACGTCTGCCCAAGCGTGGGGGGCGGATAAGATGTTCGACGATCTGTTTCGGGAACGCGCTGGAACTATGGGCGGCCCCGCCAACTGACTCCTCCCGGCATTGCTACGGAACACCTATGACGAGAAAACTGCCTCTCACAGACTTCCGCGCTATCAGACATCAACTTGAACCAGATGATTTTGCCATCAGTGACAGCGAGGATATTGCCCCGACCGACTTGATTGATGAACAAACATGGGCCGGTATCACTCATCTTACCGACGACGTGGCCATTCGCACATCAGACCACAATGGCATCCGGCTAAGTCTCCTTCATAGCCTGTGGAGCGACTGGATTGTTGCCATCGGAGACCCCGATCATCCCGACGAGCTCTATGGCTGCATGCTGGATGCCGCTGATGCCTTTCAGTGCGTCAATTTTCTTCTGTTGCATGGCTACTATCGAGCCGCCATGGCAGAACTTCGCGTGGCGCTTGAACTGGTTATGATCGGTTCATATGGCAATCGAAAACCGGCCGACACCGACTACGTCACATGGAAAACCAGTGGCTCTGAACTGGGCTTCACGCGCGTCAGAAAACGACTGCACGGGATGCTGACACAGGACCAATGTAACTGGCTGCTTGCTGACGGGGAGATTCTCAGCATGACGTTTCGTCACGTGTGCAATTTTACGCATTCGCGTCCCGATTCAAGCGATGGCGCTCTCTGGGAGAGCAACGGTCCTGTGTACGTGCATGATGTATTAATGCGCGCGTTCTTTACGGTTCTGAGTGTTTATGCAGTTTGCTACTTGCTCGTCCGGATCGCTCGCCCGGCCTTTGTGCTGCCCAAAGATATCCGAATTCTTTTCGAGGAAAATTGGGTGCCCGGCCGTGAGGCTATCGCCAAGGCTTTCGAGCAGCTTTTCAAGGAACGAGCGAGTCATGGCTGATCTGCCGGGACTAGTAAATCAATTGGGCAATCTAACGGTGCTCGAATCGGCGGAGCTTTCGAAGATGCTTCGCGAGCGACTTGAGGGCTCGCCCAAGAGAAAGCATCTAAGCTTCAATGAGGGTAAGGTATGCGATGCGATTGTGCGCCGGCTCGAAGAACGCGAACAGCAAGTACGTGCAAACCTCCGTTGGCCAGAGCAGGAAAATCACCAGCACCCTGTCGAGGTGGTCTTTGATCTGGGCAGTCAGCTTTATGCGCTCGAGCATACCGGCATCGAGCCGTTCGATGGCCACATACGCATGGAAGCGCAGACCGAGAAGCTCTTCGCACCTATCACGACCGCGCTCAAAGATGCGCTCGGAGCGGGCGCTCTGTTCGAGCTCTACCTGCCGATCAATTCGCTTAATGGTCGCAAGCCGGCCCAGCTTTCGGTGATTCAGCAGGCAATCATCGACTGGGTAAAAGAGACCGCACCGACGATCCCCAAGCGTCCCTTCCCGGACTACAAAGGAAACGGTGTCGGCCCTTCAAGACCGCCAAATGTGCCATTCGATGTGGCCCTTTGCCGCTTCGAGCCGCCAATCGTTCCGGGCACGCATTTCCAGATCAGGCATACGGTAGACGATATCGAGAAGCTGCGCACGGACCGGATGCAGGCCGCGATCGACAAGAAATTTCCGAAACTTGCCGCGTGGAAAGCGAACGAGGGGGCCAAATCGATTCTCGTGCTGGAGCAGAACGACATCCAGCTTACCAATCCCTCCATTGTGGCTGACGTCTATCTACCGTTGGCCAAGGCGCGCGAAGATAGGCCGGATGAAACCTATCTGGTCGCATCATGCATGAGCCCGAATTGGTGGATGTGGCCAATCTTAATCGGCGATCGTTCGTACGACGATTATGCCAAGAGCGATGATCCGAGCTTCTGGCAATTTGAGCCATCCAAGCTTGCGTCGCTGACGGAGCGGTAGTCAGCGGGGAAGTACGAATTCGATTCCCAGAGGCTTCAAGACGATATCCAGGACCGCTTCGCTGTGTTCCCAGCCACCACAATATTCGGGTGAGAGCGCTATCGTCAGCACGCTGATTTTGCCGCTACTCAAATGAGCGCCGACTGTCTTCATCGTATTCGATATGTATGCTTCGGACATCATGCACCGAGCAGGCTCGACGTCGACTCCGTGCCAAAAGAAGTAATCCAGATCGAGGTTGAAAGTCCAAGGGACTTGAGACTCGTTCAACCAGTAATCGAGGTTAGATGGCACATGCCAGAGATCGCAGTTCATATGGGGGCATTTTGGCGTCGTGCCCTTACCATGAGTCGCGAAGTAGGCGGTGTCCATCGCGTCTCCGAACACGGCCAAGAAAATGGATAGATAATTGTCCCAGCCGAACAGAGGGAGCGGCTGCGGAATGTCCTGGTATTTGACCTTGCGCTCCAGATACTCATCGATGCCAAGGGCCCAATCGGGCGGCAGATTGTCCAGCCATGTCGTCATCCGGCTGGCAAGCGTGTCGTAGTGCTGATCCATATGAAAGAGCGAATACGGCTGTTTGGGATCGATATGTTGCAGCCAGCACCACAGCGCCGCACGATGGTTGTCCATCACGTACACATTCTGACGCTTCCACAAGAAGTTTTGGGTGAAGGCACCTGAGTGGTTCCTCCCGCGAAACGGGACCAACCATTCGCCTTCGGATGCTTCCGACATCATCGTACCTTAAGTTCGAAGGAGCCACCGAGCGGGGACAATTCAGGCGCGGCGCTCCGATCGCGCGTCCAGACCCTTCGGCCTCGCAGGCATGATGTGAGGGCCGGAAACGACGACGAGGGACACGGCGGCCGGGTTAGCTCTTGTCTTCAAATTCCTCGACTGCGGACACGTATCCCTGGACATAGATCTCCGTCTCGCATGCGCCTGTGCTTGACATGAAATCCATGCATATCTGATCCGGTGTATTGATGGCCAACTGAAACTTCCCTCGGTCGCTGTTCCGCTGGAGATCGACCACATTGCCGGAGCCCGGAACAAGCTTTCCTCCGTGTTGCGGAAGTACGCATCCTCGGACAGTTCGCGGCTGACAGAATGGACTGTGACCATCAGAAGTGCCTCCCGATGTTATTCGGAAAAGCTGAGAGCTTTGCACGCGGGCCTGTATTGTCTTTTTTGGCTTTGGCACCACAATGAGGGTCAGAACGGCGTCATCCGGAATTGGATAAGCGGATTTCGGCTCCTTGAATACGAAGGACTTCGAGTCGAGACTGACGCCGATAGGCGTCTTTCGAAAGCGGAACGGGATGATTTGTATTTCCCCCACCGCATCACCATTTAGTTTGACGGGTTGAGTGAGTGGACCGAGGTCAATCAAGAGCGACGAGTTTACGATCGCATCTTTTCCAAACTTGCCCTCCATGGTCTGCTGGTCATCTGTGCGCAGCTTGATCGTTAATGGGAAATCGGTCTGTTTTCCCTTGAATAGAAGGCCGCCTGCAAGAATGACAAACACGAACATCGCCGCCGGTCCACCAAATTCGAACACCGTGCCGAAAAGTTGACCCTTTGCCGAACCAATCGAACGCAATACGCCGAAAAGGACAACGGCACAGACGAGTGCCAGAAAGAGCAGCAGCAGGTAGTAGGCCTGATCTCCGAAGGCGTTCGCCGCCAGCGTGTCCAGGTGGCTGACCAGATAATTTCCCACGACGAGTGCTAACAGCGCCGCAACCAGTGCGACCACCGCATAAAATGCAGGGGAGGCCGGTTGCCGTGGAACGGGCGGTTTTGGATGTGCAGACATCATCGCTCCCCTCCGGGATGGGCACAGGCATTTTGCCTCTTGCTTGGCTCATCGCAAGACTTATGAGGGGTCTCAACCCAAAATTGTTCATGCCGCCGATGCCTAATGCTCGGGAAAGCCCGGTGGGAAGCCGCGACTTCGATACGTATCGAACTTTGTGCATAGCACCGCCGCCAGAAGTTCGCGAACTTTTCGAGAGATTACGGACCTTTCCACTAATCCAGGAGTAAAGCGGGCCTCCCTCTTGGCAATATGATCGGGAAACGTAGCGGCGTTAGCAAGCAAGCCTAGCCGAATGCGGCCACGTTTCGCAAAGTGGTCAAGCTCGGCAGCAGCTGAAGGGCCACGCCCTCGATGCGCACGAAATCGGTGACTCTCTTCACCGTCGTGGACGTTCCATTCTGTGATGGAATGCTGAAATCGGACGATGCGCCGGGGAAGGCGCTGTTTCCGGTCAGCGGATCCTGGCCGACTTGATCGGGAAACACCGGACTGAAGTCCGTCCGGCCCAGCCAGCGCATGATGGTGTAGAATTGCTTGTTGAGATTTGCGCACAGGAACATGCCGACAAGGCCGCGATCCACGCCATCGTCCTGCTCGCCTTCGAGGAGAGGGCCATATGGCATGCCGCGCCGGAGGACCCGCGGATAGCCGCCCGGAAACAGCGTCTTGTTCACGTCGTTCAACGGCTGGTGACGCGCGTTGGCGACGCGAATATGCGCGGCCAGCGGACACTTGATGCCGTGGGGATCATCGACGTAGTCGAAATCGTCGCGGAGTGCGGCGGCCTCGTCGGGCCGGTCCGGAGACAGCATCAGCGGCGTCCCGTCCCGCCATCGGCCCATCATCTTCGCAGCCAGGTACTCCTCCGCGTCCGCTTGCGGCAATGTCGGTGCGAGCTTTGGCGCGTTCTCGCGCAGGAAGCGGTTGAAGGCCGCGACATCCTGATACAGCATCATGAATGCCATGAACGACCCATCGCGCACGAAATCGCTGAACGGCGGTTGGTCCGGGTAGCTCGAGTAATTCGGCGACGGATAGCCAAGCACAAAGTCGCCTCGGGGAAGAGCACCGCCAGTGGGGATATCGTTGTCCCAATCCACCGAGGGATGCGAGATACCGTCCCGGTAACCGAAATGCAGCCGAAACCCGTTGACCGCGCGACCCGTGATCGGTTCGCCCTCGGCCGAGGTGAGAAGCTCCAGCATGTCGGCGCGCTCAGCCGCTGCCTTCACATGGGTGGTCACATCCCGTAGTTCGTCCTCGGAGCTGACGCTGAGATGCACGATGACGTGTATGTCGGTGCTCAGGAAACGCTTCTTCCACCAATTCGCGGGCGTGCTGGCGCCTGACGCGCGCAGCGATTCCGAGAGCGGTGGTTCGTTGAACAGATAGAAAGCTGACGCGGCGGCGGCCTCGCCGCCCATCGTATCAAAGGCGCCCAGCGCGAGAAGTCCGTTCCAGCTCAGCGAGATGTTGAGGATAGGAGCGGCGCCCAGGGCAGCGGGATCTCCCTTGGACACGGACGGCAACAGGTCCGACAGGAATTGACGTCCCCCGTCCTTCTTTTTCACCTGGAAAAGCAGGTGTCGGGTGATCGGATGCAGGCTCGACCCGAGCAGCAGGGATTGGACATTGTCGCGACTTAAAGGGGCCATGGTGTCACCAGATCCCGGCTGCCCGCGCTTGGCCGCACGCGGCTGCGTCGTCGCAGCCGCAGCGCGGCCGTTTTTATTTCAGCAGGGGGAGGATCTGCTTCACGGTGCGAGGACCGTAGGCGTGGAAGAGATATCCCTCCGTTTGCTCCCAAGGATCCTTCTCGTCATACACCGAGTTGCCCAGCGACCTGATTTGCAATTTCTTGGATGCTTCGAAGAAGGTCTTCTCGTTATTCACCTGGTCCCAGGACCCCGGGCCGTTGGCGAGCGTAAAGATCTGCTTGAAGAGATCCGGAAGGTTCAGCCGGAAAAACTCGGCATATTCCTCATGACTGCCATCGTACTCGGTGAGCACGACGAAGTATTTTCGGTCAGGCGTGATAAGCACCCGCAGGAAGTGAAGGATCTGCGAATCCCTGGCGGCCTTTTCGATCAGTGGCTGATCGCGCGTCGCGAAATTCGCTTCGATATCAGCGAGCAGCTTTTGGCTTTCGGCGTCTTGCCGGATTGGGACGAAGAGATTCAATGCGTGGGCCATCTTGGCATCTCACCTTAAAAATTACTGTCAGTGGATACGAATTCAAAAACCAATAGCGAAATTCTATGACAGGAAGCGGTTTGTCGCCAGAGCATCCTTAGAGTTTTTTTATCATAGAGGACTTTTCAAGGTTGTATTGAGCTGTCACTATGCCATGCATTTTTATTCACTTGCCGAGATGCCTTCAGGCTTCATTATGACGGGTGCTGGATGGGACCCACGCCAGAAACGATTGCGCAGCGCGATACGAGCAGAGATGGTCTGCGCAACAAGATTGAGAGTTTTGTTCTCACACACGGCCGGCCTGTTTGGGGATTTATCAATCGACAGCCCTGGCTCAGCAGGATCGTCAATCGCGTCATCGTGAACGATGCCGTCGGCAAGGCGCCGTTTCGGCCGCTGCTTTTGAGCACGATGGCGGATTATCCCTCGTGGTCTTCGCTGACTGAACGCACGTGGTTCTCCCGCTATCTGCCGCCGAAAGATATCCCGAACCTGCCCCCCATCGAGGATTTCGCGTATCTTTATGTGACCCGGGCATCAGGTCCACGACTGTCGGATAAGTCCACGCTGCTGTTTCCGACGTTTGCGCAGTGGTTCACCGACGGCTTCATGATGACGTCCGCTTCGGACACCCGCCGGACCACGACCAGCCATCAGATCGATCTGGGTCAGCTCTACGGACTTACTGACGACGTGCAGCACGCGCTGCGGACTCTCGATAACGGACCCGGCAAGCGCGGCAGGTTGCTGTCCGAGATCGTCGGCGGTGAGGAGTGGGCGCCTCGCTTGTTCGACGACCACGGCGTCCGCATCCCGAGATTCGACGCTCTGCCCGCGCCGATGAAGATGCCGGACAGCCTGCCCGCCGACCGCAAGGCGACGCTTTTCGCATTTGGCGGGGAACGGGCAAACTCCACGCTCTTCACGGCCGCGATCAATACGCTGTTCCTGCGCGAACACAATCGCTTGTGCGGCGTCATCGAGGCCGCGAACCCCGGCTGGGACGATGAGCGCGTCTTTCAGACGGCCAGAAATGTCAGCGTGGTTCAGCTGATCAAGGTTGTCGTCGAAGAATACATCAATCACATCTCTCCCTACTGGTTCAGGCTGCTGAGCGATCCCTCGCCGTGCTACACTGCTGGCTGGAATCGCGAGAACTGGATTCCGGTCGAGTTCAACCTGCTCTATCGCTGGCACAGCCTGGTGCCGGAGACGGCCGTCTGGAACGGCGCTCCAATGCCGATCAGCGGAGCTCGCTTCGGCAATCAGCCCTTGTTGCGAGATGGGCTGGGAATTGCGCTCGACGGCGCCAGCAAATCGCAGGTCTGGCGTCTCGGATTGTTCAATACCGCCGAATTCCTTCGGCCGGTCGAACTCGCCAGCTTGAAACAGGGGCGCGATAATCGCCTGGCGTCCTACAACGACTACCGCGAAAGAATGAAGTACCCGCGCGTGACCCGGTTCGAACAGATTAGCGGAGATCCCGAGGTCGTCGCCGCCCTGAAGCGACTTTACGCCAACGATGTCGAGCGGGTCGAATTTTTCGTCGGCCTCTTCGCCGAGGATCCGCCGGAGCGTTCGGCAGTCCCGCCGTTGATCGGGCGCATGGTCGCGTTGGATGCCTTTTCGCACGCACTCACCAATCCCTTGCTTTCGCCGCACGTTTTCAAGGAAGAGACATTCTCGCCCGCAGGTTGGGCTTCGATTGCCAAGACATCTTCGTTGCGCGATCTCGCTGACCGGAACCTTCCGAACGGCACGGCGGGCCTGCGCATCTCGATGGACCTCCCGACACACCTGTCAGTTGCCTGATCGAAAGGACAAATAGGAGCATTGCCATGGCGCCCGAAAGGCCCACCTTCGAAATCGGTTTTGTGCTTGCGGGAGCGATTTCGGCCGGCTGTTACGCGGCCGGTGTCATGGACCTGCGCGGCGTGCCGTATTCATTCAGTTCGACGCTTTCGGCATGCTCAACCACGCTGACGTGGGGCCTTTTCGGCTACCCCACCGGGTTTGGAGACGGTTCGGCTCGGCAATGTAGCAAGTCAAAGCTGACTCGCGTTGTCCCGGGACGATCCCGCAGAGGCCCACGAACAGCTGAAACGCGTCCTCAGTCCCGCAAGCTTGACCGGCCGCAATGCCGTCTCAGGCAGACGCAGAGTGCCGATTCGAGCATTGTCCCTGCGATTTAGTCAAATCAGACTCTAGCGTCCAACTTACCGACGCGACATGTCTTTCAGCTCCTTGCGACGTTCTGCCATGAGGTGTCGTGCTTCGGCTGTATCGAAACCGGCTTGCTCTAGCTGTTGAATCGTCCCCGATAATGCGGCGATTTGGGCCTGGATCTGGAGCAACTTGATGGGCCGCTGCTCTTGCACCTTGATGTACCCGCTGAGGAGCGACTTCCGCGCGCGCAGCATTGCTCCTAGTCTGAAGATGGGCAGCTTCGAAGTCTCTGCCAGATAATATACTTTGCGCCGAAGCTCCGGTGATCCAAACAGGTATTCAGCGATCGCGGCTGCCCCTACCAACATGTCATCGCCGTATTCGTCGGGGCTGTCGCTCTTCGGGTCCATTTGTCCTCCCAATTGCTGTTGATAGGTCCTTCGCGGCTGCGAAAGACATCCCCGGGGCAGATAGGTCGGAATATTCGCTTGAACCTAGCTGGCCGGTCTCTTGGGTGGACTGCCGAAAACAGGTAACTCCGCGATGTTTGCCCGCCTCTTGTCTCGAAAAGCTGGCTTGGGGAATGTCGCTATTGTCTTTTTTTGGTAGCCCCAAAGTCAATTTCAAAAAGCCGCGATTTCAAAAGGTTACAAAACATTCCGGTCAAATGCGCTTACATGCACACGTTCGTATTGCGAGCGCCGCCGCTGGCGCATGCGCGGTCATGCAGTCGTGTTCTGCCGATTCGTCGAAGCGCCTGCGTCAGATCTTCCGGCGCCTGGTCGAAGGGAACGTCAATCGCGAACGAAGTCTCGCGTATGTCGTCGGATATGAATGATGCCGCTCGGCATTCTCGTTACCGATCATTCCGATTCCTTCCGTGCCGATTCCCAATCCTTCCGCTCTCGAAACGGCTCTCGCTAACCTCGATCTCCGATCAACCGCAAAGAGGAGATAGTTATGAAAGTCATCACCATTGGAAAAAGACTGGTCCCAGTCGAGCAGGTCGCATTCGTCGAGCCCTTCGATCCTTCAGCCGGTGTCACTACCGAAGCTTCATGATGGCATCGAACGGGTCTGGAGCTAGGCTGACTCAATCGAACCTATAGGAAGCCTGAAAAAACGTACCCCAGCGCTCCATGCTGAATTTCGAAAACTGAGTCCCAGCGATGAGTCCCGGGCCATCACAGCCTGTGCATGTCGCTTCACCGAACTTTTTGGTCCACATTGCCCAGTAGCGCCCGCCGACGCCGACGCTGAAGTTTTTGGTGATCAAGTAGGACAACACGCCTTCAATCTGGATCCCGCCGCCTCCATTCCCGCGTTGTTCAATGAAGGTGGTCGTCGGGCGCAGCAGATGATTGTCACGCCCTTTGAAATCGGTCCAGGGCAGGTAAGCGACGTCCGCGCTCAAACGCCAACGCTCGGTGAGCATGGTTTCGGCGCTTAGGCCGACACGAGGTGCATTCCACTGAGTATCTTGGCTGCCAACGACTCTGTAGTCGCCGGGAGGCAGGCATGTAGTCATCGGATTGGCGATCTGTACACACCCCGTCGAGTCGGAACTCTGTTCGTAGTAGCTCCAGCCGATAAATCCGCCGACCTTGTAGTTGGTGCCGCGCAGGAGATCGTAACCGGCATCGGCCGTGTAATAAGTGAACCTCCCGTTTGCCTGGCCGGATATCGTGTTGACATAGGAAAGCGGCCCCAAGCTCCAATCTTCATCGTTGATGTTTCCTTTGTCGAAGCGTCCGAGGCCAATATTGCCCTTCAGGAATACTCCCCACGGGCTGTCAACACGTCCAAATGCTTCCCCGGAAAGCCCGTCGAGGCGGTGGTAGGTGAGCCTTGATACAAGAATGTTGGGATCTACAGTAGCGATCTCGACGGGCACAGCGCCTAAGTTCCATTGGAATCGTCCCCGGCTGAGCCAGAGCCGCGATCCGCCTTCAAACGACCAACCGGCGGCGTAAGCCATCGGCGGCGCGACGGCGGGTGCTTTCGCGTACAACGGTGCATCGGACCACTGCGTCCACGGGTCGGCGCCAAAATGGTAGTTCAATCCGATTTTTCCGATGTGATAGTTGCTGGACAGGCCCGTTGTGTTCGCCGGAAGAATTGCGAATGGCGGATTTTGTACCGTCGGAGGAGTCGCGACACTTGGCCCACCGAAATGCAGATAGTTGTACTCTACTTTGACCGACCATGCAGGCGTAAGCGCTTGCTCGACGCCCAGCCCGATGATGCCACCGAGGCGACCATAGTCGAAGTGGGTCTTCTGCTGTGGCCCGAGGCCTTCGAAGTTGTTGACGATGTCGCCCCGATTGTTTTGCCAGGCAACGCCTCCCTTGAGATAGGCCAGCGTGTGACCCAGCGCGCCAAACGCGTAACCGACGCGACCGGTCCCGGTGGCAAAGACGTTGGGACCAGTCTTGCAGTTTGCGCTCACGATAAAGCCGGATGCCGCGAGGCAAGTATTTGTGCCCTCGGAGACAGCCCCGCTTGCATCGAGTTCGACGCCAAACAACCAGCCGTTGTTCTGCCAGTTAAAGCCGAGCTGGCCGCCTGCGAGAAACACTGGGGTATCGACGACGCCCCCATAAATTGACGGACCGTACGGATTTCTGAAGGAGGTTCGGCCGTAGCCGCCGCCGACGTGCCCGCCAATATAGCCTCCCGACCAGTTCCACACAGGAGCAGGCAGTTTCACTACTGGCACAAGGTCTGCCGCATTGGCTGCACCTATTGCGACGAGCGCAATTGTTGTGGCTCCCGAAAGAAGAACTCCAGACCGCATCGAACACTTCCCTGCATTTTCTCGGTCCATAACCGAGCGTCCTTGTTGTCGCCAGCAAACCGTCGGGGCGAACCAGACGCTAGCAGCGACGCGCGGCAAGTCCGTCCCGAAGACCATCGCACTGCGATTGGTGATGATGCCGTGAACCGAGCAAGTTGCGTGCCGAAGTGAATTCGCAGATTATGGAGGCACTTCGTAGTGGGGTGTAGCGTCAAATTGCTGACATTGGTCTCAAGACCGACAGCCGGCGCACGTGCGCCCACAATGCGCTTGTCTCCCTCGACTACCGGGACCAAGCGCTCAAGATCGAACTGTTCGAATTGAACAAGGCCCGCGCCCGGCCAGGGCACGGCTGTTAATCCCTCACGGCTGCCGAGCTTGCACAGATGGCGGTGTTCGCCTTACCGAAGTTCAAGCTCTCTGATTGCAAGGGCCGCAATTTCCGCCGGGTCACGGACAACGGTTTGTGCAATCTTGATGATCGTCCTCGCGATCATCTCCGTTAGCGGATCGTCACCATCCTTCACGCAAAGGATATGGAGCGCTCGCTTGTAAGCCGCCGTGATGCGGCTGACCATTTCAGGCTCCATCGCGGCGTCTCGAACTAATCGTTGAATAATGCCCATCTCTCAACCGGAAATTCGGCATCGTCTCCCTCCCACCTGAGACGAACCATGAACGTTTCCCCCGAACGGAGTTCACCGAGAGAAGCAATGCTACAGCGTGAAATTTAGTAGTTCATCGCCCGATGGGCACTCCAGACGCCATCTACCAACCCTGATAGGTGCGTCTTGTGTGTCTTCGGAGATACGATACGATACGATACGATACGATACGAGGCGGGTATAAGGGCCGGCTGCGTGGGGTAAGAGAACAAAGAAAATGACTGATAGAAGCGTGCTTTGGTTCGGGCTCGGGGGCTGTGTTGGCCTTACTCTATGGCTGTTTTTGACCGGCGGGCTAGCCGGTAAGGGCGGTGGCGTCCGTGCGGATGACAAGCCTTCAATCGACAAGGTTAGATCAACCTGGCGAGCGCAGGATGGTGAGACGGCGGAGGAAATCTTTGCCAAGGTCTCGACGGTAGCCCACTTCGTTCCCAGGGGATGGGAGGTTGGCCGAAAGACCGACGCTGGCGTACCCGTTGTCTTTTCATGGACCAAACACCGGTCTGATAAAGCGAAGGACGAATATGCGGTCACTTGGGAGGTGGCACCCGATGGCACAATGAAACTTGTGGCTCCGTATTTCTCGCAAGATTCTCCACGACTGGATCAAGGCGTGGAGGGCCGATAGGCCAGACGGGTTGAACCGCAAGCGCGGACCCAAGCCTGGCCCCCGCAAGCTGAAGCCGCTAGCGACGTACGACGACAAGCGCTCCGCCCTCGCGCTCGCCAAAGCGCGCATCGCCGAGCTCGAAGGGCTGGTGGGGCGCCAGCAGATGGACCTCGATTTTTTCGACAAGCCTTGCGCGCCTTGGAGCGGCCGCCAGCGCAAGGCAAATCCGCATCCGCATCGTCGAAGTCATCCAAACGATGACTTCTCAGGTAACAGACGCAAACGCCGACGTGCATTGACTATGCCGCCTCGCGGGCCTGCCGCGCGCGACGTATTTCCGATCCCTTGGCAAGGGATTGTCAACTCCTCGACAGCGAACGCTCCTAGCATGAGACTTGGATTTCGACAGCCGACCGAAGCTTTCGAAGCGGCTTGCTGGCTTGCTCGGAGCGCAGTCGCGTGGGTTGCATGACTGATGTCGACCGCGTGCGGTCTAAAGGAGCTGACCGCGATGTTGTCCGACAAGATGCCGACCGGCGAGCGCGGCAGGTAATGGTGGCTTGTTTCTGGTTTTGACCTCAACGATCGGCTTGCTCAAGCTGGACCTCCGGCCCGTCGTCCGAGCTTCGCTTCGGAGGCTGTGAAAACAACTATCCCCATTTGAGGAGAGTGGCGTGGAAGCCAACTATTGCGACCCATTCAATACGGGCGCCTGGATGCACCAGTACGCTGCCTTGCAAGAGCGGCAGCGGGCAAGTCGAGAAGCTGACAACGTGCCGGCGGATCAAGCGGGCTTTGAGCAGCAGCTGAGCGATCTGCACCTCAGATCCTCTGATGAGAGTTCCGCAGAAGGGAGCTCGCCTGATGCTGGTTCGCCGGTTGCTCGCCCCGCAGAGGCGCATGGAAGAATCCAGCGCACTGATGTCGGCGGTTCGATGCGGATGCCGTCACCATTCAACACGCGGGATAACTGGCTCAACAACACGCGCTACAGCGTCGACCTGCCTCGTGCTCGTAGCTCGAGTGGCGACGCGCCGCCGTCTGACTTGCAGGACGGGCTGTTCAGCAGCACGCGCTATACGGCGCCATCGGAACTGCAGCCTGTAGCGCGCACGAAGAAGAAAAAAAGCCGGGGACTGTGGTCGCGCTTTAAGTCAGTGGTTGGTGGTAAAGCGTTTGCGGGAAGTCGCGGCAAAAAGTCGCCCAGCGGCTCGGCGTCGGACGTGGACATTTCAACAGAGTTTCAAGTGTATTATGCCAAGCGCGGCCGCGAGATCGAGCCCTACGAGGATGACGAACAACTCATTTCCATTTTCAGGAGCGCAGCCGAGCGGGACCGCATGAACCCTCGCACTGTCGCGAATATTGCAAGCCATCTGCGCAACTTGAGCGCTTATCTTCGCCAGAACGAGATGGCGCCAATGGCCGACCGGGTTAACAACGATTCGTTGGATGCGGATGCGGCGAGATATGCTAGCACTAATCCGAGCATCATTGGCGCGTTGAGAAAGCTGCGGGCGGCCTGTGCCGGACAAACGATTGATTTCGCCAAGCGCGGCCGCGAGATCGAGCCCTACGAGGATGACGAACAACTCATTTCCATTTTCAGGAGCGCAGCCGAGCAGGACCGCGGAAACCCCTCCACTGTTCGGAATACGGTAGGCCACCTGCGCAACTTCGGCGCCTATCTTCGCCAGAACGAGATGACGCCAATGGCCGACCGGGTTAACGAAGAGTCGTTGGATGAAGATGCGGCGAGTTATGCTTGCACTAATCCGAACATCGTTGGCGCGTTAAGAAGGCTCCGGGCAGCCTATGCCGGACAACCAATCGATTTCACCAGACGCGGCCGCGAGCTCCAGCCCCACGAGGAAGACGAGCAACTCATTTCCATTTTCAGGAGCGCAGCCGATCGCGACGGCATGACCCCTGGCACTGTCACGAATATTGCAAGCCATCTGCGCAACTTGAGCGCCTATCTTCGTCAGAACGACAGGGCGCCAATGATCGGCCGGATTAACGATGGTTCGTTGGATGCGGATGTGGCGAGTTATGGCAATCGGGATATCGCTGGCGCGTTGAGAAAGCTCCGGGCAGCCTACGCCGGACAACCAATCGATTTCAAACGCGGCCGCGGTGTCGTCGTGGGTCTTCACTCCGAAGACGCGGAGCTGCTGGGGAGGTTCGAGGCAGCGGTAAGGCGGGCTCAGGTTCCCACAGAGACCATCAAACGAAATCTGGGCCATCTTAAGAATCTTGCTAATTGGCTCTTTGAAAAGGACAAGGCCCCATTGGCCTCTCGGTTCCGCGGTGAGTCAATAAGCAACGATATCCTGGAGTATAGGGACAAAGGGGGCGACCCTTGGGACCGCTTCAGGTCGGCGCTAACTCATCTCCGAAGGCTCGGACCCGGTGAAGAAATCGAACAACTCGGGCCCGGCCCCCGCGTCATGGGACCTCGCACGCTGGATCCTTATCCCGACGACGCGCGCCTCATCGAAGACGCGACCAGGCAAGCCTTACACGACCTTGGAAAATCGACCTCAAGGCAGAGGATGCCTACCAA
Organism: Bradyrhizobium sp. CCGUVB1N3; assembly: GCF_024199925.1. Classification (NCBI taxonomy): domain Bacteria; kingdom Pseudomonadati; phylum Pseudomonadota; class Alphaproteobacteria; order Hyphomicrobiales; family Nitrobacteraceae; genus Bradyrhizobium; species Bradyrhizobium sp. CCGUVB1N3. The sequence goes on from NZ_JANADR010000001.1 coordinate 8,615,115, forward strand.
TAACCGGGCTAGCCGTCTTCGCGGGCTCAGTGACTGGCTCCGAAGGGAGCAAAGGGAGCCCATAGCTGGCCGGGTCAACGGCAGCGAGCGCCAGCAAAGTGAGCTGCAGAAAGATGCTCGGGACTACGCGGGAGCCACTAACGACTGGCACTTAAGGCGAGATTTGAACGAGCTTCGGAAGTACGAACAACTCGTTGAGGCGAACCAGGCACTGGGGTTGCCCCCCCCCTGAGCAGGCGGATTGGCTGTGGGGACCTGCCGAGTCGCAAGCGGGAAGTTTTGATCAGGAGCAGCTCTGGCGGGAGGCGGAGCAAGCTGGAGGGCAGGCACCCGCCGGGTGGGACCATCCATGGTCGGGGCCGTCGTCGCAGTCCGATCAGCCTGCCGGGTCGCAGACGGTCAGCTACGATCAGGAGCAGCTTTGGCACGAGGCGGAGCAAGCTGGAGGGCAGGCACCCGCCGGGTGGGACCATCCATGGTCGGGGCCGTCGTCGCAGTCCGATCAGCGCGCCGGGTCGCAGACGGTCAGCTACGATCAGGAGCAGCTTTGGCACGAGGCGGACCAAGCTGGAGGGCAGGCACCCGCCGGGTGGGACCATCCATGGTCGGGGCCGTCGTCGCAGTCCGATCAGCCTGCCGGGTCGCAAACGGTCAGTTACGATCTAGCCGAAGCCGTATGGGCGATGCTTACCGGATTGGCAGGCCAGTCCTCAGCGCAGCCGTCGTCAGACTTCTTCCGCGGTGTTGGCTATCCCGTCAATTTGCCGTCCACCCCGCGGGAGCTGCGAGATGATGCTCATTATGCGCCGGCATTTCCGAGCACGACCTCCGATGCGTCGAAAGCGCCGGCCCCCGACCGCAGCGGGCGGGTGCTCGACACTAGGGAATGGCTGGGTGACCAGCATATTCTGCGGGATTACGAACTGCTGATGCAGGACTTGCAGCGGAACAATCCGGACCTCGCCGCCCGGACGCGGTTGGTCGATCCCCTCATCGCCCACTATCAATTGCGCCTGGGGCCTGCGAACGTGATGCTCGCCACCTTCCAGCGCATTGTAAATGTGAATGGTAACGATACAGCCGACTTTCTGTTCGTGCCAGTGAACGACGCCAGTGCTTCGGATCCTGTTCTCCGGGGCACCCACTGGTCGCTGCTGTTCGTTGATCGTCGCGATCGGGAGAGTCCAGTTGCCTATCACTACGACTCTAACCGGGGACAAAACGACGAGCGTGCAGCAATGTTCGCACAACGGCTGAGTGCTCGTCTGGAGCCGGTCCGCATGACCCAGCAGCGGAACGACTATGATTGCGGTGTCTTTGTGCTGGACGGTACGCGGGCGCTGGTTAGGCGATTGGCGCAAAGACGACGACCAGCCGTGCTGCATCTTGACAACCTCGTCGCCGACCGGCTGGCACTGCGAAACAGACTAAGGGGTTGACGTCAGCCTCTGCTGATAGAGCCGGTGGAGTGCGGCGCGGCACGAAGTTATCGGGGATCCCACGCTCGCCGACGCGATACTGGATCGTCTCGTCCATAACGGTCATCGCCTCCAGCTTGCCGGCGAGATCATGCGAAAACATAACGCCAAACCATCACCCTTGACGAGCAGCCAGGACGCTGACCCATCACCGCCTCGGCCGGAGGGGCTGCTCACGATCAGTAAAATGTGCACAGAAGCGGAAGGAGAAACACAACCCGCGCAACAAATCAGGGGGGCTTCCGCATATTTGGTGCAGGTCGTGGGATTCACGGAAGGCGCGAATAAGGTCAAAAGGTCGATATCGCAGATCAAAAGAAGCCGATGAGGCGCTCAGCTTTGTAGGGTTCTGGTCACATCATTTCAGCGCAGCGAACGCCCGATCAAAGCGATAGTCTGGGATTCTGATCCGCTCTTTTGTAGGGTCGAAGCGGGATTCCACCTGGTCTGTGAACGGGGTGATGTTCGCCAGGTCGCAGACGCGATCGACCGGCGTGCCACCGCCGAGTGCGGTATGCGGGCGGCGCCAATTCCAATGATGTTGCCATTCGGCAATCCGATCCTCGATGTCGGCGGCCTTCGGATCGACCGTTGACCAGAACTCCTCGAGGTCTGCCCTTTGAGTCCGTTCGACTTTGCCATTCAGATGCGGTGAGCGCGGCTTTATGGGACGGAACTTTATCGCCCGGTCCATCAGCGTTTGCTGCACAGGCTCGGCAAAGAACTCGCGGCCGCGATCGGTCTGGATGCGCTGAATCGGAAACGGCGTCTCCTCAATGAGGCGCTCCAGGAAGTCCAGCGCGTTGGCCGCTGTGCGTCGGCGATAAACGCCCAGCACCTTGTAGCGAGAGCAATCGTCAATCGCCGTATACTGGTAAACGCCCGGCGCGATCTTGCAGACGTCCATCTGCACCCGGTCGCCGGGAACTGGCCGCGCGTAGCGCTTTGTGCCCTTCATCTTGCGGCGCGGCCGCTTCAGTACCGGCTCACCGTGGCGACACAACACGCGATGCAGCGTGTCGAGCGAGTGCGTGCCGCATACCGTGGCCGCACTGGCGCGATGGCCGGCATCCGAATCGGTTAGTAACATTTTCCTACGCGTGGCGTGCCGCGGCACCGCTGTCCTGCTGATTCGATTTTCTTCTTGCTTCGGAAAATAGGAAGAAAGTAGAGAGACGCGAAGAACGAACTCGGCAAAGGCAGCTCGACGGCCTACGCCGATCCACGAGCCAGGGCGATCAGATTTAGCGGCAAGGCAATGTCCTGCCCCTGTCCTCCAAAGGCGCTGGGCTAGTTCTCGCAGGCGGCGCCGCATTGTCCTTCGCTTCGATCTGAAGATCCACGGGGACGGCTACGAAGCAGTGCCTGTTCTACACGTATCGAATGCCATCTCGGCCCTTCGTTCTTGCGGCCCGAGAAAATCGAAGGAGACATCAGGGAATGTTCGGACTTTTCAAACAGGGTGAATTGGAGAAGGCTGCCGCCATTGACCGGTCGCAGGCCGTCAGCGAATTCCAGATGGACGGGACGGTCATTGCGGCCAACGAAAAATTCCTGAAAATGATGGGATACGCCCAGTCGGAGATCCAGGGCCACCATCACCGCATGTTCGTTGACGCAGATGAGCGAGACTCGAACCGCTATCGCGAGTTCTGGGCCCGGCTTAACCGCGGTGAATGCCTGGCCGCTGAATACGAGCGCGTCGCAAAAGGCGGCGCAAAGGTCTGGATACGGGCCTGCTATAATCCAATCTTCGATGCTACGGGACGGCCCTCGAAGGTCATCGCATTCGCAACCGACATCACCGCGCGGAAGATGCGCAGCATGGAGGATGCCAGCCAGGTCGCCGCCATCAACCGCTCGCAGGCCGTGGTCTCTTTCAAGCTCGACGGGACGATCGTACGCGCGAACGAACACTTCCTCCGCGCCATGGGACACACGCTCGCCGAAATCGAAGGCGGGCACCACAGCATGTTCGTCGATCCGGCCGAGCGCGATTGCGCCAGCTACCAGGAATTCTGGACACGGCTCAACCGCGGCGAATGCCAGGCCGGGCAATTTCCGGCGAATTGCCAAGGGCGGCCGGGAAGTATGGATGCTGGCAACCTACAATCCCGTTCTCGACGAAAAGGGGACGCCTTTTGCGGTGGTGACATTCGCCACCGATGTGACCAACCAGAAGCTAGAGGCGATTGATACGTCCGGACAGATCGAGGCGATCGGCAGGTCGCAGGCCGTCATCGAGTTCGGCATGGATGGCATGATCATCACCGCCAACGCGAACTTTCTCAAAGCGGTGGGTTATTCGCTACCCGCATTTATCGAGGCGGGTTCAATCCACTGTGAAGCGAGCCCATAGCTTCGGAATTAATCGGGTCTGCGGGAGCTTGTGCTTCGTATATCGTTGGGCAGTTAGTACACCTCAAGGTTCGGTGCTGGAACCCCGGTCTTCCCGGTACAACCCTGAGAACTTCCGCCTTGCCTCCGCACCTCGGGCAGCGGGGCCACATCGTCTCGCGGGGTGAAAGCTTGTTAGTGAGCTGCGCGTCGAGCATGCGACGCTCCCTTCTGCTGTGAGGGCGGGAGCACAACACTCTCCGTCACCGATAAAGGCCACGGGCGGCGCGGTGATGACGGCAGCCTACGCCCAACGTACGCACCGCGTTTAGCAAAAAAGATACATAAAAACCCGGCGAAAGGTGCCAACTGCGGCAGCGTCAATGCCTTGTCTGGTCCATTTCGAACGTGAACTTAGCCTTGCAGCACCGGGCCGTTGTCATCTCGGACTTCGATGGCCATTCGGTGCCGTGGGGAGCTGTCGCCGTTACCCCTGACTGCGTTCTTTGCCATGTCTACCAATGAGCGAGCAGCTTCTTCCTGTACGGATTCAATGTCGGGGAGTTCTATCCCTTCAAGGCGCAGCCGAATTGGTTATGGTTGTTTGGGGTTCGTAGCTGCGACGCTCGGGAGCGCGCGGGTCGGACGCTTATCATTGGGTTTCTTGACTGGGGCGGCAATCAATCCCTCTCGAATAGCCTGTTTCCGGGCCAGCTTGCGAGCGCGGCGAATCGCCTCGGACTTTTGGCGGGCCGCTTTTTCCGAGGGCTTCTCATAGAAGCTCGCCCGCTTCATTTCTCTGAACACGCCTTCGCGTTGCATTTTCTTTTTCAGAACTCGAAGTGCCTGCTCGACATTATTGTCGCGAACCAAGACTTGCATTCGTCAGAACTCCTAGTTCGCTGCACCATGTCTGAAAAGACGCAGCCTGCGACGCAGAGCGCCGCGACAACTTAAGTGGCCGACTGTCATATGGTTCCCCGCCGACTACGTCAATCCAGAAGAGAGAAACTAAATCGGACTACGCGCGTCGTAAGCAGATGGAAATCCATCTTGTTCGAGTCACGACCGATGACGCAGAGCGCCGGATTTGGCTGGCTGCCACGCCGCGTGAGGAGGCCGTGGATCGTGTCCTCGACGCAACTCCCGAGGGCTGGACAGCAACTCTGATTGAAGAAGGGCTGAGCGGAGAAGAGTCTGCGAACCTCGCCATGCCCCCCGGGAGAAGTCAGAGAGATGCCTTCGAAAACGCGCCTGTCCTAGGACGGTATCATCCGATCACGCTTGGCCGCTCCCGAGGGCCGCCCTCCCTAACATGCCGATCGAATGTCTGTTGAGGGTCATGTGTGGACGACGCCCGCGTTGCAAGAAGAATCTGACGTTCGGCTTGCGGTCGGGTGCAAGTCATGTGTCCGGCCTGTTTGCGCGGCAGTATGACCGCTGGCCCTGATGTAGTCCGCGGATCGGGTCCCAATCATTTTCACGGGCTTTATGCCCATGACCCAGAAGCGGGTTGTCCCAATCGACGGCTCGACCGTTTCGCATCACGTCATCATCACCCTCGCAATTCGATTGTCTTGCTCCGCCGTCGCCTCACGCTCCCATTGCCAAGCCTCTTCAGGCGGTTGCAGCGAGCTCCGGCGCTCGATAGCGTCCTCCTTTGGCCATGATCGCCCAAGCGATGCGCGCCATCTTGTTGGCAACGGCAACGGCGACGAGCTTGGCCGGCTTCCTGGCCAGTAGCCTCATGACCCAGGGATGCTTTTGCGGATGCCGCCGGGCGTGTTGAACAACGGCTGTTGCACCGATGACGAGCAACCGTCGAAGATAGCGATCTCCCTGCTTGGAGATGCCGCCGAGCCGCTCCTTGCCACCCGTCGAGTGCTGCCGCGGCACAAGTCCGATCCATGCGGCAAAATCCCGACCGGATTTGAAGCCACTCGGGTCTGAGACAGTGGAAGCGATGGCCGTAGCCCCGATCACGCCTATCCCAGGCACGGTCTCGAGGCGGCAGCTCATGTCGTTGGCACGATGATGGGTGTGAATTGCGCGATCCAGAGCCCCGATCTGCGATTCCAGAGCAGCGAGTTGATCGACAATGGCCTGCAGCGCCTGTTTCATCGCGGATGGAAGGGCTTCGCGATTGCTCTCGTCTGTGATGATCGCGGCAAGCTGCGCGAGACCTTCGCGTCCCATCTCGGCCACCAGGCCGAACTCGGCAAGGTGGGCTCGGAGCGCATTGATCAGCTGCGTGCGCTGGCGGATTAAAAGATCACGCGTTCGATGCAACATCAGCAAGGCTTGCTGATCGGCCGACTTGATCGGCACGAACCGCATCGATGGGCGTGTCACGGCCTCGCAGATGGCGGCTGCGTCGGCAGCATCGTTTTTCGACCGTTTGACATAGCCCTTCACGTAGCTCGGCGGCATCAGACGCACGGTGTGACCGAGCTTGGAGACTTCACGCGCCCAATGATGGGCGGTTCCGCAGGCCTCCATACCGACCAGGCAAGCAGGAATCTTCCTAAGGAAATCGATGACCTGCTTGCGCCGCAACTGACGGGTGATGACGACCTTGCCCGCGCTATCCACGCCGTGCACTTGGAACACGTTCTTGGCGAGATCAATGCCAATGTTGCTTACCTGCATGCGGACGCCCCCCTCCGGTGATTTGTTGTTCAACGATCACCCTTTTGGCACATTCGATGCCGGGAGCGGGCGTCGTCCACCACATCATTTTCGACGGATACAGCGGGGGCGTCGGCAGGTTGATGTCCGCTTCTGCCCGCAAGCGCCGAACCGGGGCCGGGCCAGAAGCGTTGCGTTTGGATGCGCAAGAGCGCCATGACCGGCGCTTTGCCTTGCGGTTGATATGCGAGCTCGTGCAGGTGCTTCCGTGGGGATGCGATGGTGCTGAACTCCTCGTGGAAGACAGCCTGCCTCTCTGGAAATATGACGGGATCACGGCGATGGTCTCGGATGATGACGATCTTTGAGATAAGAAGATGGGCCGACGACCGCGCCCTGTGATGGAGGCTGTTGCGGCGGGGAGGGAAGCGTGCGCCTTCCAAAAGCCAATCGAACGAGCGCGAGTTGCTTGCGGCACGTTGCCGAGGATGGTGCAAACCGGCGGGAATGAAACACATGGCGCGGCTTAAATGGAGGAGCACGCTTCTCATCTCGGGCGCGTCCACCATGCGCAGCGGGCTCTATGAGCTGCGCTCACCGAGTCTCACGCCTCGGCCCGTCGGGTCACGATCGCCTCGCGCAAGACATAAGGTGCGCCTCGCCGGGGACACCCGCAGGAGGGGCTCGCCTTCCACCTACTCCGAGGCTTCGGAGGACAGGTCGGCGATCGCTATCGCTGCCCATCCTGTCGGGTGCCCGTCGGGGTTGGAACGTCAAGTACCAAATCTGATCTGATTATCGCATTGTGGCTGTGCCTTCCGAACCTACCTTTGACGTCAAAGCTATCCGGCGATCGCGCTTCTCTTCGAGGTCGGGATCCCCGCCTCATGATGATGTTCGTGAAGAAGTGGCGGGACCATCTCAGGGACGCAGTCACGGAGCGATCGGCTCGCGCTGCAGACCGGTTATCACCCTCGCCATTCCTCGTCCTACCGGACTCCTTGACAGCCTTTCGGCCGTGTTCTGCTGATCAGTTCATTCATTCGGGTGTCAGGCTGCCGCTGTGGCCTCCGATCTCTCCCACCGGAAGTCGCTGCCGTCGCACCACATACGGTGCAGGATGACGGATATCTTGCGAGCCACCGCGACCAGCGCATTTTTCATGGAGCTGCGCTTGGCGATGCGGATTCCCCATGCCTTTAGCGAGCACCAACGTCTGGTGTTGACCATCAATGAGTGCGCGGCTTCAAAGAGATGCTCTCGAGCGAAGGCATCGCCGCATCGGGTGATGCGCCCGTTGTAATCGACCTCTCCGGATGCGTATTTGCCTGGGGTCAGTCCAAGATGGACGCCAACATGCCGTGATTTACGGAAGCGGCCTGGGTTGTCGATGGTCGTCTTGAATGCCAAAGCTGTCAGGGGGCCAACGCCAGGAACCGTCATGAACCGGCGGCAAATAGCATCGTTCCGAACCAGGCGCCCAATCAGGCGCGTCAACACGCGTGCCTGCTCGCCGAGCATGCGTCGGGCCTCGAGCAATGGAACGACGAGAGCCTGTAAATCTCCGTCAGCCACGATCAGCTCGCGTACACGTTCTTCAAAGCGGCTTTGGCCGATAAGGCCCACTTTGAACCCGAAGGTTCGAAGTGCCGCCCGAATATGATTGTTGAGGTCGCGTTGCTTGTCGAGCAGGCACCGACGACTGCCCATCAATGCTCGTAGCTTTTGGCTGTCTTCTGATTTGATGTGAACCGCCTTAAACCATCCTGTTCGCATCATTTGCGCGAGCGCGCGAGCATCGTTGCGGTCCGTCTTGATAGTTTGAGCTTGCATCACGCTCTTTGCGTGCCGGGTCTCAACACAAATGACCGGCAATCCGCCTTCCGAAAGACCCTTGTGCAGCCAGGAAGAACATTGACCGGCTTCCAGCCCAACGCGCTGCAAAGCGAAGCGGGTATTTCTCAGCCAGGAAATTAGCGCCTCGGGCTCGGTATCCGTCACTCCTTCCCGGACGATATTTCCATCTTGATCAACGATGCAGATCGCGGTGCGCTTGAGAGAGACGTCGAGTCCAGCGAAGTAATTCATCAGGATCGGCGAATCGATCGGACGTATTATGCGCCCTAGAGGTCGGTGCCCGGTTACTTCATCTCACCGCTGCACTCGTTCCGCGTGCCGTCCTCGCGAGCGAGGACGTCGCTATGCTCACGCGGCCCGGGTGCCATTTCAGGTGGGCGATGCGCCGTCGCAGCGCCCCACAGGGGCCTAGCGGCCCCCAGGCCGTCAAGGCCAAGCCCCTCATGAGGATGAGGGCGGAAAACGGCGGGCCGTGTCGTCGCTGCGCTCCGGCCCGCGCCAGCCCCGCTCGTTTTCCGGCCTGTGACGGCCAACCCCTGCTCATTGGCGCTGGCCTAGTTCCGGTTGCATGCGCAACCGTGTCCGTTGGCGATCACTGCGCGGTATCCGGTGTGACTTCGGTTTCCGACGTGGCGGGCCGCTCAGGTCTTGCCACGCGTCGGCGTGGACGGAAGCGGAATCGGCCGAGCTAACGAGCGGGATGCACGCGATGGGTTACCCGCCCAGACTTCGTATTGATCGGCAAGCTTCAAGAGGCGTTGCTTCGTAAACGGATCAGCCGTTTCAGCGATGTCGCGAACCTGCGAAGCCCGCGCCCGATAGAAATCCTCGTCCATGAAACACCAAACTCATGTTGCGACTGAATTATCCAGATATAGCGCTCGATTCGGCCAGGAGTCTGCTTCTTTTGCGCGATAGTTAAGCGCATTCTGGAATCGTTCAGCCAGCTTGCGCCAGCGCCGGCTCGCTCGGTTTTGCCGGGTAGGGCGCGCAGTACCCCTGCTCGCCGCGAATTGCCCCGCCGAGCTGGCGCGCGCATCGAGCAAACGTCATTGCAGCGTAGGCGGACCAGCCCCCATCGTTCTTGCCAGCAGGCGGTCTTTAAGCTGGCGGATTTTGTCCAACATCTCATGAGCCTCGTCGGCATCGCGGGCGTGATGATTGACGACGCCGCCCGTCAGAAATGCTATGGTCAACGTTGCGTCTGAAACATCTTCGTCAATAAGGGCCGTTGCCAGCTTTTCAGCGAGCTGCGTTGCGCGGGCCAGATATGATCGCCCGTCACTTGTGACGGCACGGGCCGTACCGGTTCTGCCATTCGAAGCTATCCTTACGTCAGGGAGTATTCGTAGCATCTACCTGAGCGTTTCCTTGGTTCGAATCATATCAGGCAGCCTCGGCGAGTTTGTAGGACCAAGTATGGATGACCGGATGGCCGCTGACGTCGTCGATGCCGGCTATGATGCGCTGCTTCAGCTCGTGTTTTGATGTCACCCGGATGTGGCGCAATACTGAACCGCCCCGGGTTTGCCGGAGGCAATTTGGTTTAAGTTATGCCGCCATGGCGGGTTGTTCCAGCATGGCGTAGTAGCGTTGCTCGGCTTCGGCCGGCGGGATGTTGCCGATGGGCTCGAGGAGCCTTCGGTTGTTGAACCAGTCCACCCATTCCAGCGTCGCGAACTCGACGGACTCGAAGCTGCGCCATGGCCCGCGCCGATGGATCACCTCGGCCTTGTAGAGGCCGTTGATGGTTTCGGCGAGAGCGTTGTCATAGGAGTCCCCGACGCTGCCGACAGAAGGTTCGATACCAGCTTCAGCCAGACGCTCGGTGTATTTGATCGAGACGTATTGGCTGCCCCTGTCGCTGTGGTGCACGAGCCCGCCGCGATGGACCGGCCGGCGATCGTGCAGGGCCTGTTCCAGCGCATCGAGCACGAAGCCCGCATGCGCCGTGCGCGAGACCCGCCACCCCACGATCCTGCGGGCGTAGGCATCGATGACGAAGGCGACGTAGACGAAGCCGGTCCAGGTCGCGACATAGGTGAAGTCGGAGAGCCAAAGAACGTTCGGCCTTGGCGCCCTGAACTGGCGGTTGACGTGATCCAGCGGGCATGGCGCGGCCTTGTCGCTGATCGTGGTCTTGACGGGTTTGCCGCGGATGACTCCTTGCAAACCCATGTCCCGCATCAGTCGCGCCACCGTGCAGCGGGCAACATCGAAGCCTTCCCGCTCGAGCTGCCGCCAGACCTTGCGCACGCCATAGACCCGGAAGTTCTCATCGAACACCCGCCGAACCTCGATCTTCAGGGTAGCGTCCTGCCTGGCGCGCGCCGACAGCCTGGCAGGATCGCGCCGCCTGGCCACATGGGCGTGGTAGGTCGAAGGGGCGATCGGCAAGACCTTGCAGATCGGCTCGACCCCATGCGCCCCACGATGATCGTCGATGAAGGCGATCATGGCTTGGACCGGCGGTCGAGCTCCGCCATCGCAAAATACGCGCTCGCCTTGCGCAGGATCTCATTCGCCTGCCGAAGCTCACGGTTCTCCCGCTCCAGCGCCTTCAGCTTCTCGGCCATGTCGGTCGGAACGCCGGCCCGGTGTCCGCTATCGACTTCGTCCCTCTTGACCCAGTCGTGCAGCGTCTGCGGTGTGCAGCCGATCTTGGCCGCAATCGAGGTCACGGCCGCCCACCGCGACGGGTGCTCGCTCGCATGATCCAGAACCATCCGAACCGCACGAGCCCGGACCTCGGGTGAAAACTTGTTCGTCGTCTTGCTTGTCATGGCTCCATCCTCTCAGGAGTTGGAGCCTCCGGCAAACCCGTGGCGGTTCATACCGAGCGAGCAAACTTGGAGAAGAAGCCCTCGACCGAGGAGTCCGCCAACACTCAATCAGTTCTAGCGCAGGATTATTGGAATCGATCGTCTAGGTAGTGCCAGCGTGCGAGAGATTCGGCCCGAAAAGCGTTGCACTGGTCAACTACTAGAACTTGTAGTCGCCACAACGGGCCTACCGTTGGCGATACGCTAAAGCGTTAGAGGAGCCAGGCGAACGGATCGACGTGGTTCATCTTCGCTGTCTGCAGCAGTGTTGCGACGCTCGCCCAGGTCCCTGCACCACCATCGCTACCAGCGAGGAGACTATTTTATCTCGTAGTTGTTCGCGGGGCGCGAGAGGAATGAATGCGCTTGGCTCGCTGTTTGCTCGACTCGCCTTAAACTTATTGAGGTGTGCTGTGCTAAACATACGTTTGAATGTTCCGCTTGTCGGCCAAGAGCATGGTTATGATGGCCAACCGATCATGCGACGAGATTACCAGGGAATTATGCGGCGGTCTGGGGATTGCGCGTGTTGGTATGCTTCCGCTTGTATGGTGTCCTATTACTTTCGCGCGGGGCCCCGCCTGGGTTTGCCCATGCTTTGGCGGCCCGACTTAGGCCTCCCCCGAAACTGTTTTGACGATTTGGCTTTGATCGAAGGATTGGAGTGGCTCGAAAAGCCATATGGCGGATTTACCCCAAATTTCATCGCCGAGACGTTGCGGAGGCGAGGGCCAATCTGGGCTGCGGTAACGCTAGCACCGGAGGATAAGCATGTAGTGGTACTGACCGGCGTGCGTGGATATACGCTACACTTCAATGATCCCCAACCCCCAGAGCGTGCAGAGATTGGCTTCTTTGATCTTGAGCTCGACGCGCTTTGCGTCAAGAACCGCGATTGGCCGTGAACGCTCTGCCGCAAGGCCCTTCGCACAGGACTGGGACGCCAGTTGAGCGGAAGTAGCAGCCATGCAGGCGTAGGGTTGCTGAGAACTTTGGGGTGATAGAGTGGCGGGCTTTTGGGGTGCGATTGGCGTCTTTGCACTGGGTGGTATCGGCTGGATAGTAACGTCGTGAACAGGCGTCCGACCCAGACTACTTTGCGATCGATCCGATTGGGATCATAACCTTGCCTAAGGATATGGTGAACTGACCATCGCCGGTTTGCGGCGCGCAACTGATCCCCCGCTATCGCCTGATGAACTGGCTTCTATCCAAGAAGCAGAAGCTTTACGTATCGGCATGCGCGTCAAGACAACGAGGAACCAAGGCTTGGCGGAAGTTATCGAAGAAACGAACGTGGCGTCGTTTCGCATCGTCGTCGGCATCGTCTGCAATGACGGCAAGGTTCTGCTCGTTAGGCGGAACAAAAATACTGAGGGATTGAACTGGATGTTCCCTTCGGGAAAAAAGCTGCCCACGGACGTCGAAGTCGATGTCATCGAGAAGGAAGTGCAGGAAGAGGCTGGCATTGCCTGCACGGTGGCGGGGAAAATCGGCGAACGCGTGCATCCGCTCACAAAGTTTCATTGCGTATACTACCACCTCGAGCCGGCCGGTGATCTGCCAATCATCAATGGCGATCCTGTTGAGAATTCGGCAGTCGAGTGGACGCCCATAGGCCGAGCCATTCGTGCTGTAGGGGCTCATCTTTCTCCCGAGGTCGAGAAATTTCTCAAGACCCAGGTCGCGAAGGCCTAACCGTCGGATAGCCCTTCGAAATCCGCGAAATAGCACCCTTTGATTGTTCTGATGCATTATTGCATCACAAGCGGGCGTAGGTGAGCTGCCCCTCTTGCGGAAAAAGCGAACGGCGAGTAGTGAAACTGTGGTTGATTGCGTTGTCCGGGGTGGGCACGATTAAGCTATTGGAGAATCGGTATTTTTTATGTTGGTGGTCGAAACGGCATGCGAACCAAGGGTGACTGGAAGAAGATCGCTTTGGCTGTCGTGGTTCGTGATCGCGGACCTCGCCGGGACGTGCTCGTTATTGAGCGCTCTGGCGACGATGGGCGTTGCCCAAAATGGGTGTTTCCCGGAGGCAAAGTCGAGAAGCAGGAGAGCGTTCCCGATGCAGCACGACGCGAATTGCGAGAAGAAACCGGGGTAGTTGCAGCTGACGCGTTTCTTATCGGTAAGAGGCGGCATCCGGTTTCAGGTGCCCACGTGCACTATGTCGGATTTCGGGCGATCGAGAGCGAGGCCGTGAATCTGACGGACTCGAAAGTCAAAGCAGCCAACTGGATTCCGGCAGACAAAGTGCACGATGTTCTCGGCCCAACGCTCTATGGAGCCGTCGCCAACTACATATCGTCTCCGCAATTGATGTTGAAATTTTAAGCCGCTGTCGCTCGCGCTCCCCAGAGGTGTCCGCGAGCGAGTGCCACACATTCCCAATTCTTCCGTTCTGATTCCCAATCCTTCCTATCCGAAATACTGTGCGACTTCGCTAAACCGGAATCTCCTATCAACCACAACAAAGGAGATGTCCATGAAAGTCGTCACCATCGGTAAAAGACTGGTCCCCGTCGAGCAGGTCGCGTTCGTCGAGCCCTTCGATCCTTCCGCCAATCCCGAGTTCAAGCCGGAAAAAGACTTCAAGGCGCGCCTCGTTCTGCTAAATCGCGACGTCGTTCTCACCGAACAGACACCGCAGGAGTTCGCAACCGAGCACGAACTGCACCTGTTCGCCGAGGACAGCGTCGCCGTCAATCGGGAGATCGTGTTCAAGGTCGAGACGTTCGAGCCGACCGAGAGCTTCAATCCCGCAAAGCCCTACAAGACCAGGCTCAAATGGCGCGACTTCGGCGGCGGCGAACAGAGCAAGCTGCTTCTGACTCCGCCCGAGACCGTCATCGCCGAACTTCTTGGCGCCAAGGAAGAATTGGCCAAGACGCCAAAGCGTCCGGCACGGCGGGCAGGAAGAGGCCGCTCGGGCTCCCGCAGAATGGAAGCTTTCCGCACCTAGTGAAGCGCAGAAAAATACAAGTGTTGAGAGCGCCAGGGGTTTTTCGCATGAGATCTACGTGGCCTCGAATTCGACAATGGCGAAGACCATCCTATGTTGTTGCCTTTTGGTGCGTGTCGCAAAAAGGCCTGCAGATAGAACCTAACGTGCACGGATAACCGTCCGCCGCAAGGGTCAGTCCCTCGCGCGCACGCGCGCACCTCTCGGTGTGCGGCGTCCGTCCCTCCGCGTCCCTTCGGTCGCCAGGCACGGCCGGTGGCCGCAAACAAGGAGAGACGACAGCAAGGAACGCTTCGATATTCACCGGCATCTCACCGACCGCATCGTCGCGGCGATCGAGGCCGGTGCGGGACCATGGCTGATGCCCTCGCCGCGCGCGGGAGCAGCCTAAGGAATGTACAGCACGGCAAGGAGTGCGCGCGCGGCGATGGCGCAGAGAACCACTGTCTTACCGATCACCGCGCGTTTCTCGATTTGCTCGGCCGCATATCCGAAACCCCCAGCGAGATTGCGCAAGCTGTCTTGTTCGAGCCCTCCCGGCGAATGCTCGGCCTGTTGCAGGTAACCCTGCTCGAGCCGCCGGAACTCTTCCGCCCGCAATCTGCGCGCACGCACCGACATACGCATTGTCCGTTCCAACTAGCTCCAACCAGCTCACCAAGATGTCCGAAGGCTATCCGCGAACTGCGGGCCGGATGTGACCGCCGGCCTACCAGATCAGATAGTTGAGACGGCGAGATCACGTCAGCAGACTCCGCCGAATCTGCCGTTCGCGAGGGCCGGTGATGAGTAAGGAAGGAAAAGGCGAAAAGGGAGCAATGAAGGGCGGAGGACGGCACGAGTTCTTTGTGGTGAATCTGAACAATGAAAAGCTGAAGGGGCACGTTTTGTGGAGAAGCAGCGGCAACGAGATCAAGCTCGATGTCAATGGTCTTGAGCCCGGCAGGGGTTCGCCGCGAAAGCAGTTTTTCCCGTCGAGCGGTAACCGGGATTATTGGCGCTGGTCCGAACGGTTCAGGGAGTACCAGCTGAACTGTTACGATGGCGACACCTATGCCGTCGTAACCATCAGCCGCTACGGAATCGGGGTGCTTGTTACCGCCACGAGCCCCGATACATGGAAATGGTAGCCTAGCGCGGCGCGGCGCTGCCCTTCGCGGCGTCGACCATGGCCGCAGTCCCACGCCTCATCCAACTGGCCCAACTTGTCCGTCACCGTCGCCAGCCTGAGAGTTGCGGGCGGACATCCCTGTCGTTGCCAAGCAGACACCCCATCCGCTCCGCGTGCTCAGACCGTCCACGCGGTGGCGATAGCTCAATGCTTCCGTCCGCTCTCGCGTGCCTTGCCATCTCTCCTAAGGGTCGGCAGGAGAACCTTCTCGATATAGGTACGGAAGCTCACGCCATCGATTGGCCCCTCGATGAACCATGGCGCATCGTTCCGGTCATGGCGCACGCCGGTTTGCGTCGTTGCACTCTCGGCCGATCGCCGAGAGACTATTGGCAGGCGGGCAGCCCCTTCGGCACTGCAAGGCCCGGGCTCACACAGACTCACATCTTGGAGCCAGTCGGATTGTTCAGCGACGAGCGTGATGCTTGAGATATAGGCTCTCATCACACCACTGCGCCGTGTAGATCTCGTTCCTGATGGCAAACGCTCTCGTGGGCTCAACGTCGGTCGGCAGGAGGTCCCATTGGCGCAGTAGCCAGAGCATGGCATCTGGGAGGTATTGGTCGCCGTGAGCAAAGTCCTGGGGAACATACACTCCGATGTCCGGAAGGCCGTACAGTGCCTGCGAACCGCCTTGCCCGGAGGACGATGCACCGGCTGTGGACGATGCCGCTACCGCAAATGATGGAACAGTTCCGGGGCGCACCTCCACCGGTCCCTGGTGTTCAAACCCAGGTTCCGGAATCAGCATAACGTCACCGCCGAGTAAATTATTTAAGGTCGCGACCTCGCTTCTTCCTGTCGCTGCCCACTGCGCCGAATACGATCGATCAAAGATCCTCAGATGTGTCGGCCGACACGGCCCCGGCAGGAGTCCGTGTGTGTCGAGTGCGCGGATGAGCTCGTGGGGAGCCGGTTGGCTGCCATGCTGCCAGCCCAAACCAACCAACCTTCCAAAATCGTCCTCCGACGGGCGAGCGACGAAACTCGATGACGCTTCCGAAGTACCGGCAAATGAAGATCGTCCGGTGGCTTGATCCCACGGCGGCGAAGCATCGCCGGTGCCGCCCACAAACGGGGGAGGTACCTGCGACGCGCCGTGCTGCGGAGCGCTTTCGGCCGCCGCATCGTCCAGAAGCGACATGATCAGTTCTTGATCGCCCTCACCGAGGTCGAAGTCATCTAGGACGCCGAAGTCATCTCGCCATCCCGCAGCCTCCGGCGATGCGCCGTGCTGCGGAGCGCCTTCGGCCGCCGCATCGTCCAGAAACGGCTTGAACAGTTCTTGATCGCCCTTACTGAGGACGAAGTCATCCGGGAAGCCGAAGTCATCTGGCCATCCCGCAGCCTCCGACGATGCGCCAGGCGCCGCCGAGCCGCCGTACGCCGAGGATGGCTCCCCACGTCCGGCAGGCGATAATGGCCGAAGCACAGCGGAGGCCGGGGTAACTTGAGCATCGTGACGCGGCTCATAGCTCGTGGACACATCCGGCGCGACAACCATGTACTGAGTGCCCGGCCCGGCGCTCGATTGCGCCTGCGCGCGGCACAATTTTCGAAGGTGCCGCAATGCAGCCGACAGATGTTTCTCATAAACGCTATAGTGTTCAGCATCCTGGGTCAGTGTATCGTCGTACAGGCGGCTAGCTATCGACCTCTTTTTTTGCGCCTGGAGCCAATTACTGAATCCGCGTAGAGCAGAAGCGTAGACGCGGACAGTGGCTGGTTGCACAGGCAAGTGTGCCATCCTAAAGCCGGAAATAAGCCTCTCATCCTCAGCACACATCGCTTTGACGGGGCCAGCGCGGCTGGGGATAACATGCCCGACCGGCCTCCCGGCAACGACGTTTTGAAAGCGTTTCAACGCCCGCGAAAGAAGTTGCCGTGAATAAGGCTCGAGGGTGCGCATATAGACCTGAAAATCGGCATTTAGCTGGTGGTTCAACCGATCGGCCATTGGCTGCCTTCCAGTCTGGCGAAGCCAGGCGCCGAACTTATGCGCTGCGTTTTCCAGCGTCTCCCAGTACTGTTTTGTGACCTCGCTTTCGGCTTCCATTGCGGCTCTTGAAATGAGTTGCGCATCATTTTCGAAGAGCTGTTTCTGCCGGTAAGAGGCCCTGGGTCCGGGGGTAAGACGCACGATCGCCCTCCCGGCAGCGACAGCTCGAAGGTGTTCCAACGCTATATAAAGAACTCCTCGGTCAGAATCGCTGAGCGCGGTCGTATAGGCCTGCAAATCGCCATCCAGCTGGCTCAACCGACCGGCCAGTGGCGGCCTTCCAGTCTTGCGAAGCCATCCGCTAAACTTTCGCGCGACGCGACTCTTCCATAGCAGGTAACGTCTGTTGGAGCCGGGTTCCTCGGCTTGCTTTGCGAAGAGAGCAATTAGTGCCGCATCATCTTCGTAGGGGCCCGGTTCCGGCTGGGCGGAAGAGTCACCGGATGAGCCGTGCTTTTGCTTTTTGTGCGGGGGACTGTCCGTCATCGTCGATCCCTCCTTCAGAACTTACTCAGCGCGTAATCAGTCAACCACCTTCCTATACCCGCCTTGGTGTGCAAATGATGATGAAGAAGACGAGACGGAGTGTGCTCACCCCGATCGCCGCCGCCCAGCTTTGGTAGGTCCGCAATTCTACGATCTGTGTGAATGTGGAGCCTGTTGATGAATGGAGCCACCCCACCCCAGCCCAGCTGGCTGAAGCGGCGGCCAGGGATCGAAGTCGTCGCCCGCGATCGTGCGGGACTGTCGCCCTATCCTGATCAATTCACCTCCTCCCGCTTTTGGCGCTGAGGTGGAGAACTTGTTACGATCTAACTTCGGACGCGGGAGGTTGGCATGGACCCAGACAAATTCGATCCATTCGTTCCAAAAAATTTTTGATCCATTCGATCCAGGTTGGCATCAGGCGGACGCCGAGACGGCGCAACATCAGGTAGGGCCGGCCACCCAAGGGGAGGTAGACCAGGTCGCGCACGAGGACTTCGAGCAGCACTTGACCGAAGAGCGCCAAGGCGGTGCTGCTCCCGTCGCAGGGGGCCCGCCGCGTTCAAACCCTTACTATCCTCATCTGTCCGATAACGACCAGAACCTCATCAGTTCGGCTCTCGAGGCCGAGGTTGTGTGCGGGAATCTAACGCGCGCACGGCTTCGCCGGTCGGGCTCTACGCCACCCGCTTGCGCGGGCGTCACCGAGCCCCGCGAGAGCGGGTCTCGGCCAGAGGTAACGATCCTTCGCGCAACATAGCCAGACAGCCTGCGGCTGGCTTCATTTCATTAGATGCTTCAGGGCCTGCGGCCCCCCGACCGTCAAGCCCAGGCCCCATGAAGCCATGGAGCGGAAAACGGCGGGCCGTGTAGTCGCTGCGCTCCGGCCCGCACCAGCCCCGCTCGTTTTCCGGGCTGTGACGGCCGACCCCTGCTCATTGGCGCTGGCCTAGTTCCGGTTGCATGCGCAACCGGCAAAAAAAGGCAGCACAATGAAAACCGATGTCTATCAGAAGATCACCGATGAGATCGTGTCCGCGCTCGAGAAAGGCGTGCGCCCATGGCATCAGCCATGGAAAGCCGAGCATGCCGCTGGTCGCATCTCACGGCCCCTGCGCGGCAACGGCATTCCCTATCAGGGCATCAATGTTCTGATGCTGTGGTCCGCCGCCATCGATCACGGCTACAGCGCGCCCATCTGGATGACGTTCAAGCAGGCCTTAGAGCTCGGCGCGCACGTCCGCAAAGGCGAGAGCGGTACGCTTGTCGTCTACGCCAACAAGATCATTCGCAAGGAAACCGACGCCGAGACCGGCGACGAAGCCGAACGCGCCATTCCCTTCATGAAGGGGTACGCTGTGTTTAACGGTGCGCCGTAACGGCGCATGTAGGAAGTAACTTCAAAACAGAAAGGAGTTCAAGGTAGCTGATAATGACTTGTACCCACCAAACCAACCTTGGCCAGCAATGGCTGCAACTTCGAAAGGAGCGAGGGACAACAGCATGTTTGGAAAAGGCTCGAAGCATCAAAACCGTTTGCGATGCAGAGAGTCAGGGTAAGACGTGCAAGGTGAAGGCTACACTGCCTGAATCTCAGTTTGCAGCGGCTTACGACCGAAGCAATGTCGCAGAACGGTTGACGCGGCATATCGGATGGGAAGAGGACGGGGCGTTGAAGTCCTCTTTGATCGAACGGCTCGCAAGAGCGGTTCGTGGATCAGTCCATCCGGCGCATCCTCTATATGGAGGGGTAAGTGAACGAACGAGGCACCTAAACACGTCGCATCTTTCTACACGCGTAATTACGGGATGCCCTACAGCAGGCGACGGAGCAATCCGACGGCCTGTATGGGCACAGAACCGCCATAGTACCCAAACGCTCGGAGTAACGTCCGAGACAGCCGCCGGGCAACCGGCGGACGGTTGCCGGAATAAGCGCGGGGCAACTCGCGTGAAAATCCGGTCAGCCGGAGGAAGGGCGGTAGCAACTGTGATTCAATCCACCGTGACGGAGGCGTGCTAATGCTGCCAAGTACCGTCGCACGGGCTGTTGAATCACTCCCGACCGTTGTCAGGTCGGATCGGCGGGTCAATGGACTCTTCCGCCTGATGAAAAGCTCGCCCCTCTGGGTGCAAGCTTATCAGAAGATCGCGCCCAACAAAGGTGCGATGACGCCGGGTGTGGATGGCAAAACCTTCGATGGCTTCTCGCCGGGAAAGGTAGCGTCCATCATCAGTCGGCTTGCGGACGGGACATATCGGCCCCAGCCGGTACGTCGGGTTTACATCCCGAAAGCCAACGGCAAGAAAAGGCCGCTTGGCGTACCAACCACGGAAGATAAGCTCGTTCAGGAAGTGGTAAGGTCGCTGTTGGAACAAATCTATGAGCCGTTGTTCTCGAAACACTCTCATGGATTCAGACCGGCGCGATCCTGCCATACGGCCCTGGACGGTATCCGGTCTGTCTGGACCGGCGTGAAGTGGCTGGTCGATGTCGATGTTGTCGGGTTCTTGGATGTTGCGTCATACTACACCTTCAGTGTTTTTGAGAGGGTCGAAGAGGTCCGGAGCAACTGCAGGGACTTGAATTCGTATGCCTTTTGCCCGTCCGCGATAGACGTGAACGGCCTTAAGCTCGCCGCGCTTTACACGTTGCAAGATGGTTTGCCGCGAGACGCCGAGTAGATTCATGGCCTTGAACATCTTCACGTAACCTTCCGGCGCGCTCTCCACAAAGCGCGACCGCAGCTCGTCATTGATACGGATGCGCCACGGCGCGCCAGGTGTGATCTGCTCTCCGGCAATGAAGCCATCGTTGAGGCTGCGATGCAAAGTAGAGGGTGCGATCCCGAGAGCGCGTGCTGCTTTCTCGATCGTCATGCACTCGCCGTCCTGCACTTGCTGTTTCGGCTCGAAGCACGGGATCTCCCAGTGCGTCCGCAGGCTCGACACACGATTTGCCGTAAACGACAGTCCTGTGGCCGTTGTACGGCCTTGGCGATTGAGGATGCCGGCGATCTTGGTGTCGGGATAATGTGCAGCCAGTCGTCGCAGCAGATCGATCGTATCGTCGGCGGTGCGGATCGGCGATGGATGCGAGTGCGGCAATGGGACATTAACTTCACTGAAGAGACCGCCGCGCCAACGCAGCGTCAGGTGAGCATTGTATTTATCGCGCTCGACTCTCAAGGTGACATCGTCGAGCAGCGTGCGGAGCAACTCCTTGCGATCGCGATCGCTCGTCGTGGGAGCGAACCAGATACGCTTGAGGTCTTTACCGAGTGCAAGGATCGCGTCGCGTTCTTCGTGCGTAAGCGAGCGCGGTCGGGCATGTTCGCGGTCCGAGAGTTCGGATTCGGCAGTCTTCAGTTCCAGCAGAGCGCTTTCCCATTCGGCTTCGAGTCCACGCGCGACGAGTCTATTCTCCGGGTCCACGGCGCGATAGCGTCGCTCGGCGCGCTGCGCCTTGTAGCGCGCGCTCGACGTCGCGACGGAACTGCGCGAGAGTCGTCTCGTGATCGGCGTCGAATTGCTCGATCGCCTGGAGCGAGGCGTCCATGCCTGCGGGCGCGAGAGCCGCAAGGAACGCTTCGGCGACAGCCGCATCAATCTGCACACCGCCGATGTTGAGGCAGTACTCGCCCCGGCCGTTGACGATGTTCTTGCCGGCGCAGTGGTATCCGGGCGCCGAGAACCGGCCGCTGTAGTGTACGGCCAGGCGCCGACCGCAGTGTCCGCATACGGCGAGGCCTTGCAGGAGTGCTGCGCCTTCTCTCACGGCACCCCCGCTCTGGTGCGGTCGAGGACGGATGTTCTGCGCCAGGCGTTTCTGGTTCGCCTCGAAGGTATTCCAATCGATGTATCCGGCATGATGGTCACGAATGAACACCGGCCACTGCTCGCGGTCGCGTTGTCTGATGCGCTTTCGGATTCGACCGCTCGCATCGAGATAGCATATCTGCTGGGTGCGGCCATACACATAAACGCCGGCATAGAACGGGTTGGTGAGGACCTGGTGGATCTTTGTGTAAGTGGGGGCGACCCAGCGGAGATCGACAAGGCTGTTGGAGTGCAGCGGAAAGCGCAGGCCTTGCGAGCGGAACCACAGCCACACGCGTCGTGCCGAGCCGAATTCGGCAAAGCGGCCGAAGACAGCATGGATCGCGGCTTGCACCGACTGGTCAGGATGCAACAGCACCTCCCCGTCGGCGTCGCCCCGTACCAAGCCCACCGGCAGCCCGCGGTGCAGTTCTCCGCGTGCGGCCTTGTTGCGGATGCCACCGAGCAGGCGCGCACGCAGCACATGCGGCTCTGCCTCTGACATCGTACCTTTGAGCCCGAGCACCAGGCGGTCATTGAACAAGCCCGGATGATAAATCCCATCTCCATCACCGATGAGCGTGTGGGTCAGGCCACATAGATCGAGCAGACGGTACCAATCAGCATTATTGCGCGCTAGTCGCGAGACTTCCAAGCCGAGCACGATGCCAACCTGGCCGAGGCCGACCTCCGCGGTCATACGCGCGAAGCCGGTGCGCTCGGAAAGGCCGGAACCGGAAATACCGAGGTCCTCATCGATGACCTTCACCTGATCGCGTCGCCAACCAAGCCGCGCGGCGCGTTCGGCTAACTCGTACTGACGGGCAGTGGACTCGCGATTATGCTCGACCTGCGTCGTACTGGACTGACGCACGTAGACGATTGCGCATCGGCGTAGGTGCTCAGCGGTGATCTTGCTCAGTTCGTTCATCGTTGTGATCTCCGGCAGTGGCGATTGCTCGGGCGATTAGTCGGGCGAGTCGCAGCACGAGATGTGCGCGCTGCTCTTTATCGAGGGCCTCCCATACGGGTACGGCCCCGCGCTGAGGTGGTGGGTCGAGAAAGCTTAGCTGCTGCATGGCTGTCCTCCGATTCCGGTGGCAGGACAGTATGCGCGGCATCCAATTGCCGCAGCAAAGCGTCGACGATCGTCCGGGCGTGCAGCAGCTCGGCGTGGGAAGCCAGGAATGCCGCTCGAGCGCATTGCGGGCTTGCACGCGGTAAATGTTGTGCGATAGGCAGATCTGTCCACGCGGCCGGTACAAGGGCACGGGTACCATCGGGCAGTACAAGCGTCAGATGAAGTTCGCCGCGTCGATGACACCAGCCAAGCACATTAAGCGCAGATCCCTCGAAGGGATGGCGCGACCGAACGATGGTTACCTGATCGGGATAGTCGTCGAGATGATGAGCGCGGTGGTGGGTAATCTGTCGAGTAGTCTTTCGACACGGTCCATCATCGGCTACTCCTGAAATGCGTACGTCGGCGCATCAGGGACCTGCGATTCATTGATCTGCTCTGGCGAATCCTCAAAGCCGGCCACGTTGACCGTGGCTTGTTCCTCGCAGCCAGTGAAGGTGTTCCGCAAGGCGGCGTTCTGTCGCCGCTCCTATCCAACATCATGCTCCATGAGTTCGATTGTTGGCTGGAGGCGAAATACCTGAACAAGAAAGTGAGGAAGGATCGTTGGGCGTGGAACTTCGGCATTCAACAGGGTCGTCCGATCACGGTTCGAGAGAACCGTGATCGGAAACCTGCTGTAGCCTTTTGTCGCTATGCCGATGACTTCGTCGTCATCGTCAAAGGGACGAAGGCCCATGCCGAGGCCGTCCGCGAGGAGTGCCGTGCCTTTTTGGAAGGCAAGCTGAAATTGACGTTGAATATGGAGAAAACCCATATCACCCACGTCAATGATGGCTTCGTCTTTCTGGGGCATCGGATCATTCGCAAGCGGGGATCAAGCGGGCGGATGGCGGTCGTCACGACCATACCCAAAGAGAAGGCCAAGGCATTCGCGCACAGACTGTCGAAGGTCCTCTCTGGTGACCACGATCTTGCCAAGGTCGATATGGTGGACCGCCTGAACCGCCAACTGCGGGGCTGGGCGGCTTTCTACAAGTACACGGACTTCACTGCGACCACGTTCCGGCACGTCGATCATGTCGTGTTCTGGAAAATGGCGCACTGGCTGGCGAGAAAGTATCGGAGCCGCATCAAACCATTGATTCGGAGCTGGTATCGAGCACCAGTCGCTGGGCGAGCCAAGACCTGGTTTGTCCACGGAGTCAGTGAACGAGGCCATCGTGTCGGGAAAGCACTGCACCGATTGGTATCCAGTCCAAAGGGGCAATTCCGATGGAGGAAACCCGGAAACGAATCCCTACATCTTCAGGGAGGAGTCCCGGAAGACCATCACCTCGCGATATCGGGATGTCGCAATGGCCATGGGCCAGACTTGAACGGAGAGCCGTATGCGCTGAAAGGTGCCCGTACGGTTCGGGGAGGAGAAGCGCGTATGCGCTTCTTACTCCATTCAAGATCACCGGCTGGGGTTGGTACTATCTCTCGACCGTGCTCGACGACTTCTCGCGCTACATCGTGGCCTGGAGGCTTGGTCCGACGATGTGCGCCTCCGACGTCATGGGCACGCTCGATCAGGCACTCGCAGCGTCCGGCCTCGACCACATCACCGTCACACAGCGACCTCGGCTTCTGAGCGACAATGGGTCGAGTTACGTGGCAGACGATCTGGCCATGTGGCTCGAACAGAAAGGCATGCAGCATGTCCGTGGCGCTCCGTATCATCCCCAGACCCAGGGGAAGGGGATGTCCCGATCGCTGTTGAACTAGGTCGGGCCGACGTTGCCGGAATGAATGTTACGCGGCCCTCGTGACGTGGGCAACGGGGTTGATCGTCATGCGATTGTGGCGAGCTTGAAGAGCCGCACGCAGAACCGACAATTGCTTATGCGCCTTCAATCGTCGGAAGCCCTTGTTGGCCTCGATCATGCCGGCCGCGACCCATCGCAAGGCCATACCGGCATCCCGCCAGCGTTTGACGTTGCGCGTGACACGGCGAATGGTGCCCATCATGTTCTCGGCGATGTTGGTACAGGCGAGCGATCGACGAAGCTCCTTCGGCAACTTCAACCGGACGACAGTCAGGATTTCATCGAGGCCTTCGAGGATGCTCGCCGCTACGCCGGGCCATTGCTGGTCGAGTCGACGCGCGAGATTGCGGATCAGTTTTTCAGCCTTGTCGGCGTCATCGAGCTCCCAGGCCTGGCGCAGCACCCGACGGGTGGCCGCATGATGCTCTTTCGGCAGGCGTTCCATGATGTTGCGCGCCTTGTGTGTGTTTCGGCGTGGGGTCTCGACCATGATCGGCGTAGGGTCCCGTCATCTCAAATCAATGAAATCAACGGCCTGAAAGGGTCTCGACGCCGCCGATGGGGGGGGCAATGTTCGATCAGTATTCACAATCCCCACGTCCATTGCGTCGTTCCGGGTGGCGGCCTCTCGCCCGATGGCGCGCGCTGGATCGGCAGCCGACCAAACTTCTTCCTGGCCATCAAACCGCTCGCCCGGCTGTCCAGACGCCTGTTCCTCGAACGTCTGACCTCCGCCTTCGACGCTGGCACCCTGAACTTCTTCAGCGATCTCGCATCCCTGGCGGAGCCTGCTGCCTTCGCAGCTCACCTCGTCGCTATGCGACGCATCAACTGGGTCGTCTACGCCAAACGGCCGTTCGGCGGCCCCGCGCAGGTGCTGGCCTATCTCGGCCGCTCGCATCCATCGTGGCGACCTGTAAGATCAACGACGTCAACCCGGTCGCCTACATCGCCAAAACGCTCACGGCGATCATCGCCGGCCATCCCCAAAAGCGAAATCGACGACCTCATGCCATGGCGGTTCCGCAAAACATTTACGAGCGATTGCGACGCCAACATTCTAAGCCTGATGCGAGAGGGCTTCGCGGCGAGGTTGACCATTAAGAACGGACGAGCGCGTAGTCAATGACATCTTGATGGCGGGCCGGAAGAACTGGAACAACATAAGGGGTAAAAATCGCGTTGTCTTGCGAACGCCTCGGCCACGCCGTTTTCTGCTTCCGAACCATATCTTGCGTGCGTCTTTACCGCTCACGCCAAGCGTGCATCAACTGATCCGAAAGCGGCTTGACAAGGTAAGACATGACTGTGCGCTGACCGGTTTGAATGAAGGCTTCGACGGGCATCCCGGCGATCAGCTTCACGCTCTTTAGCCGTGCGACCTGCCCGCTTGGTACGGCGATGCGGGCCAGATAGAAGCTTGCTCCGCTCTTCTCATTTACCGTGACATCGGCGGACATGTGGACCACTTCGCCGTTGAGCTGCGGAGTGGTGCGCTGGTTGAGAGCCGTGAAACGTAACAGCACAGGCTGGCCCAGTGATACACGATCAATTTCCTCCGGAGCGATGTGCACCTCTACGACAAGGCAGTCTCGGGCGGGAACTATTAGCATGATTGGCTCGCCGGCACTGATGACACCGCTGACAGTGTGGACTGCTAGCTGATGCACCGTGCCGTCCTGTGGCGCGCGGATGTCCACACGGTTGAGCTGATCCTCAGCGGCCACTCGTTTCTCGACCAGTTCCGCGGTCTTTGCACGAATCTCGGCGAGTTCCCGTCCCACTTCAGTGCGGAGATCCTGATCGACCTGCATGATCCGCAGCGTGGTCTCGGTAATCCGGCCTCTGGCTTCGGCGATCGCGGCGACCAGCGCGCCCCGTTCACCGTGCAGGCGCGTTGCGTCTCGCTCGAGGGCCGTGACCCGCGTGATCTGGACGAGGTGCTTGCTCCACAACTCGCGGACGCCGGTGAGCTCCCGGCTGATGAACGTTGTCTCGCGATCTTTCGCCTGAATCTGCTCATCCAGCCCACGGATCTGCTCCAGAAGTTGGCCCGTGCGCTCGTTGAGTTGCGCTTTCTTGCCGGCGCTGGCGGCGCGCCGAAGCTCAAATAGCTCGCGCTCGCCGGCGATCACCCGCGCTACGTCCGGATCTAACGCGCGCGCGGCAAGCTCGGCGGGAAGGTCGAGGTGATTTTCGTCGTCGCGCTCTGCCTCGAGTCTAGCTTGGCGCGCCGCCAGTTCGGTCAGGTTCTTAATGAGGATCAGGAGATTGGCGCGCGTTACCGTCTCATCAAGCCGCACCACCACGTCACCGGCCTTCACCTCGGCGCCCTCACGCACGTTGAGTCGGGTGACAACGCCGCCAGTCGGGTGCTGTACCTTCTTGATATAGCTGTCGACCACTAGCATGCCGGACGCAATAACCGCACCGGAAAGTTCGGTCGTGGCTGCCCAGGCGCCGAAGCCGCCGGCGAGCACAATGACACCCGCGAGGGCGGCGCACATGTGCCGGCGGATCGAGAGCGAAACCGCGCCCACCGGGTCGCGCTTCATTGGCTCGCCTCCTCGATTACCACCTTACGCGGTGGTACTGGTGCCGAACGCAGGGTCATCTTGGCCAGCAGCCGATCCTTCGGCCCAAGCGCCTGCACGCGCCCCTCAGACATCACCATTAGCTGGTCCACCGCGACGAGCGCGGTGGTGCAATGTGCGACGACAATGACAATGCCGCGCCGCGCTCGCACTGCCATCATGGCTCGTGTCAGGGCTTCGTCGCCCTCAGCGTCGAGATTGGAGTTGGGTTCGTCGAGTACTAGCAGGAACGGATCGCGGTAGAGCGCCCGCGCGAGCGCGATGCGCTGGCGTTGCCCTGCAGAGATTGACGATCCGTCCTCGCCAATTTGCGTGTCGTAGCCGTTCGGCAGTCGCAGCACCATCTCGTGCACACCGGCCGCGGTTGCGGCGGCGATCGTCGCCTCCGAGTCGGCGTAGGGATCAAACCGGGCGATGTTTTGCGCTACCGTGCCCGCGAACAGCTCGATGTCCTGCGGTAGATAGCCGATATGTCGGCCGAGCGCCTCCGAATTCCACTGTTCGAGGGCGGCGCCATCGAGCCGCACCTTGCCGCCCAAAGGCGCCCACACGCCAACCATCGCCCGCACCAGCGATGACTTGCCCGAGGCGCTCGGGCCGACGATGCCGAGGCCCTGTCCTGGCTTCAGTGCGAAGGAAGCTTCACGCACCACCACGCGCTGTTCGCCGGGCGGCAGTACTGAGACGGCCTCGACGGTGAAGACTCTGCACGGCGGCGGCAGTGGTGTTTTCTCCTCCTCGGCCGGGAGCTGGACCCAGTACTGCTGCAGACGTGTCCAGCTCTGCCGGGCGCGAAGCAGGCTTTTCCAGTGGGCGATGGTGAGTTCAATGGGGGCGAGTGCGCGCGACGTGAGGATGGCCCCGGCGATGATTATTCCGGCGGTTGCCTCTTGGCGAATAACCAGATAAGCGCCGACGCCAAGCACAGCAGATTGCAGGACCATGCGCAGGACCTTGGAAGTGGAGCCGAAGCCGGCAGCGATGTCAGCAGTACGCCGCTGGGAGGCCATGTAGCTGTCGTTGACCTCGGCCCACCGCGTGGCGAGGTGCCCGCGCATGCCCATGGCCTGCAGCACCTCAGCGTTTCGGCGGCTAGCCTCGGCCAGTACGTTACGCTGCGCCACACGCTGGGTCGTCTCCTTCGTCTGCGCGCGCGTCAGACGGTCGGTGAAAAGAGTCAACGAAATCAGCACCAGCGAGCCGACCAGCGCCGTGATCCCGAGCATTGGATGGAATAGGAAGCAGATTGTGAGATAGAATGGGATCCAGGGTAGGTCGAACAGAGCCGTCGGGCCAAGCCCGGAGAGGTAGCTGCGCACGTGATCAAGATCGTGCACCGGCTGCAGTCCGTCGCCGCTCGCCCTAGCGCACAGCGGCAAGCGCGCGATGACGTCGTAGGCTCGCGCCGAGAACATACGATCAAGCCACTCGCCCATCCGGATGAGAATGCGTCCGCGCAGAATCTCGAGGAAGGCCTGCAACAAATAGAGGCCAACTGCGAGCACCGTGAGGCCGATGAGCGTCGGCACACTGCGGCTGGGCACGACGCGATCATACACTTCAAGCATAAAGAAGGAGCCTGTCAAATACAGAACATTCAGCATCGCGGTGATCAGGCCGAGTCCGACCAGTACGCCGCGGCCGGCGCGGAGCAGCTCGTGCGCGCGCGGCGGCCGATTCTCTTCTCTCGCCCGGCGGTCTCCAGAGCTTGTCGCCATTTCTTGACCAGCATAACAACCGACGCCACTACGCGCACGGGGAAGATCACTGGAACAGCGGCCAACCTCCTCGGGATACCCAACAACCCGGCCGCACCTCGCGGCGATTGCCTCGACGAGGCGCCCCACCAGACGGCGAGAGTATCCGGCACTGGACTACTCCGCAGCAAGACAGTGTGACCACGGGTGGCTCTTGCTACACATGGCAGTGTCGCCTGCCGACTCGCAACCACGGAGCGTGCGCCACATTCAGTCGGTTCAACGCTGCCAGGACTCCTGGTCCGCAGGGGCAAGAAATGGCTACCAGCAGCATGTATACTCGGGCCGAGCACGAAGCAGCCCTTCCTCTCAGAGGGGCGCCGGTGTGTGTGCCAAGAAACACATAGGAAGGCGAGCTTGCGTTCAGCCCGTGATCCCTTTGTGCTCGGGCATGACCGAGAAGCAGAGCTATGGGCAAACTGACAACGCTCGATGCACCAATGCCCGTTACAGCCGAATGTGGTTTGCGCTGATGAGGATCGGTCCGCGTACTACTGTTCTCTTCACCGTGCTCGGCTCTTGAGAGAATCCGGTCGGCTCGCGGCGGGCCTCAGGCCGACGGACCACTTGTTGAATCGCGATAGCATTTCATCAGGGCTGCCTTGTAAGTCTTCCGTGCACTTATCGATGCCATGGGTATCTCCCAGAAGTAGCGCGTCCATTCGAGCGCAAACCTAATAGCTGCAATCTACCTAATAGCAATCTAAAAGGCTGATGACTCCCAAATCTAGTAGGGCACTGCGGACGCCTGATGGGTCGGACCCACTCTCAATCATTCGTTTCGTCGCGACAACGTGTGTCCACAAGCCGACGCTGCTCACGGCGAAACAATGCGATTCTCAGTGATTTGCAGTTTGGCGCGGCGCTTGCATTGCTCTCGGTGTCATCACCGATCCCCTAGGGCGATCGGGGCGCTTGACGACATCGAGAAATCCGGAGGGTGAGACATGTCACGAGCCGAGGTAGAGCGATTCGTCAATGATCTGTCAAATGACGCTAATCTGCTAGAAAACGTAAGGCCGAGCGCGACAGGTCTTGGGTCGCTTGTAGCGAGCGGAAATAGCCGCGGCTACACCTTCACCCTTGACGAAGCTAAAGACCACCTCCGATCGATCGGCGTACAGACGGCGACGACTAAGCCTTTCGACACGCTGGCAAGCGACACCGCGACTTCAACTGTGCAGTCAGCTGAGGTTGTTACCTCTGTTGTGGAGGCAGCAGAGGTCACCACCACCACGGTGCAAGACGTGGAAGCGGCCACTACCGTCACTGCGGTAGCTGAGGCAGTTGTGGTCTTAGTTTGAACGCGTTTCTTGCGCCGGTGAGCGCGCCGGCCCGCTGCTCAATAACGGGCCGCAGAGGTCATGAAGGTGATCCATGGAGGTTGCGCCGCTCCGCCTGCAAGAAGACATCTCAGCACAAACCAACGTGATGCGCCCGTTTGCCGCGGAACGCTATCGCCAGATCTTTGACCGACGCATTCCCGAGCAGTTGCGCACGTTGTCACATATCAAGCGCTTCATGGAGCGGCTGGTAGGGGACCTTGGGTTCCGCAGGGAGCTTTCGGAAAATATTAACGCCCCTCGATTCGTAAGCGACCGTTACGGTATCGAAGTCGATCCGATGGAAATGTTGCCGCTCTGGCGCGGTACCCACCTGAAATACCGCTTTAAGCCGGAGTGTGCATCGTGGCCGCTGGCCGTGATGTGGGACGAGTATATAAGGGAGATGTTGCATCATCGCGACCTCTTGCGCGACGAAGGCGAAATGTCGAGGGTCAACCCGCGCTTTCATGCTTGGCGCGAGCGCCAAATCCGCCGCTGCAACGAGGAGTTAGGAGGATCAGCGATGTCGGTTACGCACCCCGTAATAGCTTTCGAGCTAAGCGAAGGCTGCAGCATCGGTTGTTGGTTCTGCGGCCTCTCGGCCGGTCGTTTCAAGGGATATTACGAATACAGCGAGGAGCATGCAGAGCTTTGGCGCGGCGTGGTTGGTGTCGCAAGCGAGATGTTTGGTTCGGCAGCCCGGACTGGCTTCTGCTACTGGGCCACGGATCCTATGGACAATCCGCAGTACGACCGCTTTCTGTTCGATTACTATCAGATCACAGGCGCGCTGCCACAAACAACAACAGCCGCCCCTCTCAAAGATCAGGCGCTCACCAGGCGCGTGCTCGAACTGTTTAGGCGATATCGTACTGTGACGAATCGCTTCTCGGTTCTGAGCACAACTCACCTCAACCAGATTCACGCGGCTTTTTCGCCTGAGGAGCTAATGGGCGTCGAACTCATTCTGCAGGGTAAAGAGGCGCTGACTGCAAAAGCGTTCGCCGGGCGCGCGCGAGAACGAAAGGAAAAGCTTAGAGATGCCAACAAAGACGATGCAATTGGGGTGCCGGAACGCAATCATACGACGATCGCCTGCGTTTCCGGCTTCCTTGTGAATATGCTGCGGGGGCGCGTGCAGTTAGTGACGCCGGTGCCAGGCAGCAGTCGCTGGCCTCTCGGTTACCGTGTTGTGGCTGAACATTTCTTCCGGACGGCCAACGAGTTCCATGACGGGCTGCAAAGAATAATCGATCAACATATGTTCGCATGTCTCCCTCCCGATCTGCCGATCCGATTCCGCAGAGACCTGCATTACGAGGCAGGGATCCCACACTTTCATCTTCGTTCACGCAACATGCAACACCGGGTAATCGACAACCTCGCTCCACTCTCCGTTGGCGATCTAATCGCGGGTGGCAACTGCACAGCGTCCGAGCTGGTTAGGCGGATCACAGCCGACGGAAGAGGCGTGCTTGCAATTGCTGACCTGCTGGACAAGCTGTACAGCGCTGGATTAATTGAGGAGGACCTCGACGATTGTTTCGTTTCGCAGGCCAGCAAGGACCTGCCGGGTCGCATCGAAGCGGCCAACCGCGCGGCTCCCAACATGCGAGTGGATCATGCCGAGCCGCGTTAAGGAACAAGAGACCAGCCAGAGCGACCTGCGGATCTTGGCGTCCCGCAAGGGGCCTGGGGACAGCCGGTCGGGAGCCTCGTGACGTGATGGCAGAAGTCGCCATCGCTGTGCGTCACACCTTTGCTAAAGAGGTTGAAGATGCCGCGGCTATCGCTAGCTTGTGGCCTGCGACTGTCTGACTAAGGCACGGCCTGCACAAAGCGTAAGGGGCAGGCATGCTTGACACCAGTCTCAATCTGCGGTGCCGATCTAAAGCCATCATCATAGACGTCCAGAGAGTTCCTCAGTGAAGGTGGAATGTGATGAGTTCTGATGTGCCAATCGTTCTAGTCAACATGCCGATGTCGGCGGTTGAACGACCATCGCTGGCGCTTGGTCTACTGAAGTCGGTGCTGACGCAGGCCGGACTGCGATCCAGCGTAGTATACGCTAACATTTGGTTCCTGGAGTACATAGGACTTCCTGACTATCATCTCCTCGAGAGTAGCCCGCCCGAGGACGCTCTTGTTGATTGGCTGTTCGCGGGCATCGCCTTTCCCGACTTCCAACCCGACGCCGACGCTTTTCTCGACAGGTATTTTAATCGTAACCCGATGCACGCCGAGAAAGGCCTTGCCGAGCGTCGTACGAAGTTCAAAAAACTGCGATCGCTTATGGGGGAGTTTATCGATTGGACGGCTGACAAAGTGCTGATGCATCGTCCGGCCATCGTCGGGTGCACCTCTACCTTTAACCAGCATGTCCCTTCGCTCGCATTGCTGCGTCGATTGAGCGAGCGCTCGCCGGGGGGGGTCACTCTCATGGGGGGGGGCAAATTGCGAGTCGGTGATGGGGCGGACCACTCACGCTCGTTTCCCATGGGTCAATTACATCGTATCGGGCGAGGCCGACGCCCTGATGGGCGCGCTGTGTTGGGACATCCTTCACCGTGGCAAAGACATTCCGTCGGCCGACCTCCCATTTGGCGTTTTCGGTCCGGCGCACCGCGAGGCCGGCTATCCCTCGACCTCGAGGCGCGACTTGGTGCCCAGGGCGGCAATTAAAAACATGCGAGACCTGCCGCTGCCCGATTTTTCGGACTATTTCACTGAACTTGAGCGATCGCTCTATGCCGATCGTATCCATCCCGGACTGCCGTTGGAGTTCTCTCGTGGCTGCTGGTGGGGCGAGCGCAGCCCCTGCACGTTCTGCGGGCTGAACGGCGGATCCATCACCTACCGTCAGAAACCAGCCGAGCAAGCCGTAGAGGAAATGATTGAAATGTCGGCGCGTTACGGCTTGTCGCGTATCGAAGCAGTCGATAATATTTTGGCCATTGACTACTTCGAAAAGGCGCTGCCCTCCCTCACTGCATTACCCAAGAAGTTCGCGATCTTTTTCGAGGTCAAAGCGAATCTGAAACGCCATGAAGTAGAGAAATTGGCCGGTGCCGGCGTCCGCTGGATCCAGCCAGGTATCGAAAGCCTGGACACCCGCGTGTTGAAGTTAATGGGCAAGGGAACGACGGCAGCGCATAATGTTCAGCTCTTAAAATGGTGCCGTCAGTACGGCGTGCGGGTCAGTTGGAGTGTGCTGTGGGGCTTCCCAGGCGAGAGCGACGCATGGTATTCAGAAATCGCCGCTTGTTTGCCGCTGTTACATCACCTGCAGCCAGGACGTACAGTGCGACTGCGATACCAACGCTATAGCCCCTATCATTACGCATCCGGAAAATACGGCCTCAAACTGCTCCCGGCGGCCTCATATCGCTACGTCTATCCCTTGTCGGAAGGCGATCTCAAGGATCAGGTTTATTACTTCGAAGACAATGAAGACAATGATGTCGGCGGTCATTACATAGCGGGCGACGTGAACCGCCGCCCAGGGCTGCAGGCCGTTGCGCGCGGTGTTGATGCCTGGCTAAGATCTTGGTATGAGCCGAAGCGACCCATCCTGTCGATGCGGGATAGCGGCGAAGAGCTAACCGTCGAGGACACGCGGGCCATAGCAGTGGAGTGCAAACATCGCGTGAAGGGCCTCAAGCGCGAAATTCTTCTGGCCGCGGACGAAGGCGTGCCGGAAACGCTCCTGCGCAAACGTCTGGCGGCGACGAATGTAAGACAGGCTGAGATTGACGCGGGAATAGCAGAAATGACGGCTCGCAAACTGATCATACGACTCGATGGGCGGCTGGTTGGGCTTCCCCTCTGGCACCCATACCAGCCAATGCCCGGAATGACCGCGTTCCCAGGAGGCTATTTCGACCGACGTGCAATGCCGGTGGGTATCCCCCGTGCATGACGTCTCCTGGTTGGAACGGCAGGCCACCCTCGTTTGCAGGGTTCAGCCGCAAATTGTCGAAAGACCCGGTCCATTCGTTGGAGATCGCTCCCGTTCGGCGAGAAATCGTATATGGCGCGACCGATAGTATGAGAGCAGCGCGTCAACTGATTGTCGCTGAGGTCCGCATTGCGCCGCCTGAAATGTTCCTGAATGCTGGGCCGTTGCCTCACGTAATTTGCTCCTCAGTGGAATGGGACCGCGGGGGCGATAATGAGGCAACTGCATGGCGACTCGAAGAGAACTGACGGCCGCTGTGGGGCAGCGCTACAGAGAGGCGAGCCGCGCGGACAAGGCACGAATTCTCGACGAGTTTGTGGTTGTGACGGGCTTCCACCGAAAGCATGCGATGCGCCTGCTCCGAGGCGATATCGGCAATCCTCGGTTCGCCGCACGCGTCGCCGGATTTACGAGGAAGCCGAACGAAATGCGCTGGTAGTTCTCTGGGAGGCATCGTACCGGATTTGCGGCAAGAGACTGAAAGCGCTGCTGCCGCTCTTGATCGAGTCGATGGAGCAGAGCGGGCACATGCGCCGTCCGCCGACTGGAAGGATCCGGCGCCGGGCTTTGTCGAAGCCGATCTGGTCGCCACAGCGGACCCTCGGCCCGCGGCAGTTTTATCCAGACGCTGGTGCTCACGGATATTGCGACCGGTTCGACAGAGTGTGCGCCGTTGCTGGTGCGCGAGCAAACCTCCTCAGCACCGTGCTGACAGAACTTCGCCGACAGCTGCCGTTTTCGCTCCAGGGCATCGATACCGATAATGATTCCGTGTTCATAAACGAGACGCTGAAAAGTACGCATACGACGAAGACCGCCTGATTGACGCATGCGCGCGGGCACGGCGAGCTCTATGGTGGCGTTGCGTGAAGGTCAGGCAGCCTGCTGATCGGCGGGCTTGTCGGCTTGGCGCAGGAGCTTCCATTCCCAGGGCAGCAGTTCGTGCAGGCGCGATGCGGGAAGATCGGCGATACGGGCGAGGACGTCGGCGAGCCAAGCCTTGGGATCGACGTCGTTGAGGCGACAGGTCGTGATCATCGTCAGCATGATGGCGGCACGGTCGGCGCCACGCCGGCTGCCGGCGAAGGTCCAGTTGCGCCTTCCCAATGCGATGCCTCTCAATGCGCGCTCAGCACAATTGTTGGTCAAGCAGATCCTGCCATCGTCGAGGAAGCGGGCGAAGTCGTCCCAGCGCCTGAGCATGTAGTTGATCGGCTTCAGGACCTCGGAGGAGCGCGAGAGGGTTTCGCGCTCACGCAGCAACCAAGCGTGCATGTCCTCGAGAAGCGGCTTGCTCTTTTCCTGGCGCACGGCGCGCCGCTCGTCGGCGCCGCAGCCGTTGATGGCGCGCTCGATCTCGAACAACGCATCAAGGCGTCTGACCGCCTCCAGCGCGATCGGAGAGACCGGTTTGCCCTTCTTACCTTCCCGAGCTTTTTTCTCGATGTCAGCCAGCTCGAAGAAGCCCCGCCGCGCATGGGCAAAGCAAAACGCCGGCGTAATCGGCAGCACCTTCTTCTGCGGGTCGAACAGCGGCTCGAAGCGTTGTAGCAATCGGCTTGCAGGATACCGGCTAATCGCGAGGTGGCAGTAATGTGAAGGAACGTCGGCTCGGCGCGTGAACATCGAGAAATTCCGCGGATTCCGTGCGGGCTTTGCTCCGCATTATTTCTCGGCGACCTTTGCAGTCTTTTGACCAGCAGAGGAGTCGATGGTGCTGAAATCCAATGAAGACCTGATCGCGGAGCTCAAGGCCGTACTGGCCGGCCAGCGCTATCACCCGAGGACGATCAGTAACTACTGCGGGTGCGCGCGCAGATTCCTCGATTATCTCGAACGGCGAGAAATCCAGGTTGAGAACGTGACCGAGGCGCTGGTGTCGACATACATAAGCCATGCGAGTGGGATGTTGCGCAAACGCCATGGTCGATCAGGGCCACACCAGCACCCGATCCCGCGCGCCGGAATCCATGCGCTGGTGCGGCTTGCGCAGGGCCAGTGGCCGCCCCCTCCGAAAGCAGCCTGCGCCGCCGAGGCGGTGCGATTTGCGATCTGCGACGAATACGAGGTCTGGCTTCATGAGGCGCGAGGCCTCGCCCCCGCCAGTATCAAAGCATTGATCTGGGAGGCCCGGCACTTCCTGACCTGGCAGTTCAGGCGGAACGGCGACAATAGCCTGACGAGCCTGGGGGTCGACGACATCGACCGCTATATGGATATGCGCGCACCGAAGTTGACGCGCAAATCGTTGAGCGCCGTCGTAAACCGCTTACGCGCTTTGTTGCGGCATCTGCACCGGGTCGGCGGTACTGCGATCGACCTGTCGCCGCAGGTCATCGGTCCGCGGATCTACGCCTATGAGGGGGTGCCCTCGATTCTGGAGCGAGATCAGGTTGCCGCTGTCCTGAAGACTGTGAGAAAGGACAAGACCCCGAGGGGGTTGAGGGACCATGCGATCCTGCAACTGCTCGCGACCTATGGCCTGAGGTCGAGCGAAATCTGCAACCTGCGGCTTGATGACATCAACTGGCGGGCGGAATCGATCCGCATCCGGCACACCAAGACCAAGGCCTGTTCCTTCCTGCCCCTGATGGAGCCGGTCGGCGAAGCAGTGCTTGCTTATTTACGTGCGGGGCGGCCGGCGATCGACGTCCGGGAAATCTTCATCCGCGCGCGTGCACCCTATCGCAAGCTCAAGATGTTGGACAAGATGGTACGGCGCCGACTGCGCCAGGCCGGTGTCAAGCTGCCGGGCAAGAGCGGTGCCCATGTCTTCCGACATGCACGCGCGGTCGAAATGTTGCGCGCATCGGTCCCGCAGAAGGTCATCGGTGATCTGCTCGGGCACCGGTCGGCGGAGTCCACGGTGCCCTATCTCAAGCTTGCCACCGAGGACCTCAGGGCCATCGCACTCGACGTGCCGGAAGCGGGGGTGCTGTCATGACAACATGGCCCGATCCCGAGCGGCAGTTGATCGCGCGCTATCTGGCAGGGCTTAGCCTGCGACACGCCGACAGCCGCGCCTCTTACAGGCAGGTGCTGAACAGCTTCCAGGACGTCGCTGAATGCCATGCCGAGCTCGGCAAGGATGTTCTGGTGGCTTGGCTGCAGACATTGTCCGACCATTGGATGGCGACGACGCTGCTGAACCGCACCCGCATCATCGATCGGTTCCTCGATCACCTTCTGAACATCGGAGCGATCGAGCGCAATCCCGTCACCGCCTCGTGCGAGGCATGCAATATCAAGCGATGTCGGCCGGTCTGGCGCGCACTAGCGTCGCATGACCCCGAACAGGCCCTTGCCGAACTCCGCCAGCCCAAGCCGTTCGGCAGCATGCTGGGCGGGATCATGGCCGAGCACGTCGCGCTGATGCGCAACAGAGGATACAAATACACCTCGCAGCCCGCATGGTTCTTGCGGTTCGATCGGTTCCTGCAGTTGAATCCTGCGTTGCAGGATGAGCCGGTCGAGGTGATGCTGGAGCATTGGAAGAAGGCAAAAACCACACTCAATCACGCTGCGGAATGTGAGAAACTGGAGCGGATCCTTGCGAGGGTCCTGCGTCATAAGAATCCGTCGCTCCCGCCGCGCCGCCCGAACCCGCGTCCGCAGAAGGAATTAGCGAAACAGTGGCGCAAGCCTTACATCTATACGCCGACCGACGTGCGGCAGATGCTCGATATTGCCCGTTCCTATCCTTCGCAACGGGCCCCGCTGCGTGCACCGAGCCTCCATGCCATGCTCCTACTGGCCTATTGCGCAGGGCTTCGGCGTGGCGAACTTGCCCGTCTCGATCTTGGTGACGTCGACTTCCACGCCGGCACAATCACAATCCGGCAAACTAAGTTCTACAAGATGAGGATACTGCCGTTGCCCGACAGCGCAATCGCCGAGCTTCGGGCTTATCTCGATTTGCGGCGGCAGGCCGGTGCACCGCAGGACCCGCACTCCGCCCTGTTCTGGCACGAGGGGCGCAACGCCCGCTACACAAAGCAGGTCATCGCCTTGTTGCTCGTCGACGTGATCCGTCGAGCGGGGCTGAAGCCGCCAGAAGGGCGAACGGGTCCCCGTCTTCATGACCTGCGCCACTCAATGGTCGTGCACCGTATCCTCGAATGGTACCGCTCGGGCATCAATCCGCATGACCGGCTGCCGTTCCTCGCGACATATCTCGGCCATAAGGATATCCACTCCACCCTCGTCTACATCACTGTTACACAAGACCTGCTGCATCTTGCGAACGAGCGGTTTAGGGCCGTAGGCGCGCCATGCCTCGATCTGGGGCAGGAGGTGCGGCCATGAACAAGGCGAACGCGTTCCCGGATTTGATGCGTGCGTTCTTCTACGAATGGCTCGTCGAGCAACGCAATGCATCGATCCACACGGTCCGGTCCTATCGTGACACCTGGCGGCTGTTCCTGCGGTTCGTCGCACAGCGCACGGAAAAGAAGGTGGCGGTGATCACACTGGCCGATCTGACTGCCGACGGGGTGGCTGCCTTCCTCGGTCACGCCGAGCACGACCGCGGCGGTACGATCGGCACGCGCAACTGCAGGCTTGCCGCGATCCGCAGCTTCTTCAACTTCGTCGCGACCAAGGACCCCGCATCGATCGCTCAGTGCGTGGAAATCCTTCACATCCCGGTCAAGCGGGCGCCGGTATCGGAACCCTGTTATCTGGACCCGGCGGAGGTAGCAGCGATCCTTGCCCAGCCGGACCGCTCCACGCTCGAAGGCATACGCGATCACGCACTGCTCTCGTTCCTCTACAACAGCGGGGCACGGATACAGGAGGCTCTCGATCTGTGTCCCGGGGCGATCCGGTTCGATAGCCCAAGTTGCGTTCGTCTTACCGGCAAGGGCCGCAAGGAACGCATCTGCCCACTCTGGCCGGAAACCGTGCTGTTGCTGAAAAAGCTGCTGGAGCGACAGCCGCGTGCATTGGACCAGCGGCTGTTCGTCAACCGCTATAGCGAGCCGCTCAGCGCATCCGGCGTTCGGTTCAAGCTTGCTGCCTACGTGAAGGCGGCGGCCGAAACCACACCAACGTTGCGGACTAAGCATGTGACGCCGCACAGCTTCCGACACGCCACCGCCGTACACCTCGTCTCGGCGGGAGTCGACGTCACCGTTATCCGTAGCTGGCTTGGTCATGTGAGCCTCGACACCACCAATCACTATGCCAGGGCCAATCTGGAAACGAAGCGAAAGGCGCTGGAACAGGTCAGTGCTCCGGAATCGGTACGACATCCCCCGTCATGGAAGCGGGATACGAGCCTGCTCGCCTGGCTCGACACGCTCTGAAATAATGTGAAGGAACGTCAATCAAAGACAGCATCAATCCCGCATCCGGCGGCGTTCCTTCACATTACTGCCACCTCGCGATTAGCCGGCAAATGACGAGCTCGCCATTTGCCGGCGAAGGCGGCCAGATGCTTCTGGGGATGCTCGCCTCGTCGGTCGCTCGAGGCGTAATAGAGCGCCGCCGGCGGCGTGGGGCCGGCGAAGGGCCGGTCATCCCGCACATAATGAGATGGACGGTCCCCGCCCTGATAAGCTCCGAACGCATCCAAGAAGGAGGACAAGCTATGCCTATCATGACAATCGGGCTCGATATCTCGAAAAGCTGGTTTCAAATCCACTGGATCACAGAGGATGGAGAAATTATCCGCAAGAAGCTCGCTCGCGGGAAGGTTCTCGATTTCTTTTCACGGCTTCCAAGTTGTCTCGTCGGTCTTGAGGCTTGCGGCAGCGCTCATCATTGGGCTCGTGAACTAATAAAGCTTGGACACAAAGCACGTCTTATGCCGGCCCGCTATGTACGAGCCTACGTAAAGACAAACAAGCATGATGCCGCGGATGCGGAGGCGTGCTGGGAAGCCGTCCAACGCCCCGGCATGCGCTTTGTCCCTATAAAAACGGTCGAACAGCAGGGAATTTTAATGCTACATCGCACGCGCGATTTGCTCATTCGACAACGCACAGGCGCGATAAATGCTCTGCGTGGTCATTTGGGCGAGTTGGGCATCGTGGCCGGAAAGGGAAAAGCGAACGCGAGAGAGCTCATGACACTCGTGGATGTTGATGAGCGCATTCCACAGAGCGCGCGTAGCGCCCTGTCAATCCTTGTCGATCAGATCGAAGACCTTGAGCTTCACATTGAAGGCTACGAAAGGATGATTCTTGCAACCGCCAAAGACAATGAAGTCTGTCGGCGTCTCATGAAGGTAGTAGGCATCGGCCCATATGCTGCCACCGCGCTGGCGGCATCGGTCGACCATCCACAACAGTTCGCTTCGGCAAGGCATTTCGCTGCCTGGCTTGGATTAGTACCGAAGCAGCATTCGACCGGGGGTAAGGAGCGTTTGGGTGGTATCAGTAAGCGCGGCGACGGCTACATTCGTAAATTGCTGATACATGGCGCCCGAGCAGCCGTTCATCGCGTCCGTATCCATCAAGTCACCAATACCTGGATAGCAGAGCTGCTCGGCAGGCGTCCCTTCAATGTCGTGACGGTTGCGCTTGCTCACAAAACGGCCCGGATTGCTTGGGCGATTATGGCCAGCGGTGAAGATTACTGCGCGCGAGTATAAAACGAGCGTGGTTCCGTTTGCGAGGGCGGAAGCAGAGTGATGGCAACCGGTCGGACCGGGGTCGGCTAAGCCCGTTGGACCTATCGAGCTTCAGAGCTCGTCAACGTAATTGGGCGCCGATCCGCGGATCTCATCAAGGCTCGTGGCATTGCCATAAAGCCGGATAGATAGCTGCAAACGATCGTTAGTCAGAACAAAGCAAATGTACCTTGCAAAGCGGGGACCGTCCATAGATAAGTCCAGATCCGCCCGGTCGTGCACTTGCCCTTCGCCAGGATACGGATGGTGGTGTCGTCGCCATGGAGGCGCTCGGCAGCGAGCACATGGCGTTCGATCAGGTGGAAGAGCGGCATGACGGTGAAGGTCCCGTGGCCGACCTGGTCGGCCAGCGTCGACAACGGCAGGTCGATCCCCTCGCACTTGAAGCGCGCACTCTGCCGATTGAGCGGGATATGCATGCCGAACTTATCGAACAGGATCGTCGCCAGCAATTGTGGGCCGATGAAGCCGCGCGGCGTGGCATGGAACGGCGCGGGCGGCTGGCTGATCTTCTCGCAATCGCGGCAGGTGAACTTCTCGCGTACCGTCTCGATCAGCTTGAAGCGGCGCGGGATCTCCTCCAGCGTCTTGGTCACATCCTCACCGATCTTCGCCAGCCGGGATCCTCCGCAGCAGGCACAGGTCGTTGGAGCCTCAATGACCACGCGCTCGCGTTCGATGTCATCCGGCCATGGCTTGCGCACCGGCCGCTTGCGCATGAAGGGGCGGACCTTCTGCGTCTTCGCCGCTGCGGCCTGCGCGGCAAGCTCATCCTCGCTCGCCGTGATGACGAGTTCTTCAAGCTCCAACTCCAACTGCTCGAGCAGCCGTGCTGTGCGCTCGGAGCGCTGCCCGTACAGTTCGCGTTTGAGCTTCTCGATCCGCAGCTCGAGATGCGCGATCAGCGCCTCGTTGTCCGACAGCTCCGCCCGCGCACTGGCAGCCACCGCCTCGGCTTGCAACCGCGCCTCACGCTCGGCCTGCAGCGCCGCCAGGGCACTCACAAGGTCCGATGGAAGATCGTCCGGCTTCGATATCATGAAGCCATTGAATCAGATCAAGCAGCAGATTCAAACCCGTAAAACGGCTATCCGACCCGCGCCGGACGCTGGGTTTCTTGTGGGTTGCGCCAATCGATCCCGGACAACAG
Organism: Bradyrhizobium sp. CCGUVB1N3; assembly: GCF_024199925.1. Taxonomy (NCBI): domain Bacteria; kingdom Pseudomonadati; phylum Pseudomonadota; class Alphaproteobacteria; order Hyphomicrobiales; family Nitrobacteraceae; genus Bradyrhizobium; species Bradyrhizobium sp. CCGUVB1N3. The sequence goes on from NZ_JANADR010000001.1 coordinate 8,656,987, forward strand.
ATAGCTCAACTGCGCCGGCGAGATCGTTACCGAATCACCGGCAACCGATGGCCAGATGAACCTTCCTCTCTCGAGTCTTTTGGTAAACAGGCATGCTCCCTGGCCATCGTGCCAGATCATCTTCACAAGATCGCTGCGGCGACCGCGGAAGACGAACAGATGACCGCTGAGCGGGTCTTTGCGCAGCACCTCCTGCACTTGGAGTGCCAACGACGGAAAGCCTCTGCGCATATCCGTGTAGCCTGTCGCGAGCCACACTCGCGCGCCTGTCGGAACCGGGATCATCGGCGCACCAGAGCATCGAGAACTCGACGCAGCGCGTCTCCATCAACGTCGCCATCGACCCGGATGCGATGTCCGCTACCAAGATCAATCTCGATGATGCCCTGGATCCTCCGCCGACGCGCCGGCGCCGTCGTCAATGACGCTTCGACCACATCCCGCGGCGGTACAGACGGCCCAATCTCGACCGGCACTAACGGCGCTATACTCGTCTCACCGTGCTTGCAAAGCTCTTTGCGCCACCTGAACAGCTGGCTCACATGAAGGCCGGCCATGCGAGCCACCTCGGAAACAGTGGCTCCGGGCTCGAGCGATGCTGCAACTAGCCGTTCCTTCTCATCCTGCGACCACCGACGCCGCCGCTCGACCGATGTGATCACCTCTGCCCGCGAAATCGTCATAGCGCTTCTCCTAGGATTGCCCCTAGGACCTGCAGCGTTCGCGTCCGTCAAACAAGGCGGCCCTCAACGGAGGAATACGCTGAAAACGTACTGTGAGGGGGCGAACATTGTCTTCACGCGTTGCCGACTGGGCGAGCGTCGCCACACTGCTCCAGACGGCGAAGATGAACCACGTCGATCCGTTCGCCTGGCTCAGGCGGTTGAGACCCCTGATGGCCGCATGCAAGAGCTTGGCATCAGTCGGAAAGGTGATGGCCTTCGGTTGCACCGTGGTGTCGACGGTGACCCGCTTGAGGTCCTGGCCGCGTAACGCGCCCGGCCGCGTGCGCCACCCGCAGGCTCTCAGCCAGCAGCAGCTCCAGCTTGTCGCCGAGCCGCTTGCGCCAATGGCTCAGGTCCGAGCGCTCGTGCGGGAAGGTGTGCTGGAAGAACTCTTCGCCGGTGAAGAACTGTCGAGTGGGCCGAGGGAGTTTCACCCTCAGCCCCTCACAGAACCGGACATGATACTCTCGCATCATCCGGCTCTTGTCACCCAACCGTTGCGTGACCAAGGCGCGTCCAGTGGACGAAGAATGAGGGATTGCGCTTCGCAATGCTGTTCAGTCGCCGCAGCTCCGTCCCCGGTGCCTTTTGAACGACTTGTACTTCCGCCGGAGCCAGGCCCCGAGACGTTCATCAAAGTACGTGAACAGCTTCCACATTTCCGTTGGATAGAAACGCCCATAATACTGCCACCACCCTTGAAGGATCGGATTGAGTATTCGGGCTATATCAGCCAACGGAAGCGGCGCATGCTGTGGCAGGCGCCAGCTCCTTATCCGCTCCCGCATGCGTTTGAGCGCCTGCGGGCTAACTGCGGGAAGGAAGCGCGTGAAGAGCTTTCCCCAACGGTTCTTCGCCCTACGGGGGTGACAGCAGCGTCTGCCGGTGTGTCAGCGCGCTCGTTAGGCGCCCTAGATAAAGAGGCCTCGAAGCGTGGGTTGTTCTTAGAGCCAGAGCAACGATCGATATCCATCCGGATATTCCCGCGTTAAATGTCACTTAACTGACGTTGTCTACCCTCATTTCGTGGGATTGGTAAACTCGCTTATATGGATGTGGGGCACATCCAGTTTGTGGATAAATAACCTAGCGCTGCGCGAACTGGAGGTGCCATCGGTTTGCGACCATTGTCGCCAATGGCAGTCATGATCCGTGCCGGTTCTCGCGCCTTGAGGATGGCCACGATGGCGTCAGGCTTGGTCCGTTCGAAATACGGGTCGATAAATTTGTCACGACAGCCCTTCGGCGCTTCGACAATCGGGATGTGGCGTTTCTCGGTCCGCTCCGTCACCCAGCGTTGAAACTGATTGGCGATGCCGCGCAGTGTGTCTCGGGTCATCGGTTATAGCTGGCGATAGGTATTGAAAAGGCCGACCACCCGCTCGGACTGCTGGAACGGTTGAATCAACTGGTGGATGCGTGCCATGTCGACGCCTTTCTCGGGTCCTGGCGTGCGTATCAATGAATTCTGAAGGAGATCGCCTATGTCCGCTGTCCGGGCCAGAACGGAAGGGCGCGGTGCGCGGTCAACCCGACGCGAGCACATCGAATCGGTCCGATGACCGGCATCGGGAGGCTTCGAAATCGATGTAGCGGAGAGTCTCAGCAGGTGAAGTGTTTAAGCGACGCGAGCCTAAGCCTCCAATCTGTCGGTTCGATAAAAGCGCTGATGGTGTTTGTCGACTTCGCTGACGCACCCGGCGCCTTCGGGAGCACGGAAGGGGTGGCCGATCACCTCACTGGGCCCGTGCGGGGTGACGATCACTCTGCCAGCTTGTTTGGGTGATACATCAGTTCCGAGTTACAGAAACATCGCGCTGCGATGCCGAGGGGCGCTTGACGTGTGGCACGCTGCGACAGTGGCTGGAATCCGGACGGCAGATTCGGCGCTGACCGAATATTCGCGAACAGCGATTAAGCCGATGCGGCGAGATCGTTTTGGCCAATAACGCATTTCTCTCAATTTGTCCTGGTCGGCAGGCAGCACCGTCTATCCGAGAGCGCTACGCAAAAATCTGCGACCGGAAGAGCGTGCGTTGGTCATCTTTGAGTAGGCACGACCCAGCTCTCTAGGGATGGCTTTCCTAGTCCTCCGTGCGGCCTACCACCATCAACCCGCGAGGGGTCGGCTATGCGCGCATGCCGCCGCTGCGCCTTCGGCTGCGCGGTGATCGCGGCCGCTTGAGGACACTGACGGACGCCATCGAGCGGGATCGGCCTCGCTCAGGATGGAGCCTTCAAATATCGCACGATCTTTCCCTTGCACAGTATAACGCCTTCGATCTCGCCCGCACTCTGATGGTACCGGTCACGCTTTTCCAAGTCGAAGGCGCATACGGCGTGATGCCGAGCGACGAACTCGACGACGCCGACGTGATCCTCGTCCACGAATACGATCCACACGAATTCATCCCGGCTCGTTGAGCCCGGTTTTCCCCTTGTGTGCCGCTTGCGAGCGGGCGGCCGCAAGGGAGGCTGCGCCGCGGCGGGCCGAATGCCCCGCATAATTCATCACTTGCCAAGCCGCGCCCTTGCCCCCTTCGCTCTTCGCGGCAAGGGCGGATGGTCCCGCAAGCTGCGGGAGTAGGAAATTCAAACGGGAAAGGGCCGGTACAGCGCCGGGAGGCAGACATGGAAAAGAAGGACATCGAAGAGCTGAAGACGCGTGTGCCCTGCGCTTCCGTGCTGGAGAAGGCCGGGTTTGCGATCGATCTGAAGGAAAGCACGCGCAAGGCCCTCAAATATCGCCGCGGCGGCGACATCATCATCGTCATCCATGACGGCAAAGGCTGGTTCGATGCGCTGTCCGACGCCAAGGGTGGATGTATTCTCGCTGGTGGAGCATCTCGACGGCCTCGCATTCCCGGACGTGCTGCAGCAGGTCACGGATCTCGTCGGCTTTGTGCCGACCGAACCTGTCTGGACACGAAAGTCCAGCGAGCACCAGCCCGATCTCTGTCTCGTGGATCGCTGGCGTGCGCGACGTGGACCATGGCGAGGCTCGCTGACCTGGTGCTATCTGCGCGACCGGCGTGGCATTCCGGAAGCGATCATCAGTGCCGCCATCCGCTATGGCGGATTGCGCGAAGGCCCGCACGGCAGCATGTGGGCAGCCCATCTCGACGGCGACGGCGTCGTGACCGGCTGGGAAGAGCGCGGGCCGGAATGGCGAGGCTTCGCCAGCGGCGGCAGCAAGGTGCTGTTTCGGTTCGGACCGGCCAATGCAAGTCGCATTTACGTCACGGAAGCCGCGATCGACGCGATGAGCCTCGCCGCAATCGAAGACCAGCAGCAGGATAGCCTTTATCTCAGCTCGGGAGGCGGTTGGGCGCCGGCGACGGTTGCCGCCATTCGGGTGCTGAGCGCGCGGTCAGGTGCACGCCTCGTAGCCGCGACCGATAACAATCGGCAGGGCGAGGTCTATGCCGAGCGGCTCGCGGTCATCGCGCAGGAGGTCGGCTGCGACTACCAGCGGCTTCGTCCCTGCGCCGATGACTGGAACGAGCAGCTAAGGACCCGCGCCTAATCCTCGCGTTTTCGAAACATCCGAGAGCGAAACACAAAGGCTCGCGATTTCGCTTGATGCGTACTCGGCAATGGTGCGCAGCAGGCGCGTATCTGCCGTGACGAATCTTGATCCGGTTCTGTGTGTCGCAATCAGATAAACGCAATCATAGGTCGGATGCGAAAGCTCGATCGCTCGGCGCGTTGCATCGCGATGCTGGCGTCGACGACGAGCGGTCAAAGCCGTTCGGACAACCGGTATTGGGCGAGGCCAAGCCAGGTGCGGGTGGCAACATCGCCGCTGTCGCCGTCGCTAATTCGTCGCCTGACGGTTATACGCTCGGACTGGTCACCGGTGCCCACGCGATTTCGGGCGCGCTGTATAAGACGTTTGCCTATAATCCGGTTGACAGTTTCGAGATGGTTTCGACGCTCGTCTTTTATGGGCTCGTCGTTGCCGTGCGATCAGACCATCCGGCAAAGACCTTGCCAGAACTGATCGCGCTCGTGAAACAAAAGCCCAACGAACTCAGTTTCGGATCGGCCGGATTTGGCAGTACCCATCATCTCGCCGGCGAACTCCTGAACACGACCGCCGGCATCAAGATGGTCCACGTGCCCTACCGCGGCGATGCGCAAAGCATGACAGCCTGCTTAGTGGAGAGGTCCCGGTCATCATTGGCACGACCGTCTTGTTGGCCGGGCAAATCGAAAGTGGAGCCGTCCGTGGGTTGGCCGTGACGTCACCTTCGCGCACGCCCCTGTTGCCGAACGTGCCGTCGGCCGAGGAAGCGGGCCAAGCGGGATATGACGTCCGGACCTGGGCAGGACTCGTGGCCCGGAAAGGCACACCCGCCGACATTGTGAGCAAATTGAACGCAGAAGCCGCCGCGATGCTTAAGGATCCCGCCGTTAAAAAGGCGCTTGAGACCGCAACCGGTGGCGAAGCGCGCGGAAGCACTCCCGTGGAGATGCGAACGCGAGATCGTGAAATGGTCGAAGATCATTGATGAAGCAGGCATAGCTCGCATCGATTGAGGGCAGTTCGTAGCAATCCTTATCGTCCATCATCGGCGAATCATCACCGACGATGTTGACTCTTGCCTTTCGTCGCGAGATTCCCGGTTGCGGGGAAGGCCGGCGCCGCCACGGCGACGAACATTTTCGATTATTTAGTATCTTTTTGAATTAATTTGATCGTGTGGCCCATTGGAGCTTCGTCCCGGAGAGGGGGATGCTCTTCCTGCCGGCGATTGAGGACGTCATGACCATGCTATTCCGGAACGCGGACTTGCTTCCTGCCGCGATAGCGCTCGGCGCGGTGCCTATCGCCAATCGCGATCCGTCATCTTCCGGCTTTTGGCTCGGCCTTGCGATGGCGTCGGTCGCAGCCATCGCAGTCATCGGGGCACGATTTTGGAACAAGAGGGACAATATCCCTTTGGACGAGGATCGTCTTGCGATCAGTGCCTTTTCCACCATCGTGGACGGGGTCGCGGTGTTCGACAAGCAGGGCTGCCTGACCGCGAATGACGCGGCGGCACGAATTCTCGGCTTGAAGAGCGGGCGCGATATGGTCGGCCTTCAATTGAGCGCCATCTCCCTCGACCCCCAGCCCAATGGCAAGAGCGTCGGTCAGTGCTTCGCGGAAACCGCAGCCGTCGTCGCCAAAAACGGAAGCGCGACGTTCGAATGGTGGCTTCGCCGGACGGATGGAACTCCTGTTCCGATCAGAGCCGGCCTGGTGCCCGCCACGTGCAGGGGCAAGCAGATCAACATCTGTTCCTGGCAGGACATCTCGGCCCTGGTCGAGATACGTGACGAGCGCAAGCGAACGATAAATGCGCTGGCCGATGATCTTGACAGGAGCGTCATGGGAGTTGTCGAAGCGGTCTCGTCACAGGCCGCCGAACTCAACCACGCGGCGGGCTCTCTGTCGTCCTTGGCCGAGCAAAATGAAAGCGAAGCAAAGGCAGTTGCACTTTGTTCCGAGCAGGCGTCGGTAAGCGTCCAGTCCATGTCCTCTGCAGCGACGGAATTGTCTTCCGCCATACAGGAAATTGGTCGCCAGGTTGAAGATTCCGCCACGGTCACACGGGCCGCAGTCACGGAAGCAGGCCGGGTGGACCGCATCATGAGTGAGCTTGCGACCGCTTCACAGAAGATCGGCGACGTGGTCAATCTGATAAACGCTATCGCAAGCCAGACCAATCTGCTTGCCTTGAACGCGACGATAGAAACGGCCCGGGCGGGTGAAGCCGGCAAGGGGTTCGCGGTCGTCGCTCAGGAGGTGAAAGCTCTAGCAAGTCAGACCGGCAAAGCGACGGACGAAATCGCCGTGCAAATCGGATCTGTTCAGTCCGCCTCTCGTGAGGCGGTCGAGGCCATCAAAGCCATTTCGGTCACAATCAACAAGATCAGCGGCATCGCATCGGCCATCGCTTCGGCCGTCGAAGAACAGGGGACCGCCACCACGCTCATTGCCCGGAACGTCCAACAGGCCTCAGACAGCGTCGACCAGGTAAGCGGAAGAATTGCGACTGTCACCCGGGCGTCCACAGAGACTGAAGAGGCCTCGAGCCAGGTCGTCAATGCCGCGCAGCATCTCTCTCAACACTCGGTGCGGCTCAAAAGTGACGTTAGCGACCTCGTTCTCAAGATGAGGGCGGCTTAGAAAGCGTTCCCCGACCTTAGTTAAGTCGCGATGGACTTCTGGAGGCCCACGCCCTTACCGCCTCACGGCGAGTTCTGGTCGGCACGAACGACTTCCGCGCAATGAGAGAAATGGAAGTGATCGCTGTTGGACCGGAATGACAGAAGGCAGGGATGTAGCGGTCAGGAGACTGATCTCCTCGCCATCTTCGAAACGGAGACCGGCTTGCGTTTTGCGCTTCATGTGGAAGTCAAGCATCCCGGGGATAGATTTAGGGAGGGCGGACGTCAGGCCACCGCGTATCCGATTAGAGCACACTGTTGGGCAACTGGCGCGCCTGCCAAGGTTTTGCGACACTCGATGGCCACGACCGCATTGCTATATGGTGAGGCAAAGCTCGGCGAATACGCAGCTCATGCTTCGCACTTTGCGACCGTTCTCACTTTTGAGGAAATCAAAAAGCACTTCCCGCATGTTGCGCCGTAGCGGAGGTTTGATCCGCAGCCGCTCGACGTCAATAGAACTCAAGATGGCCTATGCCGCTGCGGTCGCAGGTGAGGGGAGCGCGAAGCCGAAGCCAATGAAGGATGTGCCGCGCTCTGTCGGCGCGCTTAGCAGATCCTATTATCAGAGCGACGCATTCCGCACTCTGGGTGAGGGTAGCTAGTCCGGCTATCGCGGGCGCCTCGAGCAGATGCGACGCGACCACGGCCACCGTGCCGTCGCCAGTCTGACGAAGGAACGCATCGATGAGAAGATCCTCAAACCGCTATCCAACAGGCCGGGCGCAACTCAGGATGGATGCGAGCTGCAACGACGGCGGCCAGGCTCCCACTCGACTGCAAGCCGCACGGCTTGCGCAAGGCCCTCGGTCGCCTGCTGGCCGATGCCGGTGCAACCGCCCACGAAATCACGGCGGCACTCAGCCACCTGACGCTGACCGAACTGGAACGTTACACGCGGGAAGCCGACCGTCACCGGGGTGGCCGTCGCGCAAACCTGTTCTAGGGCGACCTTGACCACAAAGGTCTTCAGCCGAGGTAAACACGTCATCACGCCGCCTCGAAGCGTTTGGGAAACAGGCCGCGCTCGCGCGTAAGGACTACGAGGACCGTCGGCGCCGGCAGGCGCAAGGTGTGTTTCGGCGTGGGGTCTCAACCATGATCGGCATGGGGGTCCCATCGTTTCAATTCAATGAAATCAATGGCCTGAAGGGGTCCCGACGACGCCGATGGGGGTCATTTTTCGATCAGCATTCACAGCGTTTGCTCGACGCATGGCAGGACGACACCCTGCGAGCCTTCATGGACCCGTCAAAATCGGTCCATGCGGAGGCCTTTGCAACTGGATAGCCGCTTTACAGCTCAACCCCATGGTCCGCGAGAATCTGACGCGTCAGGGGGCCCTTGATCTCGCGGGCGATCTCGTCACGGATCTGCGCTCCGAACTCCCGCTCGGCATCTCTGTTGCCGATCAGGTCATGATCGGCAAGCCGTTGCTGGAGGCGGTTGTCGAACTCTTCGCCCATTGCCTCGACGAGCCGATCCTGCATCTGTGCGTGGGCTTCGGGGGCGATCCGGCTCACCACCGTCTCCCAGGGCTGCCAGCGGGTTGCCAGATAGTCGGCGAACCCCGTCGCCTCCTCCTCGCGCACCCGCGTCTCGGCCATGCTGAGATCGTAGTCGGTAACCCATGAGACGCCGAAGAAGCGCATGTCCGGGGCGATGTGCCGTAGCTCCAGCTTCTCGCGCAGCTTGACCTGATAGGCGAGATAGACCTCGATCTCGTCGACAAAGCGGAGCGAGTTGACCTTCTCCCGGGCGATTCCCTCGAGCGCGCCCAGGCGGAACAGAACGCGGCCCTGTTCGACGAGATCACCGAGCCGATGGTCATAGGCGCCGCCCTCGACGTCAGCGCTCAGTCGTGCGCTCTGCATGCCGTTCCAGGTCAAAGTGATGCGATCCTCGCAGCTCTCGCTCGCCCCGAAGGCCTGCTGAAAGTAGTGCTGGCGCAATTGCGGCCTCATCGCCGCCTGCTGCAGATCTTCGATCACGGCCTGCCGGAACTGGGGATTGCCAGAATTTACGGTGTCCCGCAGCCTGTCGAGAAAGCGCGCGTATTCGGGAGCACCCGCCTCCTCGGCGAAGTTCTGCCAGGCGGCCAATGACTCCGGCGCCTCGTCGAGCCAGTCCGCCACCACTTCGGGCAGCGGCCGCGCCTGAGTTTCCGCGATTGCCTCGTCCATCGAAAAGAAGACCCGAGGACCGACATAGCCTGGCGCATTCAGGGCCGCTGCCAGATTCGTCCTCACCCGCTCGGAAAGCGAATTATTCTCCAGATAAGCCATACACCCAGAACCCAGCTGCGTTAGCAGGGACTCCGGCAGGCTGGCCAGCCGGTTGTCGCGCGCCTCGAGCACCTGGAGCTCGGCCGGGAGGGTCTCGGGCAGACTGGTCAGCCGGTTGCCGCTGGCATGAAGCCTCTGGAGCTCAGGCGGGAGGGTCTCGGGCAGGCTAGTCAGCTGGTTGTCGCGGACGAAAAGCAACTGGAGCTCGGAAGGAAGACTCTCGGGCAGGCTGGTCAGCCTGTTGCCGTCGGCTTCAAGCTCTTGAAGTTCGACCGGGAGGTTATCAGGCAGGCTCATCAGCCGGTTGCCGCCGACGGCAAGTAACTGAAGTCCAGCCGGGAGGGTCTCAGGCAGGCTGGTCAGCCGATTGCCGCGAACGTCGAGGTCCTGGAGCTCGGCGGGTAGCGTATCTGGTAGGCTGGTCAGGTGATTGGCGCCGAGGGCGAGGGTCTGAAGGCCCTCCGGAAGTGTTGCGGGCAGGTTGGTCAGCTGGTTGCCGCCAAGGGCAAGTATCTGAAGTCGAGCCGGAAGAGTGTCCGGCAGGCTTGTCACCCGATTGCCGCGAACATCTAAGTGCCGCAGCTCGGTCGGCAAGCTTTCTGGCAGGCTGGTCAGGTGATTGAAGCCGACTTTGAGGGTCTGAAGGCGCTCCGGGAGTGTTGGGGGCAGGCTGGTCAGCTGGTTGCGGCCGATGGTGAGTGATTGAAGTGCCGGCGGCAGGGTGTCGGGCAGGTACATCAACTCGTTGTCGCTGACGTCGAGCGCCCCGAGATCGGGCGGAAGGGCGGGGGGCAAGGTCGTCAGGCGCAGGTGTGATAGGTCCAACTGTGGATAGAAGGCCCAAGCTTTGATTCGTCTTACGGCCTCGTGCCGGTCCTCCCCTTCTGTCTGCTCCTCTTCGCCAGCCCAACTGTTCAGGACCTGGCCAAGCTGCGATCGGTGGAGGACGGGATGTTCAACGTTCGTCGGATTGCTGGCAGGGGAGGCCTGCCGATCACTCAAAACTTCGCCCCACCGCGCGGGCGCCAGCGTGAGCCAGTGCCCTTCTTCTGAAGTATTGCTATGGCCCCGTCCAGGCTCTCGATCGAGGCTCAATTCCCCGAGATCATCCTCCCAAGGCAGGCCAAGCGTGGTTGGCCACTCATCATCGGCTTGCTCCGACGAATACTCCTCCCGATCGAGACTATGCGTCGGCAAGTGGACAGCTGAATCCATGCCGTGCCGATAGCCCATGACACTGAAATCGCCCTCTGGCACCAGGCCACGGCGATTCGCCGCCGCAAAAACCCCATGCTCATTGCAGCCCTGTTCAGATTCAACGGGCGGACTTGAGGGCAGCTGCGACGTGCCTTCGTCGACGAGGTCTAACCAGTCCGCATCTGTGTTCGACACTGCACAGGGGTGGCCGGGGAGATGTGGACTGCGGGCCGGGAGCTCGCGCAAGTGCAACTCGTTTAGCTGCTGCTCAAACCCCATTTGGTTCGCTTGCGGCTGCTGCACCTCATCGCGGTCTGTCCGCGCGAAATCCGGCGCTTCAAACGGGTTGTCATTGTTTAACCGATCCATCCCATTCTCCCTTGGCCAGATCCGAACAGCTACGCCGGATCCAGATCGAAACGTTCTGACTAAGAGGCGTAGTTTTCGAGAAGCTGACGAGAAATTAGAATGGGGGTCTCTGCCGATGAGGTCCCGTCGCGGGATTGGTAGGAATTGAAGGTGGAGTAGTCTCCGAGGTGATCAACCTCGAATTATCCGGCGTTGGAGCGCCGGACCGGAGACCACGCTGACCAGCAATATCACGAAGTCGCATGCCCCACAGTGTGAAGGAGAGATGGCTCCCCAACTTTTCGACGATTGGTTCGATCCGATTGAAACTGCTGTGCGGGAACGAGCGCGGGAATTTATTGAAGAATTGATCCGCGGTGAGCTTGATGCGGCCCTTGCCCGTCCGCGAGGCCGAGAAAGGCCATCAACTGGCGGGGATTGTCGAAGCGGGAGAAGTCGCCGACCTCGGCAACCACCGTCACGGCAACGATGAAGGCGACGCCGCGCATGGCCTGCACGGCCTCTACGAACGGCGTCATCGACCATTGTGGCGCCAGGTCCTCGATCCGCTTGGTCAAGCAGTCCACACGGGCCTCAGCGTCGGTCACGGCATGAATGTAGTCCTGCAGAACGATTTGGCTCGCCGGGTGATCGAAGCGCACCGTGGTGAGCCAGCGACGATAAGCCAGAGTCCACCCCTTCTTCCCGGCATAGATGCGGCCATGTCGGAGCAGGAAGCCTTGGAGATGTTGCCGCGCCTTGCCGAGCACACGCATCCCCGTGGCGCGGGCTCTCACCAAGTCGCGCATGGCCTCATGCGCCGCATCCGGAATCCACACCGCTGTCAGCTCGCCGCTCCGGTGCAGCTTGGCCAGCATCGCCGCATCGCGCCGGTCGGTTTTTACCCGATCCCCGGCCTTCATCAGGATCAGCGAGGGGGCCACCACAATGCAGTTGTGCCCCAGTCCCGTCAGTTGTCCCGATGCAGGCCATATCCGCAGGGGCCGGCTTCGTAACAAGAACTGACCTGCCGGTCACCCTTGCCAAGCTTCTTCGCCAGCTTGGCGATTTGATCGGCGCGATTAGGGATGATCCCCAAGTTAGGAACTTCCCCGCCGCGCATCCCTTCCGCCACTGCGACCGAAATCGTCGCCTTGTGCACATCCAGCCCTACGAAAATGCTATCGTTCATCAGGCCCGCTCCCCATGCTTGAGGCTCGGCGCCGGACCATCCGGCGCAACCCTCGATAGGAGCTTGCCGCGGGGCGGGCCGCCCGTCACCTCAGAGGGCAAACATAGGGTCTAGGCTAGTTAGCTCGAGTTGGACTATGATGGATTGGAGTGAGAGTTTAATGCTCTCGATGAGACAGGGCGGTGTGTGCATCGGGAGGTCAAAAAAGTCCATTGAAGACAAATGTGACACGCCGTTCTTGAACTAATTGCGCGCGTCCCAGGACCTCGCACCGGGCGCAGAGCGGCCGTTTGCGAACCTTGGTGAGGTGGCGACTGCCGTCATGGTCGTCGAGTCCCGTGTACGGTTCGCATAGGACCGAATGCATAGCGCGCAGACGAAGCCCAGTGATTCAGCGCTGGCCAACCGCAGAACACGATCTAAGCGGGATGTGGGTGCGACATCGTGGCTTCGCGCTTTGAGGCAAATCATCGCTGAATTTGACGCGACTATGCAGCGGATTGGCGGATTTCTGGCATGCGGCAATAAGGCTACCCGCCGTTGCGCGTACTGGCATAAGCTGCACATCACAGCTATCCAATCTTCCAATACCGTCTGCAACCTAAGCGATACGCTCGGAGCGCGCGTAACGATGAAAAGGGTGTGCGCGAAAGAGGGAGCCCAGTACGTCGTCTGCGCCTCCAGCCTTCAGCGCCAAGAAGAAGGGACCAGGGCAATGTGTCCAGCGCATAGTCGACATCTGCTGAATTCTGTGCCGTAGCAGAGGGTAGGCTCGCGTATTGGAGTTACATCATGCTGCGGGCGGGTCTGGATCGCTGCGACGGGTTGCTGGATGCGAAGGCCGGCGAGATGGTCTTCGTTTCGGGCGGCACCTTCCGGATGGGCTCGGACCATCATTATCCTGAGGAAGCGCCAAGCCATCGTGTATTCGTCGACGGTTTCTGGATCGACCGCACGCCGGTGACCAACCGGCTGTTCAAGCAATTCGTCAACGCGACCGATCACGTCACCGAAGCCCAGATCGTTCCCGACGCGAAGGATTATCCCGGCGCGGTGCGCGACATGCTCTATGCCGGATCGTTGGTGTTCTCGCCGCTCCCGCGCATCACGGATCTGAAGGATTGGAGCCAGTGGTGGACGTTCATGCGCGGCGCCAATTGGCGGCATCCCTACGGTCCGAAGAGCAACCTCCGGGGTCTCGACGATCATCCGGTCGTCCACGTCTCCTATAGCGACGCGCTCGCCTATGCGCGCTGGGTGGGCAAGGATCTTCCGACCGACGCGGAATGGGAGTTCGCCGACGCGGCGGGCTCGACGGTGAGGAATTCGCCTGGGGCAACACGCTGACGCCGGGCGGCAAGCACATGGCCAACATCTGGCAGGCAAACTTTCCTGTCCAGAACCTCGGCGAGGATGGGTTCGAGCGCACCTCGCCGGTCATGGCCTTTCCCCCGAACGGCTACGGCCTCTACGACATGATCGGCAATGTCTGGGAGTGGACCTCGGACTGGTGGTCGCCGAGGCATCAGACCGACGCGGCGAAGCCCTGCTGCATCCCGCTCAATCCGCGCGGCGGCCGCGAGGAGGCGAGCTTTGATCCATGTCAACCAAACATCCGTATTCCCCGTAAGGTTCTGAAAGGCGGGTCGCATCTTTGCGCACCGAACTATTGTCGTCGCTATCGCCCCGCTGCGCGTCATGCGGAACCGGTCGATACGTCGACCAGTCATGTCGGATTCCGGTGTGTGGTGCGGGTGTCCGGTTCTCCGCCGTCGGAGGGGCCCCCTAGGAAAAAGAAAGTAGGAGTATCAAATGCGCGACGACCTCAAAGACAAGCGCAAGGCTGCGGTAAATCCAGTTGTCAACGGCCCGAGGCCGTTGCTTCGCGGGCTGCTCATGGCGGCTCTGGTCGCGACGAGCCTGTCTCCTCTCATCAAGTTTCCTGCAAACGCGCAGCAGCCGAGTTCGGCGAAGCCCAACATCCTCGTCGTCTTCGGGGATGACATCGGTCAGTCCAACATCAGCGCCTATACCCGCGGGGTGATGGGTTACAAGACGCCGAACATCGACCGTATCGCCAATGAAGGCATGATATTCACCGACTACTATGCGGAGAACAGCTGCACGGCGGGACGGTCCACGTTCATAACGGGGCAAGTCTGCTTGCGGACCGGCCTTTGCAAGGTTGGCATTCCCGGCGCCGCGGTTGGCCTGCAGGACCGCGACATCACCATTGCCCAGGCGCTCAAGCCCCTTGGCTACGCGACAGGGCAATTCGGCAAGAACCATCTTGGCGATCGTGACGAATATCTGCCGACGAAGCACGGATTCGACGAGTTTTTTGGCAACCTCTATCACCTGAACGCGGAGGAAGAGCCGGAGCGTCCCTATTATCCCAAGAACGATACCACCTTCACCAAGAGCAACTCGCCGCGTGGCGTGCTCAAGGCCTCCGCCGACGGCAAGATCGAGGATACCGGGCCGCTCAATCGCAAGCGGATGGAAACCGTTGACGACGAGACGACGGCCGCGGCAATCGATTTCATGCAGCGCCAGGCGCGGGCCAACCGGCCGTTCTTCACCTGGATGAATACGACGCGCATGCATGTGTTCACCCATGTGCGCGCATCCATGCAGGGACAGAGCGGCATGCCGGGCAACGAATATGCCGACGGCATGATCGAGCATGACGGCGACGTCGGCAAGCTCCTCAAGGCGCTCGACGATCTCGGTATCGCCAACAACACCATCGTGGTCTACACGACCGACAATGGTCCCAATCAATGGTCTTGGCCGGACGCGGCGACGACGCCGTTCCGCAGCGAGAAGGACACGAACTGGGAAGGCGCGTTTCGCGTTCCCGCCATGATCCGCTGGCCCGGCCGTATCAAGGCCGGCGAAGTCTCCAACGACATGGTTTCCGGTCTCGACTGGTTGCCGACCCTGCTCGCCGCGGCCGGCGACACCGACATCAAGGAACGCCTGCTGAAGGGCACCGATCTCGGCGGCAAGACCTTCAAGGTCCATCTCGACGGCTACAATCAGCTGCCCTACCTGACCGGCCAGCAGCCGAAGTCGGCACGCAGCGAATTCTACTATTTCAACGATGACGGCGAGGTGGTTGCGTATCGCTTCAATGACTGGAAGATCGTGTTCTGCGAGCAGCGTCAGCCGGGAGGGTTCGTGGTTTGGGCCAACCCGTTCACCTGCCTGCGTGCGCCGAAGATCTTCAACCTGCGAATGGATCCGTTCGAGCGCGCTGACGTCGTCTCGGACCAATATTACGACTGGTTCGCCAAGAACGCCTATCTTGCGCAATACGGCGTATGGCGTGTGGCGCCGTTCCTTCAGACCTTCAAGGAGTATCCGCCAAGCCAGCGGTCGGCGAGCTTCAGCATCGATCAGATGATCGACGCGATGATGAAGAATCTCGACAAGACGGCGCCGAAATAGTCAGCGAGCACAAGCGCTCCGGCCGCCGATCCGGGCGGCCGGGAGACCACCCTCATCAGCGGACAGCCATGCCTGATCTCAAGATGAACCGGCCGCAAACCGTGACAGAGCCGGGAAGCACGACGAAATCGGCGGCCCGTGATGCCGTGCTCGAGCTCAAGTCGCGCATCGGAAAGGCGGTGCTGGGCCAGGACCACCTGGTCGAGAGCATGCTGATCGGCCTGCTCGCCAATGGCAACATGCTGATCGAGAGCCTCCCTGGACTCGCCAAGACCCGTGCGGTCAAGACCCTTGCGAAGAATCTGGCGGCCGATCTGTCGCGCGTGCAGTTTACGCCTGACTTGCTGCCATCGGACGTGACCGGCGCCGAGATCTACGTCCAGACCGACAAGTGCGGCCAGTTTCAGTTCCAGAAGGGACCGATCTTCGCCAACCTCGTGCTCGCCGACGAGATCAACCGCGCGCCGGCCAAGGTGCAGTCGGCGCTGCTCGAAGCCATGGAGGAGCGCCAGGTCACCGTCGCCGGCAAGACCTACAAGATGCCCGACCTGTTCATGGTGCTCGCGACCGAGAACCCGATCGAGCAGGAGGGCACCTATCCCCTTCCCGAAGTGCAGCTCGACCGCTTCCTGATGCATGTCGTCATCACCTATCCGGACGAGGCGACCGAAGGCGAAATCATCGCGCTCAATCGGGCCGAAAACGCCCAGCAGCCGAAAGGCCACGCAGCCGAGCCACCGCCGATCCCGCAGCAGGCGATCCTGAATGCGCGCGGCGAGATCGACGGCATCTTCGTCTCCGATCTCGCGCAGAAATACATCGTCGATGTGATCTACGCGACGCGCTTTCCTGGCCGCTACGGCGAGCCCTTGAGCAAATGGATCCAGGTCGGCGCCAGCCCACGCGGCAGCCTCGCGCTCGACCGCTGCGCCCGCACCCGCGCCTGGCTCGATGAATACGACTTTGTCACGCCGGATCATGTCCGTGCCGTCGTCCATGACTGCCTGCGGCACCGGATCATCCTCAGCTACGAGGCGGTGTCGCAAGGCGTCACGCCCGACCAGGTGATCGACAAGATCGCTGAATTGGTCGCAGCAGCCTGAGGCCAGCATGACCGGGACATCAGCCAAAACGCCAGGTGTCTATGTCGGTCTCGATGATCTGATCGCGCTCGAATATCGCGGACGCAAGATCTCCTTCCTGCCGCGCCAGCCAGTGCACAGCCTGCTCTCGGGCCGCTTCGCCTCGCGCATGCGCGGCCGCGGCCTGAACTTCGAGGAGATCAGGGACTATCGCGCCGGCGACGACGTCCGCTCGATCGACTGGAAGGTGACGGCGCGTCTGCGCAAGCCGCATATCCGCGTCTTCAACGAGGAGCGCGACCGGCAGACCATCCTCGTGGTCGACCAGCGCCTGTCGATGTTTTTCGGCAGCCGGCGCGCCATGAAATCGGTGACGGCGGCAGAGGCCGCAGCGATCGGCGCATGGCGGGTGCTCGGCGTCGGTGATCGCGTCGGCGCCGTCGTGTTCGGTGATCGTGACCTCGTCGAGGTAAGGGCGCGGCGCAGCCGGGCGACGGTGCTCCAGATCCTGGCAGCCATCGTCTCGTACAACGAGGCGCTCGGCGTCGGGCGCGGTCTGGTCTCCGCGCCGGCCATGCTCAACACTGCGCTCGATCATGCGAGGCGCCGGGCGCCGCATGATGCCGCCGTGGTCATCATCAGCGATTTCGACGGCGCAGACGATACCACGCGCGAGATGGTCGCCGCTATGGCCCGGCACAACGACGTGATCGCCGCGCTGGTCCATGACCCCCTGCAGAGCGACTTGCCGCCTTCAGCCAGCATGACCGTGACCGATGGCGAATTGCAGATCCGGCTCGAAGTTGGACGCCACAGCGTACGCCAGAGCGTATCGCAGGCCACGCAGGAGCGCCTGAAGGGTATCCTTGCCTGGACGCACGACCTCGGGGTACCCGTGCTGCCGCTCAGTGCCTCAGAGGATACCGCTGGCCAGGTTCGTCGTCTTCTTGGCGGCTTGTCGGCCCGTCACGGCGCAGGCGCCGGCCACAATCGGACGGAGGCGGCCCTTGGCTGAAGCTCCATCCACGACAGCCGATCCCGTAGCCGGCCTGATCGACTTCGCGCTGCCGCAGGAGGTGAGCCTCTGGCCGGAGACCTGGGAGGCGCGGCTCGCAATTGTCCTGCTGCTCGCCGCCATCGTCGCGGGCGTGTGGCGCTTCGCGCATCTGCGCCGCGTCAACCGCTATCGCCGGGAAGCGCTCGCCGAGCTCGATCGGATCGAGCACGCCCGCAATTCCGGACCGTCGGAGCTGCTTTCGAAGCTGACCGTGCTGGTGCGGCGAACCGCGCTCGCCGCCTTTCCGCGCGAGCAGGTGGCGCCTCTGGTCGGGCCGGCCTGGCTCTCCTTCCTCGACCGCAGCTATGGCGGCGAGGAATTCGCCGGCGGCGTAGGCCGCCTGCTCGTGAGCGGGCCTTATCAGCAAAGTCCGCTGGACTGGGCCGAACTGCAATCGCTGCTTCGTCTCGTCCGTCGCTGGATCAGGGGGCACCATGCTTGAATTCGCCTGGCCATGGCTGCTCGTGTTGTTGCCTCTGCCGATTCTGGTGTGGTGGCTGTTGCCGCCATACCGGGCGCGCCAGGCCTCCGTTCAGGTGCCCTTCTTCGACCGGCTGGCGGCTGCGACCGGACAGACGCCGCAGCGGGGCGCTGTCGTGCTGGAACGCCGCGCGGTGCAGATGATCGTGGCGGCAGCAATCTGGACGCTGCTCGTTGTGGCACTGGTGCGGCCGCAATGGGTCGGCGATCCCGTGACACGCGATGTCTCCGCGCGCGATCTGATCCTTGCCGTCGACATATCCGGGTCGATGGACCAGCGCGACTTCAAGACGCCCGACGGCGCGACCCTCACGCGGCTCGACGGGGTCAAGCGCGTCATCAAGGATTTCATCGCGCGCCGCAAAGGTGACCGTGTCGCGCTGATCCTGTTCGGCACCAGAGCTTATGTGCAGGTGCCCTTCGCGCAGGACCTTCAGACGGCGCAGCAACTGCTCGACCAGAGCGCGGTCGGCATGGCCGGCCAGCAGACGGCGATCGGCGACACCATCGGGCTTGCCATCAAGACGTTCGCGGCCAGCACGGCGAAGCAAAAGCTGCTGGTCCTCCTGACCGATGGCAACGACACGGCAAGCCGGGTGCCGCCCGAACACGCCGCCGACATCGCCCGCCAGAACGACGTCAAGGTCTACACGATCGGCGTCGGCGATCCTGCGGCCTCGGGCGAGAACCGCGTCGACCTTGCCGTTCTGCAATCCGTTGCGACCACCACCGATGGTCACTTCTTCCGCGCCGAGGACGGCGCACAGTTGCAGGCGATCTATGCCGACATCGATCGCCTCGCGCCGGCCAAGCTTCAGACCCAATCGTGGCGGCCCAAGCTGCCGTTGTTTCAGTGGCCGCTGGGGGGCGCGGTGATGCTTGGCCTGCTGCTGTGGATCGCGCTTCTCCTCGGCAGCGAATGGCGCCGGATCAGGACCTCCAGCCATGCATGACGTTGCCACAATCTCCTTCCACCTCTTGCGTCCGCTCTGGCTGCTCGCGCTGATCCCGCTCGCCATCGTGTTCGCGGTGCTGCTGCGACGGCAGAATGTGCGCGCACAATGGAGAAATGTGATCGCGCCGCACCTTCTGACGCATCTTATCGTGCGGCCGCAGCGGGGCGCCACATCAATCCGCTCTATCTCGTTGCGGCGGCCCTGATGCTCGGCATCATCGCGCTGTCCGGCCCGACCTGGCGGCGCGAGCTGCCGCCCTTCGTCGAGGACAAGGCGCCGCTGATGGTCGCGCTCGCCGTCGATTTCTCGATGGGCGCGACCGACGTCGCGCCGTCGCGACTCGAACGCGCCAAGCAGAAGATCAGTGATCTTCTCGCAGCGCGTGCCGGCGCCCGAACCGGGCTCATCGCTTACGCTGGGACCGCGCATCTGGTGATGCCGCTGACCGATGACCGTTCCGTCATCGCGCCGTTCCTGGGCGCGCTTGCGCCGGGATTAATGCCGGCGGATGGCAAGAACGTCGCGCGCGCGATCGCCCTGGCCGCGGATTCACTCGCGACCGAGCCGATCGCCGGCACCATCCTCCTGGTCGCAGATGATCTCGGGACCGTGGATGCGGCCACGGTCCGGCAAACGGCCGGGCGGAACAATCTCGTCGTGCTGGCGGTGAGCGCGGACGCGCCATCGCTGCCGGCCGGCACGGATGTCGTGCAGGTCAGTGTCGACGGCTCGGACGTCGTGCGACTGGAGCGCCGGATCGAAACACGCTTCCAGGCCGCGCAAGGCGATGCGTTCGGCACACGATGGCAGGATGAAGGCTACTGGCTCTTGCTGCCGCTCGCATTCCTCAGCGTGATCTGGTTCCGGCGCGGCACGACGGTCGCCTGGGCGCTTGCCCTGATCATCGTGATGCATGCGCAGCCCGCGAGGGCGGAAGAGACCCATCGTTTCGTCAATCTGTGGCTGACGCCGGATCAGCAGGGGCGGCTTGCGTTTGACCGTGGTGACTATGCCGCTGCGAAAACTCTGTTCGCCGATCCGATGTGGCGCGGCATCTCGGCCTATCGCGCGTACGACTTTCTCGCCGCTGCCGAGGAATTTTCGCGCGTTGAGACGCTGGAGGGCAAATTCGCGCTTGGCAATGCGCAGGCGCAGAACCACGCCTATGAAAAGGCTCTCAAGGCCTATGACGACGTGCTGAAGGAGCAGCCCGGCAATGCCGCCGCGAAGGCCAACCGGGCCATCGTCCGGTCTGCGCTTGATGCGCAAGAAGCGAAACGCCGCAAGCAGGGGCAGGACGACAGTACGCCGCCGGATGAGAAGGCCGACGAGATGAAAGTCGATCCCAACCAGAAGGGCGGCAAGAAGATCACGGTCACGCCGCAGGACGTCACCACCGCCGGCGCAGCCGAAGCCTGGATGCGCCAGGTCCAGACCTCGCCTGCGGATTTCCTCAAGCTGAAATTCGCGATCCAGGCGGCCGCTCCGGAACAGGGGAGGGCGTCGCGGTGAGAGGTTGGATCGGCTCCATCGCCCTGCTGCTCGCGGCCGTGCTCCCGTCGCAAGATGACCGCGCGCAGCAGGCGACTGCGCCCGAGCCGATCGTGCAGGTGACGATCGATCCGCCGCGCGTCGTGGTGGGACAGCAGACCACGCTTGCGATCTCGGTCATGGCGCCAAACTACATGACATCGCCGCCCGAACTGCCCGGCTTCCAGGTCCGCAACGCAGTGACCCGGCAACTGCAAAGCGTCAACACCAATGAGCAGCGGGACGGCGTGTCCTATGCGGGTGTTCGCTTCGAATACGCCATCTCGCCGCAGGAGCCGGGCTCGTACGCTGTCGCCGACCAGAGCGTCAGGATCAAATATGCCGCCGAGCCGCCGGCCACGCGCGAGGTGACCGTCGCGCTGCCGCCTGTGTCGTTCGAAGCGTTCATTCCGGACGCCGCGCGCGCGCTTCAGCCGTTCGTATCGGCCGACAGCATGACCGCCGAACAGGAGATCCGGCGTTCGTCCGACCAACTCAAGGCCGGCGACGCGGTCACGCGGACGGTGACGATCAAGGCAGAAGGCACGCCTGCGATGCTGCTGCCTCCTCAGCAGTTCCCTGCCATCGAAGGCCTGCGGCTTTATCCAGCGCAGCCGAAGCTCGAGGATAGGATTGACGGACGAACCGATGTCATGACGTCGACCCGCGTCGATTCGGCGACCTACATGCTGGAACGGCCGGGCGACTATGCGCTGCCTGCGGTCGAGATCGGCTGGTGGAACAATGCGAACGGCAAGGTTGAACGCATCCATCTCGATGCCGTGCCTCTCGCGGTTGCCGCCACCGCCGGGGCGAGCCAGATGCCGACCGATCGATCGGGGCGGGCATGGACATGGTCCGACATACGTGAACTCGTCGCGGATCACTGGCTGATCGTGTTGCTCGCGGCGGTTATCGCCGCATGCCTTGGCCTGATTGCGCCGCGTGCGATCAGGCGCATTGCGGCCGATCATCGCCGCCGGCACGAGGCCTATCGCCGGTCGGAGATGTTTGCCTTCAACCGGCTCCGCCGCGCGATCCGCCATCGAGACGCAGGAGCATCGTATTTCGCGCTGCTTGAATGGCTGCCGCATCTCAACGCCTCGCCGCCTTCGAATACGGCCGGCGCCTTCAAGGTCGCCGCGCGCGATCCGGAGTTGGACCGTCAGATCGGCGCGCTGGAAAGCGAGCTCTTCGCAAATCGGCGCGATCCGGCTGCCTGGTCTCCTCGACAACTTCTGCACCGCGTGGTCGCTGCTCGCCGCAGCCTGCGCCCGCGCGCCAGGCACCGCGACACGACAGCTTTACCTCAACATCTGAATCCGGTTGGGACTTCGAATGCCGCCGCGTATCGGAGCAGAAAGCCCGCCAGATAGGCGAAGCACAAGGAGACCACTTAGACGGAACGGACGATCAAGGCTCAACATCACGAGCGCTAACCAGACTCGAGAAGATCAAGGAGCGACGAATGACCAATGAGACGAAGAAGCAGGATAACGCCGTCGCCGATTCCACTTGTAGCGACAAACCAGCGATTCATCGGCGGGCCGTGCTACTCGGCACGTCGTCGATTGTCGCGACGGCAGCGCTGACGTCAGACGCTCTCGCGCAAGCTCAGAAGGCCGCTCCTGCGGCAGCGCCGCCTGCCGGTCGCAAGCCCAACATCCTCGTGATCTTCGGCGATGACATTGGCATTCCCCAGATCAGCGCCTACACCATGGGCATGATGGGCTATCGCACGCCCAACATCGACCGCATCGCGCGCGAGGGAGCGATCTTCACCGATTCATACGGCCAGCAGAGCTGCACCGCGGGCCGCGCCTCCTTCATTCTCGGTCAGGAGCCGTTCCGCACCGGCCTGCTCACGATCGGCATGCCCGGCGATCCCCACGGCATCCAGGATTGGATGCCGACGATCGCAGATGTCCTGAAGACGCAGGGCTACGCCACCGGCCAGTTCGGCAAGAACCATCTTGGCGACCGCGACGAGCATCTGCCGACGAAGCACGGCTTCGACGAGTTCTTCGGCAATCTCTATCACCTCAACGCGGAGGAAGAGCCGGAAGGCTATTTTTATCCGAAGGACCCGAACTTCCGGAAGCAATATGGCCCACGCGGCGTCCTCAAGGCGACAGCCGACGGCAAGATCGAGGACACCGGTCCCCTGAACACGGCGCGCATGCCGACGGTGGACGAGGAGTTCCTCGGCGGCGCCAAGGACTTCATCGGGCGTCAGGTCAGGGCAAACCGGCCATTCTTCTGCTGGTTCAATGCGACCCGGATGCACGTCTTCACCCATTTGAAGCCGTCGTCGCTCGGCAAGACCGGCAAAGGCATTCACGCCGACGGCATGGTCGAGCACGACGGAATGGTGGGCGAACTGCTCCAGCAGCTCGACGATCTCGGCATCGCCGACAATACGATCGTGCTCTACACCACGGACAACGGCGCCGAGCTCGCATTGTGGCCCGACGGCGCCCAGACGCCCTTCCACGGCGAGAAGGGTACGACATGGGAAGGCGGCATGCGCATTCCGATGATGGTGCGGTGGCCGGGCGTCGTGAAGCCCGGCACGCAATACAACGAGATCATCTCGTTGATCGATTGGTTCCCAACGCTCTGCGCCGCTGCCGGCATCCCCGACATCAAGGAAAAGATGAAGGCCGGTTTCGCCTGCGCCGGCGGCAAGAGCTTTCGAGTTCACCTCGACGGCTACAACTTCATGCTGTTCTTCAAGGGAGACGCGAAGGAGCCGCCGCGCGACGCGATCTACTACTTCGATCAGGGCGGCAATCTCAATGCCATCAGGTGGAATGACTGGAAGCTGAGCTTCGCGACGGCGTCCAAGGGCAATATCGCGACCGCGACCCGCGAAGTCCCCGCATGGTCGCTGATCGCAAACCTGCGCGTGGATCCCTACGAGCGGGGCATGGAGGAGGGCGGCGGAGCGATCGACTTCCTTGCCCGGAACATGTGGCTGATCGTCCCGGTGCAAGGCAAGATCAAGGAGTTCTTCTCCGACTTCAACCAGTTCCCCTATCAGGAAGGCAGCTCGCTGAACGCGAGCGGCATCAACTACGGCCTGCTCCGGCAACAGGCTGCCTTGAAGCGGCTTAATGAGCTCGAACGCTTGAAGCCGCAGTAGTGGGAGGATAACGGGGAAGAAGGACCAAGACCATGATGGCTCGGCTCGGCGCTGCGCTGCTTTTATGTCTCGCGATCATCACGGCTGCGGAGGCGCAGCCGGCCAATCCTCTGCCATCCTGGAACGACGGCGCGGCGAAGACGGCGATCGCCGATTTCGTCGCGCGCGTCACGCGAGACGGCGGCGCGGACTTCGTTCCGCCCGCCGAACGCATCGCCGTATTCGACAATGACGGCACGCTGTGGTGCGAGCAGCCGATCTATTTCCAGGCGGCATTCGGCTTCGGTCAGGTCAAGTCGATGGCGCCGCAGCATCCTGAGTGGAAGCAGAAGCAGCCGTTCAAGGCATTTCTTGCGAACGACAAGCCGCGCTCGCGGCGCAGGGCGAGAAGGGTCTGCTTGCGCTACTCGCGGTCTCCTATAGCGGCACGACGACGGACGCCTATGCAAAATCGGTCGCCGATTGGCTCGTCCAGGCAAGGCACCCGCGGTTCAATCGTCCCTATAACGAGCTGGTCTATCAGCCGATGCTGGAGCTGCTCGCTTACTTGCGCGCCAACGGCTTCAAGACCTTCATCGTGTCCGGCGGCGGCGTCGAGTTCATGCGGGTGTGGGCCGACAAAGCCTACGGCATACCGCCCGAGCAGGTGGTCCGCTCCTCCGGCGTCACGCAGTTCAAGATTGGCGCCGATGGAAAGCCGGTCCTGATGAAACTGGCGAAGATCGAGTTCATCGACGACGGTCCCGGCAAGCCGCCGGGCATCAATCGCTTCACCGGCCGCCGCCCGATCCTCGCCTTCTGCAACTCGGACGGCGACCAGCAGATGCTGCAATGGACCGCGGCAGGACCGGGCGCGCGCTTCCTCGGCATCGTCCACCACACCGACGCGCAGCGCGAATATGCCTACGACCGCCAATCGAAGGTCGGAAAGCTCGACAAGGCCTGGAACGAAGCCGTGCAGCGCGGCTGGACCGTTGTGGACATGAAGCAGGACTGGAAAACGGTGTTCCCGTTCGAGGGTGGCAGCACAGGAGCGTCGCGATGAGGCGACCGTCATGAGCGGCTACGATATCTTCGCCTGGATCGTGCTGGTGATCCTGCTTGCCAGCGCGATCGGCGTGGTCTGCATCGCCGGCTGGCTGCCGGGACATATCGCCAAGTCCCGCAACCATCCTCATGCGCAGGCCGTGATGGTCGCGGGCTGGATCACGCTGTTCTTCGGCTTCGCGCTGTGGCCGATCGCATTCATCTCGGCCTATCTCGACGTGCCGACGCGCAAGGCGGGAGATGCGTGATGGCCATCGCGATCCTCAATACGTATCTCGTGCTGCTGTTCCTGCTGGTGCACTTCAAGATCGTGCGCTTCAACCTGTTCTGGAAAGCGTCGCCTGCGATCGTGATGGTTCTTGTGCTGTTGGGGTTGCTGATCCCGATGGGGTGGGGTGCGCCGCAGGGCAATGCGCTTGTTGTGCGTAATGCGGTGTCGATCGTACCTGATGTGGCGGGCGAGGTGACGGATGTCCCGGTCGTCGCCAACGTACCGCTCAAATCCGGCGACGTCCTGTTCAAGATCGACCCGACGCCGTACGCGGCGCAGGTCAGGGCGATCGACGCGCAGTTCAAGCTGGCCAAGACGCGCCTCGGCCAAATGACGCAGCTCTACGAGCGCGACGCCGGTCGCGGTTTCGACGTCGAGCAGCGCCAGTCCGAGGTCGATCAGCTCTCCGGCCAGCTCGAGGCCGCGCAGTGGAATCTCGACAAGACCGTCGTGCGCGCACCGACCGACGGCTACGTCACCAATCTCGCGCTGCGCAAGGGCGCGCGCGTCGCCAACCTGCCGCTGTCGCCGGTAATGGCCTTTATCGACACCTCCAACACCATCATCGGCGTCCAGATCAACCAGATCGACGCGCGCCATGTCGCGCCGGGGCAGGAGGTAGAGGCCACCTTCAAATTTGCGCCCGGGAGGATTTTTCCTGGCAGGGTCGAGAGTGTGCTGCAGGCGATCGCGACCGGGCAGGCGCAGACGTCGGGCACCGCCGTCGTGCCAAAGGCGATCGAGGCCGCGCCCTTCATCGTGCGCGTCAGGCTCGACGATGCCAATTTCGCCACGCGCCTGCCGGCCGGCAGCGCCGGAACGGCGGCGATCTACACGGATCACCTCAAGCCGACCCATGTGGTCCGCCGCGTCATCCTGCGCCAGGTCGCGATCCTGAACTACGTCAATCCGTTCTGAGGGACTGCATGATGAGAGCCATCGTTGGAGCCATTCGCCATCGCACAGATGACTACGAGTACGCACGCGCAAGGCCCGTCACCAGAGGAGCTCGCCGCGCGCAACATCCAGCGTCGTGCGGTCGAAGCCATGATCTGGAGCATGCCGGCCGTGAATGCCGATTTGATGCTTGAGACCATGTTCAAGAAGGCGCAGATAAGGGGGCAGGCTGGCAAATACCTGATCCTGCCGCCGGGCAGCGAGGTTCCATCGGGACAGATCGCTCTTCAATCCGACGCGTTCATCGGCTTTGCGCTGCGGCGCTCCAATCTCGCCAGCCACAGTTACGCGGACGTCGCCAAGTCGGTCGCCTATGGCAAACAGATCAAGGTCTATCCGCTCGCGAAAAACCGCCACCGCCCAATTTCACCGACGCCTATGACGTCCTGTTCGATTCCACGATCCCCTCAATGCGAGTTTCTATCGTAGCCTCGATGCGTGCAGAACCAACCACCCTGGCTCGACCGCGACCGCGCCATGATCGATCAACTCGCGGCCATCGGCATCGAGAAGGGCAAGACGTTCAATCCGGCTCAGAAGACGGTCATGTTGCTCGACCAGGCGGGGCACGCGAGGCGCATGCGCTGCTGGCGCAGGTCTATGACGCGGGCTTCCCGGTGATCAACCCCGGCATCCGCAGGTTTCCTGCCGCGCTCTCGGAGATGGTGAAGGCGGCGAGCGGTAGCTACGGCGACCCAAATGCCTATTCGGTCGACACGTGAGGGGTGACCTACACCTTGGGCTACACCAGCACCAAGTGGCTCGGTACGGCGCAGTTCTATCTGAGGGCTAACAAGGACAAGGACGGCCAGGATTTCGATAGCCGCTGGGACATGCGATGGAGCCGCGGCTCGACGATCCCGTGATCACAGCCATCGCGCAGCGCCTGACAAGACGCTCGGTGTGAATGCCGATCGAAAAATGACCCCCATCGGCGTCGTCGGGACCCCTTCAGGCATTTGATTTCATGCAATTGAAATGATGGGACTCCAAGCCGATCATGGTTGAGACCCCACGCCAAAACACAATGCCGCAGAAAGAGCGCTGCGCGGCGTGGCTGTGGGCAGGCGCAACTGGACCTTTGCGGGCAGCGAGCGCGGCGCTCAACGTTGCGCCGTCATGCTGACGATGATCACTACCTGCCGTTTGAACGACGTCGGTAGGGTCGAGGGCCGGCGCGACGCACGGCCAATCATTCATGGCCGTGCACGTTTCCAGCCCCCTCCACCTCGCACGCAGCGTGCAGATTTCCCGCACTGCGCGCCCCCATTTCGCTTCACTTCAAAGCTTATGAGACCTATCACGCTGGGGCCGCTTTCGCCGCGCCGTATTCCACCTTGTAGCCATTGAACAGCTTTAAGGTGTTATACAACCACGGACTACTCCACAGCTTCCAACCGAAGCCCTGTCGTTTCCGAGCGTGCGCCAGATGGCGCCTGACCTTCTTCTCCAGCCACTCTTTGATGTAGCGAAAGCACTCGCTTGAGTGCCCGACCGCGAAGTAATTCACCCACCCCCGGAGCTTCGGATTGATCAGGCTTATCACCCTATCAACCGGTTGCGACCGGTGTCGGCGAAACACCTCCTTCAAGTTCCGCAAAAGCGCCGTCCGCTTCTTCAGCTTTGGCGTATACTGCGGTCGCATCACTCCGCGCAGACTGCAGAGATAGCGAAAGTCGAGCCGATCACGCTGCCCTCCTCGTGTGCATACGAGGAATCGGGGAAGTGAACCGCCACGGGTTTGCCGGAGGCTCCAACTCCTGAGAGGATGGAGCCATGACAAGCAAGACGACGAACAAGTTTTCACCCGAGGTCCGGGCTCGTGCGGTTCGGATGGTTCTGGATCATGCGAGCGAGCACCCGTCGCGGTGGGCGGCCGTGACCTCGATTGCGGCCAAGATCGGCTGCACACCGCAGACGCTGCACGACTGGGTCAAGAGGGACGAAGTCGATAGCGGACACCGGGCCGGCGTTCCGACCGACATGGCCGAGAAGCTGAAGGCGCTGGAGCGGGAGAACCGTGAGCTTCGGCAGGCGAATGAGATCCTGCGCAAGGCGAGCGCGTATTTTGCGATGGCGGAGCTCGACCGCCGGTCCAAGCCATGATCGCCTTCATCGACGATCATCGTGGGGCGCATGGGGTCGAGCCGATCTGCAAGGTCTTGCCGATCGCCCCTTCGACCTACCACGCCCATGTGGCCAGGCGGCGCGATCCTGCCAGGCTGTCGGCGCGCGCCAGGCAGGACGCTACCCTGAAGATCGAGGTTCGGCGGGTGTTCGATGAGAACTTCCGGGTCTATGGCGTGCGCAAGGTCTGGCGGCAGCTCGAGCGGGAAGGCTTCGATGTTGCCCGCTGCACGGTGGCGCGACTGATGCGGGACATGGGTTTGCAAGGAGTCATCCGCGGCAAACCCGTCAAGACCACGATCAGCGACAAGGCCGCGCCATGCCCGCTGGATCACGTCAACCGCCAGTTCAGGGCGCCAAGGCCGAACGTTCTTTGGCTCTCCGACTTCACCTATGTCGCGACCTGGACCGGCTTCGTCTACGTCGCCTTCGTCATCGATGCCTACGCCCGCAGGATCGTGGGGTGGCGGGTCTCGCGCACGGCGCATGCGGGCTTCGTGCTCGATGCGCTGGAACAGGCCCTGCACGATCGCCGGCCGGTCCATCGCGGCGGGCTCGTGCACCACAGCGACAGGGGCAGCCAATACGTCTCGATCAAATACACCGAGCGTCTGGCTGAAGCTGGTATCGAACCTTCTGTCGGCAGCGTCGGGGACTCCTATGACAACGCTCTCGCCGAAACCATCAACGGCCTCTACAAGGCCGAGGTGATCCATCGGCGCGGGCCATGGCGCAGCTTCGAGTCCGTCGAGTTCGCGACGCTGGAATGGGTGGACTGGTTCAACAACCGAAGGCTCCTCGAGCCCATCGGCAACATCCCGCCGGCCGAAGCCGAGCAACGCTACTACGCCATGCTGGAACAACCCGCCATGGCGGCATAACTTAAACCAAATTGCCTCCGGCAAACCCGGGGCGGTTCAAAGCGTATGTTTGGAATGCATTGAGAAAGGAGGGAAATGTGATGAGCCTGCTTCCTGCTGGGAGGAAGCATGAGCCCAAGCGGCGGTGACCTGCTGTCAACTGGCAGGGTGACGTAGCCCGCAGGTAAAGGGGATTGAGGCGAAACCGTTACGCCGAGATGGTTCCCGAGGCTGAGTGTCGGAAGGTTGAGGAACACGAACCGGTTCATCCGCGTCTTTGGGCTGAAATGTCGCCACCGCCTACACGGTTTAACAGGCGGAATGCTGAATGGTGTCGAAGGATATGTAGCCGGAGGCACCCGAACGCGAGCGTACAGGTAAGGCGTCTTGCGTGGGCCGAGGCGAGAACACAGCCAAACCTGAGGCAACGGCATCGACTTGCAGCAAGCAAGGGAAAAGGCTGCGACCGGCAATCTCACCGATGCGCTGGTAGTCCAACATATGAACGAGGGAAGGCATGAGCGGAATGGCAAGGGAGTTGCCCCCGATGTCCGCGATGTGGGTCATGATCGGAATCACGACGGCGGGGTGCGAATGCTGATCGAACATTGCCCCCCATCGGCGTCGTCGAGACCTTTCAGGCCGTTGATTTCATTGATTTGAGATGACGGGACCCCTACGCCGATCATGGTCGAGACCCCACGCCGAAACACGCTCTGCTCGCGCCAGCTTTGCATAATGGTCCACAATTTAGGCGGTCCATCGCATCCGCTTTGAAACTCAGTGTGCGGTCAGGTTACCGTCAGACCCGATCTGTATGCTGCTGGAAGTTAGAGCGCGGTCACTTCCGTGACCGCTCGCATGCAGATACAACACAGGAGAAAGACCTATGCCTGTAATCCGAGGCACAAACTCCGACGATCACTTGAATGGAACGCCCGACAGAGACTATATCGATGGCCGAGGTGGGAACGACTGGCTCTCTGGTGGCGCGGGCGCCGATGATTTAGAAGGCAATAAGGGCAATGATGCGCTCTCTGGTGGTGACGGTGACGATTATCTGTACGGCGATGAAGGCAACGATACTCTGTTCGGCAATCAGGGCAACGACAACTTCATCTTCACGAGCGGGGGCGGCAAGGATACCGTGAGGGACTTCACGATGGGGGACAAACTGCACATCGCGGATGGGATCAATAACACTAACATTCATACGGTTGCTAACGTTGTCGATCACATCCACGCGGTTGGCCCGGACACCACGGTTGTTGACCTCGGAAAGGGCAATTCGATCACGCTCTCCAATGTAAATGCTAACGATGTTCAGCATCACCCGGAGAATTATTTCTCCATCTCGCATATCACCGATCTACTCATCTGACTTGCTCGGTCAGCTTGGGCAGGCCGCGAGGTTTTCGTCCATGCCGTGATCGACAAGGCGGACGGCGTTGTTTTCCGCTGCACGCTGGATGGATCGGAGTCGCAGCGTTTTCTGGAGATCCCATCCTGGATGTTCGATCGCGCGGCATGTGCCTGCGGTTGCTGCCTGACGGCAGAGCCCTTTGTCAGCCTGGAAGCGCTCAACGCGTTGTCGGCGCTACTCGATTCAGTGGTCAAGAGCGCGGCATCATCATTGAATGAACCGCTTTGCGGTGCATGCGGAGTCTCTCACCACCAAAATCGGGGAGAGGCTCATGGCAAGCAGGACGGCGATATCGGCGAACCCGGTTCGGCGCAACCGGCGGTTCGGCATGCATCAGATGGGCCTGTTCGCGGGTGGCATCGCGCACAGCGCCGTTGGGGTCAGAGTGGCGGGAGTTGCCGAAGGAGGCGCAGGATGCGCTGGTGAACCGTAAGCGGCGTGTCTCCCGCACCTTGTTGCTGTTGAGCAGATCGGCAATATGCGTTCCGTCTTGACGAGGGCGGTTTGCATAGATGATCGGGCGTGTTATCGCAGCGACGGGTTCGGCGGCGCTGGAGCGACGAGGTCAAAGGACGGATCGTCTCGGAATCCTTTGTGCCGGGCGCGATCGTCTCGGACGTCGCGCGGCGCCACGGTCTGTCGCCGCAGCATTTGTCGATCTGGCGCAAGGCGGTGCGCGACGGGTTCCGACAGATCAAGCAGGCACGCGGCTTCCGCCAGTTCCTGTTGCCGGGCCTGGCAAACGTGCGTGCCGAATGGGCGATGATCTGCACCGCCCACAACCTCGTGAAGCTCGCTAACCTCGCAAGGCCGCATCAGCGGGATTTCGTGTCAAAATGCGCCAACCAGAAAGCTATCTGGACGGGTTCCTAGCCATGTGCGTAAGCTGAGCTGTTCGCAGTTTATTTCCGAGGTGAGGCGCATGTTCACGCCGAATGAGATTGGCGCACAGTTGATGCATATCGAGCGTTCGCAAAACGAAAGGAACGTTGATGTTTTGGAGGAGCATGATCCGGCCGCAGTCGCGGAGTGCGTTCAGCAGTTCATGCTAGTCAAGGAATTGCTGACCGCGCCCATGCTCGGTACTTCGTGACAGAATGGTGAATTACTTCTCGATGTGGCGAGTGGCTCCCAAAATCGTGGACATTTCCGGTCGCAAGGTCTCACCGTCATGATGACGCTGGAACCCGTTCTTACCCCGCATGGTTTGCTGACGCTGCGACAAACGGCGCAAGCTCCTGCGTTGGAGCCCGATCAGGGCTTGCGGCTGGAGAAAGCATTTTTACGGGGCTCTGGGCACGGATCGTTGTGGCTCGGCGCCAACGAAGTCGGGACGGTTCTCCCACCGGTGTTGTCGTATTGGCGAGAGCTTGGAATGCGCTACATGACTGCACTGTGCGTTCTTCCTAATATTGGAGACGGCCGTATCAAGCCACCTGTGCCGATTCCCGCCGATAGCGAGTTGGACACGATGGCAGCGGTCGTTCCGCCCATGACCGGCGCGGAATATTTGTCAGCGGCTGTCCTTGCCGATCTTTGGCGAGGTATGGATGCGGCCTTTGATGCCGAGCTGCTGCAAGCCAAGCTCTCCGTGCAGGAGTTTCTCGAGAGTCGTCATCCGGCCTGGAACCTGGTTGGACGCGTTTATTTTAACCTTGCGGAGAACCGGAAGGACGAGGAGGCCCCGTTCGCGTTTCTTGCGACCTACACGACCCGGCTTTCGGCTGAGGCCAGGGCCCAGCATCTGCCGCTCGGCAAGGCCTTGCAGGAGTATGCCGGCGCGAGAAACCGCGAACGCCTGCTGTCGCTGCTGATGCCCGTCCAGCGCGCCTCCGAGAGGTGCCTCTGGCTGAAGACCATGGTCGATGCGGGTGATATCTTTCACCCGCTGCGCTGGAGCCCACAGCAAGCTCTGCAATTCCTCAAGGATGTTCCCGCGCTCGAAGGCGCCGGGGTGATCGTGCGGATGCCAGCGAGTTGGCGCATGAACCGCCCGGCGCGCCCGCAAGTGAAGGCGACAGTCGGGGGCAATGCGCCATCACAAGTAGGAATGGACGCACTGCTCGACTTTCAAATGGAGGTGACGCTCGGGGGCGAAAGCCTCTCGAAGGCCGAGATCAAGCAACTCCTGGCTCATTCCGACGGATTGGCCTTCATCCGCGGCAAGTGGGTGGAGGTAGATCATGAACGACTGAATCGCACGCTTGAGCAATTTGAGGCCATCGAGTGCCGCGCCGCTGCCCATGGTCTTTCGTTCGGTGAGGCGATGCGCATGCTGGCTGGGGCTGGCATTGTCGGAGATGAGACTGCTGGACCAGCCGGCGTTGACTTGAGCCAGACCGTGGCCGGCCCCTGGTTGGCGGAGAAGCTGGCCTCCTTGCGCCATCCCGATCGGTTGTTGCGGGTCGGTCCCGGTCAAAATCTTCGGGGCACGCTGCGACCCTATCAGCAGTCGGGTGTGCAATGGCTCTATCTGCTGACGCAGCTCAAGCTTGGGGCCTGTCTTGCCGACGAATGGGGCTCGGCAAAACCATCCAGGTCTTGTCGCTGCTGCTGGTGCTCAAGAACGAGGCGAAGGAAAATTGCAAGCCGTGCCTGCTCGTAGCCCCCGCCTCTTTGTTAGCCAATTGGGCCGCGGAGATTGGTCGATTTGCGCCAAGCTTGAAAACAGTCGTGGTCCATCCATCGGCTGCCCCGTCCGAGAAACTGAACGCATACAGTGCGGACGAATTCGCAGACGTCGATCTCGTAATCACAAGCTACGGCTTTCTGACGCGCACGCCTTGGCTAGAAGCTACACCGTGGCAGTTTGTGGTGCTCGATGAAGCACAGGCCATCAAGAACCAGGCTGCCAAGCAGACAAAATCGGTCAAGAGGCTCAAGGCAGAAATGCGCATTGCGCTGACCGGCACGCCCATCGAGAATCGGCTCGGTGACCTTTGGTCGATCTTTGACTTCATCAATCCTGGCCTGCTGGGATCGTCGAAGGACTTTTCGGCATTCGTCAAACGCCTCGCCGACCGGCCACATAACTCTTACGGTCCGCTCCGCGATCTGGTGCGCCCCTATATCCTGCGACGGCTGAAGACCGATAAGAGCATCATTGCTGACCTGCCCGACAAGACCGAGGTGAAAACCTTCTGCCCATTAAGCCGCAAGCAGGCGGCGCTTTATCAGCAAGCGGTGGCAGAGCTGGCCAGCCATCTCGAAGAGGTCGATGGAATAAAACGAAAAGGCATCGTCCTGGCTTTTCTCATGCGGTTGAAGCAGATCTGCAACCATCCATCGCAGTGGCTCGGGGACGGCCGGTGGTCCGAGCACGACAGCGGCAAGCTCGGCGTCTGCGCGACATCGCGGAAGTGGTTGCTTCTCGGCAGGAAAAGGCACTTGTCTTCACCCAATTCAGGGAGACAACGGCGCCGCTTGCGGCGTTCCTCGGGTCCGTATTGGGAAGGCCCGGCCTTGTCCTGCATGGCGGGACGGAGGGTGCGCCAATTTCAGGAAGACGAAAACGTTCCGTTCTTCGTGCTCTCGGTCAAAGCAGGCGGCACCGGGCTCAATCTTACCGCAGCCTCGCACGTCATCCATTTCGACAGGTGGTGGAATCCGGCTGTCGAAAATTCGGCCTTACAAACCCGAATTGCTCAAGCTCCTCCCGAAAGCGCGGACAACGAACCTGCAAACCGTGCTGCCGTGGCTCTACTGCACCTACCATCAAAAGCCCGACACGGACATAGACGCAAAAGACGGCGAACAACCGTCAGTCCAACGCGGCGGGCGTGATCAGACCCGCAGGTTTTCAGCGCTGTTCTTGCCACGCTTGGGGTCGACTTTGACTTCATAAGAAATCTTTTGGCCTTCTGCCAACCCAGAGAGTCTAGCGCGTTCTACGGCGCTAATGTGGACAAAAATGTCGTTTCCGCCGTCGTCTGGAGCGATAAATCCGTACCCCTTTTGATCATTGAACCACTTCACAGTACCTGTTGCCATACGATCACGTCCTTTGCCGCTGCGCCCAGTCCGAGCGCGGGTGGGTAATGGTGCCGAGAAACAGAGCAATTGGCGTGCCGGACCGAAAATGCTGATCCCACAGTGATGGTGAGCATCGGGTCGACGTCAATGGACGCAAAGCTGACAACCGTGCGCGACTGCTAACATTCTCAGGCTAGCTCGATCAGTGTCGATTACTCGAAGGCATCACACGGCGGGATCGGTAAACGTCCGGTTCGCCTCACTGGGCTCCCATCACCCGCCGCTCCGGATCAGATCGGTACGTCTTCGAGACCAGCACAGAACGCCGAGTTCTCGATGAATGACATCGAATGTGA
The DNA here is from genome assembly GCF_024199925.1 of Bradyrhizobium sp. CCGUVB1N3. Classification (NCBI taxonomy): domain Bacteria; kingdom Pseudomonadati; phylum Pseudomonadota; class Alphaproteobacteria; order Hyphomicrobiales; family Nitrobacteraceae; genus Bradyrhizobium; species Bradyrhizobium sp. CCGUVB1N3. The sequence goes on from NZ_JANADR010000001.1 coordinate 8,691,669, forward strand.
ATCGGCGATTGCCGCGAGGTTCTGCAACGGCATGATGCGAGCGCCGTGTGCGGCAGTTGAATGTGCTCGACCCGATTAGCTCGCATATAACCGGGTTGTCTTAGGCTGGTCGCGCAGAAGGTTGACGCCGGTGTCGTCGTATTCATCCGTGTCAGGTCGATGACACAATATCCGCAACTCGACGCTGAGCCGCGGGGCTCGCACCAGCGAGACTGCACCTTTCTGTCGCCATTAAAGCTTTCACTGCGCAACTTTTTCAGGTGGCACACTCATTGCTAGTTAGGTCCCAGATCCCTGCTGGAATGAACGCGTTTGCGGCCGCCGGCGGACACCAGCCCAGCGCCGCACTGGTCATTAGGCGGCGGGGATGGCTGCGCGGCGTCGCCAGCTCAGCAGGAGGAGAATCATGGGTTTCTATCAGACGGAGCCGTTTAACACGGCAAAAGCCAGCTTCATCCACGGACCCGACGGATTCGGGCTATTTCTGGTCGAGGTTGAGGGTGATGCGCCGAACTTCACGACAGGAATTGCCCTAGTGCGCGATCCGCATTGGGTCGGCGGCCTGAAGATCGACGTGATGGGCTGGACGGGACCGCTCGGTGAAGGGTCCACGCCCTTTGCGGTCAAGGGCAGCTTCCCCGGCCATTATGTGCCGCAAATCGTCGTGTCCGGTAGCAATGGCACGCGCCTGATTCCGGTGAAGGCGATCCCGGCGGAAGAATCTGACGACTACGTGCGGCAGTTGGCCGGATGACCACAGCCGATCACCCGATCAATCCCCTTAAATAGGAAAGGATAGCTCTATGCCGGATACGACAACCAAAGACCACGTCGGATTGTTTCACGCCTGCTATCAGATTGGCGAAAGCCGCCCCGGAGGCAGAATCTTCAAGCTGGATCTGGTTGTCGACACGCCGAACAGGCGGATCCAAGGCTTCGGCAGCATCACCCAAGCTGTTAATCCGCCGCTCGATGTCACCACCTCCCTGCAAGGCAATTACAGCCAGCTGCCGACGCTCCCGCCGGCTCCGGCACTACTTCTAGTACTCCTTACTGGCTACCCGCCAATCCACTGGCCGACGCATGGCGGGCTTGGACCGCAGATTCTGCCCAACGTCGATCTGCGCATGACCCTGGTCCCGAACTGGCAATCGGGAATCGCCTCCTACCGCTATCGCAGCGGCCACGGCGATTGGCAGGAGATCGAGGCCGCGCCGGTCAAGCTGGTGTCTCCAGCCATCGCATGAACGATGGGCGGCGGCGATCAAGGTGAGAACGACGACTCGCGGCTGCCGTCACAGAAGAAGGCGCCGAGAGTGGCCGACACGGTTTTGTAAAGGACACCAAGCGCCTATCAACGTCCCTCGTTAGGGAAACGATTAATTGCCTAGAACGGAGTCTCGCACTGCAGGCAAGGCAACCAGGGAACAACACATGTCAATATGGACCACCCAGAACTAGAGTCTTGCGTCCTTTGGGGCGAGCGATGCGATTGTAACGGCAAAACAAAATCGCACTCAAAGTCAGGCTGAATTAGCGAGTTCGCTTGCTTGCTTCCACAAGGTCACCTGTAAGTTGCCTTACAAAAGGCGCTGGGAATGCGGTTGGAAGTCTCGCATGAAGCTCGTACGTGTGATCATTGGCTTGGTTCTCCTGGCCGGCGGGCTGTACGTCATCATCGGCGAGCACTTCGCTGGAACTTCGGCAGACGCCACGGTAAATGCTCGACTTTACGTCGTGCGTGCCCCGATCGACGGCCGGGTAACGCTCGCTGTCAAGAGCATTGGGACGCGCATAAACGCGGGGGAACTCGCGGCTGAAGTCACCGATGAGCGCTTCGATATCGCTCGACTTCTTGAGCTTGAGCGCGAGCGGGACAATCAACGCATCGAACTCAAACGGATTGCGGGGCAGCGTGACGCGCTATCGCGGTCGAGAGCCGGATTTGATGCGCAGTCAACCGACTATCAGCGTGGCAGGATTCGGCAGATTGAGGCGCGGATCGCTGAGACGAAGGCGACGCAGGATGCAGCAGCTGCACGCCTGCGCGAGGCGGACGCCGAATTCAAGCGCGCCAATGAATTGAACAATCGCGGCGTTCAGACGGTGGCCAACCTGGATCGGGCGCGCGCGACCTTCGATGTCGCGCAGCAAGACCTGGAAAGCGCGCAGCAGCGGGTCAACTATTTCGAGACGGAACTCGCCTCGGCCCGCACCGGCGTCTTCATAGGTGAATCCTACAACGATGCCCCCTTTTCGACGCAGCGCATTCGGGAACTCGATCAGCGACTGGCTGAACTGCATGTCGACGAGGAGCAGATCAAGGCGCGCATCGCTCAATTCGATCAGCAAATCGATGCCGAGCGTCTGCGCGTCAATCGGCTGACGTCCGCGACGCTCAGTGCCAAGGTCCCGGGTCTGGTCTGGGATATCCTGGTGGACGATGGCGGGTATGCACGGCGCGGACAAGACCTGGTCAAGCTCGTCGACTGCAACAGCCTCGTCGTCACCGCGGGCGTATCCGAATCGCTTTATGACAGCGTTTCCGTCGGCGCGGCGGTGCAGTTTCGGCTTTTCGGCGACGAGCGAATTTTCGATGGAACCGTCACCCGGCTCGGCGGAGCCGGTGCGTCGCCGCTTTACGCAAATCTCGCGGTGGGGCCCAGTCCGCAGCATCTGCAGCGCTTCGACGTGACAGTGACTGTGCCGGGCCTCGCACAACAAGCCGATCTTGGCTGCGCCATCGGGCGCACCGGGCGTGTTGTGTTTTCGAGCGGCCCGATCGCCCAATTCCGTCGCTTTCTCACACGGTACGGCCTCTAATGCTTCTGCTATCGCCACTCCTCGCCGCCCTAGCCTTAGGCGCCGTCATCATCGGGCTCCGCCTGACGGTTCTCCCACTGCTTAACCCAAGTCGATGGTACTGGCGCACCCTTCTGCTTGGAATGGCGGCGCTTCTCTCATGGCGCTACGTTGTATGGCGGTTTACCGAGACCTTGGTGCCGCTTGACTGGACCCCGGATGCCCTGGTCAGTTGGGGCTTCGCAACTCTCGAGGGCCTGACTGTTCTCTCCTCGTCAATCGCATTCGTGATCCTCTCGCGGGTGAGGGAGCGCACGGCAGAGGCCGACGAATACGCAGGATGGTGGTCACCTGGAGAAGCGCCAAGCGTAGACATCTTCATCACGACCTACAATGAACCGCTTGAGATACTCGAGCGGACAATCATCGGGGCCAAAGCCGTGCGTTTTCCAAAACTTCGCGTCTTTGTCCTTGACGATGGCCGCAGGGACTGGCTCCGGCTCGCCTGCGAGCGGCACTCTGTGGGATACATTGCGCGCTCCGACAACGCGCACGCCAAGGCAGGAAACATCAACCACGCACTTGCCGAGCGTGCCCGGGATCCAGATCGATCGGATTTTGTCGCCATCCTGGATGCGGACTTTATTCCACACGTCGATTTCATCGACCGCACAGTGGCGCTGTTTCACGATCAAAGTGTTGGCCTGGTTCAAACGCCACAGCACTTTTTCAATCCGGACCCGATCCAGCACAACCTCGGCATCAGCGCCGGGTACCCGGATGAGCAACGACACTTCTTTGACAATGTGGAACCGGCAAGGGATGCCTGGGGAATCGCGATCTGTTGCGGCACCTCGTCCGTGATGAGGGTGCGAGCAATACAACAGATCGGCCTGCTTCCGACGCAAAGCGTGACCGAGGACTTCCTGCTCACGCTCAAGCTCGCCGAAAACGGATGGCAAACCGTCTATCTCAACGAACCGCTGACCGAGGGTTTGGCTCCGGAGGGACTCAAGGAATACATCATCCAGCGGGGCCGCTGGTGCCTCGGCCTGATGCAGATTGTGCGCAACTGCTACAATCCATTTGGTTCCCATCGATTAGGTTTGATGCACCGAATCAGTGTCATCGATTCCGTTCTCTATTGGCTAACAACCTTTCCCTTCCGCTTGGCGAGTCTGATTTGTCCGCTTCTGTACTGGTGGCTCGGTATTACGATCATGAATGCCTCGCTCGTCGATATCATCAGATACTATGTCCCGTACTACGTCATGGTCCTGGTGGCCCTGAACTGGCTCTCGAAGGGGCTGTTTATCCCCATTGTCAACGATACGGCGCAGGTGATCGCCGCTTGGCCGATCTGTCGGGCCGCGGCGATCGGTCTCTTGACGAGAGGACCGCATAGATTCTCGGTGACAGCCAAGGGCGGCGACAGAACGAGGGTCGTCGTCCAATGGTCATTGATGCAACCGTTTCTAATCCTGCTTGGATTGACCCTTGGTGGCCTGATCGTGCCGCTGAATTCCGATTTCGTCTTCAATACCTCGTCGACAGCCAGCGACGGTGTCGCCATCGTTCTGTTCTGGACGGTCTACAACGTCCCAGTCTTGCTGGTGGCGATCGCGGCGTGCATCGAACGACCCAGATATAACCGACCGCAGCGCCAGGTGCTTGAACCGATCACGTTGACGATCGGAGATGATCGACACCGTGGCTGGCTCGTGAATCTCGGGCCGGAAGGCGCTCGCATCAGCGGACCATTCGGTCTTTCGGTAGGGGCGATAGGCAAACTGACCATCCCAGCTATCGGCGATGTCGAGGCGCGAGTTCTTGCGGTAACTCGTGACGGTTACCGGCTAAGATTTTCGTCGAGCACCGAACAGCAGGCCCAAATTATCAAAAAGCTCCACACCGCCCGGGCCCTTCCGGGATCCGATCGCGGCGACCTCGTTCGCATCATCCGCGAGTTGGCCCGGGCTCTGACCCGTTGAGGAGGCGTGATGGCGAACAGACGAATGAGCTTGCGCACGCTCGTGTTCTTTGGCGGTGCAACGTTGATGCTGGTTCCGGCTATGGTGACCGCGACATTGTACGCCGCGATCTTGGAGCAGCGCGGCGAGGAACTGCAGGTCGAAAAGTTGACAACCCGCGGCGAACTGAGCGCGAACCTGCTGGCGCGCCGCATCTATGGGGTTTGGATGGACGTGGCCCGACTGGCGGAGCTGATCGATCCTACTGACCTCGCGAACGCTCGCGAGCACATCCAATTCCTGAGCCGCCTGGATAGCCGCTACTCATGGCTCGGCATAGCCGATCTTGAGGGAAAGGTGCTGGCGGCCAGGAACGGGATGCTTGAGGGCGCAAGTGTTGCGCAGAGGCCATGGTTCAGACGCGGCCTGGATGCGCCGGCTGCGGTCGATGTCCACGAGGCGCAACTCCTGGCAAGCCTCTTGCCTGCGTCCCCTGAACCCTATCGGTTCGTCGATCTGGCTGCACCCGTGCGGCATGATAGTTCCGTTGTCGGCGTGATCGGAGCGCACCTCAATTGGACATGGGTGGAGGAGGGGATGGCTGCTTTGCAGCCGCCTGGAATCGATGTGCTGCTGCTGTCGCGGGACCGAACCGTGCTGTTTGGCCCGACCGATCTCGTCAACAAGCGGCTAAGCGTCGGCTCAGCGCTTGCCGCCAGCCGCGTCACCAGAGCGTTTTCGAACGAGCGGTGGCCTGACGGCAAAGACTATTTCACAGTGATCGTTCCGAGCATTGGTTTTGCAGATCTTCCGAGCTTCGGCTGGTCTCTCCTGGTCCGACAGAACGCCGACGACGCCATGTCATCAACCCGCGAACTGATCCGATCTTTCTGGATCACTCTCGGCGCTGGCGCGGTTGTCGCGCTGGCGCTGCTCCTATGTGCCGCCCAATGGATCAGAACGCCGCTGCGCCGGCTCTCGGAATCCGCCGAGGCCATCCTGCTCGATCCTGACTCGCCTCCGCCGCACCAGGAGACCAGGTTTGAGGAAGCGGCAAGGCTAAGTGATGCGCTGGCTCACGTGCAGTCCAAGCTGATGGGGCGTCGCTCCAACTCGTAGTTGCAGTCCCATGAACGAGAGTGGAGCAGCGCCGTGACTCGAACGATGATAGGAGGGACCTTTGTCAAGCGCGCTTGACATTGTGGGCCGCGCCTTTCGTTGGATGCCCCCTGCATGGCAATCGTCGCGCTTCGCGGCCGCAGGAGTGGCCGCGACCAGGCGTATTTCCCGCATCACCGCACGGCCCGCTTGACGTCGGCACGCGCGAACGGCCAGTTCTGGAGCGCATCGTCCGTCAAATCTCCGGCAACGGCCAACGCAGCCCAGCCGCCGCGGCGCGCGTCAGATTGTCCGGACGTTACTGCCGGCGATCCCCAGCATTGCCGCAATCTCGCGGGCGCTGCTTCCGCCTCTGGCACGCCGCAGCACGCAGCATCTGTCTCAATTGTCTCATGGTCAGTCTTCTCTTTGCCGGCATCAAGCTCTCCTCGTTCGCCACGAGGCGCTTGATGCCAAAGTTGCTGACCCAGGGCGGGTTCGCGGCCTCTCCCGCTTCATCGGCTCCGCATCAATGCGAGACCAGACGACGTGCGAGTGTTTGCGCCCAATCTCTTCATGGAAGCCACCCTGTGTTTCTGCCCCCTTTCGCGATGGTGCATGTTTCGCGGGATCGTGAGCACGGATTTCAGAGCATCGTGAGCAGAGATTTCAGACGATCGTGAGCACGGATTTCGCGGGATCGTGAGCAGTTTTTCAATGGCTCAGCCCGCTTCGGCCGACAACTCAACCGGCTTAGGAACTGCCTCGTCAGTGAACGAGGAAGGCCGATGCCCACCCAGAGATTGTCGATGCGCCGGATCAAAGAGGTTCTCCGCTTAAAACATGTTCAAGGCTTGCCGGAGCGAGCCATCGCGCGCACCCTGGGCATCAGCAACGGTGCCGTACACAGCTATCTGCGCCGAGCCGGGGCTGCCGGGCTGAACTGGCCGTTGCCGACGGGAATGACCGACGAGGACGTGGAGCTGCTGCTTTTCCCTGCGCCGAAGCCTGCGGCGCTGAGCCCCCAGCGGGCTGTTCCCGACTGGGGCTATGTCGACAAGGAGCTGCGTCGGCGCAACGTGACCCGCCGGCTGCTGTGGGACGAGTATCGCGCCACCCATCCCGATGGCTTCGGCTATACTTGGTTTTGCACGACCTACGAGGCCTGGAAGGGGCGGGCCCGACCTTCGATGCGGCAGACCCATCTGGGCGGCGAGAAGGTTTTCGTGGATTTCGCCGGCGACACCATCGACGTCATCGCCCCCTTAACCGGGGAAGTGCAGCCGATGAAGCTGTTCGTCGCGGCTATGGGCGCCTCCAATTATACATACGCCGAGGCCTGCCCAACCGAAGGGCTCGCTGACTGGATCCGGGTCCACATCAACCTTTTCACTTTCCTCGGCGGCGCGCCGACGTTCGTGGTCTGCGACAATCTGAAGGCCGCTGTCACCAATCCCGATCGCCACGACCCCGGCCTCAACCGAACCTATGCCGAGATGGCGAGCTATTACGGCACGGCCATTCTCGCAGCCCGGCCGCGACGCCCAAAAGATAAGGCAAAGGTCGAAGTTGCGGTGCAAGTCGCGCAGCGATGGATTCTGGCGCGGTTGCGCAACCAACGCTTCTTTTCGTTGGCGGAGCTGAACGCAGCAATCAAAATCCTCGTCGTCGAACTCAATGCCCGGCAGATGCGCGACTTTGGTGCCAGCCGTGCCGAACTGTTCGCCGACCTCGACAAGCCCAAGCTCACAAAGCTGCCGGACCTGGCCTACGCTTTCGCGCGCTGGAAGCGATGCCGGGTCGGCCCCGACTATCATATCGAGATCGACGGACACTGGTATTCCACGCCGTATCGGCTCATCCGTGAGCTTGTCGATGCGCGCATCGACGATAGGACGGTCGAGATCTTCCACAGCGGCCGCAGGATCGCCAGCCACGCCCGCGCGCCCAACCGGCGGGGCCACACCACCGTCACCGAGCACATGCCCAGCGCCCATCGCCGCTACGGCCAATGGACGCCCGCCAGAGTGATCGCCGCCGGCGATCGGATCGGCCCGTCGACCGCCGCCTTCTTCCAGGCGGTGATCGCGGCCCGGCCACATCCCGAGCAAGGCTTTCGCACCTGCCTCGGCATTCTGTCGCTCGTCAAAAGCTACGGCGCCGAGCGCGTCGACGCAGCCTGCCGGCGCGGCATTCTGATCAAGGCGCGATCCGTCGCCTCGATCCGCTCCATCCTCCAGAACGGCCTGGATCGCACCTTTCTCGACGAGCCCTCCGAACACCAACCCCTGCGCCACGGCAACATCCGCGGCCGGGATTATTTCCACTGAAGCCAAGGAGACCCGTATGCTCAACCATCCCACCCACGAACGCCTGATCGAACTCGGCTTGAGAGGCATGGCGAAGGCCTTCGAGGAGCAGCGACGATCGCCTGATCTCGAAGCCTTGCCGTTCGAAGATCGCATCGGCCTGCTGGTCGACCGGGAAGCGGCGGAACGCGACACCAGGCGGCTCACCACGCGCCTCAAGCTGGCCTCGCTCCGCCAGAATGCCTGCGTAGAGGACGTCGATTTGCGCATACCGCGGGGTATCGACCGGGCCGTCTTCGCCAAGCTCGTCAGCGGCGACTGGATCGATCGCCACGAGAATTTGCTCATAACCGGGGCGACCGAGCTGGTTGCATGATGCACATCTCCCTATGTCATTGATAGTCGAAGCTTTGTTGCCGGATATCTTGTGATACTGCACGACCGTTCTTTGCCGCAAGCCGAACTTCGTGCAGGTCGAGATCAGTCTCCCGGATCACATACGGTGCGCCGACGCAACTTTGCTTAGCCGGCAAGACGCCATCCTTGATCAACCGTACCACCGTCATCTTGCTGACGCCCAAACGACTGGCCGCCTCATGCAGGATCAGCTCTCCGCGCCCGCTGCGCTCGCCGTCTCGATACACAGCGACATTATGATCGTTGCGGAAGACGCAAACACGCTGCTGCGTCCACGTGTGGCCCTTCGCCGTTCGCATGCCAAGTCGATTGAGGATGGAGGCGATGCTCCCGTCCGGTAGCAAACGCGCTAGATCACGGATTAACTGTTCGATCGTGGCACTGGTCTTCCAACGATGCTGCCCGGCGCGGTTTTTCGCGACTTCCAGCATAGTGTGGTCGCCGCCCTTCCAGTGCAACTTGAGATGCAGCACGCCTGGCTCGACTGTAACGATGATCTCTTCAAGCACCGTTCTCAATATCCGCTTGCGTGTCGCGACCGAGGCGTCGGGATGCTTCCAAAGTCGCGCAACATCCGTCCCTAGCGCCAAAATCTCCGCACGAACAGTTTCGGTTACAGCGGGTGGAAGAGTCTCTCGAACGAGGCGTATCTCCTCCTCAAGGCGTGCCACCTCGGCTAGCCGTTCATTCCAGCGTCGTTCGAGATCTCCTGCAACAAGTCTATTGTCTGGATCAACGGCATCATATTGTCGATGAGCTCGAGCCGCCTCATAGCGCGCCTGTTCAAGCGCAAGCTCAATCTGTCGGAGCCGCTGCGCGCCATCGTGCTCGCGGTCGGCAATCGCTTGCAGCGCTGCTTCTAGGCCAAGTGGGGCGATTAGTGCCAACACCTCGGTTGATACTGCGGTATCGATGCGCATGTTGCCGAACGCAATACATTTCGTCCGACGCCCATGATTCACGACGGCATCGTTGCAGAGGTATCGCGCAACGCCTCGCAATCCGTTGTGTTGTACCTTGAGCTTACGTCCGCAATGTCCGCATCGCAGCAGGCCGACCAACAATCCACCACCGTTGCGCACGGACCCCGGCACCATCTCTCCCTTCATGTTGGCGTTCCCGTTGATGGTCCGCTGGTTCTTCTCATAGTCGTCCCAGAAGATATAACCTTCGTGATGATCACGAATCAAAACCTCCCATTCTTCCCGCGGCCGGCGCACGCTGCGCGTGATCAGTTTGCGCCCAGCTTCCACGCGAACCTGTGATCCGGTCCGGCCAAACACATAAGCGCCAGCGTAAATCGGATTGGTCAATAGTCGGTGGACCGTATTGTAACGAGGCAACTGCCATTCTACCATACGGCCACGCGGCCCATGCACGATAATCGGCATCTTCAAACCCTCGTCGCACAGCCAAATGGCCACCTGACGGACGCTGCCGAATTCGGAGAACTTGCGGAATGCCAGATGAAGGGCTTCGCGTACACGTTTATCGGGGTCAATCTCCAACCGGTCATCAGCGCTGCGCACATATCCGACCGCTACGCTCGTGTGAAGGTCGCCGCGTGCGGCCTTGAGGCGTAAGGCCTCTTGCGAACGCTGGCGCAGGATCGAAAGTTCGAGTTCGCTGAATGTCCCCTTCATCCCCAGCAGCAAACGATCGTTGATAAGCTTTGGATCGTACACGCCGTCTTCGTCGATAATCAGGCTGTTCACCAACGAGCAGAACTCCAAGAGCGTGTGCCAATCGCGTCCATTACGGGCTAGCCGTGAAGCCTCGATGGCGAGCACGGCGCCGGCTGCGCCGGTGCAGATTGCGGCTAACAGGCGCTCAAAGCCCGGGCGCGCGGTGCCACCGCCAGAGCGCCCCAGGTCTTCATCGATGACGATCACATTGTCCCAGCCAAGAGCTCGCGCACGCGTTGCGAGCGCGTACTGTCGCCGGCGACTCTCCGGATTGTTGGCAAGCTGATCGGACGTTGATTGTCGTACATAGACATAGGCGCTCCGCGACAGGTGATGAGGCGCGATCTTATTCATCGTTCACCTCGCTTACCTTTGCGCGGCCTGCGCCGCACTCGTCGAGCAACAGCTTGAGTAGACTCACGATCTCGGCGCGAACTATCGGGCCGAGCTGTTGCCGCTGTATTGCGTTTGTTGCGAGCTCCAATAGATCGAGTTGTTGCTGCTGTGAGTTCTGCTCCATGATCGTCTCCACCCGTTCGAATCGTGTCCGGAGAAGACGATAACGATACAAGTTGTGCATCAACGAGACCACGAAGCTCACGCAGCGAGTCTAACGAAAGCCGTGGGACTTCGACCGTTCGCAGGGCCGCTGCGCTGCTCTCAGTCATCCACGCCGGAAGCAAAACACGGCAGCCATCCGGCTGTTCGATCGCAAAGTGAAGGCGCCCCCCGTGAATGAGCCGCCTGTAGGCGACAACACATTCTCCAGCGTGAGGATGATGCGGATAGCGAATAACAACTTCAAACGGCTGTTCGTGGGCAGTATGTCGTGGGCCTGACCGGATTGGGCAAAAGTTGGTTAGCCTGTGCTCTCGGCCACAAGGCCTGCCGCGACAATCGTTCGGTTCTCTACCATCGCGTCCCAAGATTGTTCGAAGCGTTGGCGCTCGCGCGCGGCGATGGACGTTACGCCCGCTTGCTCAAAACCCTTAGCCGCGCCCAGGTTCTGATTTTGGACGATTGGGGACTGTCGGTGCTCACCGCCGCCGAGCGGCGAGATCTACTGGAAATCCTCGAGGACCGCCATGGCCGTGCCTCCACCATCATAACCAGCCAACTCCCCGTGGACACATGGCACGAAGTTATCGGAGAGCCAATGACTTCATGATGCCTCCTTCTTCGAACGCTTGGTGCGTCGTACCCGATTACGAAGCTGACTGATTTGGTCGTCTGAGAGCTCGATCTGCCATGGCTGGCCTTTGGTTAGCTGCCGACCTGCCAGCAATCCCCGCGCGAGATAATCGAACACCGTCTGCGGGGTCACCCCAAGCTCAGCCGCTGCGCCCTGAATCGAGAAGCTGCCGTCGGGCCAGCGCATCGGATTCTTGTCCACGCCGTTGATTTTAACGGTGGGAATGCCCCAGCGGGTACGTAATAGCCAGACATTCTCGCCTTTGAAGTCGCAGCCTCGAGCCGCGACGAAGCCTTCCTGATTGAGTATTGCCGCGATCTCGCCATCCATTTTGTGTTCAGCGTTCAACTCGACGATCCGTTGACGCAATCGAGCAATGTCGATGTAATCGCGGTAGGTGTGAACGCGGCGTTGCACGTGATGCTCGCTGATTGCGCCGGTCTGCCAGACGATCTTGAGCCACACCTGACCTTGGGCTCGCTTCTGATCAAGAACGACTTGGCGGATGACAAATCGAAGAATGCGCTTGCGATCAGCTGCCGACGTGGTCGCCGCGTTCCAAATCCGCGGCAGGTTCTCGGCGAGCGCTTGTAGCCCTGCGCGTTCCACTGGGCCAATCAGAAGCGGCTCTTGCGCGCGCCAACGCGCATGCTCCTGCTCGACCGCCTCGACGACGCGCAGCCTCTCCTCCCAAGCCCGCTCGAGTGAGCGCGCCACAAGACGGTTCTCGGGCTCTACGGCGTCATACTGACGCCGAGCGCGCTCGGCGTCGTAGCGGGCGCGCTCCACGCGAAGCGCCCACTGGCGCTCGAGCTGACGGCTCTCCTGCTCCAGTTGGCCCGCGGCTGCGATTGCGATCTCAATCTGATCCGGCACCAGAGCATCGAGGACCATCCGCTCGACCAGCGCGTCAACCGCCAAGGCCCGGACTTCCTGGCACATCGCACTGCCTTGCTGGTCCCGATCCGAGCGGCAGCAATAGACCGGATAGTCGGCATTCGGGCCCGTGTAGCGCATGCTCATGCGCCGTCCACAACGACCGCAAATCCCAATTCCCTGCAACAGGGCTGCCCCCTTGCGCGGTACACCCGAGTGTCCTGCCTCAAAGCGGCAGATGTTATCCGCCAGTCGCCCCTGGTTGGCCATGAACTCCTCCCAGCCGATATAGCCTGGGTGAGCGGCGTGGAGGCATACCGCCCAATCCGCGATCGCCACCTTGACCGTTCCCGTCAGCGATCCCGGCCGGCATCGGCTCGGATCCTTTTGCCGGCGGCCATAAACATAAGCGCCAGCATAGGCCGGATTCTGAAGGATATTAAGGACGCGTGTACTATCTGGCGCACGCCAGACGATCTCGTGTGGAGACGGTCCAAGCAGCGGTCGAGCCGGCAAGAACAATCCGTTCCTGTCCAAGTAACGCATCACACGGCGAGCGCTTTGCAGTTCCCGGAACTTGGCGAACACGAGATGCAGACGAGCCTGCACCTCCTCATCGGGATTGAGAATAATCATGCCTGCTCGATCGTAGGCGAGCCCGGCTGGCAGAGGTAGCCGCAGTTCGCCCCGCGCCGCCTTCTGGCGCTCCCCTTGGTGAAGGCGCATCCGAAGTTGATGCAACTCCGCCTCGCTCATGATGCCGGACAAGCCCAACAGCAAGCGGTCGTGGTAGGCGCGTGGATCGTAAAGCCGCTCGCCATCCGCAATGAGCACACCGAATACCGAGCACAGTTCGAGAAGCTGATGCCAGTCCCGGTTGTTGCGGGCCAAGCGAGAAGCGTCGAGACTCACCACAAGACCTGCGTTGCCAAGGCCGATCTCGGCGATGAGCTTCTGGAAACCATGGCGATCCACGCCGCCAGCGCCGGATTTGCCCAGATCCTCGTCAATCACCTGGACGCGCTCAGGCGGCCAGCCCAGACCGATGGCACGATCGACAAGGCGGTACTGCAGCTCGGTGCTCTCCTGATGTTGGCGCACCTGGTTCACGGATGACTGCCGCACGTAGACGTAGGCCAACTTGGCTCGGTGTGCGGTCGTGAGCCGCTCGTCAGCGATGTTCGATCTGATCAGCACGACCCAGTCCCCTTCCGGGCGTGCCGGGGATCGCTTGCATTCGCCGCATCAGCGCGGCGATTGTTTGAGCAATCTGCGTTTGCGTCGCGGTCGACAGATTCGGCCAAAGGCGCGGAATGTCGGCTGTCGGATGGCCGGAGGGATTTGCCAACGTCGGCAGGGGTCGATACGCAACGTGACCTGGAAGCGGTCGGTGGGTCATCGCGAATCACCTTCTCGTTGAGAAGGCCCAGACTCGCGCTCAAATGTTGCATCAATGGGATCAGCGTACGCACACTGATGCGCGGCAGATCGGCCGCGTTCGGGCAGGAAGTGATCGACGTCTCGGCAAGGTCCGTCGACGCGATCCGAACTCCCCGCCGTCGTCCGTCCGGCAGCGCGACAACAACGTAGGCGGGACCACGTCCCGACCGCTCCTTCAGCACTTCAAGCCGGTGCCCGAACAGAAAATGATGCGGGTCGGTGATCGTGACGTGAGATACGACCCGGTCAAGAATAGGGGCACTCTGTAGTGTTCGGTGATCCCACGCTCGCCGACGCCATTCTGGATCGCCTCGTCCACAACGCTCACCGCCTCGAGCTTGCCGGCGAAAGCATGCGAAAACGCAACGCCAAAACCATCACCCTTGACGAGCAGCCGAAACGCTGACCCTATCACCGCCTCGGCCGGAGCGAATTGCTCACGATCGTCTGAATTCAGCGCTCATGATCGCGCGAAATCGCTGCTCATCATCAGTGAAATATGCACGATGGCCCGGAGTTCATCCGGCGACAGCTCAATCCCTATCGGCCGGTTTGGCGCGTGATGACTGATTTTCGAATCAGTCATCACGCGCTATCTTCTTGTTTGAAACATGACTTTCTCGGAAGGCCGATATCCACCTTTCCGGGGCATGCTCAAGGAGCCGTCATATGCCGATGCTCCCCGAACAACCGAGCACGTCGACTCACCCATGCAGGCTTCTTGTCCCATCTTCAGCAACCACCGTGCGGCCAGACTCGCGATTAAGCAGCGCGTGGATACCGGCGGCCGGGACGGCAGCACTGAACAAGTAGCCTTGTCCTTCTGTACAACCATTGGCCACCAGATAGGCGAGCTGGCCTGCGTCTTCGATGCCCTCGGCCGTGGTCGTCAAGCCAAATTCCTTTGCGAGGCGAAGGATAGCACGAACGATCACCCGGCTGTCGGTACTGTCGTCGAGATGCGACACGAAGCTGCGGTCTATCTTGATCTTGTCGAGACGAAACGAAAGCAGCTTGCTAAGCGTAGCATAACCCGTTCCGAAGTCATCGAGCGCGATGCGGACGCCCGCTTGGCGGAGTACATCAATCACGGTCTTCGCAACCCCGATCTTTTCCACAAACGCGCTCTCGGTAATTTCAATCTCCAGGCGACGCGGACTGAATCCGGTTTGCCCAAGGATCGATAAAATGCGCTGTCCAAGCGCGGGATCACGCAACTGAATGGGCGAAATATTGAAGGCGAGCGTAAGCGTCTCCGGCCACGCATTGGCATCGAAACAAGCGCGACGAAAAAGTTGATCTCCAAGAGCGTTGATTAGGCCCGTTTCTTCTGCAATCGGAATAAACACGTCGGGCGGAATATGCCCAAATGTCCTGTTTTCCCAACGCGCCAGCGCCTCGAACCCGTTAATGCAATTACCCTTGAGCGAAACCAGCGGCTGGTAGTGCAGCTCGATAATATCGGCCGTGATAGCACTGCGAAGTTCTCGCTCGATCTGGATGCGCCGCTCGACATGCATGTCCATCTCTGGTTCGAAAAAGCGAACACACGACCTGCCATCGCCTTGTGCGCGATAAAGTGCACGCTCTGCGCGCCTGACCAATTCATGGAGATTGAGGCCGTCGATCGGAGCGATGGCGACACCAATTCCAACACCAAGCTCGGCCATCGCAAAGGTGTCGGCGGCGGACGCCACAATACGGCGCGCCAGATTGGTGGGATCCTCAGGGGAGCTAATGTCTGGCAGGACAATCCCAAATTCGTCGCCTCCAATCCTCGCCAGGACGCCATCCTTGCGCAAGATGTCGGTGAGCCTGTTGGCAAATTCGCATAGCGCCTTGTCCCCAGCTGCGTGGCCATGCGTGTCCTTGATCCTCTTGAAGCCATCAAGGCCAACCATCAGAACGGCGACTTGGTGGTGCGTGTTGCCGGCGATGCCAAGGCACGCATCAAGTTTTTCATCAAATAAGCGACGGTTAGGCAGGCCCGTCAATGGATCGTGTCGCGCCAGATCGCGCGCTTCTCCTTCCGCAATGGCTCGTGCTTTGGTTTCGCGCACGAGATCTCGATAGCGGCGGACACTAAAAATTGTCAGCGCAACGCTCAGGAAGAACGCGACGAATACGATGTCGTCGAACGCCGAATCCGCATAGCCGCGTCCGAGCTGAAACAAAAGAGAGCCAAGCTCATAGACATGCGCCGAGATCGAGGCAAGAACGACGCCCCCAAAAAGAGCAATGAAATCCCTCGCGGCAGAACTACGCCAATCGAACCAATCAGCGCGCAATATCCGTGATCGTGGAGTTGAGAAACTCATTACAGTCGAACCTTCGCTGACGCTGGTTGTTCCAGAGCGCATCCTCAGAGGTCGTATATACGATAACGTACCACCCGAGAATGTGTCGAGTTCGAAGCTCGAGCAACGGCTTCGCGAGCCGCGGCGATAAACGGCCGTCGGATCGCGATAGTCGTTCCCGGCAAGTGTTTTCGAGCGACCCTGCAAGGTGCACAACGCGGCCGAAGCCACGATTCGCACACTCAAGATGCCACTTCAAGCCTTTGAGGGCTCTGGGCCGCGCGAGTGGCAAGAGCGAATGAAGGGCAGCTGCATAATGGCTTACCTGGCGCAGCGCGGCATAGGCGACCTCCAGCAACTGCATGTTCCTAGGTCTTGAGCAGCGAAGAATACGGCGCGCCTGCTCGACCAGCTCCAGCTCGAACCTTGCGACCGCGAGCCATTGTCCTACTCGCGACGTTGATGGATAGGGCGGCTCGCTCGACCGCGAAAAGCAAGACGGGATCTACGATATTCGCCGTCACGGTGGTCCGAAGGCAGCAGGAGCACCATGGTCGCGACCCGCGAACCTTCTCGGTATCGCGATGGTCGACGAAGAACCTTCCGGTATCGTCGATGAGAGTCTTATAGAAGTCGGACGCCACCGGCTCGCTCACACCAAGTTCGCGTGCGACATCCGCGATCGGTCGGGTTAGAGTGTTGTCCCAGTGGCCCTCCCATCCAGAACTTGACGGCGCGACTTGCCAGGTTCTCCGGACCTCGCGATCGACAACAGCCGCTTCTCTCGCCCAAAAGAAGGCGGCTTGCGATCGCGACAAGTTGCTCGCCCTGGATTGGCAGAATCGGAAAGGCGACCCTGCCCACGCCGTCGACATCGATCGCCGGCATGCAGATCTCGCGCTTCCCGCCAACGGCAGAAGTCACCTGAACGCGTGACGGAACGAAAGCTGTTGAACAACGCCGTACCGACTAACGACATGGCAATTCCCGGCAAACAGCCTACGCGACAATCACACGATTGCGACCTTCAAATTTTGCGCGATACAGCCGCTGATCGGCGACGTTCAGGAACCCGTCAAGCGTGTCTCCATCGCGCCCGAACTCCGAAACCCCAACACTGATGGTGAGGCCGACCGACGGTTGAGCTCCGACGTCGAACGCAGCCCCTTCAATGGCCGATCGAAGGCGCTCGGCTACCGTGCAAGCCGCGTCAAGCGTCGCTCCCGGCAGCAACACCATAAATTCTTCACCGCCAACGCGCGCGACAGAGTCGTAAGGGCGGATCGCCTCCAGACACTTTCGCACGAATGCGCGGAGAACCTCATCGCCGACACTGTGGCCACGTGAGTCGTTGATATGCTTAAAATGATCGAGGTCGATCGACAGCAGAGATAATGGAGCACCGCTTCGTTTGGTCCGCGCGATCTCGTCGCCGATATGCTCGATGAAATGGCGCCGATTTCCGGCACCGGTCAGTGGGTCAGTGGCGGCAAGGCGTTCCAACCTTTGATTGCTCAGTTGCAATTGCTGTAGCGCTCTTTGGGTCTCGGCCATCGATTCGGCCAAGCGGGCCGTCATTTCGTCCTGGCTATAGATGGTCGAGAATGATTGCGTCGTTCGGAAAGCCTGGACAACGCCATAGCTTAGCAGGAAGAACCCGCCAGCAAAAATCGCGTGGGCGAGCCACCACATATGATTCCAAGGCGCCGCAAGAATGAATGCGAGCGACGATAACGCAAACCACGCGACCGAAATGCCGAAAATAAGCATGAGCGGGGAGTGAATCCGCCTCGTCAGCATAGCCGCGACGTTCAGCGCGCTGAATACCAGTGCGCCGCCCTCCATGGACAAGCGTACCGAGGGATGTCCCGCATAGGGGGAGTAGGCGATCAGCGCGACGGCTATGTCCATCGTTAAGAACAGGCCGATCCATATCAGCCATGCGCGCGCATCGGAACGCTTCTCAACCTCGTCTGACGGCTGGTTGTAGCTGAGTAGCCCAACGAAGAGCAGAATCGACATCACAAGACGCGACGCTGGCCCATAGAGCAGAAACAGCCAAATATTGCGGTGTGCCATCCCGGTGAAGGCGCCGTGCGGCGAATAGATCAGCACGAAACCGAGAAAACCCAGCGTCAACCAACGCAACAGAGGTTCGCCTGAAGACTGGTAGCAACGCCACGTCACATAGGTGACGAACAGTCCTTCGAGGGTGGCGACGGCAATCGCGAATTCGTGGAACAGGTGATTTTCGAAGGTTAGCGTAGGATCCTGATGGAAATACAGATAGGCGGTGAACTGGGCGGGCATCAGGGCGAAAGCGATGAGGAGAAGGCGCATATACGCCTGTGTGACCAGCCGGAGCGCCTTGGTCGGTTCGTGTACAGCAAGACTGGTGTTCATATGCATATACCGTCTCCCATGATGACCTGCGGTCGTTTCATGGACTCTTGAACGTCTCCGAGGGATACTCTGTCCCAGAGCACCGTTGGTCCCTGCTGTACTACCCAAATGAAGGAGCCATGGAGCGTCGCGGTCGGAAGGCCATACATGCCAACGCGCGCGGTCACCACTGGCCGGTGCTTTCCGTCCATCTGCTGCACCCCGTCGAACAGTCGGCGGCGTCGATAGGATCCGCCTTGTCGTCCAGGATCTGCCCAGGTCCCGCCGCTGGGATCAGCAGACCGTAGGCTACATTTGGCTACATTTATGTGTTCGAGCCCATCACGTTCAGCCTGCCCGCTCCGCTGACAGTCAGCGTGTCGTGTGTGTTCAACAGATGGTCCCAGCTGCTGCCGCGAGTTGTTACGGTCTGCGGGGCGTTCGAAAACGCACCATCGGAAGACGAGATAATCACGAGCCCGTTGAGGAAAGGTTCTGTGTATGACGTACTCATCCGTCTGCCCGCCGCCCGCGCCGCGGCGACATCGGTCCGCTACTGGTTCGGCTCCGAACCAACACGTTTGATGAGCAACGCCGTAAGCGTCAGCACACTTGGATTGACAAGTGTCTTGTAGACCATCTGAGGCCTCCTTCGTGTGGAATATGCCCGCATTGCACACCAAGGCTGTTAGCATACCTAAGCCTGTTGAGTTAGCCGCCTGCCAAACCTTGTAGGATTCTAACGCAACGAGATCTGCCGGCAAGCGCTACACTTGCGATGCTGGCACGCAACTTGCTGGGCTATGACGACATCACCGAATTCCTTTCCAGCCACCATCCACCCGCGGTGATGTAGGGCGGCCTCGCCTCAGGCGGGTCCGCTCGCTCAAAGATGCATGCTGGTGTGTTGCGTGTAAGCGACGTTTTGACTCGTTTTGACCCCACCTTGGGACAAGCGCCTGATAAACTCTCAGGTCCATGTCCGCGCGATTTGCTCATTCAGCTGAGACATGTCGTGAAGCGCCGTCGCGTCTTGGTGGGCGGATGACGGATCGTGTGGTAGGTAGTGGAACGCCACCATTCCAGCCGCGATTGCGGCTTGGATACCAACATCGCTGTCCTCTACCACCGCACATTGGCTTGGCGTAAAGCCCCTTTCTTGTGCGGCATGGAGAAAGAGGCCAGGCTCGGGTTTCCAGATGCCGATATCATAGGAGCTGAAGGTGCGGTCAAAGTAGGATGCAAGTCCGCTTATTTCGAGCGCCTGTAGCATCTTCGCTGGAGGTCCATTGGATGCAACGCACTTGGAATGGCTCAAGTTATCAAGCATCGCTACAACGCCGGGCATAGGCTTTAAATCGCGCGCAAATAACTCTGAGACGCGCCCGCGGTGGTTGTCTTCAAACGTATCGGGCAGGCGTCTGCCGATACGATGTTCGATGTCGGCGAGAATAGCCGAGAGCTTTTTGCCGCGGTATCGTTTGACCAATACCTCGCCAGGATCGCTCAATTCCGGCAGCAGGTCGAGAAAGGCTTGACTACAAAGGGTCTCGCTGTCAACGAGCGTGCCATCCAGATCAAAAATGACGCAGATATCTGGCATCTGCAAAAACTCCCACTGCCGTTTCAAGTCGTCCCAACCTTAGTGTCCGACCGAAAAATAAGTTGAGTGATATCAGCGAGTTCTGATTCCATTGGTGTTGCGAAGCATCTGGAGGGGTTGCTTCCTGTGCGGGCCAAGCGCGGGCGGCGCCCGAAATGGAGCTATCGCGACATCGTCGAGGCGGTGCTCTATCTGCTGCGCGGCGGGTTGCCGTGGCGCATGCTGCCGCCCACTCTGTTTCCACCAATGACCACGGTGCAGTACTATTTCTACCAATGGCGCGACAGCGGATTGTGGCAATCGATCAACCACGCACTTCTGATGCTGGCGCGCGAGGCGATCGCCGGCGCCCCTCGCGAGTGCTCGTGTTGGGTGCCGAACCACGCGCCGCCAATCTAAAAACGCTCTCTATTATGCGGAGCCGATATCGTCCAGAAGCGAGCAAAACCGCCCATCTTCGTGTCGACTCCGCATAATCATGACCGCCGCATAGTTGCGGAAGTCGACCGGCTTGGTCGCCACCATCACTCGAACCGTTCCGGATGGACCAATCACCGGCCAGCCTTCAGCGCGTGAACGATGGCCGCGATCATCGTCGCATCCGCGCCACGGCCGACCCGGATCGTGACGCCGTCGACCTCAATCTCGATCATTCCGACGTCGGACCTGGACTTGCATCGCGGCGGTTTGGGCTCGTTGCCAAGAACAGGCGTCTGCGCGACCGCGCCCACCACCGCCGGCACGAACTGCAAGTCTTCCGATCGGGAACGCTCGGCCGCGGCTTCTCTCAGTTGGCGGCGCCAACCAAACAACTGCTGCGGCGATAATCCATGGCGCCGAGCCACGGCACAGACCGAGTCACCACCCGCAACGATCTCGGCAACAATCCGCGCTTTGTCTTCGTCGCTCCACTTCTGCCGTAAGCGTCGTTCCGCTTGGCTCTTTGCCGCTTACACCTTCTGGATGACGATGCTCAATCGTTCCGCTCCAGACGCGCCGCCAACCCTCGCGGTTGACCGCGACTGGAATGGGCGTGCTCGATCGCCTCGTCAACGACAAACCAAAAGCGAGACAGAAAACGCTCTCGCACAATCTCATCAAGATCGCCTAGCTCGGCAGTCATCTCGCCAGCGCCAGCGATCCGCCCCCCGGCAATACGGTCTTTTGGCGCGGGCTGTCGCGCCTCACCGACATCGCGGTGGGCGCGACGGTCAGTCGGAGAAGAAATTGATACGCACGTTCAGCTCAGCATCTGCATGATTTGGAGCGATGGGGCATCTTTGACCAGTGAGATGAACAAACTTGGGTCAGGGATTGTGTGCTCGGCCAGCCGCTACGCTCGGTGGCCAAGCCTCCTCGAGTTTCATCTTTTCGAGCATAAGATCCGTGACAAGTTTGCGCAGGCGCCGGTTCTCGACTGCGAATTCTTCCAATGCACGACGCATTTCATCTATGCTAGGGGGAGGCGAACTCGTGCCCGCGTTACGCCCCTCCGAAGATTGCCCCTCGTCCTTGCTGAGCGGCAGTTTGCGCCAACGATGGAGCGTCATGATGCTCACGCCAAGCGTCTTGCAAATGGCCACCTGCGAACTGCCTCCTCCGGCCAGTTCATTTGCCTGAGCGAGTTTCAGTTTGATCTCTTGATGAGAATGTTTCTTCATTCGGACCACAAAACAATTCCGAGTAACTCGCCGCCAGCTTGAGCAGGGGGCAGGCCAATGTCAAATAACATACATGCAACGTTAGATAACTTACAAATGTCACTCAAGTGGCGATAAAGGAGTGGCGATAAAGCTGCCATATATTGGTGGTCCTAGGTGATAATCGCCAATTAGTAGTTGGTTTGATGTTGATAGGTGCTGCAGCGAGATGCAGCTGCCGCTCGCCGCGAACCGTCGTCGAGCAGATGGGTCGACTTCATCCTTGACAGGGATGGAATGCGGACATAACATTCGTCCTAACAAATAAGAGCGCATTCGTTATGCGTTGCCGATTGCGGGGCGAATGCAAGCTCTTAAATTTGGCTCAAGTTAGAGTATATTCAGCACGTTCAACGGCTCGTCGCATCTTCCTCAGTAAAACTTGAAGGGGGGGCCCATGGCCGTCTCGTACCTGACGAAAACTGAACTCGATGATTTTCTCCACCATAGCGGAAACCACATCGAGCCGAGTGTTAGGTCGGCATTGATCGACTCGCTCCAGCATAGCGGAGTATTTAGTGATTATCCCGGGGATGCCTCGAAGGCTGTGTTTCAATCTGGGCCGTTCTCGGGAGGGAGCGTTGCGCCGGGTGTTCAGATCCTTGACGTTTCGCAGTCAACGACCGTCGAGACCACGTCAGACCTGAAGGCGATTATTTTGAATGACGCTGGCGGCAAGAGGCTCGATGTGATTGGCGGGCATAATGATGTGTTCATCGCTATGGGGAAAGGTTCCGATAGCGTAAACTTATATGATTATGGGAACGATACGGTCTATGGAGGTAGCGGCAACGACGTTATCCGCGGTGGACACGGTAACAGCTCACTGTGCGGCGGCGCGGGTAACGACAGTATCTATGGTGGTAGCGGCAACGACACTTTGGTCGGCGGCAGCGGTAACGACTATCTTGAGGCGGGCACCGGCGCTCAGCTGCTCGAGGGCGGCAGCGGCAACGACATTCTGCGAGATTTATCGTCGGGCCACAGCACCCTTATCGGTGGTGATGGTAACGATACGCTAATTGGCGTCCAGGGCGATGTCTTTGAGGGCGGTGACGGCAATGACGTCTTCTGGGTCTACGGCGGCGAGTCAGGAGCGAACTCGACGCTGCGGGGAGGAGACGGCAACGATACATTCTATCTTCAGACCCACACTGGAAATGATACGATTATAGGCGGCGCAGGCTCGGACACCGTGGATTTCGCCGATCGCTCCTCCCTTGATGTCACCAAGGTCGATGTCGACGAGAAGACAAAATCCTACACGCTGCACTTCGAGGACAGTCAGACGGTGGTGGTCAGTGACGTCGAATATCTCCACTTCACCGATGGAGACGTGCAGTTGCCGAAGCTCTGAACCGGCGCCTGCAAGCTGCGCCGAGAAAGCTCCGCTGCTGAGAAAGCCCCGCTCATGGCGGGGCTTTGCCTTTGAGCTGAGCGGCTTTCGCATCTTATGTACGATGTCCTTTCGCTGGTGCCTGTGTTGTGGTTTGCTAATGTTGTCATCTGGCTCTCTCGCCGCGACTGGTGCGGGCGCGGATTAGTCTCTCACGATGAAGCGATTGCTCAACGCGGGCTCAGGATCCGGTACGGCGCAGCGCATCGCCCCGATGATGCTCGAACACGGTTGGGAAGAGACCCGGTTCGACATTGACCCGAACGTCGAACCAGATGTGATCGGCTCGATCCTTGAGTTGAGTGGCGCGTTCAAGCCTCAGTCCTTCAACGCGGTGTGGACATCGCACGTGCTCGAGCACCTGTATGCCCACGAGGTCTATCCTGCATTGCGGCAGTTCCATCAGGTCCTTAAGCTCGATGGTTTTGCCTTGATCATGAGCCCGGATCTGCAGTCGGTCGCTCAATTCATAGTCGACCATGGCATCGACGCAATAGCCTATCATTCGCCGGCGGGGCCGATCAGCCCGCTGGACATGCTCTATGGCCATTCGCGCGCGATCGAGAAGGGGCGCGTCCATATGGCCCACCGCACCGGATTTACGGCCGAGCGGCTCGGTAATCTCCTGCTGATGGCCGGGTTTCCGACCGTTTCGATCATCAGCCGAAATTTCGAGATCTGCGCGCTCGCGCTTATGCCCGAGACCGACGGTGAGGCCGTCCAGAGGTCTTTGTTAGAATCCGGCTTCAATTTTCAGGAAGCCCAAGCGTGAGGTATCCGTGAGTGTGGCCAAGCCATCCCTTACAATTTGAACGATAAGTGCGGTTGGCTTTTTCCGCCGTTAAATGTTATTATGGTAGCTGAATGTTAGTGTCCTAACATAATTGGCAGATCACTTGACCCCCATGACCGCCCACGGTGCCGATGACCGGAACTTGGCCGATGCGGCGCCCGCATCGGCACTTGGGTGCCTGATTATCATCGCACGACAGCACGGGCTGCACCTCACGTCCTCACAGCTCATCCAAGACAACCTGCTGCCGGACGAGAATGTCACAGTGCATCAGCTTGTCCGCTGTGCGGAGAAAGCGGGCATGCGCGCGAAGTGCGTCAAGCTCAATTGGAGCGGGCTCTCTCATCTGAAGAAGGCGCTCCCGGTCATCGTTAGGCTTCGCAATGGGAGCCACATGGTACTCCTGCGTGTGGAGGGAGGCGTCCACGATACGCGCATCGTGCTGAGAGATCCGAATGCCGCGGAAGACGCGCTGCTCGTTGTCGACCAACCACGATTTGCAGATATCTGGTCCGGCGATATCGTCCTGATCAAGCGCAACTACGAGATATCGGACGAAGCGCAGCCGTTCAGTTTCGGCCTGGTAGCCGCGCTGTTATTTCGCGAACGCCGCATGGTCCGCGACGTCGCGATGGCCGCATTGATCCTCGGGCTCCTCGGCCTGGCGCCGATCATGTTCTGGCGCTTATTGTCGGACAAGGTGATCTTCTACAAGGCGTACAACACGTTCTATGTGCTCTGCGTCGCGATGCTGGTGGTCATAGCCTTCGAGGCGACGTTCTCGTTCTTGAAACAGTTCCTTGTCCATCGCTTGACGACCAGGCTGGACGTCAAATTGTCGACCTACGTCTTCGAAAAGGTCCTCAATCTTCCCATCGACTATTTCGAGCAGACGGCCGTCGGCCTCGTCGCGCGCGACATTCGCGAAGTCTTTCGCATCCGCGCGTTCTTGATGGGGCAACTGTTCGGCACCATTCTCGACTCTACGACGCTGGTGTTCTTCCTGCCCGTCATGTTCTTCTTCAGCCCGGTCATGACGTTCGTGGTTCTCGCGTTGTCGACATTGATCGTCGCGTGGCTCGTCCTGATGTTGCCGAATTATCGCAAGGCGTCGACTGCCGTGCTGGCTGCGGAGGGCGCGCAGGGTGCATTCTTGGTTCAAACCTTGAATGGCATCCGGACGATCAAGTCGCTCGCGCTAGATACGCGGCAGCGCCACATGTGGGATGTTTTGGTCGCACGCGTCGCCAAGGCCCGGCTCGTGGAAGGCATGACTGGAAACGCCATCCAGTCGGTGGTGCGTCCGCTGGAGCGGCTGGCCGTCAGCGGCTCCTATGCGCTCGGCGTCTATCTCGCGCTCGAGAGCAACGACCCGGTCTATATCGGGGCGCTGTTTTCATTCCTGCTGCTGTCGCAGCGCGTCTCGGGTCCGCTGATGCAGATGGCACAGCTCATCAATCAATACGACGAGGCGCGAAGTGCAGTTGCAATCGTCGGTAATCTCGTTAACCTTCCAGCGGAAGAGAACCGTTGCGGCCATGGCGTGCGGTCGCCGCTCGAGGGCAAAGTGGAGTTTTCCGGCGTCACCTTCAAATACAAGGGAGCGCTATCGCCGACGCTGAACAACATCTCCTTGGAAATCCCGCTGGGGACTACTTTGGGCGTGATGGGCAAGAGCGGATCCGGCAAGACCACGATTACGCGTCTGCTGCAGCGGCTGCATTCCGACTATGAGGGATTGATCAAGATCGATGGCGTTGATGTTCGCGAGTACGACATCGACCATCTCCGTCGTAACGTGGGTGTGGTGCTCCAGGAGAATTTTCTGTTCAGTGGGACCATCCGCGAAAACATCGCTGCGGCCAAGCTGGACGCGTCGTTCGATGAGGTGGTCAGGGCGGCTAGGCTCGCGGGTGCGCAGGAATTCATCGACAAGCTGCCGCGTGGCTACGAGACGCATATCTATGAAGGTTCGCCGAACCTCTCGGGAGGGCAGCGGCAGCGGCTCGCGATCGCGCGTGCATTGATCGTCAACCCACCCATCCTGATTCTCGATGAGGCGACAAGCGCGCTCGACGCCGACAGCGAGGCGATCGTGAACGCCAACATAACGCGCATCGCGCATGGCCGGACTCTGATTATCATGTCGCATCGCCTGTCGTCCCTGACAAAGGCCGACGCAATTCTCGTGCTTAATCGTGGTGTGGTCGACGATATCGGGCGGCATGAGGAGCTCTTGGCGCGCAACGATATCTACAGTTCGCTGTGGTATCAGCAGAACGCGCATTTGATGCCGGCAGCCGGCAACGATCGAGCAAGATTCGGGAGGCCGACGCTTGTCTCCTAATGGCGCGCTTGCGACCGTTCGCCAATTTCAATCGGAAACGGATGCGATCCGAGAGGAGGCTGAGCCTCTGGTCGCACGAGCAACACTGTTTGTGCTCTCGGCCTTCCTGGTCACGATCGTTGCCATTCTGGCTCTGACGCGGATAGATCGCGTCATCACCAGCGTTGGGGGGCGGATCGTGCCGGTGGGACAGATCAGCGTCCTTCAGGCGCTGGATCCATCGATTATTAAGACGATTGACGTGCGGGAAGGCGAGCAGGTCCAACCGGGACGGCTTATTGCAACCCTGGACGCGACCTTTACGTCGGCGGACCTGACCCAGGCGAAGTCGCAGATCGCTAGCCTCGAGACTCAGGTGGCGCGCGATGAAGCCGAGCTGAACCAGCATCCGCTGGTCTTTGCGAGCAAACCAGGCCCGGACTACCAGAAATACGCAGCCTTGCAGAAGGCGCTCTATGATCAGCGGATGGCGCAATATACCGCTCAGATCAATAGTTTCGATTCGAAGATGAAGCAGACCCAGGCGACCATGGAGAAACTTCGCGGGGATGATGCGCGATATCGGCAGCGTGACGAGATCTTGCAGAAGATCGAGACCATGCGCACGACGCTGGCCGACCACGGCACGGGCTCGCAGCTCAATATGTTTATTTCCCAGGACACAAGGCTTGAATTGCTGCGGACCCTGGAGAACACCCATAGCAGCCTAATCGAAGCCCAGAATACGCTCGCCGCGTCAATCGCGGACCGTGACGCCTTCAAACAGCAATGGTTTGCGCAACTGAGTCAGGATCTCGTGACGACCCGCAACAAGCTCGATGAGGCGAGAGCCTCTTATGAGAAGGCGCTCAGGCACCAGGATCTGGTCCGATTGACCGCCGCCGAAGACTCGGTCGTGTTGACGATCGCAAGGCTCTCGGTCGGGTCGGTGCTGAAGCCCGGCGATCCCTTCATTACCCTGATGCCGACCGACACTAGGCTCGAGGCTGAAATTCGCATCGCCTCGCGCGATGTCGGTTTTATCCGGCCCGGAGACCCCTGCACGATGCGGATCGATGCGTTCAATGCCGCCGAGCATGGTACAGCCGAGGGCAAAGTGCGCTGGATCAGCGAGGGCGCCTTCACCGCCGACGATGATGGAAGGCCTATCGAAGCCTACTACAAGGCGCGGTGCTCCGTGGACTCGACGAACTTCAAGGATGTCCCGAAAAACTTCCGCCTCATTCCTGGCATGACGCTTGCGGGAGACGTCCATGTCGGCACGCGGTCGGTCGGAATGTATCTGCTTGGCGGAATGCTGAAGGGCATCCGGGAGGCCATGCGTGAGCCATGACGGCATTGACTCGATCGCTCCTCCAATGGCTTTGGCGCGCCTCTCGCAGCTCTGACGAAATGCGGCGTGGTCCGGCTGAGGCAGCGTTCGAGCGCGGCCACTATCTGGAGGCACTAAAGCTCTGGAAGCGAGCTTCGCAAAACGGCGACGCGGAAGCGGACTATCGGATCGGCATGCTCTACGCCAAGAACCAGGGAGTAGCGGGCAGCATTCCCGACGCCGCGGTGTGGTACGAACGTGCGGCGCAGCGAGGTCACGCCGAGGCGCAATATCAACTCGGCCTGATATATCTGTACGGAGTTAACGCCAGCCTCGGACCGAATAGGCCGGAGACCTGGCGTCAATCCTCCGCCGCGCGATTGGGCGATACCGCGTCGAATGTGCATCACCTGATATTCCCGCACGGGACCAGTGTCGCTAAGGACATTTGCGCCGCGTTTCGCTGGATATCGGCCGCGGCCGAAGCCGGCAAAGCGGATGCTCAGACCATCCTGGGCAATCTCTACAGCGAAGGGCGGGGGTGCATGAAGGACTTCGCTGCTGCACTTCGATGGTATCGGGCGGCAGCCGATCAGAAATTTGCACCAGCCGAGTTCGCGCTCGGCGATGTCTATTATCAGGGGCGCGGCGTACTCGTCGATTGCGCGCAGGCTGCGATCTGGTATGGCAAGGCCGCCGCGCAGGATCATGTGAGGGCACAGATTGGGCTCGCATTCATGACGTTGAAGGGTATGGGCTTGCCCGAGAACCCGACTGAGGCTGCTCGCCTGTTCCAGAGAGCGGCCATGCATGATGATCCGATCGCACTCTACAACATCGGCTTGCTACGGCTTAGCGGCAAGGGCGTCGCCAAAGACATCGATCGCGCCGAGACCGCGCTGCGCGAGGCGGCGCGGAAGGATTACCTTCCGGCAATTCAGGCACTCGCGGGATTCTATTCGAACGGAGCCGATGCTGAGCCCGATTCGCGGGAGGCGGCGGCTTGGTGCGAGAAGGCCGCTGAGCGGGGCGATGTGCGGGCGCAATTCCTAGTCGGCCGGTTCTATGCGACTGGTGTCGGTGTCTCGCCCAACATTCGTCGGGCCGCAAAGTGGTTCGAGCGCGCGGCCGAGAACGGTCACTTCACTGCCGCTTTCAACCTTGCAATCTTCTATCTCAATGGCTCCGGCGTTCAGCGCAATGTGGAGGCCGCGATCAAATGGTTCGAGCGCGCTGCCGATGGCGGCTTCTGCGCGGCGCAGGTGCAGCTCGGAAAGCTCTACTCGATGGGGGCGGGCGTTCCGAAAGATCAGGAAATGGCGTCCGAATGGCTGAGCAAAGCCGCCGGCAGCGGAGATCCTGACGCCAAGACCGCCTATGCGCTCTTCCTGCTTCATCAGAATGCGTCCGATGATGACGTTGCACGCGCGCACTCCTTATTGGGAGAGGCCGCCGAGGCCGGTCATCCCCCGGCGGCGTTTCAACTAGGCGCGCTGAAAATGGGTAGGTTCGGCGGGACCGTCGATATGCTAGGCGCCACCCCATGGCTCACGCGCGCAGCGGATGCCGGCCATGTCGAGGCGCAGTATATGCTGGGACTCCTCCATCTGGATCCGAAGAGCGGCGCCGAGAATGCGCAGGCAGCAGCATCATGGATGGCCAAGGCGGCGCGCGCGGGGCATGCAGCCGCACAATTCCGGCTCGCCGTCATGTACTGCACGGGCTACGGGGTGGGCCTGGATCTTGCAGAGGGTGTGAACTGGTACGAGGCCGCTGCAGAGCAGGGACATACGGTTGCGCAGTACAACCTTGCCGTGATGCTCGGGAGGGGACAGGGGCGCGAGGCTGACGTGACGAAGGCGACGGAATGGTTTCAGAGGGCCGCCGAGCGTGGCATGGCCGAAGCGCAGGTTGCGCTGGGCGACGCGTTGATGTCGGGCCGGGGCACCACGCGGGATTGCGACGCTGCGGTGAACTGGTATCAATACGCGGCGAGGCAGCGCAATGAGGGCGCCGTGCGCCGCCTCCGGTCGATTGGCGCGACAAGCGACAGGACCTTCACACGGGAGACAGAATCTCTGCGCTAGTCATCCTTCGAGTCTTAGACCTTCAATCTTACGACTCGACGTCGTTATTCAGTGAATTCTGCTCGACTTCTGAGGCTCAGTTCTTGCATCGCAGTCGTCGTGCGGCGCAATAGTCGCGTTGGTGATTGATCGAAAAATGGGAATGTCCAAATATACGTCCTTCGCTGAGATCGAAGGCTTGCTTGATGCCACGCCGTACTTCGATCCGGAGTGGTACGTCCGGCATAACTCGATCACCTTGGCACCCGATCAAACTCCCGAGCAGCATTTTAGGGACGTGGGGTGGGCCGCCCATCTCCAACCGAGCTTCTATTTTTCGCCCAGATGGTACTTGTCAAAGTATCCAGACATCAAAAGGGCTGGGATGAATCCCTACTCTCACTTCTTGCTGAGGGGGATCAACGAGGACAGAGAGGCCGCCGAATTTGTGAAGAGCGGAGAGCTGACTTTTGACGCATCAAAAGTGAGGCAGATTGTAAAGGAGTCAGGCCTTTTCTCCTCTGAATGGTACGTTTTCAAAAATAAGGACGTTGCGGGAGCAGGTATCGACCCTCTCTCTCATTTCAACGGGAAGGGATACCGCGAGAACCGGACGCCAAATCCAATTTTCGATTTGAAGTTCTACAAGTTGGCCAACAGCGATTTGGAGGCTTTCGGCTGGAATCCTCTTCTGCACTACATATTTGTTGGCTCGCTGAAGGACCGATCTCCGAACGCGCTGTTTTCTCATGCATGGTACTCAACCAAGTACGGTCCATTCAACGAAGATCGAACGCCCTTGGCTGACTTTTTATTGCACCTGGACGATCGGGATCCTAGTCCATTCCTCAATTCGGATTGGTATCTGAAAACGCATCCCGATGCTGCGGGCTACCCCGGAGGACCGCTTAAGCATTATCTGGAGATCGGATTTCTAGAAGGACGCGATCCATCGCCAGATTTCGATACTAACGGCTATATCAATGCAAACATGGACGTGAAGGCGTCCAAAGCAAATCCTTTGGTTCATTTCCTTCTGTTTGGGCAAAAGGAGGGGCGGGCTCCAAAACCGGAAGCCCGCAACCGACAAACCACACTATTTCGTGTCGGTGTACCCGAGTATGGCCCATTCGAGCAGGTGTTCTCATACGATCGAAAGGTTGTGGGATCTCCTAAGATCGCAGTCCACCTCCACTTGTTCTACCCCGAGCTATCCGAGGAATTGGCCGACTATCTAGCTAACATTCCGATCGATTTTGACCTCTACATATCTGTGCCTAAATCGGTCAATGACCTGCTGAGCATAGAGGCGCACTTCCGAATGCTTCTTCCGAATGTAGATCTGATCGACGTTTGGCATTGCGAAAATCGTGGTCGAGATATGGCGCCCCTTTTTGTGGATCTGGCTGATGAGATCCTAAAGTACGATCTGCTTTGTCACCTCCATTCAAAACGTTCGGCGCACAACTTCGCACATGGCGATTGGCGACGGTTTCTCTGTCAC
Organism: Bradyrhizobium sp. CCGUVB1N3; assembly: GCF_024199925.1. Classification (NCBI taxonomy): domain Bacteria; kingdom Pseudomonadati; phylum Pseudomonadota; class Alphaproteobacteria; order Hyphomicrobiales; family Nitrobacteraceae; genus Bradyrhizobium; species Bradyrhizobium sp. CCGUVB1N3. Next base: position 8,722,858 of record NZ_JANADR010000001.1, read on the forward strand.
CATATTCTCGGATCGGAGGAACTCGTAAGATCTATTCTCAATCAATTTGAAACGCGGCCTGGTCTCGGACTGTTGCATCCGCCATACCATGGGGCGCTTCGCAGCCAACCAAATTGGGGCAAGAACCGAGCCGTTGTGGACGCTGCGCTCGATCGTATAGGCCTGGAGTACACCGGAGACGTGTGCCCGGATTATCCAGCCGGTTCATTTCTCTGGGTACGGCCACCTGCGATTGCGCCAATCTTAACCGCAAAGCTCACACTCGATGAGTTTGCTCCCGAAGAAGGACAGCTAGATGGAACGTTTGCCCATGCGCTTGAAAGGCTTTTGGGCATTGTTCCATTGACCCTTGGATACCAGGTAAGCTGCATCTCTGTCGACGTTGCGCACAACCTCACGAGCTACTATCACCCGAAGAGGCTCTATAAGCCTCTCGAGCGAGATCGTACGGAGGATATCCTGCAATATCGCGCCAGCCGGAAGAATAAGGGACGTGGGCGAACTGCTGTTTGCACAGCCGTGTTTGGAGATTTCGATACTCTGCTTCTTCCAGAAGTTTTGGAGGACGATTGCGACTACTATTGCTTCAGCGATAATCAAGTCGATGGTTATGGCGTATTCAACATTATACAGGCAGACTACCGCGATCCTGATCCGCGACGAAGCGCGCGTTACGTCAAAACGCACTTGACTAATTATTGCGTCGACTACGAGAATTTCGTCTGGGTCGATGCAAACGTCCTTATTCGGCGGACCCTCCAGCCCTATTTGGATATGCTAGGAGGCGATATTTCTCTGGCGGCAATCGCCCATCCGCTTCGAGAGACTTGCTTCGAAGAAGCGTCAATCTGCAAAGAGATGAAGCTGGACGAAGCCGATCTTATCAACGAGCAAGTCCGGAGGTACGTGACAATCTCCGAGTTGGCGTCAAGCCAACTGATCGAAACAAACTTCTTCTGCTTCCTCGGACAGCGCAAAGAAATTCGAGAGATGTTCAGGGTTTGGTGGACCGAAATGGACCGCTTCAGCCGCCGAGATCAGATTGGTATCAACTACGCGATCTTTAAGAGTGGCGTTAATTGGAAGCCTGTGTTCGCAGATCGACTCTCGCTTCGGGATGCTCCCGATTTCTGCCTCTTTGAACACGGCATGAATAAATGGCCCGGCCGGCCACTCTCGGATCAACCGTGGTACAGGCCTGCGAGAGTATCCTTTGCAGAGGGGGCGCCCTTGGACCGGAGGAGGGGCGCTAAAGACAAGACGGCAGCCAAGCGCTCCGGCGTGCGCGAGCCGACAGTGGATATCGTTGTCTGCGTCCATAACGCGCTAGACGACGTCTTGAAGTGCATTCGGTCGTTGGTCGATCAGGCGGATCACAACTTTAGACTTATTTTGGTTGATGACGCATCTGACAAGCCAACCAAATTGGCGATCGAGCGCTTTCAGTACTCTTGGCTAGAGCATACGATCCTACCACTTGCTGCGCGCGGCGGTTACACGAGGGCGGTGAATGCAGCACTGCGCCAATCGAAAGCGGATGCGGTCGTTCTACTCAATAGTGATACGCTCGTTCCTCCTACAGGCATTAGGAAGTTGCGCAGTGCTCTTTTCAGCTCGGATGCTCGCGGAATAGTTGGTCCACTCTCAAATGCTGCAAGCTATCAGTCCGTGCCTAGCGTTAAGGGAGCTGTTGGACAAACGGCCATCAATCCTTTACCCGAAGGCATGACTGTTCACGATTTGGATCAGCATCTTGAAGCGAGCTGGAATGGGATCTATCCGCTGACGCCCCTAGTCCACGGGTTTTGTCTGTGTATCCGACGAGCAGTGCTCGAGGCGATTGGCGAGTTTGATGAGAGTGCGTTTCCATTTGGATATGGAGAGGAGAACGATTTTTGTTTTCGTGCGGCGGATGCTGGCTTTGAACTGGCCATTGCCACGAACACGTACGTTTTCCATGCAAAGTCCAAGAGCTACTCCGATGCCGAACGAACCAAGTATATGGAGGCAGGCGCTGAGGCATTGTTCAAGAAGCACTCGAAACGGCGGGTAAAGGCTGCCGTGAAGTTTATGGAAGAGAATCCGCTCTTGAACAGCGTTCGTTCCCTGGCTGCTGCACTGTTTGATGATAAGGAAAAGCAGGTTAGCCAGGCACAAGCAATTAAGGAAAACGTTAGCCTAGGGCTGGAGGTTGTTGGGAAGTTGTGAGTTAGGTGGAGCTAAACCGATGGAACGACCCGTGTTGGAAGTGGACGGCAAAGTGCTTCCTCTTCCCCCGAGAGACTTGCTATTTATGAACGAAACTTGGGAGAGCTTTCCCAAGAATGGAGCGGGTCTTCTTGCTTTGGGCACTCGGGTTCTGCAGCTTCGCGGACGACCGGTTATCGACATTGGTTGTGGCTTCGGCCGTATCGCATACGCCCTAGCGGCAAAGGGATATCGCGGCAATTATTGGGGCGCGGACGTGCTTGCGCCTCAGATCAACTGGCTGCAATCCAATTTGTCTCCGGTGCTGCCAAATTATGAATTTCATCACTTTGACGCAATGAACGATCGCTACAATGCGTCGGGCAAGCTAGAAACGGAAGACTTCAGAATAGATAGGCGATACGCATCTCCTGATGCGATCTTTGTCCTAAGCGTCTTTACACATATGTATGAAGCGGACGTGATCACCTATCTGAAGGAAATTGTATCGGTCATGGATGAGAAGAGCGTGATATACGCTACATTCTTTCTATCGAATGGCGAGAGTAGGCGTTTGGAATCGCTCAAGCAGTCTTCATATCCAATGAAGTATGTGTTGAATGATCACTGTTCCTATTTCAACGCGGACGATCCGTTGCACGCGATCTCTTTTGATGAGATCTGGTTGCGAGAGGTCCTGGCTGAATTGGGCCTTCACACTGCGGCCGCATTCTATGGTACTTGGGCGGGAAGAAAGAGCGTCTTAAGCTTTCAGGATTCGCTCTTTTTGATGAAGGCTTAGCTTCCAGGAGGCCGTAGTTGGCCGGAGGCCGGTTGGCTGCAATCTTGCTGCCGAAGGTCGCAAGCCGTGGGAGCGCCTAGGTCAGGTCTTAGCTACACCCACAATCTTGGTACGTAATCTCTTTGGGGGCGGATTGGTGCCCAATCGAAATATCATCATGCTGTCGAGTAGCTCGATTGAGACCAGCCTACGTCGCAGGTCGGATATTTCAGTCTGATGTTGATTGATCCATTTGGCATCGTCGAATGATTCAGACGTTCCGGCTGCAACGAACCACTCATGCAATGTATCGAACTGTTGAATCAGAAAATTCGACAGGTCGGCCTTGCTTGGAGGTGCCTGCCAATACGCGGCATGAGTGTCCTCAATGACGTAGGCGCATCTAGTTGATCGTATGAGTGCCTGGAACGATGCGATCTGGTCGGAGACGAGGTGACTTCCATCGTCGATAACGATGTCGAAGCCCCCAAATTGTGCCGAGAGGTCTGACAAGAACCGTTGATCGCCCTGGTCTCCGATTGCGACCTTTATATTCGCTTTTTCGTACGTCTTGCAGTGTGGATTCTTGTCGACGCCTACAATAACGCTATCTGATGAAAAGTATTCACTCCAGAGGCGAAGAGAGCCACCGCGGTAGACGCCAATCTCAAGCAAGGCAACTTTTGGTGGAAGTCCGAGAAACAGTTCAGAGTACTTAGTGATATAATGTTCCCACTTATCGATGTCAGGGCGCGAATGCTTGTAGAATCGTTCCGCCAGTGTCGGCGATCGATTGTTAAAAGCGCGCGAAACAAGTCGACGTAGTCGCATCACAATCCATTCTGCAAACGTTGACTCTTTGAAGCGGTCGGCACCTATACTGCCTTCCCTATGGAGACTATATTACCAATGCTAGAGTTGCAACGAACTCTGTTGCGCTTCTGGAAAGCGATTCTTGTATTCGCGGTGCTTTGCGTTCTCGGACTTGCTTGGGCTGCAGATGAGAAGCGGCCCGCGATTGTGCTGGTAGATACTGTTTGGACCGGCACGAATTCACGATTTTCAAGTTTGACCGTGGGGGAGCGCGCGTTCATCGTATACTACAGCGCACAACGAAAATTCCGCGTTGCTTCCATAGATCTTGTCTCGGGAGCGGTGCAGCGTATTGAGCTTCCAGGTCGAACGCCTGGCTGGGACAGCCACGATGATACTAAGCTAGCTCTTGACGACCATGAAAGGCTGCATGTCATCTTTGTGAACCACGCTCAGCCTTTGAAATACTTTCATTCAGCGTCCCCGCTTTCGATCACAGACTTGTCACCGGCGTCAATGACGGGAAGAAACGAGGGGCACGTGACCTATCCCTCTTTTCAGAGGCTTGGAAAACGTCTGTTTATGGTCTTTCGGAATGGGGTAAGTGGTAATGGGGCGTGGTACGCGAATGTACTCAATGGTAGGAACTGGAGTCGCCTTTCCGAAGCGCCCCTCTTCTCTGATAGGATGGAAGATAAGTCCGTGAGTGCATACCCGACGCCGTTCGTAGCAGGGCCGAACGGTGAGATCAATGTCGCGATTGTCTGGCGGAAAACCCCGGACGTGGCATCAAATTTCAGAGTTTGCTTTGTCAAAAGTGGCGACCTTGCTGCTTGGAACAGAGCTAACGGTGATCCACTCTTCGGCTCAATCAATCCAACGAATTGCGATGTCGTAGATGATGTGGGTGAGGGGCAAGGCCTAGTCAACAATGCCCAACTGAACGTAACCACGGAGGGTACTCCGCTCATTGTCTACACAAAGTTCGATGAAGGCCGGAGAAATGGTATATACCTTGCGTATAAGATGGGAGGTTGGAGAACTGTAAAGCTGATTTCTTCCAGTAGCTCAACCGATATTGTTGGGAGGGGATCGCTCCCTGGACTTCCATCGTTCTCAGCGCCTACCATCGCAGGCGGAGTTGGCAAGATTCGCGTGAACTTTCCGAGTGAGGCAGCCGCTGACGTGAGCTTCAACGCAAGCGCTCTCGGTCTTGCCGATACCAAATCAAACGATGTTCCCAGGTTCCAATTTCCCGCAATATCGACCGACGATCTCTCCGAGCCAGTAACGCTTTCGTCAGTTGCGGAGCCCTATCCTCCGCACAGGTACGACGTCGTTTTTCGCTGGGTCTCGCAAGGACCGCATTCAGACATTCCTCGATCTTGCACCGATTCTCAGCCGCACGCTTGCATGCCGAGACCTGCACAGCTGTTGGCCTATATCTTCAAGCGTTAGACGACTTGGGCAAGCGCGGGAGGACTTGGCCTGCCAGTCTCGTTCGCTTCGCCGCACGCGGGAAGCCTACGGCAGCTACTCGGTCAACCCCAGCCGGTTCGCGGTATACCGACGCTCCAGGATCGCGTGCCACCACGGCTTCTGCTCGATATACCAGCGCACCGTCTTGTCGATGCCGCTCTCGAAGTTCTCCACGGCGCTCCAGCCGAGATCGCGTTCGAGCTTGGAGGCGTCGATGGCGTACCGTATGCACACGAGGAGGGCCGCGTGATCGGCTGGTGCGCGCGTAAACAGTCCGCTCTATGATCGTCGCGTGTGAGGTTCAGGCCGCCCGCTGATCGGCAGTGGCCTGTTTTTTAGCTTCGAGCAGGCGCTTCCACTGACCTTGCCCCCAAGATTTATCCAGTCCTGAGTTCGCTCTGGCTGGTGGATTTACCCGAATGGTCGGTGGTAGCGACGGGAGCTGGTGCGGAGCCATCGGCATAGCGCAGCGCCAGATCCCGTCGCGGGTTGCAGGTGAATGCGAACTCCGATGGTGTCTTCCATCCGAGCTGCGAGTGAGGTCGCGCATCGTTGTAGTCGGCCCGCCAATGTCCGAGTTCGACCCTTGCCTGGGCCAGCGAAGTGAATAGCGTCTCGTTCAGCAATTCGTCTCGGAGCCGGCCATTGAAGCTCTCGATGAAGGCATTCTGCGTTGGCTTGCCCGGCGCGATGTAATGCCAGGCGACGCGGCTCTGATCGGCCCATGTCAGGATGGCGTTGCTGGTCAGTTCGGTGCCATTGTCGCTGACCACCATTTTGGGCTTTCCGCGCTCGATGATCAGCCGGTCAAGCTCCCGAGCCACCCGGGAGCCGGACAGCGAGGTATCGGCCACCAACGCTAGGCACTCGCGCGTGCACTCGTCGACCACGGTCAGGATGCGGAAGCGGCGGCCATCGGTGAGCTGATCCGAGACGAAGTCGAGCGACCAGCGGTCATTCGGCGCTATCGGCACCACCATCGGCGCCCTGGTCCCGAGCGCTCGCTTGCGGCCACCACGGCGACGGACCACGAGCCTCTCTTCCCGATAGAGCCGGAACAGCTTCTTGTGGTTGACCAGATAGCCCTCCCGCTTGAGCAGAACATGCAGGCGCCGATAGCCGAAGCGACGGCGCACCTCGGCGATCGCTCTCATGCGTTGGCGTAGGGCAGCATCATCCGCCCGGGTCGTCCGATATCTAACGGTCATGCGGCAACAGCCGATGGCTTTACACGCCCGCCGTTCGCTCATCCCGTGGGCGTCCACGAGATGGGCGACAGCTTTCCGCTTCCCGGCGGGCGTCACCACTTCTTTCCCAGGAGGTCCTTCAACGCCGCATTGTCCAGCATGGCGTCGGCCAAAAGTCGCTTCAGCCTCGTGTTCTCGTCCTCCAGCGTCCTCAGCCGTTTGGCCTCCGAGACCTCCATCCCGCCAAACTTGGCTTTCCATTTGTAGATGCTGGCGTCGCTGACACCGTGCTTGCGGCACAGATCTGCAACCGACACGCCAGCCTCGTGCTCCTTCAAAATCGCGATGATCTGCTCTTCCGTAAAGCGGCTGCGCTTCATGCTCTGGTCCTCATATGGGCCAGAGCGAACTTCAATCTGGATTAAGTCCAGGGGGCAAGGTCACCACTCCCAGGGCAGCAGTTCGTGCAGACGCGAGGCGGGCAGATCAGCGATACGGGCCAGGACGTCGGCGAGCCATGCTTTGGGATCGACGTCGTTCAAACGGCAGGTGGTGATTATCGTCAGCATGACGGCGCAACGTTGAGCGCCGCGCTCGCTGCCTGCAAAGGTCCAGTTGCGCCGATAGCGGTACGACGACCCCACCTCGTTTAGGTGGGCGAGATGAGCGAGACTCGTGCGTGGATAGACAACGTGAGGGACGCTCATTCCATGCATCAAGACAGACATCACGACAGGCATGATGCCGCCTCCTATCAGCGGATCGAGGTGATCACGGGGGAGAGGCGACGGCGCAGTTGGAGCGATGCGGAGAAGGCGCGGATCGTGGCCGAGAGCGCCGATCCGGAGACGAGCATTTCCGAGGTGGCTCGACGCAACGGGGTCAACCGGGGACTGCTCAGTGTGTGGCGGCGCCAAGCGCGGCTCGCGTCGAGCGAAGTGCCGCAGTTCGTGCAAGTCAGGCTCGACGCCGCCGTCGAGGCGCAGCCAAACGCGATCGATAAGGCGCAGGTTCTGGTGAGTCCGGCCGAGCGGATCGAGGTGATGATCGCGGGCGCGACGGTGCGCGTGCCCGTCGGCGTCGACGCCGCGACGCTGGAGCGCGTGCTGGCGGCGGTGAGGTCGACGCGATGATCTCGTTTGGTCCAATGGTCCGCGTGTTCGTCGCGACGCAGCCGATTGACTTTCGCAAAGGCGTTCATGGCCTGGTCGCGCTGGTAGCGGAGGGATTAGGCGGCAAGCCCTACACCGGCGACGTTTATGTCTTCCGATCGAAGCGATCGGATCGTTTGAAGCTACTGGTTTTTGACGGCTCGGGAATGGTTCTAGCGACGAAGTGGCTCGAGAATGGGAGCTTCGCCTGGCCACCTGTTCGCGAGGGTACGATGCCGGTGACGGGGGGACAACTGGCGATGCTGATCGAAGGTCTTGCGGAGTGGTCGCGTGTGGTCCCGAAGGTGACGAAGCGGCCGACGAAAGTTGCCTGAATCGTCTTGTTTTGCTGGCGATTGCGAGTGTGTTCATGTAGCTCTGCGATATGGCGCTTCGCCCTGAAGATCTCCCCTCTGACCCTGCGGCTCTCGCCGAGATGGTGCTGGCTTTCGAAGGCGAGAACGACGATCTGCGCGCAGAGATCGCCACGTTGAAGAGCCTGATCTTCGGCGCGCGATCGGAGCGCTCGGCGATCGTCTGCGCCGAACAGATCGCGCTCGATCTGGAACGGACTGCGGGCGCGCAGCCTCCGGCCAATGACGACAAACCGGACGCGCGGAAACCGAAGCGGCGCAAACCCAGGCGCAACATCGGCGCGCTACCGGCGCATCTGCCCCGGGTCGAGCGGGTGATCGAGCCGGCGTCCACGCTCTGCCCGTGCTGCACGGGACAGATGCATCGGATCGGCGAGGAGAGCAGCGAAGCGCTCGATCGGGTTCGCGCGTGGTTGCGTGTACTCCGCACGATCCGTCCCAAATATGCCTGCCGCGCCTGTGAGGGCCCGATCGTCCAGGCCCCGGCACCGGTGCGGCTCGTCGAGGGCGGCATGGCGACGACGGCGCTGATCGCGCATATCGCCGCGGCCAAATATGCCTGGCAATCGACGCTCTACCGCCAGACGCAGATCCTGGCGGGCCAGGGTGTCGTCGTCGACCGTCAGACGCTGGCGCGCTGGATGGGGAGCGCGGCGTGGCTGGTCAGGGGCCTCTACGATCTGCAACTGAAGACCATGCATGGCTTCGAGCGGCTGTTCTGCGACGAGACGCCGCTGCCAGTTCTCGATCCGGGACGCGGTCGCACGAGGATCTGCCAGTTCTGGGCGCACGCGACGGACGATCGGGCGTGGAAGGGGCCGGCGCCGCCGGCGGTCGCCTACGTGTTCGCAGGCGGTCGCGGCAAGAAGGAGATCGTGGCGCAGTTGGCCGGCTTCGAAGGCGTGCTGCAAGTCGTGTGTGGACGCCCCGGTAAATGCAAGCAAAATCTCACTTCGGTACAGGCATGTGGTCGGGTGCTGACGTGTGTCCGGCCTCGTGATGCGACTTCGACACGTCGCGGGCCCTTATGGAATGCGTGGATCGGATTCAGTTCGGCTAGGCGTGCTTGTTGGCACTCATCGACTTAATAAATCTTCCAATCCAGTCTCTGACCGTTTGCCCATAATCCTCCGGTAGACCTTACCACATTCCCGACGTCTCGCTGCCTCTGATTCTGCGTTACGCAGTACCAGAAGCCGGAGTTTGATAGACGCCACCGTGGGCCATCAAGGCCCAAGCGATACGCGCCATTTTGTTTGCCAAAGCGACTGCGATCAGCTTTGGGGGCTTCTTCGAAACCATTCTCGCCAGCCAGGATCCGGCTGGCGCTCCATATCGTCTTGCCCATCGCACCACGGCGGTTGCACCAAGAACAAGGAGGCGTCGAAGATCTCGTTGGCCCATCCTGGAGATTTGGCCGAGCCTATCCTTACCTCCGGATGAATTCTGTTTAGGCGTGAGACCAATCCAGGCCGCGAAATCACGGCCTTTGGAAAAAGTCGCCGCCGAGGGCGCTAAGGCTTCCATCGCTGTGGCGCAGATTGCGCCGATGCCCGGAATGGTCATCAAGCGTGAGGCGACATCGTCCTGTCTGGCACGAACCCGTAGTCCTTTCTCCAGCTCTGCGATCTGTTTCGACAGGGATTCAATATGCTCTAGGAGATCCTGGCAAAGGCCGCGGGCGAGATCGGGCAGGTCGTGATATGTTTCCATCAGCTCCTTCAAACGAGAGATGTGTCTGATACCCTGAGCGACGATCAAGCCGTATTCCATCAGATGTCCGCGTAACGCATTGATCGTCTGCGTTCGCTGCCGAACCAACAGGTCGCGAACCTTGAATGCCATGGAAGAAGCCTGCTTCTCGGCACTCTTGACGCCGACGAAGCGCATCGTTGGGCGCGACGCGGCTTCGGCGATCGCTTCCGCATCTGCAGCATCGTTCTTCTGGCGCTTGAGGAATGGCTTCACGTAGGAGGGATTGATCAGCCGGACATCGTGACCGAATTTACCGATCTCCCGTCCCCAGTAATGAGCACTGGCGCAGGCCTCCATCGCGACCACACAGATTGGCAAGCTGGCGAAAAACTCGAGCAATCTGCCGCGGTTGAGCTTCTTGCGTAGAACAACCTTCCCGTCTGGCCCCGCGCCGTGGATCTGAAATACGTTTTTTGCCAAATCCAAACCAATGATGCTAATCTCGTTCATGGACGTCCTCCTTGCCGGGTCTTAAACACCCGCACTTTGGCACATTTGATGCCGTCGGGGGGGGCGTCCACTCCATCGGCTATGCCGCCTACGCCTCGCTGGTGGGCGATGCGAAGATGTCGGGCCAGATCCAGCTGGCGTATTGTCTCGTTCACGCGCGCCGCAACTTCGTGAGGGTGCACAAGACGACGAACTCACCCTTCGCCGCGGAGGTCATCGAGCGCATCGCAGCCGTCTAGGCGATCGAGGAGAGGATCCGCGGTCTCGGCGCCGGGGAACGCCGCGCGGCGCGACAGGCCGAGACGAAGCCGCTCATGGAGGCGTTGAAGGCTCGTCTGATCGCGGTGAAGGACGGGATCTCCCGCCGCTCGACGCTCATCAAGGCGATTGATTACATGCTCGAACGTTGGCAGGGTCTGATGGCGTTCCTGGATGACGGGCGGATCGAGCCGGACAGCAACACGGTCGAGCGATCGATCAGGCCGATTGCGATCGGAAAAAAGAACTCGTTGTTCAGCGGCGACGACGAGGGCGCTTCATACTACCCATCTGTCTATCTCCTTATAATTCAAGGCATTTCTGGTTGGCGTCGCAAGACGACGGACTGCGGCGCGATCGCCTGCGAGAGGCATCTTGGCGCACGTCCGGTCGCGTGAGATCAGATTGTTTGATGATCCATGTCGAGCCCTTGCATAAATGCTCCGCAGGCAATCGTCCCTCAATGATCATGCGACGTATCGTCGATGGACTGACGTCGAGCATCTCTGCTGCTTCGATTAACGAGCGCTCACCTCTATCCTGGCGTTCCCCCTCACGATAACGGGCGATCTCGCGGGTTCTGCGCAACGAACATACGCTCGTCCTCGTCCAGGACGCCCCGTGCGGGGTTGTTTTTCCGGAGCGATTAAGCAAGGCGGCGATCGAGTAGTCAGGCATTTGACGTGCGAGCATGCGCACAAGATCCACTACCTCGATGTCGGTCGTCCAACGCGTCACGCCGACACGGTTCTTCTTAACTTTCAGGCGGGTGTGATCGCCACCTTGCCAATGATGATGAGGTTCAGATGCTGATTGTCCTGATCCAGGTCGACGACGATTTCCGACAGCACTGTACGCAGGATCTTCTTCTTGATCTCCGACGTAACACCGGGGCGCTGCCAAGCTCTATTCAGATCGTCCCCGAGCTTAAGCAGCGCTTCGCGATCGCCGGCGCTAAGTCCAGGAGAAGGCGAACTGGCCAAACTCTCGATTTCTCGCTCAATTGTACGCACAGCTTGGATGCGCTCGTTCCAGCGACGCTCAAGTTCACCAGCGACGTGACGATTGTCGGGGTCGACCGCGTCATATTGGCGATACGCTCGGTTTGCTTCGTAATGCGCCTGTTCAAGAGACCTTTGGAGCTGAAGCAGTTTTTCCGACTGTTCGGCGCCCTGAGTTTTCATTGCATTTAGCGCAGCCTCAACGCCAAGCGGTTGAAGCCGCTCCAGCACCTCTCGCGCCACCATCCGATCGAGGCGCATTCCACCGAAGCCAAGACAGGCTGCGACGGCCGCCTTGTTGAAGTCTCCGCGGCAGACATATCTCTGCGTGTCGCCGCCTCTGCCGGAATACTGAACGTATAACCGCCGGCCACATCGCGCGCAGCGCAAAAGCCCAGGGAGAAGTGCTTCGCCGCGTCGGACGGCTCCTCGACCCAGGTAGCTCTTGCCGTTGGCATTGTCCGCAATGAGGCGCTGGTTTCGAACAAACTCATCCCAGGAGATGTAGCCCTCGTGATGGTCGCGGAGCAGCACGTCCCAGGCTTTCCAATCTCGTTGGGGATTTCGCTTTACCTTCTTCCGACCGTTCTCGACCGTCATCCAGACACCCCGTCGTCCGAACACGTAGGCACCGGCATACACAGGGTTGGTGAGCATGTGATTCAACGTCGTGTAGCTTGGTGTACGCCATTCGATTTTCGGATCGTGCGAACCTCCCGCGGCGAAGGGTAGTGCGATCTTCTCCTGGAGCAACCAGAGCAAGACCTGCCGGATCGATTGGAGCTCCACAAACTTCCTGAAGACAAGATCCAGGGACTCGCGGACACGTACGTCCGGGTTTTTCTCGATTCGATCATCCTTCGTCTTCACATACCCGACCGCGACCGTCGTGAAGTGCTCGCCGCGCCGGGCCTTTTGTTTGACGGCTTCGACTGATCGCTGTCGAATGACGCTGAGCTCCAGCTCGCTCATCGTGCCCTTCATCCCCAAGAGCAATCGATCGTTAATCGACCGAGAATCATAGACGCCATCTTCGTCGATAATGAGCGTGCCGACGGAGCCGCAAACTTCCAACAACGTGTGCCAGTCTCGACCGTTTCGAGCGAGGCGGGAAGCCTCGATTGAAAACACCGCACCGACGCGCCCCTCGCAGATTAACGCCAACAACCGCTCGAATCCACGTCTTGCAACGCCGCCGCCGGACTTGCCGAGATCATCATCAATAACCTCGACATCGCTCCAGCCGAGTGCGCGTGCGCGTGCCTCAAGGCCAGGTCTTCGATGCGGCGTCGATCAACTTGAACACCATCAGCTTGGCGGTTTTCGGCGAGAGCGATCCTTTCGTTCGCACCGTCCGGTGCCGCACCGTGGCGAACACGCTCTCGATCGGATTCGAGGTGCGCAGATGAACCCAATGCTCGGCAGGGAAGTCGAAGAACGCGAGCAGCACCTCACGATCCTTGATCAAGCACTCGACCGCAGGTCCGTATTTGGCACGGTATTTCTCGACGAAGGTGTCGATCGCGGTTTCGGCTTTCGCCCGGCTCGGCGCCAGATAGACGTTCCGCAGATCGTTCTTCATCGCGCGCTGCACGGATTTGGCGACCTTGTCGAGCACGTTGCTGACTTTGTGGCACCAGCACCGCTGGTGGCGCGTGCCAGGGAAGACCTCGTCGAGGGCCTTCCAGAACCCCAGCGCGCCGTCACCGACCGCCACTTGGGGAGCGATCCGCAGGCCGCGCTGCTTCACATCGATCAAGAGCTCACGCCAACTCTGGGCGCTCTCGCGGGCGCCGACCTGGAAGCCGACCAATTCCTTGCGGCCCTCCGGCGTCGCGCCGACCAGCACCAGGATACATTCGCTGTGATCCTCCATCCGGGCCTGCAAATAAACCCCATCGGCCCACAGATAGACGTAGCGCCGCGCCGACAGGTCACGTCGCTGCCAACGCTCGTACTCGGCCTGCCAGTCGGCCGTCAGGCGTGCAATCACCGACGGCGACAGGTTCGGCGCGTCCTTGCCGAGCAGCGCCGACAGCGCCTCCTGGAAGTCGCCGGTCGAGATGCCGCGCAGGTAAAGGATCGGCAGCAGGGCATCCAGGCTCTTCGTCCGCCGCGCCCACAGCGGCAGGATCGCCGAGCTGAAGCGGATCCGATCGGCTGAGCTGGCGCCGCGGTCTCTCACCTTGGGCCGGGCGACCTCGATTGCGCCGATCCCCGTGGCAATCTTGCGCGTAGGGCCATGGCCGTGCCGGACCACACGGGCGCGGCCACCCGGCAGCTTCAGCTCCGCCGTCGTCTCCAGAAACGCCTGCAGTTCGATTTCGACCGCCCTGGCGAGCAGATCACGGGCTCCATTGCGCAGGATTTCTGTCAGTGGATCGTCAACCGCCGACCGCTGACGGAAGGGGAGAATCTTGGTAGTCTCGTTCATGGCGTATCGCTCTCCTTGAGGTTCTGGCAGGCTGGACACCCGCCTCGATACGCCGCCTCTCTCAACCCGTCATCACCCAGTTTCGGCCATAGCTCTGACGAGATAGGCCCGCACGAACAGCATGCGACTGTGGCAGAGCCGGACGTGGGCGACCTTCACCATCACCGTGGTGCCGCTCAAAAGCACGACCTCGTGGCTCCAGTCGAACTGATAGGCTTCGCCTGGCGCAAAGCTCAGCGGGACATAGGCTGATGCTGTCGAGGTGCCGCGCTCCCGGCTCCAGCGTCGCGCGTAGCGACGAACCGCGTCATAGCCGCCGTTATAGCCCAAGCCGCGAAGCTCTTCGAACAACCGGATCAGCGTCAGCCGTTCCCGTGCCGCCTTGCTCTCATTTGCCGCCAACAGCCGGTCAAGCTCGGAACTCCACGGCCCCATCTTCGGGAGCGGCTGCGTCTCCCGTTCGTACCGAAACTCCGTTGCTTGAGAACGAATAACCTTGCGGACCACCTTCCGCGACACGCCGAGTTCTCGGCAGATCGCCATGATCGGACGACCATCAACAAAATAGGCGCGACGGATCTTGGCAATCGTCTCCACTACCAGCATCCCAACCTCGGCTTCCATGACTCAATGGAAGCCACTGTGGACCCTTGCCCCGGGGTCCCGATTGGATGCCGATTACCCCGAATACGGGGTCCTTATTCCATGCCGAAACACAGAGAAGAGCCGGCCCGTGGCGGTCGTGCTGCGGCCCGGCAAGACGCCGGGCGGCGTCGAGGTGCGTGCCCATCTGCGCCGCCTGATACGGCATATCCGGACGCGGTGGCACAAGACGCGAATTACGTTCCGTGGCGACGGGCACTATGCTCGGCCGGAGGCCATGACGTGGTGCGAGAACAACGGCATCGACTACATCTTCGGTCTGTCCGGTACCAAGCCTCTCGCCAGAAAAGTCGACGAGGTCGCCGACGACGTTCGCACGCGACGCGCCATCGAGAACCTGCCTGTTCTGCGCGGCTATACCGAGACGCGCCACAAGGCAAAGTCCTGGGATCACGAACGGCGCACTGTCGCCCGTATTGAGGCGACGATGCTCGGCCTCGACATCCGCTTCGTCGTCACCAGCCTCGATGTCGGCTCGGCCGAGTGGATCTACGACAGCCTGTATTGCGCGCGCGGCCAAGCCGAAAATCTGATCAAGCTGCATAAGACGCAGCTCGCCTCCGATCGCACCAGTTGCCGTTCGGCGCTCGCCAACCAGGTCCGTCTCGTTCTCCACACCGCCGCTTATTGGTTGATGCTTACCGTGCGCGGCGCCATTCCCAAAGTCCGGGAATTGGCCACTGCCGAGTTCGCGACGCTGCGTCTTCGTCTCTTGAAAATCGCAGCCCGGGTCGTCGAAACCGCGAGCCGCATTCGCCTTGCGTTCGCCGCGGCATGCCCCGAAGCCGACCTCTTCCGCAGCTTGCCCGGCGCGCTGCTCCCGCTCGGCCCGTAACCGACCGGGCCTGCGCCCGCTCACCCGCCCCATTCCGCGGCGGCACGCTGCATGCTGGTCGACATCTCGTTGGCCACCGTGCTTTGCTCCTCGATGGCGGCGGCAGTGGATGTCACGTATTCGCTGACATCATTGATTGCCTGCTTGATAGAGCTCAGCGCACTCACGACATCGCCCGATATGCCATTGAGGCTGCCCAGCGCCTCACCGAGGCCGCGCAGGCGATGAGCGGTATCGTCGAGTTGATCAATAACATCACGGGGCAGATCAATCTGCTCGCGCTCAATGCGACGATCGAGTCTGCGCGCGCTGGCGAAGCCGGACGCGGTTTCGCAGTCGTCGCTTCCGAAGTGAAGAGCCTCGCCAACCTTCGTGCAGGACAAAATGTCCCGCTCGCGCTACGGTGTGCTGCGTGGTCTGCATCTGCAAAATCCCCATCACCCATTGCAAACTGGTCGCCGTGCTGCGAGGCAAGGTCCTCGACGTCGCCGTCGACATACGCGTCGGGAGCCCAAAATTTGGACGTCACGTCGCCGTTGAATTGAGCGACGAGAACCGGCGGCAATTATGGGTTCCGCGCGCGGCTTCGCGCACGGTTTCCTGGTGCTCTCAGAGACCGCGGACTTTTTCTACAAATGCGACGATTTCTATAGTCCCAAGAACGAGATCTCGATCCGCTGGAACGATCCCACGATCGGCATCAACTGGGGGTATCGAACGTCGCTGTCGGGGAAGGATGCGGACGCGCCGCTCCTTGCCGACTCGAAAAACCTTCCAGCCTACGGGCAAATCTGATGCGGATATTGTTGACAGGAACCGACGGCCAGGTCGGAGGCGCATTGCAACCACTCCTGGCAGGGCTCGGTACGATCGTTGCGCCTGGCATCGCGGAGTTTGATATGTCCAAGCGTGAACGGCTTGTCTGCGAGCTCGACATCTTCAAGCCCGATCTCATCATCAACCCCGCGGCCTAAATCGCCGTAGACCGCGCTGAAGACGAGCGCGAGGTCGCATTCCGCATCAATGCTGGAGGCCCAGAGGTCATCGCCCAATGGGCGGCGAAACACCGCGTGCCGCTGGTGCATTTTTCCACCGACTATGTCTTCGACGGCTCCGGGGAGGCCGCCGTGGCGCGAGGATAGTCCGACGGGCCCGGCTTTCGGTCTATGGCGCGAGCAGGCTTGCCGGCGACACTGCCATTCGCGCGGCCGGCGGTCCGCATCTGACCGCGCGCACCTCCTGGGTCTACGCCGCCAAAGGCGCGAACTTCCTGCGCACCATCGCGCGGCTTGGGCCCGAGTGCAAAGAGCTGCGCATCGTTGCCGACCAGATCGGCGCGCCGACGACGGCGAGGACGATCGCTAGTGCCATTGCTGATATCGTGCTGCCAAATCTGTGAAACCTGAATGAGCACTTTGCGCGCAAAGGCGGCGTCGTCAATCTCGTCTGCACCGGCCAGACCAGTTGGCATGGCTTTGCGAGCACCATCGTCGCCGGCCTCAGGTCGCGCGGTCTGAAGCTCCAGGTGGAAACGATCGTTCCGATCGCCACGGCTGATTTCCCGACCAGCGCGATGCGGCCCTGCAACTCCCGACTCGACCTGTCGCGCCTGAACAGACAATTCGGAGTGATCACGCCGGCCTGGCAGGTGGCGCTGTCGGTCGAACTCGACGATTTCGTTCAGGAAGAAGCTGCGGGTATTGAGCCGGCGCGCCCGCTCCAGCGGCGAGCCTATTCATGATACAGTGGCGGATCGAGCAAAGAGCGCGCGGCGATCTTGAGGGGCGATGAGGCGCTGCCTCAAAACCCCAACGGCACGTCGCGCGCTGGCGCAAGATGATTGTAGCGAGGGTTACGCGGCCCCGGCGGCCAGGCGAGGCCGCTGTAGGGAATCCCATCGCGCGACAGCTGCGGATTGTAAGTGGGGTCCTCGTTGAGCCACTCACCCCAGCGCGCCCGAAGCAGGCTAAGTTCGTGCTCGAACCGGCCGCGTCGATCGGCACGATCATCCACACCGCGGCTCGCCGATTCGGTGTGGACCAGCTTCGCATGCGGCGTGAAAACGATGCGCTTGCCCGCCTGGCGCAGCCGTAAGCAATAATCCACGTCGTTGAAGGCGACGGCAAAGCGCGCTTCGTCCATTCCACCAACGGCAAGATAGTCGCTTCGTCTCGTCGCGAGGCAGGCCGCAGTCACGGCGCTGCATTCGTGCGCCACCCGGAGTTGATCGAGAAAGCCCGGATCGTTGGCGAATCTGTCGGTAAAGGCGTGCGACGCCGCAAAATTCATCCCCAACACGACACCGCCATGCTGAACGACGCCGCCAGGCCAGGTCAGGAGCGCGCCGACCGCACCGACATCAGGCTCGGCCAGCCGCGTCAGCATCTCCACGAGCCAATCGTCGGAGCTCGCTTCGATATCGTTGTTGAGCAGACACAGCACGTCGCTGTCGAGAACCGTGCAGGCTTGATTGTTGAGCCTTGCGAAGTTGAAGGGGCCTTCGACCCGCAAGGTCCGCACGCCGCGTCTCGCCAGACCTGCAAGGTAGGCCATGGTGTCCGGATCGGCACTGTCATTGTCGACGACAAGAATATCTGCGCGGCAGCGATCGACCGCGGGCGCGATGCTGTCGAGACAGGTCCGCAGGAGCGGGAGACGATCGCGGGTCGGTATGACCACAGTGACGCGCTGATACGCCATCGCTCGACCAATTCGGACCGCTGGAAAGAGATGGCCGCGCTGTGGAATCACGTCCGCGCTGATGCCGCGTGCGTCGAGGTGCATCTGGCTCGCCGCGGCAAGCTGGTAGCTTGCGTTCGCTCGATCGAGTTTAGGCAGCGTTGCCAGCGCTCCCGGCAAGTGAAGGATACAATCTTGGTGCGGACCAGCGTGATCGAGCAGGCAGTTGAAGAGGCGGTAGAGATTGTCGGGGCGGGCCTCGAGGCCTGTGCGCAGGACGTCCCGTCGCGCGGCGAACAGATGCGCACAATAGCCTTGCTCGAGCATTCTCTCATAGTCAAAGGCGGGAAAGGCTAGCGGCCAGAGTCGGCCGTCCTCGGCAAGAAAATCGAGATCGCCGTACAGGGCGATCGCATCCGGATAGGCGGCGAATGCGGCAGCGATTCGCGCCAGGGCATTTGGCTCGAGCACGACACCTGGCATCGCGATGACGATGTGATGTGCATCGAATGCGGCATCGTCCAGAAATTCCAGGATAGCGTCGGGGTCGACGGACAGCGGCTTACCGTCGATCACGCCTGCCATCCATCTTTCGTGGGTCTGGGCGTCCAGCGCGGCGAGGGTTTGCTCAGTGCCGGCGGCGCCGGCAACGACTACAGCGAGCGAAAGGCCACTCTCCTGCGGCGCCGGCAGCGGGAAGCGATCGCGCCAATTCACGTAGTCGGAGAGGGGAAGCGAAGCTGGAATGAGTTGATCATACAGCTTACCGCGCAGACGCTCGGCACCATAGCCGCCAAGGGCGTCGATCATTCCGGTGAGACCGTCAGGAAAGGCAACAAACACGGTCGTCGCCGGGATTGGCTCTCCGTTCCCCCTGCGCAAGGAAATCCTGTGAACGCGTCCGTTGGCAAAACGTTGGGGAACGTGGAGATGGAAGGCGCGTACGATCCGACGTGCGGCGGGTTCACCGCTATGGGTCCAAGCTGTAGCGTGAACCTGCGCGACGGCCTCTCCGTCAACAATCGCTTCCAAGAAGAGAGCGGGTTCGCTGTCGATCCAACCTTCGAAATGCAGCCCGCCAAGCCAGCGTAACTCGCATGTCTTGCGCAGATCAGCGAGACTTGCGTGGTCACGCGCGAGATCAAGAGGGCGGCCGACGGGCGCGTCAAGATTGGCTAGGCGCGCCTCGAGGGCGCGCGCGGCGCGAAGCAAATTTGGCTCGATCGCGATCGCGAACCCGCAACTCGCCTCGAGTCCTTGTTCAGCAAGCGCGGGAACGAAGGCGTCGGCATAGGCTGTTCTGAACACCAGCCCGTCTAGCAAAATCTCTACGGTGAAGCGGCGCTCCGGCGCCTGGGGCGAGTACACGAAGCCGGACAACGTGCCATCGCTCGCGAGCGCAAGGCGGCTGACAAGCTTTGGCGTGATCAACGGTTCGATCTGGGGGCGAGAGAGACGCGACATGCTCATAAAGGCGTGATCCAGTCGACCACGCAGTCGACAAGCCCTGCCGCGTCCACGTTGGCTTCAATGGCAAGGTCGCCTTTGCGGGGTTTCAGCGCGCCTCCGGACCAGTCGCGATAAGCGACCGGTCGTGCCGCCTGTTTGGTGGTTTCGACGAGAGGATGACCGAACGCGGGCTGCTCGAAATCAGTCAGGAGCCAGCCCGGATTGTACGGTGCAAGGACCTTACCCAGTTCATCCGCAGCAACCGCGCCCGTGACGAAGAGATTGGGCTGCGACATCAGGCGATCATCGCCGCACGTTGCCCCGGCGATGACGATCGGTAGCCAGGGGGCGCGCCTCCTCAGACGATCTGCCAATGTTCGTATCGTGCGCAGGGATACGGGCGATGGCATAGAGGGGACGATGACGAGAGAATTACCTGAGGCGGAGAGCGGAGGCAATGTCAGCGAGCATGTGGCCCAGTCATGTAGGACGGTCTTGCGATTGGGCCATCTTTTTTGCGCAAAGGCCTTAGCCGCTTTGCTGGGGACGAGAAGTAGGGTCGTCTCGGAGGGCAGGGAAGCGATCTCGCTCATGCTATCCGATATCAGCCAGCGATGGACCGGAAGATTTAGGCCCCGAATCAGCTCGATCAGCCGCGGCGGCGGGGTCGGCTCAAGGAGCTCGACACGTGTTGGTGATAACCGCATTAGGATTTCGTCGGCACTGGCGAGATCTGCCCCTGGGGCGAGGCTCAAACGCGTGGCCTGCGGCAAACCTCCATCGGCAGCCCTGAGATGAAGAACGTCGTGCTCCCGCAGGAGGAGGATCGCGCGCTCGCCATGCAACCGAAGATGGCGTATCCGCGCATCGGTTACAGCAGGGCAGGTCCGCGCGCTCGCGAGCACCAGCACCGACGGCTCCGCCGGCCATGGTAGCGCGCGCTCGAGCGCCGCGCGCGCTGGCCGTAGTGGATCGGCGATTTCAAAGGCGCGGCATTCCTGGCGGTAGTTCTGGAATCGCTGGTCCAAAATGACGAGATTGCGAAGCACAAGACCTCGCTTTTCCTCTTGAAAGGATTTCGAGCCATGATGGCCGACATAGACCGACGGTGCGCAAATATTGCGGAAGCCGTTGGCTCGCGCGCGGAGGCAGAGATCGACGTCCTCAAGATAGCCACGCTCAAAATTATCCGAGAACTCGCCCACACTGTCGAGGCAGGCGCGCGTCACATAGAGGCAGAATCCGATGCCGCTTGCGACATCGATTGCGCTGCCCGCGTTGGTGATGCTTGCGATGCGATCAATCGCGACGATCTCGTCATAGCCGGGCATCGGATTGACATCGTTTGGCGTTGGAAAGGAGAAGATATCGCCGTTATTGGAGAGCGGAGTGACAGTTCCGATATTCGGTGCGGAACGTGCTGCATCAGCCAATCGATCGACGAAGCCAGGTGGGACGAGCGTGTCTGAGTTGAGCAGCACGACATCGCCCGTCGAGATCTCACTCAGCGCCTGATTGATCGCGCCGACGAAGCCGAGATTGACCTCGTTCACGAGAAGGCGGATCTTCCCTGCTGCAGCGAGTTCGCTCAGATAACGCCGCAGCCCCACTTCGGGACTGGCGTCATCGATGGCGAGTACCTGAAAGGCGTTCTTGCGGGATCCCAGCGGGCGCCTTGCCTTGTCGAGACTCTCGAAGCATTCGATCGTTGCTCGTGTATCCTTATAGACGGGAACGATAACGGTCGGATCGACGTTCGATCCGAGCTTGGTGGAAGGGTGGGGAACGGAACGAAGGCTCACCGTCGAGGCGAGGTTGGGTGCCACGCGTCGGACCTGAATGATCTCTTCGCCGCATCTCAACGTCACGATCTGAGGTGCTACGGACGGCGGCCGTCGAACCAAAAAGGTCGTCGCCAGCACGTCCGCGCTCGCCAGAGGGTGAAACGGATTGGGCTCGAGAATGCTCGTCAGTGTGCCGTCTTCGGTTGCAAGGCTTATTTTGACGGGGAGAGACTCGGTCCAAGCGACCCAGCCGGTCACGTCATTGTCGAAAACACAGCAGGCCGCCCAATGCCGGCCCCCCGCGCGCCGTAGCTCCGCGATGGCAGCTCGAAGGATGGCCGGATTGGCTTCGCGACACATCAGTTGAGCGGCTGCGGCCCGTCGCCGATCGTCGGCAGCCCACGACAGCATCCGGCGGTTGGCGCCGACATCGGAAGGATCGACAACAAGCGCCTGCTCAAGGTCGGCCAAGGCAGCTTCGCTAAGTCCAAGCCGCCAAGCGGCCTCGGCGCGGAGAACGAAGCAGTGTGCTGCTGGTGGAGGCGCAACTCGAATGCGTCGATCGACGTATTTGAGCGCCGCCGCGAAGTCCTGCGCGGTCAGCGCCTCGGCTGCGAGGCGTTCGAGCGTGATATGCGCGCAAGGCCCACCAAGCGAAGGGACGTTAGTGACCGAGTCACGAACCATGCGGTGGTCCGATCTCGTTAGCCGACGGAACTCCCTTGGGAGCTCGACTGCGGAAAACACGCACCCTGCCCGAGCCGACTGGCTGACGTGCCGGCTTTGCGGGCACGACATTGTCCACTGCTGCTATTCGGTTGACGCCGATACGAATGCCGACCAGAGGCTCGCGGCTGGCCGGCCCCGACAGCACCACCCGTTTGCCGACAGCGCGCAAAGTCGCCGCGTTCAGGAACGTCGCTTCCGCTACGAACTCGAATCCATCGACCCCGCTGATTTCCAGCACGACGGCCGTGATCGGCAAGGCTCGTCCGCGGGTGCCAGCATAAGTCCCGAGTGAAACCATTTTGCCGCTGCCCGCGTGGCCATTGGCGAATTGGACCGCATAGCGAATATCGAGGCCCACAGGCTTCTCCGGCCAGTCAAGGGCAATTCCTTCGATGCGCGAAGGGGCCGTTGGACCTGCAATCCATGCGTTGGGCGCGACGACAACATCGCCGCGACCTGCAACGTGGCCGAGGACCTTGAGGTCCCCCATTGCAACATTTGCGTGCAAGACCGCGCGCTCACTTTGCGCGACGAGTGGTGCGCGGCCGGATGGAATCGGTTCGATACGAACCATAGCCGCGCGCGATCCTCCCGTTCGCATCGGCTGAACCTGAATCTGCAACGTGCCGGGCGTGTTGACGCGCACCATCAGACCGCAATTGGGCGCCCAAAGGTATGGCTCGCTCGCATCGGGATGCATGATAATTTCCATGCGCCCCTCATGTCCCTGCGTCGGCACAACCATAACGCGAGGCGGGAAGGCAAGATCGTCCGCTCTCGCGTAGCTCACGAAGAACAATCCCCGATCGAGACTGACGACTTTCTGCTGCTCAACAGCGTCCATCATTGCCCTCCAAATCCGATCCGATTAACAGGATTGCTGTTCGTTGCCGACTATCATGCCTGAACCATTTGAGAAACGGAGGGTCTCTCAGCGAACGAGACGCTTTTAGGGAGCGTTCGTAAGCGAACGGCGATACCGCCATTCCGGCGGCAACAGATACCGTGGGCATCTGTTCGGTTTTACATTGAGCCGCTCCGCCATTTGACAAAGCCTATTAATAGCTCGATCACATTCGCACTGTCATTGACGCTGATCAAGTTTCGACGGCAGCTTTGCCATAGTTGACGCGGAGTTGTTTGGTGCTCATCAAGGAGGCTCACGACAATTGCGATGGATGTAAGCAGCCCATCAAGACGGATGAGCACAACCAACGTCTGTCATGCATTTGTCATATGAATTTCAATCTGGAACAGCAGAATGTGTCCTGGACTTCGAACCCTTGAGGACACAAGTGGTACAGCAGTTTAGGCTTCGGGAACTGGCCGAGGGCTGATACAGTTACGTTTTGATTTTATAGCCATCCAAATTGGCGCCTTACCAAATGAGCGAGATGGAAACGGACCACTTTTGCACTTCGTTATCGGCCCGATAGAAGCGGGGCTTCGCGGCCGACCATTAGTGCCACCGACACTTCCTCATTGCACTTATTCACGTTGCGGCCACGCCCAGAGCTTCCCTGATGAAGATTCTGTTCGTTCACAATAATTTCCCGGCTCAGTATCGCAACATTGCGGCTGCCTTGGCCAGGGAGCCTGGCTTCGAGCTTGTCGCGGTCGGCGCACCGACTTCAAGATCGATGCCATCGGTAAGATTGATCAGATACGCACTTCCGAAAGCTGATGTTTCGAGAACGCATGCGTTTGCGCGACGCTTCGATATTGACTGCCGGCGCGCGGAGCAGGTGTTGTACAGTCTTTCGAACTTGGTGACGTCGGGGTTCTCGCCTGATCTGATCTTCGCCCATCCGGGATGGGGCGAGACCCTGCCGTTGCGTACGTTCTTCCCAAAGGCACGGTTGCTCCTCTATTGCGAATTCTTTTACGGGCCGGAGGGGCGCGACATGGGGTTTGACCCGGAGTTTCCGATGCCCGGACTTGATGGCCACGTCGGGCTCCAGTTGAAGAATGCGACGACCCTGCTCGCGCTCGAGGATTGCGAAATGGGCATCTCGCCAACGAGATGGCAGCAATCGACCTTTCCCCCACATTATCAAGGCAAGATCGACGTGATCCACGAGGGCGTCGATACGGCGCGCATGCGGCCGAACCCCCAAGCGTGCCTAATACTACCGAATGGTCAGCACCTTTGCCCTTCAGACGAGGTCGTGACGTTTGTCGCGCGCAATCTAGAGCCGCTGAGGGGCTACCATATCTTTATGCGGGCGCTGCCGGAGATCCTGAGGCGCCGGCCGAACGCGCAAGTCATCATCATCGGCAGGAATGGCGTGTCCTACGGGCTACCCCCCCCGACGGGTACAACCTGGAAATCAACGTTCCTTGATGAGGTGCGTGATCGCCTCGACTTGTCCCGTGTGCATTTCATGGGCGGCGTCTCGTATGAAACCTTTATTGCAGCCCTTCAGGTGTCATCTGCCCACGTCTATTTTACCTATCCCTTCGTGCTGTCCTGGTCGATGTTGGAAGCGATGAGTACGGGGTGTCTAGTGATCGGCTCTGACACGGCACCCGTGCGGGAAATCATCAGCTCCGGCAAGAACGGTTTGCTTGTCCCATTTTTCGCAGTGGACGAGCTTGCCGGACGGGTTATTGAAGCCCTGGAGCAGCCGACCAACTTCGCCGGGCTGCGCCAGAGCGCCCGCCACCACGTCGTCGAGCACTATGACGCGGCGCAAGTGTGCGTCCCGCGAATGCGCCGCCTTCTGGACTCAGGACGAGAGTTCGCGTCATCCCAGCGCCATTACGCACCAATGCCTGCGCGGAGTGGCAACAAGGGAGTGACTTAAGCCCGCGGAATGAGCCGCAGGTCACTGAGATGATATCTCTCGTGGCGTATAGTGGCAGCCCCCTGATTTCCTGAAGTGGACTCCGGATTTTGGACCGGCGGCTCAGGTGGTGCGGATGCCGTTCCGTTTTGATAAACGGAGCGGACCATGAAGAAGACGAGACGGACAATCGATGCGGCGCTGAAGGTAAAGATCGCCTTGGAGGCGCTGCGAGAACAATCAACGGTGACGGATCTGGCGCAGCGCTACCAGGTGCATGTGAATCAGATTTATGCCTGGAAGAAACAGCTTCAGGATCAAGCGGTTCGGACGTTCGACGCGGGCGCTGGTCGGGATGGCGAGGCGGCCCACGAACTGGAGGTCGAGAAGAGAGCGCGTCGACATGATGCAGTTCTGGTCAAGGGAGCGCAGATTGTGCTGCTCGCCGCCTGAGCTAGTCGCCACATGCATATGGATCGCGTCTCGCTCAAGCGGAGCGACCAGCAGTTAAACCTTGACAGCGCTCGCCTCTCAGTTTGACGACAATGGCCGGGGGATGTTTACTGGATCAGGCTTCAAAAGAACGTTTGCAAGTACTCGAGACAGAAGAACGATCGCTATTCCTTCTTGGTCGCTACAACTACGCTCGGCGTCTTAAAACCCTGAAGTGCCTCATCCCATAAGGCTTGACGAATCTCGGCGAGTTCCGCTATATGTAGTATGTCACGGTCTTCCAGTCCAGATTTCGTTGGATGGAAGCTAAGAGGGAACCCGGTGCGCCTGCAACGGCTACTCCGAGGCTGCCCCCGCAACTGTAGGCGGCGAGCGGTTGTCATCATGGTCACTGGCGCGACAGCGCTGGGAAGGCCGACAGCCCGCAGCGACCCGCGAGCCAGGAGACCTGCCGCGACAGAACGAACGTCCTCGGGCGGGGTGTCCGATGAGGCGCTTGCAACCGGGGACATTTGCCCGGTCCCGCAAGTCGTCCGCGCGGCCCCAGCCCCCAAACATCGTGGGGTTGCCGATGTCGCCGTCTTACGATTTCGATCAGCATGGTCATCTCGTTGAGCTGCCGAGTGTGCGGCCCCCAGCCCAGGCAAAGCCTATCGCGCCTGAGCTGTGTCTTGTGCCGACGCCATCGCCGGCTCCGCTGCCTTGGCCGCTCGCGCCATCGCCAAAGCCGTCCGACCTCACGCTCGATCGGTCGCGCAACGACCTGCTGACGTCGTTCGGCAAGCTGACGCTGACCGACCGTTATCTGCTCGCCGGCGAGGGCCTCCAGGATATGTTCGCGCGGGTGGCTTGCGCCTTCGCGGACGATGTTGCGCATGCCCAACGTCTCTATGATGCGATGTCTCGGCTGTGGTTCATGCCGGCCACACCAGTGCTCTCCAACGGAGGCACCACGCGCGGCCTACCGATCTCGTGCTTCCTTAACTCGGTGTCGGATTCGCTCGAAGGCATCGTCGGCACCTGGAACGAGAACGTCTGGCTTGCCTCGAACGGCGGCGGCATCGGCACCTACTGGGGCAATGTTCGCTCGATCGGCGAAAAGGTGAAGGGCGGCGTCACTTCAGGCATCATTCCGTTCATCCATGTTATGGATGGCCTGACGCTGGCGATCAGCCAGGGCTCGTTGCGGCGCGGCTCGGCGGCGGTCTATCTCGATATACACCATCCCGAGATCGAGGAGTTCCTCGAGATCCGCAAGGCATCCGGCGACTTCAACCGCAAGAGCCTCAACCTGCATCACGGCATCAACGTCACCGACGAGTTCATGCGTGCCGTGGGCGCCGGCACCGCGTTCGCTCTGCGCAGCCCGAAGACCAACGAGGTCGTCCGCGAGATCGACGCCCGGCAGCTGTGGCAACGCATCCTTGAGAACCGGCTGCAGACCGGCGAGCCCTATCTCTTGTTCATCGACACCGTGAACCGCGCGCTCCCCAAGCACCAGCGCGAGCTCGGCCTCAAGGTCTCGACCTCCAACCTTTGCAGCGAGATTACGTTGCCGACCGGCATCGATCATCGCGATGAGGAGCGCACCGCGGTGTGCTGTCTGTCGTCGCTCAACCTCGAGACCTGGGACCAGTGGAAGGAAAAGCCGGGCTTTGTCGAGGACGTCTTGCGTTTCCTCGACAACGTGCTCACCCACTTCATCACGGTGGCGCCGGACCGCATGGAGCGTGCCCGCTACGCCGCCCTGCGCGAGCGCTCCGTCGGCCTCGGCGTGATGGGCTTCCACTCGTTTCTCCAGGCCAGGGGCATTCCGATGGAGAGCGTCCTGGCCAAGTCGTTCAATCTCAGCATGTTCCGAAAAATCCGTCGCGATGCCGACGCGGCATCCGTGGCGCTCGCTCGCGAGCGAGGCCCTTGCCCGGATGCGCTGGAATGCGGCGTGATGGCGCGCTTCAGCCACAAGATCGCGATCGCGCCGACCGCCTCGATCAGCATCATCTGCGGCGGCACCAGCGCCTGCACCGAGCCGATCCCGGCCAACATCTACACCCACAAGACGTTGTCCGGTGCCATCTCGGTGCGTAATCCGCATCTCGCCAAGGTGTTGTCCGCCAAAGGCGCCGACACTTTGGCGACCTGGCAGTCGATCATTGCGCACGAGGGGTCGGTCGCCCATCTCGACATCCTGTCGGAGCACGAAAAAGCGATCTTTCGCACCGCCTTCGAGATCGACCAGCGCTGGATCGTCGAGCTTGCCGCCGACCGCGCCGCGTTCATCTGCCAGAGCCAGTCGATCAACCTCTATCTGCCGGCCGACGTGGATAAGTGGGACCTCCACATGTTGCACTGGACGGCATGGAAGCGCGGGGTGAAGAGCCTCTACTACTGCCGATCAAAATCGATCTCGCGCGCGGCGTTCGCCGGCAAGATCGCCGACCGCGATAAGGCCGCGCCGCTGCAGCCGCCGCAGCGCACGGACTATGAGGAGTGCCTCGCATGTCAGTGATCGATCTCTCGTCCGTCGATCCTCGCACACTGATCGGCAAAGGGCGCGTCGGCCTCCTCGACTCGACCGGCAGCTATGACGTCGATCGCTACGCCTGGGCTTACGAGTTCTGGAAGCGCCAGCAGCAGACCCACTGGATGGGCGAGGAAGTGCCGCTCGGGGCCGACCTGAAGGATTGGGCGTCGGACCGCGTCACCGCCAACGAGCGCGCGCTGCTCACCCAGATCTTCCGTTTCTTCACCCAATCGGACATTGAGGTCGGTGACAACTATCTCAAGCGCTACATTCCGATCTTTCAGCCGCTCACCGTTCAGATGATGATGGCGGCCTTTACCAACATGGAGACGGTCCACATCGACGCATATGCTCTACTGCTCAAGACACTCGGCATGCCCAATACCGAGTTCGAGGCGTTCCGCGGCTATGCGGAGATGCGCGCCAAGGCGGACTACATGCACGAGTTCGGCGTTGACACCGTGGCCGATGTTGCTCGCACCCTGGCGATGTTCGGAGCCTTCACCGAAGGCATGGCGTTGTTCGCGAGCTTCGCCATGCTGCTCAACTTCCCGCGCCATAATAAGATGAACGGCATGGGACAAATAATAAGCTGGTCAGTGCGCGACGAGAGTCTCCACTGCGAGGGGATCATTAAGCTATTTCACGAATGGCACTGCGAAACCGGGGCGGTGACGCGCACCGTCCGCGACGACGTTGTCGACGTCGCCAAGACCATGGTGAAGCTGGAGGAGAGCTTCGTCGATCTCGCCTTTGGTCTAGGCAAGATCGAGGGCATGTGCCCTGAGCAGATCCACGCCTACGTCCGCTATGTCGCCGACTGGCGACTGACCCAGCTCCGGATTGCTCCGGTCTTCGGATTCTTCGAGGCTAAGGAGAGCAGCTTCATCCAAGTCAAGGCGCATCCGCTGCCGTGGCTTGTCGAGAGTCTCAATGGCATCGAGCACGCAAATTTTTTCGAGCAGCGCGCCACGGAGTACTCCAAGGCAGCGAGCCGCGGCAGCTGGGACGGCGAAGACGGGGTGTGGGAGGCCTTCGGCCGTATATAGATAGATAATCCGATCCTTGTCCCCTGAATCCGGATCGTGCCGCTTTGGGAATCCCTGCCGATTCATTTCCGGTATTAGCTGCAGGCCTCTTTGAGTGATCGTCGGAGCCAACCGATGAAGAGATCGTCTGTTCTGAACGCGTCCTTCTCGCTTCAATCTCCGCGATGGTGGCAAGTGCGACGCTCATTTCAGTCTGAACCTCAGACCATTCTCGGAGCACCGCAACAGCGTTCTCGAAAGCCTGTTCACTGGTCATAATCTCCATGAAGCTGCGCTTTGAGCCGCGCGGCCGAGTAGTCCTGCGGGGGACGCACGGACGGCTTAAAAGTGTCATTCGGCCTGCAAGGTTGGACGCCGTAAGGCCATGAAGTCGAGATGTCCCTGGAAGGACGGATCGCGGCTGCCGAACGGGCGATCGTCGCGCGCAGGTCCACAGCCGGCCGGTTACATTTCCGAAGCGTTGTCTTGTGAGCTTTTGCCAAGCTCGTCGACTTCTCCTATGGGTCAAAATGCGACCTGCGCCCAACGTCCGCTCCCAGGCCAAACCAGACGTTCAAGTTCGGCAAGCCGGAGTGGGCGGACTCGTTGTTGGCTTAAACCGACTCGTCTTTGCCTTTGGGGCATATCAAGCAACGCAAGATCGACGCCGTTCAGCCCGGTGATGGTGTTGCGCAGGACCGGCAGCATGGAGTAAGAGCGCCAGCGTCGGCATGGCGGCAAGAATCCGAACGCGGAAAAGTCGAAGCCGAACCAGCGAAACGTCAACGATGCAATGGCGAGCAGAAGCGGGTGGAACAGCGCGAGCAGCACTGGCAAGTCTATGCAGCCCGCGGTGACACGCGGCAAGACGGTTGGTGGCTTAAGACTTCGAAATTGGTAGTGACGTTGCTGGCGTCTCGGTGCGAAACGTACCGTTACAACTCCATTCGAACACGCTTGCCGCGGGGCCACACTCGTTCGTCCGCGCCGTACAAAGTTTGCGCGGCGATCGAGAACAATCTGTCGGCGCGACGTTCTCCAAGGAATGTAACGATCTCTAGCACCTGTTGATCAGCGCTTAGTCTAAGTCTAGCTTGGCCGACCGCTCCGCAACAGCTGCCGATAACCATGTCTGGCCGCCCACTTGGCACGAGCGAGATGGGTTTCATACGCGCGGCGGGCACGCTCCGGTTCATGTTCGGAATCAATGTGCAACACGACCTTTGCAACTTCTCGCCAGTCGGCGTCCTCTGCATCTGCGTCCAGAAGGCGCATATAGGTGACAGCGTGTTCTTGGTCGTAGGGCGTCAGGATCGAATCCGTTGGCGCTGCATCATTGACATCCGGATCGAGCGGCGGATTTTGCATGGCAATTTTCCCAAGACGAGATCGGGTCAATGACGGTGCTTGGCTAATTTCAGGGTGGGGGAGCGCAGGCGCTAGGTCAAGATCTCATCTGAGCAGCGCACGGTCCTCCCAGCACACAATCAGTTGTCAGTCGACGTGATGAACTCTCGCCGATCCTAATTTTGGGATACCAGATCCTCTTCCTAGCTCGAGCTCTGAGTTTGTCCTCTGAACCGGGGGTAAGGTCGTCGGAATTTGGTGGGCGATGATATGAACGAACGCCACCGAATGCTCGATGGTGGGTTCCGACGAAATTACTCCATCCTGTGGCGGGCGTCGCGTTTCTGACGGACGGCGAGTTCCGCAGACGTCGCCGCCTGCTCGCCGTGGCATTTTATGGTTTGTGCAGTGCTTGGTTCAGGATCGTAGCCAGCCGCACGCCCGCCTTGCTCAGCTGAATTCCGACGTCATTTGTTGCGGTCGTGACATAGTCGTCCGTCAACCGAAAGCTTCCACGCGCGTTGGTCGCTGGAAGCTGTCCATACGCATCATCCTTCGACAGCGCGAACAGAGCTGGCCCCGGTTGTTTGGACAGCGCCCCGCGAAAATTAAGTGGATTCCTGCCGGGTTATGCTGAAGGCGGGGCTTTACGATTTTGCTGTGGCGTCGGGAGGGCGTAAGCCCGACCAGAGCCGCAGCAAAATCGTTGGCGACGATCATGCGGCCGTCACCATCGTTTGCGCGCCGAAGTAAGCCTCGTCGGGCGTGCGTTCGTCAAGGCTCGAGTGAGGACGTCCTCGGTTGTAGAACGCCAGATATTTGGAAATCGATGCTCGCGCCTCGAGCACGCTGTCGTAAGCACGCAGATAGACTTCCTCGTATTTGACAGTGCGCCACAGCCGCTCGACGAACACGTTGTCGCGCCAGGCACCCTTGCCGTCCATGCTGATGGCGATGTTCGCGTCCAGCAGCACGCCGGTGAAGTCGAGGCTGGTGAACTGGCTACCCTGATCCGTGTTGAAGATCTCGGGCCTGCCGTGCTTCGCCAACGCCTCCTGGAGCGCTTCGACGCAGAATATCGTCTCCATCGTGATCGATACGCGATGGACCAACACCCGTCGGCTGAACACATCGACGACCGCCGCGAGGTAGACGAATCCACGTCGCATCGGAATGTAGCTGATGTCCATTGCCCAGACCTGGTTCGGCCGCTCGATCTTCAATCCGCGCAATAGGTACGGGTAGATCTTGTGGCCCGGTGCGGGCTTGCTCGTGTTCGGACGGCGATAGATCGCCTCGATCCCCATGCGCTTCATCAGCGTCGCGACGTGGCGGCGGCCAATCTGCATGCCCTCACGCTGCAACAGCGATCGCAGCATGCGCGCCCCTGCGAAGGGATAATCGAGGTGCAGCTCATCGAGCCGGCGCATCAAGACAAGGTCCTCGGCCGAAACCGGCCGAGGTTCATAGTAAACCGTACTGCGGGCAAGGTTCAGGACCTTCGCCTGGCGCACGACAGACAGATCATGGTCGCGGTCGATCATCGCTTTGCGCTCAGCAGGCCCGCCTTGGTGAGCGCGCCGGACAAAAAATCGTTCTCCAACGCAAGCTCGCCGATCTTGGCATGTAACGCCTTCAAATCGACCGGCGCCTCGGCCGGTCCGTTGTCCTGCCCAAACACTCCGGCGGCGCCTTCCAGGAGTTGGGTCTTCCAGGTCGTGATCTGGTTCGGATGGACATCAAACAATTGCGCCAGCTCGGCCAACGTCTTCTCCCCCTTCACGGCCGCCAAAGCCACCTTTGCCTTGAATGCCGGAGAATGCGTCCGGCGACTCCTCTTCGTCATCTTCGCTCCTGATTCGCGGCAAGAAGCCTCGCCGCTCTCAGGCAGAAAATCCACTCAAGCTACTGTCCGAATTTGCGGAGCCAGCTCTAACGTCTTCTTGGCCCAGTCGGCAGGGCTTCCTGACTGCCACTGCGTCTGCTGATCCTTCGTGATATGCCCGATGAGATCGGAGGCAATCGTCTGTGAAATCGGGCCCCAGCTGGTCTACAAATTCGGGATCCCAGAAATGATAGCGATTGTCTGCACTGAGACAACGGTGACCGTCGCCGCGGGTACGCGCCGCGCGGCTAGCGGCTGGCATTGCAAACATCGACCACCAGGGACCTGTCCACCGATGGCGTCGGCACTACACAGGTTGTCGACGGCGCCGCGATGCAATCGCAGCGTCACAGGCCTGAGACATGCGGTGCTTAAAGTAAAAAAGACTACCGCGGAATATCGTTATGGCACGTACCTTCTCTCAGTGGCTCGGCGACTACTCTGATGCAATGGGTCTGGATGACGTTGGCAGATTCATGCTGGATCGAACACTGATTGTGCACGAAGTTATTTGCACGTTCGTTCATCCCTGCGGGGACCTGCACGACATAGCAGCCGTGCTACTCGACGCAGGCATGATTTCGACGGTCGCCAAGCATGATTTGGTTGAGCTGGCATTATCCCGAAATCTCGAGAACTTCCTGCTTGGTGCACCGCTGTTCTTCGTCAACCCGTCGAGTCAACACCTTGTCCTGGGTCAGAAGTTCGAGTTTGCACAGATCGACCCGTCGACATTCGCGCCGTTGCTTGATGCGCTCGCACTGCAGGCCAAAGCTTGGCGTGACGGGGGGAACGCCGCGCGATGACGGACAATTCAAATATCGCGGATTGTCCAGCGGCGACTGAGGCGCGATGCGGGTGCGCAAGCGATCCAACCCCTCAAGACAAAGCCGCTGCAGGCCAAGGCCAGGAGGAACAGGCCGGGCGCTGCGCGACAATTGACATTTCAAATGTGGCGGACCGCACGGAGACGGGGCCGGGCGAGTGCACAGGTGACACCCCCTCTATACGCATGTGGGAACGCATGTGGGATCGTGGCAGCGCGAGCGGGCCGCCGACGCTGACCGATGGCCAGCGACGAGCGCACGAAAGTGCATCTGAACAACTGTCAATCGCCTGTGAAATTGTCGCTGAGGGGACATCAGACTCTGAAGATCCACACGCCGAACAGGACGTTGCTGAACACGCAGAGCCGCCGTTCCTGGACGGAGTATTGCTGCCAACAGATGTGGACGCCCGGACGGAGCATCAAGACGCTCCCCCTGCTGGCCGCGCTCGATGGTGGGCTTGGACGGCCGCGCTATTGGGTGCGAACGGAGCATGGGGGGCGTCCGAGACCTTTGTTGGCCGCCTCGGTGAGGCTTTGGTGAGCGTACTTTCCGGTCACCCGGAAGATCCACGGAAGGTCAACGATTTGGCGATGGCGGCACATGCTACGGTCAACCTGGCGATGGGATTGGTCGCGGGTGCACGAGCGGGCTTGCACGTCTGGCGGGGGAGAGGCAATGCGGAAGCCTATCGGACGGGGTTTCGCGGTGAGCGGTCAGCGCTATCGCCGGCCCTCGCGATGGCGGGAACCCCTACCGTGCCCGCAAGCCAGCTCCTGCGTCTCTTGTTCAGCGCGATAGCGGCCGTGCTGACATTCGTCCTCGCGGCGCGCACCGGCATGATCGCGCTTTGGTACCTTCGAACCTCATCGGACGACAAGGTCAGCGCCTACCAAGCCGTGATTTTGTCCAACGCCAACACAGTCTACTGCTACAGTCGTGAGGTCATGAACCTCGTTGCTTTTGTCTTCGAGCTTGTTTCGCACGACGCCCTGCTGAGTCGGCCAGGATTTGCGGGCAGTATCGTCGAATACGGCGGCAACTGGGCAGTACAACGCTGGGCACGAAAGCGCTACCGCATCGACCCGGCTCGAGGCTCGGACCTTCGCTGGCCACCAATGTCCGCTTTAGCCGAGGCCGTCGACGTTGCCTTTATCTCCGCTGCTGCTCGTCTTGCCGAGCCGGACAGGCCCGTACGAATTTGGCGTGGTCGTCTGGCCGAGCGGGCCTCTGCCGAGGCAGATCCGCAGTCAACGCTTACCAACATTGATGCAATCGATCGGGTGACACAACGTGCCGTTGGTCGGCAACTTGTTGGCGAAATCTCGAATGTCCTGCCCGCGGAATTGCGCTTGCCATTGCTCGGGCTGCTGGCTGCGGGAACGCATTTGCGCGAACTGGCCTGGCAAGCCGAAAACGCCAGTCGTGGCCATGGTTCCGGGAGGCTCCCTAGTGATCTCGAGGCGCTGCCGCTCGTCGGGGGGCCGCCAAATGCAGGCCGTAGTGGGGTTCCGCCCACGCTGCGGCAAGAAGGTCAAGAAGGTATGGAGCTCCCGTCCCGAGGAGATGAGCGACCGGCGACTCCTGGATCCAGCGCCGCTTGGAGCCACTTGGATCTGCCAACCCAGTTGTCGGACCCCGCGGTTGACATACAGGCCAGCGTGCACGCGGAAGACTTGCCGCATGCAGACGACTTCACAAATATCGTCGGTCTGGGATGGGACCATAGTTGCCAATCAGCCCCCGATGTCCTGATCGGCTCATTGAACGGAAAAGGCCTCCTGCCGACGTCACCCCTCCAGTCACGAGCACATATTTACATCCATGGTCGTCCTTACACGCCGCAGCTGGGGCAAGGAACAGGGCAGGCGACCCCAAACAATCCGGCGGGACTTGGCGCTACGCTCATCCCTGGACGTGGGCTCGAATCCCACGCGCCCGTAGCAGCGGGGCATCGAAGGTTTCGCGGGGGATATGGAAAAAACATCGACACCGCCATCGACCAGGGCTGCGACGTCTGCGATGCCGACAGAGGATGCCAAAGGCTGTGGACTCTGGTCGTGTTTCAAGTCAGGGCTTGGCAAAGCCCTCCGAGGAAGTCGTCGCGAAAACTCGTCCGAGCGTCCGGATCAACGGGATGAACAGGCCTGCGGATCGGGCATCCCAGTGCAGCCTCCGCTGGCGCTCCGCCGCACGGAGTGGCTGGGTGACGAGCATATCACAGCGGATTACACGCTCCTGGAGCGGGAGTTGCAGAGGGACAATCCGGATCTCGCCGCCCGCACGCGGTTCCTGCGGCCCGCGCCGGCTCATTTGCTGCGCTTGACCGACGACCCGAGCGTCCTGCAGGAAACCTTGCAGGTGATCGTCAATGACGCGCATGGTAACGATACCGCCAACTTCCTGTTCGTGCCAGTGAACAATGGCGGTGCCAGTAGCGACGGTACGCATTGGTCGCTGCTACTCGTTGATCGCCGCGAGCCGGAAGGGATCGTTGCCTATCACTACGACTCATTTCGGAAACCTTCTCACGGCGCCGCGGCAAGACAGCTTGCAGTAAGGCTGGGCGCTCGCCTCGAGACCGCCCGCATAACCCAGCAGCGGAACCATTATGAATGCGGCGTCTTTGTGGTGGACGCCACACGGACGCTGGTTGGACGATTGGCGGAAGGACAGCGGCCTGATGACCAGCCGCTTCACCTCGACAACCTCGTGGCCGATCGGCGGGCGCTCCGGGATCGACTGAGCGGTCGTCCGCATTCGCAACGCCGAACTCGCTGATACGCTCGGGCTGATGGAGCTGACTGGCGCGTCTCTGCCGGCGACGCTGGGGACAAACAATCTAATCTACTCGTGCGCGGCGAGTTCGATGATCGTCGCTGTGTCGATGATCCTGCCGGCCAGGTCCTTGATCTGGATATCGTTCCCGGATTCGGCCAGTTCATCGGCCTTGGCGAGAGCCTGCTTTGCGGAGGAAACGACAACCCTGACAGCTTTCACGAGATGAGTTTGTATTTCTTGCTCGGCTTCCGGTGTGGCTGCACCTCCGGATCGGACGTCCGGTGGTTGAGCGCCCGCATGATGCCGATCCAAGCGAACATCGTAGGACCACCTTGCTCGGCCACAAGGATTAGCGCCTCCATAGCCGCTTGCCATTCCGGAGCGTCATGTACGGGCTTGAGAGGCTCGGCGATGTACTCGCCAGCGTCGCGCAGCGACACCAGCTCGCCGCCACGCACTTTGATCGGATCGTCAAAATGGGCGGCCCCACCCCCGATCTGTCATTCCTAGCGTTTAGCGCTAGGGGCGCTTTTTTGTCCACAGTGTCAATCGCGACACGCAGCGTCGGCGCGACTCGCCGTGTCCTTCATGGCGCTTTCTCCCTTAGCCTTGAGCCCGTCGCGAATGGCGGGCTCCCTTCGATAGCGCCTCAGTTGGCGGTCTCGGCCTGTAGGAGCCGGACATAGTTCCCGCTCTCATGCAACTCCAGCCAGCCGTGCTCGACCGCTGTCTTGATGCCGACGGCGAACTCCTCGCCGCTGGCGTTCAGCGTGTAGAGGAAAGGGGCACTAATCTTCTCGATATGGATGCGGCCGTCCTGGACAGGCTCAATGCTCTTTGCGAGTTCGACCAACTTGCGCGCTGCCGCTTCAGGATTGGCGAGGGGGCGTTCGGCGGTGAGTTTCATGCGGCGATCAGGCGGTGGGCGGAGCGAAAGTGGGAATCGAGAATTGGGTTGCTGATTGCCTCACCGCAGAAGCAGCGCGCAATCCCGTCCGGTCTCTGTGGGCAGCGGCAGCGCCTGATCATGCATCCGGTCCTTCCAGTCGGTCCAGTCGCGTTGCCGGCGCCAAGCCTAGTGATCGGCCTCCGTGCGCGCGCTACGCGAAGTGATGGACCGGAATCCCGTTGCAGGTGACCGTGAGCCAGCCGGGCGGATCTATGGTCGGCGCGGTAACGACCGGCAAATATTCGATTGCGGTAACCGAGAAACAGGAAGAGACTTTCACGGTCGGACCCAACAAGCCTCCACGGCTATCACCGAAGGAGGAGGGAATGACCGCTCATAATCCCCTGGTACGAGGAGAATCGCTCGTTCTTTGATCCAGCGCAACAGCAGCCGCTTCTTAGATGGCTTAGTTGCGTTTTGCTGTGAGTGTCCAACGGCGGGCAGATGGAAATGTCGCGCAGCATGCGACTCGACATCCTCGCGATCCTGATCGCGTTAGCGGCATTGTTTCTTGTTCGCGGGCACAATGCGGACGGATCTAAACTGGTTGCAGGCGGCGCCCCGGAAGGACATCGCCTCGCGGAAGCGTGGTGCAAGTCGTGTCATGCAATCCAACCGCAGATCGCAGGAATGTCGGATCAGGCACCGCCTTTCGCGGCAATCGCAAACAGGCCTGGAACGACCGCGCTTTCGCTGAAGGTATTTCTGAAGACCAGCCACCAGAACA
Organism: Bradyrhizobium sp. CCGUVB1N3; assembly: GCF_024199925.1. NCBI lineage: Bacteria > Pseudomonadati > Pseudomonadota > Alphaproteobacteria > Hyphomicrobiales > Nitrobacteraceae > Bradyrhizobium > Bradyrhizobium sp. CCGUVB1N3. The sequence goes on from NZ_JANADR010000001.1 coordinate 8,760,174, forward strand.
TGCCGAATTTGGTCATCGCGCCTGATCAGGCCGAAGCTCTCGCCAATTACATCCTTAGCCTAAGAACTATGGACTAGAGTGCTTATCGGCGCGATCGAGCCCTGCCGCCTTGCAAGGTCTCAAAGAACGCCACGATCGCGTCGATCTGGTATTTCTAGCTTGGTGTTGTGCAGAATATCCATCAGCCGGTAGCTCTTGAGGGGTGGGTTTCCGAAGGCGATGCCGGGCTGCCTGAACTCGAACAGGACGCTGATCGCGACCGGCATTCCCCGCAATTGGCCGAATATCGCGGCGATTTCGTCCTCACTGCAGATAGCTGCATGGGCGGGGTGTTGAGGCGACGAGGCGGGAGCTCGCGGCGCCAGGCGGAGGCCGGCAACGACCTCATGTTCAATCCACCGTCGCACCTCAATGGGTGCATTGCAAATCTGATCTGCGGTCAACGTAATTCCGATCATGGCGATGCTCCTTTTTTCCAGCATAGGACGTCGCCCGGGAACGATGTTGATGCTGATCAATCGGAGCAAACGGTGACGCCAAGCGATTTAATTGTCTCGCGCAGGCGATAACAAAAGTCCTCCAGGAGGGTTTGGAGATTCTCGGCGCTGGTCATTTTTTCGATCCCTTTCCGACCGGCGCGAATATCTGATTGGCGGGCGGCTGCTGGTCAGTCGGCAGGCCTATGGCGATAAAGCTGCGTTTCAGCGAGGTGTGGCAGGCATTGCAGCCGTCGGTTAGTGTGCGCATGGAGGCGGTGAACCTACGACCATCCCCAGCGTCGATCGCATCTGCGATTGAGAGCAGCGGATCCTTCATCGTGGTTACGTTGCTTACGGGAATGCCCGGGTAGAATACGGCAGCTTGGGCCAGACTATCCGTCAACTGTCGCAATTCGTACGCGGCCAGTTCCCAGTTCTTCGATTTGCCAGCGAACCACAGTTTCAGGTGCTGAAGCTGCGCCGCGTTCATGACTTCGACCAGGCGGGGCGCATATTGTCTGACAGTTGGGGAAGGTTCGAAGTCCGATTGGGCAGTCGCGGATGTGCCGGCGCTTGCCAAGATCGCAAGAGCCAAGCACGAATTCCGTAGGGTCATTTGACTGGTCTCCAGAAATGCTGTTTCCCTGAGCGGCTTGTGTGCCGCTCGCCGAAGCCCCCGAGCCCTCACTGCTCCAAGGTCTTCAAGAACGCCATGAAATCGCCGACCTGATCGGCATCGAAACGAAACTCCGGCATTGTCGGGTGCCCCGTGACGATCCCCTCGGCCAGGGCCTCTTGCAGCATCTCGATTGGATATCGTTCGTGTAACGTCCTGAACGGGGGAGCGATCTTGAGGGGGCTGGGGCTGACCTTGTCGGTCGAGTGGCACTTCGCACAGTACAGCAGCGCAAGACGCCGGCCTTGTTCGATGCTTGAAGCCGCAGTCGGGCTTGAGGAGAGAAGCAAATTCGCGGCAAGCATGGCGCCTGCCATGGCACGTACAGTGCTCTTCACATCGTGCTCCATCAGTGCGACATCATGACATGAACGGTCATACTGCGGAACGTCTCCTGCGTGACGCCGCCGAACACGGTTTCCTGAAGTCGAGAATGGCCGTAACCGCCCATGACCAGTAGGTCGACGCTTTCATCCGCGGCGATCGACAGGATGCTCGCTTGCAGATCGCCGGAAGCGAAACGGTCTTTGCCGGCAAGCCCTTCCGCGCGAGGTGTTTCAGGAGGCGTTCGGGCGATGCGTCAGACGGGACCTCGGATGCATTGAGGGTGATGATCGTCAGAGCGTCTGCCTCGGTGATGAATGGCATCGCGTCCCGCAAGGCGCGGGCGGCAACGCGACTGCCGTCCCAGCAGATGCCGACGCGTGCCGCCTTGAACGTGCCCCGGAAAGTATGGGGAATGAACAGCAAGGGCCCTCCCGACTGCATGAGGAGTTCCTTCGGAAGCTGGTTGTCGAACGTATCGACATCCGGGTCGCCTTGTGACACGATCGTCAGATCATAGAGGCGCGCCGTTGCCCCAGCTTTCGAAACGGTCTCGCCAACAGTCTCGCTCAGCGCGTATTTTCCGTAGTTGATTCGAGCGTTCTTCGCCTCGACCTCGAAAATGCCCAGTGCTGCTTGGGCGCGTTCCAGCGCATGTTCATATTCGAATTGCAAAGACGCTGCGACGGCTGCGCCGCCTTCAGCAACAAACGGCACGTTCGTCGACGCATAACCCGTCGCAAGTGCATCCAGATGCGCGCCAGCACTCATCGCCAGGGAAACGGACGCATCAATGGCGGGTCGCGGTGACCGCTCTGTTGGAATGTGCACCAGTAGGTCTTTGAACATGCGTGCCTCCCGTTCCGATCTTGTTCAAGAACAGCACATGTCGCCATTGAGGGTCTTGACTCACGTCAAAACGGCAGGCGGCCACCGGATTTCGTTTCGAGGCCGAGGAGGGCGTTACTGACTTGAAACCGCCAGGCGCTTGGCAATCTCTGCTGAAACGAGATAAGCGAGCGCAATGGCGATTATCGTCGTCAAGAGTGCCGCGGAAGGCGCGGTAAAGCCGAACAGTGCTGCCCAAGGGCCGAGCGCAAGCCCCACGCCTGCGATGAGGGCGCCGAGCGACGTCGCGATCAGGATGATGTGAGGTCGGTTTCCGCGCCAGGGCAGCCGGCGAGACCTGATGATGAAAATCACCAGGATCTGCGTCGATATTGATTCCACGAACCACCCCGTCTGAAACAGTGCCGCATCAGCTTCAAATAGCTTGAGAAGAACGGCAAAGGTGACCACGTCAAACAGGGAAGAGACCATTCCCATGATAATGGTGAAGCGAAGGATATTTGCCATGTTCCAGGCTTCCGGTCGCGCGACATCTTCGCGGTCGACCTCATCGAAAGGAATGCCAATTTCGGAGAGGTCGTAGATCAGGTTGTTCAACAGAATTTGCAGTGGCAGCAGTGGCAGGAACGGAAGAACGATCGAGGCCAAGGCCATCGAAAGCATGTTGCCGAAGTTGGAGCTCGTTCCCATTCGGACATACTTCAGGATGTTGGCGAATGTCCTGCGGCCTTCGCGCACGCCGGCCGCAAGGACTGAAAGATCTGGAGCGAGCAGGACCATGTCGGCGGCTGCGCGGGCGACTTCGGTCGCGCCCGTGACGGATATGCCTACATGGGCTGCATGGATCGCCGGGGCGTCGTTGACGCCGTCTCCCATGAAGCCGACCACGTGGTGGCGATGACGGAGTGCGCCAATGATCCGTCGCTTCTGATCGGGATCGATGCGGGCAAACAGGTCGATATTATCGACCCGGGCCACGAGCGCTGCATCGGTGAGCCCGGAGATCTCAACTCCGGTCATGATGCGATCCGACTGAAGGCCCACCGAACGAGCGACGTGAGAGACCACTGCGCCGTGGTCACCCGAGAGAATCTTTACCGTTATGCCCAGCGAGGTAAGCGCTTCAATGGCTGACGCTGCATCCTGCTTCGGTGGATCAGCGAAGACACAGAACCCGATCATGGTCAGATCCGCCTCGTCGCCAATGGCAATCGTCTGCTGTCCAGGCGGAATGGATTTGACGGCGACGGCTAGAAGCCGAAAACCGTCGCGGGCATATCGATCCTGGATGTCTCCCATTTGTTTCTGCCAGGCGGCGTCGAGCGGATGGGCCAGACCATCGATCTCCACGGCGACGCAACGGGCCAGGATGGCTTCCGGAGCCCCTTTTGCGATCAGGATGTGTTCGTCGCCTCGTGCCACCAGCACCGACAGGCACCTTCGCTTGAAGTCGAACGGCACTTCCGAGAGTCGAACCCAGCGTCTATGCCGCCGTCTTTCGCTGAGAGTATCGCCTGGTCGAGGGGACTTCTGACCCCGGCTTGGAAGGTGCTGTTGAGGTATGCGAGGCTCAGAATGCGATCACTAGGTCGCCCTTCTGGATCGACATGCGCTTCAAGCGTGATTTTGGCCTCCGTCAGCGTGCCGGTCTTGTCCACACAGAGCGTGTCCATCGCACCCAGATCGTGAATGGCCGACAATCGCTTGACGATAACTTTTCGATCCGCCATGCGCAGAGCGCCTCGGGCGAGCGTTACGGTCATCAGCATGGGCAGCAGTTCGGGTGTCAGGCCAACGGCGAGTGCGACCGCGAACAGGAAGGACTCCATTGCAGGACGTTGCGCGACGAGATGTGTCATCAATACGAAGAGGGTGAGAAACAGCGTGAGCCGAAGGATCAGCAATCCAAGCTTGCGGACACCCTGCTCGAGAGATGTTGGCGGCACGTTGGCTGCCAGCGCTGCAGCGATCGCACAAAATCGTGTGCCCGCTCCGGTCTTCACGACCATCATCTCGCCGCTTCCGCCGACAGTGCTGGTTCCGGCGAACAGGGCATTCGTCGCTTCCGCTGGCATCGCCGCGGAGCAGGGGGCATTGGTCTTGAAGGCTGGAAACGGTTCGCCCGTCATCAAGGCCTCGTTGACCTGCAATTCCTGAGCGTCGAGGACGATGCCATCGGCAGGTATGAGGTCGCCGATACGGAGTTTCACGATGTCTCCGGGGACGAGCGCCGTCACCGGTATCGTAACGTCCTTGCCGTCCCGGACGACGTCGGCCTGAATAGCAACGGATTCCCGCAACGCTTCGGCCATCAACTCGGCGCGATGCTCCTGAACGATATCCAGCGTGAGGGATAGAGACAGCACGGTTGCGATGATTACAAAACTGCCAAAATCGCCGCTTAGTCCGGATACGAGCGCGGCCGCCAGCAGCATCCCAATCAGGGGATTCCAAAGGCGTTGGCCAAGCTTGTGCAGGACCAACCGGCGTTGAGAGGCACCAGCGTGGTTTGCTCCGAAGATCGCCAGGCGCCGGTCCGCTTCGACTTGCGATAGCCCGTTCGGACCGGAGCCGAGCGCGCGGCAGAGGACGTCTTTTGGTGTTTGCCAGAACTCGGCAGCGGCCAAAGCCTTGGCCGCGCTAGGCTGCTCGATCATCGAAGGGCTCGCCGGCTTGTTGGTCGCTTGACCAGAAGGTAAGAGGCAGCTCAATCTTTGGGTTGATGCAGCTCAAATTCGGTCTCAGGCAACACAGTTAGGTTGCAGAGGCCAAAAGGAGCTCACCATGTCGCCTCCAGCATCCGTCAAGCGTCGGCTTGCGGCGTCGACTTGGTCTGGCGCATGCGGTCGGGGTTCTCCTTCAGCGCACCAGCCACTCCTTCAGCGCACCAACCAAATGGGACACCGACCTCACGGTCGATGGCTTCCACGCGGTCCATCAGGATATGAACCGAGGCATCGCCAGCGATGAGCCTCTCTTCCGGCAGATGCAGCGGACGCGGCACGAATCCGATCTCGCGCGTGCCTTTGTCGTCATAGTCGTAAATGTCGAGCGCCCAGTGCGCGTACACGCGTTCGGCCGAAGCGCTCGATTCGTCCCAATCCTGGAAAAAGCGATTCTCACGTGGCATGTAGTCGAACCAGTCCGGTACCAATTCCAGGAACGGCGTCTCGGTCGTGCCCTCTCGCGTCACTTCCCGCACCACCCGGCGTTCCATCTCCGGCCGCCGCGCCTCGCGCTTTTCGCGCTCGAGGCGCGCGCACGGCGTCAGGAAGCTCCGGACGTGGACGACACCGCTGCCGGCGCGGCCAAGCATCCGAAAGACCGGACCTTCGATGACCTTGTCTTCCGACATATCGTCGTGCGCGATCCATGACGGATCGAGCAATTCGTTCTTGCCCCAAGGGCGGTACGTTGGATTGACGATCGGCCCGGCACGCCATTCGACTTCCCGGCCAAGACGGATTTGCACATAGTCCGCGGCGCCTGGTCCAGTCGGCGCGAAGGCGTACACGCTGTTGCCGTGCCACTCCGAGATCTGAAGATTGCTCTCGCGCAATCGTGTCCAGAGGGCGCCGATGTCGTCGTTGTCCTTGGCGAGCTCGGCTTCCATCCACGGCCGGTATTCTGCGATCCGTGTTCCGTCGGCGCCGATCACCGAGCGTGTGTCGCGCCAATATTGGTCGTCGAGGCCGACCGCCGAAAAGTAAAATCCGGGGAATGCCTCTGTCAGCGCGGCTGCCAGCGCCGTTTCGTCAGCTCCGGCCGAAAGACGCGCGAGGACCGCCTCGATCGTGGCGGGATCGGGAAGTCGTGCTGGAATATTCTCCGAAGCCTCATCCATGATTTGATCCTATCATCGTATCTTTGTTCGCTGCGCGCTCGATCTCTTCCATCGACGCTAAGATGTGCTCGAACGTAAGCGGCAAGCTGAGCTTTCAATTACCCACAGTTGACGGCCGATTTAGACGATGCTCCCGGGACAAAATCTTGAATCGGCAGAATCTGTTGTGATTCCTTGTTGAGCACCTGATTCGGAAGCGCGGGGTGCTCGATGGGCTTGGTATTGAAGGAGCGCGCGAAGGCGCGTGCTCCGCGATCGAGGACCGGTATCGAGACGTGGGTTGATCGGGAAGTTGCGGGATGCGAGTTTAAGGATGAGCGGCTTGGCCGCCGGTTCGGCAAACTGCTCGCACAAATCGGGAGCGACATGGGTCAGAGCATCCCGCTGGTTTGTCAGGATTGGGCCAACACCAAGGCCGCCTATCGCTTCTTGTCCAACGAGCGGGTCAACGAGGCGGATATTCTTTGCGGTCATTTCGAGGCGACGCGCGGTCGCGTGACGACGACGGAGGGGCCGATCCTTGTGCTCCATGACACGACGGAATTCAGCTTCAAGCGCGACAGGCCGGAACTGATTGGCTTTAGGGGCTTGACCGGCCTTGGAACACCAGAGGAGGTCCTACAGCGGTGCGTACACAGTGCGGCATCCTTGATGCATTCGAGCCTCGCCGTGACGACCGAGGGGCTACCGCTCGGACTGACGGCAATCAAGTTCTGGACACGCAAGAAGTTCAAGGGGACGACGGCGCTGAAGCGAAAGATCAATCCGACACGTGTTCCGATCGAGCAGAAGGAGAGCATCCGCTGGCTGGAGAATTTACGGCAATCGACCGACCTTCTCGCGGCCCCTGGACGATGTGTTCATATCGGTGATCGCGAGAGCGACATCTATGAGCTGTTTTGCCTCGCCGAGGAGGTTGGAACGCATTTCCTGGTGCGAACCTGTGTTGATCGGCTTGCCGGAGACGGCAATCATACAATCGCCGACGAAATGGACGAGGTTACGGTCAAAGGCCTACATCGGATCGAGGTCAAGGACGACAAAGGCGATCCGGATGAAGCGCTTCTCGAAATTCGTTTCCGCAAGCTTCGAATTCTGCCGCCGATCGGCAAGCAGAAGAAATATCCCGCACTCACTCTAACCGTGATCCATGCTCAAGAGCGGGGAACGCCGAAGCGGCGAAAGAAGATCGAGTGGAAGCTCCTCACTGATCTCCCGGTCCAATCGCGCAAGGACGCTATTGAGAAGCTCGGATGGTACGCGTTGAGGTGGAAGATCGAAGTCTTCCATAAGATCCTCAAATCGGGCTGCAAGGCGGAGGAGTCGAAATTGCGAACCGCTGAGCGTCTGGTCAATCTGATCGCGGTATTTTGCATTGTGAGTTGGCGCGTCTTCTGGATGACGATGCTCAATCGTTCCGCGCCGAATGCCCTACCGCACACGGCGCTGACAGATCCCGAAATCAGGCTTCTTGATCACTTGGCGAAAGACAGAGGTGGCGATCGCTCTCGACGAAGCACGCTCTCGCGCTATGTCGTCAAGATCGCGCGGCTTGGAGGGTACTTAGCGCGTGCCAGCGATCCGCCTCCAGGAAATACCGTGATCTGGCGCGGGCTATCGCGGCTAACCGACATGGAGCTGGGTGCCACGATCGGACTCAAAATTGTGGGTAATTGAAAGGTCTCTTTGCCGCTTACGGTTCAGGCCCTGCTGGACAACCTGGTCTCGCGCGGGCTCGACCCGACGGCGCCAAGACTGTTCATCGCCGACGGCGCGAAGGCGTTGTCGAAGGCGATCCGCCGCACCTTCGGTTCGGCCGCAGCGATCCAGCGCTGCCAGATCCACCAGGCGCGCAACATCATGGAACGCCTGCCGAAAGAGCATCATGCGGCCACCCGTCGGGTGCTGCGCCAAGCCTGGGAGCTCGATGACGCCGACAAGGCTGAAAAACTGATCCGCAATCTCGCGCGTCGACTCGACCAGCAATGGCCCGGCGTAGCGGCAAGCATCCTCGAAGGCCTCGATGAAATCCTGACTGTCGTCCGGTTGAAGTTGCCGAAGGAGCTTCGTCGATCGCTCGCCTGTACCAACATCGCCGAGAACATGATGGGCACCATTCGCCGTGTCACGCGCAACGTCAAACGCTGGCGGGATGCCGGTATGGCCTTGCGATGGGTCGCGGCCGGCATGATCGAGGCCAACAAGGGCTTCCGACGATTGAAGGCGCATAAGCAATTGTCGGTTCTGCGTGCGGCTCTTCAAGCTCGCCACAATCGCATGACGATCAACCCCGTTGCCCACGTCACGAGGGCCGCGTAACATTCATTCCGGCAACGTCGGCCCGACCTAGTTCAACAGCGATCGGGACATCCCCACGCCACCGCTTCGCCCGCCTTCGACGCGGCGGTGCAGATGGCACGCTTGTCGGCCTTCATCACGTTCAGCCAATGGGCGAGGTACTGCGCATGGTCGGCACGCGGCTCAACCGCAATCCCCAGCTCCGCGCAAAGGAACGCGGCGCAAAGCTCCACAAGCTCTTCCATGGCATAAGCCCCGCTGCCGAACCGCCCGGACAAATCGCGGCCGCAACGCTGAGCCGGACCCGTCCAGTGGGTCTTATGCCGATATCGGCATAATAGAGAGCGTTTTTAGATTGGCGGCGCCGCGCCGAAGCTTCAAAATGCGCAGCTGCCAGCGCGCCGGTAATCTAAAAACGCGTTGGACGAAGCCGCCTAGCTCGCTGGTGCCGCTATGGAAATTGGATGCCGCTTCCCAGCGGAGAGCCCCGTCGCTGGGGCTCCGGGGACATGCTGGATGCGGTCTTGATAGCGAAACATTCTCATCGAGATATGGTCTCTCCATCGGAAAGACCGGCGACGCCTGCGTCTGGAGGGCTCGATGTCGGAAGCGCGACAATAGGTTGCCTGCCGTCTACCTTGGCAGAAAGAAAGGAAGATGATCGATGATTGGAAAATCCCGCCCGTCATGAAGTGTCCCGAAAAGGTGGGTCTTGTGACGCAACGGGCGCGAGCACCTCAATGCACACCATCTGCCCCTGACGGCAAAAGGGACATTCCCGCAGGGAAACGCCGGTCAGCTCCTCGACCTTGTCGCGATAATCGCGCTCTTCCTTCGGCTTTATCGGCGCGTCGGACTGCTGCATTCCGAGCAGGTCGCGGCAGCGGGCGAGTTTTTGCTTGCGGTAGCGGTTGCCCATGAAACCATAATAGCGGATGCGCTGAAATCCCTCGGGCAAGACATGGACGAGGAAACGCCGGATGAACTCCCCGGCGTCGAGCGTCATCACTTTTTGCCGGTTCTCGTTGCGATAGTCCTTCCACCGGAAGCGTACCTTGCCATCCTCGATATCGACGATCCGGTTGTTGGCGATTGCCACCCGGTGTGTGTAGCGTCCGACATATTCCAGAACCTGCTCAGCGCCTGCGAAGGGTGGCTTGGCATAGACCACCCAGTTGACCCGGCGGGCGGGATCCAGATAGCGCCGGAATGCGAGGGGATCGTGCAGCCGTTCCAATGACGAAAAGAAACGCAACTCGCCGGCGTCGAATGCCCTTTGCAGACTTTCGAGAAACAGTCGCCGGAAGAGTCGGGAGAGCACGGCGACTGGCAGGAAGAAGCCGGGACGGCACGCGATCCAGCGGCTCCCGTCCGGCGACAGCCCGCCACCGGGCACGACGCAGTGCAGATGGGGATGATGGCTGAGATTCTGCCCCAAGTGTGAAGCACCGCGAAAAACCCGATCTCCGCGCCGAGATGTCGCCGATCGGCAGCGATGGTTCGCAACGTCTCGGCGGCTGCGTGGAACAGGATCTTGTAGACCGTGCTGGCATTCTGGAAGGCAATCGCGGCGATCTCATCGGGAACGGTGAAGACGACATGGAAATACTGGGTATCGAGTAGCTCTTCCCGCCGAGCCTCGATCCATTCCGCTCGGGCGAGCCACTGACACTTGGGGCAACTGCGGGAACGGCAGCTGTTGTAAGCGATCCGTCGTTCGCCACAGCGGTCGCACTGTTCGACATGGCCTCCGAGCGCCGACGTTCGGCAGCGCTCGATGGCAGTCATTGCTGCGCGGCATTCGGTCGATAGCGAGGCCCAGTGCTGCTCGCGCCAGGCAGCACCGTAGCGACGGAATATATCCGCGACCTCCGGACCTGAGCGGCCCATGAGATCGCCCGTCAGAAATGTTTGTGCGCCGGCGGCGAGGAAGCCTTGGGGATCGGACGCGGCAGCAGTTCAAGCGGGCTCGTCGCTGCGCAGACCTTGTTGGTAGCGATCCGCAGATATTGAGCGGTCGTTGACAGGCTGCGATGGCCGAGCAAGAGCTGGATGGTGCGGAGATCGGTTCCAGCTTCGAGCAGGTGCACTGCAAATGCGTGCCGCAGGGAATGAGGTGTTACCGGCTTGGACAGCTTCGACAACAGATGTGCCTGGCGGCAGGCGGCATCCACGGCGCTTGTCGATATCGGTTCTCCAGCAACGGCACCGGGAAACATCCATGCCCCCTGGGACGCACGGCGCGCAATAGTCCGTCAGCGCCTCCAGCAATCTGGCCGACAGCATGACGTAGCGGTCTTTCTGTCAGGTGAATCGGATTCTAGATCACGACCAAGCCCAATTGCGCCACCTTCTCGAACGCGTCGGGGCCGATGCCGTCGCCATGTTCGATGCGAACGCGCTTTTCGCGCCAGGTCGCGACGGGCGCAAGTTCGGCCATCATCTTCAGCACACGGTCGGTTTTGGCATCGCCGACGACATGTAGCGCGAGCTGCGTCGGCCGCGTCAATCCAAGCTGCAGGATCTCGCGCAATTGCGCGTCGGTGAAGTCAGACCGCCCGCGCCATCCGGGCGACCGACATAGTCTTCGCGCTGCACGGAATCGATGGCCGCCCACGCGTCTGGAATGCAGCGGGCCGTTGAGATAATCCAACTTTGTAATTCTTCATCAGACGCGACGTTTATTGCACAAAGAGAAGCTCTGATTGGATGGAATGCGACAATCTTGTCTCTATGCTCGCGATCACCAATCAGCTTTTGTCGAAAGCAAGTCTCTCGCCTTTCACCAGTTTGAACTCCGGCTATTTCTTCGCCGCTAGGCGTTTCTCAAATTGTGCCGCCCCTCGAGGCTCCGCCATCAGCAGCACGACGTCGATAAAGGTCAGGATAGCTGATCCCTGATCAAGCTCCACTTATGCCGAAAACGTCTGGACTTGAACATTCAAAGGATAGCCTCACCGACGCCCGCAGTTGGCACGCGTTTTGAACGAGAGACCTCATCCAGAACAGCTACAGGAGTCCAAGTGTTATCACATAAGGTCATTGCGTATCTGCGACCTCGACGTGCGAGTTTGCTAATGCCCGGCGACATCGGGAACACGATTCAGCTGCAGCTGCTCCTACCGAGAGCGGGCCCGCGATTTCCTCTCATCGCAAACTCTAAAGCCCCTGTGCGGCTCGCTACGAGCGGGGTTGCATGCTGCCGGCGCTCTATCGGAGTGGACAAACGCCAGCCTGCTTTGGGAAGGAGTGTGATGACCTTCCTAGACCCAGGAAGCACCTGAGCCCGCCAAGAAACATTTCAGTTCAAGGATGACCCGCTGACGAGCTTTGGTCCCGCAGGGTCGCTAGTGCGACCGTCTGAGGAAAGAGAAGAGCTCGAAACGCGAAAACGAGATGCAGCCGACGAAACCTCCATTGGTGCCCTCTTCTGCGCATGTTCAAAAGGACTCGTCGTCCGTTCTAGCTTTGCAACTCTGACGCCCAGATTGAGACTTGGAACAGACATCATGACAGCGGAGACGGAGATCAAATCTGCGCACGCAAAAATGCAGGCGACTACCGTCTGGACACTGGTGCTCGGCTTTGCCGCAGATCCGTTGGCTCGATGGAGCTGGCCTGCTCCAGACCAATATCTTACGAGCATGCCTCAGTTCGTTGAGGCCTGCGGCGGACGAGCATTCGAACATGGCACGGCATACGTGACGGGAGGGGGGCACGCCGCGGCGCTCTGGCTGCCGCCCGGCGTGCAGCAAAATGAGGTGGCACTCGACGCAATTATGGCTCACTCCCTACGTCCGGAGATCAGCGAAGATATGGCACAGCTACGGCTGGGAATGGTCGAACATCATCCACCTGAGCCACATTGGTATCTGCCTCTCATTGCCGCCGATCCGAACTGGGTCGGACAGGGGCTTGGCACGTTGCTAATGGAACACGCTCTTAAACGATGTGATTCGGAGGGTGCCGCCGCATATCTCGAAAGCTCAAATCCGGAAAACATTCCCTTTTACGAGCGCCACGGCTTCAAGGTCATTGGTGAGATACAGCGTGGTGATTCGCCCACGCTAACGCCAATGTTGCGGACAGCCCATTGAGTGGTATCCGGCGAAGAGTAGCTTCGTACGCTTCAGTCCTATTGGTTAGCCTACGTTGCCAACCTTGATCTGGTTGCACTTCGTTTTCGACACGCTGAGCGCCAGAGCGGAGCGGGACAGCCGCCATGTGATCCGGCAGATCTGCTGAAGTTCTATCTCTACCGCTATATCAATCAGATCCGCTCCTAGCGTCGCCTCGAGCGAGAGGCCGGGCGCAATCTGGAACTGATCTGGCCATTGCGCGGGCTCGTTCCGGGCTATCGACCATAGCCAATTTCCGTAAGGAGTCGGCCGTTAACAAACTGGATTGAGCTGGGCCTGGCAAGCGAGCGTTCGCCATGGCAATCCCAGGAACAGGCGCAATAAGTCCCTGAGCCAGGCGAGGATGCGGCGCAAGTTGTGGCCGACGACTGAGAGGACGACGTTGGCGGCATCACCGGCGCGGCCTTTAAGGTAGCAGCGACCGAGGTGGCCTTCGGCCTTGAGGTGTCCGATGATGGGCTCGATGGCGGAGCGGCGGCGCAGCTCACGCTTGATGACACCGAAGACGCCGCGCTTCTGGCCGGAGGTGAAGACGCGGCGGGGATTTTGCGCGTCGTGCCCGCGGTATACCAACGCATCCAATCGTTCGTATCATTCCACCCGCTGAAGTTCGATTCCATACCACTCTTTCTCAGATTAGATGAGATAGGTCTTCATGGCCGACCCAAAGCTGAGTTCGGCAGCACGGGCTGCAGGATTCAGCTTGAGAATGTCGATCGTTTAGGTTGACATCCGGGCTGCCTGCTCGCTGGCGCGGCGCCAGCAACGTAACCAATTGGCGCGCCCTACCAACAGGGAGGCTTGAATTCAATTTGCGGCTTTCACCCACGACGATTCCAGAGACAGAGAAGAAAGATTGCGTCATCGGAGATTGCGGCTGTCGGCTGAAGGGCGGCACGCTGCACATCGGATCAAGCTTGGCGCGCCCACGGAGGCGAGGCGGAGCTGTCACAGGCTGATCTCGACTGCGCGTTTGGTCAGGCTCAAATTTGTCCGCCCGGAAATTTGGTCCAAGCCCTTCGCGCGTCAGGATTCTCACTCTAAAATTGAAACAGTGACTATGAACCTGTACCTATTTCAACCCTACAACCTGACGCTAGGTAAGCCTCAAGCCCTGTTGGGTAACAACCTAGCCGGCTATTGCGGTTGCGCGCCCGCATCGAGGACTAGGGACCGCCCCGACGATCGGTGATCTCCTGTCGCTTCAACAGCGAATGCGCGCTAGCTGCGGGCTTTCAACAGGCTGCCCATCCGGCTCCGGTCGCGGAAGCTGAAATTGTCGAAGCTTTAGCACCCCGCAAGAGGAACCCGATGGACATCCATGAGAATGCCTGGCTTACGCCGCGAGGCCGAGAGCGCGTTGTTCGGCTGGTGCAGAGCGTGCTGACGCCGGAGACCTCCGAACGAGCCGCAGGCGTCTGCCCGCGGACCGCTCGGAAGTGGATTGATCGTTGTTGCCCCGCCGCGTTCCTCACCCGGATTGATGGTGTGGAACGGCCCCATTACCGACAGCATCAACGCTCTAAAACGCGGATCGTTGCTGGCAACGCCACAAGGTAGGAGCCGTTCCGTGAAGCAGATTAGCACCATCGGGCGGCAGCATCGACAATAAGGATGGTCTGCGCCGATGCTGTATCGGTCGTGGCGCTTTGTCCTACCAATCTCAGCTCGATTCTGGGTCCGCTCCGCACATGTCCACTGAATAGCGCTTCCGCTTGTCCGAGCGGCAATTCCATCCATTCGGCGGGATCAGGATTAGGTATCGGCCATCCATCCTCTCTCTTACGGCACCGTCGATGTCGAGCACCTGATAACGTATGCCTCGTTCGTCAAGCGCTGCTTGGACGCAATGTAGGTATTCGACATCTCCCGGCATCCGGTGGGTCGTTCCCGCACCTGCGGTGCACATCTGCAGGACGCCGCGGTGCGCCTGCACATCGAAGGCAAGGATGTGGCTGCACAGACAGGCGAGCACGTTTTCGTTCACCAGGATATTCCAGAACGGGTGAGCGTATTCGTGGCCGATCTCGCGTTGATACGTGCCACAACAGAAACTGGTGGCCTTCGCCACGCGGATGAAGCGCGGGGATGGAATTTTTGACAGAGTTGATAGCCTTTCATTGCGCGGCATCGATTCATCGATTGCGCAACAAACAGCTGATTCTCGCCGAACGGCGCGTCAAGCTCGGCACTAAAACCTCAATAGCTGTCAATCGGCATTGAACTGGGACCCCGCGTATTGCCTCAGGAAGGAATGTTACCCGGGATGAAGGTCTGCGAGCTCCGCAGACCGATCTCGAAGCTGCGGCGAACTCGGTGGAGGGGCTGTGGACGGGGCGGAGTGATCATTACACGCAGCGCCGTCCACAGCCCCGGCCCGTATTTCCTCCAGCGGCATGGATACGATGATCGTTTCCGCCACCTTCCGCCGGAAGGACCGAAGCCGGCGTTGAACGATTGAATGCTGCTTGTCGCTAAACGAAGGATCGATGGTGATGAGCCTGCGTACGATGGCCAGCGCAGTGAGCTGCGGTTCGACAGCGAGCCAATTCTCGATCGTCGAGAAATGGGGATCGAGCTTCGAGGGCATGCGAATGCGCTTTTTGTATCGTCGTTTCGGCCGACGATGTGTGGCGCGTACCTCGGTGGCCGTTACCACGGTGCCGAGCGATTGGGCAAAAATCAGCGGATCAGCCGGCGATACGCCGACCGTCGTCACAAGACCGCGCTTGCCGATGCGTTCGCCGAGCTCTTCCTGCGCCGCACGGATGTCGGCAAGCAGTTGCACGGGATCCAGAGTGCGGTATGCCGCGCGCAGACGGCGCTTGATCGCCGATGCGAGTTTCGGGTGTGCCAGCGCACGTTCGTACGGCGTAGCCGGCGGATGATAGCGTTTGATGACCTTCGCGCCCTCGCGGCGCTTCTCCTTGAGCTTGAATGACGGCTGGAAGAAGTTCACAAGCAGGCGCGCCGCCGCGTAGAGACGCGCCATCACACGGGCCGTCGCGACCCCATCGAACCGCCCGTAGCCGACGAGCCGCCGCACCACCGCGCCGTTCTTCTGCTCCACGAAAGCCTGATCGTTCTTCTTGTAGGCGCGGGACCGCGTTACCTCGATCTGCTGTGCTCGGCACCATGGAACAACGACGTCGTTCATGAACGCGCTGTCGTTATCGAAGTCGGCACCCCGGATCACCCACGGGAACAGACTTTGTGCTCGCGTCATCGCTTCGACGACGAGGCTACCATCGCGGGTCACCAGGGGCAGACATTCCGTCCATCCCGTGGCGATATCCACCATGGTCAGCGTCTGGATGAACGAGCCGGCCACGCTGATTCCACCATGCGCGACCATGTCGATCTCACAAAAACCAGGCGGCGGGTTGGCCCAGTCGTTGAAGGTTCTGATCGGCACCTCGCGTCGAATCGCCGAGTAGAATCCAACCCGCCGCCGGCGCCCCCCGGCAGCCGCAACTTTGACGTCGATCAACATTCGATCGATCGTCGCCGCACTCATCGTTACCAGTAGCGCGCGCTCTTCGCTTGTCGGCCTCAGCCGACCATGCCGCTCGAGTGCAGGCAACAGCGCTGGGATCATCGATACTAGGCGTTTGCCGCAGACGCGATCCGAGGCTTCCCACAGCGCGACCAGCGCGTCGCGCACACTGGCGTATCTGCGCCGCCGACTTCTCGCTGGTTCGGTTGCGCCGGTGACTTCCTCTTTCGATGGCGGTCCGGTTCGATCCCTTGCAAGCGACAGTGCTCGCACCGCGTGCTTGCGCTGCCAACCCGTCGTTGCCGTCAACTCATCAAGGATGCGTCCCTTCTCAACTCGCCCTGCCGTACGGTAACGCTTCGCCACCGCCGCCAAAACCTCGCGCCGTGCGCCCATGCTGATCCCGCTTGCCATTGGCGCCACCGACCTGATTCGGTGACGCTGCCCCAGTCATCGGCGCGGAATCCTCCGGTACGCAAGAAGGTCGTCGCAGATCTCGACCCGTGGATCGCCACGGCCAGCTTGAGCCTGATCGCCTCTTTTGCGAGTGGCATCATCAGGGACAAAGCCGCCGTCCGTGCCGCCATCACCGAACCTTGGTCCAATGGCCAGACAGAAGGGCAGATCACGAAACTAAAGCTCGTGAAACGCCAGATGTATGGACGGGCGAAGATCGACCTCCTGCAAGCGCGGCTGATAGGCGCCATCTAGTTGAGGCAAACCGTCATCGAAGTTGCGTCAGAGCCCTTATTCCATGCCGAAACACAGCATGTGATGCCCCGCGTGCTTGGCCCCAACCGTCGTGGATTGCACTTCGCGATCTACGACGCTGGAATCGCCAGCCATGGGCACCAAGTCGCGCGAGGTGATCTTGGCGTGGTCCGATCATGAGCGCGACGATGCGCGCTCATGAGGCGCGGGAGCTCGCTCTGAAAGCCGCCCGGGAGGCCGGACCGGGCGGAGGCCGAAGCATGGTCGGTGCGCATGGAAGCAGGATAGCGGCACTTCAATCGATTAGTCTGACCTCGACAGCTCTGTACCTTGAGCGCTGTCTGTTGAAGCGAAGAGCGAAAGTCACGCGCGTGCCCGGCACCAGATCAGGCCCTGCGCAGTCGCGAAGTTCCGACATGTGCATGAACAGATCTTCGCCGTTGCAGTCATCAGGCCGGATGAAGCCCCAGCCCTTTTCAACGTTGTACGAGATTACCGTTCCAGTCCGCATCTTTGCTCTAACATTTCGCGACTCGATATATCGCCGCCTAAACGGCCTGCGCGGCTGCTTCGGAGCTGCGGATACACTTTCCAGCCCTAACTTGCCCGAGCAAAGAACTCGTGGACATGGCGGTCTCCTTTCCCGCTTAGGGAGATACTAATGCTGTGGTACTAAGCCGTTCGTGTTCGTACCCGCGTAGCGACGGGGCGGACCAGACGCTAGCGGCGACGAGCCCGCCCCTAACATCACCGCATGAGCATTCGGTGATGCTGTCCAGAACCGAGCAAGGGCCGTGCCGAATCGAGAACTGGAGCTTCTACAGGCGCTTCGTAGCGGGGTTCTAGGGTCAAGTTGTCGGCGTTTGTTTGAAACTCGACAGTCGACGCGATACTCCGTCCCTGCCAGGTCCCGCCGACCTGCGGACCAATGGCAGGATCACGTTCGCCGTGTCCGATCCAGGCTCCCGGTTCGTCCGGACGGTTTGCGACAACAGGCGCCATCCTGACGCCTTGAGGTGACACAACCAGTGATAAGATAAGTGTCGGGCAGGAAGGCGGCCCGACTTCGGTCCGCAGGAGCTTGCCCGGCGCTCAACTGCGGAAATGAATGAGGCCACGAGACATGCAGCCCCGCGGCCTCGCCACCGGAATATAGCGAAAATACAGTTTAACTATCAAACTCCCCGCCGGTGTTCCTTCAGTAGAACACCATGTTCCAAAGATTGACAATCCGGGCGGCTACGGAGAAAGGCGCGCAACCGCCAATCGTAGCGCCGGATCTTTCGCGGCTGGCACAGCAACCCGTTCTCGTCGTGCCCGGACGCCCCATAACGTCGCCATCTTCCCAATAGGTTTTCAGACCCATAGGCACTGTTTGAGCCGGCAGAAGCAATGCTCGATGCTGTTGCGCTGTTTGTAGGGGCGTTACCGTCGCGGGAATGGTGATCCTGCGGGTGTGGTTTGATGGTATCACTGCTGTTGCGCCGATTTATGCGATGATCGTACGCAGAACGGCCGATTGCCGAGCACCGCATCGTTCAGTGCCGCTCGCTCACCGGACGCTTCTTGATGCGAGACCTCGATCAAACAAGAACCGCTACCTTCCATTTCGCAATTCTTCCGGCCGCCGTGGCAGCCGATGGATGCCCTGTTGTCGTTCTTGCGACGTCAAACCTCCGGCGCTTCGCATTTTTCGGCTATTTCGCTTCCCAGATGTCGCTTCCACTCAGTACTTTCGGGATAATGTCCGCGTTGGACTTTCGCGGCTGCAACCTTGGCTTCCGGGCCGCGATTGCGGCTGTCGTTCGTTTGATCACAGTCTCAGCCGTACCGTGGCGGCCGGAGCTGCTCCAGTCCATCCTCGATCACTCGGAGGTCTTCAAGTAGAGAAGATCGCGACTGAGCCGGGTTGGTGCTGGATGTGGACTGTAGTGTTCCCAGCAACTGGCCGCGAAGTTTTCGCATATTTTCCAGGGCTTGCCGGTTCTTCAAACGTACATAAGCGGAAACGATCGCTTCGATGGTTGTTGGCAAATGGGTTGCTCCGAATACAAAGCTCTAAAATACGTTGCATCGTAACCCATTCAAGACAACCTGCAAGACCGCTCGATGAACACGTTGTCCATCCAGCCCGCGACCGTCCATCGAGATCCTGACGCCGGTGGCGGCCAACGTGCTGGTGTAGCGGCGTCAACAGGTAAAGGCGTCTAGATCGGCGAGCGGTGGCATGAAGCCGAGCGTGCTGCAATCGACGCAGGATCGCGAAGAGCGGCGAGAGGATAACGCGCGCTCAGGCCGTACGTCGGCTGGTCGAGCTCGGGCTGAGGACGAAGAAGTGAGCAGGAATGCATTGAACGATTTGAGGTGACCATGAAGCTGCTGATCGCGCTAATCACGCTGTTTTTTGCGAACGGCGCTTTTGCTCAAGCTGCTCCACCCAGAACAGCAAAGATGCCATCCACTCATGTTAAGCCGCAGGCGCCGCTGGGTTGTAAACTAGTCGGGACGGTCAGAGGCACGAAGATCTGGGCAGGTGATTGCGTTGCTGCGACATCACCAGTGGACACGCCAGCGCCGTCATCACCGCCCGGCCCGTCAGCCGAAGGCAATGCGCCCGCAGAGAAGCAGTGATGGGCTCAAAGGCGCTCACGCGAGTCGCCGGCTTCGGGCTGAGGGCGAGGAAGGGCTGAAAGTGAGCGATTCGGGCTCGTCATTGGGCCCACCGGATATGAATGGTTGGCGTCATAAATCTGCAATCATAGCGTGCTACGCTGATCATCTTGACTGCAAGCTCGGAGTGAAATAAAGGGCGGGGTTTTCTCAGTTAGAGACTTATCAACTGGATAATCGGCATATGGCCTACGATTTGGCTACGGTGCAGATGCTCCGCAGAGTCCTTGATGAAGTACTTGTTAGCCCCAGGTTCACTCGGCAGAAGAACCGCTCTGCGCTCGAGATGGCTGAGTACATTCTGTGGCTTGCCTCTCGGGGGGAGCGCGAGCCATCAGCGATCAAACGGCGCGTGCTGGATGAATTTTTGACGAACGCTAGTAGCTGCAGCGCAAAGCCAAGACTGGTGGGCACGGCTTCGGTAGCGGCTCAGGCGACGGCTGGCCCGTGAGTTAGCGCTGTGGGTAACAGAGCGCCTGATTCCCATACGGCGTTCTGAACGGCTGCCGTTTCGCGATATTCCTATCACGCGGGATTGGCCAACGATGGTGAGAGGATCCACGTCTGAACGGGGCATCCTCAAGCGCGGTCTTTCTGGTCTACAACTAGCAGCTTTGAAAAAGCTCGCGGATAGCCCAGCTGACAATTGGTGGAAGGAGGTGCTGGAGAGCAAGGATCTCTTGCTTGCGGTCGGGAATGGATACCTGAACGCTTATGTCAAAGGTTAGAGCGTCTTCAAAATTGCTTTCGAAAACGGCGGCAGCGGCGATTGCAGCCAGCTTCCGCGATCCACTAAAAATATCTGGTGAAGCTGGAACTTGAGAATAAGGATCCATATATGTCGTAGCCGTCCAGCGCCGGCGGCGAGCAGAGTGCCGCAAGGGCGAGTTGGCGGCCAAGCGCTTTCGAGCCCCACTGTGATACGCCAATGCCGCACGACCGTCGCATGCGGCACGCGATCAGGTGACGTGATTGCGATCCGGTCGGATCGTTGGGCGATCGGCGGATGTACCTGATCTCAACGATCCGGGAGAAGCCCCGGCGGGCTACGGCTCGCCGGGGCTTCCTTGCCTGTGTGGGGCTGTCGTTCTTACGAGATGCCGTCGGCGCGGTCAGCCGAGAGGTCGGGTTTGCCTGAAATGGAAACCGCTCGAAGTGAACCGCCTGGCCACGGCACGCACGTCACGTTCGCATGTTTCGAGCGCGATCTTCTGGGCGAGCATGACGTCTCCGATCGGCAGAGCGCCGGCCGGCGAAAAACATAATCCCTCCCCCAGGCGGCCTCTTTCGTCGATCTCGCACACGTTCACCGAGGCCCCGAGGTGGATCCTGTATCGCTGTCCGCTGTCATTTCCGACGACCTCGAAGTAGCCCTTTTGGGCGAACTGCTCCCGCTGCGCCGGCGACAACCATTGCTGCAAGAGGCGCAGCGACCGGCCCTCCGGCGTCCGCTCGGCGCCGTGCCTGATGATAAGGGCCCGCATCGCTCGCCCCCGGGAACGGCCGCCCGGCGGCATCGATCGAAAGCCAAACATGGCAGGAACGCCGACTTAGCCGCCGACCAGCCTGGGGAAGAAGACGGTTTCTTCCGCCTTCGGGTCGAACGATCGGATCTGCGAAACCTGACCTGGACCGGTCCGGACCGCTGCGGTAAACCCGATATTCGTCAGTTCGTAGAACCGCTGCTCCGCCTTCGCCAGTTCTTGTGCGTCGTCGAGGTTGAAAGGATGACGGCTGTCGCCGCTGTGGTCCATCACGATCTGGATTGCCATAATCGCCCTCCTCGGATTGCTGATAGCCATGGGACCTCGATCGAGTATCGAGCCAAAGTCGTGGATTTTCAAGGGTGGAGCATTCCATCGCAAGTTGCCGCTGGTCTACTGATCGCAGCGGCGTGCAGCCCAAGGCCGTTGCGCATCCGACCGACGCGCGGCTGATGCATCGGGCAATCGTCAAGCTCATCGGGCTCGCCAAGCGCGCCGCCATCATGATCGGCCGCAATACCCACGCTGTCCAGTTCAAGCGCGCCCGGCGCCAACTCAAGTGCCTGCGAACACGGCTTGGCCGGATCATTCGCGGCATCCGCCGCAAGATTGATGGCGATGCGGTGCTGGAAGCTCGCTTCGGCCCGCTGCTCGGTTAGCGCAGCAGGTGCGCAGCCAGGATCAGGATCGGCGCAGTCCAAAGGTCCATGCGTTACATGCCCCGGAGGTCGTGTGCATCGGCAAGGGTAAAGCCCGCGCGCCTTACGAGTAACGGCATGGACACGCCGCTCTCAGCAGCAACATAAATCTCCGGCAAGAGAAGGAGCACAAGCCATGTCCGCTACGAACATTGTCATGATCGGCATCGATCTAGGGAAAAACACATTCCATGTGGTGGGGCTCGATGCTATGGGAGCAATCGCCCTACGCAAGAAGCGATCGAGAAATCAGCTGGAGCAGTCGCGGGCCAATGTTCATGGACCGCAACTATCTCAAAGGCTGTGCCGGCAACCGAACCAACGCACTCGCGGGGGCCGGCTACAACGTGTATGGGGTTAGCTCCTGTCAAGAGCTCAATCCCTGCAGGTATTTCGCCTGTCGTCGTCAGGCGCCAGAACGCAATGAGCAATTTGCGCGCCAGCGCCACGATCATGGTCTTGCGCGTGCAGCCGCGCGCGCCGGCCGCGCGAGCCCGGAACCATTGGGCCAATGCGCTGTCCTTTTGGAAAAGGAGAGGGCGCCAGGCCAGTTGGATCGTCCCACGCCGTACCCGGGCGTTGCCAGCACGAAGGCCCTTCTCACGTCTTCGCTTGCCGCTCTCATCGGGAGCGCCCGTGAGGCTCGCGTAACGCGCGACCGCTCTGCGATCTCTCAATTGCCGGGAGAGACACTCATGTTCGACCCTGTCCACTGTTTCGATTCCAACGCCAATGATCCGCTCCAGCAATTTGATCATCGCGTGCGCGCCGCTCTCGGAAACCTGCAAGCGCTGCAATCGAGCCGCCTCGATCTCCCTGATCTGCTCTCTGATGAGGCCAAGACGGACCATGTCCCGGCGCATCTCGGCGACAGTGTTGGGCGGCAGCGGCACTCCTTCCGGCGTGCGCAGCGTCTCGAGCCGTTTTGACGCATGACGCAGCAGCGCCGGCTTAAGATTGCGAATACCCAGGCGAATGAGACATGCCTTCATTCGATTGACAATGCTGGTTTGTTGGCTGACGAGGTTCTCACGCTCGCGGTTCGGGGGCCGACGTCCTCTTCATCGAGACTTGGGTTTGCTGCCATTTGGCAATGGTTCGGCTCGCCGCGCAACCAACTGAGCACGGTTTGCAGGTTCGTTGTCCGCGCTTTCGGAAGGAGCTTGAGCAATTCGGGTTTGTAAGACCGAGCGCAGCCGTGGGCACGAAAACCCAAGGGATCACAAACCATTCCTCATCGACCAACGTGTCTTCCGTCAGCCTAGTAGAGCGCGCGGTTTCGTCGCGCCTCGAGTAGAAAATGGCTGTTGCAAACGTCTAGAGCACGTTGTTTTTTACCGGAATCGGGATTGATCGGGATAGGGGGGTGCCTCACGACACCGCCCCTCCCACACCACCAGGCATACGGGTCCGTACCATGGCGGTTCGACCGAGTTATGCTTCGGCGGGCACGTAGAGTCGGGGAAGCCCGAGTTGATCGAACGCGTGGTTGCGCAGGGCTTTCTGGATCACCGGATGTCC
The DNA here is from genome assembly GCF_024199925.1 of Bradyrhizobium sp. CCGUVB1N3. Lineage (NCBI taxonomy): Bacteria > Pseudomonadati > Pseudomonadota > Alphaproteobacteria > Hyphomicrobiales > Nitrobacteraceae > Bradyrhizobium > Bradyrhizobium sp. CCGUVB1N3. Next base: position 8,783,363 of record NZ_JANADR010000001.1, read on the forward strand.
TGACATGCGCCAGGGCCCCGTCGATGCTGAACTGGCGGTAGTCGCTGCTTGGATCTTTGAGACGCCACGACGGCGCAGTTCCTTAAAGCGATTGTGCCCGTTCCGCCACTGCCGCCAAAGATACATGCGTAATCTTCGGCGGATCCATGCTTCCAGGTTCGTGAGCACCACGGGGGTCTGGCAGAAGCCGAAGTATCCGCGCCAGCCGATGAGGTATGGCTTTAGATCTTCGACCAACCGCGACAGACTGACCCCGCGCGTCCGGCGGGTCATGTCCCGAATCCGCGCCTTGAACACATCGAGGGCCTTTGGCGCGATGCGCCTCTCGCCTCCGTCGTTCGAGACGCTGAATCCCAGGAACTTGCGCTCCTCCGGGCGTGCCACCGCGCTTTTCGCCTCGTTGACCCTCAGCCGCAGCTTGTGGGTCAGGAACCGGCTCACTGAAGTCATGACCCGTTCACCGGCGCGGTAGCTGCGAACATAGATGTTGCAGTCATCGGCGTAACGGCAGAAACGGAGACCGCGTCGGGCCATCTCCTTGTCGAGGTCGTCGAGCACGAGGTTGCTTAAGAGGGGCGAGAGCGGGCCCCCTTGCGGGGTCCCTTCCTCCACCGGTCGGACCAAACCATCCTCCATCACCCCGGCCTTGAGAAAGGCCCGGATGAGTTTGAGCACGCGTTTGTCGGTCACCCGTTTGGCGACGCGCCCCATCACGCTGTCATGATTGACACGGTCGAAAAACTTTTCGAGATCGAGATCAACCACGATGTTGTAGCCCTCGGCGATGTAATGCTGCGCCTGGGCCACCGCTTGATGAGCGGAGCGTTCCGGTCGGAAGCCGTAACTGTACTCAGAGAACGTCGGGTCCCATCGCTCTTGGAGAACTTGCAGCAAGGCTTGCTGGATCAGTCTGTCGACGACGCATGGCACGCCGAGCTTTCTGACCCCGCCGTCCGGCTTGGGTATTTCGACCCTCTTGACCGGTTGCGGCTGGTAGGTCCCCTCGAGCAGCTGGGATCGAATGTTTGGCCAGTGCTGACGCAGGTAGCCTTTGGCGTCTTCGATGGTCATCCCATCAACGCCGGGGCCGCCCTTGTTTCCTTGCACACGTTTCCACGCTATTTCGAGATTTCCTCGGGCGCACACCTCCTCCATCAATGGTTTCGCAAAAGCCGGGCTTTCGGGGTTTGGCTTCGCCACGAGTGGTTCGGTCCCTTCGCATCCGCGGCCACGGGTTTCACCCCTGTCCTCGGTTGCCAAGGCCAGCTCGTACTGGGTCTTCTGCCGCTTTCCACTCATGAGTTGCCAATCCTATTTGCCACTCTCAATCGTTCGGGCCTTCGGCCATCGTTTCCGGCTCAGCCTATCCGTTGCTCCGCCTTTCGGCCTTGGAGTGCCTCAATAGCCTTGCCGACTGCTTGACCTGATATGCCCTCTGCTGACTTCTGCCTCGCGGTCAGATGGTCTTTCGGCCACCTCAGTCGCCAGAGGCGACACGCGGCAGATCTCCCGGGGTAAGCTCAGTCGCCTTCGGCGCACAACCGCCGGATCTACGCTTCGCGTCGTTGATGGATATGGACTTCGCGATTCGTTGCCCGCTCGTCCGACGCTTGCGCCTCGTATCCGGTTTTTGTTCATCGGCTCGCGCCTTTGTTTCGCGCTTCCTTCAGACTCCGCCTCGCGGCGACAGCCCTTGCGCATCACTACCCTTCACCTCCATCAGGTTGGTGGAGGACTTTCACCTCCGAGCTACTGAACATGCCCGGCACACAACGAAGCCGCTGTCGCGGCATGTAGGGAGGCATAGCAAGGATTGCCTCCTGTCTGAGAGGATTGCGGGTTTTCGAAGCCCAACCCTTCAGACAGGAGGTTTTCCGATGGCTGAGATCAGCCCACTTCGCCGCCGCATGATCGAGGACATGACAGTCCGCAATCTGTCACCGGCGACGCAGCAATCCTACCTCAACGCCGTAGTGAAGTTGAGCCGGTATTTCGGTCGCTCTCCCGACCGCCTCGACCTGGAGGATATCCGTGCCTTCCAGCTTCATCTGGTGGCGACGGGGATGTCCTGGCCGGCGCTGAACCAGATCGTCTGCGCGCTGCGGTTCTTCTACGGTGTGACGCTTGGTCATGACACCGTTCCGGAACGCATCGCCTATGCGCGCCAACCGCGCAAGTTGCCGGTCGTGCTGAGCGCCGACGAGGTGGTGAACTTTCTGGAGGCGATCCCGAGCCTGAAGAGCCGTACCGCGCTGACCACGGTCTATGCCGCCGGACTGCGCGTATCGGAAGTGGTCCTCTTGAAGGTTGTCGACATCGACAGCCAACGGATGTTGGATGTTGCGTCATACTACACCTTCAGTGTTTTTGAGAGGGTCGAAGAGGTCCGGAGCAACTGCAGGGACTTGAATTCGTATGCCTTTTGCCCGTCCGCGATAGACGTGAACGGCCTTAAGCTCGCCGCGCTTTACACGTTGCAAGATGGTTTGCCGCGAGACGCCGAGTAGATTCATGGCCTTGAACATCTTCACGTAACCTTCCGGCGCGCTCTCCACAAAGCGCGACCGCAGCTCGTCATTGATACGGATGCGCCACGGCGCGCCAGGTGTGATCTGCTCTCCGGCAATGAAGCCATCGTTGAGGCTGCGATGCAAAGTAGAGGGTGCGATCCCGAGAGCGCGTGCTGCTTTCTCGATCGTCATGCACTCGCCGTCCTGCACTTGCTGTTTCGGCTCGAAGCACGGGATCTCCCAGTGCGTCCGCAGGCTCGACACACGATTTGCCGTAAACGACAGTCCTGTGGCCGTTGTACGGCCTTGGCGATTGAGGATGCCGGCGATCTTGGTGTCGGGATAATGTGCAGCCAGTCGTCGCAGCAGATCGATCGTATCGTCGGCGGTGCGGATCGGCGATGGATGCGAGTGCGGCAATGGGACATTAACTTCACTGAAGAGACCGCCGCGCCAACGCAGCGTCAGGTGAGCATTGTATTTATCGCGCTCGACTCTCAAGGTGACATCGTCGAGCAGCGTGCGGAGCAACTCCTTGCGATCGCGATCGCTCGTCGTGGGAGCGAACCAGATACGCTTGAGGTCTTTACCGAGTGCAAGGATCGCGTCGCGTTCTTCGTGCGTAAGCGAGCGCGGTCGGGCATGTTCGCGGTCCGAGAGTTCGGATTCGGCAGTCTTCAGTTCCAGCAGAGCGCTTTCCCATTCGGCTTCGAGTCCACGCGCGACGAGTCTATTCTCCGGGTCCACGGCGCGATAGCGTCGCTCGGCGCGCTGCGCCTTGTAGCGCGCGCTCGACGTCGCGACGGAACTGCGCGAGAGTCGTCTCGTGATCGGCGTCGAATTGCTCGATCGCCTGGAGCGAGGCGTCCATGCCTGCGGGCGCGAGAGCCGCAAGGAACGCTTCGGCGACAGCCGCATCAATCTGCACACCGCCGATGTTGAGGCAGTACTCGCCCCGGCCGTTGACGATGTTCTTGCCGGCGCAGTGGTATCCGGGCGCCGAGAACCGGCCGCTGTAGTGTACGGCCAGGCGCCGACCGCAGTGTCCGCATACGGCGAGGCCTTGCAGGAGTGCTGCGCCTTCTCTCACGGCACCCCCGCTCTGGTGCGGTCGAGGACGGATGTTCTGCGCCAGGCGTTTCTGGTTCGCCTCGAAGGTATTCCAATCGATGTATCCGGCATGATGGTCACGAATGAACACCGGCCACTGCTCGCGGTCGCGTTGTCTGATGCGCTTTCGGATTCGACCGCTCGCATCGAGATAGCATATCTGCTGGGTGCGGCCATACACATAAACGCCGGCATAGAACGGGTTGGTGAGGACCTGGTGGATCTTTGTGTAAGTGGGGGCGACCCAGCGGAGATCGACAAGGCTGTTGGAGTGCAGCGGAAAGCGCAGGCCTTGCGAGCGGAACCACAGCCACACGCGTCGTGCCGAGCCGAATTCGGCAAAGCGGCCGAAGACAGCATGGATCGCGGCTTGCACCGACTGGTCAGGATGCAACAGCACCTCCCCGTCGGCGTCGCCCCGTACCAAGCCCACCGGCAGCCCGCGGTGCAGTTCTCCGCGTGCGGCCTTGTTGCGGATGCCACCGAGCAGGCGCGCACGCAGCACATGCGGCTCTGCCTCTGACATCGTACCTTTGAGCCCGAGCACCAGGCGGTCATTGAACAAGCCCGGATGATAAATCCCATCTCCATCACCGATGAGCGTGTGGGTCAGGCCACATAGATCGAGCAGACGGTACCAATCAGCATTATTGCGCGCTAGTCGCGAGACTTCCAAGCCGAGCACGATGCCAACCTGGCCGAGGCCGACCTCCGCGGTCATACGCGCGAAGCCGGTGCGCTCGGAAAGGCCGGAACCGGAAATACCGAGGTCCTCATCGATGACCTTCACCTGATCGCGTCGCCAACCAAGCCGCGCGGCGCGTTCGGCTAACTCGTACTGACGGGCAGTGGACTCGCGATTATGCTCGACCTGCGTCGTACTGGACTGACGCACGTAGACGATTGCGCATCGGCGTAGGTGCTCAGCGGTGATCTTGCTCAGTTCGTTCATCGTTGTGATCTCCGGCAGTGGCGATTGCTCGGGCGATTAGTCGGGCGAGTCGCAGCACGAGATGTGCGCGCTGCTCTTTATCGAGGGCCTCCCATACGGGTACGGCCCCGCGCTGAGGTGGTGGGTCGAGAAAGCTTAGCTGCTGCATGGCTGTCCTCCGATTCCGGTGGCAGGACAGTATGCGCGGCATCCAATTGCCGCAGCAAAGCGTCGACGATCGTCCGGGCGTGCAGCAGCTCGGCGTGGGAAGCCAGGAATGCCGCTCGAGCGCATTGCGGGCTTGCACGCGGTAAATGTTGTGCGATAGGCAGATCTGTCCACGCGGCCGGTACAAGGGCACGGGTACCATCGGGCAGTACAAGCGTCAGATGAAGTTCGCCGCGTCGATGACACCAGCCAAGCACATTAAGCGCAGATCCCTCGAAGGGATGGCGCGACCGAACGATGGTTACCTGATCGGGATAGTCGTCGAGATGATGAGCGCGGTGGTGGGTAATCTGTCGAGTAGTCTTTCGGGAGTCTCGATCATGATCGGGTCCTCCGGTTTGTCGAACATCGAGTCGGTGATCCGCGCCTGATCAGCTTGATCCGGCGCTGGTTGAAAGCGGGCGTCTTGGAAGACGGAGCGGTGCACCCGAGCGAACAAGGAACGCCACAAGGCGGATCGATCAGTGTACTTTTGAGCAACCTCTACCTTCATTACGTTCTCGACCTCTGGTTCGAACGCGTGGTGAAGGGTCGGTTGCGGGGCGAAGCCCGACTGGTGCGCTATATCGACGACTTTGTGATCTGCTTCCAATATCGATCGGACGCCATCCGCGTACAGGAGGCCTTGCGTCTTCGGTTGGGGAAGTTCGGCCTCACTCTAGAGCCGACCAAGACCAAGTTGGTCGAGTTTGGTCGGTTCGCGCAAAGACACGCGGGCAAACGCGGCAGAAACCGCCCGGAAACAATCTACTTTCTGGGTCTGACGCTCTATTGCACGCGAAACCAAAAAGGCAACTTCAAGGTTGGGATGCGCACCGAGAAATCTCGGCTAAAGCGCAGCCTTATGTCTCTGCAGGAGCTGATGCGGCGAATACGGCATTACAAGATCAGTGACCAGGCCGGTGAAATCAACGTCGTCCTGCGCGGCCACTATGCCTATTACGGCGTCGCCGGAAATCTCCGGAGTCTCGTAAAAGTTTATCGGGCCGTGGAGCGTTACTGGCGCGGAATGCTGCGCAGCCGCAGCTGGGCAGGCCGACGCCTCACTTGGGACGCCTTCAACCAAATCAAAGAACGGACACCGTTGCTGAAGCCTAAGCTGCGCCTCCCTTATCGGGAGCTGCAAGCGCTTGCAGTGCTGTGAACCAACTGTCGAAGAGCGTCGGTGCGGGAAATCCGCACGCCACGTTCTGTGGGAACCGGGGGCGGGCGACCGCCTCCGGTGACCCGGTGCCGAGAGGCGTTCTCTATGAGACGCCTCCGGCCTACCCTATTTGAGCAGATTGAAGGCTTGCCGCAGCATTTCTACGGCCAGCCGGAAAAGCCGAGCGAGACTGTCGAGCGCATTGCTCACGCTGAAGCGTTCTTTGCGGCAACTGGCGCGAACATTGTCCATGGCGGTAGCCGCGCCTGCTACGTGCCGTCGACCGACAATATTCACATGCCCTGCATCGATTTCTTTTGTGATGCAATCAGTTACTATGCGACGCTCGCGCACGAATGTACGCATTGGACGAAACACGAAAAGCGCCTCAATCGCGATTTTGGCCGCAAGCGCTTTGGTGATGAAGGTTACGCAATGGAAGAATTGGTGGCCGAACTTGGGGCGGCTTTTCTCGCTGCCGATCTCGGCCTCACACCAGAGGTGAGGGAGGATCATGCGTCCTATATTGCCTCGTGGATCAAAGTTTTGAAGCACGACAAGCGCGCAATTTTCACCGCATCTTCCCATGCGCAGCGCGCGGCCGATTTCCTGCATGGATCGCAGCAGGAGGAGTGCGCTGCGGCTTAGGCGGGGAGGGCGTCTGCCCCTACCGAAGCCCCTGCTCACCGGCGCAGCCCAAGGCTGCGCCGGTGATGCTAGTTTGCCCGGACGCTTGCTGGTGCGCGGACGGATCACGATGCTGGTATGTTTGTCGAGATGATCCACAACCTTGCGCAATTCGTGGCACCTGCGACGCCTTCGTCGAAGCCGAGATCATTGGGTATCTCAGCCGTCCTCGCACTCGAAGCATCGCCAGACTGGTGGGCCCTTGTCTCTTTGCGGCGAGACCAAGGTCATCGCTTGCTTGCAGCGGGGGCAGATAGGGATCGAGGCTGATCGAGGCATGTTGCAGTGCGTTGCACAGCTAAGCCGAAGCCGGACTAGGTGGGGGCTTGGTCGGTGACAATGATGAAGCTAAGTCACTCCGCAGTTTTGACACAGCCTCACCATGAGCCCTTTCCGCTAGCCGCTCAGCGAATTCGAGTACTTGTTTGCGTTCGGCCTCATCGCATATGTGTAGAAACGCCCGCATCAGCCGGAGCCCCTGCAATTCAAGCAAGCCGGATGAACAGTTGTCGTTCATAGTTGAAGTCCTTGCTACGATCGGCTTCTCTAGGCGTTTCTGCGCCAGATTGCAACGGTGGTTCTGGGCCGCTGCAGGTTGCAGACTGTTTCTTGTTTTGCTGCCTGATCCCAGTCAGCGATACGGGACGAGTCCAATGAGTTAGCAGTTTCGCACCTAAAAGGTCCATCCAAGCTTCAAACCCGACACGTGAAAGCGCTGGGATCGGCCGTAGCGCAGCCACGCACAGTCCATTACGATTGCCTGCATGAAGGAATCAAAGACGCAGCTTGAACTCATCGGTTGTTATGACTGCGGGACGCCGGTCGCCTTTTCGGCCGTCGCTTGCCCTACATGTGGGTCGAGCGAGCCGCTCGGGCCTTACGTGCATAGTCCGCGAGAATTGAAGCTGCACCGGATTGAGGAGAAGAACGACCAGACCTTGATGAGCATGACGCTCTTGTGTTGTGGGATCGGGCTCTTCTTCGGTGCGCTGATCGGAGGGATTTGGGCGGCCTTCGTGCCAGAGGGGCGCCTTGCGGATTTTTTGGGGGGCTGTCGCCATCCGACTTTTCATGCATTTTCTCCAGGAGGCCTCGCAAAGATCGCCGAAGATCTATCCGCCTACGTCGAACTATCGCGGCGTTGGGACGGAAAGCCACCTACCAAGGCTAGGAATTGATCCGAAAGAAAAGAACACGTCACATATGGGTTATGAGCGTCGTGCTCGACAAAGGTTCGGGGTGCTAAATCAACCGCAATCTGTCCTCATCAACGACATTGATCGACTGGCTGACCCGTCGCTCGCAGTAATGCTCCGCGTTCAGATCTGCTGCAGCCGCAATCTCATCCTTTCTCATGGAAGCGCATGATGGCTTGCTGATGGACGCGGTGTGGCAACGATTTTGGGCACAGCTCTTGGTGACCCCGCCGGGGTCCGCCCCTCCTACGGCATCGATCTCGACGTCCGGAACAAGGGCTTGCGGCGTCTCACCGCAACTTTGAAAATATAGAACTGACATTCTAGGATTCACAGGCGCCACCAACACGAGAGGGCTATGGTGTCCGAAATTCCGAGCTATGCCATTATCCTAGTGGCAGGAGTCGGTTCGCGCCTGCGTCCTTTGACCGAGGTTCGACCAAAGCCATTAATTGAAGTGGTTGGTATCTCGATCTTGCGCAACGCTCTCCGAAATCTCGCGGCTCTTGGCGTCGCCGAAACGACGGTCGTAGTCGGGTATCGCAAGGATGACATCATAGCGTCGTGCGGCGATACATTCGGAAAAATGAACATCAGCTACGTCGAATCTTCACACTTCGATCATACCGGGAGCGTCCATTCGCTTTGGCTTGCACGCGAGACCCTCGTAAAAGGCGACATATTCTTGCTAGGGGGCGATGTCTTTTTCGAGAGTTCCGTTTTTACTCGGATGCTCGATCATCAGGGTGATGTCGCAGCAATCGACATCTTCAATGAAACGATGACCGGATCGGCCGTGATACTCTCTGAGGGCGGTTACCTGCGCGAATTCCGGATGAACCAGGGGAGTGTCGACCTATCGACGGAACCACTCTACAAGTCCATCAACCTCTTCCGCTTCGGCAAGTCCACTCTGACAGAGAACCTCGTCCCGCGGTTAGATGCCCATTTTGCTTCCGGCGGCCGCACCGCCTATGTCGAAGAGGTTCTTGCTTGGCTGATCGCCGATGGTGAGCTGCGGATAAAGGGCGCGCTTTGCGATGGCCTTAGGTGGTCTGAGATCGACAGTGCAATAGACCTCGACACAGCCAACGGATTTTCAGAGGCCAGCGACGAAAGCCCTGACTTGCGAGCTGCAAACTGCCGCCGTTTGCGAATGAAGACCGATTTCCGGAGCGGAAGGACCCCTCAAGTCGAAATCGTTGATCCAGAGAGCCCTTTCGATGATAGCGCGACCTACTAATAATCCATCTGCGGCAAGAGATCATCAAGCGACGCGGCCGCACGCAGCCGATCCGCCTTCTGTCGCCACCTAAATGGGCACCAGATCGGCTTTCCAAGCCGGGCCGGCAAGGGGGGATTGGGATTGGCGGCCAATATCGATGTATGCCGCCAGCTGACCCGCGGGGCTGCAGCCCAAGTTCCCAAGTTCTGGGGCAAGCATAACGTTACCGCCTAGCGGACCGTCTATGGTCGGCACTCCACTCCCTGGCTCCATGTAGACGGTGTAGATTTGGCCGTTGATCCGCAAATTTGTGCTCTCAAGCGGTGTCCTCGGCACGTCGCCCCTTCTGATCAGAGCGCCGACCAGGAAAGGCGGAGCCCGGTCGCGGCGGTGCTCCCAGCCCAGGCCGACGAGGTGCCCGACCTCCCCCGAGGATTGACCCACGAAACTCGGAGCAGCCTCACCAGACGACGATGGCCCACAGATGTCTGGCGGCGGAGCATTCAAATCCCGACGCGACGGGAGCTCCGTACCTTCTTGCCGCACCGTAGGTGAAACCCTGCTGCTGCCTGCAGTTGGCGGCACCCCGACCGGCGGCGGCGCCTCGGGATCACTGGAGTGCCTACTGGCACCACGGCCACGACTGGCGTTTTCGGCTTGCCAGGTCAGTTCGCGCAAATGCGTTCCGGCAGCCAGCAGTCCAATCCATGGCCTACGCAATTCCTCGGGCACGACATTCGAGATTTCTCCAACAAGTTGCCGACCGACGGCACGTTGTGTCACCCGATCGATTGCATCAATCATAGTGAGCCTTGACGGCGGATCTGCCTCGACAGAGGTTTCCTCAGCCAGACGACCACGCCAAATTCCTACGGGCCTGTCGGGCTCGGCAAGACGGGCGGCACGTCGACGGCCTCGGTCGCAGCGGATATTGCCGGCCAGCGGAGATCGAAGCCTCCCGCGTGGTCGATGCCGTTGCGTTCTCGTACCCTGTGTTGTCCTGACAAGTTGAAGCCGTATTCTCCGATACTGGCCGCGAATCCTGGCCAGCTCACCAGGGCATCGTGCGAAACAAGTTGGAAGACATAAGCAACGAAGTTTGCGACCTCACGGGTGTAGCAGTAGGCTGTGTTGGCGTTGGACAGAATCACGGCTTCGTAGGCCTTGACCTTGTCCTTCGATGAGCTTCGAAGATGCGAAAGAGCACTTATGCCGGTGTGCGCCGCGACGCCGAATGTTACCACGGCCGCTGCCACGCTGGGTAAGAGACGCGAGAGCTGGCTTGCGGGTACGTTGGGCGTTCCCGCGACCGAGAAGGCCGGCGATTGCGCTGACCGCTCACCGCGAAACCCCGTCCAATAGGCTTCCGTATTGCCTCTCCCCCCGCCAGGTGTGCAAGCCCGCTCTTGCACCCGCGACCAATCCCATCGCCAGATTGACTGCGGCATGTGCCGCCATCCACGTATCGTCGACCTCCCGTGGATCTTTCGGGTGATCGGAAAATACGTGCACCACCGCCTCACCAAGGCGACCAACAAAGGTCTCGAACGCACCCAGGGCTCCGTTCGCGCCCAATAGCGCGGCCGTCCACCCCCACCATTGGGGCCGGCCGCTCGGGAGAGCATCTTGATGCTCCGGCCATGCGTCCTCAGCAGGTGGCGGCGCGACGCCGTCCGGAAGTAGCGACTCTACCCGCCCCGCAGCATCCTCTTCTGCGGCAAGCGGGCTTCCAGCCTCTGACGTCCCCACACTGACAATTTCACTCGTCATGGACAGTTGTTCAGATGTGCTTTCGTGCGTTCGTCGCTGGTCATCGGTCAGCGTGGGCGGTCCGCTGGCGTTGTCTCGATCCCAAACGCGCGAAGGCGTTGGATCGCTTGTGCATCGGCCCTGAGTGACAGGCTCCGCTGCACGGTCCGCCACATTTGAATTGCCGGTCATCGCCCCCCGCTCCGCCCGTCCCGCCAGGCTTTGGCCTGCAGCGCCAGCGCATCAAGCAACGGCGCGAACGTTGGCGGGTCGATCTGCGCAAACTCGAATTTCTGTCCTAAGACAAGGTGTCGACTCGACGGATTGACGAAGAACAGCGGCGCGCCGAGCAGGAAGTTCTCAAGGTTTCGGGATAATGCAAGTCTGACCAAGTCATGCTCGGCGATCGTTGTGACCATGCCTGCGTCAAGTAGTACGGCGGCTATGTCGTGCAGCTCCCCGCATGGATGAACGAACGTGCAGACAACGTCGTGCACGATTAGCGTTCGATCCCGGGCGAAGTCACCAACATCGTTCAGGCTCATTACATTGGAATAGTGACTAAGCCACTGAGAGAACGTGCGTGCCACAAGCGATTATCCACATCAGTCATTTTCACGTGTGCTGCAGAAGTTGACGAACGAGGAGAAGTTGAAATGACTTAGCCTAATTGAAGACGAGCTGTGCGATTGATGAGGGTAGGCCCCTCGGGATCGGCTTTCAGGAGCGGGTCTCAAACCACTTCAAGCTGCTGCGGCCAAAATCCGTGGTGGTGAGCGTTGAAGACAAAGCGCGGGGAAGACCCCGCGCAGGTATGTGTCCGGGAGACGAATGAAAATGAACCCTTCGATCACGCGTCGTTATACTTTCAAGTACCGTCAAAACCAGGGGTGGTGATTCTCCTGCGATAAACCTGTCGGAGGCCTGATGACTGGACAGGTGGCGGTCGGCGTAAAGGGGGCGTGAACCGGATACAGGCGATTGCACGGAACTGCAGGAACCAGTTCTCCGATGCCAAGGGAGAAGCACAAGCGGCCAAAACCGCGAGGCGAGAGTACCGATGCGGATAACTGGGGCGGACCGACCCGTACGAGCGTTGAAAGTCTGTAATGGGACTGGAGCAAAGGGGTCGGGTCAGGCGGTGGCATTCACCGAAACAACTGGAAACAGGATGAACTCGACGAATGCGACAAACAAACCGTTCAACATCGAGAAACGTCTCGTGTACGAGGCGTACAAAGCGGTCAAATCCAACAAGGGCGCGGCCGGAGTGGACAAGCAGACGATCGACGAATTTGAGAAGGCTCTGTCAGGAAATCTGTATAAGATCTGGAATCGAATGAGTTCGGGAAGCTACTTTCCCCCACCGGTGCTCGCCGTCTCCATTCCGAAGAAGACTGGAGGCGAACGGATTTTAGGTGTGCCCACTGTGAGCGACAGAATCGCGCAGATGGTGGTCAAGCAGGTCATTGAGCCGATTCTAGAACCAATCTTTCTTCCAGACTCCTACGGGTACAGGCCGAACAAATCGGCGCTGGATGCTGTAGGGGTCACGCGACAGCGGTCCTGGAAGTATGACTGGGTGTTAGAGTTTGACATCAAGGGTCTGTTCGACAACATCGACCACGATTTGATGCTCCGGGCTGTCCGGAAACACATAACGTGCAACTGGGCTGTGTTGTACATCGAAAGATGGCTCAAGGCGCCCATGATGAAGGAAGACGGAGCCATCATCGAGCGAAGCCGCGGTACCCCGCAAGGGGGAGTGGTCAGCCCGACTCTGGCGAATCTTTTTCTCCATTACGCGTTTGATCTCTGGATGACGAGGACGCACCCCGACCTCCCGTGGTGCCGTTATGCAGATGATGGACTGGTGCACTGCCGTACCGAGCTAGAAGCAGAAACCCTCAAGGTTGAGCTTCAAGCCCGGTTGGCAGAGTGCCATCTGGAGATGCATCCAACGAAAACCAAGATCGTCTACTGCAGAGATGGGAATCGCAAAGGCAACTACCCGAATGTCAGCTTTGACTTCCTCGGATTTTGCTTTCGCTCCCGTCAGGTAATGAATTCCCGAACCAACTCGCTGTTTGGAGGATTTACTCCAGCAGTCAGTCCATCGGCAATGAAGACCATGCGGGAAACGATTCGGGCCTTGAACTTGCGCCGGCAGACACACCTGTCCTTGCAGGACCTAGCCTCAGAGATCAATCCTCTCCTCAGGGGATGGATTGCATACTATGGGCGCTATACTCGGTCGGCACTGTATCCCTTCCTTCGATACGTCAATCAGACGCTCGTGGCGTGGGCGGTGCGGAAGTTCAAGCGCTTCCGCCGCACTAAAGCTGGTGCGAGTCAGTTCTTCCTAAGACTCGTCAAGGAAAGTGCGGAACTCTTTGTGCACTGGCGACTCGGTATGACTGGGACGTTTGCCTGATGGGAGCCGGATGACGGGAGACTGTCATGTCCGGTTCTGCGAGAGCCCCGGGGTGAAATTCCGCGGGGCTACTCCCCTTTAAACCTTGCACGTCTCAAGCGTGTGACGTGCCGAATACATCGACGCTCACGGCTCCCTCGAAACCAGCGGACCAGTGAGGTCATCGGCGCGTAGGCCCATGATGAAGGGCGATGTTTTCAATGGCGAGCGCTGGCCGCGCTAGCGCGCGCCCTTGGCGGCGGTAATCTGGTCGTCGCCGCGCAGATGACACTCTCTCCCAACTTGGTGTAACCGAAAACTTGTCGGCTCGCTTCTGCGAGCGGCGGTACGAATGTTGGCGTTATCCTCGGTTGAGCGCCAGTTAAGAGAATCACATGACGCAAAATGGATAGAATCAATGTGGCGCCCATACAAAATTGGTGACCCTGTTGGTGTTACAACAATAGGCCGCCGTGATGAGGCGCGGAAATTCGCTTATTCCTGATCAAACCTTACGTATCGGAAATTGGTGCTCGACTTTGCGACTGCTAAGCGAGATGCAACAACATGCGTTCGGTCAACTACCAAAACTAGTAGGCGATTTAAAAGACGGAAGCATGCTGACCAGACACGTCGAGAGCACGCTGCAGCTTCCGGCAGAACTCCTAGATTTGCCATCGTCATTGGTGGATCGCTTTCAGACGCGTCAGCTTCTTGAAAGCTGACCTCCCTAACATGAGAGCCTGGGTCGCTAGACGGCGCTGTCGCCTATCGACCGTAACGGAAATGAACGTCGGGCCTGGCGCGCAGGACATGGTGGCGACATTTTTGGTGAGCCGCCAGGCAGTGGGCCAGGTCCCGGTCAACATTTCCATCAGGTCTTGCTTGTTGTTCGTCGTGAACACGGCGGCGCCACAAGACGCACTTGTGACGGTCATCAATGTCACATCGGGGATGCACTATGTCGCTCAGCAACCTTTCGCCAGCCAGCAGCGGAAATCAGCCTCAACCGGCGTTTACCCCCGGGGCCACGTTGGCTCTGGGACCTTCTGCGTAGACGCCGGGCCTGACCCAGCAAAGCGCATTTTCGAACTTTGGATTGCGAGGCAGTTGAGTGAGCGCCTTACGAGATGAACAGTCACTCAAAGGTCGACGTACCCCAAAAGTTCGGCATCCTTCTGACCGATAGGTTGGACTCGGGCTCCTCAAACAACCTCCACCCTCACATCCGAGGATAATGCTATGCAGCTCAACACCTCTTCGTCATCCGCCAGCGCGGTTCCAGCTCTGTTCGTGCTTGCTCCGGGAAACACGGCCGTGAGTCCTTCCGTGCAGCCGCCCGGCCAGCAAGGCGACCCCTTCGAGGCCATGTTGTCCAGTTGCGCGCGGGAAGCTAAATCCGAGCTGCCGTCCCCGCCACCAGAGCTGCTGGACCCGAAGCTGCCTGTGCCGGAGGATCCCTTGGATCTGCTGCCGGCGAATGTGAAGGCGGCGGTTAAGGCAGCGGAGGAGGGCGTTCCCGCACCGGAAATGTCGAACGTCACGTGGAATGGTGGCACGCTGACCAATGCCGAGTTGCAGATCGTGGCAGTGCTGAACCGGCACAAGGACCAGCTCGACTGGCTCTCGCTGGCAAACAAGGTCAACGAGGCAAACAAGGTCAACGATCCGTCGACGCCGCCGGATCTGAAAGCCGCAATCGAGGGATTGCTCCAGGACCGCAACCTCTTCGATGCGATCACAGGGCTCGTTCCCCCCTGTGGGATCACAGGGGCCGTTCCCTGTGGAGTCCCATTCGCCCTTAGGTTGGGCACGTCCGCCGCCGACGATTTGTCCCACTTCTGCAGCCATCATCCGCAGGTTGCCGCATTCCAGGAGCAGCAGGCGCACGGCTACGAGCAGAACTACATTCCCTCTGATGGTACCGGAAATGGCCAACCGTCAGTCATGACCGTGAACGACGCAATGCGCGAGCTTTACCGGTATTCCGACTGCCTGCCCAAGAACCTGAGCCTGGCGGATTTCAAGCAGATCGTCGACGGCAACGCTCAAACAGGCAAGAGCCCGCCGCAGGTGATCGCGGCGGCTCAATACTTCCTCGACCACCCGGATGCCTGGAAGCAGCTGTACGGTGGTGCGATTGATCAGGTCCACAAAGAGGATTTCCTTCAAGTCGCTTCATCGTCGATGGGCCTCACGCAAACCGAGCTGAACACGCTCGACACGATCAACAAGAATCAGGGCGCCTTCTTTGGAGGCGGCGTGCTGACCCGGGACAAGCTGGCGAGCATGGCCGAGGACAAGAGTCTTGATCCGAAGGTACGGCAAGCGGCCTCGCAGCTGCTCTCGGATCCGCTATTGTTCGCACTGCTGAACAATTCGATTACGGGCTACAAGACCCATCACAAGTTCTTCGACTTCGGCGGCGGCCATACCGTCGATTCTGGCAATATCAGCAACAACGACTTCACGAACTTCTACAGCAACATGTCGGCTGCGAACCGCACCGTTCAGCAGACCAAGACCCATATTCCCAAAACCGCGGCCGAGCAGTCCGCGGTGGCGGACATGATGATGGGCGTGGCCGACCAGCCCGATATCAAGTCTGTGAAGAAAAATGGCGGCGCCCTCATGCATGCGCTCGACGACGTGACCAAAGTGGGCTCGAAGGTTCTTGATTGGACCGCCACGGCGGTCGGTGCGCTCGGCTTCATTCCGGGTCTGGGCGAACTGGCCGATGCAGCATCAATGGTCATCGAGTGCGAGTCGCAAGCGGCGAACCTTTTGCACACCGCTATTAGTGGGGGCAATATGAAGCAGGCGCTGGAAGAAGCCGGCCTCGGTGTCGCGGCGCAGGCGATTGGCTGTATCTCCGGGCCCGAAGTCAAAATCGCGATGCGCGAGGGGCTAGCGAAAGAACTAATTGAAAGGGCCGCGAATGCCGGGGTCGACTTGACGGTCTCGCAGGCGCAATCCCATGCGGAGGACTATTTGAATAATCTGAAGGAGCGCCTCGAGGCCAGTCCCATGCAAGCCGCATAGGCTCCGAGCCAGGTTGGCACGACGGCATCGTCGCAGAAGGTGGCCTGACGGGCGCACTTGCACTCCTCGATACGTGGAGGGCTGCGCACTGCTGATGTTTCAGGTTAACTCGCTGTGAGGGAGAAAGCGCGAGAGCGTTAGCTTTCCTTGCGTCGAATCTGAATTGGCGTTCGCGTTCAAATCGTCCGTCGGCTGTTGCCAGTCCCGGCTATTGCGGGCGAAGCGCGAGACCTCCCGCGCACAGACTGCGCCGACCTTGCCGAGGCAGACTTCGGCCACCATCCGCTCGGAGCCCGCGCGTTGGACGCTGCCGGCAGCGGAACGTCCAAGATCATCGTCGATCACCTCGATCTTGGACCACCCCAGCGCCGTCAATCGGTCGCGCATCGCGTATTGCAACGCGCTGCTCTCACGATTGTGCAAAACCCGATGGGCGGAGGACTGGCGCACATAGAGGATCGCCTTGCGCTCAAGGTGGTGAGGGCGGACCTTGTCACTGACCATGACCGTCTTCTCTCTTCGCGAGCGTTGCGCTCAGCCGCGTATGGTCCAGCACCAGCTGCGTCATTAGGTTCACCAGCGCATCCTGCGCCTCCTTCGGCAGCTCCCGCCACTCTAGAACCCCAACGGCGCTGTGCGCGATGCCACCCGCGAACAGGTCCATCTGATGCATGCCGAACCGGGTTCGCCGATATCGCCGTCCTGCTTGCCATGAGCCTCTCCCCGATTCTGGTCGTGAGAGACTCCGCATGCACCGGAAAGCGGTTCACTCAATGATGATGCCGCGCTCTTGACCACTGAATCGAGAGGCGACAACAACGCGCTGAGCGCTTCCAGGCTGACAAAGGGCTCTGCCGTTAGGCTGCAACCCCGAGCACATGCCGCGCGGTCGAACATCCAGGATGGGATCTCCAGAAAACGCTGCGTCTCCGATCCATCCACCGTGCAGCGGAAAACAACGCCGTCCGCCTTGTCGATCACGGCATGGACGAAAACCTCGCGGCCTGCCCAAGGGTGATGCCGGTACAGAACCTCACGACATACGGTCCCGTGGGGGTTCTCAAGCCTTGTTGTACAATTGCCGCCGTCCACATTCGAGCCTTGACGGCAGCACACCGGAGCAAGCCTACTTCACCTCGCTGCCGCTCCGCACGGCAGCCTAACCCCGGCAGAGGCTCCACTTATCGATGCGGAGATTCTGTTCAGACAACCGGGACCAGCTCACTGGTCCGGAGCGCCCTGCTCGCAAAGATAGGTGTGCAGCGCCTGCACGCATGCATCTGCGTTCTTGTTGTCCCGCTTTTCGCACGGAACGACGGTGAGATCGGCTTGGCGATAGTTGGGCGTGCGCTGCGCGACGAGTCCCTCGAAGCGCAGCTTCTTGATGGCCGACGTGTTGGAGCTCTCGGCGAGGTCGCTACCCTCCGCCTGGTCTATCCGCAGCAACGGACGGCTGGTGTCGTTTGCAAGGCGCTTCCATATCTCGTCTCGGTTGGTGTCAAGCCAGATCGACACCGCCTTGTCCTGGATGAGGCGCCGCGTTTCCTCGCGCTCGAACGCCCCACCGCCGGTTGCCAGCACCACGTTCCCTTTCTCTACGAAGTGCGCGATCAGGCTTGCCTCGCTGTCCCTGAACCACTGCGTGCCTTTGGCATCGAAAATCTTCGATATCGACATGTCGGTGGCCTGCTCGATCTGTCTGTCGGAATCGATGAAGGGCAGCCCCAGTCGTCTTGCGAGATACCGGCCGATGGTGGATTTGCCGGCGCCGGGCAGGCCGACGAGCACGATGGGCCGCGCACCGAGAGCAGCGACAATCTCTTTTGCAATGCCCGACCTCTCTGGCCTTCTTTTTTGTTCTTCGGCAGCTCGCAGTCCAAACGCTGCACTGGCGCCGCCTCTGATACCCGCTTCGCCGCCCCAGTGGGGGATGTTCCTGGCGCCATCGGGGATTGCGACCTCCTTGCAGACGGCTTGCACGCTCTGTGTGAGCTCCTCCGCCTTACCTTGCTCCAGCGCATCGCCGCTCGCTTGCTTGCGAAGCTTCTCCAGCTGCTTGTAGGTATCGTGATTGTCAATCTTGGCCCGGTAGCTGTCTGGCGTGTGGAACTCCACCTCGAAGCGGTAATCCTCCGGGGTGGCGAGCACGGTCTTGATGCCGACGAAGGTTGGATTGCGCATCCTGAACCAGTTGGTCGTGCTGACCTCGACGTAGCCCCGCTCCTCGAACGCCAGCATGGCCGCCTTGAAGGCGCGGGTAAAATCCATGTCAGGGACTTCGAAGACATGACGAACGGCGTTGCTGATCAGCTGTGCGGCACCGCCGGATGTGGCGCTCATGCCGGTGAGTTGGTCTGTAATGGAGCTTTTTGATTTCAAGCGATTGTCGAGATGGGGCATATTCACCTGGACGTTTGCTTTCCTGAGGATTCCGGTAACCCAGAGTGTCGTCGCGGTGATTTTCTCCTCTTGGGCCCGAGCGCGGTCAGCCTCCATTTGGGCGCGCTCCGAGGCCTCGGAGCGGGTCAGCGTGACGGTCATGGCGGAATTCCCGGCGACCGGCTGTCGATCAAAGGGGCCGGGCAGAATCCGCTTCTCCACCGCAAGCTTGATCGAGGCTTCCATGATTGAAGCCGCCAGCGTGGGATTGTCCTTCAGATCCTCCAAGGTCGCATCCGCATCGAACCTGCCCTGGTTGAGGGTCGCCGCCAGCCCCTTGCTGTAGGGCACCGACTTCAGGTCCGGCGTCTGTTGCAGGAGCCGCTGAAGCGCTTGGCCCTTTTTCATGAAGTTGCGAGCACCCGTGTCGGATTTACAGGCGTCGGTCCCGACCTTGCTGCCGAGGCTTAAGAGATTATTTGCGCTTTGCAGGAGGTCGTCGGCGTCGTAACCATCCGGGCGGGGATCGATGCGCGCAGGATAATGGTCGAGCAAGGCCTGGACCCTGTGGCGTGGGTCAGGCGTTGCCGGATAGGTCGCCGCCAGCTCCGGGAAAAGCTCAGAGAGCGCTGGGCTCAGCGTCGGGGTTGGGTCGCTCTCGCTTTCAACGTCCTCGGACAGGACCTGCTGATCCGCGCTCGCGGCCCACGCCTGGAGGCCGGAAACGAGCAGCTCGGCGACTTCCCCGGCGACCGGATGGTCTGCGACCTCGATCTCCTCGCTCGCCCGCTGGAGCTTGTCCTGGATATCCTGGCCACGCACCTGGTCCTGGTTCAACAGGTCACGGATGTCTCGCCTGAGCTCGTGGTGAATGCCTTCGAAAGTCCCAAACACGGCGCGCTCGGCAAACCAGTGTCGGGCATCATGCGATTGGGCCAAAAAGTCTCGCTGCAGGCAGCTGTACGTCTCCAGAACGTCCTGCGTCGCAGCGAGGATCTGGCTGGCACGACCGAAGTGGTAGAGCTCGCCCTCAATTGCCGGCGTATGCGACTTTGGCGGCTTGAGCGAGCGAAGTCCGCGCGCTTGCTCGGCCTGATCGAACTGCCGGACATGCTCATAAAGCTGCGGCCGGTCGGCGATGACAATGGCGGTGTCCCCGTCGAAGTCACCGTCAAGCTTCTTCTGTTCACCGATCGGAATGGCCACCAACGAGCCCGGGGCGAACAGCTCGGTCGCCTGGAGGATACCGACGCCGTCGACCGAGGTGTCCTCGGTGACGCGGTCCTTGCGCTTGGTCCAGTTCGAATGGGACTTGACGTCCTCGGCAGACATGACCAGCCCGTGGCCGGCGTAGTTGGCCGGCCACATCTGGTCCGGCACCACGATCAGAATGCCCTTGGCAAAAAACGTCGGATCGTCGGCTGACAAGTGCTCGGCCGACTTTTGGGCGACGTTAAAACTGTATTGCATGGCCACGCACTGATCCATGAACGCCGCCGTCGAATCGCCGTCCACTGCCGACCTGACCCGTCCGGCTTCGAACGGGCGCAGGTTGGGCTTGTCATAGGGGGACCGCCCGAGCAGCACGCCACTCGTTCCCGTCAAGGTGTCGCTCTTGAGCGTCGGCACATGGAGGCAGCCATCATCAGACGGTACGGCGACTGCGCCGGGACCATCGATATGACCGGCGGTCACGGTGCGAAACAGCTCTTCAGACGTCAGCTTGTCCTCTTGCCTGCGCTCGAGCCAATTCATGGCCTTCTCGCGCGCCTCATCCGCCACCTGCGCGCTGCGCGGATAATGGTGCAGCGCGGAGGCCGGCAGCGATGATCGCCTTCCTTCCCCAAAGGCATGCATCCGATCGGGACCTTCGCGGCGGCCGGCCCGGCAGACCGCTGGCATGCGCTCGGCCAGCGAGGCCTTGATGAAGCCGCAGCCGTCATGGGGGCGCAGGGCAATCGGGCCTTGCGGCCCACTCAGCTTGAAGGGATGCTCCTTGCTGGCAGGGCGGTCCGGCAGCAGCAACAGGTTGAAGGTGCCCTCCAGCGCGTAGTCGTGAGGCTCGAGATCTTTGATCGCCGGTGGCGCTGCAAACCCCCTGCGCTGAGTGTAGTAATAGGCCTCTTTGAAAGGCGCCCAGGCGCGTGACAGCTGCTCGAACGCCGTGCCGGGTGCGGTGTTGGCATAGGGAATGGCCAGCAGCTTCCCTCCGGAAGACGCGGCTGGCTGCTCGCCTGGCGCGCGGGCGGCGATCTGCGACACGGTCGGTTTTGGTGGTTTTAACTTGCTGCCGCCGAACAGGTCCATACGGTATGGCACCCCTTCGACGGTGACCGTGCGTGCCAGCATGAAGGCGCTCGGCCTTGCCGGCAGCTGGATCGCAACCACCGGCAACGCCCCCGACGTCAGGCGATGAAAAATCGAATACCGCGTCTCGGGCTCCGTGGCCACTCGCCGTCCCTGCAGGTCCACCACCGGCAACTGCATCAGTCCCGCGTCTCCCTGGGGCGGCCTCGGCTCGTGGTCCATGGATCGCAACACCTGATGGACGTCAAAGACGGACGCAGAATGTTGCGCCTGGATTTTTGGCGCATCTTGAGCCATGAAGGGGTCCAGCACATCGACCGGACTTTCCGCCTCGATCTGCGCGATCAGATTCCAGCTCATATTGGAAAGATCGCTTTGAATGAGGTCGCGTGCGCCAGCCAGGATCTCCCTGGTCCCGCGCCGCAGCTCTTGCTGCCTCATCCGCAAATCGGACTTTTTGCCCTCGACATACGGTCGTCGGTACAGATTCTCCAGGACCGCGCGGGCCTTGAGCACCTGATAGATCGACAGCGCGGGGCAACGGGTCGCCAGTGGTCCACGGGTCCGCTCCGCTTCGCTCGCGATGAGATGCGCCGCGATCTTCTGCTCCACGACGGGCTGGACGTCGTTCAGCAGATATAGAGCTTGCCTCCGGTGCCCGCGCAGCGGTTTCTGCGAGCTGCGGGCCAGCGGCAGCAGAGCTACGCACAGATTGCCAACGGTTTCGAGGTTGTTCTCGGCGGCAAAACCAGGGGCACGGCTCAATTCCGTAAGGCGATTGAGCCCTGTCGATGCGAGCAAGCCGAGATCGTCGAACAGTCGGACCTTTCCCAATGCCTTGCAAATGTTGGCGATGCTCAGAACATCGGCTTGCTCCAGGCGATCCGTGGCATAGTGAAGGTGGTGCGCCAGCTGATGGAGCCGATCGCTCAGCAACGCAGTCTCTGTAATCTCTGCAGTGTCCTGCTCCCTCGTGACACTTCGCCCGAGGGCATTGGCAATCATGCTGAGCTCAGGCGTTGTGAAAGCACCGAAGCGCCGGCCTCCCGTACCGAGATTGCGCGCGATGTCTACTACTGCCTGGTGGCACGCCGCCTCGTCCGGCCACCTGCTAATGCCGTTCACCAGGTTCGTCAGTTCCTGCGAATTGAAATCGGAGAGCTGGTGGAGAGGCACCGCACCCGCGATGGCGACGACGGCCTCGCGGCAGGCCGCCTCGTCCGACCATTTGCTGAAACCGTTCACCAGGTTCGCCAGGTGCTGCTGAGTAAAATCGGAGAGGTCGCGGCAACTGATCTCACCGGCGATGGCGACGGTGGCCTCGCGACAGTCCGTCGCTTCCGGCCATTTGCTGAAACCATTGACCAGGCTTGCCAGGTGCTGCGGAGTAAAATCGGAGAGCTGGCGACGACGTACCTCACCGGCGATGGCGATTGCGGCCTCGCGACAGGTCGCCGCTTCCGGCCACTTGCTGAAGCCGTTCACCAGGTTCGCCAGGTGCTGCGGTGTAAAATCGAGGAGCCCGCGGCGACGGATCTCACTCGCGATTGCGACGATGGCCTCGCCACAATCCGCCGCTTCCGGCCATTTGCTGAAACCGTTCACCAGGTTCGCCAGGTGCTGCGGTGTAAAATTCGCCAGGTGCTGCGGTGTAGAATCGGAGACGTGGCGAGGGATCGCACCCGCGATTGCGATTGTGGCGTCGCGACAGGTCGCCTCTTCCGGCCACTTGCTGAAGCCGTTCGCCAGTAATGCCAGCTCTTGACCGATGGCCGTCTGAAGCAATCCGCTTTCAGCGCAACAAAATTCTGCGATCTTGACCGTTCCGTCGCGGCATTCCGTTGCCCGGGGATGCCGACCAAACGATGATGCGAAAAGGGAAAAGGTCCTGACTTCGACCTGCGTCAAGAGCGCCTTGTCAAGCCGCGATACCTGAGCCGCTAGGGCTCGACAAGCTCTTATGCCGGCCTGACCTCCCGCGTCCCGGCTCACCGCGTTGCAAGTCGTGGCGTACCCCCATGACGATCGGATATTTTCTTCCAACTGCGCCACAAACCGAGCATCAAAATGGCCAGCCGCGTTTTGCAGAAATTCTGAAAGGTCCTTCCCCTTCAGCTCCCCGTTGTGATGCACCACTTTACGTGAGAAAATACCGATGTTGCGAGCTCTGGCGATTTCTCTTAGCGCCGCATTTAGTTTATCTGAACGTCTAAAATGCCTTTCCGATATTGCGGCTTGGACGTTCTGCACAGTCGCATGGTTGATACGCGGCCTTTCTGGTACATCACTTGGGTCGGAGACGGATTGGCGATGTGCCGGCAGCGCGACTCTTTGCGAACTTTCGGCCGCTCGATGGGCGTGCCACCGATCGCCATCCGAACGCGACAGACTTGCTTCCCGATTTGGCGCGCCTCTGTAAGATCCATGTTGCGATTCCGAGCCGTCTCGCGGGATTGGCTGCGCAGGCACATCGCCCATGCGCCACCTTCCTAGCCTGCCACTTCGCTCGGGCACGGATTGCGTATCCGGCGGAAGCGCCGCTCTTTGCGAGCTTTCGGCCGTTCGATCGGCGCGCCACGGCTCGCCATCCGAGGGCAAGGAGTCCGCCTCGCCACGTGGTGCGCCACTGTCAGGTCGACAGGGTCGCTGCGAGCCTGAACCCTGGACGACCTGCGATGGCACATCGTGCACGCGCCCTCCTTCTGGTCCGCCACGCCGATTGGAGACTGATTGCGTGTGCTGCGGGCGCGCGCTTGTTTGCGAGCTTCCGGCCGCCGGATCGTCACGCCAGAGCTCCTCATCAGAACGCGACGAACTGGATTCCGGCAAGGAGCGGAAACGACGACGGCTTCCACCCATTGCGCCCTGCAGCGCAGCGCGAAGGATACGATGCGCGCCGATAGGGGGACCGGCAAACCGGTCCGCACCGCTGGCGGGTTGCGCGATACGCGATCTGGAAGCGCCTGAATCCTGAAGCTCAGAGCGAATCCGCTCCACAGCAGACTCGAATGATCGGGTCTCTTCGCCGGGGGCACGCGCCGCTCCTGCGCGAGAGCCGTCGGCGTCCCCACCTTCGTTGGCGCGTTCCGAACCGAGCGAATTCCCGCGCTCGTCAATGCCCCTCATAATCCAACTCCCGATTTAGAGGGACTGGGCTGCCTGCGCTTGCAATTCGACGGCCATGCCGACTGGACCACATATTATCGCGTCTTACCTGACGTAGAGCTGACCGACTGGGGAGCGTCGAAGCTGTCGTCTACGGGGCGCCCACTCGCTGAACGCGGAGCGAGCCTGGGAAGCCTCCCGCCGTCGCACTCCGCGCGCTGCTTCTGCTTCCTGGCGGATCGACACACGCAATTCCGATTCGGTGTACCCGGGCGCGAAGTGTGTGTTTGTTGCGGTTCTATTGGCGAAAATAGAAGTCGATTGACCCGCGCAATTCTCGTGGCAGTCTCGTCGTGAAGGCAGAGAAAGCCTGCCTTCGGGGTGTGAGAACCTCTCGGTTAGCGTAACGGTGTCACGTCACGATGCCGCCTTTCGACCCTATGGGCCGGGAGGCGGCGGCGGAGTCTATGCTTAGCATGGGCTCTGGATGTCAAAGCCTTGCGGCCAAAGGCCGTCGCAGTCGTCTAACCGCGACTTCTCAACTCCCTGCTCGCCAGCGGAAGGTTCTCTTCCCGGTGTCTTTCCGAGCTTTCCGAAAGGAAGTTTCTGTGAAGCGTTGCGTTTGTGTCCTCTGTCTTGTCTTGGCCTTCGCTACTTCTAGCGCGGCCGCCGATCAGCCGAAGACCGTTTCGCCGAAGAGCGACTCGCTTGGAGGCATGATCTTCTCCGGCGCCAACCATTGCTGCGTCGGCATTGGCACCGCAACTCCCGCGGCGCACCTCGACGTTTATCAGGGCGAGCTCAAGGTCGGCTCGTCCGGCATTGGCTGCGCGGACAAGAACGCGGGCTCTCTGCGCTACGCCGATAAACACCTGCAACTGTGCGACGGAACGAGCTGGCGAAATGTCAGCCTCGATAAGGCTGAATGAATTCGCGCGACGCGCTGCGCGCCGCAGTGGTTCTGACGACCTTGGCGGGAACACTTTGCCCGACCACGGCATCGTCACAGTTCGCCAGCCGCCCGGGCTACTCTGTCGGAACGGCGGGCGCCGTATGTGACGGCAGCAATATGCTGTACGGCTGGCCAGATGCCAACGGCCAACTACTGAAATGCTCCTCGAACGTCTGGAGTATCGTTACCCAGACCGCAGGCGCAGCAGGCTCAAACGCCCAGGTTCAATTCAACAGCGGAGGCGCGCTGGCGGGCGATAGTGGCCTGACCTACGTCAATCCGAACCTGACGATTGGTTACGGGAGCCTGTACATCGGGACGAGCGTCGCGACGGCCGGCGCACTGTTCATCGGCGGCATGAACAGAGTCAGTTACCCGAGCGCCGATACCTACGCTCAAGGCTCGTCGATCGCCATCGGTCCCTCGGCGCTTGCGAACATGCCTGCGATGACGGGTGGGTCATCCATTTACGGTAACATCGCCATCGGCTCGCAGGCGCTCAGCAGTGCCAGCATGACAACGGCAGCCGTTTCTAATACAGCGGTGGGGTTTCAGGCTTTAAGGGCGAACACGTCCGGAAATTCCAACACAGCTTTCGGCACAAGCGTTCTTGCTGCAAATACGACAGGTACATCGAACACGTCTGTTGGCGCAGCCGCTCTTAACCTAAATACGACGGGCGCTTCAAATACCGCTGTCGGCGGTGGAGCGTTAAAAGGCAATACAGGTGGTGGAAGCAATACCGCGATCGGCGCTCTGTCGATGCGCAATACAGGAGCCAGCGGGAACACCGCAGTTGGCGCCACATCGCTCTATACGAATTCCAGCGGAGCCAACAATACCGTAATTGGCAGCGGCGCGTTATATAACGGCTATAGCGGATCGAATAATACGGTTCTTGGCTACAGTGGCGCTAGTGCGACACTGACCGCCGGCTCGAATAACATTCTGATCGGCACAAACAATTCGGTTGATACGCCAGCATCGGGTACCAACAATTTCCTCAATATCGGAAACCTGATCTACGGCACCAGTATCGGTACTGCGGCAACCGCAGGTAACGTCGGCATTGGGACGACAAGTCCGATGTCCTCTTTCCACGTCATGAACAGTGGCAGTGCGACCAGCATTTCGATTGGTAACCCAGGCACAGGGCATACGTGGGGGAATCTTGGCACGTCTGCCGATGCCGGGGGATATTTTCTCGTTCAGAGCGTAGGCAATCAAGGCACGAGCTATGGCAACCTTGTGTTGGAAGGCAACGGTGGCAATGTCGGTATCGGGACGACGGCGCCACAGACGACACTTCATATACTTAATGGAGGTAGTAGCGGCCAGTCATTCTCCAATAACGCGGGACTGATCGTTGAAGACAATGGCTCCCTCAATAATTATTATGTGTTTCAAGTGGCGACTGCGGGGGGAGGTAAGTTTTTTAATCTCACAAATGCAGGCAATGTCGGCATCGGCACGACTGTGCCGCTCAACAAGCTCGATGTTGCAGGTGGTCATGTCATCGGTGCTGGTTATGTCGGCACCACCACCGCGCCCGCCAACGGCCTCATTGTGCAGGGGAACGTCGGGATTGGCACGCAGACAGCGCTGAATGCGCTGGATGTTAATGGCGGCAACATAAGCGTGAATAACGGGGGAATGTATTTCGGTTACGCCAATAGTGGTTCTTATCCGCTTCGTATCGTGGCTCCAAGTTCGGCCTCGGTAAGACTGCAGATCGGCGGCCCGGGCGGCAGCATTCTTTTTGCCAGTAACACTGCATCTACGACTGGGGTTTATGCAAACTCCGGCGCTTTGTCATTGTATAACGGACCTCTTGCTGTCGGCACAACAACAGCTTTGAATATGCTCGACGTCTCTGGCGGTTCAGTCGTTGGTGCGGGCTATATCGGCACCACCACCGCGCCCTCCAACGGCCTTATCGTGCAGGGGAATGTGGGGATCGGCACGACAAAGCCACTCAACATGCTCGACGTTGCAGGCGGTCATGTCATCGGTGCGGGATATGTCGGCACGACTACTGCTCCGACGAATGGCTTAGCCGTACAGGGAAACATCGCTTTAGGTACGTCAGCGGCGGGAGCTGCCCTGACCATTGCCTCAGCTCCGGCAATGGCCTTGAGCGTCGTGAACAGCGCCGCAGCTTCACTGGGCGGTATTACCAACAATGCGGTTTTTCGTGCTCAATCGGGCGGCGCAGGCAGCCAGGGCTACGTGTTCACCAGCGACCTGAATTCCGGCATCGGTAATCCGGCAACCGGCAATGTCGTCGTAGTTACGGGCAGCGCCGAACGCGTGCGTGTCGATTCATCCGGCAATGTCGGAGTCGGCACCAACGTTCCGCTCGCCTCGCTCGATCTCAGCCGCAAAACTGACGCAGCACTTCTTCCCGTCGGCACTACAGGACAACAACCAACCTGCAACAGCAACACGACAGGAGGCATACGCTACAATTCCTCGACCGGCTATCCGGAATACTGTTCGGGGTCAGCGTGGATCCCTTTTAAGGTTACCGGCGCGCCGCCGGGCTCGGGATACTTTGTCTTGAGTGTCGGCACCTATAACGGCAATCTTGGCGGTTACTCGGCCGCTGGCGGCAATACCGGCCTTGCTGCTGCAAATGCAATCTGTCTCAGCGAACTGACAACAAATACGAGCTGGTGGGGATATACGACAGCAAATGCCGCCGGCATTTTGACGTCATCGCATGTGTTTGCGTTCTTGTGCGACGGCACGTCATGCAACACCCCTGCGGCCAGCACGACCTATTATTATGGAAATGCAAATGACGTGTCCGCCGGCGGTGGAACGTTCACGACGGATGCAAGTGGACTCGGGCCCAACGACAGCGCTGCCTGGACATTGGGTTACCGTTGGGGAGGTGCAGGAACCACCGGCGGCATTGCGTGGACAGGACGAGGTACCAGCACAAATACAGCATGGCCAAGTACTAGCAGCGCAAGTGCATGTACTGCTTGGACATCCTCTTCAAGCGGGGTCAGCGGTGTGATTGCGCAGCCCGGCTTTACAGATTATCACCGCTGGGGTAGCGCAACAGCCACGTGTGACCAAAGCCGGCGCCTTATTTGCTACGTCAATCCGTAGTGAACAAAAGGCGGCGTCTTGATGTGAATTGCTCGAGACATCGGACCCGCTCCCAATCTTGTTCGGGCGCGCCGCCGGCTCGACGAACGCTTGGTCAACCTCAAGTGCAGCAAGTACGTTGCAGCGGCTGGACGGATGCGACCGTAGGCAACCCAGGACAAACCGGAGGGTTCACCAGCAGCGGCACTGGGCGTTGGAGTAGTGGTGCCAATTCATGCGGCACAGGCTACTATCTCATCTGCTACGTCAATCCGTTGTCGTCTTGTCTGAGAATAAAGAGCGATCCGCGCCGCGAGCCAATCCGGCGAATCCGCAGCCGCCAGCATCACCTGCGCAGGCGTCCCACCTGCCCCAGCGCTAGTGTCGTAACGAGTCGGCCGTTAACAAGCCGGATTGAGCTGGGCCTGGCAAGCGAGCGTTCGCGATGGCAATCCCAGGAACAGGCGCAATAAGTCCCTGAGCCAGGCGAGGATGCGGCGCAAGTTGTGGCCAACTGCTGAGAGGACGACGTTGGCGGCATCGCCGGCGCGACCTTTAAGGTAGCAGCGACCGAGGTGGCCTTCGGCCTTGAGGTGTCCGATGATGGGCTCGATGGCGGAGCGGCGGCGCAGCTCACGCTTGATGACACCGAAGACGCCGCGCTTCTGGCCGGAGATGAAGACGCGGCGGGGATTTTGCGCGTCGTGCCCGCGGTATCCTTGTCGACATAGGCCCGCTCGATCGCACAGCCGGTGAGTGTCTCTGTGCGGTCGATGACATCGCGCAAGGTGTGACCGTCGTAG
Source organism: Bradyrhizobium sp. CCGUVB1N3 (assembly GCF_024199925.1). Lineage (NCBI taxonomy): Bacteria > Pseudomonadati > Pseudomonadota > Alphaproteobacteria > Hyphomicrobiales > Nitrobacteraceae > Bradyrhizobium > Bradyrhizobium sp. CCGUVB1N3. Next base: position 8,812,243 of record NZ_JANADR010000001.1, read on the forward strand.
GGGGTATTGGGCAGCGACTTGGCGTGCAGCACGAACAGGCCCCCGGGAGCACGGCGATTGTTGGTGACGATGGAGGCCTTCACCCCGATCTATGGACCACGCCCGCGTTGCAAGAGGAATCGACAAAGGGATGAAGCGGTTTGCGCCAATCTATCCGGCTTCAATTTGGGGCTGTTGCCCCGAGCCATCATGGATATCCGCCCACTTCTGTCCTCAATAACTCGCCGGCCTCAAGAAGGGCCATGGAGTCGAACCAGGCTTCAGAAGTGTCGGTGGAACCGTTTCTCCATTCGTCCTTTCCGTCTCGCAAACCTCGGCGGGTTATTGTGCCTTCTGATCGGACCTTGGATCTTCCTTTCCGGCCCTGTTTCTTATGCGGTGCGGCCCAAGAGGTTGGCGTCGTAGTCACGGCCCTTTGCGAGCATGCTCCAGGCTATGCGCGCGAGTTGTGCGGCCAGGGCAACAACCAAGACATTGGAGTGGAGCCGCTTGGACGCTGCCTCCAACCAGGCTCCGAAGCCATGCCGAGGCCAACTCTGACGCTGCAGAAGTACGGCTCTGGCGCCCTGAATGAACAGCGTTCGCAGGTACCGATTACCGCGCCTCGATATGCGCCCGAGAATGGTTCGATCGCCGGTCGAGATTTGCTTCGGTACCAGACCAAGCCATGCTGCAAAGTCCCGGCCCTTATGGAAGGCATCACCGGTTCCGATGGCGGCGACCATCGCGCTTGAGATGATCGGCCCGACGCCGGGCGCACTCATTAGGCGGCGACAGTGTGGATCTTGATCAGCGAGTTCGTCGATTTCTTTCGTCATTGACGCGACCCGTCGGTCGAGATGGCGCCAGTCCTCGGCCAAGTCTTGAATGAGCTGGATCACTCGAGGCGATAAGTTGTCCTTTGGCGCTGAGAGAATCTGAGGAAGTGCCAGTCGGAGCGCTGCCGCTCCCTGCCGGACTGGCAGCCCTCGCTCAAGCAAAAAGCCTCGGATTTGATTGATGACCGCGGTTCTTTGCGTCACCAATCGACTGCGAACTCTGTGCAGTGCCTGCAAGTCAAGTTGCTCGGCCGACTTCAACGGGACAAAGCGCATGGTCGGGCGCTGCGTCGCCTCTGCGATGGCTTCGGCATCACGGAAGTCATTCTTGTGGCCCTTGAGGTATGGCTTCACATACTGTGCCGGCAAGAGCCGTACTTGATGGCCTAATTTCTCCAGCTTGCGCCCCAGGTGGTGTGCTCCTGAACAAGCCTCCATTCCGATCAGGCAGGCGGGAACATTAGCCAACGACTGCTCAAGCTGATTTCTCGATCGCTTCTTGCGCAGGATGATTGCACCCGTGGCATCGAATCCCACCACATGGAATGTGTTCTTGCCTAGGTCGATACCGATCGTGACAATGTTCGTATGGGACATGGCTCGTGCTCCTTCTCTTGCCGGGGCTTAACGTTGCCGCTGAGAGCGGGCGTGGTCCATGCCATTAACTCGTAAGGCGCAGCGGCCTTGCCTTTGCCGATGCACTCCACCTCCGGGGCATGAAAGATGGGATGGTTGCCGTCCATCCCTGACGGCATCGCAATGTGCCAAAAGGGTGGTTCACAGCCACTGAGCGGAAAGGACGACAACCGTGACGAAGGATACGATGATCGGCGTGGATCTGGCAAAAAATGTTTTCCAACTGCATGGCGCGTCGATGACGGGGCACGTGAAGTTTCGCAAGAAGCTCTCGCGAGCTCAATTCCACAAATTCATGGCTGAGCAGGCGCCGAGCGTGGTGGTGATGGAGGCTTGCGGCGGGGCCCATTTTTGGGCTCGGCAGATGATCAAGCTGGGACACGACGTGAAATTGATCTCGCCGCGCTACGTCAAGCCGTTCTTGAAGCGTCAGAAGAATGACGCGGCCGACGCCGAGGCGATCGTTGACGCGGCGCAGCGTCCGGAAATGCGTTTTGTCGAAATCAAGACCGAGTCTCAGCAGACGCGGGCGGTTCTGTTTCGAAACCGGGAGCAGTTGGTTCGTCAGCGCACCGAATTGACGAATGCCTTGCGCGCGTATCTCTATGAATACGGCTACATCGCTCCGCAAGGAAGCCCAGGCATAAAACAGATTCACGACATACTCGACCAGGAGCGGGGTGATTTGCCGAAGCTCGTGCGTGACCTCTGCCGCGATATGTTGCAGCAGATCGCTGAAAAGACCGCACGGATCCAGGCCATGCTGGTGCGACTTAAGGAGCTAGCTACGGAGACCGAGACGGCAAAGCGCCTGCAGACGATGCCCGGCGTGGGCCCGATCACCGCGCTGGCGATTGAGGCCTTCGCGCCGCCGATGGAGACATTCAGATCCGGCCGAGATTTCGCCGCGTGGCTGGGGCTTGTGCCACGGCAACATTCATCGGGTGGTAAGCAACGGCTTGGCCGGGCGTCGAAGGCCGGCCAAGTGGACATACGTAAACTCCTGATCATTGGCGCGATGTCCCGCCTGAGCTGGTTGGGACGCAAATCCATAAGCGAGAAAACCTGGCTGGGTCGCATACTGCTCAGAAAGCCGCGTTTGCTCGTGGCGGTCGCACTCGCGAACAAGATGGCGCGCGCCATCTGGGCGATGCTGACGAAAAAGGAGAACTATCGAGATCCGGCGCTAGGGGCCGCTGCATGACGATCAGTCCGCAGCGGGCCTCAATCTAACGCCGGTACGTTGGGGAGTGTGAGAAGACGACGACTTGCATGGGCAAATGATCGAAAGATCTGGATCAGGAAACCAGCTGTATTCCTGGAGCTTCGAGCTCGAATGAAAGATTTGGACTTGATCCGCAGATCACCATCCCGGCCGGCGGCATCTGAAGGGCCGCACATGAAGGCCTCACAGAAGCGCGCACTCGATCACATGCTTGCAGGTCAAAAATCTTCTTGCATCACGGACGGCAACCACAGAAGAAGGAATAGAGCTTCCAGCCGCGCTGGCGCTGCTGTTGTGAGCGGATCTGGCTGGCTCGTCCAAGGGGGAGTGCGAACGCCTCTTCCAGTGTTGGTTGGTCCTCGATCTTGCGACGGATGTCGCGGATGATCCGGCCCAGCCGGCTGCGCAAGATACGCAACTGCCGCTGATGCCGCCCGAATTGTTTGGCATGAGCGTAGCGACCCGCCATCATCGCGGCTGCCTTGGCCACGCGAGAATAGGATTGCCGCAGCCTGACGCCGTGCTGTCTCGCCAGGCGGTTGAGACCCCTGATGGCCGCATGCAAGAGCTTGGCATCAGTCGGAAAGGTGATGGCCTTCGGTTGCACCGTGGTGTCGACCGTGACGCGCTTGAGGTCCTGGCCGCGTAACGCGCCGGCCGCGTGCGCCACCCGCAGGCTCTCGGCCAGCAGCAACTCCAGCTTGTCGCCGAGCCGCTTGCGCCAATGGCTCAGGTCCGAGCGCTCGTGCGGGAAGGTGTGCTGGAAGAACTCTTCGCCGGTGAAGAACTGGAAATACGGATCGTGGACCCAGCGCTCGCACACCCCCTCATCGGACAGCCCGTAAATGTGCTTGAGCAGCAAAAGCCCGATCATGAAGCGGGTCTCGATCCCGGGCCGGCCGTTCTCGCTGTAGAGCGGAGCGATCTCGCCGTCGATCCAGTCCCAATCGACCTTGCCGGCGAGCAGAACCAGCTCGTGCTTCATGTTGATGATCTGGTCCAGCCGCGCCCGGAACAGGTCATTCGATCCCGTGGTCTTGTGCTTCTTCGGCCGCATCGTCTTCTCCGATGCACCACAGAAACATGGCCCGCAGCAAAAGGAAATCCAAAAACCAATTTGCAGGGTTTGGAAGCCTCAAGCCCCAAATCCCTGCAATATCCAACGCCACCCAAACCCAAAAACAGAGTCCAGCTCAATCGCTTAGAGCCTTGTTCACGGGCGACTAACGAAGTGCCGCAACTGCGAACGTCCAACAATGTCACTCAAACAGATGTGCGGCATCCATGCGCGTCGTTGCAATAAGTTGATCAATCCTCCTGGACTGCGCCTCCAGTCGCTTTCGAGTTGTCTCGCTTTCGGTCCGGCCAATGAGAAGCCGAATGCATGCGTTTGCGCGTTCAAGGAAGACAATGACGTCACGCAGATCGTTCGCCGTACGAATTCCTTCACTGTGGATCTTCGAAAGCAAGGATGCCGCAAGGCTCATGAGTTCGGAAGCTTCCGAATGCGACCGGTCTTGTTCGGACCTGCCTGGGTCGGGGTAAGGAAAGTTCAGGATCGTAGCCATCTAATCATTAAATCTGAATAGGTGATCCCGCGCTCATGGTTACCTTGTCGAAGGAATCAAAACAAGAGTGGATGAAAAATGACAACAGCCGCAGAGCGAGCGCAAGCAAAAACGTCGGGCTGGCACATGCGCAATGACCTCTCGCTATGAGAGTGCCGGTCCTAAACGCGCTTGGCTCTGACGGACGGCTCGACCGTAAGGCGGTAGGCGATTAGCCGGGTGCCGTCGAAAACCTCCAGCGTGCTATTGCAGACCGGGCAGCAGTACTCGCCTTTCTCTCCAGGCTCGGACCATAGTTCGAGACGACGGAAACCCGCGCCGCACGCAGAACACGTCACGTCACTTTTTCTTATGACCGCGTCTCGCGCTCCAAAATTGTCACGAATCTTTAACGCGCGTTTAGTCGCCACACGAACTGATTTTGAGGACGCCGGCCGGTCCATGGCATTTCATGCAGCTTGGAATACGCTCAAGCTCGATTTAGTCTGCGCGACCGCTGCAATCCTGCGTGACGGCCCGAAAACGCGCGATATCAGCGCGTCTGAAATTCCTCAGGACAATGCTCGTAAGATGCGTCCTCCGCTACGCCAGTCAACGTAAGGTGTTGCTCTCGACGCGGCGAGAACTAGGCGTCCGGCTCCACTCCGTTATTGGCCATTCCGCAATCCGAGCTATTGGGCCACAGATACAAAATCCGCGGCGGAGCAAAGCTGTCGCCGACCACCGGTCACTCGACGAATTGCAGACTCTTCGCTGGCATGGCTGCCGCATGCGCCCAAAAGTATTGCTTGCCAGCGTGGCGCTATCGACGGTTGAGCAAGTCATTGATTTTCTGCCGGCTTTCCTGCTTTTGATAGTGAAGTTAACGTCTTTTTTGCCTCCACCGCCCAAAATATCGGCGTTTGCTTATTTTGAGTACGAGCAGGGTCGGAGAGCTAAATCTCCAAGTCGCGCAAGACGACAATTCAAGCAGAGTATCCCCGGAATCTCGCCAGTCGGTAGTTTTGATCATCCCGCCCGTTGAAGCGTGGCCTGTTGGCGTGCGCTTCCGATAAGTCATCTTTATTTGGGGGAAAGCCGATGTTCGGTCGAAAAGTTCATGGTTACGCTCGGGCGCAGCTCGACGCCTTCAGCCGTTCGCAGGCCATGATCGAGTTCAAACCGGACGGGACGATCGTCACGGCCAATAAAAATTTCCTCGACGCTCTCGGGTACCGGCTGGACGAAATCCAAGGTAAGCACCACTCCATGTTCGTACCGGCGGACCAGCGCGACACCGCCGAGTACCGCGCGTTCTGGACGGCGCTGGCCCGCGGCGAGTTCCAGGCGGCGGAGTTCAAGAGGATCGCAAAGGACGGCCGCGAGGTCTGGATCGAAGCATCCTACAATCCGGTGCTCGGCGGTGACGGTAAGACGGTGATGGTCGCTAAGATCGCGACCGAGATCACCGCGAAGAAGATCCGCAGCATGACGGACGCCTCGAAAATTGCCGCGATCGGCCGCGCGCAAGCCGTCATTGAATTCCGGCTCGATGGCACGGTCGTCACCGCCAACGACAATTTCTGCAAGGCACTCGGCTATTCGCTCGCCGAGATCGAGGGCAAGCATCACAGCCTGTTCATGCCGCCGGCCGAGCGTGACAGCGCGGCCTATCGCGAGTTCTGGGCCAAGCTCAACCGCGGCGAATACCAAGCCGGTGAGTTCCAGCGCATCGGCAAGGGCGGCCGCGACGTCTGGATCCTCGCCTCCTACAATCCGCTGCTCGACGACAACGGCAAGCCGTTCGGCGTGGTCAAGTTCGCGACTGATGTCACCGCGGAAAAACTAAAGAATGTCGACCTTGCCGGCCAGCTTGCCGCGATCGACAAGGCTCAGGCGGTGATTGAATTCAACATGGACGGCACGATCATCACCGCAAACGAGAACTTTCTGCACACGGTTGGCTACTCTCTTGCCGAGATCAAGGGCAAGCATCACAGCATGTTCGTTGAGCCTACGGAGCGCGACGGCGCGGCCTATCGCGAGTTCTGGGCCAAGCTCAACCGTGGCCAGTACCAGGCGGCCGAGTACAAGCGCATCGGTAAGGGCGGCAAGGAGGTCTACATCCAGGCCTCCTACAATCCGATCCTCGATCTCAACGGCAAGCCGTTCAAGGTCGTCAAATATGCGACCGACACCACCAAACAGGTGCTGGTCCGCCTGGGCAATGAACGGGTCCGCGGCATGATGGAGTCGGTTGCCGCAGGTTCCGAGGAGCTCAATGCATCGGTGCGTGAGATCTCGGAGGCCATGACCAAGTCACGCGAGACCGCGATGAGTGCGGTGGATCAGGTCGCCGCCGCCGATGCACAGGCCCAGCGCCTCACTGAGGCCGCGCAGGCGATGAGCGGTATTGTCGAGATGATCAACAACATCACCGGACAGATCAACCTGCTCGCGCTCAACGCCACGATCGAGTCCGCGCGCGCGGGCGAAGCAGGCCGGGGCTTTGCGGTGGTCGCCTCCGAGGTCAAGAGCCTCGCCAACCAAGCCAAGCAGGCGACCGACAAGATCGCCGCTGAGATTGGTAGTCTCAACGGTATCTCGGGGGACGTTGTCGGTGCGCTGAATTCGATCAAGCAGGCCATCAACAATGTCAGTGAGTATGTGACGTCGACTGCCGCTGCCATCGAGGAGCAGAGCACAGTGACGAACGAGATGTCGACCAGCATGCAGCGCGCCGCTGCAGAAGCCGCTGCGATGGCGAACCAAGCTTGATCGTGAAGGATCGCCAGACCGGCAACATCATCCCCTTCATTCAGCGAAAGCTGCCAAACTCCGCAATCAAATGCGTTTTGCGAGCTTCACACCCACGCGCGCAGGACCGACCATTTCTTCGCGATCCTGAGATGCGAATTTGCAGCTTCGTAAAGGGCGTGACGCATCATTTTGTCGCCGCACTTGCTGGTATCAGGCAGATCGCGCTATGGCGCCCCGGATCGTAAGATCCAGAAGATGCCGTTAAGTACACGGCGGTCATTCACCCGCGGTGCGCCCCGCGACTTGTTCGGCAACATTGGCTTGATGGCAGCCCACTCGCAGTCGGTTAGTTCGTAGCGCATGATTCGAGCCCCAGTTTGGGAGTTTGAATCACGGCTCGGACGGCAAGCTCAACGTGAGCTCGCCAAGCAGGCGCTTTCCGCCCGAAAGCAGACGTACTATCTCACCTTGAGCTTTGTCACGTGACCCATTGCAGACGTCAGGGCCTCAGTCGCGCTTCGTTTTCTATCCTGAACGACCTCCGCAGTCGGCACTCGCGACGTTGTTGGCTGGGGCGCGCAAACGGGCAAGCCCCAGCGAGCGGATGGTTCAACGTGCGCTGGAAACGTTTGTAGGCTGCATGACGCGCTTGACGACGTATTGGCCGATACTGCGCCCCATGTCCTCACCGACCTTCGTTGAGAACCGATAGTGGAAGCCTGCCGAGATGCGGGCCTGCGACACCTCGTCGGTCAGCGCCCACATATTGGTCCAGCTGTGCCTGACGCCCGGGGCAGTCGGACTCGTCAAAGTGACTTCCGGTACGTCGGCGGTGCCAAACAGCTGTTCGACGACCGACGCGATCGTCCCCGACATGATGCAATGTGCACACGGATATTCCGGATGCATCGGCGTGTTATCGAAAGGCTGCCAGGCAGCGTCTCTCTCGGTGTTGGGATTGTCGTCGATATCGCCATTCCTGATGGCGGTGATTGGGCGCCAAAATTCGTAGTGATACTTGGCGTCGAACACAGCCACAAAGGCATCGTTTCTCGCGATCGCCACGAGCGCCATGAACCGTGCGCCGTCGACGAGATCGAGGTTCTTCGCCGCGGCCAGTTGGCGCACCACGGGATAATAGATGACCGGCCCGGGCGTGAGCCAGAAGCGGGCATCCTCGGTTTGCCGGGCGGAGCGCAGGGTGCTGGTGCGCCCACCGAGCAGTTTGATCTCGTTATAGTCGGCAGCCCATTGCTCGCTGCCGAGCGGCACCGGTGGCTTCGGTCGGAACTGCGAGGCGCTCGTCAGGGCAAATGGCTTCAAATTTGGCCACGTGAACCCGACCACGGGCGCTGTCGGGACATAGCCGCCGGCTACCGTCTTGGAGCGATACGTGTCCGTGGCCTGCGAGCCGTCGTTCGCTCGCGCCTCAAGGACCTGCGCCGCCACCGCCTCGCCGAGGCGGACACCCGCCGACTTTGCATCACCGCTCGGCATGGCAGCGAGATAAGCGGCCAAGCTAGCCTTTGGCTCTGCGGCCTCGGGATAGAGACCAACCAGCACCATGCCGGCCGCCGTCGCCGCGGCGGCCTCCTTCGAGGCTGGTCCGGGCAACGGCATCTGCACTATACATGGCTGATAGCGGCGCTCGATTGCGTTCACCGCATCGAACATCGCCACGTGCACCATCGCCATTGTCCGCTCGGCCTGTGGCGGCGGAACCTGCTTGGCCGTCACGAGTGACACAGCTGTTTCGTTCCAATCGCTGATCACGTCTGCACAGACCGAAGTCGATATACATGACGCTGCGATTGCCAGAAGAACTGCCCTTTTGTGCATCGCATCCTCCACTCGCTTCATGGTCAGCGGGCGGCATGCCCGTCAACGCGGGCGGACTATGGCCGGGGACGATGAGCCCCGTTAGTCCAAAAACTGGAGCAGCACGCCCGCGCCACCTGGAGTATGATGCCGCCATGATGCGCTATGGCCAGTTCTGCCCGATCGCCAAAGCCGCCGAGATCGTCGCCGAGCGGTGGACTCCGCTCGTCGTGGCAGAGATGCTTTCCGGCAGCACGCATTTTAGCGATATCCGGCGCGGCGTTCCGCTGATGTCGCAGACGCTGCTATCGAAGCGGCTCAAGGAATTGGAACGCGTCGGCGTCGTCGAGCGCCGCGGCACCAACCCGCGGCGACCCGAATGGCATCTCACACAGGCCGGCCGCGCACTTGCGCCGGTCATTCAACATCTGGGCGAGTGGGGTCTTTGCTACGCGCAGGACCCACTTCAGGACGGCGACCTCGACGTAACCATTCTCACGTGGAATATCAGGCGGCGCGTCGATCCGAGCGTGTTCGGAGTGCGCCGCGTGACGGTTCAATTCGACTTCACCGACGCTCCGAAGGCAAAGCGCCGCTGGTGGATCGTCAACGATCGAGGGACTGTGGATCTCTGTCCGACTGACCCCGGCTTTCCGGTTGACGTTTACATCACAACGGATATCCGGACGATGGTCCACGTCTGGGTAGGCAAGCTCGCGCTCGGGAGGGCCATCAGCTCCGAACGGATGGAAGTTATCGGGCCGCGGAAGCTTCGCGAGCGATTAGGGGCGTGGTTCCTGTACAGCCCGATCAACATGAATGGGCTCTCAAATCCGCTCCTGACATCACCGCCAGGCAACGAGCAGGAGCGAGGCAAGCTGGTTCAAAAAACGAACGCAAGTGAGCCACGAATATCATGAGCGCAAACGCTGCTGGAGACGCGCGAGCCGCGGAGACTCGCACCGCGGTTGACGTCGCGCGCGAACTTGGGCCAATCTTGGCGCAACGCGCCAACGAAACGACAGATGAAGACCGGTTCATCGCCGACAATTTCACGCTGTTGAGATCAGCCGGCCTGGTCGAGGCTGGTGTCCCTGCCGAATTAGGCGGTGGTGGCGCCAGTATCGACGAGCTGGCGGAAATGTTGCGGACGTTGGGCTATCACTGCGGTTCGACGGCGCTCGCACTTTCTATGCATACCCATCCGGTCGCCACTGCCGCCTGGCGGTGGAAGCACCAAAAGGTCACCACGGTCGAAGCGCTGCTCAAGCGAATTGCAACAGAGCACATCCTGCTGGTTACCAGCGGCGGATCCGACTGGATCGCGGGTTCCGGCAAAGCTGAAAGGGTAGACGGAGGCTATCGCATAACAGGGCGTAAGGCGTTTGCGTCTTGCGTGCCGGTCGGCGACCTTTTCATGACCAGTGCCATCCTGGAAAATGAGGGCGAGCCACCAACGGTTCTTCACTTCGGTATCCCATTGAATTCTCCGCAGGTGAGGGTCCTCGACACTTGGCGTGCGCTAGGCATGCGCGGAACGGGCTCGCATGACCTGGTCATCGAGGGTCACATTGTCCCGGATTCTGCTATTGCCGCGCGGCGGAAGGCCGGCGAATGGGATCCGTTATTCGAAGTCATCGCGACAATCTCCATGCCGCTTATTTATTCTGTCTACCTTGGTGTCGCCGAAAGTGCGCGCGATATTGCGCTTTCTCTGGCAAAGCAGAAGCAAGTGACTCGTTACGTTCTCGAACGTGCCGGCCGCATGGACACGGAGCTGGCTGCCGCTCGTCTTGCGCACGAGTCGATGCTTGGAGCCGTCCGGCTCAATGCTCCGTCTGCCGACACGGTCAACAGAGTGATGATCGGCAAGCAACTTGTGACGCGACATGCGATAGGAGCCGTGGATTTTGCCATGGAGCTCGCCGGTGGTGTTGGGTTCTATCGCTTGGCGGGATTGGAGAGACGGTTTCGCGATATCCAGGCGGCACGCTATCATCCGCTAAAATCTGAGCCACAGATGGAATACGCCGGCGCGATCGCGCTAGGGCTGCCGGTCGACCGAATTTTCTGAGACGCTCGCGCCAGCATGATCTGATTTTGACGGTAGCTGTTCTTCTGTTCACGCGAGAGTCGAAGTCTGCTTCTGGGCCCTTCAGCGACCTCGGGAGATGTCCGCTTTTCCGCCGCTGTTGGGGGGGGACATCAGGCGGCCAGCCGCTTGATGAGTACGCGGCCTAGCAAAGCTAACAGTTGAGTGGAACTCCAGCCTTAAGCTGCTCCTTCACTACGACCGATGATCGGTTTGTGCAGGAAATGTCGCTCCGCGTTGAGATTTACAACAGGCTCTGTAGTCCAAAGGGACTCACTTTATCGCTCAACAACTTCGAGCCTAAGAGGCTGTTGGTGCGTGATCTGAGGTGAACCGCCACGGGTTTGCCGGAGGCTCCAACTCCTGAGAGGATGGAGCCATGACAAGCAAGACGACGAACAAGTTTTCACCCGAGGTCCGGGCTCGTGCGGTTCGGATGGTTCTGGATCATGCGAGCGAGCACCCGTCGCGGTGGGCGGCCGTGACCTCGATTGCGGCCAAGATCGGCTGCACACCGCAGACGCTGCACGACTGGGTCAAGAGGGACGAAGTCGATAGCGGACACCGGGCCGGCGTTCCGACCGACATGGCCGAGAAGCTGAAGGCGCTGGAGCGGGAGAACCGTGAGCTTCGGCAGGCGAATGAGATCCTGCGCAAGGCGAGCGCGTATTTTGCGATGGCGGAGCTCGACCGCCGGTCCAAGCCATGATCGCCTTCATCGACGATCATCGTGGGGCGCATGGGGTCGAGCCGATCTGCAAGGTCTTGCCGATCGCCCCTTCGACCTACCACGCCCATGTGGCCAGGCGGCGCGATCCTGCCAGGCTGTCGGCGCGCGCCAGGCAGGACGCTACCCTGAAGATCGAGGTTCGGCGGGTGTTCGATGAGAACTTCCGGGTCTATGGCGTGCGCAAGGTCTGGCGGCAGCTCGAGCGGGAAGGCTTCGATGTTGCCCGCTGCACGGTGGCGCGACTGATGCGGGACATGGGTTTGCAAGGAGTCATCCGCGGCAAACCCGTCAAGACCACGATCAGCGACAAGGCCGCGCCATGCCCGCTGGATCACGTCAACCGCCAGTTCAGGGCGCCAAGGCCGAACGTTCTTTGGCTCTCCGACTTCACCTATGTCGCGACCTGGACCGGCTTCGTCTACGTCGCCTTCGTCATCGATGCCTACGCCCGCAGGATCGTGGGGTGGCGGGTCTCGCGCACGGCGCATGCGGGCTTCGTGCTCGATGCGCTGGAACAGGCCCTGCACGATCGCCGGCCGGTCCATCGCGGCGGGCTCGTGCACCACAGCGACAGGGGCAGCCAATACGTCTCGATCAAATACACCGAGCGTCTGGCTGAAGCTGGTATCGAACCTTCTGTCGGCAGCGTCGGGGACTCCTATGACAACGCTCTCGCCGAAACCATCAACGGCCTCTACAAGGCCGAGGTGATCCATCGGCGCGGGCCATGGCGCAGCTTCGAGTCCGTCGAGTTCGCGACGCTGGAATGGGTGGACTGGTTCAACAACCGAAGGCTCCTCGAGCCCATCGGCAACATCCCGCCGGCCGAAGCCGAGCAACGCTACTACGCCATGCTGGAACAACCCGCCATGGCGGCATAACTTAAACCAAATTGCCTCCGGCAAACCCGGGGCGGTTCAGAGGCCAGCAAACTGGACCATTTTTGGCTAGAGTTTTCGCTGCCGAATCCCCTCGGCTGGGAGGAGCGTAACGACGATGAAGGCCTCAGATCAAAATCGGCGAGAGCAAGGACGAGGATTTCCGACTACGCTTTCTCGCCCTCGTCGAATTCGACGCTCGCGAGGCCGACGAGGCGGAGCCATGTGATGATGAAGTCGAGGACGTTGCCGATGTGGCAGAAGAAACGGCGGCATGAAACTCACGACGCTTGCCGAGCCACAGCTGGAATTCGGCACGGATACACACATTTGTCCCCGCACCGGGATCGAGCACTTGGGCGTCTACGACCAGCCGGACGAGTTGCGTCGGACTGAGCTGCGGATCGGGTGGTTGGTCGCGGAGAGGGCATAGACCTGCTCGACGAGTGGCTCGAGAAGTGTCGAAATGGGATCGAGCGCGAGCAAGGAGTCCAAGCTTCCACCCAACCCGATGGGGATGGAGGTCAGTGAACCGCACGCAAGGGCTGCTGCCGTCGCGAGGCGGGGTCTGAACGAAGCGTGGATCAAAGGTGCGAGCCGATGAATAAAAACCGGATATGAGGCGCAAGCGTCGGACGAGCGGGCGACACATTGCGAAGTCCAAATTCATCAAGGATGCGAAGCGTAGATCTTGCCCGAGGCGAATTGGTTGGCGATGAGATTGAGAATACGCCGTCGAGAAACACGCGGCTCCCCTTCTTGAGAACTGAACGTAGTCCCAGTTGGTCCAACTGTGAGATCTTCTGACCTCGTCAGCTTCTCGCAAGCTTGCCCTGCCAAGGTGCGAGCCTAGAACTTTGGATTGCGAGACAGTTGAGTGAGCGCCTTACGAAATGAACAGTCACTCAAAGCTCGATCTCGTTACGAGGGAGAAGGCGCGAGAGCGTTTGCCTTCCTATTACCCGGAATCAGGGCTAAGTGATACGGCGGCCGTTTGAAACGGCGTTGACGGACCTTTTTCTTGGTCCAGACGAAGGGCTCGGCTTGTCGTGGTACGCGCTGACGTAGGCATCTATGTGTTCGTGAAGCTGCTTGAGGCTTGTGAAGGAGGTGCCGCTATCGCTGCAGCATTGGCGGCGAAGAACCTCCGTCGAACCTCCTCCAGACCAACCGGTTCAAAATGAGCGCGATCTCCTCAAAGACGCTTCCTCGCAGTCGGCCAACGTATTCCGTGGCCAATGCTGATGATCGTCGCGCCCGCTCTCGTTTACCCTTTGTCACGGTAATCGCATCGGCGCTCACCCTGTTCAGTCCCGTTCTTGCTGCCCCTAAGACCAAATTCTGCGCTTCATTAGACGAGACGACAGCATCCTCATCTTTAGACTGCGTCCGGTGGTATTTCGCCTGCCACATGGGAGTGCCGTCTCCGAACCCAAAGCCCCCGTACGACCAATTGCCGTACCTCGAGCGCGCAAGGCTGCTCGCCGCCGCTACATTTCTGGTCGCCGAGACAACATGCGAACACTTCAGCTACGCCGAAGCCTGGTCTGCCCTGCAAGCTCACATGCAAGATCCGCCCGAGCCGTCACGCTGACCTCAGCCGCATCCTCAGGCGCTAACCTCGTCGGGTGTTGCCGCGAGGGCGATCGCGTTGCCCTGCGGCTTGCTCATTTTCGCCTTGCCATCAACGCCCGGAAGGCGGCCCATGCGCGGGATCAGCGCCTGGCGCCTCGGGTAGTACTTCGCGATCAGCCAGGCGATTGATGCGCCGGACAACTTCATTGGTCTGCTCGATCAACGGCGCCTGATCTTGGCCGACCGGTACGGTGCTCTCTCGCTGGATGGCTGGGACAGCCGCATAACCTACTTCCTGGTGCGTCAGCCGGACGCGAGCCTGCCGGATGACACGCGGTGAATTGAGGAATGGGCTAGAGCCCTAATAGTACAGACCGCGCCAGACCATCGCGCGGCGGATGTTTGCGAGCGACGTAAGTACGGCGTCTCTCTCGCACGTGCCGGCCTCGAATTCCGCCAGAGCGTGCCGCATGTTGCCGTCCAGATTGCACAGCTCGTCACGCGTCAGATGCATCAGTTCGGTTATCGTCCAGAGCAGCATCGTTTCCTCCATCGCTGGACCGCGCCAATCGCGGCCGTCTGACGGAGGCCATTGCGACGGACGAGGCGGGCGCACCTTGGGCGGGAGCGAAGCGGACGAGCGCAACGCGCTTGCGCCCATCAGCCGAGGCCGGTGCGAAAAGGCCGGAGAAGCACGCGTGGCGTGGTCAATGGATGGAACTGACGCGCTCGGGACGGCTCAACAATTGATATAACCTAACGTCTGAACGGACGGCGGAGGGTCACCGAGACGGAAATGCGAGCGGATAGCGAGATATCCGGCTCCAAGTTGATGATCCGTGACGTCGCAAGCCCAGACAACATTTCATGGGCGCGCCGGCTGCGCCGGGCAGGTTCTATGCCGCCCGCTTTCGCGGGCGGCATAGAGCCCCCGAAGGAAGCCGGGGTCTCGGCCTTTCAGGTAACGCCCCTTCGCGCAAGACCTGATGAGCTCCGCGCCGGAGGCACTCGCTGAAAGGGCTCGCCTTCCTCCTACGCCAAGGCTTCGGAGGACAGGTCGGCGAACGCTATCACTGCCCATCCAGACGGGTGCCTTTTTAAACCGGTCGCGTCGCACCACTCGTCCCGCGTGCCGCCTGCGGCGTCGCTATGCTCACGCGGTCCGGGTGCCATTTCAGGTGGGCGATGCGCCTCTGGCGCACGCCGGTCGGCACTTCGTGCCGCATCAATTCAGGCTTGATCCGTCACTGCGCAGGAGATGACGGTAGCCATGCTCGCTCATCCACCGGGCGCGGGCCAGATGGCTGTCATAGGCCAGCCTTGCACGATCAGGTTCACGGTCCGGATCGATGCGCAGGACGACCTTTGTGACCTCCTGCCAGTCGGCACCTTCTCTATTGGCGTCGAGGAGGCGCCAGTAGGTGACCAGATGTTCCCAGTCGTAGGGTGTCAGGATTGATTCCGTTGGCGCCGTATCGGCGATATTTGGATCGGGGGCCAGCCTTTTCATAGTACCTCACGCCAATTCAGATGATCATCTATCGTCGAAGTCATCGCACAACCGGCGGACAGTACCGATGTCATGGCTCCCGTCTAGTCTCCCAGAAACGTGTATAATGTGATGCGCCCGGTGCATCAAAACCTTTGTATTTCCTGCGTCGCATGAGTGCACCTTAAGCATCCGCCAGTGCGGCTAATGCTGACGAGCCTCAACGGTTGCGCCCATGTCTTCGACCTGGTCGAGAAGCCTTAAATAATTTCGCAAGGTCGCGGTCACCTCTTGGATGAACTCTTCGCGATCATCGTCGTCCGTAATCAGATAGAGAACTTGAGCGAGCGTGCCGACCGCTTTCAGGAAAGCATCGCCACCATCCTCACCAGACGATCGCAGAATTTCGTCGGCAAGATCGAATGTATAACGCAAATTCCTGGTTATGCGTTGCTCGACTTCATCATCAGTCATCACTGCCCTTTGTCTCAGGACCTGGAATTGTGGGCGGGCGATCGAATCTCGGCAACATCGATAATCGGGAGGCGCATCGCTCTTCCGTGAACAGGCGACTTCTTCCCGGTCGCACGTGATTGGGGCGGGCTGATGGCGTTGCAACCTGCGCGGTTATGCATCGCGTGATGCATGGGGCGCATCACGGAAGCCGGCGGAGAAGATGAATCTATCCGAGGTGCGCTACGCGCGCTTTTTCTTTTCCCCAAGCATTCTTTCGCCGCTGCCGCGGCCAGCACTTAGGGCTCCGCCCTCGGCGCGGCGCAAGGGCAGGCCCTGAAGGGTTTTGGCTCCCCCGCGTGCATTTTTGAAGACTTTTGCGGCGCGGCGCCCCCAAAAAAGTTGCTGCGCAACTTCCTTCACCCTTGCGCCTTGCACACCCGCTGCTCGCCGCGAGGCAGGGGTTTTGGCGGCTCTTTGCCGCGCACAACCCCAGCCACGAAGGAAAAACACCATGAGCAGCAGAAAGACCGTTCCCGCCGAAGCCCGCAACATCGTGATGGTGCCGCTCGGCAAATTGAAGAAGTCGCCGAAGAATGTGCGGAAAGTCCCGCATACCGATGGTGAGATCGCGGCGCTGGCCGCCAGCATCGCATCCGTCGGCATGCTGCAATTTCCGGTGATCGAGCCGGAGCTTGGCCCGAAGCACAAGCCGACCGGCAATTTTCTGGTCAATGCCGGTGAGGGCCGACGCCTTGCGCAGTTACTGCGGGCCAAGCGCAAGGAAATCGCGAAGGACGAGCCGATCCCCTGCGTGATCGATACCGAGCACAGCGCGACCGAGATAAGCCTCGCCGAAAACACCATCCGCAGCAACATGCATCCGGCCGACGAGTTCGAAGCCTTTGCCGAGCTGAACCAGAAGGAAGGCATGAGCCCCGAGGACATCGCGGGCCGCTATGGCGTCACCGCTGCCGTCGTCAAGCAGCGGTTGAAGTTGGGAGCCGTCAGCCCCTCCCTGCTCACGCTCTACCGCGAAGGCGAAATGAACCTCGATCAATTGACGGCCTTCGCCATCACCGACGATCATGTGCGGCAGGAACAGGTCTGGGCCGAACTCGGCTGGGACAAGAGCCGTCAGGCCATCCTGTGGGCACTGACCGAGGGACAGGTCGCGGCGGACGATCGGCGCGTAAGCTTTATCGGTCTTGAAGCTTATGAGGCAGCGGGTGGCACCGTCATCCGCGATCTGTTCGATGAGGACGATGGTGGGTACCTCACCGATGCGCCCCTGCTCACCCGCCTTGTGCGCGAGAAGCTTCAGCGCCTCGCCGAAACCGTCATGGCTGAAGGCTGGAAGTGGGTTCAGGTGGATGTCGAGTATGACTATCAGCGTACGGCCAGCATGGCGACCATCGATACCGTGCCAAGGCCGCTCAGCGACGAGGAACAGCAGCAGTTCACCGCCTTGCAGGAGGAGCTTGAGCGGATCAGCAATGAAGCCGAAGAAAACGGCGAGGCGGAAGACACCTACGCCGAAATCGAGCGGCTGGAGGCCGAGATCGCCAAGTTCTCCGAGGAAACGTTCCTTCCCGAGGGCATCGCCCGCGCCGGTGCGTTCGTCGCCTTGGGCAATAACGGCGAGGCCCGTATCGAACGCGGCTATCTGCGACCGGAGGACGTCAAGATCAAGGAAGGTGAGGGCGGCGCGGACGGTAAGCCCGCCTCGCAGACCGCCAAGGAGGCGGATGGTCTGTCGGCGGCGCTCACGGCCGAGCTGACCGCGCACCGCACGGCGGCCCTGCAAAACGATCTGGCGCAGGCTCCCGACCTCGCGCTGATCGCGGTCACGCACGCGCTAACGGCCAAGGCCTTCTATCGCTTTGCGGACGTATCGTGCCTTGGGCTTTCGCTGAACGAAGCTTCGCTCTCAGGCGCGGCATCGGATATCGCGGACAGCATCGCGGGTAAGGCCATTGCCGAGCGCCACGCTGCATGGGAAGCGCGGATGCCGGAGAGTGGCGAGGCGCTCTGGGCGTTTGTCGCTTCCCTCGCCATGAACGAGTTGCTGGCCCTGCTCGCTCATTGCGCCTCGCTGTCGCTCGATGCGGTGCAGCGGCCCGGTTCGCATTCGCGTGGGGCCGCGCTAACCCATGCGGACACGCTGGCAAAGGCCATGCCGCATGACATGACGCGCTACTGGCAGCCGACCGTCGCCAATTATCTCGGCCGCGTCAGCAAGGAGCGCATCCTTGAAGCCGTTCGCGAGGCCAGGGGAGAGGACGAGGCCCGGCACATCGCCGGTCTCAAGAAGCAGGCGATGGCCGAACTTGCCGAGCAGAGTCTGAGCGGCGAGAACTGGCTGCCGCCCCTGCTCAGACCAGCACCGAGCGCCGAGCAGGCCGATGCCTGATCGCAAGGGAGAGCCGCCGTTCGCGGCTCTCCTTCTTCGCGGCTCAATATTCAAGCCATTGATTTTGCTTGAGTAATCACAATATCGTTGTCTTTTGTCAGAAATCGCTGTATGTTATCTGACAGGAGAATTGCCATGCAAACCGTTGCTGCGCGCGTCATCGAACACGCCAACTCACAGCCGGAAGGTGCCTTGATCAGCGCCAAAGAACTTCTGCATCTTGGCAGCCGGGCGGCCATCGATCAGGCTCTCAAGCGGCTCGAATACGAAAAGGAGCTCATGCGCCTGGGCCGGGGCCTTTATGTGCTGCCCGTCAAGACGCGGTTCGGCACGCGTGCGCCTGCGCCGGAAAAGGTGGTTGAGCGCCTTGCCGCAAGCCGTGCGGAAACCATCGTTCCGCACGGAGCGGCTGCCGCTAACCGCCTCGGTCTTACAACCCAGGTGCCGACCAAACTGGTCTATTTGACCTCGGGCCGAAACCGTCACTTCAAACTGGGTGCGCAAACGGTCGAGCTTCAGCACGCGCCGCAATGGATGCTGTTGCCGACGCAGCCGTCAGCCGGGCAGGCCGTGCGAGCGCTTGCGTGGCTGGGACAAAAACGTGCGGCCGAGGCCCTCACTGTGCTGAAACAGAAATTACCCGAAAGCACCTTGCAGGAGCTGGTCGCCCTGCGACCCGCTCTGCCCGGCTGGATGTCGAGATCGATCAGCCAGAAGTTGGTGGCCAATGGCTGACCAGCAGCACGAATCCTATCTGGCGCTCTCGCGCGATGATCGTCTTGCAGCGCTGGGTGTCGCCTCGACCGCCTCAGGACGACCGGCCCATCTGCTCGAAAAAGATATCTGGGTGGTCTGGGCGATCGAGGCGCTGTTTGGATCGCCGCTGGGTGGGCACCTCGTCTTCAAGGGCGGTACGTCCCTTTCCAAAGGCTATGGTATCATTCAGCGATTCTCGGAGGATATCGATCTCACCTACGATGTACGGCAAATCATTCCCGATCTGGCGACCGGTAACCCGCCCATCCCGGCGAATAACAGCCAGGCCAACAAGTGGACCAAGCTGGCGCGCGAGCGCCTGAAAGTCTGGGTCAAGGATAGTGCGCTTCCCGTCTTGCAAGACCATGCGAAGGCAACGGGCGCCAATGTCACCTTTCGGGTCGAGGACGATGTCATCTTTATCGATTATGACCAGCTCGCCCAAGGCACCGGCTACGTTGCACCCCATGTGAAACTCGAATTCGGGGCGCGCTCGACCGGCGAACCGGCCGAAAGCCGCGCCATCACCTGTGATGCCGGGAATTTCGTGTCGGGCGTTATCTTTCCGAAAGCGACGCCGCGCATCATGCTACCCAAGCGCACCTTTTGGGAAAAGGCCACCGCCGTCCATGTCTTCTGCCTGCAAGGCATTGAAGGTGATCGGCTCTCGCGTCATTGGCACGATCTTGTCCGGCTCGATGATGCCGGTATCGCCGAAGAAGCGCTCAAGGATACGGCCATGGCCAGAGAAGTCGCCGACTGGAAGGCCAAATTCTTTCGCGCGCGTGACCGCGACGGCAAATGCCGTTTGCCGCCGCCTTCGTGAACCACGCACGCGCCTTGTCCATGTCTTTAGGCACGCCAAGGCCGGCCGCATACATCAGACCAACTCCGTATTGGGCATTGCCGTAGCCAGCGTTCGCCGCCGCCATAGACCACCGCATTGCCTCTGCGTAGTCCTTTTTTGTGCCGATGCCATTCATATACATGGTCCCGATCATGTATTGCGCCTCAGGAACACTTTGTTCGGCCGCCTTCTGAAACCAGGGAAAGGCCGCAGCCTCGTCTTTCGCGACACCGCGCCCATTCAGGTACATAAGACCCAGGGCCATCTCAGCGTACTTGTCATTATGTGCGGCGGATTTCAGGTACCATTGCTGCGCCTTGGCGTAATCGACGGCGGTACCCTGGCCACGCTCGTACATATGGCCGAGCTGATATTCAGCATCGCTATTGTCCTGCTCCGCCGCCTTTGCGAACCAGCTCATGGCTTGCGCGTTATCGGCAGCAACTCCTTGTCCGTTCAGGTATAGATTGCCAATGCTCGCCTGCGCGCCGGCATGGCCCTGTGCTGCGGCGCGCTGATACCAATCTATGGCCTGCCTGTAGTCCTGGGGAACGCCGATGCCGTTCTCATAGCAAGCGGCAACGAATGCTTGAGCCCACGGCATCCCGCGCTCCGCCAACGGACGCAAGTACTTCTGTGCCTGCGCGTAATCATGCCGGGCTAGCGCGTCCTGGCCTTTTCTGGCTAGCTCCCGGAGTTGCGGATCTTCCTGAGCGCTGACCGATTGAGCCTGTGCCAAGGGTGGGCCCGATAGTGCAAGCCCGCTCATCAACAACAAAACGGCGCAAAACCGGTTACGTTGACGCGCCAAGCGCGACTTGCCTAGCGATACTTGTTTCAGCATTTGAGTTTTCCAAAATGAGAGCGCAGCTTCATGACGTCACCGGCATTCCGCACGGCCACTTTTCTCGTCCAGATCCGTCTTGATGACCCAGCCCTGCGTGGCGTGCGCGGCATCGCCTTGCGTGCGCGCCTTCTGCCAGCTGGTGCCGCTGTTCGTCTTCACGATGTCGGGTAATACGATAAGAGACTTGAATAGGACGGCCGTGCGCGCGTCCTCCACGCCGTCGGTTTTGAATCGAACAAGGTCCACCACACAATGCGGATTGGATGCCACCACTTGGTCACCCGTCGCATTGAATGCGGCAGCTGTGACGTGCTTCGTGAGCTTCCAAACTGCGCCGTAGAAGGATTCGAGCGGATCGAGCCAGGCCGGTCGCTGCGCTCCGGAGAAAGCGAGATACATCTCGGCGCACATCACGACGGTAAGGCCGAAGCCAAACCAAAAGCCGATTAACCGCCCGAAAAAATAGAGATCGGTAAACGAGAACGACGGACGCGTGCGTTCGGTCTCTGAATCCCCCTTCGACATCAACCCACTCCGTCAATCTGCGTGCGCGATAAGACGGGATAAATGTCGAATTGCTGGGCCTTCGATGAAACAGAATGGCCGATAGTGTTTCAGTCTGACGGAAAAGCCTTGAAATTGACTGAGAAGAACCGCTAGACTCTACGGCGAATTTTCTGCCGATTGCACGTTCTTCGCAGATTTACAGGGGACTCTCGTGCTGCACCTCTATCGGCCATTTTGTTGCAGCCGAGGCGACCATGCACCACTCCCCCCATCAAAGTGGCAGTCTGTTCGGTCCAGGCGGTAGCCGGAAATACCTGAACGTTTTTGAGCTTCGCCGCTTCGTCGCGGCGGCCCTTCGGGCGCCGCCCAAAATACGCCTCTTTTGCCTCCTGCTGCGCTGGACCGGTGCCCGCATATCCGAGGTGCTGGCGCTGGTGCCGAGGTCAATCGACTACGAGGCCGGCGTTGTAAGCATCGTCACTCTGAAGCGACGGAAACCCGGCATTGTCCGGCAGGTCCCCATCCCGCCCTGGCTCGTCACTGAGCTGACGTCCGTTTTCAAACTGAAGTCGGCGCAGCGCGACCCCCATCTTGCCGCCAGGCGGCTTTGGCGATGGAGTCGCACGACGGCCTGGCGCTACGTGAAGGCGATCATGATCCAGGCCGGTATCGTCGGAATGCAGGCAATGCCGAAAGGCCTGCGGCATGGTTTCGGTGTCGGCGCTATCCGGGCAAAAGTGCCATTGACCCTTCTCCAGCGCTGGCTTGGCCACGCCTCGCTCCGCAGTACGGCTGTCTATCTCGACGTGTCCGGCGCCGAAGAGCAAGAAATCGCGCGCCGCATGTGGCGAGGCTTGTAGGGACGAGAAAGCCTTGAATTGAGCCGGCTTTTACGAAACGTTTCGCCCTCCATCTCGCTTCAAAAGGATACTCTTGATGCGGAAGGAGCACAAACATGCGCAACGATCCCCAACACGAAATCTGGAATCCGTTCTGCGAACTGGTTGATGGACTTTCATCCAAGGAGCGTGCTGACAGTGAAAGGTCTCGCGCCTGGGCTTACTATCTCAACGGAGGTGGAGGCGAACCTCGATACTTTGACTATGAGGGCTGGCTTAAGATGCAGGAGCGCTCGCGGTGAACGCGTGGCGGCCCTTCGTAGTCAAAGGAAAACCGAGCGCGGCCATAAGGTCGCGCTCGGAGTCCTTCGGTCATACTACAGCTCCTAGAACTCAAGGAGCCGTTCGATGGTCTCGGTAGCTTCCATCATCAATCCCAGGAACTGGACTTGGTCTCGATGCAAGCGCGCGAACTCGCTCTGCTGGGTTGGTATCCTGCGCCTTCTTGTCGGCCGCCGCAGCCTTCATCTCGTAATCTTGCAAGGCGGCCGACGTCTTCGAGTAAGCAGTCTCGACACTAGCCTTCTGCGGACCCCGGCTCTGACGAATTGCTGTCCGCACATTAGCGACCTCTTGGGTCCGCGAAGACTCGGCATTCTTTCTGATGGAGTCTGCGTCGTCAGAGGCGCGCTTGGCCGCATCGCGATCGGATCGTAAACCTTGGTCAAAGGTGGACGTATGCTCCGCGACGATGGCAGCGTTCTTCTCGGCAGAAAGTGCCGTCAGACGTGCGGAAACCTCGGGTGCAAACAACGTCTGACCGGCGATCGTTCCGAGCACGACCGCAACCGTCAGGCCGACAATCGCGCGGAACGTAATCGCCACGAACCACGCGATGTCTTCCATGCCAAAACTTAGCTGCGCGCCGGCCTTGATGACTTCCTGCTTGCCGGCGTAGTAGAGGCCGCGAACATGCAGGAATGCGTCGATCCTTTGGAACAGGAAGGTGAGGCCGCCGCCCAGCATGACATGGACCGGACTTACGGCCCCCGCTTCGCCGAACACAGTATGCAGGGCGATCGTGAAAATGCCGAACAGGTAGAGCAGCAGCGCAAGCTCCGCCAGTCCGCGATTGCACTGGGTCGTAACATCGCTTTCGTCGGCGAAGCGTTCAAGCAAGGCCGGCCGCAAGCCGACGATGCCGGTTTGAAACTTCTCCTTCCGCCCCAGCCTGATGGGCTTCGAAGGTTGAGAGCGAAGAGAACTGTTCTGCAATGAGCCCATTCCGCTAGGGGGAGGGCCGAAGGGATCGTAAGTCATGTATGGTTCTCCAGATTAGATGCGAAAGACACGAGGGGTTCCTTCCGGCGTCCGAAGGCGGACGTCGGCAGATCTCGTTGAAGGGCCTGTTGGGGCCCGGCTTACAGAAGAGGTCGCTTACTTGGCGGGCGGTGGCACACGGGCAGCACTGCCGCCGGGCCAGGCCAGGACTGGGTAGGAGTGGATCAGCCGCAGGGTGCGGAATTCCCGGCACGCATTCAGGTGACCGGCGTAACCGTTCGGACGGAAAGAATGCCGGAGGACGCCAGAGCGGATGGGGCGGTTCAGTACACGTGCTGCACGGTCGGTAATCCGACCAAAGAACGCCAGAAGCGTGTCGTTACGGCTGGTTTGTCGGAGCATTTCGTCCTCGTCTGAAAAATCTCAGAGGACGATCATGCGCACGACGAAGCGCGGAATTCGCGCCGTAAGGGGCGCGGAGCTGCACAAGCGCAGCGCGGAAGCGAGCGGCTTTGACGGCGCCGCGCGCGTCGGCAGAACCGGGCGGAGAGAGGACGCACCCGGGCGGCGATGAAGGATCGAAGCGAAACAGGACACGCCAACCAGACGGTTCGCCGCGTTAACCAGGGATTACTCACGGGACTTCAGACGCAGTAATCACCGCTGTGGAATCACTCGTAAGGATCGGGCATTGCCGAACATTCCAAACACCGTGCGGCTCGCACACGCTATCGAAAGCCTTCTCAGCACAGGAGGTAGCGATGATCGACTTCTTCAAGAGCGAACGGCAGAAGTATCGAACGAGGCTAAGTGATGCGCAGCTTGGCAGATACCCGTCGCTTTCGGGCTTTGATGCGCGCAGCGCCGAGCTTTACGGACAGGCCTTGCCGCGCGGCGTATTGCTCCCGCGGCTCGAGCGGGACCGCGAGCGCATGACCTTCTGGATGTCGCCCTCACAGTTGCTCGGCTATCGTTTTCGATTAGGACAGATCATACTTGGCAAGCTTGCCAGCACGTATCTCGGACATCTCGACGATCGGCCCATCGTGACCATCGGGGGAGCGCGTGCCGGCAAGACCTCGACGGTGCTGGAGCCAAATCTCTATCTCTATCCCGGCTCGATGCTGGTGCTCGATCCCAAGGGCGAGCTCGCACGCACGGCGCGCTTCCGCCGGGCGATGGGACATAATGTGTATGTGCTTGACCCGTTCGGTCAGTCAGGCGAGCCGAGCGCCTGCTTCAACCCCCTTGCGGAACTCGATCCGCATGATCTCAATTTGGTGGATGACGTCATCTCGATCGCCAATGCGCTGGTGCCGGATGATGGCGATGCCCGGGCGAAGCACTGGAACGACAGTGC
This sequence comes from Bradyrhizobium sp. CCGUVB1N3, assembly GCF_024199925.1. Classification (NCBI taxonomy): domain Bacteria; kingdom Pseudomonadati; phylum Pseudomonadota; class Alphaproteobacteria; order Hyphomicrobiales; family Nitrobacteraceae; genus Bradyrhizobium; species Bradyrhizobium sp. CCGUVB1N3. The sequence continues at coordinate 8,837,114 of NZ_JANADR010000001.1, forward strand.
CCGCATGCTGCTGGTAGGCCTCATTCTATGCACGCTGACGCTTCCGCGAAGCGAACGCAACCTCGTGACGGTGCGCGAGCTTCTGTGTCTGACGTATGCGCCGCTGCTGCGGGCGGCAACCGCTGCCGCTGACCGCGCTTTTGCCGAGGCATCGCTTCAAGGAAAGCAGCAGTATTTCGATCGGAACAGCTTTGCGATCAAAGAATTGCTGGATCGAATGGCCGGGATGGGCGGCCGGTTCGGCGGCATCCCTGCCGCGATCGGTCAGCGCTTCAAACAAACGCCGCAGCAAGAGCGAGGCTCCATATTCAGCACGGCGGCGACTCACACGGATTTCCTCGACAGCCTGCCCTTGCGGGCCACCCTGGGGCGATCTGACTTCCGGCTCTCCACATTGCGCGGCGACCGGCCGGCGACGATCTTTATGTGCTTGCCGGTCGGCCGAATGGAGCGCCACGCGCGCTGGATGCGGATCATTGTTCAACTCACTTGCACCGTGCTTGAAAGCTTTGGCTCGTACCCGCGTGATCTGCTGCCGATTCTGTTTCTGATGGAAGAGTTCGCTGTGCTTGGCCACATGGACTTCATGGAACGCGCGGCGGCGTACTTCCCGGGCTTTGGCGTCAAGTTATGGGTGGTGCTGCAGGACATCACACAGTTACAGCGCCACTACAACAAAGGATGGGAGACCTTTCTTGGCAACTCTGGATTGGTTCAGCTTTTCGCGAACGGCGACCAGGAGACGCTACGCTATGCGGCAGACCGGCTTGAAAAGCTGATCGAACCGTCCGAGCTGCGTTCTGCTTTCATGCGCGAGCGGTTCAGCCAGCTACTGCTGATGCAGGGCATGCCCCCGGCGGCTGCACTTCGGCTCGGGCACGAGGACGTAGATATGATCCGCGCTCGGGCCGAGGCCGCAATCAGGCCCTCTATTGCCAGTGCATCATAACGGCTAATAGGCCGCCGGGGACATGACTTCCCGGCGGTCCCAAAGCTGCTCGATGGCAACCGTCAGATCCGCGATCAGTATCTCGGGCGTGTGGTCATTCACATCAAGCCGGTTTGCGGTCATTAGTTCGACAAAGCGCGTTCCGACGACCGCGCAGATATTCATCTGATCGGCCGTATCCGGCACTTCGAGAAGCTCCGGATGATTCTCGCCGAATTCTTCCGCGAAGAACACATCCTGCCCGTCGATAATCATGCAATCAGGCCGGATTTCGACGCTATGGCGAGCCTTGATCTTGAAGCAAAGCACAAGCCAGTTGGTCAGACCGATTGCTGTAAGCCCCAAAAGACCGGGGCCAGAGAAGAGCGCATCGACCGAAGAAACTTGCCAGCTGGCTGCGGCCGTCACTGCACTGCAGATGGCGACGCGCCATAATCTCAAGGGCACACCGAGATTGAGATCGCTGTACTGGATAAGGACCCCGCCCTCCGGCGTCAGCATGCGGGTATAGCCGTTGAAAGGGCTACGCCGCACACCTGAGTGCGCGTTCACCCAAAACGGGGCCGGGGCCGCCGCGCCGTAGCGTTCAATGTCATTCGCCAGCTGCGGATCAAATTCGACGGATCGCGGCGTAAAACCTACCTTGGTCATGCTCTAAGATAGCATCGCGACGCGCGTTTTCGAACAAGGGTATCGCCGGTTTCCCAGACATTCCCGCGCAAGACGATGGCTTTCAGAAGGTAGGCTCTCCTGGCACCAATTCCTACTGCTGGAGATGCGCCAGCGCGATCCTGATATCGAAGTAGCCCATATCGGCTTTGTCCGCATCGTCCAGCGCGCGTACGAGCATCGCCTTACATTGATCTTTTCCGCCCTGCAACAGCATCCATCGAGCCAAAAAATACCACGGTCCCCACGGGTCCGGGTCGGTCCGTTGCAGCGCTTCGCCAGGCGTCAACTGGCCGGCAAACAGCGAAACGACAGGACCGAATTCGTCCGATACTTTGGTGCGCTTAATATTCTTCTTAAGTTCTTCCTGTGCCCCCGCAGCATCCGCGACCGCTCGCAACAAGAATAGTCGCAGGGCAACATCGGGGGATTTTATGCCCCGCTCTAGGGCCAGCCGGTAATCACTTAGAGCGAGGTCGGCGTTTCCAAGTTCTTCGCGCGCTTTGCCTCGCTGTTGCAGAACCAAGCTGGCAAACGGATCAACCTTGAGCGCCTCATCATAATCTGCGATCGCCCGCACATAGTCGCCGGAAGCGTAGAAAGTATCGCCGCGGTCGCTCCAAGCTATGGCGCTGCGTTGATCCCGCCGAATGAGGCTCGAAAAGTCGGAGCTAGCATTGGTGAAGTCTCCGAGCGCCCGATATGCGATGGCGCGCTTTCGAATTAGGTCCGTTGGAGGATCAGACCTGTCTCCAACGATAGCGTTGTATTCCCTTACTTCGTTCGCATAGTCGCGCTTGTCGGCGAATATGCCCGCTCGCATCATATGCGCTTGCCAGCTTGAGATGCCGTCGTATTCTGGCAGCACCTTTGCAAGATCTTCGATGGCTTGGTCGGGCTCATCCCGGACGTGAAGTCGTCCGATCTCTAGCAGCGCAGTTGCGAGTGGCCAGCCGCGTGGATGGAGCGCAAGTGCAGACTTGAAGTCAGCAAGAGCCTTGGATGGGTCGTTCATCTCATAATATCTGCCGCGCCCCAGATAGGCCGCGATCAGGTCGTCACCACAATTAATCGCCCTGTTGTAGTCGACCAACGCCGCTTGCGCATCCCGGCGCTCTTCGAGGAGTCGCGCGCGATCGAGAAAGATTCGCGTGCGGCATCCTGCGCTTTCTAAAGCCTCTTGATATCTTTCGAGAGCCTCGTTTGATTGACCGATGGCAGCGGAAATCTGAGCGCCCAGCCAATAAATTTGGGCCAAAGCGAAACGATCGAGCTTCTCTTTGACGCTCGCGACTGGGTACAACGCCTCTCGCAAACACTCGCTTTTCGCGATGGCCAAACATTTCCAAAGTCTCGCCGTACTAATATCGATGGCGTCTTCGCCTAGCTGTTCTGACTGATCAAGATCGTCCTTGGCACCGCGATCCCCAAGCGCCAGCCGGGCCAGCCCTCGGCCCAGATAACCCTGTGGCTTCCGGGGTCGTTGCCGTACGGCCTCGTTGAAGTCTGCGACCGCAGCAGCGAATTCTCCCTTACTGAGATATGCAGTCCCTCGGGCCAGGGATATCAACGGAAGGGCCTGATCGACTCGAGAAGCCTCTTGGATCTGCCCTAGAGCATCATCGGCTCTCGCCAGGGAGATATACGACACACCAATGCCAGCGTAGGCCGTCGCAGTCTGCCTATTCGTTCGCAGCGTTGTTTCAAACTCGGCAACCGCAGCATCGAATTGATACGCGGCCATGTGCGCCACGGCGAGAAAATATCGAATGCTTGATCGGTTGATTTGATCACTACCATCGTTTTCGATGGCACTTTTGAAGTCACTGAGCGCTTCTTCGACCCTGTTTAGTTGGAGGTGGACGATGCCGCGATTAACCCAAGCTGGCGTGAATTTCGAGTCGGCTTTGATAGCTTCGCTAAAGTAGGTCTGGGCGCGCTCGTATTCACCTTGATCGGCGGCGATCACGCCGAGGCCATTGAACGGATAGGCTCGTCTTATTGCGGACTTAAGGGCCAGATTGTAGTCAATCGTTGCAAGATCAGTTTTGCCTTGAAGAGAGAACGCGTACCCGCGGTTAAACAAGGCGGCCGCGAAATTTGGGGCAGCCTCGATGGCTCGGCTAAAATTCGCAATCGCACGGTCAAGGTCCGGGTGTTCTCGCTGGAAGTAGATGACGCCAAGATTGTTTGAGGGAATGGGAGAGCTTTTGTCTGCCGCGATCGCCCTCTCGTAGTAGGAAATAGCTTCAGCCGACTCGCCCTGTTGCTCCAATGCATAACCCAGGTCGCTGTAATCCAAGGCCGTCGGGTCGTTCGCGATCACCTGCTGGAATTCGGTGCTGGCTCGGGTGAAGTCGCCGTTCTGGTTTGCGAGTCGACCGAGCTGGCGGTGAACGTCGGCTGCAGCTTTGCCTGCGCTGAAACCATTCTTGACCCTGTCTTCAATGATCGACTGGATCATTTGACCGGCATCGGCTGTCTTTGCATCAAGCCTCAGTTTATCTACCTGCATCAAGCGCGGATCGATGGCTATGCTCACTGGGGCAACCACCCCGTACCAGGTATAGTTCGGCGTCAAATCGCGCCACATCTTGGGATCGGTGACCGCGGCATATGGTTTAGCGTACGACAAGCTCTTCAGGAAGTCCGTTACCCGCGAGGTCGTTGCTTGGGCTTGCGGCGTGGGCAGCTGGCGGCGCCGTTCGGAAAGTAGATAGGCTGTAACCGGGATCACAATGACGAGAACGACGCTCGTCAAAAGGACGGCTGATATAGCGATCAGGTACGGCTTCAGACGAGACCCGTGAGCAGGGCTCTTCGCAACTGGACCACCCGGTGCCGCAACTTCCGCAGCCAAAATGGTCTGGCTCGGAATCGGAGGTGGGGCTGGAGTAAACCCTATCGGGGCAGAAGCAGCCTCCGCATCCACTGCTGCTGGGGAAGCAAGCTGATCGGGAGGAAGCCTATCAACCTCGTTGGCTTGTTCGACATCGCTCCGACTTGATTCCGAGTCGGCGGGCTTTAGCGGGGCGGATTCCGCGGCCGACGCCGCGTTGTCGGTGGCCGGCTCGTCGGATTCATTTCGAATTCGCTTTTGTGCGGCCTCGAGAAAGGGGACCCAGGTGGTGATATCCTCCTTGAAAGGCGCGGGATCCCGATAGATTTCGAGATCCTTCAGAAATGTATGGATATGGCCAATGTGTTTGAGATCGATCGCGATACGGGGCGCGTTGCCAAGGTAAGCATTGCCGTTCCCACCGAAGCCGAAGAGATAGTAGTATGGTCCCACTTTATGCGGGTTCATAATTTTCGGTCGGCTTCCCGGGAGATCTTTTCGAGTTTCCGCGTATTCGAGAAGCCGCTTCTTCGTAAGGGAGGAATCTATGGCTGCGCGAAAGTTGAGGGCTTCAATGGTACGGTTGACCTCATCGCGCACGTCGCTCATGGGTTTCGAATTCAGGTCGACTTTTTTGGTCACCTCAGCCTTGGCGGCCGTTTGAAACGCGCTTGACCCTTCGTCAGCGGAATTCTCGCCCATCACGAATCCTAAGCCTTACCTTGCGCGGGTCTTTTACAGGCAAAAGTGGTGCCGGGGGATAGCCACACGTTTTTAAGCCTACAAACCCTTCCAGCCGTCGCTCCGTAACCAATTGAAAATATTATGAAAGTAATTTCAATAGTTGTGATAACTATAATTACACGTTTAAATTGTAAATTGGCATTGAAAGAGGTTTGGCGTGAAAACGGACAGAATTGAGCAAACGACAGAGTTAGCGACTGGCGTCGTCGTCTACGAAAATTACTTCCGTGAGAGAGAACGGCATCGTCTGGCGACCGAAGGTCCGGCTCTCATTCACCGCGATCCTAGAACCGGAGCCGTGCTTGCCGAAGCATATCTCGAGGAAGGCAAGAGACACCGCACAGACGGACCGGCAGTAATCGAGCGAAATGCGAGTGGCGCGATCATTCGTGAAGTCTATTGTGTCAAAGGCGTGCTCCACCGAGATCCTCTTGAAGGACCGGCGCTGATCGAACGCAAGAGCCCGCACAATCCCGACCAGATTACCAGAGCGGAATACTATGTTATACTAATCCGCTGAGGTGGTGACTCACGGTGGGGCTTTCCAAATCAGCGGGTCGATGATTCAACATGGCAATTGGAGGGAGTTGCCATGGGCCAGCCGATTGCGGTTCGGACGGATTTGACGGCGGTTGAGGTGCGCCGGTTAGCGCGGCGGGCGAAGGACAGCGATCAGGTTCGGCGGCTTCTGGCGATTGCTGCGGTGCTCGATGGCGCCTCGCGCACGGAGGCCGCCAAGGTCGGCGGGATGGACCGGCAGACGCTACGCGACTGGGTGATCCGGTTCAACGAGCAAGGGCCGGATGGTTTGATCAATGTCCCCGCGCCAGGTGCGCCGGCGAAGCTCAACGAGGAGCATCGGGCGTTTCTGGCGCAGATCGTGGACGAAGGGCCGATCCCGGCCATCCATGGCGTGGTGCGCTGGCGGGCGTGTGACCTGATCATGCGGCTGCACGAGGAGTTTGGCATCTCGGTATCAGACGACACGGTCTATCGCGCCCTCAAGGACCTCGGCTTCTCACACGTCAGCGCCCGGCCGAGAGCTTACAAGCAGGATCCCGATGCGATCGAGGCATATAAAAAAACTTCCACTCCAGCGTGGAGGACATCCGCAGCAGCCTTGCGCCGGACACGCCGGTAGAGGTGTGGTTCCAGGATGAGATGCGGGTGGGCCAGAAGAATAAGCTCACCTATCGCTGGGCCAGAAAGGGATCGCGGCCGCGGGCAGCCCATGACCAGCGTACGCAATCGACGTACCTGTTCGGTGCCGTATGTCCTGAACTCGGAACTGGCGCCGCTCTGGTACTACCTTTCTGCAACACCGAAGCAATGCAGCTTCATCTCGATGAGATATCCACCAAGGTCAGCCATGGTGCCCACGCCATCATCATCCTCGATCAGGCTGGATGGCACGGAGCGAAGCAGCTGAGCGTTCCGCACAACATCTCGCTGCTGCCATTGCCGCCGCGTTCGCCCGAGCTGAACAGCCAGGAGAACATCTGGCAGTTCATGCGCCAAAATTGGCTGTCAAACCGCGTCTTCAAATCCTACGACGACATCGTCGACCACTGCTGTTACGCCTGGAACACCCTCATCGCGCAGCCGTGGAAGATCATGTCGATCGGGCTCCGCGATTGGGCTTACATCGGTCGATCATTATGAGGATTGGTATTAATGGGCGGCCGCACCGACGTCCCAGTGCCGGTCCATGGCGCGTGATTTACAACAGTGCGGGCGAGGTTGAGTTGCAGGAGTTCTGCACCACGGAGGCTTTGACGGCGCCGAGCGCGCGAGTGCGGGGAGCTAGAAACCTGATTATTCGGGCAACAGCGAAGCTCGCACCCTTGCCGAAGATGAGTAACAAGAAGGTCTGGACGGACGTCTTGGGCAAAGGTCGTTCGACTCAGGTCACCGAACGAAGCACTGGCATCATCCTTTATGAGGCCTATCGACTGAATGGCGTGCTGCACCGCTCCGAAAATGAAGGACCGGCGCTCACAACATACGATCAGTTCGGCAAGAAGGAATACTATTATTTGAAAGGCCAACTGCACCGGGATTCGGGACCGGCATTCCAAGACGAGTGGAATGAAGCCTATTATCAAAATGGGCAACTCCACCGGGACTCGAAGGAGGGGCCGGCCCGCAAAGACGAATTGACTGAGGAGTACTATGAGAATGACCAACTCCACCGGGATCCTAAAGAGGGGCCCGCTTTCATAGAGCGCGGCGATGTGTCGGAGTACCTCGAATACTGTTGGGAGGGCGAGCTCCATCGCGACCCGCAAGACGGCCCGGCCAAAGTCTTCAAATCGTCTGGACTCACGTTGGTCGAATACCGCGTCCACGGCAAGCCGTCACGCGATCCGCGAGTTGGTCCCTGGCTCCTCGTCACTGAGTCGGAAAGATCCTGAGACAAGAATTTTGCGAAGGCGACAGGCAGCCGACTGCCCTCGTCGAAGCGAAACCGGTCGTCGCGCAGCCGCTGGTGGTCGCTACAACGGCGGAAAAGGCAGTCACCGAACATCCCGAGCCCGAGATTGCGAGTTTGTACCGCAAAAGTGCGCTCTGTACGTGCCTTTCGGGGAAGCCTGCGGCTCGCTTGTGACAACCCCGCTTGAGCGCCTCGGCCTGGAAACGGGCATCGAGGCCGCCATCGGGGCGGGCTCAAAACCGAAAGGAAATATCATGAGCAACAAGCAACCAACACTGATCGCCTACAGCGTCAAGCAACGCGAGGGCAAACAAGACTTCTTCCGCCGGATCGGCGCTGCGTTCCCGCACGAGAAGGGCCAGGGTCTGACGATCGACCTCGACGCCCTGCCGCTCGGTGGGCGCATCGTTCTTCTCGAACCGAAGGACGACAAGGCTGAAGCCAAAGCGGAAGGAGAGGCTTAATCAAGCGTCTTAGCTTCAGCCGATTGCGCGAAGCTTCTCGACAACGGCCGCCGCCAGGCGGCCGTTTAGGGAACGCCGGCGCCCTCCGACAAGCGGGTCAACGTCATCGTGCGCTTTCGTCATGACCGCCTAGGACTAGTGGCTCTGCAAAGTGATTTTGACGGGTTGCGTCCCGGGCGGTCAGATTAGTTCGGGCAGGCTTTTGGGATCAACGAGGACCTCGATGCTGCGAGGTGTTCTTGGCTGCCTTCTGATGAGGCCAGCTCGCTCCAGCGTCAGCACCATTTGGTGAACCGACGGCGGGCTGACGCGAAAATATTCTTGCATGTCGGTTTCCTGGGCGGCGGCGATCAGGATGAGAACACGCGTTCTCAGGCTGTTTGTCGCTCCATAATCCCCCGCAAACGGAGCGCATTTCATAACTCGAGGCCGCGGTCCCCGAGCACCTTGCGCATCAACGCGCCCTTGATCTCGCGGGTGATTTCTTTGAGGAGATCGGGTCCGAGCGCCTCCGCGGCTGCGGCTCTGAGCTCCGGTGCGGCATCGGTCAGGTGATGATCGGCGAGCCGTTGCTGCAGGCGCGTCTCGAACTCCTCGCCCATCGCATCGGCGAGCCGTTCCTGCATCGCTGCATAAGCCTCGGGTGCAATGCGGCTCACCACGGTTTCCAAGGGTTGCCAGCGGGTTACCAGATAGTCGGCGAATCCTGCCGCCTCTTCGTCTCGCACGCGCGTCTCGGCCGCAATGAGGTCGTCCTCGGTGACGTAGGAGACGGTGAAGAAGCGCATGTCCGGAGCGATATGCTGCAGCTTGAGCCGCTCGCGCAGCTTGATCTGATAGGCGAGATAGACCTCGATCTCGTCGACAAAGCGGAGCGAGCTGACTTTCTGCCGGGCGATCTTCTCGAGCTGGTCCAAGCGGAACAGCACGCGGGCTTGCTCGATGAGCTCGTTGAGCCGCTCGTCATAGGCTCCGTCCTCGACATCAGCGTTTAGACGTGCGCTCTGCATGCCATTCCAGGTCAAAGTGATGCGATCCTCGCAGGTCTCGCTCGCCCCGAAGGCCAGTTGGAAGTACTGCTCGCGCAACCGCGGCCTGATTGCCGCCTGCCGCAAATCCTCGGCCACCGCCTGCCGGAACTCGGGGTTGCCATAGTTCACGGTGTGCCGCAGCCGGTCGAGGAAGAGGGCGTACTGCTGGGCGCCTAGTTCATCAGTGACGGTCTGCCAGGCGGCCACCACCTGCGGCTCGCCCTCCAGCCAGTCCGCGACGACCTCGGGCAGAGGCCGCGGCGGCGCTTGCTCCGATCCTTCGTCTCTCGAGAAGTAGAGGTTTGGGCCGGCATAGCCCGGGACATTGCAGGCTGCCGCCAGATTGGTCCGTACCCGCTCGGATAGCGGGTTACCCACCAGATCAACGACGCACTCAGGGCCGAGCCGCGTCAGCAGCGTCTCGGGCAGGCTGGTCAGCTGGTTGTTGCTCGCGCCGAGAAATTCGAGCCCGGGCGGGAGGCGGGCCGGCAGATTGGTCAGCCGGTTGTAGCTAGCGTTCAGCTCCAGAAGCGTGGCCGGAAGGTTATCGGGCAAAGTAGTCAGCTGATTGTCGTAAACGTTGAGGCGCAAGAGCCCGGCCGGGAAGGCGGCCGGCAGGTTGTTCAGCTGGTTGCGCATGGCGTAGAGCACACGGAGATCGGTCGGAAGGGGGTTGGGCAAGCTGGTCAGCTGATTGCCCCAGATTGTCAGACGCTGGAGCGCGGCGGGAAAGGCGGCGGGCAAGGCTGTCAGGGATAGCAACGAAAGGTCCAGCAGCGCATGGGCCGCGGCGGCATCAAGCCAGGCTCGCGTTCGTCTTACGGCCTCTTGCCGATTCTCCTGTTCACCCTGTCCGTCGTCGGCAGCCCAGCCCTCCAGAACCTGGTCCTGCGCCGTTTCGCGCGAAGCCCGAGCCTCGCGGTTCGTCGGATCGCCAGCGGCAGAGATGCGCGCCCTGGTCAAGGATCCAACCCACTGCGTTGCGGCCCGGGTGAGCGTGCATAGGCAGCCTGGCTGTTGGTCTCGTTCGGAAGAGACAGTCGTAACGCCGTCCCCCGGTTGGTCCTGTCCTGGGTTCATCGATGCGTCTCTCCGGTCGCCAAAACAAGGGGAATGCAAGGGAGCGGCGCTTCTCGAGGCCCGTAGCCCACAATTTTACAGCTTCAACCTCGCATTGATCAGGATCAATCGAGCAAGTCTCTTTGTGTACTCGTGAGCCGGTGACGCGTGCGACGTCCTTCAATTGCTGGTTATTTTGTTCCTGCAATCGGCGTGCCGCTCGCGAAAGCGTTGCTGCCGTGTCGAGACCAAAAAACAGCGGTTTTGCCGCCACAGCAGCGGAACGATCAGGTTGCTTGGTTCGGTTTGTCGCATCGACGTTTCAAATCAGACAGAATGGTACGCGAGAATGGGAGCTATCGACGAATCTTGGTGACGGAAGGGGTGCGCGCGATCAGGCCCGCCGTTTTTGTGGGTTCGAGCCAAAAGGACCTCAGGGCCTTCCCTGCGGCCGTCCGGAGCGAGATCGGCCAATCCCTTTTTGAAGCGCAACTCGGTGAACGCCCACGTAACGCAAAGCCTTAGGGAACGCCGGCACCCTCCGACAAGCGGGTCAACGTCATCGTACGCTCTCGTCGTGACCGCCTAGGACTAGGGGAGGCCGCCGCTTCGGAACGTTTGGCAATCTCTAGCAGCACGGATTGCCGCCGAGGCTGGTCGAGGAACGACGTCGTAAAGACGCAGCGACGGAGGCATTCTTCAAGGAGTGTGAAGCCAAAATTGCAAGGTCGGAAGAGCAACGCATCGATCAGATGTACGATGAAATGATCGAAGGCTGCGCCATGCAGGCCCATTCGCTAGGAATGATGGCTTGGGCTGTGGTGATCATCGGTGCGATCGTTCTTTTCGTGAACGTGTACGTTTCGCTTCATGGTAGCGCGCCATGAGACCTGTAGCCGCTACGCCTTCGCCGCAGTCGGATATGTTCGCTCAAGTTGCGACACGAGCATAAATCTCCTTGGCATTGTTTTATTGCTTGACATACGACGAGTATTTCTAATGCTGTCCAATTCGAAATGTCGATTCTCTCCGGTCATCCGCAAAGTAAGTTTGGCGGATTTTCTGCCGGTGAGCCGAAGCGCCTTGGGGGGTAACGGTGGCTAGCGCGGAAAAATTCTTTAGCGACATTAAAGACCATCCGGACCGTTTCTATATCATCCACTATTCGTCTCAGTCCTTATTCGACGCCGAAGCGGGCGCGTTGTCGCCTCGAATCACTTCCATCGTGGTGCGGCACTACACCTCGGGGCAGACTGTTAGTTTTTCAACGCACACAACCGCAGAATATCTCCACATCCCACCCGATGAGGTGGAAGGGAAATACGACGAGATCGAGCGGGAATTGCTTACGCATTTCTACAACTTCGTGCGCGATCGGCGCGAGAAGTACTGGGTCCATTGGAATATGCGGAATGTTACCTTTGGCTTTGAGCATATTGAACATCGATATCGGGTGCTTACAGGTCAAGAACCGCCGAGCATTCCGATAGAAGTGCGGATCAACCTGAATGACGTTTTGAAAAACCGTTATGGCGGCGACTACGCTCCAGATCCAAAAATGCTGTCGTTGATGGAGCTAAACGGCAGCAAGGTACAAGGCTTCCTGTCCGGCAAAGAGGAATCTGAGGCCTTCAAGGCCAAAGACTTCATCAGAATGAATACGTCCACCATTGCTAAGGTTGGTTTCTTTAGTTTCGTTATTACACAGGCCGTCAAGGGAAAGCTCAAAACAGCCGGCCATGGTCTCTTGAACTTCATCGACAGATTGCTCGAAAGTCGGAAGGCGCGGCTGGTCGCGGGTATCAGCGCATGTGTTGGCTTGCTTGTTGGTCTTGTCCAGCTCGTGATTTGGTTGCTGCCTACGCATAGTTGAAGGTTGACGGGAGGATTCAGCATCGCTTGCCGCTTACGGTCGGAAAAGGGTGATAAAGAGAGCGCCGTGGGTTGACACGGCGCTTTTTTGTTGCCGCGCCGACGCCCAAAGTTCCATTTTTCAGGGCGCTCCTCGGGCGCAATCGCCAATGATTTGACCGCCTTTGGGTGATTGGGCGTGAAGTCGGAAACTCGGGAAAGTGCTTGTTTTACGCTGTTTAGTGAATGTCAGTGATGTCGCGGGAGGGATATGATTTCGACTTCCAAGCTGAATACGACGGTTCGATTCCCTTCACCCGCTCCAACGTCCCTCTTCACCCGCTCCGCTCGGGGTCTTCAATACTCGGGCCTCATGGATTAGGCTTGCGCGGAACGGCTCGTTCTTCCTGACTGGTGATGAATTTCAAAAGCTCCGATCTGCGCGCGTGGAGCACCGAGCCGAGCCGAAAAATTGGCAAGTTACTTTTTTGCGCCAGGTAATAGACCTTGCGAAGCCTGCGCTGGGTTACCTTCTTGTACAGGAATTTTGTGATAGCGCGCGCTCCCTCCAGCATGTCATCACCGAGTTCGTCTTCAGGGTTCTGCGGGACCGCGTTCGGCTCCATATGTCCTCCTAAATGCTGTTGGTGGGACCCTCGCGATTGCGTGGGACATTCCCGGTCAGCAGACAGGAGTATTAGCCCTTAACCGATACTGATTTGGTTGGTCAGCCGGAGCTGCCAAAAACCGGTAAGTCCATCATCTCCGTTGCACGCATTCCTTTCAGAGGGCGCCATGGGAACGCACGCATTGTCTTTTTTTGGTAGCTCTCACGTCAATTCGCAATTCACTGCTTTGCCAAACATTCCCAGCCGCTACGCTCGCCTGCATACGATTGTAATCAGAATCCGTTACCTGCCACACGTTCGTGTGTGGAGTCCGGCGAAGTGAATCAGAGCGTGATGCATAGGATCGAGCGTCAGATTTTGTAACCTTTGGTATTCCCAGAGTTTTCGAAAGCGCGATGCGCTTACGTGCGGCCTAATGATGTCGGATGAGGGACATCATGACAATGGACCGCAAGCATCAAGCAGACCGTGGCCGCAGAAGGAGCGACGCGGCTTCCGCTTCCGTTGAGGGCTCGGAGTTCGTCAATCGGATCGTTGACCGTGCGGCCGGTGGCGATTTCCTGGACCAGACCATTGCAGTCTGGCAGCCCTATGCGGACCACGCCCTAACGCGCGAGGATGCGCGGGAGATGGTGCACAACGTCGTTGGCTTCTTTCGCGTATTGCGCGAATGGGCCGAAGAAGAACGTCGTGACGCGGCAGCGGCAGAATCATCGCCACCATCTATCCAGCTCGGTGACGCTGAGTCGAATGGGGCGTAATCCTCTCGTAGCAAGCGACGCTGCAAGACTTCCAGACGTGCCGGAAGCTGATGTTGGGAATCTTATTGCGCTTGCATCGGCTTCCTGATTCAATTGCTTGAACTCTCGCCGTCAGGAAGCCTATGAAAAGGAAAAAGGAATTGAATGGTGCGCTGGCCGCGAAGAAGGCGGTCGCCTATGCGCGTGTCTCGACCAAGGAGCAAGAAAAGGAAGGTTTCTCGATCGACGCTCAAAAGAAGCTGTTGGCCGGTTACGCGCAGGCGAATGCGCTGGTCGTCGCGAAGGAGTTTGTGGATGTCGAGACCGCAAAACTGAGCGGCCGAACCAACTTTGGCGAGATGATCCGGTACCTTAAGAAACATCCGGACGTCCGCGTCATCCTTGTCGAAAAGACGGACCGGCTCTACCGCAATCTCAAGGATTGGGTGACGCTCGACGAGGTCGATATTGAAATCCATCTGGTCAAAGAGGGCGTGGTGCTGTCGCGCGAATCTCGGTCTTCCGAGAAGTTCATGCACGGCATCAAGGTACTCATGGCCAAGAACTACATCGACAACCTTTCGGAAGAAGCCCGCAAGGGCATGGCCGAGAAAGCCCAGCAAGGCTATTGGCCCACCAGCGCGCCAATCGGCTATCTCAATACACGCAATCCCGAAGGCAAGAAGATCATCGAGATCGACGCGAAACTTGGGCCAGCCGTCAAGAAGCTCTTCGAATGGTACGTCACCGGCGATTATTCGATTGGGCAACTCGCGCAAAAGGCGCGCGCCGATGGCCTCGCCTCGCGCGTTACGGGAGGTCCGGTTGGTACCGCGCAGATACATAACATTCTTCGCAATCGGCTCTACACCGGCGAATATGAGTGGCATGGCAGCGTCATAAAGGGCCGACATCAGCCTTTGATCTCGTACGATCTTTGGGAGCGCGTGCAGCTTCGGCTTGAGGATCGCGGCAACCGCAAGCTGCGGCGTGGACCGAGAGAGTTCGCCTTCTCGGGCCTTATGAACTGTGGCCACTGTGGCTGCGCCCTTGTCGGAGAGATTCAGAAGGGCAAGTACATCTACTATCATTGCACCGGTTACAAAGGGAAATGCGGCGAGCCCTACGTTCGCGAGGAAATCATCGCCGGCAAGTTCGCCGAACTGATGGGCCGGCTACACTTTTCAGAGAAGGTCCATGAATGGATCGTAACCGGGCTACATCAAAGCCACGTCGATGAAAGAAAGGAACACGACGCGGCGGTGAAGCGGCTTCAGGCCGAATACGATCGTCTGACCCAGCGCCTCGGCGCCATGTATGTTGAACCGCCCCGGGTTTGCCGGAGGCAATTTGGTTTAAGTTATGCCGCCATGGCGGGTTGTTCCAGCATGGCGTAGTAGCGTTGCTCGGCTTCGGCCGGCGGGATGTTGCCGATGGGCTCGAGGAGCCTTCGGTTGTTGAACCAGTCCACCCATTCCAGCGTCGCGAACTCGACGGACTCGAAGCTGCGCCATGGCCCGCGCCGATGGATCACCTCGGCCTTGTAGAGGCCGTTGATGGTTTCGGCGAGAGCGTTGTCATAGGAGTCCCCGACGCTGCCGACAGAAGGTTCGATACCAGCTTCAGCCAGACGCTCGGTGTATTTGATCGAGACGTATTGGCTGCCCCTGTCGCTGTGGTGCACGAGCCCGCCGCGATGGACCGGCCGGCGATCGTGCAGGGCCTGTTCCAGCGCATCGAGCACGAAGCCCGCATGCGCCGTGCGCGAGACCCGCCACCCCACGATCCTGCGGGCGTAGGCATCGATGACGAAGGCGACGTAGACGAAGCCGGTCCAGGTCGCGACATAGGTGAAGTCGGAGAGCCAAAGAACGTTCGGCCTTGGCGCCCTGAACTGGCGGTTGACGTGATCCAGCGGGCATGGCGCGGCCTTGTCGCTGATCGTGGTCTTGACGGGTTTGCCGCGGATGACTCCTTGCAAACCCATGTCCCGCATCAGTCGCGCCACCGTGCAGCGGGCAACATCGAAGCCTTCCCGCTCGAGCTGCCGCCAGACCTTGCGCACGCCATAGACCCGGAAGTTCTCATCGAACACCCGCCGAACCTCGATCTTCAGGGTAGCGTCCTGCCTGGCGCGCGCCGACAGCCTGGCAGGATCGCGCCGCCTGGCCACATGGGCGTGGTAGGTCGAAGGGGCGATCGGCAAGACCTTGCAGATCGGCTCGACCCCATGCGCCCCACGATGATCGTCGATGAAGGCGATCATGGCTTGGACCGGCGGTCGAGCTCCGCCATCGCAAAATACGCGCTCGCCTTGCGCAGGATCTCATTCGCCTGCCGAAGCTCACGGTTCTCCCGCTCCAGCGCCTTCAGCTTCTCGGCCATGTCGGTCGGAACGCCGGCCCGGTGTCCGCTATCGACTTCGTCCCTCTTGACCCAGTCGTGCAGCGTCTGCGGTGTGCAGCCGATCTTGGCCGCAATCGAGGTCACGGCCGCCCACCGCGACGGGTGCTCGCTCGCATGATCCAGAACCATCCGAACCGCACGAGCCCGGACCTCGGGTGAAAACTTGTTCGTCGTCTTGCTTGTCATGGCTCCATCCTCTCAGGAGTTGGAGCCTCCGGCAAACCCGTGGCGGTTCAATAGCATCCATAGGTGCGCTTCATGTCTGCGCCAGAGAGTCGGCAAGCCTTCCCTCAGCCAAGTCTCTAGTGCCGCAAGGTAGAACGCACCAAAAACGAACATCGCGGCCCCAAAGTAGACATCGAAGACTGGGGGTTTATCCGCAGCGAACTGGCCAATTGCAATCCCCATTGTTACCCCACCAAAGCCTGCACCGAATTTGATGAGGCTCCAGACAGCAAATTGCTCGATATGCCACACGAACATCGGCTTCGAGGCTGATCCCGACAAGCCGCTCAAAAAGTAAGTCAACAGCTGCGGGATGATGCCAATAGCGAGAAGACCGCTGACCAACGTCAGTTCTTCCTGTACGTTCACGAGGTAACTGAGCAAGGTCTTGCACGTGCTGGCGTACTCGCCGCAAACCGAAGTTACCTGAATTTGCTTTATCGTTGCGACATAGGACAGCCCCGAAAAAATGACGAAGAACAAGGAGAAGACGTACCAAATTGCATAGATTTCGCGAGGGTGATTATCTTTTAGCTGCCAGAGCGCACGGTAGAGAGCGAAAGTTAAGGCGGAGACAGCAAACATCCTTCCAAGCAGCTGCTCGTGCGAGACGACGAAGTCTCCGACGCTAGAAATAATTTCTGACATGGATGAAAGGCCCCGCAGATCCCCGAAGCGACAATATTGTGCTGGCCTCTGATGTATACGACTTCTCTCCGTGCGATTCACTTGAGGCGGTAGGCAAGAATCCTTGCTCCGTGCATTTCCTGGCGGTGCATTGGTCGAACGACAGAGAGATTACGTGCACTCTCTCTCGGTCCATAACTGGACCAAATTCCAGCACCATTAAAGATTGACGCCGCCCCGGATAAAGCTCTACTACGGGCTGCTCACGTGCCCTGATTGGGTCATGATAGATGATGCTAGCAAGCCGTTGCATGTTGGTCGCATCGCGCATGAAGGGGCGCGTTCCCAACAATCCGGCCTAATGCAACCGACCGCAAAATGGCGGTCTGATCCCGAACGAAGACTACGCGGCCGGGCTCATCTCGGCAGTGGTGGGAATACTTGCTTGCCGCGCGGGACCAAATGATCCCAGAATTCCACAGCGATTTTTGTTGGCTTGCATAGTCGTGCCCGCCTAATAAGCCGGTCCGGCGACAAATTTGGTGCTGATATTTCCGCTATCGTTGCGTTGGTGCCAATAACCTTCCTACCTATGAGCACTACAATCTCACACTCGCGATCCAAGCACCTCCGGGACGTTTGTCGATCTTCGTGCAATTTACTTCAGTTAGTGCTCGTCTAAACCGTCAGTGTTGGGCTCTTGGTGGCTTCGTCTCTTTGGCCTTCTCGCCGACCTCATCATTATCATCAGAACTCTTGAGGTCAGCTTCTGATGGCGCTTCTTCTTGCGGCCGGACTAATTTCCGCACCGCGGCGTCACATTCCATCTCGTAGCAAGTTCCGATTACGACCCCACCAGCGATGATATTGAAGAGCGCTCTGCCGTTTTTGGAAGCCGCTTTGGAAAGAGTGACTGCTGCGCCCTGTGAGTAGGCGGCAGTCGTGAATAGACAGGCGATACCCAGCAAGGATGCCATCAAAGCAAATCTGCGCATGGGGTGGCTCCGCGAATGACTCAATAAACTCGCCTACAATTGACGAAAAGCAGTGCGAATGGAAGTGCTGCGCGCCCTCCGTCCGCCCGTTCTTTCGTGCACATGCTGCCGATCCGAATTGTTGAGGCGGGTCAACCGCCCTTTGTCATGGCCGCGATGGCAGAGCCGAAGTCGTTCAAAAGGTTTTCGCGTTTCCGGACGACTCCGGGACTCGCTCCTGAAAGTGACCGAACGCAAGAAGCCGCGACGCGAATCCGTGACCCGCAAGTCCTTGAAGTGCATAAGATTGTCCCCTCCGCTCGTCGCGTTTACATTCGATTGCACCGCGTGGCATGGAATCCCTCTACCGCGCTAATCGGCTGAGCTTAGTGGTATCCCAAGCCGAATGCATCTGCCGCTGGCCTGCGCTTCTCCGGCTTGATGGCACCCTGGTTACTCGATGGGCGATCAGCCGCGATGCCTTCCAAGCCTATATCGACCACGTGCTGGCGCCCGAGCTCAAATTTGCAGATATCATTGTTATGGACGACCACCTCTCGGGCGATCAGGGAGCAAAGGTTCGCGAGTCAGCCGAGCGGGCACATCCTGCTCTGCGTGGTGCCTTCAGTCCAAAACCGTAGCCCGCGAAGGCGTGTTCCCAAACTCAAAGGCGCACCTGGCCGCTAGGCGTACCGTCGACTGCCTTTGGGCTGCGGTCGCGCGTCATCGATCTCTTCACCCCGCACGAAAGCTCAACTGCTTCTCGGCCCCCCGGGCCACGATCCAGGACTCATCGGAAAAGGTTCTGACCGCGCTAGGAACGTTCCGGTTTCCCGACGAGCGCGTGGCTGCCTTTCCTCGATCGCGCTCGAATAAAACTGCGCCGAGGAAATGCTCAGGTTACCCGAGGGCGCGACTCACGAGCGAATGTTGCGCGCCTCAAGAGAGTCTTTGAGGGGCACGGCGAACGAAGTGGAGAGCAGGTTATTGCCTTGGAACCTAAGATCATCGTGCTCTATGTCATTAGATTAGGGCCAATTGCGCGCCGTATGCGGGGCTAGACAGAACTTCCTTTACAATCAATGAGATGACTTGGAATGGGGCGAGAAGTGAAATTTTATTGAATCCGGCCCGAGACTATGATTGTAGTAGTTCAAATGCTCCAATTTGCACCAGTTGTTATGTGTCAATCGCTCAAGGCGAGAGCGGGGAAGATTGCCGGCATCTCTATGCGGATTCTTGCCTTAGCGCGGCGGACCTCGGGGCAACTCAGCGTGGACAAGGAGATACTCGGATGGCTGAACAACGTGCCGTCGTCGTTATTGGCGGGGGCGTAGTTGGCGTGAGTTGCGCGCTCATGCTGGCGCGGGAAGGGCACAGCGTCACCGTGGTCGAGGAGGGGCGCGTCGGCCATGGTTGCTCTTGGGGCAACGGTGCCCAATACAATGCGGGATCGGCACTTCCCATGGCTCATCCCGGTGTCATGTGGCGTGCACTGCGCTGGTTCGCTGATGCTAATGGCCCGGTGCGCCTCGCCCCGCGTGAGTTGCCCTGTACCCTCCCATGGCTGGTCCGCTTCCTGCGTACTGGGCGTCCGCAAGCCTGGGAGGCGGCGTATGCGGCGCTGCACGCTCTCAACCGGCCGTGTGCCGCTCTGTATCGCGACATGCTCGGAGACACCGACTGGAATCGATTGTTCCGGCCGAACGGTGCCCTCCATGTATGGCGCGACGAATCGCCGAGCGCGCTGGAAGAACTGGTGAGCAGCCTACGGACGCAGCATGGCGTGGCTTTTGAGAAGCTCAGCGCCGAGCAACTGCGCGAGTTGGAGCCGGCTCTGTCCCGCGACTACCGGCGTGGAATCTACTTTCCCAACAGTGGTCATGTGACTTCACCCCCTGCGCTGGTGGAGGGGCTGATGGCGCGAGCCGCTGCGCTTGGCGTTTCAATTCGGGCTGCGCGTGTCGAGGCGATAGAGCCGGGCACGGAACGGGTAACGCTACGGACGAGTACCGGGCCTCACAGCTGCGACACAGTGGTTGTCGCGGCGGGGATCGCTAGCCGCGATCTGGCGCGCTCCCTGGGAATTTCTCTGTCGCTGGCCAGCGAGCGCGGCTATCACATCACAATGTCCGGCATTTCCGGAGCCATCAGCCGTCCCGTGACCGATGCGGCTTCGGCCTTCGTTGCCACGCCACTGGATGAGGGGCTGCGCATCGTGGGAATCGCCGAGTTCAATGCTCCCGATGCGCCGCGCGATGCGAAGCAGAGTCTCAAACTGCAGGCGTATGCGCGCGCAATGCTGCCTGCCATATCGATCAATCAGGCAACTGACTGGATGGGCGTACGACCGTCGACGCCTGACAGTTTGCCGATCATCGGTCCCCATCCCCAGCATCCCGCGATCCTGTTCGCCACCGGCCATGGCCATATGGGCATTAGCGGTGCCCCGATGACGGCCGCCATTATCTGCGACCTCGTCGCCGGCCGCGCGCCGCGGCTCTCCTGCGCTCCCTATCGCGTTCGATAACGACAAAGCAGCGCAAGATTGCGCTTGCATTGTGCTGTGTCATTGATATGATACATTTATAAATTGACATAATACAAATAAAACAGAGGAGACCTCAATGAACCGCTTGGTGCGTGCGATTGCCGCTGCCGCCATTGGCGTGGCTGCCATTCTCGGAACGACCTCTGCGCCGGCGCGGGCCGAAAATCCGTCTCTTGTGCTCGATCGCATCAAGGCGAGCGGGAAGCTCAAATTCCCGGTGATGGTCGCGGAGGAGCCCGGCTACATCAAGGATCCGCGTACCGGCGAATGGTCGGGATTCTTCGTCGACTGGGGCAAGGATATCGCCAGTCTGCTTGGCGTTCAGATCGAATATTACGAGACGACCTGGGGCAACCTCGCTGCCGATTTCCAGGCCGGCAAGGTGGATCTTGCGGTGGCTCTCAACCCCAATCCTCGCCGCGGCCTCGTCATCGACTATGTGCCAGGCGCCATCGTCGAGGGCATTTGGGCTCTTGTCGCGCGTCCTGGCTTTACGCCCAAGACCTGGCGCGAGATGGACAAGAAGGAAGTGCGCGTCGCCGTGCAGAAAGGCGGCACGATGCAGGTGATCGCCGAATCCGTGATCCCGAACTCAACCATTGTCGTAGTGCCCACGCGCGACCAGGCGGTACTGGAATTGCAGTCAGGCAAGGTCGACGCGATGATCGTCGCCGACCAGGACGCCGCGCTTCTCGACTCAAAAGGGGTCGGCAAGGCCGTTGTGCCCATGCCGGTGCTGCGCAACCCCGCGACGATCGGCATCCGCCGCGAAGCCGGAAATGAGGGGTTCTCCAACTTCCTGGCCAACTGGATGTCGCAGCAGAATTCACTTGGTCTCGCCTGCTCGCGCATCACTCACTACATGCTCGAGCGCGGCATCGACATGAAGGTAGTTCCCCAGTCCGGCAAGTATTGCTGACGCCATGCGTACGAGCCGCCTCTTTACTGTCATCGACAGCCACACCGCAGGGCATCCCACCCGAACGGTCATGTCGGGCATCCCTCCGTTGCGCGGGCAGAGCGTCCGCGAGCAGCGGGATGATTTCCGCAACAACCATGACGGCTTGAGAACGCTGCTGCTCCATGAACCGCGCGGGCATGCCGCCATGGCGGCGGCGGTGCCCGTGCCCTCCCGCGACGCGGACCAGGGGCTGTTCTTCATCTTCTCCTACGTCTACGCCGACATGTGCGGTCATGCCACGATCGGTTACATCGCCAGTCTCGCTGCTACGGGAGCCCTTCCGCAAGGCTTTGAGCAAAACGGGATGTCCATCGAGACCCCGGCGGGCATCGTTCATGTGACCGGCACGTTCGACGCCGGACGGCTCACTTCGGTCCTGTTGCGCAATGTACCCTCCTACGTTCTTGCCTCCGACGTCGTTTCGGAGGTCAAAGGCCTTGGCAAGGTGACCTGTGACGTCGCTTATAGCGGTATCACGTATGCACTGGTCGCCGCTGACCAAGTCGATCTTCCCTTCGACATCGACCATGCCAGCGGATGGTGCCGCGCGGGCATGGCGATCAAGGAAACGCTCAATGCCCGCAGCGGGGTGCCGCAGGTTGGCAGCATTCTCTTTCATCATCCCATCGAGGAGGGTGCCCGGCACCTGGTCGTTTTGGCCGGCAACAAGTTTGACCGTTCACCGTGCGGCACTGGCACTTCCGCCCGGTTGGCCCAACTTCACGCCCGCGGGCAATTGGCGGTAGGCGCCTCATATCGGGCCGAGAACATTCTCGGTGTGCCCTTCGAAGCGAAAATAGCGGAGTTGGCTAAGGCCAGCGACGGCAGGCCGGCCGTCATTCTGGAGGTGCGCGGCATGGCTCATGTCACCGCATTTTCCACTCTCGTTCTGGAAACAGACGATCCGCTGCCTGCCGGCTTCCTTCCCAACTGACGGAGAGTGCCATGAAATTCGATCCGTCCATCGTCTTCGCGAATTGGGACATCCTTGCCTACGGCCTGCTCGTCACTCTGAAATACACGATCTACACCTGCGCCATCGGACTCGCGATCGGCCTCCTCGTGGCGCTGCTTCAGCTCACTCCATGGCCACTCGTGCGATGGACCGGCCGAGTCTGGGTCGAGTTCTTCCGCAACATCCCGCTGCTGGTGTTGCTGATGTGGACCTATTACGCGCTGCCGATCTTCCTTCAGATCCAGATCGGTAAGGAAACGGCCGGTGTTCTGGGTCTCGGGTTCTACGCCAGCGGCTTCTATGCCGAGATCCTGCGCGCCGGCGTCCAATCGATCGACCGTGGCCAGACCGACGCCGCCATCGCTTTGGGCATGGGGTACGTGCAGCGCATGAAGCGCATCATCCTGCCGCAGGCGCTCCGTCGCATGGTGCCGCCGCTGATGGGCCAGACCATCATGCAGCTCAAGAACACGACGCTTCTGTCGGTGCTGACCATCCCCGATCTGCTTTATCAGGCGGGCTACATCGCCAGTTTCACCTACCGGCCGATGGAGGTCTATACCGTCATCGGCGCCGTCTTCATCCTCTTGCTGTTCCCCCTCAGCGCTCTTTCTCGCCGATTCGAACGCAAGGAGGCCGCGTGATGACGGTCACATCCACCGAAGTCGTACTGAGCGTACGCGGCATCGAGAAGTCCTACGGGAAGAATCATGTACTGCGTGGCGTGGATCTCGACGTCCATCGCGGAGAGGTGGTCTGCCTGATCGGCGCGAGCGGCTCGGGCAAGACCTCGCTGCTGCGCTGCATGAACCTGTTGATGGAGCCGGACCAAGGCGAGATTGTCATCGAGGGGGCGCCTCTGTTCCGCAGCACCGGTGACGAGCGGCTGAAGCTCTCCGGCAGACAGGTCAGTGCCGTGCGCACCAAGACCGGCATGGTGTTCCAGAGCTTCAACCTGTTCCCCCATCGAACCGCACTGGAGAACATCATCGAAGCGCCGCTAGTGGTGAAGAAGGTGCCGCGCGCCGAAGCCGAAGCTCGAGCACGCGAGCTCCTCGCGCGCATGGGCCTTCCCGACGCCGGGCACAAATACCCTTCGCAATTGTCGGGCGGCCAACAGCAGCGCGTCGCCATCGCCAGGGCGCTCGCTATGCAGCCCACCATCATGCTTTTCGACGAGCCGACCTCGGCGCTGGATCCGGAACTGGTGGGCGAAGTGCTCGCCGCTATCCGCCAGCTGGCCGCCGAAGGAATGACCATGGTCATCGTCACCCACGAGATCGGCTTCGCCTATGAGCTGGCAGACCGTGTGGTCTTCATGGACCAAGGAGTCGTCGCAGCCAGCGGGGCTCCGCGCGAACTCCTGCTGTCGAACGCAAACCCGAGGCTCGCGGCCTTCGTCGGACGGTTTACCGAACAGGCCCGTCTTCTCGGCCCCCTCACTTCGCCGGCGGCTGCACCTTCAACCGCATCTTCCAACAAAGGATAGTAGATCATGACCAATGTGAACTGGGGCGGCATCTTCCCCGTGCTCGTCACTCCCTTCGGAGCCGACGGCTCCATCAACGAGGCCCGATACAA
This sequence comes from Bradyrhizobium sp. CCGUVB1N3, assembly GCF_024199925.1. NCBI lineage: Bacteria > Pseudomonadati > Pseudomonadota > Alphaproteobacteria > Hyphomicrobiales > Nitrobacteraceae > Bradyrhizobium > Bradyrhizobium sp. CCGUVB1N3. The sequence goes on from NZ_JANADR010000001.1 coordinate 8,860,803, forward strand.
GGCACTCATCGACGACGCGATCGCCAACGGCGCGCAGGGCGTCGTAGCGGCCGGCAGCACCGGAGAATTCTATGCGCTTACCAAGACCGAGCGCGCGCGCCTCTACAAGTTGACCGTCGACCACGTGGGCGGCCGCGTTCCCGTCCTGGCAGGCGTTGCCGACTTGCGTGTCGAGGATGTGCTGGAAGCATGCCAGTCGGCCGTGGCGGCGGGCTGCGCGGGCGGCATGATCCTGCCGCCGATCTACGCCATGCCGAGCCCGCGCGAGATCGTGGCCTTCTTCGAGTACATCTCCCGGAACACGTCGCTGCCGCTGATGCTCTATAACAGCCCGCGTCGCGCCGGCATCGATATCACCCCGGCCCTCGTGGAGCAGCTTTCGGCGCTGCCGACCGTCGTCGCTATCAAGGATAGCTCCGGCGTGATCACTCAGGTGTCAGAGCTCGTGCAGCGCGTGGGGAACAGACTTCGTGTCTTCGTCGGCTACGAGACAATGATCGTGCCGGCTCGCGCCGTTGGTGCTCACGGAGTGGTCGCTATGGCGCATCAAATCGCCGGGCCTTTGATCCGCGACTACTGGGACAAGGCTCTGAGTGGCGACAAGGCATTGGATGATCTCGGCCGTGACGTCTTCGCCTTCTATCGTTGCTTCCAGTCCGGATCCTATTACGCGGCCATCAAAGAGACCATGAGCCAGCTTGGCCGGGGCGCGGGTGGTCCGCGCCTGCCGCTGCTGCCGCTGGCCGACGAACAGAAGGCGGCCATCGCGAAGATCATCTCCGATGCCGGTCTTACTCGCTGGGGGAAGACTTAAGGGGCAATCAGTCATCCGCCATCAGAATCGGTAGCGGCCCCCACCAACTGCGCGAGCAAGAACGATTCGCATCGGAGCCGCATCGACACAGGAAGTCGATCCAATCGGGCTCTCGTCCACTCGCGTCTGAGCTCATCATATCCGTCTAAGGAATAGAATATGTACACGAAACTGGCACTCCTCATCGATGGCGAATGGATCGAGGAAACCAATGCTGGAAGCGAAACCGTTCTCAACCCGGCCACGGAGCAGCCTCTCGGCAAGCTGCCGCACGCCGGAACGGCAGAACTCGACCGCGCACTTGCAGCGGCAAGCCGGTCCTTCGAGAGCTGGAAGCGCACCTCGCCTTATGAGCGTGGGCAGATTTTGCGCCGCGCGGCTGGCCTGATGCGAGAGCGTTTAGACCACATCGCGACGGTACTGACCCTGGAGGAAGGTAAGACCCTCGCGGAAGCAAAGGGCGAGATCACCGCCGCAGCAGAGTTCTTCGACTGGTTCGCGGAAGAGGGGCGGCGCAGCTATGGGCGTGTCATCCCGGCGCGCCTGCCCGATATGCGCCAGACGGTCACGCAGGAGCCGGTCGGGCCCGTCGCTTGCTTCACGCCCTGGAACTTCCCAGCAGTAACGCCCGCGCGCAAAATCGCCCCCGCTCTTGCCGCCGGATGTACTTGCATCATCAAGCCGGCTGAGGAAACGCCGGGTACCACGCTGGAAATAGCGCGGGCGCTCACCGACGCAGGGCTCCCCAAAGGCGTGCTGAACGTGGTCTTCGGCGTACCGGCGAAAGTCTCCGAATATCTGCTGCGCTCCCCCATCATCCGCAAAATCTCGTTCACGGGATCAACACCAGTGGGACGACACCTCGCTCGGCTCGCTGGAGAGACCCTGACCCTCGCCACCATGGAGCTCGGCGGTCATGCACCGGTGATCGTCGCAAAAGACGCCGACGTGCAGCGCGCCGCGGAGCTCTCCATGGCCATCAAGCTGCGCAACACCGGCCAGGTCTGCACATCGCCGACACGCTTTTTCGTGGAGCAGCCGGTTTACGAAGAGTACCTCGAACACGCGCGTGCCTACGTCGAGAAGCAGGTCGTGGGCGACGGCCTGCAAGCGGGCACCACGGTGGGTCCCGTCGCCAACACACGCCGCGTCGCAGCGATGGACGACCTGATCTCCGATGCCTTGTCCCATTCGGCGCGCCTTGTGGTCGGAGGTGAACGACTGAAGGGAACAGGTCTGATGTATCGGCCCACGATCCTGGCGGATATGCCCGACCGGGCGAGGGCTATGAGCGAGGAGCCGTTCGGCCCCCTTGCGCTGGTACAACCTGTTGATGATCTAGAACAGGCCATCGCACGGGCGAATGCATTGCCTTACGGTCTGGCCGGATATGCCTTCACCCGCTCTGCCGCAACGGCGAACCGGATAGCGGAGGAGATGGAGGTCGGCGTTATCGGCATCAACCAGATGGTGGTGACGATACCCGAAACGCCGTTCGGTGGAATCGGCGACAGTGGCTGGGGCCGCGAAGGCGGCATCGAGGGTCTGGAGTCCTACACTGTTAGAAAGTATGTCGGCCATCTTCATGTCTAGCAGGCGATGAGCCCGAAAGAAAAAGGAGCGCGGGACATGAGCCTGGATGGACCAATTTCGAGCTGGCGACCTCGGCAACTCGCCTCTGAGGGGCCGCGCTACCTCGCCCTGGTCAATGCTCTGGAGCAGGACATTGCCGATGGCCGGCTGTCGGACGGTGATCGCCTGCCGCCGCACCGCGACCTGGCACGGGAGCTTAGTCTGTCCGTCGGGACCGTGAGCAAAGCCTATCAGGAGGCCGAACAGCGCGGCATTGTCAGCGGCCATGTCGGGCAGGGCACCTTCGTCCGGCGCCGCTCCGCCACCCGAGTCGAGCCGACGGCAAGACATGAACCGGTCAATTTGGCGTTGAACGTACCCGTCGAGGCAGGCGAAACGCAAATCCTGTCCGCGATGTTCAGTGAGGTGGTGCGCGAGCCTGATCTTGCGCCGTTGATGCGCTACCACCCCCATGGCGGCATCTGGAAGCACCGCGAAATCATCGCTGCTTCGCTGTCCGACAACAGCTTCACCGTCGAACCGGCAAGGCTGTTTCTTTGCAACGGCGCCCAGCACGCCTTAGACATCGCCCTGCGCCTGGTGGCAAAGCCCGGCGACAGCATCTTAGTCGATACCTTCACCTATTCCGGCTTCAAAGCCATCGCCGCTGCCAGCCATCTAAACTTGGTGCCCGTGGAGATGGACGGCGAGGGAATAAATCCGGAAGCGCTAAGACAGGCGTGTCACGCGTCCGGGGCGCGGGTGCTCTATTGCATGCCGACCTTGCAGAGCCCAACGGCCCGTACCATGAGCCTCCCCCGCCGGCGGCGCATCGCTGAACTGGCCGAGGAGCTCGATCTCGCCGTCGTTGAGGATGACGTTTACAGCTTCTTCTTCTCCGAGCGTCCGGCGCCAATCGCCTCGTTGGCGCCAAGCCGCACCTTCTACGTCACGTCCTACTCCAAATGCCTTGCGCCAGCCTTCCGACTCGGCACGCTGTCGGTACCGACAGACTACATTGCTCAAGCCGAGCTCCTCCTGCACGCTTCCGCCTGGTTCGTGGCTCCGATACTAAGCGAGGTGGTGGTGCGGCTGATCGAGAGCGGCAAACTGGAAGAACTTCTGCGTGAGCGGCGCCTGCAGGCGCTCGAGCGTTACCGGGTGTTCCTGGACGTCTTTCCCAAGGCCGCAAAGCTTCAGTCCCCGGCCTTCTACGGATGGTTGCCATTGCCGCAAGGGTGGTCCGCAGATCAATTTGCCGCCGCCGCCCGAGGTCGCGGCATACTTGTGACCCCACGCATCGCGTCCGCGGTTGGCGAGGAGGATCCCCGCGCAACCCGCATCTGCCTTGGCGCGCCAAGAGATATTGCCGCACTTTCTGATGCGCTCCAGACTCTGCGCGATATCCTGGCTCGCCATCCAATAAACGTGGTTTCTGTCGCCTAGCCTTCGCTCGCTCAGCTTTCGGTCCGTTCCGGCCCGGTCATCGCAATGTGGTCAAACGGAGCGAATGCGAGCCAGCTTCGTGGAAAGGGCAACGATGACGATGGCACGAAAGCCGTTCTCGCCCCCATGATGGCAAGTCTCTTGAGGAGATCCAAAGATGCCGAGCACACGGATCACAACGGGCAGGTGGGCTCGTGGCAGCGAGCAAAAGGTTATCGAAACGGTCCAATCGGCGCTGCTCTCCGCGCTGAAGATACCTGACTACGATCGCGATGTAGTCCTCGACATCTACGATGCCAACGTCCGGATCATTCCCACCGGCCGATCGGACCACTACACGCGTGTCGAAGTCGTGATGTTCTCCGGCCGATCGCTTGAAGCAAAGCGTGCACTCTACAAGGCTTTAGTCACAAACCTATCCGCGCTCGGGGTGCCGAGCTATGCGGGAAACTGGGTGATGACGGACTGAGATAGGCGGCGTATCGAGGCGGGTGTCGAGCCTGCCAGAACCTCTCAAGGAGAGCGATACGCCATGAACGAGACTAGCAATATTGTTGCCCTTCGTCAGCCCGACGATATCGACGATCCACTGACCAATATTCTGCGAGCTGGTGCTCGGCAACTTCTGGCGCAGGCCGTGGAGGTCGAAGTCGAGACGTTTCTTGCCACGGTGAAGGATTTGAAGCTGGCCGACGGGCGCGCCCGTGTCGTGCGACATGGTTACGGCCCGGCGCGGACGATTGCGACCGGCATCGGCCCGGTCGAAGTGGCGCGGGCAAAGATTCGCGACCGTGGAGCGGCCAGCGATGGCGAGCGGATCCGGTTCAGCTCGGCGATCCTGCCGCTGTGGGCGCGGCGCACCCGGAGCCTGGATGCGCTGTTGCCGGTGCTGTATCTGCGCGGCATCTCGACCGGCGATTTCCGGGAGGCACTGACGGCCCTGCTGGGCAAGGACGCGCCAAACCTGTCGCCTGCGGTGGTTTCTCGGCTGACGGCCGAGTGGCAGGGCGAGTACGAGCGCTGGCAGAAGCGCGATCTGTCGGCGCGACGCTACGTGTATGTGTGGGCCGATGGCGTCTTCCTGCAGGCGCGCATGGAAGACCACGGCGAATGCATGCTGGTGCTGATCGGCGCGACGCCGGAAGGCAAGAAGGAGCTGATCGGCTTTCAGGTCGGCGTCCGCGAGAGCGCGCAGAGCTGGCGTGAGCTCCTGATCGACGTGAAGCAGCGCGGGTTGCAAATCGCCCCTGAAATTGCCGTTGGTGACGGCGCGCTCGGCTTCTGGAAGGCGCTTGACGAGATCTGTCCCGGCACGCGGCACCAGCGCTGCTGGGTGCACAAGACCGTCAACGTCCTGGACAAGGTCCCGCTCTCGGTGCAGGCCAACATGAAGAAGGACCTGCGCGAGGTCTATTGGGCGCCGAACCGGGCGGCCGCCGAAGCGGCGATCGACATCTTCGCCCAGAAATATCGCGCCAAGTACGGCCGGGCGGTCGAATGCCTCGCCAAGGACCGCGACGCACTGCTGGCCTTCTACGACTTCCCTGCCGAGCATTGGGATCACTTGCGCACGACCAACCCCATCGAAAGCGTGTTCGCGACCGTGCGGCACAGAACCGTGCGGACGAAAGGATCGCTGTCGGCAACGACCGCCAGGCTGATGGTGTTCAAGCTGGTTATCGCCGCATCAAAAACCTGGCGGCGGCTCAAAGGCACAAATCAGTTGCCGAAGATCATCGCAGGTGTCAGATTCAACGACGGCATCGAGGTCATCCAAATGCCGGCAACCCACGCCGCCTGATCACCTCGTCACCCAAAATTCTGCATAGCTCCGGGGTGCCAGCCACAGAGATCAAGATCATCTTGCTTGAAGTGCCAGCGGAGAATTGGGGACTCAGAGGTGGCTACCCTGCATCGGAGATTGATCTGGGCTTCAAGGTTGACGTCTAGTCGAACCGGCAACTCAGCGACTAGGGGACGTGAAGATAATGGACGTGCAGGCGGCTAGCCTGGGAATCTGCTGTTCTACCAATCGCAGCAATCGGGTGTTGCGCGTCCCCGCAACCAAATAAACCTCTGATTTTGTGAGGTTTTTAGAGAGCCGCCCTTCGGGGCGGCTTTCTTGTTTTCAGGCCGTGTCGCCACCGTGTCGCCACGGGTTGCTTTGTGTTCGACCCACCGCAACGCCAAACACGTCCTCGCCCAGAAGGCACAACTCTTGATATTCTTCCTGCGCTGAAGCGTGCAGGGGGTGGTTACGTGAATCTATCGTCACCTTGGGACGTATTGAAACCTATTGCGGCAAGGATGCCGTCTGTCGTGCGCGAGCACGAAGTCGCTGCAGAATGAGATTCCTATCCTTTTTTCCATTTCCGATAGTCCATCCCGTCACGAGGAAACCATCTTCAAGCTCTTGAATTCGCGTAACCTCGCTTGCCTCTTGAGCCGGAGCTAGGCCAATCGGAAAAGTATACGAATTTTCGCCTGTGCTTGCATCCACAGCGTAGACCCAAGGCTTGTTCGGGCCTTTTTCGAAGTACGATCCGACCAACAGGAGCAAGTCGTACTTAGGCCAATACATGATAGACCGCGGTTCATGACGAAAGATCGATTTCGCCGCCGCGTATTTGCGGGTCCAAAGTATTCGCTCCTTATCGTCAAACACGATAATCCGCGCGCTGGACTCTCCCTTATCTTTCTGAACCACCAGGGCCGCCCATCGCTGAACGACACCCTCTTTAGTGATGCGGGAAAAACGTAGAAGGTACCGTCCTTCCGAGGTAGCTTAAAGAAAAGGCGTTGTGGATCTATATCAACTTCGGCAAATTGATCTAATCGCCATAGACGCGCATGCCATTCATCATCTGGTCCGATTGCATTGCCGAGGGCATATCGTTTCTCACCTAGAGTTTGCTTACGACGTGCGCGGCTGTTTGCTTTGAGACGCGCCGCGCAGCCGCGTGGACCTTGATCACTGCAGAAGAATTGGCGCGCGAAAAGATGACGCCGCAACTCGCGGCGTCTCCAATTGAAGCTCAATCAGGCGCACCAACGATTGAAGTGGAGCAGCCGGATGCCACCAAGCCGATCAAGTCTCCCGTTAGCGTCCATATTCGCTTTAAGCCCCATGAGGGCGCTACTATCGTTCCGGAAAGCTTTCGAGCCAAGTACGGTTGGCTCGGCATTGATGTGACGGATCGAATAACTGCAAATGCGAAAATTGATTCGTCAGGACTGGTCGCCAACAACGCCGAGGTTCCGGCTGGAAAATACAAACTGACGCTCCAAATAGAAGACAGCTTGCACAGAGTCGGTACGCGCGTCCTAGAATTCAGCGTGCTTTAGCTGGCCGTCCCAATATTTTCTCAAGTCATTTCATAGACTGAATGGTTAGTTCAGGAAGAAGCGAGCCGTTAGGCGGTCTCGTGTCTCATTGCAGGGGAGCCCGGACGATGATTGACCAGAAACTCAAGTTGGCTTGCGGTAAGGGCATATGCTTAGCCAGTATTTCATTTGCTTTAATCTGGAGTAGCGTCGCGTTCGCGGATGTTAACCCAGGCACTCAGCGAGTCTTAGACCGTCTCACCGATACGTCACAAGCGATTGTCGTCGAGGGTCGAAAGGGCGTCCAAGCGGAACTCCGCGCCTTTGAAAAAATCGGAAGCACGTGGACGGAGAAGTTTCACGCACCTGCTGTCATCGGTAAAAAGGGCTTCGCTCCCGAGGGCGAAAAAAAACGAGGGCGACCTCCGTACCCCTGCGGGGATCTACACGGTAGGAACGGCGTTCGGCTACGGACCCAACATGAAAACGACCGTCCCCTACCGCCAAGCCACGGCCGAAGATAAATTCGTCGATGACGTGGCGTCCGACCAATACAACACTTGGGTGCATGGAGGCACGAGCGCCAAAAGTTACGAGCAAATGAAAAGGGCGGATGGACTCTACGAGTTCGGTTTAGTCGTGAACTACAACATGAATCCAATAGTCAAAGGCAAAGGAAGTGCAATCTTCATTCACGTCTGGAGATCGAGCACAGATGGTACGGCGGGCTGTGTCGCACTTGAACGCACAAATATCGTTCGCTTGCTTGAATGGCTAAAGCCTCAGGCCCGAGTCGTCCTTGATCCGGATTCGCTTTGACAAAAAGCCCGCACCTGCACTTCAGCGAGCCCTGACTTGTAATGCACAACGCGAGATCGAGCGCTTCGACCTGGCCGTCTAGGTAGGATAAGTCTTCGTCGTTCGTTGTCGTCCAACTGCACAATCGAGCCAGATAGCGCGTTCTTGAAGAGGATAACCAAATATAGAGTAGGCGTTGTCGATCTGGTGAGCAGCTTGTTGTCTGCCTGCCTAGCATAAACGTCACTTATTGATCCAACACCGAGTCTACTCACAATGCGTGGCCGCGCGAGCAAGATTTGCCGGAACAGATCGGATCGAAGACTTTAGCCATATGGTGAGAAGTGTATCGAGTGAACCTTTTCAGCGCACCTGGCTTTTGGGGCTTCGCATTCTTGTGGGCTCGGATCTCGGCTCAAACTTCAAGCCGTCGCTGTTGACAAAGAACAGCGGGCCTGACTGAACCGAACTAAAAGCCGCTGCCGTGAGAGGCCCCCCGAAGCAAGCTCCTGTATCAATGTTGACGCGAGTGGCTTGAACGTCGGGAGCACGCGTCGCCGTTGGCGTATGGCCGTGCACCACGAGAGCGCCGTGCCAGAGCCTTGAGGACAGGAACGGTTCACGTATCCACAACATGTCGTCCTTGGATTGGGCCTCCAAGGGAACGCCGGGTCTTACTCCGGCATGAACGAACAACCTGTGCTCGTCGCGAACTTGAAGAGGCAGCGTTCTCATCCACGCGAGGTGCTCTGCCGGGAGATCGGAGGGGTCGTCGATGCCGTAAGCATCCAGCGTTTCCTCCCCGCCGTTCGCCCACCATTGAATGAGGTCGGCATCGGAGCGGCTCCGATCCGCCGCGAGGCAAAGCATTATGGTCGTGATTGCCCAGGAGGCAGCGGAATCGCGACGGGGCGCTGGCCTGTTCTCGCATTAGGCAGGCAATCACTTCGTCGGAGGCGGGCCCTCTATCGACATAGTCGCCCAGGAAGAGGAAATTGTGTTCGATGTCGCCCGCGCTGCTTCGGCAGGCGTCGAGCAGAGACCTGAGTTCCTCGAAGCATCCGTGGATGTCTCCAACCGCGAAGGTCAGGCGTTCGTTCATATTGACCTCCCATTGCAAATCAATCTAGTTGACATCAACAGGGAAGCTTCGCCACGCAAATATTTTTTGCAAATGTTCCATAATGTGTAAATTTCTCGGGGCCTCAATTGAATATAGGGAGATTGGAATGAGCGGGGGCGAGGTCGCGTAGTGAGATTGCGAATCCATCGGGGGACGCGCGAGATTGGTGGCACCTGTATCGAGCTGGAGAATGAGGGGGCCCGAATCCTGCTCGATCTCGGCCTTCCGTTGAACGCCAGCGATTTTGCTTCCACGCCGCTGCCCAACGTCGATGGGCTTTCCACCGTCGGCACCAGCCTCCTCGGTATCGTCCTGTCTCATGGTCACCGGGACCATTGGGGTTTGGTGCCGAAGGTAAACCCCGCGATTCCGCTAATCATGGGGAACGCGACCGAGAGCATTATTCGGGCCGCCGCCGATTTTGTCCCTGACGCCGTCGCCTTGAACGCAAGTCAATACCTTGAGCATCGCAAGCCAATTCAAATCGGCCCTTTCACTATCACGCCGCGCCTCGTGGATCATTCGGGCTTTGATGCCTACGCCATGGAAATCACGTCCGGCGGCAAACGCGTATTCTATTCCGGTGATCTTCGCGCTCACGGCCGGAAACGTAAGCTGTTCGACGCGCTGATCAGCGACGCGCCTCGCAACATCGACCTCATGTTGATGGAAGGATCGAGCCTCGGCCGTTTGTCTGACGACGAGACGTTTCCGTCCGAGGAGGACCTTGAGGAGACGTTCGTCACGCGCTTCGAGCAGACCGAAGGCATCGCCCTAGTCGCCTGCTCGGCCCAGAACATCGACCGGGTGGTCACGATCTATCGCGCGGCGAAGCGAACGGGCCGCAGTCTCATCATCGATGCCTATGCCGCCGAGGTGCTGAAGGCCACAGGGCGCGACAGCATTCCCCAGCCCGCGCCGGGCTGGTCGAATCTCACAGTCTACATCCCGCAAAGACAGCGAGTTCAATTGAAAGCTAAGGGGATCGCGTCCCTGGTCGATGGCTATCGCGGCTTTCGGATCTGGCCCGGGCAACTCGCCGGGAGCGCCCCGCGCTCAGTCATGCTGTTTAGGGGCTGGATGATCTCCGAACTCGATCAGGCCGACGCGCTTGCGGGCGCAAGGGTGTTCTGGTCGCAATGGGACGGCTATCTGGCCGAAGGCCATGCGGGGGCAGCCTTGAGGGCCGATTGCGAACGCCGCGGCATTCCGTTCGAAACGATACATACCTCTGGACACGCTGGTCCATCCGACCTGAAGCGCCTGGCCGCTGCGGTGGCAGCGAAGCGCCTGATCCCGATACATACGTTTGAACGGCTTCGGTTTCCGAAACTTTTCAGCAACGTGGAATTGGCAAACGATGGTGAATGGATTGAAGTCTGAACTGAACTTCCTCAAGCGCGGTCTGTCCGACTCTCAGATCGCAGGTTTGAAAGCGCTCGCGCATAGCCCGGCTGACAATTGGTGGAAGGAGGTGCTGGAGAGCAAGGATCTGCTGCTCGCAGTCCGAAATGGATACTTGAACGCTTATGTCAAAGGTCAGAGCGTCTTCAAAATTGCTTTCGAGAAAAGCAGCAGCGCTGGTAGCCAGCCCCGCCTTGCCATCCACTACAAGTATCTGGTGAAGCCGGATCTTGAAAAAAGGGACCCGTATGTGTCGTTCGATGGAAAGGCGTTCGCTCTCAACCCAGCCGCCATCGTGAACACCGAGTATGAGTCCAAGCTCACCTTGCCGCAACTGATCAAAACTGCTGCGCGATTTGCCGGACCCGAGAAAAGCGGCGTGCACAAGATAGCGAGGAACGAGCCGAAGGTTATTGATCTCGAAATTGCGTTCACGAAGGCCGGAGAGAACGGCGATCTATCTGCGCCCCGGATGGATATCGCCGTCTTAGTGCCGGGAAAATCGGGCGGAGCGGAACTGGTATTCTGCGAAGCAAAATGCGCGGACAATCCCGAATTGTGGAGCCTGGAAAAGCTGCCCAAGGGAGGAAAGAACCTTCCGCCTCTCGCGCGTTCCACGGCAGTGATCGCTCAAATCAGGAAGTACGAGCAGTTCATTCAGGCCGACGAGAACCAGCAAAGCCTGGTTGATGGCTACGTTATCGTCTGCAAGAATCTGATGGAGCTCAGCGCTCAAAGCTCGGGCAGGCAGGTCGATGACCTCGTCAGGCAGGTTGCAGAAGGGAAACTCGCACTATCGATCCACCCTCACGTTTATCTCCTGATCTACGATTTCGGCCAGGACGAGAAGGACGGCCGGATCAAGAAAAAGCGGCAGGAGCTGAACAAGGCAGGAGTAAGGACCATTGCCAAGGGAAAACCCAGTGACTTCCAGTTGGCGGATGACATATTGCGCGCGAAATGAAGGAATGGATAGTGATGCGCCGCGCCACAGTGCTTGAAGTCCGGGCTCAGTGGTGCGAATACGTTAAGGCGGAAGGTTGAATGATGCGAAGAACCTTAGTCGCAATTGTTAGCTCCGCTTGGTTTTGCGTCGCATCGACATACGAAGCGAAGGCGGATCAGTGCGACGCTGTCGCGGGAGAACTCGCCGCACATGTGCCGGGCGTCAATATAGCTCGCCGCAGCTCTGTCGCTGTATTCGCTCTTCACCCCGCGGTGAAGTACTCATCAATTGGCTGCCTGAACGCCAAGAGCGTGAACTTCTTTGCCGATGTCGAAAACAAGTACCCGAGCGCAAGCTTCTTTGACTACTTCGGACGCGCCGCAGCGATTGCACTGGGCGGAGCTGCCGAGGAGTTTCGAGAGGGGGCGGTTCGCTGCCTCAAGCGGGCGTTGGTGAAGAGCGGCGATGATATCGATTTGCAATACAGCGGCCTTTCGTTTCAGTGCTCGGCTGACAGTCTATCCTCAAGTGTGGTCGTGCAGAGGGACAAGTGATCGGAAAACAAAAATAGTGCCCGGCAAGCCTCCTTAATATGCCTATATCGTCCGAGAACGCCGAGCGAGCCAACCCAGACCGCGCGGCAGGGTCTTAGCGTGCCGCGCGGTGCTGCATCAGCAGCTATCGTCGATGGCCCAGTCCTATCCCCAGGTGCAACGCTTTCTGGCGAAGGGCTCCTACCGAGCGTTTGGTAAGCTTTGCTATTTTGACCACTGGAGTTCGCGTGTGTGTACCGAAAACCTCATCCGAGTGTGATACCGCGTTGGAATCGCCTAAGCTGGCGCGATGATCGGGCTGTTCTGCTTCGCTCTGGCCGCCCTGGCCTCGCCATTCAGGTCGAAGTTGCGGCTTGAAGCCGAGAACGCGGTGCTGCGACATCAGTTGATTGTCTTGAGACGCAGGCGGCGTAGTCGCCTTCGGCTCACGAACCTTGATCGCTGGTTCTTTGTCCAGCTGTATCGCTGGTTTCCAGCAATCCTGAAGGTCCTCACGATCATCCGGCCTGAGACGCTTGTGCGTTGGCACAGAGCCGGATTTCGATGCTACTGGCGTTGGAAGTCGCGCCCACGGGGAGGGCGACCGCCAGTCGAGACGGAGCTGCGCGTCTTGATCCGGCGCATGAGCGTCGAAAATCCGCTTTGGGGCGCGCCACGCATCCACGGCGAACTGCTCAAACTCGGGTTTGAGGTCGCGCAGTCGAGCGTCGCCAAGTACATGGTCAAACGCCGGGTGCCACCCAGCCAGGGATGGCGAACCTTCTTGCACAATCATGTGCCAGATGTTTCCGCCATGGACTTGTTTGTTGTCCCGACCATTAGCTTCGGCCTGCTCTATGCTTTCGTCGTCGTTCGGCTAGACCGCAGACATCTTGTTTGGATCAACGTCACGGCACATCCAACCGCCGAATGGGTCGCGCGTCAAATAACGGAGGCATTCCCCTGGAATGAGGCTCCGCGCTACATGATCCGGGACCGGGATTGCATCTACGGTGCGGTGGTGACACGCCGACTGCGCGCCATGGGTATTCGCGACAAGCCCATTGCACCAGCCTCACCCTGGCAGAATGGCTTTGTCGAGCGGCTGATCGGATCGATCCGGCGCGAATGTGTGGACCACATCATTGTCCTGGGCGAGGCACATCTGCGCCGGATTCTGAAATCTTACGCTTGCTACTATAACACGACACGAACGCACTTGGCCTTGGATAAGGACGCGCCCGTTTCTCGCCCAGTGCAGCGAACCGGTGTGGTCAGGTCACTTGCCATCCTGGGCGGACTTCATCACCGCTACCTCAGGATTTAGGTTTTCGGTATACACAGGTGATGTCAAGAACATCACGGCCGCCGCAGCATCGGTCGGCTTGAGCCGCGAGCATCTCAGCCGCGAGCTCAGCCGGCCGCATATTTCCAGCTACTTGCATGCGAAGGTGCAGCGCCATCTTTCCGTTGCGGCGACGCGGGCCGGCGCTGTCAAGGTCGACCTGCTGGAAAGCCCCAACGAAATGGTCCGCGACCGGGCGAGCTCGTTTGTGCTCGGCCTGGCAGGCATCCAACCGACCAACCAGCCGAGCGTCAACGTCAACATCGAGGTGAATGCCGGTTACGTCATCGACCTGTCCGACGACCCCGCGCCCCCGATGCGGACGATTTCCCCATGAGCGATAACCAGACTTCCGCCATTCTCGGCCTCAAGACCGTTCGTGCCACCGCTCGTGAATGGAAGGACCAGGCCGCGCAATGGCAGAAGGTGTGCTGGCCCTAGGTGAACCATTGCGGCGAGAACGGCAGCGGCTCCCACCAATTGGGCAAGCGCGAGATATGCTTGATCTCAACGAATTCGTCTCCCCAGCTCCATTGCTCCATCAAGCGCTTTCGAGCCTGGTTCATCTTGTCATACTCGCGGGTTTGATTGTCGGAGAACAGCTTGTTGCGTTGGCCGTTCTTCCGGAACGTATCGCTGCTCGGCCAGTCCGGCTGATCGTAGATCTGGCCATTCGCGCCGATGACAACGGCGCGCTGCCCGCGCGAAACGATCCTGGCGGTCAGGCTGTCCGATCCGCTCTCGATTCCGTATGTCTGTTCTTTGGTCGCGATGACTTCGGGCGTGAAGTCGAGGAAGTCCTGCCGCGCCATCATGAACCCGTTCGATCGGATGTTCGGATTCGGATAGCCTGGCATCGCCAAGACCTCGGGTGGATTGTTACGGCTCCAGGCGCGTTCGAATTCCGCCTCGATCGTTTCGGCGTCGGCGCCATAGATCGGAGAGGCAATATTCGGCTGATGCTTCTTGATCTCATGCCCCCAGAGCTCCGTCACTTCTTCATCGACCGGCGCGCCGTGGATCGCAAACCAGACTGTTTTCGATATCGCCTTGAGACTTTGGCGGAAGCTTTCGTATGAGGCCGTTCCGCCAGCAATGCCGATGCTGGGGTCGGTCATGGCTACGTTGAGTTTCGCCAGCCAATTGTCGGATTCGATTTCGGTGAACGTATTGAAGCAGCAGATCATCCGATGAGGAATTCGTTCCGCTGCGAGGCGATAGGCGCCGATGTCAAAGCTTCGGTCAGGCATCGAGAACGCGCGGTGCTTGATCCCGCGAAACATTATCTTGGGGCTGAGTGACCAGCGCGGAAAGCCCTTGAAAACTACAATCAGATCATGATCCGCCCCTGCGGGATACCGCTGATACGATTCGACAAACCGCCGTACTGGTTCTTGGCCCTCGGCGCGCCTCGCCAAATAGATAACCGCAATTGACAAGCCAGCCTCCCTCAACGGCTCCGGGAAACGAGCACGCTCCCTAGAGCGCAAGTTTTAGGCGAAGCTGCTTGTATCACAATCACAGCGAGTCACAACTAAAACGAGTCTCGTGTGGTGAGACTCGCAAAAGGTGTAAGCGCGGATCGGTTGGGGCTTCTCTAGAATCGGAGGTCGCTTATCGATGCCCGCGCACACAGACTGGAGGGCAGCGCGAACGCGACTCGGCGCCCGCGGCGTAGTCGAACGCTGTCCCTACCGCGCCCGCGCTGCCCAGAAGTTTGCTGCCCCGTGACTCTCGGACTCCCGGCGCTCGCGTATGGGAAAGCGCTGTCACCACAGGCCGCAAACCTTTAGTGGCCAGCCTCCGCCTTGGAGTAGCGAGACTGACCACCTTCACTCCCGAGAGGCTGAAACTCTCAAGGGAGCGAGCAAGGAGTATCGCGGAGAAGTGCCGCAAGCACCTACCAGGATGGGTTGGTGCCGATCTCCTGTGGCCTGGGGCAAATGCGCCATGGCGACTGAATTAGACTCGATTTTTGATGTGATTGAGCAACACCGCGAGCTGTCCGCGCAATACGATGCCCGCGGTATCTTTATCCGCGAGACTAGTCGAAGGCCCCGAATTTGATGCAGCCGACGCAATCAGCGCGGAAGGGAGGTTGGCTCTCGAGCAGTACGCAGAGGTGCTCAATCGACGCCGCGATCGCGGCGACCAGTACGAGTGCGAAGTTCTCCCCTGTCATAGCGAGAAATGAAGGGCAACCGGAGGGCGAGCGCAAGCGCCTCGTGGTGCAGATCCTCACCTCGCTCGCGATTGTCTCGCTTCGGGACACGATGCTGGACTGGACCTGCTGGCCCCTCACGGCCTTAGGGGATTTTGATGCGCAAAGCAGCGTTCCCACCGGGTGTAATCCGGTAGCTCCCGCCGGTACTCCCACGTTCAATCCAGCCCTTCGCCACCATATTTAGGATGGTGCGGCGGCCGGTCGGTCCAAGAGCTCTCAGCGTCAGTTCGCGGCCGGACCGCAGTTTCTGCAGCACGTCTCGCTCAGGGCTGGTCGGCAGATGGCTCGCGCGAGCCGGCATCTATTTCTTCGCCTTCAGCCCGAGTTCGACCAAGCGGCGGATGGCTTCGGATAGCGTCGGTTTGTCCGGCTGGTTTTCTGCCCACCTGACGATTGCGGCGCGCGTCGCAGTGTCGGCACGAAAGCCCATCAGCGGCGTAATGCCGGTTCGTGGCCGGCCCATGACTTTTTGTTTAACAGTTCTTGCTTTCTTCATGCTTTTTGTATAACACAAAGACAAGCCGAGTGGAAGCTCTCACCTTCCACCCGGCTCTAACCCCAGTCAAAGAGGATGCATTTCCCATGATCGAGGCTGATCCGCGTGTTAGCACGCCACCCTTAAACTCGTCTGCAAGCAATATCATCGACTTGTCTACGCGCAGTTCGGCGCGTCCTGCCGCTCCGATGCCGCCTATCACTACCGACCCGGACGACCTCGACCGTGCATCGAAGATCATGCGTGCTGCGGTCAAGTACGGGGAACACGATCACCTGCTGGTCGAACGGTTGCATCGGTGTTGCTCTTGGTTCTTCATACGCCTCTCAGGTGTTTGGCAACTTTTTTAATCTCGCCGGAAGTCCAACCAGCACAACGGGCATTGCTGCGAATGGCCCGGCCGGAGTGGCATCAAGCAACATTTTCGCCGGTCAGGCGAACGCAATAAACCTGCAAGCGGCCTCGACTATCCCGCCGCAACATGCTCGGCGCCTTGGCCGTGCTGCCCGTTGCACTGCCGGCCGCCGCTGCGGTGCCCGATCCAGTCTTCGCCGCGATCGAGCGATACAAGGCGCTTTCCATCGAATACACCGCGGCGGTGGATAAGTGGGGCGACTTGGAGCCCGATGATGCCGACTGTCCGGAAGCCGAGGACGAGACGTCCCGGACGTCTGCCGCGCTGTTCGATCAGATGGACCTCATTTTCACCTTCCGGCCGTCGACCGTTGCCGGCGTGGTGGCCTTGCTGAAATACATCACAACGCTTGAGGAGTGGCAGATGCCTCCAGGGCTCGAGGAAGGCGGGAGCATGAAGGCAATGCAGACGCTTTGCACCTGCCTTGCCGCTGCGATCGAGCAGAGCGAGGTGTGGGCAGCCGGCCTCGCAGTTCTGCCTCTGGAGGGCGGCTCGAGCAATAGCGGATCATCTTCCGGTCGGCGCCGACGATCGAGCAGGCCCGCCGTTCCGACAGGCTCATGACGGCCTGCAGATGCGCGACCGCAGCGCGCTTGGCGGCGGGCCCTACCATTAATGGGATGGTCCGCCCCGTCCTCCTCCCTCATCATGGGAGAGGTCAGATCAATAGAGAGGAGCGTACTATGACCCATCGCAATTTGCCGCGGCCTGCGGCTGTCTATGGAATCGACATTGGCAAGAACCTGTTCCACGTCGTTGGCCTGAGCTGCGACGGCACACCTGTTCAGAAAGTTCGCTTTCGACGGGACACCCTTCTTCAGTTCTTTTCTCGCGCACAACCAAGCATAGTCGGCATGGAATCCTGCTCCGGTTCACAGTGTTTTCGCCCGGAAGATACAGGCATTTGGTCACAAGGTGCGCCTGATCCCTGCGCAATTCGTGAAGCCCTACGTGAAGTCAAACAAGAACGATATCATCGACGCCGAGGCGATCGTTGAGGCCGCGACGCGACCGACAATGCGCTTCGTCGCCGTTAAGGAGGAGGGCCAGGTCGATCTTCAAGCGCTGCATCGAATCCGTGACCAGATGGTCGGCTCGAGGACACGCCTGATCAATCAGATGCGGGCTTTCTGCCTCGAGTACGGTGTACCTTTGCGTCAGGGTGCCCGAATATTCAAACTCGAGTTGCCGCGCGCTTTGAATGACGAAGGAAACGATTTGTCACCAGTGATGCGTCGCCTGGTCGGCGATCTCTTCGCCGATCTCCGCCGCCTCGAAGAACGGATCCGCGAAGTGACACAGGAGATCGAAGCGGTCGCCGATCGAGAGGACGTCACACGCCGGCTGATGACAATCCCTGGTATCGGCGCATTGGGTGCGACCGCCGTACTTGCCGCGATCGGTGATGGGCTGCAGTTTCGCAAGGCCCGCGACCTTGCTGCCTGGCTGGGGTTAGTGCCCAGACAACACTCGACCGGCGGAAAACAGACGTTGCTTGGCGTCAGCAAACGCGGCAATCGTTATGTGAGAAAGCTTCTAGTGCATGGCGCGCGATCCTGCTTCCGGCATCTGGACCGGACGCGCGATCGCTTGGGAAGCTGGCTCGACGGGCTCCAGGCTCGGATGCATCCGAACAAGGCCGTTGTCGCTCTAGCCGCCAAGATGGCCCGCATTGTCTGGGTGGTCTTGAACAAGCCCGGAGCTCTCTACGAACGCAGAGATCCTGCTTTCACCTGACGCTTCTGGCTTCGATTGCAAGGCTCGGGAACAGTGATGACGAAACAGTGGATCAACATGCCGGAAGCCCTGTGCAAAAAAGCGGGCTTCGTGCCCGAACCATTTATTGGGAACGGCGTGCGCGGATCTCATCATGGCCTGGCTGCAACAGCAGTCCACTCGCGAGAGGCCGGATACATTTATGCAACTGGAAGCGTCATTTTTGCTGTTACGAACCCTTGCACGGACGGGGCGGACCATACATTTTTTGAAAGAAGCTCGCGAAGGGCGGCCACATCGAGCATCTGCTCGGCCAGGAGCTTTTTTAGCTTCGCATTCTCCTCCTCCAGCGCCTTCAGCCGCTTCGCCTCGGAAGCGTCCATGCCGCCGAATTTGGCCTTCCAATTGTAGATTGTCGCCTCGGAGATCCCGTGCTTGCGAGCCAGGTCAGCCGTCTTCGCCCCAGCCTCATGCTCCTTCAATATCGCGATAATTTGCTCTTCCGAAAACCTTGCTCGCTTCATCTGTCCGTCCTTCTGTGGGCCGGACTCTAACTCCATCTGGAGGAAATACGCAGTGGCAGGTCAATGTGACGGCACGTGATTGACGTGCGTGGGGCCATTGATCGGCCCGAAGGAGACAGCGCGAACGCGACTCGGCGTCGACAGATCCCGTAGCCGACGCTCTTCCCGCGCCCGCGCTGCCAGACACAGGCCGCGCGGGGTGCAAGTCCACGGGCATGCCCCTCAAGTTGTATCGGCGAATGGCCTCCCCTGCACCTACCAGGATTGGTTGATGCCTTGCGGTACTCCTCCGCGATACTACTTAGTAGCCCCCTTGGGAATTTAGTAGCCCCCTTGGGAATTGAGCCTCTCGGAGGGCCAAGGCGGTCAGCTTTGCTAGTCCAAAGGGGTAAGGCTGGCCACCAAAGTTTGCGGCGCGTGGTAGGGACAGCGCTTCACGCGAGCGCCGAGTCATCGCCGCAAACTTCGCTGGCAGCGCGGACGTGGTAGGGACAGCGTCGGGCACTCTCTCGCGCATCTCTGACTGGCGCCGAGTCACGTCCGCGCTGCTTTTTTTTTGCGGTTTCCCCCTATTTGTCGCAGATGTGCGCGGAAACAACTCGGGAGGTCGAGGCCATGTACTTCTATCTGTACCAGGACGCGGGTAAACAGTGGCGTTGGACGTTGCACGCGGGGAACGAACGCAAAATCGCCAATTCCGGCGAGGGCTATCACAACAAAGTTGATTGCCTTGCTGCCATTGAGCTTGTGAAGAGTACGGACGCCAATACTCCCGTGCGGGAGTAACGCCGCGAGGAGACTTCGCACCCCGCGCGGCCTGTGCTTGGCAGCGCGGGCGGGTAGTGCGTTCCGAATGCGTCGATGGCCGCCGCAGTGCGTTTAGGCTATTTCTCGCTCAAGTACTTCTTGACCTTGGCCACCGACGGCCCCACCGCTCGAACCGCGCCTGCCAACTGTTGGCCGGACACGTTGAGCTGTTTCTTCCAGTATTCTCTTTCCCATTCCTCGTTCAGGTTGATCCTGCTGCGGTCGGGATTACCCCGCTTCTTGAGATCGTCCGCCATCGTCGCTCCTGTTTACTTGTCGCTAGTCTAGCGACTTACTTCCGGCGCGTCGGTTTCGACGGCCTCTTATGGTCGGGCCGCTGAGTCAGAGCTGATGCCGAAACCGTCTTGATCTGCTTGTTGGTCAGCGAGCCGGGGTTGCGAAGTCCTTTCGAAGCAATCGACCCCACGCCTTTACCGGTACGTTCATTTTTTGCCATTGGAGCACCTGCAGGTTTCGCGACTCACGAGGAGCCACAACCAAAGATATCACGGACAATCTTTTTCATCCTCCCGTACAACTCCGGTGTGGAGATTAGCAATGGTCCCCGGTATCATCTCCTCATGGCTAGATGCACAGCACCAAGATTCGGCCACGCACGGCGAGCGGTCGAGCGGCCTCCTCGCCGGTGCGCGTCTCGTTCCCGTTGTGCATTAGACGACGTATGAAGCTCTCCGGGCAGTCAGCCCTATGAATGGCTGACGTCGCGGCCAAGCTCGCCGATCTGGTCGCCCTCTGCTAGCGCGCCTTCTGCCGCGCCAGCCTGTCGACGCAGGCCCTCATGTCGGAGCCCCGCGCACGCCGGGCGGACCCGGACAGGGTGCCGAACGGTCCATGCTTGGCGTAGGACTCCTTGCAGCAGGCCACGGGAAAGGTTGACGTGCACACCGAGAGATCCTGTGCGAAAACCCCGGCGGCAAACATCGGCTGGCAGAATACCGTCCCAGCCGCCTCGGCTTTGCCAGGGAGCTGGATGGAATCCTGCAGGACCTGCGTGAAAGCGACGGCAGCGTCTATTCGGCGACGCTCGACCGCAAGTTCCGCAGTGACAGCTGGGGCGACGCGCCGGCCATGGAGATGACGGTGGGCTACCTGATTATCGTTCCCGCCGATCGGCAGATCACCCAGCTCTACATCCCTCGCCGGACAAGGCTCGCCTAACGGGATGATCGTGCGACGAATGCCCATTTGCGGCCGGATAAGCCCAGTGGTGCGACCACTAAGTCATTGATTGTTCTCAACCCGGGGCTGTCTCTTAATCAGCGGGTCCCAGGTTCGAGCCCTGGTGCGCCCACCAAGCTTTTCAGTAGCTTAGGGGTTCCTCGCGGAAGTCATTCCGACAGACGGCCGACGGCTATTCCGACAAACCGGCTGCTTTTGTTCTTTCCTCTCGCCGCCTCTTCGTGCCCGAAATTAGCTGTTTCCGCGTGCGTTTCGCATAGGTTGGTAGCTGCCGCGATGATCGGTGGCGGCCTGCGGCTCTGAGCTCAGCGTCCGTTAGATCGCTGTCGGCCCCCTCGGTGAAGCCGCCGTGCCGGAACGAGGTAAATGAGAGTTCTTCCCGCAGGCCGGCTGCGCGAACGATCTTTTTCACGACTTCCCGGAGGTAGCGAAGATCCTGCCTGGCCGTGATCCATGGCAGCGGGGTAGGCGACCTCCGGTGCTTATGGTCGCGCCGAAAGACGAGCCCGGTGACGATGGTCTGCCTGATGTCGTCGAGTTCTGCCATCAGCTCGGGAAACAAGGTCTCGCCAGTCTCGTCGAAAAGCGGCCACCAAGCTTCCTCGCCATTCTTGGGATGGACGATGCGGACACTGTTCGGGCGTTCTTTCGGTCGATAGTGGCTGATCTCGAAAGCTCCGAACACGTGTTCTTCTCGCTGGAGCCATCCTGACCTGCAGCCGGGGGGCTTTCAATATTCCTCTCTATGAGGGAAAATCTGCACTCGCCCCGCGGGCTCACGAACTGCCCTATGCGAAGGATTGGATGAGGTACGTAGATTTGGTTGGTGTGGGGAAAGGCGGTAGCGCTCCACTGACTTGAACCCCCGACAGATCATCGGACGATGGGACGTACGTCCCCAGAGCAACTGCCCTCGCAAGCCTAGCCGCCTTCGACTCAGCCCGGGTCACCGCCACGCATCCGCATCCACAAATCTCAATGCCTGGTGAGCCCCGTTCTCATCCTGGAATTTCGCAACGAAATTGCAACGAATTGGGTGAAACGAGCGTGAGCAAAAAAAGTTGTTCATTGCGTTCGAGAGGCAGGGAGCAACTTCGGATAGTGGTCCGAGCCGAGAACCAAAATCACTTATGCGTATCTGGGATGAGGGAAGGGGGTGCGTACTGAGCCAGTACCTATGAAGCCCTTCGCGCACATCTGGTGCAACAAATGCCCGTGCGATCGCATGAGCGGCGGCAGGTAACCGCCGCCTTTTGTAGAGGCCAACATGTGAGTTGGGCCACTTGCGCGCAGCTTCCGATCGTCACGGCCGCCGCATTTTGATTCATCTAAGCTCCAACTCTCCGCAGTCGTGTAAATGGCTCGATCAGTTTTATCGCCTATCCTGGGCCCAATAGGTCGGCCCTGCTCGACCTGTGGCGAGGTGCGGTCGTGTCCTACGAGATGGCGATTGCGTCCGGCCGTTCGATGCTGCCCGCTCGGGCGGCACAATATGTCCGCATGTCCCGGGAAAGTCAGCGCTAACCTCGTAGTCGAGTATGGTTCCTCCCAGGCTCGGGCCCGCCGAAAAGTCGACGGCGGGTCCTTCATTTCCGCATGTCAAAAGCAGAATTTGTGGGGAAGCGCTAAATGCGCTGATCGCGCCAGCAATGCAAAAGTTCATTGCTGTCGGCGACGAGACCGAGATGAAGGGAAACCATTTTGAGCGCGGCCGCTTCCATAGCCGGATCGGTACCGCGAACGAGATCGGCGAGGACCGTCACTCGATAGCCGAGATTGCTGGCGTCGAAGGCGCTGTTCAGCACGCAGCAGTCGGCCATGCAGCCGGTGAACACGATGCGACGCGTACCGAGATTCCGCAGGAGAAAGTCCAGGTCGGATGGATAGAAGGCGGAGAGGCGCTTCTTTGTGTTCACGATTAGATCGTCTTCCTTGACCTCTGTAGCAAACTGAGTCCACCGGCTCCCCTCGATAGCGTGAGCGTCAGAGTTGGCGATCGGACCGACATGTAGCGGGAACACCATACGCCATGCAGCTTTCACCCCATGGATGTCGTCAGAGCCGTTCTTCCGGAGTTCGCTGCGCACATGGATCACTGGCACACCGAGCGCGCGCGCGGCACGATGAAAGACATCTACCTTGGAAACGATCTCTCGGGCGCGGGGCGCCGGACAAGGGCAGTCGGGGTCGTCGGCCAAATGTCCCTGATGTAGGTCGATGCAGACTGCGACAGTCTGCTTGAGCGATGTGAATTCCTCAAAGCCGGGCGGCAATTCGCGTTGGTCGCCATACACATAGGTCTTCATGGCTCACCTCCGATTGCTCTATGCACGCCGGTTAGCCATGGCCTGCGCGCAAAATATGCTTGCGCAATTGAATAACATAGAACAGACTTGAGCGACATTAAAAATGTCACGCATCGATTTCGATCGCGGAGGGGAAACATATGCGCGCAATGACGAAGCCATTCCTTTTCTTGTCTGCAATTGCTGCGGCCACCTTCGGTCAGGCCGTAGCTGTCGAGTTTAAGCTCAAGGGCGAGATCAAGCCAGCCTGGATCTACCTCAACGCCAAGAATGACGGCGGCTGGCAGCAAGCGATCGACGAAGCGCGACAGAAGATCGAGAAGGATCTCAACTTGAAGATCCCATTCGTCGAAAACGTGCCGGACGAGGCGGCCAAGATCGAACCCGCGGCAGAACTCTATATCAAGCGGGGCTACAACGTCATTCTCGGAAGTTCGTTCGGCTATTCCGACGCGTTTAAGGCGCTCGCGCAGAAACATCCCGACGTCGCGTTCATCGACATTTCCGGTACGCAGCACGCTGCCAATCTCGGTGGCGTCTATGGCAAGACCTACGAAAGCCAGTATCTCTGCGGTATGGCGGCAGGCGCCATGTCGAAGTCCGGCAAGATTGGCTTCGTAGCCGCGCATCCACTTGGCCTTGTCAACTGGACGATCAATGCGTACGCGCTCGGCGCTCAGGCCGTGAATCCCAAAGCCGTCGTCTATGCCGTCTTTACTGGTAGCTGGAACGATCCCGTGAAGGAGCGAACCGCCGCGAAGGCGCTGATCGATCAGGGGGCCGATGTGCTCGGCCAGAACATCGATACCGCAACAACACAGATCGTGGCACAAGAACGCGGCGTCTATGGTACGGGACACAATCGCGACCTTCGCGAGTTTGCGCCCAAAGCGACGCTTTGCTCATCCGTTTGGGTATGGGATCGTTTCTTTATCCCCGAGCTGAAGAAGATCCAATCCGGCACGTGGACGCCGGATCCATACGGTGATTTTCCGGGTATCGCCGGCGGCGGCACCGAGATCGCCTGCTGCAATTCGGCAGTTCCTAAGGAAGTGGTCGCCAAGATCGAGGCCGCTCGCAAAGAGATCGTCGATGGCAAACAAGTCTTCCAGGGACCCCTGCTTGATCGTGATGGTAAAGAGCGCGTGCCGGCGGGTAAGGTTCTTGGCGGCGCCGATCTCTGGAAGATGGACTGGTACGTGAAGGGCGTCGTGACCCAGAATTGATATAGTCCCAGCAGGCGGATTCGGTGGTGGACAACGCTCTCGCGCTCGAGATGACGGGAATCCGGAAGAACTTCGGTAGCTTCCGGGCCCTGGACGGTGCAAGCCTCGAAGTGCGCTGGGGCGAGGTCCACGCAATTCTCGGTGAGAACGGCGCCGGTAAATCGTCACTTATGAATGTCGCCGCCGGGCTCTACTCGCCCGACGGCGGCTCGCTTCGAATAAACGGCCAGGCCTGTGATCTTTCCGGTCCGCGCGACGCCATGGCGCGCGGTGTCGGCATGATTCATCAGCATTTCAAGCTAGTTAAGCGGTTTAGTGCCGTGCAGAACGTCCTGCTCGCCAATCCGCGCGGAAGCTATCGGCAAGGCTTGGCCGCGATCGGTGAGGAAATTAGGAAGCACGCCGAGACTCTCGGTTTCGTCCTTGATCTGCACCGCCCGGTCGGCCTGCTGTCAGTTGCAGAGCAGCAACGGGTCGAAATCATCAAAACTCTAGTCGCTGGCGCGCGGATTCTCATCCTCGACGAACCAACTGCGGTGCTCACGGATGAAGAGGGAGCGACGCTACTTCGAACCATCAGTGATCTGGCGCAACGCGGAACCGCCATCGTGCTCGTCACGCATAAACTTCGCGATGTGCAAACCTTCGCCGACCGCGTGACAGTGATGCGCGGGGGGCGGACGATCGCGACCCTCAACCGCGGAACCCCAAGCGACGAACTCACAACACTTGCGGTCGGAACTAAGATTGTTGCGCCTCGACGTGGGGAAGGAAAGCCGGGTGTTGAGCGTCTGATCGTGCGCAGCTTGAATGATGAGTCTTCTGATCAATCCCGCCTGCGTCATGTGACTTTCACCGTACGATCGGGGGAGATCTACGGTATCGCCGGGGTGGGTGGCAATGGTCAAACTGAACTCTCGGACATCCTAAGCGGATCACGTGCGCCGTCCGCCGGCCATGTCGAAGTCGCGTTGCCTGGCGGCGACCGCGTCGACCTCTCTTCGGGGGGGCCGCGTAGCCGTGTCGATTTTGGCTTTGCGACCGTGCCTGCCGATCGGCAGGGGCAAGCGATCGCGTCTTCGGTATCCATCGTGGACAACTACGCGATCGCGCACGTGCATACCGGACGGTTCGGACCTTGGTGGCGCATCAAACGCGCGGCCGCACGCGAGGCGACTAGCGTGGCGTTGCGAGATGCGGACGTGCAGGGGGTGCGAAGTACCTCACAGCGCGTCGGTTTACTCTCCGGCGGCAACGCTCAGAAGTTGGTCATGGCGAGGGAATTCAGCCGGACGCCAGGGATTATCATCGTCCACAGCCCGAGCCGCGGGCTGGATGTACGAGCTTGTGCAGCAATCCACCGTCGGCTGCTCGCCGCTCGGGAGGAGGGTGTCGCAGTCGTGCTGATCAGCGAAGATCTGGACGAGATCCTCAGCCTTTCGGATCGGATCGGGGTCATGACGGCAGGACGCATAGTTGCCGAATTCGATGCCCCAGCCGATCGTCAAGCGATCGGTCGTGCAATGGTGGGCCATGTCTAATCAGAGCACCGGAGTGATCATGACGACGTTGAACGATGCGCCGCCCTCGCGACCGCGACGGCTTCGCGTTGTCCTTGAAGTGCGGCTGGATATGCCAGTCTGGGCTCGGGCGTTGGTTAGCCTGGCAGCAGTGGTGTTCGGACTCGTCGTATCCGCGATTATCCTGGCGTTGGCAGGAGTAGCGCCATCGAGCCTCGTCACAGAATTCGGCTCGACGCTGGCGGACCCTGGGAGCCTTAGGGCTGTCCTCAGTCAATCCGTCCCTCTCATTCTCGTCGGTATCGCGGCTTCAGTCGCCTTCCGGGCTCGGTTTTGGAACCTCGGTCTCGAGGGTCAAATGATCATGGGAGGCATCGCCGCCACGGCAATCTCGCTTCATCAGATCGGAGCAGAGAGCATCCGCATTGAATTGATGGCTCTTGCCGCCATGCTCGGCGGCATTATCTGGGTCGCTTTGCCGATGGCAATGAAGTATCTGCTGGGCATCAACGAAATTATCGCCACACTTCTCCTCAACTATATAGCGCAATATGCGCTTTACGATTTGCTGTTCGGTGCCTGGAAGGATCCGGCCGACTCATTTCCTCATTCGGGGCCGTTTTCGGCGGCGGAGCGACTTCCCGTCATAGGAGAATGGCTGCAAGCCGGCATGCTCGTTGCCGTCGTGGTTGTCGCGGCTACGTTCTGGCTTCTTCAAGTCAGTCGCGCCGGCTTCTACCTCCGCTTCATCTATGCGAACACCTCGATGGCTCATCGAATGGGTGTGCCAACCGGCCGCATCGTCGCGATCGTGGTCTTAGCATCTGGCGCGATTGCCGGCCTTGCCGGATTCGTCATTCCGTCCGGAATTGAAGGTCGCTTAACGCAAGGATACTTTGAAGGTTACGGTTTTTCCGGTGTTCTCATCGCGTTCCTTGCGCAGAACAATCCGTTGTCTGCGAGCGTTGTAGCGATTTTGGTAGCGGTTCTGTTCGTGGTAGGGCAGAGCCTTCAGATCTTCTATCAGATACCGTTCTCGATGGTGCAGCTTATCCAGGCGATCATCGTGATGAGTGTTGCGGGCGCCGACTTCTTCGTCCGCCATCGCCTGATCCTGCAACGCTGACGCCGTGGGAACTGCATGAAAGACTTTTTGGTCACATGGTTAGCCAGCATTCCGGCCCTTGCCTTGCCGTACGCGCTGGCATCGGTCGGACTTATCGTCTCCGAGCGAGCGGGGGTGTTATCGCTGGGCGCCGAAGGACTGATGCTGGTCGGCGCACTCGCAGGAGTCGGTGCATATCTTACGACCGATGGCTCCGCTTTCTTGGCCATCGTGGCGTCCATGGCCGCTGCAGGGATCGTATCGCTTCTTTTTGCCGTGCTGGTGGTCTGGCTGCGCGTCAACCAAGTGATCGCGGGGCTGGCGCTGGTATTCTTCTGCCAAGGTCTGACGAACCTGGTGGGCACACTAGCAGATTGGTCCAATCGCGCGATCCCGGGTATCGCTGAACTGCATTTTGGGTTTCTAAGCGACTTGCCCGTCGTCGGTCCGATCTTTTTTAGACACGATATGCTCATCTACCTCTTGGTGCCCATCTGTTTTGCTGTGCATTACTTTTTGAATTCGACGACCTATGGTCTCAAGCTGAAGTCGGTCGGAGAGAATCCGGATGCGGCCGATGCGGCGGGCATTAACGTATCCAGGGTGCGCTTTTTGGCCGTAGTCGCGGGCGCACTCTTGGTTGGTCTAGCGGGGGGCTATCTCTCCGTGGTCAGCGCCAAAATATGGGTCGCTGGCATGACCAGCGGTCGAGGTTGGATCGCCGTCGCGCTCGTCATTTTCGCTCGCTGGAAGCCAATCCAAGCTCTGGCCGGCGCCATACTGTTCGGTGCCGTGGAGGCACTCATTCCGCAGCTCAACGCTGCAGGCGTCAAGCTACCTCAGTATTACCTGTTGATGACCCCGTATCTCGCAACGTTCGCAGTGATGATTTGGCAAGCCTTTCGTGAGCGATCCGACGCCGACGGACCTGCCTCACTTGGGCAGCCGTACATCAGAGAAGAGCGTACTTAAAGATACGCGCCAACTGCGCCTGCTGAGATCGGCCGCAGCCATGGGCTCGGACCACGCGTCTGCCTGATGTCGAGCCGGCCGACAGCGGCTCTCATGAGCCCACACCACCGGCATCACCTGGCGAACCAGCGCTGCGACGCTCAAGTAGCGCCGATGCTGACCTTGGGCGTCACCGTGAAGTTCCAGCCGCCAGAGAAGAGAAGCCAATGGCGCCGCGAATACCGCGGCGCCATTTTGTTTTCGAACCGTCGCAGCAGACTGAATGACTACCGCAGTCTCTTAAGCAACTCGAGGAGGAGAACTTGTTCATCGGAGGCTAGTGGCGAGAGAGTCCTCTCCGAGACAGCGAGCGCCATGGGCTGGACCCCTGCGACAAGCTGCTTTCCCTCGCGAGTCAGGCTCAGAATCATGCGGCGTGTATCGGCCTGATCTTGCCTTCGATTTACAAGTCGGCGCGATTCCAGTCGGTCGACGACCCCCTTGATGGTGGCGGCATCCATTGACGTCAGTCGCCCGAGCAGATTTTGCGTACAAGCGCCCAATTCGCTCAGTTTCGACAAGGCCGCCCATTGCGGCGGGGTCAACTCTGGACCAATTTCGGCAGAAAAAATTGCTTCGTGGCGCCTCAGGAGTCTTCTCAGCATGAATCCTATCTGCTTATCAAGGACGTAGGCTATCCTGGTTTTCCGGTCTTTCGGAGCTTTCCGTTTGACTAAATGTTTCACCAGCCGACCCGACTTGTCACCGAATGGAGGCGGGGATCGCCTCTCGAAGCCCTGGATCATTTGAGTGACATAAAGCTTATTGAGTAGAATTCAAAAAAGTGCAATGGTCCAAGCGCTGGTTTAGGTAACAAATGAGGGTGCTTAGAATGGCGCAGCAACGGTGGACGATCGTCAGCTCGAACCGCGCTGGTAGCAGTTGCGATCTCATTCCTTTCGGTTGACGGAACCCGTCGGCTGGTCTCGCCTCTTTGGCGAGGCGAGCACGCCGGCAGCTCGACGGAGAGCGCCGGCAAGGCCCAACAAGAGAATTTGCTGATCGATGAAACCCGCATCATTCATTTATCACCGACCGACGAGCCTCGACGAAATACTCGGTTTGCTCGATGAGCATGGCGACGAGGCGAAAGTTCTCGCCGGCGGCCAAAGTCTCGTCGCGGCCATGAACTTCCGCTTGGCGCGTCCGTCGATGTTGATCGATGCAAACAATATTCCGGAACTGTCGGGCATCAGCGTCGACGGAAACCACTTGGTCATCGGCGCGCTGACCCGACATGCGACGTTCCACAAGCCGGTCGTGAACAATCCCGTTGGCGACCTTCTCTCTCGCGTCGTTCAATCCATCGCTCATTACCCCATCCGACAGCGAGGGACCTTTGGTGGTAGCCTCTGCCACGCCGATCCGGCTTCGGAATGGTGTCTCACGTCTATCGTGCTTGACGCGGAAATGCTGATAGAGAGCAAAGCGGGCAAGCGTCGTGTGTCAGCGAAGGAATTTTTCAAGGGGACCTTTACAACTGCCGTAAAGTCTAACGAGCTACTGACGCAAATTCGTTTGCCGCTCGGTAGCCCGGCGTTTCGGGGCGGCTTTTATGAGTTTTCGCGACGAAAAGGTGATTTTGCCCTCGCCATGTCGCTCGTCGCCTTGGAGCTCGACGGTTCTCGTATCAGGTCGGCTCGGATAGGCCTCGGCGGAGTCGCCGACAAGCCAATAAGACTCTCAAGCATCGAAGCGGGTCTGATCGGTCAGCGTGCCGACGCATCGACGTTCGAGGCTGTTGCTGCCGAAGCATCGAATCTCATCACACCCACCAGCGATATTCACGGTACGTCCGAGTACCGCAAGGATCTCATCAAACCCGTTTTGGTACGGGCTTTGACCGAGGCTGCCGCATGAGTTGGATTGGCCGATCCCTTCCGAGACTGGAGGATCCGGCCCTCGTCAAGGGGGCCGGCAACTACGTCGCCGATGTCGCCCGCGGCTCAGCATCCGTTCGCTTCGTCAGAAGTCCGGTAGCAAGCGGAACGATCTTAGGTGTCGAAAAGCCCGACGAAGGACTGGTGTTCACGGCGGCGGATCTTGATGGCGTCAAAGGCATCAAGCCGATCCTACACAGGCCGGATTATGTCGCGATCGAGCAACCGGTCCTTCCTAGGGATCGCGTGGTATTCGCTGGCCAGGCGATCGCCGTTGTCGTTGCAGAAGATCACGCAACGGCGGAGGACCTGGCCGAACAAGTGTTCGTGGATATCGAACCCGGCGATGCAGCGTTGGATGTCGATCTTGCCTTGCAGGAGGGCTCTCCCATTGTGCACGAGCAGGCATCAACCAACGTTCTAGTCGAAGGGAAAATCAGGACGTCCGGTCTCGATGCCGTGTTGGAGCAAGCGGCGGCTACGATCAGGATGGAGATTCGCTCGCGCCGGCAGGCAGCGATGCCCCTCGAAACACGGGGAGGTGTCGCCCAGTACGATCGCGTTACGGGGCGGGTGACGCTGTTCGCCTCGGTTCAAATGCCTCACATGCTGCGAACCGGAATTGCAGATGTTCTAGGAATTCCGGAAGCCGATCTTCGCGTTGTCGCGCCTGACGTTGGTGGCGGCTTTGGACAGAAGATGTCGCTGTTTCCAGAATACATCATCCTAGTATGGTTAGCTCGGCACCTGCAGCGCAACCTCGCATGGATCGAGGATCGCCGTGAAAACCTCATGGCTTCGACCCACAGCAGGGATCAGGCATTCACTGTAACCGGGGCGTTCTCCGCTGACGGCAAATTGCTTGGTGTCGATGCCGACATGCGCAGCAACGTCGGGGCCTTTTCCTGCTATCCGGTAACTTGTGGCGTCGAACCGTTGATGGCGCTTGCCGAGCTGCCCGGGCCCTATGCCGTCAAGGAATACGGAGCACGCTCACGCGGAGTGACTACGAACACTTGCATGATGGCGCCATATCGCGGCGTCTCGCGGCCGACGCTGACCTTCACTATGGAACGAATGATGGATGTGGCCGCAAGGCGCCTCGGTATCGACCCGATCGAAATCCGTCGTCGTAATCTGGTGGATACGTTTCCTCATCGAACCCCAACCGGCCTGATTTACGACGAGGGCTCGTACAAGGCGACGATGGAGAGCGCGGTCAATGCGATCGATTTGCCGGCCTTCCGCGAACGTCAGAAGCGGGAATGGGAGAGAGGCCGCTATTTCGGCTTTGGCATATCTGTGTTCAATGAGCGTACAGGGTATGGCACGCCCGCCTATGCGGCACGTGGCATGGATATTGTGCCCGGCTATGAGATCGTCGACTGCACCATGGACCCATCCGGCAATGTTTCGGTCCGGATCGGCGCCTCACCGCACGGTCAAGGCCTGAAGACTAGCCTGGCGCAACTGGTCGCCGATGAGCTCGGCGTGACGCCGCAGATGGTCAAGGTCATTTCCGGAGACACAGATGCGACGCCATATGGTTGGGGGACATTTGCCAGCCGCTCGATGGTTATCGCGGGCGGCGCGAGCAAGTTGGCCGCGGGCAAGATTGCGTCGAAGCTGAAGGTAATTGCCGCAGCCATCCTGGAATCCGACCCGGACAATATCGATCTTAACGACGGTCTGGCCAAGATCCGCAATAGCAACAGAAGCGTGCCGATCGCCGAGCTTGCGCGCGCGGCCTATCATCAGAGCCACAAGTTTCCGAGTGTCGGCGCCGGTCTTCACGAGAACGCAATATACGACCCCGCCGGAACGTTCTCGAATGCGTCGCATGCCTCGATCGTCGAGGTCGACGTCGAAACAGGTCAGGTGAAGATCGAACGCTTTGTCGTAGCCGAGGACGCCGGGGTCCTGATCAACCCGATGATTGTCGACGGGCAGATCCATGGAGGCGTCGCCCAAGGTATCGCCAATGCGCTCTACGAAGAGATCGTATACGACGACCTCGGAAACTGCCTAACCACGTCGCTCGCAGACTTTCTTCCGCCGACGATGCTCGAAATTCCGACGATTGAAATTCTGCACAGCTATACGATGTCGAATGCGTCGATCACGAAAGCGAAGGGAGTCGGCGAGGGAGGGCTCATCGGAGCGCCAGCGAGCGTCATCAACGCGGTAGTCGACGCGCTGTCGCCCTTCGGCATCGAGATCTTCGAAATGCCGGCCTCGCCACAACGCATCTTGGACCATATCAGAGGGAAACGTACGGCATGACTGATAAGGTCAACATCGCACTCCGCGTCAACGGAAAATCGTACGCCATCGCAGTTGAGCCCCGGCGTAGCTTGGCCGACGCCTTGCGCGAAGACTGCGGCCTGACGGGTACGCATCTCGGCTGCGAACATGGCGTGTGCGGTGCCTGCACTGTGTTGGTCGACGGAAAGCCCGTCCGCGCGTGTCTCATGTTTGCGGTTCAAGTGGGCGAGACCGAGGTTCGTACTGTTGAAGGACTGGCCAAGGGCGAGGTTCTTCATCCTCTGCAGAAGCAGTTTTGGGAGAACCACGGCTTGCAGTGCGGCTTCTGCACGCCTGGCTTCCTAATGCTTGCCGCGGGTGCGCTGGAAGCTGATCCGGACATTTCGGATGATGAGCTGCGGGAGGTGCTATCTTCGAATCTGTGCAGGTGCACAGGTTACCAGAATATCATCAAAGCGGTGAAGTTGGCTGCCGCCGAGATGCGCAAATGAGCGCGATCGGAAAATCGCTGAAGCGGCTCGAAGACAAGCCGCTCCTGCTGGGGCAGGGGCGATTTGCGGCCGACTATCAGTTCGACAGACAATTGATTATGAGGGTCGTCCGCTCGCCCGTTGCGTTCGGCCGAATACTTTCGATCGACGCAGAGGATGCGCGAGCGATGCCGGGTGTCGTGGCGATCTGGACCGCCGCGGATGTCGCGGACATTCCGCTAATTGACTTTCGCATGACGCGCATCAAGGGGCTGGAGCCATACCGGCAGCCGGTTTTGGCGCGCGACTATGTGCGCTATGTAGGAGAGCCCGTCGCGCTCGTCTTCGCCGAAGATGTGTATCAAGCGGAGGACGCTGCGGATCTCGTCTTTTGCGACATAGACGAAGGAGTGGTGCACCTCGACGCAACCGCACCTCCTGTCGAATTCATGCCGGAAACGTTGCCGGGGGTTCTGAGTGAGCCGGCGGTCATTACCAAGGCTTACGGAGAGCTGGATCAGGCCTTTGCGAAGGCAAGTCACGTTGTCGAGCTTGAGGTCGCCGTCGGCCGACATACAGGCGTGCCTATGGAGACACGCGGAGCGTTGGCTGTACATGACCCCAATACTGGGGTGCTGACCATGTACGGCGCTGCCAAGGTCCCTCATTATAACCGCGACGCGATCGGCCGTATGTTGGGCCTTGAAAAGGGGGCGATCGAACTGAGCGAAGGCCATGTTGGGGGTGGTTTCGGCATCCGGGGGGAGCTGTATCCTGAGGACGTGTTGGTCTGCGCTGCCGCGTTGCGGCTCGGCCGGCCGGTGAAATGGATCGAGGATCGACGCGAACATCTGCTCGCCGCCAACCATTCGAGAGATCAAGTCCATCGGCTACGTGCAGCAGTTGACGATAGGGGCTTCGTCCTGGGCCTAGAGGATGAGTTCTTCACGGATCAAGGCGCGTACGTGCGCACTCACGGAGGCACGGTCTCTGACCTCGCTGCGGCGCTTTTGCCCGGCCCTTATCTGATCCCGGCCTATCGCGTGAATGGGCACATTCGCCTGACCAACAAGACGCCGTCTGGCACATATCGCGCGCCTGGCCGGTACGAAAGTACGTTCGCGCGCGAGAGATTGATGGATGTGATCGCGCATCGTTTGGGCCTCGATGCGGTGGAGGTGAGGCGCGTCAACCTCATTCCAGAAGATCGCATGCCGTACGACAGGAAGATCGATGCACTCGGCACTGAAGTCGTATACGACGCCGGAAAGTACCATGATCTTCTGGACAAGACCCTGGCTCATGTCGGTTACGACCAGTTGCGGGCCGAGGCCGCTGATCGCCGCTCCAAGGGTGAGCATGTTGGCATCGGGGTGGCGCTCTTCATTGAGAAGAGCGGCTTGGGACCTCGCGATCTCGTTAGAGCCAGGCTGCTGAAGGACGGGTCGATCGAAATCATAACCGGCGTCGCCTCTATCGGGCAGGGCGTCGAGACGATCGTGGCGCAGATCTGTGCGGAGGTGCTGTCCGTCGAAATCGAGCAAATATGCGTCGTCCACGGGCAGACCTCACGGATCGAGGTCGGATTGGGCGCCTTTGCGTCTCGGGTGACCGTTATGACGGGCTCCGCCGCCCAAATCGCATCGCGAGCGCTGCGCGACAAGATCCTGGCCGCCGCAGCGACACTTTTGCGGAAGGACTCCGCAGAGGATCTCACGCTCGTAGACGGGATGGTCCGGCTTCGGGATTCGAATACGACCCTTCAGCTTAGAGAGATCGCGGACCAAACGCCCGATATCATTGAGGCCGAAGGATGGTTCCATGCTGATCACATGAATTACCCGTACGGCGTCCACGTCGCCAAGGTCCACGTCGATGATCAAACGTGGGGCGTCAAGATCGAGCGATACGTCGTCGGCTATGAGGTCGGCCGCGCGATCAACCCGGTACTGGTGCATGGCCAGATCGCTGGCGCCGCTGTCCAAGGGATTGGCGGGGCGTTGCTGGAAGAGTTCGTCTACGACGAATCGGGCCAACCGCTTGCAACTAGTTTTGCCGACTACCTCATGCCGACGAGCAACGAAACCTGCCAGATCGAGATGTTCCTACGAGAAGATTGCCCGAGCCCTCAGAACCCGCTCGGCGTCCGTGGCGCAGGGGAAGGAGGCCTTACCGCGGTGGGCGCAGCCATCGGCGCTGCTGTTGACGATGCGTTGCAGTCGCCTGGGCTAGTCGATTGTCTTCCGATCGGGCCCAGCAAGTTGCACGCGATGGTGCACCAATATTCGCGAAATCGTGACTAGTCGCCTTTCAGGTTGATCCAAAGCGTCCTGACGCGCTTTGACCCGTTGTTCCAAAACCTGTGAGGTCGCTTCGACTCAAAGGAGATCAAGTCGCCAGCCTTGAGTTGGTAGGTCACGTTTTCGAGCTCGACCGTAAGCTGCCCCTCGAGAACAAAGCCATATTCAAACCCGGCGTGGGCACCGCGCTTGAGTGAGCTCCCCGTGTCGGGCTCATATTCATTCATGGCGAGCGAGATTCCGCGCGCGCGATCTTCGCGCAAGACGCGTCTAACTACGTTTTGGGCGGTCTTTACGAACGGCTGATCAGCCGCGCGAACAACTATACGCTCGTCATCCGCTTGATCGGTGACGATCAACTCGGACATGGTGACATTGAGCGCGTTCGCAATAACGATCAGGGATTGGATGGACGGCGCAGCCCTTCCGCGCTCAACCAAACTTAGCATCGAGGGGCTGAGATCGCTTGCTTCGGCCAAATCCTGGAGCGTCATCTCGCGCTCCTGCCTCAGAGTGCGCAAGCGATTGCCGATCGCGGCGACGACCGCATTCGATGCATCTTCCGCCGTCTCAACCGCGACATCCTTCGTTCGAGCCACTTCAGTCACCTTTTCCGAGTTGCCTGCCCAAAAAATCGTAGCCGCTCTTGCCCAACGAGGATTGTGCTTTTCAATTCTATTGTATAAGTTTGAATACAGTTGAAAAAGGAGCGAAATCCAGCATGGGTGAGGCGATCCAAGTCATCGACGCTAGTCACTCCCAAGAGATACCTATCGTAGAGGGTGTCGGCAACGCCAAAGTCGTGATTTGGCCAGGGATGGGCGCATTCCATCGTACTTTTCAGCTCATTACGCTGGGTGAGCATTCGAAGACAGTGCAGCTCTGCCACCCGAAAAGCGACGCCGCCTACTACGTCGTCACGGGGCAGGGCGTGGTGATCGACATTGGGACTGGTGCGACCCAAGAATTGGGCGAGGGCGGTATGGTGCACATCGATGCCAATGACCGCTATCAATTCGTCGCGAGTTCTTCCGGTATGAAGATCCTCGGCGGTCCATGTCCCGCCGATGAGAGCCTTTACGCTGGCTTGTCGAACTGAGGGGCGGGACCATGGCAATCAGAGTCTTTCACCGGGATCATCCCACACTTCGTCTGTCGTTTATCTCCAAGGATGCGCGGTTCGTGATCTGGCCGGGCACGGGTGCTTGGACGGCAAATCTGAACTATGTCGTGCTCGAGCCGGGTGAGGCGAATGTGCCTCATATTCATACGATCTCCGAAGACACGATATTTATTCTTGAGGGTTCGGGAACCGCGCACGATTATACGAACGACATTCATCTGCCCTTCCACGCGGGATGCGCAGTGCATGTGCCGATCGGCGTCAAACACGCGATAGCGGCCGACCGTGGCGTCGAAGTTGTGAGTGTTGGTGGGCCAGCGCCGGCAGACGTCCCGCTACTTAAGAAGGTTGGCGCGCTGCCCCCGGATTCGGAGCCCCCCAGCCGGTGAAGATCGCGGTCGCTCAGTTCAGGGCTGAAGCCTTCAAACCTCAGGCTAATCGCGAGCGCGCCGTTGGCTACGTTGAGGGTGCTGCCAGGCGCGGAGCGCGACTTGTGGTTCTGCCCGAGCTAGTCGTCTCGGGATATGCCCTAGATGCCGAGCGTCTCGCCGAAGTTGCGGAGGCATTCGAAGGGCCAACGCTCAAGCGATGGACATCGGCGGCATCTGAGCACGGCGTTTTGATCGCGGGTGGATTCTGCGAGAAAAGCAACGGTAAGCTCTATAATTCCGCAATGCTTGTTGGCCCCAGCGGCCCGCTCCTGCATTATCGTAAGCTTCATCTGTTCGACCGAGAGAGGCGTGTCTTCTCACCTGGGGATCTTGGACTTCCTGTCGCGAAAACCGAGATCGGAACTGTCGGGCTCTGTGTCTGCTACGATCTAAGATTTGTTGAGGTCGCGCGGCTCTTATCTCTTCAAGGCGCAGATCTGCTTGCAGTGCCGACGGCATGGGTTGGCGGCTTTGATCGAACAACGCATGACAAAGAGGGCTTTATAACCCAGGCCCGCGGTGCAGTCGTTCAGGCCAATCTGAATCAAGTCTATGTCGCTTGCGCCTCGCAGTCCGGCGTACTCGGCGATCAGCGGTTCTTGGGTAATTCTCTCGTCGTCGATCCTTTCGGGAGAGTGTTGGCAGGTCCGCTGGATGAAGCGTCCGAGCAGCTCATGGTTGTCGAGTACGACCCCGATGCGGCGGCGGCAGCTCGACATCGATCCGAACTGGTGAACCCGCGCGATGACCGCCGGACCGACGTCTATGCCGTGAAGATCGGGGACCGAGTACTCTAAGAATGTTGGATGTAGGCCATGGAAATCAAACAGAATTTCGTCGTTTCGCAACCGCTCGCGGCGGTTTGGAGTTTCTTCCACGACGTCCCCAGCGTGGCAGAGTGTCTTCCAGGTGCGAAGTATCTAGGCACGAAGGATGACGGCACGCTCAGCGGCAAGGTCTCCGCGAAGGTAGGGCCTTTCCAGGCGAGCTTCGAGGGCGAGGCCAAAGTCAAGTACGACGAAGGAGCCAAGAAGGTCGAGTTCGAAGGCAAAGGCGTTGACCGCAAGGGCGCCAGTCGCGGGAAGATGGCGATGAAGTGCGAGCTTCTTCCGGAAGGTGATGCGACGCGGGTCGTTGTGGTCGCCGACGTCCAGCTTTCCGGTGGCATCGCGCAGTTCGGCAGGACTGGCCTGCTGACCGAAATCGCAAATCAACTTGTCGCGGAATTCGTGAACAATGCCGAGGTTGAGCTTGCGAGGCGGAACGCTCCGGCTAATGCCGACGGCGTTCCTCAGGCATCGGCGCCTTCAGACGTCGCCCAGACGATGCCGCGTGGGGCTGGAGCGGTAAAGCCACTCAATACAACCTCCCTGTTTTTCGCTGCCTTGAAGGGATGGTTGGGATCCTTCTTCAAGAAAGCGGCCTAATCGATCAACGAAACTAAAGGAATTTGTACGATGAAGATCGTCGACATGTCTCATCTAATGAACGTACATACCCCCGGTTGGGTCGGGTACGCGGGCAACAAGATGTACTATGCGCAGAATCTGCAGACGATCCACATCGTCGCCCAGCGTATCGACACCGCTTTGCATGTGGGAACGCACATCGACGGTGCAATGCACGGTACCGATGGCATGGGCGATATGGCGTCCTATCCTCTGGATTTTCTGGTCGGTCCGGGAGCAGTGGTCGATGTCTCGAAACATATGGAAGATTGGGCGGTCATCACGCCCGAGATGATCGAAAGTGCACCTGTTGAGGTAAAGGACGGGGACATCCTGATCATCCACACCGGCTGGCACCGTTACTGGGAAGGAAAGCCTCAGCAGGACCTCGTGAAATACTTCTGCATGCATCCCGGTGGAAAGCAGGAACTCCTCGATTGGATGCTCAAGAAGAAGATCAAGTGGTTCGGTATCGATTGCGGCTCCGGCGATCACGCAATGAACACGACAATCCGCCGCATGCGGCCGGACCTGGCCAAGCAGTTCGAAGCTAAGGTCGGCATGACTTGCGACGAATTCTTCGGAAAGAACTCCTATACGCACAAGCGCAGTGGTCGGAAAGTGGTGGAAGATTACTTCCCCTTCCATTCGCAGGCCTTCCAGGAGGGTCTCATCCACGCTGAAAACGTGGGAGGCGACATCGAGCTCATGCTGAATCAACGTGCCGTCATCGGTGCCTTCCCCTGGCGTTACGAGGGGCTGGAAGCCTGCCCCTGCCGCATCGTCTGCTTCCAGGGCATCGAGGAAAACGTCGAAGCCGTTGGCGATGTCGCTAAGGCGATCTTCGGTCCGCGGCAGATCCCTTCAGGAATGATGTCTGGCGGACCGGACGGTCGCTGACGGACTAGACAGTTAGGCGGGGGAGGCGAGGGGCTCTTTTTCGAAGGGGCCCCTCTTTCGTTTTCACTAATGCCTGGCGTGGCCGAGATGTGGCTGATCCAGTCGGAGGTCGCAAAACGATCAGTTTGACCTCAAAATAACCTTGTCAATACTATTAAAGTGATTTTAATATCATCAAAGTTTCACGCAGGGGCTGCGGTTCGACTGTTTCATTGCTTCGCTATCACTCCGAAAAACGGTTCGTTGGCGGCGCGGTGTTCGAAGCGACTGTGCAATACATCGAGGGGGAGGAGTTAATGGAACAAGTACGACACATGAAAGTGGGAAAAGCCCTGGCGAGCGAAGGTGACGCCCACGCTTCCGACCTCATCGAGCTTCGTTACGGCGTAGAAGACAAGCCGCCGTTCATCCCCCTGGTGCTATTCGGCCTCCAGCACGTCTTGATCATGTTCTCCAACGTGATGGTCACACCGCTAGTACTCGGCCAGATGTTGGACCTTTCCCCCGAGATGCGCTCGACACTCTTTTCTGGCGTCATGCTCGGATGCGGCGTAGGGACGGTAATTTCTTCGATTGGGATCTTCTGGGTCGGCGCTCGGCTTCCGCTATTGCTTGGTACCTATACTGTCTACCTCGCGCCAGCCATAGCCATCGGGAAAGTTCAGGGGCTTGGCGCCGTCACCGTAGCGATGATCCTGGGTGGTCTTATGTTGTTGATCATCAGTCCGTTCATCGGAAGGCTTCGGGCGTTGTTTCCCCCAGTCGTTATCGGCATTCTTCTTGTCGTGACCGGCCTCTCGCTCATGAGAATCGCCACCAACGTCGCACTCGGGGCGAATACTCCGTATTTCGGCAAAACCATCA
Organism: Bradyrhizobium sp. CCGUVB1N3; assembly: GCF_024199925.1. Lineage (NCBI taxonomy): Bacteria > Pseudomonadati > Pseudomonadota > Alphaproteobacteria > Hyphomicrobiales > Nitrobacteraceae > Bradyrhizobium > Bradyrhizobium sp. CCGUVB1N3. Next base: position 8,900,339 of record NZ_JANADR010000001.1, read on the forward strand.
CGATCTTCTTTCTGATCGGCAGCGTTGTCCTGATCGGGTTCATCGCAAACTTGCGCCAAAAGGTTGTGAAATCGCTTTCCGTACTTTTTGCCGTAATCGCAATCTATCTTGTTGGCATGGCCATCGGCTTTGGTGATTTCTCGACGATAACCAAAGCCCCTTGGGTCCGGCTCCCGACGCTACTCCCATATGGCTTCGCATGGCCCGACTCCGCCGGATTGACTACGATTCTCGTCGATCACCTCGTCGCCGCCGTCTACACCATGAGCATTACGCTCGCTCTCTGCGCAATGGTCGGTATCGACCAGTCGGGGCTGCGTATCCGGGGCGCCGTCGCTGGTGATGGCCTCGGTTCGGTCTTGGCAGCACTCTTCGGGGGTGTCTCGCTCATCTCTTACGACCAAAACGTCGGCGCAATCTCCCTTACGGGCGTGGCCAGTCGTTTCGTCGTCGCAATGGCTGGCGTCATTCTTATCATGATCGCCTTCTTTCCAAAGCTCGGAGCGGTCGTCGGCATCATTCCAGCATTCATGTTGGGCGGGCCGCTCCTGTTCATGTTCGGAATGATCGTCGTGGTAGGAGTCAAGATCCTCTCTACCATGGCACTCAGCCAGCGAGACGTTCTTCTGATTGCTATCTCGGTCGGCCTGAGTATGATCACCAACTTCGCACCTCCGGCGGTATTCGAAACCATCTCCCCAACTGTTCGAATCCTGGCGACTGACGGCATGGTGATAGGCACCTTAGCGGCTGTCCTGCTGAACCTTATCTTGCCGGCAGGCGCCGCCGATGTTCCGGCGAAAAGTCTCGCTCGATAGAGCTGGCTTTACGACCCGGCAAAGGGCCACTGCGATTGTGCTCCTCGGCACGCGCAGTGGCTGCCAGCGGGAGCCACTGAAAGGATTGGTTTCGGTCACGTGTGGTGCGCTATCCGGCTCTCCAGCGCCTGCCGCGCACGTCAGCCATTGCCTCGAGGTCGGCGCCATAGAGATCGGAGGCCGCTATGCAGTTAGGGGAGCGACACGCGCGCAGTCATTTAACGATCGCGGAGCCGGTCCATAAGGGCTTTTTCCTGTCCCCCGTCAATCTCGATCATCGTGCCGTTGACGTAATGCGTTAAGGGGGAGGCCATCATGGCGACGAGATTGGCAACTTCGATTGGTTCTGCGATCCGACGGAGTGGAATAGAGGACGGTGCGAGCTTGTCGGCTTCTTCATAGGAAATGTTCATATCTCTCGACATGGCTCTTACGAGGCCGTCCCAGCGCTCAGTGCGAACGGGCCCGGGATTGACAGCGACGAATGAAATACCCTGCTTTCCATACTGTCCGGCAAGCGACTTCGTAAGGTTCTGCCCCGCGGCATTAGCCGCGCCCGGTGCAATTTCCCAGTAGGAAGGCTTTACGCCGTCGTTTCCGATTAGATTTACCACCCTGCCGCCGCCTTGCTTCACCATGATTGGCAATGCGTAACGAAGACATCGAACGTAGCCCATGAATTTGAGTTGAAGCGCTTTGCTCCAATCATCTTCGGACAGTGTTTCGATAACACCACCGGGCGCGGAGCCCGCATTGTTGATCATTATATCAATGCGCCCGAGCTCGTTCGCGCTTCTCCGGACGAAGTTCGCGGCATCCGCATCGTTGGTCAAGTCGGCTGGAATCGCGAGGACTTTGCGCCCGGAGTTTTTGCTTAACTCCGCTTGCGCGGCTTCCAGCGGCTCCTTGCGCCTCGCGCAGATGGCCACATCGACGCCTTCCATCGTCAAAACGGCCGCGATCGCGCGACCAATGCCTTCGCTGCCGCCCGTGATGAGGGCCGTTTTACCCTTTAGCTGCAAATCCATCGTTGATGCCCTTCAGTTTACATAGTGATGTGCTTCGTCCCAAAGCAGGCGCTCTTGGTCTTACGAAACTTGTGCTGTGGACCTATGCGAGAGCCACGTACCCATGGAAACGGCGGAAAACAGCTCGAACAAGGCTCTGCTTACGATGTCCGGCTCCTCCAGGGGTATCGTGTGCCCGGAACGCGGAATGACCAGGAGACCCGCCGTCGGGACAACCCTCTTCAGGAAAAGACTGCCGTCAAGGCACGGATGATCCTCGTCGCCCACGATAACCAAGAGCGGAACTTCGAGTCTCTCGAGGGCTTCTTTCATGTCCCAAAGCGTCGGTCGCTTCGCCTGGATATTCCGCATCGTCATTGCAGATCCAATGTCAGAATGCTGCTGGAGCATGCGTTCGAATTCGGCGAAGCCGCGAGGATCCTTGGCCTGGAACGTCAACCGCATCGCGGCACGCGCGTACGCGCCGGCAGCTTTTGTCATCGGTCCGGTCTCGAACAACTGCGCGATTTCCTCGCAAGCAAGCGCGGCATGCTCGCGATCTTCAGGCCTAGATCCCCATCCACATCCTAGCGCCGCGAGCGATAAACATCGTCCCGGATGGCGCAATCCCACATGCAGCGCGGTATATGCTCCCATCGAATGGCCTACGATGTGGGCCCGTTCGATACCCAAGTGGTCCAAGATCGTGACAGCGTCGGAGGTGGCCTTACTTTGGCTATACGCGCCTGGCTCAGGGGGTACGTCCGATGGGGGATATCCACGCGCGGCGAATGCGATGCAGCGATTTGACCGGGAAAGAAACCTCATCTGAGGTTCCCATGCTCGATGATCGCCCGCGAATTCATGCAGGAAGAGTACGGGCGTTCCGCTTCCCACCTCTTCGTAGTGCAGGCGCACCCCGTCGCTAGTCGGAGCGAATGGCATCATTACCTCGCTGAATCGTTGTTCGTCCAGAACCACGTCGTAGTGTCGCGATCCGAGTTCGGCATCTGCGGAACGATACGCGGCCAATCGACCAGATGAAGGTGCGAGCCGGTTGGGACACGATCATCCCAGACTTCCTTCCATTCCGAAACCGGCTTCAGACCGAGGTCGTTGCGGTAGGCTGTCCCATAGCCGACGCAGCTTGCCAACTCTGGTGCGGTCACAGGAATCGAAGAACATCGAAGCAATGTTCTTCAAATTCGGGATGTCCTCGATGCTCAGAGGTATCGCCAGATGCATGCGGTCGGCGAAATCTAGACATGATGAAGTCTCTCCGAGACCGGCTCCATTGCCGACATTCATCAAACTTCAGATTTGAGTATGTTTCAATATCTGTTGAATGCAGCTAATGTGTTCAACCTCCCTCGTTTCGGGCCCGTTTGGCTAATACCACCCGACGCCTGTCCGCGGCAGGGAGAACGTCCCTAACCTGTGCCGCCATCCCTCGTTTTTAATAATATTCAAATTCATGCAATTTTGAAATTGGCATACCAGTAGGTAAGGGCTATTAACTCTTTCGTTCAGACGGATAGCATTGAAGAGGTTTAGTGACGTGGCTCGGGCTAAAGACGTCGAAACAGAGGCCGCTGAGGATAGTTCGAGCGCAGTTGTTGCCGCGATAGGCAATCGCTTGCGTATCCTCAGACAGGAACGTGAAATGACCCTTCAGGCTTTGGCTGAGGCCACCGCCCTGAGCCCATCCATGTTGAGCCTGGTTGAACGCGGCCGTGCCGCCCCGTCTATACAATCATTAATTGTAATAGCAAATGCACTCAATGTTACGATGTCTGATTTGATCGTAACGGAAGAGCCCGGCGAAGAACGGGTCGTCATCCGCACGAGCGACCAGCCGTTCGTGAAAACAGCTCAAGATGCCATTCGGCGCGTTCTCCGCGAGGATCGGTCACGCGGTATTTCGCTCGCGGTCAACGAGTACGAGCCAGAAACAGGAAGCTCTCTGAAGCGCGGAGCTCACAGCGGCTTCGAATACGGTTTCGTGCTGGAGGGCACGCTCACAGTTGAGCTCGAAAACGTAACTTACCAACTGAAGGCAGGCGACCTTATTTCGTTCGAATCGAGGCGCCCCCACAGATTTTGGAACAACGGATCGAAGCGCGTTCGCACGCTTTGGATCAACCTCAAGGGCGACTAGCTTCGTTTAGTAATTTTGGCGAACCGTGCCACACAAGCCGACGCGAACCTGCGGCGCAGAAGGTCGAGACCGCTGATGTCGACGAGGAGATCGGCAAGATCTGCGGCCCGGAGCTCGTGGTGCCCCTCACCAATGGGCGCTATGCTTTGAACGCCGCAAACGCACGCTAGGGCTGGCTCTACGAAGGGTCTTCGCTGAAAAAGAATCTGATCAATCTCAACAGCCTAACAGGCGTGAGAAGGAGATCAACCGCAGATTGCGTGCCTACGTGCCTACTGGTTTGCGTGCACCGCGAAAATAACTGCCAGGAGGTCGCCGAGTCCCCAACTGATCCCCTCCAACGGCTGCTCTTCATTTGGAAACCGTCGACAAGCTACTGAAATCGTTAGGGCGCATTCTCAGCCATTTTTCCAAACGTGCCTTGAAATCGTTAAATCATCAAACTGATTTTGATTCCGCCATTCGGAGGTTCGATCCCTCCCGCCCCAGCCAGAAGCCAGAGCGCTGAGTTCGTTGGATAAACAGCTCTGTCGCGGCCAACTTTTTTGAGCGCGTTTGGAAATAGAGCTTCTCAAGCGCAGTTGACAATTAAGCGGCTTCGCGCGTCATGCTGGGCATATCGGCTTATCTCCAGTAGCTTTCATCCCAACATATTCCGCGAAGATAAGTCGGGGCAGGTCCGCTACGTCCTCGTCTTAGAATAGGGTTATTACGGCGAGCAAATCGGACAGCCAAGAGATCGAAACGATGCGTTTGTGCGCATTCGGTACCGATCTGGTTGCGACGGCGAAGACGATCGAGTAGTCCTGTCAATGGTTCACATTCCATACAGGATCTTGAGGTCACCGCTGGCGCGGAGCGCGATCTCGATGCCGTCGGCCGGCAGATACATCTTCTTGAGCTTCGCGGAGGAGAGATGTCCTTCCATGCGAAAGCCATCTTTCAGCGGCCGGTTGAGCCTGGCGTTAGCGGCGTTGAGAAGGTTCTCATAGGCCATGCCATAGTCGATGCTCATCCTATCGCGCAACTGGCTCACGATTGGAACAACCGCGGCCGCCAATCCCTCACCATCGGACGCGGCGCTTAGATCCGAAAGCCGAACGGCGTGGTCAGCGGCGTCCACCTCGAGGGCCCCCGCGAGGTAAGTCCATTGCCAGGCGTTCGGATCCGTGTCGGATGCTTTCCCAACGCGCAGGCCGACCACAAGCTTGCCTGACGACGGATATACCTCGACGTCAGGGACGGACAGACCTGCAGCCGGCGCCATCGCGGCAATCGCCTGCGTGATTTTGTCCTTGAGAACGTCATAGCCGATGCGGATCGGAAGAATGACATCGAACTCGCCGGGTTGGTTGACATCATGGCCGAGTGACGGCAAGGGGGCTGGCGTCACGGCCGCAGGATGCTGCCCGACCACGGTTTCAGCCGAGCCGGAGAACTCAAGCGAACCGCGCAGTATCTTGGAGTCGGCGCGCACGCCCGCAAAGGCTGCATCTCGAGGCGTCAGTTGCAGCCAGATTTCCGGATTTTCAGAGAGCTGGACCGGGTCGAACGCATGCCGCCAGGCCGTCCCGGCCTTCTCGTGCAGATTCAGGCGCCGGACAGCAGTGAGCGCGCGCTCTCTGACATCGACAAGCTGCGCGCGGATCCGCGGCTCGGCATATTTCGAAAGCGGTATCTCGCGGCCCATCACGTGCAGCAGAGGCGGCTCGCTCCAGCGGAAGCCGTCGCTGAAATTCAACGCAAGCGTCCAGTCGTAGCTCAGCTCTGGGCGCGCCTCGGCTTCGACCGTAGCGCTGGCTTCGGTCTCGCCATGGATACGCGCAGTAAAGCGGTTGGCGCCCTGGCCTTCGAGCGCGCCATAGATCGGCACCGAGCCGTAGACGCGGTCGCCGCGACCATAGAGCGAGACGGGTCCGGAGCGATCGACGAAGCCGTAAACATCGCAATTGGCATTGACCCTGAAGAAGAGGATCCGCCGATGCACGCAGCTAACGCGCTCATCGATGGTGGCGAGCCGCCGCGGGATATTCTTCTCAACGTCGGCCGCCAGCGCCGGCAGGCCAAATTCGATGGCCGCCGAAATCCGCGACTCTGTGCTGAAAGGCGCTACGGTGTCGGGCGCCAAAGGCGGTTTGTCCGCAGCTGACGCGGTCGAGCAAAGCGCAATAAGGCCAAGTGCGGCAAGACCTACGCGAACCATGACGCGGCGCTCAGTGTGCAATGTTGAATTGGTGTTCATGATCCTTACCTCGGTCCTTCGTGTTCAATTGCTGTCCAAAGCTTGCGCATTGCCATGCGGCCGCTGAAACCGCTGAACGCATGTGCGGCTGGCTGGGAGGAGTCGAGCCGGCGCCAGCGCAGCAAGTCCGCTAGAGCACTCCGGTCGCCTTCAGGCCGTCGACTATCGCTTGGCTCGCCGCCGCGCCCTTTCTCAGAAACACCGCCGGCTTACCGAGCCGCGCGGGAACCGTCGTCCATTTCCCAGGCCCGCCCGCATCCTCACCGGTCCACAGATCAATCCAAGTGGTGCCCCCCGGGAAATATGCGTCAACTGTTTCCGCGCCCTTCTCGACGACCGGCGCGACCATGAGATCCGGTCCCAGCAGGAACTGATAGCGAACCATGTGAGTGTTGGGATCGTTGGGATAGTGAAGGAAGAGAGGGCGCACGACGGGATGGCCTTTGGCGGCAGCATCGGCGACGAGTCCCTTACGGTACGCGGCAAGGCCCTTATAGATTCTACTGAAGCGCCGCGTGTGGGCGATGGTGTCGGCGTTGGTGTCAAACTGCGCGGCGATTGCCGGGTTGAGGCCTTCGTGGGTGCGGAATACGGCCGTGAATGCGTTGAGCTCGATCCAGCGCATGAAAAGTTCCGGCGTCCGGGCAACAATTGGCATCGTTTCTTCGCCAAGTTTCAGGCCGAAGGCATTGTAGCCGCCAGTGTCGCTGTGCAGGAGGCTGAAGCCGGACATTCCGCCGGAGAGGAGGCCAACAATGGCGCTCTTGATGCCGTCAAACTCGCTCCAATTCTGGATCTGGTCGCCTAGCCAGAACAGCGTCGCTACGCCGGGACTTTTGGTAAAGCCCGAGCGATCGAAGAACACAATGTCGTCGCCTCGGTTTGCTTCCTCAATGGCCTCACGGGCAACGCGGGCCCACTCTTCCGGATAGCGGTTGTGCCAGACGGCTGGATCGGCGCCGCCATGGAGCTTTCCGATGAACGGCATGGCCTCGCCGAAATCGTGCATCCAGCCGGACGATCCGGCTTTGTCGATCATCTCGGTCTTTATGATCGACTTGATCCAGGTGCGCGCGTCGGGGTTGCTGAGATCGACGAGCGCAGCGGAGAAGTTCGTATTCTTGTTGAGAAACGGGGTGCCGTCGGTGTTCTCGACAAGATAACCGTTAGCCTTGGCGTGCTCGAACAGGCTGTCGTGACCGGCCTCGACGGAGAGGAACGGGTTGATGTAGGTCAGCATACGAGCCCCTTGCGTTGCGAGGTCATCGACGAGTCTTGACCAGCCCGGATAGTAATTTTCATCGAGCTTCCAGTCCCACCAAAGCTGCTTGCCGACATTGGTGACGCGGACGCCGGTCCAGTCCTGGATCCATAGTCCGGCGAGCGGAATGTCGGCTTTGTTGAGGGCCTGAAGCTTGCTGCGGACGATCTCGGTCCCACCCTGAACCGAAACAACAATGCCATTGTGAATCCAGTCCGGGAGGGCGCGCATGCGCCCTGCGTACTGCGTATAAGCCTCTATCAAATCGAGCGGGGTGCTGCCGTACAGGATGCGTCCGGTCATCACCGGCGACCACACCTTGATGTCGATGCGATCGACGGGGCGAAGGTCGAAGACGCTGTATTCGAGGTTCTCGAGGAACATCGAGCGCAGCCGGCTGGAGATGAAGTGCGGGGCCGGGCATTCGGTAGTGTAGGGCGTTCCACCGCCACGATCGCCGATGAGATCGACAAGTTGTGTAATGATCGGCTGGCCGCGGCCGACGCCGTGTTCCTGCACAAGCATCGGCAGGACGTGGCCCTTCTGGTTGAAATAGGTGAGTTGCTGGCCGAAACCGAAGAGAGCTTCGTCCGCGGTAGAGCCAACCAGCAAGCGCATGCGGTTGATCGCGGAAGCGTTCGGGCCGACGGCGGTGAGGACAAAGCGGAGGTGCGCCGACGACACTGCCTCGAAGGTGAGTTGATAGCCGAGTTTGCCCGTGGTGCCGGTCAAACGTCCGGTGACGCGCACCGCCGCACCCGTGAGCACGACCGCGTCGATGGTTGGCTTCTCGTAGGAGGCCGACACGGTGTCATAGATCTCGAACGAGCCCTCTGGCGTTCCGAATGACCGGATATCGGCAGTGGCTCTCTCCGCGACAATGAATTCGCCGTCGGATGGGGTCTCCCAGATAACGTGATCGGGCCGCGACTTGTGGGTCACCTGAAGTCCGCTTCGCGTGCGTCCCAGAATGAAGTCGCCTACGGGGTAGGTCTGCGAAGGCGCGAAGGCCGATTGCGCAACGGCGACGTGGGGGACGGTTGCGGTGGTAACGGCCAACAGGCTCGCTGAGAGAAATTCACGCCGTTTCATTGGATCGCCTCGCTTGTCTGCTGAGTTTGTTCGATCGCGCGCATTCCAGCGCGATGGCCGCAACTACGGTGTCTGGCAATCGTTGGGGGACGGCACTCCGGCAAAGCGGTCGGCCATCCAAGCCACTGCGGCATCAGCGCTGTCGCGCCCCGCGAGGCCGTGACCGACGCCGGGAAGCCAAACGAACCTCACACGACTGCCGGCGGCACAGAGCTTATTCTTGTACTCGGCTGTAACGGCCGGCGTGATGGTGTTATCGGCCGTTCCCTGAGCGAGAAAAACCGGGATCTCCGGGGGCATCGTGCCGATGGTGTTTTCCGCAAGCAGTGTGCCCCAAGGCTCGAGGTTCATGAGGTTGTCGACCGACAAAAATCGCCTCTGGAGCTCTCTGCCCACTGCCTGTCGGGGAAAAATATCAATGGGCGATTCGATGCATTCGTTCGCCAGGCGGTTCATAACCGGTATTGCGGAAGGGTCGACGATCGTGTCGATCGGCACGTTGAACACACGGGACCATGACCATAGCGTCATCGCGAGAAGATCTTTGCCGCCAGACGTGGCGAGATCATTCTCTATGAGCCTGCCGAGTTCGGTCGCCGGAGCCGCTGCGGCGAGGCCCGCAATCTCGAGTTCGGGTGCATATTTGCCGGCAAGCAGACCGGCATACAGGACCGCCTGTCCGCCCTGCGAATGGCCCCACAATGCAACGCGGCGCCCGGCGCCCGGGCCGACGATCGCGCGGGCCGCCCTGATGGAATCGAGGACGGCGCGGCCCTCGCTCAGGCCGACCAAATACGGATGTGGGCCCGGTGTGCCGAGCCCCGGATAGTCGGTCGCCGCGATGACATAGCCTCGCTCCAGCATCTCGCGAGAGCCCTGAATCTGCTGGAACAGGAATATCGCGAGTGATGGGGCGCAACGGGGGATGAGGCCGGACGTCGGGTGGGCCCAGGCGACGATCGGTGGTCCGTCGGGCGGCGCCTCTCCTGCCGGAATGATGACGACGCCGGACACCGCGATCGGTTCGCCCTGCAGCCCGGTGGAGCGGTAGAGAACCCGGTAGGCGGAAGCATCAACCGGAGCGCCTGGAAGCGGTTCGTAGCGAATCACGCTCCCTGGTGCCCCAGGGAGTTCATCGAGACTTGCCGTGTAGAACGTGCTTTGCGCCTGCGCTCCGGTGTTGGCAAGTACGGCTAAGAAAGCCATTGCGATGAAGGTCGTTGGAGCCAGCGCCGGATCACATCGCGTGATCCAACGGTTCAGGCTGCGTCCGATACGGGCGACGGTGCGAAGCACCACCAGCAGCCTTGTCGGGCTGCTATGCGCTACACTTCGCTTGGACATGGCGAGGGCCTTCTTCGGTTTTGCGACATGATCGGGAACGATCGGCCGTTGCTCAATGCGAGGGCCATCCGCTCGTCGTCGTGGCATTGCGTGGTATCAGCGCTCGCCTGCCGTGTCAGATACGGCCGTCGGCGACGACAGCGAGGCGGTGCAAGGCAAAATCCTGGATGAATTCGCTGGCGCCGCTTGCCTGGAAACGTTGCATGGCCGGCCCGCTCATGTGGGCACGCCAGAGCGCCTCACCCTCCCATGTCTCTACAAACACCAGAACGTGAGGGTCTTCGAGCGATTGGTGCAACGCGTAGCGAATGCAGCCCGGCTCCTTCACGGTTTCGGCGACCAGTTTCTCCTGCGCAGCACGAAGCGCGCCGTGCTTGTCGGGGGCGGCGGTGGTGATGGCGAGAATGCCCAAGGGCGATGGTGACGTCATGGTGCTTTCCTAAGCGTGGCTGAACTAGCTGATGATGGTGACCAAGCCGCCCTCGACACGCAGGGCCGCGCCGTTGGTTGCCGCGGAACGCGGACTCGCTTCAAATCCATGGAAGGTTCCTCTCGTCAGCGGACGGGCGCGCCCTTGCCGACATCTTTTGCCGTTGGGCCGCCGTCGAGCCAATCAACCTTCCAGCCATCCTCGAGGATGATCACGGCCTTGGAGCCTGCCGGTACCCACGCCTCGTGCTCGAACTTGCCAGGCATGTAGATGTACCCATGCTCTTTCACGTCGTATTGCTGGCCGCCATGCTCGAAGAGGTGCGCCCCGCCCAGGATGATGTGCGTCTCACTCTTCTCATGCGTGTGCTTTGGAATATGCATGGCCTTCGGGAACTCGATCATGAGCGTCGTGGCCTTGCTGCCCGGATCGACCCGCAAGATCGTGTAGACGGGCGAATCCGCACCGAGTTCGGGCAACATCTTTTCCCACTTCATATCCTCGCGATTCTTGAGGACGATGTCGTTCGCCGCGACCGCCGGCTGAAACAGCGCGCCGGCCAGCAATCCCCCTCCAGCCAGCAACGCGTTGGCCCTGTATTTCAGTCCCATAGTCGATCCTCCCTCTTCCTGCGCGCCCAACATGAGCCTTGTTCGCCGATCCAACTATTCCTAAAATGTTCATAATACTTATGACAGGGAGGACTGTATGCAGCGCATCGTGATGGACCGTTCGGGGGAAATGGAAGCCTTCCTGCGGGTTGTGCAGGAGGGGGGATTTTCCGCTGCGGGTCGCACGCTCAGCTTAACGCAGTCAGCGGTGAGCAAACTCGTCACACGCCTAGAGGAGCGTGTTGGCGCGCGACTTCTGACGCGAACCACACGCGCGCTAAGCCTTACAGCGGAAGGAGAGGCCTATTACAGGGCCGGACAACACATCATCCAGCAACTGAACGAAGCGGAAGAGGCTGCGGCGGCGGGCGCCGTGAAAGGGCGCCTGCGCGTCAATGCCTCGATCCCCTTTGGCGCAATATTCGGGAAATCGGCCATTGCGACGTTCCTGACAGCGCATCCCGACATTTTCATCGACTTCAGTGTCACGGATGACGTCGTCGACCTGCTGGCGCAGAAGGCGGACGTTGCGATCCGTATGGGCAGTTTACCGGACACTGCCTTGTTGGCCCGCAGACTTGGCCACAGCCGGCGCGTCGTGTGCGCTTCCCCCGCCTACCTCAAAAGAAAGGGAACGCCGGAAAAACCTGAGGAGCTTCGCGGGCACGACTGCCTGACCTTCAACTTCCGGCGCTCTCGCGTGGGCTGGCCTTTTCGCGTGCGCGGCCAGGACATCGAGCAATCGATCGCTGGACCGCTGCAAGTCAACAACGGGGAGACGATGAAGCAAATGATGCTCGCGGGCGTTGGCATCGGCCGGGTCGGCTACTGGCACGTGGCCGCGGAAATCAAGTCGGGTGCGTTGAAGCCACTGCTTGAGAAGTACAATCCCGGCGACTTGGAGATGATGCATGCGGTTTATGTTGGCGGAGGCCGTGTATCCAATCGCGTGCGCGCCTTCATTGATCATTTGGTACGAACGTTTGCTTCGTCACCATTCGCCGAGTGAGCCTGAGGCTCTCCATCAGTGCTTCTGCATCGAAGGAGACCCTAATTGCTGCCTTGCCCATAGGTCTTGCCGTACGGATAGAAAAGCCCCTGGCGGCCTTGCTGCCAGGCGGCTCTCAGTTCGGGGGCTGTAATGTCCCAGTCCGGTCGACATTTTCTGCTCACAGCGCGCAGATCCTGGCGAAGTTCCTCCATCGTGGGGCGTCCAAAGAACCAGTAGCCATTGTAGATCTTGTAAATGATGAGGCCCGGCTCCAGCACGATGACGTGTGGAATCATCGGATTGTGGACTGAGTCGGTATACTCCGCGATATCGAGGTCCTTCTGAACGATACGTCGTGGATCGGAGAGAAAGGGCCAGTGCGCCCCCACACCGCTCCGATATTCATTCGTCTGGCTGATGTTGTCGGTCGTGATCGTGACCAGTCGGCAATAGCCTACCTCCATCTCGCGATGGAGCTGCAGCAGCTCCTCGGCCTGACGACGATCCTTTGGACAGTAGCCGCCCCGGCCGAGTGCGACCACCATCGGATCCTCCCCCTGCAGCTCGGAGAGTTTGCGGTGTTTCCCGGTGTGGTGGAAGGATGATCCCCAACAGACATTGAGGCCGGAACGTGCGAACGAAACTGTGGGTCCCGAGCCGGGAGGTTCCGCCGGTACATGCGGCGGCCGGCGTGGCGGAGCAGTGATGCCCGGGGTGCTGGCGGGGCCGGCGCCGAATATCTCGGTGTGGATGCGATCTTTGGCGACGCCCAAGGCCGCAAGGCCTGCCGACAGATCGCTCATGAAGCTGGTCGGTCCGCAAATATAGAAATCACCATCGCGCGGCAGATTGAGCTGCTCAAGCACTCGCATGTCGAGGCGGCCACAGGTGTCGAAATCAAAATTGGGCCGATCCGCGGGATCGGGCGAGCTGTAGCAGATCTGGCTGTGACCGTGGGGGAGCGCTGCGAGCAGACTGCGCACCTCGCCGGCAAAGGGATGTTCCTGGCCGCTACGGGTTCCGTATAGCCACCAGACGTCTCGCGTCGATACCTCGGTCGCCAATGCGTGAAGCATCGCGAGCACGGGCGTCGCTCCAATGCCGGCGCTCAACAGGACGACAGGCGTGTCGCCTTGCCGCAACGTGAAGCTACCGCGCGCCGCGCTGACCTCCACGATGTCGCCAATCTTCAGCTGATCGTCAATATATGTACTGGCTGCACCATGGGCTTCCCGTTTGACGCTCACCCGATAAGACGCGGCGCCGGGCTCGCCGGACAGCGAATAGCTGCGCATCAGCGCAGAGGCAGATGTCGGCCCCAGCCGCAACACGACGAATTGTCCGGGCAGAGTGGCGGCGATAGGTTGTCCGTCGGTGGGCTCGAGCACCAGCGAAATCACGTTGCCGGTCTCGCGCTCCTTGCGCGACACGCGAAGCGGGCGAAACCCACGCCATGTAGGCGGGCTGGGTGCGGGACCAAGGCCGGCGTTTCCCGTCAGCGCACCATCCTTGCGTTCCTGTTTCAGCAGCGCCTCGAACGAGCGGTGCCAGCCAGCGCTCAGTGCAGGGATGCGCAGCGCGCGCTCCAGTCGCGCGGCCGGGTGGCCGGGCAGGTAGAGCAGGGCGTCGATCTCGCTCACGCTCATCTGTTCGGGCCCGGAAGCGACAAGCGTGATCTCGTCGCCGGCTTTCACTTCGCCAGATCCGAGCTGGAAAGTCTCAGTGTCTTGCAGGCATCAGATCCTATCCCCGCCCAGCAGCTTAAGGTTCATGTCGGCGCGCCACTGCTGGACTTGCGGCGTGTGTCGACTGATCAAAACGGTGAGCCCTTCGAATACATGAAGGCCTTGGCTCCGCCGGATCGCTTTCGCTTCGACATGACGATGCAACAGGACGACTCGGGGGATTTCACGATGGTCACCGGGGCCTGATCATCGTTCGACGAGCGGGCCGGAGCGTCGATCACCGAACCACCCCCGACGAAATCGCTTCGCTGTCGTGTTCGCAATTGACAAGCAGCGTCCGTCCTGTGCTCGACGCGAGATGCACGTGTCTTCATGGCCGCGCGCGATTCATGGGCGACGGAGCTCGCCTCGGTGATTTGTTCGTGCGTAAGGCCGTCGAGCCTACCGGCAGCGGTCGCGCCTCATCGGCTGATCCAGCCTTGCGCCACGCCGACGCGCTTATGCCAAATTGCTGTTGAAACCAGCGTGAGAATGTCGGCAGGCCGGAGAAGCCCAGCAACTGTGCGGTCTCGGTGAGAGATCTGCGCTCGACCTTGATGTGACGTCGCGCTAGTTCGACGCGCACCTTATTGACGATGCTGGAAAAAGTTTCATCGCGTGACGCCAGCCGTCGGTTTAGCGTACGTCGATCGATTCCGAGGTGGTGGGCGAGCAAGTCGCTCGTACAGCGCCCGGAAGGCAGCAAGGCGTACACAAGTTGCCGGACCGTCGCATCGATCGTGACGATCGGCTGAGCGATCATGCCGTCGAGATAGCGGCGTACGTAATGCGCCATCACGGGGTCTGCAGTCGAAATCGGAGCATTGAGGTCGCTGGATCGCAGAGTAATCCCGTCAAAGTCGTTGTTGAAGTAAGGACGGCTCTTGAAGAACTGGCTGTGAATGGTCCGGCCTTGTGGCGGTGGATGTGAGAAGCTGATCGCGTCCGGCGTCCAGGCATCCCCGGCAAGCGCTCTTATCGTCCGGAATGCCGTGCCCACGATCAGCTCGATCGCCTGTCGTACGCTTCCCTTGCAGGTCAACATGAGTTGCAGGCGAAGGCTGGCGATGTCACCGTGGTCTTCGAAGGCGAGTATCAGTGTTTCCGAATAGAGCCGGAAGTGTCGCTCGAACAGTTTGACGGCGTGGCGAAGAGTCGGCTCTTCGCGGGCGACCACGCCAATGGGCCCGAGATGTGCCAGCGTGCGTTTCGCCGCCATCCGCAGGCCGAAATCCTCCACACCCGTGGCGATTGCCGAATGTTCCAGTAGCTCCACTGCAGAAGTGGCAGGAATCAACAGATTCGCGTCAGACAGGTCCAACCCGCCCAATCCAAACCGCCTTATCAATCGGGGCGCATCAAGCCCAAGCGATTGGGCGATGTCGGCGTAGCCGGTCAACATTGCGGCGCGAAAGAGATTGGCCGGATAGGGCACTGCCTGAAGCTCTGTTTGGTCCGCTCCTGACCATCCTATTCTCAAATGTCCCAAAATGCAAAGTGCGCGTCCCAAATAGCAAACCACGCCGGGGCCGCTCAATCTAGGTTGCGCGACAAAGCGCGAAGCAGACGTCTGGCCATAGCCAAGTCACTTCGAAACGAACGCACAATAAAAGGGAGGGACATCATGCCGATGATCAATTTCATCGAGTTCAGTGGACGTGAGCACCAGATCGAGGTCCCGGCCGGCACCAGCGTGATGCGGGCCGCCGTCGACAATGGCGTGCCGGGAATCGATGGCGACTGTGACGGGGCATGCGCATGCGCGACCTGTCACGTCTATGTCGATCCCGCGTGGCTTTCGAAGACCGGCGAACGGACGTCGACGGAGGAGGAGCTCTTGAGCTTCGCTTCGGCGGCAGAACCAAATTCGAGACTTGCTTGCCAGGTTCGGATGACGGAAGCGCTGGACGGCCTGCTGGTGCGGATGCCCGAAGGCCAGCACTGACAATCGCAAGCGACCCAGGGAGAAGACCATGAATACCATGACGGCAGAGCGAGTACGCGACGACGCCTATGCTATCCCGCTGGATCGACTCGACGTGAGCGAGGCCAGTCGCTTCCAGGATGATACGATCTGGCCTTACTTCGAGCGCTTGCGGAAGGAAGATCCTGTTCACTACTGCAATGACAGCATGTTCGGTCCGTACTGGTCGATAACAAAATACCGCGACATCATGGCGGTGGACACGAACCACAAGGTGTTCTCGTCGGAGGCGGGCGGCATCACCATCGTCAACCGGAGGGTGGAGGATCGCAATCCGATGTTCATTGCGATGGATCCTCCAAAGCACGACGAGCAACGCAAGACTGTCAGTCCGATTGTGGCGCCGGCTAACCTCGCCAATCTCGAAGGCCTGATCCGCACCCGCGTCAACGCGATTCTCGACAGTCTGCCGCGCAACGAGACGTTCAACTGGGTCGACAAGGTCTCAATCGAGTTGACGACGCAGATGCTGGCCACCCTGTTCGATTTTCCGTTTGAGGATCGGCGGTTGCTGACCTACTGGTCCGACGTGGCCACCACGATTCCGCAACCAGGTCACGAGATCGACAGCTGGGAGAAACGAGCGGGTTGCGTCGAACTTCGTGCACGGTTACTCCGCCCTGCCGGTGCGGATTGCGGCTTAGGGCTCCTCTGCGCGGCTCAGTCGAAGGACAAAGCCTGCGAGGGGCCGGTTGAGCCGCAACTGTCGAGCTGTCGCTGGCAGCGATGCTTGAAGATTGAGGGAATATAGATGATTAGGCTCATCTACCGTTTCCAGTACGGCATGTTCGCCGAGAGGCTGTTTCGGCGTCGGAGGTGCGAGGCGCGGGAGCTCCGGTCGATGCAGTTCGAGCTCATTCGCCTCGGATGCCGGCTGTGATGCGCGCGCTTCAGTCGTGCGCCTTTGCCGCGTCGATAGGCTGTGTCAGACTCCTGAGGAAAATGATTGTCGCAAATGGGAAGGCTCCGATAGTCCCACGCCTGTGATCCATACTTGAGCAGCCACTCGCGCTCACGTCATGGCGGAGTTTGCGTCAACTCCTCCGGTAAACTCGCTGGCACGTCACGCCTTACAGCGAAGGCGGCTCGGCGCACGAGTGCCGAAGCAAGAATCTGGTCGGCAGATGGATTGGCCTCACGTCGGGAGCCTTATCGCCGTCACGTATTTTGGCCAGCAGGATTTTCGCCGCTGTCCGGCCCATTTCGTTCAAATCCCATGTCAACGAACTGATCGCGGGCGTCGCGTGCCGCGCGAGGTCCGTGTCACCGACACAGACGAGCGAGATATCGTGGGGATACCGAATGGCATTCGACGCCAAGGCCTCCATGACGCCGGCAAGCATGTGGGTCCCCAGCGTTATGATCGCGGTGGGGCGGTTTGGGCTTTGCAGCAACTGGCAGACATCGCTGAATGCGATGCTGGATCCGTGTGTTTGCGGCCGGACCAAATCGGGATCGACCTCGAGCCCTGCTTCGGCGTGGGCCTGCCGATAGCCGGCGAGGCGCTCCGTGCTCGGCAGCAATGTCGCAGGCGCCGTCAGCAGCGCGATACGACGATGACCGAGGCCGATCAGGTAGCGCGTCACCTCGAGGCCGCCGCCCCGATGATCGGCGCGCACGCCAGGGGCGCCCGGCACGTCGCGATCAATCCCGACGCATGGCATATCGAGCGTTGCAAGCGCGGCGTTGAAATCCTTGTGTGAATTGTCGCCAGCGAACAGCAGCAATCCATCCATTCGTCGCCTGCGAACGGCCGACACGAATGCCGTTTCGCGCGCCTCTTCGTGCCGCGTGGCGCCGAGCATCAGCACGTAGCCGGCGCGCTGGAGTTCCTCCTCGGCAGCGTTGACCATGTCGCTGTAGAGCGGATTGGAGAGGTCGGACACCATGCAGCCGACCGTGTTGGTGGCTCGCGAACGTAGCGCCTGCGCCGCCGAGTGGGGTTCGAACCCCAAACGGCTGACGACGCGCATGATGCGGGTGTGCAATTCGGGGCTGATATGAGGACCGCCATTGAGCACCCGGCTAACGCTACTGACCGACACGCCGGCCTCCGCCGCTACATCACGGATGGTCGGTCGCGCCGGCGAGGTTCTCTGAGCCCTGGACATCTGTACGTCTTGCACCTCATCCCGCTCGATTCTGCAAAAACTTTCCGACGACGCCAAGTCGACGCAGCTTCGTCGTCCGACATGGAAATCGCAACTATTGAATATCGTTATTTTACATATAATCTAGTAACATAAATATGTTAATGAAAATAATGTTGCGATATTGAAAACGTTTCCAGAGTGGTGTAGGGCTGTGAAAACGAGGAAACGACAACTGGAGGCTGGCGATGGCAGGTCGCGTTGTCCGTCTTGCATCAAGCTGCTCGCTGCTGCTGACTGCGCTATGGCCTGCAACGCCATCGGCAGCAGAGAAGAAGTACGATCCCGGCGTATCCGACACTGAGATCAGGATCGGCAACATTATGCCGTATAGCGGGCCGGTTTCGGCCTATGGCGTGATTGGCAAGGTTGAGGCGGCCTACTTCAGCAAGATCAACGCCGAGGGTGGCATCAACGGCCGCAAGATCAACTTCATCAGCTATGACGATAGCGGAAGCCCGCCGAAAACGGTGGAGCAGGCGCGCAAGCTGGTCGAGAGCGACGAGGTGTTCCTGCTGTTCGGCCCGCTCGGCACAGCCCAGAGTTCGGCGATCCACAAGTACATGAACGGCAAGAAGGTGCCGCTACTGTTTGTCGCCAGCGGCGCGGTCAAATGGGGTGATCCGAAGAGGTTTCCGTGGACGATGGGCTGGCGGCCAACCTATCAGACCGAAGGACGCGTTTACGCCAGGCACATCCTGGACAACAGGCCGAACGGCAAGATCGCCGTCCTCTACCAGAATGACGACTTCGGCAAGGATCTGCTGAAGGGACTGAAGGACGGCCTTGGCGACAAGGCTTCGATGATCGTTGCGTCTGAAACGTTCGAGCTCACTGACCCAACGATCGACGGTCGTGTTGCGAGCCTGAAAGCCAGCGGCGCCGACGTCTATGTCTGCATGGCGTCGCCGAAATTCACCGCGCAGAGCTTGAAGAAGGTGAAGGAACTGAACTGGACGCCAATGCACTTCATCAGCAGTACCAGTTCGTCGATCGGCAGCACGATCAAGCCGGCTGGATTCGAGAACGCACAAGGCGTGATGTCCGTCAGTTTCCTTAAGGACGTAACCGATCTGCAATGGAAGGACGATCCCGGGGTGAAGGAATACGATACGTTCCTGCAGCAATGGTATCCCGCCGCGGACCGGATCGACAGCAACGTCGCCTACGGCATGATGGCGGCGCAAAGCCTCGTGCAGGTATTGAAGATGAGCGGCGACCGCCTGACGCGCGAGAATGTCATGAAGCAGGCCGCCAGCCTCAAGGATTTTGAGCTCGGCCTGTTGCTGCCAGGTATCAAGGTCAACACCAGTCCCGACGATTTCTTTCCGGTCGAGCAGGAACAGCTGATGAGGTTCGAAGGCGAGAACTGGCATCTGATCGGCGATGTCATCACCGGCGAAGCCCGCCTCGAGAATTCGCAATAAGCGGCAACAGTCCAACAAGGCGATGGCACAACGCTCGCACGGTGCGGGTGGATGTTGCCGAAGGAACAGGGATAGGAGGTCATATTGAGCCGTATCTTCGGTGCCATCCGCCAGAACGGATACGTGGTGCGGGATATCCGCGCCGCAATGGACCACTGGATCAGTGCGGGCGTCGGGCCCTGGTTCTACATCGAACGCGTGAAGACGGACTACTTCCGGCACCGTGGCGAGGATTCCGACATGACGATGAGCGCCGCGATTGCAAATTCCGGCGATGTGCAAATCGAGCTGATTCAACAGACCAACGACGCGCCGTCGATGTACAAGGAGTTTCTGGACTCCGGCCGCGAGGGGCTGCAGCACGTGGCGTATTGGCCCGCGGACTATCAGGCGCTCTACGATCGCGCACTGTCTCTCGGTTACAGAGTGGGGCACGAAGGCCGGATTGGCGGGGAACAAGGCCGCTTCTGCTACTTCGACCCGCCATCTCCCGCCGCCACTATCATCGAGATTTCCGACACCAACGGTCCCAAAGGACGGTTCTTCGAGCGCATTAGGAAAGCCGCCATGGACTGGGACGGCTCCGATCCGATCCGCGAGATCAAGCCGCGCTGAACGTTCGGCGACCGATATCCGGCCGGCCCGCCCCCGGTCGGAAAGCTACGACCATCAACCAGCAGGAGCATCTCAGTTCATGCGCGCCATTGTTTCGAGCGCCGACGGCCCGGTCCTGAGAGACATTCCGCGGCCAATCCCGGGACCTGAGGAGGTTCTGGTACAGGTGAAGGCGAGTTCGCTGAACCGCGCCGATCTTGCGATGCTCAAGGGCGCTGCCCATGGCCGTGTCGGAGGCATGGGCTCTGCTCTCGGCTTGGAATTGGCAGGCGAGGTGGTTGAAGTCGGGAAAGCAGTGAAGGCCTGGCGCGTCGGTGACCGTGTCATGGCCGGCGGGGGCGGGGCCTTCGCCGAATACGCCGCCCCGCATGCAAGTCGAATCTATGCCGTACCAAAGGACCTGTCCTTCGAGCAGGCGTCTGCGTTGCCGGTGGCGTTGCAGACGATGCACGATGCGATCGTCACCAACGGCATGTTCGAAGCCGGCCAGGCCGTCCTGATCCAGGGTGCCAGCTCCGGAGTCGGCCTGATGGGCTTGCAAGTCGCCAAATATCTGAGAGCGGGATTGGTCATCGGCACCTCCACGTCGGCGCTGCGGCGCGCGCGGCTTGAGGAGTTTGGGGCTGATCTCGCCGTCGACTCGCGCGCGCCGGACTGGGTGGCCCAAGTGCTGGAGGCCACGGGCGGAAAGGGAGTCGATCTCCTGATCGACTTCGTCGCTGGACCTCTGATGAACGGAAATTTGCAGGCAACCAGGATTGGCGGCCGTATCGTCAATGTCGGCCGGTTGGCTGGAAACAGCGGTGAAGTCGACTTCGATCTGCACTCCATGCGCCGCATCACCTATGTCGGCGTCACCTTCCGCACCCGCACCGCCGGCCAGGTTGGGCAGATCGTCGAGCGAGCGACGCGCGCTCTTGGGCCTGCGCTGACCTCGGGCGCCTTGCAGTTGCCGATCGATCAGGTCTTTCGGCTTGAGGAAGCATCGCACGCGTTCGAGCGCATGGCGCGCAATGAGCATTTCGGGAAGATCGTCCTGACGAATGCCTGACGAGGCAGCACCGGCGAAACGCAGAGGAGACCTGAATGGCAAGACTGCCCTTGATTGATCCTGACGCAACAAGCGGAGACGTGCGCGCGTCCTTCGACAGGATGCCTGTCAAGCTGAACATCTTTCGAATGCTGGCGCACGCCGAGACCAACTTCATTCCGGCCATGCGGTTTGCCAACTCCATCTTGCATCGCCAGAAGCTCAGCCACGTCAATCGTGAACTGTTGATTCTCCTGGTCGCGCAGTGGGAAGGTGGCGCCTATGAATGGCGTCAGCACGTGCCGATTGCACTCGGCGTCGGCGTTACGCAGCGGCAGATTGATTGCATCGAAAGCGGAAAATACGACGGATCCGCGTTCGATGAAGCGGAACGGGCGCTATTGGCCTTCGGGCGGGAAGCCATCGAGATCGTGCGCGTCTCCGACGAAACGTTTGCGATCATGCGCAAGCATTTCGGTGAGCAGGAAATCGTCGAATCGATCCTCACGATCGGCTTCTACATGATGATGGCGCGGCTCACCGAGGCGACCGAGACCGACCTTGATGCTGCCGCAGGGATGGTCGTCTACGAGAGCGGCAGACGGCGAAGCCGCTGATGTGTGCTCGGCGACACGATTTGTGACGAGAGAACAGTCCTTACGAGCAAGCCACCAAGGATAACAAGAGGGAGGATAGGCATGAAGGAGGCTACAGTCTGGCCAGGGATTTTGGCTGGCATCGTCGCCGCGATGCTCACGGCAGCACCGGTCGCCGCGCAGAAGAAGTACGACCTCGGCGCGTCGGATACTGAAATCAAGATCGGTCAGACGATGCCCTACAGCGGTCCGGCCTCCTCCTACGGCACGATCGGTCAGTCGATGGCTGCCTATTTCGAGAAGATCAATGCCGAGGGCGGAGTGAATGGCCGCAAGATCAAGTTCATAAGCTACGACGATGCATTCAGCCCGCCCAAGACGGTCGAGCAGACCCGAAAGCTCGTCGAAAGCGACGAGGTGCTGTTCGTTGCGGCATCGCTCGGCACGGCGCCGAACGTTGCCGTCCAGAAATATCTGAACAGCCGAAAGGTACCCCAGCTCCTTGTCGCAAGCGGGGCCACCCGGTGGAGCGATCCGAAGAACTTCCCGTGGACCATGGGATGGCAGCCGAGCTATCAGGCGGAAGGCGCAGCGCTCGCCCGCTATTCGTTGAGCGCGCGCCCGGGCGCCAAGATCGGCATCCTTTATCAGAACGACGATTCCGGAAAAGATTACGTCAAGGGCTTCAAGGCCGGGTTAGGCGAGGCGATCCGCCAGATCGTGGCGGAGACCTCCTATGAGGTCACCGACCCGACCGTCGATTCGCAGGTCGTCGCTTTGAAGACGGCCGGGGCCGACGTCTTCTTTCTGCATGCCAACCCACGTTTCACGGCGCAAGCGATCCGCCGCGCCTACGAACTGAACTGGCGGCCGGCGACGATCATCGCGAGCGTTGGCGCGTCCGTAGGGACGGCCCTGGCACCGGCCGGGCTGGAGAAATCGATTGGCTCGGTGACTGCCGCCTATCTCAAGGATCCCACCGACAAGATGTGGGAAAACGACAAGGCCTATCTCGATTGGCTCGCGTTCATGAAGCAATGGTATCCGCGCGGTAGCCTAACCGATGGCAGCAACGTGTACGGTTATTCCCTGGCGCAGACCATCGTCCTCGTCCTGAAAAAATGCGGCGACGATCTGACGCGCGAGAACGTCATGAAGCAAGCGGCCTCACTGAAGGACGTCGAATTGCCGATGTTGTTGCCGGGAATCCGCATCAACACCAGCTCGGAGGATTTCTTCCCGATCGAGGATATGCGGCTCGCCCGTTTTGACGGAACGTCCTGGGTGTTGATGAACGATCCCGACGGAAAACCCTGATGCCGCCGTTTCTTCGGTGAACCAACGACGCTGCACCCAGCGAGGACGAGGGAAATGAATAATAAACTCTTCGAGCGGGAGCTCGGCAGGACTGGGATCCGTTTGGACGCCATGGCGCTGGGTTGCTACTCCATGAGCAATTCCTACGGTACGAGGTCGGATGCCGAGTCGGTACAGGTGATCCGGCGCGCGGTGGATCAGGGCATCATTCTGATCGACACCGCGGACTATTACGGCTGGGGGCATAACGAGCAGCTCGTCGCCTCCGCGCTGCAGGGGCAGCGGCAGGATGTGCTGATTTCGTCAAAATTCGGCTATGTGCGTGCAGATGACCGCAACCTGGGCATCTGCGGCGATCCTGCCTATGTCAAGAAGGCCTGCGAGGCGTCGTTACGCCGCCTCGGCATGGATCATATCGACCTCTATTTCCAGCACCGCCTGGATTCGAACGTTCCAATCGAGGATACGGTCGGCGCCATGGCGGACCTCGTGAGGGAGGGCAAGGTCCGCTACCTTGGTCTCTGCGAGATATCCGAGAAGACGTTACGGCGCGCATGTTCCGTTCATCCGATCATCGCGGTACAGGCCGAGTACTCGCTCTGGACGCGCGACGTCGAGGAACGCATGCTCGATGTGTACGGCGAGCTCGGGGTCACTCTGATGGCGTTTGCGCCGCTTGGGCGCGGGATGCTGACCGGTCGGCTGCGCGGCCTCGATCAACTTGAGTCAAAGGACGTCAGGCGGCACTTTCCGCGTTTTTCGGCCGAGAACTTTCCAAAGAACGTGGCGCTGGTAGATCGCCTGGGCGCGATCGCGAGCGAACTGGGCTGCAGTACGTCGCAGCTCGCCCTTGCCTGGCTGTACAACAGGGATGCCCGGACGATCGCGATCTGCGGATGCGATACGCTCCACTTCCTCGCCGAAAACCTGGGCGCGCTGAAGATCCGTCTGGCCGGTGAGATGATCGCCCAGATCGGGGAGATGTTCGCGCCGGGTAACGTCAGCGGCGACCGCTATAACGCCGCGTTGATGAAGATGCTCGACAAATAGCATCGACGGACGGCCGCAGGCCCTGATATTCGGCGAAGCGCGCTCAGGCTGTGCGGCCCGCGCTCAAATGGCGCGCGCCGCCTTCAGCCTTTCGATCGCATCGACGTCGTAGCCCAGCGATTGCAGTATCTCGCCAGTGTGCTCGCCGAGTTCCGGCGTCGCCGTCCTTATGGCACGGTCGAAGCCGGTGATCTCGCAGGGCTGTGCCACCAGGTCGATTTTGCCCAGGCGTGGATGCTCCACAGGCCGCGTGATCCTCAATTCTTCGACCTGCGGATCGGCGAAGACGTCGTCGATATTGTAGACCGGGCCGCTGGGAATGCCCTCGGCGACCATGATCTCGAACCATTCGCGGCTGGTTTTCGCACCCAGCGCGTCTGCGATCAGTTCGTTCAGGGCCTGCTTGTTCTGCGCTCGCAGCGAGGTGGACGCGAAGCGCGGATCAGCGGCCATTTTCTCCCGGTCGATCAGCGCACAAAATTTCTGGAAGTGACGGTTGCTGGTTGCCGCGAGGTTGAGAAACCCGTCCGCGGTGGGGTAGAGGCCCATCGGCGTGACCGTGGGATGGAAGTTGCCCTCCTGCGGCGGTACCTTCTTGTCCATGGTCCAGCGTGCGGCCTGGAAGTCGAGCAGCGCGATGCCGGACTCGATCAGCGAGGTCTGAACCCAGCGACCTTCACCGCTCATTTCGCGATCGAGCAATGCAATCAGGATGCCCTGCGCGAGGAATGCGCCCGCCATGATGTCCGTCACAGCGACACCGACGCGGACGGGACCCTGGCCGGGAATGCCCGTCACCGACATGATCCCGGTCATGCCTTGTGCGACCTGGTCGAGCGAAGGGCGCTCCGCATAGGGGCCATATTGGCCAAAGCCCGAAATGCTGCCGTAAACGATGCGCGAATTTCGCTTCCTCACGGCTTCAAAATCGACGCCGAGCCGCTTGGTGACGCCCGGCCGCATATTCTCGACGATCACGTCGGCCTGCTCGGCAAGCCGCATCAGGACCTCGCGGCCCTCATCGGTCTTCAGGTTCAACGTGATCGCGCGCTTGTTGCGATGCAGGTTCTGGAAGTCAGAGCCATCGCGCCTGCCCAGGATGTCGTTGGATTCACCGCTCTCCGGCGGCGGCTCGACACGGATGACGTCGGCACCCCAGTCCGCCAGCGTACGGACGCAGGAGGGACCGGCGCGTGCCAGCGTCAGATCGATCACCTTGAACCGCGAGAGCGGCAACCGTGGCGTTTGCGTGTGCTCGGTGCCACGAACGGGCGCATCGACGGGCTTATGCATGGTGATCGTCCTGAATCGGGATGATGTATGATGGATTGATTTCCAGCCAGACTTTCTGGCCAACGGTGAATACACTCACGGGCGGCGACAGTACGCGCAGCCTGAGATCCCCAGTCTCGGAGCGGAATGCATAGTCCCAGGATTCGCCAAGGAATGCGCGCTCGGCGATGCTGCCGGGCAGGATCACGGCGTCGCCGCCAGGGGAGGCTGCATGCAGCGCGACGTTCTGCGAACGCAGCGAGAACTCGCTGGTGCGGATCGGACCGCGCGCGCCGAGCCGCTCTGACGCAACCTCGAACCCGCCAAAAGCGATGGTCGGGCCGTTCGGCTTGCCCTCGAGGACGTTCGAACGCCCGATGAATTCGGCGACATAGCGGGTCTTGGGCCGTGCATAGAGCGTCAAGGGATCATCGATCTGTTCGATGCGGCCTTTGTTCATGACGGCGATGCGGTCCGAGGCCGTCATTGCTTCGGACTGATCATGTGTGACGTAGATTGACGTGATGCCGAACTCATTGTGCAGGCGGCGGATCTCGCTGCGCATTTCCTCGCGCAAGTTGGCGTCGAGGTTTGACAGCGGCTCGTCCAGCAGCAGGATCTCCGGCTTGACCACCAGCGCCCGTGCCAACGATACCCGCTGCTGCTGGCCGCCGGAGAGTTCGTTGGGATAGCGCGCGGCGAGGTGACGAAGCTTCACCACGTCGAGTATCTCCCCGACGCGGCGTGATTGCTCCTCCCTGGCGACCTTCTGCATCTTCAGACCGAACGCGACGTTCTGCTCCACCGTCATGTTCGGCCACAGTGCGTAGCTCTGGAAGATCATCGACATCCGCCGCCGCTCCGGCGGCAGCGAAGAGGTGGCCGACGACATCTGCTTACCGTCCATCTCGATTGTTCCGGCGGTCGGGATCACGAAACCTGCGATCATCCGCAACGTCGTCGTCTTGCCGCAGCCTGACGGCCCCAATAGCGAGACAAATTCGCCCGCGCGGAGCGTGAGACTGAGATCGTCGACGACCGTGAGGTCGCCGAACTTTCTGGTGAGGTTCTTGAGTTGCAGCTTGTCCATCAGTTTCGCCTCAGCATGAAATCCCGACCAAGAACGGTCGCGCCGAGCAGGGTCAGCACGCCGGTCACGACCAGGAGCAGGACGGCGATCGCGGACAGCATTTCGTATTGACCTTGTTCGCTCAGCTCCAGCGTCAGCACAGAGACGACTCGGGTCTGCGGGCCGGAGAGGAAGATCGCGGTCGACAGCTCCCGCGTGGCGACGATGAAGATCAAGAGCCAGCTTCCGAACAGTGATTTCTTGAGGATCGGCAGCACCACCAGCCGCAGGGCGTTCGCCTGGTTGCCGCCCGCGATCCGCACGGCCTCTTCAAGTTCTGGATGCAGGCCCTGGATCGCCGAGTTGGAATTGGTGAACGCGATCGGCAGGAAGCGCGTGACAAAGGCAACGACGACCAGGGCGCCCAGGCCATAGAGCGCAAAAGGTGGCGGCGCATAGGCAGCGTAAAAGCAGATTGCGAGCACGATGCCGGGCACCGCGAACGGCGCCAAGGTGATGTTGGCGAGCAACTGGGAATAGGGCAGGAGCTTGCGCTGCGAGATATAGGCGACCGCAAAGCCCAGGAGGGTGCAGATGGTGGCGGTGACGATGGCATATTCAAACGTGTTGAAGAGCGCTTGGCGGACCGTCGCCTGTTCGAACATCACTTGCTGAAAATTGCGCAAAGTGAAATTCGTCACCGACATCGGCAGCGCCCAGGCTTTGCTGAAAGACGTCTGCAGGATGATGCAGAGCGGCATGAACACGGTGAAGCCGGCGATCAGCATCGCATAGGCGAACAATATCCAGCGGTACGGGCCAAGCGCCATTGGTGCGCGGTGACCGCCTTTGCCGCCGACCGTGACATAGCTCTTGCGCGCCAGGAGGCGGCGCTGCACCCAAAGCAGTACGATGGTGATGCCGACCATCGGCATGGAGAACGCGGCGGCAACTTCGACCCTGATCGGATTTTCGAAGAAGGCTGCAAGTTGTGTGGTGACGACGTTGAAGCCCGCGGGGATCGCGATCAAGGCCGGTGTGCCGTAAAGGCCAAGCACTTCGAGGAACACCAGGAATACCGAACCGAGGATGGCCGGCAGCGCAAGCGGCAGGGTGACGCGAAGCGTGGCCCGCATCGGTCCCGCTCCGAGGATTGCGGCGGCTTCCTCCATCTCGGTGGAGATCAGCTCGAGCGCGGACTTTGCGAAGACATAAATCAGCGGAAATGAGTAGAGCGCGGTGACCAGCGCCAGTCCCCAGAACGTGAAGATGTTGAACGGCCCATGCGATGCGCCGGTGACAGCCATCCATGCCTTGTTGATCCAGCCGGCGTTCGGTCCGCCGAGCAGGATCCACCCGATGGCACCGACGAAGGGCGGAATCAGAAACGACGCCAGCACCACTGCGTGGACGAAGGCACGTCCGGGCATGTCGGTGCGCGCAACACCCCAGGCCAGCGGCACCGCAATGAGGCTGGCGAAGAGCGCGGCAGCAGCGCCGAGTTCCAGCGAATTGATCAGCGCCTGGACATAGCGCGGACGGCCGAACGCCGTGACGTAGTTCGCAAAGGTGAAGCTATGGTCGGAGGCCTTCGTAAAGCTGTACGTGACCAGTTGGAACAGTGGATTGGCGACCAGAAACAACAGCATCGCCACAAGTACGAATGCGACGAGTGTCGTCGGGTTGATGGTGGCGCGGAGCGCGGCCGCGACCTTTGTCGTGACGGCGCTCTGGGGCCTGGTTATTCCGAGATCGGCCATCACAGCCCTTGGAACCTTGGCTTGCGCTTCTCCATGAACGCCTGCCGGCCTTCGCGGAAGTCCTGACTGTCCATGCACGCATTGCCGATGTCCTTGACGGCGGCCATGTCGCGCGCGTCGGGGTCCTTCAGCACCTGTGCGATGGTGATCTTGGAGGCCTGGATCGAGAGCGGCGCGTTGTTGGAGATAGTGCGCGCGATATCGATCGTTGCGCTCCACAATTGCGCATCCGGCAACACTCGGTCGACCAGGCCGATCCGCGCCGCTTCGGCGGAATCGATGCGCGAGCCCGTATACATCAGGAGTCGCGCCTGCGACGGCCCGACCAGGGATACGAGGTGCCGCAGGCCGTCATAGCCGTAGGCGATGCCGAGTCGGGCGGCAGGAATTCCAAACTGGCTCTGGTCGGAAGCGATACGGATATCCGCCAGCATCGCAACGAGCATGCCGCCGCCAAGGCAGAAGCCGCGGATGCAGGCGATGGTCGGTTTGGGATAGTCGCCAAACAGCACGCGCTGCGTCTCGCTGCGCCGGGAATAGTCCTCGGAGACCTCCGCATTGTACCGGACCTTCTCGAACTGGCTGATGTCCGCGCCCGAGATGAAGGCCTTGTCGCCGGCGCCGACCAGGACCACGACCCGCACTTCGGGATCGTCGCGCAGCGCGGTGAGCGCGCTGCCGAAGCCCTCCCACATCTCGAGCGACATCGCGTTGTGCTTCTCGGGATTGTTGAAGGTGATGATTCCGACGCCATCGGAGACGTGCTGCAGAATCTTGCCGCCGGCGTAGAACTTTGCGGGGGTCTTGGCGATATCTGGCATGGGTCGAATCCAATCTGGCTTCAGGGACCGAGGAAGGGGCCGAAGTCTGCGCGCAGGAACGCCGGTCGCTCCTGCAATTTTGTCCACCATTCGTTGACGCGGGGATGTTTCTGCGCGGTGACCTCGTCCGGTGCGATTTCCTCGTCGATTCTTTTCACGAACGGGGCGGCGGCAATATCGGCTATCGAATAGGCCTTCCCGACCAGCCAACCGGACGGTTTGAGCGCGTCTTCCATCTTGTCGAGCAGCACGACGAGCTTTCCTCGCGCGGCGTCGCGTTCTTCTTCGGTGTAAGGTTTGCGGGCCACCCGCAGCCAGGCTTCCTGCCGTTCCTTGCTGGGAATGCTCTTGAGCTTCTCGGCCAATTCGGCATCGGTCCATTGCGATGCTGTCTTCTGCAAATGGTGGCGCCAGTTGAAGATGATGAGATTGCCGATCAGGCCGTCGATATGCCTGATCCAGTTGCGCATTTCGGCGCGTTCGAAAGGCGTGTCGGGACGCAGCGGGGGATCGGGGTAGGTCTCGTCGAGATATTCGCAGATCGTGCCGCTTTCGTGCAGCGGCTTGCCATCGTGAATCAGGGTCGGAATCACGCCGAGCGGATTGATCTTCAGGTACTCGGGCGAGTGATGTTCCATCTTCGCCATGTCGACGACATGGCCCTCATACCTGAGGCCCTTCTCCTCGAGGCACAGCCGCACGCGGCGCGAGGCGCTCGAACGTGAGCCGTGGTGAAGGATGATCATGCGGTCTGCTCCTGAAATCGGCGCCACGGCTCAAACGCCGAAGGTGTCGCGCCACTTCTCTGTGAGTTCCGGAATACCCTTGATGATTTCGTCGATCGTCGGCCGGATCGTCTTGAGATCGTCAAGCTTCTTGAATCCTGCGGGGACGGCGACATCGCGCCGCAGCGGCACACCGAATTCCTCGATGTCCTCGCCCGCAGTTTCTGCCGAGTAGAGGAACTCCATGAACAGCTTTGCGGCGTTGGGGTGCTTGCTGTTCCTCATGATTGCCGAGCCGGAGATCATCAACACGGAGCCTTCGTCCGGGTAGGACACCGCGATCGGATTGCCCTGGGCGGCGCTGCGCAGCACGAGTGCCGATGGGCTCGCCGCGACGCTGCGCTCGCCGGATACCAGCACGGTCACGGTGTCGATGATGGAACGCCCAACATGCGGCTTGAGCGCCGCGAGCTGCTCGAAATAATCCCAACCATAGAGCTTGTTCATCTGCACCACCCAAGTGCCGACAAAGCCGCTGAAGCCTGGATGGCCGACGACGGATTGGGCCTTCCATTTGGGATCGATGAATTCCTTCCAGGTCTTCGGCGCTTGCTCCGGCTTCACCTTGTTGGTGTTGTAGGCAAGGCCGACTGTCGTAGCGCCGACAACCTGGTAGGCATTATCGGGATCGACGCCCAGGAAACGCGGATCGATTTCCTCGATCGAGCGTGGCTTGTAGGGCATCAATTGGCCGCGCTCTTTCAGCGCGACGTACTGGCCCATATCGGTGGACGCAAACACGTCGCAATTCGCAACATTGGCCTGGATATCCTGGCTCAGTCGCTGGTAGGCGACCTGAGCCGTCGCCCGCACGACATTCACCCTGACGCCGGGAAAGGCCTTGGTGAAGATCGCCGCATGTTTTTCCGCGCGATCCGACGGCCAATAGACGATGTACCAGGTGAGTTCGCCTTCGGTTTTGGCCTTCGCATAGAGCTCGGCAATGTAATCGGCCTGCGAACTGGCGGGCCGGATTCCCAGCAGCGCGACGGCGCTTCCGGTCAGAAAACCTCTTCGGTCGATCATCAATGGGCTCTCCCAGCAGGCTGACGCTCTCGGGCGCCTTCCGAAGGCTTCCTTTCAGCATTGATTTTACGTATGCGCAAGGCTAATTTATGTATACATAGGAGAAGCAGTCATGCGGGTAAGGACCAGCGACGCCCTTCGCAAGGAGCTGGAGGACGATATCGAGCACGGCCGGTTGTTGCCGGGCGACAGGCTCGATGAACAAACCTTGGCAGAGCGATTTGAAGTGTCGCGCACGCCCGCGCGGGAGGCGCTCTTGCAGCTCGCTGCCGCTGGTATCGTGCAACTGGTGCCGCGCCATGGGGCGGTGGTCTCCGGCGTTTCTCCGCAGCTCGCGATCGGTATGGTCGAAGTGCTGACCGCGCTTGAGGCCGAAGCGGCTGGGCTCGCGGCCCGGCGGATGTCGGCGGCCGAAAAGGTGCAGCTCGTCAAGCTGCATCTCGCGTCACAGGCTGCAGTCAAGCGGCTGGATAACCCGACTTACATCGAGAACAACGCGGCGTTTCACGAGGCGATCTATCAGGGGGCACGCAACGAATTCCTGGCGGAACAGGTCAGGCTGACGCGGCAGCGCATGCGGTTTTATCACCGCAGCAGCCTCAATCAGCCGGCCCGGCTAAAGGCATCGTGGCAGGAACACGCGCGGATAACTGACGCGATCAAGAGCGGCGACGAGGCCCTGGCGCAACAGGCAATGCGCGAGCACATCCTGTTTGGAGGGCGGGTGTTCGCTGACATGATCGCGAGTCTCTCCAAAACTGAAAGCCGTAAACCATGAAAACTGCCGTCGTTCGCATTCACCGCCATGGCGGGCCCGAAGTGCTGCAATACGAGGAGGCCGAACTGCGCAGTCCCGGGCCCGGCGAGGTGCTGCTGGCGCAAACCGCGATCGGCCTGAACTTCGCCGACACCTATCAGCGCGAGGGCGAAGCGGGTCCGCACGATACGGCTGCCATGCCGATCATCCTGGGCGGGCAAGGTGCCGGCGTCATCGAGACGGTTGGCTCCGGCGTGTCCCTCTTCAAGCCAGGTGACAGAGTCGCCTACATCCATCCTGGCGCCTACGCCGAGCGGCGCGTCGTCCCTGCCGGTACATTGTTGCATTTGCCCCCGCAGATTTCCGACGAAGTCGCCGCAGCAACGCTGCTGCGGGGGCTCACGGCCGAATACCTGGTGCGGCGCCTCTACAAGATAAAGCCTGGTGACGTCGCGCTGGTGCATGCTGCGGCGGGCGGCATGGGGCTGTTGCTTGGGCAGTGGGCTAATGCGCTGGGTGCGCGCGTCATCGGCACGGTCGGCGCCGACAGCAAGGTCGATATCGCGAAAGCGCACGGCTGCCGGGATGTGATCGTCTATAGCCGCGAGGACTTTGCTGCCCTTACCATGGAGCTGACCAACGGCGTCGGCGCTGACGTGATCTATGACGGTGTCGGAAAATCAGCGTTTCTGAAGTCGCTCGATTGCATCCGCCCGATGGGCATGGTGATCAGCTACGGCACGGCGTCGGGAAATGTCGGTGCGTTCGACCTGCAATTGCTGCACCGGAAGTCGATCATTGTGACGCGGCCGACGCTGCGGACTTGGATCGCCACGCGT
The DNA here is from genome assembly GCF_024199925.1 of Bradyrhizobium sp. CCGUVB1N3. NCBI lineage: Bacteria > Pseudomonadati > Pseudomonadota > Alphaproteobacteria > Hyphomicrobiales > Nitrobacteraceae > Bradyrhizobium > Bradyrhizobium sp. CCGUVB1N3. The sequence goes on from NZ_JANADR010000001.1 coordinate 8,932,515, forward strand.
ACCGACTACGAAGCCGCCGCGGCCGCGTTCTTCGACGCCGTGATATCGGGCAAGGTGCGCGCCGAGGTCAATCGCAGCTATGCCTTGCGCGACATCAGACGTGCCCATGAAGAGCTGGAGAGCCGCGCCACGGTCGGACCTGCGGTCATTATCCCGTGATGCCAAATCCGAGTCTGCCTACGTGTTGCGGGCTCGAGAAATAGTGTGCCTGTCGACCAGGTAGGCGCTCGGTCAATTTATCAGAAGTCCGGACAAGCCTACGATGATCGAACTCTATTACTGGCCGACTCCAAATGGCCACAAGATCGCTATGTTTCTCGAAGAGGCCTCGGTTCCCTACAAGTTGTTTCCCGTCAACATCCGCACCGGCGACCAGCTCAAGCCGGAATTTTTGGAGATATCGCCGAACAATCGTATCCCCGCCATTGTGGATCGCGAACCTCTCGATGGAGGAAAATCGATTTCTGTCTTCGAGTCGGGAGCGGTTCTTGCGTATCTTGCCGAGAAGACTGGAAAGCTCCTCTCGTCCGATGTGCGGGTCAAATACGACACACTGCAGTGGTTGTTCTGGCAGGTCGGTGGGCTCGGTCCAATAGCGGGGCAGAATCATCATTTCGGGATCTACGCTTCCGAACGGCTGCCCTACGCTGTCAACCGTTTCGTCAATGAGACCAGCAGGCTTTACGGCGTGCTGAACAAACGTCTGGCCGACCGCGAATTTCTAGTGGGCGACTATTCGATCGCCGACATCGCAAGCTATCCTTGGGTCATACCGCATGAACGGCAGGGCCAGAACCTCGATGATTTTCCGCATCTCAAGCGCTGGTTCGCGGCCATCCAGGCGAGGCCCGCAACCATGCGTGCTGATGCGCTGACGGCGCAGATCGAACCGAATGGAGGGTTTAGCGCCGTTATTCGAGGGCAAAGGCCACTCGCGAGCCCACACGGATGAGGTGGAAGGCAGACTGGTGAGGATGTCGGCAAGCCGACCCGGCGATCCGGAATCCCGCGATAGGAGTCGTGTGCGCAGATGTGCGAATTCCTAGCCGACGGAAAGCGCATTTCATCGGCGATGGTACCGGCGCCGATGCCGAGCGCTAGGCGCTCCTGATATTCGGCGGCAGCGTGTACTCGAAACGGACGATCACAAGCGTATCCTCATATTGCCGGCCAAGTAGCACGGCCCCCTCGGCAAACGTTGGTGTCGAAAATTGTGCGGGCTCATATGTTCCGCCGATGCTCAATCTCGCAGTGTTCTGCCGCACCGCGTCGGTCGCGTCTATGCGAGGCGCGCTCATGTCCATCCGTTACTGACACTTGACAAATAGCTGTGCCGAATTCATATTTTACACATGACAAATGACGGATTCGTGCTGAATGCTGTCTCACGGTCTTTCCGGACCGATCAGAGTTGACCGGCATGATGCGCGCTGCCTTTCCCGTGAATCACCTCGCTTGGCCACGGCCTCAAGAATGCAAAGTCGGCGCGGTGAACGCCGATCATGCAGCGTTCCAGTTCGCCTCAAGTTCGTGGACGCTGCGGCTCGACAGGGAAGATTTGCAGGCAGAAGTTAATCGGATTTTCGTCGCCGCCCAGGAGGGGGGCGCTACACTCGCAGAATGCTCGGCCACGTTAGGGTGCATCGATTTTTCGGACGATCAATCCTGGCACAGCCACTGGTGGCGAATAGGAGACATCAGCGAGCAGCGAGGAAATGCCGCATTTCGCGATGGTCACGCGCAGACCGCCTGGAGCAATTGGCTTAGGGCTCTGAACTACTATCAAGCAGCTGCCTTTCCATTCGAGGCAACGGACCAGCGTCACGAGGCCGCCATCGCAAGAATGCGACAATGCGCGATGAATTACGTTCGTCATGCGAGATTGCCTGGCGAAGTGGTGTCGATAGGCTGGTCGGGGCGCTACCCACTTGAGGGCTACTTTCTGCCGGCCTCTGCTGACGCGGCGCGGGGGCCGGTGGTGGTCTGTTTCGGTGAACCCGAACAGAGGAAGGAACAATGCCTTTACAAGTTGGTGCCTCACGCGCTCTCTCGTGGTCTATCTCTGCTCATCGTTGATTTGCATGGAGCCGGCCCAACAAGCCGATTCGGCGAGGCCGTTGCGCGTGGTAACCTGGAGACAGCGATCGGAGCCGTCGCTGATTATGTTTTTGGGAGGCCTGACGTCGATGCGGATCGCGTGGCAATCGTCGCCGATGATTGGAGTTCCTCGTTTGTAGCCCGAGGTGCCGTCCTGGACGGCAGGTTTGCCGCGGCGGTCTGCGACTGCGGTCTCTGGGAGATGCATGAAATGGAGTTCATGAGGGGGCGCCTTGGGCCACCACAGAACGGAGAGTTCTTCGACCCAATCATAAGTCGAACTGCGCGAAACCTAAAATGTCCGGTCCTGGTGACCGCAGGAGAACGCGGTTGGTTGCAGACTGAACGTATAAGGGAGCTGAGCGCGGGGCTGGTTGCGCGAGGACGCGATATCACGCTTAGAATATTCACGGCTGAAGAAACTGGTGCCGAGCAGGCGCATGCGGACAACCCGACACTTAGCAACGAACACATCTTTGATTGGCTTTCGGACCGGCTTGGCACGAGTACGAGATCGATCTTCCGTCCTCCTGGCTGAGCCATATGATCGGAACAGGATAATGAACGGATCCAGCATTTGTGCACCAAGTCGAGATGAGCGCCATCGTGACTAAACAACCGCCCAACACCAACTTCCACTATCCGGGGGGAGGCGACGCGTCGGAAGCCCTCTTACCCAATACGTTCATGTTGGTTGCTCGCAAACTCCGCAAGCAAGCGTTGCCTCTTCCCTTGAGTATAGCCTTGGCCCTCCTCGCGGTCACCGGCTGGTATGGCTTCTACTACTCCATCATAGATCTTGAACTCACCTCTATGGATGAATTGCACCTCCCCGCTACACATTCGTCGAAAGCGTTGGGAGGATCGTGCCGTTTCAAATCCCATCCTTCCAACTTGCGGATCTCCGATCTACCGCAGCGAGTCTAGCTGAGGTAAGTTGGCGTCAATCGAACGCGTTCTCTGCTACCGCTACGGAGCGCTGACGATCCGATCAGGTTGCCGGCATCGGTGGCGTAACCCGACGCACATGGTTCATGGCACTTGCGATACAATTGCCAATTCAAGCACGATCGCGAAGCAGGGCGGCGACAATTGGTATTTCCTAACGGCCGATTATGCGTTCGGTGAGGCGCGTGAGCGCGAGACCGGTCAGGTGGTGCAGGAGTCCGGAGGCAAGGTTCTCGGCAGCGTACGACATCCGCTCAACACCTCGGACTTTAGTTCGTGTCTCGGACTCGCCAACGCCGGCGGCGCAGCTCTCTGTCGCTGACAGTTGACAAATAGGGCGATGTGGCCTAGATTTGACAGATGACAAATAAGCTGACGCCAGCGCGCATGACGCCGGATGGGCGCCGCGATCACATCGTTCAGGTCGCAGCGCAGCATTTCATTCGGGATGGATACGACCGTGCCTCGATGTCGGCAATCGCCGAAGATGCGGGCGTCACGCGGCCGCTTGTTTATCACTACTTTCCCGGCAAAAGCGCATTGCTCGAGGCCGTTCTGGTGCGCGAGTCCGAGGCCCTGCTTGAAGCGACGCGGCCTAACCCACAACGCTCGGCAGACGAAAACCTGCGCGCAGCGCTAGCGAACTATCTAGATCACTTTTCACCGCGGTCGGGCCACGCAATCAATCTCACTTTGAACGCGGCTGCTGCCGCCCTTCTCGTCAGTGAGTTGATTGAGTCTAACCATGCCGTGCTGATTGGCCGCATCATCGATTTGAAGAAGCTCGACGACACCGCATTTGCCCGCAGCGTGATTAACGCCTGGTTGGAATTCGTCGCAGCCCTTGCGCGCGAGGAGGCGGTCGACGCGTCCGTGTCGCAGAGCGCTATTATCGAAGTGTGCTTGCGTGCGCTCGATGCCGTGTCCCAGCCGTTACGGATGGAGCGCGTGCCACCAGCGAAGCAGGCTGTATTCGCCCAATCAAAACGTTCGCGGCGAGCCAAATAGTGGTGGTTCTATGAAAATCGTTGTACTCGGCGCGACCGGTGCCACGGGGCGCCAGATTGTCGATCAGGCCGTTGGGCGGGGACATGACGTAGTTGCCTACGTACGAAGGCCAGAGGCTCTGGAGCCAAAAGAGGGCGTCACCATTGCTGCGGGGCAACTCGCCGATCAGCCGACCCTTCAATCCATCCTGAAGGGCGCTGACGCCGTTCTGTGCTGCCTCGGCACGCACGAACTGAGAAATGTTGATTTCATGCAGAAGAGCTTGCCGTGCGTGACCGGCGCGATGCAGGCGGCAGACGTCCACAGGTTGATTCTTCTTTCTGCCTACGGCGTCGGAGAAACGAGCCGCTCTGCCTCGCTGCTTGCCCGCTTCCTCTACAGGACGGTCGTTTCTTCTGTCTACAAGGACAAGGCGGATTCGGAGGCTGCTCTCGCGCAAAGTGGCCTGAAATGGACGATCATCTATCCAGTGATCCTCACAAACGGCCCATTAGACGCAACTGCCGAGGTGCGTCAGCTTTCGGAAGTAAAGAAGGTGTCAGGCTTGCCCAAGGTCTCTCGTGCGAACGTCGCAAGCGCCATGCTCGATGCTGTCGAGAACGATCAGACCATCGGAAAGCGACTCCTGGTCACGGCTCGGGGCACAGTCAAGTGAGCGATACCGACCTGCGCTACGCAGCCGATCGCTGTTGTTCCGGTCGACATAATGTTGAGGCCGAGGGGCGAGCAATGCCCTTCACCACCGCTTGGCGTCACCGGATGCACAGTCGCTAAAGTCGCTATGCAGATTGCTTCGATATCGGCACGCTACGTCCTCGCAAGGTATCTGGCGCTGGCGACTGAAGGCCTCCTTCTCCTGCCCGTGGTCCTGACCTTCATTCTGATGGCCGCCTCGGGTTTCGCCCTGTTGTTTTTCACTCATGCATTGCTGACGCCGGTCTTGTTTATTCTAAGAGTCTTGCGGGCATGTAGGGAAATGCCGCTGTGACAACTCTCGCGGCTATTCCCTTGGAGCTGATCTGCCAGGGTCGAACCTGGATCATATCTCGCTAGGAGAGGTTGGGCGTTATCCGATGTTCGTAGGTCATTATGCTCCGGCTCTCGCCATCAAGGCGGTTCGGCCAAAGATGTCACTGGGATTATTGTTTGTCGCCGTCCAGTTGCTTGACATCGTGTGGGGCGTGCTGGTCCTGTTGGATGTCGAGAAGGTGCGGATCATTCCTGGGTTCACCGCGACAAATCCGCTCGATCTCTATTTCATGCCCTATACTCACGGCCTCCCGACCGCTGGTCTCTGGGCATTGGGAGCCATGCTCATCTATCGCTACCTCTTTCACACTCGCCCTTGGGGCGAGGCCTGCTTGCTGGGGTTGGCTGTGGTATCTCACTGGTTGCTCGATCTTCTCGTCCACGTGGAAGACCTGCCGCTTTATGGAAACAGCCATAAGGTCGGACTCGGGCTGTGGAACTATCCGCTCACTTCGCTTGCGATCGAGATCGGACCGGTGCTTGCGGCCGCTTGGTTCATGCAGAAGCGGCTTTCGGCGTCCGGCGAGAGAGGCTTGAAGAAGCCAGCGCTTCTTTGCCTGGCGATGGTGGGCGTTCAGCTCTACAGCGTCTTTGCTCCTATTCCTTCCACACCGCACTCCCTGGCGATGACCACGTTGCCGACGTACGGCGTGCTGGCAGCGTTGGCCTGGTGGGCGGAGCGGTACAGGCCTGTGACTTCGCTTTCCTGACCATCTCGACCAAGCGGCGAATGTAAGAGCTCTCGTAGGCCGACCAGGGATCGGATGAGATAATCGCAAGTACTGTTGGCGTGCGGAAAGGTGGCGTTCCCCCGCTACTACGACACCTTGAGATGAAGGAGACGCGGTCCAGCGTCAGGTCAACCTAGCTGCTGCTGATTCGGATAACTCCATAGGACGGAAGTTCAAAGCTTCCCACCTTGCGGACGAAGGTGCCGCCGCTGTCGAGCCAGGCTGGATCGCGCACGGCCGCCTCAAAGCTTCTTTCGTCGAGAACATCCAATCTAGCAGGGCCATCGAAGCCCTTGACCTTCACGCGCTGAGTTTCGCTCGAAAGATTGGCTAGCCAAAGCACTTCGCCGGCCTTGTTGCGATGGGCGAGAGCGGCAAGCTTAGCAGACGAATCCGTACCGATGCGTCTTGCGCCGCTCGCAGCAGCGAGACCTGCAATCACATGGTAGACGGGAAAGAGCCTGGCGTCGCTGCCGTCGAACCACGGCTGGGTGTGGGCCATTTTACGATAGATCATCCCTTGCGAGCCAGTGACAGAGCCAAGGGTTATCGCATCGACACCAGCTCTAGCCACCGCGGCGAGATAGCCGAGATTCCATGCCGCGGCGAAAAGTGCGCGCTGGCGCGGATCCATATCGGAGAGACAGACCCGCCTGTTGTCGGAGTTCGGCGCAACCGCTGCGCCATAGGGGTTGTCACGACAGGGAATACTGGTCGGCCCGAGATGATATGGCACTTTGCCGATCATGGCCCGCGCTGAAGTGAAAATCCACGGAAGCGTCTCAAGTGTCTCCATGACCGAGATGTCGTCGGGCGCATGGACAATGGGGCAGCTGGTGTGCGTGATGAAGTCAAACACGCCGTGGGGGACGGGCTTGCGGTTCAATTCGGTGAAATAGGAGAGCATTCCACCGCCAAGCATGGCATCGGGGAAGGAGGCTCGCGCGGCCGTCGCCATGTCCTCGTAGGTGGGCCCCCAGGGCCTCGGTGTGTTGGGCTGAAACGATTTGAGATCGTGCATCTGGGTGACAACAACGGACGCAGGTGTGAGCCCCGCGGCATTCACCGCGCTCGCGATCTCGGCCACTTCCTTATCGGCCGGCTCCCTGGCCGGCAGAATGATCTCGAGTGTGACCGGAGCTCCCGTTTGCCTTGACAGATCGCGGTAACAGGCGGCGGCTTCTTCCTGTCCTCGCTCGCGTCCGTCGATCTGACAAACGAGCGATTGAGGCTTCGCCGCAGCGATCAGGTCCACGGCCTCGAGCGCGGCCGCAGCTTCCCCCATCGGCACACCGAGGCCGATTTGCGGAACACGGCCTTTCGTGCCCGCAAGAGTTACCGTCGTATCGGCGACGGAGGCCCTCGGCCTCGATTTCGGCGGCTTGCCTGAGACGGTGAGTGTGATTGACTGGCTGAAGGTCTTGCCCCTCTCCAGCGTATACGGCCAGGGATCGAGCAGAGAGCACACATAGGTCTTGTAGGAGGCATCCATCCAGTTCCGATGGTCCTCCATCTCGAACTTGTTTCCCTCCATGAGAACGGTCACCGCAACGCCGGACAACGGTTCGTGCTTGAGTGAGCGGATTTCGAAGATGGGCTGACCGGGGCTGATAAGTTTCGGGAATTTGCGCTTCGCTCTCTTCCCATCCGTGTGGACGACTTCAACCGGACGCCCCACCGTTCCCGCGAGTGGATGCAGCACCACAAACCCTGTGCGATTGGTGAGGAAATCAGAAAGGGGCGTTCCTTCGGCCGAGAACTTCAGTGTCCCATTGCTGCTTGCGTCGATTTTGGCGGTATACCGGATCGACTGATCTTGATCCTTGCAAATGGCTTGATAGGTGATCGCAAACCCATTCTTGTTTTGGCGGACTTTCAGGTCTTCGATTGCCGGAGCATAGGTGCCCCAGTCCTTGTCGCGCGCGATATAGGAAATTCCTCGCAAGATCTCTTCACCGTAGTAACGGATGTAGCGTAAGGCGCCGCTGTCGAAGACCGCCGAGATGGGGCCTGCAGTCAATTCGCGACGCTTGCCTTCCGGAGCTTCGGTTCCGAAGAGCTTGATTGCGCGGCTCGGCTTCCTCTGGGCCATGGTGGCTCCCTCAAATGACCTTGTCCGTTTGTGGATCGATCAGAACGGCGCGGTTCATATCAATGTCGATACTGACCTGTTCGCCCGGCGCGGTGACCTCGTGAGCGGCGAATTCCGCGGTGATGCTGATTCCCCCGAGTGGCATGCTAACCTGCACCCGCGATCCCGTCGGTTGGACGAGCTCTATGGTCGATGGCAACTGCACGTGACCTGGCGCGGCGCTCGCGCTGGCTTTGGCAATGTGCTGGGGCCTGAGTCCCAAAATTATGGCTTGGCCGTTTGGCGCCTTGCGCCCGATAGGCAGGGTCAGCCTGGTTCCATCGCGAAGAGTTACCTCTCCGGTTTCGATGGTGGCGGGAAGGAAGTTCATCTTCGGGCTGCCGAGGAAGCCGGCCACGAAACGCGTCGCTGGCCGCTCGTACAAATCGAGCGGCGTGCCGAGCTGTTCAATCCTGCCGTCGCGCAGCAGCGCGATGCGGTCAGCGAGTGTCATCGCCTCGATCTGGTCGTGGGTCACGTAGATGATGGTGCGGCCGAGTTCCTGATGGAGCCGCTTGATTTCAACCCGCATGTCGTCGCGAAGCTGGGCATCGAGATTGCTCAGCGGCTCATCGAATAAAAAGAGCAGCGCGTCGCGCACGATCGCGCGGCCGATCGCGACGCGCTGGCGTTGACCGCCGGAAAGCTCACGTGGAAATCGCTGGAGGAGTTGCGCAATGCCGAGCATGTCGGCGGCACGCTTCACACGTTTGTCGATCTGGGTGGACGCAACTTTCCTCGCCCGCAAGCCAAATGCAATGTTTTCATAGACGTTGAGATAGGGGTAGAGCGCGTAATTCTGGAACACCATCGCGATGTCGCGATCGCGTGGGCGCGCCCACGTCACGTCCTTTCCGCCGATTTCAACTGTTCCGGCGCTCGCCTCCTCGAGCCCTGCGACGGTGCGGAGCAAGGTTGACTTGCCGCACCCCGACGGGCCTACCAGGACGGTGAACTCGCCCGAGGGCACCTCAAGATCGATTCCCTTGACGGCATGGTATGTGCCGTAGTGCTTGTGGAGTCCGGTAATCTTCAGATCCGACACGAGCTAACCCTTGACTGCGCCCATGGATATGCCGCGGACGAGATAGCGCTGAAGCGTTGCGACGGTGATGAACACGGGGATGGTTCCGAGCACCGACATCGCGGCGATCTTGGACCAGAAGTTCGACTGGCCGCCGAAGTAATGCGTGACCTGGACGGTGTAGGTCGTGACCTCGGTGCGCGTGAGGACCAGTGCAAACAGAAAGTCGTTCCAGGAAAAGACGAAGGTGAAGACGGCGGTGGCGAACAGTCCGGAGCGCGCCATCGGAAATACCACCCTCCACAGGACTTCCCAGCGGTTGCAGCCGTCGATGAGGGCGCTCTCTTCGAGCTCTAGCGGAATCTCCTCGATGTAGCCGCGCATCATCCAGATCACATAGGGCAGGCTGAACGCCGTATAAAGGATGATAAGCCCGATGTAGGTATCGACCCAGCCGAGCCAGACGTAGAAGAGGAAGATCGGGAATGCGATGGCCACGGGAGGCATCATGCGCTGCGATATGATCCACACGCCGAGGTTTTCGCCACCTGTCTTGAAACGAGCCAGTGAGTAGGCGGCGACGGTGCCGAAGATCATGGCGAAGAAGGTTGATACCGAAGAAAGTACCAGGCTGTTGCCGACTGTTTTTGCATCGCCATCCTTGAACAGGACCGCATAATTGTTGAACTGGATGCTCTTCGGATACCACACTGGCGGAACAGCGAAGATCTCGCCTGGCGTCTTGAACGAAATGGCAAACAGCCAGTAGATTGGAAAGACGAAGATAACGACGAGGAACGTCGCGATGAGATAGCGTACGACGAGCTTCGTTTCCTTGCGGCGATGAAACGGTGCGCCTTTCATTTTGCCAGCCCCATGCGCCGAATGGCCCAGGTCACGATGACGGTGAGAAGCGCGATGACAAGGAAGGCGATCGCCGCCGTATAGCTCGACTCGAACTGCTTGAAGCCTTGGATGTAGGTATAGACGGAAATGGTCTCGGTCATCGTGCCGGGACCGCCCGCCGTGAGCGCCCAGATGATGTCGAAGATGCGGAAGAGGTCGAGGCCGCGGATCAGAATGGCGATCGACATGACCGGAAATATTGCGGGGAGGACAACATAGCGGAAGCTGCGCCAGAACCGCGCTCCGTCAATCTCAGCGGCCTCGGTCAATGAGCGATCGACGTTGGAAAGGGCGGCGAGCAAGATCAGGAACATGAACGGTGTCCATTGCCAGATCTCACAGAAGATGATGGCGGGATACACGAGCCCGGGATTGACCGTCCACAGGGCCGGCACGGGGTGACCAGCGAACCAGCCAATGATCTGGTTGATCGGACCATAACGGTTATCGAACAGGAGCCGCCATGTGGCGCCGGCGACGATCGGTGAGATGATTGTTGGCAGCACCAGCAACGAAACCAAAAGCTGGCGACCGGGCAAGCGGTCAAGGAACAGGTAGGCCATGGCGAGGCCGAGCAACAGCTCGATGGGCAGGGCTATGACCATGATGAGCACCGTGTGGAGGAGCGACTGCCATAGTCTCGCGTCATGAAAGAGCTGGACGTAGTTCACCAATCCGGCAAAGGATGTGTCGGTCTCCAGCATGGAGACGCGCATGAAGCTCACCACCAGCGAGAAGATCAGTGGGAACAGGCCGACCAGCAAGAGCAGGAAGACGGCCGGCGAGATCAGCCAGTATTTGAAGTTGCGGTCGGGATGGGCGATGGCGGCCATGGCTGAAGTCGGGATGCGTTCCGCTTTGGTCTCGTGCCGTCGCCGACGGCGGGCGGAGCCTCTCCCGCTGGAAGGCGGGAGAGGTGAGAGGCGCGGTTATATTTTCGGATAAGCGCCGGACTCAGCGGCCCAAGCCGCATAGACCATCTTCTGCTTGTCGACGCCGATCTTCTGCGTGATGTCGTTCCACTGGGCTGCTGCCGCATCGAGGATCGTCTTCGGATCGTCACCCGCCCAGAGCTTTGAAATCGCCTGGCGCAAGACCTCCTCATACTTGTCGGTTTGCAGGAGCGACAGATCGAGAAGGCCCGTCTGCGAGGCCTGCTTCAAGGCTGCCAGATAGTCCTTGGCGTTTGGCCACAGGGCGAGATAGCCAGGATCCGCATAGTGCGCGTCGCGGAACGGATCGCGTAGCGTGTAGGGAAGCTGAACGCGCTGGCGGCTCACATCTTCGCTATTGAGCCACTGGATGAACAGATAGGCCGCATCCTTGTTTTTCGAGGTCGACGAAATCGACAAGGCGAAGCCGGCAGCGAGCTCGGGATGTCCTCCTGGTGGTAAGGCATAGCCCACCTTGCCTGCGATGGTTGTCTTCGGGACCCAGTTCAGTGCCTCCTGGTCCGTACCGTAACCCTCGGCCCAGCGCCCATAGGGCGGCCAAGAGATGGTCATGGCCGATTGGCCTTGCAGGAAAGTCGCGAGGTTCTCCACAAAGCCGAACTGCTCCACGCCGGGTGGCATGAAGTTGTTCTCGTTGCGCATGGCGGTGAAGACCTTGACGCCGACATCGGAGTTGATCGCGGCCTTCATGGTGTCGGCGTCGAAGAACTTGCCGCCCTCATTGCGGAAGCGTTCCTCGAACATGTACATCGCGTAAGGAGGCTGCCGGAAGAAGGAGGCGCCGTAGATACCCTTGTCCTTGAGGATGTCCGTAAGACCGGCTCCGACGACATCGAAATCCGCCCAGGTCTTCGGCACCGCCAGGTCCTTGCCTGTCTTCTCCTTGAAGGCCTTCTGTACGGCTGGATCCTCGAAGAGGTCGCGCCGATAGTACATCAGGAAAACGTCACCATCGTCGGGGAAGCCATAGATCTTGCCGCCCACCTTCATCTGGTTGTCGCGGTAGGTCGGTGCGATCGTCTGTAGCTCGGGGGCGTAACCGTATTTCTCGACATAGGGGTCGAGCACTTCGAGCGCGCCGGCCTGGGCAAGATCTGGCATCCAGGCAGGAATCACGTTGAGCGCGTCATAGGCGCCGGCTCCCGACTTGTAGTCCTGCATGATCTTGGTGAACATCTCTGCAGTGGCGACCTCGACCACCTTCACGTCCATTCCGGTCAGCTCTTTCCACTTCGGACCGGAGAAGTGAGTGGGATCGAGCGACTGAAGCCCTGCCTCCCAGACGATCGTGATCGTGCGTCCCTTGTATTGCTGGGCGGCCTTGACGGCGGTATCGGCAGCCGACGCAGCCCATGCCGGCCTTCCCATTGTTGTGGCGAGGCTGGCAACCAGACTGATCTTTCCGAAATCACGTCTATTGATCATTGTGTCCTCCCGTTACGCGATTGGCAGAGCCTTTCAGATGTCCCTCGCTCGTTTGCGGCGAGGAATTCTCAATTGGCAAATTGGCGGCGGTACTCCTCCAGTTTGCGTCGGAAATTCGGTTTCTCGAGTACGGCGCGATTGACGATGCCGCTCGGAATCCGCCCGTGTTGAATGTCGAGCACAGCTCTGACATCGGCTGCACCATTTCCGGCGAAGCACTGATCGGTCCAGCAAAGTGCGTGGGGCGTCACGATGACGTTGTCGAGCGCGAACAGCGGATCGGACGGATCGGTCGGTTCCTGCTCGAACACATCGAGGGCCGCGCCAGCGATCTGTCCTCTCGCCAGAGCGTCTGTGAGCGCCTTTTGGTCAACGATTGGTCCACGCGCAGTATTGATGAAGAAGGCGGTCTGCTTCATCAGAGCGAGGCGGTCGGCGTTCACGAGCTGGCGAGTCTCGGCAGTCAGTGGACAGTTCACCGTAACGATGTCGGCTCGGGCGAACACGTCGTCGAGACCGACAAGTTCGACTCCCAGCGCGGCCGCCAGCTTGGTGTCCGCAAATGGATCATGGGCGACGAATCTCATGTCGAACGGCTTGGCGAGCCGGAACAGCTCAGCGCCGATATTGCCGATACCGATCGAACCCAGCACCTTGCCGACCAGGCCAAAGCCCATATGCTCGCCGCGGGCCGCAAAGCCTTCTGGACCTTGTCGGGTGAGCTTATCCTTCACCATCAGCTTTCCGGCGAGTGCCAGAATGAAGGTCATGATCGACACGGCGACAGGACGGCGCACGCCGTCCGGCGTGATCGCCAACGCGATGTCCGCGGCGGTACAGGTCGGCACATCCACCGTGTCATAACCGACGCCAAAGCGCGCGATAATACTGAGCCTGCTGCTTTTCGGTGCGCTTTCGGGCGCAAAACGATGAGCCAGCAGGATCAGTGCGTCGAAGTCTTCAAGATCGCTGCTGCACAGAGGGTTGGCGTTGTCCAAATAGGCCATTTCCACGCCGGGGGCATCCAGCAGAGGCTTCAGATCGAAATCGGGGTAGACGGCCGAGCCGTCGGCCTTCCTGAAATCGCCTGACAGGGCAACACGGAATGGCGCGCTCATGTCATGCATCCCTTCCGCAAGGTGGTGATTGCAGCCGTCAGCGCATCTCGAAGCACCCACACGTCACCCGAATAGCAGCAAAAATCGAAGCCCTGCTTGTAGAGCGCCATGCCGACCTCAGTGGTCGGTACAAGGCGGCCCAGCGCCTTCTTGTGCTTCTTGGCGGCGGCAATGGTCTGCTCGACCGCCTTCAGAAATTTCGGATGGTCGAACTGGCCGGGGATGCCGAGCGAAACTGACAAGTCAAAATGGCCGACCCACAGGCAGTCGACGCCATCGACGGCGGCAATCCCGTCGGCATTTTCGGCGCCTTCAGCAGTCTCGATCTGGCAGAACAGCGTTGTCCGCTCGTTGGCGGCCGCAAGCTTCTCGGGCACCGGGCCCTGCCGATAGGCATCATGCGCAATACTCAAGGCAACGCCACGTCGCCCGTCCGGATAATATTTCATGCAATTGACGACAGCCTCCGCTTCTGCGGCAGTGCTAACCATCGGGATCATGATCCCTTCCGCCCCCGCGTCGCAGGCGCGCGCGATGTGATGGTATTCCTTTGAAGGTACGCGGACGATGGCCGGTAATCCTGCGGCTTCAAAATAGCGTAGAGCACTTTTGACGGTTTCGAAGCCGAAGCCCGAATGCTCCAGGTCGAAAAGCGCGAAATCGCAATCCGCTTGTTTGAGGATATGGCCGATTCCCGGAGTGGCAAACTCGACGATGAAATGACCGAGCTTGGCCTCTGGCGTGCGGGTCATTTGCTTGAGTCCGGCACGAGCCATTGTTCATCCTCCCGTTTGGCGTCTGTTGCTCGATCTCTTGAAGTTGAGATCAAACCCAGTCAACGTTCTCGTTCATGTGCCTTCCGGACCTTCCAGTAGAGCTTGCCAACCTGATCGAGGTGCGAGCGCATGCGGGCATCGGCAAGTTCCGGATCGTGTGCCTTGATCGCTTCGAAGATCGCCACATGCGCGTCGAAGGCGACCCGGTTCTGCCCGGGATAGCTGAGCGTCACACGTCTCTGGTCGAGGAGCCAATCGATGATGGCTCGGTGCATGACCACATAGATGGGATTCTTGGGGATCGTAGCGATCGCGTAGTGAAATGTTATATCCGAGTCCTCAAAGCGTTGGACGTCGCCAATGGACTTGTAGTTGGCGTCAAGCGCATCGCTCAGGTAGCGGATATCCTTTGCTGTGGCATTGCGTGCGGCATCACGTGCCAGGCCGGTCTCAAAGAGGGCACGCGCATCTTGGAAATGACGGATGCCGTTGTCATCGGAGAGCAGATATTTGGCACTGCTCGACAGCGACGTCATAACGACTTCAGCATTCGGGGCTGTGACTCGCGCCCGCGAACCCGCCCGGAGATCAACAAGCCCCGCGCGCTGCAGATGAAACAGTGCCTCGCGGATCGCTGTCCGGCCAACGCCAAACTCCGCCATGAGCTGACGTTCTGATGGCAGCTCGGCACCAGCCACCAATTCCCGATCGCGTATCCTCTGCTCGAGGATATCGACAACCTGCTCAAAGAGACGCGATCGTTTGAGCTGAGGGACATTGGTAGACCTAGTATACCAGGTTAGGCTAGGTCCTGCTGATGCCCCTGTCAATAAGTGCCATGATTGACGAGACGCGAGGTGGTCTTGGCTGACGTCCATCTACGGCAGATTATAGTTGAGAGGGTCTCTTTTGCCCTGCTCTCCGGGACCGACACGACTATAGGCGGAATAAAAATCGAAGGAGGACACGCTCTTGCGGTGGCTCAAGGAAACCTTTCATGTCGACAAGCCCATCATCGCCATGTGCCACTTGCAGGCGCTGCCGGGCGATCCCGGCTACGATATGGTCGGCGGCATGAGTAAAGTCGTCGAAATGGCTCTTGCCGATCTCGACCATCTTCAGAACGGCGGGGTCGATGCAGTCATGTTTTCCAACGAATTCAGCTTGCCCTACCTGACCAAGGTGCACCCCGAAACCACCGTGGCCATGGCACGCATCATCGGTGAACTCATGCGCTTCATCAAGGTGCCGTTTGGCGTCAACGTCTTGTGGGATCCCATTGCTTCGATCGATCTTGCCGCCGCCACCGGAGCAAGCTTCATTCGCGAGATCATGAGCGGGGTCTACGCCAGCGATTTCGGGCTCTGGAATACCAATGTCGGTGAAACGGCGCGACACAAGGCAAGGCTCGTCCCGAAGCTCAGGCTTCTGTTCAACATCGTGCCCGAAGCGGCCGCCTATCTGGGCGATCGCTCGATTGCGGATATCGCCCGCTCGACGGCGTTCAACAACCGGCCTGACGCAATCTGCGTATCGGGCCTCACTGCTGGTGCCGAAACAGACACCCACGTGCTTTCAACGGTCAAGAAGGCCGTGCCGGGCACGGCCGTGCTTTGTAATACGGGTTGCCGGATCGACAACATCGAACGCCAGCTCGCTGTTTCGGACGGGGCAGTCGTGGGATCGACATTCAAGGTCGACGGCGTCTTCGAAAATCCGGTCGATCCGGCGCGTGTCAAGGCCTTCATGGAAAAGGTCAAGGCGATCCGCTCTGCCGCGCGCGCGGACGTTTAGGAAACGCTCAGCCCGATCTGGCAGTTCACGGCGCCGGCTCGATCCAGATTTGATGAATAGCAAAGGTCCTTTGCCGGACCGGATTGGACCAAAGTGACGATTGACCAACGCAGCCTCACACGTATCGAGAGATGGACCAAGGAGCTCTGCCTGATACCCGGCCTTTCAGGCTATGAAGATCCGGTGAGCGACTACATCCGGGCCGTCTTTTCCGACGCCCGCGTCGAACGTCACAGCGATGCGTTCGGGAATTTGACCCTCACGGTGAAGGGGATCGACCCCGCAGCTCCATCGGTGATGGTCTTCGCCCATACCGATCAGCTTGGCCTCTTGGTACGGCGCATTGATGCGAACGGCTTCATTCGGGTGGAGCGGCTCGGGGGCGTGCCCGAACGTGTGCTGCCGGGCCTGCGCATGGTGATCATCAACAAGCGGGGCGAGCAGATTCCGTGCGTCGTCGGCATCAAGGCACACCACGCTACGCCGCAAGACGAAAAGAGCCAGGTGCTCGGCTATGACAAGCTCTTCCTCGATCTTGGCGCCGGATCGGCGGAAGAGGTGCGCGCCCTCGGCATCGAAATCGGTGCGCCCGTCGCCTACTGTCCAGCTTTCGAACGGCTGGCGGGCACGCGTGTGTCCGGCACGGCGATCGACGACCGCGCCGGCTGCGCTGCGCTGATGGACCTTGTGCAGCGAGTTTTGGATGAACCCATTCCCGCTACGCTGCACGCGGTCTTTTCGGTGCAGGAGGAGTTCAACCTGCGCGGCGCCATGCTTGCGGCCGAGCATCTGAGGCCGGATGCCGCCATTTCGATCGACATCATGGTCGCCTCCGATACGCCTGATCTCACGGAGCGCGGCGAGCTGCAGCTTGGCGGCGGCCCGGCGCTTGGCCTCTACAGCTTCCACGGACGCGGCACGCTCAATGGCACGCTTGCCCATCCCGCACTCCTCAATCATCTTGTCGAGACCGCCGGCCGTGTCGGCATGCCCATCCAGCGCAGCGCTCATACTGGCTGCCTCACGGATTCCTCCTACGTTCAGCTCGTGGGCGGGGGAATTCCCTCCATCGATATCGGCTATCCGACACGCTACACGCATGCGCCGATCGAAACCTGCGATCTGGCCGATCTTGAGCAGATAGCGGCGCTCCTTGCCTTGGCCCTGTGCGATATGAAAGCGGGTTTCTCCTTCGAACGGAGGAGATATCCATGCGCTACCTCCTAGGCATCGACATAGGGAGGTATTCCAGCAAAGGCGTCCTGCTCGATGAGTCCGGCGCCATTCGGGCAACGGCGCAGCGCAAGCACGACATGCGCGTGCCGGGGCCAGGACTTGCCGAACATGATGCCCTGCAGGATTGGTGGGAGGGCTTTCGCACGCTGAGCCAGCGGCTGATCCTGGACAGTGGGATCAACCCGGCCGCGATAGCTGCGGTCGGGTGCAGCGGAATTGGCCCCTGTGCTCTGCCTGTGACGGAAGCGGGCAAGCCTCTACGCCCGGCCATCCTATATGGCGTGGATACACGCGCCGAAGTCGAAATCGAAGAGCTCAACGCCGAGCTCGGCGCACCGGCCGTGCTGGCCCGAACCGGCAATCCGCTGACGACACAATCCGTCGGCCCGAAGGTGCGATGGCTTGCCAAGCACGAGCCTGACACTTTCCGCAAAACTGCGCGGATCGTCGGCTGCCCTACCTTTATCGTTCACCGATTGACGGGACGATGGGTCGTCGATCACTACGGCGCGTCGTGTTACACGCCATTTTATGACCTTGCCGCCAAGGACTGGCATCGCGAGACGGTCGAACGGATTTGCCCAGTCGACTGGCTGCCTGAGATAGCCTGGACAACGGAGATTATAGGCTATGTGAGCACTGAGGCCGGGGGCGAAACCGGGCTTGCCGCGGGCACGCCCGTGATTGCAGGCACCATCGACGCGGCGAGCGAAGCGATCAGTGTCGGCGTGCAACGGCCGGGCGACTTGATGATCATGTATGGCACGACGGCCTTCTTCATCCAGGTCAATGCCGATCTCGTCGTCGATTCCCGTTTCTGGGCAGCGCCGTTTCTGTTCGAGAACACCTGGAGCGTGATGGGTGGGCTTGCGACCGGAGGCGGTCTCACCCACTGGTTTCGCAAGGAAATGACCGGACTTCCCGATGAGGATTCATCCTTCCAGACGCTGATGGAGGAGGCGCTCACAAGCCCGCCTGGCGCAAACGGCATTTTGATGCTGCCCTATTTCAGTGGTGAGCGAACGCCAATCAACGATCCGCAAGCCAAGGGACTGATCTTCGGGCTGACGCTCGCGCACCGGCGCGGCGATATCTATCGTGCGTTGATCGAAGGGATCGGACACGCGATCCGGCATAATCTCGATGGCTTTGCTGAAATTCAGCCGGCTCGAAGCATTTATGCGGCTGGAGGCGGCGTACAGAACCCTCTCTGGACACAATGCGTCAGCGACATCGCAGGCGTATGTCAGAATGTGCGCCAGCACACGGTGGGAGCTGCGCTCGGATCTGCCTTTCTTGCCGGAATAGGCTGCAACATCTTCGCGCCCGAGGATATCGACCGCATCAACCCGATCGTGTCTCGAATCGCGCCGAATGAGGCCGACCGAAATCGCTACGAGGCCGATCACGTTGCTTTCAAAGTGCTCTACGCCAACAACAAAGCCACGATGCGACGGTCCAGGGCAAGCTAGTTCGATGGGCGTTCATGGACGCGCAACCAGCAATTGATGCACGTTTGCCCCACCTGCCATCAGGGGATACGACGGCTCGAAATGCTCACGCAGTTCCCGCTTCCTGACGAGCGCGCGCGCACCGGCAAATGCATCCATCAGGCTTTCGGCCCGACGGAGCGCGACGTTGAAGAAGGCGTCACCGAAATAAGTCCACTTCGCCTTGTCCTCGCAGCCGAACGACGGATGATCGGCGTCGGCCGCTGTGATGACCAGGACATCGGGAGTCGCGAGACGAGGGATGAATACTCCCGAGTAACAGGCCGAGATGATCACCACCTTGTGGCGCACGCCGGTCTTTGCGAGCATCTCGGCAAGACGGGACGGTGTGAGCGTTTGCTCAAGTCGTCCTGCCTTGATTGCTAGGCCGTCTGGCGAGCCATGCGAGGTAAGAATCACGAACAAAACGTCATTCTCGGCGTCCAGGCGGCTCGCTACATCTTGCAACGATCTGGTCAGACCTTCTGTAGTAGCGCTGCCGCCCTTCTTCGAATTGTACTGCACTTCGATCGCGCCAGTTTCGAAACGACCGGCGACGACCCGTGCTGCACCGGTCGCCTCGCTTTTAAACACACCTTGATCGCCGAAAAGGCCAAAGGATACCACGCCGAGCTTGTGAGCACCCTCGACGGCGTGCACGCTGGAAACCGACAGCGGCGAGGCGGCCGCCGTGAAGGTGTTTGCCGACCAGTTCACCAAGGCCGGCGGCACTTGGGTCGACAGCGCGGTCGCCGGCGCTGCAAATGCACGAAACGCCGCGATCAGCCGCACCGTCGCCGGCAATCCGCCGGCCGCCATGCAGCTCAACACCGGCAAGCAGTTCGACGAGTTGGTGGAAGGCGGCCTGCTCGCCGACGTCGACGCGATCGCAACCGAAGGCAACTGGAAAGGCGTGATGCCCGCCGCGATCATTGCCGCGGCGACCCGCAACGGCAAGATGTATGCGGTGCCGATCAACATCCACGGTCAGAATTGGCTCTGGTACAACAAGGCTGTGCTCGCCTCCGTCGGAGCCGCCGAGCCGAAGACCTGGAATGACGCTCTCGCCATTCTCGACAAGCTCAAGGCCGAGGGCAAGGTGATCCCGCTGGCCTTCTCGGGCCAGAAGAACTGGGAGCAAAACCTGTTCAACTCGGTCATGATCGGCGTCGGCGGCGCACAGATGTGGACCGGCATTCTCGGCAAGCGCGACGCGTCGCTGGCGCGGAGCGCCGAGTTCAAAGCGGTCGCCGTCACCTACAAGAAGCTCAAGGACTATGTCGATGCCGGCGCGCCCGGCCGCAACTGGAATGACGCGACCAACCTCGTCATCCAGGGCAAGGCCGGAATGCAGATCATGGGCGACTGGGCCAAGGGCGAATTCGTCGCGGCGGGTAAGGTCGCCGACAAGGACTATGGCTGCACGGTGCTGTCCAATGGTAGCGGCGGTTACGTGATGGGCGGCGACGTGTTCGTATTCCCGAAGGCGAAGGACCCATCCACCACCAAGGCTCAGATGACCTTGGCGAGACTGATGCTGACGCCCGAGACCCAGATCCAGTTCGCGCTGAAGAAGGGCTCGATCCCGGTGCGTAGCGATGTCGATACGTCCGCGCTCGACGCTTGCGCCCAAAAGGGCATGCGCTATGTCGCAGACAAGGCCCAGCAAATGCCGTCCGGCGACATGCTGGCGCCGCCGGCGATGACCGGCGCGCTTCAGGATGCCATCTCGCAATATTGGAACACCAATATGAGCGCCGATGAATTCTCCGCCAAGGTCGCTGCGGTGCTGAAGTCCCAGGAGTGATGCATCACAAAAGGCGGCTGACGAACTGTCGGCCGCCTTTCCTTCCCGTGGACCTCTCTTCAATCCGGCGATGCGATGCGTCTTTCGCTGAACTCCCGACTTTCCGTGATCTCCGCGCTCTTACCGGCGCTGCTGGTGATGCTCGTCGTCTATGTCGGCGCCACCAGTTGGACGGTGTGGATGTCGCTGACCAATTCACGGATGCTGCCGAACAACAATTTCGTCGGGCTCCGGCAGTATGAGATGCTGCTCGGCAACGACCGCTGGATCACCTCGGTCCACAACATCATTATCTACGGTGTGCTGTTTGTCTCGCTTGCGCTTCTGATCGGCTTCCTGCTGGCGGTTGCGATCGATCAGCGGGTGCGCGCCGAGGACACGATCCGCTCGATCTATCTCTATCCCTATTCGATGTCCTTCGTCGTCACAGGCCTGGTCTGGCAATGGCTGCTCAACCCGACGCTCGGCATTCAGCATGTGCTGCGCAGCTGGGGCTTCGAAGGCGCGACGTTCGACTGGATTGTTCGGCCGGAGACCGCAATCTATTGCCTGGTCATTGCCGGCGTCTGGCAGGCTTCGGGGCTGGTGATGGCGATCATGCTCGCTGGCCTGCGCGGCGTCGACGACGAAATCTGGAAGGCGGCGCGGGTCGACGGCCTGCCGAAGTGGCGGGTCTATGTGTCGATCATCATTCCGATGATGGGTGCGAGCTTTGCGACCGCCGCGGTGCTGCTGTCGACGGGCGTGGTGCGCCTCTACGACCTCTCGGTAGCGATGACCAATGGCGGGCCAGGCATTGCCTCGGAGGTGCCTGCCAAATTCGTCATGGACCATCTGTTCGAACGCGCCAATATCGGGCTTGCGACTGCGGCGGCCACCACCATGCTGATTACGGTGATCGCGGTGGTCGCGCCCTATCTCTACTGGCGCGCGCGCAAGGGAGAGATGCGATGACCGCAGTGGCGCAGCCTTTGCCCGCCGCGCGGCGGGGCAAGCGCATGACCCCGGCGCGCTGGGGCCTCTATGCCTTCATCTTCATTACCGCGCTCTACTTCCTGCTGCCGCTCTATGTGATGGTCGTCACCTCGCTGAAGCCGATGGCAGAGATTCGGCAGGGTAATCTGCTGGCCTTGCCGGCAGCTCCCAGCATCGACGCATGGGTCAAGGCCTGGACCTCGGCCTGCACCGGTCTGACCTGCCAGGGTATCAAGATCGGCTTTCTCAACTCGCTGCGCATCCTGGTGCCGTCGGTCGTCATCTCCATCCTGGTCGGCTCGCTTACCGGTTATGCGCTGTCGCTATGGCGGGTGCGCGGCGCCAACATCCTGTTCGGCGCGATGATGGTGGTCGCGTTCATTCCCTATCAGGTGTTCATCTATCCGTTGGTTCGCCTGTTCTCCTTCGCCGGGCTCGGGCAGTCGCTCCTGACCATCGTGATCATCCACACGATCTTCGGCTTTCCCACGATGACGCTGCTGTTCCGCAATTATTTCGCATCGCTGCCGGTCGAGTTGTTCAAGGCCGCCCGCGTCGACGGCGCCGGCTTCTACCAGATCTATGCGCAGATCATGATGCCGATGGCCACCCCCATGATCGTGGTCGCGGTGATCTTGCAGACCACCGGCATCTGGAACGACTTCATCCTAGGGCTCGTCTTCGCCGGCCGCGACAATCTGCCGATGACCGTGCAGCTCAATAACATCGTCAATTCGACGCAAGGTGAGCGCGCCTACAATGTCGACATGGCGGCCACGCTGTTGACCGCGTTGTTGCCGCTTGCCGTCTATTTCGGCTCCGGCCGCTGGTTCGTCCGCGGCATCGCCGCCGGCGCAGTGAAAGGCTGACGCAGCATGCAGAAATCGAACGTCGACATCAGGAGCCTGCAGATCGGCTTTGGCGGCCTGAAGGTGCTGGAGAACCTCGATCTCCACGTCGATGCGTCCGAGTTCCTCGTGCTGCTTGGGCCGTCTGGCTGCGGCAAGTCGACATTGCTCAACGCGATTGCCGGGCTGATCGACGTCAAAGGCGGCGAAATCCATATCGGCGGCCGAGATGTCACATGGGCAGAACCGAAGGATCGCGGTATCGCGATGGTGTTCCAGAGCTACGCGCTCTATCCGCGCATGAGCGTGCGCCGAAACATGTCGTTCGGGCTGAAGGTCGCGGGCACGCCGCGGGACGAGATCGAGCGCCGCGTCGGCGAGGCCGCGCAGATGCTGCGGCTCACCAGTCTCCTCGACCGCCGTCCCAGCGAGCTCTCCGGCGGCCAGCGTCAGCGTGTCGCGATCGGACGGGCGCTGGTGCGCCATGCCGGGGTCTATCTGTTTGACGAACCGCTCTCCAATCTGGATGCTCAGCTGCGCGCCGAGCTCAGGGTCGAGATCAAGCGGCTGCATGCACGGCTCGGTGCCACGATGATCTACGTGACGCACGACCAGATCGAGGCGCTGACGCTCGCGGACCGCATCGCAGTCATGCAGGGCGGCGTGATCCAGCAGCTCGACACGCCAAAGAAAATCTATCGCGAACCGGTCAACCGCTTCGTCGCTTCCTTCGTCGGCTCGCCCGCGATGAACTTCATTTCTGGTCGGCTCGCGCGCGGCAGCGAGCTCGGCTTCATCGCCGGTGTAAACCGGCTTGCCCTGAACGGCTACGTCTTCCGCGGCCAGCCGACCGACGCGCCCGTTGTTCTCGGCATCCGGCCCGAGCATGTCGAGTTGACCGCGTCGGACGATCCATCCTCCGTGTCCGCGCGCGTCGAGATGGTCGAGCCGATGGGCGCCGACACGCTGATCTGGTGTCGTCTCGCCGACGGCACTGCCTTCTCCTTCCGCCATGATGCGGACGCGCAGGTGCGTGTGGGGGACACGCTCACCGTCCGCTTCCCCGCCGACGCCCTGTCGCTGTTCGATGAGGCGAGCGGACAGCGCCTGTAGTCTTCACCCAGCCGAAAGCGAGACATGACCAAACCAATCGGCCGATTTTCCATCCAGCTCTATTCCGCCCGCTCCATTACCCCGCTTGAGGCGCAATTCGCGCTGCTGTCCGAGCTCGGCTACACGATGGTCGAGCCTTGGGGCGCGCTGTTCAATGATCCCGAGACGCTGAAGCGGCTGCTCGACGTCCACGGCATGACCGCGCCGAGCGCTCATGTCGGCCTCGACCCGTTGCGCGAGGATGCGGTCGGTACGGCGGGGATGTGCAAGGGACTCGGCATCGAGACCATCTTCGCGCCGGCCCCGCCATTGGGTGAGCGCGAAGGCGGCGAAAAGGAATGGCGCGGCATCGGGCGCGAGCTCGCTGAGATCGGAAAGGCGGTGACTGGCGAAGGACTCAAATTCGGCTGGCACAACCATCATTGGGAATACGGCCGCACCGGGAGCGGCAAGACCTATCTCGAATGCCTGTTCGAGGAGGCCCCCGATCTCGTCTGGGAAGCCGATCTCGCCTGGATCGTGCGAGGTGGCGGCGATCCGGTCGCCGAGATCAAGAAGCATGCTCGGCGCCTGGTCGCCTGCCACATCAAGGATCTCGCGCCATCTGGACAATGCGCTGATGAGGATGGCTGGGCAGATCCTGGCCACGGCATCATGAATTGGCCGGCGCTGCGCGCGGCGATGAAGGAGGCAGGGGTCTCCCTGTTCGTCGCTGAACACGATAAGCCGAACGACGTCGCCCGCTTCGCGCGCCGGGCGCGCGAGACCGTGTCGTCATGGACGTGATGGGGAGCGATCATGAGTAAGCTCGGTGTCGGCATCGTCGGATGCGGCAACATCTCGACGATCTACATGCACAACATGCCGAAGTTCCGCGATCTCAAGCTGATCGCCTGCGCGGACCTGCGGCCTGAGGCCGCGCAAGCCCAGGCGGCGCAGTTCGGCATCGAGGCGTTGTCGATCGAAGCGCTGCTGGCGCGTCCCGATATCCAGATCGTCGTCAATCTCACTACGCCGAATGCGCATTACGGCGTGAGCCACGCGGCGTTTAACGCTGGCAAGCACGTGTTCGGCGAAAAGCCGATCACGGTGGAGGCCGATGACGCCGCGACCTTGGTCGCGGAGGCTGCTCGTCGCGGCCTGAAGCTCGGCTGCGCGCCGGATACTTTCCTTGGCGGCGGCGGACGGATGGCGCGCGAGTTCGTCGATACGGGGCGGATCGGCAAAGTGCTCTACGGCACCTGCTTTCTGATGTCGCATGGCATGGAGCACTGGCACCCCGATCCAACCTTCTTCTTCAAGCCAGGCGGCGGGCCGATCCTCGACATGGGGCCCTATTACCTTGCGGCCCTCATCAACCTGTTGGGTCCCGTTGCGCTAGTGCAGGGGCGTGCGAGCGCCGGCTTCGCCACGCGGCTCGTCACCTCGAAGGGACCGATGAACGGCAAGACCGTCGCGGTTGAAACCCCGACGACGGTGATGTCGCTGCTGCATTTCGAGTCGGGCGCCGACATCATTTTTGCGATGAGCTGGGACGTCTGGAAACACGGACATCCGCCGATCGAGCTTTACGGCACCGAGGGCTCGCTGCGCGTGCCGGACCCCAACTTTTTCGGCGGCGCGGTGCAATACACCGAAAAGGGGGGCGACTGGATCTCAGTCACAGCCGACGACCGGCCGTTCGGTAAGCCCAACTGGCGCTCGCCGAATTGGGCCGATCACATGCCGAACCAGGCCAACTATCGTTGCCTGGGCGTCGCCGAACTCGCAAGTGCGGTACTGCGCGGCACGCCACACCGCTCCTCCGGTGCGCTGGCGAGCCATTCGCTGGAGGTGAAGCACGCGATCCTCAAGGCCAGCGTCGAAGGTGGAGAGATCGCGGTGCGCTCGCGCGTCGCGCGACCGGCGCCGCTGTCCGATGTCGATGCGATGGCGTTGTGGGCCGGGGAGGCGTTCTGACGCGGGATAGTCCACCGTTGTGATCGGCCGGTCTCGGCATTGGGATGAAAAGCCCGCTCCGTCTCCTGGAACCAGCAAGGGGAGGCGAGTTTTGATGGGGTATCGAGCTCAGCGGGCGGATGCTGCTGGAGCGTCCAGGTAGAAGGAAGCATTCGATGAAGATGATCAAGGGACCGGCGATATTCCTCGCTCAGTTCGCTGCCGACGCGGCGCCGTTCAACTCCCTCGACTCGATCTGCGGATGGGCGGCCTCGCTCGGCTACGAGGGGGTTCAGATTCCGAGCTGGGATGGGCGGCTCTTCGACTTGAAGAAGGCCTCGGAGTCGCAGGACTACGCCGACGAAGTGAAGGGAATCGCGGCCCGCCACGGGCTGGCGATCACCGAGCTCTCGACCCATCTCCAGGGCCAGCTCGTTGCCGTTCACCCGGCCTATGACGCGGCATTCGACGGCTTCGCCGTGCCGGAGGTGCGCGGCAACGCCAAGGCGCGCACGGAGTGGGCCGTCGACCAGGTCAAGCGTGCGATCCTGGCGTCCAGGCGACTCGGGATCACTGCACAAGCGACCTTCTCCGGCGCACTTGCCTGGCCCTATGTCTATCCCTGGCCGCAGCGTCCGGCCGGCCTCATCGAGACCGCCTTCGACGAGCTCGCCAGGCGCTGGCGGCCGATCCTCGATTATGCCGACGAGCAGGGTGTTGATCTCGCCTATGAGATCCATCCTGGCGAGGACCTTCACGACGGCGTCTCCTACGAGATGTTTCTTGAGCGGGTGAACGGCCACAAGCGCGCGAACCTGCTCTACGACCCGTCGCACTTCGTGCTGCAGCAGCTCGACTATCTCGACTACATCGACATCTATCACGAGCGCATCAAGGCCTTCCACGTCAAGGACGCCGAGTTCAACCCGACGGGCCGCCAGGGCGTCTATGGTGGGTTCCAGAGCTGGGTCGACCGTGCCGGCCGCTTCCGATCGCTCGGCGATGGCCAAGTCGATTTCGGCGCCATCTTCTCGAAGCTCACGCAATACGATTACGACAGCTGGGCGGTGCTCGAGTGGGAATGTGCGCTGAAACATCCGGAGCAAGGCGCGCGCGAGGGGGCCGAGTTCATCAAAAGCCATATCATCCGGGTCACAGAGAAAGCCTTCGACGATTTCGCAGGCTCCGGCACCGACGACGCAGCGAACCGCAAGATGCTTGGCATCTCCTGAGCGAGGAGAAGAAATGACTATCGAAGCAAGCAACGAAGCCGGCGATCGCGGTCGTATCCGGCTCGGCATGGTCGGCGGCGGCCAGGGGGCCTTCATCGGCGCCGTCCACCGCATCGCCGCTCGCATCGACGACCAGTTCGAACTTGTGGCCGGCGCGCTCGCGTCGGATCCGGTCCGAGCCAAAGTATCAGCGAAGGAACTCGGCATCGCCGACGACCGTGCCTATGGCTCCTTCGAGGAGATGGCGAAGGCGGAAGCCGCGCGAGCGGACGGCATCGAGGCGGTCTCGATCGTGACGCCCAACCACATGCACAGTCCGGTCGCGAAAATCTTCCTGGAAGCCGGAATTCATGTGATCTGCGACAAGCCGCTGACGACAACCGTTGCCGAGGCCGAGGAACTGGTGGCGATGGTCAGGAAGACGGGCAGGGTCTTCGTGGTGACGCACAATTACACAGGCTATCCCATGGTTCGACAGGCTCGGGCCATGGTCGCAAACGGCGATCTCGGCGAAATCCGTCTCGTCCAGGCGGAGTATCTGCAGGATTGGTTGACGGAGCGACTAGAGGCCGGTGGCCAGAAGCAGGCGGCGTGGCGCACGGACCCCGCCCGGTCAGGCGCCGGCGGGTGCATCGGCGACATCGGGACCCACGCCTACAATCTCGCCTGCTTCGTCACCGGACTCGAGCTCGACGAATTGCTCGCACAACTGTCGACCTTCGTCGAGGGGCGGCGTCTCGATGACGATGTCCAGATCCTGCTCAAGTGGAAAGGCGGCGCCAAGGGCATGCTGTGGGCGAGTCAGGTCGCCGTCGGCAACGAGAACGGCCTCACGTTGCGCGTCTACGGCAGCAAAGGCGGCCTCGAATGGGCGCAGGAGAATCCGAACCATCTCTGGTTCACGCCATATGGTGGCCCCAAGCAACTCCTGACCCGCGGCGGCGCCGGCGCCTTGGGCGAGGCGGCCCGCGTCACCCGCGTCCCCTCCGGTCACCCCGAGGGCTATCTGGAAGGTTTCGCAACAATCTATGCTGAGGCAGCGCGCGCCATCCGCGCGGCAAGGGTCGGTGAAAAGCCGGATACTAATGTGATCTTCCCAACCGTTGAGGATGGCTTAGCAGGCGTGAAGTTCATCGACGCTGCCGTGAAGTCCTCGGCATGCAAAGGTACCTGGGTTCGAATGACGTAACTGCCGCCGTGACATGGCTTCTAGATGCATACGAGGCATGGCAAAGGCGCCCCGAACATAGGGACAACCTGATTCGAGCGGCCATTTGTTGGCGCCATATCTGCGCACCTGATCTGGTTGGGACGATGCTTCGCGCAGGCAAAGGATAAGCACATCCAACGCTGCCGCGCTCTCGCAGTCTGACTTGAGCGCGGCAAGCCGACGGGACGCAGGCGTTCCGTCGCCATAAGAATTCACTATGGCGGCAGACCGCAGTCGTGCTTCCCCCGCTGAGGCGCGTAAATCTATTTTTTGCCGTCAGGCGCCGCCCAAATTCTAAGAAGACCACAGAAGTGGCGGAATTGGCGGACGCGCATCTGCAGCAGCAATGGAGCGGGGAAATGACGATCGAGTTGAGCCGGCGGGGATTTTGTATTGGAACGGCGCTGATTGGACTTCAGACCGTCTCCTCCAGCGCCTTCGCCCGAAGCGAGGATGGGACCGTCAAGCTCGGCCTCGTCGCGCCGATGAGTGGACCGAATGCCCGCTACGGCTCCTTCTCGCTGCGCGGCGCGCAAATGGCGGCGAAGGAAATCAACGGTGCCGGCGGTGTCGGCGGGCGCAAGATCAACATCATGGCCGGTGACAGCCAGGGGACGCCGGTCGAGGGCGTCTCGGCGACGCGGCGGCTGATCGACCAGGACCAGGTCGATTTCATCATCGGCGATGTCTCGAGCTCTGTGACGCTCGCGATGCAGCCGGTAGCCGAAGATGCCGGCGTGCTCCTGCTCAATGCGGCCTCGTCCAACCCGAAGATCACCTACAAGGCGGGCGTAGGCGGCTTCAAATGGACCTATCGCAACTATCCGACCGACGAGAACCGGGCCTTGATCGTGCTGCAATACGCGGCGGAGAAGAAAGGCTTCACCAAATACGCAGTGCTCTCGGTCGATACCGATTATGGGCGCGCGGCCATTGAGTTTACCAAGAAGTACCTGCCTCGTTTCAAGAGCCAGATCCTGACGGAAGACTATTACAAAGAGGGCGAGGTCGATTTCCGCAGCGTGCTTTCCAAGATCCGCGATTCCGGCGCCCAGGCCATCATCATGTACGGCAACGCCGATAGCACACCCATCGTCGGACGCCAGATGATGGAAGTCGGGATCGCCGGCAAGATTCCGCTGATCGGGAACGCGGAGTTCAATACGGCAAGCACCATCAAGGCAGCGCCGAAAGCGCTCGAAGGGGCCATCGAGGCGGCGGCATGGCTGCCGGCCTATGACTCCGAGAAGAGCAAGGCCTTCGTCGAAAAATTCACCACCGAGTTCCGCGAGGCGCCCAACAACCACGCCTATGTGCACTGGGAGACCGTGCACCTGCTGGCCAAGGCGATCGAGCAGGCCCAGAGCATCGATCGCGAGAAGGTCCGCACCGCGCTCTCCAAGATCCACTATGCGAGCGCGGTCGGCGATGTGACCTTCGACGATCACAATCAGGCCCGCTTGCCGATGATCCTGCTTGAGATCGAGAATGGCAAGCCGGCCATCAAGGGAGCCTATTCGGCCGAGATCGACTATCCGAAATAGGGCAGCGGAACGGTATCAACCATGTTCTACACGATCATCGAGCAGGTCGTTAACGGCATCGTATCCGGATCGGTCTATGCGATCGTTGCCGTCGGCATGACGATGATCTTCGGCGTCCTGCGCGCCATCAATTTCGCCCATGGCGAATACTACATGCTCGGCACCTTCGGGGCCTGGTTCGCGATCGACTATTTCGATCTGCCCTATCCGGTGGCGATCGTGATCGGCGTGGTGGCAACGGCGGTGATCGCGGTGGTCGTCGGCAACTTCGTGATGCAGCGGATCGTCGGAGCGCCGGCCGAGGCCGGCGTGCTCGCAACCCTCGGCGTCGCGCTGATCCTGCAGAACACCGTCATCCTGGTGTTTGGTGGCAGCTACAAATTCTTCTCCGGCGGCTATATCGAGCCGGTGACGCTGTTCGGCTTCACGTTGGCCGAGCAACGCATCCTGATCATCATCGTCGGCCTGATCGTGTTCATAGGCCTCGAGCTGATGGTCACCTACAGCCGGATGGGAAAGGCGATGCGCGCGGTCTCGCAGAACATCGAATGCTGCGCGGTGGTCGGCATCGACGTCCGTCACGTTGCGCTCTGGACCTTTATCCTCGGCGCCGGTCTTGCGGCGCTCTCGGGCGTGCTGACCGCGCCCGTGAATGTCAGTGTCTACGGCGGGATGGGCGAGCTCATTACCTTCAAGACGCTGCCGATCATCATCATGGGTGGGCTCGGCAACGTTCGTGGCACCTTCGTTGCGGCGATGATCCTCGGCATAGCGGAGAGCCTGGTCGCCACCTATGTCGGGCTGCAGTTCCGCGACACCGTCGGCTTTGCGACCCTGATGCTGGTGCTGATGTGGCGTCCGCACGGGCTGTTCTCCGCGCAGGCGCGCTTCTGATCGCTGGGATGTGACATTTGACCGAGATCGTCCGAGACCAGACCATGACGTCAGCCGAAAGCCCGGCCGTGAGGAGGGGACCGGATCTTCGCGTTCCGTTCGGCCTTGCGCTTGCGGTGTTGGCCTGCGTCGCGCCGCTGTTTCTCGGCAACTACCCGCTGCACGCGATCATCGTCGCGCTGATCTTCCTTCTGCCGGCCCACGGTCTCAATCTGCTGCTCGGATACACCGGCCTGCTGTCGCTGGCGCAGGCGGCGTTCTTCGGCATCGGCGCCTATGCCTCGGCGCTGCTGGCGGTGCATTTCGGTACGCCGTTCTATCTGAATTTCCTCGCCGCCGGCCTCGTCACCGGCGCGGTCGCGCTGCCGCTCGGGATTCCCGCACTTCGGCTGCGGTCGACGTCGTTTGTGATGTGCACGCTCGGCTTCGTGATCATCGGGCAGGCGATTGTGAAAAACTGGATCAGCTTGACGCGCGGCGACATGGGGCTGGCGGCGATACCAAAACCTTACTTCGCGCTGGGGCCGGCCTCGTTTACGGTCTCCGGCACCGTCGGCTTCTACTATTTGGTGCTCGCCATCGCCGCACTGGCGACGCTGGCCGTCTATCTGATCGTTCGCTCGCCGGCCGGCCGCAACATGATCGCCATCCGCGAGAACGAGACGCTCGCTGAATCCGTGGGCATCCCGACCTGGCACTACAAGCTGGTCGTCTTCATGATCAGCGCCGTCTTTGCCGGGCTCGGCGGTAGTCTTTATGCACACTACCTGACCGTGGTCAGCCCGCTGACCTTCCAGATGTACTACTCGACGACGATGCTGATCATCGTGCTCGGCGGCGGGGCGGGGACCATCTCGGGCGTGATCTTCGGCAGCCTGCTGTTCGTGGGTCTCACCGAAGCCCTGCGCGTTGCGCCGGAGCTGCGCATGATCGCCTACGGCTTCTTCCTGCTCGCCCTCGTGTTCTACTTCCCGAACGGGTTCGCGCCGCTGATCGGCCGCTTCTGGTCATTCCTCGAGAGGCGCAAATGAGCGGGCTGCCGATCCTCGACATCTCTGGTCTGTGCAAGTCCTACGGCGCGGTGCGCGCGGTCGACGGTGTCGACCTGCATGTCGATCGCGGCGAGATCTGCGGGCTGATCGGACCGAACGGATCCGGAAAATCCACCTTCTTCGACTGCGTCACCGGGCTCGCAAAGCCCAACGCTGGGGCGGTGAAGCTCGACGGCCAGGACATCACGGGCTGGTCGCTGAACGATATCGCGCGCGAGGGCCGAATGCTGCGCTCGTTCCAGAAGACGGTGGTGTTCTCAGCGCTCGACATCGAGGAGAACCTCGTCATCGCCGGCCAGATGTTCACCTTTCCCGGGATCTGGTCGACCTTCGGTATCGGCACCGCCGCGCGCAACCGCGTCGCGGCCTTACGAGAACGCGCACGCGAGCTCATCAAGATCGCCGGCCTCTGGGACGTACGCTTCCAGCCCGCGGGCAAGCTCTCCGGCGGCCAGCAAAAACTGATCCAGTTTGCCTCGATGCTGATGCCGGAACCAAAGCTTATTTTGCTCGACGAGCCCATGGCCGGCATCAATCCAAAACTGATCGAGCGTGTGGTCGAGAGCATTCGTCTCGCCAACACCTCCTTCGGCGTTAGCTTCCTGATCATCGAGCACAACATCGACGTGGTGACCAGCCTGTGCAAGCGCGTGGTGGTGCTCGACCAGGGCCGCAAGCTCGCGGAAGGCGCGCCCGACGAGATCGTCCAGAACCAGGCGGTGCGGGAGGCCTATCTCGGTGGCTGAACCCTCTCTCTCGATCAAAGGCCTGCGCGCAGGCTACGGCTCTCTCGACATCCTCAACGGCGTCGATCTCGACGTGCCGCAGGGCCAGTTCGTCGCGTTGATGGGACCGAACGGCGCAGGCAAGTCGACGCTGCTCAAGACGCTCTACGGCATGACCACCGTCAAGGGCGGCAGCATCAACTGGCAGGGCAAGGACATCTCGGCTTTCAAGTCGCGCGCGATCCTGGCCGAGGGCATCTCCTGGGTGCCGCAGGGTCGCTGCAACTTTCCGGTCATGACGGTCGACGAGAATCTGCAGATGGCCGCCTATACGCTGCGCGACAGCAATGTGAAGGTGGAGCGCGACTATGTCTATGACCTCTTCCCGATCCTGAAGACGCGCCGCAATACGTTGGCGGGCAACATGTCGGGCGGCGAACAGCAGTTGCTCGAGGTCGCGATGGCCGTGCTGCAGCGGCCAAAAATCCTGCTGGTCGACGAACCGTCGGTCGGCCTGTCACCGACCGCAATCGGCATCGTGTTCGACGAGCTCCTGCGTATCAACGCGGCAGGCCAGACCATACTGCTCGTCGAGCAGAACACCAAGAAGGCGATGGCGGTGGCGCAGCGCGCCGTCATCCTGCGGCTCGGCAAGGTGATCTGGGATGGCCGGCCCGCCGACATCACCCATGACGAACTCGGCGAACTCTTCCTCACCGGCCGCATGCGCGGCGAGACCGACGTCGAACACTGACTCGATCTGCAACTCAAAGGACGACCACTGTGACGATCTTCGTGCCGGCCGCGCGCGTCTCGCGCATCAAGATATCTCCGACCACGGCGGCGTCCGCGCGGGTGCGCGAGCTCAAGGCCGCCGGCCGCGACATCGTCGACATGGCGATCGGCGAGCCTGATTTCGACACGCCGGATCAGATCAAGGCGGCGGCGCATGAGGCGATCGACCGCGGTGAGACGAAATATACTGCCGTCAACGGCACGGTCACCCTGCGCAAGGCCGTGATCGCTGACTACAAGCGTCGCCTCGGATTGGAATATAGCGACAACGAGATCTGCGTCGGCGGCGGCGCCAAGCAGATTCTGTTTCTGGCGCTGATGGCAAGTGTGGAGGAGGGCGCCGAAGTCATCATTCCCGCGCCCTATTGGGTCTCCTATCCCGACATGGTTATCGCCAACGACGGCAAGCCGGTCATTGTTCGCTGCTCCGAGAACCAGGGATTCAAGCTGACGGCGGAGGCGCTGGAGGCCGCGATCACACCGCGGACGCGCTGGCTGATCCTCAATGCGCCCTCGAACCCGACCGGTGCAGCCTATTCACGCAGTGATCTCGAGGCGCTTGGCGCCGTGCTGCTGCGCCATCCCAACGTCCTCATCCTCTCCGACGACATCTACGACCAGATCTGGTATCGCGACGAGCCCGCGACGACGCTTGCGGCCGCGGTACCCACACTCAAGGATCGCGTCCTTCTCGCCAACGGCGTGTCCAAGACCTACGCCATGACCGGGTGGCGGATCGGTTATGCCGCCGGCCCCGCGCCGCTGATCGCGGCCATCAACAAGCTGCAATCGCAGATATCGTCCTGTCCGTCGTCGATCAGTCAGGCGGCGGCCGCCCATGCGCTGGCCAGCGACCAGTCGTTCGTTCGCGACAGCGTCAGGCTCTACAAGGAGCGCCGCGACTACGCCTGCGCGCGGTTGAACGCGATACCGGGGCTGTCGTGCCTGGTGCCGGACGGCGCCTTCTACCTCTATCCCGGTTGTGCCGGCGTGATCGGCAAGACCACCCCGGACGGAAAGGTCATCGGGAACGATCTCGACTTCGTGCTCTATCTGCTCGACGGCGTCGGCGTGGCCGCCGTGCAGGGTGCAGCCTACGGACTTTCGCCCTATTTCCGCCTGTCGATTGCGACCTCGATGGATGCGATCAAACAAGCCTGCGACCGCATCGAGAAGGCCTGCAGGGCGCTTCGCTGAGAGCTGTGACGCCGCAGGTGAAAATCGGCGGTGCTCTGGTAGAATCTCATTGAAATCAATAGGCTAGATAAAGGATAGTGCTGCCAAGTCGAGTTTTCAGGACCAGCGTTCGACACAGATGAGCGTCGATTTCAGGAAGCTGAAGAGCTTCGTTAAGGTCGTCGATGCCGGCAGCGTTTCGCGCGCCGCCGGCCTGTTGCGCACGGCGCAGCCCGCGCTCTCACAGCAGATCGCGGCGCTCGAAAGTCACTTCAAGCACAAGCTGCTCCTGCGCAGCAATCACGGGATCGTCCCGACCGAAGCCGGTCTCATTCTTTATCGTCATGCCCAGTTGCTGCTGAAGCAGATCGAGCAGGCGCAGATCGACATCGATCAATCGACCAAGGCGCTGGCCGGGCGGGTGTCGATCGGGCTTGCGACCTATTCGGCGTCGAGCACGCTGTCGCTGCCGATCCTGAAAGAAATGTCGACGCTGCACCCGCAGATCATCGTCCATATCAATGACAGTTTCGGTCATGTGCTGAGCGAGCTGATCATGACCGGCAAGATGGATATGGCCATGATCTACGGCTCCGGTCCGATCAAGGGCGTCAAGCTGCAGCCGCTGTTCCGCGAAGAGCTCTATCTCGTCTCCCGCGCGGGGCCGGCGGCGAAGAAGCCGACGGACGAGCCGCTGCCGCTGTCAGCGCTGGCCGATGTCAAGCTGTTGCTGCCGAGCCAGGGCCATTTCCTGCGTCGGCTGATCGACGAGTCGCTGGCGCGGGCACGGGTGACGCCGAACGTCGCTTCCGAGATCGAATCCGTCTCTGCGCTCGGCGCCGCCGTGACCGAGGGATTGGGCTCGACCATCCTGCCGGCTTCTGTCGCCGCCAGCGCGTCGAGCTTTGCGGGCGTGGAGGTGCGGCGGCTGGTTCGCCCCGCGATCGAAGCTACCGTCTCGTTGTGCGTATCCGACCATCTGCCGCTGTCGGAGCCCGCGCTTGCCACGCGCTCGGTGTTGCTGACCGTTGTCGAGAAGCTGATGCGCAGCCATCCGCAGGGCATTCGGGCGGTCTAAGCCACACGCCAGCAATTCAAAGCTGAGCACCGTCTTGCTCGACGGCTGCATCGTACCGGTTTCGTCAGGCCATAAACAAAACCTATGGCGGCAGACCGGAGTTGTGGTGGTCGGCCGCAACCGCATTTCCTACCGTCGAAGACGTCGTGGATTTGATCGCGCGATCAGCAGGCGATTTCGACGCACCAGCGTCGTCGTGAAGGCGACGCTTCGAGGAAACAGATGGCCAAGCTCGCATTCGATACCGGGGGAACCTTCACCGATTTCGCGCTGCTCGACGACAACGGCGAACTGCATCTCCACAAAGTTCTGAGCACACCCGCTAACCCAGCCGAGGCCGTGGTTCGCGGCGTTTCCGAACTGCTCGCGGAATTCGGCGACGTCGTCGATCTCGACAAGCTTCAGGTGCTCGGCGCGACCACCGTCGTCACCAATGCTGTGCTGGAGCGCAAGGGGGTCAAGACTGGCTTCATCTCGACCGCCGGCTTCCAGGACATGCTGCGCATCCGTAACGAAGGACGTTACGATCTCTACGATCTGAATTTGAAATATCCCGACCC
Organism: Bradyrhizobium sp. CCGUVB1N3; assembly: GCF_024199925.1. Taxonomy (NCBI): domain Bacteria; kingdom Pseudomonadati; phylum Pseudomonadota; class Alphaproteobacteria; order Hyphomicrobiales; family Nitrobacteraceae; genus Bradyrhizobium; species Bradyrhizobium sp. CCGUVB1N3. The sequence continues at coordinate 8,968,128 of NZ_JANADR010000001.1, forward strand.
TCTGGTGACGCGCGCGAACAGCTTTGGCGCCGTCGAGCGCATGTCGGCCGACGGCGAAGTCGTCACGGCGCTGGAGGAGAACACCGTCCGAGAGATCGCCGGCCGGTTGCGCGAGGAAGGCATCAAGTCCGTCGCGGTTTGCCTGCTGCACGCCTACAAATATCCGACCCATGAGCAACGCATCGCGGCGCTGCTGCGCGAAGAGGACCCCGATATTTTCGTCTCGTTGTCGTCTGAGGTCTGTCCGGAGGTTCGCGAGTTCGACCGTGCCTCGACCACCGTCGTCAACGCCTATACACGACCGCAGATGTCGGGCCACGTCGCCCATCTCGAACGCGAATTTGCCGCCAGGGGCATCCATCGCCAGGTACTCTGGATGACCTCGTCGGGCGGCCTCGTGCCAAGCAGCCGTGCCGCGGAGTTGCCGGTGCGCCTGATTGAGTCGGGGCCGGCCGCAGGTGCTGTCGCCGCCGCCGAATTCGGTCGCATCGCCGGCGAGGGCAGCGTGCTGTCCTTCGACATGGGCGGCACCACCGCAAAGCTGTGCCTGATCCCGAACGGTGAGCCGACGGTCGGTACCGACCTCGAAGTCGCGCACTATCAACGTTTCCGCAAGGGTTCGGGCTTTCCCTTGAAAATCCAGTCGATCCGGATGATCGAGATCGGCGCTGGCGGCGGCTCGATCGCGGCGAAGAATCCGCTGGGCTTGCTTGACGTCGGCCCGCGTTCGGCGGGCGCGTTGCCGGGGCCGGCCGCCTATCAGCGCGGCGGCACCGAGCCGACCGTGACGGACGCCGACATCCTGCTCGGCTATATGGGGACCGAATCCTTCGTCGGCGGCTCGTTCAAGGTGTCGAAGGATGCGGCGCTGGCCGCGATGACTAAGCTTGCTGCCTCGCTGGACGTGAGCGTGCCGCGCTGCGCTTTCGGCATCCACGATCTCGTCAACGAGTCCATGAGCAAGGCGGCAGCCGTGCATGCGACCGACCTTGGCGTCGATCCGCGCAGCCTGCCGATGGTCGCCTTTGGCGGTGCCGGTCCCGTGCATGCCTATGGTATCGCCCGCAAGCTCGGCATCAAGCGCATCATTTGCCCGACAGGCGCCGGCGTCACCTCGGCGATCGGGCTCTTGATCGCGCCGGTCGCGGTCGATCTGTCCGCGAGTTTCCCGATGCAGGTCGACAATTGGGATTTCACCGCGATGGATCGCCTGCTGGGCGATCTCGCGAGCCAGGGGGCTGAGGTCGTCCGCGCAGCCGGCGTTGCGCCGGAGACCATCACCAACAGCTACACGGTCGACATGCGTCACGTCGGTCAGGGTCACGAGATCACGGTCGCCCTACCGGATCGCAGCCTGCCGCCAAAGCAGTTTCATGAGGAGTTGCTCGGGAATTTTTACAAGCTCTATCGTGAATTGTTCGGCCGCACGGTCGCGGGCTCGTCTGTTGAGGTGATCACCTGGCGCCTGCGTTCCAGCGGCGAGAAGGATCAGGTAACCCGCCCGCACACGCGCCATGCCGCCGCGGCGCGGAAGGGCACCCGCCCGGTCTATTTCAGCGAAGCGGGCGGCTTCGTCGAAACGCCGGTCTACGATCACTACAAACTGACGGTCGGCGAGGCGATCGAGGGACCGGCAATCGTCGAACAGCGGGAATCGACCGCAGTCGTCGGACCGAGCGGCACGGCTCACGTCGACATCAATGGCAATCTTGTGATCAACATCGCCTAAGGACCACGTTCCCATGTCCGTGAACGCTGCCGATTTCAACGATCCGATCAACCTGCAGGTGATGTGGAATCGATTGATCTTCATCGCCGATCAGGCCGACATCGTGCTCGGCCGCACCGCGTTCTCGCCGATCGTGCGCGAGAACCACGATTATGTGACCGTGCTGCTCGACAGCCGCGGTCGCGCGCTGGCGCAATGCACCTGGTCGATCCCGGTGTTCATCACCTCACTGCCGGTGGCCGCGCAGAAATACTTCCTGCCGAAGTTTCCGGCCGAAACGTTGCAAGAGGGCGACGTGCTCGCCACCAATGATCCGGAGATCGGGACCGGTCATCTGCCCGACGTGACCATGATCACGCCGATCTTCAAGAACGGCAAGGTCGTGGCCTATGCCGGCTCGATCGCGCATCTGCCCGATATCGGCGGCGCTCCTTTGCACTCCGAAGCCAGCGATATTTTCGAGGAGGGCATCCGCTTTCCGATCGTGAAGCTGCACAAGGCCGGCGTTCCCAACCAGGACGTCCTCGATATCATCGCCGCCTCCGTTCGTCTGCCGACCGAGGTGATGGGCGATCTCGAATCCATGATTGCGGCCAACAACGTCATGGGCCGCGAACTGGTTAAGTTCCTCGACGAGTATGATCTCGACAGCATCGACGAACTGGCCGACGCGATCCACACACGCTCCGAAGCACAGACACGTCGCGCAATCCAGCAATGGCCGAACGGGACCTACAGCGCTGAGGTCCTGCTCGACGGCTACGACACCGACGTGACGCTCAAGGCCGCCGTGATCGTCCGCGACGAGTCCATTCACGTCGACTACACCGGAACATCAGAGCAGATCCTTCACTCGATCAATTGCCGCACCAACTATCGCTACGCCCATTCGGTCTACGCGCTGAAATGTTTGCTCGACCCGGACACGCCCAACAACGAAGGCTGCATCACGCCGATCACGGACGAGGCGCCGCTGGGCTCGATCCTCAATCCGGAGCAATGGACGGCGGGTAATTCGCGTAACCTGATCGGGCATGTGATTCCGTCGTTGATCTTCAAGGCGCTGGAAGGCGTAGTGCCGGACAAGGTGATGGGCGACAGCGGCGGGGCGCCGATCTGGGCCGCCAATTGTGTGGGACGGCGTGACGATGGATCGCAATATGGCTCGGTGCAGAATTTTCACGGCGGGCAGGGCGCACGCGCCGAGTTCGACGGTCTGGACACGCTGAGCTTCCCCTCCAATTGCCGGGTTACGGCGATCGAGATGTTCGAGATCGCAGTTCCCGCGCTCACCGAATGCAAGGAGTTGATTGCCGACTCCGGCGGCGCCGGCAAGAGCCGGGGCGGCCTCGGCCAGCGCGTCGTGCTGCGCAATCTCGGGCGCAACCCGATGAACATCTATCTGGCATCCGAACGCGTGCGCCATCCCTGTTTCGGCGTCGTAGGCGGCAAGTCGGGCAGCGCCGGCAAGGTTTACCGCAACGGCGAACCGCAATTTCCCAAGGGCAAGGTGGTGTTGAAGACGGGCGACCGTCTCGAGGTGGAGACGCCGGGCGGCGGCGGCTGGGGACGTACATCCGAGCGCGCCGCGACTTCGATCGAGCTCGACCTTGCCGAAGGCTTGATCACGCCCGCGGCGGCGAGGCAGATTTACGGCTATCAGCGCTCCAGCGTGGCGGCGACCGCCGCCGAATAGGGGAAACATGGGTCTGCTCGATGGAAAGATCGCGCTCGTCACCGGGGCCGGAACGGGGATCGGGCGCGAGACTGCGATCCTGCTCGCCAGGGAAGGCGCAACGGTCGTCCTGACCGGGCGGCGGATCGACCCGCTGTGGGATGTCGTGGCCGTGATCGAGAAGGCCGGCGGCAAGGCCGTCGCCCACGTGCTTGATGTAGCGTCGCGCGAGTCGATCCTGGAGACGGTTGCCTGGGCCAAGCGCAATCTCGGGGCGATCGACATCCTCGTCAACAATGCCGGCAGCGCGAGCCGGGTGCTCAACGCCCGCTTCATCAGCGAAGCCGAGTGGAACGCCACGGTGAATGTCAATCTCACCGCGGTGTTCAACCTGACCCAGGCCGTGCTCGAGGACATGATCGCCAGGAAGGAGGGCACGGTGATCACCGTCTCGTCGCTCGCGGTCGTCAATCCGAGCCTGCTCGGCGGCGCCGCCTACGGTGCGGCCAAGGCCGGCGTGAAGAATTTCATGACCTTCCTGCACAATACTTACCGCAACCAGGGTATCCGCGCGACGACCATCCTGCCCGGCGAAACCGACACCCCGATCATGGACAATCGCGCGCGGCCGCCGCTGGACGATGAACGCGCGGTGATGCTCAACCCCCACGACGTCGCCCGCGCGGTGCTGCTCTGCGCCAGCCTGCAGAAGGGTGCCATGATTCCCGAGTTGCACATCTGCCCGACCTTCATGCGAGATACGTCCGCCGATATCGAAGCGGCTCGTTGGGTCGGCGCGCCGGAAGGCCTGAAGGACAAGAACAGCTAGAGAAGAGGATCTCCCATGAACGGAGCCAAATTGCGCGAGCGCCTTGCCAAGGGCGAGGCGATCGCGATGCTCACGCCGCACCACGCCTCGTCTGGACTGGCGGCCCGCCTGGTGGAACTCGGAGCCGATGCGATCTTCGTCGATTGCGAGCACGGCACCTGGAGTTTTGAAGATGTTCGCGTGACGGCTCAGGCCATCCGCGGCGCAGGCGGCGCGGCCATCGTTCGCCCGCATTCACATGAACGACCGATCCTGATCCGCTATCTTAATGCCGGCGCGGATGGGCTGATGGTGCCGATGGTCGATACCGCCGAGCAGGCCCGCGCGATCGTTGATGCCGTGCGCTATGCGTGCCCCGCCGACCATCAGAAACGGCTCGTCATTGCCATGATCGAGACGCCCAAGGCGATCGATGATATCGATGAACTTCTCGCAGTGGAGGGGATCGACGTATTCTTCATCGGCCCGGGCGACCTGTCTCAGAACATGGGTTATCCGCCGGCCCCGCCGTTCGGGCAATCGCGTCCGCAGGCGGTCATCGAGCGGGTGGCGTTCGCGGTGGGCCGGATTCGTGCAGCCGGCAAGGTCGCCGGAACGCTGGTGACCTCGGACGAGTTGCCGCTCTGGCTGGAGCACGGCGTCAAATATTTCTACGTCCATTCGGATCCGTTCCTGCGCGTCGGTCTGGCTGGCATCAAGAAAGTGCTTGGGCGGTAAAATCCAGCAGCGCACGCGGATGTAGCAAGATCATCAATATCGCCCGGGCGGGTAAGAACTCGCTTGGACGTTGCCAGAGATCCATACGCGCAACATAGACACGCGGCGCATACTCACATTGCAGAACGAGTATTAACCCAAGGAAATTTCCCGAGCCAGATATCGAGAATAGCTCTTATACTCGCTGTGCGGGTGGCCTGTGCACTCTCGCTCTCGTGTGCGTGACGTTTGCACCACGAACGACTGCGATTTCGCACGCCAGCTTATTCCGCGGTGTTCGGATCGGCGATGTCCCCGGCAATCGCCAGGACATCCGGATCAGACGGCTCTCTGATCGAGCGCGAATTCGCAACGACACGAAAATTGCGATCGCGATATGCCCTGACCAAGGCCTCGCCGATACCCTGCGACGCGCCGGTGATGATAGCGACTTTCTGCTCTGCATCCATGATGGCCTCCATGTTTCGGTTGGAGCGGCGCGCGCCGCTGCGGTGGTCGCTTGACTACTGCGCGGTCCAGCCGCCATCGACGGAGATTGCTGTGCCCGTGATCTGGTCTGCCGCAGGCGAACAGAGGAAAGCCACGGTGCCGCCAAGCTGCGAGGGGGAGACAAAATCCAGAGACGGTTGCTTCTCGGCCAAAAGCTCCTTGGCCGCTTCCCTCTGATCTATGCCCCTTTGCGCGGCGATGTCGCTGATCTGCTTTTCGACCAAAGGGGTTCTCACCCAGCCCGGGCAGACCGCGTTGCAAGTGACGCCGCTGCCGGCCGTCTCCAGACCAACCACTTTGGTCAGGCCCACCAGCCCGTGTTTGGCCGCAACGTAGGCGGCCTTATGTGACGACGCGACGAGGCCGTGCGTGGAAGCGATGTTGACGATCCGTCCCCAACGTTGCCTCCTCATCTGAGGCACTGCCGCGGCAATGCCGTGGAACGCAGCGGACAGATTGATGTCGAGGATTGCATTCCATTTGGCGGCAGGAAAGTCCTCCACCGGGGCGGTGAACTGGATGCCGGCATTGTTCACCAGGATGTCAATGCGTCCGAATCTCTCGACTATCGCGGCGATCAATCCGCGCACGGCATCGGCTTTTGACATGTCGGCGCCGTCGTAGACGACGCGCACGCCGTGCTCACGTTCGATACCAGTGCGGATCGCCTCAATCTCGCGAGCGTCGCCCAAGCCGTTCAACACCAGACCGGCGCCGAGCTTGGCTAGCTCTTTCGCGATGCCCAGTCCGATGCCGCTGGTCGATCCGGTGACGATTGCTACTTTTCCCTTCAGCATGGGGCTTCCCTTCGATGTTTGAGACAAAACAGAAAGACGGTCAGTGGGCGCCGCCGGCGTCGAGGCGGTCGGGTTTGGTCAGCATGAGCGCTGCGGCCAGGGCGACGATCTGCGACACGCCGAGCAGATAGAAGGTGTCGCTGAAGCCGAGGATCAAGGCCTGCTTCTGGATGACCCTGCCAATCGCAACATAGGCGTGATGGACGGCGTCGGAGCGGTCGATCACCCCGTGGCTCATGAAATACTGCATGAGCTGATCGAGCCGGGTGCGGGTGGCCTGCTCGAACAGCGTGACCTGCTGCGACAGAACGTTGGAGTGATACTGCTCGCGCTTGGTCAGCAGTGTTTGTAGCGCGGCGATGCCGATCGCGCCGCCGAGATTGCGCATCATGTTGAACAAAGCTGACGCCGACCCTGCATTCTCCGCTTCCATTCCCGCGGTCGCAACGCTTGATAGCGGCGCGAAGACGAGGGCTTGGCCAAACGCGCGGATGACGTTCGGCCAGAAAAGCTGATCGGCCGCATAGTCGTTGGTCATGTGGATGTTCAGAAAATTGGAACCGCCAAACAGCACAAAGCCGACCCCGATCACGAGGCGCGGATCGAATCGCTTCATCAGGCGAGGGACCAGCGGGATCAGCACGAGCTGCGGCAGGCCAGTCCAGGCCAGCACCATGCCGATCTGCTCGGAGTTGTAGCCCTGGATGCGCGACAGATAGACCGGCAAGACGTAGACCGAGCCATACAGCGATACGCCGAGCAAGAAGTTTGCAAGCACGCCGAAGCCGAAATTGCGGCGAAACAGGATCCGCAAGTTGAGCAGGGGCTTCTTGGTGGTTAGCTCGATTGCGAGGAACAGCGTCAGCGCGATTGCCGCGATCACGGCTAGGCGAACGATGAGGGGCGAGCCGAACCAGTCGTCCTTGTTGCCTTCCTCAAGAACTGTCTGAAGAGCGGCGAGCCCGACCGCCATGGTGATGATGCCGGCCCAGTCGCCTTCAGCGAGCAGCGACAGCTTCATGGGCGTCGCTTCCAGCGAGAAGAACAGCATGGCGATCATGATCGCGCCGGGCACGACGTTGACATAGAAGATGTATTCCCAGCCGAAGTTTTGGGTGAGATAGCCACCGATGGTCGGACCGATCGCCGGTGCGAATGTCGCGGAGATGGCGAACATCGCCAGCCCGATCGGCTGCTTCGCCTTCGGTAAGAGCGTGATGATGAGCGTGAACGCCATCGGGATCAGAACGCCGCCGGTAAAACCCTGTATTGCGCGGAGCACGATCATCTGGGGTAGGTCTTGCGCGAGCGCGCACGCCGCCGAGAACACCAGGAAGAGGAACGCATTGGTGAGAAGATAGATGCGGACCGAGAACACCTGGGCAAGCCAGCCGCTCAAGGGGATCACCACGATCTCGGCGATCAGGTAGGAGGTCGAGATCCAGCCGCCGTCATCGATGCCGGCACCGATACCGCCCTGAATGTCGGCAAGCGAGGCATTGACGATCTGGATGTTGAGCACCGCCATGAAGGCGCCCAGCGTGGCCCCGATCACCGCGAGCCAGGTTCTTGAGGAGACAGCGGCAGCAGCGGCCGACAGCGGAGCTTCGCTGGCAGGAGAGGCATTGATGGCTGTTTGCAGTGTGGTCATGGCTGTCTCCTGGCGTGCAAGAGAGGACGCGTTGTTCAACTTCGGGGCTTGCCTCTACGCGTCGCGAGCTGCTTTTCGGCGGCGCGCTCGGCGACGACAGTCGACTTGGTATTGATGGTCGGCACCGCCGACATGCCTGGGCGCAGGAGACCATTCAGGCTCTGGTCGTCGAGCACGACCTTCACCGGCACGCGCTGTACGATCTTGGTGAAGTTGCCCGTGGCGTTGTCGGGCGGCAGCAGCGCAAATTCCAGGCCGCTCGCCGGCGACAGGCTGTCGACATGGCCCTTCAGCCTGGTCGAATGGAAGCTGTCGACCCGCAGTTCGACCGGCTGGCCATTGCGCACATGCGTGAGCTGTGTCTCCTTGAAATTGGCGACCACATAGACTTGATCGAGCGGCACCACCGCCATCAGTTGCGTTCCGGCCTGCACATACTGGCCGACGCGGAGTGTCCGCGCCCCAACCGTGCCGTCGACCGGCGCCGTGATCTGGGTGTACGAGAGGTTCAGAGCGGCTTGCTGTTCGACCGCGCGTGCGTGATCGAGTTGCGCGATTGCTTGCGAGCGTTGCGATGAGAGCACCTCGACCTTCTTGTTGGCGGCGAGCAGTCCCGCCTTGCCCTGCTGAAGCTGTGCCGTCTGCGAACGCAGCGCTGCGTCGGTCTGCTGGGCCCGTTGGATCGTCCCCGAGCCCGATTTCATGAGGTCGTCGTAGCGGGCGCGCTCCTGCTGCGCGAACTTCAGAGTGGCTTCGGTTGCCTCGACCTCGGCCGCCTGCTGCTGAATGAGCGGCTGCTGCAATTCGATCTGCGTGTCCAGGTTCTTGACCGCGGCCTGGGAAGCCACAACGTCGGCGTTGGCCTGGTTCAACGCGGTCTTGAAGTCGCGGTCGTCGATCCGTGCCAAAATCTGACCAGCCTTCACCGGCTCGTTGTCGGCGACGAGCACTTCGGCGATGTAGCCGGAAACTTTCGGGGCGATGATCGTGGAATCGGCTTTGACATAGGCGTCATCGGTCATTTCCAGGTAGCGGCCGGTCGTGACATAGTAGTGGCCGAAGGCGGCAGCTCCGGCGACGCCGAGGGCCGCGGCGAATGCGAGCGCTGCCCGACGGATCGCCCGACGCGACGGAGAGAGAGAGGTTTTGGCGTTCTGTTCAGGGGCATAAGACAAAGTCGACATTGCATTCTCCGAACCTGCGGGGGCGTTAGGTCTCAATCGCGGCGGTGGACGTCATGCGTGACGATGCCGAGCTCGGGAGCTGGCGGGTCCAGGCGACGTGGGTCGGCTAGCGTGCGGCGGATATCGTCCAGTCCGCTCTGCCAGTGCGCGCGCATCGCGCTCAGCCCGAACTCGTAGTCCTTTGACTGGCCCTCGTAGATCTTGGACTGGTAGATGAGATGGATGATGTTGTAGGCGCGATGACGGGCCATATCTGCGATGGCGCGGATTTCCGGATCCTGCCTTGCCCTTTCCGGCAACTCCTGGATCGCCCGCTGCAACGCCTGACGCATCTTCTGCATGCGCAGCGCCTGGTCGGTGATGGCGCGCGTGCGGCTCGAATATTGGATGTCCTTCTGGCGGCTCGACACCTCCATCATGTCGTGGGGAACGCGACCCCGGGCAGACCAGAGATCGACCTGAAATGTCAGCGTGTCACGCGGCTCGCTTGACAGCACGCGTGAGAGGGGGGTGTTCCAGACGACGCCGCCATCCCAATAATGCTCGCCTTCGATCTCGACGGCGGCGAAGCCCGGTGGCAACGCGCCGGAAGCCATGAAATGCTTCGGTCCCAGCTTATGTTCGGTCGTGTCAAAGTAGGTCAGGTTACCGGTGCGGACGTTGACTGCGCCGACGCTGACGCGCACCTCGCCCGCGTTTAGCCGATCGAAATCGACGAGCTTCTCCAGCGTCCGCTGCAACGGCGCGGTGTCGTAGAAGCTGGTCGCTGCATCGCCCGAAAAGGGCGACCAAAACGGCGACGGGAATCGGGGCTTGAAGAAGCCGGGCTGACCCTGGAATAGGGCCCTCATTGCCGCCATCGCATTGTGCAACGAGCGCATGTCGAACGCGAATGGCAGGGCGTCGGCCAACCCTTCGCCGGCGGGCCATCCCGCCGGACACGCACAGATGGTCTCCCAGAACTCGCGCAGCCGCTCGACCCGCTGGTCTTCCGGCGATCCGGCAATGATCGCCGCATTGAGCGCGCCGATCGAAATGCCGGCCAACCAGTTCGGCCGGATACCGGCTTCGTGCAGGCCCTCATACACTCCGGCTTGATAGGCTCCCAGAGCTCCGCCGCCCTGCAGCACCAGGGCGACGATGTCATATGGCAGCGGCGTGGACGCCTGCGGCACGGAACTGATTTGCTCGCGCATCACCTTCAGCATTTCAAACTCCCGATATTGCGGCTGATCCGATCAGCCTGCGTCGCTTCGATAAGGATCTCGGACCTGGTTTCGCGTCGTTGTGGGGTCACGCCCGGCGACAGGTAGTCGTGGACCACGGTGCCGAGTCCGAGCGTCAGGTCGGCTACGACGTGTTTGGCCGACAGCACTTGAAGGACCGGAAGTTCGGCGACGGGGGCGAGGGCGTGCGAATACAAGTCCAGCGCTGCCGGCCCGGTCCACGCGCCTTTCACGGTGATGTCTTCGAGGTGGTAGCGGACCAGCTCGCAGATGCGTACCGAGCCGTCGACATGTGGGATGATCTTGAGAAGGAAATTGGGCGCGGTGAGCTTCCTGGCCTCGGCTTCGGTGTCGAGGGCGCGGTGCTTGTAACCCATGGTGCCGGTCGCGATGCGAACCGAGCCATAGTTCAAGGTGCCGACCAGTGTATCGATCTCGACCGCGAGCTTCGGTTGCGCCAGCTTCTTGGGAAAGCCCCACAGCTCACGCCCGCCGGCGATGGGCGGATGATCATTGAGGAACATCTGATGGGTGAAGCTGCCGGCCAGACCTTGATAGGATACCGGGATGACCTGGCCACTTTCGGTGTAGTCGCCAAACCCCGTTGAATCCGGCATGCGGATGAACTCGTAATTCACCACCGGTTCGGTCAGCTCGAGCGGTGCCGGTACGATCCGGCGCAGCGCCTCGGGATCTGTCCGGTACTGGATGATGAAGTACTCGCGGTTGACGAAGCGGTAGGGGCCGGGTGGAAAAGCCGGGTTCGTCAACGGCATGGCGAACGCTGTGGTGCGCACGGTCTCGGGTTTCATCATGGTGAGCTCCAGTTTGGTCGATGGCGCGGGAGCCGCGCTTCTGCGTGGGAAGCGCGGCCGTATCGCGTGAGGCCTTCAGACTTCGGTGACGTGCTCCGGATCGGCCGACGCCAGCGCGGCAGCACGCTCGGCCCGCGGCGGGTAGATCCACACCGTGTTGATCTCGTGCTTGGTCTTCTTTGCAACCTCGCCGACGATCTCGACTTTCCGTTCCCAGCCCCGCGTGAAGAGCGCGCCGGCTTCGCCGAGGTCGAGGCACGTGACGTAGGCTTTCTGGTGATACGGCCTGGTCGGGACGCCCAAGAGCTCTGCGGCGGCATTGTTGCCCGCGAAGGCGCCCATCCTGGTGGCGTGCTGGCAGGACATCAACGCAAAGTTGCCGACATCGTCGCACGCTGCCTTTGCGGCATCGCCGGTGGCAAAGACGCCAGGCACCGACGTCACACGCAGATCCTGATCAACCAGCAGCCGGCCGAAATTGTCGCGCTCGGCGGGGATCTGCTGGGTCAATGGCGCGGCGCGAATACCTGCCGCCCAGACGACGGTTTCCGTTTCGATGCGTTCGCCATTTGAAAGCGTGACACCGGTTTCATCAAGCGAGGTGACACCGGCGCCGACCCGGGTCTCTACGCCGAGCTTGCGCAGGGCATCCTCGATGACGGGACGAGGGCCAGCGCCCATATCGGGAGCGATCGCACCGTTGCGTTCGACAATGATCACACGCGGCTTGGCATCCTTGCCGAGGATCGTACGAAGCCGCGCAGGCATCTCCGTCGCCGTTTCGATGCCGGTGAAGCCGCCGCCAGCAACGACGACGGTGTCGCGTCCGTTTCTTGCCGGCCGATCCGCCAGGCCGTGCAGATGCCGGTCGAGGGCAATCGCGTCGTCGAGCTGGTCGACGCTGAAGGCGTGTTCAGCAAGGCCGGGAATGTTCGGGCGGAAAAGCCGGCTGCCGGTGGCTACGACCAGGCGGTCATAGGAGAGCGTCTTTCGCGTGCCCTTGGCGGTAGCGACCTGCAGCATGCGGGACTTGGTATCGACCGTTTCGGCGCTGCCTTGCATGTAGACAACGTCGATGGACTTGAGGACATCCAATAGGGGCGCCGTCAGGGTTTCCGGCTTCGGCTCATAAAGCCGTGGGCGAACCACCAGTGTCGGCTCCGGCGCAACCAGCGCGATCTCGAGTTCGTCGGGCGAAGCGCCCTGGATGTCGCGGAGGCGTGCGGCGGAAAGTGCGGCGTACATGCCGGCAAAGCCGGCGCCTATGATGACTATTCGCATGTGATCTTCTCCTGTGGTTGATCTTCGGGCATAGGCGCGTCGCCGCCGCCGCTCCTGTTGCGGTTTCGTGTGGTCGACGACGCGAAGACGTGAAGCGAAAACGTTAGGTCTTAGGGGGAGGGGCAGCTCGGCGTCGATGCCGCCCGGAGCGGCCAGCCGCGGCGAAAGAAAACCGGCTCGGCGGCATTCGGGCTGCCCCAGTCAGCGTAGGGAAGCCGGGCGCCATCGTTGGTCATGATGGACATCGTCGGGTTAGTCCTCTGCAGGGACTGCGGCGGAATTTCCACCTCCTCGCCGGTTGCAGAGGTGAAGCGAACTGCCAACGAAAGTCCGTACACGATTGTCGTTGCGACGAGTCTCCGTTGCGGCGGGATTGCAAAGAGCTTGACGAAGGTCTTCGGGGTCATCGTTTGTCTCCGTCTTTGGAGCGTGGGCACCCTGATCATCTACCGGACCGGAGCTGCGGCCGCGCCAGCGCGATTGCGGCATCTGCAGAGCGATTGCTGCTACCGTAGGCGCCGTCTCCAATCGCTCGGGGTTTCGCCGGTCAGTTTCTTGAACGCCGCGGTGAATGCAGTTTGGGAAGCGTAGCCAAGCTGTGCGGCCACCGACGCGATCGACGCATCGGTATCGCGCAGCATGTTCATGGCTTGATCGAGCCGCTGCTGGCGCAGCCAGGCATGGGGTGAAAGCCCGGTACTTTCCTTGAAGGCGCGGCAGAAGTGGAAGCGCGAGAGCCCGGCGTCCGATGCGAGCGCAGCGAGCGACACGTCGGTATCGCTGTCCGAGCGCAGGCGTTCGACCGCGCGTCGCAAGGCATGGGGAGACAGCCCGCCCATGATCGGCTCGAACGTCGTTGGCACGCCGGTGTGCTCAGCCAGGATACGCGTGGCCAGGAGATCCGTCAGTTGCTGCCTGAACAGGAGATCCAGGGTCGCATTTCCCTCCAGCACATCCGCCGCACTCATCAGCAGCCCGGATACGACGGGGTCGGGATGACCGGTTCGTTCCAGAAGATCGCCGGGAGCGGGCGCGTTGGCTTCGCGGGCGATGCGTTCGAGCGCCGTATGCGGAAGATAAAGTTGGATGACATCGACAAAACCGGGAATATCCCATCTGGCGCTTGAACCGGCCGGAATGATCGTCACAACTCCGGAACGCGCCGTTCCAATCGCAACCGATTTCCCGGTGCGCCGCTCCAGGCGCTGAACGCCTGTCGGGTAAGTCATGATGACGTGGTCGGTCATGGGCTCGACCACGTCATGCAGAGCCCCATGCTTCCAATGCGCGATGGCGCCGTTGGAAGGGTCCGAAGCCAATTGGAGCGGTGCGGTCTTGAGGACGCGCGCCATCTCCACGTCGGCACGGCGCCGGTCGGCGACCGGCGAGTCGCTGTGGCGCGCATTGGGTGCGACGAGCAGAGCCTCCAAAGGATCGTGCAGGATCGGCTTGTTCATCGAGCTGTCCTCGCGTTCTGAAGGAACTTCGTTGACCGCAGGGAGACTTTGCTAACGCACGCGTCGCCGCCAATCGCTCGGCGTTTCCCCGGTCAATCGCCTGAACGCCGCGGCGAAGGCCGTCTGAGAGGCGTAGCCAAGCTCCACCGCCACCGACACGATCGATGCGTCAGTGTTGCGCAGCATGTTCATGGCCTGCTCCAGCCGGTGTTGCCGCAACCAGGCAAGAGGTGAGAGCCCAGTGCTCTCTTTGAAAGCGCGGCAGAAGTGGAAGCGCGATAGGCCGGCATCCGAAGCCAGGGCATCGAGGGAGACGTCCGCATCGCTGTCCGAACGCAAGCGTTCGATGGCACGGAGCAGGACCTTCGGCGAAAGCCCACCCATGGTCGGTTGGAACGTCGTTGGCGAACTGGTGTGCGCAGCCAGGAGACGCGTGGCCAAGAGGTTAGTCAGCTGATGCCTGAACAGCGCATCCAGTGCCCGATTGCCCTCCAGCACACCGGCCGCACTCAAGAGCAATCGGGATGTAATGGGGTCGGGATGCGCCGTTCGCTCCAGCAGATCGGTCGGTGTGCCGGTCTCGGCTTCCTCGGCAACGCGCTTCAGCGTTGCATGGGGAAGATAAAGCTGCACGACGTCAACAGGTTTCGGAATGTCCCATCGCGAGCTTGATCCTTCCGGAATGATGATCACGACCCCGGGACGAAACGTTCCACTTGCAACCGATCTTCCTGACCGCCGCTCCATGTGCTGCGTCACGCCGTTGTAAGCCATGATGACGTGGTGGCTCATGGGTTCGACGACGTCGTGCAATGGTTCATGCTTCCAGTGGGCGATCCCGGCACCGGAGGCGTCCAATGCCATGCGAAATGGCGTGGTGTGGAGCACACGCGCCATCTCTGCGTCGGCGGCACGCCGGTCGGAGACCGGCAAGTCGTTCTGGTGCGCGCTGGGCCTAACCGGCGGAGCCGTGGATGGATCGTGCGAGATCGGCTTGCTCATGACGGTGTACTCGCGTGGGGGGCTGGCACTCGCGTTGCTAGGCGTGACTTGCTGGCTGGCGAAGCCGATGCTTCGCGTGGTCCGTATCGATTGCCCGAGCGCCGCGAGCTCTCGGTGCGCGTTCTAGGCGCGGAGAACTACGGGTTCTTTCCTAAATCGGCGGTGCTTTGCCTGATTCTGCTTAAAGCCTCTGCGAGCGCTGGACACGGCTGGCGGCGTGGCCAACGCGACGAGGGACGGAAGCGCCACTGGCGTTCACAAACGCACGATGGAACCGCGCTGTGATTTGGACAAACCACGCCGAAAACGCGCAATTGCATTGAAATCGCTGTGAGAATTTTTCTGTCGCGAATTGATCGAGCCGCTGCTAACACAGCTACCCGTTCCACGAGGAAGTCTGGACGGTAGCTGCCCACCTCCGATAATGTGCCGCGATCTTGCGGGCGCGACGATGGCCCGCCCCATCCAACTCCACTGATAAGACTGACCTCATATGACACAAGCGGGCGTCTACGGAGAGAGGCTCGGGCGGCCCTTGTACTTGAAGGATGCGCCCTCGCTGATCACGCGCTCCTTGCGCAGCGCCGAGCTCGCGGTCACCGAAACCCGGAATGATGACCCCGTGCGCGATCTTTCGGGCTCGTTTCCCTCCGTGGATGCCTATCTTGTCAGCCTCAAGTTTCGCGATTACCCGGACTGCGAATGCTGGGAAGACGGGCGGTGCATCATCAAGACGGATGTCCGCGCCGGCGCAACGTATCTTTATGACCTGAAGCGCGATCCACGCTACGTAATTGACAAGCCGTTCCACTCCGTCTTTTTCTATCTGCCGCGCTCGGCGCTCGACGACATGGCCAAACAGAGCGGCGCTCCACGCGTTGATGAACTTGACTATCAGCCCGGCATTGGACACGACGACGCGGTCGTCCGTCATGTCGGGGCGTCGCTGTTGGAGGGGCTGCGTCGGCCGGCCGAGGCCAACCAGCTTTTCATCGATCACATGATGCTTGCGTTCACCGCGCATGTTGCCCAGGCCTATGGTGGGCTGAGGCGAGTCGGCGAACTGGCTCGCGGCGGTCTTGCGCCGTGGCAGGTGAAGCGAGCCTGCGAAAGGCTCGAGTCTGACCTCGGCGGGACTTTTTCACTGCAACAAATCGCGGCCGAGTTTGACCTCTCGGTCAGCCATTTTTCACGCGCGTTTCGAATCTCCACCGGACTGCCGCCGCATCAATGGCTGCTCAATCAGCGAGTGAAAGCGGCCAAGCAGTTGATGACTGTCCGCGATCTGCCCCTGGCCGAAATCGCAATTTCGGTCGGGTTTGCCAATCAAAGCCACTTCACGCGGGTATTCTCGGCCGCGGTCGGTGTTAGCCCAGGCGTGTGGCGCCGCGAAGCGAATGGTGCAACGGGAAACGAAACCTAAGGGACCACGCCCATGGCACAGGCGAGCACCTTCGGACTGAGGGTCAGGCAGCAGTTGCGCCTGAGGGATGCGCCGCCCTCGCTGATCACGCGCTCAATGCGTGGCGTCGATCTCGCGGTCACCGAAACCCAGGACGATAACCCCGTGCCGGGCCTTTCCGGCTCGGTGGCCGATGAGGCCTATCTGGTCAGCCTGAAGCTTCACAATTACCCGGACTGCGAACTCTGGGATCACGGCAAGTGCGTCACGAAGGCGGACGTCCGAGCCGGTACAACGTATCTGTACGATCTCAGGAGCGATCCGGGTTTTGTCATCAACAAGCCGTTTCATTCCCTCCAGTTTTATCTTCCACGTTCAGCGCTCGACGTCATCGCCAAAGAATCCCGCACACCGCGTGTTGGCGACCTCGCCTGTCAGTTCGGCTTCGGCCATGACGACAAGGTCATGCGTCATATCGGGGCATCGCTGTTGGAAGGGCTGAGTCGGCCGGCCGAAGCCAACCAGCTTTTCATCGATCACATGATGCTGGCGTTCACCGCGCACATCGCCCAGGCCTATGGCGGACTGCAGCGCATCACCGTATCGAGCCGCGGCGGTCTCGCGGCGTGGCAAGTGAAGCGCGCCTGCGAAAAACTGGAATCCGATCTCGGCGGGCAGCTTTCGTTGCGGCAGATCGCGGCCGAGTTCGGCCTCTCAGTCAGCCATTTTTCGCGTGCATTTCGGGTTTCGACCGGTTTGCCGCCGCACCAGTGGCTGCTTCATCAGCGCGTGAAGGCGGCCAAGCAGTTGATGACGGTGCGCGAGCTGCCGCTGGCCGAGATTGCACTATCGGCCGGATTCGCCAATCAAAGCCACTTTACGCGGGTGTTCTCGACCGTCGTCGGCGTCAGCCCAGGCGTGTGGCGCCGCGAAACACTAGGCGCGTCGGAAGACGAGACGTAGTCCGGGGTAGTCAAGGGGACTCGCCTGATCAACGACGCCTCGCAAACGAGATCGCGTAGGCGGCGCTGCGCGCCGCGAAGATCTCGTCAGGCGGATGACCGATGCCTTCGGCGAGATTTGCGGGATCGAAGAAGAAGGCGTCGCACGCTTCGTTCGGCTCGATGGCGGTGATAACGATTGTTCCCAACCGCAGCGCCTCTCGTCTGTCTTCGTCTGGCCAACGGATGGTCACGTCCATGGTGGGATCCCCGGGACGATCGAGCAGCGCCATCACGCTGAAGCGGGCATCGCCTGCGGCGATCCGATGTTCGAGATCTTCGTGCAGGAAATCCACAGACTTCGCCTTAGCCTCGTCCTCCGTCAGCGTGATGTCTCCGCCGACGGGCGTGACCTTGAACTTGATGAACCGAGTCTCCCCCATCGAATTCGTCGCGGGAAAGGCGTGCACGCCCCAGTAGGTTGTTCCCGCAAAGCTCGCCGGCAGCGGACCCGCGGCGATGTAATTAGCCTGGTGCAGCGTTTCGGGATTGGCGGCGGAGAATGCGTTGATTTTCTCCAGATCCGGCTTGCCGTCCGCTCCCGGAATGCCCGCGTTGAGGAACGCCAGCATCTGGTCGAGCGTCCTTGCATGATACACCGGAGCGCTCTGCGTGAGAATGTCGGACTGATTATCTACGTTTCCGAGCCTGAAGCTGAAGCCGCGCAACGCGAGCTTGTCAGTATCCGCCACTCCGGGATTGGCGCCGCCGACTGAGAAGCGCGCCAGCACCCGTGATGGTCTTGTGAAGCTCTTGGATTTCGTTATCTCCTCCGCCCGATCCGACGGGATATAGGCGCCATGGACGCACTGGCCCTTGGCAAAGCTCGCGCGCACCTTTGGCGAATCGCCGGCTATCGCTTTTAGGGCGTCGACGATCGATGCGGGCGTGGCAGTGCCGCTCGGCACATAGCGGGATCTTGGGTTTGACACTGCAACGGTCTAGCGAACCTTGTGCTCCGCTGCCCCAGAGCGATTGCGGCACTTGCAGAGCAATTGCTGCGATTGGCGCGTCGCTTTGATGCAGTTGGGAAAATTCTCTCGTGAAATCAATGGCAGTAGCATGTCGCTTGAACCAGCGGGTTCCAGGTTCGAGCTCTGGTGCGCCCAGGCCGCTGCCGTCGCAAGTCAATCACGACGTTGCCCTCGGGCTGTGCGCAGCAGATCAGCACATTGCCCTCTGCCTTTGGATCGACGGGCGCCCAACGGCTGCCACTGACCCAAGCTCCGTAACGGGGAGGAGGAGCGCGCGGCAACGATCCTCATTCGCCGATCTGATCGATCGGCTTGAAATGGTCGCCCTCGACCGTATTGACGAAGATCACGGCGGACTTGTTGTCGCCCTTCTCGGTCCATTGCACCGGCCTCGCATAGGCGATGCCCTGGAAAGTCAGCTTGCGAAGCGCCGCCACGACGTCAGCACGCGTCGGCACACCTTCCTTCGCCTTGGCGGCATCAGCGATCGCAACCATCAGCACGCGCGCCGAATCGTAGGAGCTTGCCGCATAGTTGTTGATCGGCCCGTACTTCGCCGTGTAATTCGCGCCGAACTCGGCGCTGCCGGGAACGGTCCCGATCGCGGGCGCGGCGGAGAGAATGCGAACACCTTCCGCTTTCGTAGCGGCGCCTTCGGATGCCTGAATGAATGCCTTGGTGTCCCAGCAGCCGTCCCCGCAGGTGAACAGTTGCGTCAATCCTTCTGCACGCATCTCTTTCAGGATCAGCGCTCCTTCGCGTATGCCGGCAAAGAACACCACGTCAAAATCCTTTGGCCACGACTTGACGAAATCGGCAAAATCCTTCTCGCCCACCTTCACCGATTTGCGCGCCACAACAGTGCCGCCGCTGCCAAAACCGGCGACGAACTGATCGGCCAGTCCGACGCCATAGGGCGTGCCGTCGTCGACCACGAGCGCGCGCTTCTTGCCCATCTTCTCGATGAGATAGTGCGCCAGACCCGGCCCCTTCCTGTCGTCGCGGTTGGTCAGTCGGAAGATGGTGGCAAAGCCGCTCTCCGTCACTTTCGGGTTCGACGCCATCGGCGTGATCACCGCAAGCGAGCAGTCGGCGTAGATCTGCCCCGTCGCGACGGCAACGCCGCTGTTGACGTGGCCGACCACGCCGAGAATGGACGGATCATCGCAAAAGCCCTTGGCCACCGCCTTTCCGGCTTCGGGGTCGGCCTTGTCGTCGACCGCTATGGCCAAAACCTTGGCGCCGGTGATGCCGCCGGCCGCGTTGCGCTCATCGACGGCGAGGTCGACGGCCTGTTTCATCTCGATGCCGAAACCGGCCGAGGTCGTCGTGAGCGGCCCGCCAATGCCGATCTTGACTTCCTTGCCGCCCAACTGCGCGGCGGCGGGGGCCGCGACCGCCAGGGCAAGAACGGACACAAGCAAGGGGAGAGCGCCGCGACAACCGGTCATGGTAACCTCCAAATTACGTTTTGCAGGTCACAGGCTGTCACGCCCCCCGCTACCAGTCAACAATCGATAGAAGGTTACGGCTTCCCCTTGCGCCGCCGCGCGAAAACGCCTGAGATAGGCGGCTTTGTCGCGCCGCGGATCAGCACGCGGGCTCCTACATGCAGTTTGATGGTTACACATGAGCGCCCACAGCCGGACCAGAACCGTCCTCCCGCCCTCACGCGCCGGCAGCCTCGATCTGGTCGGCGGGGAACTGGCATGGGATTTCACCAACACGTCGTCGGCGCGTGGCTTGCCGGCCCACCAGGAGCATTTGAGGGATTTCGACACGCTGATGCAGTGGGTCGAACACGCCCGCGTCATGCCGCCCTCCGACTGCGCCTACATACGCTCCACGCTGTCGGGCCATCCGCGCCGGGCGCACCGCGCCTTCGAACGCGCGATCGAGATGCGCGAGCTGATCTGGACGATCGGCACCGCGCTTGCCGAGCAGCGGCCGGTCTCGGCCAGGCTGCTCGACCTGCTCTCAGCCGCGCACGCCGCGAATTTACGCCACGCCGAGATGCGGATGCGTCTCGGCAGCTACATCTGGGTGTTTGATCCGCGTCGCGACATCGAAGCGGCGATCCTGGGTCCGATCACGCTGTCGGCCCTGACATTGCTCATGGAAAAGGACCTCTTGCGCACCAGGCGCTGCGCAGGCCAGGAATGCGGCTGGCTATTCTTCGATACAACCAAGAACAACGGCCGCCGCTGGTGCGAAATGCGCGTCTGCGGCAATCGTGCCAAGGTGCGGGCCGCCCGCGACAGGCAGAGACGCGCGCGAAAGGGGTGATCGAGCGCAGCACTGTCCGCTTCGTCATGGCCGGTCCAGGCCATCCACGTCTTTGACAGACCACATTCATTCTTTGAACAGAACGTCATGGTCGCGCGCAAAAGTCGCCAGCAGTGGCAGAGCGGCGCCGCCGATTGCGCGCGCATCGCGACCAACCGAGCCTTCCACCACCACGGCGTCGGTGAGTCCCTGCCGGTCCATGTGTGCCCATTGCAAGTTGGTTCTCTCGACAAGGCGGCGCCGCACGTCGGCCGGAAAAGCACCGTCGATGACGATGGCTTCAAAGTCGATGACCGCCAGCAACGCAGCGATCGCCTGCGCCAGCGCCTCGGCGGCTTCGGCAATCCAGGCCTCGAGCGGCTCCTCGAAGCTCGACCAATCATCAGGCGAGAGCCAGATCTCGGTGCCGCGCAGACCGGCGGCGATCAGTCGACGCTCCAGGCGATAGATGGAGGCGGTGCGGATCAACTGTTGGAGGCTGGTCTCGCCGCTCTCTTCCCGTCGCATGATCGGCAACGAGCCGAGCGCTCCGGCGTTGCCGCTACGACCCGGAAACAGACTGCCGTTCAGAACGATGCCGCCGCCGACGAATGTGCCGACATAAAAATAGGCGAAGTCGCGGTAGGTTGCTCCCGCGCCGAAGGTGAGTTCGGCCGCACATGCCGACGTTGCGTCGTTGTGGACGCGGATCGGCCATGTGCCGAAGCGGCGCGAGAGTTCGGTGGCCACGTTGAAGTCGCGCCACCTGCCGAGCACGCCGGGCGGCGTTTGCAGATCCGCCTCCCAATTCCACAATTCAAACGGCATCGCGACGCCGATGCCGCTGATCCTGCCTTGCAGATTCTCCGGCACTGCGGCGAGAAGGTTTGGCATCTCGCGTTCCGCAAAGGCCATGATGTCCTCAGGCAAGGGGAAGGCGTAGATCGTGCGGCGCCTGGCGCGGATGCCGGCGATGAAGTCCATCAACACCAGATCGGAGCTGCGCCGGCCGATCATCAGACCGAGCCCGAAAGCGCCGTCTGGATTGAGCGAGTAGGGGACGGACGGCTGGCCAATGCGACCCCGCTGCGGCTCGCCGGCGAGCAGCAGTCCGTCTGCTTCCAGCCGGTTGATGATGACCGTCGTGGTCTGTGTCGACAGGCCGGTCAGGCGCGCGATCTCGACCTTGGCGAGGCTGCGATGGCGCCGGATGAGGGAGAGGATCAGGCGCTCGTTGTAAAGTCTCACCCCAGTCTGGGTGGTGCCGCGGCTTCCGCCCATCAGCGTCACCGGCGGGTTGGCCCCGGCGCCCGGCGCTGTTTCATCCATCCTTGGCTCCCAAACCCTTGAGCTGTCTAACTTTCACGGCAGCCTAACGGGCACAATGAACGGAGAGAAGTTAGGCGTCAATTAATAAATCGGAATGATTTATTTATTGACTCGGAGGTTTTGATGCTCCTAGGATCACCAAACACGCGGGTCGAACCGCTTACCAAACAAACGTCCCACGGGAGGGGATCAATGCGTCAGTCATTCGGGCTATTCACCGCACTCGTGCTTGCTCTTGGCGCTACCGGCGCTTCGGCGGCCGACAAGCCGATCGTTGGGCTCATCACCAAGACCAACACCAATCCGTTCTTTGTGAAGATGAAGGCGGGTGCCGACGAAGCCGCCAAGGCCAATGACGTCGAGCTGCGCTCCTTCGCCGGCAAGGTCGATGGCGACAATGAGAGCCAGGTGGCGGCCATCGAGAATCTGATCGCCGCCGGTGCCAAAGGCATCCTGATCACGCCGAACGACTCCCGCGCCATCGTGCCGGCCGTCGAGAAGGCGCGCGCGGCGGGCATTCTGGTCATTGCCCTCGATACGCCGCTCGATCCGCCGAATGCGGCCGATGCAACCTTTGCCACCGACAATTTCCTGGCGGGTCAGTTGATCGGCCAGTGGGCCGCGAAGACGCTCGGTGCCAAGGCGGCATCCGCGAAGATCGCGCTTCTGGACCTCAACGTGAACCAGATCTCGGTCGACGTCGCTCGGGATCAGGGCTTCCTGAAAGGCTTTGGCATCGATCTCGGCAACCCCGCCAAGATCGGCGACGAGAAGGATGCGCGCATTGTCGGGCATGATGTGACCCTTGGCAGCGAGGAAGGTGGCCGCAAGGCCATGGAAAACCTGCTGCAAAAGGACCCCGGCATCTCGCTCGTCTACACCATCAACGAGCCTGCCGCAGCGGGCGCCTACGAGGCCTTGCGTTCCGTCGGCCGCGACAAGGACGTGGTGATTGTTTCCGTCGACGGCGGTTGCCCGGGTGTGCGCAACGTAAAGGATGGCGTGATCGGTGCCACGTCGATGCAGTTCCCGCTGCTGATGGCGGCGAAAGGCGTCGAGGCGGTGAAAGCGTTCGCCACCGGTGGTGGAAAGCCAAAGGCTTCGCCCGGACTCGATTTCTTCAACACTGGTGTCGAGCTCGTCACCGACAAGCCGGTAGGGGATCTGCCGTCGATTGACGGCGCTGCCGCCTTGAAGAAATGCTGGGGCTGATCGCCTCCCCGACCTTTGACCTCTGGCAAGGAGAGGCGCCCGGAATCCGGGCGCCGGATAACAGCGGAGACTTTCGCCCTCAGCGTCGCGATGGGCGGGTCTTACGCATGCAACGAGGAAAACGGCCATGACCGATATCGGCGACAGCCGACCCGCTGCCCAGGCCTTCGAGCTTCTCGCCGACAAGAGCGACGCGCGCGTGGCTGAATTCGAGGTGCGTACAAGATCGCCGCTGCAGAAGCTTCAACACTTTCTGCATGCCAATCCGACCGCGGTGCCGGCGATCGTGCTCCTGCTCGGCGTTGCGGCGTTCGGGCTCATCGTCGGCCCGCGGTTTCTGTCGATGTTCAATCTGTCGCTGATCATCCAGCAGGTCACGATCATTGGCGTAATCGGCGTGGCCCAGACCTTGATCGTAATCACCGCCGGCATCGATCTGTCGGTTGGCGCCATCATGGTGCTGTGCTCCGTGATCATGGGCAAGCTTGCGGTCACCATGGGCCTCGCCGCTCCACTGGCGCTCGTGATCGGCATTGCCGTTGGCGCAGGCTGCGGGGCCCTCAATGGCACGCTTGTCACACGCGTGAAGCTGCCGCCCTTCATCGTGACGCTCGGGACCTGGTCGATCTTTTTCGCTCTCAATCTCTGGTACTCGGCCTCGGAAACCATCCGTTCGCAGGAAGTGGCGAAAGCAGCTCCGTTGCTGCAGATGCTCGGAAAACCGGTGGACGTTCTGGGGGCCCGCTTTACCTATGGTTCCTTCTTCATGCTGGGGCTCATTGCCCTGATCTGGTTCGTGCTCAATCGCACGGCCTTCGGCCGCCATCTCTATGCGGTTGGCGACGATCCCGATGCCGCGCGGCTCGCGGGCATCAGGACCGACCGCATCCTGTTCTCCGTCTATGTGATTGCCGGCATGATTTGCTCGCTCGGCGCCTGGGCTCTGATCGGGCGCATCGGCTCGATCAGCCCGCAGGCTGGCCAGACGGCCAATCTCGACAGCATCACGGCGGTGGTGGTCGGTGGCGCCAGCCTTTTCGGCGGGCGCGGATCGATCATCGGCACGCTGATCGGCGCCCTGATCGTGGGCGTGTTTCGAAACGGGCTCGCGCTGTCCGATGTGGACGTGCTCTGGCAGGAATTCGCCGTCGGCTGGTTGATCATCATCGCCGTGGCGCTTGATCAGTGGATCCGCAAGGTGTCGGCATGAGCATGGCTGCGAACGTTCAGAACTCCGAGCCGCTCGTGCAGGCGCGCGGCCTCATCAAGCGCTATGGCCGCGTGACGGCGCTCGATCATGCCGACTTCGATCTCTATCCGGGCGAAATCCTGGCCGTGATCGGAGACAACGGCGCAGGAAAATCCTCACTCATCCGCGCGCTTTCGGGCGCGCTCGTTCCTGATGCCGGCGAGATCAGGCTCGATGGCAGGCCGGTTGTACTCCGCTCGCCGCTCGACGCGCAGGCCGCCGGCATCGAGACCGTTTATCAAACGCTCGCGCTGTCGCCGAGCCTTTCGATCGCCGACAACATGTTTCTCGGCCGGGAATTGCGCCGGCCGGGTCCGCTCGGCTCGATCTGCCGCATGCTTGACCGCAAGGCCATGCAGCGCATCGCCCGCCAGAAGCTCACC
Source organism: Bradyrhizobium sp. CCGUVB1N3 (assembly GCF_024199925.1). NCBI lineage: Bacteria > Pseudomonadati > Pseudomonadota > Alphaproteobacteria > Hyphomicrobiales > Nitrobacteraceae > Bradyrhizobium > Bradyrhizobium sp. CCGUVB1N3. The sequence continues at coordinate 8,992,795 of NZ_JANADR010000001.1, forward strand.
GAGCTTGGTCTCATGACCGTGCAGAGCATCAACCAGCGTGTCGAGACGTTGTCGGGTGGTCAACGCCAGGGCGTGGCGGTCGCAAGAGCCGCGGCTTTCGGCTCGCGTGTGGTGATCATGGACGAACCAACCGCGGCGCTCGGCGTCAAGGAATCGCGTCGTGTGCTGGAATTGATCCTCGACGTGCGAAGGAGGGGCGTTTCAGTGGTCCTGATCAGCCACAACATGCCGCACGTGTTCGAGATTGCCGATCGCATCCACATCCATCGGCTTGGCCGGCGACTGACGGTGATAGATCCCAAGTCCTATACGATGTCGGACGCGGTGGCTTTCATGACAGGCGCACGAGTACCTGCCGAGGTCGCGGCCTAAAGGACGCGAGCGCTACGATCCACCATTTTGGGACGCTTATCGGTTGCGGCGCTTATTGTCCGATGCGAGAGGCGACTTCTGCTTTTGTCGGCAAATCCGCACCTTGTCGGGAGCAAGTGATCGCGGCCGCTGTCACGGCGAAATCAATTGCGCGAGCCAGCTCCGGCGCGGTCAAATCCGCGATACGTTCTTTGCTCAGTTTGCCTGAGTTATTGAGATAGCTCAAAATCGCGGCGTGGAAGGTGTCCCCAGCGCCGACGGTATCGATGACGCTGATCGGCTTTCCCGGCACCGAGAATTTTCCGCCACGTTTCAGATAGCCGGTCGCGCCATTGCCGCCGTGCGTGACGAGAACAATCGAAGGACCCGATGCAAACCAGCCGGCGACGACCTCGTCGATGTCAGCGTCCTCGCCGTAAGCGACGGCGATATCTTCCTCGCTTGCCTTGACGATATCTGCGATCGACAGGAAGGCGCCGAAGCGCCTCTTCCAATCCTCGAGGTTGGGTGTGACGGTCGGGCGCAAATTAGGGTCGACCGATATCACGCGATGGGCAGCTTCGCGCCGAGCGAGTGCGAGATAGGCATCGGCAACGGGCGCCACGGCGAGCGTGTAGGATCCAAACGTGAGCGCGCAAACGTCGGCCGGTAGTGACCCCGGTAGCGTGTCGATGCCGACGTCCCGGTCCGCCTTGCCTTCGCCGTGGAACGAATAGTTCGGCTGTCCCGAGGAATCGGTCGTAACGATTGAAATCGTCGTCAGGCGATCCGAGTTGATGACGTAATCGAGAACGACCCGCTCCGATTCCAGCCTTCGTCGCAGGGCCACGCCAAAACGGTCGGAGGAAATCCCGCCGCAAAACGCTGCTCTTTCCTCAAGCCGCGCGAGGCCAATGGCCACATTCAGCGGGGAACCACCCAAGGTGACCCGCGCAGTGAGGCCGGAATCCGGCCCTTCATCGACGAACAAGTCCGCCAGGGCTTCACCGCACACGAGGATCATCGGCGACAATTTCCATTGGCTGACCTGAGCAAGAGACCGATTCCCCTCCGCACTAGGTATCTCCTTTGAAGAGTACATTCTGGTCGAGGAGAAAACGGGCGAAGAAGGGTAGGCTCGCGGCGCCCATCGTACGGGCGCTGGCTCCAATCGCCCCTTCGCCAATCTCGAACGGTGCAAGCCCTTGCAGGTCGGAGGCGCCTTTTTTCTCGCGCACAAGAGTGACGAGCCGCTGCCGGATGTGGGCTGGAAAGCCACCGTCGATAACGACCTGGCTGAAGTCGAGCACCGATGCCGATGCGACAATCGCTTGTGCGAGGCTATCCGATGCTTCTTCGAGCCACTCATCGAGAATCGGGCCGAGGCTTTCCCAGTCCTGCGATCTGAAGAAGGCGATGGGGTCCAGATTGGCGGCGATGAGACGTTTTTCCAGGCTGTGCAGCGACGCCGAATGAATCAGCTGCCGCCTTTCGGCAATTCCCGTGCTTGTGTTCTTGACGAGCACCGGCATTGAGCCGAGCGCGCCGGCGTTTCCCTGACGTCCCGCATAGAGCTCGCCATTGATAACGACGCCGCCGCCGGCAAAATAACCAACGAAGATATAGAGGAAATCCTCATATTCGCGGCCACTGCCGAAAGTCAGCTCGGCGCCGCAGGCGGCTGTTGCGTCATTCGAGATCGAGACGGGCAGGCCGCTGAGAGACTCGAGCTCGGCCTGCAGATTGCAGTTGCGCCAGGCTTCGAGCGAAGCATGGGGTGCGCCGACTTCGCTGCGCCAATTCCACAATTCGAAAGGGACCGCAACGCCAAGACCGACGATCCTTTGCTTCTGCTCGCCGCTTAATTTTCCGGTGAGCTCGATCAGACTGGCGGCGGTGAACGCCAGGAGATCGCCGACATCCGGGTAGGCGAAGGAACAATGGATCTGATCGCGAACCGATCCGGCGAAGTCCATCAGCATGAGGCTCGCGGTGCGCCGGCCGATATGCAGGCCGAGCGCATAGGCGCCGTCGGGGTTGAGCTTCAAGGGAACGGAGGGCTGCCCGACGCGACCGCGATTGGGCTCCATGCGAAGCAGCAATCCGTCGGATTCCAGCGCCCTGACGATGACGGAGGCGGTCTGGGCCGAAAGGCCGGTCAACCTTGCGATCTCGGCCTTCGGTAAACTGGAAAACCGGCGGACGAGGGAAAGAACAAGCCGCTCGTTGTAAGCGCGAACGCCAACCAGATTTGTGCCGCGAGATCTCTCCCCGGCCAGCGGGGCCACGGCTCCTTCAGGGGTCATCGGGTCAGTCGAAGACATGCGCAAATTCTCGAATTCGGCTCTGAGGGAGACGCAAATGTCTCTTCTGGGGCCTGCCCCGGCGCTTAACACGGGGCAAGGGGTGCGTCAATTAATAAACCAAAATGATTTATTTATTGACAAAGCGGCGGGAGGATGGGAAGGTCGGCCCACGGACTTGGGCCATTTCGGCGACGTGTTTGCGAGGAGGGCGAGTCCGGGCAGATCGCGGCAGCTCCGCGATGTCGAGCCGACCCTACGGATGACGGCACAGTCCGATCGCCGCGAACATGGGACAGCTGTCTTGAAAATGATCACGCAAGCTCTTCAAGTCGAACCTTTCGATCTGGTGGTTTTCGGCGGGACTGGCGATCTGTCTTATCGCAAGCTCTATCCGGCGCTGTTTCGTCGTCAGCATGAAGGTCAGCTTTCACCGGGAACGCGCGTCATCGCCGTATCGCGGCAGCGGATGAGCAGGCAGGAATTCGCCGTCGCCGTCGGCGATGCCCTGAAACGCTTCGATCCAGCCCGCGCTTCCAATCCTGACGCGCTCGCAAGCTTTGTCGACCTGCTGGATTACGTCATCGTGGACGCGGGCGGCGATCTCGGTTGGGCGGACCTCAAAGCGAACCTTGGCGACGATCCGGCGCGCGTTCGGGCGTTCTATTTGGCCACGTCGCCGGACTTGTTCGGAAAGATTGCCGATCGGCTTTCGGCCCATCAATTGATCACGAGCGCGACGCGCGTGATCGTCGAGAAACCCATCGGCAAGGATGGCGCGTCGGCCGCCGAAATCAACGACGCGCTCGGCGCGGTGTTTGGCGAAAACCAGATTTTCCGCATCGATCACTATCTCGGCAAGGAGACGGTGCAGAATCTCATGGCGTTGCGTTTCGCCAACGCCTTGTTCGAGCCTCTATGGAACTCCGGTCATATCGATCACATCCAGATAACGGTGTCCGAAAGCATCGGCGTCGAGAGCCGCGCCGGCTATTACGACAAGTCGGGAGCGTTGCGCGACATGGTGCAGAACCATCTCCTGCAACTGCTTTGTCTCGTGGCGATGGAGCCGCCGGCCTCGCTCACGGCCGACGCGGTGCGCGATGAAAAGCGCAAGGTGCTCCAGTCGCTGCTGAAGATCGACGCGAGCAATGCTTCGGAACGGACCGTGCGGGGGCAATATCGTGCGGGCGCGGCGTTTGGCGAAGCGGTGCGCGGTTATGCCGAGGAAGTTGGGGACTCCGAGAGCGTCACCGAGACCTTCGTGGCGCTGAAGCTCGAAATCGAGAACTGGCGCTGGGCGGGGGTGCCGTTCTATCTGCGTACCGGCAAGAGACTGCCCGAACGCATCTCCGAGATCGTCGTCACCTTCCGGAAGGCCCCGCATGCGCTATTCGCGGCCGACGCGGGCAGGGTTCATCAGACCAAGCTCGTCATCCGGCTTCAACCCGATGAAGGCATCAAGCTCTGGCTGATGATCAAGGAACCGGGACCAGGTGGATTCCGACTTCAGCATGTATCGCTCGACATGAGCTTCTCGAAAGCCTTTGGGGGCCATGCGCCCGAGGCCTATGAGCGGTTGCTGATGGACGTGATCCGCGGCAACGCCACCCTGTTCATGCGACGCGATGAAGTCGAAGCAGCCTGGGCATTCATCGATCCAATCCGTCAAGCCTGGTCGGACTCGAAAGAGCCGCCGCGCCCCTATGTCGCCGGCAGTTGGGGACCCTCGGCCGCGATTGCGCTTATCGAGCGCGATGGTCGGACGTGGGTCGAGGACGGTGAATGGGCGTAACGAGCCAGAAGGAATTGCTGGCGCCGAGAGCCTTCTAAACAAGTGAGCGCTGAACCCAAGCAGTTCACCCAAGAGATTGAGGATAAGGCATGGCCATCTTGAACGAGAGAATTGGCGAGGTCACCGAGGCGATTGCCAGGCGCAGCCGGGACGCGCGGTCGCGCTATCTCGATCGCATCGCCAGCGCAGCATCCGCCGCGCCTCAGCGGCGACGCTTGGGGTGCGCCAATCAAGCGCATGGTTTCGCGGCTTGCGCGGCAAGCGACAAGGATGCGTTGCGCCAGGGCGGCACTCCGAATTTGGGTATTGTGACCGCCTACAATGACATGCTCTCCGCTCACAAACCCTATGAGCATTATCCCGAACTGATCCGGTCGGAGGCGCGCGCGATCGGCGCGACCGCCCAGGTTGCGGGCGGCGTTCCCGCAATGTGCGACGGGATTACTCAGGGCGAGGCCGGAATGGAGCTTTCCCTGTTTTCACGCGACGTTATTGCGCTGTCGGTCGCGGTCGCCTTGTCGCACCAAACATTCGATGCGGTTGCGCTCCTTGGCGTTTGCGACAAGATTGTGCCTGGCCTCGTGATTGGCGCGCTGTCGTTTGGGCATTTGCCGGCGATTTTCATTCCCTCGGGACCGATGCCATCGGGCATTCCGAACGCCGAAAAGAACCGTGTTCGCCAGCTTTTCGCCGAGGGCAAGGTCGATCGAGCTGCTCTGTTGGAAGTCGAGGCGCGATCCTATCATGCGCCGGGCACCTGCACGTTCTACGGCACGGCCAACACCAATCAGATGCTCCTGGAATTCATGGGCCTGCAGATGCCAGGCGCATCCTTCGTCAACCCGGACACGCTCCTGCGCGACGCACTGACCCGAGCGGCCGTCCGACAAGTCATCGGCCTCAGCGCATTGGGCTCGCAGTTCTTGCCTGTCGGCCGCATGATCGACGAGCGTTCCTTCGTCAATGCGATGGTGGGCCTCGCCGCGACGGGCGGGTCGACGAACGCTGTGATACATCTTGTTGTGATGGCGGCGGCGGCGGGATTGACATTGGACCTGCGCGATTTCGAACGGGTTGCTGAAGTCGCCCCGTTGCTGGCGCGGGTCTATCCAAATGGCCCCGCAGACGTGAATCAATTTCATGCCGCCGGCGGCACGATCTTTGTCATCCGCGAATTGCTCGATGCAGGGCTGCTGCATGCGGACGCCGCAACTGCCTTTGCCGGGACATTGGCCTCGTACCGCCAGGAGCCGATTCTCAGCAACGCTGGCGCAGTTGTCTGGCGAGAAGGGCCGTCCACCAGCGCCGATGATGCGATTCTGCGCGGCGTCGAGAGGCCCTTCAGCCCCACCGGCGGCTTGAGGATTCTCGAAGGTGATGTTGGCAGGGCGGTCATCAAGACCTCCGCTGTCGCGCCTGAAAGGCATGTTATCGAGGCGCCAGCGCTGGTGTTCCATTCGCAGGAGGAGTTGCAGGCGGCCTTCAAGGCCGGAAAACTCGAGCGTGATTTCATCGCCGTGATCCGCTTTCAGGGCCCGCGCGCGATCGGCATGCCGGAACTCCACAAGCTGATGCCACCGCTTGGCGTCCTGCAGGATCGCGGCTTCAAGGTTGCGCTGGTCACCGACGGCCGGATGTCGGGCGCCTCAGGCAAAGTGCCCGCTGCGATCCATCTCACACCGGAAGCGCTCGACGGAGGCCCGATCGCCAAAATTCGTGACGGTGACTTCATGCGCCTGGATGCAGTCGCGGGAACGTTGACCGTTCGGGTGCCTGCCGACGAATGGGCGGCCCGTCCGCTTGCCAGCGAAGATCTGTCGGCCTCTCATGTCGGAATCGGCCGCGAACTCTTCTCCCAATTGCGCGCGTCCGCCGGCCCTGCAGATCGTGGTGCCAGCATTTTCCGGGGATTGAATGCATGACGTCTTTTCTTCCGCAGAGCAGGCTCAAGGACATTTTGTGCCGCGCGCCGGTCGTTCCGGTCGTGGTGATCGAAAAGCTGGTCGACGCCACTTCATTGGCGCGTGCCCTTGTCGCTGGTGGCCTGTCCGCCATCGAAGTGACCCTGCGTACGGAGGCCGCACTCGAAGCGATCCGCATCATTGCCGCTGAGGTCGAGGGCGCGGTTGTCGGCGCTGGTACGGTGCTCAGCCCTCGCCAGTTGGAGGCGGCGCGTGAAGCCGGCGCGCGCTTTGCGGTGTCGCCCGGTGCGACAGAGGCCTTGCTCAACGCGGCGGGCGCCTTGGAAATGCCGCTTCTGCCCGGAGCCGCCAGTGCTTCAGAGGCCATGGCACTGATCGCACGCGGTTATCAATTTGCAAAATTCTTTCCGGCCGAGCCCGCCGGCGGGATTCCCTATCTGAAGGCGCTGGCATCGCCGTTACCTCAACTGCAGTTTTGCCCGACTGGCGGGCTGACGCCGGAAACCGCCCCGAATTACCTCGCACTCCCTAACGTGATCTGCGTCGGCGGCTCCTGGATGCTCAGGCCCCAAGCGATCGCTGCACGCGACTGGGAGGCTGTGACTGCAGCCAGCAAGCAAGCGGCAGGATTGCACAAAATAAAACGACAAGCAGGGCCGCTGCCGATTTGACGCGTAGTCTGCCGGTTACATCAACCGGCGATTTTGCGCTTCAAACGACGATTTCCTGCAATGGCGTTCACCCGGCGGGTGGCCCTTCGAGCGTCCGGCCGATCCAGTCCAGCCGAGACGCTGGGACGAGACCGTAGTTGTAGAAGTTCAGCCCTTTGGCGCCTGCCTTTACGCAGGCGTCGGCTTGGCGTCTCAGGCCTTCGACGCCGGTGACGTCATGCGGGAACACGCGGAGCCCGGCGCCAAGAAACTTTTCGTTCCCAAGCGCGACTTTGCCCTGCGTCAAGGTCGCAGCGCATTCATCCGGCGAACGTCCATAGACGCAAAGAATCGCCCCGTCGCAGACCTTGCCTATCGCTTCGAGATCGCAGCCTCCGAGCCAGCCGTTGGCAACATCAATCAAGACGATGCGACTGTCCGCGTGTGCACGAGCTTTCATCTCGGCGATGAGACTCGTCACCGGCTCCGTTCGCCAAAGGAGATACTCATAGAGCGCTGGAAATTGGCGAAAGCTGTCGAGACCGCTGCCGGGAAATTCCGGAAAGCGCGGTTGCGGCGTCTCGCGCTCGCACGCCTCGACGATCCATTGTGCGACCAGACGGCGCGCCGCCTCGACGTCGACGCCGGCTGCCCCGGCGCGGACGCGACAGCTTTCGCAGAAGCAGAGCGATAAAGCGAAATCGTCCTCGGCCGTCAGGCCGACGCCGTCTTTCTCGTGATGGAACTCATGAGCGAAGCCCATGAAGGACGGACTCTCGAGTTCGACGATGTCCGGGCGGTAGGCGTGAGTGACGTCCTCGACCAGGGCGCAGACATAGGCGCGTGCGTCGGGATGGGACGGGCAGAGACTATAATAGTTCGGATCGCCGAACGCATTGCGCGTCGTGATCCCGGGGTAGAGAAGTCCAAGGCGTGTATTGTGTAGGCACACCGTCCAGCAACAGACTTTCAGGCCACCGGCGTCGCGACGACGCACGAGTTCACGCAAGACGTCCCCGCCTTGTGCGATGACATCGGCGACCTTCGGTCGGATCGTCACTCCATCCCAACGTGACGGCGTCGGATGAAAGTAGATCGTCCCGTCTTCGGGAAAATAGGCCTTGCGGACCGGGCTGCGCGGTTGAAGGAAGCGGCCCGCGTGGTAGGACGTCGCGAAACTCACGCTGTTCAAGCCGGCGCGGTCGCGCAGTTCGTCGATAACTTGATCGGCGCCAATATCCAGTATGTCCCAGGCGTAAGTCCACATTGAGCGATGCATCGGTAGCCTTTCAGCGGGGAATCACTTTGTTGGCAGAGATGGAATCTGCATGCGTCGATACTATCGCCGCTGCGGGCCGGATGATCTTTCACCATCAAGCCAGAATTGCTCGCTTTGGAATCTCAGGGACCTGAACAAGTCAAATCGCCGCCTACAGCGCCGCGATGGCGGTTATCTCGATGCGCAAGTCCGGGTCGGCGAGCCGTGCCTCGACGCAGGCCCGTGCCGGCGGCCTCTCCGGATCGACCCAGGCGTCATAGATGCGGTTCATCGCTTCGAAATCGGTGATATGCGGCAGGAAGACGTTCACCGCAACCAGTCTGGACTTGTTGGTTCCGGCTTCGGCCAGCAGAGCGTCGATCTTGGCGAGAACGTCTCGTGTTTGATCCTCGATGCCGGCCTTGCGATTGTCGGCGACTTGGCCGGCGATATGAACCGCGCCATTGTACATCACCGCCTGTGCCATCCGTGGGCTGACTTTGTAGTGTTTCATCATTGCAAGTCCTTGCCATGGTGGAATCGAACGATTGGTCGACCTGACCGAAAGCGGTCGGAGTCCCATCGTGCGCGACCGCCGTCATCGCTCTTGCCCTTCGCGCGCGACCGCGTAAATTCGAAGCGGGCGACGACGCCTTTCGTGGAGCCAGCGCGACGTTGAGGTATGACGGTCCCATCATCGACGCACATCATCACCTTTGGGACCTGAGCCTCGGCCGGCATCATTGGCTCGCGGTCAGCGCCGGTCAACGTGGCGGTCTCGGTGACCTTGCGTCTCTCCGACGCAACTATCTGCCCGAGGACTATCGCCGCGATGCGGTGCGGCAAAACGTCGTCGGCAGCGTTCACGTGGAAGCCGGTTGGGCGAGCGACGACTGCCTCGGTGAAACGCGGTGGCTCGAAACGCTCGACAAGACGAATCGCATCGCGGACCGCTATGTCGTTCACGTTCCGCTGGCGAGCGCGCAAGCGCCGGCCTTGATCGAGGCACAGGCGCGCTTTTCGCGCGTTGTTGGCGTCCGCGATATCTTGAGTTGGAGCGAGGACCCCGCGCGCCGTTTCGCCGCTCGGGGTGATTTCATCGACGATCCGCAATGGCGCTCCGGCCTCGCACGGCTTAAGTCTCACGAACTTGCCTTCGAGCTGATGGTCTTCCCCGATCAGCTTGCTCAGGCGGAAAAATTGGAACGGGACTTTCCGAACCAGCTTCTCGTTCTCAACCATTGCGGAAGCCCGATCGACCGCGATCCCGAGGGCATGCTGCGTTGGCGAAAGGCTCTCGCGAGCCTGGGCCGCGCACCCAATGTGTCGATCAAGATATCCGATCTCGTGGCCTATGATCATCACTGGACGCTCGAAAGTCTGGCCGAAGTGGTCCTCCACTGCCTCGAGTGTTTCGGTGTCGCGCGAGCGATGTTTGCCAGCGACTTCCCAGTCGCGAGGCTGCACGCTTCGTTCGATGAGGTGTACGAGGCCTTCAAGACCATCGTCTCCCAGCTTTCTGCCGACGAGCAAACGGCTCTGTTCTTTGCCAATGCGGCGCGCTTCTATCGGTTCGACGCCTCGTCATCTTCGACGCGTCTCTCGACCTGAGACCAGGAGCAGAGCGAGGATGAGCGATCCGAAGAGGATGCTTCGCCACCCCGGCGAGGCATTGACCACCGTGATGAGCGCTGTGATCGTCACGAGAAGAATGGCGCCGGGAATCGAGCCGGCGTATGTGCCCGAACCGCCGATGATCGAGGTGCCACCCAGAACGACCGCTGCGATCGACGAGAGAAGGTATGGATCACCGATCCCGACGTAACCCTGCCCGTTCATGCCAAGGAGGAGAAGACCCGTCATCCCGGCGGTCAGGCCGCTGATCGCGTAAGCGGCGACGGTCGTCGAGCAGACATTGACGCCGGAGAGGGTCGCTGCGAGCGAATTGGCGCCGAGCGCAAAGATGCGCGCGCCGAACGGCGTCGCGTGTAGCGCGAGAAGCGAAAGGATCGACGAGACGGTCCAGACCAGGACGCCGGAAGGGACGCCCCCCGGTCGGGCGGAGCCGAGCCACTCGAGCAATGGACTCTGTGCTGAAACCGCGCTGCCGCCCGCAAGCAAGATCAAAAGACCTTGCAGAAAGGTCGCCATGGCCAAGGTCATGATCATGGGATGGGCGCGCAAGAAAGCGACACCGATTCCGTTGAGGGCCCCGATCACGGTCGCAGCGGCTAGGGTAATAATAGCTGCGAACGCACCACTCTCGTCGCCGGCAAATGAGACGAGAGGGACGCCGACTGCGCTGACCGTGATGATGGCGCCGACGGAAAGGTCGATGCCGCCTGCAATGACGACGAACGTCTGCCCAATAGCGGCGAGACCGACGACGGCGCCTAGCTCGACGAGATAGCGGAGATGGCCAAAGGCCCCGAAACCGGGCTTCACGAAGGACGCTGCGATCCATAGGGCGGCGACGATCAGAATCGTCAGGAAAGGCCGGCTCATCAGCAGCGCGCGCCCCTGGAACTTTGGAAAGCGGACCGTCTCTGTTGGCCTCATAACGAGCTCCTACGCGCCGTAAATTCCGGCAGCGCGACGGCGCCGACGATGATCAGGCCTTGCGCGATGTAATGTGCGACCGGCGGGAAGCCGAGGAAATACATCACGTTGATCATGACGCTGAGGAGAAGGCTGCCGGCAACCGCGCCCCGCATCGCTCCGCGGCCGCCGAGAAAGCCGACGCCGCCGAGGACCGCCGCCGCAATCGAGTTGAGCGTGAATGCTTCGCCGATCACCGGATCGCCCGAACCTGTTTGTGCGGCGACGAAGAGGCCCGCGCAAGTCGAGAGCAGCCCGCTGACGGCATAGGCGGCGATCCGTGCCGCGTCGACGGGTACGCCGGCGCGGTACGCGCTGACGGAATTTTCGCCCGCCGCGTAGAGACTAAGGCCAAGGGGCGTAGCGAGATAGAGTTTCCAGAGGACGACGGCGAGGATGACGAGCAATGCCGCCACGGGCGTCTCGCCGGCAAGCGAATCCGACAACCATGCGGGGATCGCGCCGCCCGGTCTTGGCAAGATCAGCAGGGCGGCGCCGCCAACTATGAAAGAGGCAGCGAGCGTGACGACGATGGCGGGCAGGCCAAGACGCACGACGATTATTCCGCAAGCCGCGCCGGTGACGAGGCCTGCGACAATCACCAAAGCCGCGCCACCGGCGACGCCGAGCGGCCCGGCCATCGTGGTCGCGGCGATGACCGCGCCCAGGCTGACCATCGCGCCGATCGCCAGGCTGACGCCGCCGGCAAGCATGAGAATTGCTTGTGCCATCGAGACCAGCACGAGCGGCAGCCAGCTCTGCGAAAATTTCGCGACGCCGCTCACGCTGATGAGGCCGGGGAAGAGATAGGCGTAAAGAGCCAGAAATGCCGCCACGACGGTCAAGAGGCCTTTGACGCCACGGTTGCGCTGTCGTTGTGCCGGCCAATAGAGCCGCGGTGCACTTCCGGCCGCGCTCATGCCGCCGTCCTCATGAGGTTTGCGCCCATCGAGGCGGCCACGATGGCCTCTTCACTCAGGGCCTCGCGTTCAATGGTGGCGACGATCCGCCCCTCGCGCATCACGGCGACACGGTCGCAAAGATGAACGAGCTCGGGCGTATCGGAGCTTGAAAGAACGATCGCCTTGCCTTCGCCGGCCAGACGGCGCAGCAGCGCGTAGATTTCGCGCTTTGTTTCGACGTCCACACCCCGCGTCGGGTCGTTCAGCAACAGAACTTGAGGCTCGGCTGGCGTCCATTTCGCCAGCGCCACTTTCTGCTGGTTGCCGCCGGACAATGCCTGCACTTGCCGCGTGAGATCGCCTTTGATCGTGAAGCGGTCGGCGAGCGCGCTGGCGAGCGCGCGCTCTTTCGATCGATCGCGCAACGACAGCCCAAATGCGCGCGCGAAGCTTGGCAGCATGAGGTTCCAGCCGATGCTGTGAATGAGATGAAGACCTTCGCGTTTGCGATCAGCCGGCACATAGGCGAGGCCCAGCGCGTTAGCCTTGCGAACCGACGAGGGAAGGGTCGGCCGGCCATTGAAGTCTGCGGTCAGCGCGGAGGCGGGCAGGGCGCCATAGAGGCTGAGGAGCAAATCCTCTTGTCCTTGCCCGACCAATCCGCCGACGCCGAGAACTTCGCCGCGCCGGATCGAAATATCGATGTTGCGCAAGACGCCGGCGGAAAGACCCGAGACAGACACGATCGGATCGCGCTCTGCCGTCGGTGTCCAGGCGGGGAAGAGGTGGCCGGTGTCGCGACCGACCATCAGCCGTACCAGATCAGCGGCCTCGACGCCCTCGATCGACCGGTCCGCAGTTACGACGCCGTCCTTGAGGACGGTGACGTGTTGGCACAACCGCATGATTTCGTTGAGCCGATGCGAGATGTAGAGAATGGCGACGCCCTTCGCGCAGAGGCGGTCGAGCAAGCCCGTCAGCGTCTCGACCTCGTGCGCGGACAAGGACGATGTCGGCTCATCGAGAATGAGAACGCGCGGCTCTCGAAACAACGCCTTGGCGATCTCGACCATCTGGCGCCGGCCAAGCGGCAGATCGCCAACCGGGGTCGCCAAATCCTCGTCGAGTCCGACGAGGTCCATCGCCGCTCGCGCGCGCCTGGCGAGGCAGCGATAGTCTATCAGTCCATAGCGGCGCGGCAGCGCGCCAAGGCCGATGTTCTCGGCGATGGAGAGCTGGCTGGTGAGGCCGAGCTCCTGTTGAACCACCGCGACGCCCGCACGATGCGCATCGTGGGGATTGAGCCCGCGAAACGAGCGGCCGTCGATTTCCACGACACCCTCGTCGGGGAGCAGTGCCCCCGACAGGATATTGATCAGCGTCGACTTGCCCGCTCCGTTCTCGCCGAGCAGCGCGTGAATCCGGCCCGGCTGAAGCGCGATGGACACGTCGCGGAGCACGGCATTCCCGAAGAACGACTTCGACACGCCACGTGCGGCAAGGGTCGGAGCAGGCGTCATCTTGGTGACCGTTTTCGGCGCTTACCTACTTTTGAGCCAGAAGCTCGTCAAAGAGCTTCTGATCGTAAGGGGAGTAGATGTAGCCGTCAGCCGGGAAATCCTTCGCCTTGGCCAGATACTGGTCGAGGTTCGAATTATCGATGATCGGCAGAGGAATCTTGACGAAGGCCGGGACATCCTTGCCGGTCAAGGCCTGCACAGCCACGTAGGTCGCAAAAGCGCCAAGCCAATTTGGCTGCATCGTCGCCCAGGCCTTGAGGTTTTTTGCCTTCCACAGTTCGAGGAATTGGCGCGCGTTCTCCCCCGTGATTGGAACTTGTGTGCGGCCTTGTTTGTCAAAGGCCAGAACCGAGCCGGCCGAGAGAGCGCCGCCGAGCGACAAGATTCCCTCGATATCGGGATGGGCGAAGAGAAGATTGGTCACCGCTTCCTGGGCCGGCGCGACGTTATAGGCGGTGTTCGTCTCGGCGAGGATGGTCACATTGGGATTGGCCTTGAGCACCGGCTCGGCGCCTTTGCGGCGGTCATCGCTGACGGAGATGCCGGCCGGGCCGTTCAGCACGAGGATCTTGCCCTTGCCGCCGATCGCGTCGATGAGGAATTTCGCCGCGCTCGCGCCCCACTGCTCCGAATCCGTATTGATCTTGGCGGTGACCTGATCCGTGTCGACGAGGCTGTCGAAATTGATGACGGCGATGCCCTTGGCACAGGCGTCGGCGATCACACGGCCCGGCGCGGAAGACGAGCCGGCAATAAGGATGATCGCATCGACATTGGAATCGATCATCGACTGGATTTGCTGGATCTGGGTGTTGGCGTCGCCTCGGGCATCAGTGACGACGAGTTTCGAGACGAGGCCCTGCTTCTTGAGCTCGTCGACCTCTTTCTCGATCGTCCCCTGCGTCTCCTTCATCCAGGTCGGCACCGAATAGATATCGGCCCAACCGATCGTGAATGGCGGCTTGCGGTCGCCCTTCATGCATTTGGCCGCGGCGGCGGCTTCGCTTGCCGTTCCGATCAAGGCGAATAGGCCAAGGCAAATGGCGCTAACCGCCGACAACGACGACTTCATCATCCTTCTCCCTCCAATGCGCGGCGCGCGGCGGCGCCTTCAAGGCCTGGCGCTGAGCGACGGATCGGCAGGGGCCTCCACAGGCCGATCGCAACGGCTTGCTTCCTGATCTATTCCGCTATAATGGACATAATTTCAATATAGCGGACTTCGAAAAGCTAGCGTCGTTTTAAAAATCGCGCAATAGGCAAGAGACTGAATGGCATGAGGACCGTGGGATTCGCGGTGAAGGGCGCTGAGGTGGCTTCGCAGGCAGCTGAGGACGTAGGCGTCGGCCGGCGCGCGAGGGGGCTCGATCGGTCCTTCGCGATTCTGGACTATCTGCGCGAATTGCGACGGCCGGCTCGACCAAACGAAATCGCGGTCGGCGTCGACGCCCCGAAATCGACGACGTACGAACTCGTCAATCTGATGCTGGCGGCCGGCATTCTCGAATATGCCGACAAGGAGGGCCGCGTTTTTCTTGGCCGCAAATTGTACTTCCTTGGCCTTGCCTATCAGTCGCAGTTCGACCTGACCCGCGAATGCCGGTCGTATCTCGACGAACTCGCCGAGACGACGCGCGAGACGTCTCAGTTGTGCATGCTCGACGGCGACAAATACACGGTTGCGATGATGCGCGAAGGCGCCAGGCCGTTTCGCATCAGCTCAGATGTCGGCGAGAGGATTCCGATTCCCTGGACCGCGTCGGGGCGCCTGCTGGTCTCGCACATGAGCGACGAGCAGATCCTCTCGTTTATTCCAAAGGAAGACTTCGTTCTGTCGAGCGGCTTCAGGCTGGACCCGAGTGCTTTTCTCGCGGATGTTCACAAGGCCCGGGAGGACGGGTTCTTCTCGTTCGACACGCTGGCCGACAATTTCACGCATTGCTTCGCGGCGCCGGTCTTCCACCGCGACGGGATTTGCGCAGCGACTCTCTGCTTGATCGCGCCCCGCGAAGACGCAGCGCGCAACTACGCGCGCTACCGCGACGTTCTCAGTGCCGCCGCGCGGAGCCTCTCCGAAAAGACCGATTCTTCGCCGATCTCAATCGTCAAGGCGGGCGTGGCGTAGCTGTTCCGCGGCTCCTGCTCCTGTCCATCAGCGCAAGTGATGTGAAACAGCGGGAGCATGGCCGGCTCGCAGGGATTCGCTTCTCTGCGCCGGGGGGCTGCGCTTTACCGTCGGCATCGTCCCCAGGACGATCCAAGCCGTTAACAAACCACCGCTTTTCGGCCGCTGCGAGCCATGTGCGGGCTGTTAGGCCCTGGCGCCTTGACAACCCGTGGTCCGGCGAAATATTTTATACTTAAAATAATTTGCCTTTCGGGTTCCGAAAGAGTTTGCAGCTCTCCACACGGCGCGGCGCGCGAAAGCGAGGGATCATGCGCATAGTCTCTATCGGCGGTGGCCCGGCCGGGCTCTATCTGGGCCTCCTGATGAAGCGCCGGCACCCGGAGCACGTCGTCACCGTCGTCGAGCGCAACAAGCCCTACGACACGTTCGGCTGGGGCGTGGTGTTCTCCGATGCGATGATGCAGGCGATGCGGATTGCCGATCCCGAAAGCGCCGCTGAGATCGAGGACGCCTTCAATCATTGGGACGACATTGAGCTCGTCTTCAAGGGGACGCGCCAGCGCACGACCGGCCATGGTTTCATTGGCATCGGACGCAAGCACCTGCTCAACATCCTGCAGCGGCGTTGCGAGGCGCTGGGCGTCGAGCTCGTCTTCGAGCGCGAGGTCGAGTCCGATCTCGAATTCCCCGACGCCGACCTGATCGTCGCTTCCGACGGCGTCAATTCCAGGATCCGCACGCGCTACGCCGAGCAATTCCAGCCCGATATGGCGATCCGGCCAAACCGCTTCATCTGGCTCGGCACCAAAAAACTGTTCGACGCCTTTACGTTCGACTTCCAGAAGACCGAGCATGGCTGGTTCCAGGCGCATATCTACAAGTTCGACGGCGAGACCTCGACCTTCATCGTGGAGACGACGGAGGAGGCCTTCAAGGCTCACGGGCTCGACCAGCTCGACCAGCAGGGCTCGATCGAATTCTGCGAGAAGGTTTTTGCCGAAACGCTGGATGGGGCGAAGCTCCTCACCAACGCACGGCATCTGCGCGGCTCGGCCTGGCTCAACTTCAGCCGCCTGATCTGCGGCAAATGGAGCGTGTTCAATGGCCGGTCCCATGTCGTGCTGATGGGCGATGCCGCGCACACCGCGCATTTCGCGATCGGCTCGGGCACCAAGCTCGCGCTCGACGACGCCATCGAGCTCGCCAATCAGTTCGATCGCCATGGCCACAGCCGCGACAAGGTCGAAACTGTGCTGGAAGCCTACGAGGAGGTGCGCCGCGTCGACGTCGCGCGCATCCAGAATGCTGCCCGCAACGCCATGGAATGGTTCGAGGTGGTCGGCCGGCGCTATGCCGATACGCTCGAGCCGCCGCAGTTCTTCTATTCGATGCTGACGCGCTCGCAACGCATCAGCCACGAGAACCTTCGCCTGCGCGATCGCGCATGGCTGGAAGGTTTTGAGCGCTGGTTTGCCGCGCGCTCAGGTATCGCGGTCAAGGACGGCGAACGCGTGCCGCCGCCGATGCTGACGCCGCACCGCGTGCGTGGGCTTAGCCTTGCGAACCGCATCATGGTCTCGCCGATGGCAATGTATTCGGCGCAGGATGGGCTCATCAACGACTTCCACATCGCCCATCTCGGGGCGCGCGCCATGGGCGGTGCCGGGCTGGTCTTTGCCGAGATGACCTGCGTCTCGCCGGATGCGCGGATCACGCCGGGTTGCCTTGGTCTATGGAACGACGCCCAAGCGGCGCAGTGGCGCCGCCTGGTCGATCTCGTCCATGGCGTAGGACACGCCAAGGTCGGCATTCAGCTTGGTCACGCCGGGCGTAAGGGTGCGACCAGGGTCCCCTGGGAGGGGATCGATCAGCCGCTGGAGTCGGGAGATTGGCCGCTGATCTCCGCATCGCCGTTGTCCTATCTGCCCCATAGCCAGTTGCCGCGGGCGATGGCGCGCAGCGACATGGACCGCGTGCGCGACGATTTTGTCGCCGCAACCCGCCGTGCGGCTGCGGCCGGCGTCGAGTGGCTCGAGCTCCATTGCGCCCATGGCTATCTGCTGTCGAGCTTCCTGTCGCCGTTGACCAACCGGCGGACCGACGAATACGGCGGCAGCCACGACAACCGTGCGCGCTTTCCGCTCGAGGTGTTCAGGGCGATGCGCGCGGCGTGGCCGTCCGATCGCCCGATGTCGGTGCGCCTGTCCTGCCACGACTGGACCGAGGGCGGCAACATGCCGGCCGATGCGGCGATCTTCGCCGCAATGTTCAAGGAGGCGGGCGCCGACGTGATCGATTGTTCGTCGGGACAGGTGTGGAAGGAGGAGCGGCCGATCTATGGACGCCTGTTCCAGACGCCGTTCGCCGACCTGATCCGCAACGAGGTGGGTGTCGAGACCATCGCGGTCGGCGCAATCTCCGAAGCCGATCACGCCAACTCGATCCTCGCCGCAGGCCGCGCGGATCTCTGCGCCATTGCGCGACCACACCTGGCGGATCCTGCCTGGACGCTGCACGAAGCGGCGCGCATCGGCATCACCGCGGTCACCTGGCCCAAGCAATATCTGTCCGCCAAGGGCCAATATGAAACCAATCTCGCCCGCGCCGCAGCAGTGGCCGCGCAGGAGATCTCAAAATGAGCTCCGTTGCCAAGGTGATCAGGCGCGACTGGCTGGACTGGCCGTTCTTCGAACCGCGCCATCAGGCGATCGGCGAGGCGCTCGACCGCTTCGTGCAGTCGGGGGTCCTCGACAAGATCGACCACGCCGATGTCGACGGCGCCTGCCGCAGGCTCGTGCGCGCGATGGGCGAGGTGGGACTGCTCGATTGCGCCGTTGCCGCGCCTGATGGCGGCGCGACAACGATCGACTCCCGCTCGATCTGCCTGTCGCGCGAGTCGCTCGCCTACGCCGATGGGCTTGCCGATTTCGCCTTTGCGATGCAGGGGCTCGGCTCCGGCGCGATCGCGCTCGGCGCCTCGGCGGAGCTGCGCAAGGCCGTGCTGCCAAAAGTTCGATCGGGCGAATGGCTGTCAGCCTTCGCGCTGTCGGAGAAGGAGGCGGGGTCGGACGTTGCGGCCATGTCCTGCGCCGCGCGCGCCGACGGCGACGATTACGTCATCAACGGCGAGAAGACCTGGATATCGAACGGCGGTATCGCCGACGTCTACACGTTGTTCGCGCGAACCGGAGAGGCGCCGGGCGCTCGGGGCATTTCGGCCTTCGTCGTCTTCCCCAGTGATCCCGGCTTCGGCATTGCCGAGCGTATCGACGTCATCGCGCCGCATCCGCTGGCGACGTTGCGCCTTACGAACTGCCGGATCCCGGCGAGCCGTCGGCTTGGTGCGCCCGGAGGCGGCTTCAAGCTCGCCATGCAGACGCTCGACATTTTTCGCGCGTCCGTTGCGGCCGCGGCGCTCGGTTTTGCGCGGCGCGCGCTCGATGAGGCGCTGTCGCACGCGCAGAGCCGGCACATGTTCGATGCAACGCTCGGCGATCTCCAGTTGACCCAGGCCGCGCTCGGCGACATGGCAACCGACACCGATGCCGCAGCGCTCCTGACCTACCGTGCGGCCTGGCGCCGCGACGTTCAGAGGCTTCCAACCACCCGCGAAGCTGCGATGGCGAAGCTGACGGCGACCGAGACCGCGCAGCGCGTCATCGACCGTGCCGTGCAGATGTTCGGCGGACGCGGCGTTCGCAAGGGCGAAATCGTCGAGAGCCTCTATCGCGAAATCCGCGCGCTGCGGATCTACGAGGGTGCGACCGAGGTCCAGAAACTGATCGTCGGGCGCGAGCTATTGAAGCCGCGCTGAGGCGGCAGGCCAGGAGAGTTCAGGCGCTCGCGCGCGCGGCGTCGTCGCCGAGGCGCTGGCGCTCCTCGGTGAGATAGTCAGACACCGCGTCTCTTCGCATCGGCTTTGCGAAATAGTAGCCCTGGATGTAGTCGCAGCCGAGGCGACGGAGGCTTTCGAGCTGCGCGCGTGTCTCGACGCCTTCGACGACGCACGCGATCTCCATGTCCGCGCACAGGCCCGTCAGCGACTTGATGATCTTGTGGCTCACGGGATTGTCGTTGACGTCGGCGACGAAGCTGCGATCGATCTTGAGCTTGTCGAGCGGCAGGCGGTGCACGTGGCTGAGCGAGGAATAGCCGGTGCCGAAATCGTCCAGCGAGATGCCGCAGCCCATCGCCTTGAGCGTGGCGATCGATTGCTGCGCCCGGACGAAATCGAAGGTGACCGCAGTCTCCGTGATCTCGAAATCGATCCGCCGCGGCGGCACGCCGCTCTTCTCGATCACCGCGATCAGCGGCAGGATGCCGTCGGACGAGCAGATGTCGTGGGCCGACAGGTTGAACGACAGGCTGATATCGTCGGGCCAGGTCTTGGCTGTCGCGAGCGCGCGAACCAGCAGCGCCTGCGTCAGGCTGCGGATCAGGCCGATGCGCTCGGCGGCGGGGATAAAGTCGGCCGGCGAGACGAGGCCGAGCCGCGGACTGTGCCAGCGCGCCAGCGCCTCGAATCCCGCCGTGCGCTCGCTCATCGCGTCGACGATCGGCTGGAAGACGAGCTCCATCTCCGCGTCGAAGTCGGCGGTGCGCAACAGGTTCTCGATGACGCCGCGGCTGCGGATCTCCGCTTCCAGCTCGCTCGAGAAGATCACGGTGCGGCCGCGCGCGTGGCGCTTGGCGTGGTAGAGCGCATAGTCGGCGCATTCGTAGAGGGCTTCCGCATCCGTCGCCGAGCGCGGATACAGCGCGAATCCGATCGAGCAGGAGAGCCCGGTATGCGCCGTGTCGAGCTGATAGGGCAGCCTGACGCGGTCACCGATCCGCGCGCCGAGTTCGGCGAGATCATCCTCACTGGGATCGCCGCTCACCACCAGACCGAATTCGTCCCCGCCGAGTCGCGCGAACTCGACGCGATGCGGGCCAAAACCTTCGCAGACCTCGCGGATGCGGCGGCCGGCTTCGATCAGCACGCGGTCGCCGACGGTGTGGCCGTAATTGTCGTTGATCGGCTTGAAGCCGTCGAGATCGATGATCCCGACCGCGAGCCGGATCTGCCGGCGCTCAGCATCGCCAAAGGCGCTGGCGAGCTCGGCGAAGAAGCGGCGGCGGTTCGGCAGCTCGGTCAGGGAATCGAGATTGGCGAGGCGGAAATTTTCGTCCGAGAGCGCCTGCGTCGCGGCCTGCTGCGCGAGTAGCGATTTGCGGGATGCAACGAGATCGGCGAAGTCGCGGTAGTAGATGAACAGCACTGTTATCAACGCGCCGGACACCAGGAGGTCGTTGACCGCTATCGCCATTAGCGTCGGTTCACCCGTCGCGAAGTAGAAGATGACGTAGGGAATATCGACGAGCAGTGTGACGATTAGGGCGGCAGAGCGCAGATGCATCAGCGAGAAGATGCAGCCGATCACCGTCACCGCCATGTAGAAGGCGACATGGCTCTTGGCGAAGGGATCGCCGTATGGGTAGAGCGCGAAGGACCAGGCGGTGAATCCTACCGCGATCGGAACGGTGAGCCAGTTGGTGGCGCGCAGGTTGCGCAGGATGTCCGCATCGCTGCGCACGAGATGGCGCTGGCGCAGCCACCAGAATGTCCGCACTGCCGCGAGCACGGTCAGCACCGAGGGCACCGCCATCGTCAGCCAGGCCGGGGCGAGCGGCACATAGGTATAGGCAACCGCGAGCGTGTTGGTGATCAGGATGAAGTAGAGCAGCGGAATCTGCTTCGAGAAAGCGTCGAACTGGGCGCGCGTCAGGTCGGGGTTGTCGGCGGGCACGCGAAACAGCCGCACCGCCGCCGCAAGGTGAGATTTCAAATCAGCAACAGGCATTGAAAAACGAGCCCCAGTCCGCGAAAGTGTCCCGAGAAAGTCTTTTGAAACGCGCGCGATCTTGCATGGGACGGGTAAAGGGCGGGTTAGACTGGTTCCATGCAGGAACCTCCGGGGGGCGTCTGAAGCCCCGCACTTCTACTGGCGTGGCGCGCGGTTGAGGTGGCGTTAAGGATAGTGACCGCAGCCGGTGGCCGTTTGCGCCGCCAATTTCGCAATATCGGCGCCGTTACGTTCTGCTAACTATGTGCATCGAGTGATGGATTGTCGTTTGTTTCGACGCATGGGCCCCGTGCCTCACTGCAAGCTGCGCTTCCAGTAGCCGGTGCCGAGCTTGCCGGTGATGACGGCGGTGGCATCGCGGATTTCGTAGGAGCCGGCGTCGACGTAACCCGAAAGACCCTTCAAGGCGTGCAGCGACCAACGGCCGTTCATGGCGGCAATCGTGCCCTCATGCGCCGGCGCAGCGCGCCGTCCCTCGGCGTGGAACGCATAGGTGCCATCGCCCATGATGCGCCACGTCCAGCGCGACATCCCGCGATCATTCGGCACCATGATCTCCCAGGTGCCGACCAGTGCGGGGTCGATGACTGATGCGACGGGTGCCGGCGCCGCCCCGATCGATGGTGCGGTATTCGCCTGTTTCGTGGTTGCTTGCTCGGCTGCAGATGGCGCGCCCGCGAGATAGATCGCCCGGCGCGAGAGCGAACCGTAGACGAAGGGCTGCTGCTCGTTGCGTGTTGCCTCCATGACGTCGTCACGCACGTTGCGAAACATGAAGGTGATCTCGACGCCAGGCATCTCGATGTTGTGCAGCAGCGCGGTGGTGAACGGGCTGTTGCGGCCGTCGCCGTCGAGCGCGGTCGTGCCGTCGCGCGCGGCATAGGCGACCAAGACGTTGCCGGCAGGCTCGATGCGGCCGAGGCCGTTCGTCGCCGCCGCACGCAGCGCCAGCGACCGCTGCATCTTCGCCGCGAACGGGTTGTTGCGGCAGGCATCGAGGATGACGAGGCCGAGGCTCGTGGCGCTCGCGACCTGCAACGTCACGCTGCGCAGGCTGATCGCCTCGTTGGCCGCGTCGGTGTCTTTCTTCAATTCGGCATCGACCGGGATCAGCCAGTTCTCGCCGCTGATCTCCATGCCGTGGCCGGCGAAATACACCGCCGCCATGTCGGCGTCCGCCGCGTCGCGGCCGAGCGCGATCAAGCCTCGGCGCATGTTGTCGAAGGATGCATCCCTGAGGAAAGTCACGGCGAAACCGAGACGTTTGAGCGCGGCGGCGACGTCGCCGGCATCGTTCGACGGATTGGACAGCGCCGGCGCGTTCTTGTAGGCGCCGTTGCCGATCACCAGCGCCACGCGCTTGCCGTCGGCCGACGCCGGCGCCACGGCGACCCTCGCGAGCGCAGCGGCAATGACAAATCCGAGAAAAAGCCGGCGGCGGTTCATGATGGCCCCGATCGGAGGTCGTAATAACACGGAGACTGAGACGGCGAGAGCAGCATTCGAAACCGATGCGAACGGGAACCGAAACCGGATCGCAACAAGCGCGGCGTCCATTCGCCCGATGGGTTAACCGAGGAGCAAAAAATAGTTCTGATTCATAATCATGATGGCTCAGATGCAGAAATAGAAAATAAGCTAGGGAAAATACGGCAAGAAAGTAGGCCGAAAATACGGAGGTAGGAATGGAAACCGTGCGCCGCTTGCGTGCCATGGCTTCGCTCTGCCGACAGAGCGCTGCATATCGTCCTGACGGAAGCTGGAAGCTGCTCGCTGAGGCGGAATACTGGGAGCACGCAGCAGACGCTGCCCTGCAGGAGCATTTCAGGGAGTGTACGGCCAGCTCGAATGAGCTGGTGCAGCCACAACAAACTGCCAATGCCAATCAGATGCGTGAGGGCAAGATTGTGGCAGCGTGAACGCTGTCAGTGCGTATGGCTGGAGTTTCTCGCTCCCCATTTTCTTTGATCCGAAGCAGACAATTCCTTTCGCGTCACGGCGTCAGCATTCCTGCGTATCCACGGCTCGCCTCCAAAATCATCGTCGTATCTGACTACGAAGGCGACGGAACGGCGGGTCGATCTGTCGCGGCCGATAGCAGCAGCCCAAGCGCGCGCGGGCGGTGCTCCGCCCGCGCGCCGATGCGTGTGTGTCACGTGATCGCGATCGGGCAGCCGTTGCTTCCCGTGGCGCCCTTGATGGGGGCGGGGGTGAAGCAATAGACGAACTGATACTTCTTGTCGGCGATCAGCTCGTCGAAGATCAGGTTCTCGTGGTTGTGGATGCCGTGCTTGGTTTGCAGCTCGGCATGCACCACGAAGGCGAGCGACTTGTCGGGATTGGGCACCACTTCGACCGCCCAGGTGTCGGCCGCAGTGAGCGCGAGATCCTTTTCGATCACCCATCGCGCAGCGTCCAGCCCGATGCCCGGTTCGCCGCTATTGAAGCGATCATTGTTCTTCATCCAGAGCGAGCCCCAGCCGGTGTGGAACATGATCGCGTCGCCCGGCTTGATATCGCCCTCCGACATGTTCTGCTTGGCCAGCGCCGCCTTGATGTCAGCCGACGTGATCTCCTGGCCCGCGTCCATCATCCCGCCCTTCAGCGCGACCATGTCGATCAGATGGGCGCGGGTGAACAGCGGCTTGAGTTTCTCGACACCGAGCTTCTTCAGGCCATAGGCGTCGCTGATCTCCGCGGCGGTGTGACCGTTGTAAAACCGCATCTCGCTCTTGTCGCCGTCCTTGCCGAGTTGAATGCCGATGTGGCCGAGACCGTCGAACTGCGTGCCGGTCTGGCCGATCTCGGTGGTCAGAAACTCGTCGTGATAGACGAGCTTGTTGTCGCCGAACGGACCGCCGGTCGGCCCGCCCGGAATACGCAGCGTGAATACGCGCGGACCGAACAGCGGCATGCCGCCTTCGTAGACGCGGCCGATCTTGTAGATCTTGCCGTCCTTGATCCATTTCGCCGCATCGAGGACTTTTTCCGGGGTGATGTGGTTGGAGGCGCCGGCCTCGTCTTCCTCGCCCCATTTCGAGGGCCACCATGGCTTGTCTGTTCCCTTGGGCATGGAGGTGGGAGTCTGCGCCTGGGCTTCGCTGACCGGTGCGAGTGAGAATTTGCCATGCATCGTGCCCGCGAGCGCCGCCCCTGCAGCGCCGGCGAGGCCTGCCGTGCGGAGCAAGGTCCGACGATCGGTCGTCGTCATTCCGCCTTGCTGTTCTTCGCCCTTGATTTCATTAGGCATTTCACTCTCCCAGGTTGTGGCCCAGAGAAGCCGGGCTCTAAAATTGTTTTCGGCATGCTCCTCCTACGTTAGGTTGTTGTCCAGCGACAAAAATAAGACGGCAAAAGGGCACGCCGATGAGCCTGTTCGAGACCGACAAATCCGCCGCGCGGCTTCCGGTGTCGTTGATCACCGGCTTTCTCGGCAGCGGGAAAACCACGCTGCTCAATCATTTGCTGCGCGACGACGCAATGAAGGACAGCGCGGTCATCATCAACGAATACGGTGAAGTCAGTCTCGATCATCTCCTCGTCGAGCGCGTCGATGGCGAGGTGGCCGTGCTTGCGAGCGGTTGCATCTGCTGTACCGTCCGCAGCGATCTCGAGGAGACGTTGCGCGGGCTCCTGGTGCGGCGCGACCGTGGCGAGGTGCCGCCGTTCCGTCGCATCCTCATCGAGACCACGGGACTCGCCGATCCAGCGCCGATCGTGCAGCTCCTGCTGAACAATCCGTTGGTCTCGCATTTCCTGCGGCTCGATGCCGTCGTGACCACGGTGGATGCCGTCAACGCCGCGCATCAGCTCGACCGCCAGTACGAGGCGGTGAAGCAGGTCGCGCTCGCCGACCGGCTGCTGATCACCAAGGGTGACCTAGCTAGCGACAGCGCCGCGCTGGAAGCGCGTCTGCGCCGGCTCAATCCCGGTGCCGGAATCGAACGCGTGGCGCATGGCCGGATCGATTCATCTCGGCTGTTTGGCGCTGGCCTCATCGATCCCGAGAAGAAGACCGTCGACGTCGCGCGCTGGCTCAACGAGCGGGCGTTCGTGAGGTCCCGCGAGGCAGAGCACGCGCACGCCGGCCAGGCAAACGATCACAACCATCACCATCACGACGCGTCGATCGCCAGCTTCATGCTTGCCTTCGACGAACCGCTCGACTGGATGGCGGTCTCGAACTGGCTCGCGCATCTGCGCTCCGGGCGAGGCGAGGACCTCCTGCGCGTCAAGGGGATACTCAACCTCCGCGGCGAGCCGATGCCGGTCGCGGTCCACGGTGTGCACCACGTTTTCCATCCGCCGGTGGCGCTCTCAAGATGGCCCGACGCCGACCGCCGCTCGCGCATCGTGTTCATCACCCGCAACATCGCGCGCGAAGAAGTGCTGGCGCTCTGGCATGCCGTTCGCGCGGCAGCGTGAGGGGACGCGAGCTAGCGCGTGATCAGACTGCGCAGCTCCGTAATCAGCCGGCCACACTGCGCCTCCGTGCCGATCGTGATGCGCAGGAAGTTCTCGATGCGCGGTTTTTTGAAATGCCGGACCAGGACGCCGCGTTGCCGAAGCGCAGCCGCGAGATCGGCGCCGCCGTGGCTCCGATGGCGCGCGAAGACGAAGTTGGCCTGCGACGGCAGCACCTCGAAGCCGAGCCCGGAGAGGTCACGCGTCAGCGTTTCGCGGTTCGCCATGATGTGCGTGCGCGTCTCCTGAAACCACGCCTCGTCCTCGATGGCAGCAGTGGCGCCCGCGAGGGCAAGGCAATCGACGGGGTAGGAGTTGAAACTGTCCTTCACCCGCTCCAGCGCCTCGATCAGTGGCCGCTGCCCGATCGCAAAGCCGACCCGCAGGCCGGCGAGCGCCCGCGATTTCGAGAAGGTCTGGATGACAAGCAGATTGTCGTGGCGCGCAACGAGCGGCACGGCGCTCTCGGCGCCGAAATCGACATAGGCTTCGTCGACCACCACGAGCTGATCCGGATGCTCGATGAGCAGCTCCGTGATTGCATCGCGCGGAAGGCCGATGCCGGTCGGTGCGTTCGGATTGGAGAGAAGGATCGCGCTGCATGGCCGCCGGTAGTCGGCAATCTGCACCCGCATCGCGGCATCGAGCGGCACCTCCTCGTGAGCGACACCATAGAGGCCGCAATAGACGGGGTAGAAGCTGTAGGTGACGTCGGGAAACAGGAGCGGCGCGTCGTGCTTCAATAGCGCCTGGAAGGTATGGGCCAACACCTCATCCGAGCCGTTGCCGACGAACACCTCCTCGGGCGCGACTTTGTGGTGGGCGGCGATCGCCTCGCGCAGGCGCGATGCGCGCGGATCGGGATAGAGGCGGAGCCGCTCCGCAGCCGATGCGATCGCCGCGAGCACGCGCGGCGAGGGCGGATAGGGATTCTCGTTGGTGTTGAGCTTGACGACGCCATCCTGCTTGGGCTGCTCGCCCGGCACGTAGGGCGACAAGTTGTGGACGACGGGACTCCAGAAGCGGCTCATGATCTCGGACCTGGGGAATGATCCGATCACAGTAGGGTAAGCCGGTCGTGGGCGGAAGCCCCGCTCGTGTTCGAGGCTCGAACCTGATCTGCGCAAACATCGGCGGTCGGCACGTTCCTGCAAGCGAAGGCTTCGTGCTAGGGTCAGCGTCCAAGGTCGAAAACGACTGACAACAACGAAGGCCGGCGCGTTCAAGCCAGGCTCTAAAGAGAGGAACACATGCCGGGTGCAGCCCTTCCCACCGATCCCTCCGTTCCAGGCGCATCGGTAACGGCGGCCATCCTCGACGCCTTGCGGGAAATCGTGGGTGACAAGGGCCTGATCCTCGACGAGCGCGACAAGCAGCCCTTCGTGACCGAGTGGCGCGGGACGCTGGCCGGGCAGGCCGCAGCGGTCGTGCGTCCGGCCAATACGGCCGAGGTCTCCAAGGTCGTAAAGCTCTGCTACGACAACGGCATCGCCATCGTGCCGCAGGGCGGCAACACCGGCTTGATGGGCGGTGCCACCCCGTGGCCAACGCATCGCGGCATCCTGCTGTCGCTCGGCCGGATGAATCATGTGCTGAACGTCGATCCGGTCGGTTACTCCATGACCGTGGAAGCCGGCTGCATCCTCGAGACGCTCCAGGAGACGGCGGCGCGCCACGACCGCTTCTTTCCGCTGAGCCTCGGGTCTCAGGGCTCATGCATGATCGGGGGTAATCTGTCCACCAATGCCGGCGGCGTGCAGGTGCTGCGCTATGGCAATGCGCGCAACCTGGTTTTGGGCCTCGAGGTCGTGCTGCCGAACGGCGACGTCTGGGATGGGCTGCGCGCGCTCAAGAAGGACAATACCGGCTACGACCTCAAGCATCTCTTCATGGGCGCCGAGGGCACGCTCGGCATCATCACTAAAACGGTGCTGAAGCTGTGGCCGGCGCCGAAGGACGTGTGCACGGCGTGGCTGGCGATCCGCGATCCGCAGGCCGCCATCGAGATCCTCTCGGAAGCATACGTCGCCTCCGACGACAATGTCGGCTCCTGCGAGCTCATGAGCCGCGCCTGCATCGACATGGTGCTGCGCCACATCCCCGGCACGCAGGATCCGCTCAAGGCGGAGACGGAATGGTACCTCCTGCTCGAATGGTCGTCATCCCGGCCGCGGCTGGACGGCAGCGCCGGCATGTCGGAGAAGATGGAGCAGTTTCTGGCCGATCAGTTGGAAGCGGGCCGCCTGCTCGACGCGGTGATCGCCCAGACAGAGGCGCAGTCGCGCAACATGTGGCGTATTCGTGAAAGCGTGGCCGAGGCCGCACGTGCCGAAGGGCCCGGCCTCAGCTGCGACGTGTCGGTCGCGATCTCCAGAATCCCTGAATTCATCGACAAGGGCCTCAAGGCCGTCCTCGACATCCTTCCGACGATCCGCCCCTATCCGCTCGGCCATATCGGGGACGGCAATCTGCACTTCTCCTTCATGGGTCCGAAGGGCATGAACCGCGAGACGCTCACGCTATATTCCCCCGCGATCACGAGGAGCGTGAACGACATCATCGCCTCCATGGCCGGCTCGATCTCCGCGGAACACGGCATCGGCATCGAGAAGATCGACCAGCTCGCGCACTACCGCTCGAAGACCGAGCTCGACGTCATGCGCACGATCAAGCGGGCGCTCGATCCGAAGAACATCATGAACCCGGGCAAGATCCTGCGGCTCTGATGCGCGCCTGGCGAACCGGAGGTTGCCGAAACCGCGAGGAAGACCGTGCCTCTCGCCCGACGGCAACGGTGCGCCGCGGCACTCACCAAGTCGCGATTTGACAATTTGTCATATTTTGTCAAAATCGACAAATGGGACCGAAAACGCGCATTCTCGACGCGACCATGCTGGTGTTTCGCCGCCACGGCTTTCGCCGCTCCTCGATCGAGCAGGTGGCCGAGGCCGCCGGCCTGACGCGGCAGGCGCTCTATCATCATTTCGAATCCAAGGAAGCGCTGTTCCGCGCCGTCATCGCGCGCGTGCACGAGACCGCCATTGCGGCCGAGGAGGCCGCAATCGGCGGGGCTGAAAAGGCGGGTCACGGCTTCGCCGACATTCTCGTCGCCGGCATGACGGCACGGATGCAGGCCATGATCGCGTCCTTCGACGGCTCGCCGCATATCGAGGAGCTGTATTCCGAGCACCTCGTGCATGGGCGTGACCTCTACCAGAAATATGCAGTGCTCTATGCGGAGCGGCTGGTCGCGACGATCGCGCGGGTTGCGCGCAAGCAGAAGCTTGCGCTTCCGCAGGGGCTGTCGGCGGCCGAGTTCGCGCGGCTCGTCGAAATGGCCGTGCATGGATCGAAGTCGCAGCATCCGGCGATGCAGCCGGCGGATGCCTTCCTGAAAGACATGGCGGTGATGGTGCGGACGCTCTGCGCCGGCGCCGTCCCGAAATCGCAGGAGCAGCCCGCGAGCAAGGCCGGGACCAGAGCGCGATCCTCACGCAGCAAAGCCGGAGCACGTCCATGAATACGATGACCATCAATGGCCGCATCGAGCCCCTGCCTGAAGATCCCGATGCGCTGCTTATCGATGTCGTGCGCGATCAGCTCGGTCTCACCGGCACCAAGCTCGTCTGCGGTGGTGGTGTCTGCGGCGCCTGCACGGTGCTCGTCGACGGCGTGCCGGTCACGAGCTGCCTGATGCCGGCGCGTGCCGCCGCTGGAAAATCCGTGACGACTGTGGAAGGCATTGGCGCACAGGAGCTGCACCCGGTGCAGAAGGCGTTCATGGCGCATGACGCCTTGCAATGCGGCTTCTGCACGCCCGGCTTCATCGTGGAGGCGGCTGCGTTCTGCGATCGCTGGCGCGCCGTAAAGGGGGCGGCCGTGCCTTCGCGTGAGGAGATCGGCGCCGCGCTGTCGGGCCATCTCTGCCGCTGCGGCGCCTATGACGCGATCTTTCACGCGGTGGCGGATACCTGTGCCGGCCGTTTCGACGGCGATCATTTCGCAAGTCCACGCATCGAGGCGCGCGACAAGGTGACGGGCGCAGCAAAATACACCGTAGATATCAGGCATGACGGCCAGCTCGAGGGCGTGATCCTGCGCTCCCGCGACGCGCATGCGCGCATCACCGCGCTCGACCTCGCCCCGGCGCGCGCTCTAGGCGGCGTCACTGCAGTGTCGCTGCTGTCCGACGATCGCATCGTGCGCTATGTCGGCGAGCCGATCGCGGCGGTCGCGGCGAAGGACCGCAGGACTGCGCTCGCCGCGCTTGCTGCGATCAAGCCGACCAGCGAACCGCTGCCCGCGGTGATCGGGCTCGACGCGGCGCGGAAAGATGATGCGCCCCTGGTGTTCGACCGAGCTAGCCGCAAGAGAGCGGGCAATGTCTCGGAAGCGGCGGGCGGGCCTGCGCCATGGAAGCAGAACGTTCGCGGGCCGACGTCGGTGTTTGCCAAGCGCGCCAAGAGAGCGCGCAACTGGGTGAACGAGGCGCGCCAGGCCAACAACCGTCTTCTCGTCGAGGGGACATTCCGCACCGGCACGCAGCAGCATGCCTGTCTCGAGCCGCATGCCGCGGTTGCGCGTTTCGATGGCGAGGAGTTGACGGTGCATGCCTCGTCCCAGTGGGTGGTCCATCTGAAGGAGCAGATCGCAAAGCGCTTCAAGCTCGATCCTGCGCGCATCCGCGTGATCGCCGATCATGTCGGCGGCGGTTTCGGCTCGAAGGCGAGCATCGGCGCCGAGACGATTGCCGCGGTCGAGCTCGCACGCGCGGCGAATGCGCCGGTAAGGGTTACCTACGACCGGCATGAAGAATTGTCGGTCGCCGGCTATCGTCCGGCCGCGGAGGTGAAGGTCGCCCTGTTGCCCTCCGATCGGGGCGAGTTGAAAGCGCTCTCCGTCACGGCGCATGCTGATACGGGCGCTGCGATCAACTCGACGATCGCGGGTCTCGCACGGCTGATGTATCCGGCCGAGGCCAAGGATCTGTCGGATTTCGACGTCATCAGCAATCTGCCGCCGGGTGCGGCGTTCCGTGGGCCCGGCGGTCCGCCGATGGCATTTGCGGTGGAGCAGGCGGTCGACGAGGCCGCCCTGCGGCTCGCCGTCGATCCGATTGCCTTGCGCAAGCGCTGGGATCCGGATCCCAATCGGCAAAGGCTCTATGACTGGGCCTTGAGCCTCGACGTCTGGCGCAATCGGAGCTCGGCCGGGAGCGGTCGCTATCGCCGCGGCGTTGGCGTGGCGACCGGCTACTGGTTCTATCTCTGGCAGCCCAAGGTCAAGGTCGAGATCGCGGTCAAGGGCGGCCGCATCGTTGCATCGACTGCGACGCAGGATATCGGGACCGGCACCCGCAGCGTTCTGGCCGATACGGTCGCTCGCGAATTCGATCTCGAGGCGAGCGAGGTCGAGGTGCGCATCGGCGACTCGTCGCTCCCCGAAGGCCCCGGCTCCGGTGGCAGTCGCGTCACCGCCTCGGTGCTGCCGCCGACGCTTACGGCGATCCAGAAGTTGAAAGCCGCGCTCCTGGAGCAAGCCACGCGCAAGCCCGCACCGGGCTCGAATGCGCCATGGCGTGAGCTGATCGCGCGCTCGGGAGATATCGCTATCTCGGAGACGCGTGGCGAGGACGGGAAGAACACGGCGCCTGGCATCCGATCGCCGCTCAAGGACCTCGGGCTTCTCGGCGTGGTGTTCGGCTGGATGATGCGCCGCAACTCGAACCTCGTCATCGGCGCGGGCGTGCCGAGCTCGGTGCAGGTGATCGAAGTCGAGGTCGATACCTGGCTCGGTCACGTGCGCGTGCTCAAGGTGCACACGGGGATAGCGGTCGGGAAGATCGCGGCGCCTCGGCTCGCGCACAGCCAGGCCTGCGGTGCGGTGATCCAGGGGCTCGGCTACGCGCTTTACGAGGCGCGCGAGGTCGATCCGCTCAGCGGCGACGTCCTGACCGCCGGCATGGAGGATTATCGCATCCCCGGCATTGCGGATACGCCCGAGATCGACGTGCATTTCGACGAGGGCGGTTTTGATCACGTGCTTGGCAACAGCGTCGGCATCGGTGAGGTGGCGACGGTACCGACGTCGCCTGCAGTCGCGAACGCGATTTTCAATGCGATTGGCGTTCGCCTAGCCGAAATTCCGATCCGGCCCGACCGTATCGTCGCCGCCTTGAAGGGGAGAACTGCGGCATGAACGCCTCGTCAGCAGAGATCGCGGGTATCGCACCCGAATTCCGCGCCGCCGGCACGGATCTGTCCGAGCGCCGCCGCAGCGGGGTGTCCCGTGGGCCCATCGTCGATCTCTCCGCGACATCAGGCACGATCGGGATCGACTGGGCTGCGGACGGCTCGGCCCGCATCGGCGCATTCACCACGATCGCGGCGATCGCGTCCGATGAGCGCATCCGGGATGCCTATCCCGGCATCGCCGCCGCCGCGCAAGGCCTCGCCACGCCGCAGATCCGGCATCTGGCAACGCTCGGCGGCAACCTCGCTCAGCGTTCGCGTTGCTGGTATTTCCGCAATCCGCAGATCGGCTGTCTCAAGAAGGGCGGCTCCGACTGCCCGGCGCGATCGGGTAATCATCTCTATCACGCGGCATTCGATCTCGGGCCTTGCGTGGCCCCGCATCCGTCGACCATGGCCATGGCGCTGCTCGCCTATGATGCGACGATCACGACAGACCGGCGCATCCGATTGTCGCTGCCTGAACTCATCGGCGACGGCACCAACGGCGCCGCAGATAATGCGCTCGAGCCGGGCGAAAGGATCGTGGCCATCTCGCTTCCGGCACCGCTCGCCTCCGAGCGCGCCCACTACAAGCGCGCCATCAGCCGCAGTTATGCGGAATGGCCGCTGGTCGAAGTTTGCGCGCGCGTCGTGGTATCTGGCGGTATCTTCCAGCATGTCCGCATCGCCGCCGGTGGGGTCGCCCCGGTGCCGCTGCGGCTGACGGCGTGCCAGGCGGCGTTGGAGGGAAAGCCGACAAACGCAGAAATCATCGCACAAGCCGCGCAGCTCGCAACATCAGGGGCAAAGCCGCTGCCGATGACCGGCTATAAGCTCGACCTGTTGGTTGGCCTGGTGCGGGACGTGGTGGAGCGGATTGCGAAGTAGGTTGGCCGACCCTCGCGCTCATCCACCGTCGTCATCGTCCTGCAGGATCGTGTCCGACAGGAGCGCGGCGGCCTTCTGAAGCGGGCCGATGAAACGGTCGAGTTCGGCGAAGCTCACGCGCGCTGCCGGGACCGAGACGCCCAGGCACGCGATCAGCTCACGGTCCGGCGACAGGATGGGGACGGCACATCCAACCACGCCCTTGACGTACTCCTCGTTGGTCTTGGCCCAGCCGCGAGCGCGCGTCTCCTCGAGCACCTTCATCAATGCGTCGTAGTCTGCGATCGTCGTATCCGTAAATTTCGTCAGCGCGAGCGCGCGGCACAGCTTCTCGCGCGCTTTCTCCGGCAAGCGGCTCATGTAGATCTTGCCTGTCGACGTACAGTGCAGCGGCGCCGCTTCGCCCGGATTGAATTGCAGTCCCTGCGGTTGCGAGACGCGGACGCTGTCGACATAGGCCACCATGTTGTCGCGCACGACGCCGATCTCGCATTGCTCGCCGATTTCGCCGGCGACCGCGCGCAGCACGGCATGCCGGCGCGCGGTGCGGAATGCAGCGCCGATGACCTTCGCGGACAGGGTGACGAGCTGATTGCCGACCACATAGCGCTTGGTCCCGAGCGCCTTCTGGAGAAGGCCGCGTTCCTCAAGGTTTCCGATCAACCGGTGCGCGGTCGGAAGCGGTAGGGCGAGCGCCTGGGCGATCTCCGCGACTGACGCGGCTTTGGTTTGACCGGCGACGTGCCCGACGATGGCAAAGGCGCGATCGAGTGGTCCGTCGGTCTTGGCTGGCTCCGCCATGGGCGCCTCCTTTAGTCGAGGCAATAAATTATCATTTTTCGGAATAAAAACTATTGAAATATGAAAAATACATTAGACGATTTCCCCTCGCTGCTCATATCGTTGGCTTCGCCGGCCGGTGACCAGGATTTGTGCAGTGCGAACTGGGTCCCCGTGGCGGCGCGCCGAACAGGAGAGTGAGATGTCAGGTCATTACGACGTCGATGCCGTGCGGAAGGAATTCCCGGCTGCCGAGCGGATGACCTATCTCGACTCTGGATTCCAGGCGCCGCTCGCGCGCCCCGTGAAGGCGGCGATCGACCTCTATCTCCGCGAAGGCCTCGAGACGGCCGGCCCGAAGAGCGTGTGGCTCGACCGCGTCGAGCAGACGCGGACCAAGGTCGCGCACTTCCTCGGCGTGTCCGCCGACGAGATCGCCTTCACCAAGAACACGTCGGAAAGCATGAACATTGCCGCGAACGCCCTGCAGCTGCGGGCGGGCGACAATGTCCTGATGGTTCACGGTGATCACCCGAACAATGCATACGCCTTTCTCAACCTGCAACGGAAGGGCGTCGAAGTGCGGTTCGTGCCGATGACCGATGTCGTCGATGCCGCGAGCTTTCATCCCCATATCGATGCGAACACCCGCGCGATCTCGATGTCGCATGTGACCTTTCACGCCGGCCACCGCTTCGATATCGAGAGTGTCGGTGCCTTGTGCGCGGAGAAGGGCCTCCATTTCATCGTCGACGTGATGCAGGCGATTGGCGTGGTGCCGATCGATGCAAAAGCCATTCGCGCGAGCTTCATCGGGTCGGGCAGTCACAAGGGCCTGCTCGTTCCCCAGGGGCTCGGGCTTCTTTATTGGGACAGCGCCAATGCGGAGCTCGAGCCCGCTTATCTCGCTGCCGCAAGCCTTGCGGAGATCCCGGCCGATCTCATTGCCCGCCCGGACAAGCTCACGCCGGCTCCGAGCGCCCGCCGCTTCGAGCTCGGCAATTTCAATCTTCCGGCGATCCATGCGCTTGGCGCCTCGCTCGACCTGATCGCGCAGATCGGCGTCGAGAACATCCAGAGCCACTGCTTCGATCTCGGCGATCATCTCATCGCCGAGCTCGATGCGCTCGATATCCGGCTCGTCGGTCCGCGCGACCGGAAGCACCGTGCGCCGCACATCTACGTCATCGCGCTGCCTGCGGCCGAATGGCTCGGCTACTTCGAAGAAAATGGCGTGCGCGTGTCGCCGGAACGGGACGGCATTCGCGTGTCGTTCGGCATGTTCAACAAATCAGCGGATGTCGATCGCCTGATCGAGCTCATCCGCCGGCGCGGTGTGAAGACATCATCCAAGGCTGCCTAGAAGGCCGCCAAGGCCAGAGATATGAGAGGAGGGTGCAGGACATGAGGAATTTTGCACGGATGCTGGGGGCCCTGTCGGGCCTTGTGGCTGTCACCGCGATGGTCGAGCCGTCGGCCGCCGCCGATAGTCCGACGTTGACCAAGATCAAGTCCAGCGGCGCGATCACGATCGGCTACCGCGAGGCGTCGATCCCGTTCTCCTACCTCGGCCCCGATCAAAAGCCGATCGGCTTCTCGCTCGATCTCTGCGCCGCCATCGTCGAGCGCATCAAGACGGAGCTCAACCTGCCCAATCTCACCGTCAACTACACGCCGGTGAACTCGTCCAACCGGATTCCGCTGATTCAGAGCGGCACCGTCGATATCGAATGCGGCGGAACGGCCAACGACAAGAAGCGGCAGGAGCAGGTGTCGTTTTCGGTGACGACCTTCGTCAGCCAGCCGCGCTGGCTGGTCAAGGCCGACAGCGGCCTGAAGACCGCCGGCGATCTCAAGGGCAAGACCATCGTCGTCACGCAGGGCTCCAACGCGATCGGCTTCGCGCAAGGCGTGAACGCCAAGGAGCAGCTCGGCCTCAACATCGTCCAGGCGAAGGATCACGCCGAGTCGTTCCTGATGCTGAATACGGGGCGCGCCGCGGCCTTCATGGAAGACGACATCCTTCTCGCAGGCCTCAAGGCTGCAGCACCGAAGCCGGACGCGCTGATCTTCCTTCCCGAAGGTTATGCGAGGGTCTATTACGGGCTGATGTTCACGAAAGGCGATGCCGGCTTCAAGGCGCTCGTCGATGACGTTCTGTCCAAACAGATGGCCTCGGGCCAGTTCGAGAAGACCTACACGAAATGGTTCACCAGGCCGATCCCGCCCAAGGGTGAGAATCTCGCATTTCCGCTCACCGATACGCTGATGGAGCGGATCGCGCAGCCCAGCGACGCGGTCGACTGACCGGAAACGCCGCGGGACCCGATCAAGGTCGCCTTCGCTCGCACCGATAACTCTGAGGTTTGCGATGTTCGGAGTGCTTTTTGAACAGGCGGCGGACGGCCAGCGCTATATCGACTGGCTTCTCGCGGGCCTCGGCTGGACGCTCGCGCTGGCTTTCTGTGGCTGGTGGATCGCCTTCGCCGTCGGCGTCATCGTCGGGATCGGCCGTACCGTGCCGAACCGGCTCGTGGCGGGGCTCGCACGGCTGTATGTCGAGATATTCCGGAACATCCCGGTGCTGGTGCAGATGTTTCTCTGGTACTTCGTGTTGCCGGAGATACTCCCGAGCCGCCTCGGTGACGCCATCAAGCAGATCCCGCCACCTTGGGGATCGTTCTTCCCGGCGCTGGTGTGCCTCGGTCTCTACACCGCGGCGCGCATTGCCGAGCAGGTGCGCGCGGGCATCGAGGCCTTGCCGAAGGGCCAGGCCGAGGCAGCCAATGCGCTGGGCCTCACTCCCTATCTGACCTATCGCCACGTCATCGTCCCGCAGGCGCTGCGGCTGATCGTGCCGAGCCTGACCAGCGAGGTCATGGGCATCTACAAGAACACCTCGGTGGCGCTCACGATCGGCCTGATGGAGCTGACTGCGCAGGCGCGGCAGATCAGTGAAGCGACCTTCCAGACCTTCACCGCCTTCGGTGCGGCGACGCTGATCTATCTCGTGCTAGCGCTCATCGCCTATCAATCGATGATGCTCATCGACAAGGCCGTGCGCATCCCGGGCTCCACGCCGGCGAAGGATGCGATCGAACCGGCCCTGGCGGACGACGTGCAGCCGGGCACCGCCTTGCCCCACGGAATGGAGGTCGTGAAATGAACAGCCTCGATTTCTCGATCCTCCTTCAGGCCTGGCCTTATCTCTGGTCGGGACTGCTATTCTCCCTCGCGCTGACCGCCGCTGCCTTCGTCATCGGCATGATGCTGGGGACCTGCTTCGCCCTCGTGCAGCATTTCGAGGTTCCCGTCGTCAGCCAGATCGTGCGCAGCTATATCGCATTGGTCCGCTCGATCCCGTTGATCCTCGTGCTGTTCTGGTTCTTCTTCCTGGTGCCGATCGTGCTTGGGCACCTCTCAGGCAACGGCCGTCCGATCCCGATCGGCGCCACCTGGACTGCCTTCATCACCTTCGGCCTGTTCGAGGCGGCCTATTATTCCGAGATCATCCGCGTCGGATTGCGCGCGGTGAACCGGGGGCAGTTCGAAGCCTGCCAGGCGCTCGCGCTGTCCACCTTCGATACCTATCGATGCGTGATCCTGCCGCAGGTGATCCGGGTCGCGAGCCCGATCATCCTGAGCCAGACCATCATCCTGTTCCAGGACACTTCGCTCGTTTACGTGCTCTCGCTGACCGATCTCCTTGGCGCGGCGTCGAAGCTCGCGCAGCTCAACGGCCGGCTCGTCGAGATGTATCTCGTGGTGGCAGTGGTCTATCTCGCCATCAGTTCGGCAGCGTCGCAGTGTGTCGCATCGCTCCGGCGGCGATATGCGCTCGGCGGGGCGCTCCGCTAGCAAACCTGCTCGGAAACCAGAGAGGGAGACCAAAATGCGACAGGAAGGCGTAGTGAGCCTGGGCGATCATTCTCCCGCGATCGTCGTCGTGGAGAATCTGATGTAGCGGTTCGGGCGCTTTACGGCCCTGAATGATGTCAACCTGACCGTCGCGAAGGGCGAGAAGATCGTTCTGTGCGGCCCGTCCGGTTCGGGCAAGTCGACCCTGATCCGCTGTATCAACCACATCGAGAGGCACGACGGCGGCCGGATCGTGGTCGACGGCGTGGAGCTGATGGACCGCATGGCCGACATCAACAGCGTTCGCTGCGAGGTCGGCATGGTGTTCCAGAGTTTTAACCTGTTCCCACACCTCTCGGTCGTCGAGAACTGCATGTTGGCACCGATGAAGGTTCGAGGGCTCTCGCGTCCTGAAGCGCACGAGCGTGCGATGGGTCTGCTCAGGAAGGTCCGCATTCACGGTCAGGCGGACAAATATCCCGCGCAGCTCTCGGGTGGCCAGCAGCAGCGCGTTGCCATCGCGCGCGCGCTGTGCATGCAGCCGAAGATCATGCTGTTCGACGAGCCGACCTCCGCGCTCGATCCGGAGATGGTCAAGGAGGTGCTGGACACCATGGTCCAGCTCGCAGGCGAAGGCATGACCATGGTGTGCGTGACCCATGAAATGGGCTTTGCCCGCGAGGTCGCCGACCGCGTCGTGTTCATGGACCAGGGCAGCATCGTCGAGGAGGGGGAGCCGGCGAGTTTCTTCCGCTCGCCGCGCACGGAACGTGCGAAGGGTTTTCTCAACCAGATCATCCACTAGGCAAGAGCAGGAATTCGCTCAAGGGCCCGCATTGTCCACGAGGCATCATCGCGTGCCCGATTGAGCCGACGTATTCGGCCCTACTTCATGCTAGTCCCAATGAACTAAGCGCAGAGCTGGCGGCTCAACGTCTCGTTGCGGGAAAACGTCGCCTTTTGCGCACCCGCACTTCCGGGGGGACAAGGCGCATAGCTTGGCCAAACAGGCCGCGAGAGCGTCAAATTGCGCCTTACGCAACGCAAGAGGCGGCTTTATTCCCGCCATGGATGCTTTAAGGAAGGGCCTATCAGGATCAGGTCGCCGCCCGGGGGCCGGCGGTGCAAGACCCTGGTTGAGACAATAGGGGCGGGCCCGTGGCGTGCCCGCAGAGATGAGAAGGATTTTTAGCAATGATCCAAATCGTTGGTATCATCGGGGCCGGCACCATGGGGAACGGCATCGCCCAGATTTGTGCCGCGGCCGGACTTTCGGTCGTGATGGTCGATATCTCCGACGCGGCGGTGGGTCGCGGGATTGCGACCGTCGGCGGCAGCCTGGAGCGCCTGGTCAAGAAGGAGAAAATGTCGGCGGCCGATCGTGAGGCGACGCTCAAGCGCATCACCGGTACGACCGACCGCGCCAAGCTCGCCGACTGCGACCTCGTCATCGAGGCCGCGACCGAGAACGAGGAGCTCAAGGTCAAGATCCTCAAAGACCTCTGCGCGACGCTATCGCCGCGCACGCTGATCGCCACCAACACCTCGTCGATCTCGATCACCAAGCTCGCCGCCGCGACCGATCGCCCCGATCGCTTCATCGGCATGCATTTCTTCAACCCCGTGCCGGTGATGCAACTGCTGGAGTTGATCCGCGGTTTGCAAACCTCCGACGACACCCACGCCAAGGCGCTCGATTTTGCCCAGCGCGTCGGCAAGGTCGCGATCACCGCCAAGAACAGCCCGGGCTTCGCAGTCAACCGCATCCTGTGCCCGATGATCAACGAGGCGATCTTCGCGCTTCAGGAGGGGATCGCGACGGCCGAGGAAATCGACGCCGGCATGAAGCTCGGCTGCAACCATCCGATCGGGCCGCTGGCGCTCGCCGATCTCGTCGGGCTCGACACCATGCTGTCGGTGATGGAGGTCTTCTACAAAGGTTTCAACGACCCGAAATACCGTCCGGCGCCCCTGCTCAAGGAAATGGTCGATGCCGGCCATCTCGGCCGCAAGACCGGCCAGGGCTTTTACACCTACGGCGCCTGACGGCTCTGACAGTCCGAGGTCATATCGGGGGCGGCGCCTGACGGGTGTCGCCCCCGTTGTTTTGCGGTCGAGCATCGGTTCCCGCCGGTTACGAACATTTAATTCATCCGCGAGTTTGCGCCGCGTCAAATAGGACGACGTCGCCTGCCTGTAGTGGTCATGCGAAGCCTTCGCAAAAGCAGGTCACTCGGACCGAGAACGGCTCGCGCCGGGGCAGACGCTTTTTGAATCCGTCGATCATCGCGCTGGAGGTGAACAACGCGCTCGGCGCTGCCGAGGTAGGTGAAACCGGTAGTCCGAGAATCCGCGCGATGACCGTCATCGAAATCGACCATTCCCGCACCCGCGCCAAGGGGGCCGTGACTGGTGCAAACAAGCCGGCCAAGGCCCGCCTCAGGCGGGCCGGGCCGATCGTGCCGCAAGCCGTCTCAGGGCGCATGCGGCGGATCAAGTGGGCCATTCTCGTCCTGACGCTGTCGATCTATTACGTCACGCCATTCCTGCGCTGGGACCGCGGGCCGAATGCGCCTGATCAGGCGGTTCTACTCGATTTCGAGCACGGCCGGCTCTACGCATTCTTCATCGAGATCTGGCCCCAGGATCTTTATCTCGTCACCGGGCTGCTCATCCTCGCCTCGGTCATCCTGATCCTGGCGAACGCGCTCGCAGGGCGGGTGTGGTGCGGCTTTGCATGCCCGCAAACGGTTTGGACCGACCTGTTCCTTCTGGTCGAACGCCTCATTGAAGGCGACCGGCGGGAGCGGCTGAAGAATATGAATGCTCCGCTGACCGCCGCACGGGCGCTCCGGATCGGCGTCAAGCACAGCGCCTGGCTGCTGATCTCGCTGATGACGGGCGGCACGCTGATCTTCTATTTCACGGATGCACCCGGCCTCGTTCGCGCGTTTGCAGGCGGCGACGTCTCCGCGACGGCTTTGACCTGGATCGCCGTCTTCACCGGGACGACCTATGGCCTTGCGGGATTCGCGCGCGAGCAGGTCTGCACCTTCATGTGTCCCTGGCCGCGGCTCCAGGGCGCGATCTGGGATCCGGAAGCCTTCACGGTCAACTATCGCGACTATCGGGGCGAGCAGCGCATGTCGGCCAAGAAGGCCACGGAACTTCGCGCGCGCGGCGGGGCTGCCGGCGATTGCGTCGATTGCGGCCTGTGCGTCAACGTCTGTCCGATCGGGATCGACATCCGCGAGGGACCGAATTTCGCCTGCATCAATTGCGGGCTCTGCGTCGACGCCTGCGACAGCGTGATGACCAGGCTCGATCGCCCCCGCGGCCTGATCGATTATGAAAGCTGGCGCAATATCGAGCGCGGCCATCGCGGCGAGGCACGCGTCTCACGGCTGGTGCGCCCGAAAACCATAGCGCTCGCGGTCGTTAGCGTCGGATTGGCAGCCGGCCTGGTCGGATTGTTGGCAACCAAGGCCACGGGCGCCATAGCGGTGTTGCACGATCGCGATCCCCTGGCTGTGACCCTGTCCGACGGCTCGGTCAGAAATGCCTACACCGTCAAGCTTCTCAACAAGGCAAACGTCGCCCACCACTACACTTTGGCGATAAAAGGCATAGATGCCAGCCTGAGCATCGTCGGTCACGACGATGGAACTCCCATCACCGTCGAGCCGGACGGTTCGGAATCGCTGCGGGTCACCCTGACCACGGCGAATCCGAAAGATGCCGATGTGGTTTTCACCGCGAGCGACGAGACCGGAGGGTCGGTGCTGTCGACCGCCGACAAGTTCGTGGCCCGCTGAGAGCTTGGGATAAGAGGACCTGGAACAACGCGAAATGGATACCGAGAACGAGATGCCTGACCGGATGACGATCGATCGCAAAGCCGCGGCGGAGCGGCGCAGCCTGCTGGCCCAGGACGTCATGGAGCGAACCGGGATCAACGAGGCGATGATCGAGGAACTCGTCACGAGGTTC
The DNA here is from genome assembly GCF_024199925.1 of Bradyrhizobium sp. CCGUVB1N3. Taxonomy (NCBI): domain Bacteria; kingdom Pseudomonadati; phylum Pseudomonadota; class Alphaproteobacteria; order Hyphomicrobiales; family Nitrobacteraceae; genus Bradyrhizobium; species Bradyrhizobium sp. CCGUVB1N3. Next base: position 9,034,281 of record NZ_JANADR010000001.1, read on the forward strand.
TATGGCCGTGTGCGCGAGGACGCGTTGCTCGGCCCGTTGTTCGCGGTCGTGAAGAACTGGGACGAGCATCTATCCAAGCTGCGCGATTTCTGGTCGTCGGTGGTGCTGACGACCGGGCGCTATCACGGCCAGCCGATGCGGGCGCATCTGCCGCTCAGCCTGATCGGCGATCATTTCGATCGCTGGCTCGATCTGTTCGAGCAGACCGCGCGCGAGGTCTGCCCGCCCGCCGCAGCGGCCCTGTTCATCGACAGGGCGCGGCGCATTGCCGACAGCTTTGAAATGGCGGCAGCGACGCAAACCGGACGCATGTTCACACCGCGTCACATGCTGCGCTCTTGAATACGATATGCCTGCCTGACAAACGTGCAGACATCTTGAATTGAATCTGCAACGCGTCACGCGATGGCGCGTTGCACCAATTCCGACATGTTCAGTCTGATCTGCAAAATGATCATGACCGATCGTGCATCTTGACGTTGCAATTGCAAAAAACGCTTGTGAATGCGTATTTTCGTATTCAATCAAAGCGAGTATCATGAGAATGATGCACTGCGGCGCAAATTGTTCGCCTTCTTTTTGGCAGAGTCCCAGTGCCTGCTGGCGTGCATGACGCATTCAACGCACAGCACGTCATCTCCATCCTCCGACAACACTGCGCAACCTGAAGTCTGCGCGGCGCACACGCGACGAACGCTTTTGATCGGTGCACTCGCCACCACGGCTTGCCTTGCAGGTTCAGGACGCGCGGCCGCTGGCGAAGATCCGCCGGGCGCCGACGAGCGGCCGCAGAAGGGCGATGTGCTGGTGTTCTCCGAGGGCGATCAGGAAGGCAAGCTCGTCACGCTCGCCGACCTGCCGCTTGGCGGCCCGCCGGTCCACGCCTGGCCGAAAGATCCCAAGACATCGGTGGTGCGCAGCGCTTCGCGCCTCAACGAGATCCTGATCATCCGGCTCGATCCCGCCGAACTCGACGATCAGACGCGCGCGCGTGCGCAGGACGGCATCGTCGCCTATTCGGCGATCTGCGCCCATGCGGGCTGTCCCGTCACCGCCTGGGTCAAGAGCGATGTCGGCGACAAGGAGGTGTTCAAGTGCATGTGCCACAACTCCGAATACGACCCGCGACAGGGCGCGCAGGTCGTGTTCGGGCCGGCGCCGCGACGGCTTGCAGCGTTGCCGCTGGCACTCACCGACGGCTCGCTCACGGTGGCCGGCAATTTCATCGGAAAGGTAGGTGGCCAGCAGCCAGGGTGATCAGCCGCGGGTCGCACCCGCGCGCCCAGAAGAGGTCGCGCTCGCAGGCGTGCGGGCGAGGAGACCAACAAACTTCAAGAATTCAGGCAGCAAGAATTCAAAAGGGGAAACGTCCATGACCAGGAAGCAATGGTTGTTGTCCGGCTTCGTCGCCTTCACCTGCATCGCCTCGACCTCCGCGGGCGCCGGTCCGATCGAGAGTTACACGCCAGTCACATCGCAGCGTCTTGAAGATCCGGAACCCGGCAATTGGATGCTGTATCGCCGCACTTATGACGGGCAGGGCTTCAGCCCGCTCGACCAGATCAACACCACCAACGTCAAGGATCTCACACCGGTCTGGTCCTTCGCCACCGGCGTGATCGAAGGCCATGAGGCGCCGCCGATCGTCAACAACGGCGTGATGTTCGTGGCAACGCCGATGGGGCAGGTGATCGCGCTGAACGCCAAGACCGGCGACGAATATTGGCGCTACAAGCGGCAGCTCCCTGATGATCTGTTCCAGCTCCATCCGACCAGCCGCGGTGTCGGCCTTTGGGACGACAAGCTTTATCTTGCCACCACCGACGACCACGTCGTCGCGCTCGACGCCAAGACCGGCAAGGTGGTCTGGGATACGAAGGTGCAGGACTACAAAAAGGGTCAGTACATGACCCTGATGCCGCTCGTCGTCGACGGCAAGGTCATCGTCGGCGGCTCCGGCGGCGAACTCGGCGTGCGCGGTTACGTCGCCGCCTTCGATGCCAAGGATGGCAAGGAATTATGGCGCACCTTCACCATTCCAGGCGAGGGTGAGCCCGGTCACGACACCTGGCAGGGCGATGACTGGAAGACCGGCGGTGGCTCGGCCTGGATGACCGGCACCTACGACAAGGACTTGAAGACGATCTACTGGGGCGTCGGCAACGCTGCGCCGTGGCCCGGAGACAGCCATCCCGGCGACAATCTCTACACCTCGTCAGTGATCGCGCTCGATCCCGCCAACGGCAAGATCAAGACCTATCACCAGTACCACCAGAACGATTCCTGGGATTGGGACGAGGTCGACGCGCCGATGCTGGTCGATCTGCAACGCGGCGGCCGCAGCATCAAGAGCCTGATTCATCCGGGGCGCGATGCGATCTTCTGGGTGCTCGAGCGCACCCCCACCAAGATCAACTACGTCGCCGGCTGGCCGTTCGTCTCCACCGACGTCTGGAAGGGCATCGATGCCGAGAGCGGCCGGCCGATCGTCGATCCCGCGCATAAGCCTGTGATCGGCAAGCGCGTCGAGTTCTGCCCGTCGCTGTGGGGCGGCAAGGACTGGCCCTCGGCGGCCTACAGCCAGAAGACCGGCCTCGTCTATGTTCCCGCCAACGAGAACTTCTGCGGCGGCTTCACCGGCGAGAAGGTGGCGCTCAAGCCTGGCGAGCTCTGGCTCGGCACCAAGCCGGAAGATATCGGCCTGAAGGCGAAGCCCGGTGCGGATCATTTCGGCGAGCTCCAGGCCTGGGATCCCGCGACCGGCAAGAAGGTGTGGCAGCACGACTTCCCGAAGTCGCAGCTGTTCGGCTCGGTGACGGTGACCGCAGGCGATCTCGTCTTCGCCGGCGGCACCAACGACCGCAACTTCCGCGCCTTCAATGCCAAGACCGGCGAGCTGCTGTGGCAGCAGAAGACCAACTCCGGCATCATGGGCATGCCGATCTCCTACGAGATCGACGGCACGCAATATGTCGCGATCCAGTCGGGCTGGGGCGTCGACGCGCAACGCATCCAGGATGCGCTTGCGACCAATAACATCGGCATCGAGGCCAATGTGCCGCAAGGCGGCGTGGTCTGGGTCTTCGCGCTGAAGAAGTAGCTCGCTGAAGAAATTCCTGAAGGCGGGTCGAAGGAAGCGGCGCGGCCAGGGGGGAACAGCAAATGCGGCGGACGGAAACGTCCGCCGCATTCTGCTTTGCGCTTCACGATTCCAACTGCTTGCCGATCGGAAGTGAGCGGATGCGCTTGCCGGTCGCGGCGAAGATCGCGTTGATCAGCGCCGGCGCGAATGGCGGCACGCCAGGCTCGCCGACGCCGCTCGGCGGCGTGTCAGGCCCGGGCGGCACGATATGGACGTTGGTCAGCAGCGGAGATTCGTCCATCCGGATCACCGGGAAGTCGTCATAGTTCCTCTGCTGGACCTTGCCGTCCCTGAAGGTGATCTCGCCATATTTGGCGAGGCTCAGGCCCATGATTGCAGCGCCCTCGATCTGCGACTGGATGCGCTCGGGATTGACGAAGGTTCCGCAGTCGATGGCGGTATCGACCCGCGGGATCGTGAGTTTCCCCTTGTCGTCGACGGCCACTTCCACGATCGTCGCGATGTAGCTGACGAAGCTGCGGTGCGCGGCGATGCCGAGACCGTGGCCCTTCGGCACCTGGCGGCCCCATTCGCCCTTCTCGGCCACAAGCTCGACCACCTTGCGCAGGCGCGCAGTGTCGATCGGGTAGCTGTCATAGGGCTCGCCATAGTTCCAGAGGTCCTTCACCGAAGCGAGCTTGACGATGCGGGGCGAGCCGATCAGCTCGAGCAGCATGTCCTTCTGGTCGCGGCCGGTGGCTTGCGCGATCTCGCCGACCATCGACTGCACGGCGAAGGCGCGCGGGATGTTGGAGACCGAGCGGAACCAGCCGATCCGGGTATGGGCGGCCGCTTCCGGATTCTCGCAGGAGATGTTGGCGATCTCGAAGGGCATGTCGACGAGGCCCATGCCGAGCTCGAACGAGGCCTGATGCACGGTTCCCGCCGCAAAGGTCGAGACGATGCTGGGGGCGACGCTGCGGTGGCGCCAGGCGATCACCTTGCCGCTCTTGTCGAGACCCGCTTCGATGCGCTCGACCGAGACGGTGTGCAGGAAGCCGTTGTGGATGTCGTCCTCGCGCGTCCACTGCACCTTCACGGGCGCGCCGAGCTCCTTGGAGAGCAGGGCGGCCTCGAGCGCGTAGTCGCATTTCGACTTGCGGCCAAAACCGCCGCCGAGCAGCGTGACGTTCACGGTGACGTTCTGCTCGGGGATGCCGAGCGTCTTGGCGACGTCTTCGCGGGTGCCGCCCGGGCTTTGCACCGGCGCCCAGATCTCCGCCTTGTCGCCCTTGACGTCGGCAACCGCCACCGGCGGCTCCATGCTGACATGGGCGAGGTGAGGGATGTAGTACTCGCCGACGATCACCTTGTCGGCGCTTTTGAGCGCGGCATCCGCATCGCCCTCCTTGCGCACGACGAGCCCCGGCTTGCGCGCGGCCTCCTCGAGCTCCTTGCGGTAGGCAACCGACTCGTACTTGCCGTTCGGACCGTCGTCCCAGACGATCTTCAGCGCATCGCGGCCCTTGATCGCCGCACCCGTATTGCGGGCGATCACGGCCACGCCGCCGAGCGGCTGGAATTTCGAGGGCCACGGCCAGCCGCGCACCTGCATCACCTTCTCGACGCCCGAGACCTTCATCGCATCGGCTGGGTCGAACGAGACCAGCTTGCCGCCGGTCACCGGCGGGCGCGCGATGACGGCGTATTTCATGCCGGGCAGCCGCACGTCGGCGCCGTAGCCAGCCTTCCCCGTGGTGATGTCGTGCAGGTCGACGATGCTGATCTGGCCCTTGGTGAGATAACGGAAATCCTTGGGGTCCTTCAGCTTGAGGCTGCCAACGCTCGGCACGGATTCCTTGCCTGCGTCGGCTGCGAGCTCGCCAAAGCCGAGCTTGCGTCCGCTCGCGCTGTGAACGACCTCGTGATTGACCGCCTTCACTTCGGTCGCCGGCACGCCCCAACGCTTGGCGGCGGCCTGCTCCAGCATGATGCGCGCCGAGGCGCCGATCTGGCGCATCGGGATCAGATAGTGCCGCGTGCTGCGGGAGCCGTCGGTGTCCTGGTTGCCGAACTTGACCTCGTCGCCGTGGGCCTGCTGGACCTTGACCCTCGACCAGTCGGCCTCCATCTCCTCGGCCACGATCAGCGGCAGGCTGGTGCGCACGCCGGTGCCCATCTCGGAGCGGTGCGCGACGATGGTGACGATGCCGTCGGATGCGACCGCGACGAACACGCGCGGGTCGACCACGACACCGTGTGGCATCTTCCCGGCGCCGGTCTCGTAGGCGAATGCCTGGCGCGACATCACGGGCGCGGCGAGCACGAAGCCGCCGGTGACGCCCAGTCCCTTCAGGATGCTGCGGCGGGAAACTTTCGCGATCCTGACATGCTTCTCGAAGCCACGAAGCTTCCTTGGGTTGTCGATGAAATTCATGATCACACCCCCGTCGATGCGAGATGGACGGCGTTCTCGATGCGCTGGTAGCAGCCGCAGCGGCAGATGTTGCCCGCCATCGCCTCGCGGATCTGGTCATGTGACGGTTTTGGATTGTCCATCAGCAGCGCCGCCGCCTGCATGATCTGGCCGGCCTGGCAGAAGCCGCATTGGGGAACGTTGACCTGGCGCCACGCCTTCTGCACGGGATGATCGCCGTTCGGATGCAGGCCTTCGATGGTCGTGACCTCGCGGCCCGCAACGTCATTGACCGAAGTGATGCAGGCGCGCACGGCTTCCTTGTCGACGATGACGGTGCAGGCGCCGCACAGCGCCTGGCCGCAGCCGAATTTGGTGCCGGTCAGCCCGACCTCGTCGCGGAGAAACCAGAGCAGCGGAAGATCCGGGTCGCCATCCCAGCTTTGTTCCTGGCCGTTGATTTTTGTCTTGATCATGATCGTTTCTCGCTCTTCTTAAGCCAATGATCCGATGGGCGTGATTGATTGCTGTGGCCGGCGCCCGCATCCCCTGTTTCCGCAAGCCCAGGCAACTCCCGGGACGGAGGGAATGACGACGGGCGATGTCTGGAATGTGCGCGATACCTCCCGGTTGATTCTTATTTGATGAATTTGGCGCGGCATCGTGACGAGCATGATGCTAGCAGAAACCGGACACCGCGGGCATCACAGCCGCTTGTGCTCGCCACCAGATTGTATCCGCGATTTGTCAAAAGCTGGGCGCGACCCGTCGCTCGCCCGTTGCGCGGCGCAGCAGAGCATCGTTGCAACTGACATAAAAAAGCTTCGTCCGGCGGGACTGCGCGGACGAAGCAGGAGACCTCAGTCGAGGGAGGGAGAACGCAGCGGCGCAGGCTTTGTGGGCTGGCGACGCTGCGGAGTGTACAAATCTCGATGCTGAGGGAACCCGTCGCCTCATGATCGAATGAGGCGGCAATGCCCACCATCCGGTTCGCGCCCAATCCTCAAGGTACAACCGGCTCGCTGGCGGTGCTTCAGACCAGCGAGCCGAGAGGAGCGGCAAGGATGAACGCGTTGCCTCAGGCAGCCGTCAAGCGGCCTTGTACCTAGGCAGCCTCGGCCTTACGCAGCCTTGGCCTTCGCGACATGTGTCGCGATCGCGTCCATCAGTGCCGGCGACAGACAGTCATAGGGCTCGAGCCCGATTTCCTTCAGCCGCGAACGGATGCCGGCCATCTGCTCCGGCTTCACGCCCGATTCGATCACCGAGGAGACGAAGGCGGCAAATTGCGGTGCCTGCGAGCCCTGCTCCTGGAACAGCTCGGGATGGATGAAGTCGAGGCCGTAGAACGGGTGGCCCTTGTTCTCGATGCGGCCGTACATGTGCGTGCCGCAGGCCTTGCAGGCGTAGCGCTGGATCACCGCCGAGGGGTCGACGATCTGCAGCTTGTCGCCGTTCTCGAGCACGGAGACGTTCTGGCGCGGCACCACGGCGACGACGGAGAACGTCGCGCCCTGCGGCTTCCAGCACTTGGTGCAGCCGCAGGCGTGGTTGTGCGCCACGTCGCCCTTGATACCGACCTTGACCGCGTGGTCCTTGCATTTGCAGGCCAGCGTGCCGCCGGCAAAGCTGCCGCTGCCGTGTTTGAGGCCATTGTCGATCGAGGGATGGAGAGCAACAGTCATGGGACGATCCTCCTAGTGGGTGATGGTTCTGGTTTAGTAGACGACGACCGAGCGGATCGATTTGCCCTCGTGCATCAGGTCGAAGCCCTTGTTGATGTCTTCGAGCTTCAGCACGTGGGTGATCATGGGATCGATCTGGATCTTTCCGTTCATGTACCAGTCGACGATCTTGGGCACGTCGGTGCGGCCGCGCGCGCCGCCGAACGCGGTGCCTCTCCAGTTGCGCCCGGTGACGAGCTGGAACGGACGTGTGGCGATCTCCTTGCCGGCTTCCGCAACACCGATGATGATCGAGGTTCCCCAGCCACGATGACAGCATTCCAGGGCCTGGCGCATCACCGTGGTGTTGCCGGTACAGTCGAAGGTGTAGTCGGCGCCGCCATCGGTCAGCGTCACCAGATGCTGGACGATGTCGCCGGTCACCTTCTTGGGGTTGACGAAGTGCGTCATGCCGAACCTGCGGCCCCAATCCTCCTTGGAGTCGTTGATGTCGACGCCGATGATCTTGTCGGCGCCGGCCATCTTGGCGCCCTGGATGACGTTGAGACCGATGCCGCCGAGACCGAACACCACGACGTTGGAGCCCGGCGTGACCTTGGCGGTGTTGACGACGGCGCCGACGCCGGTCGTGACACCGCAGCCGATGTAGCAGCTCTTGTCGAAGGGGGCATCCTCGCGGATCTTGGCGACCGCGATCTCCGGCAGCACCGTGAAGTTCGAGAAGGTCGAGCAGCCCATGTAGTGATAGATCGGCTTACCCTTGTAGGAGAAGCGGCTGGTGCCGTCCGGCATCACGCCCTTGCCTTGCGTCGCGCGGATCGCGGTACAGAGGTTGGTCTTCCCGCTCAGGCAGCTTTTGCACTGCCGGCATTCAGGCGTGTAGAGCGGGATGACGTGATCGCCAGGCTTCACCGAGGTCACGCCTGCGCCGATCTCGCGGATGATGCCGGCGCCCTCGTGGCCGAGGATGGAGGGGAAGATTCCTTCGCTGTCGAAACCGTCGAGCGTGTAGGCGTCGGTGTGGCAGATTCCGGTTGCCTTGATCTCGACCAGAACTTCGCCGGCCTTCGGTCCTTCCAGATCGACCTCGACGATTTCAAGCGGTTTTTTCGCTTCGAAAGCGACCGCGGCACGTGTCTTCATCGTAAGCTCCTCAAATTCTCTCCCGGAGACGCCAAGAAGTGATCTCGGTCGAGCTCCAAACGTTCATTTCCTGCCCATACAGGAGTCTTCGGCCTTGGTGTAGGCCTCCATCTTGTCCTCATGCTTGCCCGGTCGCGCGCGGCCCCAGGCTTCGTTGGAACGGGCGCGCAGATAGACATAGAGATCGTCCATGTAGCAGGCCACGTTCGGATTATCGCCGAAGGCCGGCATCACGTTCTCCTGCGCCGTCGAGATGTTTTTGCGGCCGGAGGCAACGACGCCGAGGAAGTCGGCGTAATTCATCGTCTTCAGCGAGTCCTTCAATGCCGGCGCGTAGGTGGATCCCATTCCGTCGGGGCCATGACAGACGTGGCAGTCCGAGTGATAGCGCCGGTAGCCGGAATAGGTGTACCAGTCCACGTTGCCGTCGGCCGAAATCTTGTAGGTCGGGTTTCCTTCCTTATCGAGCCACTCACCATTTTCATTTTGCTTGACGGCAGTCGGATCGTCCGAGCCGTCTGCGAACGCAATTCCACCGGACGCGACGAAGATCATCGCAGCTATGACAGAGCAGATTCTACGCAAGAGAGTTTTCCTCGACAGCGCGCGTGGAGACGAGCCGGCGCGTGGAGTTGATCCACGCGCCGGGACGATACGAGGTTGAGCTAGTTCGGCAGCGAGAACACGGTCAGCGTACCGCCGAGTGCCGTGTAGTTGCTGAGCGCCGCATAGCCACCGACTGCACCGAGACCGGCGGTCGGATCGGTCAGGCCTGCCGCCAGACCGATGCCGGCCCAGCCGCCCACGCCGGAGAGCACTGCGACGTACTGCTTGCCGCCGTTCTCATAGGTCGTGACGTTGCCGATGATGCCGGAAGGAGTCTTGAACTTGTAGAGCTCCTTGCCGGTCTTGGCGTCGACCGCCTTCAGGTAGCCTTCGAGCGTGCCGTAGAACACCACGCCGCCGGCGGTTGCGAGCGCACCCGACCAGACCGAGAACTGCTCCTTGTTCGACCACACGATCTTGCCGGTCTTGCCGTCCCAGGCGATGAAGTTGCCCATGTGGGTCTCGCCTTGCGGCGGATACATCGAGAGCGTCGCGCCCACATAGGGCTGGCCCGCGGTGTAGCTGACCTTGAACGGTTCGTAGTCCATGCAGACGTGGTTGGTCGGAACGTAGAACAGCTGCGTATCCGGCGAGTAGGCTGCCGGCTGCTCGTCCTTGCTGCCGAGCGCGGCCGGGCAGATACCCTTGGTGTTGTGATCCTCTCCGCCCTTCTCGGTGGAAGCAGCATCGAGAACCTTCGGACGGCCATAGGTCGGCGAGTTCTTGTCCATGTCGACGCCGGAGGTCCAGTTCACCTTCGGATCGTACTTCTCGGCGACCAGCAGCTCGCCCGATTCACGGTCCAGCGTGTAGCCGAGACCGTTGCGGTCGAAGTGGGTGAGCAGCTTGCGCGCCTGACCATTGATCGCCTGGTCGGAGAGGATCATCTCGTTGATGCCGTCATAGTCCCACTCGTCGTGGGGCGTCATCTGGTAGACCCACTTGGCGACTCCGGTGTCGGGATTGCGGGCCCAGATCGTCATCGACCACTTGTTGTCGCCCGGACGCTGCTTCGGGTTCCAGGTCGACGGGTTGCCGGAGCCGTAATAGACGAGGTTCAGAGCAGGATCATAGGAGATCCAGCCCCAGGTGGCTCCGCCGCCGATCTTCCATTGATCGCCTTGCCAGGTCTTGAGGCTGGAGTCCTTGCCGATCGGCTTGCCGAGAGCTGTGGTCTTGTCGTCAACCAGGATCTGATCATCCGGCCCTTCCGAGTACCCTCGCCAGGCCAGCTTGCCCGTCTTGATGTCGTAGGCGGTCATATGGGCTTGAACGCCAAACTCACCGCCGGAGATGCCGATCAGCACCTTGTCCTTGACGACCATCGGCGCCGAGGTGCCTGTCTCGCCCTTGGTGGGATCGCCGTTCTTCGCACTCCAGGCGACTTGACCGGTCTTGGCATCGAGCGCGACGAGCGTGGTGTCGGCTTGATGAAGGAAGATCTTGCCGTCGCCGTAGGCCAAGCCGCGGTTAACCGTGTCGCAGCACATCACCGGGATGACGTTCGGATCCTGCTTCGGCTCGTACTTCCAGACGATCTTGTTCTCGTTCGAAAGGTCAATGGCGTAGACCTTGTTCGGGAACGGCGTGTGGACGTACATCATGTTGCCGATGACCAGCGGCCCGCCTTCATGGCCGCGCAGCACGCCGGTCGAGAAGGTCCAGGCGACCTGAAGCTTGCCGACATTTTGTGCGTTGATCTGGTTCAACTTGGAATAGCGGCTGTTGGCATAATCGCCAGTCGGCATCACCCAGTCTTTCGGGTTCTGCACCATCTTGATCAGTTCGTCGTTGGCTGAAGCGCTGCCGACGGCGAGAGCCGCCGCGGAGCCGAGAAAGGTCGCCAGTAGTGCCTTGCGCATAGTCATTCCTCCTAGGTCTCGTTTATTGTTTCCGAAGCATTGCGTATCGCTGGGCACTGGGGTCCAGCGTCTGCTCGTGCAGGGCGGTCACGATTGGGACCAGAAACGATGCTGTGCTGTTTCCTCCTCCTGGATATGAGCCACAGGTCCGCTTTCAGGTGCGGCCCGTTTCTTGTTGTTCCTGGCACAATCCGTAACCGGTTCGTAAACGGGAAACTTGCCCAAGAGAGAAGGGCATTTGCTTGACAGCGCAAAGGCGCGAACTTTTTGATTTTGCAGTAGCGAATTCAGCAGCTTCTGTGCTGCCGGGCCACTGGCACTGGACTCAGGTTCCCCTTGACGGCGCTGCAACTAAAGCGGAGGATCATCAATTAAGGATGGCAGACGGAGCACTGGCGCTTGCTCCAAAGACCGCCCTAATTTGAGGTAAACGTCGCTTCATCGTGACAGGGGCCCTCTGGCGGCACCCATAGCGATTTGAATCAAATCAGTGGCTGGGATCATGTCCGACACAATACATACGCTCAGCACGACCGGACTCACGCCGAAGAGGCAGATCCAGAGCTGGGTCGACGGGCTGACAAGTCTCTGTGGACATTTCGACGTCGATCCGCTGGAAGCGACCGCGCTCGAAGGCCGCATCGACTACACCACGGTATCGCGCCTGAAACTCTGCCAGATCGAGGTGAGCCAGCATCGCATCGCGCACACGCATGCGCGCGCGAAGGCCAACGAGCACCCCTACATCAAGATTCATTTCCAGACCTACGGCATCTCCTATTTCGAGCAGGAAGGCCGTCACATCGAGTTGATGCCCGGCGACATCATCGCCTATGACGTGTCCTGTCCGCACTCGATCATCAGCCCCGCCTTCACGCGGCACGACGTGGTGATCGTGCCGAAGGCCCTGCTGCGCGATCGGGGCTTCCCGTCCCAGCGGATGCCGGCCTGCAAGCTGACCGCGCGCACCGGCACCGGGCGAATCGCCCACGACTTCGTCCACGCCACTTTCGACGAGGCCGCCAAACTGTCGGCGAACAGCGCGGTCGGCGTCGCCGATTCGCTGATCGACCTGTTGTTGCTGCCTCTGCGCGAGGCCGACACGATGTTCGATCGGGTCGGCCCCGAGGCGATGTATGTGCGTGCCCAATTTTTCATCCGCGAGCACCTGCGTGATCCGGACTTGTGCATCGACCAGATTTCCGCCGAGCTCGGTTGCTCCAAGCGTTATCTGCACATGCTGTTCAGCGAACGCGGCACGACGGTGAGCGACTACATCTGGCAGGCACGCCTTCAGAACTGCCGCCAGGAGCTCGAGGCCCACGCCGGAAAAACCATCACCGACGTCGCCTTCTCCTGGGGCTTCTCGAGCTCGTCACATTTCAGCCGTGTGTTCCGCAAGTATTTCGGCGTCGTGCCGTCGTCGATCCACAAGGCGCAGCAGAACGCCGTTTCCTCTGAAGAGCACTAGGCGCTTGCGCGCTTGCGACAAGCTTCATCTCACGACGAAGCTTGTGACGGACCGCTGCCCTTGTGCATGACGCGTCGCCAGACGATTTCCGTCAGACCCACTGCAATGAGGCCGAACGTGCCCCCCGTGATCACGTTGACCACGCGCTCCTCGGCAATTCCGCTTGCCCCGCCCGCGAACGACGCCGCAAGGGCGATGAAGAAGCAGCGCAAGCCGAAGCCCACGATATAGCGCGAGAATGCGATCAGCGTGAGCGTCGCGCCGAGAACAGCGAGCGCATAGCCGGCGCGACTCTCGGGCAGCGTGATCCCCACCAGGAGGCCGAGCGGGACACCGACGAACGCTCCGATGGCGCGCTGCTTCAGCTTCCCGGTAGACGCCGCGAGATCGCCGACGACGACGCTTGCGGCCGACCACATCACCCATTGCCCCTGAGCCAGACGCAAAGCCTCGACCAGGGCTGCTGCAGCAAAGACAGCCATCGCCGTTGCGGCTGCCGGCAGAAGCCATTCGGCGGCAGGTCCGTAAGAGGGCGGTGCGTGGTCAGGGCGGCGCCGCTGGTCATAGATCTGGATGCCGCAGACGAGGGCGAGCGCAATCGGGGACGACGCCACGATCACGCCGGCATGACGCAGGGCCTCGGACGCGCTCACTCCCTCGCGCACCTCGCAGGCGAGATAGACCGCCGGGATGAAGACCCAATTGCCCAGCGTCCGCAAGGCGTCTCCGTAGCGCGTCACGGCCACGGCAAGGAAGCCGGCCAGCGCCGTCAGCGCTACGAACAGCGGTTTGATGGGAGCGGCGAGGAAAAGGATGACGAAGGTGACGACGATGGCGAGGTAGTGCAGCGCGACCGCCCGCGGAGCGAGATGCAGCTTCAGCGCGGGAATGAGCAGGGAAACCGCGACCAGTCCCAGATTGAGCAGCGCCGCTTCACGGAAGAGGAAATAGGCCGCCACGAGCGGGCCGACGACGACCAGCGCTCTGACGAGCTCGCCGGTCTTGATCTCCCGGAAGAGGACACCGCGCAGGCCTTCAGCGGACGGGATGGTCGGTGAGCTCACGATGGCACCGGATCGTCAGGGGACCACGATGCATAGCACGGAAATAGCCGCGGTGCCTTTGGCGCGAAGCAGTGCGGGGCGCACGCGAGCGCCGTGCTGCACTCTCGCACTCATCGCCCGGCTTGACCGGGGCATGACAGCGGACAACGAGCGCTGCCGTCGTAATGATGAGTCTCACCGCTGGATGATCTGCTTCCAGACGTCGCCGAGGATCGCCGGCTCGCGTGGCGGCAGGTAGGTGAGCCCGGCCCGCTTGCCGAGCTCGGCTATCTTACCTTCTGCCATGAGCTCGGTGAGCGCCTTGTCGACGGCGGTGATCAGGGCGGGATCGCTGGCAAGCCCGACATAGCCGCGATTGGCGCCGATCGGATAATAATAGCCGGACGCGGTGATCGCGGTGTCGGGATGGGCGGCACGGTGGGCGTCGTAGCGGGCGAGATCGAGCAGTGTCGCATCATAGTCGCCGCGGTCGAGCGCGCCCAGGAGGTCGTCACGGCCGGGAACGAGATGCGTGATGCCGTCGATCAGCCGCCCCTTGTCGTAGGTCATCAGGATGGCATCGCCGAGCGATCCGCTTTCGATGGCGAGACGCAGACCCGCGAGATCACCGATATCGGCGATCTTGCGGTCGCGCGCCTTCGGACCGAGCACGACCGTCATCGGCGAATAGATGTAGGGCTGGCTCGGCGCGAGCACGCCGAGCGCGACGCGGCGCCTGCGGTCGTCGCGGGTCGCGCCGTCGAAATCCGGAAGCCTTGCGGTCTTCATGCCGGGGACGACGAGGGAATCGCGGGTCAGTGCGTAGCTGCCCACCAGCGCGCAGCGTCCGTCCGACAGCAGCGCGTTGGCTTCGAGCTGCGGGCTCGAATCTTCATCCAGCTTGCTTTCGAACCACTGGATCTGGAGCGGCCGGTCGAGCCGTTGTGCGATCGCCTCCGCCAGCGTCACGTCGAACCCTGCGCCCGGCTTGCCACGGTGATGCACGGACAGCGGCGGCCGGTCCTCATCGAGGCATATTCGCAACGGATCGGCTGCATCGGCGACTGTTGCGAGAGCCGCAAGCATCGCGGCAAGGCCGAACGCCCCAAGCCGAAGTCTCATGGCCGTCTCCGGCTCGAAATGTAGGCCCAGAGATCGGTGATCTCGTCCTCGCTGAGGATGTCGCCCCATGGCGGCATCTTGTTGTTTTTGCCGTTCTTCACCGTGGTGACGAAACGCGTCTTGTCGTCGGGGAAGGCGCGCAGGTCCGGCGTAATGGTGCCGGAGCTCATCATGCCGGGACCGTGGCAATGCGAGCATTTTTCGGCGTAGGTCGCCTTGCCGTGGTCGACCTGCGCCTGCACGGGGTTGCCATTCGGTTCATCCGCGGCGCGGGCGGTCGCTACGGACGCAACCGCCAGCCCCGCGACGGCAGCGAATGTCGCCGCCGTCCTGATCAAAGTGTCTTTCAGCACATCGAACCCGTGGTCATTGCTTGATCGCGAAAACCCACAGGGAGCCGCCGGGCGGCACCTTGGCGAGCCGCTCGTCGCCGGAGAACAGCGAGTAGACGCCGCCATAGCCGCTGGCCACCGCGACATACTGCACGCCGTCCTGCTGCCAGGTCACCGGCTGTCCCTCGATGCCGGAGCCGGTCTGGAACTGCCAGAGCTTCTTGCCGGTGTCGGCGTCGAAGGCTTCGAACTCACCGGTCAGCGCGCCCGAGAACACGACGCCGCCCGCGGTCGACAAGACGCCCGAGAAGCGCGGGATGTCGCTCGCCGCTTCCCACTTCGACTTGCCGGTCAAGGGATCGATCGCCTTGAGATGGCCGCGCGGTCCGTCGCCGAACTCCCAGGGATCGGTGAGGTCCATGCCGAGATACCATTCACCCTGCTTGAAGGTGACCGGCTCGGCCTTGTACTTGCCGCCGAAGTTGAGCGTGTTGGCATAGGCAAGGCCGGTCTGCGGATTGAACGACATCGGCTCCCAGTTCTTGCCGCCGAGAATCGACGGATAGACCGTGACCTTCTTGCCCTCGCGCGCATCCTTCGCAACATCGGTCTCGATCGGCCTGCCGGTCTTCATGTCGACGCCGGTCGCCCAGTTGACCTTCACGTACGGGTTGGCGGCGAGCAGCTTGCCGTTGGTGCGATCGAGCACGTAGAAGAAGCCGTTCCGGTTGGCGTCCATCAGCACCTTGGTCGGCTTGCCCTCGACGTTCATGTCGGCGAGCACCATTTCGGCGACCGAGTCGTAGTCGAACGGATTGTTCGGCGAGAACTGGTAGTGCCACTTGATCTTGCCGGTCTTGGGATCCATCGCCAGCACCGAGCAGGTGTAGAGGTTGTCGCCCGGGCGTACCGCCGAGTTGAACGGGCCTGGATTGCCGATGCCCCAATAGACCGTGTTCAGCTCCGGATCGTAGGAGCCGGTGATCCAGGTCGAGCCGCCGCCGAGCTTCCAGGTATCGCCCTTCCAGGTGTCGCCACCCGGCTCGTCCGGAGAGGGGATCGAATGGGTGCGCCAGAGGTGCTTGCCCGTCGCGGGATCCCAGCCGTCGATGAAGCCGCGGGTGCCGAACTCGGCGCCGGAGATGCCGGTGATGACGACGCCGTCGGCCACCAGCGGGGCCACCGTCATCGAATAGCCTTCCTTGATGTCGGCGGCCTTCTCGCGCCACAGCTCCTTGCCGGTCTTGGCATCGAGCGCAATCACATTGGCGTCGAGCGTGGTGCGGAACACCTTGCCGTCGTACAAGGCCGCGCCGCGATTGATGATGCCGCAGCAGACGATACGCGGTGTTTCCGCGGGGTACTCGACCTTGGTCTTCCAGATCTGCTTGCCGGTTTTGGCGTCGACCGCCATCGTGGCATTGTGCGAGGTCACGTAGATCACGCCCTGGTACACCAGCGGCTGCGATTCCTCGCTGCGATCGTCGTTGAAGCTGTAGTTCCAGACCGGGACGAGATTCTTGACGGTGTCCTTGTTGATCTGATTCAGCGTCGAGAAACGCTGAAGATTGTAGCCCATGCCGTAATTGAGAACATTTGATGTGTCGGTCGCACCCTTGACGAGCTGTTCGGTCGTCTGGGCACCTGCACCCGTCGACGCAAGCATGACGAGGCTCGCGGCCATCGCAAAGCGTTTCATCCGTTCCTCCCAATGTGCGCGCCTTTTGACGCTGCGATCGCAACACTCCGATGGAACGCAAAATGCGTCAATACGAAAGTCGTAAACTCGCTGCTGAATTGTTGGACGTCGGATGCCAGTTACCCCTGGTAAACTGCTCGTCGTTTCGCACTGCATGCAAGAACGCTGGCGAGAAATTCCGCGGCATGAAGATTGCCCCGCCATGCGTTGCCAGCTTTGCGTGTGCACCACGAGGCGCGTAGACTTCGAACCAGGGTCCCGGCTGGCAACTTGTTTCGATCCCATGGGCGCGCCGGGACGCCCGAGCCGGGAGGTTTTCGATGATATCGCGTCGCTCCATTGCATTCGCAGTTGCAGGCACATTGCTCGGCGGTCCCGTCTGGTCGGCATCCCCAAATGCCATCAAGATGTTCGACACGGACAATGATGGCACGCTCGATCTTGCCGAGGTGAAGAAGGCCGCGACCGCGGTGTTCGCCAAGCTCGATCCAGATCATGACGGCACGCTCGACGCGCGTGAGCTGCGCGGACGGTTGACCGCAAAGGAACTCGCAGCCGCCGATCCGGATCACGATGGAACGCTGACGCTGGACGAATATCTCGCCGTCGTGGAGCAGCGTTTCAACGCGGCCAATCCTGACAAAGATGGAACGCTCGACGCCAAGGAACTGAGGTCGCCCGCAGGACGCGCCCTGCTGCGGCTGCTCAAATGAGCGCCTGGCTGCCGCTTCGGGCTTGCGTCTAGTTCGTCTGCGCGTTCGGGCAGGTGATCGGACGCAGGCTCGCGCCGCGCTTGTCGGGCGGCACGTTGCAATCATCGATCCGCTGTTCATCCGTCCATTTCGGGCCGAGCCGTTCCTTGCCGGTGAGACTTGCCTTGCCGGTGAGGGTTGCCGTCGCGCCCGATCGCGGCGCGGCTCGCTCGTCGCGGCGCTCGCCGGCAATTGCCGGAAATGCAAGACCCGCAACGAGCAGTGGAGTCATGAATCGTCCGCAGAACGTGGTCATGAATCTCTCCGAGATCCCGTGCATTGGTGCGACTACATCGCAATCAATTCTGTCCCGCCACCCGGAACCTGGGACGCGTCGACCAGTTTCTCCCGCGACATCCCGCATCGCGCCGGGGCAGCGCGGCGAGGAGGAGAGGAGATCGAGATGAACACCAAACGTCTGATTTTGACCGCATGCTCCATCCTAGTCTTGAGCGTCGGCAGTGCGATGGCAGGTCCCTGCAACACCGGCAGCGCGACCACCGACAAGGATGCAGGCTCGGGTCCTGTGACCGTCGGCTCGGCGCAGTCGCACGGTTCTGCAAATGATGTGAGTCAGCATCCGCCGACCAGCACGATGAATCGCGCCAGCGGTGAGACGGCTGCGTCGTCGGAAGATGCGCAGCGGCAGATGCAGAGCCAGCCGACGGCGGCACAGCGCGCGGAAGGCGCAAAGGCCAATCCGCAAGCAGCAGACAAGGGATGTTAAGGTTGTTAAGGAAGTGCTGACATCAGCCGACGTCGCTGTCGGGAAAACCTCCCGCCGCATCGGACTCGGGAAAGTCTCCCGACGCATCGCACAAGGCTGCGCGCGCGTTTGCCCAAGAGTGAAGGCGTTTTGCCCGAGAGAGAACTCGGTCTGCAAAGAATCGAACAAGAAATGTTCGACGCGTGATTACAGGCTTGCGTGATCGGCGATGCAGCCCTAGGTTTTGGCTCGCGCGATGTCGCGCTCAATACCTTGGGAGACCCCGAATGGCTTGGAAAGCTCCGAAGATCGTGGAAGTGTCGGTCGGCATGGAAATCAACATGTACGCCTGCGCTTCGCGCAAGTAGGACCATCCTGACGACCTGCCGCGGCTTCAACGGCCAACACCGTTGAAGCCGTGGTAGTGTCAGAGAGCCCCCGAAGTTCTCCACGCGTGTCGAATTGAACGCTCCCCTTCCTGAAGTCGTCGTGGCCTGAAGCCACACCTGAGCCGGCTTCGACGATCACGCTCCAAAATCTCGACTCAACCACCGTCGCATTGTGTTACGCTGCTCTCGGTCAGCGCTGTTGCCGCTTTTGGAGCGGCGCGCGTGCGGGAGCGGGGATGCGGCAGATTGCACACGGAGTTTTGATGGTCGTCGCATGCGGTATCGCGCTCGCGCCGTTCTGCACGCATGCCGAGGAGGGTTTTGATACCGAGCACATCTTCGGCTTCTTGATCGGATCGGATGTCGGCAATCCGGGCGAGCGCGAATTCCAGAGTCAGACGACGGGGCGGTTCGGCAGGGGCGGCGGGACCTATCGCGCGGTCGGTCAGGAAGTCGAGATCGAGGTGGTGCCGCTGCCGAACTTCCGCATCGAGATCGGCAGCAGCGTCGCGCTGCACGACATCACCGGCGTCCCCGATATCGCCGACCGCCGCCAGCTCAATTTCCAGGGGTTTTCGCTCGACCTGCGCTATCGCCTGCTCGATCGCGAGACTGCGCCATTCGGGATGACCATCGCCGCGGAAAGCCACGGCGAGCGCATCGATGAAATGACGGGCGCGAAGGCGCGCAGCTACGGTACCGACTTCACCCTCGCATTCGATCGCGAGATCATCCCGAATTTCGCGATCGGCGCGCTCAACCTGATCTATCAGCCGGAGTGGACGCGGTTCGAGATTCCCGACATGTCCGACAAGAGCTCCACCATCGGCGCGGGGGTCGCTGGCATGGTGCGCGTGCGTCCGAACATGCTGCTCGGCGGCGAGTTGCGCTATTTCAGGCAGTATGAGGGCATCGGGCTCGGCGACCTCGCCGGCCAGGCGCTGTTCGTCGGCCCAACGGCCTATTTCCAGCTCTCCGAGCGCTCGCGCCTGACGGCGAGCTGGAGCACCCAGGTGTGGGGACGTCCTGCGGGGGCGAGCGCCAATCTCGACCTCGTCAATTTCGAGCGCCACCAGGCCCGATTGGTGTTCGGCGTCAATTTCTAGGCCTGGTTCCGCGCTGCATTCTCACGCCGGTTTGAAACTTCCCGCCGCCTGCAGCGTACCCCTTCATGCTATCTCTTGGCGACCATGAGGGATTTCAGGCATGAATCCGATTGATCTGATTGTGACTGTCTGCGCGGTGCTTTCGCCGACCACCTGCGAGGAGCAGCATCTGGTGTTCGCCTATGGCGGCTCGCCGACGCAATGCGCCATGGCGGCGCCGCCCTATATCGCGCAATGGGTCGGCGAGCATCCGAAGTGGCAGGCCGTACGGTGGCGCTGCGAATATCCGCACAGCAACGACCGGGCCGATGCGGGCGTTGCGAGGCCCGCAGCCTGAGCCGCCGCGCTATTTGGTGCAGTCCTTCAGGTCCTTGTCGGCGATCGAGAACACCGCGTCCGCCCTGATCTCGATATCGCGCACGACGCAACTCCGCGCGTTGGGATAGCTGACCTTGGCGTCGTAGCGGCCGGGCTCGACGCCGGTGATGCGCAGCCGCTCGTCGTGGTCGACCTCCTTGTCCTTGTCGTTCAAGGTCTGGTTCGGTCCCCACTCGGTCTTGCCGGCGGGCGAGAGCTGGAAGCCGGAGATGGTCTCCGAGGTCAGATTCCAGAGCCGGATGCCTTTGCCCTTGCTCTGCGCGGCAGCTTCGCCGGCACACGCCACCACCACGATCAAAGCCAGACACCAACGCATCATCAGCCGCTCCTCCCATGCCGTCATTCTCTGATGACGCGCTCGACATTCCTTGCCTTGTCGAAATTTTTCGCGCGGTCAAGCCCGATCGGCGCGATCAGCCTGGTCGAGACGAGATCGGCGCCCTCGAAATCCGTGCCAATGACGGTCGCGCCGCTGAGATCGGCGCCGCCGAGCTGGGCGCTCCTGAGCGAGGCGCCGGTGAGGTCGGCGCCCTTGAGCACGGCGAATTCGAGATCGGTGCGGGACAGGTCGGCGTTGCGCGCATTCAACCCCGAAAGCTTCGCCGAGCGCAGCACCGTCCGCATCAGGCCCATCGACTGGTTGCGCATATCGGCGCCGAGCTGCGCGTCCGCGATGGATGCGCCAACGAGGCTTGCGCCGGAAAGGTCGGCGGCGATGCGCGCGCCGGCCAGATCGGCGCCGTCCAGATGAGCCCGCGCCATCTGCGAGGCGAACAGATTGGCGCCCTTCAGGCTTGCGCCGGTAAGGTCCGCCTCCAGCAGCCAGGCCTGGTCGAGAATGGCGCGATCGAGCCGCGCGCCGGCAAGCTTCGTCTTGTTGAGCCGCGCCGCGCGGAAGATGGCGCCGGAGAGGTCCAGCCCCGAGAGGTCGAGGCCCGACAGCCGCTTGCCGGTGAAATCGGCGGGGGCGGCCGCGCTCGCTTTGGCCAGCACGGCTTCGACCTCCGGCCTCGTCATTTCGGCCGAGATCATCGCGGGCGAGGTGAGGTCGACGTCGCGCATCATGTCCTGCGCGTTTGCCGCAGACGCGACAAGCGCGAGGCCGAACATCGTCAGGGCGACCGTTCGCTTCATGATCACGCTCCGCCGCTGGCGTGTTTTACCACGCTCTTGCTGCGGCCGCCTACGAGACATCGCGCCCGGCGCGCTCGCCTTGCGTTCGCCGCACGAGGCCGGCCTTGATCGCGGCGATCTCGGCCTCGCCGCGCGCGCCACGGGGGATGCCGATGGGCACCTCGGCCAGAATCCGCGCTGGCCGCGGCGACAGGAAGAACAGGCGGTCGCCGAGACGCACCGCATCATCCAGGCTGTGCGTGACCAGGAGCGTCATCACCGGCCGGCTTGCGACCAGCGTTGCGATCTCCTCGCGCAAGCGGCCGGCCAGCGCATCGTCGAGCGAGGCGAGGGGTTCGTCGAGCACCAGCAGGTCGGGCTCGACCGCGAAAGCGCGGGCGAGCGCGACGCGGCGGGCAAGCCCGAGCGACAATTCGCCGGGATAGTGGCTGCGATGGGCTTCCAGCTCGAGGATCTTGAACAGCTCGGAAAGCTTGACGTCGTCGACCTCGGGCGCTGCCAGCCGCACGTTCTGTTCGACCGAGCGCCACGGCAAAAGTCGCGGCTCCTGGAACACCATGCCGATGCGTGCGCTCGGCGGGCGCCTGATGTCGCCCCGAAAATCGTGGTCGAGACCCAGGATGATGCGCAGCATCGTGCTCTTGCCGCAGCCGGACGGGCCGACGAGGACACCGACCTCGCCGGCGCCGAGCGAGAACTTGACCGGCGCGAGCACCTCGTGGGTGCCGCCGGCCGCATTCGTGAAGGTCTTGCCTAAAATGTCGACTTCAAGCCGCACGGGGCCGCCACCGGGTTGAGCGGGTTTCAAACGGCTGCACCAGCAGGGTTTCGATGATGAGCACGACCGCCGCGAAGGTCAGCGAATAGGCGAGCAGGCGCGGGGTGTCGAAAAGCTGGAAGGCGACGCCGATCTCGAAACCGACGCCGTTCGGCCGTCCCAAGAGTTCGGCGACCAGCACGATCTTCCAGACCAGCGACAGGCCGGAGCGCGCGGCGGCGGCGACATAGGGCGCAAGCTGCGGCAGCACGACATGGCGGAAGGTGCGCCAGCGCGACATCGCAAACACCGTCGCCATCTCGTCCAGCGAGCGGTCGAGCGCGCGGGTGCCCTCGCGCAAAGTAACCACCGCGGTCGGCAGCTTGTTGATCGCGATCGCCGCGATTGCGGCCGCTTCCGTCAGTCCGGCCCAGATATAGGCGAGCACGATCACGACCAGTGCCGGCAGGTTGAGCAGCAGGATCAACCAGGGATCGCCGAGGCGGTCGGCGAGCCTGTTGCGGCCCATGAGATAACCGATTGCGCTGCCGAGCGACATCGCCAGCGCGAAGGCCAGCGTGACGCGCGCCAGCGTCGCGCCGAGATGCAGGAACAGCGCGCCGGAGGCGGCTTCCGCGATCATCACGTTGAGCACCGCAGGCGGCGAGGGCAGTTTCGCTCCGCCGACGAACAGCGCGGCGATCCACCAGATCGCGAGGAACAGCGCAAACGAGACGAGACGCAGCAACGTCAGTCTCCGCCGGGTGCGTGATAGAAGGTGCCGGGATCGAGCTCCGGTGCGGGGCCGACCAGCTCGCGGCCGCCGACCTCGGCGAGCACGCGATAGAGCACCCGCGCATCGGCCTCTTCGTCGTCGATGCTCCGGTGCGGAATGCCCTCGCGATAGCGGTTGCGATAGGCCTGGAGCAGGGCAGGGTCACTGGTGCCGGTCAGCGGCGCGATCTTCTCCCAGGCGGCGTCCGAGGTCGTCAGCAGCTCCTTGGCCTTGCGCGACATCGTGATGAAACGCGCCACGACGTCGCGGTGGCTCGCCGCCCAGTCTTCGTCGAAGACGTAACCGACCGCAGCGACCGGTCCCTTGGCCCCGAGCTTGGGCAAAATCTCCTCGATGCCGGCGAGGCGGCGAAAGCCCTTGGCTTCCAACTGGGCGCAGAAATTCCAGAAATTCAGGCTCGCATCCATCTCGCCGTCGAGCGCCTTGGCGGCAAGCAGCGGCGGGGCGCCATAGACGATGCTGGCGTCCGACTTGAGGTCGATGCCGTCCTGCTTCATCCGCGCCTGTAGCAGCAGCCAGCTCTTGTCGATGGCGCCGCCGGCGACGCCGAGCCTGCGGCCCTTGAGGTCCGCGAGCGTCTTGATCGGCGAAGAGGCCGGCACCATCACCGCGCCGAGCGCGCTGGAATAGGGATAGAAGGTCAGCTTGGCGCCGAGCGCGCGCTCGCGCGATACCCACAGCCAGTCCGACAGCATGATGTCGGCATTGCCCGCGCGCATCGCGATCTTGCCGGCTTCGGTGCTCGCAAGCTCGGTGACCTCGAGCGACAGATTGGCGGCCTTGTCGAGGCCCTGGTCGCGGATCGCAGCCAGTTCCCAGGAGAATGTCCCGGTTTTCTGAACCGCGAGGCGGATTGTGTCCGCAGCGTGGCTCGTCCCGCCTTGCGTCAGCGCGAGAGCAATCGATACGGCCAATGTTCGAACCAGGCGTCCCATCACTTCCAGGCCATTTCCTTAAGACGTGTGCTTTTCAGAACAATAGGCATAGCATAGTTTCCATCGCAACCAGCGGGAGGACGGCCATGATCTCAGCACGACAGCTACGACCGATTGTCGCCGCCTTGGCCGTGCTCGCCGCCACCGCGATGGCCGCACGGGCCGAGGAGGCCAATGATTATCCGACCGCAGCGCGCGCCGAATACGTCTATGGTTGTATGAAGGCCAATGGCGAGACCCGGCAGGCGATCGAGCAATGCTCCTGCTCGATCGACGTCGTCGCCTCGATCGTGCCCTATGAACGATATGTCACCGCCGAAACCGCGCTCAGCATGTCTCAGGTACGTGGAAACCTCGGCACCCAGTTTCGCACCTCCGAGCAGGCGACCTCGGCTGTCAATGATTTGAGGCGCGCCCAGGCCGAAGCCGAGGTGAGGTGTTTCTGACACTTGTCGCACGAGCGGTGCTTTCCCTTCTCCCCTTGTGGGAGAAGGTGGCGCGAAGCGCCGAATGAGGGGTTGTTTCCGCGAACACGATCGCAAGAGATTCACCCGCGGAGAGAGACCCCTCACCCGGCTTCGCTGCGCGAAGCCACCCTCTCCCACAAGGGGAGAGGGTGCGACAGTGCAAATGGCGCCATTCACGTCCCCGGCTTCTCGACGTCCCACTCGTTCCGGAACACGTGTCCGTCCGTATCCGTCGCCTCGGCGCGGAAACGCTTTGCGCCGGTGGAGACATAGGTGAAGCGGATGTTGGGATCCTCCGAGATCGAGATGCCGCCTTCCACCGCGAGCACGAGGCTGTCGTCCTGCCAGAGCCGGAGCTGGTTGACGAAGAACGCAGGGACATAGAGCTGCGTGACCTGGTCCATCTGCAAGCCGGAATTGTTGGGATGGCCGATCATGATCTGCGCCTCGCGGATCCGGCTGGCGGGCGCTTCATCGGCGCGCGCGAATTGCCGGTAGCGCATCTGGCCGAGCCGGTTTTTGGCTTCCTCGGCATTCTTCGTCGCCGGCGCGGAGCAGCCGCCGGACGCTTTCACATAGGTCTTGCTCACATAGAGCTGCCCGTCGCTGAGCTCGGCGACGGCGTGGACGTCGGTATAGTTGTTGACCCGCACGCGCGTTGAGATCTCCGACACGTTGGCGTCTGGCCCGAGCTCGAACTTCACCGCCATCGGCGCCGGGTTGCGGTCGATCACCAGCGTGATCGCGCGGATGCGCCTGCTGTCGCCGGGCGAAAGCTTTGCGCGCAGCGTGACCGGCACGATGGCCGCATCTTCCGCACGATAAGGCATCTCGATGCCGATGACGTCATTGCCGTCGTTCATCGGGCGGTTGTTGAAGATGTCCTGCACGAGACCTGGCCAGGGATCATAGGCCTCCTCAGCCCGCGCAGGCGTTGCCGCGAGCGCCATGCCGAGCAGTGCGGCCGCAAATGTCAGGCGAAGCGAATGTTTGATCATGCGCACGGCTCTCGCTGGACGAAGCAGGGCGGCAGCGTAGCGCGCCTGCTACTCCCATTCAATTTCCGAAAATGCTGCGGTTGCGTTGCGGGCGTTGTAGTCGTCGAACAATTGCCAGCGTCCACGCTCGCTTGCGCCCGCCTTGTCCGCAGCCGCCCTGATCGGCTCGCCCTTCTGATTGAGCGCGCGCACGTCGGCGAGCAGGGTTTCGAGATAACGGCGCTCATCGGCGAGCGCTGCGGGCCAATCGCTCACGGGGCCGTGACCGGGAACGACGCGCTGCGCCGACAAGGTTTCGAGC
This sequence comes from Bradyrhizobium sp. CCGUVB1N3, assembly GCF_024199925.1. Classification (NCBI taxonomy): domain Bacteria; kingdom Pseudomonadati; phylum Pseudomonadota; class Alphaproteobacteria; order Hyphomicrobiales; family Nitrobacteraceae; genus Bradyrhizobium; species Bradyrhizobium sp. CCGUVB1N3. The sequence continues at coordinate 9,059,461 of NZ_JANADR010000001.1, forward strand.
TGCTTGAGCGCGCCGAGCCAGCCGCGGATGCTCCCGTCCATCACGGGAATATGGCCCAGGAAGACGAGATCGCCGGCAAACAGCGTCTTGCTCGTCTCGTCCAGCACGGTCAGGTCATTGTCGCTGTGCGCTGCCGGCCAGGCCTTCAGGGTGAGACTGCGCGATCCCAGATCGAGCCGCAGCGTATCGGTCACGAGCAGCGTCGGGGGCACGATTCTGACGGGATCGATCAGCTCCGCGCCCATGGTTCGGCGGAAATTGTCGAGATAGAACGGCCCGCGTGTCGCGAGCGCCTGCGGGAGCTTCGCGTGGCCAACGAAGCTCGCGCCGTCGCGCGCGAAGGCTATGTTGCCGAAGACGTGGTCGGGATGGCCGTGGGTGTTGATGACATAGCGGATCGGCTTGTCGGTCCGCGCCCGTATGGCGGCGAGCAGCGCTTCGCCCTCGCGGACGCTTCCGCCGGTGTCGATCACCGCGACCGCGTCCTTGCCGATGACGAAGCCGACATTGGCGATCGCGCCCTGATTCTGCGAATTCATCAGGGCAATTGACCCGGCGTGCATGAAAATTCCGGGGGCGACTTCGCTCACAGGCAATTCAGGTGGGGTTGCGCGTGCTAGCGTCGGTAGCCCCAGCAGGGCAAGCACCGCAATCATCCGAGCGACATGCGCCATCTTTACGCCTCAGTTCCGATCGTCGCGCGGCATTGCACTGCAGCAAGTCGAGTCACCAAGCGAGTCGGCAAGAAACTTCGCCAACCATGGCGCGTAAAGTGATCCATGGATAGCATTCAATCAAGAAAACAGGAGGAAGCGCGATGACGGAGGCCGGACGACATCGTCGCTGGTTGTTCTCGGTGTTGACGATTGCTGCATTAACTGTCGCGGGCGGCGCCGCACGCGCGCAGACCACTGACAGCGGCGATCTTTCGTTCGAGTTGGTCGATCCCAAAGTGCTGCGCGTCTGCGCCGATCCGCGCAACCTGCCGTTCTCCAACGAGAAGAGCGAAGGTTTCGAGAACAAGCTTGCGGAATTCTTTGCCGACAAACTCCAGAAGAAGCTCGACTACGTCTTCTTCCCGCAGGCGACCGGTTTCGTGCGCATGACGTTGGGCGCGCATCGTTGCGACGTCATCATGGGATTTCCGCAAGGCGATGATCTCGTCCAGGGCACCAATCCCTATTACCGCACGTCCTATGCGCTGATCGCCAAGCAAGGCAGCGGACTCGAGGACGTGGATACGCTCGAGGACGAGCGGCTGAAGGGCAAGCATATCGGCATCATCGCGGGCACCCCGCCGGCGACCAACATGGCGATCGCGGGCCTGATGGCGAACGCAAAGCCCTATCCGTTGATGATCGACACCCGCTTCGACAATTCGGCGCAGGCGATGGTCGACGATCTCACTGCCGGTAGGATCGATGCCGGCGTGCTGTGGGGACCGATGGCGGGCTTCTATGCCAAGAAGGCCGCGCAGCCGCTCCATGTCACGCCGCTGGTGAAGGAAACCACCGGACCGAAGCTCGTCTATCGCATTGGCATGGGTGTGCGTCCCGCCGACCAGAACTGGAAGCGGCAGCTCAACCGGCTGATCCAGGATAACCAGGCCGAGATCAACAAGATCCTGGTCGATTTCGGCGTGCCGCTGCTCGATGAGAGTGACCGGCCGCTCGGCGCGGAGACCGCCAAGAAATCGCAATAACGAAATCGCAATGACGAAATCGCAATGACCCAACCGCCATGAGTACGTTCTCGTGAAGCGGCATCTAGCCGCTCCGCTCGTTCTCGCCGTGCTTCTGGCGCCGGCGCTCGCGCAGCAGCAGGAGCCGTTCGAGCCGGAGGGCTATCGCACGGACAACTACCGCGCGCCGGTGCCGGCGACGCTCGCCGGCGCGCGCGTGCTGACGACGGCGGAGGCGGAAGCGATCTGGCGCGAGAAGAGGGGCGCCTTCATCGACGTGATGCCGCGCCCGCCGAAGCCCAAAAATCTTCCCGTGGGCACGGTCTGGCGCGATACGCCGCGCTTTGACATCCCCGGCAGCATCTGGCTGCCCGATACCGGCTACGGCGTGCTGCCGCCGGCGATGGACGACTATTTCCGCCGCGGCCTTGAGCGCGCCTCGCATGGCAGCAAGTCGGCGCTGCTGGTGATCTACTGCCTCGCCGACTGCTGGATGTCGTGGAACGCGGCCAAACGCGCGCTCGCCTATGGCTACGGCAACGTCGCCTGGTATCCCGAGGGCACCGACGGCTGGGAACGCGCCAGGCTCATGACATCGGAGGCGCAGCCGGAGCCGCGGCCTGACGAAGGCAAGTAGCTGGCGCGCGCGAGGCGCCCCTATTTCGCCTTTTGCAGCTTGGTGATGGTCTTGCTGCCGTTGGCGTCAGTGGAGAAGCTCACGCGATCGCCGGCATGGACGCTCTCGAGCATGCCTGCATCCTTGGCCTTGAACTCCTGCACAGGGCCGGTCGCACCGCCATTGGCGCCGACCGTGCCGCCCTGCACCTCCTGGATCGAAATGGTGCTGTTGAGCCGATCGATCTTGGTGATCATTCCGTTCATGTTGTCTTCGGCGACGGCCGCCGAGGCAAGCAAGCCGATGGCCGCAGCGCTGGCGAGAAGGAGTTTTGCTGTTCCCATCGAGGCCTCCCGACGTCTAGGATTCACTTCGACAAGACATCTTAAATAGATTTGGTTCCGGCCGAGAGTGTGGCAAAGGCTCACGATTCCCGCCGGGCAGCTGGAACCTTGTTTGCACAGGCGTCAGCGAGGCTGACGCTATTCCATTTCCTGCTGGATCACGCGTCCGAGCGCGAACAGGCGCTGGTCGATCGCGGTCGGCACCTCGCAAACGAAGCGAACCACCTTGCGGCGGTCCTCGAAGATGCGGGTTTCCCAGATCAACTGATTGGACAGTGCGTCGATCTTGGCGTCGTCGCGTGGGGTAGCGCCCTGCAACTTCTGGAGTTCGATGGTGTCGTCGCGGACCTTATCGGCGGCCTCGCGCTGCTTGCGACTGACACGCTCGAGCCCGTTCATCACCGAGGAGCGCTGGGCGTTGAGCGTGTCGAACAGGCCGGCGAACAGGAGCTTGGCGTTCGCAGTCTTGTCGGAGGCGGAGCTCGCCAAAAACTCCTTCACGGATTTTTCGGCGTCATCCAGCGGCGTCTTTCGCGCCGCCAGCTTCGACACCAGTGCGCCGACCTTGGCGTTGTCCTTCCACTTGTCCTGCACGTCGTCGAGCGGTGGGCCTGCCCAGACCGCGGCGAGCGAGACTTCCGGGACTTTTGCCTGCGTGCAGGGCCAGTCGGGATAGCGCGGATCGGCTGCCCGCGAGGCCGCGGTCGATGCCGCGAGCGCCAGGGCGGCTATGATCACGATCCGGAATCTCATCCTTCGCCTCCCGCGGGCCCGCGTCGCGCCAGCCCTCGCGACGGATCATAGGCATAGATCGCGCCGATCATGAAGGCGATTGTGCAGGTCGCGACCACCGCCAGCGAGATCCAGTTGACCTGCCCATAGAGTGCAAAGCGGATCAGCTCGACCGCATGGGTGAACGGATTGGCCTGGCAGACATAGTAGAGATACGGGCTGCCTTCCTGCAGCCGCCACAGCGGGTAGAGAGCCGACGAGGCAAAGAACATCGGGAAGATGACGAAGTTCATCACGCCGGCGAAATTTTCGAGCTGCTTGATGCCGGAGGAGATCAGCATCCCCAGCGATCCCAGCATCAGGCCCGACAGCACCAGCGCCGGCAGCACGGTGAGGTAGCCGAGTGGCGGCGGCGTGATGTCCCAGGCCCAGGCGATGACCAGGAACGCGTAGACCTGCAAGAGCGACACCGCGGTGCCCGCGAGCAGCTTGCAGAACAGCAGAAACCAGCGGGGCAGCGGGCTCACCAAGAGCGTGCGCATATTCCCCATCTCGCGGTCATAGACCATCGAGAGCGAGGACTGCATGCCGTTGAAGAGCTGGATCATCGCCATCAGCCCCGGCGCGATATAGACCTCGTAGAGGATGTAGGTCTCGTAAGGAGGGATGATCGAGATGCCGAGCACCTGGCGAAAGCCGGCAGCGAAGATGAACAGCCAGACCAGAGGCCGCACCAGCGCCGAGACGAAACGCTCGCGCTGATGCAGGAAGCGCAGGCCTTCGCGCCAGACGATGCCGGTGAGGCAGGTCATGTAGGCCGAGAGCGGGAAGCCGCGTGGCGTGGCCTCGCGCGTGGTGATGCTGCTCATGCGCCGCCTCCCGGCATCGTCTGCGCCCCGGTGAGGCGCATGAAGGCGGAATTGACGTCCTGCGCGCCGACCTCGGCGATGACGCGGCCGACCGGTCCCTTCGCCAGCACCTTGCCCTGGTGCAGCACGACGAGGTCGTCGCTCGCCGTGATCTCGTCGAACAGATGCGTGGCCCAGAGCACGCCGATGCCTTGTTCGGTCACGAGCTGGCGGACATGGCTGATGATGTCGGCGCGGGCCTTGACGTCGAGGCCGACGGTCGGCTCGTCAAGCAGCAACAGGCGCGGCCGGTGCAGCAGCGCGCGCGCGATCTCGAGCCGCCGCATCTGCCCGCCCGAGAGATCGCGTACCTTGTTGCCGGCACGCTCAGTGAGCCCGATGCGGCCGAGTAGCTCCGCGGTGCGCGCGCTGGCCTCGCGCCGGCTGATGCCGTGAAGGGCTGCGTGATAGAGCAGGTTCTGCGTCAGCGACAGATCGAGATCGAGCGTGCGCGGCTGGAACACGACGCCGAGCAGCCGCAGCGCCTCGCCGGGATTTCGGCTGATGTCATGGCCGAAAATGCCGACGCGACCGGTCTGGATCCCGAACAGGCGAGTGATCAGCGAGAATAGCGTGCTCTTGCCGGCGCCGTTGAGGCCGAGCAATGCCGTGAAGCTCGCGGGCGCAACCGTGAAGGAGACATCGATCAGCGCGCGGCGCGCCCCATAGGCGTGGCTGATGCCGTCGATCGACAGCGCCGGCACGGCGGCCGGATCAGGCCTGGGTGCGCTTTCGGTCGAAGCAGCGATGGGGGCGGGTGTCGTCATGGCGCGATCGCAATGCCCCAGGGCAATTCGCCAACCTGAATGGTCTTGATCACTTTTTGCGCGGCGACGTCGATGACGGAAACGTCGTTGGATACGCCGTTGGTGGTGAGGAGATATTTTTCATCGGGCGTGAACGCCATGTGCCAGACCCGCTGTCCGACCAGCAGGTACTTCGTCACCTTGCGCGTGGCGGTGTCGACCACGGCGACGCGGTTGGCCGGGCCCAGCGCGATGAAGGCGGTCTTGTCGTCCTTGGTCATGCCGATGCCGACGGGCTGGATCGCCTCACGCCGCAGGCCGGGGATCTCGAACGTGACCTTGCCGATCACCTCATGTTTCTTGGGATCGATGATCGAGACCGTGCCGCCGATCTCCGAGGACACCCAGAGCTCCGAGCTGTCGTGCTTGAACTCGGCAAAGCGCGGCCGCGCGTCGACCAGCACGTTGGCGACGATCTGGCGCGACTCCGTGTCGATGAAATGCGCCATGTTGGTCGTTTCCGACGTGTTGATCAGCATCTTGCCGTCGGGGCTGATGGTCATGCCCTCCGGCTCGACGCCGACCTGGATGTCGCCGATCCGGGTGCGCTTTTCCAGATCGATCACGGTGACCGTGTTGTCGTTCTCGTTCGCGACATAGAGCACCTTGCCGTTCGCATCCTGAGTGAATAGTTCGGGGTCGGGGCCGGAGGGCAGGGTGTCGACGATCCCTTGGGTCTTGGCGTCGATCACCTGGATGGTGTCGTCGTCGCCGACTGCGACCATGACGAATTTCCCGTCGCGCGTGAAATCGATGCCGCGCGGGCGCTGGCCGACCTTGATGGTCTTGGTTACCGTCCAGCTCTCGGTGTCGATCACCGTGACGGTGTTGCTCTTCTCGTTCGAGACATAAGCGATGAACGCATGTGCGGGCGCTGCCGCGAGCACCAGTCCGGAGAGCAGGCAGACACGCCACATGCGCATTGTCGTCGTCCTCACTTCAACTTGCATTTGCTCTCCGGGCGATCATAGCCGAGCGTATCGAGCTCGGAGACCTGGTGCAGAAAACCTTCCTGCGGCGACACCGACACCACCATGCGGCCGTCGACCAGAAGGATCGGCTGGCGGAGCTGCCAGTTCCAGTCGCGCAGCGTCAGCCGCGTGCCCTTGAAGGCGGCGACGGAAAAATCCGGCCCCTTGATGAAGTCGGTGACTTTCTTGACGTCGCCGGAATTGGTGCGCGAGGTCGCTTCCCCAATCATGCGCGCTGCCGTCCAGGCCTGCATGTCCAGCGCCGTCATGCGCCGCGAATTCAGCTTTATGAAGCGATTCTGCATCTGGATGGCGCCCCACTGGTCCTGCGCCGCGTCCCAGCTCCGCGGCACGAGGCCGGCGGAGCCTGCGACGGGCCGTGGATCCCAGGTCCGGTAGGGCAGGTAGGCGCCGAACACCTCACTCTCGTCGGCCGCGACCAGCACATCGTAAGCAGGCGCCTGCTGGGTGAAGACGGGCATCTGGCGCTGGATCAGCGTGACGCCGCTATCGGTGCGGCGGGCCCCGCCGGTGTCCTCGAAGGTGCGCTCCTGCACGATCTTGGCGCCGAAGCGCGTCGCGGCGCGTCGCAGCGCATCGGCATAGAGCTTGTCCTCGTCATGCGAGCCGACCACGAGCAGCCAGCGTGACCATCGCTTCCAAACGAGATACTGGCCGAGCGCATCCGCCAGCATCGCTCGCGTCGGCGCCACATGGATGACATTGGCACGACAATCGGTCTCGCGCAGCCGCTCGTCGATCGCGCCCGCATTGAACAGGAGCGTGTCGCGATCGCGCAAGCCGTCAGCGACTTTCAATAGCGCATCCGCAGGCAGGTCGGCGATGATGAACCCGTTGTGCTCGGCGAGCGCGGCGGCGGCCTGGACCGGATCCTCGCCTTCCTTCAGGCGATGCTCCTCGAGCTTGAAGCGCTGGTTGAGGAATTTGCCGGTGGTATTGTTGTCCTCGATCGCCAGCCGCGCGCCGGCGATGCCGTCATTCTCGGCGGGCTGCTCGACCAGCGACAGGGTCGATCTGGTGCCGGCGACGCCGAGATAGCCGATCGCGATCTCGGTAGGGTCGGCCGCGAGCGCCTGCGTCACCGCAAGACCAGCGCCAACAAGGCTGACGCCGATCAGGCCGACCAACCATCGGATCATGTTTCCTCCTTCTCGTCCTCCCCGGCTTAGGTATCGGTAGAGGTATTTCCCGCCTTGAAACATGACCGATTTGGCTTAGCTTGCAACCCCGCATTTCGTCGTCGCGATGAGAAGGAGCAGGTCACGATCATGCGAGCGCTATTGGTGGCCGCCTTGTTTGTGTTGACCGGTACGGCCGCGTTCGCCGATCCGCCGAAGCTTGCGGTGTTCGATTTCGAGCTAATCGACACCAGCCTGCCGGGCGAGTTCTACGGATCGAAACCCGAGAACGAGCGCATGCTGCGCATCGGCGATCAGCTGCGCAAGGAACTGGCACAGTCCGGCAGGTTCCAGGTCGTGGATATCGCGCCGGTGAGCGATGCGGCCCGGCACAGCAATCTTCAGGCCTGCGGCGGCTGCGACGTCAAGCTGGCGGGGCAGTTGGGTGCCGATCTCGAAATTACTGGCGTGGTGCAGAAGGTCTCGAACCTGATCCTCAATCTCAACATCTACCTGCGCGACGTGCACACCGGCAATCTCGTGACGGTGGCCAGCGCCGACATGCGCGGCAACACCGACGAATCCTGGTCCCGCGCCATGAGCTACCTGATCCGCAACCGTCTGCTCGCGCCGAACTACGGCAAGCCGGAGTAGGACGCGCCAACTCAAGCCGCATCGGCAGTCCACCCTCTCCCTTTGAGATCAACCATCGGCGCCAGCGCCCGGGTCGCCGCCTGGCGTTCCGGCGCGTCATGCCGGTGCTCCCAGAGGTTGGTGATGAACGTGACGGCATCGTCTGGCTTGTACAGCTCGATCCGATCCGGTCGCACACCCGCCTTTTGTGCGCCCGATTTTGAACGAACGGGTCGAGTTGCCTCGCACGCGGAATTGAAGACGAGGAGGAGATCATCGTGACGAGGATAGCAAAGCTTATCGCAGTGGCCGCCATACCGGCACTGTTGATTGCAGGGTCCGGCCCACTGCTCGCCGGCGGAGGCGGAGGCGGCGGCGGCGGTGCTGGCGGAGGCGGCGCAGGAGCCGGTGCTGGCGCGGGTGCATCCGGTGTTGGAGCCGGACATGGCGGGGCGAGCGGTGTTGGGCACGGCGGTGTCGGGCATGGCGCTTCGGTATCGGGCGCGACCCCGGGGCACACGATGCAATCGACGATTTCAAACCCGCACTCGCGTGGCGGGCATCACGGCGCGTCCGGCTTCAGCCCGGGACACGCGATGCAAGCGGCCGTCCCGAACCCACAGGATCGCGGCGGTCAAAAAGGGCGCATCGAGCTTCGCTCCCGGTCGTCAATAACCCCGTCGCAACAACGAATAGCAAAGCCGCCGCGGCCTCAACCCTGCGGCGGCTTTTCCGGACCCCAGCGGCGGCGGTCCCGCGCGACCATCGATGAGTTGATGCTCGCCGAGCCGATCAGCGAACAGCGAGACGAGCCCGAACCGGCCGGCGATCCGCTCGCCGAGATACTGGTGCGGCAGATCGAAACACGCAATCAACGAGACAGGCGTGAGCTGCAGGCGCAAGAAGAACGGTTCGAGCGCACCGAAGCGAGGCGCGGGACTTGCAAGCAAAGGTCGTCGCCCTTGAGCGCCGCATTGCCGCGCTCGAACACGGTCGCTGCGAGGACTGCGCCGACGTCGAGAAGCTGTGGAAGGTCACGGCGGAGCTTATCGAAGGCATCGAGCACATCGACGGTCACCTGAGCACCGCCATTGACCACTTGCGGTCAGCCGCGAGCCAGCCAGCGAAGGCCGCGAACGAACACATGGAAGCGCTGTTCGCGCGGCTGGAAAAGAAGCTCGACGAGATCGCGCCGCGCCGGGCGCGCGACGAGGTGATCAACGTGCCGTCGATGCGAGCGGTGAACTGACGGCATGTCCGCTTTCGCGAAGGTGGAGCGGAAATCTTTTGCTCGACGTTGGTATTACGGCTTATGTCCCTCAACGGACATTACTTTCAATTAACTGAGAACACACTATGGCTTAGCGTTCTCGGGACTACCTCGGCGGCGTGGCAAATGTTCACGATCGAATAGCAACCTGCAATCCGGACAGACGTTAGGTGCCATCACCGCGTAGACCCCTGTCGTATCGGTGATGAGATCGCCCATCAGGCGCTCCCGCCTCACTCTAGCATGGAAGGAGCGCGCCATGCGACGACGCTCACAGCCCCATACATTTGAAGAGAATTGGAACGCGGAGAAAGCCCGCTTCGACGAAGCGGTGTGGGCGCAGCGCTCGCCATCACCGATCGTGCCGCAGGATGCGGACCATGACATGTATCTCGTACTACTGGACGCCTTTGGGACATGGGTAGGCCGCGCCTGGGGCGAGACCGATGATGATGAGGGTACGTATCGCGAGATGCTAGTCCGCGACCTCTTAGACGGCGTGTACAGCCATCCGGTGCGCATCGTCGCCTTCAACACCGCCGAGGGATGGTCGCGCAATATCACGACCGAAATCGCTGCCGAGCTGAAGCAGCGCAGAGACGAAGGGGAGAGTATCCCCGCCTGTGTCCAACATTTGCTGGAAATGGCCGGCAACTCAGGGCTACTAAACCAAAGGCAGAATCCGCCGCGAGAGATGGCCATGGACAGCGCGAAGCACTGCCAAGATCAGGCGGCGGAATGCCTTCGCATGACCAAAAAGTCGAAGAACGAAGAAGAGGCTATGGTTCTGAGGAATATTGCTCAAAGCTGGTCAAGACTTGCGGGCCAGATCGACCGATACTATGCCTTTCTGCGCGAACAAAGCCGCATAGTGCGAAAGTAAGGCGGCGGCCTCTTTAATTCGGCGAATGTCACGTGTTGGCCCATCTGCGACCTCGTGCGATGACCGTGAGGGCATAGCGGACATCGTACAAGGGGAGAAGGAAGAAGAGCTCACGCCGTCAGCCGCGCCGCGTGCCAGTGCAGATGGTCGCTCATGAAGGTCGAGATGAAGTAGTAGCTGTGGTCGTAGCCCGGCTGTCGCCGCAGCGTCAGCGGAATGTTCGCTTTGGTGCAGGCCGTTTGCAGCAGCTCCGGTCGAAGCTGCTCGGTCAAGAAGTTGTCGGCATCGCCATAGTCGACCAGAAAGCCCGAATATTTTGCGCCGTCCTCGATCAGCGCGACGGTGTCGTGCGCGCGCCAGCTATCCTTGTTGGGACCGAGATAGCCGGTGAGCGCCTTGGTGCCCCAGGGCACTTGCGAGGGCGCAACGATCGGCGCGAAGGCGCTGGCGGCGCGATAACGGTGCGGATTGCGCAGTGCGACCGTCAGCGCACCGTGGCCGCCCATCGAGTGGCCCATCACCGATTGCCGCTTGGTATCGACCGGAAAGTGCTCGGCGACCAGCCTCGGCAGCTCGTCGGTGACGTAGCTCCACATGTGATAATTGCGCGCGAACGGCTCTTGCGTGGCGTCGACATAGAAGCCGGCGCCGAGGCCGAAATCATAGGCGTTGTTGGGATCACCAGGCACGTCAGCGCCGCGCGGGCTGGTGTCGGGCGCGACGAAGATCAATCCAAGCTCGGCGCAGGCGCGGCGGAACTCGCCTTTCTCGGTGACGTTGGCATGCGTGCAGGTGAGGCCGGAGAGATACCAGACCACCGGCAGCTTAGCGCCGTCCTGATGCGGCGGCACATAGACCGAGAAGGTCATGTCGGTCTTGGTGGCGCTGCTCGCATGGCGATACACGCCCTGTACGCCGCCATAGGATTTGTTGGTCGAAACAGTCTGGATCGTCATGCCGAAAAACTCCGTGGCGTCTCGCCACATCAAGATTGCAACGCGTATGTGACCGAATTTTTGCGAAAGCGCGCTTCGTCAGGCGACGCCGCTGTCGATCGCCAGCCGCACCAGCTCGACCGAGGTCCTCACCCCGAGCTTCTGGCGCATGATCGACGATGTGTTGGCGACCGTCTTGTAGGAGGATTGCACCAGCCAGGCGATCTCCGAGAGGCTCTTTCCGGCGCTGAGCAGCCGCAGGATCTCCATCTCGCGCGCGTTCAGTTTCGACAGCGGGTTTTGCGCGAGCTGAGGCCCGGCGAACGCGATGCTGCGGGCGATTGAGCTCGGCAAATAGGTTTCGCCCTTGCCGACGGCGCGGATCGCCTCGACGAGGTCGTTGGGATCTCCCGTTTTGGAGACGTAGCCCTTCGCGCCGCACTCGATGGCGCGCGCGGCAAAGGCGGGATCATCGTTCATGCTGAACATGATGATTCGGGCATCGGGCGCGCGATCCAGGATACGGCGCGCCAGCTCGAAGCCGGAGACGGTCGGCAGGTTGATGTCGATCACGCAGATGTCGGGGCGCTCGACGATGTACACGCACTCGCCGCTTTCGGCGTCGGCGGCTTCCAGAATATCGATCTCGCCTTCGTCGGCCAGCACGGCACGGCAGCCGGAGGCGACGATAGGATGATCGTCAACGATCAGAATGCGCATAGGCGTTCCCCGGACAGCCATTCGAACCTTTCGTTTTGCGTCGCATGGGCCTCCGCAACGGTAACGCTCGCAACGAACGTCCCGCGTCGGACCATGCAACCCGGCCGAGATTGCTGTACGGTCCGGATTAGATATCGGGCGCTTTGGTCATGTCAACGCTCCCGATGAACGAACCTTCGCGGGCAGCGGGCGAAAGCAATGTGGCAAAATTTATCCTTGCGCGGGCGCATCAATCTCCTGCTGGCGCTCGTGCTGGCGCTGGGGCTCGGCGTCAATATCGCGCGGCAGGTCGCGGAGGCGGGGCCGCGGGTCCAGGCGGAGGACCAGAGCGTGATCCGGCTGGCGCGCGAATTCATCGAGATGATCGTCGCCGAGCTGAAGGAGGCGCCCGATCCGGACGCCAGGCTGAACCAGATTGCCCACGACCTCAACCGGCAGCGCCATATCAGCATCGCCCTGCGCGATGCCGCGGGCAACGCGCTGACGCCGCCGCGCGCGGACGAGGATGATGATGCGCGCGCGCCGCCGGCCTGGTTCGTCAGCCTGGTTCATCCCGAGCAGACCGCGGTCAGCGTCCCCGTCTCGATCCATGGCAATCCGGGCTCGCTGGTGATCACCTCGCATCCCAATGACGAGATCGCCGAGATATGGGACGGTATTCTGACTCAGCTCGAGATCGGCTCGGCCATCGCGCTGGCGCTGTTCCTGGTGATCATGACGGTCGTCGGCCGCGCGCTAAGACCCCTCGAATCCCTGTCGCAGGCCATGATCGCGCTCGAAGCCGGCCGGTATGACGCGCGCGTCGCGCCCGGCGGCGCGCCGGAGCTGGCTGCGACCTGCACCAGGCTCAACCACCTCGCGGCAACGCTGGGCGAGGCGGTCGAGGAGAAGCGGCGCCTTGCCGAGCGCACAGTGTCGCTCCAGGACAGGGAACGCAAGGAGATCGCGCGCGAGCTGCACGACGAGTTCGGGCCCTATCTGTTCTCGCTGCGCGCGCATGCGAGCGCGCTGGCAAAGCTCTCGGAGGCGCGTGAGCTGAGTGCCGAGGCCGTGCGCAAGCATGGCAGCGCGATCCTGGAGCAGGTCAACGCGCTCCAGCAGTTCAACCGCCGCGTCCTCGAGCGGCTGCGGCCCGTCGGCCTTGCCGAGCTCGGCCTGCGGCAGGCGCTCGAAGCGCTGTCGCGGTTGTGGCGGGAGTCGCATCCCGACGTGCGGATCGAAACCGCGATCTCGCCGGCGCTGGGGGCGACCGGCGAGACCGCCGATCTCACCATCTACCGCATCGTGCAGGAGGCGCTGACCAACGTGTTCCGTCATGCTCGCGCGACCTCGGTGAACGTCACGATCGAGCCGGCCGAGCAGTCGGGCGGCGCGCGGGAGGGACGCGGCTGCGCACGCGTGCGGGTCTGCGACAACGGCCGCGGCATGGAGCCCGACCAGAAGCTCGGATTCGGCCTCGTCGGCATGCGCGAGCGGATTCTCGCGCTGGGTGGAACACTCAACGTCGCATCCAGCGAGGGTGGCGTGACGGTGGAGGCGCTGATTCCAACGGCGGCAAGTTGAGGATAGGGAATAATTCCCGATTTCGTCGGGAAACATGGTGCCGATACCCCCCGACCTTTTGTAGCTGGCGCGTTGCTGACCGTCGACTACACTTCCTCACGCAATCGGCGACGTTCAAAACAGCCGACGCATGGAATGGGACGGCAGGGGATGGGCGTGCGAAGGCTGTTGATCGCCTCGATGTCGACGGGGCTGGTGCTGTGGACTGATGCCGGCATAGCGGCGCAGGACGAGGACACCAATGTCCAGAACCTGCCGGCCGTCGAAGTGACGGCGCCGCCGCCAACGCCAAGGCGTAGCGCTCCGCGTACCCCGACGCGCGTTGCCACTCCTGCACCTGCCCGCAACAGGGTCTACGTCTATCCGACATCGCCCGGAGCCTCGGGCAGCATCGAAGTTGACAAGATTCCGGCCAGCATCAATGCGGTCGATTCAAACCAGATCAGCCGCACCCGCTCGCCGGACATCGCAGTTGCCCTGCAGCAGTACGTGCCCGGTCTCAGCATCAATGAAGTGACCGGCAATCCATTCCAGCCTGATGTGCAGTTTCGCGGCTTCGTCGCGTCACCTCTGGCCGGCACGCCGCAGGGCCTCGCCGTCTATCAGAACGGCGTGCGGATCAACGAGGCCTTTTCCGACACCGTCAATTGGGATCTGATCCCGACGGCTGCGATCCGATCCGCGCTGGTCGTGACCAACAATCCCGCGTTCGGCCTCAATGCGCTCGGTGGCGCCATCGATCTGCAGATGAAGAACGGCTTCAACTATCACGGCGCCGAGATCGACGTGATGGGCGGCTCATTCGGCCGCATCCAGGGCTCTGCACAATGGGGCAAGCAGGTCGACAACAACTGGGCGGTCTACGGAGCGCTCGAAGGCATCCACGACAATGGCTTTCGCAATTTCTCGTCATCGGACGTCCGGCGCTTCTATGGCGATGTCGGGTATCGCTTTGAAGGCAACGAATTCCATCTCAACATGGGCATAGCCAACAATTCCCTGGCAGGTCCCAGCACCGTTCCGGCCGAATTGCTCCAGCAATATTGGGGCGCGACCTATACAACGCCGCAAACTATTTCCAACAAGGTCGGCTATCTCAACCTCACCGGAAAGGTAGAGGCGACGCCGACCTGGACCTTTGAGGGAACGGCGCATTTGCGGGGCTTCAAACAGAATACTGTGGACGGAAACCCGACTGACACCCAGCCTTGCGGAGCCGATCCAACGCTCTTGTGCTTTGGCAATGATACGACCCCCGCTTTTGGCCTGAACGGAGCTCAGCTCGTCAATCCCTTTGCGCCGGATGCCATACTCGGCGAGATCGATCGCACCAGCACGAGATCGACCACGTTTGGCGTATCCGGCCAGGCAACCAATAGCGATCAGTTGTTCGGTCATGAGAACCGCTTGGTGATCGGCGCAACCTATGATGTCAGCAGCACCCGCTTCACCGGTAGTGCCGAATTGGCAACCATAGGCACGAACTATGTCGTCACGGGCAGCGGCATATTCCTAGGGCAGTCCGGCGACCCGACATCGATCGGCCCCGTGTCGCTTCGCACTGTCAACCAATATCAGGGGCTATATGCGCTCGACACGTTCAGCGTGACGGATCGCTTTGCGGTCACGGCAGGCGGACGGTTCAATGCGGCCCGTGTCACGCTGATGGACCAGCTCGGCACCGCGCTCAATGGCGATCACACCTATGATCGCTTCAATCCGATCATCGGCGGCACCTACAAGATCACGTCCGAAGTGACAGCCTATGCGGGCTATTCCGAAGCCAATCGGGTGCCGACGCCACTCGAACTCGGCTGCGCCGATCCCACGAGGCCGTGCATCATCGGGCAGTTCCTGATCGCCGACCCGTCACTGCAGCAGGTCGTATCCAAGACCTTCGAAGCAGGCTTCCGCGGCACCAAGGAATTGAACATCGGTTCGCTCGGATGGAAGATCGGCGCCTACCGCGCAACCAACTACGATGACATCCTCGCGACCCCAATTCCGGGGTTGACGGGCTTCGGCTTCTTCCAGAACGTCGGCCGGACGCGCAGGCAGGGTATCGAAGCCGAGGTGAACCTGAAGTCGAATGCGCTTCAATTCCAGGCGAGCTACGCCTTCCTGGATGCGCGTTTCCTCGATGCGCTGCAGCTTGGCTCGGACAGCCCGTTCGCGGACGCCGACGGCAATATCCAGGTTTTGCCGGGCAACCAGATCCCGCGCCTGCCGCGACACCTCATCAAGGCGAGTGTCGAATATGCTGTTACCGACGTTTGGAAGGTCGGGGGCGATGCGCTCTTTGTCTCGAGCCAGTATTTCGTCGGCGACGAGTCCAACCAATTCCCGAAGCTGCCGTCCTACGCCGTGTTCAACCTCCACACCTCCTACCAGGTCACCAAGAACCTCCAGATCTACGGTCGCGTCGACAACGTCTTCGACAACCGTTACTCGACCCTCGGCACCTTCTTCGACAGGGAAGCCCTGCCCAATTTCGCCAACGGTGGAGCGGAATTCACGGACCCGCGCTCGCTGAGCCCGGCAAGGCCGCGCGCGTTCTATGCGGGCGCAAGGGTGACGTTCTAGGACTGCGGGCCCGCATCATCCCCTCATGTCCTTACGCCAGACCTGCGAGCGCCATCGCCGCTCTGAGTTCATGCACCGTTGCCGTTTCCGCGCCGCCGGCCTGGAACGTCAGAGGGGCCGGATTGAGCGGAAGCCGCGTCACATTGGCCGGGCCTCGCGGCGGCTCGAACATCATCGCCTGGTTCGCGCCGAATGGAATCCGATCGAGCTGCCGAATGGCGCTGCGCATCTCGCGCAATCCGGCATTCAGCGGCATGGCAATGGGCCGCTGATCGGACCAGACGCCGAGCGCGCGGGCGGCATCCGGCAGCCCGGCCCCGGTCTGCCAGGGATGACCGATGGGTTGCGCCGTATCCTTCAGAATTTGGAACAGCCGTTCGACCCGCTGAAAATTCCTTGCGATGAAGCTGCCCTTGAAGTCGGCGTGGTCAGCGAGGATCAAGGCTGCAAGCGCGGCAACGTGAGCCGCTGCAAGCGAGCTGCCGTCGCAGACCGCGTAGCCATCCGGCGACTGGCAGGCAATCACCGTAACGCCAGGCGCGCACAGGTCGAGCTCGGGCCCGCGGCAGGCGAACGGCGGCACGAACAACCCGCCCGCCGCCGCCGTGGCCGCCGCGGCCAGTGCCGCCTGCGGACTGTCTTCCGGGAAGCTGCCCATCTGTCCGACTGCGCCGACCGCCATGACATGCGCAGAGCAGGCCGGAAACAGCACGCCTGCTCCGGAATTGCCGGCGGCGGCGATGATGCCGATGCCTTGCTGCTTGGCCATCGCAATGCGCTGCTCGACCAGCACGGAGCCGCGCTCGCAACCGACGCCAATGCACGCCACGTCGATGCCATTTTGCAAGCAGTCATCGAGAGCCGCGATCAGGTCGCTGCAACGGGCGTCAGTGGGAAGCTTGCAAACATGCAACTCGCTATCCGGGGCGTAGCCGCGGATGCCGTGATCTGCCTGCGCAGCCGCATTGATGATGCCCGCGCAAGGCGTGCCGTGGCCAGTGACGTCCCTTGACCATGAGCGATCTTCGCCATCCCGGGCATCGATACCGTGGTCGATCCTCGCCAATTGCTTGTGGCTGGTCGCCACGCCGCTGTCGATCAGGGCGATCTTGATGTCAGCTCCACGGCACTGGTTGGGAATCCGATCGAAGCGCATTGCTTCGCCGCCCCAATCCAGCCCGCCGGGCAGCGGCAACGGTCTGAGGGTGAAGGTGTTCACCGCATCGGCCTCGATGTATGGCCGCTGCTGCCATAAGCCCCAATGCCCGGAGCGTGGGCTGACGAACAGGGTGGCGATCGTTTCCGGCACTTCGTCCTGCAGCGTCAGACTGACGCTGCCGTCACCATCCGTCCGCCCTTGAACTGACCCCTGCTCGCCGATGAACCGCACCATTGCCTGTTCCACAGGCGCTCCTGCTTCGCTGAGGACCCGGATCGTCACCTTCAAGTCCGGTCTGAGCGCGGCCATGGTCGCGGTCGTCGGGATAATAGACGAGACGGGGCCGGCGAAGGATGCAGCTCGTAGAATGCTGTCCGGCTCGATGATCAAGTTGCCGCCCGTCGAGCGGTGCAAGGCTGCGGCGGCTTCGTCAGGCATGCGCACGATCGCAATGGGGGGACCGCTGACGCCGCGCTGGTCATGGGTCCACAGGATATTGCCGAACTGATTCAGTTGTTCGGCCAACGTTTGAGCGCTGACGCCGGGGCCCGCTGGTGCGATCATGTATTGAGTCGTGCGCGCTGGTTTGCGTCGATTGCCGCGCGAGGTCGGTTGCGCATCATCTGCCATGGCGTCGCCTCCTTGATCTCAGTGGATTGAAGATTGCGTGGGATCGATCGAAGCCTGTCGCAGCAACGGAAGGCGGGGATCGGCTGCGCGGGCAGCTTCGATCGCCCGATAGGCCAGCCAGATCAGGTTGAAGGCCTGCGCATGGTCCCGCTCGGTAAACTTGTTGGCGGCCTGCGTGACGATCGAAACGCAGTTTTCCAGGCCGGCATGCTGTGCAGCATTGGCCTCGAGATAGCCAGAGAGCGAGCGCAGCGATTCGGCGATCATGTCTCCGATCATGTTTTCCGCGGCCTGATGATCGAGCACCGCATTCGGTATCGGGAAGTTGCCGGGCATGGTCCGGAACGGCTGCTCGAACGCCTGCGACTGCAGGCGCAGGAGCAGCGGCATCAGATTGCCGAGCAGGCCCACGAGCTGCTGAATGTCCAAGGAGTGGCGCTGTGACGCGGTCGCGGCTGAGGGGTTTGAATCCGACATGAGGCTTCTCCTTCGAAAGGACGTTCGCAACGGCCAAGCGCGACCGCCGCTTTTGGCGGCGGTCGCGCCTTGCCGCGCGGTCAGATCATCCGCTGCTGAGTGTAGGCCTGAAGGTTGCCGATGACCTGGGGAATGACGCCGATCAGCTGTCGGGTGATGTCGGCGACATCCTGCTGCGTCAGTTGTCGCTGCTGGCCGAACGGCGCCTGGCCGCCGAACGCCGCCTGGAACTGTGGCGCGCCGGACTGCGTACCCCACATCTGCCCAGGCTGAGTCTGCCCCGGGTGGCCTCCGAATTGACCCAGACCGAGACCGCCATGCATGGCCGAATGCTGCATTTGCGGCTGGCTCTGCAGCATTCCCATGATCTGAGGCACGATGGGCAGGATCTGCCGCACGACTTCGCTCACGTCTTGCGGGCTTAGCTGCCGTGGCCCCTGGCCGTAGGCCGCATAGCCGATTCCTGCGAACGGAGTTTGCGCCTGCGCAAGAATTTGAGGCAGCGCCGGCACCAGTTGCCGCACGACCTCATTCACGTCCTGCGGCGAAAGCTGTCGCTGTTGTCCGCCCCAGTGCTGCTGACCCCAGCCCGTTTGCCCGCCCCAGCCGGGGCCATATCCAAACGCGCCAAAGGTCGGCTGACCGCCGCCGAACTGTCCGTATTGCTGTCCGTAGGCCGCTTGGCCCAATCCAAGACCGCCGCCTCCATGCTGTTGGCCGCCTTGCGGACCGAATGCTCCCGTTCCCCATTGTTGCGGACCGAACTGTCCGAATGGCGAACTTTGCCCGAGGTTTTGTTGAAGGGTGTCAAAGTAAGTCATCGCTTGCCTCCTCGCGATGGTTGGTGCCCTCAGCCCAATATGTTGCGAAGGCTGTCGCATGCACGACTCCTTCGGTGGCAATAGAGGATCGTCACGCCGGTGCGACGGCGTTGGACATTCAAGTTGAAATGCCTGGCACGGAAATCTCGGCCGCAAGCAACGCCGCCCATTTGAGAGGCGCAAGTTGCGTCCCTCAAGGTGACGTGCCAACGGTTGGATGTTCTTAGAGCGGCAAAATGACAGCCGTTGAGAGATGTGGAGCGGATTTTCCTCACTGGCGACGTGGCCAGCCATTCATTGTGTCCGACGTCCGCTCAGACGCTCTGCAATTACGCTGACTTCTCTCCAATCTTGCAATGAGCATAGACGCGAAAACGTGCTTGCGCCGAAATAGTTTCGCGAAAGCGCGGCGATATTTTGGCGGCTATCAAACTCTGCAAAATTTCAAGTCGCGCGGATTTTGTCAGTACTCTTTGCCTGGTCAGCGAGCTTTCCGATATGCATCAGCGTCGACTTGCGCGACTGCTAGTACGCGAGGTTGAGCAATGTGCCGACGCGCTCGGAGGTGGCGGGATGGCTGCGAAGCAAGCGCATCGGATCATGCACGAACACGGACGTGGGCCTTGACGCAGAGCCGGTATGATGGCGCTCCAGCTTGTCGAGTGCGGCGATGAGCGCTCGCGAGTTGCCGGTCAGTTCGAGTGCTGTTGCATCCGCATCGAGTTCGCGCACGCGCGACAGCGCCAGTCCAAGCAACTGACCGAGGGTCGGAGCTGCGCTCAGCAGCGCCGCCAATGTCCGGCTTGATGCCATACCACCGTGATGATGGCTGCGCCGCAGCAGTGCGAGGCCAGCGAGTGATGTCCAATCGATCGCGCGACGCAACGCCGTCGCCCAGCTCATCGTCCAGGCATCATTGTTGCGGATGTGAGCGACTTCGTGGGCCAATATCCCTGCAATTTCGTCGCGCGTCATGCCGCGCAGCAGGCCCTCGGTCAGCACGATGGCACTGCGTTCCGGCCCGCCGAGCGCATAGGCATTCATGTCGCGCGGTGCCGGCAGGCAATAAAGGTCCGGCAGTCGGACCAGGCCGGCTCGGCCGCACACCCTTGCCAGAATGGCGAACAAGTCCGGCACCTCGGCAGGGGACAGCAGGCGAGCGCCGAACCAGCGATACATGTTCTCGCGCGAGATGACCGTTTCGTCGGGACGGGGCATGCTTCCCAGCAGCGCCCGCTGCATTCCCTCGGCTCCGCCGACGATCCAGCCGCACACGGCAAGCAGCAACGTCATTGCGAGGATTGCCAATGCAGATGATTGGTGGTTCGCAGCCTGATGGGCGTGCCGGCGATGCCGCAACCGCCACTGGTCTCTTGCGCTCAGCTCGATCCGGCAGCGCAGGAAGACGCCTGCCTCTCCCGACGGACAATGGATCTCCACGGTGACGGCAGGGCCGCACCGTAAAATGCGCAGCATCTCTCGCGGCGCATGTCGCACCAAAGCGATCGAAATGTCCGGCGTGAGGCCGGCGACGCCATCGTGGCCCTGCCGATCACCACGCAACGCCATCGGGCTTACGCCAGCGTGAATCACCCCTGTCCCCTCGTGCGCGTTCAGCGAAAAGTTACGGATCTCTCGGTGCCTTGTCATGCGAGTTTCATGCCTTAGACACAGAAAGTCCCGGTATCCACACAGGGGGCTCCGATCCGCTTCGGTGCAAGCGGTCTGGATGAGACCTCAGGAACCGGGATCCGTTCAAGCTAAACCATGGTTTGGTCAGTCGACCCGGTCGGACATCTCGAAGATCCGAGGGTCCTTAAGGGAACTGTTGCGGTCGAGGCAACGAAGCGCTGCACGTGTAGAGTGCGCGCCTGACCATTTGAGGGTGGGAAATGGGACGGGAACCCGGCTTCGGAGTCATCCCATGGACAGCGTGGGCACCCGCGAAGCGGAGAATCGTTGATTTTCATCACGCAGACCCGCGATCGAAACGGCTGCGGGATGTCGGCAACGCTAGTCCCCCGCCGAGCGCTCGCACAGAAGCAGTCGGCGGCGGGGGTCGCGAGATTGGAACGACGTTGCTTCAGTCGTCGTCGTCGTCAGACTGCGTCGCCCTTCGCCGTTCCACGACATCACTCATGTCGCGGAGGACGAAGATCGCGATGGCCGCCATGCGCTGCCTCTGTTCGGGATTGAGAGTCTTGTAGAGTGGCTGCCATGCCTCAGCGAGTTTATCCAGATCGGCTGATCGTTGAGCCAATGCTTCCGAGCGTCGTTGCAAAAAGGCGATTGGGTCACGATTGCGCAAGGCTTCGACGCGGCTTTCGTCGGCCCGTCGACCCACTGTTTCCTGGATTTTTGCGACCCGCGCTTTCCGATCCTCCGCCCTGGCGCGAATGGCGCTCTCCACAGACGGCCAAAGTTTTTCCTGTTCAGGTGTCAGTTGCAACGCCGCCTTCACCAGATCAATCCTCATGTCCGTCAGGTTATTGCGGTCCGCTGCATTTAACCGTTCCGGAGACGCGGAAGACGAAGTCTGCAAGTTTTGGGCGTTGGCAATAGGGGATGCAATAACGAAGAGTGCAGTTGTTCCGGCCACTACGACTTTCAACATGGGAGATCTCCTAGGTGGTAAGTGGCCCCCTAAGCACCGCGCAAAATGGTGACGCACTGCGAGGTCTCGTTGACCTAAATCAAGGGAACAAAAGAATTGTTCTCTCGTGCTCTTGACCCAGGGCAGGGCCGTCGTGCCCATTCAAATGTGTGGCCCAGGGAACTGGTGAAGAACAATGCTGACGCAAATCTACGAGGTAGCGACACCCGCCGAAGCCGAAGCAATATCGGCAATCGGTGTGGATCATGTCGGCGTGCTTGTCGGTGATGGGGCCTTCCCCCGCGAGCTTCCGGTTCACCAGGCGGCAGCCGTCATGAAGGCGATGCGGGCGCCGTCCGTACTTTCAGCGCTGTTCCTCTCGGCGGATGTCGCTCTCATCGAACGGATGGCCAGGGAGCTTGATCCACCCATCGTGCATCTTGGCGCTTCGAACGAATTGCTTACGCCGGATCATGTCGTGGCGCTGCGAAAGTCTCTGCCAAAAATCAAATTCATGCGCA
Organism: Bradyrhizobium sp. CCGUVB1N3; assembly: GCF_024199925.1. NCBI lineage: Bacteria > Pseudomonadati > Pseudomonadota > Alphaproteobacteria > Hyphomicrobiales > Nitrobacteraceae > Bradyrhizobium > Bradyrhizobium sp. CCGUVB1N3. The sequence continues at coordinate 9,081,446 of NZ_JANADR010000001.1, forward strand.
GCGTGCCCGTGACGGGACCTGTGGCGGTACACGTAGCGCGCACATATGATGGAATTGTCGAGTGGATCCTGCTCGATAGTCACCGCATAGGCGATATCCAAATTGGTGCACAAGGCGTGACGCATGACTGGAGCATCAGTCGAACGATCGTCGAGACTGTTCGTACCCCGGTCATACTCGCTGGCGGCCTCGGACCGGACAATGTCAAAGAGGCGATCCGGTCTGTCCAACCCGCCGGCGTTGACTCAAAAACGAAGACCGACTGCGAGGGCACCCACGCAAAAGACCTGGCGAAGGTCGAAGCTTTCTATCGCGCTGCGAACAGCGGTTAACCAGCGCCAGAAGTTTTGACACTGCTACAGTGGTCATCGATGGGGCGGCGGCGCTATCGGCTGGTCAGCAGCTCGACGCCAGCACAGCCGAAAAAGGCTGCGAGCGTCGGCGGGATGCCGCGGCGTGCGCGGCCGTAAATCCGCAGCATCATGGGTATCGAGAACGCAACCGCATAGAGATAGTGGATCTCCAGCGATAACGCGCTCGTGCCGACGACGATCGCGGCTACCACCCATAGCGGCGCGTCGTGCGGCAAGCCGAGTGACATGATGGCGATCCAGCTGAGCGCCCGCGTTTGGGTTGTCATCTGGATGGCGAGGCGCATTTTTTCCGGGACATTCGCCAGTGGCTTCGGCAAAGATTGTCCCTTGCGAAAGCCCCGAGATCACCTGCTGTGGACCATAACCCTGGTGACGGCCGACAAGTCAAAGATGAACGTCGCGGCCTATTGGGGCTCGCGGCGATGGCCCTCGTCATAGGAGCAGCCACCGGATGCGTTGGGGCTATTTTCAGGCTTTTGCTCGCGCATGCAGATCGTCTGCGCGATGCGATGATCGCCTGGGCCTATGGCCACGCGATCTGGGGATTCTTGATTGTCGTCGGCGCGTGCGCTGTCGCAACCATGGTTGCCGCGTGGATGGTCAGGCAATTCTCGCCACACGCTTCGGGCAGCGGCATTCCGCATGTCGAAGCTGTCTTGCACGAAGAGATTCCACCGGCTCCGTTTGGTCTGGTCCCAGTGAAATTCATCGGGGGGATACTGGCGATAGGCTCCGGGCTGGCGCTGGGCCGCGAGGGGCCGACCGTCCAGATGGGCGCTGGTATCGCGGTTTTCGCTGCGCGCGTCTGCCGGCTCTGCTGGGCGGACTCCCGAGTGCTGCTGGCGGCCGGCGCCGGCGCCGGCCTTGCAACGGCCTTCAATGCGCCGATTGCCGGGCTCGTGTTTGTGCTGGAGGAGTTGGTGCAGAGGATCGAACACCGTGTTGCCATCGCCGCACTTGCAGCGCTGGCAACGGCGATCCCGGTCGCAAGGCTGCTTCTCGGTGACGCGCCCGACTTCCAGGTCGGGCCGCTGAGCTATCCCAGCGCTGAATCCGCCCCGCTGTTCTTTGCTCTAGGTGGCATCGCGGGCCTGTTGGCCGTCGCGTACAATCGCAGCCTGCTCGCGACCAGTGCAGGTCGGGACCAATTCGGGCGGCTACCGATCGAGCTCCGCGCCGGATTGATTGGCGCAAGCGTCGGTATATTGGCCTGGTTCGCGCCCGAACTGGTCGGCGGTGGAGACCAGATCACGCAGCGCGCGCTGATCGGCCACGGGAGCGTAGTGATCGTAGGGGGCGCATTCCTGATCCGATTCGGGCTTGGCGCTCTCTCATACGCTGCCGGCACTCCCGGCGGACTGTTCGCACCCTTGCTCGTGCTGGGAGCCCAGTCTGGGCAGCTGTTCGGCGCGGCTTGCCGCCTTGCATTCCCAACGCTCGCGATCCCGCCGGAAGCATTTGCATTAGTGGGCATGGCCGCTTTCTTCACCGGCGTGGTACGTGCGCCGGTGACCGGCATTGTTCTGGTCGCCGAAATGACTGGTAACGTGACAATGCTGCTGCCGATGCTGGGCGCCTGCTTCATGGCGATGCTTCTACCCATGCTGCTCGGCAATGCACCGATCTACGATTCTCTGCGTGAGCATACACTGCGCTTGGAGCGGCAAATCAGACAGAGGTGACCGCTGAAGACTAACAAATCGTCGAAAGTCATATCGCACTCGATGCCCGCTTATTGCCCGGGTTCGAAGCCGTAATTGCGAGCCTGGGAATTCACTTCGGAAACAGCCTGTCCCGGATGTAGCGCGACGTCGGTGTCAATCTGAGCCCTCGCGGCTTGCACCAGGCCGCCTTGTCGATCTCCTTCTTGTCTCCGATCTTCAGCCTGCCGGACGCGTTCTTCGTCAGGAAAATCGCATCGCTCATCTTCCGCCCGGATCGGCGGTTTTTCCGCCTCACTTCTCTCCAGAGCTTCAACGGACCGTGTTTCAGGTTCGGCAATTCTTCCCTGATCTCGCGGCGCAGGCACTTCCTGTCACTCTCACCTGCACGCTTGCGGCCGCCCGGAAACATCCAGAGCTTATCGCGCCGTCGTCTGACCAGGAGCACGCGCCCCTTCTTTGCCGCAACGAGTTTGGAGGACTTTGCCATGATCCCTGCGAATCGATTGCACCAATGAGCATCAGTCTAGACCGGTCGGTTCGGCCTACAATAACGGGCGATGCGTTTGCGACCCTGTATTAACCCGGTATTGGCCTGGCCGGAGCGTGACCAAGTTTGCCCCTAGCGCTCTCGATACACCAGTGACGCATCACGATCTTCCCCGAACTTCACTTCTCAAATCGGCCCTGACCCGCCATTGTGCCGGTCGGAAACGAATGGAAGTGGAGCAGAACCCATGCCGGACAAGGTCTCGCGTCGCCAGTTTGCGAAGATCGCGGGGCTGTCCGCAGCGGGGATCGCAGCCCCCGGACAATCCCTCGAGGCGAAGCCGGCGGCGGCGCCGCGCCCGGCGGGAGGCTTTCCGCCGGGCTTCCTCTGGGGCACGGCGACCTCGTCCTACCAGGTCGAGGGCGCGGTCAACGAGGACGGGCGAGGGCCCTCGATCTGGGACAGTTTTACCCGCGTCGCCGGCAAGATCGAGGACGGCACCAATGGCGACCGGGCCAATGAGCATTACCATCGCTACAAGGACGACATCGCGCTGATCAAGGAGCTCGGCTGCAAGGCCTATCGTTTCTCGGTTGCCTGGCCGCGGGTGTTTCCGGATGGCGACGGCAAGCCGAACCCGAAGGGGCTCGACTTCTACAATCGCCTGATCGATGAGCTCCTGACCAACGGCATCGAGCCGTGGCTCACTCTTTATCATTGGGACCTGCCGCAATCGCTGCAGGATCGTTTCGGCGGCTGGCGCTCGGCCGAGACCTGCAAGGCGTTCGGCGATTATGCGGCCTATGTCGCGCGGCACCTGACCGATCGCGTCAAGAACGTGTTCACGCTGAACGAGAGCGGCAGGTTCGTCTATTTCGGCTACGGCATCGGCATCGACGCGCCGGGGCTGACGCTGTCGCAGGCCGAGGTGAACCAGGTCAGGCACAACACCGCGCTGGCGCACGGGCTCGCGGTGCAGGCGGTCCGCGGCTCCGGTCGCCGCGGCACGAGGGTCGGGCCGGCCGAGAACATCGATACCTGCATTCCGGCGATCGACACACCCGAGAACGTCCGCGCCACCGAGATCGCGCTGCGCGAGATGAACGCGAGCTATCTCAACGTGATCATGGAGGGCAAGTATACCGACGCCTTCCTGAAATTCGCAGGCGCCAACGCGCCGAAATACACCGATGCGGAGCTGAAGATCATCTCCTCGCCGGTCGATTTCCTCGGCCTCAACATATACGCGCCGCAGAACTATGTCGTGGCCTCCGACAAGGGCGCCGGCTTCTCGCTGCTGCCGATCCCAAAATCGTTTCCGCACATGAATTCGGACTGGCTGCGCGTCGGCCCCGAGACGATCTACTGGGTGCCGAAACTTGCGGCGAAGATCTGGAAGACGGGTGCGATCTATATCAGCGAGAACGGCGCCTCCGGCGACGATCAGGTCACCGCGGACGGCAAGATTTTCGACACCGATCGCATCATGTTTTTGCGCAACTACCTCGCCCAGCTCGAGCGCGCGACGGCGGAGGGCGTGCCGGTCAAGGGCTATTTCCTCTGGAGCCTGATGGACAATTTCGAGTGGGTGTTCGGGCTCAACAAGCGCTTCGGCCTCTATCACGTGAACTTCGACACCCAGGTCCGTACGCCAAAACTCAGCGCGAGCTTTTATCGCAACGTAATCGCGAGGAACGCAGCGGGGGCGTGAGGTGGTGACCATTGCGTGTCGCCACCGATTTACCTCGACGTATCAAATGGTTTCGCGGAACGGCCGTGCGCCGTCCGGCAGCCGCGTTTCTACTTTGCATGGGGTTGTTTTTCAGTCTTTTGCGGCAGGGCAGTCCGGCCGGACCCGATTGACTCCGCTCCGCCCCTGATTCAAAACCGCCCTCAACAGCCAAGAACAAGAGGATAACGCCATGGTTGACGCGCTGATCATCGATGCCTGTCGGACGCCGCGCGGGGTGGGCAAGGCCGGCAAGGGGGCGCTGTCGGGGATCCATCCGCAGCAATTGGGCGCCACCGTGCTGCGAGCGCTCGCCGATCGCACCGGCATCAACACCGCAGATGTCGACGACATCGTCTGGGGCTGTAGCGCACAGGTCGCAACGCAAAGCGGCGACCTCGGGCGGATGTCGGCGCTCGATGCCGGCTACGACGTGCGCGCCAGCGCGGTGACGCTCGACCGCTTCTGTGGCTCCGGCATCACCAGCGTCAATATGGCCGCGGCCTCGATCATGGCAGGCGCGGAAGATCTCGTCATCGCCGGCGGCTGTGAGATGATGTCGATGGAGGGACGGCGCGGCGGCGGTCCCATGATGATGGACTCTGGCAATCTGCGCCTGCGCGCGCGGCATCCGCAGTCGCATCAGGGCGTCTGTGCGGATGCGATCGCGACCATGGAAGGCATCACGCGGCACGATGTCGACGCGCTCGGGCTGGAGAGCCAGAAGCGCGCGGCGCATGCGATGGCGAATGGGCACTTCAAGAAGAGCCTCGTTCCCGTCTACCGCGAGGACGGCAGCCTCGCGCTCGACCACGAGGAGTATCCGCGGCCGCAGACCACGATGGAGGGCCTTAGCAGCCTCAAGCCGGCATTCCCTGCGATCGCGGACTATGCGCTCGACGACAAGGGGACGACCTATCGCGGCCTGATCCTGCAACAATATCCGGACCTCAAGATCGACTTCGTGCATCACGCCGGCAATTCCTCCGGCGTCGTCGATGGCGCCGCCGCGATCCTGCTGGCTTCGCCGGCCTATGCCAGGGCGCATGGGCTGAAGCCCCGCGCCCGCGTGGTCGCGATGGCCAACATGGGGGATTCGCCGACGCTGATGCTGAACGCGCCGGTGCCGGCGACCCGCAAGGTGCTGGCCAAGGCGAGGCTTGGCATCGACGACATCGATCTCTTCGAGATCAACGAGGCCTTTGCGGTGGTTGCGGAAAAATACATCCGCGACCTCAGGCTCGACCGCGCCAAGGTCAACGTCAACGGGGGCTCGATCGCGCTCGGCCACCCCATCGGCGCCACCGGCTCGATCCTGATCGGCACCATCCTCGACGAGCTCGAGCGGCGCGACCTGAAACGCGGCCTCGTCACCATGTGCGCGGCTGGCGGCATGGCGCCGGCGGTGATCATCGAGCGGGTCTAGCCTTCTTTTACAGCGTGAATCGCGCTCCTCCTTGCACAAAGAGGGCTGTCGTCGCTTGTCGAGAGCATGGAATCAGCTTTAGCAAGGGCGTCGCGGGCCTTTGAAATAAGGCAAAAAGCGCTGTTCTGGCGGCCACCCACTCTGGAAGTGGCTAAAAAAGCAGGGTTTTTGTCACAGCGGGACAAAAAAGCCCGTAATTTCTCGACAAAACTGTGCAGAAGGCTATAGGCCTTCAACGGTTGGTCTAATATGCAACCGGCAACGAATCAGAGGAGACACGATGCCAACCCAACTGTCCAAATCGCAGCTGATCGAAAAGATCGCGACTGCCACCGAGCTTTCCAAGCGCGACGTCAAGAACGTCATGGAGACCTTGACGGACGTCGGCCACAAGGAGCTCAAGAAGAACGGCCTCTTCCTGGTGCCGGGCTTCGCCAAGTTCGTGGTCATCAAGAAGCCCGCGACCAAGGCGCGCAAGGGTACCAACCCGTTCACGGGTGAAGAGATGATGTTCAAGGCCAAGCCGGCCCGGAAGATCGTCCGCGCACGGCCCGTGAAGGCCGCCAAGGACGCCGTGGCCTAACGGCTAAAAGCAAAGGCCCCCTCCACAAGAGGGGGCCTTTTGTTTTGAGGTGCCACAGGGGTGAGGCGGAGGGGTCAGCCCCTGCGGTATCTGGCTTTGACCCGTACGGGCTGAAGCTGACCGCGCGGCGCGGGGATCTGCTCCCGGAGCCGGCCGATCGCACGATCGAGCCATTGCCGCAGCCGCTGCACAGTCCGCCTCGTCTTTGTTCTTTTCAACGCCATCGTCATCACCATTTTCACTCGGCTGCCTCGACCTGCGGATTGGCCGGGTCTAGCGCCGCGGCGACCGCTTCGTCGACCCGCTCGAGCCAGATGAATTCGAGGCTCTCGCGCGCGCTCTTCGGGATGTCGTCGAAATCCCGCTTGTTGCGCGCCGGCAGCATCACCCGCTTGAGACCTGCGGCCGCCGCCGCCACCACCTTCTCCTTGATGCCGCCGACCGGCAGCACCAGGCCGCGCAAGGAAATCTCGCCGGTCATGGCGGTGTCGTTACGCACGGTGCGGTTGGTCAGCAGCGAGGTTAGCGCCGTGAACATCGCTACGCCTGCGCTCGGTCCGTCCTTCGGGGTCGCGCCCGCCGGGACGTGAACGTGGATGTCGCTCTTCTCGAACACCGCCGGATCGATGCCGAGCTGGGTCGCACGGCTCTTCACCAGCGTCAGCGCAGCCTGCACGCTCTCGCGCATGACGTCGCCGAGCTGGCCGGTCAGGATCAGACTGCCCCTGCCGGGCACGCACGTCGCTTCGATGAACAGGATGTCGCCGCCGACCGGCGTCCAGGCGAGGCCCGTGGCGACGCCGGGCACGCTGGTGCGCAGCGCGATCTCACCCTCGAAGCGCGGCTGGCCGAGCACGGGGGTGATTTCCTTCGCGCTCACCACGACCTTGGTCGCGGTGCCCTCGGCGATTTGTACCGCCGCATGCCGGAACACCTTTCCGATCTCGCGCTCCAGCCAGCGCACGCCGGCCTCGCGTGTGTAGCCCTTGACGATCAGCTTCAACGCCTCCGGCTCGATCTCGGCCTGGTCCGCCGTCAGGCCATTGGCCTCGAGCTGACGCCGCACCAGATAGCGCTGGGCGATCTCGAGCTTCTCGTCCTCGGTGTAGCCGGCAAGACTGATGAGCTCCATGCGGTCCAGCAGCGGTCCCGGGATCGAATCCAGCATGTTGGCGGTGGCAATGAAGACCACGCGCGAGAGGTCGAAGGGCACGCCGAGATAATTGTCCCGGAACGTGCCGTTCTGCTCGGGATCGAGCACCTCCAGCATCGCGGCCGACGGATCGCCCTGCACGCCGCGGCCCATCTTGTCGATCTCGTCCAGCATCATCACGCAGTTCCGGCTACCTGCCTTCTTGATGCCCTGGATGATGTTGCCCGGCAGCGCGCCGATATAGGTGCGCCGGTGGCCGCGGATCTCGGCCTCGTCATGCACGCCGCCGAGGCTGACGCGCACGAAGGGGCGATCCATCGCGCGCGCAATGGACTGGCCGAGCGAGGTCTTGCCGACACCGGGCGGGCCGACGAAGCACAGGATCGGCGCCTTGCCCTGGGGCGCGAGCTTGCGCACCGCGAGATACTCGATGATGCGGCTCTTGATCTTGTCCAGACCATAGTGATCCGCATCGAGGATGCGGCGGGCCTCCGCGATGTCGATCGGCTTCTCCTCGGGTAGCGCCCAGGGCAGCTCGATCAGCCAGTCCAGATAGGTGCGCACCATGCCGGCCTCGCCGGCGGCCTCCGGCATGCGCTCATAGCGGCGCAGCTCCTTCTTCGCATGCGCCTCCGCCTCTGGCGGCATTTTTGCTTTCGCGATGGCCTCGGTCAGCTCAGTGACCTCAGCCGCTTTGCCGTCGCCTTCGCCGAGCTGGCGCTGGATGGTCGCCATCTGCTCGCGCAGGATCGCCTCGCGCTGCCGCTCGTCGAACGCCGCCTTGGTCTGCTGGCCGATTTCATTGCTGATGCGCAGCACCTCGAGCCGCTCGGCTAGCTGCTTCGAGACCTTTTCCATGCGGACCGTGAGATCGACCGTCTCCAAAATCTCCTGCTTGTCCTGCGGTTTGATGTCCATATAGGCGGTGGCGAGATCGGCCAGCGCGCCGGGCGCCGTCGTGCCCTGGAACATCGCCACCAGCTCGGGCGGTACCTGCGGCAGAAGCTGGATCGCCTCGATCGCCTGGCGTTGCAGATTGAGAAAGCGTGCCTCGATCTCCGGCGAGGTCGTGCCCGGTTCAGGAATCTGCTGCACGCGCGCGGCCGGGAACGGCGTCCCCGGCAGGAAGTCGAGGATGCGCGCGCGCTGCACGCCCTGGCAGACGATGTGATGGGTCTCGTCGGGCGCAGTGATGTAGCGAACGATGTTGGCGACGGTGCAGATCCGGTAGAGATCATCCGGCGCGGGATCGTCGATGTCGGGGTTGCGCTGGAGCACGATGCCGATCGGCCGCTGCTCGCGTAGCGCCTGCTGCGCGGCGGCGATCGACTTCGGCCGCGCGATCGTGATCGGCGCGATCATGCCGGGAAACAGCACCATGTTGCGAACGGCGATGACGATCAGCGCGTCGTCCGGGATCTTGGTGGCTTCGTTGCTCACGGTGGACTCGGTCTGTTGTTCATTGGCCATGGTCGACCTCAAGCGGATTTGGCGAGGCGCAACGCGACGCAGCCATCCATCACGAAACGGCTGATGGCATAGCGCCCCGTAGGCAAGGCAATGCGGCGCTCGAAACGCCCTTGCGGCAGCTCGAGCCGGTGAATGCGGGCGTTGCGCAGCTCCGGCGGCAGCGTGCGCCGGCCCGAGATGACGAGCACGCCGTCATGGATCACCGTTTCGACATTGTCGGGATCGACGCCGGGAAGGGCGACGAGGATCAGGAGCTCCCGGTCGGTCTCCAGCACGTCGATCGGCGGCTCCCAGCAGGACTCCTGGCGGCCGAACTGCTGGCGCAGCCGCTCGCCGCGGTTGAGCTGCTCCAGGGCTTCGGAAAGCATCCAGTCGAGGGGATTTTTGGGTTGCATGGCGCGGGCTCTGGAATGGAAAGCCTGCATATGGTGGGCCTCCCGCAAAAATCCAGCGCGCCTGCCGGGTAGCGGTTGGCCCGTCTGCTTCGCGATCGTTCCCGCGCTGATTTCCCAAAGCGGCTGCGTTGGGCTAAGCCGGTCGCAACGTCATCGTTCCCTGCATGTGGTGAGGAGATGGCCACGCATGCTCGATCTTGCCCTGTCGGCGTTTGTCACCCTGCTGCTGGTGGTGGATCCCGTCGGCCTCGTGCCGGCCTTCCTGGCCGCGACCGCCGGCATGCCGGAAGCGGTCAAGCGTACCGTCGCCTGGCGGGCACCACTCATCGCGGCTTCGATCCTGGTCGTGATCGCGCTGATCGGAAACTGGTTGTTGCGCCAGCTTGGGATCGGCATCCCGGCGTTTCAGATCGCCGGCGGGCTGCTGTTGTTCGGCGTGTCGTACCGCATGATCTTCGGCGACCGGCCTCACCGCGAGGCGCGCGAGGCCGACAAGGCGCTGTCCGAGCACGCCTCCGACGTCGCGGTGTTTCCGCTCGCGATCCCCATGATGGCCGGCCCCGGCGCGATCGCGACCACGCTGCTGCTCTCGGGCGACGCCGGCAACGCCGCCCGGCTCGGCATCAACATCGCGGTCATCCTGTTGGTCTGCCTGCTCTGCATGATCTGCTTTGCCGCCTCGACCCTGATCGCGCGCACGCTGGGGCGGACCGGCAATGCCGTGCTCTCGCGCCTGCTCGGCATCCTGCTTGCGGCCTATTCGGTGCAGTTCGTGCTGAACGGCATCGCTGCGGTCCGCGCCAGCCTGTCGTGAGATCAATATGTTGATTTTGTTGCAATTTTCGTGCGGCTCCCGGGCCGAACATACCGCCGTCCGCAATGCCGTTCGCTTTCTCTTGCGCAGCCTCATGGCTTTGACGTAACTCGGGTCGATAAGAGCGCGGAACGCGCGCATCGCCAGGATGCCGATCCCGATGACAACACAGCGCATGGCCGGCGACGGCACGGCCGAAAAATAGAAGAGCCTCGCCAGTGTTCGCGCGGATCAGGCACATCGTCGATCGGAAGAGATCGCACAAGGGATCGAACAAGGCATCGAACCGGATGCTGGTTCGCATCCGCGCCCTCCTGCGCAGCAATGAATTCTACCTGATCCCGCTCGCGCTTCTAATCGGCGTCGCCACCGGCGGCGTCGTGACACTGATGGCCGAGATCGCGCAGATCGCGCACGTTCTGATCTTCGGCATTCCCGTCGACGTTCGGCTCTCCGCCAATGCCTATGTCAGCCCATGGGCGGCGCTGGTCGCGCCCGCGCTCGGCGGACTGGCGCTCGGCATGATGGAATGGTCGCGGCGGCGGCTGAAGATCTCCAGCGCTGTCGACCCGATCGAGGCCAACGCGTTGCGTGGCGGCAATCTATCCCTGCGCGACAGCGTGGTGGTCTCGAGCCAGACATTGATCTCCAACGGCTGCGGCGCCTCCGTCGGCCTCGAGGCCGGCTATACCCAGATCGGCTCCGGCATCGCTTCGCTGCTCGGTCAGTTCTTCAACCTCCGGCGCAACGATCTCCGCCTGATCGTCGGTTGCGGCGCCGCGGCCGCGATCGCGGCCGCCTTCGGCGCACCGATCACCGGTGCGTTCTATGCCTGCGAGCTGATTGTCGGTGTCTATGCGGTCGGCAGCGCCGCGCCGATCCTGGCAGCCTCGCTCGCGGGCGCGCTGACCGCGCAGTGGCTCGGCGGCGCGCCGTACTCCATCGAGATACCGAAGGTGAGCACGGTCGGCATCGAGCAATATCTGGCGCTGATCGGGCTCGCGCTCGTCACCGGCGGCGTGGGCATCGCCGTGATGCGCTCCTCCTCGACGTTCGAGCGGCTGTTCACCTGGCTACCGGTCTGGCTGCGTCCGGTGATCGGCGGCCTAATCGTCGGCTCCTTCGCGATCGCCACCCCGCAGGTGCTGGCGGCCGGCCACGGCGCGATGGTGCTCGATCTGTTCCACGACATGACAATCGGTCTGATCGCGCTGATCATCGCCCTCAAGCTGACGGCGTGTCTGATTTCGCTGGCATCGGGGTTCCGCGGCGGCCTGTTCTTCGCCTCGCTGTTCGTCGGCAGCCTGATCGGTAAATTCTTCGCAGCGGTGCTCCTGCTGATCAGCCCGAACTTCGCGATCGATCCGCTGGTTGCGATGATCACGGGCATGGCGTCGCTCGGGGTTGCCATCGTCGGCGGTCCGCTGACGATGTCATTTCTGGTGCTGGAGATGACGCGCAATGTCGACGTCACCGCCGTGGTGCTGGCGGGCTGCATCGTCACCTCGATCTGCGTGCGCTTCATGTTCGGCCATTCCTTCTCGACCTGGCGCCTGCATCTGCGCGGCGAGACCATCCGCAGCGCCAACGATGTCGGCTGGCTGCGCAACCTCACGGTCGAGCGGATGATGCGGAGCGACGTCGGCAAGGTGCCGTCCTCGACGACGATCGCTGCCACAAGGCGCGAATTCGCGCTCGGCTCGCGACCGGGCATCGTCGTGGTCAACAACGCGGACGAATATGTCGGCCTCGTCATGCTGCCCGACCTGTTCTCGAGCGACCTCGACACCATTTCCGACGACATCCAGGTGATCGAGCTCGCCCGCTACACGGACATCGTGCTGATCCCGGAAATGAACGTAAAAAGCGCGATGGCGGTGTTCGACGAAGCCGAGGCGGAGATGCTGGCGGTGGTCGAATCCGCCGACGGCCGCAAGGTGATCGGCTTCCTCACCGAGACCTTCGCCCGCCGCCGCTATGTCGAGGAGATCGACAAGGCCACGCGCGGCGTGCTGGGGGCGTTGTCGTAAGACCAGCGGTATCGGGGGAGGGGAGGCCGCGGCGCTCGCCTCGCCCCGGCCTCACACTTTCCATGATGGCGTCTTGCTTTGGACAAACCGCATTGGCGATGATCGGCTAAGCGGAAATGCGACGGACGCCCCTGGGGCGACATTGGGCTGGGGATAGGAGCGCCAATGAGTGCCGTGATGAAGTCGACACCAATCGAACCGCGTCATGTCCTGTCCACGCGCATGGACGAAGAGCTCACGCACACCTACGAGAAGATCAGAAGCGTGGATGAAGAGATCGCGCGCGCCAGCGAGCAGCTTTCCAAGCTGGAGCGCGAGGAGCGCGATGACGCGCGCAGCCGCCTGCCGCGCGGCCGGCCGGCGCTGCGCGGCCTCGTCGGCCTGGTGCTGGCAGCGGGGATTGGCACCGCGGCCCTGGTCTCGCAATCATCCCGAGGTGATGAGGTCAGGCAGATGATCGCCGGCTGGGCACCGCTGCATGCTGCGCTGTCATCACCGTCGCAAGCAGAGCCAGTGCTTGCCGCGCAGCCCGGCCCGGCGGCTGTTCAACTGGCCCAGGCGTCGCCCGCATCGCCGCAACCGGAGCCTACCGCTCAGACCGTCCCGGAGCCGGTCGCGCCGACCGCGACCGCGCTTTCTCCGCAGGTGACGGAATTGCTCGAGAAGATGGCGAGCGATCTCGCCAACGTGCAGCAAGGCATCGAGCAGCTCAAGGCAAGTCAGGCGCAATTGAAAGCGAACCAGGAGCAAATGTCCCTCGACAACCTCAGGGTTGCCGACGAGCTGAAAGCGAGCCAGGAGCAAATGGCGCGTCTTGTCGCCAAAACGCCCGATAACAAGACGTCGGTCAATGCGCCGGACCAGACGACGGGAAAGACCGTTCACCAGGCGTCCGATCCCAACACGCGCCCGAAGACGGCCGCTGCCGCCGTGCCTCCGCCGCGCCCCGCTATGGCTTCGGCGCGCAAGCCGGCACAGGCCGCTCCCGCGCCGCATGCGGCGGTGCGACGGTCGGCTCCGGTGCAACTGGAGTCCGCGCAACAATAGGTGTCGGTGCGGCTCTCGATCTCGGCACGCGCACAGGTCTGCGGGGGATCGAGGGCCGATCTCACTCCAGCCGGTCGACCTGGCGCAGGATCGGGAACAGCTTCATCCACAACAGCGCCACTGCGATGGTGCCGATGCCGCCGAGCAGCGCCGCCGGCATCGCGCCAAGCAGGCCGGCGACCATGCCGCTCTCGAATTCGCCGAGCTGGTTCGAGGCATTGATGAAGAGGAGGTTGACGGCACCGACGCGGCCGCGCATTGCATCTGGTGTGGCGAGCTGCGCCAGTGCGACGCGGACGATGACGCTGATCGTGTCGGCCGCGCCCATGGCCATCAACGCCGCGATCGACAGCCATACGGTTTGCGACAGCGCGAAGACGATGGTGGCGAGTCCGAAGGCAATCACCGCCTGGAACATCCGCAGGCCCGCGCGAGGCGCGATCGGATGGCGCGCGATCACCGCCGTCATCAGGAGCGCGCCGACGGCCGGCGCTGCCCGCATCACGCCGAGCGCCCACGGGCCGGCATGCAAGATGTCCTTGGCATAGATCGGCAGCAGTGCGGTCGCACCGCCGAGCAGCACGGCGAACAGGTCGAGCGAGATCGTGCCGAGGATCGCGGGATTGCTGCGCACGAACGCAAGGCCCGCGAACAATTCGGCGAGGTTCGGCGGCTCGGATTCGGCGGAACGTTCGAGCTCGATCGCACCGACCAGCACCACGGCCAGGAGCGAGCATAGCGCCATGACGCCGTAGGGCGCGCCCGGCGCGAACGCGTAGGCGAGCCCTCCGAGTGCGGGGCCCGTGATCGTGGCGAACTGCCGTGTGCCGGTCGCCATGGCGGTCGCGCGCTGGAGCGTGCGGTCCGGTGCGACGCCCGGCAGCAGCGCGGAGGAGGCTGGACTTTCGAAGGCGCCGGCAAACCCCAGGATGGCAAGACCACGAAGATCTCCGGAGCCGTCACCGATCCCGCCGGCGTGCGTACGCCGAGCCAGGCTGCGGCCAAGGCCTGTATGAGCTGGCAAAGTTGGACGATGCGGCGGCGGTCGTAGCGATCGGCGGCGTGCCCTGCGATGAGGACGAGAATGGCGCTCGGAAGGAACTGCACGAGGCCCGCCATGCCGAGATAGAAGGCGCTGCCGGTGAGCTCATAGATCTGCCAGCCCACGGCGACGGTGGCGACGTTGTGAGCGAATTCGGAGAGCGTGCTGGAGCCGATATAGAGCAGCAGCGGGCGGTGCCGCGTCAGCGTCTCGGCCGGGTTTGCGGCAGAAGCCGTTTGGTCTGAAGTCATTTGATCCAAATTCATGCGAGGTAAGGGCAGGAACGGCGGGCATTGCCGCCATCCCTGCCGGTTATCGGAGCGACTCCACGGAGGGGGCGACCACGATGGCGACGATCCGGCGGACCAGTGGCAGGACCACCAGCAGCGTCGGAAAGGCGACGAGCCATGACAATCCCCAGGCCGCGGGCCACGTCGCCAGGAAGAGAGGGGTTGGTCCGAGACTCTTCAGTGTCGAGATGATCGACACCACGGCTGTCATGAGGATGGAAGCACCAATGGCATGACAACAGGCGCATAGCGCGCCGGCAGCTTGCGAACCGCAATCATCTGATCTCTTTGGGAAAAGGACGCGTCGGTCACGTTGAACCCTGAAAAAATGCATCGATCCCGACGGCGTCGGTTGATGCGTTGGTTCACGTGAAACGCTTACGGCGCCGGAGAACAGCGCGCCGGCTTCATAACGGCTCCGCTGAAATCGATCAAGCCCGATTCGCCAGGCAGCTTTACAATCGTTCAAATCGGAGCGGCGGATTGCCGCGACCGCGCAACCACATCGCTGGGTTGTGGGTTGGGTATCCTTTGCATATCTGAAATTTGGTTCCTTGAGCGCGAACAGAGGAAGCTCTGATGACGGATCAAGCCATGATGTCCTTGCGAAGCAGAAGCGTCCTGCTGGCCACGCTCGCTGGCCTCGCCCTCGTCGCGGCGTCGGCGGTGCCCTCAGCTGCGGCGTCACGCACGTCACTTTCGAAGGCTGCCACATTGGCCCCGGCTTCCGCCGCTGCGACCGACTTCAGCGCCGCCCGGCGCCGCTATTACCGTCGCGGACCGAGCGCCGCAGGTCTTGCCGTCATGGGCATGGGGATGGGCATGATCGCCGGCGCGATCGCCGAGAGCCGTCGCCAAGAGTACTACGAGAACCGCTATTATTATAGCTCGGGTCCGTACTACGGAGGCCCCGGCTATTACGGCGGCGGTCCTTACTATGGTGGTCCGCGCTACTATCAGCCGTATTGATCACAAGGGCCTGCCAGCAGAATTCGCGCGGACAAGCGCGTTTCTAGCGGGGCAGCAGGTTCGTCTTGGCGAGATCGACGACTTCGTCGCCGCGGCCATTCATGACGGCGCGCAGGACCCAGAGACTGAAGCCCCTGATCTGCTCCGGGGTGATCGTCGGCGGCATCGAGAGCTCCTGCTTGGCGGTGACCACATCCAGGAGTGTCGGTCCATCATGCTTCAGGATCTCCTGCATCGCGCCCGGGAGCTCGCCCGGGTCCTCGACGCGACGACCCATGATGCCCACGGCGCGCGCCATGGCCGCAAAGTCGGGATTTTTCAGATCGACGTTGGTGTCGACGAAGCCTGCAGCCTTCATCTCGAGCGCGACAAAGCCGAGCACGCCATTGTTGAACACGACGACCTTCACAGGCAGCTTCATCTGGGTGAGCGTGATCAGGTCGCCCATCAGCATGGTGAAGCCGCCGTCGCCCGATAGCGAAATGACCTGACGTCCTGGCTGTGCCGCCTGCGCGCCGATCGCCTGCGGCATGGCATTGGCCATCGAGCCGTGCACGAATGATCCGATCAGCCGGCGGCGTCCGTTCATCTGCAGATAGCGCGCTGCCCAGACGGTCGGCGTGCCAACATCCACGGTGAACACCGTATCGTCAGCCGCGTGATCGCTGATGACCTTCGCGAGATATTGCGGATGGATCGGCTTGCGGCCCGGGGAGCCCTCCGCGAGCGCGTCGAGGCCCTCGCGCGCCTTCTTGTAATGCGCAATCGCATTGTCGAGGTGCCGTCGTTCGGTCTTGACCTTCAACAGCGGCAGCAGCGCCTCGATGGTCAGCCTGACATCGCCGACCACGCCGAGATCGAGCTTACAGCGCCGGCCGAGATTTTCCGGCCTGATGTCGATTTGTGCGACCTGGCAGTCAGTCGGGAAGAACTGCTTGTAGGGGAAATCAGTGCCCAGCATCAGGAGGACGTCGCAGGCATGCATCGCGGCATAACCGGACGAGAAGCCGATGAAGCCGGTCATGCCGACGTCGTAGGGATTTTCGTATTCGACATGCTCCTTGCCGCCGAGCGCGTGTACGATGGGGCTCTTCAAGGTCGCGGCCATCTGCATCAGCGGCGCGTGAGCGCCGGCGCATCCCCGGCCGCAGAACAGCGTGACGCGCTCCGTGCCGTTCAAGAGAGATGCCAGCGCCTCCAGCTCGTTGGTTTCGGGCACCACCTTTGGTGTGGAGAGCGCCAGACCCCGCGCGGTCACCGGAGCACGTCTAGGTGGCGCGCGAAACGCGACGTCGCCTGGTATGGCCACGACCGCAACTCCGCGCAATCCGACCGCCGCACGAATGGCGTTTTCCAGCACGTAAGGCAGTTGGCTTGGATCCGAGATCAGCTCGCAATAGTGGCTGCACTCCTGGAATAGATTTTGCGGGTGGGTCTCCTGAAAATAGCCGCCGCCGATCTCGGCCGAGGGAATCTGGGCGGCGATCGCGAGCACCGGAACGCGGCTGCGATGAGCATCGAACAAGCCATTGACGAGGTGCAGATTGCCCGGTCCGCAGGACCCCGCACATACTGCAAGGCTGCGCGTCATCTCGGCCTCGCCGGCCGCGGCAAACGCTGCGACTTCCTCGTGCCGCACGTGCACCCACTCGATGGTGCCACGGCGACGCAGCGCTTCCGTGAGGCCGTTGAGGCTGTCGCCGACGATACCATAGATCCGCTTGACACCCGCCTGCTCGAGCGTTGCCACGAAGAGGTCGGCCACGTTGTTGATCGCCATCACGGTCTCCCGGTATCGCTGGTGTTGTCGGGTCAACGGCCGTTCATCCTTCAGGGTTCCCCATGTGACGCGCTGCGCCCCATGGCTCGCTCCTCAGGATGACGGATGTGGCAGTATGGTTGTGTGAGCGAAGCAATCACCGCCCTGCGGGCGCTGACAGCGAACCGGTCGAGTAGCGCCACCAGTCGACTGCGCGTGGCTCGGTCGGCCAGGCGGCAGCGTTGGAGTCGCGGAAAGACTGGGTAGCGGGGGCGGGGGCCTTGCGGGCGTGGTAGCGCTGGCCTGCCGAGGCCGTCTGGATCGTGAGGGCCGCGAGCAGCGTCGTGGCGAGCACGGTCAGTGTTGTTGTTCGCATCGTTCGTCTCCCTTGTCGAACGCGGCCCGAGAGTAATGTCTCGTGCCAGTGTTGCGCTTTTCGGAGATGGCGATGCGTCTTGCCGAATATCACGGTTTCGGCCATCACGAAGCGGCGAGCCGAAATTTTGGTCGCGGCTAAATATTCGGCAATAGCGCTGGTGGTCCTGATGGACTTGCCCCGCGCTATCCGCTTGAATGGCGACGAATTGATGGATCGAGCCACAACGATGTGGAAATATTTGCTGGTCTTGGTGCTGGTGGCCTCGCCCGCCGCAGCGCAGGTCAAGCCGACACCGAAAGCCGCGACGGTGGGGCACCCCGACCCTTGCGCGCCGATCGGGCGTACCGCGGACGGCAAGCTGGTCTATTCCATGAAATGCGAGAACCTTCCGGCACCGCCGCCGCCTCCGCCGCAGGCGGAACTGAGGGAGGCGGCCCCTCCGGCCGCCGAGGCTGAGCCGGAAGCGCGGCGGAGCGGCATTTTCGGCTGGTCGTATGACCGCAGGTAGCGTGGGCCCCCTTGCACGGGTCCGGCTGGAGTGCTCTTTGCTTGAAAGTTCCCCTTGGAGGGCCGATGCCCTCCCACCTAGAGAGATGAGATGAGCAAACTCGTTATCCGCGCCGGCGATTTCACCTTCGATGCCCGCTTCGAGGAGCAACTGGCGCCGAAGACCGTCGCCGCATTCCGTAAAGCCATGCCGTTCGAAAGCCACATCATCCACGTGCGCTGGAGCGGCGAGGCCGTGTGGATGCCGCTCGGCGACCTCGATTTCGGCGTCGGCTACGAGAACCACACCAGCTATCCGGCGCCCGGCCAGATTATCCTCTATCCCGGTGGCATCAGCGAGACCGAGATCCTGCTCGCCTATGGCGGCGTGCACTTCGCGAGCAAGATGGGCCAACTCGCCGGCAACCACTTCATCACGCTGACGTCGGGTCTGGAGAATCTGGCGACGCTCGGCAAGAGCGTGCTGTGGAAGGGCGCCCTGCCGATCCGCTTCGAGGAAGTCTGATTTGTCGGAGCCCCGCTATCCCCGTGATCTCCGCGGCTACGGCCGCAACCCGCCGCATCCGCATTGGCCGGGCGGAGCCCGGGTCGCGGTGCAGTTCGTCGTCAACTTCGAGGAGGGCGGCGAGAACAACATTTTGCACGGCGACCGCGCCTCGGAAGCGTTCTTGTCCGACGTTCTCGGCGCGCAGCCCTGGCTCGGTCAGCGCCATGCCAACATCGAATCGATGTTTGAATATGGTTCGCGCGCCGGATTCTGGCGGTTGTGGCGGATGTTCACGATGCGCAAATGGCCGACCACCGTGTTCGGCGTTGCCACGGCGCTGAAACGCAATCCGGAAATCGTCGCCGCCATGAAGGAGGCGGACTGGGATATCGCCAGCCACAGCCTGAAATGGATCGAGCACAAGGACATGAGCGAGGCGCAGGAGCGTGCAGAGATCGCCGAGGCCATCCGCGTGCATACCGAGGCGACCGGCGCGCGGCCCCTCGGCTGGTACACCGGACGCTCCTCGATCAATACCAACAGGCTGCTGATGGAAGAGGGCGGCTTCCTCTATCTCTGCGACTCCTATGCCGACGATCTGCCCTATTGGATCAAGGGTGCGGGCCACAAGCAGCTCATCATCCCCTATACGCTCGACAACAACGACATGCGCTTCATCAACGCGCAGGGCTTTGCGGAGGGCGAGCAGTTCTTCACCTATCTGAAGGACGCCTTCGACGTGCTCTATGCCGAAGGCGAGAGCGCGCCGAAGATGATGTCGGTGGGCCTGCATTGCCGCCTGGTCGGCCGTCCCGGCCGCGCGGCGGGGCTGATGCGCTTCCTTGACCATATCGGAAAGCACGAGCGCGTCTGGGTGCCGACCCGATTGCAGATCGCGCAGCACTGGCACGACAATCTCGCCCATCTCGCCGACGACGCGTTCGAAATCGAGTGAGGCGGGCGGCGATGTTGCAACTGTCGCTGTCCGATCTCAACGCCGCAAGCAAGGCCGATTTCGTCGCGGCGCTTGCCAATATCTTCGAGCACTCGCCATGGATTGCCGAGCGCGTGGCGGACCAGCGGCCCTTTGCCGGCGTCAATCAACTGTTCGCCGCGATGACGGCGGCAGTCGAAAGTGCCGCGGCAGAGCTGCGGCTCGCGCTGATCAAGGCGCATCCCGATCTCGCCGACAAGACGCAGCGTGCAGCGGGACTGACAGCGGAATCCAATGCCGAGCAGAATAGCGTCGGGCTGGATCGGCTGTCGGACGCCGAATACTCGGCGTTCGAGCGCGTCAACAACGCCTACCGCGCAAAGTTCGGCATTCCTTATATCGTCTGCGTGCGCCGCCATACCAAGGATTCGATCCTGCGCGATTTCGAGCAGCGGCTGCCGAACGACACCGAGACCGAGACAGGGCGTTCGATCGCGGAGATCTGCCGCATCGCCGCGTTGCGGCTCGATCAGCTCGTGATCGCCGACGATCGTCTGAAGGTGCACGGCCGGCTCTCCACGCATGTGCTCGACAATCACAGTGGCAAGCCTGCGCCGGGCATCGCGGTCGAGCTTGTGGAGCTTGCCGCGCTCGGCGAGAGCCGCGTGATCACGCGTGCGGTCACCAACCATGACGGCCGCACCGACCAGCCGCTGATCGGCGGCCGGCCCTTACCGATCGGCCGTTACGAGCTCCGCTTCAGCGTTGGCAAATATTTTGCCGCGCGCGGCGTGCCGATGTCGGACCCGCCGTTCCTCGACGAAATCCCGCTGCGCTTTGCGATCAGCGAGCCCGAGGGCCACTACCACGTGCCGCTTCTGGTCACGCCCTGGAGCTATTCGACCTATCGCGGGAGCTAGGCGCCGAACTTCTCGTGCAGCGCCGGGAATAGGCGGTCTGGCTTGAACGGTGTCGACGTGAAACGAATGCCGGTGGCGTCCGCGATCGCGTTGCCGAGCGCGGCAGAAACGGGATTGTACGGACTTTCGCTCATCGATTTTGCGCCCATCGGTCCGATCGTGTCGGACGTCTCGGCGAAAAGCACTTCCGTGCGCGGCACATCGGCGAAGGAGGGCAGGTGATAGTCGCGGAATTTGGCGTTGATGATGCGCCCCTGCGCGTCGATCACCATCTCCTCATACATCGCCGCCCCCAGGGCCTGCGCCACGCCGCCCTCGACCTGGCCGCGGCACTGCATGGGATTGGCGACGACGCCGGCATCGGCCGCCTGCACGCTCCGGAGGATCTTCAACTCGCCGGTGGCCTTGTTCACCGCCACGCGAAAGCCATGCACGTTGAAAGCCACCGAACGGGGCGTGCCCAGTGAATTGCCGCTGGCGCCGAGCTGCCTGCCGTCTTCGCGCGCGCCCCGCGCCAGTTCTGCAAAGGACATCCGCCTGACGCCGCTAACGACGGCATTGCTCTCGAGCGTGCAGATTGCGGCGTCGCAAAGCCATGCGCCGGCTGCAGCGGACATCAGCTCACGCGCCAGAGCCTCGGCCGCTGCCTGCGTCGCCTTGCCGGCCACGAAGATGCCGGCGCTGCCATAGGCGCCCGTATCGTGGCCGCCATGCGCGGTGTCGGATTGCTTGAGGCGGATGTTGTCGACGGTGGTCGCAAGCGCAGTGGCCGCGATCTGCCGGTGCACCGTGCTGGTGCCGTTGCCAAACTCGGCGGTGCCGACCGTGAGCTCGAAACTGCCGTCATCGTTGAGCGCGATCATCGCATCCGCGATGTGCCCGGCCGGCGGCACCGTGTCGATCATGGTCAGCGCAATGCTCTCGCCGATCAGCCAGTCCGGCGACAAATCGGGCCGGGGCGCGTCCGCCTGCATCGCGCGTTCGACGAGGTCGAGACACTGGTCGAGCCCGTAGGAGCCATAAGCGACGTCGTGATATTCCGACGGCGGCGGCGACAGCATGGGATCTCCGGGCCTGACGACGTTGCGGCGGCGGATGTCGTACGGGCTGATGCCGAGCTGCCTGGCCAGCTCGTCAATCGCCGCTTCCACGGCGACCAGCGTCTGCGGCAGGCCATAGCCGCGAAATGCGCCCGCTGGCACCGTGTTGGTGTAGACGGCGATCGCATCAACCTTTTTGTTCGGACAATTGTAGACGCTGATCGACTCGGCCACTGCGTGACCCAGCACCGGCCCGGCGTGATTGCCATAGGCGCCGGTGTTGGAGAGCACGTCGAGCTGGAGCCCGGTGAGCTTGCCATCCGCATCGGCGCCGGCCTTGACATGGACGCGCATCGGATGCCGCGTCGAGGTCGCGATGAACTGTTCCTCGCGCGTCAGCTCGAGCTTGACGGGCCGCTCCGTCTTCAGCGCGGCGAGCGCCAGGATGTCCTCGACGAACATCTCCTGCTTGCCGCCAAATCCGCCGCCGACGCGCTCGCAGAACACGCGCACCTTGTCCATCGGCAGATCGAAGATATCGGACAGCGCGCGCCGCGTCAGGAACGGCACCTGCGTGGAGGAGCGGACGTTGAGCACGCCGGATGGATCGAGCCAGGCAAGCCCGCCATGCGTTTCCAGCGCGGCATGCTGCACGCGCTGCGTCGTGAAGGTGCCTTCAAAGGTCGCGGCTGAAGCAGCAAGCGCCGCTGCGACATCGCCAAACTCGCCATGCGTCTCCGCGACGATGTTGCGCTTTGCGTTTGCGACGCGATGTTCGGTGGTGCGGTCGGGATGAATGACCGGCGCGCCAGTCGCCATGGCCTTTTCAGGGTCGACGACCGCAGGCAGGATGTCGTAGGTGACCTCAAGGCGCCGGCATGCTTCCTCCGCAGCAGCCTCGGTCTCCGCCAAGACGGCCGCGACCTTCTGGCCGATGAAACGGACGACGTCGTCGAGGACGCGCGTATCCTCCGGGTCCATCCAGTCCTTTTCGTGCCGCGCTGTCGAGAACAGGCGGTCGGGCACGTCCTCATGGGTCAGCACCGCGTGGACGCCGGGAACGTTCAAGGCGGCGCTCTTGTCGATCGCGACGATCCTCGCATGCGGATGCGGCGAACGCAGGAGCTTGATGTGGAGCAGGCCGTCGATCTCGGTGTCGAAGGTATAGCGCACCTTGCCGCGCACGATGTCGGGGCCGGCCGGCGCGGGCAGGCTGCGGCCGAACGCGCCGCCGGCCTCGACGTTATCGTCGACATTGATCTTGCCGTCGAGCGCATCCTCGATTGTGCGATAGCCGGTGCAGCGGCAGATGTTGCCCTTCAGCGCTGCGCCGAGATCGGTGCGCTGCGCCTGGTTCAGCGACGCGCAGGTCAGGATCATGCCGGCGGTGCAGAAGCCGCACTGGAAGCCTTGCGCAGCGAGAAACGCCTGCTGCATCGGATGCGTGCCGCCGTCACCACCTAATCCTTCGATGGTGGTGATTGCGCGACCCTCGGCACGGAAGGCCGGAATCAGGCAGCTATGCACGGGCTCGCCGTCGAGCAGCACGGTGCAGGCGCCGCAATCACCGGCATCGCACCCCTTCTTGACGCCGAAATGGCCGAGCTCGCGCAGGAAGGTTCGCAGGCATTGGCCTGCGCGTGGGCTCTCCGAAAACGGCTTGCCGTTGATCTCGAAGCTCATGGCCGCGCGCCATCCAGCAATTCGCGACGGATCTCCTCGGCAAGGTGCAGCGTCATGTGCTTGCGCCAGAACGGCTTGCCGTGGACGTCGTCGTGGTAGAGGTTATCGGTAATCTCGAGCGCGATGGCTGCGCGCAATGCGTTCGCATCGGGCGGCTTCGGAAAGGACAGCCGGATCGGGCGCACGGTCGAGGCGGTTACCGTCAGGCTCAGCGCAGCATCGCCATCGAGACGGCCGATCAACAGCGCCGCGGAGCGGCCGACCGGCGTCAGCGAGATCTGGCGGAACGCCGAACGGCGCTTCAGCGCCGCGAGCGGGATATCGATTTGCCGCAACAGATCGCCCGGCGTCAGGCGATTGCGCTGGTTGCCGGTGACCAAATCGAGGACCGGAATCCTCTGCTCGCCACCATCAGCCTTCCAGATCGTGCAGATGCCGTCGAGCGCCGAGGTCAGCGAGATCATCGGACCTGCCGGCAGCGACATACAGAGATTGCCGCCGACGGTCGCTGTCTTCCAGATCTTGAACGAGGCGAGGAAGGCACGGCAGCATTGGGTGATCAGCGGTGCGGCGAGCCAGTCGGGCGGACAGGTCAACGCATCGAGCTCTGCGATGGTGCAGGTTGCCGCGATCGTCAGATGGGTGTCGGTGATGGTCAGTGCAGGCCATTTGAGGTCGGCGAGATCAATCAGGCGGGACAGGTGGGCCTGCGGCTCCGAGAACAGCCAGGTTCCGCCCGCGAGCCAAGCATCGCCTGCCGTCCAAGCGGGCAGTTGCGCGCGGCTCGCCGGATGGGCCACCGACGTGATGGTATTCAAGTCCATGAGTACGCCAACGCCTTGAATCGGATCGATCTCTTGAAAAGGAGTCTTGCAAGTCCGGAGCCAAGTCGCAACAAGGACGCAAGCGGCTGGCCTTCGCCTTGCAGGCGAAAATGCCGGCCGACGTCAGGAGAAACAGGATCATGGATAACGCAAAGCCGGTCTGGATCAAGGACCCGCTCGCCATTCTTGCCGACGGTGCCGAGCGCGGCATCGTGGTGCAGGATGGGCGGATCGTCGAGCTTGTCCCCGCTGGCGGCAAGCCCGCAGCGGACGCCGCAGTCTTCGAGGCGGGCGAACATGTCGTGCTGCCCGGGCTGATCAACACGCATCATCACTTCTACCAGACGCTGACGCGCGCGCTGCCGGCGGCGATGGACCGCGAGCTGTTTCCCTGGCTCAAGGCGCTCTATCCGGTCTGGGCGCGGATGACGCCGGAGGCGCTCCAGCTCGGCGTCACTGTGGCGATGTCGGAGCTGTTGCTGTCGGGCTGCACCACCACGACGGATCATCACTACGTCTTCCCCGCGGGCCTGGAAGACGCCGTCGACATCGAGGTCGCCGTTGCCAGGCGGCTTGGCGTGCGCGCGCTGCTCACGCGCGGCTCGATGAACCTGTCGCAGCGCGACGGCGGCCTGCCGCCTGATAGCGTGGTGCAGGATGAGGACACCATCCTCGCCGACAGCGCGCGGGTGGTCGCAAAGCATCACCAGCGCGGCGCGGATGCGATGGTGCAGATCGCGCTCGCGCCATGCTCGCCATTCTCGGTGACGACGTCGCTGATGCGCAGCACCGCCGATCTCGCGGACAAGCTCGACGTCCGCCTGCACACCCATCTCGCCGAGACCGAGGACGAAAACAGGTTTTGCGAGCAGATATATGGTTGCCGCCCGCTCGACTATCTCGAGCAGTGCGGTTGGCTCAATGCTCGCACCTGGCTCGCCCACGGCATCTTCTTCAATGCCGACGAGATGAAGCGGCTCGGCAAAGCGAAGACGACCATCAGCCATTGCGCATGCAGCAACCAGCTTCTCGCGTCCGGCTGCTGCCCGGTCTGCGAGATGGAGGAGGCTGGCGTCGGCATCGGCCTCGGGGTGGATGGTTCGGCCTCCAACGATGCGTCCAACCTGATGCAGGAGGTGCGCTCCGCGTTCCTGCTCCAGCGTGCCCGCTATGGCGTGACGAGGATCAGCCACAAGGATGCGCTGCGCTGGGCCACCAAGGGCTCGGCCGCCTGCGTCGGCCGTCCCGAACTCGGCGAGATCGCGGTCGGCAAGGCGGCCGATCTCGCGCTGTATAGGCTGGATGAATTGCGCTTCTCGGGTCATGGCGATCCGATTGCCGCGGTCGTGCTTTGCGGCGCGCATCGGGCTGATCGGGTGATGGTCGCAGGGAAATGGGCCGTGGTCGACGGGGCGATCCCGGGCCTGGACGTCGCCGACCTGATCCGCCGCCACAGTGCTGCGGCCCGCGCGATGCAGGCAGGTTAGGACGGATAGGGTAGAGAAGAGGGGGCAACCACCATTGCCGGGTATTGGTGGCTACCCCCTCCTGACCTCCTCCGGGAGGGAGCAGGTGATTTTACCAATGCAAGAAGCGTGCTACTTGCCCGGAACCTTGTCGTCGATGCCTTTGACGTAGAAGTTCATGCCGAGGATCTGGCCGTCATCGAGGTGATCGCCGCCTTTGCACTCGACTTCCTTGCCGTCCTGCCCGACGACCGGGCATTTGAACGGATGCAGCTTGCCTGATGTGATCGCGGCTTGGGCATCCTCCGCCATCTTTTTCACGTCGTCGGGCATGTTGGTGTAGGGCGCCATCGCAAACATGTGGCTGTCGAGCCCGCCCCAGGTGTCCTCGGACTTCCAGGTGCCGTCGAGCTCGGCCTTGACGCGCGCAATGTAGTAGGGGCCCCAGGTATCGAGGATCGAGGTGAGCTGCGACTTGGGCCCGAACTTGATCATCTCGGAATCCTGGCCGAAGGCGAGCTTGCCGCGCTCGCTGGCGATCTGCATCGCTGCCGGCGAATCCGTGTGCTGCATGATGACGTCGGCGCCTTGGTCGAGCAGCGCCTTGGCCGCGTCGGCTTCCTTGCCCGGATCGAACCAGGTGTTGGCCCAGATGATCTTGACCTTGATGTTCGGATTGATGGTTTGCGCCGCGAGAATCGTGGCGTTGATGCCGGAGACGACCTCTGGAATCGGGAACGAGCCGATATACCCGAGCACGCCGGTCTTCGACATCTTGGCCGCGATCAGGCCCTGGATGTAGCGGCCCTGGTACCACTTGGACGAATAGGTCGACATGTTCTTGTCGCGCTTGTAGCCGGTGGCGTGCTCGAAATGCACGTTCGGATATTTCTTGGCGACCTTCAGTGTCGGGTCCATGTAGCCGAACGACGTCGTGAAGATCAGCTTGTTGCCGGCGCGGACGAGTTGCTCGATCGCGCGCTCGGCGTCGGGACCTTCGGGCACGTTCTCGAGATAGGTCGTTTCGATCTTGTCGCCGAGCTCCTTTTCGAGCGCCAGGCGCCCTTGATCGTGCTGGTAGGTCCAGCCGAGATCGCCAATCGGGCCAAGGTAAATGAAGCCGACCTTCAGCTTGTCGGCGGCGGAGGCAGCGCTGACGCTTCCGGCAAGCAAGAGCCCGGCAGCCAGCGCAAGAAGTGTTTTCCTCATCATCAATCTCCAAACAGTCGGGGAAAGCCACACCGCAACGTGCGCGCCCCATCGCGCACGTTGCGGAAGTCCGTCAACGATCGGGCACGAACACGGTGCCAAGCGCGGCCGGCGCGGTCGAGCCGCCGGTGCGCGCGCGCGACAGCAGAACCAGGACGATCACGGTCGCCAGATAGGGCAGCGCCGACATAAATTGCGAGGGTATGCCGATGCCCCAGCCCTGCGCGTGCAGTTGCAGGATGGTCACCGCGCCGAACAGGTAGGCGCCGACGACGAGCCGCCCCGGCCGCCACGACGAGAACACGACCAGTGCGAGCGCGATCCAGCCGCGGCCCGCGGTCATGCCGGGAATGAAGAAGGGCGTGTAGGCGAGCGGCAGATAGGCGCCGGCAAGTCCTGCACAGGCGCCACCGAACATCACCGCAAGCGTCCTGATGCGCAGCACCGGGTAGCCCAGTGCATGCGCGGAGACGTGATTGTCGCCACAGGCGCGCAGGATCAGCCCCGTCCGCGTCTGGTAGAGGAACCACCACACGCCGACGATCAGCGCGATCGAGAGATAGACGAAGGCGTCTTCGCCGAACAGCACGCGGCCGATCAGCGGAATATCCGTGAGGACGGGGATGTAAAGATGCGGCGCCGGCGTGATGCGCTCGCCGACGAAGCCCGCGCCGATCAGGCCGGAGAGGCCGATGCCGAGGATGGTGAGTGCTAGTCCTGTCGCGACCTGATTGACCGCGAGACCAAGCGCCATCAGCGCGAAGACCAGTGACATCAGCGTGCCCGCGATGATGCCGCAGATCGCGCCGATGATGATCGAGCCAGTCAGCCAGGCGCCGGCGAAGCCGCAGGCCGCGCCCATGATCATCATGCCCTCGACGCCGAGATTGAGGACGCCTGAGCGCTCGGTCACGAGCTCGCCGGTCGCCGCGATCAGCAGCGGCGTCGAGGCGGCAAGCACCGACAGGATGATGGCTTCAACCAGTTCCACGGGTCACCTGGCGGTTCGGGAAGACGAGCCGGAAACGGTAGAGGATCAGGGAGTCGCAGGCGAGCACGTAGAACAGCAAAATGCCCTGAAAGACCTTGGTCACGTCAAGCGGGATCTTCATTGCGATCTGGGCCTGCTCGCCGCCGATGAAGGTCAATGCGAGGAAAAGGCCTGCAATTAATATTCCAATCGGATTCAACCGGCCGAGGAAGGCGACGATGATGGCGGTAAAACCGTAGCCGGGCGAGATGCCGGGTTGCAGATGGCCGACGGGCCCGGCGACCTCGATGATGCCAGCAAGGCCGGCCAGTGCGCCCGAGACGGCGAAGGTCAGGATGATCAACTGGTTGGAGTTGAAGCCGCCGAACCGCGCCGCGCGCGGCGCAGCGCCAACCACGCGGATCTCGAACCCCTTGATAGTGCGCCCCAGCAGCACCGCCGCTGCCGCGACGACCAGGAGTGCGATGATGGAGCCGAGATGTAGCCGGCCGCCTTCGATGAGGAGCGGCACGGTCGCGACTGGATCGAACTCGGCCGTGGTCGGGAAATTAAACCCGTGCGGATCGCGCCAGGGGCCGCGCACGAGATAATCGAGGAAGAGATCGGCGACATAGACCAGCATCAGGCTGGTCAGGATTTCGCTGGCGCCGAACTTCACCTTGCAGACGGCGGGGATCAGCGCGTAGAGCGCGCCCGCGATGGCGCCCAGCAGGAGCATCGCCGGCAGCACCCAGGCGCCGGCATCGGTGCCTTGCGTCTTCACCGCGATCCAGCTTCCGGCAACCGCGCCGATCAGGAACTGGCCCTCGGCGCCGATGTTCCAGGCATTGGCGAGATAGCAGAGCGACAGCCCGATCGCGATCATCACCAGCGGCGTCGCCTTCACCGCGATCTCCTGGAGCGAGTAGCCATCGGTCAACGGCGCGATGAAGTAAGCGTGGAGAGCAAGAACCGGATTCTTGCCGAGGACCGCGAACAAGATGCTCATGGTCACGATCGTCAATCCGATCGCGATCAGCGGCGAGACCAGCGCGATCCTGTTGGAGCGCTCGGCGCGCTTCTCAAGCACGAGCTGCATGCGCGACCTCCCTCTGGTCCAGGCTGCTGCCGCCCATCAACAGGCCAAGCTTCTCGCGTGTCGCTTCGCCGGCTGCGAGTGGTGCAGACAGTCGGCCGTGGAACATCACCGCGATGCGGTCGGCAATCTCGGCGAGTTCGTCGAGATCCTGGCTCGTCACCAGCACGGCCGCGCCGCCGGCGGCGAGATCCAGAAGCGCCTGGCGGATGACGGCGGCGGCGCCTGCATCCACGCCCCAGGTCGGCTGGCTTACCACCAGCACGGCCGGGTTGCGCAGAATCTCGCGGCCGACGATGAATTTTTGCAGATTGCCGCCGGAGAGGCTTGCCGCTTCCGGATCGCGCTTGGCCTTGCGCACGTCGAAGGTCTCCGTCGCCTTGTCGACGGTTTTCAACGTGGCCGCGGTATCGATGAAGCCGTGCCTGACCATGCCGCTTGCGGCGTGGCCCGTCAGCAACGCGTTTTCCGATAATCGCATGCGCGGCGCGGTGCCGTGGCCGAGCCGCTCCTCGGGGACGAAAGCCGCGCCCAGCTTGCGGCGCTGGGTGATCGACAAATGACCGGCGGCGATACCTTCGATCACCACCGTGCCGGGATCCTTCGACAACCGCTCGCCCGACAAGGCGGCGAAGAGTTCGTCCTGGCCGTTGCCGGCGACGCCCGCAATGCCAAGGATCTCGCCGCCTTTGAGCTCGAGCGAGATGTGCTCGAGCCGCACGCCGTGAGGCTCGTCGGGCGCAAGCGTGAGATCGTTGATCACGAGCCGCGGCACCGTGGTCTGCCGGCCGGCCGCGGCCTTGACCTCCTTGATCTCGCCGCCGACCATCATGCGGGCGAGTGAGGCCGCCGTCTCCGCGCGCGGATTGCAGGTTGCGACCTTCTTGCCGCTGCGCAGGATGGTGGCGGTGTCGCACAGCCGCTTCACCTCTTCGAGCTTGTGGCTGATATAGAGGATCGCGCGGCCTTCGGCCTTCAGACGTTCGAGCACGATGAAGAGCTGGTCGGCCTCCTGCGGCGTCAGCACGGCGGTCGGTTCGTCCAGGATCAGGAATTTCGGATTCTGCATCAAGGCGCGCACGATCTCGATGCGCTGGCGCTCACCGACCGACAATTGCCAGACCTCGCGCCTGGGATCGAGCGGCAGGCCGTAAGTCTTCGAGACCTGCTCCAGCCGCGCCGACATGTCCTTGAAGGATTCCCTGCCGTCGAGCCCGAGCGCGACGTTCTCGGCGACAGTGAGATTCTCGAACAGCGAGAAATGCTGAAACACCATGCCGATGCCACGGCTGCGGGCTTCCGACGGGCCGGACAGCACGATGCGCTCACCCTGCCAGCGAATCTCGCCGGCGCTTGGCTGGATCAGGCCGTAGATCGCCTTGACCAGCGTCGACTTGCCGGCGCCGTTCTCGCCGAGCAGGGCATGGATCTCCTTGGGGAAGATATCAATGTCGATCGACGCGTTGGCGAGGAAGTCGCCATAGCGCTTGGTGAGCCCGATCGTCTGGAGCAGCGGTAGCTCCCCGGTATGCAGGCTGTTGGGCATCGCGTCTGACATTCGCCGTCACGTGGGTCGGGTAAAGTGCCTCTGCCTCAATAGTGGGCTAGTTTGATCCGGCGCGTAAGTAGCGAAAAAACGTCATGCCTTGCTCAACGCTTCGGCAAACGAGTGGATTCGCCGTCCATTCGCGATTCTCCTGCGGCAGTTTTAGCGAGTCCGTAGTTGTGCGGTAAGTGTCTGTTGCAAATTTGTGACGGTTCGAACCAAATCGGAACCGCCTGTGCAGCGTTGATGCCTAGTTGGGCAATCGATGCGTTCGCCTTGCATGTTTTGCATCGATGCGATGACACCGTGCGCTCGGGCCCGCCGTGCAGTTTTTTGCGGGGCACAAAAGGCAAATAAAAACAATCGGGAAACTCTGGCAAGCGCTTGCACGCGGTTCTGGGGCGGAGCGCGCCGCCGCGCATGTAAGCTTGGCGAAAAAGTCCTGATCCCCGCGAGCCTTCTGCCGAAACCTGCAGCAGGCGTTGAAGCAAGTTGAGGCTTCTCACCCCAGGGGAACAGCGCAAGTGTCGCACCCAACGGGGCTTGATTTCTAAAGCTTCATCTCTTGGGGGTGTTCAGGATGTCGTTTCGTTTCACGGCAATTGCAGCAACGGCGCTGTCTCTTGCTACGCTAGCCACCGGCGGCTTGGCTCATGGGCGGATCTTCCAGTCAAGGCCGCCAAGAAGACAACGGACCTTCCGTTCTTCCTGGTGATCGACGACCGCGTGTCGTTCTCGTATATGCCGAAGGGCACCGATCCCGGCATGTGGAGCGTCAACCCGAACGGCACCATCAACGGCACAACGCCGAAGCAGGTGTATCGGCCGTGCCGGCTCGTATGGACCGAAGGGCGACTCCAACGGCCTTCCTGCGCTCTCGGGCGTCGGCCGGTTCTCTACCGCGTCCAAGACCGAGCTGAACAGCGAGCCGATCCGCTTGACCTTCGACGCCTCGAAGGCGGCGTGGGGTGACAAGTACTCGCACTTCCTCGACCTCTGGGTCGCCTACCGTTACTGGCAGAACAAGTTCGGCCTCGACCACAACGCCATGCCCGGCGTCTGCACCATCGCCGCCACCGGCCAGAGCACCAAGAGCTGCACCGAGTCCACGGTCTATGGCGGTGTCACTCTGAAGTTCTGAGCGGCTGAACTGCCGTAGGTGGGCAAAGCCAAGAGGGCGCGCGAATGCGCGCCCGATGGCGTGCCACCGCTTCTGTCGCAATCGTGGAGAGATGGTGGGCACGGCGCGCCAAAGAGCGCGCCTTTGCCCACCCTTGTATTAGCGCGCCGGATTACAATGGCCTGGTTCCGTGAGGAATGGCCCAGCCCGGGCGGCCACCCGAGCTGGGCCGCCGATCGATCGGATCGATGCCCACCGAAGCCTTGAGGGCTGCGTTTCGTAGCAAGATCGCGATCGGCACTTCATCGGGACCCGCATGGTTGAACGAACTTCAGGTTCGCATCACAAGGGAGGGTCGAGGAAGATGGCCAAGCGTATCACGATCTGTGCCGGGATCGATACCGGCAAGCGCAAACTTGACGTGGCAGTCGATGGCTGTTCGGAGCCGTTGCAGGTCGAGAACACACCGGAAGGCTACAAGGTGCTGGTGGAATGGTTGCAGCGCCGGAAGGTCAAACGGGTCGGGATCGAGGCGAGCGGGGGCTATGAGCGGGCGGTCGTCGCCGAGCTGCGACGCAAACGTTTTGTCGTCGTGGTCTTTCAGCCGGTCCAGGTGCGCGCCTTTGCCATGTTCCACCTGCAGCGGGCCAAGAATGACAAGATCGATGCAGCGCTGATTGCAGCCTGCACCGCCGCGGCCAAGAAGATCCACCCCGCTCCGGATCCTCGGCTGGGGCCCTTTGCCGAGCATCTGACAATGATCGAGCAGATCGGAGAGCTGGCCCCGGTTGTTTGGACAGCGCCCCGCGAAAATTAAGTGGATTCCTGCCGGGTTATGCTGAAGGCGGGGCTTTACGATTTTGCTGTGGCGTCGGGAGGGCGTAAGCCCGACCAGAGCCGCAGCAAAATCGTTGGCGACGATCATGCGGCCGTCACCATCGTTTGCGCGCCGAAGTAAGCCTCGTCGGGCGTGCGTTCGTCAAGGCTCGAGTGAGGACGTCCTCGGTTGTAGAACGCCAGATATTTGGAAATCGATGCTCGCGCCTCGAGCACGCTGTCGTAAGCACGCAGATAGACTTCCTCGTATTTGACAGTGCGCCACAGCCGCTCGACGAACACGTTGTCGCGCCAGGCACCCTTGCCGTCCATGCTGATGGCGATGTTCGCGTCCAGCAGCACGCCGGTGAAGTCGAGGCTGGTGAACTGGCTACCCTGATCCGTGTTGAAGATCTCGGGCCTGCCGTGCTTCGCCAACGCCTCCTGGAGCGCTTCGACGCAGAATATCGTCTCCATCGTGATCGATACGCGATGGACCAACACCCGTCGGCTGAACACATCGACGACCGCCGCGAGGTAGACGAATCCACGTCGCATCGGAATGTAGCTGATGTCCATTGCCCAGACCTGGTTCGGCCGCTCGATCTTCAATCCGCGCAATAGGTACGGGTAGATCTTGTGGCCCGGTGCGGGCTTGCTCGTGTTCGGACGGCGATAGATCGCCTCGATCCCCATGCGCTTCATCAGCGTCGCGACGTGGCGGCGGCCAATCTGCATGCCCTCACGCTGCAACAGCGATCGCAGCATGCGCGCCCCTGCGAAGGGATAATCGAGGTGCAGCTCATCGAGCCGGCGCATCAAGACAAGGTCCTCGGCCGAAACCGGCCGAGGTTCATAGTAAACCGTACTGCGGGCAAGGTTCAGGACCTTCGCCTGGCGCACGACAGACAGATCATGGTCGCGGTCGATCATCGCTTTGCGCTCAGCAGGCCCGCCTTGGTGAGCGCGCCGGACAAAAAATCGTTCTCCAACGCAAGCTCGCCGATCTTGGCATGTAACGCCTTCAAATCGACCGGCGCCTCGGCCGGTCCGTTGTCCTGCCCAAACACTCCGGCGGCGCCTTTCCAGGAGTTGGGTCTTCCAGGTCGTGATCTGGTTCGGATGGACATCAAACAATTGCGCCAGCTCGGCCAACGTCTTCTCCCCTTCACGGCCGCCAAAGCCACCTTTGCCTTGAATGCCGGAGAATGCGTCCGGCGACTCCTCTTCGTCATCTTCGCTCCTGATTCGCGGCAAGAAGCCTCGCCGCTCTCAGGCAGAAAATCCACTCAAGCTACTGTCCGAATTTGCGGAGCCAGCTCTCGGAGAGGATATTGCAAAGCTCAAAAACCGGTTGGAGAGCTGCCGCAACGCGCGTATCCAGAAGCTCTGGAAGGAGCAGATTGCTCTCTTGGCCAGGCACAAACGAGCCGAGTTCAAGGCTCTGGTGGCAGCGATCCGCAAGCATCGCGATCTCGCCGAACGGCTCGATCTGATCTACGGCGTTGCCGGCAGCGGCCTTCCGACTGCGGTTTCCATCCTGATCAGGATGCCCGAGATTGGCCAGGTCACGCGCGAGCAAGCCGCAGCCCTCGTCGGGCTTGCGCCTTACGACAACGACAGCGGCGATCACGTTGGCGTCCGTCACATCGAAGGCGGGCGCGAACGCTTGCGCCGGGCGCTCTACACCGCGGCTCTACCGGCATCATTCCGCTGGAATCCGCAGCTCATGGCCCTGTACAACCGGCTGATCGCCGCCGGCAAGGGCCACAAGCGCGCGCTCATCGCCTGTGCCAGGAAGCTGCTCGTCGTCATCAACGCCGTCGTCGCACGCGGAACGCCGTGGCTCGCCGAACCGCCCAAAATCGCGAGCGTGCCCGCCACCTGATCGCGTTTCTTTGTTCGGCCGAAGCACCGTTTCTTCGTCCCGACCTGCCCTCGCAAATGACGCCGCGCACAGCGGCCGTCAAGGCTGGCCGTCGTGCCGGCCTCGCCTCACATCCGCCGCTGCCAGGCCACGCCTTGACGGCCACGAGCACGGCGTCATCCTCCCGGCAATCGGACGTCGCTTTAATGGTTGCTACGATTCCGGGGTCGATGCGATCGCTACCTTGTCCACACGCCGTCGTGCAGGGCTTCGGCTTCGTCTTCCAGGAGCGGACCGACGACTTCGGTCGGCCGCTGGCCGCCGGCGAAGACGTCGCGGCAGGGCAGATCGAGCGTCGGGTTCTCCGGGTGGTTGCCGGTGACGCCGCGCAGGCGATGTTCGCTGAGCCCATAGACCACGCGGCCGATGCCGGCCCAGTAGATCGCGCCGGCGCACATCGCGCAGGGCTCGGCGGAGGAATAGAGCGTCGCCCTGGCGAGCACCTCGCGGCTCAGCGTGCGGCAGGCTTTTGTGGCGGCGAGGCGTTCGGCATGCGCGGTGCCGTCATGGTCCGGCATGTAGCCATTCTCGGCCTCGATCAGCACCTTGCCGTCCGCGTCGACCACGAGGCAGCCGAACGGGTGGTTGCCATGGGTGAGAGAGCGGCGGGCGACCTCAAACGACAGGCGCAAGAAGTGCTCGTCGCGTTCGGATACGCTCATCGCTCCTCCGCGGTTAATGTCCCGCCATGTGACGGCCGACCACGGTGAGGTCGGCTTCGCTGGTCCGTGCTTCATACACGAATTCGCCGTGGAACATCACCACCAACCGGTCGGACAGCTCGAGCAATTCGTCGAGATCCTCGCTGACCAGCAGCACCGCCGCGCCGCGATTGCGCGCCGCCATGATTTCGGCGTGGATCTGGGCAACCGCCGCGAAGTCGAGGCCGAAACAGGGATTGGCGGCGATCAGTACCTCGACGTCGCTGCCGAGCTCGCGCGCGAGCACCGCGCGCTGGACATTGCCGCCTGACAGCGCCGAGATCGGCGTCTCCGGCGTGCGCGTCTTGATCTTGTATTGCGCGATCTTCTTTCGGGCGTCGTCCCGGAACGCGCCGCGGTTGAGCCACCAGCCGAGGCTCGCAAAGGGCGCGCGGTCGAACTCGCGGAAGGCGATGTTGTCGGCGACGCTCATGCCGCCGACGCAGGCGTTCTTGAGCGGCTCCTCCGGTAGCAGCGACATCTTGTGCCGGCGCATCTCCTCGCGGCGCGCGTGATAGGGATCGCCGGCGACGCGGATTTCGCCGCTCTCGGCGTCGCGCTGGCCGGCCAGCACCTCGACGAGCTGACGCTGGCCGTTGCCGGAGACGCCGGCGATGCCGACGATCTCGCCGGCGCGCACGGTCAGGGAGACATCGTGCACAGCAATAGCGCCGGCATCGTCGAGCGCCCGGACCTTTGCCAGCTCCAGCCGCGGCTTGCCGGTTTCGCCGGTGCGCGGGGGCTGCACCGTCAACTCCTCGGCGCCGATCATGGTGCGCGCCATGGCGTCGGGCGTGAGCTCGGCGACCTTGCCCTTGCCGGCGAGCTTGCCGCGCCGCAGGATCGTCACCTCATCGGCGAAGGCCATGACCTCGCGGAATTTGTGCGTGATCATCAAAATGGTCAGCTCGCCCCTGACCACCATGTCGCGGAGCATGCCGAGCACCTCGTCGGCTTCGGCCGGCGTCAGCACCGAGGTCGGCTCGTCCAGGATCAGGAAGCGCCGCTTCAGATAGAGCTGTTTGAGGATCTCGCATTTCTGCCGCTCGCCGGCGGAGATGTCGGAGACCTTTGCGTCGAGCGGCACCTTGAACGGCATCCGCGCCAGAAAAGCTTCGAGCTCTCTTTTCTCCTTGGACCAGTCCACCACCGCCGGAACATCGTCGCGCGCGAGCACGAGATTCTCGGCGACCGTCATCGCCGGCACCAGGGTAAAATGCTGGTAGACCATGCCGAGCCCGAGCGCGTGCGCGTCCTTTGGATTGCCGATCGCCTGCTGGCGGCCGCCGATCAGGATGTCGCCTTCGGTGGCGTGGTAGTAGCCCATGATGCATTTGACGAGCGTCGACTTGCCCGCGCCGTTCTCGCCGAGCAGCGCGTGGAAGGAGCCGGGACGCACCTTCAGCTCGACATTGTCCAGCGCCAGGAAATCGCCGAAGCGCATGGTCATGGCGAGCGCGTCGACGCCGAAGGCGCCACTCGGCGGTGGTATTTCGCCGATGATCACGAGATCGCCCCGATCAGGGCGTCGGAGGTCGCTACCGCGCCAAAGACGCCGCCCTGCATCTTGATCATCTTCAGCGCGTGGTCGTGGTTGCCCTTGTCGGTCGCGCCGCAGCAATCGTGCAGCAGCACGCATTCGAAGCCGCGGTCGTTGGCCTCGCGCATGGTGGTGTGGACGCAGACGTCGGTGGTGATGCCTGTGAGCACGATGTTCTCGATGCCGCGCACGCGCAGGATCAGTTCGAGATCGGTGGCGCAGAACGAACCCTTGCCGGGCTTGTCGATGATGGGTTCGCCCGGCATCGGTGCAAGCTCGGGGATGATCTCCCAGCCGGGCTCGCCGCGCACGAGAATGCGACCGCATGGGCCGGGATCGCCGATCCCGGCGCCGATCTGCCGCGAGCGCCAGCGCTTGTTGGCGGGCAGATCGGAGAGATCGGGGCGATGGCCTTCACGGGTATGGATGATGTGGAAGCCCTGCTTGCGCATCACCGCGAGCAGCTTCTTGATCGGCTCGATCGGGGCCCGCGTCAGCGAGAGATCGTAGCCCATCTTGTCGACATAGCCGCCGACGCCGCAGAAATCGGTCTGCATGTCGATGATGACGAGCGCTGTGTTCTCCGGTCGCAGATCGCCGTTATAGGGCCAGGCATAAGGCTCGGACTTGATATGGCGCTCGGGCATTGTTGGCTCTCTGCGGCTCTAGCGCATGATCCGGAAAAGCGTGCAGCGGTTTTCCGACAAGATCATGCTCAAACAAAAGGAGCTAAGGCGCGATGATCATTCATCGCGCCTTAACGGGTGATCGACAATTCGGCCGGCGCGCCCGTCAGCGTGCGCTTCGGCGAGCAGGTGATGATCATGATCGCCAGCGTCAGGATGTAGGGCGCGGCGTTGAAGAGGTGATAGCCGGAGGTGACGCCGACCGATTGCAGCGCCGGTCCGAGCGCTGCGGCGCCGCCGAAGGCGAGCGAGGCCCACAGGCACAGCATCGGATCCCAGCGCGCGAAGATCACGAGCGCGACCGCGGTGATGCCCTGGCCGGAGGACAGGCCCTCGTTCCAGCTTCCGGGATAGAACAGCGACAGGAACGAGCCGCCGATGCCGGCGAGGAAGCCGCCGACCATGGTGGCGCGCAGCCGAATCAGGAGCACGGAATGGCCCATGGCGCGCGCAGCGTCCGAGCTTTCGCCGGCGGTGCGGATGAGCAGGCCCCAGCGCGTTGTGCGGAACGCCCAGTGGAGGATCGGCGCGAGCGCGACGCCGATCAGGAACATGACGTTGATGCGCAGCGCCGCCCGGACCTGCGGGATATCGCTCCACCAGCCGAAATCGATCGCGGGCAGCCGCGGCGCGGTCGGCTCGATCAGCGGCTTGCCGAGATAGAAGGCGAGGCCCGTGCC
Source organism: Bradyrhizobium sp. CCGUVB1N3 (assembly GCF_024199925.1). Lineage (NCBI taxonomy): Bacteria > Pseudomonadati > Pseudomonadota > Alphaproteobacteria > Hyphomicrobiales > Nitrobacteraceae > Bradyrhizobium > Bradyrhizobium sp. CCGUVB1N3. The sequence continues at coordinate 9,119,209 of NZ_JANADR010000001.1, forward strand.
GAACAGCATCAGCGCGATGCCGACCGCGATGTCGTTGACGCGCGGCAGCGAGCAGATTCCGGCATGCAGCGCGCCGAGAAGCGCGCCGGTGACGCCCGCGGCGAGCACGCCAAGCCAGGGCGAGCCCGAGAGATAGGAGATGCCATAGGCGCTCATCGCGCCCATCACCAGCGTACCTTCAAGGCCGAGATTGATGCGACCGGAACGCTCGGTGATGCATTCCCCCAGGCTCACGAACAGGAATGGCGTGGAGACGCGAATGGCGCCGCCGAACACGGCGAGCGGAACGGTCCAGAGTCCGATCGAGCCATCTGCCATCTCAGGACTTCCCCTTGAGAAAACCGATGCGGCCGTAAAGCGCATCGCTTGCCAGCACGAAGACGAAGATGATGCCCTGAAGCACCAGTACGGACGCATCGGGCAGCCCCAGACGGCGCTGCAACAGCCCGCCACTGGCGCTGATGCCGCCGAGCAGGATCGCGACCGGAATGATCGCAAGCGGATTTTGCCGCGCGAGGAAGGCGACCAGGATGCCGGTGAAGCCGTAGCCGGCGGCGAGATTGGCATTGGTGCGGCCCTGCACGGCCGCGACCTCGACCATGCCCGCGAGCCCCGCCGCACCACCGGCGAGGAAGCAGATCGTGAGGATCAGCTTGTTGACGCCGAGGCCCACGATCTTCGCGGCGCGGATGTTGCCGCCGGCAACCCGCGCGGCGAAGCCGAACACGGTGTGGTAGATCAGGATGTAGGCCGCGATTGCGGCGACCAGGCCAAAGACCAGCCCCCAATGCACGTCGGTGCCGGGGATGCTGCCGATCATGTTGGCCGCGCCGATCTCGCGCGTCGACGGCTTGTTGAGGCTCGCAGGGTCGCGCATCACGCCTTCGACGAGATGGTTGAGGATGGCGAGTGCGATATAGACGAGCAGGAGGCTCGAGATCGTCTCGTTGACGCCGCGATATTGCCGCAGGGCGCCGGACAGCATGATCCACAGTCCGCCGCCGATCACGCCGGCGCAGACCATCGCAATCTGGACCACGAGCGGCGTTGCGCCTTGCAACGCCAGCGCCGCGCTGGTTGCCGACAGCGCGCCGATCAGGAGCGCGCCTTCGCCGCCGATGATGACCATGCCGAGCTGCGCCGGCAGGGCCGTACAGAGCGCGGTGAGGACGAGCGGCGCGGCGCGCGTCAGCGTGTTCTGCCAGGAGAACCAGGTGCCGAACGCGCCCTGGTACATGTAGAAATAGAGGTCGAGCGGGTTCTTGCCGAACAGCGCGACGAAGATGCCGAACGCGGCGAGCGCGCCGACCAGCGCCGCGCCCGGGATCAGGATGTACTCGATGCTCGTGCCGTGGCGCTGGAGGAAGCCCGCGTCAACGGCCGGGGCGACGGCCCCGACCGCTTCGACGGGATCCGCCGCTTCCGTTGTCACGAAGTCGCTCCGATCACGCCTTCGACGAGATAGTCCATCTTCTCGAGCTCGGGATCCTGCTGGCCGCGCTCGGTGCCGGCTGCGATCACCGTCTTGCCCTTGTTGTCCGTGATCGGACCCTTGAAGATGACGTAGTTGCCGGCGGTGAGCTTGGCCTTGATGTCGTCGGCATGCTTGCGCGCTTCCGCGGACACCGCTTCGCCGTAAGGCGAGACCTTGACGATCTCTTCCTTGAGGCCGCCGCGGTAGAAGTTCGGGATCTCCTGACCCGCGGCGATCATCTTGACGAATTTGGGATAGAGCGCCTCCCAATTCCACTCGGCGCCGGTGAGATACGCCTTGGGCGCCAGCGCCGACTGGTTGCAGTGATAGCCGCACACCATCGCGCCGCGTCGCGCGGCGTTCTCGACCATGGTCTTCGGACCGTCGACATGGCAGGTCAGCACATCGACGCCCTGGTCGATCAGGCTGTTGGTGGCCTCGGCTTCCTTGACCGGCATCGACCAGTCGCCGGTGAAGATCACCTGCGTGGTTGCCTTCGGATTGGCCAACCGCGCGCCGAGCGTGAAGGCGTTGATGTTGCGCAGCACCTGTGGGATCGGCTTTGCCGCGACGAAGCCGAGCTTGCCGCTCTTGCTCGTGTGGCCCGCGACGATGCCGGAGATGTACTGGGCTTCGTCGATATAGCCGAAATAGCTGCCGGCGTTCTTCGGGTCCTTGTCGGTCCAGAGGCCGCCGCAGTGCTCGAAGCGCAGCTTGGGGTACTTGGTCGCCATCTTGACCATGTGCGGATTGAAGTAGCCGAACGAGGTCGGGAAGAGCAGGGTGGCGCCGTCGAGGTTGATCATGGACTCGATGGTCTTCTCGACCGCATCGGTCTCCGGCACCTTCTCTTCCTCGACGACCTTCAGGCCCGGAATCTTCTTCAGCGCCGCCGCGCCCTGCGCGTGCGCCTGGTTGTAGCCATAGTCGTCGCGCGAGCCGACATAGATGAAGCCGATCGTCGTTTCGGCCGCGAAAGCCGGGCGGACACCGACCGCCGCTCCCAAGGAGAGCGCCGCGCTACCCTGCAACAAATGCCGTCGTGAAATCCTGCCAAAATCCATTGGATTCTCCCTTGGCGGGTGGACCGCCCCTCTCTCCTGGCCATCGCCGGTCTGGCGCAGCCGGAACAGGATGTCGCAAGCTTCGTGCCAGAGGTTATCGAGCAAGCATGCGCACCTAACTTATTGTAAAATAACGGATATATTTCGAGTTCGAATCTTGGGCAGATGACGCTGAGATTAAATTATAGGCAGTATAACGACATTGTATGCAAGGTAGTTAAGCAACGTTAACCGGGCTCCCAGCGGTTCTCCGATGTGCCGGGTGGCCTGCCGGCCCGGCATTCATGCTAACCAGTCCGCGAGTCGGACCTGCGCGTAAGCCGTGCGCTGGCCCGAACTTGTATCGATGGTCATCGGGCCTCGCTTGAGCGGTTGCGGCCTGCAGGATGGAAAGTTTGCGCGAGATGGCTCCTGGTATCGCCGTTCAAAATGGCTCGCTCGGCGAGGAGATCGTACGTCGCATCAATGAACTCGGTTCCATCTCGGAAGATGCGGACAAGCTCACACGGATCTATCTCAGCAAGGAATTGCGCACCGCCGCCGATCTCATCCTCGGCTGGATGCGCGAGGCCGGCATGCGCGTCCATCTCGATGCGATCGGCAATGTCTGCGGCCGCTACGAAGGCGAGCGGCCGGGCTTGCCGTGCCTGATGCTGGGCTCGCACTACGACACCGTGCGCGATGCCGGCAAATGGGACGGTCCGTTAGGTGTGATCACGGCGATTGCCTGTGTGGCCGAGCTGAACCGGCGAGGCAAACGCCTGCCGTTCGCGATCGAGGTCATCGGCTTTGCCGACGAGGAGGGCGTGCGCTTTGCGTCCACCCTGCTCGGCAGCCGCGCGGTCGCCGGCACCTTCGACGAGAGCGTGTTGAACACGCGCGATCGCGACGGCGTCTCGATGCGCGATGCGCTCGTGCAGTTAGGCCTCGATCCCGATCACATCGGCGCGGCCGCGCGGACGCGGCGCGAGCTGCTGGCCTATCTCGAGCTGCACATCGAGCAGGGACCGGTGCTGGAAGCGCAAGATCTCCCGGTCGGCGTCGTCAGCGCGATCGCCGGCGCGACGCGGCTCGCCGCGCGTCTGACCGGCATGGCCGGCCATGCCGGTACCGTGCCGATGGCACTGCGTCGCGACGCGCTGGCGGGTGCGGCCGAATGCATCGCTGTGATCGAGCAGTTCTGCCGCACCGATGAGGGCGGGCTCGTCGGCACCGTCGGCTACATCCACGCAAAACCCGGCGCGACCAACGTCATTCCCGGCGAAGTGTCGTTCACCATCGACATGCGCGCGCCGACCGATATGCATCGCAAGCGCGCGGTCGCCGACATCGTCCGCCAGATCGAGGCGATCGCCAGGCGCCGGAAGCTTGCGCTCCAGCTCGACGTCACCCACGAGAACCGCACCGCGCCGTGCGCGCCCTGGCTGAAGGACCAGATCGCGCAGGCGATCGCCGCGGAGGGATTTGCCGTCTTCGAACTCCCGAGCGGCGCCGGCCATGATGGCATGGCCATGATCGACATCGCCGACGTCGGCATGATCTTCGTCCGCTGCCGCGGCGGCGTCAGCCATCACCCCGACGAGCATGTCGAGCACGCGGACGCCGACGCCGGCGCGCGCGTGCTGCTCGGGGTGATCGAGAATTTTCAGCCACGGGAAGGTGGCTGAGCTTGACGTGACTTCGCTTCACCTTGCCCCGCTTGCGGGGAGAGGCGAAGAACTACCCCGCCGTCACGTCCACCGTCTCGCCGCCGTCCAGCACCTGCGCCGCCTTGGCGCGGTCGAGATCGCCTTCCCAGGCGGCGACCACGACGGTGGCAACGCAATTGCCGATGAGGTTGCCGACGGCGCGCGCCATGCCGATGAACCAGTCGACCGAGAGCACCAGCACGAGACCGATCGCGGGAATGCTCGGCACGGCGTTCAGCGTCGCCGCCAGGATCACGATCGCCGAGCCCGGCACGCCGTGGGTGCCTTTCGATGTGATCAGGGACACGCCGAGCACCAGCAGGAGATCGCCGAAGGATAGTGGCGTGTTGGTTGCCTGCGCGATGAAGACCACCGCAAGTGTCAGGTAGATCGAGAACGCATCGAGGTTGAAGGAATAGCCGGTCGGGATCACGAGACCGACCACGGAATCCTTCACGCCCATCCGCTCGAGCTTCTTCATGATCTGCGGCAGCACGGCGTCGGAAGACGCGGTCGCGAGCACGATAGTCAGCTCCTCGCGCAGGTAAGCGAGGAATTTGAGAATATTGATTCCGGCAAGCGCCATCACGCCGCCGAGCACGCCGAGCACGAAGATGCCGACCGAGACGTAGAACAGCATCACCAGCGAGACGAGCTGCTTCAGCGAACCGACGCCGTACTTGCCGACGGTGTAGGCGACCGCGCCGAGCACGCCGAGCGGGGCGGCCCGCACGATCAGCCCCATGACGCGGAACAGCACGGTGGATGCCGCATCGATGAAGGTGGTGACGAGCTTGCCCTTCTCGCCGCCGACCAGCGCAAGGCCGACGCCGAATAGCACCGCGAAGAACAGCACCTGGAGCACGTCGTTGCGCGACAGTGCATCGAACGAGGTCGACGGGATCACGTTGAGCAGGAAAGCGCCGATGCCCGCGCCTTGCAGCTTGTGCGCGTTGTCAGCGTAGGTGTTGAGCGCCTTGGCGTCCAGCGTCGAGGGATCGATGTTCATGCCGTGACCGGGGCCGAAGACGTAGGCGAGGATGAGGCCGACCACGAGCGCCACCGTCGTCATCGCCTCGAAATAGACCAGCGCCTTGACGCCCACCCGGCCGACTTTCTTGAGATCGCCGGCACCGGCAATGCCGTGCACGACCACGCAGAACACGATCGGCGCCACGATCATCGAGATCAGCTTGAGGAAGGCGTCGCTGAGGATCTTGAGGCTGATGGCGAAGTCCGGGACGGTCACGCCCAGGATGATGCCGAGCACCAGCGCCGCCAGAACCTGGACGAACAATGAGGTGTAAAGCGGCTTCGGCTCGGCGGCCGGCGCCGCGGTGATGGTCGACATGGTGGACTCCCCCGGTTTGACGCGTCTTGGACGCCAAAAGGGAGCAACAACCGTGCCAGATTGCCGCGGCTTAGGGCCGAAGATCCGGCTTTTTTGGGCCGTGTCCACGGCCGCTGTCCGCAACGACGGCTTCGCTGTGCCCGCAGCCGATGCTCCGGCGCCCCAACCGTGACGAGCCGCAGAGCGGCGAAGGGCAAGGGCGACCCGCGGGGCTTTGATCCTTCGAGACGCGCGCTCCGCGCTTCCCGGTTTGCGGAGGCGAAACATGCAGTGGCATCGACGCCCATTGTTGCGGCGCGGGGTGCCTCAAATCTCGCCTTGACCGTCGAAATCGCCGAATGTCAGACTTATGACATGAGTACAGCCAAGCGACGCGAGCCGAGCCTACGCGATGAATATGCCGAGATGACGCGGCAGCGCATCGTTGCGGCCTTTGTCGAGACGCTGGAGGACGAGGCGGCCGACGACATCTCGATGGCAGCGGTCGCCAAGCGCGCCAAGGTCGCCGAGCGGACCATCTATCGCCACTTCAAGACCCGCGCGGAGCTGTTTGCGGCCGCGGGTGAGTGGATCGAGAGCAACGTCTTCAGCTACATTCCCTTCACCTCGCCCGACGAGCTGCCGGATATTTTCCGCAAGCTGTGCAAGCGGTTCGACCATCATCCGCATCTGGCGCGGGCCATTGCAATGACGCGGGCCGGGCGCCGAGTGCGTGCCGGCTTCCGGCGTCACCTGATCGAGCAGCATCGCAAGGCGATGGCGCCGCTGGTCCGGCATCTGCCCGCGAAGGAGGTCCGCCAGGCGGAGGCGCTCGCTTCGTATCTGAACAACGTGCTGGCCTGGAATGCGATGCGCGAGGATTTCGGCATGTCCAGCACTGATGTCGCCGACGCGATCGAGTGGGCGCTCACGACTCTTTTGAAGGATGTTCGTCAGCGCGATGCTGCGGCGGCGCGCAGCGGCAAGGCCGGCAAATCGCCGCGAAAGCGAACCGTGGCTGCGAAAGAGCCGGCGTAGAGTGAGGCATGTCATGACTGCGATACCCGACGATCTCCTGATCAACGCGCCCGACGAGGTTCGCATCCGCCAGGACCTGGTGTTGACGGCGCTCGGCCGCCGCCCGGCCGACCGCAGCCTGCGGGTCGGCAGGTTGCTCGACGTGCACAGCCGCACCTGGAGCGAGGATCAGGAGATCGTGTTCAAGGGCCGGCGCATCGCGTGGGTCGGGCCGGCGGGAAGCTATCCAGGCGAGATCCGCCAACGCGTGCATCGGCCCGAACTCGCCGCCGTGCCCGGCTTCGGCGAGGTGCACAAGCACATCGAAAGTTCGCATCTGACGCCGGAATGGGAGGCGGCGCTGGTGCTGCCGCATGGCAACACCTGGACCTGCGAGGCGAGCCACGAATTCTCCAATGTCAACGGTGCACGCAATCTCGAATTCTGGTTCGAGGCACGCCGCCGCGGCTCGCCGCTCAAAATCTTTCCGCAGCCCGGTTCGGCCGTGCCACCGACGGCTTATGAATGGGGCGGCGGCTGGTATGGTCGCGACGAGCAGGCGCGCTTCATGGGCGAGAGCCTGATGGTCACCGGGCTCGACGAAGTCATGGACTGGCCGGCGGTGTGGAATCCCGACAATCCCTCCTACAAGCGGCTGTGGGGCATGATCGAAGCAACGTTCGCTGCGCGCGGGGTCGTGGAGGGCCACGCCTCGGGCTTGCGCGATCTGCCCTCCATCAACGCTTTTGCCGCAGCGGGGCTCGCCTCCGATCACGAGGTGCAGACGCCGGAAGAGACCTGGGACAAGCTCACGCGCGGCCTGTTCGTCGAGCTGCGTGTCTACGCGATGGATGAGATCGTCAAATGGTTGCTTGCCAAGGGCTTGCAGGACTGGTCCCAGATCGCGTTCACGACCGACGACCGCAGCGCCAGTCACACGCTCGAGCTCGGCGCCAGCGACCACAATGCGCGGGTCGCGATCGAAGCTGGCCTTGCGCCGGAAATCGCGATCCAGTGTCTCACCATCAACCCGGCGCGGCACATGCGCCTCACGCCGTTCGTCGGCAGCCTCGCGCCCGGGCGCTTTGGCGACGTCGTGCTGCTCTCGGACGTAGCCAAGCTCACCATCGCCGAAGTGTGGGCTGATGGCGCGCAGGTCTCCGACGGCAAGCGTTATCTCGGCGAGGTGCCCAGGATCGAATGGCCGGAATGGGCGACCAAGACGGTCAATATCAAACGTACGATCAAGCCAGAGGATTTCGAGCTCTCGGCCGAGCCTGGTTGCACCACGATGAAGGCGGCCGTGATCCGTCCCTTCCACTGGCATCCCGAGTTCTACACACTCGAATTGCCGGTGCGTGATGGCGCCGTGCAGCGCGATGAGAGCGAGGCCATCACCAAGTTCGCTGTCGTCGACCGCTTCTCCGGCGACGGACGGGTTGCAAAGATGTTCTGGCGCGGCTGCGGACCGCGGACGCCGGAGACGGCGCTGGCCTGCTCGGTCGCCCATGACAAGCACAATATCTGGGTAGTCGGCTCGTCCGACGCGGCGATGGCCAAGGCGGTGAACGCACTGATCGAGCTTCAGGGCGGCTGGGCGCTGGTGCGCGAGGGCGAGCTCGTTGCGACCGTGCGCTTCGAGGTCGGCGGGCTGATGAGCTGCCGCTCGGCGCAGGCGCTCGATGCCGAGATGCAGGCGCTCTACGCCGAGGGTCGCAAGGTCGACTGGATGTATGAGCCGACCTTCCGGCCGCGCTGGTATCCGGGATTCCCCGAAAGGCTGATGTTCGCAACGCTGACCTGCGCGCCCTGGAGCTGGGTGCTGGTGGCGCCGTGCGAGCAGGCGCCGCTCGGGTTTATCAATGTGCAGACCGGTGAAGCGCATCCGGTGGTCTGGTAGGGGAGTGACTGGGATGAACGAGATGACGCCGCCGCAAGCCGCTTCTGCAGAACCGGCGCCGCGCGCCGCCGCAGGCCCGCTCGATCGCATCTTTGGCCTCACCGAGCGCGGCACGAGTGTCGGCCGCGAGGTGATGGCCGGTGCGACGACTTTCGCGGCGATGGCCTATATCATCGCGGTGAATCCGGCGATCATGTCCAACGCCGGAATGGACCGCGCCGATCTCGTCAGCGCCACGGCACTTGCCGCTATCTTCGGCTCGATGATGATGGGCCTTTGGGCCAACCTGCCGCTCGCCGTTGCGCCTGCGATGGGCTCGAACGTCATCTTCACCTATGTCATCGTCAAGCAGATGGGCATGCCCTGGCAGGGCGCGCTTGCCATGGTAGCATTCACCGGCGTGCTGTTCTTGATCCTCAGCCTGTCGAAGCTGCGCGAGAAAGTCGCCAAGGATGTGCCGGAAGCGATGAAGGTCGGCATCCAGGCTGCCGTCGGCACGCTCATCGTCTTCATTGCGCTGCGCGGCGCCGGCTTCGTGGTGCAGAACCCCTCGACCTACATCGCGATGGGATCGCTGCGCAGCCCGCCAGTGCTGCTGACGCTGTTCGGTCTTTTGCTGACGCCGGTGCTGGTGGCGCGCCGGGTGCCCGCGGCGCTGATCCTGTCGATCGCACTGCTGACCCTGATCGGCTTCTTCGTTCCCGGCGCGAACGGCAAAATGGTGACGTCGGTGCCATCAGCCATCATGTCGTGGCCACGCTGGCCAACCAGCACCTTCATGGCGCTCGACATCGGCTATCTCTTCAGCCATTTCGTCGTGACGCTGCCGCTGCTGTTCTACTTCCTGTGCGCTGAATTCTTCTCGACGCTGGGCACGCTGATCGGCGTCACGGGTGCCGCCAATCTGCGCAAGCCTGACGGTTCGATCCCGAATGCCACCGCGGCGTTTGCGACCGACGCTACGGCGTCCATCGTCGGCCCGCTGCTCGGCACCTCCGTCGTCACGGCCTATATCGAGTCCATCACCGGCGTGCAGGCCGGCGGTCGAACCGGCCTGACCTCGCTGACTGTTGCGGGGTTCTTCTTCCTCGCGCTGTTCTTCTGGCCGATCTTCGTCATCATCCCGCCGCAAGCCACCGCGCCCGCGCTGGTGCTCGTCGGCGTCTTGATGATGCAGGGTCTCGCGCGCATCGACATGACCGATCTCGTCAACGCGGTGCCGATTGTGCTCACCCTGCTGGTGACCGTGCTGACCAACAATCTCATCAACGGCATGGCGCTGGGCACGCTGAGCTACATCGCGCTTGAGGTCACCTTGGGGCGCCGCGCGCAGATCCCGGCAATGGTCTGGGGGCTGGGTTTCGTGTTCATCGCCTACGCGATCGTGATTGCGCAGATATTCTGAAGGCGGGGCTACGCCGCCAGATCCAGCAGCCGGCACGATCCACGCACCAGCACCTTGCGGCCGGATGAAGTCATCATGGGAACGCCGTCCCTGATCGCGACGAGGCCGAGTTTGACGAGGTCTTCGACCGCATGGGCCTTCGAAAGACGATACTGCGCCGTCGGACAGCGCAACGCTTTCAGCATTTCCCACTGGTCCGGCGAAAGATCGAAGTCGAAATCGTCGTTCATGTTGCCTCGAAATATCTGGCCGCTCGTGCACCGATTAGCGGTGCAGCATGAAAACCATGCGACGACATTGAGTCGGGAATTCGATTAGCTGTTTAGAACACCTCTTCACGAATGCCTGAGATCATTGCGCCACAATAGTTAAGATCGCGCGCGTGCGGATATCGTTCCGATATCAGATCACCTTTTCATGATCTGGAGTTGATGGTGCGTAGCGAGTTGCCGCAGTGCACGGGAAGGAGGCCTGTCCCATTCCGCACTGCGATGTGCACAGGAAAACCAGACAAGCCGTTCAAGACTCTGTTACGTTGATTCGCGGGGAATGGCTTCACGCGGCAGGAGTGGAGTGCATGCAGAGGCTGGTGGCAATTCGTAGTCAGGAATCCTTTTGCCGGGAACGTGCAGTGCTGGATTCCAATCGTCGGGTTTTCTGGCTCGCGCAGGCGGAAGAGTGGGAGCAACGCGCGCTCGACGAGATCGCCTATCACTTTCGCGAGTGCAATCTGGCTCACGGCGATTTGCGCGCAGTCGCCAGCTAGCGGATATCGGCGACGAATGTAATCGCGGGTCTACTGATAGCTCGCCACGATATCTGACACAGCGCGCTCGAGCTGTTGCGCGGTGGCGCATTGTCGCACTAAGCTGCAAAATGTCGCGTAGCGCGGCATCTCGGAGTCGCCAAAACCCCAGACCATGCGGCCCTCCGGATTGAGCCAGACCAGCCGCTTCGACCGCTCGGAAATGCGCCGCAAGATGTCGGCGCGTGGATCAAGATTGTTGCTGCGGGCGTCGCCCAGCACGATGACGGTGGTTTGCGGCGTCAGCGTGCTCATGAACTCATGCTCGAAGTCTTCGAGGGAGGAGCCGTAGTCGGATGAGCCGAAGCCGACCTTGGACATGATCTCGGTCATCGCCGCCTCGGGCGAGTTCGATTCCAGGATATCGCTGACTTCGATCAGATGCGAGGAAAACGCGAAGGAACGGACATCGTCGACCACCTCGTGCAGCGAGTGGATCAGCAGCAGGAAGAAGTCGGAGACGCGGGCAACCGAGCCTGAGACGTCGCACAGCGCCACGATCTTCGGCCGGTCGCGGTGCTTGCGCTTCCAGGCCGTGAGGAACGGCACGCCGCCCCAGGCGGCGTTGCGGCGCAGCGTGCGGCGGACGTCGAGATGGCCGCGGCGCTGGCGCTTGCGCGGCTTGGAGTAGCGCTCGCGCAGGCGGCGCGCGATCTTGCGGATCAGCGCACGCATCTCCTCGATCTGGCGCGGCTCGATGCGGGCCAGCGGCGCATTGCGCAAGATCTCGTTGCGCAGGTTTTCTGCCTCCTCGCGCGCATAGAGCGCGAGCCCCTGCGCGACCGTGTCGCGGACGGCTTCGCGCAAGCCCTCGAGCGCTGTGCGCAGACGCTCGGCGAGCGACGGGTTGGCCGCGGTCAGTTCGTCGAGATCGTCGCGCAGGCGCTGAAGGCCCATTGCGTCGAGGATGCGGCCGGAAAATATCCCGCGCTGGGTGGAATAGCGAATATCGGACAGCGACGCCGCGCCGGCCGCGCTGGCAATTGCCGCCGCAATCGCGTTGCGGTCCTGCGACAAGAGCATTTGCGCCAGTGGACCCAGGCCTTCGGTGGGCTGACCGCCGCCTGCGTCATTCGCCGCGTCGGGAGAGGGCGGCTGGCTGCCCTCGGGAGGCGTATCGTTGTCGTTGGCCTCCTGCTCCTGCCGCGGCTCCGGCTGGCTGAAGAACAGATCAAAGCAGTCGCCGAGCGCGAGTTTCTCGTCCTGCGACTTCGCCAGCGTCAGCAGCAGCGCATCGCGCAAGATGCCGCGGTCGGAAAAGCCGACTTGCGCGACTGCGCGCATCGCGTCGATGCTTTCGGCAGGCGAAACGTGGACGCCGGCGCCACGTGCCGCACGAAAGAAGCGATGGAGGTTCTCCCGCATCGGTTTCAACCAAAGACGTTGGACCGCGCCGCCTTGGCAATGAACGTCGTGACGTGGGGCGCCGCCGCCTCGATGTCAGCCTCGTATTTCAGGAGCACGTTGAGCGTGTCCTTGACGATCTCGGTATCGAGCTCGCCGGCCTGCAACAGCACCAACACGCGCGCCCAGTCGATGGTCTCGCTGACCGAGGGCAGTTTTTTCAGGTCCAGGGTGCGGATCTCGTGGATGAAGCCGACCATCTGCCGGCGCAGCGTCTGCGAGATCCCGGGCACGCGGCTCTCGACGATCCGCTCCTCCAGCCGTTGCTCGGGGAAGCCGATGTGCAGATGCAGGCAGCGCCGCTTCAAGGCGTCGCCGAGATCGCGCTCGCTGTTGGAGGTGAGGATCACCGTCGGCGGCGTGATCGCCGAGACGGTGCCGAGCTCGGGAATGGTGACCTGGAAATCGGACAGGATCTCCAGCAGCAGCGATTCAAACTCGGCGTCGGACTTGTCGATTTCGTCGATCAGCAACACACAGCCGCCGGGCTGCTCGAGGGCCTGGAGCAGCGGGCGCGGCTCGACGAACTCCTTGGAGAAGAACACGTCGCCGAAATCATGCAACTGGTCGAGCGCGGCATGCAGCGTCTGCGCTCCGCCGAGCACTTCGCCGAGCTTGTCCTTCAGGATCTGCGTGTACAGAAGCTGCTTGGCGTACTTCCACTCGTAGAGCGCCTTGGCCTCGTCGAGGCCCTCGTAGCATTGCAGGCGGATCATCTTCATGCCGCGCCAGGCGGCAATCGCCTTGGCAAGCTCGGTCTTGCCGACGCCGGCGGGTCCCTCGACCAGGATCGGCTTCTCGATCTGTTGCGACAGATAGACTGCGGTGGCGATCTGCCGGCTCGCGATATAGCCTTGCGCGGCGAGGCCGCTCTCCACTGCCTCGATCGAGGTCGAGGCCTTCTGATCAGCCACGAATGGGCGCTCCCGATGGTCTTGCTCGAGGCTTGTTCTGCCCCCCTTCCGGACAAAGGACAAGCCTCGATTATCGGTGAACACGTTGCGCTGACGGCATTTTTCCGCTCAGCGCAAATACGGGAGCGCAAGGCTCGGGCGTCTCGATCAGTGCCGCAGCAACTCAGGTTTCCGGATGGTCTGCCGCAGCTCGCCACCGCAATCGGCGCATTCGTAGACGAAGTCGATCTTGGCAAGGCTCCAATGCGGCTCGACCTCGCGCACATACATTGGCAGGAACCCCATGCAACTGGGGCAAATCACAGGCGCGATCTCGATGTCCTGATGATGCTGTACATAGGCTGGCATCTCGGCTCTCCTTCGCAGGCGACCATCAAACCCCGCGTAGAATCTACCGCCGGTGGCGTAACCACCGTCATCAACTCTTTCGAACAGAGGCGGAACGGCGGGCATTTGTCCACCGCTGTGACATTCCTGTAACGTCTCTGTACTGTAACGGGCGGACTAAATGCCTATTTCACGGCCCAATCCGCTTCTTCGACGCACACTCCAACAATAAGGGAGCAAACACCCATGACTCACGCCATTCGTTTTCACAGGACCGGGGGTCCGGAAGTCCTGGTTTGGGAGCAAGTCGAGGTCGGCAAGCCCGGTCCGGGTGAGGCGCGCATCCGTCACACCGCGGTCGGTCTCAATTTCGTCGACATCTACAACCGCTCGGGTCTCTATCCCGCGCAATTGCCGAGCGGGCTCGGCAGCGAGGCGGCCGGTGTGGTCGAGGAGGTCGGATCCGGCGTGACCGATTTGAAGCCGGGTGATCGCGTTGCCTACGGCGCCTCGCCACTCGGCGCCTATTCCGAGGCGCGGCTGATCCCGGCCGACCGGTTGTTGAAGCTGCCGGATGGCGTCGACGACAAGACCGCGGCGGCGATGATGCTGAAGGGGCTCACGACGCAGTATCTGATCCGGCAGACCTATCGCGTGAAGGCGGGCGACACCATCCTGCTGCATGCGGCAGCGGGCGGCGTCGGCCTGATCCTGAGCCAGTGGGCGAAGCATCTTGGCGCGACAGTGATCGGCACAGTGAGCAACGACGAGAAGGCCAAGCTCGCGAAAGCTCATGGCTGCGACCACGTCATCATCTATAGCCGCGAGGATTTCGTGAAGCGTGTCGACGAGATCACCGGCGGCAAGAAGGTGCCGGTCGTCTATGATTCCGTCGGCAAGGACACTTTCCTGAAGTCATTGGACTGCCTGGCGCCGCTCGGTGTCGTCGCGCTGTTCGGCCAATCCTCCGGCGCGGTCGAGCCGCTCAATCTCGGACTGCTCGCGCAGAAGGGCTCGCTCTACGTCACCCGCCCGACGCTCTTCACTTACGCGGCGAAGCGCGAGAACCTGGTGGCGATGGCAGGTGAGCTGTTCGACGTCGTGAAGTCCGGCGCGGTCAAGATCGAGGTCCACCAGACCTATCCGCTGAAGGACGCGGCGAAGGCGCATGCTGATCTCGCGGCGCGCAAGACCACGGGATCGACCGTGCTGCTGGTGTGATGCCGGATCGATGGTGATGCAGGCCGCTCGCGGCCTGCATCACGACCGTTCGTGCTTGCGCAGGTCGCGGGCGTGATCGAAGCGGGCCGCCTGGAGGTCGACCTCGCCGGGCGCAATCTCAGGCAGCGCAGCCTGCGTGAGGATGTCCTCGGTCACGTCCTCGACCGCGGACCCGCTGATTTCGTGGATGAAGCAGATGTTTCCGTATTCACCGGAGGCGACGCGCGAGACGACCTCGCGCCGTGTGACTTCGGGGTCGACGACCGCTTCGCGGCCGCGGCGACCATAATCGATCATCACGACGAAATACTGCATCAAGAGTCCCTGCTCGCCTCGAAGCGAACTGCAGTATTTCTGAAAATAAGAATATAGTCAAGCCTCGACTTCCAAAAATCGGAAATCGAGGCTCTGTGGTCTCGAACAGGCCACGCGTTACTTACCCTTGCCCTTGCGAGCGCGGGCGGACTTGGCGCGCAGACGCTCGAGTTGGCCCTTGGGCATCGTGAGGCAGATTTCGCCGACCCACTCCAGCTTCACGCCGACGATCGGCTTGGCGTTGAAGCTGGCGAGATTGACGACAGAGGGGGTCTTGCCTCGTTCGATGGTCTTCAGATAGCGCTCCCCCGTCTTCAGCCGGACCACGGCCTCCTCGCCATAGAAGCTCGACAGCGGGAAACGTTGCTCCTTGTAGACCACGATCACGTCGCCGTTCTCGTACTTGGGCAGCATCGAATCGCCCATGACCTCAAACGCGACGGTCTCCTCCATGATCGGGAAGGGCAGTACGATGTCGCCAAGTCCTTCCGGCGGGACCTGCTCATATTCCGGCTCGATCACGGCGCCGGCGCCGACCCGGCCCATGATTGGCGAGAGATTGAGCTCAAGGTATTCCATGATCGGCAGGATTTCCGACGCCTTGACCAGCCGCTCGCCGCCGAGGATTTCGGAGACCGCGCCCGGGCGGACGCCCATGGCCTGGGCCAGCCCGCCCTTGCTCTTGCCTGACCGCTTCAGGCCCCGTTCGATCATCGTTGCGTCCAGCATGGTGATTCCCTCGCTTGTCCTGCTTTCATTTCAACAGTAACCCGAAATTCGGAATTATCTATTACGAATATCAGAATTCTGAGCTTGACTTGCCATTCGGAATATCGGAATGTGTGGTTCGCCTCAAGAGCGTCGTTCGGACCAGGTGGGGCGGATCACAGGGTAAGACAGTATGGAACCGGGCAACTGGGCGTCGGAGCATTCCGACGCGCTGCGCGACTATTTTTTCAAGGGAATGTCTTTCGCGGAGATCGGGAAGGAGATTAACGCAAGATTTGGAACGAATTACAGCCGAAACGCGGTGATCGGGCGGGCCAAGCGGATGGGGCTTGCCGCGTCCGAGCAAATGCCGGCTCCGCCGATCGCGCCGCATCTGCCGAATGGGCTTGTCCCGCAGCGCTGGCCGAACCCTTCTGGGAAAAGTGAGGCGTCCGAACCGCCGCTCGTGCCGGCCGAGCCGATCAAGCTGCGCTGCGTCGGGATCTGGCCGCGGCTGGTCCCGCTGCTCGCGCTTGAACCCGGCGACTGCCGTTATCCGTATGGCGGGGACAGGGACGGGGAGCCGATCGCCTTCTGTGGTCATCCCCGGCGCCCGGGCTCCAGCTATTGCACGCCCCATTTTCACCTGACCTCCGGGCCCGACACTGCGCATACGACCGGCCCGGTCATCCTGCGGCTCGTCGCAGCCGCCTGAACCTGATCGCCCCATGCTGGGAATCCGATTTCCATCGTCTCGTGTCAAGGAGTATCCAAGTGGCTCGTGCCAAACGCAGCAAAACCTATCGCCTGGAAAGCATCTACGACCGCAGGTCACGTGACTTGCCGCTCCACGCCGAAGTGGCGGAAGCCGAGGTGGACAATCCCTTAGCCCTTGATCCCGGCGAGAAAATCATCGCGTTGCGCTCGATTCGCAACGATCCGTTGGGCCGGCTCCATTCTCATCACCAGATCGACGAAGCGCAGTACCGCGGCGGCCGTGCGTTCCAGAACGACTGGGAGAACGCGGAGCGGGGGCCGCAGGCGGTCGATCCGGGCCGGGAATATGTCGATGGCACCCTTGGCCGGGAGCCCGTCACCGAGAGCCAGCGCCAGGCGGTGCTGCGGCTGAACCGGATCGAGCGCGAGCTTGGCACCGACGGCGCGGCGCTCGTGCATGATGTCCTGGTGCTCGGACTGACGATGGAGCAGGTTGGGGAACGCCGCGCCGTGCGCAGCCAGCGCTGGAACGACTATTTCTCCAAGAGGCTGCAGGAATGCCTGGACCGGCTGGCGCAGATCTACGGCTTTGCGTCCGACGGCGCTGGCGCGACGAGCCCGCCTAGCACTAAAGCGCGATGACATAGTTATCGCGCTTTAGTTCATTGACCTCGGCGCAAACGCGTTCCGCGTTTGTCGCGAGGGAAAATCGCATCACACTTTGCGCTAACGCGGACCTTCGGGTCCGGATCATGCGCTAGCTCACGAGAAGCTGGCGCGAACGAAGATCCAGACCAGGGCCGTTGCCACGGCGGCGCTGATTGCGCCGAAGATCAGCGGCGCGAACGAGCCCTGGCGGCTTTCAGGCTCGAGCACGGCCTGGGAAGGTTGCCGGGGATCGTAATGGACCGTCACGGCCTGGCCGGGTGGATATTTGCTGGCTGCGCTTTCGGCGAGCTCGCGAAGCCCGTAGATGCCGGTCCAGCCCCAGTTTGGCTGAACGCCGACGAAATCCCGATTGCCGACGCGATAGGCGTAGCGGAGATCGACCTGATAGCGGTGGATCTTCTTGACGCGCGTCCGATCGTCGTCGCTGCGATCCTCGATCATCTCCTCGATCACGCGCGAAGCCGTCACCGTGCCCGGAGCGGTGGGCCAGCGCAGGCTTGCGGTGGCGAGCCGGCGCATCCGGACGAAGGCGAGAATGGCGGCCA
Organism: Bradyrhizobium sp. CCGUVB1N3; assembly: GCF_024199925.1. Taxonomy (NCBI): domain Bacteria; kingdom Pseudomonadati; phylum Pseudomonadota; class Alphaproteobacteria; order Hyphomicrobiales; family Nitrobacteraceae; genus Bradyrhizobium; species Bradyrhizobium sp. CCGUVB1N3. The sequence continues at coordinate 9,136,712 of NZ_JANADR010000001.1, forward strand.
CGGCCGCGGCGAAAGCGAGTGCCGGAAGCAGGAAGGCGAACAGAGGTATCCCGTTGGCGGCATAGAGCACCCGGCCGGCGATCGCGTGCGCGATCAAAACGGCTGCGATGATGCCGAACGTCACGGTGAGGACGACCTGCGCCGAAAGGTTGCCGACCTGCGAGGGATCGAGGACGGCATTGCCGGGGTCTTTCGGATCGACGTGAACGTCGACCACGGCCCCGACCGGATACTGCCCCGCCTGTCGTGTGGCGAGCGTCCTCGTCGTCATTGCCGTGCCACCGATCCTCGTCCTGTCGCTCTCGAACTCCCGGCCGCCGACCCGGTAACGATAGCGGATAAGAGGAGTTGCATCGTTCAGGTCATCGGATACGTGCGCCGACGGCGCTTTCACCTCCGATGCGATGATGACGCCTTCGACGGCTATCCAGCTGGCGGCGGCCTGGAGACGGCCACGCAGGCGAACCAGGTTGAACAGCAGGCCGCCAAACATCAACGTGCAGATGCCGGCACCGATTTGGGTCCAGAGCAATTGGGTGCTATCCAAGGTATGCGCTTTCTCGCTTGGGGAGGGAGCAGGGACAGTCCGGCGTCGCTTCTTGTCGACATGCCCAAGAGCGCGATGCGATTGGATGAATCGTCATCGCGCCGGGTTGTTCTCGAGCGTGATCACGCATCTCACGGATGCGGCATGATCTGGTACGGCGTCGTGTAGGGTTCGACGCGGAGCGAGGCGTTGGCCAGCAATCCGATCTTGGCGGTCGGCGCCTGCTGCATCTCGCCGTTCTGGCCGCGGTGGACGTTGTATTGCCACACGGTGAGATCGCCCTTCTGTGCCAGCGCATGGGCCACCGCGCTGGCGTCGTTGCCGCCGAGCGCCTGGAGCTCTTCGGCGTTCAGTCCGATGACGATTTCGTCTTTGACGGTGACGATCTTGAAAAGGTTCATCTTGGTCTCCTGCGCCCATGCGCCGTGTGATGCGAGAGTGAAAAGCGCAACCGCCCCGCCCTTGATGAGATCGCTGCGAGAAAGCATTCCGTCTTCCTTTGCTGGATGCGCGCCCGAATCGTTAGTCCAGAAGTCAGCCATGGCGCCCGTGATCCGCGTGGCCGTATCGCACTGGGCCTTTGGTCGCCCGCTTGCGAATGGCGGTTCATGCCTTTGAAAAATATCGTAAGACGGTGAACCGCGACGTGGCGCGTCCCGTCCAAGTATGAGACCTAAGCGGGACCTTTAGATGAAATTTGCCGGCGTCGTTTGCCTTCTGGCTTCTCTGGCTGCGGCCGGCGCTGCTCACGCGGCCGATCTCTCCTACGTCGGAACCTGGAAATTCACGAGCGCGGTGGTGGCGCCTTGGGCAGATCCGCAACACAAGCCCGACAGCGCAGAGCAGGCGCGGCTGATGGGCAAGGTAGTCGTCGTCAAGGCCAAGGAAATCTCCGGACCACCCCCCTTTGCCTGCGCCAAGCCGCAATACAAGCTCACCGACTACGGCGCCGACATGATCTTCCAGGGCGCTTTCGACGAGATGCAGCACTCCAGCAAGAAGGCCGATCCGAAGGCGCTCGCCGTCTCGCTCGGCTTCACCAGCGACAAGATCAAGACGCTTGAAACGGGCTGCGAGATCGATTTCCACTTCGTGGACGATGCGACCATCGAGGCGGGCCTCAACGATTACGTCTACACGCTGAAAAAGCAGTAGCCCGATCGGTTCGCGGCCCCGGCGTCGACTCCGCGCCTTGCCGGTCCCGAACCGGGGCGCCAGCCTTCAAATCGCAATAATATGTGCGCATCGTGCCCCCCGTTCCCCGTTCATAATCGGAAACAAAATACGCCGCGTTGTCGCATTGACGTAGATCAAGTCAAAGTGCAGCTATGACCTGCTGAATCCTGTCGCGGGGGGGTAGACCGGGTCTGTCATCCGGAATTTGCCGAGGTGCGATGACGACGAAGCAACCCTCTCCCAGCAGTTTGGCTTGCCGGATGGGTTGTTCCTTGTCATAGTTGCAACCTCATCGGGTTCGCCCGATCCGTTGCGGGCATGTGGTTTGGCGGTTCGCCCGCGGTCGCCCGGCCGAGAGCCGTTCATGTCCGAGGTCCGGTTCTCGAATGACGTCTGCCCTCTCACGAAGGTCGTTCCTTTCATAGGTGCGAGATGAAAAACCTCAATTTCGCGACTGAACTGCACCTGAAGCTGGGGGCGCCTGCGAGTCAAACCGTCGAGAGCCTGCGACTGCTGCGTGCATTTCTCAAGCTCGCGCCGCGGCAGCGTTTCGAGGTCATCAAGCTGGTCGAAGACCTCAGCACCGAAGAGATTCCCGAACACCCGCTTTCTTGAGACGGGGCATCGCCCGTCGACGTCCCAACCAGAACCGGCCGCCCCCAGGGATCCCTGATGCCAGCCGAGCCGCTGGAATGCGATCCAATAAGTGTGATAAATCAGTCAGGGACAAGGGGAGGACGGCGACATGATCGAACCGAAGCTCGAAGTTCCGGCCGAATTGCGCGATCTGGCCGAGAAGACCATCGATCAGGCGGAGAAAGCCTTCGGCCTGTTTTTCGATGCTGCCACCAAGTCGATGTCATCAGTGCCTGGAACCGGCACAGAGGTTTCCAAGCAGGCGCTTGCTTTCACCGAACAGAACATGAAGGCTGCGTTCGAGCACGCGCGCAAGCTGGTTCACGCAACCGATCTTCAGGAAGCGATGCGGATCCAGTCCGAATTCCTGAGAAGCCAATTCACCAACGCCGGTGAGCATATGCGACAGATCACCGGCAACCTGATGCAACCCGGCAAAGGCAAGTCCTGAGCCGCGGGCGGTGCGCGTGCTTACAAATTGATCTTGCGTGAGAGCGTCGCGCGGAATTCAATTGCGGGGCAGGTCCATGATGGCCCACCGGATGAACATACCATCCGCCGTCCGTCGTCCTTTCTGCTGATCCCTGTCGGCTCAACCGGCAGGGATTTGCATTCGACGCCAGCGTCAGCGCGCTACTTGCGTAGCGAGCCGATATAGGCGGCGATGTCGCCGGCCTCGATCCGGCTCAAGGGGAAGTTTGGCATCTTCGGATGCGGATCGAGCAGGAAGAAGGCCAGCTTCTCCGGCGTGAAGTCAGGCCTGCGTGCGATTGCCGCAAAGGCGGGGAGGTCGGCGTTCGCCTGTTTCTGTTCGCTCGTCACGACATGGCAGCTCGCGCACCAGCGCTTTGCAAGATCGGCCCCGTGATCGGGATCGGCGGCGAAAGCCGGCGATCCGGACAGGCCGGTTGCGACGATCAGAGTTGAAAGCCGTCTGACAGCCGCGCGCATGGGGCGTCCTTGAACCATTTGTCCGGTGTCCGTGCTCAACCGCAGCACGATCCAGGGAATTGGGAGAGGTCGATGCGGGCGACGATCGACCGAACCAGCCTGCAGGTGGAGCGATAGATGCGGCGAAGGAAGGTCGGCGTAGCCGCGGCGGGCAGCCTTAGACTTTGTATGGAGTGCGACATCTGGGCTTCCCCGACGCTCGAGGTTTGCCTTGTCGCGCATTCGGCGCTGTACCGCCTTGATCTGGCGCAAGCCGGCTTGGCCGGAGCGTGACCCACATCACCCGATGGCTGGACTATCCGAACAGCCAGGACATCGGATTGGCGATCGGTTTGTGCTCGATGAGCAACAAGCTGCCCTTGACGATGCGGACCATCGTCCAGATGAACCACCAGGCAAAAATCGGAAAGCCGATCAGCACCATGCACAACGGAATGGCGACCGTAAGATACGCCAGTCCGATCCAGAAGGTCCTGATCTGAAACCGGTAGTGCGAGCGCGGCACGGGGGCCGCATCGTCGACCTTCATATGCGCGATGATGACGCCGATCAGCGCGGAAATCCCGGTAAAATAACCCACGCCGTAAAGTCCGTAGACAACGACGGCGAGGCTGTCGTCCGAGACGACGGGGCGCTGGTTTTCGTAAGGGAGTGTTATGGCCGCCTCCGTTGCCACGGGGATCGAACTCTGGGAACGCCGATTAGGTCGTTCCAGCCATGTTCCCGGTTCAACAGACCATGGTTATTGGATGAAAAGCGGACCTCAGTCGGGTCCTCGATTGGCGGGTGGGCCTAGTAGTCGCCGGGGTTCATGATCATCGGGCTCGTCGTATCAGCCGGCGCGAGCTCGCTGCTGGAGCTGCTGCGCAGGAACTGATCCAGCGTGGCCTGGATCTTCTCCTTCACCGAATCCGGGCCCCGGTCGCTCAGCTCGGTGTGCTGGGCGCCTGTATTGATGATGTCGATGCCGCGCAATTTCGCCTGCTCGGGCGTTGGCAGGACGCCGGGATCGGTGACGAACTTCGGGTCCTTCGAGCGGAATGACAGGATCTTCAGGTGATCGCTGAGCACGAAGGGCACCCGCAGATTGTCGAGCGTGATCACCTTCGACACCAGCTCGGGATGCTGATGGGCGACATACATGGAGACGTCGCCGCCGTTGGAATGACCGACCAGGGTAATGTGATCGTATTCCGCGTTCTCCTGCTGCTTCTTCAATTCGTTCAGGACGAACAGGATGTTGGCCTCGCAGCGCATGTAAACGTCCTTTCGGCCGACATAAGGCTGGCCGACCTTGGTCATCAGGGGCGGATCGCTCGGCAGATCCTGCTGGATGCTGGCCACGAGATATCCGCGCGCGGCGAGCACGTTGGCGAGGAACGAATACTCGGTGGCCTTGACCGTGTTGCCGTTGCTGATGACGGCGAGCGGAAGCTTCCAGAGGCCGAGATTGGCCTTGGTTTCGTAATCGCGGCGCACCGCGATGTCGACCGAGACCGGCCGCTGGCGTGCGGCGTCGAACAGATTGAGCGTCTCGTGGCGGATCGCGAACTTGCTCATGGTGAAGTATTCGCCCGTAGCAAGGACGCAAAGGAACGCCAAAATCGCAAAAGCCCTCTTCATCGTTTCATCCCGATCACTTTTCACAGAGGTAGTGATGGGGAACTCGCGGATCGAGCGATTGTGAGAGCGAGGCGGGATTAAATTTAGGCAAGCTTGCTGCGATCGCACAGCAAACAGCAGAACTAGAGGCAATTGGCCTTGCCCCGCTCCGGGCAGAGCCTGAAGGCGTTCGATAGCGTGAACAGGAATCGCGCATTCCGCCGTTCATTGTCCGGCGCGCGGTAGCTGAGCGGAACAGCGACGGCGAGATCAGCCCGCAAATCGTCCGACAGGAACAGGCGTATGCCGGCGCCGGCGGACGTCAGCGACAACCCCTCGCTCAGCCGATAGCCGTCGTTCCACACCGCGCCGGCATCGGCAAACCCGTAGATCTGGTAGCCGGTCCAGTAGCGGAAATTGACCGTCTGGTCGAAGCGAAGCTCGAACGATCCGGCAAGCCCGTTGTCGCCGCTGATTTCGGCGGCGCCATAGCCGCGGCCGAAGGCGGCGCCGCCGAGATAGAATTGTTGCGACGTGAACAGCGGCCGGGATGCGGTCTGGCTCGCGCCTGAAAGCTTGATCGACCACGCGTCGGTGAGAGTCTGGTAGCGCGTGAACCAGGCGTTCAACACCGAGAAGTTCGCCGAGGCGCCGTCGCGCGACAGAAGGTCGTCGGTCCAGTGCGAGGCGCCGAAAATGTCGAGCCCCTGGCGATAGGTCAGCGTCAGATGGTTGGTGCCGCCGAAGCGGTCCTGCAGCCGGTAATCCGAGGTCAGGCTCGCCGTTCTGATATGATCATTGTACGATGGCCCGAACATATCGTGTTCCGATACGTTGCTGAAGGTAAAGGCCGAGGTGAGCGTGAGCGAAGATGCTTGCGACTGAAGCGGGGCGATGCTTGCCCGTAGCTCGAAGGCTTCCGTCGTCGTGATGTCGCTGTCGAGGCGACGGGCATCGCCCGGCCGCACCGCGCTGTACAGGATCGCGGCACCGAGCCGCACGCCGTCGACACCAACCGGCGCGTCATAGGACAATCGTCCGAAGCCAAGCTGACGCGGATCGTTTGCAATCGTCGACAGGTTGACCGCCAGCGTGTCGCCGGGCACGAGGTAGGAGTTGAAGGCACCGGTCGCATAGGTCTGCCACGGTCCGACCGACGATGATCCAAGATTGTCCAGGCCGAACGAGGTGAAGATGTGCCAGGTCTTCAGGAAGACGGTGAGGCGGAAACGGCCGCTCGCGGTGCCGATTTCCTCGAGCGCAGTATCGGCGATCCGCACGCCCGGCCATCCGTTGATCAGATAAAGCTGGCGTTCGAGCGTGGCGAGGCGCGAGGGATGTTCGGCGAGGACCGGACCCAGCATCGGACGGATGCCGAACTGCTCGGCGCCATCGCCTTTCAAGTCGGCCTCGACGATGGAGCCTTCGATCACCTGAATCCGGACGCGTCCATCGTGGATGTCCTGCGGCGGGATGATAGCCCGGCTCAGATGGAAACCGGCGGAGCGATAGAGATCGCTGATGGCGCTGGCGATCACCGCGAGGTCCGCCTGCGAGACCCGCTTTCCAAGATACGGTTGCCAGGTGCTGGTGATGCGATCACGCGGAATGCCGTTCGCACCAGTGATGCTGACGTCGCGAAGCACGAATTGCGGCCGAGCATCGGCGCCGACGTCGGGCCGGCCGAGACTCGGTAGTCTTACGGGGGGGCGGCTGCGGGAGTTCTGATCGGATTGTGTGTCGAAATATTTTTCGGTCTGTCGCGGATCGAAGCCCGGTTGGTTCGCTTGCTGCGCGAGACCTTGCGGAATTGCCGCAAGAGTGGGCACAAGCAGGCCCATTACGGTAGCAAAATGGCTCCACGGGCGGCTGCATCGGGACCGCCCTCCGTAGTTCAACTGAGTCGCTCCACGGGTTCGGTAAGAGATCGTTAGGCGCATGATTTTTCATAGTTTTTTATGGTCAACGATTGGTTAACGGGGCCATGGAACTTGCCGGGACTCCGGCTAATCCAATCTTGAGACATCGCCGATAAATCTCAGGTCAGCTGTTCGCGGACTGAGGACTCATCATGCTCGGCAGAGATGGAATGCGGCGCGCCCTGTTGGCCGCGCTGGTACTGGGATTTGCTTCCAATGCTATTGCGGCGGACGGCGGTGTCTGGTCGGTCAGCAAGGCGTCGGGCGACGTCTGGATCGCGACCGACGGCGCACAGCAGGTCTCTCTCAAGCAGGAAGAGACGCTGAAGCCTGGCGATACCATTCGGACCGGGCGCAACGGTCGCGTGCTTCTGGTGCGCGGCGAAGAGACCATCCTGATCTCACCGAATTCCGTCGTCGGTCTGCCGACAGAGCAGAAGGACGGGCTTTCGACCACCATCGTGCAGCAGGCGGGCTCGATCCTGCTCGAAGTCGAAAAGCGTAACGTCAAGCATTTCGAAGTCGAGACGCCCTATCTCGCCGCCGTGGTCAAAGGCACGCAGTTCAGCGTCACGGTGAACGCTGACAGCACCAAGGTCGGCGTCGTCCGTGGGCAGGTCGAGGTCTCCGATTTCCGCACCGGTCAGATCGCCCAGGTGATGCCCGGCCAGGCCGCGACGGCCTTCGAGCATGGCAAGCCTGGCCTGAACCTGAGCGGCTCCGGTACCTTCAATCCGATCGAGCAGGGCAAGCCGCGCGCGTCGACGATCGAGCGAGTGCCGGTGCCGAAATCGGGCCTGCCGGTTCCGCGCAATGCTGCGAACGGCCACACCTTCCACGCTCTCGCGCACATCGAGACGAGCAAGGCGGCGGGAGCGGCTTCCAAGCCCCAGCAGGCGGTTGGCGGGTCTCATGTCAAACCGGGCGTCGTCCGCATCTCCAGTTCGCTTGGCGAGGTGAAGCTGAATTTCCACAAGGTGACGCACGGGCTCGCACGCGGATCGGTTGCGACTGCCGCCGTCAGAAGCGCGTCAAGCTCCGGCACCGATACCGTCTGGAGCGACGGCAAGACGAGCACGACGACGGCCTCCAACAGCGCCAGCCAGACGGCGGTGACGACGAGCAGCAGCACCGCGAGCGGCAGCACGAATTCGTCGAGCACGACCACGACGACGGTTGCGACAACGGCCGGGTCGACGAGCGATAGCTCGAGCAGCAGTTCCGGCAGCAACAACGGCAATTCCGGAAACGACAACAGCGGCTCGACCGGCAATGGCAAAGGTAACCAGGGCAACGGCAACGGGAATGGCGGGGGCAACGGCAGTAACGGCAATGCCAATGGCCGCTACAAGCACTGAGGCCATTCCGTAGGGGATCAAGGGGGCACATCCGGATTGAGCCGGATGTGCGGGGGGACCAAGTGAAACGCTATCGACCGCATATTCTGGTTGTGGCTGCGCTTGCCGTCGTGCTGTCGACGGGATGGCACGGCGCGCTGCGCAGCGCGCTCACTGATTTGCGCTTCGCCTGGCAATCGCGCGAGGCGAGCGGTGATATTGCGGTGATTGCGATCGATGCGGCATCGATCGACCGGATCGGCGTCTGGCCGTGGCCGCGGCGGCTGCATGCCGAACTCTTGCGCAAGCTCGAAAACGCCGGTGTTCGCGATGTCGCCTTCGACGTCGATTTCAGCACACCGTCCGATCCTGCATCCGACCAGGCTTTCGTCGAGGCGCTGAAGGACGTCGGCGGTTCGACGATCCTGCCGTCCTTCAAGCAACCGGCACCGAACGGCAGCGGGATCCACATCAACCGTCCTCTGGCGCCATTTGGCGAACAGTCGTGGCCGGCCGTCGTCAATGTTGCCGTGGAGTCCGACGGGCTGGTTCGACGCTATCCTTTCGGCGAGAAGCTCGGCGAAGAGTTCGTGCCCTCGATGGCAGCGGTGTTGGCCGGGCAATACGCCAACCGGAGCTCGCCGTTCCTGATCGATTTCTCGATCCGCGCGGCATCGATTCCGCGCGTCTCCTTTGCAGACGTGCTACGCGGCGACGCCACGACGCTTGCCAGGCTGAAGGACAAGAAGGTCCTCGTCGGGGCCACCGCCCTCGAGCTCGGCGACCGCTTCAGCGTACCCAATGGCAATGTCGCATCCGGTCCCGTGCTCCAGGCGCTGGCGGCGGAATCGATCCTTCAGCATCGCACGCTGCGATGGACTTCCGATATCGGCATGACCCTGGGCCTCTGTGCCCTGGCCTTGCTCATGATGTTCTCCTGGCGCCGCCTTGGTCCGGGCGTTCGGGTCGTGATCCTCGTTGCAGCCGCGGCGGCAGTCGAACTCGTCGCTGCCCTCGTGCAGCTGAAATGGCCGCTCGTCATCGACACCTCGCTGTTCCACATCGCGACCGTTGCCTATCTCACCGCGATCGCGCTCGACGAGATCGATTTCCGCAGCCTGCTGGGCCGCATCGCCGAGAGCCGCTTCCACCGCATCGCGATGTCGCTCGGTGACGGCCTGGTCTGCACCGACGAAAATCACATGATCACAGTGTGGAATCCCGGCGCGAGCGCGATCTTCGGCTACATGCCGGCGGAAATGATCGGCCACCCCTTCGAAGCGCTCTGCGCAGCGCCGACCGACGGCGCGACCAGGCGCTTCTCGATCCGTGACGCCGCGCGTCAGGCGTTGCTGGTCCCGGGCGGGGCCGTCGTCGTCGAGTTTGAGGGACGGCGCAAGACCGGCGAGGTGTTTCCGGTCGAGGCCAGCTTCTCGGGTTGGCAAGGCACGGACGGCTTCCAGTATGGCGCGATCCTGCGTGACATCTCTGTCCGCAAGCGCGAGGCCGAACGCGTGAAATATCTCGCAGAGTACGACTCGCTCACGGGTCTTGCCAACCGCAACACCTTGCATGCGGGGCTCGTCGGCATGGTCGCCGCGGCGAAGCGGCGGTCGCACGAGGTCGCGCTCCTGGTGCTGGGGCTCGACGGCTTCCAGCAGATCAACGATATGTTCGGTCATGCGGCCGGTGATCTCGTGCTCAAGGCGGTCGCCGAGCGGCTGCGGGCCGAGGCCGGAGCCAAGGCGATGCTCGCGCGGCTCAGCGGCGACGAGTTCGCAATCGCGATTGACTGTGTCGAGGCCAATGAGCCGATCGCGGTGTTCACCGAGCGCGTGATGCGCGCGTTCGAGCTGCCGCTCGTTGCCGGCATGCGCCAGCATCGCGTCAGGACCAGCGTCGGGGTCGCCGTCTATCCGGATGGCGGGCAGAACGCCGACGACCTCCTGAGCAACGGCCATCTCGCGCTCTACCGGGCGAAGACGACCCACCGCGGCGGCTACGTGATCTTCGAGAGCACCATCAGACAGGAACTCGAGAACAGGCTGACGCTCGAGAGCGAGCTCGCGCAGGCCGCGGACCGCAACGAATTCGAGCTGTTCTACCAACCGCAGGTTCGTCTGGTTGACGGCGCGCTCCTCGGCGCGGAAGCGCTGATCCGTTGGCGTCATCCCTCGCGCGGCTACGTCTCGCCGGCCGAGTTCATGCCGATCGTCAATACGTCGGCGCTCTCGGAACGGATCGCCGGCTGGGTGATGGAAACCGCATGCAAGCAGGCGCGGGCGTGGGAGCTCGCCGGCAACAACGTTCGCGTCGCGATCAACCTATCGCCATCGCAGCTTCATTCGGGTGATCTGGCGCATTCGGTTGCCGAGTTGCTCGCCGCTACCGGGCTCACGCCGTCGTTGCTCGAGCTCGAGGTGACCGAGGATATCCTGCTGCTCGACGAGGCGCGGGTGCTCGACATGTTCAAGCGGATCCAGGAGCTCGGTGTCCGCGTCCTGTTCGACGACTTCGGCACGGGGTACGCGAGCCTGAGCTATCTGAAGAAGTTTCCGCTCGATGGGCTCAAGATCGACCGCTCCTTCGTGCTCGATCTGCTCGCCGATTCCGACGACGCAGCTATCGTCAGCTCGACCGTCGGACTGAGCAAGCAGCTTGGCCTCTCCGTGATCGCCGAGGGCATCGAGAACCGCGCCACGGCCGACTTCCTGGTCAGCATGGGATGCGAGGAAGGGCAGGGCTATTTCTTCGGCCGCCCGATGCCGGCCGAAGCATTCGGGCGCCAGTTTCTGACGGTGCAGCCGATCCAGGAGGCTGTCGGCGCCGCCTGAGTGCGATGCGCGGCGGTACAGACAATTTCGGCCGAATCGGAGGTTAGCGGCGGCGCGCAATCGCGACGCCGAACAGGAACGCGACGAAAAGGCTCGCCAGCGGCGCCTCGCGCGTGATCGCGGCGACCGTCGAGAGCGGCTTGCCGGGCCTTCGCGCCTCCTCGATAGCCGCTGTGAGGCGATCGACTGCGGCGTGCAGGCCGCCGGCGACCTCGCCGATCGTGCGGGAGACGTCGGTTGCTGCGTCGACGGCGCGCTCGGCCAGGCCGGGCTGCGAAACTGGTTCCGGTATGTCCACGCTCAAGGCTTACGACCTCCAGACCCGCGAAATGGCAGGGACCGGCACCTTTGGCTATCCTCGCGAGCGCTCGTTTTGAACAGCGGGTCCGAAGACCTTTGGCTATCCGCGACTGGCGCCGTCTTGACGGCGGGTGCCGGCCTGCACTGAAAATGCGGCGGGCGGGGTTTGGTTCCTCCGGCGTCGGCCGGCGACAGCATCAGCCCCGGGAAACGACGGACGCGAATCTCTGTTAGGCTGACGCCTCAGCGCAGACCTGAACAGGGAGATGGTCGTGACCGATCGCACAACGTCGGATCGAACCAGGCGCATTGCGCTGCTCGGCGCTCCCATCGACATGGGGGCTTCGCAGCGCGGGACGCTGATGGGCCCTGCGGCCTTGCGGACCGCCGGCCTTGCGACCTTGCTGGAAAATCTCGAGTTCGAGGTCGTCGATCATGGCGATCTTTCGGTCGCCGGCATTCCCGATCCCAGCGACGAGCTGCCCCAGAACGCTAATCACTACCGGGAAATCCAGCGCTGGACGCGCGTCGTGAGCCATCGTGCTTACGACGTCGCGAAGAGCGGCGCGGTCCCGATCTTTCTCGGCGGCGATCACACGCTGTCGATGGGCTCGGTCAATGCCATGGCGCGTTACTGGCTAGAGCGCGGGCGCAAACTGTTCGTGCTCTGGCTCGACGCGCATGCCGACTACAACACGCCGGCGACGACGATCACGGCGAACATGCATGGCATGTCCGCGGCGTTCTTGTGCGGCGAGCCCGGGCTCGACGGGCTGCTCGGCAAGGAGCCGCGGGCCTCGATCGACCCCAGCCAGCTCGAGCTGTTCGGCACGCGCTCGATCGACAAACTCGAGAAGGAGCTGATGCGCACGCGGCGCATCCGCGTCGCCGACATGCGCCAGATCGACGAGTTCGGCGTCGCCGTCCTGATCCGGCGCTTCATCGAGCGGGTGAAGGAAAGCGACGGCGTGCTGCATGTCAGCTTCGACGTCGATTTCCTCGACCCCTGCGTGGCCCCCGGTGTCGGTACGACGGTGCCGGGCGGGGCGACCTATCGCGAGGCACACCTGATCATGGAGCTGCTGCACGATTCCGGACTGGTCCGGTCGGTCGACATCGTCGAGCTCAACCCGTTCCTGGACGAGCGCGGCCGCACCGCGCGGACTGCGGTCGAGTTGATCGGCAGCCTGTTCGGGCAACAGATCGCGGACCGCCCGACGCCGAGCAACGCGATCTCGCCAGCGGAATGAGGCTCCCGCTCAGATCCGCGCGGAACCCGGTCGTTCCCCGCGGAACCCCGCGCGACCTCACCGAATTAACCTCGCAGAGGAAACAGCCGAGAAGTGTTCGATGGCAACCCGCTTCACGAACTCTCTTGCCGTCGCGCTGCGCCATCCCGGCGTGATCGCGCTGATCGTCGCCGGCGTCACCATTGCCGCGATGCTGCTCGTCGATCACGGCCCGTGGAGCCGGGCCAAGGTGCAGCCGGCGCATGTCGCGATGTATCACACCACAGGTGAAGCCGCGCGCGCCGCGGGCGCCACCGTGCTGCCGACCGATCCGAGATCACGAATAGAGCCCGCGCGGCCGGGGCCGGAGACATCCCCGGCCGTCAACCCGGTGACGCCGTAGTTTTCAGCTTTTGGCCTTCAGCTTTTGCGGCCGTAGCTGAGCAGCCCGCCGTGGGTCTTCGGCGGATGCGCGGCAAGCGCCTCCTCGTTCGGCTCGGTGCCCCAGCCCGGACGGTCCGGAATGACGAGATGGCCGTTCGCGATCTCGGGCTCGTGCGTGAACAGCTCGCGGTCCCACGCCAGGCGATCGATGTCGATCTCCATGATGCGCAGGTTCGGCACCGCGGCGCAGAAATGCGCGTTCATCATCGAGCAGAGATGGCCGTAGAAATTATGCGGCGCGACGTTGACCTCGAAGGCTTCGGCGGCCGAGGCGATCTTCATCGACTGCCAGACGCCGTTCCAGGGCGTGTCGATGATCGCGACGTCCATCGCCTGCTCGCGGAAATAGGGCAAAAATTCGCGCAGGCCCAGCAGCGTCTCGCAGGACGAGATCGGGTGCGGGCTCTGCCTGCGGATGTAGCCGAGCGCTTCCGGATTGAAGCTGTCGATCTCGACCCAGAACATGTCGATGTCCGCGATCTCGCGCAGGATCTTCAGGTAGCCTTCGGTCTTGGCGTTGAAGTTGCAGTCGAGCAGGATCTCGACATCAGGGCCGGCGCCGTCGCGGATCGCCTCCAGATGCATGTGCAGGTCGCGCAGGATCTTCCGGTCGACATTGATCTCGGGCATGAACGGCGAGCCGAAGCCGGGCCGCCAGCCGGTCGGTTTGCCCTGTTCATAGGAGAAGATGTTGGTCTTGAGCGCGGAAAACTTCTTCTCGCGCACCTCGCGCCCCATCGCCTTGACGCCGTCGAGGCTTTCGATCGGCGGCTTGTACCAGGACGGGTGATTGATCCGCCACGTCGCGCAATGCGACCAGTACACGCGCACGCGGTCGCGGATCTTGCCGCCGAGCAGCTCGTAGCAGGGCACGCCGAGACATTTGGCCTTGGCATCGAGCAGCGCGTTCTCGATCGCGCCCAGCGCCTGCGCCACGACGCCGCCGGCGGCGGGCCGCGTCGCCGCGAACAGCTCGGCATGGATGCGCTCGTGCTGGAAGACGTTTTGCCCGACCACGCGGCTCGAGAGCCGCTGGATCGCGGCGCCGACGCCCGGCGAGCCAAAGCCCTCGTCGAACTCGCTCCAGCCGACGATGCCGTCTTCCGTCGTCAGCTTGACGAAATGATAGTTTCGCCAGCCGGCATCGCAGGCGAGGATTTCGAGGTTCACAGCTTTCGATGAATTCGTCATGTCGCTCCCTGGCGGCTGCTTGATGAGCCTTGTTGATCCCTGGCTTGTTAAGCCAAGGCGCGAGCCCCGTGAAGCGGCAGCAAGCGCGCAGTGCTTATGCAGCCGCGCCGCTTTGCGGCGCGACAAAGCTGCCGGGAAGGCTGGGGATAGCCACGATCTTTCGCGGGATCGCCGCGAAATCGTGCCGGCTTGTTTCCTTTTTGGCCACAATCGGACCCACACGATCAGCCCCATGCAAGCCTTGGCCGTTATATCGATTCTGGCGCTGCTCACCCTGGGTGGGGCAGCCATTTCCGACCAGGTTCTCACGGCCGATCAGCAAATCGTGCAGAGGGTTGAGTAGGGCGCACGATTGGCGAAGGCGCATTGTCTTGGGGGATGACAGATGCTTTCGGTAGACCAGTTTCTGAGACTGATCAGCGTGCCGGCCGTGTTCGTGGCCTTCATCATCGCTTCGCAGATTTCGGCGGCCCTGACGAACTGAGCCGCCTCAGCCGAAAACGGACGAGCCGAGCAGGGCCACGACCGCGAGTGCCATCAGCGCCGTGCCGAGCCAGCCGAGCGCGATCAGCCATGGCCTCGCCTTGAACTGGCCCATGATGCCGGCGTTCGAGACGATCAGCATCATCATCGCCATGATGGGGACGGCGACGACGCCGTTGAGCACGGCGCTCCACACCAGCATGTGGATGGAATCGATGCCGGTGAAGCCGAGCCCGAAGCCGATCACGGTCGCGGCCGCGATGATCGTGTAGAAGCCGATGGCCTCATCCGGCTTTGCCTCCAGCGTTGCGCGCCAGCCAAAGATTTCCGCGACGCCATAGGCGGCCGAGCCCGCCAGCACCGGGATCGCCAGGAGCCCCGTGCCGATGATGCCGAGCGCGAACAAGAGGAAGGTGAAATCGCCGGCGAGCGGCCGCAGCGCTTCGGCGGCTTCCGTCGCCGAATTGATCCTGGTGACGCCGCTGGCGTGCAACACGGACGCCGTGGTCAGGATGATGAAGAAGGCGATGCCGTTCGAGAGCAGCATGCCGAGCGTGGTGTCGATTCTGATGCGCGTCAACTCGGGGTCCCCAGTGCGCGGCGCGTTGCGCAACGGGCGGCGATTCCTGTGGTTCATCTCCTCGACCTCCTGGGAGGCCTGCCAGAAGAAGAGGTAGGGGCTGATGGTGGTGCCGAGCACGGCGACGACCATCAGGAAATAATCGGCGCTGAGGTTGGCCTGCGGCCAGACTACCGCGAGCAGCGCCGTGCTCCAGGGGATGTTCACGGTGAAGGCGGTCGCGACATAGGCGAACAGCGACAGCGTCAAGAATTTCAGCACCGGCGTGTAGCGGCGATAGGGCACGAAGATCTGGAGCAGGGTCGAGGATGCCGCGAAGATCAGCGCGTGCTCGTGGTTCAGCCCGCCGATGACGAGCGAGAGCGCCTCCGCCATCGCGGCGATGTCGGCGGCGATGTTGAAAATGTTCGCGGCCACCAGCATGGCGACCAGCGCCAGCACCAGCCAGCGCGGCACGAGCTTCATGACGTTGGCCGCCAGCCCCTTGCCCGTGACCCGGCCGATCCGCGCGCTCACGAGCTGGATCGCGATCATGAACGGCAGGGTGAGAAACACCGTCCAGAGCAGGCCGTAGCCGAACTGCGCGCCGGCCTGCGAATAGGTGGCGATGCCCGACGGATCGTCGTCCGCCGCCCCCGTGATCAGGCCGGGCCCCAGCCGTTTCAGCACCGTCCGAAGGGATTTTGGCGGTGCGGGAAGGATGGGGGCGGTCATGAATGGCGGGGCCTCGCGTCGGGGTGCTCTTTCCGAATTCTCCCGGCTAACTCAGGTTAGGGACGAAAAGTTCCCGCAGGTCGGATCAACGGTATTTCGGATTTTCAGTTGACGCGTCGGGCAAATCACCTGTAAACAGGCATCATCGCAGAAATCGTCGAGCCCGCGCCGTCACTGGTCGCGGGCTTTGTTGTTTGTCGATGCAATGCTAGATCGGTTGTGTATTCTCGTTCCTAAGTCGATGATTTATGGACAGCCTGTAACTTTTTCACCGGTGCAGAGCGTTAGCCCTGGCGAGAAAATTTTCGAGTTTCAGCTACTTTTGCCGACGTAAAGGCGTTGTTAAATGGGGGCGGAGTAGTGCATAGTACGAGACACCTGCCGTGGGAGACATTCATGAATTGTTTGAGCTCTCTCTTTGGAGATGAGACCAGCGGTTAGCAGCATCACAACGAATATGCGAAAAAAGGGCCGATTCGGCCCTTTTTTATTGCTTCAAATAGAGCCATCGCGGCCGGTTCTTGGAAGGCCTGTTGCAGCCTCTCATGGAGGCGAATGATCCCGGACACGACGGACCGTCGCGGCGACGGCGGAGCTTAGCCTAAGGCTTCAGGCCGATACGGATCGTGATCTTATTGTCGATTGGAGTGTTTTCGGCGGGGTTTGCCCGTGGAGGCGCTGAAAACGGTAGCTCGAATTGCTCAAGCCTCACCGCCTGTAAGAGCCGAGAATGCCAACCCTCGAATTCATCCGCTCGGAAATCGAGCGCATGCGCGCGCAGATAGGGCGCCAGCGCAAGGAAGTCCTGCAGTTCAGCGCGCCGGCATCTCAACGGCCTCGACCGAGACCTTGCTGCAACGCATGCAAGACAGGCTCTGCGTGCAGCGCGACGAACTGAGGAAGTCTGAGCCGGGTCCGGTGAAGGGCAGGGTGCTGGGAGGACGGAAATGGTGAAAGAGCGCCCGCAATGTTTTACGGATAGCGACCAACATTCGGAGTTCGTGAAGGCGCTGGCTCAAGTCCGCCGCCTCGCACCATTTGAAGGTTGGTGCTTTCTGCACGTTCAGGCCATTCAGGTCGCGATTGATCGGTACGCAGAAGCTGCTCTCGGCAATCGCGCGTTCTTCTGGAATAAGCCGCATAGTGCGGGCGGTTGAGGGGCGCAGATTCCACGAACGCGTCCGGCTGGACTGGGGTCCTATCAAGTGCTACCTCAGGATGTTTGATGGAATTTTCTCGCTTGGAGGGGCTATGCAGAACTTTTTATATGGTGCGATCTTGATTGCGATCGGCGCAATCTATCTTCAGAAGCCGGATATTTTTCGACGGGGAGTCTGGATGAAGACCAGCATCGCAATTCGTTTTTTGTCCGAAGAGAACTACCAAAAGTACATGAGAGGCCTCGGGATCGTGCTTATCGCGATCGGCGCCGTACTCGTGCTTTGGGAGCTGGCTTCTTATCTAGGCTGGCATTGATGAGGCACAAAGGAGCCATCCCCACGCCTACCGCACGCTGACGAACATGCCCCAGGCGGCCGCGAGGCCTGCGCCCGCAATGACATATATGGGGTTGTCGCAGAAGGCGCTTCCGTAGGTACACACGGTGACGCCAAACGAGCCGATCTCGTGATGGCTCGCGGAATAGAACAGGCCCGACAGGCCGAGCAGTGCAGCGGCGACGTAGTACATCGATCTCCTCCGAGATGGATTTCAAGCGTAGGGCCGCCGCTCAACGCTTGATCCTTCAGTCACTCGATAACTTTGGAGATGATGGTGGCGTGAAGAAGTTTCGTTCCGCCAAATTCGATTTCGTGCATTTTAGGTAAAGTTCGACACGTCGGGGAAATTGCCGGCATGTGATCACTAATGAGTAGCTCGTCTCTGGCCTTTGTCCTGCTGGATAGATAGGCCGACCACGCCGGACGTGTCTGCGGTCGCCAAGGCTCTCCGCGCGCGACATCTGGAATTGCCGGTGGAAACGGTGTCGGACATTAGCTCGACAGGAGCGCACCAAAGCTTCTGCGAGTTCGCCGCTCATTCGTTGCGGTGGGACGCTTGATCCTTGAGTTGCCTCCGATTGACTTCCGATCGCAAACCTGGCGGTTGATGCGTCGGGCAAATCAGGGGCAGTTTGCCAACATCGGAGATGAAGGTGACGCGAAGAAGTTTCATTCCGCCAAATTCGATTTGATGCATTTTAGATAAAGTTTGACACGTCAGGCAAATCACCTGGCAAAGTGGCATCATCGAAATGAGTTTGCATCGACCCGCGCGGAGAATTCCGCGGCAGTTCTTTTCGTCGCGATGTGCGAGACGCGTGATGGTGCAGCGCGAGGGAGTCGAAGTCTCATTGTCGATCGGGTGTCTTCTCCCTCAGGCGACTATTGCGCTCGCGCGCTGCAAACCACTCCAGTGGTCGGTTGCCTGTTGACATTTGTTCATTGTTTGTTCTATATCGAGTTTTAGTTTCTACCTTTGAGTGAAAATGCGGATGGCCAATGAGTAGCTCGTCTCTCGCCTTTGTCCTGCTGGACAATCCGACAACGCCGGACATGTCGGCCGTCGCCAGGGCCCTCCGCACGCGATATCCCGAATTGCCGGTGGAAACGGTGTCGGACAACGGCCCGACTGGAGCTCACCGAAATTCTGCGAGCTCGCCGCTTATTCGCTGCGGTGATGAACTTGTCGCGGTGATGTCGATGCCAGCGCCGATTCCGAATGATCCTGGCTTGTGGTCACGCACTGCAACGACCTGGCCGGAGGGGAAGACAGTCGCAGCACGGCATCGAGGTCATCTGATCGTTTCTGTACTTGGGAAAAGCCAGCAGCCGCTGCCCGCTGCTCGTCTCAGCACCGCGGTCATCGGCGCGCTGATCGCCGTCATCCCGGAATGTTGCGGCGTAGTATGGGGCGGCAAGGTCGCCCGGCCTGCCAAGCTCTGGCTCGAGATGTCTGGTCGATCCTTCGCACCGTTTCCCGATTATCCCTTCACGCTGTGGCTCGACCTCCTTCCGTTTCGTTCAGGTGCGGGAATCGGCGCCGTGACGATGGGGCTTGCGGCATTCGCCGGACGTGAGATCGAATTCGAGACTGGGAAGCTCCCTTTTCCAACGATGATCGACAAGGTGGCGGGCCTTGCCGCCTATCTCGTCGAGCACGGAAACGTGGTCAAAGACGGCGACACATTTGGAGGAGACGAGCGCGAGCGCTTCGCGGTCCGATACAAGAACTCCGACCGGTTTGGTGGAATGCCGGTCTTTTTCTGCGTGACGGACTGACGTGCCGATAGCGACCACGCTGGTAACGCATCACGCCAAGAGAACGGACCAGAATGAGTAGCGAACGGTCAATATCGATTGCGAAACGACCAAAAGTGCGCAAGCGCAAGTTCTACGTGATCGGTCCCGATTACCGGGTCGGCGGCAAGCCAGGTTTTCGGTTGGAGGACGACAACATCCTTCCGCAGGGCCATTATCATCTGCCTCCGTTTGATGAGCCACCCCGCTTTGTCTTTGACAAGAGGGCCGGCGACTTGCCGCACGATCTCGAGAGTTACTACGGATTTTGGCTAGTCTCCGACAGAACGAAGGTTGTGCTGGAGACCGTCGATCCGAAGGGATTTTCCTTCGTGTTGTGCGATGTGCGTATCCCGAGTGGTGTTTACGACGGATCGGGGTACTGGTTCTGTGATGTCCTTCGTGTTCTCGATGCGCTGGACGAAGCGAAATCGCGTTTGAAAATCGGAATTCGTGACGACGACCGCTATCGAGACTTCGGCAAGAAGTTCTACGATTTTTCGGGTGGCGCTGAGCTGGTCTTCAGGGAAGACGCAGTCGGCGACGCGCATGTCTTCCGTATGGCCCATCACGCATCGAACATCATATGTGACGGGGGGCTGAAGGACGCCTGCAAGTCCGCGGGTCTAAAGAGGTTACGGTTTAGAGACGTCTCGAGCCTTTGAACGCGTGGCAAGACGTGGTTTCAGGTAAAGAGCATATGTCGATCCTTTTTTGATCATCACATCATCCCGCAGCAGCTCGCGGACCATGACGCGTTTCGCGATACCGACATCCGAGATGTTCGACATAGATTCTCCTGGTAATCGAACCTATTTGCCAGCGGATAGAGAGCTTGCAGCGGATATGGATCTATCGCTGCATCCCAGCAGGCATGTCTCCACGTATGTAGATGCGATTGAGAAGGTGCTTGACGAGACCAAGAAGCGCGGTCGCACTTGAAGATCGGAATCCGCGACGACGACAGCTACCGAGACTTTGGCAAGAAATTTTACGATTTGACGGGTGGTGCCGAACTGGTCTTCAGGGAAGATGAGGTCGGCGACGCGTATGTGTTCCGCATAGCCCATTGCGGATCGACGGTCATATGTGACTAGGTTCTGAAGGATGCCTGCAAGTCGGCGGGTCTTAAGAAAATCCGGGTTTGAATACGTCTCGAAGCGCTCTCTTGGCGAGACGTAGTGTGGAAACAGTGTAACTGGTGAAGGACGAGCATGACCAACTCCTCAACCAACAAGAGCAAGCGAAAAGCAAAGGCGCGAAAATTCTTCATGGTCGGTCCAGACGCTCGAATCGGCGGCAAGGGTGGATGGGAAATGGAAAATCTTCCGGTGCTATTGATGGGAAACCTTGGGCTTGCTCCACCTCCGGGACAGCGAGGATTTGCCGACTTTCCTGAACTGCCGAGTCTTGTGTTCGACCAATCCCTTGGAAGAGCTCCTCGAGATATCGAACAGTTTCACGGCTATTGGCTTGTGTCGGATAGGATGAAGGCAGTTCTGGAGCGTTTGGACCCTGAGGGTGTCGAGTTCGAGAAATGCGTGTGCCGCAGCAAGTCGGAGAGTGCGGCTCCCGTCTACTGGCTTTGCGACGTCGTTCGAATTCTCGACGCGGTCGATGAGGAGAAGTCGCGCGTCAAGATTGAGTATGATCCGCCGGATCATCGCAAAAGGTACAACCTGTTGGGCGGGGCCAATCTCCTTTTCAGAGAGGAGATCGTAGGATCAGCTCATATTTTCAGACTCAAATTCTTACAGCCCAGAATTGTCTGCAGTCAGTCCATGAAGGACGCTTGTAAGGAAGCCGGCCTGAAAGGCATCAGCTTTCACGATGCGGCCAATTATTGATTGCTAGGCCCCAAGGAGCCCTAACGGAAGTGCCGGATGTTTCATATTCATCACGTTATTCCGCAGGCCGAACGATTTCTATCGGACCTCGCGGTAAAAATTCTTAAGTTCGATATTCACTCGCCCGCAAATCTCATGGCGCTGCCCTCCGACGAGGGCCTTGCTAACGCACTCAATACCAGCCCACATACTGGAGGCCATCTCGGTACCTACAACAAAGGCTTTTGTGAATTTCTACTTTCTCTCCAAGCCGATCCAGATTTCGGACGCGCTCAGACTGGTGACCCAGCCGCTCATGCTCGGCTGTCCTCGGATTTGCTCAGATTTGTCGCTATCGCCAAATACGCGCTCGCGAATAAGCATTTGCTTGCCAACACGCCAGCGGGAATGACGCCAGAAGACGCGAATGTGAAAAATCGAGAATGGTTCGCGAATTGGAAGGAATACGCCGAGCATAACTGGGACAAGATCCAGCAGATGGATAACACCATCAGCCAGTTGCACAATTCTGGGCAGCCGGACCAAGCAATGTATTGGCCGGTCCTCTCTCCGACCAGTAATCTCAGCCTCGCAGAGAAGATTGATATTCTGCGGCGATACCGCGAGAATCCTCCGATATCGCAACAGTTCACGATGGCCAGTCCGATTCCTGATCTTCCAGGCTTCGTTGCGCCCGTCGTTGATACGCGCCTGCCGGGCTTCATTCCGCCTTCGTCGGATGATCTGATGCAAGCGGCGGAAGGCTTCACGCGACATGATCCATCTCTAACCTACGGATTGCCCGGGTTTCCTGTGTCCAATCCGGCCCTACAAGGACTTGGGCCGTTGCCTCCGAGCGTCGCCGCGCCGCAAAGTCCCCAGGTCCTCCAGTTCAACCAGGAGACTGGACGACCTCTCTCATTTTCTGACGGGACACCGGTATTCGGACCAGCCGCTCCCTCTGGGCAGCCCATCGATCAAGATACTGCATTCTGGTTCGGAATGGCCGCTCTTGGAGCAGGTGCCGTGCTCATGCCCTGGGCGGAAGTGGCTGCGTTTGGCGCGGCGATGCTTGCCGGTGCCGCTGCCATCCGCCCGGCTTTCGGAGCCGGCGCTCCAAGCCGGGCTGGGACCGCAAGTGGAGGCGTCTTCTCCGCCGGCACGGCTCCGTACGACGCATTCAACGCCAGCTCTTCTGCTTCCAACGCGAACACCAGCGGCGGCAACCCTCGCGGATCCACGTTCGGGCCGCCGCTGATTGAGAGCAATACGCTTCAGCAAGAACCGAATCCCGCCAATACTTTTGCCGATCGCTTCGGAAACTGGACCGAGACGTCGGCGGGCTCGATGCCAGCTCAGGGGTCGGGCTCGGTCCCTGGCGCGGCAAGAGCTGTCGCTCCTGAAGATGTTCGGCGCCTCACGCGCGTGAATTCGTCGAATTCAGCCAACGCGTTCACGTCGGGGACGTCGCCGGTCCCGTACTTGCCTTCTTCGGAGTTCAACGACCGTTTCGGCAATTGGAGCGTGCCGCCTGGCGATCCACAGTCGCCGCAAGCAAGCAGGCCAGTTGGTGCCTTCGCGGATGAGCCTGCCTATTCCATCCCGCCGCCGATCTGGGGATCGGAGGATTCCCGCGGCGCACAGAATGATGCCGAAGAATGGTTCTCGCGTTGGATACGGCCGCTTATGCGGCAGGACCGAATGGATTGACGAAGACCATCTGCGCACACAACGATGCGTCCACGTTCCGTATCACTTGAATTAATTGTTGACACGTCAGACAAATCACCGGGCAAACTGGCATCATCGAAAAGAGCTCGCATCGCTCCGCGCGAAGAGATCCGCAGGAAGGCATTTGGACATCCGAGATCGGACGGCGGCGGCGCGGCGCAGTCTCGTCTCGGTCAACTGGGCCTCACAGAATGCTTCATCGCGCATCGCCATCGTCTTCGATCTGTTTACGGGCCTGCCAGTATCTTTTCTGCGCCTCGGGCTTGGCATCATGAGCATGCAGTGATGAGGTAGCTCTCCAGACATCGCGTTGGGTGAGAGGAATAGGATGAGCGACGAAAAGTCAAAATCGATTCCGAGGCGTTCCAGAGCGCGCAAGCGCAAGTTCTACGTGATCGGTCCCGATTACCGGGTCGGCGGCAAGCCAGGTTTTCGGTTGGAGGACAACAACATCCTTCCGCGGGGCCATTATCATCTGCCTCCGTTTGATGAGCCACCCCGCTTTGTGTTTGACAAAAAGGCGGGTGACTTGCCGTACGATCTGGAGAGTTATTATGGGTTTTGGCTGGTCTCCGACAGAACGAAGGCTGTGCTGGAGACCGTCGATCCGAAGGGATTATCCTTCGTGTTATGCGATGTACGAATCCCAAACGGTGTTTGCGACGGATCGCGGTACTGGTTCTGTGATGTCCTTCGTGTCCTCGATGCGCTGGACGAAGCGAAATCGCGTTTGAAGATCGGAATTCGCGACGACGACCGCTATCGAGACTTCGGCAAGAAGTTCTATGATTTCTCGGGGGGCGCTGAGCTGGTTTTCAGGGAAGACGCGGTCGGCGACGCGCATGTCTTCCGTATGGCCCATCACGGATCGACTGTCATATGTGACGGGGTGCTGAAGGATGCCTGCAAGTCCGCCGGTCTAAAGAGAATCTGGTTTGAAGACGTCTCGAAGCTTTGAACTGTGCGGAGTGGCTCGGTATTGTTGCTTCGAGGAGAGCAGTCCCGCAATTGGTGGTAAAAAAAGAAGATCAAGCAAAGACGGTGTCGTTGGGTGCGCGCCGGTGTTTCGAGTAGCCCTCAGCTTGACTTTGGCCAATTTTACACTTGTTCATCTTGTACGCGGAACCCTGAACATCGGATCGTTCTCGACGATTTCATGAGCGCTCGTGAGCATGAGTTTCATGCGCCCCATATTGCCAAAGGTCGTCCAGCGCCCCTTCACGTTCGACCAGTAGAAGAGCTCGAAGCGATCGGTATCTGGAATGGGGCGCAGCCGTGCGACCGGAGTTGAAGTCCGACGGTTGATAACTAAATAACCGCCACTGCTCTTTTCTATGTCGTGATGCGTGAACTGAGCAGCAATCTGGGCAAGCGTTGGGTCGGATTTTGCCATAGCGCTCAATGTGCTCGATGGGTGCCGCGCGGGCCAGGATGAATCGGTTTGCCGACTCAATTTGTCGCAGCTGGACGAGGTTGCTGCGATTCATCGTGCCGATTCTACCGATGGGATGCAACACGCCCGCCTTCTCCCCCGCTCTTGCGATCCGCTGCCGCCGCGTTTTGTGGCCCGGCTTGCCGTCTTCACCGATCTGTTCACACGCCCCACTTGGCTGAATGTTCTGACGCTGCTCGCCGGCGTTATCCTGGCGCCCGGCCGGCGCACTGTCACGGCGGCGCTGCGCATCTTAGGGCGGGAGCGCGATCGCGATTTCTGTACTTTCCATCGCGTCCTCAACCGAGTGGCGTGGTCGTCGCGGGCCGCGGCAGGCCACCTGCTGCTCCTGCTGATCAAGGTCTTCGTGCCGGCCGGCGAGGCGGTGGTGATCGGGCTCGATGACACCATTGAGCGGCGCTGGGGGCCCAAGATCAGCGCCCGCGGCATCTATCGCGATCCGGTGCGCTCCTCCAAGGGGCACTTCGTCAAAGCCAGCGGCCTGCGCTGGCTTTCTGCCATGTTGCTGGTGCGCGTGCCGTGGGCCGATCGCGTCATGGCGCTGCCTTTCCTCACGCTGCTCGCCCCCTCCAAACGCTTCTATGACGGCAAATCGCGCTCGCCCAAGACGCTGCTCGATTGGGCCCGCCAGGCCGCCCGGCAAATCCGCCGCTGGTTGCCCGATCGATATATCGTACTGGTCGCCGACAGCGCCTTTGCGGCCATCGAATTCCTTGCCGCAGTCCGCAAGCACGTCTGCGTCGTCACCCGCCTGCGCCTCGATGCCAACCTGTTCGAATTTCCCCGACCAAAGCGCAAAGCTCGTGGCCGCCCTCCAATTCGAGGCAAGCCCCACAAAAAACTCTCTGCCATCCTCAAGGATCGCAACGTGTCCTGGACGCGTTATCGGGTCAGTCTCTGGTACGGCCGAACCAATCGCACCGTCGAGATCGCAACCGGCACTGCGCTGTGGTATCGCGGCGGTGTTCCGCCGGTGCCGATCCGCTGGCTGCTCGTCCGCGACCCAACCGGCGAACTCGACCCACAGGCTTTCCTGGCGACCGATCTCAACGCTCATCCCCGCGACATCCTCGCTTGGTTCGTCAGTCGCTGGCAGGTCGAAGTCACCTTCGAGGAAGTTCGCGCTCACCTCGGTGTCGAGACCCAGCGCCAGTGGTCGGACAAAGCCATTCTGCGCTCCACCCCGATTTTGCTCGGCCTCTACTCCATCATCACTCTATGGACCCACGACCTCGCCAAGGCACGAAAGCTGAAGCCCAGAACCGCAGCTTGGTATCCAAAAGCCACCCTGACCTTTAGCGATGCGATCGCCGCCGTTCGACGCCAAATATGGGCTCATCAGATTTCTTTCATGTCCCGGCCGCGCCGTGACAGCATAGAAATTCCGCGCCATATCTGGCACCGGATGGAGAACGCGCTCGCCTACGCCGCATAAATCGGCCAAAGTCGAGCTCAGGAGGCGACATCTATCTGCGACCGACGTCTCAAGGATGCCTGCAAAGCAATCGACCTTACTAGAAATGCTTCGAAACTCTAAAGTGCTGAGGTTCGACACGATGACCAGCAAAACGGTAAAGGGGACCGCGAAACGCGCCGAAGCGCGCAAGCGCAAGTTTTACGAAATGGGCCACAATTACCGTAGACCTGGAGCGCCGGGCTTTTACCTGGATGAGAGGAGCGTCATTCCAGTTGGGCTAGAGCGTCTGGCTGATCTTATCGAGCCGCCGTGTTTCGTGTTTGATAAGTCGGTAGGGAGCCGGCCTGGAGATCTGGAACAGTACTACGAGTTTTGGCTGATCTCCGACCGAACAAAAGTCGTGTTCGAGTCGATCGATCCGAAGGGGTTTTCCTTTGTTCGTTGCCCTGTGCGAGTGCCAAGGGGTGTTTGGGACGGACCGGGCTATTGGCTCTGCGAAGTTCTTCGTGTTCTTGACGCATTGGACGAATCGCGATCGCGTTTGAAGATCGGCATCCGCGACGATCCCCGCTATCGAGACTTCGGCAGAAAGTTCTACGAGTTCTTCGGGGGAGCTAAGCTCGTCTTCAAGGAAGAACTGGTCGACGACGTACACGCGTTCCGTATGGCGCACAACGAAAGTTGCATCATATGCGATCAGGAAATGAAGGACGCCTGCAAGCTAGCTGGCCTTAAGGGGATATTGTTCGACGACGTTTCGAATCTCCCGTAGCCCTTGCAAGGATTTGGAGGCGGACTGTTGCCGCCGATTGCGGCCGGCTTCGATAATGTCCTCAGGCTCGACATACCTTTGCACGATATGAGCTAAAGTCGGTCTGCACCACATCGCCCGGCGCTGCGATCGATTTTCTTTGCTGTCCCGCCCCTCACATAATGCAAGCGGTCGCGCGTCGCTTTGCGACGGCCGAGATGTGTTATCAGCCAAGCTTTCGAAGGACAGGGCAATCTATGAATAGTTCCGCGAACGAGAAGCGCAAACGAAAAGCAAAGGCGCGAAAGTTCTACATAATCGGTCCCGATGCTCGTATCGGCGGCAAGGGCGGGTGGGAAATGGAAAATCTCCCGGCGCTCTTGATGGGGCGTCGTGTGCTCGTTCCTCCCCCAGGGCAACGAGGATTTCCCGATTTTTCCGAACCGCCGAGACTCGTGTTTGACAAGTCTCTTGGAAGGAATCCTCGCGATCTCGAGCAGTTTCACGATTATTGGCTTGTTTCGGATCGGATGAAAGGCGTTCTCGAGCAATTGGACCCCGAAGCCTTCGGATTCGTGAAATGTGTGTCTCAAAACAGGGATAGAAGCGTCGGGCCCGCGTACTGGCTTTGCGACGTCCTTCGCATTCTTGACGCTGTCGATGAGGAAAAGTCACGCGTGAGGATCGAGTACGATCCCCCGGATCATCGCAAAAGATACAGCTTGCTCGGAGGAGCCAATCTCTTCTTCAGAGAAGAGGCCGTAGGCCCGGCCCACATTTTTAGACTCCAGTTCTTGTTCCCCAGAGTCATCTGTGACGATCTCGTGAGGGACGCGTGCAAAGAAGCAGATCTGAAAGGTATTGGTTTCCACGATGCTGCCAAATATTGACTGTCTGGCTCGACGCGTTCCGGAGGAAGCGCGGAATGTTTAACAATCATCACGTTCTTCCTCAGGCCGACCGGTTTCTGTCCGACCCAGTACTGAAGCTCCTTCAATTCGATATTGACGCCCCCGCAAATCGCATGATCTTGCCGACCCACACGGGGCTAGCCAATGCACTCAATTCCAGCCCACACCCTGGTGGCCACCTTGGAACCTACGGCAAGGGTTTCGATGAGTTTCTAATGGTCCTCCGAGCCGACCCGGCGTTTGGCGCCGCTTGGGCGGGCGATAGAGCCGCTCTTGATAAGCTCTCCGGCGATTTAAACAGCTTTGTCGCCGCAGCCAAATACGCCCTCGCAAACAAGCATCTGTTCGCCAACACGCCAGCAGGGATGACGCGCGAGACGGCAAATGAACAGAATGAGAGATGGTTTACAAATTGGAGGAAGTACGCCGAGGATAATAGGGAACAAATCCAGCGGATGCGGGAGACTGTCGATCAGCTGCACAACTCTGGTCAACACGACGCAGCCTTATGGTGGCCGATTCACTCGCCGACCAACCGTCTCAGCCTTGCGGACAAGATCGATATCTTGAAGCGGTACGGCGAGACCTCTCCTGTCTCGCAACAATTCACTGTCGTTGGGCCTCTTCCTGATCTTCCGGGCTTTGTCCCAACTATTGCAGACACCCGGCTGCCTGGCTTTATTCCCCCCGCCTTCGATGGCCTAAATCAGCCGGAAGGCTTCACCCCAAGCAATCCGCTTCCAACTTACGGATTGCCCGGATTTCCAGTATCCAATCCCGCATTGCAAGGGCTTGGGCCGTTGCCTCCGAGCGTCGCCATGCCGCAAAGTCCCCAGGTTCTGCAATTCAATCAGGAGACCGGGCGGCCTCTGACATTTTCCGATGGATCGCCGGTCTTGGGGCCCGCTCCCACCACCGCGGCCACGACCATTGATCGAGGCGCTCTTGCTGGGACGGTCGCGGCAGGTGCTGGGATGGCGTTACTCGCTGTTCCTGAGCTATGGCCAATGTTGCCGCTGTGGGCGAGGTTGGTCGGGCTTGGGGGCACTGGAATCACAGCGAGCGCTCCTGCCTTCGCAGCCGGCACTCCAAGCAGCGCTGGCACGGCAAGTGGAGGCATCTTCTCCACTGGCACTGCTCCGTACGACGCGTTCAACGCCCGCTCTTCTGCTTCCAACACGAACACCAGCGCCGGCTACAGCCCCGGATCTCCATCCGAGTCGCTGTTGATTGAAAGCAAGCCGCTTCAGCAAGAACCGAATCCCGCCAACACTTTTGCCGATCGCTTCGGAAACTGGACCGAGACGTCGGCGGGCTCGATGCCTGCGCAGGAGTCGGGCTCGCTGGGGGCTCCGGCCCCTGGCGCGGCGAGAGCTGTCGCTCCTGAAGATGTTCGGCGCCTCACGCGCGTGAATTCGTCGAACTCAGCCAACGCGTTCACGTCGGGTACGTCGCCCATCCCGTACTTGCCTTCTTCGGAGTTCAACGACCGTTTCGGCAATTGGAGCGTGCCGCCTGGCGATCCACAGTCGCCGCAAGCAAGCAGGCCAGTTGGTGCCTTCGCGGATGAGCCAGCCTATTCCATCCCGCCGCCGATCTGGGGATTGGAGGATTCCCGCGGCGCACAGAATGATGCCGAAGAATGGTTCTCGCGCTGGATACGGCCGCTTATGCGGCAGGACCGAATGCATTGACGAAGACCACACTGTGCACTCGAACAAATGCGTCTGCGTTCCGATCTTCTTCGGATTATACGCAGTCTCGCTTGACGCGTCGGGCAAATCACCTCTAAAGTGGCATCATCGAAAGAGTTCGCATCAACCCGCGCGGAGAAATCCGCCGCGGGTTTTTTGTTTCGATATCGGAAGCATCCCATTTTCGTAGACGACCAAAACGGCTCGGCGGCGAGCGAGTATCATGGCAACGCGCTGCCATGATGTCCTAGGATGGCCGTTCGACGAAGGAGACGGCCTTGTTGCTATAGGTCCATGTCGCGCCGTCGCGTTTGCTGATCCCGAGAAAGGCGGTCGCCGCACCGGCATATGTCATGGTCATATTGCCGCCCTCGATGCCATAGGCCCACGGGTCGAGGCACAGAAACTCGGTGACCTTGTTGTCGGCTCCCGTCGTGCGGTGGCCGACGATGCCGACATAATGGGCGCCGCCGAGGGAGGCCCGCACCGGCACCTTGTTTTCGAGATTCTTGATTGTCCAATCCACCGCTTTGCCGGGATCCCGGCCCACGCTCACCTGGTCGCGCGCCGTCGGTTCGGCCATTTTCCAGCCCATATAGCGGACGAACACGATCTTGAGGATCGAACCGCACCAATATTCATCGTTCACCGCCTTGAGGAATCCGCCATTGTTCTGGTTCCATGGCAGCTTGCTCTTCTTGTAGTTTTCCATCGTCTCGGCCGTCGAGGTCGTCGACACAACAGGATGGGTGTGCAGCGGCTCATCCACCAGCATTTCATAGACGCGATGGCGGCTGTCCAATTCGTCGCCGGGGTCCTGGTTGCTGTAGAACTTGCGATAGGCGGCGGGCGCCTTGGCCGGCGTAGTGACGGTGTGGAAATAGTGCCAGATCAAATCGGTTTTCCACGAGGGGTCGCGGGTATGGGTGTCGGTCATGGCGACGTTCCATAAGGAATTCGGCCGCGGCGGCTTCGCGGCCACTTCAGGAGTGGCGATCGTAGAGCATTTCAGCTCCCGGTAGTGTGTTCCTGTTCACATTGCGTCTTGTTGGCCTATAAGAGATGGGCTGCCATACCTCTGTGATTTGCTAAGCTATTCTTGTCGGGTCGTGGGAGCACGCAATGTCGAAAGCAATTGCCGTCTTGGGCTCCGCTCTGTTCTTCGTCGTTGCGCCGTTGGTGCTGGCAGGCTTCGTCCCCTGGTGGGTCACGCAGTGGGAATTTCGGCCAGCTTTTCTCGGCGTCGATCTAACCCGCATCCTCGGCGGTATATTGATCGTCGTCGGAGTGCCCGGACTTGTGGATTCATTTGCCCGTTTTGCGCTGGAGGGGCTGGGGACGCCCGCCCCGGTCGCGCCGACACAAAAGCTCGTAGTGACTGGCCTTTATCGCTACGTGCGAAATCCGATCTACATCGCGGTCGTCGCAGTCATTTTTGGTCAGGCCCTCTTGTTTGGTGACTGGCGTCTCCTCTGGTACGGCGCGCTACTCTGGCTGTTTTTTCATGTCTTTGTGGTGATGTACGAAGAACCGACGCTCGAACAAACATTCGGCACGGAGTACGAGAGCTTTCGGACGAATGTGCCGCGCTGGATTCCGCGGTTGACGCCATGGCGAGCCGCATAAAGGAATCGCTGCAAGCGGCGCGATGCCAGGCTGCAACAAACAGTGCGAGACGATCCCGGAGGCAGTCCGGCCGTCTGCGCCTGCGCATTATCACCTCTAAATTGGCATCATCGAAAGAGTTCACATCAACCCGCGCGGAGAAATCCGCCGCGGATTTTTTCGTCTCGATACCAGCTACGCGGCGCTGGGCTCCTTTGGCAGGTGATCTGGGGCCGCACGTCCGCTTTCAATAAGAGAGCAGACCAACGTGCGGCTAAGCCGGGACGGCTGCTTTTGACCCAGGGCTGACTTCGCACCGAGGATGAGCGTCGCAAGCTCGCGATGGACACTTGGCGTGAGGTTGTGACATATTTGTTGCGCAACCGCAAAATGGATCCGCTTAATCATGAACCGCTTGCCGTTTCTTCTTCATTTGGTCTTGTTATATCCGTTGGGCTTCGCGCCAACCCTGCTCTGGAAATCAGTTTGCGATGTTTCCCTGATCGTGCTGGGCGCGACCTATCTTTCGATCTTCATCTCGATCGGCCTCTTGCGCTGGAGGGGGCTGCCACTCAATGCAACCGTTGGCGAGTACAACGAACGAGTGAGGTTTCTGCGCAACGAGGTGACACGAATTTCGACCGATAATGATGGCCCTTCTGGTTGATGACCACATCTACGATGTCTGCTTGTGGCCCTTAAGAGGCAAACTGACATTCTTCAGGGAATGTCGGTTTGGAAAGTTAGAGCGGACATTCGGGCCTGATAGGAAAATCCGAAATCACTTGACACGTCGGGCAAATCACCTCTAAAGTGGCATCATCGAAAGATGTTCGCATCAACCCGCGCGGAAAAATCCGCTGCGGGTTTTTTCGTCTCGATAACAGCTATGCGGCGCCGGGCTTCTTTGGCCGGTGATCTCAGGCCGAACGTCGGCTTTCAATAAAATAAGAGAACAGACCAACGTGCGGCTAAGCCGGGACGGCGCTTTTGATCCGAAGCGGGCATTGCGCATGGCTCGAAATCCCTCGAGCCATGCTATCCCTTGTCTTCGGGCGCAGCGGGCGGGCGGCGTGGATTATCGGGGGCCCAATTGCTTGATTTCGGCGACTTGCTTTTCGCCGGGCAACTTGCCCCCGGCCAGCAGGCTGGTGCAAATCCACCGAGATTCTCTGGGTTGCGCGCCAAGGAAAGCCTTGGTCTCTACGCACTGCGCGTAAGTCTTGTAGTTGAGCGTGTCTGTGCACGTTGGCGAGAAATTGCTACTATCAATCCCCCCGGCAGCAAGGCTACATCCGACCCAGGGGGCGTTGCCGACCCTGAAACTTGTTTCGCAACCACCGTTGCAGCTGCGGGCTTCTCTCTCCAGCTTGGCAAGCCTCCCCAATGTTGTATTCGGCGCGAACGCTGGCGTTTGAGCGGTCGAGGAGCCGGCTGTCCTGCGGGATGTCACCGTGTTTGACGTCCCTTGCCGATGATGGGGCCTTGCCGCCTGCTCCGGTGCATTGACCGTGACACCGGGAAGCGTGCTGGTGGCGGAGCCTTGCGACGATGCCGGGCCACACAGGAAGACAGTTGCGAACATAGCGAGGATCGAGGGCGCGGCAGCACTTGACGACAATTTCATGATAATGCCTTTCCAGGACGGACAGGCCGTCCATTGCAAATGACCACGCGTAATTCGTAGCTTGTATTCTGCAACCTGGCCAGCGGTCAGCTCGCCAAAAAGTTGTGCATGCCAGCGTTGCCGGCGACGGATATGCCCGAGCACGCGCCTGGTGCGGCGCAACAATCGCGTTGGAAGAGCACGGGCACCAGTGCTGTCTTCCGCTCATGGCCCTCAAGAGACGAACTGACACATTTCGGGGAATGTCGGTTTGGAAACGTAGATCGGACATTCGGGCAAAATAGGAAAATCCGAAAAAGCCTTGACGCGTCGGGCAAATCACCTCTAACAGGCTGTTGAAGAAGTCTCTGGCGAAGCGTTTTGGATCGTGATTCCCTAGGATCAGGATTTTGCTGGGGTGGCACGATGCGGGGAAGTGACGAACGGTCTGGCTCGCTGTTCAGTTATGTTGACCTGGAGGCTCGGGTTCGCGTCGACCACCCGCTGCGGGCGATCAGGGATCTGGCAAATGCGGCGCTGGGCGATCTTTCTGGGGAGTTTGGCAAGCTCTACACGGACTTCGGTCGGCCCTCGATCGCACCGGAGAAACTGCTTCGGGCGATGCTCCTACAGGCGTTCTATGGGGTTCGCTCGGAAAGGCATCTGATGGAACGGATGGAGTTCGATCTTCTGTTCCGCTGGTTCGTCGGGCTTGGGGTGGACGATGCGGTTTGGGACCATTCAACCTTCTCGAAGAACCGCGACCGGCTGCTTGAAGGTGAGATTGCGGCCAAGTTCTTGAACGCGCTTTTGGCGCAGCCGAAGGTGAAGCGTCTTTTGTCGAGCGATCACTTCTCGGTGGACGGCACGCTCATTGAAGCCTGGGCTTCGATCAAGAGCTTCCGGAGGAAGGATGGCAGCGACAAAGATCAGGACGGTCCGGGACGCAATGCCGAGCGCAGCTTCCACAAGGAGAAGCGATCCAACGAGACCCATGAGAGCACGACCGATCCTGAGGCCAGGCTCTATAAAAAGGGCGACGGCCAGCCGGCCAAACTCTGCTATATGGGCCATGCGCTGATGGAGAACCGCAATGGTTTGGCGGTTTTAGGTGGAGTGAGCCAAGCTACTGGCACCGCCGAACGAGAGATTGCGCTTGCCATGATCGACAGGCGCGGGTGTGCGAAGCGGGTCACTCTGGGGGCGGACAAAGCCTACGACGTCACGCAGTTCGTGCATGACCTGAGAGATAGATCGGTTACTCCGCATATCGCGATCAATGGACATCTGAGTAAGACCGGCAAGCGGCGCAAGACGGCGGTCGACGCGCGTACCACGCGTCACGACGGCTATGACATCAGCCAACGCTGCCGCAAACGCATCGAAGAAGTCTTCGGCTGGATCAAGAGTTCCGCTGGCCTGGCCAAGGTCAAGCTGCGAGGCCGCGACCGGGTGGATGCCGTCTTCGTCCTGGCGCTTGCGGCCTATAATCTGATCCGGCTGCCCAAGCTTCTGGCGGCACCGGCATGAGCATCCGAGGTAGATGGCGGGTCGTCGAGACACCAGGCTACGACATGGCCGTGGCGGGCGCCTACATCCTGTTCGATGACGACGGCGGCGAGTTCGCCTTCGATTGCCTCACGGGCTGCATTCATGGAGCCTGTGACGGCGATGCCGTCCAGTTCGGCTGGCAGGGAAACGACGAAATGGAGCCAGCCAACGGTGATGGCTAGGCCGAACTGCGGGATGACGGCTCACTCGAAGGTGAAATCTGCCTCCTTAATGGCGACGACATCCCATTTATCGCGCGTCGCTCGAAGACTTCTTCAACAGCCTGCTAAAGTGTCATCATCGAAAGAGTTCGCATCAACCCGCGCGGAGAAATCCGCCGCGGGTTTTTTCATTCCAATGCCCGAGATCGGACGGCGGCGGCGCTTCGCGGCCTCGCCCTCGTTGAAACGCGTTCACTGAGCGCCGATCAGCGCGCCGTCGTCCGAACCAATATTGGCCGTGCACGCGCGAACGTGCCGGCCGCGGCGCGAGCCAGTTGCTTGCGCCGCCGCGGCCCCCAGGGTGGGGATAGGGTTCGCGCCCGAAATGAATCGCGCTTCGTTCGCGATCTGCCGCGCTTTTTGTTTTTTGGGAGCAACCCATGACGGCTTACCTGATCTCGCTCGCACTTGCGGGTCTGCTCGCGGTCGTTCTGCGGGAGACATTTTCATGAGGGAGGATCCGGAGTGCGAGCACGAGGGCGACGCAGTTCGCTCGCTTGTCGCCAAGAGAACTTGCAGGTCGCGAACTCTGACTGAAATTCGGTCCCTGGCGCGTAGCCACACCAAGACCGCCGTCAACGTGCTCGTCGGCATCATGCGCAGCAACGATGCGACACCGGCTGCGCGCGTGTCCGCCGCCAACGCGATTCTCGATCGTGGCTGGGGCAAGGTCGTGCAGGGAGACGAGAGCGTCGAAGACGGGATGTTGCAACTGATACACCGGATCGAGCGCATCATTGTGCTTCCGGAAGAACGCCACACTGGAGATCCCGGTGCGAGCGGTTGAGAACCGGCCTTATCGATGTCCATCCTGAGAATCCCGACAGCCGAGATCTTCGCGCCGCTGCTGAAACCCGCCCGCTACAAGGGCGTTTACGGTGGACGTGGCTCCGGAAAATCTCATTTCTTCGGTGAGCTTCTGGTCGAGACCTGCCAGGCCGAGCGCGGAACGCTCGCGGTCTGCATTCGCGAGGCGCAGCGGACGCTGGCGCAATCCTCCAAGCGGCTGATCGAAGGCAAGATCGCGAGCCTTGGGCTCGGTCACGGCTTCAAGCTTTATAGCGACAAGATCAAGACGCCCGGCGACGGGCTGATCATCTTCCGCGGGCTGCAGGATCACACGGCCGACTCGATCAAATCATTGGAAGGATTCCGCATCGCCTGGATCGACGAGGCGCAAAGCTTGAGCGCGCGCAGCCTGGCGCTGCTGCGGCCGACGATCCGCGCAGCCAACTCCGAGCTGTGGGCGAGCTGGAATCCGCGGCGCAAGAGCGATGCGATCGACGATTTCCTGCGGGGACGCAAGCCGGACGGCGCCGTCGTCGTGAAGGCGAACTGGCGCGATAATCCATGGTTTCCGGAGGTGCTCGGGGAGGAGCGATTGCTCGACCAAAAGCTCTATCCTGAGCGCTACGACCATATATGGGAGGGCGAGTATGCACGCGCCTTCGAGGGCGCCTATTTTGCCGCGCTGCTGTCAGAGGCGCGGGCGCAGGGGCGGATCGGGAAAGTCTCCGCCGATCCGCTGCTTTCCTTGCGCGCCTTCATCGATATCGGCGGCGCGGGCGCGGCGGCGGATGCCTTCACGATGTGGGTTGTCCAGTGGGTCGGAAGCGAGATGAGGGCGGACTTCCAGCACCTTCGCCGCTGGAGAAAGAGCGTGGAACAGGCTCAGAGCTACACCTTCAAGGCGGTCATCACCGTCATCGCGACCGGCCTGATCGGCGCGCTCTGGCTGGGCGTCAAGGTCGTGCTGGGCAAATGAGCAAGGGCAGCGACATCGCGGCCGAAGATCCGTCTCGTTATTCGGTTAGCGAACTCGTGTACCGTATTCGGGCTGTCGACGGCGACGACGAGGAGGTCGCCGAGATCCTCCGCGATCTTCATCAATGGACCTTCTTCGGCACCGCAGCCGTTCCACAGTTCGGATCGGGATCCTGGTGGCTTGCCCATGACGGAGCCAAGGCCGTCGCATTTGCCGGCGTCGTGCCGTCGACGCATGCCCGCAACAGCGGATATCTTTGCCGTGTTGGCGTCTTGCAGAAGCATCAAGGGCGCGGCCTGCAACGCAGGCTGATGCGGGCGGTCGAGGTGCAGGCACGGCGGATTGGTTGGGAGAGCATCGTTTCGGACACGACCGACAACAGGATATCGGCGAACAACTTCATCAGGACGGGCTACCGGCTCTATGAGCCGGAGGTGCCATGGGGGTGGAGGAACACGCTCTACTGGCGAAAATGGTTGAACCGGGTTTAGGCGGGTGATGCTTCCGTGAAGCGGAATGCACCGCAGCCGCAAAGCACGGTCTCGCCTCGGTCGCCCTTGCGTCTCGGTCGGTTCGTTGCGCCGGCGATCTACCACACCACTGCTTTGTGATCGAACGCGGGGAGGGGACTTGCGCCGTGCCGAGCGGCGGGCTTTAAAGTCGGTATTCGGCGGCCACAAGCCGATGTAGGGAGAAAGAGCGCATGTTCGATCAGCCGCAACTGCCGGAGCGCCTCCCGCGCGCCGGGAACGGACCGACGGCACTTGACGGACTGCTGGTCATCGACTTCACGCGCGTGGTCGCAGGACCCGTCTGCACGCAAATGCTCGGCGATTTTGGCGCGGAGATCATCAAGATCGAGAATCCCGATGGTGGCGACGATACGCGGGCCTATGAGCACGCCGAGATCGGAGGCGAGAGCGCCGCCTTCCTCAGCCTCAATCGCAACAAGCGCGGCATCGCGCTGGATCTCGCAGTGCCGGCCGCACGCGACGTTGCGCGCGAGCTGATCCGCAAGGCGGACGTGGTCGTCGAGAATTTCTCGGGTGGCGTCATGAAGAAGTTCGGCCTCGACTATGACTCGGTCGCGCCGATCAACCCGCGGCTGATCTATTGCTCGATCTCTGCCTATGGTCGGACCGGTCCATTTGCCTCGCGGCCCGGCTTTGATCCCATCACCCAGGCCGAGAGCGGCTTCATGTCGCTGAATGGCTTTCCCGATGGCCCTCCGGTCCGGACTGGTCCGCCGATCGTCGACATGGCGACTGGGATGGCGGCCGGCAACGCCATTCTCCTTGCGCTGCTGGCACGGGAAAAACTGGGTCGCGGGCAGCACGTTGAAGTCGCGCTGTTCGATATTGCGATGGCCATGACCGGCTTCTATGGCATGGCCTATCTGATCAATGGCCGGAATCCCGGACGATTCGGCAATTCGCCGAGCGGTTCTCCCACCGTTGGAGTCTACGAAGCGTCTGACGGACCTCTCTACGTGGCCTGCGCCAATGACAGGCTCTACCGGCGCCTGGTCGTCGAGGTGCTCGATCGGCCTGACCTCATCACCGATCCTCGCTTTGCAACGCGGAAGGCACGATCCGAGAACAAGGAGGGGCTGCGCGCCGCCATTGCCGAGGTGTTTGCAGGCGATCGCCTCGAGACCTGGATGACGAAGATGAAACAGGCCAATATCCCTGTTGGTTATCTTCGCACCGTCGAGGAAGGCTTCAACGCGCCCGAGGCGCGAGAGCGACAACGGCTCAGCCGGATCCCGCACCCCACGGCGGGCTGGGTGCCTAACATCGAATCTCCGCTGTCCATGAACCTCACGCCCGCAGTTGAGCCCGTCGCGGCGCCGCTGTTGGGTGAGCACACCCGGGACGTCTTGCGCGAGACGCTTGGTTATGACGAGCGACGGCTCGCCGAGCTTGCGGAGAACGGCGCCTTCGGAGCCGGCCGGCGAACGGGGTAACCCTGCTGAACCCGGCCGCCGACATTGCATCATCTTGATTTGGCGGGGTTCCGGCCGCATAACAGTTGCGGAAACGAGGGACACGAATGGTGGCCGGCAATCCCATCTCAGGTGTGGCCCAGCCGGAGGCCGAGACCGGCGAGCGCGCCTATGCCGCGATGATCGGGCGCACCAAGGCGCTCGTTCCACAATTGCGCCAGCGTGCAGCGCGGACGGAGGAGCTTCGGCGCCTCCCGCCTGAAACCGAACAGGACCTTCATGACGCGGGCCTGTTCAGGATTCTTCAACCCAAGCGTTTCGGCGGATCGGAGCTTGACTACGTTGCGCTGATCGATTGTGCCGACCTGCTGGGGCAGGCAGACGCTTCGGTGGCCTGGAATTTTGCCAATCTGGCGAGCCACCACTGGATGCTCGGCATGTTCGAAGAGAAGGCCCAGACATTGGTCTGGGGCCACGATGCCAATGCCCTGATCGCGTCGTCGTTCATTTTCCCGGCCGGTCGTGCCCGGAAGACCGAAGGCGGCTATCGGCTGCACGGAAGCTGGCCGTTCTCCTCGGGCGTGGCGTCCTGCGAATGGAACATGCTTGCGAGCGTGGTCTATTCCGATGATGAGGCCGACGGCATCGAGTATCGCATCTTCTTGCTTCCCAAGAAGGACTACAAGATTCTCGACACGTGGAACGCGGCGGGACTACGCGGCACCGGTTCGAGCGACGTGGAAGTGAGGGATGCCTTTGTTCCCGACCACATGACGGTCGCCGTCGGTAATCTGGCGGGAGGTCCGACACCCGGGAGCGCGGCCAATCCCAATCCGCTCTATGCGCTGCCGGTATTTTCCTTGTTTCCATATGTTCTGTCCGGCGTTGCGCTCGGAAACGCGCAGGCGTGCCTGGATGACTATGTCGAGGTGGTGCGCCATCGCATATCCACCTACAACCGCGCCAAGCTGAGTGATTTCCAGAGCACCCAGATCAAGATAGCCGAAGCCTCCGCGAAGATCGACGCCGCGCGCTTGATCATGCGGTCGGCGTGTGCGATTGCCATGGAAGATGCGCGGCGTAGCCACGTTCCGAGCATGGCAGCCAAGACCAAGTACAGGCGTGATGGCGCATTCTCGGTCAATCTGTGTACCGAGGCGGTGTCGATGCTTTTCGCCGCGAGCGGCGCGCGCGGATTGTTCACGAGCGGCGTCTTGCAGCGGCAATTCCGCGATGCTCACGCCATCAACTCGCATCTCGCGTTCAATTTCGACGCGGCGGGTACGAACTACGGTCGCGTGGCGCTCGGCCTGCCGTCCGAGAACCTGACGCTGTGAGGCCGGCTGATGACTGATTTGCCCAAGCAGCCGCCGGCCGCAGACCCAGCCAACGAGTTGGCGAGCGACAGCTCGCCGATCGATCCCCGCGATTTTCGCAATGCCCTCGGTACCTATGCGACGGGCGTGACCATCATTACTGCGACGGGGCCCGACGGCAAACCCTATGGTCTAACGTGCAATTCGTTTGCGTCGGTGTCGCTCAATCCGCCGCTCGTGCTCTGGAGTCTCGTCGTCTATTCGTCGAGCCTGACCGTTTTTCAGAATGCCAGTCATTTCGCGGTCAACGTGCTTGGCGTCTCGCAGCAGGCGCTGGCGAACAAGTTCGCAAAATCAGCGGACGACAAGTTCACCGGTGTCGACTGGAGTCCCGGGCTCGGGAATGCGCCGGTGCTTGCGGAAAGTGTCGCTAATTTTCAGTGCCGGTCGGTCAATCGATATTACGGCGGCGATCACGTGATCTTTCTTGGAGCCGTCGAGGCCTATTTCTACAATCGAAACGAGCCGCTGCTTTTTGCGCGCGGGAGCTACGGGCGTTTTTTGGCGGACGATGATCGCTAGCAGTCGTCCTAAGATGGACCGGTTCGGCGCTCCGTGCCCAAGCCAGTTCAGCCTTTCGGCGCGGAAAGTTTATAGATCTCCAGTGCATCGGCATCCGTGCCGCGGCTCGCGCCTGCAAGCCTGAACAGTTGCCCCGCGAGCGACGCCATCGGCACGGGCGTCGAGGTAGCGTGGGCGACATCGGCGATGGTGTCGAGATCCTTCAACATGGTCGCGATGTGGCCGAGCGGCGGGGAGTGAATGCCCTGAACCATCCGCGGCACAAAGAGCTGGAGGGGAATGGAATCGGCAAAGCCTCCGGCGAGGGCTTCCGGAAGCCGTCCTGCGTCGATCCCGGCGTTCACCGCAAGGCGCGTTGCCTCGGCAAGGACGGCCATCGCGCAGCCAACGATCACCTGGTTGCAGAGCTTGGTGGTCTGTCCGGCGCCGGTCGGACCCATGTGAGTGAGCCTGCGTGCCATTGCGAGAACGTACGGCCGTACCCTCTCGACATCGATGGCGTCTCCGCCCGCCATGACCGCTAGCGTACCTTCCTCTGCTCCCTTTGTGCCGCCCGAGACCGGCGCGTCGATCCAGCTCATACCATTTGCAGCCTTGAGCCGTGCGGCGATGTCGCGCGTGGCATCCGGATGGATGGAGGAGAAGTCGACGACGAGCTTGCCGACGCCGGGGGCCGCTGCAAGTCCTTCAGGGCCGAAGATCACGTCCTCGACCGCCGCGGCATCGGTCAGGCACATGAAAACGATGCCGGCACTGGTCAAAACGTCGCGTGGGCTGGCTACGCGATTCGCGCCGGCTTCGACGAGGGCAGCTGCCTTCGCGGCCGAGCGGTTCCAGATCGCCACCTCAAAGCCGGCCGCGAGCAGTCGCCGGGTCATGGGGGCACCCATCAGGCCGAGGCCGAGATAGCCGAGCTTCTCGGCGGTGTGCGGGTTCGCGGCGCGGGATTCAGCCATGGGTCGCTTCCTTCTGTCGCGGTGCAATGCTGGTTGAATGTCGCCCTAGCATACACGGGAGGCGATGGGGAAATCGCGTCGACGCGCATGGCTTGCTTGACTGTTTGAACCATGAAACATTTGGCTCCTGGTCGGGTTGGGTGGCGCCGGTCGGCGCCGAAGCAGCGGAGCGGGCATGATGCGGACGGTTTCAA
The DNA here is from genome assembly GCF_024199925.1 of Bradyrhizobium sp. CCGUVB1N3. Lineage (NCBI taxonomy): Bacteria > Pseudomonadati > Pseudomonadota > Alphaproteobacteria > Hyphomicrobiales > Nitrobacteraceae > Bradyrhizobium > Bradyrhizobium sp. CCGUVB1N3. The sequence continues at coordinate 9,177,475 of NZ_JANADR010000001.1, forward strand.
AGTGGATCCTGGCATTTGGGACGTTGGCGGGGATCGCCGCGAGCGCAGGCTCGTCGCAGGCGCAGCAGACGATCCGTGTCGGCTGGACCATTCCGGCCGAAGAATCCAAATATTGGATGATGCGGCGGCCAGCGGAATTTCCCGACCTCGGCAAGACCTATAATATCGAGTGGACACAATTTCAGGGCACGGCGCCCATGACACAGGCACTTGCCGCCGGAGCGCTCGACTGCGCCACGCAGGCGCCTTTGTCGCTGTCCAACGGCGTGGTCGGTGGCAATCTCAAGGCCTACATCGTGGCTCAGCACGTGTTCGAGAAGCCCGGCGGCTTCTCGGTCTATTGGGCGGTGATGGACGACTCGCCGATCAAGACGATCGCCGATCTCAAGGGCAAGACGGTCGGCATTTCAGTGATCGGAGGCGGCACGCAGGGGCCGTTCAACATGCTGCTCAAGCAAAATGGTGTCGATCCCGCAAAGGACATCAAGCTCGTCGAGGTCGGCTTTGCGGTCTCGGAAGATGCACTGCGGCAGGGCCGCGTCGATGCCGTCAACATGAACCAGCCGTTCGCAGCGCGCGCGGAAGCCAAAGGCGGCACGCGAAAGCTGTTTTCACTTTCTCAGGCCATGCCGAACATCGTGCATATCCTTGAAGCCTGCCGCGCCGACTTCGTCGACAAGAACCCGGAACTGGTGAAAGCCTATGTGCGCGACATTACCTCGGGCATGAAGAAAGCGCTGGCGAACCGCGAAGAAACACTAAAAGTGGTCTCGGAGGTTCTCAAGGCGCCGATCCCGGTCCTCGACACCTACTTGCTCAAGGACAATGATTTCGGGCGCGATCCGGGTGCCGCGCCGAACTTCCCGGCGATCCAGAAGATGTTGGATATCTACGCCGAGACCGGCATGCTGCCAAAACTGGATGTTGCGCAGTTCAAGCATCCAACCATCGTTGCGCCGTTGCAATAGGCAACTTGGCGAATAGCCGAAACGATCTGCGGCGTCCCAATATTGCGTGGGATGTCGAATGTAGATGATACACGCATGAAGAAGCTGCGCTCCCGGGTAACGACTGATGGCCTCGACCGCGCGCCGCATCGCGCCTTCATGCGTGCGATGGGGCTCGACGACGCGGCTCTCGCCAAGCCGATGATCGGCGTCGTCAGCATGAAGGGCGAGCAGACGCCCTGTAACATGACGCATGATTTCCAGGTCGATGCGGCCAAGGCAGGCATCGAGGAAGCCGGCGGAACACCGCGCGAGTTCACGACGATCTCGGTGTCCGACGGCATCAGCATGAATCACGAGGGGATGAAGTTCTCCCTGTTTTCGCGCGAGCTGATCGCCGACTCCATCGAAGCCGTCGTTCACGGCCTTGCCTACGACGCATTGATCGGCTTCGGCGGCTGCGACAAGACGCTTCCCGGCGTGATGATGGGCATGATCCGCTGCAACGTGCCATCGATCTTCATCTACGGCGGCAGTGCATTGCCGGGCCGACTGGAAGGACGAACCCTGACCGTGCTCGATTCCTATGAGGCGGTCGGCGGCTTCATGACCGGCGAGATCGATGGTGCCACGCTCGAAAAGATCGAGCGGAACTGTCTGCCGACCATCGGCGCGTGCGCCGGACAATTCACCGCAAACACCATGGCGATGGTTTCGGAGGCGATGGGCCTCACCATCCCCAATTGCTCGATGATCCCCGGCGTCTACCCGGAGCGTGCGCAGGTTTCGCGCCGTGCAGGTAGGCTCGTGATGGAAATGCTCGAGCGCGACGGGCCGCTGCCGCGCGATATCGTGACGCGGAAGGCGCTGGAAAATGGTGCTGCAATTGTCGCTGCCACCGGCGGCTCGACGAATGCGGCCTTGCATCTGCCGGCAATGGCCAACGAGGCCGGGATTTCCTTCACGATCGATGATGTCGGTGAAGTTTTTGCCCGCACGCCGCTGATTGGAAATCTACGCCCCGGTGGCAAGTACACCGCAAAGGACGTTTACGATATCGGAGGAGCGGCCGTCGTGATCCGGGAACTGGTCCAGAGTGGACACATTGACGGAAGCTGCCTGACCATCACCGGTCGAACGATTGCCGACGAGTATGGCAGCTCCAACGTTCCGGATGGCGAAGTGATTTTTGCGGCGGGCACACCCATTATGAGCGACGGGGGTGTCGCAGTGCTGAAGGGCAGTCTTTGCCCGGATGGCGCCGTGATCAAGGTTGCGGGGCTGAAGAACCTGTCCTTTGAAGGGCCGGCACGTGTCTTCGAAGACGAAGAGGCATGTGTCGAAGCCGTGCGTAATCGCAGCTACCAGTCAGGCGAGGTCCTCGTGATCCGCAACGAGGGACCGGTTGGCGGTCCCGGCATGCGCGAGATGCTCGGCGTCACGGCGCTGATCTATGGCCAGGGTATGGGCGAGAAGGTCGCCCTCATCACCGACGGGCGTTTTTCCGGCGCGACACGCGGCATGTGCATCGGCTACGTGTCCCCTGAAGCCTTTGTCGGAGGTCCGTTGGCGCTGGTGCGCGACGGCGATAGAATAAGGATCGACGCCGGCGGCCGTCGCATGGACCTGCTGGTCGATGAACAAGAACTCGCAACGCGCCAGCGCGACTGGAAGCCGCGGCCACCGCGCCACCGCGCCGGGGCCCTCGCGAAATATGCGCGCCTGGTCGGGCAGGCTCCGGGCGGAGCGGTCACTCACGAAGGACCTGCGGAATGGCCTTGGTTCAGGTGAACGGCTCGAGCGTTAGAACGGTATTCGTCTGGCAAGTTTCTTGCTAAGTCGATGTCAATCGTTAAGGGAATTGAACGGGGCGTTCGTATTCGGAGTCGCGCACGCATGAGGCGAGAGACGGCATGAAGGTGTTGCCTTCAAGATCGGGTGAGGTGCCGGCGCGACAGCCTGCGACCGCAATGATCGAGATCGACCGTGTTTCGCAGATTTTTCAAACGTCGGCCCGCAAGGATCATCTTGCGCTGTCGGATATCTCGCTGACGATCGAAGAAGGCGCTTTCGTCTCCATTCTCGGGCCGTCCGGCTGCGGCAAGTCGACGCTTCTCTACATCGTCGGTGGTTTCGTCAGCCCGACCAGCGGCTCTGCAAAAGTGAAGGGCAAGACGATCACGGCGCCCGGGCCCGATCGCGGGCCCGTGTTTCAGGAGTTCGCGCTCTTTCCATGGAAGACCGTCCTCGGGAACGTCATGTATGGACCGCGTCAGCAAGGCGTCCGTACGACTGAGGCGGAGGCACAGAGCCGCGCGCTGATCGAGATGGTTGGCCTCAAGGGCTACGAGAATTTCTTTCCCAAGGAGCTGTCGGGCGGAATGAAGCAGCGCGTCGCGCTTGCCCGTACGCTCGCTTACCATCCCGAAGTGTTGCTGATGGATGAGCCCTTCGGAGCGCTCGATGCGCATACGCGTACGCGGCTTCAGAACGACCTCTTGAACATCTGGGAACGTGACCGGAAGACGGTTCTGTTCGTGACGCACTCTGTCGATGAAGCGGTGTTTCTGTCGGACAAGGTCGTGATGATGTCGCGATCTCCCGGCCGCATCCGCCAGGTGATCGATATCGATCTGCCGCGGCCACGCCGGCGGGCCGAGCTGTTGCTCGACTCGCGCTATCAGAAATACATCGTCGATATCGAGCGCATGTTCGATGATGGCGACGACGCTGGTGCGAACGCATGACTTGGTCCGCAGCCATTGGCCGGCGCGTTGCCCCCTTGCTCGCTTGCGTCGGGCTGCTCGCGGTGTGGCAGGTAGCGGCGCTTGCTCTGAAGAACGACAGCTTCCCGACCGCGCTCGAAGCCATGCGTGCGGTTCCGGCCATCCTTGGCGACAAGGAAGCCTTGATCAATATCCTGGCGTCGCTGCGTCGCATGGCGATCGGCTTCGCTGCCGCTGTCGCCGTTTCGATACCGCTCGGGCTCCTGATGGGGCGGAGCCGCGCCGTGGCGGCTTTCTTCAATCCGCTCCTGATGGTGATCTATCCCGTGCCGAAGGCGGCGTTGATGCCGATCATCATGCTTTGGCTGGGCGTCGGCGATGTCGCCAAAACGCTTGTCATCTTCCTCGGCGTCAGCCTGCCGGTAATTTATCACAGCTTTGAAGGCGCCAAGGCGGTCGAAGAGAAGATGATATGGTCCGGAGCCGCCATGGGCCTGTCGTCTGTACAGCGCCTGGTCCGCATTGTGCTGCCGGCGGCGTTGCCGGAGATCCTGACCGGTTGTCGTACTGGACTTGTGCTGGCGCTGATCACCATGATCACCAGCGAGATGATCGCCCGCCAGTCCGGTGCCGGCAATATCCTCTTCAATGCGCTCGACATGGGCCAGTACGACACCGTCTTCGCAATGATCATCATCGTCGGTGCCATGGGGATAGGCCTTGATGCTGCCTTCGAGAAGGTCCGGGCACGCCTGGTGCGGTGGTCGGAGCCCCAGTTCGACCTGCCTCTGAGCTTTTCATGAAGTCGCGCGCGCTCTCCATGGACATCCTCCTCGGGCTTCTGCCGATCGCCTTGCTCATCGCATTGTGGCAGGGCCTGGTATCGTTTGGAGTGGCGCCGGTCGCGTTGCTGCCTCCACCGGGTTTCGTCTTTGCGCGACTGCTGCAACTGCTAGCCACCGTCGGTTTTCAGCAGGAGATCATCGCGACACTGTTCCGGCTTTTCGCCGGGTTCCTGATTGCGGTCGCGCTGGGCGTCACCATCGGTATGGTGGCGGCCGCGAGTCCCGCGATCAACGCCATCGTGCGGCCGCTCGTACGTGTTCTTGCGCCGCTGCCCAAAGTCGCACTTTATCCGGCGCTGCTGCTATTGCTCGGCTTCAGCCATGGATCGAAGATCGCGCTGGTCGCTGCGGACGCGCTGTTTCCGATCCTTCTGTCTACCTATTATGGTGCCTCCACCGTGGAGCAGAAGCTGATCTGGTCGGCGATGGCGGCCGGCACGCCACGGCGGGAGATCCTGCTCAAGGTCGTGTTGCCGGCTGCGATGCCCTCGATCCTGACGGGTTGCCGGATCGGGCTTGTCATTTCGTGCATCGTGGTGTTCCTGGCCGAGATGATCGCGTCGACCGACGGCCTTGGCCATGTGCTGATCACCGCGGCCCGCACGTTCCAGGCTGTTGACATGTTCGTGCCGTTGATCACCATCTCGCTGCTCGGATTGATCCTGAACGCCCTCTTGCAGGCTGCGCGGTCGTACCTGCTGCGGGGTTTTCCCGAGGCGTGATCTGACCGAACAACAACAACAACAGAGAAGTCGGGGAGTGAATCATGCTGGCAGATCGGATCGAGGCGAAATGGATCGACGCGTTCTGCGAAATTTTTGAGCGGTGCGCCGTCAAGGCCGGCGATACGGCCGCTATTCTATCGGAAACCCAGTCGCGTGCGCTCAACGTGCATCTGGCGGAGCTCGCTCTGCTGCGTCTCGGTGCACGACCGTTCCATGTCGTTATGCCGTCTCCGAGAAACCGCCATATCGTGCCCGTCCGTTCCACCGGGGCGAGTGAGGCGATCCAGCGGATGGCGCCCGTCATCAGCGCCCTGCAGCAGGCTGGTTTCGTGGTCGATTGTACCATCGAAGGCCTGATGCACGCCGTGGAGACGCCGGAGATCCTCAAGGCCGGTGCCCGAATTCTCGTGATCTCCAATGAGCACCCCGAAGCGCTCGAGCGCATGGTGCCGGATCCGGCGCTAGAAAAGCGGGTTCGCGCCGCGGCGAAGATGCTGCGGGGGACGAAGCGGATGCGCGTCACCTCGAAGGCAGGCACGGCGCTCGATGTCGACATGGTCGGGGCTTCGACTGTCGGGGTCTGGGGGTGGACCGACAAGCCGGGTACGCTGGCACATTGGCCGGGCGGCATCGTCGTCAGCTTTCCGAAGAGCGGGACCATCAACGGGACGCTGGTCATGGCTCCCGGCGACATCAATCTCACTTTCAAGCGTTACCTGACTTCGCCAGTGAAGATGACGTTGAAAGACGACTATGTCGTCGAACTCGAAGGTGAGGGCACCGACGCCGCCATGATGCGCGCCTATCTTGCCGCGTGGGGTGACCGGGAGGCCTATGCGGTATCGCATGTCGGCTTCGGCATGAACCCGGGCGCGCGCTATGAGGCCTTGTCGATGTACGATCAACGCGACACCAACGGCACCGAACTGCGCGCGGTCTCCGGCAACTTCCTGTTCTCGACCGGCGCGAATGAATTTGCCGGTCGCTACACGGCGGGGCATTTCGATCTGCCCATGATGGGAACCACGATCGAGCTCGACGGCGTTGCGGTCGTGCGTGACGGCGTGCTGCAGGACGTGTTCGGCTAGTCGCGGTCGAGCACTGGCGGCCGCGCAAGGCCAAAGTGCCGGAGCAGGTCGACCATCGCCTTGAGTCGCGTCTCGCGATAGGCGTCGACATCGAGGCCTGAATAGTCGAGGAAGCCCGCACCGGTACGGAGTCCGATCCGGCCTTCCTGCATGTTACGGGAAATGACCTCCGGCGCCCGATAGCGGTCACTACCGAGCGCCCCTTCGAGATAGCGGCTGGCGTAGTAGAGAATATCGCCGCCGCCCCAATCGATGAACTCCAGGAGCCCCAGGACCGCATAGCGGAAGCCGAATCCGTAGCGGATCGCCTTGTCGATCTCCTCGGCGCTGGCAACGCCTTCCTCGACCATGCGCGCAGCCTCGTTCATGGCGAGTGCCTGGATGCGCGGGACGATGAAGCCGGGCGTTGCGGCGCAGACCACCGGCACCTTGCCGATGCCTTCGAGCATCACCTTGACTTGATCGACAACGGCCGGATCGGTGGCGGCTCCCGGCGAGACCTCGACGAGCGGGATCAAATAGGCCGGATTGAGCCAATGCACGTTGAGAAAGCGGCCGGGATGTTCGATCGCACTGGAGAGGTCGTCGACGAGGATCGTCGATGTCGTGGAAGCGATGATGATGTCGCGCGCAACCAGCCTTGATGCGGCGGCAAGCACCTCGCGCTTGAGCTCGACGACCTCAGGGACTCCTTCGAAGACCAGGCCGGCGCCGGACAGGGCTGCATCACCTTGACTGGCCGGAACCACCGAGACACGCGTGGCAAGGGTGCCTGCCTGCGTATCGGTGAGCAGTCCCGGGCGCGCAAGACTCGCGAACGCTTTTCTGACCTCGCCCAACGCATCGGCCTCAAGCCTTGCGAAGTCCTCTGCAGAGCGGGCCTTGATGTCGATCATGGTGACCGCGTGCCCGGCGTAGGCGAACGCCACAGCAATTCCACGGCCCATGCGGCCGGCGCCGAGACAGGCAATGTTGGCACGCGATGTCATGGTCAGAACCCCTCGCGCAGCAGCTTCTGTAGTTCAGGCTGGCTGAGGTGGCCGAGCCCCAAAGCCGCGAGTGTGCGGCCGCCTTCCGCAAAATCCTCACCGCAGATTGCGCCGCCGATGGCGAGAAAGGCCCTCGCGAGCGGTGTTGCAACGCCGGCCAGCCCGGCCACCGAGACGAGGAGCGAGAGCCCGAGCCGCAGGTCTTCCCGCATGTAGCGGTGGTCTCTCAGCACGAGCCGCTCGCGCCAATCGCCGGAGTCGGTGAGGCGATCGTGCGAGCCGCGGCCATACATCCAGAGTTCGCCCTCCTTTGCGTAATGGTGGGCGAGCGGGAAGTGCGGGGCTCCGTAGCCGAGCTTTTCGCGCACCGCTATACGCTCGGCATCGAGCGCATCCGTCACCCGGCGGATCGCGGCCTGTGTTCCTTCCTTGTGGATGTCCCAGCGTTCAAAATGCTCGATCGGACCGGCGTTCATGACGATCAGCGGCGGATGAATGATCGGTCCCGCGTTCATCAAAGCGCCGGAGAGAGCGTCTCCACAGGGTTCGATCGCACCAGGAAAGGCGCGGCCGATCACATCGAGCGCGTGCGGCGCCTCGCTCAGCGGGAACACGCCGACCGGCAGTCGCTTGGCGCGGATCGTAATCGCGACCTCGAACGGCCCATGCTTGCGCGTCAGCCAGGGCAGCGTGCCGGTTTCGGCGAAGCTTGCCTTGGCGCGATTACCGCAGTCGCGCAGAGCCAGAGCGAAGATCATCGAGCCGAAGGTTGCCGGCGGCAGAAACACGACCTGTCCGTCCCGCAGGTGCGGTGCCAGCAGGCGAGCGATATCCGGTTGTGCAAAGGCCGGCGCGGGGCACAGGATCAGCTCGGTCCCGCTGACCGCCTCGCCAATGTCGGTCGTCACCAGTGCGAGCTTTGCGTCGTGCCGACCATTGTGGTCCTTGACGAGAATGCGCGAACCGTCCTCGCGGTGGGCCGCTACTTCATCCCCATTGCGCCGCCAGAGCCGAACCTCGTGCCCGGACATTGCAAAATCGCCGGCCGCGGCGAACGAGCCATTGCCACCACCCAGTACGGCAATCTTCACGAGACTTCTCCTTGTGAGCGGGACTGTGCATCGAGCTGCTTCAGCAGAAAATGCTGGACCTTGCCGAGCGCCGTGCGCGGCAGGTCGGCGACAAAGACGATCTCGCGTGGAACCTTGTAGCGCGCGAGCTGTGTCTTCAAATGCGTCTTCAACTGGTCCGCCGCGAGCCGACGGCCCGATCGCGGGATCACATAGGCGATCGGGACTTCATCCCAGCGCGGATCGGGCCTGCCGATCACGGCGCATTCGCTGACGTCGGGATGCTCCAGCAGGACGCGTTCGACCTCGGCCGGATAGATATTTTCGCCGCCGGAGACGATCAGGTTGTTCTTACGATCCCGGATCCAGAAATACCCGTCGTCGTCGCACAGGCCGATATCGCCGGTGCGATACCAGCCGTCGCGCAATGCTTCGCGAGTAGCAATCTCGTTGCCCCAATATTCGAAGAAGACGTTGGGGCCGCGCACCGCGATCTCGCCGGGCGTGCCCGGCGGCACCTCGTCGCCCTCGTCGCCGATCACCTTCGCCTCACAGCAGAGCCCCGGGAGGCCTGTTGAGCCTGTGCGCGAGAGGTCGCCGCCGAACCGGGTGTAGACGGCGATCGGGCAGGTCTCGGTCGAGCCGTAGATCTGCAAGACCGGAACGCCACGCGCAACGAAACGTTCGATCAGGTGCGGCGGCACAATGGTCGATCCCGTGGCGATAGCTTTCAAGGACGAAAGATCGGCCGCAGCCCAACCGGGATGATCGCTCACCGCCTGGATGATCGCCGGCACCAAGACGGTCAGCGTCGGCCGATCGCGCTCGAAGCTGGCGAGCGTTGCCTCCGGCGTGAAACGCGAATGAATCGTAACCGTCGCACCCACGTGCAGAGCCGGCGTGGTCTGGATATTGAGTCCGCCGACATGAAAAAACGGCAGCACTGTCAGCACGTGGTCGTCCGACGTCAGACTGTGCATATGCTGGCTCATGACGCCGTTCCAGAACAGCGCTTCCTGCCGCAGCACGGCACCCTTCGGCCGGCCGGTCGTACCCGACGTGTAGACGATGAGCAGAGGGGAGGAGAGATCGGCATGCGGATTGCGCCCATCAAGGTCGCCGCATTCCAGCAGTGAAGCAAACGTGTCGCCGTGCGGCGGCGCGAAGTCGAGACCAAGAAGGCTGACGCCCGGCAGGCTTCGCTCCAGCTCCGGAATAACGCCGGCAAAGGCCTCTTCGAGCACCAGCACCTTGGCGCCGGCATCCGTGAGGATGAAGAGCTGCTCGGCAACCGCGAGCCGCCAGTTTAGCGGGACCAGTATGGCGCCAAGCCGCGCGCATGCGTAGAGCAGGACGAGGTGCTCGGGTCGGTTCAGGCTGAGGATCGCGACGCGATCGCCGCGGCCGACGCCGAACCCGGCCTTCAAAGCGCCGGCGGTCCGCTCGATGCGCGCGGCAAAGGCTGCATAACTCAAGCTCTCGCCTTGGAAATGGATGGCGGGCTTGTCCGGCGCGAATGCGGCGTTGCGATCGATCAGATGACAGAGATCCACCGTCAGTCGTCCGATTCGCCGGGCTCGTACAGCGCCTCGCGCCCGATGCGATCGAGGCAGAGCTCGGCGGTCCAGGGCAGCATCAGCGAGCCGCAACGGCTATCGCGATAGATTCGCTCCAGCGGCAATGATTTGAGCATGGCCTGGCCGCCGCACGTGCGGATCGCCAGAGTTGCGAGCTCATTGGCACCCTCCATGACCGAATATTGCGCGGCGTAGGCCCGCAACACCTGTTCCTTGCTCGGGTTGGCGCGGGCTTCCGTGACCGCCTGAAACCAGATCGCCTTGATCTGCTCGAGCTTGATCTGCATTTGCGCGACCGCGATCTGCTTGGTCGGATACATCCTGCGCTTGACCGGCGGCATGCCTGGAACCTCGCCGCGCAAATAGCGCACGGTGAAATCGTAGGCGGCTTGTGCCAGACCCATATAGGTCGGCGACAAGGTCAGGAACATGTGCGGCCAGCGCATTGCCGCCTGGAAATAGACGCCGCGCGGCATCAGGGCAGCATCTTCCGGCACGAACACCTCCTTGAACAGGAGCGTGCGCGAGACCGTCCCGCGCATCCCAAGCGGATCCCAATCCCCGACCACAGATACGCCTTCCGCCTTGGCGGGAATGGCGAGGTAGAGCGTATTGCGCCTTGAAGCCTTTTCGCCTTCCTTTACCTCGGTGCAGAGAACGCCGTAGTAGTCGGCGTGGCCCGAGAGTGAAGCAAAGATCTTCTTGCCGTTGATGATCCAGCCGCCGCCAACGGGCTTCGCCTCGGTGCCGAAAGCAATGCCGCCTGCGGCCGCCGCGCCGCCCTCCGAGAACGGCTGCGAGTAGATCGCACCATCCTCGACGATGCGCTTGTAGTGGACCGCGCGACGACGCTCGTGCTCCGCGCGCGTGGCCTCGTCCATGTCGAGGTCGTCTGCCAGCGGACCCGACCATAGCGTCGAGCACACATGCATGTTCCAGGTCAGTGCGGTCGCGCCGCAATAGCGGCCGATCTCGGCTGCAGCGAGCGCATAAGTCTGGTAATCGGCGCCCAGCCCGCCGTGCTTCTTGGGAATAGCGATACCGAGCAGGCCGACGCGGTGCAGATCGCGATAGTTCTCGGTCGGGAACACCGCGTCGCGATCATAGGCTGCGGCGCGGCCGGCGAACACGCTCTGACCGATCTCCTGCGCCCGCGCGATGATGGCTGTCTGCTCGCCGTCCAGACGGAATGCGACGGGATCGAAGATCGGCGCATCGAGCGCGAGCTTGTCGGCTGTGCTGCTCTTGCTGACTTGCTTGGTCACTGTCCGCCCGCCTGTGTCTTGGCCGCGCTTGATATCAGAAAATCATCGATTGCTGCGTCGAACGCATCAGGACGTTCGAGATTGGCGAGATGACCGACGCCGGAGATCTCCACGTAGCGAGCTGCGGGAATATAGCCGGCCATTTTCGCCATCATCGGCGCAGGCGCATTGTTGTCCCTGGATCCGGACAGGAGCAGTGTCGGAACCGCGATGTCCCTCAGTGCGCTCCGCCGGTCGAATCCGATCAAGGCGAGCATCATCGCGCGATAGCTCGCCTCCGGCACGCTGGCCATGCAGTCACGCGCGACATCCATACCCTTCGTATCGGGATTCTCGCCAACCAGCTCCTTGACGAGGGAGGGGGCGAGCGAACTCATGGTCGCGCCGCGATCGAGCGGGCCAAGCCGTGCTGCAATGAACGATTTTTGCCAATCGCCGTCGGCCTTGCCGAAGGCCGGGCTGGTCTGCGCCAATACCACTGCGCGTGCAGCTTGAGGATGTTGCGTCAGCCATTGCTGCACGATCATCCCGCCGATCGAATGGCCAACCAGGACGGGCTCTTTGGCTTCGGTCTGTTGCAGGAACTCCTGCAAGGCCTCCGCCAATGCGGCGATGCTGACCTCGGGGAGCGGTTTCGACCCGCCATAACCGGGCATATCCCAGGCAATTGCGCGAAAGCGACTGCCGAACGTGGCAAGCTGGTGGCGCCAGGCGCGCGCTGCGCCGCCGATGCCATGCAAAAAGACCAAGGGCACCGCATCCGGACTGCCTGCGACCTCATAGGCAAAGCGCCCATCCGTGGTTATCGTCGGCCTCGGTTGCTGCACGCGGCTTCCTCTTGCTCGGTCCGCCGATGCTAACAGGCCTGCCGGGGATGGGAAGGGATAACTTTATACTTAAAGCAATTTCCGGCCCGGACCCCGGGCTGAAATGGGGCCTTCCATTGCAATAATTTTAAGCTTAAAATATATCCGGAAAGCTCGATCCACAGGTGCCTTCAGGGAGGCTGCGCATGTCTGGACTGCCGCGTTCTTCGCATGCGCTCGTGACGGGCGGTGGCCGCGGCATCGGTCGCGCCATCGCAGCAGCTTTGACGAATGCCGGCACCACGGTCACCGTACTCGGCCGCAACGCAGCGACGCTGGAAGACGCCGTCAAGGCAGGCGCCGCGCATTATGCCGCTGTCGCCGATGTCTCGGATGAGGCGGCGCTGAGGGCTGCAATCGCCAAGGCGGCCGAGCGACAGCCCATCGACATCCTGGTCGCAAACGCTGGCAGCGCCGAGTCCGCGCCGTTTGCAAAATCGGACGCTGCGCTGTTTGCGCGGATGATGGACGTCAATTTCATGGGCGTGGTGCACGCCGTCCGGGCTGTGTTGCCCGGGATGAAGGATCGACCTTACGGCCGCGTCGTCGCGATTGCATCGACTGCGGGACTGAAGGGCTATGCCTACGTCAGCGCTTATACGGCCGCCAAACACGCCGTGGTCGGGCTCGTGCGTTCGCTGGCGCTGGAAATGGCTGGTAGCAATATCACCGTGAACGCCGTCTGCCCCGGTTTTACCGATACGGACCTCGTTGCTGATAGCATCGAGACCATCATGAAGAAGACAGGGCGGAGCCGCGAGCAGGCGATCGCCGATCTCGCGCGGCACAACCCGCAAGGCCGGCTCGTCACGCCTCGCGAGGTTGCAGACGCTGTGCTTTGGCTGTGCGGCGAGGGCGCCGGCGCAATCACGGGCCAGGCGATTGCAGTCGCCGGTGGTGAAATATAGTCCGCAAGCTAGCGGAACGAGAACGACAGGGAGTCCTCATGAGCAGACCAGCCAATCCCGTTACCGTGCCGTTGGCGGATTATTCCCCTCAGCATTTCCTGCTTGCAGTGGTCGACCATGTGGCCACGGTCACATTGAATCGCCCGGACCGGAAAAATCCGCTGACGTTCGAGAGCTATCGCGAACTCACCGACTTCTTCCGCGCCTGCGCATTCGATGACGAGGTGAAGGCTATCGTCGTCACGGGCGCCGGCGGCAATTTCTCCTCGGGCGGCGACGTGTTCGAGATCATCGGCCCTCTAGTCAAGATGGATACCAAAGGGCTCACCGCCTTTACGCGGATGACGGGCGATCTCGTGAAGGCGATGCGGGCCTGCCCACAGCCGATCGTCGCGGCGGTTGAAGGCATCTGTGCTGGCGCCGGCGCGATCGTCGCGATGGCATCCGACATGCGGCTGGCCGCAAGTGGTGCGAAGGTCGCGTTTCTGTTCAACAAGGTTGGGCTCGCCGGCTGCGATATGGGCGCCTGCGCCATCCTGCCGCGGATCATCGGCCAATCGCGCGCCTCGGAGCTGCTTTACACCGGTCGCTTCATGACCGCGGAGGAGGGTGAGCGCTGGGGCTTCTTCAGCCGCATCGTCACGTCCGATCAGGTTCTGCCGCAGGCACAATTGCTAGCGAAGCAAGTCGCGGAAGGCCCGACCTTCGCCAACACCATGACCAAGCGGATGCTGGCCATGGAGTGGGCGATGTCGGTGGAAGAGGCGATCGAGGCGGAGGCTGTGGCACAGGCCTTATGCATGACGACGGCCGATTTCGAGCGTGCTTTTGAGGCCTTCGCCAACAAGATCAAGCCGGTCTTTAGGGGGGATTAGTCCCAGCGCGACGGCAGGATTTGCGAGGGGCAGGATTTTCGAGGAGTTGTTAATTAAGGCTAAGCCCAAGAGCCGGGTGACGCGGAGGGCCAGCGCCATAAAGTCGCTTGCGGCCGAGTGACCGCCCATGCGACGTTAACCCCATTGCCTGGCGTGTATCGAGTGGAGTTTGGGCGATGAAGGTGATTATCGTCGGTGGCGGTATCGGAGGTCTCACCACGGCGTTGATGCTGCGGGCCCGCGGCATTGCTTGCGAGATCTTTGAACAAGCCGATACCATTCGCGAGCTCGGCGTCGGCATCAACACCCTGCCGCATGCCATGCGCGAGCTTGCCGGGCTTGGTCTCCTGCCGAAGCTCGACGAGGTCGCGATCTGCACCGACCAGCTCTATTATCTCAATCGTCATGGTCAGGAAGTCTGGCGCGAAGCGCGCGGCATCGACGCGGGTCATGATGTGCCGCAATTCTCGATTCATCGCGGCCGTCTGCAGGGCGTCATCCACCGCGCGGTCGAGGAGCGGCTCGGGCCCGAGATCATTCACACCGGCTGTCGCCTCGGCGCCTTCACCCAGGACGAAGGCGGCGTCACCGCCTATTTCTTTGATCGCTCCGGCGGACACGTCCACACGGGGCGTGGTGACATCCTGATCGGTGCGGACGGCATCCATTCCCGGGTGCGCGAGACGTTGTTTCCCAACGAGGGGCCGCCTTGCTGGAACGGTCTGATGCTGTGGCGCGGTGCGCGCGACTGGCCGGTGTTTCTCACCGGCAAGTCGATGATCGTCGCCGGTGGCCTGAACGCCAAGGTCGTGGTCTATCCGATCGCGGAGGGCTCGAGCCCCGCGAGCCGCCTCACGAACTGGGCGGTGCTGGTGAAGATCGGTGAGGGCAATGCGCCGCCGCCGCGCAAGGAGGACTGGTCGCGGCCGGGCCGGCGTGAAGAATTGATGCCGCACGTCGCGCGCTTCTCGGTGCCCTATATCGACGTCAAGAGCCTGATCTCGGCAACGCCGGAGTTCTACGAATATCCCACCTGTGACCGCGATCCCTTGCCCCATTGGTCATCGGGGCGGGTCACGCTGCTGGGCGATGCCGCGCATCCGATGTATCCGGTCGGCTCGAACGGCGCGTCTCAGGCGATTCTCGATGCGCGCTGCCTTGCGGATCTGCTGGCACGCTGCGAACACCCGCGCCAGGCGCTGGTCGAGTATGAGAAGAAGCGCCTGCCGATGACGGCCGAGATTGTCCGCTCCAATCGTCGCGGCGGCCCCGAAGGGGTGATCGACGCGGTCGAGCAGCTCGCGCCGGATGGTTTCGACAATGTCGAGAACGTCCTGAGCTACTCGCAGCGCGAGGCGATCGTACGGGGCTATGCGACGAAGGCCGGTTTTGCCGCGGTGCCTGGTCTTGCCGCGGTCAGGGCGTGATCCGACGCCCTCCGCCTAGGACGGCGGCGGGGGCAGGAAGTGGATGTTGAACTCCGCTGCCATCGCGACGACGTCCTCAGGCTTCTGCTCCTTCATGTTGTGAAGGCCCCAGAACAGGTCATAGAGCTTGCGGCTCGGTGATACCCAAAACAGCACCTTCGCCGTCTGCTCCGACTTGTTGAAGATTCCGTGCGGGACGCCCATGCCGAGGCGGATCAAATCGCCAGGTGTCGCCTGCGCTTCGGTGTTGCCGAGCACGAAGTCGAGCTTTCCCTCCAGCATATAGAGATACTCGTCCTGGTCCGGATGGATGTGCGGCGGCACGAAGGTGCCGGGCGGCAGCGTCGCATGCCAGGAAAAGCTGTGCTCGGCATAGCTCTTTGGCACATAGGTCTGGCCGAGAATGTTCCAGGAAATGCCCTGGATGCCCTCATTGGCCCTGGTGATGCCGGTGATCTCGCTCTTCACTTGAATTCCTCCCTTTACTCGACCTTCAATGCGGCATTCAGTTCGCCGCCTTGCAGTCTTTTGCGTAACGGTCGCCGTAGTTCTCGAAGACCTTTTGAACGATCTCGGTCTGGAATTTTCCGTCAGGGCGCTTGGCGACCTTGGTCAGATAGAAATCCTGGATCGGATAGCCGTTGGTGTTGAATTTGAAGGAGCCGCGCAGCGAGGTGAAGTCGGCCTTCTTCAGTGCCGCACCCATGGCGTCCTTGTTGGCGAGGTCGCCCTTCACCGCCTTGACCGCGCTGTCGATCAACATCGCGGCGTCGTAGGCCTGGAAAGCATAGGTGCCGGGCACGCTGTTGTAGGCGGCTTCATAGGCGGCGACGAACTTCTTGTTTTGCGGATTGTCGAGGTTGGGCGCCCAGTTCGCGCCGCCGAACATGCCCACGGCCGCATCCTGCTGCGCCGGCAAGGTCGATTCGTCCACCGTGAAGGCCGACAGCACCGGGATCGTATCGGCAAGCCCTGCCTGCCGGTACTGCTTGACGAGGTTCACGCCAAGGCCACCGGGCATGAAGGTGAAGAGCGCATCGGGCTTCAGCGAAGAAATCTTCGAAAGCTCAGGCTGGAAGTCCAGCGTGTTGAGCGGCATATAGGATTCTTCGACGATTTCGCCCTTGTAGTCGAGCTTGAAACCGGCCGCGGAATCCTTGCCCGCCTGATAGTTCGGCACCATCACATACATGCGCTTGTAGCCGCGATCCTGGGCCACCTTGCCGAGGATCTCGTGCACCTGATCGTTCTGGTAGGAGGTCACGTAGAAGAACGGGCTGCAGTCCTTGCCGGCAAAGGTCGACGGGCCGGCATTGGGGCTGATCAGGAATGTCTTGGACTCCGTGACGGGGCGATGGATCGCTTGCAGGATGTTGGAGAAGATCGGTCCGACCACGAAATCGACCTTGTCGCGCTCGAGCAGGCCCTTGACCTTGGTCACCGCCGCATCCGGCTTCAGCTCGTCATCGACCACCACGACCTCGACATCGCGGCCGCCCATCTTGTTGCCGAGATCCTTGACCGCGAGCGCAAAGCCGTCGCGAACCTGCTGGCCGAGCGCGGCGGCGGGCCCCGACAAGGTCACGATCACGCCGAGCTTGATCTTCTCCTGCGCCAGTGCCGGGTCCAGTGCGGCGCCGACGAGCAGAGCCAATCCCGCCAACTTCAGTTGCTTCTTCATGATCTCTTCCCCGATATGCTCGCGCTCACGCTACAGTCGTTCGATCCAAGCTTATTCTGATGACGGCATCCGCGGCAAGCCGAGCCGAAGCTTGCTGCATCTTGCATTGCGCCATCAACCCCGCGCGATCAGCCCTGTGCGATCACCCCTGCGCTATATGCAAGCGGCGCGCCAATTGCTTGAAGCCTAAAGAAATTCGGCCCGCGCTGGTTGTTCGGCACGTTTTGGGCTTGCGGCGAAGCGGAAATTATTTGAAGCTCAAAACGACCGTTGGCTCGCTTCCGCCGCCAGTGCTGTGACATAGTGACCGCACCACGATGCTCGATTCCGAGACCAAGGCTGTCGAACTTCCCGAAGACCACGCCGAAGAGCTTCGGCTGTGGCTGCGTCTGTTGACCTGTACGACCCTGATCGAGGGTGAGGTGCGCGGCCGCCTTCGGGAGCGGTTCGACGTTACGTTGCCTCGTTTCGATCTGATGGCGCAGCTCGACAAGGCGCCGGACGGCATGACCTTGTCCGACGTCTCCAAGCGCATGATGGTCTCCAACGGCAATGTCACCGGACTCGTCGAACGTCTCGTGGAATCCGGGCATCTCGACCGCCGCACGTCCGACACCGACCGCCGCGTCCAGGTCATCCGGCTGACGAAGCTTGGCCGCGCCGAGTTTCGCAAGATGGCCACGGAACACGAGACCTGGATTGCCGACGTCTTTGCCGATCTCACGCCAAAGGACGTGCGTGAATTGATGCGCCTCCTGGCCAAGACCAAGGCCTCGGCCCAGAAATCCGCTTCGCGCCGCAGAGCGTAGGCTGTTCCGCGGCGAACTCCCCCTGCCATCAGAAAAAGCGCGTGATCTCCAAAATCTGCTATTGCGTCAAATTATTTTAAGCCTAAAATGATTTCCAGATAGTGCTGCCGGGTGCTCTCCAAGCTGAAAGGAGCGTGCGATGGCTAACGCCGCCAAGGTTCAACTCCCGGGCTCATATGACGGCAGGGCTGGGACGGCTCACGCCGACACCTTTGCTCTGCAACATCTACCGCCTCGCGATCTATGGCCCGAGTTCGTCTTCACGCGGCCGGAGCTGCAATATCCGCCGCGATTGAACTGCGTCAGTTACTTCCTTGATCGCTGGGTCGAGCAGGGGCATGGCGATGCGCCTTGCGCGATCAGTCCTTCCGTCAGCTACAGCTATCGCGAGCTGCAACAGCTCGTGAACCGCATTGCCAATGTGCTGGTCGGCAAGCTCGGTCTCGTGAGCGGCGGGCGCGTCCTGCTCCGCTCGGCGAACAATCCCATGATGGTCGCGACCTATCTTGCTGTCATCAAGGCCGGCGGCATCGTGGTTGCGACCATGCCGTTGTTGCGCGCCAAGGAGCTTCTGTATCCGATTCAGAAGGCTGAGATCACGCTGGCGTTGTGCGACGGCAAGTTATCCGATGAAATGGAGAAGGCGAAAGCGGCAGCGCCCGCGCTGAAGCACGTCGTCTACTGGGGCAGTGGTGCTGCGGACTCGCTGGAAGCGCTGACCGCAGACGCGAGCCCCGAGTTCGAGGCGGTCGACACGGCGTCCGACGATGTTTGCCTGATCGCCTTCACCTCGGGCACGACAGGCGACCCCAAGGGCACCATGCATTTCCATCGGGATATGCTGGCGGTCTGTGATGGCTATGCGCGCAACATCCTGCGGGCGAAGCAGGACGATCGTTTCATCGGTTCGGCGCCGCTCGCCTTTACGTTTGGCTTCGGCGGCGTGTTGTTCCCGATGCATATCGGCGCGTCCTTCGTCGTCCTGGAGAAGACCTCGCCGGACGATTTTCTTGCGGCCATCGAGCGCTACAAGACCACCGTCTGCTTCACGGCGCCGACGGCGTACCGTGCGATGCTCGGCAAGATCGCTGGCCGCGATATCTCGTCCCTGCGCAAGTGCGTCTCCGCCGGCGAGACCCTGCCCAAGCCGACATTCGACGCCTGGCTGAACGCAACGGGCATCAAATTGATGGACGGCATCGGCTCGACCGAATTGCTGCACATCTTCATCAGCGCGACGGAAGATGAGATTCGCCCCGGCGCCACCGGCAAGCCGGTGCCGGGCTACGAGGCCAAGATCGTCGATGATGACGGCAACGACGTGCCATCAGGCACGATGGGGCGCCTGGCGGTCCGAGGGCCGACCGGATGCCGCTATCTTGCCGACGAGCGGCAGCGCAAATACGTCCACAATGGCTGGAACATCACCGGTGACACCTATGTGATGGATGCCGACGGGTACTTCTGGTACCAGTCGCGCTCCGACGACATGATCGTTTCGGCCGGCTACAACATCGCCGGTACGGATGTCGAGGCTGCGCTCATGACGCATCCGGCGGTCGCCGAATGCGGCGTCGTCGGAGCACCCGATGAGGCGCGCGGCATGATCGTGAAGGCGTATGTGATCCTCGCTCCCGGCGTCGTGCCGGACGCGCGGCTTGCGACCGAGCTGCAAGAGCATGTCAAGCGCGAGATCGCGCCTTACAAGTATCCGCGCGCGATCGAGTTCGTGACGCAATTGCCAAAGACCGAGACGGGCAAGTTGAAGCGCTTCGCCCTGCGGCAGATGGCGCAGGCGGCGGCTTCGTCGCCTGGCGTCGAGATCAAATAAGAGAGGAATGGACGATTGTCTGCAACAACGCCGAACAGTCCGCAGCTTGCATCGCTGCCGATCAGGGAAGATGCGTCTCCGACCCGGATCCTGCAGCCCTCCGGCTGGCCGATGCCGAAGGGTTATGCCAACGGCGTGGCCGCGGAAGGACGCATCGTCGTCACCGGCGGGGTGATCGGCTGGGACGCAGAAGAGCGCCTTGCGGATGGCTTTGTCGCGCAGGTTCGTCAGGCGTTGAGCAACATCGCGGCGATCCTCGCGGAGGGAGGCGCGCGGCCGGAGCACCTCGTGCGTCTCACATGGTACGTCGTTGACATGGACGAGTACCTGGCCAACCTGAAGTCGCTCGGCCGGATTTACCGGGAGATTTTTGGCGCGCATTATCCGGCGATGGCGCTGGTACAGGTCGTCAGGCTGGTCGAGAAGGCGGCGCGCGTCGAAATCGAAGCCACCGCCGTAATTCCACGCTGAAATACCGATCAGCCTGCCTTATCCGCCCGCCTTGTCAGCTCGCCTTGGCGAGATCGTCGTCCTCCGGTGAATTCAGATAGACGCCGGAGATAGTATCGACCCAGCACAGATGGTCGTGCACGTTCTTCACGCCGTCGATATTCTCGGTCAAGACGATTGCCGCCCGGCGCGCGCTCTCGTCCGTGATGACGCCGCTCAGGTGGACGATGCCGTCGCGGACGATGACGTTCAGTCCGAACGGGCACCAGTCGTTCTTTTCCATCGCGTCGATGATGCGGCCGCGAATGTGATCGTCGTCCGCCGTGGGATCGGGCACCTGGCGGGCAAGGCTCGCGACTGCCTGGAGCAGGTTGGCGCGGGAGACGAGGCCGACGACCTTGTCGCCCCGCACCACGGGCAGGCGCTTGATGTTGTTCTGCTCCATGATGTCGACGATCTCGGCAAGCGCCGTATCCTCGGTGATGGTCACGGGTGAGGTCGTCATCACCTCGGAAACCTTGCGGCCGTGTTCCTGAACGAAATCGCTGGCCGATTGGCCGGGGCCGAGGATGAATTTCAGCCAGCGGCCACGCTTGCGTTGGGTGCCGATCTCGCTGCGTCGGATGAAGTCGCCCTCCGACACGACGCCGACCAGCTTGCCGGTCCCATCGACCACGGGAAGACCGCTGACATGGCGCTTCAGCATGATGTTTGCGGCTTCGACGATGGTGGTGTCGGGCGTGACCGAGATGACGGACCGGGTCATGATCTGGTGGGCGCGCATGGTGTAGCTCCGCATGTCCTGGCAGGAATTCGATGTTGTGAGCTTAGTGCTGGCTGGACTTGGCGATTTGACGCAGGTCAATCGGCGAGGGGCGCCGCCGCACTTGACGCAGCTCAAGGTGCGCCAGGCCCAAGGTCATATTCTGGAACTGAAAGTCCGGGGGGCCAGCGAGGAGGTCACCTTGAGCGAACTCGCCAGACTGCAGGATTTTTCGCCCGAGAAGCTGGTATCGGATCCCGCCCGGCAGGTCGCGGAGGCGAACCGGCGTGCGTGCGATCTCATGTTCAGCGCGCAACGACTGTTCCTCGACGAGGTTGTCTTCGTCGCCAACGAGTTCCTGGACCGGACGCAGACCGAGACGCATTTGTACGCGGAGTTCCTCTCGAAACTGGCCGCCTCGCACTCGGTCAAGGACTGGAGGACGCTCTGCGCCGAATGCGGACAGCATCAACTCGATTTCATCCGCCGCGACTGCGATCGGCTGTTCAGGCACGGCGACAGAGTGATCGCGACGACCATCGGCCTCTTCAATGTTGCGTCTCGCGATTGAGCCCGAAATCGGGAGTGCGAACGAGGAGTGCGAACGATATGTGAGCCATGAGCGCCGGAAAGACCTTGATCCTCCAGCGGGCTGATCATCTGCCGAATGCACCCGGCGACTACGTCCTGAGCTAGTCGGCGGGCTCCGTGCCGAGCGTCAATCCGGAGGCTCGAAAAGGCCTCGCCTTGTCGAGCTTCCTGTAGGCGGTCGCCGCCGTCTGCAACAGTTTCTTCTCGCGCTTGCGACCGAGGAAGTGGAGGCTGACGGGCGACCCCTCGCCATCGAGCGCCTTGGCAAGCGCGCGGCCTCTTGCATCGTCATTGAGCTGCCCAAGGCTACGTTGTGCCCGGCGCAGCTGTTTGAGGATAGCCTTCCGCTTCTCAAGCGACTCATCGACGAACAGGTCTTCGAGGGATTCAACCGCATAGGTCAACCGCTTGTTGCGAAGCCGCAAGCGATGCCGCTTCTTCACACCGAGCTCGTCGAGCTTGCGCGACTTCTTCAGAAGGATCCTTTCCCACTCCGCCAGCCGCTGGCCTGCATGTTCGGCGAGCTGGGCGCGGCGCAATCTGATGGCCTCCTTGGTTCGTCTGGTTGACCAGGGCCCGCTCTCGATCCAGCCGGATGTCTGCTCGATCAGGCGGCGATAGCGGGCCGATTGCAACGCCCGCGCCAGAAGACGATGGCTTTCGGCCCGCTTTTCCTGCCACGACTGAAGCTGCGCGATCAGGGCCAGCTCCTCGCCGCTGGCAGCAACTATGCGCTCGATCGCGACATCGAGATCGCGCACCATGCCGAGTTGCCTGTGCAGCCATTTCAGCTCGGTCCAGACGACAGGCCGCACGGTATCGTCGACCATGGGAGAAAAGAAACGGATGGCGGTGCGAAGATGTGTGAGCGCGATGCGTATCTGGTGCAGGGCGTCGGGATCGCCGCTGCATGTTCCCTCGTGCTGGGCCATGACCGCATTGAGGTGACGGCGGGCTACGATTCGAAATGCGGTATCGCAGGCCATTCCGGCACTGAGGCGGGCCGGCGAGGTGTTCCGTGCCGATGCCGGCTTGACGCGGGCCTCCGGTGTCGTGATGGGTCGCGCCATCGTCTTGCTTACCTGTCCCCCGCCATCCCGATCCGGCAACGGTCGCGTGTCTGCTCTGGTGTCCCTGAGGCGTCGACGATTCTCCAGTCCAGATCGCCGATATTATAGCGCTCCTGAAGCTCGGCAACCTCTCGCGTTGCATCGGACGCATCGTCCCGCCGGCTGCCGATACGCGCCTGGCGCGTTGCCAGGTCCGCAACCAGGAAGAGCCCGCTCAGAGGGACGTTGCACGCCCACGCCAATGTGGCCATCTCGTTCCGCTCGGATTGCTGCGCAAAGACCGCATCGACGATGACCGAATGTCCCTGCGCCAGAATGCGCCGCGCGCGCTCGGCCAGGGCATCATAGACCCGCGCGGTAACATCGGGCTGATAGGCGGATTGCGGCAGCCGGTCTGTTTCGTTGACCCCGAACAGTTGTTTTCGAACAACGTCGCTGCGCAGCACGACGGCTCCCGGCCGTGGCGGGACGAGGGGCGCGAGCATGCGCGCGAGCAGCGATTTTCCGGTCCCCGAAAGGCCGCCGACCGCGATCAAGCGGGGAGCCGGCGGATTGATCAGCGCCTGGGCCAGTCGAAAATAGAGGCGCGCATCTTCGATGATCACGCTCTCATCAGCGTGCGGCCGCGCCAGCTTCGCGAGCTGCACCTGGGCGCGGATCGCCGCGCGGATGGACATGAACAGGGGAAGCGCGCCGAGCGCCTCGTCGTTTTCGGGCTCGGTGGTGACGAGGTAGCGATTGAGGATCACATTTGCGGCCGACTGCTGCTCATGATGCAGCAGGTCCATCAGCGTGAATCCGAGATCATAGAACACGTCGATCGAAGCCATCTCCGGATCGAACTCGATGGCATCGAACAGAGTTGGCTGGTTGTCGATCAGCACGATGTTTCCCAGATGCAGATCGCCGTGGCAGCGTCGCACGAAACCCCGGCGTCCGCGATCGTCTAGCAGGTCCCGAACGCGCAGGAATGCGTGGTGTGAAGCCCGTGCCAACTCGTCGATCTCGGTCGTCGAGACATGGCCGCCGCGCCGCAGACCCGCGCTATTTCCGTCGATGAGCGCCGGGATGGTTCCAATCCAGCGTGGTGCCTCGAGGCGCGCTGCGACCGCGTGCGAGGCCGCGATCGCATCGGCGATGCCCGTGGCGAGCTGCACATCCAGCGGGCCCGCCTTTGCCAGATGATCCAGCGTCCGGCTTTCGTCGAAGCGGGTCATGTCCACGGCGAACTCGATTGCCGGGCCTTCTCCTCCAATCCTCAGCGAGCCGTCACGCTCCTCCGTGATCGCCACCACGCCCCGGTAGATCTGCGGCGCCAAGGGCTGGTTGATCCTGATTTCCTCCTCGCAGGCCGCCTTTCTCTTCTCCAGCGTCGAATAGTCGAGGAAGGGAAAGCGGACCGCCCGCTTGATCTTCAATGCGCGGTTGCCGTCGAGAAAAACCGAAGCAGCATGCGTATCGATCCGCGTGACGCCGGGATGCGTCGTCGGATCGGTCAGGAATGCGAAGATCCGCTCCTGGGTCGACGTGTCTTTGTGAGAGGTCGTCATGTGCCGATATCGTCAAGGCCGCAGCACGGCCGCTCCCAGGATCTGCCCGCTCCGCAACCTGTCCAGAACCTCGTTGGCCTCGCTCAGCGCAAAGACGGTTGTCTCGGTCCAGACGCCGGCCTGCGGCGCAATTTTCAGAAAATCCAATCCATCCTGACGGGTCAAGTTGGCGACGGAAAGCAGCTGCCGTTCCTCCCAGAGCAGGCTGTAGGGAAAGCTCGGAATGTCGCTCATGTGAATCCCGGCGCAGACCACGCGGCCGCCTTTGCGGACCGCGCGCAAGGCGGCCGGCACGAGCTCGCCGGCAGGCGCGTAGATGATCGCGGCGTCGAGCGGTGCGTCAGGTAGCTCGTCCGATGCGCCTGCCCAGACGGCGCCGAGCTTGCGCGCAAAATTCTGCGCCGCGATGTCGCCGCGGCGCGTAAACCCATAGACCGATCGCCCCTGCCATGCCGCGACCTGGGCGACGATGTGGCCCGCGGCTCCGAAGCCATAGATTCCGAGCCTTTCCGCGTGTCCTGCCATCACCAGCGAACGCCAGCCGATCAGGCCCGCGCACAGCAGCGGCGCAATCGCCACGTCGTCGCCATCCTCGCCAAGCGGAAATGCATAGCGTGCATCGGCAATGGCATGCGTCGCATAGCCGCCGTCGCGGGTGCAGCCGGTGAACAATGGATGGTCGCAGAGATTTTCCATGCCTTCGCGGCAGAACCGGCAGGTGCCGCAGGTATAGCCGAGCCAGGGGATGCCGACGCGATCCCCCAGCCGATGCGTCGTCACATTGGGCCCGATGAGATCGACGCGGCCGACGATCTCATGGCCGGGGACGATCGGATAGCGGATGTCTGGCAATTCGCCGTCAACCACATGAAGGTCGGTACGGCATACGCCGCAGGCGCTGACCTTCACCCGGATCTGGCCGTCGCCGGGAATCGGGTCGGGCCGCTCATCCATCCGGAACCGCGCTCGCGGGCCGGGCAGCACCATCGCACGCATCAGTTTCTCCGGAGCGCATCGCAGCGATTGTGCCCACTCTAGCGTGGGAACACGGCAAGTCCTTGACGCCCATCAAGTCTCGTCGTCGGCTTGCCGGCCGGTGGTCCCCCTTGGCCTTGACAAGGATCAAGGGCGGGGTGGGAAGGCGGTCTATTTTGACCGACAGAGGAGAATCCCGATGCCCATCAAGGACGTCTTTCTGCCGCTTGTTGGTGAGCCGAGCAAGCCGGCACTGGCCGCGATCGAGACATGCGTGGCGGCAGCCGCCGATCTCGGTGCGAAGATCACCGCGTTCGCCGTGGAGGAGGATATTCTCGTCCGGCCAAAAGTGGTGATCTCGTCCGATCTGGACAATTCAGCGCAGGCTCAGGCCGTGCGCAGTGTGACGAGGGCGCAGGATCTCCTGAATGCGTTCAGGACGGCCGCATCCCGCTTGGGCATTCGGGCTGACAGCCAGTTGCACAAACTTCAGGCGGAGGCGATTGCGTCGGCGGTCGCGGAGCGCGCGCGTTACAGCGATCTCACGCTGGTCCCGGTCAAGGCCAACGACAGCCGTTCGGAACGCCTGATCGAGCAGTTGATTTTCGAATCCGGGCGGCCTCTTTTGCTCTGTCCCGAAGCCCATGCCGACAAGCTGCGGGTTGAATTCGAGAACGTCATGATCGCGTGGGACCATTCTGCGCGCGCGGCGCGGGCGGTGGGCGATGCGCTGCCGATCCTGCAGGCGGCGGCCTCGGTTCGGATCGTCACCGTCACGGACGAACAGACCGATGACGTCATGAGATCCGGGGCCGGTCTCGTCGACCATCTCAGGGAGCACGGGGTGCCTGCGTCCTTTGAACCCGTCAGGATCGACGGCAGCTCGATCGGCAAGGTGCTCGGGAGCTGGGCAGGTGAGCACGCCATCGATGCGATCGTCATGGGAGCCTATCAGCATTCCCGCCTGAACGAGATCGTCTGGGGCGGCGTGACCAAGACCGTCATCGGCGAGCCACCCTGTTGGGTTATGATGTCGCACTGAGGCATGATCCGGAAAAGTGTGAAACGGTTTTCCGAAAAGATCATGCTCAAGCAACAGCCTAAAGCGCGATGACGATTCATACTGATCTCATCGCGCTTTAGGGCGTTAGCCATCCGTCATGGCCGGGTTCCACGCACGTGGCCTGGCGCCGAATGAATGATTGCGACATGTCGACCTATCGTCTGAAGAATTTGCTGTCGCCCAGATCGGTGGCGCTCGTCGGAGCCAGCCCGCGCCACGTGTCGGTGGGGCGCGCGGTTCTGGAAAACATCCGCAAGGCCCGCTTTGCGGGCGAACTGGGGCTGGTGAACGCGCGCTATGCCGAGATCGCCGGCGTTCCCGCAGTGGACAGTCTCGACAAGCTGCCATTCGTGCCGGAGCTGGTTGTCATCACCGCGCCGGCGAGCGAGGTCCCCGGCATCATCGAGCAGGCCGGTCGCCGCGGCTCGGCGGGCGCGCTGATCGTGAGCGCGGGCCTCGGGCATGGGCCGGGATCCCTTGAAGAGGCGGCGCTCGTCGCGGCGCAGAGACACGGCATGCGGCTGATCGGTCCCAATTGCCTGGGGATCATGATGCCCGGCGTGAGCCTGAACGCGAGCTTCTCCGCGCATATGCCCGGCGCAGGCAGCCTGGCGCTGATCTCGCAGTCCGGCGCGATCGCCGCCGGCATGGTGGATTGGGCGGCGCAGCGTGGTGTCGGCTTCTCCGGGATCGTCTCGATCGGCGACCAGCGCGACGTGGATATCGCCGATCTCCTCGACTACTTCGCGCTCGACCACAAGACGCGCGCGATCCTGCTCTATATCGAGGCTATCAAGGACGCACGGAAATTCATGTCGGCGGCACGCGCTGCGGCGCGGGTCAAGCCGGTGGTCGTCGTGAAGTCCGGCCGCATGGCGCAAGGCGCGCGCGCGGCTGCGACGCATACCGGCGCTCTCGCCGGTGCCGATGCGGTTTACGACGCGGCGTTCCGCCGCGCCGGCATGCTGCGTGTATCGGACCTGCGCGAGCTGTTCGACTGTGCGGAGACGCTCGGCCGCGTCGAATCGCCGAACGGAAAGCGGCTCGCCATTCTCACCAATGGCGGCGGTATCGGCGTTCTCGCGGTCGATCGCCTCGTCGAGCTCGGCGGCATTCCCGCACCCATGATGCCGGAGACGCGGCAGAACCTCGATGCGGTGCTGCCGCCGACCTGGTCTGGTGCAAATCCTGTCGATATCGTCGGCGATGCCGACGCCGCGCGCTATGCGGCTGCGCTTGAAGTTCTGCTCGCCGATCCCGGCAACGACGCCGTGCTGGTGCTCAACGTCCAGACCGCGATCGCGTCCGCGTCCGATATTGCGACGACGGTGACTGAACTCGTCAGGAAATACCGCGAGCAGCATCGCAGCTGGGCGAAACCCGTGCTCGCCGCCTGGGTCGGCGCCGACCAGACAATCGTCGAGACGCTCTCAAGTGCGGGCATCCCGAACTACCCGACAGAAGACGATGCGGTGCGCGGCTTCATGCACCTGGTGCGACATCGCGAGCTCGTCGAGGAGCTCACGCAGGTGCCGCCCGCGATGCCCGACGCGTTTGCGCCCGACGTTGAAGCCGCCAGACAGATCGTGAGGACGGCCATTGCCGACGGCCGCAAATGGCTCGAGCCGGTCGAGATCAAGCGGCTGCTCGAGGCCTACGATATCGCCATGGTGCCGACCTACGCGGCCGTCGATGTCGAGCAGGCGGTCGTTTATGCCAGGGAGATGTTTGCGCAAGGCGCAACCGTCGTGCTCAAGATCCTGTCACGCGACATCGTGCACAAGTCCGACGTTGGCGGCGTCGTCCTCAACCTGACCACGCCCGAAGCCGTGCGCACGGCTGCTGCCGACATTCTGGCCCGGGCGAGGAAGCTGCGGCCCGAGGCGCGCATTTCCGGCGTCATCGTGCAGGCCATGGTCGTGAAGGCGAAGGCGCGTGAGCTCATCCTCGGTCTTGCCGACGACCCGACCTTCGGCACGGTCGTGGTCTTCGGGCGGGGCGGTACCGCGGTCGAGATCATCAATGACAAGGCGCTGGCGCTGCCGCCGCTCGACCTGCAGCTCGCCCGCGATCTGATCGAGCTCACCCGCGTCTCGCGCCTGTTGCGCGCCTATCGCGACGTGCCGGCGGTCAAGCAGGACGCCGTCGCGATGGTGCTGGTCAAGCTCGCCCAGATCTCCGCTGACATTCCCGAGATCCGGGAGTTGGACATCAATCCGCTGCTTGCCGACGAGACCGGGGTGACGGCGGTCGATGCGCGCGTCGCGGTCGGGGCGCCGCAGCGAAAGTTCGCTGGCTCAGGGCCCGGCAATTTTGCCGTCCGCGCCTATCCGTCGCAATGGGAGCGTCACCTCGAGCTTAAGGAGGGCTGGCGCATCTTCGTGAGGCCGATGCGTCCCGAGGACGAGCCGACCATTCACGAATTCCTGCGGCACGTGACGCCGCATGATTTGCGCCTGCGCTTCTTCGCACCGATGAAGGAGTTCACCCATCAGTTCATCGCGCGCCTGACCCAGCTCGACTATGCCCGCGCGATGGCCTTCATCGCCTTCGACGAGGCGACCGGCGACATGGTCGGCGTGGTCCGCATCCATTCGGACTCGATCTATGAGAACGGCGAGTACGCTATTCTGTTGCGGTCCGATCTGAAGGGCAGGGGACTCGGATGGGTCCTGATGCAGCTGATCATCGAATATGCGAGGTCGGAAGGACTGAAGGTCATATCGGGCGATGTGCTGCAGGAGAACATCGTGATGCTCGACATGTGCCGGCAGCTCGGCTTCGAGGTGAAGCCCGACCCGGTCGAGCCTGATATCTGCGACGTACGGCTGAAACTCTAACGCCGTGTCTCTGACGTCCGATTCACTGGACGTCATTTCGGGATCTCATTCCGGGGCGCGACGAAGTCGCGAGCCATGATGCGCAAGGAATGACGGAATTGACCGCTTGAGGCAGGTCAATCTGGCTGCCATGCGCCGGCCTAGAAACGCATGCTAGCTTGGGACCGGTTGTCCCGAGGAGGTGTGATCTTGAACGCTGAACCTCTGTTGGCGGCGATGCCGTCCGGCGACGTGCTCGAGCTGCGGCCGGCCGGGCCGTGGACTGCAGCCAATGTCTCGAAGCTCGAATCGCTGTCGCAATCGGTGAAGGCCGATGTCGAGCGGTCGAAGGCCGTGAAGCTGGACATGAGCGGGGTGAGCGAACTCGACACGCTCGGCGCGTGGCTGCTGGAGAAACTATCCCGCCGCAGCCCGTCGACGGGCAGCCCGGCTGAGTTCGTCGGCGTTGCCGACAATTATAGCGGCCTCATGGACGAGGTTCGTCAGGTCAATCGCAACAACCCCGCGCCCGTGCCGATACCCAACCCGGCCTTGCTGCGGCTGAACGATCTCGGCAAGGCGACGGTCGGCGCGCGGGAAGATATCGCGATCTTCCTGCAAATGCTGGGCGCTCTGTTCATGGCCTTGATCGGCGTCGTGCTGAGGCCGCGATCGTTGCGGCTGACCTCGCTGGTCTATCAGCTCTACCGCATCGGCTGGCAGGCGATCCCGATCATCATGCTCATCACCTTCCTGATCGGCGCGATCATCGCGCAGCAGGGCTTTTTTCATTTCCGCAGGTTCGGCGCCGAGTCATATACCGTCGACATGGTCGGCATTCTGGTGCTGCGCGAGCTCGGCGTCCTGATCGTCGCCATCATGGTCGCCGGGCGCTCGGGCAGCGCCTATACCGCCGAGCTAGGTTCGATGAAGATGCGCGAGGAGATCGATGCGCTCTCGACCATGGGGCTCGATCCGGTTGACGTGCTGATCCTGCCGCGCGTGATGGCGCTGGTCATTGCGCTCCCCATCCTGGCCTTCATCGGATCGATTGCCGCGCTCTATGGCGGCGGCCTGGTCGCGCAGTTCTACGGCGACATGGGGCCGGCGATCTATCTCGCGCGGCTGCACGAGGCGATCTCGGTCACCCATTTCAAGGTCGGCATCCTCAAGGCGCCGTTCATGGCGCTGGTGATCGGCATCGTCGCCTGCAGCGAGGGATTGCGCGTGAAGGGCAGTGCCGAGTCGCTGGGCAAGCAGACGACGACGTCGGTGGTGAAGTCGATCTTTCTCGTTATCGTGCTTGACGGCCTATTTGCGATCTTCTTTGCCTCGATCGGAATGTGACGATGGCTGATGCTTCTCAGGAGTTCGCGATCCGCGTCCGCGATCTCGTGGTCGGCTTCGGCCGCCAGATCGTGCTCGATCATCTGTCGCTCGACGTCCGCCGCGGCGAGATCCTCGGGTTGGTCGGAGCATCCGGTGGCGGCAAGTCAGTTCTCATGCGCACCATCATCGGCCTGATCCCACGTCGGAGCGGTGAGATCGACGTGATGGGCCAGCCGATCGGTGCGACGCACGACCGAGGCACCCAGAGCGTCGCGAGCCAATGGGGCATTCTGTTTCAGCAGGGTGCGCTGTTCTCATCGCTGACGGTGCGGCAGAACATCCAGTTTCCGCTCCGCGAAAATCTCGTCCTGTCGCAGGAGTTGATGGACGAGATCGCAACCGCAAAGCTCGAGATGGTGGGATTGCGGCCGCAGGACGGCGACAAATATCCGGCAGAACTGTCCGGCGGCATGACCAAGCGCGTGGCGCTGGCGCGTGCGCTGGCACTCGACCCGCCGATCCTGTTCCTGGACGAGCCGACCTCCGGCCTCGACCCGATCGCGGCCGGCGATTTCGACGCTTTGATCAAGACCTTGCAGAAGACCTTGGGGCTCACCGTGTTCATGGTTACCCATGATCTCGCCAGTCTCACGACCGTGTGCGATCGCGTCGCGGCGCTTGCAGACGGGAGGATCGTGGCGATCGGGCCGATGCGCGAGCTGCTTCAATCCGAGCATCCCTGGGTGCGAGCCTATTTCCACGGCAAGCGCTCCCAGATGCTGCAACCCCAGATGAGATGAGACATGGAAACCCGCGCTCCCTACGTCCTGATCGGCGCCTTCGTGATGGCTGCGATTCTCGCGGTCTTCGGTTTTATCTACTGGCTGAACAACACCGGCGGCATTGGGCCGCGCACCAGCTACCACGTGCAATTCCAGGGTCCGGTGCCCGGCCTTCTGGTCGGCGCCGGCGTGCTGTTCAACGGCATCCGTGTCGGCGAGGTCACGGCGCTTGCGCTGGCGCCGGACAATCCGCGCTTCGTCAATGCGACGATCTCGGTGGCCTCCGTCACGCCGGTGCGCGCCGACACCAAGGTCGGGCTCGATTTCCAGGGCCTGACCGGCGTGCCGGTGGTGGCGCTGGAAGGCGGCATGATGGTCGCAAAGCAGGGCGAGATGCCGGTGCTGATCGCCGACGCCGGTGCCGGACAGAGCATGACGCAGGCGGCGCGCGATGCTCTGCGCCGCGTGGATTCGGTGCTGGAAGAGAACTTCGGTCCACTCAAGGATACGATCGCCAATTTCAAGACCTTCTCGGACGGGCTTGCACGCAACACGGGCAAGCTCGACGGCATTGTCGCAGGATTGGAGAAGATGACAGGCGGTGGTGCTCCCACCCAGAAGATCACCTATGATCTTCGCGCGCCGCAGAACCTCGGCGCCGTAGGCAAGACCCTGTCGGAAGCGCTGGCAATCCCGGAACCGACCGCGGTCGCGATGTTGCAGACACAGCGGATGCTGTTCTCACCGACCGGCGACTATCCCGGCTTTGCCGAGTTCCTGTGGGCCGACAGCATTCCCAAGCTGCTGCAGGCAAGACTCATTGACAGTTTCGAGAACTATGACATTGCCCACGCCCCGTTGCGAACGAGCGATGTCGGTCAGGCGGACCATCAGCTCCTGATCGACGTCAGGCGCTTCCGGATCTCGACCGACGGCGATCCGGTCGCGGAGATCAGCCTCACGGCCAGGATCGTCGACAAGAGCGGCAAGGTGATCGCCTCGCGTCTTCTGGAGGCGAACGAAAATCTCGACAAGGTCGAGCCGGCGGCCGCGGTCGAGGCCTTCAATGCCGCCTTCGCGCGGATCGCCAAGGAGCTGATCGGCTGGACCGTGCAGTCGGTCTAGTCTTACTGCGTCAAAGACCCTCATGGTAAGGAGCGCGGAGCGCGTCTCCGGACGATGCTGCGCATCGCCGGGCGAACCAAGAAGGCCCGGATCTCACCCGCGGCCATCCTTCGAGACGCGCGTTCCGCGCTCCTCAGGATAAGGAAAGGAGTGCTCGTGACGCAGTCGTACTAGCAGTCGCTATTCCAGGGTCTTCAGATAAGACAGGAGATCGTGGATCTGGTCCGGATCGAGCTCGAAGGCAGGCATGTCGGCGTGGCCGGTATAGATGCCCTCCGCGAGCGCTTCTCCGAGCGTCTCGATCGGGTAGCGTTGATGCAACGTCCGGAACGGCGGGGCGATCTTCAGCGGGCTTTCCGACCTGCGGTCGATGGCATGGCACCGCGCGCAATTGGCGCGCGCGTAGGCTTCGCCGCGTTGCTCGGGCTTGGAGGCGGCGACTGCCGGTGTGGCCAGGAGAAGCGCGATCAGGATCTGACGAAGCGTGACTTGCAGCATGGAGGAGTGATCTCGGACGGCGGCACAGAGAATACGGAGGCGGCGTCCCGCAAAATTGATCTGGGTCAACTGCGTTTGTGACAAGGCAGTAAAATGCCGACGCGCGGCAGACTCAGGCTTGAGGCCGAAGGGGCCGCGCTCCGCTGGAGCGATGGATGAAGTCTTCCCTGGTTGCAATCGAACCCAATGGGCACTTCTGCAGGGAGTGTTCGATACGTGAGTTCAGCGTGTGCGCTTCGCTCGATGCGGCTGAGCTCAGGCAGTTCGAGCATCTCGGACGCCAGGTGCATTTTACCGCCGGCGAGACGGTGTTTTCCGAAGAGGACATCACGACATCCTTCTACAATCTCCTCGAAGGCGTGATGAGGCTTTACAAGCTGTTGCCGGATGGGCGACGGCAAATCGTCGGTTTCGCGCTGCCGGGCGACTTCCTGGGAATGAATGTCTCCGGTCGCCACAACTTTTCTGCGGACGCGATCGGCGCCGTGACAGTCTGCCAGTTCGCCAAGGCCGCGTTCGGCCGTTTCATCGAGGAGAGGCCGCATCTCCTCCGCCGCATCAACGAGCTGGCCGTGCGCGAATTGAGCCAGGCTCGCGATCACATGGTCCTGCTGGGACGCCGTTCGGCGGAGGAAAAGGTCGCAACATTTCTCCTCGGCTGGCGCGAGCGCCTGACACCGTTCAACGGGCCGTCGAGCACGGTGCCGCTGCCGATGAGCCGCCAGGATATCGCCGACTATCTCGGACTGACCATCGAAACGGTCAGCCGCACCTTCACCAGGCTCGAGCGCGTCGGCGTGATCGAGATCATCCATGGCGGTATCAGCCTGCTTGACCCGGCCCGCGCCGAGGCGCTGGCGGCGGCCTGAGAGACCTCTTTCCATGGTGATCGCTGATTTTTGATCGCGATCAACGACGACGATCGGCCGCCGCGCAAAATGCCCAGGCTGATGAGAGTTCTGGGGAGAGGCACATGCCGACCGATGCGCTGTTGATGAGCATTGCCGTTGTGACCGTCTTCGTCGCCTTCGCGGCGGTTTTGGCGTGGGCGGACCGCCAAACGAGGCCCAACCAGCTCAAGTCGAACGAAACAGCCTTCAAACATTGAAGCGGCTGAGGTCATAGCCCGTCGGCTTGACCTGAAATGGAGTTAGCTGGGAGCCCATCCTGACCCTGCCGGGCGAAGGCCGTCCATCGCTGCGCCATGGTTAATTCGCAACTCAGCATCGTGTATATCGCGCGATTGCAGCCTGTGGATGCGAATTTTGGGCGGCGGGAACGGTCCCTTCTCCCGGCCCTTGTCCAAAGGTGCATATATGTGGTTTCCGGTTGAAAAGCCCGGCAACGTTGACTACGCAGGAACACCAGTACCTCGCAGTCTTAGGAGTCCGGCGGCGTGCCTCAGGACAAGACCAGCGATCCCCGGCAGTCGTCGGGCAACAAACTGTCGGTGCTGCGCAAGCATCCGATCTTCGCTGATCTGGAGCCGGACGCGCTCGATCAGCTCTGCCGCTATGCCAAGCACACCACCGTCAAGCGCGGTGCGATGATTGCGGCCAAGGGCGATCCCGGCAACAACCTCTTCGCGGTCATCTCCGGCACGGTGAAGATTTCCTCTTCTTCGCCCGATGGCCGCAATGCCATCCTCAATTTGATCGGTCCCGGAGAAATATTTGGCGAGATCGCGGTGCTCGATGGTGCGCCACGGTCGGCGGACGCGACCGCCAATACCAACTGTGAGCTCTACATCATCGATCGCCGGGACTTCCTGCCCTTCGTGAAGAGCCAGCCGGCACTGGCGATGAAATTCATCGAGCTGCTCTGCGGCCGGCTGCGCTGGACCAGCCAGCAGGTCGAGCAGGTGATCTTGCAGAACCTGCCGGGACGGCTCGCCAGTGCGCTGCTCGGCCTGACCGAGGAGCGCAAGTTCGACTCCGGCAGCGGAACCCTCTTGATCACCCAACAGGAGATCAGCGAGATGGTCGGCATGACCCGCGAGAGCATCAACAAGCAGTTGCGGGCCTGGGCCGCGCGGAGCTGGGTCCGCCTCGAGCATGGCGCCATCGTCGTGCTCGACGTCGACGCGTTGCGCGAACTCGCCGAAAGTGGTCTCGAAGGCGAGTGATAGCGTTCGGTATCAGCCGTCAATGATGGCGACGGCTCGCGTCCATCCTGCCGAGGCGCGCTCGATCTTCACGGGGAAGCAGGAGACCGTGAAGCCCGTCGACGGCAGCTGATCGAGATTGTGCAGTTTCTCGAGATGACAGTAGCCGATGTGACGCCCGGCCTTGTGGCCTTCCCAGATCAGCTTCGCATCCCCGGTCTCCGCGTATTTCTTCGCGGTATGGAAGAATGGCGCGTCCCAGCTCCAGCCGTCGGTGCCGGTCAGACGCACGCCGCGCTCAAGCAGATACATCGTGGCCTCATAGCCCATGCCGCAGCCTGAGTTGACGTAATCGGCGCGTCCGAATTTCGCGCCGGCGCTGGTGTTGACGACGACGATCTCCAGCGGCGACAGCGTGTGCCTGATACGCTTGAGCTCCTTCTCCACGTCGTCGGCCGTCGCCACATAGCCGTCCGGCAGGTGACGGAAGTCAAGCTTCACGCCGGGCTGCAGGCACCACTCGAGCGGCACCTCGCCGATGGTCCAGGCGCGCTCGCCGCGGTTCATGGTAGGATGGAAGTGCCAGGGCGCGTCGAGATGCGTGCCATTGTGGGTCGACAGCGATACCTGCTCGACCGCCCAGCCCTGGCCGTCAGGCAGATCTTCCGCCTTCAGCCCGTCGAAGAACTGCAGCATGCGCGGCAGGCCCTGCTGGTGGTCGATGTACTGGATCGTCGGATGGTTGCCGGGCGGGTCGGCCGGCACGTCATTCTGCAACGGCACCGAGATGTCGATCAGCTCCCGCGGCATGGCCGTTCCCTCAAGATGTCCCGTTCTGCTTCGGAGCATCTTGAAGGGGCTGATCGATCGATGCAACTCCTGCATTGATCGATGCCGGATTTGGCTTGGACTCGGAAGGCTGCCCGTCCTAGGGACGACATTGGCGGACATCGCGCTGATGCAGCGCGTTCGCACAGGAATGGGACGACCGTCTCGTCCGAACCTCCAAGCCGCAACCAATAGCGGCCGAGCATAAAACGAGAGGAACATCCATGGATACGACGAGCATCGTTACCTCGCATCCGGCATTGGCCGATGGCGAGGCGCGATTGCAGGGAGGCCGGCACCTGCCACGCAGGTCCCCGCCGGAGAGGGCGCGATGACGGTCGCACTTTCCAGGGCAGGCGGAAACATTGGCATGGTTTCCCTCGACTCCGTCGCTCAATCCTACCAAAGTGGTGCGTTTGTGACGCTTGACTTCACACCTGAAGGGGAGCGCCTTAAGGCTGCCCGCAGCACCCGCGCAACGACGACATAATCAATTGAGGAGGAAAGACCAGATGAAGACACTAACCGGCATCGTCACAGCCGTTGCACTGGCGGTCACAGCGCCCCTGGCGACCGCACGCGATTTCCGCTCTGCGGACGTGCACCCCGCCGATTATCCGACCGTCGAGGCCGTCAAGTTCATGGGCAAGCAGCTCGCGACGGCGAGCGGCGGCAAGCTCGGTGTGAAGGTGTTTCCCAATGGAGCCCTGGGCTCCGAGAAGGATACCATCGAGCAACTCAAGATCGGCGCACTCGACATGATGCGGATCAACGCATCGCCGTTGAACAACTTCGTGCCGGAAACCGTCACGTTGTGCCTGCCCTTCATCTTCCGGGATACGCAGCATATGCGCACGGTCCTCGACGGGCCGATCGGCGATGAGATCCTGGCGGCCATGGAGCCTGCAGGATTGATCGGCCTTGCCTATTACGACAGCGGCGCGCGGTCCATTTATACCGTCAAGGCACCGGTCAAGTCGCTCGCGGATCTCAAGGGCTTGAAGATACGCGTCCAGCAATCCGATCTGTGGGTCGGCATGATCCAGAGCCTCGGGGCCAACCCGACGCCGATGCCGTATGGCGAGGTCTATACCGCTCTCAAGACCGGTCTGGTGGACGCTGCCGAGAACAACTGGCCCTCCTACGAGTCGTCGCGCCATTTCGAGGCCGCCAAGTTCTACAACGTCACTGAGCACTCCCTGGCACCCGAAGTTCTCGTGATGTCCAAGAAGGTCTGGGACACGCTGAGCAAGGAGGATCAGGCGATGATCCGCAAGGCGGCCAAGGAATCGGTGCCCGTGATGCGCAAGCTCTGGGACGAGCGTGAGCAGGCGTCCCGCAAGACCGTCGAGGCGGCCGGCGTTCAGGTCGTTTCGATCGCCAACAAGCAGGAATTCGTCGATGCGATGAAGCCGGTGTACACGAAGTTCGCCGGCGACGAAAAGCTGCAGAGCCTCGTCAAGCGTATCCAGGACACGAAGTAAGAACAGAGCGTCGGGTTCCGGCGTCGCCGCGAGGTGGACGCCGGACCCTCGCAAGGAGACGAGGGAATGTCAGACCCACACCTCGCAAGCCACGAGCCGGAGGCCGGTGCGGCACGCCCGTCTACCGGCTTGCTGTCGCGGATCAATGCCATCGTCGCTCGGCTGGGCATGTATGTGTCCGTGAGCGGCCTGCTCGTCATCGTCACCATCGTGTTCTACCAGGTGTTCGGACGTTACGTGCTCAATTCCAGTCCGACCTGGACGGAGAACCTTGCGCTGGTTCTGATCCTGTATGTCACGCTGATCGGCGCCGCCGTCGGCGTGCGCGATGCCGGACACATCGGCATGGACAGCCTGCTCGTGATGCTTCCGGATCATTTGCGAGAGAAAATCGAGCTTGTGATCCACGTTCTGGTGGCCTTGTTCGGCGTTGCGATGGTCTACAACGGCTGGATACTCGGGGCGTCGGTCGGGACCGTGAAGATCCCCAATCTCGGCCTTCCCGAGGTTGTCCGTTACATTCCGCTGATCGCCTCCGGCGTCTTGATCGTCTCCTTTTCAATCGAGCACATCATTGCTCTCCTGCGCGGCGAAGAGGTCGTCCCCTCATGGAACTGATCATTCTCGGCGCCACCTTCTTCGGCTTCCTGATCCTCGGCGTACCGGTCGCCTTCGCGATCGGCCTCTCGGCGATTTGCACCATCCTCTACGAAGGCCTGCCGGTTGCCGTCATCTTCCAGCAGATGATGTCGGGGATGAACATCTTTTCCTTCCTCGCCATCCCGTTCTTCGTCTTCAGCGGTGAGCTGATGCTGCATGGCGGCGTCGCCGACAAGATCGTGCAGCTCGCCAAGAACCTCGTCGGACACATCCGCGGCGGGCTCGGTATGTCGAACGTGGTCGCTTGCACGCTGTTCGGTGGCGTATCCGGCTCGCCGGTGGCTGACGTGTCGGCGATGGGCGCGGTGATGATCCCGATGATGAAAAAGGAGGGTTTCGACACCGACTACGCCGTCAACGTCACCACCCACGCCTCGCTGGTCGGAGCGCTGATGCCGACCAGCCACAATATGATCATCTATGCCCTGGCCGCCGGCGGCAAGGTATCGATCGGCGCGCTGATCGCCGCGGGCATCTTGCCAGCGCTCGTGCTGATGGCGTGCATGCTGGTTGCCGCTTACGCGGTCGCGGTGAAGCGAGGCTATCCGGCCGGCAAGTTCCCGGGCTGGGCCGAGGTTTTCCGCTCGTTCGCGGCCGCTCTGCCCGGCCTCCTGATCGTCGGCATCATCCTGGCGGGCATCCTGTCCGGCGTCTTCACGGCAACCGAATCCGCAGCCGTCGCGGTCACCTACACGATCCTGCTGACCTTCTTCATCTACCGTACCATGACCCTGCAGAACTTCCTGCGGGCCGCGGCCAAGGCGGTGAAGACGACGGGCGTGGTGCTGCTGCTGATCGGCGTCTCCACCATGTTCCAGTATCTGATGGGGCTCTACGAGGTGGCCGACCTCGCCGGCGACATGATGAACAAGGTGTCCTCGGAACCCTGGATGATCTTCCTGCTCATCAACGTCATCCTGTTCTTGCTCGGCACCTTCATGGACATGGCGGCGACCATCCTGATCTGCACGCCGATCTTCCTGCCGATTGCGATGAAGGCGGGCATGGATCCCGTGCAGTTCGGCATGCTGATGCTGATCAACTGCGCCCTGGGACTGAACACACCGCCGGTCGGAACGACGCAGTTCGTGGGCTGTGCCATCGGCGGCATCTCGGTGGGCGCGGTGATGCGCACCATCCTGCCGTTCTACGCCGCCCTGATCGCAGCGCTCATGTTCGTGACCTACGTCCCCGCCTTCTCGCTTTGGCTGCCGCGCCTGCTGATGGGGTACAAGGGATAGCAGCCGTGCGTACGCCGGCACTTGGCCGGCGAACCGCGCTTGCGATACTTTGCGTCACAGCAACAGGGAGAATCTGTCTGTGACTGACTATCGCAAGCTCTTTGATCTCACCGGCAAGACGGCGGTGGTGCTCGGCGCCGCGTCCGGCATCGGCAAATCGTCGGCCGAGGCGCTGGCCGGACTCGGTGCTCGCGTCGTCTGTGCCGATCGCGCGCTTGACGCAGCGGAAGCGACCGCTGCGGGTATTCGCGACAACGGGGGCTGGGCGGAAGCTGCCGCGTGCGATGCTGCGAGCGCCGCGGATGTCAATGTGCTCGCCAGCACGGTGATGCAGAAATTCCCGCGGCTCGACATCGCGGTGACGACGCCGGGTCTCAACATCCGCAAGACCATTCTCGATTATACCGAGGAGGATCTCGACCGCGTCCTCAACCTGAACGTCAAGGGCACCGTCTGGTTCTTCCAGGCCTTCGGCCGCATTATGGTCGAGCAGAAGGGCGGCAGCATCATCGCCTGTTCGTCGGTGCGCGCGGTCACCATCGAGCCCGGCCTTGGCATCTATGGATCGACCAAGGCCGCGATCGGCCTCCTGGTGAAGGGTTTTGCCTCCGAGGTCGGGCATGCCGGCGTCCGCGTCAACGCGATTGCGCCGAGCATTGCCGAGACCGCGCTGACCGGCCCGTTCAAGCAGCGTCCCGACATCTACGATCTCTATGCCCGGCATACCGTCTTCAATCGCTGGAGCAGTGCCGACGAGGTCGCAACCGCCGTGGCCTATCTCGCCTCGGATGCCGCAAGCTATGTCAGCGGCAGCACGCTGTTCGTCGACGGCGGCTGGACCGCCGTCGACGGACCGCCGACCGGTCTCACGCAGCTCAGCAAATAGTGCGCGTCGTCTAAAGCGTGATTAGGCTTGATTGTTGCCACAAGGAAGGTGCACTCCCTCCCCCGCCTGCGGGGGAGGGCTGGGGAGAGGGTGTCTCCGCAGTGGACAATCCCCAAGGGGAGAGAGCCCTCACCCGGCGCTTCGCCATAGCCGAGGCATTGCCTCGGCGTTCTTTGAGAGGACGGCCGCCCAAGGCGGCCTATGCCTCTCCCGCAAGCGGGAGAGGTTGAGCAAGCCTCTGGCCCAATCGATTCGACCTAAAGCCATTCCGTGCTAGCCTGCAAAGCCCATGCGCCGGCGCAGCTCCTTCTGGTCTGCGCTGGCGAGCAGCTCGATCAGGGCGCGCGCCGCGGCGACATGTGTCGCGCGCGTCGTCACACCCGCCGTGTACGTCGTCGCGAGCTCGTGTCCCGGCGGCAGCGAGCCGGAGAGAATAATGCCCTCTGTCGCGATGATTTCGGTCGCCTGCGTGCATCCGATCGGCCGTTTGGCATCGGATGCCGCGAGCTGCCGCATCGCGGTTGCGCCGTTCGGAAAGATCTTGAGGCGCGACGCAACCTCTCCGGCGATGCCGAGCCGGTCCAACGTCTTGGCGACGTGAATTCCGGCTGTGGAAGCCTTGGTGTCGGGGACAAAGATCGCATCGGCCGCGCGGAGCGCGTCCCGCAGGTCAGACTCGGTCCTGGCGGTGACCTTGGGGTCGTTGGCGCGGACGGCGAGCGCGGTCTCGACCACGCCGACGTCGACGATCGAGGTCGGATCGACAAGCGTTTCGTCGGCTAGCCCCGTCACGAGCGCGCGCGTCAGGATGACGACGTCGGCTGGCGTGCCCCGACGCAACTTGTCGGCCATCAGGCCGACCGCGCCGAACTCGCCTTCGACCCCGCGGCCCGTGCGCGCTTCGAGGGTCGGGGAAAGCTGGGCGACGAGGCCCTGCGCCGCGCCGCCGCTCAAAATATGGATTGCCGTCACGATGCAAGCTCCATTGCTGCGATCAGCCTCTCGCGCGTGATCGGCAGGTCGCGCACGCGGATCCCGAGGCAATCGAACACCGCGTTCGCAATCGCCGCCGTCACCGGGCCGTGGGCGGCCTCGCCGGCGCCGACCGGTGCGATCTCCGGCCTCAGGATGACCTCGACGTCGACGGCGGGCACCTCGCTGAAGGTCAGGATCGGATAATCCGTCCAGGACGTCGAGGTGATGCGCGTGCGGTCGAAGCGGACGCGCTCCTTCAAGACCCAGCTCGTAGCCTGGACCGCACCGCCCTCGATCTGGTTGATCACGCCGTCCGGATTGATGGCCTCGCCGACGTCAACCGCGAGAGTCAGCCGCTTGGCGCGAATGTCCGCTTCGCCTTCGATCTCGGCGATCGCCGCGCAATAGGCGCCGGTGTTCTTGTAGCGCGCAAAGCCGAGGCCGTAGCCGATGCCGGCCTTCTTTTCCGGTTTCCATCCCGCCCGCTTTGCGACAGCGCGGATCACATCCTTGGCCCGCTCGTCGCGCAAATGCCGCAGCCTGAACTGGACGGGGTCTTCACCGCGGATGGACGCGATCTCGTCGAGCATGGATTCGATCGCGAACACATTCCCCTGCGCGCCGAGTGTCCGCAGCGCCGAGGTGCGTATCGGCATGGTCAGGAGCCGGTGACTTTCGATCGTCCAGGCGGGCAAGTCGTAGAGCGGAACGGAGTTGCGATCGCTGCCCCCGCCATTGGCCGCCGGAGGATCGGACGAGATCAGGCGCGGGTAGGGCGTTGCGAGCTCGGTTGCCGCGAGCAGGGCAGGCTGCGTTGCGCGTCCCGGCCGCGCGGTATGGCCGTTGCTCCAGATCCGGTGTCGCCAGCCGACGATCTCGCCATGCGCGTCGAGATCCACCTCGATCTCGATCGCCATCGCCGCACCTAACGGCGCATGCGACATCTCATCGTGCCGCGACCATTGCACCCGCACCGGCCGCCCGCCGGCTCCCTTTGCGAGCAGCACCGCGTCGAGCGCGACGTCATCGGCCGCATTGTGGCCGTAGCAGCCGGCGCCTTCCATGTGCTCGACGGTGATGCTTTCAACCGGCAGCTTCAGCACGATCGCAAGGTCGGCGCGTAGCATGTAGACGCCCTGGCTGTGCGTCCAGACGCGGACGCGATTCTCCTCCCATTGCGCCATCGCGCAGGACGGCGCGATCGAGGCGTGCGCGATATAGGGACGGGTGTATTGCCGGCGGATCGTGCGTGCGACCTGCTTTGGTGCGGCTGCGGTTTTGGTGTCGATGACCCGGGTCTCGACCGGCTGGCCCTTCAGGAACGCAGCCAGATCGTCCTCGTTCGGCAGCGGCTCGCCCGCCGACCATGTCGCGCCCCTGCGCAACGCTTTCAACGCGGCCTCGGCGCCGTCCTCGGTCTCGCTCACGACGCCCACAAAGCTGCCGTCCCGCACGATGGCGACGAACCCGGCAACCGTGCGCGCTGCTGCTTCATCGAGCGCGACGAGCTTTGCGCCCGACACCTCCGGCCGCAGCACGCGGCCGTGCAGCATGTTCGCCAGCGGCGTATCGTGAATGAAGCGCGGCCGCGCGAACACCTTGTCGGGAATGTCGATCCGTTGAATCGACTGCCCGGCAACACTGCGGGTGGCGGCCGGCTTCGCGGCCGCTTCCGCCGTCGCGCT
The DNA here is from genome assembly GCF_024199925.1 of Bradyrhizobium sp. CCGUVB1N3. Taxonomy (NCBI): domain Bacteria; kingdom Pseudomonadati; phylum Pseudomonadota; class Alphaproteobacteria; order Hyphomicrobiales; family Nitrobacteraceae; genus Bradyrhizobium; species Bradyrhizobium sp. CCGUVB1N3. The sequence continues at coordinate 9,219,982 of NZ_JANADR010000001.1, forward strand.
GCGATCGAGCGAGATCTCGTCGGCGAGCTCCCAATAGCTGGTCCGGACATTGCCCGGTCCGTACATCGTGCCATCGTCGATCTCGAGCGTCGATGCTTCGACGCCGAGCCGTTCCGACGCCGCTGCGAGGAACAACCGGCGCACCTCGGCGCAGATCTGGCGAAGCGCGCGGCCCGATTGCTGGATCGAGAGGCTGCCCGAGGTGACGCCTTCGTTCGGGCTCGCGGCCGTCGAGGCGCGGATCATCGCGATCCGGCCGATATCGACGTCGAGCTCGTCGGCTGCGATTTGCGCCAGCGCCGTGACGATGCCCTGGCCGATCTCGACCTTGCCGGGTGAAATCGCAACGCATCCGTCGGGCGTGAATTTCACCCAGGACGACAGCCTTGGATTGGCAGCCAGGCTGGGCGGCAGTTGCGGGGCAGGGGGCGGCGTGCTCATGGCGCGGCCATCCCCGATGCCGCGCGCAATACCGCCCGCACCATGCGATTCTGCGAGCCGCAGCGGCAGAGGTTGCGATCAAGCGCTTCCCTGACCTCCGCCTCGGTCGGTGATGGCTTGCGTTGCAGCAGTGCCGCCGCACTGATCAGGATACCCGGCACGCAATAGCCGCATTGCATCGCCTGCTCGGCGATGAAGGCGTGCTGCAGCGGGTGCGGATGTTCGGGCGTGCCGAGGCCTTCCACGGTCGTGACCTGCTTGCCGGCCACCGACCACAGCGGCATGTCGCAGGAGGCGAGCGCGTGGCCATCGACCATGACGTAGCACGCCCCGCATTCATTGGCGCCGCAGCCGAAATGGCTTCCCGTGAGGCCAAGCTTGCCGCGCAGCGCTGCGAGCAGCGTCTCATCGGAATCGGCGTCGATCGCGGTGTCGGAGCCGTTCAGGCGAAATCGAATGGTTGGCATTGCCGGACGACGACCTCAGGACTTGTCGAACTTCTTGACGACATCGGCCCATTTCACGATGTCGCCGCGCAGGAATTTGTCGAACTCATCCGGCGTCATCGCCATCGGCACGGCACCCTGTTCGGTCCATAGCTTGACGATGTCGGCCCGCTTCACCAGCGCCGTTACGGCGGCGTTGAGCTTGTCGATGACTGGTTTGGGCGTGCCCGCCGGCGCCATCAGGCCGAGCCAGATGGTCGCTTCATAGCCGGGTACGCCGGCTTCGCCTGCGGTCGGAACGTTCGGCAGCACTGCAGAGCGCTGCTTGCCGGTGGTGGCGAGCGCACGCACCTGGTTCTCCGTCACGTTCGGTGCCATCGCCGGGACAGCGTCGATCATCATCTGCACCTGTCCGCCGATCACGCCGCTGCGCGCCTCGCCACTGTTGCGATAGGGGACGTGCACGACGTCGATATCGGCCATTGCTTTGAACAGCTCGCCCGCCATGTGATAGGGCGTGCCCTGTCCCGATGACGCGTAATTCAATTTGCCCGGCTGCGACTTGGCGAGTGCGATGAACTCAGAAAGCGACTTCGCAGGCACTGAGGGATGGACGACGATGACGAGATCGGAATAGTTCACCGGCGCGATCGGTGCGAGGTCGCGCATCAGATCGTATTTGCGCTGCGCAGACGTCAGCAGCGATTCGTTCGCGGTCTGGGTGTTGGACATCATCAACAGCGTGTAGCCGTCGGCCTGCGACTTCGCGGCCTCCTGCGTGCCGATGACGCCGCCGGCGCCGGTGCGGTTCTCGATCACGAAGGGCTGACCAAAGCTTTCCTGGAGAACATTGCCGATCAACCGCGCTGCAACATCGGCCGGGCCGCCGGCGCCGAAGGGGACGATGATCCGGACCGCATGTGCGGGGTAATCCTGCGCAAAGCAGCGCGGCGCGGAGAATAGGGTGAGCAGCCCGGCGGCCAATGCCAGCACGAATTTTGGGCGCGTCATGCCCGCCTCCCTGATGTCGTTCTTGTTGGCGCGCACTGTAGCGACAGGCCAAGCCGGCTGTCGACGCCTCACAAAGTCGACCGATGCGGGAATATCGCGCGGTTTCCGGTGTGGCCGGGCCGGGAACAGGGCAGGTCGGCCCCAGCAATTTGCATGGGCAATCCCGGATAAATGCGCTCGGCTGGCCGGTACTTTGATGTTACGAGTTTGGCCATGAACCAGCACGCCAAGATCGCGATCCGCCATTCCACCTGCCCGCACGACTGCCCATCGGCCTGCGCCCTCGATGTCGAGGTCATTGAGGGCCGTAGCATCGGCCGCGTCCGCGGCTCGAAGCAGCAGACCTATACGGCCGGCGTCGTCTGCGCCAAGGTCGCGCGCTATGCCGAGCGCATCCATCACCCCGAGCGGCTGATGTATCCGATGCGCCGTACGGGGCCGAAGGGCTCGGGCCAGTTTGCGCGGATCTCCTGGGACGAGGCGCTCGACGAGATCGGGCATCGCTTCAACGCGGTCGAGCGCGAATTCGGCGCCGAGGCGGTCTGGCCCTATTACTACGCCGGCACCATGGGGCTGGTGATGCGCGACGGCCTCAACCGCCTTACGCATGTGAAGAAATATTCGCGCTTCTATTCGACGATCTGCGCCAACGTCGCGCGCGTCGGCTTTGCGGTGGGCGCCGGCAAGATCGCCGGCGTCGATCCGCGCGAGATGGGTGTCTCCGACCTCGTGGTGATCTGGGGCACCAACCCGGTCAACACGCAGGTCAACGTGATGACGCATGCCTCCCGCGCCCGCAAGGAGCGCGGTGCGAAGATCGCCGCCGTCGACATCTACGACAACGAGACCATGAAGCAGGCTGACATCAAGATCATCCTGCGTCCCGGCACCGATGGCGCGTTCGCCTGCGGCGTCATGCACGTCCTGTTCCGCGATGGCTATGCCGATCGCGCCTATATGGACAAGTACACCGATTGTCCCGGTGAGCTCGAAGCGCATCTGAAGACGCGCACGCCGGAATGGGCCTCCGCGATCTGCGGCGTCCCGGTTGCCGAAATCGAGGCCTTTGCGAAGGCGGTCGGCGAGACCAAGCGGACGTTCTTCCGCCTCGGCTATGGGCTTCAGCCGCAGCCGCAACGGTGCGGCCCAGATGCATGCGGCGGCCTGCATTCCCGCGGTGACCGGCGCCTGGCAATATGAGGGCGGCGGCGCCTTCTTCAACAATTACGCGCTGTGGCACTTCGACGAATCCATCATCGAAGGACACGAGGCGATCGATCGCTCGACACGCGCGCTCGACCAGTCCCAGATCGGCCGCATCCTGACCGGCGATGCCGAGGCCCTGCAAGGCAAGGGTCCCGTCAAGGCGATGCTGATCCAGAACACCAACCCGGTGACGGTCGCGCCGGAGCAGGTGCTGGTGCGCCAGGGCTTTGCGCGTGAGGACCTGTTCGTGGCGGTGCATGAGCAGTTCATGACCGAAACGGCGCAGATGGCCGACATCGTGCTGCCGGCGACCATGTTCATGGAGCACGACGATCTCTATTACGGCGGCGGCCATCAGCACATCTCCGTCGGGCCCAGGCTGATCGACCCACCCGGCGAATGCCGCTCCAACCACGAGGTGTTGCAGGCGCTGGCGCCGCGTCTCGGGGCCGAGCATCGGGGTTTTGAGATGTCGCCGCGCGAACTGATCGACGCGACGCTGAAGCTGAGCGGCCACGGCGATATCGAGACGCTCGAGGCGGATATCTGGCGCGATCTCCAGCCGGACTTCCGCACCTCGCACTTTCTTGACGGCTTTGCGCACGTCGACAAGAAATTCCACTTCAAGGCCGACTGGGCACATCCGCCGTTCGGCCTGATGATGGGCGATTTCGACAAGATGCCGTCGCTGCCGGACCATTGGGCCGTGATCGAAGAGGCCGACCAGGACCATCCGTTCCGGCTCGCGACGAGCCCCTCGCGCAGCTTCCTCAACACGACCTTCAACGAGACGCCGTCCTCGCAGGCCCGCGAGGGCAAGCCGAGCGTGATGGTCCATCCCCTGGATGCCGCCTCGCTCGACATTGCCGAGGGCGATGCCGTGACGCTTGGCAACACCCGCGGCGAGACGACGCTCATTGCGACGCTGTTCGACGGCGTGCGGCGCGGCGTGCTGATCGCGGAATCCGTCCATCCGAACAAGGACCACATCGGCGGCCGCGGCATCAACGTTCTGACCGGTGCGGACACGATCGCGCCGATCGGTGGCGCACCGTTCCACGACAACAAGGTTTGGCTGAAGAAGGCCGCCTCCACCGCCTGAGGCGCGCGTTGTCGCCACGCAAAGTTGTGTCGAGGCGCTAAAGCAGCGCGATGGCGGCAGATTGCGCTTGCGCCTGCCGTCCGACCTGCCGCAAATGGCCTGCAAGCAATAGCAGACAGGCGAGCGGGCCATGACCGATACGAGCAGCGTCATCACCGAGAAGCGCGGGCAGGCGTTCTGGATCACCATCAACCGCCCTGAGAAGCGAAATGCGCTCAACGGCGAGGTCATCGCCGGCATCGCCAGGGGCTATCGCGATGCGCATGAGGACAAGGACGTCCGCGTCATCGTGCTCACCGGGGCGGGTGACAAGGCGTTTTGTGCCGGCGCCGATTTGCAGAATTCCGGCGCCGCCTTCGCGATGGACTTTTCCAGGCCCAACGTCGACTACGCTGATCTGTTGCGGCTGTCGCAGGATGCGACGAAACCTGCGATCGCGCGCCTCGCTGGCGTCTGCATGGCCGGCGGCATGGGCCTGTTGTGCATGACGGACATGGCGGTCGCCGCCGATCACGTCATCTTCGGCCTGCCCGAGGTCAAGGTCGGTGTGTTTCCGATGCAGGTGCTCAGCCTGTTGCAGAACATCGCGCCACCGCGGCTCGTCAACGAATGGGCGCTCACAGGCGAGCCGTTTGACGCGAGTGCCGCGCAAGCGGCGGGCCTGCTGAACTATGTCGTGCCCGCGGCCGAGCTCGACGCCAAGGTCGACTGGCTGATCGGCCGTATCGTCGACAAGTCGCCGACCGCGATCCGCCGCGGCAAATACGCCATGCGCGCCATTGCCTCGATGTCGTTCGACGAGAGCATCGCCTATACCGAGAGCCAGATCGCGCTGCTCGCGATGACCGAGGACGCCAAGGAAGGTCTCAAGGCGTTCAGCGAAAAGCGCAAGCCGTCCTGGACCGGGCGGTGAGCGAGAAGTGACGTGATCGTGCTGTCAGTTCCGTCATCCCCGCGCAATGGCGAAGCCATTGTCGCTGGAGGTGCGAGCGGCGCAGTGCGTCCGCACTGCGCGGGGAGCCTCGAAGGATGAACGGCCCGAATGCATCCGCGCATTGCGACGTCGTCGCGGCGAGAGCGGGGCCGTCGCCCTTCGAGGGCCGCTGAAGAAGCGGCCACCTCAGGGTGACGGTGCCAAGTATTGCGGATTTTCCGATGGTGACGTTTTACCCCTGATTTGCCCGGCGTGTCAATGGATTTCGTAAAATCAGCAGGATGCGCCGGAGCCCTCGGCTACTTTGCATGGGGTTGTTTTCGAGTTTTGAGTCTGCCGTCACGTGTAGGGTGGGTTAGCGCAGCGTAACCCACCACTTCTCTCACAACCGGGAAAAAGAGAGGTGGGTTACGCCTTCGGCTAACCTACCCTACGGCATCGCGTGATTGATTTGCCCGCCGGGCAGGATCACCCCGCGTTCGCCTTCAACCCTGCGGCCTGGATGCCGGCGACGGCGCAGGCTTCGTCGTTGTCCGAGGTGTCGCCGGAGACGCCGACCGCGCCCAGCAGGGTGGAGCCGTCCTGGATCAGCACGCCGCCGGGGACCGGGACCAGCGCGCCTTTGGCGATGGTGTTCACGGCGTCGATGAAATAGGCCTGCTCCTGGGCGCGCTGGAACAGGGCGCGCGATCCCATGCCCATCGCGAGCGCGCCATAGGCCTTGCCGTGGGCGATCTCCGCGCGCATCAGGCTGGTGCCGTCCTGGGCCGCCGCGAGCTTGAGGACGCCGCGCGCATCGAGGATCGTGACGACGAGCGGCTTCAGCTTCAGCTCCGTGGCCTTCGCGAAGGCGGCGTCGAGGATCTTGCGGGCGGTGTCGAGGGAGAGTTCAGCCATTTGGAATGTCCTTGTGTGATGAGGTCGTTGGATTAGCATTGGCGCGATCGAGGCTCATGGCGAGCACGCGCGCGACATGCAGGGCGTCGCGCGCACTGCCGTCATGGATCTGGTGCCGGCATGAGGTGCCGTCGGCGACCACCAGCGTCGCCTGGTCCGCGCGGCGCACGGCCGGCAGCAGCGACAGCTCGGCCATCTCGATCGAGGCATCATAAGTGTCCGCGCCATAACCGAAAGCACCGGCCATGCCGCAGCAGCTCGACTCGATGGTCTCGACCGTCAGGCGAGGCACGAGGCGCAGCACCTGCTCGACCGGCTTGAAGGCGCCAAAGGATTTTTGGTGGCAATGGCCGTGTACGAGCGCCTTCTCGGCGATCGCGCCGAGCGGCAGTTGCAGGCGTCCGGCTTCCGCCTCGCGCACCAGAAACTCCTCGAAGGTGAGGGCGTGGGCGCTGACCGCCTTGGCGTCGTCGTCCTTGCGCAGCGACAACAGCTCGTCGCGCAGCGTCAACAGGCAGCTCGGCTCGAGGCCGATGATCGGCACGCCCCGCGCGGCAAACGGGGTGAAGCTCGTAGTGAGACGGTCGAGCTCGGCCTTCGCTTCGTCGACGAGACCTGCGGACAGGAACGTGCGGCCGCAGCACAGCGGCCGGGTGCCGCTGGCAGGTTTTGGCAGATGCACGCGATAGCCGCCTGCGACCAGCACCCGCAGCGCTGCATCGAGGTTTTCCCGCTCATAGATGCGATTGAACGTATCGGCGAACAGCACGACCTCGCGGCCATCCGCAGGTCCGAGCACTTCCGCAGCCGGCGCAAACACATCGCTGCGGAAGGCGGGCAAGGCGCGGCGCGCGCTGATGCCGGCAAAGCGCTCGAACAGCTTTCGCAGCAGAGCGCTGCGGTTGCGCAGGTTCGCAAGCGGCGCGAAGCGCGCGGCGATACCCGCATAGCGCGGCAAATAGCCGACCAGCCGGTCGCGCAGCGACAGGCCGTGAGACGCGACGCGGGCGGTGAGCACCTCGATCTTCATCTTGGCCATGTCGACGCCGGTCGGGCATTCATGGCGGCAGGCCTTGCAGGAGACGCAAAGTTTCAGCGTCTCCATCATCTCGTCGGAGGAAAGCGCATCAGGGCCAAGCTGGCCGGAGATCGCGAGCCGTAGCGTGTTGGCGCGGCCGCGGGTGACGTCCTTCTCGTTGCGCGTGGCACGATAAGACGGGCACATCACGCCGCCCTCGAGCTTCCGGCAGGCGCCATTGTTGTTGCACATCTCGACCGCGCCCTGGAAACCGCCCCCCGCACCGGGCCAGGCAGACCAGTCGAGCTTCGTCTTCAGTTCGGTGACGCGATAGTCCGACCGGTAGCGGAACAGCGAGCGGTCGTCCATCTTGGGTGCATCGACGATCTTGCCGGGATTGAGGACGCCATCGGGATCGAACCGCCGCTTGACCTCCTTGAAGTCCGCGACGAGACGCTCTCCGAACATCGTGGCGTGAAACTCCGAGCGCACGATGCCGTCGCCGTGCTCGCCGGAATGCGACCCCTTGTACTCGCGCACCATGGCGAAGGCTTCTTCGGCGATGGCGCGCATCGCCTTCACGTCCTTCTCCAGCTTCAGGTTCAGTACCGGGCGCACATGCAGGCAGCCTTCGGAGGCGTGCGCGTACATCGTGCCGCTGGTGCCGTGCCTGGCAAAAACCTCGTTCAGCCGCGCGGTGTAATCGGCGAGGTGAGGCAGCGGCACGGCGCAGTCCTCGACGAAGGAGACCGGCTTGCCCTCCTGCTTCATCGACATCATGACGTTGAGGCCGGCGGCGCGGAAGTCGGCGATGCCGCTTTGCAGGGCGGGCTCGGTAATCTCAACCACGCCGCCCCACTTGCGCTTGTCGTTGTTCCAGCCGAAGCCGAGATCGCCCATCAGCTCGGCGAGCTGCTTCAGGCGCGTGAGATTGTCGGCCTGGTCCTCCTCGGCGAACTCCACCACCAGCACCGCGTCCGGATCGCCCTTGATGGCGGCGCCGATGATGGGGCGAAACATCGCGATGTCGCGGCCGAGCGCGATCATGGTGCGGTCGACGAGCTCGACCGCGATCGGCTTGAGCTTGACCAGGTGTTGGGCCGCATCCATCGCCTCGTAAAAACTGCCGAAATGGCAGACGCCGAGCGCCTTGTTGCGGATGACGGGCCACAGCTTCAGCTCGACCTTGGTGCTGAAGGCGAGGGTGCCTTCGGACCCGACCAGAAGATGCGCCATGTTGTTCGGCGCGTTGCGCGGAGTGAGCGCATCGAGATTGTAGCCGCCGACGCGGCGCTGCACCTTCGGAAACCTGTCCGCGATCTCGTCAGCCTCGCGCGCGCCGAGATCGAGCATGTCGCGGAACAGCGCGAGGGCGCCGCCACCGGCGTTCACGTCGCTGAGGTCGCGCGGGACTTCGCCGAAGCCAGCTATCGTGCCGTCGGCAAGCGCGGCTTCCATCGACCGCGTGTTGTCGCGCATGGTGCCGTAGCGCAAGCTACGGCCGCCGCAGGAATTGTTTCCGGCCATGCCGCCGATGGTGGCGCGCGACGCCGTCGAGACGTCGACCGGGAACCACAGGCCGTGCCTTTTGAGCTGGCGGTTGAGATCGTCGAGCACGATGCCGGGCTCGACCACGCAAGTCCGGTTCTCGACGTCGAGCGAGAGGATCCGGTTCAGGTGCTTCGAGACATCGATGACCAGGCCGTCATTAACGGTCTGGCCGCATTGCGAGGTGCCGCCGCCGCGCGGGGTGACCTTCAGGCCCTCGTCGCGGGCAACGGCCAGCGCCCGCAGAGCCTCGTCCATGCTGCGCGGCACAACCACGCCCAGGGGCATGATCTGATAGAAGGAGGCATCCGTCGCGTAGCGGCCGCGGCTGAAGGCATCGAACAGGACCTCGCCCGTGATTTCACGGGCCAGGCGCGCAGCTAGGCCGCCGCTTTGCGCCGATTTTCTCGATTTTTCGGCCACGTCAGCCGCCATGATCCGCTCTCGCTCTTTCGCCGGGGACGTCTTGCCTAGGGTCTGCCGGCTTGGCAAGGCGAGCCCTGCTTCTTGCGCATTGACGGGCCTCCTCAGGCGGGGGACAAGCCCGGCGAATAGTGATATTCGAGCGGCTCGCCGAGACCCCTCGGAAGGCTCTAAAGACCGGGAAGGACGCCTATGACCGTGCACACTGGAAGGCATTTTCTCCAGATTCCAGGACCGACCAACGTGCCCGACCGGGTGCTGCGGGCCATGGACATGCCGACGCTGGACCACCGCGGTCCGGAGTTCGCCGAGATCGGTTTTGCCGTCCTTGCCGCGATGCAGCGGGTGTTCCGGACCAAGCAGCCCGTGATCATCTATCCCTCCTCCGGAACCGGCGCCTGGGAAGCGGCGATGGTTAATGTGCTCTCGCCCGGCGACAAGGTTTTGATGTGCGAGACCGGCCAGTTCGCCGTGCTGTGGCGCGGCATTGCCGACAAGTTCAAGCTCGACGTCGACTTCATCCCGGGCGATTGGCGCCATGGCGCCGATCTGGCCGAGATCGAACAGCGGCTGTCCGCCGACAAGCAGCACAAGATCAAGGCCGTCTGCGTCGTGCATAACGAGACCTCAACCGGTTGCGTGACGCCGCCCTCGGAGGTGCGCAAGATCCTCGACCGCGTGAAGCACCCGGCGTTGCTGATGGTCGATACCATCTCGGGCCTCGGCTCGATGGAATATGAGCACGATGCCTGGGGTATCGATGTCTCGGTCGCAGGCTCACAGAAGGGCCTGATGTTGCCGCCGGGCCTTGGCTTCAACGCCGTCTCCGAGAAGGCGCTGGCCGTAGCGAAAAGCAATCCCGGCATGCGCTCCTATTGGGACTGGCAGGAGGTCATCGCCTTCAACAAGGCCGGCACCTTCCCCTATACGCCCGCGACCAACCTGCTCTTCGGCCTGCGCGAGGCGGTCAAGATGCTGGAAGAGGAGGGGCTCGAGAACGTCTGGACCCGCCACAAGCGCCATAGCGCCGCGACGCGCGCCGCGATCAAGGTCTGGGGCCTGGAGACGCAGTGCGCCGATCCCAACGCGCACTCGCCGGCGCTCACGGGCGTGCGCGTGCCGGAGGGCCATGACGCCGACAATTTCCGCAAGGTGGTGCTGGAGAATTTCGACATGTCGCTCGGCACCGGGCTGAACAAGGTCAAGGGCAAGGTGTTCCGCATCGGCCATATCGGCCATTTCAACGATCTGATGCTGATGGGCACGCTGTCCGGCGTCGAGATGGGCCTGGATCTTGCGAAGGTCCCGCATCGGAGCGGCGGCGTGCTGGCGGCCATGGATGTCCTCAAGGGACGCGACGTGGTGCCGATGACCAAGGCTCAAGTCGCCTGATCCAACTTGAGTGAAGTGAAGAAAGAGAGCGCGCGATGAACGCACCCGTGACTGCCAGTGAAGACCTGCTCTACTCCGTCACGGACGGCATTGCGCGCATCACCTTCAACCGTCCGCAGGCGCGCAACGCGCTGACCTTCGCCATGTATGAGCGCATGGCGGAGATCTGCCTTGCCATCAACGCCGATCGCTCGATCAAGGCGCTGATCCTGACCGGCGCCGGCGACAAGGCGTTCGCCTCGGGTACCGACATCTCGCAGTTCCGCGCCTTCAAGACCGCGCAGGATGCGCTCGACTACGAGGCGCGGATCGATCGCGTGCTCGGCACGCTGGAGCAGTGCCGCGTCCCCGTCATCGCGGCGATCGCGGGGGCCTGTACCGGCGGCGGCGCGGGGATTGCGGCCTGCTGCGATATCCGCATCGGCACGGAATCCACCCGCATCGGCTTTCCGATCGCGCGCACGCTCGGCAACTGCCTGTCGATGTCGAACATCAGCCGCGTCGTCTCGCTGGTGGGACCTGCCCGCACCAAGGACCTGATCTTCAAGGCGCGCCTCGTCGAGGCGCCGGAGGCGCTGGCGCTCGGTCTGCTCAACGAGGTCGTGCCTGACGTCGAAACGCTTCAGCGCCGCGCCGACGAGACCGCCAAGCTCGTCGCAAGCCACGCGCCGCTGACGCTGGAAGCGACCAAGGAGGCCGTGCGTCGCATCCGCCGCACGCTGTCGCGCGAGGAGGGCGAGGATCTGATCCTCAAGGCCTATATGAGCGAAGATTTTCGCGAAGGCATGGATGCCTTCCTGAACAAGCGTGCGCCGAACTGGAAGGGCAAGTAGGACCGGCGCGCCGGCTCGCGCACCTCAGCCGAAAGTCATATGTGGCGGGTCGCAGGTCTGCTTGAACTCGGCGCTATTAGTCCGCACAATGAGTGCATAACCCCCGGCATCACAAAGCCAATAAGAAGCAAGGGACGAAGCTCGTGCGAATTCCAGTGAAGGCCGTCGGAGCTGCTGCGGCCCTGTTGTTAAGCCCGCCGGCCATGGCCGGCTGGGAGCCGACCAAGCCGGTCGAGATCGTGGTTGCAGCCGGTGCGGGCGGCGCCTCCGACCAGATGGCGCGCATGATGCAGGCTGCGATCCAGAAGAATAATCTGATGAAGCAGCCGATGGTGGTGTCGCTCAAGGGTGGTGCCTCCGGCGCCGAAGCCTTGATGTACATGAAGTCCAGCGAGGGCGATCCGAACAAGGTGCTGATCGCCTACTCGCTGATCTACATGCTGCCGCTCTCGGCGAAGATCCCGTTCAACTGGCGCGAGCTGACGCCGGTCTCGGTGATCGCGCTCGACCAGTTCGTGCTGTGGGACAACGCGGCGGGGCCGAAGTCGGTGAAGGAGTTCATCGAGGCGGCGAAGGCCGCAAGCTCCCCGTTCAAGATGGGCGGCACCGGCTCCAAGCGCGAAGATCACGTGCTGACCGTCTTCCTCGAGCAGAAGACCGGCGCGAAATTTTCTTATCTGCCCTACAAATCGGGCGGAGAGGCCGCGACCCAGCTCGTCGGCAACCACACCGAATCCAACGTCAACAACCCAAGCGAAAATCTCGAAGTCTGGCGCGCGGGACAGGTGCGAGCGCTCTGCGTATTCGACAAGGAGCGCATCTCCTACACCAGCAAGGTGACGGAGACGCAGTCCTGGCACGACATCCCGACCTGCAAGGAGGAGGGGCTGGACATCCAGTACCTGATGCTGCGCGCGATGTTCTTGCCCGGCAAGGTCACGGCGGAGCAGCAGGCCTTCTACGCCGACCTCTTCCAGAAGGTGACGCAGACTCCGGAATACAGGGATTACATGGAGAAGCAGGCGCTCAAGCCGATCTTCCTCACCGGCAAGGACATGGTGCAGTTCCTCGAGGAGGACGACGCGCTGAACAAGTCGCTGATGACGGAAGCGGGTTTCGTTGCGAAATGACTTCCTTCACCTCGCCCCGCTGGCGGGGAGAGGTCGGAATTCAAGCGGAGCTTGAATTCCGGGTGAGGGGGACTCTCGGCGAGTCCAATTCTCACTGTCCCCGTGGAGACTCCCCCTCACCCTAACCTTCTCCCGGCAAGCGGACAGAGGGAAAGAACCGGTTCTCATGTCGCAAACCGATCTTGAAATCGTCGTCGATGATCCGACGGCTCCGGACGAAAATTCACCTGCCGTCGTTGCGACGGGAACGATCGAGATCGTCGTCTCTCTGCTTCTGCTCGCACTTGCGATCACGCTCGGCTTCGACAACTGGCGCACCGGCATTTCCTGGGATTCGACCGGGCCCGAGCCCGGCTACTTCCCGTTCTATCTGTGCGTCATCCTCGCCGGCGGAAGCCTCTATGGCCTCGTCGCGGCGCTGCTAGCGCGGCATGCCGCGAGCGAGCCCTTCGTCACCCGCGCGCAGGCGCGTCGCGTGATGGCGGTGTTCGCACCGACGCTTCTGTTCTGCCTGGTGACGCAGTTCCTCGGGCTCTATGTCGCGAGCTTCCTCCTGGTCGCGGGCTTCATGCGGCTGATCGGGAAGATTGCGCTGTGGAAGTCGCTGCTCACCGCTCTTGTGTTCACGGCGATCATGTTCGTCACCTTCGACATCGCCTTCGACGTCATCATGCCGAAGGGGCCGCTCGAAGCGGCCTTCGGCTTCTAGGGTCGGTTGCGATGGAAGCGTTCGGTCTCCTCGTCCACGGCTTTGCCGTCCTGCTCACCTGGAAGACGCTGGCCCTGATGATGGTCGGGCTCGTGCTCGGCATCTTCGTCGGTGTGCTGCCGGGGCTCGGCGGCCCCAACGGCGTCGCCATCCTGCTGCCGCTGACCTTCACGATGGACCCGACTTCGGCCATCGTGATGCTGTCCTGCATCTACTGGGGCGCGCTGTTCGGCGGCGCCATCACCTCGATCCTGTTCAACATCCCCGGCGAAGCCTGGTCGGTGGCGACCACCTTCGACGGCTACCCGATGGCGCAGCAGGGCAGGGCGGCGGAAGCACTCACCGCGGCGTTTACCTCCTCCTTCATCGGCTCGCTGGTCGCGGTGCTGCTGATCACGTTCCTCGCGCCGCTGATCTCGTCCTTCGCGCTCAAATTCGGTCCGCCCGAGTTCTTCGCGGTGTACCTCCTGACGTTCTGCTCCTTCGTCGGCCTCGGCCGCGAGGCCAAGCACAAGACCGTCATTTCGATGTCGCTCGGCCTTTTGCTCGCCGGAATCGGCATGGACACCGTGTCCGGCCAATTGCGCATGACGTTCGGCTCCGCCGAGCTGCTCCGTGGCATCAACTTCCTCGTCGCCGTCATCGGGCTCTTCGGCATCAGCGAGATCCTCCTGACGATGGAGGAGCGGCTGGCCCTGCGCGGGCACGCCGCGAGCATCTCGCTGCGCGTCGTGCTGTCGGTATGGAAGGATCTGCCGAAATACTGGGTGACGCTGCTACGATCCTCCTTCATCGGCTGCTGGCTCGGCATCACGCCGGGCGGCGCGATCGCAGCTTCCTTCATGGGCTACAATCTCGCCAAACGCTTCGCCAAGGACCCCCAAAGCTTTGGCAAGGGGCGTATCGAAGGCGTGTTCGCGCCAGAAACGGCCGCGCACGCCTCCGGCACCTCGGCGCTGCTGCCGATGCTCGCGCTCGGCATTCCCGGTTCGGGAACGGCGGCGATCCTGCTTGGCGGGTTGATGGTGTGGGGCCTCAATCCGGGGCCGCTGTTGTTCGTCGAGCACAAGGATTTCGTCTGGGGCCTGATCGCCTCGATGTATCTCGGCAATGTCGTCGGCCTCGCGCTGGTGCTGACCACGGTGCCGATCTTCGCCTCGATCCTGCGCGTGCCGTTCGCCGCGGTCGCGCCGATGATCGTGGTGTCCTGCGCGATCGGTGCCTACGCCATCCAGAACGCGATGTTCGACATCTGGCTCATGCTGGGCTTTGGCGTCGTCGGCTACGTCTTCAAGAAGATCGGCATTCCCCTGGCGCCCTTCACGCTTGCGCTTGTGCTCGGCAACCGCGCAGAGGACGCCTTCCGCCTGTCGATGATCGGTGCTGGTGGCGACCTCAGGGTATTCTGGTCGAACGGGCTGGTCGGCTCGATCACCACGCTGGCGATTCTCCTGCTGTTCTGGCCGGTGATCGACAAATTGCTCGGGGGTGTCCGAATGATACGGAAAAAGAACCCAGCCACTTATGATGGGGCGGAGCAAGAAAAATGATGCAAAACCAAGGACATACAACGTTCATTGCATCTTAACCCTCAAACTGGCGTCGGGTCGATTGTTCCCCGATGTTGCTCGAACGTGACAGCCTTCCGGGAACCGCCAGGGTATTCCTCCATCCCGTTCTTTGGAGGCTTTTTATGAAACGGTTTGTAATTGGAATGGCGGCGGTGGTTTCGCTGTTCGCCACGGGCGCGATGGCGGCCGATCTGGCGCCTAAGCCCTACGTCAAGGCTCCCCCGGTCGCTGCGGCCGTCTACGGCTGGACGGGCTTCTATATCGGCGGCAATGTCGGTTATAGCTGGGGAAGAGCGAGCAACTCTGAAACCATTTCGAATCTCGCCACCGGGGCAGCGCTGTTCACGGGGACGTCGAGCAACAATGTCAACGGCGTCATCGGTGGTGGCCAGATTGGATACAATTGGCAGGCCCAGAACTGGCTCTTTGGTCTTGAAGCTGACATCCAGGGGAGCGGCGAGAAGGGCTCCAGCAACCTCGTCTGTGTTGGCTGCAACAACGACGGGACCAACATCACGTCCGTGCTGACTCAGAAGCTGACCTGGTTTGGCACTGTGCGGGGCCGCGTCGGCGTCCTGGTGACTCCGAGCGTCCTGCTTTACGGCACTGGCGGTCTTGCCTATGGCGGGTTCGACACCGGCGGCAGCATTACCGGAAACAATGTGGGCGGTGTGCCTGTTACCGTGGCTTTCCCGGGGACCTCGTCCACTCGCGTTGGCTGGACGGCGGGCGCGGGCATCGAGGGCAAGATCAGCAGCAACTGGACCGCGAAGCTTGAATATCTCTACATGGATCTCGGCTCGGTCAGCGCCGGACCGATCGCGACGACCATCCTGGTTCCGGTCCGGACCAACGCAGGTGCCTCTTACTCCTCTGGCTTCAGAGACAATATCCTCCGCGTCGGTGTGAACTACCAGTTCGGCGGCGGACCGGTGGTCGCGAAATACTGAGCCCTGTCTCTCAATTTGAGTCTGAAGCCCGGCATCCGTGCCGGGTTTCTTTTTGCCGCGTTGGCGTGGCGCTGACGGCTACACCACCTTGACGGCCCTGAGCTGCGCGATCTCGTCGGCATCGAAGCCGAATTCGGCGAGTACCTCGTCGGTCTGCTCGCCGAATTCCGGCGGCCGCGCCACCATCGTGCTCGGCGTGCGCGACAACGTGACGGGCTGGCCAACCAGGCGGATGTGACGGTTCTCCGCGTTCGGTACGTCCTGCGCGATGCCGAGATGCCTGACCTGCGCATCGTCGAACATCTGGTCGATTGAATAGATCGGCCCGCAGGGCACGCCGGCCTCATTCAGCTCCCTGACCCAGGTCTCCGTCGATTTCGCCACCGTGCGCTTCTCGATCGCGGCGTTGAGCGCATCGCGGTTCTTCGAGCGTGCAGGTGCTGTCGCGTAGTCCGGATTGGCGACGAGCTCGGGCGCGCCGATCGCCTGCGCGCAGCGCTCCCAGATCCGTCCGCCGGTGGTGGCGATGTTGATGTAGCCGTCGGAGGTTTTGAATACGCCGGTCGGAATGCTGGTCGGATGATTGTTGCCGGCCTGCTTGGCGACGTCCTTCTCCATCAGCCAGCGTGCGGCCTGGAAGTCGAGCATGAAGATCTGTGCCTGCAACAGCGAGGTCTGCACCCACTGGCCCTCGCCTGAGACGTCACGCTCGAGCAGCGCGGTGAGAATGCCGATGGCACAGAACAGCCCGGCGGTGAGATCGGCGACGGGAATACCCACCCGCATCGGACCGGCGCCCGGCGCCCCTGTGATCGACATCAGCCCGCCCATGCCCTGCGCGATCTGATCGAAGCCCGGCCGCTTGTGGTAGGGGCCGTCCTGGCCGAAGCCGGAGATGCTGCCATAGACCAGGCGCGGGTTGATCGCGCGCAGGCTCTCATAGTCGATGCCGAGCTTCTTCTTCACGTCGGGGCGGAAATTCTCGACCACGACGTCGGCCTTGGCGGCGAGGCGCTTGAACGCCTCGAGCCCCCTCGGGTCCTTCAGATTGAGCGTCATCGCCCGCTTGTTGCGGTGCAAGTTCTGGAAGTCCGCCCCATGCCGTGGTCCGCCCGGCTGCTCGCCGCCGACATCCTCGGTGAGGGCGTCGATCTTGATGACGTTGGCGCCCCAGTCCGCGAGCTGTCGCACGCAAGTGGGACCGGACCGGACGCGGGTCAGATCGAGCACGGTAAAGCGCGACAGGGCCTGTGAGGCATGCGGGAAGGGCATTTGGAAAGGCTCCAAGAGGATGATCTTGGATCCACAATAAGGCTGAAGGAGCATCCAGCAAGTCGGCTCGATGCAGATCACGGTTTCTCGAATCCGTTGAATAGGCTCGTCGATATCGTCGGCGGTCACGGCTATCAACTGGTCAGTTGAGTTGACGAAATTGCTGAAAAAAGGGGCGTCGTGGTCGGCTTAATGTCGCCTCAGTCGAAATATTCTCTACGTCAACGAGAATTTCTCTTCCGTGCGCGTGTTAGGCGAGAAGGATGGACTGGGCTCTTGGCCTGTTGGCGGTCTCCGACCTGGTAGCGGGTTACGATAGGCTGGCGTTCTGGGTCTTGGCCATCGCCGCGGCTTCGAGCGTGGGTACGATCGCGCTGCGACTACACGGGGAAAGGCAAGGGCAGCTTCAAGATGGCGCCTGGCTCTCGCCAAAGATCGTCATCTTGCTGGTGCTCACGCTTGCCGCATGGTCGCTGGGCGAGCGAGCCGGGGTGTTCTGACCCAAGCATATCAGAGATCGACGTTAAGCTTCGCCAGACAGTAGCCGAGCAGGATGGCAACTCCGATAAAGCCGGCGGTGCCAATCAGTCCCACGCTCAACATGCTCACTGCTTTCTTCCTTCAGCTGATCCCCTGACTTTGTGGGGTGCCATAGGGAAAAGGTTCAAGCCAACGCAATGCGGGATCGCGGGACCATGCTCGCCCTCGCTGCCGCTCGTCCTGGCGGGGCCGTGGTCGGTGAGGGCGACGCCGTTGCGATCCTCATGGACCGCACCGACCAGGAAGTGATCCGCATGCGTCAGGGTGTATCGCGCTTCGGCTCGTCATTGAGCTCCGTTCAGCCGTGCGTGGTAACGGTCAAGCAGGGTGAATCTCGTTCAGATGGTCCTGAGCCTGAGCCGGCAGTTGCTGCTCATTCCGGCGTTCCTGCATTTCCGGGCCAGCGACGTGCTCGCGGCCTGACTGGTCCGACCCCCGGCTTCATGCCATTGCTTAAGCTGTTCAACCGCCTTAATAGGCGCTTTCAAGGCCCTGTCCAGTCACCCGAAATCGTGTGCTCCATTGCTGGAAATCGACTGACTATCGAGCACGGCCAAGCATGGCCAAATGGTTGGAAATCGTGTGAGTAAAAGTCCGCCCGATCTGCTCGGAAATTCTGCTTGGAACGCGATTGCGTTCGTGGTGGCGGTAGCTCTCAATCTTGCCATCCTGCCGTTCGTCGTGCTTCGCCTCGGCCCGGCTTCATTCGGCGTCGCAGGGCTGGTCACGGCCTGCATCGCGCCGGCACTGGTGTTCAGCAATTCGCTGGCGATGTCGACCGCGCGCGAACTCGCACAGCGATTGGCGCCGTCCGATCGCGCCGATGCGCGAAGGTTGTTTGCAACCGCCATGGCGCTGGCAATCGGTGCAGGCACCCCGATTGCGGCTTTCTATGGTTTGGCCGGCGCGCCGCTCGCGCGGTTTGGATTCCATCTCAGCGGACCGGTCGCCGACGATCTCGAGCGCGCCTTTGCATTGGCGAGCTTCGGCTGGCTGTGCCAAAGTCTGTCGGCGGTTCTTCTCACGTTGTTCACGGCCCGCCAGGATTATCGGCGGATTGCCTCGATCAGCATCATCAGTACGGTTACAGCGACCGCATCCATGCTGCTCCTCGTCCCGTCCGCACCGCATGCATCGACATTTCTCGGCTGTCAGGCGTTGGGCTTTGCGGCGAGCCTGCTCGCGGCACTTGGCTGGTCGCGCCATGCGATCGGAGATTGGTTGGCGCGACCGGCGGTTCATCGCGGCGCGCTGCGAAGGCTGGTTCGTCTGGGTGGCTGGCAATTGGCGGCTCAGGGTGGTGCGCTATTTGCCGCGCAGGCAGACCGTTATCTCCTCGGCGCACTCCTGCAGCCGCAATTCGTGGGGTTCTATGGCGTCGCCCAGCGTCTCGAGGAGGCTGTCTATATCGGGGTCCTGAAAATCGGCGAAACCCTGTTTCCGTTCTTCAGCTCGCTGCAAAAGGAGGCGGAGGACCGCAAGGTCGATCTGCTGCTCCGCTCGTCCTGGATCCTCAACGTGCTGGCCGCGAGCGCGCTCGGCGGGCTCATTCCTGTCGCCGGGCCGCTGCTGCACCTGTGGACGGGTGCCGAGGTCGCGGCCGAAGGCGAGAGGGTGCTTGTGGTGCTGTCGGTCGCCGGAATTTTGGGATCGAGCGCAAACGTCCTTGCATTTTATTTGCTGGCGCAGGGACGATCCCGCGCCAATGCGCTGATCGCGCTCTGCACCGGCGTCGTTACCCTCACGACAAGCCTCATCGCGCTGCCGCGTTTCGGCTGGCAAGCCGCGGGCTGGAGCGCCTGCGTCGGTATGATCGCGCAAATGATTGCAACGGTCCTCGTGGTGCGGTCTAGTATCAAGATTGCCGGTATGTGGTCACGCGTGCTCCACTTCATGCTGATGCCGCTCGGTGTCGGAATCCTGGCGGCGCTGGTGCTCCGCCATGGGTTCGATCGCATCGCATTCGAGTCCGCACCGGCATGGTGGTATGTCGGCGGCGTGGCGTCACTGTCGGCTGCGACCATCTTTGTCGCCGCGGTCGCCGCATCGCAGCTTGGTCCCTATCGCGCCGTCTGCTGGCGCGACCTTCGCGCCGTCGTCGCCCGTTTCATCCCGATCAAGGCGGTCTAGGGAATGTGCGGAATTGCCGGCATATTGGACTTTCGCGGCAATGCCGTCGCGCCGGCCGACATCAAGCGGTTGACGGACCTGCTCGCGCATCGGGGGCCCTTCGGTGAAGGCATCTGGTCGAGCGCGGACGGAAGCCTCGCGTTCGGCCACCGTCGCTTGGCGATCATCGACCCCGGCCAGGGCGGTTATCAACCGATGATGTCCGCCGATGGTCGCCACGTCATCGTCTACAACGGTGAGATTTACAATTTCCTCGAGTTGCGCCGCGAACTCGAGGAACGGGGCGCCACCTTCCGCAGCCGGTCCGACACCGAGGTGATCCTCGCGGCCTGGCAGGCCTGGCGCGAGGATATGCTGCTGCGTTTCAACGGCATGTGGGCGCTGGCGATCTTCGACACCATCAGCGGCGATTTGTTTCTGGCGCGTGATCGCTTCGGCATCAAGCCGCTGTTGTATGCCCTGTCGCCCGAACGATTCGTCTTCGCGTCCGAGCAGCGTGCGCTGGCGCGGAGCGGATTGATCGATGCGTCGATCGACACCGATGTGGCGTCGCGCATGCTGCTCGATGCGTTCGGCGTCGAGGGTAGCGAACGGACGCTGTTCCGCAACGTCCGCCGGCTCCAGGCCGGCCACTGCATGTGGCTGCGCCATGGCAGGGTGGACGTCCGGCGCTGGTGGCGGACCGTTGACCATCTGCCGGACATACCGCGCACCGAAGCCGGGCGCGTGGAGCGCTTTCGCGAGTTGTTCCAGGACGCCGTGGCCTTGCGGATGCGCAGCGATGTCCCGATCGGAACGTGCTTGTCCGGAGGCTTTGATTCCTCAGCGGTGATTTGCGCGATGGCGGCGCATGAGAGGGCCGGCATGGGACCGCGCGACAGCACGGCATGGCGGCACGCCTTCGTGGCGACGTTCCCGGGTGCCGCGAACGACGAACGGCCGATGGCCGAGGTCGCGGCCGCCTGGGCCAGCGTCGCGCCCACGTTCCTTGAAATCGGGCGCGGAGATGCACTGACCGATATCGACCAGATCCTGGACGACAATGACGACGTCTATGTCGGCCTGCCCAGCGCCGCGTGGCTGATCTACCGGGAGCTGAGACGCCACGACGTGACGGTGTCGCTGGATGGTCACGGCGCGGACGAGCTGATGGGCGCATATCTGCAGGACGGACAAGCGGGCGCCTTCCGAATACGGAATGCTGCGGCCGACCTTGCCTCCCGCTCGGCGCTGGCGCGGCGCGGCGTCGATCTCGTGCGGGCGTTGACGGTCAGGGCCCGGGGACACTACTTCCTGCGCGGCGGTCTGTTGAACATTCCCGACGAGCTGCCGCTGGTCGCCGAAGACGACGAGCTGCCGCGCGAATGGGGCGCCTTGAATCGCAGGCTCTACCGCATGTTCCACAGCACGGTGCTGCCCACCATTCTGCGCAACTTCGATCGCCTTTCGATGGCGCACGGCATCGAGGTTCGCATGCCGTTCATGGACTGGCACCTGGTGACCTATACGATGGCTCTGCCGGAATCGAGCAAGCTGTCGGACGGCTACACCAAGGCCGTCGCGCGACGGGCGATGGCCAACCTGATGCCGGAGCAGATCCGGACCGCGCGGCGTAAGGTCGGCTTCAATTCGCCGATGCCGGAGTGGCTCAACGGCCCGCTCGCCGGCTGGATCGCAGCCTCGCTCGAGCGCAAGGTGCCGGCATTCGCCGAGTTGGTCGATGAAGCCAGCCTGTCCGCGACGGTCGGCCGCTTGACCGCGGCCAAGGCGTGGGACTGGGAGGCGGCCGGCCGGATCTGGCCGTATCTCAATATGAAGTGGACGCTGGCAAGGTACGCTTAGTTATGCGGGTGTTTCAGAACTGCGGTCTCACTCCGTCCTACCTCACGCGCCTGGATCGTCTGGCATCACAAGGCTTGAGCTTTCATGAACGGCGCGATGTGTTTCTGCACGATCGGTTCGGCGCGCTTCATTTTCTGCAGCCTGTGCTCGACGGTGATGCAAGTGCGTTTTTGACCTGCGCCAACGATAGCCGTCTACAAGGCCGGTGGGCACGCGAACATGGTGTCCGCCCGGGAGCAGCGCCGGAGGACATTCTGCTCGCACAGATCGAGGACCACAGAACCGAGGTGCTCTACAACCTCGATCCAGTCGCTTTTCCGAGTTCCTTTGTTCGCAAGCTGCCTGGCTGCGTGAAGAAGACACTCTGTTGGCGTGCGGCGCCGTCGGGAAACGCAGACCTGAGGGCCTATGGTGCGGTGCTCGGAAATTTCCCGTCGATTCTACAGTCATGGCGCGACAAGGGGTGCCGGGCGGAATGGTTTTCGCCTGCAATAGATCCTGCAATGAGCGAGTACGTGCAGGATGAGCGCCCCATCGACGTGCTGTTTGTCGGCGGCTACTCACGGCACCATTCGGCGCGAGCAAGAACGCTCGAGAAGGTTGCTGCTCTCGCCGGAAGCCGACAGATCGTCTATTGTCTTGACTCGTCGCGTTTGACAAGACTTGCGGAGAGTTCGATCGGCCACCTACTGCCGCTCCAGAAGCATCGGCGTCCGAAGATAGTTGCGGGGATCGCTAAGCCGCCGGTCTTTGGAAGAGAGCTCTACGAGTTGATCGGACGATCCAAGATCGTCCTCAATGGGGCGATCGACATGGCAGGCCAGGATCGCGGCAACATGCGCTGCTTCGAAGCCATGGGATGTGGTGCGCTGCTGGTTTCGGACGCTGGCCACTATCCCGCGGGAATGGTCGCCGACGAAACGATGCTGGTCTATCACGATGAGAAGAGTTGTCTTGAGCAGATCGAGCGAGCTATCTCCGACTGGACCGATGTACGGCCAATAGCCACGAACGGTCGAATTCGAGTCAATGAAGTCCACACTAAGGCGCGTCAGTGGGGCCTCTTTCAGACTATCGTAGCGCGTCTCTAGCCATTTGACGCATCGCTTCGAATGTCGTCCATTGAAGATCGAAGCCTGATTTTTGGGAGGTGTCCTGTGCACTTTCGGGCGGAGGCGTCGGCGCCATATAAGAGGAAACCTAGATGTCCAGCCTCGCCGGCCTTGCGCTCCACTGCGCAAGATTCATAGACGGGATTAATCTCCATTTGCTCGCCCAGCGGCTCATCGGGCGTGCCACCTGCCGTTTGCAAGAGGGTGCTTTTCTGGCTCACTGCGCGAGGATCAGAAACGCGCTTGGCGATAGCGACCAGATCGTCATCGGCCCCTATTCGCATATCAGGGGCGAACTGATGATTCTTGGTCACGGCGGCCGGATATCAATTGGAGAATGGTGTTACGTGGGCGTGGGGACGCGGATTTGGTCGGGGGCGTCGATCCAAATTGGCAATCGGGTCCTGATCTCACATTCAGTGAATATATTCGACAATCTCTCGCATCCAATCAAGGCTAGCGAGCGGCACGAGCAGGCCAGGCAGATTTTTTCGACGGGCCACCCCAGAATGGTTTTTCTTGATGATCGTCCAATTAAGATAAGCGATGACGCCTGGATCGGCGCCGGCGCGATGGTCATGCGCGGCGTGACGATTGGGGAGGGCGGGATCGTAGCCGCGGGAGCGGTTGTCACCAAGGACGTTCCGGCCTACGCGATTGTTGCCGGAAATCCCGCAACCGTCGTCAGGGAGTTGTCTCCGGATGAGCGATGAGACAATCAGCAAGGCATCAGATCGGCAGCCGATCCGGTTTGCCGTTCGGAATGCGGCCAGTTGAGCATAAGAAAGTTCGATGTCCATCTGGGTCACAGGCGCTAACGGGTTCATCGGCCGCCATCTCGTTCGTGAGCTGGCGAAGACCGGCAGTGCCATTCATGGCGTCGGGCACGGTGCGCTCGACCCATCCGAAGCGCGCCGGCTCGGTCTGCAGACCTGGACCAATGGCGAGGTCGATGCGGCCAACCTGAACATGCTTGCGGCCGCGCATGGGCCGCCCTCGCAGGTCTTTCATCTCGCGGGCGGCTCTTCCGTCGGGCTGTCGATCGAGCGACCCTTTGAGGACTTTTCCCGAACCGTGACCAGCACGGCCCGCCTCCTGGAATGGCTGCGCGGCTTTGCGCCCCAATGCCGGCTGGTCGTGGCCTCGAGCGCGGCGGTCTATGGCGCGGACCATGTCGGCCCGATCTCCGAGGATGCGACGCCGACGCCGATGTCGCCCTATGGCGAGCATAAGCTGATGATGGAGCAGCTGTGCAGAAGCTACGCGCGCAGCTATGGAATAGGCTGTGCCGTCGTGCGCTTGTTCTCGGTCTACGGACCGAACCTGCGCAAGCAATTGCTTTGGGACATCTGCTCACGGCTGAAGGCTGACGAGCCTGTGCTGACGCTGGGCGGGACGGGAGCTGAAATCCGGGACTGGACCGACGTGCGCGACGTCGTCCGATTGCTGGTGTGGATCGGGGAAAGCCCGCAACCGGACGGTCTTTGCGTGGTCAATGGAGGCTCCGGGGTGGGAGCGAGCGTGGCCGAAATCGCCGGTCAACTGGTCAGGAACTGGGGAAGCAGCGCCGTCGTCCGCTATTCCGGTATTGCGCGACCGGGCGATCCTGCGAGCCTGCTCGCCGATCACCGACGTCTCGGCGAGATGAAATTCGACTGGCGGATTCCGCTCGAGCGCGGGCTCGCCGACTACGTGGACTGGTTCAAGGGTCAGGATCGTGACTGAACAAGCGGCGCTGCGGGTCGCTTTCACCAATATTCCCAGGCGTCTGTGGGCGGGGGGATATAACTATCAACGTAATCTGTTCGAGGTCTTGAACCGGCATCGTCCCGGCGCGATCACACCGGTCCTGTTTGCGGGCCGGACGGATGATGATGACGAGATCGCGGCCTTCACGCGGATTCCGGGCGTTGAGGTGGTCCGCTCGCCGGTGTTCGATCGTGCGGGCGGCCATCTCTTCCGCGCGCTCGCCTTCGGACTCGATGCGCCCGCGTCCGCGCTGTTCCGCGATCGCAACATCGACATGGTGTTCGAGTCCGCGCGGTTCTTCGGTTGGCGCCTGCCGTTTCCGGCGATCGCGTGGTTCCCCGATTTTCAGCACCGGCTGCTGCCGAATCTCTTTTCGCGCGCCGCTTATTGGCGGCGCGATCTCGGCTTCCGGGTCCAGATCGCGTCGGGCCGGCACATCATGCTGAGCAGCGCGAGCGCGCTTGGCGATCTCAGAAAATTCTATCCCGGCCTGCGAAACGGGGTCTCGGTCGTGCGCTTCGCCACCGAGCCGCCGCCGGATCTGCTGGCAACGAACCCGCTCGATGTTCTCGCGCAACATCAGTTGCCCCGGCGATTCTTCTACTTGCCGAACCAGTTCTGGCGGCACAAGAACCATCAGCTCGTCATCGATGCGCTCGATCTGCTCAAGCGACGCGGATTCGACGCCGTCGTCGCGGCTTCCGGCAGCACCTACGATCCGCGCGAGCCCGACTATTTCGACGGCATAATGGCGCAGGTCGAGGCACGCGGTCTCGGCGCGAATTTTCGCCATCTCGGCATGATCCCCCTGGATCATGTCTACGCGCTGTTGCGCGCGTCGACGGCGCTGATCAATCCGTCGCGCTGCGAGGGGTGGAGCACCACGGTCGAGGAAGCAAAGTCATTCGGTGTCCCGATGCTTCTGTCTGACCTCGAGGTTCATCGCGAGCAGACCGGTGGTGAGGCGCGATATTTCGGCGCAGATAATGCCCAAGAGTTGGCTGATCTGATGCGGAAAGTTGCCGACGCCCCGCCGCCAGCAATCGTTCGAGATGTGCAGTCAAATGTTGATGAGCGGGCGAGGAAATTTGTCGCAGATTTTGTGGGGCTTGTTCAAGACGCTACTCGCAGAGGAGCGGGATAGGGTGCCCGCGGTCTGCGACGGCAAGGCGCGCTTCCAAGGCTGCTGACAATTGGATACGTCGGCGGAGGCGTTCCAATGGTCGTCCGGGAGCTCTACGAGGACGCTCAGCTAAGGGCGTCGCGAGCGCCAGCAAAACGGCCCGCTCGAGCTTAAGTTCAAGTTGGATCGCGCATTACTGATGATGCAGAAAAGAAATTTCATGCGGATAGGTTGCCTGTGAACGACAGGGTTGAGGAGCCCGCAGGTGTTTCATCCTCAATGGCAGCCTTCGGCTCCTATTCAATCACGGCGCTAGCCGCGTTGAGCCCTGGCTTCGCGGGTCTGTGCCACTGGATACGAACAGTTGCCGAGGTGTTAAGTACCAGAGCACACACAGGAGAGCTGCACCGTGCGTCAAAATGGCCACGGAAAGCGGGACGTTGAGCAAAACCTGCGGGAGCATACCGCCCGAAACCAAGATAAAGGTGTTTGGCAGGCTGGCCGAAACTCGATTTGCAAACGAGACGATTACGCCGCAAACGAATGCTGAAACAGGGGCGAGCCACAGGCCAACTGATGCAATACCCTCCGTTGCAAACAAGGAGGCATTGAAGTGGCCCAGGTGGTACTCATTGTGCATGACGATCGAAAGCTGGTCTCTGTAGGGACAAGCCAACATGGTCTTTAGGAGTGAGACCTGACAGAAGTGAGTGAGCTCGTGGCGCGAAAAAAAATCGTTGTAAATGTCCATCGCGAGTGCCGGGATCGCGAGCATACGAAAATTTACAGTCGAGAACGGCAAACCGGCAGCAGTGAATCCTAGAGGCAAAAGAAGAAGGCCGAAGCCCATCGGTAGAAGCAACGAGAGTACAACCGCATTTCTCGGAGATGTCCTTGCTGACAGCAGCTGAAGAAACGTAAGCCAAAGCGGAGTAAACAGAGCGGTCTTAGTCAAGGTGACCGGGAAAAGCAGGAGCTGCAGCAAGACCACGATGACAAAACGCCTGTACCACCGGCGCACCAGAGAATACGCAAAGGCAAATGGCAGGAGTGAGCTAGAGCTGATCCAGGCCAGATAGCCTATCGGCCTTGGAACTAAGATCGCCTCGCGGGCGTCGTCGAACCCCCCCGTGAGAGGGATAGAAAAATTGTAGTAGGCTCCTGACGCGATAACGATTGCGGCCAGGCAAATCGTAAGAGTGACGATGCGATCAAAGGTTGTGATCGAGACCTCCAAGGAATGTTTCAACGGCCTGCCCAGCAGGAGCGCAGGAAGCAAAAATGCAAAGCAAGAGATCGCAACCGACCAGCCAGCGACCAAATGATTGTACGGAAACTCGCTGAAACAGGTCAGCCACAGAAAGCACGATGTCATGCTGAAAAAGTAAAAGCCGACGAAATAGCCTATGGAGAAAGGGCAGAAGACAAATAGACCGCCCATGACTGAAAACAGTGTGACTGCCAGCAATGCGATCCATAGCGCATCAAGTCGGAAATGAATGTGGAAGACGTCAGCGTCTATAGCGGGAGTTCCTCTTGCGATTACGAAGAGTGAGATGCAGCAGATCGCGATGTGGAGCCCGACCAGAATGCTAAGGTGCTTTTCAGGCTTGCCGAAGTATGACATTTTGCCAGCGAATGCGAGTTCAAGCGTAGGTTGAGTGGGCATCGGGCGAATCGCTTGTTCAGACTAAGTGCTGGAGCCAAGAGACTTGACGCAACTTGCGATAGTGATCTTAAGAATGTGAGATGCAACTGAAATGAGGTCTCAGGGCCAGAAAATTATCATTCTGATGGCGACGTACAACGGTTCGGAACATATCGAGGAGCAGCTACAGTCGTTGGCCTCGCAAACGCATGCAAACTGGGAGCTTATTGTTTCGGACGATGGCTCCACGGATCAGACGCGCGAGATCGTTCATCATTTTGCGCAGGCGGTATCCCAGAAAGTCACCATAATCAAAGGACCGCAGCAAGGTTTTTGGAAGAACTTCCTTTGGCTTGTAAGCCAAACAGGCCAAGCGCAGGGTGATCTGTTTGCGTATTGCGATCAGGATGACGTTTGGTTGCCTGAAAAGCTTGAGAGGGCGACCAATTGGTTCGAAAAGGCCGGGCAAGAGAGGCCGGGCCTCTACTTCGCAAGAACAGAGCTGATTGATGAGGTCGGGAAACCAATTGGTTTTTCGCCGTTATTCTGCCGCCCACCGAGCTTTCAAAATGCCCTCGTGCAGAATATCGGGGGCGGGAATACGATGGTTATGAATAGGCCAGCGAGGGCTTTGCTTGCACAGACACCCAAGACCGTAAGCCTGATCGCGCATGATTGGTGGACCTACCAGCTGGTGACGGCAGCGGGTGGAAGTGCATTCTATGATCCCTTGCCAGCTGTGAGATATCGTCAGCATTCGCAAAATCTAATCGGATCGAACAGAGGCATACGTCAGCGTATGACTCGGACGATGGCCTTTGGAAGTGGACGTTGGAGGGGCTGGAATGACGTGAGCCTCACGGCTCTTGGAGCCATCAGGGGCTTGTTCACACCGTCGGCTTTGGCAACGCTTGACGACTTTGCGCTCGCACGACGAAGCAAATTGGCCGATCGGATGCGGCTGTTGTGGCGTTCGGGCGTGTATCGTCAGAACGCGACTGAGACGATAGCGATTTATGTTGGCGCCATTTTCGGACGGATATGACGCTTACGCGATGGCCTCTACATTCTCGGTATAAGCGTGTCTCAGCCCGGTGCTGTGGCCAGGAATGACGCGTCTTTTGCCATGATCCATCCAGAAGCTGGGCAACGAAGCGCGGGCGCTCTTCCATCACCGCGCGGTATCAAGCCCGCCATGTCTCGTCTCTACCGTTGACGTCGGGTGCCACATAGTTCTGGCGCGCCGACGCGCGTAACCTATTGTTATGGGATGATTTTCCCGTGACGTCTGCGCGCCGCCATCTTCGATGTGGCCGTCGATATCCGGGCAGGCTCGCCTACCTACGGTGCTCACGTCGGCGTTGAGCTGTCGGCAGCAAACTGGAGGCAACTCTGGATTCCGCCGGGCTTTGCAGATAGAGATCGGCTGGCGCGTCTTGGCGCGGCTCTGGGAAAGCGCGCTTATCGGTGAGACGTTAGAGACTTCGCCGAGGATGCGTGAGGCCTATTTTCTCGTCTCGTAACTCTCATCCATGATGTTTCGCAGATTCACCGGCAAGGACAGCGTCGTGCCGCGACAGGAGTCGACATTCATCAGCGACTTGGCCGTCATCTATCTGGCGCGCTACGCTGAAGGAACCAGACCGGTCATGAACTTCATCGAGTCCTTCGAGCGCCATTCGCCCGGGATTGCGCATGATCGTGTGGTTATCCGAAAAGGTTTCCCGTCTCGGAAAACCGCGCTCGACCAAAGCTTGGCGCGTGCATTTCCCCATTCCGTGTCACTGTCGGACGACGGCTTCGATATCGCTGCCTATGCCGAGGCTGCGGCCCAGCTTCCGCATCGTCGCGTGGTTTTCCTCAACACATTTTCGGAGATCGTGGCGGACGGCTGGCTGCGCAAGCTTGATTCGGCATTTGCCGATACGGAGGTCGGAATCGCCGGAGCCACCGGTTCCTATGAGAGCCCTCTTAGTAGCATGAAGCACGTTCAAAAGGGGTGGTGGCTGTTTCAGAACAAGGGGATTCCAAATCCGGCCGGCACGCTACGATTGCTGCAGGCGATCAGACGGCGCCTACCGAAATGGTTGGCGACCAAACTGATGTCTATCGCAATTTCCTATTTCTCCGCGCGATCGTCGCGCGCCAATTGCGACCAAACGCTGGATGACAGGTTCGAAACATACTGGGCCAATCAGATCGGACCCGGCGGCGCGCTGGCGCGCCTGAAGGACATGAAGGTGTTCCCAAACCCACACATCAGAACGAATGCTTTCATGATTGAACGGAAGCTCTTTCTCGATGTGCTGCCCGATTCGATCGAAACTAAAAACGATTCATACTTGTTTGAGAACGGTCCGGACGGGCTTACACAGCAAATTCTTCGGCGTGGCATGAAAGCGGTGGTGGTGGGGGCTAACGGGCGCGTGTACGCGATGGAGGAATGGGGCGATAGCGGTACATTTCGCCTTGGAGACCAGCACAATCTTCTCGTCAAAGACAACCAGACCCGCGCATTCCAGAACATGACTGCGGCCGAGAGGCGTGCGTTCACGAGCATGACTTGGGGCGACGACAGAAGCCCCCGTCAACTGGCAGGTCCCGGTCGAGTGCAATCGAGCAGTTGATCGTGTAGGTATAATATTACCAACAATCTGCGCGCGATTGATTGTACTGCCTGGCGCACGTTGGTAAACAGGCCCGCCTGATCTGCCTCGGTGGGTTCCAACTGACATTCCAATAGCTTAATCGATCTGGAATCGATATTCGCAGTTTCCTGGAGACATGAATGCACGTCGTTCGCGCGAAGCTTTGTCATGCGCAATTGCTGTCACTTCCGACCGGTGTGACGGCCCTGGGTTCGGGGTGCGCTAGTAGTGGCGTCGCAGGAAGCGGGCGGCCGGACGGGGCGGCCCGGCGTCTTCGGCGGCTCGGTCAGTCTGCTCAGCAAGAAAGCTTAAAAGCTGCGAGCCGATGCTGCAGCGGTTCTTGACTGATGCAAGATTTTTCGATTTTTCCACTGAACATGCTGACAAGCCTGTGGCGCAGGCGCGGCTTGATAGCCGCTCTAGTGCACCGGGAAGTGGTCGGACGTTATCGTGGATCCGTGCTTGGCCTCTTCTGGTCATTCTTTAATCCGATCCTGATGCTAGTCATCTACACCTTCGTCTTCAGCGTGGTTTTCAAGATGCGCTGGAATATCGCGAGCGACTCGAAGACTGAGTTTGCGATGGTGCTGTTTCCCGGACTAGTCGTATTCACGCTTTTCTCGGAATGCCTCAACCGTGCGCCCAGCCTAATCCTGAGCAACCCGAACTACGTGAAGAAGGTGATTTTCCCACTGGAGATACTGCCTTGCGTTGCGCTCGGCTCGGCGATCTTTCATGGTGCGGTAAGCATGTGCGTATGGTTGATTGCGTATTTGGTCCTGTTTGGGGTTCCGCACTTCACCATTGTGCTGATTCCGTTGGTCTTGCTGCCGCTGCTGCTTTTTATCCTCGGGGTGAGCTGGTTCCTCGCTTCACTGGGCGTCTATCTGCGCGACGTGGCGCAATTCATGAGCATGATCACCACGGTTCTGATGTTTCTGTCGCCGATCTTCTATCCGGTGAATGCGTTTCCGGAGAACTATCGCAGTTTGTTGTTCCTCAATCCTATGACGCCGGCGATCGAGCAGGCGCGGGACGTGCTGTTCTGGGGGAAGGCGCCGGACTCGTCGATGTACCTGATCTATCTTTTGGGCGGCGCCCTCGTCGCATGGTGTGGTTTTGCGTGGTTTCAGAAGACCCGTCGGGGGTTCGCCGATGTCCTCTAGGGAAACTGCGATCAAGGTGGAGGACCTCAGCAAGTGCTACCAGATCTACGACAAGCCGCGCGATCGTTTGAAGCAGTCCTTGCTTCCGCGGCTGCGAGCGATGATCGGCAAGCCGCCGCAGCAGTATTTTCATGAGTTCTGGGCTCTGAGAGACGTTTCCTTTGAGGTCAAGAAGGGCGAAACCGTTGGCATTGTCGGGCGCAACGGCAGCGGAAAATCGACCCTGCTGCAGATGATCTGCGGAACCGTGAATCCTAGCGGCGGCACGATCAGGGTCAACGGTCGCGTAGCTGCTCTGTTAGAATTGGGGGCTGGTTTCCATCCGGAATTCACTGGGCGCGAGAATGTCTATATGGCCGCGACGCTCTACGGTCTGACCCAGGCCGAGATCGACAGCCGTTTCGAGCGGATCGCTGCATTTGCCGATATTGGTGACTTCATCGAGCAACCGGTGAAGACCTATTCCAGCGGCATGTATGTCCGTCTGGCGTTTGCGGTCATTGCGCATGTCGACGCCGACATTCTCTTGGTCGACGAAGCGCTCGCAGTCGGGGATGCGGTGTTCACCCAAAAATGCATGCGGTTCATCAGGGAGTTTCAAAAGCACGGCACCTTGTTGTTCGTTAGTCACGATACGGCCGCCGTACAGAACCTGTGTGAATCGGCAATCTGGCTATCGCACGGCCAGGTCCAGATGACCGGCAGTTCCAGAGAGGTGTCCGAAAGCTACCTTCAATTCACGCTTCAGGAAGTTTACGGCGAAGAAGCCAAGTTGATCTCGGTTGCGTCAGACGAGCTGACGGGAGGGCCGGCGTCTCAAACATCGGTAGTGGACCCGAACACGGCCCCAATCGTGGATTATGGCGCTGTGGCCAGCGTACAGGACAATACCAACGCAGCTGCCGGCTGGAAAACCGGCCGTGCCGAAATTCAGTCTGTTTCTTTGACGAAATTGTCTGCCGGTCCCGAGGGGGTCTACGCGGGCGGCGAGCGTGTTCGCATGACTGTCCGCGCCAAAGCACATAGTCCGCTCGACAAGCCAATCCTTGGATTTCTGATCCGCGACCGCTTGGGGCAGGACCTATTCGGAGAGAACACCCTTCCATTTACTGATCGGATGCCGGTACGCATCAAGCCGGACACGATATTTGAAGGCGTGTTTGAATTCCGTTTGCCGATGCTCCCGAACGGGCAGTATGCCGTCATGGCGTCCGTCGCAGACGGGGATCGCCATGACAACATCCAGCATCATTGGATGCATGATGCGTTGATCGTCAACGTCGCTTCAAGCAAGGTTCGTTACGGACTCGTCGGCATTCCGTTCGAGCGGGTCGAGTTGCAGGTTAAGAATGATTAAACGGACGCTCCACGAGCTCTACGCCAACCACACCGGAAAGATGTCCGACAAGTGGTCGCTCTATCTCGATGAATATGATCGCCTATTCTCGTCGATGCGGGATCGTCCCGTCCGGCTGCTTGAGATTGGAGTCCAGAACGGCGGCTCGCTCGAGATCTGGTCTCAATTCTTTCCGAATGCGGAAGCGATCGTTGGCTGTGACATCAATCAGGATTGCAAGGTCCTGACGTACGATGATCCGCGCATCGGCGTCGTCATCGGCGATGCGAATGACCCGCAGACGCGGCAGTCGGTTCTGCAGCGGTCGCCACAGTTCGACATCGTGATCGACGACGGGTCACATCTGTCCTCGGATATCGTCAAGACCTTCGCTCTCTATTTTCCGAATCTTTCGGAGGGCGGCCTCTTCATCGCCGAGGATTTGCATTGCAGCTACTGGGATCGTTTCGAAGGCGGACTCTACCACCCCTATTCCTCGATCTTTTTTTTCAAACGCCTTGCCGATGTCATCAACCATGAGCATTGGGGGGTGCCCGAGGCCCGCGGCGAAGTTTTGCGCGGCATATTTGAGGAATACGGCTGCGGGCTAGATGAAGAAACCTTGGCGCTGGTTCATTCGGTCGAATTTATCAATTCGATGTGCGTCGTGAGGAAATCGGCCGCTGCAAAGAACGGCCTCGGTCTGCGCGTTATTTCCGGCCGCGCGGAGCTGGTTCTTCCGGCCAACAAGGAATGGAGCGGCACTCCGTACAAACTGGATCCGATCTTCGACCAGACCAAGAATATCTGGAGCAATCTATCTTCGTCGCCCGAACAGATGCTCCCTGAGATGGCGCGCGACCTTGCTGCGTCAACCGATATCATCTCGGGTCTTAAGCGCGATCTCGCCGCGTCAGCCGAGGCAATCTCGGATCTCAAGCAGGGAAGCGAGCAGCTAAGCAATCAGCTGGATGAAATTCTAGGATCGACCAGTTGGCGCATAATGGCGACACCGCGGCGCCTTTTAACTGGCATGCGAAGTCTGGAGTTCGATGCCTCCCGGATCTCCAGTCTTCGTCCGATCCTCGGTGCACGCGTGAAGTCGCTCCGGCGCTTCCTTTCAAATAGCAATGTGGCCAGAGTCGAACGTCTTCGTAAGTTCGTTCTGCGACGCGGTTTCGCGTTTTATCAACAGCACATGAGGCAGACCCAGCTGGGTCGCGCTATCGGGCAGTATATTCGTGACCGTGGGCTGATCAGTTCCTTCGACGTCTATTCAAGTGTGCTCCAGGATGGCGACCCGAAAGCCGCCTTCCGCACCTCGGACGCTGAGCTCATTTCGCAGGTGCCAGGCTATCATCTGAGCCCTCCGCTCAATTTCGAAGTGGCCGACGA
This sequence comes from Bradyrhizobium sp. CCGUVB1N3, assembly GCF_024199925.1. NCBI lineage: Bacteria > Pseudomonadati > Pseudomonadota > Alphaproteobacteria > Hyphomicrobiales > Nitrobacteraceae > Bradyrhizobium > Bradyrhizobium sp. CCGUVB1N3. The sequence goes on from NZ_JANADR010000001.1 coordinate 9,253,554, forward strand.
CCTCGCCGTTCGCCCCTCCGTCAACGTGCTGTTGCCCAGTCTCCGCCTCAAGCACATGTCCGGCGGTCCCATCACCGCGCTGCTGCTCGCGTCCATGCTAGCGGAGCGCGGAGAGCGCATTCGGCTGATTGCGTGCGATGCGCCGCTGGAGGGTGAAGACGCCGCCTTGTTCCCATACATGGAGAGGTTACTAAACCGGCCGGTCGACAGGGATCGTATTGAGATCGTCGATGGATTCGACCGCACCAGACCGATCTCGATCGGCATTCGTGACGTATTTTTCGCGACCGCCTGGTGGACTGCACAGATTGCGACTTACGCTGTTGCCAAGACTGTCAACAAGACTTTCATTTACCTGATTCAGGATTTCGAGCCGATCTTGCACGAAGGTTCCACCCTTCAGGCTCGCGCGTTCGAAACCTACGGTCTGCCGCATATCCCAGTGATCAATACTCGACTCCTGCTCGATCATTTGATTCAGGAAGGTGCCGGACGCTTCGCAGATCCCGGGTTTGTGGCCGACGCGCTATGGTTCAATCCGGCTCTCGATCGCGGCCATTATTTTCCCGTCGCTTCTCCACCATCTGGCAAGAAAGTACTGTTGTTCTATGCGCGCCCAAGCATAGCTCGCCGCAATCTGTTCGAACTTGGTCTAGTCGCGCTGCGTCGGGCCGTTGCGTCCGGCGCCATCGACAAAGACAACTGGGAAGTGTGGGCGATGGGCGAAAAGATTCCGCCGATTGCACTCGGCGAAGGCGTCACGCTCAATCCGCTGCCATGGATGAGCTTTGACGAATATGCCCGGCGCGTGCGTACCGCAGATCTAATGCTGTCGCTAATGCTGTCGCCACATCCGAGCTATCCGCCATTGGAAATGGCTGCCTCGGGTAAGCTGGTCGTCACCAACAGTTTCTCGGTGAAAACGGCGGAGCGGCTGCGGGCGCTCTCGCCCAACATCATCGTTGCGGAGCCTACTGCTGAAAGCATAGGGCAGGCGGTTGTAAATGCGGCGGGGCGGATTAATTGCGGACTACCGAGTTACGATCCCTCCGGCGCGATGGAATTACCAACTGACTGGGATCAGAGCCTAAACGGAATAGCTTCGGAATTGATTGCGCGACTGGAGGGCATCCGCAAGTCCACGCAGGAAATGACGCAGTTTGCTGCGCCAGGCCTGCCGTACTCGCCGAAGAGCGACTACGAAGTATATCGCAAGACGAGCCTCGCTCGTCGTCGCTCGGGTGGAATGTACCACCAGACGCCCGGCCTGCTTTCGTTCGTAACCACGGCCTACAATACCGAACCTCGATTTCTCGAAGAGCTTGGCAATAGCGTTTTTCTTCAAGATGGCGGGATGCATTTCGAATGGCTAATCCTTGACAACGGCTCCACAGAGGAGGGGACGCGTCACGCCCTCGCAAGGCTCGCGCGACATCCCGGCGTGCGGCTCGAGCGCGTTGAGAACAATCTCGGCATCGTTGGTGGAATGCGGTACTGCCTCGAGCGGGCGTCCGGCCGCTATATTCTGCCGCTCGATTCCGACGATCTAGTTGAGCCCGATTGCGTCCACGTTCTCACTCGCTTTATCGAGGATAACAATTATCCCGCCTTGCTCTTCACCGATGAAGACAAGCTGGATTCAGGGCGATTTCATTCGGCGTATTTCAAGCCGGATTGGGATCCCGTGCTGTTCGTTCACTCATGCTACATCGCCCACCTTTGTGCCATCGATCGCGAATTGGCAATCCAGCTTGGCTTATACAGCGATACCTCTGCCGAAGGTTGTCACGACTGGGACAGCTTCTTCCGTTTTATGTTCGCCGGCAAAGAGCCGAAGCATGTTCCGGAAGCCCTCTACAGTTGGCGGATGCATACTGCATCGACATCCGGAAACATCGAATCGAAGTCTTACATTACCGAGTCGCACCGTCAGACTCTGCAGAGGTTTCTGGATCGCTCCGGCGCTACGAACATCGAACTCGTGAACAGTCCGCTGTTCCAGTACAATGTGGATTGGTGGTTTCGGCGAAAGCGATCGAATGAGCAATCGATCCAGACGATTCTGATTGGCGCAGCGGATAACGCCGTGGAAGCGGTCGCGGACCCAACGGCGATTGTGTTGGGGCGCGGAAGCCTTGCCGATCTCGCCGATGCCGTCGATGGGATCGGCAGTGATCTGGTCCATTTGCTAATGCCGGGCGTTTTGCCACTCGACGATGAGTGGCGCTGGGACGCCATGGCGCTTCTTGAATTGTTCACCGATGCGGTGATGGTCGGAGGCCGGTTACATGATGGCTCCGTGATCGTCGATGGCCCACGCGTTTTCGGCTTCGGCGACGGCTGCGATTGTCCGGAGCGGGGACGCCAGCTAACCGACCCCGGTGAAGGCGCGCGCATGTGGAAGGCGCATTCGGTTTCGGCGGTTTCTACGGCGCATTGCGTGGTCAGGACATCGTTTCTAAGGCAGTGCCTGGCAGAACTGCGGCGCGAAGTCGTCGGGATGGAAATGCTCGGCCCCTGGCTCGGGGCGATGGCAGCAGAGGCAGGCAAGCGAGTGGTCTATTCGCCATTCATGGTTGGCCGCCTCGAGGGAACCGACGCGGCGGTCGCTTCCGGGACTGAGACCGCGCGCTGGTTGTCGCGCTTTTGGTCACAGGTCCCTGAGACGCGGTTCTACTCGCGACGTCTCGGTTTGACCCACGACACGGCCTATGCCGCCGTTTCGGAACAGGCGCGCCTTGATCACCTGCGAGTCTTGCAGCGGCGCGGGCTTCGATATGAAGACTGGCTGACAGCCGACTTAAAGTCGCGCCACGCGCGCTACCCGACGCCGGCCAACCCAGCGACGATTTCAATCGTGACGCCAGTTTACAATGGCAGTGACCTTGATCTACTCGACGAGTTAGCGCGGGCGATCGGCCGACAGACTCTGAAACCCTCGCAATGGCTGCTGGTCGTGAATGGACCGATGCCCGGGGCCGCGCTCGCGAGGATCCATCAGCGTGCCGAAAGCGATTGGGGGGCGCGGGTGATCGTGGAGCCCGAAGCAATCGGGATTGTTGCGGCGCTGCGCCGTGGGCTCGAGGCATCGACAAGCGACTACGTCGTTCCAGTCGATGCTGACGACCTAATCACTGATGATGCCATTCAGGTCCTGGCTCACCAGATCGACGAGAAGGGTCATCCCGACTTGCTGTTTTCGGACGAGGACGCGCTCGTCTCGGGGCGGCCGGCTGCGCCCCATCTGCGGGGAGCCTACGATCCGTTGCTATCGCTGGACAATTCTACGATCTGGCATCTCTGCGCCATGAAGCGCGAAGCTGCTATTGCTGCCGAAGTCTATAGCGACGTGAGAGCGAATTGGTGCCAGGACTGGGACAGCGTATCCCGTATCGCCAACAGGGGCGGACGCATCGAACATGTTCCGGAAATTCTCTATCATTGGCGGCAGCACGGCGGCTCGACCACCAACAACTCGGAAGGTGACGCGCGCCAGCTGGAATCGGTCAGATATATTCTTGAAAGACAGATAGCGCGCTGCACGAATCCGCAGAATTTTGTGATTGCCGACTGGCCCGAAAGCCGCGGTGCGCGCGAACTCTATATCGCGCGGCGGCCAAGCGATCTGCCTGAGTTTATCTGGTATGGCGACGCCCTCGCGGGCGGCCAGAAGTCTTGTGGTCAGGATGCGATCATGGTGTTCGCGGCTGATGGTGTGTCCATCGATAGCAGAAGTGTCTTCGTTGAAGCGACGCGCCTGTTTGAGCTGCACCCGCGCGTGGGCGTGCTTGGTGGCAACGTCGTCAATGCAGACAACGTCATCGTCGATGGGTGCTATATGAGAAACACGAGCGGCGAACTAGAGACGCCCTGGATAGGCCGCGCCGCCACTGACGGCGGGCCATATTCGTTGGCATTGAAGACGCAGGCGGTCGACCTGCCCGGCGCCGCGCTGGCGTTTTTCCGTGTCGCGGCCCTTAAACAGGTAGGGCTGTGGCCGTTGCCATCGGGAACAGATCACGCGTCGATCGCGTGGCAGACGAGTGCCGGACTTGCAGCGGGCGGCTGGACTGCGGGTTTCTCGCCTCTGATTCGTGGTCGTGTGCTAACAGCATTGAGACTTCATCACCCGGTGAGGCCGCCGTCAGCCCTAACATCTGCCGCTTTGCGCGCGCTTGTCCGCTATGGCAGGTCTTGCAATTTCGTTGTTTGAAAGGCCCATGCGGGCCGTTCACCTGGAAGCGTTGGCTGATGACCGGACGATTAAGTTCTGTGGTATCTCCCAAAGTAGGATATTGGCTGCTCGTAGCTCTCAGCGCCGTGCCGGCGGTTTATCTACTGTTCGCAGTCCAGTATTCCGCGATCACTGTACCATTCTGGGATCATACCGAGCTCATCCATTGGATTGCCGACTGGCGAGAGGGTAATTTTCACGTCTCGAGTCTTTGGGCACCTCACAATCACACCAGGCCGCTCGTCTATCGACTAGTGATGCTGATGAACGCCGTCGCGACAGATTGGGATGTCCGGTCGGAATACATCTATCTCTATCTGTCTATCTACGGGACGTTTGCATGTTTCGTCTGGTTGGCGCGTCGTCTGATCGGTGAAGCGAACGCGGTGTTTCCGGTCACGCTCCTGTCGGTTTCGCTCATCCTGTTTTCGCCGGTCGGCCACAACAATCACTGGTGGTCGATGATGTTTCAGCTCGATGCCACCAACTTCTTCATCGCGCTGAGCTTCTTGTTGGTGTTTACACGGCCAGAGATCTGGAGCTGCCATGTTGTCGCGGCGGTCAGTTGCTGGTTGGCAGCGTTTACGTTGACCAATGGCTTCTTTGCTTTCGTCGCCATCATAATCACATTCCAGCTATCCGCGACGAAGTTCACGCGGCCGGACCGGTTCGCTGTGTTTTGGGTAATCAATCTGCTGGTTGCATCCGCTTGCTATCTACCGGGCATGCAAATGGAAAGCAGTTCGACGCACCCAAGCGCGTTGGAACTGCTGGAATTCTCTCTGACATATCTTGGTGCTCCTCTCGGCGGACTGCTTTGGTTTCCATATCGCAGTATGTTCCAATTGCCGATGTCGATCGCGGTCAACTTGATATGCGGCAGCATTCTGCTGGTGACCTGCGCAGCGCTAAGCCTGGATGCGTTGCCGCGACTGCGCAAGCGCCATCCGGCAGCGATGGTTCTATTTGGCTTCGCGGGTTTTGCGATGCTGTCGGCGGTCGCAACGGGCTGGGCGCGAGCCACTTTTGACGAGTACGGCGTGGCCAACGGAAATGCCAGCCGTTACACCATCTTCGGCTCCTATTTGTTGCTCGGTCAGGTTTACTATGTCGGCGCCGCTCTGGTGCAAGGATGGTGGGGTGAACAAGCTCACTCGATACTTGCGCGCCGTGTCGTTTTTGTGCTGGCGGGATTCTTTGCCTGCGCGGCGTTCGTAAGCTACGGCCGGGCATGGCGAGTCTATGCCGACGCACACGAATTCAACCGTAGTCTAGCGCAGACTTATGTCTGGGGACTCGATCCGGTTCCTGAGGATCGCTTCATACATCCTAGGCCGGAAGCGGTGGCCTATCTGAAACGCCAGCTTCAATTGCTCGAACTGGGTCCCTACGGTAATCGGGCTTATGTCAAAGCGCAATCTCCAGTAGGCAGCTTCAGCAAGCCCGTGTATTTGTCCGCCGCGCGGACGGTCAGGCAGCGCTTCGTTGCCACCGATGATGGCCTCAAGCGGTTATCTTTGAAATTCGTCACGCCAAATGGCAAGGCGACAACTGGCGTCGTGAGATGGCAACTGTCGGAAGTCGGGAGCCAGGAGCCGCTCGCGCGCGGCGATGTCGAAGCCGGCGGGGCGCGGGATTGGGCGACAATGACTCTCAGGCTTCCCTATGTCGTGGCCAGCAGGGGGCGGACCTACGAGTTGGCCTTGTCGGGCACCGGCGAGGACTCTACCGCCCTCGGCTTGCCACTCTATGAGCCTGTCGAGAGCAGCGGTCAGCCAGTATTGCTGTCAGACGATGGCGATGCGCAGCACGGGCGTTTCGTCATGGAATTGACGACGGAGTATGCGAAGTGAACAACGATCGGCCACTACCACGCATTACGATTGCCTGCCCTGTATATAATGAGGAAGCCGTCGTTCCATTGTTCTTCGGACGGATACTGCCGGTCATCGAGGAGCTGTCGGCGCGGTATCGCGTCGAGCTGCTGTTTCTCAATAATGCCTCAACAGACGGGACCTATGCCGAAATTTGCAAGCTGCGCGCTCAATATGACTTCGTCTATGTGATCACGCTGAGCGCTAATGTCGGCTACCAGCGTTCGCTGGAATGCGGATTGCGCAACGCGCAGGGCGAGGTGATCGCCTTTATCGACGTCGATTGCGAAGACCCACCCGAAATGCTGTTGGATTTTGTTAGCTACTATGAGAAGGGCTTCGACATCGTCTATGGGGCGCGAGTCGACCGCGAGGAGGCTCGACCCGTCAAGACGCTACGCAAGTTCTTCTACCATGTCGTGCGGTTGCTGGCGGACGAAGATATTATCCTGTACATGGCCGAGTTCTCGTTGCTTACTTCCGAAGTTCGCGATGCCATTGTAAACGACCACAACTCATTCCCGTTCATCCGTGCGTCGATCTCGCGGATCGGGTATAAACGGATTGGTCTACCCTACAAGCGGCAACGCCGCATCGCCGGGAAGACAAACTACAATCTCGTTGGAATGACGATCTTTGCGATCGCCGGCATCCTGTCATCGACCACATTACCCTTGCGCTTGCCAATCTATGCGCTTCCGGTATGGCTCCTGCTCACAGCCATATTGGGATCTGCATACATCCTGACCCAAAGCCCGTGGCTGCTGCTGCTGAACCTGTTGTGCGGCTGCACGTATTTCGGATTTACTGCGGCGTTCACGGCGCTTTACGTAGCCCGGTCCTACAAGAATGGCCTCGGGCGGCCAAACTTTGCGGTGAACCGCCGATACACACACGCCCAACGTACGGTCGCAGCGTCGTGAACGAGCGCGGCGCCCCCGGGAGGGCTGGTTGGTACCTGACGTTACGATTTCGCGCCGCGCCGGGCTCTCCTCTTGCGACGGGGGTCTATCGAGTAAGGCCCGGATTTCCTTGATTTTGGCCGGGCGTGCCGATAAGGGTTTTCAGCATTTGCCCCAAAAAAGGGACTTGCTTGGTCCAGACATCTGGACGCAACGCCTTATGCTGCTGGCCCATTCGCGGTAGTTCCGCTCTCGAGTTGACTGGGAGACAAGATGAAAGCGATCATTCTCGCCGGTGGATTGGGGACCCGGATCAGCGAAGAGTCCCACCTCAAGCCAAAGCCGATGATTGAAATCGGCGGTAAGCCAATTCTCTGGCACATCATGAAGATGTATTCGGGGCACGGAATCGATGATTTCGTGATCTGTCTTGGCTACAAGGGCTACGTCATCAAGGAGTATTTCTCCAACTACTTCCTGCACACGTCCGACGTTACGTTCAGCATGCGCGAAAATAGCATGGAGATTCATCAAAAGTTCGCCGAGCCTTGGCGCGTGACGCTGGTTGATACCGGCGAACTCACCATGACCGGTGGTCGGCTGAAGCGGGTCGCGCCGTATCTCGGCAACGAGTCGTTCTGCTTTACCTACGGCGATGGTGTGGCGGACATAGATATCTCGGCGCTCATCGCCAAGCACCGTGAGGCCGGGCGGCTGGCGACGGTGACTGCGATCCAGCCACCCGGCCGCTACGGTGCGCTGCACATCGAAAACGAGATGGTTCACCATTTCCAAGAAAAACCGGCTGGCGACGGCGCCTGGATCAACGGCGGTTTTTTCGTGCTCGAGCCCGGTGTGCTTTCCTATCTCGACGGTGACAACACTGTATGGGAACAACAGCCCCTGCAGCGGCTGGCTGCCGAGGGCCAATTGTCCGCCTATCGACACAGCGGCTTCTGGCAGGCGATGGACACGCTTCGCGACAAAAATCATCTCGAGGAATTGTGGTCGTCAGGAAAGGCGCCCTGGAAGATTTGGTGATGATGTTCGGCGATATCTACAACGGCCGCCATGTGCTGGTTACTGGACACACCGGCTTCAAGGGAAGCTGGCTGACCCTTTGGCTCAAGGAACTGGGCGCAAAGGTCACGGGAATCGCACTTCCGCCGGAGACCGATCCCCACCACTTCGGCCAACTGAACCTCGATATCGAGTCGCACTTCATCGATATTCGCGATCAGAGACCGCTACGCGATCAGATACGGGAGTCTGATCCGGAGGTCGTGTTCCACATGGCGGCTCAGCCACTGGTGCGCCGCTCCTACCACGCGCCCCTCGAGACTTGGGCCACCAATGTCATGGGGACCGCAAATGTGCTCGACGCATGTCGTGAGGCCAGGCGCCTAACCGCGATCATCGTCGTGACGACCGATAAGTGTTACGAGAACAACGAGTGGGTATGGGGGTATCGAGAGACCGATCGTCTAGGAGGGCATGATCCCTACAGCGCGTCCAAGGCCGGGTGCGAACTGGTTGCCGCAAGCTACAGGAAATCGTTCTTCAACTCGCCTGACGCGCCACTGCTGGCCACGGCGCGCGCTGGCAATGTGATCGGCGGTGGCGACTGGTCGGAAGATCGTCTGATTCCGGACTTGGTGCGTGCGATCCAGCACGGTAGGCCCGTGGAGATCAGATCGCCAACGGCAACGCGACCCTGGCAGCATGTGCTCGAATGCCTATCGGGTTATCTCATGCTCGGACAGCAATTGGTCGGACGCGATTCCACGTTTGCCGAGGCCTGGAATTTCGGGCCCGATCGGGAAGGCAACCGCCAAGTTCGGCAGGTCCTCGACACGATCAAGCGGCAATGGCCGGCCGCGGAATGGTATCACCCCGGCCAGGCTCAAGCGCACGAAGCGCAGCTGCTCCAGGTCGATAGCGACAAGGCCCGTCAGCGAATGCAATGGCAGCCAGTGTGGACCTTCGACGAAGGTGTAGGTGCCACTGCCGAATGGTATCAAGCCTGGCTCGAACGAGGCGAGGTCGTCAGCCGTGCGCAACTCGCGCGCTATGTGGCACGCGCTAACGCGCGGAAGCTGGCGTGGGCCGAGGGGGAGGCTTCATGAAGCTCGAGCAGACCGGCATCGAGGGTGTCTGGGTTGCCGAGAGCATGGCCAACCAAGACCAGCGCGGGAGGTTTTCAAGACTGTTCTGCTCGCGCGAGCAACAGGACATCATCGGATCGCGATCGATCGTTCAGATAAATCACTCCGTCACCCGAAGCGTGGGCGCGCTCAGGGGGCTGCATTTTCAATTCCCGCCACATGCGGAAATGAAGATTGTCCGCTGCCTTAGGGGGCGCGTGTTCGACGTGGCTGTCGATTTGCGCAAGGGGTCGGCAACGTTCCGAAAGTGGACGTCGCTGGAACTCACGCCAGAAAATCGCCGGGCCCTGGTTATCCCCGAAGGATGTGCCCATGGCTTCCAGGTGCTAGAGCCGGATTCCGAACTACTTTATCTGCATACCGCGTTTTACGCCCCTAAAGCAGAAGGCGGAGTTCGTTTCGATGATCCGATGATCGGCGTGGCGTGGCCACTGACACCGACCGACCTGTCCGAGAGGGACCTCCATCATCCGCTTCTCGACAAGAATTTCGAAGGAATAGTGGTATGAAATGTCGTCATTGCCATCATGAACTCGAACACGTCTTTCTCGATCTCGGTCACGCTCCTCCGTCGAACGCCTATCTCTCGGCGAGCCAGTTGCGAGCGCCGGAGACGACGTTCCCGCTGCGGCTCTACGTCTGCGACAAATGCTGGTTGGTCCAGACGGAGGACTACGCGGCGGCCGATGAATTGTTTTCTCGCGACTATGCGTATTTCTCCTCGACCTCGCGCAGTTGGTTGCAGCACGCGGCGCGTTATGTGGAGAGGATCGCTGAAATCCTAAAGCTGAACCGCGACAGTTTCGTGATCGAGGTCGCCTCCAATGACGGCTACCTGCTGAAGAACTTCGTCGCGGCCGGCATTCCATGCCTCGGTGTCGAGCCCACCAGCAGCACCGCTGACGCAGCGGAAAAGATTGGCGTTCCGGTGCTGCGCAAGTTCTTCGGCGTGGCGACCGCGACGGAGCTGGCGGAAGCGGGCAAGCGCGCCGACCTGATATGCGGTAACAATGTCTACGCGCACGTACCTGATATCAACGACTTCACGGATGGCCTTCGGATCGCGCTCAAACAGGGCGGTACCATCAACCTCGAGTTTCCCCATCTGATGAACCTGATCAGGTTCAACCAATTCGATACGGTCTATCATGAGCATTTTTCTTATCTCTCCCTGACCGCCGTCGTTGGCATATTTGCAAAGGCGGGGCTGCGCATTTTCGATCTGGAGGAACTGCCGACCCACGGCGGGAGCCTGCGCATTTACGGATGCCACGAAAGCGACCCGCGGAAGATGCGGTCCGTTGTGATGGATATGCTGGAGAAAGAGAATGCTTATGGCTTGCGTGACCTGGCCATTTACAAGGGATTTCAGCAGAAGGCGGACAAGGTCAAAGATGATTTTGTTGAATTCTTGATTGCCCAAAAGCGCGCAGGTAAATCGGTCGCGGCGTATGGTGCTGCTGCGAAGGGAAATACGCTGATGAACTATGCGGGGGTCAAACCCGACCTCGTGAGCTTCGTCTGCGATGCCGCGATCTCAAAACAAGGCAGCTATATGCCGGGCAATCATCTGGCCATTCTGCCGCCGTCCGAACTTGCAAAGTTCAAGCCCGATTGGGTTGTCATCTTCCCCTGGAACATTGCCGAAGAGGTGGTCCAGCAACAGCAGCCGCTTTTAGGGTCGGGCAGCAAATTCGTCATCGCCGTTCCGGAACTCAAGGTTCTGCCGTGAAGGTTCTGGTGACGGGTGCGACGGGGTTTGTAGGGCGGCACGTCATCAGCGCGCTGCTCGCCAAAGGTCATTCCGTCACCGCCGTCGCCCGCGATGCTGACAAAGCGCGATTGATGCCGTGGTTTACGCAGGTCCACTTTATCTCCTGCGACCTTCACGGCGACTTCCGACCACTAGTTTCTGGGGATGTTCGGCCCGATGCGCTGATCCATCTGGCTTGGCCCGGTCTACCGAACTATCGCGACTTCTTTCACCTCGGCCGCAATCTCCCCGCTGACTTGGCGTTTCTGGAAGCAGCCGTGGATGCGGGTGTGTCGCAAATTATGGTGGCGGGCACCTGTCTTGAATATGGCATGCAGTACGGGCCACTGACCGAACAAGCCGCAACCGCGCCGATCACGGCGTATGGCTTTGCCAAGGACTCTCTGCGGAAATCTCTGCAGTTCTTACAGCAGCAAAAGCCGTTCACCCTGCAATGGATGCGGCTGTTCTACATGTATGGCGAGGGACAAAACCCAAACAGCCTACTCGCGCACCTCGATCGCGCAATTGATGGAAGCGCGCTGTTTTTCAATATGTCCGGAGGCGATCAGCTCCGCGATTATTTGCCAATCAATGCTGTGGCTGAAAATTTCGTGTTGGCTCTTGAGATGCCATTGGCCTGCAATGGTGTTATTAACTGCTGCAGTGGAACGCCAATCTCGGTGTTGGATCTGGTGTCGCAGCATCGGCGCTTGCGATCAAGTCAGATTGAACTCCGCCGCGGTCACTTCCCCTATCCCGATTACGAGCCGATGGCGTTCTGGGGCGTGCCGTCCAAGCTCAACGCGCTGAAGGCGCGGTCGCGGTGACTGTTCCGGGGGGGCAGGTCTTGTCATCCAGAGTATCCGATGCTCCGCGGGCGGACCAAGATTTCGTCAGTTTCGATGGTCGTATCCGTGCCCGGGGGCAGCTACAGCAGCCCGATCGCTATCGCTATTGGCGAAGCGATCTGAGCGAAGCACCGCGCATTTCGCGCGGCTCCGGACTTTCTTATGCAGCAGCAAGCTTCCTGCAAGATGGATTGTCGGTCTCGCACCGTTCTTTCGATCGTGTGACGGATTTCGATTCCGCGCGCCATGTCGTTGAGGTCGAGGCGGGCATCTCGCTCTTTGCACTGCACCGCTTCCTGTCCGCGCACCGGCTCTATCTGCCGATTCAGCCGGGGCACGGCCGAATTTCTGTGGGAGGATGTATTGCCGCCGATGTCCACGGCAAGAGCCAGAGTCGCGATGGCACGTTTATCAACCAGCTCGAGTCGATTACCTTGTTCCATCCGTCCCACGGGATGCTCGAGCTATCTCCGCTGAAAGATCCGGACCTGTTTCGGCTGACCTGCGGTGGTTACGGACTTACAGGACACATCATCCGGGCACGGCTTCGCGCCTCACCGGCGCCGGCGACTTGGGTCCAAATGCGAGCCGTGCCGTTTGCTCGTGCCGCAGAAGGATTCGATCGCCTTCGGCTCGCCGCGCGCGACGCTGATTTTGCCTATACATGGCACGATATGGCGTCATCGAAGGCCAGTTTTGGAAGCGGCTATTTGTTTGAGGGCAGATTCGTCGACAAGGGCGCATCGGCTGTGCCGGACGAAGAACCGCCGGTGCTGTCATCCGAAAGCCGCGGTCGCTGGCCAGTTTCCTTGATCAGTGCGATCGCAGCCCGCGGCCTTAACCTGGAGTTTCGACGGCGGCAAAAGTCTACTTTGCAAGGTCAGGTCATCTCCTTGCAGGATGCGCTTTTTCCAGCTCACAAAACGCAGCTATATTTTCAACTCTTCGGTGCCGCGGGCTTTCGGGAGTATCAGGCGATCCTCCCTGACGAGGCAATTGAGGACTATGTCGAATCAGTCCGAACCTACGTCCGTGAGCGGCCTCTGCCGATCACATTGTCATCGGCAAAGGCATTCGCAGGAACGCGGGAGTTGCTCCGCTTTACCGGGACAGGCATTTGCCTCGCCTTGAATGTGCCAGCCGGTGCAGCCGCCGATCGGTTGATGGCTTTTCTCGACGAGCGAGTCATTGCGCTTGGCGGCCTGCCCAATATCATTAAGGATTCGCGCTTGCCCCGCGCTGTGGTCGACGCCTGCTATCCCGAAGCCGATCGATTCCGCAGCACGCTCCATGCCTTCGACTCTAAGCGCCTGTTTCGTTCCACCCTGTCCGAAAGGTTGGGCCTGTGAGGGCACTGGTAGTTGGAGCATCCGCGGGTGTAGGACGGGCGCTCTGTGACGCACTTGCAATGCGTGGTACGGCATTGCTTTTGGTGGCAACCGATGCGCAGGATCTCGATGCGCTCGCCGCCCACCTTCGATTGGTTCACGGCGTAGAGGTGCAAACGGTCGCCACCAATGCCAGCGTTCCGCCGGATTGTGTGGACAGGATTGCGGCGGCCGCTTCGCAGTTCGGTGAGATCAACGAGCTCTATTTTCCGATTGGAGCATCGCGTCGAGACGACGTCGGATTTCTGGATACGGAGGACACGCTGAGGATCGTGAATTCCAACCTGACCGTCGTGATGGTGGTTACAGCGTACTTTTTGCCACGGCTTTTGCAACAGAAGCAGGCGCGCATTGTCGGTTTCGGTTCGATCGCCGCCAGTCGCGGCAGGAAGGCTAATGTAGTTTATTCCGCCGCAAAGCGGGGGTTGGAGAGCTACTTTGAAAGTCTACGCCATCTTACCGTTGGCACCGGCTTGCTGGTCCAGTTCGTTCGGCTCGGCTACGTCGAAACTCAACAATCGTTTGGCCAGCGTCTCTTGTTCCCCACCGTTTCGCCTGCACAAGTCGCAAATTATGTAATTGGGAACGCTCGCAACGACTTTGGAGCGCGCTTTTTTCCAGGGTTTTGGGCGGGAATAGCTTTCGTCATTTCACGTCTCCCCTGGTTTATATTCAAGAAGCTGAATTTCTGAGGGACAAGCGGCAGCTACGTTATATCGCCTCAGTCCTCCTGCGGACCTGGCGTCCATTCCTCAGCGCCCGCTCCGCGGCGGCCCCCGACGGCCACATCTTCGCGGGCAACTCTCATTTAAAGCGGTGCTTTTCGTCGTGTTCCAGATCGGGCACCGTGCTCGGCTCGCACCCCCGTTATGCAGGGACAATGATGGGGCAAAACGGCCGTCCGCGCGGAGCGTCCCCGGTGGACGGCTACGCCACACTTGGTAGCGCAGATACAAATCTATCATCGATTGCATTCACGGGGTTCGCAGTTATAAGCGGGTGGATCGCGGTCAGGAGCTTTGTGTGATTGGTAGGGTGACAGCGGGTCTACTCGCTTCTGGATTGGTGGTCCTGTGCGTGGTCGGCCTTCCGCCCTGGCCACCGTTTAATCACTTGCTCGGCAATCTCGGGGATCTCTCTGACGATCTCGCCTTCGCGATGGCGCAGCCGGCGCTCCTGCGGCAGGGGGCGCAGTGGGGGCCTGAGGTTGTCTTCACTTACGGCCCGCTCGGCCTGCTGGCCTCGTTTCCGATCTATCCGGAGCACGTCAAGCCGCTGCTCGCCTTCCACGCCGCTTTCGCTGGCGTGACGGCTGCGCTCCTGATCGCCGTGGTGTGGCGCAGTTTCGATCGCGCCTGGTCCCGCGCGCTTGGCCTCTTGCTCGCGCTCGCAAACGCCTACGTCTGGGCGATCGGCTGGACGGAGGCGCTGTGGATCGCGCCGGCGCTGTGTGTGGGCGTTATTTCCCTTTCCGGCGAGCGGCCATCGCGTTGGCTCACGGTGCTGCTCTATGCAGCGACCGCGCTCCTCGGTGCGGCAGCACTCGTCAAATTCAGCCTGACCGCCATCTATGTCGGCGTCTTCGGGCTGATCGGTTTGCGGGACGTCCGCCAGAGGAAGGTGCCGGCACTGAGCCTGTTTTTCGCCGCGAGCGTTCTGGGCTGCTGGCTGCTCGCCGGGCAGCAGATCGGCAACCTGGCCGTGTGGCTGCAGGCATCGGCGGATCTGTCGGGCGGCTACAGCGACGCCATGTCGAAGGGGTTTTGGCAACCCTACGGGCCCGCGACGGTGGCGGTGACGTACCTGGCCGCAGCCGGGCTCGTCGCCGTCGGCCTGCTCTCGCGCGGGCCGCTCTTCGACCGCCTGCTGCTGACGGTGCTCGCCGCCGGCGTCTCGCTCGTCAATCTCAAGCATACGTTCGGCGGCAATCAGATCGAGCAGTCCGTGATCATGGTCGCGCTCGCGGCAACGCTGATCGGATTTGTCGGCTCGGCCTGGTCGCGCGCCGCGGCGGCGCTGTCGATCGGCGCCTGCTGCCTGGTGCTGTCCTGGACCAACTTCCAGCCGCAGCACCTGGCGCTCGGCCTCGGCTGGATGCGCGATCACGCGGCGTCGATGGTTGCCGCGCTGAGCGGCAACTACGACTACGCCGCCACGGGCGGCGAACGCCTGCGCGCGCAGATCCGCCATCTCGCCGATTTGCCGGAAGGCCTCACCGGGACGGCCGACATCTACCCGCGCAAGACCGGCGTCGTGCTCGCCGAGCCCGGCCTGACCTATGACCCGCGGCCGGCCTACCTCTCGCTCAACGCACACACGGAGAAGCTGTCCGAGCAGAACGCCGCCTTCCTGCGCTCCGAGCGGGCGCCACGCTTCATCCTGTTCGAGATGCGGCCGGAGGAGCACGTCAACGACCGCTACCCGTCAACCGACGACGGTCGCTCCTGGCCGGAGATCTGGTCGCGCTATCGTCTGACATCGAGCGGGCGATTCCTGGTCTATGAGCGGCGGCCGGCGCCGCTGTCGTTCTCGCGGCGGCCCATCAGGAGCGGGCGGTTCGCCTTCGACCAGGTCGTCGAGATCGATCCGGGCCTGCGCACCTGGGCAACCATCGACGTTCGGCCCACGTTGCTGGGGCGGCTGGTCGGCGCGCTCTACAAGGCCCCGCAGGTGATGCTCAACATCGTCTATGACGACGGCCTGCCGGTCAGCTACCAGATCGTGCCCGCGCTCGGCCGGGCGGGCTTCCTGCTCTCGCCCTCGATCACGACGACCGAGGAATTCGCAGGGATCTCCGGCCGGCGCGTTAAGACGATCCGGATGAGTGTCGAGGGAGGCCAGAGTTGGTTCTACGAGCGGGACTTCGGGCTCGAGCTGTCGGAGTTGCAGATTCCGGATGAGTCGAAGACGCAGGCGCAAGCGGGCCCGGATCACTAAGCGGGGGCTTCAGTCCCGCGTCTTACCTTAACGGATTGACCTAGGTCGCTTTGCCTCCTACGGAGGCGGTTGCCTTTAAGTAGTGACGAGTAGACGAAATGAAAATTGTCTCGATGCGCCAGTAACTGCGCAATCTCAAAATGCTGGACGGTGGTGGCGCCATCAGGAGTGTCTATGACCGCTTCTCCGGACGTATCATCGTGAATGATTGTCAATACGGAACCCAAATCATTGTCGCCCCGCTCAGGAAACTTGAATTCGATGCGAGACCATCACAATACGCGGCCTCCCTTAGAAGCGCCCGTCTCGCCTCTTAATTGCTCCCAAAAGTTCTTGGTCATCGCCGCCACTGTCGGAGGCCTCTATCTCCGGTGCGCCGACCGTTTCGTGCGACCTCAGTTCTGGGCGGAGGATGGTCCTGTGCTGTTTACGCAGGCGATCACCGGGGGAATGAGGTCGCTACTCGAGCCGAATGGCGGCGCCCTCTACACCGTCGAACGGCTCGGTGCATTGTTTGCCTCCACTTTTTTCTCGATAGCGGCCACGCCGGCGGTCTATGAGCTGATCGCCACGGCGTTGCTGCTGATCGTCGCGCTCTATGCCCTTTCAAGCAGGCTGCCATTCGATCGCCTGTCGCGCGTCCTTCTTGCAATCTCGATCACCTTCGCGCCAGTCAAGAACGAAACATTCCTGAATCTTATCAACGCACATTGGGCATTTTGCGGTTTAGGCTTGATCCTTCTCGCGATGTCGCGGCCGCCGGAAACGCGCGCTCAAGCGGCAACAGACTATGTCTTATGCATTTTAATGGGACTGACCGGACCATTCACGCTAATCTATTTGCCGCTATTTGCTGCAAAGCTCTATTTCAGCCGAACACGTCAGTCCCTTGTTCTACTGCTGATCGCGATCGCTACTGCTGGAATTCAGCTGGCCTATCTCCAGTCGCGAGAGTACCAAATTCCCGCTGGGACGTGGGATGTCTCTCCCGCGACGTTCTTTTCGGTCCTCGTCTATCGATTCCTCTGGATGATTGTCGGCTACGATCTGCTTCCCTATACGCGACTGCCGCTCTTGGTGGGAAGCACCATCGTTCTGGCGCTTGCCGTCCTTTGTGTATTCGTCATCGTCGTTCTCCTCCGGCGCCACGAATTCGAGAGGACCTTTCCCTTGCTCGCGTGCGCCATGGTGCTATCCGCGACACTTGCTCAGTATCGCGAAATGCCAGAAACGCTGATCGGCGCCGCCCGATACTTCTACATCCCGATTGTCACATTACTGTGGTTCGTCATCCTGATCCGTCAGCTCGTGCCTCTAGTTGCCTACCCGGTCCTGATCAGCAGCCTGGTTGCCTTTCTGAGACACCCGGCGTGGCCCGAATACGTCTTGCAGGATTTGCATTGGCGTGAGGCCTCGGCTTGTTTGCTTCGTGACCCGGACTGCGTCGTGGAAATCAATCCCGTCCAGTTCAAATTTAATGTGTCGCTACCACACCCCGACCGGCTGCAGCCGGCGTCCAAGGAGCTGGCAGACATGCATGCAAGGTCTTCCGGCCAATCCGGCGCCGGCGATCGCTAAGGCACCGCGTCAATTTCGATTGATATCGCCTGTTCTCGCGACAGCGCCTAGGGGCCGATCGCGCGCTGGGGGCCAAGTTATGCGCGTGCGCATCCCTAACCACCCGATCGAAGGATAAGAATTACTTTGCGGTCGCGGGTGGGTTACGATCGGCACTGCCGACAGGCTCGTCGGCCACTTCTAAATCGACAATGGCGACGGTTCAGGCCTCGTTTGCGAACGCGACTGGCTTCTTCAACAGCCAGCTAGACGAAATGAAAATTCACTTGATGCGCAAGTAACTGCGCGATTACAGAATGCTGGAGAGTGATGACGGTTTCTCCGGACGTATCATCGTGAGTGATGGCCAATACGGATCCCAAATCGGCACCTTTGTCGAATTGAAGTGCATGCTTTAAGTCTGCGAGATAGACGCCGTCGCTTTGGTCAAGTGTCGGCGTGAACGCGAAACTATCGTGCGCAACACCATCGAATGGTAAGCTAGCGCTTCGGCTGGGAGAGGCGGCGAACGCTCGAGCGTTCAGGTCGTCGACAAAGCGGAATTCATTCTGGAAATGCTGATTCAGCAGTTGGGGAAGCGCGACGGGTGCACCATCAGGTGCGGTCGCAGTCGAGGCCGAAGTAGGGCCGATCGTACCATCGCCGTTGAGGTCCTGTTGGAAGATCGTCTCGAACGACTCCAGCGATCCGCTGTTTGGCGAGGCGTTCGCGAGGAGATCTGTGACATAGTTGCCGCTGCTGTCGACGCTCCAGATGTTGTAGAGACCGGTGGCAGTATTCTTCCAGGCCACGTCGTAGCCGCCGCTGACAGCCTCCGCACCGAGGATGCTCCAGTAGCTGCCAAACTGGCCGGCAGCGAGCGCTGCCCCGCCAAACTTCAGCACCGATCCGCTGTTGCTCCCGACCGGCTCGAGATAATAGTTGGTCCCCACCTGTACCAGGCTGGTCGCCCCAAGTGCCTCGATCGTCGTCCCGACAAGGCCGATCGTACCATCGCCGTTGAGGTCCTGATGGAAGATCGTCTCGAATGACTCCAGCGATCCGCTGTTTGGCGAGGCATTCGAGAGGAGATCGGTGACATAGTTGCCGCTGCTGTCGACGCTCCAGATGTTGTAGAGACCGGTGGCAGTATTCTTCCAGGCCACGTCGTAGCCGCCGCTGACAGCCTCCGCACCGAGGATGCTCCAGTAGCTGCCAAACTGGCCGGCAGCGAGCGCTGCCCCGCCAAACTTCAGCACCGATCCGCTGTTGCTCCCGACCGGCTCGAGATAATAGTTGGTCCCCACCTGTACCAGGCTGGTCGCCCCAAGTGCCTCGATCGTCGTCCCGACAAGGCCGATCGTACCATCGCCGTTGAGGTCCTGATGGAAGATCGTCTCGAATGACTCCAGCGATCCGCTGTTTGGCGAGGCATTCGAGAGGAGATCGGTGACATAGTTGCCGCTGCTGTCGACGCTCCAGATGTTGTAGAGACCGGTGGCAGTATTCTTCCAGGCCACGTCGTAGCCGCCGCTGACAGCCTCCGCACCGAGGATGCTCCAGTAGCTGCCAAACTGGCCGGCAGCGAGCGCTGCCCCGCCAAACTTCAGCACCGATCCGCTGTTGCTCCCGACCGGCTCGAGATAATAGTTGGTCCCCACCTGTACCAGGCTGGTCGCCCCAAGTGCCTCGATCGTCGTCCCGACAAGGCCGATCGTACCATCGCCGTTGAGGTCCTGATGGAAGATCGTCTCGAATGACTCCAGCGATCCGCTGTTTGGCGAGGCATTCGAGAGGAGATCGGTGACATAGTTGCCGCTGCTGTCGACGCTCCAGATGTTGTAGAGACCGGTGGCAGTATTCTTCCAGGCCACGTCGTAGCCGCCGCTGACAGCCTCCGCACCGAGGATGCTCCAGTAGCTGCCAAACTGGCCGGCAGCGAGCGCTGCCCCGCCAAACTTCAGCACCGATCCGCTGTTGCTCCCGACCGGCTCGAGATAATAGTTGGTCCCCACCTGTACCAGGCTGGTCGCCCCAAGTGCCTCGATCGTCGTCCCGACAAGGCCGATCGTACCATCGCCGTTGAGGTCCTGATGGAAGATCGTCTCGAATGACTCCAGCGATCCGCTGTTTGGCGAGGCATTCGAGAGGAGATCGGTGACATAGTTGCCGCTGCTGTCGACGCTCCAGATGTTGTAGAGACCGGTGGCAGTATTCTTCCAGGCCACGTCGTAGCCGCCGCTGACAGCCTCCGCACCGAGGATGCTCCAGTAGCTGCCAAACTGGCCGGCAGCGAGCGCTGCCCCGCCAAACTTCAGCACCGATCCGCTGTTGCTCCCGACCGGCTCGAGATAATAGTTGGTCCCCACCTGTACCAGGCTGGTCGCCCCAAGTGCCTCGATCGTCGTCCCGACAAGGCCGATCGTACCATCGCCGTTGAGGTCCTGATGGAAGATCGTCTCGAATGACTCCAGCGATCCGCTGTTTGGCGAGGCATTCGAGAGGAGATCGGTGACATAGTTGCCGCTGCTGTCGACGCTCCAGATGTTGTAGAGACCGGTGGCAGTATTCTTCCAGGCCACATCGTAGCCGCCGCTGACGGCCTCTGCACCGAGGATGCTCCAATAGCTGCCAAACTGGCCGGCAGTGAGCGCTGCCCCGCCAAACTTCAGCGCTGGTCCGCTGATGCTCCCGACCGCCGGCTCAAGATAATAGTTGGTCCCAGCCTGTACCAGGCTGGTCGAACCAATCGCCTCAATCACAACGGGTGTGAGCAGGCTCACCAGTAAAGAGCTTGTGGCCGCGCCATCGGCGAACTGAAAATTCTCCACGCCCGTGACGGTATCGGTGCCGTCTGGCGAGCCCGAGCGCTGATCCGTGATGGTGAAGGTCTGCGTGCTCGCATTGTAGGCGATAAGATAGTTTGCCTCGCTACCGGAATACACCGCCGTGTCGGTGCCGGCACCACCGATGATAGTGTCGTTGCCGCCGCCGCCGGTGATCGTGTCGTTGCCAGAGCCGCCATTCAGCACGTTCGCGATGGCGTTGCCGACGATTGTATCATTGCCGGAGCGGCCAATAGCGTTGTCGATGTAGGAACGGGCGTCGTTGTTGTAGAGATAGGAGTTGTAGACGTTGCCAGACGCGTAGTGGCCGTTGCCGAGATAGGCCAGCTGCGTAGAGGAGAACACAGACGACGCGCCGGGATTGAGATTGATGCTCAGGTTCGTCGTGTAGTTGGACAGATCGTAGGTATCGACGCCTCCGCCGTCCCAGATCGTCTCGTAGATGCGGTTGGCGGAGCCGCCGACGCCGCCCCCCGGTGCGAGCTGCGCGACACCGTTGATGAACTCCTGCCCAGTGGTCGGGCTCCACGTGTAGACCGTGTTGCCGCTCTGTGTTGTGTAGTTCGCGCCATACAGCGTCTGGAGCGCCAGGATATCGTTGGCCATGTAGGTCTGCGGATATCCGTAGGCCTCGTTGGTATAGCCGCTCGTCGTCGACGCGCCGACATAGCTGCGGTAGCTCATGACGGTGTATTCACTGTCGTCATGCGCGGCCGGCACCGCGACGTTGGCCACGCCGCCGGTCTCCTGGCTGTGCTTGAGGCCAAAAGCGTGACCGAGCTCGTGCAGCGCCGTCGTAAAGTAGTAGTTGCCCAGCGACGCCAGTGAATAATTATACGCAGTCCCGAACCAGACGTCGCCGCCCTCGGCATAGTTTCCCGGATAGTAGGCGTAGGAGGTCGGATTGGCAGCGGACGACTGCGCTATCATGATGTCCGCACCGTTGGTTCCGGCGTACTGAATCGTGGCGTTGGTATAGCTGAGGATCAGTCCGATCGCGTAGTTGATCGCGGTCTGCATCTGGGCGGGGGCCTGACTGAAGCCCGATGCGGTCGGCTCGCCGTTGCCGTAGCCGGACACATAATCGCTCGACGAATCCGGAAAACTATAGGTGATCGTCCCGGACCATTTGACACCGGCCAGCAGGCCATCAATGTCCTGATTGTTGGTGGCGCTTACGGAAACGGCGGTTGCCAAGGAACGACTCCAAAGTATCTGTGTGGGCCAGCTTCGGTCCCACGAGTCAGTTTATCGTCAGATGGATACGTTTGGTTTAATTTTGGGCGCCTTCTCAGCGCCGATAACGACTTATTAACCGACGAACCATGCTTGTACGGGACGACGGAATCTGGCTGCAAGCGACAAAAGGGGGTAGTCATGCGCCTTTCCCTTGCCTTGGGCGTCCTGGGCCTTAGAGCTGGCACCGGTTGTTTGGACAGCGCCCCGCGAAAATTAAGTGGATTCCTGCCGGGTTATGCTGAAGGCGGGGCTTTACGATTTTGCTGTGGCGTCGGGAGGGCGTAAGCCCGACCAGAGCCGCAGCAAAATCGTTGGCGACGATCATGCGGCCGTCACCATCGTTTGCGCGCCGAAGTAAGCCTCGTCGGGCGTGCGTTCGTCAAGGCTCGAGTGAGGACGTCCTCGGTTGTAGAACGCCAGATATTTGGAAATCGATGCTCGCGCCTCGAGCACGCTGTCGTAAGCACGCAGATAGACTTCCTCGTATTTGACAGTGCGCCACAGCCGCTCGACGAACACGTTGTCGCGCCAGGCACCCTTGCCGTCCATGCTGATGGCGATGTTCGCGTCCAGCAGCACGCCGGTGAAGTCGAGGCTGGTGAACTGGCTACCCTGATCCGTGTTGAAGATCTCGGGCCTGCCGTGCTTCGCCAACGCCTCCTGGAGCGCTTCGACGCAGAATATCGTCTCCATCGTGATCGATACGCGATGGACCAACACCCGTCGGCTGAACACATCGACGACCGCCGCGAGGTAGACGAATCCACGTCGCATCGGAATGTAGCTGATGTCCATTGCCCAGACCTGGTTCGGCCGCTCGATCTTCAATCCGCGCAATAGGTACGGGTAGATCTTGTGGCCCGGTGCGGGCTTGCTCGTGTTCGGACGGCGATAGATCGCCTCGATCCCCATGCGCTTCATCAGCGTCGCGACGTGGCGGCGGCCAATCTGCATGCCCTCACGCTGCAACAGCGATCGCAGCATGCGCGCCCCTGCGAAGGGATAATCGAGGTGCAGCTCATCGAGCCGGCGCATCAAGACAAGGTCCTCGGCCGAAACCGGCCGAGGTTCATAGTAAACCGTACTGCGGGCAAGGTTCAGGACCTTCGCCTGGCGCACGACAGACAGATCATGGTCGCGGTCGATCATCGCTTTGCGCTCAGCAGGCCCGCCTTGGTGAGCGCGCCGGACAAAAAATCGTTCTCCAACGCAAGCTCGCCGATCTTGGCATGTAACGCCTTCAAATCGACCGGCGCCTCGGCCGGTCCGTTGTCCTGCCCAAACACTCCGGCGGCGCCTTCCAGGAGTTGGGTCTTCCAGGTCGTGATCTGGTTCGGATGGACATCAAACAATTGCGCCAGCTCGGCCAACGTCTTCTCCCCCTTCACGGCCGCCAAAGCCACCTTTGCCTTGAATGCCGGAGAATGCGTCCGGCGACTCCTCTTCGTCATCTTCGCTCCTGATTCGCGGCAAGAAGCCTCGCCGCTCTCAGGCAGAAAATCCACTCAAGCTACTGTCCGAATTTGCGGAGCCAGCTCTCTTCTCATGTTGCCCACCAGCCTGGATCTGCCGTTCCTGGAGGAGCAACCTGTCATGAGCGGGAAAGCCAAAGCAGATGAGATCGGCAAGGCAGAGCGAGCTCCTTCTCTGCCGCCGCCGCGCGACCCGTCCATAGCAGTCGCCGAGGAGTACGAATTGGCTCGTCGCAAGGGTACGGCGGAGGCGCTCGAGTTGTTCATCGCGCGTCACGGTGACGATCCCCTGGCAGAAAAGGCTCGCGCAGATTTGCGGCGGCTCCCCCGCTGACCCCGTCGCCGTTTTCCAATAGCGCCGCTTGCGAATGATGGCACGGGCAAGATGTGGCCCAGCCGACGACTCTCCGCGCGTTCCGAGCAGTCAGCCACCCCGTTCGCACCCGCGATGCGCGCAGTCCTTGAACGCAGCACAGTTCCCTTCGCACTGTCACACCTGATTGGGTGCGCCGCAGCGAACTGCACTCGCTGCAGTGCGTTGCTTAACGGCAACACCGTCTGAATTCTTGCTTGGCCCGAGTGGCCAGCCCTGGGCGCACTTGATATCCCTTTGGCAGAGGCAAAGAGCATTGCAAGCAGTGGAACGTCTTCTAGCCAGCGTAGCTGACGCATGGTCTCGCCGCACGGTTCTGGCGAAGCTCTTCAGCTTTGCATCGATCGGGGTGGTGAACGTTGCCGTCGACGTGACCACGTTTACGGTCGCGTTTCAGCTTGCCCATCTGCCACTGATTTCGTCGAATGTGGCGGCGTGGCTGGTCGCAGTTTCAGGCTCTTATGTGATGAACACGAAAATCACGTTTGGGCGGGAGACGGGCGGACTGTACAGTCTTGGTCGATACTTGAGCTTCGCTGCCTCGGGAATCTTCGGATTAGTCGTCGCAACGACGATATTGGTTGTGCTCTCCCGCAATATGAATGTTCCTGTCGCCAAGCTGATTTCGATTGTCGCCGCGTTCAGCGTGAATTTTTCTATCTCTCATTTTGTTGTGTTCCGAATGCCTCGCGAGGACGCCGAGCCCGTCTAGCCGAGGTGGTCCTGCAGTAGGACCGATTGTGATCCTTGTGCCGCAGTCTGAGTTCTTGCGATAGATTGAGAACTTAACAGGATGGATAGATTGGCCGCGGGATGGGGGCCATCTTGCAGGCCTGATGACACTAGGGTCCGGACTCAATTGAGCCAATAGGTGACTGCGGCGGCGATGAAGGCTGCACTGAGGTAATTCCTGGCGAGTTTGTCGTATCGGGTGGCGATGCGACGCCAGTCTTTGAGTCTGCACCACATACGTTCGACGCGGTTTCGCTGCTTGTAAGCGCGTTTGTCGTAAGGAATAGGGCTGCGCCTTGATGTGGTCGAGGGGATGACCGGTTCAGCTTTGCGGCCCTTGATCAGGTGGCGCAGGTGATCGGCGTCGTATCCGCGGTCGGCGATCAGGCGGCGGAAGGGACCGATAGCGCGGACCAGATCGGCGGCAACGGTGATGTCGTTGACATTGCCGGCGGTGAGCAAAAGCACCCGAGGCCGTCCTTTGGCGTCGGTCAGGCCGTGGAGCTTCGTCGTGCGCCCGCCGCGCGAGCGGCCGATACCTTGCGCGAAGTCCCCCCTTTTGCGCCAGCGGCGGAGCGGTGGGCTTTGACGTGGGTGCTGTCGATGGCGACGGTGCCGAAGATGCCGCTATGACCGGTCAGAGCCTTGAAGATGTCGTGCCAAATCCCCTGACGGCTCCAGCGATTATAGCGATTGTAGATCGTCGTGTAGGGACCATACCCCGCCGGGCAATCGCGCCAGCGACCGCCCGAACGCAGCATGTAGACGATCCCGCTGATCACCCGGCGATCGTCGACGCGACGCGCTCCACGCCGACCACGGGGCAACAACGGCTCGATCCGCCGCCATTCCGCATCGTTCAAAAGGTAGAGCGCCTTCGCCATCCCGGCCTCCAAATCATCTTCGGAGACCTTGAATCACAAACCGGGCTCAGCCGGAATCCTTATTGAGTACAGACCCCTAGCCCTGACGATTGCGAAATGAGCCTGGGTTTTCGGCGAGAATCGACCTCACGAAAGTAAGGAGATTTCCTCCGGGAAACAGATACCCTTTGATGCCGGCTGCACGAGCAGCCTCGACATCGGTCTCCTTGTCACCGATCAAAATGCTTCCGCCGACGCCTACGTTGTGACGAGCAACAAGATCGTTGATCATGCCGGGGCCTGGCTTGCGCCGGATGTTAGTACGTCGATAGCGCTCCACAACGGCCTCGGGATGGTCGGGGCAATACTCGAAGTCGTCGATGCGTGCACCGAACTTGGCCAATTCGTCGGCCATCCAGGCGTGAAGTGCCTGCACATCGTCTTCATCGAACAGGCCGCGGGCTACGCCCGATTGGTTTGTCACCACAAAGGCAAAGTAGCCAGCTTCGTTGATAGTCTTGACCGCCTCTTGAGCGCCTTCAATCCATTTCAGCTTGCGTGGATCGAAGACGTACCCGGTGTCTTCATTGAGAACCCCATCTCGATCGAGAAATACGGCCGATTTTTTCATAGAGACACCAGTTGAAAAGCTACAATGAGCAAGCCTCCTGCCGGATAGCAACCATGCGGGCTTGCCGCGAATATTCCGATCAAGTCCTTGATTTCGTGTCCCATCCCGTTAGTGAATAGTGACGTTGACGGGTTCGGGTGGTCTAGGACAGGATCACAATCTTGCCAAGGAGATTGCCGTGATCAGGTTCGGCCTGCTGGGTTGCGGGCGTATTTCCAAGCGTCACTCCGACCTGCTGGGTGGCAACCACATCGAAGGCGCCCGGCTGGTCGCCGTTTGCGACACGGACCGAGCGCGGGCGGATACGATCGCCTCCAGGTTCGGGGTTGCCGCCCACTACGACATCGACGATTTCCTCTCGCGAAAGGACATCGACGCGGTTGCCGTGCTTACGCCGAGCGGCCTGCACCCGCAGCATGCGATTGCCTGCGCGCGCACCGGAAGGCATGTCGTGGTGGAAAAACCGATGGCGCTGCGGTTGCAGGACGCCGATGACATGATCCGCGCCTGCGATGAGGCAGGCGTAAAACTCTTCGTCGTCAAGCAGAACCGCTTCAACGTTCCGATCGTCAAGGCGCGCGAGGCGCTCGATGCCGGCAGGTTCGGCAAGCTCGTGCTCGGCACCGTCCGCGTGCGATGGTGCCGGGATCAGGCCTATTACGATCAGGACGCCTGGCGCGGCACCTGGGCCCATGACGGCGGCGTGCTCACCAACCAGGCCAGTCACCACATCGACATGCTGGAATGGTTCTTCGGCGACGTCGTCAGTGTCCACGCCCGAAGCACGACGGCGCTGGTGAAGATCGAGACCGAGGACACGGCGGTGGCGACGTTGGAGTTCCGCAACGGCGCCCTAGGCATCATTGAAGCCACCACCGCCGCACGTCCGACTGACCTTGAAGGCTCGTTATCCATTCTTGGCGAAAGGGGAACGGTGGAGGTCGGAGGCTTCGCCATGAACCAGATCCGACACTGGCGCTTCGCCCACGAACTGCCGTCGGACAAGGAGGTGATCGAGAAATTCTCGGTCAATCCGCCGAACGTCTACGGCTTCGGCCACCAGGCCTATTATCGGCATGTCGTCGATTGCATTGTCGATCGTGGCGCCGCGCTGGTCGATGGGCTCCAGGGCCGCAAGAGCCTGGAACTGATTTCGGCGCTCTACGAATCCATTGAGACCGGGCAGGAAGTGTCGCTTCGGTTCGTGCCGCGGCGCAGCCGGCTGGGCGTCGTCTCGTGAACGGGCCCGAATTGCACCAGGCTGGCATTCTCAACGTCTCGTTCGGCGTCGGCGTCAAGGTGGTCGAGCCGTGCAATCTCTACGGCTGCAAGATCGGCGACGACTGCTTCGTCGGGCCGTTCACCGAGATCCAGAAGGATGTCGTCATTGGCGCTCGCACGCGCGTGCAATCGCATAGCTTCGTCTGCGAGCTCGTCACAATCGGTGAGGATTGCTTCATCGGCCATGGCGTGATGTTCATCAACGATACGTTTGCCACCGGCAGTCCGGCACGCGGCCGCAAGGAATTGTGGCGCGAGACCAGAATCGGCAACCGCGTCTCCATCGGCTCCAACGCCACGATCCTGCCGGTGACAATCGTCGACGATGTCGTGATCGGGGCGGGCTCGGTGGTCATAAAGGATATCACGGTTGCCGGTACCTATGCCGGCAATCCGGCGCGGCTCCTTACCTTGCGGAAATAGAGGCATGGCGGTCCCCTTTGCTGATCTTCAACTCCAATATCAAAGCATCAAGGGCGAAATCGACGCGGCGATTGCCGGCGTCATCCGCGACAATGCCTTCATCCGCGGCCCCTATGTCGATGCCTTCGAGCGCGAATTCGCCAAAGCGGTCTCAGTGAAGCATTGTGTCTCCTGCGCCAACGGGACGGATGCGCTTTATCTGGCTATGGCTGCACTGAGGGTGAAGCAAGGCGACGAGGTTATCACCACGGCGCATTCCTGGATTTCGACGTCCGCGATGATCACGCATGCCGGCGCGACGGTGAAATTCTGCGACACGGATGGCGCAACCTTCACCATCGACCCGCATGCGATCGAGGCCGCGATCACGCCGCGCACGGTCGGCATCATTCCCGTGCATCTTTATGGTCAGCCGGCGGACATGGACGCGATCATGGGGATCGCGAAGAAACATGGATTGTGGGTGATTGAGGACTGCGCGCAGGCACATCAGGCGCAATTCAAGGGGCAGCCGGTCGGGACGTTCGGCCAGGCGGCGACCTATTCGTTCTATCCAGGCAAGAATCTCGGCGCCATGGGCGACGCCGGCGCGGTTGTCACCAACGATGCGGGCCTGGCCGAGCACGTCGCGATGCTCGCGCGGCATGGCGGCCTGGTGAAGCACCAGCACCAGATGGAGGGCATCAACAGCCGGCTGGACGGCCTACAGGCCGCGATCCTGTCGGCTAAGCTGCCGCATCTTTCAGACTGGACCCGCGCACGTCGGGACGCTGCAAAAATTTACGATGCCGCACTGAACCAGATCGAGGACGTGCAGGTGCCGCACGTGGCGCCCTGGCGAACTCACGTCTATCATCTCTACACGATTAGGCATCCCAGGCGCGACGCCCTCGCTGCATATCTGAACGCAATGGGAATCCAGACTGCAATCAACTATCCGACGGCGCTGCCTCTGCTGCAAGCCTACCGGCGCTTCGACCATCAGTCTAAAGAGTTCCCAAACGCGTATGCCGACCAGAACAGCATCCTGTCGTTGCCGATGTTCGCCGAGATCAGCCCGGTGCAGCAGAACGAAGTTATTGGCGCCATCAGAGCGTTCGGCCATTGAGCCTCAAATACCAACGCCAACTTCGCTGTAGCCAACCGAGGCAAGTCAGCAATACAGGAACAGCAAAGAGAGGGAGGTACGGGATGGAATACCTTGTGTTCTCCATAGTGGCTGTTGCTATAGGCGTCTATGGCTATAGGTGTGGATACCGTTCTGGATTCGATCAGGGGGTCAGAGACGCTGGGCAATTGTGGCCTCAAACTCCGTAGAGGGCAGTATTGCCGGGTGTTATTGGATCGATTGCGATTTCGTGCCTCTTTTTAAACGATGCGCCGAGTTGGGACAGACCCCCTACGAATCTGCGGCAACTGCAATACATGCGATGCAAACACCTTCCCAGATCGGGGCTCGACCTTTGGGTTGATGTATGCAGGTCTTCAAAAGGAAGCCCACCCATATCCTGGTCTGCTCGGCATCTCACAAAAGACCGAGACATCTGAGCGCGCACGGTAGTGCTCCGCCTCCGGTTCGAAATTTTATCGCTCGTCGGCAATCACCTTGCCATCGTTCGGCAGTGCGCCAGGGCTCACCAGCTCGACATTGCCGCCGAGCTTCGTCACAGCGCGTAGCGTGGTGGCGATCTCATCGCGCAGCGCCTCGCTTGCCGCCGCCGTCTCGGCCTTCAGCGTCATCGCATCCACCTCGCGTTCGCGGGTGACGACGAGGCGCAGGCGCCCGAGCGCGGTATGGCGCTTGCCAATCTCGGCGATCTGCTCGGGGCGGACGAACATGCCCTTGACCTTGGTGGTCTGGTCGGCGCGACCCATCCAGCCCTTGATGCGCATGTTGGTGCGGCCGCAGGAGCTCCTGCCCGGCAGCGCCGCGGTGAGGTCGCCGAGTGCGAGCCTGATCCAGGGATGATGTGGGTCGAGCGAGGTCACCACGATCTCGCCGACGTCTCCCGGCGTAACGGGATCGCCGGTGCCTGGCCTGACGATCTCCATGATCAGGTCCTCGTTGACGACCATGCCTTCGCGGGCCTCGGTCTCGAAGGCGATGAGGCCGAGATCGGCTGTACCGAAGGCCTGGTAGGCGTCGATGCCGCGCGCCTTGATCTCGGCCTGGAGCGAGGGCGGAAACGCGGCGCCCGAGACCAGCGCCCGCTTGATTGAGGAGACGTCGCGCCCGGCAGTGGCAGCGGCGTCGAGCAGGATCTTCAGAAAGTCCGGGGTGCCGCTGTAGCCGATCGGCCGGTAGGCCTCGATCAGCTCGAATTGGGCTTCCGTGTTGCCCGGGCCCGCCGGGATCACCGCGCAGCCCAGCGCCCGCGCGGAGGCGTCGAAAATGAAGCCGCCGGGGGTCAGATGGTAGCCGAATGTGTTGAGCACGACGTCGCCAGGCCGAAAACCCGCGGCGAATAATGCTCGCGCCCCTCGCCAGGGGTCGCCCTGAGTTCCCTCCGGCTCGAAGATCGGTCCGGGCGAAGTGAATAGCCGCGCGAATGCCCCGGGCGGGTGCGCCACGAGGCCGCCGAAGGGCAAGGAGGCCTTGTGCAGGGCAGGCAGCTCCGACTTGCGCAGCACCGGCAGCCGCGCCAGCGCCGCCCGTGAGGTCACGGAGGCTGGCTCGAAGCCCTTCAGGCGTTCGGCATAGGCCGGTGCGGCCATGGCGTGGTGCAGGATGCCCGGCAGGCGCGAGAGCAACTCGGCCTCGCGCTCGTCAGGCGCGCGCGTCTCAAGGGCGTCGTAATGGGCGGTCATGGCTGGTCCTCGACTGGTTTGCATCCGTTGCGCCGCCTCGAGCGCGTCGCTATCAGGGCGGCATCGGAGCTGGAGAAGGTGAAATGGCCAACGAACAGGGGATCACGACGGAGGAGGCCGCCGATGTTGTCGCCAGGTTGAAGCGGCGGATGATCGACGAGGCGCTGCCGTTGTGGTCGGGCGAGGGGTGGGATGCCGCCTCGGGCGGCTTCATCGACCGTCTGCACGTGGATGGCACGGCAGATCGCGCGGCGCCGCGCCGGGTGTTCGTGCAGGCCCGCCAGATCTACTGCTACGCCAAGGCGGCGCAGATGGGCTGGTATCCGGAAGGCCGCGCGATCGCACTGAAGGGATTGGAGCACATGCTGGCGCGCGCCAAGGCGCCGGACGGCCGTCCCGGCTACGTGCACCGGTTGACGCCGGAAGGTACCGTGCTGGACCGCAAGCGCGACGCCTACGATCACGCCTTCATCCTGCTTGCGCTTGCGACCGTCTACGCGCTGGATAGGGACGCGCAGGTTCGCGCCGAGATCGACGCGCTGCTCGCCTTTATCGACGGGCATTTGCGCTCGTCGCATGGCGGTGTTCACGAGAGCCTGCCGACGGCGCTGCCGCGCCGGCAGAATCCGCACATGCATTTGTTCGAGGCGATGATCGCGTGTTTTGACGCGACGCATGACCTGTCGTTCCAGAACCGCGCCGGCGAGTTCTTCGCGTTGTTCCTCGCCAATCTCTACGACAAGCAGAAGCGCGCGCTCGGCGAATATTTCGAGGAGGACTGGTCCAAGATCGAGCCGGTCAGCGTCGAGCCCGGCCACCAGGCCGAATGGGTCTGGCTTCTGAAAGGGTTCGAGCGCATCACGGGCTGCCCTACCGGGCGCTATCGCGGCGAATTGCTGGGGACGGCGGTGCGTAGTTGCGACACCGCGACCGGCTGTCTCATCGACGAAGCCGACGTCGACGGCAACATCCGCCAACATTCGCGGCGGCTGTGGCCGCAGACCGAGATCGCGAAAGCGTGGATCGCACAAGCCGAATCCGGCGAGACGGGCGCGGCGGACGAGGCGCGCGCGGCGCTGGTGCGGCTGGAACGGCACTATCTCAGCCATCCCGTGAAGGGCGGCTGGTATGATCAGTTCGACCGCGACGGCAACTCGCTGGTCGAAACCATTCCTGCATCGTCGTTCTATCATGTCCTCTGCGCGGTCACGGAAGCCGAGCAAGTGCTGGCTTAGGCTTATTTTGATTTGACGCGTTTGCTTCACGCGAACCGGCTTCCTCGTCGCTTGAAAACGCTATGGTCACAGCCAGCGCTTGCGCCGCTTGAAGCTCTTGAGGTTCTTGAAGCTCTTGCGCTGATCGCCGGCGCCGCCGAGGTAAAATTCCTTGACGTCCTCGTTGTCGCGCAGCTCGTCGGCGGTGCCGTCGAGCACGACCTTGCCCTGCTCCATGATGTAGCCGTGGCTCGCGACCGAGAGCGCGGCGCGCGCATTCTGCTCGACCAGCAGGATGGTGACGCCGAGGTCGCGATTGATCTTCTTGATGATCGCGAACACTTCCTTCACGAGCAGCGGCGACAACCCCATCGACGGCTCGTCCATCAAGATCATCTTCGGGCGCGCCATCAGCGCGCGGCCGATCGCGAGCATCTGTTGTTCGCCGCCGGAGAGATAGCCGGCAAGGCCGGTGCGCTCCTTCAGGCGCGGGAAGTAGTTGAAGACCATGTCGAGGTCGGTATCGACTTCGCGGTCGCGGCGGGTGAAGGCGCCGAGCTTGAGGTTCTCCAACGACGTCATGTCGGCGACGATGCGTCGGCCCTCCATCACCTGGAAGATGCCGCGGCGGACGATCTTGTCGGGATCGATGCCGTTGATACGGTCGCCGTCGAACATGATCTCGCCGCGCGTGACTTCACCGTCTTCGGTCTTGAGCAGGCCGGAGATCGCCTTCAGCGTCGTCGACTTGCCGGCGCCATTGGCGCCCAGCAGCGCCACGATTGCACCCCTGGGCACCTCGAGGCTCAAGCCGCGTAGCACCAGGATGACTTCGTCATAGACGACCTCGATGTTGCGCACGCTGAGGAGAGCGGGCGCCGGTACGATGCCGGGCGGAGGACGAATTGCTTCGGCGGCTTGGGTCATGTTCTAACTCTCCGCTGTCGTCGCCCGGCTCGACCGGGCGACCCAATATTCCAGAGACGCCCAACGTTCCCTGAGACGTCGCGGCGTGCTGGATCCCCCGCTTTCGCGGGGGATGACAGTTGCTTGTATGGCAGCAGCGCAGCTCACCACCCGAACCATTCCGGCTTGCGCGGCAGCTCGACGGTCTTCACCTTCTCGAGCTTGATCGTGCCCTTGGCCATGAGGTCGTTGAGGTCGCCGTCGGACGCACCTGTAACCCTGGCGCGATAGAGGTCGACCTTCATCGTGCCGCGGTGATCCTTCTCGGTGTAGGTCGAGGGATTGCAGACACCCTCCATGCCTGCCGGCACCCAGTCCTTCTTCTGGTAGTAGCCCTTGGCGACGTTCTCGCCGGTCGCGCCGCCATTCTTGGCGGCCCAGTCCAGCGCCTCCTTCATGTACATCGCCGAGCACACGGCCGCGACGTAGTGCACGGGACGATAGACCTTGCCGGTCGGGTCGGACATCTTCGAGATTTCCATCACCGTCTTCATGCCGGGCGCGTCGCCGCCCCAGCTCACGGAGGTGCGCAAGGGGAAGATCACGCCGTCGGCGGCATCGCCTGCGGTCTTGGCGGCGTTCTCGTCCATGCCCCAGACATTGCCGAGGAACTGGATGTCGATGCCGGCCGACTTGCAGGCTTTCATCACCGAGATGTTGGAGGCTGCGGTGTTGCCGAGATAGGCGTAGTTGGCGCCCGAGGACTTCAGGCTCAGGCACTGCGCGCTGTAGTCGCCTGGCGTCAGCGCGAACACCAGCGGCGGCAGCACCTCGAAGCCGAGCTCCTGCGCCAACGCCTCACCGGCCGCCTTCGGTGCGTTCGGGTAGGGGTGGTTCGCGCCCATATGGACAAACTTCGGCTTGCCGCTCTTGCCTTTGGCCTTCCAATCATCAGCCGCCCACATCAGCATCGCCCGCAGCGCATCCGAATAGGTCGGGCCGTAGAAGAAATTGTAAGGCGCAGCCTTGGCCTTGCCGCTGGTGCCCTCGGGATCGGTCAGTGCGGCGGCGTAGGAGCCGGACATGTCGGGGATCTTGTCCTGCGCGAGGAAGCCGGTCAGCGCCTCGGTGTCGGCGGTGCCCCAGCCCATGATCGCGGCGACCTTGGTGTCCGGCGCCGACCACTTCTTGTACAGCGCGATCGCGCGCGGCACCTGGTAGCCGTAGTCGTTGGTGTCGAGGTTGAGTTGCTTGCCGCCGACGCCGCCGCCCTTGTTGATCCACGCAAACGTGTCGGCGACGGCCTGGCCGTAGGGAGTGCCGACGTCGGATGTGCCGCCGGAATAGTCGGCGAGGTGCCCGATCGCGATCTGCGCCTGCGCGCTAGCCGAAAAGGCTGCGATCGCAAGTGCGAGCGATGCGGTGCTCAAAAGGGATTTTGTCTTCATCGGTTGGTTCCTCCTGTTATCGTTTTGGTCGAGTTGCCCGCGCTCAGTGCGAGAACGGGTAGAGCTTCCAGTAGGCCTTGATCTGTCGCCATCGATGCGCGAGGCCGTCCGGCTCGAACATCAGGAACGCGATGATGATGAGCCCGATCGCGATCTCGCGCAGGAACGTGATGTTGGTGTTGAGCGACAGCGCGTGGTCGATCGCGCCGCCTTTCAGATGCAGGCTGAGCCACTCCATCGATTCCGGCAGCAGCACCACGAAGGCGGTACCCATCAGCGTGCCCATGATCGAGCCGGTGCCGCCGATGATGATCATGGCGAGGAACAGGATCGAGCGCTCGATGCCAAAACCTTCCTGCGAGACGACTTGCTGGTAGTGCGCATAGAGCGCACCGGCAATGCCAGCGAAGAAGGCGGCGAGCGCAAACGACAGCGTGCGGTATTTCGTCAGGTTGATGCCCATGATCTCCGCGGAGAGATAGTGGTCCCGGATCGCGACCAGCGCTCTGCCGTCGCGCGTGCGCATCAGATTGGTGACGAGGATGTAGCTCGCGAGCACGTAAGCCAGAACGACGTAGAAATATTGCTTATCGCCGCGCAGCGTATAGCCGAAGATCGAGAACGGTTCGGCGCTGGCCGGCACCGAGCCGCCGGAGAACCATTCG
Source organism: Bradyrhizobium sp. CCGUVB1N3 (assembly GCF_024199925.1). NCBI lineage: Bacteria > Pseudomonadati > Pseudomonadota > Alphaproteobacteria > Hyphomicrobiales > Nitrobacteraceae > Bradyrhizobium > Bradyrhizobium sp. CCGUVB1N3. The sequence continues at coordinate 9,288,116 of NZ_JANADR010000001.1, forward strand.
GCGCGCGAGAAGAAGTCGAGCAGGATGTATTGCGCCGCGAGCGTCGCGATGACGAGATAGAGCCCCTTCAGCCGCGCCGCCGGAATGCCGAAGACCAGGCCGACGAGTGCGGTGACGATGCCGGCGAGCGGGATCGCGAAGAACACCGGGATCGGCGCGTTGTTGGAGATATAGGCCGAGGTGAAGGCGCCGAGCAGGAAGAAGGCGGCATGGCCGATCGAGATCTGGCCGGTGAATCCGACCAGGATGTTGAGGCCAAGTGCCGCGATCGAGAAGATGCCGATCTGGATCAGGATACTCAGCCAATAGCCGCCGAAGAACTGCGGCGCGAGGCAGAGCAGCAGCACGCCGGCAATCGCAAAGTTGCGGCTGGTCTTGGTCGGGAAGATCGTGGTGTCGGCCGCGTAGGTCGTGCGGAAATCGCCAGCAGGGATGAGGGCAGGGCCGGCCATGGTCAAATCCGCTCGATGTCGTGGGTGCCGAACAGGCCGTAGGGCTTGATCATCAGCACGATGATGAGGACGTAGAACGGCGCGATCTCGTAGAGATTGCCCCAGTGCAGATACTGGCTGTCGACATATTGCGCGATGTTCTCGAGCAGCCCGATGATGATGCCGCCGAGCACGGCGCCGCCGACGGAGTCGAGCCCGCCGAGGATCGCCGCCGGAAACACCTTGATGCCGTAGGCCGCCAGCCCCGATGACACGCCGTTCACCACGGCCACGACGACACCGGCGACCGCCGAGACCGTCGCCGAGATCGCCCAGGCCATCGCGAACACGCTTTTGACGGAAATGCCGAGCGACTGGGCCACTTGCTGATTGAACGCGGTCGCCCGCATTGCCAGGCCGTATTTCGAGGCGCGGAAGAACCAGGCCATGCCGATCATCATCGCGACCGACACCACGAGGCTCATGATGTAGACAGTCTGGATCTGAAGCCCGAACAGGTTCACCGACTGGCTTTCGAATACCCGCGGGAACGGCTGCGGGTTGACGCCGAACATCCATTTCAGCGCGGCCTGGAACACGGTGGAAAGGCCGATCGTCACCATGATCACGGAGATGATCGGCTCGCCGATCATCGGCCTGAGGACCAGCACCTGGATCGCGATGCCGAAGACGAACATGAAGACGAGCGTCATCGGCATGCCGATCCAGAACGGCACCTGGTATTTTGCCAGCAGCGCCCAGCACACCCAGGCGCCGACCAGCAGCAATTCACCTTGCGCGAAGTTGACGACTTGAGTGGCCTTGTAGATCAGCACAAACGACATCGCGACGACGCCATAGAGCGTGCCGACCACGAGGCCGTTGACCAGGAGCTGGATGAGGAATGCGGTGTTCATGCGGTCACGCTCGCTGATAAATCCGGCGCGCTTCTCCCCTCTCCCCTTGTGGGAAAGGGTGCCGTCGCGAAGCGACGGCGGGTGAGGGGGTGTTTCCGCAGTGAGGGTGGGGCAAGAAGACCCATAACCCCTGCGAGGTTGTGGCTGATGGCTGCGCTGCGCTCTCCCACAAGGGAAGAGGGCACGATAAGATGCATCGCGCTTGTTCCTTGCGAAAGACTCACTCCGCGGCCTCCGCGATGTGGCCTTGGCCGCCGAGGTCCACGACCCGCAAGCTCGTGCGAACGCGCTGGGTGGTGCCGTCCTGGAAGCGGATCACGGTGTCGACGGGGATGTTGGCGTCGCCGCGGTAGATCGCGTCGATGATATCTGCGTATTTCTCGTTGATGACGCCGCGGCGCACTTTTCGGGTGCGGGTGAGCTCGCCGTCGTCCGCGTCAAGCTCCTTGTAGAGCAGAAGGAAGCGCGAGATGCGCTGCGCCGGCGGCAGCGTCGCGTTCACGGTCTCGACTTCCTTCCGGAGCAGCGCATAGACCTCCGGCCGCGAGGCGAGGTCGCTATAGGTCGTGAAGGAGAGGCGGTTCTTCTCCGCCCATTTCGAGATGATGGAGTAGCGGATGCAGATCATCGCCGCGAGCGCGTCGCGGCCCGCACCCAACACTACGGCTTCCGCGATATAGGGCGAGAACTTCAGCTTGTTCTCGATGAATTGCGGCGAGAAGCGCTCGCCGCGCGAGGTCTCTGCGAGATCCCTGATGCGATCGATGACCACAAGCTGCTTGTTTGCGTTGAAGTAGCCGGCGTCGCCCGAGAGCATCCAGCCATCCCTGATGTCGGCAACGCTTGCCTCGGGGTTCTTGTAGTACCCCAGGAACATGTTGGGATGCCGCACCACGATCTCGCCGACGCCATGAACATCGGCATTGTCGATTCGGATCTCGATATCGTCGGCCATCGGCACGCCGGTGGTGTCAGGATCGACCTTGCCCGCCGGATGCAGCGTGTAGGCGCCCAATAACTCCGTCTGGCCGTAAAGCGTGCGCAGCGGAACGCCCATCGCCTGGAAGAACTTGAAGGTATCGGGCCCCAGCGCCGCTCCGCCGGTCGCCGCCGAGCGCAGCCGCGTGAAACCGAGGCGGTCGCGCAACGCGCGGAACAGGATCATGTCTGCGAGGCCCGAGTGCTTGCCTTGCGCGAGCGCAGCAAGCCCGGTCTTCATGCCAAGATCGAACAGGCGCTGCTTGAACGGCGTCGCATCCATTACCTTTGCACGGACATCGGCGGCGATCGATTCCCATACGCGTGGCGCAAAGAGAACGAACGTCGGCGCGATCTCGCGCAGATCGTTCATCATGGTGTCGGACTCTTCGACGAAGTTGATCTTCATCCGGCAGAGCAGACCTTTGCCGAGCACGTAGACCTGCTCCATGATCCAGGGCAGCGGCAGCACCGAGACGTATTCGTCGTCCGGTCCCTTCGGATCGAAGGCGAGATAGGTCGCGCAGTGGCCGAGCACGCGGCCGGCGGCGAGCATCGCGAGCTTGGGATGCGAGGTGGTGCCCGACGTCGTGCAGAGGATCGCAACGTCCTCGCCCCTGGTCGCATCCACGAGCGCGTCGTAAAGCTCCGGCTCGCGCGCGGCGCGCGCACGGCCGAGCTCGGCGAGCTTTTCGGCCGGCATCAGCCGCGGATCGTCGTATTTCCGCATGCCGCGCGGATCGGAATAGATGATGTGCTTCAGTTTCGGCACGCGATCGGCAAGTCCCAAGAGCTTGTCGACCTGCTCCTCGTCCTCGGCGAAGACGAGCTGCGCTTCGCCATAGGTGAGGAGATAGGAGGCCTCCTCATCCAGTACATCGCGATAGAGCCCGAGGCTCAAACCGCCGATCGCATGGGTAGCCACTTCGGCGGCGACCCAGTCCGGCCGGTTGTCGCCGATGATGCCGATGACATCGCCGCGCCCAAGGCCGAGCTCGACGAGACCGAGCGCGAAATCGCGCACCCGCGTCTGGTAGTCGCTCCAGGTGAACAGACGCCAGAGACCAAAATCCTTCTCGCGCAGCGCGACCTCGCTGCCGTGCTCCTTCGCATTCAGTCGCAGCAGTTTCGGATAGGTGTCGGCCTGCGCGACGCGCCCCGCATAATCCATCATGCCGCGCACTCCGGGGCCGCGGGCTTGTCGTCGGGATCGACCAGCACCTCGTCCTCCTCGCCGAGATAGGCGCGCCTGACGTGGGGATCGGCCAGCACCGCGGCCGGATCGCCCTCGGCGATCTTGCGGCCGAAATCCAGCACCATGACGCGGTGGGAAATATCCATCACCACGCCCATATCGTGCTCGATCATCACCACCGTCATCCCGAACTCCTCGTTGAGATCGACGATGTAGCGGGCCATGTCCTCCTTCTCCTCGAAGTTCATGCCGGCCATCGGCTCGTCGAGAAGAATGAGGCGCGGCTCGAGCGCCATGGCGCGCGCAAGCTCGACGCGCTTGCGCAGGCCGTAGGGCAGGGTGCCGGCTTGCGCTTTTCGAACCGATTGCAGGTCGAGGAAGTCGATGATCTCCTCGACCTTGCGGCGGTGCGCGAGCTCCTCCTTGCGCGCACCGGTCAGCCAGTACAGCGAGCCGGTGATGAAATTGTTCTTCAGGAGGTGATGGCGGCCGACCATGATGTTGTCGAGCACGCTCATATGGTGGAACAGCGCCAGATTCTGGAAGGTTCGGCCTATGCCGAGCGAGGCACGGGCGTTCGGCGTCAATCCAGTGATGTCGCGGTCCCGGTAGAAGAGCTGACCTTCGGTCGGCTTATAGCGACCGGAAATACAGTTCACGATCGAGGTCTTGCCGGCGCCGTTGGGGCCGATGATCGAGAACAACTCGCCGTCCTTGATGGAAAAGCTGACGTCGGTCAGCGCGCGGACTCCGCCGAACCGCAAGGACACGCCGCGCACTTCAAGACTGGTTGCCACCAATAATTCCCTCCCCGGCGACGGCGCTTTGGCGCTCTTTCGTCCACTTCCTTGGGCCGATCCTATATCGGCCGTTCGGACGAAACCATGCAGCCGATGGTCCCGGCCCGATCACGCGATGCGGCGTTGTCCCCATTGGGAACAAAAGCCGCATCGCGCGAGGTGGTCCTCAATAGGGTAAAGCGCTATTTTGAAATGTCTTGTGCCTGACAATTCGTCGGCAAAGTTTTTCGCGGGGACGGTGCCTGCCTCTTTCGTCGCAGGGCGAATGAGGCGGGTTTATTGCAGTGCAGCAATCGAGTGGGGTGACATTACGGTGCGGTTGGCTTCGGGATCATGATTTCAGAGGATCAATTGAAGCGCGTCGCCGCTTGGTCGCGCGAGCTCACGATGCGCGAGATCGAGGTCGCCCGCGCCGGGATCATCGAAAAATCCTACGTCAACGGCGAGACCGTCTTCATGCGCGGCGACAGGTTCGACTATTGGGCCGGCGTGGTCAGTGGCCTCGCCCGGATGGGCGGGGTCTCGCGCGACGGCAAGGAGACGAGTTTGGCGGGCCTCACTGCGGGCGCCTGGTTCGGCGAAGGCAGCGTGCTCAAGAACGAGCCGCGGCGCTACGACGTGGTTGCGCTCCGCGACAGCCGCCTTGCGCTGATGGAGCGTAGCGCCTTCCTATGGCTGTTCGAGAATAGCGTCGGCTTCAACCGCTTCCTGGTGCGCCAGCTCAACGAGCGGCTCGGCCAGTTCATCGGCATGCTCGAAGTCAACCGCACGCTGGACGCTACCGCTCGCCTTGCCCGCAGCATCGCCTCGCTGTTCAACCCGATCCTCTATCCGGATTCCAAAACGCATCTGGAGATCACGCAGGAGGAGATCGGCGCGCTCTCCGGCATGTCGCGGCAGAACGCGAACCGCGCGCTGAACCGGCTCGAGAAGGAGGGGCTGCTGCGGCTCGAATATGGCGGCATCACCATCCTCGATGTCGATCGGCTGCGCGGGTATGGGGACTAGGGGGCGCCGTCCCGTCATCGCGCATTGGCTGGCGCGTGTGCCGGCCACAAATCGTCGCGCCAGCGCACGGCAATCGCCATCATCGCAATGAACCCCGAGATCGCATACAGCGAGCCCGTCGCCGAATAGCCGATGCGATCGATCAAGCTGCCCGCCGCGAGCAGCCCGAGCGGCAAGCCGTAGATCACCATCATGCGCACCCCCATCACGCGGCCCCGGAGGTGCGCGCTCGCAGCACGCATCAGGATCACAGCGGCGGCAATCATCGACATGCTCTGGGCGATGCCGGCGAGCACGAGGCAGGCCATGGCGACCGGCATGGTCCTCAGCCCCACGAACACCAGCAGCATCGCGTACCAGGCGAGTGTCGCGCCGATCAGAAGCCGGGCGATGCGCAGGCCGCCCACAAGGCTGAGCGTGACCGAACCGATCAGCGAGCCCACGGCGAAACTCGCCGACAGATAGCCGAGACCGGTCTGATCGGTATGAAAGATGTCGCGCGCGACGAAAGGCAATAGTCCGTTCGTCAGCGGAAATGCCGTGAGATTGGCCAAAAATGCGACGCAGAGCGCCGCTCTCATCCCAGGGCCATTCCAGGCATAAACGATGCCTTCCTTCAGGTCGCGCAGCAGTCTCGCGCCGGCGCGGTCGTCCGCCGGGCGATGGCTTGCGGCCGAGGACTTTGGCGGCCGGGTCAGGCAGAGCATCAGGATCGCGGCCACGAAGTAGAGACAGGCGATCGCCACATAAACGAGGCCGATGCCAAGCGCGGCAAACAGTCCGGCGCCGGTCAAGGCGCCGGCGATGCGCGCACTATCCTGGGTCGTGCGCGACAGGCTGATGGCACCAACCAGTTGTTCGGCCGGCATGATGCTGGCGAGCAGCGCGCCACGAATCCCGAGATCCGATGGACGGATCAGGCCCATGACCGCGACGATGATCATCACATTGAGCGGCGCCAGATGGCCGCTTAGGGCCAACGCCATGATGGTCGAGGACAGTGCCGTATAGGCAAGACGCATGGCGACGAGAAGATCCCGGTGACCCATGCGGTCTCCGATCATCCCGAACACCGGTGCAGTCAGTGTCCCGACATATTGCAGCGATGCCAGGATGGTGAGCAGCAGCACCGAGCCGGTCTCCACCATGATGTACCAGCCGAGCACCAGCGTCTCCACCTCGAATGCCCAGGAGGTGAGCAGATCGGATGGCCATTGAAAGCGATAGTTGCGGATGCGGAACGGCGCGAGTGCGGAAGGTCGTGTGGCTGTGTTCAAGATGCGATGACGGGTTTCACGGCGATTCCCTGCCCTTATTATTTGTTCTTTCTGTTCGTCAGCGTAGTGCCGGCGATGCGCGTGTCAATCGACGCTGTCGCATGCCGCCATGCTCGCCGACGACAGGCGACGTGCCATGCGTTGCATTCCCGCCGAGCTTCCGAATGTTGCATCGAATTGCCGCGGCTGAGAGCGGCGCGCTGCATGCGAGGCCACCTTTGTCCCAGAGCACCCGCAGCATCAGCTCGCTGTCCGGCCCGTTTCGTGGAGGGATAGACGAGCCGCCGCTTGCTCTTCCGGCGCGCCGAGCCCATTCTGGTCCACCCTCTGGACCCATTCGGCAGGGTCCAGGGGATCGCGCCATCGCGGCTTCCGCGAGGTCTTGGGCCATGAAGTGCTCGGGTTGCGGTTTCGAGGTTCAGAGCGGCTTTGCCTTCTGCCCGAAGTGCGGCACGAAGCAGCCGAACGCGTGCCCTGGCTGCGGCTTTCCATGCGCGCCGGATTTTTCGTACTGCCCGAAGTGCGGCGCTCTCGTCTGTGAGGCCTCCCAAGGCGGCGGGCAGGCATCGGTGCGTACGAGCCCGATGACACCCTCAATCAGGTCATCCTCGCCACCGCTCGTTTCGACGGCCGAGGCTCAGCACGCGTTTCGACCGCAGGCGGATAAAATCGACAGCGAAGCAAATCGGCGCACCATCACCGTGCTGTTTGCCGATCTCAGCGGCTTCACTTCGATGAGCGAGCGGCTCGACCCCGAGGTCATGCAGACGCTTCAGAATGAACTGTTTGAGGAGCTGACGGCCGCGGTGCAAAGCTTTGGCGGCTTCGTGGACAAGTTCATCGGCGATGCGCTGCTTGCTCTGTTCGGTGCGCCAGCCGCGCATGAGGACGATCCGGAGCGGGCGGTCCGCTCCGCCCTCGACATGATCAGCCGGACGGCGCGCCTCAGCGAGCGCGCGAAGGCGTATGCCGGTTCACCGCTGCTGCTCCATGTCGGTATCAACACCGGGCACGTCGTTGCGGGCGAGCTAGGCGTAGGTGTTGCCAAATCCTATTCAGTAACGGGCGACACGGTGAATACCGCCCAGCGATTGCAGTCGATGGCGTCTCCGGGCGAGGTGCTGGTCGGACCGTTGACCCACCGTCTGACGCGGCATGCGTTCTCCTACGACTCGCTTGGCGAGGTCTCGCTCAAGGGCAAGATGGGCAGCGTTCTGGTTCACCGTCTGAAGGCGGCGCTCGAGGCGCCCCGTGCGGCACGAGGCCTCGACACGCTGGGTCTCAATGCGCCGTTGATCGGCCGCGACGCCGAGCTTGCCCGTTTGGTCGCCAGCCTTGACCGGGCGTGTGGCGGCGCGGCTCAATTGGTGCGGCTGGTCGGCGAAGCGGGTATCGGGAAAACGCGCCTGGTCAACGAATTCGGCGCCCGCATCCGCGATGAGGATCCCTTCGCGGGCGTGGCGATCCGGCAGGCGGTCTGTTCGCCGCTGGGCGAACAATCCTACGGCACACTCGCAGCCGTGCTGCGCAGCGCCTATGGCATCACGCAGAAGGCCGGCGCCGCAGAGGCGGAGGCGAAGCTTGCCGAAGCGCTGTCGGAGCTTGGCCTCGCGGCCGAGGAGGCGGACCGACTGATGCCCCTTTATCTGCACGTTCTTGGCCTCGGCGACCCCAACGCCGTGCTCAGGCATGTCGAACCCGAACAGCTCCGCCGACAGATCTTTTTCGCGATCCGCACCGTCTTCGAACGCCGCCTCGCCTTGTCTCCGCTTCTGATCATCGTCGAGGACCTGCATTGGGCCGATGCGGTGTCGCTTGAAGCACTGCGATTCCTGATGGACCGGCTGGAGCGGACGCGGCTGATGCTGCTGTTCACACATCGGCCAATGCTCGAGCTGGATCAGTTCGGTTCGAGTCGGATCAGTCACACGACCCTTCGGCTGTCTCCGCTCGGCGATGCTGACGGACAAAAACTGCTCGCGGCCTACTTCAGTCATGGTTGGCGTGAGGCGCCGGGACGTCTGTTCGGTCGAATCCTCGAGCGCGCGAGCGGCAACCCGCTTTTCCTCGAGGAAATCATACGCGGCCTCATTGAAGCCGGCGCCCTGGAGCGTGATGGTGCGCAGTGGCGGATGAAGTCGGATGAAGCCGCTACCGATATTCCGGCAAGCGTTCAGGCGCTGTTGCTGGCGCGCCTGGACCGGTTGCCGCATGAGGTGCGCCGCCTGGCTCAGGAGGCTGCGGTGATCGGTCCGCGCTTTGATGCGGCTGTTCTCGGTGCGACGGCAACCGAGCGGGCGAGGGTCGAAGCAGGGCTCGAACATCTGTGCGACGCCGAGATCATCGAGGAGGTCGCGGGCTCGAACTCGATGTCGCTGCGATCCTACCGCTTCACGCAAACCATGCTTCAGGACGTGATCTATCAGAACCTGCTATTGCAGCGACGGATCGAGCTCCATGGTCGGATTGGTGCCGCTCTGGAGCAGCTCTATGGCAATGAGCCCGAGCGGCTCGAAGATCTCATCTTGCTTGGACACCACTTCAGTCTGAGCGCAAGCAAGCCGAAAGGAGCGCGTTATCTGCGCGCGGCCGGAGATCGCGCGCGGGCAAGCTATGCCAACGACGATGCCCTTCGTTTCTACCAGCAGTCGCTCTCCGTGCTGTCGACCGGTAGCGAAGGGGAGCCGGAGTGCCTGGTCCTGTGCGAGCGCATCGCGGACCTCTGTCGCGTGGCCGGCCGCCGAAGCACAGCCGAGGAGCACTACCAGAGTGCGCTGGAGGGGCATCGCACCGCAGGGGACCGCATCGGCGAAGCGCGAATTCTTCGCAAGCTCGGCCGATTGTTGTGGGACGCCGGCAAGCGCATCAAGGCAGAGGCGCACTATACCGAAGCGGCTGACCGGCTTGGCGGTATCGAGGCGCCGATCGAGTGGGCGCACCTCCTGCAAGAACGCGGCCGCCTTGCGTTTCGCATGGGCGATCACGACGCTGCCGCGAGATGGGCAGACGAGGCGCTCGGCTATGCGCGGTCCGTGTCGGCGGACGCGGACGGGCAGGCCGGGCTCGAGGCGGCGCGCGCCATTGCGGAGGCGCTCAACACCAAGGCGGTTGCGCTGGCGCGGCTTGGACGGCACCAGGACGCGGTGCGCGAGGTGGAGCAAAGTGTCGCGGCAGCGGAAGCCGCTGGCCTCCTCAACGCAGCCTGTCGCGGCTACACCAACCTTGGCGTGCTCTATACGATCGTCGACCCGGCGCAAGCCATGGAGGTCTGCCGGCGCGGACTCGGTGTCGCGCATCGCATCGGCGATCTCGGCTTCCAGGCGCGTCTCCTCGCCAATTTTGCCGTCGCCTGTTGTACCTTCACCGACAGATGTACCGACGAGGGAGTGCCGGCTGCCGAAAAGGCGGTCGAGATCGACCGTGCGCTCGATCAGCGCGAGCATCTCCCGGTGCCCTTGATCGTTCTTGGGCAGATCCATCAATGCCATTTCCGCCCCGATCAGGCTGCCCGCTGCTACGGCGAGGCCATCGAGGTGGCGAGCGAGACCGGTGAGCCGCAGCAGCTCTTTCCGTGCTATGATGGTCTTGCGACACTGAACCTCGATCGAGGCGACATGCCCGAGGCAGAGCGGTATTTCGCGCTGGCCCAGGATGTCTGCGCCCGGCACGGGCTCGATCCCGCAGGGCTGATCGTACTGCCATTTCTTGACTAGCCAATGTGAGGGAGTTCAATCATGTCAGACCGCCATGTCGATGGACCACTTCAGCCCGGCGATCGCGCACCGAGCATCGTGCTGGACGCCATTACGCGCGAAGGAAAGATCGCGCTCGACGATTATCGCGGGCATAGTCCGATATTGGTCGGCCTGTTTCGTGGCTTGCACTGCCCGTTCTGCCGGCGCCATATCGCGGCGCAGGCGCAGCTTGACGGCGCGCTGCGCGGGAAGGGCATCGAGAGTCTCACGGTCGTCAATACGCCGATCGACCGGGCCCGGCTCTACTTCCGCTATCATCCACTGCCCAACCTGCTGGCCGCGTCCGATCCCGAGCGGGTCTCGCACCGCGCGTTCGGCCTGCCCAATCTGGAGTTCACCGAGAAGGAAACCGAGTGGCCGCGCAAGGTGGGCATGGACGTGATCTTGAGCATGCCGGTCGACATGCCCGGCGAATTGCCCGAGCCCATGAATCGGCCGACGGCTGCGCAGTATCTCAACAGCAAGGATGGTTACGAGATGACGGAGGTCGATCAGCGCATGGCGGCAAGCGGCACGGGCCAGCTGTTCGGCCAGTTCCTCCTCGATCGGGAAGGGATCGTGCGCTGGACCTTTACCGAGGTGCCTGACGGTGGCCAGCGCATGTTCGGGATGCCCAGCCCTCAGGAGCTGATGTCGGCTGCCTCGCAGGTGGCAGGCTAACGCACTGCAATCTGCGGCTTCCTCTCCGCCAGCGCCGCAGCCATCGCGGAGATCAGCGGCCGCATGAAGTAGGCGTCCTCCGCCGGCACGATATCCGGGCGCAGGCCGTGTGCGGCGAGCTCGCCCGTGACCGCGGGCCCTACGGAGGCGATCAGCGTCCGCTTCAGGCCTTCCCGCAAGCGCTCCTCGCCGTCATGCGCCTTTGCGGCTTCGATCAGGCGGCGGACCTGGCCGAGATTGGTCAGCGCGATGGCATCGATCCGCCCCTCCGCCATGTCGTCGATCGCGGTGACGATATTCGCATCCGCCGCCTTCGGATCGTAGACGTAGGGCAACACGCTATCGACCTTGGCGCCTTGCGCCTCGAGCGAGCCGATCAGCGTGCCGTGATCCTTGTCGGGATAAAGCTGAAGCCCGAGCCGATGCCCCCTGAGATCGAACTTCGCTAGCATCTCGATGACGCCCTCGGTGGTCGGCTTCTCCGTGGTCTGCTGCGAGTCCAGCCCGACCTCGCGCAAGGCGCGCCCCGGCTTCGGCCCTCGGGTGAATTTTCGCGATTTGGCGAGCGCTGCGACAAACGCCTGGTCGATCCCGCGCTCGCGCGCAAGCTTCATCATCCGCCGCAGGCCTTCACCGGTCATCAGCACCAGGTCGTCGAACGGCTTGTCGATGGCGCGTCGGATCCAGGCCTCGACCGGCGCCGGGTCCGGCGCGTCGTGAATGGCGAACATCGGGCATTGCACGACATCGGCGCCCTGTTCGGCGAGAAGTTTGGAAAATTGGGCCTCCTCGCGCGTTTCCAGGATGAGGATGCGGTAGCCGTTCAGCCGGTCAGCCATGGTCGAGCCTCGGTTTGGAATTGCAATGTTACGTTCATCCTGACTCCGGACTTGGGATTGGCGCAAGGCCGGCTCCGGTGATAGAGCAGGACGCAATTCGGCCTGTTCCGTATCGTTTACCCAAACCTTCATCAAGCTCATGCCCGACCATCAATATGTTCTGACGCTTTCCTGCCCGGATCGCCCCGGCATCGTCTCGGCGGTGTCGACCTTCCTCGCCCATAACGGACAGAACATTCTCGATGCCCAGCAGTTCGACGACATCGAGACCAAGAATTTCTTCATGCGGGTGGTGTTCACGGCGGCCGATCTCGCCGTCGAGCTGTCGGCCTTGCAGACCGGTTTCGCCGCGATCGCGGAGCGCTTCGGGATGGAGTGGCAGATGCGCGACCGCGCGGCGCATCGCCGCGTGATGCTGCTGGTGTCGAAGTCCGACCACTGCCTGGTCGACATCCTCTACCGCTGGCGGACCGGCGAGTTGCCGATGACGCTTGCAGCAATCGTCTCCAACCATCCGCGCGAGGTCTATGCCGGGCTCGATTTCGGCGGCATCCCGTTCCACCATCTGCCGATCACCAGGGAGACCAAGCGCGAGCAGGAGGCGCAAATCCTCGATCTCGTCGCCAAGACCGGGACTGATCTCGTGGTGCTCGCCCGCTACATGCAGATCCTGTCGGACGATCTTTCTGCAAAGCTGTCGGGGCGCTGCATCAACATCCACCACTCATTCCTGCCTGGCTTCAAGGGCGCGAAGCCTTACCACCAGGCCCATGAGCGCGGCGTCAAGCTGATCGGTGCGACCGCGCACTACGTTACGAGTGACCTCGACGAGGGCCCGATCATCGACCAGGACGTCGAGCGCATCAGCCATCGCGACACACCCGAAGATCTCGTCCGCAAGGGACGCGACATCGAAAGGCGCGTGCTCGCGCGTGCGATCCGCTACCATTTGGACGACCGCGTCATCCTCAACGGGCGCAAGACTGTGGTGTTCGTGGATTAGTCGGCCGTCGTTCCGGGTTCGATGCTGACGCATCGCCCCGGAATGACGATTTGTGCCTAATGCACCGCGGCGCCTGACGTCGCGCCCGTGACGCCTTTCTGCGCCTGTTCTTCTTTTTCGCGATCCGCGGCCGGCATCATGCGCTTGCGTTCGCGCTCCTTCATCCAGGCGTCGTATTGCGGCGTGCCGGCGCGCGGAGGGGCGTCGGCCGGCAGGCCGCCGGCCCAGTGTGGAACATACTCGCCCATCCCTGCGGAGAGCTTCTCGTTGACCGTGCCGCAGCCGGTCAGCCCGACAGCGAGCGCGAGGAGGATCAGAAGAGAGCTGAAACGTTGCGGCATTGTAAGTGGGCAAGAAAATTGGAACGGGTTAGCCGGAGCTCGGCTGGAGTTGGCGCCGGGAGACTAGCCATCAACAAGGTAAAATAGACTTATTCGAGATAGGTAACCTGTTACCAAGTCCGAGCCGGCTGGAAACTCCCGGATGTACAAATTCTCCAAAAGAAAGACGAAATCCTCCATCCACGCCACGCATCCGATTTCTAGACTGCCGTTAGGGGCTCGCGACAATCTGGCTTGGTCGTCGACGGGCTTTTTCGTTGACAAGTCCATTTTATTTGTACAAGCGTACAAATCGATGCGGTCGAGATCGGGGTGCTCCGTCAGTCACCTCGACGTAACCGCGACGTCGCCGCTGGCAGCCCGAACGCGCGGTTTGCGCCGAATGGTCGCCAAACGTCCGATTGACAACAGGGGCGCGAAAGACGCCATGTGGCCGCCGCCACATGGTCCGGTCTGAGTTATGGTGAGGCAAGAGCCGGGCACTCGGTTCAGGGCGCAAGAGAAGGAAGAAGGGGAGGGACATTTTGATGTTCGGACGTCACAGATTGTCATGGGTCACCACGCTCGCGGCCGTCGCAGGCCTCGTGGCTGCCATGCCTGCCAGGGCGGAAGATACCGTGAAGGTCGGCCTGATTCTGCCGATGACCGGCGGCCAGGCCTCGACCGGCAAGCAGATCGAGAACGCGATCAAGCTCTACATGCAGCAGAAGGGCGACACCGTCGCCGGCAAGAAGGTCGAGATCATCCTCAAGGATGACGCCGCGATCCCGGACAAGACGAAGACCGCCGCGCAGGAGCTGATCGTCAACGACAAGGTCAATTTCATCGCCGGCTTCGGCGTGACGCCGGCGGCGCTTGCCGCGGCGCCGCTCGCGACGCAAGCCAAGATTCCGGAAGTCGTGATGGCGGCCGGCACCTCGATCATCACCGAGCGCTCGCCCTATATCGTGCGCACCAGCTTCACTCTGGCGCAGTCCTCCACGATCGTCGGCGACTGGGCGGTGAAGAACGGCATCAAGAAGGTCGCGACGCTGACCTCGGACTACGCGCCAGGCAATGACGCGCTCAACTTCTTCAAGGAGCATTTTGTCGCCGGCGGCGGCGAGGTGGTCGAAGAGGTCAAGACGCCGCTCGCCAATCCCGACTTCGCTCCGTTTCTCCAGCGCATGAAGGACGCAAAACCCGACGCGATCTTCGTGTTCGTGCCGGCCGGCCAGGGCGGCAACTTCATGAAGCAGTATGCTGAACGCGGCCTCGACAAGGCCGGCATCAAGGTGATCGGACCGGGCGACGTCACCGACGACGACCTCCTCAACAACATGGGCGATGCCGTGCTCGGCACCGTGACCGCGCATCTCTACTCTGCGGCGCATCCCTCGCCGATGAACAAGGATTTCGTTGCGGCCTACAAGAAGGCCTTCGGCAACCGGCCGGGCTTCATGGCCGTGAGCGGCTATGACGGCATCCATTTGATCTACGAGGCGCTGAAGAAGACGAATGGCGACACCGACGGCACCAAGCTGATCGAGGCGATGAAGGGGCAGAAGTGGGAGAGCCCGCGCGGCCCGATCTCGATCGATCCGGAGACCCGCGACATCGTGCAAAACATCTACATCCGCAAGGTCGAGAAGGTCGACGGTGAGCTCTACAACGTCGAATTCCAAACGTTCGAAGCCGTCAAGGATCTCGGTAAGACCAAGAAGTGACGCGCGAAAGCGCGTCATCCCGGGGCGCGCTTAGCGCGAACCGGGGATCTCGAAATTGTTGAAATGAGATTCCGGGCTCAGCGCTCGCTCGCGCTGTCCCGGAATGACGAGTACTGATCAAGGTTCACTCACTCCCGATGACCGCAATCCTCACCAACCTGTTCGATGGCGTTGCCTACGGCATGCTGCTGTTCGTGCTCGCGTGCGGGCTCGCGGTCACGCTCGGCCTGATGAACTTCGTCAATCTCGCTCATGGCGCCTTTGCGATGACCGGCGGCTACATCTGCGCCGTGCTGGTCAACCAGCAGGGTTGGCCGTTCTTCGCAGCACTGCCACTCGCCTTTGTCTCCGCCGCCGTGATCGGCATCGCGCTGGAGCGAACGCTCTACCGCCACCTTTATACGCGCAGCCATCTCGACCAGGTGCTGTTCACGATCGGTTTGACGTTCATGTCGGTCGCCGCCGTCGACTACGTCATGGGATCGTCGCGGGTGTTCATCAATCTGCCGGCGGCGCTCCAGGGCCAGTTCGACTTGTTCGGCGTCGGTATCGGTCGCTACCGCCTGATGATCATCATCATCTGCGGGCTTCTCACCATCGCGCTCCAGCTCGTACTGGCGAAGACCCGCTTTGGCAGCCGCCTGCGCGCTGCCGTTGACGATCCGCGCGCCGCGAGCGGCCTTGGCATCAACGTGCCGCAGGTGTTCGCCTTCACCTTTGCGTTTGGCTGCGGCCTCGCAGGCCTCGGCGGGGCGCTGAGCGCGGAGATCCTCGGGCTCGACCCGTATTTCCCGCTGAAGTTCATGATCTACTTCCTGATCGTGGTCACCGTCGGCGGCTCATCCTCGATTACCGGTCCATTTCTGGCTTCGCTGCTGCTCGGCATTGGCGACGTCGCCGGCAAATATTACGTGCCGAAGATGGGCCCCTTCGTGATCTACACCATGATGATCGTGATCCTGATCTGGCGCCCGAATGGCCTGTTCGGCCGCACGGCTGCGCGTTGAGTTGAGCCGATGAACGCTGCATCCGACGTCGGTTATCACGCCCAGCGACATGCGCGCTGGCACTATGGCGAAGTTGCCTTCTGGCTCATCGTGCTGGCCTGCGGCTTCGTGTTTCCCTCGCGTTACCTGATCATGACCGACATCGTGCGGCTTGCGCTGTTTGCGATGTCGCTCGATCTGATCCTTGGCTATGCCGGCATCGTCTCTCTCGGTCATGCCGCCTTCTTCGGCGTCGGGGCCTATGGCGCGGGGCTTCTTGCGCTGCACGGGATCATCAACGAGCCCGTGATCGCGCTCGTTGTCGCCGGTCTTGCGGCGATGGTGCTGGGGTTTGCCACCAGCTTCCTCGTCATCCGCGGCGTCGACCTGACCCGTCTCATGGTGACGCTCGGCATCGCGCTGCTGCTTGAAGCGCTCGCCGAACGCTTCTCCAACGTCACAGGCGGCACCGACGGCCTGCAAGGCATCGAGATGCAGCCGATCTTCGGAACGCTTGCCTTCGACATGTTCGGCAAGACAGGATTCTTCTATTCGGTCGCCGTCCTGTTTGTTCTGTTCCTGCTCGCGCGCCGCATCGTGCATTCACCGTTCGGCCTGTCGCTGCGCGCGATCAAGAACAATCCGCTGCGGGCGGCCGCCATCGGCATCCCCGTCAACCGCCGCCTGATCGCGATCTACACGCTCGCCGCGTTCTATGCGGGGATTGCGGGCGCGCTGTTCACCCAGACCACGGCGATCGCCTCGCTCGACGTGTTCGCCTTCGAGCGCTCCGCCGATCTGATGCTGGTGCTCGTCATCGGCGGCACCGGCTATCTCTATGGCGGGCTGATCGGCGCGGTCATATTCCGCATGCTCCAGGAATGGTTCTCGACCATCACCCCGCAATACTGGCAGTTCTGGATCGGCCTCGTGCTGGTCGTGATCGTGCTGGTCGGCCGCCAGCGGCTGCACCGCTGGGTGCTCTTCGTGCCGAACCTGATCATCAAGCAGATTGCCGGTCGCAAGGCGGTCGTCGCCGTGCCGGAGGGCGACGCATGACCATCGCGCTCGAAACCCAAAATCTCGAAAAGCAGTTCGGCGGCCTGCGCGTGACGCGCGACCTGTCGCTCAAGATCGAGCAGGGCGCTCGCCACGCCTTGATCGGTCCGAACGGCGCCGGCAAGACCACGGTGATCAACCAGCTCACCGGCGTGCTCAAGCCGAACTCGGGGCGCATCCTGCTTGAAGGCCAGGACATCACCGATCTGCCCGTGCACAAGCGCGTGCTGCGGGGCCTGTCGCGCACCTTCCAGATCAACCAGCTCTATCCCGACCTGACGCCACTCGAAACCATTGGGCTAGCGGTCTCCGAACGCCTCGGTCATGGCGGCGACTGGTGGCGGCGGATGGGCACCCGTGACGACGTCAATGGCGAGATCGCCGAGCTCCTCAAGCACTTCCATTTGCTCGACGTCATGAACGAGCAGACCGTGACGCTGCCTTACGGCAAGCAGCGCCTGCTCGAGATCGCGGTCGCGATCGCTGCCAAGCCGCGCGTGCTGTTGCTGGATGAGCCCGCCGCCGGCGTGCCCGAAAGCGAGCGCCACGACATCCTGGCCGTGGTCGCAGCGCTGCCCCGCGACGTCACCGTGCTCCTGATCGAGCATGACATGGATCTCGTCTTCTCCTTCGCCGACCGCATCTCGGTGCTGGTTTCGGGCGCGCTGCTCACCGAGGGCCCGCCCGACCAGGTCGCGCGCGATCCGCAGGTCAAGGCCGTCTATCTCGGCGAGGAGGCGGTCAATGTCTGACCTGCTCGCAATCGACTCCTTGCGCGCCGGCTACGGCGAGGCGGTGGTGCTGCCCAACATGTCCCTGCGCCTTGCCGAGGGGAACGTGCTGGCGCTGCTGGGCCGCAACGGCACCGGCAAGACCACGCTGATCAACTCCATCGTCGGCGTCACCCGACGCTTTTCCGGCTCGGTCGGGCTCGCCGGCATCGACGTCACCTCGCTGCGGCCCGACCAGCGCGCGCGCGCCGGCATCGGCTGGGTGCCGCAGGAGCGCAACATCTTCCGCTCGCTCACGGTGGAAGAGAACATGACCGCCGTGGCCCAGCCCGGCCCATGGACGGTCGAGAAGGTCTACGAGATGTTTCCGCGGCTGAAGGAGCGGCGGAGCAATTTTGGCAACCAGCTCTCCGGTGGCGAGCAGCAGATGCTGGCGATTGGCCGCGCGCTGACCCTCAATCCCAAGGTCCTGTTGCTGGATGAGCCGACCGAGGGGCTTGCGCCCATCATCGTCGAGGAGCTTCTGAAGGCGATCGGGACCATCACCCGGGCCGGCGGCATCTGCTCGATCATCGTCGAGCAGAACGCGCAAAAGATTCTGGGGCTTGCCGACCGCGTTGTGATATTGGAGCGCGGAACGATCGTCCACGACGCCCCGAGCGCCGCGCTGAAGGCCGACCCGTCGGTCCTCGAGCGCCATCTCGGCGTCGCCGGGGCGGCCGCCCATTAGCCTGTCCGACGCGTTCTCTTCACGCGAACCGGTACCCACTTCGCTTGAAAACGCTATTGAAAATTCGGGAGTGAACCAATGCAGCGAACCAAAGCCCCCTTCCGCGCCGACGAGGTCGGCAGCCTCCTGCGCCCGCCGAAGATCAAAGAAGCCCGCGCGAAGCTGGAGAAGGGCGAGATTTCGGCCGATGATCTGCGCAAGATCGAGGACATGGAGATCGAGAAGGTCGTGCACAAGCAGGCCTCGATCGGCTTGAAGCTCGCGACCGACGGCGAATTCCGCCGCTCCTGGTGGCATTTCGACTTCCTGGCGAAGCTCACCGGTTGCGAAATGTTCCACCCGGACACGGGCATCCAATTCGCGGGCGTCGAGACGCGGCATGATGCTGTGCGCGTGATTGGCAAGCTCGACTTCCCCGATCACCACCCGATGCTCGACCACTTCAAGTTCCTGAAGAAATATGCCGACCAGGCCCACGTCACCGCCAAGATGACGATTCCCTCGCCGGCGGTGCTGCATTTCCGCGGCGGCCGCAAGGCGATCTCCAAGGACATCTATCCCGATCTCGATGCGTTCTACGAGGACCTCGGCAAGACCTACCGCAAGGCAGTCAAGGCGTTCTACGACGCCGGCTGCCGCTATCTCCAGTTCGACGACACCGTGTGGGCCTATCTCTGCTCACAGGACGAATTGAAGAAGGCGCGCGAGCGCGGCGACAATCCGGATGGTCTCCAGCAGACCTACGCGCGCATCATCAACTACGCGCTGGCCGAGAAGCCCGCGGACATGGTGGTGACGACCCATGTCTGCCGCGGCAATTTCCGCTCGACCTGGATCTCCTCGGGCGGCTACGAGCCGGTCGCCGAGACCATGCTCGCCGGCACCAACTACGACGGCTACTTCCTGGAATATGACTCAGACCGCGCCGGCGGCTTCGAGCCGCTGCGCTTCCTGCCCAAGGGCAACAAGGTCGTCGTGGTCGGCGTCATCACCTCGAAGTTCGGCGAGCTCGAGAAGAAGGACGACATCAAGCGCCGTCTGGAAGAGGCCGCCAAGTTCGCGCCGCTGGAGCAGCTCGCGCTCTCCCCGCAGTGCGGTTTTGCTTCGACGGAGGAAGGCAATATCCTCTCCGAGGAGGAGCAGTGGGCGAAGCTCAGCCTCGCGGTCGAGATCGCCAAGGAAGTGTGGGGTAACTGAGCTCCGCGCGGTCCGGCGCGTGAGTGACGGCGAGTCCTCACCACATCTTCGGTGTCGTCCCGGCGAAGGCCGGGACCCATACCCCCAGGGAGAAGTTGTGGCGCGAAACTGGTAACCACCTGTCTTCGCCAAACATCGTCCTGTGGTTATGGGTCCCGGATCTGCGCTTCGCTTGTCCGGGACGACACTGAGTTTGAGGCGAGTTACTTTCGCCTCTCGGCAGACGTAGCGTGCCAGCGCCCGTCACTTCTCCGCCAGATAAACCTCGCCCAGCAGAGACGAGTTCGACCACGGCACCTGCTTGTTCTTGGTCGACGAGACGACCTCGGCGCGCACGCGCGTCAGCATCTGCTGCACCTCGAGCCCCGGCGTGCCGAGATGGCGGGAAAGCGCGGACGAGAACGGCGAATTGGCGCCTTCGCCATCGAGCGCAACCTGGCCCGGCGCCGTGGCGAATGCGATCAGCGTGCCGGCCCCCAACGTCGCGCCCGCGCCGAGACTGGTCGGCGCTGCGAGACCCGAGGCGCCTTCGATGCCGCGATTGGCGCCGGCGGCAGCCACCTGCGGCGCCATCGGGTTGTTGCGGCAGGCATCGAAGATCAGGATGTTGGTGCGGACCTGATCGTCGAGGCCGGCCATGATCGTGTCCATATCGATCATCGCCTCCGTCATGTTGGCGCCTGCCTTCAGCCCGACGTCGATCGGAATGAGATAGTTGCGGCCGTCGATCTGCACGCCGTGGCCGGCGTAGTAGACCACCGCGACCTGCGCCCGCGCCGCATCGCGCAGGAAGTCGCGCGTCATCTTCTGCATCGCCGCGCGGTCGAGGTCGATGCCCTCCGACACCGCGAAGCCGATGTCGCGCAGGCTCTTTGCGACTGCGCGCGCATCGTTGGGCGGATTAGGCAGCGCCTTGACGTGAGCATAGGCGCCGTTGCCGATGATCAGCGGCATGCGCTTGCCGCGGCCCGCCGGAGCAGGCGAGGGCGCAGGCGTCGTGCTCGCTTGCTGCCCTGCAGGCGCCGTCGTCTGCTGCGCCGTCGAGGTCGGCGCATCGCGCGGCGTCGGCACGGTTGCGTCGGATAGCAGCGACAGCCGCACCTTCGCCGTCGCCTGGTTGGACTTGCTGCCGGCGTCAGACGCCGTGACGCCGAGCGCGCCCTTGTAGTCTTCCTTGGCGTGCGCGTAGTCGCCCCTGGCCTCGTAGGCGAGCCCGCGGAACGTGTAGGCCGAGATCAGCACGCTGTTCGGCGGCGTCATGATGTTGACCGGCGGCTTGTCCTTGGCGAGCCGGATCGCTTCGCTGCCGTCGGCGATGGCGCGGTCGAGCTCGCCCTTGGCGCGCCAGATCGTGGTCCGGTGCACCAGCGGCTGCGACAGGCTCGGGTCGATGCGGATGGCCTGGTTGATGTCGGCGAGCGCGCCGTCAAGGTCGCCGAGCGCCTCCTTGCAGGCGCCGCGGTTCTGGTAGGAGAAGGTCGATTTCGGGTCGGCCTTGATCGCAGCATCGAAATCGGCAATCGCCTTGGCGTAGTCCTTCTTGCCCTGATAGGCATTGCCGCGGTTGTGGAAGATGGTTCCGCCCGGCGGCCCGAGCTTCAGAGCGTCGTCGAAATCGGCGATCGCGATGTCGTACTCGCCTTTGTCGAAATAGGCCGAGCCGCGCAGGTTGTAGACCGCCTGGCTCGGCTCAAGCCTGATGGCTTCGGTCGCATCCGTGATGACCTTCGCGTAGTCGCCCTTCTTGTTCCAGCCCACCGCGCGCCAGAAATAGACGGTGGCGAGCTGGCCGCCCTTGAACACCTTCAGCGCGATGATCTTGTTGCAGGCGTCGATCTGCTGGTCGGCCGGCGTGGTGTCGGTGGTGCAGAGCGGACCGAGCTGGCTGCGCGACTGCGCAAGGCAGGGTGCGGACCACACGGCCGTGGCGAGCAGGGAGAGGATGACGAGCAGGCGGCGCAAGGATACCTCGGAAAAACGGCTGCGAACGGAAAGGTGGATGTCGTCCGTTTGTCGCGGCGGAGGGATGGTCGGTTCAGCCCGCGCTGTCGCGACGAAAGCTTTACTTCTTCGGCTGGCGGGTGCGGATCTCGATGAATCCACCGGCCATCTGAACCTCAAACCGCGACAGGAAGCTCATGCCGAGCAGGCCGTCGACGCCGGCGCCATAGCTTTTGTCGTCGGTGTTCTGAATCGCGATGGGGACGTTGGTTGCCTCAAGCTTGCCGAGCCCGACCTTGTCGGCCTTGGAGAGTTTGGCCTTGGTCTGCCCGTTGGCCGTCATGAGCGTGATCTCACTGCTCCCGGTGTCGGGAAGCTTGGCGCGGTTCGCAAAGGCGGATTTCACGGACACGTAGCTTGCGCCGGTATCGAGAATGAACACCCCGGGCACGCCGTTGATCTGGGCCTTCACGGTGACGACGTTCTTCTGCCCGTGGAGCGGGAAGCTTTCTTTGCGAAACTCCTTCGATGCGACGCAGTTGCCCTGACTTTCATAGTCGGAGATGATTTTCTGGGTCTGACTGGTGTCGCGGGTTACTGGATCCAGCGCGACCCAGAGGTTGATCGGCGCCGTCGCCTCGCAGAATTGCTTGAGCGCGGCATAGGCAGCGGCCATATGCAGGAAGACTCGGCTCGAGATTGATTTCTTGTCGGCACCGAACAGCTCGATCGTGTCGGAGTAGTCGGCCAGTGCGCGCTTGTAGTCGCCGGTCCCCTCCAGCGCGACGCCGCGCAGATAGTGCGCGTTGTGGTTTGTCGGTGCGCGCCGGATGAATTCGTCGGCGACTTCGACGGCCTTGGGATAGTCGCTGAGTTTCAGAAAGATGTCGATCGAGCGGTGCAGGGCCGTGATGGGCGCGCCGCAGTTCATGACGAATTTGTAGAGCCCGTCGGCCGCCTGTCGCCGATAGCCGAGCTTATCCAGCATGAGAGCGAGATCGCCGATGCTCTTCTGGTCGCACGGCTCGCGCTTCAGCTCTTCGAGGCGCAACCAGACATAAGGGTCCCGCGCTGCCTGGACCGGAAGCACGCCGATGCGCTGATAGACGGTCGCGAAGACGTCGTCGGGGTTCTCGTCTAGGTAGCCAGCACGCGCAACGCCCGATAGTGCCGCAAGGAGAACCGCGGCCACCAAAAACAACCTGAACATATTCGCCCCAAAGTTACTTTTTTCGATCTTGTATACCGATAAGGGTGACGCGAAGCCAATCATTTTACCCGTCGGGCAAAACAGTACGCGTCGGGCGAAACACCCTGTCCCCGCGAATTCCTCTGCGTTGCGCCCTCGTAACCTGATACGATCCGAGCATTGCTCAGACGTCGAGGGGCGTTGTGCAATGAGGCGGCGGGATTTTACGGCCGGTCTGTTGCTTGCCACGGCGATCCGACCCGCGCGGGCACAGCGCGGCACGCCGCAGCGGATTGCGATCTTCCATCCGGCTATCCCCGTTGGTCTCCTGACCGAGACCGGCGGGGGGACGGCGTGGCGCGCGTTTTTCGGAGAGCTCCGTCGGCTGGGCTACGTCGAAGGACAGAATTTGATCATCGAGCGCTATTCCGCCGAGGGGCATCACGAGCGCTATGCTGACTTCGCCCGTGAGATCGTGGCGCGCAATCCGGACTTGATCGTCACCGGGACCAATCCGGTTGTGGTCGCCTTCAAGGCCACGACCAGCAGGATACCGCTTGTGGCGTTCATGCTGGATCCGCTGAAGGCGGGGCTGGTCGCCAGCCTGGCCCGACCCGGCGGTAACCTGACCGGTATTACGCTCGATGCAGGCATCGAAATCTGGGGGAAGCGCCTCGCGTTGCTGAAGGAAGCCGTTTCTCAGACCGCGAGCGTTGCCTTCCTCGGGATGCGTGACGGGTGGGAAGGTTCATTTGGGCAGGCCCTACGCGACGTCAGCAGCCAGTTGGGAATTTCACTGGTCTCGATGGTCCCGAACATCGGGACGACCGCGGAGATCGAGCGTGTCTTCACCGACATGGCCGAGCGACGGCCCGACGCAGTCTTGATTACCGGCGAAGGCGACCTCTACGCTCACCGGCAGCTGATTGCCGAGCTCGCGCTGAAACACCGCTTGCCGACAATGTGTCCCTACCGCGATTACGTCGATGCTGGTGGACTGATGGCCTATACGGTCGACCTCGCGGAATTGCTCAGGCGCATGGCCCAGGACGTGCACCAAATCCTGAAGGGAGCCGGACCCGGCGACATCCCGATTTATCAGCCGACCAAATTCGAACTCCTGCTCAACCTGAAGACGGCCAAAGCGCTCGGCCTCGTCCTGCCACCCGCGCTGCTGTCCAATGCCGACGAGATGATCGACTGAAGTGTCGGGCAAGACGCTGGCCATCTATTCAAACTCACGCTTCCTCCGTTGGGCAGATCATGCTAGGACCTGCCGGCCCAACCCGCTGCCCACCTCCGTCCCACCCATGAAGAACGACGAAATCCTCAGCCAGATCACCGAGTTCTGCCGCAAGGCGGACATGGCGGAATCGACGTTTGGCCGGCGCGCGGTGAACGATGGGAAGCTGGTGCAGCGCCTGCGCGAGGGGAAGCGCATCACCATCGACACGCTCGAGCGGATCCAGGCCTATATGGCCGCATCGATGACCGGAGGCCTGCCGCCGCCGCGAGGGCTTCAGGTGCCGCCGGAGAAGCGCGATCCGCGCGGTAATTTCCGCTTCTTCGAAAACCGGCAGAAATACCTGCTGTTCGTCCATACCTGCAGCGAGAAGCGCGTGGTCGCCGAGCGCGTGGCGCTCGAGCTCGCCAGCATCCATCCGCGCCCACCGGCCCTGCGCATATTCGACGCGGGCATCGGCGACGGCACGGTGCTGGCGCGGGTGCTGCGCGCCACGCACCAGCGCTATCCGCACATGCCGTTCTATGTCGCGGGCAAGGAGCTCAGTCTCGAGGACCTGCGCCTGACGCTGGAGAAGGTGCCGGACCGCATTTTCGAGCATCCGGCGTCGGTTTTCGTCTTTACCAACATGTTCTACTCGGAGGCGCCCTGGCTGACGCCGGCCTCGCCCGCCGCGGCCGCCGCCACCGTCTGGCACGAGGTTCCGCTGCGGGGCGCTTCGTCGGGAGAGTTCGAACAGCAGATCGCCGAGCTGAGGCCGTTCCTGGAGCAGAACTGGCGCGCCGCGATCAGCCCGCGCACGGCCATGCCGCTTTACGAGCGGCCCGTCGTCCTCGTGCTCTATCGCGAGGATCACAGATTCTTGCTCGATTCGACCATTCCGCGTCCGGGCCAGACCGAGGCCAATTTCGACCTCGTTATTGCATCCCAGCCATACCGCGCCCTGTCCTCGGTTAATTTTCGGGCAAAGCGGATCATTGCGCCTCTGGCGCGGGCATTGCGGCCAGGGGGGCGGCTGATCGGAATCCACTCCCATGGTCACGATCCCGGCATGGAAATGATCCAGGCGATCTGGCCTGGAGAAAATCCTTTCGCGGTGAGCCGACATGAGCTATTGCGCGCAGTTAAGTATGAGCTCGGATCGTTGGGCCGCGACCTAAACTTTAATGCTTATGCTGATAACCGCTCGATCTTCAGGTATGATATGGAAGCGCTGCCCAACGAGGTGACCGGGACCATCGGAACCTCGACAGCCTTTGCAGCCTGGAATGCGGCGGTGTATGTCGCTCAGATCGAGGACGACCGGTTGACAGAAATGACTCAAAACGGCCGCACTCTGGATGCCGCCAGGGACGTGCTGCGGAAGTACAACGGGCTCTGGTTTTACGACGAATCCTACGTCATCTCGCGCCGGCGTGATTGACATCATCCAAAAGTAAACATCGCAAACGACTGCCCAACGGGGCGGGACAAGGGGTTACTGATGCGAGCGTCCTATCTCTTCACCAGCGAGTCCGTGTCTGAAGGCCATCCGGACAAGGTCTGCGACCGCATCTCCGATGAGATCGTCGATCTGTTCTACCGCGAAGGACCGAAAGCCGGCATTGACCCGTGGCAGATCCGCGCTGCCTGCGAAACGCTTGCGACCACCAACAAGGTCGTGATCGCGGGCGAGACCCGTGGTCCCGCATCGGTCACCAACGAGCAGATCGAAAGCGTCGTGCGCGGCGCGATCAAGGACATCGGCTACGAGCAGGAAGGTTTTCACTGGAAGACCGCGGACATCGAGATCCTCCTGCATCCGCAGTCGGCCGACATCGCGCAGGGCGTCGATGCGCTTCAGCCGGGCGAGGTCAAGGAAGAGGGCGCAGGCGACCAGGGCATCATGTTCGGCTACGCCACCAACGAGACGCCCGACCTGATGCCGGCGCCGATCTTCTACGCCCACAAGATCCTGCGGCTGATCTCCGAAGCACGTCACTCCGGCCGCGAGAAGGTCTTGGGCCCGGACTCCAAGAGCCAGGTCACCGTGCAGTACGAGAACGGCAAGCCGGTCGGCGTGCGCGAGATCGTGGTCTCGCACCAGCACTTGGTCGAAGGACTCACCTCCAACCAGGTGCGCGACATCGTCGAGCCCTATGTGCGCGAGGCGCTGCCGAAGGACTGGATCAACGGCAAGACCATCTGGCACATCAACCCGACCGGCAAGTTCTACATCGGTGGTCCCGACGGCGACTCCGGCCTGACCGGCCGCAAGATCATCGTCGACACCTATGGCGGCGCGGCGCCCCATGGCGGCGGCGCGTTCTCCGGCAAGGATCCGACCAAGGTCGATCGCTCGGCCGCTTACGCCGCGCGCTACGTCGCCAAGAACATCGTCGCGGCCGGCCTCGCTGATCGCTGCACGCTCCAGCTCGCTTACGCCATCGGCGTGGCGCGTCCGCTGTCGATCTACATCGACACCCACGGCACCGGTAAGGTGCCGGAGGATCAACTCGAGAAGGCGGCAGCGCAGGCGATGGATCTGACGCCGCGCGGCATCCGCACCCATCTCGATCTCAACCGTCCGATCTATGCGCGCACCTCGGCCTACGGCCATTTCGGCCGCACGCCCGACAACGAGGGCGGCTTCTCCTGGGAGAAGACCGATCTCGTCGAGCCGCTCAAGCGCGCGGTCTGATCGATTCCGTCATTCCGGGACGTCGCGATAGCGGCGAACCCGGAATCTCGAACCTCTGGATTCCGGGTTCGCTCGTTTTACGAGCGCCCCGGAATGACTTTTTCAAACAACAGGACGCTCGACATGAACGCGAAGCCCGGCTTCACCGATTACATCGTCAAGGACATTTCGCTGGCCGATTTCGGCCGCAAGGAGCTCTCGCTCGCCGAGACCGAGATGCCCGGCCTGATGGCCACCCGTGAAGAGTTCGGCCCGAAGCAGCCGCTGAAGGGCGCGCGCATCGCCGGCTCGTTGCACATGACGATCCAGACTGGGGTCCTGATCGAGACGCTCGTCGCGCTCGGTGCCGACATCCGCTGGGTCTCCTGCAACATCTATTCGACGCAGGATCACGCCGCGGCCGCGATCGCCGCGGCCGGCATTCCCGTCTTCGCCGTGAAGGGCGAGACGCTGACCGAGTATTGGGACTACACCGCCAAGCTGTTCGACTGGCATGGCGGCGGCACGCCGAACATGATCCTCGATGACGGCGGCGACGCGACCATGCTGGTGCATGCCGGCGTCCGCGCCGAGAACGGCGACACCGCCTTCCTCGACAAGCCTGGCTCGGAAGAAGAAGAGATCTTCTACGCGCTGATCAAGCGCCTGCTGAAGGAGAAGCCCAAGGGTTACTTCGGCGAGATCGCCAAGAACATCAAGGGCGTCTCGGAAGAGACCACGACGGGCGTGCATCGCCTCTACGAGATGGCCAACAAGGGCACGCTGCTGTTCCCGGCGATCAACGTCAACGACAGCGTCACCAAGTCGAAGTTCGACAACCTTTATGGCTGCCGTGAATCGCTCGTCGACGGCATCCGCCGCGGCACCGACGTGATGATGTCGGGCAAGATCGCGATGGTCGCCGGATTCGGCGACGTCGGCAAGGGCTCGGCGGCTTCGCTCCGTCAGGCCGGCTGCCGCGTCATGGTCTCCGAGGTCGATCCGATCTGCGCGCTGCAGGCTTCGATGGAAGGCTATGAGGTCGTGACCATGGAAGAGGCCGCGCCGCGCGCCGACATCTTCGTCACCGCGACCGGCAACAAGGACATCATCACCATCGAGCACATGCGTGCGATGAAGGATCGCGCCATCGTCTGCAACATCGGTCACTTCGACAACGAGATCCAGATCGCCTCGCTTCGCAATCTGAAGTGGACCAACATCAAGCCGCAGGTCGACGAGATCGAATTCCCCGACAAGCATCGCATCATCATGCTGTCGGAGGGCCGCCTCGTGAACCTCGGTAACGCGATGGGCCATCCGTCCTTCGTGATGTCGGCGTCCTTCACCAACCAGACGCTGGCGCAGATCGAACTCTGGGCCAACAACAAGGACGGCAAGTACGAGAAGAAGGTCTACGTGCTGCCGAAGTCGCTGGACGAGAAGGTCGCGCGCCTGCACCTCGCCAAGCTCGGCGTCAAGCTCACCGAGCTGCGCAAGGACCAGGCCGACTATATCGGCGTCAAGCAGGAAGGTCCGTACAAGTCGGATCACTATCGCTACTGAGGCCCGATCGCCTCGCAACATGCAGAAGCCCCGGAGCAATCCGGGGCTTTTTGTTTTGCAGGCCGGAAACTACGGGGTTCTCCTCCCGGTTGCATCGCAGGCCGATTAGCGATTGACGCACGGCAGTGATGGTCGGACAATCCTGGGCGGCGGAGGAAACCATGCAACAAGAACATTTCGACGTCCTCATCGTCGGCGCCGGCCTGTCCGGCATCGGCGCGGGCTACCATCTGCAAACGAAATGCCCGGGCAAGAGCTACGTCATCCTCGAAGGGCGCGACTGCATCGGCGGCACCTGGGATCTGTTCCGCTATCCCGGCATCCGATCCGACAGCGACATGTTTACGCTGGGTTATTCCTTCAAGCCGTGGACCGATCCGAAGGCGATCGCCGACGGGCCGCAAATTCTCGACTACGTGCGCGAGACGGCATCCGAGAACGGCGTCGACAAGAAAATCCGCTTTGGCCATCGCGTCAGGCGCGCGTCGTGGTCGACGCCCGATGCGCGCTGGACCGTCGAAGCCGAGCGTCTGACGGGCGAAGGCGCATCCGAGATCGTACGCTTCACCTGCAATTTCCTGTTCATGTGCTCCGGCTATTACAAATACGAAGAAGGCTACACGCCGGAATTCAAGGGCATCGCGGATTTTCAGGGCCGCATCGTGCATCCGCAGAAGTGGACCGAGGACATCGACTACGCCGATAAGCGCGTGGTGGTGATCGGATCGGGCGCCACTGCCGTGACACTAGTGCCGGAGCTTGCGAAGAAGGCCTCAGAGGTCGTCATGCTGCAGCGCTCGCCGACCTACGTCGTGTCGCGTCCGGCGCAGGATCCGCTCGCCAACAAGCTGCGCCGCAACCTGCCGGCCACGCTCGCCTATCATTTGATTCGCTGGCGCAACGTGATGTGGGGCATGTTCTTCTTCCAGCTCAGCCGGCGCCGGCCCGCCAAGGTGAAGGATCTGATCCTGAAGGGCGTGCAGATGGCGCTTGGACCGGACTACGACGTCGCGACGCATTTCACGCCGCGCTACAATCCCTGGGATCAGCGGCTGTGTCTGGTGCCCGACGGCGACCTCTTCGCGGCAATCCGCGAAAAGCGCGCGTCCGTCGTCACCAACGAGATCGACACCTTCACGAAAGACGGAATTCGCCTCAAGGACGGCAGCGAGCTCGCTGCCGACATCATCGTCACCGCGACAGGGCTCGTGCTTCAGGTCGTCGGCGGGCTCGAGATCAGCGTCGACGGCCGCGTGGTCGATTTCGCCAAGACGCTGACCTACAAGGGCATGATGTACGCTGACGTGCCGAACCTCGCCTCGGCCTTCGGCTACACCAACGCGTCGTGGACGCTGAAATGCGATCTCACCTGCGAATATGTCTGCCGGCTCATCAACTACATGGACCGGCATAACTTCCGGCAATGCGTGCCGCACAATGATGATCCGGCGGTCAGTCTCCAACCCTCGCTCGATTTCACCTCGGGCTACGTGCAGCGCTCGGTTGCGAAGATGCCCAAGCAAGGTTCGAAACGGCCGTGGCGGCTTTACCAGAATTACGCCCTCGATATCGTCTCCCTGCGCTACGGCAGGATCGACGACGGCGTGATGCAGTATTCCTGATCGCCGCCGCCGTCCTTGCGCCTATTGCTTGCGTGGAGCCAGTGCCAGGCCGAGGTCGATGGCCAGCGCCAGCATCACGGCGCCTCCGCCGCGACCGAACAGCACCAGATAGTCACCGCCGGTCTGCGCATACAGCCAGGAGAAGCCATAGGCCGCAGCCGCCTCGAACAGGGCAATGCTGGTGGTTGCGTGGCTCCATGCGGCACGCTGCTGCTCGGCGCTGTGCGGAATGGGCTCATGGATGCGCCCGAGCACAAGCGGCACGATTCCGGGCGTGAAGGCGCCGACAACCACGCTCGACACGATCAGGGAGACCGGTGCGGTGCTGACAGTCGGAAGCAGGACCGCGGCGGCCTCGATCAGGAAAGCCGCGCGCAAGGAGGGTCCAAATCCGCTCCGGTCGCCGAGATGGCCGGTGACGAGCGGACCCACGATCGCGCCGAGACCATAGAGCACCCAGTAGCGCGATCCCGCCGCGATGCCTTGGCCCAGCCCGCGCGCCACGAAATCGATGATGAAGACCATGTGCGGTACGGATCAGCCTGGTTGCGTCGCGCGGCGGCGCCGGAATTCGAGGACAGGCATGCCGCCCCAACCCCAATTGTCGGTGTCGACCTCTTCGATCACGACGAAGGTCGAATCCAGCGGCTTGCCGAGGACATCGAGCAGCAACTGGCTCGAGCCCTTGATCAGCGCAGCTTTGTCCTCAGCGGTGAGCGACGCCGTGCCCGGCGTCGCTCCCTCGCGAGTTACTTGAATGGTGACGATGGGCACGGTGAATTCTCCTCTCGGCTCAATGGCCGGCGCTCTGGCCGCCGTCGACATGCAAGATCTCGCCGGTCACGAAGCCGGCCTGCTCGAGATAGAGCACGGCGTCGACGATGTCGGACGTCTCGCCCATGTGGCCGACGGGATGCATCCCGTTAAGCTGGGCATGCGTCTCGACCGGATGCATCGGCGTCTTGACGATGCCGGGCGAGACCGCGTTCACGCGAATGCCACGCTTGGCATATTCGATCGCCAGCGACTTCGTCGCGGCGGCGAGCCCGCCCTTGCTGAGCGATGCCAGCACTGATGGCACCTTCGAATTGGCTTGATCGACGAGGGTGGTCGTGATCTGGACGACGTGGCCCGAGCCCTGCTTTTCCATCTCGGCAATAGCCAGCTGCGTGATGCGGAAGAAGCCGGCGACGTTGATGCCCATCACCGCCGCATAGTCCTCGGCCGTGTATTGCGTGAACGGCTTCGCGACGAAGATGCCGGCATTGTTGACCAGCGTGTCGACACGGCCGAACCGGGCCACGGCCTGAGACACCACGCGCTCGGCGGTGTTCCAGTCGGCAATGTCGCCGGGAACGGCGAGGACTTCGTCATCGCTCGACGGCTTGATGCTGCGGGCCGTTGCGACGACCCGATAATTGCGGTCGCGGTAGGCTTGGACGAGGGCGGCGCCGATGCCCTGCGATGCACCGGTGATGATAGCGACTTTCTGCTCGATACCCATGATGGGCTCCTGGTGTTGAACGGATGCCGGTCGCCTGCGGAGCGGGACTGGCTTGCACGCTGAGGTACGCCGCGGCGGCTTGGTTGCGAATACGCGCTGTCCGGCAGACACTCTTTCGCGGCGCGGTCGAATGGCGGATCGGCCCTTGCGGCGGTTGTCGTGCCGCGCGTGAGCGCCTAGCTTGCGGTTCGGACTTTGCTGGGGCGACGGAAGGCGCATGGATCGTCTCGACGCGATGAAGGTGTTCGTCCTTGCGGTGGACGAAGGCAGCCTTGCTGCTGCTGGCCGCAAGCTCGGCCGCTCGCCGGCCGCAGTGAGCCGTGCCATCGCCTTTTTGGAGGAGCGGGTCGGCACCGAGCTCCTGCACCGCACGACGCGGTCGATCAAGCTCAGCGAGGAGGGCGAGCGTTACGTGGCGATCTGTCGCCGCGTACTGACCGAGCTGGAGGAGGCCGACGATATCGCGGCGGGCCCGCGTGCCGCGCCGCGCGGCACGCTTGCAATCACTGCGCCGGTGGTCTCCGGCGAGATGGTGCTGCGGCCGATCCTCGACACTTTCCTGGATGCCTACCCGACGGTGTCGGCAAAACTGTTGCTGTTCGACCGGGCGGTCAATTTGATAGAGGAGGGCATCGACGTGGCGCTCCGCATCGGTCCTCTCTCGGACTCCGCGATGGTGGCGATGAAGCTCGGCGACGTCCGCCGTGTCGTGGTGGCTGCTCCGCGATATCTCAACCAGCATCCACGCATCGTGGAGCCCGGCGATCTCGCCAAGCATCAGATCGTCGCCATGGCCCACCTGCCGAATTCCTGGACGTTTGCGCCGGAGCCCGGCTCCATGGTGCCGCGAACAGTTCAGTTCGCGCCGCGGCTCGTGATCAACAGCACCTATGCCGCGGTCGCTTCCGCCGTCGCCGGGCGTGGCGTCGCGCGGATGTATTCCTATCAAGTCGCCGAGCAGGTACGGCGCGGCGAGCTCGACGTGGTGCTTGCCGGCGACGAGGATCCCGAAATGCCCGTGCACCTGATTTCGCCGCAGGGCCGGCTGTCGGTGCCGAAAGTGCGAGCCTTCACGGATTTTGCCGTGCCGCGGTTGAAGAAGCAGTTCGCGGTCCTCAAGAAGGCTATCGACACTCGCTGAATTGTGACTCGTTCGCCGCGCGAAAGAGTGCTTATCGCAGACCGGCCATTCGCCGCCGTCTCGCTTGCGCCTACATCCGTCGCGATACAGCGGCCGCTCTGTCGCATTGCGCGCCTTCCAAATGCAGGAGATGAAGATGTCAAAAGAGATAAACAGAGA
Source organism: Bradyrhizobium sp. CCGUVB1N3 (assembly GCF_024199925.1). Lineage (NCBI taxonomy): Bacteria > Pseudomonadati > Pseudomonadota > Alphaproteobacteria > Hyphomicrobiales > Nitrobacteraceae > Bradyrhizobium > Bradyrhizobium sp. CCGUVB1N3. The sequence goes on from NZ_JANADR010000001.1 coordinate 9,320,753, forward strand.
TCGTCGTCGTTTCCTGGCCACCGCCGCGATTGGCGTCGCCGCACCATTCGTTTTCGGCGGCGTCGCGGCCGCGCAGTCCGCGAGCCCCTCGACCTTGCCCGCGATCAAGCCGGGTACGAACACGTCCTTCGCCGCGATCAAGCAGATCGATGCCGGCGTCCTCAACGTCGGTTACGCCGAGGCCGGTCCGGCCGATGGTTCCGTGGTGATCCTGCTGCACGGCTGGCCCTATGACATCCACAGTTTCGTCGATGTCGCGCCTGCGTTGGCGAAGTCGGGTTATCGTGTCATCGTTCCGCATCTGCGCGGCTATGGCACGACACGCTTCCTCTCCGGCGAGACGATGCGCAACGGCGAGCCCGCAGCGCTCGCTGCCGACATCGTCGCGCTGATGGATGCGCTTGGCATCAAGCAGGCGACGCTCGCCGGCTATGATTGGGGCGCACGGACCGCCAACATCATTGCGGCGCTCTGGCCGGAGCGCGTCAAGGCGATGGTGTCGGTGAGCGGCTACCTGATTTCGAGTCAGGCAGCAGGCAAGATGCCGCTGCCGCCGGTTGCCGAGCTGCAATGGTGGTATCAGTTCTATTTCGCCACCGAGCGCGGCCGCGAAGGCTATGCCAAGAACCGGCATGACTTCGCCAAGCTGATCTGGAAGCTCGCCTCGCCCCAGTGGCATTTCAACGATGTCACCTACGACCGCAGCGCGGCCTCGCTCGACAATCCCGATCATGTCGACATCGCGATCCATAATTATCGCTGGCGGCTCGGGCTGGCCGAGGGCGAAGCAAAGTATGCCGAGCTCGAGCAGCGGCTGGCGGGCCTGCCGGTGATCACCGTGCCTACAATCACCATGGAGGGCGATGCCAATGGGGCACCGCACCCGGAGCCCTCGGCCTACGCGAAGATGTTTTCCGGCAGATACGAGCACCGGACGATCACCGGCGGCATCGGACACAATCTGCCGCAGGAAGCCCCGCAGGCCTTTGCCCAGGCCGTCCTCGATATCACCGCGAGCTGACGGCGCCGGCCGCGCCATGCGTTGTTTTGCGTATTCGAGGCCGGAGATGAATCGGCCATGCTGCCCAAACGGTTAACGCCGGATTAACCGGCGAGTCCTAGGCTGTCTCGGCCGGGGTGCTCGTGAATCGAGGGACGCCCAATGGAAGCCCAGAAGATCGCGGTCGACGCCGTCGTCGCGCTGACTGATTGTGACCGCGACGCCGTCACCACCTTCATCCGCCGGCTCTATCTCGAAGGCGTCAGGGACCCCAAGCGTCTGACCTTCAAGGGGCTGCAGGCGCTCGCGCGGGCCTGATCGCATCCCCAGCTGTCTCAACTGTGTCGAGAACGACGGAACCCGTCTGCGGCGCCTTGCCGCTAGCGGCGGGCCGGGCTACACGAGACGCAGCTGGGTCGCTTGGGGATCGGGGAAATGCTGAAACAGCTCTTTGCGCCGCAACTTGTCATCCTCTATGTGCTTGCGGCATCAACGATTTACGTCCACTTCCGTGGCAAGCAGCGGCTGCGCTTTGCGCGCCAGCTTGGCGATCATTCGACCTATCTCGCACCCTACAACGTGCTGATGTATGCCGGCTCGGCCGTGCCGAACAAGCCGGTGATCTCGGTTGATCAGTTTCCGGAGCTGAAGCCGCTCAGCGAGAATTGGGAGACGATCCGCGACGAGGCGGTGCGCCTGTTCGATGAAGGCTTCATCCGCGCCGCGGCGAAGAACAATGACTGGGGCTTCTATTCGTTCTTCAAGAGCGGCTGGAAGCGCTTTTACCTGAAATGGTACGACGACTTCCTGCCCTCGGCGCGCACGCTGTGCCCGAAGACGGTGGAGCTCTTGAACTCGATTCCGTCGGTGCACGGCGCGATGTTTGCGATGCTGCCGCCCGGCGGCAAGCTGGGCGCGCACCGCGATCCCTTCGCCGGATCGCTGCGCTATCACCTCGGGCTCGTCACGCCGAACTCGAACAAGTGCCGGATTCTCGTCGACGGCGTCGAATGCGTCTGGCGCGACGGCGAAGCCTTCATGTTCGACGAGACCTTTATCCACAGCGCCGAGAACGCGACCGACGTCAACCGCATCATCCTGTTCTGCGACGTCGAGCGCCCGATGAAGTATGGCTTCATGACCGCGATGAATCGCTGGGTCAGCCATAACATCGTCAAGGCGTCGGCGACCCAGAACGTCGACGGTGAGAGCGTCGGCGTGCTCAACAAGGTGTTCGGCAAGCTCTACGAAATCCACCTTGCGAGCCGCAAGGTCAAGGAGTGGAACCGCAACGTCTACTACACGCTGAAATATTCGCTGACGGCGGTGATCCTCGGTCTTATCGTGATGTCGGCGCTGCGGTGATTGCTGCGTCCGCGCCGAATTGGGAGTAGGCAATGGCCCCGTTGCCGGCCGCCGACGCCGAGACAGAGCAGTTCTTCCGCCACTGGCTGGAAACCTTCGCGGGCTATGTCCGCGAGGTCGACTACGCCTCGGCGAGGCCGCTCTTCCATCCGGATGTGCTTGCCTTCGGCACGCACAACGACGTCATCCCTGGTCTCGATCAATGGGTCGTGACGCAATGGGATAACGTCTGGCCCAAGACAACCGACTTCCGCTTCGTCCTCGAGCAGATCTCGATCCTGGCCTCGCCGGACGGCACGATGGTGACCGTGATCGTGCCGTGGACGAGCACGGGCTATCACGCCGATGGCAGTCCGTTCCCGCGCCCCGGCCGGGCGACGATGGTGTTCTCGGGGAATGCCGATGGCTGGCTGTGTGTCCACTCCCACATGTCGCTCAACCGCGGTGTCCCGCAGGTGAGCCATGCCAACCGACCGGTGAAGGCCTGGTAGATCGAGTCCTCAGGCCGGCGCACCGGTCTGAATGATCGTCCCGACGTGCTGGCCGCGCAGGGCCGCCGTAAGCCGGCCCGGAACGAGGCCGTTCACGACCTGCACGCGCGCGATGTGCCGCGCGTTCGCCATGACCTCGATGAGCGCCGGATCGAACGGCAGCGTGCCCTTGAGCTTGCCAAGCTCGGCGACGCCGGTCTCGCGCAGCAACTGCGCCTGCTTGCCGTCGGCGGCATTGGGATCCGCAGTGTAGACGCCGTCGACATCCTCCACGATCGTGAGGCCGGCGGCGCCCAGAGCGTCCGCGAGCAGGAAGGCGCCGGTGTCGGCCCGATGCAGCGGGATGCGCGAGGTCGGGAATTCATGATGGTGGTAGGGCGGAAACGCGCTGCCCACGACCGCGCGGGCTGCCGAGAGATGAATGGCGAGCTGGTGCGCGATGGTCGGGTGCTCGATGTAGGACACGCCCTCAGGCGCGAGCAGGCTCGCAAGGATATGGCCGTTCTGGCCGGCCTCGCTTGCGGCGAGCGGCGCGAGCGACCCGACGGGGAGGCCGAGGTCGAGGCCGACGCTGTAGAGATGGCGGGCGCGGACGCCGGCGCCGGTCAGGATCAGCAGGCGATGCTCTGACAGCAGCGACCGCAGCTCGTCGACGAGGGGAAGGATCACTTCGTGACCGCGATCCATCAGGCGGCCGCCGATCTTGATCACCTGCACCCAGGGCAACAGCTTGATCGGGCTGCTGCCTGCGACGGGGCGGGTGAGATCGCCGTCGAGCAGTGTCTGACGTGCGAGCGGCGAGGCGACGTGCTTGATCTGGTTGGTGACAGTCATGGCGCTGGTCCCTTCAGCTCGCGGTGATGATGGTGCCGACATGCTCGCCCGCGAGTGCGCGGGTCAGGTTGCCGGGAACGAGGCCATTGACGATCTGCACCTGGTGGACATGGCGCGCCGAGGTGAGGAGGTCGAGCACGGGAAATTCCAGGATCGAGTCCTGCAACCCCTTGGCCTTCATCTCGGCCACCGAGATCTTTGGGATGAAGGTGGCGTTCTTCGCGGTCTTGGGATTCGCGGTGTAGAGGCCGTTCTCGTCCTTCACGTAGATCATCGCCTTGCAGCCGAACTGCTCGGCGACGAGGAAGCATCCGGCGTCGGTGCGATAGGGAGGGATCACGCCCTCGGCCGCGGGCCGCATCCACAGGCTATAGGGCGGCATGCCGCTGAAGATGACGGCGTTCACCTCGGCCAGGAACAGCGGCACGGACGAGAGCCCGGCGCTAGAGACCGCGGAAATGCCGTGCTTGGCAAGAAGTTGCCCCAGCATCGCGGCGTTCTGATCGGCAACGGAGGCGCCGAGCTGCGAGAGCACGCCGGCCGGCAGGCGTAGCCCCGCCGCGATCGAATAGAGATGCCGCGCGCGCGTGCCTGCGCCGGTCCCGATCAGGAGCTTATGGGCCTTGCGCGCCGCGACGATCTCCTCGACCAGCGGATAGACCGCGGCGCGGCCACGATCGATGACGCTCTGTCCGCCGATCTTGATCACCGTGGCATCCGGCAGGATCCGGAAGTCCGGCGCTGCTTCCGCCGCGGCCTGAAGCTGTGGATCCGTGAGCGAGCGCTGCATGAGGAGCGCTTCGAGCTCCGTGGTCGTGTTCGACATCCGAGACATCCTCTCGTTTGAGTGCATTCTCGACACAGGCCTGCCGGCCGAGCCACCGGGATCAGCTTAATATGGAAAAGCCCCGGAATGCACTCCGGGGCTTTGCATTTCGGGTGCCGGACGCAGCTTTACTCCGGCTGGCCGATCGAGACCTTCAGCGAGCCGACGCCGTCGACGCCGCATTCGAGCTTGTCGCCGGGCTGGAGCTGCGACACGCCGGCGGGCGTGCCGGTCAGGATGATGTCGCCGGCGGCGAGCTTTACCTGCTGCGAGAGCTGCCAGATGATCTCCGGCACGTTCCAGATCAGCTCGGTGAGGTCGCCCTTCTGCGCTTCCTTGCCGTTCACAGTAAGCCAGATCTTGCCCTTCGACGGGTGGCCGATCTTCGAAGCCGGCTGCACCGCGGAGCAGGGCGCCGAACCGTCGAACGACTTGCCGATCTCCCAGGGACGCTCCTTCTTGCGCGAGGCGATCTGGAGGTCGCGGCGGGTCAAGTCGATGCCGACGGCGTAGCCGTAAACATGGTCGAGCGCCTTCTCGGCGGGGATGTTGAGGCCGCCGCTCTTCATCGCGACGATCAGCTCGACCTCGTGATGCAGGTCCTTGGTCAGCGGCGGATAAGGGATGGTGGCGCCATCGGGCACCAGCATGTCGGCGTGCTTGGCGAAAAAGAACGGCGGGGCACGCTCGTCATTGCCCATCTCGCGGATGTGCTCGAGATAGTTGCGGCCGACACACCAGATGCGGCGGACCGGATAGCGGCCGGATTCGCCGACGACGGGAAGCGAAGCCTGAGGCGGAAGCGGGATGACGTAGGAGGCGGCGTTCATGAAGCGGTCTCGCTGCTCTTGGGTGATAAGAATTCCTAAGCGGTTGCGCTGATCGGCGCCAGTCCCAGGGGGCTGGTGTCGTGATGCTGGAGACGGAAGAACGAGGCGTAGCGGCCGGAGCGGCGCAGCAGCTCGTCGTGGCGTCCGTGCTCGACGATCTCGCCGCCCTCGACCACCAGGATTGCGTCCGCGTGCATGATGGTGTGCAGGCGGTGCGCGATCACGATCGTGGTGCGGTTCCGGCACAGATGCTCGATCGCCTCCTGCACCTGCTTCTCGGATTCGGAATCGAGCGCGGCGGTGGCCTCGTCCAGCAGGATGATCGGCGCGTTCTTGAGCAGTGCGCGCGCCACCGCGATGCGCTGGCGCTGACCGCCGGAGAGCTGCGTGCCGTGCTCGCCGACCGGCGTGTCGTAGCCGAGCGGGAAGCTCATGATGAAGTCGTGGGCGCAGGCCGCCCTGGCGGCATCGATGATCTCATCCTCGGTGGCACCAAACCTGCCGAAGGCGATGTTGTTGCGGATGGTGTCGCGGAACAGATAGACGTCCTGGCCGACATAGGCGGTCTGTGCGCGCAGCGACTTGCGCGACACCGACGAGATCGACTGGCCGTCGATCAGGATGTCGCCCTGCGTCACCTCGTAGAAGCGCAGCAGCAGCGCCAGCACGGTCGACTTGCCGCCGCCGGAGGGGCCGACCAGCGCGGTGACCTTGCCGGGCTCGGCAGTGAAGCTCATGCGGTTGAGCACGGTCTCGCCGGCGCGATAGGCGAAGCTGACGTCGTTGAGCTCGATCCGCGCGTCCGACAATTTCAGCGCCGGCTTGTCGTCGTCGGATTGCTCGCTCGCCGGGCTGTCGACGACTTCGAGCAGCATGCGCGCGCCGACGAGCTGGCTGTTGAGGTCGATGTTGAGCCGCGCCAGCCGCTTGGCCGGCTCGGTCGCCATCAGGAACGCGGTCATGAACGAGAAGAACTGGCCGGGTGTGGCGCCGAGCGCGACCACGCTGTAGCCGCCATAGAGCAGGCAGCCGGCGACCGCGAAGCCGCCGAGCATCTCCATCAGCGGATTGGAGCGGTTGGCGACGCGCGCCATCTTGTTGGCGTTGCGCTCGACGACACTGATGTTCTCGTCGATGCGGCTTTGCATCGCATCTTCCAGCGTGAATGCCTTGACCGTGCGGATGCCTTGCAGCGATTCCTGCATGGTCTCCAGGATGTCCGCGGTGCCGGTGAACTGGTTGTAGGCGAGGCCCTTGATGCGCTTGACCAGCTTGCGCAGCACCAGCATCGCCGGCGGCACGGCGACGAGGCCGATGAACGACATCAGCGGATCCTGCCACACCATCACGCCGATCATGGCGAGCAGCATCATCAGGTCGCGCCCGACGGCATTGACCAGCATGTTGAGGACGTCGGTGATGGATTTGGCGCCGGCGGTCAGCCGCGCCAAGAACTCCGAGGAGTGCCGCTCGGAGAAGAAGCCGATGCTCTCGCGCATCAGCTTGGCGAAGAGTTGCCGCTGGTTGGTGGCGAGGATGGCGTTGCTGATCTTGGTCAGGATCACCATGTGGCCGTAGGTCGAAACGCCCTTGATGAACAAGAGGATCACCGTCACGCCGGACAGCATCGCGATGCCCGGGACGTTCTTGTCGACATAGGCCTGGTTGATGACCTGGCCGAGAACGTAAGTCGCGGCCGCGGTCGCGCCGGCGGCCGTTGCCATCAGCGCGAAGGCGACCAAATAGCGCCGCCAATAGGTAATCCCCTGTTCCATGACGAGGCGGCGAATCAGGATCGCTGCCGCATAGGGATCGTCGGTGATTTTCTTTGGAAACTGGGCCATCCGTAGTCCATTGACGGCTGGGGGCAAAACCTGCCCGCGCGTCAGGGATCGAATGGCCTCTGTGCCCGCTCAGACGGGGTTTTTCAAGCCCAATTAAGGACTTGCAAACCTAACGATTCTAGGCCGAGACCGCCTGGCGGAGCTCGCCGTGGCGCTCGCGGAACAGCTGTTCCTCCCAGGCCAGCGCGTGAGCCGCAATCGTCTCGAGGTTCTCGTATTGCGGCTTCCAGTCCAGCACGCTGCGAATGCGGCTGGTGTCGGCGACCATGGTCATGATGTCGCCGGGCCGGCGCGGCGCGTACTGGACCGCAAAGCTGCGCCCCGACACGCGACGCACGGCATCGATGGTCTCGAGCACGGAGTAACCGCGGCCATAGCCGCAGTTCAGCGTCGTCGAGGCGCCGCCGCCGCGCAAGTAAGCCAATGCTGAGCGATGCGCCTGCGACAGGTCGGTAACGTGGATGAAGTCGCGGATGCAGCTTCCGTCCGGGGTCGGATAGTCGGTGCCGAACACGTCGATCTTGGCGCGCTGGCCGGTCGCGGCCTCGACCGCGATCTTGAGCAGATGCGTGGCGCCGACGGTGGCAAGCCCGATGCGCGCCTGCGGATCGGCGCCGGCCACGTTGAAATAGCGCAAGGTCACATATTGCATGCCGTAGGCCGAGGCGACGTCGTGCAGCATGATCTCGGTCATCAGCTTCGAGGAGCCGTAAGGCGAGAGCGGCCGCGTCGGCGCCTGCTCGGGCACCGGCACCTGATCGGGATTGCCGTAGACGGCGGCGGTGGACGAGAAGATGAAGCGGTTGATGCCGCGCTTGACTGCGACATTGAGCAGGTTGCGCGCGGTCATGAAGTTGTTGCGGTAGTAGCCGAGCGGATCGCGCATCGATTCCGGCACCACGACCGAGCCCGCGAAATGGATGATGCTCTCGATGTTGTGCTGGGCGATCACGCCTTCGAGAAGGTTCTCGTCGCCGGCGTCCCCAATGAACAGCGGCACGCCTTCCGGCAAGTAGGCGGAAAAGCCCGTGGAGAGATCGTCGATCACGACGACGTCCTCGCCGGCTTCCGCCAGCGCCAGAACCGTGTGACTTCCGATATAGCCGGCACCGCCGGTGACAAGCACAGTCATGATCTCACCCGTCTTCCGATCATCCACCGATGCTAGCGGTTGCGTGGTGAAGAGGGGGTATCGGCGCGGCCGAACTGGTCACTATGCTTAATGTTGCGTATAGGAACTTTGCGAAACGGAGCGTGACGTGGCCAATTTCCCGGGCGATCTCGAACTGATCGTGCCAAATCTGCACAGGCGCTATTCCGGCGTGACTGCGACCAACCGGATGGTCGCGCCGCGCCTGGCAAAGCTGTTTCGCGCCGCCTGGTTCGGCTCGGATGCGCCGGAGGGGATCGCGCGGCTCGACGTTGCCGGTTTCCTGAAACTATGGCGCCGGCGCGCGCCGCTGATCTGGCACGCACGGCGCAACAACGAGATGATCGCGGGCGTACTCCTGCGCGCGCTCGGCTGGCCCTTGAAGCTCGTGTTCACATCGGCCGCGCAGCGGCATCATAGCTGGATCACGCGCTGGCTGATCCGGCGCATGGACGCGATCATCGCAACGTCAGACATCTCCGCGTCGTTCCTGAAAGTGAAGGCGACCGTGATCCCGCATGGCGTCGACACCGACGTCTATGCGCCACCTTTAGATCGCGCCGCGGCGTTTGCGGAAGCCGGGCTGCCCGGCCGCTACGCGATCGGCTGCTTCGGTCGCGTGCGTGCGCAGAAGGGCAGCGATGTCTTTGTGGAAGCGATGTGCCGCCTGTTGCCGCGCTATCCGGATTTCACCGCCGTCATGGTCGGTGCGATCACGCCGGAGCAGGTGCCGTTCGCGAATGATCTGAAAAAGCGGATCGAAGCCGCCGGCCTGCAATCGCGCATCGTCATCACCGGTGAATTGCCGATCGATGAGGTGCAGCGCTGGTATCAGCGCCTGACGATCTACGCCTTCACCTCGCGCAACGAGGGTTTCGGCCTGACACTGATCGAGGCGATGGCGGCCGGCAGCGCGCTGGTAGCCTCACGCGCCGGCGCGGCCGAGCTCGTTGTCGAGGACGGCGTCACCGGCGTCTTGACGCCGCCGGGAGATGCGGACGCCCTGGTCGCCGCGCTCGAGCCGCTGATGCGCGACCCGGCCTCAGCGCTCGCCATGGGCGCACGCGGGCGGGCACGGGTGCTCGAACGGTTCAGCCTGGATGCGGAAGCCGCTGGGATCGGGGACGTCTATCGTCCGCTGCTCTGAACCGGGGCTTTTCGGGGCTCAAAACAAAATGTCCAAAACAACCCCATGCAAAGTAGCCGATAACGGCTGGGGCGACGCGTTGACTGCGGACGATGATTTACGGATTTTACGAAATCAGCTTGACGCGTCGGGCAAATCACCTGTAAACAGGCATCATCGCAGAAATGATCGAGCCCGCGCCGTCACCGGCCGCGGGCTTTGTTCTTCGGTGTCCTTGACAAATTGTTCATGATTTGTTCTTATTCTGCCATCCGTGAGTGGAGATGGCCATGGACAATCGCATCAACGAAATACGACGACTTATCAGGGCGCTACGCGTGAGCATGCTCGAGGCCGAGGCCATCATGCGTGACCAGATCAACCGGGATGAGAGCTGCGCCTTCGTGGCGCAGGAGATCATGAAGATGCGCTCGGTCATGAGCCTGCTCGTCGAGGAGCGAACAGCGCTCGGAGATACCGATCCGATTCTCGTGAACAGCTTCTTCATTCCGCGTCGGCCGTCGGCAGAGAAGTCCGTTGCCCGGCCGGTCAAGCGTGTCCTCGTTGGGAGGATATGAAGGAGACGCCGAAGTCTTTCTCCGACACCGCGTCGTTCGGCGCGGCGGTGACGATGGCCGCCGTCAAGTTCGGCGACGGCCGGAAGACACTTAGCTATGGCGCGAAAAAATGAAGAGCCGCAGCGGCGGCGACACAGATCGAGATAGCGAGAGCAGCCGACCACCACTTGGCCGGATAGCCTCCGAACGTAAGCCCAACCAAGGCGACCCCTAAAGCACCTCTGACAAAAGCAGTCATGGGATACTCCGCTCCGTTCTCCTGAATATGAGCGTCGCCCGCTCTATTTTCCAGACATCAGGTCGTCGCCCGCGCGGCGCTTTCGCTGAGCACGCGCTCTGCGATCGCGACGACCTCGGAGGCCGCGATGTCGCGCATGCAGCGGTGGTCGTTCATCCGGCAGATCGTGCTCTGGCAGGGCTGGCAGGAGAGGATCGACTTGTCCTGCACGACGGTGGCGGCGAGGCCATTGAGCGGCGCCCAGAGGTAGGGGTTGGTCGGGCCGAAGATGCCAATGGTCGGCGTGCCCAGCGCCGCCGCGATATGCATCAGTCCGGAGTCGTTGGAAATGGCAACGCCGGCCGCCGCCATCGCGAGCACCCCGTTGCGCAAGTCGGTGCCGGTCAGGTCGCGCACGCGCGGCCCACCGGCCGCGACGATCTCCTGGGCCATGGCCTTCTCGCCGGGGCCGCCGACCACCCAAACGTCCAGGCCCTTTTCGACGAACTGGCGGGCGGCTTCCGGATAATAGGTCCATCGCTTGGAGGCGCCGACCGATCCCGGACCCAGCGCGACCGCGGTGACCCCGGTCAGGCCGTTCGCCTGGCGCCAGCGCGCGACCTCCTCGGGCGGGACCCGCAATTGCGGCACCGGCCATTCCGGGGGCAGCGGCGCGCCGTCGGGCCGGGCGAGCGCGGCGTTCTTGTCGATGAAGCGGGGTAACCGCTTCTCGCCCCAGCGCCAGCGGTTGATCAGCCCGAACCGGAACTCGCCGACGAAGCCGACCCGCTCGGGGATGCCGGCCAGCGCCGGCGCGATGGCCGCCTTCCAGGTCCGGGGCAGCACCAGGGCAGTGCCATAGTTCCGCTCGCGCAAGAGCTTCGCGAGGCCGAATTGGCGGGCCACCGCGAGCCGGCTGCGCGGCAGGTCCCAGACGATCCCCTGGCGGACGCCGGGCATGTAATCGACCAGCGGGGCGCAGAGCGGGGTGGTCAGGAGGTCGACCGGCCGATTCGGCCAGCGCTCCTTCAGGACCCGCACCACGGTGTGGTTCCGAACGAAATCGCCGATCCACATATAGGGGACGATCAGGATCGGGCGCGTGTCGGCCGGATCCTCAAATCCACTAAATTGCGAATCTTTGTTCATTTTTTTGATGGAGACCCAAGCGGTGTCGACAGGGTCCGTTCGGTAGCCGCTCTGCACAGGCAGGTAAAGTCGGGACAGTTCCGATCCCAAAACCGCTTACACTTTGCCGGATCATGCGCTACGGCAGGGCTTGCGGCGGGGTCTTGGGCAGTTTCTTGGGCAGTTTCTTGGGCGCTGAATTTGGCAAATCGGGCAGGGACGATGGAATGTTGCTGGTGACCGGCGGGGCCGGTTTTATCGGGTCGAATGTCGTGGCGGCGCTCAATGATGCGGGCCGCAGCGACGTGGTGGTCTGCGACCTGCTCGGCCACGACGGCAAATGGCGCAACCTTGCCAAGCGGCAGCTCGCCGACATCGTGCCGCCGGCCGAGCTGATCGACTGGCTGAAAGGGCGCAAGCTCGACGCCGTGATTCACCTCGGGGCCATTTCCGAGACCACCGCGACCGATGGCGATCTCGTCATCGAGACCAATTTCCGCCTCTCGATGCGCCTGCTGGACTGGTGCACGGCCAACGCCGTGCCGTTCATCTACGCATCGTCGGCCGCCACCTATGGCGACGGTGAGGAAGGCTTTGGCGATGACGCATCGCTCGCCGCGCTGAAGACGTTGCGGCCGATGAACCTCTATGGCTGGAGCAAGCATCTGTTCGATCTCGCTGTCGCCGAACGCGTCGCGCGCGGCGACAAGCTGCCGCCGCAATGGGCGGGGCTGAAATTCTTCAACGTGTTCGGCCCGAACGAGTATCACAAGGGCACGATGATGAGCGTGCTGGCGAAGCGCTTCGACGACATCAAAGCGGGGCGCGTCGTGCAATTGTTCAAGTCGCATCGCGAGGGCATCGCCGACGGCGACCAGCGGCGCGATTTCATCTACGTCGACGACGTCGTGCGGGTCATCATGTGGCTGCTGGCAACGCCCTCGGTCTCCGGGCTCTTCAACGTCGGAACCGGCAAGGCGCGCAGCTTCAAGGACATGATGGTCGCGGCCTACGCCGCGCTCGGCACCAAGCCCAATATCGATTATGTCGACATGCCCGAGGCGATCCGGGGCTCATACCAGTATTTCACCCAGAGCGAGGTCGATCGCCTGTGCCGCGCCGGCTATAACGGCGGCTTCACGGCCCTCGAAGATGCGGTGACGGCCTATGTCAGGGGTTACCTTGACCGGCCCGACCGTTTCCGATGAGGCGTTGAGGACCATGCACACGCCCGTCTTCGATTTCGATACGCTTGCGCAGGCCATCGCCGGCCGAACGGTGCTCTGCATTGGCGACCTCATGCTCGACGAATTCGTCTATGGCGAGGTGTCGCGGATTTCGCCGGAAGCGCCGGCGCCCGTCATCGCCGCGCAACGCAGCGAGACCCATATCGGCGGCGCCGGCAACGTGGCGCGCAACGTCGTGTCCCTCGGTGCGCGCTGCATCTTCGTCGCTCTCGTCGGCGAGGACGATGCGGGGGCGCGGCTCAGGGGCGCGTTGTCGGAGATCGCCGGCATCGAAAGCGTTCTGGTCAGCGATCCCTCGCGCCCGACCACGCGCAAGGTGCGCTTCGTCTCCGAGCATTTTTCCACCCATATGCTGCGCGCCGACTGGGAGCAGGCGGCGCCTGCCTCCCCCGAAATCGAGCTGAAGCTGATCGAGGCGATCCTGCCGCAGCTTCCCCGCGCCGACATCGTGCTGCTCTCCGATTACGCCAAGGGCGTCCTGACCGCGCGCGTGATCCGCAACGTGATCGACGCCGCGCGAAAGCTCGGCAAGCGCGTGCTCGTCGACCCCAAGAGCCCCAATTGGGCGATCTATCGTGGCGCCAGCCTGCTCACGCCCAACCGCAAGGAATTTGCCGAGGCGACCCGCAGCCGCGCCGACACCGTCGATGCTATCACCGAGGCCGCGCAGGACGTGATGCGGCTTGCCGATTGCGAGGCCATCCTGGTGACGCGAAGCGAGCACGGCATGACGCTGGTGCCGCGCGAGGGCGACGCCGTCCACGTGCCGGCCTATCCGGTGAAGGTGCGCGACGTCTCGGGCGCCGGCGACACGGTCTCTGCCGCGCTCGCCGCGACGCTCGCGGCGGGCGCCGATTGGGACACGTCGCTGCGCATGGCCAGCGCCGCGGCTGCGGTCGCGGTCGGCAAGCAGGGCACCGCGAGCGTGAGCGCGGCCGAACTGCGGCGGAAGATATTGCCGCATGCCTATCTCGCAGCCGAAGAGAAGATCGTGCTCGCACCGGGCGCGCTCCAGGCGCAGCTTGCGGATTGGCGCAAGCAGGGCCTGCGCGTCGGCTTCACCAATGGCTGCTTCGACATCCTGCATCCCGGCCACGTCAAGGTGCTGACCGCGGCGCGCGCCGCCTGCGACCGCCTCGTCGTCGGCCTGAACAGCGACGCCTCGGTGCAGCGGCTGAAGGGCGAGGACCGGCCGGTGCAGAACGAGCGCGCGCGGGCCGAGGTGCTGGCCGCGCTCGAAGCCGTCGACCTCGTCGTCATCTTCGAAGAGGATACGCCGATCAATCTGATCACCGACATCAAGCCAAGCGTGCTGGTGAAAGGCGGCGACTACACCCGCGAGCAGGTGGTTGGTTACGATGTCGTCGAAGCCGCGGGGGGAACGGTGGTGCTGGTCGACATCCTCAGGGGATTCAGCACGACCGCGCTCGTCAACCGGGCGCGAGGAGGGACGACGTGACGACGCTGGCGCGAGAAACCACCGGCGCGATGATGCTCCGCCGCCTGCGCAGCCCCGCCGCGTGGATCGAATGCGTGGACCTGTTCGCGGTGCTGACCGCGGCCTCGCTGCCGTGGTCGACCTCGCTGGCCGCGATCTTCAATGCCCTCATGCTCGTCTGCATGGTGCCGTTTCTCAACGTCAGGGATTTCCTGCAATCGTTGAAGCGGCCGATCTGTGCGGCGCCGATCGCGCTGTTCCTGCTCGCTTTGGTCGGAACACTGTGGTCCGATGCGGTGTGGGGCGCGCGGCTCTATGCCGTGAACCCGACCGTCAAGCTGCTGGTGCTGCCGGTCCTGCTCTATCATTTCGAGCGCTCCTCGCGCGGACGCTGGGTGTTCATCGCCTTCCTGGCCTCCTGCGCGCTGTTGTCGGTGATGTCCTGGCTGGTCGCCTTCAATCCAGCACTCTCGATCAAGCCCGGAAACATCGAGCGCGGCATCTTCGTCAAGAACTACATCGACCAGAGCCAGGAATTCACGCTGTGCGCGGTCGCGCTCGCCTATCCGGTCGTGATGCTTTTGCGTGAGAAGAGATTCTGGCTCGCCGCCCTGTTGACGACGCTTGCGCTGAGCTTCTTCGTCAACATGGCTTTTGTCGTCGTGTCGCGCACCGCACTCGTCACCGTGCCGATCATGTTCGCGGTGTTCGCGCTGCTGCATCTGAAAGGGCGGAGCATTGCGATCATCTCCGCCGCTCTGCTCGTTGGTGCTGCTCTCGCCTGGCAGGTCTCGCCGCAACTGCGCAAGACTGCCGACACCTTTGCCAGCGATTATCGCGGCTACATGGAGAGGGGAGAGCCGACCTCGCTCGGGCTGCGGCTCGAATTCTGGCGAAAATCCCTCGGCTTCTTCGCGGAGGCGCCGGTTATGGGGCACGGCACCGGCTCGACGCGCGGATTGTTCGAGCAGGTCGCCACACCAAGCGGGCACTACCAGGCTTCCGCCGAGGTGATCGGCAACCCGCACAACCAGACGCTGAATGTCGCCGTGCAATGGGGCGTCATCGGCATCGTCGTTCTCTATGCGATCTGGCTCCTGCATCTGCTGCTGTTTCGCGGCGACGGACTTGCCAACTGGGTCGGCCTCCTGGTCGTGGTGCAGAACGTCTTCACGTCGCTGTTCAACTCGCATCTGTTCGACTTCCACGAGGGCTGGATGTACGTCATCGGCGTCGGCGTTGCCGGCGGCATGGTGATCCGCGCGCGACAAGCCGAGCCGAAGATGGGGGAAGCCGGTTCCTGAGCGGCCGCGCGGCTGGCGTGTCTCGACGAGATGGGCTATCAGCGCGGTCAGGTTGCATCTAACTGGATATTCATCGGTCGGCGGATGACGCGTCTTTCGCATCTCACCTTGCGCAATTTCCTGATCGCGCTCCACGACCTCCTGGCGACCACGGCGGCGCTGTTCGTCGCCTTCTATCTGCGCTTCGAGGGCGGGGAGCTGTTCTTCGCCCGCCTGCCGTTGCTGCTGAAGATCCTGCCAGGGTTCCTCGCTTTCAGCGTGGTCGTGTTCTACGTCTTCAATCTGACGACGACGAAATGGCGCTTCATTTCGCTGCCGGATGCGCTGAACATCATCCGCGTCGCGACCGTGCTCACCGTCGCGCTGCTCGTGCTCGACTACATCTTCCTGGCCCCCAACGTCCGCGGCGCCTTCTTCCTCGGCAAGGTCACCATCATCCTCTACTGGTTCCTGGAGATCTCGTTTCTCAGCGCGCTCAGGCTTGCCTATCGCTATTTCCGCTACACGCGCGTGCGGCGCCACGCCCGGATCGAGGATGCCTCGCCGACGCTGCTGATCGGGCGCGCGGCGGACGCCGAGGTGCTGTTGCGCGGCATCGAGAGCGGGGCGATCACGCGGGTCTGGCCGGTTGGCGTGCTGTCGCCGTCGCGCGCCGATCTCGGACAGCTCATCCGCAACGTGCCGGTGCTGGGCGGCATCGACGACATCGAGGACGTGATCGGCGACTTCGCAAAGCGCAACAAGTCGATCGCGCGGGTGGTGATGACGCCGTCCGCCTTTGAGCCCGAGGCGCATCCCGAATCTGTGCTGATGCGGGCGCGCCGTCTTGGCCTGATCGTCAGCCGGCTGCCGTCACTGGAAAGCGGCGACACGCCGCGGCTCACGGCGGTCGCGGTCGAGGACCTCCTGCTGCGGCCGAGCGAGAAGATCGACTATGCGCGCCTGGAGACCCTGATCAGGGACAAGTCCGTGATCGTCACCGGTGGCGGCGGCTCGATCGGTTCCGAAATCTGTGAGCGTGTCGTCGCCTTCGGCGCGGCGCGCCTTCTGGTGCTGGAGAATTCCGAGCCGGCGCTCTATGCGGTCATGGAAGCGCTTGCGGCGCAGGGTTCTGCGGCGACGATCGAAGGTCGGATCGCCGACATCCGCGACCGCGAACGCGTCATGCGGCTGATGGCCGAGTTCAAGCCGGACATCGTGTTCCATGCCGCCGCGCTCAAGCACGTGCCGATCCTGGAACGCGACTGGAGCGAAGGCGTCAAGACCAACATCTTCGGCTCGATCAACGTGGCGGACGCCGCCCTTGCCGCCGGCGCCGAGGCCATGGTGATGATCTCGACCGACAAGGCGATCGAGCCGGTCTCGATGCTCGGCCTGACCAAGCGCTTTGCGGAAATGTACTGCCAGGCGCTCGATCACGATCTGGGCTCGCAGGGCGGAGACAAGTCGTCGCCGATGCGACTGATCTCGGTCCGGTTCGGCAACGTGCTCGCCTCGAACGGCTCGGTGGTGCCGAAATTCAAGGCCCAGATCGAGGCCGGTGGTCCGGTCACGGTCACCCATCCCGACATGGTCCGCTACTTCATGACCATTCGAGAGGCCTGCGACCTCGTGATCACGGCTACGACCCACGCGCTCGGGGCCGAGCGCTCGAACCTCTCGGTCTACGTGCTCAACATGGGTCAGCCGGTCAAAATCGTCGATCTCGCCGAGCGCATGATCCGCCTGTCCGGCCTGCAGCCCGGCTACGACATCGAGATCGTGTTCAGCGGCATGCGACCCGGCGAGCGCTTGAACGAGATCCTGTTCGCGTCCGAGGAGCCGACTGTCGAGATCGGCATTGCCGGCATCATGGCGGCGCGGCCCAACGAGCCGCCGATGCAGACCTTGCGCAAATGGATCACCGCGCTCGAGCAGGCGATCGCGCGCGACGATCGCGCCACAATCAGGACCATCCTGAAGGACGCCGTTCCGGAATTCGGGTCGACTGCGGCCTGACCATGCAGTCTCAAGGCAAGATCGTTGTCGCGAGCCAGCATTATCCGCCGGATCCCAGCACCACGGCGGCGATCATGGCGGAGATCGCGTGCCGCCTTGCCGTGGACCATGAGGTCGTTGTGCTGTCCGGCACGCCTGGCGCGCTGCCGGCCTCGCAGACCGGACCGGGCAAGCCGCGCGTCGTTGCCGTCAAGAACTTGATGACCGGAAAGGCGGCGCTGGTTCGGCGCGCTCTTGCCGAGATCCTGTTCGCGCTGCGCACCTTCTTCGCGTTGACGAAGGTTTTGAGGCGCGGCGATGTCGTGCTCACCGTGACCGCGCCGTTCATGCTGCCCTATGCGGTCGCTGCGGCCGCAAGGCTGAGGGGCGCGCGCTCCGCATTGATCATGCACGATCTGTTTCCCGACGTGTTGGTGATGGCTGGCCTGCTCAAGCCGCGCTCGATCGTGACCCGCGTGGTCCGCGCCGCCAACGCGTTAATGTTCCGCGCGCTCAATGCCGTCATCACCATCGGCCGTGATGCCGAGGGGCCGCTGCTGCGCTACCGCGGCATGACCGCGAACAAGATTCGCTTCATCCCGAACTGGGCGACGCTCGTTCCCGCGCTGCGTCCGATCGCCGCCGACAACCCGTTCCGGCGCGCGGTGCCGGCCCGCTTCATCGTCGGGCTGTCGGGCAATCTCGGTTTCACGCACGATCCGGAGATTGTGTTCGAGGCCGCGCGCCTGTTGCGGCGGGAGACGGACATCCACTTCCTGCTCTCCGGCTGGGGGATCGGCTTCGAGCGGCTGAAGCAGTTGCAGGCGGAATCGAACCTGACGAACGTCTCCTTCGTGCCGCGCGTCGAGGATGCCGAGCTCGAGGCGTTTCTCGCCGCCGCCGACGTCTGGATCATCCCCTATCGGAAGAACGTCGCGGGTGTGTCGGTGCCGAGCCGGTTCTATAATCTCCTGGCGGTCGGCCGCCCCGTGGTGCTGGTTTCGGAGCCGGAGGCGGAAGCCGCGTTGACCGTGGTCGAAAACGGGCTGGGCTGGGTGGTGGCGCCGGGCCGGCCGGAGGAACTGGCGGATGCGATCCGCGCGGCGGCCGGGGCTGACGCCAAGGCCATGGTGGACCGGGCGGTGAAGGCCGCCGCAAAATTCGATCGCGGCACGGCTATGGATGCCTATGCTGGCGTGATCGACGAATTGTTGCGCAATCCGGAGCTGGAGGGGCAGCGATGAGCGAGCGAAAGCCGGTTGTGCTGGTGACGGGCGCCAGCGGCTTTGTCGGCCGCCACGTCGCGCCCGCACTCATCGCGCAGGGATGGTCGGTCCGTCGCGCGGTGCGCGGCCCCGAGGGGCTGGACGACGAGGTCGTCATCGCATCGATCGGCCCCGAAACCAACTGGCAGGCCGTGCTCGACGGTGTCGATGCTGTCGTCCACCTTGCTGCCCGCGTTCACCACAAGCACGAGGAGCACGCGGTTCAGCTCTATCACAACGTCAACGTTGCCGGCACTCTGCATCTGGCGCGATCGGCGGCCGCGGCCGGAGTGCGCCAGTTCATCTTCATCAGCACCGTGCTCGTTCACGGTCGCAGCAATGACGGCCGCGCGCCGTTCAGCGAGGACGATGTCCTGACACCGCGCGCGCTCTATGGCATCTCCAAGGCGGCCGCCGAGGCAGGGCTCAAGACGCTGGCGCGCGACAGCGACATGAAGATTTCGGTGATCAGGCCGCCGCTGGTCTATGGCGCCGGTGCCAAGGGAAATTTTGCACTGCTGAGCCGGGCGGTCTGTCTCGGATTGCCGCTTCCGTTCGCCGCAGTCCGCAATCAGCGCGCCTTCCTCGCCGTGCAGAACCTGTCGTCGTTCATCCTGCGCCGGCTCGCCGATCCCGATTCCGCGAGCAATTTCGAGGTCTTCCTGATCGCCGACAAGGAGCAGGTCTCGACGCCCGAATTCATCGAGAGGCTGGCCAGGGCCGCGGGCAAGCGGCCACGGCTGTTTGCGGTCCCGCAGGATCTCTTGGGCTCGGTTCTCGGGGTCGTCGGCCGCCAGGACACCCATGACAGCCTGATCGGCTCGCTCGAACTCAATATATCGAAGGCGATCGCGACCGGCTGGCGGCCGGAGGTGTCGCTCGACGAGGGGCTGCGGCTGGCATTGTCAGCTCAGGACGCCTGATGGCCGCCGGCGTCGCGTCAGCCGGCCCGGACCTGGGAAAACCTGCGCAGCACGAAGCCGACCGCGATCGCGCCCGCGAGCAGCGCCAGCGTCGTGACCGCCATCGAAGTAGCCTTGATCGTGACGAGGGCAAGCAGCGCAAGCATGAGATTGAGCGCAAACACCTCGCCGACCACGCGGGACACCGTGAAGCCGTTGTCGGTGGCGCGCTGATAGAAATGCGAGCGATGCGCTGACCAGAACGGCTCGCGCCTGGCAATGCGCCGGAACAGCGTGACGGTGGAATCCGCAAGATAGTAGGCCGGCAGCAGCAGCGCCGCGGCGATCTGCTGATGCCAGGCAAGCCCGAGCAGGCACCAGCCGAGCAGGAGCCCGATCGGCAGGCTGCCGACGTCGCCCAAAAACACTTTTGCGACGGGCCGGTTGAACGGCGCAAATCCGGCCATGGCGCCGCACAGCGCCGCCGCGACGAGCGCGGCCGGCAACGGCAGGTCGCCGAGCCATCCGAGCAGGGCCAGCGCGGCGGTGATCGGGACCACCTCCGCGGCCGTCATCAGATCGAGCCCGTCCATGAAGTTGACGAGATTCACGAACCACACGCCTGCGATGAGGATGAGGCCGCGCTCGAGCGCAAGCGGAAGTCCCGGCACGATCCGCAAGGTTTCGGGCGTCGTGAACACGACGGCTCCGACGGCGGCGGCCTGCAGCACGAGCCGAACCAGAACGGGAAGGGATTTGATATCATCGGCAAAGCCGACCAGCGCAATCACCACCGTAGCCGCGATCAAGACCAGCGGAATGGATGCATTCAACCAGGTGGCCCAAAGCGAGGCGACCATCAGGGTCGCAGCGATAATTGCAATGCCGGCACCCTGCGGTGTCGGGATCCGATGCGAGGAGCGCGTGTTTGGCCGAGCCAGTGCGTAACGTTGCAGCAGGGGCATGCTGCGCCAGGTGATGCAGGCCGAGAGCAGCGCAGCCAGGGCGGCAGGCAGAAGGGCGAGCAGAAACATCCCCGTCGCCGTCGCAGGTCCGGCAACGAACGTGCTCACTCCGGCACCCCTAGCGGCGCCGATCCCTGCTGAGCCTTCTCCGCGCTGAAGATCCAGACCAATCCGCCGAATGCGCCGACGATGAACGACACGGCACCGTACAGCAGCGAGATGTTGACGCCCTCATTGGCTGCGAGGCCCGCAAAGCCGAAGGCAAGGCCCATGGTCGCCTCGCGCACGCCCCAGCCAGCGATCGAAATCGGCATCATGGTTATCAGCATCACCGGCGGAATGAGCAGGAAGGTCTCGCCGAAATTGACGGGCGCTGCGATCGATTGCACCACGCACCAGGCGATCACGACGGTGAGCACGTGAACGAGCAGCGACAGGATCGTGACGATCGGACCGCGCGAACGGTTGAAGATGACACGGTTGGCGATGACAGCGCAGGCATGAATGTGGTGGGTGGCCCACCAGCGCTTCAGCCACGGCCAGTTCAAGGCACCGAAGACCAGGAATCCGAGACCGGCCGCGAGTGCCGCAAGGTCCAGCAGCAACAGCGCCGAGCGTCCCTGGGCATCGTTGATGAAGCGATAGCTCCAGGGCAGGCTGGCGACGATGACGATCGCGAGCGCGATCAGGCCGATCGCGCGATCGACGAAGATCGAGTAGGTCGCTGCACGCCAGCCGGCGCCAGCGCGGGCGACGAGCCAGAGCCGGACGGCATCTCCGCCGATCGCCGAGGGCAGGGTCTGGTTGAAGAAGGTTCCGATCACGTTGTAGCGCATGGCGCGCCCAAGCTCGAGCGGCGCGCCGCACTGCGCGCTGATCTCGCGCCAACGCAGCACGCCGACGAAGATCTGCAGGAACGTCACCGCGATTGCGAGCGCGATCCAGTACAGGCTGCTCACGGTGAAACGCGAGAACAGATCGGACGGGTTCACCTTGCGCAGCGCCAGATAGAGCAGCGCCCCGGAAACAATGATCTTGGCCGCAGAAAGCAGGATTCGGCGCATCTCGCCCGCGTTTGAACAGGGGTTTCTTCAGAGTTGGCGTAACCCGACGCCCTGCGCCGAATTCGGCCGCTTTGGTATGGTCTTGGCGCCGATCTTGCAATAGCTGTCGTGAGAGGCCGCGTTAGCTATTGCCGCCCCCTTGACGCGGCGGCTAAAGAGGCGGCGGCGGAAGATTTGGGAACATGATGGCAGATCAGGCGATTTTGGTCACGGGCGCGGCCGGCTTCATCGGTTTTCACGTCGCCTTGCAGCTTCTGGCCGAAGGCCGGCCGGTCGTCGGGCTCGATAATCTCAACAGCTATTACGATCCGGCCTTGAAGCGGTCGCGGCTTGACGTGCTGGAGCAGGATGGCGGCTTTTCCTTTGTCCAGGCCGATCTCGCCGATCGCGACACGATCGCGAAACTGTTCGCGCAGCACCAGTTCGCGACCGTCGTGCATCTCGCCGCCCAGGCCGGCGTGCGCTACTCGATCGAACATCCGCAGACTTACGCCGATTCCAATCTTCAGGGCTTTCTCAACGTGCTCGAGGGTTGCCGGCACAATGGCTGTCGTCATCTCGTCTATGCCTCGTCATCCTCCGTTTACGGCGCCAACACAAAACTGCCATTTGCCATCGAGGACAAAACCGACCATCCCGTGAGCTTCTACGCCGCGACCAAGAAGGCCAATGAGGTGATGGCGCAGTCCTACAGCCATCTGTACCGGCTGCCGGTCACGGGCTTGCGCTTCTTCACCATTTACGGCCCTTGGGGCCGGCCCGACATGGCCATGTTTCTGTTTGTGAACGCCATCATGGAGGGCAGGCCGATCCGGCTCTTTAACCATGGCAAGATGCGGCGCGACTTCACCTATGTTGACGACGTCACCCGCGTAGTATCCAAGCTGATTGATCGGGTGCCTGCGGATAATCCGGCCGCCGCAAATGCACCGTCTCGGCTCTACAATGTCGGTAACAACCATCCGGAAGAACTGATGCACGTCGTCGGACTTCTGGAACGGGAGCTGGGCCGGACGGCGGTCAAGGATTTGTTGCCGATGCAGCCGGGAGACGTGCTGGAGACTTTCGCGGATGTCGCCGACTTGATGCGCGACACCGGATTTGCACCATCGACTCCGATCGAGGATGGTGTCCGTAACTTCGTGGGCTGGTATCGAGACTACTACAAGGTTTGAGATCACGATGGACAAACGCATTATCCCCCTGATCATGTGCGGCGGGGCAGGCACGCGGTTGTGGCCTGCTTCGCGCGAGGTACGCCCCAAACAGTTTTTGCCGCTGTTCGGCACGCGCTCGACGTTCCAGGACACGCTCTTGCGCGTCTCCGATGCCGCGCTGTTCGATCGTCCGATCGTCATCACCAATGCGGCCTATCGCTTCATGGTGCTGGAGCAATTGGCCGAGATCGGCATTGAGGCCGATGTGTTGCTGGAGCCGATGCGGCGCGACTCAGGACCGGCGATTGCGGCCGGCGCTGCCTTTGCGCAGAGCCGCGACAACGCGGCGATCGTGCTGGCGCTCGCCGCCGATCACGTTGTGCGCGACGCAGCTGCGTTCGTCGCGGCGTGCCGGCAGGGGCTGGTTGCCGCGGGCGAGGGGCGCATCGTCACCTTCGGCGTCAAGCCGGAACGGCCGGCGACCGAATATGGCTACATCAACCCCGGTGAAGCGGTCGCGGGCGAGGTGCGCGCGGTCACGAAATTCGTCGAGAAGCCGGACGCGGTGAAGGCGGCCGACTACGTCAATTCGGGCTATCTCTGGAACAGCGGCAACTTCATGTTCCCGGCCGCCGTGCTGCTCGACGAATATCGCAAGGTCGATGCGACGAGCGTGCAGGCGGTCTCCGAGGCCGTTGCCAACGCCGGCCACGATCTCGGCTTCGTCACGCTCGAGCCGAAGGCGTTTGCCTCGGCCAAGGCGATCTCGATCGATTATGCGGTGATGGAAAAGACCGCGCGCGCCGCGGTCGTTCCCGTCTCCTGCGGCTGGTCCGATGTCGGCTCCTGGCTTGCGGTGTGGGAGCTCTCGGATAAGGACGCGCAGGGCAATGCCGCGCACGGCACCGCCGTGTTCGAGGATTCGCGCAATTGCAACGTCACGACCGACAAGGCGCTGGTGGCGCTCGAAGGCGTCGACGATCTCGTCGTGGTGGCAACCGCCGATGCCGTGCTGGTCTCGCGCCAGAAGGATGCCAACGGGCTGAAGCGGCTGGTTGCGAAGCTGAAGACGGTCGCGCCGCAGGTCACCGAAGAGCACCTCAAGGTGCATCGTCCCTGGGGCAGCTATCAGTCGGTCGACAATGGCGAACGTCACCAGGTCAAGCGCATCGTGGTGAAGCCGGGCGGACGGTTGTCGCTCCAGAAGCATCACCATCGCGCCGAGCACTGGATCGTGGTCCGCGGCGCGGCCCGGGTCACCGTAAACGAGACCGTCAAGACGGTGCACGAGAACGAGTCGATCTACATCCCGATGGGCGCGGTGCACCGGATGGAGAACCCCGGTAAAATCATGCTGGAGCTGATCGAGGTCCAGACCGGCAGCTATCTCGGGGAAGACGATATCATCCGGATTGAAGACGACTATCAAAGGTCGTAACCAGCGACTCCGAATCACGTGGTCCGGGCTTAAGTGCCAGCCTCCGACTGTGGCTTAAGGCCCGGGGAACGTGTAATTTTTTGAATCAAATCGTGTCCGGTTCCATATCCCGGTATTCGCCACAAATGTGGCGGCCGTGCTAGGAGTGGCGCCGGGGATTTGGGTTGAATCGGGGTTTCGATCAAATGAGTTCCAAAGGATCTGCACCGGCCGAGGCCGGCTTGCGCGTCGGTGTCATCGGCGCTGGCGTGATGGGCAGCAACCACGCGCGCGTGCTCGCGGGGCTTCCCGGCGTCAGCCTGGTCGGTGTGGTCGATCCCTCGCCGGCGCACCGCGTGCGTGCGACCGAGCTTGCCAATTGCCAGTGCTTCGAGACGCTCGATCAGCTCGTCGCCGAAGGCGTCGATGCCGTCACGATCGCGGCGCCGACACATTTGCATCACGAGATCTCGCTCGCCTGCATCGCCAGGAAGATCCACGTGCTGGTCGAGAAGCCGATCGCGTCTTCGGTGGAAGAGGGGCGCGAGATCGTCACTGCTGCGCGCGAGGCCGGCGTGACGCTGATGGTCGGCCATGTCGAGCGCTTCAATCCGGCGGTCGCTGCGGTCAAGCAGGCGATCGCGGGCGAGGACATCCTGTCGATCGCAATCACGCGCGTCGGCCCGTTCCCGCCGCGCATGTCCAATGTCGGCGTAGTGATCGACCTCGCCGTGCATGACATCGATCTGATCCGCTGGTTCACCGAGTCCGACATCGTCGAGGTGCAACCGCAATTGTCGAGTGCGGTCGCCGAGCGCGAGGACATTGCGCTGTTGCAGTTCCGCACTGCCTCCGGCGTACTCGCGCACATCAACACCAACTGGCTAACGCCGTTCAAGGCGCGCAGCGTCACGGTCGCGACCCGCGGCAAATACGTCATGGGCGATCTCTTGACGCGCCAGGTCACCGAATGCTTCGGCTTCAAGCCGGACGGAAGCTATTCTATGCGGCATCTGCCGGTCGGCCATGACGAGCCGCTGCGCGCCGAGCTGATCTCGTTCCTCAACGCGGTG
Source organism: Bradyrhizobium sp. CCGUVB1N3 (assembly GCF_024199925.1). Classification (NCBI taxonomy): domain Bacteria; kingdom Pseudomonadati; phylum Pseudomonadota; class Alphaproteobacteria; order Hyphomicrobiales; family Nitrobacteraceae; genus Bradyrhizobium; species Bradyrhizobium sp. CCGUVB1N3. The sequence continues at coordinate 9,345,951 of NZ_JANADR010000001.1, forward strand.
CGCCACGGCGAGACGCCGGCAGTGACCGGCGATGAGGGCGTTGCGAGCCTTGAGATCGCCACGCGCTGCCTGGAGGCGCCGAGCCATCCTGCTGCGGCATCCGCGGCCCGCAAGGGGCCGCGCCGCATCGCCGGCTGATCCGTCTCGATGTCGACCACCCAGAAACTGCAAGACAATCCGCAAGGCGCCATGAACCAGCATCTGCGTTCCGATCCCATTCCCTTCATCGATGTCGGCGCGCAGCGCCGCCGGCTCGGCGCTTCGCTCGATGCCGCGGTCACGCGCGTGCTCGACCACTGCCAGTTCGTCAATGGTCCGGAGGTCACCGAGCTCGAGAAGCAGCTCGCGGCCTATTGCGGCGCCAAGCATGTGGTGGGCTGCGCCAGCGGCACCGATGCGCTTCTGATGGTGCTGATGGCGAAGAACGTCGGGCCCGGCGATGCCGTGCTGTGTCCGTCGTTCACCTTCATTGCAACCGCTTCGCCGGCGGCGCGGACCGGCGCTACACCGGTCTACGTCGATGTGGATGAGGCGACCTTCAACATGAGCGCCGAGTCCCTGAAGCGCGGCATCGCGACCGCCCGGAAGGCCGGCTTGAGGCCGGTCGCGGTCATCCCCGTCGATCTGTTCGGGCAGCCCGCCGATCACGACGCCATCGCCGAGATCGCAAAGGCCGAAGGTCTGTTCGTGCTCGACGACGCCGCGCAAGGTTTTGGCGCGAGCTACAAGGGCCGCAAGCTCGGCACGCTGGCGCTCGCAACCACAACCAGCTTCTTCCCGGCAAAGCCGCTCGGCTGCTTCGGCGACGGTGGCGCGATCTTCACCGACGATGACGAGCTCGCACACACGCTGCGCAGCATCCGTGTCCATGGCCAGGGCGCGGACAAGTACGACAACGTCCGACTTGGGCTGACCGGCCGGCTCGACACCATGCAAGCGGCGATCCTGATCGAGAAGCTCAAGATTTTCGACGACGAGATCGCGGCGCGCAACAAGGTGGCCGAGCGCTATGCGCGTGGCCTGTCCAACGTCGTCACCGTGCCGCGGCTCGCGCCCGGCTGTACCTCGGTCTGGGCGCAGTACACCATCCGCCTGCCTGAGGGCACCGATCGCGACGGCTTTGCCGCCGCACTGAAGGCCCAGGGCGTGCCGACCGCAATCTACTATGCGAAGTCCATGCACCAGCAGACTGCCTACAGGCACTATCCGGTCGCCGACGGCGGCCTGCCGGGCTGCGAGAGCCTGTCGGAAGACGTCATCAGCCTGCCGATGCATGCCTATCTGGACGAGGCGGCCCAGGAGCGAATCATCGCCGCCGTGCGCGGCGCGCTTTCGGCCTGATTTCGCCGTTTTGCTGCACTTACCCTCTCCCCTTGTGGGAGAGGGTGGCTCGCCGCAGAGCGGCGAGACGGGTGAGGGGTCTCTCTCCGCATGGAACGTGCGGAGACAAACCCCTCACCCCAAAGAGTTTGTGGTTACTCGCGGCGCAGCCCTCTCCCACAAGGGGAGAGGGCACAGCAATGCGCATCGCCTGGCGCAATCCGACCTCTCCCCGTTGGGAGTGAACAGCCGACCCCCCGTCTTTTTTGATCACATCAGACTTGAGAGCCTTATCGGTTGACCGATTAGCCTCTAGAAGAGCCGCATGCTTGGACGCATCTTCACGGTTGGCGGCTATACGCTGCTCTCGCGGCTGACGGGGTTTGCCCGCGACATCATGCTCGCGGCGATCCTGGGCGCCGGCCCGGTCGCCGACGCCTTTTTCGTGGCGCTCCGCCTGCCCAATCACTTCCGCGCGATCTTTGCTGAGGGCGCCTTCAACGCCGCCTGGGTGCCCGCCTATGCCCATGTCCATGGCGAAAAGGGCGAGGCGGCGGCAAGACTGTTCGCCGACCGCATCTTCACGCTGCTGCTGGCCTCGCAAATCGTGTTGCTGATCGTCGCCTGGCTGTTCATGCCGCAGGCCATGAGCATTCTGGCGCCCGGCTTTTCCGAGGACGCCGAGCAGCGCAAGCTCGCGATCGAGCTGACCCGGATCACCTTTCCCTATCTGCTTTTGATCACGCTGGTGACGCTCTACGGCGGCATGCTCAATGTGATGCAGCGCTTTGCAAGTGCCGCGGCCGCGTCGATCTTCCTCAACGTCTCGATGATGATGACGCTGGCGCTGGCCGCCTGGTTTCCCAGCGCGGGGCACGCCGCCGCCTGGGGCGTCCTGATTTCGGGCTTCCTGCAATACTTCCTGCTTGCCGGTGATCTCGCGCGCCATGGCGGCCTGCCGCGTTTTGCGCCGCTCAAGCTCGACGAAGACGTCCGTGGCTTCTTCAGGGCGCTCGGCCCGGCGACGCTGGGCTCGATGGGCACGCAGGTCGCGCTGTTCGCCGACACCATCATCGCGACCTTCCTGCCCGCAGGCGCGCTGTCGGCGCTCTATTATGCCGACCGCCTCAACCAGCTGCCGATCGGCGTCATCGGCATCGCCATCGGCACGGTGCTGCTGCCTGAGATGTCGCGGCGGATCACGGCCAACGATCATGACGGTGCGATGAAGGCGCAGCGCCGCGCCTTCGACTTCACGCTGCTGTTCTCGGTGCCCTTCGTCGCCGCCTTCATCACCGTACCCGAGGCGATCATGCGCGCGCTGTTCGCCCGCGGCGCGTTCTCGAAGGCCGATGCCGCCGCCGCCGGCGCCACGCTCGCGGCCTATGCCATCGGACTGATCCCCTTCGTGCTGATCCGCAGCGCGGTCGCGACCTTCTACGCGCGCAAGGATACGGCGACGCCGGTGCGCGCCTCGCTGACCGGCATCGCGGTCAACGTCGGCCTGAAGGTTGCCTTGATGGGATCGCTCGCCCAGATCGGCCTGGCGCTGGCAACCGCCGTTGGTGTCTGGACCAATCTGCTGCTGGTGCTCTTCTTCGCAGTGCGGCGAGGCTTTCTCGTGCTGGACCGCGCCTGGCTGTTGTCGCTGGTCAAATTCCTCGTGACCGGACTCATCCTGGCCGCGGCCTTCTGGCTGATCGCGCGGTTCGGCGGCGCCTATCTTGCCTCGATGCACTTCCGGGACGAATTGACGCTTGCGCTATTGGCCGTCGGCGGCACCATCGTCTATGGGCTCTGCATCCTCGTGCTATTCGGCCGCGCCTGGCTGCTCTCGCAGGTGCGCAGCTAGGCGAACTTCAATAGCTTCGTTGCGTCCGTTTTACGGAGGGCCAATGCGGCGGAGCGACGTGCTCGCCTCTAGGGTGCAACCGACCTCCGCACATCTCTTGATTTTGCGCGTTTGCTGTGGTATCGAGGTCTCATGAACAAATCAGTGCGCATCGTCGACTTCAAGCACATGACCCGCTTCGGCTGGGCCGTGGAAGGAGTCGCGCGCTAGGAGTTCGACGACGACATCTTTTCACCAGGCCCCGCCGGCATCGGACGGGGCCTTTTGTTTGGCCACGCTCCCTGCCGGCACAACAGCAGGAGCATCCGATGCCACCCCAACAGACGAACATCACATCCGAGACCGAGCGCGATGCCGCAGCGCTCCGCCTCGACCTCTCCATTGCAACGCTGGACGACGCTTTGTCCGAAAAGGACGCTGCAGGACCGACGGCCGCAGCGACGGGGCGCGTCCTAAGCCTGCTCAAGCGATATTGGCGTGCGTTTCAGGAGCAACGCCAGCGCCAGAGCTTACGAGCCACTTTGCAGGACCTGAGTGACAGGGAGCTGATGGATATCGGCTTGACGCGTGGTGAGATCGACTACCTCACACCTGAACGAGCTATCGATACGCTTAGAGATGGCACGAGGCATCTATGGAGCCGTGGTGGGATGTGACAGATCGACCGTCTTGCCCCCGCCATCCGCGCGGGGGCGCGGCGCTTTCCCCGGCCTGCGACCCATGTGCACGGCTAAAGCCGTTTGCGCTATCCGTTTTTCCGCTGCAATATGGCGGCAAAACAACCATGAGGGCATGGAGAGAAAATGGCTGCTCCCATCAAATTCGGCGTTGGCCAAAGCGTGCTGCGCAAGGAGGATGACGTACTGATCCGCGGCAAGGGCCGCTATACCGACGACTATGCGCCCCATGCGGCCTTGCGCTGCCTGATGCTGCGTTCGCCGCACGCGCATGCCAAATATACGATCGATGTGAGCCGCGCCCGCGCGCTGCCCGGCGTCGCGCTGATCCTGACCGCCGACGACGTTGGGGATCTCGGCAATCTGCCGTGCCTGTTCAACCTCGAAACCGATCCGTTCACCGGCCCGCCTTACCCGATCCTCGCCAAGGACGAGGTCCGCCATGTCGGCGATTCCATCGCCTTCGTCGTCGCCGAGACGATCGACCAGGCCCGTGACGCGATCGAGGCGATCGAGGTCAAGTGGAGCCCGCTGCCGGCCGTGACCGGCGTCGTCAATGCCGTGAAGAAGGGCGCGCCGCAGGTCTGGGCGGACAAGCCCGGCAACGTGCTGTTCGACGTCTCGATCGGCGACAAGGCCGCAACCGAAGCCGTCTTTGCGAAAGCACATGCGGTCGCCGAAATCTCCATCGTCAATCCGCGCGTGGTCGCGAGCTTCATGGAGACGCGTGCGGCTGTTTGCGAATACGACGCCAAGCGCGACCATCTGACGCTGACGGTCGGCAGCCAGGGCAGCCACCGCCTGCGCGACATCCTCTGCCAGAACGTGCTCAATATCCCGACCGACAAGATGCGGGTGATCTGCCCCGACGTCGGCGGCGGCTTCGGCACAAAGCTGTTTCCGTATCGCGAATACGCGTTGATGGCAGTGGCCGCGCGAAAGCTGAAGAAGGCGGTGAAATGGGCGGCCGACCGCTCCGAACATTTCATGGGCGATGCGCAGGGCCGCGACAACGTCACCACCGCAAAGATGGCGCTCGCCGAGGACGGCAAGTTCCTCGCGATGGATTGCGACCTGATGGGCGACATGGGCGCGTATCTGTCGACCTTCGGGCCCTACATCCCGCATGGCGGCGCCGGCATGCTGCCGGGCCTCTACGACATCCAGGCCTTCCACTGCCGGGTGCGCACCATCTTCACCAACAGCGTGCCGGTCGATGCCTATCGCGGAGCGGGCCGGCCCGAGGCTGCCTATGTCATCGAGCGTCTCGTCGATGCCTGCGCGCGCAAGCTCGACATGACGCCCGACACCATCCGTCGCAAGAATTTTATCCAGCCGAAGGCGCTGCCCTACAAGACGGCCACGGGCAAGGTCTACGACTCCGGCGACTTCGCCGCGCACCTGAAGCGCGCGATGGAGATCGCAAACTGGAAGGAGTTCGGAAAGCGCGCCAAGGCGGCCAAGAAGCAGGGCCTGGTCCGCGGCATTGGCTTGGCGAGCTATGTCGAGATCTGCGGCGTGATGGGAGAAGAGACCGCCAACGTCAGGCTCGATCCCAACGGCGACGTCACCGTCCTGATCGGCACGCAGTCGAGCGGGCAGGGCCACCAGACGGCTTATGCCCAGATCGTTGCCGAGCAGTTCGGCCTGCCGCCGGAGCGTGTGCATATCCGCCAGGGCGACACCGACGAGATCGCGACGGGCTTAGGCACCGGCGGCTCGGCCTCGATCCCCACCGGCGGCGTCTGCGTGGAGCGTGCCACGGGCGAGCTTGGCAAGAAGCTGAAGGAGGTCGCTGCGCAGGCGCTGGAGGCCAGCGCCGGCGACCTCGAGATTTCGGCCGGCGCAATCCGCATCGCCGGCACCGACCGCACGATCTCCTTTGCCGATCTCGCCAAGCGCCCCGGCGCCGACCCGTCGAAGATGAACGGCAGTGCGACTTTTGCCAGCGCCGACGGCACCTATCCAAACGGGACGCATCTGGCGGAAGTCGAGATCGATCCAGCCACCGGCGTGATCAAGATCGTCAACTACGTGATCGTCGACGATTTCGGCAAGACGCTCAATCCGCTGCTGCTCGCCGGCCAGGTGCATGGCGGCGCCATGCAGGGCATCGGTCAGGCGCTGATGGAGCAGGTGGTCTATGGCGCGGGTGACGGCCAGCTCGTCACCGGCACCTATATGGACTACGCGCTGCCGCGCGCGGCCGATGGTCCGGCCTTCGTGTTCGAGACCCACAACGTTCCCTGCAAGACCAATCCGCTTGGCGTGAAGGGGGCGGGCGAGGCCGGCGCGATCGGCTCGTGCCCAGCCATCGTCAACGCCATCGTCGAGGGCCTCTGGCGCGAATACAAGATCGACCACATCGACATGCCGGCAACGCCGGAGCGGGTGTGGATCGCGATCAACGAGCACCACCGCCGTCACAGCCTCTGATGCGTGATCTCCGCACGCGGGAATAAAAGCCCGCGGCGGGGTTCTATTCAGGATGGGCCATGCCTCCCGCGATGCGGAGCATGGCCCTGAGTTGTTGTTTGAGCATGATCTTTTCGGAAAACCGCGTCACACTTTTCCGGATCATGCTCGTGAAACGCCTGCGAGCCCGGAGAAATACCAGATGAAACGGACGATTGTTGTCGTGGGCACCTTGTTGCTGGGTGCGGGCGCCGTGATGGCGCAGCAGGAGATTGCCGTTCAGCAGGACAATCTGATGCGCTCGCAGGCCAAGAGCATGTATGGCGTCATCCTGAAGATGACCAAGGGCGAGATCCCCTACAACCAGAAGGCCGTCGATGAGGCGATTGCCAACCTCGAAGCCGACGTCGCCAAGATCGCCAAGACCTTCGAGGTCAATCCCAAGCAGGACGTGGTGAACGCGACCTACGGCGCGTCGCAAAAGGTCTGGCAGAACAAGGCAGATTTCGACTCCAAGATTCCGCCGGTGCAGAAGGCGATCGCGGACGTCAAGGGCAAGGTCAAGGACGTCGCGAGCCTGAAGGCTGCCTACACCAGTATGAACGACCGCTGCAGCGACTGCCACGAGACGTATCGCGTGAAGCTGAAGTAGCCGGCTGCCGTTCGTAGCCGCGCTTCAATGTGTTTTCGTCAGATGCGACGCAAGAAACTCAGGTTCGCATCCCTACTTTTCGGGAGCGTTCCGGTGATAGCGCGGCGAGAATAATTGTTCAGCCGGCACCCGAATCTTTTCGAGCGGCAGGCTTGTGGATCTCTTCCTCGAGTAACCACCCCAAAGCTTTTGCGGGGTTCGACCAGCGCACCTCATCGATCTGTTCGGCGAGCGTCAGCGCATGCGCAGTCAACACCTCTATGTCCTGAGGATTGACGTCAGCTTTGTCCAGTACGTCTATGCACCGGTTTAAAGCTGCCAGATCTAGCTGAAGTTGCTCGATATTTGAGTGGTGATGTTTGGCCCCCACGACCTTCCATGTTCTCTGTGCGCGCACTTTATTTTCTCCCCATACGCGGTCACGCATTCGTGAGTGCTGTTTGTGGCGGCAACACGAAAATGGGTGGACGGAATCAGGGATGTTTGCGGGCGACGCGTCAAAGGTAAGTCTCCCGCGAGACGCCTTCGTAGCCCGGATGAGCGAAGCGATATCCGGGGCAGGTCCCCGTTCGCTTCACTCATGCGGGCGACGACCACACGCCAGTCCATGGCGAACCTCGCAAAGACGCAACAGAGAAAATCTGTCAGCCGAGCCTGACCTATCGCTGCCAGAGCGCCGCGTATGAGCTATCCTCAACTTGAGCCGCCGCGACGTTGACGATGAGTCGTTGGATGCCGGCGCATCCAACGCCTGCCTGCTTTTGATTGCGGGGTTCCAACGCACGGCGAGGATCCGAATCAAGAATAGCGAGACAGGCCATGGCAAAACCGTTCCCGTCCAAGACCCACATCGGCAACCATATGCTGCATCCCGAAACTCTGATGCTGACCTATGGCTATGATCCGCAACTCTCGGAAGGCGCCATCAAGCCGCCGGTGTTTTTGACCTCGACCTTCGTGTTCAGGACGGCCGAGGACGGGCAGGACTTCTTCGATTTCGTCTCCGGCCGGCGCGAGCCCCCGGAAGGGATGGGGGCCGGCCTCGTCTATTCCAGGTTCAATCATCCCAATAGCGAGATCGTCGAGGACCGGCTCTCGGTCTATGAGCGCACCGAGAGCTGTGCGCTGTTCTCATCCGGCATGGCGGCGATCGCGACGACGATTCTCGCTTTCGTCCGGCCGGGCGATGTCATCCTGCACTCCCAGCCGCTCTATGGCGGGACGGAAACCCTGCTGACGAACACGCTTGCGCGCCTCTCGATCGGCGCCGTCGGCTTCGCCGATGGCATCGACGAGGCGGCGGTGAAGCAGGCCTCGGAGGAGGCCATGCGCAAGGGCCGCGTTGCGATGATCATCATCGAAACCCCGGCCAACCCGACCAATGGCCTCGTCGACATTGCGATGATCCGGCGTGTCGCCGACGCGATCGGCAAGGCCCAGGGCCACACGCCGATCATCGCGTGCGACAATACGCTGCTCGGGCCGGTGTTCCAGCGGCCGATCGAGCACGGCGCGGATATTTCGCTGTACTCGCTGACCAAATATGTCGGCGGTCATTCCGACCTGATCGCGGGCGCCGCGCTCGGCGCAAAGGCTGTCATCAAGGGCGTCAAGGCGCTGCGGGGCGCCATCGGCACGCAGCTCGATCCGCACTCATGCTGGATGATCAGCCGTTCCCTGGAGACGCTGAGCATCCGCATGGAGAAGGCCGACGGCAACGCGCGCCTCGTGGCCGACTTCCTGCGTGACCACCCCAAGGTGGCGAAGGTTCACTATCTCGGTCACCACGAAGAGGCGTCGCCGGCCGGGCGCGTGTTCGCAAGGCAGTGCCTCGGCGCAGGATCGACGTTCTCCTTCGACATCGTCGGCGGCAAGGCGGCGGCCGTGAAATTTTTGAACGCGCTGCAAATCCTCAAGCTGGCGGTGAGCCTTGGCGGAACGGAATCGCTCGCCAGCCTGCCTGCGACGATGACCCATTCCGGCGTTCCCGCCGACATCCGCCAAAAGATCGGTGTTCTGGATTCCACGATCCGGCTTTCGATCGGCATCGAAAACCCCGCCGATCTGATCGCGGACCTCACGCAGGCTTTGGGTGCGGCCTAGGGTCCGGACTCAATTGAGCCAATAGGTGACTGCGGCGGCGATGAAGGCTGCACTGAGGTAATTCCTGGCGAGTTTGTCGTATCGGGTGGCGATGCGACGCCAGTCTTTGAGTCTGCACCACATACGTTCGACGCGGTTTCGCTGCTTGTAAGCGCGTTTGTCGTAAGGAATAGGGCTGCGCCTTGATGTGGTCGAGGGGATGACCGGTTCAGCTTTGCGGCCCTTGATCAGGTGGCGCAGGTGATCGGCGTCGTATCCGCGGTCGGCGATCAGGCGGCGGAAGGGACCGATAGCGCGGACCAGATCGGCGGCAACGGTGATGTCGTTGACATTGCCGGCGGTGAGCAAAAGCACCCGAGGCCGTCCTTTGGCGTCGGTCAGGCCGTGGAGCTTCGTCGTGCGCCCGCCGCGCGAGCGGCCGATACCTTGCGCGAAGTCCCCCCTTTTGCGCCAGCGGCGGAGCGGTGGGCTTTGACGTGGGTGCTGTCGATGGCGACGGTGCCGAAGATGCCGCTATGACCGGTCAGAGCCTTGAAGATGTCGTGCCAAATCCCCTGACGGCTCCAGCGATTATAGCGATTGTAGATCGTCGTGTAGGGACCATACCCCGCCGGGCAATCGCGCCAGCGACCGCCCGAACGCAGCATGTAGACGATCCCGCTGATCACCCGGCGATCGTCGACGCGACGCGCTCCACGCCGACCACGGGGCAACAACGGCTCGATCCGCCGCCATTCCGCATCGTTCAAAAGGTAGAGCGCCTTCGCCATCCCGGCCTCCAAATCATCTTCGGAGACCTTGAATCACAAACCGGGCTCAGCCGGAATCCTTATTGAGTACAGACCTTAGGCGGGAAGGCAGGGACGCGGGGGCTCGCACGGGCCTTCGCCATCAGGGCACGATTAACCCTGACTCGATTGCACGAGCGGCCGGGGCCGGATTCGGCGTGTAGACTGGCGTCATTTGTGACTGAGGTCACAGAGCGAAATTTGCTTTTCGTGACGCTGTATCTAGTCTGCGAGATTGCATTCCTGGGGGACTGCAGTGAGTCGTTTTGGTCTTTTTGCCTGGTTGATATTTGCCGTTTTGCTCGGATGCGGCTCGGCCCATGCCGAGAAGCGCGTGGCGCTGGTCATTGGCAACTCCGCCTACAAGAGCGTGCCGAGACTCTCCAATCCGGTGAACGACGCCGCGCTGGTCGGCGGCATGCTGAAGAAGGCCGGCTTCGATGCCGTCGATGTCAGGCAGGATTTGAGCGCGGCCGAGATGCGCAAGGCGCTGCGCGAGTTCGGCGGCAAGAGCCGCGATGCGGACGTTGCGGTCGTCTACTATGCCGGCCATGGCATGGAAGTGGATGGCAACAACTACCTGATCCCGACCGATGCCGTGCTCGAGACCGATACCGACGTCTACGACGAGGCATTCCCGCTTGATCGGGTGCTGGTCAGCGTCGAATCGGCCAAACAGCTTCGGCTCGTCATCCTGGACGCCTGCCGCGACAATCCCTTCGCCAAGACGATGAGGCGGACCGTGGCTTCGCGCGCGATCGGGCGTGGCCTCGCCAAGGTCGAGCCGACCAGCCCGAACACCATGATCGCCTTCGCCGCCAAGGCGGGCTCGACTGCGTCGGACGGTGACGCGAAGAATAGTCCGTTCGCTACGGCGCTCGTTGATCGACTTCCCGCGCCGGGACTTGATCTGCGCAAGGCCTTCGGCTTCGTGCGCGACGATGTCTTGAAGAACACCGGCAACAAGCAGGAGCCGTATGTCTACGGCTCGCTCGGTGGCGATGACGTGCCGCTGGTGCCGGCCAAGCCGATAGCTGCGCCGGGCCCGCAGGCCAATCCCCAGGACAGCCTGCGGCGGGACTATGAGCTCGCGCTTCAAGCCGGAAACCGAGACGCATGGGAAGCATTCCTCCAAGCTTACCCGGACGGCTTCTATGCCGGCCTCGCCCGCGCGCAACTGAAGAACGTCGCAGCCGAAGAGGCGCGCGCAGCTGCGGCTGCGAAGGCACGCCAGGCTGAAGACGACAAGGCGAGGCTCGCAGCCGAGCGTGCGAACAAGGCCGAGCAGGAGAAGGCGGCAGCCGCCGCCAAGGCTGCCGAGGACGCCCGGCTTGCCGCCGAGAAGGCCAAGCAGATCGAGGAAGCCAAGGCAGCCGCCGCTGAGCAACGCCGGAAGGAAGCCGAGGCCGCGGCCGCGAAGGCCCTCGCGGAGAAGCAGGCCGCCGAAAGGGCCAGGGCGGACCTTGTGGCCAAGCAGGCGGCCGAAAAGTTGGCGGCGGAGTCAACTGCAAAGCAGGCCGCTGAAAAGGACGGTGCCGAGCAGGCCTCTGAGACGCGGTCTGCTGCCGAGACCCAGAAGGTGGCGGCGCTTGCTGCGCCGCCGACATCAAGCCTCTCTGCGGCCGAGCTGGCGAAGTCGGTGCAGTCGGAGTTGCGGCGCGTCGGTTGTTTGACGTCATCCGCCGATGGCGAGTGGAATGCGGTCTCGCAGCGCTCGTTGACGCAATTCAACAAATATGCCGGCACCAAGTTCGACGTGAAGCTCGCAGGCGTCGATACGCTGGACGCGCTGAAGGCCAAGCAGGGACGCGTCTGTCCGCTGGTCTGCGAGCACGGCTTCAAGGCTGATGGCGACACTTGCACGAAGATTACCTGCCGCGCCGGCTATCGGGTGAACGACAACAACGAGTGCGAGAAGGTCCAGGACAAGAAGCCTGTCGCGACCCGCGATGACTCCAAGCCGCGAGACGACGAAAGGAAGAAGGTCGAGGCCGCGCCGTCGAAGCCGCAGGCGACGGGCCAGATCTATTGCGACACTAGGGGCTGCCGTCCAGTTCGGCAGGGCTGTCGAGTTGATATCGCGATTGGGCAGTACGGGCACCGCGAAATCTGTAACTGAGGACGGGCGCCGGGCGAGGAAGGAAACCTTTCGGTCCATGCATCTTCATGGCTGGTCGTACTCCGAATACTCTGATTGCTTCTGATTTGAGGCTGTTATGGGCGCGCTTCGTCTATTTGCCTTGTTCATTTTTGCTGTCTGGCTGGGCAGCGGACCGGCAATGGCCGAAAAGCGCGTCGCGCTGGTCATCGGCAACTCCGCCTACAAGAGCGTGCCCAAGCTCTCCAATCCGGTGAACGACGCCGCGCTGGTCGGCGGCATGTTCAGGAAGGCGGGCTTCGACACCGTAGACGTCAAGCTCGACCTGAGCGTCGTCGACATGCGCAAGGCGCTGCGCGAATTCGGTGCCAAGGCGCGCGAGGCCGACGTCGCGGTCATCTACTACGCCGGCCACGGCATCGAGCTGGATGGCAACAATTATCTGATCCCGACCGATGCCGCCCTGGAGACCGACACCGACGTCCTCGACGAGGCGTTCCCGCTCGATCGCGTGCTGTTTGCCATTGAGCCGGCAAAGCAACTGCGCCTCGTCATTCTGGATGCCTGCCGGGACAATCCGTTCGCCAAGACGATGAAGCGGACGGTCGCCTCGCGCGCGATCGGTCGCGGGCTCGCCAAGGTCGAGCCGACCAGCCCGAACACGATGATTGCATTCGCGGCCAAGGCGGGTTCGACCGCATCGGACGGTGACGCAAAGAACAGTCCGTTCGCAACGGCGCTCGTCGATCGTCTTCCCACGCCGGGGCTTGATTTGCGCAAGGCGTTCGGCTTCGTGCGCGACGATGTCTTGAAGAACACCGGCTACAAACAGGAGCCGTATGTGTACGGCTCGCTCGGCGGCGATGATGTGTCGCTGGTGCCGGCCAAGCCGGCGGCCGCTCCCGGCCCGCAGGCCAATCCCCAGGACAGCGTGCGGCGGGACTATGAGCTGGCGCTGCAGGCGGGCGATCGCGAGGCATGGCAGGCGTTTCTGCAGGCCTATCCGGACGGGTTCTACGCCAACCTCGCGCGCGTGCAGCTGAAGAAGATCCTCGCCTTCGCGAGCGTCGACACGCTGGATGCGCTGAAAGCGAAGCAGGGACGCGTGTGTCCGCTGATCTGCGACCATGGCTTCAAGGCCGACGGCGACTCTTGCGTGAAGATCACCTGTCGCGCAGGCTATCGCGTCAATGACGACAACGAATGCGAGAAGGTTCAGGACAAGAAGCCGGTTGCAACCCGCGAGGAAGGCAAGAACCGAGATACGGAGCGGAAGCAGATCGAAGCTGCACCCGCGAAGCCGTCCGCGTCGGGCCAAACCTTCTGCTCGGCCGCTGGGTGTCGGCCAGTTCGCCCAGGCTGCAGACTTGAGCGCGGCGCGCCGGGATTTACCGGCCCGGGCGGGACCACGCAGGCTGAAGTTTGTAACTGAGCCGCGGCCGAGACGCCTCGCGAGGACAAGCGACCACAATATACCCTCTCGTGACTTGCCGTTACGATCCAATAGCTTTGCTGTGGCAGGCGCCGCCGAGGAAGTATCAAAGCGGATTTGACGTCCGGCATGCCGAGATGACTGCGGCAGCGGCTTCATTGGCCTGGACGCCCGAGAGCTGCTGCACGAGGCAGACATAGTAGCCCTTGCTCCGTTCGTTCAATAGGGAGTCGCCATTGAGAGAGAGCCAGTTGCAGGCCGAACGAATGTACTGGATGGCCACCGGCGATCGCGTGTCGCGGATGAAGGACAGCTCGCATTGAGCCTGCCGTTCCATGGCGGATTGCGCGAAGGCCAATCCCGAGGATGAAGCGAGCGCTGCGGCGGCGATGGGCACCGCGCGCGAGTTTGTTCCGAAATCTGATAGCTGACGCGGGACGAGTCAAGAAATTGCCATCGGCCGCGACGATATGATGGCGAGGCGAAGGACGAGGCTGGAGCGCATCGACGGGACCGCCTATCTCGACGGGGATGGGGGGATGAACCTGCAGTGGAACTGAAAGGACTCGCGAATGGCAACGAACACGATTTGCCTCTGGTATGACAAGGACGCCGAAGCTGCCGCCCGCTTCTACGCCGAGACGTTCCCCGACAGCGCAGTGAGCGCTGTCCGCCGCGCACCCGGCGATTATCCGTCCGGCAAGGCGGGTGATGTGCTGACAGTCGAATTCACGGTCGCGGGCATTCCTTGTCTCGGCCTCAACGGCGGTCCTATGTTTAAGCATAGCGAAGCCTTCTCGTTCCAGATCGCGACCGACGATCAGGAGGAGACCGACCGCTATTGGAATGCCATCGTCGGCAATAGCGGGCGGGAAAGCGCGTGCGGCTGGTGCAAGGACAAATGGGGCATTTCCTGGCAGATCACGCCGCGCGTGCTGATGGAGGCGCTGGCGGCCGGCGGTGCCGAAGCAAAGCGCGCATTCGACGCGATGATGGGCATGACGAAGATCGACGTCGCCGCGATCAAGGCCGCACGGCGCGGCTGACGCTGCGCTTGCAGCCCGGAGAGACAGGTGGGCGAGTGGGAATGGGTATCGCTCGCCTTACTCCCCAGCCATCATGTTGCGGATTCAACGGGTAGTTCGATAACGCACTGCAAGCCCTCGGGCCGCAGATCGAACCGCGTCGTCGCCCCAAGCTGCCCGGGCAGTCCCTGTTCGAGCAGCGTCCTGCCGAATCCATGTCGATGCGATGCGATCAGCTCGGCGAGCTTCCGTCTGCGTTCGCTCCATTCAAGACGCAGAGCGGGCTTGTCAGTGCTCGCCAGCTGCCAGCGGATCTCCAGGGTGCCGCCGGAGCCATTGAGGACACCGTGCTTGATGGAGTTGGTGCCCAGTTCATGCAGAGCGAGCGAAAGCATCTGCACGGAATCCCGAGGAAGGGCCAGGTTCGGGCCTCCGATCGAGACGTCGCAGGAGTCCGCCACGCCCAGCGAATTCATTTCCATGTGCACGAGCTCATCAAGGCCAATCGCTTCCGACGCCTCGCGGGAGAGAAGGCCCTGAACCCGCGAAAGCGCGGCCAGGCGCCCATTGAAGTCGCTTGCATAATCATCGAGCGAGGTGCTCGCCGCGCGCGTCCGTTCCGAGATCGACCGGACCACTGCGAGCAAATTGCGACTTCGATGCTGCAATTCTCGCACGAGGAGCTCCTTGGTTCGCGCGGAGCGCTGTTCCGTCTCGATGCTCTGGAGGGCCGATATCGATCCCGCCAGTTCGGCGGCGACCAGCATCAGGAAATCAAGATATTCTGAATCGAGATGCAGGCGCGAATTGGCGCCGATGAGCAACGCGCCTACCAGGTTGTTACCGGGGCTTTTGCGCAAAAGCGGCAATGCGACGAGTTGCGTCGTCGGCTCAGGCCAGGCGCCGCCTGGCAGCGCGAGCGGCGGTTCGGGCGAACGCTCGATGATCCGCAGCGTGCGCGTATTGAGGACATTGACGATGCCCCATTCATCGTCGGGTGATAGGGCTGACATCGAGGACGGAAACAGCGCGCGACCGATTTGGCTTGCAGCGACGAGTCGAGCGTGCCTGCTCTCGTCGGCGTTGTATTGAACGGCGAACGGGATATCGGGATTATTGCAGCAGAGCAGATCTAGGAGATTCTGACAGGTCTCGTCGATCGGCACGGCACCCGTCGTTGCTTCGATCGTCGCTTTGGACAGCGCGCCCAGGACGCGCATCCGGCGCTCGGTCAGGACGCGCGCGGTCGTTTCAACGACGGCCGTGAGGACGCCGACGATTTTGCCGGTCGCATCGATCAGCGGACTATGTGAATACGTGAAATAGCATTCCTGCATGTATCCGTGGCGGTCGCTTGCCAGCAGCAGGTCTTCCGACCAGTTCGCAACGCCTTTGAGTGCGCTTTCGAATTGTTGACCGACGATCGGCCATGTGTCGGGCCAGGAGTCCGCGCCCGGCCGGCCGAGACCATGGGGATGCTTGGTCTCGCCGAGGATCGGCTGCCACGCATCGTTGTACAGCATGATGAGCTGCGGCCCCCACCAGACGACCATAGGGAAGCGGGAATTGAGGCAAGTTGCGACTGTTGACTTGAGCGTGTCCGGCCATTGCGCCGGTAGACCGAGCGGGGATGTTGACCAATCGTGAGCGCGCATCAACGCGCCCATGTTTCCGCCTCCGTTGAGGAAATCGGTCGAGTGCACGCCCATGACCTGACCTTGTCACGCGCCGTCGCTTGGCCCAGCCATTCAAACGGCAATCCGGCGCGAACCCTGCTTCGTATTCGAAAAAGTCGGCCGCCTGCACAACGCGTGCGACCAACGACCATAACCCGAAATCACCGGTCAAACCATCGAATTCCGGCTGGCCAAGGCCAACTGCGCGTCGGCGTCCGGTGGTGATCAATTTCGATCAAGCGGGCGGTGCCGGCGCGTGGCACACTGCGTGGAGCAAAACTCCATTCGTCGATAGCGCATTGGCTCAACCAGAGCAGTCGAGACCCACATGTTCCGCGTGACGGCAGACACATTACAGGCCTATCTCGACTTCGATTCGGAGCGAAAGCATGACCTGATCAACCTCCACAAGCTGATCGTCCAGGCTGCCCCGGCTCTCAAGCGGTTTTTCCATCAGGGAACACCGGCGGGAGAGGCTGGGATGCGCATGAAGATGATCGGCTATGGAAAATTTCGCTATGCCATCAAGTCCGGGAAGACCACCGAATGGCCGGTGATCGGTGTTGCTCTCCAGAAGAACTACATCAGCGTGTACGTGGCGGTGACCAGGCAGGGCGCGCCGATCGTACCGAGATATGCGGGACAACTCGGCGAATTGCGAATGGGCGGCAACAACTTCAGTTTCGAGAGGTTCGATGATCTGAGGCAGAATGCGATGTCGCTGCTGTTCACGGAGGTTGCCGACATCGTCGCGTCGGATCCGGAGAACCCTGTTCGATACATGCAGGGCTCGCAATGACGGCTTGAAAAAGCCGGTCGCTCCTGCGAGCGCCCGGCTTCATTTCGTGGCAAGATAGTGCAGCGCTTACTTCGTCTGCTTACTTCGTCACCTGGCCGCGGATCTCGCCGCCCGGGTTCGCTGCGGTGTGGATGTTGATGTAGTACTTGCCGCCGAGCAGATCGGCGGCCTGCGCGTCGGTGAGCGTCGCTTCGCCCTTGACGGGGCTCGCCGCCGCGTTCGGAATCGCGACCGCGACGCCGGCGTTCTTGCCGGTCTCAGCCGGACCGTGGAAGTGAGCGGCGGTCGCAGCGCCCGAGAGCCCGGAATAGGTGACGGTCCAGGAGAGTTTCTTGCTGGCGGCGTCATAGTCCAGATCGGCCGTGCCGGTGCCGCCGCTGGTCGTCGCAGGCACTTCGGCCTTGCCGTCCAGCGTCGCCTTCAATTTCTCTGCGCAGGCGGGTCCGGCAAACGCAACGGCGGCCGTCAGCGCGAGCGTGGCAAAAAGGGGCTTGTTCATGGTTCTCTCCCTGTTGACCTCAAAAGGTGGCACAACTTCAAACAGTGCGGGCTGGATTTTATTCCCGCTTGCGGATCAGACCATCTGAATTATTCGTGGCTGGAGCGAGTGCGATATCGCCCGTAAGCTCGTCAGGCATCAACGGAATGCGCGAATGTTGCGACGAACAATCCTTGCCGCCGTGCTCGCGGGCATAACCGGCTTTGCCCTTTACGGGTGGCTTACGGCAACTCCCTTGAACTTGCCGGTCACCGCGTCGGCCCATACGCCCAATCTTGAGAACGGGCAGGAGCTCTTCAACGCCGGTGGTTGCTCCTCCTGTCACGCCGTGCCCAATCAGCCCGATCGTTTGCGGCTCGGTGGTGGCCTGCCGATCCGCTCTCCATTCGGAACCTTCTATGCGCCCAACATTTCTCCTGACATGACCGACGGGATCGGGCGTTGGAGCGACGTCGATTTCGTCAATGCGGTCATGAAGGGAATCTCTCCGGAGGGCGTGCACTACTTTCCGGCCTTTCCCTACACCTCCTACGCGCATGCGAAGGTGGACGATGTCCGCGATCTCTTCGCCTATCTGAAGACGCTGCCGGCCGTGCCGGGCAGGGTGCGCGATCACGATTTGCCGTTTCCGTTCAACATCCGTCGCAATGTCGGCGTCTGGAAATTTCTGTTCATGGACGGCACGCCGTTCGTGGCCGATGCCGCGCGTTCGCCGCAATGGAATCGCGGCGCCTATCTCGTGAACGGTTTTGGCCACTGCGCCGAGTGCCACAGCTCGCGCAATCTGCTCGGCGGGCTCATCACGTCGCAACGCTTTGCCGGTGGGCCCAGCCCGGACGGCGAGGGCTGGGTGCCGAACATCACGCAAAAGGGCATCGGCGACTGGAGCGAGAAGGACATCGCCGACTTCCTCGAGACCGGCGACATGCCGGAGGGCGACAGCGCCTCCGGCGCGATGCGGCCGGTGATCAAGAATCTCGCGCAGCTCACGCCCGAGGACCGCGCCGCGATGGCCGAATATCTGAAATCGCTGCCGCCGGTCGAGGGACCCAAGCCGCCGCCGAAGCGGAAGGAGGGCGGCTAACGGCCACCAAACGCCTTGAAGGTGATGATCGTGAGGGTGTCCTGGATGCCCGGCAGGATCTGCACCTTCTCGTTGATGAAGTGGCCGATGTCGGTGTCCTTGTCGACGTAGAACTTCACCAGGAGGTCGTAGTGGCCGGCCGTGGAATAGATCTCGGAGGCGATCTCGGCTTCGGCGAGCGCGTTGGCGACCGTGTAGGACTGGCCGAGCTTGCATTTGATCTGGACGAAGAAAGGAACCATCGCGGTTGCTCCGAAGACTTGATTTGGCGGCTAATAGGCCAAAATCGGCCGACTTTAGCAAGCGGACTTGCTGCGGGCGGGCGCAAGCCAGCTTGCTGCCCGCGGACCTCCGCGCTAGGACAGATCATGGCCCAGATCCAGCAAAAAACCGTGCCATGACGACGCCCACAGCGCTCACCATCGCCGGCTCCGATTCGAGCGGCGGCGCCGGCATTCAGGCCGACCTGAAGACCTTTGCCGCGCTCGGCGTCTATGGCGCCTCGGCGATCACGGCGCTGACCGCGCAAAACACGAAAGGCGTGACCGGCATTCACGCGGTGCCCGCCGCGTTCGTGACCGCGCAGATCGATGCGGTGTTCTCCGATCTCGATGTCGGCGCGGTCAAGATCGGCATGGTGGCGCAGGTCGCGAGCATCGATGCGATCGCCTCCAGCCTGACGCGATGGTCGCCGCGGCATGTCGTGCTCGATCCCGTGATGGTCGCGACCTCCGGCGACCGGCTGCTGGCGGCAGAAGCCGTCGAAGCGCTCTGCAAAAAGCTCATTCCGCTCGCATCGGTGATCACGCCGAACCTGCCCGAGGCAGCCGCGCTGCTCGACGAGAAGGTGGCGGTGAGCGAGGCCGGGATCGAGAGCCAGGGGCGTCGCCTGCTCGCGCTCGGCGCTCGCGCCGTACTGATCAAGGGCGGGCACGGGCAGGGCGCCGAGAGCACCGACTATCTCGTCACGGTGGAGGGAGCGATCGCACTCGCCGCGCCGCGGGTCGCCACGCAGAACACGCACGGCACCGGCTGCTCGCTATCCTCGGCGGTCGCAGCGGGGCTCGCCAAGGGCGAGCCGCTCGAGCAGGCCGTGCGCAATGCCAAGGCCTGGATCAGCGGGGCGATTGCCGCTGCCGACCGCTTCAGCGTCGGTCACGGCCACGGGCCGATCCATCATCTCCACAAGTTCTATTGACCTTGGCCGCGATGGCGGCGGCCTGCTGGCGTTAACCAATAAACCTATGGGGTCCCGGAGTTTTGCGGAGGCCTCTGCGGCGCCGTGTCGCCTGATTGTCGCATGCGGCTGATATCCGCGGGAGAGGGCGAGGCAAAATTTGATTCGTATCTGAGGGTGCCTCACAGGTTCAATCGGTCATCCCCCTGTCACGGGACATTGTTACAGGCTGATGCATGGGAAGTTACGATATGAGTGACGAGAGTCCCGAACGGCGCTTCCGGACCTTGTTCATCTCCGACGTTCATCTCGGAGCCCGCGGTTCGCAAGCCGATCTCCTCCTGGACTTCCTGCGCTACCACGATGCCGACACGATCTATCTCGTCGGCGACATCGTCGATGGCTGGGCGCTGAAATCGGGCTGGTACTGGCCGCAATCGCATAACGATCTTGTCCAGAAGCTGCTGCGCAAGGCGCGCAAGGGCGCCAAGGTCATCTACATCCCCGGCAATCACGACGAGTTTCTGCGGAACTATTACGGCACGCATTTCGGCGGCATCGACGTGGTCGAAAACACCGTCCACACCGGCGCGGACGGCAAGCGTTACCTCGTGATCCACGGCGACATCTTCGACCTCGTGGTGCAGAACGCGCGCTGGCTCGCCCATCTCGGCGACAAGGCCTACGATTTCGCGATCCAGGTGAACCGGCTCGTCAACTTCTTCCGTCGCGCTTTCGGCGTACCCTATTGGTCGCTGTCGCAATGGGCGAAGCTGAAGGTCAAGAACGCCGTCAACTATATCGGCGCGTTCGAGCAGGCGCTTGCCGCCGAAGCACGGCGTCACGATGCCGACGGGGTGATCTGCGGCCACATCCACTATGCCGTGATCCGTGACGAGAACGGCATCCGCTACATGAATTGCGGCGACTGGGTGGAGAGCTGCACGGCGCTTGTCGAACATGACGACGGTCATTTCGAGATCATCACCTGGGCCGATCAACAGCAAAAGGCCGCGCCGGTCGTGCCGGTGGCCGCAAGAGCCGCGTGATGCGCATCCTGGTCGCGACCGACGCCTGGCACCCGCAAGTCAACGGTGTGGTTCGGACGCTGACCAAGCTCGCTGACGCCGCGAAGGCGCTGGACGTCGAGTTCAGCTTCCTCACCCCGCAATCGTTCCGCACCTTCGCGATGCCGAGCTATCGCGACGTGCGGCTCGCGATGCCGCGGCCGGCGAGGATCGCAAAGCTGATCGAGGAGGCGCGCCCCGACAGCATCCACATCGCGACCGAAGGGCCGATCGGCCTCATGGTTCGCCGCTATTGCCGGCAGCGCAAGCTGCCGTTCACGACGAGCTTCCACACCCGCTTCCCCGAATACGTTCGCGCCAGGGTGCCGGTTCCGGGCTCGCTGATCTGGCGGGCGCTGCGCCGCTTCCACGCGCCCAGCCGCGCCGTGATGGCCGCGACCCCGGCGCTGGCACGTGAGCTCAGCGAGCGCGGCTTCGACAATGTCGTGCTGTGGCCGCGCGGCGTCGACAACAAGCTGTTCTATCCCCGCGCCATCGATCTCTGCTTCCCCGCGCCGGTGTTCCTCTGCGTCGGCCGCGTCGCGGTGGAGAAGAATCTCGAAGCGTTCCTCGACCTCGATCTGCCCGGCACCAAGGTGATCGTCGGCGACGGCCCGGCGCGCGCCGGCCTGGAGCAGGCCTATCCGCAGGCGATCTTCTTAGGGGAAAGGCACGGCGAGGCGCTGGCCGAAATCTATGCGGCCGCCGATGTGTTCGTGTTTCCGAGCCGGACCGACACGTTTGGCCTCGTGCTCCTCGAGGCGCTGGCGAGCGGCCTGCCGGTGGCAGCGTTCCCGGTGAAGGGGCCGCGGGACGTGATCGGCGATGCGCCGGTCGGGGAGCTGGATGAGGATCTGCGCAGCGCCTGCCTCGCCGCACTCGACATTTCCAGGCAGGCCTGCGTCGAATTTGCCGCCAATCATACCTGGGAGGCGTCAGCCCGCGCCTTTATCGACAGCATCCGGGCCGTCGGCGCCGTGCTGCCGCACGCAGGTGGACGGGAACAGCCGCGCTTCGTCGCCTGATACTCTCACGCGGCGGTGTCTTCCCAGCCGTGGGCGGCCGGGATACAAATTACCCATGACGGAACAGCCCCTCCCGGTCGGACCAGCCGACATCGATGCCGCAGCGCGCGTGATCGCGCCCTTCGCCATCCGCACCCCGCTTTTGTCCTTCCCCGTGCTCAACGAGCGCGTCGGCGCAAAAGTGTTCCTGAAGCCGGAGATGTTGCAGCGGACCGGCTCCTTCAAGTTCCGTGGCGCCTTCAACAAAGTGTCCTCTATACCGCAGGACAAGCGCAGCGGCGGGGTGGTGGCGTTCTCCTCGGGCAATCACGCCCAGGGCGTGGCGGCCGCGGCAAAGATCCTCGACATGCAGGCGACCATCGTGATGCCGTCGGATGCGCCGCTGTCCAAGCGCGAGCGCACCAAATCCTACGGCGCCGAGGTCGTGCTGTATGATCGCGACCGCGACGATCGCGAGGTGATCGCGCGCGGCATTGCCGAGAAGCGCGGCGCGACGCTGGTCAGGCCCTATGACGATCCCTTTGTCATCGCTGGGCAGGGCACCGCAGGCCGCGAGATCGCCGAGGACATGGCGGCGCTCGGCATCGCGCCCGACATCGTGGTGGCGCCGGCCTCCGGCGGTGGCTTGATCGCGGGGGTCGCGACCGCGGTGAAAGCGCGATATCCGCAGGCCCAGCTCGTCGTGGCCGAGCCCGAGGCGTTCGACGATCACAAGCTCTCGCTCGCGAGCGGCCACCGCGAGGCGCATGCGCCCGCCGGACGGACGATCTGCGACGCGCTGATGGCGCTGATCCCGGGCGAGATGACCTTTGCCATCAACGGCAAGCTGCTGTCGCGCGGTGTCACCGCATCGGACGCGGAGGTCGGCGCGGCCGTCGCGTTTGCCTATCGCGAGCTGAAGCTGGTGGTCGAGCCCGGCGGCGCCGTCGGCCTCGCCGCGCTGCTCGCCGGCCGCCTCGATGTTGCCGGCAGGAACGTCGTCATCGTGCTCTCCGGCGGCAATGTCGATGCCGATCTGTTCGCCGAGCTCGTGGCCTGACGCCGCACGCGCTGACCTCGATCTGAAAATTAACGAAGGGCGGAGCATCGCTGCTCCGCCCTTCGCCGTTGTTGTAGGTGATGTTGATCAGTGCGTAAAGGCGACGCGGCGCTTCATGCCGGCGTTCGCGGGCGCCTGATTCATCGTCTGGGCATATTGCGGCTTGAAGTTGTTGTTCATCGCGCCGCCGCCCGTCCGGTTCGGCACCGTGTTGAGCTGCGGACGGTTGGTCTGCACCTGGATGTTGTTCGGCGGATTGTTGCTCTGCTTGACGATACCGGTATTGCCGTTGCTGGTGCGGATCGGCGGGTTCTGCGTTTGCACGTTGTTGGTCTTCACGTCGATGTTCTTGATGTCGACGTTCGAACCGCCCTTGCCCACGCTCGTCACCGGCAGGGCCACGATCTTGCCGGTGTTGCCGGTATTCGTGGTGTTGCCGGTCACCGGCAGGGTCACGATCTTGCCGACGATGCCGTTGTTGGTCGTGCCGTTGGTCGGCGCGGGCAGCGTGACGATCTTGCCCGGGAGCTGTGACGGCGTGGTGTTCGGCTGGTTGTTGGAAGGCGGCGTTCCGATCTGGCCGCCATTGCCGAGCTTGCCGATAACGTTGCTGTCGATCGGGATCGGCTTGTTCTGCGCGCCGCCGTTGCCCTGCTGGATGAGCGGGATGTACTTGGTCGGGCCGAGATTGCCGAGCTTCAGCGTCGGCGCGATGGTCTGCGGCGCCAGGAAATGCGTTGCCTGCATTAGCGGGATCTGCTTCGGCTCAATCTGGAGCTTCAATGCCGGCGTTGCATAGGCGCTGTTGGCGTAGCTGTCGTAGAAGTTCTTGTAGGCGAGCGGCGAGTTGGCGAGAACGGCCTTGTGCCAGGCTTCCGCCATCAAAAGGTTGGCGAGCAACCAGCGGATGTGGTCGCACAAGGGGTCGTGCGGGTACATCTGAATGAACTCCTGATAGTACAGCGGCTGGCCCTCGGAGAGCACGTAGTCATAGGCTTGGCGTGCGGAGCGGCTCGGCAGGTTGGACGCCATCTGCACGACCGGCGCCTTCACCGGCGGGCGGTTGGCGGCAACGGCAGTGTCGCCGAAGAAATAGAAGTCGCTCGTCAGCGACGAGCTTTCCCACGGCGTCTGCTGGCCGTCGGTGGTGTGGTTCACCTCCAGCCGCACCCGCTTGAACAGCTGCTCGATCGGCACATTCGGCTCGCGCGCGACGTTCAGGAAGGCCTGGGTGTAGGGGCTGTGGCCGCCTCGGCCGTCGAGTGCTTCCGCACCCGGCGCGGTCGAGTAGCCGACGATCGAGCCGTTCGGCGCGTCGACGATGGCGAGGCCGCGATTGGCATCGATCAGGGATGGGAACGGATTGTTGCGGCAGGCATCGAGAATGACGATGCGCATCCGGCTCGGGATCGTCTCCAGCGTCGACATCACGTCGACGAGGCGAACCGAGTTGTTGACGAGCTCGGTCGGGTTCGAGACTTTTGCGTCGACCGGCACGAGATAGTTCTCGCCGGCGAGCTGCACGCCGTGACCGGCGTAGTAGACCATCGCAACCGTGTTGGGCCCGCGCGAGGCGACCTTCGCGGAGAAGTCCTGCACGACCCTCAGCATGTCGTTCTGGGTCAGGTCGGTCGCGGAAATCACCTCGAACCCGGCCGAGTTGAGGAATTGCGCCATCGACTGCGCGTCATTGTCGGGATTTTGGAGCTGCGGGGCGTTCTGGTAGTTGGAATTGCCGATCACCAGCGCGACGCGCTGCTCCGGGCCTTGCAGCGCGGTCGGCGCGGCATTGCCCTGTTCGACGATTGCGGTTTGCGCGGAAACGGGACTGCACGCGAAGCCGAACAGGCTTCCGAGCAGGCCCGCATACATCAGGAACGACTTCAAACGGAACATGAGCGTGCTCCCTAGGGACTAACCTCGATGCGAGATTGGTTGCGGGGAGGCTAGATCGCGTTCAGGAGAGGGGTATGTGATGCCGGTCACGATGGCGCCCTGCGTGAGCTAAGTCACGCTGGAACCAGTTGTTGTCCTAATAGGCCGTCAGCTTACGAAAAGAACGCGATCTTCTCGGCCTGGGTCATGCGGCGGATCGGCGCCAGCGGGTCGTTGGCGGCTGCGCGCGGCTTTTGCAGCATGCCGCTCGCAAGGATCGTCGCGCCGAGCGATGGCTCCAGCGGCGAGGGCATGGGAAGGGGCGACGCCTGCGAAGCCGCTTGCAGCGTGGCATGCAGAGCTGCCAGGGCCCCCGTTGGCGCCGGGCGCTCCATGATCGCGACGGCGGGCTCGAACGGCGCGACTGGTGCGATCGGTTCAGCTGCGACTGGCTCAGGCAAAGCCGGCTCTTGCAAGACTGACTCCGGCAAGACTGGCTCGGACAAGTCTGGTTCGGCGGCGACGGGCGCCTCGACAGGGGCTGCGACTTCCGCAGCCTCGGCGATCGCCTCGTCGAACTCCGGATCGGGCGCGGCCATCTCCAGCGCGATCCGCGCGAGAACGGCTTCGTCTTCCGCCTCGGCTGCGGCGTCGAACGGAAGCTCGTCGGCGGCTTCCGCAATGGCCGTAGGCTCGGCAGCGCTCTCTTCGATCGCGATGAGGCCTTCCGCGACCTCGGCCAGCTCGGGCTCGCTGGCGACGTCCATCGCCTCATTGATGGCCATCTCATCGGCGACCTCGGCCGCAGCAACGGTGGCCTCAGGCTCGGAAACCGCCGCGACCGCCTGCGGCATCTCCGCTGCAGGTGGCACGCTTGCCGACATCGCCGTCTCGGCATCCGCCATCGCGAGCATCTCGGGCGCCGGAGCAGGTGGGGGGTGAGTCGCCGCGCTGTCTCCCGTTTCGACCCGCTCGACGTGGTCCCTGATCAGATCGAAGGCGACCTTGAGGTCGGTGCGGGGGTCGATGGTCGAAGTCTGACCGCAGGCGGCCTCGATGGCCGCGAGCTGCGAATCAATCAGGTCGCAGATTCGCCCGTCGGCGCCGATCTCGCGCCAGCGCCAGGAGATCTCCTTGATGATGCGCACACCGCGATGGATCGGCCCGAGGCTGGTCTCGAGCAGGGCGGGATCGACGGCCGCGATCGCGATCGTCTCGGCCTCGCGGATGGCGCGGCGGATCGCCACGAGCGCATCGGGCAGCCGGTCCTCGACGACGGGGTGGCGCTGTGCTGCAAGGGTTTCCTCGATCTTTGCGACCGCATCGAGCACCATGCGCGTGTCGGCGTTGCGGTTGCGCTTGGCGTATTCGCCGAGGAACCAGCGGCCGCGCGCGGTCTCCATGAAGGCTTCGCGGATCGCATCGTAGTCCTGCTCGTTCGGCTCGGCCGCGCGGGCAGACATAGGCGAGAGGGCGAATGCTTCGTTGGCCATGTCAATCTCGTCGCGCAAATCAGTGCGCGTTACAGTAACGATCACCACGATATCGACCGAATCGCAATTGGTTTGATGACGCCCGAATCACAAATCCCCATCGAAGCAACGCAAGGCCGGCGATTCGCCGTGTACCTGGCGCTGTTCTATAGCGTGTCGTTCGCCGTCCTCGGCACGCATCTGCCGTTCTTCACGGTGTGGCTGAAGGCGGTCGGCATCGAGCCGGCCTGGATCGGAATCATCAGCGCGGTCCCTGCGGTTACGCGCTTCACCACGCTGCCCTTCGTGGCCGGCCTCGCCGAGCGGCGCCAGGCTTTACGCGCGGCGTTGATCCTGACCGCATTCGCGTCGGCGATCGGCTTCGCGCTGGTCGGTACGCAGCATCAACCCCTGCCGGTGCTGCTGCTCTATATCGTCACGTGCTGCTTCTGGACGCCGCTGCTGCCGCTGACGGACGCCTATGCGCTGCGCGGCGTCGCCCGCTACAAGCTCGACTACGGGCCGCTGCGGCTGTGGGGATCGGTGGCCTTCATCGCCGGCGCGCTCGCCTGCGGACTCCTGGTCGACGTGATCGCCGCGCGCGAATTGATCTGGATCATCGTCGCGCTTGCGGCGCTCACCGCCTTCACCGGCCTTTCGCTTCAGCCGCTGGATGAGACGCGACGAAAGAGCGCAGCCGCCCATGGCGGCAAGCGCCTGCTGCGCGATGCGAGCTTCCTCGCGATCATCGCCTCGGCGGCGCTGATCCAGAGCAGCCATACCGCCTACTACACCTTTGCCTCGATCAACTGGCAAGCTCACGGGCTTGGCGGGTTGACCATCGCTGGCCTATGGGCGCTCGGTGTGTTCGCGGAGATCATCGTCTTTGCGGTGTCGCCACGACTTTCCCTGCATCCCTCGCTGCTGGTGGTGATCGGCGGCCTGAGTGCGGTGGCGCGCTGGTCGATCACCGCGCAGGACCCGCCGCTCGCACTGCTCGCGATCGTCCAGCTTGGGCATGGGCTTAGTTTTGGCCTCACCCAGGTCGGGGTCATGAACCTCCTGGTGCGTCACGTGCCCGCGCATCAGATGGCGCGCGGGCAGGGGTATTACGCGGCGACCAGCGGGCTGTTGAGCTCGACGACGTCGATCATCTCGGGCGCGATCTACGCGCGTTATGGCGAGGCGCTGTATTACCTGATGGCCGCGATGGCCGGCACGGGCGCGATGCTGATGTGGACTGCGCGGTACCGCCTCTTCGCTCACCCCCAGAGCGATGCCTCCGGCGGATAGACCAGGCTCTCGTCATAGCGCAGGCCGTGATCGCGATCCCTTGCCAGCAGCAGCGGCCCGTCGAGATCGACGAACCGGGCCTGCGGCGTCACCAGCATTGCGGGGGCCATCGACAGCGAGGTTGCGACCATGCAGCCGACCATGATCTCGAATTCCAGCGCCTGCGCCGCATCGGCCATCGCGAGCGCTTCGGTCAGGCCGCCGGTCTTGTCGAGCTTGATGTTGACGGCGTCATAGCGCTCGCGAAGCGGCGCGAGCGAAGAGCGGTCATGCACGCTCTCGTCGGCGCAGACGGCGAGCGGCCGCTTGATGCGCGCCAGCGCCTCGTCCTTGCCCGCCGGCAGCGGCTGCTCCACCAGGGTGACCCCGACCTCGGCGCAGGCGGAAAGGTTCCGCTCCAGATTAGCCACCGTCCAGGCCTCGTTGGCATCGACGATCAGTTCCGATTCGGGAGCGGCCTTCCGCACTGCGGCGATCCTTTCAGGGTCGCCCTCGCCGCCGAGCTTGATCTTCAGGAGCGCGCGGTGCGCAGCCTTGGCCGTCGCCTCCGCCATCGCCTCAGGGGTACCCAGCGAGATCGTGTAGGCGGTGGTACGCTCGACCGGTATCGGGCGGTCGAGCAGGTTCCAGGCCCGCAGGCCCGCCTCCTTGGCCTCCAAATCGATCAGGGCGCAGTCCAGGGCGTTGCGGGCCGCTCCCGGGGCCATCGTGGCCTGCAGGGCCTGCCGATCCAGTCCGCCCCCGATTGCCTCCTGCATGGCCTGGAGCGCCCTCAGCGTCGCCTCCGGGGTCTCCCCATAGCGGGCGTAGGGCACGCATTCGCCGCGCCCGGTCAGGCCGCCCCGGCTCACCTCGGCCACGACCGTCACGGCCTCGGTCTTGGCGCCCCGGCTGATTGTGAAGAGGCCTGCGATCGGGAAGCGCTCGATTCGCACAGCCAACATTGGAAGTTTGCTGGAAGTCATTTAGAACTCTGGCAATTTCTGAACCGGCTGGTTACCTGATGCAACTAACTATGGCTGGTTGGGGATACCTTCTTCAAGGTCAGGGCGCGTGCGCAACCATCTCTTCTCATCCGAACCCTTCGGCAGGGAGCGGACATCTTGAACGGCGATCCAAAGCTGGAGCAGATTGCCAAGGGCAACGCGCTGGCGCTTTGCGCCACGGGGACCTGGACCGCGAGCTTCGCGCCGGCCCTGGAACGGATGGTGGCTGACGCCGAGAAGCTCGCCGGCAGCCGGCCGAACATCTTCATCGACGTCTCCGAAGTCTCCAAGCTCGACACCTTCGGCGCCTGGCTGATCGAGCGGCTGCGCCGCAGCCTGACGCAAGGCGCGGTCGAGGCCCAGATCGCGGGCCTGTCGGCCAACTATTCGAGCCTCGTCGACGAGGTGCGGCGGGTCAAGGCGACGCCGGTCATCGAGACCGGTGCCATCACCATCACCGGCATGCTGGAGCAGATCGGCCGCGGCGTCGCCGGCCTCACCGGGACGGTGACCGATCTCGTCGACATGCTCGGTGCGGTGCTCGCAGCAAGTGGCCGCGTGCTGATCCGTCCGCGCTCGTTCCGCCTCACCTCGACCGTGCATCACCTCGAGCAGGTCTGCTGGCGTGCGGTGCCGATCATCGTGCTGATCACCTTTCTGATCGGCTGCATCATCGCCCAGCAGGGCATCTTCCATTTCCGCAGGTTTGGCGCCGACATCTTCGTCGTCGACATGCTCGGCGTCCTGGTGCTGCGCGAGATCGGCGTGCTGCTGGTCGCGATCATGATCGCCGGACGCTCCGGCAGCGCCTACACCGCCGAGCTCGGCTCGATGAAGATGCGCGAGGAGATCGACGCGCTGCGCACCATGGGGTTCGATCCGATCGAGGTGCTGGTGCTGCCGCGCATGCTGGCGCTGGTGCTGGCGCTGCCGATCCTCGCCTTCCTCGGCGCGATGGCCGCGCTCTATGGCGGTGGCCTCGTCGCCTGGCTCTATGGCGGCGTCGATCCCGAAGCCTTCCTCTTGCGGCTGCGCGATGCGATCTCGATCGATCACTTCATCGTCGGCATCGTCAAGGCACCGGTGATGGCGGCGGTGATCGGCATCGTCGCCTGCGTCGAAGGGCTTGCCGTGCAGGGCAGCGCGGAGTCGCTCGGTCAGCACACCACCTCCTCGGTCGTGAAGGGCATCTTCTTCGTCATCGTCATGGATGGCGTGTTCGCCATCTTCTTTGCCTCGATCGGAATGTGATGATGGCACCCGAAATTCAGGATCCCATCATCCGTGTCCGCGACATCACCGTGCAGTTCGGTTCGACACGCGTGCTCGACGGGCTGAACCTCGACGTCAAGCGCGGCGAGATCCTCGGCTTCGTCGGCCCCTCCGGCGCCGGCAAGTCGGTGCTGACGCGCACCATCATCGGCCTCGTCTCGAAGGTTGCCGGCCGTATCGAAGTGTTCGGCGTGGATCTGGATTCGTCCAATACCTCGCAGCGCCGCGGCGTCGAACGGCGCTGGGGCGTGCTGTTTCAGCAGGGGGCGCTGTTCTCCTCGCTGACGGTGCGGCAGAACATCCAGTTTCCGATGCGCGAATATCTGAAGGTCTCGCAGCGCCTGATGGACGAGATCACCATGGCCAAGCTCGCCATGGTGGGCCTGAAGCCGGAGGTCGCCGAGCGCTTCCCGTCGGAGCTGTCGGGCGGCATGATCAAGCGTGTCGCGCTGGCCCGTGCGCTGGCGCTGGACCCCGAGCTGGTCTTCCTGGACGAGCCGACCTCGGGCCTCGATCCGATCGGCGCCGGCGATTTCGATGAGCTGGTCAGGACGCTCCAGCGCACTTTGGGCTTGACCGTTTTCATGGTAACGCACGACCTCGACAGCCTTTACACAGCTTGCGACCGCATCGCCGTTTTAGGGAACGGTAAGATCATTGCGGCAGGGTCGATCGCCGACATGCAGGCCTCGCAGCATCCCTGGTTGAGGCAGTATTTCCATGGCAAGCGCGCCCGCGCGGTCATGAGCTGAATATCCGGAGCACCTCATGGAAACGCGGGCGAATTACGTGCTGATCGGGTCCTTCACGCTGGCGGTGATCGCCGCGGCGATCGGCTTCGTGCTGTGGTTCCAGTCGCTGCACACCACCAAGCAGCGCAGCCCCCTGCGCGTGGTGTTCGAGGGCCCGGCGGCGGGCCTGCGCAACGGCGGCAGTGTCAATTTCAACGGTATCAGGGTAGGTGAAGTGGTCTCGGTGAAGCTCGACAACCCGCGTCGGGTCGTCGCACTCGCCATGGTCGAGAACAATGCCCCGATCCGCAAGGACACCCTGGTTGGTCTCGAATTCCAGGGCCTGACCGGTGTTGCCGCGATCTCGCTGAAGGGCGGCGAGGAGGCGGCCCCGCCGCCGCCGCTGGACGAGGACGGAATCCCGACGCTCACCGCTGATCCGAACAAGCTCCAGGACGTCACGGAAGCGATCCGCGGCACGCTCCAGAACATCAACAAGCTCGTCGCCGACAACCAGGAGTCGGTGAAGAACTCGCTGAAGAATCTCGAGACCTTCACCACCTCGCTCGCGCGCAACTCCGAGCGCATCGATGCGGTCATGGGCAAGGTCGACGGCGTCATGCTCAAGGCCGACAGCCTCATGCTCGGCCTCAACACGCTGGCCGGCGGCAAGGATGGCGGTGAACTCTTCCAGGCCGTGAAGTCGATCCGCGAGCTTGCCGATGATTTCGACAAGCGCTCGGGCGCGCTCATGACCGACGGCCGCCGCACCCTCGGCGACATCAGCCGCGCCGTGAACAATTTCGACCGTAACCCGACCCGCGTCCTGTTCGGCGCCAGCAACAGCGGCAGCGCGCAACAGGCCCCGCCGCCCGCTGAGCCGCCGAAGCCCGCGCCAACACCTGCGAATGCGCGCGCCACAGCGCCAGCTCCGGCTGCGCAGGGGCAGAAGCGGCAGTAGCGGCCTCTCTCCGCCAACTCATCAGCAGTCGCACCACGGCGACCAGCGTCGCGCCGCCTCGCTGTTGCGCGCGCTCGTGCATTCCCGGCACCTGTGAAGTTAGCCCCGCAATACGAAAGTATGGGGGGCTGGCCGCGCCAAGGTAGGGGGAGGGGTCGGCCTTCGATCTCAGCTATATCGCGCTCAAGTCGCGCTCGAGCAAAGCGCGTCGTTGTCACTCACAGGGGAGGAGAGAGCGTGATACGCCTGTTGCTGTTGTTGCCGTTCATCGGCCTGATGATTGTGCCGTTCTACAATATCCGGGAGCCCTATCTGTTCGGCTTCCCGTTCTTCTACTGGTACCAGCTCGCCTGGGTGCCGCTGACCTCGCTCCTCACTTTCATCGTCTACAGGAGCGTGCGCCATGTTGACTGATGTCGATAGCGCGGCGTTCGCCGTCTTCCTCGTACTGTTCATCCTCGTCACCGGCATGGGCTTCGTCGCCTCGCGCTGGCGCAAGCCGGAGACGCTCGCCCATCTCGACGAGTGGGGCCTCGGTGGCCGCAAGTTCGGGACCTGGATCACCTGGTTTCTGGTCGGCGGCGATTTCTACACCGCCTACACGGTGATCGCCGTTCCGGCGCTGGTCTACGCGGTCGGCGCCTATGGCTTCTTCGCGCTGCCCTACACCATCATCGTCTATCCCTTCGTGTTCACGGTGATGCCGGTGTTGTGGAAGGTCGCCAAGGATCGCGGCTACGTTACCGCGGGCGACGTCGTGCGTGGCGCTTACGGATCGCGAGGGCTCGAGCTTGCCGTTGCGGCAACGGGCGTGCTGGCGACGATGCCCTACATCGCGCTGCAATTGATCGGCATGGAAGTGGCGATCAAGGCGCTGGGGCTGCACGGCGAGGTGCCGCTCGTGCTCGCCTTCCTGGTGCTCGCGCTCTACACCTATTCGTCCGGCTTGCGTGCTCCGGCGCTGATCGCCTTCGTCAAGGACATCATGATCTACATCGTGGTGATCGCCGCGATCGCGATCGTGCCGTCGAAGCTCGGCGGCTACGGCGCGATCTTCACCGCGGCTGACGCGGCATTTGCGGCAAAGGGCTCCGGCGGCGTCCTGTTGTCGCCGGCGCAGATCGTCCCCTATGCCTCGCTGGCGCTGGGCTCGGCGCTCGCCGCCTTCATGTACCCGCACACGCTGACCGGTATCTTCGCGTCGTCCGGCGGCAACACCATTCGCAAGAATGCGATGCTGCTTCCGGCCTACACGCTGCTGCTCGGCCTGCTTGCGCTGCTTGGCTATATGGGGCACGCGGCGGGCCTCAAGCTTGCGAGCAACAACGACGTGGTGCCGGCGCTGTTCAAGACGCTGTTTCCAAGCTGGTTCGCGGGCTTTGCCTTCGCTGCGATCGCGATCGGCGCGCTGGTGCCGGCGGCCGTCATGAGCATCGGTGCGGCCAATCTGTTCACCCGCAACTTCTGGAAGGTGTGGGTCGATCCGAAGGTCACGCCCGCGGGCGAGGCGAAGGTCGCCAAGATCACCTCCATGCTGGTGAAGGTCGGGGCGCTGCTCGCCATCCTCCTGATGCCGACGCAGTTCGCGCTCGACCTGCAACTGCTCGGGGGCCTCTGGATCCTCCAGACGCTGCCAGCGCTGATCTTCGGCCTCTATTTGAACTGGTTCTCGAGCACGGCGCTCCTGACCGGCTGGGCTGTTGGCCTTGCGGGTGGATCCTGGCTCGCCTGGTCGGATGGGCTGAAGCCGCTGCACGGTATCGACTTCGGCGCCGGCACGGTCGCGATCTATACCGGGCTGCTCGCGCTCGCCCTCAACATCGTGGTCGCGGTCGTGGTGAACCTCGTGCTCAAGGGCCTGCCGCAGGCGCGGCTGTCCCGGGAAACTGCCTGACACCGCCCTCTGATCGGTGGCCGGTCGTCCGGCCACCGATCCTCTGGCGGAGCCTGGCCGGTATTCTCCGGAGATGAAATAACCTTCCATGCGATTGAAAACGCTCTAGTATCCGCCCGCTCTCCGGACCCGCTCGCCCGCGGGCGGATCAGACGGTCTCGAGTGAGGATTCCTTGCAGGCGTGGTTCGTTCTCGCGGTCGCAGCCGGCTATGTGACCACGCTGTTCCTGATTGCCTGGTGGGGCGATCGGCGGAGCGCAGGTGGGCCGCTGGTTTCGCCAAAATCGTGGGCCGCGGCGATCAGCTATTGCCTGACGCTTGCGGTCTACAACACGTCATGGAGCTTCTACGGCTCGGTCGGTCGTGCCGCGACGACGGGACTGGACTTCGTCACCATCTATGTCGGCCCCACGCTGGTGCTGCTGTTCGGCCAGAGGCTGCTCGCCAAGGTGATCGGCATTGCCAAGGCACAGAACGTCACCTCGATCTCGGACTTCATCGCCGCGCGCTACGGCAAGAGCCAGGCGCTTGCGGCCTTCGTGACGCTCGCGTCCCTGCTGGGCGTGCTCCCTTACATCGCGCTTCAGCTCAAGGCCGTCGGCAAGAGCTTTGACTATCTCATCCTCCAGCCGGAGCGGGCCGGTGGCGAGGCGTTGCAGTTCTGGCAGGACTCGGCCTTCGGCGTCGCGGCGTCGATGGCGCTGTTCGCGATCGTGTTCGGCGTCCGGCATGTCCACGCCAGCGAGCATCATCGCGGCTTGATGCTCGCGATCGCCTTCGAGAGCGTCGTCAAGCTGGTCGCGTTCCTGATCGTCGCGTTGTTCGTGCTGTTCGGACTGTCAGGCGGGCCGGCCGGGCTGCTGTCGCAGTTTCAGTCGGAGCCGCAGCTTTCGACGATCCTGACCTTCGACCCGACACAGCCGGTATGGCTCTCGACCATCATCATCTCGGCGATCGCCTTCCTGTGCCTGCCGCAGGCGTTTCACGTCGCGGTCGTCGAGAACGAGGCGCCCGGCCACACGCGCACGGCGGCGTGGCTCTATCCGGCCTATCTCGCGCTGTTCAGCCTGCTGATCCTGCCGATCGCAGCCGCCGGGCTCACCAGGTTCGGCGCGATGATGGACCCCGACACTTACGTCATCTCGCTGCCGATCGCGGCAGGCGCCACGACCGTCAGCCTGATCGCTTTCCTCGGCGGGCTGTCGGCCGCCACCGGCATGGTGATCATGACCTCCGTGGCGCTCAGCACCATGCTGTGCAACGACGTCATCATGCCGCTGCTGCTGCGCTCGCGGTTCTTTGGCCTGCGCGCACAGAGCCGGCCGATGGCTTCCGTGCTGGTGGCTGTGCGCCGGCTCTCGATCCTCGGCATCCTCCTGCTCGCCTATCTGATGCACCGCCTGGTCAATCAGGCCTATCCGCTGACCGTGATCGGTCTTCTGTCGTTCGTCGCGGTCGCGCAATTTGGTCCGGCCTTCGTCGGCGGCCT
This sequence comes from Bradyrhizobium sp. CCGUVB1N3, assembly GCF_024199925.1. NCBI lineage: Bacteria > Pseudomonadati > Pseudomonadota > Alphaproteobacteria > Hyphomicrobiales > Nitrobacteraceae > Bradyrhizobium > Bradyrhizobium sp. CCGUVB1N3. Next base: position 9,380,652 of record NZ_JANADR010000001.1, read on the forward strand.
GTTCTGGCCACGCGCCAACAAGGCCGGTGCGTCGATCGGGATCGCGGTCGGATTTTGCATCTGGGCCTATACGCTGCTGCTTCCCTCGGCCGCGCCGCTTTGGCCCGCCGTTGAGCAGATCGTTCGCGATGGCCCGTGGCAGATCGCCACGCTCCGGCCCAATGCGCTGTTCGGCTTCGAGGGGCTAGACCCGATCTCGCATGCCACGCTCTGGAGTCTCGGGGCCAACCTCGTTTGCTTCCTGCTGTTCTCCGCGCTCGGACGGCAATCGACCGTCGAGCGCAACCAGGCGGCGGCGTTTGCCGACGGTGTGGTTCGCGAGTCCATTCCAAAATTGTCCTCGCGCGTGGTGGTCCGCCTCGACGATCTCCGCGCACTTGCGCTGCGCTTCGTCGGTGCCGAGCGCGGCGCGGCGGCCTTCGATGGCTATCTCGCGGCGCGCGGATCGGGGCGTGGACTGCGCCTCGATCCATCCGGCCTCGTCGATCTCGATTCGATCCGCTTCACAGAGAACCTGCTTGCCGGCGCGATCGGCGCGGCCTCCGCGCGCGTGGTGATCGCAGCTTCGCTGGAGGGGCACTCGCTGTCGCGGCGGGCGGCGATGGCAATGCTGGACGAGGCCTCGGAGGCCTTGCGCTTCAACCGCAGCCTGTTGCAGAGCACGCTGGAAAGCGTGCCGCAGGGGATCTGCGCCTTCGATGCCGACTTCAACATGACGGCGTGGAACGGCCGTTTCATCGAGCTCCTGGACCTGCCGCCGGATCTCGTGCGCGTCGGCCTGCCGCTGGCGGACCTGATCGGCTTCAACGTCGACCGCGGCGAATATGCCGCCTCCGAATTCGCCGCGCTGCTGGTCAATCGCGATGTCTCGACGCAGACCTGGCCCTATCTCTATGAGCGCACGCGGCCCGACGGAACCGTGCTCGAGATCGTCTACGATCGCATCGCCGAGGGCGGCTATGTTTCGACCTATACCGACGTCACCGAGCGTCACCGCGCTGCGGAAGCCCTGCGCCGCGCCAATGAGGATCTCGAGCTGCGCGTGCGCGAACGGACCGAGGCGCTCGAACAGGCGAAGGCGGAGGCGGAGCAGGCCAATCTCGGCAAGACGCGCTTCCTTGCCGCTGCGAGCCACGACCTGTTGCAGCCGCTGAATGCGGCCCGGCTGTTCCTGTCGGCGCTCGACGAGAGCCTGCAATCCGGCGCAGGCGACAAAGAACGCGTCCTCGCCGGCAGCGCGATCACCGCGTTGCGCTCCACCGAGCACGTGCTCGATACGCTGCTCGACATTTCCTCCTATGATTCCCGTGCCGTTCGCGCCGAACCGACGGAGTTTCCGATCGCCGATCTTCTGGTGCAGCTCAATGTGGAGTTCTCGGCCATGGCGCGCGAACGCGGCCTTGCTCTGCGCGTCGTCGATTGCAAGCTTGCCGTGCGCAGCGATCCGCATCTGTTGCGCCGGATCCTGCAGAACCTGCTGTCGAACGCGCTTCGCTATACGTCGCAAGGGCGCATTCTCCTCGGCTGCCGGCGGCGCGGGGCCGATCTGCGCATCGAGGTATGGGATACTGGTGTCGGCATCGCTCCGGAAGACCAGAAGCGGATCTTCGAGGAGTTCCAGCGGCTCGCGCCTGGATCGGAGAAAGGGGTGGGCCTTGGTCTTGCAATCGTCGACCGTGTCTCGCGCCTTCTGGACCATGCGATCGACGTCCGCTCGCGTCCGGGACATGGCTCCTGCTTCGCCGTCACCGTGCCGCTTGCGCGCGGACCGGGGATGCCGCTTCAGCGCAGGCCCGCGGACGTGGCGCCGCCGTCGACGGAGCGATCGCTGACGATCCTGTGCCTCGATAACGATGCGACCATTCTCGATGGGCTCACGGCGTTGCTGACCGGCTGGGGCCATCGCGTCGTCGTCGCGGCCGACGCGGACCGGGCGATGGCCGCCGCGACGAGTTGCAGGCCGGATGTCGTGCTGCTCGACTACCATCTTGGTGAATCCCGCAGCGGCTTGGACTTTCTTGACGATCTCAGGCAGAAGGCGGGTCTCGACTTCCGCGCGCTTGTCGTCACCGGGGATCGCAGCGAGGCGGTGCGCAAGGAGGCGAGGGTGCGTGGCTGCGAGCTCCTCCTGAAGCCGGTGAAGCCGGCCGCGCTGCGGCGCTTCCTCGGCGGCGAGGTGTTGAGCCGGCAGTTCGCGACTGGACAAGGATCTTCTTCAGCATGACCACGCGCATCCTTATCGGCGACGATCATCCGCTGGTGCAGGCCGCGCTGCGCAGCGGGCTGTCGAGCGTGCTGCCTGATCTCGACATCGTCGCGTGCCAATCGCTCGACGAAGCGCTCACCGTGCTGTCGGCGCAGTCGGAAGAGATCGACTTGATCCTCTGGGACCTGACGATGCCGGGCATTCAAGGGTTTGCCGCGCTGTTTATCCTGTCGGCGCAGTTTCCGACGGTGCCGGTTGCGATCATCTCGGCGCGGCAGGACACGGCCACGATCCGCCGCGCCGTCGCCTATGGCGCCTCCGGCTACATCCCGAAATCGCTGAGCCTGCCGGAGATGGCCGAGGCGATCACCAAGATCCTCGCCGGCGAGATATGGATGCCGCCCAATGTCGGCGGAAGAGGCTCCATCCAGAGCGCCGATGTCGAGCTCGCCGCACGGATGGCGTCGCTGTCGGCGCAGCAGCTACGGATTCTGGCGATGATCGTCGAAGGCAAGCTCAACAAGCAGATCGCGGGCGAGCTCGAGATCGCCGAGCAGACCGTGAAAGGCCACGTCTCGACCATCCTGCGCAAGCTCGGGGTCGGCTCGCGCACCCAGGCCGCCGTTTTGGCCGAGCGGTTGTCGTTCGGACAGCCGGGCTAAAGCGCGATGGGTTTTGGTTGAATCGATTGGGCCACGGGCTTGCTCAACCTCTCCCGCTTGCGGGAGAGGTCGGCGCGAAGCGCCGGGTGAGGGCTCTCTCCACTTGGGGATTGTCCACTGCGGAGACACCCTCTCCCCAGCCCTCCCCCGCAGGCGGGGGAGGGAGTGCACCTTCCTTGAGGGCAACAATCAAGCCTAATCCCATCATGCTCTAAAGCAAAAACGGAGGCCGTGAGGCCTCCGTTTTCATTTCGGTTTTTGCGAGCGTGACCGCTTAGCCCAGCCGTCCTGCCGAGTGAGCGAGCAGGGTGTAGACGAGGCCCGTCTCCGAGGTCAGGTGGCTGCGCAGCTCCTGCGGGCCGCGGCCGTCGCGGGCGACTTCGTCGAGCAGGCGTTCGAACTCCGCGATGTAGCGGTCGACCGTGCCCTTGAAGTTGCGGTCGGCGCGATACTTGCGCGCGACCTCGTCAAAGGCCTTCTGGCCGGCGGGCGTGTAGAGGCGCTTGGTGAAGGCCTTGTTCTCGCCGCGCTGGTAGCGGTCCCACATCTCGGAGGCGAGGTTGCGGTCCATCAGCCGGCCGATGTCGAGCGATAGCGACTCCAGCGGATTGCCGCCATTTTGCGGAGCCTGCGGCGGCTGTTGCGGACGGCCGCGCGGCGTCTCACGGCCGGTCGGAGCCGCCGGGCCGGTATCGGCGCGGTTCAGCAGATCCGACAGCCAGCCGTCGCGGCTCTGGTCGTTGCCGGCGGGTGCGACCGGCGGGGCCTCGGTGCGGCGCGAGGCCGGCACGCCGAGGTCCGGCGGCGGCAGGGTCGACGCGCTGCCGGTGTCGCGCATGCGCGTCTCGGTGCCGCGGCCGCCTGCGGCGGTCGCCAATATCGGCTCTTCCTGACGCGCAACCGAGGCGCGGCCCGCGGTCGTGACGTCGAGGCCACGGCCGTGCTGGGCGACGATGCGGTTGAGCTCGGCGAGCGCCTCGATCTGGTCGACGATCACCTTGCGCATCTGCGCGGTGCTCTCGGCGGCCTCCTGCGGCATCTCGAGCACGCCGCGGCGCAGCTCGTTGCGGGTGGCCTCGAGCTCGTTGTGCATCTCGAACGCCATCTGCTTCATGCTGGCGACGAGGTTGCCGAACTTCTCGGCCGACTGCTTGAACATCGTGTCCGCCTCGTCGGTGGTCTGGCGGTAGATGTCGTGCATGGCGTCGATGGTCTGGCGATGCTCCTCTTCGGAAGCCACGCGCACCGCCTCGAACTGGCGGGTGATCGCGGCAGATCCCGCACCGGCGGTTTCCGCCACGACGCGCGCGATGTCGCGGGCGCGCTCTTCGGCCGCGGCAAGCGATTCGTCGAGCAGGCCGGTGAAGCGCGACAGCCGCTGGTCGAGATCGGCGGTGCGCAGGTCGATCGTGGTGACGAGCGATTCCAGCGCCTGCTTGCGTTCGGCGAGCGAGGCGGTGGTGTTCTTGTTGCTCTGCTCGACGACGGCCGCGGCATCGACGAGCGCCTTGCCGTGTGCGTCGAACTGCGTCGAGAGCTCGCCGAGGTCGACCAGCGCCTTCGTGGTCTTGGAGTTGAAGACGTTGAGCTGCTCTTCGAGGTTCTGCGTCGCCGCGCCGTTGCGCGCGGTGACGTCGTTCATCGCCGAGACGAAGTCGGCGACGCGGGTCACCAGCGCACGCTCGAGCGAGTTGAGGTTGTCGTGCGCACCGGTCAGCACCTCCTGGAGGAGGATGTTGCCTTCGCGCAGGCGCTCGAACAGGGCGACGGTATCGGTGCGCAGGATCTTGCTGGTTTCCTGCATCTCGGTGACCGCCGCGATCGAAACCTGGCGCGACTGGTCGATCGCCGCACGCGAGGCCTGCTCGAGGTCCCTGAGCGACTTGTTGACCGCGCCGGTCGCGACTTCGCTCGCCGCGTTGATGGTGCGTGCGACCTCGTTGCCGTTGCCCGACATCGACTGCGAGAACGCCTGGCCGCGCGTCTCGATCGACTTCAGCGCGTCGGAGGTGACGCGGTCGATGTCGAGCGTGAGCTGGCTGGTCTTCGAGCCGATCGCGTCCACCAGCGTGCCGCGCTTGGCGTCGATCAAGTTCGACAGCCGGTCGGCCTGCTGCTGCACATAGGTGACGATCTCGTCGGTCTTGGCCGTCATGGCCTGGCCGAACGAGCCGCTGGCGGCGAGCACCGAGCGCTCGACGTCGGCGGAGCTCGACTTGACCCGCGAGCTCGCCTCGTTCGAGGCGGTGATCAGCGCATTCTGCGCGTTGAGCGCGCTGGTCTGGATGTCGTTGGTGGCGTTCGAGGTCGCCGTGCCGAGCGCCCGCTCGATGTCAGTCGAGATCGCGCGGATCTGGCTTGCCGTATCCGCCGACGTCGCGGTCAGCGAGGACTGCGCCTCGCGTGCGCTGTTGAGGATCGCCGCCGCGGTATCGGCGCCGACTGCGGTGAGCGTGCGCTCGATGTCGGACGACAGCGACTTGATCTGGCTCGCCGCTTCCGAGGAGGCGGTGACGAGCGTTCCTTGCGCGTCGCGGACGCCGGCCGTGAGCGCCTCGATGGTGGCGCCGCCGGCCATGGCCAGCGAACGTTGCATCTCGGCGGCGAGCGATTTGACCTGGCCGGTCTGCTCGGCCGAGACCGCGAGCAGGGTGCTCTGCGCGTCGCGGGCGCTGGTCGTGATCGTCTCCGCGGTCGACTGACCTGCCTGCGACAGCGAGCGCTGCACTTCGGCGGCGAGCGACTTCACCTGGCTCGCCGCATCCGAGGACGCGGTGACGAGGGTGTTTTGGGCTTCGCGCGCGCCGGCCGTGATGGTCTCGGCGGTCGAGGTCCCGGCCATCGAGAGCGAGCGCTGCACGTCGGAGGACAGTGCCTTGATCTGGTTCGACGTCTCGGTCGAGGCCGCGATCAGCGTGCTCTGCGCATCGCGTGCGCCGGCGGTGATGGCTTCGGCCGTCGTGCTGCCAGCCAGCGACAGCGAGCGCTGAACGTCGGCCGTGAGCGTCTTGACATGGTTGGCCGCATCCGAGGAGGCGGTGATGAGGGACGTCTGCACCTCGCGCGCGCCGGCGAGGATCGAGGCTGCGGTGGCCGAGCCTGCCGCCGACAGGGTGCGTTCGACGTCGGCCGACAGGGACTTGATCTGGTTGGAGGCTTCGCCCGATGCGGACACCAGGGTCGACTGCGCCTCGCGGGCGCTGGTCAGGATCGAGTTCGCAGCGCCCGTGCCGACAGCGGTCAGCGCGCGCTCGACCTCGGACGAGGTCATCTTCAGCTGCGCATTGACGTCGGTCGAAACCGTCATCAGCGACTGCTGCGCCGTCCGGGCACCAGTCTGGATGGTTTCGCTGGTGTTGACCACGAGGTTGGTCAGCGAACGCTCGGCGTCCTCGACATGCGAACGGATGGTGGTGGAGATCATTTCGGCGCGCGACATCAGGTCGTCGCTGGCCTGGCGTCCGCTGCTCTCGATGCGGCCGGCCACGGCCTCGACCCGCGAGCCGAGCAGGTCCTCGAACTGCGCAACGCGCACGTCGATGTCGTTGGCGACCGAGCCGACCTTGGTCTCGATGGCCTGGTGGATTTCCTGGAAGCGCGCGGCGACCGTGCTGGCGAGAAGCGAGCTGCGGCCGTCGATCGTCTCGGTCACGCCGCTGATGCGGCGGTCGACGGCTTCGATCGCCTGCGCGGTGCCGTCGGACAGGGTCGAGGTCAGCAGCGTAAGCCGCGAGTCGACCGATTGCACCGCCTGTGCGGCCGTGTTGGTCAGCGAGAGCGTGAGCTCGGTGAAGCGCGTATCCATCGACTGCAGCGCCTGCGCCGCGCCGCCCGTCAGCGACGTGGTCAGGTGTGTCAGGCGGGTGTCGATCGACTGGATCGCCTGCGATGCACCATCGGTCAAGGACGTCGAGAGTGCGCCGAGGCGGTTGTCGATCGTCTCGGTGACGGACTTCGCGCGCGTGTCGAACGACTGTTCCAGCGCGACCACCCGACCGCCGAGCTGATCGTCGAAGGTCTTGATGTGGCCTTCGATCACACCGTCGAAATTGGCGAGCTTGCTGTCGAGCGAGCCGTCGAGGTTGGTGACGCGCTCGCCGAGCGTGGTTTCGAACTGCAGCAGGCGCTGGTCGAGCGCCGCGGTGATCTCGCCGCCGTTCGAGGTGAGGCGGGTGTCGAAATTGTCGACATAGGTCTTCAGCGTCTCGGCGATGTCGGTCGTACGCTGGCCCATGCGCTCGACGATCTCGCCGCCGAAGGTCTTCACCGTGCGGTCGAATTCGGAGATGTGGCGGGTGATCAGCGCGCCCAGCGTGCCGGAGTCGCGGGCGAACCTCTCCACGAGATCGGAGCCCTGGTTCTTCACCAGTTCGTCGAACGCGCTCATCTGGAGCGACAGCGAGTCGTGCGCGGTCTCGGTCTGGCTCACGACCTTGGCGACCAGCGTGTTGACGGTGGCGTCGAGCGCCTCGCTCGCCTTGTCGCCGCTCGTCATGATGTGGCCGGCGAGCCGGTTGCCGGCGTCGTCGATCTTGGCGGACAGGTCGTTAGAGCGCAGCTCGAGCTCGAGCAGCAGCGAGTCGGAGGAGTTCTTCAGGGAGTCGTGGACCTGCTCGGTACGCTCCGAGATGCCGTCGACGATCGCCGACGAACGCTGCTCGAACTCGCCGGTGATGCGGTCGATGCGCTCGTTCAGCATCTCGTGGACGCGGTCGGCGAGGTCGACGAACTCGTCGTGAACGTGGCCGGTCTTGAAGTTCAGGCTGGTGGTCAGCCGCTCGCTGGCGTCGAGCACCGCGCGCGTGGTCTCGTTGCTGGCTTCCTCGAGGCGGTCGAGCAGGTCGCCGCCGCGCTCGCCGAGCGCGAGGATCATGTTGTCGCCGGCGTTGCTCAGTGCGCTCGTGATGTGGGCGCCGCGCTCTTCCAGCGCGCCGGTGATGGATTTGGCGACCTCGTCGACGCGCGAGGCGATCGCGTCCGAGATCAGCGCGATGTCGTGGCGCAGGTCGATCTGCACGCCGGAAATGGCGCTGCGGACCTGCTCGGCCTGGCCGACCAGGTTGTCGCGCTGATGCGCGATGTCCTGGAGCAGGGCGCGGATACGCACTTCGTTGTCGCTATAGGCGCGCTCGAGGGCGGCGACCTCGTTCGCGACCAGCGTCTCCAGTTCGCCGGCACGCGCGATCGCGCGCTCGATGCCGTCGCCCATCGCCGCGACCTCGCGGCGGATGGCCTGGCCGACGGTGACCATCGAGTCGGAGGCCGAGCCTTCCGGCTCGGAGAAGCGGATCGCGACCTGCGCCATCGCCTGCGCGATCATGCGCATTTCCTGGCCGCGCCAGACGAGGCTCGCGAGGAAGTAGAACAGCATGATGGGCGCGAAGAACATCGCGACGAGGCCGGCGATGACCAGCACGCCGCCGCTCTGGCCCATGGCGGCATGGATCGAGGGCAGGAAGCCGACGGTCAGCGCGGCACAGGCCGCAAGCCAGATGCCGGCGAAGACGGTTGCGAAGGTGTAGACGCTGCGGGCAGGGCGGCCCTTCTGAAGCGCCTGGAGGAGCTGGCCGATGGTCTCGCGGTCGTCGTTGGCGGCCCGGCGCGGCGTGCGCGGCTCCTCGATCGGGTCGAATACCGGTCGCTCGGTCGCGGCAGGGCGCGCCTCGAAGGTGGGCTCGTCGAACACGGGGGGAGCCGGCGGCAGCATTGGAGGCCCGTTCTCGGCACGCACCGCAGAGGAGGCGCGGCTGGTGTCCGCAGCCGTGTCGCTGATGTTCAGGGCTTCCTGGATTGCAGAAAGCGCGACTTCCGTGGGGTCTTTGACCTTCTTTGGAGTGTTCGCCATGTTCAGTCTGAGCCCTCGTTACTTGTACACGTCCCCCGCGAGGCCAGCGTGTTCCGCAAGCCCACAGACCGGTTCATGCCGCTCGCGCGAATCCACAGCCGTCCTCCACCCGAGACGGCTTGTCCGCCAATTTCCGCAACATCCTATTGGCAGAGCGCTGCGAATGAAATGGCCGCGATTAAGACAATCTTAATCATCGTTAACAGGATCGGGCCGTAAGGCCTTAGCAATAAATGAAATTCTCCACGGAACTCGGCTGATTGCGGCAACTTTTCGTCAATATCCGGGCGGAATTAGGTAAAAGGCGCCTAACGTTCCGTTAACCATTTCCGTGGTTGGGTGGGGGCGAAAGCTTCGCCGCCGGACCGGCGCGTTGCCAGCGATGCCGGGGCCCGCGCCATGACGCCTGATCTGCAACGGATGGACTGGATGCCCTCGCCGCCGCTTGCTCCCCTCGACCATCCCCTCGATCTCGACCACCTCGCGCGCATGACCCTCGGGGATGTCGAGCTCGAATCCGAGGTGCTCGCGATGTTCGCGGAGCAGTCGAGCCGGCTGATCGCGGCGATGGCGGCGCTCCCCGCAGATGCATCCGCACTGGCGCACAAGCTGAAGGGCTCGGCGCGCGGGATCGGCGCCTTTGCGGTGGCGGATGCGGCCGCTGAGCTCGAATGCGCGATCCGGACCGGCGACAACCCGACCCGCGCCTTCGCCGTGCTGAAGGAGGCGGTCACCGAGGCCCGCGAAGCGATCGAGGCGATCCTGCGCCGCGCCTGAGGCCAGTCCCCAAATCCCGCGAACGGCCCGGGGCTCGCGCACTAGCGCTGCGCCAAGCGACCCGTTATAGGACAGCCCGGACCCTCCCTCATTCCCAAGACTCCGGCAGCACGAGCACACATGGCCAAAATCCACTATGTCGACCACAAGGGCGAAACCCGCACGGTAGAAGTCGAGAACGGCGCGACCGTGATGGAAGGCGCCATCCGCAACGCCATTCCCGGGATCGAGGCCGAATGCGGCGGCGCCTGCGCTTGCGCGACCTGCCACGTCTATGTCGACGAAGCCTGGCGCGAGAAGGTCGGCAGCCCGACGCCGATGGAAGAGGACATGCTCGACTTCGGCTTCGACGTGCGCCCGAACTCGCGCCTGTCCTGCCAGATCAAGGTGTCCGACGAGCTCGACGGGCTCGTGGTGTCGACGCCGGAACGGCAGGCCTAACTTCTCAATCTAGAGCTTGGGCGGCGCGACCTCGATGCCGCTTTTGTGCCAGGGCCTGAGTTTCTCGATGACCTCGGCGGTGAGTGGCGTCGGTCGCCGCGACGCCTCGTCGATGAGGACGCCGACCGATGTCGCGGAGGCAACGCATCTGCCTTCGGAGAACACGACCTGTTCGAAGGTCACCGACGTCCGCCCCAATTTCACGACGCCGAGCCCGAGCTCGATCGTGCCCGGCCAGCGCAGCTCGGCGCGGAAATGGATGTCGAGCCGCACCATGATCCAGGCGAGCCCCGGCGGCGTCAGCCCGATCTTCGGGTCCTTCATCAGCGTGACGCGGCCGGTCTCGAAATAGGTGGCATAGACCGCGTTGTTGACGTGCTGGTTGGGATCGAGGTCGCCGAAGCGCACATTGTCGCTGAGGCGATAGGGGAAATCCGCAAGGCGCGGCGCTGAATCCAGGCGGCTTGGTGCATTCACCGGTTGATCTCCCTCATGTCCTCCGCCGTTACAGCCCAGTTATCCTGCCCCGGCAAGTCCGCCTGCCGGCAGGCGGCCAATGCTTTTATGCCTTCCCTGGGCCGTCGGCGTTGGCTAGACAGGAACTGCCCTTTCCGTTGCCTGCCGGGCGCCGTCCAACCGATAACGACCGATAAAGAGACGACATGAGCGACGCGATCAAAACCGATGTGCTGATCATTGGCGCCGGCCCCTGCGGTCTGTTCGCCGCCTTCGAGCTTGGCCTTCTCGACATGAAGGCGCACTTCGTCGACATCCTCGACAAGGTCGGCGGCCAGTGCGCCGAGCTCTATCCGGAGAAGCCGATCTACGACATTCCCGGCATTCCGCACATCTCGGGGCAGGGCCTCACCGAAGCGCTGATGGAACAGATCAAGCCGTTCCACCCGACCTTCCATCTCGGCGAGATGGTCGAGAAGGTGGAGAAGATCGGCGATCCTGCGTTCCGCGTTACCACCGATGCCGGCAAGGTGTTCGAATGCAAGGTGGTGGTGATCGCCGCCGGCGGCGGCTCGTTCCAGCCAAAGCGTCCGCCGGTGCCGGGGATCGAGGCTTATGAAGGCACCTCGGTGCATTACTCCGTGCGCAAGATGGAGCAGTTTCGCGACAAGGAGATATTGATCGTCGGCGGCGGCGATTCCGCGCTCGACTGGACGCTCAATCTGCATCCGCTGGCCAAGCGTATCACGCTTCTGCACCGTCGCGACGAATTCCGTGCCGCGCCCCACAGCGTCGAGCAGATGCGCGGACTCGTCGCGAGCGGCAAGATGGATCTGAGGCTCGGCCAGGTCACCGCGCTCTCGGGCGGTGACGGCAAGCTCGCCGGCGCGACGATCAAGGGCAACGACAACAGCGTCACTGAGATCGTCTGCGACACCATGCTGCCGTTCTTCGGGCTCACCATGAAGCTCGGCCCGGTCGCGAACTGGGGCATCGCGCTGGAGAACAATCTGGTGCCGGTCGAGACATCCGCGTTCGAGACCAACGTGCCCGGCATCTTCGCGATCGGCGACATCAATACTTATCCGGGCAAGATCAAGCTGATCCTGTGCGGCTTCCACGAGGGTGCGTTGATGGCGCAAAAGGCCCATCGTTACGTCTATCCGGAGAAGCGGCTGGTGTTCCAGTACACGACGTCCTCGTCCAGCCTGCAAAAGAAGCTCGGAGTCAACTGATCCGGGGCCGGAACGAGGAGGGCATATCCCATGTTTCTGGTGCTGGAACCCTTCGCGAAATAGCCTTAGTCTGCGGTCATTCCAGTCGTGGGTTAGCTAGGTGATCATAATGCGGAATATCTTTTCCAGCTTCCGACTTCTTTCGCTCGTCGCGCTCGGCCTCGCGCTGTCGCTTGCGATGTCGCAGCCCGTCGCAGCGCAGGCGCAGCAGCCCACGGCTGCGGGTCTCTGGCAGAAGGTCGAGGACAGCAAGACGGTGGGATGGTTTCTCTTCATCGACCACAATGGCGTCTTCGAAGGCGTGATCGCAAAGACCTTTCCGCGTCCGGGCGATGACCCGAACGAGGCCTGCACCAAATGCACGGATGATCGCAAGAACGCACCGGTGCTCGGCCTGTCCTTCGTGCGCGACATGAAGCGCGACGGCCTGAAGTATGAAGGCGGCAACGTGCTCAATCCGCGCGACGGCAACATCTGGAAGGCCAACATGAAGGTCAGTCCGGACGGTCAGACGCTCACCTTGCGCGGCTATCTCGGCATCTCGCTACTCGGCAAGGACGAGAGCTGGACGCGCCTGCCGGATGCCAACATCGCGCAGCTCGATCCCGCCATCGTGGCAAAATATCTTCCGGCGCAAGCCGCTGCAGTGAAGCCGCCGCCGCCTCCGGCCAAGAAGGGCGGCGCAATGATGGCGCCGGCGAAGCAGTAGGGCGCGTCGCAGGTCGCATATCCGTCGCCTCACACATTGCTCTCATGCCAGGGCTCGACCGAGGCATCCAGTACGCCACGGCTTCTCTATATCCTCGCACTGCCTCTGGAATACTGGATCGCCCGATTCAAGTCGGGCGATGATACAGAGAGTTTGGGGCGCGCATTCCACAAGCTCGCAATGATGGCGAGAGGCGCGTCATCCCTCTTCCAACCCACTCTCAAGTCATAGATGTGCCGTCTCGTTATCGCGGTCTGACCGCGCAATGGGAATGCAGTCCTGTTCGCCCTGCGATCGGATGAGTCAAAAGACGAATGCCATTGCTATCCCCACCAGTAGTCTCCCGGAATGCGGGTTTGGCGCTCGTTTTGCATAGTGGTCGGGAAAGCTGCTGGGGGAGCGAATCGCTATTTCTCCACGTCTGCCGATCCGTGGCGGACGAATAGCGGCGCTTGCGCCCCGCGGCGGAAACGGACCCGCGGAGACGAAGGAATGTTTGCAAGACATTGTGCCGCACTCGTGCTTGGCGTGATCATGCTGGCCACATCGGCTTTCGCACGCGACGACGGACGCTACGCCAATTCGCCGCTCAAGCCCTGGTTCGAGAGCCTGCACAGCCAATACGGGCAATGCTGCTCGGACGCTGATGGTTACGTCATCGCCGACGTCGATTGGGAATCCGACAACGGCCATTATCGCGTGCACATCGACGACGAATGGGTCGTGGTGCCTGACGGTGCCGTCATCACCGAGCCGAACAAGATCGGGCGGACCATGGTGTGGAAGCACTATGTCGACGGCCATCCGCGCGTCCGCTGCTTCATGCCGGGCAGCATGACCTGAGGCGCGAGATCGTGAGCGCCACGGCAGATCCCGTCTAGCGCTGGCGTAGCGCCGCCGCGTGACGGATGTCCGACGGCGTCGCGTTGTACGCGCGCCGGAACGTGCGATTGAAATAGGACAGCTCGCTGAAGCCGCATTCGAAGGCGATCGCGCTGATCGTCAGCATCGCGAAACCCGGATCCCGTAGCATCTGCAAGGCGCGCTCGAGCCGACGGGCGAGGACGAACTCGGAGAAGGTCGTGCCGTCGCGTTCGAAGAGCTTTTGCACGTAGCGCGGCGTCACGCCGTGCCGCAAGGCAACCGTCGCAGCCGAGAGATCGCCGGTACCGAGACGCTCGCGGATCTCCGCCTTGATCGATTGAAGCCGTGCGGCAGCAACACCGCGATGCTGCGCCTCATGCGCAGCGTCGGCGCGGGCGCCGATCGCGAGTGCCGCGAGATCCACGATGTGGTTCGCAGCGGCTTTCGCCAGTCCGGCATCGAGCGGGCCGTTCTCATGCAAGGTCTGCACGTAGCGGATCAGGAGCCGTAGCGCGCCGTTCTCGGCGGGAATCTGTCGGGCATAGGCCGCGCCGAGATCCGGAACGAGCGCCGAGACCGCTGGGCGGGGCAGCGCGATGCTGACGAACCTGCCGAAGCTGTGCATCGTGTTCACGGACGGATCGGTGCCCGATAACACCGAGGCGGTGCCGGGGCGGCAGATGATTTCGCGGCCAAGTTGTCGAGTGGTGGCGGCTCCACTCATCAGCATTGTGAGCCCGAAGATGTCCCCCACGCTGGCAAGATATTGCCGCGTGACGCGATAGTGCGCAGGCGATCGCGATCCCGAGACCAGCCCGACACCGGGCAGGCCCTGGAAGGTCACGCTGGCATGAAATGGATCGTCGCCGATCGTCTCGATGTCGACGTTGACGATGTTGCGCCCGTAGATCTCGCGCCACATCGCGAGGCGCTGCGGGGCCGGAAATGCGTCAGTCGATATCTGAGCGGGCGAGAAGGACGGAGAAGGCGAGGTCATGCTGCATTGCTATCGTCCATCGCCGGGCAGTTCGATGGCGCCACTTCAATAGCGGATTCCGCGGCCATTTCAATCGCGATGGTCCGGTGTGGCGGCAAAACATCATCTGTCGCCAAAGCGTCACGCAAGTTCGCGTCAGTCCCACCCAGTTCTTTCCAGTCTGAGCGGCCGCGATCCCGCGCGGCTAGGTGTTCGCTCTCGCGTCGACTGTTCGCGCGGCGCGAGAGGATTTCTGGAGGAGTTGGAATGAGATTGGGGCCCGGGATTCGCAAAGCACTGCTCACGACGACGGCAGTCGCCGCATTAGCGTGTGGCGCAACGTCGGCGATGGCCGGCGATACGGAGGCTCTGCTCTCGCTGCTCGCCAGCAAGGGCGTCATCTCATCGAGCGAGGCCCGCGCAGTCACTTCCGCGCCGCCAGCCGAGCAGGGTGATCGCCTGGTGGCGATTCTGCGCAAGAAGGGCGTGCTCGCGGACGGCGACGTACAGGTGCTGAAATCGAAGTCGCGGCAGGTGAGCGTGGCCGCAACGGACGCCCGCCCAGCCCCGGCGTCCGTCGTGCCGCCGCCGGCCGCGACGCCTGCCGGTCCTGCGCCGATACCGCGCAAGGCTGCGGCGTTCGAAGTCGGCGGCTTCGAGATCGCGCCGGTCGGCTACCTCGCGCTGACGGGTGTGAGCCGCAACACCAATACTGGCACTGCGACCACGACCAATTTCGGCGCGATCCCGTTCAGCAACACGGTCCAGGGCAATATGACGGAGACGCGGCTCTCCGCGCAGAATTCGGTGCTCGGTCTGCGTGCTCACGGCAACATCAGGGGTGTCGATCTCACCGGCTATTTCGAGGGTGATTTCAACGGCAACGACCCGGCGAACACGTTCGTCAATTCGAACAGCCACACCTTTCGGATGCGGCTAGCCTATGCCGACGTGAAGGCCGGCCAGTTCGAGACAAGTTTTGGCCAGACCTATAGCTGGCTGACGCCGAACCGCTACGGCATGGGTCCAGATCCTTCGGACATTTTCCTCACCAACAACATCGATCAGAGCTTTCAGGTCGGCCTGCCTTGGGCGCGCCAGGCGGCGGCGCACTTCGCGTGGCACGCGACACCGAACTTCACCATCGGTGCCGGTATCGAAAATCCGCAGCAGTACGTTGGTAGCAGCGAGGTGGTCTACCCGTACGCGTTCAACGCGCAGCTCGGACCGCAGTTCGACACCGGAGCTATCCCCGGCACGCCGAACCGGATGCCGGATGTGGTCGCCAAGGTGGCCTACGACAGCGACGTGTGGTCCGGGACGCGGCTGCATCTCGAGGCGGCCGGCATGTGGCGGCATTTCCGGGACACGACTCTCCCGACGGTCTACCAAGGGGGCTTCACCTGGCATGATGCGAATGGTTGGGCGACGACGGTTGCGGCGAATCTCGAATTCTTCAGGACCTTCACGCTTGTGGGCAATGCGTTCTGGAGCGATGGCGGCGGCCGCTATCTCGGTGGGCTCGGTCCAGACGTCGTGCCCATAGTAACGGGCAGTCCGGGTAACCTTGACACCGCGCTTTCGACGGTTCGCTCGTACGGCTACCTCGCCGGCTTCGAATGGCGCGTTCTCTCGCCGACGATCTTGGCGGCCTATTACGGACAGGCGCACTTCGACAGTAACTACTTCCTGGACATTTCCAACCCGTCGCCTAACCGGTATGCCGGCTTCGGCTATCCGCAATCGTCGAATGCCGCCAACAAGCAGATCGAACAGTGGACGCTCGATCTCAAGCACACCTTCTGGGCTGACCCGCAATACGGCGCCATCACAGGGCTCGCGCAATACTCCTATCTGCGGCGTGAGGCCTTCTTCGTAGCCAACGGCGCGCCGCCTGACGCGCATACGCACCTGTTCTTCACTGAGCTGCGCTACCAGCTTCCCGGCAACTAAGCGAAACGCGAGGATTTAGACCAATGATCAAGCACGCAATTGCTCTCGCTTCGCTGTTGAGCCTTTTCGCAGGCGACGCCCTGGCGGCTGATCTCGCGGCGGTGCCCTATGCGCAGGTAACAACGATCGCCACGCCGTGGACCGGATTCTACGTCGGCGTCGCCGGTGGGTGGGGGCGCGGAACCTCGCGTCAGGACCAGACCGGCGCTGCGTTCGCCGGCGTCGGTGATTCCGGAGATTTCACCCAGGCTGGATGGATCGCCGGCGGCACGGTCGGCTACGACTGGCAATTCAACATGTTCACGGTTGGAGTCGAGGGTGACATCTCGGCGGCCGATATCGACGGTAACACGTCGAATGCCGGCTGCGCCGGCGCAATTCCTTGCCGGACGAAGATCACCTGGCTGCACACCGGCCGCGGCCGCGTGGGGGTGGCGTTCGGCCAGTTCATGCCCTACATCACCGGCGGCGTCGCTTTCGCCGGGCTCAAGGCCACGAACTTCAACACCGAGAATTCCCAGCCGAATGGTATGTGGGGCGGGGTCGTCGGTGGCGGCCTGGAATGGATGTTCCTGCCGAATTGGTCGGCAAAGGCAGAGTATCTCTTCATCCCTTCGTTCGGGACGGCGACGCCGAGCGACTTGTCTGGCAAGGTGACCGAGCGCAACGTCAGCCTGGCGCGGTTCGGCGTGAACTACCATTTCGGGGACGCGCCGGTGACGGCTCGCTACTGATCGCCAAACGCGGACGGGCCTGAGCCGACACAATTGAAAATGCCGAAAGCAGCGGCCTGCTTCCGGCATTTTGCCTTGAATGAGCAATCGCGCCTTTGGCGCGCGAGTCCGATCAGCGGGATCGGCTGTCTGAATTCGCGCTCGCGACCACCTTGACGTGCGGCGACAGGACCGCGATCTGCGCAGGCGAGGCGGGCATTCCTTCGGCGGTCAGCGTCGGCGCGGCCGCCTGCTCCTGAACGTCGGCGGCGCCAAGCAATTGGACTTGCGTCGCCGAAATCGGAAATGATTTCACTTCGTAAGAGGGAAGCTCGCCGGCAAATGCGCTGACGGTGCTCGCAATCATCGTGCCGGCAACGGCAATCATCGAAAGAATCCGCATTTCAATTCTCCTTGAAAGACAACAATCGGAGGGTTAGTCGCGATGGCTGCGGGAGAGGTTCGCGGTTCTGCGAATGGCCTGCGGACAAATTTGGTTGCGATCTGCGCGTGCGACGAAGCGATCCGGAAACGCTTCGCTCCCGTGTTTCAGGACTGTTTCGCGCGATGACGAATCGTCCGCGCCTCACGCGCCAGATCTGGATTCTCGCACCGTCGCATCAGCGCGGTGGCGCAAGTCCGGCTTGAGCCCAAGGCCGAGGCCGGGCGCGCGGCGCGATACCATGCCGTTGTTGATTGCGACAGAAGATGCCAAGTCGCCGCTCTGCAAGTTTGCCAGCAGGCTGCTGCATCGCCACATCAAGAAGATGCGCAGGCAGGGACGGCATCTCGACGAGATGTCTGCCCGGGAACGGCGCAAGCTGCGCATCAGGGCCAAGAAGATCAGATATGCGCTCGAGTTCTTTGAAAGTCTTTTTCGGTCCCGGCGCGAACGGAAGCAGATGGCAGGGTTATCGTTTCCTGGTGCAGATCGGGCATTCGTTGCCGCGGATGTTGTGACCGAAATGCATCGCCTTGCGGCAAAGCGCTTTCGATTTCGCCGCAATCGCATCGAACGTCGCGCCAGTCCGAGTACCGAGCGGCCGTGATCAGCTAGATTCCTTCACCTGCGTCGGAAATGAAGGGATCGTCCGTGAAGAGAATGCTGTCCGTCGTCGTCGCGATGGTTACCGGTGGAGCGGCGACCGCCGACGCGGCCGATCTTTCGCGGCCGACCTACGTCAAGGCGCCCCGGCTCGAGAGCACGCTCTACGACTGGACCGGGTTCTATCTCGGCGTGAATGCCGGCTATGGTGTCGGCCGCAATCTCACGAGTGTCGGTTTTCCCGGCACGATCTTCAACGAGACGAATCGGCTGGCGCCGTTGGGTGCGGTCGGGGGCGGGCAGGCGGGCTACAACTGGCAGACCGGCAATTTCGGACTCGGCAACCTCGTTCTCGGCGTCGAGACCGACATCCAGGCGGCGGACCTGACGGATGATCGCGGCTGCGGCATCTTCTCGCTCACGGCGTGCAGCACGGACGGCCTGAATTATACGCAGCGGATCGGCTGGTTCGGCACGGTGCGCGGCCGTATCGGTCTCGCCAACGGACCGGTTCTGAGCTATGTGACCGGCGGCTTTGCCTATGGCGGCGTGCGGACCAGCATCACCGAAATCCCCGACAGCTTCGCGACCAGTGAGGTGCGCACCGGCTGGACGATCGGCAGCGGCGTTGAGGCCGCGCTCGCCGGCAACTGGACCGGCAAGATCGAATATCTCTATCTGAACCTCGGCACCCAGACGGGCGTCGGCAGCCTGCTCGCGACGCCCGCCAGCTTCTCATCCGATCTGCACGAGCACATTTTCCGGGTCGGCCTGAACTATCGGGTCGGCGGCACGCCTTATCGCGATCAGCCGGTGGCGAACTGGGCCGGGCTCTATCTTGGCGGCAATGCGGGTTCGGCGATTGCGCGCAATGCCAGCACCTATGGCGTCGCCGGCACGGCCGATCCCGGACGTCACGATCTGAGCCCGAAAGGCTTCATCGGTGGCGGACAGATCGGCTACAACTGGCAGGCCGCAAATTGGGTGTTCGGCCTCGAGGCCGACATCCAGGGCTCGAGCCAGCGCGACAACGAGGTGTGCCTGTTGTGGTGCGGCCCGCCGGTCGGCTTCGATCTCACCATCGATCAGCGGATGAGCTGGTTCGGCACTGCGCGGGCGCGCGTCGGCTATTCGGTCGGCTCCTCGCTGTTCTACCTGACCGGCGGCGCCGCCTACGGCAACGTCAGGACGACCCTGGTCGACACCAACAATTTCGGCCTGTTCGTCGCCCAGCAAGTCTCGGCCACGCACACCAAAAGCGGCTACGCCGTCGGCGCCGGCCTGGAATCGCCCGTCAATTTGTTCGGGCTGTTCGGGCCGAACTGGACCGCGAAGACGGAATACCTGTTCGTGGATCTCGGCAGCGTGACCGATCTGCACACCACTCTCTTCGGAGCGACGTTTGCCCACACCAGCCAGCTCCAGGAGCACATCTTCCGCTCCGGGCTGAACTATCACTTCAACACGCCGGTGGTTGCGAAATACTGAGACGACGCCATCGCGCATCCGCGACGTGCCCCGGACAGGGGGCAGTCGCGAGCCGATCACGCGCCGAGTTTGGACTCGCGTACCGTCGCGTCCGGCCTCCCGCGCAAGTCCGGGTTGAGCGCAAGGCCGAGGCCGGGCGCGCGCGGCGCCGATACCATGCCATTGTTGACGACGGGAAGCTCCGTCACGAGGTCGCGATACCAGGTCGACAGTGTCGCGCGCACGACCTCCTGGAAGATCGCGGTCGGCGCATGCAGCGCGAGATGAAGGCCCGCCATCAGCGCCACCGGACCGGTGCAATCATGCGGCGCGACCGGCTTGTTGTAGGCTTCCGCGAGCGCGGCGATCTTGCGCGCTTCGCTGAGGCCGCCGCACCAGGCGATGTCGAGCATGACGACGTCGAGCGCGTCCGCGGCGAGCAGGTTGCGGAAGCTCGCTGCGCCCGCGAGCGTCTCGCTGCCGCAGATCGGCGTCTTCACCCGGCGGCGCAGATCGGCTAGCGCCTGTGCATCGTCCATCTTGTTGAGGGGATCCTCAACCCAGAATACGCCAACATCTTCGAGCGCGCGGCAGATGCGTTCGGCGGCGTGCATCCCCCACAGGCTGTGCAGCTCGCACATGATGTCGATGCGGTCGCCGACGGCAGCGCGGATCTTGCGGAACGGCTCGAGGCCGCTCTTGAGATCGGTCAGCGTGATCGAGTGGCCGCCATTGGCGGCGAAGGGATCGAACGGCCAGATCTTCATCGCGCCGTAGCCTTCGCTCACCAGGCTTTCGGCGAGCGCGCCGGCGTCGCGCATGAAGGCGATCTGGTCGTCATAGGGGCCGAGCGCTGTGTCTTCAGTGCCGATCTCGCGGCGCTTGGCGCTCTTCGTGTTGTAGGCATAACCTGCGCAGGTGTTGTAGGCGCGGATCTCGGTGCGGCTCGCACCACCGAGCGCCTCGTGTACGGGAATGCCGTGGCGCTGGCCCTTGATGTCCCACAATGCGATGTCGATCGCGCTTGCCGCGCGCACCTCGGCACTGACGCTGTGGAAGCCGAGATAGGGCGTCAGCAACTGGCGCGAGATGGCCTCGATGCGGCGGGCGTCCTGGCCGAGCACGAGAGGCGCCGCAAGCTCATGTACCGCGGCCTCGACGGCCTGCGCGCCGCGAAAGCTCTCGCCGAGACCTGTGAACCCTTCGTCGGTCTCGACCTCGACCCAGATCAGATTCGGCCGCTCGTCAATGCGAATGGTTCGGAGGTTGGTGATGCGGGACATTCAAAGGTCCTCTTGTTTTTTCAGGCGTCGGTAGCGTCACGTCACCGGTGCCGGATTGAACAGTGTCAGGTCGTTGTGGATGCCCCAGCGATCCGACCACGGCTTGGTGCGGCCGCTGGCGACGTCGAGGATCAGGCGGAACAGGTCCCAGCCGGTTTCCTCGATGGTCTTCTCGCCGGTGGCGATGCGGCCTGCATCGAAATCGATCAGATCCTTCCAGCGCCGCGCAAGTTCGGAGCGCGTCGCGACCTTGATCACGGGGGCTGCGGCGAGGCCGTAAGGCGTGCCGCGGCCGGTGGTGAACACCTGCAGCGTCATGCCGGAGGCGAGCTGGAGCGTGCCGCAGATGAAATCGGACGCAGGGGTCGCCGCAAACAGCATGCCCTTCTGCGTCGCCTTTTCGCCGGGCGAGAGCACGCCGGTGATCGCGCTCGAGCCGGACTTGACGATCGAGCCGAGCGACTTCTCGACGATATTGGCAAGCCCGCCCTTCTTGTTGCCGGGCGTGGTATTGGCGCTGCGGTCGGCGCCGCCGCGGGCCAGATACGAGTCGTACCAGGCCATCTCGCGCACCAGCGCGCGGCCAACATCCTCGTTGATCGCGCGACGCGTGAGGAGCTGGATGGCGTCGCGCACTTCGGTGACTTCCGAGAACATCACGGTGGCGCCGGCGCGCACCAACAGATCCGCGGCGTAGCCGACGGCGGGATTTGCCGTGACGCCGGAGAAGGCATCGCTGCCGCCGCATTGCAGGCCGATGACGAGATCGGAGGCGGGGCAGGTCTCGCGCTTGCGCGTGTTGAGGATTTTCAGGCGCGCCTCGGCCTGGGTCATGATCGCATCGATGATCGCACCAAAGCCGTCGAAGGCTTCGTCCTGCATACGGACGATGGCGTCATTCACGCCCTCGGGCACGAGCCGCTCGGGGGCGAGCTTCTCGCAGCCGAGGCCAACGACGAGAATCTCGCCGCCGAAATTCGGGTTGAGCGCGAGGTTTTGCAGCGTGCGGATCGGCACGACAGCGTCGGGCGCGGTGATCGCGACGCCGCAGCCATAGGCGTGGGTGAGGGGAACGACGTCGTCGACGTTCGGATATTTCGGCAACAGCTCGGCGCGGATGCGCTTCACCGCATATTCCATCGTGCCCTTGACGCATTGCACGGAGGAGGAGATGCCGAGGATGTTCTTGGTGCCGACCGAGCCGTCCGGATTGCGGTAGCCCTCGAATGTGTGGCCTTCGAGCGGCGGCAGCGGGGCGGGGACGGCGGTCGAGATTTCCAGCCTGTCGAGGGCAGGGGCCTCCGGCATGCGGATGCGCGCCTCGTCGACCCATTCGCCGGCAAGGATCGGCGAGAGCGCGTAGCCGATCACCTCGCCATAGCGGATGATCGGTGCGTCTTGCGCGATATCGACCAGCGCCGTCTTGTGGCCTTGCGGCACGAAGGCGCGCAGCGTGAGCCCGCAGGCAAAGCGGGAGCCGGCAGGGAGCCCGAAATCATTGACCACGATCGCGACATTGTCGCGCTCGTTGAGCTTGATATAGCGGGGCTGCTCTTTCGCTGCGACTGACTGGTCCATGAGGACTCCAGGAATGGTAGGGTGGGTTAGCCGAAGGCAAACCCACCATTCTGGCGCGTTGAGAGAAGAGGTGGGTTACGCTTCGCTAACCCACCCTACGATCGCATCATCAGCCAGGGAACGTGTAGCCGGTCTTCACCGTGGTGTAGAACTCGCGGGCATACGAGCCCTGCTCGCGGGCGCCGTAGCTCGAGCCCTTCCGGCCGCCGAACGGCACGTGATAGTCGACGCCAGCGGTCGGCAGATTGACCATCACCATGCCGGACTCGCTGTTGCGCTTGTAATGCGTGGCGTATTTCAGGCTGGAGGTGCAGATGCCGGAGGCGAGGCCGAACTCGGTGTCGTTGGAGATCGCCAGTGCCTCCTCGTAGTTCTTGGCGCGGATGACTGCGGCCACGGGGCCGAAGATTTCCTCACGCGCGATGCGCATGTTGTTGTTGGCTTCCGTGAACAGCGCCGGCTGGAGGTAGTGGCCCGGGGTCTCGCGCTTGAGCAGCTCGCCGCCCCAGGCGAGCTTGGCGCCCTCGTCCTGGCCGATCTTGATATAGCGCAGGTCCTGGTCGAGCTGGCTCTGGTCGACCACCGGGCCGATATGCACGCCGGCCTTGAGCGCGTCGTCCACCGACAGGCCCTTCAGGCGCTCGGCCATCGCCGCGACGAAGCGGTCGTGGATGCCTTCGGTGACGATCAGGCGCGAGGACGCCGTGCAACGCTGGCCGGTCGAGAAATAGGCGCCGTTGACGGCGACCTCGACGGCGGTCTTGAGGTCCGCATCATCCAGCACGACCAGCGGATTCTTGCCGCCCATCTCGAGCTGGAATTTCTTCATGGGGTTCGAGAGCACGCAGGCCTGCGCGATCTTGCGCCCCGTTTGGACCGAGCCGGTGAAGGAAATCGCGGCGACGTCGGGGTGATCGAGCAGGGTCTGGCCGACCACGGAGCCGGAGCCGACGACGAGGTTGAACACGCCGGCCGGAATGCCGGAGCGGGTGATGATCTCGGACAACGCATGGCCTGAGCCCGGCACGAGCTCGGCCGGCTTGAACACCACCGTGTTGCCGTAGCAGAGCGCGGGCGCGATCTTCCAGGCGGGGATCGCGATCGGGAAGTTCCAGGGCGTGATGATGCCGATGACGCCGACCGGCTCGCGGGTGATCTCGACCTCGAGGCCGGGACGGACGGAAGCGCCTTTCTCGCCGATCAGGCGCAGTGCCTCGCCGGCGAAGAACGCGAAGATCTGGCCGGCGCGGGCGACCTCGCCAATGCCTTCGGGCAGGGTCTTGCCCTCCTCGCGGGCGAGCAGGCGGCCGAGCTCTTCCTTGCGGGCGAGGATTTCGGTTGAGATCTTGGTCAGCGCGTCAAAGCGCTCCTGCGGCGTCGAGCGCGCCCAGGCCGGGAAGGCGGCCTTGGCAGCCGCGATGGCCTTCTCGGTCTGTGCCTTGTCGGCCTTGGCATATTCGCCGACAACGTCGTTGGTGTTGGAGGGGTTGATGTTCTTGGTGATGCCGGAGCCATCGACCCATTCACCGCCAATGAAATTCTTCAGGATCGCAGTCATCTTTTTCCTCCAGGGAAGCTTTTAGCGCACGAGGCAAGGACGCTTGTCGTCGAAGGTCCAGCCGGGGATCAGGTACTGCATGGCAATAGCGTCATCCCGGGCACCAAGTCCATGCTGCTTGTAGAGGCCATGCGCGGCCTCGATGGCTGCCCGGTCGATTTCGATGCCCAGGCCCGGTTTGTCGGGGATGGCGATCTTGCCGCCCTTGATCTGGAGCGGCTCCTTGGTGAGCGCCTGGCCGTCCTGCCAGATCCAGTGGGTGTCGATGGCAGTGACCTTGCCGGGGGCGGCGGCGCCGACATGGGTGAACATGGCGAGCGAGATGTCAAAATGGTTGTTGGAGTGCGAGCCCCAGGTCAGCCCGTTGTCGCGGCAGGTCTGGGCGACGCGCACCGAGCCTTGCATGGTCCAGAAATGGGGGTCGGCGAGCGGAATATCAACCGCACCGAGACGCAGCGCATGGGAGAGCTGGCGCCAGTCGGTCGCGATCATGTTGGTCGCGGTCGGCAGCCCGGTGGCGCGGCGGAACTCGGCCATGATCTCGCGGCCGGAGAAGCCGGCTTCGGCGCCGCAGGGATCCTCGGCGTAGGCGAGGATGCCGTGCATGTTTTTGCAGAGCCGGATCGCCTCATCGAGCGACCAGGCGCCGTTCGGGTCGAGCGTCACGCGCGCATTGGGAAAACGCTTGGCGATTGCGGTGACCGCCTCGATCTCCTGCTCGCCGCGCAAGACGCCGCCCTTCAGCTTGAAATCGGCAAAGCCATAGTGATCGTGGGTCGCTTCCGCGAGCCGCACGACGGTCTCGGGCGTCATCGCTTCCTGATGGCGCAGGTTGAACCAATCCGGCTTGCCGGTCTCGCCTTCGACATAGGCGAGACTCGTCTTGCGGATGTCGCCGACGAAGAAGAGATAGCCGAGCGTCTCGACGCTCTTGCGCTGCTGGCCTTCGCCGAGCAGGGCCGCGACGGGCAGGCCCAGATGCTGGCCGAGCAGGTCGAGCAGCGCGGATTCCACTGCGGTCACGGCGTGGATCATCACGCGCAGGTCAAAGGTCTGCTTGCCGCGGCCGCCGGCGTCGCGGTCGGCAAAGGCGGTGCGGATGTCGGCGAGGATGTTGTTCAGCGCGCCGACGGTCTTGCCGATCACGAGATCGCGGGCGTCTTCCAGCGTCTTGCGGATTTTCTCGCCGCCCGGCACCTCGCCGACGCCGGTATGACCGGAGTTGTCGGTGAGGATGACGATGTTGCGGGTGAAGAACGGCGCATGCGCGCCGCTCAAATTGAGGAGCATGCTGTCGCGGCCGGCGACCGGGATCACCTGCATCGACGCGACGATTGGTGCGCCAGCGACTGGCGCGCTGGAGACTTCGACCATCGGCTGCTTCTCCCTTTTGTCTTTCGTTATTCTGCCGCCTGTTGCGTCGATTGCGCGGCGGGCAGGTTTTGCACGAGCGCAGTGAGTTCCGCAATCTCCTGCTCGGTGAGGTCGGTGAGCGGCGGTCGGACCGGGCCGGAGTCGCGGCCGATAACTTTCATGCCGGCCTTGATGATCGAGACCGCATAGCCCTTCTTGCGGTTGCGGATCGCAATCAGCGGCAGGATGAAGTTCTTCAGGCCGGAGTGGATGGTCTCATGATCGCGGTTGCGCACGGCGGCGTAGAATTTGGTGGCAAACTCCGGCACGAAGTTGAACACGGCCGAGGAGTAGGTCGTCACGCCCATGTCGAGATATGGCAGGGCAAAGGTCTCGGCCGTCGGCAGGCCGCCGATATAGGTCAAGCGATCGCCGAGCTTGGTGTAGACGCGGGTCATCAGCTCGATGTCGCCGATGCCGTCCTTGTAGCCGACGAGGTTCGGGCAGCGCTCGGCGAGGCGCGCGAGCGTGTCGGGCTGGAGGATGGCGTTGTCGCGGTTGTAGACGATGACGCCGATCTTCACGGCGGCGCAGACCGCCTCGACGTGGGCGGCGAGGCCCTCCTGCTCGGAATGGGTGAGGTAGGGCGGCAGCAAGAGCAGGCCGTCGGCGCCGGCCTTTTCAGCGCCGATCGCGATCTCGCGCGCGGTCGCGGTGCCGTAGCCGGTGCCGGCGAGCACGGGGACGCGGCCCTTGGTCTCGTCGACGGCGACCTTGACCACTTGCGGAACCTCAGTCGGCGTCAGCGAGAAGAACTCGCCGGTGCCGCCTGCGGCGAACAGGCCCGCGACGTCATAGCCGCACAGCCAGTCCATGTTGGCGCGGTAGGTTGCCTCGTCGAAGGAGTGGTCCGCCTTGAACGGCGTGACGGGGAAGGACAGGAGGCCGGAACCGATCTTCTGGGCCATCTCCTGCGGGGTCATCTTGCTCATGGGCGCTGCTCCCTTTGGGTTTTGAAGGCGGCGCGCGGACTTGCGCCGGATGTTCTGGGGGACACGCGCAAGGCGCGCGTCCATGAGCCGTTACTTAGGAGACCGTTCGATGCGCGTCCAAGCCAAAGCCTATATCGAATGATGCGAATTCAGCATCAATCTTCCATGGTCTCCGCAGCGGCCAATTCGCCCGCGATTTTCACCAGTGCCGAGAGTAGCGGGTTCTCGTCATCGCGCCGCCAGACCATGAAGAGCTCGACCGGAACGCGCGTGCGCAGCTTGAGCGGCCGCAGGCGGACGTCGGAGATTTTCAGGCTCGCGGCCGCCGCCGGCACGATGGCAAGCCCGAGGCCGGCGCGCACCATGGCGAGGATCGAGTGGATCTGGCTCAAATGCTGGACATAGCGCGGCAGCACGTCGGCGCGGGTGAAGAGCGCGACCAGGAGATCGTGGAAATAGCGGCTCTCATAAGGCGAATACATCACGAAGGGCTGGTCGTCGAAATCCTTGATGGTCACGGACTCCGCGTTCGCCAGCGGATGCTTCCTGGGGATCGCGGCGAGCAGGGGCTCGGCGACGACGCGACGGCTGGCAAGCTCCGGCCGCGCGATCGGCGGCCGCAGCAGGCCGGCATCGATCTGGCCCGAAGCGAGCGCCTCGAACTGGTCGCCGGAGACCATCTCCTTCAGCGAGAAGTCGACCTCCGGGAGTTTGGCGCGGCTGGCGGCGACGAGCTCGGGCAGGAAGCCGTAGGCGGCGGCCGCGGTAAAGCCGATCTTCAGCGAGCCGGTCTTGCCGAGTGCAATGCGGCGGGCGACCTGCGAGGCGCTTTCCGCGAGCTTCAGGATGCGCCGCGCCTCCGGCAGGAAGCTGCGCCCGGCCGGGGTCAGGCGCACCGAGCGGCTGGTGCGCTCCAGGAGCGGCGCGTCGATGATGTGCTCCAGCACCTGGATCTGCCGGGACAGCGGCGGCTGGGTCATGTTGAGCCGCGCGGCGGCGCGGCCGAAATGCAGTTCCTCCGCCACGGTGACGAAGCAGCGGAGCTGGTTGAGGTCGAACATCGATACTGGCCTTAGATGGATAAGGCGTTTCCCCGGCATTTCTAGCATCGATCACCTCCGAAACAAAGACGGCGGCTATCGAAGCCGCCGTAAGTTGCCTGGTCCCGCTCCGGTTACCCGGAGCGCTCAGGAGGAATGCTTCAGCACCACCCGCTGGATCTGGCCGACGACGACGAGGTAGGCGATCGCGGCGACCAGCGCGTTGACGCCGACGAAGACCAGGGCGCCGTTGAATGAGCCGGTTGCGGCCACGATGTAGCCGATCACGATCGGGGTGGTGATCGAGGAGAGGTTGCCGAAGGTGTTGAACAGGCCGCCGGAGACGCCACCGGCTTCCTTGGGTGAGGTGTCGGAGACGACCGCCCAGCCGAGCGCGCCGATGCCCTTGCCGAAGAAGGCGAGCGCCATGAAGCCGACCACCAGCGCCTGGCCGTCGACATAGTTGCAGCCGATGATCGCCATCGACAGCAGCATGCCGCCGACGATCGGGATCTTGCGGGCCATGGTCAGCGAGCCCGTCTTGCGCAGGATCGCATCCGAGATGATGCCGCCGAGCACGCCGCCGATGAAGCCGCACAAGGCCGGCAGCGTCGCGACAAACCCCGCTTGCAGGATCGACAGGCCGCGCTCCTTGACGAGATACACGGGGAACCAGGTCAGGAAGAAATAGGTCAGCGTGTTGATGCAGTACTGGCCGAGATAGATCCCGAGCATCATGCGGTTGGCGAGCAGCTGGCGGATGTGATCCCACTTCGGGCCCGAGTCCGGCGCGCGCTTGTCCTTCTGATCGTCCTTGGGCGCGTCGAGATCGACCAGCGCGCCGCCTTCCTTGATGTAGTCGAACTCGGCCTCGTTGATGGAGGGGTGCTCCTTCGGGCCGTAGATGGTCTTGATCCAGACCACGCCCATCACGACGCCGAGCGCGCCCATCACGAAGAACACGTAGCGCCAGCCGTAATCATGGGCGATCCAGCCCATCAGCGGCGCGAAGATCACGGTCGCGAAATACTGCCCTGAATTGAAGAAGGCCGACGCGGTGCCGCGCTCATTGCCCGGGAACCAGGCCGCGACGATGCGGGCGTTGGCGGGGAACGAGGGCGCTTCGGCAATGCCGACCAGGAAGCGCAGCGCGAACAGCATGGTGATGGCGGTTCCCGCACCGAGGAAGCCGACCCAGCCCTGCATCAGCGTGAACAGCGACCAGACGATGATGCTGAAGGCATAGACGACGCGCGAGCCGTAGCGGTCGAGCAGCCAGCCGCCCGGCACCTGCGCGATCACATAGGACCAGCCGAAGGCCGAGAAGATGTAGCCCATGGCGACGGGATCGAGATGGAGCTCCTTGGAGAGCGCGGGGCCGGCGATCGACAGCGTGGCGCGGTCGGCATAATTGACCGTAGTGACCAGGAACAGCATGGTCACGATGAACAGCCTGACGCGGGACCTCTTCACGTCCGCCGCGGACACCACTGCGCTCATGTGCGCGCCTCCTCGAATTCGAAATGTTTCCTCGAGAGGACTCCTAGAGGGGCGCGCACGAAAGTGTCCAACTTGAAGGGAGTATCGATTGATACCGTTTTTGGATTGATGGGACGGCAGGTTGGTGATTTGGCGGGACGCCGTCGCCCCACACTCCGCAGTCGTCCTGGCTTTCGCCAGGACGACTTTGGGGGGCGGTTTCTCCGCCCAATCCGGATATTTTCGCTAAGTGTCCGACCGAAAAATAAGTTGAGTGATATCAGCGAGTTCTGATTCCATTGGTGTTGCGAAGCATCAAAGGGATCGAGAATGTGGACTGATATCACTCGGGCACAGTTTGCCCGAGAGGAGCTGCGTTTGCCAAGCGACTTGACGGATGCGGAATGGGTCGTGCTGGAGAGGTTGCTTCCTGTGCGGGCCAAGCGCGGGCGGCGCCCGAAATGGAGCTATCGGGACATCGTCGAGGCAGTGCTCTATCTGCTGCGCGGCGGGTTGCCGTGGCGCATGCTGCCGCCCACTCTGTTTCCACCAATGACCACGGTGCAGTACTATTTCTACCAATGGCGGGACAGCGGATTGTGGCAATCGATCAACCACGCACTCCTGATGCTGGCGCGCGAGGCGATCGGCCGGGAGGCCTCGCCGACGGCTGGTGTGATCGACAGCCAATCGGTCAAGACCACCGAAGGTGGCGGCCCTCGCGGCTACGACGCGGGGAAGAAGATCAAGGGTCGAAAGCGCCACATCGTCACCGACACCCAAGGGCTCCTGGTCGGCGCGATCGTTCACGCTGCCGACGTCCAGGATCGCGATGGCGCGCCAGATGTCCTGTGCAGCATTCGCTACCGCTTCCCCTGGCTGCGCCATATCTTCGCCGATGGCGGCTATGCCGGCGGAAAGCTCAAGGCGGTGCTGGGAAAGATCGGCCGGTGGACTGTCGAGATCATCAAGCGCTCCGATGCCGCACAGGGCTTCGAGGTGCTTCCGCGCCGCTGGGTGGTCGAACGAACCTTCGCCTGGCTCGGCCGCAACCGCAGATTGGCCAAGGACTTCGAGCGAACCATCGAAAGCGCAACTGCCTGGCTCTTCCTCGCCTCCGTCCAACTCATGACAAGGCGCATCGCAGCCATAAAAACAGCAATGCAATTTTGAGTCAGACTCTAAGGCAGTCCGGCTTTCGCCGCGTTACTCCTGCGAACTACTCCCCTGGCAGCGGCGTCCGGCGCGGGGGGACGCCGAAGCGCTTCTTGTAGCTCACGGAGAAATGCGACTGGCTGGCGAAGCCGCAGCGCCAGGCGACCTCGCCGAGATTGGTGGTTCCCTTCTGGCCGCTCGCGACGATGAGCAGATGGGCCTGCTGTAGCCGCTCCTCCAGCAAAACCTGTCCGAAGGTCGTGCCGTGATACTGGAAGATCTTGTGCAGGTAGCGGACCGAGATGCGATGATCGAGCGCGGCGCGCTCGGGCGTCAGGGCGTGATCGGCGAGGTTGCGCCGGACATAGGCGCTGATGCGGTTAAACAGCGAGGTGCCGAGTGTCTCCCGGATCAGCGCGCCGTTGTCGCGCTGATCGCGGCATTCGATCATCAGGCAGAGCATGTCGATGATGCAGTCCTCGATCCGCGCGCTGTGCTCGGACGGCTGCATCTTCAACACCTGCTCGCCGAGCGTGGTGATGGCGGGCACCAGCAGCGGATTGGTGAAGTCGGCGGTCGCGCAGAGATCGTCGATGCCGGCGACACGGCCGGCGAGGCGCTCGCGATCGATCTTGATGGTGATGTTCTCCGACGCGTCAGGCACGTCGATCACGTAGGCCTCGGCGGCGTTCACGAGGAATACGCTGCCCGGCATCACCAGCCCCTCGCGGCCGCGCTGTTGGAAGCGCATCGCGTGGCGGGTCGGAAACAGGAAGACGAAATCCTCGGTCTTGTCGGCCTTGGCCGCCTCCTTGCGCCGGATCACGCGCTGCGCATCGGCGCGGAAATTGGAGACGCCCATGATGTCCGACTGCCAGTCGATCAATTCACCGCGCAGCCGGTCGGTGTGGGCCGACTTGATGTCGAGCCGGTAATAGACCTCGGCCATGGCCTGCCGCCAGGCCTCGATGCTTCCCTGTCCGTCTATTCCGGCAGTCGAATATGAGTTGCTCTGCGTCATGGCGCTCAGCTCACGGTTCACTCACGGACATGCGGTTCAAACAGCATACAAGAAGTGTACCAGCGGCGCAGGCGTTCTCCCAAATACCGCCGGTTGCAGGCGTGCGCTCTGGCAAAAAACACAGTGCGCCCAACGAAAAGACGATGGCGTCGCTCCAGACCTAGCTTGGCCCCGCGTTGCAGATCGGCCTCATGGCCGAAGCAAGAGGGGGTTCTCAATGACCACGAAATTCACGCGCAGGCGCGTTTTGACGGCGGTGCCCGCTGCCGCTGCGGTCGCGGCGTTTCCGGCACCGTACATCTCCGGTGCCACCCGGGCCGCCTCGAACGATCCGATCCTGATCGGCGTGCCGACGGCCCAGACCGCCCAGGCCGGCGTCGCCGACCACCAAGACTATCTCAACGGCACGACGCTCGCCATCGAGGAGATCAATGCTGCCGGCGGCGTGCTCGGGCGGCAGCTCAAGACCGTTGTCGTCGACATCGATCCGCTCTCGCCGGAGAGCGGGCAGGTTGCGATCAACAAGCTGATCGACGCCAAGGTGCATGCGATGTCCTGCGCCTTCGTGTTCACGCCGGTGCCGGTCGCCGACGTCTCGGCGCGCTACAAGGCGCCGTTCCTCTGGGGCCTGACGCAGCGCAACTTCACCGACATCCTTAGCAAGAGCGGCGATAAGTACTCCCACGTCTTCCAGACCGATCCCTCGGAAGTGCACTATGGCTACACGTTTCCGATCTTCCTGAAGGCGATGCGCGACCAGGGCGTGTGGAAGCCGATCAACAACGGCGTCCATATCGTGCAGGAGCAGATTGCCTACAACCAGACGATCTCGAAAGCGCTCCAGGCCGCGCTGCCCAAGAGCGAGTTCAAGCTCGCAGGCGTCACCGATATCCAGTACCCGGTGCAGGATTGGGGCTCGGTGATCCAGGAGATCAAGAAGATTGGCGCGGGCGCCGTGATGATCGACCACTGGGTCGCCGCCGAATATGCCGCCTTCGTCAAGCAGTACAGCGCCGATCCGCTGAAGGGCACGCTCGTTTATCTGCAATACGGACCCTCGCAGCCGGAATTTCTCGAGCTGTCGGGCCCTGCCGCGGAAGGCTTTGTCTGGAGCACCGTGCTCGGCGTCTATGCCGACGACAAGGGCAAGGAATTCCGCGCCAAGTACAAGAAGCGTTTCCCGGGCATCATGGGCCTTTGCTACACCGGCAACGGCTACGACGTGACCTATTACCTGAAGGCTGCGTGGGAAGCGGTCGGCGATCCCGCCAATTTCAAGGGAGTGTGCGACTGGGTGCGCAAGACGCCGTATCGCGGCGTGTGCGGCTATATGAGCATGAACAACGCGCTTCAGGAGTGTGCGCATTATCCTGATACGGGCGATGCGTTCGGCGCCAAGGAACTGGAGCAGGGCATGGCCCAGCTCTTCTTCCAGGTGCAGAACAACGAGCACAAGATCGTCTATCCGGACGTCCTGCGCGAAAGCGCGCTGCGCAAGGCGCCGTGGTGGTGACGTGCACGGCACGATGGCGTCCTCACCGCTCTTCGCCTGTCGCGACATCACGCTCGATCTCGGCGGCCGCGCGATCCTGCACGGCATCTCGCTCGCGGTCGAGCCGGGCGAGGTGCTCGGCATCATAGGTCCGAATGGCGCCGGCAAGACCAGCCTGTTCGAGGTGCTGTCCGGTCGCATGCCGCCGAAATCCGGCTCCGTGCACTATGACGGCAAGGACATCACGGCCTTGCCGCTGCACCAGCGCGCGCAGCTCGGCATCGGCCGCACCTATCAGACGCCGGTCGTGCCGGAGGGCATGACGGTCGCCCAGGTGCTCAAAGCTGCGCGACAGGCCTACCGCCCGTATCTGACGCCTGACGATTCCGAATGGGGTGCGGGGCTCGTCGCGTTCCACGTGCCGGGGAGCACGATGGCCGATCAGTTGGAAACACTGAACCGGCGCAAGCTGCTGATGACCTGCCTCTTGATGCGACGGCCAAAGATTCTGCTGATGGACGAGCCTGCGGCCGGCCTGATCAATTCGGAGATCGACGAATTCGACGAGGTCATGCGCGTGCTGGCGAAGGAGCTCAACATCGCGATCGTGCTGATCGAGCATCGCATGGAGCTGCTCGACACGATTGCGGATCGCGTGATGGTGCTCGATGCCGGAGAGATGATCGCCGAAGGCCGTCTCGACCAGATCCTCGTCGATCCCCGCGTGAAGGCTGCCTATTTCGAGTTCGAGGGCGGCGAGGGCGTGCACTGATGAGCGATGGCGCACGAGATGCCGTGCTCGACGTCCACGGTCTCTCCGCCGGCTGGGGGCCGCTGCGCGTGATCCACGACCTCGATCTCACCGTGTTCGCGGGCGAGCGCATCGGGCTGGTCGGGCTCAACGGCCACGGCAAGTCGACGCTGTTCCAGGCGATCGCGGGGCTGACCGGCTGGCAGCGCGGCTCGATTCTGCTCAACGGTTTTGAGGTCGGCCGCACGCGCAGCCAGGGACCAGGCCGCTACACCCACCAGATCGTTCGGCGCGGGCTCGCGCTGATCCCGCAGGGCGACGAAATTTTTCACGGGCTCACGGTGGAGGAGCATCTCGACAGCGGCGCCTACACCAAGGCGGCGTGGAAGGAGCGGGGCGTGCGCAAGCAAAAAATCCTCCAGATCTTTCCGCCGCTCGACAAGCTGATGAAGATTCCGGTCGGCCGCCTCTCGGGCGGCGAGCGGCGCATGGTCTCGATCGGTCGCGGCCTGATGGCGGATGCCGATCTCTTCCTCGTCGACGAGCCGTCGCTGGGGCTTGCGCCCAAGATCGGCAAGTCCGTGGTCGACGCGCTGATGGCGGTCGAACTCGGCAATTCGGCGATGGTGATCGCGGAGCAGAACCTCGCGCTGCTCGAGGGACGGGTCGACCGCATCATCGGCATGCATGCCGGCAAGTTGAAGGGCGAGGCTTCGGCTTCGAAGAGCCTGATGGGAGGCCACCGGTGAACTGGAGCTTCGTGCTCTCCAACGCGATCACGCTCGCCTGCATCTACGGCACGCTGGCGATCGGCATCTCGCTGACATGGTCGAGCCTCGGCCTCGTCAACATGGCCTTCGGTTTCATCTTTGCCTTCTCCGGCTATGGCGCCTGGCTCGCCAGCGTCAATATCGCGCCACAGCCGGCGGTGGTGATGGTCGCCGGCATCCTCACCGGCGCGCTGGGCGGGCTGATCGTCTGCCTGCTCGCCTTCATCCCGATCCACGACAAGCCGAACTTTCCGCTGCGCGCGCTCATCGCAACGCTCGCCATCAGTCTGATCGGCAACCAGGCGCTGCTCTGGTACTTTGGACCGCGCGCAAAATCACTGCCGCGCCTGTTCGGCAGCTGGAACGCCGACATCTTTGGCGTCGTGGTGACATCGGACAAGCTCGGCGCCTCGCTCTCCGCGGTCGTGCTGCTGACGCTCATCCTGTTGTGGATGCGCTCCAGCCGTCGCGGGCTCGAGATCCGCGCCATGATGATGAACCCGCATGCGGCTTCCATCGTCGGCATCGGCGTGCGCCGCACCGGCTTCTACGTCATGGCGCTCACCGGCTCGCTCGCGGGGCTTGCCTCGGTGCTCTTGGCGCAGACTTACTACGTGGCTCCATTCAGCGGCATCACGCCGATGGTGAAGGGGCTCAGCATCGCGCTCGTCGGCGGGCTCGGCAGCGTGCCGGGCGCGGTGATCGGCGCCGTCATCATCGGTCTCAACGAAGCTCTGACATCAACGCTGCTCGGCGGCCAGTATGTGCTGATCACGCAGTTCCTGTTGATCATCCTCGTGCTGCTGGTGCGGCCGCGCGGCATTGCCGGCCTGCTCGACAAGGCGCGGGAGGCCTGATCGATGACTGAAGCCGTCGAACAGGTCTGGATCGATCCGACCGACTGCCATTATCCGGAGTATCCGGCGCGTGAGGCGCCGACCAATGCTCATCTGTCGCACCAGGTCACCTGGAACGAGACGCGCGCCTTCAAGCCGCGCATGCATCCTGTCGGTCGCCTGCGCTACTACTACAAATGGCCTGGCCATGGCGGAAGGCTGTGGTGGCGCAAGCGCTATTGGCCGACGCGGCGGCGGTTCCTGCAAATCCGTGGCGAATACAATCCGAAGACGATGCGCCGGGAGAAGACCATCGTCGACAAGCGTCCGATCTGGTGGACGCTGGCGTTCATCGCACTCGTGCTCGCGCCGGCGATCGTGCCCGCCGCCGGCTGGAACACGGTGATGAGCGCGGCGGCCGTGTTCGGCATCTACTCGGCGATCAATTTGTGCTGGATGCTGATCATCGGCACCGCCGGCATCTTCTCGCTCGCGAGCTACGCCGTGGTGGGCGCCGCCGCCTATGGCACGACGTATCTGGCGATCCAGTTCGGATTACCCTTCTGGCTCCTGCCATTGCTCGGTGCGTTGATCGGGTTCGCCTTTGGCCTGATCATCGGCCTGCCGGCAATGCGGCTCGACGGCTTCTACTACGCACTCCTGACGCTGGGAGTCGTCGAGCTCTGCCGGGTTTACGTGGTGCAGTCGCGCGAGTTCGGCTCGGCGACCGGCGGCCTCTATGGCGCGCCTAGCTATCTGCCGGCCAGTCTTGGCCAGATGCCGCGATTGTTGTTCAGCTACTACGCGGCGCTGGCGCTGATGGTGTTCGCGCTGTTCGTCTACCGTTTCATCGACGGCAAGCGGCTCGGCCGCGTGCTGCGGATGGCGCCGGAAAAGCGCGAGGCCTTTGCGCAGGCTTGCGGCGTCGACTTCATCCGCGCGCGCATCATGGTGTTCTTGATCTCATCGACCGCGCTCGGCTTCATCGGCGGCTTCTACGCAACGCATTTCGGCGGCGCTTCGCCGAACCTGTTCTCCTTCGACACGGTGCTGCTGTCGCTCGCGATGCTGGTGATCGGCGGCATCGGCCGCTCGGAGGGCGCGGTCGCGGGCACCGCGATCGTGGTGTTCATCGATCGCGTGCTGATCGATCTCGGTCCGCTCCGCTACATGCTGATCGGGGCGATCATGCTGGGCGTGGTGCTGTTCCTGCGCGAGGGCCTGTTCGGCATCAAACGGCAGTTCCGCACCTGGCGGGACAAGAAGAAGAGCGAGCGCCGCGCCACGCGGGCGGAGAAAGGCGGAGAAATGTTGCCAGAAGAAGCCACCGAAACCGAGGACAAGGACCAGATCTTTTTCCGCCGCTTCGACAAGATGCAGCGCGACTTCCTGAAGCGGCTGGTGACCGACACCGTGATCGAGGAGCACCGCACCCGCCCGCTCGGGCAGCACAGCGAGGCGCTGGAGCGGCTGTTGATCTATTTCCGCAGGCAGGGCCAGGTCGACAAATACGCGATCATGGTGCTGGAGGAGTTCAAAGCCTACCGCATCGTGGCGCTGTCCGGTCATCGCGGCACGGCTCCGCGCGTGGTCGAGGACCGCAACTACGCAACACCCGACGAGGCCTATCACGCACTGTTCCTGCGGCGCGTCCAGGATCTCCTCGAAAGCTGACCTTCAACTCCGTTTCACTTCGCGAGACTCGTTTCGACCATGGCTGAGCAGAAAATCTTTGGGTACGCCGACAAGATCTCGGTCAAGCCCGGCGACGATATCGGACTTTACGTGCACGCCGACGGCACGACGACCGTCGAGGCGCAGCTCGTGCGGCTGATCCATGGCGACGCCCATCCCGCCGGCCCCGGCTATCGCGAAGAAGAGATCGACTGCGAGCTGAACGGCGCGTGGACCGTGCGCAAGCAGTACACCCAGGTGGGCGCGTTCCTGAACGTAGCGGACGCCGATCAGCGCCTGGCGCTCAACGGCAGCTTCACGCTCGCAACCTTCGTCTATCCGAACAGCCCCGGTGGCGGCAAACGGCAATGCCTGATGGGCCGCTGGGACGCCTTCGGCAATCGCGGTTATGGCTTGTGGCTCAATCCCGACGGGCTGCTCGAATTCGGCTATGGCGACGGCAGCGAGGTCGACTATCTCGACGGCGAGGTGCCGCTGCTCAAAAGCAACTGGTACTTTGTCGCCGCGACCTTCGACGCCACGACGGGCGTCGCGACGCTCTACCAGGAAGGCGTCTCCAACCGCTACAACAGCCTCTTGAGCAAGGTCGCCAATGTCGACTTCCGCTCCCATGTGCGCGAGACGCTGCGCTTCCGGCCGGTCAATCCGCCCGACGTTCCCTTCATCCTGGCGGGAGCACAGGACTTCCATACGCTGCGCGGACGTTTCGTCACCCAGTGCCTCAATGGCAAGCTCGACCGCCCCGCGGTGTTCGACCGCGTTCTGACGCGCGAGGAGCTTGATCAGTTCTGCCGCACAGGCATGGCGCCCGCGAGCGGACAGGTGGCATTCTGGGACACGACGGTCGGCTACACCGACAAGGGCATCGGCGACCGCGTAGTAGATACCGGCCCCTATACGCTACATGCCGAGGGCTATAACCGCCCGGTGCGCGGCCAGACCGGCTTCAACTGGAACGGCTGGGACGACTGCTACCGGCTGGCGCCGCAGCAATATGGCGGCGTCGAATTCCACGACGATGCGATCATCGACTGCAATTGGGAGCTGACGAAACGCTTCAGGATCCCGCCGCTGCGCAGCGGCGCCTACGCGTTCCGGCTGCGCGTCGGCGACGGCAAGGGCCTGCGCGAGGAGTACATCGTGTTCTTCGTCCGGCCGCAGCGGCCGACCGCGCCGATCGTGTTCCTGGTGCCGACCGGCAGCTATCTCGCCTATGCCAACGAGCATTTGAGCTTCGACGCCGAGATCATGCAGCCGCTCGCGGGACAATCGCCGATCGTGTCGCAGATCGACATCGAGCTCTACGAGACCCAGGAGTTCGGGCTCTCGCTCTACGACCATCACGGCGACGGGCAGGGAGTCTGCTACAGCACCTATCGGCGCCCGATCCTGAACATGCGGCCGAAGGCGCGGATGTCGTCGATGGGCGTCACCTGGCAGTTTCCGGCCGACCTCTCGATCATCGCCTGGCTCGAGCACAAGGGCTATGCCTACGATGTCGTCACGGAAGAGGATCTCCATCGCGAGGGCAAGGCGCTGCTCGATCCCTATCGCGTGGTGCTCAGCGGCACGCACCCGGAATATGTCTCCGAACCGATCCTCAACGCGATCGAGGACTACATCGCCGACGGCGGCCGTTTCGTCTATCTCGGCGGCAACGGCTATTACTGGAACATCGGCTATCACAAGGACGATCCCTGGTGCATCGAGGTCCGCAAGCTGAATTCGGGCATGCGGGCATGGCAGGCGCGGCCGGGCGAATATTATCTGGCGACCACCGGCCAGAAGAGCGGGCTCTGGAAGGATCTCGGCCGGCCGCCGCAAAAGGTGTTCGGCATCGGCTTCATCTCGGAAGGCTTCGACTCGGCGCGGCCGTTCCGGCGCATGCCGGATAGCTGGCATCGCCGCGCAGCCTGGATGTTCGACGGGATCGAGGGCGAGATCGTCGGTGATTTCGGCCTTGCCCACGGCGCGGCTGGCGGGCTCGAGATCGATCGCTACGACCGCGCACTGGGCACGCCGCCGCACACGCTGATCGTCGCCTCCTCCGGCGGCCACAGCGACAACTACCAGACCGTGGTCGAGGAGATCCTCTATCCCTATCCCGGGCTGTCGGGCTCGCATGACTACCGGGTGAGGGCTGACATGGTCTACTTCACGGCGCCGAACAACGGCGCGGTGTTCTCGACCGGCTCGATCGCCTTCAGCCAGTCGCTGCCCTACAACAATTTCGACAACAACGTCTCGCGGCTTCTGGACAACGTGCTGTCCGCCTTCAGCAAGGAAGGACGGCTGCCCGGCTCGGCCTGGACGGCGGAAGAGAAGCAGTGGCGGTGACGGTGGTCGGGCCCGACCTCGTGAGTGGAGCCTACTGGCGTACGCCTGGCAGCAGCGGCGCCAGCAGGCCGCGGGTGAAGCCGGGCGGTACGGCATCCAGTCCAAGAACGGTGCTTGCGGCCGGCAAGGCCGCGTCAGCCATCGCGGCGTGGCCTTCGGCGGATGGGTGCACGGCGCCGCCATAGACGGCGGAAAGCACGCCCCATGCGGCGTCGTGAATGTCGTTCGGCTGGCTCGCGGCGGGCAATCCTTGCGGATAGGTCATCGCGGCGAAATAGCTGTCATTGGCGTCGCGGATCCAGCGGGCGCGCGGCAGGTAGGCGCGATATTCGGAGGCGCCGCGGCCGCACAGCATCGGCTGGCTCGCGGCGGTGACGATGTCGGAGTTGAAGCTCTGGCCATTCTCGGCAAAGCAGGCGCGGTCGAATTCGGGGTCGGAGCCGGCATGCGCACAGAAACCGTGGTCGGCGAACAGACCCTGATGCGTATCGACGAAGGTCATGCGGTCGGATTCGGGATCACGGCACAGCGCGCCTTGCGTGCAGGTCGCGAGCCCCTTGAGCTGCGGCAGGAATTCGGTGTCGACATAGGTCGAGACGCGGGCGAGGCGTTGCGGATCGGCGTTGAAGGCGGGATGGATGTCGAAGCCGGCGCGGCCGCCGCGACAGGGCACGCCACCGTCTGCGAGCGCCGGATTGGCGTAGGAGACATAGACGACATGCGAAAGATCGCCGTCGACCAACGGCTTCAGCGCCTCGCGCAGCTTGACGAAATTCCTAGGCAGCTCGCGCGCAAGCGCATCGCGTGAATCGTCGACGCCAGCCATCACCCCGGAGCGCGTGAACAGCGCGCGTTCGGTCGCGGTGTCCACGATCACGTCGGCGACGAGGCCGGAGAAATAGACGTCGTTGGCGCCGATCGAGAGCAGCACGAGGTCGAGCTTGCGGTCCGACTGGCGTTTCTTGGCGGCAGTGAGCGCCTCGCGCAGCTCGGCCACTTGCGCATTGACGCTGGTCTGGCAGGTGCCGCTCTTGCCGGGCGGGCATTCGCGCGCGCGCTGCGAGCCGAGCAGTCCATCGCTGATGCTCGCGCCGGTGCAGGCGAGCGGCAGATAGGTCACGGCGATGTGGGGATAACGCACCGCGAGCGCGAGCGCGGTGCGGCTCTGGTAGCTGTAGAGCGAGCGATGGCAGGCGGCATTGAACCAGAGCGCGCCATAGCGCTGCCAGTTGGCGAGCGTGTCCGGCGCCTCGCAGGCCCGTCCGCCCTTGAAGCCGGCGCGGCTTGGCCGGTAGTACTGTCCGCCGGCAGTGCCGAGATAGGAGCGGAAGCAGAAACCGTCGTCGGACAGCGCGATGGGGCGGTCCGGATTGCCTTCGCCGGAGGCGATGCTGTCGCCAAGACCCGCAACGAAGATGTCGCGGACCTGGATCTCGGTCTGGATGCGTTGGGTCGGGTCGGAGCCGGAGGAGACGTCGACGGTCGCCACCGTCTGCCTGCCATAGCGGACGCGCAGGTTCACCGGCTCGGCGCAGTCGAAGGTCGAGGCCTGCGGCCCGTCGCCGTCATCGAACGACCAGGCGCAGACGGCTCCGACCGGCACGGCGCCGGTCAGGCGCACGGTGACCGGGTGGTCGACTGGCGTGATATAGTTCTCTTTCACGTTGTCGCGGGTGCAGGGCTGGTTGACCCGGCCCTGAAGGTCAATGCAGAGGCGGTTGACCATGTTGCGGGCCCAGCCGCGGCCCTCGCTCTGCATCTCCAGCGACTGCTCGGTGGCCAGGATGCTGCGGTTGCGAGCGTTCTCGACATGGAGCAGGAAGTCGCGCTCCTCGCGGAACAGGCGGAAGCGGTTGCGCACCTCCCAGGTGATCTGCAAGCTGCCATCCTGCGCGGCAGCGCGTTCAGGCGGCAGAGCGCCGAATACCCCGACAAGCAGGGCGCCGGCGAGGAAGGTGCGGAGGTCGGTTCGGATCATGGCCCGCGCTTTCAACGTCAAAGTTGAGGCGGAAATAAGAGAGGCTTCCTCGCCCGCCCTCGACGTCTGTCTGACCGGTTTAGCTCT
This sequence comes from Bradyrhizobium sp. CCGUVB1N3, assembly GCF_024199925.1. Lineage (NCBI taxonomy): Bacteria > Pseudomonadati > Pseudomonadota > Alphaproteobacteria > Hyphomicrobiales > Nitrobacteraceae > Bradyrhizobium > Bradyrhizobium sp. CCGUVB1N3. The sequence continues at coordinate 9,421,406 of NZ_JANADR010000001.1, forward strand.
TGCCGCAGGGTTTTGCCGCCGTCCAGCGGCTTAGCGCTTGCTGGCCTGTCGCAGCGACCGTTCGCGCTCCATCTGCGTCACCTGCTTGGGCAGGTTGGCCTGTGCGCAGGCCTCCGCCAGCCGCCGGCGTTCCTGCCACGGCTCCACGACGTTCATCCAGAGCTCGCGCGCTCCCATGATGGAGATGGCGAGGCCGAACGGGATCATGAAATAGAGGATGCGGAACACCAGGAGAGTCGCCAGGAGCTGCTCGCGGCCGAATTCGGGGAGCGCTACCAGCATGGCGGCGTCGAACACGCCGATGCTGCCGGGGGCGTGGCTGGCAAAGCCCAGCAGCGTCGCCAGGATGAACACCACAGCCAGCGACATGAAATCGATCGGCGGGGTGGACGGCACCAGGAGGTACATGGCCAGGGCGCAGAAGCCGAGGTCGACCACGCCGATCAGGATCTGCACGAGCGTCAGCGGCGCCGACGGCAGCACCACCTTCCAGCCCTTCTGGCCGAGCTCGCGGCGCTTCTCGCCCATCGACAGCCAGACCAGATAGGCGGCGATCGAGGCAAGGCCGCCGAGGGCGATCAGGCGGTTGATCGCCGAGGGGAGCTGATCCATGGCAGAGGCGGCATCGGGATGGATCGCCATGCCGATCGAGAGCACGAAGATGTTACCGAGCCAGAAGGTGAGGCCGGAGAGGAAGCAGATCTTTGCGACGTCGATCGCGTTCAGCCCATAATCCGAATAGATCCGGAAGCGGATCGCCCCACCGGTGAAGACGGTCGCGCCGATGTTGTGGCCGATCGAATAGGAGGTGAAGCTGGACAGCGCTGCGATGCGGTAGGGGACGTGTTTCTTGCCGATCGTTCGCAGTGCGAAGAAGTCGTAGAAGGTCAGCGTACAGAAGGCGAAGAAGACGCAGAGCGCCGCAAGGCCGATATTGCCGCGGGGAATCTCGGTTATCGCGGTCAGGATGACGCCGGTGTCGATGCCCTTGAGGGTGCGCACCAGCGTGGTGATCGCGAAGGCGATGATCATGACGCTCGCGGCAATGCCGAGCCGACGCCAGCCGATCCATCTCTTGAAGCCGCGTTTCAGCGCGGGCAGCACGTCCTGCATTCATCCTCCCGGCGGGGCACACTTAACCATAAAGCCTACCCAATCGAGCTGGGAGCCGATCGAGTGCGATCGTAGCCCGAAGGTTGGCACCGATCGCAAGGCATATCCTAGTTCCTTAAGGCAAAAACAGCGGTTTGTGCAGCCCTTGACAACGGAAGGTTCTGCGCTGGGACAGCCCTTTTTGTCATACGTCCTACACATTGCCGCGCGTTAAGGATTACGAGTCGCGGCATTGCCGTATCATTGCCCGCATTTTGCCAAACCGCGGCGCGGTTCGCCTTGTTCCAGCGCAAGGTTTTCGATCCTGTCGGAACGTCCCTCATGCGTGTCGGTTAGCGCCGCATCAGCAGCCGAACATGGCGCGATAGCGGCCTGCACGCAGGCAGGCGCCGCTCTGTTCCCGAAGTGCAAGGATTGAAATGATGGGACTGTTCACCAAGGACATCAAGACCATGAACGACCTGTTCGTGCATCAATTGCAGGACATCTATTACGCCGAGCGGCAGCTCACCAAGGCGCTGCCGAAAATGGCAAATAAGGCGACCGATCCGCAGTTGAAGCAGGGCTTTTTGACGCACCTGGATGAAACCAAGCAACACGTGAAGCGGCTGGAAGAGGTGTTCAAGATGCATGGCGTCGAGGTGAAGGCGATCGATTGCCCGGCGATCGACGGCATCATCAAGGAAGCCAACGACACCGCCGGCGAGGTCGCCGACAAGGCGGTGCTCGATGCGGCCCTCATCAACGCCGCGCAGGCCGCCGAGCACTACGAGATCGTCCGCTACGGCAGTCTGATCGCCTGGGCCAAGCAGCTCGGCCGCAACGACTGCGCGGCGGTGCTCGCCAAGACGCTCGAGGAAGAGAAGGCGACTGACAGGAAGCTGACCTCGATCGCCGAGACCAAGGTGAACCTGCGCGCGGCGAGCTAGGCCCCACCTCGCTCGAGGGAGCGCCGCGCGCAACGCGCGGCGCTTTCGTGACAGCGCTGCAATCATCATTCGTTCACTATCGAATCATGATGTGAGGCCGAGGGTGTAGTCTTCGCATGGGCTGCAATCGGGATGGCAGCATGCGGACCAATATCGCCAATACCAATATCGACTACCCGTCCTCGGGAAACGCACAGCGTTCGCGCCTTGCCACCTCGCTGACGCTCGCCGCGATGAGCCTCGGCTACGGCGTGGTGCAGCTGGACGTCACCATCGTCAACACCGCGCTGCATGCGATGGGCACCGCGCTTGGCGGCGGGGTGGCCGAACTGCAATGGGTGGTGAGCGCCTATACCATCGCCTTTGCCGCCTTCATCCTGACCGCGGGCGCGCTCGGCGATCGCATCGGCGCCAAGCGCGTGTTCATGGCGGGTTTCGCCCTCTTCACGGCGGCCTCGCTCGCCTGCGCGCTGTCGCCGAACGCCAGCGTCTTGATCGGCGCGCGGCTGATCCAGGGATTGGCGGCGGCGATCCTGGTGCCGAATTCGCTGGCGCTGCTCAACCACGCTTATCCGGACGAGAAGCAGCGCGGCCGCGCCGTCGCGGTCTGGGCCGCAGGCGCCAGCCTCGCCTTGACCGCAGGGCCGTTCGTCGGCGGCGGCCTGATCACGCTGATCGGCTGGCGGACGATCTTCCTGGTCAACCTGCCGATCGGGCTTGTCGGCCTCTGGCTGACCTGGCGCTACACCGACGAGACCACGCGTTCGCGTGCGCGCGAGATCGATCTGGCCGGCCAGTGCGCGGCGATCGGAGCACTGGGCGCGCTCGCCGGTGCGATCATCGAAGGCGGCGCGATCGGCTGGAGGCATCCTGCCGTGATCGCAGCCTTCGTCGCGGCCGCTGTGCTGGCCGTGCTGTTCGTCTGGCGCGAGCAGCGCACGGCGCAGCCGATGCTGCCGCTGTCGCTGTTTGGCAACCGCTTGTTCGCGCTGACCTCGGTCGTGGGCCTGCTCGTGAATGTCGCGATCTACGGCCTGATCTTCGTGCTCAGCCTCTACTTCCAGGAGGTCAACGGGCTGTCGGCCTGGTGGACCGGGCTTGCCTTCGTCCCGATGATGGGCGCGGTGCTGCCGGTGAATTTGCTGGCGCCGCGCGTTTCCGAGCGCATCGGAGCTTTCAGGACCATGATCGTGGGCGCGTGCGTCTCGGCGCTGGGCTGCCTCGGCATGCTCGGCATGGCTCCTGGCACGAGCTACTGGGCGATCGCCGTGCAGATGATCGCGATCAGCGGCGGCCTCGGCCTTTTGGTGCCGCCCCTGACATCGACGCTGCTCGGCAGCGTGGAGAAGGCCCGCTCGGGCATCGCGGCCGGTGTGCTCAATGCCACCCGGCAGACCGGCAGCGTGCTCGGCGTTGCGCTGTTCGGCTCGCTGGTTGCGGGGAGCTTCATGACCGGCCTGCACGCCTCGCTGATCATTGCGGCGGTGGTCCTGCTGCTGGCCGCGACGGCGATCTGGCGTAGCGCGCCAGCCGATGGTTAACCCCGAGTATGCTGCCTTGGGCTCACAGCTTTCGTTCACCATGCGCTGAACCAGCATGTAGCCGGTTACCTACTGTCCATCTCTCGCCTCTTTAGTGCAGGCGCCGAAAGGGGCCTGCCATGTACCAAGTTCTTTATTGCCTGACGGACGAGCATGATTGGGGTCTGGTCGCGCTGGGCGGCGCGGTCTGCCTGCTCGCCAGCGCAGCGGCCATCAGCCTGTTTCATCGGGCGCGCGCCACACATGGCTCTGCGCGTCTGGTCTGGCTTGCGCTCGATGCCATCGTCAGCGGCTGCGGCATCTGGGCGACGCATTTCATCGCGATGCTGGCTTACGGGCCGGGCGCCGGCGCTGCCTACAACGTTCCGGTGACGGTCCTGTCGCTGATCTTCGCGATCTCCGTGACCTTCGTGGGCCTGAGCATCGCGGTGTCCTCGACGCGCACGCTTTGGGTCCTCCTCGGCGGTGCTATCGTCGGCGGCGGCGTTGCGGCCATGCATTATACCGGCATGGCGGCGCTGGAGATGCCCGCGCGCATCGGCTGGGCGAGCGGCACGGTGGCGGCTTCGATCCTGTTCGGAATCGTGTTCGGTGCGGCCGCCATCCATGTCGCGGCGCGGCGCGACGACCTTCCGCACGCCGTGAACGCTACCGGCCTGCTCACGCTCGCCATCGTCTCGCATCACTTCACGGCGATGGGGGCCGTCGAGCTGACCCCGGATCCGACGCTCGCCATCAGCGGGCTGTCGATCGCGCCGGCGACGCTCTCCTTGCTCACCGCGAGCGCTGCGGCCGCCATCATCGCCATCGCGCTCGTCGCCGCCATCCTCGATCGCCGCGCCAAGGGCGAATTGGGGCGCCAGCAGGTCGTGCTCGACACCGCGCTCGAGAACATGTCGCAGGGGCTGTGCATGTTCGACCGTGACGGCAAGATCCTCCTGTTCAACGAGCGCTACGCCGCGATGTTGCGCAGGACCAACATGCAGCTCTCCGGCCGCCTGCTGCTCGACGTGCTGCGCGAAGAGCAGGCACGCGGTCTCTGGCAGGGTGATCCGGACCAGTTCTTCGCACAGCTTGTCGCCGACGCCCGCGACAGCCGCACCACGACCATGATCGTCAGCCGGTTCGGCCGTTCGATCCGTGTCGTCAACCAGCCGATGCAGGGCGGCGGCTGGGTCGCGACCTTCGAAGACATCACCGAATGGCTGGCGGCACAGGAGAAGATCTCTCACATGGCGCGCCACGACGCGCTGACCAATCTGCCGAACCGCGTGCTGTTCCACGAGCAGCTCGAGCAGGGCCTGCGCCACGCCAGGCCCGGCGACCAGCTCGCAGTGCTGTGCCTCGATCTCGATCACTTCAAGGACATCAACGATTCACTCGGGCATCCGATTGGTGACGCGCTGCTCAAGGAGGTCGGCCGCAGGCTGGCTGCCTGCGTTGGCGAGAAGGACACCGTGGCGCGGCTCGGCGGTGACGAGTTCGCCGTGGTCCAGCTCGGCAAGGAGGAGGAAGCGGCGGCTACCGCGCTCGCCGGACGCCTGGTCGAGGTGATCTCTGCGCCCTATCAGATCGCCGACCATCAGATCATCATTGGCGTCTCGATCGGCATCTCGCTGTCGCCGCAGGATGGCAGCAATCCGGACGAACTGTTGAAGAACGCCGACCTCGCGCTGTACCGCGCCAAGGCCGACGGTCGCGGCACCTATCGCTTCTTCGAGACGGGCATGGATGCCCGCGCGCAGGCGCGGCGGCTGCTCGAAATGGATATGCGGGCGGCGCTGGGCAGGCGCGAGTTCGAGCTCCACTATCAGCCGATCCGCGACGTCGCCAGGGACCGCGTCGTGGCCTTCGAGGCGCTGAGCCGATGGAATCACCCGCAACGCGGCCTGATCTCGCCGGCCGCCTTCATTCCGCTTGCGGAAGAGACCGGCCTGATCGTGCAACTCGGTGAGCAGGTGCTGCGCAACGCCTGCACCGATGCGGTCACTTGGCCCGAGGAGATCGGCGTCGCCGTCAACCTCTCGCCGGTGCAGTTCAAGAACCCGAACCTGGTTGCCTCGGTGACCGAGGCGCTGGCCGCCTCGGGGCTCGCCGCCGACCGCCTCGAGCTCGAGATCACTGAATCCGTGCTGCTCCAGAACAGCGAGGCGACGCTTGCGATCCTGCACGAGCTGCGCGCGCAGGGCGTGCGGATCTCGCTCGACGATTTCGGCACCGGCTATTCCTCGCTCAGCTACTTACGCAGCTTCCCCTTTGACAAGATCAAGATCGACCGCTCCTTCGTGTCCGAGCTCTCGACGCGCGAGGACTCGATGGCGATCGTCCGCGCCGTCACCGGCCTCGGGCGCAGCCTCGGGATCGCGACCACGGCCGAGGGCGTCGAGAACGATGCTCAGCTTGAGCTCTTGCGGCGCGAGGGCTGTACCCAGGCGCAAGGCTACCTGTTCAGCGCGCCGCGGCCGGCGTCCGAGGTTGCGATGATGCTGGCGAAGCCCCGCCTGCGCGCCTCTGCCTGAACGTCAGGCCTTGCGGAGCGCGAAATGCGCGCCGCAGAACGCCATCACCGCGCCGAGGCACAGTGCAGCGAGGCCTGCCAGCACGCCGGAGATGGTCGGGATCGGGCTTGGTGCGGCGGCCGCCTGTCCGGCGCCGGCGAGCAGCAGCACGCCGACCGCGATCAGGAACTGCCGCATCCTTTGCGGGATCTGACCCGAGACGGCGCTCTGCATCAGTGTCGCGGTGAAGTAGCCGCCGGAAAAGCCGACGGTGGCGATCAGCCACCACGCGATCGCCGCACCCGCCGGCATGAACTCACGCCTGTCCGAGCGCCAAAGCCCGCCGAGGTCGAGCCCGTAGCGCGCGCCCAGCATGTGCACCGCGAGCGCGAGCAGCACGCCCGCGATCATCGCGCCGCCGAGAATCAGGTGACGGGGAAAAAAGGTCGTCTCAGCCATGCCTGATTTGTAGGATGGGTGAGGGCGGTCGCGCAAGCCGATCAGGCCGCGCGCAGAGTTGATAAGGTCGATCGAGATGTCCGAGGTGCAGGAGGCCGCGCAAGTCACGAGCGAGCAAGGCACGAGCTACGCCTACAAGGCGTCGCTGATCGGCTCGGCGCACCGCTTCGGGCTGACGGATGAGGGCCTGTCGTGGCAGATCGCGGGCCGTGCCGGCCTGTGGCGCTATAGCGAGATCTCGGCGATCCGGCTGTCATACCGGCCGGTCTCGATGCAGCAGCACCGGTTTCGCGCCGATCTCCGCCATGCGGATGGCGGCCGCATCGCGATCCTGTCGACGACCTGGCAGACCGCGGCGCTGATGGCGGCGCAGGATCACGGTTTTCGCGATTTCATCGTCGCACTGCATGCACGCATGGCAAAGGCGGGTAGCCGCGCCAAGCTGACCGCGGGCCTCGGGCGCGCCGCCTACTCGGCAGCGCTCGCGCTTCTGGCAATGCTGGCGGTGGCGATGGCCGGGCTTCTCATCCGCGCGGTTGCGACCGGCGAATTCATCGGCGCGCTGTTCATCGTCGGCTTCGCCGCGCTGTTCACCTGGCAGATCGGCGGCTTCATCCGGCGCAACCAGCCGCGCAGCTACAGCTTTGATCGGCTACCCGAGGCGCTGCTGCCATAGGCACGGCTGCAACCGGCGGTCATCAAACGTGACTTCGCCGGAGCGCGCCCATGTCGCATCCTTGTCGTCATGGACCGCACCACGCGAATGCCGACGGCGGATGAGATCGCCGCAATCAATGCCACGCATCTGATCGAGACTCCGCTTCGGCCGGCCGACCTGCTGTTCCTGTTCGGTACCCGCGAGGATGTTGCGCTGCGCGCCGTCACCGCGGCGAGGCTCTGGCGGGACGGCTATTTCCGCTGGTCGATTGTCAGCGGCGGGGTGACGCCGGGCTCGGAGCAATCCGAGTGCAAGCTCATCAAGGCAGCGATGGTCGAAGCCGGCATTCCGGCCGGCCGCATCCTCGAAGAGCACCGGGCGATGAATACGGGGGAGAACGTCGTGTTCTCGCTGCCGGTCATCGATGCGGCGCTGGGGCTACAAAATGTTCGCAGCGTGATCTGCCTCGGCAATACCTGGACGGCGCGCCGCTACCCCATGACGCTTCACAGGCACTGGCCAGAGGCGACGAAAATGCTCGTGACCGTCGACAGTTTTGCGACGCCGCGCCGGCTCTGGCACACCGATGCCGAGTTTCGCCGCCGCATGCTGCACGAATGGGACAAGATCGCGCCGTACAAAGCGAAAGGCTTCATCGCGGACTGGCCGGAGGCGTGAGAGCCGGCGCGCTACTCCGTCGAGTCGAAATCCTCTTCCTTCGAGCGCAGCATCGCCGAGAGCGTGCGCAGGCCCGCGTCCAGCTGCTCGAAAGTCGGCGCGCCGAGCGCAAGGCGGACCGCGTTGGGGGCGTGACCGTTGGCGATCGCAAACGTTGTGGACGGCGTCAGCGCGATGTCGCGGCGGCCGGCGGCGGCGACCAGCGTCTGCGAGCGCCAATGCGGCGGCAGTGCGAGCCACAGATGATAGGACTTCGGGTCGGCCTGGATATCGAAGCCGGCAAGCCGTTGTGCCGCCAGATGCTGGCGCTTGCCCGCATCGATGCGTTTGAGGCGCGACAATTCGGCCGCGGTGCCGTCGGCCATCAGCCGCTGCCCGGCCGCGAAGGCATAGCCGGACGCGGTCCAGCCGCCCGAGCGCACCGAGGCGAGCACGCTTTCGCGCAAATGCGGCGGCGCGACGATGAAGCCGAGCGCGAGCCCCGGCGCGACCTTCTTCGACAGGCTGTCGAGCACAAGGCAGCGGTCCGGCGCGAGCGAGGCGAGGGGCGCCTCGTCGGTGAGGAAGCCGTAGACGGTGTCCTCGATGATCGGCAGGTCGAGCTTCTCGGCGACGCGCAGCACGTCGTTGCGGCGGGCGAGCGGCATCGTGATGCCGAGCGGGTTCTGCATCGTCGGCTGGAGATAGAGCGCGGCAAGATGCGCCTCGCGATGCGCCTTCTGGATCGCGTCCGGTCGCACGCCGTGCTCGTCCATCGCGAGCGGCACCAGCGCGATGCCGAGCCGCGCGGCGATGCCCTTGATGAAGGGGTAGGTCAGCGCCTCGACGCCGCAGCGTCCGCCCGCAGGCACGAGCGCGGCAAGCGCGGCGGCAATGCATTGCCGCCCGTTCGAGGTGAAGACGAGATGGTCGGCGTTCGGCGCCCAGCCCTTACGTGCCAGGAATGATGCGGAAATGCTCCGAGCTGCCTGCGTGCCGGTGCTGGTCGCAGGCCGCAGCGCAACCTCGAGCCCTTCGGGGCGCTCGAGACCGGCGAGGCTCTTTGCGATCATCGCCGATTGCTGCGGCAGGAGCGGATAGTTGAACTCGAAATCGATGCGCGCACCGCGCGGCTCGGCGGGAGCCGCGACGCCGCGCCGCGCCTCGCCGGAAATGAACGTGCCGCGGCCGACTTCGCCGACGACGAGGCCGCGGCGCAGCAGCTCCGTGTAAACCCGGCTCGCGGTCGAGACCGCAATGCCGCGCTCATAGGCGAAATTGCGCTGCGGCGGCAGGCGGTCGCCCGGCCTTAACGCCCCGTTAGTGATATCGGCGGCAATGGCATCGGCCAGCTTCACGTATTCGAACTTGGACATTATTGCACCGAGAGCAATGTTTTGCTTGCTCCGAGCATTGTAGTGGAGCATTTAAGTTCCATCAAGTTCCGCGATTGAGCCCCGGCTGCGCGAGCAATCCGAGGGCAATAAAGGAGCAGGCGCCGATCAGCGTCTGTGCCGGCGGCATCGCTTTCGCCGCGCGGGACGATTGCCGGAGAAGAAACATGACCACCATCTCGCAAACTGCCGGGCAGCCTCTCAGCCCACCCTCGTCAGGCGGATTTCTCCGCTCCCTCGTCAACGGCGCGTCGGCGCTGCTCGACTTCCTGGAGCGCCGTGCCGCCGTCAAGACGCTGAACGAACTCGACGACCGCGCGCTGCGCGACATCGGGATCACGCGCTCGCAGATCGAGGATGCCGTTTACGGGCAGGTGAAAGCCGAACTGACGCGGTATCTCTAGGCAACCGTCGGGTCAGGCTATCGCGACGTTGCTCCAGGCTTGGCCCCACGCAACTCCGCGGGCTCGATCGTCGTCGGAACGATCGGGCTTGCGGCGCGGCCTTAGTGTCGCGTTGCGCTCACGCCGATGCCGGACATCCAGCCGTTGCAGTCCTGTTCGGAGGCTCCGGACCAGTGCCACGGCCCGCGCCGTCGCCTGCCTGGCCACGAACAGCACCGTGGCGACGCGGCTGAGAACGCCGAGCAGGAACAGCACCGAGAAGATGTCGATATAGGCGAGGAAATCGCCGATCAGCATCAACTCCGGCGGGATCGGGATCCTGTGATAGTAGGCCGCTACAAGGATAACGACGGGGATGAAGGCGATGACCTGCCGCACCGTCAGCCTGTCCAACAGCGCAGCGAACTGCACCACCAGCACGTCCCATAGCGCATCGCCAATCGCGAGCGGGACCTCGTAACTCCATTTGCGCCACCAGTCCCGCATACGATTCCTCCAAAATCAGTGCCTGACCACCAGCACCGAGCATTTGGCGTAACGCACCACATGCCCGGCATTTGAGCCGAGGAAATAGGTCCGCATTGCTGGGCGGTGCGAGGTCATGACGATGAGGTCGGCCTTCATGTGCGCCGCTTCCTCCAGGATCTCGTGATAGATGCCGCCCTGGCGTACCACGCTGGAGATACGCGGGGCGTCGATGCCGGACTCGCGCGCGACGATGGCGAGTGCTTCCTCCGAGGTCTGGCGCTGCTGCTCGTCGAAATCGGCCGGCACATATTCGGCCAGCATCACCGGCGTCATCGGCAACACGTTGAGCAGGCGCACCGTGCCGCTCCAGGTTTGCGACAGCGTCGCGGCCGTCGCGATTGCAGGTTTTGCGAGATCGGTGTCGGCGAGGTCGATGGGCACGAGAATGGACTTGAACATCTGCGCCTCCCTGTCTTTCGACGGCTGAGGACGGCGCCCTGTGTCCTCATGCCTGCTTCAGCAACTTGGGGCTGACGAACAGCACCAGCTTCCCGCGCCGGTACGCCACGTCACCCCAATCCTTGACGTCAAAGTCGAAGACCGCAAGTCCCGCTGTGGGTAGATTGTGGGCGAGGGCCTTGCGGCCGGCCTCGTCGCCGCCGCCCATCAGCATCAATGCAATTTCATGCATGCCGGGATTGTGACCGACCAGCATCAGGCTCTTCGGCGAGGCCGGAATGGTTGCGGTGCGAATGGTTTCCAGGAGCTGCGCGGGGGCGGCGCCATAGAGTTCCGGCAGCAATTCGACCTGGGGCGGCGCAACACGGTCCTTCATCGCATTCCAGGCGATATCCCAGGTCTGCTTGGCCCGCACGGCCGGCGAGACCAGCACGGTATCGGGGAACGGCCGGTGATGGGCGATCCAGTCGCCAATCTGGGCTGCATCCCGATGGCCGCGGTCGTCGAGACGGCGGTCCTGGTCACGGCCGCTCGGTGCGTCAGTCTCGGTCTTGGCGTGACGCAGCAGCATCAAACGGCGCATGGCATTCTCGAATCATTCCGGTCTCAATTAATGTACAGGCACCGGTTCAGGACAAGGTGACAAGCGCCTGACCGGTGTCTTAAGAAAACGACATGAGCGAGACTTACACAAGCGTGTCCCAGGAAGAAGCCGGCTTTCGCGAGCGCGAGCGGCTGTCATTCGATCTCGACGCCGACATTTGCGTGATCGGCGCGGGGCTTGCCGGGCTCACGATCGCGCTGGAGGCGGCTCGGCTCGGGGCCAGCGTCGCGGTGCTGGAGGGCCGCCATGTCGGCTGGAACGCCTCCGGCAACCAGCTCGGCACCGTGATGCCGGGTTTTGCGCTGCCGCCCGCCGACCTGATCGAGCGCATCGGTTTCGAGGACGCGCGCGAGCTCTGGGCGCTGTCGAAGGAGGGCGCCGAATTCGTGCGCGCCAACGCCACCGAAGAGACGATGCCGGGGATCGGCGTGAGCGACGGAGTGCTCGAGGTCTCCAATGTCGATGCCGGCGACCGGTTGATCAGCCGGCTCCAGATGCTGAACGAGGATTTCGACACCGAGGCCGAAGGCTGGCAGGCCGACCGCGTGCGCGCGGTGCTCAAGACCGACCGTTATTTCCACGGCGTCTACTATCCGAAGGCGTTTCAGGTCGACGGCCGGAAGTATGTCCACGGGCTCGCGGTTTTGGCGCGGCGGGCCGGTGCGCGCATCTTCGAGGACACGCCGGTCGTCAGCATCGATCATTCCGGCATCCGCAAGCGCATCGTGACGCCGTCGGCGCGCTTACGCGCCACGCATATTGTGCTCGCCGGCAACATCCATCTCGGCGCGCCGCTGAAGCGCCTGTCGGACACGCTGCTGCCGGTCTGGCGCTATGCCGGAATCACCGCTCCGCTCGGCGAGCGCCTCTCCGAGATCCTCGCCTTCAAGGGATCGGTGATGGATACCGACGGCATCGACCATTTCCGCATCGTCGATGGCGACCGCTTGATGTGGGAAAGCCCGGAGACGACCTGGGCCGCGGGCCCGCAGCGCTTCGCCGGCGCCGTCAAGCGCCGGATCCGCACCATCTTTCCTGATCTCGGCGAGGTCGAGATCGCCGAGATGTTTGGCGGGGCCACCGGCCAGACCGTGCACGGCATGCCGCAGATCGGGCAGCTCCGCAAAGGCCTGTGGGTGGCAAGCGGCTTTGGCCGCCAGGGCATGAACACCTCCGCCATGGCCGGGCAGCTTATCGTCCGCAGCATCCTCCGGGGTGACGAGCGATGGCGCCTGTTCTCGCCGTTCGAGCTGGTCTGGGCGGGTGGGATCACGGGGCGGGCTGCCGGCCAGATGATCGGGCTCTGGGGCAGGGCGAGCTCGGCCGCCGCCGGCTCGTTCGCCCGTTACCGCGAGCGGGTGCGGGTCAAGGAGCGGGAGCGCGAGGCGAAGCTGGCTGAAGCCAACCGGGCCGCCGGTACGGGTCCGCGGCGCCCGCCGCCTGCCGCGGTGCACCCCGTTCGGCCCGCGCCACGGCCGGAACCGGTGCCGCATGCCGAGGAGGCCGTGCCGCAGGAGCAGGGTGTCTCGCAATAATTTGAGAAAAAACTCCGCCTGACGGTGTAACGTCGCGCGTTGAAGCCCGTATCTCAGCGCGTGGACAGGTGAAAAGTCCCCTCGCACGGAGAAAGAGATGTTTGATCGCCGCATCCTGTTGACGTCTGTCGCCGGCCTGTTCGGCCTGACGGCGTTCCGCTGGTCGAGAGCGACCCCGGCCAAGGCCGCGGAGAAATTCGAGATCGAGAAGACCGAGGCCGAGTGGCGCGCCCAGCTCACGCCTCAGCAGTACGAGATTTTGCGCAACCAAGGCACCGAGCGGCCCGGCTCGAGCCCGCTGTTGAAGGAGCATCGCAAGGGCGTTTTCGCCTGCGCCGGCTGCGACCTGCCGCTGTTCGCCTCCGACACCAAGTTCGAGAGCGGCACCGGTTGGCCGAGCTTCTACCAGCCGATCGAGGGCAATGTCGGCAAGACCGAGGACCGCACCTTCGGCATGGTCCGCACCGAGGTGCATTGCCGCCGCTGCGGCGGCCATCTCGGCCACGTCTTCGACGACGGTCCAAAGCCCACCGGATTGCGCTACTGCATCGACGGTTTTGGGCTCGTTTTCCACCCCGCGGCAGCGTCCGCGACATAAGGGGTGTGCCCGGCAATTGTTGCCGGCCCGGCAATTGTGCCCCGGTCTCACGGCCGGGGCATGTCTATTTAAATCTTTGATTTCATTGAAATACCCGCATTGGCATAGGCCTTGCGACGTCTCCTTCGATTGCGGCCAAGGGTCGCGAACGGTCGGCCGGCCGCCGGAATCGAATTTGGAGACAAAGTTATGGGTATCTTCGATGCAATGAACACCTCGGTGGGTGGCCTGCAGGCGCAGTCCTACGCGCTTCAGAACATTTCCGGCAATATCGCGAACTCCTCCACCACCGGTTACAAGGGCATCGGAACCAGCTTCGAGGATCTCATCCCCGACGCCGAGGTGCCCAGCAAGCAGGTCGCCGGCGGCGTCACCGCGCATGCGCAGGCCACGATCACGACCCAAGGCACGATCTCGTCCTCCAGCGTCGCGACCAACATGGCGATCACCGGCGACGGCTTCTTCTCGGTGCAGAAGGCAAGCGGCGTCGTCGACAACGTGCCGGTGTTCGACGGCGTCAACTACTACACGCGCCGCGGCGACTTCCAGGTCAATGCCAACGGCAATCTCGTCAACGGCGCCGGCTACTATTTGATGGGCGTTGCGGTCGACCCGAAGACCGGCAACGCGCTCGGCAACGTGCCGACGGTGCTGCAATTCCAGAACAACTTCGTCCCGGCACAGGCGACCACCTCAATCCAATACGCGGCGAACCTGCCATCCCAGCCGAACACGTTGGGGAGCTCGACGGCGACGAGCGGCTCACTCGTGGCCTATGGTGGCCTCAATCCGTCCGACTTCGTGTCGAGCCCGTTGCCCTATGTCGATGCGACGACCACCGGCACGACCGTCAACAACAAGGCTGCTGCTGCCATCACCTCCGCGACGAAGCTGTCAGGCGCCGCGGGTAGCGACTCCTTGACGACGGATTTCGCCGCTGGCGACACGATCGTGGTCGACGGCACCACGATCACCATTACCGCGGCCGGCACTGGCTTGCAGGATTCGACCCACGTCCGCGCGGACGATACCGTCGGCGATCTGCTCTCGGCGATCGGCGGGATCACCGGCGTGGCTCCGACGATCAGCGGCGGCGCCATCACGCTTCACACCGGCGCCATGCAGGATCTCAGCATCACGAGCACGCCGTCGGCCGACCTTTCCACGCTCGGTTTCACGAGCCCGGTATCGCAGGCCCACGGCACCGGCAACAGTGTCGTGACCAGCAACGACGTTTCGACCTTCACCAAGGAGTCCATCAGCGGCGGCGCAGTGACCGCGTACAATGCTACCGGTACGCCGGTGAACCTGCAATTGCGCTGGGGCAAGGTCGACAGCGCCTCTCTCGGCGCCGGGCACTCCGACACTTGGAACCTGTTCTATCAGTCGAACGCCAGTGCGACCGGCACGCAGACTGCATGGATCAACACCGGCACCAATTTCACCTTTGCCAGCGACGGCTCGCTCACCTCCCCGAGCGGTTCGGGCATCACCATCCCCAACGTCACAGTCGGAGGCCAGTCGCTGGGCTCGGTTGCCTTCAACATCTCCTCGGGCGGATTGACGCAATATGCGAGCACCAGCGGCGCCGTCACCATCAACACCATCACGCAGAACGGCTACGCCGCCGGCCAGCTCCGCTCAGTCGCCGTCAACAACAACGGCATCGTGGTCGGCACCTTCTCCAACGGCCAGAACCTCGATCTCGCTGCGGTGACGCTGTCGCACTTCAACGGCACCAACTACCTGAAGGCGATGGACGGCGGCGCCTACGCCGTCACCGACCAGTCGGGCCCGGCGATCGACGGCGCTTCCGGCACCATCAGCGGCTCGTCGCTCGAGGGATCGAACACCGACATCGCCGACGAGTTCACCAAGCTGATCGTGACCCAGCAGGCCTATTCGGCCAACACCAAGGTCATCACGACAGCGAACTCGATGGTGCAGGATCTCCTGAACGTGTTGCGCTGATCAGCGCTGACGCAGCGTAACCAGAGGCGGGCAGTAGCATGGGTTTGAGTTCATCCCTCGCCAGCGCGATGAGCGGTCTGCGTGCCAACCAGGCCGCGCTTTCGATCGTCTCCTCGAACGTCGCCAATTCGCAGACGCCGGGTTACGTCGCCCAGTCGCCGAACCAGATCGAGGTCACCACCGGCGACTTCGGCTCGACGGTGACGACCACCGGCGTCAGCCGCGACCTCGACACTTACGTGCAGGGCCAGCTCCGCACCGAGACCGGTGGCGGCGGCTACGCCGACCAGATGGCGAATATTCTGAAACAGCTTCAGAATGTGTACGGCAACCCCGGCGGCAGCGGCACGCTCGAAACCGCGCTGAACGATTTCACCAGCTCGCTCCAGGCGCTGTCGACGAGCGCGGGCGCCTCGTCGGCGCAGACGGTAGCGGTCGCCGCGGCGCAGTCGCTGGCGCAGCAGCTCAACCTCACGACCAAGGGCATCCAGTCGCTGCGCAGCAATGTCGAGCAGGATCTCGGCACCTCGGCGCAGCAAGCCAACGCGTCGATGCAGCAGATCGCCGACATCAACACCAAGCTGCAAGGCCTGAGCTCGAGCGATCCGTCGGCGGCGACGCTGATGGATCAGCGCGATCAGGCGATCAACACATTGTCGAAATATGTCGACGTCCGCGTCGTCACCGACGGCTCCAACCAGGCGAACGTCTACACCAACACAGGCATCCAGCTTGTCGGCGCCGGCCTCGCCTCGAAGTTCACCTTCACGTCCGCAGGGGCGCTGACGGCGAACTCGCTCTATGACAGCAATCCGGCCAAATCCGGTGTCGGCGCATTCAACATCTCGCTGCCGAACGGCTCGTCGATCGACGTCGTCGCCAACAACGTGGTGTCGTCGGGACAGATTGCCGCTGACCTCAAGCTGCGCGACCAGACGCTGGTGCAGGCGCAGACCCAGGTCGACCAGCTCGCCGCGACGATGGCGAGCGCGATGTCCGACAAGACCACGGCCGGCACGGCCGTCGCCGGCCCGCCGTCCGGCTTCGCGGTCGACATTTCCAATACGGCACCTGGCAATTCGGTCAATCTGACCTATACCGATACCGCGACCAACACCCAGCGCCAGATCGCGATCGTCAACGTGGCGGATCCGGCGGCGCTGCCGTTGCAAAACGCCACCAATGCCAATCCGCTCAAAATCGGCGTCGACTTCTCCGCGCCGATGGCCTCGATTCTATCGACGCTCAACACCGCGCTGGCCGGCAGCGCGCATCTGTCGTTTGCAGGCTCCGGCACAACGCTCCAGATTACGGACGACGGCACTGGTTCGAGCACGGTCAATTCGGCCTCGGTGACCAAGACGATCTCCTCGCTCCAGTCGGGCAATGCGCAAATGCCGTTGTTCACGGACGGCAGCGCGCTCTACACCGGCGCGATCACCTCATCGGGATCGCAGATGACCGGGCTTGCCGGGCGCATCGGCGTGAACGCGGCGGTCGTGACCGACCCGAGCAAGCTCTCGGTCTACAACACTTCGCCGGTGACGCCTGCCGGCGATACCACGCGCTCGGACTTCCTCTACACGCAGCTCACCAGTTCGGTGTTCTCCTATTCGCCGACGACGGGGCTGGGCTCGTCGAGCCAGGCGTTCACCGGCACGGTCTCGAGCTATCTACAGCAGTTTCTGAGCATCCAGAGCAACGCTTCGACCCAGGCGACGGCGTTGCAGCAGGGCCAGAGCGTCGTTGTCTCGACGCTCCAGGCAAAATTCAACTCGACATCCAGCGTCAACATCGACTCGGAGATGTCGAACTTGATCCAGCTCCAGAATGCCTATGCCGCCAACGCCCACGTGATGTCGGTGGTGCAAAGCATGATGAACACGTTGCTCCAGGCTCAAACGTAACCAAGTGTAGGGCTCTGAAAGATGTCGATCAGCAGCATCAACTACTCTTCGTCGATTCTCGGCGCGCAGATACGCAACATCAACCAGCAGCTCACCGACCTGTCGACGCAGCTGTCCACCGGCAAGCTGTCCCAGAACTATTCGGGCATGGGCACCAACGAAGGCTTCGCGATCGCCTCGCGCGCGCAGCTTTCGAACATCGCCGCCTATACCGACACGATCACCAACGTCAACGTCAGCATCAACCTCGCCAACACCGCGCTCCAGTCGCTGACGACGATCCGCAATACGGTGCAGACGGGCTCCGCCAGCACCGCCCAGGATCTCAACGTCAACGGACAGACCATTGCGCAGAACACCGCCGCGGCCCAGTTCGCCTCGATGGTCGGCGTCCTCAACACCCAGTCGGGCAACCGCTATCTGTTCTCTGGGACCGCCTTCAACACGCAGTCCGTCGCCAACGCCGATGATATCATCAACGGCACGACGACGCAGGCGGGCTTCAAGACCGTCATGGCCGAGCGCCAGGCGGCCGACCTCGGCGCGAATGGCATGGGCCGGCTGGTGCAGACGCAGCCGACGGCGAGCTCGGTGCAGGTGTCCGAGGACGTCGCAGGATCGCCGTTCGGGCTGAAGATCGCGGCCGTCTCCTCGACGCTGACCGGCGCCACCGTGACGGGGCCGAGCGGATCGCCGGTGTCCTTCTCGGTCGATCTCAATGGCAACAATCCGAACAATGGCGACAAGCTGAGCGTTCAGTTCACGCTGCCGGACGGCACGACCGAGCAGATCGACCTGACCGCCTCCAGTGCGACGCCGACGCCGGCCGGGAGCTTTGCGATCGATGCAAGCACCCCCGTCAACCCGAACAATACCGCCTCGAACCTCAACACCGCGCTGAACACCGCGATCCAGAAGCTCGCCAACACCTCGCTGGTGGCGGCATCCGCCGTGGCCGCCGGCGACAATTTCTTCAACACGGATAGCTCGGCGATCGGCGCTGCCAAGACCAACCAGGCGACCCCAGCGGCACCGATCAGTGGCACCACCGCGCTGTCCGGCACGGCTCCCTCGGACTCGATCTCACCCGGCTTCTCCGTCGGCGATTCCATCACCGTCAACGGCACCACACTGAGCTTCGTCGCCTCGGGCGCGACCGGGAACCAGCTCAACGTCACCGACAGTATCCAGACCCTGCTGAGCAAGATCGATTCGATCACGGGCACCTCGAAGCCGTCGACAATCCATGGCGGCGTAATCACGATCAACACCGACGATGCAGCGACCCTGAGCATCTCGGGCTCGACCGCGGGCGCCACGGCTGCGCTTGGCGCGCTCGGCTTCGCCTCGTCGCCGATCACGGCCACCCAGCCGCCCTTGCGTGTCGGCTCCTCACCGGCGAGCTCGGCGACGACGCTGGTGAACGGCTCGGCCAATACCGTGAAATGGTATCAGGGCAATGACGGGCCCGGCTCGGCGCGCTCGACCGCGGTGGCGCGAGTCGACGATTCCGTCACGGTGCAATACGGCGCGCAGGCCGACGAGGATGCGATCCGCAGCCAGTTGCAGGCGATTGCCGTGTTCGGCACGTTCTCGACCTCGCCGACCGGGCAATATTCCGGGGCGCAGGTTGCAGCGCTGAGCCAGCGCACAACGCAGGCGCTGACGCCGCAGCCCGGGCAACAGAAGATCGAGGACATCCAGACCGACATCGCGATGGCCCAGAACACGATGAAGGACGCCACCACGCGCCAGACCCAGGCCAAGGCGCAGCTTCAGACCATCATCGACCAGGCCGAGTCGGCGTCTCCCGACCAGGTCGCGAGCGAGATCCTGTCGCTCCAGAACGCGCTCCAGGCGTCCTACCAGACCACGGCGAATCTGGCGCAGCTCTCGCTCGTCAAATTCCTGTAAGGGAGCGTTAAGGCTCCATTAACCATGCCTGTTTACCTCTTGGTGAGGATTTGGGGCGCGCGGGGCAATTGATGTCGGATCGGATGCAGCTTGTGGTCGCAACGCCGTGCTTCGGCGGGCAGGTGTCGAGCATCTATGCGAGCTCGATCTTCTCGCTCCAGCGCGCCGTGCACGGCATGTCCAATCTCGAGCTCAAGGTGCTCTTGCGCGACGGCGACGCGCTGATCACCCGTGCGCGGGCCAATCTGGTCGCGATGTTCCTCGACGATCCCAAGGCCACGCATTTCCTGTTTGTCGACGCCGATATCGGCTTTGCGCCCGAGCAGGTGTTCCGGCTGATCGAAAGCGGCGCCGACGTCGTCGCCGGCTGCTATCCGATCAAGCGCGTCAACTGGGACAAGGCCAGGCGGGCGATCCAGGCCGGCAGAGCCGATGTGCCGGCGGCTTCGCTCGATTACGTGCTGGAGATCGAGGATCCCGACCGCATCGTCGTCGTCAACGGATTTACGCGCGTGCGCTACGCGGGCACCGGCTTCCTGATGATCCGCCGTCACGCGCTGGAGGCGATGTGCCGGCATCCGAACTACGCGGGCTTGCAGTTCTTCCGCGAGCATTCTCACGACACGCTGGCTGCGAGCCAGAACCGCTTCGCGCTGTTTGAATGCATGATCGACCCGGCAACCGGCACCTACCTCTCCGAAGACTTCGCCTTCTGCAAGCGCTGGACCGATATCGGCGGCGAGATCTGGGCCGACATCCAGAGCTCGCTCGACCATGTCGGGCCGTCGGTGTTCCACGGCGACATCGCCTCGCAATTCGCGCCGGCACCCGCCGCCGCAGCAGACGCTGCCTGAGCCAGCCGGATGAGCGTCGGCGTATCCCGATTCCACGCTGACGACGGGCCGCGCTACGGGCTGCGCGACCTTTTCACGCCGCTGGAGACGCTGCTTGCCGCCGGTGGCGACCCGCGACTGGCGCTCGATCCACGGGACGGTCTCAACGCCTATGCTTGCGCGCCGCAGCCGACGCCCGAGATCTGGAATTTCGCATCTTCGACCGCATCCTCGATCTCGCAAGCGGCGTATGAGCGCGCCGCGCTCGCCCGCGAGGAACTCGTGCATAAATCGCTGTTCGACGAGGTGGAGGTCGCCTTCGACGCCCGTCTCGAGGACATGCGCGATGAATTGCGCACCCATCTCCAGCTCTCGCCGCGGGTCGATGTCGTGTTCTCGCCATCCGGCACCGATGCGCAGCTCTACTCGCTGTTCCTGGCGCGCGCCGTGCTCGGCGCGCCGCCGGTCACCGTCGTCGTCGGCTCCGACCAGACGGGAAGCGGAACGGCGTTTACCTCGCGCGGGCGCCACTTTAGCTCGGTGACGGCGAGCGGTGTGTCGGTCCGCAAGGACGGCCCGATCGCAGGTCTTGGCGGCGACAGTATCGCGCTGCCGCTGACGGATGAGGCGGACGCCGACTCCGCGGTGCTTCGCGCAATCGAGACGGTGGTCGCGCAAGGCGCGCCCGTGCTGCTTCAAATCATGGACTCCTCGAAGTTCGGCTGGCGTGCGCCGAGCGAGGCCTGTCTCGACGAGATCGCAAAACGTTGGCCGGGCAAGGTTCAGATCGCTGTCGATGCCTGCCAGATGCGGCTGGGCCGGCGGCGGCTGCGCTTTTATCTCGACCGCGGCTACATGGTGCTGGTCACCGGCTCGAAATTCTTCGGCGGGCCGGCCTTCAGCGGCGCGCTGCTGGTGCCCAAGGGATTTGTGCGCGCGCTCGATCGCTTGAACGAGATTGCGCCGGGCTTCCTCGACTACGCCAGCCGCTTCGACTGGCCGAAGGGCTGGAACGGCTTGCGATCACGCTTCGAGCGCCGACCGAATTTCGGTCAGTGGCTGCGCTGGGAGGCGGCGCTGGCGGAGATCGCCAGCTACTACGCGCTGCCCGGTGCCTTCCGCGCCAAGGCGCTCGGCGAGCTCAGGGCCGGCGTCGACGACATGATCGCCCTGACGCCTTCGCTCGGCGCGATCGCGTCCATCGCGCACCGAAGCGGCGTGGACGACGAGGAGTTCGTCCACGACACGATTTTTCCCGTCATGCTCCTGCGCGATGGCCGGCCGGTGTCGATCGCCGACACCAACGCGGTCTATCGTGCGCTCGCGCGCGACCTGAACGACGACGGCGTCGGCAGTGCCGCGGACCGGCAGGTGGCTGCGCAGCGGTATCTCGTCGGCCAGCCGGTGCGTCTGGTGCGGCCAGACGGCACACAAGCCGCGCCGCTGCGGCTCTGCATCGGTGCGCAGCTCGTGACCGGCGCCTGGTCGGCGGATGCGGCGCAAGCGCAAAGGAATCTTCAGCACGTTCTCGACCGCATCGCCGATGTGCTGGCGAAGATCGAGCTGCTGCTTGGTCGCACGAACAGTGCGGCATCTGCATCCGGAGCCTGACATGCAGTCCGAAGTTTCGCATCCGCCCGGCGTGAACGCGCCGCAAGTTGCCGATCGTATCGGCTTTGCGCGGTTGACGCATCAGGCGTTCGCCGGCGTCGATCTGCGGCCGTTACGCGATCAGCTCGTGAGC
This sequence comes from Bradyrhizobium sp. CCGUVB1N3, assembly GCF_024199925.1. Taxonomy (NCBI): domain Bacteria; kingdom Pseudomonadati; phylum Pseudomonadota; class Alphaproteobacteria; order Hyphomicrobiales; family Nitrobacteraceae; genus Bradyrhizobium; species Bradyrhizobium sp. CCGUVB1N3. The sequence continues at coordinate 9,443,092 of NZ_JANADR010000001.1, forward strand.
AGGATCGCCGAGGGCACCGCGCAGGCGGGCGAGGGGCTCGACCTGTCGCTGATCGCGCAGCTTCTCGGCGACAAGGAGGCAGGTCTTGCGATCCAGGCTGAGGTGCTTGCCTTCCATCAATTGTTTCGTTCGCCTTGCGCCGTTGCAAAGCCCGCGCTGCGCGTGCTCGCGCTTGCCGCAGCCATCGACATGGGCGGCAACACTCCGATCGAATTCCTGCTCGAAAGCTCGGACATCGAGCTGTTGACGCTCTACGTCGTCAAGGGCGTGGGCCTGCCGGAGCCGCTGCCGGATCACGACGTCGCCATCGTCGTCGCATCCGATTCCGAGGAATGCCGCGAGGCGCTCGCGGCGATCGATAATGCCGTCTCGCGCTGGCCGCGGCCGCTGCTCAACCGTCCGGACCGCATCGCCAACCTCGATCGCGACAAGCTGCATCGCCTGCTCGCCGGCACGGCGGGCCTCGACATTCCCGCAACGGTCTGCGCGACGCGCGCGCAATTGTCGGATCTGTCGCAAGGACAGATCTGGTGCGAGGATATCACGGCCGAGTTGCGCTTTCCGATGATCGTGCGGCCGCGCGGCACGCATGCCGGCGTGGGCCTCGTGAAGGTCGACGATGCCGCCGCGCTTGCCGATTATCTGACCGAGCGGCAGGAGCAGGAATTCTTCGTCGCGCGCTTCGTCGACTATTCCAGCGCCGATGGACTGTTCCGTAAATATCGCCTCGCCATCGTCGATGGCCGCGCTTACGCCTGTCACATGGCGATCGCAGATCGCTGGGACATCTGGTATCTCAACGCCTACATGGCCTTCAGCGAAGAGAAGCGCGCGGAGGAAACCGTCTTCATGCGCGACTTCGATGCCGTCTTCGTGAGCCGTCATCGTGCTGCGCTCGACGAGATGATCGCCCGCGTGGGGCTGGACTATTTCACGATCGACTGCGCCGAGAACAAGAGTGGCGAGCTCCTGATCTTCGAGGCCGACAACACGGCCGTGGTGCATAACATGGATTCGCCGGACGTGTTTCCGTACAAGCAGCCTCAGATGCGCAAGATCTTTGCCGCGTTCACCGCGATGCTGTCGCGACATGCGAAGGCGGACGGGAGCGGAGCATGAACGAGATCATCCGGGGCGATATCCAGAGCACTCCTGCAGGCGCGTCGCTCGATCCGCAGGATTGGAATGCGTTTCGTGCGCTCGCTCACCGCATGCTGGACGAGACGATCGACCAGATTGCCAATGTGCGCGAGCGGGCGGTGTGGCAGCCTGCACCGGACAGCGTTCGCGCGCAATTGAAGGCGGATGTGCCGCGCGGGGCAACCGATCTCGGCGAGGTCTATCGCGAATTCTCGGAAGTGATCGCGCCTTACGCAACCGGCAACGTCCATCCCGGTTTCATGGGGTGGGTGCATGGCGGCGGCACCGCGGTCGGCATGCTCGCGGAGATGCTGGCGGCCGGGCTCAACGCCAATCTCGGTGGTCGCGATCACATGCCGATCGAGGTCGAGCGGCAGATCACCGCATGGATGCGCGAGTTGTTCGATTTTCCAAAAACCGCCAGCGGCATCTTCGTCACGGGGACGTCGATGGCGAATTTGATGGCGGTGCTGGTGGCGCGCACGAGTGCGCTCGGTGCGCTGGCTCGACAGCATGGCATCGGCAATGACGGCGGACTGCTCACCGCCTACACGTCGAAAGCCGCGCACGGTTGCATCGCGAAGGCGATGGACATCGCTGGGCTCGGCACCGATGCGCTCCGTCAGATCGAGATCGACGCCGAGCATCGCATCGACGTTTCGGCACTGCGTGCGCAGATCGCCGTCGATCGCGAGGTCGGCTTCAAGCCGTTCCTCGTCGTCGCGTCTGCCGGCACCGTCGATATCGGCGCGATCGATGATCTCGCCGATCTCGCCCAATTGTGCCGCGAGGAGGGGATCTGGTTCCACGTCGACGGTGCGTTCGGGGCGCTGGCGATCCTTTCGCCTGAGCTTGCGCCGCGCCTTGCCGGCATCGAGCTTGCGGATTCCGTCGCGCTCGATTTCCACAAATGGGGGCAGGTGCCCTATGACGCCGGCTTCCTCATGGTCCGCGACGGAGAGAAACATCGGCAGGCTTTTGCGCAGCCTGCGGCGTACTTGCGGCGCGAGGCGAGAGGGTTGGCGGCAGGCTCGCAATGGCCGTGTGATTTCGGCCCCGATCTGTCGCGCAGTTTTCGTGCGCTCAAAACCTGGTTCACACTGAAGACGTTTGGCACCGACAGGCTTGGCATGATGATCGCGCACACCTGTGCGCTCGCCCGATATCTCGAAACACGCGTTCTCGCCGAGCCGCGACTGGAATTGCTCGCGCCAGTCAATCTCAACATCGTGTGCTTCCGCTATCGTGCCGATGACGAGGTCAATCGCGAGATCGTTGCCGATGTCCAGGTTTCAGGCATCGCCGCGCCCTCGAGCACGACGCTGGACGGCAAGTTTGCGATCCGCGCCGCGATCGTCAATCACCGCACGGATGTGACCGACATCGACGCGCTGGTGGCCGCCGTGCTGGATTTCGGCGCGCGGCGAACGGGCGATGGTCTGGTCGAGATCGACGCACCGCCGCTTGCGGCACAGTAATCCCTCAAGAGCGCCTGAAAACGAAACCGCCCCGGACCAGGTCCGGGGCGGTTTCGTTCAAGATCTGCGAGACTCTAGGCTGCCGAGTTGACGTCGGCCTTGACCTCGGTCTTGGGATGCGTGGCTTCGAACTGCTCCCGCAACTTGTCCTCATAGGAAATCAGCTTGCGGGCATCCTTGAGCGCGCGATAGAGGTCGCCGCTCATGATGTTGTTGTTGATGCCCTCGATGATCGGCCAGGCGCTCGGTACCGCCGTGACGATGTCGCGCACCAGGTTGAAATAGGTGCCGTGCTGGCTCTGCGGATCCGGCGAGATGTACATGAGCTGCACCGCCAGATAGACGAGCCTCGCCGGCGTGTTGGCGGTCTCGGGCGTGAGGATGTCGCGCTCGCGCAGGATCGGCACGTTCTCGCCGTCGATCAAAAGGCGGGCGCGCTGGTCGGTATTGGTGATCACGCAGTTGCCGACGATGATGCGTTCGTGCGGTCTGAGCTCGACTTTGAGAGCCATGCCTGTTCTCCATCAACGCTTTTGTAAATGAGCGACTGGCGCGCCCAGTCAATGCGGCTGTCGGCTCTGGTTGGGCCTGATCCTTGCTGAATGTGGTTAACGCGTCGTAAACGCCGGCGGACATCGCCGAAATGCGAATGATTTCAATTGGCTGTCGGTCGACAAGGGTCCAGCTTAAACCGTTGCGAGATACCGTTTCCGCCCGACACGGACAAAAGCGGGGGGTTCATTTCACGGATTGTTAGAAGCTTGGACGCACCGTCCGCCGGTCGTTTGATCAATCTCGGTCAAACAGGACGCGTAGCTACTACCAGAAAGGTAACAGTATGTCCGGTATCGTTCTCTCCGCATCGGTTCGTCAGAACCTGCTCTCCCTCCAGTCCACCGCCGACCTCCTCGCCACCACCCAGTCCCGTCTGTCGACTGGCCGGAAGGTGAACTCGGCTCTCGACAATCCGACCAACTTCTTCACCGCCCAGGGCCTCGACAACCGCGCCAGCGACATCGGCAACCTGCTCGATGGCATTGGCAACGGCGTCCAGGTGCTGCAGTCCGCCAACACCGGCATCACCTCGCTGCAGAAGCTGGTCGACAGTGCCAAGTCGATCGCCAACCAGGTGCTGCAGAGCCCGACGGGCTACTCCACGAAGTCGACCGTGACCTCGACCGCGATCACGGGTGCAACCGCCAGCAACCTGCTGGGCACCGCCTACACCAACAACACGGTCGCCGGCACTGCCGTGCTGAACGACAACACCGGCACTGCGGTCAATATCACAGCAGCCACCCAGCTGGTTGGCACCGCGGGTGCGGCGTCCGACGACCTTAGCACCGCCATCACCAACGGTTCGGTCCTGACGGTCAACGGCAAGACCATCACGTTCGACAACACCGTGACCACTTCGACCCAGGATGCCGCCGGCAACTTCACCATCGGCATCAAGTCGGGCAGCACCTTGACGGTGGGCACCGTGCTTTCCGCGATCGACACCATCACCGGGACCGGCACGGCTTCGACCGTCGCGAGTGGCAAGCTCACGCTGAGCACCGGCACGACCTCTGATCTCACGATCTCGGGTTCGGGCAACGTGCTCGCCGCGCTCGGTCTCACCGCCGGCACGACCGCTCGCGTCCCGCCCGCCATCTCGGGCCAGACGCTGACGATCGCCGCCACCGGCGGCGGCACTGCCACCAGCATCACCTTCGGCACGGGTACCGGCCAGGTCTCGACGCTGAACGGGCTCAATTCGGCGCTCGCGGCGAACAACCTGCAGGCCTCAATCGACTCCACGGGCGTGATCTCCATCACGACCACCAACGACGCGGCGTCTTCGACGATCGGCACGGTCGGCGGCACGGCCATTACAAGCGCCGGTCCGTTCCACAGCGCCACCGTGTCGGCTCCGGTCGCCGATCCGACCTCGCAGGCCCAGCGTGCAAGCCTGGTTGCGCAGTACAACAACGTGCTCGCGCAGATCAACACGACGGCGCAGGATGCGTCCTTCAACGGCGTGAACCTGCTGAACGGCGACACGCTGAAGCTGACGTTCAACGAAACTGGCAAGTCGACGCTGAGCATCACCGGTGTGACCTTCAACACCGCCGGTCTCGGCATCTCGAACCTCACCTCGGGCACCGACTTCCTGGACAACGCTTCGGCCAACAAGGCGCTGACCGTGCTCAATGCGGCCAGCACCACACTGCGCTCGGAAGCATCGACGCTGGGTTCGAACCTGTCGGTCGTGCAGATCCGCCAGGACTTCAACAAGAACCTGATCAACGTCCTGCAGACCGGCTCGTCCAACCTGACGCTGGCCGACACCAACGAGGAAGCGGCCAACAGCCAGGCGCTGTCGACCCGCCAGTCGATCGCGGTGTCCGCGCTGTCGCTGGCCAACCAGTCGCAGCAGAGCGTGTTGCAGCTTCTGCGCTGATACGCGGCGAAAATCGCCAGCCAAAGCATCGCGGCGGGGCATTTGCCCCGCCGCTTTTTTTCGTCTCGCGATACGACCGCTTGGCAGGGGGGGCGGTCGTGGGATTAACCGATCGCTAACCCTGCCGCTTAAGCCGCCATTAACCTTAATTTAAAGGACAGCCCCTAAAACTGGACAAAAGCCAATTCTCCAGATCGGCGAGCCCCGATTCGTACCCGGTTTCGCGTCTCAACAGGAAGATCCGCCAATGTCCAACATCGTTCTTTCGGCATCAGTTCGCCAGAACCTGTTGTCGCTTCAGTCGACGGCAGACCTGCTCGCGACGACGCAGGAGCGCCTTGCGACCGGAAAGAAGGTGAACACCGCGCTCGACAACCCCACCAACTTCTTCACTGCCCAGGGGCTCGACAATCGCGCCAGCGACATCAGCAATCTCCTCGACGGCATCAGCAATGGCGTTCAGGTGCTGCAGGCCGCCAACACCGGCATCACCTCGCTGCAGAAGCTGGTCGACAGCGCCAAGTCGATCGCGAGCCAGGTGCTGCAAAGCCCGACGGGCTATTCGCCCAAATCCAACGTCACGTCAGCCGTGATTACCGGTGCGACCCCCAACAATCTGCTCGGCACGGCCTATACCAACAACACGGTCACCGGCACCGCCGTCAACAACGACAACACGAGCGGCGCGCAGCCGATCACCGCGGCGACCAAGCTGATCGGCACCGCCGGCGCGGGTTCCAACGACCTCGGTACCGCAATCACCAATGGCTCGGTTCTGACCGTCGACAACAAGACCATCACCTTCTCGACCTCGCAGACCACCTCAACCACCGATTCCTTTGGCAACGTCACCATCGGCATCGGCTCCGGCAGCACCTTGACGGTTCAGACCGTGTTGAGCGCGATCGACAGCATCACCGGTGCCGCGACGGCCTCGACCGTCAACGGTAGCGGCCAGCTGGTGCTGAGCACCGGCACGACGCAGGATCTGACGATCTCCGGCTCAGGCAACGTGCTCACGGCGCTCGGCCTCGCCGCCGGCACCACCGCCCGCGTCCCGCCCCCGCTGAGCGGCGAGACGCTGACGATCGGTGCAACCGGCGGCGGCACCGCGACGAGCATCACCTTCGGCACCGGCACCGGACAGATCTCGACGCTCAATCAGCTCAATGCGGCGCTGGCGGCGAACAACCTGCAAGCAACGATCGACACGACGGGACACCTCAACATCGTGACATCCAATGATGCGGCTTCCTCGACGATCGGCACGATCGGCGGCACGGCTGCGGCGAGCGGTCAGCCCTTCTACGGCCTGACCGCGCCAGCCCCTGTCGCCGACCCGGATTCTCAGGCCACTCGTGCGAATCTCGTCGCGCAGTACAACAACGTGCTGGCACAGATCAATACGACTGCGCAGGACTCCTCCTACAATGGTGTGAACCTGCTGAATGGCGACACGCTGAAGCTCGTGTTCAACGAAACGGGAAGATCCACGCTGACCATTCAGGGCGTAACGTTCAACTATGCCGGCCTCAGCCTTGCGCCACTGACCCAGACTGTTGATTTCCTCGACACCAATTCGGCGAACGCCGTCCTTACGTCGCTCAATTCGGCCAGTACGACGCTTCGTGCAGAGGCATCGACGCTCGGTTCGAACCTGTCGATCGTGCAGATTCGCCAGGATTTCAGCAAGAACCTGATCAACGTGCTGCAGACCGGTTCCTCCAGCCTGACCCTCGCCGATACGAACGAGGAGGCGGCGAACAGCCAGGCGCTGTCGACGCGGCAGTCGATCGCGGTCTCCGCTTTGTCGCTGGCCAACCAGTCGCAGCAGAGCGTACTGCAACTGCTCAGGTAGTCCCGGAGCTGACGGGCCTGGTTTGAGATTTCGCGGCGAGGCTGGTGCCTCGCCGTTCTATTTGAATGAGATCGCTAAGACTCGATTAGCTGAGATCGATATATGACAAGTGCTGTCATTTACAGCGCATGCACTCGCATTTAGCTTTGACGTGAGAGAAGAATCCGCGACCCGTACTTGTCCGGAGTGCTTCCACACTCTCACGTAAGCAAATCTTAAGCGGTGCTGCCTAGGGTTGGGAAAGAAATCCTTAAGCCTGTTCAACGGGCGAGGAAGCCTCCAGGGTGATCAATGTCGAATTCTGCTGCTTCGGCCTACGCGCGTGTCGCTACGACCACTGCATCTCCTCGTGATATCGAGGCGCAGACGCTGCTGAAGGCCGCGAACAAGCTGCAGGACGCGATCAATAGCGCCGACCCGCTCAGCGAGCAGACGATGCAGGCGCTGATGTTCAACCGCAAGCTCTGGACCATTTTTCTGAGCGAAGCGATGCGCGACAACAGTCCGCAGCCGCTCGATGTGCGGCAGAAGATCGCCAACATCAGCGTGTTCGTGCTGAGCCAGACTGCAGCGTTGCAGGCCAGCCCGCAGTTCGATCACTTCCGTCCGCTGATCGAGATCAACCGTAACATCGCGGCCGGTCTGTCCGGCCGGCCGTAGGAGGTCCTCGTGGCCGACGTGATGAGCATCCTGTCGAGCTCGTATAAATCGGCCGGCATGTCGGTTCCGAGCAAGACCAAGTACGTCGCGGTCGACGCGACGCTCTACCAGGGCACCTGGTCCGGCACATATTCCGACGGCAAGAAGTTCTCGCTCACCATCTCGGAAGTCAGCGGATTTCGCGCGCAGGTCAGGTATCAGAGCGGCGGCACGTCGCAATATCAGCAGGTCCTGATCAAGGACTCTTCGTTTCGCTTCGGCAATACGAAGTTCACGCTGACCGGTTCTGGCAAGGCGCAGATCAAGAACGTCGTCACCGATCCCGTGACGGGCTCGAGCTATCTCGACACGGCCCAGGCTACGATGAGCACCTAGGCGCTGCGGTCGGTCGAGACCGGACGCGGGAGCTCGGACTTGCTCAGATCGAGGGCGTGGAAATAGGCGCGGCGACGCAGCATCGCGTCGTCGGGAAATTGCGTCACCACCGCGTCCGTCTTTTCATTGACGACCTGAAAGACGAACGAAGCCGCGGCCTGGTTGAACACGACCTGGCGCGAGACGTTCTCATTGCCCTGCAAATCATTGCGCGCGGCCGCGCTCGCATCGCTTGCGGCGACCGTCTGGTTTGCCGGCAAATCGGTTTGCACGGCGTCGTTCGCCGTCGCGCTCGACGCCGATATGGGCAACGTAGCGGCCGGTATCCCCACCGGCCTGATACTGAAATCTGTACTCACGGCAGCCTCCTGGCCTTGCCCCCGAGTCAAATCCCACCCCGTCCAATCGCGCAACTATGGGGAACTACTATTAAAGGTCCGGTTACGGAATATGGCTAACGGCGCACCTGATTCGCGGCGCGCATTTTCATCAAATCGGGCCTATCGGGCATTCTCAGAGCGAGCGGCTGACTGAGAGCGGCGTAATGTGGCGCGGGCCCGGTGCCGCGCGCCGTCCGGTGGCGGTGTAGGTGTTCGGAACGTTGCGCTTCTGGATCTCGGCGTTGACGCCGCGGATCACGCTCTCGGACACCGCGTGTGCGGTGGCGAGCACGGTGAGATTGACTTGCAGCATGGCGCGGAACGCATCGTGATGGCGATGCAGCGTCGAGAGCAGCTCGGGCGCGGATTTCGCAAGCTGAGTCTGGTTCGCCTTGAGCTGGCTGACGGCGCCGACGTAGCGGCGGGACAATTCCTGCTTCTTCGATTCAAATGCCAGCGCTTCGCGCAAGCGGCCCGCACGCACCAGCTCGGTCTCCCGCTCGATCAGCCCGAGCAGCGCGCTCATCGCGTCCATCAGGTCCTCAGCGAGCTTGCGCGCCTCTGCGCTGCCCGGTGCGCTCGCGCTGCCGGGTGCAGCGGCAGCGCGAGGGGCGGGCACCGGCTGACGTGACGCGTTGAAGTGGTTCATGTCGTTTGGACCTTATGCCGTGCGGACGGTTTTCGCCTGCTGCAGAATGAGGGTGCGGTAGACTTCGCTGGCCACGCCGACACCGCCGGCATTGGCGAAATTCTTCGAGTACTGCTCGGTCAGCATCGAGCGCCACACGCCGGTGCCGACCGTGTCGCCGAACGGCCCTTCGCCCTTCAGGCCCGACGTCATCTGCGAGAACATCGCGTTGAGGAACATGCCCTCGAAGTCGGTCGCGGTCTTCTGGGCCTTGGCCTGCTGCTGCGGCGAGACCTTTTGCAGGGCGCTCGCAAGCTCGAAGTCGGGCCGGCCGTTGCGGCTCTGCACCGAGAAGGTGGAGGAGGCGACGGGGGCCGAATTGATCATGCCGGTCTGCATCACATCACCTCGATGTCGGCTTCGATCGCGCCGGCGGCCTTGATCGCCTGGAGGATGCTGATGAGGTCGCGCGGGCCGATGCCGAGGCCGTTGAGGCCGTCGACGAGCTGCTGGAGCGAGACGCCGTCCTTGACGACCGCGAACTTCTTGCCGTCCTCGGTGACGCTGACGCCGCTGCGCGGGGTGACCACGGTCCGGCCGCGCGACAGCGGATTGGGCTGGCTCACTTGGGGGCTCTCGGAGATCGTGACGGTGAGATTGCCCTGCGCGACTGCGACGGTAGCGACGCGGACGTCACGGCCCATCACGATGATGCCGCTTCGTTCGTCGATGATGATCTTGGCGGCGAGATCAGGATCGACCTGGAGCTGCTCGATCTCGGTGAGGAAGGCGACGACGTTGCCCTTGAACTCCGGCGGAATCGAGAGCTGCACAGTGGAGGGATCGAGCGGCTCGGCGCTCTTGACGCCGAGATAGTCGTTGATGGCGGCCGCGATGCGTTTTGCCGTGGTGAAGTCGGCATTGCGCAGCGCCAGCCGCACGTTCGGCAGGCGGTTCAGCGCGAACTCGATCTCGCGCTCGATGATGGCGCCGTTGGCGATGCGCCCCACCGTCGGCACGCCGCGAACGATTTTTGCGGCTTCGCCCTCGGCCTGGAAGCCGGAGATCGCGAGCGAGCCCTGGGCGACCGCATAGACGTTGCCGTCGGCACCTAACAGGGGGGTGACGAGCAGGGTGCCGCCCTGCAAATTCTTGGCATCACCGAGCGCGGACACCGTGACGTCCATGCGCGTGCCCTGTGTCGCGAAGGCCGGCAGATTGCCGGTCACCATGACGGCGGCGACGTTGCCGGTGCGGATGGTGGCGCCGCGGATGTTGACGCCCATGCGTTCCAGCATCGCCTGCAGCGACTGCTTGGTGAAAGGGATGTTGTTGAGCGTGTCGCCGGTGCCGTTGAGGCCGACGACGAGGCCGTAGCCGATGAGCTGGTTCTGCCGGACACCTTCGATATTGGCGAGGTCCTTGATGCGCGAGGTCGCGCTTGCAGGCACGGCCATGAACGCCAGCGCTGACAGCGCGGCACATGCCGCCCCCAATAACCTTGCCCAACGCACGCCTGGCATCCTCTGCTCCCCGAGGCTCCTTTAGATCTCGGACCCGTTCGACACTCCCATGACGAGCTGGTCCGAACCTCTCTATGCGAGCGCCGTGCCAGCGTGATGCGGTGAAGCTAGACGGTTGAATAGGTTGATTAAATTGCGCTTCATCGGCGCCAGCCGATGTTCGCCTTGAGGAGCGAAACTGCCGCCTGTCGGCAGATTTTGCCGGGCTGTTTACGCCTCATTAACCATAATGCGGCGAAGCTGCCGCCATCGATCACGCGGATTCCTTCGATGCGCATCTACGGACCGAATGGCACCACGCTTGGAGCGCCCGCCAGCCAGACCAGGCGGACGAGCTCCGGCACCTTCGTGCTGCCCGATACCTCCTCGACGCAGGAGACCAAGTCCGCATCCGCGCCGAAGGCCGCTGCCAACATTGATGCGCTGCTTGCGCTGCAGGGCATCGAGGAGGACCCGGTCGAGCGGCGCAAGCGCTCGGTCGCCCGCGGCAAGACCGCGCTCGACGTGCTCGACGATCTCAAGATGGGACTGTTGTCGGGTAACCTCGACGCCTCGACGGTGATGCGCCTGCGCGATGCGGCAGCAAACCTCAAATCGTCCTCCGGTGATCCCGGCCTTGATGCCGTGCTCTCCGAGATCGAGCTGCGCGTCGAGGTCGAACTCGCGAAGGCCGGGCAGGCCTGAGCGTTATCCGTCGTCCTGAGGTGCTCGCGTAGCGAGCCTCGAAGGGCGATGGCCCGGCGGTCGCCGCGAGGACATTGAACGCGCTGATTCATCTCGGCCGTTCATCCTTCGAGGCTCCCAGCGCGGTGCTGCGCACCGCGCTACTCGCGCCTCCAGCGACAACGGCTTCGCCGTTGCGCGGGGATGACGGGGTCTCTTGACGCCGCTTCCTGCTTCTGCTGCGCGTCGTAGCGGCGCTGGGCGGCGAGGACGTCCTTCAGGTTCTCCTCGGCCCAATCGCGCAAGGGATCGACAGCGGCGGCGAGCGTCAGCCCGAGCTGCGTGATCGAATACTCGACCGTCACCGGAACGGTTGCGATGGCGCGGCGCTTGATCAATCCGTCGCGTTCGAGTGACTTGAGAACCTGGCTCAACATCTTCTGCGAAATGCCTTCAATCGTCCGGCGCAACTGATTGAAACGCATCGCCTCCGCGCGCAGCAGCAACAGGATCAGCACCGCCCATTTGTCGCCGACGCGATCGAGGATCTGGCGCGTCGGACAATTGGCTGCGTAGACGTCGGGCTTCATGTCTTGGTTCCTCGCGATCTGTTCCGGTTACGCGTTCCGGTTACTCTTGCGTAAGCAGGTAAGCCAAAAGTGCTCTCTTAACACCAGCATTCTTTGCGATATCTAGTCACCGCTAGTTACCACAGAAGCAAAGGAGCCTTCCATGAAAATCGCAGTCGTCGGGGCCTCGGGCCGGGCCGGTTCGGAGATCACCAAGGAACTGTCCCGCCGCGGCCATGCCGTCACCGCCATCGCCCGGAACCCGGAGAAGATTGCCAGCCTGCCGAACGTCGCCCCGACGAAGGGCGACGTGCTCGACCAGGCCGGGCTCGCCAAGCTCTGGGCCGGGCAGGACGTCGCCATCAGTTCCGTCCACTTCCTGGCCAGCGATCCGCACAAGCTGATCGGCGCCGCCAAGGACTCGAAGGTTGGCCGCTACCTCGTGGTCGGCGGTGCGGGCAGCCTCGAGGTCGCGCCGGGCGTGAAACTGGTCACAACCCCCGGTTTTCCCGCCCAATACAAGGCCGAAGCGGAGAAAGGTTCCGCATTCCTCGATCTGCTGCGGCAGGAAAAGGAACTGAATTGGACCTTCATCTCGCCGTCGGCCCTGTTCGTGGAGGGTGAGCGGACCGGCAAGTTCCGGCTTGGGACCGATCAGCTTCTCGCAGATGCGAGCGGGAAGAGCTGGATCACCTTCGCTGATTACGCCATTGCACTGGCCGACGAGATCGAGCGGCCTTCGCATCTGCGGAAGCGTTTCACGGTCGGCTACTGAGTGGATAACCGCCCCCAGGTGCTTGCCGATAAAGCTGCCGGTGCAAGGACTTGGGGGCGGTAACGCCAACATCAGGGAAATATTGTCTGTCACAAGAGGCCGCTATATAAGCCCGGCTCAACGGACCCTGTCCGTCGCGAGTCGTTGCTTAAAAAAGAATAGGCCGCCCTTGGAAAAGTTGAAAAATTACCGACCGACCGAAAAAGAGCCTTTCATGAACGACCGGCAGAAGGAGTACTTCCGTTTGAAGCTCCTCGCCTGGAAGGATGAGATCCTCAAAGAGTCCAAGCTCACCCTGCAAGCTCTGCAGGAGGAGAACGTCAACCACCCCGATCTCGCCGATCGGGCTTCGTCCGAAACCGACCGTGCCATCGAACTCCGCGCCCGCGACCGCCAGCGCAAGTTGATCGCCAAGATCGATGCAGCGCTTCAGCGTATCGAGGACAACACCTACGGCTATTGCGAAGAGACCGGCGAGCCGATCTCATTGAAGCGGCTGGAAGCCCGCCCGATCGCAACGCTGTCGGTGGAAGCGCAGGAGCGCCACGAGAAGCGCGAGAAGGTTTATCGCGACGAATAGGCCGGAAGGCCAAAGGCGTCCGCCGCTTGAATGCCGCGGATCCCGCGCGTAGACTCGCGCCGCCATGATGATTTGCTCTCTCAACATCGCATCGGTCTTCTTCCTGGGCTGATCCCGCTTCCATGAGGAAGCGCTGATCGACCCCGTGGGCTGTGCCCAGCGGGATTCCAGTGAACCGAATGAGTCGGCCGGGTTCCGCATGACGCGAACCGACGATGGCTGGCGACAGCTCGAGAGACAATCATGACCGATAGAGATGAAGTGCGTGCGCTGAGCGCCGCGCAAATTGCGCAATTCATTGCGCAAGGCTTTGTCCGGATTGACAACGCCTTTCCCCGGGAACTCGCAGAGCAGGGCCGCGCCATCTTGTGCCGCGATCTGCCCTGCAGCGAGCACGACCCGTCGACCTGGACACGCCCGGTGATCCGGCTGTCCGGGTATGGCAATCCGCCGTTCCCAGAAATCGCCAACACGCCAGTGCTGCATCGCGCGTTCGACCAGCTGGTCGGTGCGGGTCGTTGGCGGCCGCGCAAGGATATCGGCGGCACCTTCGCTGTGCGCTTCCCGCATCCGGACGATCCCGGCGATGCCGGCTGGCACATCGATCTCAGCTTCCCCGGCGAGGATTGCGATCCCAACGAGCGGCACGATCATTCGGCGTGGCGGGCCAACATTGTCTCGCGCGGGCGCGCGCTGTTGATGCTGTTCCTGTTCTCCGATGTCCGCAAGGATGATGCGCCGACGCGGATCAGGGTCGGCTCGCACATGCCGATGGCGCGCTATCTGGCGCCGGCGGGCGAGGCCGGGCGGTCGCGGATGGTGCTGGATGAGATGGGCGCCGACTGCGAGATCGCGCTCGCGACGGGCGCGGCGGGCACCGTCTATCTCTGCCATCCCTTCCTGGTGCACGCGGCGCAGCAGCATCGCGGAAAGGCGCCGCGCTTCATGGCACAGCCCGATCTTCCTCCTGCCGAGCCGTATCGGCTCGATCGCGCCGATGGTGACTATTCGCCGGTCGAGATCGCGATCCGTATCGCGCTCGGACGTGACTGACGAAGGCGATGTTCGCCCATGCTGTCGTGGCGCGTGTTCACGCGCCACGGCCATCTCGTTGCGTGATGCGGTTCATCGCGGCGAACACGAAAACTGAATCGCGATCAAGGGACTAGACCCAACTCCTTCCTGCTCACGTGAGCTCGGAAGAGAAAGAGCCTTCACTTCAGGTGAGGATGTTTTTGCGAGTCGGAGCAACGGGATCGACTCGACTTCTAAAGATGCGGCCAGCGGCACGAAGCATCGCCATCGTCGCGCATCCTGTGCCTGCGCGGAGCGTGCGCCGCCATAAAGCCGGGACCAGCTCAACAACTCCTTAACGGCCGGCAGCAGGCCATAGGCCGCATCGGTCAGCTCGTACGCCACCCGCAGCGGCTTTTCGGCGAAGTTGATTTGGCAGACGAGCCGTCCTGCTCGAGCTGGCGCGGCTGCGTCGCCGGCATGTGCTGGGTGATGCCGGCGGCCGACCGCCGCAAGGCGCCGAAGTGTAGCCCGCCGGGTTCCACGCCTCCAGGCGCCGGACTGGTCGGTGCGCCTCGTCGCGACCGGCGTTCCCAGGCTGCCCTACAGCCTGCCGAAGGCGAGGCGGCTGCTCGGCTGGCAGGCGCGATCCATAACGAGGCAATTCTGAGCTCTGCCGAGAGCCTGATCCGGCTTGGCCTCGTCAAGGCGTAACGCGTGCGCTCCTCCCGCAGCGCTTGTCAGGCGGGAGCGGGGATGCTGAAGTGGCGACTTCAGTTGCGTAGCGTGGGAGTCGGCGCCGATGGACAGAATTCTCGCAGCCGCAAAGGCGATCGCGCTGGCGCGCCGCAACCACGCTGCCCTCGCGCCGCTCGAGGTTCCCCCGCGCGATGAGGCAGAGGGTTACAAGATCCAGCGCGCGCTGCACGACGTGCTGCTGCCCCATGTCGGCTCGCTGGTTGGCTACAAGATCGGCTGCACCAGCCAGGTCATGCAGGACTACATGCAGATCGACCATCCCTGCGCCGGCGGCGTGTTCGAGAAGGTCGTGTACGACAGCCGCGCAAAACTGGCCGTTTCCGACTATGTCCGCGTCGGCGTCGAATGCGAAATCGCCGTGCGGCTGATGCGCGACCTTGCCCCCGGCGAGGCTCCGTTCACCGCCGAATGGGTGGGAGAGGCGGTCGATGCCTACGCCCCCGCGATCGAGATCGTCGACGACCGCTATGTGAAGTGGGAGACGATGGGCGCGCCGACGCTGATCGCGGATGATTTCTTCGCCGCCGGCTGCGTGCTTGGTGAGGCGGTTCCGCGTTCGTCGGTGCCCGACCTCAAGGCGGTCGCCGGCCGCGCCCTCGTCAACGGCGAGGAGGCGGGCAAGGGTACCGGCGCCGACGTGCTCGGCCATCCCCACAACGCACTCGCTTGGCTCGCCAATCATCTTGCCGCCGAAGGCAAGGGCCTGCATGCCGGCCAGCTCGTGCTCACCGGCAGCCTCGTGAAAACGCTGTGGCTGAAGGCCGGCGACAAGGTGCGGATGGAGCTGGACGGTCTTGGTGTGGTGGAAGCGAAGTTTACGTGAGGGCAATAGCCTCATTTTCCGCAGTCATTCCCCGCGAAGGCGGGGAATCCAGTACGCCGCAGCATAGCGATTGAATCAAAGGCGTCTTGGAGTACTGGATCGTCCGCCCCAGTGCGCAATTGCGCACAAGGCGGACGATGACAGTGTTCGTTTGTCGTAATTGCCGCGCTCGTGGCGAGCCGACAGTCACAACAACGCCGACCAAAAATCTTGCGGCCTCCGGCAGGGGAGCTACCGGAGGCCGCGTAGAACATCACGTTGTGCCTAGGTTCACAACGAGATGTGGGAGCTCGGGAGAAGCTTTAGAAGGGCAGCAGCACGTCCATCACTTGCTGGCCGTAGCGCGGCTGTTGCACGTCGGTGATCTGGCCGCGGCCGCCATAGGCGATGCGGGCCTGGGCGATCTTGGTGGAGTCGATGGTGTTGTCGCTCTGGATGTCCTCGGGCCGGACGATGCCGGCGACGACCAGCTCGCGAATCTCGTAGTTGACGCGGATCTCCTGCTTGCCTTCGACGACGAGATTGCCGTTCGGTAGCACCTGGGTCACGACCGCCGCGACGTTGGTCTGCAAGGCTTCCTGGCGCTGGACGGAGCCCTTGCCGTCGCTCGATGACGTCGAGTCGGTGGTGAGGAGGCGGCCGGGCAGGACCTTGAGGGGCTGCGTGACCGTTTTGCTGCCGATGAAATCGGTAATCCCTGAATCTTCCTTGGCGGTGCGGCTGCGCTGGGTCTCGTTGGCGATGTTGGCCTTGTCGGTGAAGTTGACGGTGATCGTGAGGAGGTCGCCGACCCGATTGGCGCGCTGGTCCTTGAAGAAGGCGCGGCTGCCGTTGCGCCACAGCGAGTTCGGATTGTAGGAGGCGACTTCCGGCTTCGGCATCGGCATCTGCACCGGCTTGTAGCCGGGCTGCGTCGTCGGATTGTCGATCGCGGACAGTTTCGGCTGTTCGCCGATCTGCGACAGACGGTCGATCGAGGAGCACCCGCTCGCAAAGGCGAAGGTGGCGAGCAGCGTGCCGGAGAGGGCGATACGACGAAGGCGGGCCGCGGAACTGAACTTGGACATGACTTACTCTGACTTGGCTTGTGCTTGCGCGATCTGGGTTGGCGAAACGGGGGCCTGGATCAGGCTTTGGGCGAGGGCGGCCGCTGCGGGCGTCTCCTCGCGTCTGGACGAGGTCTGTTCGACCGTGGGGGCGGCCGGCGCGGATTGGCTGGCGCCCTGGACCGTGACCTGGCCGCGGCCGGTGACGACGCCCTGGAGCGTACGCTTGGACTGCATGTTGAGGACCGAGACGGTGTCGCCCTCGGAGCCGCTGTCGACCGCCTTGCCGCGGGTGGTGAGGTAGAGGCCCGGCACCTGGTAGATGATGGTGACATTCTGGTCGCGCTGCACGAGGTCGGGCTTTGCGATGTCGGCGACCCGGACCGCGCTGCCCGCCCGCATCGGATGACGGAGCTGCATGCCGACCGCTCGCTCGCGCGAGGCCGCTTCGCCCTGGACATCCGCCCTCGGGCGGCGCTCCAGCGTGACGTCGGACGACTTCAGCATCTCGGAGCGGTCGATGTCGCGGGTCAGCACGGCGACCTCCACCGTCTCGATTGCGGTGCCGGTGAGGCGCAGCTTGGCCGGCGCGAGGCTGTTCTCGTTGTTGATCTCGAAGCTCAGGTCGAAGCGGCCGCTGCGCGCGTCGTAGCGCGTGGCAGTCGCCTGGAGTGCACCGGTGTTGGAGGCATCCAGCCGCACGTCGGAGACGCCGCGGTCGAACGTGACGGTGATGTTGGCGGCGTCCCCGAGGCCGAAGCGGCGCTCGAGCGCGGAGGCGACCGCGAGCTCGAGATCCTTGTTGGCAAGCGTGCGCGCGAGTCGCGTGACCGTGACCTCCTTGAGGTCGCCGGTCATCACGCCGATCACCTGCTTGGCGCGCAGCACGCTCAGGACCTGCGCGACCGGCAGCGCGCCGGTGGTGCCGAGATCGGGCGAGCGGTAGACCGGGATCTGCGCGGCGGAGCCCGCATTGTCGATGAGGTCGCCGACCCGCACCACATCGGAAGTGACGGTGATGCTGGCGCGCAGCGTCGGCGGCGCGATGCCGTCGTCGGCGGCGCATGCCGGCGCGGAGAGTGCGAACAGGGTGGCAAGGGTGGTGATGGTCTTGCGCATCATCGTCATTCCCTAGCGGAACAGCGCCGTGGTGGATTGCATCATCTGGTCGGCGGCGCTGATCACCTTGGCGTTCATCTCGTAGGCGCGCTGTGCGGCGATCAGGTCGCTCATCTCCGAGACGACGTCGACATTGGCCTGTTCGAGGCTGCCCTGCGTGATCGTGCCGTAGCCTTCGGAGCTCGCGGTGCCGTCCTGCGGCGAGCCGGAGGAGGGCGTTTCGGTGAACTGGTTGTTGCCGACCGGCTGGAGGCCCGCCTTGTTGATGAAGCGCGTCAGCGCGAGCTGGCCGATGATGGTCGAGCTCGACGAGCCCGGCAGCGTCACCGAGACCTGGCCCTGCACGTTGACCGTGAGGCCCGAGGCGTTGTTCGGGATCGTGATGGTCGGCTGCACCGGGTTGCCCTGGGCGGTGACGATGCGGCCCTGGTTGTCCATCTGGAAGGTGCCGTCGCGGGTGTATTGGTAGGTCCCGTCAGGCATCAGGACCTTGAAGAAGCCTTCGCCCGAGACCGCCAGATCGAGATCGTTGCCGGTCTGCGACAGCGTGCCCTGGGTCATGCTGCGCGGCGTGCCGACCGTCTTGACGCCGCCACCGATGTCGACGCCGACCGGCAGGATGGTGCCCTGGTCCGACGACTGCGCGCCGACGCGGCGGATGTGCTCGTAGATCAAATCCTGGAACGCCGCGGTCTGCTTCTTGAAGCCGGTGGTGCGCAGGTTCGCGATGTTGTTGGAGATGACCTGCACGTTGAGTTCCTGTGCCGCCATTCCGGTCGCAGCGGTGTGAAGCGCTTGCATGTCAATCGTCTCCTGGTGGCGTTACGCTGGAACGTCGGCGAGCTTCTCGATCGCCGATTTGTGCATGTCGCTCTGCTGCTGGAGCAGGTTGGCGACCTGGGTGTACGTCCGCATCACTTCGACCATGCGGCTCATTTCGCCGACCGCGTTCACGTTCGACTTCTCGATGTAGCCCTGGCGCACGGTGGACTTGGCGTCGACCTGCTGGTTCGCGGAACCCTGGGCGTAGAGATTGGCGCCCTGCTTGGCGAGCTTCTGCGGGTCGTCGAAGGCGACCATGCGGATCTTGCCGCGGATCGAGTCGACACGGGCCGTGCCCTCGAGGACGGTCACCGTGCCGTCGGGCGCGACGTTGATGTCGTGGTCGGTAGGCTGGAAGGTGATCGGGCCGGCATTGCCGAGCACGAGATTGCCGTCCGACGTGACGAGCTGGCCCTGGTTGTTCAGCGAGAACTTGCCGTCGCGGGTGTAGCGCTCGCCGCCGGCGGTCTGCACCGCGAAATAGGAATTGCCGTCGACCGCGAGGTCGAGCGGGTTCTTGGTCTCCTCCATCGGGCCCTGGCCGACGTCGCGGAAGGTGCCGCGGTCCTGCACATAGGAGACCCGGCGGTCGGAGCCGACGAAATTGTCCTCACGCGCGCGGGAGTTGAGGAATTCCTCAAACAGCGTGCGATCGGCCTTGAAGCCGTTGGTGTTGGCATTGGCGACGTTGTTGGCGATGACATCCATCTGCCGTTCCAACGTCATCTGCCGCGATAGACCGACCAGAAGCGCGTTCTGCATCGGATGGTTCTCCCCTGTGGAGGTCCGCTTCGCCCGCTCTCCCAAGCGTCTTGGCCGACCCGTCGATGAGACCTTCGGGCTCTCCCAAACCGTCCGGTCTCGGCCCTTTCTCAGCGAAAGCCGTGCCAACGCGAAAAATGACGTATTTACAGTAGTTTAGGTGCTCGGGAGGGGTGGGCGAGGGGCGGCAGAAAGGTTCTGTTGACCATGTTTGCCCGGCAGATTTTTCCTAGCGCGGGGGCAATCGAAAGGTTCTGTTAACCATGATTACCGTAGCGTTTGCAGCCATGAGGAGCGCGTAGCGCGCTGGGGCATTTGTATCGCGTCACTGGCCGACCAGGAGGCTTCGCTCTCTCAGACCCTTTATGTGAGCGAGCGCGGCGACCATGGCAGAGAACGAAGCGGAAGGCGGCGCAGCCACTGACGGCACTGAGGCGGCCCCGCCGAAGAACAAGCTCAAGCTCATCATCATCGCGGTCGCCGCGCTCGCCATTCTCGGCGGCGGTGCGGCAACCTGGTTCCTCTTCTTCCGTCATGGCGACGACGAGCATCATGCCGAGGCCGCGCCGCCGCCGAAGCCACCGGCCTTCGTCGACGTGCCCGACATGATGGTCAACCTCGCCGGCGCGCCCGGCGAGCGCGTGCAATATCTGCGGCTCAAGATCGTTCTGGAGCTGAAGGAAGAGAAGCAGATCGAAGCGATCAAGCCGACGATGCCGCGTGTCACCGACATCTTCCAGACCTATGTGCGGGAACTGCGCCCGTCCGACCTCAACGGCTCCGCCGGCATCTTCCGCCTCAAGGAAGAGCTGACCAAGCGCGTCAACGCGGCGGTCGCGCCGATCCAGGTCAGCGCGGTGCTGTTCAAGGAAGTCGTGGTGCAGTGAGGGTAATGGGCTAGCGCCATGGCGGGCAACGATCCAGTCGACCAAGATGCCATAGCCGCCCAATGGGAGGCCTCGCTCGATTCCGAGGATCCCGCGGAGGCCGCTGCCGAGAATGAACTATCCGAGACCATGGCCCTGCAATGGGCGGCCATGGTCGAGGACGGCAGCCGCGATCTCGGCAACGGCAAGAACTCGGGCGAGCGGGTGCTGTCGCAGGAGGAGATCGACAATCTCCTCGGCTTCACCGTCGGCGATGTCACGCTCGACGACCATTCCGGCATTCGCGCGATCATCGATTCGGCGATGGTCTCCTACGAGCGCCTGCCGATGCTCGAAATCGTCTTCGACCGCCTGGTGCGGTTGCTGACGACCTCCTTGCGCAATTTCACCTCCGACAACGTCGAAGTCTCGCTCGACCGCATCACCTCGGTGCGTTTCGGCGACTATATGAACTCGATCCCGCTGCCGGCCGTGCTCTCGGTGTTCAAAGCCGAGGAGTGGGAAAACTTCGGCATGGCGGTGGTCGATTCCAGCCTGATCTATTCGATGATCGATGTGTTGCTCGGCGGTCGGCGCGGCGCGAGCCAGCTCCGCATCGAGGGCCGGCCCTACACCACGATCGAGACCGAGCTGGTCAAGCGGCTGGTCGAGGTGGTGCTGGCCGACGCCGAACAGGCATTCCGGCCGCTGTCGCCGGTGACCTTCACGATCGACCGGCTCGAGACCAATCCGCGTTTCGCCGCGATCAGCCGTCCTGCGAACGCCGCGATCCTGGTGCGACTGCGCATCGACATGGAAGATCGTGGCGGCAACATCGAACTACTGCTGCCTTACGCGACCATCGAGCCGATCCGGGGCGTCCTGCTCCAGATGTTCATGGGCGAAAAGTTCGGCCGCGACACGATCTGGGAAGGCCATTTCGCCACCGAGATCGTCCAGGCCGAGATCGCGGTCGATGCCGTGCTCTACGAGGCCGACATTCCGCTCAAGCAGCTGATGCGGCTGAAGGTCGGCGACACGCTGCCGCTGGACATGCGCGCGGATGCCAACGTGACCGTGCGCTGCGGCAGCGTCACGCTGACCGAAGGGCGGATGGGACGCGTCGGCGACCGCGTCGCGATCCGCGTGACGAAACCCCTGCGGAAGCCAGGTACGACACTTGCGATGTTCGAGAAGGTCGACGAGCAGAACAAGATGATGGAGGCACCATGAACCACTCCCTAGGCATGGCGATCGAGATGCTGGTCGCGATCCTCCTGATGCTGACGATCGGCTACTGCATCCTGCTCAACAAGCGGCTGACGCGCTTGAAGGCGGACGAGCATTCGCTGAAAGCCGTCATTGGCGAGCTGATCACCGCGACCGAGATTGCCGAGCGCGCGATCGGCGGGTTGAAGCTCGCAGTCCGCGACGTCAACGAGAATCTCGGCAGCCAGCTCGCCGCCGCAACGCAGATGTCCGACCAGCTCTACCGCCAGCTCGGCGAGGCCGACAACGTGGTGCGGCGCCTGTCCAAGATCGCCATCGCTGCGCGCCCCGTGACGAATCCGGAAGCTGCCGCAGCCCCGGTCGCCAAGCCCTCGGCGGCGAAGGCGGTGGCGGCGGCTGCCGAAGCGTTCTCCGAGCGCAGAAGGTCCAACGGGCTTGCCGCATAAAGTCGCTGTATGAAATCCTTTCGTAACATCCGCGTCATTCCCGTCGTGCTGATCGCAGTCGCCGCCCTCGCGACGCTGAAGGTCGCGGGCCTCGTGATCAACGGCGGCTATGTGTTCGACTACCAGCCGAACACGACCAAGAAGTCGTGGGCGCAGGAGAACCTCAACTTCCCGACCGGCCGCGAAGACCCCGACATCACCGGCTCGACGCATGGCGCGCCGAAGGAGGCTTCCAAGGAGGAGGCGCCGAAACCGGCCGCGCCCGAGACCAAGCCCGAAGGCAAGGTGATCAAGCCGGAGGAATCCCGCGAGCAAACCTCGCCGGCCGAGCGCGCGATTCTGGAGCGCTTGCAGAACCGCCGCCAGGAACTCGAAGCGCGCCAGCGCGAGATCGACATTCGCGAGAGCCTGCTCAAGGCGGCCGAGAAGCGCATCGAGTCCAAGGTCGAGGAGATGAAGGCGGTGGAATCCCGCATTTCCACCTCCGCGGCCGAGCAGAAGGCGGCGGAAGCTCAGCGCCTCAAGGGGCTCGTGACCATGTATGAGGGCATGAAGCCGAAGGACGCCGCGCGAGTGTTCGATCGCCTGGAGATGGGTGTGCTGATCGAGATCGCCACGCAAATCGCCCCACGGAAGATGTCGGACATCATGGGCTTGATGCAGTCCGAGGCTGCCGAGCGGCTGACGGTCGAGATGGCGCGCCGCGCCGGCGGCGGAGACCGCTCCGGGGATGCGGCCGATCTGCCCAAGATCGAGGGTCGCCCGACACCAAAGTCCAATTGAAGACCTGGATCAATTGAAGACCTGGAGAAGACAGCCGGGACGAGCTTCGGCAGGGCCGAGCGGTATCGCGCTACGCCGGGTGCCGGATTTCTGCAGTGCAGCTTGCGCCACTTCGATGATGAATTAGGGCGCTGGTAATCTCTGCCGATAATGCTTCTCGGCATGAGAGTTGCGATGGCTACATTTGTTGCTCTCCTCGCTCTTCATTTCGTGGATGAGCAGCTATTCGGCGCCCGGTACACCCGAGGTGCAACGGCAATGCTGGTGCAGATCGCGAGGTCGTTCGGTTAGGTGGCGGAGGCTGTTCGCGTCCAGACTAAAGCGCGATGAGATTAGGATGAATCGTCATCGCGCTTTAGGTTGTTGTTTGTGCATGATCTTTTCGGAAAACCGCTTCACACTTTTCCGGATCATGCCCTAGTTCACGAGCCGCCGGTCACCACAGCGATCTCCGACTTTGCCAGCCGTCGAATCGCGCCAGCTTTCGAGAGAAATTGGCATCCCGCATTTTTGCTTGATCAGCGCCGCCTTGGTGACGCGCGTCACAAGATGCAGAGTGCTGTGGCAGCAGGAGCATTCGTAAACCTTCAGGGCATATCCCCTGGCGATCGGAACGAGAGCAACGAGTGCTCGTGCCCTGCTACACAGAATACAGCTTGCTTCCCCGTACATCGATCGAGCCCCCGCTGACCAATCGAATTCGGATCATTATGACGACAGTCATTCTGAGTCGTGCATTGCTTGCAACATCTATCGAGTGAGCGGAAGCGGTCGGCAACAGTCCTTTTGCCGGATGAAGTGCCCAGCTTCGCGTTTCAGCTGTAGCCGAATGGAGCTTCAGCTTCTGAACGTGCGATGAGTTGACGCGTGCAAATGTGAGGTGGCTGACAGTCGCGCCGAACGGTTCGTCTTAATTTTAGCCATTGGCAATCAGCAGCGCAGGAGGAAGCTATGAACTACTCGTCCGTAGCCGAGCGCGCGATTGAGATCGTCAATCGGCTGCTCATCGCGGCGATGACATCCGCCTGGACCTCTGCATTGGATCACCAGCACGCGTTGCCGACGTCTGAGGAAGATTGTAGCGCCGATGAATGCTCGGAGCAGGAACGTTCTCTCGTGAAAAACTTGGCAGAGAAGCACCACTGAAAGCTGGCTCGCGCCGAACGCGCCGCGTCCATGGTTGAGCTGTCAGCGATCTCCGATCCGAGCGCGCCACCGGGCCTCGAACGTGTCGAAATCTCTCGCGGCCGACGCTTGCGAGTCCAATGGATTGGTCGACCTTACCGCGATCGCGGTTGTAACCTCTGCGTCGGCACCTGCCTGGGCCTCCCCGTGCTTCGGCCACTCCAGCAGCGATTTGGAGAGCATTGGCTTGCCCTCGTACCAGCATTTCCGCCCATCGATAAGGCGATAGGACCACCAGCGCCCCTGCGTCGACGACGGTATCGCGCTGCTGCATTGTTGCTTCGCCACCGCGTCGCTTCTTCCCATTGGCAAGAGCCCAAGGGCGCAAGCGGCGAGAGCGATCGATCGGAGGCGGCTCTTCATTGGTCCGCACTAGAATTACTTCGCTGCTGTAATCGACTTACAGCAACGACCAGCTCGGGACGTTCGAGAACTTCGATCAGCTTGTCGAGAGTACGCTCGGTACTCTGGGGGCGCGGCTGAAGATATTCTTCGAGGATCGATTGCGCTTCGCTGATTGCATGAAGTGCTAATTGTTGATCAGTCATCACTTCTTACCCATCTAAAAAAATTGCGCGCTATGAGAGGCGGAATAAATCAAGTCGCTTTTGGGGAATATTCACGCTTTCCACTTGGTTCCGATCAAATTTTGTTTCGACGTGGAACCCGAGACAGACACCTGCCGGTCGAAATTCTTCACACCAGCAGCTCGTGATGAGAGGCGTCAGCGCGAGCGGAGGCCAGGTTCAAGGTGTCAGCGGAGTCGTGCCCCGGCGCAAGCGCTTCAATCGCTGGGACTCCGAGCAGTCCCGGGTGTGCTGTGTTTGCAACCGGATCAAGCGACGAAGGGGTAGGGGGCAGCTCCGTGAGCGCAATAGCGTTCAAGCCTTTGGAATCGGCAATCTCGTTCCTGAAGTGAAATGCGTCTTCAGCGCCGAGTGCTGTGAGAGGGTGTGAGCCCAGGAGCGCGAGTGTGGCAGCGGACAATTCAGAATGATCCGCGGCAGACTGAATGGCCGCGATGCCTTGCTCGCTTGCTGCGCTGGAGACCCGATTGGCCGCGAACGAAAAAACAAAATGGTCGCTGTTGGTGGCGAGATGGTTGGCATTGAGCCCGCTGATCGTCTCAGGATTCGTTTCAGCCTGGCCGATGTCGTCCCCGCTCTTGGTGGCCGTCGTCGGACTGCTGGAGCTGCCCGACGCCATTTCGACTTGGCTGGGGTCGTTCGTCGAGTCTGGACTGGCTGCCGAGTGAAGTGTTTGGCTGGCGTCGCTTCCGCCCGCTGTGCCGTCTTGTTTCGATGGCCCATCGGTTGATGGCGGATCCGTTTGCGTTGCGGTGGCTTGGCTGTCGAGGTCCCGGAAGCCTGCGCCGTGGATGGTAATCGTCACAACCTGTGGGGTGCCGTCGATCGTGGTCACCGTGAAGGTATCGGTCAGCGTATCGCACGCCTTGAGCGCCCGGACCGCGCAGTTGTCCTCGTCGAGTGCGTAGGTCCATACGCCCGCCGCCGTCATCGTGAAGGTGCCGTAGCCGTGCGTGCTCCACTTGGGCGCGCACACCGCGGTGAACGTGTTGGACGGATTGTCGACATCAGTGTCGCTGAGCATGCCGGTGGCCTTCGGTGCCTCCGGCGTCCTGCAGACGGGTTCGGTCACTGAGCCCGTCGTGGTACCTTGGATGATGGCGGGGTCGTTGGCGCCTTGGATGGTGATCGTCACCACCTGCGGCGTGCCGTCGATCGTGGTCACCGTGAAGGTGTCGGTGAGCTTGTCGCAGACATTGAGCGCCTGCACGGCACTGTTGCTGTTGTCGAGCGTGTAGGTCCAGACGCCCCCTGCCGTCATTGTGAAAGTGCCGTAGCCGCCCGCGCTGGCCTTGGGCGCGCACACCGCGGTGAACAAGTTGGATGGATTGTCGACATCAGTGTCGGTCAGTGCGCCGGTCGCGGTCGGCATACCCGGCTTGCAGCCGGCGGCCTCGATCACGCATCCGGTTGTCCTGCCGCAGATGATGGCGGGATCGTTGGCGCCATGGATGGTGATCGTCACCACCTGTGGCGTGCCATCGATCGTGGTCACGGTGAAGGTGTCGGTCAAGGTGTCGCCGACATTGAGCGCCTGCACTGCGCACTTGCTGTTGTCGAGCGTGTAGGTCCAGACGCCGGCCGCCGTCATCGTGAAGGTGCCGTAGCCGCCCGCTTCGGGCGAGCAGATCGGCACGAAAGTGTTGGGCGTATTGTCGACGTCGGTGTCGGTCAGCGTACCCGTCGCGGTCGGAATTCCCGGCTTGCAGCCGGCTGCCTCGGTCACCGAGCCGGTCGTGTCGCCCGAGACAATCGCGGCATCGTTGGCGCCGTGGATGGTGATCGTCACAACCTGCGGCGTGCCGTCGATGGTCGTCACGGTGAACTTGTCGGTCAAGGTGTCGCCAACATTGAGCGCCTGGACCGTGCTGTTGGCGTTGTCGGCCGTGTAGGTCCAGACGCCCGCCGCCGTCACCGTAAACGTGCCGTAGCCGCCCGTGCTGGCCTTGGGCGAACTCACGACTGTGAAGGTGTTGGGCGCATTGTCGACGTCTGTATCGGTCAGTGTGCCGGTCGAGGAAGCGCCGGGCGCCCCATTGGCAATGCCGCCCGCTTCGATTGACGAACCGGCCGCGACGCCGGAAATGATGGCGGCGTCGTTGACGCCATCGATGTTGATTGTGAAGGTCTGAGCAGTCGAAAGGTTGCCGTCCGACACCGTAATGACGAAATCATCCGTCGTCGGCGCCGTCAGCGCGTTGATCGCGTCACTGTTCGGTACGAAGGTATAGGCGCCGCTGACGCTGTTCACATAAAGCGTGCCATAGGTGCTGCCTTTCGACACATCATACGTCACTCCACCCAGGACCGTATTGCCGGCGGTCCCGCCGCTGATACCGAAAACCAGTGGCGCGTCACTGGTGCTGCTGGCGCTGAACGTGCCGCTGGTCGCAGTGAAGGTGTCAAACAGCACCGTATCGAGTTCGACCGGTCCCGACTGAATATTGAGCGTCGGCGGCGAATGAAAGATCTCGGGAACGACGATGGTGCTAGGCAGTATGATCGGAAGCGAATGTAGCTGCGCGGGAGCATCGGACTCTATGAAATTGATCGGCTCCAGCGGCAGCGTCTCCGGGAAGGGAGTCGTACCGGAGCCCTTCGGCCCGATCTCCTTCGAGAGATTGGCCCACACGTCATGCTCCGCCGCCTGGAGCTCCTCCATGCGGGCCATACTATTGACGAGCTGGTTGACGCTGACCGATGACCCAATCTTGTTGAGCAGGACCGTCTCGCCAGGATCCTCCACGATGATGTGTCGTGGGATCGCCTCCTTTGTCACGAGCTCGAACGCGCCGTGCTCGACGTCCTTGTACGTGATGCTGTCGTTGTCCAGGAACGTGATGTTCGCGTCTGCGGCCTCGGCACCCTTCAACATCGAGAACATCAATGCTCCGAGCGTCAGCATTCCGAACCCGCCCGTATGGATCCGGCCGCGAATGCTCCCAACAGGTGTGTCGAGCGTCAGGGCGCCGCTCTTTGCCGACCGGCCGGCAACGAAAGCAAAGGTGCCTTTGGATATCGTGAACAGGGCCGAACACGCGATGCCGTCGGGATCGCAGACGAATTCGCGCAGCTCCATGCGGGCATCGCTGGAGAGGTTGAAGAAGGTGTCGTCAATGAAGCGAATGCCGATCTGACCGTCGGCGGAAGTCTCGATCACGTCACCGAGGCAGAGTGGATCACCAACCATGACTTCGGTGGCGATACCGCTCGCGCGCCTGAGGATGCCGCAACCGATCGCCGTGTGGACGGTCCCGATTATCTTCGGAGGCGGGACCACGGAGGTCACGTCTCCGGCCTCAACGCCGGACGCAACTAACATAGCCTTCGACCTCGTCAGTCGAGGAACTCAGGCTCAGCGTGGCGCCGTTTTTCTTTCGCTCTGGTCTGCCTTCGCCACGAGATCAATACATCATGGCGCCGGCAGCCCGAGGCTTGCCCGCCGAAATCCTGATCGAGATGACCCAAGTCGATTCAAGAAAGAGACGCGTTCAGCGCGAGGCCGCTGTGAACTACTTTCGTCTCGCTGAATATCCGGCCCCTTCCATCGAAGCGATCTGCTTTTCCAAATGAGAGGTAGTGCAATTTCGCGGCATTCCGGATCTGCGGAACAAAAATAGGCCGGCGGGGTGGATTTAACAACAATTAAATTATACTATTTGCCGTCCTACTTGCGAAAAACCGTAGAGGACTGGGGGCGAAGATCTTCTCGATGAAGGGGGAGGTCATGCGCGCGCATTCGATAGTCGGATTAGTGGTCGCTTTCGTTCTGACGCTCACCGGCTTTTTGCCCGATGCTGCGCGCGCGCAAGCCGATTCCGCCAAGCCAGTTCTTCAGAACTTTTCGTCGAAGCCAATTGGGAAGGTCGTAGCCGCCGCGGGCTCCGTCACAATCGAGCACGCGAACGCGGTCGTCGTTCAGGCCAACGTGCCCCCCCAAGCCAATCAGACGAAAGTCGGCGATCCCGTCTATCTGGGGGACGTGGTGCTGACGGGGGATGACGGTCGCGTTGGCATCAACTTTACCGATGGCAGCTCGTTCAACCTGTCGAGCAACGCGCACATGACTTTGGACGAGTACGTCTACGACCCGAACGGAAAGTCCAATTCGACTTTCTTCAGCCTCGCCAAAGGGACGTTCACCTTCGTTGCCGGCAAGGTCGCGAAAACCGGTGACATGAAGGTCGACACCCCGGTCGCCACGATGGGCATCCGAGGCACCACGCCCCATGTCGAGATCTCCGACAACGGGTCGGTAAAATTCTCTACCCTCATCGAGGAGGGCAAGAGCAAGAGCAAGGTGACAAAGAAATCCGCCGCGTCCACCGGGTCATCCGAACAGAAAGCCGACCGCAAGCTCAACTTGAACATCTGCCGACGATGCTAGAAGCCTTTCACCAGGGATAGAAATTTCCCCAATCCGTGATCGGGATTCCTGATATGAAGCCGAGCACGACAGGAACCATCACCGGCGGCGTGGCGTCCGGTCTCGTCCTGCTATTGCTCCAGTTGCCGGCGGTGGCGCAGACTCCTAAGGAGGAAGGGAGCTATCTCAAGACGATCGAGCTGTGCAACAGCGTCGCGCGCGCATCGCTCGAAGCGCGAATTGATGGTTGCACTGCGTTCATCGACGCGCACCGAGGCGCGACGAAGGCCTTGGCCATCGCCTACAACAATCGCGGCAATGCTTATGCTGAAACGGGACGCTATGACCGCGCCATCCACGATTTCGATCAATCGATCGAGCTCAATCCTGGCTATACCAAGGCGTTCAACAACCGCGGTGTGGCCCACCTGATGAAAGGCGAATACGACCTCGCGATCGAGTCTCTGGATGAGGCCATCAAGCTCAATCCCAGCTACGGCGAGGCCTTCGCGAACCGTGCACAGGCCAATCTGCGAAGGAACGCGTATGATCGTGCGGCGCAGGATTACGACGAGGTCATCCGGTTGCGGCCAGATCTGGCGGGCGCGTGGAGCGGACGCTGTTGGGCCCGAACCATGTTGGGCGCTCTACCGGCCGCGCTCGAAGACTGTAACAAGGCGCTGCAATCGGGATCGGGCAATGCGGCAACCTACGATTCGCGCGCTCTGGTCTACCTGAAGATGGGCCAGCTAGCCGCGGCCATCGATGACTATAACTCAGCGCTGCGGCTCGAGCCGAAGCTGGCGAGCGCGCTTTATGGGCGCGGACTTGCCAGACTCAAGCAGGGCGACAAGGCCTTGGGTGATGCCGATATCGCGGCGGCACAGGCAGTTCAGCCCGGGATCGGCGACGACTTCGTGCGCTACGGCGTGCGGTAGAGGCTGGGACCGTGCTAGCAGCATCGATTGGAGCGCTACAGGAGATCGCCACACGCCATCATTGTGCCGATTTGGAATCTCCACTGCGAATATCGAGGTATTAAAATCCGGTGTTCAGCCGGGTTCGATGGTGCTTAGATTTAATCTGCGTGACGACGTGACGGGCGCAGGCTTACGGACTCCGCCCGCCACTTTGGAGTAGGCATTCCCTTAAGGCCCGCCTCCAACTCTTGAAATTTTCCGTTCTTCCCAACACTCGGAGGCGGGCCTTTTATTTTGCAGCAGACCGTGGGTCGCGAACTGGTGGCCCGAACATACGGAAGTCATCGTCCGGTTCTGTTCAAGAGATGTTGCCGTGGGCCGCACCGTTGGCCAAGAAGTCCGTTGCCATGCCACGCTGCGCAGTCCGGTAGGATGGCACCGTAGCATTACTCTCCTCGTAGCATTACTCTCCTCGTTGTGATGTTCTGTCTCGCACACGCCGTGCTGGGGGCGCGTGAAGCAAGAGCCCAGTGTTCAGCGCGCGATGTGCTGCAAAGTCAACTCCGGCTCAAGAACACTCCCTCACCACGAGCGCCGCGCGTTCCAATCCGCTCCGCCGCCGACGTTCAGGTGTGGAAGACGATTGCGGTAGGCACATTTGCAGATAAGTTCACCCTCACGGGCGCCCTGGAGGCGGTCGGGTGCAGCGTTGGAAATCTGGCAGGTGAAGTTCTCGCCAGTCCTGTCTTTTCCCTCAGCGTTACGAAAACGAACGCGGATCTCTTCGCGGTCTTCGTAGCCGAGCTGGGCTTTCTGACCGACACGGCGCCGCTGGGAGATATCTATGCGCGCGCTCGGCAGCTGGGTTTTGCGTTTGCGCCAGCAGAGGTCGCCCCACAACTGAGGCTGCAATATTTCGATCAGCCGGTTGGTGAATTTCTCATCATTGGAATGGAGCCGATCAGCACGAGGGAGGGCGAGCCAGTCATTCTGACAGTGGCCAATGGCGGAGCAGGACTGATTATCATCGGGCAGGATGGCAAGGCTGACGCACAAATATCCGTACGATCCCGCTTTCTGTTCGTGCGGCCGACAGGAGCCGAGACCGCAGCATTCGTCCTGCCCTAAGACTATCGGCTGCTGAGAGGACAACTTCCCCGAGGCGATTGGCGGACTTCACTGGGCAAGACCCCTCACGGACCGCCCGATTGCCGGCGGATGTCTTCGAGCAGGCTGCGCATCGCCTCGATCTCCTTGCCGAAGCCTGCCCAATCACCGGATTTCAATCGCTCCATGGCCTGACCGTAGTGAGCAAGCGCCTCTTGTGCGCGTGCCGCCGCGGCCCCATCGCCAGGCGATTCCGGGGTCCCACCCGACGCTCTCGTTGCGGGCCCGCTGTTTGCGAAGAGCGCCGACAAAGCTTCCTCAAGCGTTTCCTTCATGACGACGTGCTCGCCATAGGCGGCAATCACCCGTTTCAGCTCCGGCAAATGCCCTTGCTCGGCCCGCAAATACAGTGGCGAGACGTAGAGGATTGAATTCTCGATTGGGATCACAAGGAGGTTTCCTCTGATCACCCGCGATCCCATCTGGTTCCACAGCGAGATCTGCTGGGAGATCTCCGTGTTCTGATGAATGCGCGCCTCGATCTGGAACGGTCCGTAGACCAGCTTCTCCTTGGGAAATTCGTACACGATCAGCTTGCCATAGCCGGGCTCGTCGCAGCGCGCGGCGAGCCACGCGATCATGTTGTCGCGGCGGCTCGGTACCATCGGGATCATCAGAAAGAACTCGGCTTGCGATTCACCCGGCAGCCGCATGATGATGTAGTAGGGCGCCATCGCGGTCGTGCCGTCCATTGCAGAGATGCCGTCGCCGGCCGGCTGGCGCGGGAATTGCCAGAGATCCTCGCGGTTGTAGAAAACATCGGCAGATTCCATGTGATAGGTTTGGAAAAGCCGAGCCTGTATGAGGAAGAGGTCTTCGGGATAGCGAATATGCCTTTGCAGATCGGCAGGCATTGCCGTGAACGGCTTGAAGAGAGCCGGGAAAATTCGACGATAGGTCGCGGCGATCGCGTCCGCCTGGTCCATCAGATAGAAGTCGACAGTGCCGTTATAGGCATCGATGATCACTTTCACCGAGTTTCTGATGTAGTTGAGATTGAGGCTGGACGCCCGCTGCGCGTAGGGAAAATATTCGCTGGTCGTGTAGGCGTCCTGAATCCAGAACATCCGGCCCTCGCTGACGACGAGGTAGGGATCGCGATCCAGCATCAGGAACGGGGCAATCGTGCCGACCCGCTCCTGAATGTTGCGCCGGATCATGATCCGGCTGCCGTCGACGATGTAATCCGAGAGAAGAAGGTTCACGTCGTTGAAATGGTGGGCGAAGATCAGTCGCCGCACCATGCTCGACAGCGGGACGCCGCCGTCGCCGTCATAGGACGCGTAGACGTTGTCCTTTCCCTTGGGATAATCGAACTCCGGCACGGTTGCCTTGACGATGACGTAGTCCTCTGTCTGCTGCCCGTAGTAGATGCGCGGCTCGCGAATGTCGGGACCACCCTGCGCAACCGGAGGAACATCGTGCAGGTAGAGGAGCGGAAGCCCTTCGCTGCTCTTCTGGGTGACCGGACTCAGCACCGCACCATTGCCGTGGGTGAACAGGATGTGGCGGTTGACCCAGGTCTGCGCGTTGGGCGGCAGAAGCTCGGAATTCAGCTCGCGTGCCGAGAGCATCACGCTCTGGTAGGTGCCGCCGAGCCAGTAGCGGTCGACATCGAGGTTACGCAGCTTGTAGTAGGTGCGGATCTCCTGCAATTGCGCGTAGGTGTCGGCCAATGGTTGCCAATCCCACAGCCTTATATTCTCGATCGTGGCCTTGTTGGCTTCGAGCGTGCGGAAGGTCAGGGTATGCTCGGCAGGGAACGGCTTCGGTGAGATTCGATTGAGATTGTAGGCCTCCCGGGTCAGCGCGATGTTGCGTTCGATGTAGGGACGCTCCCAGTCCAACTCGTTTGGCCTGACGTAGAAGCGCTGAAAAGCTGCGGGGATGATGCCCGACAGCAGGAAAGCGGCGCTGAACAGCAGCGCAATCGCGGCGGTGGGGAGGCGGTAGGTGCGGACCCACAGGTTCGCCCATGCGGTCAAGGCGGCGACGATCGACAGCGCGATCAGGATCCACAGGACCGGCAATTCGACGTTGACGTCGGTATAGCCTGCGCCGACCACCACGCCGTTGTCGCCGAACAGCAGATGGTAACGGTCGAGTCCGTAGGACCACGCCTTCACGCCGAAGAAAAGGCCAAGCAGCGCCGAACCGTGGGAGATCGCCGCCGGCGACATTCGCTGGGCCCGGTCCTCGATGTCGCCATGCACCCAATAGACAAATCCAGCGAACAGTGCGCTCATGACGAGCGTCAGCATTGCCCAGTTCTTGACAGCGACAAACGCGGGCAGGGAGAACAGGTAGAAACCGATATCCTTGCCGTACAGGGGATCGTTGCTGCCGTAGGGCACCTGATAGATGAACCGGAGCAGTGTGGCCCAGTTGCCGACCTCGCCCCAGGCGACAAGCAAGGCGAAGAGGCAGCTGCTGGCGGCGATCACGCCGCGCCACGGCAGCCGCTCGCGCAGGAATTCAAGCGGATCAGGCTGAGCCGCAGCGGCCGCAAGTGTTGGGACGAAGGCCGCGGGCAGCCGGGGTCGCCGCCCGGCAAGACCAAGCGCAATCCGCGCGTTCACCCACAAGACCGTGGCCGTCGCGGCGAAAACGACAAGGAAGCCAGCGGTTTTGGCGCCGATCGTGATCCAGAAGATCTGCCTGTAGCCGACCGCAGCGAACCACATCCAGTCGACCAGGATGTCGCTCACGAGAGCGAGCAGGATCAGGCCAATGACGACGGCGATGGCCGCGATAATGAACCCTGCCGCAGCACTGCGCCGCGGTGCCTTCTGGCCGGGTCCGGGGATCCCGATCGTCATGTCCGCACTATAGCAGAACGGCAGCCCGGGCGGCGCTCCGTGGACGTGCGACCGATGGCGCGAACTGCCCATACGCTGGAGGCCCGGACTGGCCATTTCGGAGACGGTGGTGCGGCGCAGCGAGCGCAGGTCAAATCAAACCGACAGCATTAACAAGTCCTTAATTGGCGAAACCTTAAAGTCGAGGGCACGGGCCGGCCCCATTGCCGGCATGGATCGTCGGACCGGATGAAATGCCGCCAATGGCGCGACAGGCTGCCGCTGGATTTTGGTCGCGAGCCCGCGCCTTGGTATTGACCTCGGCGCCGGGCGCGCGCCGTCATGTCCGCGCGCTGTCCACACTGGCCGCCTGCCTGTTGGTGGGCCTGGCTTCGCCTGCGCGCGCCGAACCGGTGCGGGGCGAGGCGACGTTCTCGGCCGCCGGCGGCTTTGCGCGCCTCGTCATCAAGCTCGGCGAGGACGTTTCCTCCGAGGTGACGACCGCGGGCTCGATCCTGATCATCCGCTTCGAGCGACCGGTCGATGTGCCGGTCGATCGCATCCCGGAGGGAGCACCCGACTACGTCAATTCCGCGCGGCGCGATCCCGACGGCGGGGCGATCCGGCTGTCGCTGGCGCGCCGCGTCACCGTCAATACCATGAATGCCGGCGAGCGGACCTTCGTCGACCTTCTGCCCGAGGGTTGGAAGGGCGCGCCGCCGAGCCTGCCGATGGACGTGGTGAAGGAACTCTCCGATCGCGCGCGTGCCGCCGAGCGCGCGCTGCGCGCCCAACGCGTGGCCGCCGAGACCAAGAAGCGTCCGCCGATCCGCGTTCGCGCCTCGGTGCAACCGACCTTCGTGCGCTTCGTCTTCGAGATGCCCGACGGCGTCGGCGTCTCTTCGGTGCTCAACGAGCAGAAACTGACGCTCGCCTTCAACGCCAATCTCAACTTCGATCTCGCCGACGCGGTCGTGGCAGCCCCGCCGAACGTGGCCTCGATCAAGCAGAAGGCCGACATCGACCAGACCAATGTCGAGATCGCGCTGATCGGCGAGGCCGACGTGCACTCTTTCCGCGACGACAAGAACTATGTCGTCGACGTCGCCTTCCAGCCGGACAAGAACAAGGCCGCGACGACGGCCGAGCAGGTCCTGGCACCGGCAAAGCCGGCCGCGGCCCATGGACCGCATGCGGCGGCCGAGAAGAAGGAGATGCCGCGCGAGCTCGCGCCGCCCACCTCCGAGGCCATCGCGCGCGAGGCGAAGATCGAGGTGAAGCCTGAGGCGGCGGGCGCGCCGCCAGCTGCCGAAGCGCCGAAGCCCGCGCCGGTGCAGGCCGCGCCCGAACCTGTTGCGGCTGAAGCTGCGCATCCGGCCGAGACGCCGAAACCTGCGCCAGCGGCTGCAGAGGCCGCGGCGCCGGCTGCCGCGCCGAAACCCGCGGCACCGATGGCGGCCGAAGCGCCGAAGGAGCCGGTGAAGGAGGCCGCGAAGGAGCCGGTCAAGGACGCGCCGAAGGACATGGCGAAAGCCGCACCAGTCGAGGCGCAGGCTGCGGCCGTCTCGCAAGACGCCGCGCCGAGCGTCGATGCCCGCCGCGACAGCGACGGCCTGCGCGTGACGTTCCCGCTCTCGGTCGCAACCCCCGCCGCCGCGTTCCGTCGCGGCGACACGGTCTGGCTGGTGTTCGATACGCAGAAAGCCATCGATGTCGAGCCGATCCGCGCCAAGGGCGGCGCGATGATCGGCGAGGTCAGCCGCACGCCGCTCGACAAGGGCCAGGCCATCCGCATCCGCCTCAACCGGCCGCTGGTCTATTCGCTGTCGAGCGAGGAGAACGGCAAGGAGACCAACTGGCTCCTGACGCTCGCCGACAAGATCCAGGCGACGCCGCTGCCGTTGATGATGATGCGCAACATCACCGACCCGGCGCTCGCCAATATCGCGATCCCCTTCGCCAATCCGGGCTTGCTGCACAAGCTGACCGATCCCGACGCCGGCGACACCCTCTATGTCGTCACCGCGCCACGGCCGGTTCGTGGCTTCATCAAGCGGCAGGACCTGGTCGATCTCTCGCTGCTCGAATCCGCGCACGGCATCGCCATTCGTCCGAACTCCGACGAGGTCGGCGTCGAGGTCGGCTCCGACAAGGTGATCCTCGGCAAGAAGGGCGGGCTGACGCTCTCGCCGGTTGACGTCTCCGCCGAGCGCGCGCCGACCGCGGTGCGGCCGGTCTTCAACATCGAGGAATGGCGCAAGGGCCAGTCCGAGCTGTTCATGAACCGGCAGAGCGCGCTGGTCGCCGCGATCGCGGCGGTCGAGCCGGCGCAGCGCTCGATCCCGCGCCTTGACCTCGCGCATTTCTACATGTCGCGCGCCATGTATCACGAGGCCAAGGCGATCACCGACGTCATGCTGAACGATTCCCTCAACAAGGAGGAATCCTCGGCGCTGATCATGCACGCGATCTCGAGCATCCTGATCGGCCGGCCGGGGCAGGGGCTGAAGGATCTCGCCAATCCCGTGATCGGCAACAGCCACGACTCGCAGCTCTGGAAGGCGCTCGCCTATGCGCGCCAGGGCAAATGGGCGGATGCTCGCGAGAAGTTCAAGAACGTTGAGTTCGCCATCGCCTCGCTGCCGCTCGACGTCCAGCGCATCGTGACGATGGATGCGATGCGGGCCTCGCTCGAGGTGAAGGACTATGCCGGCGCCTCCAAGCGGCGCGGCGAGCTCGAGGTTGTCGGCGTGCCGCCGGACATGGCGCCGTCCTTCGCGGTGCTGCGCGGCCGGCTCGCCGAAGCGCTCGGCCACGACAAGGACGCACTCGACGACTACAAGTTCGCGGTCGGCTCGGACGACCGGCCGGCGGCCGCCGAGGCCAAGCAGCTCGAGGTGGCGCTCCGCCAGAAGCGCGACGAGATCACCAAGGACGACGCGCTGCGCGAGCTCGAGACGCTGGCGATGACCTGGCGCGGCGATGCCATCGAGGTGAAGACGCTCCAGTTGCTGGCGCGGATGTATGCCGACATGGGGCGTTACCGGGATGCGCTCGCCGCGGCGCGCACCGCGACCAAGCTCCAGCCGAATGCGGACGCCTCGCGCCAGGCGCAGGACCTCGCGCAGGAGCTGTTCGCGCAGATCTTCCTGAGCTCCAAGGGCGACGATCTTCCGCCGATCGAGGCACTCGGGATGTTCTACGAGTTCCGCGAGCTGACGCCGATCGGCCGGCGCGGCGACGAACTGATCCGCAAGCTTGCCGATCGCCTGGCGTCCATCGATCTGCTCGACCAGGCCGCCGAGCTCCTGCAATACCAGGTCGACCACCGCCTCGAGGGTGCCGCGCGCGCGCAGGTCGCGGCCCGTCTTGCCATGGTCTATCTCGCCAACCGCAAGCCCGACATGGCGATCTCGGCGCTGCGCGCGAGCCGCATCAGCGATCTGTCCGGCGAATTGCGTCAGCAGCGTCTGCTGCTCGAGGCGCGTGCGCAGAGCGACGTCGGCCGTCATGACCTCGCGCTCGACATCGTTTCCAACGTCGCGGGCCGCGAGGCGATCCGCCTGCGCTCCGACATTTTCTGGGCGGCGCGGCGCTGGCGCGAATCCGCCGAGCAGATCGAGCTCTATTACGGCGAGCGCTTTCGCGACTTCAAGCCGCTCAACGCGGTCGAGAAGAGCGACGTGATCCGTGCCGCCGTCGGCTACGCGCTTGCCGACGATGCGATCGGGCTGTCACGCTTCCGCGAGAAATACGCGCCCTTGATGAGCGAGAGCTCCGACCGGCTCGCCTTCAACATAGCGAGCAAGCCGGCGGCCGCCTCCAGCGCCGAATTCGCCGAGATCGCGAAGCTCGCTGCCAGCGTCGACACGCTTGACGGCTTCCTGCGCGAGATGAAGCAGCGCTTCCCCGATGCCACCGCCCGCGCGCCCATGCCGCCGCAGGCCAAGGACGAGACCGAGCACACCGGCTCGCTGCCCGCGATCCCGCCGGTGAGGCAGATCAAGATGACCCGCTAGGCCCTCTGACCATCTCGATCCTGCGCGACGGCGACAGCGGGGAGTTCCGCGCCAAGGCCGACCGGGCCACCATCGACAAGCCCGGCTACCCCGAATGTGTCGTCATGCTCGTGCAGATCGGGCATCACCTCAGCAAGCACTATGACGTGAAGGGGTAGAGGACCTCGCAACGAGGCGTCAGCCCCCGTAACTCTGCACCAAACTCCCTGCCACCAGCGACCAGCCGTCCACCAGCACGAAGAAGATCAGCTTGAACGGCAGCGACACCACCGCCGGCGGCAACATCATCATGCCCATCGACATCAGGACCGAGGCGACGACGAGGTCGATGATCAGGAAGGGCAGGAACAGGAGGAAGCCGATCTCGAAGGCGCGCTTCAGCTCGGAGATCATGAAGGCGGGGATGAGGATGCGGAGCGCGAGCTCGTCCGGCGTCGCGGGCGGTGCTTCGCCCGAGAGGTCCATGAAGAGTTTCAGATCCTTCTCGCGCACGTTCTTCTGCATGAAGCCGCGCAGGGGGACTGAGGCGCGCTCGAGTGCGGCCTCGACGGTGATCTGGTTGGCGACCAGCGGCTTGATGCCGTCATCATAGGATTTCTGCAGGACCGGTCCCATCACGAAGAAGGTGAGGAACATCGCGAGCGCGATGATCACCGAGTTCGGCGGCGCGGTCGCGGTGCCCATGGCGGTGCGCAGCAACGACAGCACGACCACGATGCGCGTGAACGACGTCATCATGACCAGGATCGACGGCGCGATCGACAGCACCGTGAGCAGCGCGATGAGCTGGATCGCGCGCTCGGTGACGCCGCCGCCACCCTGGCCGCCGAGATTGATGCTGATGTCCTGCGCATGCGCAGGCGCCGCCAGGAGAGCGGCGCCGATCAGGACAGGAAGGAAAAAAACTCTACGCGGGAAAGCCGGGCGTCTCACGAAGACGGCTTCGGACGGCCGAGGAGCGAGGCCATCTCGTCTTCGAGATTTTCAAAGCTCGTCTTTGCGGGCGCAGCCGGGGCAGGTGCCTCGTTGCGCGACGGGCGCACCGCGGGTGCCGGCGGCTCGGGCGCAACGGGAGGCGCGACCGTCTCGCCGGCGGGCCGGCGCAGTGCGGCCTCGAGTCGCTGCGCCATCTCGGCGAGATTCTGCTCGGCGCTCGAGGGCCCGGCCGGGGGCGGAGGCGCCGGCGGGGCAGGAGGTGCCGGGGGAGGCGGTGGCGGCGCGGCGGCGCGCACCGGCGGAACCTTCGCCGGCTCGCTCTGGCGCGGGGGACGCGGCATCATCGGCTCGCTGCGCGGGACGCGCGGCGGCATCGGCTCGGGCCTCGCCTGCGGCTCGCGCTCGGGGCGCGGCGCGATCGGTTCGGCGCTGAAGCCGGCGAGCGGATCGCTGCGGCGCTCGGTGAGCGCAGGCGCGGGGCGGCGCACTTCGTCGGCGAAGGAGGGGCGCGCAGGCCGCGGCGGCGGCTCGGGCATCTGAGGCTCGGAGTGGTCGAGCAATTCGGGGCGCGGCGAGGGCTCATCCCAGGCGGCAGGTTCGGGCATCGGGGCGAGGCGCGGCGGCTCGGCATTCCCCGACCGTTGCGGCAACTGATCGCGACTCGGGGCGGCACGCACGATGTTGGGCTCGACGACGATGTCGGTCGGACCGCCGATCATCAGGAGATGTTCGACATTGTCGCGCCGGACCAGCACCAGGCGGCGGCGTCCGTCGACGGCGGCGGCATCGATCACGGCAAGCCGGGGCATCCGGCCGCGCTGCGTGTTGGCGCCCAGCCGGTTCGTCGCGAATCGGCGAACCAGCCACGCGGCCAAGCCGATCAGCGCCAGAACGACGATGAACGCGAAGATAAAGGTCAAAGGGCCTTGCATACTTGTCCCCGGCATATGGCGCTTGTCTCATGCGGCCAATGGTCGAAATCCATCCCGACCAACAGCTCGCGACGCCCCAGAAGTTCGATCCCTTAACACCCAACGGCAAGTTCTGCCGTCCCCAGTTCTTAATAACCCATGAATCGTCCGATCCAAAACGACTTCTTGGGGATTGTTCCGGAGCCAAGCGGTTGGGTTAACGAGTATTTTGGAGGCGTAGAATCACGGGGACGAAACTTTGGCGTCTCAAGGAGGGACATCTGCCGGTGACATCTTAACCAGCCGTTAACCATACACGCGGCAAATTCTGCCTAGCTCCGGGTCTGATCCGGGGCAAGGAGCCGCAAGCCATGTCCATCAACGACCTCCCGGTGCTCTCGGCGCTTCGCACCAAGATGCAGTGGCACCAGGAACGCCAGCGCGTCCTGTCCGAGAACGTCTCCAATTCCGACACGCCCAGCTTCCGGCCGCGCGACCTGGTCGAGCCCAAGTTCGATAAGGCCGGCGCGGTCACCGGCTCGATGGGGCCGATCGCGATGGCCCGCACCAGCGCCTCGCACATGACGCCGTCGGGCGCGCCGTCGAGCTTCGACCAGAACAAGAATGCGGGCTTCGAGACACGCCCTGCGGGCAACGCGGTCAATCTCGAGGAGGAGATGATGAAGTCCGCCACGAACCAGATGGATTACGCGGCCGCGACCTCGCTCTACTCCAAGAGCCTGCACCTTCTGAAGACAGCAATCGGTAAGGGCTAGAGCATGATCCGGAAAAGT
The DNA here is from genome assembly GCF_024199925.1 of Bradyrhizobium sp. CCGUVB1N3. NCBI lineage: Bacteria > Pseudomonadati > Pseudomonadota > Alphaproteobacteria > Hyphomicrobiales > Nitrobacteraceae > Bradyrhizobium > Bradyrhizobium sp. CCGUVB1N3. Next base: position 9,483,520 of record NZ_JANADR010000001.1, read on the forward strand.
GTGCAGCGGTTTTCCGAAGAGATCATGCTCAAACCAAAGAGCTAGCGGAGGCGCATCATGGCGAATGACAGCAGCGACTTCGCCCGTTCGATGGCGATTGCGACCTCCGGCCTGCGCGCGCAGGCCGGGCGCATGCGGGTGATCTCGGAGAACATCGCGAACGCGGATTCCACCGCCCAGACCGCCGGCGGTGATCCCTACCGGCGCAAGGTGCCGACCTTCTCCTCCGCGCTCGACCGCTCGCTGGACGCACAGGTCGTCACTCTCGGCAAGATCAAGCCCGACCAGTCCAACTTCCGCGTCAAATACGAGCCGAATAATCCGGCCTCGGACGCAAGCGGCAACGTCAAATATCCGAACGTGAACTCGGTGGTCGAAATGACCGACATGCGCGATGCGCAGCGGTCCTATGAAGCCAATCTCAACATCATCAGTGCGACGCGCCGGATGATCCAGCGCACGCTCGACATCCTCAAGGCCTGAACAGGAGGCTCAAAGCCATGGCTTCACCGACGATTGCTGCCAACGCCTATGCCAACCTCGCGCGCGTGCTGGAAAACAGCGCCGCCGGCAAGGGATCGGAGACGAACGGCCCGTCCTTCGCCGCGCTGCTCAAGGACTCCGTCGGCAGCGTCATCGAATCCGGCCGCAAATCCGATGCGCAGACGGTAGCCATGGCGAGCGGCAAGGCCAACGTGATGGACGTGGTGACGGCGGTCGCCGAGACCGACGTCGCCGTCTCGACGCTGGTGTCGGTGCGCGACCGGGTGATCCAGTCCTACGAAGACATCATGAAGATGGCGATCTGATCTTCTGTACGTCATTCCGGGGCGGTGCGAAGCACCGAACCCGGGATCTCGAGATTCCGGGTTCGCGCTGCGCGCGCCCCGGAAAACTGATGGGTTGTAAGGCGAGAATTCAACAATGACCGGACCTGAAACGCTTGACGTTGCCCGCGATGCGATCTGGACGATCGTGATCGTGTCGTCGCCGTTGATGGTGGTGGGGCTCGTGGTTGGTGTCGTGGTGTCGCTGTTCCAGGCGCTGACGCAGATCCAGGAGCAGACCCTGATCTACGTGCCGAAAATCCTCGCGATCTTCGCGACCATGCTGCTGGCATTACCCTTCATGGCCGATGCGCTCCATTCCCACATGCTGCGGATATCGTCGCGAATCATCGGCGGCTGATGCAGTATGCGTAAACCATGCGCATCGACGTCTCGCTGCTGCCGGCGCTCGCCGCGGCCTTCATGCTCGCCTTCGCCCGGGTCGGCGCGATGGTGATGCTGCTGCCGGGCCTCGGCGAGACCAATATTCCGACGCGCATCAAGCTGTCGATCGCGCTGCTGCTCACGCTGATCATCCTGCCGCTACATCGCAACGCCTACCATGTCGACATGGGCTCGATCGCCTCGCTCCTGGTGCTGATGCTGCATGAGATCGCGATCGGCATCGTGCTGGGCGCGACCGCCCGCGTGACGCTCGCCGCCCTCCAGGTCGCCGGCGCCGTGATCGCGCAGCAGATGGGGCTCGGCTTCGTCACCTCAGTCGATCCGACGCAGGGCCAGCAGGGTGTGCTGGTCGGCAACTTCCTGACCATGCTGGGCGTGACGCTGCTGTTCGCGACCGACAGCCATCACCTCGTGATTGCTGCGCTCAACGACAGCTATGCGATCTTCGCGCCGGGCGAGACGATGGCAAGCGGCGATGTCGCTTCGCTGGCGACGCGCGCCTTCGCCGCCGCGTTCCGTCTGGGCTTGCAACTCGCCGGGCCGTTCCTGGTGTTCGGCCTCGTCTTCAATATCGGGCTTGGCGTGCTGGCGCGGCTGATGCCGCAGATGCAGGTCTATTTCGTCGGCGTGCCGCTCTCGATCTTCGCCGGGTTTCTCGTGCTCGCCGTGGTGCTCGCGGCGATGATGGGCACGTTCCTCGATTACTTCATCGGTGTCATGCACCAGATGATGCCGCTGAAGTGAGGGATTGATGGCGGACGACAACGATCCCGAGAGTCAAACAGAAGACCCGACACAGAAGCGCCTCGAGGAGGCGCTCGAACGCGGCGACGTCGCCAAGAGCCAGGAGATCAACACCTGGTTCATGATCGCGGGCGGCACGCTCGTGGTCTCGACCTTCTCGGGCTCGATCGGCAGCGGGCTGGTGACGCCGATGCGCAACCTGCTCGCCAATTCCTGGATGATCAAGACCGACGGCGGGAACCTGCTCGCGCTGATGCAGCAGATCGAAGTCGCGGTTGTCGCCGCGATCGGCGTGCCATTGCTGATGCTGGTGCTGGCTGCGATCGCCGGCAACATGCTCCAGCACCGCCTGGTGTGGTCGGCCGAATCCCTGAAACCCAAATTCAGCAAGCTTTCGCCTGCAGCCGGCCTCAAGCGCATCTTCGGCAAGCAGGCGGCGGCGAACTTCCTCAAGGGCATCGGCAAGCTGATCGTGCTCGGCGCGGTCATGACCATGATCCTGTGGCCGGAGCGGTACCGCATGGAGGCGATGGTCAAGCTCGACCCGGCCGCCATGTTGGGCGCCACCACCAGCATGACCATCCATCTGCTCGGCGCAGTGGTCGCGGCGCTCGCGATCATCGCCATCGCCGACTATTTCTTCCAGTATCGCAGCTGGTTCCAGCGGCAAAAGATGTCGCTCCAGGAGATCAAGGAAGAGTTCAAGCAGTCCGAAGGCGACCCGCACATCAAGGGCAAGATCAGGCAGTTGCGGCAGCAGCGCGCCAAGAAGCGCATGATGGCGGCGGTTCCAAAGGCCTCCGTGATCATCACCAACCCGACCCACTATTCGGTGGCGCTGTCCTACGAGCGCGGCATGCAGGCGCCGATCTGCGTCGCCAAGGGCGTCGACAATCTCGCCTTCAAGATCAGGGAGGTTGCCCGCAACCACGACATCCCGATCGTCGAGAACGTGCCGCTGGCGCGGGCGCTCTATGCCACCGTAGAGATCGACAAGGAAATCCCGGTCGAGCACTACCATGCTGTTGCCGAGGTCATCGGCTACGTCATGCGGCTGAAGCGCGGATTTGGCGCCGGACGGCAATAAAGCACCCGAAAAGTACCGGAAATGGCCGTAAACTGGGAATCAGCGTACGTTTCGTCCCTGCCGCCCTTGCGCCTGCGGGTCCGATTCAGGCAGGGAGGGCCCGTTGCGCGCGGTTCGCGCGTTCTTTTCCTGCCGACAGGCTACGCCCACCTGAGATGACCGCCGAGACCGACCACAACCTGTCACGCGAACCTGTTGCGGTGCATGAGCAGCCGCAGCGCTCGGGCAGCATCGCGCTGGTGTTCCTGGTGGCGGCGACGCTCGTGGCGGTCGCCGTCGGGCTGATGACGCTCGGCCGGACGCAGGCGCAGCCCTATATCCTCGGCATCCTCGCCGTGCTGGCGATGGTCGGCCTGTTCAACCTGTTCGCCTTTGCCGCCGGCATCGTTCGCTTCGCCGATCGCAATCTCGACGATCCCATCATCGCACGCATCTCCGATCATGCCTTTGACGGACTTGCGGTGACCGATCCGCGCGGGCATGTCGTCTATTCCAATGCGGCCTATCTGACCATGACCGGCGCTTCCGGCCCGCAAGACGTGCGGCCCGTCGAGCGCGTCTTCATCGGCAACCCGGATGTGTCGGAGGCCGTGTTCCGCCTGCTGAAGGCCGCGCGCGAAGGCAAGCGGCAGCAGGAGGAGGTTCGCATCTCCGGCCATGACGGCAGCCAGGGGCGCTGGCTGCGCATGCGGGTGCGCCCGCTCGGCACGGGCAAGCGCGAGGCCAGATATGCGGTGTGGTCGATCGCCGACATCACCCGCGACCGCGAGCGCCAGGAGGACGTGTTCCAGGAGCTCCAGCATGCGATCGAATATCTCGATCACGCGCCGTGCGGCTTCTTCTCCGTCAATCCGGCCGGGGAGCTCGCCTACGTCAACGCGACGCTAGCCAACTGGCTCGATTACGATCTCGCCGAGATCGGCTCGGGCGGCCTCAAGCTCATCGACATCGTCTCCGGCGACGGCGCCTCGCTGCTGACCTCGATCGTGGCGGTGCCGGGCGAGGTGAAGACGGAAGTCTTCGACATCGACCTGCGCATGCGCACGGGCAAGACCATGCCGGTGCGGCTCTATCACAAGCTGGCCTTCGGAGCCGACGGCACGCCGGGCCCGTCGCGCACTCTCGTGATCAGCCGCGCCCGCGACGAGCGCAGCGATCCCGATCGCGCTGCCGAAGTGCGCTTCATGCGCTTCTTCGACCACACGCCGATGGCGATCGCCACCGTCGATCGCGGCGGCAATGTGGTGCGGGCGAATGCGCGCTACGCCAAGCTGGCGCAGGGCCTTGGCCTGGACAGCGCCAGCAAGTCGATCTTCCGCGCGATCAATTCGCGCGACCGGCAGTTGCTGATCGCGGCGATCAACCAGGCCGCCGAAGGGAAGGGCGACATCGCGCCGGTCGAGGTGGCGCTGGAGGGGACGAAGGAGCGCTGGGGACAGTTCTTCGTCACGCCGGTCGACGAGGGCGAGAACGACGCCGAGGCCGCGATCGTCCACATGCTCGAGACCACCGAGCGGCGTGCGCTGGAGAACCAGATCAACCAATCTCAGAAGATGGAGACGGTCGGCCAGCTCGCCGGCGGCATCGCCCACGACTTCAACAACGTGCTGTCTGCCATCATGATGGCGAACGACTTCCTGCTGAACGCGCACAAGCCGACCGATCCGTCGTTCCAGGACATCATGCAGATCAAGCAGAACGCGACGCGCGCTGCGACCCTGGTGCGGCAGCTCCTCGCCTTCTCGCGCCGTCAGACGCTGCGGCCGCAGGTGCTCGATCTCGGCGATGCGCTCTCCGATCTCACCATGCTGCTCCGCCGGCTGATCGGCGAGAAGGTGAAGCTCGATCTCGTCCACGGCCGCGACCTCTGGCCGGTCAAGGTCGACGTCTCCCAGTTCGAGCAGGTGATCGTCAATCTCGCCGTGAACGCGCGCGATGCGATGCCTGACGGTGGCAAGTTGATCATCCGCACCGCCAACGTCGCCACGGAGGAAGCAGGCAAGCTCGCCTACAAGGGCATGCCGGCGGCGGATTATGTGCGGATCGAGGTCGCCGACACCGGTACCGGCATCCCCGCCGACATCCGCGACAAGATTTTTGAGCCGTTCTTCTCGACCAAGGAGGTCGGGAAGGGCACGGGTCTCGGGCTGTCCACCGTCTATGGCATCGTCAAGCAGACCGGCGGCTTCATCTACGTCGATTCCGAGCCGGGCAAGGGCACCTCGTTCCACATCTTCCTGCCGCGCCATCATGCCGAACCCGAAGCGCAGGTCGAGACGCCGACCGCCGTTGCCGCGACGAATGGCGCGGCCAAGGAAGCGCCCGCGGCCGAAGCCAAGCCGCGCACCGACCTCACGGGGCAGGGTACCATCCTGCTCGTCGAGGACGAGGAGGGACTGCGCGCGCTCAACGCGCGCGGCCTGCGCTCGCGCGGCTACACTGTGGTCGAGGCCGAGAACGGCGTCGAGGCCATGGAGGTGCTGGACGAGCAGAGCGGCGCGATCGATCTTGTCGTCTCCGACGTCGTGATGCCGGAAATGGACGGCCCGACGCTTCTGAAGGCGATGCGGGAGAAGAACCCCGACATCAAGTTCATCTTCGTCTCCGGCTATGCCGAGGATGCCTTCGAGAAGAGCCTGCCCGAAGGCCAGCAGTTCGACTTCCTGCCAAAACCGTTCACGCTGAGCCAGCTCGTCGCCGCCGTGAAAGAGACGATGAAGGCGGGGTGAGCTGGGGGATCGGGCGATGGCGCCGCATTCCTACTCGCAAATAACAGGTAATTCCGCACCACCCCGCGACTGAGGGCCGCAGCCGCAGGTTCCGAAACCGGCTTCACTTTTGCGTTCCACTGCCCATCTTAATGCCACCTCCCCATGCCGGGGATTTGGGAAACGCACATGGATTTCTCGTTACGCAGCCGCAGTCTCGTGAAGGCGATTGCCGTCGTGCTGGCGCTGGCGCTGCCGACCGCGCTCGCGATCACCTCCGCCGACGCCCGCGTCGGTGGCGGCCTCTCGTCGGGCTCGCGCGGTTCGCGGACCTTCTCCGCACCGCCGTCGACCTCGACCGCCCCGGGCACGGCCACCCCCTTCAACCGCACCTATAGCCAGCCGGGCGCGAACTCGACCGCGCCGATGGGGGGCGGCATGTTCAACCGTCCGGGCGGCAGCATGCTGCGCGGACTCGCGGCGGGCTTCATCGGCGCCGGCCTGTTCGGACTGCTGTTCGGCGGCGGCCTGTTCGGTGGCCTCGGCGGCCTGTCGTCGATCCTCGGCCTGATCCTCCAGATCGTGCTGGTCGTGTTCCTGGTGCGCATGGCGATGTCCTGGTGGCAGCGCCGTCACACACCACAGGCGGCCTATGCGGGGGCGGGCGCAGCCAGCGGACCGCAGCCGAGCTATCGCAGCGGACTTGGTTTCGGTCTTGGCGCCAACAACGCGCCGCTGGAGATCCAGCCGGCCGATTACGAAAGCTTCGAGCGCCTGCTCGGGGATATCCAGGCCGCCTGGTCGAACGAGGATGTTGCAAAATTGCATACGCTCGCGACGCCGGAAATGGTCGCCTATTTCGAGAAGGATCTGACCGAGAACCGTGCCCGCAACGTCGTCAACAAGACTTCCAACGTGAAGCTGTTGCAGGGCGATCTGGCGGAAGCCTGGCGCGAGGACGTGACCGACTATGCCACCGTCGCGATGCGCTTCGCGCTGACCGACAAGACGGTCGATCGCAACACCGGCGCAATCGTTGCCGGCAGCGAGCAGCCGACCGAAATCACGGAGGTGTGGACCTTCGCGCGCCGGCCCGGCAGCAACTGGGAACTGTCGGCGATCCAGCAGACCAACTGATCGCCTTGCGACCTCTGGAACAAAGGCGTCGTGCTCCGGCACGGCGCCTTTTTGTTTGGGTACTTCACGTCGCGGCGGCGGAATAATGCGGCGCGCCTCGGGTTCGAGTCAGGCGGCGGCCAAAATAAAATCACAACCGGAGGAAGCGATGACCCGTTTCGAGAGACCGACGACATTCCCAAGCTTCGCGTTCGCCGTGGCTGCGCTCGCCTTGCTCGCGGCACCGTCTGCTCAGGCACAATCGGCCGACATGACCTTCTTCGTCACCTCCAGCGGGCCCGGCAAGGGCGCCGATCTCGGCGGCCTCGATGGCGCCGATGCGCAATGCCAGAAGCTCGCGCAATCCGCCGGCGCCGGCACCAAGACCTGGCACGCGTACCTTTCGACGCAGGCCGCCGACGGCAAGCCCGCCGTCAACGCGCGCGACCGCATCGGCAAGGGTCCCTGGCAGAATGCGAAGGGCGCCGTCATCGCCAAGGACGTTGCCGATCTGCACAGCGCCAACAAGATCAACAAGGAGACGTCGCTGACCGAGAAGGGCGAGGTGGTGAACGGTTTTGGTGACCAGCCGAACCGGCACGACGTCCTGACGGGATCGCAGCCCGACGGCACGGCCTTCGCAGGCACCGACGATCGAACCTGCAAGAACTGGACGTCCAGCACGCAGGGAGCGGCGATGGTCGGCCATTCCGACGTCAGCGGTCCGGCCACGAACCCGACGGCTAAATCCTGGAATACCGCACATCCCTCGCGCGGTCCCGATGGCGGCTGCTCGCAGGCCGACCTGAAGAGCACCGGCGGCGACGGGCTGCTCTACTGCTTCGCGGCGAACTAGGGGAAGTCATTCCGGGGCCTGCGTGATCGCGAACCCCAATGCGCAATTGCGCATTGGGGAATCTCGAGATTCTCAGGTGCGCAATTGCGCACCATAGTTCGATGCTTCGCATCGCCCCGGAATGACGGAGACTGTGATCGTCTGCTAAACTCGTCGCAGATAGATCACGGATAATCCCTCATGAAATACGAGCTCTATTACTGGCCCGAGATCCAGGGCCGCGGCGAATATGTGCGGCTGGCGCTGGAGGAGGCGAGGGCGGCCTATGTCGACGTGGCGCGCGGGCCGCGCGGCACGGCTGCGATGATGAAGATGATGGATGCGCAAGGAGGAACGCCGCCCTTTGCGCCGCCGTTCCTGAAAGCCGGCAAGCTCGTCATCGGCCAGACCGCCAACATCCTGCTTTATCTAGGCAGCCGCCGCGGCCTCGCGCCAAAGACCGAGGCCGGCAAATTATGGGTGCATCAGCTCCAGCTCACGATCGCCGATTTCGTGCTGGAGATCCACGACACCCATCATCCGCTTGGGCCGTCGCTCTACTATGAGGACGCACGGCCGGCTGCGAAGAAGCGCACCGCCGAGTTCTGGAAGGAGCGCGTGCCGAAATATCTCGGCTATTTCGAGGAGCTGCTCGATGCCAATGGCGGCATCTACCTCACCGGCCGCAGGCTCACCTACGCCGACCTCTCGCTGTTCCAGATCGTCGACGGCCTGCGCTATGCGTTTCCAAAACGCATGCGCGCCTTCGAGAAGGAAATCCCCGACCTCGTCGCGCTACGCGACCGCGTCGCGGCGCGGCCGAACATCAAGGCCTATCTCGCAAGCGAGCGCCGCATTCCCTTCAACGAGCAGGGCATCTTCCGCTGCTACAAGGAGCTCGACACGTAAGCTACCAGACGCCCGGCAGCAGCCGATGGCGCACGCGCAGCGCATAGTCGGCATAGCCGGGCAGGCCCTGGATCAGCGTGCGCTCCTCGATACGGATGCGGATCGCGAGCAAGACGAGGAACAGCGGCACCATCGCGACGCCCCACCATGAGCCGACCAGCAGCGGCACGCCGAGGAAGAACAGCACCATGCCGCTGTACATGGGATGCCGCACATAGGCGTAAGGTCCGCTCGAGACCACGTGCTGCGCGCGCTCGGTTTGCAGCTTCACCACGGGTGCGGCGAATGAGTTCTCGCGAAACACCCAAAGAATGCAGGCCGTCGAGAGCAGGCTCAGCACGAAGCCTAGCACCTGCAACGCGACTGGCACGTCAGAGGCGAGCCACCGCCGGTCCAGCCCCATCGTGACCAGCCAGGCCAGCATCGCCAGGATGAATACGGCCATGAAGACCTTGTCGGCGGCCGGCTGGTCTTTCTGGATGACCGGGCGGAGGCGTTCGGCGAGCAGCGCCGGATCGAGCCGGTATAGCCACCAGCCGCAGACCGGGCCGAGCAGCGCAGAGGCGATCAGCCACACCCACAGGGAGGGCCAGTCCAGCGTGCCGGCGCCCGCAAACATCAGCGCGCCCATCGCGACGACGACGATCGAGTTCTGCAAGAGCAGTCTTGCGATCATGCGCGGTTCCCTGCAATTCGCGCATGATGCTAGCGCCGCTATCTGGCAAAGATGCGGCCTGAAGGCTGGCGAAAGCCGAGGTTAGGCGTACTGATCGATCCGCGTGCCCTGGCCCGGCGGCAGCGGCGGAGCCGGCGGCGGCTGATAGCTGGAATCGGAATCGTTAGCCTTGGTCTGGTCGTCCTGCTGCTTGGACGTGTCGTAGTTTGGCACCACGACCGCGATCGGAGGCGGCGTAACGCTGGAAACACTCATCCGCAAATCCTCACAGATTGAAACACGCGAGCATGACCCGCGGGAGCCGAAACTTCCGTGAAGCAGATCGTTAAAATGCGAGGGATTTGAGCGCGCTTGCGCTATCCGCCTACTCGTCCTTCGGCCGCGTAATCGCGATCGAGGCTTCGGTCTTGGTGCGCGCGCACTCCATGTTCAGCCGCTTGTAGCGCATCGACACCTTGTCGCCGCGCAAAATGCCCATGCGCTTCAGGCAGCGCGTCGCACCGGTCGAGGTGTCGTCCTTCGGCAGCGTGAAGATGATCGCCGCCGCCGAGGCGACGAGATCATAAAACTGCGGCGTCGGCCGTCGGTCGCCCTTGGCATAGAGCTCGTTGGAATAGGTCTGGCCCTGCGCACGACAGCCGAGCGACAATTCCTTCGCCGCCGGATGGGTGAGATAGATGATGTTGGCGGCCTTGAAGTTGACCTTCAGCCCGTCGATGCCGTTGCCGAGCTGCTTTGCGATGTCGTCGCACTGGTCCGCGCGAGCGGGGGAGGCGAAGACCACAAGGCCGGTAATTGCGGCGGCAAGCAGGATCGCGCCGCGGACGTTCAAGTTCAATGTCATGATGAAAAGCCCCTTCGGGGGCGCATTCAACCGTCGGCGGGACCGAAGTGCAAGGGGTGCAACGCGGCGCGGTTGTGCAGAGGCAGCGGACCGTGACCGCCGAACGACAGCGGCCGGAACGAGCGGACCGGGACAGCGAATCGGGATGGCCGGACGGCACAGAGCTCCCTTCCTTTTGCGCCGAAAATGCGCTTAGAACGCTTCCATGCCAGGGGCCTGCAAGAGGGCTCCGAAAACCCCGAGATCGCCCCCATGAACGCTCCCACCGCCTTTCCCGACCAGTCCCAGCCTGTTCCGCCCTACAAGCACACCCCGCTGTTTCCGCTCGGCAAGGACGAGACGCCCTACAAGAAGATTTCCAGCGAGGGCGTGCGGGTCGAAAAGGTCCTGGGCAAGGACATGCTGGTGGTGTCGCGCGAGGCGCTGCGGGCACTGTCGGAGGCGGCCTTCGGCGAGATCAACCACTATCTGCGGCCGGGGCACCTGAAGCAGCTCCGCGCGATCCTGGAGGACGGCGAGGCCAGCCCGAACGACAAGTTCGTCGCGCTCGACTTCCTGAAGAACGCCAACATCGCCGCCGGCGGCGTCCTGCCGATGTGCCAGGACACCGGCACGGCGATCATCATGGGCAAGAAGGGCTGCAACGTCATCACCGACGGTGCGGACGAGGCAGCGCTCTCGGAAGGCGCGCGCGACGCGTACCTCCGCCGCAACCTGCGCTACTCGCAGGTCGCGCCGCTGTCGATGTATGAGGAGAAGAATACCGCCAACAACATGCCGGCGCAGTGCGAGATCTACGCCGAGGGCGACGATGCCTACAAGTTCATGTTCATGGCGAAGGGCGGCGGAAGCGCCAACAAGAGCTTTCTGTTCCAGGCAACCCCCTCGGTGCTGACCAAGGACCGGCTGCTCGCCTTCCTGAAGGAGAAGGTGCTGACGCTGGGCACCGCGGCGTGCCCGCCCTATCACCTTGCGATCGTGATCGGCGGCACCTCCGCCGAGCTCTGCATGAAGACGGTGAAGCTCGCTTCCGCCCGCTATCTCGACGCGCTGCCGACCCACGGCTCGCCCGACGGCAACGCCTTCCGCGACGTCGAGATGGAGCAGGAAATCCACAAGATGACGCAGTCGCTCGGTGTCGGCGCGCAGTTCGGCGGCAAGTATTTCTGCCACGACGTGCGCGTGATCCGCATGCCGCGCCATGGCGCCTCGCTCCCGATCGGGCTCGGCGTGTCCTGCTCGGCCGACCGCCAGGTGCTCGGCAAGATCACCAGGGACGGCATCTATCTCGAGGAGCTCGAGCACAACCCCGCGCAGTATCTGCCGCAGGTCGAAGAGACGCTCGGCGGCGAGGTCGTCAAGATCGACCTCAACCAGCCCATGAAGGACATTCTGGCGACGTTCGCGAAATATCCGATCAAGACGCGGGTCTCGATGACCGGCACCATGATTGTCGCGCGCGACTCCGCACACGCCAAGCTGCGCGAGCGGCTGGAAAAGGGCGAGCCGCTGCCGGATTACTTCAAGAACCATCCGGTCTATTACGCGGGTCCTGCAAAAACACCCGAGGGCTATGCCTCCGGCGCGTTCGGCCCGACCACGGCGGGCCGCATGGATTCCTTCGTCGACCAGTTCCAGGCCGCCGGTGGCTCGATGGTGATGGTCGCCAAAGGCAACCGCGCGCCGGCCGTGCGCGAGGCCTGCAAGAAGTATGGCGGCTTCTATCTCGGCTCGATCGGCGGCGCCGCGGCGAACCTCGCCGAGCACTGCATCAAGAAGGTCGAGGTGCTCGAATATCCCGAGCTCGGCATGGAAGCGATCTGGCGCATCGAAGTGGTCGATTTCCCGGCGTTCATCATCGTCGACGACAAGGGCAACGACTTCTTCAAGGAGTTGAACCTGGGCTAGCACGCGTCCTCGTAAGAGTTCGCAAAAGCATCCTGATCAAGTTGCCACGCGTGCGGCCGCCCGTCGGCCGGGCGCGCGGCTTCGATTCGTTAGGCCGGACCAGCTCCGCCTGAACCAACCAAGGCTATTCGTCTCGTGTCATTCTCGACCACAAGTCCGCCGCTCGCTCGCGCTCTCGCCGAGCGCAACTACGACCGGCCGACCCCCGTTCAGATCGCCGTGCTTGCGGCCGAAGCTGTCGGCCGCGACCTTCTCGTTTCGGCCCAGACCGGCTCGGGCAAGACGATCGCCTACGGGCTCGCCATTGCAAAGAATCTGCTCGGCAGCCTGGAGCGCTTCGAGCGGGCTGCCGCACCGCTTGCCTTGATCGTCGCGCCCACTCGTGAGCTCGCCTTGCAGGTCCATCGCGAGCTCGCATGGCTCTATCAACATGCGGATGGGCGCGTCGTCTCTTGCGTCGGTGGCATGGATCCGCGCCGCGAACAGCGCGAGCTTGCCGCCGGCGCTCACATCGTGGTCGGGACGCCCGGCCGATTGAGCGATCACTTGCGGCGCGGCCATCTCGACATCTCGGAATTGAAGACCGTCGTTCTCGACGAGGCCGACGAGATGCTCAATCTCGGTTTTCGCGAGGATATGGAATTCATCCTCGAGACCACGCCGGACACGCGCCGCACGTTGTTGTTCTCGGCGACCTTCCCGCGTGGCATCGTTGCGCTGGCAAAGCAGTATCAGCAACAGGCGTTTCGGATCGAGGTCGCCGGCGACGAAGGCGGTCACGCCGATATCGAGTACCGCGCCATCCGGATCGCCCCCGGTGACGTCGAGCATGCGGTCGTCAACGTCTTGCGTTTTTTCGAGTCGCCGAGCGCACTGGTGTTTTGCAACACGCGAGATGCCGTCAGGCATTTGCAGGCGGCGCTGCTCGAGCGTGGTTTTTCCGTGGTCGCGCTCTCCGGCGAGTTGACGCAGAACGAACGGACCCAGGCTCTGCAGGCGCTGCGGGATGGACGTTCCCGCGTCTGCGTGGCTACCGACGTGGCGGCGCGCGGCATCGATCTGCCGAGCCTCGACCTCGTCGTTCATGCGGATCTGCCGAATGATGCGGAGGTCATGCAGCATCGCTCGGGCCGCACCGGCCGTGCGGGCCGGAAGGGTGTCAGCGTCCTGCTGGTGCCACCCGCACGACGACGGCGTGCCGAACTGCTGCTGAACCTGTCCGGCACTGACGCCGTCTGGGGCACCGCTCCGCAGGCGGACGAGATCCGCAAGCTCGATCACGAACGCATGCTGAAGGATGCGGTGTTCGCCGAGGAGACCACCCCCGACGATCTGGTACTGGCGCAGGCCCTGCTTGCCGAGCGGTCGCCTGAGGACATCGCCGCGGCGCTCGCGCGTCTCTATCGCGCGCGGCTTCCATCGCCCGAAGACATTCTCGATCCCGGTGAGGGGAGCGGCCGGCCGCGCGACGGGCGCGGTCGAGACAACGCGGGAACGTCGCGCGGCGATGACCGTCCCGCAGGGCCCCGATCGAAGACGGGAAAATCTTCGTCGCGCCACGGCATGGCGGAGGCCAGCGTGTGGTTCCGCGCCGCCATTGGACGAAGAAAGAACGCGGAGGCGCGCTGGCTCTTGCCGATGATTTGCCGTCGCGGCGGCATCGACAAGCGTGACATCGGCGCCATCCGGATTATGGACACCACCACCGAGTTCGAGATTTCCGAGCGGGTCGCGGAATCCTTCGCCGTCAAGATCCGGCGTCCGGACAAGGAAGACAGCATCCGCATCGAGCCGATGGCAGATGCTCCCCAGGGCCAGGCGCCTTCGGACAAGCGCACACACGCGCCCCGACGCGAGGCCGGCGATACCGATCACAGTGCTCGTCGCAGCGACCATTCCCGGGACGCGACAGGGCCAAAGCAACGCGGCAAGCCGCACGGCGACAGCGGGTCGAAATTCCCCAGCGAGCCGAAATTCGGGAAGAAAAAGAAACACCGGGACAAGCCCAGTCACGTCGAGCAATCGCGGCCTGCAAGCGCTTGGCCTGCGAAAGGTGCCCCTGGAAAGAAGGCAAAGAAAAATCGTCGGGACTAATCCGTCGCCGTACAAAGCAACACCGAGAGGCTCGGCGATGTTCTACTTAAGCTGAACGAGACATGGTTGAGCCAGCTCCGCCGTGATTGTGAGACCAGCCATTTGGAGCACAAGATCACCAAAGCTTCGAAGTAAGACTGCTGGGTCCTGCGGCGGTGCGTCTGGGAGCTGGGGCGATCAACCTGCTGCGACAGCTATCGTATACAGTCCGCATGGCAGAGCCGGTCGACCGCGTTCTTGCGTAGCCAAGATCCAAAGCGGACATGGGCAAGCCGGAGGTCGCAGACCTTGACGTGGTTCCAATTCATGTCTATATCGCGCCCACTCGATAGATGGCCGACGACTTGGGCCGCTTCGCCTCGCTACTGACGGCGCGCACGTTTCAGACCCCTTCTCCAAAAATCGATCGACTGAAGAAGGGTGCCGATCCCTCGGCGCCTAGGTCTTACGTGTACAGTGTCAGTGAAAGGATATTCTCTGTGAGCTGCGAGGCTGAGAAGTCAGTCCACCCAGCGCGCGATTGGTAGGCTTCGGATATCATCGTGAGTGTTAAACATAACTCAGGTCTGGCGTCGCCCGACACGCGACATTGGACGCGCATTCTCGGCGGCTATCGGACACCAAATCACGTGCGCAGCATTGCCGAGCTGGCGATCACGGCATTGCCGCTCGTGACGTTATGGACTGCAGCTTGGTTCACATTCTCCATTGGCCATGCCTGGGCTTCATTGCTCATCGCGGTTCCTGCTGCTGGCTTTCTCTTGCGCCTGTTCATGATCCAGCACGACTGCGGCCATGGCACCTTTTTCGCCAATCGTCTGGTGAACGACTGGGTCGGCCGCGTCATTGGGGTGCTCACGCTGACGCCTTACGACTGGTGGCGCCGCACCCACGCGATCCATCACGCCACCACCGGCAACCTCGACCGGCGCGGTATCGGCGATATCGATACCCTGACAGTGCGCGAATACCAGGCCCGTTCGCGGTGGGGCCGTCTGAAATACCGACTTTACCGCCACCCGCTGGTCATGTTCGTGCTCGGACCAGCCTATCTGTTTCTCCTGCAACACCGCCTCCCGGTCGGCCTCATGCGTGACGGTTGGCAGCCTTGGGCCAGCACAATGGCAACCAATCTCGGCGTTGCCCTGATCGCCGCCGCCCTCACATGGTTCATCGGTATCAAGGCGTTCCTGCTCGTACATCTCCCGATCATGCTGCTCGCCGCCACGGCCGGCGTATGGCTGTTCTATGTTCAACATCAGTTTGAGCAAACAGCGTGGGAGTGCGACGAGCGCTGGAATCTGCATCAAGCCGCCCTATACGGCAGCTCACATTACGATCTTCCGGTGTTGCTGCGCTGGTTCACAGCCAACATCGGCATCCACCACGTGCACCATCTCTGCAGTCGTATCCCCTTTTACCGGCTGCCGCACGTGCTGCGCGACCACCCGGAACTGCGCGAGGTCGGTCATATAACGCTTCTGCAGAGCTTCGGGTGCGTAAGGCTTGTGCTGTGGGACGAGGCTCAGCGCCGCCTGGTGTCGTTCCGTGAAATCAGAGCTCGAGAGTTGCAGGACGCGGCGCCAAAGCTCGCTGGACCATAGCCGATTTTGATACCGGCACGGTTGGCACATTGCCTGGGTCAGGGGCTCGAGGCATCAACGTCGCCTGTTGGCCCTCAGTGACATGATCGTGCTGTAGTATCGATTGCGATTAAGATCTTAAGTTGCGTGCGCGATGTTGCTCGCGGCCTCACCCGCGACATATCCCGCAGGCACCAGGGCGAGCGCGCTTGCGCGCCACGCCGGTTCGTTGCATTCGCGCGAGCCGCTCCTGCTGTTGGGACGGACAGGACGGCCGCAGCAGCAGAGAGCACGCTTGGGTAAAGAGGTTAGGCCCGCGTGCCGGTGAAGGGGAAGCTGCCCATCGGGCCGATGCCCATCTCACCGCTCATGCTGTCGCCGGAGACCTTGCCGATGAATTCGAGCGTCAGCGGCATCGGATTGGTGATCGAGACTTTCCAGTTGACGGCATCGCCGCTGACCGCACCGTCGAAGATCTCGGCGGTGTTGCCTTCCGCGCCCTGCGTGCCCGTGAGCGTGCCGTCCGAGCTCGTCAGGCTCAGCGTCGCCTGGCGCTCACCCATCGGCGTCGTCATGGTCAGATTCCAGTTGCCGTCCACAGCCATTCCCGTCTCCCTAAACTGTCGTGGTGAGCCCGCGTCGCGCGGTCCGTCCAGAGTTGAGCGTATAGCCCAACTCAATGCCGCTGCCTAACGCTCTCTTCGCCGCAGTCAGGCGCGGGCGGCGGCGCGCAGGCGGCCGGTGATGATGATGCGGAAGATCACGTATTGGATGGCGAACGCCGCGATCTTGGCGCCGACGGCGACGACCGACACGTAGAACGCCCACAATTTGAGATCGCCGGTCCAGGCGACCGCGATGGTGCCGGCGCCGAGCACGAACATCAGCACCGCCCAGGCGTAGCCTGCGGCTGTGACATATTCCGGAATGACGTCGGTCACCCGCGCCGGCATATAGCGCAGCATCCAGCCGGGCTTGAGCATGATCGCGCCGATCGCGAAATGTGCGATCGAGGGCTTTGCCAGGACGAAGCGCGGATCATGGGTGAGAATGGTGGCGGTCCCCAGCACGATGACCAGCGCGAGCGAGGCGTAGGTCATGTAGCCGAGCGAGTTGCCCTTGACGCGGGCATAGATCACCTGCGCAATTGCCCCTGTAACCGCCAACGACGTCGCCAGGATGATGTTGTCGGTTGCGAGATAGATGATCAGGAAGACGATGGTCGAGAGGAAATCGGAGGCGAGGCGGGCGAATACGTCCTTCATCGTCGGTCCTGTCGGTTAGGAGTTGGGCAGTGCGACGGGCGCACCGTACTTGATCCTGCGGTACTCGGGGTACCACTTCGTGAAATACATCGCGCTGTTGCGGGCGGCAAAGGCCACTGCGAGGCCCGACCAGATCGGCAGGCCCGGCACGTAGAGCAGCACGACGTTGGAGGCCATCATCAACAGCGCGGCCGCGGTCCAGGCGGCGGTGATCGTGTAGTTGGCGCGCAGGAAGCCCGGCATCGCGGCGGTCTCGGCGGGGACCTCTTCGAGGGCATATTGCAGCGTGAACGGGTGGCGAGCCAGCATCGAGCCGAGCGAGATCACGAAGATGCCGGCATCGACCGAAACCTTCACCGCGAGCGCGCTCAGCAGCGGATTGAGCAGCGCGAGATAGATACCGATGCCGGCGAACAGGATCGCCGATCCGGCGGCGAGGATCTTCACCGAGCGGCCACGCACCACATCGATCGCGATGGTGGCAAGGCAGATTGCAGAGGCCGTGAGCACGCTGACCTTTGCCGATGCCAGGAACATCAGGAAGCCAAAGGCGCCATAGGGGGCAAGGATCAGGAAGATGGTCATGAGCCGCCTCGGTCAAGTCAATCTTTACAATGTAAAGATCAATAGTTCAGGCCAAAGCAAGGGTCAAGTGAAATCTTTACAGTGTCAAAATGATGTGAATGACTTGTAAAAAGTGAATTGCAGCAATGGCTTGCACCGCAGCTTCGTCGGCGACGTCGCGCCAGGGTAGCTGCGACAGGATCGTCAAGGCACACGTGATCAACAGGCTGATGGTGATGACAATGCCGCCGACGCGGCCGATCTGAAACCGGAGCGAGTTCGGCGCGGCGGACAGGCCGAAGGGATGGATCAGCCGCGACAGCAAAAGTGCGCCCATCAGGAGGTGAACGCGCAGTGCTGAGGCGCCGGACATTTCGATCATGGCCACCATCAGCGTGATGATCGGCACATATTCCATGAAGTTGCCGTGCGCGCGGATCGCGTTGCGCAAGCTCGTGTTGCCGCCGTCGCTGAAGGCGGCCTTGTTGCTCCGCCGCAGCCGGATCACTTGCAGCGCGAGGACGGCGTAGATCAGGGCGAGGATCGCGAGATAGAACGCGGTGATGGAGGGCATGTGCATGTGAGGCTTCCTCGTGAGGCACGGCATGCTTTTTCAACGGTGTCATTCCGGGGCGCGCCACTTGGCGCGAGCCCGGAATCCATCGTGCCGCATCAGGCGCGGCGAAAATGGATTCCGGGCTCGTCGCTTCGCTCCGCCCGGAAATGACGGAAGTGGGACCTACGCCGCTCCGACCCAATTGCCGTGAAACCCGTCGGGCACGCGGTGGCCGAGTTGTACGAGCGCGACGGGGCCTGCCTCGACATCGGTGGCGTTGAACACGGCGAGATCGCTGCGGTTCTCGCGGGCGCGCCAGACCACCGCGAGCAGCCAGCCCTCGCCTTCCGCGGCATCCTTGGCACGCTCGACGAATACCGGCTCGGAGATGCTGTCGCCGGCCGGCAGCAGGTAATGGCCGAGGCGTTTTCCCGCACCATCGACATGCACGATGCCGGACAGCGCGGTGAACATCGGCAGTCGTGGGTTGGCGCAGGCGTACCAGCCGTGGCTCGTCTTCAATCCTGCGCGACGATCATCGACGCGCGGGAATTCGCCGGTGAGATCGTCGAGATAGGTCTGCTGGAAGCGGTCGGTATTCCCGGTGAGATCGAACGTCCAGCGGCAATGCCGCGCGAACGATTTCTCGGGATTGGTCGGCCTGCCGTCGGGATGCGGAAACAGCGGCGCCTCCTCGAACTGCATGACGTCGGCGACGATGCGGTTGCCGTCCTCCCAGGCGTTCATCACGTGGAAGACGTAGCAGGCTTCGGCGCGGAACCAGACGATGTCCTCTGGCCTGCCGTTGCGCTTCATCACGCCGACAAAGGCACCTTTCTCAGGCTCCCAGGCGTAGGGCGGCCGGCCCTTCATCGCACGCTCCATGCTGCCGGTGATGGGCAGGATCGGAAACAGCACGTGGTTCTCGGTAACGATGAAGTCATGCACCATGCTGGCATAGGGCGCCTCGAAACGCGCAAAGCGCGTCGCCTTGCCGCTGGCGTCGATCGCGCCGTAGGAGAGGGTGGGCGTGAGCGGGCCGCTCGCATTGTATCCGAAGAACACCATCTCGCCGGTTGAGGGATCGATCTTCGGATGTGCGGTGAAGGGGCCGGCGACGCGGCCCTGGTAGTTGCAATAGCCGCGCGTTGTGAGCGTGCCGGGCTCGATCTCGGTCGGCAGATGACCCTCTTCGAGCGCGAGCAGCTTGCCGGCGTGGAAGATGACGTTGGTGTTGGCGACGCCGCCGTCGGTCAGGTGCGCAGGCGCATCTGGCAATTTGCTGCCGAAGCCCTTGCCGAAGAATGCGCGGCCGGCATCATGCTCGGCCTGCCATTTCGGGGTGCGGACCCAGCGGTTGCGGTAGCTCGCGCGACCATTCTCCAGGTGGAAAGCGTGCAGCATGCCGTCGCCGACGAACCAGTGCGCGCCGGGTACGTCGAACTGTGGATTGGGACCGTTGCGATAGAGCGTCCCGTTCAATTCGCGCGGCAACTCGCCGACGACCTTCAGGAACGGCGCGTCGGCCTCGAACGGGATGGGCGCGCGATTGGGCGGCACCTGGCTGAACACATCCTGCTGCATGGCGGATTCTCCCTGATCTTTACATCGTAAAGATAAGGTAGTGGCGAGCCGGGCGCCGGTCAAGCGAAATCTTTACACTGTCAAAATGACGTCATATAACGCCAGTCATGGCCAAGACCGAAACCATCCGCCGCGCTCGCCCCAGAAAATCGCCGTCATCCGCCGCGAAGGAGCGGCCGCGCCGCGCCGCGAGTGCGAAGGCCGAGACGCCTTATCACCACGGTGCGCTGCGCGAGGCGCTACTCAAGGCGGCCGAGCGCGTGCTGGAGCGCGACGGCCTCGGCGGCCTCACGCTGCGTGCGGTGGCGCGCGAGGCGGGGGTGTCGCATGCCGCGCCGACCCATCATTTCGGCGACCTCACCGGTCTCGTCAGCGAGCTCGCCGCGGTCGGCTTCCGCCAGTTCAATGCGGCGATGGCCTCGGCCTGCGATTCCGCGACGACGTCACTCGAGCGGGCGCTGGCGCGACCCAAGGCCTATGTCGCCTATGCGCAGGCCCATCCCGGCATGTACGGCATCATGTTCCGCACCGAGCGGCTCGACTATTCCAGGCCGTCGCTGCACGAAGCCGCGGAGGCCTCCTTTGCGGGGCTTGCCAACGCCATCGGCGCGATGCGCCAGGAGCAGATCAGCCGCGATACAATGACGCTCGACCAGGCGGCAGCGATCGCGCGCGCCTGGTCGATGGTGCACGGCTTCACCATGCTGCTGCTCGACGGCCGGCTCGAGGATATTTTGGGGCGGTTGCCGAATGGCACCACGGCCGAGCAGCTTCTGGAGGCGATCCTGAAGTCGACGGTGCCGAAGTGGCCAGTTGAGAGCGGCGCAGCGAAAGGCTAGCGCGTCGCGAGTTAGGTACTGCCGAAGGATTGGGCGCCGGCCCGATCAAGCGCGGCGCTCGCGATGAGCAAAATCACGGCGAATGTGACACGCTTCATGATGAGGCCCTCATGCCGCGGAACTCCCCTCATTCAGACGTGTTCATTGTGGGGAAGGTTCAAACGGGGCCTCGAGACACCTGACATGGCCGCGGAATCGTTCTAGAAGAGCGCCTTCGCCTCGTCCCGCGTTGTCACTTATCTCGATCATGTCAGCCATATCGTCGAACAAACCCTATCGCGTCGGCCGCTCCAAGACCGGACTTGGCCTCTTCGCCACCAAACCGATCAAGAAGGGTACCCGGATCATCCGCTATTTCGGACCGATCCTGGACTGTCGGATCCCGGAACAGGACGACATCGAGAACAAATACCTGTTCGAGCTCAACGGCCGCTGGACCATCGACGGCTCGGTGCGCAAGAACGTCGCGCGATACATCAACCATTCCTGCCGGCCCAACGCGGAATCCGACGTGCGGCCGCGCGAGCGCAAGGTCTTCATCCGCGCCATCAAGAACATCGAGGCGGGCGATGAGATCAACTACGACTACGGCACCGACTATTTCAAAGCCTATCTCAAGCCGATCGGCTGCAAGTGCGCCTCCTGCGAGACGAAGCGGAAGAAGCTGCGCGCCGAGGCGCGGGCCGAGCGGGCCAAGGTGAAGGCGCGCCCCGCGCGCAAGGCCAAGAAGACGGGCGCGAAGGCTGGCGCCAAGAAGAAGCTCAACGGCCACGCCTTCGGCAAAGCGAACGGCCGCGCGCGGGCTTAGGTCGAGTTCGCCTTCACCAGCGCAATGGTGCTCCAGCTGACGCCGGCGGGACGGTTTGCCGCCTGGATCGATTCCGAATGCACGTTGAGCATCAGCTGCAGGCCATACGGCCGTACCAGCTCGGTCGTTTCATCCGGCGAAACCTCGAACATGCGCCGGCCGGGTGGCACCGGGCCGTGACGCAGAGTCATGATGACCATGCCGTCGTCTGCGACCCGCGAGGCGAGATTCGGCATGGCGCGGCGACGCTGCTCGATGTCGAGATGCATCCAGACCGCGGTGAGCATCACCAAGTCGAAGGTCGCGTTGCGGCGGCGCAGGAGCGCAAGATCGGGCAGGCTGTCGTTCAGCCATTCGATGGCGGGCGAGGGATGTCGCGCAATGGCGCCCAGCCGCAAGGCATCGGTCGGCTCGACCGCGACAACGTGATGGCCCATGTCGGCAAACCACGCCGCATCACGTCCCGTGCCGGCGCCGATGTCGAGCACGCGACGCGGCGAAGAGGGCATGAGGTGCAGCACCGCGCGATGGGCGTCGGCGGACCGAATGTTCTCATAGCGCGTGAAAAGTTCGCCTGCTTCTTCTGCATAGCCTTCGGTGCCGCTGACCGGTTGTGACATCGCGCCATCCCTTCGGATCCGTGCGATTGTTGGCAGCACGGGCGGAGCGAAGCAATCGGCTTCTCCGTCATTCCGGGGCGATGCGTAGCATCGAACCCGGAATCTCGAGATTCCGGGTCTGGTGCTGTCGCACCAGCCCGGAATGACGGTGTCACGCTGTCACAGCGCCACCGCTCTTCCGCAGCCCCACATACTGCAACTCCGCGAAAACGCCCGTCGCGATCGCCTGGGCGACGACCATGAGCTCGCCGGCAAGGTTCGGCGACACCGCACCGGAGAACAGCAGCGCGATGCTCGCGGCCGTCCAGGCGGCGTTGCCGACCACGACGAGGATGACGAGCGCTTTCGGCACCGAGCTGCGCGAGGCAAGCCATCCGACCAGTGCGGCATAGGCGATCAGGAACAGGCCGGTCTCCCGCAGCAGCGTCTCGGGCAGATTGAACAGCGAGGCGAAGACGCCGGCGCCGAAGGCAAGGCCGATGGCCGAGACGCCGCTGAAGATCGCGTCGGCGAGCAAGGCACGGCGCAGGAAGGTGGATGCGAAGATCATGGTCGTTCTCCTTCTGTGGGCTTCGGGGTGAAGATCAGCGCAGGCCGTGCCAGCAGGCGCGAATGATGCGTGCGAGACGAAACGGGCACAGGCCTTTTCCCACGCTGTGCTCGAGCGCCAGCACCTGCGCGACGACGAAGTCGCCGGTCGAATGCATCAGCGGTTCAGGCATGTTGAGGCTGCGCGCGAGCATGCGGGCTGCAAGCTTCACTGCCCAAGGCAGCAGGGTGTCGGCAACGGTCCGGTAGAGAAGCAACGCGATCATGGTCATCTCCTGTTGCCCGGAAAGATGAGCCACGGCCCTGCGCAATTCGATTAGCTCGGGGGTAAGAAAGACGCCTGTTTCTGGATATTTCTCAGATGTTCGACGCTGTCGCCCAGGACGTAGTTCGTCGCTTCAGGCTGATTGGGATGCGCTCGCGCTGAAGATCACAAGGGTCCCGGGCATCAGCGTGTTCGCCCGCAAGGGTGTCGGTTTCTTCGCAGTGTCCGTGATTTTACGGATATCCGCCATCATGGGCGCCTCGACAGTCACGGCCAAATACGGATCGCATCGCGGCATAATCGAATTAAAGTTGTCATGACATAAATTTCATGCATGTTGCCGCGGAGCCAAAAAAGGGACACGGCGGATCCTAACTCAGAACCCGACCGGCTCAACAATCATGATGGTGGCGCGCATTTTGCTCGTGTCTCGTGCAGGCGAGTGGTGACGAACGAGCCAGATGGCGTTGAGGGGAGCGGTCGAATGAGCACCGCGGGTTGGGTATGGACGGTGATTTGTGGCTGCGGGCATCCTTGAGCGACGCGAGCGCTGGCCTCGCACGCGTGCGAAACAGTGCTGCTGCGTTTCTTGAGGAATTTTCTGCTTCTGCTTCCAAAGAGAAGAAGGAGCATTGGATTCTCAATTGGATGACGGCTGGTGATCGGCATCGCGCATCGGCCGAACTCGCAGCCAAGGACAACCTGCCGGATAGAGCCAGTGAATTCTGGCTTTGCGCCCTGACTGCGTTTGAAGTGGCGAGACAACTGGCTTGTCCGGAGAATTCATCCGGCGCCGTACTTGCGGACAGGATCGAGGGGAGTCTCAGAAGCTTTGAATCTTGTGCGCCTGATCGGGTGGAGCGAGTAGAGATCGAGCTTTTCGAGGGAGTGCTTCTTGCCGGGTATTTTCTGCCGGCGGCGCGTTCCGAACAACCGGCACCTGCGGTCATTTTCGTTAGCGACGAGGAGTCTCCGGCCGAGTCGATCGTGAGTCGGCTATTGCCCGCCGTCAACGATCGTAATCTGTCGGTTCTCGTCGTGAGCGGAGACGATGCATCAAAACATCGTCTGTTCAAGCCCGAAGCCTTCTTGGCGAGTTGGCTAAATTATCTGGAATGCCGATCGGACGTTGATGCCGGCCGAATTGCTGTCAGCGGCGAGAGAACGGCCGCCGGCTATGCAGCGCGGATCGCCGCATCCGATCGCAGGATAGTGGCCGCCGTATGCGACGGCGGCCTTTGGGCATCGCTCCGACATCGAGCCAGCGTGGGCTGGATGACGGGAATATGGGACACGGCCGGCGATCGTACGCGAACGTCAAGTCTGCAGTTGGTCCGCCGAATGCGGTGCCCGGTCTTGATCGTTGCGGGTAGCCGAGCGCTGTTCGACCAGCAGAGCGCTCTTGAGCTGCAAGCCGACTGCAAGCTTGCCGGATTGGATTGTTCCGTTGCAGTACATCAAGCCTCTGGCGAGCTTGAGAATTTCGTCACAAAGGACGACCTCGTTCTTGATTGGCTTGAGCGGAAGCTGCGGTCACGCGGGTAGTTTGAGTCAATAAACTACCTGTAGCCAAAGAAGCTCAAATCGAACGGCTGCCGGCTGTGTAACTCCAAAGCCTCGTGCGTTGCTGCCCCTGATCACGAGATATCTATGGCTAGCAATCTGGACGCCAACCGCGCATTCTTCGCAATCGTCGTCAGCGCGACGTTGATGTCTGCCAGGGTTTTCTCGTCGAACTCGTTGAACATAGTCGAGTTTAGAGCAAGCTTCCTCTTGGCGAGCTTCGCAATTTCAGCTTGTGCCTTGGTGGTAAGAGACATCAAGACGTAACGTGCGTCGTCTGCACGAGTCGCGCGCGACAGGAAGCCGTCCTTCTCGAGACTCTTCGTCTGATTGGTGACGAACGCCGGATGAATCCGCAACTTGTTCGCGACATCGATTCCAGCCACGCCCTGTCCCCCATCATCCAACTCGTCGATGGCCATCAGAATCAGCCATTGCGGTTCCGTGATGCCGAGGAGTTCGGCCCAGCTCTTATGGATCTCCTCCAATTGAGAGTGGATCTCCACCACATTCCAGATGAAATCCTTGATTGCCCGGTCGAGGTTTCTCTCGATCATTTTGAGTTCCAGCGAGGTTGGAGGCACCACAGCCTTTTAACTAGCTACTCTACTGTCATCTCAAGTGATTTTGCTCTCAGATATTTGTTATCCACGGAGGTAAAATGCCCGATTTTCGCGGCTAGATAGCGGCAAGCATCGGCCTGAATTGAGACTTGCAAATATTAATTGATTGAGATAATTATCGTCACGGTTACGGGCAGTGCGAACTCTTCAATAAGGGGTTCTGAAACACCGCTCGTTAAACCTCCAAGGAAACCCTCGGGATGCCCCCCGAGGGTTTTTTGCTTTTGATCTCGGTACGAAATCGGCTCAAATCCCTCGAATTCGGTGGTGTTGCACTCCTACAACAGCTCGTCACGAACAGTCGATTGATTGAAACAATTAATTGAGGCGATTGTTTTGGTGAATTATATCGAACTTAACGACGGAGGGGGGCACCTCGAAGTCGTTTCCGCAACCGGAGACCGGGGCGGGCGAATGGGGAATTGAGGGGCCGGAGGCCGCGATCTTCGATCGCGTCCAAGTCGCCCAACACCAACTTGGAGGTAAGCAAATGAAATTGATGAAGAGCCTTTTGCTCGGTTCGGCGGCGGGTCTGATCGCCGTGGGCGGAGCGCAGGCAGCCGATCTGCCCGTGAAGGCCAAGGCGGTCGAATACGTGAAGATCTGCTCGCTGTACGGCGCAGGCTTCTACTACATGCCGGGCACTGATACCTGCATCAAGTTCGGTGGTTACACGCACGGCACGGTGGCGCTCGGCACCAACAACATGTACGGCTTCGCCGGCGGCGTCACCGGTGCAAACAACCGTCTGAGCAACTACTACACGTCTCGTGCCCGCTTCGATATGACCGTCGACACCCGCACCGCGACCGAGTATGGCGTTGTTCGCACCTACGCCGATTTCGCTCTCAGCTGGGTGAGCGGCGGCTACGCGGGCGGCGCCACCGCCCCCGCCCTGACCGCATATGACACCAGCACCGCAGTCTCGCTCGGCCTGTACCACGCGTTCGTCCAGTTCGCTGGCTTCACCTTTGGTCGTACCGCCTCGGTGTTCGACGCTCCTTGGACGGGTTATCCGGCTGGCGGTCCCGATACGCTCCCGGGCGGCAGCAACCAGGTCATCGGCATCAACCAGGCTACCTACACGGCAGACTTCGGTCAGGGCATCACCGGTTCGATCTCGTTGCAGGATGCGGTTTCGCAGACCCAGTCGAACCTCTGGAACCTGTCGGGTGCGACCGCTGGCGGCATGATCGCCGGCACGTATGGTTCCGCCGATTGGGGTGGCTCGCGCTCTCCGGACATCGTCGGTGCCATCCGCGTCGACCAGGCCTGGGGTCTGTTCCAGATCTCCGCGGCGGCGCATGACATGCATGCGGCCTACTACGGCGCGACTGAGACGACCGGTCACCCCGACGACAAGTGGGGCTGGGCAGTTCAGGCGGCGTTGTCGATCAAGAACATCCCGACCGGACCTGGCGATACCATCAACTTGACGGCCGTCTATACGGATGGTGCGACCAAGTACAACTTCCAGACTTTGTTCCCGCAGTCCTTCGCGATCTACAGCGGCACGGGCCTCGCCGGCGCCTATCAGAGCGTCGGGATCGCCGGTCTGGCTGATGGTGTCTTCACCGGAACGTCTGCCGCCAATGGCAGCTCGATCGAAAGCGTGAAGACCTGGGGTATCCGCGGTGGCTATACGCACAACTGGAGCCCGACCTGGGCGAGCGGCCTCTACGGTGCGTATGCTCAGCTGAAGTATGGCAGCAACGGCGCCGCGACGATCTGCGCCAACGCCGGCACCCTGCTCGGCTTCGTCGGCACCTGCAGCCCCAACTTCAACGTTGGCATCATCGGTACCAACCTCGTCTGGACTCCGGTGAAGAACCTGGCCTTCACGGCGGACGTCAACTGGACCCATCTCGACCAGAAGTACTCGGGAACGTTCACGAGCCCGGCGGTGGCCTCGATTGCCAAGCCGGCAGCTGTGTACGAGGCGAAGGATCAGGACGCCGTCAGCGTTCGGCTCACCGCTGCGCGCAACTTCTAAGATCGATCTTTCGACCGATCAGAGAACCCCGGCGGGCAACCGCCGGGGTTTTTCTTTGCGGCTTATGTTCGAGCGGAACGGGTCTTTCTCGGGATCAACTGCCTCAGGCTAGGACTGCAATCCGCATGTCGGTCGCAGATTGGCTTTGGCTTCGGCTTCGAGTCGCTGCTCACTGACCGGAAGCTCGCGAAAGCCGCCGCAGACAGCGCGGAGTGAGTTCTTGCGAATCAGCTCGCGGGTTCGGACCTGCCTAGCCGCGCGCTCGCGCAATTCCATTACCCCTGGGGTAATGGAAGGGCCGAAATCCGCATGCTACGTTTTTGACCATGAACGCATATGCATCCGCCGCGCAGGCCGAGCGCGCCCAGCCTATCCATATCGGCGACCACTTGCGCGAATGGCGGCAGCGCCGCCGCATGAGCCAGCTCGATCTCGCAGGCGAAGCGGAGATCTCGGCGCGGCATTTGAGCTTCGTCGAGACCGGCCGCGCGACGCCCTCGCGCGAGATGGTGCTGAGGCTTGCCGAGCGGCTCGATGTTCCCCTGCGCGAGCGCAACGTGCTGCTGGTCTCGGCCGGCTACGCGCCGGCCTTTCCGCAGCGCCCGCTGGAGGATCCGGCCTTGAAGTCAGCCCGCCAGGCGATCGACCTCGTTCTCAGGGCGCACGAGCCGAACCCGGCACTCGCCTATGACCGGCACTGGAATCTGGTCTCGGCGAATCGCATGGTGGCGCCGCTCCTGGCTGGCATCCCGCAGCGGCTGCTCGGCCAGCCCTTCAACGTGCTGCGACTCGCCTTCCATCCCGAAGCGCTCGCGCCACGCACCGTCAATCTCGCCGAATGGTGCGGGCATCTGCTGGAGCGGCTGCACCGGCAATGCGAGGCGACCGCCGACCCCGAATTGATCAAGCTCTACAATGATCTGAAGAGCTATCCGATTCCGGCACGCTCCGCGCCGCTGTCGCACGACAATGTCGCGATTCCCTTCAAGCTGCGGCATGAGGGCGAGATACTAAGTTTCTTTTCCACCACCATGGTGTTCGGCACGCCCGTCGACATCACGCTGTCGGAGCTCGCGCTGGAGACGTTCTTCCCGGCGGATGAGCGCACGGCCGAGCGGCTGAAGCAGATGGCGGCCAGAATGGGCTAGCGCCCTTGCCTCGGGGCTCGTTCGGCTTATCTTCCGGCGGAACCGATGGTCCGCCCGAAGGAGATCGCCCATGAGCTCACCTAACATGAGCACGCTCAAGCCGCTTCAGATCGACGTCGTCTCCGACGTGGTGTGCCCCTGGTGCTATATCGGCAAGCGCCGAATCGAGAATGCGCTCGCGCTGGTGCCGGATGTGCCGGTCGAGCTCAACTTCCGCCCGTTCTTCCTCAATCCCTGGGTGCCGCGCGAGGGCATCAGCCGCGAGGAATATCTGACCAAGAAGTTCGGCTCGGTCGAGGCCTATAAGGGCATTGCCGGCCGCGTGGTCGCGGCCGCAGGCGAGGAGGGGCTGACCTATCGGCCGGATCTCGTGCAGCGCCAGCCCAACACGATCGACTGCCATCGGCTGATCCATTGGGCTGAGGCTGCCGGCAAGGCGCCCGAAATGAAGCAGCGGCTGATGGAGCTCTATTTCCGCGACGGCGGCGATCTCACCGAGGTGAACGTGCTGGTGCAGGCGGCGGCCGATGTCGGGCTCAATGCGGACGACGTGCGGCGGCGGCTTGCCACCGACGAGGACGTCGCCCTGATCTCGGCGCAGGCGCAGGACGCCGCCGAGAAGGGCATCTCCGGCGTGCCGACCTATGTCTTCGCGCAGAAATACGCCGTCTCCGGCGCGCAGGATCCGAATCTGCTCGCGCGCGCGATCCGCCAGGTGTCGGAGGAGATCAACGCGCAGGCGGCGGAGTAGACGTCACCTGCGAAGCAGGTGAAGCGCTCGCCGCGCGATGTCCAGCGCGGCATTGCGCGCGACGAGTGCCGCATGGATCAACGCCGCCATCGCATCATTCCGCCGCAGTGGAATCAGCACATCACCGATTGCAAAACGGCCGCGCCAGATCGGGTTGATCATGGGGTGATCGACGCTGGCGGTGGAATCGGCGCTCGTGATGGCCGGATCGGCGCAGAGATGGCGGGTCAGCTCGACGGTGAGCTGCACGCCCGGCGAATACCTTGCAAAGCGCTCGTCGATGCCGAGCTTGAAGAAGAAGGCGCGGTCGCGATGGCGCAGCACGATGCCGGCGGCAATCGGCGTTTCTCCGGCGCGCAGGCTGATGATCTCGCATTGACCGGTTTCGGCGAGCGCAGCCGCGGCACGGCGAATGAAGGTGGCATCGCCTGCATGCTGGATCAGCGCGGTCCCGCGCTTGCCTTTCCAGCCGCCCGCCTCGAGTCGCAAGAATGTTTCGAGCGCTGCTTTAACCGCGTCAGGCGTGCGCGCAACTTCGAACGTGACCGGACCATGCTCTTCGAGCCGGTGCCGCTGGCGCCGAAGCTCCTTGAGCTTCTTCGTCCCGAGCGCCTCGCGCAGCAGCGCATCGCCATCCTGCGTCGCATCGAGACTGGCGCGCACGTAAGAACTCAGCACGCGCGGCTTCAAACCGTCGCGAGACAAGATTGCAGTCAGCGATTTCATCGCCGCACCGTCAAGCGCGACGTCGCGCAGGATCAACGTGTGGGCGCCGGCATCGCGCGCTTGATCGAGCAGGCGCGTCGCGGCTTCGCTCGCGGTGTCACGATCAAGCAGCGGGCTGCACAGCGTGCCGTAGGGATGCGCGCTCACCAGCGCGGGCAGGGGGATTTTCCAGGCGCGCCATAGCGAGACGACCGGCAGCAGCCCGATCAGTTGTGCAGATGGGCTCAGCGCGCGCAGCGCCATTGCGCCGGTGCGGCCGCGGGCCGTCGCGCTGACGGCGAGCACCCAGGGTGGTAGATAATAGCCGTTCGGCTCGATCGCCTGCGCGCTGAGCGCCTGCCATTGCCCCACCTCGACGGACGCAAGCGGGACGAGCGGCTCAGGGTCGGAGAGGTTACGGGCGCGCGGAGCCGTGGCATCGCTTGCCGATGCGCTCTTGACCGCAGCTCGATGTGCGATATCGACCACGTTCCGTCGTTCCCCGTTCACGCCGCCCGGGCCGGAGTCCGAGCCGCATCACGGCTCATGCTTAGCGCAAACATTGGAAAATACCGTTGGCGCAAGGCTTCAATTCGAGCGGTAGTGTTAACGTCCCGTTGACCACATCCGCGGCAAGCCGCCGGATGCCGCCCTGTTACTGGTCGGCCGGCACAAAATGATCCAGGTCGGTTAAGCCCGCCTGACCGGGCCACCATCAACCAATGACGCAAAAACGAAACAGGACCGGACGACGATTGTCGTCCGGTCCTTTCCGATTCCATGCGACGGAACTAGTAGCGATCGTCGCCGACACCCACGCCTACACTAACGCCCGGCGTGCGAATGCCGACGCCCGCGCGCGGTTCGTCCCAGTCGCGATAGCTGCGTCGCTCATAGTAACGCTCGCGCGGCATGTAGCCGTAGGAATCGCGGATGATCACGCGCGCGCCGTTATGGGTGCGCCAGCAGCGGCCGGCGTCGTCGCAGACGAGGCGCACCTGCTGCACGAGATCGGGATTGGCGTATTCGCTGGTCGCGGAGATGTCGGTAGCCTTCGCGACTCCTGTCGCGGCCAGGGCCCCGACGCCTGCCAGCAGCGCAATCATCGTTGTCCTCATCAGTCCTCTCCGTGGCAACTGCCCTCGGGGTGACAAGAGTGGGCGTGCGCATTCGTTCCGGATGTTCTTGCGGGTTTTCCCGGAACATGACCGTTGTTCTGGGGAACATGATGACGTTGAGCGGAAGACGAAGCTGTTTCCTAGATCGGCTCGTAGGTTTCGGATCCGCAGATGTCGTCGGCCTCTGCGCGCCGCCGGTCGACCATCTTGCCGCCGCTGATGGTCACGACATAGGTCTGGGTGCCGAGCGCGGCGCCGGTCGCCGATGTGAGCTGCGCGCGGACGCAGGACGTCCAGCCCGGTCCGCGGACTTCGTGATCGGGTGGGGCGACCTGCACCTCGCGCGGATATGACGTCGCCATGAAGACGAATTCGATCTGCTCGTGAACGATTTTTTTGACGTCTGGTGGCGGTTCGGGAGGCGGCTGCTCGGCGTCTTTCATGCGCATGAATTCGGGCACCGGCGCGCGGCTGTCGGCAAAGCCGCAGGCGCCGAGCGCCAGCGCGCCGGCGAGCAGTGCCGCATGAGCAACGATCCGTAGCATCCGTGAAGATCCCCCGCGTCCCGACAGATGGGTACGAAGACTGCCGATCGAAGCCCCCCTCGATCAACAATTGCTGAGCGGGACCGAACGGCCGGCGGGGATTTGCCAATGAGGCAATGCAGGCTAGGTTGATACGCCAGGTGGGAGGGATTGACGGATGAGGATTTTTGTCGTCGCGGTGATCGTGCTGGCATGCGTTGCCGCGCCTGCGCAGGCCCAAATGGGCGGCCGGCGCCACGGCAATGACGGCCCCAAGACCGAGAAGAAGGCTCCCGAGGTCGACGAGAAGGCGTACAAGGCAGCCCTCGATCGCATTCCCGATCCCAAGGAGAAATACGACCCGTGGGGCGGGGCGCGCCAGACCGAGCCCGCCAAGAAGCCGAAATAGCACCGGGCGAGCCCGATGATCCGCCTCTGTCATCTGGCCGGCCTGCTCGCGGTCCTGATGCTTGGGCCAAGTCCGGCCTCCGGCTGGGAGTTTTGGGGCGGCGACGCCGGCGGTCAAAAATATTCAGCACTGAAGCAGATCACGCCCGACAATGTCGGCAATCTCGTCCGCGCCTTCGAATATCACACCGGCGATCTCGTGACGCGCCCGAGCGAGGTGATGAAGCGGACGAAATTCGAGAGCACGCCGCTGTTCGTCGAGGACAGCCTGATCTTCTGCTCGCCCTTCAACGAGGTGATCGCGCTCGATCCCGGCACGGGCGCCGAGAAGTGGCGCTACGATCCGAAGATCGGCACCTATTATCGCCCCGCAAACCGTTTCGTCTGTCGCGGCGTCACCTATTGGGTGGACGACCAGGCGCCGGCGAATGCCGCGTGCCGCGCCCGCATCTTCATGGGCACCAACGATGTGCGACTGATCGCGCTCGATGCGCGGACCGGAATTCCCTGTGCCGGTTTCGGCGACAAGGGCGAGGTCAGGATCGACGTCGGCATGAAGCTGGAATGGCCCGGCGAATTCCAGATCACCTCGCCGCCCGCGGTCGGGCGCGGCGTCGTCGTGGTTGGCTCTGCGATCGGCGACAACCGGCGCGTCAACGCGCCGGCGGGAACGGTGCGCGCGTTCGACGCACGCAGCGGCCAGCCGCGCTGGAGCTTTGAGCCTCTGAAGCACGACGGCATCGAAGCCGGCCACGCCAATGTCTGGGCGCCGATGTCGGTGGACGAGGCGCGCGGACTGGTGGTCCTGCCGACATCCTCGCCGTCGCCGGATTTCTGGGGCGGCAGGCGCCCCGGCAACAACGAGCACGCCAATTCGGTCGTAGCCCTGCGCATCGAGACCGGCGAGCTCGCTTGGTCGTTCCAGGCCGTGCATCACGATCTCTGGGATTACGATCTGCCGTCGCAGCCGACGCTCGCGCGCATCGACACCGGCGAGGGGCAGCGCGACGTGGTGATCCAGCCGACCAAGCACGGCTTCGTCTTCGTGCTCGACCGCGACAGCGGCAAGCCGGTGTGGCCGGTCGAGGAGCGCCGCGTTCCGCAAGGCGCGGCCGAGGGCGAAAAACCGTC
This sequence comes from Bradyrhizobium sp. CCGUVB1N3, assembly GCF_024199925.1. Lineage (NCBI taxonomy): Bacteria > Pseudomonadati > Pseudomonadota > Alphaproteobacteria > Hyphomicrobiales > Nitrobacteraceae > Bradyrhizobium > Bradyrhizobium sp. CCGUVB1N3. The sequence continues at coordinate 9,516,270 of NZ_JANADR010000001.1, forward strand.
GCCGACGCAGCCGTTCCCGACCCATGTGCCGGCGCTGACGCAGCAGACGATCTCGGTGGACGATGCTTTCTCGCTGATCCCCGGCATGGGCTCCGCCTGCGAGCGGCAGTTCGCGGCGGCACGCAACGAGGGCCTGTTCACGCCGCCCTCGACGCAAGGCACGCTTGAGTTTTCCGTTCACCGGCGGCGGGGTGAACTGGGGCAGCGCGGCGTTCGATCCCGGCAACCAGATCCTCTATGCCAACACCAGCCGGGTCGCACATCTCATCAAGCTGATCCCGCGCGCGGAGGCGGCCGGCTTCAATCCGCCGCCGGGCCATGATTTCGGCCAGCAGCAGGGCGCGCCGTTCGCGATGTCGCGTTCGGTGGTGATGTCGCCGATGGGGCTGATCTGCGTCAAGCCGCCATGGGGCGAGATGGTCGCCGTCGACCTCAAGGCCGGCAAGATCCTCTGGCGCTCCACGGTCGGCACCACCGAGGATCTCGCGCCGCTCGGCCTGCCGTTTGCGTGGGGCACGCCGCTCGTCAACGGCGTCGCGATCACGGCGGGCGGTCTCGTCTTCACCGGCGCGATGGATGCATACTTGCGCGCCTTCGATGCGAAAAGCGGACGCGAGCTGTGGCAGGGCCGGCTGCCCGTACCAGGCGTTGCCAATCCCATGACCTATCTCTGGAAGGGCGAGCAATATGTCGCGATCGGTGCCGGCGGCCATTCGGAAGGCGGCACGTCGATCGGCGACAGCGTGGTCGCGTTCCGCCTGGCGCGGGAAGGGGAATCGCCCTCGCTATTGTCGCGTACGCTCGATCGTCCCGGCGGCCGGTTCTGGGCGACGGTCGCCGTGCTGGTGCTCGTGGTGATCGCGCTCGTCATCGCCGGCTTTCGCGGGCGCGTGAGTCGTCGCAGGACGGTCTAGTCGCCCGGCGCGAAAGACGCGTTTTGCGAACCACGGTTCACAGCCTCGGCATTATTGTTCGAAGGCGAGACCGAGGCGTTTATCGTTGCGCCACACGGTGCGGCACTTGCGCACGAACAGATCGCTGGAGATCGACAGAGTAAACGACGGCGGCAGTAAAACGCGGCCGTCGAGGTCGATTGCAGCGCCGCTGCTCGACAAATTCCGCACCGTGCACGCAACGCCGCGGCTTTCAAAGCTGATCGTCCCACCCTTGAAAACCCGATGTCGCTGCGCTGCACGCTTCTCAAACATGTCCGTTAATCCAAACTGAGAGAGTGTAAATTACGGCATGAAAATTACATCGAACTAAATTCAATCTACGTCGTACTTGCCGGGCGCTTCATACTTCGTTTACGACAATGCGCGGCAGGCGCGGGCGTTGTGCTCGCGCTTCCCAGCGGCCTCGCGAAGAGGTCGATCAATTTGTGGCGCGCCTCGCCAATGGAGATATTGATGAAGACCACGATTTCGATTTTGTTCGCTGCCGCGCTCGCACTGTCGTCGGCTCCCGCCAACGCCACCAAGCTCGATCTGTCGACCATGAGCTGCAAGCAGTTTCTCGAGAGCGGTGATGACACCATCAAGCTGGTGCTGACCTGGATGGACGGCTGGTACAAGGGTGACGAGGACAACGCGATCATCGACACCGACGTGTTCGTCGACAACGCCAAGAAGTTCGGCACCTATTGCGGCAACAACCCGACGGTCAGCATCGTCACCGCCGCCGACGAAGTGCTGGGCAAGTAAACTACCCCGGCAGCATCGCAAACGCGCTCGAGACCATTGCCACCGGCTTGTTGTCGGTGGCGGACAACAGCGTGACGCGACCGAAGCTCATGGTGCGTCCGAGCCGCACCACCTTCGCATCCGCCAGGACGTCCGACGATGAGACCGCGCGCATGAAGTGCGTGGTCTGGTCGACGGTCGTCATCGGCCGGTAGCCGCGGTTGGCGGCGAGGATCGCGATCACCATCGAGGTGTCGGCGAGCGCCATCAGGGCCTGGCCGCAGACCACGCCGCCGCTGCGGCACAGCCGCTCGGAGAAGGCCATGCGCAGCACCGCGCCTGGCTGCCAGTCTGTATCGTTCGGCGGCGGTTCGTGGTCGATGCGCTCGACCGACAGGCCGAGATCCTGAACCCACGGCGCGAACACGTCGCCCAGCACGCGCCTCGCCTCCTCGATGCTGAATTCCGTCGTTGGCTGCACTGGCATGAATTCCGTTTCCCCCTGTTGCCCGATGTTTCGGCCATTCTGCCCGGTATGGCACGGCAAAGTCACCTCGTCCCGGGGGCTTCCGCCTTGGCTTGAAAATGCCCGACTTCGCCCCCTATGATGCCGCGCCTCGGAACAGGGTGGATGATGTTGCGGCGATTTGTCTTGGTGTTTTGCTTGGGCCTGGTCGGCCTTGCGCTGGGCGGGTGCACCAAATGCGGCCCGATCTGGGACGATTGGCTGCAATCGCCGAAATCCTGCAAATCTGACCGTTTCTAGCGGGTCGCGCGGGCATGCGGCGTCTCAGTTGACGACGCGCCGGCTCGACCCATCGATATCAAGGAGTGACACGATGAAGGTTTTCCGTATGGCGGCGCTGCTGGCTGTGATCGCCGGGCCGGCCTACGCGCAGAATGCGATGCCTCATATCAATATGTTGCAGGATGGGCCGAGCAAGACCGACGAAGAGAAGGCGGCCGATGCCGAGCGCGACCAGCGCTACAAGGAGACGCTGAGGAAGATTCCGGACGCCAAGGCCCCCAACAACGACCCCTGGGGCGGCATGCGCGCCGATCCCCCCAAGACCGCAGCGCCCAAGGCGTCGGCCGCAGCCAAGAAGACCAAGACCGCTCCGACCGCCAACTGACCGCGACAGCCGGCCGGACTCCTCTTCGCTCTCCAATCTCCCTATATTCGGGGGCGTATGGGTGAAGGAGTTGCGGCATGGTGTTTCGCCCGCGGGATCTTGCCGACCGGATGGCGCGCCGGCGCAAGGCGGGCGACGGCTATTTGCGCGAGACCTTCACATTGCCCCGCGAGGCGGCGAGGGCGAAGGCGCAGGCCTTCTTCGCCCGCTATCCGAAGGCCGGCTACATGAGCGAGGTCGAAAGCTGGCGCGAGCTGCCCGGCGGCGACATCGAGTTCACGATGCGGCGCCTGCCGAGCGCCGACTGAAGCGAGCGGCCCGGCTTCCAGCTTGCAGCAACTTTTAGTTTTTTTCGGAAACCCCGTTCAAAGCTTTGCGCTTTAGTGTCTCCTCTTTCAGGGGAGGGCGATGGCCCGGCACCGCAAAGATCTTGGCGCCCGCAGACATGTGCGGGTCGATCTCTACAGGCCCGGATTTCTGATTCCGGCGCCCGATGCGCCATGGATCGAATGCACGATCGTCGATGTCTCCGACGAGGGCGTGTCTCTCGACGTCGGTGCGTTGCCTGTGCCGAAAGTATTCGGCCTGTCGTTCACGACCGGCGGCGAGGTGATCCGGATCTGCATCCTGACCTGGCGCAATGGCGAGCACGTCGGGGCGCGCTTCGTACGTGCCAGGGACTTGCGGCGGAAGCGCCAGCGCGAGGCAGCCAGGGAGACGGCCGGGAAGGTGGAGGGCAGAGCGGCCGGACGCGGCTAACCTTTGAGCCTAATCAAAGGATTCCGCGACGATACGAATCCGGAAGACCGGTTGCTTGGTCTCGTCCAGGAGCTCCATGTGCCATTCGGAGTTCTCCTGCAATTTGCGGGCGATACCGGCGGCCATGTCGGCGCAGACATGGGTCATTTCCTTCCATGCGGCATCGCGGTCGGCGAATTCGCTGGCCTGTTCCGATGAGCCCGAATAGCGCCCGTTCCGGATCCGGAAAAAATAGAGCGGCATGGCTGGCACCGATCGGATAATGGCCGCGCCCCGAGGCCATGAAGGCGCGCAGTGCAATCCCAAACCGCAGGCAGATCAACTCCGGAACTCTACGGGATTCATGAGCAGCAAAGCTGTGTGGACAATGCGTATGACAGCGCACCACAGGGGGCACGGCGAGGCCTTGCCGACAATGTCCTCGCGACCGGTTTCAGGCCGTCTTGCGATCGATAGCCTTGAGTTCGCGGTCGATACGCAATTGCACGCGACGGATGGCAAGGAGATCAATCTTGGTCTCGGTCTTGCCGGTCTTGACCGTTTCGCCGATGCGGAATTGCCATTGCCAGACACCTTGTATCGCCGTCTTGGCCACGGTGAATTCGATGCCCCTGTGATTCATGGCCTACCTCCACGATTCACCCTTGGTTAACGTAACATGTTGAACGTCATAATATTCCCGCCGTCTGTCAAATTTGCCGCTAAGCCGTGGATAATGCAACGAAATCCTTGATGTCCGGGTGGCGTGAAACACGAGGGGATGTCGCGAAAGATGCTCCCCACGAATGGTGCGGCGCAAATTTCGGCTGGGGATGAGGGAACCGGTCGGCTGGCCGCGCATTGGCTGGGCAATGATTCATCCAGAGCCATTCGGCTCAAACCCGGCGGCCCGGCAACTCGTTCGGATTCCATGAAGCTGATCGTCGACCTCCTCAAGCGGGTCTGGCAGCGCGGCCGGCCCGAGACAGACGGCTACATCCTGCGCGCAAGCGAGGGCGACGACCGTTCGAGCATGGCAGATTTCGTCCGCATCCTTCAGATGCACGACCGGGAGGGCGGGCGGAGCAACTATCCGAATTGACCGCGCTGCCGCTGCTTGCGCAGGAACTTTGTTCATGGCCGGAGAACCACGGATTCCGCGAGCGACATGTCCGCGGACGACGCGCGGCGTGACGCGATATGCAGTGTGAATACGCAGCGCGTTGCGGCTTTCAGGTGCGGACGCTATGGCCTCGGCGAGGACGCTCGCCTGCGAGCGATGCGGCGAGGCGAGCGTGATCACCTTCTGGCGCTTTGAGGGACTGTCGAAACAGCCGCGTGGCTGCGGCGGCGATTCATCCGCCGAGCAGCGTTGGCACCCGGGTCGCATCGCGCGGTGAGATGAGCGCATGGCACGTGCCTTGCTCCGCTCGTGGCGGATTGGAGACAAGGCGCTTCATGCTCGGCATTCCCCGTCGCTACAGCCATTTTGTATTCGGCACGATCCAGTCCGGCCTGACCTGCCTGATCGCCGCCGCCATTGCGAGTTTGCCCGCGACCGCAGCACCCGACTTCGTCAAACACTGGCTCGCGTCCTGGTTGATCTCCTGGACCGCGATGCTGCCGGTCGTCCTCCTGGCCGCGCCTGCGATCAGATCCTTCTCGCTGCGGCTGACGCGCGAATCTCAGGATTGAGCACCGCGAAAAAAGCCCCGCCAGGGGAGAGCCGGGCGGGGCAGAAGGTTATTGGAGGCTGAGGTGCTGGGCTGCAACACCGTAGCCAAGCGAGGTTAACCCGCGCAGCTTACAGGGAGCTTACAGGCCGAAGCGGGCGATTGGCTCTTCAGGGCCGGATTGCCAACTCAAGGACGAATCCCGTCCCAATTCCGACACCCACTCGCAGAAATTACGACACAGCGATTGGGGAGACTCAGCGCGTTCGGCGACGCCATGGGGGAACGTGGCCCGCCGATCAGGGGTGGCAGATGGATAACGTAGAGCGATCATTCGCCGCTGCGACGGCGATGGGTTTTGTCGTGCTGGTCGTGGGGCTCATTCTGTTGGCCGTGCTGTAGGCCGGCACGCGCGGGGAGAGGAGGCTGCTGGGCGGGGCGGCCTTGCTCGTTTCACGGGCCAAAACTGCGGACGGTGGCGATGAGACGTAGCGACCGGGGCGGGGCCGGCTACTTTGCATGGGGTTGTTTTCGCGGATTTTGGTGAGAGCCCGAAACCGTCCCCGAAACCGTCCTGGAAATGAAAGAGGCCGCCAGTTCGGGCGGCCCTGTCCTTGAATATAAACGGCCCCAATGGGGGGCCGCCAACCCGCTTGAGGGGTTTTCCTCCAGCAGTCGGGGGGGCACCTTTCGGCTGGGGGCCTCATACCGACGCGTTGCCCGGCTGATTGTTCCCTATACGAAATGGGCTACCCCATTCAGACTAGGCGCTCCGAGGCATGAACGCCTTGAGGCGGTTTGCGAACAAATTAGGACACCCACAAATTCAACTTAGGGCGCTGGGGGTTAAATGCGAACGGTACCCCGAAGCGCAAAAGAACATATTGCGAACTTGGAACAAACGGTGTACATTGCTTTTATCGCCGACCCGCTTCGCCAATCGTTTGTCGCAACGCCGAATCCCCGCCATAAGGAGCACGACCAGATGTCCGCCACTGCCCTGCGTATCGTCGAAGGATCTTCCATGGACAAGAGTAAAGCCCTGGCTGCCGCGCTCTCTCAGATCGAGCGTCAGTTCGGCAAGGGTTCGGTGATGAAGCTCGGCAAGAGCGATCGTTCGATGGACATCGAGGCGGTGTCCTCCGGCTCGCTCGGGCTCGATATCGCGCTCGGCATCGGCGGCCTGCCCAAGGGGCGCATCGTCGAGATCTACGGGCCGGAATCCTCGGGCAAGACGACGCTGGCGCTGCATACGGTGGCGGAAGCGCAGAAGAAGGGCGGCATCTGCGCCTTCATCGACGCGGAGCACGCGCTCGATCCGGTCTATGCGCGCAAGCTCGGCGTCAACATCGACGACCTCCTGATCTCGCAGCCCGACACCGGCGAGCAGGCGCTGGAAATCTGCGACACGCTGGTGCGCTCGGGCGCGGTGGACGTGCTGGTGATCGATTCGGTCGCGGCGCTCGTGCCGAAGGCCGAGCTCGAGGGCGAGATGGGGGAATCGCTGCCGGGTCTCCAGGCGCGGTTGATGAGCCAGGCGCTGCGCAAGCTGACGGCCTCCATCAACAAGTCCAACACGATGGTGATCTTCATCAATCAGATCCGCATGAAGATCGGCGTGATGTACGGCTCGCCGGAAACCACGACCGGCGGCAACGCGCTGAAGTTCTACGCCTCGGTCCGCCTCGACATCCGTCGCATCGGCGCGATCAAGGAGCGCGACGAGGTCGTCGGCAACACCACGCGCGTGAAGGTGGTGAAGAACAAGCTGGCGCCGCCCTTCAAGCAGGTCGAGTTCGACATCATGTATGGCGAGGGCGTCTCCAAGATGGGCGAGATCCTCGATCTCGGCGTCAAGGCCGGCATTGTCGAGAAGTCCGGCGCCTGGTTCTCCTATGACAGCCAGCGCCTCGGCCAGGGCCGCGAGAACTCCAAAGCGTTCCTGAAGGCCAACCCGGACGTCACCGCCAAGATCGAAACCGCGATCCGCCAGAACTCCGGCCTGATCGCCGAGCAGATATTGGCCGGCAATCCCGAGCGCGACGCCGACGGCGAGGAGCCGACGGAGGAGTAGGACCTAACACCAGTCAAGTTTCGCGAGGAGCGGGCGCTGAGGACGTTGAGTTGCCGACGTCTTCGGCGCCCGTTTCGTTTGGGTGCTGAGTGGGCGGAGTCACATGTCGCATTTGATCCTGACGACGAACGATCTTGCGCCACTTCAATTGCGGCCGACGCCTTTGGCGAACATCGTACTTGGCTTTTCTCTTCGCTTCGTCCTGGACCGGCTACCGTCCGAGGAGCAGCTTGTCATCGGGCTGGAGCCACGCTCCGCGAAGCACTGCAATGTTGGCGATCACTGGCTCGACGACGTTCCGCGGTGCTCACTGAAAGGTTTCGGCACGCGAGATATCGGCTTCTTCGAGCTCTGCGAGAAATTCGATTCGATTGAAGTGTGGGTTGATCCGCTGCCAAACGATCAACTCGTGCTGGTCTGGCTGCTCAACCTTCTTCGCCCATACAAGGAGATCACGACCAAGCTGAGCCTGGTGCACACGGACGACGCCGTCGCGGGGTATCACCCGGAATCAGTGGCGGAATGGAAGTTGCCGGCGTTCAAAGTTGCGGATAGTCACCTGACACTAGCGAGCCGCGCCTGGCAGGCCTGGCGTGCGCCGACGCCCGAGTGCTGTTTCGATCTCTTGATGAATGATCTGATGCTCCTTCCTCGGCTGCGGTCGGCTCTTATCGCCCTGCTTCAGGAGTTGCCTAATTTAACAACAGGCCTCGGCCTGAGCGAAATGGCAATGCTGGACTACATCGAAGACGGGTGCGCCGACCCTCAGGTGGCGCGTCGAGCGGCGCAGCACCAAGAGGTGTTCGATGAGAGCGAGGCCGGCGAATTGCTGGACGATTTGGCACAATGCCCAAAGCCGATGATTTTTGGGTTGGGCGAGGCGCCGTTCGAGAAGGACGAAGTGGCTCGTTACCACCGTTACAGGAAGAGCCAGGTCGCGCTGACTGAGCTTGGGCGGGCAGTCGTGGCCTGCGAAGATGATTTCTGCCGCCACAATCCGATCCATCGCTGGTGGGGCGGCACTAAGCTGACCAACGAGAGGCTCTGGCGGTGGGACGCAGGCGCTCGTGCGCTGGTTGCGCCGTAGAGCTTAATGAGACGTGCGGTGGCCTGTCTCCCTCCTTCTCCCCTTGTGGGAGAAGGTGGCGCGAAGCGCCGGATGAGGGGTTCTCTCCGCACGTGAGAATGTCGAGAAAGACTCCTCACGCTAGCGAGTTTGTATCTCGTGGCGGAACTGCCCCTCTCCCACAAGGGGAGAGGCACAGCAATGCGCGAAGCGTAACCCATCGCCTTCTTCATCGCTTGAGAATCGCAGTGGTGGGTTTCGCTGACGCTCTACCTACCCTACAAATTCATCACTCCGCCGCCTGCGCGTAGTCGCTCACCGGCGGGCACGAGCACACGAGGTTGCGGTCGCCGTAGACATTGTCGACGCGGCCCACCGGGCACCAATATTTGTCGGTGCGCGAGACGCCGTTAGGGAAGCAGCCCTCAGTGCGGGTATAGGCGCGGGTCCAGTTGTCGTCGGCGATGTCGTGCACGGTGTGCGGCGCTTGGCGCAACGGCGACGCTTCGATCTTGAAGCGCCCGGCTTCGACCTCGGCGATCTCCTTCCGGATCGCGATCATGGCGTCGCAGAAGCGATCGAGCTCGGCCTTCGATTCCGACTCGGTCGGCTCGATCATCAGCGTGCCCGGCACCGGGAAGCTCATGGTCGGGGCGTGGAAGCCGTAGTCGATCAGGCGCTTGGCGATGTCGTCGACGGTGACGCCGCTTGTCGTCTTCAGCGGTCGCGGGTCGATGATGCATTCGTGCGCGACGCGGCCCTTCGCGTTCTTGTAGAGCACCGGGAAATGCGCATCCAAGCGTGCCGCGACATAGTTGGCGTTGAGGATCGCGATCTCGGTCGCACGCTTCAACCCTTCGCCGCCCATCATCAGGATGTAGATGTAGGAGATGGTCAGGATCGAGGCCGAGCCGAATGGTGCGGCCGAGACCGGGCCGACCGTCGCATTCGGATCGGTTGAGGGATGTCCAGGCAGGAACGGCGCAAGGTGCGCCTTGACGCCGATCGGTCCCATGCCCGGGCCGCCGCCGCCATGCGGGATGCAGAAGGTCTTGTGCAAATTGAGATGGCTGACATCGGCGCCGTAGTCGCCGGGCCGCGACAGGCCGACCTGCGCGTTCAGGTTGGCGCCATCGAGATAGACCTGGCCACCATGGCCATGCACGATATCGCAGATCTCCCTTATGTGCTCTTCGAACACGCCGTGCGTCGAGGGATAGGTGATCATCACGGCGGCGAGATCGTTCGAGTGCTTCTCGGCCTTGGCGCGGAGATCATTGACGTCGACGTCGCCGTTCTTCTCGCAGGCGACGACCACCACCTCCATGTCGACCATCGCGGCCGAGGCCGGGTTGGTGCCATGCGCAGAGGAGGGGATCAGGCACACCTTGCGATGGCTTTCGCCACGCGCTGCATGGTACCCACGGATGGCCAAAAGTCCGGCATATTCGCCTTGCGCACCTGAGTTCGGCTGCAGCGAGATCGCGTCATAGCCTGTGATGTCGCAGAGCCATTTTTCCAGCCGCGCGAACAGCGCGTGATAGCCTTTTGCCTGCTCGCTTGGCGCGAATGGATGCAGGCTGCCGAATTCCGGCCAGGTCAGCGGCATCATCTCGGTGGTCGCGTTCAGCTTCATGGTGCATGACCCCAGCGGGATCATGGCGCGGTCGAGCGCGAGGTCGCGGTCTGAGAGCTTGCGCATGTAGCGCAGCATCTCGGTTTCCGAGCGATGCGCGTGGAACACGGGATGGGTGAGGAAGCCCGTCGCCCGCTTCAATGCGTCAGGCAGCGCCTCGCGCGTTGTCGCGTCGATCTCGGCATAAGCGAGCTTGCCGCCGAACGCGCGCCAGACCGCCTCGATGGTCGCCGGCGTCGTGGTCTCGTCGAGCGCGATGCGCAAGCCGTCGTTGCCGACGCCGAGATTGATTGTCTCGGAAGCCGCGCGCGCGACGATCTCGTCGCGCTTGGCGCCGACGTCCACGGTGACAGTGTCGAAGAAGTTTTCGGAACGCGGCGCGAAGCCGAGCTTGCGCAGGCCCGCGGCCAGCACGGCGGCGCGGCGATGCACGATGCGCGCGATCTGCGAGAGGCCTTCGGGGCCGTGATAGACGGCGTACATCGAGGCGATCACCGCAAGCAGCACCTGCGCGGTGCAGATATTGGAGGTCGCCTTCTCTCGGCGGATATGCTGCTCGCGGGTCTGAAGCGCGAGGCGATAGGCCGGCGCGCCGCGCGAGTCCACGGAGAGGCCGACGATGCGGCCGGGCAGCGAGCGCTTCAGCGCATCGCGCACTGCCATGTAGGCCGCGTGCGGTCCGCCATACCCCATCGGTACACCAAAGCGCTGCGCCGAGCCGATCGCAATATCCGCCCCTAGCTCGCCGGGCGAAGCGAGCAGCGTCAGCGCCAGCAGATCGGCGGCAACGATCGCGAGCGCGCCCTTGGCGCGCAGCGTCGCGATTGCCGGCCGCAGGTCGCGTACCGCACCCGAGCTGCCGGGATATTGCAGCAGCGCGCCGAGCACGTCTGCCTTATCGAGATCGGTGAGGGGATCGCCGACGATCAGGTTCCAGCCCAAGGGTTCGGCACGGGTGCGCATCACGGCGAGCGTCTGCGGATGCACGTCCTTGTCGACGAAGAAGGCTTGCGCCTTCACCTGCGAGTGCCGCTCCGCGAGCGCCATGGCTTCCGCCGCAGCCGTCGCCTCATCGAGCAGCGAGGCGTTGGCAACATCAAGCCCGGTGAGGTCGCAGATCATGGTCTGGAAGTTGAACAGCGCTTCCAGCCGGCCCTGGCTGATCTCGGGCTGGTAGGGCGTGTAGGCCGTGTACCAGGCGGGATTTTCCAGAATGTTGCGCTGGATGACCGCGGGCAAGATCGTGCCTGAATAGCCCTGGCCGATCAGCGAGGTGAAGACCTGGTTCTGGGCTGCGAGCTCGGCCATATGCGCGATCGCTTCGGTCTCGCTCAGCGGCTTGCCGAGATCGAGCGGAGCGGCCTGCCGGATCGATGCCGGCAGCGTCTCCGCCATCAGCGCGTCCACGCTTTTCGCACCGACCGTGTCCAGCATCGCCGCGACATCGCGCGCGGAGGGACCGATATGGCGGCGAACGAAAGAGGCGGCGGTATCGCCGTTGGATTTGCGGTGCGCGGTCATCGCTTGCTCCATCGCTTAAGCCGTGTGCGCCTTGTAGGCGGCTTCATCCATGAGTCCGCCGAGCTCGCTCTTGTCGGCAATCTTGATCTTGAAGAACCAGGCCTTGCCTGCGGCATCCGAATTGACCAGCGCCGGCTCATCGACGACCGCCTGGTTGACCTCGAGCACTTCGCCCGAGATCGGCGCATAGACGTCGGACGCCGCCTTCACGGACTCGACCACGGCGGCGGCTTCCGTCTTCTTCAGCGTACGGCCGACCTTGGGCAGCTCGACGAACACGACGTCGCCGAGCTGCTGCTGGGCGTAATCGGTGATGCCGACGGTTGCGACGTCGCCGTCGATATCAAGCCATTCATGGTCGGAGGTGTACAGCGTCGTGGTCATTCTCGATCCTCAGCGTTTGTAGGTGTTTTTCACAAATGGCATGGCGGCGACGGTGAGCGGCAGCCGCTGGCCGCGCACTTCGGCAAAGAGCTTTGTGCCGAGCGCGCCTTTCGCGGCAGGCACATAGCCCATCGCCACCGGCGCATTCAGGCTCGGGCCAAAGCCGCCCGAGGTGACGGCGCCGATCGCCTCGGTCGACGTCGCGTCCGCAAACAACGGCGCGCCCTCGCGCACCGGCGCGCGGCCCTCAGCGCGCACGCCGACGCGGCGGCGGCCCGCGCCCTGGTCGAAATGGGCGAGGATCTTCTCTGCACCGGGAAAACCGCCGGCGCGGGCGCCACCGGTGCGGCGGCTTTTCTGCACCGACCATTCCAGCGCGCCCTCGACCGGCGTGGTCGTGGTGTCGATGTCATGGCCGTAGAGGCAAAGGCCGGCCTCGAGCCGCAGGCTGTCGCGGGCGCCTAACCCGATCGGCAACACGTCGGAATTTGCGAGCAGCGCCTTGGCGAGGCGTTCGGCATCGCCCGCGGGAACCGATATCTCGAACCCGTCCTCGCCGGTGTAGCCTGAGCGCGACACGAAACAGTCGACGCCGTCGACCTTGCGCGGGCCGGCGTCCATGAACTTCATGGACGGAGCCTCTGCACAAAGTTTCGCCAGCACGGCCTCGGCCTTCGGACCCTGAAGTGCGATCAACGCGCGCTCGGTAAGCGACTCGATGATGCAGTCATCGGAGAGATGCGCGCGCAGATGCGCCTCGTCCTCGGCCTTGCAGGCGGCGTTGACGACCAGGAACAGGTAATCGCCGAAATTGGCGACCATCAAATCGTCGAGGATGCCGCCGTCCGGATTGGTGAACTGGGCGTAGCGCTGCCGCCCCGGCGCAAGCGCCGCGATGTCTTGCGGCACTAGGCGTTCCAGCGCGCGGGCCGCGTCCTCGACCCTGCCGGATTTCGGCCGGAGCGCGATCTGGCCCATATGGGACACGTCGAACAGGCCAGCAGAACTGCGGGTATGCAGATGCTCTTTCAGGACGCCCGCAGGGTACTGCACGGGCATCTCATAGCCCGCGAACGGCACCATCTTGCCGCCAAGGGACACGTGGAGCCCGTAAAGGGGGGTACGTCTGAGGGAGTCTTGGTCGTCGCGCGCAAGCATCACAGGGGCCCTCGCGGTTCCCGGGGAGGATTCCCCGAAAAACCAGTCGAAGCCCCATCTGTCGCTGTGCCTGAGAGTATTATCCCGTCGGCGGGTGCCACCCGGGCTTCAATGCCCGTCGGCGCCTCTTTCCAGATGCTGTCAAAGCCACGCGGTCCTTTTGCCTGAGAGTTTCCGGGGCGGTTGCTCCTTCGGCGCCGGCACCAAAGCCGGTCTCTCCCGACGTGGCCGTACGATACAGGTAGGTACAGAACACAGGCTGGCCAAGCCTGTCAACGCGCCTGCAACAGCTATCAACGAGGATTGCGCGCCTGCGGCAACCCTCTGATCTCTCTGCACAGTTTCTGGACAGGGCAGCTCACCTTGTCTAAAAGCGCAATCGCCCGCAGATATCAGCCTTGATGTCGAGTTTGGATGGCTCTGGCGGGTCCTATCACCCGATTGGATGAACATGAGCGGCGTCAACGAGATCAGGTCGACCTTTCTGAACTTCTTTGCCAAGAACGGCCACGAGATCGTGCCGTCCTCGCCATTGGTGCCGCGCAACGACCCGACGTTGATGTTCACCAATGCCGGCATGGTGCAGTTCAAGAACGTCTTCACGGGCGTCGAGAAGCGCCCCTATCAGCGCGCCACCACGTCGCAGAAATGCGTGCGCGCCGGCGGCAAGCACAACGACCTCGACAATGTCGGCTACACCGCGCGACATCTCACCTTCTTCGAGATGCTCGGCAACTTCTCCTTCGGCGACTACTTCAAGGAGCGCGCGATCGAGCTCGCCTGGAATCTGATCACCAAGGATTTCGGCCTGAAGAAGGACAAGCTGCTCGTCACCGTCTATCACACCGACGACGAGGCGGCCGGCCTCTGGAAGAAGATCGCGGGCTTCTCCGAGGACCGCATCATCCGCATCCCGACCTCGGACAATTTCTGGGCGATGGGCGATACCGGCCCGTGCGGCCCGTGCTCGGAGATCTTCATCGATCGCGGCGAGCACATCTGGGGCGGACCTCCGGGCAGCCCGGAAGAGGACGGCGATCGCTTCCTCGAATTCTGGAATCTCGTGTTCATGCAGTTCGAGCAGGTGACGAAGGAGGAGCGCCAGCCGTTGCCGCGTCCCTCGATCGACACCGGCATGGGGCTGGAGCGCATGGCCTGCATCCTCCAGGGTGTCGACAGCATCTTCGAGACCGATCTCTTCCGTCAGCTGATCGATGCGACCGCATCCGCGCTCGGCAGTGGACCGAATGAGCAGACGGTGGCCTCGTTCCGGGTGATCGCCGACCATCTGCGCTCCTCGGCCTTCCTCGTCTCCGACGGCGTGCTGCCTTCGAACGAGGGCCGCGGCTACGTGCTGCGCCGGATCATGCGCCGCGCGATGCGCCATGCGCAGCTCCTGGGGGCGAAAGAGCCGCTGATGCATCGCCTCGTCTGGGCGCTGGTCCGCGAGATGGGCCAGGCCTATCCGGAGCTGGTGCGCGCGGAGAAGCTGATCGAGGAAACGCTGCGGCTGGAAGAGACCCGCTTCCGCAAGACGCTGGTTCGCGGCCTTGCCATCCTCGACGAGAAGAGCGCGTCCTTGAAGAAGGGCGACATGTTCGATGGCGACGTCGCCTTCACGCTGTACGACACCTACGGCTTCCCGCTCGATCTCACGCAGGACGCGCTGAAGTCGCGCGGCATCGGCGTCGACCAGTCCGCCTTCACCGATGCAATGGAGCGTCAGCGCGAGAAGGCGCGCGCGTCCTGGGCCGGCTCCGGCGAGGCCGCCTCCGAAGCGATCTGGTTCCCGCTGCGCGAAAAATTAGGGGCCACCGAATTCCTTGGCTATGAGACCGAGAGCGCCGAAGGCGTCGTCGCGGCGCTGGTCAAGGACGGCAAGGAGATCGACAGCCTCGAGGCCGGCGAGACCGGCTCGATCGTGCTCAACCAGACGCCGTTCTATGCGGAGTCCGGTGGCCAGGTCGGCGATATCGGCGTGATGGTCGGCGAGGGCGGGATCAAATTCCGCGTGACCGACACGCAAAAGAAGCTCGGCGACCTCTTCGTGCATATCGGCACGGTGGAGCAAGGCACGCTGAAGGCCGGCACCGCGCTCCAGCTCGAGGTGGACCATGCGCGCCGGTCCTCGATCCGCGCCCATCACTCCGCGACGCATCTTCTCCACGAGGCGCTGCGCCAGGTGCTTGGCGATCACATCGCGCAGCGCGGCTCGCTGGTCGCGCCCGATCGTCTGCGCTTCGACTTCGTGCATCCGAAGCCGATCACTCCGGAGGAGCTCGCGCGCGTCGAGGACATCGCCAACGAGGTGGTGCTGGAGAACGACGAAGTCACCACGCGCGTCATGGGCGTCGACGAGGCCCGCGAGGCCGGTGCGCGCGCGCTGTTCGGCGAAAAGTACGGCGACGAGGTCCGCGTCGTCTCGATGGGCAAGACCGCGCGCGAACACGGCGCCAACGCGCTCGGCTGGTCGGTCGAGCTCTGCGGCGGCACCCATGTGAAACGCACCGGCGATATCGGCCTGATCACGCTAACCGGCGAGAGCGCAGTCGCCTCCGGCGTGCGCCGCATCGAGGCGCTGACCGGACGCCATGCGCGCAAGCACGCCAACGACACCATGGCGCTGGCGAAGACCGCAGCCGCCGAGCTGCGCACCTCGCTCGAGGACGTGCCGGCGCGCATCACCGCGCTGATGGACGAGCGCAAGAAGCTCGAGCGCGAATTGTCCGACGCCCGCAAGAAGCTTGCGATGGGCGGTGGTGCATCGTCCGGAAATGGCGCTGCCGCAGGCGTGCGCGAGGTCGGTGACGTCAAGCTGATGGCGCGTGCGGTCGAAGGCATCGAGATGAAGGATCTCAAGAGCCTTGCCGACGATGGCAAGAAGCAAATCGGCTCCGGGGTGGTCGCGATCGTCGGCGTCACCGAGGACGGCAAGGCCGGCGTCGTGGTTGGTGTCACGGCCGACCTCACCTCGCGTTTCAACGCCGTCAACCTGGTTCGCGTCGCCTCCGAAGCGCTCGGCGGCAAGGGTGGCGGCGGCCGGCCTGACATGGCGCAGGCTGGCGGACCCGACGGCGCCAACGCGGCGGCGGCGCTCTCGGCGATCGAAAAAGCCATGGTCGGCGCGTAGACACCGTGCGCCTCGTTCCGCGAGGACGTGGGCTTCGCGATCCCAATTTGAGGGATCGCTTGTACGAACTGCTGGAGCACGATCCGCTGGCCTATTCGGCCGGGTCGCGCTTCATCCAGGTGATCATTGCCGTCATCGTGCTCGACGTCGTGGCAATGACGCTTGCCTCGGTGCCGGACCTCGACGCGCAGTTCGGCCCGCTGTTCTCGGCGATCACCATCCTGTCCGTGATCGTGTTCGCGCTGGAATATGCCGCGCGGCTGTGGACGGTGGCGGGGCACACGCCGCGCAAAGGCTCGGCGCTCGCCGACCGCCTCGACTATGCCTTCTCCGCGCTCGGCATCATCGATCTCATGGCGTTCCTCCCCGCAGCCATCGTGCTGGCCACTGGCCGGCACGCGACGCTGGCTGCGCTCGGCGTGCTGCCGTTCTTCAAGTTGATCCGCTATTCGCCAGCGATGCGCTCGCTGCTCGCAGCCGTCCATGCCGAACGGCGCGCGTTGATCGGATGCATCGTCATCCTGATCGGTGTGGTGCTCACCTTCGCTTCGCTCCTCTATGCCATCGAGCGCGAAGTGCAGCCGGAGAAGCTCGGCACCATCCCGCAGGCGATGTGGTGGGCGATCGTGACGCTCGGCACAGTCGGCTATGGCGACGTGGTGCCGGTGACGCCGCTCGGCAAATTCGTTTCCGTGTTCGCCATCATCAGCGGCTTTGCCATGATCGCGCTGCCGGTTGCGATCATCTCGAGCGCCTTTGCGGAAGAGGTGAGGCGGCGCGACTTCGTCGTCACCTGGGGCATGCTCGCGCGCGTGCCGCTGTTCTCGCACCTCACGGCATTGGAGATCGCCGACATCATGCGGCTGCTGCGGGCACGCACCATCGAGCAGGGCGAGATCCTGGTTCGGCGTGGCGATGCTGCCTCGTCGATGTATTTCATCACGGCCGGCGAGGTCGAGATTTCACTCCCGAGCCAGCGCGTGCGGCTTGCGGACGGCACTTTCTTCGGCGAGATCGCACTGCTGCACAAAACCAAACGCAGCGGCACCGTGACCGCCACGCGCAAGACCCGCCTTCTGGTGCTCGACGCCCAGCATTTTCATGCCCTGATCGAACGCATGCCGACGCTCGCCGCGCATGTGCACAAGACGGCTAAGGCGCGTCTCGAAGAGACTGGCGACCTCGCGGCGACCGAGCTCGCGCAGGCGGAGCGCGAGGGCACGGACCGCTGAGTGATTAGCCCTTGCGCAGGAAGATGTAGTCGGCCGAGTAGGGTGCGCTCTTGAACTCGCCGGCCTTCTCGCAGGCGCCGTCGAGCTTGCCGCCATGGGTGTTGATGCGCTGAACCGTGGTGACGGGTGTCAGAATGCCGCTACCCCGACGCGAGGCGACCTCGAGCTTCAGCCAGGGGATATCGCCTGCGGTTGCGCCCGGCGCGTTGCCGATGGCCTTGCCGACCACTGCGCTGCCGTCGGCGTGCTCCCAATTGGGGCCTGCATAGTGGCGGCCGATCGTCTTGCCTTCGGAAAGCAGCGTCGCGATCGGCTCGCGGAAGGCCCAGGCGAGCTTGCCGTCGGTCCCTGCCTTGCACTCATAAACCTGCGCGCCCTCGGCGTGGACGCTCAGCACGACGGTCTCGCCGGGCGCGGCGATCGCGTCGGGAAGCTCCGCGGCTGCGGCAACGGCCGATGTGCTGGCCAGTGTGAGGACGGCGAACGCGAGGCTCTTGATTGTCGGCATGATGCTTACCCGGATAAGAGGCTCGTCATTGCGAGGAGCGACGAAGCAATCCAGTGTCCGACCGTGGAGACAGCCTGGGATTGCTTCGCTTCGCTCGCAATGACGGTTGAGGCGAGACGCCGGCTTACGCCGCCAGCGCCTTCGTGAGGTTCTCGGCGACCTTGTCGAGGAAGCCGGTGGTGGAGAGCCAGCGCTGGTCGGCGCCGACGAGGAGCGCGAGGTCCTTGGTCATGTAGCCGTCTTCCACGGTGTCGACGCAGACCTTCTCCAGCGTGGCCGCGAACTTCGCCAGCTCCGGATTGTTGTCGAGCTTGGCGCGGTGGGAGAGGCCACGGGTCCAGGCGAAGATCGAGGCGATCGAGTTGGTCGAGGTCTCCTTGCCCTTCTGGTGCTCGCGGTAGTGGCGGGTCACCGTGCCGTGGGCGGCTTCGGCTTCCACCGTCTTGCCGTCGGGCGTCAGCAGGACCGAGGTCATCAGGCCGAGCGAGCCGTAGCCCTGCGCGACCGTGTCGGACTGCACGTCGCCGTCGTAGTTCTTGCAGGCCCAGACGTAGCCGCCGGACCACTTCAGCGCCGAGGCCACCATGTCGTCGATCAGGCGATGCTCGTAGGTCAGGCCCTTGGCCTCGAATTCCTTCTTGAACTCGCGGTCGAAGATGTCCTGGAAGATGTCCTTGAAGCGGCCGTCATAGACCTTGAGGATGGTGTTCTTGGTTGACAGATACACCGGGTAGCCGCGCAGCAAACCGTAGTTGAACGAGGCGCGGGCGAAGTCGATGATGGAGTCGTCGAGATTGTACATCTCCATGGCGACGCCGGCGCCGGGAGCCTTGAAGACCTCCTTCTCGATCACGGTGCCGTCCTCGCCGACGAACTTCAGCGACAGCGTGCCCTTGCCCGGGAACTTGATGTCGGTGGCGCGGTACTGGTCGCCATAGGCATGGCGGCCGATGATGATCGGCTTGGTCCAGCCGGGGACGAGGCGCGGCACGTTCTTGCAGATGATCGGCTCGCGGAAGATCACGCCGCCGAGGATGTTGCGGATGGTGCCGTTCGGCGACTTCCACATCTGCTTCAGGTTGAATTCCTTCACCCGGGCTTCGTCCGGGGTGATGGTGGCGCACTTCACGCCGACGCCGACCTTCTTGATCGCCTCGGCGGCGTCGATGGTCACCTGATCGTTGGTCTGGTCGCGGTACTCCATCCCCAGGTCGAAATACAGGAGCTGGACATCGAGGAACGGGTTGATCAGCTTGTCCTTGATGTACTGCCAGATGATCCGGGTCATCTCGTCGCCATCGAGTTCGACGACGGGGTTGGACACCTTGATTTTTGCCATGATCGGGGAAGCCTCTTGGGAACGGCGCTTTGGCGCGTCAACGGGAATATCCGCCGCCTCATAGCACCGGGAAGCGGCGGGCGAAAGCCAAGGGATTATGCACTTTTAGCCCATCCAGCATCCTTAAGCGGGGAGCCGCGGCGGCACTGCGGCCGGGTCCGGAGCTGAAGTTTCGGGCGAGATTCAAAAGCCGAATCTAACCCCGTTATTTCGCTTGAGAATTCTGTCAGGACAGGCAAACGAGGCGCAATCGGCGGAGCCGGTCGGTGGCCGGCTTGAATCATTTCCTAAGGCGCCCTCTCCAAGGCCTTGAGAACCAGCGTGAAAGCAGAACGAGATGTCGGGGACTGACAAGAGCAAGGCGGGCCTCGCCCTCGACGGTCCCATCGTGATCCTGGTCGAGCCGCAACTCGGCGAGAACATCGGCATGGCGGCCCGTGCCATGGGCAACTTCGCCCTGAGCCGCTTGCGCATCGTCAACCCACGCGACGGCTGGCCCAACATCGCCGCCCAGCGCGCCGCGGCCGGTGCCGACCACATCCTGGAGCGGGTCGAGCTGTTTGACACCGTCGAGCAGGCGGTCTCCGACCTCGACCTGTTGTTCGCCACCTCCGCCCGGGCCCATGACCAGGCCAAGCCGGTGGTCGGCCCGGAAGCGGCGACGACCGAGATCGCCAGCCATGTCGCGACCGGCGGAAAGGCCGGCATCCTCTTTGGCCGTGAACGCTGGGGGCTGACCAACGAGGAGGTCGCGCTGGCCAACCGGGTCATCACCTTCCCGGTCAATCCCGGCTTTGCCTCGCTGAATCTCGCGCAGGCGGTGCTGCTGGTCGGCTACGAATGGTTCAAACGGGTTACGGAGGGCGCGCTGCCGCACGGCATGCCGGAGCGCTCGGAGCGCGCCTCGCAGCACCAGATTCAGGCCTTCTTCGACAACCTCGTGCGCGAGCTCGACCGGGTCGAGTTTTTGCGCCCGGCCGAGAAGCGCGACACCATGCTGGTCAACCTGCGCAACATCTTCACCCGCATGGAGCCGACCAAGCAGGACATGCACACCCTGCACGGGGTGGTCATGGCGATCGCGGAAGGGCGCAAGGGCCCGGCCAAGGGCGGCGTGCTCGACGGCGAGCAGGCGACGCGGCTGCGCGCGCTGCTCGCCGAACACGGGCAGGGCGGGGTGCCCGACAGCGGCAGCACCGTGCGCGGGCTCGCGCGCCTGCTTCGCCGTAACCCGACCGACGCCGAGCGCCTGCTCTGGCAGGCCCTGACCCACGACCGTCGCTTCGCCGGGCAGTTCAAGCGCCAGACGCCGGTCGGGCGGCACATTCCGGACTTCGTCTCGTTTCCGCACCGGATCGCGATCGAGCTGGTCAATCCGGGCGAGGGCGAGACCATCGACGCCGACCGCGCGTCACGGCGGACGTGGCTGGAGGCGCGCGATTATCGGGTGATGGAGATCCGCGCCGCGGACGTGGAGCGCGATCTGGAGTCGGAGCTGGTGCGGCTGCAGGGGGTGATCGAGCAATCACAGTAGGTCTCGTAGGGTGGGCAAAGCGGAGCGTGCCCACCATTGCGAATCGAGCAACCGGAGAGATGGTGGGCACGGCGCAAGAGCGCCTTTGCCCACCCTTGTATTAGCGCGCCGGATTACAATGGCCTGGTTCCGTGAGGAATGGCCCAGCCCGGGCGGCCACCCGAGCTGGGCCGCCGATCGATCGGATCGATGCCCACCGAAGCCTTGAGGGCTGCGTTTCGTAGCAAGATCGCGATCGGCACTTCATCGGGACCCGCATGGTTGAACGAACTTCAGGTTCGCATCACAAGGGAGGGTCGAGGAAGATGGCCAAGCGTATCACGATCTGTGCCGGGATCGATACCGGCAAGCGCAAACTTGACGTGGCAGTCGATGGCTGTTCGGAGCCGTTGCAGGTCGAGAACACACCGGAAGGCTACAAGGTGCTGGTGGAATGGTTGCAGCGCCGGAAGGTCAAACGGGTCGGGATCGAGGCGAGCGGGGGCTATGAGCGGGCGGTCGTCGCCGAGCTGCGACGCAAACGTTTTGTCGTCGTGGTCTTTCAGCCGGTCCAGGTGCGCGCCTTTGCCATGTTCCACCTGCAGCGGGCCAAGAATGACAAGATCGATGCAGCGCTGATTGCAGCCTGCACCGCCGCGGCCAAGAAGATCCACCCCGCTCCGGATCCTCGGCTGGGGCCCTTTGCCGAGCATCTGACAATGATCGAGCAGATCGGAGAGGATATTGCAAAGCTCAAAAACCGGTTGGAGAGCTGCCGCAACGCGCGTATCCAGAAGCTCTGGAAGGAGCAGATTGCTCTCTTGGCCAGGCACAAACGAGCCGAGTTCAAGGCTCTGGTGGCAGCGATCCGCAAGCATCGCGATCTCGCCGAACGGCTCGATCTGATCTACGGCGTCGCCGGCAGCGGCCTTCCGACTGCGGTTTCCATCCTGATCAGGATGCCCGAGATTGGCCAGGTCACGCGCGAGCAAGCCGCAGCCCTCGTCGGGCTTGCGCCTTACGACAACGACAGCGGCGATCACGTTGGCGTCCGTCACATCGAAGGCGGGCGCGAACGCTTGCGCCGGGCGCTCTACACCGCGGCTCTACCGGCATCATTCCGCTGGAATCCGCAGCTCATGGCCCTGTACAACCGGCTGATCGCCGCCGGCAAGGGCCACAAGCGCGCGCTCATCGCCTGTGCCAGGAAGCTGCTCGTCGTCATCAACGCCGTCGTCGCACGCGGAACGCCGTGGCTCGCCGAACCGCCCAAAATCGCGAGCGTGCCCGCCACCTGATCGCGTTTCTTTGTTCGGCCGAAGCACCGTTTCTTCGTCCCGACCTGCCCTCGCAAATGACGCCGCGCACAGCGGCCGTCAAGGCTGGCCGTCGTGCCGGCCTCGCCTCACATCCGCCGCTGCCAGGCCACGCCTTGACGGCCACGAGCACGGCGTCATCCTCCCGGCAATCGGACGTCGCTTTAATGGTTGCTACGAGAGCGAATTGTTGGTTTGCTGAGGGCGCCGGCGTGAAGCTGTAAGCCTCATTTATTGGCACGTTTCGTGCGTCCCAAAGCGGCAGGCTCGTCACATGCCTGACCTAGGGAGACCCTCACATGAAGCGTTCCGACCTCACCGAAAAACTGCTCGACATCAAGCGCGAGAAAGGCTGGAGCTGGAAATACATCTGCGAGAAGATCGGCGGCTATTCGGAGGTGCTGATCGTCGGCGCGATCATGGGCCAGATGAAGCTGACGAAGCCGCAGGCGGCCAATGCCGGCGAGCTGTTCGGGCTGTCGAAGGCGGAGACCGTGATGCTCAACGAGGTGCCGATGCGCGGCACCGGCACGCCGATGCCGCCGACTGATCCCTTGATCTATCGCTTCTACGAGATGGTGATGGTCAACGGCCCGGCCTGGAAGGCGCTGATCGAGGAGGAGTTCGGCGACGGCATCATGTCGGCGATCGATTTCGACATGGCGATCGAGCGCGTCGCCAACCCCAAGGGCGATCGCGTCAAGATCACCATGAGCGGCAAATTCCTGCCCTACAAATATTACGGCGCCAGCGGCAACGTGCCGGAGTACGGCTTCAAGGAGGAGTGACCGCGGCGAAGGCGTCGCGGAGCTCCTTGATCGGCGCCATCTCGCGAACGTAGGTGAAGGATCCCTTCTCCTTCATCTCCCGCGCGCTGCGCAGGAAGGCTGCGAGCGCAAATCGCGACATGGCACCCCCGACGCTGACGCGCTTGACGCCGGCCTCCGACAATTGCGCGCGCGTCAGCGTCGGGTCGGCAAAGCCCATCACCAGGTTGAAGGGCTTTGTCACCGACGAGACGACCATCTTGATCGTCGCGAGGTCGTAGACGCCGGGCGCATAGAGCACGTCAGCGCCTGCGGCCTCGAACGCCCTGAGGCGCTTGATGGTGTCGTCGAGATCATTGCGCCCGTGCAGCAAGTTTTCGGCACGCGCGGTGAGCGTGAACGGTACGGGCAGCGAGCGGGCCGTCTCCACCGCGGCCTGGACACGCTCGAGCGCGTGCGAAAAATCGTAGATCGGCCGCGTCCGATCGCCCGTGAAATCCTCGATCGAGCCGCCGACCGCGCCAGCCTCGGCCGCGCGCCGGATGGCCTCGGCCGCGCGTTTCGGCTCATGCGCGCCGCAGTTCTCGAGATCGACGCTGACCGGCAGGTCGGTCGCCGCGGCGATCGCGCGGCAATTGACGAGGATGCCATCCAGGCTGACGGTCGAGCTGCCGAGCATGTTGGCAAGCCCGAGGCTGGTGGTCGCGAGCGCCTCGAATCCCATGGCCGCGAGCAGCTTTGCGGTGCCGGCATCCCAGGGATTGGGAATGATGAAGGCGCCCGGCCGCTCGTGCAGGGCTCGAAACGTCTTTGCCTTCTCCAGTTGGCTCGTCATGGCTCGCTTCCCGTGTCGTGGTATCTGTTCCGACACCATCGATAGGAGCATTTTCGCCATCCGCCAAATTTGTTATTTCTCTTCAGATCATCAGTTTTCTGCATGAGGTGTTCGTGATGGACAGCGATGCCCTCGATACGTTCCTGACCGTTCACCGCAGGGGAGGGATCTCGAACGCGGCCAAGGTGCTGCATCGCTCGCAGCCGGCAATTTCGCGCCGCATTGCGCTGTTGGAGCAGGAACTCGGCGTGCCCCTGTTCGAGCGGATTGCGGGCCGGACGCTGCTGAGCGATGCCGGGCGCGTGCTGGTCCCCTATGCCGAGCGCGCCGTCGCGGCTGCGCAGGATGCGTCGCAGGCGATACGCGCGCTCACGAAACAGAATTCAGGACCGGTCACGCTCGCCGTCACCGGCACGCTCGCCGACAGCCGCCTCTCGGAGATCATGAAGGGATTTGCGAGAGCGCATCCGGACGTCGCGCTCACGCTTCGCACCGCCACCAGCACTGAGGTCAGCGACCTCATCCGCCGCGGGGAAGCGACGATCGGGCTGCGCTACAATGTCGATCGGTCGGCCGATCTAGCTTGCGAGCCGATCCTGACCGAGCGGCTGCAAGTCGTGTGCGCGCCCGATCATCCGCTCGCCGGCAAACGTGTCAGACGTCTCGCCGAGCTTCGTGGGCAACGCTGGATCGCTTTTCCCGAGATACCCGGACGCCGCGAGATTGCGGCCTCCCACGTCTTTGCGTTGTTTCTCACGCAAGGATTGGGCGAGGTCGAATGGACGCCGGTCGACAGCCTCACCGCGCAGAAGCGCCTCGTGGAATCAGGCTTCGGCGTTGCGCTGCTCGCGCAAAGCCACGTGGCCGAGGAGATGGTCTCAGGCACCATGTCGACCATTGCCGTCGGCGATCTTTCGGCGAGCCACGATGTGACCGTCGTCACCCGGCGCGGCGGATTTTTGAGCATGGCGGCGCGGCAATTGCTGGAGGCCATCCGCCGTGACTACGGCGCGGCCGATCACGTCGTGGCCGGGCGTCCGCGGAAGCGTCGCGCGGCGCGCAAGACACGTGCGCGCCGGCGCGCTGCATAGAAGGCGTTCGCTTACTTCCCGGCCTTGACCTCGATCGCCGCCACGGCCAGCAGCTCGGTCATTTTGGCGCGAATCGCCTGCTCGGTGACGGCAACGCCCTTGGCTGAAAAGTCGCCCAAAACCTTGCGCAGGACGTCACCGTCGCCGGCTTCCTCGAAATCGGCTGCGACCACATCCTTGGCATACGCCGTGGCGGCATCGCCCGTGATGCCGAGCTTCTCGGCCGCCCACAGGCCGAGCATCCGGTTGCGGCGGGCCTCGGCCTTGAATTTCTGCTCCTCGTCGAGGGCGAATTTCTTCTCGAAACCTTCCTGGCGCTTGTCGAACGTGGTCATGCTTTTCCGTTCCAATTCCCTGGCTGAATCCGGCCGTGACGCCGCGTTGCGGTGACCCCGGCCGATGCCTAGATAAGGGGCACGAATCGGCAGACCAATGAGCCGTTAAGCCGCAGGCAAGACGGTATAAGTTGGTGCTGGAAGAGCCGGGTCGATTGTGCTGGGACAGCCAATCGGATAGGTTGCCTAAAGGTTTGGTTCCTGTTCTGTTTCTGTGGGTTCCAGGCCGTTCACGGCAGCTCCGCTGTGGGTCCTGATCCTTGTCAACCGGAGCACACCAAATTCATGGATTTTAACAAAACACGGTACATCCCCATGAGCCGTCGGCGACGCATTTATGAAGGCAAGGCAAAGGTTCTCTACGAAGGCCCGGAGCCCGGGACCCTGATCCAGCACTTCAAGGATGACGCCACTGCGTTCAATGCGAAGAAGCATCAGGTGATCGAGGGCAAGGGTGTCCTCAACAACCGGATCTCGGAGTACCTGTTTCAGCACCTCAACGACATCGGGGTGCCGACCCATTTCATCCGCCGCCTCAACATGCGCGAGCAGTTGATCCGCGAGGTCGAGATCGTGCCGCTCGAGGTGGTGGTGCGGAACGTCGCCGCCGGCTCGCTGTCGCAGCGCCTCGGCATCGAGGAGGGCACGCAGCTGCCGCGCTCGATCATCGAATTCTATTACAAAAACGACCAGCTCAACGACCCCATGGTGTCGGAAGAGCACATCACCGCCTTCGGCTGGGCGACGCCGCAGGAGATCGACGACATCATGGCGCTCGCCATCCGCGTCAACGACTTCCTCACCGGTCTCTTCCTCGGCATCGGCATCCGCCTCGTCGACTTCAAGATGGAGTGCGGCCGCCTGTTCGAGAACGAGATGATGCGCATCATCGTCGCCGACGAGATCTCGCCGGACTCCTGCCGTCTGTGGGACATCAAGTCGAACGAGAAGCTCGACAAGGACCGCTTCCGCAGGGACCTCGGCGGACTCCTGGAGGCCTATACCGAAGTTGCAAAGCGGCTCGGCATCCTCATGGAGAACGAGCGTCCGGCGGGCTCCGGCCCAGTGCTGGTGAAGAGCTAAAGAGGGATTATCGACGTGAAGGCACGTGTCACCGTTACCCTGAAGACGGGCATTCTGGATCCGCAGGGCAAGGCCATCGAAGGCGCGCTGAAATCGCTCGGCGTCGATGGCGTCGCCAGCGTCCGTCAGGGCAAGGTGTTCGACATCGAGTTCGCTGGCGCCGACAAGGCCAGGGCCGAAGCCACGCTGAAGGAAGCCGCCGACAAGCTTTTGGCGAACACCGTGATCGAGAATTATCGCGTCGAGATCGTCTGAGTCTGTATTGTGGTCCTCATGGTGAGGAGCGCGAAGCGCGTCTCGAACCATGCAGGCCTGGCTTTCGCACCTTGGCCTTCATCCTTCGAGACGCCCGCCTTTGGCGGGCTCCTCAGGATGAGGAGCGAGACTGATCGCGACGCTGTCGGTTGAGTATTTTCGCCTTCACAGCCACCCGACGCGGCGGAAGCGCCAGTAGAGCGCGAGACACGCGACCACCATCAGGCCCAGTACGGCAAAGTAGCCGTACTCCCACTCCAGCTCCGGCATGTGCTTGAAGTTCATGCCGTAGATGCCGGCAACCGCCGTCGGAACGGCGATGATCGCGAGCCAGGAGGCCAGCCTCTTGGAGACCACGGTTTCCTGCGCCTGGCCGACCAGGAGGCTTGCTTCGAACGCGAACGCGAGCACCTCGCGCATGGAATCGATGCGCTCCTGGATATTCCTGACGTGGTCGGTGACGTCGCGGAACAGCGGCTGCATGGTCGGGCGGACCATCGACAGTTCGTCGTGCTCCAGCCGGCGGCAGACCTCGACAAGCGGGCCGATCGCGTTGCGCAGCCGCAGCAGGTCGCGGCGCAGCATGTAGAGCCGCTCGATCTGCGCCTTGCTGATTGGCTTGGAGAGCACGTCCTCCTCGATCCCCTCGACCTCATCGTGAATGCTTTCGAGCACAGGGGAGTAGTTGTCGACGATGAAATCGAGAACGGCATAGAGGATGTAGTCCTCGCCGCGTGCCAGCGCCCGCGGGCAGCTCTCGCAGCGCTCGCGCACTGCCGTATAGGACGTCGAGGCGCCGTGACGGACGGTGACGAGATAACCGTCGCCGACGAAGATGTGCGTCTCGCCGAAGACGGTCCGGCCCTCGAAGAGTTGCGCAGTCCGCGCAACGATGAACAGGGCTTCGCCATATTGCTCGATCTTCGGCCGCTGATGGGCGTGGTTGGCATCCTCAATCGCGAGCTCGTGCAGATCGAATTGCTTCTGCACGGCGCTGAGTAGCGCCATGTCCGGCTCGTGCAGCCCGATCCAGACGACATGCCCGGGCTTTGCCCGCCAGCTCGAGGCTTCGCTGATCGCGATATTGGCGACGCGCCGGCCGTCGACATAGGCACCGGCCGCGACGACGCCCTCGGCGGAGACCGGTTCTGCCGGAGACGTGGGCGATGACGGGACGTTCATGGCTTCAATCCCGGGCAAAATCGTTCGGCCAAAAGGCGGGCTATGGCCTGTGCACAAAGCGGCCAAGTGAGGCTAGCACTGGTAAAATCCGCGTCAAATGGTTATGTCTCCTCACGATTTGGCCGCTGGCCAGCCCGATTCCATTCCTCGCTTCGGAACTCAAAGCCATGAAAGCCGCCATCCTCGTCTTTCCCGGAATCAACCGCGAGCGCGACATGGCGCGTGCGCTGAAGCTGATCTCGGGACACGAGCCGGCGATGGTCTGGCACGCCGAGACCTCGCTTCCGGCAGGAACCGATCTCGTCGTGGTGCCCGGCGGCTTCTCCTATGGCGATTACCTGCGCTGTGGCGCCATCGCGGCGCGCGCGCCGGTGATGGATGCGGTGCGCGACTATGCGGCCAGGGGCGGGCTCGTGCTCGGCGTCTGCAACGGTTTCCAGATTCTCTGCGAGTCCGGCCTGTTGCCGGGCGTGCTGATGCGCAATGCGCGGCTCAAGTTCATTTGTCACGACGTGCATCTGCGCGTCGAACGCTCCGATACGCCGTTCACCCGCGGCTACAACGCCGGCCAGGTGATCCGCGTGCCGGTCGCCCATGGCGAGGGCAATTACGAGGCGGATGAAGAGACCATCAAGCGCCTCGAGGGCGAGGGGCGAGTGCTCTATCGCTACTGCTCGGCCGAAGGCGTCGTCGACGAGGCCTACAACATCAACGGCGCGGCGCATTCCATTGCCGGCATCGTCAACGACAAGGGCAACGTGCTCGGCATGATGCCGCATCCGGAAAACCACGTCGAAGACATCATGGGCTGCACCGATGGGCGCGGCCTGTTCGCCGGCCTCGTCGCGCATCTCGACCGCGCGGCGTGAACCTCATCACGCGACATCGCGACTGACGAAGGGTTGTTCGATCGCGCGCGAAGATCCGCGCGATCCGAACAACTCTGGATTGTCGCATCGCGCCGGCATGCCATCAAAGGTGCCAGCGCCATTGATACGCGCGTCGGATTTCGCATGCCCGTTGCCCTGGTCGTCCTGCTGCTCGAAATCACGCTCATTTGGCACGCAGCGCGCACCGGGCGGTTGCGGCCTTGGGCGTTCATCATCCTGATGGTGCCGCTGATCGGCTCGCTGGCCTACATCGTCGTCGAGCTCATTCCCGAATGGTTTTCGAGCCCGCAGGCGCGGCAAGCCCGCCAGCGCTTCGCCGACCGGCTCGATCCGGAAAAGCGCTATCGCGAATTGCAGGATCGCCTCGCCGCGACCGACACCATCGCCAATCGCGCGGCGCTCGCCCAGGAATGCGTGAGGATCGCGCGGTTCGGCGAGGCCGAACGGCACTACGATCACATCCTGAAGCTGCCGACGGGCCACGACCCTGCTTATGCGCTCGGCAAGGCGCAGGCGGAATTTTCAGGCAATCGTCCGGCCGATGCGCTGGTCACCCTCGACGATCTCCAGAAGCAGTGGCCGGAGTTCGACTCGGCCGAAGCGCATCTGTTGTACGCTCGCGCGCTCGCCGAGGTCGGACGCCTCGACGAGGCGCTCGAGGAATATCACGCGGTGTCGGCCTATTTCCCCGGTGCCGAGGCGCGGGTGCGCTACGGCATGCTGCTGCAAATGGTCGGCCGCACCGCGGAAGCGCGGGTGATCTTCAACGAGCTCCTGATCCAGATGCGGCGCGCACCAAAATATCTGCGCAATGCGCAGGCCGAGTGGCTCTCGATCGCCGAAAAGCAGCTCTCGACCTGAGCGGCCCGGCGAGCGTGCCGTCCATCGCGAGGGCTGCGGCCCTCGGGCTAGGCGCCGGTCGGCGGCAGCGCCTTCCGCTTCACCCGCTTGATCGTGCCGGAGAAGGTGAACAGCCTGCGCTCGCCGGCCATCATCTCCCCGCGTAGGAAGATCAGCGAGCCGCCGGCGCGGGTGATCTCGCCGGTGCATTCGATCAGCTCGCCCTCGTGCCCGGCATCGAGGAATTCGCAGCCAAAATTGACGGTCACGCCCCGGCCGTTCAGCGCATGGCGGCCGATCGCGAACAGGCAGTAATCGGCGAACGCCATGAAGCAGCCGCCATGGACGTTCTGGGACCCGTTGAGGTGCTTTTTCTCGACCCGGAAGGCGCAGCGGACGCGGCCGTCCTCCTCGAAACGGTGCCAGAAGGGGCCGATATGGTTCTCAAAACTGTCGCGAATCCAGGTCTGCCAGCCCTTGAATTCCCCTTCGGTCGCGACATGCAGGTCGGGGCGGTGGGGAGGCGTCATTTTGGTCAGCTCGTGCAAGGAATGGGGCCTTCAAATGAGGGGTTTTTGCCCTTAAATCCGATCCGTCCGCGCTGTGCAATTCCTGTTCCTGCGGGCCCCTTCTGCAAAACTATGGACAGTGGGAAAATGCGCCTTAAAGGGCTTTTCCCAGGCCGTGGATGTTCCTAAGAACGGCCAGACCCCGCCGAAAGCGCCGAATCCATGCTCAAGAACGAACCGAAGATCACCCCCGAACTCGTCGCCGCCCACGGGCTCAAGCCCGATGAGTATGAGCGCATCCTGAAGCTGATCGGCCGGGAGCCGACCTTCACCGAGCTCGGCATCTTCTCGGCGATGTGGAACGAGCACTGCTCCTACAAATCCTCGCGCATCCATCTGCGCGGCCTGCCGACGAAAGCGCCCTGGGTGATCCAGGGGCCGGGCGAGAACGCCGGCGTGATCGACATCGGCGACGGCCAGGCGGTGGTCTTCAAGATGGAGAGCCACAACCACCCGAGCTACATCGAGCCCTATCAGGGCGCGACCACCGGCGTCGGCGGCATCTTGCGCGACGTCTTCACCATGGGCGCCCGGCCGATCGCCTGCCTGAACGCGCTGAGCTTTGGTGCACCCGAGCATCCCAAGACGCGGCACCTCGTCTCCGGCGTGGTCGCCGGCGTCGGCGGCTACGGCAATTCCTTCGGCGTACCAACGGTCGGCGGCCAGGTGCGCTTTCACACCCGCTATGACGGCAATATCCTCGTCAACGCCATGGCGGTCGGCCTCGCCGATGCCGACAAGATCTTCTATGCGGCCGCCTCCGGCGTGAACATGCCGATCGTCTATCTCGGCTCCAAGACAGGCCGCGACGGCATCCACGGCGCCTCGATGGCGTCGGCCGAGTTCGACGACAAGTCCGAGGAGAAGCGTCCCACCGTGCAGGTCGGCGATCCCTTCGCCGAAAAGCTGCTGCTCGAGGCCTGCCTCGAGATCATGGAAAAGGGCTGTGTCATCGCGATCCAGGACATGGGCGCGGCGGGGCTCACATGCTCGGCAGTCGAGATGGGCGCCAAGGGCGACCTCGGCGTCGACCTCGACCTCGACGCGGTGCCGACGCGCGAGACCGGCATGAGCGCCTACGAGATGATGCTCTCGGAGAGCCAGGAGCGCATGCTCATGGTGCTCAAGCCCGAGAAGGAGAAAGAGGCCGAGGCGATCTTCAAGAAGTGGGGGCTGGATTTCGCCGTGGTCGGCTACACCACGCCCACCAAGCGCTTTGTGGTCAAGCATGGCGGCGACGTCATGGCCGATTTGCCGATCAAGGAGCTCGGCGACGAGGCGCCGGTCTACGACCGGCCGCATGTCGCCTCAAGCTCGCTGCCGGTCGTGCACGCGCGCGAAGTGGCGGCGCCGATCGGCCTTGGTGCCGCGCTCGAAAAGCTGATCGGCACGCCCGAGCTGTGCAGCAAGCGCTGGGTGTGGGAGCAGTATGACCACGTCATCCTGGGCAATACGCTGCAGCGCCCCGGCGGCGATGCCGCCGTCGTGCGCGTAGAGGACGGGCCGAAGGGCCTCGCGATGACCGTCGACGTCACGCCGCGCTATTGCGAGGCTGATCCGTTCGAAGGTGGCAAGCAGGCGGTGGCCGAAGCCTGGCGCAACATCACCGCGGTCGGCGGCAAGCCGCTCGCGATCACCGACAATCTCAACTTCGGTAATCCGGAGCGGCCCGAGATCATGGGCCAGTTCGTCGGCTGCCTGAAGGGCATTTCGGAAGCTTGCCGCGCGCTGGATTTCCCGGTCGTGTCCGGCAACGTCTCGCTCTACAACGAGACCAATGGCCGCGCGATCCTGCCGACGCCCTCGATCGGCGGCGTCGGCGTGCTCGATGATTTCACCAAATCCGCTTCGCTCGCCTTCAAGGCCGAGGGCGAGGCGATCCTGTTGATCGGGGAGACCCATGGCTGGCTCGGCCAGTCGGTTTATCTGCGCGACATCTGCGGTCGCGAGGAGGGCGCGCCGCCGCCGGTCGATCTCGCTGCCGAGAAGCGCAATGGCGACGTCGTGCGCGGCATGATCCATGCGGGCACTGCGACCGCGGCACACGATCTTTCCGACGGCGGTCTTCTGGTGGCGCTGGCCGAGATGGCGATGACCAGCGGCATCGGCGCGCGCCTTTTGGCTGCGCCGGCCGCGCTGGTGCCGCACGCCTATTGGTTCGGTGAGGACCAGGCGCGCTACATCGTG
Organism: Bradyrhizobium sp. CCGUVB1N3; assembly: GCF_024199925.1. Lineage (NCBI taxonomy): Bacteria > Pseudomonadati > Pseudomonadota > Alphaproteobacteria > Hyphomicrobiales > Nitrobacteraceae > Bradyrhizobium > Bradyrhizobium sp. CCGUVB1N3. The sequence continues at coordinate 9,548,407 of NZ_JANADR010000001.1, forward strand.
ACGGTGCCTGAAACACAGGCCGGCCTCGTGCTTGCGAAGATGCGCGGCTGCGAGGTGCCCTGCGTGCGCATCGGCACCACCGGCGGCGACGTGATCGCGATTGCTGGCGAGGCGCCGGTCAAGATCGAGACGCTGCGCACCGCATTCGAGCGCTGGCTGCCGGAGTATATGGGCGCGAAGGTGGCGTAAGTCACCGCCACATCCTCCGTCATTGCGAGGAGCGAAGCGACGAAGCAATCCAGACTGTCTCCGCGGAGACAGTCTGGATTGCTTCGCTGCGCTCGCAATGACGAACTGAGAGGGCGAGCCTCACAACACCCGCGTCGCGCCGGGAATCTTTCGTAGCGCCGCGGTGGCGGCCCAGCTCAGGATCACCGTGAGCACGAATGCGATCGCGGCCTTCACGATCGCCGGCACGCCGATGTCGAACAGATAATACTGGATCCACAGCACGATCGGATAGTGCACCAGGAACATGCCGTAGGCTTCGCCCTGCATGCGGTCGAGCAAGGTCGGTCCCGGTGCTTTCGAGTGCAGGAAGAAGGCGAGGATCGTCAGCAGGATCGACGCCGAGAACAGCACGAAGCACGTGCCGTAGATCGTATGGTACCACCATGGCAGTATCGGCGGATTACCGAGGATCTCGCGCTTGACGAAGATCATGCACCACATCCCGGCGTAGGGGATCAACGTCACAAACAGCCAGCTCCATCGACTCTTCGGCAACTGGCCATCCGCGCCGAGCACACCGGTCGAGATACTTGCGCAGCCCACGCCGGCGCCGATGAAGAAGTAGGACGCATAAAGCAGCACGCGGCTCGCCTGCAACGAGAATGGCCCGAACTCGAACCAGCGGTTGACGCCGTAATGGACGAGCAGCGGGATGTAGGCGATCTCGGTGACGATCCAGAGCAGCAGCCAGAACCGCCACGGCTCCTTGAAGCCCAGTTGCGAGATGCGGTTGATCGGAAACACCAGCGTCGAGGAGACCCGGTAGAGCAGGCACGCCGTGACGTCGAAGGCGAGCAGCACCCAGACGAACCAGATCGGTCCGCTTGGCCATGGCCCGACCGTCACCATCTTCCACCAGAACGCCGAGAAGCTGAGATCGGAGCCGCCCTGCAATGCCAGCGCGTAGTAGGCGAGCGGGATCACCGTCAGCGCGCAGATCGCAAACGGCAGCCCGAGCCGCAGCAGGCGGTCGCGGATGAAGGTCAGCGGCGCCTTGTGGCCGAGGCCGGGCCATACGAACAGCCCCGACAAGAAGAAGAACATCGCCATGAAGAAGGAGTCATTGGCGAGCACGATCAGGTCGAAGCCGATCCACTCGGTCGGATCGGTGTGCCCGAAATAGGTGTAGGGGATGACGGCATGATGCAGCAGCACGACCAGGGTCAGGAACGTACGCGCCCGATCCAGCGACAGGTTTCGCACCTTGCTCTTGGGAGTTGCGCTGACCTCCGCGCCTGCCGTCGCCGTAGGTGAGATCGTTGTCATGTTCGCCCCGGTTGCATCCTTCCCTGGGTACGGATGTTGCCGCCGGGACGGGAAATCAGCAAGTTCTGTTTGGCCTAAAGCGCGATGAGATTAGGATGAATCGTCATCGCGCCTTAGGTTGTTGTTTGAGCATGATCTTTTCGGAAAACCGCTCCACACTTTTCCGGATCATGCTCTAGCCATGCTCCGTCTCGCGGCCGTACCAGTGGCGGAGGAGCCGGTCCATCCCCTGCACGCTAAAGTTCACGAAATCTTTGCTCGCCCGCCTTGGCGGCGCGGAGCGGAAGCGACGCCGTCCCTTGGGTCGCGCCGCGGCTACCCCACTTCCTCGATCTTCACCTTGTCAGGATAGAAGGCGAGATGGCCGGAGATCTCCGTCATGGCGGGGAACGGCGTCTCGTAAGTCCAGATCGCATTGTCCAGCGTCTTGCCGTCGGCCTTGACGCTGAAATAGCTCGCGTCCCCCTTGTAGGGACAATGGGTGACGCGGTCGGTCCGCTCAAGCAAGGCCATATTGGCATCTTCCCGCGGCACATATTGGACGGCCGGATACCGGGCCTCCTTCAGCGTCAGCGCCTTCATGGTGTCCGCGATCACGACGTCGCCCGCTGTCACGCGGACACGCCTGGGGTTGTGGGTGATGGTGATGGGGTGGTCGGGGCCCGGAAGCTTCATGTTTTCACGCCTTTTTGGTCGGTTGGCCGCGCGCGGCACTTTGTCGTGCCTTTATCCCGCTTGAAGGGGGAATATAGTGGCTGAAAGCGTGACCCAGAAGGCCGTTCACGCTAAGTTTGGGCCTGCCGGTCCCGGGGACCCCGGCAGGTGATTCGAAGGCCTGAATTGCGAAGACAGGAGCGAGAGCAGAATGCCAATGGACGCCCACGATATCGAGGCGATGATCAAGGCAGCGATCCCCGATGCCGAGGTGACGATCCGGGACCTCGCCGGTGACGGCGACCACTATGCCGCGACCGTGATCTCGGAATCCTTCCGTGGCAAGTCCCGCGTCCAGCAGCACCAGATCGTCTATCAGTCGCTGCGCGGCCAGATGGGCGGCGTGCTTCACGCGCTGGCGCTGCAGACCGGCGTGCCCGGAAGCTGATGTCGAATTGAACTTTTTGCCGGCGGGGTAGGCTATGGCTGCGGACAATCCTCGCGGCGCGATGTTTCGTGTCATCGTGCCGAACCAGCCGAGCCGCGTGACCTATGTCGAGCTGTTCTTCGATCTCGTCTTCGTCTACGCCGTCACGCAGATTTCTCACACGTTGCTCGGCCGTTTCACACCGCTCGGCGCGGTGCAGGTCACGCTGCTGTTCCTCGCGGTGTGGTGGGTCTGGGTCTACACCGCCTGGGTCACCAACTGGCTGAACCCCGAGCTGACGCCGGTCCGCGTCCTGCTCTTCCTGATGATGCTGGGCGGCCTCGTGCTGTCGATCTCGATCCCGACGGCCTTCGAGGGACGCGGCCTGTGGTTTGCGATCGCCTATGCGGCCATGCAGGTCGGGCGGACGGCCTTCTGGCTGTTCGCAACGCCGCCGCACCGGATCTTGGTGCGGCATAATGCGATCCGCATCCTGGCCTGGCTCTCCGTCTCTGCCGTGCTGTGGATCGCAGGCGGGTTTGCTGAGGGCGAGACGCGGCTGTGGTTCTGGCTCGCGGCCGTCGCCTTCGAATACATCTCGCCAGCCGCGCGCTTCTGGGTCCCGAAGCTGGGATTTTCCTCGATGGAGGCCTGGAGCGTCGAGGGCGGCCACATGGCCGAGCGCTGCGCCGGCTTCATCATCATCGCGCTCGGCGAGGCCATCGTCGTCAACGGCGCGACCTTTGCAGAGCTGAGCTGGACCGGTGAAAATATCTCCGCCTTTCTTGCAGCTCTGCTCGGCAGCGTCACGATGTGGTGGATCTATTTCCACAAAGGTGCCGAAGCGGGCTCGGAGCTGATTTCGAAATCCGCCGAGTCCGGCCGGCTGGCGCGGCTCGCCTACACCTACCTGCACATGCCGATCATTGCCGGCATCATCCTGACCGCCGTGTCCGACGAGCTCGTGCTGAAGCATCCGACCGGACATTCCGATCTCAGGACGGTGTTGAGCACGGTCGGTGGTCCCCTGGTGTTTTTGGTCGGCACCATCCTGTTCAAGCACGCCATCCGCGGCTTCCTCCAGCTCTCGCACGGCGTCGGCATTCTCATGCTTCTGGCGTTAGGCTGGTTCGGCGGTGAATGGTCGCCCCTCTGGCTGTCGATCGCGACGACGGCGATCCTGATCGTGGTGGCGGTATGGGAGTCGGTGTCGCTGGGATCCAAGCCTGAAGCGGCCGATTGAACCGCTTGTGCCGATCGGACGTCTAACGACGAGCCGTTCTCCGCCAGGGATATCATTCAGGCCCGACGTCTCGCGCCGTGTCGGCCTTGCCGGGGCATTTTGCGCCTGCTCATAGCTGAATTTGTGATGTCCCTCGTCAAGGCTCCGACAGACATGGACCTTCCCGTGTTCCGATATCATCCTGATCCGATTGCAAGCGGCAGCATCGTTGCGTCCGGGGCGCAATGCGTTTGCTGCGATCAGCGGCGCGGCTTCATCTATACGGGGCCAAGCTATTGCGAGGCGGAGCTCGACGAGGCTCTCTGTCCGTGGTGCATCGCCGACGGCTCGGCGCATGAGACATTCGACGCGAGCTTCGTCGACGAAGCGCTCTTCCCGGACGAGATTCCCCGCGAGGTCGTCGAGGAGATCGCCTTTCGCACCCCGGGCTTCTCCGGCTGGCAGCAGGAGCAGTGGATGGCCTGTTGCTGTGATGCGGCCGCCTTCATCGAGCCTGCCGGCCATGCCGAGATCCGCGCACGCCATCCGCAGCTCGAGGGCACATTGATGATGCACATCGTGCACGATCACGGCCTTTCCGGCGGCGCCGCGACGCGATTTCTCACCTCGCTCAACCGCGACCGCGGGCCGACAGCTTACGTCTTCTGCTGTCGTCACTGCGACAGCAAGCTCGCCTACATCGACTGTCTTTAGCCAAGGCACGCGGAGCCAACATGAGCCACGCCTTCTGGAGCTGCTTGACCTGCCTTGCGATCATGACGTTCTCGTCGACGTCAGGCTTGGCCGGCGACACGGTCCTGCTGGAGGTCGAGCTCAAGCTGACGGATCGGGACTACAAGCCGCTCGCCGGCGTGCCGGTTCGCCTGGTATTCGGCACCGGGGATTGGCAGGCGCCCAATGCCGGCACGCGTGTCGTCTCCGCGGACGATGGCACCGCGCGATTTACGGCGCAGGCCGTCATCGACCGACGCTGGAATTTTAGCAATATCGGCTTCACACCGTTCAGCATGCCGTTTCGTGCCGACCATCTTTTTCTTGCGGCCGAGCTCGAATTCGTAATTCCGAGGCGGGACGGCGGGGATGCCGTTCATCAGTTTCTCTACACTGCCGATATCGATCGGATGCCCGACGGGGACTGCAGCACGTTGGATCTCGACAAGGTGTACGAGGCGGGCCCGGACGGCCGATTCACCAGGCTCGTCGGCTCCAACGCTGCGGGCCCGAATTTCGACGGCACGATCGACGGTTGGAGGCTCGACAGCGCCGGGTACAGGATGTGGGACTCCATGCTGACGCCGGTCAAGGATGAGCTGACCGGCACGCGCAAATGGCACCTGAAGCTCGGCTTGATGCGCCGGCCGAAGCCCGTTCTGGTGCAATAGAGGTCTGCTCTACTCCGAGGTGACCAGCGCATGCACGGAGAACATCCGTGCCGCATCGGTCCAGGTTTCCCGCACGCGCCAGCCGGCGCCGCGCGCCAGCGCTGCAAACCGCTCCAGGCTGTATTTGTAGCTGCTCTCGGTATGGATGCTCTCGCCCGGCCGGAACGAGAAGCTCGTGCCCAGCATGCGCACGGTCTGGCTCTTCCTGCTGATCAGGTGCATCTCGATGCGGTGCTGCTCGCGATTGTAGATCGCGCGATGGGTGAAGGCGGAGAGGTCGAAATTGCCGCCGAGCTCGCGGTTGATGCGCACGAGCACATTGAGGTTGAAGCGGGCGGTGACACCGGCCGCGTCGTTATAGGCGTCGTGGAGTACCCGCTCGTCCTTCTCCAGATCGGCACCGATGATCATCAGCGCGCCCCGGCCCAGAATCTCGCGTGCACTCTTCAGAAATGCCCGGGCTTCGTGCGGCTCGAAATTGCCGATGGTTGAGCCCGGGAAGAACCCGACCTTCGGCAGCGAGGCGACTGCCGGCGGCAGCTCGAACGGCGTGGTGAAGTCTGCGGCGACCGGATGGATGCCGAGCGAGGGGAAATCTTGCCGCAGGCCGTTCGCCTGCCCCTGGAGGAAATCGCCGGAGATGTCGACGGGCACGTAGGCGGCGAACCTGCAATGCTTCAGGAGCAGGCGGACCTTGGTGGTCGCGCCGGCGCCGAACTCGACCAGCGCAGAGTGCTCCGGGATGATTTTCGCGATCTCGCAGCCCCGCTCGCGCAGGATCGAGAGCTCGGTGCGCGTCGGATAATATTCCGGCAGGCGCGTGATTGCCTCGAACAGCTCTGATCCCGTCGCGTCGTAGAAATATTTCGGCGATAGCTTTTTCGGCTGCTGCGACAGATCCCCGATGGCGTCGCGGGCAAAGGCGGTGGTCTGTTCGTCAGGAAGATGGGCTTCGGCCAAAGCGCTGGCGTGCACATTCATGATACTCTCCTGAACGCGCTGTCCGGCGCGCGGTTGTCGTCGGATGAGATTCTAAAGCGCGATGAAATTAGGATGAATTGTCATCGCGCTTTAGGTCGTTGTTTGAGCATGATCTCTTCGGAAAACCGCTGCTCACTTTTCCGGATCATGCTCTAGTCGTAGTCGGCGAGGCGCAGTCCCGTGAATTGCCAACGGTGGTGCGGATAAAAAAAGTTGCGATAGGTAATACGGCTGTGCCCGCCCGGAGTTGCAAGCGAGGAGCCGCGCAGCACCAGCTGGTTGACCATGAACTTGCCGTTGTACTCGCCGAGTGCGCCCTCCACGGCGCGGTAACCGGGATAGGGCGAATATGAGCTGCGGGTCCACTGCCAGACGATGCCGAAGGCATCATTGAGTTGGCCCGCGCGGGCCGCGACCTCCCATTCCATCTCGGTCGGCAGGTGTTTTCCAGCCCAGCGCGCGAACGCATCCGCCTCGTAATAGCTGACGTGGCAGACCGGCGCGTTGGGATCGACCGGCTTGAGGCCGGCGAGCGTCATCACGTGCCAGTGACCGTCGATCTCGCGCCAGTGGCCCGGAGCCTGCCAGCCCTCGTTGCTGACGGTAGCAAAGCCGTCCATCAGCCAGAGCGGCGCGGCTCGGTAACCGCCGTCGCGTATGAAGGCGAGCCACTCGGCATTGGTGACGAGATTGCGCGCGATCCTGACGGGACCGACGAGCGCGCGATGCGCCGGCTTCTCATTGTCGAAATGAAAGCTGTCGTCGGCGTGTCCGATGCTGTGAATGCCTTCGTTCAGGGATAGCCATTCCGCGCCGGTCTTGTTCGGGGCCGGGAAGCGCCACTCGCGATCGTAAGCGGGGAGAACCGGATTCTGCGCAAAGGCGTGCAGGATATCCGTGAACATCAACTCCTGGTGCTGCTGCTCATGATTGAGGCCGACTTCGACCAGCGGGCTGATGGCGCGAAGCTCGGCCTCGTCCGCCTCGCGGAAGAATCTTACAACGGCGGCATCGACATATGTCCGATAGGCGGTGACCTGATCGGCGCTCGGCCGCGTGATGTCACCGCGGCGATGCCGGGCATGGCGCGGGCCGGCGCTGACATAATAGGAATTGAACAGGAATGCGAAGTCGGGGTGGAAGGGCTTATAGCCCGGACAGTGCTCGCCGAGCAGAAACTGCTCGAAGAACCAGGTCGTATGCGCGCGGTGCCATTTCGCAGGACTCGCATCCGGCATGGACTGGATCTGCTGGTCTTCCGCGCTGAGCGGCGCAGCGCGACGCTCGGTCTCGTTGCGGACCGCCACAAAGGCATCCACCAGCGCCTCGGCCAAGCTGCCGGATTCGGAGAAAGGTGACGCAGGGAGCGGGCTGGCCGTCGCGGAGGCTTGTTTCGTCACGGTTTTCTCCAGGTGGACAAGAGAACGTTGCAGACGTAGCTCGGTTCCAAGAGACAGGTTCGTCCTAGATAGGGCCTCCGTTACGGGATAAAAGTCCTCCTTGGTGATGATATTAGAGCCATCAGGCTATGACCCGGCCGGCCCCGAACTGGCAGGCCGGTTGCATGGCAGGGCTTCGTCGCCGCCATTTTACTTTGGATGTCCAATAGTTTGCGCTACATATACGGGCAGGTATCGGGTTAGATGGCTGAGCCGGCCCGAAGCGATGAGGGCTCTGCCCCGGAAGGACATGGATATGAGCATCGAGGAATTCATCGACAGCGAAGTGAAGTCGAACGACGTGGTTCTGTTCATGAAGGGCACGCCGCAATTTCCGCAGTGCGGTTTCTCCGGCCAGGTCGTGCAGATCCTCGACCATCTCGGCGTCGGCTATAAGGGCCTGAACGTTCTCGAATCGGCTGAGCTGCGCAACGGCATCAAGGTCTATTCGAACTGGCCGACCATCCCGCAACTTTATGTGAAGGGCGAGTTCGTCGGCGGCTGTGACATCGTGCGCGAGATGTTCCAGGCCGGCGAATTGCAGCAGCTCTTCTCCGACAAGGGCGTTGCGGTCAACGCAGCGGCCTGATCCTTGACGATGCTGACGCGCCGGATCGGTGGCGCGCGGCTCGAAATCATCGTTGCCGACATCACGACACTCGGCGTTGACGGCATCGTCAACGCCGCCAATACGTCGCTCCTCGGCGGTGGCGGCGTCGATGGTGCGATCCACCGGGCCGCCGGTCCGGACCTTGTCGCCGAGTGCCGCATGCTCCACGGCTGCAAGACGGGTGATGCCAAGATTACGCGGGGCTACCGGCTGAAGGCCGCGCATGTGATCCACACCGTCGGTCCGGTGTGGAATGGCGGCACTCTCGGCGAAGACGATCTGCTCGCCTCCTGCTATCGCCGTTCGATGGAGCTCTGCCGCAAGCACGAGCTCGCCTCCGTGGCATTCCCGGCGATTTCGACCGGCATCTACCGTTTCCCGGCGGACCGCGCCGCGCAGATTGCAGTCGCGACCACGGTCGAAGCTCTGGCCACGACCCCTTCGGTCACTCAGGTCATCTTCTGCTGCTTCTCCGAGCCAAGTGCTGTCCTGCATCGTGACGCGCTGTTGGCGCACGGCGCCGGCGATTGACGATGAGGCAGGGCCGTCGTTCCGCCGAAGGACGTCTGGCCCTCATACGTTGGCTGTCCGTCTGCGCTGGGCTCCTGGCGTTCGCTGCGGTTGCAACGGCGCAAGACCTGCTTGCCGGCCGTGAATTCGATCCGCAGAAGCTTGCGCGCGTCAGCGACTATCTTCGCAACGAGGTTACGGCCGGCAGGATTCCCGGCGCGATCCTGCTGATCCAGCAGCACGGCAGGCCCGTCGTCTACGAGAGATTTGGCCTGCGCAACGTCAAGACGGCGCAGCCGATGACGGACGACACCATCTTCCGCCTCTATTCGATGTCGAAGCCGGTGACCTCGGTCGCCGCGATGATGCTGGTCGATGACGGCAAGCTTGGTCTCGACGATGCACTTTCGAAATACATTCCAGCCTTCGCCGATGTGAAGGTCGGCGTCGAGCAGCCGGACGGCAGCTTACGGCTCGTACCGCCGGCGCAGCCGATCATCATCCGCGACCTCCTGCGTCACACCTCCGGCGTCACCTACGGCTTCTACGGCGACAGCCCGGTGCGCAAGCTTTATGCGAGCGCCGGCCTGTTTGACGGCGATCCCGACAATGCCGAGTTCGTCGCGCGGCTGGCGCGGTTGCCGCTCGCCGAGCAGCCAGCGACACTGTGGGACTACGGCCATTCGACCGACGTGCTGGGGCGGGTGATCGAGATCGTCTCGGACGGCTCGCTCTATCAGTTCGAGAAGGAGCGGCTGCTCGATCCGCTCGGGATGCGCGATACCGCTTTCTTCGTCGCCGACGATACCAGGCGTCCCTTGATCGCAGAGCCTCTGCCGAGCGACTGGTTCGACCGTCCCGTCGCGGGCATCAAGGAGCCGAGCGCGCCGCATCGCTGGGAATCCGGCGGCGCCGGCATGGTCGGCACCGTCGGCGATTATGCGCGCTTTGCTCAGATGCTGCTCAACGGTGGCGAACTCGATGGAAGGCGCTATCTCAGGCGCGAGACGGTCGCGCTGATGACCTCGGACCAGATCGGCGAGGGGACCGGGATCGGAAAGGATCCAGAGTTCTATTTTCCGGGCCCTGACAGCGGCTTCGGCCTGGGATTTGCGGTGCGGATGGATACGAAGGCCCCGTTGCCGGCCGGCGAATATCGCTGGGACGGCGTCGGCGGCACCTTCTTCTTCATCGATCCCGCCGACGACATGTTCGTCATCTGCATGATGCAGTCGCCGTCGCAGCGCGGGCCGATCCAGACCGAATTGAAGCGGCTGGTCTACGACGCGATGGGCCGCTGATCACGCCCCGCGCACGATCTCGCGCACATGGCCGATCGTTTCCTCGATCATCGCAGCCGTCACGTCGAGATGCGTGCAGGCGCGGATGCGGCCGTCCATCATCGCAAGCATCACGCCGCGCTGGCGCAAGGCGCCCACCATCTTGTCGCCGGGGACGCCAGTGCCGTCGGGCTTGAAGAACACGAGATTGGTCTCGGGCTCCTGCACCTCGATGCCTGCGATCTGCGATAGCCCGCGCGCCAGCGCGCGCGCATTGGCGTGGTCATCCGCAAGGCGATCGACGTGGTGGTCGAGCGCGTAGATGCAGGCGGCCGCGCAGACGCCGGACTGCCGCATCGAGCCGCCGAGGCGCTGCTTCCACTGCCAGACCGCGTCGATGAACTCGCGGGAGCCGGCGAGTGCACCGCCGATCGGCGAGCCCAGGCCCTTCGAGAAGTCGATCCAGGCCGAATCCCAGCCTGCCGTCATGTCGCGCGGGGCGATGCCGGTGGCGACGGTTGCGTTGAGCAGGCGCGCGCCGTCCATGTGGGTGGCAAGCCCGTTCTGCTTCGCGATCGCGACGATCTCGTCGAGCGCCGCCTTCTTCCAGATCGTGCCGCCGCCGATATTGGCGGTCTGCTCAACACTGACGACCCGCTGTGTCGGCTGGTAGCGCGTGCGCGGATGAAGGGCTTTGCGGAACGTCTCAGGGGTGAACTGCCCGTCGGGGCCCTGGAGCTGCGTGATCTGGAAGCCGCCGAGGGCAGCATGCGCGCCACCTTCGCGCGCGATGATATGCGCGGTCTCATGCGCGAGGATCTCGTCGCCGGGACGGCAGTGCACCAGCGTCGCGGTGACGTTGCACATCGTCCCCGAGGGCATGAACACCGCGGCTTCCTTGCCGAGCAGGTCCGCGACGCGCTCGCAGAGCGCATTCGTGGTCGGGTCGTCGCCGACCTGCTCGTCGCCGACCTCCGCACGCGCGATCGCCTCGCGCATCGCGGGCGTCGGCCGCGTCTGCGTGTCCGAGAGCAAGTTGATGCGCACAAGCGGCGCCTTGGGATCGACGGGGGGAGGGGTATAGAGCATGCGACGCCTCTTGGATTGGGACGGCCCTTGCCGGGTCTCTTAAGCAAAAAGGCCCCGGTTTTGCCGGGGCCTTTCGAACTTCGTTATCAGCGCGAATAGAATTCGACGACCAGATGCGGCTCCATCTGCACCGGGAACGGTACGTCGGAGAGGCCGGGGATGCGCGCGTATTTCGCGGTCATCTTGCCGTGGTCGACTTCGAGATAGTCGGGGGTGTCACGCTCGGGGAGCTGGCTCGCTTCGAGCACGTGGGCGAGCTGCTTGGAGGCTTCCTTGACCTCGATCACGTCGCCGACCTTGAGCTGGTAGCTCGAGATGTTGACCTTGCGGCCGTTCACCTTGATGTGGCCGTGGTTGATGAACTGGCGGGCGGCGAAGATCGTCGAGACGAACTTGGCGCGGTACACGACCGCGTCGAGACGGCGCTCCAACAGGCCGATCAGGTTCTCGCCGGTGTCGCCCTTCAGGCGGCTCGCCTCGACATAGATGCCGTGGAACTGGCGCTCGGAAATGTTGGCGTAGTAGCCCTTGAGCTTCTGCTTGGCGCGGAGCTGCACGCCGAAGTCGGAGAGCTTGCCCTTGCGGCGCTGGCCGTGCTGGCCGGGGCCGTACTCACGACGATTCACAGGGCTCTTCGGGCGGCCCCAGATGTTCTGGCCCATACGGCGATCGATCTTGTACTTCGCCTCACTGCGCTTAGTCATCGCGTCCTCTTTGATAGAGTTAGGTTGGTTTGAGGAGACGCGCCCTCCTGTGTGACCGGGAAACCCCGGCACCGACAGGCCCCATCCCCAAAGCTTCAAGGGACAAGGCCACGGGTCGCGAAACGCTTCGCGGGCCGAAACCGGCCCGCGAGCAGGCGGCTTTTAGGAGAAATCGGGCCGTCCTGTCAATCTTTTACGTCGCCACAGCCCGGATCGGCTTGGGCTCCACAGCCTGCCGGTTACCGCGCAATTCGGCAGCGATTTCAGTGTTCAGGGCCTGTTCCAACCGGGTCAGGACCCGGGCGATCGGGGCGGCATCGGTAATCCGGTGATCCCAACGAAGGACGACGTTGATGGTCTGGTCCGACTCGGCCACCCCATAGCTCAGGATGAACGGTCCTGGCGTGATGGCGTGGAGCTCGCCCCCGCCATAGGCCGCAACCGAGGTGACCGAATAGCTGCCGAAAAAGCTGGCGCGCTGGCGGCCGAAATTGAGCCCGATCAGCCAGGCCAGCCGGCGCAGCGGCAGCGGCAGGCGCATCGCCAGCATCATCTTGCGAACCATCGGCACGTCCTTGAGCGGGGCCTCCTTGGCATGCCGGATCAGGGCGTCGATCTCGGCGAGCGGCAGGGAATCCGGGCCGGCAATCCGCTGCGCCACCACGCATTCCTCGCCGTCCACGACGCGGGCGATCGCCACCATCGCCACGCTTTTGGGCAGCTCGTAGAAGGTCGGCCACGGCCATTTGGCATAGAGGGTGCGCAGGATCGGCTCGTCCTTGGCGACGAGCGCGAAGCCCTTGACGAAGATCGCGGCCCAGCCGGCCGGCACCTTTGCGCTGGCGCGCGCTTCGAGCAGGGGGCGGATCTGGAGTGGCCGCGACAACGAGACGAAGGGCACGCCCATCGAGGCGTGCATGAGGTCGAAGACCATGCGCCGCAGCAGCGAGATTTTCCTGGGTGTACCGCGCATCGTCCTCGGGTTTCCGCGGGCTCAAACAGATGTGGCGAGTCGATCGTCCGCCCGCTGCCTGATCTAGCATGAACCAGCCGCGTTGGAGCCAGCGGCTTCATGAATCATGGCCTTCTCAGGCTTGGAAGAAGGTCCATGAATTCGGTAGAATCATGTCGTTTCAATGCCTTAAATGGCTAATTTGATGTGGTCTGCAACCGATCTTGAGAATCGCTCGAAGGCTGGCCTACCGCCTGATTCCCTCGAACGCCGCCATGATGCCGCGCTGGAACAGCGACCAATCGAAACCGAGCGCGATGGCGCGGTAGCCGCGGTCGATCAAGCGATTGGCCTGCTCGGCGGTGCGCGCCACCCCGCCGATCGGCACGCCGCTTTTGAGGATGCCGGCCTCGGCCCGGGCGATCAGGTCCAACAGCTCAGGGTCCTCCATCTGGCCGCGCTTGTTGATGGAGGTGGCGAGATCGCCGGGACCGATCACCGCGATGTCGATGCCGGGCGTTGCCATGATCTCGTCGATGCGGTTGACGGCGTCGACATGCTCGATGGTGATCATGCAGAGCATCTCGTCATCGGCTGAAGCCATGTAGTCGGGCATCGACTGGCCCCAGCGGAACGGCGCATGGAAGGGACCCCAGAGACGATCGCCGCGTGGCGGATAGCGCACGCTGCGCACCGCCTTTTCGGCTTCCTCGCGGCTCGTGATCATCGGGAAATTGATGCCGAACGCGCCGATGTCCATCGGGGCCTTGGCAAGCCAGGGCTCGTTGGCGGCAATCCGCACCAGCGGCGTGCATGGCGTGCCGGTCGTCGCCGCGATCATCGCATGCGCTTCAGTGAGCCCGATCGGTCCGTGCTCGAGATCGACGATGATCCAGTCGAGCGAGCGCGCCATGATTTGCACGGCCTGCACGCTCGGAATGGTCGCGATCGCTCCGAAGGCGGGACGGCCTTCGCGCCAGAGCTGGCGGAGACGATTGAGCGGCGTTGATGTGGCTGACATGGCCAGAACCTGCGGGAGAGGGGCGGCGCAACCTAGCAGCGTGCACGCGACGCGAAAAGTCAGGCCGGGACGCGCCCGCCGAAGAACGGCGTCAGCGCAGGGCCCAGCGCATGGGTGCGCTTCGACGTGAAAACGATTTCGGCGCCGCACTGGACGAGATCGGTGACGCGCGGGCCGAGCAGGTCCGAAACGCGGCGGGCGATCGCCGGGGCCGGATCGATCCAATTGACCGGCCAAGGTGCAAGCTTGATCAACCGGTCAAGCAGCAGCGGATAATGCGTGCAGGCGAGCACGATCGTGTCGGTGCGCGCAGTCGCATCCTCGGGGTTTCCGACGAAGCAGGGTTTCAGCTCCTCGAAGATGTCGCCGTCGCCGACCGTGGTGCCGCTGAGCGCAGCCTCGGCGAGCGACGCGAGTTCGGGCGAGCCGACCAGCGTCACCTCGCAGCCCTGGCCGTGATCCCGGATCAGCGCCTGGGTGTACTCACGCTTGACGGTGGCCTTGGTGCCGAGCACCGAGACGCGTCGGGTCTTCGACTGTGCGCAGGCTGGCTTGATCGCCGGCACCGTGCCGACGAAGGGCACGAGGTATGCAGCACGCAAGTGGCTCATGACCGAAACGGACATGGTGTTGCAGGCGATCACCACCAGGTCAGGCTTGTGCGCGGTGATCAGATCGCCGACCAGCGGCACCACGCGGGCGATGATTTCGTCTTCGCTGTGATGGCCGTAGGGGAAGAAGGCGTCGTCGGCGACGTAGACATAGTGCGCCTCGGGGCGCGCCGCGACGACCTCGCGCAGCACGGTGAGCCCGCCAAGGCCGGAATCGAACACCAATATGGTCGGGGAGTCTGCCACGCGGTTACCCTAGCCTTGCCATGGTTACCATTCGGTTTTTGGGGCGCTTTTGCGGCGAACCCGGGTGCAGCCCAGTTTTGAACGATTCAAATCGCCTCGATCGCGCTCGCCCGCTATCAGATCGCGCCATGCTGCGCCGCAGTTGGGGACATTCGCAGAATTCGGGGGAGCCGACATGATCAGAAACACCAATGCCGGCTGGGGCAGCATCTCCCGCTGGTTTCACTGGATTCTCGCGATCGCGATCATCGGCATGATCGGCTTCGGCTGGTGGGTCAACCACGTGCCGGCGAGGCCCGACCGCTTCTTCTACCGCTCGATCCACGCCGACATCGGCTATGTGGTCCTGCTGCTCACCGTCATTCGCCTGGCTTGGCGCATCGGCAACCCGACGCCGACGCTGCCGGACGACAGCCGTCCCTGGCAGAAGATCGCCGCGCGCATCAGCCACGCCGCGCTCTATCTCGTCGTCATCCTGGTCGCGGTGCTCGGCTGGGCACATTCCGGCGCGCATGCGCCCGACTACTCCAGCTTCTTCGGCCTGTTTCACGTGCCGCAATTCACCTCTCCCGACCGCGAGGCGGCGCGCGCCTATGAAGACCGCCACATCCTCTTTGCCTATGTGCTCTTGGCCCTGATCGTGGTTCACGTCGTCGCCGCCGCCTGGCACCACTACATCCGCCGCGACCGCGTCGCGCTGCGGATGCTGACGGAGGAAGCGAAGGCGGGGTAGGGAGCTGCCTGTCGTGTGGTCCGACCGCTCCCCGCACCGCTATCACGCACCGCGACCCGGCTACGCTAAGGCTTCGCTGGGGGGCGTGGGCCTTGGCTCGCCGAAGCTTCAGCGTGGGCGGCAAGCGGTGCATCCAGTACGCCGCAACTTCTCCGTATCTCGTCACCATCTCTGGAATACTGGATCGCCCGCTTTCGCAGGCGATGACAGTGCGAGTGCGGCGCGCGCTTCGATAATCTCGTCATTGCGAGCGAAGCGAAGCAATCCAGAGTCTTTCCGCGGCGGCAGCCTGTATTGCTTCGCTGCGCTCTTCAAGCGATCCTGTTCGTGGTCGCCGCTCGCTCCGCCTTGATCTGTTCCTGCAAGCGCTGGATGTTTTCGAGCAGGCGCTGGCTGGCGAGGACGAGGAAGTAGTAGCCGAACTGCGGGTCCTGGAAGTAGATCTCGAGCAGCCGTTCATAGGTGATGGTCAGCACCTGGCCGTCCTCGATGCACTCCACCGTTCCGGTGCGCTGGTTGTTCGGCGTCAGGAAGCCGAGCTCACCCATCAGGCGGCCAGGCGGGATCTCGATGTTGATCTCCTTGACCAGAAACTTTCCGGTCACCGTCAGGAACATCTCGTTGGCGGGGTCGTGGATCTTGAAGAGGGTGTCACCATGGCGGTATTTGCGCTCGGTCATGAAGGGCTTCAGCCATTCCATCGACATGTCGCCCTGCGTCGCGTGGCGTGCCTTCTTGACGAGCTTGAGCATCTGGCGGAGGCGCACGCCGTTGATGGGGACCAGCAGCAGATACAGCAGAAAGGTCGACATGTTGCCTGACAGCAGGCCGTAGGCGGCGAACAACGCACAGCCGATCATGTTGGCGACCCGCAGCGGAACCATGGTCTGCATCAGAAGCGTCGCGACGAAGAAGATCGCGCCGACGACGGCGAATAGATTGGCCAGCGTGATGTTGGCCAGGAAGATTTCCAGCAGGCGGTTGAACAGGGCGTCGTAGGTGATGTTGTTGGGATCGAGGCCCATCTGCATCAGGATCTTCGCGACCCTGAGATTGTCCGCAGCCGTATCGAGAATGCGGTTCAAAATCGACGAGATATCTGCGCTGGACGCCATCATATTTCCCCACGCCTCAAGCCGTCGGTGCTTTTCGGATACTGATAATCGAAATCGATACGATCGTTTGAGTAAGATGACCGGCGGATTCGATGCAAGCGGCCAATTCTAGCCCGCGCGGCGGTTTCGGCAATTGTCCACTCGTCGGGCCCGAAAACCGGTCCGACCGGGAGGGGAGGAACGGACCCCATCCGAGGCCGTTAGCACCGAAAGCAGTGTTCGGTGAGCCGTCATGTCCGATTCTTACGACTATTTTCGTGAGCACGCGATCGCGGCCACCCGCAAGGCGCGTGCCTTGCCGACGGGACCGGCAAAGCGCAAGCAGCGAACCGTCGCGCGCGTCTATCATCTCTTGTCCAGGGAGGCGGCGTTCGCGCCCAATATCCATCATCCGGATGAGTTTCGCGCGGCTCGGCGCCTGGAGCGGCAGATCATGGGGACCGGTTGATCGCTGGGAGACTTGTGATGCCTTACCCCGGTCGATGAGCAGATTCGCGCACGTGCCCACCACCACAGGGAAGAAGCCGGACGGCCGGAGGGCCGCGCCGGCGAGTTCTGGCACCGGGCCGAGCGCGCGGTTGCCTTTGACGACGTGGAGTGGTCGTCAGCGCCGTCTGCTGCAATTCTGTGCAGCGGTTCGATGACAGCCTGACGAAAGCGACAGCAGATTTTGCAGTCTGGAAATCCTCGTGCCGGCCACTATGCTCGCTGTGCGGTCGGCCGCTGCATCGCCACCGCGAGGGGGGTGGTATGCGCACAACATCGGTCGGCGTCGTTCGCATTGCCACCAAAGGGCCGGGCGACGTGGCAGGCCTTTTGGGGATGATCGAGCAGGGCGAGATCGATCCGAAGGCGATCCTCGCGATCCTGGGCAAGACCGAGGGCAATGGCGGCGTGAACGACTTCACGCGCGAGTATGCCGTGGCCGCGCTCTGCACCGCGCTTGCGCCCTACGTCGGGCTCGAGCCTCATCAGGTCGAGCAGCGCATTGCCTTCGTGATGTCCGGCGGTACCGAGGGCGTGCTCAGCCCGCACATCACCGTCTTCACGCGCCAAAGCATCGCGCCGGCGCCGGCAGGTCTTGCGGGAAAGCGGCTCAGCATCGGCATGGCACAGACCCGGGATTTCTTGCCTGAGGAGCTTGGCCGCAGTGCGCAGATCGAGGAAACGGCAAAGGCGGTAGCGTCCGCCATGGCGGATGCCGGCATCACCGAGCCGAAAGACGTGCATTTCGTCCAGATCAAATGCCCGCTGCTGACCAGCGAGCGTGTCGAGGCGGCCTCCGCGCGCGGCAACACAACCGTGACGACAAGTGCCTACAGCTCGATGGCCTATTCGCGCGGCGCCTCCGCGCTTGGCGTCGCGGTGGCGCTCGGCGAGATCGAGGGCGGGATCCGCGACGAGGATGTGCTGCGGCGGTTCGAGCTGTTCTCGTCGGTGGCCTCGACCTCGGCGGGGATCGAATTGATGCACAACGTGGTCATCGTGCTCGGCAACGCGGCGTCTTCGGCGAGCCCATTCGAGATCGGCCATGCCGTCATGCTGGACGCCATCGATGCCGCTGCCGTGATCGAGGCGCTCGCAAGCGTGGGGCTAAAGGCGGGATCGATGGCCGATACGGGCCGCGAGCTCGTCAATATCTTCGCCAAGGCGGAGGCTTCGCCGAACGGCAGCGTCCGCGGTTTTCGCCACACGATGCTGGAGGATACCGACATCAGCGCGACACGGCATGCCCGCGCCGCCGTTGGCGGCCTGATCGGCGGTCTTGCGGGAAGCGGTGCTGTCTACGTCTCCGGCGGGGCCGAGCATCAGGGGCCTCCGGGCGGCGGCCCTGTTGCCGCCATCGCGCGGGTCGCCGATGATTCCGATTGAGCGCAGCGGAGGGAGTATCCCCGTGCTCATCGGTGTTCGGCCGGCTGACGGCGGCCAATGCAACGCGGTCACTTCGCGGCGCTGTTCACGCTGCGATGGTGGATCGACACGGGAGCCGAATTGAGCGTCGGACCGGAGGCACTCACGAGGTCACTGCGCAGCGATGGCGAAGCTGCGTGAAGCGCGAAGATGATGGCAATCTGAGTCCGGTTCTGAAGGCGGTATTTGCGCATGATGTTGCCGATATGCGCGCGAACCGTATTTTCGGAGATCTTGAGCTCGTAGGCGATGTTCTTGTTCTGCATGCCACGGGCAATCAGCATCATGAGCTCGCGCTCACGCGGTGTTGGTGTGATCGGTACGCTTGTATTCATGACCAATTCCTCCCTGGCATGAAGGTTGATGTGACCATCCCAGCATTTTTCTCACTCCACCTTGAGCGCTTCGATCGGACTGAGCTTGGAAGCCATGTGGGCGGGATAGAACCCGAAGATCACACCGGTCACGGCTGAAAATCCTACGGCGAGGCCGATCGACTGCATGTCGACCGCGGTGACCCAGCCGGCCATTCGCGCCACCGTCATCGACATCGTGACGCCGCCGACGACGCCGATGGCGCCGCCAAGAAGACAAAGGACGAGAGCTTCGCAAAGGAATTGCAAACGAATATCGCGCATCCGGCCGCCAAGCGCGCGGCGAATTCCGATCTCGCGGGTGCGCTCGGTGACGGACACGATCATGACGTTCATGATGCTGATGCCGCCGACGAGGAGCGAGACCGAGGCGATCGCGAACAGCAGCAGCGCCACGGTGCGGATGGCGCCCTGTTGCGCCTCCATGGCGGCCGCGGGATCCTGCACCTTGAAATCGTCGGCCTGGCCTGCGGGAATCCTGTGTCGTTGCCGCAGCAGGCCCTCGATCTCGCTGGTCGCGCCCGCCATCTGTGTATCGGAGGCAACCTTGACGAGGATATAAGCAATGGCGTCCCGGTTGATACCGCTCGCGCTGCCGAGAAAGCGCAGCTTGGCGGTGGTCAATGGAACGAAGGCGACATCGTCCTGCGCCGGACCTTTGCGATCGAGCACGCCGATGACTTCGAGCGGGACCTGCATGATCCTGACTTGCGCGCCGATCGGATCGTCGCCCGGCGCGAACAGCTCCTTGGCGGCGGCACTGCCCAGAATGACGACCTTCGCGGCGCTCGCTTCCTCGGCCGCGGAGAAGTATCGTCCGGATGACAATTGCCAGTCGCGCACCATGAAGTGCGAAGTGGTCGTGCCGTTGATCGTGGTGTTCCAGTTCTTGGCTTCCCGGATGACTTGCGCGGTGCCCGCGACCGAACCCGCCGCGGTCTGGATCTCAGGAATCTGATCGAGGATCGCCTGCACATCACCTTCGGTCATCGTCAGCTTGGTGCCGGCCTTCATGCGAACCGCACCCTGTTGAACCGCACCCGGCATGATCATCAGCACGTTGGAGCCGATCGAGCGGATCTGCTCCTCGACTCGAAGCTGCGCGCCCTTGCCGATGGCGAAGACGGTGACGATCGAGGCCACGCCGATCACGATACCCAGGATGGTCAGGATGCTGCGTAGCGGATTCAGGCGCAGCGCGTGAAGGGCAGTCTGAAGGGCCTGATATGCCGTCATGATGCCCAGACCTTGTTTGGCATTGGGTGACACATCTCATCCGCGACGACCTCGCCGTCATGCAGGCGAATGGTTCGTTCGCAGCGCGCGGCCACGCTGGAATCGTGGGTGATCATCACGACGGTCTGGCCGCCGTCGTGGAGTGCGTCGAACAGGGCCAGAATCTCGGCGCCGGTCCGGCTGTCGAGCGCGCCGGTCGGCTCGTCCGCGAGCACGATTGCCGGCGAGGCGACGAGGGCTCGCGCGATCGCAACGCGCTGCTGCTCGCCGCCGGACAGTTGTCGCGGATAATGCCGCGCCCGGTGCAGCATGCCGACCGCCTCGAGGCACTGTTCGGCGCGCAGCATCCGCTGCTTGTGGCGGATGCCGCCATAGACGAGGGGCAGCGCCACGTTCTCGACCGCATTGTGCCGCGCGAGCAGATTGTATGATTGGAACACGAAGCCGATGGCGTGCGCGCGCAGTGCGGACCTGCGGTCATCAGGCAGATCGGCGACGTCGCCTCCTTCCAGGAGTATCGCGCCCTCGCTCGGCCGATCAAGCAGTCCGATCATGTTCATCAGGGTCGATTTGCCGGACCCCGACGGGCCCATGATGGCAAGACTTTCACCGCGCCGGATGTCGAAGCTGACGTCGCGCACCGCGGTCACCGCGACGCCGTCGCTCCGGTAGGTGCGACAGACCGATCTGAGGCTGACGAGCGCGGGCAGGGCGGTCATGATCCGAACCTTATGCCGAGAAGTTCCATGCCCGCAGGCCGGATCGCCTGTCCGACCGCGACCTGGCTGCCTTCCGCCAAGTCGCCGCTCTTGAGCGCGACCTGCTCGGCGCCGTCGGCGCCAACCGTGACCGAGATGCGCTTGAGCGACCCCGTGGGCGTGCGCAGCCATACGCCGTCGCGGCTCTGGGCCGTCGATGGCTGCGTGCCGCTCGGCTGGAAGCGCAGCGCGGCGACCGGTACCTTCAGAACGTCGTCCTGGCGGTCGACCACGATCTTGACGAGTGCGGTCATGCCGGGAAGCAGTGCGCCGTCGAGGTTGGAGGTCGACAGCACGACGGTATAGGTCACCACGTGCTGCTGCGTCTGCGGCGCCTTGCGGACCTGTCGCACGATCGCTTCGAAGCGGCGGTCGGGATAGGAATCGACAGTGAAGTGCGCGCGCTGGGCGGCGGCGATGCGTCCGATATCCGCCTCATCGACCTGGGCGTGGATCTCCATGTCCTCGAGCCGGTGCGCAACAAGGAAGGCGGTTCGCGCCTCGAGGCCGACCGCGAGCGTCTGGCCCTCGTTGATGAACCGGCCGACGACCACGCCGTCGATTGGAGAGCGGATGATGGTGCGGTCGAGATCGGCCTCGGCGGCGCGGAGAATAGCCTCCTTCTCCGGCACTGCCGTCCTCGCCTGCCGGAGCTCGGCCTCGATCCGGCGCACGTCGGCGGTGGCGCCCTCGACGGCGTAGGCGTTCAGCGTCACCAGAACTTCCGCCTCGCGCTCCTGTGCGAGGCGCGCGGTGAAATCGGTCTGCGCATCCTCGACCGTCGTGGCCGCTACCACGTTCTGCGACTGCAACGCCAGTTTGCGCTGGAGCGTCCGCTGCGCCGACGCCTTGACGGCCTGGGCGCTGTCGAGCTTGGCTGCCAGCACCGCCCTTGTGCCCTTCGCATTCTCCAGGTCGATCTTGCCGCGGTCGAGCTTGGCCTGCTCCAGCTCGACATTGGCGCGCGCCATCTCGATCGCCGCCTTGGCTTCGTCGACCTTGGCCGCAAAGCTCCGCGGGTCGATCTGTGCCAGCGGCTGATCCTTTCGCACATTGTCGTTGAAGTCGACGTAGACCTTCGAGATCTGCCCCGACAGTTGCGAGCCCACCTCGATCGTCTTCACCGGCTGAAGCGCGCCGGTCACCGTGATCGTCTGCTCGATGCTGCCGCGCTGGATCGAGGCGTAGCGGAACATCGGCGGGTCGGAGCCGAAGGTCGGAGCTTCATGTGCGGCGGGGAGAATGGTCTGCGTGGTTGCGCGATAGGCGTGTCCGGCTTCGTTTGCGATCCAGATGGCCGAAGAACGCAAACCGGCGGGATCGATGGCAAAAGTCGCCGCAAATGCGGAAACGCCACCCAACGCAACGAGGATTGGCACAAAACGCATATTGAAACCCCGGCCTTATCAAAAAGAAGACCGTCAGGCACAATCTGCACCCTCACGCACAGGTAGTAATCCCTGCGCTATCGCTTGACGGTCCAGCAATATGTCGTCGCTTCTAGGCGCCTGGTCGTGTGTGCTCCATGAAACAAACGTCAAGTTGTGTGCCGTCGATCCACCACTATTGGGATGATGGATATACTTCGGGATTCGTCGCGGCCACAGAATCGATCTTTTTCAATCACTAATTGTAGAATGTGCTATGGTGTGGTGGGGATATGGGCCGGTCGGAGCATACTGATTTCTGCTCGTGTATGAGAGCGCGCCATGACCACGTGGGCGACACGGCAGCTGCTTCAGCACATTCGTCGCACGGAAGCTCGGCCTTCCGCATCCGCAACGCTGCGTCATCTCGGCGGCGATGCCGCGATCTCACGCAAGACCAGGCTTAATGATCATCGTCGAATGCGAAGCAGTGTTTCGTCGCCTGCACATGCGGCGCGTTGTCATCGATCTGTCGCATCGAAGGGAAGGCGCAGGAAGTGTGAACTAGCCCACAGCAATGTCACGCCGCTGCACTAGGATGGTTGGTTGATTGCATGTGAGGAAACCCGGCGCCGATCGGTTCTCACGACAAAAAGTTATTGGACGAGGAGACTTTGAGTCATGAGCACGCGCCCGCCAACGATTTACGTGATTGACGACGATGAGCAAATAAGGACCTTGCTTGGAGATATCTGCCACGACGCCGGACTTGAAGTGAAGCTGTTCGGCTCGACCGACGAATTCTTGGTGGAGCAGCTCTCCGATGGTCCGTCGTGCCTGGTGCTCGACGTTCGCTTTCCCGGCACCGCGCCGACCGGGCTCGATCTGCAGCGAACGCTGGCCGACTCCGGGGTCTTGGTTCCGATCGTGTTCATCAGCGGCCATTCCGACATCCGCACCTCGGTGGAAGCGATGAAGCGCGGCGCGGTGGAATTCCTGCCCAAGCCATTTCGCGAGCAGGAGTTTCTCGATGCGGTGCGGCTCGGCGTGGAACGCGACCGCAGGCGGCTCGAGCGCGAGCTCGTTGTGCGCCAGGCCTGGCAGCGCTTCGAGGAGCTCACGTCGCGCGAGCGCGACATATTGCTGCTGATGGCGGAGGGACTTGTCGCCAAGCAGATTGCGGCCAGGCTGAATGTCAGCGAGGTGACGGTGAAGGTGCACCGCGCGCGCATGATGCGGAAGCTTCAGCTGCGTTCACCCATCGAGGTGGTGAGGCTCGTCGACAGCATCAGGCCGAACGTTGCGACGACACGTCAAGGCGCGGTTGCGTCAAATGGTGCAAAGTCGCACGTGGCATCTAGTCCGTCCGGACTAGCATGAACCTCAGTCTATCAAGCGTCGCGTCGACGGTTCAGAGTATCCCGCATGATGTCGCAGAGTTTTGCATACGACATCGCAAACGCTAACCTTGGCACGAAAGGGATACTCCATGCGTAAGTTCATTCTTGCTTCCGTCGCACTCTTCGCTCTCACCGCCGGCGCCCGCGCCGACAATACCGCGACCACCTTCCAAATCGGCCTCGTAAACGGCTCCTCCGTGAACCAGCAGGGCCACGTGAACGACAGCTCGACCACCACTCAGGTCGGCCTCGTGAATGGTGCGCTCACCCTGCAGGGCACGACCACGCCTTCGCTCAACAACACCAGCTCAGTGACCCAGGTTGGCGCCGTGAACGCGGCCATCACCGGGCAGATTGCGACCGGCAACAACACCAGCTCGATCGGCCAGTTCTCGATCGGTGGCCCGCCGAGCAACTTCGCTGCCGTTGGTCAGATCGGTGGTGGCCTGAACCTCAGCTCCATCACGCAGCACTAAGCCAGCCCCGTACCTACCTGGGCGCGTCACAGCGCGGGCGCGCCCGGGCCATATTCCAAAATAATTGCGATCAGGCTCGTTGATGAAACGGCGGATCGACCAGTTGCTACTACGGAGAGTTCACATGCGGATCAATTATCTAGTCGCGACGGTCGTCACGCTCAGTGCGCTGACTTCTGTCCAAGCCAAAGCTGACAACACGGTCAGCGTGTTGCAGTTCGGAACGACGAATGTTTCGTCTACAGCGCAGAGCGGCCCGGTGAACAATACCGCGACGACGCTGCAATTCGGTGCCAACAACAACGCGACGAGCGTGCAGTTGGGATCGCTATCCTCGGTCAATTCGGCGACAATCGGACAGGGCGGCACGACGCCTACCGCGACCAATAATGCCGCGGTCGGTCAGTTCGGCGGCTCCAACACGAGCCTGATCGGTCAGATCGGCTTGAACAACACGGCCGCCGTGGGCCAGCTCGGACTCCTGAACGGCTCCACCATCCTGCAGGCAGCCCCGTGACGTGAGGTCGTACCGAGATCTCGACAACAATGTGGAGGCATGTGATGAACAAGCATCTTCTGGCCGCTGCGATGGTAGCTCTCGTCTCCTGTTGCGCAGTGAGCGGCCCGGCACGGGCGCAAAGCGCCGACATCAAGACGATCGTCTCGGTCAACGGGCCGCCGGTCGTATTGAACCAGAACAGCTCGACCAACATGGCCGGCATATTCATGGTCGGCGGCACGACCAGCGCGACGGTCACCCAGAACGGAACCAACAACGCCACCGGCATCCTGCAATTTGGCGGAACGAACAGCGCTTCGCTCTCCCAATTCGGGAACTGGAATTCCGGGTTCGTTGGCCAGGTCGGCCTGAACAACACGTCGCACGTCACGCAGACCAGTCCGTGAGATCCGAGCTTCGTTCGGACGCGTTGGGAGAAAGATCTCATGAGATGGCGCAGTCAAATCTGGGCGGCGACCGCAGTCGCCGCCGTAGTCGCGGCGAGTACCGAAGCGTCCGCCGGTGCAATCAAGACCGGCGCGTCCAACGACAAGATCAGCGTCGAGACGGTCTTTGCGTTCGGCAATGATCAGAAGCCGGTGGTGGTCGAGGAAAACGGCAGCAAGCTCAACTTCGTGCAGGTGATCCAACTCGGCGGTGCGGGTCCGGTGGGTGCAACGATTATCCAAACCGGAGCGACCAACTATGCTAACGTCATGCAGACCGGCGGGACGACGAGCGCCGCGATCGGTCAGTTTGGCGCGAGCAATACGGCGAACGTCATGCAGATGGGCGATGTCACCGGTACGCTGCTTGTGCAGGTTGGCGACATGAACCGGGGCAGCGTCAGCCAGTTCGGTCGCTTCAACTGGGCAGCCATCTTCCAGTTCGGGCGGTGATTGCAAGAGGCACGCACATGAAGCTCGTTCTGTTTGCAGCAGGAGTGGTGATGATGGTGTCGGGCGGAACGGGGCCGGCATCGGCCGGCAATGACGGAGACGGTCATACGACGATCGTGGAGGATGCCAACGGCCGGACGGTGATCACCCAAAGCGGCGATCCCGCTCAAGTCGAAGTGCGGATCGAGAAAGAGCCCGGGCGCACGACCGTCTACCGCAAGAGCGGCGGAAACACCGCGGTCGTGACCCAGAGCACGAATCCGGCGGATCTCCCGCCCGCCTTGCGCGAATGGTTGCGGAGCCACTCCGGGCAATGAAGACCGAGGCGGCGGCGCCTAGCGGCTCGCTGCGCCTGGCTCCACGACCTTCTGCTCGACTAGGGTCAGACGTCCGGGAAGTGCCGCAGCGACCAGCTTGCTGGCGACGCTGCTGGCCTCTTGAACCGTGAAGTTTCCTGAAATCTGCCCTTGGCCACCGGTGATCGGCTCGCGGATGACTGGTGCCGCGATCACCTTGTCCTCGAGCACGATGGCAAACGGCTTGCCGACATTTTCTTCGGTGGCATGGGCAAATCGCCGCTGGCCGCGGGCGTTGAAGCGGAAGCTCACGATCGGATCGTGGGTCCTGGAGTCGTAGCCCGGCGCGGCATCGCTGAGGTCGTCGCCGTCGAGCAGGCCTTCCTTCAGCACGAGCCAAGGCGCATTGTCCTTGAAGCCGTAGAGAACGTCGGAGCCTGCGGGCAGGGAATCCTTCAGGGCGTCTTGGGGAGAAGTCGAGATATCCACCATGCGGAAGCTGACCCGCACCTTTTTCGCGAAAAGCGCAGCGACCCGATCGGGATCGGTCACGCCCGGCAACACCAGGCGAATGCGGTCGGCCCCGTCGGGCAGCACGCCGGCCGGCTTGATGTCGATGTCGTACAGGCGCTGGTCGATCATGGTCATGGACCGGTCGACCAGGTCGCGCAGATAGGCAGCGAAGGCGGCGTCCGTTGGCGTGAACCTGATCTGTCCGCTACCTGCATCGGCCACGGTGACGGGGCTGCCGGGGATCGGCGGGTAGTCCTTTGGGGCGGTCAGCTTGGCGAGCACGCGGTCGCGGTCCTTCGGCTCGGTGATCCTGATCTCGACGCCGCCGTCGCGGATCGCAAGGCCGGAGAAAGGAATCCGGCCATCGTGCACGATGCGATAGAGATCATCGCGCAGATCGTTCACCGTCCTGTCGCGCAAGGCGCCGGCGTCGACCTTGAACACCATGCGTGAGCCGCCCTGTTGTGCGATCGCCTTTTCGGCGAAGGCTCCGATCTTGGCACGCATCTTGTCGACCGGCGCATCCTCGGCGCGCGCCGCGTGCAGGGGGACGGCGACTGCGGCGCCGAGGACGAGAGCCGCGATCAGCCCGGTCGTCCCGTCACTCGTCCTGCGTCCAAAGGCCCACGTGTCGATGGTCATGGCGTCCTCTCTTCCGGCAGACGGCGCCTGCCACGAAACGTCGGTCGTAACCTCAGTCCCTTGGTCCCCCCGCCGGTTAAGGAGGTTCAATCGCCAAATCACCCCTAGCCCGGGTGCAGGCGGCCATGCTTTGATGCCACGTCCAACGAGGCATCCCTGACCGGTCTCGGCGTCTGCCATTTCTTCGGCAAGCGCCTGGAGAGCGAGGGGCCCTAGGTGAAAAGCCTGCGCCGAATTCCGGCTTCCGGAGGGCATGGACGGCGGCCAAATCATCGATCATTCTGTCAGCTCTTGATCCGCGCGGACGGATCGAGCCCCGCCTGAAAGCAAACTCAAACAAGCCAGGCGGGCACCAGACATGAGGGAGGATGGACGGAAATGGCGGGCATTCACGCGCTCGATCGGATCATCGGCGAGGACTATCCGGAATTGGCCACGGACGAGCAGGTCCGTGCCCTGGAGCAGGTGCCTTACGCGGAGCGCATCGCGGCCGAAAGCACCTATGATGCGATCAGGCTCGGGGCGGCCGGCAATCCCGATGCGCCGGCGATCCAGTTCCTGCCCAATGCCGATCCCGCCGATGTGCCGCTGGTCATCTCGCACCGTGACTTCGTCGCGCGCGTCACGCAGGCCGCCAACATGTTTCACGCGCTGGGTGCGGGCAAAGACGACGTCATCAGCTTCATGCTGCCGCTCCTGCCCGACGCTTTCGTGACGCTGTTCGGCGCGGAGGCCAGCGGCATTGCCAATCCCGTCAATCCGCTGCTGGAGCCGCATCAGATCGCTGAGATTCTGGAGGCCGCCAACACCACGATCCTGGTGGCGCTCGGCCCCGTGCCCGGCACGGACATCTGGCAGAAGGTCGAACAGATCCGCCCATCCCTGAAGCGCCTCAAGGCCATCGTGCAGGTCGGTGGCGGCGGCGATCCCGCGAACGGCATCTTCGCCTTCAACGATCTCATCAAGCAGCAGCCGGCGGACCGGCTCGTCAGCGGCCGCAAGATTTCCGGCAGCGACATCGCCGCCTATTTCCATACCGGAGGCACCACCGGCACGCC
This sequence comes from Bradyrhizobium sp. CCGUVB1N3, assembly GCF_024199925.1. Lineage (NCBI taxonomy): Bacteria > Pseudomonadati > Pseudomonadota > Alphaproteobacteria > Hyphomicrobiales > Nitrobacteraceae > Bradyrhizobium > Bradyrhizobium sp. CCGUVB1N3. The sequence goes on from NZ_JANADR010000001.1 coordinate 9,576,330, forward strand.
AAAGCTCGTGCGCCACACCCATGCCAACCAGGTCTACCAGGCGTGGGGGCTCAACCTGCTGCTGAAGTCGAAGCCGGGCGGCAATCTCCTGTTCGGCATGCCGCTGTTTCACGTCGGGGGATCGCTGACGCAGGTGCTGACGACGCTTGCGGGCGGCGGCTGCCTCGTCGTGCTGTCGCCGTCCGGCTGGCGCAATCCCAATGCGGTGAAGAACATCTGGCAGCTCGTCGAACGCTTCAAGCCGGAGGCGCTGTCGAGCGTGCCGACCGTGCTTGCGGCGACGCTCGCCGTGCCGCCAGGCGGTGCCGACATTTCGAGCCTGAAATTTGCCGCCGGCGGCGGCTCGGCGATTCCGGTGGCGGTCGGCTCCGCGATCCAGGACAAGCTGAAGCTCCCGGTGGTCGAGGTCTACGGCATGACGGAAACCTCGAGCGTGCACACCATGGCCTATCCGGACCGGCCCATCCGTCTCGGCTCGGTCGGCCTGCCGATGCCTTACGCCCGCGTGCGTATCGTCAAGCTCGACGGCGGGGGACGGCTCGAGCGCGACTGCGCCGTGGACGAGATCGGCGTCGTGATCATGGCCGGGCCCGGCGTGTTCGGCGGTTATCTCAACGATACTCACAACGAGGGCGCTTTTGTCGACGAGGTCTGGGTCAATTCCGGCGATCTCGGCCGGCTCGATGCGGACGGCCATCTCTGGATCACCGGCCGCGCCAAGGATCTCGTGATCCGCGGCGGTCACAACATCGATCCGGCTCCGATCGAGGAGATCATGTTCCAGCATCCGGCCGTCGGCTTTGCCGCCGTGGTTGGCCAGCCCGACGCCTATGCCGGCGAGCTCCCCGTCGGTTACGTGCAACTCAAGCCCGGTGCCACGGTCGAGCCGGGCGAGCTGGAGACCTGGGTGCGCGAGCGCACGCCCGAGCGCGCCGCCGTGCCTGTGCAGATCATTTCGATCGATCCCATGCCCGTTACCGGCGTCGGCAAGGTGTTCAAGCCGCAACTGCGCTGGAATGCAGCCCAGCGCGTGTTTGCCAAGGTGCTGACCCCGGTCACCGAGAAGGGCATCGACTGCAAGGTGAAGGTCGGCGCGCATGGCAGCCACGGCTCGATCGCGACGGTGACGATCGCAGGCGTGCCGGACGGCAAGCGCGAAGAGGTCGCAGGCGAGGTGCACAAGCTGCTCGACCCGTTCGTGATGCGGCATGAGGTGGTGTACGCGTAGGCTTCTTCGAAGGGGTGAGCGTCGCCAGGAACATCATCGTTCTCTGGATGGACCGCGCCGCGGGGGTCTTCATCCCCCGCATCGCCTTCCACTCCGACGACGACGAGCGCAGCTTCGTCGAGTTTTCCGGCAAGCGCGCCGGTGTCGCGTAATGGGTTGGGTGGCTTAGCCCGCCGGCATCGTCTTCTCGATCAGGCGCACCCAATAGGACGCGCCGTGGCCGAGAATGTTGTCGTTGAAGACGTAGGCGGGATGGTGGCACTCATTGCCGTCGCCCATGCCGACCAGGATCATCGCGCCTGGACGCGCTTCCAGCATGAAGGAGAAGTCCTCGGCGCCCATCATCGGAATGAATTTTTCGTTGACGCGATCGGCACCGGCAATCTCGCGCGCGACCTCGGCGGCAACGCCGGCTTCGCGCGCGTGGTTCATCGTCACCGGATACATGCGGCTATATTTGGTCTCGGCCGATCCGCCATAGGCGCGCGCCACGCTGTCGGCGACCTCGCCGATGCGGCGCTCGACCAGATCGCGCACTTCGGGATCGAGCGTGCGCACGGTGCCGCTGAGCTCGGCGACCTCAGGAATGATGTTGAACGCCGTGCCGGCGTGGAACTGGGTGATGGAGACGACGGCGGATTTCAGCGGATCGACGTTGCGCGCGACGATCGATTGCAGCGCGTTGACGATCTGCGACCCGATCAGCACGCTGTCGATCGATTTGTGCGGGCCGGCGCCGGCATGGCCGCCCTTGCCGTGAACGGTGATCTGGATGTTGTCGGAGGAGGCGAGCATCGCGCCGGGGGTCGTTGCGAAATGGCCCTCGGGCAGGCCTGGCATGTTGTGCATGCCGTAGACCTCCTGGATGTTCCAGCGGGTCATCATGCCGTCGTCAACCATCGCTTTGCCGCCGCCGCCGCCTTCTTCGGCCGGCTGGAAGATCACGACGGCGGTGCCGTCGAAATTGCGCGTCTCGGCGAGATACTTTGCGGCGCCCAGCAGCATCGCGGTGTGCCCGTCATGGCCGCAGGCGTGCATCTTGCCGGGAACTTTCGAGGCATAAGGCACGCCCGACGTCTCCATGATCGGCAGCGCGTCCATGTCGGCGCGCAGGCTGATCGTTCGGCCGGACGTAGCCTTGCGGCCGCGGATCACGCCGACCACGCCGGTGCGGCCGATGCCGGTCACCACCTCATCGCAGCCGAACGCGCGCAGCTTGTCGGCAACGATGCCGGCGGTGCGGTGCACCTCGTAGAGCAGTTCCGGGTTCTCGTGGAAGTCATGGCGCCAGGCGGCCATTTCGTCGGAGAGTGCGGCAACACGGTTGATGACGGGCATGGGGGATTTCCGTTTCTTGTTGGATTGCCGAGGATAGCGTCATTTCGGGGCGATGCGAAGCATCGAACCCGGAATCCAGAAGTTGCGGCGCGAGATTCCGGGTTTCACGCGCGATGCGCGTGCCCCGGAATGACGACGAAAATCAGCTCTCCCCGAACACGCGCTTGAAGATCGTGTCGACGTGCTTGAGGTGATAGCCGAGGTCGAACTGCTCCTCGATCTCGGCGTCCGAGAGATATTTCTTCACCTCGGTGTCCTTCTTAAGGAGCTGCAAAAAGTCGCCTTCGCCGCGCCAGACCGGCATCGCATTGCGCTGCACCAGCTTGTAGGCGTCCTCGCGGCTCGCGCCCTTCTGCGTCAGCGCCAGCAGCACGCGCTGCGAATGCACGAGGCCGCCGAGGCGGTCGAGGTTCTTCTGCATGTTGGCGGGGTAGACCAGGAGCTTGTCGATCAGGCCGGCGAGGCGGACGAGCGCGAAGTCGAGCGTCACGGTCGCGTCCGGACCGATCATGCGCTCGGCAGAGGAGTGTGAGATGTCGCGCTCGTGCCAGAGCACGACGTTCTCCAGCGCCGGCGTCACATAGGCGCGGACCATGCGCGACAGACCCGTGAGGTTTTCTGACAGCACCGGGTTGCGCTTGTGCGGCATCGCGGAGGAGCCCTTCTGCCCTTCCGAGAAGAACTCCTCGGCTTCCAGCACTTCGGTGCGCTGGAGATGGCGGATTTCCACCGCGAGACGTTCCACGGAGGAGGCGATCACGCCGAGGGTAGCAAAATACATCGCGTGGCGATCGCGCGGGATCACCTGCGTCGAGATCGGCTCCGGCGTGAGCCCCATCGCTTTCGCAACATGCTCTTCGACGCGCGGATCGATCTGCGCAAAAGTGCCGACGGCACCCGAGATGGCGCAGGTCGCGACTTCCTTTCGCGCCGCGATCAGGCGCTCCTTGGCGCGCGAGAACTCGGCATAGGCAAAGGCGAGCTTGAGGCCGAACGTCACCGGCTCGGCATGGATGCCGTGGGAGCGGCCGATGGTCGGCGTCATCTTGTGCTCGAAGGCGCGCTTCTTCAGCGCAGCCAGAACCTTGTCGAGATCGGCGAGCAACAGGTCCGCGGCGCGCGTGAGCTGGACGTTGAGGCAGGTGTCGAGCACGTCGGAGGAGGTCATGCCCTGGTGCACGAAGCGCGCCTCGGGGCCGACGATCTCGGCGAGGTGGGTGAGGAAGGCGATGACGTCGTGCTTGGTCTCGCGCTCGATCTCGTCAATGCGGGCGACGTCGAAGGTGGCGTTACGGGTCTTGTCCCAGACCGTCTTGGCGGCCTCTTTCGGGATCGTCCCGAGCTCGGCGAGCGCGTCCGCCGCATGTGCCTCGATCTCGAACCAGATCTTGAACCGCGTCTGCGGCTCCCAGATCGAGGCCATTTCCGGGCGGGTATAACGGGGGATCATCGCGAGGCGCTCCAGGTGGGGCGGGGCGCGCCTGAGGGCGCAGACACCGGCCAGAATGCTTTTTACGCCGCGATTTAGCAGAGCGGGGGGAGCGAAACAAACGGCTTGGCACCGCAAACGGGGGATTTGCCCGGCGTTTTCGCGGGACTGTCAATCACGAAAAGCTGACTGACAGATATTGAAATCTGTCAGCAAGACGTGTATATCCGTCTTCGGACGCTCCGATTGGGCGTCCCGCGAGTCCATCCCGGGGCCCGGGTCCGAAACAAACGGACCCCTGGGCCGTAACCAAGAGGGTGGGTCGTGGACGAAGTGGAGACTTACGACAATGACGACCGAAATCATCAATATCGCCGGGCAGATTGGGCACTGGCTCAATGTGCTGGTGGCGCGCCAGATCGCGGCGCAGGCTGCAAAACTGCCGCATTAACGCAAGAGCTTTCCGAACGACCGGCACGGCCGCTTCGGAATGCGGCCTGATCGCCGGGTGAATGGCCCCTCTCACGGGAACATGGTGCTGGCATGAACGAAGCCGTTGTCTTGACGCCGGAGCGCATCCTCGAAGTCACCGAGGACGTGCTCAGGCGCTATGGGCTTGCCAAGGCCACCGTGGTCGACGTTGCCCGGGCACTGGATGTGAGCCATGGCAGCGTCTATCGCCATTTTCCGAGCAAGGCCTCGTTGCGCGAGGCCGTGGCCAAGCGCTGGCTCGAGCGCATGGATGCGCCGCTGCGCAAGATCGCCCAGGATACGGGACCTGCGCCGGCGCGGCTCGAGGCCTGGCTGCGGACGTTGTTTGCCGCCAAGCGCGAGCGCGTCTGCGACGATCCCGAGATGTTCCAGACCTATCTGACGCTCGCGCGCGAAGCCTGCGCGGCGGTGAAATGCCACAAGGACGGCCTGGTCGAGCAGATGTCGGCGATCCTGTCCGACGGCGTCAAGCAGGGTGTGTTCGACGTCGCCGACGCCAAGGTGACCGCGCGCGCGATCTTCGATGCGACCAGCCGCTACCACCATCCCGCCCACGCCGACGAGTGGAAGGACGCCGATCTGCCCGCCCGCGTCGACGCGCTGCTGACGCTGCTACTGCGCGGGTTGAAGGCATAAGGCCGACGCTTCATCATTTCGTTCTGGCGCAGCAAAGACCCGGTGGCCGCTTACCCTCTCGCCTTGTGGGCGAGGGGGCCGTCGCGAAGCGAAAGCGGATGAGGAGGCTTTCTCCGCGCGTGGATGGCGGCATCGGTCGACGGCACAACCGGCGGGCTTTCCGGATATGGATTGATCTCGATTTCGACGACGTCCCTTGACCGCTTTCGAAGGCGGTAGAAGGTAAGCTCCTGTTCGAGCATGGGGCAGCGGAAGCTGACGGCAGCCGTATCTGGCAGGCGGCAGAGCTCGTCGATGAGTTCGCCTACGGTAATGATCGGGGGATGGGCGACTGTCTTATGATTAGCCTTACTCATGGCGTTACTCCTCCACTGCGTTACTAACCGGAGCTGAGTGGTCTCAGTTCCGCTGGAGCGCCGCTCAACGGTCTCTATGCGTCAGCATTGCTGCTAGATCCGCGTTAGTCCGCAGCTCGCCGCCAGCCGCACGAGTTGCGCGTCCGTCCGCGCGCCGGTCTTGGTCTTGATCAGATAGTGGTAGTTCTGCACGGTCTTCACACTGAGATTGAGGTGCGAGGCGATCTGCTCGGTGGTGGCGCCGCCGACGAACTGCCGCAAAATCTCGATCTCGCGCTCGCCCAGCTGATCGAGCACCGAGCCCGTCGGTGACAGGCTCTCTTCGGCCAGGACATGGGCGATGTCGTCGCTGATGGCGCGCTCGCCACGGGCAACCGCGCGGACGGCTGCGACCACCGCCGAGGGCTCGCTGCTCTTGGTGACGAAACCGCATGCGCCGGCGCCAAAGGCAGCTTTCACCAGCACGGCTTCGTTGTGCATGGTGAAAACGAGAATACGCGCGCGGGGATCGCGCGCGCGGATATTGCGGATGGCTTCCAACCCACTGGCGCCGGGCATCGAGATGTCGAGCACGACGACGTCGGGATCGTGCGTCTTGAAGGCGCCGTAGGCGTCCGCGGCATTGTCGGCTTCGGCGACGACATGCAAATCGCCCTGGCTTTCCAGGACGCGCCGGTAGCCTTGCCGGACGATCGGATGATCGTCGACCAGCAGCACCGAGATGCCCTTTGCCGTTACCTCCGTCATGTCGGCCTCATGCGGCCAGCGGAATGGTCGCCGCCACGCTCAGCCCGCGATTGGCACGCGCGATCGACAGCGAGCCGCCGGCGGCTGCAACGCGCTCGCGGATGCCGGTCAGCCCGAAGCCGGCCGACTGCGCCACCCGATCTGCATCGCCGCCGCCGTCGTCCTCGACGCGGATCAGGAGGGCATCGTCCTTGCCGGCGCGCCGCTCGATCCGCAAGTTGATCTCGCGCGCCGCGCTGTGGCGCAGCGCGTTGGTCAGGCATTCCTGGGCGACGCGGTAGGCGGTGGTGGCAGCCTGGCCACTGATGTCCGCAAGATCGCCCTTGAGGTCGAGCTGGATCGTCGGCTGTGTCGCGCTCTGTGAGCGCCAGCTATCGACGAGATTGACGAGGCTCGCCTCAAGCCCCAGCTCCTCCGGCAGGGGATTGCGGAGCCGCTTCAGCGTATCGCGGAGCGACGCCATGATGCGGTGCCCAGCCTGCGAGATCATGCGTGCATCCTGTGCGATCCCGCTCGCATTCGTCTGCTTCGCGCCTGCCGTCTCGATGGTGCTGGCGAAGGCGAGGATGGCGGACAGATTTTGGCCGAACTCGTCATGCAGCTCGCGGGCGAGCGCGCGCCGCTCGTCGTCGCGGATCTCGAGCAGGCGCCTGGTCAGCGCCGCGCGCTGCTCGGTCGCTTCCTCGAGCCGCCCGCCGAGCTCGCCGACGGCCTTGCCGATCATCGCAAGCTCCATGGAGCGGAAGCGCGGCAGCGGCGTGCGGTACTGTCCGCGCGCCATCCGTTGCAAGGCGGTCACGATCGAGCGGGCCGGTGCGAGCGCATGCGCGATCGCAAGCGAGGCTAAGAGCGCAATCGCCACCGACATCAGGAGCGCGACGTCGATCACGTTGAGAATGTACTCCCAGGCGAGCGAGATCGCTGCAGCCGGATCAGGCGTCGCCACCACCGTGCCGGCCGCGGCCGCGCGCGGGCTCACCGGCCGCACGACTTCGGCATGACTGCCGAGGAAGGTCGGGACCAGGGACGCAAACCAGCGCGGCGGGGTCTGGCCGATTCCCTGGCTCTGGCCGCACAGAGGTTTCTCGAATGCAGCCGCTGGCTGGAACTGCACGCAGACACCCGGCGCAATCAGCTTCATCGTATCGAGCGTGCGCCAGTCCGGAACCGGTACGAGATGCTCGCGCATCCTGTTGCTGCGCAGCAAGAGCTCGCGCCAGTACAGCGCCTCCAGCGCATGTGCGACCCGCTGGGCGGACGCGGCCGTGGCGCGATCGACGCTGCGATAGGCATCAAACGTCGCCCAGACCGTCGCGGCGGTCAGGCACAGCGCGACGATCACAAGCAAACGGGCGACGAGCTGAAGCACGAGGCGCATGCGATCACCCCCAACGTTTGGTAAGGTCACGATAACAACGCCGCCGCATCTTGCCAATCGCGGGAGCTGACGGGCGATGCTGCTCGGGAAAATTTCCCAAGCCGTTTTGGGCATGGCTCTTTGGACTGCGCGCGGCGGCTTTGATCTAATCGGCGACGGGTCGTTTTTGGACCGGGGAGCGAGACAGCATGAGTTCGATCACCATCGGCAAGAGCGCGCCGCCTGCGGCCGACCCGTCGGAGCGGAGCGCACTCCTGCTCTGGATGGTCTTTACGGGCCTGTCGGTCTTCGCCGTCGTGTTGCTGTGGCGCTTTGGCCTGATCCATCTGATGGTGGTCTCCGACCGCACCTACATTTCGAGCTTGATCGCGGTGCTCTATGTCGTCACCTGCGGCCATTGCTTCTGGCGGACCCGCGCGATCGCGCGGGAAGGGGCGGCGGCGCGGCGCTGCCGTGCGGTGCTGTCAACCAAGGACGGCAGCAAGGCGCTCGATACCACCGGCACATCGCTGCCGCCTGGCCTCGTCAGGGATCACATCGAGAGCCTGGTGACGAAAGCCGCGGCCCAGGACTATCGGGCGGTCGACCAGACGCTGCTGTTGCGGACGCTTGTCGACCGCCTGCGCGGCTCCAACGGGTTCGGCGCCTTCGTCTCGGATACGCTGATGAAGCTCGGCCTGCTCGGCACCATCATCGGCTTCATCATCATGCTGGCGCCGATTGCTGGACTGGACGCGGCCGACAAGGTCGCGATGCGATCCTCGATGGGGTTGATGAGCGATGGCATGGCGGTCGCGATGTACACGACGCTTGCCGGCCTCGTCGGCTCGATCCTGGTTCGCATCCAGTACTACATGCTCGACGCCGCGACCCAGCGGGTGTTCTCCGACGCCGTCGTGCTGACCGAGACCTACGTCACGCCGGCTCTGGAACGCAAGCGTCCGGGAACGCCGCCATGATGGATGATTTCGGGCTCTATCCGCGCGAGGAGCCGTTCGATCCGCTCGGCGTGATGCTGTTCAAGGCGCTCCAGGTGATCGCCTTCCTGTTCTTCCTCGCACTTCTTGCCGTCTCCCCGGACGCCAAGGACGGCAAGATCGATTCCAAGGCCGAGTTCATGATCACGCTGGACTGGCCGGACAATCACCCCGACGATCTCGACCTGTTCGTGCAGGATCCCGCCGGCAACATCGCCTGGTACCGGCATCGCGAGGCCGGCTTTCTCACCCTCGACCGCGACGACCGCGGCGGAGCCAACGACTTCATCGTGGTCAACGGCAAGAAGATCGCATCCCCCATCCGCGAGGAGATCGTCACCGTGCGCGGCATCGTCGCCGGCGAATACACCGTCAACGTCTCGCATTTCCAGGCCACGACCAACGAACCGGTCGCGGCGAATGTGAAGGTACAGAAGCTCAACCCGACCGCGCAGGTGATCTTCGACAACAAGCTGACGCTCAACCATACCGGTGACGAGAAGACGGCGGTGCGGTTCCGGCTCGATGCGGAAGGGAAGGTCGTCAACGTGGACCAGCGGCCGAAATCGCTGCTGGAGACGTTCCGCAGCAGCTGGCGCAACGGCGCGGATATCGATCCGAAGACCGGCGTGAGGATGCGCCGTGACTAGCCTGCAACTGGTCATTCTCACGATTTCGGTCGCTTACGCCGTGATCGGCGCGCTGCTCCTGGTCGTGCTGGTCTATGGACGCATGCACTGGTCGCTGAAGGCCATGGCGGTCATTGTGACCAGCGTCTTCTACCTCGTCAGCTTCGGCGCAATGCGCGGGCTGCTCGGCTGGGCTACCACGGACCGGCTGCCTGCGTCGTTCAAGCTGTTGGCGGCGCGCATCGTCGAGCCGCATTCGCTGGAGGGTGACCCCGGCTCGATCTATCTTTGGGTCGAGGAGCTCGACGAGGACCACCGGCCGAGCGGCATCCCGAGGGCGTTCCGCGTTCCCTATAATGACGCGCTGGCCGAGAAGACCCATGCTGCGGAGAACGAGATCGCGGCAGGACACCCGCAGGGCGGGCGCGCCGCGGATTTTGGCGGCGGTGACGGCACCATCATCGACATGGTGCGGGAATATGTAACGCCCAAGGCCGTGATTGAGACGGCCGGCGGCGATTCATCGACCGGCGAATTCACGGCTCCGCCGGCGGGTAGCGCGCAGGGCGCGGTGTTTACCCCGCTGCCGCCGCCCAGAATGCCCCCCAAGGACGAGCAGTAGGTCCAACCATTTGCCCTGGGGGCGACCGCTGGTCAACGGCCGCGCGCTGTCGCATCTTGTTGACGTCCCTCAAATTGGCTTTATCGGCATACGAATAGGATTTGAGGGTGGAGGACGCGTGCGACTGGCCGTCTTTTCGGATATCCATGGCAACCGGCAGGCTTTTGACGTGTGCCTGAAGGCGGCGCGCGAGCGCGGCGCGGAGCGCTTCATCCTGCTCGGCGATTTCGTCGGCTATGGCGCCGATCCGGAATGGGTGGTCGATACAGCGATGGAACTGGTGGCTCACGGCGCCGTCGCTGTGCGCGGAAATCACGACCAGGCGGTCCAATCGTCGGCCGAGACCATGAACGCCGAGGCGCAGATCGCGATCGAATGGACCCGCGGCCGGCTCGATGCCGCGCAGCGGCGCTTCCTTGCCGAGCTGCCGATGTCCATCGAGGATACCGACCGGCTCTATGTGCATTCGGAAGCCTCGCACCCGACGCGATGGCACTATGTTCGCTCGACCACGGATGCCGCGAAAAGCCTGATCGCGACGCCGTGCCACGTCACATTCTGTGGTCACATTCATCGCCCGGCGCTCTATTCGATGTCGGTGACCGCGAAGATGACGAGCTTCGTCCCCAGGACCGACGTTCCCGTGCAGCTCCTGCGCGGCCGGCAATGGCTCGCGGTGATGGGCTCGGTCGGCCAGCCGCGCGATGGTGACCCCTCCGCCTGCTTTACGCTGTTCGACACCGAGAGCTGTCAGATCACCTATTGCCGTGTGCCCTATGACATAGAGGCGGCGGCGAGCCGGATCCGGGAGAACGGCCTGCCGCATTGGCTGGCCGACCGGCTGTCGCAGGGGCGCTGAGCGATGCCGAAATCCCTGGTCAAGGTCGGAGCTGAGATCGACGGCTTCACCGTCGGTGAATGCGTGCATGCCGGCGGCATGGCGACGCTGTGGACGGTCACCCATCCCGGCATCGACGCGCCGCTTCTGATGAAGGTTCCGCGGGTGTCCGAGGGCGAAGACCCCGCCGCCATCGTCTCCTTCGAGATGGAGCAGATGATCCTGCCGCGGCTCGCCGGCCCGCACGTGCCGCACTGCTTCGGTACCGGCGATTTCGCGCGCCAGGCCTATGTCGTGATCGAGCAGCTCCCCGGCACCACGCTCTATCCGCGGCTGCCCGACCTGCCGCTGCCCTATGAGGAGGCGCGCGTGCTGGTCGCGAAAATCGCGACCGCGCTGGCCGATCTGCACCGGCAGAACGTGATCCACCACGACATCAAGCCGAGCAGCATCATGTTCCGGGCAACCGGCGAGGCGGTGTTGATCGACTTTGGGCTGTCGCACCACGACCATCTGCCGGATCTGTTGCAGGAGGAGTTCCGGCTGCCCTACGGCACGGCGCCCTATATGGCGCCGGAGCGGCTGTTGGGCGTGCGCGACGATCCGCGTAGCGATCTGTTTTCGCTGGGCGTGCTGCTCTATTTCTTCACCACGGGCGAGCGTCCCTTCGGCGAGGGCGAGACACTGCGCGCAATGCGGCGCCGGCTGTGGCGCGATCCGCATCCGCCGCGCAAATTGCGTCCCGACTATCCGCCCTGGCTTCAGGAAATCGTACTTCGGTGCCTGGAGATCGAGCCGGTCCGGCGCTATCCGACCGCCTCGCAGCTTGCCTTCGATCTCACCCATCCCGACAAGGTCAGGCTCACCGCGCGCTCGGAGCGGCTCAAGCACGATCCGCTCTCGATCGCCTGGCGGCGGCGCTTCAATCATGAGGCGACGCAGCCGCGACCGAAATCGGATGTGGCGGCGCAGATTGCGTCGAGCCCGATACTTGCGGTTGCTCTCGACACCGCCGAGGGCGCGGCTGAATTGAACGAGGCGCTACGGGTCACCACCGAGCGGATCCTGGCTACGCTGCCCTCGGCGCGGCTTGCTTGCGTCAACGTGCTGAAGCTCAACCGTCTCGTGATCGACCGGACACTCGACGAAGACGGATCCAACAAGCATATCGACCGGATGGTCGCACTCAGGCATTGGGCGACGCCGCTCAAGCTCGACGAGAGCCGGCTCACGGTTCATGTGCTGGAGGCGGTTGATCCGGCCGCCGCGATCCTGGAATTCGCCGAGATCAACCAGGTCGACCACGTCATCATCGGCGCGCGGCAGAGCTCGTTCAGGCGCACGTTGCTGGGCAGTGTTTCATCCCAGGTGGCCTCGGAAGCGGCCTGCACCGTCACCGTGGTGCGGCCGCCGCGGATGGCGGCGGATTCAGATGAGGTGAAGGCGGACGAAGCTGCAGGCTAGACCAGATCTGCGGATCAGGCGGCGTGAGCGCCGTGACCGTCGCGCTTGCGGCGGACGGGCAACCAGAAATCGGGCTCGGCGTCGCTATGGTCGGGACCGACGCCGAAGAACTGGATGATCTCGTGGCAGGGTTGGCAATGGAACAGATTCCGGGAGGAAGCTGCCTTCGACATTTCGTTCAGGCAGTTGGGGCAAAGCGGTTTCATCGGGCGATTCCAGAAAAGGATTAAATACTGACGCTGTGACCGGAACTGTTCCAGGTCCACGATCTCGGACCCGGTGTCGTTGGCCTCACACGCGCGGCCGAAGAGATAGTTGAGGTCCGGATACGGGCACCGCGGGATGCGGCGCTTCGGTTGATGCTTCACGATCGCGACCTGCCCGCCCCTTTAGCGTCGGTAGCGATTGAGATGGATGATGCGGGCGGAACGAGCCACGACTTTCACCGGTCGCGCGACATAGACGCAGCGCGCCGCGACTGCTGCATTCAAGCCGAGCCACAATGCCACGCCAGTCCAGACCAAGGTCGTCGTCATGATGTGCTCCCGTCAAAAAGGGGAGCGCTCTTGTGCATTGATTTGTACGAATCAGGGAAGCTGGGGTGATTACGGGGTTCAAGGCAATTTTAAGTTTGTCGCGGTGCAGCACCCGTAGAAACCCGCAATATATTTCGTGCGCGCAGGTTCAGATCGCTTCGCCCCGCGCGTTCGCGGCCGCATTGCGGATCGCGTCGATGTTGGTCTTGTAGGCCTCTTGCGTGCCGCCGCGAAACACCGCAGTGCCGGCGACGAAGGCGTTCGCGCCGGCTGCCGCTAGCGCCCCCGCGACCTCGGGTCCGACGCCGCCATCGACCTCGATGTCGATCGGCCTGCCTGCGGTCATCGCGCGGATGTCGCGGATCTTGCCGAGCGCGGAGGGAATGAAGGACTGCCCGCCGAAGCCGGGATTGACCGACATCACCAGCACGAGATCGATCAGGTCGACGACGTATTCAATCGCGCTGATCGGCGTGCCCGGGTTGAGCGAGACGCCGGCCTTCTTGCCGAGCGCGCGGATCGCCTGGAGCGAGCGGTGCAGGTGGGGACCCGCCTCCGCATGCACGGTGATGTGGTCGCAGCCGGCCTTGGCGAAGGCCTCCAGATAGGGATCGCAAGGCGAGATCATCAGATGCGCGTCGAAGATCTTCTTGGTGTGCGGACGCATCGCCTTGATGACGTCGGGGCCGTACGAGATGTTCGGGACGAAATGTCCGTCCATGATGTCGAGATGCATCCAGTCGGCGCCGGCGGCGTCGACGGCGCGCACCTCTTCGCCGAGCCTGGAAAAATCCGACGCGAGGATCGACGGCGCGATCACCAGGGGGCGGAGTGCGAGGGCTTGGGTCATGGGCACGGTTTCCCGAGAAAGCCGTTGGAGCGTGTGACGATGGGCCTCGCCTAACATGGGCGATGCGGGGGAGCAATGCAGGGGGAGGCGCTTCCTGTGGGCGGAAAATTCTGCCGCAACCGGCACGAATTGCCGGTGTTCCCCGACGGTGCAAGGCGCGGGGAAGCCGGATTTGATTGAGGTTTTTGCGCTGGCACGACGCTTGCTGACTGGATTTGGAGCATAGGCCGCGGCTTGCCGCATCGTCTGGAGTTGTCGAATGTTGTTCGCCCTTGGTGCGGTATCGGGTGCGCTCGATGCGTTGCAGTCGCTGACATCCTCGAAGACGTCCTCGACGCAGCAGACAGGCTCCACGCAAGGGGCGACCAACCCGTTCTCGATCGACAGCGGCAGCAGCACGACGAGCGGCGCGAGCTCGTCGGTCAACTCCGGCAACTGTCCGCAGATCTCGCCTGAGACGATGAGCGCGCTGATTGCGGCGCAAAGCCAGTCGTCGGCGAGCACGAGCAGCTCCTCCAGCTCGACCTCGTCGAGCTCCTCAACGAGCTCATCGTCGACCTCGATGAGCCCGCAGGACGCCCTGAAGGATCTGTTCTCGCAGATCGATGCCGATGGCGACGGCAAGATCACCAAATCGGAATTCGAAAACGCGCTGGGCGCGGGCGGCACCAATGTGGCGCAGGCCGACGACGTCTTTTCCAAACTCGACAGCAATAGCGACGGCAGCGTCAGCCTCGACGAAATGTCGAAGGCGCTGCAGGGTGGGCATCACGGCCACCACCAGGCCGAAAGCGCCGGCAGCTCCAGCGGCTCCGGGGACGCCAGCGGCAGCAGCTCGGACGGCAGCTCCGATCCCTTGACCGGGGCGACCACGACGTCCGCGACCAACAGCGACGGCTCGACCACGACCACCATCACCTATGCCGACGGCTCGAAGGTCTCCATGACGACGCCGGCTGCGTCGAGCTCATCGAGCTCCGGTTCCAACTCCAGCGGCTCGAACTCGGCGACATCGTCCTACAACTGGATCGAGCAGATGATCCAGCGCGAGGCGCAGCAATTGTCGGCCACCGCGGCCTCGTCGCTGTCGGTGAGCGTGTAAGCACCGGCGCGATTTGACACCCCGGCGTCCGGGGCGATCAGGGAGCTTCATTTCTCGCTCTCGCCGAAAGCGAGACACTCGCTCGCAGGAACCCTGACCGGGTCAAGATCGTAGCTTCCGGTCTGTGGGTTGTGTCGGTACCTGATGTATTCGCCAGGCGACGGGGTCGGGAAACACCGGAACCGCGGGATATTTGGCGAGCCGGTGGGCGTTTTCGCTTTGCTGACATCCTCCGCGGGAGTCGGTGTAGTTTGAGGTGGCGCCGGTGTCGCCTGAGACGGCGTAGGAGTGGTGGGGATCGGAGCGGGCGTTGGGCTGGGCGTAAGCGTGGGGGGAGGCCTCGGAGTTTCCACCGGATTTGGCCTTGGCGTCTCCACGAGAGGCGGCTTCGCCCAATTGTACTCGTAGGCCAAGGTGCCCCCTACCACAGCGAGCGCTCCGACAATGCACAGGATGGCTGCGCCGAGACCTGCCTTGACCGGCGCGGAATTCCAGGCCGTGGTGCGCGAAACGTCTGCCAGAGATCTAGCGGCAATCAGCCCCGGCAGCGCGCGCCCAACATAGTAGAATGATCCGACGATCAGAGCATTCGATAAGGCGCCAAGGAATGCACGGTCAGAATTGATCCGGAATGGCCTAATGGATACTTCCAGCTCCGGCAGGGCCGACAGCAGGAGTACAACGCCGCCAATTTTCGCCGCCATTCTGTGAGGTTCCGGGACGCGGGAGAGAAAATTCGCCTGCGATAGCGAGTGGAGCAGGCCGATACGGTAGGGGTCAATGCGATCGGCAGCACCGATGCCGAGTCCAACCAGGAACAGCTGATATCGCACAAACGGATCGAGTAAGACCCCGCCCACGGAGATGTTGACCCCGACGCAATCCAGCACGATCAATCCTATCACGAACCAAAGAGCCGGGCCGCGGAGCCCGAGGAGGGATTGCAGCAAGCGCTGGATCGATCGGGGCAAATCAATCTGCGAGACGCGCGCCCGCAGTTCCGACGATCCCGCCTCGCCGAACGGAGATTCGACGGCGAACATACGTTCGCTGAGCGGCGCTGTGCCGACGGATCGACGCACGCGAGGCGGCGCGTCGATGGCTGAGCGTATGAGCCGTGTCATGACCAGCACCAGAACGACAGTGACGAAGCCGGCGAGACCCGGGTAACCGAGAAAGAAGCGAAATACGGGTACGTCAACAGCGTTGCTGCCCCACTGCAGCAACGCGCCCGTCAATTCGACGACGGCGAGCACGACGATGAGACGGTGCAGCGGCGCACGGGACAGCCCGATAAAGGCAAGCAGTATGAGCGCGAGCGGATACAGATCGGCATTGATCCGCAACGAAGAGTTGCCAACGTCCAATTCGATCATGAGGAGACAGAGGATGACCATCTGTGGCGTGGTCACCCGATCCTGCGTGAGGACCGAGGCCCGCAGCCTGGCGTCGGTCGCGAACATCGCGGCCAGGAGCGCCGCAAGGGCCCAGCCCAGAGCGGGACTGACGGCGACGAATGAGCGGTCAATTGCGATGCACAGCATCATCGGCACAAGCGCCAGCGACATCGCGGGCAAGGCGCGGGCGCCGTAGTGCGCCGCGATCCACGCCGAAACAGGCAAGGCCAATTGATGGAAGCCGCCAAGCCTCAGGACCGACAGGGCGCACGGTACAAGCAGCAGACATCGCCACCACAGCCCATCCCTGGGCGCAACTACGAGATCTGACCGCACGGTACGTATGATCGGCCAGAGCAACAGCCAATTCATCAGCCAGGAAAGCTGGCGGAAGACTGCGGTTACCGTCGGGTCGTCGGTTATTGTCGGGATGAGTATGTGCAGGATGGGGACGGCGACCGCAAGAGCAAGGAGGCCTACCAGAGGCCTCCGCTCGGAGGCGGGGACCTCCTCGTTCCAGGCGATCAGCAGCACGAGGCCAACGAGCGCAAGCGATAGCCATGGGCCGTAGATTGTAAGCGTCCTGAACGCAGCGTTCGGAATACCAATATTCGCGGCGAACTGCGCAATTTGTGGGCTGAATGCGAATGCAATGGGAAGCACGACACCAAACGCCATTCCGAAAAGGACGAGGAATGTCGAAGTGAAGGGAATGCCCTGCACGAGCAGGCGCCATCGTATTATCCAACGCGATCGCGGAGACTGGGGCTGCCACCTTGGCTGCTCGAAGGCCAAAAGCCCGGCGGCGATGCCGCCGATCAGGCGCGCATTTGCATCAAGAGGCCACCAGAACTCCTTGTGATCACTCCAGCTAATGTCAAAGAGAGGCACCGAGACAGCATCAACGACAAGGAAGAAGGCGACACCGGCCAGCGCCTGCCCGACCACGTAAAGGCTTGCGGCCTTCGCGATCGCGGGTCGGGGCGCGGCTCCCTGGCTTATCATCCTGGTTCCCAACGACCAGGCCATGAAGGCGCCGATGCTGAGCATCGCGAACTCATGCTCAATCCACAGGAGGATGTCGCTACCCTCCAGCACGCGCTGCAGATTGCCGGATGCCGCATAGCCGATGAGTACGGTCACCACGGCAGCATTGGCCCAGGGGTGAGCCAGCGAGAACAGGGCTCTTACGACAAGTGGGGATGGAGCGTCTGCGCTGAACCAGCGATACGCGATCGTGGCCATCAAGCCTTCGGCAATACACAAATGACGTATCGCAGGCAGCGGCTCGGCGGCGAGGGCGGCTAGCATGAGGACCGCCGCGGCCAACGTCGCAAGAGCCGCGAGACCTGCGTTAACGATGCGATATCGCGGCGCGAAGAAGAGGAGAGCGATAGCGACGAGCCCGAGATTCGTGATGTCCCTCGCGACCGGTTCGATCGATTGTGCCGCCCTGAAGATCAAGCCACCCAGGCGTTGCGCATGTGTCACGACGAAATACGCGGCGAATGCGACGGTCGCGGCAGTCAAGACGACGGCGAAGCCGGTTCGCCAGTCTAGATCGTTGAGCGCCACTCTCCGCGAGCCGACACGCTCTCCGATCATTCCCTTCATCAGCGGGTCGGATCGATCCGACGGGTCCATGCGCTCAAGCGCTATCTCACGCAACTGACTGAGATCGTCCGGGGAGATGACCGCTGCGGTTGTGGCAGTGCTGTAGCGGCGCGGTGCCGCCTCGCCGGCCATGTACAACAGCCAGGCGGACCGTGCGGTCTCTCGCAACTCCTTGGGGATTCGATCGACGAGCGCAATCCGAAGCCAGTTTGGCAGCTCGCCCCGACGCATCCAGGGAAGATTGGCCAGCCGTGCGAGCGAGGATTCACCGGGCATGGGAACCCCCAGCAATGTCAAATGGCCTGCAATGCCGTCGGTCGTGGCTGGTGAAAGGCGTGGCTGCACTGCGAGAATGGCTAGCAACGCGAAAGCGCGCTCGCCCAGCCATTCACGCAACTGATCGAGGAGAAGCGCCGCCCGCTGCGGCGACGGTAGCTTGCGGCCGTCCAAGAGAGCGGGTTCGAGCTGAAATTGTGGAGACGGCTGCTCTTCGTCCGCGGTCGCTTCTTCTGTCGCCACCTCGTATTCACGCGGCGACAGCAGCCATTCCGCAATCTGCCGAATCCCTTCAGTTCGGAACTCCACGACGAACCAGCCAGCTCGGCGCAGAGCCTGCACGGCAAAGCTTGGTGGGGTCGTTAGTTCGGGAACAAGCAAGATTCGTTCGGAAAACTCATCGATCGGCGCCGAATTGATCGCTGCGTCGGCGAGACGATCATAGAACGGCCGTCCGTCGGAGATTACCAGCAGCCGCGCGCCGTAGTGGCGCAACGCAACGTGATCTAGGGTTTCGACTTGGCCGCCGGCCCAGCGGTGTGCGATGTGAGGTCTGCCGAAGAATGCATATGCGTCGCTGTGCACGCCGCCCTCGCGCAGGCATCTCAGCAAAGCCTCAACCGGAACCCTCATCTGATCCTCGGCGTGGTTCAGCTCTGCAAGGACGACGTGCTCGGGCAGCTTTGGACGACCGCCCCGGACGATGATGGGAACGCCGGCGTGACGGACGGTCTTGCGAACGGTCAGCGGCAAATTGAGAAAATAGCCATGCGGCGACAAGTGGCGGCGCAGCGAGCGTAGCGATGTTCGTAGCGATCCTTCACTAAACCACGCGAGGTGACCTCCCAGGAACGGTGGCACTTCATCCGGGCGCGAAACAGCGACCTTGACGCGTTCGCGGTGACGGCTTCGCAGAACGATGACGGCCATGATGATGCCGACGAGCGTTGCCAGATAAACCGGCGCTGCATCAAGCCAAGTCGCGGGAAGGGTAGGTGTTGGACCCGTCCCGTTAGGCTTGAAAGGACCGATCGGCAACGGAGAGGTGGGATCGATGAGTAGCGCCAGCAGAATCGTGATGAAGCTGGCGATCCCGATCCAAACCAGCCAATTGCGTCCAACGGTGCGCGCAGCATCTTCGGCTCGCGAAAGGGTCTTAATCGGTTGCACTAGCTCGGCGACCGGGGCCAACTCGGTGGTCTCAGTTTCCGATGTTCGCATTTCGGCCGCCAGACGCGCCCGCAAGGCGCCTTGGTCGCGTGCGCTCGTGCAGAGAAGGGGCGCAAGCCAATCGGCCGCAACAAACGGTTCGTTGAGCAGGACGCCGGCGCTCGCCAGGCGCCGGAGCAGGGCGGCAGC
This sequence comes from Bradyrhizobium sp. CCGUVB1N3, assembly GCF_024199925.1. Lineage (NCBI taxonomy): Bacteria > Pseudomonadati > Pseudomonadota > Alphaproteobacteria > Hyphomicrobiales > Nitrobacteraceae > Bradyrhizobium > Bradyrhizobium sp. CCGUVB1N3. The sequence continues at coordinate 9,595,598 of NZ_JANADR010000001.1, forward strand.
CATGATCTGCCGGTCGATGCCGATGCGCAAACCATCCTCTCGCCGGAGCCGATCAAGCAGGCCGTCGAGATCCGGTACTGCACGATGGGGGGCTATGTCTTCTGCTTGAGCCATGATTGAAGCACATTGCGCCCCAATTCGAGATCGGGCGTCGATTTGAGGAGCACGCCCAGCGACGCCTCGAGCTGTTCGCTAGGCAGATTGCGAAGGCTTGAGACCGACGTGCGTCCGGATCGTTCGGGATCGAGCAGTTGCCGCATCCAGGCCAGCACTTCAGCCGTCGCGGGCCGCTTGCCGAGACCGCGTTGTATGCGCAGTTCGTGGACGAAGCTGAGCGCGTCGTCGAAGAGAGCTTCCGAGACGGAAATGTCTGCAAGACGCGCCCGCACGATCTCGCCGATCGTTACGTCTCCGGGAAACCGGGACTCCTGTGGGGGGAAGTCGATATGGTGGAAAATGCAGCGCCGCAGGAAAGCTTCAGGCAGGCTGCGTTCCGAGTTGGTCGTCATGATGACGATCGGCCAGCTTCGCGGGTTGTCGAGGCGCACCCGCACGCCGAGCTGAGGAATGTCGAACTGCATCAGATCAAGCTCTGTCAGCAGATCGTTCGGCAGATCTCGCGGCGCCTTGTCGATTTCGTCAATCAGGACGATCGGCGGCGACTGGCGGATCGGCAGGTCGTCTGCGACCAAATCCTGAAAGACATTGAGCTCGCCGCGGAATCGGGAACCCCGGCCAACCGCTTCGAGCTTTTGCAGCGGCGCATTGGGCCCCCCGGCTTCGAGAATGGCGCGACCAAGTCCGACAAAGGCGATGTAGGCCGAAATCGGCTCCTTGGATCTAGCATCGCCCGTCCTGCGGGTCATGGGCCTAACCGGTTTGGGGTTTGCATCGTCGGCATCGCGGTAGGCGTCGCGCAGTCGTCCGAGTTCGTCGAAACGATAGAGAATGGTTTCCTTCGATGCGTCGGATGTCACGGTCATCCGGATGAGCGATGTCCCGACCGGAAGTCCGAGATCGGCACAGATGGCCGTCGCCAGCTCGGTCTTGCCCACGCCCGGCTCACCCGCAAGCAGCAGAGGCATCCGCAAACTCATTGCCACGTTGACCGCCCGTATCAGGCTTGGACTGGCACGATATGCGTCCGGCTGACCGCCGAGAATTCGCGCAGGCAAGGGAAGCTCCGATAGTGACCTGCGTGGTCCCTGCGTTCCGCCGCGATAAAACAGCGGCTCTTTGTTGAGAGTGTTGCTGATCGTGCTGTCAAGTGCCGCCACGGTCCTACTCCTCCGGTTATATCTGTCCTTCCAAAAGCCAAAGCAGATCTTTCTGGGTAAAGTTGATCCAGCCACGGCTCGTGACATGCGGTTCGAGGCTGCGCGCCAACGACTGGAGTTCCACGGGGCGATCGCTTTGCAGGACCTTCAGCAAGATCAGATTGCGGATATCGTCCGGCCACGCTTTGACATGTTCGAGGGAATGCGGGCCGAGGTAGACCGACTTGCTCAAAAGGCCAGTCGCAGGTTTCTTGAGCTGTTCCAGCAGATTGCCATCTGCCGGCCGTCCTTCAAACGTGAGAACGTATCCCGCGGCCTCGCCGCGCGCGCGTTGGACACCTGCCCAACATTGCCGCCATTCGGTAATCAAATGAAAGTCGAGTGGCGTGGGCTTGGCAGGCAGCGAGACATGAAACCAGGGTGCCACCGAATGCCCCTTCAATTGGGCGGCAATCTCCTCCCATTTCTCGGGCCAGGGCGGACTTAGAAGCATGTTGCGGGCCGTGTTGCGGCACATCGTCTTCACGGCGGAAACGGGGTCATTGGAATCTTGCGGCCAGGACACCGCAAGCAGTCCCGACGTGCGATCCTGGAACAGCCTTGGCAAGGCCTCTTCGTGAATGCGCATAACCAGGTCGCCGCATCGATCCTGTTCTTGGCCGTAGGCGATGATCTCCACGGATGTGCCATTTGCGGTCGCATCGACGATCGTATCGATGACGCTTCCGGCAATCGTGGTGCGGTCAAAGAAGTGGATGATCTGGGACAGCTTGCGAAATTCCGGAGGAATGTCCGTGATGATGATGTTGCGCGCCTTGGGCAGCGGAGGAGTCGCGCCGAGCAGATTGCACAGATGCTGATCTTGACTGAGGAGGGCGCCGATTGGCTCTGCCTCGAGAACACTCGCGGGATCCCAACCATCCGGGTACCGTCGCATGACACCGAGGATCAAGTTACCGGCAACAAGCGGTCCACCAGAGAGGCCTTTCCACGCGGCTGCGTCATTGGCAGGCACCGAGAGGGTTGAATTGAAGGCGATGGTCGGAGGCTTCTCCGAGAACGTCCAGCATTTCCCGGGCAGATTGACGTGTGCGACGCGCTCATGAGGCTGGTTCTTCGCCTGGGCACGTGGGAATCCCACGGTCCAGGCGACCGTGTCGTCCTCTGGCCAGTCGGCAAATTGCATTTCGCGCTGCGGCCTCGCCGCCTCGTCCTTGAGCAAGAGGACGGCGATGTCCGGTGGTACAGTTCCCTGGGGAACGGGCGGTGGCCAGACGACCTCCGCGGCGATCGGTCGTGTTTGGTCCTTCGAGAGCTCGCGCCCGAGATAGGCATAGACCTTATCCGCGCGCTGCCAGGTTTTTTCATTGGCCACGCAGTGCAACGCGGTCAGGACCAATCCCGGCCGTACCAGCCAACCTGTCCCTGATTGATCGGGGTTGGTGGACTGGATCTTGACCACATCGAGAAATCGGTCCCGCGGATCCATGGCGCCGAAGCCGAGCGCTAGCTATCCGTTAGCATTCGGTTTCGGAGGATCGTCGGGGGTCGGCAGGCGCTGGGCGCTGTCGTCGGCGATCCGGTTGGATCCGTCAATCTTGAGCTTCAAGGTGACCTTGTGGCTGCCGGTGTCGTCCCGCTTGAGGCCGCCACCCGCTTCGGCAACCCAAACTTTGATTCCGACCTTGCCATCCTTGCTCACAGTGAAGCCGACTGAGAGTTCCAGCGTGATCTCCTCGGCCGAGAAGCGCAACGCCTTTCCTGCGCCATCGGCCATCGCCGTTTCGAGTTCGGCACGAAGATTTGCGATTGCAGCTGCGATTCCTAATCCGCCCTCTGGTTCCGTGCTCACGGTCCGTCTCCTCTAAAGGAATTGGCAAACAATGGGATGCGCGGTCGTGTTAAATATGTGCAATTGCTCCGGCTGATGACAAAAATAGTCGCTACGCCGGCCGCGGGCGATATTGTAGTGATACACACTTCGGTTGCAATAGGTTTGCGGTGGATTCCGATGCGCCGCGCTGCGGCAAGGACGCCACTTCAGCCGAACCGATCCTTCCACGCCCGTAGCGCATCGTCAGTCGGCAGCGCGATGGCGCGCTCGACGCCGCGTGCGACCACGTTTGCCGCGACCGAGCTCGGGACCAGAGCAACCAGTACACCGCTGCTTCTCCCTATCCCTCTGCTATCTCAAATGTTTCGGCGTCGCCCGAGCATGGCGACGGCGACAAGCCCTCTTACTTTGCATGGGGTTGTTTTTGATGTTTTGTTTGGCAGCTCCCCAACCATGTCTCTGTGCTTGACCGCCGCCGCTTTCACGCCGGGCGGTGACGAGAGTGTCGGACTAGCCGAACCGATCCTTCCACGAAGGTAGCGCGCCGGCGAACGGCAACACCGTCGCGCTGTACACGCCGCGCGCAATCGCGCGCGCCACGACGTTGGCTGCGACCATGCCGACCTCGGTGAGGCCGACGATCGGATCGATCGGCTTTTCGCAAGTCGCGGCGGCAAACAGCACGTCGCCGTCGGTCGGTGCATGCACGGGATAGATCGCGCGGGCAAAGCCCGTCTGCCCGATCATGGCGAGGCGCTTGGCTTGCGCCTTGGTCAGCGTCGCATCGGTGACGACGAGGCCGATCGTCGTGTTCTCGCGCGGGCTCGCGGCCGGCCCGCCCTTGATGCGCATCTTGAGCATGTCGTCCGTGAAGGTATCCGGCAGGCCGCGTCCGCCGAATTCGCCGCCCACCTCGAACGGCGCGGCCCAGAACCAGGGGCCGTCGCCGACGGTTACGCTGCCGACCGCGTTGACCGCGGCGATCGCGGCGACCTTGATGCCGTTGCTGGTCACGGCGGACGCCGAGCCGAGCCCGCCCTTGAAGTTCGCCGTGGTGGCGCCGAGGCCGGCGCCGACACTGCCGATCGCGAAGTCCGTGCCGGCTGAGGCTGCCGCGGCGTAGCCGAGGTCGCGATAGGGCGGGAAGCGGCCCCAGGCCTTGTCACCGCCATTGAGGAGATCGAACAGGATCGCGCCCGGCACGATCGGGATCAGCGCCTCGCGGACCCGGAAGCCGCGGCCCTGCTCGGCGAGCCAGGCCTGTACGCCGCCGCCGGTCTCGAGCCCGAAGGCCGAGCCGCCCGACAGTGCGATCGCATCGACGCGCTCGACCGTGTTGGCAAGGTCGAGCAGCGCGTCCTCGCGCGTCCCGGGCCCGCCGCCGCGCACGTCGATCGCCGCCACCGCCGGCTGGTCGAAGACGATCGCGGTCGCACCCGAGGCGAGCTTTTCGTCGTGGGCGTGCCCGACGCGGACGCCGGCGATATCGGTGAGGAGGTTTTTCAAGGCGGACTCCCGGCGCTGCAAGCGACAGTGCCGTCAGCGATAGCGCAGGCGCAAGCTGCGCTCAACTGCCGAGCGCGATGCGGAGCATCCCGGCGAGCTCGGACTTGCGGTAGGGTTTTGCGAGCAGCAGCACCCCGGAATCGAGCCGGCCGTGATGGACGATGGCGTTCTCGGTATAACCTGACGTGAACAGCGTCTTCAGCGCCGGGCGGCGCCTGGCCGCTTCGTCGGCGAGCTGGCGGCCGTTCATGGCGCCGGGCATGATCACGTCTGTGAAGAGCAGGTCGATATCGGCATTACCGTCGATCAGCGTCAGCGCTTCCGCCGCGTTCGCCGCTTCCAGCGCGTTGTAGCCGAGGCTCCTGACCTGGGTCACGACATATTGGCGCACCAGCGCGTCGTCCTCGACGATCAGGATCTTTTCGTCGCCGCCCTCGATCGGCACGTTCCGCAGCGCCTCGAGTGGGGTCTCCTGCACGCCGCTCGAGCGCGGCAAATAGATCTTCACGCTCGTGCCGTGACCTTCCTCGCTGTAGATCTTGACGTGCCCGCCGGTCTGCTTGACGAAGCCGAACACCATGCTCAGCCCAAGTCCCGTACCCTTGCCGACCTCTTTCGTCGTGAAGAAGGGGTCAAACACCCGCTCGATCATTGCAGCCGGAATGCCGATGCCGGTGTCGCTCACCGCGATCATCACGTAATTGCCGGCGATGATGTCGGGGTTCATGCTCGCATAGCTGTCGTCGAGGAAGACGTTGCGGGTCTCCAGGACCAGCGTGCCGCCGTCGGGCATGGCGTCGCGCGCGTTCAGGGCGAGGTTCAGGATCGCGGTGGTGAGCTGGCTCGGGTCGACCAGCGCCGGCCAGGCGTCCTCGGTCAGTTGCGACGAGATGGTGATCTGCTCGCCGAGCGTCGGGCGCAGCAGCTTGGCGGCTTCCACGACCAGCGCGTTGGCGTCGACCTCGCGCGGTTGCAGCGGCTGCTTGCGGGCAAAGGCGAGGAGGTGCCTGGTCAATTGCGCGCCGCGTTCGGCCGCATCGTCGATCAGCCTGGTGATCGCCGTCAGATCGGGCCGGTCGACGACGGCCTCGGACAGGATCCCGATTGTGCCCGTGATGACGGTGAGCACGTTGTTGAAATCATGAGCGACGCCGCCGGTGAGCTGGCCGATGGCGTCCATCTTCTGCGCCTGCCTGAACTGCGCCTCCGCCGCCTGCTTCTCGGTGAGGTCGCGCCCGATGAAGAAATGGCGCTTCACCGGCTCCGACCAGGTGCCGAGCCAGTTCAGCGTGACGTCGTGCCCATCCCGGTGGGGGTAGCGCGCCTCGAAGCTGCGCTTGGTCAGGCCGCGCCGCGCGGCGCGCATTTCCTCGCGTGTCCCCTCGAGATCGTCGGGATGGATGAACTCCGTCGCGTTGTGTCCGATCATGTCCTCCGGGCTGAAGCCGAGGATATCCTTCACGCTCGGGCTGACCTGGACGAAATTGCCGTAGCCGTCAGTGACCAGGATCAGGTCCTGCGACGTCTCGAAGATGCGCTCGCGCTCCTCGACCTCGCGATTGAGCGCCGCCTGCGTTCGCTTGCGCTCGGTGATGTCGCGGGCGATCTTGGAGGCGCCGATGATCTTGCCGTCCGACGACCACAGCGGGAACAGGCTGAGCACGACGTCGAGCGGCTGCCCGCTCTTGTTCACGCGCACGGTTTCGTGCTGCTCGATGACCTCGCCATTGCGGGTGCGGGCGAGGATCTCCTCCATCTCCTCCCGACGACCTTCCGGCATGATGATGTCGATCGGCTGTCCGACGGCTTCCGCCGCGGAGAAGCCGAACACGCGCTCGGCGGCGCGGTTCCACGCGGTGATGGTGCCATCGAGCGTCTTGGTGATGATGGCATCGTTGGAGGATTCCACGACTGAGCTGAACAGCCGCTCGCGTTCGCCGAAACGATCGCGCTCCGAAGCCGTTTGCCGTCGCAGCATGCCGAGCAAATCCATGGTCTGCGCCTGCAGGCGGACATTCTCGATCAACAGCACCGCCAGCACGAAGCTCGCCGCGAACAGGCCGTAAATGCGCCCCGCATAAAAACCGAGATCGAAACGCGCGCCATTGAGGATTCCCGACAGGGCGATATCGAATAGCCAGGCGCACATGACAACCATGAGCCAGACGTCGATCACCGAATGCGGCCGCCGAAACCACAGCGTGACCAGGGCGGCGGCGCTCAAGGACCATACGAACGAGATCACGCCGATCTGTGTGGGCGTAAAGCGGCCGTCGCGCAAAAGGTCCGGCAGCAGGTCATGCTTGGCCGTGACGATCCAAGCGAAGGCGATGACCGCCACGGCCGATCCGAGTATGCTGCCGAGGATCGCGCGGCGCACCGTCCCCCTTATTTTGACGCCGCCGCCAGCGTCCTTCAGCCAAGCATAGGCGAGCACGAAGAGCGGAAAGCCGCCGTGCCAGATCATATACAGCCAGGCGGTGGTCTGCGGACCCGCGCCCAACAGTCCGGTTGGCGCAAACAGCTCGGGGAAGGTCAGGGCGTGGGCAACGGCTGCGGCCGCGGTGAAGAGGTAGCCGGTTGAGAGCATCAACAGCGCGCGGGTCCGCAAGACCGCAAATTGCGACAACAGCAGCACCGCAGTGATGACGTCGCTGACGGCGAGCGCGGACTGGTAACTCGCGACGAAGGCCGGAACGCGCGCAAGCGGCACGCGGGCGAAGGGAACGGCCAGCGCGAACAGAATCGACGAGACGCCAACGATCGTCAATGCTGCAGTGCGATCGCTCCGAGCGGCTGGCAAGGTCGAAAGGAAGGTGCTTCGGTCGTTCGGTGCCAGCACGTTCACCTCTTGCGGACCGCCATTGACGCTTCCAGTAAGACACACTCCCTCGGAAGCATCTTAGCCCGCTACCTCGCTTCGCGGTAGCCGGGTCTGGGCACGTGCTCCGATGAGAAGATACGCGACTCAACCGAAGGTTAGAGCTTAATTAAATTTTTAGAGAACGAGGAGCCGAGACCCGGTAAGCTGGCCTTTACTGACCGGGGAAATAATACCTCTACCGCTGTGGCGGGATCCCGTTCCGGGAGGCAGATTTTCCGTCTGACACCAATCTCATGACGCCGGGAGTCGTTCCCATGACCCGCATTCTCGTGATCGACGACCAGAAGGACGTCCGGGCGATGGTGTCCATCGTGCTCAGGGTCAATCGTTTCGAGGTGGTTGAGGCGGAGAGCGGCGCTGCCGGGCTGAAGGCATTCGGCGAGGCGGCGTTCGACGCGGCGATCGTGGACATTTTCCTGGCCGACACCAGCGGCCTCGAGGTCATGACGGCGATTCGCGAGAGCTCCCCAAACTTCCCGATCGTCGCCGTCTCCGGCATGACCGCGCTCGACTTCATGGAGGAGGCGCCGGGCCTTGCCAACGTCGTATGCCTGCAGAAGCCGTTCCGGCCCAACGATCTCCTCCAGGCGCTCAAGACGGCGCAGGCGGGCAAGCTTAAGGCCGTGGTCTGACTGCCGGATGGGAAAACGCCCCGGCGAACCGGGGCGTTTGTAAGGATGGCCTCAAGGCCGAGGCCGTTGGGAGCCCTTGTTAGGAATCCTTGTTAGGAGCCCTTGGCGCCGAGCTCGGCGTAGTTGCCCTTGGCGTCCCACTTGTAGACGACGTAGTCGATCTGCTTGATGTCGCCCTTGGCGTCATACTCGATCGGCCCGAGCACCGTATCCCACTTGCCGGCCTTGATGGTCTCCATGACCTTCTTGGCGTCGGTGGTACCGGCCTTCTTGACCGCCTGCGTCCAGACCTGGAGCGCGGCGTAGGTGTAGAGCGTATAGCCTTCCGGATCGATGCCCTTGGCCTTGAAGGCTTCGACGATCTTCTTCGCGGTCGGCTTGTTGCGCGGATCGGGGCCGAAGGTGAACAGCGTGCCTTCGCCCGCCGGGCCGGTGATGGAGGCATACTCCTTGTCGGCCAGCGCGTCGCCCGACATCAGCACCGTCTTCAGGCCCTGGTCGCGCATCTGGCGCAGGATGAGGCCGGCTTCCTGGTGGTAGCCGCCGACATAGACGAGGTCGACATTCTCCTTCTTCAGACGCGAGACGATCGCGTTGAAGTCCTTGTCGCCCTTGTTGTAGGACTCGTAGAGCTTCTCGGTGATGCCGGCCTTGTTGAGGGCCTTCTTGGTCTCGTCGGCAAGACCCTTGCCGTAGGTGGTCTTGTCGTTGAGGATCGCGATGTTCTTGCCCTTGTAGTTCTTGGCAATGAACTGCGCGGCGATCAGGCCCTGCTGGTCGTCGCGGCCGCAGACGCGCGCCACGTTCCACAGCTTGCGCTCGGTGAAGAGCGGGTTGGTCGAAGCCGGAGTGATCTGCAGGACGTTGCCGTCCGCATAGGCTTCAGAGGCCGGGATCGAGGATGACGAGCAGAAATGGCCGGCGACGAACGGGATCTTGGCGCCGGCGATCTTTTCCGCCACCGAGCGGGCCTGCTTCGGATCGCAGGCGTCGTCTTCGGCGTTGAGCGTGATTTTCTTGCCGTTGACGCCGCCGGCGGCGTTGATGTCCGCCACCGCCAGGTCGGCGCCGTTCTTCATCTGCCGGCCGAATGCGGACTCGGTGCCGGTCATCGGGCCCGCGACTGCGATGGTGATATCCTGCGCGTACGCTGCCGTCGACAGCGCTACGGACGCGCCAAATGCCAGACCGATGAGTTTCAGTGATTTCATGAGATACCTCGCGGGTGGTCGTCTGTTGGGAGTTGCCGGGTTCGCCCGGTTCAAACCGGCGCCATTCTTGAATGAATTTGCGGAGAAGTCACCGGCAAAATACGGGCATTAGCAAAGATATCTAGCTGCATTCTCGCGCAGGGCGGGGCCGGTCAGGCGTGCCGGCCACCTTCCAGATAGGCAGCGCGGATTTCAGGGCGCTGCAGCAATTCGGCACCGCTGCCCGCGAGCGTGATCAGGCCGTTGACCATGACGTAGCCGCGATGGGCGAGCTTCAGGGCATGGTTGGCGTTCTGCTCGACGATCAGCACGGTCAGGCCGTCCTGCCGGTTCAGGGTGCGGATCGCGTCGAAAATCTGCCGCGCGATGAGCGGGGCGAGCCCCAGCGAGGGTTCATCGAGCAGGAGCAGGCGAGGGCGGCTCATCAAGGCGCGGCCGATCGCCAGCATCTGCTGCTCGCCGCCGGACAGGGTTCCGCCACGCTGGGCGAAACGTTCCTGCAGGCGGGGAAACAGGGCGAACACGCGCTCGAGCGTGCTCTCCCGTTCCGCAGGCGTGCTGTCGGTGACATCGGCCCCCATCTGGAGGTTCTCGGCGACGCTCATCCGCGGGAAAATGCGGCGGCCTTCCGGCGATTGCGCGATACGCAAATGCGCGATCTCGTGGGTCGGGACGGCGGTGATGTCCTTGCCCTCGTACAGGATCTGCCCGGCGCGGGCGCGCGGCTTGCCGAAGATCGTCATCATCAGCGTCGACTTGCCGGCGCCGTTGGCGCCGATCAGCGCGACGATCTCGCCGGAATTGATCTCGACGTCGACGCCCTTCAGCGCCTCGATCTTGCCGTAGGCCGCGCGCAGGCCCCGGATCGCGAGCAGGGGGGATGCCGCCGTCACGACCCGCTCTCCATGACGGCCATCGCTTCTTCCTCGTCGGCGCCGAGATAGGCGGCGATCACCTTGGGATCGTCGCGCACCTCGCGCGGCGTGCCTTGCGCGATCTTCACGCCGTGGTCCATCACCACGATGTGGTCGGAGATCTCCATCACGACCGACATGTCGTGCTCGATCAGGAGGATCGAGGTTCCCAGGTCGTTGCGGATCGAAAGCAGAAGCTCGCTCAAGGCGGCGCTCTCGCGCGCGTTGAGGCCGGCAGCTGGCTCGTCGAGGCACAAGAGCGCGGGCTCGGTGCACATCGCGCGCGCGATCTCGAGGCGGCGCTGGTCGCCATAGGCGAGGTTGCCGGCCGCATCGTCGGCGCGATCCAACAGGCTAACCCGCTTCAGCCAATCGGTGGCGAGACCGATCGCATGCGCTTCCGCACTGCGGTAGTTCGGCGCGCCGATCAGGCCGAGGAAGGTGAAACCGGAGGCGCGCATCAACATGTTGTGCTGCGCCACCATCAGGTTTTCCAGCACGGTCATCCCCGGAAACAGGCGGATGTTCTGGAAGGTGCGTGCGACCTTGGCCTGTTTGGCGATGCGGAAATCGTTGAGCCCCTCGAGCGCGATTTCCTTGCCGTCATCGTGGGTGAGGCGGATGGTGCCGCCCGTCGGCTTGTAGAAGCCGGTGATGCAGTTGAACACCGTGGTCTTGCCGGCGCCGTTCGGTCCGATCAGCGCCGTGATCTTGCGCCGGTCCGCCGCGAACGACAGATCCTGCACGGCGACGATGCCGCCGAAGCGCATGGTGAGCTGATCGACGCTGAGGATACGCTCGCCGCTCATCCGTGGCCTTCCTTGACGAGGTCGGAGGAGATGGCCTGCGCCTTCTTCAGATACACGGTCGGCGCGCGATGGCCGATCAGGCCGCGTGGCCGCCAGATCATGATCAGCACCATCGCCCAGCCGAAAACCAACATGCGGTAGATCTCAAGCCCGCGGAACAGCTCGAAGCCACCGATCATGGCGAGAGCGGCGAGCGCCACGCCGAGTTGCGAGCCCATGCCGCCGAGCACCACGATGGCAAGCACCAGTGCGGATTCCTGGAAGGTGAAGGATTCCGGGCTGATGAAACCCTGGCGCGTGGCGAAGAAGGCGCCGGCGAAGCCGCCGAACAGCGCACCCGTCGCGAACGCCGTCAGTTTCGTGGTCGTGGTGTTGATGCCGAGCGCACGGCAGGCGACCTCGTCCTCGCGCAACGCTTCCCAGGCGCGGCCGATCGGCAGACGCCGCAGGCGGATTGTCACCCAGTTGGTGAGCAGCGCCAGCGCCAGGATCAAATAGAACAGGAAGACGATGCGGTGGGTCGGCGAATACTCGATGCCGAGCTTTGCGGCGAGCCCGTCGTCGCTGTTGTCGAGCGGGATGCCGAACAGGGTGGGGCGCGGAATGCCGGTGACGCCGTTGGGCCCGCCGGTCAGGCTCTGCCAGTTGATGATGACGAGTCGGATGATCTCGCCGAAAGCGAGCGTGACGATAGCGAGATAGTCGCCGCGCAGCCGTAGCACCGGGAAGCCGAGCATAACCCCCCACATGGCTGCGAGGATGCCGGCGAGCGGCAGGCAGATCCAGAACGACCAGCCGAAATTCGTCGCGAGCAGCGCGTAGGAATAGGCGCCCACCGCATAGAAAGCGACGTAGCCGAGATCGAGCAGGCCGGCGAGCCCGACCACGACGTTCAAGCCCCAGCCCAGCATCACATAGGTGAGCACGAGGATTGCGAGGTCGAGGATGTAGCGCTGGTTATAGAAGATGACCGGCACGAGGAGGGTGAAGATCAGGAGCGCCGGCGCCAGGTAGTTGCCGAGGATCGACATGCCGCGATGCACAGCGGGCGGCACCAGCTTCTCGGCGCCGACAGGGCCGATCCATTGCCGCAGCAATTCGATGAGGATCGATCCTCCGAACACGATGCCGACGATGGAGGCGAGTTCGCCGAACCGCGTCCAGTAGGTCAGTTGCCCATCGGGACCGGCCTCGGTGCGGATGCCGATCATCAGCGAAAACAGCAGCAGCGCGACGAGAGCGCTCAGGAAGGCCTTTTTCAGGATGAAGGGGATACCCGCTGCGGTGCGGGTTGCGGATACCGTTTCTTGCGAAAGAGCTGTCACGCAGGCGACCTGTCAGACTTTTTCGACTTCGGGACGGCCGAGCAGGCCGGTCGGCATGAATATTAGCACGATGATCAGGATCGAGAACGCGGCAACGTCCTTGTACTCGACCGAGAAATAGGCCGACCAGAACGTCTCGATCAGGCCGATCGCAAGCCCGCCGAGCACCGCGCCGGGCAGCGAGCCGATGCCGCCGAGCACCGCCGCCGTGAACGCCTTGATGCCGGCGACGAAGCCCATGTTGAAATCGACCTGGCCATAGTAGAGCAGGTACATCAGGCCCGCCACTGCCGCAAGCGCCGCGCCGATCACGAAGGTCATGGAGATGGTGCGGTCGACATTGACGCCGAGCAGCGCCGCCATGGTCTGGTCCTGCTCGCAGGCGCGCATGTCTCGCCCGAGCCGCGTGCGCAAGACAAGCCGGTTGAAGATCAACAGCAGCACGATCGTGGTGGTGACCACCAGTATCTGGATGTTGGAGAGCTGGATCACGAAACCGTCCGCGCTCTCATGCAGAGTGTAGCCGCCGGTGATCAACGGCGGGATCGGCTTGACCCGGGCGCCCTGCGCCACCTGCGAGTAGTTCGTCAGCACGAAGGACATGCCGATGGCCGACAGCATCGGGGCAAGGCGGAAGGAGTGACGCAACGGACGGTAGGCGATGCGCTCGACCGTCCAACCATAAAGCGCAGTAATCGCCATCGAGGCGAGCAGCACGACCAGCAGGATGACCGGAACCGCGGTCAGGCCGAACGAGACCAGGATCAGGAAGGTGATCAGGGCGATGAAGCCGCCGATCATGAAGATGTCGCCATGGGCGAAATTGATCATGCCGACGATGCCGTAGACCATCGTGTAGCCGATAGCGATCAGGCCGTAGATCGAACCGAGGACGAGGCCGTTGATGAGCTGCTGGGTGAAATAGTCCATGGGCTGCCGCTATCCAGACTGACGCACCATGAGGGAACTCTTGGGCCCCGGCAGCCCTGAAACGGCACGTCGTCCGCATTTTGTAACAGGAGGGAACTGGCGGCCGCAACTGGCCAGGCCTCGCCATAAAGGCTTGTACAGGGTGATTTTCGTCCCCCGGGGTTCCGGCGCCGGAGAGGAACCCGGTTCCAATGGCAACCTAGTCGGGCGCTGACCGTTATCCCGCCTCAGGTCGCAACAAGGGAGTTTCCCGCGATGACGAAGCAGCAGAACCAGAATCCGGGCCAGCAGAATCAGAAGCCCGGCCAGCGCCCCGATCAGCAGCAGGGCGGCGGCCAGAAGCCCGGACAGCAGCAGCAGGATCCGATGCGCCAGGGCGACAAGCCGGGCCAGCATGGTCAGGACCAGGGTTGATCCTGAAGCACCTTGGAGTTGTGCAACCTTAGAGTTGTGACAGTCCCGCCGAAAGGCGGGACTTTTCCTTTTGCCCGGCTGAGGTTTGTCCACAGCAGTTAAGGTAAACGAAGAGTTTAAATTGCCGCCTCAAGTCGAGGGGAGTTAGCTACCGCAAAAGGCCCGGCCGGCTCGGGCCCAACGGAAATCATGCGGGAAGCGGCAATGCTGAAGAACTGGCGGATCGGGTCAATCAATGGCGTGGTGCTCGCCGCCTATTTCATCCCGGCCTGGACGTTGATTGCCTTCAACATCATGGTCGCCCCCGTGCACGGGCTCTACGAGCGGCCGAGCGTCGCGGTGGCGCTGTTTATCAGCGACCAGCTCCAGATGTCGGGCATGAGTACGGTCCGCGCGGCGTGGCTGCTGGCGCTCGGCCGCCTCATCGTGGTGGCGTTCTTTGCCATTTTCCTGGCCCTGCTCTCGATTCCCCGAGTCCGCAAGGCCGGCGGCTCGGACGAGGCGCTCGCCATTGCGCTTGTCATCGGCAGCCTGATGTCGTTCGCGAGCATGGTGATGGCCTCGAAGGTCGGCGAGATGGCCGCCCTCAGGCTGCACGCGACCGAGCTTCTGCTGCTGCTCGGCGCGACAATCGTGCTGGTGATCGAGCGGCCGGTCCGGCCGCGCGTGGAAACCACAGCGCCGCTAGGGCTTGAGCAGGCCGAGCTCCTGCACAATCGCTGAGGCTTCCTTGACGGCGTGGTTGGCCGCCGGCACGCCGCAATAGATCGCCTGCTGAAGAAGGATTTCCTTGATATCGTCGGGGGTGAAGCCGCCCTCGGCGAGCGCTGCGCGCACGTGCAGGCGAAATTCATCCCATTGCCCGAGCGCGACCATGGTGCCGATGACGAGCACGCGCCGCGTCCGCTCGTCGAAATGCGGCCGCGTCCAGATCTCGCCCCAGGCGTAGCGGGTGATCAGGTCCTGGAAATCGGTATTGAACGCATTGCGGTTGGCGATCGACTTGTCGACCCAGGCGTTGCCGAGCACCTTGCGGCGCGCCTTCATGCCGGCATCGCGGCGCTTCTCGTCGTCCATTGATTTCCTCCAGAATTGAGTCATTCCGGGGCGATGCGAAGCATCGAACCCGGAATCTCGAGATTCCGGATTCGCCTCTTCGAGGCGCCCCGGAATGACAATCAACAATTAGCGTTGCGTCAAGAAGCCGACCACCGCGTCGGTGAAGGCGTGCGGCTGCTCGACATTGGAGATGTGGGCGGCATCGATGATGGTCATGCTGGCGCCGGGAATTTGGCTGCGGATCAATTCGCCCGCCGAAATCGGGGTCGCCATGTCGTGGCGGCCGGCGATCACGAGCGTCGGGCTCTTGATCTTCGGCAGCAGCGCGCGCTGGTCGAGCGTCGACAGCGCCTCGCAGCAGGCGAGATAGCCCTCGACGGGGGAAGCGAGCAGCATCGATTTCATCTTGGCGGTGATCTGCGGCTCACGCTCGCGGAAATCTGCGGTGAGCCACCCCGCGAGCACGGCATCGGCGACCGCCGCGATGCCGCCCGTCTTCACCGCCTCGATACGTTCCAGCCATTTGTTTGGTTCGGCGTAGTAGCAAGAGGTATTGGCAAGGATGATCTTGCCGAACCGCTCTGGCGCGTTGGCGCCCAGCCATTGCCCGACCATGCCGCCCATCGACAGGCCGCACCAATGCACCTTCTCGATGTTGAGATCGTCGAGGATCGCGAGCACGTCGCGGCCGAAGCGCTCCATCGAATAGGGGCCGGGGGCTACGCTTGACTTGCCGTGGCCGCGGCGGTCATAGCGGATGACGCGGAACACCTGCGTCAGCGCCTTCATCTGCGGCTCCCACATCTGCAGCGTGCAGCCGAGCGAGTTGGAGAGCATCAGGGTCGGCCCGCCGTCGCGGCCCTCGACGGACACGTTGAGCAGGCACCCGTCGGCATCGATCATGGGCATGGCGGCGTCTCCGTTTATTCGCGGTCGAGGCTGTCGAGCAGCCGGTCGATCAGGGCTTGGGAAGCGCCTTGATAGGCCATCGGCTCGAACAGTGCCGCAATTTTCTCCGGCGCAAGATGCGCGGTGACATTCGAATCGGCCGCGAGCACGTCGCGCAAATGCTTCTTCTCGGCAACCGCCTTCTTGCTGGCAGCCTCGACCAGATGATGCGCGTCGCTCTTGCCGATGGTCTCGGCGAGCGCGAAGGTGACGGCTTCCGCCATGATCAGGCCGTGCGTCGCGTCGAGATTGGCGCGCATGCGCGCCGCGTCGACGTCGAGGCCTTCGGCGATATCGACGATGGCTGCAAGCGCGCCTGAGGCGACCAGCATCAATTGCGGCAGCGTCGGCCATTCCGCGTGCCACGGGCCGGCGCTGCGCTCGTGATCCTGGACCTGGGCCGCGAGGATCGTCGCGGCCAATTGCGGCGCCATCGTCGCCGCGCCAAGCGCGCTTGCGGCAGCGACCGGATTGCGCTTGTGCGGCATGGTCGAGGAGCCGCCGCGGCCTTCGCCGGCGGGCTCAAAGGCTTCGGCGACGTCGGTCTGCATCATCAGCGAGACGTCGCGGGCGATCTTGCCGCAACTGCCGGCGAGAATCGCAAGGCTTGATGCCGCCTCCGCGATCCGGTCGCGATGGGTGTGCCAGGGCGCCTCGGGCAACTGAAGGTTCAACTCCTGCGCAAGCCGCTCGGCGACGACAAGTCCCTTGCCGCCGAGCGCCGCGAGCGTGCCGGCGGCGCCGCCGAATTGCAGCGCGAGGCCTTCGCGGCGCAGCCGCCGCAGCCGGCAGCGTGCGCGGGCAAGGCTTGCGGCATACTCGGCAGCCTTCAATCCGAACGGCATCGGTAGCGCGTGCTGCAGCCAGGTGCGCGCGACCATGGCGGTGTTGCGGTGGGTACGCGCCAGTGCGGCAAATCCTTTGATGGCACGACTGAGGTCGGCGTCGAGCGCATCGATCCCGGCGCGAAGCATCAGCATGGTTGCAGTGTCGATGACATCCTGGCTGGTGGCGCCCCAATGCACGTAGCGCGCGGCCTCCGCATCGGCCTTGGCGACGCTGGCGGTCAGCGTCTTGACGAGGGGGATCGCCAGATTGCCCGACCTGGTCGCGGCCTCCGCGAGCGCGGTGAGGTCGAACGCCGACGCCTGGCAGGCGGCTTCGATCGGGCCGACCGCGCTTGTGGGAATCACGCCGGTCGCAGCTTCCGCCCGGGCCAGCGCTGCCTCAAATTCGAGCATGTTTTGCAGGTAAGCCCGGTCATCGCAGACCGCGCGCATGGCCACGCTCGACAGCATCGGCGCAAGCAGGGGGGAGAGGGATGTGCTCATGTTGCGCGGGACCTAACCACCATGGGCCGCGTCTGCCAATCCCAAACCGTTCGGCAAGCGTTTTGCAGTTGCGAATATGCATTGCATGTGATCGCCGGTCGCCCTTTCCTTTGCCGCGGCGCTGCGTTACTTGAGCAGCGTTGTGTCAGTGATCCCGGGAGGCGGCCCATGGCCATGACAATGAACGGCGAAGTTCAGCTTGCGGCGTCGCGCGAATCCGTGTGGGCCAAGCTCAACGATCCCGAGGTGCTGAAGGCCTGCATCCCCGGCTGCGAGGAACTTGAGAAGACCGATGACGGCGGTTTTCGCGCGGTCGCCAAGATGAAGGTCGGCCCGGTGTCAGCGCGCTTCAAGGGCAAGGTCATGCTCAGCGATCTCGACCCGCCGAACGGTTACAAGATCACCGGTGAAGGCGAGGGCGGGGTGGCCGGCTTCGCCAAGGGGGGCGCGGCGGTGAGACTGTCGGAGAAGGATGGCGGCACGCTGCTCTCCTATGATGTCGAGGCGCAGATCGGCGGCAAGTTGGCGCAGCTCGGCCAGCGCCTGATCAACGGCGCCGCCAAAAAGCTCGCCGACGAATTTTTTACGAATTTCGCCAAGGCGGTACAGGGTTAGCCCTGCGCCTTAAGGCATAACTGCCTGCATTTCGGGCGATGTTGCCCGAAGGTGCAATGGCCCATATGATGGGTCGGAATAACTATAAGAACCGCTTCGCCGGGACCCGGCGGGGTGCTGACCAGAGAGTCCTGATGGCCAAAATCTCCCTGATTGTGAACGGCAATCCCGTCAACGCCAATGTCGACCCCCGCACCCTGCTGGTGCAGTTTCTGCGCGAGCATCTGCGGCTGACCGGGACCCATGTCGGCTGCGACACCTCGCAGTGCGGCGCCTGCGTCGTGCATCTCGACGGCAAGGCCGTGAAATCCTGCACCACGCTTGCGGTGATGGCCGACGGCCACGAGGTCAAGACCATTGAGGGGCTGGCCGCTGACGGCGCCCCGCTGCATCCGATGCAGGAGGCCTTCCGCGAGCATCATGGCCTGCAGTGCGGCTTCTGCACCCCCGGCATGATCATGACCGCGATCGACATCGTCCATCGCAAGGGCCACGAGCTCGACGACCACACGATTCGCGAGGAGCTCGAAGGCAATCTCTGCCGCTGCACCGGCTACCAGAACATCGTCGCCTCGATCGCCGCCGGCGCGAAGGCGATGGCGAAATCCGACCTCGCGTAAACCGACACTCGCGCGCCTCTCGCGATCAGGAAGCCCATTATGTACGAATTCAAATATCATCGCCCTGGGACCGTGCGGCAGGCGGCCAATCTGCTGGTGAAGAATGAGGACGCCAAGGTGATCGCCGGCGGCCACACGCTGATTCCCGTGATGAAGCAGCGCCTCGCAAGCCCGCCGCATCTCGTCGACCTCTCCCATATCGAAGGTCTCGACACGATCGAGATGAAGGGCCGTTCGCTGGTGATCGGCGCTACGGCGAAGCACGCCGATGTCGCGACGTCGGCCATCGTGGGCGAGGTGATCCCGGCGCTCGCGAGCCTTGCCGGTGGCATCGGCGATCCCGCCGTCCGTCACAAGGGCACGATCGGCGGCTCGCTCGCCAACAACGACCCGACCGCGGACTATCCGGCGGCTGTGCTCGCGCTCGGCGCCACCATCGTCACCAACAAGCGCCGCCTGAAGGCGGAAGAGTACTTCCAGGGCCTGTTCTCGACCGCGCTCGAGGCCGACGAGATCATCACCAAGGTGATGTTCCCGCTGCCTAAAAAGGCGTCCTACGTCAAATTCCGCAACCAGGCCTCGCGCTATGCGCTGGTCGGCGTGTTCGTGGCACGGCGACCGTCGGATGTACGCGTCGCCGTCACCGGAGCCGGCTCGGATGGCGTCTTCCGCGTCACCGCGTTCGAGGAAGCGCTGAAGAAGCGGTTCGCGTCGAAGGCGATTGAAGGCATCGAGGTGCCGGCGGAAGGCCTCAACAGCGACATCCACGGCAGCGCCGAATACCGCGCACATCTCATCGGGGTGCTGACGCGGCGCGCCCTCGATGCCGCCAATGCCAAAGAGTGATGGGCCCGGACCGGGCGTAGCGAGACTGGCTCTTTCATGACTGCAGCGGCACTGCCGGCATCGGTCGATGCGATGCTCGAACTCCTCACTTCGCGCGGCTATCTCGCGGAGCGGTCGCTGGCGACGGTGACCTATCTGTCGCTGCGCATGGGACGGCCGCTATTCCTCGAAGGCGAGGCGGGCGTCGGCAAGACCGAAATCGCAAAGGTGCTGTCGGCGGCGCTGGGGCGCAAGCTGATCCGCCTGCAATGCTATGAGGGCCTCGACGTTTCGTCGGCGGTCTATGAGTGGAACAGCGCCGCGCAGATGATCGCGATCCGGATGGCGGAGGCCGCCGGCGATACCGATCGCGAGCAGCTCTCGTCGGATATCTTCGCCGATCGTTATCTGATCAAGCGGCCGCTGCTCCAGGCGCTGGAGCCGGACGTTGCCGGCCCGCCGGTGCTGCTGATCGACGAACTCGATCGCGCCGACGAGGCGTTCGAGGCGTATCTGCTCGAAATCCTCAGCGACTTCCAGGTGACCATCCCCGAGTTCGGCACTGTGAAGGCGCCGCATCCGCCGATCGTCATCATCACCTCCAATCGCACCCGTGAGATCCACGACGCGCTGAAGCGGCGCTGTCTCTATCACTGGGTCGACTATCCCTCCGCCGAGCGCGAGCTCGCGATCATCAAGACGCGCGTGCCCGGCATCTCGGCAAAACTGTCGCAGCAGGTGGTGCGCTTCGTGCAGGCGCTGCGCAACCAGGATTTCTACAAGTCTCCGGGCGTCGCCGAGACCATCGATTGGGCGACGGCACTGTCCGAGCTCGACGCCCGCTCGCTGACGGCGCAGGTCGTCGGCGACACGCTGGGCGCGCTGCTCAAGTATCAGGACGACATCGTCCGCATGCAGGGCGATGCCTTGCAGAAGGTCCTGAAGGACGCGACGAGCGAGTAGCTGTCATTCCGGGGCACGCGGAGCGTGAACCCGGAATCTCGCGCCGCAACTTCTGGATTCCGGGTTCGCGACTTCGTCGCGCCCCGGATTGACGTGAGGGTAGGTTACGAACATGGCCATCAATCACCTTGCGCCTGACAAGACCGAGCAGTTCGCCGATAACATCGTCGGCTTCGCCCGCGCGCTTCGTGCCGCCGGTCTTCCCGTCGGCCCTGGTGCGGTGATCGACGCTGTCAACGCGCTCCAGGTGATCGACATCGGCAGCCGCGCCGACGTCTTCACCACGCTGGAGGCGATCTTCGTCAAGCGCCACGAGCATGCGCTGATCTTCAGGCAGGCCTTCAACCTGTTCTTCCGGCCTTCCGAAGAGTGGAAGCACATGCTGGATTCGGTGCCGCTGCCGGATCACGCCAAGAAGAAGCCGCCACCGGCCTCGCGCCGGGTCCAGGAGGCGCTGTCGCAGCCGCAGATGACGGAGACGCCGCAGCACCAGGAGCAGGATCTGCGCCTGTCGGTCTCCGACAAGGAGATCCTGCAGAAGAAAGACTTTGCGCAGATGAGTGCGGCCGAGATCAGCGAGGCGCTGCGCGCCATCGAGAGGATGAAGCTGCCGCAGGCCGAGCTACTGACGCGGCGGCAGCGGCCCGATCGGCGCGGGCTGCGCCTCGACCTGCGCCGAACCTTGCGGGCCTCGCTGCACACCGGCGGCGACATCATCGACATTCACCGCCTCGGGCGGATCGAGAAGCCGGCGCCGATCGTGGCGCTCCTCGATATCTCGGGCTCGATGAGCGAGTACACGCGGCTGTTCCTGCACTTCCTCCATGCCATCACGGATGCCCGCAAGCGCGTCTCCGTGTTCCTGTTCGGCACCCGCCTCACCAACGTCACCCGTGCGCTGCGCCAGCGCGATCCGGACGAGGCGCTGGCAAGCTGTTCGGCGGCGGTGGAGGATTGGGCCGGCGGCACGCGGATTGCGACCTCACTGCACAACTTCAACAAATTGTGGGCGCGGCGTGTGCTGAGCCAGGGCGCGATCGTGCTCCTGATCTCCGACGGGCTGGAGCGTGAAGCCGATTCCAAGCTCGCCTTCGAGATGGACCGGCTGCACCGGTCCTGCCGCCGGCTGATCTGGCTGAACCCGCTGCTCAGGTTCGGCGGCTTCGAGGCCAAGGCGCAGGGCATCAAAATGATGCTGCCCCACGTTGACGAATTCCGGCCGGTGCATAATTTGAGTTCGATCCAGGAGCTGATCAAGACGCTCTCCCAGCCGCTGCCGCCGCATCACCGCAGCCTGATCCGTTCCGCAGCTTGAGAGGTAGGCCATGCTCGATCGCGACGAGGATATCCTGAAGGCGGCGGAGGACTGGCAGAAGGCCGGCCATGGCGTCGCCCTCGCAACGGTGGTGGAGACCTGGGGCTCGGCGCCGCGGCCGGCGGGCTCGAGCCTCGTCATCAACGACGACGGCACCTTTCTGGGCTCCGTCTCGGGCGGGTGCGTCGAAGGAGCCGTGGTCACCGAGGCCATGGACGTGATCCAGAGCGGCAAGCCAAGAATGCTGGAGTTCGGCGTTGCCGACGAGACCGCCTGGAATGTCGGGTTGTCCTGTGGCGGCACCATCCGCGTCTTCGTCGAGAAGGTCGGCTAGCCGTGAAGCTGGAAACCCTGCACGAACTCAATGCCGAGCGCGCCGCGCGGCGGCCGGTCATTCTCGTCACCGACACCGAGAGCGGCGAGCAGCGGCTGGTGAAGGCCGGTGATTTTGCCAAGGACCCGCTGCGCGCCGAGCTGGAAAAACAGCTCCGCATGGGCAAGAGCGGCAACGTCGAGGCCGCCGGCAAGAAGCTGTTCCTCAACGTCTATGCGCCGACCGCGAAGATGGTGATCATCGGCGCCGTCCATATCAGCCAGGCGCTGGCGCCGATGGCGCGCTCGCTCGGCTATGACGTCACGGTCGTCGACCCCCGCACGGCCTTTGCGAGCCCCGAGCGATTCCCGGACGTGCCGCTGATCGCGGAGTGGCCCGACGTCGCGCTGCCGCCGCTCAACATCGACCACTACACCGCCTTCGTCGCGCTGACCCACGATCCCAAGATCGACGATCCCGCGCTGCTGCACGCCTTCGAGCGTGACTGCTTCTATATCGGCGCGCTCGGCTCGCGGAAGACGCACGCCAAGCGCGGCGACCGGCTGCGGGCGCAGGGCGCGAAGGATTCCGATATCGCGCGCATCCACGCGCCCATTGGCCTCGCGATCGGCGCGGTCTCGCCATCCGAGATCGCGGTGTCGATCATGGCCGAGATCACGGCGCAGCTGCGCCTGCCTCCGAAAGAAAAAGAAGAAGCGGCATGAAGTTCGGCCCGGCGAGTCCGAAGGATGCGATCGGCGGGGTGACCGTCCATACCCTGCGCCAGGGACCGCTGGTGCTGAAGAAGGGCACGACGATCGGGCCTGCCGAGGTCGAGGCGCTCACGCGCGCCGGCATCAAGGACATCGTCGTGGTGCGCATGGAGCAGGGAGACGTCTCCGAGGACGTCGCGGCCGCCGGCATTGCGGAGGCCGTCGGTGGCGAGGGCATCCATGTCGAGCGTGCCTTCACCGGCCGCGCCAATCTGTTCGCGGCGCGCCCGGGCGTGCTGGTGATCGACCGCGCTGCGGTCGATCGCATCAACAATGTCGACGAAGCCATCACCTTTGCAACGCTGTCCGCCTTCAAGCCGGTGGTCGAGGGCGAGATGGTCGGCACGGTCAAGATCATCCCGTTCGGCGTCGAAGGAACGTTGCGCGATGCTGCGGTGAAAGCGGCCGGCCGCAACGTGTTGCAAGTCGCACCCTACATGATCAAGCGTGTCGGCGTCGTCTCGACGCTGCTGCCGGGGCTCTCCTCCAAGGTCGTCGACAAGACGCTCCGCGTCACCGCCGAGCGGCTCGCGCCGGCCGGCGCCACCATCATCGCCGAGCGGCGGGTGCCGCACGAGGAGACGGCGCTGTCGGCTGCGATCAAGGAGCTGCTCGGACTTGGCGCCGAGCTCGTCATCGTGTTCGGGGCCTCCGCGATCGCGGATCGCCGCGACGTGATCCCGGCGGCAATCACCGAAATCGGCGGCGCGATCGAGCATTTCGGCATGCCCGTCGATCCCGGCAATCTGCTGCTGATCGGCCGCGCCGGCCACGTGCCCGTGCTGGGCGCGCCGGGCTGTGCGCGCTCGCCGGTCGAGAACGGCTTTGACTGGGTGTTGATGCGGTTACTCGCCGGCATCAAGGTGACGCGCGCCGAGCTGATGGGCATGGGCGTCGGGGGCCTGTTGATGGAGATCGTCACGCGGCCGCAGCCGCGCGCAAAACCCGAGACCGAAGGCAACAGCCACGTCGCGGCGATCGTGCTCGCGGCCGGGCGATCGACCCGGATGGGCGGGCCGAACAAGCTGCTCGCCGAGCTCGAGGGCAAGAAGCTGGTGCGGATCGCGACCGAACAGGTGCTGGCCTCGAAGGCGTCCGAGGTGATCGTCGTCACCGGCCATCAGGCCGAGCTGGTCGAGCAGGCGCTCAGCGGATTGAAGGTGAAGTTCGTTCGCAATCCGGATTTTGCTGGCGGCATCGCAAGCTCGGTCAAGGCCGGCATCGCGGCCGTGCCGGAGACCTGTGATGGCGCGCTGGTCTGCCTCGGCGATATGCCGCTGATCGATGCCGGCCTGATCGACCGCCTGATCGACAGTTTTGCACCCGACCGCGGCAATCTGATCGCAATACCCGTGAGCGAGGGCCGCCGCGGCAATCCCGTGCTGTGGTCGCGCCGCTTCTTCAGCGAATTGATGACGCTCGACGGTGACATCGGCGCGCGCCATCTGATCGCCAAGCATGCGGAAGTCGTCGCCGAAGTGCCCGTCGACGGCGAGAGCGCCTTCCTCGACATCGATACGCCGCAGGCGCTGGAAGCGGTGAGACGCGGATGATTCCGTAGGGTGGGCAAAGCGAAGCGTGCCCACCACTTCTCCCTCAATCCGCGAAAGATGGTGGGCACGGCGCAAGAGCGCCTTTGCCCACCCTACAAATCGGGTCTCCTCGTCGCCTCCCAATCGCCCGATTTCAACCACTCGTTCACCATCTGGAAACGACCGGCCGATAGAGTCCCCTCCGCCTGCCTCGGGGGAGGGGAATATCCATGGCTTCGAACGTCGTCGCGCGCCGTTGCGCGATGTTTTTCTTTGGGCTGAGCGTTATCGTGGCAGGAGCCCGCTACGTCACGGATGCGCACGCTGCCGGCGCCTTCGCGGTCGGCAAATGCGGGGCCTACGGCCACGCCTACGACTTCTCCGGCGAAGCCGCGGCGCGCGCAGCAGCACAGAAGCAGTGCAAGGGCGAGTGCACGACCGTGACCATGAAGCGCGCCTGCGCCGCGATGGCGATCGATCTCGCCAACCCCTGCGGCGCCTACGGCTATGCCGTGAAGCCGAAGATATCGAGCACGCTCAACGCCGCCACGCGCGAATGCTACAAATATGGCGGCAAGGAATGCGTGATCCGCGCCTGGGCCTGCGACGCCAAAGGTTGAAGTCTGCATCCTCCGCGGTGGCTTGCGGTGGCCTGACCGATCAGGCCTCCGCCTCGATCGACCAGGGGACTTTCGCTTTCACGAAGTCCGACCACACTTTCCTAAGGCGCGGTTCGGTGCCGACCATCGCGTGTGCCTGCCAGCCGGCGATCGCGGCAGCCGCAGTGCTGCCGCTTGCGGACTCCATGCCGATATCCGCGAGCAGCGAAGCCGTTGCCGCCATGTCGTTGTAGATGCCGAGCTCGTGCTGCAGATCGGCCAGCCGGTCGGAGAAGCGCGTTGCGGACTTGCGCTGTCCGTAGAGCGGCAATAGGAAATCGGCGACATAGCGCAGTTTCTTGACGGCCAGCCGCAAGCGGTGCAACTCTTCAGCCGTGAGCGACTTGAAGCGGCGGCCGCGCTTGAGCACCTTCGCATGCTGGGTCGACAGGATGCGCCGCGCGAAATTCATGGCTGGCTCGGCCAGTTGCGCGAGTTGCTCCGCAGCGACGTCGCCGCGCCAGCCGCGCGCTTCGATCCAGCCGCCAAGCCCGATCACGAAATACGAGGCCCGTCGGTCGGTCAGCGCCAGGCGCGCCTTGTCGTATGAGTCGGTGCGGTGCTGCTCTGCGGCCCGCTCCAGCGCGTCGAAGCCGGCGATCGAGGGGCAGCCTTGCGCGACGGTGCGCAGTGTCTCGTGCTGGAAGACGTCCCACTCGCGTGCGGCGGAGAGATTTTGTCCCAGCCACTTGGCGTCTGCGCGCAGCAGGTCGAGCTTGCTCACCGGCAGGACCGATTGCATCAGGTGCATGGCGGATCGGAGGCGCCGCAGCGCGACGCGAAGCTGATGAATCCCTTCGGGATTGCGGCCGTCCTCGGCGGCGGGAAGCGACTGGAGAAGATGAAGGAGGCAGGCGCGCAGGATCGCGGCAAAGGTCTCATCGAGGGAGGCCGATGGGTCGAGGCGCAGCTTGCGCGGCCTTCTTGCCGTCGGCGGGGTGTCGGCGGCGAGGTCAAATCCGCGCGCCGATTTGCTGCGGATGGATGGTCTGACCGGCCCATGCTCGGCGAGCCGCAGGGCAAGCTCGTAGATCGCAGACGCGCTGCCGGACTTGAGCTCGAGCTCGATCTCGCTGACCGGCATCGATCGATCGCCGGATTTGAGGAAGCCCTGGTCGAACGCGACCTCCACCGTGCCTGATGGCAGGTCGATGATGCGCTGACGCCGGTGGATGTCGGTGGTGAAGACCGCCTCGAGCGGACGACGATCGAGACCGGCGCGCAGCTTCTCCGGGATGAACGGCAGTGCCAGCGCGATATCGGGAGCAGCGGATGGTACGCTCGCCTCCCACTCGCCACGTCGGAGCGGATCGTTCGCGGAGTCGGCCTTCACGGTCTGCGTGAATCGCGCGCCGCTCTGGCGGACCCTGAAGCTCAATCCGTTGCGCTGAAGCGCACGCTTGGGCGTATCGTAGTAGACGGCCTTGAGGTGCTTTCGCGTACCATTGCTGCGCGCGTTCGCCGCGATGATCGGTGCATTGTTGAAGTCCGCCAGGCGATCGGCGTCCACAAGCAGCTTGAGCTCGAGTTCGGTGGTGCGTGGAGCAACGTCGCCAGAGGTTTCGGGGCGAGGTGCCTCGGCACGAGCTTCGTCAGCACCAATATCTTCGGTGCGCAACGGCTCGCTGCGAAAAAAGTCGGCTTGAACGAGTTCCAGCGAGTTGGGCGCTTGCTTCTTGCTGGTAGCGATAGGGGCCCTGGTTTTCTTTTTGATCTCCGGAGCGAGATGACCGTTCGGCTCGGCTACGCTCCGCACGGTTTCGAGGGCCGGCTTTATCGCGCCAGTTTCCGACATGTAATTCTTGTGACAGTTTGATGACAGGTGCCGATATATATCCGACTCTGTTCGAGCGGGGAAGCGGTCCCCGGTTGCATTCAACTTGAAACTTTCGAATTGTGATCAATAGGTCAAATCACATTACATTCGGCCTCGGACAATGCTCGCGCGAGGAATCTTATTTCTCGATGCGCGGGATGCGTGGGGGAGGTCATGCAGTTCGACACCAAGATCGCCGTCGTGATCCGCACCGACCTCCAGACGTGGCAGAAGCTCAACGTGGCGTCCTTCCTCACCAGCGGAATCGCCTCAGCCTTTCCGGAGTGCATCGGCGAGCCTTACGAGGATGCGTCCGGGACGAAATATCTTTCTTTGATCGGTCAGCCGATCCTGATCTATGGCGCCGATAGTCCTGCACTGTCCCGCGCGCTCGATCGCGCGCTGGCGCGCAACGTGACGCCGGCGGTCTATACCGAGGACATGTTCGCGACCACGCATGATGCCGCCAATCGCGAGGCGGTGAGGGCGGTCAGCCGCGCCGATCTCAATCTTGTCGGTATCGCGATGCGTGCCGAGCGCAAGGTGATCGATAAAATTTGCGATGGTTTGAAGTTCCATAGCTGACGCTTTCGCTGAACTCTCGAGAAGTTGTTGTCGCTGCGTCGTCATACTGGTGCTTCGCCGTGCGCAAAGATTGTGCTGTTTGACCCCAATCAAGGGCGCGCCGCGCTCGGCCAGTAGTCTGTCTCCCGCAAATGCAAAGGAGCAGACCGATGCCGACCATGAAAGCCGCTGTCGTCACCAGTTTTGGCAAGCCGCTCGAGATCCAGGATGTACCGGTGCCGCAGCCCGGTCCTGGCGAGGTCCTGGTCAAGGTGAAGGCTTGCGGGGTCTGCCACACCGATCTGCATGCGGCCTCCGGCGACTGGCCGGTGAAACCGGTTCCGCCTTTCATTCCCGGTCATGAGGTTGCCGGCACTGTCGCGGCGCTGGGACCCGGCGTCACCAACCTCAGGGTCGGCGATGCCGTCGGGGTCGCATGGCTGCACGATTCGTGCATGGCTTGCGAATATTGCGAGACCGGCTGGGAGACGCTGTGCGAGCACCAGCACAACACCGGCTACAGTGTGAATGGTGGCTTTGCCGAATACGTCATCGCCTCTGCCGCCTTCGCGGCGAAGCTGCCTGCCAATATCGATTTCGCCGGCGTTGCGCCGATCCTGTGCGCCGGCGTGACGACGTACAAGGGGCTGAAGGAGACCGAGGCACGGCCCGGCGAATGGGTGGTGATCTCGGGCGTCGGCGGTCTCGGGCATGTCGCGATCCAATACGCCAAGGCCATGGGGCTCAAGGTTGCCGCCATCGACATCGCCGCGGACAAGCTCGCGCTGGCGCACACGACCGGCGCCGATCTCGCAGTCAACGCGTTGAATGCGGATGCCGTCGACAAGGTGCTGGCCGCGACCGGGGGAGGGGCGCATGGCGTCCTGGTGACGGCCGTCTCCACCGCCGCCTTTGCGCAGGCGCTGAAGATGGTGCGCCGGAAGGGCACCGTCAGTCTCGTCGGTCTGCCGCCGGGCGAATTCCCGACCCCGATCTTCGACGTCGTGCTGAAGCGCATCACGGTGCGCGGCTCGATCGTCGGCACGCGCAGGGATCTCGACGAGGCCATCGCCTTCGCCGCCGACGGGAAGGTCCACGCCGAAGTCACCAAGGTGCCGCTCGCCGAGATCAATACGGTGTTTGACAAGATGAAGGCCGGCAAGATCGACGGCCGCATGGTGCTCGATTTTACCTAGCGCCGGCGCCTCACGCCGGCGGCATGGTCTCGAACTTCGGCAGGCTCGGGTCGAGGTGATCCCAGCCATGACCGCGCGCGGCGTAGGTTATCACCTGCGGCTTGTAGCGGGAGGGATCGTCGAGGCTCGCGGCGCGAATGGTGAAGATGTCGGGCATCGCGGCGAAGGTCATGAAGACCGGCAAGCCGCACACGGAGCAGAAGGCGCGTGTCTTCACGTTGCCACTGTCGCCGACCATGTCCCATTGCTTGGCCTCGCCTGTCACCGTGACGCCTTCACGTGGGAAAGTCATGTACGAGCCGTGACCGCTGCCGCTTTCACGCTGGCAGTCCCGGCACTGGCAGTGATTGCTGAACAGGGGCTCGCCGGTAATCGAATAGCGGATCGCGCCGCAAGCGCAGCCGCCGGTAAAGGGCTTGTCCATTGCGATATCTCCCACTCACTCTTCGCCGCTGATCTCTTCGAGCTGTCTGACGACCTTTTTCCAGCCGCCGCTCATGACCGTGTAGGCCGAGTCGTTCCTGGGCATGACGAAGCCCGCATGAACCAGGCGGATCCGCGTGCCGGCCTCGACCGGGGTGAGGGACCACGTCACGACAGTGTCGAGCGGCGCGCCGTAGCCGGTGTTGCGCTCATCGCCGCCCTTCCAGGCGTAGACGAGACGCCGGTTCGGCACGACCTCCAGAACCCGGCAATGGATGACGCCATCCCAGGCCCCGCCCGGGGTGGTCTGGAATGTGAAGGCCTTGCCTTCGATCGCTTCGAAGCCGGTCGGTGGCATCAGCCAGCGCGCGATCAACTGCGCACTGGTCAGCGCCTTCCAGATCGTCTCGGTCGCGTGAGGGAAGACCTCGTCGATGACGATGTCCTTTGTCTCGGCTTTCAACTCGGCTGCACTCACGGATCGATCTCCTTCAAGAGGTCACGCAGGTTCTGGAAGCGTTCGCGCCAGAAGACGCCGTAGTGATCCATCCACTCGACCAGAGGCTCGAGCCCTTGCGGCGCGGCGCGGTAATAGACGTTGCGGCCCTCCGCGCGCTCGGCGACGAGACCGGCTTGCTTCAGCGACTTCAGGTGCTGCGAGATCGCGCCCTGGGTCACGCCGCTGCCGCGCGTCAGCTCCACGACGCTGATCTCCTTGCTCTCGAAGACGCGCTCGAACACGGCCCGGCGGGTCGGATCGGCGAGAGCGCGCATGACGGTGGTGATGGGGTTTGGGACCGCTTCGAGCATGATCATTAAATTAGCAATGGCTAATGCATTAGTAAATACTAATTTGTTTCGATATCTCGGGCATAACGATTGCTTGACATTGACTGACCGGTCAGTCATAAGTTGAGGATGACAAAGAAGCCGACCAAACCCGCCATGTCGTCCGCAGCCCGCGCCAAGGGTCATGCGCCCGAAGCCAGCGACGAAGCTGCCACTCCCGGATCAAACCGCGCCACGCGCGCGGCGGAGCGACGTGCGGCGATCGTGGAGGCGGCGCTGGAGGAGTTCATCGCGCGCGGCTTCGCGGCGACGCGGCTCGACGACATCGCCAAGCGCGCAGGCGTGGCGAAAGGCACGATCTACCTGCACTTCAAGGACAAGGAATCCATGTTCGAGGAGCTGGTGCGCATCGTCATCGTGCCGGTGGTCGAGCGGCTCACCACACTGCCGCCGCCGACCGGCTCGGTGCGCGACCTCGTCGAGGCCTTTGCGACCAATTTCCTGAAGGAGGTTGCGAACACCAGGCGCGGCGACCTCGTGCGCCTGATCGTTGCGGAGGGACCGCGCTTTCCGGCCGTGGCCGACTTCTACTACCGCGAGGTCGTCTCACGCGGGATGGCCGGCATGCGCGCGCTGATCGAGCTCGGGATTGCCCGCGGTGAGATTCAGCAAAAGAACCTCGCGCGCTTTCCCCAGATCCTGGTCGCGCCGGCGCTCATCGCGGTGATCTGGCAGAGCCTGTTTGCGCGGCATTTCCCGCTCGATGCGCAGGAGATGCTGCGCGTCCATCTTGATTTGATTTTTGGCGAACGGAGGACGACATGAGGTCGTCGCAATTGATTGTCCGCAGCGTATTGGCCGTTGCTCTCACCATTGGACTTGCCGGCTGCAAGGAGCAGCGCGATCCCGGCTTCCAGGGTTGGGTCGAGGCCGACATGATCTTCGTCAGTCCTGATGAGGCGGGACGTGTGATCAAGCTGAACGTTCGCGAGGGCGACGAGGTGAAGGTCGGCGACGCCCTTTATTCGGTCGACGACGATCTCCAGCTCGCCGATCTCAACCAGAACAAGGCGACGCTGGCGAACGCGCAGCAGACCTATGATCGGGCGGCCTCGCTGAGGGGAACTGGCGCCGGCACGCAGGCCAATCTCGATTCCGCGGTCTCGGCCTTGCGGGTCGCGGAGGCGCGCGTTGCGACCTCGGAAACGCGGCTTGCGCGGCGGAAAGGTTTTGCGCCGGTTGCCGGCACCATCCAGCAGATCTATTTCCGCGAGGGCGAGATGGTGGCGGCGCAGCGGCCGGTGCTGTCGATCATGCCGCCCGGAAACATGAAGCTGCGCTTCTTCGTGCCGGAGACCGAGCTGCCAAAGCTTGCGATCGGCGATCAGGTCCGGGTCGTCTGCGACAATTGCGCTGATGATCTCACCGCGAAGATCTATTTCATCGCGACCACAGCCGAGTACACGCCGCCGGTGATCTACAGCCTCGATGAGCGCAACAAGCTCGTCTATTTGATCCAGGCGCGGCCCTCCCGGCCGGATGCGCTGCGCGTGGGCCAGCCGATCAGCGTTTATCTCAATCCCAAGACTTCTGAAATCAAGACCCCGGTAGCGGACAAGCGATGAACGGGACAGCCGGCAACGGTATCGCGATCGACGTCAAAGGGCTGACAAAGTCCTTTGGCGGCCGTGAGGTCGTGCATGATCTGTCGATGCAGGTGAAGCGCGGCTCGATCTACGGCTTTCTCGGCCCCAACGGCTCCGGCAAGACCACGACCATCCGCATGCTCTGCGGGCTTTTGACGCCCGACAGCGGCGAGGGCACCTGCCTGGGGTACGACATCAGGCGCGACGCCGAGCGGATCAAGCGCCAGGTCGGCTACATGACCCAGCGCTTCAGCCTGTATCAGGATCTCTCGGTGCGGGAGAACCTGGAGTTCGTCGCACGGCTCTACGGCATGCGCGATGCGCGCGGCGCGGCGGGTGAAATGATCAAGCGGCTCGGCCTCTCCGGCCGCGAGGAGCAGCTCGCGGGCGAGCTCTCCGGCGGCTGGAAGCAGCGGCTGGCGCTGGGGGCCTGCACGCTGCCCAATCCGCAGCTCCTGCTGCTGGACGAGCCGACCGCCGGCGTCGATCCTAAGGCGCGGCGCGACTTCTGGAACGAGATTCATGCGCTCGCGGCCGAAGGTCTCACCGTGCTGGTCTCTACCCATTACATGGACGAGGCCGAGCGCTGTCACGAGATCGCGTACATCGCCTATGGGCATCTCCTGACGCACGGTACCGTGGACGAGGTGATCGCGAAATCCGCGCTCACGACCTACACCGTCACCGGCGATGATTTGAATGGCCTCGCCACCGATCTCACCGGCAAGCCCGGCGTCGACATGGTGGCGCCGTTCGGCACCTCGCTGCACGTCTCGGGCCGCGACGTCGCAACGCTTGATGCCAGCATCGCGCCCTGGCGCGACAAAGGCGGCCTGCACTGGCAGAAGTCGCATCCCTCGCTCGAAGACGTCTTCATCGAGCTCATGAACCGCTCCAGGGACAATTTCCAATAAGGACAGTTTCCAATGAGCGCTACTGACGTATCAGGTCACGGTCACGACATCCGCGAGCGCTTCGGCTTCTGGCGGCGCTCTTATGCGATGGTGGTGAAGGAGTTCATCCAGCTCCGGCGCGACCGCGTCTCCTTCGCCATGATCGTGATGATCCCCGTGATGCAGCTTCTGCTGTTCGGCTACGCCATCAACACCACGCCGCACAATCTGCCGAGCGCCGTCCTGCTGCAGGAGGATAGCGATCTCGCGCGCTCCGTGCTGAAGGCGCTGGAGAACACCGCCTATTTCCGTTTCACCCGCGAGGTGCACGACGTCGCGGAGTTCGACAACCTGCTGAAGTCCGGCAAGGTGCTGTTCGGCGTCGAGATTCCGCGCGGCTTCGAGCGGGCGGTGCGGCGCGGGGACAGGCCGGCGCTGCTGGTCGCGGCCGATGCGACCGATCCGGTCGCGGCCAGCGCCGCGCTCGGCTCGCTCGGCATGATCGTGCAGACCGCGCTCAAGCACGATCTCTATATCGGCGATCCCCCGGAGATGCCGTTCGAGATCCGCGCGCACGCCCGCTACAATCCGGCCGCGTCGTCGCGGCTGAACATCGTGCCGGGCCTCGTCGGCACCATCCTGACCATGACCATGCTGATCTTCACCGCGCTGTCGGTCACGCGCGAGGTCGAGCGCGGCACGATGGAAAGCCTGCTCTCGATGCCGATCAGGCCGGTCGAGGTGATGTTCGGCAAGATCATCCCTTACGTGCTGGTCGGCTTCATCCAGGCCTTCCTGATCCTCTCGATTGGCGTGTTGCTGTTCGGCGTGCCCGTGCTCGGCAGCCTCACCTTGCTGGCGCTGCTGTCGACGCTGTTCATCACCACCAATCTCGCGATCGGCTACACTTTCTCGACCATCGTGCAGAACCAGCTCCAGGCCATGCAGATGTCGATGATGTTCTTCCTGCCGAGCATTTTGCTGTCCGGCTTCATGTTCCCGTTCGCTGGCATGCCGGTCTGGGCGCAATATCTCGGCGAGGGGCTGCCGCTGACGCATTATGTGCGTATCGTCCGCGCCATCATGCTCAAAGGCGCAACTGTTCAGAACCTGCAATACGACGCGTTGGCGCTGGCGGCCCTCATGCTGGTCGCCATGATCATCGCCGTGACGCGCTTCCGCCGCACGCTCGATTGAGGCAAAATGCCCGCAACGAGAAGGGGGCGCAGATGGTCAGTTTTGCAAGCAGGGCAGCCGGGCAGCAAGCCGCGATATCGGCGGATTTCGAGCACGAGCTGGCACGCGAGGTGCTGCGGACCGAGCTGTTGCGCGTCAAGGCCCTGATCGTGACGGGATGCGTCATGATCCTGTTCATCACTGCGATGTACCTGTTTGCCCCGAGCGTCGTGGAGCGGGTCTGGCATGGGACGTCCGGGCTGATCGAGGTCTACGGCGTGCTGATCGGGTTTGTCCTGTTCGAGGTCTGGGTTCAGTCCCAGATCAGGCGAAATCTCAGGCTCGATCGAGACGTGCCGGTGGTCAGACGGTATGTCGGCGCGCTGATCGAAACCTCGCTGCCGACGGTCATCCTCGTCCTGGAGATCCGGAGCATGGGGGCGATCCCGGCACTCGGTTTTGCCGTGCCTCTGGTCTATTTCATCTTCATCATTCTCTCGACGCTGCGCCTCGATTTCCGGTTGTCGGCCTTCACCGGTTTCGTGGCGGCGGC
The DNA here is from genome assembly GCF_024199925.1 of Bradyrhizobium sp. CCGUVB1N3. Lineage (NCBI taxonomy): Bacteria > Pseudomonadati > Pseudomonadota > Alphaproteobacteria > Hyphomicrobiales > Nitrobacteraceae > Bradyrhizobium > Bradyrhizobium sp. CCGUVB1N3. The sequence continues at coordinate 9,629,343 of NZ_JANADR010000001.1, forward strand.
CCAGCTCTTCGCCGTTGCACTCTATTTTGATCCCGTCAGCGGCGCCGGCGAGCCTCAGGCCTATTTCCACGCCGTGCGCAGCTGCATCATCCTGGTCTGCGGCGTGCTCGCAGGCGCCGTCGGCGCACAACTCCGCCGGCAGTTCGCGGCAAGCATCACGGCAGCCACCGCGCGCGACCGCGTCACAAACCTGTTCGGCCAGCACGTCTCGCCGCAGGTCGTCGAGCGGCTGATGGCGGAGGGAACTAGCGCCGGCGGCGACATCAGGCGCGTCGCGGTGATGTTCGTCGACTTCCGCGGCTTCACCGCCGGCGCACGCTCGCGCTCGCCGCAGGACGTGGTCGATCGGCTCGACGGCGCCTTCGCCGTGCTGGTCGACATCCTCGATCGCCATGGCGGCATCGTGAACAAGTTCTTGGGCGACGGCTTTCTCGCACTGTTTGGGGCACCGCTCGCCGCATCCGACGCCGCGCACCGGGCCGTCGCTGCCGGCCGCGAGATGCTCACCGCGATGGACCGCATCAACGCACAATCGAGCTGGCCGCTGCGGATCGGCATCGGCATCCATTTCGGCGAGGTCGTCGCCGGCAATATTGGCTCACCGCGGCGCAAGGAGTACACCGTGATCGGCGACACCGTGAACTTTGCTTCAAGGCTGGAGGCGCTGAACAAGGATTTCGGCTCGCAGCTCCTGATCTCGTCCGCGGTGCGCGATGTGCTCGGCGATGATGGCGACGATGCCGTCGCGCTTGGAGAGGTCGAGGTGCGCGGCTACGAGCGGCCGATGGCGGTGTTTCAACTGGGATAGTGGATTCCGCTGATGATGCCCGTCATTCCGGGGCGCCCGGAGGGCGAACCCGGAATCTCGAGATTCCGGGCTCGGCTCTTCGAGCCGCCCCGGAATGACGGTGCGTCTGGCCTGAGAGAGGTATTATCGTAGCGCTTGACTCCAATTTCATCTAGTCATCTATATGACTATATGAATTCAGTCCCGCTCGACGACCGCCTGCCTCGCTATCAGCGTCTGCGCGACGATCTCGCCGCGCGGATCAACCGCAATGAATGGCGCCCGGGCGAGCCGATCCCGTCGGAGGCCGAGCTCGCTGCGCATTACGGCGTCGCGATCGGCACCGTGCGCAAGGCGATCGATCAGCTGGTCAGCGACGCCGTGCTGGAGCGCCAGCAGGGCCGCGGCACCTTCGTCCGCCGCGCGCGCTTCAACTCCTCGCTGTTCCGCTTCTTCCGCTTCCAGTCCGAGAGCGGCGAGCGCCGCGTGCCGCAAAGCCGCATCCTCAGGCGGAAATGCGTGCCGGCTACCTCCGCCGTCGCATCCGCGCTGCGCATCCCCCAAGGCGAGCCCGTGATCAGCCTGTCGCGCCTGCGCCTGATCGACGACGTGCCGCTGCTCGCCGATGAGATCTGGCTGCAAAAGTCGCGCTTCGCGGCGATCCTCGACATCGACCCGTCCGAATTCGGCGACCTGCTTTATCCTCTCTATGAGGAGCGCTGCGGTGAGGTGGTGGTGTCGGCGGAGGAAATCCTGACGGTCGAGACCGCGAGCGAGATGCAGGCCCGCCTGCTGCGGCTCGAGGCGCACGCGCCGCTGATCGTCATCGAGCGTCTCGCGCTCGATCTCGAACGGCGCCCAATCGAATGGCGCCGCTCGCGCGGGCCTGCCAACCGCTTCCGCTACCACGCCGAGATCCGGTGAGCGCGGGCGACACACACACACATCAAGCAATAAAGAATTCAGGGGAGAGACGATGGCAAACTGGTACAGCGAAAGCTCGCCGCTGGAGCGGCGCACCTTCTGGGCAAGCTTCGGCGGTTGGGCGCTCGACGCACTCGACGTCCAGATGTTTGGCCTTGCCATCCCCGCGCTGATCGCGGCCTTCGGGATCAGCAAGGCTGATGCCGGCCTGCTCGGCTCGATCACGCTGTTCTTTGGCGCCTTCGGCGGCTGGATCGGCGGCGCGCTCGGCGACCGCTTCGGTCGCGTCAAGGCGCTCCAGATCACGGTCGCCACCTTTGCGCTTGCGACCTTCGCCTGCGCCTTTGCGATGACCTACACCCAGCTCCTGGTGCTCAAGGCCATTCAGGGCCTCGGCTTCGGCGCCGAATGGGCCTGCGGCGCGGTGCTGATGGCCGAGATCATCCGCCCCGAGCATCGCGGCAAGGCGCTCGGCTCGGTGCAGAGCGCGTGGGCGGTGGGCTGGGGCGCAGCCGTGCTGCTGTCCGCCCTGGTCTTCACCTACGCGCCGGCGGACATCGCCTGGCGGATCCTGTTCGCGATCGGACTGTTGCCCGCGCTGCTGATCATCTTCATTCGCCGCGGCCTGAAGGAGCCGCAGCGCGCGGCGGCGAGTGCAGCCCCGCCGCCGTTCTTCGCCACGCTCGCCGGCATCTTCCATCGTGACGTGCTGCGCGCGACCCTGATCGGCGGTCTCTTCGGGACCGGCGCGCATGGCGGCTACGCCGCGCTGACGACGTTCCTGCCGACCTATCTTCGCGAGGTACGGCATCTGTCGGTGCTGGGCTCGAGCGGCTATCTCGCCGTCATCATCATCGCATTCTTCTGCGGTTGCGTGATGAGCGGCATCGTCAGCGACCGCATCGGCAGGCGCGCCAACGTCGCGCTCTTCGCCACCGCCTGCATCGTCACCGTGCTGGTCTACATCTTTGCGCCGCTGACCAATTCGCAGATGCTGGTGCTGGGTTTCCCCTTGGGCTTCTTCTCGGCAGGCATCCCGGCGAGCATGGCGGCGCTGTTCAGCGAGCTCTATCCGGCGGGTGTGCGCGGCACCGGAGTCGGCTTCTGCTACAATTTCGGGCGCATCGTTTCCGCCGCGTTTCCGTTCCTCGTCGGCTATCTCAGCGACCATATCGGCCTTGGGCCCGCGATCGGTATCGACGCGGCCTTTGCCTATTCGCTGGTGCTGATCGCGGTGCTGCTGCTGCCCGAGACCCGCGGCAAGGTGTTTGAGCAGGCCGCCGTCGGTACGCGCGCCTGATCTGCGAATGTGGAGTAACAGACATGACGAGAAACGAACGCGGCCTGACGCGCCGTCAATTCGGCGCGGGCGCTGCTGCCCTTGCCTCAGTGATCGCCAGTGCGGGCAGGGCGATGAGTGAGGTGAAAATTCCGGCGATCGATACCCATGCCCACGTCTTTCACCGTGGCCTGAAGCTCGCTCCCGGCCGGCGTTACGCACCGGACTACGACGCGCCGCTCGATCTGTATCTGCAGCAGCTCGATCGGAACGGCATGACTAATGGCGTGCTGGTACAGCCGAGCTTTCTCGGCACTGACAATTCCTATCTTGTCGAATGCCTGAAGGTGGCCGGCGGCCGGCTGCGCGGCATCGCCGTCGTCGATCCCGCGGTCCCTGCCGAGGAGCTTGCCGCGCTCGATCGCGAAGGCGTGGTCGGCATCCGTCTCAACCTCGTCGGCCAGCCCTTGCCGGATCTCGGCGCGCCCGAATGGAAGTCGTTGCTCGCATCGGTCAAATCGCTGGGCTGGCAGGTCGAGATCCAGCGCAACGCCTCCGATCTCGCAACGCTCGCGCCGCAGCTGCTCGACCGCGGCATCACCGTCGTGCTCGATCACTTCGCGCTGCCCGATCCGAAACTCGGCGTCGCCGACCCGGGCTTCCAGGCTGTGCTGAAGCTGGGTGCGACCAAAAACGTCTGGGTCAAGATATCCGCGCCGTACCGCAACGGTGCCGCCGGCGAAAGCTTTGCGAAGGAAGCCTATCCCCTGCTGCGCACAGCTTACGGTCTCGACCGTCTGTTGTGGGGCAGCGACTGGCCGCACACGCAGTTCGAGGCGGTGCAGACTTACGAGAAGAACCGCCGCTTCCTCGACGAGCTCGTCACGGACAAGGACGAGCGCGCGCAAGTGTTGGCCTCGCCGCGACCACTCTTCCGCTTCTAGATTCTCTTGCGCGATTGCACCGAGTGCTCCGAGTTTTGGGGCATGACGGCTTATAGCGTCGGCCTGTAACATGCAGGCCGATGCAGCCGGTCGAGGCTGCAATTTGCGTGAGGGAAGCAAGATGCAACGGCGCTACATCACAGTCGACGTATTCACCAACCGCATCTTCGGCGGCAACCAGCTCGCCGTCGTGCTCGATGCCGGCGGGCTGTCGACGCAGCAGATGCAGGCGATCGCGACCGAGTTCAACTATTCCGAGACCATCTTGGTGCTGCCGCCGCGCGACAAGGCGAACGATGCCGAGGTGCGCATCTTCACGCCCGTCAGGGAGCTTCCCTTTGCCGGGCATCCCAATGTCGGCACGGCGTTCGTGCTTGCAACGCTCGCCAGGGAGCCGAAACAGCGTCTGCTGTTCGAGGAGAAGGCGGGCCTCGTGCCGGTGGACATTCAGCGGGAGCAGGGCAGGGTGGTCAACGCCGAGCTCACCGCACCGCAGCCCTTGAGCCGCCTCTCGCAACTTTCTGCAAACGACGTTGCAGCCTGTCTTTCGCTGAGTGCAGAAGACATCAGGTTGGATCGGCACGCGCCGCAGGTTGTCGGCGTGGGAACGCCGTTCGTGGTGGCGGAGGTGGGCTCGCGCGATGCCGTGCGACGGGCGAAACCCGACGCTGCGGCGTTCGGCCGGGTGATGCCGCGCGACGGCGCCTTTGGGGTCTATTTCTACACGCGCGACGTTCCTGCCGCTGAAGCGCCTTGCGATCTCCAGGCGCGGATGTTCTTTCCCGGCGCCAGCGGCCTGATCGAGGACCCCGCCACCGGCAGCGCCACGGTCGCCGCTGCCGCCCTGTTCGCCGATCTCGATCCCCAGCGCGATGGCGAGTTGAAGCTCACCATCGGCCAGGGTTTTGATATGGGCAGGCCGAGCATCCTGCTGACGCGCGTGGTGAAGCAGAACGGCGCGCTGCTGTCCTCCCACGTCGGCGGCTAGTGCGTGCAGATGATGGAAGGAACGTTTCGGCTCGCGGGGGAGGGGTAGGCTCTTTCCACTCGTCATTTCTGACAAGCGACGCGCGCCCCTGGCAGACCCGTCATCCTGAGGTGCGAGCCCTTGCGAGCCTCGAAGGATGGACGGCCGAGGTGCTGCAACGTCAGCGGCACGCCGTCGTCCTTCGAGGCCTCCGCTTCGCTACGGCACCTCAGGAGGACGGCTACTGCTAGATCGTCATCTCGTCTCGCGCCCGGAATGACGGCGGAGCCAGCTACACCTGCCGCCCGACCAAATTCTCCACCTTCACCCCATCGCGGTCCTCGATGATCTCCGCGATCATCTGGCGGTGGCAGTGGGTGTGGTCGCGCTCGTAGCAGAGCAGGCAGACGGGGCCGCCCTTCTTCACCAGCGCCGACAATTCGTCGAGCTCTTCCTTCGCTTGCGGCGTCTTCAGGTGCTTTGAGTAGATCTTTTCAAGCGCCGCATACTCGCCGCTGCGCGCGGCGAGGCGTCCTTCCTTCGGCGTGCCCAGCGCCGCCAAATGGACATAGGCGATGCCGCGCTCGTCGAGCCCTGCCGCGAGCTGCTTCTTGGAAAAGCCCGGCCGGCGCGAGGACGTCACCGCGCGCACGTCGACGAGCAGCTTGACGCCGGCCTGCTCCAGCTCGTCCAGCACCGCCTTGGGCGGCGTCTGCTCATAGCCGATGGTGAAGAGCTTTTTCGCTTTGGCCATGCCGGACCTCAGGCAACGCGCGCGATCAGTTCCATGGCGCCGGCTGGCGCGCGCACCTTGCCCTCGTGGATGACATAGGCGAACACGTCGCGCGGCTCCTTCTTGGGCTTTGCCTTGTCAACCTTCGGCAGGTCATCCGGTTCACTACCCGAGGCCCAGGCCTGAAACCGCGAGCCCCAGGCAACGAGATCCCTGGGCGGATAGCAGGTCTTCAGCTCGTCATTGCCCTTTTGAAGCCGGGCGTAGACGAAATCGCTGACGACATCCGCAATCGCCGGATATTTGCCGTGCTCGGCGAACACCACCGGCGTCTCGAACTCGCGCAGCAGCGCGACGAAATCGGGCGTGCAGAAGCTGTCGTGACGAACCTCGACCACATGACGCAGCGCGCGGCCATCGAGCTTGCGCGGCAACAGCTCCAGGAACTTGCCGAAATCGGCGCCGTCGAACTTCTTGGTCGGCGCGAATTGCCACAGCACGGGTCCAAGGCGGTCGCGCAGCTCCAGCACGCCGGAATCGTAGAACCGCTTGATGGAATCGCCGGCCTCCGCCAGCACCCTCCGGTTGGTGGCAAAGCGCGGTCCCTTGACCGAGAAGACGAAGCCGTCGGGCACTTCGGAGGCCCATTTGCGAAAGCTCTCCGGCTTCTGCGAGCCGTAATAGGTGCCGTTGATCTCGATCGAGGTCAGCTTCGATGCGGCATAGGACAGCTCCTTCGCCTGCGTGAGCTTCTCCGGATAGAACACGCCGCGCCAGGGCTCGAAAGTCCAGCCGCCGATGCCGATGAAGATGTTGCCCGATTTTTGCGACGCGGTTTTTGCTTTGGCCACGGAGGATCTCGCGCGGATGAGGGGAGGGCTCTCATCCTAATCAAACCAGATGTGATTGGCCAGTTGCAGCGTCCCGTCTAAGCTCGCGACCGGGATCTGCGATAACAGGAGAACAAGATGCGGATGCTGATCGCGCTGGTGCTCGTCATGATGACGTCTGCTGCCATTGCCGATGACGATGATGCGGGAGGGGCGCACAAGCTGGCGATCCAGGGCCGCGACGATTATTGGCACTGCCTGGCGCGGGAATATTCGCGCGACAGCAATCAAGGTCTCTCGGAACAGGACTTTTCCCGCTCGGTCGCGGGCGCCTGTCCTTCCGAGCGGCAGTATTATCGGGTCGCGTTGCTCGACTATCTGACGACGCAATATCCCAGCATCGATGCCGGCGCTCATCTCGCGACCGCGAACAGGGCGGTGGAATCGGCGCAGAAGGACATCGTGATGGCCTTCGTGAAGCACAGGGCACCCGGCACTGGCTCCTCCAATTAACCGTCGGAACCCGCGGCCCTTCCGGCCGGCCGCGCTTCCGTGATATCAGAAGGGTTCATCGGAACGGGAACGGGCAGGATGACGTCTGAGTCGGTCGGAGGCATTTTTGGCGCGATCGTCGCGGCGGTCGTGCTCGCGGTCGCCGTCGTGTTCGGTCCGATCGGACAATATGGCAAGCCGCCGAAGCCCAAGGCCGCAGCCCAGCCTGCACCGGCTGCAGCCGCAGCCCCTGCCGCGCCCGCCCCGCGGGGACCGATCATTCGGGAAGTGCCGAACCAATAGCGGCGGGCCCCCTTGCGGATGGGCATTGCAGTTCCTATTTAGCTTTTAACGGCGACGTTGCAGCTCACCGCTCCGGCGCCGGGACGACCTTGGAATAGCTCGGCTGCGCCGGATGTACGCGCGGTCCGTTATTCTGGGGTCGTTGGCATTTTTGGTCCCCTTTTCGGCGCTTTCCCCTTAAAACCCCGGCTTGGCATCGCAGGACGCGGCGGATATACGCTCCCCGTCATGAATGAAGCGATCAGACCGGGCCCCGAATCCTCGCCGCAGGCCCCGCAGCCAGGCCCGCGCTCGCCGGAGCTGTCCGTCGTCGTCCCGACTTTCAACGAGCGTGACAACGTCACGGTCCTGTATCGGCGGCTGGAGGCAACCCTGGCCGGCATCGCCTGGGAGGTCGTGTTCGTCGACGACAATTCGCCCGACGGCACCTGGGACGTGGTGCGCGCGCTCGCCAGGCGCGACAGCCGCGTGCGCTGCATCCGCCGCATCGGCCGCCGCGGCCTGTCGGGGGCCTGCATCGAAGGCATTTTGGCCTCAAGCGCACCCTATGCGGCAGTGATCGACGCCGATCTCCAGCATGACGAGACGCAACTGCCGAAGATGCTCTCGCTGCTCGCGAGCGGAGAGGCCGAGCTCGTTGTCGGCAGTCGCTATATCGAGGGCTACAAAAGCGAAGGCTTCAACAAGCAGCGCGCCGGCGCCAGCGCGCTTGCGACCGAAGTCGCCAAGCAGGTGCTGCAGGTCGAGATCGCCGACCCCATGAGCGGCTTCTTCATGATCCGCACCGACCGATTCGAGCAGCTGGCGCCAAAGCTCTCGGTGCACGGCTTCAAGATCCTGCTCGATGTCGTCGCCTCCGCGCGCGGCGGCTTACGCGCCGTCGAAATTCCCTACACCTTCGGCGCGCGCCAGCATGGCGAGAGCAAGCTCGATTCCATGGTCGCGCTCGACTTCCTGGGCCTGGTGCTGGCGAAGCTCACCAACGACGCGGTGTCGCTACGCTTCCTGCTGTTCGCGATGGTCGGCGGCATCGGCCTCGTCGTGCATCTGACGACGCTGTTCATCGCCCTCGAGGTCTTCAAGGCGCCGTTCGCGGAGGCGCAGGCCTCCGGCGCTCTCGTCGCCATGACCAGCAACTTCATCCTCAACAACTTCCTCACCTATCGCGATCAGCGGCTGAAGGGCTTTGCGATCCTGCGCGGCCTGATTGCCTTCTACATCGTCTGTAGCGTCGGCCTGTTCGCCAATGTCGGCGTTGCCTTCTCGGTCTACGACCAGGAGCCGATCTGGTGGCTTGCCGGAATGGCCGGCGCGCTGATGGGCGTGGTGTGGAACTACGCGATGTCCGGACTGTTCGTCTGGCGCAAGAAATAGCGCATCATGGGCGGGGCCGACGCGCGGATCGTCCGTAACACCGCGCTGATCATCATCGCGCTCGTGATGCTGCGGCTGGTCGCTGCCGCATTCACGCCGATCACCTTCGACGAAGCCTATTACTGGATTTGGTCGAAGAGCCTGGCGGGCGGCTACTACGACCACCCGCCGATGGTCGCCTACGTCATCCGCGCCGGCACCATGATCGCTGGCGACACCGAGCTCGGCGTGCGGCTGGTCTCGATCCTGCTCGCGCTGCCCATGAGCTATGCGGTGTATCGCGCCGCCGCGATCCTGTTCGGCGGCGCGCGCGTTGCCGCAACCAGCGCGATCCTGCTCAACGCGACGCTGATGGCCGCGGTCGGCACGCTGATCGTCACGCCCGATGCGCCGCTGCTGGTCGCCTCCAGCTTCGTGCTGTTCTTCCTGGCCAAGGTGCTGGAGACCGGGCGCGGCGTGTGGTGGCTTGCGGTGGGTGCTGCGGTCGGCGCCGCGCTGCTGTCGAAATACACCGCCCTGTTCTTCGGTGTCGCGATCCTGATCTGGCTCGCCGCCGTGCCGAAGCTGCGGCGCTGGTTCATCTCGCCCTGGCCCTATCTCGGCGGCATCGTGGCGTTTGCGATCTTCTCGCCCGTGGTGCTCTGGAATGCCGATCATCAATGGGTGTCGTTCCTCAAGCAGTTCGGCCGCGCGCGGATCGAGGATTTCCGTCCCGTCTTCATAGCCGAGCTCATACCCACGCAATTCGCATTCGCAACGCCGCTCGTCTTCATCCTCGGTGCGATGGGTCTTCACGTGCTGACCTGGCGGCGGATCGGCGCGTCGGCCTCGCGCATCCTGGTCGAAACGATGTTCTGGACCATCGTCGTCTATTTCGTCTGGCATTCGCTGCACGCGCGCGTCGAGGCCAACTGGTTCGCGCCGGTCTATCCCGCCTTCGCGGTTGCGGCCGCGGTCGCCGCGCACATCGCGCAATGGAAGCCGCGGCAGCAGGAGCTCGTCGCATTCTGCCTGAAATGGGCGGCACCCACCGGCATCGCGATGTTTGCGGCCCTCATCGTGCAGGCCAATACCGGCTGGCTATCCGGCTATCGCCGCGACGCCACCGTGCGCAGCGTCGGCGTCGGCTGGCGCGCGCTCGCATCGGAGATCGAGGCGGTCCGCGCGAAGACCGGCGCGGCCTGCATCCTCGCGCCGGACTACGGCACCACGGCCTGGCTCGCCTTCTATCTGCCGCGCGGCACCTGCGTGTTGCAGCGGGACCAGCGTATCCGCTGGGTCAATATGGGCGAGCCCGATCCGAAACTCCTGGCCGGCAAGTTGCTCTATGTCGACGAGCTGCGCGCCGACGGTCACCCCTTCCTCAACGACACCTTCTCGCAGGTGACGCGCGTCGCGGAATTGCAGCGCAAGAGGGGGCCGCTTGTCGTCGAGACCTACGGGATCGATCTGATGGAGGGCGCCAAGGGCGAGGTTCTCGACCGTACGCCGCCGCCGGAGGTCCGGTAACGGGTTTCGAGCTCTCAGCCCGCGACGCCGGCCTCAGCCGCGGCTTGTCCCGGCTGCCGCTCTTCGTGCCAGAACCAGACGGTAACCGCACCGGCGCGGCCGCGAACCTGCGTCTGCAACGGTCCCGTCAGAATGCCGCGGGGGTCGCCGTGAAAATCGGCCGCGTCCAGCAGGGTATCGCTGAACGCGAGCCGCGCATCGTGCTGGGCTGCGACCTCCATCAACCGGTTCGCCACGTTGACGTTGTCGCCTGTCGCGGTGATGTGCTGGTGGCTTCCGCCGAGACGCGAGGCGACGATCGGACCGAAATGCGCGCCGATCTTGAAGCCGAGCTGATCCCTGTATGATGCTGGCAGCGATGCCCTCCAGCTTTCCACAACGCGGTGCAACTCGACCGAGCATTTGACGGCTCGCGCCGCGTCGTCAGGCGTTGCGCGCGGCAGGCCGAACAGGATCATGGCGCCATCGCCGAGAAATCCGGTGATCATGCCACCGGATGAGACCGCCGTCGTGTCGACCAGCGCATGAAACGCCTTCAACAGGTCGCGAAGCGTGTCCGGATCGAGCCGTTCGCTGAGCGCAGTGAAGCCGGAGAGGTCGATGAAGACGACAGCGGCATTCTGGTGGACCGGCTCGCTGAGGAAATCGGGATCGCGCGCCAGCCACTCCTGCACGGCGGGCGCCTGGAATTGCGCCAGCGATCTGCTCCTTGCCGTCAGGTACTGCGTCCTGCGGCCTCCCGCCCACAATTGCACGCCGGCAAAGATCACAACCGGCGGCACTGCGGCCGCGAGCGTGGTTGCGGCGTTGAGCCAGATGCCGTGCGTGAACGCGAACAGGTTGAGAGCGGCCCAGGCCATCATCACCACGGCGGCCGCAATCAGGCCGATCGCGCTTCGCCGCCAGGCAAGCAGGCCCACCAGGACCATTGGCAGCAGGATCGCGGCGAATGCATCGGCGATATGAACCTTGCGGTCGCGCACGATGCCGTCGCCGGCGACGAGATGCGTGATCGCGGTCGAGACGACCTCGACGCCGGGCATCAGGGTATCGAACGGCGTCGGAAAGAAATCGCCGCCGCCGGCGACCGATGCGCCGATCACGACGATCCGGTTCTCGATTGCCCCGCGATCGAGCGTGCCGTCGAACACGTTCTGCGCGCTCAACGTACGGATCGTGCGGCGCGGGCCGTAATATGCAATGGGTAGCGAAAAGTCCGTGTCGGTCGGGACAGTGCGCTCGCCGAGCATGAGGTGATCGGGCGCAATCGTCAGCGGCTGGCCGAGCGCCCGGCTCGCCACCCGCAGCGGAAACGACAGCTCGACCTTGTCGCCCGTCCGGAACAGCATCGGGACCGAGAGTGGGGAGCCGGACTGCCCCGTCGCAACGTTGACGATGCCGACCTCGGCGTGATCGGCGAAGGCCGGCAGCGGCAGCAGGAAACGTTCGGCCTGGGGCAGGGCGGCGAGCGGCCCTTCGCTGCTGGTTGCCACGGTATCGGTGGCGGTTGGAAAGATCGCCGCGGCGGCCAGGACCGTGGACGCGGCGGCGAGCGAACGTGCCAGCATGGCATCGCCGAGTCTGGCGCCAGGATCGACCAGAAGGAGGTCGACGGCGATCACCTTCGGCTTGAATTGCGCGACGGCATCGACGACGCGCGCGAGGTCGGCGCGGGGAAGCGGATAGCGGCCGCCGCGCTTCACGACGGTGTCGTCGACCGCAATGATGGTGACGAGGTCGGGGGGAGGCTGCGGGCCGCGCGCCAGCGTGCGCAAGTCCGTCAGCGTCGCCTCGAGACGATCGAGAAACTGCAGGTGGCCGTTCGCGTGAGCGACGCAAATGGCGGCGCCCCACAGCGCGGTGAGGACGAGCGCAACCAGGATTTGAACGCGTCGGCTACTCATACCCGTCGTTCTGCCGTCACCTATTGTCCGAGCCTTATTGTCCAAGCCTCTATTGTCCAAGTCTTATTGTCCGAGCCTTGCCATCAAGGCGTCGATGCGTGGTTGGCCCCAACGCTTGACCTCCGCCATGCTGGTCGTCTCGACGTCGACACCTTCGCCCGGTCCGAGCAGGACGGCCCGCCCGCGGGCCCTCTGGCTGACGCCGACACGTCCGTCGGCGACGAACACGGACGTCTTGCTGCCGTCGGCGGCATCGACGGCCCATTTCGTGCCGCGTACTGCGGCGATCGCCTGCGGCGTCAACACCTTGAAGGGATTGCCGCCGGGCTTCTTGGGAACCTCGACCAGCAGCGCCTTGCTGCTCAACTCGACCGAGTCGATATGTCCGTCGCGGTTGGCGTCCTTAAGTTCAAATCTGGCGCCATTTTCCGCAACGATCGTGATGCCGTTATCGCAGCGCCACATCTGCGTTCCCGCGGCCGACGGCGACGACGTGCAACCCGCAATGGCAGGCTGCGCGACAGCCTGACCGATCAACAAGAACGACGACGCCAGAGCCCAAAATCCGGCGTGTGAGACCCTTCTCATGCCAGCCTCCATTGGCGTGCTAGGCACATTTCAAGGCGATGTGTTGATACGGTACCGTATCATTCGCAGAGGCTGCTGAAAAGTGCCGAGGTTGGACCTATTTTGCCGCGGGGCTCTTTTCCAGATGATGCGCGATCAACTCTCGGTCAGCGCGCCGTGTCGCGCGAGCGCTCGGTGCGCGATGTGATGTGTGCTCGCGTGTCGCGCGTCGCATCGAAGGTGGGGTCCGCCAGCCTCGCGCAACGCTCCGTCGCTATGATCGGGCGGCGTTCAAGATCACGAAAAGGCCGTTGTTGGATGCGTCATGAGATGCGGCTGGAGGCACGCCAAACCGGCCGAGAAACATGGTTAACAACTTCGTCTAAGTCCGTAGTTCTGCGGACTATTTCCCGAAACGGGACAGCTCTGCCGAGCCGCCCCACATCCGCCCGAACTTAATCCGCATTTAACTAAAAGTCGCCTTAATGACGCTCCGACCCTCTGCGAGATGCAGCTTTCGGATCGTGACCAGCAGCGGCACTTCGAAGGGGGACTGAGTGACACCGTCCTGGACGCAAGGCGAATGAGTACGAGTATCGCTGCGCAAAGTAACGCGGCACGGAAGTCCAAAAAATCTTCTCGGAAGTCTTCCCGGAAAGTGACCACCCAGACCATCGTCGGCGCCGCCGCGATCGGCTGTCTCGTGCTGGGCGCCGGCTGGACCGTCCACAACTACATCTTCGGTGCGAGCGTCTATCCGACCGTCGGCACCGCAGGCTACGACGAGCCCGTGATCAAGCGCGCGCCGAAGGTCGCTCTGCGCGAGGCCGGCGAAGCGGTCAGGGAAGTCTTTGCGATGCTGCCCGATCGCGGGCAGGTGGTCACGCCGATCACGCGCGAAATGTTCAACGAGCGCTTTGCTGCTGCGGCCCCACAGAGCGTGGCGTCCAACGCGGCGAACGCCGCGCCGCAGGCTCCCGCTACGAACGTTGCCGACGCCAAGGAGGCCGCGAAGCCCGCCGCGCCCGCGAAGGTTGCGGAAGCGCAAAAGGCGCAAGGCCCCGCCAAGATCGCAGACGCCGCGAAGGCCAAGCGTGGCGCGGATGCGCCTGTGCAGGTTGCTTCGGCCGAGCCGGCCGAGACCGCGCGCGTGCCGGAGGCGAAGCCCACGAAGTCTTTCGCCGATCGCGCGAAGGCGGCGGTGATGGCGATCACCGGGCCGCGGCAGTCGATGGTCGAGAAGCTCTGGGGCAAGCGTGAGCCGTCAGGCGGATTGCTGGCTTACGCGTCAGCCGATGCCAGCGTGACCGCGAGCATCGCGCCGAGGGAGCAGAACCCGATGTTCGGCGGTGCGCCGCCCTATGACCGCGACACCGCGGTCTACGACATCACCGCGAAGATGGTGTACCTCCCCGACGGCACCAGGCTCGAGGCGCATTCCGGCCTCGGCTCCAATCTCGACGACCCGCGCTCCTCGCGCGTCCGCATGCGCGGCGTGACGCCGCCGCACATCTATATGCTCAAGCCGCGCGAGGCGCTGTTCCACGGCGTGCCCGCGTTGCGGCTGACGCCGGTTGGCGGCGAGAACGCGATCTACGGTCGCGACGGCCTGCTCGCGCACACCTTCATGCTCGGGCCGAACGGCGATTCCAACGGCTGCGTATCGTTCCGCGACTACTCCGCCTTCCTCGACGCCTACCGCAACAAGGGCATCCGCAAGCTCGCCGTGCTCGCGCGCGTCGAGTGAGGCCTTAAGCCGTCACCGTCTTGCGCAGCGCAGCCTCGATCGCGATCGCCTCTCTCAATCGCGGCCGCGCCTGCATGCGGTCGAGATAGCCGGCCAGTGTCGGCCATTGCGCAATGTCGACGCCCGCGGGACGGAGCAGCAGCAAAGCCCAGGTCAGATGCGCATCCGCAATGGTGAAGCGGTCGCCGACGAGGAATTCGCGGTCGGCGAGATGCGTGGCCGGCACCGACAATGTCTGTCCGATTCTTGCGCGGGGCTTCGCAAGCGATGCGTCGTCCTTGTACCAGAAGAACGGAAACAGGAAGCCCTTGTGGATCTCCGCGCCGATGAAGCTCAGCCATTCCTGCAGGCGATAGCGATCGGGAGTGCCGAGCGGTGGGGCGAGGCCCGTCTCCGGTTTGAGATCGGCGATGTATTGCAGCACCGCTGCGCTCTCCGTTAGCCGGTCGCCATTCTCCAGGATCAGGACGGGCACCGCGCCTTTGGGCGAGACCGCGCGGAAGTCGGTATCATCCTCGATGCGCTTCTTGGTCAAGAGGTGGACGAGATGGTAGCGCGCCTCGATGCCGGCCTCCATCAAGGCGATGCGGCTGGCGAGCGAGCAGGCCATTGGCGAGAAATAGAGCTGCAGCATGGTCCAAGGACTCCGTTTCCAGATTGATCAGCTCAGTGCGTCGCTGCGCGCGATGATCGCGAAACGATCGGACAATTCCGCGAGCGCGACGTCGTGGATGGTGGCGGCGGGAATTGCCCCGCCGCGGCCGTCGGGCAGGTCGCGCGTCGCGCAGGCATCCGAAGCGATGGTAGTGCGCAGGCCCAGATCGAGCGCGGCGCGCGCGGTCGAGCTGACGCACATGTGGGTCATGAAGCCCGCGAGCACGATATTCTTGCGTCCGGTCGAGGCCAGCCGCGCTTGCAGATCCGTTCCGGCGAAGGCGTTCGGCAGCGGCTTTTCGATCACCGGCTCGGTTGCGAGCGGCGCGAGGCTCGCAACGATCGCGCCGCGCTCCGCCTCGCGGTCGAACAGGCCGCCGGCTCGGCCCTTGTGCGCGACGTGAAAGATCGCAGCACCCGCCTGTCGCGCGCGGGAGAGTAGCCGCTCTGCGCGCGCGATGGCCGGCTCGGCGTCGGGCAGCGCCAGCGGCCCCGTGCGATATTCGTTCTGCAGGTCGATCAGGACGAGACAGCTTTCGCTGAGCCGGGGCGGGCTCAGATCGGCGCCGGCGAGTTCAAGGAGGGTTTTGGGAGCGGTCATGGCGGAAGGCTGCCTTTTGGTGGAGTTCGGATGGATGAAACCTAGCCGAGCTCCGGCCTGCCATTGTGCAGGACTATTGCAGCAGATGGCTGCAAATTTGCAGGCAGGCCGGACCCCATGCTAAACGAGGGGAATGAACTGGGACGATCTGCGCATCATTGCGGCCGTGCGGGACGAGGGCACCTATGCCGGCGCCAGCGCGCGGCTGCGCATCGACGAGACCACGGTGGGGCGGCGGCTGGCGCGGATCCAGCGGAGCCTCGGCGTGCCGCTGTTCGAGGCGGTCGATGGTTTGCGCCGGCCGACCCGCCACTGCGAGGCGGTACTCGAGCACGTCAAGGCCATGGCGGCGCATGTCGCCGCGATCGATCGCATCGGCGAGAGCGAGCCCGGCGCCGTCGGCCGCCTGCGCATCGCCTCCACCAACACGGTCGCCGAGGAGCTGTTGGCGCCGCGCGCGGAAGGCTTTCTGCGCGACAATCCGGGACTGACGCTGCAATTCCTGACCTCCAGCGAGAACGTCAAATTCTCGCGCTGGCAGGCCGATCTCGCCATCCGCCTGCGCAAGCCGGACAAGGGCGACTTCACGATCTCCAGGCTTGCGGATGTGCGCCTGTATTTCTTCGAGCCGGCGGACCGCAGCGAGGTTGATCCGATCGTGTGCGCCTATCCGGACGAGCTCGACACGATCCCCGAGGCGCAATTCCTGCGCGCGAAGCGGCTGAAGAATGCGCGCTGCGTCACCGACAACGTCCGCGTCATCCGCACCCTGATCCAGTCGCATCAGGCGATCGGCGTGCTCCCCGAATATGGCTGCGAGGCGTTGCTCGCCGATCGCAGCCTGCGCGCCACCTTGCTCGCAAGGCGCCGCGACGTCTGGCTGCTGGTGCAAAATCACCTCAAGCGCGATCCCGCGACGCGCCTGACGATCGAGTGGGTGCGCCGATGCTTCAAGGATGTCGCGCGGGAATGATTGATCAGCGCTTGACGAACGTGAAGTTGCAGGGCCGCAATTCGTTGCGTTTGCCGGTGCCGCGGGTGCGTTCGAATTGGGCGTCGATCGTGTACGCGTAGGCCGAGCCGGGAGCGGCGTTGTTGACGGTGTAGGCGCTCGGGCCTGTCGTGCCCCGAGCACTCAGCGTGGCCTTTCCGTCCGCTTGAATTTGTCCCTCGATGGCAAGCCAGTTCGCCTTTGCCTGGTCCGCATCCTCGGCGTGGAACGCTCCGTTTGCGATCGTGGCCGTGAGGCTCCTGGTGTAGCCGAGCGCCTTGCCCGCATTCGCACAACTGACGCTGACGTCCCATTTGCCGTCGAATTCCTTGCTCGCGGCGGGCTTCGCGTCGGCCGCCGGCGCGAGCGCGGTCTTCTGTTTCAGGCCGTCAATCCTCGCCTTGGCGAGATTGGCGAAGCTGCAACCTGAAAATCTTGCGAGATGATCTTCGTAGGCGGCGATCGTGCCGATTGCGTCGGCAGCCTTCCAGTGTGCCTCGGCGGCGGCGCACGGATCGGCTCGCGGCGCAGGCTGAGGAGCCGACGGAGCAATCGTCACCGACACCGGTCCGTTCAGATAAAATTTGCCGATGATCGACAGCGAGAGCTCCGGGAGCTGGGTCTTGCCGCTCGTCTCGTAGACGTCACCGCTGATGTCGCGAAAGATGTCGCCGATCTCGTGCGGCTCCCCGATATGCTTCAGGAATGCGGACGTATAGGGGCTGTTGCGGCCGCTTCCGTCTGCGGCCGTTTGCCCGGATTGCGTCGAGAACGATACGATCGTGCCGAGCGGCGCTTCAACTTTCAAAAGCCTGCGTCCGATCGAAGCGGCGCGCGTCGCGCCGGCGGAACGCTTCAGGCTTTCGGCCAGCGGATTATCGCGACAGGAATCGAGCACCAGGATGCGCAGATTCTTGGCCTGTTGCAGATCGTTCAGGATGTCATCCACGCGGACGAAGCGCTTCAGATCCGCTTCGTCCGTGAGCACGGCGTCGACCGGCATCAGATAGTTGACGCCGTTGTACTGCATCGCGTGACCGCTGTAGTAGAACATCGCGACGTCGGCTTTGCCTGCGGCGCGAGCGAAACGGATCGTCAGGTTCTGCATGTCGGCCTGGCGCAGGTCCGTGCCCTGGATGACCTCGAAGCCGCTGCGCGTGAGCGCGGTCGCAACGTCTTCCGCATCGTGCGACGGATTGGCGAGCTGAGCCGTATTGACGTAGGCGCCGTTGCCGATGACCAGCGCCACCCGCGTCTCCGCCGATGCGGGACACGAGCCGAACCAAGCGGCTGCGAGGACAACGCAAATTCTGCAAAATGCGCGCATGGATGTCCCCCGAGAGAACATCGGAAATATCGCTGAGATTAGCGCATGCTAGGCCAACATCAATGCCGTCTCTGTGAAGCCGGTCACATCCGCCAGCGGGCACACGGCCGCTGAGCTTACGACAGGCAGAGCGAAATATTCGTTCGACCCTCTTGCCAAGTCGCCGCGCTTGCCTTATGAGCGCGCTCCTTCGCGATGGCCATGGGTTCGGGCTCTCTGAGACCCGACTGGCGCGGGCCGGTTTCCGGTTTCGTGTTCCGCCGAACGAAGGAGAAAAGCAGGCGTAGCTCATGGAGAGCGTCGGGCTGAAACCCCGAAGGCATCGGTTCGATTCCGGTCTCTTGCTCCACAAAGGATAGCTCAGTGGTAGAGCAGATGACGTTTAATCATCGTGACGCGGGTTCGAATCCCGCTCCAGCGCTACGGGTCAGCCTGAAAAACTGACACCTCTGACGAGGACCGGACGCGCGCTTCAGTCGCAGTCCGGCCGTTTTGCCCAAAAGGCTTCCGTCCGAACAACGACACTGTGAGACCGGCTTCGCGCCGCGGTGGATACCGCTTGCGCTGATGCCGGGTGGCTCGGCATGACCGCTCGACACGCGCCGAGCGATCGCGCGCGTGCGCCCGGCATCACGCAAGCTCAAGCCCCGGCCCGCCGTTTTTTCAGGAAGCGTCGTCCGTGTCCTCACGTCCTTTGCAAACGAAACCCGCCGTCCGGCCGCGTCTGGCCGGAGGGCAACATGATGGAGGCGTGCCATGAGCTGGCATTTGCTGATGCTGAACGTGACGGTGAAGGATGGCGAGCGTGCGTTGCTCACGCGCAACGGGCAGCTCGTGCGCGTGCTCGCGCCCGGTCGGCATCGCCTGTTCGATCCCTTGCACGAGCTGAAGGCCGAAGTGCTCGATGTGGTCCGCAGCGAATTCTCTGCGGATCGCTACGCGGTGCTGAAGGCCGCGCGGCCTGATCTTGCCGCCGAGCTGTTCGAAGCGGTCGAGACCAAGGCGGACGAGATCGCCATCGTCAGCCTCGACGGCCGGCCCGTGCATCTGATGACGCCCTGGCAGGTGCGTGTCTACTGGAAGGTCGCAACCCGCATCGATGTCGAGCGCATCGATGTGTCGCGCGATCCCCGCGTCGACGCGCGGCACCTGACCATGATCGAGCGCAACCGTTCGACCGTCGTGAGCGAGACGGTGGTCGAGAACCACGAGGCGGGCCTGCTCTATGTCGAGGGCCGGCTCGTGGAGCGGCTCGCGCCTGGCCGGCACGCCTTCTGGATCGTCGGCCGCAAGATCGAGGTGAAGCGCCTCGACTTGCGGCCCCAGGCGGTCGAGATCACCGCGCAGGAGATGCTGACCAGGGATCGCATCGCGCTGCGGGTGACGCTGACCGCGTTCCGCAGGATCGTCGATCCCGAGCGCACGGTCGCGACCGTGCCTGACGTGGATGCGTGGCTGTACCGCCTGGTGCAGTTCGCGATCCGCGAGGCGGTGGCCGGCCGCACGCTGGACGAGGTGCTGTCTGCGAAGGCGGCGCTGGATGCGGAGCTGCGCGACTATGTGCGCGCACGCGTCGCGGTATCAGGCGTGGAGGTCACCGAGCTCGGCGTCAAGGATGTGATCCTGCCCGGCGAAATCCGGGAGCTGGTGAACAAGGTGGTCGAGGCGGAGCGGGTCGCGAAGGCGAACCTGATCCGCCGGCAGGAAGAGACCGCGGCGACGCGCTCGCTTCTGAACACCGCCCGCCTGATGGAGGAGAACCCCCTGCTGCTGCGGCTCAAGGAGCTGGAGTCGCTGGAGCGGCTGGTCGAGAAGGTCGGCCGCATCGACCTCCATGCCGGTGACGGCGAGGGCCTCGATGCCCTGCTCACCCGGCTCGTGCGCCTGAAGGCGCCTGAGAGCGTGTGAGTCAAGAAAGGCCGCCCACGGGCGGCCTTTCGTTTGTCCGGTAAGTGAAGTGCGCGGGCGCAGCGACCGAGTTGAGGCGAGCATTGCGCGCGCCGTCCTGCGCGAGGAAGGCAGTGAGGTGAGGGATTCTCGGCTCGTCATTCCGGGCTCGCGACTTCGTCGCGCCCCGGAATGTCGTCACAAACAAAAACCCCGGCATCGCTGCCGGGGTTTCGCATTTCGCAATTTGCTTGGAAACGGCTGGATCAGAAATCCATGCCGCCCATGCCGCCGCCCGGAGGCATGGCGGGGCCGGCAGCTGCCTTCTTCGGCAGCTCGGCGACCATAGCCTCGGTGGTGATCAGCAGCGCCGCCACGGAGGAGGCGTTCTGGATCGCGGTGCGCACGACCTTCGTCCGGTCGATCATGCCGATTTTGACGAGGTCGTCGTATTCATGAAGTCTTTTGGCCGAGCATGGCTCGTAGGAGTTCAGTTGCGGCCGTCAAACCACGAGCAGTCAGAGTGAAACCGGTTTCCTTGCTTCCGCCCGCGTCGACAGCGAACGATCTGATGTAAGCTGCGAAATTTGCGCCGTCGTACGCATCATAGTGTAGGCACGCTTCTTTGAACTGCTCGAAGGTGACGCGGGCGGCGCCCGTGCCCAGATAGGCCGCAACCCCCTTCAAGAGTAGCACATTGTGCATGCGTTCCTTCTTGTTGCCGCCAGGTATGGCTCTTGCAACTAGATCAATCTCGTCTATCCCAAGACTAAAGAATGGTTGAAGACTCTTCGGATCTAGATTGCTACGTTTGAGCCACTTCAGCGCCACTGAATTGATGCCCTCGGAATCGTCGCTGGAATGGTCATCCTCTGGTCCCCTAGGAGCTGGAGAAGAGACGGAGCCCGCGAGTTGCCGATCATTATCGCGTGCGACGGTAGTTGCACCGGCGATGTCGTACTTCAGTCCAAGCATCTCTGCCGCATATCGCAAAACACGAAGCTGCGCGGAAGCGTCAAGGTCCTGCAGCGCCGAGTAGACATTTCCAATTGCGGCGATCTCTGGCGAGTCAGCATTCCGGCCGGGCTTCTTTCCCATTATCTATCTCTCCCCTGCAAGGTAGTGGGCCACAGTGCATCCCATTCGGCTTTTAGAAAATCGACGGCAAATTCAGCAGCCATGAACGCTGCAAAGGTCTGCCAAGAATCCGTCTTTTCCGCCGCGAAATCGCACACAGCTTTGAATGAAGCCATACGCGGCTTTGGATCAGGAGATTCGTGGCATGCTCGATAAACCGCGTAGGTTTCCATTTCTACGCCGACAAGCTTTCGCCAATTCTTCGTAATCTCCAGAATCCGGGTCGGATCGTCGATTACCTGATCTGCGGCTCCGACCGGTCCAATGTGCAATCTATTCCCGTTCTTGGGTGTCGCTCCAGTCCAGCGTTCCCGTATCCTAGTGAATACCTGCTTATTTCCAGAATATCTCTGCAAAACGCTACGGAGCCGAGCGTTCAAGCCAATGGGATATGGATCGGGTAGGAATTCGCGTATTCCATTTACGTCGACGACCTTTCCGGAATTGTAGTCGACGCTCGGGTCGGCAACTAGAACGTCTCCAAATTCTTTGTTCTGAACCGCCACGGGTTTGCCGGAGGCTCCAACTCCTGAGAGGATGGAGCCATGACAAGCAAGACGACGAACAAGTTTTCACCCGAGGTCCGGGCTCGTGCGGTTCGGATGGTTCTGGATCATGCGAGCGAGCACCCGTCGCGGTGGGCGGCCGTGACCTCGATTGCGGCCAAGATCGGCTGCACACCGCAGACGCTGCACGACTGGGTCAAGAGGGACGAAGTCGATAGCGGACACCGGGCCGGCGTTCCGACCGACATGGCCGAGAAGCTGAAGGCGCTGGAGCGGGAGAACCGTGAGCTTCGGCAGGCGAATGAGATCCTGCGCAAGGCGAGCGCGTATTTTGCGATGGCGGAGCTCGACCGCCGGTCCAAGCCATGATCGCCTTCATCGACGATCATCGTGGGGCGCATGGGGTCGAGCCGATCTGCAAGGTCTTGCCGATCGCCCCTTCGACCTACCACGCCCATGTGGCCAGGCGGCGCGATCCTGCCAGGCTGTCGGCGCGCGCCAGGCAGGACGCTACCCTGAAGATCGAGGTTCGGCGGGTGTTCGATGAGAACTTCCGGGTCTATGGCGTGCGCAAGGTCTGGCGGCAGCTCGAGCGGGAAGGCTTCGATGTTGCCCGCTGCACGGTGGCGCGACTGATGCGGGACATGGGTTTGCAAGGAGTCATCCGCGGCAAACCCGTCAAGACCACGATCAGCGACAAGGCCGCGCCATGCCCGCTGGATCACGTCAACCGCCAGTTCAGGGCGCCAAGGCCGAACGTTCTTTGGCTCTCCGACTTCACCTATGTCGCGACCTGGACCGGCTTCGTCTACGTCGCCTTCGTCATCGATGCCTACGCCCGCAGGATCGTGGGGTGGCGGGTCTCGCGCACGGCGCATGCGGGCTTCGTGCTCGATGCGCTGGAACAGGCCCTGCACGATCGCCGGCCGGTCCATCGCGGCGGGCTCGTGCACCACAGCGACAGGGGCAGCCAATACGTCTCGATCAAATACACCGAGCGTCTGGCTGAAGCTGGTATCGAACCTTCTGTCGGCAGCGTCGGGGACTCCTATGACAACGCTCTCGCCGAAACCATCAACGGCCTCTACAAGGCCGAGGTGATCCATCGGCGCGGGCCATGGCGCAGCTTCGAGTCCGTCGAGTTCGCGACGCTGGAATGGGTGGACTGGTTCAACAACCGAAGGCTCCTCGAGCCCATCGGCAACATCCCGCCGGCCGAAGCCGAGCAACGCTACTACGCCATGCTGGAACAACCCGCCATGGCGGCATAACTTAAACCAAATTGCCTCCGGCAAACCCGGGGCGGTTCAGTTCCCAGATCGAGTCCCCGCTGCAATTCCTATCATCACGACTAGGCGGGGTCGAAACTGCAAGATTAATTGCGTCGTAGCGATGGCTGCCGCCGTAAGGCCCATAGACGTGGAAGCGGTCGCAACTACTCGCAGCTTTTTGCCGGAGTTCGTCGTTAACGTCGTCTCTTGATAAACATGCGCAAAACTTGCATCGCCAATCTCTCGCCAGGCCTTCGCTCCTCCAAAGGCTTCTCGAACCGCATCAAGTTCGGGCTGCTCAAGTGCGCAGATTATTCCAATATCCGTACCAAAGGCGGCCTCGGGTTCGACGGTAGGCAGGGCAAGGTCGCTTAGACTTCGTAGGCGACCGATACCTTCCGGCTTGAGGAGCCAGCGCATCGGAGGACCCGGGTCAACAGGCTCGACGTACGAACTGTATTTTCGAAGACTTGCGCTCACATTCGATGGCATTTTCGCGCCAAGATGAAGCCTCAGCACTTGGCTTATCTGCTTAACTGTGGCGGGAAGCAACTCGGCATTCAGTGAATGGAGCGCTGCTAAGATGACGTACTGGTCGCTGCGGTCGCGTGGTTTGACGGCGCTCAAAATTGTCGAGAAGCTTATTGGCAAAACCGCCTCATGCAACAATCAGTATTATTCAAGGAGCCACAGGCTAAAGCAACGACCCCATCATACAACGATAAGTAGCGGTGCTCAATTCGCCAAAAACAAAAACCCCGGCATCGCTGCCGGGGTTTCGCATTTCTTGAGTTTGCCTGAAACGGCTGGATCAGAAATCCATGCCGCCCATGCCGCCGCCCGGGGGCATGGCGGGGCCGGCGGCTGCCTTCTTCGGCAGCTCGGCGACCATGGCCTCAGTGGTGATCAGCAGCGCCGCCACGGAGGAGGCGTTCTGGATCGCGGTGCGCACGACCTTGGTCGGGTCGATGATGCCCTTGGTGACGAGGTTGCCGTACTCGCCGGTCTGCGAGTCGAAGCCGTAGGAGTACTGATCCTTCTCGAGGATCTTGCCGACGATCACCGAACCGTCTTCACCGGCGTTGATCGCGATCTGGCGGGCCGGAGCGGACAGCGCCTTGCGCACGATCTCGACGCCGGTCTTCTGGTCGTCGTTCTTGGTGCGCAGGCCCTTGAGCTGCTCGGAAGCACGGAGCAGGGCGACGCCGCCGCCCGGGACAATGCCTTCCTCGACCGCGGCGCGGGTCGCATGCATCGCATCATCAACGCGATCCTTGCGCTCCTTGACCTCGACCTCGGTCGCGCCGCCGACGCGGATCACCGCGACGCCGCCAGCGAGCTTGGCGAGACGCTCCTGGAGCTTCTCACGGTCGTAGTCCGAGGTGGTCTCCTCGATCTGCGCCTTGATCTGGGCCACGCGCGCCTCGATGTCGGCCTTCTTGCCGGCGCCGTTGACGATCGTGGTGTTCTCCTTGTCGATCATCACCTTCTTGGCGCGACCGAGCATGTTGAGCGTGACGTTCTCGAGCTTGATGCCGAGATCTTCCGAGATCGCCTGGCCGCCGGTCAGGATCGCGATGTCCTGCAGCATGGCCTTGCGGCGATCGCCGAAGCCCGGAGCCTTGACGGCCGCGACCTTCAGGCCGCCACGCAGGCGGTTCACGACCAGGGTCGCGAGCGCTTCGCCTTCGACGTCCTCGGCGACGATGATCAGCGGCTTGCCGGTCTGCACCACGGCCTCGAGCAGCGGCAGCAGCTCGTTCAGCGAGGAGAGCTTCTTCTCGTTGATGAGGATGTAGGCGTCGTCCATTTCAACGCGCATCTTGTCGGCGTTGGTGACGAAGTAGGGCGAGATGTAGCCGCGGTCGAACTGCATGCCTTCGACGACGTCGAGCTCGGTCTCGAGCGACTTGGCTTCCTCGACGGTGATGACACCCTCGTTGCCGACCTTCTTCATGGCGTCGGAGAGGAACTTGCCGATCTCCTGGTCGCCGTTGGCCGAGATGGTGCCGACCTGGGCGATCTCCTCGTTCGAGGTGACCTTCTTGGAGTTCTTCTGGAGGTCCGCGACGACGGCGTCGACGGCGAGGTCGATACCGCGCTTGAGGTCCATCGGGTTCATGCCGGCGGCAACCGCCTTGGCGCCTTCACGGACGATCGCAGCCGCGAGCACGGTCGCGGTGGTGGTGCCGTCGCCGGCCGCGTCAGCGGACTTGGAGGCGACTTCGCGCACCATCTGGGCGCCCATGTTCTCGAACTTGTCGTCGAGCTCGATCTCCTTGGCGACGGTGACGCCGTCCTTGGTGATGCGGGGAGCGCCGAACGACTTGTCGAGGACGACGTTGCGGCCCTTCGGACCGAGCGTGACCTTCACGGCGTTGGCGAGGATCTCGACACCGCGCAGCATGCGGTCGCGGGCGTCGACGCCGAATTTCACTTCTTTGGCTGACATATTGGTTTCCCTGAGTTGTCTTGGTCTCATCTCACCCTTGGCGAGGCGCCCGGCAGGCGCTCCTCAGGGGTGAGCGATGCGAGCGGTTGAACTAGGCGGCCTTCTTCTTCGAAGCGGGAGCTTCGAGCACGCCCATGATGTCGCTTTCCTTCATGATCAACAGGTCCTGACCGTCGATCTTGACCTCGGTGCCCGACCACTTGCCGAACAGCACGCGGTCGCCGACCTGGACGTCGATCGGGATCAGCTTGCCGCTCTCGTCCCGGCCGCCGGGGCCGACGGCGATCACTTCGCCCTGCGAGGGCTTTTCCTTGGCCGTATCGGGAATGATGATGCCGCCAGCGGTCTTCTCTTCTGCGTCGATGCGCTTGACCACGACGCGGTCGTGAAGCGGACGGAATTTCATGCAGTCCTCCTAAGCATTTGCACAAGATGGAGATTTTTGGATGTTAGCAGTCGATGCCCGCGAGTGCTAGTGCGGGCGAAGCTGAGATAGGACAGGTTTTTTACGGGAGCAAGGGCTTCTAGCAGAAAAATCAGCACTCAGAAGGCCTGTCTGCCAAAAACATTTTCCATCGTTAACCGGACCCCGCCCGGCTATTAGCAGGCGCCGCGATCTGCTGCTAAAGCATTGAATTTCAACAACTTGTTAAACTTTTGGGCTTGAGATGGGTTGGCAGTGTGCGTCACATTTCTCTCATGTGAGCGCATCGTTTCCGGGTGGCTCTTTAGGGCAGTCCGAGTAAGTCACCCCTTGAATATGCGCTCCTGCAAAGGAGGCTGGCATGGGCTTGCGGGTTGGGGGTGTTTCCGACGACTTCCGGAAACAGTTGCTGGGTTACGGGCTGACGACGGCGCAGATCCTTTATCGGATGCCGGATCATCCCTCGCTGCTCCAGACCTACATCTGGCAGAACTACGATCTGTTTCCGAAATTCCCGGCGCTGACGGATTTCCTCGCCTTCTGGGAGGAGAAGCTCGACGGTCCCCTCTATTCGGTGACGGTGGCGCACTCCAAGCTGATCAAGCCCGCCGAGCTGCGCGCCGTCGATGGCGTGTTCAGGCTGCATTGAGAGCTGCCGTAGGGAAGGCAAAGGCGCGAATGCGCCGTGCCCACCAAACGCGTCCGCCATTTGGTGGGCACGCCACCGGCCGCGCGTTCGCGCGACCGCCGGCTTTGCCCACCCTACGATTCCCAAATTCCGTGCTAGCTTCCCATCAGAACAAGAACGGGAGGCAGACAATGGCCAAGCGGAAGGTGACCTCGCGCAGCGCGGCGCAATCAGCGGTGAAGAAGAAGTGGCACGGCAACAAGGTCGCTAAGCGATCTTCGGCCCGCAAGGCAGTGAAGGCCAAAGCTCGCGCGACATCTGCGAAAACGCGCACCCGGCCCAAGCAGCGCATCGCCGTCAGCCATCACCGCGAAGAGGATTTCAAAGCCGACGGCCTGCGCGCCTACGCGCAGTATCGCGATCTCGGTATCGCAGCGGCAACGCATGGTCTCGCGCAGGCCCATGTCATCCGCCTGCTGCCGCCGTGCAATCCGGCCGAGGTTTCGAAGCTGCACTATCACGCCGTCGAATTCCAGATGGTCTACGTGCTCAAGGGCTGGGTGAAGACCTACATGGACGGCCAGGGCGAGACGCTGATGAAAGCGGGGAGTGCCTGGACCCAGCCGCCGAAGATCAAGCACATGATCCTGGATTATTCGGACGACGTGGAATTGCTGGAGATCATCCTGCCGGCGGAGTTCAAGACGGTGGAGATCACGGCGTAACCATTCGCAGTCATTCCGGGTTCGGTGCTTCGCACCGCCCCGGAATGACGGAGCAACCTACGTCAACACCCCCACGATCGCGCCCATCAGGCACGTCGTCAGCGTCCCCGATACGATCGACTTCAACCCCAGCGCGTTGATTTCCTCGCGTCGCTCCGGGGCCATGACGCCGAGGCCGCCGATCATGATGCCGAGGCTCGCGAAGTTGGCGAAACCGCACATCGCGTAGAGCATGATCAGCCGCGAGCGCGTATCGAGTGCGTCGGGTGCGAGTTTCGACAGATCGACATAGGCGATCAGCTCGTTGAGCACCGTCTTGGTGCCCATCAGGCTGCCGGCCGTGACAGCCTGATCCCAGGGCAGCCCCATCAGCCAGCACACCGGCGCCATCACGAGGCCCAGCAGTCGTTGCAGAGAGATCGCTGCGCCGCCGATGCTCGGCAGCAGGCCGAGGACGGCATTGACGAGATAGACCAGCGCCACCAGCACGATCAGCATGGCGACGATGTTGAGCAGCAGCTCGAGCCCTGCTGAGGTGCCCTTGACGATCGCATCCATCGTGCCGGAGGCGTGCATGTCGGGGTCTTCGAGCGAGCCGCCGGTGAGCCGGTCGACCGTCTCCGGCACCATGATCAGGCTGATCAGGATCGCGGCCGGCGCGCCGAGCACCGAGGCAATGACGAAATGCGCGGCCGCGTCCGGGATCAGCGGCGCAAGCAGCGTCGCATAGAGCACCAGCACCGTGCCGGCGATGCCGGCCATGCCGCCGGTCATCACCAGGAACAATTCGCTGCGCGTCATCTGCGCCAGATAAGGGCGCACGAACAGCGGCGCTTCCACCATGCCTAGGAAGATGTTCGCTGCAGTCGACAGCCCGACCGCGCCGCCGACCCCCAGCGTGCGCTCGAGCAGCCACGCCATGCCGCGCACGATCGGCGGCAGCACGCGCCAATAGAACAGCAGCGTCGTCAGCACGCTCATCACCAGCACGATCGGCAGCGCCTGGAAGGCGAGGATGAAATCGGCGCCGGGTGCCTTGAGGTCGAAGGGCAGGGGGCCGCCGCCGACATAGCCGAACACGAACGACGTGCCGGCGCGCGCGGCCGCCGAGATCGCGCCGACCGCGTCGTTGATGGCGCCGAAGGCATGCGCGACGAACGGCAGCTTGAGCAGGACGATCGCGGTGAGGAAGGTGACGACGAGGCCGATTCCCGCCTGGCGCAGCGAAACCGCGCGACGGTTCTCCGCCAGCGCGAACGCGATCAACAGCAATGCGAAAATGCCGAGTGCCGATTGCAGTCGCAGCATGATGTCCCCAATCCCGCAATGATTATGGCAGCCGGGCCGTTGCAAAGGCAATGCCGGGGCGCACCGGAGCCCGACCGGTTGTTGACAAGACTTCCGGGCTCAGTCACGCCTCAGCGTCAACACCAGCCGCGCGGGGCGCCACGGGCCTCGCCGAAAAAGAGCAGCTTCAAGAGCAGCCGATGTCCGCGAACCCGCCGGTCAGTGCCGGCGACCTCCTCAAGCACAAGCCGTTCCTCTTCTTCCTGCTCTCGCGCAGCCTGTCGCGCTTTTCCAGCCAGATCGCGGCGGTCGCGATCGGCTGGCAGATCTACGATCTCACGGGTTCAGCCTTCGCGCTCGGCATGGTCGGGCTCGTGCAGTTCCTCCCCACAGCGCTTCTGGTGTTCGTCGCTGGCCATGCCGCTGACCGTTTTGAGCGCAAGCGCGTCGTCCAGCTCTGCCAGCTCGCGGAAGCCGCGACCGCGCTCTATCTCGCCGCGAGCACCTATCTCGGCGCCATCGGCGAGGTGCAGATCTTCATCGCCACCTTCGCGCTCGGCATCGCCGGCGCATTCGAAAGCCCGACCACCGCGGCGCTGCTGCCGTTGATCGCGCCGCAGGGCTCGCTCCAGCGGGCGACTGCGATTGCCAGCGGCGCGGCGCAGGTCGCGACCATCACCGGGCCGGCGCTCGGCGGCTTCGCCTATGCGGTCGCGCCGCACTTCGCCTATGCCGTGATGGTTCTTTTCTGGATTCTCGGCATGATCCTGACCGGTTTCATCCAGCCGGGCCCGCAGGCTACGCCCAAGGATGCGGCGGATGACGACATCTTTGCCGGCGTGCGCTTTATCCGCTCCAATCCGGCGATCCTCGGCACCATCTCGCTCGATCTGTTCGCGGTGCTGTTTGGCGGCGTCACCGCGCTGTTGCCGATCTATGCCCGCGATATCCTCCAGGCTGGCCCTCTTGGTCTCGGCGTCCTGCGCGCCGCGCCCGCGGTCGGCGCGTTGATGATGACCATGGTGCTGGCCCGTCACGCCATTTCGCGGCATGTTGGCATCAGGATGTTTCAGGCGGTGATCGTGTTCGGCATCGCCACCGTGGTGTTCGCGCTGTCGCCGTGGATGTGGCTGTCGGTGCTGGCGCTCGCGGTGCTGGGCGCCGCCGACACCATCAGCGTCGTGATCCGTTTCTCGCTGGTGCAGCTAGCTACGCCCGACGAGATGCGTGGCCGCGTCGGCGCGGTCAACTTCCTCTTCATCAACGCCTCGAACCAGCTCGGCCAGTTCGAGAGCGGGCTCACCGCCGCACTGTTCGGCGCGATGCCGGCCGCCGTGCTCGGTGGCATCGGCACCATCGCGGCAGCGTTGCTATGGATGAAGCTGTTTCCGAGCCTGCGGAAGGTGGAGCGGCTGGAGTAAAATAATACCCCCTTCTACCTCTCCGCCTACTGTGCATGGGGTTGTTTTTCACTTTTTTTGAGCGGGGGCGACGCTCTCCCCGCAAGCGGGGAGAGCGAGAGGACAGAATTTAGCCGCGGCCCACGAACGGCATCTTGGTCGCCATGACCGTCATGAACAGCACGTTGGCGTCTAACGGCAGACCGGCCATGTAGGCGACGGCATCGCCGACCGCCTTCGCGTCCATGCGCGGCTCGTGCTTCATCGTGCCATCGGGCTGCATCACGCCGGGGCCGGCGACCATGCGGTCGGTCATCGGGGTCGCGGCATTGCCGATGTCGACTTGGCCGACCGCGATGTCATAGGCGCGGCCGTCGAGGTTGGAAGCCCTGGTGAGGCCAGTGATCGCGTGCTTGGTCGAGGTGTAGGCGGCCGAGAACGGCCGCGGTGCGTGCGCCGAGATCGAGCCGTTGTTGATGATGCGGCCGCCACGCGGGTTCTGGTCCTTCATGATGCGGAACGCGTGCTGGGTGCAGAGGAACGGGCCGGTGAGGTTGGTGTTCACCACCGCCTGCCACTGCTCGAGGCTGAGATCCTCGAAATTCACCGGAGGGGCGCCCATGCCGGCATTGTTGAAGAGCACGTCCAACCGGCCATAGGTGTCCTTGACCTTGGCAAACAGCGCGGCGATCGAGCCGGGATCGGTCATGTCGGCGGAGACGCTGAGGCTTTTTCCGGCAGGTCCAAGCTTTGCGGTCTCCTCGAGCATCTCGAGCCGGCGTCCGGCCAGCACCACGGTGAAGCCGGCGTTCATCAGCGCCAGTGCGGCTGCGCGTCCGACACCGGTGCCGGCGCCGGTCACCACTGCGATCTTTTTCGCTTCGCTCATCGTTTCCTGCCTTTTCTTCTCTTTCAGGTTTTGGATTCTTTGTCGTTCTTGTAGGGCGGCCGCGGAATGTTCTGATGCGCGGCGCGCAAGGCCGCCGACCAGCGCGAGCGCAGGTCGTGGAAATAGGGTTCGCCCGCCTCGATGCGATGGTTGAGATCGGCGTCGCACGCATCGGTACGCACCACCAGCACGTCGATCGGCAGGCCGACGCCGAGGTTGGAGCGCATCGTCGAGTCCATCGAGATCAGGCTGGTCTTCAGCGCCTCATAAAGCTCGATGTCGTAATGCATGGCACGGTCGAGCACCGGCTTGCCGTATTTGTGCTCGCCGATCTGAAGGTACGGCGTGTCGGTGGTGCACTCGATGAAATTGCCGGCCGGATAGACCATGAACAGCCGCATCCGCGAGCCCTTGATCTGGCCGCCGAACATGAACGACACGTCGAAATTGATGTCCTCGGCCTTGAGCGCAGCCGCCTCGGTCGAATGCACGGCGCGGATGGCGCGGCCGATGCGCTGCGCCGCCTGGAACATGGTCGGCGCGTTCATCAGCGTCTCGATGTCGCCGGTGTCGGGATCCTCGAGACCCTCGGTGAGCGTCGACAGCACCGACTGGCTGATCGCGAGATTGCCGGCGCTCGCAATCGCCATGATGCGATCGCCGGGTTTTGAGAAGATGTGCAGCTTGCGGAAGGTCGAGACGTTGTCCAGCCCCGCATTGGTCCGGGTGTCGGCGATCATGACCAGACCTTCCCGAACCAGGATTCCGCAGCAATAGGTCATTTCAGTCCCCGAACGCGAACAAGTTGCGCAAGACTAGTAGCCAATTTCGCGTGGCCCTCCAACCCCATTTCCCCGGCCGCGGGGCCCGTGAAACCTTATCCTTGGCGCGCGCCGTAGCAACCCGCTAGAAGGCAGGCGAGGGACGAGGGAGGGGAGATGAGAAAGCTGGTGATCGGCAGCCTGATTGCGGCTGCGCTGGGCATGACGAGCCCCAAGGCCACTGCCGGCCCATGGGAAGACGGCATGGCCGCCTACAACCGCGGCGACTATGTGCCGGCGATCCAGGTGTTCCGCGGCATGGCGAAGGCCGGCAATGCGAAGGCGCAAGGCATGCTGGGCGCGATGTATCAGCGTGGGCAGGGTGTGGCGAAGAGCTCGGCGCGCGCCTTCATGTGGCTGAGCCTGGCTGCCTCGCGTGGTGATGCCACGGCCAAGGCGCAGCTCAAGACCGTCTCGGCGACGATGACGCCGGAAGACAAGGCGCGCGCGAAAGAGATGATGCAGGCCTGCGAGACGTCGGACTACAGGAATTGCGAGTATTGAATTTCTTTCCTCATGGTGAGGAGCGTGCGAAGCACGCGTCTCGAACCATGAAGGCCCCGCTGTCGCCCCCGGCCCATCCTTCGAGACGGCGCTGACGCGCCTCCTCAGGATGAGGTCCGCGAACTACCCCTGCCACTGCGATTGCGACTGACCGGAACGTCCGGCCTGATCCACCTTCACCGTGACGCTCAGCGTCTCCGCGCCGCCGCCATAGCGGGTGCCGCGCACGGGGGCGGCGCCGAGATAGTCGAGCCCGATCGCGACGCGGACATGGGCATCGGTCGAGCAGATGCAGTTGGCGGGATCGAAGCCGACCCAGCCCAGATCAGGCACGAAGGCTTCGGCCCAAGCATGGCCGGCGTCCTGGTGGACGGTGCCGTCCGAGCGCAGGAAATGGCCGGAGACGAAGCGCGCCGGCACGCCGGCGGTGCGGGCGCAGGCGATGAAGATGTGGGCGTAGTCCTGGCAGACGCCGCGCTTGAGCGTGAACGCCTCGACCGCCGAGGTTCCGCTGTTGGTCGGGTCCTCGTCGAACGTCATGTGCTCGCTGACCTCCGACATCAGCGCGTGCAGGAAGCCGAGCGTGTCGCTCTCGGCTTCGCTGCGCAATTGGCGCGCAAAGCTCGCCATTGCCGGATTGACCGTGGTGAGCTCGGTCGAGCGCAGGAACAGCCCCGACGGAAAGCGCTCGTCGGCGCCTCGCAGCACGCCGCCGGTGTCATGGGTCTCGATCAGGCCTTCGGCGCTGATCTTGATGTCGGCGACGGGACCACAGGACAGCACATGGGTGACGTTGCCGAAGGCGTCCTCGTGCATGTCGAGCTTGGTGTCGGCGGAGACGTCGATCTGCCATTCCGCCACATACTGCCCGTCATGGCTGCCGGGCGTCATGCGCAGGATCTGGATCACGCTCGTTGCCGCCGGCTCGTAGCGATAGGTCGTGGTGTGCTGGATTCGCA
The DNA here is from genome assembly GCF_024199925.1 of Bradyrhizobium sp. CCGUVB1N3. Lineage (NCBI taxonomy): Bacteria > Pseudomonadati > Pseudomonadota > Alphaproteobacteria > Hyphomicrobiales > Nitrobacteraceae > Bradyrhizobium > Bradyrhizobium sp. CCGUVB1N3. The sequence goes on from NZ_JANADR010000001.1 coordinate 9,662,166, forward strand.
GGCGCATGGTGTTTCTAGGTCGGTCATTCCGGGATGGCTCGAAGAGCCAGACCCGGAATCTCGAGATTCCGGGTTCGATGCTTCACATCGCCCCGGAATGACGAAAGGGTGAGAGGGTCGGTCCTGGCTAGATCAAATACTGCTTCGTGACGATTTCGCCCAGCCTTGAATTGTCCGCGATGAATTCCTGAATGAATTCATGCACGCCGTGCTGGAAAATGTCGTTCATGTTGGAGTGTTCCAGCCGGTTGCGGATGCCGCGGGCGTGGCGCTGGGCCGGGCCCTGGCGGCCATAGGCGACGCCGATCTGGTCGAGATTGCGCACGAGATTGCCGTAACAGCTCGCCAGCGACCGCGGCAGCGTGTCGTTGAGGATGAGCAGATCCGCGATCAGCCAGGGTTTCAACGTCTCGCGATAGACCCAGTGATAGGCGGTCAGCGCCGAGACCGAACGCAGGATCGAGCTCCACTGATAGAAGTCGAGCGGGCCCCCGACATGCTCTTCTTCCGGCAGCAGCACATGGTACTTCACGTCCAGAATGCGCGCGGTGTTGTCGGCGCGTTCCAGATGCAATCCGAGCCGCGAGAACCAATAGGCGTCGTTGCGCAGCATGGTCCGGTAGGCCGAGCCGTCGAAGCGCAGCGAGGTCTCCTGCACGAAGCGCAGGAATTTTGCCAGGTCCTCGCGTGTCGAGGTGCCCTTGCTCCAGACCTCCTGGAGCTCAATCCAGGCCGAGTTGATGGTGTCCCACATCTCGCTGGTCAGCGCGGTGCGGACCGAGCGCGAGTTCAGCCGCGCCGCCTCGATGCAATTTCTGATCGAGGACGGGTTGGTCGCCGAGAACGAGAGATAGTCGATGACGTTGCGTTCGTTGGCTTCCTCATAGGTCTGATAGAAGCTTGCGGCGACGCCGGCGGTGAGTAGCGCCGAGTCCCATTCGTTGGTCTTGCCGACATAGGTCGCCGGCAGGGCGGTGACGCGCAGCGTCGCATCGATGGTGCGCGCGAGATATTCGGCGCGCTCGACATAACGGGCGAGCCAGTAGAGGTTTTCGGCGGTACGCGACAGCATTCTCTCTACTCGTCCAGTATCCAGGTGTCCTTGGTGCCGCCGCCCTGGCTCGAATTCACGACCAGAGAGCCTTCCTTCAGCGCCACGCGGGTGAGCCCGCCCGGCACGATGGTGGTGCGCTTGCTGCCCGTCAGCACGAAGGGCCGCAAGTCCACGTGGCGCGGCGCGAGGCCGGTTGCGGTGCAGGTCGGGCAGGTCGACAGCGCCAGCGTCGGCTGCGCGATGAAACCTTCGGGCTCGCGCTTCAGCTTCTCGCGGAAGGCTTCGATGGTCGCTTTCGTGGCAGCGGGGCCGATCAGCATGCCGTAGCCGCCGGAGCCGTGCACTTCCTTGACGACGAGCTCGCTCAGATTGTCGAGCACATAGGCGAGGTCTTTCGGCTCGCGGCAGCGCCAGGTCGGCACATTCTTCAGGATCGGCTCCTCGCCGAGGTAGAATTTCACGATGTCCGGCATGTAGGAGTAGATCGCCTTGTCGTCGGCAATGCCGGTGCCGACGGCGTTGGCGAGCGTGATGTTGCCAGCCGCATAGGCCGACATCAGCCCGGGCACGCCGAGCACGGAGTCGGGGCGGAAGGTGAGGGGATCGAGGAAGTCGTCATCGACGCGGCGATAGATCACGTCGACGCGTTTCAACCCTTCCGTCGTGCGCATGAACACTTCGTTGTTCTTGACGATGAGATCTCTGCCCTCGACGAACTCGATGCCGAGCTTGTCCGCGAGGAAAGAGTGCTCGTAATAGGCGGAGTTGTAGACGCCGGGCGTGAGCAGGGCGACCGTCGGCTCGGCCGAGGCACTGAGCGGAGCCACCGAGCGGAGTGCGGCGAGCAACTCGTCCGGATAGCGCTCGACCGGCGCCACCTTGTGGCGGGCGAACAGGTCCGGAAACAGCCGCATCATGATCTCGCGGTTTTCCAGCATGTAGGACACGCCGGACGGCGTGCGCGCATTGTCCTCCAGCACGATGAAGTCGTTGGCGTCGACCCGGACGATGTCGATGCCGGCGATGTGCACGTAGACGTCGTGCGGCACCTGCTGGCCGTTCATCTCGGGCCGGAACACCGGGTTGTGGAAGATCAGGTCGTCGGGGACGACCTCGGCGCGCAGGATATCGCGGCCATGATAGATGTCGCGCAGGAACATGTTCAGCGCCCGCACGCGCTGCTTCAGGCCCTTCTCCAGGAGCGCCCATTCCTTGCCCGACATGATCCTGGGAATCACGTCGAACGGGATCAGCCGCTCCGTGGATTCGGAATCCCCATAGACTGCGAACGTGATGCCGATCCGGCGGAACAGGAGCTCCGCTTCCTGACGGCGATATTCGAGCGCCTCGGGAGGCGTCTCCTTGAGCCAGCGTGCCAGCTCCTGATAGGCGGGGCGCAGGTCCCCGCCGGGAATGTTCATTTCGTCAAACGCGACTGCCATAGATCCCGACTGCTCTCCGTGGCCATGCTTGCGAGAGTGCATGACTTACCCCGGTAGTAGCAAGGGCCGGGCCAGCGCGATAAGCATCTGCTGTGGGCATTTGCCGGGGATGGCCGGAGACTTGCCTGAAAAAATGGCTGAGGACTGCTTATTTCGGCAGCAAAACCGCGTGACTTCAACGCGTTACCTCGGCAAAGTCGGCGTCACAGGTGAGGGACAGGTTTATGAGCGATATCGTCACGGCGGGCATTCTGGTCATTGGGGATGAGATCCTGTCCGGCCGGACCAAAGACAAGAATATCGGCTTCATCGCCGAATATTTGACCAATATCGGCATCGACCTGAAGGAGGTCCGGGTCGTCTCCGATGACGAGCCCGACATCATCGCGGCGTTGGATGCACTGCGGCATCGATACACCTACGTCTTCACCACCGGCGGCATCGGGCCGACCCATGACGACATCACCGCGGACAGCGTGGCAAAGGCCTTCGGCGTCGGCATCGACCATCACCCCGAGGTGGTCGCCCGCTTCCGCGAGCGCTGGAGCGAGCAGGACCTCAACGAGGCCCGCCTGCGCATGGCCCGCATCCCCGACGGCGCCGAGCTGATCCAGAGCGCGACCATTCTCGCCCCCGGCTTCAAGATCGGCAATGTCATCGTGATGGCGGGCGTGCCGTCGATCATGCAGGCGATGATGGACATCGTCTCGCCCAAGCTGAAGTCGGGCGTGCGCATGCTTTCCGAATCGGTCCGCGCCAATGCACGGGAAGGCGACATCGGCGGTCCCTTGCGGACGATCGCCGGCGCCCATCCCGACACCATCATCGGCAGCTACCCCTTCATGGACGAGGAGCAGAAACCGAACACCAACCTGGTGGTGCGCTCGCGCGATCCGGAAAGGCTGGCGGCAGCGATGGCGGCGGTGAAGGAAATGCTGGCGGGATTGAACGTTAGCCGCTAGCAGAAGACGCTTGAGACGAATGGAGACGACGATGGGCCAGGCGCCGGAACTGAGTGCGCAGGAGCGGGCCGGCAAGGCCTTTCCGGTTTCGTGGGACCAGTTTCACCGCGACTGCCGGGCTCTGACCTGGCGCCTCAACGAAGTTGGTCCGTTCCACGCGGTGATCGCGATCACCCGCGGCGGCCTGGTGCCGGCGGCTATCGTGGCGCGCGAGCTCGGGGTGCGCGTCATCGATACCGTCTGCATCGCGAGCTACGACCACGACAAGCAGGGTGATTTGCAGGTTCTCAAGGGCATTTCCGACGCGGCGATGAAGCTCGGCGGCGGCACGGGCAAGGGCCTTCTGATCGTCGACGACCTCGTCGACACCGGCAAGACCGGCAAGCTCGTCCGCGAGATGCTGCCCGACGCCCATTTCGCCACCGTCTATGCCAAGCCCAAGGGTCGTCCGCTGGTCGACACTTTCATTACGGAAGTTTCGCAGGACACCTGGATCTTCTTCCCTTGGGACACCGCGCTGTCCTACCACCCGCCGCTCCGCGACGGCGCGGCCTAAGCAAGCGGGATGATCGGCGATGGCTGGACAGGCGCGGTTGGCATGGTTCGGCTTCGTCGTAGCCTTCGCGGTGACGCTCTTCGCGGCTGAGGCCCGATGCCAGGATCGCCAGGCCTCGGCTCTTGACCCTGCCGTGATCGAGGACATCGTGGTCGGCAGCCGCGTTCTCGCCGAGCTCGGGGTGCTCGACGGCTTCGGCCATGTCAGCGCCCGTGATCCCAAGGGTCCCAATCACTTTTTGATGTCGCGCTCGCTGGCACCGGCGCTCGTCACTGCCGACGACATCATGGAGTTCGATCTCGACGGCAATGCCGTGGACGCCAAGGGGCGCAGCGTCTTCCTGGAGCGCTTCATTCACAGCGAGATCTACAAGGCCCGTCCCGATGTGATGGCAGTCGTGCACACGCACTCGCCCGGCGTAATCCCGTTTACGGTCAGCCAGGCCGGCTTGCGGCCGGTCTTCCACAACGCGGCGTTCCTCGCCGCGGGCGCGCCGGTCTGGGACATCCGTAAGGATTTTGGCGAGACCAACATGCTGGTCAGCAATTCGGCCATCGGCAAGGGACTGGCGCTCGCGCTCGGCGACAAGACGGTGGTGCTGATGCGCGGCCATGGCGACGCGACCGTGGGACCGTCCGTGAAAGTCGCGGTCTTCCGCGCCTACTACACTGACGTCAACGCGCGGCTGCAGTCGCAGGCGATCGCGCTTGGCGGCGAGGTGAATTATCTGACGGCAGCGGAGGGTGCCAAGGCCGATGCGATCAATCTGCAGGTTCTCGACCGCGTCTGGAATCTGTGGAAAATGCGCATCACCACGGCGCCACCAAAATAGTGCCGCTGCAAAACCGTGTCATGCCGACGGGTGAGATCATCGCCACCCCACATCGCGGCATGTTCACGGGCAACCGCGGCATCATCCACGATCCCGCGACGAAGACGCTGCTGAAAAAACGCTGGTCGACGCCGGCCTGGCTGACCTGCACGTGCGAATTCCGCGGCCGTCGCCGCGAGGTGATGGCAACGCAGAGCTGGACCGAGCTGTTCTTCCTGGACGAGGCCACCGCGCTCGCTGCCGGCCATCGTCCCTGTTTCTATTGCCGCCGCGACGATGCCAATCGCTTCCGGGCCGCATGGCAGAAAGGCAATCGCGTGCAGGATGCCCGCATGCACGACATCGACGCGGTGTTGCACCACGAGCGGCTCGATCACGGTCAGAAACGACTGCACGCGCTGCTGATGCCGCTCGACCAGCTTCCCGTCGGCGCGATGGTGAGCCAAGGCGAGGAGAGTTTTCTGGTGACGCAGGGCAGGGTGCTCTTGTGGTCGCCGGCAGGCTATGCCGAGGTCGAGCGCCAGCCCGGCGAAGCAAAGCTGCTGACGCCGCCGTCGACGCTGCGCACACTCCACGCCGGCTATCAGCCCGTGCTGCATGCGACCGCGTCGCCCTAGCGCAGAGCCGTCCCTGTTCATCCACTGTCATCCGCGCATCGCGCAGCGCCCATTCGCGGATCACCTGGCGGCAGCGAGAGATCTCGGCATCGCTTGCCACGCCAGTATCCTTCGCCGCGCGCTCTACCGTTGCCTTGCAATTGACGAGCACGGAACGGTCCTCGGCGTGCGCCGGCATCGCCAGCGCTGCCAGCAGCCCGATGCTGTAGGCAAGCGGCATCAACCCAGCCTCTCGCGCGCCAGCGCAGCGCCGGCGCCGAGCGCCATCAGCTTGGCTTCCGCGATCTCCCGCCGCATCGGCGCCATGCCGCAATTGGTGGTGGCGATGATGTTGCTCTTGGGCACGAATTTCGACACTGCGTCGATCACTTGAACGACATCATCCGCCGTTTCCACCGTGTCGCTGGCGACATCGATGACGCCGGCCTGAACGATCTTGCCCTTCAACAGCGCGAGCAGATCGAGCGGGACCCTGGAATTGCGGCATTCGATCGCAACCTGCTGGATCGAGCTGGCATCGATCGCGGGGAAGATCTGCTCATACTGCCGCCATTGGCTCCCGAGCGTCTCCTTCCAGTCGGTATTGGCCTTGATGCCGTAGCCGTAGCAGATGTGCACGGCGGTGGTGCAGGTGAGGCCCGCGGCGGCACGCTCCAGAGCCTTGATGCCCCAATCGTTGACCTCGTCCATGTAGACGTTGAAGGCGGGCTCATCGAACTGGATGAGATCGACGCCGTCGGCCTGCAAGGCCTTGGCTTCCGCGTTCAGGAGATCGGCGAAGGCAAAGGCCATCTTCACCCGATCGCCATAATAGCGATCGGCGATGGTGTCGATGATGGTCATCGGGCCGGGCAGGGTGAATTTCAGCTTCTTCTTCGTGTGCGTCCGCGCCACGCGCGCTTCGAAGGCATGGACGCGGTCCTTGAGCTGCAACGGCGCGACCACCTGCGGCACCATCGCCTTATAGCGATCCTTTCGGATTCCCATCTCAACCTTGTGCGCGAAGTCGATGCCCTCGATCTTCTCGAGAAAGCCGTGCACGAAGTGCTGCCGCGCCTGCTCGCCTTCGGTGACGATGTCGATGCCGGCGTCTTCCTGGACCTTCAGCCAGATCAGCGTCGCGTCGCGCTTGGCGCGCAGCAGCTCGTCACCCTTCGACTTCCAGGGCGCCCAGAGCATGTTCGGCTCGGCGAGCCATTCCGGTTTCGGCAAGGAGCCGGCGATGGTGGTTGGAAACAGCATGGCGCCCTCCGCATCTGATATCATTGCGCACCTTCCTGCCATGTCTTAACGTCGAGGTACAGAACGACAAAAGTCGGTTGTTCCGGGAAGCCGTGAGCCATCACCACCTCGTCATTCCGGGGCGCGACGAAGTCGCGAGCTATGATGCGCAATTGCGCATCTGAGAATCCATAGCCGCGATCGGGAGTATGGATTCCGGGCCTGCGCCGTTCCAGCGCATCCCGGAATGACGCTGACGAGAGAGCGAGCGAACAAACGAAAAGCGACCTAAGGAAACGCCATGATCGAGTTCTTCTTCGACTGCTCCAGCCCCTGGACCTATCTCGCCTTCCACAACATCCAGCCGCTGGCAAAGGAGCTCGGCGTCGAGATTTCCTGGCGGCCGATCCTGGTCGGCGGCATCTTCAACAGCGTCAACCCTAGCGTCTACGCGCAGCGCGAAACGCCCGTGCCGCTGAAGGCGCGCTACATGCTGAAGGATCTCAACGACTGGGCGCGCTCGTCGGGGCTTGCGATCAAGATGCCGCCGACGGTGTTTCCGGTGAACAGCGTGAAGGCGATGCGCGGCTGCATCTGGTTCGGCAACGACATGGTGCCGTTCGCGACCTCGGTGTTCGAGACCTATTGGGGGCAGGACAAGGACATCTCGCAGGACGCAGTGCTCGCCGACATCTGCAAGACGGTCGGCGTCGACGCGCAAGAATTCTTCGCCGGCATTTCCGAGCAGGCGATCAAGGACCAGCTCAAGGCCAACACGGAAGAGGTCGTCGCGCGCGGTGGCTTCGGCTCGCCCACCATCTTTCTCGACAAGACCGACATGTATTTCGGCAATGATCGGTTGCCCCTGATCCGCGAGGCGCTGCTTCGCCGCAAGGCGAGTGCGGCCTGATGGTGCGGGCTGTCGTTTGCCGCGCGCTCGGTCCGCCCGAAAGCTTGCGGCTCGAGACCTTCCCGTCCCGGCCGCTAGGGGAAGGCGAGGTGCGGGTTGCGATCCGCGCCGCCGGACTCAACTTTCCGGATATTCTGATGGCGGCCGGCGAATATCAGCTCAAGCCCGAGTTGCCGTTCACGCCGGGCGTGGAGGCCGCGGGCGATGTGACCGAGGTCGACGCCGCGGCGCGCGGCGTTGCGGTGGGCGACAAGGTCATCGTGAAAATGCGCTACGGCGCCTATGCCGACGAGGCAGTCGTGGCGGACTCGCAGCTCACGCGGATGCCGTCGACCTTCGATTATGCGGAAGCAGCGACCTTTCTCGCCGGTCACGGCACCGCCTATCACGCGCTGATCGATCGCGGCAAGGTCGAGCCGGGCGAAGTCCTTTTGGTGCACGGTGCCGCCGGCGGCGTCGGCCTGGCGGCGGTCGAGTTGGGCAAGATGCTGGGCGCGACGGTGATTGCCTGTGCGTCATCGGACGAGAAGCTCGCGATCGCGAAGGAAAGGGGCGCCGATCACCTCGTGCTCTATGCGCGCGAGCCGTTTCGCGATGCCGTCAAGCGCATCACGGACGGCCGCGGCGCCGATGTCGTATTCGATCCGGTCGGTGGCGAGGTCTTTGAGAACTCGATGCGCTGCATCGCCTGGGGCGCGCGGCTCCTGGTGATCGGCTTCACCGGCGGTATCGGCTCGGCGAAGACCAATCTCCTGCTGATCAAGGGCGCGAGCGTGCTGGGCGTGCGCGCCGGCGAAGCGGTACGCAAAAATCCGGCGCTGGGCGAGGCGCGTCTCAAGGCGCTGCTCGCGTGGGCCGATGAGGGTAAGCTGCGCCCCAACGTCTCGCATCGCCTGCGGCTGGAGGATTATGCGAAGGCGATGCGGCTATTGATCGACCGCAAGGCGATCGGACGCGTGGCGCTGGTGATGGATTGATGCTGTGTAGGGTGGGTTAGCGAAGCGTAACCCACCACTTCTCTCGACACGCGGAAAGTAAAGAGGTGGGTTACGCGCAGCGGACTGCGCTTCGCGCAGCCGCAGGGCTAACCCACCCTATGATCTCGAACTACGAACGCGTCGGGAAGCGTCCGTTCTGCAGGAAGGCGATGGTCGCAGCGATCGCTTCGTCGTTTCGCATCAACCACGGATGCGACGCGTGCACCACCATGTGGTCGGCCATGCCGTCGACCCCGGTGTTCGCGACCGAGACCCGCCCGTCGTGGGGGCGCGGCAGCAAGGCGCCGGCCACCGGATAGATCGAGCGATCGCCGGCGATAATGCCGAGAGGATAGTTGATTGGCGGCAGCAGTGCCGTCGTCGCGGCGTCGCGATGCGTGCCGAGCTGCTGTCCGGCCGGACCGAAAAAGGCGCGGTAGGGGAAAGAGCCCATCAGGCGGTCGGCGATTTCGCTGCCGCCGTTGGGCGTTCCCAGCATCACGACGCGCCCGAGGTTTTGCGTCCGGTGCCGCGCGAGATAGACGCGAGCCAGGAGGCCGCCCATGGAGTGGCAGACGAAATGGACGGTGCCGCTCACCGAGCCGGCAAATGATTCGATCGTGGGATGAACGTCGTCCGCGAGTTCTTGAAGCGCCTTGCGGCGGCTGGCGTAGTCGAGGTTGAGTGTTGCGTAGCCGGCGCGCTCGATCGCGATCTCCATCTTGCGAAACGAGCGCGCCGTCCGGCTGATCCCGTGCAGGAGGACGACGCCGTCTTGCGGCTTCGTCGGCTCCAGGCTCACTTGTACTCGCGCTCCGTCCACCACGGAAAATAGTCCGGCATGTCGCTCGACACCTTGTTCTTGAATTGTGCGGGACGCTTCTCCAGGAACGACGTCACGCCTTCCTTGACGTCGTCGGAGCGGCCGCGGGCATAGATGCCGCGGCTGTCGACCTTGTGGGCTTCCATCGGATCGTCGGCACCCATCATGCGCCACATCATCTGGCGGATCAGCGCGACCGACACCGGGGCGGTCTTGGCCGCAATCTCCTTGGCGAGCGCGCGCGCGGTCGGCAGGAGGTCATCCGGCGGCACCACCTTGCTCACCAGCCGCCCGGCGATCGCCTCCTGCGCCGGGAAGACGCGGCCGGTGTAGCACCACTCCAGCGCCTGCGAGATGCCGACGAGGCGCGGCAGGAACCAGCTCGACGCCGCCTCCGGCACGATGCCGCGCTGGGAGAACACGAAGCCGAAGCGCGCAGCTTCCGAGGCAATGCGGATGTCCATCGCAAGCTGCATGGTGACACCGATGCCGACCGCAGGCCCGTTCACCGCGGCGATCACCGGCTTGAGGCTCTTGAAGATGCGCAGCGTGACCTGGCCGCCGCCATCGCGCACCTGCGGATCGCTGTAGTCGACCTGGCCGCTCGCAAGCCGCTTCACCGGCCCGCGCCGCGCGTCGCGGTCAAAGGTGTCGGCGCCGGAGGACAGATCGGCGCCGGCGCAGAAGGCGCGGCCTTCACCGGTGACGATGATGGCACGGATGTTGTCGTCCTTGTCGGCGGCGTCGAACGCCTCGATCAGCTCCGCCTGCATCTTGGCATTGAAGGCGTTGAGCTTCTCCGGCCGGTTCAGCGTGATGGTGAGGATCTCGTCGGCGATCTCGTATTTGATCGTCTCATACGCCATGGTGGTTTCCTTCCCTCGTTTCTTGTCTTGACATCTAGCACGTCATTCCGGGGCGATGCGAAGCATCGAACCCGGAATCTGGAGACGTGGCGCGAGATTCCGGGCTCGTCGCTCGCGCTACGCCCCGGAGTGACGAGGGGGCTACTTCGCCGGCGGCGACGGCCAGGGCCTTTGAGCGCCGCGCAGTCCCTCGAACGCCTTGGCCAGGCCGAGCACGCCGATGTCGTCGAAGCGGCGGCCGACGATCTGCACGCCGATCGGAAAACCCTTCGCGTCGAAGCCGCCATTGATGGAGACCGCCGGGTTCTCCGACATATTCCACGGCACGGTATAGCAGATGTGCTCGAACGGCTTCATCGGATCGTTGGTGGGCGAGGCGAACTCGGCCGGGAAGTTGACGTTCGGCGCCGTCGGCGAGATCACATAATCGAGCTCGCAGAACAGCTTTGCCGCGGCAGCGCGGATCGCCATGGTCTGGTTGAAGCCGCGGATCACCTCGACGCCGGAGAGTTTTGCGCCGGACTCGCCCCATTTGAAGATGTAGGGCAGCACCTTGGCTTGCTCGGCAGGCGCGAGCTTCGAAAGATCGTCCCACATCCGCGCGCGCCAGAAATTATCGAGGCCATCGAGCATCTCGCGCGTCAAGATGCCGTCGATCTCGGTGACGACGGCGCCGGCGGATTCGAACGCCTTGGCGGTTTTCACCGCGACCTCGCGCACCGGCTTTTCCAGTGGCAGACCGACGCCGAGATCGAGCATCAGCCCGATGCGCAGTTTGCGCGGCGATTTTTCCAGCGCCTTCCAGTTGATGGTGTCGGCTGGCAGGCTCATGCCGTCACGGCGATCGGGCTTTGCGATCACGCTCATCATCAGCGCGCAATCATCGACCGTGCGGGTCATGGGACCTGCGACACGGCCGACATAGGCTGGATCGATCGGCACGCGGCCAAAGCTCGGCTTTAGGCCGACGAGGCCGCACCAGCCGGCAGGCAGCCGCACCGAGCCGCCGATATCGGTGCCGAGATGCAGGGGACCGTAACCGGCCGCAGCAGCGGCGCCGGCACCCGCGCTCGAGCCACCGGGATTTTTTGAGAGGTCCCAGGGGTTGCGGGCCAGCGCATGGAAGCTGGAAAGACCCGACGACAGCATGCCGTAATCGGGCATGGTGGTCTTGGCGAAGATGATTGCGCCGGCTTCACGCAGGCGCGCGGCTGGCGGGGCGTCCTTCACCGCCGGCACGAGCTTAACGCTCGCCGCGCCCAGCGGCACCGGCACGCCCTTGGTCGCGATGTTGTCCTTCACCGTGACCGGCACGCCGTCGAGCGGACCGGACGGCTCGCCGCCGGACCAGCGCGCGGTCGATGCCTTTGCGGCCTCGCGCGCGCCGTCGGGATCGAAGGCGTAGAGCGCCTTGAGGTGCGGCTCCCACGCTGCGACATGCGCGATCACGTCCTCCAGCACCTCGCTCGGCGAGAACTGTCTGGCCTTGTAGCCCGCGATCAGATCGACCGCGGACAGATCGTGCAGCGAGGTGAGCGTCTCGTCGGCGCGGGGCTTATGCATGGCCACCGACCGGCATGCGGGACTCGATGATGCGGGCGAACATGCTGGCGCCGATCGGCAAAATCTTGTCGTCGAGCAAATAGCCGGGATTGTGCACGGGCACCGAGCCGTCATGCCCGACCCAGAAATAGGCGCCGGGAATGGTCTGCAGCATGTCGGCGAAATCCTCGCTGCCCATCTTCGGCTGGGTGCGGGTGATCACCTTGGCGGGATCGACGACGGTGCGCGCGACCTCCTCGACGACCTTGGACTGCTCGACCTGGTTCACCAGCACGCCAAAGGCGTCGCGGATGTCGGCCTCGATCTCGACCTGGAAGGCGCTGGCGACGCCGGCGCAGATCGTGCGCATGCGCTCGCGGACCAGCGCGCGCACTTCATCGGAGAAGGCGCGCACGGTGCCGCAGAGATGCGCTTCGCCGGGGATGACGTTGTAGGCGGAGCCGGCATGGATCTGGGTGATCGACACGACGGCGGCCTGCAGCGGCTCGACGTTGCGGCTGACGATGGTTTGGATCGCCTGCGCCAGCGTTGTTGCGATCACCACGGCGTCCTTCGAGCGCTCCGGCATCGCGCCATGCGCGCCATAGCCGTTGATGCGCAGGTCGAAGAAATCGGCGCCGGCCATTGCAGGGCCGGGCAGGATCGCGACCTCGCCGAGATTGAGGTCAGGCGCATTGTGCAGGCCATAAAGTTCGTCGCAGGGAAACTTCTCGAACAATCCGTCCTTGATCATGGCACGCGCACCGCCGAGGCCTTCCTCGGCCGGCTGGAAGATCAGATGCACGGTGCCGTCAAAGTTCTTCGTCTCGGCGAGGTAGCGTGCGGTGCCGAGCAGCATGGTGGTGTGGCCGTCATGGCCGCAGCCGTGGAAGCGGCCTGGAATGGTGGAGCGCCATTTCAGATTGGTGTTCTCCTCCATCGGCAGTGCGTCCATGTCGGCGCGCAGTCCGATGCGCTTTCCGCTCGAGCCCTTGCCCTTGATGACGCCGATCACGCCGGTGCCGCCGAGCCCGCGATGCACCTCGATACCCCAGCTCTTCAGCTTGTCGGCGACGATGCCGGAGGTGCGGACCTCCTCGAAGCCGATCTCGGGGTGGGCGTGGAGGTCGCGGCGGATGGCGGTGAGTTCGTCGGCATAGCCGTCGATGCGGTCGATGGTGGGCATCTTGTCGTTTGTCCCGTTAGCGTGATGAAGGAATGAATGCGGGGCCGTTTGGCTTGATGCGGATTCCGGGACGCAGCCGCGTCCAGGGCAGCGAGGCGGTATCCGCCGGCATCGCGCCGGGCGCGGCGCAGATCAAGAGCTTCGCGGCGATCGGCTCGAAGTCGGCGCGGAAGTGCACCGAGCTCTTGTTGACGAGGATTTTTTGCGCGGTCGGCTCGATGCCGACATAGCGGTACATCGCCTGGTCCGCGAGCTGCGCCTTGTGCGAGCTCACGACGATGCGGACCTCGCCGATGCGAAGGCAGGCGGAGGGACCCATCTCCATCTCGCGGCCACCGTAATAGGGGCCCGGCGCGATGAAGCGGCCGTCGGACAGCTTTTCGACGACAAACGTCTCCTGATAGGGCTCATCGCCGGGAATGCCCGACTTGCCGCCGAGCGACAGCGCCACGGTCGCACCAGTGCCGGCCGCATGCGCGGCCTTGGCGGAGACCGGATCATAGATCACGCCGGTCGCCGCGCTCGCCTTGTTGCGCACCAGCGCACGCAGCATGCCGGTGGTGTCGGAATCTCCGCCGGCGCCGGGATTGTCCTGGGTGTCGGCGATGATGATCGGCTTGCTGGCGCTCTTCGCAAGCTCCATGGCGTGACGGACACCTTCGTCGGGCGAAAAGATCCTGCCGTCGAAATCGTCCTCATGGCTTTCGATCAGTTTGACGATCGCGTCCGCCGCGCGGTCGGCGTCTTCTTGCGTCTCGCCATAGGCGAACACGCTCGGTCCGCAGTCGCGGAAATCGGCGGCGGGGAAGCCGGGCGCAAAGGATAGCGTCGGCACCGCATCGCTTTCGAGCGCGGCAAGCTTTTCGTAGATGCTTTTGGTGGGCTGGTCGTTGGTGCACTGCCAGCTGATCGGGATCAGGAACGGTACCTGGCGGAACGCCTTGGCGAGGCGCTGCTTGGTCTTAAGAAGCAACGCGAGGTGCCTGGCGCAGGCGCGGCCCGTGTTGGCCATGTCGACATGCGGATAGGTGCGGTAGGCGATCAGCGCGTCTGCGTGTTCCACCATCTCCGGCGTGACGTTGGCATGCAGATCGAGGCTGGCGACGAGGGGAACATCCGGACCGATGACGCGGCGCACGCGTGCGAGAATTTCGCCTTCGCCATCGTCGAGATGCTCGGTGACCATGGCGCCGTGCAGGTCGAGATAGACCGCATCGAGCGGGCCTGCCGCTTTGATGCCGTCGACCATCACCTTCACGATCCGCTCGAAGGCATCCTTCGTGACATGTGCCGAAGGGCTCGCACCGCAGGCGATGGTGGGGATGAGTTCCCAGCCATTGACCTCAGCCGCGTCGACGAAACCGGCGAGACCGACATTGATGCCACGCATCACCTTGAGCACATCGGCGCCTTGCGTCATCGCCGGCCAGCCGCCGCCATGCTGGAAGTCCGCGAACGTCGCCTTCGTCGGAGCGAAGGTGTTGGTCTCGTGCAGGAAGCCGGCGACGGCGATACGGGTCATTCAATTCTGGTCCAACGCAAACGATGCGCGCGACGTTACCCGCCTTTGCGGCAAGAGCAAGCAAGGGACTCCATCGCGCCGCGCATGGCCTCAAGCCGTTTTGGGAATGGTGCGACACACGCCACTGTTGTTGGGACCGACAAGCAGCCACATCTTCGGAGTCGTCCCGGCGAAGGCCGGGACCCATAACCCCAGGAAGAAGTTTGGCGAAGACTGGTCGTTCGGGACGCCCACCGAGCACGATGGATAGATTCCGCGGTATGGGTCCCGGCCTTCGCCGGGACGACCAATACGGGAAGATCTTACGCGCTCGCCGCCGCGCCTTCCACCGGCCGGAAATTGGCAAAGTCCCAGCCGCGGCCTGGTGCCGCATCGAGCAGGGACCTGGTGTAGGCTTCCTTCGGGTGCGTCAGCACCTCCGCCGCCGGGCCCTGTTCGACGACGCGGCCGTGCTGCATCACGACGACCTCGTCGCAGATTTGCGCGGCGACACGTAAGTCGTGGGTGATGAACAGGATCGCGATGCCGAGCCGCTTCTGGATCTCATCGAGCAGTTCCAGCACCTGCGCCTGTACGGAGACGTCGAGTGCGGAGACCGCTTCATCCGCGACCAGCACGTCGGGATCGAGTGCGAGCGCGCGCGCAATCGCAATGCGCTGGCGCTGGCCGCCCGAGAACTGGTGCGGATAGCGCGACACCGCATCGGCGGGCAGGCCGACCAACTCCAAAAGCTCGCGTGCCCGCTTCAGCGCATCGGCGCGCGAGACGCCGTAATTGATTGGACCTTCCGCGATGCTCTCGCCGACGCTGACGCGTGGATTGAGCGACCGGTAGGGATCCTGGAACACGATCT
Organism: Bradyrhizobium sp. CCGUVB1N3; assembly: GCF_024199925.1. Taxonomy (NCBI): domain Bacteria; kingdom Pseudomonadati; phylum Pseudomonadota; class Alphaproteobacteria; order Hyphomicrobiales; family Nitrobacteraceae; genus Bradyrhizobium; species Bradyrhizobium sp. CCGUVB1N3. Next base: position 9,677,529 of record NZ_JANADR010000001.1, read on the forward strand.
GGATTTTCTGGCGATGCGGCTGGAGCAGCCGTCGCGACAGGTCGGAGATTTCGCGGCCCGCCAGCCGCACGCCGCCCGAGGTCGGGTCGATCAGGCGGACGATGCAGCGCGCCACCGTCGACTTGCCCGAGCCGCTTTCGCCGACGATGCCGAGGGTCCGACCCTTGCGAAGCGTAAGGGTGACCTTGTCGGCGGCGACCACCTCGCGGCCTTTGCCGAAGAAGGTGCGCTCGCGATAGACTTTTCCGAGGTCGTTGGCCTCCAGCACCACCGGCTCCTTGGTCTCCGGACGCGCCGCGCGCGGCACCAGGCTCGGGACCGAGGCGAGCAGGTTGCGGGTGTACTCCATCGACGGATTGCGCAGGATGCCGTCGAGCGTGCCGGTCTCGACCAGGCGGCCCTGCCGCATCACCGCGACACGGTCGGCGATCTCGGCCACGACGCCCATGTCATGGGTGATGAACAGCACGGCGGTGCCGTGATCGCGCTGGAGGTCGCGGATCAAGGTGAGGATCTGCTTCTGCGTGGTGACGTCGAGCGCGGTGGTCGGCTCGTCGGCGATGAGCAGCTTGGGCTCCAGCACCAGCGCCATCGCGATCATGATGCGCTGGCGCTGGCCGCCGGAGAGGCGGTGCGGGTAGGAGGCGAAGATGCGCTCGACCTGCGGCAGCCGCACCTGCTCCATCATCTCGAGGATGCGCTTGCGCCGGGCCTTGGCGTCGAGATCGGTGTGGGCCCGCAGGACCTCGTCGATCTGGCGGCCGACAGGAACGACCGGGTTGAGCGCGGTCATCGGCTCCTGGAAGATCATCGCCATTTGCGTGGCGCGCAACTGCCGCAGGCGGCGGTCGGTCGCGGTGAGGAGTTCCTCGCCGACGAGCTTGACGCTGCCGCCGGTGGGCGTGAGCGAGCCCTTCTGCAAAAGGCCCATCACGGTGAGCGAGGTCACCGACTTGCCGGAGCCGCTTTCGCCGACGAGGCACAGCGTCTCGCGCTCGCGGACCTGGATGGAGATGCAGTCGATGATCTTCGGTCCGCTCGGCGTCTTGCCGATGGAGACGGTGAGGTTGTTGATGTCGAGGACGGTGCTGGTCATGCAATCTCTCCACCGTCGTTCCGGGGCGCGCGCAAGCGCGAACCCGGAACCTCGATATTCCGGGTTCGGTGCTGCGCACCGCCCCGGAATGACGGACTAAATGGTTTCACTTGCCCTCCCGCTGCTTCATGCGGGGGTCGAGCGCGTCGCGGGCGGCGTCGCCGATCAGATTGATGCTGAGGATGGCGAGCGAGAGCAACAGGCCCGGCCAGAAGATCAGCGACGGCTTGATCTGGAAGAACTGGCGTCCCTCGGCCATGATGTTGCCCCAGGTCGGCGTCTCCGGCGAGATGCCGGCGCCGAGGAAGGAGAGGATGGCCTCGGTGAGGATCGCGGAGGCGCAGACGTAGGTGCCTTGCACGATCAGCGGCGCGATCGTGTTCGGCATCAGGTGGCGCCACATGATCTTTGGCAGGGACGAACCGACGGAGATCGCCGCTTCCACATAAGGCTCTTCGCGCGCGGACAGGACGACGGAGCGAACCAGGCGCGCCACGCGCGGGATCTCGGGAATGGTGATCGCGACCAGCACGGTCCAGATGCTGGCGCCCGACAGCGACACGACGGCGATCGCGAGCAGGATGCTCGGCATCGCCATCAGGCCGTCCATGACGCGCATCATGATGGAATCGACCAGCTTGAAGAAGCCGGCGACGAGGCCGATCGCCAGCCCAATGGCGATCGAGAGGATCGCCGAGCCGATCCCGATCAGCAGCGAGACGCGGCCGCCATAGATCACGCGCGACAACAGATCGCGGCCGAAAGCGTCGGTGCCGAGCAGGAATTGCGCGGAGGAGGGCTTCAGCCGCTGCGAGGGCGCGAGCAGGACCGGATCATGCGGCGCGAGGACCGAGATCAGCACGATCAGCGCGAGGCAGATGGTCGCGGCCGCGATGATCGGCGTTGATGTGAGGAATCCGAATTTTGGCCGCAGCGGCTTCGTGATCGGAATGGACGATTCGGGGAGGGTGTCGATCGACATGCTTGACCTTGTTTATCCCTGCCTCAGTACCGGATCCGCGGATCAAGCAGCGTGTAGGCGACGTCGATCAGGAGATTGACGACGACGTAGATCAGCGACGTCAGGAGGATCATGGCCTGGATCACCGGATAGTCGCGCGCCAGTACCGCATCCACCGTGAGGCGGCCGATGCCGGGAATGTTGAACACGCTTTCGGTGACGACGACGCCGGAGATCAGAAGCGCAAAGCCGGTGCCGATCACGGTGATGACGGGAACGGCGGCATTGCGCAGCGCGTGCCGCATCATCACCGCGACCTCGCCGATGCCCTTCGCGCGCGCGGTGCGCACGTAGTCCTCGCCGAGCACGTCGAGCATCGCCGCCCGCGTCATGCGCGCGATCAGCGCGATATAGATGAAGGACAGCGCGCAGGTCGGCAGGATGATGCGCTCGAAGAACGGGCCGAAACCGGCGGTGATGCTCTTGAAGCCCTGCACCGGCACCCAGCGCAGGTCGATGGCGAAAATCTCGATCAGGACGTAGCCGACCACGAACACGGGCACGGAGAAGCCGAGCACCGAGAGGCCCATCACGAAGCGGTCGATCCAGGTGCCGTGCTTCCACGCCGCGATCACGCCGAGCGGCACGGCGACGACGACGGCGAGGATGATGGTGGAGAGCGCGATCGAGATCGACGGCTCGACGCGCTGGCCGATCATCTTCAGCACCGGCAGGTTCGAAATCAGCGACGTCCCGAGATCGCCGTGCAGGAGCTTGTTGATCCAGGTGATGAACTGCACGATCAAGGGCTCGTTGAGGCCGAGCGAGGCGCGAATGCGCTCGAGCCGCTCGGGCGTCGCGTTGTCGCCGGCGAGGATCGCGGCGGGATCGCCCGGGGTGAGCCGGAGCAGGAGGAAGACGAACAGCGCGACCACGCCCATCACGGGAACGGCGGCGAGGATTCGGCGAACGAGATATCCGAACAAAAGTTGAACCCGTCAGATTAGAGTCAAACCGGCAGCGCCCACCATCATGGCATGGTTCTGCCGCAAGCCCAAGAATTCAGCAATTCTCGTGCCATCGGGCCCCCACTTTTTGCGATGCAGCCAACGTTCTTTGCGCGCGTTTTCCACTTCTCTGAGTCATTCCGGGGCGATGCGCGAGTATCGAACCCGGAATCTCGAGATTCCGGGTCTGGTCCTGCGGACCATCCCGGAATGACGGCTTCGCCGTCAAGCCAGCGTCGCCAGCAGCCCCGCCATCAATCGCCCGCGCTCGGCGAGGCTGTCGACCTCGATGTGCTCGTCGAGCGTGTGGGCATTGGCGCCGCGCACGCCCAGGCCGTCGAGGGTCGGAATGCCCATCGCGCCCGTGAAGTTGCCGTCGGAGCCGCCACCGGCGCTGGCATGCGGCAGCTCGACGCCGAGCTCACGGGCAATCCCGCGCGCCTTCTCGTACAGCGCCATGGTGCCGGCGTCGGGTTCCCAGACCGGACGCGTGACGCCGCGCGTCACCTTGAAGCCGACATCATTGGTTGTGCCCGACAGCGCCAGCATCTTCTCGACGCCGCGCTCGAGGTCGGCCTGGCGCTTGGCCATGGAGAGCGCCTCGCCGGTGGCGGTGGTGGCAACGCAATTGACCCATTGTCCGCCATGCACGATGCCGACCGAGAAGGTGCAATCCTCCGTGGTCATCGCGTCGATCGCGAGAATCTGCCGCGCCATTTCCCGTATCGCGGAACGTCCCGAGGAGAGCGTCGCGCCGGCATGGCTCGGCCGCCCCGTTGCTTCGAGGTTGAAGCGCGCGATCGCGTAGCGCCCGGTGACGACGCCGTTGTCGGGCCGGCCGGGCTCGGGCACCAGCACGTATTTGTTGCGCGCCGCCTCCGCCTCGATGATGTCGCGGGTCGATGGCGTGCCGACTTCCTCATCCGGCGTGAACAGCACAGTGATAGGCAGCGGCGTTACGAAGGAGGCGCGGGCCAATTGCCTGATAGCCTCGAGCGAGAGGTAGTTGCCGCCCTTCATGTCGAAGATGCCGGGGCCGTAACATCTGTTGCCCTCGCGCCGCCATTTCAGCTTCTCGATGGTGCCGACGGGATGCACGGTGTCCATGTGACCGGCGATCAGGATGCCGGGCTCGCCTTGCTTCGGATGCGGAAAGCGTGCGCGCACGACGCCGCCAAAGCCCTGTCGGCCGGCGATGCGCTCGATCGTCGCACCCATGATCGCCATGTCGCGTGCGGCGAGGTCGAGCATGCGGTTCACGGCAATCGCGTCCCAGGTCGGACTTTCGCATTCGACCCAGGCGCGCAGGCCTTGCAGCATGACCTCGGAATCAAAGGGCAGATTGGCCGGATTCATGGGCGGTCTCCTTCAGCTTCGCAACGCGTGGGGCGCGCATCGCTGCGCGTCGGGAAACGATCGGCGGAGGCCTTGTAGAGCCAAACGCGCACGCGCGGAGCCCGTGCGTGCGCCTGCATGGGCATGCAGCGAAAGCGGATTGACGCCTTCGATGCGCTCTGCAAGTCTCGAAAAGATAAAGGCATTGCATGAGGTTGGTTCGCCTAAAGAACGATCCGAATGCTCAACCAATAACCCGCCTTTGACCAGTTTCACGTCAGGAGAAACTTCGATGTTCCACTTCTTGCGCCGGGGACGCAGCGCGATCGTCTCCAAACTCGCGCTGTCGGCCGTCGCGCTCACCGCACTGGCTTCGCCGGTCCTTGCCGCCGGCAAGACCATCACGGCGGTGATGCACTCCGACCTCAGGATCATCGATCCGATCTTCACGACCGCCTACATCACCCGCGACCATGGCTACATGGTCTACGACACGTTGATCGCGACCGATTCGAATTTCAAGATCCAGCCGCAGATGGCGGACTGGAAGATCTCCGACGACAAGCTCACCTACACCTTCACGCTGCGCGACGGCTTGAAGTGGCATGACGGCACGCCGGTGACGGCCGAAGACTGTGTCGCCTCGCTGCAGCGTTGGGCCAAGGTCGACGGCATGGGCCAGAAGCTGATGGACTTCACCGCCAGCCTGGAGGCGACCGACGCCAAGACCATCACGCTGAAGCTGAAGGAGCCCTACGGCCTCGTGCTCGACTCCATCGGCAAGCCGTCCTCGCGCGTTGCCTTCATGATGCCCAAGCGCCTCGCCGAGACGCCGCCCGACAAGCCGATCCCCGACCAGATCGGCTCGGGTCCCTTCAAGTTCGTGCAGGCTGAATTCCAGCCGGGCGTGAAGGCGGTCTACGAGAAGAACAAGGACTATGTGCCGCGCAAGGAGCCGTCGAGCTGGACCGCCGGCGGCAAGGTGGTGAAGGTCGACCGCGTCGAGTGGGTCACGATGCCGGACTCGCAGACCGCGGTGAACGCGCTGCAATCGGGCGACATCGATTTCATGGAGAACGTTCCGTGGGACATGCTGCCGGTGCTCGAGGCCAACAGCGATCTGAAGATCGAGGTGCTGAACAAGTTCGGCTACCAGACGCTCGGCCGCATGAACTTCCTCTTTCCGCCCTTCGACAATCCGAAGGTGCGCCGCGCAGCACTGCTGGCGCTGAGCCAGAAGGACGTGCTGGACGCGCTGGTCGGCAATCCCAAGTACTACAAGGTCTGCGGCGCCTTCTTCATCTGCGACACGCCGTTCGCAACCGACGTCGGCTCGGAGACGCTGGTCAAGGGCGGCGGCCTGGCGGAAGCCAAGAAGGCGCTCGCCGAGTCCGGCTATGACGGCACGCCGGTGGTGATCATGGCGCCCGGCGACGTGATCACACTGAAGGCGCAGCCGATCGTGGCGGCGCAGCAGCTGCGCGAGGCCGGCTTCAAGGTCGACCTGCAGGCGACCGACTGGCAGACCGTGGTGAGCCGCCGCGCCAGCCAGAAGCCGCCGAAGGAGGGCGGCTGGAACATGTTCTTCACCAACTGGGTGTCTGCCGACGTCTCCAACCCGATCGCCAATCTCTCGATCGGCGGCCTGGGCAAGAAGGGCGGCTGGTTCGGCTGGGCGGAGGACGCCAAGATCGAGCAGCTCAAGGACGCTTTCGTGCGCGCACCCTCGCTCGACGAGCAGAAGAAGATCGCCACCGAGATCCAGAAGGAAGCCTATGATCAGGTGATCTACGTCCCGCTCGGGCAGTATCTGGCGCCGAGTTCCTGGCGGAAGTCGATCTCGGGCGTGATCGACGGCCCGGCGACGCCGGTGTGGTGGAACGTGGACAAGTCCGAATAGGCAGTTCGCATCGGAGGGGTATCACGATGATGGCCGGGATCGTTCGTCCCGGCCATTTTCGTCTGCGCGGCGAAACCCGCGCTTTTAACCGTTCCAGTCTCTGATTCTTGCCATTTGTTTCTGCACCTGAAATAGAGTGAGCAAACGCGCCACCTTCGCGCGCATCACTTTTCCCTTTCTCCGATTTGAATTGACGTGCCGATAGATTTTGCATTCCAGGCGATGGCCGAACGCTCGGACTGCGCGCCTGCGCGCTGGCGCCGTCCCTTCCTGCGCTGGCTCGACGGCGTGGAGGCCGGCTGGGCCGTGCCGCTGCTGCTCATGGCCTTCACCGCAGTCTGGACGCTGTATCTCGTGATCGCCTATCTCGGCGCCGGCCTGCATCCGGACACGCTCGAGGCCTGGACGCTGGGGCGGCATTTTGCGTGGGGTTATCCAAAACATCCGCCGCTGATGGGGTGGGTGGCGGCTGCCTGGACCGCGATCTTCCCGTTGAGCGACTGGTCGCTGCAGTTGATGGCGATGGCGAACGCCGCGCTGGCGTTGTGGTTCGTCGACCTGATCTCGCGCCGCTTCGTGAGCGGGCACAAACGCCTTCTGGTGCTGCTGCTGTTGATGCTGACGCCGGCCTATCAATTCCACGCCCAGCGCTTCAACGCCAACAGCGTGCTGCTGGCGACCTGGCCGCTCGCGACCTTCTGCTTCCTGCGCGCCTTCGAGACGCGTGCGGCGTGGTGGGCCATTGCAGCGGGTCTTGCGACGGCGCTGGCGATGGTCGGGAAATACTATTCGGTCTTCCTGGTCGCGAGCTTCGTGCTCGCCGCAGCGATGCATCCTGCGCGCCGCGCCTATTTCACCTCGGCCTCACCCTGGATCTCCACCGTCACCGGGCTTCTGGCTTTGTCGCCGCATCTTTACTGGCTCGCGACCACGGGGGCCCCGACCTTCTCCTATGCCCTGGCGCATGCCAATGCCGACCTCGTCACGGCATTGGGCGAGGTGAAGTCATTCGCGCTCGGGCTCGTCGCGGCGATGAGCGCTGTGGCGGTCACCTGGGTGATGATTGCGGGCGACCGTCTGAAACGCCTGCCGGCCGACTTCGGCGCGATGGATCTGGGATTGAAGCTGCTGTTCTACGTCGCGCTCGGCACGTTGCTCTTGCCGATGCTGACCTCGCTCGCCATGGGCACGGATCTGCCGTCGCTATGGGCGTTGCAGGGCCTGTTCCTGTTCGTCGTGCTGATCGTGTGCGGCACGCGCTATCCGATCGAGCGCTTCTATGCCGTCAATGCCACGGTGCTGGTTGCGGGCGTCAGCGTCGTCGCGCTCGTGGTCGTGGCCCCCATCCATGCCGCCTACCGCAACGCGCACGGCTACGAAGAGGGCCGGGAGTTCTATTCAAAAGCGGCTGTCGAGCTCACGCGGCAGTGGCGCGATCTCACCGGCGTGCCGCTGTCGGCCGTCAGCGGCGACGATGCGCTGGCCTTCGCCACCGCCTTCTACAGCCCCGATCATCCGCATTATTCGCGGCCGTTCGCCTATCAATATACCTGGGGCGTGCCGCGCAAGAGCACGCTGGAGCGCGGCTGGGCGGCGCTATGCTTCCACGACCAGCCCGATTGCCTCGGCTGGATGGAGCAGACCTCGGCGCGTGCCGGGGATTTCGTCAGGCGCGAATTCACGCTTCAGGCGGAGCTGCTCGGTCGGGGTGGCGTCACGCGCAAGCTGGTCGCGCTGCTCGTGCCGCCGCATGATGACGGGTCCAAGCCGCCCGCGAGCGACGCGGATGATTTCAGCGCGAGCAAGCGCGCGCCGCGCTAAGGCGCCGATGGAGGAGCGAGCGAAGCTCCTAGCGCGACTCAAGTACCCGCGCGATGATGCGGCTGGAACAGCCGGCCCTTCTCCACCACGGCGACGACGATGAGCGCGGCCAGCGTGCACAGGAAGAAGCCGGTCGAGAACGGCAGCAATGTTCCGTCGAAGCTCTGGCCGATCGTCATGCCGACGACGATGCCGAACAGCGTCGTGATCGAGCCGTAGAGCGAGGACGCGGTGCCGGCGATGTGGCCCTGCGGCTCCATCGCGAGCGCTGTGAAGTTGGCGATCATCATGCCGAACGAGAACATCATCATCGCCGAGAGCACCATGAACAGCCACAGCGGCAGCACGTGGAGGATCGCGGTGAGCAGCATGAGGCCGGCGACGACGGCATAGCCGACCAGCGCGCCATGCGAGATCACGCGCATGCCGAGGCGGCCGACCAGCCGCGCATTGGCAAAGCCTGCGATGGCGGTGCCGGCCGCGATCCCCGCGAAGGCGAGCGGAAAATAATGGCCGAGATGATAGATGCCGGTGAACACCTGCTGCGCGCAGAACACGAAGGCGAACAGCGAGCCGATGACGAAGCCCGCGGCGACCGCGTAGCCGAGCGTCTGCCGGTTGGTCAGGGTCTGGCGGAAGGCGTCGAGCACCTCGCGCGGCGCCAGCGACTTGCGCTCGCTCTCGGGCAAGGTCTCCGGCAGCCGCAGCACGGTCCAGCCGAGCGCCAGAAGGCCATAGGCCATCAGCACGATGAAGATTCCGCGCCAATGCGTCACCAGCAGCACCGCTTGTCCAAAGGACGGCGCGATCACGGGCACGGCGATGAACACCATCATCGCCAGCGACATCACGCTCGCCATGCGCCGGCCGACATAGCAGTCGCGCACGATCGAGGTTGCGATCACCCGCGTTGCCGAGGTGCCGAGCCCTTGCAGCGCGCGCGCCAGCAGCAGCGTCTCCAACGAGGGCGCCGCAACCGCCAGCACGCTCGCGATCGCATAGACCGTCATGCCGCCGAGCAGCACCGGCCGCCGGCCGAACCGGTCCGACAGCGGCCCCATCACGAACTGCCCCGCGCCGAACCCGATCAGGAACGTCGACAGCACGAGCTGGAGATGATTGGCGACGGGAATATGAAATGCCGCCCCGATGTTGGGCAGCGCCGGCAGCATCATGTCCATCGCGAGCGGATTGAGCGCCATGATCGCGGCGATCACGATGACGAATTCCGGAAACCCCATCGGACGGTGTCCCGAGGACACCCAACTGTCGGCGTTGACGTCGGACACGTAGCTACCTCAGCATTTGCGGAGGTTTGTCTTACTGGGGATGCTGCGGCGCACAACCCACATTTGGGGATGGCAGCTAGGCGAGGTGGGAACCCGACAAGAGTGCCGCGCGCTGACGTCAGGAGGGCCGCTGAACAGAAGGCAGTTTGGACGACGATGTAGCTCTCACGGTCTTATCAAGAAGAGACCCGCAATTTCCGGGCTCGTGCTCTGCTCTCCCAGCGATCGAGCATTTGTCCCAAATCCCCGAGCTCGGCGGGAACAGCTTCCGTGCGAGCGAGGGCTTCATTCGAGTTCGCCGGCCGCACCCATTCGGGCTCCCCATAGCCCTTCCACCTGCGTGCCTGTTCGCGCCGTTTTCGCGAGATATGATCGCGCGTGAAATATCCGGCGGCGAAGGACATCGACAGAAGGACCAGAAGGACAAGAAAGCCCTGCACCAAACTTGACTCCGCTTCTTTCCGGGAACGACAAAGGGGGGTTACCAGGACGAGGAGCAATTGCAAAATGTATCGCGCTTTTCATTGACGGAAACTTGGCCAAGTTGGGGAAGCCGGTAGAGCTGGCCGCGATCAGATCTGAATGCGGCGTCCGCCGCGTCTCGTATGCGGTCTAGGCAGGCTTGCGAAACCGCATCGCTCTTCGCCGTCGCAGGCAAACTTGACGGGTTTCGCCGCACTCTGCTGCGTGTGAAGCATTTCACACAGTTGTCATCACCGTTGTCGCGTCCATGCTGCGTGTGATGCGAGTGACTGAATCGGTTGTGAGATTGCCAGTCGACAACCGTGCCACAGTTCCATTTGCTCAATCCTTCATCAACAAACACAGCAAACGTCGTCCGCGCGATCACGTGTTGATTCAAATCGACGCGTGATGCACGCCGCGTTGAACCGGGTCGATAGCCAAAAGACCAATTTGCAACTGGAGGTGATAAGCCGCCAGCCGCTACGCAATGGATTGATGGGGGCGTGGCGCGACGACACGCGAATTGATTCAAAATCAGCCATTTTGAAGGAGCGTTGAAATGTCGGACATGAAAAGCGACCAGTTGCAGGGCGGACATGGCGGGCAGGGTTCCGATGCCGCAAGCTTCATGCGCCTGTTGAAGCGCGAGACGTACCAATCGTTGCAGCTCGCCGATCCCGACACGATCGTGAGCATCATCGCCAAGACCATCGACCAGGGTCTGGACGATCCCTCCGATACGCCGGACGACGAGGAAAATCCGTTCGTGCCCGCGGCCTACACCTATCTCGGCCAGTTCATCGACCATGACCTGACGTTCGACACGCGCTCGACGCTCGCGACGCTCCCGCCGGGCCTGTCGAGCTTCCCCAACGACGTGCGCACGCCGCGGCTCGACATGGATTGCCTCTATGGCCTCGGGCCGTCTGCTTCGCCCTTCATGTATGACGAGGACGGGCGACTCGCGACCAACATGGTCCGGCCCTACGACCTGCCGCGTTCGACGATCTACTACAAGCCCGACGATGCCGGCAGCCATCGCGCCATCATCGGCGATCCCCGCAATGACGAGAATTCCATCGTCTGCCAGCTGCAACTCGCCTTCATCCACTTCCACAATGCGATGATCGCGTTCTTCAAGTCGCAGGGCCTGACCGGACAAAAGCTGTTCCAGACCGCGCAGCAGGAGGTCCGCTTCACCTACCAGACGATCGTCGTCACCGACTTCCTCAAGCGCATCGTGCAGAAGCCGGTCTATGACAGCTTCGTCCAGGACCGGGCGAGCAACGGCGATGCGGCCTACAAGCTGTACAAGAGGGGCGATCGCACGGCGCTGCCGCTGGAATTCACCGGAGCTGCCTATCGCTACGGCCATTCGGCGATCCGCAACGCCTACCGGCTCAACGAGAACTTCCAGCGTCGGATTTTCGATGGCGCCGACAACGCCGCCGAAAGCCTGGTCGGCTTTGGCGATCTGCCGGAGAGTCACCGCATCGACTGGTCACTGTTCGTCACCGATCAGCTCGCGCCAGGCACCAAGGGCGACAACCCCTCGCAGGTCGGCGGCGTGGACGTGGAGCCCGACAAGCACCGGCTGCAATACAGCTACAAGATCGACACCAGCCTCGTGAATCCGCTCCTGGTGCTGCCGCCGCGGATCGGCGGACAGGACATGCTGTTCCGCTCGCTCGCGGCGCGTAATCTCAAGCGCGGCTATAATTTCTCGCTGCCCTCGGGCCAGGATGTCGCCGCAGTGCTCGGCGTGAGCAGCCAGCCGCCTCTGGTATTCGGCGAGCGCCTCTTGTCGTTCAAGGACATGCCGGAAATGCCGGGTGCGGACGCCAGCAAGCTGGACGCGAAGACGCCGCTCTGGCTCTACGTGCTGGCCGAAGCCCAGGCCTGCCTCGCCAAGGCCGACGGCACGTTCGACATGAAGATCGAGGACGGCGTCAAGGTCGCCGACAAGGACTCCGACGCCGGCACCCAACTCGGCCCGGTCGGCGGCCGCATCGTGCTCGAGGTCTTCTTCGGCATCCTCGACGATGACGACAGCTCCGTCGCCAATGCCAGCGGGTGGACCTCCGTCATCAAGCCCGATGCGCCCACCATCACGCTGTGGGACATGCTGCGGTATATCGGGGAGGTCTGAGCCCGCGAGGCTCACGACAACGCGAGAGACAAGGGCCTGGCGCGCCGCGCCGGGCCTCTTCGCATCGGAAAGCAGTTTGCGCTGGTGCGGGCAGCCGGGTCGAACCGGCACAGCGCTTGCGCACCGAAGGATTTTAAGTTTTTTGCACCTGAGCTATCTATATGACTTATTTGAATAAATGTCCATCGCCGAACCCTGATGTGTAAGTTTCCGTGTAAGAAATGAGTCCCGGCTTGAAGAATTGTCAGACAAATGTGGAAGGAGCTGTGGAAGCAAAATCCTTGCGCAGCGAACGGGCTGGAAGCCTTGACCAGCCGCCACTGTTGGCGGCATTGCCGTTATCGTCTCACGTAAGACGATCTACCGAAGCTATGGCTATGACTCTAGGCGTAACTGCCTAACGGATTCTTGCCGCTATTGACGCCCCGGACTCCCTGACTCAGAATTCCTTCGCATCGCTTTCTGGATGTGTGTTGGAAGGGCCTGTGGTAGGGCCCTTTCTATGTTTTCAGGCGCGAATGGCTGACGACGTTAGTGAACGTCAGGCCGGACCAGATTGAACCCCTCATAGCTGGCGAGACGTGCGCGGTAGTATTCCCGTTCCCGCTCGGCGCCCTCCAGTAGCCCTTTGAACGACTCAAGAATCTCTTTCTGCTCTGCTTCGGTAAAGGCCGTGGTCGGTTCAGACCAGGTTTCGACGTCCTTCTTGTAGCGTGCGATATTGCTGTCGATAACCGCCAGCCTGGTTCGCATGTAGGCGAGTTGTTCCGTCCGGTGCTTTTCCAAAAGCTCATCAATGCTCATGCATTTAGTATGGGGCAGCATAAAGAGAGGTCAAGGCGAGGTGTTGACGAAAGCCCTGTCTGGACTCACCATACAAATGAGGGGCCTGGTCAAGGGTCCCTTCTACTTTTTGGCGCGTGAGTACTTCTTGATGATGCGTGCTCGTCGCTCTATCGGCGACAATCCTAGGCGATCAAACTCCGCAACCATAGCTTCGGCTTCCTTGCTGGGTTCAATTCCTTCAACCGCGGAGATTTTGGCCCACGCCTTGCGGCCTACGGTGAAGCCAGCGGGCTTTGAGGAAGGTTTGGGCTTCTTGGTGGCCATGCTTGCAACCTACGCCGAACGGCTTCTGCTGCCTATGCGGTTCGGTTTTGACAAAGATTTTTGACAAAACCGTACATCACCTATCGTCCTGTTTCTTGATATTCAAAGACTTGGATCGGCTGACTTCGCCTTGGCCGCAGGTTTATCTCCCCACCAAACCAGGTTGCCGTTGGCTACATCTAGCAGCCTGAGAAGTGCCTGGTTGGACGGATCTCGAATGAAGACCTGATAGTCGGGCGCAATTGCTGCCGGGAACGCGACCGCACTCTCAAGTGAAAACATGATGTCGTTGCAGGCCTCGATGGTCTGCAGCACAATATTAGCCAGCCACGGCCGCAGCGAAGTAAGGGTGGGGTTGTAATAGTGCTCCGGTTTCCAGGAAAAATCCCGGAAGTACCTGGAGCTTGGCTCGACGCAAAAGCCTTTCTCCGTCACGAAAATCAGATCAACGCTTGAACCGCCGTGAACAATACCATCCCTCATTGCCCGTAATGACAGGAAGAACGGCGCATGCTTCACGTACACCTCGCTCATCGCCTGCAGGAGTCCATAATTCTCAACAATCTCTGCCGCTGTCCGAGGGGTCTTATCGTTGAGCACTACCTTCCTGAATGTGTCGGGTAATTTGAACTTCCTCGGCGCCGGCTTGGCCGTTGCGTCGGTAGGCTGGATACGTTCGTTCCAGAAGTGCGCCATAATCTCCTGCAGGAGATCAAATATCGACCGGGCGATGACGATGAGATGCTCAACTTCGCTCTGTACGAAGGAGCTGATGAGGTTTTGGTCGATGCTCTCCCGATTTTCATGGAAGTATTCAAGCTTGGCTGCGATCGTTGCCATGAGATGGAAATCATCGCAGATACCCGTAGTAAGCTTGAAAACCTCAGGTGAACTCAGGCGCTGCCACATCACATCGACGAACGGGATATGGATGTCATCAGGCCGAGCTGGCGTTTTCGCCAGGTAGTTCGAGCGAACCACATCAACGACACTGAACTTGACAGGCTGCCCACCAGGACCATCAACCCACTGATTCCAGGCAGTGCCATCCCAAAGCGGCATTAACAGGATTGTGCGCCCTTGCAGGGCGGCTACGTTAATGTGCGGGAGCTTGGCTAATTCAGCTGGGTTTGCTGTACGCATGAGCTTAGGACGTTACTAGGGTTCTGTTCATGCAATAGCGTCGCCTATCTTGGTGAACTTAACAACCTAGCTGACGATTTCTGATAAGCTCAATACATGCCAAAAAAGAGCGACCCCAAGGACGTCTGGGTGCAGGACGTCGAATTCGTACTGTCGGAATGCGTGCGCATTCAAAAGATCATGTCCGCAGGCAAGCCAGCAGACTGGATGAAAGAGCTCTCGAACAATGACATGTTGGCTTCGTTGCCGCGCCCCGATCGGGGTATTCTTATCTGTGGTATGGCTGCCTACACTAGACTTAGACATCTCGCAGCAACTGCGCTCACACAAAGCGATGCGAAAGGTACAGTCACTCCAGCGAGGGTCTTCGAGGCATTACGCAAGCTCGTCATCCAACGGTTCATTTTCGACAATTGGGAGATCGACACCCGAAGAGTAGAAAAGGTAATGGCCGCCGCGGTTAGAGAGGCTAAAAAGAAACGCGCAACCACCACTCACTATATCCCGTGCCGGCTGATGTACGCCAAGGATCCTGACACCTTCAACGTCGGGCCCATTACCTTCAGAACAAAGCCTGCATTTAAGAAGGCCATGGGAAGTCTCTATGAACAATATCTAAAGCAAGAACCATCGACAGCTCGAGATCCTTACTACCTTGATGAAGCCAAGAAATATTACGAGACTTTTAGTTGGATTGCCGAAGTGCAAATTCAGAACTGCGATGCCGAGATTTCAAAACAAAGGGCAGAACTGGCGGTAACTGCAGCCGTCGATATATTGCATATCGTATTCGGGTCTTATCATACGAAGAGAATGGCAATCGGTGGCCCTGTTATGGAGAATGACAATCGGGCGCATATGACCTCGTCTGCGGGTTCACTACATGTCTCTCTTTCTTCCACGTCGACTTCAGCTGTCGGATTTATGGATGGTTGGGGTAAGTTTTTGACTCGCCCTGATATTGAACCGCCACGGGTTTGCCGGAGGCTCCAACTCCTGAGAGGATGGAGCCATGACAAGCAAGACGACGAACAAGTTTTCACCCGAGGTCCGGGCTCGTGCGGTTCGGATGGTTCTGGATCATGCGAGCGAGCACCCGTCGCGGTGGGCGGCCGTGACCTCGATTGCGGCCAAGATCGGCTGCACACCGCAGACGCTGCACGACTGGGTCAAGAGGGACGAAGTCGATAGCGGACACCGGGCCGGCGTTCCGACCGACATGGCCGAGAAGCTGAAGGCGCTGGAGCGGGAGAACCGTGAGCTTCGGCAGGCGAATGAGATCCTGCGCAAGGCGAGCGCGTATTTTGCGATGGCGGAGCTCGACCGCCGGTCCAAGCCATGATCGCCTTCATCGACGATCATCGTGGGGCGCATGGGGTCGAGCCGATCTGCAAGGTCTTGCCGATCGCCCCTTCGACCTACCACGCCCATGTGGCCAGGCGGCGCGATCCTGCCAGGCTGTCGGCGCGCGCCAGGCAGGACGCTACCCTGAAGATCGAGGTTCGGCGGGTGTTCGATGAGAACTTCCGGGTCTATGGCGTGCGCAAGGTCTGGCGGCAGCTCGAGCGGGAAGGCTTCGATGTTGCCCGCTGCACGGTGGCGCGACTGATGCGGGACATGGGTTTGCAAGGAGTCATCCGCGGCAAACCCGTCAAGACCACGATCAGCGACAAGGCCGCGCCATGCCCGCTGGATCACGTCAACCGCCAGTTCAGGGCGCCAAGGCCGAACGTTCTTTGGCTCTCCGACTTCACCTATGTCGCGACCTGGACCGGCTTCGTCTACGTCGCCTTCGTCATCGATGCCTACGCCCGCAGGATCGTGGGGTGGCGGGTCTCGCGCACGGCGCATGCGGGCTTCGTGCTCGATGCGCTGGAACAGGCCCTGCACGATCGCCGGCCGGTCCATCGCGGCGGGCTCGTGCACCACAGCGACAGGGGCAGCCAATACGTCTCGATCAAATACACCGAGCGTCTGGCTGAAGCTGGTATCGAACCTTCTGTCGGCAGCGTCGGGGACTCCTATGACAACGCTCTCGCCGAAACCATCAACGGCCTCTACAAGGCCGAGGTGATCCATCGGCGCGGGCCATGGCGCAGCTTCGAGTCCGTCGAGTTCGCGACGCTGGAATGGGTGGACTGGTTCAACAACCGAAGGCTCCTCGAGCCCATCGGCAACATCCCGCCGGCCGAAGCCGAGCAACGCTACTACGCCATGCTGGAACAACCCGCCATGGCGGCATAACTTAAACCAAATTGCCTCCGGCAAACCCGGGGCGGTTCAAGCCAAGGATCTGCAACTGCGCTGCGTCGCAGCTAAAGCCGCCAATCCAGAAAGGCGCTTTATTGTTGGGATCGCAATGGACGCCGCCGGCGTGAAAGGTTCATCTGAGGATTTTGTTTTTATGGATACAGCGGGCTGGACCGCTGAAGAAATCCAGAACGCGCAAAAGATGAGAACGGAGCTTGGATATTTCAAGGAGGGGACCGCAATCATGTCTCGGCTCTCAGAGGATGAATATCCAGGGAGTCGGCCTGCGGTTGACGTTCCGAAGCTCGCGAATGAGCTATCTAGCCTGACTGTCTCGGAGTCACTCCAGCTCGCGGCGATGCTTAAGGACAGGTGGGGGCGGTCGGACTCTGCGACCTGATTTTGCGGTAGTGGGTATTGCGAAAGCCCCGCACCGTTTCCGGTGCGGGGCAACCGACTCTGCACCTTGCGGGTCATCAGCTCTCAACGGACTTCGACCACCGGTATGAGGGTGGTTTCCCTTGTCACGCCAGCGTGCCTGGCCGCTGCTCCGGGAAGGAATCGCACAGAGCCTGGTCGCTCGTTGCGTCAGGCTCCGGTCAGGAGCTTCCTTCCTTGCGCTCGCGGATGACGAGCCGGCCATTGGCGGGTAGGGCGACGAGTTCAACGTTGAACCCCTTGCCGTCGTCGTGAGGCCAGACTCCGCCGATCTTCGTCCAGAACGCACTATCGCCTTCACCGGTCACGACGAAGGCCTCGTGACTCGGCTTCTTTGCTTTCGCAGCCATTGCATTCTCCCATTGGTGAGCCGCCAGGGCGAGCCGTCGGGGAGACAAAAACGTTATCCGCCGGACATGCCGGCAAGCGGGTGGAAGGATGCTTACCTAAGCGCCTTGTTCGGAGAATTTGCAGATGCGAGAAAGCGCTGCCTGACGAGGTGCCGGTGCAACGGTTTGTAGGACGGTTGTGAGGGAATTGCCGGCCGCGGCACTAGCGGATAGGGGGACGACCATCGTGTTCGCAGGAGGGCGATATTCCTTTCGTCGGGGCAAGCTCTGCTGAGCTGTCGGCGCTTCAACGCTTTCCTTAATTGTTGGCTTTGCGCTACCCTAGGGTATGTCCTACGATTTTTTCAATTTGTCCCCCGCCGACTTCGAAGACTTAGCCGCTGACCTGGTTGGTCGGGAGCTTGGAATCCGGTTTGAGGTGTTTGCCGCAGGCCCGGGAGCTATGCGGGAAACTGGGTGATGACGGACTGAGATAGGCGGCGTATCGAGGCGGGTGTCGAGCCTGCCAGAACCTCTCAAGGAGAGCGATACGCCATGAACGAGACTAGCAATATTGTTGCCCTTCGTCAGCCCGACGATATCGACGATCCACTGACCAATATTCTGCGAGCTGGTGCTCGGCAACTTCTGGCGCAGGCCGTGGAGGTCGAAGTCGAGACGTTTCTTGCCACGGTGAAGGATTTGAAGCTGGCCGACGGGCGCGCCCGTGTCGTGCGACATGGTTACGGCCCGGCGCGGACGATTGCGACCGGCATCGGCCCGGTCGAAGTGGCGCGGGCAAAGATTCGCGACCGTGGAGCGGCCAGCGATGGCGAGCGGATCCGGTTCAGCTCGGCGATCCTGCCGCTGTGGGCGCGGCGCACCCGGAGCCTGGATGCGCTGTTGCCGGTGCTGTATCTGCGCGGCATCTCGACCGGCGATTTCCGGGAGGCACTGACGGCCCTGCTGGGCAAGGACGCGCCAAACCTGTCGCCTGCGGTGGTTTCTCGGCTGACGGCCGAGTGGCAGGGCGAGTACGAGCGCTGGCAGAAGCGCGATCTGTCGGCGCGACGCTACGTGTATGTGTGGGCCGATGGCGTCTTCCTGCAGGCGCGCATGGAAGACCACGGCGAATGCATGCTGGTGCTGATCGGCGCGACGCCGGAAGGCAAGAAGGAGCTGATCGGCTTTCAGGTCGGCGTCCGCGAGAGCGCGCAGAGCTGGCGTGAGCTCCTGATCGACGTGAAGCAGCGCGGGTTGCAAATCGCCCCTGAAATTGCCGTTGGTGACGGCGCGCTCGGCTTCTGGAAGGCGCTTGACGAGATCTGTCCCGGCACGCGGCACCAGCGCTGCTGGGTGCACAAGACCGTCAACGTCCTGGACAAGGTCCCGCTCTCGGTGCAGGCCAACATGAAGAAGGACCTGCGCGAGGTCTATTGGGCGCCGAACCGGGCGGCCGCCGAAGCGGCGATCGACATCTTCGCCCAGAAATATCGCGCCAAGTACGGCCGGGCGGTCGAATGCCTCGCCAAGGACCGCGACGCACTGCTGGCCTTCTACGACTTCCCTGCCGAGCATTGGGATCACTTGCGCACGACCAACCCCATCGAAAGCGTGTTCGCGACCGTGCGGCACAGAACCGTGCGGACGAAAGGATCGCTGTCGGCAACGACCGCCAGGCTGATGGTGTTCAAGCTGGTTATCGCCGCATCAAAAACCTGGCGGCGGCTCAAAGGCACAAATCAGTTGCCGAAGATCATCGCAGGTGTCAGATTCAACGACGGCATCGAGGTCATCCAAATGCCGGCAACCCACGCCGCCTGATCACCTCGTCACCCAAAATTCTGCATAGCTCCAGGCCCGGATGGGGGAGTAGACGGTCGACATACCAAAGGCGGAGCCTCCACTGTTCTCCAGGCCAAGCACTATGCGAGGTCGCCCTATACGGCCCTCAAGTCGCAGATGACCCGTGAGCGCGCATCGATCGATAAGCTTCGCCCCTCACGGTACATATTGGCCACCTCGTGCTCCATCACTCCGCCCAACAAGGCAGAGCTGAAATCCATCCTCGGCCCTACCGTCCTGAATGACTCAGATATTAAGGGCCCAGGTGATCTGAACGGACTACTTAGAAGCTTTCCCGACATCGAAAAGGCCCACATCAAGCTCTGGCTCTCAAGCGCCGCAATGCTTGAACGCCTGGTTCACTCCTCTGCGCACACGTTCAACGCGCTGACGAAAACTGAGATCGAAGCGAAGATTCGGGTATTCGCACCTAATCCGAGCTTCGACGAAGCATTGGGCATCCTGGAGAAGAGGCACGTCCTCATCATCTCGGGACCGCCGGGAGTCGGTAAGACGACTTTAGCCGAGATGCTGGCCTATGCGTATATCGGTAAAGACTGGGAGCTGGTTGCTATTCGTAGCCTGGACGACGGGCTCAAGTTTCTCGATGACACCAAAAAGCAGGTGTTCTTCTTCGACGATTTTCTGGGCAAGGTTGCCTTGGACAAGCAGGCGCTGGCTCACAAGGATTCTGATCTAGCGCGATTTATCAAGAGAGTCAGAACGTCTGCCAATGCACGTTTCATTCTCACAACACGAGCCTACATTTTTGAGGAGGCGCGCCGCGTTTCGGAGCACCTTGCTGATGAACGACTGGACGTCACGAAATACGTTCTAGATGTCGGGCTTTATACGCGCCGCATCAAAGCGCGCATTCTGTATAACCATCTGCTGATCGCGGGAACGCCCCAAGCCTACATCGCGGCCCTGATTGATAGCGGGGGCCTCAAGAAAATTGTCGACCATAAGAACTACAATCCCCGGGTCATCGAGTGGATGACCGACGCGGAGCACATCAAAGACATCGATCCTCTGTCATACCCCGCAGCGTTCCTGGCCGGCCTCGCGAACCCCTCGGCTCTCTGGGATACTGCCTTCCGCACCCATATATCAAAAGCGTGCCAGCATCTTCTCTTCACGCTATTTTTCAGCTCGCAGTATGGCGCTCAGATCGCTGAATTAAGGGCCGCGTACGACAGCCTGCACTCGCAGCTCTGTTCTGCGTTTGGCGATTCATGGAATCCGAAGGACTTTGAAGAGGCGCTGAAGATTCTTGAAGGCGGCTTCATCGCGATCAACAATCAGGCCGTCAATTTCATCAATCCCTCTCTGCGCGATTATCTGAATGGGTACCTTCAAGATACCTCCATACTTCTGGAGTGTGCGAAAGCTGCGCAGCAGACCGATTGGGCTCGTAACGTCTGGGAATACTCCAGGGGATCGGATAAAGAAGACAGAAGCAAGCTCGCGCTGGCCTCACTGGATGTCGCCAACGCCTTTAAGACCCTCCCGGTTTGGTCGCGGACACTGAACAACGGGATCACCTACATCAGCGCGGTTGGCATTTCGAGTACCGACCGGATAAGCCTGCTTTTGGAATGGTGGTCTGCAACGAAGGATCAGCGGTTCTGGGATGTCGCTATCGCACTGGCCGAAGCCCCGATAGAGGGCTTGGACTCATGGCGCGATGGACCAGAAGCGATAGAATTAATTGGCAAGCTCAGAGACGGGTTCTACTTTGAAGATCTTCCCGATGCTGAAAAGCTTGCGGATCGTATTGAGGTCGCGGCGATCAAAATGATCCGGGGTCCAATAAACATTGACGAGCTAGAAAAGATCGCTGACGCCATGGAAAATTGGTCGAGCGCGCTCAGCGACGGGATTACTGATGCTTTGGACGCAGCAATACGGGACCAATTTAGGGAGGTTGCAACCGCGGTGGCGGACATCGACTCGGAATCAACGCTGAAAGATCACATCGCGTCGCTCAAGAAGCTAGGTGAGCGTGTGGCACTGGAACCGGTGCAGGTGGAATTGGCAGTATCTTACGTGGATGATCGAATCAACGAAGTCGCTGAAGCTGCGGAAAATACTCGCTCGTCTTCGCCCGACCTCCGCACGTCTAGAGGGCCTGAGCAGTTTGATGATGTTGCCCTCAAGGGACTGTTCACCCAGCTTCTCCAGTAGGGAGAAGACGACCCCAAGGCAAAGCGCTAGGTCTCGATTTCGACGACGTTCTCAATGCCGATTTGAACAGCAACAGGCGTATAGATGTCCACGTTCTCGTCGGGCGTCGAAATCGACACGATCAACGTGTAGCGCGCCTTCTTGTCCACACGCTTTTCGGCGGGACGGGTACGCCACCACCCAAGTGTGGGGAGCACGGCGATATGGTTTCGTTGTGCGAGTTCAGCGGCAGAGCCGCGCCAGATGTTGGAATGTATGGACCCGTTGGTCGGGCCACGGACGCCTAGCTCCCAGCGCCCGGTCTCGCCAGCGTGGGTTTCGTCATAGTCATCCTCGCGATCGTGCGCGTTGATGCGGAGCTTGAAATCGTCCAGGGTCTCTGTCGCGCGAATAACCCTGAAGCGGAGCCCATGCGAAGGATATCCGTATTTGCGGTCCCAGCCGCGCTCTCCGGGGCTAGGCTCGACGAAGTACGACAACGTCACGCGCATTTCCACTGGCGTGTCGAACGGCAAGGCAAGCAGCGCGTCGCGCGGCCAAGGCAACTCGTGAAATTTGATATCCTTAGTCTTGATGGAGCCGTCCCTGTCCTTGAAGAAAGGTTGGAGACTATCCTCCGCAATCAATGTCAAGGCGTTGCCGGCGCTGTAGAACAAGCGCTCGGGATCAGGCGCTCCATAACCGAACGTGCGGAGCATGCGTTCCGGGTCGAGACGCCCCTGTCTATCTACGGCGCGCGCCCTCATGGCGTCGGTCCACCTTGCGCTATGGACGAGCAATCCACGGACAGTTTCGGGCGAATAGTCAGGGTAACGAGCCATAACCCGCGCTGCGAGATTGGCCGCCAGTGCAGCGGCGGCGCTAGTGTCGTGAAACTCCACAAATGGCGCTTCACCAGCCGCGAACTCGTTGCTCGTTGTGAGCAACTGCAACTCGGGCAGAAACAAAGGATCGCCGTCGCCTGGGGGCCGTCCCATGTTGCCGGCCTCCATGACGATGTCGGGCTTATATGGGGTCTTCGTCGAGCGCGGCCAGGTCATGGACGTTTTGCTGGAAGGAGCAAGGTCGCCGCGCGACGCCAGCGGATTCCAACCGAAGTTGACATTGTCATCGATGAAAATCCGATCGGTGTAGCCACCGACCGTCAAGGCGTTCCACGATTGGCCGGGGTCCTCGATCGAGGAGGCCTCGTTGTAGGCAGGATAGTCTCTCCGGGCTTCGGGCGGCGTGTTGCCAGCCGAGAGAATGATAAGCCGACGCGTGTCGTTAATGGCGCCATACGCGAGATTGTCGACAGCTGCTGACCATGAAGTGGGCCGGCCTCTCTCGCGAGCCTCCGCCGAAATAGCCATACAGAATGCCTTCCGGCGAGCGGCGTCGATTTCGAGCCGCGATATGCCCTCGATTGTTACCGCGCCGTAGAGCTCCGGCCGGTGCGGGTCGGGAGCGTGATAGAGCTTCAGCGATTGGACACCGTGGGTGATCTCTATCGGGCCGCTACCGGCAAAGAGAGGGGTGAGGTCGCCATAGATAGCGAGCCCGGCCATTTGCGTGCCATGCCCGTGCCGATGGCTGTCGTGACCGCCCCAACCGGGCTTAAAACCGTCAACGTCAGTTTCAGCGACAATCGGCGCAAGCAGCGGGTGGGCGCGGTTGACGCCCGTATCTAGTAGCGCGACGACGGGTGAGCCGCCCGGCAAGGCGCCAAGCCGCTGGATGAACGCGGCAGAAAGGGCGTGCTGGTCGGCGGCCGGCTGCATGGAATAGAAGTCCGCAGTCACCTTCGCTTTGCGGACTTCGGCGATAACGCCGAGGACATCGGAGGACAGCGCGAGCTGTTCGCGTGTGCCTCGTACAAGCACAACGGTACGATCGATGAACGACAGGTCGTTTGAGATGACCTCATAGCCGAAATTGGGCGCCGCCTCGCGGAGGACCGCGCTCGGCGAGTTCTCTCCCTGCATCGCCGAGCGAAGCCAGACTTCCCACGTAATAGCGGTGTTGGCTGCTGGATAAAGCTGGGGCGTATCCGTCCAAAGCTCCGAGAGTGTCGCCAGCTTGATGTTGGTGATGCTTTCGACCAGCTTTCTATTATCGCGCTCATCGCCGTCTTCGGCGTCGCGATACTTCTCGAATTTGCGAAGCAGAATTTGAATCTTATCGTCGGGGACGTGTATCGTGGCGTAGGTACGAGCCGTTTCTTCGTCGCGCGTAACCGCCAGCAACTGAATTTTGCTGCGGCGTAGGTCGAGGCTTTCGAAGGCAAGCGGAAAGCCCGGCTCGCTTTCAAAAGTCAGCGTCAGCCCTGGTGATTCATAGAAGCCGTTTCCGACCTGGGTAGGAAAAGGGCCGCGCGAGTTTTGCGCGGTCTGCAACGCGTTGATGACGGTCGCTGCATGCTGGGCACGGTCACGGTCAGGAGTGTCAAATTTCGGAGACCGACCACGATCAGCGGTATAACGCTCCGTTCCCGCAGCGTCGACGAAGAGCAAATGGGGATACCGTGCCAAGCGTTGTCGCTCTTACTTGCGGTTGACGTTCCCGTGCTGCAGGGCCGCCTTGCGCTCATCGATCGCGGAGAAAAGGTCTTTCTGCGTCAATGCATGTCCTTCGATCAACGCGTGTTTGAGCGCGTCTTGCGTCGCGCGTGTCACATCCGCGTAGCTCAGACCCTTGGCAAACGTCGCGAGCTTGGCCCAATCGATTTTCCCGCTCGTCTTCGCGCCCGCAATCTTGGCTTCAAATGCAGTACGAATTTCCTTGGTGGTGGGAAGTGAGTATTGAACGATGTCGTCAAAACGACGGAAGAGAGCCTTGTCCAAAATAGTGGGATGGTTCGTCGCAGCAATGATCACGCTATCGGAAGCGTCTTGCTCGACCATTTGAAGGAAGCTGTTCACGACGCGGCGTATCTCACCAACGTCGTTGCCGAGACCCCGTTCTGAACCAATGCTGTCGAACTCGTCGAATAGATAAACCGCACGCGTCTGCGCAATAGCGTCGAAGATCAACCGCAGTTTGGCGGCGGTCTCGCCCATGTATCGGGTGATGAGGCGATCGAGACGTACGACGAAAAGGGGCAGGGCGAGTTCACCCGCGATAGCCGATGCGGTCATCGTCTTCCCGGTGCCTGGCGGTCCGACCAGCAGTAACTTTTTGCGGGGAGCCAGACCGTGGGCGCGAATGTCACGAATGTTTTTGTGCTCACGGACGACGCGATGCAAAATGCTCTTGGTCTTCGCCGTGAGGACCAGGTCTCCCAAATGGACTTTGGGATAGGTGACGGTGAGTAGATCCGCGATTTCGCCGCGTGGCTTGGCGAGGGGGATCGGCGACGGTCCGGGGCTTGGGACGCGAGCGCGCGACTGGTCGATCAGTTCGCGGAGTTCTTCGGCCAGCTTGCCATGTCCGACGCGAGCCTCGCTCGCCGCAATCTGCATCGCGATGGAGTGGAATTGCGCGTCGTCGCCCGCAGCGAAGGCTTTTATGAGCGCTTTGAGCTGATCGGCGCTAGGCATGGGGCATACTTTGTTGGTCACTGACGAGTCTAAGCGTAGCTTTCAGATTCTGGCAACTAAAAGTGGCAGAGAGGGTATATTTGTCGTTGATAGATGGTGCGGACGGCCGGACTCGAACCGGCACGGGCAATGCCCAACGGATTTTCGTACCAACTACGACTTTCGTCGCCGCCAACCTGGCGTTTGTGGTCTGGACTATCCCTTCACCTTGGCGTTGTCGCTTTAGGTGCTGCCCGTCTAGTCTCTACACCTTCCCCCAGGATTTAGGGGCTTGGCTCGGGATTACCAGCAAAGGCTTCCCCGAATTTGAGCAGTTCTGCATCCCGGGTTTCCCGCAGGAGCACTCAATTTTTGGCTTAAGTCCGTTGCGTCTACCAATTTCGCCACGCCCGCATGCCGGGCCCTTCATAACCCGTGTCGGTCCGGTCGCCAAGGTGTCAGGTGGGGTCAGTGCGGTTTGCGACGGGTGTAATTCTTGCCGGTCGGGCGCAAGCGATTTTTCGGAGCCGCAGGCTTTGGTGGCGGGGGCGACTGCGGCGCAACCTTGTTTTCTTCGTTCCGGGGAACGCGTTTGACGTTGATGGCGGCTGCGCTCAACTGGTTCTTGATGTGCGAGGCGTAGAATTTCTCGATCATCTCGACGCTGGTGCGGCAGTTCTTGGCAACCTGGTAGATGTCAGCACCTTCCATGAGACGCAGGCAGATGTAGGTATGCCGCAGGCTGTAGGCCGTGCGGCGCTGCCCTTCGCGGTCGAACTTGAGGTTTTCCTCCTCAAGGATGTTGTTGAACAGCACATGCTGGTCGTTTGGGAAAATGCGATCAGTCGGCTGGGCCTTGTTGCGCTTTCGCAACCTGAAGAAGGGCATGACGGCGCTGGGCATGCTCTTGCAGTAGCCGACACCGCGCTTGCCGCGCACTTCGATTTCAAGAATGCGCTCGTCGGTTTCGCGATCCTTGACCACGGTCACGTCGCGATATTCCAGCCGCTTCGCCTCGTCAGGCCGCAGGCCTGTGTTGGCCATGAAGATGATGAAGTCATACAGTTCCTGGCCGTGGTAGCGATAGCGCTCCTTTTTGGGATCGTCCGCGCGCTTCGCGGCGGCGAGGTAAAGCTGTCTGTATTCAGTCGGTGAGAACCAGGCGCGATGGGAAATCTTCCCATTGCTGCGATAGGGCTGCGACATGTCGGGCAGGCTGGCGAGCCAGTCGTGCCGCATGGCTGTCTTCAAGGTCTGGCGCAGCGCGACCATCTCTTGGTGAACAGTGCCGCGGGCAGGCGGCTTGCCGCGTTTTTCTTTCGATTTCTCGATGCGGTCGATGCGGTATTCCGCTATCGCGCCAGATGTGACCTGCGAGAGTGGTTTGTCCCCGAAGAAGGGGACGAGGTAGTTGCGCAGGCGCCTCTGGTGGCCTGCGGTGTAGATAGGGCTGCGTTGCCCCTCGGTGAGAACCGGAAATTCGCGGAGGAATTGTTCTGCGGCGTCCTTGAAAGTCTTTTCGGCGTTGACGGGGACCAGCTTGCCCAGTTCGCCGCGAATGTGCTTGCCGCGCAATTCAAGATACCACTCCTCGGCAAATTGCTTTGCAGCGGAGAATCCTTCGAGCTTGGTGCTCGCTCTGTGATTTCTGCCGGAGACATAAGCGGCAACCTGCCAGTGCTTGCTGTCGTTGCTGCGCTTGTAGATGTAGCACTTGCCGCCCATCAGTTCGTAGCGCTCGATCGTGCCGTCCTTCGCCGGTGGTTGCTGTTCTTGAGTTGCCGTCTCCATCGGGAAATCATCCCTTTTTGTGTAAATGTGTAAGCCTTGTGGAAGGGTATTGCAAATCTAGATTTTCGTCAATCTATTTGATTTTACTGAGTAATTTTTCATTTTAGTCTGACAAAGAAAAAATTTTAAGTCCCTTGCGTCTACCAATTCCGCCATGCCCGCTTGATCCAACGGGATCAAACACTTAAAGCCCTTGCTGGCCGCCTGGCTTGGGGCCGGACGGGGCGAAGGGTGCCCTTCCTTAAGCGAGCCGGCCGCACAAGGCAAAGCCTCAATCCGGGATATGGCGCTTGCGCCTCAATCCGGGATATGGGGCCAAGCCTCAATCCGGACATCTCGGGCTGCTTTAGGCAATGTCAATTTACGGGGACTACCAATCCGGCATGTCTGTTTCGATTCTCAACCGCTGCCGTCCCGCGCTTGCGCTGGTCGTGCTGCTTGCGCTCGGCTCGGGGCTCGGCGGCTGCGCCAGCGTCGGCGAAACCATCAGCCCGGCCTTCGTCGATCCCGGCAAATACGATCTTTGGGATTGCAAGCAGCTCGCGCCGGAGCGGAAAAGCCTCGCCAACCGTCTCGTGGACCTTGAGCGGCTGATGGCGAAGGCCGAGACCGGGACAGGCGGCGCTGTGGTCTCCGAGCTCGCCTACCGCAACGACTACATCTCCATTCGTGCGCAACAGAAGCTGCTGGAAGAGAACTGGCGGCGCAACAAGTGCCGCGAGAGCGACATGGTGCCGACGCCCCCGCCGGCGTCGCCTGTGCCCCCGACCGCCGCCAAGCCTGTGGCGAAGCCGGTACCTGGCTCTAAGTCCAGCAGCGCCGCTCACTGAAGTCAGCATCGCGCCTCACGCGCGCCAGCGATAGATCCAGTCCTGACGCGCCAGCATGCGCTCCGGCCCGAGTGCGCGGATCGCAAGATCGCGCGCCAGCGCGAAGGGGCCTGCTAGATGGTAGATGCGGCCCTGCTGCCGCGCGGTCCGCTGCACGCGCCTGACGCGGGCCTCGCGCGCCCGGCCATAGCGCGCCAGCGCCGCCGCGATGCTAGCTGCGCTCTCGGTGGCGTTGCCGCTCAGATGCTCGGCGAGCACGGCGGCGTCCTCGATCGCCATTCCTGCGCCCTGTGCGGCGAAGGGCAGCATCGCATGCACGGCATCGCCGACGAGCGCGATCGCGCCCTTGCTCCAGCCGACGCCGTCGGGCAGCGTGAACAGCGCCCATTTGCGCCAGCTGTCGACCGCGGTGAGCATCATCCGTGCCGGACCCGGCCAGCGCGGCGCCGCGAAGGCGTCCATCACCTCGCGGAGATCGCCCGGCGTGCTCCAGCCCGGCCTGTTCCAGGTGCCGGGCACGACCGCGACCACGTTGATCTGGCGTCCGCCTGCGATCGGATAGGCGACGAGATGGGCATTCGGCCCCATCCAGAGCTGCACGCGGCGCGAGGTGTATTCCTTCGGCAGTTGCGTGGCCTCGAACGTGCCGCGCCAGGCGATCAGGCCGGAGAAGCGCGGCACGACGTCCGGAAACAGATGCTGGCGTACTGTAGACCAGACGCCGTCGGCGCCGATCAGCGCGCTTGCCACTTCGCTCCGGCGCAACGTGCCGCTGCGATAGACCACGGAGAGTCCCTTGGCGTGCGCGGCGACGTCCTCGAACGTCCCGCCCAGCCGCAAATCGATATCAGGATGGTCCGCGACCGCGGCGGCGAGCGCCGCTTGCAGATCGGCCCGGTGCACCACCCAATAGGGGGCTCCGGCGCGCTCGGCGGCCGCCGCGCCCAGCGGCAGGCGCATCAGCTCGCCGCCGGCGCGCGTGCTCATGATGCTGACCGCCTCCGGCGTCACCGCGCGCGAGCCCAGCCGGTCCTTCAACCCGAGCTCGACCAGGATGCGGCTCGCATTGGGCGACAATTGCAGGCCGGCGCCAACTTCCTCCAGCCGCTCGGCCTTCTCCAGCACGACGACGCGAAAGCCCTTGGCGGCAAGCGCGAGTGCGGCCGTCAATCCTCCGATTCCGGCACCGGTAATGATGATCGTTCGGGAGACGGCCACCCCTTAGCGGATGCCGCCGGTCAGGCCACCCTGTCCTTCAGCACGCATTCGGGCGGGCGCGCCTCGCCGGCCTTCAGGTCGGTCGCGAAGCGGTACAGCGTGGAGCAATAGGGGCAGATGATCTCGTTGTCGTTGCCGAGATCAAGGAAGACATGCGGATGGTCGAACGGAGGGTTGGCGCCAACGCACATGAACTCCTGCGAGCCGATTTCGATGACGGGGACACCGGCATCGTTGTGGAAGTGCGGGACGACATGGTCGGACATCGGAACTCATCCTGGAGTGGCAATGGCGGCAGACACAATCAAAACTGACGCGGCATCATTGAACGCCGCGGACCATACTGGCGGGTGCAGATGATTGCTAGCCCAGCGGAACCGAAAGGTTGCAACTGCCCCATGCTCATTTGCTCATGCAAATTCGACACAATCTTGTCGCCTCAGAGAAGCCCTTCTTTCGTCGGGGCCGTTGTGTCGCAAATTTGGCATACTATGTCTGTGGGCGAACGAAATCCCGGCGGCAGGCGAATTTCCAGGCGAACGTCCAGGCTTTGAGCATGAAGTGGCTGCGAATCAGCACCGCGTTGGCCACCCTCGTGGCATGCAGCGTTGTCCTCGTGCAGATCGTGCCGCATGCGCGCGAGGCGGGCGCTGTGCTGGCGGCGCAAGACGATCCGGCCGCGCTGTCGGAGCTGCAGCTCGATTCCCTCCTGGGCAAAAACACGTTGGTCAATACGCCGGGCAAGAACGCCGCGATCGTTCAGGACAATATCGAAGCAGCGCTTGCAGCCCACGATGCCGATCTTGCGAGCAGCTTCGTCGAGCTCGCGCGCGATCGCAGCATCGCGCTGCCTGACGACCTCTTGAGCCGGGTCGGCGACGCTGTGAGAGAAGAGAATTCCACCTCGCATTTCGCCAAGCGTTTTGCCACGGGTCTCGTCACCGGCAGTGCCGACGACGTCGCGAGCCTCTCTGGCACCGTGGCCGGCGATCTCTTCGTGATCGGCGACGTCAGGGACGTTGTGCGCGAGGGCAAGCATCTGGCCATGGGCGAGGAGACCGACCGCCTCGTGCTCGGGCTCGCCGCGGCCGGTCTTGCGGTGACGGCGGCGACCTATGTCTCGGTCGGCGGTGCAGCGCCGGTGCGCGCCGGCCTGTCGCTGGTCAAGGACGCCCGCAAGGTCGGGCGGCTGGGCGAGGGGCTTGCGGCTTGGGCCGGGCGCTCGGCGCGCGAGGTGGTGGACACCCCGATGCTCCAGAACGCGGTCGCCACCGGCTCGGTGCTGCGGCCGGGCGAGACCGCGAGCGCGATCAAGGCCGCGTTCCGGGTCGAAAAGGCGGGCGCACTGGTCAGGCTCGGCAAGGACGTTGCCCGTGTCACCGAAAAGGCGGGCACCCGCGGCGCGCTCGATACGCTGCGCGTCGCCGAGGGGCCGAAGGACGTCGTGCGCGCGGCGCGGCTTGCAGAAGCGAGCGGCGGCAAGACCCGCGCTATCCTGAAGCTGCTCGGCCGCGGTGCGCTGTTGCTCGCAACCGGCGCATTCGATCTCGCACTGTGGCTGTTCGGCGCGCTGGTGACGCTGTTCGGCGTCCTGTCCTCGATCAAGGCCACGACCGAGCGGCTGACGCAGGCCTGGTGTGACCGCAGGCGGGCGCGGCGGTTGCGCCGGGCGCAACTTGCGCTGGCGGGCGCAGCCGTCAGCGCGCTTTAGGTTTTCGTTTGAGCAGGATCTTTTCGGAAAACCGCCACACACTTTTCCGGATCATGCTTTAAGATCATCCTCTCCCCAACAGACGCGGACTTAAGTTGATGCCGAGCTTTCACAACGGCGCAGTCGAAATTGCCTATCTCGACGAAGGCGAGGGTGACCCGATCATCCTGGTGCACGGCTTTGCCTCGAGCAAGAACGTGAACTGGGTCTATCCGACCTGGGTCTCGGAACTGCGCAAGAATGGCCGCCGCGTGATTGCGCTGGACAATCGCGGCCATGGCGAGAGCGCAAAGCTCTACGATCCCGCGCAATATTCCATTCCGGCCATGGCGGGCGACGTGCTCGCGCTGATGGACCATCTCGGCATCCCGCAGGCCGACATGATGGGCTATTCGATGGGGGGGCGGATGACCGCCTGGCTCGGGCTCAACGAGCCGCAGCGCCTGCGCTCGGCGATCCTCGGCGGCATCGGCATCGGCGGCCTGATCGAGGGCACCGGGCCCGGCGAGAACGTGGCCGAGGCGCTGGAAGCGCCCTCGCTCGACGACGTCACCGATCCCGTCGGGCGCACGTTCCGTGCATTTGCGGATCAGACGCGCTCCGACCGCCAGGCGCTCGCCGCGTGCCTGCGCGGCACCCGCGATCTGATGAAGAGGGAGGAAGCCGCACGCATCGACGTGCCGGTCCTGATCGCCGTCGGCACCACCGACGATGTTGCGGGCTCAGCCTCGGCGTTGGGAAGGATCATTCCCGGTTCGGAAGTGCTTGATATCCCGAACCGCGATCACATGCGCGCGGTCGGTGACAAGGTCTACAAGACCGGCGTGATCGACTTCCTGTCTCGCCGCGGCTGAGTCCTCGTCTGCCGGCTCGTCCCTGCCGAAGGCGCGCGCCAGCGCCGTCAGCACGACGAAGGTCGCAAGCCACACCATCCGCGCGCCGTAACGGTCGTGCGGGCCCGAGATGACGGCGCAGATGAAGGCGTTTCCGAGCAGCGCCAGCGTCACGGTCGATGCGAGCAGCGTCAGGTCGTCGAGCCGCCGGCTTGCCAGCGCATGGCCGAGCAGGGCGACGAGCGCCAGCATCGAGGCGAGTGCGACCGGTACGTGCAGCCAGTTGACGTCATCGAAATCGATGTCCCAGTGCTGCTGCCGCGCCGCGCGCATCGGCGCGATCTGGGCCGGGATGTAGCGCTCGATGATGCCGTAGGTATGGGGGATCCAGCCATTGGTGCCTTCGCCGGTCCCGACATGCAGCAATTGCTGGCCCATGGCGCGGAGTGCCGCGCCCGCCTGCCAGGCCGGGTAGTCGGCGAGCGAATGCACGACGATGTAGCTCATCTCGTCGTTCATCCCCTCGAAGCGGCCGAGCGTGTTGAACATGCTGTTGCCCCACAGAAATTCGTCCGCGGTCGCCGGCAACTCATTGCGGTAGGGGCAGAGCTTGAAATTCTCACGCGGGCAGTGATCGCCAAGATAGCGCGCCACGATGCCGTCCTGCATCATGCGGCCGAAAGCGACGCCGTAGCCGCCGGGCGTCCAGGCCCATTGGCCCGACAGCGCGTGGTTCGCCATGACCAGCATGGCCCCGCCTGCGACGATGGTCAGGCTGCCCTGCGCAAGTCCTGCAAGGGGAAGGCGCTTGCCGAGCAACGGCCGCACCAACCAGCCGGCCGCGCAAAGCCCGAACAGGACGCCGAGTGTCGCGCTGTGGGTCGCTGCGGCAAAGGCGGTGAAGGCGAACAGGGAGATTCGCTCGATGCCCGAGATCCGGTCGCCCCCGATCACCAGGATGAACAGCGACAGCACCGAGAGCCCGGCGAAGATGTCGGTGAGCAGCATGCTGGCAAGCCAGGGCAGCGCGGTCGACAGGATCAGGAGCAGGCTGATCGCGACGAAGCGGAAGGTCTGCATCAGGCCGAGCACGCGGAGCGTCAGTTGCAGCAGCCACAGCGTTGCCAGCGACTGTGCGGCGAGGTTGAGCCAGAAGCTCGAGCCCTCGCCCATATGCAGATAGAGCCCGAACACCGTCGAGCGGCTCGGGACCAGATAGCCCTCATACCAGCGCGCCAGATAGCCGCCGGTGTCCCATTGAAGCAGCGGGTAGCCGTTCCAGAACGCCGGCGCGATCAGGAGGAGGGGCAGGGCGACGGCGGCGAGCCGCAGCCACAAGGACCCCGCGGCGCGGGCGCGCAAGATGTCGGTGGTGATGCTCAAATCGTCTCCGTCGTCTCTCGACCATGCCCGCAATAACGGTTTGGGTGAAATTCACCAATAGTTTGACGCTGCCGAGCTTGATTTTGGCAAAACGCTGACCACCTTCAACGAACCTTTGCAACGAACCTTGCCGTATCAGGGGTGCTGCAAGAAAGTCTTTTGATTCAACACGTTGACGGGCTTTCGGCGGCAACCCGGTGTTCACTCTCAGGCAAGCCGGCAGCGACAGGGCACGCTAGATTGTGCTATAGGCCAAACCAAACGAGCGAATTTCGAGAGCACGCCATGGCAATGCATCAGGTCAATCCGGCAGGAAAGCTCGCCGCGCTCGATCCGATCTGGGATCGGATCCGGGGCGAGGCCGAAGACATCGTCCAGCGCGAGCCCGAGCTTGCGACCTTCATCTATTCGACCGTGCTGCATCACAGTCGGTTGGAAGACTCGGTCGTGCACCGGCTGGCCGACCGGCTCGATCATGCCTCGCTGTCGGGCGATCTCGTGCGACAGACTTATAACGAGGCATTGCGCGACGAGCCCGATCTTGGCAACGCCTTCCGCGCCGATCTCGTCGCGGTTTATGACCGCGATCCCGCGACCTCCCGCTTCATCGACCCCTTGCTCTACTTCAAGGGCTTTCACGCGATCCAGACCCATCGTCTCGCGCACTGGCTCCATCTGAAGGGCCGCAAGGATTTTGCGTATTATCTCCAGAGCCGCGCCTCGGCCGTCTTCCAGACCGACATCAATCCGGCCGCGCGCATCGGCCGCGGCATCTTCCTCGACCACGCCACCGGTTTCGTCTGCGGCGAGACCGCGCTCATCGAGGACGACGTCTCGATCCTGCACGGCGTCACGCTCGGCGGCACCGGCAAGGAGAACGAGGACCGCCATCCGAAAATCCGTCACGGCGTCATGATCGGTGCCGGCGCAAAGATCCTCGGCAATATCGAGGTCGGCCACTGCGCGCGCATCGCGGCCGGTTCGGTCGTGCTCGAGGCTGTGCCGCACAACGTCACCGTTGCCGGCGTTCCCGCCAGGATCGTCGGCAAGGCCGGATGCGCCGAGCCGTCGCGCACCATGGACCAGATGATCAACGCCATGGGGCTGTGATATGGGACTTTGATCCCGGTTTGACCTGAATCGGGGCCTTGCCTTCCGGCCCCGATCGTCCCCAGAATTCTTTGGGAATTCATGCTGGCGGTTCGTCGCGTCTCGTCCTAAAACCCCGCCCCGTTAGATTTGGATTGGAGACTTGCCGTGGACATCAAAGAAGTGAGGAAGCTCGACGCGTATCTGAAGCGCGTGTTCGGCAATCCCAAGATTCGCGTCCAGCCGCGGATCAAGAAGGACGATTCCGCCGAGGTTTATATCGGCGAGGAGTTCATCGGCGTGCTGTTCGTCGACGACGAGGACGATGATCGCTCGTTCCAGTTCCAGATGGCGATCCTCGAGGACGATCTCATCGATCAGGAATGAGCCTGATCTGGACCCGAAGGGCCGCGTTAGCGCAAAGTGTGAAGCAGTTTTCCCTCGCGACAACGCGGAACGCGTTTGCGCGGAGATCATGCTCAAACGATAACCTACGCTAGGACCGCTGCGGTGTTGCAGCTCCGTTCGGGGTTACGCATCCATCGCGGCGAGCATGTCCGGGATCGTGACGAATTTCTCCCGGGCTTGCCGAGCAGGGCTCCCCTGCGTTTCTCGGCCGCGTCGATCGCGGTCCAATCCGGATAGCTCACGATGCGTGCGACGCGGCCAGCGAGGCGCGCGAGCAGTGCATCGGGAGTGTCCGGACGCGGCCGCCGATCGGCAAGGTCGGCCAGCACGGTCTCAGCCGTCGCAATCCCGCAACCGCGATTGGTGCCGATCGTGCCGTTCGGTCCGCGCTTGCTCCATCCGCAGGCATAGAGGCCCTCGACCAGGGAATGACCGATCGCGACGCGTCCGTCGATGTTCGCATGGACGCCGCGATGCGCGTCATAGGGAACACCGGCAACAGGCGCTGTCCTCCGGCCAACGCTGCTGAACGAGAGGCCGCACGCGATGTCCTCCACGTTGCCCGACCGGTGCCTGAACGAGATAGTCTCCAGGCGGCCTCGTCCGATGATTGCGACGGGTGACAGACCAAACCGAAAAACACAGCGCCGCGGCTTCGCGATGGCCGCCTGCGAGAACGCGCGCAGCAGCGACAGCTTTTCGGCCAGCTCTGGATCATCAGCGCGTTGCGGCTCGAATTCATCGGGCGTGACGTCGCGCGCCTCGACCGAGGTGTCGCATGCGCTCAATTCGAGAAAGTCACGCAATTCCTTCGCGGTGAATTTGGCCTGCGCCGGCCCGCCGCGGCCGACGACGTACACGTTGCGAATCCGGCTTTCCGCCAAAGCCTCGAGCGCATGGCGCGCGATGTCGGTCTGGCGCAGCTCTTCGGCCGTTTTCGCAAGAATGCGCGCAACATCGAGCGCGACGTTGCCATGGCCGATCACGATCGCCGCCTCATGGTCAAAATCGAACTGGCGATCGCGGAAATCGGGATGCCCGTTGTACCACGCGACGAAATCGCCGGCGCTGTGGCTGCCGGGCAGTGCTTCGCCGGGGATGTCGAGGGCCCGGCTCAGTTCGGCGCCTGTCGCGAGCACAATGGCATCATAGGCCTCGCGCAACTCGTCGACCGTGACGTCATCTCCGACCGTAACGCCACCGATGAAGCGAAAGCCCGGCGTTCCGGCGATGCGGTCGAAGGCGGTCGTGACCTGCTTGAGCTTCGGATGGTCGGGCGCAACGCCGAACCGCACCAGCCCATATGGCACCGGAAGCCGTTCGAACATGTCGACCGCGACCGCTGTGCCCGAGCGCAACAACGCCTCGGCCGTGTAGAAGCCGCTCGGTCCGCTGCCGACGACGGCGACGCGGCGTGCGCTTGCAGCCGAGCCAATCATCGGCCCAGCGCCTGCCTGCGTTCGTCGGCGCCTGGAAGGGGCGGCAGGCGCGCGCTGAGGACAGGGGTTTCAGCGGCGCGTTTGCGGTTGACGTCGATCCAGAACTTCTTGTCCGCGGCGAGGCGGTAGTCGGGCTCGATCGCGCCGACCGGGCATGCCGGCGCGCAGCCGCCGCAGTCGATGCAATTCTCCGGATCGATATAGGTCATGGCGTCGTCGACGTGGAAACACTCCACGGGGCAGACGGTGACGCATTCCGTGTATCGACATCCGCGGCAGTTGTCGGTGACCACATATGTCATCGTCAGGCTCCGCTGACTTGAGTGCCGCTGACTTGGACGAGGATGTCCGAGAACGTCGGCGCACGGCCGAGGTCGGCGAAGGCGGGAGGCGTCAGTGCGTGGACCGTTGCGCCCTTGCGATTGGAGCGCTGCCAATAGCCGGACGGAGCCACCACGACGCCCGGCATGATGTCCGATGAAACGGTCGCAAAAGCCTCGAACGAGCCCCGATCGTTGAACACGCGAATGGGCGCGCCCGCGACGATCCCGCGCTGTGCCGCGTCGTGCGGATTGAGGAGCACTGCCTGCTCCTCACCGGCCTGGGCGATCTGGGCCGGCAGGTTGCCGTAGTTCGAATTCAGGAAGGCGTGGCTCTTCGGCGAAATCAGGCTGAGCGGATAGCGCGTGGCGAGCGCGGGCGCCGTGCGCGCGTTCTCGTTCGGCGGGATGTAGTGGGGCAGGGGATCGACCGCCGTGCCGTCCTGGTCGCCATTGTAGCCTTGGCGGAACAGTGGCACCACGAAGTTGCCGCCGCCGGCGATCGTCGACTTGAATTCGCACTTGCCGGAGGCAGTCGGAAAATTGCCCTCGCGATGCGGCGCCCAGTCGCCAGGTGCCGGCATGTTGAGGCGCGCATAGCCCTTGGCCTTGACGTCATCGAGCGTGATGCCCTCGAGGACCGGGTTGCTCCAGTCCAGCGAACCTTCGATCATCTCGTCGTCGGTCCGGAAGAAGGCCGGGTCTGTGATGCCCATTGCGCGCGCGAGCCGGCGGAACAGTTCGGTGTTGGGAACGGCTTCGCCGAGCGGCTCGATCGCCTGGTTGTTGTAGGACAGGTACAGGTGTCCCCAGGAGAACATGATGTCCTTCTGCTCGAGCTGGGTGGTCGCCGGCAAAACGATGTCGGCGTATTTTGCGGTGTCAGTCAGGAAGTGTTCGCTGACGACGGTGAAGAGATCCTCGCGCTCCAGTCCCTTTTCGAGCTTGCCCTGTTCGGTCACCATCGCCATCGGATTGGCGTTGTAGACGAATAGCGCCTTGATCGGCGGGTCGAAACCGAGTTCGCCGGTCAGCGCCGCGCCGAGGCGCCAGGAATTGAGCACGCGCATCTTCTCGGGCTGGAGATCGGGACGCATCAGCACGTCCCATCTGACCGGGAAGGCCCAGATCGGAAGCTGGAGCAGGCCGCCACCGACATGCTTCCACGCGCCGATCAATCCCGGAAGGCAGGCGATCGCGCGCACGGTCTGGCCGCCGCCGGCATGCCGCTCGACTGCGACGCCGATGCGCACGACGGCGGGCGGCGTGGTCGCAAATTCCCTCGCCAGCCTGACGATGTCGTCGACGGGAATGCCGGTCTCCTGCGACGCGAATTCGGGGGTGTAGCTCGACACCCGCTCCGCCAGCTCATCATATCCGACGGTGTGCTTGTCGACGTAGTCGCGATCGACGAGGTTCTCCTTGATGATGACGTGGATCATCGCGAGTGCGAGCGCAGCGTCAGTGCCGGGACGGATCGGGATATGCCAGTCGGCGAGGCGCGCGGTGCGGGTCTTTACGGGATCGATCACCACGAGCTTGGCGCCGGCCTTCTTCGCCTGCTCGATGAACGGCCAGTGATGCGAGTTCGTGCTCAGCGTATTGCAGGCCCACAGGATGATGTATTTCGAGTGCACGAAGCTTTCGGGATCGACGCCCGGCGTGTGTCCGATCGTCATCATGTAGGCCGTGCATGAGGCGGAATCGCAGAACGTGCGCTCCAGAACCGTCGCGCCGAGCTTGTTGAAGAGGGGATCGCCGACGTTCAGCCCGTTGATGATGCCCTGCGTGCCCAGATAGCTGTAGGGCAGGATCGCCTGCGCGCCGTGCTCGGCGATAACAGATTTCCAGCGCGATGCGATGGTCTCGATGGCTTCG
Organism: Bradyrhizobium sp. CCGUVB1N3; assembly: GCF_024199925.1. Lineage (NCBI taxonomy): Bacteria > Pseudomonadati > Pseudomonadota > Alphaproteobacteria > Hyphomicrobiales > Nitrobacteraceae > Bradyrhizobium > Bradyrhizobium sp. CCGUVB1N3. Next base: position 9,715,251 of record NZ_JANADR010000001.1, read on the forward strand.
TCCCACGAGATCCGTTGAAACTGCCTCGAGCCTTTCGGGCCGACCCGCTTCAGGGGATGGAGGATGCGCTTGTCGCTGTAGACGCGCTCCTCATAGTTGTTGACCTTCACGCAGAGCCGTCCACGCGTGAACGGATGATCGGGATTGCCGCGGACGGCGATGGCCTTGCCATCCTCGACCGTGGTCAGGATGGAGCAGGTGTCCGGGCAATCGTGGGGGCACGCGCCAATTACCGTGGTCCGGGCCATGGGTCTCTCCGTTTCCCGATTCAAGACGGTGAAGGATGCGGCGGCCGGGCGCGGCCTGGCTTTTCAAAACGTGCGGTGTTGTTGTCCCGGACTGCTCTCGGCCCGTGGACGGCCGGTCGGATCTCTGGCATGGTAATTGCTGGACCCAGCAATACCTTTTTACCCACATCGCGTTATCTGGCGGAGATTCCCGATGGGTATGCTTGGCAACTCTGTCGATAAATATGTTACCGGCAGAATGCTTCAGACGTCCAACGACCGGCGATGGGGGCACCTCCTCGCCGAGCGATGGAGCCATGAGCCGGGCGATCTGCCGCCGCAGTTGCCGCGCGACACCGAGATCGCGATCCTGCTGCGGGGCAACTCGGTCGTCGACCGGGAAGGCGCGGGAATGCGGCAGCGGACCTTCGGGAGGAAGGGCACCGTGTGGCTCTGCCCGGCCGGCATCCGCGAAGACTTCATCCGTGTCGAGAACCAGATGCAGGAATGCCTGCATCTCTTTCTTCCCGGCAAGCCGTTCGACGACACCATGCTCAGGGATCTCGACATCGACCCGTCGGGAATCTCGATCCGCTACGAGAGTATCGATCAGGACATGTTCATCGAGCACGTCGCGGACCGGATCCTGAAGGAGCTCGAACAGGAGACCTCCACCGGCCGGCTCCTGATCGAAAGCCTCGGGCGTGCCTTGTCAGCCCATCTGGTGCACGCGTACTCGGCCACGGCGGTCAGGCTGCGGCAACTCAATGCGGGTCAGCGACCGCTCGACGCCAGGCGGTTGTCGCGCGTGACGGAGTTCATCGACGCATCCGTCGAGCGCGATTTCACGGTCAAGGATCTGGCGTCGGTGGCGTGCATGAGCCCTGCGCATTTCTCCCGCAGCTTCAAGGCGGCGACCGGTGCGGCGCCGCATGAATATGTCAGCCGTCAGCGTCTTGATCTCGCCAAGCGGCTGCTGGCCACCAGCGATCGCCCGCTCGTCGATATCGCCTATGCCGCGGGATTTTCCTCGCAGGCCAATTTCAACCGCGCCTTCCGCAAGGCCGTCGGTACGACGCCGAGCCTTTATCGCGCGCAGAAGGTTCGCGATTGACGCGGCGGGTCGCCGATGGTCGAGAAAATTGCATCCCCTCGTGCTGCGGGCTCTTAATCCGTTAGACCCTTCAATTGTGGTGGACTTTCTTGGAATGAGATGCGCGCTGCTTAAAGAGACGGCGCCGATTCATATCGCAGTATGTATTCCACCGGCCGGATGCTGAAGCCAGACACTGCTCCCTTGTCTGGTAAGAACAGTCGCCAGAGGCGCCAAGCCCTCCGCCATAGACACACCAGGGATAATCGTGTGCAGCATGAGCGGTGGTGACGGCTGCTGATAGCGTCAGTGCGACTATGATCGTGCGCATCGTACCTCCAATGGAAAGCGGGAGTTTGTGACCGCCATGAGCGGGCGCAGAAACAGCAAAGTGACTGTTGAGCTGGATCAAACGTTTGCAGCTCGCTAGAGCATGATCCGGACCCGAAGGGCCGCGTTAGCGCAAAGTGTGAAGCGGTTTTCCCTCGCGACAAACGCGGAACGCGTTTGCGCGGAGGTCATGCTCAAACAACAACCTAAAACGCGATGACGATTCATCCTAATCTCATCGCGCTTTAGCGTGTCAGGCCCCTCTCATATGCAAGGAGGCGATCGGTCAGCCCTTCCGGATTCGACAAGGCGACGAGATGGCCACCGGGAATTTCCTCTACCTCCTTTCCGAGCCTTTCACGCGCGACACGCCGTTGAAATTCGACCGGGAAAAAACGGTCGTCTCTTGCCGCAAGAACATGAATGGGGATGTCGGGCCAGCGCTCGAAGCGACACGGCTCGCCGAAAACGGCGTCGGCTTCCTCGCGTGGTTGTTCCGGGCCGGCGCGCAGCACGTCCTGCGGAACGTCGTGCAGAAAATAGGTTGCCACATCGAATTCCGTCGCATAGCCGCGGCGCGTCGCGGCTTTCTGCCGCGCTTCGACCGCTCCTGTGGCGCCCCACCACGCACCAGCGGTCTCGCCGGGCTCGGGGATCATCGCGTTGACGAACACGGCCATCCGCACGGGCGCACGCACGCAAACAAGCGGCGCCGTGAAGCCCGCCAGCGACTGGGCGACGAGTATCACGCCGCTTCGTTTCGCGATCGCGCGGATGACGATGTCCGCATACGCCGCGAGACCGGAATTCCCATCGTCGCCTGGCAGATCGACCGCGATGGCTTCGTGCCCCGCCGCGCGAATGAGCGGGGCCACGCGGTGCCAATACCAAGCCATGCCGCCTGCCCCGGGGACAAGGACGAATGTTCCCATATGAGTTCTCCTCCGTTGGTGCCGGAATAGTTGCCCAACGAGCTCGCCCCGCTTGATCAGGATTGATCTTACTACGATGTGAGGCTGGGCTGGTTGGCGCCTACGGGCCCACAAGCTGCCTTCATGGTTCGCTCGGCGATGCGAAGCATCGTCCGGAGACGCGCCGCAAGTGGCGCTCCTCGCCATGAGGGTCTAAGATTTTGCCGCGAACATGCCCTCATCCTGAGGAGCCTGCTTAAAGCGGGCGTCTCGAAGGATGGGCCGCAAGGAAAGCTCTTGCCGGGTTCTTTTCAAATGCGATTGCCCTGAAAAATACAGCGCGGAGGCGGCATGAGGTATTTGACCGCGAGCGTCGTCGCGATTGGGCTAGCGAGTGTTCCTGCCGTAGTGAGCGCGCAGGTGGACTGCGCCACGATACCTCGCGGACCGGCGCGCACCGATTGCTACCTCGCCCTGAGCCGGTTCTATCAGGGACAATCGGAGCTGGCCGCTGCCAGAGCGCAGGCGCAATCAGACGCCGCGTGGTATCGGGCAATGACGGGAACGGACCCTCCGAAATTTAAGCCGCATCGCCGGAAATAGGGGTTGCACACGCTGCACCGGCCTTGCGACGCTCTCGCCTGCCACCACTCGCTGCGCCCAAGATCGGCCGTGCGTCGGTTACCGGGCACTCCGCACCAACGGTCCCACAACGGGCGGCCGCTACGGGACCGTTGGCGCGATGCCTATCGGGTTGCCGATACGCACCCCCATAGAACGCGACAGAACCGAAGCGTGCAATTGTCCCTAGAGACAATTGTCCGTGGTGATTAGAGCAAATGCTCCCAACGCGTACCGAGACCGCCGCTGCCGTGCGGTTTCCGGGAGTAGACCGGACGTGGTTCAGGTCACGGCAGAAGGTCTGTCTGTGACCCAAAGCGCCATGGGGCGCAGGCTGAGCTACCCAGCCGGATCGCGTCGGCTCGAAGCGATTGATCGTTCCACGTGACGCACCAACACTCGTGCACTACGATACAGGAGGGGGCTCGCTTGATCCGTTGGAGAGCAACCATGGCCTACGCGATCATTCATCACTTCCCCGGCGGCACGAAAGATCAGTACGAGAAGTCGATTGCCGCCGTACATCCGAGTTCGGGCGGCCTTCCGGCGGGTCAGATCTTCCACACCGCGGGGCCCACGCCGGGTGGTTGGACCGTGATCGCGGTGCACGATACGAAGGAAAGCTGGGAACGGTTCCGCGAACAGATCCTCATGCCGCGCTTGAAGCAGGGCATCGCAGGGGGGTTGGCCGGGCCGCCGCAGGAAACCGCGTTCGAGACGCAGACGCTCAACATGTAGCGTCGCTATCATCGCCAATCAGGTGGAGCAGCTGCTGGCCGGATCAGCGCACCGACCACGGCCATGCCAACAACGATTGCGGTTTCTTGGCCTGCGATCGCTCCGCGGTTGGCGCCGGCTTTTGCGTCTGGGCGACATTGGCCGGCTGCCGCGGACGCGGCAGTGGTATTTCGGGCATCACCTTTGGCTCTTCGGGGCTCACCTTTGGTGGCGTCTCGGGCATCGCCTTTGGCTCTGAAGCGTTGGCGACGACCTGGGCGAGTTGTTCCTGGCTCGTATTCAGCCGCTCGGCAAGCATCTGGCTTTCGTGAGCCATCTCGACCTGGTCCGCCTTGATCTGGTCGATGATGCTGTTGTTGCGTGCGCTTTCATCTCGGCTCGCCTTGAGTTGGCTCGCGAGATTTTCATTGTCGCTGACCAATTGGTCTTGCCTCGCCTTGAGCTTTTCGACCATTTGGCTCAAGGCAGCGACGTCGCGCGCGATCGGTTGGAGCTGCTGCGCCAACTCGGCATGCAGGGCAACGACAGTCGGCGCGACGTCTTTCGGCGCGGCGACGTCAGGCGTGGCATGTGTCAGACGCGTGGTGTCGGCGGGGGCCACCATCGCAGTATCAACGGGGGATGACCGCCACGCCGCAGCGATACCAATGGAAACCGCCAATAGAGAACCGACGAACGCGACACGGCGCCAATCAGCCAACCGCCAATCAGCCAATCGCCAATTTGCCAATCGATGAATCGCTGCCAGGGGGGCGCGAGACGTCTCCATGCTGGTCGGCGGGATGCTGGTCGGCGGGTCCCAAGGACTGACTCCCGCTTCGCGTGCCAGGTTCGAAAGCTGTTCCTCCAGGCTTGCGACCTGTCCTTCCGGGAGCTTGTCGTCCAGCGCGGAATTCATTGGCTGCTCCGTATCAAATGCATTGGCATCCGCCTGAGAGCGATCCACGCATCTGCGCCACGGCGAAGCTGACATTCAACGGAACGCAGATGGTTCTTGAGCCTGCGGCGCTTCTCAGGGATGAGCATGCAACTGCATGTCAATCGTTTTCTTACCAACCCGGTTTAACGCAGCCGAGAAGGCGGAACTATGTTCACGGCCGGAGAACTACGGAAGGAACCCTGACCCGTCGGGAGAACGAAAATTCGTCGCCGGGTTTCTCAACTCTCGGCTCTAAGTCCTAGGCTCGCGATTCCGTAGACACACGGGGAAACGACTCCGGCGCGGGGTTTGCACCAGTGCGTAGGATGGGTGGAGCGCAGCGATACCCATCATCTCGCCCTCGGCTCCGGCGCACGTTCACCGAACGCATCATCGTGACCTGAGACGTTGCTGGCTCAATCTTCGGGATAGATTCCGAGCTTCACCATCCGATGAAAGGACGACGCATCTCCCTGAACGCGATCCGCAATTTATCGATGTGCTCCGTCGATAACCGTAGGCGGCGTTCTGCCAGGTTGATGGTGAAGAAGAAGCTGCCTCCAGCGATGAAGTTGCGGCGGTAGTCGGTCATGGCGGGAGGTTAGCACAGCGTGGCTTGATGGGTATCGCTGCGCTCCACCCATCCTACGGGCTGTGATGTGTTGCCGCATCGTTCAAATCGATCAGCGCGATTGTCCGCAAACAGTTGGACGATCGGGCGGCAGGCGCCGAACAAGGCCGCTCGGCTGCGGCGGCACCGGCAACAATCTGTGAATGGGAAAGTGATCGCTGTGATCTAAATTGACGTCGATCCTCATCGAAGACGTCATGGCAAGATGGACGCAAAGCTTCCTGAAATTGAAGACCTGACCGTTGAGTCGGGCCTGCCTGCAATCATCGCCAAGCTTCAGTTCGCGTTTTGGGGACCCCTGACCGGCCACAGCTCGGCCGCGGAGTACGAGCAATTTTTGTGCTTCGCTGCGCGTTCGCGTCAATTGCCAACGGTTCTGGTCGCTAGGTGCGGCGAGGCGCTTCTCGGCTCGGTCAATTTGCTCGTACACGAGATGACGATACGCCCCGGGCTCTCGCCCTGGATGGCACAACTATTCGTGCCTGGCGCAGAGCGCAGCCGAGGCGTCGGAAGGGCATTGATAAATGCTTCGCTTGTCCGCGCCGCTGAGTTGGGATTCCCGCGACTATATCTCTACACGTCGGGCACATTGCCAGCGTACTATGCTGCCCTCGGCTGGAAGCCGATCGAGGAGCTCGAATACCTCGGCAAGATGCGCACCGTGATGGCATTCGGTCTGCTCTAGCAGTGGGGCTGGCGCGACACGATCGGCGCGGCCGGCTTGAGGTGCGCCATGATGCCATCGTGCCCCTGATTTGCCCGACGTGTCAACTGATATTCGTAAAATACGAAATTCGTTATGTTGGCGTCCGGCTACTTTGCATGGGGTTGTTTTCGACATTTTTGATTGGAGGCTTCACGGCAGGGCAGGGAGGTCGCGCTCAGCCCTTCGGCCCGCGCAGCTGCGCCGTCAGCCTGTCCATCGCCTCCGCCACGTCGCGCCACTGCGACAGCCAGCTTCGGGGAAATCGGAAGGTGAGGTCGGCGCCGTCGACGCGGCGCTCCGAAAGGCACATGCCGGGGGTGGCCGCATCGCGCGTGCAACGCGCGGTCAGCACGGGGCTCGTCGCGGAGAACAGATCCTCGCTGGCATAGGGCGTGTCGGTGCGGAACATCCGCATCGTCAGCCCGTCCTCCGGCGAGGTCGCGGCCTGATCGAGATAGCGCGGATAGATGGTGCCGACCCGCAGCTCCGGCGCAAGTGCATCGTGATGCGCCGCGATCGACAGGAAGATGCGGTCGATCGGCTGCATCGTCGCCTCCGCCGCATCGGCGGTGACATGCTTCGGCGCGCCCGGCACTTCGAGCGAGGGGTAGAGGAAATCGATGTCGATGCGCTCCTGCGGTCCGGAGTGCCGCTGGATCTTCATCCGGATCGCCGCCGTCGGCACGTTGAACAGCGTGCCGCCGACGCTGACCGGCAACCTGTCCGGCGCGCTCGCGCCGACCACCGTCCCCCAGGTCGGCCACAGGAGATAGGCGACAACGGCCACCGCGCCTGCTGCGAACACGCCGCCGAGCACGAGTGGGGTGAGATGCGCTCTTGTCCGGCCCTGACGGCCGCGGGTGGAAGTTGCCGAGAACACGCTCATTTACTGGGGTCGCCGGAATGAGATCGCCGCAGAGTCGGCCGCTGGCCGACGAATCAACCGCGAATATGCCACGCGGCGGGGGTTCCGCGCAGCCTGCCGCGCCCCATGGGGGGATGACGCCGGCGGGGCGCTCCGTTAACCTTTTCTTAAGACTAATGTAGCGTTAAGCGGCACTTTTTGTCACAGGAAGGGGCCAGCGTTGCGTATGGGCGGAACTTCCGATGACTCCTGAGACCTTGAATTCCTTCTTCTCCATCTGCATCGGGTTCGCGCTCGCGGGTGCGCTCGTGAACGGCTACCAGGCCCTTTCGCAGCGGACTGCCGGCTTCGGGCTGTTGCAGGAGGGCGTGGCGCCGAAGACCTTTGCCGCCGTGCCGTTCCTGGTGTTCGCGGCGCCTTTCATCATCATGCGCAACACGCTGCGCGGTGCGCGGCTGGAAAGCCGCCGCGTCGAATTCGTGATGATGGCGACCATCATCGCGGGCTTCTGGAGCATGATGAGCGGCACATTCTTCCTGATGACGTTGCGTGCCGCCGGCGTGCTGGCCTGAGCGCGCGCCTCGCGGCTGTCTGCTAAGCGCCGCCCTTTGCTTGAACGTCACCGCTCCGCTATGCCAAGGTTTCCTGACAGGAGACCTCCATGGCGATCTACGAGCTTGACGGGCAGGCGCCCGACCTTCCCGCCGACGGCAATTACTTCATCGCCGACACCGCAACCGTGATCGGCCGCGTGCGCCTCAAGCCCGGCGCCAGCGTCTGGTTCGGCGCGGTGCTGCGCGGCGACAATGAGTGGATCGAGATCGGCGAGGGCTCCAACGTGCAGGACGGCTCGACCTGCCACACCGATCTCGGCTTTCCGCTGGTCATCGGCCAAAACTGCACCGTCGGTCATAACGTGATCCTGCACGGCTGCACCGTCGAGGACGGCGCGCTCGTCGGCATGGGCGCGATCGTGATGAACGGCGCGAAGATCGGCCGCAACAGCATCGTCGGCGCCGGCTCCGTCATCACCGAGGGCAAGGAATTTCCCGAACGCTCCCTGATCATCGGCTCGCCGGCGCGGGTGATCCGCACGCTCGATGACGCGCAAGTCGCGAGGATGGGCAGCGCGGCGAAGTTCTACGTCGCCAACGGCCCGCGCTTCAAGAAAGGCTTGAAGCGGATTGGCTGAGGCCGGGCGGCGTGTCGTCGGTCAGCGGGATCGGGTCTTGCTTTCCTTGGTCTTTGCCGCCGGTCGATCGACCGCTGCGCTCTTGCGCAGCGCGTCCTTCAGGTCGGCCGGTATGCCGTGCTTTTCCAGGAGGTCTGCGAAGGCCTCGTCGGCCAGATCCTGAAGAGTCTCCATGCGGTCGCGCGCAAGCTGCTTGAGCTTGCCGAACGTGTCCTCGTCGAATGCGATCAGCTTGCGCATGACCGTCGCGGCCTCCCTGGTCAAATCGTGCGTGACGGAAATGTTCCGGAACGCGCCTGTGCGCCCATCGTTGGCATGGGATCCGGTGGAGATCGAGACAGGTCGGTCGACTCGGCGGTCGATGCGGAGAACAGGCAGATCGACAAGACGGTGAAAAGCATCCGCCGCGGCTGCTGAGCTGGCAGGGACGGGCCGACCGCTTAAGTGTTTGAAAAGGGGCCGTAAAAAACAAGGCCGTTGACGCAATATACCGCCAACGACCTTGCCAGCCCCGGATATTGAAATTGGCTCACGCCATCCGGTAGTGGCCACCATGACGCGGAATCATACGGGGGAATGTGATCTAGTTCACAAGCCGCAAAATTTTGGCGCAGGGGACAGGAACAAATCGTCGCAGGCCGGATCAGCTCCGCGATTTGCTCCGCCTGCGCAGGCTGGCATGGCGGCGCGCTGGTTTCTTGCGGGCAACCGACGGCGTCTCGGTCTCCGTGGCCTGTGCGCTGGCGAAGGACTGTTTGAGCCCGTCGATCGATTCGGTCAGGGTCGCGACCTGCTCCGACAGGCGTTTGGTGTCGGCCTGCTGCGAGGCGAGCAGGCGTTTGACCGTCAGAAGCTGGTCCTGCACCACCTGAAGCTGGTCGATGGATTCCTGCTGGGTGGCTTCCAGCCCCTTGGTCTTCTCGACGAGCTGCTCGGAGGCCTGCGCGGTGCGCGCCTGCAGCAGCCGGGCGGTGACCACCCGGTCGGACTCCGGGGCGGTGCCGGTATAGACGCGCCAGATCGCGATCGAGGTGACCCCGGTGATGAGCAGGAGCAGGGCCGCAGCCGTGAGCGCGATCGGCTGGCTGCCGAGACGGGTGAAGGCGCTGGTTCGCGCATCGCGCGGTGCGAGATCGATCATCGCTGACAAAGCCCAAAAATGAACTGAAATGGCGAAGACCAGCGGCAACGGCCGCCGGGGCGTCCCGAAAACGTTACATTTCGGCAGGAAATGGGACCAAAAAGAGGCTAAGGGCTGAAAAAAGGGCCGTTGTGGCCGAAAGAGGCCGTTTGGGCCGTGGGATTCAGGGCTGAAAGCCGCCCATCGGCCCCAAATAGGGCTTCGTCCGGGGCGCCGCATAGGGGCCGAGCCGCGACGTCTTCAGCCCGAGTCGCACCAGGGCTTCAGCGAGCGGGACGGCGGCGGCGACGCCGTCGACGACGGGGAGGCCATGCTTGTTCGCGAGCTCGACGGCGAGGTCGGCCATGCCGGCGCAGCCCAGGACAATGGCCTCCGTGCGGTCCTCGCGGATCGCCTCCGTGATCTCGCTGGAAATCTTGCCGAGCGCATCGGCATTACGCTCTTCCAGCGCGAGCACGGGGACCTCGGCGGCACGGACGCGGGCGCAGCGCTCGGCAAGGCCGTATTTCCGCAAATTATGCTCGATCGGCACGATGGAGACACCGAGCGTCGTCACCACCGAGAAGCGCGCCGCGATCAGGCTCGCCATGTGGAAGGCGGCTTCGCCGATGCCGATCACCGGTGCTTTTGCGATCGCACGCGCCGCATCGAGGCCGGTGTCATCGAAACAGGCGATGATGTGGGCGTCCGCGCCATCGCGGTCGGCATCGCGGATGCAGCCGAGCATGCCGGGCACGGCGAAGGCTTCGTCGTAGAAGCCTTCGATCGAGACCGGGCCCATCGCGGGCTGGCGGGCATCGATCACTGTGTCCGGCAGGGCGACGGCGCGGGCGGCCGCGGCGATCTTCGCCGTCATCGCGGCCGTGGTGTTGGGATTGACGATGTGGAGCCGCATCAGGTCACACAAGTCCCTTGCCGGCATCAGAGCCCTTAGCGGCCTGCCGCTTGTTCAGCACGTGGATGGCGCCGAGTGAAAGGGTGATCACCGCGAAGGAGACCGCGGAGATGATGGTGCCGAGCGCGTAGATGTCGGGCTTCGTCACCGTGGTGGTGAGGCCCTGGAGATCCAGCGGCAGTGTGTTCACCGAACCGATCGCCTGGCTGGAGCGGGCGAGTTCGTCCCAGGACAGCGTGAAGCCGAACAGCCCGATGCCGATCACGGAAGGAAGGATGATCGGCAGCACGACGTGACGGAAGGTCTGCCACGGCGTCGCGCCGAGATCGCGCGCTGCTTCCTCGAGCCTGGGGTCGAAGCGGTTGAAGATCGCGAACATGATGAGAAGGCCGAACGGCAGCGTCCAGGTCAGATGAGCACCTAAGCCTGAGGTGAGCAGGCCCATCGAGGTCTCGAAATTCTCGTTCCAGTGCGCCTTGATGAGGTCGTCGATGATGCGGAATTCCAGGGAGATGCCGAGCGAGGTGATGATGGAGGGAACAATGAGGCTCGCGATCGCCGAATAGAACAGGATGCTCTGCGCCTTGAACTTGCGCCGGAAGGCCATGCCAGCGGCGACCGACAGCACGACGGTGACCGCCATCACGACGAGGCCCAGTAGCAGCGAGCGGCGGAAGGCGGCGCCGAGATCGACGATGCCGGTGCCCTGGAACAGCTTTGAGAGCCAGTAGGTCGACATCCCGTTCATCGGGAAGGTGAGGCCGCCCTGCGGTCCCTGGAACGACAGGATGTAGATCGCGATCATCGGGCCGTAGAGAAACAGCACATAGGCCGCGAAGAACACGGCGAGCACGTAGAAGCTGCGCGGGCGTCCCTCTCGCATCACAGCTCCTTCCTGATGTCGACGATACGCGACATCATGGTGATGATCAGGAAGGTGATCGCGAGCAGGATCACGGCGTTTGCCGCAGCCGCCGGGAATTGCAGGGCGTTGAGCCGGGTCTCGATGATCTTGCCGGCGGCGGCGATCTGCTGCCCGCCCATCACGCCGATGGTGATGAAGTCGCCCATCACGATGGTGATGACGAAGATCGAGCCGATCACGATGCCGGGCTTGGCGAGGGGAATGATGACGTTGACGAGCGTCTGGAACCCGGTGGCGCCGGCGTCATAGGCGGCCTCGATCAGCGACTTGTCGATGCGCACCATCGAATTGAAGATCGGCACCACCATGAAGAAGGTAAAGAGGTGCACGAGCGCCAGCACCACGGAGAACTCGGAATAGAGCAGCCACTCGACCGGCTGGTCGATCACGCCGACCTTGAGCAACCCGGAATTGACGAGGCCGTTGCGGCCGAGCAGCGGGATCCAGGCGATCATGCGGATCACGTTCGAAGTCCAGAACGGGATCGTGCAGAGCAGCGACAGGCCCATCTGCCAGGTCTTGGACTTGATGTGGAAGGCGAGGAAGTAGGCGACCCAGAAGCCGACGAACAGCGTGATCGCCCAGACCATGAAGCACAGCTTCAGCGTCTTCACATAGGTCTTGCCGATCGTGCAGAGCTCGGGGAGCTGCGCGATGCAGCCTTCGAACGTGTCGGTGTAGCCGCGCCCGGAGAAGGCCGGCAGCAACTGGTATTCGTTGTAGTCCCAGAAGGAGACGATGACGACGAACACCAGCGGGATCAGGAAGAAGGCGAGGAAGACGATCATCATCGGCCCGGCCTGGAGCCAGGAGAAGAAGGAGGGCGACAGACGCGCCGCTTTCTGGCGCGTCTGTGCTGATCCCCGGGCGAGGCCCGGGGATGTCTGTTGCAGGAGCTCGTCGGACGTGTCCGTCACGCTGCGATGAACTCGTTCCACTTGCGGACCATGTAGTCGTTCTCGTCCATGACCGCGTTCCAGCAGGCGACGCCGCCCATGCGGTCCTCGTACGAGCCGCCGTCGCGCACGGCACCGGCCTTCTCGAGCAGCGAGCCGTCGGGCGCCTTGATGTCCTTCTCGGCGGGCTTGCCTTCCATCCAGTAGGCCCACTCGTAGGGCTCCATGTGCGCCTTCGCGGTCGAGAGCACCGCCGAGTAGTAGCCCTGGCGGTTAAGATACGCGCCGGCGTAACCGGACAGGAACCAGTTGACGAACTCATAGGCCCAGTCGAGCTTCGCGCCCGACACGCCCTTGGAGACGCAGAAGCCCGAGGCCCAGGAGCGGTAGCCTTCCTTCAGAGGCTGGAAGGTGCAGGCAATGCCCATCGAGCGCACCTTGGTGACGGCCGGTGACCACATCGACTGGATGACAGTCTCACCCGACGCCATCAGGTTGACGCTCTCGTTAAAATCCTTCCAGAAGGCGCGGAACTGACCAGCCTTCTTGGCTTCGGTCATCACCTTCATGGTGAGATCGATCTCTTCCTTGGTCATGTTGCCCTTGTCGGCATATTTGTACTTGCCGGTGGCTTCCACGACCATCGCCGCATCCATGATACCGATCGAGGGGATGTTGAGGATCGAGGCCTTGCCCTTGAACTCGGGATTGAGCAGCTCGGCCCACGAGCTGATCGGCCGCTTGATGAGATCGGGACGGATGCCGAGCGTGTCGGCATTGTAGACCGTCGGGATCAGCGTTACGAACTCGGTCGCGGACTTCGAGAAGGTCTTGGAGTCCTTGCCTTCGAGATAGAGCACCTTCCAGGGCGCCGTGCCCTGATTGCCAATCTTCTTGCCGCCGGGCGTCTCGCCCTTGGTGAAGACGGGCGTGATGTTGTCGAATTCCTTGATCTTCTTGGCATCGAGGGCAAGGATGTTGCCGGAGGGCACGAGCTTCTTCAGCGAGAAATATTCGGTGTCCAGCACGTCGAAGGAGTTCGGCTGGGTCATCACGCGCTTGGTGACGTCGTCGGTCGTCGCGGTGATGTATTCGATCTTGATGCCGGTGTCCTTCAGGCACTGTTTCGAGATGTCATCGCCCTCGTTCACGGCGGTGCCGAGATAGCGCAGCACCTTCGGCTCGGCCGACATCACGTAGGGGAAGCCGGTGATGGCGCCGGAGCCGGCGGCGAAACCTGCGAGGCCCGCGGTCCCCTTCAACAATGTACGGCGGCTGACGCCGGTCTTCCTCGTCGTCTCTGTCATATCAGTCACTCCTCTGTGTTGCGCATTTTCTGGACTGGATGGCGCTATTGCAGACGCTGCGCCTTGGCGGGATCCCAGGTGGCCAGCACGCGATCACCCGGACGGAAGGGGTGGGCGTCAAAGGTGGCCTCGGGAACGTGGGAGAACAGGACGGTGCCGTCGTCGAGCGTGAGCGAGACTGCGACGTAGGAGCCCTGGTACTCGGTCTCGGTCAAAAGCGCCGGCGCGCCGAAGGCGCCGTCCGCGATCGGCTTGATGCCGAGCTGATCGGCGCGCACCGCGATCGTCTGGCCGGCATCGGAGAGCACGTTGTGTCCGCCGATGAAGCGCGCGACGAACTCGGTCCGCGGATGATGGAAGATGTCGCGGGCACTGCCCTGCTGCTCGATCCGTCCGCCGTTCATCACCACGATGTGGTCGGCAAGCGCCATTGCCTCCTCCTGGCCGTGCGTGACCTGGATGAAGCTGATGCCGAGCTCGCGCTGCAGCCGCTTCAACTCGCCGCGCATCCTGACGCGCAGGAAAGGGTCGAGCGCGGAGAGGGGCTCGTCGAGCAAGAGGATCTGCGGCTCGGTGATCAGGGCGCGGGCCAGCGCCACGCGCTGCTGCTGGCCGCCGGAGAGCTGCGCCGGCAGGCGCGCGGCGTAGGGCGTCATCGCCACCAGTTCGAGCAGCTCGCCGGCGCGCTTGTGGCGCGTCGCCCGATCGATGCCCCGCATCTTCAGCGCGAAGGCGACGTTGTCGATCACGGTCAGGTGCGGAAACAGCGCGTAGGACTGGAACATCATCGCCGTGCCGCGCTTGGCCGGCGGCAGGCCGGTGACGTTGTGGGGGCCGAGGATGATGTCGCCCTCGCTGACCGCCTCATGGCCGGCGATCATGCGCAGCGTCGACGTCTTGCCGCAGCCGGAGGGGCCGAGCAGGCAGCAATAGGTGCCGGCCGGGATCTTGAGGTTGACGCTGTCGACCGCCAGCGTCGTGTCGTAGCGCTTGGTGACCGAGACCAGTTCAAGGGCGGCGGGAAGGGCCATGGGGCTCCCAGGGAAAGGGCGATTTACCGCTTTCCTCGGCAAGGCCCGTGCCAAGCGGAAGTCCGCGGCATTTTTTCGGAACTGCGCAGCAATGTCAGAACGTTAGCCCGGAGACGGCAAATCCGGGCGGCGCGGCGGTGGCCGCTATGGAGCATTATGCACACAAAATGATCAGGGATTGTATAAAGTTTCGCCTGTCATTGGATACGGCTGGTCGACTAACCTTTGGAGCCTGATTTGAGGATCGAGCCCCAAATCAACGAGCCCACATTCAACAAGCCAAAATCTATGGCCGCCAAAGCTCAACCGAAGTCTGACACATCGCTCGCGGCCGACAATGGCAGTGACCGCGTCAGCCGTATCCGGGAGGGCGTGACGACCGCGATCCTCGAGCATCGGCTGCTGCCGGGCACCAAGCTCGGCGAGGACGAAATCGGTGAGATCTACGGTGCGAGCCGCACCCTGGTCCGCACCGCGCTGCACCAGCTCGCGCATGAGGGGATCGTCAGCATCGAGAAGAACCGAGGCGCCTTCGTTGCGCGGCCAACGCCGGCCGATGCGCGAGAGGTGTTCGAGGCGCGGCGGTTGATCGAGCCGTCGATCGTCGATCACGCCATCGACGCGGTGTCGCCGGATTGGCTTGAGCGCTTGCAACAACATCTCGCCGAGGAGCACGCGGCGGAAACCCGCGGCGACGCCAGAGCCTCGATCCGGCTGTCCGGCGAGTTTCACCGGCTGGTCGCCGAGATGTCCGGCCACAGCATCTATGCCGGCTTTCTCAAGGAGCTGATCGCGCGCTCCTCGCTGATCATCCTGCTCTATCGCCGCCACGACACGCCCGCCTGCGGTACCAGCCATCATGCCGAGATCGTCACCGCAATCCGCAGGCAGGACAAGCCGCAGGCACGCGAGCTGATGCTCTCACATCTCACGGAGATCGAAGCCGAGCTGTTTCTGAAAGAGCCGGCGGCCGACGAGCCGCGGCTTTCCGACGTGCTTGGCGCCTGAGGAACGCAAGCCTGCGGCGGACGGTGGGGCCACGCCTGAGGCCTAGCGTCAATGCAAGCTTTCACTTTCGGCGGCGAGCTGTCCGTCTTGTGTGATCTCGTATTGGCCGTCTCGCTTCCTCATCCACCCGGACCTGACCATCTCCCGCGCGGTCTGAATGGAACAGATCGGATGGTTGCCGCCGGGGTGATACAGCCTGTCGTTGCGGACAACCAGATGCCCGTAGAGCTGAGCCTGGCGCAGTGCCCTGCGCATTCCGGGCGAAAGGTTTTTCATGTCGCTTCAAGCCACCCCCATGTCCTCGGCACTTTGTGCTTCAGGAGGTCGAACGAGATGCGCAACTGCTCGAGTGATTGGGCGGCTGCGAAGTCCGGTCGGACTGCAAGGCGACGCGCAATCGGTTACGCGCATGGTGGCGATCCTCCGGCCGCAATTGAACGATCTCGGAGCTCGGCTGTTCCTTTCTTCGGAACCGATTTCGAGCCGACGTCAAATTATGCCCAATAGGATGAAACACCCGACCTCAACCAGGAAAACGAGGCCGGTGACCACCGACATGAGAAAGACATCGCCCGGCGTCAGGAAGTGCATGGCTCGCCTCACCACTTGCGAGCCCCCATTGGCAATTCACATATGTTAGAAAAGTTTCGGTTCCCCGGTGGGTAACGTACGCGAAAGCGCGGCGGCCTTCGCCGCAAGCGCGCCCCTAGGTCTCTACCGGGATAAGGGAGGCCACTTCCCGATCCCGCGGTTTTTCGCTTGCCGCAAGGCCGCCAGCAACGCCGGTGCGGTCGGCGGCGGGACGGTTCTGGCTCATCTTGCGCTTGCCCTCGAACCGGCTGACGGGAATGCGCACGCCCACGATCCCACGCAGCTGCGCGGCGATGAAATCAGCAGGCGCGTCGCCGACCGCCCAGGGCTTGGTGCGCGAGCCCTCATGGAGGTTCGTCAGCCGCGTGACCACCTCGAGCAATCGTTCGCTCTCCTCGAAGAACTCAACCGGGCCATAGGCGTGGACGGCAATATAGTTCCATGTCGGCACCACCTTTCCGGTTTCCTGCTTGGTGGCGTACCAGGAGGGCGTCACATAGACTTCCGGACCCATGAAGATCGCGAGAGCTTCGCCGATGGGCGCGGCACGCCATTGCGGATTGGCCTTCGCCAGATGCCCGTACAGCACCCCGTTCTCGCTTTCGGTCTCATCCAGGAATAGCGGCAGGGGTGTCGCGGCCGGCCCTTCCACCGTGGCCGTGACCAGATTGGCGAGGCGGGCGGAGCGGATCGTGGCGCGGATGCTCGCGATATCGTCATCCCTGAAGGCAGGGGGCACATACATGGTGGTTCTCCGTTCTCGGGCCCGAGATAACCCCAAGGCTGGTATGTCGGAAACTGCCAGTTATCGAAGATTTTGGTAGTCCAGTTGCCGGCGCCTCTGCCGCGTCGCGTGGCGCGTCGAGCGCAGCTGCTCGACCGCTTGCACCAGGAGCTCGCAGCCGCGCTCGATCTGGCGGGTCTCCAGCGCGGCGTAGCCCATGACGAGGCCGACGACATCCGGCCGATGCCGGCGAGCCTGGCGCCGCTGATCGAACAGGGACGAAACAGGGTAGATGCCGACTCCTTTGGCGAGGGCAGCTTCGATCAATGCCGCTTCCGACGTCGGGGGCAGATCACGAAACCAGACCACGACATGCAAACCGGCCGCGGCGCCGTCGATCTGGATCCGGTCGCCAAATCGGCGGTGCAAGGCATCGAGCAGGGCTTGCCTGCGTTCGCCGTTGCGCCGTCGGGCGCGTCTGACGTGGCTGTCATAGACGCCGGTCTCGAGCATCGTCGCAAGCGCGTCCTGCCCGGCCAGCGGCGTGTGCCTGTCCATGATCAGCTTGGCCGCGGCGAACGCCGACCGAAGTTCTGGCGGCACGACCAGATAGCCGATCCGCAGCGTCGGCGAGAGCGTCTTGGAGACCGTCCCGAGATAGATGACGTTCTCGCTGCCTTCGAGGGCGTGCAGAGGGGGAACAGGTTTGGTGTCGTAACGGTACTCGCTGTCGTAATCGTCCTCGATCACGTAGGCATCGAACTTTCGTGCCCAAGCGAGCAATTGATGCCGGCGCCCGATCGGCATGACGGCGCCGAGCGGAAACTGATGCGACGGCGTCACGTAAGCGAGCCGTGCTTCGGTCTTCACAAGCTGCTCCGTATCCAGTCCGTCCGTGTCGACTGGAATTGAGACCGCGAGCGCACCCGTGGCCGAGAAGACGTGACGCGCCATCAGGTAGCCTGGATTTTCCATCACGAACCGATCGCCCGGGTCGAGCAGAAGCCGCGCGCACAGATCGAGCCCTTGCTGCGAACCGTTCACGGCGATGATCTGGTCGACCTCGCAGCGGACGGTCCGGGTGCGCCAGAGATAGGCTCGCAGTGCCGTTCGCAGCCGCCGCGAGCCGGAGGGATCATCGTAGGTCAGTTTTGTGGGCCTGCGGGTCATGGCGGCGACCACCGCTCTTTTCCACGCGAGCACGGGAAAGTCCGATGGTGAGAGATCACCGTAGCGAAAGTTTGCAATGAAGTTGCGAGATGGTTCGCTCGGGCGGGGCGCGACTTGGCTCAATCGCTGACCGTATGTCGAGAGCCGTACCTTTCGCGATGACGGGCGTGACCGGGTGTCCCGGTTCCGCGCCTCGGCAACAGCCTTCGCGACGCGCGGCCTTGCCCCAGGCCGAACATCGATGAAGCCCTCCGCAGCGAGTTGCTCGTAGGCGACCGTCACGGTCGAGCGTGATACGCCGAGTTCGCCGGCGAGCGCGCGCGAGGAGGGCAGCAGACCATCGGCGCCGTACACGCTTTCCAGGATCTGATCCCTGAGCGCTTCATAGATCTGGCGCGCGCCCATTTTCCGGATGCGCTTCTGAGCGGGCGTCTTGGTCTGGACCATCGAAAATTCAAAAAACCGGCTATTTGGCGATGCCAGTCTGCGGCCATCCGGTCCTGATGCCAAGCGGTTCCGATGCACGACGGAGCCGTCGAAGCTTTTGCTGTGGGCCCAAAAAGTTGCGGCCAGCCATTGGGGGATGGCTGGCCGCGCGCGAACCGGTCTGGGACGGGGAGGGGTGGGGATGTGACCGGGTCGCGTAACTCGCTTGTTGGTTCCTGCTACTGATCCTTGGCGCTGGCGGTGGAGACCGCCGGCTTGGTATCGCCGAGCGAGACCCAGACGTTGGGATCGCTCTGCGACTGGCGCTTGACGAAGCGGTAGCCGGTCTCGGTCCAGGCGACGACATTCTCGTTCTGATTGTCGAGAATGAACTCACCCTTGTCGGTCTTGACCGTCAGCACCGCGTGTCCTTCACCCTTCTTGTCGCGCACGACGGTGATCAGCAGGGCCTCGCGGGGCCATCCGGCATCGATCAGCATCTTGCGCTTCAACAGCACATAGTCCTCGCAGTCGCCGTAGCCGTCGGTCGGCAACGACCACTTCTCGATCACGCCCCAGTGCTCCATGTCGGTCAAAGGCTTGACGGTCTCGTTGACCCAGCGATTGACCTTCAGCAGATCGCGCCATGCCGTCTGCGACATCACGATGTCGCGCGGCTGCGACGGACCGCCCTGGCATTGGGCAGCATTGTCGTTACAGAACTCGACCCAGCCGATCGGCGCACGCGTGCTGTCGCCGAGGCTCGCGTAGAGCAGGCGGCCTTCGCCGGCCTGCACCGTCGCGCTGATCCCGAAGAGCATGGCGCCAACCGCCAGCCCTTTCCCCTGTCCCCTGAAGTCGAACATCGTGGCCCCCGTTTCTTGTTGGGACCACAATTGCCACGAAGCTTTTGCGTTGCCGCTAAGTGAGCCAAGTCAAGTCGAGACGAATGAAAGTAAAACGAGCGCTGAATTCGACTTTTACTTGAATATATTTCGAATAAAATTTGAGAATACTGCAATTGAGTAAAATTGTAGGCGTTAACGCGGAAAACCCGGGGAACTCAGCGTTTTCGCTCCGCACTGCCGCCCGCGTTAACCGGCTGCCGCATGCGCGCGAGATGCGAAAAAGGCGGCGTCCGCGCTGCGGAGGCCGCCTTTTTTTGCTCGATTGCTGGATTTTTCGGGCGGTTGCGCTTTACCGCGCGGTAACGCTCTCTTCGAGAGTCTCGATCGGCTGCTCGTGGACGAACTCGAGCGCAAAGCCGTCTTCGAGATTTCTGACCACGCGGCCCTGCACGCGGCCGAGCATGACCTGCGATTTCAGCGGCGGGCGGTTCTCCGCGGCAATGGCGGCGCCGGACAGCGACAGGTCGATGATGCGACAGGTCATCTTGGTGCCGTCCTCGAGCGTGAGCACCGCGATCGGGTTGCGCGGCACGATACGGTCGTGGCGGCGATCCTCCGGCAAATTGAGGATATCGCGGTTGGCGAGCCAGGTGAGCTGGGCCGCCAGCTTGTCGCGCTTGCGGGGCGTCGCACCCACCGTCATGGCGAAGCCATTGTCGATAATGCGGGTGATCTTGCCCTCGACGCGGCCGATATGGTCGAGATAGGCGACCACGCGATCGCCGACATTGCCGATGCCGGGGGCCAGCAGGGCCAGTCCGCCCGGTGACATGTTGATCACCTGGCAGGGGAATTCACGGCGGTCCGGCAGCATGTAGCGGCCGAGCAGGTGAACCTTCACCCGCTGGAAACGCCGACGTTCCTCGGCGGCCGGAAGAAATTTTTTGTTCGCCAACGCCATTTTCACTACCCGACCCCCGCCCGGGCGGAGTCCCAACGACCGTAAGGTGCACAGGGTTAACGCGCCGTTAGCGGGACACGCCGGACGTGCAGATTGGTGGGGCGGCGGTCATGCCCTCCAGGCCGCGCGATAATAAAGGACGAGCAGCAGCGCCAGCAGGACGGCGGCCGACAGGGCGAGCGACCAGTGAATGCCGATCGCCGCGCCGAACAGGCCGACGGTGATGCCGCTGAAGGCCCGCATCCCGAGCCCGGCCATGTTGAACAGGCCGACGACGCGGCCGCGGATATCGGCCGGCGCGTTGAGCTGCACCAGCGCCTACGCCATGGTGTTGAACGACAGCTCGAAGAAGCCGGCGGCAAACAGCAGCATGATTGCCAGCGGATAGATACGCACCGATGCGAAGGCGAGTAGCGAGACGCTCCACAGCATGGCCAGCGTGATCGCGGTCCGCGGCGTACCCTTGAGCCGTCCCCACGATTCCAGCGCAATGCCGGCCAGCAGCGCGCCGGCGGCGTCGGCCGCCAGAAGGACGCTGTAGGATACTCCGGGATCGCCATGGCCGAGATCGCCGGCAAAGCCCGGCATCTGCGCGTGGTAGGCGTTGCCGATCATGAAGGAGGTGAGCCCGGCCAGCCACGTCATCGCAGTCAGCACCGGCTGCGTGCCGATGGAGCGGATCGTCAGCACGATGTCGGCAAGGCCGCGGACGGCGAAGTGCCGCACTGCGACGCTTTTGTCCCGCGCCGGCGCCGGGAACAGCCAGAGCAGCATGGGCAGGTAGAACAACGTATTGAGGATGATGCCGTGCGACGACCCGAGCGTCAGCATGATGACGCCGCCCACGGCAGGGCCGACCAGGATGCCAAGGTAGCGCGCCATCGCATTCAGACGCACCGCGCTCGGTAGATCGGCAGGTCCAACGAGGTCGTAGAGCAGGAGCTGGTTCGGCGTCTGCCACAAGACGCCCGCGCAGCCATGGATGACCAGCAGCAGCATCGCGTGCCACATCTGGATCGTATCGGTGATGAAGAAGATGCCCCATCCGGTGGATGCGACGATGAACAGCAGCATCCCGCACTGGATGATGCGGCGCGGATCGAAGCGGTCGGCGAGGCTGCCGACCGCGACGGAGAACAGCAGGAACGGCAACCAGTGCGACAGCACCGCAAAGCCCGCGAGCGCCGGCGAGTGGAATTTCTGGAACACCACCCAATAGCTGATCACGTGCTCGATATTGTCGGCCATCATGGCCAGCACGTAAGCCATGAACTGCGCGCGATAGGGCCGCGACTGCATCGCTGCGAACGAGCTCGGTGCAGCCGCCGGTTTCGTCGAGGTGTGAATGTTCAATCGATCACCCGGGTAAGAACCTGGCCGGCTTGGGGTTACGCCCTGACGCCCTTCGCGGTTGGCATCACGCCGAACCTCACATAGGCTCCACCGCAGCCCGCGACATTCAACACAAGACGGGCAGCGAGGAAATAGCCATGGAGTCAATCCGCGTATGCACGCATGCTGGGCCGGGCGCTGAACCCGTCATCCGCACCGTGCCGTGGCCGAAGGTCGGGAAGAAGGCCGCGTTGATCAAGGTCGGCGCCTGCGGCGTCTGCGGCACCGACCTGCACATTCTCAGGGGACATTGGCCGAAGCCGCTGCCCTGGCCGTTCACGCTCGGACACGAACTCGGCGGCGTCATCGTCGAATGCGGCGACGAATTCACCGAGGACTTCATGAGCAAGCCGCTTCACGTCGGATCGAAGGTGATGATCCCGCCGCTGATGCCCTGCGGCCGCTGCTACTACTGCATCCATTATCCGGCGACGGCCAACAAGTGCCTGACGCCCGTCTATTACGGCCGCTATCTCGGCTTCGACAAGGCGCCGCATCTGTGGGGCGGCTGGGCCGAATACGTCTATGTCGATCTCGACCTGCTGCCGGGCACCAAGATCTACAAGCTGCCCGACGACATGTCGCTGCGTCTGGGCGCGCTGTCCGAACCGCTGACGTCCTGCATCCGCGCCTTCAACCGCGCGAGCCGCGCCGGCGGCTTCACCTGGGGCGACACGGTCGTGATCCAGGGTTCGGGTCCGATCGGCATTCTGGCGGTCGCGGCTGCGCGGGAGATGGGAGCAGGGCGCGTGATCTGCGTCGGCGCTCCGGAAGAGCCGCGGCTCAAGCTCGCGCGCGAGTTCGGTGCGGAGGCGACAGTGAATATCGAGGAGCTGAAGACGCCGCAGGATCGCATCAAGGCCGTGCGCGACATCGTCGGCGGTTTCGGCGCCGATCTCGTGATGGACTGCTCGGGCCATCCCTCTGCCGGCCCCGAAGGCATCGAGATGCTGCGCGACGGCGGCACCTATGTCGAGATGGGCCAGTTCACCGATGCCGGATCGATCGAGACCTCCTGGCATCGCATCTGCACCAAGGACCTCAACGTGCTCGGCTCCTGGGGCTTTACCGGCAACGACCTGCCGCTCGGCGTCGACATGCTCTACCGCACGGCGGGCAAATATCCATGGTTGAAGATGCAGACGATCTATCCGTTCACGGAACAGGGCGTCGCGCAGGCGGTCGCGGATGCGATAGCGATGAAGACGGTGAAGTCGACCATCGTGCCTTGGCCGGAATTGGTGGGGTAGAGGAGTTGCTGTCGGGTGGGTTGGAATCCACCCTGCGTTCGAGCCAGCCGCGCGTCGCCCTTTCACCGCCCAAAAAGTTCCATCAGGAATCCGCGAGATATCCCCGCTGAGGTGAAACTTAAGCCCAAGTTCCGGCTTTCACTTCTCGGGAGATGACTGTGAAGCGAATCCTGAAACCCCTGACTTACATCCTGGCCGTCGTCTACTTCCTGGTGGACGCGGTCTTCATGTCCGTGGCGAGGCCCATATCGCGCTGGCTTGGGCGGCATCTGGAATTCAAGCGGTTACGCGCCTGGATCAGATCGCTGCCGCCTTATCCCTCGCTCGCCCTGTTTTCCGTGCCCGTGATCGTCCTGGAGCCCGTCAAGCCCGTGGCAGCCTACCTCGCCGCAACGGGCCAGATTGTCAGCGGCGCTGTGGCTTTCATCATCGGCGAATTGCTCAAGCTCGTGCTGGTCGAGCGCCTGTTCCATCTGACGCGCGACAAGTTGATGAGGATTCCGGCTTTTGCCTGGGCTTATGGGAAGTTCGCCGAGGTGAGGGCATGGCTGCAAGCAACCGAGGCTTGGCGTGCCGTCCGCGCCTTGAGCCGCGCGGCGCGGGACCTTGTCGTGCAAGCCAAATCGAGGCTCGTCGGTGGCGTCAGCAAGCTCGCGACCTTTCGGGACTAGCGCTCGATAGAGCAATCTGCCCTTCAGGCGAGCTTGCGCGGTGCCGCGGTTGCCTTGTCTCCGGTGTTCGGCGTGCCGGTCGGCTCAATCAACAGAAGATGAACCTCTTCACGCGCCACGGGGCGATGTTCGACGCCCTTGGGGACGATGTAGAGCTCGCCTGGCTCGAGCGTCACCGTGCGATCGCGCAATTCGATGTCGAGGCTGCCTTTCAGGACGAGAAAGAAGTCGTCGGTGTCCGCGTGGCTATGCCAGGTGAACTCTCCCTTCACCTTCACCACCATCACGTCGCAGTCGTTGAAGGTGGCGACGGTGCGCGGAGACCAGAACTCCCCGAATGTCGCGAGCTTGTCGGCAAGCGATATCTTGTCGGCCATGCATCACCCGTGTTGCGTTGATCTCGTGCAGTAGCGATTTGGGATCGAACTGCTGACGCGACAAGGGGAAACCGGGTTGTCTTGGGATCCCTGGGTTGCTGCCCAGCAGGTTCGTTGACCTAGGTCAACATTCTCAGAACCAAAAGAATCTCATGCTGCACCACCATCATCTTGCCAGCGGATCGGCATCACATTCGTCGAGCGAGCAACATGAGATTTCCAGCAGGGGTCGTCGCGGGAATGCTCTTGCTCACAGGCACGGCGACGAGCCATGCCGTGGTTCGCATTACGAATGATCGAGGCGGACAGATTGGCTACTACATCGAAAGATACGAGAAATTGCGTGCCTCGCGTCAATCGGTCGTCATCGACGGCCTTTGCGCCTCCGCCTGCACGATCGTCCTTGCAACCATTGCTCCGGATAACATCTGCGTAACGTCCAGGGCGAGACTTGCCTTTCATGCTGCATGGGACTTCGGCAGGAATGGGCGCACATTTACAGATCGTGGGGCGACCCGGATGCTGTATTCGATGTATCCCTCGCCAATTCAACAGTGGCTCGATAGTCGCGGAGGTCTAACTCCCCGCACGGTTTTCCTCGAAGGTAAACAGCTGCATGGAATGTATCGGGGATGCGATCTTGATCCCCGGCCATCCGCCACACGATGAGCGACGCGATTATCGCCCCTGCATCCTCCTTGTACCAAGGGCCGATGGCACAAAGTACACTTGCCACACGTGGGGGTTGCGTTTTGAATGAGCATCAACACCGGCAGGGTTGAGTGATGGTGGAGAACACGCAGGATTTGCCTCCCGAGATCGCAGAGTTGTTTGCGGCTGCGGAAAAGCTGCCGGTGGGCAAAGAGCGCGACGACTTGCTTTGGAAGGCGCTGGAATTGGAAGCCAGATTGAAAGTCGAGCGCTGGGTCAGCTCGCCCGGGCTGCGGCCGCCGTGCGGAACGGCAGACGAGGACTGATTGGCTGCATTGCCATCCCTGCAGTTCCACCGTGCCGTCGAGCACATGGAAATATGGAGCGCGAGCAGCGACGGCTTTTCGTTCGTGATCAGTTTCGAAAGTCGCGATGGGACCGGCTTTCACGGAAGGCCAGGCTATGTCGCGTCATGGCGTCCAGTTTACCCGAGCCGTGGTGCGATCAGGATTTTCGGCTCGCCGTTCAAGACATTCAATGAGGCCGAGGCCGCCTGCGATGCCATGCTGAACCAACTGACGAGTGAAGATTGAAAGTCTTTGGGGGAGCGTCGACCACGACGCTCAGGGCTACTCCGCCTTATTCGGACACCGGGCCCAGGCCGCTATGTCGGCGCGGATGTCTCACCAACCGGGTTTCACAACAATGACGCGCCGCTGCCGTATCCTGCACAAGATCAAGTGCGGTCATTGCCGGGTCTAGGATCGTGGCGAGGGCTGGCGGATGTACCCAACCTCACACGTCCGAAACGCCCCCGGAGTTCCAACTCCGGGGGCTTTTTCTAGCTAGTCGGCCGGATCGCCTGCGGCGAATGCGCGAAGTCTATCGAAGGCCGACATGGCAGTGGTTGGTTCCTTGTCAGGAACAGAGCCAAATGATGACCACAGCCATTGGCAGGCCCACACCCAAGGCACCGACAATCATCAGCGCAAAAGCCGAAAGCAGGTTGGCCTCGGGCTGCATCTCACGCCCGTGCATCTCGTCGCCTCCATCGAGCCCCGCCCAAGGATGAACGATCCCCACCGAGTACAAGGCTGGACGCGCATGGTTAAGAAAAGATTAACAGGCTCCCGCAATCCACAATGCAGCTCTGTGCGGCAGCGGCTAAGCGCCGAACAGACCGGCACATTCGAAAACACGGGGATCGGCGGTGAGCCCTCTGGCGCCACCGCCGACAACACGGCATCTCACCAACAAACGTTCACGGGGACGACGCGCCATCCCCAGCCAGTCCAGACCCGACGCCATCTCGTACATCCATCCCACCCGGCATAGCCCCAACCCGGGGCACCCCAGCCCCAACCGGGCCCCCAAGCTGCCGCACTGGCGATGCCTAATCCGACGCCGAGGCCCACAGCCGGTCCGCCCCAACCCCAGCCGCCTCCACGCCACCCGCCGCCCCAGCCGCCACCGTGCCATCCTCCCCCTGCAAAGCCGCCGTGAAAGCCACGCTGTGCGGAAGCAGCGCCCGGTGCGAGAGCAAGGATCGCAGCAACACCGAGCGCGAAAAGCGCCTTCTTGACCATGAGAACCTCCGTAGGTCGAGGAATTGCGCGAAGTAAACGGCTCACAGTCGCGTTGGTTGCAGTCCCGCGGGACCGGTAGCGCGACAACTCACACGTTGGAGCTATGGATCGCGTCCACGACAGCTTCCGTCACCTGCTTCGTCGTCGCGCTGCCGCCGACGTCGGGCGTCTTGATGCCGGCGGCCGAGACCTTTTCCACCGCACGCATCAATCGTGCGGAGGCGTCGCGCTCGCCGAGATGATCGAGCATCTGCGAGGCCGTCCAGAAACTCGCCACCGGATTGGCGATGCCCTTGCCGGTGATGTCGAAGGCCGAACCGTGGATCGGCTCGAACATCGAGGGGAAGCGGCGCTCGGGATCGATGTTGGCGGTCGGCGCGACGCCGAGGCTGCCGGCGAGGGCGCCGGCGAGGTCGGACAGGATGTCGGCGTGGAGGTTGGTCGCGACGATGGTGTCGAGGCTCTGCGGCTTCAGCGTCATCCGCACCGTCATCGCATCGACCAGCATCTTGTCCCAGGTGATGTCGGGGAATTCCCTGGACACTTCGTCGGCGATCTCGTCCCACATCACCATGCCATGGCGCTGCGCGTTGGACTTGGTGACGACCGTGAGCAGCTTTCGGGGCCGCGACTGCGCAAGCTTGAACGCGTAGCGCATGATGCGCTGGACGCCGACGCGGGTGAACACGGCGACCTCGGTGCCGACCTCCTCGGGCAGGCCGCGATGCACGCGGCCGCCGCAGCCGGCATATTCGCCTTCCGAATTCTCGCGCACGATCACCCAGTCGAGATCGCCGGTGCCGACATTGCGTAAGGGAGAGGTGATGCCCGGCAGGATTTTTGTCGGGCGCACATTGGCGTATTGGTCGAAGCCCTGGCAGATCGGCAGGCGCAGGCCCCACAGCGTGATGTGATCAGGCACGTCCGGCGCGCCGACCGCGCCGAAATAGATCGCGTCGAATTTCTTCAGCTTCGCGAGCCCGTCGGTCGGCATCATCACGCCATGCTTGCGATAATAGGCCGAGCCCCAGTCGAAAGTCTCGACGTTGAACTTCACGTCGCCGAGGCGCTTTTGCAGGCTCTCCAGCACGGTGACGCCGGCGGCGATCACTTCGGGGCCGATGCCATCGGCAGGGATAGCGGCAATGGAATATTCACGCATGGTTGGATCTCCGTGGGAATGAATTGGCGTTGGGGATGGCGTCAGCGACGTCGCGCGCGGCTTGCGAGCGGGAGAGCAGCCAGGTCAGCAGGGCTGATAGCACGAGCAGGCCGGCGACGAAGAACAGTCCGCCTTGAAAACTGCCGGTCATGTCCTTGATCCAGCCGATCATGGCGGGACCGACGAAGCCGCCGAGATTGCCGATCGAGTTGATGGTGGCGATGCCTGCGGCCGCTGCCGAACCGGACAGGAACAGCGTCGGCATGCTCCACAGCGGCGGCTTGGAGGAGGAGATGCCGATATTGACGAGGGTGAGCGTCAGCACGACGGAGGCCACCGTGCCAGCGAAGCCGGCCATCGCAAGGCCAAGGGAGGCGAGCAGGCAGGCAGACACCACGTGCCATGTGCGTTCGCCGGTGCGGTCCGAATGCCGCGCCCATGCGACCATCGCGATCACGGCGACGATACCCGGCACCGCGTTGAGGAAGCCGACCTGGA
The DNA here is from genome assembly GCF_024199925.1 of Bradyrhizobium sp. CCGUVB1N3. NCBI lineage: Bacteria > Pseudomonadati > Pseudomonadota > Alphaproteobacteria > Hyphomicrobiales > Nitrobacteraceae > Bradyrhizobium > Bradyrhizobium sp. CCGUVB1N3. The sequence goes on from NZ_JANADR010000001.1 coordinate 9,742,994, forward strand.
GCGAGGAGAGCCCGAGCTCCTTGATGATCTGCGGGGCCCAGATGCCGAGCGTGTAGAGACCGGCCGAGGTGCCGAAATAGACCAGCGACAGCGCGAGCACGCGTGGATCCGCAAGACCGCGCCAGATGCTGTGGCTCGCCACATGCGCCTTGCTGGTCACCTCCGCATTCATCGTCAGCACCAGCCAGCGGCGTTCGTCGTCGGTGAGCCACTTCGCCTTTTCGGGCCGATCGGTCATGTAGAACAGCACGATCACGCCGAGCACGAGCGCAGGCGCCGCCTCGATCAGGAACATCCACTGCCAGCCGGCCAATCCGAACAGGCCGTGCATCTCGAGCAGCGCGCCGGACACCGGCGAGCCCAGCACTGTCGAGAGCGGTGCGGCGGCCATGAACAGGGCGGTGACGGCGGCGCGCTGGCGCGCCGGAAACCAGTAGCTGAGGTAAAGGATGATGCCGGGGAAGAAACCGGCTTCCGCAGCACCCAGCAGGAAGCGCAGGGCATAGAAGCTGTTGGGGCCCTGGACGAAGGCCATCGCGCCCGAGATCAGGCCCCAGGTGATCATCACCCGCGCGATCCAGATCCGCGCCCCGACCTTGTCGAGCACGAGGTTGGAGGGCACCTCGAACAGGAAATAGCCGAGGAAGAAGATGCCGGCGCCGAAGCCGAACACGGTCGGCGAGAAGCCGAGGTCCTTGTTCATGGTCAGCGCCGCGAAACCGATGTTGACGCGGTCGATGAAGGCAATGAAGTACAAGAGCATGATGAACGGGACGATGCGCAACGTGATCTTGCGCAGCACCCGTGATTCCAGTTCGGAACTCATCGAGCGATCTCCTCGCCTGACTGTTGTCGTTATGCTTGACGGCTCCCTGCACGAAAGACCCGGCAGGGCTCAAAGACAATCGGCTCGCGTTTATTCAAAAAATTGATATAATCGCACGCGGAGGACGGAATGGACCTGCATCAATTGCGCTGCTTCCTCGCGGCGGCCGAGGAGCTGCATTTCGGCAAGGCGGCGCAGCGGCTCGACATGCTGCCTTCGGCGCTCGGTCGTCACATCCGCCTCCTGGAGGAGGATCTCGGCGCGCGCCTGATGACGCGCACGACCCGCAGCGTTGCGCTCACGGAGGAGGGCGAGCTGCTGGTCAAGGAAGCCGGCCAGCTCCTGGCACAGGCCGATGCGATCGCCGACAAATTCCGCAACCGCGCGCGCAAGCGCGCCGCAAAGGTGCGCCTGGGCGCGATCGACAGCGCGGCGGCGGGCCTGCTCCCGATGCTGCTGCACGATTTCAGGAAGCGCAGGCCCGACGTCACGGTGCAGCTGGTTGAGGACAAGACCATCCGCCTGTTGCCGCGTCTTCTGTCCGGCCGGCTCGATCTCGCGCTGGTCCGCCCGCCGCAGCAGGCCGACAAGCGGCTCGAGTTTCTCTTCCTGTTTCACGAGACGGCGGTCGTCGTGGTGCCCGACCGCCACCGTTTGGCGTCGCGCAAGCGCGTCAGAATCGCCGATCTCGAAGGTGAGGCGCTGATCGTGCCCGAGCGCAAGTCGCGCCCGCACAGCCACGACCTCACCATAAAACTGTTCGCGGAGGCGGGGCTGGATGCGCATATCGCCCAGATCGCCGAGGAGAAGCAGACCATCGTCAATCTGGTCTCTGCCGGCCTCGGCGTCGCCATCGTCCCGCGCTGGACCGCGCGCATGGCGACACGCGGCGTGCGCTACATTCCGCTCGCGGCCTCCACGGCCAACAAGCTGCCGCTCGCCGCGGCCTGGCCGCGCGGCACCAGCGACCCGGTTCGCGACGAGATGCTGGCGATGATCAGGGCGGGGCTTGCAGCTTACGCGAAGGAGGCGTGAGTGACCCATCGCTTGCCTGATGCCCTCAGCGATCTTGCCGCCTTCCTCGTCGAGGCCAAGCGGCGCACCTACGCCGGTCTCGATGACGACGCGACCATCGCAGCGCCTCTGCTCGCCGGCTCGAAGCAGCTCGAGCACCGCGCGCCGCCTTACACATACCGCGACATCTATTTCGGCATGGGCTTTTTCGTTGGTCAGGAGACCGTGTCGCGGGATGACAGGGTCATCTGGTCGATGAGCTACTCGGGTGGCGCGCGGAGCGACATCGATGACCGTGCAACGCTGCTCTCGATCTACCAGTTCTTGCGCCAGGCGTTGCTCGCGGTGAGCGTCGACATGCCCTATCGTGGACCGGCGAGTCTCACCGCCGATGACTTGGCCTATCGCAACGATGTCGAAGGTTCGCTCGAACGCTTCCACGGCGTCGAGGTGATCGCGCAAGGCGGCGTCGATCTGTACGAGCTGCGCTACGGGGGCGGCCTGTTGAGATGACGTCGCGCGGATGAGGGACAGCCATCATGGTCGCTTCTCGCATCGATCCGAGTTTGTCAGCGCTCAATCCGCAAAGCAAATAAACGCCGCCGGAGCACGCCGGCGGCGCCGTATTCGGTCACGTCAGGTGAACTCAGCGGCCGCCACCGCCACCACCGCCACCACCGCCTCCTCCGGCGTTATTCATCGCGGAGCTGTAGCGGGGATCGGTCTGCTTCATGTAGGTCGGGGACGTGTCGCGGGGAGGCGGCAGACGATCGGTCCGGCGGGGGGCCGGCGCTTCAGTCAGAAACAGCGGGCCGCAACCCGCGACGAAGAGGATATCGCAGGTCGTAACGCGCTCGTGGAATGCGTTGGCGTTGGTCGTGGCCATCGCGGTCGTGGCGGCAAAACTGATCAATGCAATTGCTGTCAATCTGGATTTCGTAAACATGGGAGTTCTCCAGTCTTCGATTCAGCGAAGCCCGGAACGGCCCGCTCAGCCGTTGGACGGAGCCGGACGAAAACCGGTTCGAGCGCGTACACGGCAACGTGAATGGTCTGCGGCGACTGGGCAACGTGTCCACTGCGCCCACTATGCCTCGCGCAAACGGCTCTCAGCGAGATTGCGGACCATGTATCTTGCGCCGTCGCCATAGGACACGAGCTTGGTGCGCAACGCCGCATCGGGCGCGATCACGCGAAAATCGTGGCGCGCCCAGAACGGAGAGGTGTCGTAGACGGAGACGAGCGCGAGATGTTCGATTCCGCTCGCGCGCGCCAGGCGTGCGAGCGTCTCGATGTACGATGTCGCGACGCGGCTGCCGCGCGAGGCAGGCATTACCGCGACGTCATGCACGTAGAGGCAGTCCGGCGCAGGCGGCAGTCGTTGCAGGAAGTCGTCGAGCGGCGGAATCTGGTGGAGCGTCCAGGGATGAGCGATACCGTAGCCAAAGACGTCGTCGCCTGCGATGAGCACCCGGCAGCCCTCCGGAAACAAGCTCATCTTCTCCGCAAGCACGTCCCCGCGTTCCGGCAGATCGGGATGGACGGCCGTCGCGATCGCGTTGATCGCCGGCAGATCGGAAGGCTCGGCGCGGCGCCAATGTGATTGCACGTTGCTTCCCGCGCGCCCGGGGCGGGCGTCTATCTCAGCCCCTCATATACCATCAATCCGCGCGCGATCTGCAGCTTGCGGATGGCGCGGGGCAACAGCTTCTCAGGCTGGTGCAGATAGCGCCAGGAGGTGAGGGCGAATTCGCCGAGCGCACCATATTCGTCGTTGAACGGGGCGAGCACGCCGGTGACGCTCACCGGGGTATGCGGACGCGCGTTGAAGGGCAGCAGCAAGAGCTCGAGATGCGCGCGCGTGCCGTCCTGCCGCGTCGCGGTGAGGCCGGCGATGGCGCCAAGCGTCTCCTCTGCGACGATTGCAGTGATCTCCTCGATCTCGGAGCGGCACTCGCGCGCAAACAGCGCGGCAAAGCTCTGGTCCTTGAGGTCGCGTCCCGTGAGCGCGCAGACGCGCGTGCCGGCGACGCGGAAGGGAAAGCCAAGCGTCGGCTCGCAGGACAGGACAAAGATGTCGCCCAGCAGGCCGCGGACGGCAGCCGGATCGATATCGGCGCGGTCAGGCGCCCGCGCGGTGCCGCGCTTGTCGTCCCAATAGGCGAAGAATTCGCGGCTTGACGGATGCTTCATGACTCTACGCTCGCCCCTCGGCCGCACGTCATGGGACAGACTTGTCCCGCTTCAGTGCACCTCGGGTCCCCTTCTGTGTTGTGCAGGAGCGGATTTGCAGCGTCCATGCCGCAGGCGCGTTTTTTGCCCTCAAGGGCGGGTCTTTGCGTCGTTAACGTTAAATTAACGATGGGCTTTAACCCGTTCGCGCGGCTGCTATGGTCGCCGCGGTCGCAAGCTTCGCCGTTTTCCAGGTTTCGGCGAGGCCTGTACACAGGGCGTCAAACAGTTTGGTCACGGGCCGCGGGGAGGGGTGGGGATACTCCTTTTTCCTCCAAGTCCCGGAAGGCCGACACGGACAGGGAGGGCTTTCCCAGGGCCCTCCCTTTTCCTTTTGTGCACTTGCACGGGGTGGGCAAAGGCGACTATCTCCACGCCTGTCGCTCTGTTCGCGCTTTGAAAGCCAAAAATCCCTTGGACGCCCCGCCAAATTCTCCGCCGGATGAGCCGGCCGCACTTCAGGACGCGCGGCACGAGCCGGTTTTGACGCTGCCGGGGGCGCTGACGGCCTACATCGCGCTGCTGGCGGTGATCCATCTGCGGGTGCTGCTGCCGCCGGAACTCGAGAACTGGACCATCGACATCTTCGGCTTCATCCCGAAGCGCTATGATTCCTCGCTGCTCAATCTCGCGATCCCCGGCGGCAGCGGTGCGAAGGTATGGACCTTCGTCACCTATTCGCTGCTCCACGCCAATCTCACCCATCTCGGCTTCAACGTGCTGTGGCTGTTGCCGTTCGGCAGCGCGCTGGCGCGGCGCTTCGGGCCGGTGCGCTTCTACCTGTTCCTGGCGGTGACGGCGGCGGCGGGCGCGCTTGCCCATCTCCTCACCCATGAGCATGCGGTGGCGCCGATGATCGGGGCGTCGGCGTCGGTATCCGGCGCCATGGCGGCCGCGATCCGCTTTGCCTTCGTGCGTGGCAGTTTCCTGTCCTTCAGCCGCAGCGATGCCGACACGGCGGCAAAGGTGCCGGCGCTGCCGCTGTCGCGGGCGCTGCGCGACGGGCGGGTGATGGGCTTTCTAGCGGTGTGGTTCGGCGTCAACATCATCTTCGGCATCGGGGCCATCGGGGTCGACACCGAGGGCGCAACCGTCGCCTGGCAGGCGCATATCGGCGGCTTCTTCGCGGGGCTTCTGCTGTTCTCGCTGTTCGACCCCGTGCCGCGCGCGCGCCCCGATGCTGCAGATGCGTCATCACAGGACATTTCAGACCGCATTTGAAGCGGCGCTTGCGAGATGGAGCGATTTCATCCATCATCTCATGCGAAGAATGTCGTGATGCGACAAGCCGGTAGCGGCCCTGCTTCGCGCGGTGCCTGAGAATGAAACCGGCACTGAGACTGTTAGTTGAAGACTCGCGAACAAGTCCGGCCCGAAGCTTAGAGGGCTGGGTTGGATTCAGGGAGGCGGCAATGACGGTACGTTCTATCCTCAACACCAAGGGCCACCAAATCATGAGCGTCGAGCCCGACGCGAAGATGTCGGCCGCAATCAAGCTGCTGGGCGAGAAGAAGATCGGCGCGGTGCTGGTGATGAATCAGAGCCGGCTGGAAGGCATCCTGTCGGAACGCGACATCGTGCGCGTGCTCGGCGAGCGGGGTGCAGGGCTGCTGGAGGAGCCGGTCTCGAGCGTCATGACCCGCAAGGTCGTGACCTGCAAGGAGACCGACACGGTCGCCGAGATCATGGAGATGATGACCACAGGAAAGTTCCGGCATCTGCCGGTCCTCGACAATGGCAAAGTGGTTGGCCTGATCTCGATCGGCGACATCGTCAAATGGCGTGTGCGCGAATACGAGACCGAGCAGGAAGCCCTGCGCGACTACATCAAGACGGCATGAGCTCTATTCGCTGACTTTCTCGCCGGGCTTGTCGCCCGTCTTGGGCGCGGTGTCTTCCAGCGCCGGCGCCAGCACGTGGATCGCCTCCTGGATGGACTCGATCGCGCGCTCGGCGGCGCGGACGCCGAAGGCGATCAGATCGTCAGCGCGATGGAAGTCGAACCAGCCGATCTGGCCGACCCGCGGCGTGATCAGCATGTCCGGCGGATCGCCCGCAAGCCGCGCGCGGGTGATGCGGTCCTGCATGATGTTGAAGGCATCCACCATCACCGAGGAGATGCCGGGCCGTCCGACACTGCCGAAGAACTCGCGCTTCACCGTGCGCTCGGGCGAGAAAAACCTCGGAAAGCGCCGCTTGGCTGTGTCCTTGGCGCCGTCCTTGGCCGCGGCGTCCTCGGTTGCCGCCGGCGCGACCGGAGCGGCCATCGTGCCGTGTGAATAAATGGTCGTGGAATGGGTGAAGATGTCGCTGGAAAGATTTGCAGCGATGACGATTTCCGCGCCCAGCGCCCGCGCCGCCGAGACCGGCACCGGATTCACCAGCGCGCCGTCGACCAGCCAGCGGTCGCCGATCAGCACGGGCGAGAAGATGCCCGGCAGTGCATAGGAGGCGCGCATCGCCTCGACCATGCGCCCGCGCGTCAGCCAGATCTCGTGGCCGGTACGGACCTCGGTGGCGACCGTGGCGAACTTGATCGGCAATTCCTCGATCAGGGTCTGGCCGATCGCCGCTTCCAGCCGGGTTGCGAGCTTCTCGCCGCCGATCAGGCCGGAGCCATTGAGGCGGATGTCGAGATAGGAGAGGATATTGCGCACGCCCTGGAAGCTGCGGGCCCATTCCTCCAGCGTGTCGAGATGACCGGCGGCATAGGCGCCGCCGACCACCGCGCCGATCGAGGTGCCGACCACGACGTTCGGCACGATGCCGTTGGCCAGCAGCGTTTTCAGAATACCGATATGGGCGAAGCCACGCGCCGCACCGCCGCCGAGCGCAAGGCCGATAACCGGCCGGCGAATGCTGCCGAGCCCCACCTTTTCGCCGTTCGCACCGTTGGAGCCGTTCGCGCCGCGACCCTTCAACATATCCAGCACCGAAGATCTCCTACGACCCGACTGACGCAGACCAGACTAGGCACCGCGATCCTGTCCCGCCAGAAACACAGCGAAGCATGGTTTATGCCGCTTTGGGGAGGGCACTGGGCAGGAGTATGGCGATGGCCGGTTGCTGCAAGACTAATCATTTGAGGTTCCACCTGTTCCAGAAACAGGTGTTTCCCGGGGTTCCGGTGGCTTGAATTTGCCGCGTTTTCGGTGAAAAGCAGGTGGCATGATTTTCGGGGGTGACGGCATCAGACGATGGCGGCGCAGCGGATGGCTGCTGCCGGCTGTTTTGCTTGCCTGCGTCCTTGGCGAGGGCACCGCTCACGCGCAATTGTTCTCCGACCGCCCGCCGCCGGTGCCACCGGCCGCCGTGCCTGATCCCGGCGCGGCCGTCAGCCTCGCGCCGCCCTCGGGCCCCGGAGCGGCGCCGCCGAGCCTGCCGCCGACGCTGACGCAGCCTGCATCTCCGACCATTCCGCCCTCGGTCGCGACCGTTCCGCCGGCCGCGCCCATGGGGGCGGCCGCGCCCGGCCAAGCCGTGCTGTCGCTGACCGCGAAATACGGCAAGGATCTGCCGCCGATCACCAGCGGGCTGGTGTGGCGGGTGTTTGCCGACCGCCCCGACGAGAACGGCACGTTCAAGCTGATCAAAGAGGACCGCAACGCCACGCCCAACATCGTGCTGCAGCCCGGCAATTACGTTGTGCACGTGGCCTTCGGCCTCGTCAGCGCGGTGCGCACGGTGAGCCTGAAGGCCGAGACCGACCGCGAGGCCTTCGTGCTGCCGGCCGGGGGCCTGCGCATCGAGGGCCGCGTCGGCACCAGCCGCATTCCGCAGAACCAGATCTCGTTCGCGATCTACAAGGGCAGCCAATTCGAAGGCGGCGAGCGCTCCTCGCTGGTGCCGAACGTCGCCGCCGGCGACGTCGTGCTGCTGCCGGAGGGCACCTACTACATCATCTCCAACTATGGCGATGCCAACTCGGTGGTGCGCTCCGACATTCGCGTGCAGGCGGGCAAGCTCACCGACGTGACCATCACCCACCGCGCAGCCGTGATTACTCTGAAGCTCGTCAGCGACAAGGGCGGCGAGGCGCTCGCCAACACCGCCTGGTCGGTGCTCACCCCCGGCGGCGACGTGATCAAGGAATCGATCGGCGCCTTCCCGCGCGTCGTGCTCTCCGAAGGCGAATACCGCGCCATCGCCAAGAACGAGGGCAAGGTCTTTGAGCGCGGCTTCAACGTCGTCAACGGCGTCGACGGCGAAGTCGAAGTCGTCGCACGCTGACGCATCCAGCCTGAACCAGACGGCGATGCCTTCTCACCTCGCCCCGCTTACGGCAGGGCAATCGCATATGCAAAAGAACCGGGTGAGCGGTTCCTTTGCGGCCCATCCTTCGAGACGCCCGCCGCTGGCGGGCTCCTCAGGATGAGGTCCAGTTTCGCGGCAAAATCTTAGACCCTCATGGTGAGGAGCGCCGCTTGCGGCGCGTCTCGAACCATGGGGCCGAGCACGTTCACCAACCCAAATGCGATTGCCCTGCCGCGAAGGGCGCGGCGAGGGAGCTGATCTCGGCCGCGGTCGCAGCTCAATCTCATTTCCTATAGCGTAGCGCCTCGACCAGCACGGCGAAGGCAGGGGTTGGCTGCCGCCTGCTCGGATAATACAGATGGTAGCCCGCAAACGGCGGGCACCAGTCGGCGAGCACGCGGATCAGCCGGCCGTCGGCGATCTCCCGCTTCACCAGATCCTCCGGGAGATAGGCAAGACCAAGCCCCGCCAGCACGGCATTCATCCTGAGCGTGCCGGTGTTGAACACCAACTGCCCGTCGACGCGCACCTTCATCGCGCGGCCGCGTTTCTCGAACTCCCAGGCATAGATCCCGCCATAGGTCGGCAGGCGGATGTTGATGCAGCCGTGCTCGGTCAGATCCTGCGGCTGCTTCGGCCTGGGACGGTCCGTGAAATAGGCGGGCGCGCCGACCACGGCCATGCGCATGTCGGGCGCGATGCGCACCGCGATCATGTCCCTGGCGACCTGTTCGCCGAGGCGCACACCGGCATCGTAGCGCTCGGCAACGATGTCGGTCAGACCGTAATCGACGGCGAGCTCGACCTTGATGTCGGGATAGCGCGGCAGGAGCCTTGCGAGCGCAGGCCACAGCACGGTATGCGCCGCGTGCTCGCCCGTGGTGATGCGGATGGTGCCCGCGGGCTTTTCGCGCAGCTCCGTGAGCGCGGACAATTCCGCGTCGATCTCGTCGAACCGCGGCCCGACGGTGCGCAGCAGGCGCTCGCCGGCCTCGGTTGGCGCGACGCTCCGCGTTGTGCGGGTCAGAAGCCGCAAGCCGAGCCGCTCCTCGAGGGCGCGCACGGTGTGGCTCAGCGCGGATTGCGACACGCCGAGCTGGGCTGCGGCGCGGGTGAAGCTGCGCTCGCGCGCGACTGCGAGAAAGGCGATGAGATCGTTGACGTTGGCCCGGGCCATTCATGAATCCAGATCATCAGTACATGCCTATTTTATCACCTAATCGCTGGCCGCGGCGCGCTCTAAATTTGCGTCCGACGTCACAAGCCGGAGAAAATGCAATGCAAACGCGCAAACTGGGAAACAGCGGTCTCGAAGTCTCGGCCCTCGGCTTCGGCTGCATGGGGTTGAGCTATGGCTATGGCCCCGCGACGGACAAGAGCCAGGCGATCGCGCTGATCAGGACGGCCTTCGAGCGCGGCGTGACGTTCTTCGATACGGCAGAGGCCTACGGTCCCTTCGTCAACGAGGAGCTGGTGGGCGAGGCGGTGGCGCCGTTCCGCGACAAGATCGTGATCGCGACCAAGTTCGGCTTCAGGGACGGCAAGGTCGAGGCCGGTCTCGACTCGAGGCCCGCCAACATCCGCGCATTCACCGATGCCGCATTGAAGCGGCTGAAGACGGATCGCATCGATTTGCTCTATCAGCACCGCGTCGATCCGGAGGTCGCGGTCGAGGAGGTCGCCGGAGCCGTGAAGGATCTCATCGCTGCCGGCAAGGTCGCCCATTTCGGCATGTCGGAGGCAGGCGCGCAGACCATCCGTCGTGCCCATGCGGTGCAGAAGGTCACCGCGCTGCAGAGCGAATATTCGCTGTGGTGGCGCGAGCCGGAAAAGGAGATCCTGCCGACACTGGAGGAACTCGGCATCGGCTTCGTCCCGTTCAGCCCTCTCGGCAAAGGGTTCCTGACCGGTGCAATCACTGAAAGCACCACGTTTGATCAGAACGACTTCCGCAACATCGTACCGCGCTTCTCATCCAGCGCACGAAAGGCCAACCAGGCTCTCGTCGACCTGCTCGGCGCGATCGCGAAAGCGAAGGGTGTGACGCCGGCGCAGATCGCGCTCGCCTGGCTGCTGGCGCAAAGGCCCTGGATCGTACCGATTCCCGGCACCACGAAGCTCCATCGTCTCGAGGAAAACATCGGTGCTGCCGCCGTCGCGCTGACGGATGCCGATCGCCGTGCCATCGCCGACATTCTCGCCAGCGTCACCGTCGAGGGCGATCGCTATCCGGCGCATCTGCAGGCGCGAGTCGGCCGCTGAGGTTCGCCACGGGATTGACCGGTGAGTCTCTGCTCACCGGTCGACCCGCCTTGTGTTCCGATTTGAATCGCGTGCGAAAGCGCTACCAAACCGTGTTCAAGCGCAAGGCCTGGGGAAACACCGCACCTGCGATACAATTCCGATAATCAATTTTGTTCTCTTTCGCTCCTGCTGCGTTATACCTCTGGCATCCGTCCAAGGGGGCCGGATGCGCGGGTCGTCCGTCTTCGCCTCGCGTGGCCGGCAACGAGCAGGGGGCGCAGCCCGTCGGCATGTTCGAAGTGGTCCTTACGAGACGCAAGCGATTTGGCTGGCGGTGGCAGGTTTGCGACCAGTCGGGCAAGCTGTTTGCCGACGGCTTCGAGCGCACCCGACCGGCGGCCAAGTATCAGGGCGAACGCGCGCTGTTTTTCCTCCTGTCCCAGGCCTATCTCAACAACCGGTCGGCGGCCTCGAGCGAGGACTAGCGGCGCGCCCGCGCCCATACGACGCGCGGCGAGCGGCTGGCGGGCTGACGCGTCATTCTACTTTGCATGGGGTTGATTTCGATAAATAAGAAACCACGTGTGCCGTCGGGCAAATCACTCCTGGGACTTTGCCCGTCCGGATGACGTTGGGGTCAGCATTGGTGCCTGACGATGGTCGTGAACTCCTGTTGACGCGACTTCCTTTGTCCCACCGTCACACTCTCTAATGCGCCCTAACCATCGCCTGACTTAAAACTGTCATAATCGCGCTTTGGGCGCCGCACGCAAAAACCTTTTACACGCCATTAAGTGCGTCTGCCTTGGATGCGCGGCAGAGTGCGTGGGGAATGCAATGAGTGCCGCGAAGACAATGCCGGGCAAACCGGCCACCGACATGTTTGACGACATCCCGGTGCTTCAGCGCAAATGGCACGCTGCGTTGCGGCCGGGCGAACGGTTGCCGCGCTACGAGGACGTGATGCTCGGCAGCCTCGGACGGCTCGCCGACCACATCGCGCTGCTGCGGAACGACGGTGCGCTCAAATTGTCGCGCAGTGGACGCTACGTGCAGACTTGGCTCGGCGACGAGCGCTGGGACGTTCCGGTGGCAGCCCTTGCGCCCGATTGCGCCACCGCGCTTGCGGAAGTCGCGGCGAACGCGCTGCGGAACGGCCGCCCGCATCATGCGCGCGCGCACTGCGTGCGCGACGGCATGGTCAGGACCTACGACGTGCTGGCGCTGCCGACGGCCTCGCGCTGGGGCGCCATGCTGATCGGGACTTACGTCAACGAGCGCGGCGGACAATATAATCTCCTCGATGCGATCTTCTCGGCCACCGACGACGCGGTGGTGTCGCTGGCCGCGCTGCGCGATGCCGATGCGAGGCCCTTTGACTTCCAGATTGTGCATCACAACAGAAGCGCGGAGGTGCTCCTGAAGGTCGCGAGCGGAAGCTTGTTGTGGCGCCGGCTCGGGGAGGGCGACACGCTGCTGGCGTCACCGGACGTCGTGGAGATTCTGTATTCAGCCATCTCGGGCGGCCGCAGCGAGCAGCGCGAGATAGAGCACGATGGACGCCATCTCCGGCTCTGCGCCACCGCCTTTGCCGATGTCGTGTCGCTCACGATCTCCGATGTCACCGCGCTGAAGCAGCGCGACGCATCCTTCCGGCTGCTGTTCGACAGCAACCCGATGCCGATGTGGGTGTTCGACGCCGAGACGAAACGCTTCCTGGGCGTCAATGACGCCGCGGTCCAGCACTATGGTTACAGCCGGGATGTCTTCCTGCGCATGAGCCTGCCGGAAATCTGGCCGCAGGACGAATGGGACAGCCACGCCGAGGCGCTGGAGCGTCTCGGTGATGCCTATCACTCCTCACGCAACTGGCGGCACCTGCGCGCCGACGGCAGCGAGATCGAGGTCCTGACCTTCGGCCGCCGCGTCACGTTCGAAGGCCGCGACGGCTATCTGGTCGCGGTGGTCGACATCACCGAACGGCGCAAGGCCGAGGCGCGCATCGCCTACATGGCCCATCATGATGGGCTTACCAATCTGGCGAACCGGGAGCATTTCCAGGAGCGCCTGAAGCAGGCGCTCGACCAGGCCGGGGGCAAAAGGGTCGGCGTGCTCTGCGTCGATCTCGACCTGTTCAAGACCGTCAACGATTCCTTCGGCCATCCCGTGGGCGACCGCCTGCTGAAGCAGGTCGCGGAGCGCCTGGCAATCGCGATCCGCGGCGCCAACCTTGCCGCTCGCCTCGGCGGCGACGAGTTTGCCGTGATCCTTGCTGCCGACGTCTCGCCGAACGAGGCCAGCGCCTGTGCGAGCCTGCTGATCGAGATGCTGAGCGCGCCCTACGACATCGACGGCCTGGAGCTCGTCATCGGCGCCAGCATCGGCATTGCGCTGTCGCCCGGCGACGGCGTGACGTCGGAGGAATTGATGCGCAATGCCGACATGGCGCTCTACCGGGCCAAGTCCGACGGCGGCGGCATGCACCATTTCTTCGAAAGAGAGATGGATCTGCAAGCGCAGCGGCGCCGCGACATGGAGCTCGACCTGCGGCGTGCGTTTGCCAATGGCGAATTCGAGCTGCACTACCAGCCGCTGGTCTCGATCGCCTCCGACCGCATCTCGGGGTTCGAATCCCTGTTGCGCTGGCGTCATCCGGACAAGGGCATGATCTCGCCGGCCGAGTTCATCCCGGTAGCCGAGGACATCGGCCTGATCACGCAGCTCGGGGAGTGGGTGTTGCGCGAAGCGTGCAGCGAGGCTGTGAAATGGCCGCGCGACATCAAGGTCGCGGTCAACCTGTCGCCGGCGCAATTCCGCAGCCGCAACCTGGTCCAGGTCGTGATCTCGGCGCTGGCACAATCGGGCCTGGCGCCGAAGCGGCTCGAGCTCGAGATCACCGAGTCGATCTTCCTGGCCGAGACCGACGCCAACCTCGCCACCCTGCACCAGTTGCGCGAGCTCGGTGTCGGCATCTCCATGGACGATTTCGGCACCGGCTATTCCAGCCTCAGCTATCTGCGTAGCTTCCCCTTCGACAAGATCAAGATCGATCGTTCCTTCGTGAAGGATCTCGCGGAGCGCCCTGACTGCGTCGCGATCGTGCGCGCGATCTCGGGACTCGGCCGCAGCCTCAACATCACGACGACCGCGGAAGGCGTCGAGACCGAGGACCAGCTCGACTGGCTGCGCGCGGAAGGCTGCAACGAGGTTCAGGGATTCCTGTTCAGCGCCGCGCGCCCGGCGGGCGAGATCGAGCAGTTGCTGACGACGTTCGGACAGCGCGCCTCACGGGCGGCGTAGCCCGGGAGGGTAGGCATCGTAGACGAGCGCCTTGAAGGCTGGCGTGATGCGGCCGCGCTCGTTCTGGGTCTGCTGCATCATGACGTAGATCATGTCGAGCTTGGGATCGACGCCGAAATAGGTGCCGCTGCCCGAATCCCACTTCAATTCGCCGATCGAGCCCGGTGGCGGCGGTTTGGCATTGCCGGGATCGGTGCGCACCGCAAGGCCGTAGCCGTAGCCGAAGCCGTCGCCCGGGAAATAGAAATAGTCGCGATCGACGCCCGAGCCCGGCCCGATGTGGTCCGTCGTCATGTTCTTGAAGGCGGCGGGGCTGAGATAGCGCTTGCCGTCGAGCTCGCCGCCATTGAGCAGCATCTGCGCAAAGCGGCCGTAGTCGGTGATGGTCGAGAGCAGGCCGCCGCCGCCGGATTCCCATTCGGGATGGGCGAGGCGGTCGCGTTCGGCGTCGAGCAGGATCTTGTCGCTTGGCAGCGGCCGAGCCATCCGCTTGAACTCGTCGGGCGTCGTCAGCACGAATTTGGTGCTGGTCATGCCGAGCGGATCGAGCACGTTCTGCTTGAGGAACTGGTAGAGCGTCTGCCCCGAAATGACCTCGATGACGCGGCCGAGCACGTCGGTGGAATGACCGTAGCGCCAGAGCGTGCCGGGCTGGCGCGCCAGCGGCAGTTTCGCAATGCGATCGGCGAACTCCGTATTGTCGAAACCGCCTTCGAAAATGTTCGCGGCCATATAGGCCTCTTCGATCAGCTCGCCGCCGATATATCCGTAAGTGATCCCGGAGGTGTGCCGCATGAGGTCCTGAACGGTGACCGGCCGGATCGGGGTCACCGTTTTGAGGACATGCAATCGCTCGGCGGCCGCCGTGTCGAGCCCAACTTTCACGTCGGCGAAGGACGAGATGTATTTGGAGACGGGATCGGACAGGGACAGCCTGCCGGTATCGATCAGCATCATGGCCGCGAGGCTCGTGACCGGCTTGGTCATGGAGTGGATGGCGAAGATCGTGTCCGGCGTCATGGGCAGGCCGGTCCGCACGTCGCGCACGCCAATGGTCTTCAGAAAGAGCGGCTTGCCGTGTTGCTGAACCAGTATGACCGCACCCGGAAGCCGGCCAGTCGTGACCTCGTTGTCGAAGAACGCCGTGATGCGCTCGAGCTGATCGGGCGAGGGCACGGGTATGTCGTTCGCGCGGCTGCGCACGGCGGTGCCGGCGAGCAGCGCTGCGCCGGCGAGGAATGTTCGTCGCGTGGTGATCATGGCGAGAGCCCGCGCAGCATCAGGCGGCAGCGGTAAGGCTCGCTTCGGTATCCTGCCCGGCCGACGCAACGGGATCAAAGCCGGAAGATCAGCGGTCCGTCAACTCTGAGAAGTCGACTAGAACCGCGTCACGATCTCCGAGAGTGCCGGGCGCGGGCGGTCTTCGCTCGGCTTGGTCGGCCTGCCGATGTGCACGAGGCCGGCGAGCTTCTCGTCCGGCTTCAGCCCGAGCCCTTCCAGCACGTCGCGGTCGAAGGCGAACCAGCCGGTCAGCCAGCACGCGCCATAGCCGAGCGCAGTCGCGGCCGTGACGATGTTCATGGCGCTGGCGCCGGCCGACAATTCCTGCTCCCAGGCCGGCACCTTCGGGTGCGGCTTGGTGAAGCTGACGATCCCGATGACGAGCGGCGCGTCGGTGAGCCGCTTCCTTTCGATCTCGATGTCGGTCGCCGGCGCGCCCGGATTCTTGCGCGCGAACACGCGCGCGATCACTTCGCCGGCGCGCATCCGGGCCTCGCCTTCGAAGACGATGAAGCGCCAGGGCGCGAGCTTGCCATGATCCGGCACCCGCGCGCCGATGGTGAGGATCGTCTCGAGCTCGGACGGCGAGGGGCCGGGCCCCGCCATCTCGCGCGGCTTGACGGAGCGGCGGGTCTTCAGGAGGTCGATGGCGTCGGGCACAGGCGTCTCTTTCATGGGGCCAATTTTGGCCATGGCATTAGCATGCGATCCTGCCGGCCACGAGACCGTAGACCCCTCATCTAGACAGATTGTGATCTGCGCCCGTTGCAGTTCACCAGGCGTAGCGCACCGCGCCCTTGCCGGCATAGGAGTGCGTGACGGCGGAGAACTCGCCTTCGAATGTCGCCGCGGCCGACCAGCCGTTGGCCCACCTCATTTCGACCGAGGTCGTGGTGAGCGCGGAATCGCGCGCCTGCGCGGCCCCGCTGACCGCGAAGCTCGCGCCCGGCAGCACCAGGAAGCTGGCAGACGCCGAGCGATCGGGGTTGAAGTCATGCGCCCAGGCGAGGCGGCCGCGCAGGGTGAGGATGCCATCCCCCACGGCGAAGGACTTGTCGGTGCGCAGGCCAAGCTCGCTGCGGCTGTCAGCCACGCGTTTGCCGGCGTAGCTCAGTGCGAAGGTCGATGCACCGGAGACGACCTGTTCGGCGTAGGCCGGCTGATCGAAGACGGTCGCCTGAGCCGCTGCATAGGGCGTGAGGCCGATACCGCCGCTCACGGGTGCGACAAATCGATAGCCGCCTTCGACCCGACCTGCCCAGGCATTGGCCTTGAAGTTGGCGCGCAGGCGATCGACGCCGGAGATTGTCACGGTACGATCGGTGGTGATGTCCTGCCATCCGTAGGCGAGCGCGGCGGTGATGAAGGCAGGCCCCTCGACATGGCGCAGATAGATGCCCGCCTGAAACAGATCGGAGCGGCCGGACCCGAGACCATTCACGTTGAAGCTGGTGGCGCCGCCCGCGAGCGCAAAGCCGGCCACCGTGGCTGGCGAAAGCCGATAGTCGGCGCCGGCGGCGGTAGCGTAGGCACGGCTCGTCGCATCGTTCGACCCGACGGCCGTGCTTCCAGTGGTGGTTTGGGAACCGCCAACGCCGGCCGCCCAAACGCCCCAGCGCTGTTCAAAATTGCGGGGCGGGGCATCGGAGAACATCGCGAACGCGTCACTCCGCTTGGCGGCAGGACGGACGCTTGCACTGTCCTGCTCCGCAAAGCTGGTTACGCCGCTCGTTCCTCGTGTCCCTGCAATCGGCTGCAGGGCGGGATCGGTCAGCAGGCCCAGGAACCGGCCCATTGCGTCGAAGGTGGTTTGCTGCGGGGCGCTCGCGAGCTCGCCCGAGGCTTGAGTGAGTCCTGCCGGCGTCAGCGCGCCATAGACCAGCGGAATGCCGCCGTTCGCATTGAAGAAATTGGTCAGTGCGTTGCCGACGGCCTGCTGGTTGCCGTTCAGTCCACCCGGAACGGCGAAGGTCAGGATGAGATTGAGATAGGCGTCGTTAGCATCGTAGCTCAAACTGGTGTGAAAGTTGGCCGGCAGGTTGGTGTTCACCAGCGAGCCGAACGTGCCCGAGATGCCGCCGCTCGCGGTCAGAATGGTATAGCTCTTGCTGACATAGCTGCCATTGGCGAACACCGCGCTCACGGTCGCGCCGCCGAGTGTCGCGGTGCCGGTGACGGTTGCGAAGGACGCGGCCGACGGATCGAGCTGCACGAGATAGATCGCGCCGGATTGCATCGCGAGATTGCCGTCGATCGTCATCGACGATCCCGCCGTGCCGTTGCCCGGAGCCAGCACGCCGCCGGCATTGATCGTCACGGTCAAGGGATCGACGAGGCCCGTGCCGGTCAACGTGGCGCCGGCGTTCACCGTTACGGAGGAGGTGCCGGTGATCGCGCCTTCGACGTCGAGCACGCCGGCATCGACGATGGTCGCGCCGGTGTAGGAACTCGTTCCCGTCAGCACCAGCGTGCCGGTGCCGATCTTGGTGAGCCCGCCGGTGCCGTCGATGGCGCCTGAAAGCGTCATGCTGTAGCCGTTGGTGTCGAAGGTGCCGCCGCCCGTATTGAGCGTGATGGTTCGGCTGGTGGTGAAATCCGCCAAAACCTGCAACGTACCGCCACCGAAAGCGAGGCCACCGGACGCCGCGCCGAGGCTGGCGTCGGAGCCAACTGCGAGCGTGCCCTGATTGATGCTCCAGGGCGTTACCGCCGTCGTCGTGCCGGTCAGCGTCCAGGTGCTGCTGCCAGTTTTCACGAACGTCGAAAAACCCTGATACTGCGCCGTCGAGCCGATGCTGGAGACGTCGAACGTGCTGTCGGTCGAGCCGCCGAGTCGGAACGTATCGGTGCCGGTGCCGACGACGTTGCCGTTGATAACCGAACCGGCCCAAAGCTCCAAGACGTTGCTACCGCCGGTGAAGGTGATCGCGTTGGCGTCGACCGGCGCGCCGAGGTTCACCCCGGCCGAGATCGTGCCGCTGTTGATGATCGTGAGATTGGCGCCCACGACGCCGTCGCCGGCCGAGCCAGCCTCCCCGTCACTCTTCACGCCATTGAGTACGCTGGAGGAGCCGGCACCGAGCGCGCCGGACGTGCCGCCGGTGATGGTGCCCGAATTGATCAGCGTGCCGCCGCCGGCGAAATAGACGGCGGTGCCGCCATTGCCGCCGTCGCCGCCGGCCGAGCTCTGGGTGCTGGAGGTCGCGTTTCCGCCGCTGCCCCCGTTGCCGCCCGTGATCGTCCCGGAATTGGTGAGGATGCTGGCGCCGGTCAGGAAGACGCCGTATCCGCCGTCACCTCCGTTGCCGCCAAAGCCGTTGCCTGTGGTATTGGCGCCGCCGCTTCCGCCATTGCCGCCGCCGATGGTGCCGTTGTTGGAGTAGGTGAGGCCGCTGCCATCGATCACCACGCCATAGCCGCCGGCGCCACCGCCGCCCCCGCTCGCGGTGCCCGTGCTCGAACCGCCGCGCCCGCCCACGCCGCCCGTGATCGTTGCGGAATTGGTGGTATCCGTGGTCACGACGTCGCCATGCGCGCCGCCGCCACCTCCGCCGCCGCTGTTGCCACTGCTGCCATTGCCGCCGGTGCCCCCGCTAAGCCCCGCACTGATGCCACCATTGCCGCCGACCGCGCCGCCGGAGCCTGCGCCGCCGCCGCCCCCGGTCGCGCCGGCGCCGCCACCGCCACCGCCGCGGGTGACGGCTGCCGCGTTGCCGCCGTCGCCGCCCTGGCTGGTCGCCGAGCTCGTGCCGCCGTTCGAGAAGGAGGAGGACCCGGAACCGCCTGCGCCGCCTTCGGTCGCCTGCGCGAAGGCGGGGCCCACCGCGGCAAGCGACAGCGCCGCCGCAAGCCAGAACGGCCGGGCGAGCACCTGCGATTGTTTCAACAGTCCGCGGCGATCGGACGCATCAGCGAGCAGCACCTCATCCCCTTTGCACAAATTCGCGCGCACCGCCGGCTAAACGGCGCGCGCTTGCGTTCAGGTACCCACGCGACGGTGCGGCGAGAACTGCGACTTTTTGGGTGGATTGTGCTGACAGCGACCATGTGAGGCTTGTGTGCAACATGATGACCGTGCCAACGGATGTTGCACACGCGCATGGTCCAGTCTCCGCAATGTCCGCTTCGCAGCTAACTCCGTCGCCCGATGCTGTCGCCGCGCTGCGCCGCCATCCCGGTTTTTCGCGGGCGATGCGGTCGTCGGCGGAGGGGGCCGTGGCGATCTACCGGACCAACAGGCTCCTCAACCTGCTCCTCAGTGACCGCGCGCGTGCGCTGTTCACCCACGTCGCGCTCTATCTGCATTTCCGGGGAACGGATTCAGGCCAGCCCGGCCTGACCGTCGGCGCCATGAAGGACCTCTGTACCGAGCTCGGGCTGTGCAGCCGTGGCCGCTGCGAGGCGTTGCTCGCGTTGATGCGCGCTGCCGGGTTGCTGACGGCTGCGCCCAATCCCGATCGCCGAAAGCGTTTGCTGGCACCGACGGAAAAGCTGCTCGCCCTGCATCAGGCGCGCTGGGCGCGGCAATTCGAGGCGATGTGCAGCCTCTTCCCCGGAGCCGCGGACTATCTTGCCGCCGTGAACGATCCCGTCTTCACGAAGGCCTTCGCCATTGCGCTCGGCCGCCGTTTCGTCGCGGGCCTTCGTGTCCTCGACAATGCTCCCGACCTCGAGCCGTTTGCGGAGCGCAAAGCCGGCGTCGTCATCCTGTTCAGCCTGGCGCTGTCGGGCGTCGAGGGCGACGCATTTCCTCCGGCAAGGCCGGTGCAGCTTTCAATCAACGCGCTGGCGAGAAATTTTTCGGTCTCCCGCAAGCACGTCTTGTCGCTGCTGCGGGACGCTGAGGACAAGCACCTGCTCATGCGCAGCGGAGCCGTGAGCAACGAGGTCACGCTACTGCCTCATGGCCGCGATGCGCTTGAAAAGATGCTCGCGACCATGTTCCTGTATCTGGCGCAATGCGCGGACGAGGCGCTCGGCGCTTATACTGGGAGCGCCGAGCCGTCTGTGCGGACTGCAACAGCCGGTTAGGCCGCCGAAGCTGCGCGCATCCGCTGGACGTCCGGCGGGGTTGCTTCGTCGAGAAGCGCGGCAATCGCCTCCGCCGTCGGCATCACCTTCTGCCCGTCGCTGCCGAGGCGGCGGACGGAGACCGAATGCGTCTCGGCCTCCTTCTTGCCGACCACGAGCAATGCGGGGATCTTGGCCAGCGAGTGCTCGCGGACCTTGTAGTTGATCTTCTCGTTGCGCAGGTCGATCTCGACCCGAAGCCCGGCGCGCCGCGCCAGCTCCACCACTTGCTTGGCGTATTCGTCGGCTTCCGAGGTGATGGTCGTAACCACCACCTGCACAGGCGAGAGCCAGAGCGGGAAGTTGCCGGCATAGTGCTCGATCAGGATGCCGATGTAGCGCTCCATCGAACCGCAGATCGCGCGGTGCACCATCACCGGCGGTTTCTTGCCACCGTCATGGTCGATATAGAACGCGCCAAACCGCTCCGGCAGGTTGAAGTCGACCTGCGTGGTGCCGCACTGCCAGTCGCGGCCGATGGCATCGCGCAGCACGTATTCGAACTTCGGCCCGTAGAACGCGCCTTCGCCCGGATTGATCTCGGTCTTGATGTGATTGTTCTGCGACTGGATCTCGCGCAGCACCGTCGCCATCACGCGCTCGGCATGATCCCACATCGCGTCGGTGCCGACGCGCTTGTCGGGGCGGGTCGACAGCTTCACGGTGAGGTCGCCGGTGAAGCCGAAATCGGCATAGGTCGACAGGATCAGGTCATTGATCTTGAGGCACTCGTCGGCGAGCTGCTCCTCGGTACAGAAGATATGCGCATCGTCCTGGGTGAAGCCGCGCACGCGCATCAGGCCGTGCATGGCGCCAGACGGCTCGTAGCGATGCACCACGCCGAACTCGGCGAGCCGCATGGGCAGGTCGCGATAGCTCTTCAGGCCGTGCTTGAAGATCTGCACGTGGCCGGGGCAGTTCATAGGCTTCAGCGCGAACCAGCGCTTGTCTTCGGCCTCGTCGCCGGCGGACTGCGCCGCGAACATGTTCTCGCGGTACCAGCCCCAATGGCCGGAGGTCTCCCACAGCACCTTGTCGAGGATCTGCGGGGCGTTGACCTCGCTGTAGTCGCCGGTCAGTCGTCGCCGCATATAGGCGATGAGCTGCTGGAAGATGGTCCAGCCCTTGGGGTGCCAGAACACCACGCCCGGACCTTCCTCCTGGAAGTGGAAGAGGTCGAGCTCGCGCCCGAGCTTGCGATGGTCGCGCTTCTCGGCTTCCTCGATCTGCTTGAGGTAAGCGTCGAGGTCCTCCTGCTTGGCGAAGGCGGTGCCGTAGATGCGGGTCAGCATCGGGTTGTTGGAATCGCCGCGCCAATAGGCGCCGGCCACCTTCATCAACTTGAAGGCGTTGCCGATCTTGCCGGTCGAGGTCATGTGCGGGCCGCGGCACAAATCGAACCAGTCGCCCTGGAAATAGATCTTGATCGGCTCACTGCCGGGAATGGTGTCGACCAGCTCGACCTTGAAGGCCTCGCCCTTGTCGCGGAACACCTGCTTGGTCTTCTCGCGATCCCAGACCTCCTTGGTGAACGGTTTGTCGCGCGCGATGATCTCGCGCATCTTCTTCTCGATCGCGGCAAAATCTTCCGGGGTGAACGGCTCATTGCGGAAGAAGTCGTAATAGAAGCCATTCTCGATCACCGGGCCGATGGTGACCTGCGTGCCCGGCCACAGCGATTGCACGGCTTCCGCCAGCACATGCGCGGCGTCATGCCGGATCAATTCCAGCGCGCGGGGATCGTCGCGGCCCACGAACTCGATCTTGGCATCGGATTCGATGGGATCGTTGAGATCGGCGAGCGCGCCGTCGAGCGCCATCGCCACCGTGCGCTTGGCGAGCGAGGGCGAGATGCCCTTGGCTATGTCGAGGCCGGTGATGCCCTGGTCGAATTGGCGATGGGCGCCGTCGGGGAAGGTGAGGGTAACCTTGGCGGCCGGGGTCACGGGCTTCAAATTGCTGAGGCTGTACTGGAAGCCGGACTCGGACTTGTGGTCGTCGGACATGCTATTTCTCCTGAAGCTCACTCCTGCGAACGAGCGCAGGTAAGCGGGAACGAGCGGTATATCAGGCGATTCGGCCTGCGCAATCGGGCAAAACGAGGAAACTGCCTGCGAACATCCCATTTCGAAGCCCGACGCCAGACGCGATCTTGACGTTGCATACGTCCACAGGTTGTTGTTTCATGGGGCTTATCGGGGACGGACTGCGGTTTTGGGGTTGGTTGCTTCGTGACGTTCGTTGGATCGACTTGCCTCAGGGACGGCGCCGGCATTGTCCTCGTCACATTTCTGACATTGGTCGGCGGGCCGACGTCCGGTCTTGCCTGGGCCGCGGGCCGCGTCTCGCAGACCCCTCTGACGCCGCAGCTGAGTCAGCCGTTGCCGGGACGCACCGTTCCACAAGTGTCGCCAAAGACGCCGCCGAGTTCGCAACGGCCGATCGCGTTCTATGTCGTCAAGGGAAGGCCCGATGCCTGCGGCCGCGGTTGCGACCGCTGGATCGCTGCAGAAGGCACGATCGATGCCGGAGCCGCACCGCGGTTTCGCAAATTCTTGCAGAAGGTCCCCGATCGCGGCCTGCCGATCTATTTCTCCTCGCCCGGCGGCAATCTGGATCAGGCCGTGGCGATGGGCGCAATGCTCCGCGGGCGGTCCGCAGTGGCGCGCGTTGGGCGCACGGTGGCGGAGGAGTGTGGCTTCGAGGCCCAGGACAGTGACGTCTGTCTGAAGGTGAAGGCCTCGGGGCGCGAGTTGCATGGCGACCTCTCCACGCGCGGGGCAGTCTGCGCCTCGGCTTGTCCTTATGTGATGCTGGGAGCCGCGATACGGGAGATTGCGCCGGATGCCGTGCTCGGGGTGCACTCGCCGAAGGTCGTGACGCATTTCCGGGTCGAGGCGCCGACACTGGAGATGCGCGCGGCAGCCACCAGGCGCGGCCTCGATCGGGCCGAGCAGTTGCTGACGAACTACATCACAAAAATGGGCATCGACCTCGGCCTGCTCAGGCTTGCCGACACCGTGAGATATGAGGACATGCACATGCTCACGCGCGAAGAGATCGTGCGGTTCGGCATCGACCGGCGCGAGCACGTGGAAACGCCGTGGCTGTTCGAATTCGGCACGCGCAGCATGGTGCAGAAGATCGTTGCCGAGCGGAATGACACCGACAGATCCTTTCGCCTGATTGCCTGGCGCCTGACATGCTTCGACCTCGATCGTTTCGCGCTCGAGTTCCGGCGTCCCGCGGCGTCCGCCGCCAGCCCCGCCTCGGTTCGCGTGGCGCTGGGAAGCGCGAATTCGTTGGCCCTCATCTCGAGTCCCGTCAAGCTGCAGGGATTTGAGTTCTGGGGCGCGCAATTCAGGAAGGCCACGCTGCTTTCGCTGTCGGATGCGCCACACTTCGATTTCACGGAGGCCGGGCAGGGACCGGACGGAGTCGGACCTTCCCGCACCAGCCGGATATCGAACGAAGGACTAACGGCTGCGCTCGATCGGCTGCTCGCCACCTGCGCACCGGCGAAGGTGAACACGGCCCGCGCGCGCGGCGACACCGTCGATCCGGCGAAATAGATATGGTCGGCCCTTCCGCGCCGTGCCGATACTGCCTACATGCAGCTGCATGAAATCCGATCCCGTCGCCCACCGCTTCGCGCCAAGCGCCCTGATGCTTGGAAACGTCATCACCGGCTGTTCGGTGCTGGCGCCGGCCGGAATGCTCCCGGAATTGTCGTCGGGGCTCGACATCAGCATCCGCACCGCGGGCCTTCTGATCACCTTCGGTGCCATCACGCTCTGCATCGGCTCGCCGCTGACGGCGTGGCTGACCAGCCGGATCGAGCGGCGCATGCTGCTCACCGCAACGCTCGCGCTGCTTGCCGTCGGCAATATCGGCTCGGCCCTCGCGCCCGACTATACGAGCCTGCTGGCCATTCGCCTGGTGATGCTCGCGATCGGCGCGCTCTATACGCCGCAGGCCGCAGGCACTGCGGCGATCATCGTGCCGGTCGAAAAGCGTGGCAGCACGATTGCCTATGTGTTTTTGGGATGGTCGATTGCCGCGGCCGTCGGGCTGCCGCTGATCACCTTCATCGCCAGCCGCTACGGTTGGCGGGCATCCTACGGCGCGATTGGCGGGCTCGGCTGCCTCAGCTTCCTCCTGTTGCTATGGCGCTTGCCGGCGGGGTTGAAGGGTACGCCCGTCGATTTGAAGACCTGGGGCGAAGTCGGGCGCAATCGCACCATCGTGCTGCTGCTTGCGATCACCATGCTGCAGATGTCCGGGCAGTTCGTGATCTTCACCTTCATGGGGCCGCTCCTGAACAAGCTGACGGATGCCAGTCCCGACGCGATCGGTCTGGTCTTCGGCGTCTACGGTGTCTGCGGCTTCCTCGGTCTCCTCATTGCAACGCGTATCGTCGACACCTGGGGGCCCTACAGGACTTCGGTTCTGTTCACGAGCCTGTTGCTCGGGGGCGTCGCCGGATGGGCGCTTGGCGCCGGCAATTTTGCACTGATGATGCTCTCGGTCGCGATCTGGGGGGTGGGATTTGCCTCAACCAACTCGATGCAGCAGGTGCGCCTGGTCGCGGCGGCGCCGTCGCTGGCGCCGGCCACCGTCGCGCTCAATACGTCAGTGCTCTATGTCGGGCAGGCCGTGGGCTCGGCAGCGGGTGGGGCCTTGTTCGCGCGCGATCTCTTGCACACCATCGGCTTCGTGGCGGCCGGCTTCGTCGTCCTCGCGCTTGCCGTCGTCGGGCTGACCCGGCCCCGGCAGGCCGTGGCGACGGTCGCAGCATAGTGCAAAGCCCATCACATCCGGCTTTTCCCCTCAGCGGGCGCTTGGCAAACCGCGCAGGAGGGCGCTAGAAGGCGAGGGTTGGGGACCAACGAGAGCTGACTGAGATGAGGATGATTCTGGCGCTTGTCGCGGTGCTGTACTCGGCCGCCGCTTTTGCGCAAACCGACACGCCGATGGTTGGCGACAAGCCGCTGGTGCAGGTCAAGCCCAAGGGGGCCAGCAAGGGCACCAAGGAGGCGGCGGCCAAGGGCAAATCCGAGACGGCTGCGCCCAAGGGCAAGCCGCAGTCCATCGCGGTCAGGCTGCAGGCCTGTCTCGACCTCGACGACGGCACCAAGGACCGGCTCAATTGCTACGACGGGGTGATCCCGCCGCAGCCGAAGCCGAAGCCCGCAAAGGCGAAGGGCGTTGCAGACTGCCGCTTCTTCAAGGAAGAGGACGAGCGCCTGGCCTGCTTCAACGGCTTTGCGGAAAGCATTCCGAAGCTGCCCAAGAATTGATTGCGGACTGATTGCCGCCCGATCACGAGAGCGTGCCGATCCGCAGCTAATCGCTGATTCGGGTCAGCACGGCTCGGAAGGCGACGCCGGGAAGCTGAAGCGCGCTGCCCTCGAACTCCGCCATCTCGCCGTCTTCCCGGCCGCTAAGCGTCAGCGTGACCCTGTCGGTTCCGAACAGGGGGCGGAAGGTCGGATCGTCGTTGTAGCGCTCGGTCGAGATCTTGACCTTGATGCTCTCGCCTTCGCCGGTGTAGGTGCCGACGAAGGCGAAAGCGGAATTGCCGCCGCGGAGCTTGCCGTTCGTCACATAGAGCACCCCGCACCCGGTGCCGTGCACGGTGTGAAAGTTCGCCTTGTAGAGTCCCTCGCGCAACTTCAGTTCCTCACAGAATCCCCAGTCCACGTTATGGGCATCGTCAGGGGAAACAATCCCGGGCGTTCCGGGAAGCTCCGGCCATCAACATCGCATTTTGATCAGCCAGCGAGATTCTTGAAGGCCGTGCATGCGCATGCCGATACGCGCGGAAAACGCTAGCGACCTGAAGCCGACGAACTGCTCGCCGCAACGCGCGTGAGCGCCAGCGACGGTGTCGCCGACATCTTGACCAGTACGTCCTTGAGCGGATTTTGCGTCCAGGCGCGGGTCACGTAGTCGCGATGCCTGATGCCGTCGCCAGTTTCGACGAATACCACGCTGCCGGGACGCAAGGGGCCGTCCATGTCCTCCGAGACGCTGATGCCCTTTTGTCGGAGCATGCTCATCAGCTCGCGATCGCGCCGCGCGGTGTAGTGGGTGTAGGAGCTGACGAAGAAGCCGGAACGGTGGCTCTCGATCCAGGAGGCGAACTTGTCGAGCTCGCCATAGACCGCATCAAGCAGCACGACGCCGCGAACGCGGTCGCTGATGCCGCCGACCTCGAGGCTCCATGCGGTCGGCAGGAAACCGCCGCTATAGCCGACGATGATGATCGGCATGTTGGCGAAGGCGCGCGCGCTGCCGGGATCGCCATAGAGACGGGCGAGGTGTTCGCTGGATTCGGCCATGAAGCGCTTGAGCCCGCCAGGCTGCCAGAACTTGCCGGCGCTGGAATCGGCGGCGTCGACCGCCATCTGCGGTGCAAGCAGCACGGCGTTGGCGCCGGACTCGGAGATCTGCTGCGGCACCAATTGCCGGTCGCGCACGTCGCGCTCCAGCGTCGCGCCGTTGCCGTGGAAGAACAGCACGATCACGCCTGGCTTGCGCACGTCGAAATGATCCGGCACGTGCACGAGCACGCGGCTGTCATTGTAGGTCTCGTCCTGCCAGAATACGCGTCCCGAATAGCTGCGGTGGCCGCGGCGATCGCCCTTGGAGATGTTGAGGAAGGGCGCGTCGGAGGCGGGATTGTTGCCGAAATAGGGGAACGCGGACGACTTCATGCTGACGAGCGTCGTCAGGTCGTCGCGCTGCGGACGTTGATAGGGCACTTGCGGCTCGAGCGAGGCGACCTTGTAGGGGGCCGGCGCCGGCTCCTGCACCGCGCGCTTCGGCGAAAAGTCCGACATCTGCCGTTGCAGGAAGCTTTCGCTTGCCGAGGGGAAGCGCTCCTTGAACTGCGGGGCCGGGAAGCGATCCTCGAACGTGTCGCCGCTTGCGACTTGCGTGCTGGTCTTGGCGACGATCTGGGTATTGGCCTGGGAGGTTGCTTGGGAGTTCGCCGCCAGCATCGCCGGGTTGGGCGCCTTGCCGCATTGAACCAATGTCAGTGAGAGCGGCACCAAGACGGAGGCGAGGCCGATCCGGCAGGCAAGTCGAAACGCGTGATGATGCGTGCCGGGCGATCTCGCCCGGTCAGCACGCATGGCTGTTTCGACTCTCGGATCGGCCCCGACCATCCACCCACTAACCCCAAGGCAATCGGCTTTCTTGAGCTAATTCAGCCGACTGGCGTTTAGGTGACGTTAAGCTTCCGGAGAAAACTCCCCACATCCGGAACGCTGAAAATGACCACGGAATCGTGTCGCGATTGTGGGAGGGGAAGTAGGCTTTCCCCAGCGTGACAGCAGGTTTATTGCCCGCAAGGGTGCATATGTGGTTCTATAATACCTCTTTCGGTTGCCTCATTTAGCCCTTGTTAACCCTGCTTGAATTGACTGGACCAATCTGCACGATGCTTGGGAGAGGCGCGACGCCTCAGCTAAGGACGGCGATGACGGCATCAGATGCGGGAAGCACGGCGTGGACGGGCCGGCGTCTCGGAAGCGGGTCCGGCGTTTCCGTTCTCGTGGCGACCGCGATCGTCGTCGCCGACATGGTTGGCGTCGGAGTGTTCACGAGCCTCGGCTTCCAGGTCAAGGACATCCCGTCCGGCTTCTCGATCCTGCTGTTGTGGACGGTCGGCGGCATCGTCGCGCTGTGCGGCGTGTTCTCCTACAGCGAACTCGGGGCGATGTTCCCGCGCTCGAGCGGCGAGTACAATTTTCTCGGCCGGGCCTATCATCCCGCATTCGGTTTTCTCGCCGGCTGGGTCTCGGCGACCGTCGGCTTTGCCGCACCGGTCGCGCTCGCCGCGATGGCGTTCGGCCAATATGCGAAGTCGGTCATTCCGACGTTGCCGCCGATCCCGCTTGCCATCGGCGTGGTGTGGCTGGTGTCGATCGTGCAGCTCACCGGCGTCAAGCACTCCTCGACCTTCCAGCTCGTCTCGACGATTCTGAAAGTCATTCTGATCGTGGCCTTCCTGGTTGCAGGCTTTGCGATCGGCATACGGCAGCCGGTGTCGTTCATGCCGGCGTCGGGCGACTTCGGCCACATCACCAGCGCACCCTTCGCGATCGGGCTCGTCTTCGTGATGTACTCCTTTTCCGGCTGGAACGCGGCGACCTACATCATCGGCGAGCTGCACATGCCGCAGCAGAGCCTGCCGCGCGCGCTGCTCGCGGGCACGCTGATCGTGATGGTGCTCTATGTGGCGCTGAACGCGGTCTTTCTCTACGCAACCCCGATCGACAAGCTCGCCGGCCAGCTCGAAGTCGCCAGCATCAGCGGCGCTGCCATCTTCGGCGACCTCGGCGGCCGTATCGTCGGCACCATGATCTGTGTCGGCCTGATCTCCTCCATCAGCGCGATGATGTGGATCGGTCCGCGCGTCATGATGACGATGGGCGAGGACATTCCGGCGCTCCGCGTGTTTTCCCGGAAGTCGGCGAGCGGCGCGCCGGCCTATGCGATCCTGTTTCAGCTCGCGATCGCCAACCTCCTGCTCTTCACGCGCAGCTTCGAGGCGGTGCTGGACTTCATCCAGTTCGCGCTGTTGTTCTGCTCGTTCTTCACCGTGCTCGGGGTGATCAAGCTGCGCTTCACCGATCCCGCTCTGCCGCGGCCCTACCGCGCCTGGGGCTACCCGGTCACGCCGGTGGTTTTCCTGCTCGTGACCGCCTTCATGATGTACTATCTGTTGACCGAGCGGCCGGTTCAGTCGCTGTCGAGCATGCTGATCATGCTCTCGGGCCTGTTGATATACGCCATTTTCCGCAGGCGGCCGGACGCCGCTGCAACCTTACCCAATCGCGAATAGACATGTTTCGACCCATGAAGATTGCGGCCGTCGCCTTCACCTTGTTGTTCGCGATCGTGGCCCCCGCACGTGCGGCCGGCACCGTCACGGC
Organism: Bradyrhizobium sp. CCGUVB1N3; assembly: GCF_024199925.1. Taxonomy (NCBI): domain Bacteria; kingdom Pseudomonadati; phylum Pseudomonadota; class Alphaproteobacteria; order Hyphomicrobiales; family Nitrobacteraceae; genus Bradyrhizobium; species Bradyrhizobium sp. CCGUVB1N3. The sequence goes on from NZ_JANADR010000001.1 coordinate 9,772,163, forward strand.
CGATGACACGGCACGCTTCCTCGCGGGCATGCAGCCATCCGCGGAGTCTCCGCTCGTGGCGCTGACCAGGGATCCGTCCTGGCAGCGCCACGCCAAGTTCTTCGACGGCGCCTTCGCCCAGCTCGAGCAGCGGCAGCTTTCCAGGATCCGCGCCTGGTCGGAGGTCAATCTGGCCGCGCCCCGGCCGACCATGTTCTACATGTTCTCGGGGCCGGATTTCCTCTACGCCGACGCGTTCTATTCCAAGGCAAGCACCTACGTGCTTGGCGCGCTCGAGCCGGTCGGTAACGTTCCAGACCTGACGCGCGTACCGCGTGGCGCGATTGCGCCCGCGCTCTACAATGTCGAGCGCTCGCTCGGCTCGATTCTCAGCTTCAGCTTCTTCATCACCAAGCACATGAAGGTCGACCTGCACGCCAACGAGGTCAACGGCACCTTGCCGATCCTCTATGTCTTCCTGGCGCGTTCGGGGAAGACCATCCGCAACGTCGAGATGGTCTCGATCGACGACAAGGGCGGCCTGCATGTGGCAGGCGAAAACGCAGGTCCGAACGCCACCCACGGCGTGCGCATCACCTTCGTCGGCAGCGATGGCGGGGTGCGAACGCTGTATTACTTCTCGACCGACCTCTCCAATTCCGGCGCGCGCGCGGCCGGCTTCCTGAAGTTTTGCGAGACGCTCGGACCCGGCAACAGCCTGCTCAAGAGCGCCTCGTATCTCCTGCACGCAGGCAACTTCACGACGGTGCGCGACTGGCTGCTCGCCAACAGCGCCACCATCATCCAGGACGATTCCGGCATTCCGCTTGCGAACTACAATGCGCGGCAATGGCGGTTCTTCCCGTTCGGCCGCTATCTCGGCCCGATTGCGGAATTTCCCGGCCGATATCAGGAACGCTATGCCGACCTCTTCTCGCGCGCCCAGCCGATCGATTTCGGCATCGGCTATCGCTGGCGCATGAATGAATCGAACCTGCTGCTGTCGGTGAAGGTGCCGGGCACCGAGACCGCGCCGGCCGAGACCACCTCGTCGGCCGAACCGCCGCCAAAACCCGTCCGTCCGAAGCGGCCGCGGCCGCCCGAGTCGATCCCGCCGCCGCCCGGACGCTTCTTCTGGTTTCGCTAAAGCGCGAGGAGATCGCGCTTTAGCAGGCTGTTGAAGAAGTCTTCGAGCGACGCGCGATAAATGGGATGTCGTCGCCATTAAGGAGGCAGATTTCACCTTCGAGTGAGCCGTCATCCCGCAGTTCGGCCTAGCCATCACCGTTGGCTGGCTCCATTTCGTCGTTTCCCTGCCAGCCGAACTGGACGGCATCGCCGTCACAGGCTCCATGAATGCAGCCCGTGAGGCAATCGAAGGCGAACTCGCCGCCGTCGTCATCGAACAGGATGTAGGCGCCCGCCACGGCCATGTCGTAGCCTGGTGTCTCGACGACCCGCCATCTACCTCGGATGCTCATGCCGGTGCCGCCAGAAGCTTGGGCAGCCGGATCAGATTATAGGCCGCAAGCGCCAGGACGAAGACGGCATCCACCCGGTCGCGGCCTCGCAGCTTGACCTTGGCCAGGCCAGCGGAACTCTTGATCCAGCCGAAGACTTCTTCGATGCGTTTGCGGCAGCGTTGGCTGATGTCATAGCCGTCGTGACGCGTGGTACGCGCGTCGACCGCCGTCTTGCGCCGCTTGCCGGTCTTACTCAGATGTCCATTGATCGCGATATGCGGAGTAACCGATCTATCTCTCAGGTCATGCACGAACTGCGTGACGTCGTAGGCTTTGTCCGCCCCCAGAGTGACCCGCTTCGCACACCCGCGCCTGTCGATCATGGCAAGCGCAATCTCTCGTTCGGCGGTGCCAGTAGCTTGGCTCACTCCACCTAAAACCGCCAAACCATTGCGGTTCTCCATCAGCGCATGGCCCATATAGCAGAGTTTGGCCGGCTGGCCGTCGCCCTTTTTATAGAGCCTGGCCTCAGGATCGGTCGTGCTCTCATGGGTCTCGTTGGATCGCTTCTCCTTGTGGAAGCTGCGCTCGGCATTGCGTCCCGGACCGTCCTGATCTTTGTCGCTGCCATCCTTCCTCCGGAAGCTCTTGATCGAAGCCCAGGCTTCAATGAGCGTGCCGTCCACCGAGAAGTGATCGCTCGACAAAAGACGCTTCACCTTCGGCTGCGCCAAAAGCGCGTTCAAGAACTTGGCCGCAATCTCACCTTCAAGCAGCCGGTCGCGGTTCTTCGAGAAGGTTGAATGGTCCCAAACCGCATCGTCCACCCCAAGCCCGACGAACCAGCGGAACAGAAGATCGAACTCCATCCGTTCCATCAGATGCCTTTCCGAGCGAACCCCATAGAACGCCTGTAGGAGCATCGCCCGAAGCAGTTTCTCCGGTGCGATCGAGGGCCGACCGAAGTCCGTGTAGAGCTTGCCAAACTCCCCAGAAAGATCGCCCAGCGCCGCATTTGCCAGATCCCTGATCGCCCGCAGCGGGTGGTCGACGCGAACCCGAGCCTCCAGGTCAACATAACTGAACAGCGAGCCAGACCGTTCGTCACTTCCCCGCATCGTGCCACCCCAGCAAAATCCTGATCCTAGGGAATCACGATCCAAAACGCTTCGCCAGAGACTTCTTCAACAGCCTGTTAGGTTATCGTTTTGAGCATGATCTCCGCGCAAACGCGTTCCGCGTTTGTCGCGAGGGAAAACCGCTTCACACTTTTCCGGATCATGCTCTGACTACCAGTGAACGCTCTGGCTCGGAACGATGAAGGCCGTCGTGCTTGGCTGAGTTGCGAAGCTGGTCGCCAGGTACCAGCCGGAGCCGAGGACGAGGGTGAGCAGCGCGATGATGGCGAGCAGGTCGATGGTCCTGCTGTCGTGGCCGTGGCGGCTGATTTTCCAGCGCATTGTTGTTTCCTCCCGATGGGAGCATCACAACAACGCGATCGTAGCATTCCCGGTTCCCTGCACGTCAGAGATGCAGGGCACGCTTGGATGCGGTGCAGCTAAATCAGGAGGCGTTGACGCCGCGCCAGCGTCCATAACGCCATGGCAGATACCAGCATGCGCCTTGCGGGGCCGTCAGCGGCACGTTGTCGATGCCTGACGTTCCGAACGGGTGGCAGCGCAACAGCCGCGCGAGCGTCATCCAACCACCGGCCCAGAGTCCGAAACGCTCGATCGCCTCATCGCCATAGACCGAACAGGTCGGCAGGTGGCGGCAGTTGTAGCCGACGAGCGGGGACAGCGTGTGCCGGTACAGCCAGATCAGCCCGCGTCCGACAAGGCGCGGCAACCGCAGCAGCGATGCGACGATGGTGCGATCTGGTTCTGACGCTGAATGCTTCATGTGCGCCTTGCTGCGAAGCTGTGCGAGGAGTTGCGCGGTTCCAGCGCAGGGAACAGCAAGCCGTTGCGCGGACGCCATATTTTGCATGTTTTTAGAGGGCAGTGCAGCAAGTACCTATGGACGATCTGTATTCCCCCGGATACATTTTTTGTGACGGCTGTGTGATACAGAGTCGAACGTTGCCTGGGGCTTGCCTGATCGCTTTTGAGGCTTGGGGAAGGAACCACGTTGAGACTTCTGAGGGCGCTTGATGTTCGCGGCTGGTTGCTTGTGGGAACCGCTGCTTGTTGCGTTGCGCTGACGGGCGCGGTCGCGACCTTCAGCTCTTCCGCACATGCTGGCGGTACGCTCGAAGAGCGCAAGCTGCCCATGAGATTCAATTGGATTGCATGCGAGCCGAACTGCCGCGGCTGGGTCAGCGCGGTCGGCATCATCACAGCCGATACGCCGAAGGATTTTGAGGATTTTGCTCGTGGGCGCCAGCTTGGCGGGGCGACCGTGGTGCTCGACTCCAGTGGTGGTTCCGTCAACGATGCGATCTCGCTCGGGCGGCGCTTCCGTAACCTCGGCCTTTTGACCACCGTTGGCACCAGTGTGCAGAACCGCGGCGGGCTGGGCGCGCGTCCAGCCGTTGCGCCCGAGGCCTATTGCGAGTCCATGTGCGTGTTCCTGCTGCTCGCCGGCAAGACGCGCTACGTGCCGGAAGCAGCCCATGTCCGCGTGCATCAGATCTGGATGGGCGACCGTGCCGACGACGCGCGGGCCGCAAGCTACAGCGCGCAGGACCTCATGATCGTCGAGCGCGACATCGGCCGGCTCGCCAAGTACACCTTCGATATGGGTGGCGCCGGCGACTTGCTGTCGCTCGCACTGAGCGTGCCGCCGTGGGAAGACCTGCGCGAATTGGGCGCGGCCGAGCTCAAGATCACCAATCTTGTGACGACGGACGCTGCTTCCGACGTGCTGCCGCACGTCGATGTCGCTGCCCCGGCGATGGCTGACGCGGCACCAAAGGCGCAGGATCGCTTTGCGGCGGAGCCGGAGCAGCCGGCCAAGTCGACCAAGACGGCGGAAGCCGCGGTCCCGACCGGCGCAGCGCCGGTGGCGGCGTCGCAGAAGTAGCTTCGGAGCTTGATCGTCATTCAGGGGCGTCGCGAAGCGCCGAACCTCGAGTCCAGAGCTTGTGGAGCGAGATTCGAGGGCGCGCTGACGCGCGGCCCGAAAATGACGTTGAGATGGACTCAGCCCTGCGCTGCAGCCGGCTGCTTGGCCTTCGCTTCGATCTGGCCGATGGCGTCGACGACGGCGTCAAAGGTCAGCAGTGTCGAAGCGTGGCGCGCCTTGTAATCGCGGACCGGTTCGAGGAACTTGATCTCGGCCCATTTTCCGTCCGGCGGCGCACCGTTTTCTTTCAGCATCTTGCGAACGGTTTCGCGTAACTCACGGAGTTCGCTCGCAGTGGAGCCGACCACGTGACTTGCCATGATGGATGAAGACGCTTGTCCAAGCGCGCAGGCCTTCACGTCATGGGCGAAGTCGGTGACGGTGTCCCCACTCATCTTGAGATCGACCTTCACGGTCGAGCCGCACAACTTGGAGTGAGCGGTGGCGCTGGCGTCGGGATCGGAGAGGCGACCCAGACGGGGGATATTCCCGGCCAGTTCGATGATCCGCTTGTTATAGATGTCGTTCAGCATGTGATGGAGTCCGAGACCTTCCGGGCGGCTTCCGGCGGGATCGGCCTTGGCGGCCGCCGTCCTCGGCCCTATATAGGGTCGGAACTGGCGGAAAAACAGCCCGCTGGCCTTGTCGGCGGTGGTCGAGCACCTCGCATCCGACGTCGAGGCGGGGGTGGTTGGCTGCCAAACTTGGTTGTTCTCTCAGGCGTCCGGCGGCTTGACCGCCCCGTCTGCCGGTGACACTCCGGCCGCAAGGCCGTCGAACGGAGTTGACATGGACGCGTTGATCAAACCCATCCGCCCCAGCAAGCCTTCCGACAAGCAGGTCGATCGCCCCGCCGAGCTTGATCCCGCTGAATTTCTCGCAGCCGCCGTCCGTGCCGACCAGCCGCGCCCGGCGCGCGCCGAGGCCGAGCAGGCGGTGAAGACGCTGCTCGCCTATATCGGCGAGAACACCGAGCGCGAGGGACTGCTCGACACGCCGCGCCGCGTGGTCGAGGCCTTCGACGAGCTTTATCAGGGCTACCACCAGTGCCCGGCCGAGGTGCTGGACCGCACCTTCGGCGAGACCGCCGGCTATGACGATTTCGTGCTGGTGCGCGACATCGAGTTCACCTCGCAGTGCGAGCATCACATGATGCCGTTCTACGGCAAGGCGCACATCGCCTACACGCCGGTCGAGCGCGTCGTTGGCCTCTCCAAGCTCGCGCGGCTGACCGACATTTTCGCCCGCAGGCTCCAGACCCAGGAGCATCTGACCGCGCAGATCGCGGCCGCGATCGACGAGGTCCTGAAGCCCCGCGGCGTTGCGGTGCTGGTCGAGGCCGAGCATACCTGCATGTCGGTGCGCGGCGTCGCCAAGCATGGCGCGATGACGTTCACCAGCCGTTTCACCGGCATGTTCCGCGACAATCCCGCGGAGCAGGCCCGCTTCCTGTCCCTGGTGCGAGGCTCACCGCGCTGACCCTCGTCGACGATTGAGCCGAGGGTTTTCGTGTCCACTCACTCCCACGACATCGAGGAAGGGCTGAGCTTCCAGCCCAAATTCGACGCGGCTGGCCTCGTCACCTGCGTGGCGACGGATGCTGCGACCGGCGACGTGCTGATGGTCGCCCACATGAACGACGAGGCGCTGCGCAAGACCATTGCGACGGGTGAAGCCTGGTACTTCAGCCGCTCGCGCAATGCGTTGTGGCGAAAAGGTGAGACGTCGGGTCAAACCCAGCGCGTCGTCGAGATGCGCGCCGATTGCGACCAGGACGCGGTCTGGATCCGGGTCGAGCAGGTCGGCGCAGCCTGCCACACCGGCCGCAAGTCGTGCTTCTACCGCAGGGTGGAGGCCGATGGCGGAAGCGCGAAGCTCGTCTTCGTCGAGGCCGAGCGGCTGTTCGATCCGGGCGCGGTCTACAAGAAATAGCCTCCGTCATTCCGGGGCGGCTCGAAGAGCCGAACCCGGAATCTCGAGATTCCGGGTTCATCGCTGCGCGATGCCCCGGAATGACAGGGGATACAAAATTAACTCCGCATTAACCATACCTGTCCCACCGTGAGACGACATGGCGCCGAATTGCCGGCGTTATCAACGCCGCGCGGAGCGGGCTGCCCAATATGTCGGTCGACAACTCAAGTGCCACGACGACGGCGGGGATCGATCCGTCGCGGGCGCGTGTGACCGGCGCGATCAAGCAGGCCTCCAATCTCACCGGCGTCAGCTTCGAATACATGCTGACCACCGCGAAGATGGAATCGGATTTCAATCCGACCGCGGGTGCGTCGACCTCGTCAGCGCACGGGCTCTATCAGTTCATCGACCAGACCTGGCTCGGCACCGTGAAGGAAGCGGGCACCCAGCTCGGCTACGGCAGCTATGCCGATGCCATCACCAAGACCTCCTCCGGCAGCTACACGGTCACCGATCCGACCATGCGCAGCTCGATCATGAAGCTGCGCGATGATCCGCAGGCCGCATCGAGCATGGCCGCAGTGCTGACGCAGTCGAACAGCTTCAAGCTCACGGGCCTGCTCGGCCGCCGTCCGAGCGACAGCGAGCTCTATATGGCGCACTTCATGGGCGTCGGCGGCGCGGCCAAGCTGATCGCCAACGCCGAGGACAATCCGCAAGCCGTCGGCGCGCGGCTATTCCCCAATGCCGCCGCGGCCAACCGTTCGATCTTCTATGCCAAGGACGGCCGTGCGCGCAGCGTCTCCGAGGTCTATTCGGTGCTGGATGCGCGCTACGCCAGCGCCGCGAATTCGAAATCGACGCGGAGCGCGATGGCCATGTACGGCGACACGCCGTCGACGACCCAGGTCGCGAGCGCAAACGGCGTGCAGCCAACGCCGCTGATCGACAACGCCGCCTATCTCCAGACCTTCCCGGATACGCGCGTGGCGACGCCGGCCAGCGCGACGTCGGCAATGACGGTGGCGGACAATTCGCCGAGCACGCCGGTGTTTCGCTCGATCTATCAGCCCGGCGACAGCACGCAGCCGGTCTCGGCCACGGTGCAGAAATTATGGGGCAATAACGCCTCGCTCACCTCGGTTACGAATGCGACGCCCGACGTTCGTGCGCCGCAGCCGCTCGATCTCTTTAGCGATCGCAGCGGTACCTTCTCGGGCTGAGGGCGGGCTGCAAGATTTGCAGCCCTTAACAAAACGTCAATAAAACCAGTTGGTTATGGTGAACGCTTTGTTAAGCGTCGTGGTTTATTTTGTCTTGCGGGTGACGGGTGTCACCGTTTCGTTTGGTTGCGTAGGCCGGAAGCACAATGATCGTTCGGCAGTTTATCAATTGGATCAGGACTGCGTCCGCCGGTGAGCGGGCAGAGGCAACACGGGCGTTGGCCCGTGCCTGGTTGATTTCAGATCTTACCCACGACGACCGCGTCGCCGCCGAAGGCGCGCTGTTGATGCTGCTCGACGATACTTCGCCGCTGGTTCGCCAGGCCATGGCGGAAGCCTTCGCGCGCTCGACGGAGGCGCCGGCGGCGATCGTTCAGGCGCTGTCGACTGACCAGCCGTCGGTCGCGCTTCCCGTGCTCGAACATTCGCCGCTCCTGATCGATGCCGATCTCGTCGACATCGTCGCAACCGGCAATTGCGAGGTGCAATGCGCCATCGCCCGCCGTATCGCGCTGCCGGCCTCGGTCTGCGCCGCGATCGCCGAAGTCGGGTGCGCCGCGGCCGCGCTCGAGCTGATCGAAAATCCCTACGCCGAACTCGCGCCGTTCTCATGGGACCGTATCGTCGAGCGTCACGGCCATCTTGCCGCGATCCGCGAGGCACTGCTGGTGCTCGAGGATCTGCCCGCGGCCACGCGCGCCGCGCTGGTCGCAAAGCTCTCCGAGACGCTGGCGCAGTTCGTGATCGCCCGCAACTGGCTGAGTGCCGATCGCGCCGAGCGCATCGCCACAGAGGCGCGCGACCGCTCCACCGTCAACATCGCGGCGCGCTCGCGCGGCGAGGACATTCAAGGCCTCGTACGCCACCTGCGCGCGACGTCGCAGCTCACGGCAGGACTGATCCTGCGCGCGCTATTGTCGGGCAATCTCGAATTGTTCAATGCGGCGCTTACGGAGTTGTCGGAGCTGCCGCCGGCGCGCGTCGCGGCGCTGCTGCATGATCGCGGCGGGGCCAGCCTGCATGCGCTTCTGCGCCGCGCGGGCTTTCCGGAATCGACCTTCGCGGCGTTCCAGGTCGCGCTCGAGGCCTGCCACGAGAACGGTTTTGTCGACACCCAGGACGGCGCTGCGCGGCTGCGCAGGCGCATGGTCGAGCGCGTGCTCACCCATTGCGAGACAGATCGCGGCGCGACCGATCCGCTGCTCATCCTGCTACGCCGCTTCGCGACCGAGTCGGCGCGCGAGGAAGCGCGCCTGTTCTGCGACGAACTTGTCGCAGAGGAGGCGATCGCGCCGCTCTACGACGATCTGATCGCGGCGTAACGAAGATTCGGTAGGGTGGGTTAGCCGAAGGCGTAACCCACCTCTTTGATTCCCGCGTGTCGAGAAAAGTGGTGGGTTACGCTTCGCTAACCCACCCTACGAGACCTTCAACCTGGCAACGTTAATCCGCCGGCACGATGCTCGGTGCCATAATCGCTTCGAGATGCTCGGGGCGGTCACGGTTGACGTGGGCGAGGTATTCGTCGGCGACCTTGCGCAGGCGGCGGCTGAGTTCGCTGCCTACGGAGATACTGTCGAGCTTGGTGTTCTCGTGCACGATGGCCTGGATGGCGTTGATGTGGTGCGAGAATAGCTCGCTCGGCACCTTGGCAAGATCCGGCGCATGCTCGATGACGCGGCACAGGCTTTCGGCGATGATCCCGGCGGATGGATAGCCAAACGTCGCGGCGTCGCCCTTGATGTCGTGCGCCGCACGAAACAGCTCGTCGCGCGCCTCCTTGGTGAAGCCGTCCTTCTGCACGGCCGCGCAGGCCGCAGCCAGCCGTCCGGCTTCGATCGCCATCCAGTTCTTGAACTCCCCGGAGAGCCCGGCGAGCGCCTGCTCGGCGCGACCGACCGGGTCGTCCATGTCCTTTTCCTCGACCCGGCGCAGCACCTTGCGCAGCGGATTGGGCTGCGTGATCAATTGGTGGGTGGCGAAGGCCTTGACCTCGATGTCTTTGGGGCTGTTCTTGGCCATGATGCCTGCCTCGATGGTTGAGGGCGCTCGCTAGATGGAGGACCGCGCTTTGTCGAGCAGCGAGGGCTGCTGCAGCACCTCGTGCTTTTCGCCGACGCGGCGCTCGGGGCCCATATAGGCGGAGCTGGTGTTGCGGCGGCGATCGGGCCCGAAATAGGTCTTGGTCTTGATGAAGGGCCGGGGATTGGCGACCACGTTCAGGATGCGCTGGTAGAGGCCCTTGGCCGAGATCGGCTTGGCCAGGAATTCGGTGACGCCGGCATCGCGCGCTACGGTGACGCGGCGCTTCTCGGAATGACCTGTCAGCATGATGATCGGCGCGTAGGGGTTGCCCTTGGATTCCGGCTGCCGGATCATCTGCGCCAGCTCGAGCCCGTCGAAGATCGGCATCGCCCAGTCGGTGATGACGATGTCGGGCACGTAGTGGCTGTACATTTCGAGCGCGGTCGCGCCGTCTTCGGCCTCATAGACCTCGCGCGCGCCGAAGGAGTGCAACAGCGTCCGCAGGATGCGGCGCATGTGCGGATTGTCGTCGCAGACGAGGAAGCGCAGCTTGTTGAAATCGATGCGGAACATGACGCCCAGCCGAAGCGGTCAAACTTCGTTAACCATATCGCGTCCGAGGTTAACGAAGCGTTGAGGCCTGGCGTGGAGCTAGTAGCCGAACTGCTCGCGCAGAATCCGCTCTTCCAGGCTGTGGCCGGGGTCGAACAACATCCGCATCGAGATGGTCTTGTCGGACAGCACCTCGACGCGGCGGACGTCGCGTACTTCGTCATGGTCGGCGACCGCCGCGACCGGACGCTTCTCGCAATCGAGCACCTCGAACACGACATAGGCCGTGTTGGGGAGGAGGGCGCCGCGCCAGCGGCGCGGGCGGAAGGGACTGATCGGCGTGAGGGCGAGCAGGGCGGCGTTGATCGGCAGGATGGGCCCCTGGGCGGAGAGATTGTATGCGGTGGACCCTGCAGGCGTCGCCACCATGATCCCGTCGGCCATCAGTTCGGACATGCGCTCATGCTCGTCGACCAGGATCTTCAGCCGCGCCACCTGATAGGTCTGACGAAACAGTGCGACCTCGTTGATCGCGTGATGAATGTGCACCGCGCCCTGTACGTCGGTGGCGCGCATCAGCAGCGGATGGATCACGGACACATGTGCGGCCTCGAGCCGCACGCGCAGGTCGACCGTCGAGAATTCGTTCATCAGGAAGCCGACCGTGCCGCGGTGCATGCCGTAGATCGGCTTTCCCGTGCGCATGTTCTGGTGCAGCGTTTGCAGCATCAGCCCATCGCCGCCGAGCGCCACGACGACGTCGGCTTCATCGGGCGTGCAGTTGCCGTACAGGCCCGTCAGCTGCGCATAGGCTTCCTGGGCTTCGGTGCCCGCGCTGGCGACGAAGGCGATCCGATCATATCGCTTGGGCTTTGTCATGAAATCGCGGGGCTCGAAAGGGGTCAGGCCGGCTCGAAAAGGTGTGCCGAGGTCGTCTATACGACCTCGGCCGTTGTTGTCGAGCGTGACCCCGCGCCATGGCAAACGGTCAATACGCCGTGATGCCGCGCCATTGTCGCAATCTTGTGCTACAGCCTGTAGCGGATAACAGGGAGTGAGCAGCGTGACCATCACATCGCCGGCGCTTCGCCGCGGGGGGCTTTTGCTGGCGCTCCTCGCCTTTGCCACGTTCGGCCCGGCCCGCGCAGACGATCCGCCGCAGCGTCCCGAGGCGACGGCGCCTGCCGGCCAGAAGGGCGGCGGGCGCGGCGGCAACGCGCAAAATGCGCAGCAAAATCCCCCGGTAACGGCCGAGCAGCATCGCCTGCCGCCGGACTCCACCACCAGGCAGACGCTCGAGCTGCCTGGACGGACGCTCACCTTCACCGCGACCGCAGGCTCCATCCGCGTCTTCGACGACAAGGGCGAGCCGCAGGCCGAGATCGCCTATACCTCGTATCAGCTCGACGGCACCGACCGTGCCACGCGCCCGGTGACGTTCTTCTTCAATGGCGGGCCGGGCGCATCGTCAGCCTGGCTGCAGCTCGGCAATGCCGGTCCGTGGCGGCTGCCGATCAACGCCGACGAGGTCACGCCGTCGACCTCTCCCGAAGTGAAGCCCAATGCGGAGACCTGGCTCGATTTCACCGACCTCGTCTTCATCGATCCGGTCGGGACCGGCTATAGCCGCTTCGTGGCGACAGGCGAGGACGTCCGCAGGCGGTTCTATTCCGTGGACGGCGATGTCAGCGCGCTCGCGCTGGTGATCCGCCGCTGGCTCGAGAAGCACGACCGGCTGCTGTCGCCCAAATATGTCGCGGGCGAAAGCTATGGCGGCATTCGCGGGCCGAAGGTCGTGCGCCAGTTGCAGATGCAGCAGGGCGTCGGCGTCAAGGGCCTGATCATGATCTCGCCGCTGTTCGACTTCCGCGAGTTCACCGGCACCAGCCTCCTGCAATATGTCGCAACGCTGCCGAGCTATGTCGCGACCGTGCGCGAAGCCAAGGGGCCGGTGAAGCGGGCCGATCTCGCCGACGTGGAAGCTTACGCGCGCGGCGAGTTCCTGGCCGACCTCGTCAAAGGCGAGGCGGACAGGGGGGCGGCCACGCGGCTGGCCGACAAGGTCGCCACGCTGACGGGCATCGATCAGGCGGTGAGCCGCGGGCTCGCGGGCCGCTTCGACGTCGGCGAATTCCGCCGCGAGCTCGACCGCAAGAACGGCAAGGTGACCGGCCGCTACGATGCCTCCGTGCGCGGTTTCGATCCCTATCCGGATTCCAGTAGCTCCCGTTTCGGCGATCCCTCCGGCGACACGCTTCAGGCGCCGCTCACCAGTGCCGCCGTCGATCTCCTCACACGCAAGCTGAACTGGCGGCCGGACGGCTCCTATGAGGTGCTCAATGGCGCAGTCGAACGGGCCTGGGATTTCGGCCACGGCATCAATCCCGCGCAGTCGGTTTCGGAGCTGCGCCAGATCCTGGCAACGGACGCGAAGATGACGGTGTTGGTCGGACATGGCCTGTTCGACCTCGCCACGCCCTATTTCGGCTCGCAGATCGTGCTCGACCAGTTGCCCGCCTTTGCCTCAGCGCCGCGCGTCAAGCTCGTGGTCTATCCCGGCGGCCACATGTTCTACTCGCGCGATGGCTCGCGGCAGGCGTTTCGTGCCGAGGTCGAGGCGATGATCAAGCCGTAGGCCGGCGTTTCCGCGGCGTATATTTGCGCGCGATCTCGCGGGCGATGACGCTCTCCGGCTTGACGTTGATACCGGCGAGCCAGATGTCGCGGACCTTGCCGCGCTTGTCGCGAATGCGGCGCACCGGCTCGCCATGGCTGGCATAGCCGGCAGCTGCGGCGAAGGTGCCGGAATCGCGGCCGGTGACTTCGATCTCGGCCGCATCCATGAACGGATTGTTGAAGTGCGGATTGGCGACCACGACGCGGTTGCCCATCGGCACGAGATCGACGGCGCCCCAGATCGTCCACCAGCGGCCGGTCCAGTCGCGTGACCGCCGGTCAGGTGTCCCGCGGTTCTGGAACGCACGCAGGATCTGCATCGCGCCGTCCATCCAGATCGGCGCTGCGCCATCGATGCAGTTGCTGAGCATCGTGATCGCAAGCTCGCAGGCCGGAATGGAGCAGGTCCGGGAGATGTAGCCCTGGAAGCCGCCGCCATGGCCGAACCAGTCCCAGCCGTCGGTCTTGCCGGCGCTGACGCCGAGGCCGTAATGGACCTCGAAGCTTTGAGGAATGCGCCAATGGTTTCGCGTCATTTCGCGGCGGCTCGCGACCGACAGCACGCTCCTCTTAGCGTTGGGCGCGAGCTGCGCGAAGAAGCGGGCGGTGTCGGCGGCAGTTGCAACGAAGCCGGCGGCGGACGTCATCGCCTGGGTGGGGTTGTCGCCAGGGATCACGCAGCGCTCGCCGAGCGGCAGCTTGCGCGTATGGCCGCGAGCGAACGATGCGCCCTTGGCAAGCGGCGCGCTCGGCTCGGTCTCGCGAAGGCCGGCGGCTGCGATGATCTCGCGCTTGATCCAGGCGGGGTAAGGCTCTTTCGTGACGGCTTCGATCACAAGCCCGATCAGGCCAAAGCCGTGATTGGAGTATTTGAAGCGCGTGCCGGGTTCGATCGCGGTGGGCGTTCGCAACTCCGCCAGCAGCTCCTTCTCGTCGAGATAGGGACGGCTGTCGATGAACTGGCCGGAGTCGGCGCCGTCCCGCGTCAGGCCTGCGCTATGGGAGAGCAGCTGTGCGATCGTCGTCTCGGCAACGCGCGGATGCAGGTCGCCGACATATTGGCCGACGGGGTCGTCGAGCCGCAGCTTGCGCTGCTCGCGCAGTTTCAGGATGCCGGCGGCGGTGAAGCTCTTGGAGTGCGAGGCGATGCGAAAGCGGTGCCGCGGCGTCAGCTTTTCGCCGGTGTCGAGATTGGCAAGGCCGAAGGCATGCTCGGCGACGACTTCGCCGCGATGGGTGATCGCGATGATGAGGCCCGGCTGTTGCGATCCGATCAGTTGAAACTCGATCCAAGAGCCGATGTAGTCGATCGCGGCTCGTAACCACGCATCCATTGCCCACCACATGCGAGGGAGAGGTTCTTCGCGAAAGCTAGCCGACAAGACAGAACCGGCGCAACCCCCGAGAGTTGCGCCGGTTCATTCATCTCTGGAGTGGAGCGGTCGTCAGTAGACGAGCGTCGCGCCGGTCGGCTTGTCGAGCGCAGCCGCAAGCGAGCGATATTCGTCGCTGCTGGTGCCGGCGAGCGATGCGATCTTGTTCAGATGATACTGCGCCTGTTCGCGGTTGCCCTGCTCGAGCTGCCAGAGCCCGTAATACTGCCAGGTGCGGACGTGGTTCGGATCGTCCTTGAGCGCGAGCTCGTAATAGGTCTGCGACTGCTTGTAGTCGCCGAGCTTGCGATAGGAGTAGCCGATCAGGTTGGCGACGTCGGCAACGTTGTCGCGCTTGAGCGTCTTGAGCTGGTCGATCGCGCTCGCATAGTCGTGGCGATCGTAGATCGTCGTGTAGGCCGTGCGATAGGCGGCGAGGAATTTGGGATCGCTGACGGAGGAGCTCTTCTTCTTTTTCTTGGTCGACGTCGTGTCTGATGACCCGGAGCCGGAGGGGCTATCGCTGCCATTGGCATAGGCGCTCTGGATAGCCGGCACGGCGACCAGCGTCACGCAGACGAGTGCCGGAACCAGAAACTTTGCAACTTTGCTCATCTATCTCTCCCGTATGGAATGCGGCGATCCTACACGATTGCCTCAAGACGGGAACACCCGCGCCGCAAAAACATTCCCGGCCGCCCGGCTTATTCCCAGGACAAGCATGGCCAGACGCTCCGCCGAAACATGACAAAGATGTCATCGAGATGAACGGAAGCGAACATTGCGCTTCAGAATGGGTTCAGCGCGTCCCGCCTAACGTCTGCTCCATGATCGAAGGGTCGGCGAGAGGGCGCCGCCTCAAGATCCTTCAAAGAGGAGACAACACCATGTTGAAGACCATTTCCGCAGCCTTCCTTGCAGCTTCCGTCATCGCCGCTCCGGCCTTCGCCGCAGAGTCCGGCAAGACCACGACGCAGGCCCCGGTGATCAAGTCGGAGCAGACGCAGACCAAGGCGTCGAACACCGGCGCCAAGACCGACGTCAAGGCGGATGCCAAGACGGATGCCAAGACGGGTGCCAAGACGGATGCCAAGACCAGCATCAAGACCGACGCCAAGACTGATGCCAAGCTCGACAGCAAGACGAAGGCGATGAACGCCAACGCCGCGATCACCCCGAGCGAGCACAAGTCGCTCCACAAGCATCGTCATCACCACAAGATGCTTTCGGCCAAAAAGCAGCCGAAGGCCCAGCCCGACGTCACCAAGCCGGGCGCGCCGGTGACGACTGAAAAGCGCAGCTAGTAGCTGATCCTGCGCGGTGGCGACCACATTGCCCCGCCACCGCGCGCAGGGTTCAGGCCCGGCCCGACTGCCATCGCGGCTCGCGAAAGCGTGAGCGATGGCGGCGGGCCGGTTGAGCCGTTTCAGGCGCGAGAAGCGAATTCCCTCGGCCCGACCTTGCGGCTAGAACGGATTTGCGTCCGGTCGAGAGAGGGGAGTCGTGGGGGAATTGGCAAAACGCGCGAGCGTCCTGATGTTGCCGCTGATGCTTGCGGCCTGCTTCGGCAGCGACGGCGGCCGGCCGTCCCTGGTGGACGACGCGGGAAACCCAGCCCAGCAGCCCTTTCCGGACAATTTCCGCAGCGAGGCGCTCGCCATCATGCACAGCTATTTGAACGACCCGGTCGGCGTGCGCGATGCCGCCATGGCGGATCCGGTGCTGCGCACGGTCGGTGGCCGGCCGTTCTATGTGAGCTGCCTGCACTTCACCCCGCGCGAGAGCGACGGCAGTTATCGGGGCATACGCGAGCGGGCGATCGTCTACGTCAATGGACGCGCCGACCGGGTCATCGAGCGCGCCGGTGAGATGTGCGCGGGTGCGGTTTACGCACCCTTTCCAGAACTGGAAAAGATGACGCGGTAGCGCAAAGCGCGTCTTCACCTGCGCCTGCTAGGACAGGGGCGGCCGGAAGCCGCTGATCACATTTCGGGGAGCTTTGAACGAGGCCGTCGGACCTTGCGACAAATCATCACGGCAGTGTGCGCGCAGCGAAAAAATCTGTCGTGACGAGGGAACGCTGGAGCACAAAAAACCGTTGTTGCGGCCTCGTCACGGCACCGAACGATCAAGGCTCCGGCATCGCCGCGAAGCAACCAAATTCAGGCCACGTTGTTTGCTGAGGGTGAATTCGAAATAACGGGGATCATCCATGAAGACGTTCTTGCTTGGCGCAGCCGCTGTGCTTGCGCTGGCAGCGCCAGCCGCCGGAGCCGACATACAGGCGCGTCCCTACACCAAGGCGCCCGCCTATACGCCGCCGCAGGTCATTTATAACTGGACGGGCTTCTACATCGGCGGCCATGTCGGCGGTGCGTTCGCCGGCGACAACACCTTCCAGTCGAGCGACGCCCGCTTCCTCGGCGGCGTGCAGGGCGGCTTCGACTATCAGTTTGCGCCCAACTGGGTGATGGGTATTGAGGCCCAGTATTCCTGGCTGCCGTCCAACAACCACGGCGCCCTGTTTCCGGGCGGCGCGCTCGTGACCTCCAACACCGACCAGCTCGGCTCGGTGACGGGCCGCATCGGCTACACCTGGGGCCCGGCACTGGTCTACGCCAAGGGCGGTTACGCCTGGCGCAACAACAATTTCGGCGCCAGCGTCGGCGGCGTGCCCACCGCGGTCACCACCACCGGCAACAACAAGGACGGCTACACCGTCGGTGCCGGCCTCGAATACATGTTCGCGCCGAACTGGTCGGCCAAGGCCGAGTACCAGTACTATAATTTCGGCAGCACCACCGTCACCGCCGGGCCGGCCGACGTCGTCGGCGTCCGCGGCAAGGAGGACGAGCATACCGTCAAGGTCGGCGTGAACTATCGCTTCGGCTGGGGCGGCCCGGCCGCCTCGCGCTACTGATCCTCAGGCAGCAAACGAAAGACTGCAAAGGCCGGCTTCGCCGGCCTTTGTTTTTTGGGAAGCTGGTCGCACAAGCGTGGTCTCACCAACGTCATGGGCACGCGGTAAAGCAAAAATAATTTTTGCCGCTTACGGAACACGCGCCGGAACGCGTTATTATGTGATTGCCGGGCTGGGTGGGATGACGAACATGCGTATCTTGGCGTCGGTGGTGATCTTCTTATTCGTCACGCTGCCGTGCTCGGCACAGACGATCCTCAAATCCGAACCGCTGGTATTGGCGCCCTATGAGGTGGCCTTCGTGCAGGATTTCTCCTGCGGGCAGGGCCGGGTGCTGAAGGTCACCGGCGCGATCCGCGGCCTGCATCGGCGCAAGGCCTGCGTGGTGCTCTCGGGCGAGCAGGCATCGTTGGTGATCGCAACGCCCTGACGCTCGTCTTCACGAACTGAACTGCAGCTCCATCCTGGATTGCTGCTCCGCGTCGGCCTTGTTCTTGGCAGGATCCTCGCCAGGGCCTGTGGGGCACAGCTTGATCTCGTAGTCGTTGTCCAGGACGCGGCGCGGCCCCGGCCTGTCCTCGTCGGTCGCGACGTCCACGACAAGGCCGCTCTCCTGCGCAATTTTCCAGACGTCGGCCTCGCTGGGGTAGGCCTTGCTGAGCTGGGCATCGTTGCAAAACAGCGCGTAGGGCATCGGTGCTGCCTTTCGGAGCGGCCTTAACGCTTGAGCGGATCGAGGGTTTCAGCCCGGCTTCAGCGGACGGTTCGTCATCACGGATACGTGAACAGAGCGGCCTGGGCGTGAGTCGTAAACGAGTCCTGAATCCCAAAAAAAGAATCCCTGGGACTCCCAGGCTGGAATCAGCGGATGTTTCTGGCCATGACGACCGGCCTGAAAACCTCCTGCGAGCACATGCTCCTGCCGCTCACGCTGGCGCTGTTCGGCGCCTGTACGGCCAATCTGCTGCTGGTCTGGTCCTGGCTCTGATGGCCGGGGCTCACGTCCGGGCAGGCGGCCGGGGCGGAGGATCGCGGATGGCGTCCCTCACCTTGGCGAGGGTCGACTGGCAAAATTCCTCGCGCTCGCGCTCGAAACGCTCCTGATTCTTGCGGAAGTTGGCAACCCTGGCCTGCACTTCGCTGCGGAAATCGCCCGATCTTCTGGGTGGCGCGACCTGGGGGGGCGGGGGCGCCGCCTGCGGCGGCTGGTCGACCTCACGGGCCTCTTCGATCACCACCACGGAGGTGACCTCCACGGTGGTCGGAGGGGGCACGGAATCAGGCTCCGTCAGGAGCTGCTCCTCCTTCCGCCCGGTCACGGATTGAACAAAGGCCAATGTCTGCGCGATCAGCGCATCGCGTTCCCTGATCCACTTCATGGTCCACCTCTGCGCACGTCCCATTCCAGCAAACCGGCTGCTCCGAATCAAGGCATGCTTGCAGGGGATTGCATATTTTTCCCGATCGCCCGAAACTGCGGCAATGAAACCGAAGGATGAATGGTCGGAAGAGGCCGAGGGCCTGAGCCTGGTGCGCGCCTTCCTGTTGCTGCCACCCGACAAGCGGCGTCTCGTGCTCAAATTCGCCGATGAGCTTGCGCGCGCACAGGAGCGCCACGAGGAAGGGGCGGAAGCGTCCCCGACCTGAGCAATATCGAGCGGCGCCCTCGTTCTGGCTGTAGCCGTTTCCCGGCACAGCTTGCGCGTTCGTGCGGCCTCGGCTCTTATCGGCGCCGTGGCTGAGATAGAGACCTACATCGTCAACCCCGACACGCCCGAGATCGACATCTGCGCGCGCTGGCGCGCGGAGACGTTTTCGGTGCTCGGGGGGAGCGTCGAGCAGGAGCGACGCACGCTCAATCGCTTCGCGGCGGACCAGACGCGGCAGGTAGCCCTGATCGCCAAGCGCGGGACGGTGCCGGTCGGCACCTGCCTGCTGGTGCCCTCCGAGATCGAGCCCAATCACCAGGTCTCGCCGTGGCTTGCAGGATTGTTCGTGGCGCCCGACCATCGGCGGCATGGGGCCGGCGCCGTTCTGGTGCGCGCGATCGAGGCGCAGGCCCGTCTGCGCGGCTTTGCACGGATCTTCCTCTACACGACCAGCGCTGCGGGATTCTATCAGCGGCTCGGCTGGGACCTCGTCGAGCATACCGACTGGAAGGGTTTCGGACGAACCGCCTTCATGTCGCGCACGATCCAGTTGACGTCGCTGCAGACATAGAAAGCTTACACGAAGCTTACGAAGCCGCGGCCAAGAGCTATTTTCCAGTAATTTTACGCGCGGCAAATTGTATCAAATATTAATGTCCGTGGGTTCCATTGGGTTCTACTTCGGGAACGCTGGCGCGTGGATCCAATCGGATGGGTTGCAATGGGCTTTTTGAATAATCTGAAGATTGTCTTGAAAGTCGGCCTGATCGTTGCGGTGTTGGGCTGTGCGCTCCTGGGCGTGGCGGCGTTCAGCGCCGTCCAGCTCTCTTCGACGGTCGATAGCTTTTCGGCGCTGACGGAAGCCGAAGCGGCGGGGCTGGGCCTGACCCGCGCGCAGCGGCGGGCGGAAACCTATCACGCCGCGCTTTATGCCACGCTGACCGAGACCACCGAGGAGGGCAACGCCAGGCGCCTGAAGATCGCAAGCGAGAACCGCGATCAGATCGCCGGCTTCCTCGAGACCGCGATCAAGGAGGATGCGGGCCGTGCTGGCGAAATCCGCGCTATCCGCGACAAGCTGAAGGGCGTGTTTGCCGCCTGCGATCCGGTACTCGAAGCCGGCGCCAAGGCGAGCACCAGCGAGGAGAATGCCAAGGCTGCGGATCGCGCCCACAAGGAGTGCGATCCGGTGATGGATGCGGCGCTCGCTGATATCGCCAACTTCGCCGCACGGACGGCCGATCAGGTTACCAAGCGCAGGCAGGAGCTCGGCGCGCAGGCCAGCGCCTCGATCCAAACCGTGATCGGTGTCAGCGCGGCCGGCTTGCTGCTCGGTGTCGTGATCGCGCTCTTCATCGGCCTCAAGGCGATGTCGCAGCCGATCGCCCGCCTCAAACTCGCGATGGAGGGATTGGCCCGGAATGATCTTTCGACCGAGGTGCCCGAGAAGGATCGCCGCGACGAGATCGGCGAGATGGCGAAGACGGTCGAGATCTTCAAGACCAATGCGCTCGAGGTCGAGCGGCTCAAGAAGGTCCAGGAGGACGCCGAGCGGCAGGCCGCCGCACAGCGCCGGCGCGATATGGTCGATCTTGCCGATGGATTCGAGCGCGCGGTCGGCGAGATCGTGGACACCGTCGGCTCCGCCTCCACCGAGCTCGAAGCGTCCTCCTCGACGCTCGCGACCACGGCGCAGCGCGCGCAGCAACTGACGTCGGTCGTCGCGGTCGCCTCGGGTGAAGCCACCGGCAACGTCCAGTCGGTCGCCACCGCGACCGAGGAGCTGTCGTCCTCGGTCAACGAGATCAGCCGCCAGGTGCAGGAATCCGCACGGATGGCCATCGATGCGGTGGGCCAGGCGCGCTCGACGACCGAGCGGGTCAGCCAGCTCTCGACCGCGGCGACGCGGATCGGCGACGTCGTCGAGCTGATCAACACGATTGCCGGCCAGACCAATCTGCTCGCGCTGAACGCCACCATCGAGGCGGCGCGCGCAGGCGAGGCCGGCCGCGGCTTTGCGGTCGTCGCCTCCGAGGTCAAGTCGCTGGCCGAGCAGACCGCGAAGGCGACCGGCGAGATCAGCCAGCAGATTTCCGGCATCCAGACCGCCACCCAGGATTCGGTGACGGCGATCCGCGAGATCTCGGCAACCATCGAGCGGCTGTCGGAAGTGTCCTCGACGATTGCCGCGGCGGTGGAGGAGCAGGGCGCCGCGACGCAGGAGATTGCGCGCAACGTTCAACAGGCCGCCCACGGCACCCAGCAGGTGTCCTCGAACATCGGCGACGTGCAGCGCGGCGCCGCCGAGACCGGCTCGGCCTCCTCGCAGGTGCTCTCGACCGCGAAGATGCTGGCCACCGACAGCAACCGCCTGAAGCTCGAAGTCGGCAAATTCCTGTCGACGGTACGCGCCGGTTAGGCGAGGGAGCACCAGTGACCCGGCGGCCTTGCGCCGCCGGCGCGTCGCAGACCCTACGCTTGATCGCGCTGCTGTCACCTAGCCCGCGAGCCGCGCCGCAAAGAACCGGCTGACGCGGTCGATCGCATCCGCGGTCATCGGATCGCTGTCGGAGAAGTCAAAGCCGTGGGGCTTGCCGGGATAGGGCACGAACTCGGCCTCAGCGCCGACGGACTTCGCAAGCGCGATCAGCTTCTTTCCGTTCGCGATCGAAACGTTCTGGTCCGCCTCGCCATGCAGCTCGATCATCGGCGGCATGTGCTTGACCTTGCTGGCTGTGGCATTGGGCATGCCGCCATAGAGCACCGCGAGTGCGGCGATGCGCGCGTCACGCGCGGCCGTGTTGGCGGCGATGAAGCCGCCGAGCGAAAAGCCCAACAGGCCGACGCGCCCCGAACTGTCGGGCCGGCCGAGGATGCTCGTCACGGTCGCGGCGACCGTGTCGGACCAGCCGTCGAACCGTGTCGTGTCATAGGCTTCGCGGCTTTCCTTCGTGCTCATCTTCGAATTCAGCGTCGCCATGTCGGTCTCGGTCATGTAGCGGAGAAGATAGGCATCGATGCCCTTGGCCGACAGGGCGTCGGCATATCGCTGATAGGCGCGCGGCCTGATCTCGATGCCGCGCGAGCCGTGCAGCAGAATCACGGCGGGGCGTTTTCCGGAAACCTCCGCGGGATAACGCGTCAAGGCGTCGTTGCCGGGCTCGGCGCGCGCCGCAGGCGACAGCGAGAGCAAGGCCAGACCTGCAAGGGTGGTTCGTCGCGTGATCATCACTCAGCTCTCTTCAGACGGGATTCCGATCGGCGAGCGTCGCCTGTATAGTGCACTGCGACGGAAATTTGACCGCTCATTTTTCTCGAGGCCTTGCCCGATGATCCCCGATCGTCCGCCCGTGCTTGCTCACCAGCGCTTCGTCGCCGACCGCGAGAATTTTGCCGGTCTCGATCTCGCCGGACGGTTCGAGCGCATCGTCCGCACCAATCTGTGGGGCGCTCCGACCTCGGTGTCGGGGCTCGGCTCTGAACACCCGGCGGCCGCCGAGATCGAGGTCGCGCTGCCGCCTTTGCTCCGACGCCTCGGCGTGCGTTCGCTGCTCGATGCGCCCTGCGGGGATGCCGGCTGGATCGGCAGATGTGGGCTCGACGTCGACTATATCGGCGTCGATATCGTGCCGTCGCTGATCGAAGCCAACCGCCAGCGGGTCGCGCAAGGCGAGCTCCTGGGCCGTTTCATCAGCGCCGACATTACGCGAGATGAGCTGCCTCAGGCCGACGTCATCCTGTGTCGGGATTGCCTGGTGCATCTGAGCTTTCAGAACATCTCCCGTGCCCTGGGGCGTTTCCGCGCCAGCGGTGCGCGCTTCCTGCTCGCCACCACTTTTCCGGAATGGCACGACAATCTTGATTGCGAGGATGGCGACTGGCGCGCATTGAATCTCGAGCGGGCGCCGTTCGGCTGGCCGGCGCCGCTGGAGCTGATCAACGAGCGTTGCGAGGAGGGCGGAGGCGGCTGGCGGGACAAGAGCCTCGGGCTGTGGCGGCTTGCCGATCTGTCCGGCGAGGCAGGAGACATCGCGAGGACCGTGTGACTGATGTGGCCACGACGCCCGGTTGCGCTCTCCGGCGCCTTCGCACTACACTTCGTCTTGCGTGACAAGATTTTGCTTCGCTGCTCTTGCCGGGGTGTGAACGATGAAGCTGAACGCGATCGTGGCCTTGTTGCTTATCTCCTGCGGCGCTCCTGCGATCGCGCAGCAGGATGGCGCCGCGCTCTATGCCGGGCAATGCGCCCAATGCCACGATAGCAGCGACGCGCAGAGCCGGGTGCCGCCTCGCAGCGCGATGCAGGCGATGTCGTTCGAGCACGTGCTGGCGACGCTCACGACCGGCAGCATGGCGGCGATGGCGCAGGGGCGCAGCGATGACGAGCGCAAGGCGATCGCGTCCTTCGTCACCGGCAAGACGGCCGTGAGCGGCGCGGCTGCGGCCGCCGACGCGTCCGGCCGCTGCACGCAAGCCATCACCGCCTTTCCGCAAGGCATCGACGGGCCGCGCTGGAATGGCTGGGGCGCCGATCTCAACAACAGCCGCTTCCAGCCGGACGGGATGGCCGGGCTGACAGCGGAGCAGGTGCCGCATCTGACGCTGAAATGGGCGTATGCCTTTCCCGGCGCGTCGCTTGCCTTTGCGCAGCCGACGGTCGCCGGCGGGCTGTTGTTCGTCGGCGGCGCCGATCGCAAGGTGCGTGCGCTCGATGCGAAGAGCGGCTGTACGGTGTGGACATTTGCACCCGACCTCGCGGTCCGCGCGGCGATCAGCTTCGGGCAGGTCCCGGGCACGGATCAGTTTGCCGTGTTCTTCGGCGATGGCCGCGCCAACGTCTATGCCGTCAATGCGCTGACCGGCGCGCTGATCTGGAAGGTGAATGTTGAAGAGCACCCGGCCGCCCGAATCACCGGCTCTCCGGTGCTTTATTCCGGCGTGCTTTACGTGCCAGTCTCCTCGCTCGAGGAGGTGGCCGGATCGCAGCCGAGCTACGAATGCTGCACCTTCCGCGGCAGCCTCGTCGCGCTGGAGGCTGCGACGGGCAAGCTGATCTGGAAGGCCTACACGATCCCCGAGGTGCCGCAGCCGACGACGAGGAATGCGCGCGGCACGCAGCTCTATGGTCCGTCCGGCGCCTCTATCTGGTCGGCGCCGACCATCGACACCGAGCGGAAGGCGGTCTATGTCGCGACCAGCAATTCCTATTCGGACCCGCCGGCCGCGACCAGCGATGCCGTGCTTGCGTTCGAGCTTGCGAGCGGACGGCTGCTCTGGAAGCAGCAGGCGACCCCGAAGGATGCCTTTGTCGTGGCCTGCTTCACCACCGACCAGACCAATTGTCCGAACGCTCACGGGCCGGATCATGATTTCGGCCAGTCGCCGATCCTGGTGAAGCTGCGCGACGGCAAGCGCGTCCTGGTCATCGGCCAAAAGTCCGGCGTCGTGCACGCGCTCGATCCGGATAGCGAGGGCAAGATCCTCTGGCAGACGCGGATCGGGAAGGGCGGTCCACTCGGCGGCAGCGAATGGGGCTCGGCTGCGGACCAGGACCGCATCTATGTCGCGATCTCCGACGTGCGCTTCCTGCGCGACGGCTCGCGGCGGCTCGACTCCACGCAAGGCGGCGGGCTCTTCGCGCTCGATCTTGCGAGCGGCAAGGTTGCGATGGAGGTGGCACCGGTGCCTTGCGGCGAGCGCCCGAAATGCAGCCCCGCGCTCTCGGCCGCGATCAGCGTCATTCCCGGTGTCGTGTTCTCCGGCGGCGTCAACGGTTACTTGCGCGCCTATGCGACGTCGGATGCCAAACTGCTCTGGGAGTTCGACACCTCGCGGGACTACAAGGCCGTCAACGGCGTTCCGGCGTTCGGTGGCGCCATCGACGGCCCGGGCCCGGTGATCGTCGACGGCATGCTCTACACCAACTCCGGCTATGGCCAATGGAGCGGCACCGCCGGCAACGTGCTGCTGGCGTTCGAGGTGGGGAAGTGAGGCGAGGGCGATGACAGTTGAGGGTGTGGAGCGCACGTGCCTCAATCTCGCGAGTCGCAATGACGGAGGATGTCGCAGCGGCTCTCTTCCAATTCGCATCTTGTTGCAGACACAGCTTCGCATTCTCGCGGCGCATTTCGCCCGAGCTTTGCTTCCGTCATACCCTCCATCGGAACAGAGGGCGCAGGGAAGGCCGGGTGCCGGCTGGCACCCGCGGTCCGCTGCGCGCAGGTCAAACAAGAGAACTGCACAGCGGCATACAGGTTAAGCCGGAAACAACACCCGGCCTTCCCTGCGCAGTGGGCTTACGGCTTATGTCGCGCTCTCCCCGGGGAGCGATGCACTATTGCCCCCGTCGCCTTGCAGCGCAACGATGCGAGCCGCCCGGTCGGACCGACCCGCATCACCGCAAGACTTGACGCACAGACTCCGGGCGCCAGGACCACACGATTTTGCCGTACGCCGACAGCGTTGTCGTACCGCGCGATGCCGTCGCTCACGGGGACTACCCGCCCTGCGACCGCCCTTCGCGCCGACGCTGCCTGCGTCCACCGCCGCTCATCCCGCATACCGTGACGATCGCGATACGCCCCTCTGCGTGGGATGAGGTGTGGTGAAAATACGATAAATCAGAATTCCGTCAATCGATATATTTTGGTCGATGCGAATTGCCCCAGCGCTGGCGTGATTTGCCCGTCGGGCAACACAAGATATTGCAGTAGGCCAGATGGGCCGTGAGCCGGTTCCCGGCGGCCGATTCACATAGGCAAGTGCGGGAACCCGCGAAGCAGAGCAGCTTGTCGGCGTGCCGTTTTGACACCGGCGCGGACGTGCGGCCTCAGCATTAAGCCTCCACCAGGGCCCCCAGATGCTGAGGCCGTTTTTTTTGCTCGTCTCCAGACTGTCTCGCTGCGGGACGAACGCCAGTCTCCATAATTTACAAGCTGTGCACCATGAAAAATGATCGGAAAATTTTAGCGAAACGATCTGCGGGCCCTTTGCGTCAGTCTGCTGGAGGGTGCAGCGATGGTCACAGATGCAGGTTTCGACGAGCGTGAAAGCGAGATCGCCCGCTACAGGATTTTGGCGCAGGAGGTGACGGACCCGCTCGCCGCGCGCCTGTTGCAACACATCGTGATCGATCTCGAAGCCGACCTGCTGCGCGATCGCGCCGCCAGTGCAGGCAGGCCGGATGGATGAGGTGAGCACGTCAGCGTTCAGACCGGCGGCTTTGGTCTGATCGCAGCGGCCAACATCTTCAATGTCGCCGGCTCTTTCACGGGTACGTTTGGCGTCGTCTCCAGCGGCGCTGACGGAGTGACCATCGGCAACGTTTTTAGTGCGGTGGGGACGCCTGGATCGGATTCTTGCACGACGGCAAAGGCGCCAACTTTGTGACCTTGCGCCCGAACGGCATGTCGGTGTCAGTAGGGGCAGCACGAGGCAAGGGCGTGCTCGCAGTTATCGACGGTGCATGCACGCCTGCACGTAATCCTTCATGGCGGGATCCAACATGCTCCGGTTGAGACCCATCGATAGGGCTTCCTCTTTGCACCGTTCTATCTTTGCACCAACCTGCGGATGGTTTGCTTCGACGCACTGACGGCGGAAAGGACCGGGGGGATATTGCACGCAGTTTTGCGCTTGAGCGCTGGTGCTGCCTAGAACCACTGCGACGGCAATCAGCTTTCGGATCATGTCTGAACGAATGGTCTGTGTCATACCATTTCTCCTCGCCCTGATCTCGACAACGCCACAGAGGCTCGGGCAACCGCAGGTCGCGCGCAAGCAGATTTCCCCAAGCGGGGGGACTTAATTGACCGTTAGGGCAAATCAGCGGAGGAGATGCAACTAGGCCGGACGGTTGAGCAAGCGCTCGACGACCTCGCCCAGGCAGGGAGAGCGCAGCAATGAGCAACGTGGTCGACCTACGACGGACCGTCTATTTCGAGAACGAGTGCGACATCGAGGACATCGTCAGGCTCAGCCAGCGGCTGGCTGCTCATGCCCGCCGGCTAAGGCGGTGACAAACAGGAAGGCGCCGGGATCTCCGGCGCCATCCTCGTCTTGGTCGTGTAAGGTCGATGTCAGTTTGCCGTGTGATCCTTTCGTGGTCGTCGATTCCCTGCACGGGATAGGCGCCTGCGAGGTCCGGTTGGATTTGCCTCCAATGCCGGGCCTCGCTTCCGGCCGCCGTTCAAGGCTCGCATGATGCCAATGCGTGCAAACATCGTCGGGTCGCCTTGCTCTGCCACGAGGATCAGCGCTTCCATCGCCGTTTGCCATTCTGGCCGATCGGGCTCAGCCTTGGGCAGCTTGGCGATGTAGTGGCCGGCATCACGCAAGGTGACGAGCTTGCGTCGGCCAACCTCGATCGGCTCCTCGAAAGGACGCCCCCAGCCCCGATCAGTCTTCTTGCGCGGCCTCACCGTTCCGCTAGGGTCCGGACTCAATTGAGCCAATAGGTGACTGCGGCGGCGATGAAGGCTGCACTGAGGTAATTCCTGGCGAGTTTGTCGTATCGGGTGGCGATGCGACGCCAGTCTTTGAGTCTGCACCACATACGGCATTTAGGGTTGTGCTGGGGCCGTTTCTAAAAAAATGTTTCGATCGGGTGCCTCATGATCAGAACACTGATTGGCGCTACGATAGTGCTCGGCAGCTTAGTATCGCCGCCGAAGCGCAAAATTGCAGGCAGTATCCGCCAGGACCTTTCCGCTTCCAGTGCAAGGCGGAGAGACATCCGGAAATCATCGAGAAAAAGGAAATGTGCCGCGATGAGGCCCGCGCGATGGGTCTCGTCAAAGCCAAGAAAGATCCCGGCTTTAAAGATTACGTGCACGAGTGCATGCACCGTCGATAATAGCGGGCCAGTATGCGCTCGGCGTTGGGGCTAGTCTCGGCCCTTCGAGATCCGGACATAGGTGCCGCTCTCGTGCAGATCGAGCCAACCGCGTTCGATTGCGTGCTTGATGCCCGCGCCGAACTCCTCGCCGCTGGCCTTCAGTGTGTAGAGGAACGGGGCGTTGATCTTCTCGATAATGAATGCGCCCATCTTGGACGGCTTCGATGCCGGCGGCGAGCTCGACGAGCTTGCGCGCTGCGACTTCCGGGTTGGCGAAGGGACGTTCGGCGGTGAGCTTCATCGATATCCCACAGCCGGAGTCGGAGGCCTACTCCAATTGAAGTCCGGCCGGACATCTGCACCGCGGCGGCCGCAAGCAGAGCAGGTAAAGCGCTGTTCGATGTCCGATAGCCGCAGCTCGTCCGGCCAGTGATCGGCGCTTAAGGCGATGTTGTGGCTGCAACGATAGTCCTGGCAGTAAACCAGGACGCCGCGCACGCCCATGTCGCTGCGACCCGGTTGCGTGCCGCCTGTGACTGATTGCGCTTACCGCCGCGGTTGAGTAGCCTGCGCCGGGGGCTGGGAAATGCATAGTCGAACGCGCATTTTGTGCGTGGGTATCCTTGCGGTGCTCGCGTCGTATTTTTTGATTTGGCCGGTCTGGCGGGCTCAATTCCCGATCGAGATTTGGTTCACCGAGTCGTGGAACGCCTTCCATCAGGACGCTGCGGCGGCTGGGCTGGGGCTATATCCGGGTGCCGACCAGCTTATCGTTAACAACTATCCTCCGCTGTCATTCTTCGTCGTTGGCGGGCTCGGTAAGCTGTTCGGCGATAGCCTCTTTGTAGGGCGTGCTCTATCAATCATTGGACTTCTCGCCATTGCCGTAGAGATTGTATTGGCCGTCAGGATGCTGGCGGGCTCGCTTCTCGCGGGCGCGGTCGGCGCAATGTGGTTCGTCGCCATCATGGCGCACAACGCGACGCGCTACGTGGGCGCGAACGATCCTCAGATTGCGGGGCAGGCAATCATGGGGGCCGCGCTGGTTTGGTTTCTCCATCGGGACAAGGCGAAGGCGTCGCCATTGCCGCCGCTGTTGCTGATGGTTCTGGCCGGCTTTTGGAAACACAACATCATCGCCATCCCAGCGACCGCGATACTCTGGCTTTGCTTCCATGACTGGCGATCGGCGGCGCGGCCGGTGCTGATCAGTGTCGGTGCTGTTGTGCTAGGGCTCGGCGCCTGTGGCGCCATCTTCGGTTCTGCTTTCTTTGCGAACCTGCTGACCGCCAGAGCCTACTCACTGGGGCATCTGGTCAGCCAAATCGGGCATCTGCAATGGCTGGCGCTCGCTGCCGTCATGTGGGGCATCTGGGCCTGGTTCGATCGCGCGAGCTACGCCGCGCGCTTTACAGCGCTGCATACCGCTGTTGCGTTGCTCTCCTGTCTTACGCAATGGCTCGGGGATGGCGTCTTTGGGACCGCTGCATTCGATCTGACCATTGCGCTCGCGATTGGCACAGGCGCGGCACTCGCGCGGATCGCCGCTTCGCCGGCGGCCGTGGCGATCGGCCTAAACCGTGCGCGAGTAGCGGTGGTTGTTGCGCTCGCGCTGCGCCTCGTCTTATCCGGCCGGCAAGAGAGCGCCCAGGTGCTGCTTGATCCACAGTTCCGCGCGCGGTACGCGGCGTCAGCCGAGATCATGGCCACGGCAGCCGCGAGCGTGTCCAGGATTCCCGGGCCGGTCTATTGCAAACTGAACAATCTTGTTTGTCGCGCTGCCGGCAAAGCCTTCGTGGTCGACGATTTCAAGACGGATCAGTTCTTGGCGACGGGGAAGGCGACCGAGGCCGATATCGCTGCCATGTTGCAGAGCCGGGGAATTACCGTGATCGAGAGTTCGGCGCTGCTTGTCGCCGCAGGCCCCCAGAGCGCCATCTTGAAGAGCCCCTAGCCGGGCTCGAGAGAATAGAACGTGGCGTGAACAACTGTGCCTGTTTTTGCGACTGGCACACCCGCCGGTTGTTTCCGGTTTGGCCGCATTTTCCGCACCTGCGAAAACGCTGGAGCCTCTATATTTACAGGCAATTTCATGGTGCCGGCTGAGGGGATTGAACCCCCGACCTTCGGTTTACAAAACCGCTGCTCTACCGCTGAGCTAAGCCGGCCACTTTCAGGGAACAACAAGCCGGCTGGGCCGGCGGGTCCGCTAGGGTGCGGTCGCAATACCAGACTTGTCCGAAAAGTGCCAGAACCCGCCGACGCTGTCTCAAGGAGCCGCAGCTCGAGCGTAAGCATCACCGGTGCGGCCCAGATCGTCGCCGTGACCGGGCGGTCACCGGGTCCAGATCGTCGCGGTGACCGGGCGGTCACCGGATCCAGATCATCGCCGTGTCCGGCCGGTCACCGGGGCAGATGTCGGCTGTGTCCCTTGGCGGGGAGACTTGTCTGAAAAGTGCCGGAAGAACAACAGGCGGCCCGAGGGCCGCCTGAACCATTCAGCTTGAGAGCGAACGCCTACTGGCAGAGGTGCCGGCGGCCGTCGTCGCCTTTAATCCAGGTGCCGGGCCTGCAGACGATGCCGTTGCGGGCGGCATAGCTGTTCCAGTCGCCGTGCCAGCCGGGACCGCCTTGGTCATAAGAGGCGTAGGAATTGTTCCAACCTCCGGACGGCGCTGTTGCGATAGCGCCCGCGGTGCCGACGGCGGCGCCAGCGGCAGCACCTGCCGCATCGGCCGGCCAGAAGCCGGTCTGATCATTCGGGTTCGCCTGCTGGTAGGCGGCGTGGCGGTGACGATAGCGCCGGTCAGCGGCCGTGCCAGGCGTCATGGCCTGGCAGGCGGGATCCTGGAAGAGACCCGTGCAGCGGGGGTTGTCGGTCATGGTTTGTGCGAAGGCAGGCGTCGCCAGCGCGGACGCGAGAAGGGCCGCCGCGCCAAGAAGTTTGGGGCTCGTCATGGCATTTGCTCCATGTGGTTGAGACCTTGGGTAAGTACGACGTCCGGCCGTGGTTCCGCGGTTTGTCGCCTGCGGAGTCACATCGACGTGAACCCGTGCAGGATGTTTGTTTGCTACCACGCAACCGCGCAGCAATGGCATCATGCGACGGGCGCCGCGCGCCGTTGCCGTTAACGCTTCGATAGCGCCTGCGAGCGCATTTGAGCGCCCGCCAATCCTTACGCGTTAGGCTTACCGGAATTTCAGCGCCAGGCCTTAACACTCTGACCGTGGTGATCGGATAGGTTCTCGGCCGATTAACCCGGGACATTTTCATGCGCGCTGTCGCGCTCCTTGCCGCTTTGATCGTATTGCCTGCGACGGCCCTTGCCGGCGAGGGCTTCGACATCGTGATTCCAGGCCGTCCCGGCGTGCCCATCATCATCAATGGCATCGATGCTTCCTACACCGTCGTCGAAGGCGAGTGGGGGCTGGCGAAGAACCTGCAGGTGCAGCCCACGATCTATGGCGGGCGCTACATCGGCGAGCGACAGCCAAGCGATGTCGGCCACTATTATCCGAGCATGGGCTTGCGGCCCGGCTATGGCCGCCTCGAGGTCGAGCCGCCCACGAACCGCAAGCTGCCGCAGCCGGCCGAGAGCTA
Organism: Bradyrhizobium sp. CCGUVB1N3; assembly: GCF_024199925.1. NCBI lineage: Bacteria > Pseudomonadati > Pseudomonadota > Alphaproteobacteria > Hyphomicrobiales > Nitrobacteraceae > Bradyrhizobium > Bradyrhizobium sp. CCGUVB1N3. The sequence goes on from NZ_JANADR010000001.1 coordinate 9,803,443, forward strand.
CTACCGGAGCTGGGGCGTGCAATCGGCGCCGCTGCCGCCGCAGATGGATGTGCCGGCCAATCCGCCGCCGGTGATCCTTGCGCCGCAGATCGACGTCGATCCGCATCGTCGTGTCCACCCGTCGCCTCATGCGGAGGCGCCCGGCAATCATGAGCTGCACAGGTAAGTCCAGGCAGATCAATACCCGAAGCAAAATCCAACAAACGGAAATCGACAGGAGAGAGTAATGCGTCAGATGATTTCAGGATTGGTCGCGGCGGCAGCCGTGATGGTGGTGGGGGCGGCGCCCGCCATGGCCTGCGGCTGGAGCCCCTGTGCGGCGCCGGTTGCGCCGGTCTATTCGGGCTGCAACACCGGTTGCGGTGGCTGGGGCTTTGATCGCCTCGCCGAACCGAGCACGCAGTATTACTACGTCAACCAAGGCCCGACCTACACCGGCCCCGGCGCGTTCGCACCGTATCCGACCTATCGGGAAGACGCTGTGGTGAACTATGGCCCGCGGCATTACGGCTATGGCGCGGCCGTCGCAGCGCCCGCCTACTATCACCACCGGCCGTACTACCGTCCGTATCGCTACGGCTACGGTCCGCGCTACGGCTATCTGCCGCGCGTGCACTATGGCTACGGCCCGCGCTATGGCTATCGTTACGCGCCGTACCATTATCACGGCCACCGCGTGCTGCGTCGCTATTACTGATCGCCTGATCGGTTGAGTTGAATCACGAAGCGCCCGTTCGCATCACGCGGACGGGCGTTTTGCTTTGTCTCGCGTTCAGCTCTTCATCAGCCCGAGCCGGCTTGCGCCGACATAGAGCGAGAGCACGGCGGCGTTGGAGACATTGAGGCTCTTGATCTCGCCGGGCATGTCGAGCCTCGCCACCACGCTGCATGTCTCGCGCGTCAATTGCCTGAGGCCCTTGCCTTCGGCGCCGAGCACCAGCGCAAGCGGCTCGCGCAAAGCGACCTCGGAGAGATCCTCGCCGCCCTGGCTGTCGAGGCCGACGGTCTGGAAGCCGCGTTCGTTGAGCGCGGTCAGCGCGCGGGCGAGATTTTGCACGGTCACGATCGGCACGAGTTCGAGCGCGCCGGAAGCGGCTTTCGCCAGCACCCCGGTCGCCTCGGGGCTGTGGCGCGCGGTGGTGACGATCGCCTTCACGGCGAAGGCTGCTGCGGAGCGCAAGATCGCGCCGACATTGTGAGGGTCGGTGATCTGGTCGAGCACCAGCACCATGCCTTCCTGCGCCAGGGTCTCGATATCAGGCGAGCGCAGCGGATCGGCCTCCGCCAGCAGGCCCTGGTGCACGGCATCGGGCGACAGCAGCCGGTCGATCTCCTGGGGGCGGACGATCTCGGGAGCGATGCGGGTCTCGATGTTCTCCTCGGCGAGACGGCGGGCCGCATTCTCGGTCAGCGTGAGCTTGCGGATCCGCCGTTCGGGGTTTTGGAGCGCCATCGTGACGGTGTGCCAGCCATAGAGGATGACCGGTCCGTCGGCGTGCGAATCGCGGTCGCGCCCGGCCGGCCGGGGGCCGGATTTTGCGCCTTTGTTGAAGGGCTTAGCCCCGCCGCGTCGGGGTCTGGGACCGAATTTGCGATCGTTCATGGGCTCGCTTGTGTCACGGGTTCCGAAAGATGGCAATTTGGGTGTCCAAAGAGGCGATTTTAGCTGCTTAGCTCGGTTGACTTTGCCCCGCTGCTTCGCCCATAAACGCGCCCGGCCGCGCCCCGTGTCCCTTCGGGCCGTCGCGGTCTTCACGTCTCCATGGCCGTTTCGGTCCGCCGGCAAGGTCCGGTCCGATTGTGCTGCCGTCGAGCGGGGGAGTGTCCCGAGTGGCAAAGGGAGCTGACTGTAAATCAGCCGCCTCATGGCTTCGCAGGTTCGAGTCCTGCCTCCCCCACCAGCCTTCGCTCGCGAAGCGAGAGAAGGCTGCCACGCCGTAGCCCGCAGGGCGAAGGCGGGCTTTCCCAGGCATCCCCCAGTTCACCCCTCCATCTCCCCAAGCGCGCGCCGCAGCGCTTCGACCAGATCGAGCGCCACCGGCGAGGGGCTGCGCTGGGCGGGAAGGACGGCGGAGAATTCGAAGTCGATGCGCGGCAGGAAGCGGCGCACGATGACGCCGCGGGTCGTGAACTCCTGCGCCGTGAAGGGATCGCAGATCGCGACCCCAAGCCCCGACGACACCATTCCGCACATGATCTCCGACAGCGTGGTCTCGACGCGCAGCACGCGGCGGACGTCGTTGCGGTGGAAGGCCTGGTCGACGAGGTGCCGGCTCGCAGATCCCGCCGAGAGCGATATGAACGTCTCGCCCTCGAAATCGCGCGGCTCCAGCACGTCCTTGTCTGCGAGACGATGCCCGGCCGGCAGCACCGCGACGCGCGCCAGTGCCGGCAATCGCAGGCGTGGTAGGCCGGAATGCGCAATCGGCACCTCGGCAAAGCCGATGTCGCACTGATTGTTCAGCACCCAATCGACCACGATCGGCGAGATCACGCCGAAGAAGGCGAGGTTGAGGTTGGGCCGCTCCTTCAGGAAATGCCCTGCGAGCCGGGGCAGGTAACCGTTCGCGAGCGCCGGCAACGCGGCGATCCGCAACGAGCCGGTGCGGCGGCCGCGGATTTCCTCGGCGGCGGCGGTGATACGTTCCAGGCCGACGAAGGACCGCTCGACTTCGGTGTAGAGCGCGGTTGCGACTGCGGTCGGCACGAGCCCGGTGCCCCGGCGCTCGAACAGCTCCATCTTCAAGAGCGCCTGGAAGTCGCGGAGCAATCGGCTGACCGCCGGCTGCGTCACGGCCATCAGCTTTGCGGCCTCGGTCACGCTGCCGGTCAGCATCATCGCGCGGAAGGCTTCCACCTGCCGCGAATTGATCCGCACCATCCCCGTACTCTCTTCATAACATTTCGGCATGCAGAGGATGCCATTATTCATTGGACGATGGAAGCATAGCTCTGCGATCTTTTTCATCAGCGCTGGAGACAGCCCGCTTTTTCGGCAGATCGGGGCCTGAAGCCCGCCGATCGCACCAAACCCGTGAGCAGGGGCCGGAGCCCTGTTCGGATCGGATTGGCGCCGAAGGGAACGCGGGCGCGCTTCGGCCGTCTGATCGTCCACACGTCACCCCCATCCCGGTCTTGGAGATTGGTCCTTATGAAGACTCTCAGCCTTCTCACAGCGGTCAGCATCGCGGCACTCGCCGCGGCCCCGTCGGTCGTCTCGGCACAGCAGAAGACGCTCTATGTCGCCGGCTATGGCGGCTCGTTCGAGAAGACGATCCGCGACGAGGTGATCCCGAATTTCGAGAAGGAGAACGGCGTCAAGGTCGAATACGTCGCCGGCAACTCGACGGATACGCTTGCCAAGCTCCAGGCGCAGAAGGGCAACCAGCAGATCGACGTTGCGATCGTCGACGACGGCCCGATGTACCAGGCGATCCAGCTCGGCTTCTGCGGCAAGCTCGACGGCCTGCCGGCCGATCTCTACTCCGCCGCGCGCTTCAAGGACGATAGTGCCGTTGCGATCGGCCTCGTCGCGACCGGGTTGATGTACAACACCAAGGTATTCGCCGAGAAAGGCTGGGCGCCGCCGACCTCGTGGAACGATCTGAAGGATCCGAAGTACCAGAAGCAGCTCGTCATCCCGCCGATCAACAACACCTACGGCCTGGAAGCGCTGGTGATGCTCGCCAAGATGAACGGCGGCAGCGAGGCCAACGTCGATGCGGGCTTCAAGATCTTCAAGAACGACATCAATCCGAACGTGCTCGCCTATGAACCGTCGCCGGGCAAGATGACCGAGCTGTTCCAGTCCGGCCAGGCCGTCATCGCGGTGTGGGGCACGGGGCGCGTGCAAAGCTTTGCCAACACCGGCTTTCCCGTCGACTTCGTCTATCCGAAGGAAGGCGCGGCAACGCTGCTCACGACCGCCTGTCCGATCGCCAAGCCCAATGCTTCGCCGCTCGCGGCGAGCTTCATCAAGAAGCTGCTTGATCCAAACATCCAGCTCATCATGCTCAAAGACTATGGCTACGGGCCGGTGCTGAAATCGCTCGTCGTGCCGCCGGAGCTCGGCAAGATGGCGCCGATCGGCGAGCGCGCGGCAAAACTCTATAATCCCGACTGGACCGTCATCAACGACAAGCGCGAGGAGTGGACCAAGCGGTGGAACCGCGAAGTCGAGCGCTAACGCGATGGCCTTCCTCGCGCTCGATCGTGTCGGCAAGCAGTTCGGCTCGCAAACCGTCGTCGACGATTTCAGCCTTGCGGTGGAGAGGGGCGAGTTCATCTCGTTCCTCGGTCCCTCCGGCTGCGGCAAGACCACGACGCTCCAGATGATCGCGGGCTTCCTCGAGCCGTCGCGCGGCGCGATCCGGCTGGAGGGGCGCGACCTGACCAAGGTGCATCCGGCGAAACGCGGCCTCGGTATCGTGTTCCAGAGCTACGCGCTGTTTCCGCACATGACCGCGGCCGAGAACGTCGCCTTCGGCCTGGAGATGCGCGGCGTGCCAAGGGACAAACGCGCGGAACGCGTCCGGGCGGCGCTTGCGATGGTCGGGCTTGCGGGTTTTGAGGAGCGTTATCCGCGGCGCATGTCGGGCGGCCAGCAGCAGCGCGTGGCGCTGGCGCGGGCACTGGTGATCCAGCCGAGCGTATTGCTGCTCGACGAGCCCCTGTCGAACCTCGATGCCAAGCTGCGCGAGGAGATGCAGATCGAGCTGCGCCAGATCCAGCGCACCATCGGCACCACCACGATCCTCGTCACCCACGACCAGAACGAGGCGATGTCGCTGTCCGACCGCATCGTCGTGATGAGCCAGGGCAAGATCGAGCAGATCGGCACGCCGCAACAGACCTATGAGCGACCGGCATCGGCCTTCGTGTCGCAGTTCCTCGGCAAGACCAATGATTTCGCCGCGACCGTCGATCGGACGGCTCAGCCTGCGCGGCTGGTCGCCGGCTCCTGGCATGTGCCCGCGCCGGCGGGCGCGAATGGTGCGGTGACGATCAGTCTTCGTCCCGAGCGGATCAGCTTTGCTGACACTGGCCTTGCTGCAAAAATCGTCACGCGGATCTTCCAGGGCAATCACTGGCTGTTCCAGTGCGAGACCGAATGCGGACCGGCGATCGTGATCCGGCAGAATGATGGTACGCCGCAGCCGGTCGAAGGCGAGGCGGTCCGTCTTGCATGGCGCGTAGAGGACATGAGCCTGCGCGGAAGCGGAGGCGTCGCATGACCGCCGCCGCCGATACGTCAACGCAATCTGCTGAGACGCGCGCGTCCTGGGCGCTGACGCTGCCCGCGCTGATGCTGTTCGTCGGCGTGCTGGTGATCCCGCTTCTCATGACCGTGATGCTCTCGTTTCACGACTGGGGCCAGTACAAGGGTATCGAGCCGGTCTTCATCCTCAAGAACTGGCGGGAGATCGCGAGCGATCCCTACTACGCCGAGATGTTCTGGCGCACCTTCCGCATCGCGCTGCTGGCGACGCTGATCACCGCCGTGTTCGGCGCGCCCGAGGCCTACATCCTCAATCGCATGAGCGGACGCTGGAAGGGTATCTTCCTGCTCCTGATCCTTGGGCCGCTTCTGATCTCGGTGGTGGCGCGCACGCTCGGCTGGGCGCTCCTGTTCGGTGGCAATAACGGCCTCGTCAACAAGCTGTTGATGTCGCTCGGCCTGATCCGCGCGCCCTTGCCCTTCATGTTCACCGAGACCGGCATGGTGGTTGCGCTCGCGCATGTGATGATGCCGTTCATGGTGCTCTCGGTCTGGGCCGCGCTCCAGCGCGTCGACCCGCAGATCGAGAACGCCGCGATGTCGCTCGGTGCCGGCGCCTTCACCATCATCCGCCGCATCATCCTGCCGCAGATCATGCCCGGCGTGCTGTCGGGCGCAATCATCGTGTTCTCGCTGTCGGCGAGCGCGTTCGCGACGCCGGCGATCATCGGTGGCCGCAGGCTCAAGGTCGCGGCGACGCTGGCCTATGACGAGTTCCTCAACACGCTGAACTGGCCGCTTGGTGCAGCGGTCGCCGTGCTGCTGCTGCTCGCGCTGGTGCTGATCGTCGTCGGCAGCAACGCGCTGATCGAGCGCCGCTATGCCGAGGTGTTCCGATGAGGACCAACGGCCCGCTCGCGCTTCTTTTCCACGCGCTCTTCGTCGTCTTCATGCTGGCGCCGATCGTTGTGGTCTGCCTCGTTGCCTTCACGCCCGAGGGCTTTCTCTCGCTGCCGGTCAACGGCTTCTCGCTGCGCTGGTTCAGGACGATCGCGAGCTATCCGGAATTCGTGCACGCGTTCTGGGTCAGCCTCGGGCTCGGCATAATCTCCTCCTTCGTCGCGCTGCTGTTTGCGGTGCCTGCTGCGCTCGCGATTGCGCGCTACAGATTTCGAGGCCGCGATGCGCTGGCAACGCTGTTCCTGTCGCCGCTGATGATCCCGCATGTCGTGCTCGGCATCGCCTTCCTGCGCTTCTTCACTTCGCTCGGGCTCGGGGGCACCTTTGCGGCGCTGCTGATCGCGCACGTCGTCGTCGTGTTTCCCTTCGCGCTGCGCCTGACGCTTGCGGCTGCGACCGGCATGGACCGCTCGGTCGAGATGGCCGCGGTCTCGCTCGGCGCCGGCGGCTTCACATTGTTTCGCCGTGTGACCCTGCCGCTGATCCTGCCCGGCGTGATCAGCGGCTGGGCGCTCGCCTTCATCCAGTCCTTCGACGATCTGACCATGACCGTCTTCCTGGCGGCGCCAGGCATCGAAACGCTGCCGGTCAGGATGTTCCTCTACATCCAGGACAACATCGATCCGCTCGTGACGTCGGTCTCGGCGAGCGTCATCGCAATCACCATGACTGCCCTCATCCTGCTCGACCGCTTCTACGGGCTCGACCGCGTGCTCGCAGGCAAGAGCGATCCCGGGCGATAGGAGAACGCATGCACAGGGAATATGACGTCGCCGTCGTCGGCGGCGGACTGCTCGGCTCCGCCATTGCCTGGGGGCTCGGCCGGCTCGGCAAGCGCGTGGCCGTGCTCGACGAGGGCGACATCGCCAAGCGCGCCTCGCGCGCGAACTTTGCGCTGGTGTGGGTGCAGAGCAAGGGGCTCGGCATGCCCGCCTATACCGTGTGGACGGTGCGGGCGTCGCAGGCCTGGCCCAGCCTCGCCGCCGAATTGAAGGACCAGACCGGCCTCGACGTCTGCCTCCAACAGAACGGCGGCTTCCACCTCACGCTCGGTGAGGACGAGTACGAGCAGCGCACCCAGCTCGTCACGCGCATGCATAACCAGGCCGGCGCGGCCGACTACAAAATGGAGATGCTGCCGGCATCCGAGGTGAAGAAGATGCTGCCGCTGATCGGGCCGGAGGTGTCAGGTGGCAGCTTCTGTCCGTTCGACGGCCACGTCAATTCGCTGCGCACCTTTCGCGCCTTCCACACCGGCCTCAAGGCGTTCGGCATCGACTATTTTCCGGAGCGGCCGGTCTCGGCGATCACGAAGAGCGGCAGCGAATTCCGCCTGACGACGCCGCAAGGCGAGATCCGCGCCCACAAGATCGTGCTCGCCGCGGGCAACGCGAACCAGACGCTAGCGCCGATGGTCGGCCTCCTTGCTCCGATGGGGCCGACGCGCGGCCAGATCGTGGTGACCGAACGCACCATGCCGTTCCTGCCGCATCCACTGACCACGATCCGCCAGACCGACGAGGGCACAGTGATGATCGGCGACAGCAAGGAGGACGAGCTCGACGAACGCGCGCTGAAGCATTCGATCAGCGCGGTGATGGCTGATCGCGCGCAGCGCTTGTTTCCGCATCTGGCGCGGCTCAACGTCGTCAGGAGCTGGGCCGGCATCCGCGTCATGCCGAAGGACGGATTTCCGATCTATGACCAGTCGGAAACGCATCCCGGCGCCTTCGTCGCCTGCTGCCATTCCGGGGTGACGCTCGCCTCCAACCATGCCTTCGAGGTCGCGCGCATGGTCGCATCGGGTGCGCTCGAGCCGGAGCTGGTCGGCGCGTTCTCGGCGCGTCGCTTCGGCGGCGAGGGCGCAGCGAACAACAGCGGCTACTAGCGACTTCAGAGAGGGAGCCAAGAGGCATCCAATGTTCAGACGATCCGACCAGGACAAGCGTCCATCGTTGCAGATCTTCGTCGACGGCGTCGCCGTCGAGGCGCGCGAGGGCGATACCGTATCGGCCGCGCTGCTTGCCTCGGGGCGCGACGCGCGGCGCGCGACCGCGGTGAGCGGTGCGCCGCGGCTGCCTTATTGCATGATGGGCGTCTGCTTCGATTGCCTCGTCACCATCGACGGCGTCGGCAACCGCCAGGGCTGCCTGGTGCCCGTTGCCGCGGGCATGCAGATCGAGATCCAGAAAGGCAAGAGGGAGATCGGCCGATGAACACCGCTCCTCAGCGTGACGCCTACGATGTCGTCGTGATCGGGGCCGGGCCGGCAGGCCTTGCCGCGACGGCGACGGCGTCCGCAGCCGGCCTGTCGACGCTGCTGCTCGACGAGAACCCGGGCCCCGGCGGCCAGGTCTGGCGCGCGATTGCGTCGACGCCCGTGACGGCGCGCGACCAGCTTGGCGCTGACTATTGGGTCGGCGCCGAGATCGTCGGCGAGGTGAAAGCAAGCAAGGCCGAGATCATCCACCGCGCCACCGTCTGGAGTCTCGATCGCAATCTCGAGATCGGCCTCTCCGTCGGTGGCGGCTCGTCCTTCGTCAAGGCGCGGCGCGTGATCCTTGCGACCGGCGCGCTTGAGCGGCCGTTTCCGATTCCGGGCTGGACGCTGCCGGGCGTGATGACCGCGGGCGCCGCGCAGACCATGCTGAAGTCGTCGGCGCTGGTGCCTGACGGCCGCACGGTGATCGCGGGGCAGGGGCCCTTGCTGTGGCTGCTCGCGGCGCAGGTCCTGCGCCTCGGCGGCCGCATCGATCGCATTCTCGATACGACCGAGCGCAAGAACTATCTTGCGGTGCTGCCGCACGCCTTCGCCTTCGTGACGTCGCCTTACTTTACGAAGGGCCTGGCGATGATGCGCGAGGTGAAGGCGAAAGTGCCGGTCGTCACGGGCGTCACGGAGCTTGCCGCGGCCGGCGAGGGGCGGCTCGCCAGCGTGAGCTATGTCGCAGGCAACCGTCGCGAGACGATCCCCGCGGATCTGTTGCTGCTGCATCAGGGCGTCGTGCCCAACGTCAATCTCGCGATGGCGGCGGGCGTCGAGCATCGCTGGGATGATCTGCAACTCTGCTGGTCGCCGGTGCTCGATGCCAACGGCGGCACCTCGGTCGAGGGCATCGCGATTGCCGGTGATGGTGCCGGTATCGGCGGCGCTAACGCCGCAGTGGTTCGCGGCCGCATCGCCGCACGGGCTGCAGTGGAGGCCCTTCTACCTGCCGCTGCTGCGAAGCTCACGCCCATGCCCGCACTCAAGACGGCGCTGGCTCAAGCGGAACGCGGTCGGGCCTTCCTCGACACGCTGTTTCGTCCGGCGCGCCAATTCCGCATTCCTGCCGGCAACACCATCGTCTGCCGCTGCGAGGAGGTGACCGCCAAGGACATCGTCGATGCCGTTGCGATCGGCGCGACGGGGCCGAACCAGCTCAAGGCCTATCGCCGCACCGGCATGGGACCGTGCCAGGGGCGTCTGTGCGGTCTCACCGTCACCGAGCTGATGGCCGAGGCGCGGGGCAAGACCCCGCAGGAAATCGGCTACTACCGGCTGCGCGCACCGGTGAAACCGATCACACTCGCCGAGCTCGCGGCGATGCCGAAGACGGAAGACGACGTCAGGGCAGTGGTGCGCGGATGACGAAGCTTGCGGATGCCATCATCGTGGGTGGCGGCATCCACGGATGCTCGACGGCGCTGCACCTGACGCTCGCAGGCGTGAAGCCGGTGCTGATCGAGAAGGACTATGCCGGCCGCCACGCCTCCGGCGTCAATGCTGGCGGCGTCCGCCAGCTCGCGCGCCACGTTGCCGAGATCCCGCTCTCGATCCGCTCGATGGGAATCTGGGAGCGGATCGAAGAGCTGCTCGACGACGATTGCAGCTTCGAGAGTCACGGCCAGGTTCTGGTCGCGGAGAACGAGACCGAGCTTGCGGCATGCCGCGCGCGCGTTGCCGAGCTGAACGCGCTCGGTTTCACCCATGAGGAGCTGATTGATGGCGCCGAGCTGCGGCGGCTGGTGCCCGCGGTCGCCGACACCTGTCCCGGCGGCGTGGTCTCGCGCCGCGACGGCGCGGCCAATCCCGCCCAAACGACGACGGCATTCCGGCGCAAGGCAGAGCAGCTCGGCGCCGCCGTGCGTGAGGGCGTGGCCGCAACCAACGTGCGGCACGAGGATGGGCTCTGGCGCGTCGATGTCGGTGCCGACACTTATGCTGCACCCGTGCTGGTCAACGCGGCCGGCGCGTGGGCAGGGCGCATCGCCGCCGCGCTCGGCGAACCGGTGCCCGTCGAGACCGTGGCACCGATGCTGATGATCACCTCGCGCGTGCCGCACTTCATCGATCCCGTGGTGATCCTGCGTGGCCGCAAGCTCTCCTTCAAGCAGTTCAAGAACGGCACCGTGCTGATCGGCGGTGGTCATCTGGCAACGCCGGACCAGGACCACAACGAGACGGTGCTGGACTGGCCGAGCCTCGCCATCAGCGCCCGCACCGTGTTCGAGCTGTTTCCGGTGATGCGCGAGGCCACCATCATGCGCGCCTGGGCCGGCATCGAGGCGAAGACAAAGGACGATCTGCCCGTGCTCGGCCCGAGCGCCCACCATGCCGGGCTCTATCATCAGTTCGGCTTCTCGCTGCATGGCTTCCAGCTCGGTCCCGGCGCCGGCGCCGTCATGGCGGAGCTGATTGTCAATGGCGGCACCCAAACCCGGATCGGCGATCTCAGCATCGACCGGTTCCGTTCCTCCAATCCGTAACGCACAGAAGGACACCTCATGAGCATCACCCGCAGCATCCGCACGCCGATCATGCACCGCACCGTCGAGGCCAACGGCTTCGTGTTCGTCGGCGGCACGATCGCCGACGACACCAGCGTGTCGATGGCCGAGCAGACCCGCAACATCCTCGGCAAGATCACAGGCTATCTGAAAGAGGCCGGCAGCGATGCCTCCCGCATCGTCAGCGCCTCGATCTTCGTGACCGATTTGTCGAAGAAGAAGGAGATGGACGCGGTCTGGACCGAATTCTTCGGCGACAATCTGCCCGCGCGCGCAACCGTCGGCGTGGCCGATCTCGGCGGCAGCGCGCTGATCGAGGTCGTCGTCACCGCGCTCAAGGGCTGAGGCTAAACCTCAACCCGGCATCTCCCTGACCATCGGATCACCCTGCTGCCATGGAGCTTGATGCTGCGCATCAGCTTCTCGTGGGGCAGGGGGCCCGCGGAGTATTTGAGCTGGAAGCGCGAGATGCCGAGCGCCTTCGCGGTCGCGGCGATCTTGCGCGCGTCGGTCTCGGCGACCAATTATTGCAGGTGCTATAGTGTAGAGCTGACTGATCCGCAGGGCCTGAAGTCTGTGATCGAGTGTCCGTGCAAGCACCCCTCATGTTTTTGGGCGAAGGCAAGCACGCCAATGATCATCAAGCCCACCAGGACAAGTCCGGCTACGACGTTCTTCATCATGGCTACCACTCCGGCAATCCTTCGGCGACCTAAAGCACGTGCTTTGCACCCGGTATGCTTCGCAACGCTTCAGTCGCGCCCCAGCTCAGGAAGACAGTGAGCACGAATGCGATCGTGCCCTTGGCAATCGCCGGGATGTCGAAGTCGTACATCCAATAACTCAGCCACAGCACAATCGGGTAGTGCACCAAAAACATGCCAAAGGCAGCGTGCTGCATAGCATCGAGGCTGCTCCAGCCTGATTGCTTGAATCTCAGGAAATAGGCCAGGATCGTAAACATGATGGCCACGCTGAAGGCGGCGAAGCACAGTCCATAGATCGCTTCATACCAGTCGGGCAGCGTGTGCGGGTTTCCGAGTATTTCGCGTTTGATGTAGATCAGAATCCACATGAGGCAATAAGGAACGAGTGCTGGAACCGTCCAAGCCAAGCTACGCTTTCCAAGCTGGCCATCGGAGGCCAGTAATCCGCGGTCCATGTACCTGACGCCAATTCCCACACCAAAAAAGAAGTAGGTCGCATACAGCAGTACGCGTCCGTGCTGGACCGAGAACGGTCCGAACTCGAACCAACTGAATGGTCCAAAGTGAACGCGACCCGGGATGTAGAGCGCGGCGGTGACGGCAAGCAAGGTTGCGTAGAACTGCGCGGGATTGTCATGGCCGCGCAGTGACAGGCGATTGATCGGCTCGATAAGTGTGGGCGCGAGCTTGTAAAGGACGCTTGCGACCACGTCGAAGGCAAGCAATACCCAAAGGAACCAGACCGGGCCACTCGGCCAAGGTCCTTCGGTGATGGTTTTCAGCCAGAAATCGCTGAAGCTGACGCCTGGATGCTGACGCAGTTCAATCGCGTAATAGGCCAACGGAATGATCGTGAAAGCGCAGATCACGAAAGGCAAACCGAGCCGGATCAGGCGGTCGCGGAGATAGTCCAGCGGTCCCTTGCGCGCGAGTCCAGGCCACACAAACAGGCCCGACAGAAAGAAAAACATCGCCATGAAGAAGCTGTCGGTGGCGAGCACGATCATGTCAAAGCCGATCCACGACTTTGGATCGGTGTGACCGAAGTAGGTGTATGGAATGATGGCGTGATGGAGCAGCACCACCAACGTGAGGAAGGTGCGGGTGCGGTCGAGTGCGGCGTTGCGCGCCTTTGTTTTTGGCTGCGCCTGAACGTCCGCCGGCACTGCCGTCTGCGAGATTGATGTCATCATGCACCTCGCCTAACCGGAGAGTTTACGGTCCCCCGCCGAGGTAACTGTAGAAAGCGGCGCGATGAAAGTCGCCGCATTCGCTCTTAGTCCCGCCTGGATTCGATCGTCCGCTGCAAGACACGCGAGATGGTGACGCTCGGCGCCCCTGCCGCAAGAAACTCGCCGATGATCGCCTGCGTCTGCACCAGCATGAAGGTGTAACTGATCTCCTAATCGTACCAGCACTTCGACCTTGGTGCAACTTCTCGGGCAAATCGAGACTGCAGGGATGCACTTCACCCTTCTGATCGCTTGCTGCCGAACAGGCTCGAACCAGCTGTTTGACGCGATTCAAGATCGGCTCCGCCAGCATTGAGCGAGCCGACTTTCCGGTTCTGGCGAACAGAATGAACGCGGGCTCTTATTGATGTCCCTGCGCATACCGTTCCTCGAAGGATTCGGTGCCCGTTTTCCAATCTCGGGCCCGCGCCCGCCACAGCGTAACCGCAAGCAGCATATAGGCAGCGCAAGTCCACAGCGACTGCCAGTTGGCCGGCCCTTCGTTGAACCCTACATAGATCGCCGTTACAAAAAATATGCTGGCGAATACTGATTCCGCCACGGGGCGGATTCCCTTCATGGGGGGATTGAGCAGCGTCAAAGCCGCAAAGGGCACCGCCGCCATGGTAAGAGCCGCAAAAGGAAAATCAATGAAGCGCGGGTCAAACACAAGGCCGAGTGCAGTCTCCGTACCGATCACGACGGTTACGATCAAAGCCAATCCAAGCATGATCGTCGGCATCGATTTGGTCCTGTAGCCCTCGGGACCCAGCAATTCGAGAAAGCTGGGCGATGAGCGACCCGACATAAGTGCGTTGGCGCCAAACACCGGCGAAGCCGTCGTCGCCAGCAGAAGTGAGCCCCATAGAAGCCAGCTACCCGCTCCGTAACTTTCATAGAACACTCTTTGGGCGGCCACCCCAAACAGGATTCCGGTTGTGGTTGCCGATATTCCGACCGCAAGCCATGCGGCGAGGCCGGGCTCCCTGGGCTTGCGGCGTAAGGTCAGCCATGCCACGCCGAATACCAGGGTCGCCAGCGCCATGCCGCTGCACATTTGCAGCTTCCAGAGCGGAAAATTGCTGATGGGGGTTCCGGGCGGATATTTCGGCGTGCGCCACACGGAATCGAACAGGCCCCATGACCCGCCGACTGTGCCCTCGATCTCTTGCTTCCACGATTCATCATAGGCCTCGAACAGGTTGACGCGGAAATTCTCGCGCCGGGCAAGGTCGAGAATCTCCGACACGACCCGGGCCTGATTGACCCGCGAGGGGAGCGCCGCTTCGCGCATCCGCCCCTCGCTAGGCCAACCTATTTCTCCGATCAGGATTTTTTTGCCCGGAAAAGCCGACGCTACCCGCCGGCGGATCGTGTCAACGTGGGCGGCGGCAAGTTCCGCCGGGACTGGAACATTTTCCCAATATGGCAGGATGTGAATCGTGACAAAATCGACGGCGTCGTTTAGTTCGCGATTGCTCAGCCAGAATTCCCAGACGTCGGCATAGGTGACGGGGACGGTGACCTGTGCCTTGACCGAGCGGAGCGTGGCGGCGAGGTCGGAAGCCGTTATGTCCTTACGCAACAAAGTCTCGTTGCCGACCACGAGCGCGATGATGGTTCCTGGATAATCTTTGGCGAGGCGTATCGCCGTCGATATCTGCGTCGAGTTCTTCTGCCGGTCCTTATCAAGAAAAATACCCTGAATGACCTTCAGGCCGACCTTGGCCGCAAGTTCGGGAATCTGATCGAGACCAAGATCGGTCGCATAGGTACGAATGCAGTCGGATATCTTCGCAAGCTGGGCGAGATCTTCCTCGATCTGTTCGCGAGACACTTGCGTCGCTGGTGAAAGTGACGTCTGACGGCTGCGGAAGGGGGCGTATGATATGCATTGCAGCTTGTCGTTCGGATCAATCGGCGCGCGTGCCAAATTGACCGGTATGCCCAGCCACCACCACGCCGCAGCAATGGCGCCCAAGGATATCAGGAAAAGCATGAGCGGGATGCGGAGAGAAGCCAGTGAGCGGGTCGAGGATTTGACCAACGTGCCCCTCCATGATCTTGTCGCCGTAGTTGCCGATCCGCGACTTGCCCTTGAACTGCGCTGACGGCAAGTTTGGAACGTGCCCGATCGAAAACGGTCGATAGAGGAAAAACAGCTTACCGGCCGCCTTCTGCCGCCGCATGAAGTCTATCGAATTATCTACCAATTCATAGTCTATGTTTGTGCGTCGATTTAGACCATGACCCGCGCTTCAAAAGCTGCCTTAGGAAAAGCTCGGTTTCCATTTTTGTATCCGAGCGGCCGCCAAGGTCTCGCTCACTCCGACTTCGCGAACATCCCGACCAGGGTCTCGCGCAGCCAGCGCTGCGCCGGCACGGTGTCGTTGCGCTGGTGCCAGAACAGGCTGACGATGCGCGGCGGCGCCTGGAGCGGAAGCGGCATGGCGTGAAGGAACGGCGCGTGCCGCGACTGCGAGCGGAGATCACGCGGCAGCACGGCGACGAGGTCGGACTGCCGCACCACCTCGTAGGCGGCGCTGTAGTGATTGACGGTCGCGACCAGGTTGCGCGACAGCCCGCGCGAGGCGAGGAAGAGGTCGTAGGACGGCAGGGTCTTGCCGGCCAGACTCACGTCGACATGCCGGGCATTGAGGAAGCTGCGCGTGCTCAGGCGCTTCTTGGCGGCTAGCGGATGGTCGCGCCGCATGAAGCAGGCATAGTCGACGGTCCAGAGCGAGCGTGAGCGAATGGCGGCCGGCTGCTGCGCCTCGTTGACGTAGACGCTCAGCACGCAATCGACCCGGTTGTCCTCCAGTTGATCGGCGATCTCCAAAATCGTGTTGGGGACCGTGTGGACGCGGGCCTTGGGCGCGACCTCGCCGAGATGGTTCAAGAGGTTCGGCATGACGAGCGATGCCACGTAGTCCGACATCGACAGCGCGAACTCGGTCTGCGCACGGCGCGGATCGAACACCTGCTCGTCGAGCGCGCCGCGCACGCTTTCCAGGGCCTCGCCGATCGGTTGCCACAGCACGACTGCGCGCTGGGTGGGGCGGATGCCGGTGCCGGATCGCACGAACAGGGGATCGCCGAGTGCATCGCGCAGCCGCGCCAGCGCGTTGCTCACCGCGGGCTGCGTCATGACGAGCGCGTTCGCAGCGCGCGTGACGCTGCCCTCGGTCATCAAGGCTTCGAAGACTTTCAGGAGGTTGAGGTCGAGCGCGCGGAACGACACGGGCCAACATTCATCACGGTGATATAGTAGATCATGATTATAAATTATGACGATAATGTTACTTTGTCTATGGTTCTCTCCCGAACGACACGCGGCGTGTCGGGCCGCCGGATCGAGGGGGACTTTCATGTCAATGATATCGGCGCGCATCGAGCGCCTTCCGTTCGCGCGCTTCCACACGCACCTCCTGCTGATGGGCGGGCTCGGTTACACGTTCGACGCGATGGACGCAGCGGTGCTGGCGTTCATCCTTCCGGTGCTGCGCACGGCCTGGAATCTGTCGAGCGTCGAGATCGGCGTGCTCGGCAGCAGCACCTATATCGGCTTCCTGTTCGGTGCCCTCTGTGCCGGCACGCTAGGCGACCTGATCGGCCGCCGTGCCGTGATGATGTCGGCGCTGGCGCTCTACTGTGCCGCATCGCTCGCCAGTGCGGCGGTGGACAGCTGGCCGTCCTTCTTCGCTGCCCGCATCGTCGCCGGCATGGGCACCGGTGCGGAGAGTGCGATCATCGCGCCTTATCTCGCCGAGTTCGTGGCGCGGCGCTTTCGCGGCAGCTTTACCGGCTCGCTGGCCGGCTTCTTCTCCTTCGGCTTCGTGGCGGCGGCCTTGCTCGGCTACTTCATCGTTCCGTCCTACGACAACGGCTGGCGCATCGTGCTTGTCATCACGGCCGTGCCGGTCGTCATGCTGTTGTGGTGGCGCAGGGCGTTGCCGGAATCGCCGCGCTGGCTGGAAAGCCAGGGCAGGGAGAAGGAAGCCGAAGCCGTCCTTGACAGGATCGAGGCCACTTTCGTGCGCGAGGGCTATGCCCTGCCGCCGCCGGTGGTCGAAGCCGCCGCGCCAGCCGGAACGACGGGGACGCTGCTCGCCAATTTCGCAGCTCTTCTCGCAGGCCGCCAGGCGCGCATCACCATCATGACCTGGATCATGTGGCTCGCGATCACCTTCAGCTATTATTCATTCTTCGTCTGGATCCCCGGCCTTCTGGTCCAGAACGGCATGAGCATCACCAAGAGCTTCTCCTACTCGCTGGCGATCTATTGCGCGCAGGTGCCCGGCTATTTCAGCGCCGCCTGGTTCAACGAGCGGATCGGCCGGCAGGCGACGATTGCGTCCTACATGCTGCTCGGCGGCGCCAGCGCGCTCGGGCTCGCCTTCGCGCAGAGCGAGCAGCAGATCATACTGGCCGGCATCTTCCTGTCCTTCTTCATGAACGGCACCTATGCGGGCGTCTATGCCTACACAGCCGAGGTGTTCCCGACGCCGGTCAGGACCACCGGCGCCGGGCTCGCCTCCGCGATCGGCCGCATCGGCGCGATCATCTCGCCGATCCTGGTCGGCTATCTCTATCCCAATTTCGGCTTCGCCGGCGTGTTCGGAATCACCACCAGCGTGCTGCTGATCGGCGCCGTCACGGTGGTGTTGATGGGCGTGCCGACGCGCGGCCGTTCGCTGGAAGACATTGCAACGGGCGAAGTCGCATGACGCGGACGAAACGCCATGCCGATCCGCTACTCTGCACCGTGGCGGCCGCGCAGGGCAGTGCGGATCAGCCGGATGCACTGTATGCGGCGCTGGATGAAGCCTTGAAGTCGGCGATCGGGCACAAGCTGTTCACGATCCTGACCTATGACGAGGTCACGGGGGAAGCGGCGCGGGTTTATTCCAATCTGCCCGGCCCGTATCCCACGGGCGGACGCAAGCGCCTTGCACCCGGACCTTGGACAGAGGCGGTGCTCGACCGCGGCGAGGCCTATATCGGCCGCACGCAGGACGATCTGCGCACCGTGTTTCCTGACCATGAGCTGATTGCTTCGCTCGGCTGCGCCAGCGTGCTCAACATGCCCGTGCGCTGGCGCGGGCGCACGCTAGGCTCGCTCAACCTGCTGCACGAGGCGTGCTGGTACGGCGAGGACGACGTGCGCGCGTGTCTCCCGTTCGCCCAACTCGCACTGCCCGCGTTACTCACACCGTCCTGATCGGACAGGAAACCGTCATGCCCAGCATCCTCCTCAAGAATGCCGCTCTGCTCGATCCGCTCAAGCCGGATTTGCTGGAGGGATATCACGTGCTGGTCGAGGACAGCCTGATCAAGGAAGTCTCGGACCGGCCGCTATCGGCCTCCGCAGACCGTATCATCGATCTGAAGGGCAAGACGCTGACGCCCGGCCTGATCGACCTGCACGTGCACGCGATCGCGGTCGAGCTCAACCTCGCGCAGCAGGTCCACATGGCGAACGTGCTGGTGACGCTGCGCTCGACGCTGCTGCTGCGCGGCATGCTGCGGCGTGGCTTTACGACGGTGCGCGATGCCGGCGGCGCCGGCCACGCGTTGAAGCAGGCGATCGAGACCGGGCTGACCGATGGTCCGCGGCTGTTCGTTTCCGGTCGCGCGCTCAGCCAGACCGGCGGGCACGGCGACATGCGAGCGCGCTCGGATTACCTCGCCAGCGATGCACCCTGTCCCTGCTGCGTGCGCGTCGGTGCGCTGGCGCGCGTCGCCGATGGTGTCGATGGCGTGCGCAAGGCGGCGCGCGAGGAGCTCCAGATGGGCGCCGATCAGATCAAGATCATGGCGTCCGGCGGCGTGGCCTCGCCGACCGATCCAGTCGGTGCCTTCGGCTACTCCGAGGATGAGATCCGTGCCATCGTCGAGGAGGCGCGGGGCAGGCAGACCTATGTGCTCGCCCATGCCTACACCGCCGCCGCGATCGAGCGCGCGGTTCGCTGCGGCGTGCGCACCATCGAGCATGGCAATCTCGTGGATGAGCCGACCGCGCGGTTGATGGCCGAGAAAGGGGCCTATGTCGTTCCGACGCTCGTCACCTACGAGGCTTTGGCCAATGAGGGGGCGCAGTACGGCCTGCCGCCCGAGAGCGTCGCCAAGATCGCCGACGTGCGCGACGCCGGTCTGCGTTCGCTCGAGATCTATCGCAAGGCTGGCGTGAAGATGGGTTTTGGCAGCGACCTGCTTGGACCGTCG
Source organism: Bradyrhizobium sp. CCGUVB1N3 (assembly GCF_024199925.1). Taxonomy (NCBI): domain Bacteria; kingdom Pseudomonadati; phylum Pseudomonadota; class Alphaproteobacteria; order Hyphomicrobiales; family Nitrobacteraceae; genus Bradyrhizobium; species Bradyrhizobium sp. CCGUVB1N3. Next base: position 9,822,555 of record NZ_JANADR010000001.1, read on the forward strand.
CAGCGCCTCCAGAGCGACGAATTCCGCATCCGCGCCGAAATTCTCGGGCCTCGTGAGGTGATCGTCAGTGCGACCGTGATCGGCGCCGAGGTGCTCGGCATGGAAGGCAAGCTTGGCCGGATCGTGCCTGAGGCTTTCGCGGACCTGCTGGTGGTCGAGGGCAATCCCTTGCGCGATGTCGCCTGCCTGCTCGGCCAGGGCGAGCACATTCCGCTGGTGATGAAGGCGGGCAAGATCCAGGTCGACAGGCTGGGCGCGTAGCTGCGGCTGGCGCTGTAGCTCGCATCAAGGCACGAATTTTTCCGTCATGGCTTCGGGGGCGCGCGCCTGGAGAACGCGACGCTTCAGCTGCTTCAGCTCCTTGATTTCGGCGACGATGGCCTCGACGGCCCGCTTCTGCTGCTGGCGCAGGGTGCGCTGGTCCTTGACTGGAAGGGGCCTCTTGCCCTTCGACGTCTGGATCACCTCGCGTGCGAGCTTCCGCAGCGTGTCGAGCTCCGCCTTGATCGCGTTCTTTCCTGCTGTCGTCATCTCCGTGCTCCCTTAGAACTCGAGAGGCATCCTGCGCGTCGCTGGCATTAGCGCCACATGCCCCGCATCCTGGCTCCGATATCGATCTTCGGCCCCTGCGCCGCGGTCCGCGCCGTGCCGGCTTGCGCCTTCGGCCAGGTCGTCCGCTCGAACAGCGGCACGAGCGATTCCGGAATGAAGCGCGTGCGCGAGGCGTAGACGTGGCGATCGCCTGAGGCGGCCTGGCCGTGGGTGAAGAAACGCTGCGGCACGACCAAATGCAAGTCGTCCTTGGCGCGGGTCATCGCGACGTAGAGCAGGCGGCGCTCCTCCTCCAGCTCAGCGCTCGTGCCGGCGCCGAGATCGGACGGCATGCAGCCGTCGACAACGTTGAGCAGGAACACCGACTTCCACTCCTGGCCCTTGGCGGAGTGGATGGTGGACAGGATCAGATAGTCCTCGTCGAGCAGGGGAACGCCGGCCTGGTCGGACGTCGCATCCGGCGGATCGAGCGTAAGCTCGGTGAGGAATTTTTCGCGCGAGACATAGCCGCTCGCGATCTGCTCGAGCTGCACGAGATCGGCGCGGCGCGTCTCGGCGTCTTCATGGATGCGGTCGAGATGCGGCCCGTACCAGAGGCGTGCGCGCTCGAGGTCGGCCGGCCATTCGGAATAGCTCAGGTTTTCGACCGTGCGGATGAAGCCGGTCCAGTCGTCGCCGGTGCGCGGCGGCGCGGGAAGCTTGCAGAGCGCGGCAAGCGGCGAGGGGCTCTCCGCCATGTGGTCGAGCACGCGCTGCGCGGTTGCAGGTCCGACCCCTGGCAACAGATGCAGGATGCGAAAGCCCGCGACGCGGTCGCGCGGGTTCTCGATGAAGCGCAGCAGCGCCAGCATGTCCTTGACGTGGGCAGCGTCGAGGAATTTCAGCCCGCCGAACTTGACGAAGGGGATGTTGCGGCGGGTCAATTCGATTTCCAGCGGGCCGGAGTGCGAGGAGGTGCGGAACAGCACTGCCTGATGCTTGAGCAGCGAGCCCTGCTCGCGATTGGCCAGGATCTGCTCGACGATGTAGCGCGCCTGCTCGGCCTCGTCGCGCACCGCGACGAGCTGCGGCTTGTGCGAGGAGGTACGGTCGGTCCAGAGGTTCTTGGTGAAGCGCTCGCGTGCAAGGCCGATCACGCCATTGGCGGCCGCCAGCACGGCTTGCGTCGAGCGGTAGTTGCGGTCGAGCGTGATGATCTCGGCCCGCGGCGAAAAGCTTTGCGGGAATTCGAGGATGTTGCGCACGGTGGCGGCGCGGAAGGAGTAGATCGACTGCGCATCGTCGCCGACCACGGTGAGGCCGCGGCCTTCCGGCTTCAGCGCCAGCAGGATGGTGGATTGCAGGCGGTTGGTGTCCTGATATTCGTCGACCAGCACGTGATCGAAGCGGCCGCCGATCTCCTCGGCGATGCCTGCATCGCTCATCATCTGCGCCCAGTAGAGCAGGAGGTCGTCATAGTCGAGCACGTGCTGCGCCTGCTTGGCCTCGACATAGGCCGCAAACAGCCGCTTCAGCTCGGAAGCCCAGCCCGCGCACCAGGGATAATGCTGGCCGAGCACCTTCTCGATTTCCATCTCGGCATTGACGCAGCGGGAGTAGATCGACAGGCAGGTGCCCTTGGCAGGAAAGCGGTTTTCGGTCCGCGACAATCCGCAGTCATGCCGCACGAGGTTCATCAGGTCTGCGGAATCCTCGCGGTCGTGGATGGTGAAGGCGGGATCGACGCCGATCCGCTCGGCATATTCGCGCAGGAGCCGCGCGCCGATGCCGTGGAAGGTCCCGGCCCAGCTCAAGGCGTCGCGCATGATCGCGGCGTTGTTCTCGCCCAGCACCTTTCTGGCGATGCGTTCCACACGGGCCGCCATCTCGGCGGCCGCGCGGCGCGAAAACGTCATCAGCAGGATCCGGCGCGGGTCGGCGCCCGCGACGATCAGATGCGCGACCCTATGGGCGAGCGTGTTGGTCTTGCCGGAGCCGGCTCCGGCAATGACGAGGAGGGGGCCGCCGACAGTGCTGCCATCAGCCACGCCATGCTCGACGGCGCGGCGCTGCTCGGCATTCAGCGTGTTCAGATATGTTGCAGCCGCCACGAATCGCCTCGGTGAATGCCGCAGATTCCGCGATCCGGCCGCGATCCGCAATGCGGCTGGACGGGGCGCGCTTTAGGATTTAGGGGACAGGACGGGGCTTAAGGTTCCAGCCCCGAGAGGGGTGCGCAGATGACCGACGTCACGACCGACCTCAGGAACGACCAGTTCGAGATGCGTCGGCTGGAATCACTGAGCAACACCATTTTCGGCGTGGCGATGACGCTGCTCGCCAACGACCTGCCCAAGGCCGGCGAGTTCAAGGCGATGCCGACCTGGCACGATCTCGGCCAGCTCTATTCCGGCCGTCTGGGCGGCCTGATCCTCAGCTTCATCATCGCGGGCGTGTTCTGGATCAGCCATCACCGCCGGCTTGCGCGCCAGCCGGAGGCCGGCCGCGATGTCGTGCTGCTCAATCTCGTCTTCCTGCTGTCGATCATCCTGCTGCCGGTGACCAACGGGCTCTACTCCAATTACGCCATGAGCAGCGCGGTCGCCGTGATCTACGGGCTGCACCTGACCGCCATCGCCGGGTTCAATGCCTGGCTGTGGTGGCTGGTGCTGGGCGGCTGGCGTCATGAATTCGTCGCGGCGCTGTTTCCGATGCTGGTGTTCCTGCCGGGCACGGCTGTGGCGACGGTCGCGCCACAATACGCGTCCTTTGTGTGGTTCCTGGCCTTTGGTGCGCTCCTGATCCGCCGGCTCGCCAGCACGCCGCCGGCCGGCGATGCCTAGGTCGCGGTGTGCTGGCTCAAGTCTCCGTCGCTGTCGCGCCAAACCCATCGGCCGGCAGGAAGAGCTTGATGGGGCGGATTTCGTAGACCGCGCCCGGATTGGCCTTGCGCAGCTCCCGCGCGGCGGCGATTGCGCCTGCCTCGTCCGAAAACTCCATGATGTAGAAGCCGAGGAGCTGCTCCTTGGTTTCGGCAAAGGGCCCGTCGAGCACCACGCCCGTGCCGGGCCCGCGCAGCGTACGCGCTTTCCTGGTCTCGTCGAGCCGGGCCGCCGGCCCGAAATGTCCCTTGGCTTTCAAGGGGGCTTGGACCGCGCGAAGCCCCGTCATGACGGCGGCGTCCTCGTCCTTCGTCCAGGACATGACTTCGCGTTCCACGTGATAGGCCAGGATGGCGTAGAGCATCGTCACCTCGCTTGTCTTGTCGCTTGTCTTGCGCCTTCGTCGGTTCAAGGACGTATGACGTCCGCCGAATCCGACAATCGCCGATCAGGAAATATTGCGTGATCGACAACGAAACCGTCCTGAAACCCGATTGTCCGGCCTCGCCTTGAACGAAGGTTCCCGCGATCGCGACTGATGGCGACGAAGAACACGACAGGCAGCAGCGGCGGAGGCGGCAATGTCAGCTCGGACCATCAAGATCATCAGCGATGCGCGGCGCGCGGCGCCGTCAGAACCGGCCGATCTTCACGACGATGCCGGCCACCATCGCTACTACGGCAGCTCGATCCTGAACGGCGGCGAGCCGATCGTCGAGAGCCGACGGGGAAAACGGCCGCGCAACGTCTGCGGTTTCTAGCTGATTGCGGCAGCCGCCGTGCACGAACGGTATCGCGTGCTTTGAGTGTCCTCGGCGGTCAGGACTCGCTCAGCACCTGCTTGACGAGCTGCTCGCGCAATCTGGCGAGCTCGCCGCTTGCGGTCATCTCCTCGATCACCTTTCCGACCTTCGGCACGAGGTCGCGGTGGCGTTCGTGCAGATAGTGATAGATGTCGATACGCGCGAGCGGCGGCGACAGCGGATAAACCCGTGCCTGCAGATTGAGCTTGCGCACGGCGACGAGGCCGCTGAACAGATCGGTGACGATCACGTCGAAGCGGTCGGCGTCCAGCATCTGGATCAGGCTCTCCAAGTTCGTGGTCGCGGTGACGCGGCCAAATCCACGCGTGCCGTTCTCCGAGGAGCCGACGCCGCGCACGATGCCGACGCTGAAGTCCTTGATCGAATCCCAGCCGGCGACGTCAAAATGAAGCTTGGTCGCGAAGACCGCTGGCTCGATGTAGTTGATCGCGGGCGTGACGCGGACCAGCGTCGGGTAGTCGTTGGACAGCGTGCCAATGCGCTGGATCTCGCCATCGAGCTCGCCTGCGCTCGAGAGCGCGAGCGCCCGCTTGCCGGGAACGTCCTCGAATTCGAGCTTGATGTTCAGACGCGCATAGACCACGCGCAACATCTCGCCGCCGACATACTGGTCGGGGATGTTGGCGATCCGCGCCAGCCGGATGACCGACTGTGCCTGCGACGGCTGGACGAACAGCAGCAGCAGCGCGCCTACAAGACCTATTCGCCACATGACGCGTCTCCCGTTCGCCCTTGCTACCGCTGGATTTAAGGAATCGATACCATCTACCGCGGATGGTGATTCGAATCACGGCGGCCATCGGCCACTCGGAACACGGGGCGACTCCGCGCTTTCAGCGATGTCATTTTAGCACGCATGGTGCTAGTTTGCGCAGGCCTCCTGCGGTTGGGCGCAAAAATTGACCCCCACAGACGATGAATCGTCCAGGATATGGCAGGGAGGCTGCGCGAGCGGGTCTGCTCTTCCAGGGGAGGCCGAACTTGTCGAACCGCGAAAGGCCGCGGCGGGTCGACGCAGGATTGCCGCCATCTCGGGGGAGTGGTGCATGGGCAACACAGGTGAACAAGATCCCAATCGCGGCCGCGCGATCGCGCCGGCGGCTGCGAATGAGGATCTGCCGCGAATCGGGGTCCCGATCGGTGCCCCGCTGCCGCGCGTCTTCTCCTGGTTTCGCAGCGGCATCGGCCTGCGCTTGCTCGGCGCCGTGCTCCTGTTCTCCTCGATCGTGACGCTGACCCTGACTGCGCTTCAGCTCTATCTGGATTACGACCGCGAGGTCGGCGTCATCGAGACGCGGCTCAACGAGATCGGCCGCAGTTATCTCGGCAGTCTCGGCGAAAGCCTGTGGAGTCTCGACAGGAATCAGCTCGAGCTGCAGCTCAATGGTATCCTTCGTCTGCCGGACATTCAGGCGGTCGAGATTCGCGAATTCGCCGATCGTCCAAAGCCGCTTCGCGTGGCGGTCGGCGACAGCGGCGGCCGCTCGGTGGTGGCCCGCGACTACCCCATCGACTACGTCACGCAAGGCGAGAAGCACAGGATCGGCACGCTGCGTGTCGAGGCGACGCTGACCGACGTCTACAGGCAATTGCTGAACCGAGCCCTGATCATCCTGGCGAGCCAGGCGGCCAAGACGTTCCTCGTCTCGCTCTTCATCATCTACATGTTCCATCTGTTGGTGACCCGGCATCTCGTCGCCATCGCCGAGTTCGTCAGCAAATACACGCTGGCGCGGCCGCAGCCGCCATTGCACCTGGAGCGCGGACCGTCGCAGGAGATCGACGAGCTCGACAAGGTGATCGACGCATTCAACGCCATGAGCGCGAGCCTGCAGCGCGCGTATGGCGATCTGCGGCTCGCCAATACCAATCTCGAGCGCGATCTCCAGGTCCGGCGCGGCGCCGAGGCCGATGCGCGGCGCAGCGAGCAGCGCTTCCGCGACTATGCTGAAACCGCGTCCGACTGGTTCTGGGAGACCGGGCCGGATCACGTGTTCACCTACATCTCGGATCGCGCCGGCGCCTTCGGGATGCTGCGCGATCGCGTGGTCGGCAGGCGGCGTCCCGACGGTGCAATCGATCTGGAGACCGAGCCGCAGAAATGGCGCGACCACATGGCAGCGCTGGATCGCCACGAGCCGTTCCGCAAGTTCGAGTATCGCGGCCGCGATGCCGCTGGACGCATCAGGCATTTCAGCGTCAACGGCCGGCCGGTGTTCGACGCCGACGGCCGCTTCCTGGGGTATCGCGGCTCGACCACCGACCTCACCGGACAGCACGAGACCGAGGAGCGGCTGCGGCAGTCCCAGAAGATGGATGCGATCGGTCAGCTCACCGGCGGCGTCGCGCACGATTTCAACAACGTGCTGACGGTCATCACCGGGACTATCGAGATCCTGCAGGAGGGCCTTGCGGACAAGCCGCAGCTTGCTGCGATCGCGCAGCTCATCGACGATGCCGCGACGCGCGGCGCCGAGATCACCTCGCAGCTTCTGACTTTCGCGCGGCGCCAGCCGCTCGACCCGCGAGAGATCGACGTCAACGGCCTCGTGGTCGAGACCGCGCGGATGCTCAAGCCGATCCTCGGCGAGCACATCGAGATCGACGCCGAGCTCACCGACGATGCGTGGTTCGCGATGGCCGATCCGTCACAGCTTTCCTCGGCGATCGTAAATCTCGCCGTCAACGCGCGCGACGCCATGCCGGGCGGCGGCAAGCTGACGCTTCAGACCGCCAATCGCATACTCGATGGCGCGGGCGAATCCGGCGATCGCGAGATGGAGCCGGGCGAGTTCGTGATGATCGCGGTCGCCGATACCGGCCATGGCATCCCCGCCGACATCCGCGACCGCGTGTTCGAGCCGTTCTTCACCACCAAGGGTGTCGGCCGCGGCACCGGGCTCGGGCTCAGCATGGTCTACGGCTTTGCCAAGCAGACCGGCGGCACGGTCGCGATCGAGAGCGAGGAAGGTCGCGGCACGGTAATGAGGCTGTTCCTGCCGCGCTCGATCGGCCGGATGGCGAGCCAGGCTGGGCCGGTGGCCGCGCCCAGCCTGGCGCGCGGGCACGAGACGATCCTGGTGGTCGAGGACGATCCGCTGGTGCAGGGCTATGTGATCGCCCAGCTCGGCAGTCTCGGTTATCGGACGGTGGTTGCCAGCGATGGCGCGGCTGCGCTCGCGCTGGTGGGGCAGGGCGTCAAGTTCGATCTCCTGTTCACCGACATCATCATGCCCGGCGGCATGAACGGACGGGAATTGGCGGAAGCGATCCGCGAGCGCCGTCCGGATGCGAGGGTGCTCTACACGTCGGGCTATACTGACGACGCCATCGTGCATGAGGGCCATCTCGATCCCGGCGTGTCGCTGCTGAGAAAACCGTACCGGAAGTCCGAGCTGTCGCAAAAGATTCGCGAAGTGCTGACCGGCAGCCTGCCGTATTGATCCTGCGGGTGGGGCAGAAGCCAGCATGTGCCCAAAAAAGAAAAGGCGCGGCGGGGACAACCCCGTCGCGCCCGATCTGTTGTCTCGCTGGTCCAGGGCTGAGAGCGCCCCGTTGCCAGGCTTCACGTCAAAGCCTAGCGGGCGATCCCAGCGAGGTGACAGCGCTTGAGATAAGACACTGGATCACCTCCTTTCGTTGGTTTCGGGAGACTCAATATAGGTCGAGATCGCGCTGAAGGTAAGGGGCGGAATTGTTGCCGCTGGCCAGGAATAAATCTCCACCTCCGATGATCTCGTCGTGCGCGCTCAATCGTCGCCGTCAATCTGTACGCCGATGACGGCGGCAATTTCGGTTGCGAGGAGATCGAATTCATCGCGCCCGCGGTCGAAGCCGGCCAGCGCGAGGGCATCGCCGCCGAGATGGCCGGTCGCCGCGGCAGGGAGCTGCGGGCCGCGGCGTCCTGACACGGCGGCGCGCGACGGAACAGTGTTCGCAACGCCCAAAAGGCGCGGTCTGGACGGTTGAGGAGCCCGGCGAGCCGTGTTAGGGGATGCCTAGATGCGGGTGTAGCTCAATGGTAGAGCAGCAGCCTTCCAAGCTGAATACGAGGGTTCGATTCCCTTCACCCGCTCCAATGATTTCAGGCACTTGACGCGCGATCAGCCGTCCATTCGGACAAGCGGGCTGATGCTCATTCGGACAAATGGCCGTCTTTTGTTCGAGCTGCGCGGCGCTTCTTCGCGCCGTTGACGATCTGTCGCGTGGTGCGCTTGGTGTACTTCGGCAGCACCTTGACAGTCGTGTGGCGGCCCTGTGCCAGCATCTCGCGGTCGGTCAGTTCGGCGTCACCGCCCTCTGTGAAGCCGCCGTGCCGGAATGATGTGAACGACAACTGGTCGCGCAAGTTCGCCGCACGGATAACCTCCTTTACCTTTCGGCTGAGATGAGTGAAATCCGGCTGATCCGGCTTGGGCCACGTGGGCCAAGGTACGCGATTGCCCCAATCACGACAGAGCATCAAGCCGCCGATGCGGTCGCGCTTAATGGCATCAAGCTCCGCCATCAGCTCGGGATAGAGCGGCGCGCCTGCATCGTCGAGCAGAGGTATCCAGCCTTCCTGCTTCGTTTTTTCGTCCACCACGCGCACCATGTTCGGACGCTCTTTCGGGCGATAGTGCGAAACGTCGAACGTCGCGAAGATGTCAGTCTCCCGCTGCAACCATTCCCAGCCAATCAGCGCGGCGGTGGCGAGCGAGGGCAAGCCAAGCGCGACGGCCTTGGCGCGGAATGCCAACAGCTCTTCATACGTCGCGGTCGGCGTCTCGCGATTGGATGACCGCAGACCCATTTGTGCGAATGGATTAACTAATGGCAGCTTGCCGGGATGGCGACGCGCAACAACGTTCCAAGCGCGGCGACAGGATTTCATCGCATGATTGACGGTGGTACGGCGCTCGCGTTCGATCAGGTTGCCCTTGGCGTCAGTGATCTTGAGGATCAGCAGCTTCTCATAGAGATCATCGGTCAACGCAGTGTCGATGGCGGACAGCCGCTTCTCGCCCAGCCGCTTGCCGTCCTTCAAAATGTAGCCGCCGACTAGCTTGAAGCCAACTTCGTGATTGCGCTTGGATTTCGGACCGAGCTTTGTGTACCTGCGATCCGAGCGATACTCGGCGAACAGCCAGTCAAGTGTATCCACGGCGGCCAACGGTGGCGCGACGGCGACCTTGCCAGTCCGCCACGCATCGAAGGCGGGCAAGAGAATTGTTTCGGCCCGTGACACCGCAGCATTGTAGTCCGTGCCGAGCGGCCCATTCTCAATGGTGCAGCCTGCCTTGCGCGCCCAAGACGGCACGTGAAAGAAATAGCCCCAGCCACCACTTTTGAGCGGCTTGCGCTCGACGTAGCGGGGCAGGGGCAGGGCAGAACGAGGCGGTTTCACAGGAGCCTCCGCAAATCCTCAGAAGTTTCTTCGGTGATGTGCGTCGTCGCGGACTTGCCAAACGTCAACGTTACGCTGCCGTCTGCATTGACGGTCGCGCTGTTCACTGCAACTCCGGCGTGGCTCGCCTGCCGCATCGCGCGCGCGAGGGTCATGCGAGGCTTGCGCATGCGCTTCTGTTTGGGCGGGAAAGTTTCGATGTCCCAACGCTCACGGTCGTCGCCGGGGACAAATCCCCCCTTGCTGAACTCGATGAACGCCTGCCAGGCGTCGTCACGGCCAACCATGGTGATGCCTTTCACACTTAATATAGTGTCGGCTTGTCTCGACGTACATGTCGAAAGCCGGTAATTGCTGCGGCCTCGCCGACCTTGACCCCCAAAGGAAACATCGACACAGCGGGGAGGTTGGCTTTCCGTTGTTGGGCTGACCGCTTCGCCCTCATTTTATGCTGTGCCGAAGCTCAATAACCTTTCGTGGAGCGCACGACGGCGACTGTCGGCGTCGTTGTGCCTGTGATCTGCGCAATTTCGTTCTGGAGCGAGGCGATGGCCGCGCGCATCTCCTCGCCGCTGGTGTAGGTGATCGAACGGCCGTCGTACTCTAGCGAGCGCGTGCCGGAACGGTACGCGCTCTTCAGCGTGTCGAGTTGCGCCTGCAACGCCGCAACGTCGGCCATGTTACTGGCCCGCGTTGGTGACGAGGCCGCGCCATTCCACGGCACCACAGCCGTAGTCGAGGCGCACCTTGGTCTGCACGCCGTCAACCTCGAAGCCCGCGCGGCTCTCCGTCTGCGGACCCGGCGCACCCGCCAGATAGGCGAATTCGATGCACGGCAGCAGCGCCGGATCGGCGGCGAGATACCAGCGATGGGTATCGGCCAAGCGCGGCTCGACGATCAAATCGAGGAACGCGAACGGGTTGACGTTGGCGGTCTGTGTGGCCTGCACGGACGTGATCAGCTTCTCGGCGCTGGTCTCCAGCGCGCTCGGCACGATCAGGTAGCGGGGCACAACGCTGATGCCGCCGCCGCCGGGACCGGTCTGATTGCGCATCAACAGGCGCGCTTCCGACAACGTCGTCTCGCTCGGCACGCCGCCGGTGCCGACGTTGCCATGGCTCGCGTGGAACAGCGTCGCACCGTCGCTCATCGCCGGACCGAGGCCCGCGTTCTGGACGATCAGGCCCACGAGCTTTTGCCGCTCGAATTCGGCCGCAGCGAGGCCGAGGCGCTGGGTGATGTCGCCGAGGCCACCCAAGTCGTCATTGACCAATGCTTTGCGCGTGATGGCAAAAATCTTGCCATAGGTCGCGACGCTATAGCTCTCGGCGCTGTCGATGAAAGCCCCATAGGGATACTCGGCGCTCTCATTGATGAGGTCCAGCGTGAAGCCGGAATGGTCGATCAGAATGCGGCTCTTGGCGCGGAAGTCGTTGGCTTCCGTCTGACGGGCGATGCGGCGGATGCCGCTCGGCGCGATCTGGTAGGCTTCGCGCAGCGACTTGTTCATGAGGTTGGCAAGCAGCGCCGGATAATCCGAGGTCGTCTGCAACGCGCGGGTGATCACCGTCGGCGGAGCCATGCCGAGCGACGAGATGCCAGCGCGATGCAGACATTCGCGGGCCATGTCGGCACAGCTCATGCCGACGTATTGGCGAGCCTGCGGCATCGGCGTGAAGTTCGGCGCGATGCGCGTGTACATGGCGTCGGCGGCGGCGCGCTGGAAAACTTCAGGGTTATCGAGCGTCATAACGTTGTACATATTGGCTGTTCCTGCGCTGCGAACGGTGACTGACCGATCCAGCATGTCATTGAGAAAAGCGCGGCGCGCATCGTCGATGCTCGCGCCGCATTCGATCAGGGTATTGACGCGGTCCGTCGCAACACCGGCACGGCGGGCGAGTTCACGGATGGCGCGGTCATCGTTGGCCGCGCGAGTGCGCGCCGTGGGATCGGCGGGCACGGCGACAAAGCTCGCCTCGCGCACCGACCAGCGGACGGCGGTCATGGTGCGCACACCGTTGGCGTCTTTACTGGCGCGCCACTCGCCGACTTCATAGCCGACAGACAGATTGCGGATGATGCCGTTGCGGATGTCGGTCACGACCGGCGCGATCTCCGGACGCGACGAGAAGCGCAAGCGCGCAACCACTTCGCTGCCGTCGATCCAAACGTCGTCAATCGTGCCGAGCACGTTGTCGATGCCAGCCTGCTGGTGGCTGTCGAGCACCGACGCGCCACGGGTGACGCCGAGGTCCAAGCCTGCCGGATCGAGGATTTCCATGAAATCACCACGCGCATCACGACGCCGAACCGGCGTGGTCGATGCGATGACGGCTTCGATGGTCATGGCCTCGGCGTCAAAGGTGCGCGGACGCGGGATCGCGTCGCGGCGGGTCAGGTCAACCGCGCTTTCGCGCAGCAGCAGTGCAGTAGAACTACGCATTCTCATTCTCCGTTTCGTTTTGGCTGGCGATATCGCCAGCGCTTGCCGACAGATCGTCGGCGGCAAAGGGATCGTTCTCGATTTCGGCATCAACGTCGGCGGGATCGCGCCCGCCCTCGCTGATGATCTCTTGGCGCGAGCGCAGCTTGGCCGCGACCGCGAGCGTGTCGGCTTTCGCTTTCTTCAGTTCGTCGATGGCGGGCCAGCCGGGGAACAGGAAGGACGCGCCGTAGCGCTCGGGGTTGGTCTCATAGTCGGGTGCGCGCATGCGACCGCTCAGCACTTCGAGCAGCACCAGCCGGTCCCAGATCGGGTTCAGGAGCTGGGCCACGATATGGTTCTGCTGAATGGCCTTGATACGACGCTGGAACGTCGCCAAGCCGAGCTTGCCAGCGGAAAAGTTGATCGCGCCGAAGTCGCCCGTTGCCATGAACGCGGGCACGCCAGCGCCCGCGCAGACCAAGCGCTCGATATGAGACAAGACTTCCGCGACCGTGTTCATTTCGGAGGTCGGCGGAAAGCTGACATCAGCGCCGGGCGGCAGACGCAGGGTCGCGCCGGGTTCGAGGTAGAGCGATGCCGGATCAGTGGTCTGATCAAACGGAAAATTGCCCTCGGGGTCGCGGACCACCATTCCGACAAGGCAAGTGGTGCGCAACTTCACGACCGCCGCGTCGATGCAGTTGTCGAGTTCGAGCGCAAGCGGCGCAACCGCCGTAAACGGCGACATACCGCGCGGCGCGCCGGGAAAGCGCGGCTCGAACACATGGCAGATGTCGAGCGCCGAAATGCGGGTGGAAGGCTCGACGCTGGCCCACGGTGCATCGGGCGGCGTGGGAAGAACCCAGAAGCCAACTCGGTGGCCGGTGCCGTCGAATTCGACACCGGCCACGATCATGGGCGTATCGCCGGTCATGCCGAGCGACGGAACGGTCTTGGAATGATCGACCTGATCGGCCGTCAACAGACGCAGCTTCAGCCGCATGGTGGCCGGATCGGTGACAAGCTGAGTGAAGCTCTCACCATCGACATAGAAGCCGCGAGCGACACGAGACAGATAGCCGCCGAGCGACATGCCGCCTTCGACGCTGCAATCCTGGAAGAACGCATTCCAGACACGCTGCAAGTGCGCGTTGGTCTCAGGATCGGGATGCATCGCGCGCACGGTGGGACCGTCGCCGACAATCGCGTTCACACCGTGCAAGATGATGCTGCTGACGAGCGCGTTGTTCTCGGCCTGATGGGCGATCTTGCGCGACGCCAGCCGACCGGCGGCGAGCTGCTGGGTGACCGGAGACGGCAGCATGTACTGCGTCGGCCAGCGGCCGGAGCCGCCGGTCACATCATAGCCGGAGAAAGCGCGGGTAAAGGCGCGAAAGGCGTTGCGAGCGCGGGTGATGATATTGGTCATTTGCGATCAATCGAGATGTTGAGGGCCTTGAGCACGTGATCAATGACGGCCGTCAGATCGATCACGATCATGACGCCGCCTGCCTTGCTCAACATGCTGCGGAAATCTTCGTGTTCGAGGAAGTAGATGTCCGGCTTCTCGTTGCCGTCTTTCGCGTCCCAACGAAAGCCAAGCACGCTGCTGACGGTTTCGCCGCTCAGGAGCGCAAAGATTTGCAAGCGCACAAAATCGTCGTTGGCGGCCATGATCGCGCCTTTGGCGCTGATACCGGCGTCGGTGAGCAACTTGACCGCGCGCGCCACGCAGGCGTCGGCCAAGGAAAGGCGCTTCTCCACCTTGGTGCGCGTCACGGTGTCCGCAAACAGGTTGAGGCGATTGCGCCACGCGTCGAGTGTCGGGCGCGGGCAACCGACCGCGTCGGCGACCTCCGGAATGGGAAACTGGGGAGCTGCGAAGTCCATGACGGCTAATGTACTTGCATTATCTCGTATAATGCAAGTACATTAAATGCGATTTACGCATGAAAAACCCGCCTACGGTTGAGGGACCGGAAGCGGGCCAAAGAGGAAAATCACCTGTGGAAACAGCAGTATACGACACCAGCCGGGAAGTGTCCACCACCGGACCGGTGAAGGTCGGCGACTACTGGGCCTGTTCAGCCGGGTTCTCGACCGAGGACTTCGGCGATCCGGTCCCGGACGACGTCCAGCGCAGCCAAGTGGAGATGGTCAAATCGATCTTTGCTCGTTGTCGCCCGACGCGCACTGTGCAGCCCGATGAGTATCTGACCATTGGTTGGCTCAAGCATGATGTCGAGCGCTTGACGCGCCATGGCTACATCTCGCGCGGCGCGGTGTTGGTCGCGGCGTCAGAGATGGGCATCAACATCATTCCCGTTTTCGGTGAGGACGGCCCGGCTGACGAAGGCTTCGCGCCGGTCACCGCTTACATCTGCATCAACCGTCGCGACGTTGATCGCTTGCTGCGCGAGGTGCGCGCATGAACGAGAGCGCAGACACCGAAGAAAAGTTCTTGGCGCAACTCAAGCGCCGGACGTCGTTAATCGTGCAGTCGAATAACATGGCTCAGGTGATCGAGGAACTGATCAAGGATCACGAAACCGATCACGACATCCAATCATTTTGCGCAGCATTTCGCCGTCATACCCCGGCCGAAATCCACAAAATGATTGCCAATGCGCGCAAGACGCTTGCGATCTCGGAGCATATGTCGCGCGGCCAGATGCGCGCAACACCGTATCGCTGGACGCCGCCAGAGCAAATTCCGATGCGGGAGTTTCTTTACGGCAAGCATCTCATCCGTGAATATGTCAGCGCCACGATTGCGCCTGGCGGCCTCGGTAAATCGTCGCTGATCATTTCCGAAATGCTCTCGACGGTCTCGGGTCGGGCGTTGCTCGGCGTCACTTCCGAACAGCTCCGCGTCTGGTATTTCAATCTTGAAGATCCTGCCATGGAGACGACGCGTCGCATCCAAGCCACTGCCAAATACTTCAAGCTCACGGAAAACGACATCGGCGACCGGTTGTTTATCAACCATGGCCGTGAACGCCCCCTCGTCATCGCCAAGACGGAAGGCCGTGACACCGTGATCTGCGCGCCTGTCGTTGACGCCTTGATCGCGGAGATCAAGGCGCGCGGCATCGACGTTGTGATCGTCGATCCGTTTATTTCGTCGCATAAGGTTCCTGAGAACGACAACAATGCCATCGATATGGTGGTGAAGGAATGGGGCAAAGTCGCCGACCAGGGTAATTGCGCTGTTGAGCTCGTCCATCACGTTCGGAAGGGCGAACAAGAGGTCACGGTGCAAAGCGCGCGCGGCGGCGTCGCTTTGACTGATGGTTGTCGCTCGGTTCGCGTGCTCAATCGGATGACCGAGGCCGAAGCCAAGAATGCAGGCGTCGATCAGCATCGGTCGTATTTCACAGCCTATGCCGACAAGGCCAACCTGACCAAGCCAGCCGACAAGCGGGATTGGTTCAAGCTGGTTTCGGTCGATCTCGACAATAACCCGCTGAACCGTCTCAGCGGCAACCCGTTCGGTGATCTGAACGGCGACGATATCGGTGTAGCGACCCGGTGGGAATGGCCGGACTTGCTGGCTGGGGTCACCGGATCGGACTTCGAGCGGTGCGCTCAGGCGATCAAGGCAGGCCAATGGCGCGCCGACCAGCGGGCGAATAGCTGGGTTGGCATCGCGATTGCCAAAACAATGGGCCTCAGCCTTGCCGACAAGAAAGACCGCGCCAAGGTCGTTGCGTTGATCAAGACGTGGCGTGAAACCGGCGCTTTGATCGAGGTCGAGAAGCAGGCCGCGAACCGGCAGATGAAGAAGTTCATCGAGGTGGCCGACGACGACTGAGGGATGCTGATTGCTCCAGTTGCTCTAGTTGGCCGGAGCAGAACTGGAGCAAGTGGAACAACTGATCTGCTCCGCTCCAGTTAAATCCCTTTAGGGATTAACTGGAAGTGGAGCAGCCGAGGATCGGTCGGAATGACTGGAGCAGATCGGGGGGCGTCGGGATGAAGCGCCAAGGTGCGTCGGGGAACTGGACCCTTTGGGTCGCGAAGTTATGATGGTAGGCTCTCTGAGCATGTGACTTCAGGCCACCATTAGGCCCCCGCCACATTTTGGCGGCCTAGTTTCTGGGGGGTGACAGTGACAGTGAAGCAGCGAGTATTCGATCTAATCGTTGCGCGGCCCGACCTCACCGAGGCGGAAATTGCCGAGCGCCTGTTTGGAGGAAGTGGGTATCAGCAGAGGGTCAACCCAGTTTGCCGAGAGTTGGTGCGCGAACTGTGGGTTGAGCGTCGGGGTAGTGGCGGGCCGGGCGATCCGTTCCGCTACCGCCGCCGTCGAATCTTGCGAGCCGGGTGAGCCAGACCGTGGCAAATTCAATGCCGCGCCTTCCGAACCCCAATCCCGTTCGTCCCGGTCCCGGTCCTGCACAGCGACTGCGCAGCTTGCAGCGTCGTTTCCGTGCGGTATCGGCGCGCCATGATCGCACCAGTAAGCTGCGGTGGGCTATGACGGCATTGATCGCAATCGCTGCGATTTTGGTTGCCTATCCGGCTATTGGGCTCCTTGTTTCGAGTTCTTGGCCGATCACGACAACGCTCAGACATATTGCGTCCGCCCCCAACTGTGATTTTGCCCGCTTGGTCGGCTTGGCACCCGCTAGACGGGGGGAGCCCGGCTATTGGAAACACCACGACCGCGACGGGGATGGAATTGCTTGCGAGCCGTGGATGCGCCGCTCGTGACGCCCAAGTTCACAAGTCGGTGAGAGCCTTTGATGGAATTCTTCGGCGACTGTATTAATAGGGGCAGCAATGGTGCTGCGCTTCAAGACAGGAGCGCCACATGGCGACGAGAGCCAGCTACGAGGAAAAGTACGGGGCAAATGCTCACACTGTCCTGTCCAGCAAGAACCAAGTGGCGGCGGCTGGAAGATGGGATGACGAAGAAAAGATCAGCGCCGAACGTGCCCGCCATTACAAGCTAATGGAAAGCCTGCCCAAATAGACGGACTGCCAGATTGTCAGCGCGGCCCCGGCAAGGGGCCGCGCCGCTTCCGTGGCGTGGGTCCTCTGCCACAACAACAAATGCGGTTGCGGCCGCAGCCCCCGGTAGGGCTAGGCCCAGAAATTTCCAAGAGGGTTGAGGTTTAAATTCCCAGGTAACGTGGTGGATCAGAAATCCCCGTAACTGTGCCGTCACAGCGGTTACCCGAACCAGATTTTGTATACCATCTCTCTTTCAGTGGTTCCGGCGAGCGCGTCGCGACCTTCAATCGCCATCAGCCGTTCATCAAGGGAAAGCAAGCTAATTGGCGTTTGATAAAGCCCCGGCGGCCAAGGCACCTCAATCAATCGTCCCATAGCCTTGATTATCCACGACACGTACGTAGGCCCATCACCATCGACTGTTTCGAAGCCGCGCGAAACGATGCCCATTAGGAGACCGTGCTTGTCGATTGCTGCGCCTCCACTCATGCCGCCGAGCGAGCCGCAGTTCAGTTCAATCACCGGATAGGGCATCAATACTCGATCTCTCTTAGGGTAGACGGCTGTAACAGTTCCGACCGATGTCAACATATGACCAGCAAATTGGTCGCCCCCGGGCTCTTCCACGAGCGTTTCGCTGCGAAATCCTACGATATGCAGCTCCTCTCCGTTCTTCGGCGCGCGGGTAGTTAAGCCCATCCGAGAGTACTGTCGGTCTTCTGGAATTTTTGAGGATGCTGCTAACGATAGCAGCGTTATGTCGTCGTCTTCACAATAGGAGAACTTTACAACTCTCCAAAGCTCCAGCGTCGTTCCTCTAACACCTAGACAATAAGGAACAACCGCCCCTTTCTGTAAGTCATCGAGATCGTCCGAGAAAATGTGGCTCGCCGTGATCGCAATGCCCGGGGCAACCATCACGGCGGTGCCTGTCATTCTGCTCGAATTGGCTGACTTCAGGACAACACCGAGGATGGCCCCATCAAAGAACTCCCAATTGTTGACCGATTGGGGGCGACTATTCGCGTTGGAGCCTCCGAAAGAAATCAAACTGAAGGTTACGCTGGCCCCTACCGGCTGATCCCTCAACGGGTCAGATGAGACTACACCGCTTGCCGATTTTCCGACTTGGTCCGAGAGCGGCTTTTCTGGATGTGACATGGTGCTTCAAATTCCGCCCACGATGCTTAGAGGCCAAGTTGAGAACTCCTTGTGGATGTTCTCAAAGTGCAAGTCGCGAAGTCTTTACTGGCTTTTGATACGATCCTACAACCACGGCGCGAGGGATTAAAACGAACAGGATGTGGATATGGCTTGCGAAGACTTGGTAGCTGGATGTTTTGCGGGGGACTTAGCGCCGTTCGGCGTTCATCCCCTCGATGAGGAGCGCGCGCTAGAGTACATGATCTGCTGTAGAAAAAATCAGATGAGCTGGGCGCAAGCGGCCGAGCAGATAACGAACTACCTTCAAGGCAAGGGCTGTACGCCGGAGCGAATTGTTTCCGATTTGGAAATGGCCCGCCAGAAGCTCCAGCCTTGGCTGGATTAACAACGTAGTGCGATCACATTGCGAGCTTAATGACGGCCGCATCGTCCTGCCAGCCTAGGGCCAGAAAGTTTCATCAATCCCTGAAGCGGCGGCCCGGCCGCCGCCCTTCTCATCGCGCTCCAATTTCAATTTTTACGCTCCAAACGATAGTGCTGGTTCACTTCAGCATTTCTGCATCCACCAAAATCGCAGTGGCACTCGACGAGTTTATCGCGGTCATCAGTGACCCACGCTCGAAAGCCGTTCAGACCAAGCGGGTTCACGGGTCGGACGTGGTTGTGAACTAAGAAATGATCGGCGGGAAGTTTGGTCGCGGGGAGAAAATCGCCGCAATAAACTGCGTGCTTCGTCGGGCCGGTATATGTTTCCAGCTCTTTAGCGCTAGGCGGTGCGCCCCATGCACTTTCGAATAATCGGTGATAGCGCTCACGCTCAACAACCCATGTGACCTGATCATCTTCAACGTGAAGTAAGTGGCGTTTGAGGCGCTTGATCCGGTGTTCGAGAGGGAGTCCTCGCGTTTGAGCGAATGCGGCGAGTACTTGGGCTTCAGTTGGGCGCGACATTGCATCTCCTCACAGGTTGGTTGAGCGCACGATGGCGCGTCTTCTGAACTCCCGTGGGAAACCAGAAGCGTTGCGGGTCAAAACTATGCATGCCGCAGCAATGCTGCGTGCAGCTCAGTCATGTTTGGGAAGCTGTTTCCGGCTAAAACGCCGTGAGACCGTGCTTGCCTAGGCTCGGCCGTTGAAGCGCAACGCTTCGTGATGCGCCCTGAGTGGGCGCAGTATCGAAAAGCTGCCGACGCCAGCTAAGCAGATGATCGCAGGCGAGCCAAGCGGTCCGAAACGGCCTGTGAGTTGCGGGGATAATACCCTACCTCCGCCGCACCATTAGATGCAGATGACGCGCTTACCCCGCTCGCTGCATCTCAAACGATGTTTTTCTCCGCCGCCAAATCGGCAAATCTCTGGAGTATTTGGCGCAAATCACCCGGCTCTTTCTTTAGGTGAGGGTACACCCTGACGGCTTCTTGATCGAACTTTTGGCAGTCCGGCACATTGAGCAAATTCATAGAACGGAGAGCCGGATCGAAACAACTGAGCAATCGTTCTTGGATCATCTTAACGCGCGTTAAGCGGATTGCCTCGCTCGTATCTGGGTCTTTGGAAACAAGCTCGATTGCATCTCTCAGAACAGAGAGACGAAAATAAAACTGTGTCACGGCAAGCAGTATCTCAGCGTCGAGCAATCCGAGCTTCCCCGCTACAGCGGGCAGCACCAGAGGGAGTGACGGCAGAAATTTGGCGTCTTCACGTTCAATCTTTCTCGCGAAGTTCCTCCATGGAACGATGTAGTCGTTCGCACATCGTGCAACTCGATCGACGATCTCGGCATAGAGACTTGCTCTCATAGCTTCGATCTCTTTTTTCTGCCGCCTGTTATCGTGATAGGTGACGGCGCCAACGCTGATCACACCACCGAGAACCGTGCCCACCAGTCCGCTCAGGCCCGTAACGATACCTGTGGCGAAGTAGGTTGCCGCTAAAGCTGTAAGTGTGCCCCCGGCCAGAAAAGCCATTGTTGTGAAAAAAATGCATGTCTTGCCGATGGAAGCTAAGCTGCCTCGTCGGCGATCTAATTTCCTTCATGCTCGCGTGCCTCTGCTTGAGGGCATAGAGACTATCATGGTCAGGCGGGGAGGGCTCATCAGCGCAGTCTGACGGTTCGGACAATCCCCGAAAGCCGTTTGCGCTCAATGAGGTAGATAGGACGAATTTGTCCGAATGGTCCTTGAAAGTATTCAGCCGCCGAAACCCTTCCAAGCTGAATACGAGGGTTCGATTCCCTTCACCCGCTCCAGTCCTTCCCAAACTTTCCCAAAAATTCCGTAAACAACCGAAATACATAGACTTTTCAGGCTGCGTTTGATACGTGTATTCTCAAGAAACGTCCAACAAAACGTCCAACATTTCGTCCAACACGTTTTTGAGAATGCCCGATTTTCTCACCCGCCGTCATGGCACCTGGCAGTTCGTTCGTCGCGTACCGATCGAGTTCGCGAAGCTCGACCGTCGTGGTGTCATCAAGCATTCCACACGCATCAAGATCGCCGATGATCGTGCTGGACGACGTGCCGTTCGAGTCGCGCAGCAGCTCAATGAGCAACTCGAAATCTTCTGGAAGGGACTCGCCAACGGACATCGCACAGAGCAGCTCCACGGCTATGAGTCCGCGCGGCAGCGCACGCGCTTATTGGGATTTGAGTACATCGAACACGACGAACTGCTTCGTCGGCCGCCGGAGGCTCGTTTGCAGCGCCTGGAGGCCCTCGTCGCAAAGGGAGTGGCTGACGATAGTGCAACCCGTGCAGCTTTGTTCGGGGCTGAAAAGAAACCAGCCTTCATGCTGTCCGATCTCTTTACCGAATACGAAGCCATGACCAAGGACGAGGTGAGGGATCTTTCACCCGATCAGCTCCGTATCTGGCGGAATGGCCGCTCGCGGGCCGTCGAACGGTTCGTGAAGATTGCCAAAGACAAGCCCATCAATGAGATCATCGAAGAGGACGGCATCAATTATTGCGAATGGTGGCGTGGCCGCATCATTGCTGAAGAGGCCGAGCCCAAGACGGCCAACAAGGATATTGGCCAGCTAAGCCGGATGCTGAAGGAGGTCAGCGTTCGACGGCGGCTCAACCTGCCTGATATTTTCAAGGGACTGCGGCTGAAGGGTGAAATCGAACGGCCGCGGGTGCCCTATGAAACGGAGTTCGTTCAGAAGCGCCTGCTTGCGAAGGGCGCGCTGGATGGTTTGAACGAGGATGCCCGCCTGGTCTTGTACGTGGTGGCTGATACTGGCTTGCGGCCTTCAGAGGTCGTGAACCTCCAGGAAGACGCGATCATTCTGAAGGGGCCGATACCGCACGTGAAGATCCTGCCGGAAGGACGTCGCCTCAAGACGGCTGACTCGCAGCGAGAGATACCGCTGGTGGGTGCTGCGCTCGCCGCTATGAAAAAGCGGCCGCAGGGCTTCCCGCGCTATCGAGACAAGTCTTCCAACCTTTCCGCCACGTTGAATAAGTATCTTCAGGAGAATGGGCTGCGGCCGACCAAAGAACACACGGTCTACTCCCTGCGACACAGCTTCAAGGATCGACTGATTGCGGCTGAAGCCCCGGATAGCCTCATCGACAGTCTCATGGGCCATAAGACCTATAAGCCGAAGTACGGAAAAGGCCCGTCTCTCGAATTGAAGCTCAAGTATCTTCAGCGGATCGCTTTCAAAGCCCCGGCGGCACTGTAAGCCATCAGTCGACGGCGGGCGCGCGCCTTGGTGTCCTCCTTGTCCTTCAGTTCCTGAAGCTCTGCTTCGAACTTCTCGTACATGGGGAGCCAGAAATCGCCATCCTGCTCGATGAAATAAGCGAGCAGCACCAGAGCGCGCTCTATGCGCTCGATCATGGTAAGCTGGGATGTCTGCTCGGTTCGCATGTGCTGCCGTCTGGTCGTTTAAACCAGCGTACAACTCAACAGCGAATGGCGTTCTCGCAATCATTGGGAAACGGCCGGCGCTCCCAACCTTTCCCATTCCGTTCTAATTTTTCAGGTCCCTCATTTGCTCGATCGGCAAGTGGGAATATCTCCCTGGGGGCTGGATGCTAGTTGCGCTTAATGGGGTCGTATTGTTAGACGCGCCGCTTCGGCCTCTATTCGTAACGGAAGCTCATCAAGCGATGACACGACACGCTCGGAGAATTTCACTCGATGCTTGATAAGAAGATCGCTGAAGGCCCTGTCTCCGCGCCATAGATCGACATGCGGCAGATAGCTCGTGTGAATGAAATCAATTGCATCGGAGCGTTTGATCGGGCGCGCCTCGCGATGAAAAGCGAAGAGAATTTGCGCCGCGATCAGCGCCCCTTCCTCTCCGAGCATGTCCTTCCAGGCCGGCACCTGCCTTGACAACTCCTCCGGTGATAAGGTTTCGGCACGAAATGTCTTGAGTTCCGTCTTTATTTTAGATAGCTCCGCACGACCGTCAGGTGACAATGCTTGTTCACCCTCTAACGCAAGAGCGTCGTCTATTCTCCTGCGCAGATCGTCTTCATTGCTTAGCATGCTTCGTAGATCTTCAAGCATGATGCAAATTTTTGCCGAGAGTGCATCGCGACGTTCTGCAATCGGATCGCCACGGTCATAGAGATCGAAATAGGTCGCATAAACTGAAACTGGGTCTGTGATATGAAAGCGAAGTTTGGCGTTTGCCGCTTGACGTGTCATGTCTTCGGACAAGTAACGGGCCAAATCCCCGTCCGTCGCGAAGTCGCGCGCAAACAAAAGTGGCCACCGTCGTCCGTGGAGCTGGCTTGCATGTGATGAGCAATCCCTAATCCATGCAGCCAGATACTTCCGGTCCGAATGCACGCGCCTTTCAAAGTTACTTGAAGCAGGATGATTGATGACTTCGGATATTAGGTGCTCCAGGACATTCTCGATCTCAATTTCTTCGAGTTCGACGTGTGGCACCCACAAACCATCGTTCGAAAAGCGAGCTCCCCGTCCGAGATCGCTGGGATAGGGCAATGCATTTCGCCCGCACAGTTCGCTCAACATGCGAGCGCGCTCCATTCGGTCGGCGCGATGTTCTTGGCTAGCCTTTTGCAGCAGTTCGAAAACCACATGATAAGATAAGCCAATTTCGACCTGTCCAGCGCGGACTAGGTTCCTTAGGATACCTCGGACTTGCTCCGCAGACGAGCCCGAGGGAGCACGGTACATCCTCGCGTAATCCGATGTATCGAGATGAAGTCGTACCGGGCGCATGCTGCAAGCCTAGGGTCGAGTCTCAAGCCTGTCGAGGTTGGCCAATCCACGTATGTTAAGGGCATTGTATTGCCAACGTGGCAGCCATCTGCCTTTAGCTCCGTCCAAAGAATAGGTCTGCGCCAATTGCTCTAGCTCCGCCTTGTCTTTGACGCCGATCGCAGGAGCGAGTTTTGAAAAATAGCGCTTGGACTCGGATCGCGCAAAAAGTTCGAACGGAGGACGAAACCGGAATGTCGAGTACATGAGCGTCTCTGGATACCAATGGTCGTAGCTTCCCGTGAAGGTCGTTGCTCGTAGAAACAAAATGAAATCACCGGCCATGAGCTGCGCGAATGGAATGCCAGTTGTATGGCTACGCTGTTCTAGGAGGTCGGCCCTCAGCGAAACACGACGTAGTTCGACTTCCTTGGGGCGCAGCGCTTCCAGGGGACTCCAGATGATCGAGTACGGCTGCATCGCCTCATCGTCGCGATGCTCACTACTTCGGATAAAGAAACGCAGTTCGATTAGCTCATTTACGACATCAAAGCGCTCATATTTGAGTAGGATCCCGACAGTGTACAGGAATAGCTCGTGGATGATGAATTTGAAGTTGTCCCAATCCCAAGTCCGATAAGAAGTGACGTTTTCCGGTCGCGACATGAATGGAATGATCTGCTCAAAAAAGCGCTGCAGCGACCTTGCTGTCTCCGATCCGGCCTGCGGCGCGGTAGTCATCAAGACTTCGATGAACTCATTTCGATACGGTAGAAATTTTTCAATGCTGTCGAGAGTTGCCTGGGGGAAGTCAGACGAAGAGGGGTCGACGTAGAAGTCCTTAAAAGCGGTGACCAGCGTGCCAAGAAAGCTATCGAGCGAACTCGTCGATAGAGAGAGCTGGCCTAGCGCCTCAGTGGAGGCATTCTCGACGGCTCGTTTCGCTCTGCTGCGTGCCAAATCTATCGGTTGATCTTCTTTCAGGAACACCGGCATCTTCCCGACAGCCGGCTTAACATAGAGCGGCTTGTCGTAGAGCCATCGAAGAAGCTGTTCGAAATTTGACCCATACAGTGCTTCGGTCATTAGGATATACACGCGGGACGTAAAGAAGCGAGGTAGATAAGGTTCGCCGTTTTCGTCGACCTCGGGCACGATTGCGACGAATTTGGTTTGGTCGGTCTTGTTGTAAATCTCCGCTGACATGATTTGGGATTCGGTGCCGACGCCGCCTGCTCGCTTGTCGGCCTTATCCGCGTATTTTTTATCGCATATAACCAGTACCTTGGTGACTTTTGGATCGGTCACCATCGACTCCATGTAAGCATGCGCGTCCTGTCCCTCGCGCAGGTCCCACTTGTCGAGGCGAACCTCGATACCGTTGTGTACCAGCTCTGTTGCAAGCTCCATCACCCATTGCTCGTGCTTGGGGGAGCTCCAGCAGTATGAAATGAAGGCAACTGGATTTGACATTGCTGGTCTCTTAACGGGTTCGCAGAAGGTCAAAGGGGCCGCGGGACTGTGTGGCGCGCCGTTCTACATCTTCGTGCAGGCGCGGATGCTCATCGTCGAAGAAACCCATATTTCGCAATGCGCGTATGACTTCGTCCCAAGTCAATTCGTCCGGCCAACTGTCCTGTCGTCGCCGAGCATAGTTGAATCCGGACGACCCGCCTGCGTAGATGATCGTACCGTCGACGATGCTCCGCTCCAGATCACTTCGGACGATAACCCGCGATCGCGACGGATCGTGATTGTCTTGCAGTATGCCGCGCAAACGAGAATCGTGGATCTGAATCATCGCGACGGTGGATGCAATCACATCGACGCTCATTTCATCGGAGTACTCGATGAATTCGGAGAATGACTTTAAGGTTTCAGACGGCAGCGGCTTTACGAAATCAACTTGTACGACGTCAAAGGGCAGGGTTTCTTGATCGCACTGCGTGATCAGTGTTTGCAAAGCCTTTGCGGTCTGTTCTGCATAAGCACCCACTTGGGCCAATGCGAGTGGCAACATCGCTCTTAGAGCAGTCTGCTTTTGTCGGCGTCTTCGTGTTTCCAGCTTTTCACTGTGGGCCAAGGAACGATTGGTGTTCCAATATGCGATGGTGGCCGCAACCACCGCGACGCTTGCGCCGATCAATGTTTGCCAACCTTGTAGCCACTTGGCAAATCCGTCCGGCAAAGGTCCAAAAATGCCGAGCCACACTGTAACTAGCACAATTAGGATCAATAGAATTGGGAACCACGGGTCACGCATGTGTTGTCGCTAAGCCCGGCCGTCACGGGCTGTTCTCCCGGCGATCTGTCTCGTCACGGTATCTGACGGCAGTCAGAACATGACTTGATCTCGCGGTGTGAATGATAAGTTTGTTGCGGTGATATTTCTGAGCTCGTCCGAAAAGAAGCATTTGATGCCTGGTCCGCTTGTTCGGCCGCCTGTGCGATCGTAGGCCCAGAAATATTCGAACCCGCGGTTGTCTTTCTTGCGAACCTTGAATTCGATCTTAGAGTCTGACTCAAAATTGCATTGCTGTTTTTATGGCTGCGATGCGCCTTGTCATGAGTTGGACGGAGGCGAGGAAGAGCCAGGCAGTTGCGCTTTCGATGGTTCGCTCGAAGTCCTTGGCCAATCTGCGGTTGCGGCCGAGCCAGGCGAAGGTTCGTTCGACCACCCAGCGGCGCGGAAGCACCTCGAAGCCCTGTGCGGCATCGGAGCGCTTGATGATCTCGACAGTCCACCGGCCGATCTTTCCCAGCACCGCCTTGAGCTTTCCGCCGGCATAGCCGCCATCGGCGAAGATATGGCGCAGCCAGGGGAAGCGGTAGCGAATGCTGCACAGGACATCTGGCGCGCCATCGCGATCCTGGACGTCGGCAGCGTGAACGATCGCGCCGACCAGGAGCCCTTGGGTGTCGGTGACGATGTGGCGCTTTCGACCCTTGATCTTCTTCCCCGCGTCGTAGCCGCGAGGGCCGCCACCTTCGGTGGTCTTGACCGATTGGCTGTCGATCACACCAGCCGTCGGCGAGGCCTCCCGGCCGATCGCCTCGCGCGCCAGCATCAGGAGTGCGTGGTTGATCGATTGCCACAATCCGCTGTCCCGCCATTGGTAGAAATAGTACTGCACCGTGGTCATTGGTGGAAACAGAGTGGGCGGCAGCATGCGCCACGGCAACCCGCCGCGCAGCAGATAGAGCACTGCCTCGACGATGTCCCGATAGCTCCATTTCGGGCGCCGCCCGCGCTTGGCCCGCACAGGAAGCAACCTCTCCAGCACGACCCATTCCGCATCCGTCAAGTCGCTTGGCAAACGCAGCTCCTCTCGGGCAAACTGTGCCCGAGTGATATCAGTCCACATTCTCGATCCCTTTGATGCTTCGCAACACCAATGGAATCAGAACTCGCTGATATCACTCAACTTATTTTTCGGTCGGACACTTATAGGGCTCCATCAACCGCCGGACGCCGTGATACTCCGCTTCGATCATGGTTCGTGACCGACCCGCTTCGATAATGATTTGGCGTGCGCCAGGAATGAAGCTTCCACCGTAAGCGAATGCTCTAGAAACGGGACGTCTAATACCGCCAGTGGGACCTGCCATAGCCGGCTCGAGCAACCCGAAGAGGTCCTCAATCAGTGCGGCAAAGCGACCCTGGATCATGTCAAAACTGATGCGGCTTGCCCTAGGCGTCACAAGATCGTCCCAAAGGCTGCGGAAGAGTTGAAGCGGAACAGCGAGCAATTGCGTTCGCGCCTGCTGGGCTTCAGCGTCGTAGATCGATTTCTTTAGAAACGTGCGCACCACCTCGGCACGACTGACCGGGAAGTCTTTGCTGAAGACGATCGAGTAGAACAGGTCGAAGAGATCCTGGGCCTTGCGCCGGAAGAGCAAGGTGGTCAGTTTCGAGGCCAGAAGTTCTTCAAGCTTCTGACAACGGATTGATCCCGAGCAGGCGATCTGGTCGGAATAAGGATGCAGCAGCGGCCGCGTCTGGATCGGCAGGTATGGCTTTTCAAATTCGCTGATATCGAGGTGAGAGCGCAGGGTCACACTCTCTTCTGCATAGAATCCCTTGAAGTACACCCGCACTTCCAGGGCGTGGACATCGGGAATCTTCAACTGCTTTTCTGCAACGCGGGTCCGGTCCATGACGAACTGAACGCCGCTGCCGGCTTTGGCTGCTTCGAGAACCTCGTTCAGGTCAGCATGGAGCTGGGGTTCGTCGAGGGCGGTCTCGCAGGAAAAGTCCAGGTCCTTGGAATATCGCGTACCGGGCAAATAGCCTTTGCGAATGCCATTGCCTCCTTTGAGAACCAGAAGGTTCGAAAGTCGCTGATGCGCAAAAATTTCGCGCAAGAGCCAGCCATGGACGTAGTCACGCTCGACATTCTGCGGGGAGATATCCAGCTCGGCGGCTTTTTGCTCGATTTCGGTATCGGTAATCATTGAGTTGGAAATCGTCTGTCCTGATCAGCAAATCGGGTGACCAAGACTGGCTCGGTTCGGCCCATTTCGCTTGTAAGCAGGAACTGTAGCAACTTAAGCGAAATTGTTCTATCTTTGTTCGGCTTTCAGCTTTGTGCCATCGGGGTTTTCCCCCTTTTTCACCCTTTAAAGCAGCGACCAAAAGCATTTGGTTTACATATCATCAAAAATATCAATTGTCGGTTGATCTGCGGATCCATCTTCGAACTGGAGATTGGTTTGAAGTTGTGCTATTATATCAAGTATGGATAGACAAAAAAGCCAACTCTTAAACCAGCTCGATAAGCTCCTTCCCGAAGGGTTGGTGGTCGATTCTGCTTGGCTCAAGCGGCAGGGCTATTCCACCCAGCTCCAACATCTCTATGTGCAGCGCGGTTGGCTTGAACAGCCAGCCCGAGGGGTCTTCCGGCGGCCACGCTATGAACTGAGCTGGCAGCAAGTGGTGATATCCCTTCAAGGCATCCTGAATTATTCACCGCTCGTTCTGGGCGGACGTACGGCGCTCGAATTGCAAGGATACGCTCATTACCTGCCGCAAGCGACGACCCGTGTTCATCTCTACGGCCCCAAGTCGCCGCCATCCTGGGTCGATAAGCTGCCGCTGTCCGTCAAGTTCGTCTACCATAATGACCGGCGGCTCTTCAAAAACGATCCCGTCTCGAAAGGCATAAGTAGCGTCCGCTGGAATGTCGAAACCGGAAAGATGACGGACGTCACGGCCTTTCGGGGAGGCGACGTCGCTCAACTGAATTGGGGGCAATGGGACTGGTCTCTGACCTTGTCAACGCCTGAGCGCGCCGTTTTCGAGCTGCTCGACGAATTGCCAAACAACGAGAGCTTCGAACAGGTTGATGCCCTGCTCGGTGGCCTTGCCAACCTTCGGCCGGACCGCCTGCAGAAGCTTCTGAAGGATTGCGCAAGCGTAAAGGTCAAGCGTCTCTTCTTCTATTTTGCCGATCGTCACAACCATGCCTGGCTCAAACGGCTTAACAAGGAAGCCGTCGATCTCGGACACGGCAAACGCATGCTCGTGAAAGGTGGCGTTCTCGACCCGACCTATCAGATAACGGTGCCGGGAGAGCTCGATGGCGTTCGCTGACGTCTACAAAAAACAGGTCGCGCTGCTGTTGCGCCTTCTCCCGCTTGTCACCGAGGAGAAGTGTTTCGCCCTGAAAGGGGGCACCGCGATCAATCTTTTTGTCCGCGACATGCCACGCCTCTCCGTCGATATCGATCTGACCTATGTTCCTGTCGCGCCGCGAGCTGAATCACTTGCCGACATTGATGAGGCCATGAAGCGCATCGTTGCGAAGATAAAAGACAAAATTCCCGGCGCGCAGGTCCATGAGACCCGAAAAGAGGGGACGATCGTCAAACTCGTGGTTCGCTCGCAGAACGTCCAGATCAAGATTGAAGTCACGCCTGTGCTGCGGGGCTGCGTCTTCGAGCCGGTCCTGACTTCGGTGCGTCCCGCCGTTGAGGAGGAATTCGGATTCGCTGAGGCTCGTACCGTCTCTTTTGCAGACCTCTATGGCGGAAAGATCGTTGCCGCTTTAGATCGCCAGCATCCGCGTGATCTGTTCGATATTCGCGATCTTCTTGCCAATGAAGGTATCACCGATGAACTCCGCAAGGCCTTCATCGTCTATCTCTTGAGCCATGACCGGCCGATGTTCGAGGTGCTTGGCTCGCCTCAAAAAGACATCAGCGATGAATTCCTTCACGGCTTCGAAGGGATGACGGATCAGCCCATTTTGAAGTATAACCTTATTGCGGCGCGCAACACCCTAATTCAAGAAATTGTCGGCAACATGCCAGAGGCTCACCGGAAATTTCTCGTATCGTTCGAACGCGGCGAGCCCGATTGGGACCTCCTCGGCATACCCGCAGCGGCCGAATTGCCGGCCGTCAAGTGGCGTCAGCAGAATCTCGACAAGCTGTCCAAGGAAAAGCGCGCGGAGCTCGTTGTGGCTCTGGAAAAGGTTCTCTTCAAATAAGCCTCGCACCCAGCTTACCGACGCGACATGCCTTTCAGCTCCTTGCGACGCTCTGCCATAAGATGTCGTGCTTCGGCCGTATCGAAACCGGCTTGTTCGAGCTGTTGGATCGTCCCCGATAGCGCGGCGATCTGAGCCTGAATCTGAAGCAGCCTGATGGGGCGCTGCTCTTGCACCCTGATGTACCCGCTGAGCAGCGACTTCCGCGCGCGCAGCATTCCCCCCAATCTGAAGATGGGCAGTTTCGAAGTCTCTGCCAGATAATAGACTTTGCGCCGAAGCTCCCGTGATCCAAACAGGTATTCAGCGATCGCGGCTGCGCCCTCCAACATGTCATTGCCGTATTCGTCGGGGCTGTCGCTCTTCGGGTCCATTTGTCCTCCCAATTGCTGTTGATCCATCCCTTGCGACTGCAAAGGACATCCCCGGGGGAGATAGGTCGGAGTATTCGCTTGAACCTAGCTGGCCGGTCTCTTGGGTGAACTGCCGAAAACAGGTAACTCCGCGATCTTTGCCCGCCTCTGGTCTCAAAGAGCGGGCTTGGGGAAGGCTCCTATTGTCTTTTTTTGGTAGCCCCAAAGTCAATTTAAAAAGCTGCGATTTCAAAAGGTTACAAAACATTCCGATGAAATGCGTTGCTGACATACACCGGTATCGCGAGCGGTGACGCTGGCTCATGCCCGGTTATGCAGTCGTCATTCTTCTGCTGCGACATCGAGGCGGCTGCTTTGATCTTCCGTCGCCCGGTCGAAAGGCAGCGTCAATTGTGAGCGAAACTCAAAAAGCGGCAGCATGCACAGATGAAAGATCAACCAGCAGCCATAGATCGCATCATCACCATAAGGGTCGCCGTCGCTCAGCAAGCCGTGCGAAAGCCGGTTGCGGAGATTGGGGCCCATCTTCTTCAGGAACACATTTTCAATATCCGCGACGATCGAATCGCCGAATATCGAAACCAGCTCGGTCCGCATTTGCTCGAAGAGCGACGAGATCGTACGGTCTTCCTGCGTCTTGGTTGCGTCATTCAGTTTCGTGACGTCATATCCGGAGTTCTTAAGAACATGGCGGAGCGATTGCTCGAGAAGAGGTGTCAGGACGTAGACTGCGCTGACAAAGTCGCCCTGGAAGAAACGGGTGAATCCGCGGCTATAGCTCATCACAAGATTGCGCGGCACGAATGGGCTATGCGCGAGCAAATCCGCGAGCATATCGTCGGAGATATAATGATCCGCCACTATCCTCCGACGCGCGACCTCAATTTTTCCCGACGCCGCATGGTGTCGCCGAATATTTTCGCCCAAAGCAACCTGACGCTCGATGGCGGAGGCATCTGTACCATCGCCAAACCCGGCGCCTGCACTCCGGTGAACGACTTTGCCCTCGCGATCATGGTGCGAGCTGCCAAAGAGCGACGACAACGGGTGTTCCCGGATAGCCTCTCTTGCTTCCTGCTCGAGGTCGGCAGGATCGGGTGATCGGGCGAGCGCAGCGAAAGAAAATAGCTTGTCGCGCAGCAACGGATGTTGCATTTGCTGCTCCGTCCACCGGGCGATCTCCTCAAGATCGGTAGGGATCGTAAAACCCGACATCTCATCCACGATGCCGGCTTGAACGTCGATCAAACGGTGCCGCAACTCTTTGCGCCGATCCTTCTTGCCGGGCACCCCATGCAACTCGGCTATCGCTTCGGTCAGCGTCTGCGAGGCTATAATTGCCATTGGCTGATTGGCGGCTATGTCGACGAGTTGCTCAGCGGCCGCCGACTGCGAGCGGTGCTGATCTTCGGTTTTCTTGGCAATGCGATAGGCCCGCGCCGCCATGCGCCAGAGATTGACAATCGTGTGCGGGTCGGAGCCATCGGGAAGTCTGCCGATGAGCGCTTCGATTTGACCGCCGATCTCGCCAGCGTCGCCAACACCAAAATCGAGGGCAAGATGGCCGAACCACAGCGACGGCACCATCAAGCCTTGCCCGAAAGCCTTCATCCTCAATCTCGTCACGATATCGCGCGCTGCCGCCGGGCCTGGCTTGTCGGCCCCGATCGCGCGGCCGATCAGGAGAGCG
Source organism: Bradyrhizobium sp. CCGUVB1N3 (assembly GCF_024199925.1). NCBI lineage: Bacteria > Pseudomonadati > Pseudomonadota > Alphaproteobacteria > Hyphomicrobiales > Nitrobacteraceae > Bradyrhizobium > Bradyrhizobium sp. CCGUVB1N3. Next base: position 9,854,475 of record NZ_JANADR010000001.1, read on the forward strand.
CGTCGCAACAGGTCACGGGCTTCGAATGTGAGTACCCCTCGATCATTTTCGCCACGAAACCGAAGTTCGCCCGCTTCGACTTTCGCGACGATGTCCGCGTAGGCTTCGGCGGCTATGGCCGCGAGCTGGGCGTTGCGATCGATGACCCAGCCGATATCCGCGAGCCGCGCGCGAAGGACCGGGTGTCTGGCGTGGAGGGCCATCTCGGCCATGACCTCGGCAGGCGGACCGCGAAAATCGATCGGCAGGGCGGTGCGAAGGCCATCGGATCGAACCATCATCGCCCCAAAGGGCTCATTGGGTTCGCTTGACCGAAACATCATGCCAGTAGCCGCCGCCAGCATATGGAAAAGGCGGGTAGAAGGTGTATCCGGCAGTTCGCCATTCGGACCGATAGCCCCCACAGCCGCTCGGAAAAGATCCGATAGCTTCGCGCTATCCGCGCTGTCTGATTTCTCGACGGGATCTTCGAAGTCAACACCAGCCAAATCGGCCAAGGTAGCCCGCGCCCACAGTACTGGTTGCGGGCTAGCCTCGCCTTCGTCGGTCGCAGCATTGCCGGCTGTTGTATCGTCCATGATCTTCTCGTTGTCGGTTTATGTTCGCGCAAAGGTTGATCGAGATATCATGTGGGAAGCCATAGGTAAGCGGTCAAGGCGCGTCCGCTGACCGCGGATCAGGCTTTACGCCACCGCTATCGCGGATGTCGCCGAGCCAGGTTGTCTCGGCCCTGCGGGTCACAATCCTTCGCGCAAAGTCTGATGCGCTCCTCGCCGGGGGCACTCGGAAAAGGGGCTCGCCTTCCTCCTACGCCAAGGCTTCGGAGGACAAGTCGGCGACCGCTATCACTGCCCATCCAGTCGGGTGCCGCTGTTGAACCGATCTCGTCGCTACACTCGTCCCGCGTGCCCCTTCGGGTCGCTATGCTCACGCGGCCCGGGTGCCATTTCAGTTGCGGCGATGCGCGTTCGCGCACGCCGGGTCGGGGCCTGCGGCCCCCGGGCCGTCAAGGCCAAGCCCCTCATGAAGAATGAGGGGCGAAAAACGGCGGCCGTGTAGTCGCCGCGTTGCGGCTCCGGCCCGCACCAAGCCCGCTCGTTTTCCGGCCTGTGACGGCCCACCCCTGCTCATCGGCGCTGGCCTAGTTCCGGTTGCATGCGCAACCGGCAAGCCAGGAGGCAAAGATGAGAACCGATGTTTATCAGAAGATCACCGATCACATTGTTCGCGAACTCGAGAAAGGCGTGCGGCCCTGGCACCAGCCGTGGAAGGTCGAGCACAGTGCAGGACGCATTACGCGGCCCCTGCGCGGCAACGGCGTTCCCTATCAGGGCATCAATGTTCTGATGCTGTGGTCCGCCGCTGTCGAAAAAGGCTATGCCGCCCCGATCTGGATGACCTTCCGGCAGGCGAAAGAACTTGGTGCGCATGTGCGCAAGGGCGAGGAAGGTTCGCTGGTCGTTTATGCCGACAAGATTATTCGCAGCGAGACCAACGCCGAGACTGGCGAAGAAGCCGAACACGCCATTCCTTTCATGAAGGGCTACACGGTCTTCAATGTCGAGCAGATCGAAGGCTTGCCGTCTCACTACTATGCGCAGCCCGAACGACGACCGGAGTCCGTGGAACGTATTGCACACGCCGAGGCCTTCTTCGCCGCGACCGGCGCCAGCATCGTGCATGGCGGCAGCAAGGCTTGCTATGTGACTTCGACCGACAACATCCGCATGCCCTGCATCGACTTCTTCGAGAGCGCCGAAAGCTACTACGCGACGCTCGCGCACGAATGCTCGCATTGGACAAAGCACGAAAAGCGTCTCAACCGCGATTTTGGCCGCAAGCGCTTTGGTGATGAAGGTTACGCGATGGAGGAATTGGTGGCCGAGCTCGGCGCCGCGTTTCTTTCCGCCGATCTCGGTTTGACACCCGAGGTGAGGGACGAACACGCCGCCTATATCGGTTCGTGGATCAAAGCACTCAAGAATGACAAGCGCGCGATCTTTGCGGCTGCCTCGCACGCCCAGCGCGCGGCGGATTTCTTGAACGAGTTGCAGAAGCCGCAGGATGTCGCCGAACATGAGGCCGCGTGAGGTGCACGATTGGGCTACCAACCATTCCCAATCGTTCCGCTTCGATTCCCAATCCTTTCGGTCCGGTCGTGGCCTGTTTTTCGGTAGACCGGAATCTACTCAACCCGAACCAAGGAGATCCTATGACAGTCATCACCATCGGCAAGAAACTTGTACCGCTCGCACATGTTGCGTTCGTCGAGCCATTCGATCCGGCGGCCAATCCGGAATTCAAGCCGGAGAAAGCCTTCAAGGCGCGGCTCGTCCTGCTTAATCGCGATATCGTTCTCACCGAGCAGACGCCGCAGGAATTCGCGAGCGACCACGGCCTTCATCTGTTCATGGAAGACTGTGTTGCCGTGAACCGGGCGATCGTGTTCCGGGTCGAAACGTTCGAGCCGACCGAGAGCTTCAATCCGGCAAAGCCCTACAAGACGCGCCTCAAATGGCGCGATCTTGCCGGCGGCGAGCAGAGCAAACTTCTGCTGACCACGCCGGAAACCATCATCGCCGAACTCCTTGGCGCCAAGGAAGAGTTGGCCAAGGCGGCGAAGCGTCCGGCGCGGCGGCCAGCAAGAGGCCGGAATGGATCGCACCGGATGGAAGCGTTCCGAGGCTGATATTGTGACCCTTCGGAACGGTGCAGATCACCCCCGCCAAGCAAATTGGCGGGGGTTTTCGCATCCTAGGGACAACGCTCGGTTGAGCACCAAAGGTAAATAGTGCAATCTCCGCAAGCTTACAGCTGGAGGTGGTGGTGACGACCGTGTTTGCAAGCGAAGCTGTTCTTAGAAGGGTTGCCAAAAGCTTTGTCGAACTTGGTTATGCCACCGCAGGCATTCCGGGCAAGGATCGCTCAGCTGCGAAAAGTGAGCTTCAGGCGCTTTGTCCAAATGCTGAGGTTCACTATGTCTTTGCCGGTGATGACCTGTTTGTCGACGCCAAGCGATGGCCAAAGACTCATCACGCCTGGAAACACTTCGCGGCTGAGCTAGCCAGCGATCCGAGCGTTACGCCCGTGGTACACGGGATATCGCCTGTGACGGACGGCTAGCCCGTGAGCCGAATTGACCGACAGCACCCCGGTATGCGGAGGGAGCCCGACAGCAGCACCAACAGAACGGATCTTGCCTTCGTTGGCTACGGCATCAGCACGACGAAGGCGGTCAAGTTAAGGAAACGAGGCTACACTGTCGCCAGGCTTAAGCAGATGAAGCGGCCCGAACTAAGAAAGCTCCGCCTTAACAAGCTTGCGGTTGACAATATTCTCGGTGATGGCCGCCCGCCGCCGCCCACTAAGAACCTGATCGAGGTATTATACGCCAACCGGTTCACTTGCTGCGTGTGCCGTCGAGAGAACCGGGGAGTCATCGTCCACCACATCAAGAAATGGACAGAATCGCGCGATCACCGCGTGGCGAACTTGTCCGTTCTCTGCACGCTGGATCACGCCAAGGTTCACACCAGGAGTGAGCTGACCCAAAATCTTGATCCGGTCAAGCTGTGCGGCTTCAAGAGGAACTGGGAAGCCCATGTGGCCGAGATGGAGACCCGTGCGATCCTCAATCAGTCACGAGAGCACCACTCAGCGTGGGTTTACTTCAACCATCAGCGCCTCTTCGAGCTCGCTGCCCAGCAGCGCGTGGCGTTTAGAAAGCTGAATGGATTCGCAGTCGCCCGAAGACTGGGGCTGTGCAACAAAGACGGTGTTCTCCTGGTTCGCTCGGAGAATACAGGATGGATGTATAGCGATAGCTACGGCCGCAATCTGTACTCGTACGTCCGCGACGTACTACATGCCGTCCTCAAGAAGCTGACAGTAGCCAATATATCGGATGATCTGGAGCGAGGCGTATTGTCGGCGCTCCTCAGTCCTGGTGACTACATCTTGGTGCAGGGTTTGCATACCTTCGCGAGGCAAAACGAACAAACAGAAGGGCCAGGCCAGACGGTAGATGGCGTGCGAAAGGCGAACAAGGTTATCATCGAATTCACCTTGGACCGGTTTGAGGCTACATCTTCCTCGGCGCATGGGCGGTGGGTTTCCGGGCGCGTGGATGTCAGCAGCATCGTGAGGGTCGGGACAATAACGTCTGAGGCAGGCAAGTTGCGCATACAAGGAACCGTTTTAGCGATCGCCATGGGCTTCTCCGGTCTCAAAACCCGAGAATATTCGACCTTCCCGTATCGGCTAGGCGTTTACCGAGTGGACGATGACTTCGACGAGGACGACGACAACCCGTTTCTCGACGATACGGACAATGACGACTGAGCTATTATTTCTATTTTTTCTCGATGAGGCTGATGGTGTAGTTGGTCTGCTCGATCGTGTCGAATAGAGTCAGCCCTGACTTCTCCAGCAAAAGCTTGAACACGTCGTCCATGTCCTTGTAGGCGTCCATTATTGGCTGATGCGTCAGTGCCTTCTGCCAATCAGCCCTCAGGTTATTTATGATGTCCTCTTGGTCGGGTGTAGCACTCACGACCCTGTTGTAGCAGATCTCGGCGGGCTTTCCGTGGGCAAGAGTGTCCCGCAAATTCTTCATCGCCCGGAAAGAACTCAACGGCCTTGTTTCCCAGACGATCGGCAGTTTGAATGCGTTGAAGACCGTGGCAACTTTGCTCTCGATCGGGTCTCGTTCGACAAACCCCTTAATGCACTTCATGCCGAAGAAGTTGATGTGGGCTTCATTAGTGAAAGCGATCGATACGGCGCAGGCGAGATAGTCGAAGGCAATACCGTCTCGCTGGCCGTCCTCGATCTTCTTCTCAATCTGACGTTTGAACCAGTAAGCGGAATTGGCAAGATGATTGTGGAGGTAGACGTCAGCCTTGCCATCGACCTTTTTCTGAAGTGCTTTGTCCATTTCTCTGCTCTCGCTTTCCTACCAAGCCCGGCTTAGCCGTTTCGGCACAAAACACATAAGCAACCATCACCCCGTCGCGAACTCCGGATTGCCGGCGCTAACGAGCTAGACCACCGGTCCCGAGGAATCCTCCTCCCCAGTAACGTCCCGAGGTTGGTTTTCCGCCCCAGGCAATGTCGCGTCAACTAGATCGGCCGCGAGACTACTTCTTTGACTTATTGCTGGCGACAACGGTTGGCTTGGTTGCAGTCGTCGCAGGCGCCGCAGATGCCGGTATCAAGCTCGTGAGGCCGACGAGCTGAGAGGCACCCGCGAGCGCGTCTTGAGGTGTAGCCGTTACGATATCCGCGTTTGCTTTCACGATCGCATCGATCAGACCGACATAGTTCGGCCGGCGAGCGATGAACACCTCACGGTCAAGTAAATACTGGCGGTATTCCTTTGCGAAATCGAGCACGCTGGTTGGCGCCATGCCCTGAAAGCGAAGGTGCGGCTCACCTTGATCATTATAGCTGTAAAGGTCGGCACGCTTAGGCTTGTAGTATGACGGGTAATAGTCGCGAATGAATCTAAGGCGCTCGGTAGCGCAAGAGTCCCAATAACTGAACGCTTTCGCTTCAGAGTCAGTCAGATTGGCGAGCGCGTGCTCGTCCTTGAGTTTCTTGGCGGCAGCCTGGAGCGCGGGCTGCATCGTGCGAGCTGCGTCGTATATAGCCGCGCCTTCCGTAGCAGAACTGACGCCGTCCGCTATTTTCAGAACGGTGCTCAGCGCACCCAGCATGCCTGCGACTTCTGCGAGATACGCGCTGCTCTTTAGCGTGTCGACATCCTTCTGGATCGTTGTCAGATTGTCGTGGAGGGCCTGGTAGCCAGACGCGATGCCCTTGATTGTTGATCCATACGTCGCGATCGCCTTCAACAGCGCGTCCTTCTCGCGTTCCTTCTTGTTGGCAGCGAGCAGCGCGTCGTAGCCTTTCGGCTTCTTGGCGAACCTCAAATCGAGCTGCTGATAGTTGTAACCGGCCTCAATGAGATAACGATCGTTCGGATCACCACATGAGTAGGTGTGGTTCGAAACAAATTCGAGTTCGTTCGACTTCCGGGCCAGATCCTTCATCAGATCGACCTCAAGATTGTCCTGGGTGGTGAATGCGGCCGAAAAAGCAGAGATGCTGCTTGTGAACCCGGCGCCGTTATCAGTGACACAACCGCCCAGCATGGGCGCTAGTAGAAGAATGCCCCAACGCATTAAAAGTCCCCCTTTGCAATCGGGGAACTCTAGGTGAGGTTGCAGGCGCATAAAGTGAGGCGAAATCCAGCGCGGCGACTTTCCCCGCAATCCACAACCGTCGGATGTGAAGGTTGTGTGAATGCATTCGAGGACACAAAGCTCCTCTTTTCACGCGAGGCGTTTGGCAGCCGAAAATGGCGATCTCGGATCGAGCCGCTCAATAATGTAAACCTCGCGCAACCATCACACGGCGGATATTGTCGAGCGTCGTCAGAACATCGCTACGCTCGCATGCGCCGGCCTCGAATTCCGCCAGAGCGTGCCGCAAGTTGCCGTCGAGGCTGCAAAGCTCGTCTCGCGTCAGGTGCATCAGTTCACTGACCGTCCAGAGCAGCATTGTTTCCTCCATCGCTAGGACCCCGCCAATCGCGGCCTTCGGACGGAGGCCGTTGCGACGGAGGAGGCACGGCGCACCTTTGGCGGAAGCGAAGCGGACGAGCGCGACGCGCTTGCGCACCTGCCGAGGCCGGTGCGATAGGCCGGAAAGGGGCGCGTGGCGCGGTTAACGGAGGAAGTTTGCGTGCGCGGGAGGGTTCAAGAATTGATGCAGCGTGACATCAAGGCGAACTGCTGCGGTCCACGCGACATGATCACGCGGAAGACGCGCCGGCGACTCGTTCAGTCAACGACCAGCCGGCGTTTTGTATAGCGAACTATGTTGGGGATACGCCGATGACAATCAGCGTTGATGACCGAGACCCAATCCCAATTTTTGAGCCTTCTGTCGAAGCGATCCCACAGTCCTTTTCATCTGCTTCGAGATCTTCTCGACCGGCGTCCTTGCCTTCGAATGCTGCTTCAGTAGTTTGATATCAGCCGCAGTGTAGGGCTTGCGAACCGGAGTCTTTTTCTTCTTCGCCACGTTATTCTCCTCAATCGGGCGGGCTACATAGCAGGTCCGATCGCCGAGTAAAATACCCCGCGCGCGTCACCCGCCTTCCTCGATACCGGTTGGCGGGATCGCATGAAATCTGACCGGTCCGTTCAGATCAGATCAGATCAGATCAGATGGAAGCCGTCACCGGCAAGCAGGTGCTCCCATTGGGGCACCTGTGGCACATGACCCAGCTGCGATGGATCGACAAACTCCGTTGAATGGCTCGCGCCAGGACTCGTGTGACCGAGATTCTCCGGATGGTCGAAGCCGGTCAGCAGTGCGAGATTCGGCATGCCGGCAGCAGGGGACGTCAGTTGATCGGCATGGAATACAAACTGATCGCCGATGGTCGTAACGCCTGCCAGTGTGTTGGCGTTGCTGAATTCGTGCGCGGCGTCTTGAAACCCCGGAGGGCCGAAATCCCGGAAATTGAAGGCATCGGAATTGCCATGGCCGGCGACTGTGTCCAGCAGCAAAGTGCCGCCGTTGCCGTCGGGCGCTACAAGCGGGCTGCCCACATTCTGGACGGAGGCAAGATGGATCGTATCGACCGTGGCGCCGTGATCCCTGACGATCAGGTCGCCCGACCCATGCCACCAGTTGAGCGCATAGCCCGCCTGAATTGACGGATCGAACGATAGGCCCGGAAGGTCAACCTCCGTGCTCAGGCCATTGTAGTGCGCGATGGTGCTGCCATTCTGAGCCGTGACCACCGTATCGGTGATGACGGTGTCGTGCGATCCCACCAGCTTGTAGGTATCGCCGCTCTGGATATGAACGATATCGTCGTTGCCGACGATGGTGGCGCCGGTCACGCCCGCATTCAGATAGATCGTGGCATGCGAGGCGTTGATGGTATCGCCGGAGCCGGCAACAATGATCGTATCGTTGCGGCCGCCGTCGTTGATCGTGAGACCGGCTGTTGCATTGGTCGTGAATGTATAGCTTGTCGGCGAACTCTCGAGACTGACGGTCTTGATGCCGGTGATGTTCGAGCCCATGGCCATGGTGCCGCCGCCGGTGACATCCAGCAGGTTGCTCCCAGTGCTGCCATGAAGGGTGGCACCGATGGTGGCGGCCGTTACATGGAAGGTATCGTTGCCGTTGCCGCCATTGACCGTCTCGGCGGTACTGCCGAGGAACACATCGTCATTGCCGGAGCCGAGATTGATGGTGTCGCTGTCATTGGCACCGTGGATGGTTATGCCCGGATTCTTCGCGCCGGCCGCCGCCGACGCCACATTGACAGTGGCGCTCAACCCGTCGCGCAGATAGAGCGTTTGCCAGGCACTGCCGGCTCCTTCCTGCGCCGTCATGGTCTGGATATCGGTCAGCGTAGCAGGGGCGTGCAGGTCAAATGTCCCGCCTCCCTGCAGCGCGAGCGTATTGTGTCCGTCCGGACCGCCATCGATCTTATCGCCGGCATTGAGCGTGCCGTTGGTGGCAACAATCACATTGTTACCCGCTCCGCCATGCACGGTATCGGCTTTGTTCGTCGGGCTGTAGGTCTGGCCGACATTGACGACAATGGTGATGGTCTGGTCGGCGAGTGCGCTGGAATAGCCGCTTGCGTTCGAGCCTGTTGAGTGGAGAGTCATGGTTTCCGTGTAGGTGCCAGCCGCGGTGGCCTTGAAGCTGACCGTCGGCGCGGTGTCGGACTGACCGGCGGCAAGGCCGCTGAAGGCCGAAAGCCCGGTCAGCGTAAAGCCGCTGGCTGCCGGAGCCGAGAAGCTGCCGGACAGAAAGTCAGATGGTCCCGCAACATCGTTCAGGACGCCGAGATTGAAGCGTGCGGTATCGGGAGCCTGGACACTTGCCGGACCGAGATCGAGCGTCAATGTCGAATGATTGCCGTTCTGGACCAGCGTACCGCCGCCCGAGATCTCCCGGATCGCGGCCTTGGCATAGTTGTTGACGGTGGGATTCACCGAAACCGTCTGCTGACCGAGGCTGGTGGTGCCGAGACCATCAATGCCGCTGCCGTCGCTGGCAAGCGCAACTGTAACCGCACCCGATACAACGCCGGCTGCGGCAGTCGAGAAATGTGCGGTGATGGTTGAACTGCTCGCCTGTGCGGCGATGTCCCCGGTCGTGCCGCTGGCCGTTATGTTGCCGCTTGTGCCGGCAACGCTGGCGACGAGGTTTTCGGAATAGCCGTCATTGGCAGCCGAGTTCTTGACTGTGAAAGTCTCATTGCCCGCATCGCCCACATGGACAATCAGATTGCCGGGCGCCGTGATGGAAGCTGCGGCCTCGCGATAGACTGTGCCCGAGACCTGAAGCGCTTGAGCCGGCAATGCCGTGACGCCGTTGCTGTCGATGCCGGTACCGTCGGATGACAGCAGGAGCGTGACCGCTCCGCTCTTTGTGCCGACCGTGGCCGTGTCGATGCCGACGGTGATATCGGTCGCATCGGTTTTGCCGGCGGCCAGTTGCGAGAAGGAACCATTGGCGGTGGCTGCACCCGACACGGACCCGATCGAAGCATCGAGCGCTTCGGCGGGAGCCGTTGCGCTGTTGGTCAGGCTAACAGCTTCGCTGGCTGTAGCGCCAACATGGATATTCCCGAAGTTGATCACAGGTGGCGCGTTCAGGGTCGCCTGGGCCAGCGAAGTTGTAACCATCGCATCGATTTGCGATGACGTCAGAGACGCGCCATCGGCAAACTGGATACTGCTGATCTTGTACTGATCACCCAGAAAGTAGTTCTGAATGGTGATCGGGTCACTGGCGATTGTCAGGACAAGGTCATTGCCGGATTTCGAGAATGTGACCTGTGATTCTACCACGCCAGCGATAGGCTGAAATGTCGCAAAATCGAATCCAGACAGGAATCGAATAGTGGATTGTCCACTATCCGTGTGAAGATTGTTGATTGTGTAATTTGAAGTGGCCGGCTGGCCGATGAAGACATAACTGTCATTGCCGCCATTACCCTGCAGCGTGGCGTTGCCTGTCCCAACAAAGAACGTGTCGTCACCCGTGCCCCCGGTCATGGTGTCAGCACCAGAGCCGCCAACCATAAAATCACCACCGCTACCGGCGGTCAGCACATCATTGCCCGATCCGGCAAATAGCGAATCGTGGGCACCGTTCCCCGCAGTCAAAAAGTCATTGCCGGTACTGCTGGCTGTTAGCGTCTCACCAGCGGCATTGTTACCGATCAACGTGGTGCCACCAGCGGCCGTCGCTGTGAGGTTGATGGCAGCGGTCGATTTGGATGAGAGATCATAGGTTCCAGTCGTCGTGGCGAAAATAGTGCCGCCGCCGACGATGTTAGGTATCGAACCGAATTGACTGGCGGTGAGATCGACGGCATTGCTGGCGACAAGCAACGTTTGCCCAGAGGTGGGATTTGGGCTCCAAGTCGTACCATCTGAAAATTCGATCGCGCTGATCTGATTGTTTGTGCCGCCAAATTCATTCTGGACTGTTATTGTGTTCCCGCCAACAGTCAGTACCAGGTCACTTCCCGATTGCGAGAGCACGACCTGCGACGGCAAGATGCCTGCTTCAAACTGAATGATGGATTGAATTGAGTTTGGATTTTGGTTGGTGATAAGAGTATTTCCAAATCCCGGCGCAAACTTGTACGTGTTGTCGCCTTCGCCGCCCTGGATTGTTGCGCCCCCTGCGCCAACGACAAAGGTATTGTCGCCGATGGCGCCCGTGGCATTTAGCGTATCGCCGCCGCCCGAGCCTGCAATGAGAATGTTGTTGCCGAAGCTATTGCTGACGTCGAGGAAGTCTGTCCCGGTCGTTGTCTTGCTGGCATCCAGCGTGTTGTCGCCAAAACTGCCACTCGCATTCAGGCTATAGCCACCACCTGATCCGGTGATGACCTGGTTGTTGCCATCGCTGTCGCTCGCGTCGAGATAATCTCCGCCGCTGCTTCGGCTCGCGTCGAGAACGTTGTCGCCGAAGCTGTTCGCCGCGTTCAACCCCTGGCCTGCCGTCGCGCCAGCTATCAAGTGATTGTCGCCAAAGCTGTTGCTGACATCGGCAACAGCGCCGCTGCCTGTTCGCTTGGATGCGTCGAGCGTATTATTACCCGAGCTTCCGCTGGCAATCAGATAGTCGCTGTCGCCGGCTCCGGCGACAAGCGTATCGTTACCTCCAGAGCTTGCGGTCAGATACTCGTTCCCGACATTGTCGCCAATCAGTGTCGTACCGTTATCGGACGCTGCGACTACCGTGAGCGGGGTATTTCCGGCCTTACCCTCAAAATTATAGATGCCGCCGACCACGGCCTCGATCGTGCCGCCGCCCTGAATCGAGCTGAAACTGCTGAGTTGGGAAGGTGCCAGCGATACCGAACCCGACATCTGTAGCGTCTGGACGCCCGAAATCGAAATGCCTGAAATATCCCCGTGCGCGTATAGAATGTTGCCATCGCCATGACCTTCGATCACAGAACCTGCTGCCGGGTTTCCGGCCGCGCCTGAAAGCGTAGGGCCGACATGATAGGGGATGCCTACTATGTCGACGCCAACAGCGAAGATGTCGCCGCCGGTGCCGCCGACCATTGTATCCACGCCGTCGCCAGCGATAAGGTTGGCATGCGTCTGATTGCCTGCAATCAAAGTATCATTGCCGAACAGGCTGGCGGTAAGATTGCGGGTCTCGTCGTTTCCAACGAGCTTTGTGCCGCTCCAGTCGCTGGCGAGCATATCGCCGCCCGAAAGAAGGGGATTCTTAGTCGTCAAATCGAATACGCCACCAGTTGCTGCAACGATGGTCCCAGCGCCGACGCTCGAAAAGCTGTTGAATTGGGCAGCCGTCAATTGGACGGTGCCACTGCCATCCAGCTCCTGTATACCGCTGATGTTAGAGCTGGCCCCGGTTGTTTGGACAGCGCCCCGCGAAAATTAAGTGGATTCCTGCCGGGTTATGCTGAAGGCGGGGCTTTACGATTTTGCTGTGGCGTCGGGAGGGCGTAAGCCCGACCAGAGCCGCAGCAAAATCGTTGGCGACGATCATGCGGCCGTCACCATCGTTTGCGCGCCGAAGTAAGCCTCGTCGGGCGTGCGTTCGTCAAGGCTCGAGTGAGGACGTCCTCGGTTGTAGAACGCCAGATATTTGGAAATCGATGCTCGCGCCTCGAGCACGCTGTCGTAAGCACGCAGATAGACTTCCTCGTATTTGACAGTGCGCCACAGCCGCTCGACGAACACGTTGTCGCGCCAGGCACCCTTGCCGTCCATGCTGATGGCGATGTTCGCGTCCAGCAGCACGCCGGTGAAGTCGAGGCTGGTGAACTGGCTACCCTGATCCGTGTTGAAGATCTCGGGCCTGCCGTGCTTCGCCAACGCCTCCTGGAGCGCTTCGACGCAGAATATCGTCTCCATCGTGATCGATACGCGATGGACCAACACCCGTCGGCTGAACACATCGACGACCGCCGCGAGGTAGACGAATCCACGTCGCATCGGAATGTAGCTGATGTCCATTGCCCAGACCTGGTTCGGCCGCTCGATCTTCAATCCGCGCAATAGGTACGGGTAGATCTTGTGGCCCGGTGCGGGCTTGCTCGTGTTCGGACGGCGATAGATCGCCTCGATCCCCATGCGCTTCATCAGCGTCGCGACGTGGCGGCGGCCAATCTGCATGCCCTCACGCTGCAACAGCGATCGCAGCATGCGCGCCCCTGCGAAGGGATAATCGAGGTGCAGCTCATCGAGCCGGCGCATCAAGACAAGGTCCTCGGCCGAAACCGGCCGAGGTTCATAGTAAACCGTACTGCGGGCAAGGTTCAGGACCTTCGCCTGGCGCACGACAGACAGATCATGGTCGCGGTCGATCATCGCTTTGCGCTCAGCAGGCCCGCCTTGGTGAGCGCGCCGGACAAAAAATCGTTCTCCAACGCAAGCTCGCCGATCTTGGCATGTAACGCCTTCAAATCGACCGGCGCCTCGGCCGGTCCGTTGTCCTGCCCAAACACTCCGGCGGCGCCTTCCAGGAGTTGGGTCTTCCAGGTCGTGATCTGGTTCGGATGGACATCAAACAATTGCGCCAGCTCGGCCAACGTCTTCTCCCCCTTCACGGCCGCCAAAGCCACCTTTGCCTTGAATGCCGGAGAATGCGTCCGGCGACTCCTCTTCGTCATCTTCGCTCCTGATTCGCGGCAAGAAGCCTCGCCGCTCTCAGGCAGAAAATCCACTCAAGCTACTGTCCGAATTTGCGGAGCCAGCTCTGTTGTCCTGCGAGAGATCGCCGGTAGCTCTTAGAATATTATCAGCCTGAAGTGTGGTGAGGACGTTGTTGACGGTGGCCTGAACGGTTGCCTGTCCCGCGATTACGGCGCCCGCGGCAGAATTGCCGTAGGGGCTCAAATCATAAAATACCTGAGCTGTCGTACTGCTGTTCGGCACAACAACCGAGGGGTTGACGGTATAGGCGGCGCCGGTGGGATGAAGAAATTCGTCGTGAGTTTCGTTGAGCTGGGCAGCGTTCCAGGCCACGCCAAGATCGTTGAGATAGCTCAACAGCGCTGCTTCAGCCGTAGAACCGTCTGCGGGAGCCGATAGATTGATAGAACCGTTGGTGCTTACAGGGATCTGAAACCCATCCGCGAGCGTTACATGTCCCGCACCTGAGCTGTTGATAGTCAGCGATCCGACGTCTATGGGATCATTGTAGGTAAGCGCACCGGTGAACGTGTTAGTCGCTACGTCATATGTTGCATCCTCGACGGTCGCCGCGACTGTAATCGGAGACCTATCGGTGAAGTTGAAGGACGTCGAAACCAACGTGTTCGCCAAGTCGTATGTTTGGTTTGTGCTGATCAGGTCTCCGGAATTGTCGGCATATTGAATAACCTGCTTCCCGACATTCGGGCTGTAGATAACCGCCGTCCCGCTGCCGCCATCTGCTCCGTTGATGGTGATCGCTTCGCCGAGAGCAGCATCGTAAATTTCAAGATTGCCGGCCCCGACTTGGTCGCTGAGAGCGGTCGGTGCCGTCACGGCGCCAAACGTCCAACTAGCGCTCGATGAAAAAGATGGAAGCTTCAAATACTGGCTCGTTGGCAACGCAGCGGCGGTAAGAGCCTTGATGTCAATGAAATGGGCATTTACGAGCGCATTCCACTGAGGTTGAAGACCCGCCGCTAGAACGCCGGCGCTTCCGGCAAAAAATCCAGCAAGTATTGCCGCCGAATCTCTTGTGCCTAACCCGAGCTGTATGTTGAAGTCTTGAAAGTAGGTTGCGTCCTGCAGCTCAGTGGTTGCGAACAGTGTTCCGCCCCAGATCGCGTTGTCAAGGTGTGCGGTTGGATGAGCGTCCTTGATGACTTGCAGCCCGGCACCAGCATCAACGGCCACAATATTGTGGATGGAGAAGCTGTTTGGACCGCTGGAATCGTCGAAGACAAAATTGTTCTTTGAAAGGGTTTTGAAAACGGTCAGCGCTATTGTGTTTGACGAAGTTTGCAGATCGTCCGAGGTGATCGTAGCGCCCTGAGCCAACGCAGCGGCGGCAGTATAGTCCCAGATGAACGTTCCTTGCGCGCTCGGATTCCATTTTTCGCCATTTACAAGCGGCGCCTGCTCGAACCACGCGAGCGTGGCTACGTTGATGTTACCGTTTGCAGCTAGGTCACTATAGATATCATTGTATGCTGCTATGTAGTTGACATTATTCTGGCCAGGATTTCCCAGCCCGTCTGACCCGAGTGCAAGATTGATAGCAGCTTGAGTGGCCGCACTGAGTACCAGCTGGGTCATTTTTCGCTCTCGTTGGTGGTAAAGGACTCTATTAGGGCTCGAATACCTTGGTCGATCTGCTCGGCGTTTTTGATTTGGTCGAGATCGATGCGATAGAAGAGAGCGCCGCCATTCGACAGCAAAGACTCCGTGCTGCAAACAGCTCCAATCTTTCCGCTATTCTCGTAATAGCTGCAGTCGATAATGAGCGTGTGGCGGGACGTCCTCTTTCGATAGATATCGCGCCGCCTGCCGCCCGCCCCCCATTGGTACAATTCGAAACCCGACGGCCCCTCTCTTAGAGCTGGAGGAGAGATCTGTTTTGTCATGTTCTTAAATAGGTCGTCATCAGACAAACGCCCCCCGGCCTGAATCCAAAATTCGACGGGAATGCAACCTGGCGGCCAGTAGGCCCGCGGCTCTGTCAGACACTGCCTTGTCTGTTCAGTTAGAGGAAGGAAACCGGGGAAAGTGACTTTGATGTCAACCAGGCCGTTCTGGGGTCCGCCGCTCCAGTTTGGCATGGAAACGATATAGTTTCTGGGCACCACGTAGTTCACATCGGCAACGCTGAACGAAACCAGCGTCTGGTCTGGTGACGGCTCATCCTTCAAAACTTGCGACCTGTTCCGAACCTCGTCGTATTTTGGATCGTCGCTTAGCTTAGGCGCAGAGGAGGATGGCGGAGCTAGACGCCGATTGTCTTCAGCAAACGCGGATGTGATGCACAGAACAAGCGAGACGAGAGCAACGCTGGTCCGAAGCAATTTTGGAAACTTCGTGACAGACAAATCTCTCATTGACGCTCGGCGACCTGCCGCTGTGTACTTCCTCCAGATGGAGTTAGAGTCCGGTCCACAGAAGGACGGACAGATGAAGCGAGCAAGGTTGTCGGCCGCAATCGAACGCGACGTCTCTCCGATGAGACCGAGAAGCACAGCGAGGAGTGCCAAAACGTATCTCGCTTGAAGCTTCTTATACATGAAAACACCAAGAATGGTCACACGACTGACGGCTCATCCTCAACAACTTCAGGGTGCAAGCAAGCGCGAAATTACTTTCGCCGTCACGACGCCGATAGGGGAATGTTTGGTAACGGTCCCGCGCCTAACGATTTTCGGCAATAACTTGGAACGCTGACGCAGCGCATCTGCTTGATCTTCAACCACATGCAGCAAGTAAGGACGGCATGACAGCGGGATGACCCTGAAGCGCCGCAGCTTGGGTGCTTGGCCGACCGTCCTCAATAGAAGCGACTAGTTGAGGCTTGGAACGTCACCGTGCAGGAGATGACGGTAGCCATGCTCGGTCATCCATACCGCACGTGCCAGATGACTTTCATAAGCCTGCCGCGCGCGGCCCGGCTCACGGACCGGGTCGATGTGCAGAACGATTTGTGAAACTCGGCGCCAATCAACACCTTCGGCGTCTGCGTCGAGGAGGCGCAAATAAGTGACCAGATGTGCCCAGTCGTAGGGTGTCAGCATGCAATCGTTGGGGGCTGTATCGGCAACATCGGGATCAATAGCCGGTCTCTTCATCAGAGCCTCGAACTTGGTCAGGTGATCGGCGCGATCGTAGCGAGGTGAAGGCACGTGCATAGACTCAAAAAGCGCATCACGTGTTGCTCCCCACGCACCACCAAATTTGTGAAACTGGAAAATCCTTCTCCTGGAACGCGCTCTGCGCGTACATTTCTTTCATGAAGCATTGTTTTGCCGCTGCCGCGACCTGCTCTTAGGGCGCCGCCCTCGGCGCGGCGCAAGGGCAGGCCCTGAAGGGTTTTGGCTCCCCCGCGCGAGCGCGGTCCCCCCCAAAAAAGTTGCCGAAGGCAACTTCCTTCGGCCCTTGCGCCTTGCACACCCGCTGCTCGCCGCGAGGCAGAGGTTCATGGCGGCTTTTTGCCGCGCAGAACCTCAGCCACAAGGACAAAATCATGAGCAACCGAAAGAACATTCCTGCCGAAGCCCGCAACATCGTCGTGGTGCCGCTCGGAAAATTGAAGAAGTCGCCGAAGAATGTGCGCAAGACGCCGCACACCGAAGGTGAGATCACGGCACTCGCCGCCAGCATCGCCTCGGTCGGCATGCTGCAATATCCGGTCGTCGAGCCTGAGCTTGGCCCCAAGAACAAGCCGACCGGGAACTATCTGGTCAATGCCGGTGAGGGCCGTCGTCTCGCGCAATTGCTGCGGGCCAAACGCAAGGAGATCAAGAAGGACGAGCCGATCATTTGCATTGTCGATACCACGCACAATGCAACCGAAATCAGCCTCGCCGAGAACACCATCCGCAGCAACATGCATCCCGCTGATGAGTACGAAGCCTTTGCCGAGTTGAACCAGAAGGAGGGCATGAGCGTCGAGGATATCGCGGGCCGCTATGGCGTCACCCCTGCCGTCGTCAAGCAGCGGTTGAAGCTCGGTGCGGTCAGCCCAGCCCTGCTCACACTCTACCGCGAAGGCGCGATGAATCTCGACCAGCTGACCGCCTTCACTATCACCGACGACCATGCACGGCAGGAACAGGTCTGGGCCGAACTCGGCTGGAACAAGAATCGTCCCGCTATCCTGCGGGCTCTGACCGAAGGACAGGTGTCGACCGATGACCGGCGCGTAGCCTTCGTCGGTCTCGACGCCTACGAGGCGGCAGGCGGTACCGTCACCCGCGATCTGTTCGATGAGGAGGACGGCGGTTACCTGACCGATGCGCCCCTGCTCAACCGCCTTGTGCGCGAGAAGCTTCAGCGCGTCGCTGAGAGTGTCGTGGCCGAAGGCTGGAAATGGGTGGAGGTTGAGGTCGAGTACGACTATCAGCGTTCGGCGGCCATGGCGACCATCGACACGGTTGCCCGGACACTCAGCGATGACGAACAGCAACAACTTTCTGCCTTGCAGGACGAATTGGAGCTGGCCAGCAACGCCGCCGAGCAGGACGATGCTTCGGAGGACGCGTACGCCGACATCGAACGTCTCGAAAGCGAGATCGCCAAGCTCACCGAAGAGGCTTTCGTTCCCGAGGACATTGCACGCGCCGGTGCGTTTGTTGCTCTGGGCAACAACGGCGAAGCTCGCATCGAGCGCGGCTATCTGCGGCCCGAGGACGTGCCCCACGAGGAAGGCGAGGGCGACGGGGACGGCAAGACCGCACCGCTAGCCGCCAAAGCGGCGGATGGTCTGTCGGCGGCGCTGACTGCCGAACTGACGGCTTACCGAACGGCGGGCCTGCAAAACGATTTGGCGCAAGCCCCCGAGCTGGCGTTGATCGCGGTCACCCATGCTGTGGCGGCCAAGGCGTTCTATCGTTTCAACGACCTGTCCTGCCTCGGGCTTTCCCTCAGCGCGATCTCGCTTTCAGGTGTTGCCTCGGGCATCGCAGAGAGCGTTGCGGGTCAGGCGATTGCCGAGCGTCACGCGGCGTGGAAAGCGAGGATGCCGGAGGATGGCGAAGCGCTTTGGGTGTTCGTCTCTTCCCTTGCCATGGACGAACTGCTGGCCCTGCTCGCCCATTGCGCGTCGCTGTCCCTCGATGCGGTGCAGCGGTCTAATGGCGGTTCAGGCCGCACCGCGCTGGCCCATGCCGGCACGCTGGCAAAGGCGATGCCGCACGACATGACCCGTTATTGGCAGCCGACCGTTGCCAACTATCTCGGGCGTGTCAGCAAGGAGCGCATTCTAGAGGCTGTGCGCGAGGGAAGGGGAGAGGACGAGGCCCGGCTAATCGCTGGTCTCATGAAGCAGGCCATGGCCGAGCGCGCTGAAGAGCTTCTGAACGGCAAGGGCTGGTTGCCGTCGGTACTGCGGCCCACCGCTCAGGAGAAGCCAGAGTAGGATAGGCAATAATGCGGCCAAGTGGGGCACAGCGGCAGCGCAGTGTCCCACGAAGTCGATCCCCGCATTAGAATTTCTTCCGTCTGACAGCGCAGTGAATCGGATCGAACACAAACTTCTTATGGTAAGTGACGCTCAGCACGCCTGTGTAGCGGTCAAGAGTATGGGTGTGTTCGGTATCGCCAAATTCAATCCTGGAGTCAGCGACCCGCACATACTGCACCGTCTCGTATTTCTGACCGGCTCGCCCGGCGACCATGGCAATCGCACTCTCGTCGGTCTGCGAGACGACGGTGCCATTGTGATAGTGCGACGATCCGTACTGGACGTCCGCCCGGCTCGCCGGAATATCGAGGTTCGCGATGTCGCCGTTGGCCGCTTTGCACAGCAATTGAAGTCCGCTGAAATCGGAAGGCACCGCTTCGGGTGACTCTTTGTCGAGCGCCTGCATCTGCTTCAAAAATTCCTTCGCTTTTTCATTGCCCTGGTCGGCAGCTTTTCTGAGCCATTGCTGGGCCGCTGCATGATCGCGCGTCACGCCCCAGCCCATTTCATAGTAGCTGCCGACAATCAGTTGAGCCTCGTCATATCCTTGTTCGGCTGCTTGGAGATGCCAATTGAGCGACTCTTTATAGTCCTTTGCCACACCCCAGCCGTTTCCGTACAAGAGGCCAACCGTATAAAGTCCGATGGCAGAATTTTGCGCGGCCGCCTTGCGGGCCCAACTCATGGATTGTGCGTAGTCTTTGGGAACGCCAGCACCGCCTCGGTACATGGTCGCCAGCAACTCCTGGGCACGAACATCGCCTTGATCCGCGGCCCTGCGGGCCCAAAGCGCGGCTTGCGCAAAATCCCGCTTAGTACCATCACCATTGAAATACTGGTACGCGAGGTGAACCTGAGCGCCCAAAAATCCCGCTTCGGCCGCGCGGCGGCACCATGACAATGCCTGAGCGCGATCTCCGCGCGATACGAGGTCGTCGCACTTGGCATTCACGTCAGCGCCGAGCGCCGAGGGTGAGGTAGTCTGCGCGGCAACCTGGCCGAAGCTTGCCGCACCTGTCAGAAGCGAGCAAGCGATAATGACTGAAATTGGTCGGGGCTTCTTGAGCGTCGGGAATGCGAGGATGGGCGGGCGTTTGAACCCGTAAGCTACGTTTTGTTTCAAGCTGCCAAAATGCTGTTGAAATTGGCCTTCAAGAAACGTTAGACTCAGGCGCTAAATTTCCAGAGTGCACGCGCTCTCGCAGTAAATATGGGGACTTCCGTGCTGAAACAAAACGTAGCTTACGGTTTCGGCCGGAGGTTCGATGCAACAGCGCGCGGGCGGCTCACAATTCAGCCTTTTTGGTCCCTCGGGTGAGCGTAAGTACCTGAATGACGCCGAGCGGCGGCGGTTTATCCGAGCAGCCGGACGAGCGTGCACCGAAGTCCGGCTTTTCTGTCTGACCCTCTTTTACAGCGGTGGCCGTATCTCCGAAATTCTGGCTCTCTCGGCCGTCTCCATCGACCTCGATAGCCGCGTCGCCACGATCCGCACCCTGAAGCGTCGCAAGCCGGGTGTCGTCCGGCAGGTGCCGCTCCCGCGCAGCCACGTCCAAGAGCTCAATCGAGCTTTCGGCATCCGCCGCCGACAGCGTGATCCGCTGGGAGCGACCACACGCCTCTGGCGCTGGAGCCGGACCACGGCCTGGCGGCGCGTCAAGGAAGTAATGGCGAGGGCTGGCGTCAGCTATACGGCGGCAATGCCAAAGGGCCTGCGGCACGGCTTCGGCGTCAACGCCAGCGCCAGATTTGTGCCGCAGCATCTGATCCAGCGCTGGCTAGGTCACTCATCGCCGAAGACGACCGCCATCTATTGCGATGTCTGCGGTCCGGACGAGCGAACCTTTGCCGTCCGAATGTGGCGGTCGGCCAAACATCGATGAAGGCAGCGGCCAACAATATTTTCAGCGCGCAATACAAGACAATTCGGTCGTCGAACTGCTCCAATGTGTAGTCTGGGTTGGACCTGACCGGAGCGGCCAACATGCGTCATGACCCTCAGCACGAAATCTGGAATCCGTTTTGCGAACGTGTCGATGGCTTGTCTCCCTCGGAGCGGGTCGAGAGCGAGCGGGCTGCGGCCTGGACGTTGTACGCGCGCGGAGGTGGGGGCGATCCAAAGTTCTTTGACTATCAGAGCTACATTAAGCAGGCCGAGCGGGAACGCTAAGACGTTCCCGCTTGCTTTGAGATGAGTTTTTCATGACTGTAAAACTCGCTCGATCAGTCGCGACGTTTCAGCGACGGTATGCGCAAGCTGCGCCTTGTCGCGTTGGTCGAGGTCACTGCGGCACACCCTGACGAGCAATGGCAGTAGCGCGCTGAAAAGTACATGCAGCTTCACGAGCGGTTCTTCTACATCGTTCCATGATCGCTTCTGCTGCGTCCAGTATTTCGCCCGAACCGCATACATCCAGATCGCCCAGCGCGATCCAACCTTGAAGGCGGGCGTCGTCGCCTTGGTCTCCAGCTCATGGTACATGCTCCTGACGTCACGAGGATCAGTTGTTCCCCGCAGCTTCAGCGTGATCGCCTCAACGCCGATCACCTGCGCCTGCGCGAGCGGTGGCAGATCGAGCAGATGAAAGCTGTCGATACCTGCCGGCGCGGAAACGCGCCGGGATGACGATGCAGAGTTAGTGCGTTCGTTCATTGTCGGCTCCTACATTAACGGCTGGGTGATCGAAGGGACGAGGGGGTTTTTCCGAGGGCGGCCACGGCCTCTGCGAGGCGCGGGCTGGACTGGTTCTTCAGCGAGGGAGGCGAGAGGTGATGCCGCTCCGCTCGCGTTCGCCGGCGGAATGGCGGCACCACCTGACGGGCTCGGCTCGTCGTCATCGGGATTGCCGTTCAGCTCGACAGCCAGGCGGCGCGCTGAGTCCGCGGAATGCCGCAGCACGTCGCGGTAGAGGTTAACGGCGAGTTTGGTCGGAGGGCTCGCAAGAGCGAGGATCAAAATCCAGGCCTCTAAAGCCAGCCCGACGAAGTCGGTGATCCCAACTCCCGCCGCGACAACGGAATCCTTCGCCGCCGCATTTTTCAAGGCCGTCAGGCCGGCTAAGAGGCCTGATGGCGGCTTCGTGTAATGCGGATCGGATTCCGCGCGAACGCGTACGTCCGCATTGCGATTGGCCTCACGGAGCCTGTAGGCTTGATCGGAGGCCGAGGCTCTCACTTCCGCCGCCTTGATCCTGATATCGATGCTACCTAGTGTTTCGGTGTTTGCTTCACGGGCCGCCGAAAGACTTGCCTGCTGTTTCGCGTTCGAGCGCCCCACACCGCCGGACAGTTGCGTCTCCCGTTTGACGAGCGTACCTCGCTGCGCATTGAGTTCGGCCAGATCCTTGGCGTCCCGATCGCGGGTATCACGCGCCACCTTCAGTTCAGCGTCGACGGCTTTGGTGTGGAAAGCCAGGATAGGCGCGTTTTGGTTCGCAACCAAGGACGAGAGCTCTGCTTGAATTTCAGATCGGAAAAAGACCTGAGCGGTTAGCGTACCTGCGATAATGGCGACCGCCATTCCAACGCTGGCTTTCGAGAGCAAAAGCACCCACCACCCGACATCGTCAGCGCCATGGGGAAGCTTGAGCCCCATCTTGCGGAGCTGCCGATTGCCCTGAGCGTACAGGCCGCGCAGATTGACAAACGCGTCCATGCGAATGCAGAGAAGATAGGCGAGACCAAAAGCCACGACGATCGGCATTGCATCAAACTCGCCGGGCGTTCCGAACGTCGTCTCTCCGGCGATCGCCATCGTGCCGAAGCAATAGAAGAAAGCTCCAGTTTGCGCCGCCGCGCGGTTGCGTAAGGCCGAGATATCTGCGGTGGTAGCGTAGAGGTCTTGGATCTCTGTCCCGATTCCGCTTTTACTTATCAAGAACCGGGTAAGGCCGCCGGTTCTGACTGGTTGGTCCGAGTCCATGAAATATTCTCCTTCGTTTCAGAGCATGAGAATCCTCTGCGGTGGTCGCGGTACGATCGCCGGTTTTGTATCGTGGAAGTTTTGGATGGGATGCGGCGCGGCGGCCCTAGGGTGGCGCTCTACAACGTTTCATACGGGCGAACTCCATCGTGCGCGCGCAACACTGCTTGCGCGCATTGTTCAGATGCGATCAGGGAGACAAGCATGGACGTTACGGCATCGTTCGCGCACGATGTCGGTCGTGTTTACTGTCCGGCGATTTCAGAGGGCCGGTTCGGTTATGCGGTTAAGCGTAGCCAATTGTCTGCATAAGACCGAAGGTCCGAAGTCATTGGGCTCTCGCACAATCTGGCGACAAGTACTTGGCGTAAACGTTCAGAATGGCGCCTCCCGCGACGAACAAGGGCAGGAGCAGCCGAGTCAGAAACCACAGATTGAGATAAGCAAGATCAAGGAGAGCCATGCCAATCGCGAAAATGTAGAAGCCAACGACAGCACCCTTCCCAGCAGCGTAGAGCATCGCCAGCGGTAGCAGTTCGTGTCGCCTGTATGCGGTGCGGCACACCATCAAGAATGTGAAAGCCGCGAAAATGAGCAAAGAGAGTCTCGCGCCGGGAGTTGTGGCGAAAACTTCCTGGTGGTATTGGAATAAGTAGTGATGGTCGATGGCCCACAACAGACACACCGCGATGAGCGCCCCGACAGTTGCTTGACCACGATATATGGCAAAGCGCTCCTTCTTGCTCATGATGACGCCGCCATTCGCTAAGGCAAGATGTTGTGGAGAGGCAAACCGTAGCCACCAATCGGCCGCTAGGGCCGAGGTGAACTGGACGGCGCACGATGAAAGTGCCCTGGTGACGCTACGCCCTGTCGAGCGGTGCTGCTCATACATATCATGCAGACAGACGAGAGTTTCGTCGGCACGGTCGGCCGACAGGGCGCTGCACAGACCGTTCACCGTGGCTTGAAATGCTCGTTGCAACAAATTCATCGCGCGCTCCCTTCACTTCTTCGCGGAGACCAAGGTCAGCGAATGGATCGCCTCACTCGTTCTGTTAGCTTCGATCAGCGCGGCTCGACCGATGTTCGTTAGCTTATAATAGACGCGTGCCTTTCCGCCGCGCTCAGGCAGGGGATCTCCCTTGCGGCGGCTGATGAATTGCTTTTTGACCGCACGATCCAGCGTTGGGTAAAGCGTGCCAAGTGTGACAGCAAAACGCTTGTCGGAAAGGACTTCCTGGATTTCGGCGGTCGACAATTCTCCGCCCTTTGCGATCTGCAACGCTAGCAACAGCGCCTGCTCTGTACGACCCATGATCGTTATCCCTTGTTATACGTTGTAAGGAATATCGACATGATGTTCGAATTGTGGCGAGCGTTCTCGATTACGAAAGATTCGGGCCGCCCTTCTTCGGTGTAGGGCGCGGCACGGGGGGGCTTCGATCAGACATATCCTGAAGAGCCGCGCGTTGACGATCTGCCTCTTCGACAGCTACTAGGCCCTTGGGTGAAAGCGAGTAATAGACATTTGCTTTGCCGCCCCGCACAGGTGCTGGATCGCCCCGTCGCCGAACCACCAATTCGCCCTCAAGCATTCGGTCGAGCGTTGGGTAAATCGTCCCCATTGGTGGCTTGGGAAGATAACGACCGATTAGTTCGGCAATCTCCGTCGGGGTCGCGCCATTCTCCATAACCTTGAGAGCAACGAGGATGCGTTCTGCTTGCGACCCTAACAATCACCGACGGTCGCGCTGATGCGAATTCGCGGGCGAAGCGTTTTGATGCGCTGGTGCGTCGGCATTCGTGTTCACGTCACTCCTTTCGTCTTGGTCTGCCAATCTTGTTAAGCCTTAAGCCCCAAGTTTAGACGTTCGTCCGAGATTTATGCAAATGCATTAAATACTTTCGGCAAACTTGGGCTTAAGCGCTTGGTGCGCAACGGAATGCTCAAAAGCGAAGATGTGGTTTGCGCGTCACCTCGGCTTGGAGCACATCGCGTCGGAAAGGATAGGAATGTTTTGTAATCGCCCCCCTCAAGTCGGATTGCGCGCTAGAATGTTGAAATGGTTCATCCGCCACCATACTCGCCGCCGTCGGTCGCATTCGATACACAACTGGCGGACATTTTGCTGGACGAGCAATTGCAAGCCCCTGCCGATGTCAGCTTGAGTGCTGCGTCGGTCGGGAGTCGTAGCCCGTTCGAGGGCTACTCACGGGTGTTGACGCCCGAGGGTGGCATCCTCATCCACTACACGGATCTCAACCTCAGTTGGCCGTTGAAGTGCATTCGTGTTGCCTTGTGCCTTGCGGTGACCACGTTGGGCGGCTGGCTGATAGTTCCCGCTGACGATGATTTCTTGTCGGCGCCGGTGCTCGGCGTCCTTGCGGCGACGGCTCTGATCGACTGGCTGATCCTCCGCTTCAAGATCAGGGCACGACACAGTGTTGAAGTCCGCCCCGACTGCATGATCATCGATGGCAAGGACGTATTCTTTGCTGAAGACATCGGCGAGAATCATCCCCAGCTGCAAGACGCGCCAGGAGAGCCCAACCAGAAGAATATCTGCGCGACTGTCGGAACCCGCTTCGTGAAGTTGATGACCGCCAATCCGAGCGACGACAACGACCGTACCCCCGACATACTTGCGGCGCATCTCAAAGAGGCCATCGAGCAACTTTGGACGCGCCGCGAGGTGACCTTTCCCGAGGTCTACTGACCAGGCAAACGGAATTGGCCAGGCTTCTGGTGCGTCATGTCTCGCGCCGCACGCAGCACCTGTCTGCGGATCGTGTCGACATCCTCATGCTCCAGCCGCAATGCGGCTGCCGGCGGCATGCCGGCCATGAGCAAAATCTGGCTTTGACGTTCACGCGAAAACGCACTGTGCAACTCGAACGGCTCGATCAGCTTACCAAGCCGACTCTCGATGTAACGCAAGGTCTCGCCATCACCATTGGCGAAGAACTGCAACAGGCCCGCATTGCCAAGTATGGTTTCCCAACCAGTCTTATAGTGGGCTTGCAGTTGCGTCAGATTTTGCAGGATCGCCCACAGCTTGACGCCAAATTCGGGGAAGTAGGCGGCTGCATGCTCCATATATTGCATATGGCCGAGCGTCGCGAACTCCTCCATCAGAAACAAGATGGGCGTACGGTCGCGTGGATAAGGCCCCATGCGCTCCAGTACGATACAGCACATTTGCACAATCAAGCGCAGCCACCTTGCGTGCGGCTCGACACGCGCCACAGGTAGGCAGAGAAAGATTGTCGTCGGCCGGTCGCTCCTCAGGGCATCCAGCCTGAAATCCGAACGCAGCAATGTCCGGCGCAACAAGAGACTGTCGAGAAAGTCGGTATGCGTTGCCGCTGTCGAGAAAATATTTCCGCGCTCGCCCTCAGGCATATTGAGAAACCGGTCACCAATCGCAGCAGCAATGCCGCCGAACCGCGGCCCCAGCGCCTTCATGCGCCGGAGCAGGAATTCCAGAGCCTGTGCATTGGCCGAGAAGTTTTTGCGACGTTTATCCGTCGCCTCGTCGGCAGCTTCCCTGGCGGCCACCATTCGGGCCCCTTCAACGAGGGGAGGATAGCTGAGGCATAGCAGTTCGCGCACCGTGACGAGGTTGCGCTCATCAGGCTCAAGCGCCAGAACGAGAAGAATGACACCAATGATCAGCTTTCGTGCGCTGTCGTTCCAATGCCTTGATCTCGGATCGCCATCGTCCGGCACCAAAGCGTTGGCAATCAAAGCCACATCGTCGACGATGGCGAGATTGTCGGGATCAAGCGCGCTCAACGGATTGAACGAGGAGCTCGGTTCACCCGACTGCCCAAAGGGGTCGAGGATATGCACCTGGTGCCCGAGGGCGCGCCTATAGAGGGCCAGATGGCTGATGCCACCTTTTGGATCAAGCACCAGCGTCGAGCCCGGATAGAGATAGAGGTTCGGCTCAATCACCGTGGATGTCTTGCCAGAACGAGATTGCGCAAACGTCACCAGAGGCCTGTCATCCATATGCCCGAGATATTGCCCCGCAAACTTTCCGAGCATGATTTGGCCGGGCACGAACCGGTGCCGCAGCAATTCGCCTGGTGACATCCAGAAATTGACACGCTCGCGATCAGGCTTTAGCCGCGGCAGCAATACGCCGCGCGGCAGTGCCCGCCCAAAGAGTTCCTGACCGCGATGATCGAGGCCCGTCAGTGATGCATGATTGGTGAGCACTATGCGCTTCGTCGGCACGCGATATTTCTGACGTTCGCTTCTGAGCCAATCCCACATCATTCTCTCCATATTGCAGGTTCGGTGGCTCAATCCTAACGCGGGTTTGTCAGCGGCCTCTCGTAAAGTCTCGTAGGGCGGATGAGATCTTAGTGTCCGACCGAAAAATAAGTTGAGTGATATCAGCGAGTTCTGATTCCATTGGTGTTGCGAAGCATCAAAGGGATCGAGAATGTGGACTGATATCACTCGGGCACAGTTTGCCCGAGAGGAGCTGCGTTTGCCAAGCGACTTGACGGATGCGGAATGGGTCGTGCTGGAGAGGTTGCTTCCTGTGCGGGCCAAGCGCGGGCGGCGCCCGAAATGGAGCTATCGGGACATCGTCGAGGCAGTGCTCTATCTGCTGCGCGGCGGGTTGCCGTGGCGCATGCTGCCGCCCACTCTGTTTCCACCAATGACCACGGTGCAGTACTATTTCTACCAATGGCGGGACAGCGGATTGTGGCAATCGATCAACCACGCACTCCTGATGCTGGCGCGCGAGGCGATCGGCCGGGAGGCCTCGCCGACGGCTGGTGTGATCGACAGCCAATCGGTCAAGACCACCGAAGGTGGCGGCCCTCGCGGCTACGACGCGGGGAAGAAGATCAAGGGTCGAAAGCGCCACATCGTCACCGACACCCAAGGGCTCCTGGTCGGCGCGATCGTTCACGCTGCCGACGTCCAGGATCGCGATGGCGCGCCAGATGTCCTGTGCAGCATTCGCTACCGCTTCCCCTGGCTGCGCCATATCTTCGCCGATGGCGGCTATGCCGGCGGAAAGCTCAAGGCGGTGCTGGGAAAGATCGGCCGGTGGACTGTCGAGATCATCAAGCGCTCCGATGCCGCACAGGGCTTCGAGGTGCTTCCGCGCCGCTGGGTGGTCGAACGAACCTTCGCCTGGCTCGGCCGCAACCGCAGATTGGCCAAGGACTTCGAGCGAACCATCGAAAGCGCAACTGCCTGGCTCTTCCTCGCCTCCGTCCAACTCATGACAAGGCGCATCGCAGCCATAAAAACAGCAATGCAATTTTGAGTCAGACT